>NZ_CP093332.1:0-5286310 GCF_022637515.1 Buttiauxella ferragutiae
GTTATTCGTAATAACCTCGATCGCAGCCCGATGTACGCAGGCGTTATCGAAGGGATCGGGCCACGTTACTGCCCATCAATCGAAGACAAAGTGATGCGTTTTGCAGACCGCAACCAGCATCAAATCTTCCTTGAGCCTGAAGGGCTAACCAGCAACGAAATCTACCCGAACGGTATCTCCACCAGCCTGCCGTTTGATGTTCAGATGCAGATCGTCCGTTCGATGGAAGGTATGGAAAACGCGAAGATCGTGCGTCCTGGCTATGCTATCGAATATGACTTCTTCGATCCTCGCGATCTGAAACCGACACTGGAAAGCAAATATATTCAGGGTCTGTTCTTTGCTGGCCAAATCAACGGTACTACCGGCTACGAAGAAGCCGCAGCACAAGGTTTGCTGGCGGGTCTTAACGCCGCACGCTTCTCGGCTGAGAAAGAGGGTTGGGCACCTGCACGCTCCCAAGCTTACCTTGGCGTACTGGTTGACGATCTTTGCACCCTCGGAACCAAAGAACCGTACCGCATGTTTACCTCACGTGCCGAATATCGTTTGATGCTGCGTGAAGACAACGCCGATCTGCGTTTAACCGCTGTTGGCCGTGAAATGGGCCTGGTGGACGATGCTCGTTGGGCACGCTTCAACGAAAAGCTGGAGAGCATCGAGCTTGAACGCCAACGTCTGAAAGACATCTGGCTGCACCCGCATTCTGAAAGTGTCGAAGAAGTGAACGCCAAACTGAGCGCACCATTGTCGCGTGAAGCAAATGGCGAAGATCTGCTGCGTCGCCCAGAAATGACCTATGCTGAGATGATGCAATTGTCCGTCTTTGCACCTGGCCTTGAAGATCCACAATCCGCAGAGCAGGTAGAAATTCAGGTCAAATACGAAGGCTACATCGCTCGTCAGCAAGAAGAGATTGAAAAACAACAACGTAACGAAAACACGTTGTTGCCTGCAACGCTTGATTATCGGCAGGTTAGTGGTCTTTCTAACGAAGTGATCGCCAAGCTTAATGATCATAAGCCTGTATCAATTGGACAGGCATCGCGTATTTCAGGGGTCACCCCGGCTGCGATTTCGATCTTGCTTGTCTGGCTAAAGAAACAAGGCTTGCTACGCCGTAGCGCCTGAGAACATATTTCAGGGCCGGGATATCCTGGCCTTTTTTTTGACAGATTTTGATGGATACAGACTGCCGTGCTTAACAAACTGAATCGCCTGCTGAAAAGCGCGGGTATCACGTTACCAGAAAACCAGAAAGTACAGCTGGTAGGGTATGTTGAATTGCTCCACAAGTGGAACAAAGCATATAACCTGACTTCAGTACGTAACCCAGATGACATGTTGGTGCGCCATATTCTCGACAGCATTGTTGTCGAACCGTATTTGCAGGGATCGCGTTTTATCGACGTCGGTACTGGGCCGGGTTTACCGGGTATTCCACTGGCTATTGTACGTCCTGATGCGCATTTTACGCTGCTTGATAGCCTGGGTAAGCGTGTACGCTTCTTACGCCAGGTTCAGCATGAGCTGCATCTTGAAAACATCACGCCGGTGCAAAGTCGTGTGGAAGAGTTCCCTGCACAACCGCCATTTGATGGCGTCATCAGCCGTGCTTTTGCTTCTATGACGGACATGGTGACCTGGTGTAAGCATCTGCCAGCGGAGAATGGTTGCTTCTACGCTCTAAAGGGTTTACGCCCTGATGATGAGATTGCAACCTTGCCTGAGAACTTTAGCGTTGAAGAAGTTATTCGTTTGCAGGTTCCGGAGCTTGATGGTGAACGACATTTGGTGATGATTAAGGCAAACAAAACTTAATATTTATCAAAAAAAGGTGAGAAAGGATTGTTTCGTGAACGTTAAAAATACAAGGGAAAATGGCTGACACCCCTGGTTACATTTAACGATATTTTAACTTTATCGCCCCTATTTTTTAACTAGCTATCTATTATCGAACTTAAAAATAGTTAACATTGAAAATATAACCGTGCTAATTGTTTTGTGAATTTTTTACTTAGCCTAATGTTAAAAGCTTAATAAAAATGTCAATGAAATGTTTTTGCAGTGTTTCAGGTTGTTTTAAATAGACTAGACTGTAATCAGCTTATTTATCAGACATCTGTGTTTCGCACTTTAAGAGACAGACAAATGTCCAGAGCATATGACATGTTCGATTTGTGATCTGGTGCACGCTTTATTCTATGGGTATTTCGGTTATTTGCAGTTTTCAGGAAAATAACCGCTATTCAGCAAAAGTTGAAAAATAACGGTACAGGAAAATATTTAAACATTTGTTCACCTTTTTGCTACTTATTGTTTGAAATCACGGGGCCGCACCGTATAATTTGCTCGCTTTTTGAGGCTTGACTCGGAGTCGTAAAGGAAGTTTTATACGACACGCGACATACCCCGAAGGGAGCAGGAGTTAGGATACGCCATGTCTGTGTCGCTATTGAGTAGAAACGTTGCTCGTAAGCTTCTGTTCCTTCAGCTACTAGCAGTGATAGCAATTGGATTGCTGTTTTGCCTCAAAGACCCCGCGTGGGGTGCTTCTGCTTTCGGCGGAGGCCTGGCAGCCTGGTTGCCAAATGCAGTGTTTATGAATTTCGCCTGGCGTCACCAGGTGCATACACCGTCTAAAGGCCGTTTGGCCTGGACCTTCGCTATCGGCGAAGTGTTAAAGGTGATTGCGAGCTTTACCATACTGGTGGTGGCGTTAGCTGGTTTTAAGGCGGTATTGTTGCCGCTTATTGTGACGTGGGTTTCGGTGCTGGTTGTGCAGATACTCGCACCAGCTGTAATTAACAACAAAGGGTAAGAGGCATCATGTCTGCAGGAGAAATCTCTACACCGCAGGAGTATATAGGCCACCATCTGAATAACCTTCAGTTGGACCTGCGTACTTTCTCGCTGGTGGATCCGCATAACCCCCCGGCCACCTTCTGGACGCTCAATATTGACTCCATGTTCTTCTCCGTGGTTCTGGGTTTCTTGTTCCTGGTGTTATTCCGCAAAGTAGCTAAAAATGCTACCAGTGGTGTCCCAGGGAAATTCCAGACAGCAGTTGAGTTGATCATCGGTTTTGTTAATAGCAGTGTCAAAGACATGTACCATGGCAAAAGCAAGGTCATCGCACCGCTAGCCTTGACTGTCTTTGTCTGGGTATTCCTGATGAACTTGATGGACCTGCTGCCAATCGATTTCTTGCCATATATCGGCGAGCACATCTTTGGCCTGCCAGCCCTGCGTGTGGTGCCGTCTGCGGACGTGAATATCACCCTGTCTATGGCGCTGGGCGTGTTTATCCTGATTCTTTTCTACAGCATCAAAATGAAAGGCATTGGCGGCTTCACGAAAGAGCTGACGCTGCAGCCGTTCAATCACTGGGCATTTATTCCTTTCAACTTAATCCTTGAAGGTGTAAGCCTGCTGTCCAAGCCTATCTCACTTGGTCTGCGACTGTTCGGCAACATGTATGCCGGTGAATTGATTTTCATTCTGATTGCTGGTCTGTTGCCGTGGTGGTCACAGTGGATTCTGAGTGTGCCTTGGGCCATTTTCCACATCCTGATCATTACGCTGCAAGCCTTCATTTTCATGGTTCTGACGATTGTCTATCTGTCGATGGCATCTGAAGAGCATTGATTTTACTTACCACTACTGCGTTTTAACTGAAACAAACTGGAGACTGTCATGGAAAACCTGAATATGGATCTGCTGTACATGGCTGCCGCTGTGATGATGGGTCTGGCGGCAATCGGTGCTGCGATCGGTATCGGCATCCTCGGGGGAAAATTCCTGGAAGGCGCAGCGCGTCAACCTGATCTGATTCCTTTGCTGCGTACTCAGTTCTTTATCGTTATGGGTCTGGTGGATGCTATCCCGATGATCGCTGTTGGTCTGGGTCTGTACGTGATGTTCGCCGTCGCGTAGTAAGCATTGCTTAACATATCAAGCAATATCAGAACGTTAACTAACAAAGAGGCATTGTGCTGTGAATCTTAACGCAACAATCCTCGGCCAGGCCATCGCGTTTGTCCTGTTTGTTCTGTTCTGCATGAAGTACGTATGGCCGCCAATCATGGCTGCCATCGAGAAGCGTCAACAAGAAATTGCTGACGGTCTCTCTTCTGCAGAACGTGCCAAAAAGGACCTTGACCTTGCACAGGCCAACGCGACCGACCAGCTGAAAAAAGCCAAAGCGGAAGCTCAGGTGATTATTGAGCAAGCGAACAAACGCCGCTCACAGATCCTTGAAGAAGCTAAAACCGAGGCAGAGCAGGAACGTGACAAAATCGTTGCACAGGCTCAGGCAGAAATCGACGCTGAGCGTAAACGCGCTCGTGAAGAACTGCGTAAGCAAGTGGCTCTGCTGGCAATTGCCGGTGCCGAGAAGATCATTGAACGTTCCGTGGATGAAGCTGCTAACAGCGACATCGTTGATAAACTGGTCGCTGAACTGTAAGGAGGGAGGGGCTGATGTCTGAATTTGTAACTGTAGCTCGCCCCTACGCCAAAGCAGCTTTTGACTTTGCCGTCGAACACCAAGGCATTGATAACTGGCAGTCTATGCTAGCTTTCGCTGCTGAGGTGTCTAAAAACGAACAAATGACAGAGCTACTCTCCGGCGCTTTAGCCCCGGAAACGCTCTCTCAGTCGTTTATCTCTATTTGTGGTGACCAGTTAGACGCCAACGGCCAGAACCTGATTAAGGTGATGGCTGAAAACGGTCGTTTGAAGGTTCTTCCTGATGTTCTAGAGCAATTCGTTCAACTGCGTGCAGCCCGCGAGGCTACGGTTGAAGTCGAAGTGACTTCTGCCAGCGCGTTAAACGAAGCCCAGCTTTCGAAAATCAGCGCCGCGATGGAAAAACGTCTGTCACGCAAAGTTAAGCTGAATTGCAAAATTGATAAGTCTGTAATGGCAGGTGTCATCATCCGTGCGGGTGATATGGTCATTGATGGTAGCGTACGCGGCCGTCTTGATCGCCTGACAGACGTCTTGCAGTCTTAAGGGGACTGGAGCATGCAACTGAATTCCACCGAAATCAGCGAACTGATCAAGCAGCGCATTGCTCAGTTCAGTGTTGTGAGCGAGGCTCACAACGAAGGTACAATCGTTTCTGTAAGTGACGGTATCATCCGCGTACACGGCCTGGCCGATGTAATGCAGGGTGAGATGATTTCCCTTCCGGGAAACCGTTACGCCATTGCACTGAACCTTGAGCGCGACTCTGTAGGTGCGGTAGTAATGGGTCCGTACGCTGACCTTGCCGAAGGCATGAAAGTTAAGTGTACTGGCCGTATTCTTGAAGTACCAGTTGGCCGTGGCCTGCTGGGCCGCGTGGTGAACACCCTGGGTGCGCCAATCGACGGTAAAGGTCCTCTGGACCACGACGGCTTTGCTGCTGTTGAAGCGATTGCTCCGGGCGTAATCGAGCGTCAATCGGTAGACCAACCAGTTCAGACTGGTTATAAGTCTGTTGATGCCATGATTCCAATCGGCCGTGGTCAGCGTGAGCTGGTCATCGGTGACCGTCAGACTGGTAAAACAGCGCTGGCGATCGATGCCATCATCAACCAACGTGATTCCGGCATCAAATGTATCTACGTTGCTATCGGCCAGAAAGCATCCACTATTTCTAACGTGGTTCGCAAACTGGAAGAACACGGCGCACTGGCTAACACCATCGTGGTGGTTGCTACTGCTTCTGAATCCGCTGCACTGCAATACCTGGCTCCGTATGCTGGTTGCGCAATGGGCGAATACTTCCGTGACCGCGGTGAAGATGCACTGATCGTATACGATGACCTGTCTAAACAGGCTGTTGCGTACCGCCAGATCTCCCTGCTGCTTCGTCGTCCACCAGGTCGTGAAGCATTCCCAGGCGACGTGTTCTACCTCCACTCCCGTCTGCTGGAACGTGCTGCGCGTGTTAACGCCGAGTACGTTGAAGCATTCACCAAAGGTGAAGTGAAAGGTAAAACCGGTTCCCTGACTGCTCTGCCGATTATCGAAACTCAAGCTGGCGACGTTTCCGCGTTCGTTCCGACCAACGTAATTTCTATTACCGATGGTCAGATCTTCCTGGAATCCAACCTGTTTAACGCCGGTATTCGTCCTGCGGTTAACCCGGGTATCTCCGTATCGCGTGTTGGTGGTGCTGCTCAGACCAAGATCATGAAAAAACTGTCCGGTGGTATCCGTACCGCTCTGGCACAGTATCGTGAACTGGCTGCGTTCTCTCAGTTTGCATCTGACCTTGACGACGCGACCCGTAAGCAGCTGAATCACGGTCAAAAAGTGACCGAGCTTCTGAAGCAGAAACAATATGCGCCGATGTCTGTTGCGCAGCAGTCTCTGGTTCTGTTCGCTGCTGAACGTGGTTACCTCGAAGATGTGGAACTGGCTAAAATCGGTAGCTTCGAAGCCGCTCTGATGGCTTACGTTGACCGTGACCATGCTCCACTGATGCAAGAAATCAACCAATCTGGTGGCTATAACGACGAAATCGAAGGCAAGCTGAAAGGCATCCTCGATTCCTTCAAAGCAACTCAGTCCTGGTAAAGTCTGGCGGCTTGTCTTAGGGCAAGCCGCAAGGCATTGAGGAGAAGCTCATGGCCGGCGCAAAAGAGATACGTAGTAAGATCGCAAGCGTCCAGAACACGCAGAAGATCACCAAAGCAATGGAAATGGTCGCCGCGTCCAAAATGCGTAAATCGCAGGAACGCATGGCTGCCAGCCGTCCTTACGCAACAACAATGCGTAAAGTGATTGGCCACCTTGCTCTGGGTAATCTTGAATACAAACACCCTTACCTGGATGAACGCGAAATCAAACGCGTGGGCTACCTGGTGGTGTCCACTGACCGTGGTCTGTGTGGTGGCTTGAACACTAACCTGTTCAAAAAGCTGCTGGCTGACATGAAAGAGTGGTCCGATAAAGGCGTTCAAAGCGAAATCGCAATGATCGGCTCCAAAGGCGTCTCTTTCTTCAACTCTGTAGGCGGCAATATTGTTGCCCAAGTGACAGGTATGGGTGATTTCCCTTCCGTGTCCGAGTTGATTGGCCCGGTGAAAGTGATGTTGCAGGCCTACGATGAAGGCCGTCTGGACAAGCTGTATGTTGTCAGCAACAAATTTATTAACACAATGTCTCAGGTTCCTACCCTCACCCAACTGCTGCCGTTACCGCCAGCAGAAGACGGTGAGTTGAAGAAGAAATCCTGGGATTATCTGTATGAACCTGATCCTAAAGCGCTGCTGGACACCTTGCTGCGCCGTTATGTGGAATCTCAGGTTTATCAGGGCGTCGTAGAAAACCTGGCCAGCGAGCAGGCCGCACGAATGGTGGCGATGAAAGCCGCTACCGACAATGGCGGCAGCCTGATTAAAGAGCTGCAGTTGGTTTACAACAAAGCTCGTCAGGCCAGCATTACTCAGGAACTCACCGAAATCGTCGGTGGCGCTTCCGCGGTATAACCAGGTTTACGTATTTAGAGGATTCGAGATGGCTACTGGAAAGATTATCCAGGTAATCGGCGCCGTGGTGGACGTCGAGTTCCCTCAGGATGCCGTACCAAAAGTGTACGACGCCCTTGAGGTTACAAATGGTAAAGAACGTCTGGTGCTGGAAGTTCAGCAACAGCTGGGTGGTGGCGTAGTTCGTACTATCGCCATGGGTACTTCTGACGGCCTGCGTCGCGGTCTGGAAGTGACTAACCTCGATCACCCAATTGAAGTGCCGGTAGGTAAAGCGACTCTGGGCCGTATCATGAACGTCCTGGGCGAGCCTATCGACATGAAAGGCGATATCGGCGAAGAAGAGCGTTGGGCTATTCACCGTGCTGCACCAAGCTACGAAGAACTGTCTAGCTCCCAGGATCTGCTGGAAACCGGCATCAAAGTAATGGACCTGATTTGTCCGTTCGCTAAGGGCGGTAAAGTCGGTCTGTTCGGTGGTGCGGGTGTAGGTAAAACTGTAAACATGATGGAGCTTATTCGTAACATCGCGATTGAGCACTCCGGTTACTCTGTGTTTGCAGGCGTGGGTGAGCGTACTCGTGAGGGTAACGACTTCTACCACGAAATGACCGACTCCAACGTTCTGGACAAAGTATCACTGGTTTATGGCCAGATGAACGAACCACCAGGTAACCGTCTGCGCGTAGCACTGACCGGTCTGACCATGGCTGAGAAGTTCCGTGACGAAGGTCGTGACGTTCTGCTGTTCGTTGATAACATTTACCGTTATACCCTGGCCGGTACAGAAGTATCTGCACTGCTGGGTCGTATGCCATCTGCGGTAGGTTACCAGCCAACTCTGGCAGAAGAGATGGGTGTTTTGCAGGAGCGTATTACCTCCACCAAAACTGGCTCAATCACTTCTGTTCAAGCGGTATACGTACCTGCGGATGACTTGACTGACCCATCTCCAGCCACCACCTTTGCGCACTTGGATGCAACCGTGGTACTGAGCCGTAACATCGCGTCTCTGGGTATCTACCCTGCGGTAGATCCACTGGATTCCACCAGCCGTCAGTTAGATCCACTGGTTGTTGGCCAGGAACACTACGACACCGCGCGTGGCGTGCAGTCAATCCTGCAACGTTACCAGGAACTGAAAGATATCATCGCCATTCTTGGTATGGATGAACTTTCTGAAGAAGATAAATTGGTTGTAGCACGTGCGCGTAAGATCCAGCGCTTCCTGTCTCAGCCATTCTTCGTAGCAGAAGTCTTTACCGGTTCTCCGGGCAAGTTCGTATCGCTGAAAGATACTATCCGTGGCTTTAAAGGCATCATGGACGGCGAGTACGACCATCTGCCAGAGCAGGCGTTCTACATGGTTGGTACTATCGACGAAGCTGTTGAGAAAGCCAAAAAACTTTAACGCCTTAATCGGAGGGTGATATGGCAATGACTTACCACCTGGACGTCGTCAGCGCGGAGAGCCAAATGTTCTCCGGTCTGGTTGAGAAGATCCAGGTAACGGGTTGCGAAGGCGAACTGGGTATTTACCCTGGTCACGCACCGCTGCTCACCGCCATTAAGCCTGGTATGATCCGCATCGTGAAACAGCACGGACAAGAAGAGTATATCTACCTGTCCGGTGGTGTGTTGGAAGTGCAACCTGGCACCGTTACGGTGCTGGCCGATACCGCGATTCGTGGGCAGGACCTCGACGAAGCTCGAGCCCTGGAAGCGAAGCGTAAAGCGGAAGAGCGTATGCACACTTCCCACGGAGATGTGGACTACGCTCAGGCTTCTGCTGAACTGGCTAAAGCGATCGCGAAACTTCGTGTTATCGAGTTGACCAGAAAAGCGATGTAACTACCTGCTTGAAAAGACAAATGCCAGCCAGGTTTCCCTGACTGGCATTTTTTTTACCTCTTCGACAGCCATTCTTAGCAATAAACCAGGCTTTATTTCAGCTTGAAAATAAGCTTTAAACCAATGGCATAGCTCCTTTCATACGCATCTGTAGTACTTGTTTGCAGCAAAAAAGCCTAAACTTAGCCGTCAAATCTGTCTGCATTCTGCCGCGATGTATAAATTTCCGGCAGTGCAATTTGTGTTGCAAAATATGTAGAATTTTCAACGAGAAATCGTTTTACTTCACTCTCAAATTAAAGTCAGGACGCGTATGTCAAACAATGCGATGAGCGTGGTTATCCTAGCCGCAGGCAAAGGGACCCGCATGTATTCAGACCTCCCGAAGGTATTACATACCCTTGCCGGGAAACCTATGGTTCAGCATGTTATTGATGCGGCGAATAATTTAGGCGCGCAGCGTGTGCATCTGGTTTACGGTCATGGTGGTGACTTGCTGAAAAACACGCTCGGTGATGGCGTACTGAACTGGGTTTTGCAGGCTGAGCAATTAGGCACCGGCCACGCGATGCAGCAAGCGGCACCTTTCTTTGCCGATGATGAAGATATCCTGATGCTCTACGGCGACGTGCCGCTTATTTCTGTTGAATCCTTACAACGCCTGCGTGATGCCAAACCGCAAGGTGGCATTGGTCTGCTCACGGTAAAACTGGACGATCCAACCGGTTATGGCCGCATCGCTCGTGAAAATGGCAAAGTTGTTGGCATTGTTGAACATAAAGATGCCACTGAAGAACAACGCAAAATTGACGAAATCAACACCGGTATTCTGGTGGCCAATGGTGCTGACCTGAAACGTTGGTTGGCGAAGCTCGATAACAACAATGCTCAGGGTGAATTCTATATCACCGATATTATCGCGCTGGCACACCATGAAGGACGCGAAATAACGGCAGTTCATCCCGATCGTTTAAGTGAAGTTGAAGGCGTAAACAACCGTCTGCAACTGTCCCGCCTTGAGCGCGTCTACCAAACTGAGCAGGCCGATAAACTGCTGTTAGCAGGGGTCATGTTGCGTGATCCGTCTCGTTTCGACCTACGCGGTGAACTGACACATGGGCGTGATGTTGAAATTGATACTAATGTCATTATTGAAGGAAAAGTGACGTTAGGTCATCGCGTCAAAATTGGTACCGGTTGCGTGATTAAAAATAGCGTGATTGGCGATGACTGTGAAATCAGCCCGTATTCCGTTGTGGAAGATGCAAATCTTGCGAGCGCGTGCACCATCGGCCCATTTGCTCGTTTGCGTCCTGGAGCCGAACTGGCAGAAGGCGCGCACGTTGGCAACTTCGTGGAAATGAAAAAAGCCCGTTTAGGTAAAGGTTCCAAAGCCGGTCATTTGAGTTATTTAGGCGATGCTGAAATTGGCGATAACGTGAATATCGGTGCCGGCACCATTACCTGTAATTACGACGGTGCGAACAAGTTTAAAACTATCATCGGCGATGACGTATTTGTCGGTTCCGACAGCCAGCTGGTGGCACCGGTGACCGTGGCTCGTGGCGCAACCATTGGCGCGGGCACGACTGTCACGCGTAACGTGGGTGAAGATGAACTGGTAGTGAGTCGCGTGAAGCAGACTCATATCCAGGGCTGGCAGCGTCCGGTGAAGAAAAAATAATTTTATCCCCTCTCCCTCAGGAGAAGGCGTTTTTTTGGTGAGGGGAAAACATATTCCCCCGCCCAATTGCAGTACCAAAACTATAACCCCACTCTCTACAAGGCTCGGGGCTCCGGAAAAAACCGGAAAATACAGGTCAGCGACAACACATGGCGTAATGCCATTATCAGGAAACTAATCTTATGTGTGGAATTGTTGGCGCGGTTGCGCAACGTGATATCGCTGAAATCCTTCTCGAAGGACTACGTCGTCTGGAATACCGTGGTTATGACTCCGCGGGTCTGGCTGTAGTTGACGAAAAAGGTCATATGACCCGTCTGCGCCGCTTGGGTAAAGTGAACAAACTGGCTGAAGCAGCAGCGGAAACTGCGCTGCATGGCGGTACCGGTATAGCTCACACTCGCTGGGCGACTCACGGCGAACCTTCCGAAGTAAACGCTCACCCGCATGTTTCCGAACATATTGTTGTGGTTCACAACGGTATTATTGAAAACTATGAACCACTGCGTGAAACACTGCAGGGTCGCGGTTACACCTTCGTTTCACAGACCGATACCGAAGTTATCGCGCATTTAGTTCACTGGGAACTGGAGCAGGGCGGTACTCTGCGTGAAGCCGTGCTGCGTACTATCCCGCAACTGCGTGGCGCTTACGGTACTGTGATCATGGATACCCGCAATCCGGACGTTCTGCTGGCAGCGCGTTCTGGTAGCCCGATGGTTATCGGCCTCGGCATGGGTGAAAACTTTATCGCATCCGACCAACTGGCTCTGTTGCCGGTCACGCGTCGCTTTATCTTCCTGGAAGAAGGCGACATCGCGGAAGTGACTCGTCGTGCTGTCACCGTGTTTGACACCAAAGGCGAGCAGGTTAAACGTCCGGACATCGAATCTAATCTGCAATATGACGCGGGCGACAAAGGTATTTATCGCCACTACATGCAGAAAGAAATCTACGAACAACCGAACGCGATTAAAAATACCCTGACCGGGCGCATTAGCCACGGTGCGGTTGATCTCTCTGAGCTTGGCCCGAAAGCTAACGAAATGCTGTCTCAGGTTGAGCACATCCAGATTGTGGCGTGCGGCACTTCTTATAACTCGGGCATGGTTTCGCGCTACTGGTTTGAATCACTGGCAGGCGTGCCGTGTGATGTCGAAATCGCTTCTGAATTCCGCTACCGTAAATCGGCGGTGCGCCGTAATAGCCTGATGATCACCCTTTCTCAGTCCGGCGAAACGGCAGATACCCTCGCGGCGCTGCGTTTGTCCAAAGAGTTGGGTTATTTGGGTTCACTGGCTATCTGTAACGTGCCGGGTTCTTCCCTGGTGCGCGAATCCGATCTGGCGCTGATGACTAATGCGGGCACTGAAATCGGTGTCGCATCCACCAAAGCATTTACCACTCAGCTTACCGTTCTGCTGATGCTGGTGGCGAAACTGAGCCGCCTGAAAGGGGCTGATGCGTCTATTGAGCAAGATATTGTTCATGGTTTGCAGGCGCTGCCGAGCCGCATTGAGCAAATGTTGTCTCAGGACAAACGCATTGAAGCGCTGGCTGAAGATTTCTCTGACAAACATCATGCGCTGTTCTTAGGCCGTGGCGACCAGTATCCAATCGCAATGGAAGGCGCGCTGAAGCTCAAAGAGATTTCTTATATCCACGCAGAAGCCTACGCGGCGGGTGAGCTGAAACACGGCCCACTGGCGCTGATTGATGCGGACATGCCGGTTATCGTTGTGGCTCCAAACAACGAACTGCTGGAAAAACTGAAATCGAACATCGAAGAAGTTCGTGCTCGTGGCGGTCATCTGTATGTCTTCGCCGATCAGGATGCAGGATTTACCAGTAGCGACAACATGCACATCATCGAGATGCCACATGTGGAAGAAGTCATCGCACCTATCTTCTACACTGTACCGTTGCAGTTGCTGTCTTATCACGTTGCGCTGATCAAAGGCACCGACGTTGACCAGCCACGTAACCTGGCGAAATCTGTCACCGTAGAATAAAGCGCGTTCGCTAAGGCGATTCTGCTTACAGAATCGTCACTAATAAAAAATCCGGTGGTGCTGATAGAAAAGCACACCGGATTTTTTTATGCCCGGCTCACACGTTGCTGATTAATGCGTACCCTAACAGGCTTTCTGTCCGTAAATTACCGGAATGAACTCGCGCCATTCAGAAGATAGTTAACGCTATGCCTCAGGATTACCGAATGCAGGTATTTAAGGCGATGGATTACATTAGCCAGAATCTCTGCTTTAACCCGACACTGGAAGAAATCGCCAGTGCTGTCGCCGTCTCCAGTTTTCACTTCCATCGTATTTTCAAGGCTCAGGTAGGGGAAACCATTGCTGGTTTTACCCGTCGTTTGCGTATGGAAAGGGCGGCGATGTGGCTTATCGAGTCTCCTCGAAAAGATATTACCGACCTTGCACTACGGGTCGGGTTCTCAAGTTCGCAGAACTTTGCCAAAGCATTCCGCCAGCATTTTTCTGTCTCGCCGGGGGAGTTTTACCGTCAGTATTCCGCGGAGACGAAAAGCAAGACAGGAAACGTCGGAGCCGAAAAAAGCACCTATTCTCTGAGGGATGAGGACATGCAGAGCGGCTGGCAGGAGGCCAACTTCGTCTCTGCCAGCATTGTTTCGCAGCCTGCTCGACGGGTGGCATATATGCGCAGATTTGGAGCTTATGGGAAAGAGACTTGCTGGCTAACGCACCAGGATCTGTTTAACTCATTCCCTGTCAGGACACCTCTGCAACCAGCTGGGATGATATGTATTTACTGGGATGCGCCAGAGGTAACCCTGGAATCGCGATGCCGCACCGATGTCTGTATTGAACTGCACGATGGGGAAAAGCCTGGCCGAGGTGTTGCCGTTCAGACGATAGCCGGTGGGACTTACGCCGTGTGTAAATTCGCTGTCTATGGCGAGCATCTGGATACCGCATGGGATATTGCTTTTGCCTGGATAAAGAACCGGGGATTAACCAGAAGCGATATTCCGTGTTATGAGAAATATTATAACGAAACAGATGTTGCCCTGGATTATTATGTTTTTGATATTTTTATTCCGTTAAAAAGCACACCAGCAGTATAAATATTTACAACAATAACTGTCGTATTTATTTGCAAATGTAATACAACACAATGGAGTTAATAATGAAACGCTCGATGCTTTATCTGGTGTGTGCCCTCGCTATTTCTTCTTATTCTGTCGCTGCCCAGCAGAGTGATAATAAAGCGATTATCTATGGCGGGGAAATATATAGTTCTGATCCGAATGTTCTCCATCCTGAAGCCATAGGTATAGAAGGCAAAAATATTATTGCTGTGGGTAAATATCAGGATGTTCTCCAACAGCTAGGGGAAAACGCTCAGCGTGTTGATTTAAAAGGCAAGTACCTCATGCCTGGACTCATCGACAGCCATGCGCATGTGGCTTATGCCGGGTTCCAGACACTCACCCTGGAGTTTCCAGATGGCATGAATGATGCCGCTGCTATTCGTGCATTTGTCGAGAAAAATAACAATAACCCGCAACGCGATATTCGCGGTATACAATTTTACAGTAATGTACCGCTAAGTTATTGGGATAATATACCACTGCTGGATAGCGTGTTTAATTCGCCAGAATATAAAAACATCCCTGTGGTATTAGCGGGAGCAGATGCTCATACCGGTTGGGCTAACCAGGCGATGCTAATTAAATCGGGTATTACCGCCGAAACGCTTGAGAAGGCAGATGCCAATATAAAATCTGGAACGATATTAACGCCAGACGGTAAAATAACCGGCTTCATGACGGAAGGCGCATGGGACCATGTAATGGGTTCTATTCCACCTATGGATGACGCCAAACTTTCCCGCGCTGTTATAGCGGGAGCGGATGTAATGAACAGTTTTGGGTTAACGGCCTGGATGGAGCCACTGAGCAATACTCGCCCGCTGTCACCGATGTTTAATGCAAGCCCTGGGCGCAATGATTTAGGCGTGCTTCCGGCTTATACCGCTCTGGCAAAAGCCGGTAAATTAACCGGCCATATGACCGGACTGGCATTGGTCAATATCAACGCTTCTCCTGCCACCATTGATGATATTGCTGCGATCAGAGAACAATTCTCGCAGACGCCTGATGTCAAACTGATGGGCATTAAAATCTTCCAGGATGGCGTAATCGAATACCCTTCTCAAACGGCGAAGCTGAGCCAGCCTTATCTTAATCGACCAGGGTACAGCGGTAACGATACGCTCGACAAGGCGAAGTATTGCCAGCTGATTGCTAAGGCTGATGCCGAAAACATGATTGTGCATTTCCATGCCATCGGTGACCGTGCGGTTCAGGAATCACTGGATGCCGTTGCCTGTACCCGCAAAGCGAACGGTAACAGCAATATTTTGCACAGCATTACCCACCTTGAAGTGGTCAGCCCGGAAAGTCTTCCACGCTTCCAGCAACTTAACGTGGCGGCATCAATGCAACTGTTGTGGGCTGGTATAGATAGTGATGGTGCGACAACTACCATGCTGGAAGGAAAAGTTCCGGCACCATTATTAACACATCTCTATCCGGCTGGGGACTTATACCGCCATCACGCCTTAATTGCGGGAGCCAGCGACTGGCCGGTCTCCAGCCCTAATCCGTTACTGGCAATTTACACTGCAGTGACGCGTAAAGGGGAACTGGGTGAGCTTCCTCCAGATAGTGAAAAGATCGACCGGGCAGCGATGTTGCAGGCCTATACCATCAATGCGGCGAAAGTGATTGGTCGTGATAAAGAGATTGGCTCCATTGCTGTAGGCAAGAGTGCGGACTTCGTGCTGTTTGATCGCAATCTGGAGAAAGCCAGCATTGAAAGCCTCAGGGATGCAAAAGTTCTGTGGACGATGTTCGAAGGCCAACAGGTGTATCGCGGCAACTAGGTTGGGTTGATTGTCACAGCCGTTACAAGAGCTGCCATTTGGCGGCTCTTTTTTCGCTGTCATGGCAGAAGCTCTGTTCACGGCTTTTATGACAAACTGTCATCTTCAACTACAATTCTATCTGTCACACAAAAATAATCTTCGACAAAGTGATTGTTGTTATTGATATCAATTGATTGATTTTAAATGGTTTTATTTGTTGGTGTTCTGGTTGCAGGATGCTGTCATAAAACTGTCATATTTCGTACATTTAACTGTCACTAAACTGTCCTATTTTCTATCCTGCATTCACTAAACAACGATTTACGTTCACCTCTGCAGGAGACATTATGAAAGTTATGCGTACCACTGTCGCAACTGTTGTCGCCGCGACCTTATCCCTGACTGCTTTTGGCGCAAACGCCGCTGCAAGCCTGACTGGTGCCGGTGCAACCTTCCCTGCGCCGGTGTATGCCAAATGGGCAGATACCTACAATAAATCAACTGGTAACAAAGTAAATTACCAGGGTATCGGCTCCTCCGGTGGCGTTAAACAAATCATTGCTAACACTGTTGATTTCGGTGCGTCTGATGCCCCACTGGCTGACGACAAACTGCAACAAGAAGGGCTGTTCCAGTTCCCGACTGTTATCGGCGGTGTTGTTCTGGCAGTCAACCTGCCGGGCGTGAAATCCGGTGAGCTGGTGCTCGACGGTGCAACACTGGGTGACATCTACCTGGGCAAAATCAAAAAATGGGATGATGCAGCTATCGCTAAACTCAACCCAGGCATGAAACTGCCATCACAAAACATCGCTGTTGTGCGTCGCGCTGACGGTTCCGGTACTTCTTTCGTCTTCACCAGCTACCTGGCGAAAGTGAACGAAGAGTGGAAAACTAAAGTGGGTGCAGGCTCAACGGTAAACTGGCCGACAGGTTTGGGCGGCAAAGGTAATGACGGCATCGCAGCCTTCGTACAGCGTCTGCCTGGTTCAATCGGTTATGTTGAATATGCTTACGCTAAGCAGAACAACCTGGCTTATACCAAACTGGTTTCCGCTGATGGCAAGCCGGTAGCCCCTTCTGAAGAAAACTTTGCTAACGCGGCTAAAGGCGCGGACTGGAGCAAAACCTTCGCTCAGGATCTGACTAACCAGAAAGGTGAGGCTGCGTGGCCAATCACGTCCACGACCTTCATCCTGGTTCACAAAGAGCAGAAGAACCCAGAGCAAGGTGCTGAAGTGCTGAAGTTCTTCGACTGGGCTTATAAAGAGGGTGCAAAACAGGCTAACGAGCTGGATTATGCTTCCCTGCCAGATTCCGTGGTTGAGCAGGTTCGTGCTGCATGGAAGACCAACGTAAAAGACAGCTCCGGTAAAGCGCTGTACTAATTTTTTAAAGCTCGGGTGATAAAACCCGGTGTATAGAGTAACTTACGCCGGGTCAACCCAACACTACAAAGAGTAAGCTATGGCGGTAAGTAAGCCGACGTTCAAGTCCCCTGGCAAACAAGGTGATGTCATTTTCAGCGCGCTGGTAAAACTGGCTGCGCTGATTGTGCTATTTCTTCTTGGCGGCATCATCATCTCCCTAATTATCTCCTCCTGGCCGAGCATTCAGAAGTTTGGTTTCTCGTTCCTGTGGACGAAAGAGTGGGATGCTCCTAACGATATTTACGGTGCACTGGTGCCGATTTACGGCACGCTGGTAACCTCGTTTATCGCGCTGTTAATTGCTGTGCCAGTCAGTTTTGGTATCGCATTGTTCCTGACAGAACTGGCACCGAACTGGTTGCGTCGCCCGTTGGGTATCGCCATCGAACTGCTGGCGGCAATTCCAAGTATTGTGTACGGCATGTGGGGCTTGTTCATCTTTGCTCCGCTGTTTGCGAAGTACTTCCAGGAACCTGTCGGCAACGTGCTTTCTTCTGTGCCGATTGTTGGCGAGCTGTTCTCCGGCCCGGCGTTCGGTATTGGTATTCTTGCCGCAGGCGTCATTCTGGCAATCATGATCATTCCGTACATTGCGGCGGTTATGCGCGATGTATTCGAACAAACTCCTGTGATGATGAAAGAGTCAGCCTATGGTATTGGCTGCACCACATGGGAAGTTATCTGGCGCATCGTTTTACCGTTCACTAAAAACGGCGTGATTGGTGGTGTGATGTTGGGGCTGGGCCGTGCATTGGGTGAAACCATGGCGGTGACCTTTATCATCGGTAACACCTACCAACTCGACAGCGCCTCGCTGTATATGCCGGGCAACAGTATTACTTCTGCTCTGGCTAATGAATTTGCTGAAGCGGAATCTGGCCTTCACACCGCAGCATTAATGGAACTTGGCCTGATTCTGTTCGTGATCACCTTTATCGTACTGGCTATCTCGAAGTTCATGGTTATGCGTCTGGCGAAGAATGAAGGAGCGCGTTCATGACGACAATGGAAATGCAAAGCCGCGCGGCGTTAGCTGAATCTCGCCGCAAAATGCAGGCTCGTCGTCGGTTCAAAAACCGCGTAGCTCTGACACTTTCAATGGGAACCATGGCGTTCGGCCTGTTTTGGCTGGTATGGATTTTGTTCTCAACCGTTACGCGCGGTATCGACGGTATGTCGATTGCGCTGTTTACCGAAATGACACCACCGCCAAATACCGAAGGCGGGGGCTTAGCAAACGCCCTTGCGGGTAGCGGCTTGTTAATTCTGTGGGCGACTGTTTTCGGTACGCCGCTGGGCATCATGGCCGGGATTTATCTGGCTGAGTACGGTCGCAAATCCGCTCTGGCTGAAGTCATTCGTTTTATCAATGACATCCTGCTTTCTGCACCATCAATTGTTGTCGGCCTGTTTGTTTACACCGTTGTGGTGGCGAAGATGCAGCATTTCTCCGGTTGGGCCGGGGTGATTGCGCTGGCATTGCTGCAAATCCCAATTGTGATTCGCACCACTGAAAACATGATGAAACTGGTGCCAGACAGCCTGCGTGAAGCGGCTTACGCGCTGGGTACGCCAAAGTGGAAAATGATTTCCGCGATAACGCTGAAAGCGTCTGTTTCCGGGATTATTACCGGGGTATTGCTGGCGATTGCACGTATCGCGGGTGAAACGGCCCCTCTGCTGTTCACGTCCCTCTCCAACCAGTTCTGGAGCACGGACATGATGCAGCCGATTGCCAACCTGCCGGTGACGATATTCAAATTTGCCATGAGCCCGTTTGCCGAATGGCAACAGTTAGCCTGGGCTGGCGTTCTGATTATTACCCTTTGCGTACTGCTGCTAAATATTCTGGCGCGTGTGATTTTCGCGAAGAGTAAACACGGTTAAATTTTACGGCGCGGCAAAGGCGGCGTCGGATGGAGATTAAGAAACAGATGAGTATGGTCGATACTACCCCAGACAAAATTCAGGTTCGTGATTTGAACTTCTATTACGGTAAGTTCCATGCCCTGAAAAACATCAATCTGGATATCGCTAAGAACCAGGTTACCGCGTTCATTGGCCCGTCAGGCTGTGGCAAATCCACCCTGCTGCGTACATTTAACAAAATGTACTCGCTCTACCCAGAGCAGCGTGCCGAAGGTGAAATTCTGCTGGATGGGGAAAACATCCTCACTCAGAGCCAGGATATCGCCCTGCTGCGTGCCAAAGTGGGCATGGTGTTCCAGAAGCCGACGCCATTCCCAATGTCGATTTATGACAACATCGCCTTCGGTGTGCGTCTGTTTGAAAAGCTGTCACGCAGTGATATGGACGAACGTGTGCAGTGGGCTTTGACCAAAGCCGCATTGTGGAATGAAACCAAAGATAAATTACACCAGAGCGGATACAGTCTCTCCGGTGGCCAGCAGCAGCGTCTGTGCATCGCGCGTGGTATTGCGATTCGCCCGGAAGTGTTGCTGCTTGATGAACCGTGTTCAGCGCTTGACCCAATCTCTACCGGTCGCATTGAAGAGCTTATCACCGAGCTAAAAGAAGATTACACCGTGGTAATCGTGACCCACAACATGCAGCAGGCGGCACGTTGTTCAGACCACACCGCATTTATGTACCTGGGTGAGCTGATTGAATTTAGCGAAACCGACACGCTGTTTACCACGCCTGCCAAGAAGCAGACTGAAGACTATATTACTGGCCGCTACGGTTGATTTGGAGAACAAAATGGATAGCCTCAATCTCAACAAACACATTTCCGGCCAGTTTAACGCCGAGCTGGAATATATCCGCACTCAGGTAATGACCATGGGTGGGCTGGTGGAGCAACAGCTTTCTGATGCTATCACCGCCATGCACAATCAAGATGGCGAGCTGGCAAAGCGCGTTATCGAAGGTGATCAGAAAGTTAACATGATGGAAGTGGCGATTGATGAAGCCTGTGTGCGCATCATCGCTAAACGTCAGCCAACCGCCAGTGACTTGCGCCTGGTGATGGCCATCATCAAAACGATTTCTGAGCTGGAACGTATCGGCGACGTAGCAGATAAAATCTGCCGCACGGCGCTGGAGAAATTCTCGCAGCAACATCAGCCACTGCTGGTGAGCCTGGAATCATTAGGCCGCCACACCGTGCAAATGCTGCATGACGTGCTTGACGCGTTTGCGCGTATGGATCTCGACGAAGCGGTGCGTATCTATCGCGAAGATAAGAAAGTTGACCAGGAATATGAAGGCATCGTGCGCCAGTTGATGACTTATATGATGGAAGACTCACGCACTATTCCAAGTGTGTTGACTGCACTGTTCTGTGCGCGCTCTATCGAACGCATCGGTGACCGTTGCCAGAACATCTGTGAGTTTATTTTCTACTTCGTTAAAGGACAGGACTTCCGTCATGTCGGTGGCGATGAGCTGGATAAGCTGTTGGCTGGTAAAGACCCGAAAGAGTAATCATAAAACTCATAAAAAAACGCCAGCGAATCGCTGGCGTTTTTATTGGTGCGTCGTTCAACGATTAGCGAACGATAATGCCTAACAGAATCCCCAGGGCACCAAAGTCAGCATCACTGAACGTGGTGTTAGCAAAGCCGATATCGCCCAGTACTGGCAGCAAGAACACTGGCAGGAAGGTAATCAGCAAGCCCTGCGCAAACGCCCCCAAAATCGCCCCTCGACGCCCGCCGGTTGCATTGCCAAACACACCTGCCGCAGCACCCACGAAGAAGTGTGGCACCACACCTGGAATAATCACCGTCATGTTCAGCAGATACAAAGCGAACATACCGATTAAACCTGCGGCAAAGCTGCTCAGGAAGCCAACCAGCACCGCGTTAGGCGCATAAGGGAAGACGACCGGGCAATCAAGCGCAGGCTTCGCGTTCGGCACTAGCTTGTCGGAAATACCTTTGAACGCCGGAACGATCTCCGCAATTACCATACGCACACCTTGCAGAATGATGTATACACCAGCCGCGAAAGTGATGGATTGCATGATAGAGAACATGAACCAGTTCTTACCACCGCTTAGCTCTTTCACTACGTCTGCACCAGCAAACAGGCAGGTCACCAGGAAGATAATGCTCATGGTAAAGGAGATAGCCACTGGTGTATCACGCAAGAACAGCAGACTTTTCGGCACATTCATGTCTTCAGTCGAGTGTTCTTTATTACCAAATTTGCTGCCGATGAACCCTGCCAGCACGTAAGACAATGTTGAGAAGTGGCCGATTGCGACGTCGTCAGAACCGGTGACTTTCTTCATGTAAGGGTGCGCAATGGCTGGGAAAAAGACCATTGCCACGCCAACTACCAAAGAGCCAACAGCAATCAGCGTTACACCGCTCATGCCTGCGGTTGCCAGGATCACAGCTACCATCATCGACATAAATAATGTGTGATGACCGGTCAGGAAGATAAATTTCCATGGTGTGAAACGGGCAATCAATATATTGATAACCATCGCGAAGAACATGATCATCGCCATCTCTTTACCGAAGCTTTTCTGTGCGACGGAAACAATGGCTTCATTGTTTGGTACCACACCCTGAATACCAAAGGCGTGCTGGAAAATGTTCGCAAAATCACCCAGAGAAGAAACTACCAGTCCGGCACCTGCACCTAAAATCACAAAACCCATAATGGTTTTGACGGTGCCTTTAATGCATTCTGTGACCGGTTTTTTCTGTGCGATCAGACCAATCAAGGCGATTAGACCTACCAACACTGCTGGTTCAGAAAGCACATCGCTCATCAAAAAACGAAAGAAATCCATATCGACTCCTGCTTACAGTGCGCCTAATTCGGTTAATGCCACGGACAAACGTTCTTTCATGGCTTTCTTATCGATCATGTTGTCCAGTGCGACGATTTTTCCGCCTACAGACTGCGCGACTAACTGCTCGGCAATGTCTTTAGTGCCGACATAGATATCGCTTGGCGTGCCTTTAGCTGAACCGAGATCGACATGGTCGACGTCTGCATTAACGGAAAGATCTTTCAGAATGGTTTTAATGCTCATTTCCATCATCAGGCTAGTACCTAAGCCGTTACCGCAAACCACTGTAATTTTCATAATTGTTCCCCTGGATTAATAGCGCGCAATGACGGACAAAATGTCCTGCGTTGTTTTGGCCTTCAAAATGGCCTGAATGTCTTGTTCGTTATCGAATAACTGGGCGAGTTGGGAAATCGCTTCGATGTGGCTGGTGCTGTCAGTCGCGGCCAGCACAATCAGCAATTTCACCGGATCGTTTTCATCCGCATCAAAATTCACACCTGAAGTAATCAGCGTCAGCGCCAGTGCGAGTTTATTTGCACCTTCTTCCGGACGAGCGTGTGGCATCGCAATGCCTGGCCCTACCACGTAATACGGACCGATAGATTCATGAGTGCGATAAATAGCGTCAACATAACGTGGTTCGATCGAACCATTTTCAATCAGCGGACGACATGAAATAGCCACGGCATCGCGCCAGTCTTTAGCCTGTTCTACGACCTGAATGACCTCTGTGGTTAATAGATTCTTTAACATGCGACTGATAACTCCCGATGATAATTAACAGGAGGGTAGATTTTTTGCGCAGACATTAATGTGATGGTTGTCTCATTTGATAGCGCTACCTGATAGCGCTATCAAGGATTGTGATAGCGCTATCATTTATCCTAGGTCTGACTTTGGCTATATCCAGTTCCTGCATATACAATGCGTGAGAGTTTTTGCTAACGTGATCAATAGTCTGACGAACAGACGGTGAATTAAAAATAATGAAAACAGTTAGTTGTATTAACTCGGGGAGCCAGAATGGAAAAAACGCGTAAGCGCCGAGGTACCGGGCGGGTCACACTGCAAGAAGTTGCCAATTATGCAGGCGTTGGAACCATGACCGTTTCTCGGGCATTAAGAACGCCGGAACAGGTTTCCGATAAACTGCGCGAGAAGATAGAGCAAGCGGTGGAAGAACTGGGTTATATCCCCAATCGGGCAGCTGGTGCGCTCGCTTCTGGCCACAGCAATACCATCGCGGTGTTGATTCCTTCCTTGATCGACAAAGCCAGTTCGCGCTTTATGCAGTCGCTGCAGCAAGTGCTGAATAAAAACGAATTCCAGTTACTGCTTGGCTGTCATGAACATAATCAGCATAAAGAAGCTGAAATATTAATGACGCTGCTGCAAAGCAACCCGGCGGCACTGGTGATTTTTGGTTCGCAGCTGGCAGAGAAAACCTGGCAAATACTCGAAAAGGCTAACATTCCGACGATAAACGTTGTGGGTTCCCCATTTAGTCAGGCGAAGATTTCCCTCGAAACCGGCTTTTTTGAGGCCTCGCATAAACTGACGGAACATTTGCTGGATCAGGGTTATAAAAATATCGGCTTTATTGGTGCGCATATGGACAACCGCCTGCAACGCCAGCAGCTTAATGGCTGGCATAAAGCGATGCTCAGCCGCTATCAAAACTCTGATCAAGTGATTACCACTCCGGAAGCCGCCAGCCTGCAGTTCGGGCGTTATGCATTAACTGAAATACTGCAACGCCAGCCGGATCTGGATGCGGTTATTTGCAGCCATGAAGAAATTGCCCTGGGGATTATGTTTGAGTGCCAGCGCCGCTTGCTGAAAATTCCTGGAAACATCGCAGTCGCTTGTCTTGATGGCTCTGACAGTTGCGATCAAACCCATCCGACACTAACGTCCATACGTATAGATTATAAAAAAATGGGCAAAGAGGCGGGCAAGATGCTGATTGAGTTACTAAATAACGATGATGACGATGAGTTAGATGAATCACGTGTTGAGTTGTTCAACTACCAGGTTGAATTACGTCAAAGCACCTGAGCGCGGTCGTTGTAGGGCGGATAAGCTTGCGCCATCCGCCATCGTTCTTAAACCGTGATATTCCAACCCCGCGCACGCCACAACTCCGGCAACTGCGCTAAATCGGTAAACGTCGTTACTTTCGGGTGATCAATCGGCTGGTTGTGTGGGTCGGCGCAAAAATAGAAAACTTCCATGCCTGCGGCAATGCCGGATTGCGCACCGGCCATAGAGTCATCCACCAGCACACAGTTTTTGACATCCACATTCATTGCCTCGGCGGCGTGGAACATCAGTGCCGGATCCGGTTTCCACGTCTGTATATCGTAGCCGCTAAACAGT
This sequence comes from Buttiauxella ferragutiae, assembly GCF_022637515.1. NCBI lineage: Bacteria > Pseudomonadati > Pseudomonadota > Gammaproteobacteria > Enterobacterales > Enterobacteriaceae > Buttiauxella > Buttiauxella ferragutiae. The sequence continues at coordinate 24,514 of NZ_CP093332.1, forward strand.
TTGTCCGGGAAATGGTGGAGCATGCCGGTTTTGCCCAGTGAATGCTGCATTTTGCTGACCGGGCCATTGGAAACGATACACATCGGCACGTTGATTTGCGCAATTAGTGCTGCTGCGCCGTCAATCTCTACCAGCTCGCTATCAAACAGACGCGAAACTTCGGCGCGATAAACCGGCTCCAGTTCATCTTTTGGCAAGTTCATTCCATAGCGGGTATTAATCGTGTCGATTATTTCGTAGAGCTTGATTCCCTTGAAAGTTTTGAAAACCTCCTCGAGCGCAAGTTCGATGCCGTATTGCGCAAACATATGCACGTAGGCTTTGGAGCAAATAACCTCACTATCAACCAGCGTGCCATCGCAGTCGAAGAACAGCGCATCTATCCGGGACATACCGCTTCCTTATTTCTACCCATCGCCCTTCAATATGCAGGGGTGTTGACTGCTCTCATTCACCCGAATCACTTACTTGAGTAAGTTCATCGGGATTCATTCGATTGCCGCCTACCTGCATCTTGAAGTAGCTCGGGTATAAGATTAAATATCTACTTTACCCAATTTGCAGAATTTTTGCGGCACGCAATCGTTGCCGTATAAGTAAATTCAATGAAAAAAAATTAGCGTGGGTCATTATGTTTGGGAATTTTTGGTATAGGATAACGACGGATTTTCCCTCTCAATGTTCGGAATTAACACTAATGAGCCAACCACAATCTACTCCGGCCGCAAATCCGGGGCTGCTCGAGCGCGTGTTTAAACTGCGCGAACACGGCACCACGGCACGCACTGAAGTGATCGCCGGTCTTACGACCTTCCTGACGATGGTGTATATCGTTTTCGTCAACCCGCAGATCCTTGGCGCCGCTGGTATGGATACCCAGGCCGTTTTTGTCACCACCTGTTTGATTGCCGCATTAGGTAGCATCCTGATGGGTATTTTCGCCAATCTGCCAGTCGCATTGGCTCCGGCAATGGGCCTGAACGCCTTCTTCGCCTTTGTGGTGGTAGGTGCGATGGGGATTTCCTGGCAAGTTGGGATGGGTGCTATTTTCTGGGGTGCAGTAGGCCTGCTGTTGCTGACCATTTTCCGTGTGCGTTACTGGATGATTGCGAACATTCCGGTGAGTTTGCGTGTCGGTATCACCAGCGGTATTGGTCTGTTCATCGGCATGATGGGCCTGAAAAATGCCGGGATCATCGTGGCTAATAAAGACACGCTGGTGGCCATCGGTAACCTGACTTCGCACAGCGTACTGCTTGGCGCGCTGGGCTTCTTTATCATCGCCATTCTTGCCTCGCGCAATATTCACGCTGCCGTGCTGGTGTCAATTGTAGTCACCACGCTGCTGGGCTGGATGATGGGCGACGTGCAATACCACGGTATTGTTTCCGCGCCACCAAGCGTGCTGTCTGTTGTCGGCCAGGTTGATTTAGCCGGTTCGCTGAACATTGGTCTGGCGGGTGTTATCTTCTCCTTTATGTTGGTTAACCTGTTTGACTCATCCGGCACGCTGATTGGCGTGACAGACAAAGCCGGGCTTGCCGACGAAAAAGGGAAATTCCCACGCATGAAGCAGGCGCTGTACGTTGATAGCGTGTCTTCAGTGGCGGGTGCATTTATCGGGACTTCTTCCGTTACCGCGTATATCGAAAGCTCTTCTGGCGTGTCTGTTGGCGGGCGTACTGGCCTGACGGCGGTCATCGTTGGTTTGCTGTTCTTGTTGGTTATCTTCCTTTCCCCGTTAGCAGGCATGGTTCCGGCATATGCTGCAGCTGGTGCGTTGATCTACGTTGGCGTGTTGATGACGTCGAGTTTATCGCGCGTGAAGTGGGACGACCTGACAGAAGCGGTTCCAGCGTTTATTACCGCGGTAATGATGCCTTTCAGCTTCTCAATCACCGAAGGCATCGCGCTGGGCTTCATCTCTTATTGCGTGATGAAACTCGGCACGGGCCGCTGGCGTGAAATCAGCCCATGCGTGATTGTTGTGGCGCTGCTGTTCATTCTGAAAATCGTATTTATCGACGCACATTAATCGTTTTTGCCGGATGGCGCTTGCGCTTTTCCGGCCTACGAAACAGTGAACCATGGCCGGTTATTGTGGCTGGCTGTGGTTCTCTCTGCGATACCTGCCCGGTGGCTGATGAAAGGTGCGCGTAAATATCCGCGTAAACGTCTGCTGCGAATCAAAGCCATACTTCAGACTAATATCGTAAACCTTGTTATCGGTGTCGCGTAAATCACGCGCGGCCAGCAACAATTTGCGCTCACGAATGTATTTCCCCAGACTTTCACCTTTGTAGTGCATAAACAAACGCTGCAAGTGCCACTTCGAATACCCCGCGTGATCGGCAATATCATCAATGCGTAATGGTCGATGCAAATTGTCATCAATCCACTGAACAATCGTATCGATAACCTGAGCTGAAATCGTCATACATCCCCCTGCGTGGTTCGCTTACATTGCGCTGGCAGATTCCCACCAGGCGCTAAATTGTTGTGCGTTATCATTTACCCGCACAGGCTCACCCTGCTTTGGTGTTAACAGGCGATAATTTTTCCCGATACTGGCTTCAGCGAGGCTTTTGTAAGGCGCATCCCACGTATGATTTGCCAGTACAAAACGGCCTGCATGGCCCGGAAGTATGGCGCGAGCTTTGAGGTCTACTGCGGCTTGTGCAGTTTCTTGCGGCATCATATGAATATTGCTCCAGTCCTTGTCATATTGGCCGTTTTCCATAATGGCTAAATCGATCGAACCGAACTGTTCACCGATAGCTTTGAAGTGTGGCCCGTAGCCGGTATCACCGCTGTAATAGACTTTGTTGTCATTGGTCACGAACATAAAACTCGCCCATAACGTCTGGTTGCTCTTCAGACTGCGGCCAGAGAAATGCCGGGCGGGTAACACATGCACCGTCAGGTCGTTCGAGATTTTTACCGTCTGGTTCCAGTCTTTTTCATGAATGATGTCGCTATTTATGCCCCAGTAACGCAGATGCGAACCAACGCCCAATGGCGTAATCACCTGGCGGATTTTTGGCTTCAGTGCTTTGATGGTGGCGTAATCCAGATGATCGTAATGGTCGTGGGAGATAATCAGCAGATCGATTTCAGGCATCGACTCAGCCGTCCACGGGTAATCCCCAGGGAAGGCTTTATTGATAAATGAAAACGGGGCGGCGTAACTGCTGAAAACGGGATCGATAAGAATGCGTTTGCCGGCCAGCTGGATGTACCAGGAGGAGTGCCCGAGCCAGACCATCGTATCTTGTTCCAGCGGCAGATTAGCCAGTGAAGTTTTCACTAGCGGTAGAGGTTGTTGAGGGCGAGAATTTTCCCGCTTCGCGGTTAAAAATCCCCACCATGCCGCAAGCTTACTTTTCTGCCCGGTATAGCCAAGCGTTGGGATCTGGTTGCGAAATTGTCCATCAACGTAATTTGCAGAGCGTTCGACTAAACTTAGACCTTCTCCTTGCGGAGCCTGGCCAAACCCGGCATTCAGGACAAAAGGCAAACTGGCTGCTGTTGCAATCAACATAATTATTACCGCGCATATGGAGAATCGTTTCATTTCCTGGCCTGCACAAATCGTTCCATCCATTGGCACGAAGCTGTAAACTTGATAATGAGTGAGTAAGCACTCATTATAGATAAGGAGTGACGACCGTCAAGATGCTTTTCAAACGCTGACATTCAGCGTTGCAGTGGCGTAGCTCGCGTGATTCAATTCGGGGTTCAGAAATTAGAGGGTAAAACGTTGTGGCTCGTCCGAAGAGTGAAGATAAAAAATTAGCGTTACTGGATGCAGCAACCATCGCCATCGGCCAGTCGGGGATTGCGGCATCAACTGCGCAAATTGCCCGTGGCGCAGGCGTCGCGGAAGGAACTCTATTTCGTTATTTTGCCACTAAGGACGATTTGATAAACGAGCTGTACCTGTATTTGAAACAAAGCTTACTTATTTCCATGCAGGCGAATCTCGACCGCACATTGAAAGACCCGAAAGAATATACCCGCTATATCTGGAACAGCTACATCGACTGGGCGATTGGTCACCCTGAAGCGCATCGGGCGATTCGTCAGCTGTCGGTGAGCGATAAGATTGATGATGACACGAAGCAAAAAGTGGCGGAGTTATTCCCGGAATTACATGAGATCTGTTCGCAATCGATACTGAAGGCTTTTCAGTGCGGCCCGTATCGCGCGTTTAGTGATGCGATTTTTTCTTCGCTGGCAGAAACGACCATGGAATTCGCCAGCCGTGAACCGGAACGTGCTGGCGATTTTAAGGCTTTAGGCTTCGAAACGATGTGGCGCGCTTTAGCTAATTAGTTTTTAACTCGCTGAATATAATTACCAAATGCCGTCAGCTGTCCGGCCAAATGATCGAGCGTGCTTTGATCAACCACTTCGCCAGTTTGCACATCCACTTTGTTTTGAATCACGCCGCCCATAAATTCAGGCTTGTTCATCACCATCGCGTCGAGGAACACCAGAATCTGGCGCAGATGGTACTGGCAGCGTGCGCCACCAATCGCGCCCATGGAACAGGTCTGAATCAGCACTGGTTTGCCAGCCAGTGGCTGTTCCGGTAAACGTGACAGCCAGTCGATGGCGTTCTTCAGGCCACCTGGCACCGAATAGTTATATTCTGGCGTGACAATCACAACGCCATCTGCGGTGCGGATTTGCTCAGCAATCGCTTCAACCGTTGCCGGGAACCCCTCTTCTTGCTGTATATCGGCGTCATACAATGGAATGTCTTTGATCGACGGCAATGCCTCAATGCTCATCCCCGCTGGGGCGATGCCAGGCAAAGTGCGGGCGACCATCGCGTTGAATGAGCCATGGCGCAGGCTACCTAATAACGTGACTATCTTTAACGTGTCGGACATGAATACCTCTTTTTGTCAGGACGTTCAGGAAAGATCAGTTTTGATATAACGCTTTTTCTGACGACATACTGGTTAAGCGAATTATGCTGCCGTTAGGATCGCGATAACGTGATTTGACATCCCACAGACTATGCCAGCTTTGCGGGCTTTCAAACTCCCACAAACTCAATTTTTCTATGGCGGGCGACACTACGCATCCCCAGATTAAGAGGCCTTCCACATCGCTGATCGCTTCAATTTCTGATTGATCATTTGTGCGAATCCGACCCGCACCAGGCAGAAGCTGCCAGCTTTCTTCACGACCGGTCAATTTAAAAGCACTTTGATGCAGTGTGCGTAACTGTGCTCTGGCCTCACCTGGGTTTTTTTGAGTGTTTATCCAGATCGACTCATTGCTGCGGAAAATGGAAGCTGAAGCAACAGAAGGAAGATTGCCGAACGACTGATTAATTTCGAAATCGAGTCCGCAGCGGCCTTCGGTGGTGACCAACACACCGACTTTGTTTCCGGCATAAGCAATGCTGAAGTCCATCAACGACGTGTCAGCAAAATGCGGGCGCCCGGCGGCAGTGGTGACAATCTTGGGCAGTTGTTGAATGCCATACAGCATATGAAGGAGTTCAGCCAACAGGCTACGTGAGGCTAAGAATCGTGAACGGCGATGTTCCGGCATTTGTTGAGCGAAGGTGAGGCATTCTTCATTCAGCCGGCTCGAAAAGGGGAATTTGGGATTGATCGTCCATCTTGCGAAATGCGTTGCCATTTTTCTCTCCTTGATAATGGGCAATCTACTTTTCATTCAATTGTAGATTTTTTAGCAACGAAACGCACGGGGATGAGCGTGTAAAAAAACATCAATTGATCAACCCTATGAATACTTAGGTTTTTAAAGTACAGACGAAACGGTAAAAAAATCCCGCAACACTTATCCTGCTAAATCAGGCGCATTGCGGGATGAGTAAAAAGTGAGCACACGCTTACTTTTTTAGTTTATTTACCGATACAGAAGCTGGAGAAAATGCGTCCAAGCAAATCATCAGAGGTAAATTCGCCGGTGATTTCGCTCAGGCTTTGCTGAGAAAGTCGCAGTTCTTCAGCCAGTAATTCCCCGGCCCATGCGCCCAGCAACTGCGCTTTGCCTTGTTGCAGATGGGTTGCTGCCTGTTCCAGCGCCTGCAAGTGGCGACGACGCGCCAGGAAGCCGCCTTCCATATTGGTTTCAAAGCCCATGCTCTGTTTTAGATGATCGCGCAGCACATCTACACCTTCACCGGTACGCGCAGACAAGCGTACAAGTGAGTGACCATTCACATCGCTCAGACCCAGCGTTTCGCCGGTGACATCAGCTTTATTACGCACTACGGTAATCGGTAAACGTGCCGGTAAGCGCGCAATAAAGTCTGGCCAGATTTCAGCAGGGTCAGTGGCAGCGGTCGTGGTTCCGTCAACCATAAACAGCACACGGTCTGCTTGTTCAATCTCATTCCACGCACGTTCGATGCCGATACGCTCAACTTCGTCGTTCGCTTCGCGCAGCCCTGCGGTATCGATAATATGCAGTGGCATGCCGTCGATATGAATATGTTCGCGTAATACGTCACGGGTGGTTCCGGCAATATCCGTCACAATCGCTGCTTCGCGGCCAGCCAGAGCATTCAACAGGCTCGATTTTCCGGCATTTGGACGCCCTGCAATCACCACTTTCATGCCTTCACGCAGCAAACTGCCCTGGCGTGCTTCGGCGCGCACCGCATCCAGATCGCCAATCACCTGGTTCAGCTGGGCTTCAATTTTGCCGTCAGACAGAAAGTCGATTTCTTCATCCGGAAAATCAATCGCTGCTTCCACGTAAATACGCAGATGTGTCAGCGCTTCAACTAAATGGTTTACGCGTGCGGAGAAAGCACCCTGCAGAGAATTTAATGCTGAACGCGCGGCTTGTTCGGAACTGGCATCAATCAGGTCAGCGATGGCTTCGGCCTGAGCCAAATCCAGCTTGTCGTTCAGAAATGCACGTTCGGAGAACTCACCAGGCCTTGCGATACGCACTCCTGGGAGCGCCAGGATGCGCTTTAACAGTAAATCCAGGATAACTGGGCCACCGTGCCCCTGAAGTTCCAGCACATCTTCACCCGTGAAGGAATTCGGGCCAGGGAACCACAACGCGATACCTTGATCGAGAACGCTGCCGTCAGCATCACGGAATGGCAGATAATCGGCGTAACGTGGTTTCGGTAATTTGCCCAGAATGGCTTGTGCTACTTCACGTGCCTGAAGGCCTGAGACGCGCAGGATACCGACCCCACCACGTCCCGGCGGTGTCGCCTGGGCAACGATTGTCTCGTTATGGCTCATTACTATCCCTTCGTGATTGATTGGTGGATGGCGCTTCGCTTATCCACCCTACAAAAGAAAAAGGCGGTCTATTGACCGCCTTTCGTAAGCTTCTCGCTAATTTTTATCAGGTCTTTTTCTTATCGCGGCTGTGTAAGCCACGTTTCTCAAGACCGCGATAAATCAGCTGCTGCTGGATGATGGTCACTGTGTTACTGACGATATAGTACAGTACCAGACCTGACGGGAACCACAGGAAGAACACCGTGAAGATGACCGGCATAAAGGTCATGATCTTCTGCTGCATCGGGTCGGTCACTGTGGTCGGCGACATCTTCTGAATGAAGAACATCGTCAAGCCCATCAGGATCGGCAGGATGTAGTACGGGTCTTGTGCAGACAAGTCATGAATCCACAGTGCGAACGGCGCATGGCGCAGTTCCACAGAACCCATCAGCATGTAGTACAACGCCAGGAAGATTGGCATCTGGATAACCAGCGGGAGACAACCACCCAGCGGGTTAACTTTCTCAGCTTTATACAGGGCCATCATTTCCTGGCTCTGGCGCTGCTTATCGTCACCAATACGTTCACGCATGGCTGCCAGTTTCGGCTGCAACATACGCATTTTCGCCATGGAGGTGTACTGCGCTTTAGTCAGCGGGTACATGATGCCACGAACGATGAAGGTGATAACGATAATGGAGAAGCCCCAGTTACCGATAAAGCCGTGCAGGAATTTCAACAGCTTGAACAGCGGCTGAGAAATAAACCACAACCAGCCATAATCCACAGTCAGGTCAAGGTGCGGCGCAACGGCTGCCATTTTGTCCTGAATTTCCGGGCCAACCCACAGGGTGCTACCCAGTTGAGCGGTTTGACCAGGTTGAACCAGTTGTGGCGCGGATTTATAACCAATCGCCGCCACATCATTGCTCAGTTTGGTGGTATAGAAGTTGTTAGTACCCTGATTACGCGGAACCCACGCTGTTGCGAAATACTGCTGCAACATCGCCACCCAACCGTTGTTGGCATTAACGTTCAGGTTTTCCCCGTCAGCGATGGTGTCGAATTTATATTTTTCGTATTTCGCATCAGGAGTGGAATATGCAGCGCCACGGAAGGTGTGCAACGCAAAGTTGTTGCTTCCAGTATCGCGGTGTGACGGTAGATTGATGGACTGCTTCAACTGACCAAAAGTAGCCAGCTCCAGCGGTTTCTCACCGGCGTTCTTCACATTGTAATCCACGCTTACCGCGAACTCGCCGCGTTTCAGGGTGAAGGATTTCGTGAAGACGTTGCCCGCTGCATCAGTATAAGTCATTGGAATAACAAGTTCGTTCTGGCCTTCTGGCAGTACGAAGCTGTCGCTTTCAACGTTATACAGTGGGCGATCACCGTTAGCCGGGTTATCTGGGCCATCACGACCCGTCAGGCCACTTTGTGCCTGGTAGACAAACTCTGGCGTGGTTTCCAGTAACTGGAACGGCTCATTAGATTTGAGCTCTTTCGGGTAGGTCAGCAACAGCGCCTGCTCAACATCACCACCACGGGTGTTGATGGAAAGCTCAAGGACGTCAGTTTTAACCGTGATGATTTTTCCCTGGCCACTGGTCGGCACACCCTGGCTTGCGGCGTTACCTGCTGCGGTGGTCGTAGTCTGCGTGGTCTGCTGCACCTGTGGTTTTGGAGCGTTATCCTGCTCCCAGGCTTGCCAGATCATGAAAGACACGAACAACAAAGCGATGAGAAAGAGATTGCGTTGCGAATCCATCGTTAGTGTTCTCTGGTATCAAAAGGTCCAGGTGGGACGGGATCGTCTCCACCGGGGTTCAAAGGGTGGCATTTTAATACGCGTTTCACTGTCAACCAACTGCCTTTTAACACCCCAAACCTGCGCAATGCCTCAATTCCGTAGTGAGAACAGGTAGGAGTGAAACGGCAATGCGGCCCGAGAAGCGGACTTATCAGGCGCTGATAGACCTTAATCAGGCCTATCAGGAGCCGGGAGACAGGCGACAGTGACGGCGCCATAACTTTTCCAATGCTTCCGATAAAGCCCGGTTATCCAGGTCGGCAACCCCTTTCTTAGCCACTACCACGAAATCCATAGGAGGAAGTTCATGCTGACGCAAACGGAAACTCTCACGCGTCAGACGTTTAATCCGATTGCGTTCGTGTGCGCGTTTAACGTTTTTCTTAGCGACTGTTAGACCGATGCGGGGATGCCCCAGCGAATTTAGGCGGCCGAGGATGGTGATTTGCGGCGTGCCAGCCCGTTGAGGCTGCTGGAAGACGAAAGTGAAATGAGTGGGAGTTAACAAGCGTAACTCCCTGGGAAATGCGAGCTTAACCACTCAGGGGTTAGCTTTTATTACTTAGAAACGGTCAGACGGGAACGGCCTTTAGCACGACGACGTGCCAAAACCTGACGACCATTTTTAGTTGCCATACGAGCACGGAAACCGTGTGAACGGTTACGCTTCAGTACGGACGGTTGAAAAGTGCGTTTCATGGCGATTTCTACCTAAACTTGGATAAATTTCACTGGGTTAGCGAAGAGCCCTGCATAAACTGCAAAAGACTTACGCCTCAGTGTGGCTGATTAAAGAGGCCGGATTGTAATAATTGTACACTCCGGAGTCAATTCTCTTTCCTTAATTCCCGTGCCTTAATTCGCTTTTTGACCCTAAAAATGACCAGGATCTGTCCAAAATAAAGCCGTGGTGACACGCGACGGGTGGGGAATTATACGGCGTCCCCATTAAAGAGCAAGGATCGTTAGGGATCTTCCTTAGATCAGTTAAGACGATTTTGTGCGCTAGTCATTAAATTTTCCTATTTAGGAATGATATGCGCTGCGCGTTTGGCAGGATCGTTTACACTTAGACTCCACAAAACAGCCCTGTGGATAAATCGGGAAGAAACTGTGAGAAACAGAAGATCTCTGGCGCGCTTTAGGCTATGATCCGCGGTCCCGATCGTGATCCTTTAGCGTTCACCCTGGGGTAAACCGCAGATAGCGGTTCGCACGCTTCCCGTACCGGGGTTCCGTTGAGGAAGAGTCGGCGTGTGTCAACAATCATGAATATAAACTTTCAGTCTTCGTCATTTTATCGACTTTGTTCGAGTGGAGTCCGCCGTGTCACTTTCGCTTTGGCAGCAGTGTCTTGCCCGATTGCAGGATGAGTTACCAGCCACAGAATTCAGTATGTGGATACGCCCCCTACAGGCGGAACTGAGCGATAACACGCTGGCCCTGTATGCGCCAAACCGTTTTGTTCTCGACTGGGTACGAGATAAGTACCTCAATAATATCAATGGATTACTTAACGATTTTTGCGGTACAGATGCGCCCGTATTACGTTTTGAAGTGGGCAGCAAACCGGTCAGCCAGACGTTAAATCAGCAAGCAGTAGCGACTGCTCCTGCCCATGCGCAAATGGCTCGCCCTGCGGCACCTATGCGTCCGAGTTGGGATAATCTTCCAGCCCCGGCTGAGCAACTGTACCGTTCCAACGTCAACGTAAAACATACTTTCGATAACTTCGTTGAAGGTAAATCGAACCAACTGGCTCGCGCGGCGGCACGCCAGGTGGCAGATAACCCCGGTGGCGCTTATAACCCTTTGTTCCTTTATGGCGGCACAGGCCTGGGTAAAACGCACCTTTTGCATGCTGTTGGCAACGGTATTATTGCGCGCAAACCGAATGCAAAAGTGGTGTACATGCACTCTGAACGTTTCGTTCAGGACATGGTAAAAGCACTACAAAATAACGCTATTGAAGAGTTCAAACGTTACTACCGTTCTGTTGATGCGCTGCTAATAGATGATATTCAATTCTTTGCCAATAAAGAGCGCTCACAGGAAGAATTCTTCCACACCTTTAATGCCCTGCTTGAAGGTAACCAACAGATCATTCTGACCTCGGATCGTTATCCAAAAGAGATCAACGGCGTTGAAGATCGTCTGAAATCGCGCTTCGGTTGGGGGTTAACGGTTGCCATCGAACCACCAGAGCTGGAAACGCGAGTTGCGATCCTGATGAAAAAAGCAGATGAGAATGACATTCGTCTGCCGGGTGAAGTGGCCTTCTTTATTGCCAAGCGTTTACGCTCGAATGTGCGTGAACTGGAAGGGGCATTGAACCGTGTTATCGCCAACGCTAACTTTACTGGCCGGGCGATTACCATCGACTTCGTGCGCGAAGCACTGCGTGATCTTCTTGCGCTGCAAGAGAAGCTCGTCACCATCGACAATATTCAGAAGACGGTGGCTGAGTACTATAAAATAAAGATTGCTGACCTGTTGTCCAAGCGTCGTTCCCGCTCGGTTGCCCGTCCACGTCAAATGGCGATGGCGCTGGCGAAGGAACTGACTAACCATAGCTTGCCAGAAATCGGCGATGCCTTTGGTGGCCGCGACCATACTACGGTTCTCCATGCCTGCCGTAAGATTGAGCAGTTGCGTGAAGAAAGCCACGACATCAAAGAAGATTTCTCTAACCTAATCAGAACATTATCTTCGTGACGCTATGAAATTTACCGTTGAACGTGAAACTTTATTAAAACCGCTGCAACAGGTGAGTGGCCCGTTAGGTGGCCGTCCTACGTTACCGATTCTCGGCAACCTGCTGTTGCAAGTCGCGGAAGGAACGCTCTCATTAACAGGGACTGACCTGGAAATGGAGATGGTGGCGCGTGTCGCTTTAGTTCAAGCGCATGAGCCGGGTGCCACCACAGTGCCTGCGCGTAAATTCTTCGACATCTGTCGTGGTTTGCCAGAAGGCGCGGAAATCGCTGTACAGCTTGAGGGCGACCGCATGTTAGTGCGCTCCGGGCGTAGCCGTTTCTCGCTCTCCACGCTGCCGGCGGCAGATTTCCCGAATCTCGACGACTGGCAGAGCGAAGTAGAATTCACGCTCCCACAAGCGACCATGAAACGCCTGATTGAAGCCACGCAGTTTTCTATGGCGCATCAGGACGTTCGTTATTATCTGAACGGCATGTTGTTTGAAACCGAAGGCGAAGAACTGCGCACCGTGGCGACCGATGGTCACCGCCTGGCGGTGTGTTCTATGCCGGTGGGTCAGTCTCTGCCAAACCATTCGGTGATCGTGCCGCGTAAAGGCGTGATTGAACTGATGCGTATGCTGGACGGCGGTGATTCACCACTGCGCATACAAATTGGCAGCAACAACATCCGTGCTCATGTCGGCGACTTTATCTTCACTTCTAAGCTGGTTGATGGCCGTTTCCCGGATTATCGCCGCGTATTGCCGAAGAATCCGGACAAACACCTGGATGCCAGCTGTGATTTGCTGAAACAAGCATTTTCGCGTGCGGCGATTCTCTCGAACGAGAAATTCCGTGGCGTTCGTCTGCAAGTGATTCAAAATCAATTGAAAATCACGGCTAACAACCCGGAACAGGAAGAAGCCGAAGAAATTCTCGACGTCACTTACGACGGCACAGATATGGAAATTGGTTTCAACGTCAGTTACGTGCTCGATGTTCTGAACGCTCTGAAGTGTGAGAACGTGCGCATTTTACTGACCGACTCTGTTTCTAGTGTGCAGATCGAAGATGCAGCCTCTCAAGCGGCGGCTTACGTAGTCATGCCAATGAGACTGTAGATGTCGCTGTCGCGTTTGTTGATCAAAGACTTTCGTAATATCGAAAATGCGGATTTGGCTCTGGCTCCAGGTTTTAATTTTCTGGTGGGAGCCAACGGAAGCGGCAAGACCAGCGTGTTAGAGGCGATTTATACCCTCGGTCACGGGCGCGCTTTTCGCAGTCTGAAGATTGAGCGCGTTATCCGCCATGAAACAGAATCCTTTGTACTGCATGGTCGTTTACAAAATGGCGAGCGGGAAATCTCACTTGGCCTGACCAAAGACCGTGCGGGCGACAGCAAAGTGCGTATTGACGGCAGCGACGGCCACAAAGTGGCTGAACTTGCGCTGTTGATGCCGATGCAACTCATCACCCCTGAAGGATTTACACTGCTCAACGGCGGCCCGAAATACCGTAGAGCTTTCCTCGATTGGGGATGTTTCCACAACGAACCAGGATTTTTTGTCGCCTGGAGCAATCTCAAACGCCTGCTTAAGCAACGTAACGCTGCGTTGCGACAAGTAACGCGTTATGCGCAATTGCGGCCATGGGATCAAGAGCTTATCCCACTAGCGGAGCAAATTAGCCGCTGGCGTGCCGACTACAGTGCAGCCATTGCCGATGACATGGCTGATACTTGTGCGCAATTTCTGCCGGAGTTCTCGCTTAGTTTCTCCTTCCAGCGCGGCTGGGAAAAAGAGAGTGACTACGGCGAGCTACTGGAACGCAACTTCGAACGCGATCGAATGCTGACCTACACCGCTCACGGCCCTCACAAAGCTGATTTCAGGATCCGTGCTGACGGTGCTCCGGTCGAAGATACCTTGTCGCGTGGGCAGCTTAAATTACTGATGTGCGCTTTAAGACTGGCGCAGGGTGAGTTTCTCACCCGACAGAACGGGCGGCGTTGCCTGTATCTGATAGATGATTTTGCCTCTGAACTAGATGATGCACGCCGTGGTCTATTAGCCAGCCGGCTAAAGGCGACGGAATCACAGGTTTTTGTTAGCGCAATTAGCGCAGAACATGTGATGGATATGGCGGACAAAAATTCGAAGATGTTCGTCGTGGATCAGGGTAAAATAACGGATTAACCCAAGAATAAATGAGCGAGAAACGTTGATGTCGAATTCTTATGACTCCTCCAGTATCAAAGTCCTTAAAGGGCTGGATGCGGTACGTAAGCGCCCGGGAATGTATATCGGCGATACGGACGACGGCACCGGTCTGCACCACATGGTATTTGAGGTCGTAGATAACGCTATCGACGAAGCACTTGCCGGTCACTGTAAAGACATCGTTGTCACCATTCATGCTGATAACTCTGTCTCCGTCACCGATGATGGCCGTGGTATTCCTACCGGTATTCACCCGGAAGAAGGCGTATCTGCTGCCGAAGTTATCATGACCGTGCTGCATGCTGGCGGTAAGTTCGATGACAACTCCTATAAAGTTTCTGGCGGTCTGCACGGCGTAGGTGTTTCTGTTGTTAACGCCCTGTCCCAGAAACTGGAACTGCTGATTCGCCGCGAAGGCAAAGTACACCAGCAAACTTACGTTCACGGCGTGCCACAGGCACCGCTGGCGGCGACGGGTGATACCGATGCCACCGGTACGCAAGTCCGTTTCTGGCCAAGCCATGAAACCTTCACCAACGTGATTGAGTTTGAATACGACATTCTGGCCAAACGCCTGCGTGAACTGTCATTCCTGAACTCCGGTGTTTCTATCCGCCTGATTGATAAGCGTGATGGCCGCCAGGACCACTTCCACTACGAAGGTGGTATCCGCGCATTCGTTGAGTACCTCAACAAAAACAAAACCCCAATTCACCCAACCGTGTTCTATTTCAGCACTGAAAAAGACGGTATTGGCGTAGAAGTGGCGTTGCAGTGGAACGATGGTTTCCAGGAAAACATCTACTGCTTTACCAACAACATCCCGCAGCGCGATGGTGGTACTCACCTGGCAGGTTTCCGCTCGGCGATGACACGTACGCTGAATGCGTATATGGAAAAAGAAGGCTACAGCAAAAAAGCGAAAGTGAGCGCCACCGGTGACGATGCCCGTGAAGGCCTGATTGCTGTTGTCTCCGTAAAAGTTCCGGACCCTAAATTCTCTTCTCAGACCAAAGACAAACTGGTTTCTTCGGAAGTGAAAACCGCGGTTGAGCAGCAGATGAACGAACTGCTGTCTGAATACCTGCTGGAAAACCCGTCTGACGCGAAAATCGTCGTCGGCAAAATTATTGATGCGGCTCGTGCTCGTGAAGCAGCACGTCGTGCACGTGAAATGACTCGTCGTAAAGGCGCGCTGGATTTGGCTGGTTTGCCAGGCAAACTGGCTGATTGCCAGGAACGCGACCCGGCTCACTCCGAACTGTACCTTGTGGAAGGAGACTCTGCGGGCGGCTCTGCAAAACAGGGGCGTAACCGTAAGAACCAGGCGATCCTGCCACTGAAAGGTAAAATTCTGAACGTTGAGAAAGCGCGCTTTGACAAAATGCTCGCCTCTCAAGAAGTCGCAACGCTGATTACGGCGCTGGGCTGCGGCATTGGCCGTGACGAATACAACCCGGACAAACTGCGTTATCACAGCATCATCATCATGACGGATGCGGACGTCGACGGCTCACACATTCGTACCCTGCTGTTGACCTTCTTCTACCGTCAAATGCCTGAAATCGTTGAACGCGGCCATGTGTATATCGCACAGCCACCGCTGTACAAAGTGAAGAAAGGCAAGCAAGAGCAGTACATCAAAGATGATGAAGCGATGGATCAATATCAGATCTCTATCGCACTGGATGGCGCAACACTGCACACCAATGCCAGCGCACCAGCCATCGCCGGTGAAGCACTGGAAAAACTGGTGTCCGAGTTCAATGCTTGCCAGAAAATGATTGGCCGCATGGAACGTCGTTATCCGCGCAACCTGCTGAATAACCTGGTTTATCATGCAACGCTTGCCGATGCCGACCTGACTGACGAAAGCAAAGTGAACGACTGGGTTTCTAAGCTGGTCATCGCGCTGAACGAAAACGAGCAACACGGCAGCACCTGGAATTCTATCGTGCGTCACAACCGCGAGCTGAATATCTTTGAGCCAGTGATTCGTGTGCGTACTCACGGTGTGGATACCGACTACCCGCTGGAGCAAGAATTCATTGTTGGTGGCGAGTACCGTCGTATTTGCACACTGGGCGAGAAACTGCGCGGCTTAATCGAAGAAGATGCGTTTATCGAACGTGGCGAACGCCGTCAGCCAGTTGCCAGCTTCGAGCAGGCGCTGGAATGGCTGGTGAAAGAGTCCCGTCGTGGCTTGTCTATTCAGCGCTACAAAGGTTTGGGCGAAATGAACCCGGATCAGCTGTGGGAAACCACAATGGATCCGCAAAGC
The DNA here is from genome assembly GCF_022637515.1 of Buttiauxella ferragutiae. NCBI lineage: Bacteria > Pseudomonadati > Pseudomonadota > Gammaproteobacteria > Enterobacterales > Enterobacteriaceae > Buttiauxella > Buttiauxella ferragutiae. Next base: position 40,761 of record NZ_CP093332.1, read on the forward strand.
CGTCGTATGCTGCGTGTCACCGTAAAAGACGCGATTGCTGCCGATCAGCTGTTCACCACCCTGATGGGTGACGCGGTTGAACCACGTCGCGCATTTATCGAAGAAAACGCCCTGAAAGCGGCGAACATCGATATCTAAGTTAGTTAATGCTGGTGGGCAACTTGCTCACCAGCATATCTACTGCCAGCCGTACTTTTAGCGGTAGATGAGATGTCTGGAGCCACACCGCATGGCTTTCATAAACGTTGTCCAGATCTTCGCGCAGTATCCTCACCAGTTTCCCATTCTGTAACTCTTCCTCAATCAGCCAGCAAGGCAGCAGCGCAATACCCAATCCAGCAATCGCCGCATCCGCAATCGCTTCTAAATCATCCATCAGAACACGTGCTTTGGGGATAAACTCGCTTTTCTTGCCGCCATCGGCATTGATAACCCAGCGATGTGGCACGCCAGCGTTAATGTAATTGAACACTTTATAATGCGATAAATCGTCAATGGTTTGCGGCTCACCGTGTTGCAGCAAATAGCGAGGCGACGCGCAGATCATCATGCGATGCTCACCGATCTTCCGCGCGACCAGGCCGCTGCTATCAGGTAATTTTCCGTTGCGAATCACCAGATCTAATCCATCTTCAACCAGGTCAGAAACCTTGTCGCTAAACAGCAAATCCATACTCAGGTTGGGATGCTGGCTGGCAAATTCTGCGAGCAGTGGCGCAATACACATACGCCCATACAGCACTGGCATTGAAACCCGTAACCGCCCGCTGACACTCTGTTTTCCATTTTCGAGTAGTGTTTCAGCGGTATTAATTTCTGCCAGCGCTCGTAAACAATGCTCATAGAAAAGTGCGCCGTCATCGGTCAGCGTTACGCTTCGCGTGGTGCGCTGAAAAAGCCGCACACCGAGTCTTTGCTCTAGTTGAGAAACTGTTTTACCGACCGCCGAACGTGAAAGATGCAGGCGCTGCGCCGCCAGTGCAAAACTCCCCGCCTCAACTGCCGTAACAAAAACAGAAATCCCCTTCAGTTGTTCATTCATCATTTGTATCCATTCAGGAACCAATACCGAGAAAATCTATCGCCACTGGTGATTGTAGGCCAACGATATACTTTGAGTGGTGATGAATGAAGCCAAATTCCTGGAGAAAATAATGAGCCAAATGATCAGCAAAACCATGCAGCGCTGGACCATGAGCGCCGTTGGGCGTGACAACATGACACTTTCTACAGCAGCGATTCCTGAGCCTGGACCTGGCGAGGTTTTGGTTCGGGTTAACGCTATTTCGCTCAATTACCGCGACAAAATGGTCATTGATGGCACGATGCCGCTGGCGCTTCCTTTCCCATTTACCCCGGCGTCAGACATGGCGGGCGTGGTGGAAAGCCTCGGTGAAGGCGTGACTCGTTTTCAGCCTGGTGCGCGCGTTATCTCAACGTTTTCGCCCGACTGGATTGACGGAAAACCCAACGGCACCGCACGCACTCCGCCTTATCGCACGCTCGGCGGGGTTTATCAGGGCATGCTCGCGGAATATGTAGTCATCAACGAAAACTGGCTGGTGGCATCACCGACAAGTCTTGATGATATTCAGGCCAGTACGCTACCTTGCGCCGGGCTTACCGCCTGGTTTGCTCTGGTGGAGCGTGGCAGTTTGCACGCCGGGCAATCGGTGCTGGTGCAGGGAACGGGCGGCGTTTCGATGTTTGCGCTGCAAATCGCCAAAACCCACGGCGCCAAAGTATTTGTGACTTCGAGTAGCGACGAAAAACTGGCTCGCGCCAAAGCGTTAGGTGCCGATTACGGCATTAACCGTTTGCAAAGTGATTGGGTGGATACCGTCTACGAACTCACTGATGAGTATGGAATCGACCATATTATTGAAACTGTTGGCGGCACGAATCTGTCTAATTCCCTGCGCGCAGTTGCGGTGCATGGGCGTATTTCAGTGATTGGCGTGCTTGATGGCTATGAGATCTCTGGCCCTGCAGGCGAACTGTTATTGAAATCCCCGACCATTCAGGGCATTGGCGTCGGGCATCGCCGTGCGCTAGAAGATTTTATTCGTGCCATTGACGCAAACCGCATCAAACCGGTCATCGAAACCTGTTATCGCTTTGAAGAATTGCCGCAAGCGCTGGCACATCTCGACCGCGGCGCATTCGGCAAAATCGTCTTAACCCCGCGTGATTGACTACACTTCTATTGCACACTTCGTGCATGCAGGAGGACAAGGTCATGGGCTTTTTCGATCAAGTTACTGGCATGATGAGGGGTGGCGATGCAGATAAATTCAAAGTCATCCTTACGTGGATTAATGAACAGGGCGGCATTCAGGCCATTCTTGAACAGTTTCGGGAAAAGGGTTTTTCTGATGTCGTCACTTCATGGTTAAGCGGCGCGCATAATCAAAGCGTTAGCCCTGAGCAAATACAAGAGGTGCTGGGTCTGCCCGCAATTAGCGGACTAGCCGAGAAACTCGGGATTGACGTGGGAAGCGCGTCACAACTGCTGGCAGAGCAGTTCCCGAAAATAGTCGATACGCTTTCACCAGCGGGTGAAGTCGCTCACGATGAAGATTTGCTCACCAAAGGCTTCCACATGTTGAAGGATAAATTCTTCAGCTAGTTGAAAAACGCCACTCACGCTTTTTATTTGCGGTTCTGGGTGGCGTTTTCTTATGTTTAAAACGGACCTTTTTCTCGCGAAACGTAGCGCTATTTTTGCGAGCTTAATCGCGTTAGCATGAGATAAACTCATTACCTCAGAAAATCCTATGCCTATAAAACTCATTGCTATTGATATGGACGGCACATTGTTGCTGCCAGACCACACCATTTCTCCAGCCGTTAAAGCCGCTATCGCCAGTGCGCGCGAACGTGGTGTTAACGTTGTTTTGTGTACCGGACGCCCTTTTGCAGGTGTTGAGAGCTATCTCAAAGAACTGCATATGGATAAGCCGAACGATTACTGCATCACCTACAACGGCGCTCTGGTTCAGAAAGCAAGCGATGGCAGCACCGTGGCGCAAACGGCGCTGAACTACGACGATTACCGTTATTTGGAACAGCTTTCTCGTGATGTCGGTTCCCACTTCCACGCGCTGGACCGGTACACGCTGTACACCGCCAACCGCGACATCAGCTACTACACCGTTCATGAATCCTTTATCGCTAATATCCCACTGGTGTTCAGCGAGCCAGAAAATATGGATAAAAACGGCGCCTATCTGAAAGTGATGATGATCGATGAGCCAGCCATTCTCGACAAAGCGATCGCTAAAATTCCAGCCGAGGTCCACGAGCGCTATACGCTGCTGAAAAGCTCGCCATACTTCCTCGAAATCCTCGATAAGAGTGTCAACAAAGGTACTGGCGTGAAAGCGCTGGCTGAAACACTCGGCATCAAACAAGAAGAAGTGATGACGCTGGGCGACCAGGAAAATGACATTGCGATGCTGGAATATGCCGGGATGGGGGTTGCAATGGAAAATGCTATCGATAAGGTGAAAGAAGTCAGTAACTTCGTCACTAAATCTAACCTTGAAGATGGCGTTGCATACGCGATTGAGAAGTTTGTATTGAACGTCCAGTAATCTCTTAGCCCCGGTAGCCAACTGATACTTATCATTTTCGTAGGTCGGATTAGCGCAGCGACATCCGACATTACCGGCATCATTACTGCTCTGCCGGCCTGCATACCGTAGTGATGCGATTCTGCGGGATATGTGCGACATTGCTCTGCATCAGTAATTTTCTTAACCCCGGAGCCGTTAAGCATCGGCTTTTGATAATTTTGCTGTAGAGTTTAATGCGTAGTTTCCGTGTGGCGCGCCAGTACACATCGTTGGGATTGACCGTTGTTTTCATCAGCACTGAATTAAGGATCTCGGCACTGTCCAGCGCATAGCTAATACCTTCCAGCGAACTTGCGCTGATAAAGCCCGCCGCCTCGCCAATCAAAAACGCATTTTCTTTCCCGCAAATAAAATCCGCCCATCGCGAAGGAAAGAGTACGGTGCATTTTTCACTTTTTACCTTTTCTCCGAATCGGAAATGGAATGCTGCCATCTTTTCTTTCAGTTTTTCAAAGCATTGCTGTCCATCTTTCATTGGGTATGCGCCACCAAAGATAAAATAGCCGTCTTTACTGATACTCCAGGAATAACAATCCGTTACGTCATTATCAAAAATACATGAGTAAAACGGCGCGGGGTGCTGTTCTACAAACCACTGCTGAATGGCGACGTATTTGCGAATCTGATGATCAGGATACAGGTGACGACGAACCAGAGAATTAGCCCCGTCGGCACCGACCAGATAATCAGCGGTAACTTGCTGTTTTTGGCCATCGCTGTGAAAAATCACCTGCCATTTGCCTTCTTCACGCCAGATTTTCTGGCACAGACTGTCATGGTGAACCACGACGTCATCAGGAATAAGCGATTTCATCCATAAATCAAATGCGTGGCGATTGATGTTGATATAGCTACGCTGGTAGTTACGAGTGAGTGATGTCTCCACATCTACCGTCTTGACGCTAAAAATTTGCGGGTTGGCGATAACCTCGACTGGCAGGGTTATACCGTCACGAATAAACGAACGTTGGGCATCCGGAGCCAGAAGTCCACCGCAGGGTTTGGTGAATCCATCAGTGCCGTGCTGGCGTTTTTTATCCAGCGCAATCACACGCTTCGACCCGGCTAATTGCCGTGCCAGCGCCGAGCCTGCTGGCCCTAACCCGATAATTGCTACGTCGAAATGTTCCATTGTCTTTGCCTCAGGGAGAGAATAAACGGTACTGTAGAAAACGAATATGAAGTCAGCGTGAAGTTTTGCTGTACTCCTGCTTCCTCGACGTCATCGCCTGGATAACAACATGAAACAACTCACTTTTGCACCTCGTCATCACCAGCTCACCAATACCAACGTCTGGACGCCAGATAGCCAATATTTGGTGTTTGATGTGCGCCCTTCAGGAGCCTCGTTTACCAGTGAAACCATTGAGCGCGTAAATGTCCAAACGGGTGAAGTAGAGGTCGTGTATCGAGCTTCACAAGGTGCGCATGTCGGGGTGGTGACGGTGAATCCGCAACGTCCGGAACGTTATGTTTTTATTCACGGCCCGGAAAATCCGGATGCAAACTGGCAGTACGATTTTCATCACCGCCGCGGTGTAGTGGTTGAAAATGGTACTGCAAGCAATCTTGATGCGATGGATATCACTCCGCCGTTTACACCCGGTGCGCTACGGGGCGGCAGCCATGTTCACGTCTGGAGCCATGACGGTTCGCGCCTGAGCTTCACTTATAACGACCATGTCATGCATGAATATGATGCGGCGCAAGATTTGCGTAACGTCGGCATCGCGCTGCCTTTCGGCCCGGTGAAACCCACGAAACAACATCCCCGTGAATATGACGGCAGCCATTATTGTGTGCTGGTCAGCCGCACGACACCAACGCCACAGGCTGGCAGTGACGACATAAATCGCGCCTATGAAGAAGGCTGGGTCGGCAATAACGGTTACCGTAAAGCAGATGGAAGCCAACAGCGCTGGGCGCTGGCGTTTATCGGCGATACGCTTTCAGAAAGCGGCAACAAAGTGCCCGAACTGTTTATCGTCGATTTACCCGAGAACAAAGAGGCGTACTTCGAGGCTGGCGCTGAGCCTATCGAAGGAACGCCAACCACCTTACCCGCACCGCCTGCGCAAGTGCAGCAACGGCGGCTCACCTTTACTCAGCAGCGCCGTTATCCCGGTTTAGCTACTCAGCCCCGTCATTGGGTGCGCAGCAGCCCGGATGGCAGTTTGCTGGCGTTTTTGATGCGTGACGATTCGGGTGTGGTGCAAATGTATGTGCTCTCGCCAAATGGCGGTGAACCACGCCAGGTTACGCAGGGAAAAGACGATATTCAGTCGGCGTTTAACTGGCATCCGGCTGGGAAAATAGTGGGTTTTGTGCAGAACAATCAGATTGTTTTGTGTGATGTAAGCACTGGAGCAATCACGGCGCTGACGCAGGCAGGCTGCGATGCACCATCGGCGGATGCCGTCGTGTTTTCGCCAGAGGGAAAACACATTGCCTGGATGCAGAACGTCGCTGGATTCCGTCAGTTATTTATGACGGAAACAGGCGTGTAATTACTGAACGGGCGGGATCACCGAATTGGTGGCCAAATTCTGATCTTCGCTCTCTTCTACCTTTGATTTCAGCGATTTGTCGGTACGGTACATATCCCATGGTATCAGCACCGTATCCGCCACCGCCGTAAACGGCATATCGAGTGCGACAAAAGGTTTGTAGCCCCAACTGGTGTTGCTGTCGGTCAGCATTGCGTAACTTGCTCGTGTCCCGGAATAAGTCCCTTCTTGCCCACCGGTGTGGGTCATAACACTTGAGCATCCACTGGCGGTAAGTATCCCGCTGCCCAGAATTATTGCCTGAATATTAGTTTTCATCATCACTGTTAAATTTTCGTCTTCCAGGGGCCTGGCTGCACTGGGTTATATCATCCAGGCTGAGAATAAAAATAATGTGTTTGCCACTCTGTGGCAGCTATCGCAGATTAATCCTGTTTACTCCACACACAGTCTATGTATAGACACCGGAAGGCGCAAAAAATTTCCCAATGCACCCTTGAAAAGCGTGAAACAGGACCGATTTTATTAACGTAGCCAGTTAAGAGTACGCCGTAAGGGTACTCAGTAACCTAAGCCTGTCCATGATGGAAGGCAATATTAGAGTCTCGCTGATAATCAGGAGTGTTAATTTATGCGTAATTTCGATTTATCCCCGCTTTATCGTTCTGCTATTGGTTTTGACCGTCTGTTTAATCTGCTGGAAAACAACCAAAGCCAGAGCAACGGCGGCTATCCTCCATACAATGTTGAATTAGTTGACGAAAACAACTATCGCATTGCCATTGCTGTTGCCGGTTTTGCAGAAAGCGAACTGGATATAACTGCCCAGGATAACCTGCTCGTTGTAAAAGGCGCGCATACAGATGCACAACCAGAGCGCACTTATCTCTATCAGGGGATTGCTGAGCGCAACTTCGAACGTAAATTCCAGTTAGCTGAAAACATCCACATCCGTGGTGCTAACCTGGTAAATGGCCTGCTGTATATCGACCTGGAACGTGTGATTCCGGAAGCGATGAAACCGCGCCGTATCGAAATCAATTAATTTCGCGGGTCGCCGTATTGTGCGGCCCAACTCAAAAGTCGTACCCAAACTTAGGCTTGCCGTCAGGGAGCCGAAGATTTAACTCGCTTCAAAGAAGGAGAATACTCATGCGTAACTACGATTTATCACCTCTGCTGCGTCAATGGATCGGTTTTGACAAACTGGCTAATGCCTTACAAACCAGCAGCGAAGGGCAGACATTCCCGCCTTACAACATTGAGAAAGGCGATGATAACCACTATCGGATAACCCTGGCATTAGCCGGTTTCCGCCAGGAAGATCTTGAGATTGAACTGGAAGGCACGCGTCTGAATGTCAAAGGGACGCCAGTCAAACCAGAGAAAGAAACGACCTGGCTGCATCAAGGGTTGGTGACTCAGCCATTTAGCCTGAGCTTCACCCTTGCGGAATACATGAAAGTATCCGGTGCGACATTTACCAACGGTCTGTTGCACATCGATCTGGTACGTGAAATTCCTGAAGAGGTTGCACCGAAACGCATCGCTATCAGTGAGCGCCCGGCGTTAAATAGCTAATCGCATCAACTGCGTTCAAGGCCCCATTTTATGGGGCCTTTTTTGTGCTCTGCACCCCAGTAACGCCGCTGTCTCTCTGCCAGAATCCCTGATAACAACGATGTTATTCACAGGGAATTCTTCGATGAGTGGAATAGCGTTAACAGTCAGTATGTTGGCATTGGTCGCCGTCATCGGCTTGTGGATTGGTAACATCAAAATTCGCGGGATCGGATTTGGCATCGGCGGTGTGCTATTCGGCGGGATTATTGTCGGCCACTTTGTTAATAAGGTCGGGATAGACCTGAATAGTGACATGCTCCATATTATCCAGGAGTTTGGCCTGATCCTGTTCGTCTACACCATTGGGATTCAAGTCGGACCGGGGTTCTTCTCTTCTTTGCGCGTGTCGGGCTTGCGACTCAATCTCTTCGCGCTGCTTATTGTGGTGATCGGCGGGCTGGTAACTGCGCTCATCTACAAAATCTTCGATGTCCCGCTGCCCGTGGTGTTAGGTATTTTCTCGGGGGCCGTGACCAATACCCCTGCACTGGGCGCGGGGCAGCAAATCCTGACCGACCTAGGTACCCCTGCGGAATTGGTTGATAAAATGGGGATGAGTTACGCGATGGCGTATCCGTTCGGCATTTGCGGCATCCTGATGACCATGTGGCTGATTCGAATGATATTTCGCGTCAATGTCGATCAAGAAGCGCAGCACTTTGAAACCAGTACCGGGCAAAGTCATGCTCAACTCCAGACCATGAATATCTGTGTCGCCAACCCCAATCTTAACGGCTTGCCTATTCAGGATGTGCCGGTCCTCAACAGTGACACCATTATTTGTTCGCGCCTGAAACGCGGTGAATTACTGATGGTGCCAGCGCCTGGTACAGTGATTCAAAGCGGAGATTTATTGCACCTGGTTGGGCAGGAAAAGGATCTGCACTCCGCACTGCTGGTTATCGGTACGCAAGTGGACACCTCGCTTTCTACGCACGGGACCGACCTGCGAGTGGAGCGCGTGGTGGTGACCAACGAGAAAGTCCTCGGCAAAAAAATCCGCGATCTGCACCTAAAGCAGAAGTACGACGTGGTGATTTCACGCCTGAATCGCGCGGGTATCGAGCTGGTTGCTGGCAGCAATGTCAGCCTGCAATTTGGCGATATCCTCAATTTGGTTGGTCGTCCTGAATCAATAGAAGCGGTGGCTGCACAAGTGGGCAACGCGCAGCAAAAACTCCAGCAAGTACAAATGCTGCCGGTGTTTATTGGCATTGGGCTTGGCGTGCTGCTGGGTTCTATCCCGCTATTCATTCCTGGCTTCCCTGTTGCACTGCGCCTGGGTCTCGCGGGCGGGCCACTCATCATGGCGATTATTCTTGGGCGTATTGGCAGTATCGGCACGTTGTATTGGTTTATGCCACCGAGTGCCAACCTCGCGCTGCGCGAGCTGGGAATTGTGTTGTTCCTTGCGGTAGTCGGCTTGAAATCAGGGGGGGATTTCGTCACGACGTTGCTGCATGGCGACGGTGTCAGCTGGATTGGCTATGGCATTCTGATTACCGGCATTCCGTTGCTGGTGACGGCGCTCATCGCCAGATTGCTCGCCAAAATGAATTATCTTACGCTGTGCGGCATGTTGGCCGGTTCGATGACCGACCCGCCTGCGCTGGCTTTCGCTAACGGTTTACATGCCACCAGTGGCGCTGCAGCACTCTCTTACGCCACCGTTTATCCGTTGGTGATGTTCTTGCGCATTATCACACCGCAGCTTCTGGCGGTGCTGTTCTGGATGTGATGCACGATCAGGCGGGTAAATGCACCCGCCGTAAATGGTAATCCACCTGGTATTCGCTGGCGTTACGGAACATCACCGAGTAATTCACATACTCGCCGCTGTCGCTATATGACAGCGATGTGATGCGCAGAATTGGTGTTAGCTCGTCGATATTGAGCAATTTTGCCATCTGCCTGTCTGCCAGCACCGGCGTCAGGCTTTCGTAGTTGCCACACACGATGATGTGGCATTCATCCTCGATATAACTGAATTTAGACCCTTCCAGATGTGCAACGGACAAATTACGAAATAATTTCAACGGCATATAGCTGTCTTCTACCATCAGCGGTTTGCCATCTACTGAGCGCACCCGGCGCGAGAAATAGATCCGTTCATCAATATTAATGCGCAACTGACTGGCGATGGCGGGTGGTGCGGGCATTATCAGAAACTCCAGCACATTGCTTATCACCTCTTTGCCCTGGTTGCGCATTACCTCGATAAAACCCGTCAGGTTGCTGGTTTCGTGGTGAACATCTTTATTCGCCACGTAGGTGCCGCTGCCGTGGCGGCGCACAACTAACCCCCAGCTCACCAGTAAATCGATAGCCTTGCGTAAAGTCATTCGTGATACGCCGAACTCGCTCGCCAGACGCTTTTCAGATGGCAATGGGCTGCCAATATTGTAATCCGCTGAATTAAGCCGGATTCGTAACCTGTCAGCGATAGATTTGTAGATCACCTGTAGACCTCTTAATGGCTTCACGCTGGGCTTAATAAACCCTCGTTCCATTAATCAATTATATGATTTAAATGATTTTAATTTCGCATTCACCTAATGAATTAGAAAGGAAAAATCACCGTGTCTAGTTATTAATCAAAAAGTAGACAACTTACACCAAATAAAAACTATGAAAGCGATCACGAATCGGTGCGACGGGCAACGATAAGTCACCTGCGTCTCCCTACTCTCAGTCTCAGGCCAGCGTTAAAACCAGCGTTAAAAAATAAGGCCATTTACCCTACAGGTTGTTACGTGAGGATTTAAAAATGCTCAGTCAAATACAACGTTTTGGTGGCGCAATGTTTACCCCGGTTTTGTTGTTTCCGTTCGCCGGGATTGTCGTAGGCATCGCCATTATGTTGCGCAATCCGATGTTCGTCGGCGAAGCGCTCACCGCACCCGATAACTTATTCGCGCAAATTGTTCACATTATTGAAGAAGGTGGCTGGACGGTATTCCGTAATATGCCGCTGATTTTTGCTGTCGGCTTACCTATTGGCCTCGCTAAGCAAGCGCAGGGCCGTGCTTGCTTAGCGGTGCTGGTGAGCTTTATGACCTGGAACTACTTCATCAACGCCATGGGGATGACCTGGGGCCATTATTTCGGTGTCGATTTCAACGCCGATCCGGTGGCGGGATCCGGACTAACTATGATTGCCGGGATCAAAACGCTTGATACCAGCATCATCGGCGCGATTGTTATCTCCGGGTTTGTCACGGCTATCCACAACCGCTATTTCGAAAAACAACTCCCTGTTTTTCTCGGCATCTTCCAGGGCAGCTCATTCGTCGTGATTGTTGCTTTCTTCGCCATGATCCCTTGCGCCTGGATTACCCTGTTTGGCTGGCCAAAAGTGCAAATGGGCATTGAATCACTTCAGGAATTTTTGCGCAGCGCCGGCTCGCTTGGCGTCTGGGTGTATACGTTCCTGGAACGCATTCTGATTCCAACCGGCCTGCATCACTTCATCTACGGTCCATTCATCTTTGGCCCGGCGGTCGTGGAAGGTGGCATCCAGGTTTACTGGGCGCAGCATTTACAGGAGTTCAGCCAGAGCACGCTGCCGCTGAAAACGCTGTTCCCGGAAGGAGGATTTGCACTGCACGGTAACTCCAAGATATTTGGTTGCCTGGGAATTGCACTCGCGCTGTACGCCACTTCTGCACCCGAAAACCGCGTGAAAGTCGCAGGCTTGCTGATACCTGCAACACTCACCGCGATGCTGGTGGGCATCACTGAACCACTTGAATTTACCTTCCTGTTTATCTCGCCGGTTTTATTTGCAGTGCATGCATTTCTCGCCGCAACGATGGCGACCGTAATGTACATGTGTGGCGTGGTGGGCAACATGGGTGGCGGGCTTCTCGACCAGTTCCTGCCGCAAAACTGGATACCGATGTTCCACAATCACGCGTCGATGATGTTTATCCAGATTGGTATCGGTCTGGCCTTCACCTGCATCTACTTTGTGGTGTTCCGCACCCTAATCTTGCGCTTCAACCTGAAAACGCCAGGCCGTGAAGAGAGTGAGATCAAGCTGTACAGCAAAGCGGATTACCAGGCATCCCGCAGTCAGGCAACGGCTGCTGCCACCAAAGAAACCAAACAAGGTCAGGCTGCTGGCATCCTCGAAGCGCTGGGCGGTACTGGCAACATTCTTAGCGTCAATAACTGTGCGACTCGCTTACGCATCACCCTTGCGGATATGGCGCAGACGCAAAGCGACGACATTTTTAAAGCGCTGGGCGCCCACGGTGTGGTGCGACGCGGCAACGGTATTCAGGTGATTGTGGGCCTGCATGTCCCGCAAGTCCGAGACCAACTTGAAACCCTGATGAAAGACACTTCTTTGACCGAACTTAAATCCATGACGGAGGCAGTATCATGAAAAAATTCTCTGTAGTTGTAGCCGGTGGCGGCAGCACATTCACTCCTGGTATCGTATTGATGTTACTGGCAAACCAGCACCGCTTCCCGCTGCGCGCCCTGAAATTCTATGACAACGATGGCGCGCGTCAGGAAACCATCGCCGAAGCGTGCAAAGTTATCCTCAAAGAGCAGGCTCCTGAAATTGAGTTCAGCTACACCACCGACCCGAAAGAAGCCTTTACCGATGTGGATTTCGTGATGGCGCATATCCGCGTGGGCAAATACCCGATGCGTGAACAAGACGAGAAGATCCCACTACGTCACGGCGTTCTGGGCCAGGAAACCTGCGGCCCAGGCGGGATTGCCTACGGCATGCGCTCCATCGGTGGGGTATTAGAGCTGGTTGATTTCATGGAAAAATATTCGCCAAACGCCTGGATGCTTAACTATTCCAACCCGGCAGCGATTGTGGCTGAAGCCACGCGTAAACTGCGCCCGAACGCAAAGATTCTCAACATTTGCGATATGCCCATCGGCATTGAAAGCCGTATGGCGCAAATCGCTGGCCTGAAAGATCGTAAAGAGATGCGCGTACGCTATTACGGCCTCAACCACTTTGGCTGGTGGACATCTATCGAGGACCAGAATGGTAATGATTTAATGCCAAAGATCCGCGAACACGTCGCTAAATTTGGTTATGTTCCGCCATCAGATGAACATGGGACAGAAGCCAGCTGGAACGACACATTCTCTAAAGCAAAAGACGTATGGGCTTTGGACCCGAGCACCTTCCCGAATACTTACCTGAAATACTATCTGTTCCCGGATTACGTGGTTAAGCACTCCAATCCAGCACACACCCGCGCCAATGAAGTGATGGAACACCGTGAAAAACATGTGTTTGGTTCCTGTAATGCCATCATTCAGTCTGGGAAATCATCAGCAGGGGAACTGGAGATTGACGAACATGCCTCGTACATCGTCGATCTGGCGGCGGCCATAGCTTTTAACACCCAGGAACGCATGCTGCTGATTGTGCCAAACAATGGGGCAATCAATAACTTTGACCCGGAAGCGATGGTTGAAATCCCTTGCCTGGTCGGAAAAAGTGGGCCGGAACCGTTGGTAGTCGGCAATATTCCACAGTTCCAGAAAGGGTTGATGAGCCAGCAGGTTGCGGTTGAAAAACTGGTAGTAGAGGCGTGGGAAGAAGGCTCTTACGTGAAGTTGTGGCAGGCGATTACGCTTTCTAAAACGGTGCCAAGTGCTTCGGTGGCCAAAGCGATTTTGGATGATTTGATTGAGGCGAACAAAGATTACTGGCCTGAGTTGAAATAGGTTTTTTCCACGGTTTGCAATATGGCAGTCGGCCTGGGTTTCAGGCCGACTGGAGACTGATGACAAGCCTCTTCGTAGGTCGGATAAGCGATAGCGCCATCCGACAAAACTGGTGTAAACGGTGGATGGCGCAATCGCTTATCCACCCTACAACATCTGGGGAATTGGGCACCCTGGATCGGCGGTGAAAGGGTCGCCCGTTGTTGCGAAAGACAGGCAACGTAATCCTCCACGGCACGGTGACTTAAACAGGCATTGCTGGCACGCTTCTGGCCCTTCAAAAGCACGAAGTTTACGCAGAAGAGGGGAATGCTGATAAATCTTCATCAGAGAAGTTGACGCTAAATTCCCGACCTCAATTGGCAGCCGTCTACAGGGATAAACCGTTTTATCCGGCATTCTGCGGCGGTGTAATATTTGTGAGTGTGTCAGAACCAGACGTTTCTTTTGCGCCTCTTTATGATATTCACGATTAAAATTTTTAACCAAATGAAGAGCAGACGAGAATGACCTGGCAGTAGAGAAATGGTTGAGGATTCTTGCTTCGAGACTTTTTTTTGGCAATTTTTCTTTGCTGTGTTCAGGGTTATGCACCCAAAGCCCTTCTTTTTCTTTGATTAAGTATTCGTTATCTATAAGAGGGCCAATGGCAACCTGAAGAATCCCTTCCTCTCTTTTTTTGAGCCATGCGGCGAAATAGGGGTCAAGATCGCCATCAAGAGATATGGGTATTCTTTTTTCCTCATCTATTTTCTTAAACAACCAGGTGGTTGCAAGACAAATAAAAATAATAAAGCACAAATAGAATTTTAAAAAATCGGGGCCGGGGAGAGTCAATATATTCATATTATTAGATGGCCTAAAATGACAAATTCCCTGTGAGGGCGGAAGCTAGCATCACAATCAAGAGCACTACCAGCAATACAGAAAGCCAAAACATGGCGATTTGAAATGTCAGGACGCCCAATCCGAAAAACAGTGCAGCCCGCACTCCCCAACGGTTTTCTTTATAGAACCCTGCGATAACACCCAGCACTATTGCGACAACGGCCAACATTGAGGTGGATACTGTCAAAATGGTATCAATGTTCCATGTTTTTGCCGCTTTGACTTCCTGCACGGGGTTGCCCATCAGTGCTGATATAGCAGCTTCTCTCACCGAGGTAATCTTTCCGGCGACCAGGGTTTCAAGTGTGGCATGGGGCGTGAATGGGCCAGCCCAAAAATGGAACAGCGCCAGTAGCAAAGCCAGGGCTCCAAATAGCAGACCGATAAAACTGAACAAATTCCCTTTAATTTGCATTGGTGCTCCTTTTAATATTCACGTTATGAATATTAAAGTTGTTTACGCTGCCAGATCTTACTCTTTTATATTCCGATGTTGTTGAGGTTTTATTCTGAATTTGAGGGGCGGGGAATAAGTTTTGTTGAGTATGGATCACCCTCACCCCGGCCCTCTCCCTAAGGGAGAGGGAGAAAACCGAGTAGTCCCCTAACCCTCAGGGAGAGGGTTAGGGTGAGGGTGAGGGCGGGCTTATTATTTCGCTTTCGCCAAATACTGCGCCATCTCAGCTTCTGGCACCATACCGCCGCCAGTCGCCCAAACGATATGCGTGGCGTTTTGCAGTTGTTCAGCGCTGAAGCCATGCATTTTATGGTAAGCGGTGTCTGCACTGACGTGCAGTGGGCCTGGCATACCTGCCAGCGCGGAAGGCTCGAGGCGAATGCTCTCTTCCTCTGCCAGCCAGCCGAGCAGCGTATACATGGTCTGGTCTTCAAGAGTATAGAAACCATCGAGCAGCCTTTGCATCGCGCGCCCAACAAACCCGGATGCCCGTCCAACCGCCAGGCCGTCGGCTGCGGTAACATTATCAATGCCCAAATCTTGCACTGAAATCTCATCATGCAGCCCGGTGTAAACACCCAGCAGCATGCAAGGTGAATGAGTTGGCTCAGCAAACAGGCAGTGAACGTTGTCGCCAAACGCCATTTTCAGGCCAAATGCCACTCCACCAGGACCACCACCGACGCCACACGGTAGGTATACAAACAACGGATGTTGTTCATCAACAACACGCCCCTGCTGGGCAAACTGGTCTTTCAGACGCTGACCTGCAACCGAATAGCCAAGGAACAAGGTACGGGAGTTTTCGTCGTCGATAAAGAAACAATTCGGGTCGGATTCGGCGGCTTTACGGCCCTGTTCAACGGCGACACCGTAATCTTGCTCATACTCAACGACTGTAACGCCATGGCTGCGCAGTTTGGCTTTTTTCCAGGCGCGGGCATCGGCAGACATATGCACCGTGACATTAAAACCAATGCGTGCGCTCATGATGCCGATGGATAAACCCAGGTTGCCGGTGGAACCTACTGCAATGCTGTACTGGCTAAAGAAGTCTTTAAATTCAGGTGTCAGCAGCTTGCGATAGTCATCTTCAGTGGTCAGTAAACCGGCTTCGATTGCCAGCTTTTCGGCATGGGTCAGTACTTCATAAATCCCGCCACGCGCTTTAATCGAACCAGAAATAGGCAGATGGCTGTCTTTTTTCAGCAGTAATTGCCCCGCGATTTCTTGCTTAAACTCTTTTTCCAGACGCTTTTGCATTGCCGGAATGGCCACCAGCTCTGACTCGATAATACCGTTAGTGGCGGCTGTTTCAGGAAACGCCTGTGCCAGATAAGGTGCGAAACGTGTCAGGCGAGCATGAGCATCTTGCACATCTTCGCTGGTCAAACCTACGTAAGGTAAGCCCTCAGCGAGCGTTGTGGTTTCCGGGTTAAACCAACAGGTTTCTTGCAAATCAATCAGATCGCGAACCAGCGGAAACTCTTGAATCAATGTGTTTATTTCAGCGTTTTTCATAAGACAATCTCTTTGCGCTTAGATGATAAAGGAAAGCAGGAACGTCGCGCCCAGTGCCAGCAGGGAGGCGATAAATGTCGCCGTTGTATAGTATTTAAATGTTTCGTTAAGCGTTGCACCGCAATATTGCTTCACCAGCCAGAATAATGAGTCGGTGACGATGGTGCAGCCAATCGCGCCGGAACCAATAGCAATGGTAATAATTTCCGGGCTGACGTTGGGATAGAGCGGTAGCATCGGTGCCACAATCGCAGTAGCTCCCATCATCGCCACTGTTGCAGAGCCAACCGCGGCATGCAGAATCAGGGCGACCAGCCATGCCAGCAGAATCGGGTGCATATGCAGGTTGGAGAGCAACACCGCCAGCGAATCCGCCAGACCACTGGTTTTCAGAATGGCGTTAAACGCACCGCCTGCACCGATAATCAGCAAAATGTTGGCGATAGAACCAAAGCCATTTTCTGTATGAGTTAACAACTGGCTCATGCCGATATGCTGGCGTAATCCGAGAACGTAATAGGCCACAAACACCGCAATAAACATGGCTGTGATTGGGTTGCCGATAAACTCCAGCACGGTATACAGCGTCCCGCCTTTCGCCATGTTCAGCTCGGCGAGCGTTTTCACCAACATCAGGCCAATCGGCAGTAAAATTGTAAACAGTGTCGCGCCTAACGAAGGTAACGTTTCTTCTTTACGGACTTTCAGGTCGGAAAATTCGGCTGGCACGGTTTTAAACGGCAGGCGATTTCCCACTATTTTCAGGAACAGCGGCCCACCGACTAACGATGCGGTTAACCCCACCAGCAAACCATACACAATCACCGTACCGACATCAGCGCCTAATTTGTTGGTGACAAACATGGCTGCCGGATGTGGCGGAACCACGCAATGCACCGCCATTAACGCAGTACATAATGGGATGGCGAGTTTCAACAGCGAGGTGTTGGTTTTTTTGGCGATAGAAAACGCCAGTGGGATCAGCAGTACCACACCGACTTCTACGAACAGCGTGATGCCACAGATCAACCCAACCAAAACCATGATCACATCAGCAGACAACCAGCGACAACGCTGCAAAGCCAGGCCAATTCGTTCAGCTCCGCCGGACACTTCCATCATTTTGCCCAGAATCGTGCCAAGGCCGATGACGGCGGCAAGGAAGCCCAGGGTGCTGCCGATACCGTTTTCAATGGCATTCACCATGTCCAGTGGGCTCATGCCCATCATGGTGCCGACAAAAAAACTAGCCAACAGCAAAGCAAGGAAAGGGTGAAACTTCAGTTTTACGATGGTAAAGACGATTAAAATTATGCTGCTAAGCAGCGTACCCACAACCCAAATCTGAGATTCCATACCTACCTCACTCTGCGATTTATCTGCGGCTATTGGATAAAAAATGCTCCTTGCTGACAAACGATATAAATGGCACTTCACATGAGCCAGATTGATGCAAAAGAGTGATTCAGGTTGAAAAGTGACGGGTAAATTTGATTTTGGTTCGGTTTTTTGCATCTTAGGACGACGTTTTCGGGGGCATATTTTACAATGCCGCCATGATCTTTTCTCTCTGGAGAGCACCATGGACCCGATTCGCGAAGTCAGAAACCGCTTACTGAATGGCTGGCAGCTATCAAAACTCTACACTTTTGAAGTTGCCGCCAGGCATCAATCCTTCGCGTTGGCGGCAGAAGAGCTTTCGCTAAGCTCGAGCGCCGTCAGTCACCGCATTAATCAGCTTGAGCAGGAGTTGGGGATTCAGCTGTTTGTGCGCTCACACCGTAAAGTAGAGTTAACACATGAAGGAAAAAGAGTTTTCTGGGCGCTGAAATCTTCGCTGGATACGCTCAACCAGGAGATCCTTGATATCAAAAACCAGGAGCTTTCTGGCCTGCTGACGATTTATTCGCGCCCTTCCGTTGCCCAGTGCTGGCTGGTTCCGCGGCTCGGGGATTTTACCCGCCGTTATCCGTCTATTTCCCTGACCATTCTCACCGGCAACGACAACGTGAATCTGCAACGCGCAGGAATTGATTTGGCACTCTATTTTGACGACACGCCTTCCTCGCAGTTGACCCATCATTTTCTGATGGATGAAGCTATCGTACCGGTATGTAGCCCGGAGTACGCGCAACGTTTTGAATTAAAAAATAAACCGGCTCACCTGCGCAATTGCACCTTGCTGCATGACCGCCAAGCATGGAGCAACGATTCGGGTACCGACGAATGGCACAGCTGGGCACAGCATTTTTCGGTCACGTTACCTTCTTCTTCCGGCATCGGTTTTGATCGTTCAGATTTAGCGGTAATTGCCGCCGTGAACCAGGTGGGAGTGGCGATGGGGCGCAAAAGACTGGTGCAAAAACGCCTCGATCGCGGCGAGCTCGTTGCGCCATTTGGCGATATGACGTTGAAGTGCCATCAGCATTACTACGCCACCACTCTGCCTGGGCGACAATGGCCGAAAATTGAAGCGTTTATTCAATGGCTTCAATCACAGGTGTAATTTTGTAGTTGCCGCCCTCCGTCAAATTATGTATTTTTATGCAAATTAAATGCATAAATAACTTATCGGGAGCGTCATATGTTAAGGAAGTTCGCAAAGTCAGTTCTTTTCGCCGGGTGCATGGTTTCTACCGTACTTTCTTCTGCTTATGCCGCACAGCAGACTTATGTCGTCGGTTCTGGTGGTACTTACCGTCCGTTTGAATTTGAGAATAGCCAGAAGCAACTGGAAGGCTTCGACATCGACATCATTAAAGCCATCGCTAAAGCCGAAGGTTTTGATATCAAACTGGTTAACACGCCGTGGGAAGGCATCTTCGCCACCCTGAATTCTGGCGACCGCGACATCATCATTTCCGGTATCACCATTACCGATAAGCGCAAAGCGATGGTGAGTTTCTCAGCACCTTATTTCCCGGCAGAGCAGTCCATTGTGGTTCCGGGTGATTCCAAAGTGGATTCCGTTAACGCACTGAAAGGTTTGAAAGTGGGCGTGGTGAACTCCAGCGCAGGCGACACCGTGGTTTCTGACACCCTGGGCAAAAACAGCACTGACATCAAACGTTTTGATAACACGCCACTGTTGCTGCAAGAACTGGCTGAAAACGGTATCGACGCCGCTGTTGGCGATGTCGGCGTGGTGAAGTACTACATCAAATCCCATCCGGATAAAGCGCTGAAAGCGGTTAAAGACAACAAATTTGAACGCCAGTATTTCGGCATCGCGGTAGCGAAAGACAATCAGGAACTGCTGGGCAAAATCAACTCAGGCCTGAAGAAAATCGTTGCTGATGGGACTTACGCCAAGATTTACACCACGTGGTTTGATAGCAACGTTCCGACTCTCCCCGCTGAATAATTTCGCATGACTCGGGGCCGTTTCGGCCCCAACAAGGACAGGTATGACCGGATTTCGCTGGGAGATAATCTCAGAATACGCGCCCCTTTTTATGCAAGGCGCGATAATGACCATCAAGTGCACCATCATTTGCGTGATTTTAGGCACTACCTGGGGCTTGCTGCTCGGGCTGGGCCGTATGGCGCATGCCGAAGATGGCCCATGGAAACATGTGCTGCGCTATGCAGTGCAGTGGCCAGTGCGCGTTTATGTTAGTGCGTTTCGTGGCACGCCACTGTTCGTGCAAATCATGGTGGTTCACTTCGCGCTGGTGCCGCTGTTTATCAACCCACGTGACGGGATGCTGGTCACCAGCGGGCTGATGTCGGTAGATTTTGCCCGCATGCTGCGCTCTGAATATGGCGCGTTTCTTTCGTGTGTAGTGGCGATTACGCTTAACGCGGGAGCTTACGTTTCGGAAATTTTCCGCGCCGGTATTCAGTCAATCGACAAAGGCCAGATGGAAGCGTCACGTGCGTTGGGAATGGGCTGGGGAAAAACGATGCGCAAAGTGATTTTGCCGCAGGCGTTCCGCCGTATTCTGCCTCCGCTGGGTAATAATGCCATCGCGATTGTGAAAGATTCTTCGTTGGCTTCGGCGATTGGCCTGGCTGATTTGGCTTACGCCGCACGTACCGTTTCTGGCGCTTATGCGACTTATTGGGAGCCGTACCTGACGATCTCTCTGGTGTATTGGGTGCTGACGTTCATGCTCTCGCTGATGGTGCAACACATGGAAAAGAGGTTTGGCAAAAGTGATTCACGTTAAGGATTTACAGAAACAGTTTGGCAAAACTCATGTGCTGCGCGGCATCTCGTGTGACATTGCTCCGCAGGAAGTGGTGTGCGTGATTGGCCCGTCCGGTTCCGGTAAAAGTACCTTCTTACGCTGCCTGAATGCGCTGGAAAAGCCAGATGGTGGCGAGGTGGTGGTCAATGGTTTAGCGGTTCACGATCCGAAAACTAATCTCAACACCCTGCGTGCAGGCGTGGGCATGGTGTTCCAGCGTTTTAACCTGTTCCCGCATATGACAGTGCTGGAAAACCTGACGATGGCACCGATGTCGCTTAAAGGTTTGTCGAAAGCCGAAGCGGTATCACGCGCCGAAAAGCTGCTGCAAAAGGTTGGGTTGATAGACAAGATTGACGCCTGGCCATCGAGCCTATCTGGTGGGCAACAGCAGCGCGTGGCGATTGCCCGTGCGCTGGCAATGGAGCCGTCGATCATTCTGTTTGATGAGCCGACTTCCGCACTCGACCCGGAGTTAGTCGGTGAAGTGCTGGCGGTAATGAAACAGTTGGCGCTGGAAGGCATGACGATGGTGATTGTCACACACGAAATGGGCTTTGCCCGTGAAGTGGCCGACCGCGTGGTGTTTATCGATCAGGGTGTGATTCAGGAACAGGGGCCGCCGTCGCAGCTGTTTACTGCACCGCAAAACCCACGGACGAAAGAGTTTTTGAGTAAGGTGCTTTAAGTTTTTCCCCTCACCCCGACCCTCTCCCCGTAGGGGCGAGGGAGAAAACCGGTCTGTTCCCTCTCACCCTTGGGACAGAGTTAGGGCGAGGGAGAAAACCGATTTGTCCCCTCTCCCTCAGGGAGAGGGCCAGGGTGAGGGTGAAAATCCTTACGCCGTTTCCTCATGCTGCTGGAATTTATGCGCCAGCGGCAGCCAGCAGAACAAAATCATCACGCCCATCGCCGTCATTAACATTCCGAGGCTAAACTGCCCGGTCTGTGGCAGCAAGGCGGAAAACCACGCCATTGCCCCAGAACCCATATTTTGCAGCCCACCAACCAATGCGCCAGCAGTCCCGGCGAGGTATGGGAATGGCTCCATTGCACCACTGGTAGCCAGCGGGAATAGCATTCCGGCGCCGAAGAAGAACAGCGCAGCAGGTACCAGTAGAGTCCAGATATTCATGAAACCGAGCCAGCCTGGGATCCACATTAAAATACCCGCAACCAGGCAGCTCAAAACCGCTTGCCACATCAACGATGAAAAACGTGCATTTTGACGGCCCGCGTACCACGAACCAAAAAATGCCGCCGGAATCGGCAGGATAAACAGAATACTCACCACCACGCCGTTAAGCCCCAGCACACCGCCCATCAATACGCCGGAACAGGCTTCAAAGACCGCTACACCCGCAAGACCACCTACCAGCATCAGCAAGTAGCAATTGAACGAGCCGCTACCCAGCAGCGTTTTGTAACTCGCCATCAGGCGTTGAGGAGTTGCCTGGACAGGGCGTGTTTCTGGCAGCCAGCGCAGCATGCAGAAACCGACAATGATGCACAGCACCAGCAGGAAGCCGTAACAAGCACGCCAGCCCCAAACGGAATCAAGCAAGCTGCCAATGATCGGTGCGATCAGCGGGCTGACCAGGATCCCCATGTTCAGCAAGCTATTGGCTGAACGAAGCGAGGCACCTTCGTAGAGATCTCGCGGCATGGTGCGCGCCATGACGCCAGCGACACCGGTTCCCATCCCTTGCAATGCACTGGCAATCACCAGGGCGGTTAAATTGGTGGTAAACAGCGCCCACACTGTTGCGAGGATGAAAATACTCATGCCCGCCAGAATGACCGGGCGGCGACCAATGCGGTCGGAAATTGGCCCGTAAACCAGTTGTGAAACGCCATAGGTCAGCAAATATGCCGCCATCACTTGCTGGATTGCACCGTTGCGCACACCGAAGTCGTGAGCCATATCGGGAATCGACGGGATATAAATGGTTTGCGTCATCTGCCCGACGGCAACCAAAAGAATTAACATCATCAGTAGGTGAATGTTGGCTAGCTTTTTCATTTTCTCAAGTGTGTTGTAGGGATTTAAATGCCAAAAGCCAGTTTATAAAACTGACTGCGTCAAAAAATCGAGAGGAATCTACCACACAAAGATAATGAAGCCCTATGGTGTCATGCTTTTTGATAGGGGATTTAATGGCAGCTTTTAAAGCCTGAACGGCAATTTTTGTTGCCAGAAATGAGTGATGTGCCGCAGTGCGATCTAAAGACGAGATATATCTTTGAAGTTAAAAATGATTATCAGGAGATACGCAGGGATGGATTTCGAAGCGAAGAAACAACGTGCGCTCAATTTACTTGCCAAAACAGGGATGTGGAAAAGCACTTATGCTCCACTCTATGTCAATTTGCTCTGGCGTTTTAATTTCAGGTGCCGGCCTCCTCATTTTGTTCCTTTTTACATGACTTTCCTGAACTTCAGCCTCTACTTTGGCGTGCTGTGGGGGGGAATTATGTGGTTTCTGCAATGGCGTCATGATGGAGATAGTGCTGAAGGTATATTGTTGAAAATACTGTCAGCGGGAGTGACGTTCGGTTTAATAATGACCATGTATTACGCCTTAAGTCGGTGGTATTACAGATTACCCGCCTGGGAAGATGTATAGCTTTTTTATTAAAAGGAGGCGGTTTCCCGCCTCCTTTTGGTGCGACTTGAAGGCCATGAATTACTTGAAGTATTTCATGGCAAGTTCAAGCAGTTGCAGCAAGGCAACCATGAGTTTCAGAAACGCAATTGCCAGTTCCATCAAGCCCATACGCTTTCTCCTGTGGCCAGGAGCACTTTCAGCCGACGAGCCTTTCCGCTGCCTGTAGCCTGCTGAATTTGTTGAGGTGATCCGATGTGCTCCCCTGAGGTTAAGGCACTGACGGCACCACCCGTTTCAGCCAGGACTTAAATTGCGCGGCGGTTTGCGGCCTCAGAGCACATCACATTCAACACACTCAGTATATCCATTATACTGTATAAATAAACAGGTAAAAGATGAAAATGCGAACAGCTTCGCAAGCCACAGATTTATGCGTTGTTCACATTAGCAGCAAGTATTTGCACCTGGGTGGGTTTCGTCGTATATTTTGGAGGTTGATGTGATCTGGTGTGCGAAGCAGTAAAAGCACTAGCAGCAAAAACAAAAAACCTCGCCTCACCAGCGGGGTTTTTTGTTTTTGTAGGTTCTGAAATTGACTTAGTTGTAAAACCCCTGGGGAACGGATTGCCCGAAACCATCGCCGCTGTCGGTGCTGTTATCCTGCCGTCCTCGTGCTTCCAGCCTGTCTGCACGCATTTTCTCACTTATTTCTCTGCGCTGCTCAGTGGTTAAATTTTCACGGCCATAATACTGATCCGGATATTGCGAGCGCATCATTAATGCCTCGTTAGTCTCTGCCGGACTAATAGTTTTATGCCCGTCATAGCCTGAAGTATCAGTCGATGAGCAGCCAATAATGGCGAGCGGGATAAGCAATATCAAAGCGTATTTATAAGCCATATTGTTTCCTGAACCAGCACGGTGGTTATCGAATTCACGCAGCGTATCACGATAGTTTAGTCGCGACTGCCAGCCGTAACACGATTCGACGAAATCTTTAAACACACTCTTTCACGCCACTTTCCTCCCCGATTTTCATTCACGAATTACCCTTAATGAGCTTGCTAATTATTCATTCGCTGAAAACAGGAGAGAGACATGCTAGAGCATCGTTTGTCCGCTTTATTGCTCAGTGTTCTGATGCTGAGTACGGGAGTTGTGGCGGCTCAAGTTGATAATGTCATTAGGCCAATTCGCGGAACAATTGATTCGGTGAATGACCATTCAGTCATCATCACCACCCGACAGGGGGAAAAGCTCGATGTGGTTTTGACAGACAAAACCAAAGTGAACAGCATCAGCGAGGCCAAAATCAGTGATATCAAGCCTGATAGTTTTATTGGCACGGCTGCTGTCCAGCAGGCTGATGGTACGCTGAAGGCGCTGGAAGTCCATGTGTTTGCCCCAAGCTTGCGTGGCTCAGGCGAAGGCTTTAATCCCTTTGAATCTGCAGATGGTAACGTGAATACCATGACGAACGGGACGGTGGGTAAACTGGTGAATAGCCAGGGCCGCACCATGACAGTGAAGGTTAAAGACATGGAGAAAACGGTGATTGTGCCGGACGATGTACCCGTCGTCTTGATTACCCCAGGCTCACGAAACTTGCTGCAACCCGGTACCAAAGTGATGGTACATGCTGCGAAAGACGATAAAGGCCAGTTGGTGGCGCGTGGTATTTCTGCTGGCAAAAACGGGCTTACGCCACCGATGTGAATTTTTGGGTTTATACCAGGATGGAAAATCATCGCCCCGACATATGGCCGGGGCGAGAAAGCCAAAGATTAAGCTAATGGGCTCAATGTAATTTCTACGCGGCGATTCTGCGCTTTGCCTTCAGCAGTGCTGTTGCTGGCAATTGGGTTCGCCGGGCCTGCACCGGTGGTGCGTACACGGTTAGCTGCCACGCCCTGGGTGATAAGCGCGCTACCTACGCCGTCGGCACGTTGCTGGGAGAGCTTCATATTCAGCTCGTTGCTGCCAGTGCTGTCGGTGTAACCCACGACGTTAACCGCAGTTTTCGGATATTCTTTCAGTACCATCGCCACGCCGGTCAGGGTGTTCGCCCCAGCAGGTTTAAGCGTTGCGCTGCTGCTGTCAAAAGTGACGTTGTTTGGCATATTAAGTACGATGTTGTCGCCATTACGCGTCACGCTTACGCCAGTTCCCTGCATTTTTTCACGCAGTTTAGCTTCTTGCACATCCATGTAATAACCAACGCCACCACCTAATGCAGCACCCGCTGCGGCACCAATCAGTGCGCCTTTGCCGCGATCTTTTTTCGATGAGGAAAGAGCGCCGATGCCAGCACCTACCAGTGAGCCAAGACCTGCTCCGACACCCGCTTTTCCAGCTTCACGCTCGCCGGTGTAAGGGTTGGTAGTACAGCCAGAAACTGCTAACGTGCCGCAAACTATGGCGGCAATCATCATGACGCGTTTTTTCATCTTATTTCCTTGGTGAATTAAATAAAGCAACCGCATGCTAAGCGGCGGTTGATTATGCCGTGTGAATATGTCGATGTTTCTATAGAGTCGTCTGAATTTGTAAACAAAATATCGAGTGGTCATTAGATCGCCACATGCTCATTACCTGCAAACACGGGAGCCCAAATTGGCTAGCGCATTCTCACCAAACAAGAAAATTCTCACGGCCGCACACTGGGGCCCGATGCTGGTTGAAACGGACGGCGAGCGTGTCCTCAGTTCCACTGGCGCACTGGAAACCGGGCATGAGAATTCATTGCAAAGTGCGGTTCCGGACCAGGTCCACAGTAAGGCTCGTGTGCAATTTCCGATGGCCCGAAAAGGTTTCCTGGCATCACCCGATGCACCACAGGGTGTGCGTGGTGAGGATGAATATGTGCGGATTAGCTGGGATGAAGCGCTGCAACTCATTCACCAGCAGCATCAACGCATTCGCCAGACTTATGGTGCAGCCGCTATTTTTGCCGGTTCCTACGGCTGGCGCTCCAATGGTGTGCTGCATAAAGCGGCGACGTTACTGCAACGCTATATGAGCCTGGCGGGCGGATATACCGGGCATCTGGGTGATTATTCGACCGGTGCGGCACAGGTCATCATGCCGTATGTGGTTGGCTCCAATGAAGTTTATCAACAGCAAACCAGCTGGCCGCTGGTGCTTGAGCATAGCGAAGTGGTGGTGTTGTGGAGTGCTAACCCACTAAATACGCTGAAGATCGCCTGGAACGCCAGCGATGAGCAGGGGGTGAAGTATTTCGAACAGCTGAAGGCTAGCGGTAAAACTGTAATCGCCATTGATCCGATGCGATCGGAGACGGTGGATTTCCTCGGTGAAAAAGTGCAGTGGATTGCGCCGAATATGGGAACCGATGTGGCGTTGATGCTGGGTATCGCCCACACGCTGGCAAAAAATGGCTGGCACGATGTGCCATTCCTGGCATGCTGCACTCACGGTTACGACAAATTTGCGGCTTATCTGTTGGGCGAATCTGACGGCCAGCCAAAAACGGCGCATTGGGCGGCAGAGATTTGCGGCGTACCGGCGCAAACCATCGAAGATCTGGCGCGTTTATTTAGTGAAAAACGCACCATGCTAATGTCGGGCTGGGGAATGCAGCGCCAGCAGTACGGCGAGCAAAAACACTGGATGCTGGTGACGCTGGCGGCGATGCTTGGGCAGATTGGAACGCCCGGCGGCGGTTTTGGGCTGTCTTATCACTTTGCGAATGGCGGTAATCCGACGCGTCGCGCGGCTGTGTTGGGGTCTCTGCAGGGGGCGGTGGCGAATGGAACTGATGCCGTGGAAAAAATCCCGGTGGCGCGCATTGTGGAAGCGCTGGAAAACCCTGGTGGCGAGTATCAGCATAATGGGCAGCAAAAAACCTTCCCGGACATCCGCATGTTGTGGTGGGCGGGCGGTGCCAATTTTACCCATCATCAGGACACTAACCGCCTGATTAAAGCCTGGCAGAAACCTGAGTTGGTGGTGATTTCCGAATGCTTCTGGACGGCTGCCGCAAAACACGCGGATATTGTGCTGCCGATCACCACATCTTTTGAGCGCAACGATTTGACGATGACTGGCGATTACAGCAACCAGCATCTGGTGCCGATGAAGCAGGTGGTTTCACCACAGGCGGAGGCACGTAATGATTTCGACGTTTTTGCACAGCTTAGTGCTCTCTGGGAAGAGGGCGGCGAAACGCGCTTCACGGAAGGTAAAACCGAGCTGCAATGGCTGGAAGAGTTTTACGAAATTGCGCGTAAGCGCGGAGCGGCTCAACAAGTAGAACTGCCCGATTTCCAGCAGTTCTGGGAATCTAACCAGTTGATAGAAATGCCAGAAAGTGAGAATAACGCCGCTTTCATCCGTTTTGCTGATTTCCGCACCGATCCACAGGCTAATCCGTTAAAAACTCCAAGCGGCAAAATCGAAATCTATTCAGAGCGCATCGCCAGTTTTGCTTATGCTGATTGCCCGGGGCACCCGACCTGGCTTGCGCCGAATGAATGGCAGGGCAATGCCGCAGCAGGCCAGCTTCAACTGCTTTCATCGCATCCGGCGCACCGCTTGCACAGCCAACTTAACTATGCGGCACTACGCGAGAAATACGCCATTGCCGGACGCGAGCCGTTAACGCTACATCCTAAAGATGCCGCTGAACGTGGTATTGCGGATGGCGATCTGGTGCGGGTGTGGAATGCCCGTGGGCAGGTGTTGGTCGGGGCTTTAGTGACGGATGGCATCAAGCCGGGCGTAGTCTGTATTCATCAGGGCGCATGGCCCGATCTGAATGACGATAAGCTGTGTAAAAACGGTGCGGTTAACGTGCTGACGCTGGATATACCGACTTCGCGGCTCGCCAATGGTTGCGCGGCGAACTCTTCACTGGTGTGGGCCGAAAAATATCTCGGCCCTGCTCCGGAGGTTACAGCGTTTCTCCCTCCGGCCAGCTCATAATCCACGTCGGGTGGTGCGTTTCATTTTGCCAGGCGCTTTCTTCAATGCGAAAGCCCTGGTGGTGGTAAAAATCCACTGCCCGATAATTCTTCTGGTAAACCTCAAGACTCAGCGCGGGATACTGCTTTTTGACGTGTGCCATCAAAGCATTGCCAATTCCCTTGCCGATAAACGGTTCACTCACAAACAGCGCACCAATAAACAGTGAATCCATCACGCTGATAAAGCCGGCTATTTTTTCGTTTTGGAGATAAACCCAGGTCACCGATTGTGGAATATAAACGTTCCGCACGATGGATTCGCTTTCATGCCAATAGCTTTCGCTAATAAACGGATGAGCATCAATGGTGCTGGCAAGCCAAAGTGCTATCAGCTCATCCATTTCATGGGGTTGTAGACGGCGGATCATTTGAGATTATCAGGGTGGCAGAAGCAACTCGTCACGTGGTCGTTGACCAGACCACAGGCCTGCATGAATGAGTAGCAGATCGTGGAGCCGACAAATTTGAAGCCACGTTTTTTTAGTGCCTTGGATAGCGCATCTGAAGCGGGGGTGGTAGTCGGGATTTCAGCAAGCGTAGCGGCTTGTGTCACTTGCGCCTGGTTGTCGACAAACGACCAGACAAATTCAGGGAATTTTTCGCCGTTGGCTTCCATCGCGAGGTACGCTTTTGCGTTATTGATAATGGCTTCTAGTTTTCCACGATGGCGGATAATGCTGGCGTCCTGAACCAGCAAGTCGACATCTTCTGGTTGCAGTAACGCCACGGCTTGCGGGTCAAAATTTTTAAAGCAGCGACGATAGTTTTCACGTTTTTTCAGCACCGTAATCCAGGACAAACCGGCTTGTTGTCCTTCAAGGCAGATCATCTCGAAAAGGTGCTGCCCATCGGTCACCGGTACGCCCCATTCTTTATCGTGATATTCCATGTAAAGCGGATCCTGAGACACCCATCCACAACGAATCATACGTTTCTCCTTCGATGAAATTTCTCGTGCCAACTTGACGTGCCAGATAAAGAGACAATAGTTAAATCAGGGCTATCCCCGTCATACTTCAAGTTGCCTCATCGTTGGCTGCGTTTACTCACCCGAATCACTTACTCATGTAAGTTCATCGGGACTCGCTCTCTGGCCGCCTCGATGCACCTTGAATTATTTTTGGGCTATCCGCAAGCCCGCCAAAAAGACTAAAAATATCGCCGGATTTGGCTCTTTCCTGGAGTCGCTTGAATGATCATAAATATATGCAGTGGTCGCCGTGTCACTTTCACCACGGTGCTGGCTTTGTGTTGTCTGTCTTATGCTACGAATGTATTTGCCTGGCAACAAGAATATGTTGTTGAGGATGCTCCAGGCGAAATGCAGGATCATTACACTTGGGACAGTAGTCACCAACCAAGTTATAACGATATTCTTGCAGAACGGATTAATTCTTCGTTTACCTCCCAAAACCAGGAGGGGCTGCTGCTCGTTTCTGGTAACGATAGTGTGACAGCTGATAGCTCACTTTTGGGTATTGGCTGGAATATCGATTTGCCTGGAAATTTCACCACCGGGCCGACCGCAAAGTACAGTTGGGATAGCTCATCGACTGGGATATATAACGAGTACGGTGATTCGGCGGTTGGCTCACGATTTACCGATCAACTGTGGCATGCCAGCGTGTCCACTGTGGGCTGGCGGGTAGATTCATCACTCGGTTATCTGCGCCCGTGGGCACAGGTAAGCTATAACCATCAGTACGGCGAGAACTTGTGGAAAGCCCAGTCCGGGATGAGGGCGAATACTGCGTCGGGCCAGGATAGCAACTGGATGGATATTACCGTCGGTGCCGATATGCCAATTAGTAAAAATATGGCGGCATTTGCTTCGATGTCACAAGCAGAAGGTTTAACCACTGGCGAGGCCTATATTTATAACGTCGGCGTTAGTGCGAAGTTCTGATCATTGATTTAACCTTAAACACTGATAATTAACATCTAATTATCAGTGTTTACGCAGCCTCCATTGATAGTAATTACTAACCGTTCAAAAAATTAAGACAACGTCCAGGTCATTCATTCCCTCTCAGAGGCATTTCATTCCGGCCTGAGTGCATCTCATGCCTTTTTCTCCTGGAATAAAATGCACTTCGTTACTCTTGGCAGCAGAAGATTTCTCTTAAATTTTGCGGACATCTGCCATGAATAATGCCAACTACAACCGTACACGCTGGTTAACTCTGATCGGCACCATCATTACTCAGTTTGCCCTCGGTTCCGTTTATACCTGGAGCCTGTTCAATAGCGCGCTGTCGCAAAAACTGGGTGAGCCAATCAGCCAGGTGGCGTTTTCCTTTGGTTTGTTAAGCCTTGGCCTTGCGATTTCTTCCTCCGTCGCAGGGAAATTGCAGGAACGTTTTGGTGTTCGTAACGTGACGATGGCTGCTGGTGTGCTGCTGGGGGTCGGCTTCTTCCTGACCGCTCACTCCGACAACTTGCTGATGTTATGGCTGAGCGCTGGTGTGCTGGTAGGCCTCGCTGATGGCGCAGGTTACCTGATAACACTCTCAAACTGCGTGAAGTGGTTCCCGGAGCGTAAAGGTCTGATTTCCGCTCTTGCCATTGGTTCATACGGCCTCGGCAGCTTAGGTTTTAAATATATCGACAGCCATTTGCTGGCAACCGTTGGCCTTGAAAGCACCTTTATGATTTGGGGTGGGCTGGCAATGGTGATGATTCTGTTCGGTTCAATGCTGATGAAAGATGCGCCATTGCAGGAAGTGAAAACAGTGAATGGTGTGACTGAAAAAGATTACACCCTTGCAGAATCTATGCGTCAACCACAGTACTGGATGCTGGCAATTATGTTCCTGACTGCCTGCATGAGTGGTTTGTATGTCATTGGTGTAGCGAAAGATATTGCCCAGGGTATGGTGCATTTGACTGCTGAATCTGCGGCTAACGCAGTCACTGTTATCGCCATTGCTAACCTGAGCGGCCGTTTAGTGCTTGGCATTCTGTCTGATAAAATCGCCCGAATCCGCGTTATCACTATCGGCCAGGTGATTTCTTTAGTCGGTATGGCGGCACTGCTGTTCGCCCCACTCAACGAAGCGACTTTCTTCGCAGCGATAGCTTGTGTGGCCTTTAACTTCGGCGGCACCATCACCGTTTATCCATCACTGGTCAGTGAGTTCTTTGGGCTGAATAACCTGACTAAAAACTACGGTGTGATTTACTTAGGGTTTGGTATTGGCAGCATCTGCGGTTCGATTATCGCGTCGGTCTTTGGCGGCTTCTATGTCACCTTCTGCGTTATCTTCGCGCTGCTGATTTTGTCCCTGGCGATTTCCACGACTATCCGTACGCCGGCACGAGAAGTTCTGCAACAAGCTCACGCTTGATAACCCTATATTAATGCCGCAAACCATGCCGCCGTGATGTTATACGGCGGCATAATTCATTGTGAAACCCCCGAAGTCATCCTTCCTTGTGTCTGTTCATTGTTATGTCGTCTAAAACGGTAAATCAGAGCGGAGAAATGTAAACAGCATCCCGGTTTAGGATTTTTGCCGATACTTTTTGCCAGCCCTATGCTCTACTAATCCGTTCCAAAAACTGGTTAATAATCGTCCTGAACGGGACTTTATTTTTTCATCGCTCAGAATTTTCCAGTCTAAAGGGAGTCTGAGTGGTGTTTATGACATTTCTTTTTTTGCTTTATTTTTTCGGACAACTGCATGAATTACGTTAAATCGATGACCCAACAGAAGCTGTGCTTACTGTTAGCGGTGTACATCGGACTATTTTTAAACCTTTCGGTTTTTTACCATCGTTTCGAAGGATTCATTCGGGAATTTAGCGGATTAAAAGCTGTCGCTATGCTGGCTGAAATCGCGGCATGCGTGCTGGTCACCTTCTTTTTGCTTCGTTTGTTATCGTTGTTTGGCCGCGCAATTTGGCGAATTTTCGCCACCCTGGTTGTGGTGTTCTCTGTTGCCGCCAGCTACTACATGACGTTACTTAATGTCGTCATTGGCTACGGGATTATTGCCTCGGTCATGACCACCGATATCGACCTTTCGAAAGAAATTGTCGGTTATCAGTTCGTGATGTGGATGATTTTGGTCAGCGTTATCCCGCTGGCGCTCATTTGGGGTAGCAACACGCGTGACACGCTGCTTCATCAGTTAAAAACACCGGGCCAACGGATCAAAAATGTGGCCATTGTGCTGCTGGCCGGGCTGATGGTTTGGGCGCCGTTGCGTTGGCTGGATAAACAACAAAACCGCACTGAGAAACGCTCGACCGTTGATATGCCGAGCTATGGTGGCGTGGTCGCTAACTCATATCTGCCATCAAATTGGGTTTCCGCATTAGGTCTTTTTGCCTGGGCTCAAGCTGATGAATCTACAGATAACAACTCGCTGATGAATCCAGCAAAGAAGTTCACTTATGTCGCGCCCAAAGAGCTGGATGATACCTATGTGGTGTTTGTGATTGGCGAAACGACACGCTGGGATCACATGGGGATTTTGGGTTATGACCGTGATACCACACCAAAACTCGCTAAAGAGAAAAACCTCGTCGCTTTCCGTGGCGAATCCTGCGATACCGCCACCAAGCTTTCATTGCGCTGTATGTTTGTGCGAGAAGGTGGCGCGGAAGACAACCCGCAGCGGACGTTAAAAGAACAGAACGTGTTTGCTGTCCTTAAGCAACTTGGCTTTAGTTCTGAGCTGTTTGCGATGCAAAGTGAAGTGTGGTTCTACGGTAATACCATGGCAGACAACTTCTCTTACCGTGAGCAAATCGCTGCTGAACCGCGTAACAGCGGCAAACAAGTCGACGATATGTTGCTGGTTGAGGAGATGAAGCGTTCGGTTGATAAGCATCCTGACGGCAAACATCTTATTATTCTGCACACTAAAGGTTCGCACTTCTCCTATGTGCAACGCTATCCGCGCAGCTTCGCTAAATGGGCTCCTGAGTGCGTCAGTATTGATTCAGAGTGCAGTAAAGAGCAGTTGATTAACGCATTCGATAACTCGGTGCTGTACACCGACACGGTGCTGGATAGCGTGATATCTGAGTTACGAGATAAACGGGCGATTATTTTCTACGCCTCGGATCATGGCGAATCGATTGATGAGAAGAAACATCTGCATGGTACGCCACGTAACATGGCGCCACCTGAGCAATTCCGTGTACCGTTGTTAGTCTGGGCTTCCGATAAATATCTGGAAAACCCGGAGCGGGCACGTGAGTTTGAGCACATGCAGGCACAAGCGAAAATGAAAGTGCCGCACCGCCATGTGGAGTTGTATGACACCATTTTGGGTTGTCTGGGATACACATCGCCGGACGGCGGTATTAACCAGAATAATAACTGGTGCCATGTGCCGAACAAGGCGAAACAGTAACTTTTTTGCCACATATGCTGGAATTTGAATCAAACGGACATAATTTTAAGTATCAGGGATTGACGGCTAAAACGGTGCGCAGTAAGATGCGCTCCGCATTCGGCGAGTAGCGCAGCTTGGTAGCGCAACTGGTTTGGGACCAGTGGGTCGGAGGTTCGAATCCTCTCTCGCCGACCAAATTCAAGAAAACCCAATCGAAAGATTGGGTTTTTTTACGTCTGTAGTTTATGGGTTCGTTGGCCTGATTCGCGCAAATGGTGGATGACGCTAACGCTTATCCACCCTACCAAATCAAAATCAAAATCGAACCGTAGGTCGGATAAGCGTTAGCGTCATCCGACAAAACACCCGCATTGCTAATGCAGCTCATTAAAACTGCTCACCACATTGTTATAGCTGCGGGTCACTCTTCCCACCGAGCCTTTCACCATCCATTCAGTGACACCGCCAATCTGGCCTTTCTCGCCTTCGGTATAAGGAACGCTATTCTGATGTCGCTGAATGCGTTCTGCTAATAACTTGTCGTATTGGTCAGCCGCATCGAGCAGGAAGCTATAACGAATCAGGCTGGAATTATTTGATGACGGCGCTGCTTTATAACATTCTTGCGCCGCGCTAATCAGCGAATTGAGCTGCACCAACTGTAATTGTGCTTCTTCCGGGATAAACGTATCTTTGCTCACTATTTGTGTTGCTTTACTGGCATGAATAATAAGGGCGAGTGAATAATAGATTAATGTTTTCCCCTGGTTTTTTTCTATATCGGAAAGTGTGTTCAGGTAATTTTTAATATCACTTTCAGCTAAATTATCGCTCCAGTATGGGAAATCGCCATTTTGAATAGTCCCCGGGATTTTCGGAAGGTCACTACACAGGGCATGCCGGGTGTCTGCCTGTTCGGCACTGGCGCTTTCAGAAGCTTTAGGCTGCTTATCATCACACCCAGAAATTAATAAGCCTGCAAAAATGGTACTAATTAGAATTTTAGATGTTTTCTTGTGAAAGCATTCCTTGCGTAAATACATATTAATTCCAGGCGGAAAGACTCAAACATATTAATAATGCTGTAGCACGGTCAAGAATTATTCCGTACTAAAATAGACTTGTTATTTATATTCCTTTAGTTTTTTTAATTTTTGGCATCAGTTATCCGCACCGGCATGACGACCTGTTTAACGACCAAAAGTGGGTTTCTGCCGCGGTTTGCGTTGTATCAACCTCGTGTGGACGATTTTGTGACATTTTCCATTGTATTTTGTTATGGAAAATCGTGGTTTATTACCTCGATGCTTATGTTTCATACCAGCATGATTCGCTGTAAGAGAAGTGGATCACAAAACATATCGTTCAGATAATCAGCATTCGGCAATAATTTTTACAGAAATGACACATCTGAATACGACTGTAGGTCGACTTTTAATCAGTGGAATATTCTATAAACATGGCAGTAGCATAAATTTCCCTGCTGGAAATAGAGCGACAGGCTTTTTTTTAACTTTGTTCGCCGATTCTCACCTCGGTTGTAAATCCCCCTTACCTATATTGACGTTTTACTCATCTATTGACAGATTGTAGGGCGTGAGAGGCAAATTATGGACTGTCCGCACTACCACACAGCTAGCCTGACGAAAGGAACCCCTGGTCTCACCATCGCCTCCGGGCACACCGAACGGACCGCACTCCAATAACAAAGGTCTAACGGATAAAAACAACACGACACATGTCCCGATAGATTTCTTATGTCAGCCAACAAAGCGGTAATAAGAATGAATAAGGGAACATCACAACGGAGCAGAAGAATGAGTCTTTCCTTGAAGAAGTCAGGGATGCTGAAATTTGGTCTGAGCCTGGTGGCCCTGACCGTAGCAGCTAGCGTTCAGGCAAAAACCCTGGTTTATTGCTCAGAAGGTTCCCCAGAAGGTTTTAACCCTCAGCTGTTCACCTCTGGTACCACTTACGATGCCAGCTCAGTGCCAATTTATAACCGTCTGGTTGAATTCAAAACCGGCACCACCGAAATCATCCCTGGTCTGGCTGAGAAATGGGAAGTTAGCGAAGACGGCAAAACCTATACCTTCCACCTTCGTTCAGGTGTGAAGTGGCAGGACAACAAAGATTTCAAACCAACACGCGATCTGAATGCTGATGACGTGGTGTTCTCGTTCGATCGTCAGAAGAATGCTAACAACCCGTACCACAAAGTTTCTGGCGGCAGCTACGAATACTTCGAAGGCATGGGCTTATCTGACCTGATCAGCGAAATTAAGAAAGTGGACGACAATACCGTTCAGTTCGTGCTGACGCGCCCAGAGTCGCCATTCCTGGCAGATCTCGCGATGGACTTCGCCTCTATTCTTTCCAAAGAATACGCTGACAACATGATGAAAGCCGGCACGCCGGAAAAAACTGACCTGAACCCAATCGGTACCGGTCCGTTCCAGCTGCTGCAATACCAGAAAGATTCTCGCATTCTGTACAAAGCGTTCCCGGGCTACTGGGGCACCAAGCCGCAGATCGACCGTCTGGTGTTCTCCATCACGCCTGATGCTTCTGTGCGTTACGCAAAACTGCAGAAAAACGAGTGCCAGGTTATGCCGTATCCAAACCCGGCTGACATCGCTCGCATGAAAGAAGACAAGAGCATCAACCTGATGGAACAGGCTGGCCTGAACGTGGGTTACCTGTCTTTCAACACCGAGAAGAAACCGTTTGATGACGTAAAAGTGCGTCAGGCGCTGACTTACGCGGTGAACAAAGAATCGATCATCAAAGCGGTTTACCAGGGCGCAGGCACTGCGGCTAAAAACCTGATCCCACCAACCATGTGGGGTTACAACGATGACGTGAAGGATTACACCTACGATCCTGAAAAAGCGAAAGCGCTGCTGAAAGAATCAGGCCACGCTGAAGGCTTCACCGTTGACCTGTGGGCCATGCCAGTACAACGTCCGTACAACCCGAACGCTCGCCGTATGGCTGAGATGATTCAGGCTGACTGGGCGAAAGTCGGTGTGACCGCCAAAATCGTAACCTACGAGTGGGGCGAGTATCTGAAACGCGCCAAAGCAGGTGAGCACCAGGCTGTGATGATGGGCTGGACTGGCGACAATGGGGATCCGGATAACTTCTTCGCCACCCTGTTCAGCTGTGCAGCGGCGAAAGACGGTTCTAACTACTCTCGCTGGTGCTACAAGCCGTTTGAAGAGCTGATTCAACCTGCGCGTGCTACTGACGATCACAACAAGCGTATCGAGCTGTACAAGCAAGCTCAGGTCGTGATGCATGATCAGGCTCCGGCGCTGATCGTTGCTCACTCCACGGTATACGAGCCAGTGCGCAAAGAAGTGAAAGGTTACGTGGTTGACCCATTGGGCAAACACCACTTTGAGAACGTGTCAGTAGAATAATACTGGTAGATATCCCCCTCACCCCGCCCCTCTCCCTTAGGGAGAGGGAGGAGATCGAGAGGGATTTTTTCCCTCTCCTGGGGGAGAGGGCTAGGGTGAGGGCGACAAGTCCAACAACCCGACGCCATCCTCCAGGTTTGTGGAAATTTTTGTGAGCAATACAATCCTGCCTCAATTTATGCTAACCGTCAGATTTCTGGTTGCAGGAAGGCGGCAAGCTCGGGAATCCTCAGGAGCTTACTTGAGTAAGTAACTGGGGTGACTGAGTGAAGCCAACGCACCTGTGGCCTGAAAGATGAGGGTTAGGGCGGGAGATTACAGAGAATCCGGGTTATGTTGCAGTTCATCCTCCGACGTCTGGGATTAGTTATCCCCACGTTTATCGGTATTACCCTTCTTACCTTCGCCTTCGTGCACATGATTCCCGGTGACCCGGTGATGATTATGGCCGGTGAGCGCGGTATCTCTCCTGAACGTCATGCTCAGTTGTTGGCCGAACTTGGCCTCGACA
This sequence comes from Buttiauxella ferragutiae, assembly GCF_022637515.1. NCBI lineage: Bacteria > Pseudomonadati > Pseudomonadota > Gammaproteobacteria > Enterobacterales > Enterobacteriaceae > Buttiauxella > Buttiauxella ferragutiae. The sequence continues at coordinate 78,175 of NZ_CP093332.1, forward strand.
AGCCGATGTGGCAGCAATACATCCACTATATTTGGGGTGTGATGCACGGCGACCTGGGCATTTCGTTAAAAAGCCGTCTTCCAGTCTGGGACGAATTCGTTCCACGCTTTAAAGCGACCATGGAACTCGGTGTCTGCGCGATGATGTTTGCCGTTGCCGTGGGTATTCCGGTTGGCGTGCTGGCGGCGGTTAAACGTGGTTCCGTGTTTGACCACACTTCGGTGGGCCTTGCGCTGACAGGCTATTCAATGCCTATTTTCTGGTGGGGTATGATGTTAATCATGCTGGTTTCCGTCTACTGGAACCTCACCCCGGTATCAGGGCGCGTTAGCGATACGGTATTCCTCGACGACACCTTGCCGCTCACCGGTTTCATGCTGATAGACACCGCCATATGGGGCGAGCCAGGCGACTTCATCGACGCCGTGGCGCATATGATTTTACCCGCCATCGTGCTTGGTACGATTCCGTTAGCGGTTATCGTGCGTATGACTCGCTCGTCAATGCTGGAAGTGCTCGGCGAAGACTACATCCGTACCGCTCGCGCCAAGGGTTTGACCCGCATGCGCGTTATCGTGGTTCATGCGCTGCGCAACGCCATGTTGCCAGTCGTGACGGTTATCGGCTTGCAGGTTGGTACGTTGCTGGCGGGTGCCATCCTGACGGAAACCATCTTCTCCTGGCCGGGCCTTGGCCGCTGGCTGATTGATGCATTGCAACGTCGTGACTACCCGGTAGTACAGGGCGGCGTATTGTTGGTTGCGACGATGATTATCCTCGTGAACCTGATCGTCGACTTACTGTACGGCGTGGTGAACCCGCGTATACGCCATAAGAAATAAGGGGCCATCATGACGCAATCAACTGAAAAAACAGTCACTGAGAGTAAAGTAGCCGCAGCGCCAGTCCCAATGACGCCGTTCCAGGAATTCTGGCACTACTTTAAACGTAATAAAGGGGCGGTCATCGGCCTGGTGTATGTCACCGTGATGATCTTAATAGCAATCTTCGCCAACGTTCTCGCGCCGCACGGTCCTGCTGAACAGTTCCGTGACTCGTTGCTGCACCCGCCGGTCTGGCAAGAAGGTGGTAGCTGGCAGTTCCTGCTCGGGACTGACGACGTTGGCCGCGACATCATGGCGCGCCTGATGTACGGTGCGCGCCTGTCGCTGCTGGTCGGCTGCCTGGTGGTGGTGCTGTCGTTGGTTATGGGCGTGGTACTTGGCCTGATTGCGGGCTACTTCGGTGGCCTTATCGACAACATCATCATGCGCATTGTCGACATCATGCTGGCACTGCCAAGCCTGCTGTTGGCGCTGGTGTTAGTGGCAATCTTCGGCCCGTCTATCGTCAACGCTTCGCTGGCACTGACCTTCGTTGCGCTCCCACACTATGTGCGACTGACGCGCGGTGCGGTGCTGGTGGAAGTCCACCGCGACTATGTCACCGCTTCTCGCGTGGCGGGTGCAAGCCCGATGCGCCAGATGTTCATCAACATTTTACCGAACTGCCTGGCACCGCTTATCGTGCAGGCCTCGCTTGGTTTCTCTAACGCCATTCTCGATATGGCCGCTCTCGGCTTCCTCGGCATGGGTGCGCAACCGCCAACACCGGAGTGGGGCACCATGCTCTCCGACGTGTTGCAGTTCGCACAAAGTGCCTGGTGGGTGGTCACCTTCCCAGGTGTCGCAATCCTGCTGACGGTGCTGGCATTTAACCTGATGGGTGACGGGCTGCGTGATGCGCTCGATCCTAAACTCAAGCAGTAAAGGGCTACGTAATGGCGTTATTGAATGTAAATAAATTATCGGTGCATTTCGGCGACGAAAAGACACCGTTCCGTGCCGTAGACCGCGTGAGTTACAGTGTAAATCAGGGCGAAGTTGTCGGTATTGTTGGGGAATCTGGTTCCGGTAAATCCGTCAGCTCGCTGGCGATTATGGGGCTGATTGATTATCCAGGCCGCGTAATGGCGGAAAAACTGGAATTTAACGGCCAGGATCTACAAAAGATTTCTGAGAAAGAGCGTCGTAACCTGGTCGGTGCCGAAGTGGCGATGATCTTCCAGGACCCGATGACCAGCCTCAACCCTTGCTACACCGTCGGTTTCCAGATTATGGAAGCCATCAAGGTGCACCAGGGCGGCAACAAGAAAACCCGCGTTCAGCGAGCTATCGACCTGCTGAACCTGGTGGGCATTCCCGATGCGGCTTCGCGTCTGGACGTTTACCCGCACCAGCTTTCCGGCGGTATGAGCCAGCGCGTGATGATCGCGATGGCGATTGCCTGTCGTCCTAAGTTGTTGATTGCCGACGAACCAACCACCGCGCTGGACGTCACTATCCAGGCGCAAATTATCGAGCTGTTACTGGAACTGCAGCAGAAAGAGAACATGGCGCTGATTCTGATCACCCATGACCTCGCGCTGGTAGCGGAAGCGGCACACAAAATCATCGTGATGTACGCCGGGCAAGTGGTGGAAACGGGTGCATCGCAAGATATCTTCCGTGCGCCGCGCCACCCGTACACTCAGGCGCTGCTGCGTGCACTGCCTGAATTTGCGCAGGACAAAGCGCGCCTGGCCTCGCTGCCGGGTGTGGTTCCGGGCAAATACGACCGCCCGAACGGCTGCCTGCTCAACCCGCGCTGCCCGTATGCGACCGACAAATGTCGCAGCATAGAACCAGAACTGAACATGGTGGATAACGGGCGTCAGTCCAAATGCCACTTCCCACTCGATGATGCCGGGAGGCCAACGCTATGAGTACCGATAAGGCCACTGCGCAACCTCTGTTGCAGGCCATCGACCTGAAAAAACACTACCCGGTGAAGAAAGGCATTTTCGGCCAGGAACGCCTGGTGAAAGCGCTCGACGGCGTATCATTTGAGCTGGAACGCGGCAAAACGCTGGCGGTGGTGGGTGAATCTGGCTGTGGTAAATCCACGCTGGGCCGCCTGCTGACGATGATTGAAATCCCGACCGGTGGCGAGCTTTACTACCAGGGCCAAGATCTGCTCAAGCCTGACGAAACAGCCGAAAAGCTGCGTCGTCAGAAAATCCAGATCGTCTTCCAGAACCCGTACGGCTCGCTGAACCCGCGTAAAAAAGTGGGGCAAATTCTTGAAGAGCCGTTGCAAATCAACACCAGCCTGAGCAAAGCCGAACGCCGTGAAAAAGCGTTGGCGATGATGGCGAAAGTCGGCCTGAAAACCGAGCATTACGACCGCTACCCGCATATGTTTTCCGGCGGCCAGCGCCAGCGTATTGCTATCGCCCGTGGGCTGATGCTCGATCCAGACGTGGTGATCGCCGATGAACCAGTTTCGGCCCTCGACGTTTCCGTGCGCGCGCAGGTTCTGAACCTGATGATGGATTTGCAGCAGGAAATGGGGCTGTCGTATGTGTTCATCTCCCACGATTTGTCGGTGGTGGAACACATCGCTGACGAAGTGATGGTGATGTACTTAGGCCGCTGTGTGGAGAAGGGTACCAAAGACCAGATCTTCTCTAACCCGCGCCACCCGTACACCCAGGCGCTGTTATCAGCCACGCCGCGCCTGAACCCGGACGACCGCCGCGAACGCATCAAACTCACCGGTGAGCTGCCAAGCCCACTGAACCCACCGCCAGGCTGCGCGTTCAACGCCCGCTGCCGCCGTCGCTTTGGGCCGTGCACCCAGTTGCAACCACAGCTCAAAGAGTATGGTGGTCAGCTAGTGGCTTGCTTTGCTGTTGATCAGGATGAGAACGGGGAAATTCGGTAGGACGAGTGGGAGTCTGTAGACTCCGTTGTTTTTCCGTTCACCTGTACATCTGGTTATCTCTGTAACCGTTGTTAACGGTGAACGTGCCAGGGGAGTTACGCCACTCCCCTGGCGACCCCGGCGCCCGGCAAATAAATCGCCGCTTTCAGCGGTAAACTCCGGTTTTTACCCAACATGCAGGGTCGTTCGCGACTCGCTCCAGGCGATCGCTCACTTGCGCCGTTCCCGACGGCGCAACCCTGCCTGAAGGGGAAAAATCGGTGCGATTTAAGCCGGGAACAAGGGCGTCGCTGTAAGATTAGGGAAAACACGGGCTTTCGTAGGGCGGATAAGCTTGCGTCATCCGCCTGAATTAAGCAAAAACACCACTTCCCCCCGATAAAAAGAAGATGTTGCCAGCCGGGTTTGCCAGCTTTTATCCCATTCACCGTTTTGCACCAGGCCAATCTTAAATGGCACGCGCAACTTTAGCAGTGCGGGCAAATAGCGTTGATACTCCTTCACCGTGGTTTTACCCTGATAAGTCTGGATAACCAGCTCATCAATAGGCAGAGCATTGAGCTGTTGAATACTGCCCGTTTTTGCCCAATCCAGTAAACCGGTGACGCCCAGCGCAAAACGTTTATCCAGTTTATGGCGAACCCGTAACAGAAATTTTTGGTAGTCCTGCAAGCGGTAGGTTCCAGCATCAAAATCGATTTGCAAACCCACAACATGGTTCCCGGCTGCCGCCCACTTACCGGGTAAATCCAGCACGCTGTTGAGAATATCATCAGGTACATCAAGGGTGGTGGTGCGAACGGTTACCCACACGGATGGAAACGCGAGGGGAGAACGAGGTACCCCAAGCTTGATAAATTTGGCGCGGTTTTGACGAGAGACAATCTCACCCTGATGCAGGTACACCACTTGTGCATTCTGCAACACGGGCTGTGAGCTGACCCCCGACCACAGCCAGTACGCCGTATATTCCTGATGTTTCGCTTCGCTGGGCATTGCTGGCGGCACAATAGTCGCCAGCAATAACAATAACGTTACCAGTAATAGCTGAGCAGTTTTTCCCACTGGTTACCTTTGTATTTGGTTTTCAATTCGGTAAACCAATGTTTACGTGTTTCTGGTTTCACCTCTTCACCGCCACAGTCGTTGTAACCAGACGGGGAATAGCACATCACCGCACGGTAAAGCGCATAGGTCTTATCTTCGGGTTCCGCTTTCGGATCGTTAATTATCTGCTGATAATAGGCCTGGCGATCCGGAGAGTTGCTTAACGCAGGTTTTGCTATCGCATCGCCCAGTAAGTCATTGCCACCGCCTTCAGCTTCCGTATCAATGTGTGCCGCGGTGTTGCGGAAAAATTCACCCAGGCAATTAAGTGCATGCGCGTCGGTTTTTCTTGCGATGAGTGTTTTCACCGTGTCATCCAGCGAGGCACAGAAATAACCCTTCTCGGCCCGTTCCCCATTCCAGTTAAAGATATCGAGATTGACATCATTGAACGCTTCAAGGGTGACTGGCTTAGTGATATGGCGACGTAGCGACTTATCCGTGTCGTAGCCTTCATAGTCACCCACCATCAGGTCGCGCATCAGCAGCGTATGCAGCGCGATGGTTTTCTCTTCATCATTTACCCCGTGGGTCGCCTGTTGTTGCAGCAGCGCTTTTGGCGCGGCAGTTTTCAGCACCAGCGAGCGATAACGCAGGTTTGTCACTGGACTGTCAGCGGCAAAAATAGCTTCTGGCTGCTGGTTGTTCACCATCACCGCCGCCAGATTCAGTTGTATATATTGCTGTTGTTCTACTGATTGAGTCAGACCAAGCAGATGTTTCCAGTGCGCCAGTGCCTCAGGCCACTGTTTCTGTGCAGCTAACGCGTCACCGTGCAGAACTTGCTGACTAAAGGCGAGTAGATCGCTGGAGGCTAACAAGTTGATAGAGGGGGTGGCTTCAATCACGGCGGCATAATTACCTTCATGATAGTAAAGCCAGGCGTTTTCCAAAAAGCTCCAGTACGGTTGCAACTCTGCGCTGGCAAATATCGGTTTCAGGCTATCAAGATTTTCGCGTGTCACCTCATACGACTTGTTCTGGCCTTGGTTATTCCGGAGCCAGCGTAACGTTTGGGTGAAAGTTAGCATCGGTGCCTGGGCGTCACTGATAAACGGCTCATAGTTACCGAAACTATCCCTGCTTTGGAATTTGTCATCCAGCTCAGAAATGACTTTATGCAATGAGTCTACGTCTGGTGCCTGGGCCAGGGCTTTTTCATATAACGGGGCCAGCTGTTGCCAGTCTTGTAAGTACCAGTTAATTCTGCGAAAAAGCCCGCGAGCGGAATCTGCATAACGCCCTTCAGGCCAGGTCGCTAAATAGGCATTGGCATAATCACGAGCTTCGCTTGCTGCGCCAGTATCGATTTTAGTGGCATCAAACATGCCGTATTCATCAGTCGCCTTGACGGTGCTTTTGTTGAGTGCAACGCGCATCAGCATATAGCTTGATGTTTCAGCGACCCACGGCTGGCTGCTTTTCTGCAAAGCGGTGAACAGGCTATTTGCTTCCACAAAATCGCCAAGGTAAAAGACATTCGCCCCACGGAGATAATCAGAGAAAGCTGCCGTATGGGAGCCAGGTTCGATATCGAAAGCTTCAACCGGGAGGCGGCTATCCGTTTTGTCATAAGAGTTCAGAAAAATATTACCTCGCCATACAGCCAGATGATGACGGTCTTCTGGTTTTATCGTTGGGTCATCAAGCAGTGCCGCGAAGAATTGCTCTACAGATTGCAGGTTATTGGAAATATGGCGGTTTTCTGCGTCTTGATCGTGTTCCCAGGAGGAGGTATCGACTCCTAATGTTTGCGACATTTTGCTGAATGAGGTTTCAGCGACAGGGGCGGGTGTGGTGTTCTCAGTAGAGGGGGTTGCTGTTGGATGAGGTAGATCGTTGTAGCCGATAAATCCAAAGTGATAGCTTCTGCTGCGGGTAAAATCAGGAGGCACGGGCAGGCGAGGTAACGCCAGATTTTTGCGTGCTCCTTCAAGTTGGATCAAATTCACACGCGTATCGTTATCAATATTCAGCCAGGGTACACCGTTAAGCGGGCAATCATCTTGCCATCCACAGCCAAAATCATCATAGGAAGCCTGCGCGTTAAACGTTGTAGCCGCCGTTAACCCGACCAGGGCCATCGCCATCTTATGATTAATTTTCATTGCCTCTGAACATCCTTTTACATGATGAAGGTGCTGACAACAGCATTCTGAAAAACCATACAGAGTATACAGGCTATTATTTAAATGCTTCACCCTCAAAAATAGGTGTAGTCGTGCGGCATTTTCCCCTGAAGATGGTTATATGTTTTGGAAAAAACATCCCAATCATTAAATACTCTTCATCTATGTGAAATCATAGAAGAAAGCTGCTACCTTTTAAGGGGTAGCATTAAATATTACGCAATCACAAATCAAGACTGTTTCATGCTTAGCCGGGTATTAATAAGAAAAAAAGATGGAGCTAAGACCGCAGGTGCCTATATATTGGCTCGAAATATCGTTGTTTTTCCAAAATTGAATAATAAAAAATGGAATTATAACGTTATGTAATTATTCGTGGTTTATGAAGTCAATAAACCTTATTCATTGAGTTATTCACACATCAAATACAAATGTCTTATAAATCATGAGTATCGTAATGAAAAATTATGATGATTTGCAGCGTTTCAAAGATAAGACGCGTACAGGATCTATCGACTTCAAAGATATGTCGGCGCAAAATCAGCAGTTATCGGACAGTAACTGGACGATAATCAAACAGTTAATGCATACCGAAGGCGATGACTCCGTGCTTTCCCATGCCGAAAGTATTTCCGTGCCAGCACCGCAAGCGGTAAAGGCTGATGAGTTTGATGCCAGCCATTTCAAGCCGCTGGTGGCGCAACCCATCAGCCAGTCAGCTTCTCAGGGCTCAATTCTCGACAGCCTGAACAGCGCGCTGCCAGAAAACAAAACCGAGTTATTTCAACCTGAGCAAAGCAAACACACTACCGCGACGCTGTTTGAACAACTGGCACCCGTCACCGCGCAGCCAGAACCGGTCATTGAACCGTTAAAAGAACCAATAAAAGAAACCGTAAAACCTGCCGCTGTCGCTGCGCCGCAGGGCTACGAACCGGTAAAAACAGAACCCGTGCGTTTTGACAAATTGTTCGCAGCAAAAGGGAGTACGACGCGCAACCATCCCGCTAAAGACTTACCGCTGCAACCGTTGCTGGAGATGATCGCTTCATGCCGCTAGTGTGTGTGTGCTCGCCAAAAGGCGGGGTAGGAAAAACCACAGTTACCGCCAATCTGGCGTATGCGTTGGCTCGCGCAGGTAGCAAGGTGTTAGCCATTGATTTTGATGTGCAAAACGCGCTGCGTTTGCATTTTGGCGTGCCTTTATCTGATGGCCGTGGCTATGTGGCTAAAGCTATCGAATCGGCAGACTGGAGCCAGTCGGTTTTGACTGCCGGCAGCAATATGTTCGTGCTGCCGTATGGTGATGTCAGCGAAGAACAGCGCCTTGAATTTGAGCAGCGCCTGAGCACCGACAACCATTTCCTGATGCGTGGATTAAGCACTTTGCTTAACTACCCGGGCCTGGTCATTATTGCCGATTTCCCACCAGGCCCAAATCCGGCGTTAAAAGCGGTTTCGCGACTGGCTGACCTGCATCTGGTGACCATGCTGGCAGATACCGCTTCGCTATCATTGTTGCCGCATATTGAAAATCATCGTCTGATTGGCGAACCGCTAAACAATAAAGCCGGATACTATTTTATCCTCAACCAGAGTGACAACCGCCGCCATATAAGCCGCGATGTCACGGCATTTATGCAGCAGCGTCTGGGTGATCGTCTACTTGGCGTTATTAACCGCGATGAAAGTGTGGCGGAAGCCAATGCTTCTCAGCAATCAATATTCGATTTTAGTCCGGCTTCCGCTGCGGCTTTTGATATTGAACTTATCAGTAAGCGAGTCGCAGGTATTCTCGACATAAAAATTGGTGATGGCGCGGTACATACCGGCCTGAGAACGTCAAATTTCTGACAATCATCCAGGATGTCCTATGAAAAAGGTCCTGTTTTATTTACTGCTATTGGTGTTAGCGCCAATAGCAGTCCTGATCATCATTACGCCTATGGACAGCCAGAAGCAGTATATCTTTGGCTTTATCAGCCTGGCGATTCTGTTTTTATTAGGCTTCAGCAAAAAGCACAGCGTGTCGATAATCATGATGCTGGTTTCAGTCTTGATGTCGACGCGTTATATTTATTTTCGTGCTACCCAAACGCTGCACTTTAATTCCGAAATAGAGGCCATCCTCGGTATAGGGTTATTTTTAGCCGAGCTGTATATCTGGGTCATCTTATTGCTGAGCTATTTGCAAACCTCGTTCCCATTAAAACGGGGGATTGTGCCGCTACCGGACGACACCTCTAAATGGCCGACGGTCGATATTTATATTCCCAGCTATAACGAAAGCCTCGATGTGGTTCGCGATACGGTTCTGGCCGCGCAATGTATCGACTACCCGCGCGATAAAATCAAAATCTACCTGCTTGATGACGGTAAGCGGCGCGAGTTTGCGGTGTTTGCCGCCGATGTGGGCGTGGGCTATATCACGCGTAACGATAACTCACACGCCAAAGCCGGTAACCTCAACCACGCCATGAAACTCACTCACGGCGAGTTGATCACAGTCTTTGACTGTGATCACGTTGCGACGCGTATCTTCCTGCAAGCCACCGTCGGTGCATTCCTGAAAGACCCGAAACTGGCGCTGTTGCAGACACCACACTATTTCTATTCACCCGATCCGTTTGAACGTAACTTATCGGGAGGGCAAAACATCCCCAACGAAGGTTCACTGTTCTACGGCCCCATCCAGCAGGGTAACGATAACTGGAACGCCACTTTCTTCTGCGGTTCATGTGCCGTAATTCGCCGCAGTGCGCTGGAAGAAATCGGCGGATTTGCCGTGGAAACCGTGACCGAAGATGCGCATACCGCGCTGAAAATGCAGCGCCTGGGCTGGAAATCTGCCTTCCTGGATATTCCGCTGGCGGCGGGACTGGCGACTGAACGTCTGGTGCTGCACGTGATTCAGCGTACCCGCTGGGCGCGCGGCATGACGCAAATCTTCCGTATGGATAACCCGTTATTTGGCCGTGGCCTGACGTGGCAACAGCGTTGTTGTTACCTCAGTGCGATGCTCTATTTCCAGTTCGCTTTGCCGCGTGTGGCGTTCGTCACCGCACCGCTGGCGTACTTACTGTTTAACTTGAACATCATTCATTCCTCGGCAAGCCTGATCTTTGCTTACGCGTTGCCGCACCTGATCTTGAGCATTTATCTCAACTCGCGCATGAACGGGCGCTACCGCTACAGTTTCTGGGGCGAGATTTATGACATGGTGCTGGCGTTCCACCTGGTTCTGCCCACGGTTATCACCATGCTGTTCCCAAAACGCGGCAAGTTTAACGTCACGGATAAAGGTGCGCTGCTGAACGTGGGCTACTTCGATTTCAGCGTGGTGCGGCCTCATGTGATTATCGCGGTGTTGCTGGCGGTGGCGGTTGTCGCCGGGATTGTGCGTGCTTGTGCGCATGACTACTTTGGTGTTGACCCGAATGTTATCGCGCTGAACGTCGGCTGGGGGTTGTACAGCCTGGTGTTCCTGCTGGCGGCGATTGCCGTCGCCCGCGAAACGCGCCAGACGCGAAAAACCATCCGTATTGATGTTGAAGTGCCGGTGGTTATTCACTACGCCAGTGGAATATCTTCCCGTAGCAACACTATCGATTTGTCGATGGGCGGCTGCCAAATCGCAGTGCCGGATGACCGCCATCTCAATGATGAAATCGAAGAAATCGAGCTGCAACTGAAGTCCGGCTCTATCAGCATTCCGGTGAAAGTGATCGCTTGCGACGAGCAGGCCATTCGCCTGATGTTTGAAGAGATTCCACTGGACAGGCGTCGTGAACTGGTGCGTGTGGTTCTGGCGCGTGCTGATGCGTGGATTCGTCCGCCAAAACCGCAGGACAACCCGTTCCGTTCCCTGCTGATCATTATTCGTTGTGTGTTTGACCTGTTCTGGCTGACGTTCAAATCGCGCCGCGAAAACCGTCGCCTGCGCCAGGAAGAAGCCAAACGTATGGAAGAAGCCCGCGAGGACAACGTTGCATGAAAGGGATGAGTATAAAGCTTTGCCAGTTGTTGCTCGCGTTGACGGTTTTGGCCTCACCGGTTATGGCGGAAGACGCCGCGACGGTGGAGTCACAAATTCCCCTGGATTTACCTGCACCCGACGCGGCCTTTGCACCAGGCGCTGCATCGGTATCGGAAACTGCACCAGCTCCGGCAGTGGATGCACCCACGCCATCGGTGTTTACGCCTGGCAACGTGAGTAGCATTACCGTGGCGCAAATGGGCCAACCACGTGGCGTTATGCTCAGCGGTGGGCAGTTGCAGGCGGGTATTGATTTCACGTTGCCGACCGATCAGGTCATCACCAACGCACAACTTTACCTGAACCTGAAAGTCTCTCCGGCGATGGCGGCGCGCAATACTACGCTGCAACTGATGATGAACGGTCAGCCTCTGGGAACGGTGCCGTTGGGTTCTGCCGACAGCGATGTGTCCAACTATCAGCTGGAAATCCCGGCGGCGATGGTGGTGTCGAGCAATAACATCAGCTTTAAAATCAACGATGGCGATGCCCTGCTGTGCCTGCGCGACCTGTCTGATAAATACCAGGTCACCATCATGCCGAACACGCGGTTGGATCTGGAAGGTCAGCAGCTCAATATCGGTGCCGATCTCAGCCATTTCCCGCGCCCGTTCTTTGACTCAATGCAGATGACTCCCGCTTCATTGGAGTTTGCTTTCCCGGCAAAAACGCTGCCTGAACAAGTGAGCGCTGCGGCGTTGGTCGCCTCCTGGTTGGGCATTGAGGCGGATTATCGCGGTATTTCCTTTAACGCGTTATCCGACAAACTGCCTGAGAAAAACGGCATTCTGTTTGGCAAGCCCGGCGAGCAGATTGGCGGCCTGACCTTGCCTGAAACCCAAAAACCGATGCTGCAAATCATCGATAACCCAGGCAACCCGGTCTATAAACTGCTGTTGGTGGTGGGCAATTCCGACCAGCAATTGCGCGCTGCGGCGTGGCGTTTAACGCAGGGGAAATTCCCTGGGCAAACCGCAAGCACTGCGGTAGAAAACCAGACAATCCCAGTGAGCAAAGCCTATGACGCTCCGCGCTGGATCTCCACTGAACACCCGGTGCGTCTGTCCGAGTTGATGCGTAAAGACCAAAGCCTGACGGCGACCGGCATCTGGCACGAGCCATTAAGCGTGGCATTCCGCGCGGCTCCGGATCTGTTCTTGTGGGATGGCGACACCATCCCGGTGAAAATCGGCTATCGCTTCCCGACGGAAAACTGGATTGATGAAGAGCGTTCTTACCTTTCCCTGACGCTCAACGGCACTTTCCTGCATAACTTGCCGGTGAATAAGCAAGGCGCGCTGGAAACGCTGTGGCGCAAAGTGGGCGGCGATGCGCGCCAGGAAGAGTACAACCTGGCGCTGGAGCCGTACCTGATTTACGGCGATAACCAGTTGTCGCTGTACTTCAACATCCAGACCAAAGAATCGGCACCGTGTAGCGTGCTGCTCAATAACAACATTAAGAGCCGTATCTCCGACGATTCATGGATTGATTTGAGCAAAACGCGTCACTTCTCGTTGCTGCCAAACCTCTCTTACTTCGTGGGTGCGTCGTTCCCGTTCTCCCGCTTTGCTGACTTTGCCCATACCGTGTTGATGCTGCCAGAAAACCCTGGCGAGGCTGAAATCAGCACGCTACTGAATATGGCTGCCCGTTCGGGTAATGCAACCGGCACCTCGTTAAACAACAACACGGTGATGTTTGGCGTGCCAACGGCGGGCGCAAACTTGCAACGCCTTGAACAGAGCCACGTGCTTTCCGTTTCGACCATCAATCAAAGCGCGTTTAACAAAACGCTGCTGGCACAGTCGCCGTTTAACAGCAACGAGCATTCGTTCGGCGTCCGTGAACGCTCAATCTGGCAAAAAATACAGCACTGGATTGAAGGTGACTGGGGATCGAAAGGCATTGCGGCTGACCGCTATTTCTCATCTAACGAAGCGTGGCGTGGGTTTGTCAGCTTCCGCTCGCAGTGGAACCCTGACCGTGTGGTGGTGATGGCGATTGGCAGTACCGACGAACAGCTTTCGCGGCTGCAAACCGACTTAAGTTCTTCGCGCATCAACGCCGGTATTCGTGGCGACGCCTCCATCATCACCGATGAAAACGGGGTGCGTAGCTTCCGTGTTGGCCAACAGTTCCCGAGCGGCCAAATGCCGTGGTACATGATGGTGGTCTGGTATGCCAACCAGCATTCAGCCCTGCTGGCCATTTTAGGTTTGTTGTTCGCCTCGGTTATTGGTTTGAGCTTGTACGCCCTGTTGAAAAAACGCGCGCATAAACGTCTTAATCCTCAGGATGATGGTAAGTAAAGGTGGTGCTCAATGAGTCATAAAAACAAAAACGCCCGCCGCTTGTTAACTCTGTGCTTCTTTGGCGGCCTGGCGTTTAGCGCGACCGCTGCGGAAAACAACCCGGCGTTAAAAGCGTTGTTTGACCAGGCCAATTACTGGCATGAAAAGTCACATGACGAGCTGGCAAAAGACGCGTTGCAGAAAGTGTTGATGGTTGATGCCAATAACACCCAGGCGATGTACCTGATGGCGCTGTGGGCACAGCAAGCCGGGGATATTAAAGGTGCCGCCCAATGGCGCGAACGCCTGGCTTCTGTTTCGCCACAAGACGGTAATTTGCAGGCGCTGGATAACGCTAAACAGATTCAGCAAATCCCGCGTGGGCAGCTGGATTTAGCGCGTCAGCAGGCGCGCAGCGGCAATATACCCGCCGCCCTCGCCACCTGGCGCAGTTTGTTTAATGGTGACCAGCCGCCGCCGAGCCTCGCGCCAGAATATTACCTGACGATGGCGGGCGACAAATCGCTGTATCCGCAAGCGGTGGCTGGTTTACGCCAGTTTGCCGCGCAAAATCCGCAGGACAACGGCGGGCGTATTGCGCTTGGTAAAGTGCTGACCTATCAGGATGCCACGCGTCGTGAAGGCATGGACATCCTGCAAAATATGGCGAGCGGTAGCCAGGATGCCGATAAAGCCTTGCGCCAGGCGTTGTTGTGGCTCGGCCCAACTGCCAGCGACGAGCAGTATTATCAAACCTTCCTGCAACGCCATCCGAAAGATACGGTGGTGCAAGAGCACTACCGTAAAAGTGTTGGCGGTGCCGCAAAAGGCGAAGGGTTTAATGCGCTCAATAGCGGCAACACCGAAGTGGCAAAAAACCAGTTTGAACAAGTGCTGCAAAACAACCCGCAAGACGCCGATGCACTGGCCGGGATGGGCTACATCGCGCAGCGTAAAGGCGATTACACCGCCGCCGCAGAATACCTGAATCGCGCCGCCAGGCTGGGTGGCGATCAATCTGGCGAGCGCAAACAACAAGCCGATGACGCCGAGTTTTACGGGCAACTGGCGAGCGCTCAGGCAGCATTCAAACAGGGCAATATTAGCCAGGCCCTGGCGCTCAGCGCACCTCTGGCGCAGCAAAGCGGTGAACGTGGAAATGCTGCGAAGTTATTCCGTGCGGATGTCCAGCGCCATAACAAAGATTACGCCGAGGCAGAGCAGACTTTACGCAGTATTTTGAGCGAACAACCGAATAATGGTGCGGCGCGCGAAAACCTCTATTACGTGTTGCGTGAGCAGAATAAAACCGCCGAAGCGCAAGCGATGCTGCAAACCCTGCCTGCCAGTTTGCAGGCCAAATTGCAGCCGCGCGTTTCTGGCGGTAATCCAGCCGATCCGCTGCGCCGCCAGGCACAGCAGGCCGCGGCAAATGGCAACCCTCAACAAGCCATCGCTATTTTGCAGCAGGGCGTGGCGCGTTATCCGTCCAACCCGTGGCTGCGTCTTGATTTAGCGCGCCAGCTCCAGAAACAGGGGCGTCGTGACGAAGCCAGCAATGTGATGGCGGCTTCTTTCCGGCCAAACGCCTCCAATACAGAACTGTACGCGGGGGCATTGTTTGCCAGCGAAAACAATGCCTGGCAGCAATCACAAACTTTATTGTCGCGTATTCCCGCGTCCAGCCAGACCAGCGACATGCGCAGCCTTGCGGCGCGTGTGAACTACAATCTGCAAATGTCGGTGGCGGAACGCTACCTCGCGCAGGGCGATACGGTGGCGGCGGCGAATACCTTAAAAGCGCTGGCGATGCGCCCGCCGCAAAGCCCGGCAGATGCGGGCAAACTGGCGAAAATGCTGGCGCAAACCGGCGATGTCAGCACGGCGGTAACGATTGTGCGCGACAATATGCGCCGTGGCGTGCAGGGCAACGCCGGTGATTATGGCGACCAGATTGCGGTGCTGAACCAGGCCGGGCTGGGGCGTGAAGCGCAGGCGTTTCTGGCGAATCCAGAATTGCAGTCGCGCAGCACACCAACGCAGCTTGCCAGCGTTCGCAATGGCTACGTGATCAACGAAGCTGACCAACTGCGTACCCAGGGCAATTATGCGGCGGCGTACGATAAACTCATCCGTGCGATGCAGAACGACCCGCAAAACACCGACCTGATGTTTGCCATGGCGCGTCTGTATCAGTCCGGCAAAATGAACAAAGAAGCGGGCGTGGTTTACGACTACCTGATGACGCGTGACACGCCGCAACAAGATGCGCGCGCGGGTGCCATCGACGTGGCGCTTGCCAGTAAAGACGTCGATAAAGCGAAACAGCTGGCCACCGGGTTGCGCAACGATGAAACGCCGGATCGCCTGCTGTTACTGGCGCGCGTGGCGGAAGCCGATGGCAACCACCAGCAGGCGATGGGCTACCTGCGCACCGCGCGTGGCAAACTGCTTGGCCTGCAAGGAGCCGAAAGCGGCACCGCGCCAACGCTCGGAGGCCTGGCATTAGCCGATAACCCGTTCACCCCAAAAACCTCCGTCGCCCCACAAGCCACCGCCGCTAACTCGCTATATGGCGAAGCGATGCCGTGGCAAGTCGCACAGCTGGCGCGTAATCCACAAACCGCACCGCCGGGTACCACGCGTACCGATCTGCCGGTCGAAACGGCACAGGCAGGCACCTTGCGCCAGGTGGATAACATGATGGAACAGCTGACCGACAAAACCGCCACCTGGGCGCGTGGTGCGGTGGCTGTGCGTGGGCGAGATGGCGAAAGCGGTCTGAGTAAACTCACCGAAATCAAAGCGCCATTGCAGTGGTCGACGGTGCCGTTTGGCGACTCACGTTTAGATCTTAACGTTACGCCAATCAGCCTGAATGCGGGCAGCTCGTCTGACGAATCCAGCCGCCGCTTTGGTACTGGCGCGTTGATTCAGGGGCAGGTGGGCGAGGAGCTGTATAACGCCTCGACCACCACGCCGCCAGAACTGCCCAATATCGACAAGATAAAAGTGCCTTCACAAGGCTCGCAAAGTGCTGCGGGTGTGGAAGTTGGGATGGCGTTAACGGGCGAACAGTACAAACTCGACGTGGGCTCCACGCCATTAGGCCAGGATTTAAATACCGTGGTCGGTGGTGTGCAGTGGTCGCCACAATTAACCGATTACCTGAAATTGATTCTGACCGGCGAACGACGTGCCGTGGTCGACAGCCTGCTTTCTTATGTCGGTGTGGAAGACAAATACAGCGGCAAAAAATGGGGCCAGGTCACCAAGAACGGCGGTAGCGCGCAACTGAGCTACGACGATGGCGATGCGGGTTTCTACGCGGGTGTGGGTTTGTATAACTACATTGGCGAAAACGTGCCGAGCAACGGCAATGTTACCGGGAATGCTGGCGTTTATATTCGCCCGTTCCATGCTGATGACCGCGAACTGAAAACCGGTATCAGCATGACGTATATGGATTTCTCGAAAAACCTCAGCTATTTCAGCTATGGGCAAGGCGGTTACTTCAGCCCGCAAGACTATATCAGCGTCTCCTTCCCGGTGGATTACACCCAGAAGTTTAATAACTGGGATATGTCGGTGGGCGCATCGTTGGGTTATCAGTCCTATAGCCAGAATCAAAGCCCGTACTTCCCGACCGATTCGGCGATGCAGGCGCAACTGGAAAATTACGTCGCCAACGGCTTTGCGAAAGAAGCGTGGTACAGCGGCAGTAGCGAAAGCGGCATTGGCTATAACCTGCGTGCCGCAGCCGATTACAAAGTTAACAAAGACATGACGATTGGTGGTCAGGTGGGTTATGACACCTTTGGTGATTACAACGAAAGTACCGCACAGCTCTACTTCCGTTACCTGCTGGGGAATAATTAATCATGAATGACGCGCAGTTGTTGCAGTACTTTCAGAATCAGCAGACCCAACCGGGCTGGTTCTCTTTGCTCCACATCATGATTGATAGCATGGTGGCGAATGCGGGTGAAGAAGAAAGCCGCCCGTTTCTGATGCAAATGGGTGACACGCTGGCGGCACGCCACCCATTAGCATTAGCGCGAACTGTGGGCGAACTCGAATCACAGATAAATGTTCAGCTCGCCCGTTTCAACTGGGGCTATATTGATATCGAAGCCAGCGAAACGGCGATGCTCATTCGCCACATGGCTTTACCTGTTCCCGCAGACGAAGCGCAGCAAGTTTCCTGGAGTCACGCATTTAGCGCTGTTCTGGAAGGTGTCTACGCTCGTTGGTTACGCGATCAGGGCGGTAAACCGCATGTGTCGCTGTGGCGCGAGTCTTCACCGTCAGCAACAGTGGTACACTTTCGATATCAAAATAGTCGATGAGGTGCTTTGATGTTGCAGCGATGCAAAACGCTGATAGTGGCAGTTGTTGCCTTGTTCTTCTGCCAGCAAGCGCTGGCTGACACTGCCTGGGATAGCTACAAATCCCGTTTTTTAATGCCCGATGGCCGCATTGTCGACACCGGGAATAAAAACGTCAGCCACACCGAAGGCCAGGGTTTTGCCATGATGATGGCCGTGGCTAACGACGACCGTGCCAGTTTCGATAAAATGTGGAACTGGACGCGAAAAACGCTGAAAAACCCTGATAATGGTCTGTTCTACTGGCGATATAACCCCGTTGAAGCACAACCGATCACCGATAAAAACAACGCCGTCGATGGCGATACTTTTATCGCGTGGGCGCTGTTAAAAGCGGGCAACAAGTGGCAGAACCCCGATTATCTGAAAGAATCAGATGCCATCACTAAGGCGTTGGTTGCCCACAACGTTATCCGTTTTGCCGGTTACCAGGTGATGTTACCTGGCGCTAACGGTTTTAACCTCAACAGCTATGTGAATCTCAACCCCTCTTACTTTATCTTCCCGGCGTGGCAGGATTTCGCTAACCGCAGCCATTTAACGGTGTGGACGGATTTGATTAACGATGGGCAGAAACTGCTGGGGAAAATGCACTTTGGCGAGCCTCAGCTCCCGTCTGACTGGGTTTCGCTCTATTCCGATGGGCGTACTGTTCCGGCAAAACAATGGCCAGAGCGCTTTAGCTACGATGCGATTCGCGTTCCGCTGTATGTGTATTGGTTTAATCACAGCAGCCCAGAGTTACAGGTTTATAAAACCTGGTGGGGGCGTTATCCACGTGAGAAAACACCAGCCTGGGTGAACGTCACTACTGGCGATACCGCGCCGTATATGATGGATGGCGGGTTACTGGCGGTGCGTGATTTAGTGTTCCAGCCGGGGAGCGTTGCACAGCCGCAAATTACGGCGCAGGAGGATTATTATTCTGCGAGTTTGAAGATGCTGGTGGCGTTGTCGGTACGGTGATTGTTGTGGGTTCCGGACGCCCTCACCCTGGCCCTCTCCCCCAGGAGAGGGAATATTAGCTCCTTCTCCCTCAGGGAGAAGGTCGGGATGAGGGTTGTTTTTTCGAGGCACTTTCCAAAATTCCCCCCGCAATCTGACAACCCCGAAAAAAACCGCCAGCATCCTGCAATGGATAAAAAAACCAAAACCTACGCCAAAACATTGCGCCAAACTATGACGCCGCAGGAACAACGGCTGTGGCATCTGTTAAGAAACCGACATTTTTCTGACCACAAATTCAGACGCCAACATCCGATCGGTCCATTTATTGTCGATTTCGCCTGCTTACGGCCTAAAGTCATCATTGAACTGGATGGCGGACAACACAGTGAAAGACATCATTACGATGAGAGTCGGACATTATGGCTGGAGCGGAGAGGGTGGCGGGTACTGCGTTTCTGGAATAATGAGTTCACGCAAAATAGCGACGATGTACTCGCTGTTATCCATACCACGCTGCATGCAGATTCGGTTTCTCAAGCCTAAAACCCACCACAATGCAGTATACTCAGCCATGTCTATTTAGGGCTTAGTTTTTGCGGAGTGTCAGTTTGCGAGTCAGTCGTTCATTAACGATTAAACAGATGGCAATGGTGTCAGCCGTTGCTTTACTGTTTATTTTTATTTTTATCGTGGTGCAGCTTTTTCACTTTGTGCAGCAAAGCCGCTACGACACAGCAAGCCAGATGGAGAAAATCGCCCATTCGGTGCGTATTCCGCTGTCTGAAGCTATCCTGAAAGCGGATATTCCCCAGGCTGAGTACATCCTGAGTCAAATTCAACCTTCTGGCATTATCAGCCGGGCGGATGTAGTACTGCCGAATCAATTCCAGGCGTTGCGCCAAAGATTTACCCCGGAACGCCCGATTCCCGTCTGGATTGCGCGCCTGTTCGAACTCCCGGTTCAAATATCCCTACCGCTTTATTCACTGGAACGCCCGGCAAATCCGCAGCCGCTGGCTTATCTTGTGCTGCAAGCTGACTCCTGGCGGATGTACAAATTCATCATTAGTACGATTTCGACGTTGCTGACGACATATCTGCTGCTGGCGCTCATTTTGTCGGTTGCGATCAGTTGGTCGATAAACCGTTTGATTGTTCATCCACTGCGTAAAATTGCCCGTGAGCTCGATAGTTTAACCCCGCACGATGCGGCGAACCATCAACTCAATCTACCTCCTCTTCACCACGATGATGAGATAGGCATGCTGGTGCGCAGCTATAACCGTAATCAACAAATGTCGCAGCGCTTACATGAAGAAATGAGCGCGATGAGCACCCGAAACACAGTTACCGAGTTGCCAAATAAGGCGTTGTTACTGGCGTTGCTTGAACAACTAACGGCAAGCGATAACAAGAATGCGTTGATCGTGATTGCCAGCGAAACTTTGCAGGATACTGCCGGGGTGCTGAACGAGGAGCAGCGTGAAATGCTGCTGCTGACGCTGGTCGAGAAAATTAAAGGTGTTCTGCCACCGAATATGGTGCTGGCGCAGCTCAGCGGCAACGATTTTGGCATTATTGCCCATGGCGTTCAGGATGCCTGGCAGGCAATGGCACTGGCGAAGCAAATTCTCGCGGTGCTGAACGAAAAGTTACCGATTCACTCGATTTCCCTCAAACCGACGGCCAGCATCGGCATTGCGATGTATCACGGTGGTTTGACTGCAGAACAGCTGTATCGCCGCGCCGTTTCCGCCGCGTTTTCTGCCCGTCGCCATGGCAAAAATCAGATTCAATTCTTTGACCCTGAACAGATGGCCATTGCGCAACGCTATTTGACGCAAGAGCAGGATTTACTGACGGCATTAGAAAACCAGCAGTTTGCTATTTGGCTACAACCGCAGGTCAATTTGCGCACCCGTGAAGTCGTCAGCGCGGAAGTTTTACTGCGCATGCAGCAGCCTGATGGTAGCTGGGGTTTGCCGGAAGGCTTGATTGAGCGTATCGAAGATAGCGGTTTGATGTTCACAATTGGCAACTGGATCCTTGAAGAGTCTTGCCGTGTGCTGGCGGGCTGGCAAAGCCAGGGTGTCACCATGCCGCTGTGTGTGAATATCTCTGCGCATCAGTTACTGCACGAGGAAATGGGTTCGTCACTGCTGGAATTAATGGCGCGCTATCGTATCCAGCCAGGGATGTTAATTCTGGAAGTCACGGAAAGTCATAATATTGATGATCCGAAAAAAGCGGTCAGTATTTTGCGTCCGTTGCGCAAAGCAGGGGTGCGCATCGCACTGGATGATTTTGGCATGGGTTATGCCAGCCTGCGTCATTTACATCACCTGAAATCGTTGCCAGTGGATGTGCTGAAGCTCGACAAGAGTTTTGTGGATGGCTTGCCGGAAGATAACACCATGGCGGGGGTGATTATCGGTATGGCGAACACGCTGGGTCTGAAACTGGTGGCGGAAGGAATTGAAAACCAGGCGCAGTGCGACTGGTTGTTGAACGCCGGTGTGAGCATTGCTCAGGGTTATCTTTTCTCCAGGGCACTGACTCTTAAAGAGTTTGATGCCAGGTATTTATCCAGCGCTAATCAGTAAATCAGTTGTTGCAAATGTTATTGGGCTGGCGCGAGTCAGCTCAATTATTTAACAATTTTGTTTACAAATAAGCGCTGTGTCACTTCTGAGCGTTTTTGAGAGTGGTATTTTTGCTTCCGCAGGCCGAGGTCATCTACCTAAATCCTGGTACTGCGGAATATCTACCTCTCAAGGACACGCTATGAA
The DNA here is from genome assembly GCF_022637515.1 of Buttiauxella ferragutiae. NCBI lineage: Bacteria > Pseudomonadati > Pseudomonadota > Gammaproteobacteria > Enterobacterales > Enterobacteriaceae > Buttiauxella > Buttiauxella ferragutiae. The sequence goes on from NZ_CP093332.1 coordinate 99,631, forward strand.
ACTCTCTCTTTTTAAAAGCCTCTACTTCCAGGTCCTTACGGCGATAGCCATCGGTATCCTGCTGGGTCATTTTTACCCGGAATTAGGCGCGCAGATGAAACCGCTCGGCGATGCGTTCGTTAAACTGATTAAAATGATTATCGCGCCGGTTATCTTCTGTACGGTCGTCACCGGCATTGCAGGCATGGAAAGCATGAAAGCCGTGGGGCGCACGGGCGCTGTGGCACTGCTTTACTTCGAAGTGGTCAGCACCATCGCGCTGATCATCGGCCTAATCGTGGTTAACGTCGTCCAGCCAGGGGCTGGGATGAACATCGACCCGGCAACGCTTGATGCCAAAGCTGTCGCCATGTATGCCGAACAGGCACAACAACAAGGTGTGGTGGCCTTCTTGCTGGATGTGATTCCTGGTAGCGTGATTGGCGCATTTGCCAGTGGCAATATCCTGCAAGTGCTGCTGTTTGCGGTACTGTTTGGTTTTGCACTGCACCGTCTTGGTCAAAAAGGCCAGTTGATTTTCAACGTGATTGAAAGCTTCTCGCAGGTCATTTTCGGCATCATCAACATGATCATGCGCCTCGCGCCAATCGGTGCTTTCGGTGCTATGGCGTTCACGATTGGTAAATATGGCGTCGGCTCGTTGGTGCAGCTCGGCCAGTTGATTATCTGCTTCTACATCACCTGTATCCTGTTTGTGGTGCTGGTGTTGGGCAGCATCGCGCGGGTGACAGGTTTCAGCATCTTTAAATTTATCCGTTACATTAAAGAAGAGCTGCTTATCGTACTGGGTACTTCTTCGTCTGAGTCCGCTTTGCCAAGAATGCTCGATAAAATGGAGAAACTCGGTTGCCGTAAGTCGGTAGTCGGGCTGGTGATTCCAACCGGATACTCGTTTAACCTCGATGGCACCTCAATTTATCTCACCATGGCAGCGGTGTTTATCGCGCAGGCCACCAACACCCATATGGATATTGTCCATCAAATCACACTATTGGTGGTGTTGCTGCTCTCCTCTAAAGGCGCTGCAGGTGTGACAGGGAGTGGTTTCATCGTGCTGGCGGCAACCATTTCAGCGGTGGGCCATTTGCCACTTGCGGGTCTGGCGTTGATTCTCGGTATCGACCGCTTTATGTCTGAAGCGCGTGCGCTGACAAACCTGGTCGGTAATGGCGTGGCAACGGTTGTCGTGGCGAAGTGGGTGAAACAGTTGGATGAGAAGCAACTGGTAGAAACGCTCAATAATCCAAACTCTGCGAAAAAAGTGAACGAAATCTCTTCTTAATCCCCTCAATTGCCCACGGCGACTTGCCCTCGCTGTGGGCTACTGCGCATAATTGACCCTTGAGCCAAAATTTTTGGCGTTTTTTTTCATTTTAAAAGTGACGTTTGCGCGAAGATGCGGTCAAACGGAGTGGTGAATTATCACCGTGGCGGCTTTTTTGCGTAATCTTTTGTCGCCATTACACTTTTTAATCAGGATTGTTTTTCCAGGGGTTAACATGCAGGGCACCAAAATTCGACTCTTAGCTGGCGGATTGCTGTTGGTCGCCGCCGCCAGTAATGTGCAGGCAGAAGCACTACAGCCCGATCCAGCCTGGCAGCAAGGTACGCTGGCCAATGGTTTTCAATGGCAAGTCCTGGCCACACCTCAACGCCCAAGCGATCGTATTGAAATTCGTCTGTTGGTGAATACCGGCTCATTGAATGAGACCACCCAGCAGAGCGGCTTTAGCCATTTCTTACCGCGCATGGCACTGACACAAAACGGTAGCTTGCAGCCATTGCAGGTACGCTCACTATGGCAGCAAAGTGTGGACCCGCAGCGTCCGCTGCCTCCAGCCGTTGTTTCGTATGACTTCACGTTGTTTAATCTTAGCCTGCCTAATAACCGCAATGATTTACTCAAAGAAGCGATAGCTTATCTGGCGGAAACCACTGGTAAAACGTCGATCACCCCGGAAACGGTGAACGTTGCGCTGCAAACTCAGGATATGGTGACAACCTGGCCGATGGACACCAAAGACAACTGGTGGCGCTATCGCTTGCAAGGTTCCTCGCTGTTGGGCCATGACCCGGCAGAAGATCTCAAGCAGCCGGTTGATAACGAACAACTCAACGAGTTCTACAAGAAGTGGTACACCCCGGATGCGATGACCTTGATTGTGGTGGGTAACGTCGATAGCCGTAGCGTTGCCGATCAAATCAACAAAACGTTTGGCACCCTGACGGGCAAACGTGAAACGCCCGCTCCGGTTGCGACTCTTTCTCCGCTCAAGCGCGTTCCTGTGAGTTTAATGACTGACAGTGTGAGCCAGGACAGGCTCTCACTGATGTGGGACAACGCCTGGCAGCCTATTCGTGAATCGTCTGCGATGCTGCGTTACTGGCGTGCCGATCTCGCCCGTGAGGCGCTGTTCTGGCATGTGCAGCAGAACCTTAGCAAGCAGAACATCAAGGATCTTAACCTGAGCTTCGAGTGTCGCGTGTTGTATCAGCGTGCGCAGTGCGGCATCAACCTTGCGTCACCTAACGATAGACTGAATGCGAATTTGGCGAGCGTCAGCAAAGAGCTGGTTAACGTGCGTGATAAAGGGCTGTCGCAGCAAGAGTTTGATGGGTTAATTGCGCAGAAAAAAGCGGAACTTGCCAAGTTGTTTGCCACTTACGCGCGTACCGACACCGATGTGTTGATCAGCCAGCGTATGCGTTCGCTGCAAAACCAGGTGGTCGATATCGCTCCGGAACAGTATCAGAAACTGCGCGGGGATTTCCTGAACAGCCTGACATTAAGCTCGCTGAACCAGGATTTACGCCAGCAACTGTCGCAAGAAATGGCTTTAGTGCTGTTGCAGCCAAAAGGTGAACCTGAGTTCAACATGAAGGATCTGCAAGCGACGTGGGATAAGGTGATGGTGCCGGCTAAAGCACTGCCGCTGACTGATGAACCTAAGCAGGAAGTTTCTTCGGATACGCCGCAGGCGCAGTAACGCCCTCTCCCTCATATACACATCTTTGAGGGGCGCTTCCTGCCGAGCCGGAGAAGGTTCCGTTCACCAGGCGACAGCATGTTTATGTCGCGACTGAACCGGTGAACGTCTTAGGGTGGCCACCGTCGCCACCCTAAGAACCCGGACTCCCGGCAAATAAATCGCCGCAAGCGGTAAACCTCCATTTTGCCTCCGTGTCAGGGTCGGTTGCGATTCGTTTATTCGGCACATCCGTGTGCCGAACCACTTCGTGGCCAACGCAAGCGTTGTTCAAAAATGTTCCTGACATTTTTGTCAGACGATCGCGCCCTCCAGCCGTTCCCGACGGCTGGACCCTGCCACCTGGAGTCAAAATGGAGGCGATTTAAGCCGGACCCGAAATTCAAAGTCAAAAGCCAGACCGGTTTTGACCTTGTCCCCGGCTTCAATCGCTCCGTTTTTTACCCTTCAGTCGTGGTCACGTGGTCGGGAACCACGTGAGAGAGCGATCGTCGGGAACGAATCGCGAACGACCCCGAATGTTGGGTGAAAAACGGTGTTTACCGCGTTAGCGGCGATTGATTTGCCGGGCGCCTGGATTATCAAGGGGTTGGCGTTAACCCCTTGATACGTTCACCGTTTGCGGGAATTAAAGAGATAACTGAACACACGGGTGAACGGAAAACCAGCAGGGCTTACAGATCTCACCCTGACAAGATAGCCAGGATGAGTTGTGTACAAGAGACAGCCCACAGGGAGAGGGCCGGGTGAGGGTTGCCTTAAGAAGGCATCGCCTCTTTCGGGATAATCGCCCCGCGATACTGAATCACGGTACTCGCCGTCAAATGCCCGCGTTTTGCCGCTTCTTCAGCACTACCACCAGTCAAACGTATCGCCAGATAACCCGCGCTGAAAGAGTCGCCAGCCGCTGTGGTGTCGATAACTTTTTCTTTTGGTAATTTTACCGCTGGCACTTCTAACATCGGCTCGCCCTGAATCGCCACCAGGCAAGACTCTGCACCGCGCTTGATGACCACTTCACGCACGCCAGCTGCCTGAGTACGGTGAATCACTTCTTCAACCGGCTTCGCGCCCCACAGCAAATCTTCGTCATCCAAAGTCAGGAACGCGATGTCAGTGCAGGTCAGCATTTGCTGGTAAACCTGTTGCGTCTCTTCACGGCTGGCCCACAGGCGCGGACGGTAGTTGTTATCGAAGATAACCTTGCAACCGTTAGCGCGGCACTGAGTCAGCAGCGCCATCAGCTTTTCACGGCTCGCCGCGTTGAGGATTGCCAGGCTAATCCCGCTCAAATACAGGTAATCGAACTTAGCCAGTTCTGCGCAAATCGCCTGAGCTTGCTCGCTCTCCAGCCAGAAACGGGCTGCGGCTTCGTTACGCCAGTAATAGAAAGTACGCTCGCCGGTTGAATCAGTTTCGATGTAATACAAGCCTGGTAAACGGTGCTCCAGGCGCTGTGTCAGCTCGGTGTGAACGTTTTCTTGCTGCCATGCGTCGAGCATTTGTTGGCTGAAGTTATCTTCACCCAAAGCCGTGACGTAATGGACTTCTAGCTCGTTTGCATCGACCTGGCGGGCGATATAGACGGAAGTATTTAGGGTGTCGCCACCAAAGCCGCGGCTAACTTCCGCACCTTTTTGCGACAGTTCAATCATACATTCACCGATAACGGCGATTTTGCGCGTTGGCATAGCAGTAAACCTGAATTGATGAAATTACCGCTAGTTTGCTGGTCGGCTAAAAACGAGTCAAACAATTTAAAACGATGTTTCGGAAAACTTTGAGCTAAGGCAGTTTATTGCCAATGTGAACCAACTCTCTTTCATTAAGGTTGTACTCAAAGCGAACATAAAGTTCTCATGCGCTACGCCGATAACTTGACGATGGGCCATCCGAGTTATCAAGGTAAACAGGACGTACATGATGAAGTTTAATCAGATCACTCACCGGCTGAATACGCTTGAGGCGAGTGTCGAAAGTTTGCAGGAGCGGCGGTTCTGGTTGCAGTGCCAGCGGCAGTACACCTTCCAGCCGATCTACAAAATCGATGGTCGATTAATGGCGATAGAACTGCTGACGGTGGTCACGCACGCGGATGAGCCGGAGGTGCGTATTGCCCCGGATCGCTACTTTTCATCTGTCTCCAGTCGCACGCGCTTGATGGTCATCGAAGAGCAACTCAATTTGCTGCGCAGTTGGGAATCCATCTTCCTTGGCTATGGCATTTTAGCGTCGGTGAATGTCGATGGCCCGACTCTTGTGGCAATGAAGCATCATCAGTCGATTCTAAGGCTTATCAACAAAATGCCGTGGGTGCGCTTTGAACTGGTGGAGCACATCACCCAACCGCAAGCCGTGACACTGGCAGGAATGCACGAATTCGGCCCGCTGTGGCTGGACGATTTCGGCACCGGTGTTGCCAACTTTTCTGCTTTAAGCGAGATGCACTACGACTACATCAAAGTCGCGCGTGACTTGTTCATCATGCTGCGCACCAGCGACGAAGGCCGGAATTTATTCAACATGTTGCTGCAATTGATGAATCGCTATTGTAAAGGCGTCATCGTCGAAGGTGTCGAAACTGAAGCGGAATGGCGCGCTGTGCAAAACTCCCCCGCGTTTGCGGCACAAGGCTATTTCCTCTCCCGTCCCGTTCCATTTGAACAGTTAGAGAGCGTACTAACTCGCCTGTCCTGATGCCGTTTTGGTCACGCTCAACTATCTTTAGTTAAAGCGAGCCACATCAGGAGAAGGTAAAAGGCATGACTAAAACTGGAAAGGTCGCCAGCGGTGTCGTCGGGGGTTTATTGTTGTTGGTTGTGGTGGCAATTATTGTGATTGCGACGTTTGACTGGAATCGGCTCAAACCGACTATCAACCAAAAAGTCTCGACAGAGCTGAATCGGCCCTTCGCCATTCGTGGCGATTTAGGCGTGGTATGGGAGCGTAACAAAGAAGAAACCGGCTGGCGCAGTTGGGTGCCGTGGCCGCATGTTCACGCCGAAGATATTATTCTGGGCAACCCGCCGGATATTCCTGAAATCACTATGGTGCATCTGCCGCGCGTAGATGCCACGCTTGCACCTCTCACGCTGCTCACTAAAACCGTTTATATCCCGTGGATCAAGCTGGTTCAGCCGGATGTGCGAATCATTCGGCTGTCGGAAAAAAACAATAACTGGACGTTCAACCTCGCCAGTAGCGCAGCGCAAGATCCCAATCAACCGCCGTCAGCGTGGTCGTTCAAAATGGACAATATTCTGTTCGATAAAGGCCGCATCGCTATTAACGACAAACTCACTAAAGCAGAGATGGAAATCCTCGTTGATCCACTTGGCAAACCGTTACCGTTTAGTGAAATACAAGGGCACAAACCCAAAGGCAAAGATGCCGCAAAAGCCGGAGATTATGTCTTTGGCCTGAAAGTTCGCGGGCGCTACAACGGCGAGCCGATAGAAGGCTCCGGTAAAATTGGCGGTATGTTAGCGCTGCGCAGCGAAGGCGAAACCGCCTTTCCGGTGCAGGCCGACGTGCATTCTGGTAACTCACGCGTGGCGTTTATCGGCACCATCAACGACCCGATGAAAATGGGTGGTGTCGACCTGCAACTGAAGTTCTCCGGTGATTCGCTGGGCAACCTCTACGATCTGACCGGTGTGTTATTGCCGGATACGCCACCGTTTGAAACTGACGGGCATTTACTGGCAAAAATCGATGCAGAAAAAGGCTCGGTGTTCCGCTATCAGAACTTTAACGGACGTATTGGCGACAGCGACATTCATGGCTCGCTCACTTATTCGCAAGGCAAACCGCGGCCGAAACTGGAAGGCGACCTTGAATCTAAACAGCTTCGGCTGGCCGATTTAGGCCCGTTGATTGGCGTGGATTCCGGCAAGGGCGCGCAACAAAGCAAAAAGGCGGAACAAGCCAAAGGCGAGAAAACCGTGCAGCCGGGCGACAAAGTTCTGCCGTATGACCGTTTCGAAACCGCCAAGTGGGACGTAATGGATGCTGACGTGCGCTTTAAAGGCGGGCGCATCGAACACAGCGGCACGCTGCCGCTCAGCAATCTCACCACGCATGTGATCCTTAAAAATGCCGACTTACGCCTGCAACCGCTAAAATTCGGCATGGCGAACGGCACCATCAGCGCCAACATTCACCTTGATGGCAACAAGAAGCCGATGCGCGGAGAAGCGGATATTCAGGCGCGTCGCTTGCAGCTCAAACAGCTGATGCCAAAAGTGGAATCGATGCAGAAAACCCTCGGGGAACTGAACGGTGATGCGGATTTGCGGGGCCGTGGTAACTCTATTGCGGAGCTGTTGGGCAGCAGCGATGGCAACCTGAAATTGCTGATGAACGACGGGTTAATCAGCCGCAACCTGATGGAAATTGTCGGCCTGAACGTCGGGAATTACGTCGTCGGGCAAATCTTTGGTGATGATGAAGTGCGGATTAACTGTGCGGCGGCGAACCTTGATTTACGCGGCGGCGTGGCGACGCCACGTATTTTTGCCTTTGATACCGAAAACGCGCTGATCAACGTCACCGGCACCACCAACTTTGCCAGCGAGCGGCTCGATTTAACCATTGATCCTGAAAGCAAAGGGGTGCGCATTCTGACATTGCGCTCGCCACTTTATGTGCGCGGCACGTTTAAGAACCCGGATGCCGGGGTGAAACCCGGCCCATTGATTGCCCGTGGCGCGGTGGCTGCGGCACTGGCAACGCTGGTGACGCCAGCCGCCGCACTGCTGGCAATGATCTCGCCTTCCGAAGATGGCGGTAATCAGTGCAGCCGTATTTTGGGGCAGATGAGGAAGTGACATTTCCCCTCACCCAGGCTGTCTCTTATACACATCTTTGAGGGACGGTTCCTGCCGAGCCGGAGAAGGTTCCGTTCACCAGGTGACAGCATGTTTATGTCGCGATTGAACTGGTGAACGTCTTAGGGTGACCACCGTCGTCACCCTAAGAACCCGGACTCCCGGCAAATAAATCGCCGCAAGCGGTAAACCTCCATTTTGCCTCCGTGTCAGGGTCGGTTGCGATTCGTTCCCGACGATCGCGCCCTCCAGCCGTTCCCGACGGCTGGCCCCTGCCACCAGGAGTCAAAATGGAGGCGATTTAAGCCGGACCCGAAATTCAAGGTCAAAGTCAAAAGCCAGAGCGGTTTTGACCTTGTCCCCGGTTTCAATCGCGCCGTTTTTTTACCCTTCAGTCGGGGTCACGTGGTCGGGAACCACGTGAGAGAGCGATCGTCGGACTAAAAATGTCAGGAACATTTTTGAACAACGCTTGCGTTGGCCACGAAGTGGTTCGGCACAGGGATGTGCCGAATAAACGAATCGCGAACGACCCCGAATGTTGGGTGAAAAACGGTGTTTACCGCTTTAGCGGCGATTGATTTGCCGGGCGCCTGGATTATCAAGGGGTTGGCGTTAACCCCTTGATACGTTCACCGTTTTCTGGAATTAAAGAGATAACTGAACGCACGGGTGAACGGAAAATAAGCGAAGCTTACAGATCTCACCCTGACAAGATTGCCAGGGTGAGGGTGAAAAAACTAAAGCGACAAATGACGGGTCTCTTTAGACACCAGCAACGCAACCAGCGTAATCGCTGACATCGCCGCCAGATACAAACCGACGTAGAACAAACCGTAATTCGCCTGCAGCCAGGTGGCAATATACGGCGCAACCGATGCCCCCAGAATCGACGCCACGTTATACGAGAACGATGCTCCGGTATAACGTACTTCGGTTGGGAATAACTCTGGCAGCAGCGCGCCCATTGGGCCGAATGTCAGCCCCATCAGGCTCAGGCCAATCAGCAAGAACGCCATCACCAGCGTCGGGTTACCGGAACCCAACAGCGGCTGGAACACGGCTAACGCAAACACAATCATCAGGCTGGTGATGACAATCATGCATTTACGGCGACCAAACTTATCCGCCAGATAACCGGCAATCGGCACCATTACGCCAAAACCAATTACCGCCATCATCAGCATCCACAACACATCGTTGCGTGAGAAGCCGAGGCCCTTCGGCACCGCAGCGGTGCTGAAGGTCATCGAATAAACCGTCATGATGTAGAACAGCGTGTAAGTCGCCAGCATGATAAACGTGCCAATAATCGTCGCTTTCAGGTGCTTGCTCAGCAGTGTACCGAGCGGGATTTTCACCTGTTTGCCTGCTTTGGCAATTTTGGCGAACACCGGCGTTTCATGCAGCGAAACACGCACATACAGGCCGATAATCACCAGCACCGCAGACAGGATAAACGGCACGCGCCAGCCCCATGACATGAACTGCTCGTCAGTCAGCAACCAGGAGAGCAGCAGGAAGGTGCCGTTGGCAAAGAAGAAGCCGATTGGTGCACCCAACTGTGGGAATGAACCGTATAGCGCACGTTTGCGCGGCGGAGCGTTCTCAGTAGCCAGCAACGCAGCACCACCCCACTCACCACCCAGACCTAAACCTTGCCCGAAGCGTGCCAGTGCCAACAGCATTGGCGCTAATACACCGATGGTTTCGTAGCCCGGCAACAGGCCAATTAAGACGGTTGAAACACCCATCGTTAAAAGTGATGCCACCAGGGTCACTTTGCGACCAACTCGGTCACCAAAATGGCCGAACAGCGCGGAGCCAATCGGACGTGCCACAAAGGCGATGGCGAACGTAGCTAGCGACTGGAGTGTCGCCGCGGTTGGATCACCTTGCGGGAAGAAGATATGCGGGAAAACAATCACCGCCGCAGTGGCGTAAATATAGAAATCGAAAAACTCGATGGCGGTGCCGACAAGCGAGGCAACGACAACTTTTCCGCGTGAGTTGACCGGCGTGGAGTCAGTTTCGGTATTGATTGAATTAGCGATGGTGGCCTGCATATTATTTTCTTATTTATATCGAACGAAAGGCCATATTACGCACAGCAAAAGGCGTATTTCAACGCGCGCTTGCGCAACGTCCTGTGCGATTAATAAGCAATAAGAGGATAATTTTTAGTCCAGAAAATAAATGTCCATGTCATGCTTCTCATATTTAAAAAATCAGTTAATAAAACTGCTTTTAGGTTAAATAAAAGTTACAGGTTGGATTTATGTGCTGATGGGGGCTTTCGTAGGGCGGATAAGCGCTAGCGTCATCCGCCACATTCACGGAGATAGCGGATTACGCTTCATGCTCCCAGCGTGCGCAAAAGCGCTCAATATCGCCCGCCTGGAAGTCGCTAAGATGCGTCATCAGTTTTTCCAGTGGCCAATCCCACCAGGCAATACGCTGCAGGCTGGTGGCTATCTCTACCGGGAAGCGCGAACGGATCATTTTGGCAGGCACGCCGCCAACAATGGTGTAGGGCGCGACATCTTTGCTCACTACCGCACCGGCGGCTAACACTGCGCCATCACCGACTGTCACGCCAGGCAGCACAATCACACCGTGGCCAATCCAGACATCATTGCCAATCAGCACCTTCGCATCGTGACGATCGGCAAAAAAACTGCCGATCGCGGCGGGCATTAGCGTCGTAATACTCCGGGCAATAGGTAAAACGGTGTTGTGAGGCTCTGTCCATCGGGTGATTAGGTGCACCAATGCGTACCTGATTGGCGATGGCGGTGAATTTGCCGATCACGCTATCTGCAACACAACAATGCTCGCCTATGTAGGAAAAGTCCCCGAGCGTGCTGTATTCCATCACGCTGTGCGCGAGGACTTCACATTGTTCACCAATCTGGGTTTCACGCAGGCGGACGCTGGGGGCGATATACGTTTGCTGAAGTTTGGCTGTGGCGGCGGTCATGCTTTTCTTTCCTGGTCAGGTATCGGGGTTAGGGATTGCCCGCGTTGGGCAAACCCTAATCATGACAGGAAAGAATGACAGAATTATTTATGCGTTTTGCCCGGCATACGCGGGTCATCTTTGTATTCGGCGGTGGCAATCCACGCGGCGCAGAACAGCGTCAGCCGGGCGAAGAAATAGAAAAATGCCATTAAACCTAAGACCGAACCAAACGCCGCGCCAGAAGGGGATTTAATCAGCGCAGGCAGGCTGTAAGTCATGATGATTTTGATCACTTCAAAGCCAATGGCTGCAATCAATGTGCCGCGCATCAGCGCTTTTTTACGCGGGCGGTGGCGTGGCAGTCGCCAGAAAATCCAGAAGAACAGCAGGTAGTTAGCAGAAATAGAAATAACCAGCCCGACCAGATGCCAGACCGGTTTTAACCACTCGATGCCGTCGAGATGCAGCAGGCCAATCAGCATGGTTTGCGCGGAACCGGCAACGGAAGTGATGGATAACGTCACGACCAGCGCAACCAGCAAACCTATCAATGACACCAAATCACGTAGATATTTGGTCCAGAATTTTTCCTGGTCTTGCGCTGTCCGTTCCCACTTATCCCGCGATTGCGCACGCACCGCTTCACGCAAATTGCCCATCCAGTTAATACCGGAATAGAGCGCAATCAACAGGCCGACCAGGCCGACGGTGGTGCGCTGTTGCACCGCCGTATTGATGGTGTTTTGCAACGTCGCGGCAAGTGTTGGCTCGCTAACGTTGGCGAGGATTTTTTCGAAAATCTCCTCCAGCAGCGTGGGGTGCGAGGCGAGGATATAACCGGCGGCAGCAAACGCCACCATCAGAATTGGGATGAGCGACAGGAACGAAAAATAGGTAATTGCCGCGCCAAACTGGTTCCCCATGCGGTCATTAAACCGTTCGGCTGCCCTTATCAGGTGCGCAACAACAGGGTTACGCTCGACACGTCCGACAGTGTTATTCACGCTGTCGATGGTTTTATTGACCTTCTCATTACTGGTTTTGATTTTGACTATCGGCTCATAGTCGAGTGTTTCCGTTGGGCGTTTTTCGGTGTTATCCGGCACTGTCATCAGGTGATTTTTCCTTTTGTTTTAGCAGGATCTTAAAGAAAGTATAGCGGGGATGCTAATCAACATACCCTTTCACCAGCCCGGTCAGCCACTCCATAAACAAATGAACACGGCGAGAGAGGTTGCGGCGATGGGGATAAAGCAGCGAAACAGGCATCGGTTCGGCGCGGTATTGCGGCAGGATTTCCACCAGTTTTTTACTCTTGAGCTGGTCTTTAACGCCGATGCGCGGTGCCTGAATAATCCCGAGCCCGGCAAGGCACGCCGCTTGATAGGTTTCGGTGCTATTCACGGTGATGACGCCACCGGTTTTTATCCAGCGGGTAGTTTTATCGAGAAAAACTTCAAAGCCTTGCGGACGGCTACCGAGGTTTGGCGCGTAATGCACCACCGCGTGAGACGCGAGATCGTCAAGGTTTTCCGGATAACCAAAACGCTCCAGATAATCGGGGCTGGCGCAGTTAATTAAAGAGAGTTTCCCCAATGGCCGTGCAACCAGGCCTGAATCTTTAAGCTGCCCCACGCGCACCACGCAATCGAACCCTTCGCGCACCACATCCACTATGCGATCGCTACTGCTCAACTCAAGTTCAATACCAGGATACTGCTGTAAGAAGGCGGGAAGTTTGGGGATCACCAAATTTTTTGCCACCCCAACGGGCATATCCACACGCAAGCGCCCGCTAACACTGCTGGGGTCATGCAGGAATAGCCCGTCGAGTTCGTCAAGATTGGCTAATAGATCGCGACAGCGCTCGTAATAAACCATGCCGTCTTGCGTCAACTGCACACGCCGCGTGGTGCGATGCAATAACCTTGTTCCCAGCATGCCTTCTAGCGCCTGAATTTGCCGCGATACGCTACCTTTAGGAAGGCCCAGAGTATCTGCTGCGCGAGAAAAACTCTCCAGTTCAGCCACTCTAATGAATAACTGCATTGCTTGTATTTTATCCACTTTTTCTCGCATTGTTGTTGTCAGTGAAACAGTGATGCGCAATTTGCACTCTTTATTGATTTTTTAGCAGCTAATAAGCTGTATCTCAATCACCGAACAGTCATCGAAGGGGTAAATCATGAGTCAAACAATCGCATTAGTGACCGGCGGCAGCCGTGGATTAGGTAAAAACGCAGCTTTGAAGCTGGCGGCGCGCGGCGTGAATATTATTCTGACTTACAACAGCCAGCAGCAAGAAGCGCTCAATGTGGTGCGTGAAATTGAGCTAACTGGCGTGAAAGCGGTGGCAATTCAATTGAATGTCGCCGAAAGTGCTGGCTTTAGCGCTTTTGCAACTGAAGTGAAGCAACAGTTGCATGATGTCTGGCAGCGCGACTCGTTTGATTATTTATTAAACAATGCTGGGACGGGTATCGATACGCTGTTCGAAAAAACAACAGAGCAACAATTTGATGATTTAATGAACATCCATTTGAAGGGGCCATTCTTCCTGACTCAGCAGTTGCTGCCACTGATTAAAAACGGCGGGCGTATCCTGAATGTGTCGACGGGTTTAACGCGTTTTACACTGCCGGGAAAAGCGGCTTACGCCGCAATGAAAGGGGCGATGGAAGTGCTGACGAAGTACCAGGCTAAAGAGCTGGGTGCGCGCGGAATTGCGGTCAATATCATTGCTCCTGGCGCGATTGCCACCGACTTTGGCGGCGGTGTGGTGCGTGACAATGAACAAGTGGCCAATGCTATCGCTTCACAAACCGCGCTGGGCCGCGTTGGGCAACCGGATGATATTGGTGATGCGATTGCGGTGCTGCTGAGTGATGAAAGCCGCTGGATGAATGCGCAGCGCATTGAGGTTTCTGGCGGGATGTTCTTGTAAGCCTGGGCCGCGGTTATGTCGGATGACGCTAACGCTTATCCGACCTTGTATCTTGAACCGGTAGCTGGTTAGCTACCGGTTACATGAAACGGAGGAAGCTTGTATCCGACCTGAAGACCTCGATCTTCCGACGTAGCTTAAGCTCTCCGTTTCACCTTTCACGCCACTCAAAATCCGAACGGTAACCAGAAGCTCTGACTTCGCATGTACAAGGCTGGAATGGCGTGTTGGTTCACGTGGAAGGAGATGAAATATGGCTTTTCTCGGTGCTGATATCAGCAAAAATAAAATAGATGTCTGTCTGCTTGTTGCCGGTATTAAGGGTAAGAAAAAGCAGAAAGTCTTCACCAATGAACCCTGTGTGGCCCGCAAAATCATCGACTGGCTGGAGGCCCAAAAATGCGCCTCTGATAATATGACAGTCGTGATGGAAGCCACGGGTATCTACCATGAAAATCTGGCGTATGGGCTTCATGATGCGGGAATTTCTGTCTGCATGGCCAATCCATACCGTGTCCGTGAGTTTGCCTGCGGAATGGATATCCTCACGAAAAATGACACAGTGGACGCATTTGTGCTGGCCTGTTATGGCGAGCTGAAGCATCCCGATGCCTGGGTCCCACCGTCAGTTGAAGTCCGTAAACTCAGGGCGTTGTTGCGTCAGCGCGACGCGCTGAAAGAGGATGTGCAGAGGACGGCCAACCGGCTTGAAAAAGCGCATTCAACCTCGACACCACGGGAGGTCATAGCCTCACTGGAGCGGACACACGGCTGGCTGAGTGATGAACTGGAACGGATAGAAAAGCTCATTACTGACCACACAGATAACGACCCGGGACTGAAGGCCGATCTGGAGCTGCTGAAATCGATAAAATGTGTGAAGGAGCAGGTGGGACGGGAGATGCTGGCACTACTGAAAGACGGGACGTTCAAAAGTGCCTCGCAGGTGGCAGCGTATCTGGGAATAACACCGGTGGAGAGAGTGTCAGGCAGTTCGGTACGCGGGCGGGCACATATGTCAAAAACAGGCCCCTCAATAGTCAGAGCCAAACTGTATGTAGCAGCCCTGAGTGCAATCCGGTGGAATAAACCCGCGAAGGCGATATATGAAAGGCTGGTAGCGAAAGGTAAGGCGAAAAAAGCGGCCCTGGGTGCAGTGATGCGTAAGCTGGTACATATGTGCTTCGGCGTACTGAAAACCCGATTACCATGGGATGAAAATTATGCAGCTACCGCTTGACGTTCAAGACGGTAGCTACAAAACCGCTTTCGTAGGGTGGATTAGCGCAAGCGATATCCACCGTGTTTTATTGGAACTCGCTGCGTAACAAGCCAAATATCCAGTCATCCTGCCAGATCCCGCCAAGAAAGTAATTTTCGCGCAGTATCCCTTCTGGCTGAAAACCTGCTTTTTCCAGCACCTTCTTTGAACCTATATTGCCTACCGTTACTGTCGCGGTCAGTTTGCGCATCGCGCATTTTTCAAAGGCAAACCGGCACACGGTATGCAGCGATTCATAACCGTAACCTTGCCCGTGAAAGAGCGGGTCGAGGATAAAGCCCACCTCCGCCATGTCGTCGTCACCGCGGACAAAACCGGTGAAGCCAATCAGCGTCCCGTCATGTTTATCGCGCATCGCAAGACACAACCAATGGCGGCTGTGTAATTCCCAGCGCACCAGGCGTGAATTAAATATCTGGCGGATTTCCGCCTCTTTGCGGTTATCAGAGACATAACGCATCACGACGGGGTCTTGTTGTAGCCGTAAAAAGCTCGACCAGTCCTGCTCGCTGATTTGCGTTAAGTTCAGTCGTGGTGTGGAGAGTGAAAGCATGTTGATCGCTCTGCTATGTGGGTACACATAAACATTACATATACCCATCATACTTCAAGTTGCATTTTTGTTGGCTACGCTTACTCACCCGCATCACTTACTTGTGTAAGCTCATCGGGACTCGCTCGTTTGCCGTCGCGATGCATCTTGAATTATTTTGGGCATAGCAAAAAATAACGGCGCCAATATTTAGCACCGTTATTAAGTGTTATTGCCAGCGTGATAAATCATCCGTTGTCAGTCCAATATCGCGTAATTGTTCCTTATTCAGCCCTTTTAGTACGCGCGCCGTCTGGCGTTGTAACCAGCGTTGCCGGAAATAATGATAAATCATCACAAAACCATAAAACGGTTTGCGCGGACGGTTTTCTTCAAAGCCCATGATGTTGCTCCTCTTGTCAGTTCGAGGTTCATCATGCGCCGCCATACAGATAGCCGACAGATTCAAATATTACTTTTATTTAACATACAGAAGCGCTAAAACATGAACTGAATGGCAAGTTTATCGTCATTCTGTACTGGTTTTACTGTCTGTATGGTTGATTAAGAGGATACAGCATGACGCGCTACCAACATCTGGCCACTTTACTGGCCGAACGTATTGAACAAGGGCTGTATCGCAGTGGCGAGCGCTTACCGTCGGTGCGCAGCCTGAGCAGTGAACATGGCGTCAGTATTAGCACCGTACAGCAGGCTTATCATCTTCTTGAAGACAAACAGCTGATTTCACCGCAGCCACGTTCCGGTTATTTCGTCACACAACGCAAAGCACAACCGCCCGTTCCACAACTGACTCGCCCGGTACAGAGGCCGGTTGAGATCACGCAGTGGGACGCTGTGCTTGAGCAACTTGTTGCCCGTGAAGCAGGCGATATTGTCGCTTTTGGTAGCGGTGCGCCGGATGTGACACAACCGACCATCAAACCGTTATGGCGTGAACTCAGCCGCATTGCGCAATATCAGCAACCCGAATTGCTCGGCTATGACAGCATTCATGGTATGCGCACGCTGCGCGAGCAAATTTCCCGCCTGATGCTGGATAGCGGTTGTGTGGCATCGGCTGACGATATTCTGATTACCACCGGTTGTCATGAAGCCTTGTCGATTGCCATCCGCGCGGTCTGCGAGGCGGGCGACATCGTGGCGGTGGAGTCTCCATCATTTCATGGCACCATGCAGATGCTGCGGGCATTTGGTATTAAAGTTGTTGAAATACCAACGGATTCTGTGACAGGGATCAGCGTGGAAGCACTAGAGTTAGCGCTGGAACAGTGGCCGATTAAAGCGGTAATACTGGTGCCAAACTGCAATAACCCACTCGGGTTTATCATGCCGGATGCTCGTAAAAAAGCGGTGCTGAATCTCGCGCAACGTTTTGATATTGCCATCATTGAGGATGATGTTTACGGCGAGCTGGCCTATGAATATCCCCGCCCGATGACCATCAAGTCGATGGATGTCGATGGTCGAGTGCTGTTGTGTAGCTCTTTTTCTAAAACGCTGGCGCCAGGTTTGCGCGTCGGCTGGATTGTACCGGGCCGCTATCTTGACCGTGCTTTGCACATGAAATACATCGTCACCGGCAGCACTTCGACCTTTGCACAACTCGCGGTGGCGGAGTTTATTCGTAACGGCAACTACCATCGCCACCTGCGGCGGATGCGCCAACTTTATCAACGTAATCTCGAGGATTTTACCTGCCATGTGCGGCACTATTTCCCGTGCGGTATCTGCGTCAGTCGCCCACAGGGCGGCTTTATGATGTGGGTTGAGCTACCGGAAAATATCGATATTGTGCCGATTTGCTGTGCACTGCGCGAAGAGCATATTCATATTGCGGTGGGGTCTTTGCTTTCAGCATCCGGGAAGTATCGTAATTGTTTGCGCCTCAATTACGCCATGCCGTGTGATGCAGCCACCGAAGCGGCGCTGCGTAAAACCGGTGAAGCGTTAAATCAGGTAGTCGAAAACGCGTAGTTTTCCCTCTCTTTTATGGCCATTGTGCAGGTAACTGTTGCGTTAGTCTGTTGCGTAATAGCGCCTTTCTAGTCAGGCGCTCGTACCCAATAAAGGATAACCATGACCAGCACTGCACAGTTGCTGATGCGGGATAAATTTGAGACTTGCCTGAGCGTTTGCCGCCAGGCGTCATTGCAAATCCTGCCACTGCTTTCTATCAAAGCCTCTGAAGGCAAAGATCCGCAATGGTTTTTTCAACAGCTTGAGCAGGCTCGCCTGGCGCTGGGTAGTTGGATGGAGGTAGCAAAGCGGTTAAACCTTAACGATGCGGAGCTTTCGCAGTTCACCCTACTGTTGCGCCATTTCCAGCAGTTGGTGCCGCAATATGAAAGCGGCCAGGAAATCAGCCATAACCAACTTATTTCCGCACTGCGTTTCGTCAGTTATCTCGAGCTGGTACGCCTGAGGCAGCCACTACTGGGTTATTCAACCGATCTCGACACCCATAGTGAAGCGCAGCAACAAAAAGCGTTACGCCAGATGCGCGCGCTGGAATTAATGCTGCGAGGGATGATTAATAAATGTTATCCCAGCCAATCGCAGCTGGTGAATAAACTGAAGAAGCAGTTTGGTGCTGACTGTGTGCGCCGTTGGTTAAAACATGGCGAGCAGGGTGATGTGTTAAGTGGGATGCGATTTAGCGAACTGGCGTTATTGGTGGTCGATAAAAAGGAGTTTGCCAACCACTATGCCGAAATACTTCACAGCTCACCGCAGCTGAATCTATTTATTGATCAACGTAAAACACTACAAACCTTCCTCGACGACGTGCGTGAAATTCGCAATAACCTCATTCAACAACCGCCACTCACTTCTGTGCAACTCGTTTTACTGGATAGCTATTACCACGAATGTAGTGCGGCGGTTCAGCGTGCCTTTGATGAAGGGCGGACAACAGTAAACCCATCCGCACTGATGGCTGCTGATGACGCTCAGGTACAAGCATTTATTGAGCTGGCGCAGAAAAAATATCGCGAAGCGGGGCGTGATACGGAAGAAGTGCGTGACACCATTGATCACCCCGACTTGCGGCATAGCAAAAAAAAGCAGGATACCGGTGAAACGCTACGCATGATGATGTGGTTCGTGCCAGGTATCGCGTTGATTATCATCGCTATTTTCGGCATGTACTTTCTGAGTGATCTTACAAATGAACCCGCGCTGGCACAACGTGAGGCGGCGAAAGTGACCGCAATTGATTCACTGCCGCTAAGCGAGAGTGCGCGTGAAAAGCTGGCGAATATTGGCATCACATGGGAAGAGGGTAATTTGCGATCGGCCATTGAGCGTGGTGATTCTACTGTGGTGCGTTTGTTCATGCAAAGCGGCATGAACTGGAAAGTCTATTACACCGAATCCGCGCTGGCCGCAGATTACCGCGATGCACTCTACGCTTTGCTGCAATACCGTTCGCAAATGGATGAAGAACGCCCGTGCCGGCGCATGGTAAGGACTATCAGCCAGGCGATGAACGACGGGCAAAGTCTCACTTCGCTACGTAAACAATTTCTGCAAACGTTTTGCCGTACCCCTGAGGTTATCGAGTGGCAGAAAGAAGATTTAGAACGAGCAAAACAACGGTTAAGTGCGCAGCAACAACACAATTCTGACCCAGCCACAAGCGACGCAAAACGTGCTGTGGAGATTCAGAAAGCGATTTACGATGCGATACGTTGAAAACAACGGACCGATTTTGTAGGTCGGATAAGCGATAGCGTCATCCGACACTTTTATCTGTAACAACGGGCACAAAGGGTGGATGACGCTATCAATTATCCACCCTTTAACACCCGATCTCAGGCTTCAGGATCAGTGAGACGCTTCGCCGATCAGCGCACCGCCGCCTGCACCTACTGCCGCGCCTTTCAACACGCTATTGCCGGTTGCGGCCGCCGCAACGCCACCCACAGCAGCACCAATTGCGCCGCCTTTGCGAGCTGCTTTACCGGTGTCTCCGCTCTTGAACATAGCACCTGTACCGCCGCCGACAACCGCGCCACCCACGGTGCTTTTCACGCTTTTACCAGTCGCGGCACCAATTGCAGCACCGGCGAGTGCGCCACCCGATGTTTTATCAAGAGCCAATACGTTGCCTGAAAAAGCGAAAGATAAAATCAATAAACCTGGAATATATTTTTTCACTAACTTGTCCTCCTGGACATAAATATGCGCATTCACTCGCGCTTCGATTTTATTCTGCTCAGCCTTGGAAATTGCCAGTTTTAATATTTAATATCGCGTGCTTCCTGGCGGCCATCTTGTTTGCTTTGGCGTTTATCCTGGCGACAATCATGATTGCTTTTATCATTACTGACCACACAAGAACGTTTATCCTGCCGTGCATCTTGACGCGTGTCCTGACGAGTATCCCGAGCTTCGCGGCGTTGCTGGCCTTGGGTTGTTGCATTTGCAGCACTAATAGATAGTGTTGACACAAGCACTATGCCGGTCAGTATACCAACGAGGGTATATGTCTTGTTCATTAGATAATTCCTGGAATATAAGTGATACGATCCGAATAAATCAAAATTGAAGCAAAAAAAAACCTAAGCAGTATAAGTTCGTCAGTTATGTCTAAATGTAACCAAATAGTTTGAAATATATATTATTTTGCACTTATACGGGTTTTATTGCATTTCCAAATAAGAATTAATGAGTTAGCGTTTTGATTATTTGAGCTGGTTTTTTGCGAGGTGGGCTGATGCAGGCATTAAAAAGGCCGTGGATATTAAGATCCACAGCCTGATTATTTTTTTCCCGTCTTTGCAAGACGAAAGCGTAATTTAGCGCATGGTCACGAATTCTTCCGAACCAGTCGGGTGAATTGCCACTGTGTTATCAAAATCTTTCTTAGTCGCACCCATTTTCAGTGCCACCGCGAAGCCTTGCAGCATTTCATCCATACCGTAACCAATGCCGTGAATACCGACGATTTTCTCGTCCGGGCCTGCGCAAACCAGCTTCATGCGGCATGGCTGGCGGTGCGAAGTCACAGCGGTATACATCGCGGTGAAGGACGATTTATAGACTTTCACGTTGTCGTCGCCGTATTGCTCACGTGCCTGTGGTTCGGTTAAGCCGACCGTGCCGATTGGCGGGTGGCTGAAGACTACTGTTGGCACGTTGCTGTAATCCAGATGCTCATCCGGCTTGTTGTTAAACAAACGCTCAGACAGACGACGGCCTGCCGCTACGGCAACTGGCGTCAGTTCCACCGCACCGGTGTTATCGCCCACGGCATAAATGCCCGGCACGCTGGTGTTCTGGAATTTATCGACTTCGATATAACCTTTGGCGTTGGTTTTCACACCGGTCGCCGCCAGGTTGAAGTTGTCCGTTTCTGGTTCGCGGCCAATCGCCCAAATCAGGCAATCTACCGTTTCGGAACGGCCATCTTCCAGATGCAGAGTCAGGCTGCCATCGGCATTCTTCTCAATGGCTTTTGGCACCGCCTGGGTGTGCAGCGTCGGGCCTTCGGTGTTAATCACTTCCAGCAGCGTTTCGACAATCAGCGGATCAAAAGTACGCAGCGGCGCGTGTTGGCGCACAAACAGGTGAGTTTCGGAACCCAGCGCGTTCACCACACCAGCGATTTCAACCGCGATGTAGCCTGCGCCCACTACAGCAATGCGTTTTGGCAGCGCGGGTAGTGCGAAGAAACCATCGGAATCAATACCGAATTCTGCACCTGGAATGGACGGGCGGCTTGGACGGCCACCGGTGGCAATCAGGATGTGGTCTGCGGTAATGGTTTCGCCGTTGACTTCCACGGTGTGCGCGTCGACAAATTTGGCAAAGCCACGAATCACGTCAACGTTGTTTTTACCCAGCACGTTGTCGTAAGAGGTGTGGATGCGGTCGATATACGCGGTACGGCTGGCGATCAGTTTGTCCCAGTCGAACTTATTGACGGTGGTATCAAAACCATAATCCGGACCGTAGTTGTGGATAGCTTCGGCGATTTGCGCCGCATGCCACATGACTTTTTTCGGCACGCAACCCACGTTGACGCAGGTGCCGCCCAGCTCTTTCGCCTCAATCAGTGCGCATTTCTTTCCATACATTGCCGCACGGTTAATGGAGGCAATACCGCCGCTGCCGCCGCCAATGGCGAGGTAGTCATAATGTTTGGTCATGATGTTTCCCTTTTGAGTCGAAAAATATGCGCGATTGTAGCGCGCCGAGAAATTTTAGAGCGAAGGTTCCACCGATAGCTGTAATAGCCGGTTTACTCAGGCACAACCCAGCTCAGAGTGGTAGACCCGGTGCCAGCCGGAACCAGGGTTTTATGCAGCCACGGCAGTACATTAGCCATTTGCTGCTCGAGTTTCCACGGCGGGTTGATAACAATCATGCCTGAAGCTGTCATGCCGCGGCGGTCGCTGTCTGGCAGAACGGCCAGCTCGATTTGCAGAATACGGCGAATACCGGTTTCTTGCAGTTCGCGCAGCATACGTTTGATTTGCTGGCGCATAACCACCGGATACCACAGCGCATAAGTCCCTGTAGCAAAACGCTTATAGCCTTCGTTAATGCCTGTCACAACGGCCTGGTAGTCGGTTTTAATCTCGTACGGCGGGTCGATAAGAATCAGACCACGGCGTGAAACTGGCGGCAGTTTTGACTTCAACTGGGTGTAACCGTCCGCACGTTCAACGCGAGCGCGGTTGTCTTTCTGGAATTCAGAACGCAGCAGCGGGAAATCTGATGGGTGCAGTTCGGTCAGTTGCAGGCTGTCTTGCTCGCGCAAAAGCTGGCGCGCAATCAGCGGGGAGCCTGGGTAGTAACGCAGTTGGCCGCTGTGGTTATAAGCTTTAACCGCACCGATGTATGCTTCAAGTTCAGCAGGCAAATCATCGTGTTGCCAGATGCGGCCGATACCTTCCAGGTACTCACCGGTACGCTCGGCGTGCTCGCTGCTCAGTTTGTATCGGCCAGCGCCTGCGTGAGTATCCAGATACAGAAAAGGCTTATCCTTCTCTTTTAAGGATTCAATAATCAGACTTTGAACGGTGTGTTTCAGTACGTCGGCGTGGTTGCCGGCGTGAAAGCTGTGGCGATAACTGAGCATGGCTTGAAGGGTTTCCAAAGACAAAAGAAGAACAACTATTCTGCACAGTATACAGCCTTATGCTCACCGCCTGGCATTGAAATTAACTACACTAAGCCTCATGTTAAAAGGTATTGCTTTTTAGCGCGCCTGGCGCGCTTCACTTATCAGACATCAGGAACCGCGCTTATGACCAATCCATTGTTGACGCCTTTCGACCTGCCGCCGTTTTCCGCTTTGAAACCTGAACATATTGTCCCTGCCGTGCAGCAAGCGCTGGATGATTGCCGTGCGAAAGTCGAAAGTGTGGTGGCGCAGGGCGCACCTTATAACTGGGATAATCTTTGCCAGCCGCTGGCTGAAGTGGACGACCGTCTGGGGCGTATTTTCTCGCCGGTCAGCCATTTGAATTCAGTACAAAACAGCCCAGAACTGCGTGAAGCCTACGAGCAGACGCTGCCGTTGCTGTCCGAATACAGCACCTGGGTGGGTCAACACGAAGGACTTTATCAGGCATACCGCAACCTGCGTGATGGCGCGTATTACGCGGATCTTAGCGTTGCAGAGAAGAAGGCCGTGGATAACGCACTGCGTGACTTCGAGCTGTCTGGCATTGGTTTGCCAGAAGAAAAACAGAAGCGTTATGGCGAAATCGCGGCGCGCTTGTCTGAACTGGGTTCGACCTACAGCAACAACGTGCTGGATGCGACTCAGGGCTGGACCAGGCTGATTACCGATGATGCCGAGCTTTCTGGTATGCCGGAGAGCGCCATGGCGGCTGCTCGTGCGCAGGCCGAAGCCAAAGAACAAGACGGCTGGTTGCTGACGCTGGATATCCCAAGCTATTTGCCGGTGCTGACTTACTGCGACAACCGCGAACTGCGTGAAGAAATGTACCGCGCCTATGCGACTCGCGCCTCCGATCAAGGCCCGAATGCCGGTAAGTGGGACAACACGCCGGTAATGGAAGAGATTCTGGCGCTGCGCCACGAACTGGCGGAACTGCTGGGTTTTGGTAACTACGCTGAAAAATCCCTCGCCACCAAAATGGCTGAAAACCCGCAGCAGGTGCTGGAGTTCTTAACCGATCTCGCGAAACGTGCGCGTCCACAGGGCGAAGCGGAACTGGCGCAACTGCGTGCGTTCACCCAAAAAGAATTTAACGTCACCGAGCTGGAACCGTGGGACATCACCTATTACAGCGAAAAACAGAAACAGCATTTGTATAGCATCAGCGACGAGCAACTGCGCCCGTACTTCCCGGAAGACCGCGCGGTAAACGGTTTGTTCGAAGTGGTGAAACGCATTTACGGCATCACCGCCAAAGAGCGTAAAGATATCGACGTCTGGCATTCTGATGTGCGTTTCTTCGAGCTGTACGACGAGAAAAATGAGTTGCGCGGTAGCTTCTACCTCGACTTGTATGCCCGTGAAAACAAGCGCGGCGGGGCGTGGATGGATGATTGCGTCGGCCAGATGCGCAAAGCTGATGGCTCGCTGCAAAAACCTGTCGCTTACCTGACCTGTAACTTTAATCGCCCGGTCAATGGCAAACCGGCGTTGTTCACTCACGATGAAGTGATCACATTGTTCCATGAGTTCGGCCACGGTTTGCACCACATGCTGACTAAAGTCGAAACCGCAGGCGTTTCTGGCATTAACGGTGTGCCGTGGGATGCGGTCGAGTTGCCGAGCCAGTTTATGGAAAACTGGTGCTGGGAGCCGGAAGCGCTGGCGTTTATCTCCGGCCATTACGAAACCGGTGAGCCACTGCCAAAAGAGCTGCTGGATAAAATGCTGGCAGCGAAGAACTACCAGGCCGCGCTGTTTATTCTGCGTCAGCTTGAGTTCGGCTTGTTCGACTTCCGGCTGCATGCGGAATTTAACCCAGAGCAGGGCGCGAAAGTGCTGGAAACGCTGTACGAAATCAAGAAGCTGGTTGCGGTTGTGCCGTCACCGAAGTGGGGCCGTTTCCCACATGCGTTCAGCCATATCTTTGCTGGCGGTTATGCAGCGGGTTACTACAGCTATCTGTGGGCCGATGTGCTGGCGGCGGATGCGTTCTCACGCTTTGAAGACGAAGGTATTTTCAACCGCGAAACTGGGCAGTCGTTCCTCGATAACATCCTGACCCGTGGCGGTTCTGAGGAACCAATGGAGCTGTTCAAACGCTTCCGTGGCCGCGAACCGCAGCTGGATGCGATGCTGGCTCATTACGGCATCAAGGGCTGATTTATTCTGTGAAAATCTGCCTGATAACTGAAACAGGCGCCGACTCCGGCGCCTTATCTATTTTGAGTGAACGCTGGGGGCTCGAGCATGATGAAGAGTCCCTGATGGCGTTGGTCTTAACGGCTGAACACCTTGAGTTGCGTAAACGCGATGAGCCAAAACTCGGCGGTATTTTTGTCGATTTTGTCTCGGGAGCGATGGCACATCGCCGCAAGTTTGGCGGTGGGCGCGGCGAAGCGGTAGCGAAAGCGGTGGGAATTAAGAGCGGTTATCTGCCCAATGTGGTGGATGCTACGGCGGGGTTGGGGCGCGATGCGTTTGTGCTGGCGTCCGTTGGCTGCCACGTGCGGATGCTGGAGCGCAATCCGGTGGTTGCCGCGTTGCTGGATGATGGTTTGCGCCGTGGTTACCAGGATGCCGAAATCGGCGGTTGGTTGCAGGAACGTTTGCAGCTGATTCACGCCTCAAGTCTGACGGCATTAAGTGATATTACTCCGCGCCCGGAAGTGGTCTATCTCGACCCGATGTTCCCGCATAAGCAGAAAAGTGCGCTGGTGAAGAAAGAGATGCGCGTGTTCCAGTCGTTGGTGGGGCCGGACGAAGATGCTGATGGTTTGCTGGAACCTGCAAGGAGGCTTGCAACAAAACGCGTGGTCGTGAAACGCCCGGATTACGCGCCGCCGCTGGCGGGTGTGGAAACGCATAACGCGGTGGTCACCAAAGGCCATCGCTTTGATATTTATTCGGGTACGGCTGTTTAAACAACCCTCACCCCGACCCTCTCCCTGAGGGCGAGGGGGAAACCATACTATTCCCTCTCTCCCAGGAGGGGGAAACCATACTATTCCCTCTCTCCCAGGAGGGGGAAACCATACTATTCCCTCTCCCCCAGGAAGGGGAAACCATACTATTCCCTCTCTCCCAGGAGGGGGAAACCATACTATTCCCTCTCTCCCAGGAGGGGGAAACCATACTATTCCCTCTCTCCCAGGAGGGGGAAACCATACTATTCCCTCTCTCCCAGGAGGGGGAAACCATACTATTCCCTCTCTCCCAGGAAGGGGAAACCATACTATTCCCTCTCTCCCCAGAAGGGGAAACCATACTATTCCCTCTCCTGGGGGAGAGGGTTAGGGTGAGGGCTAAAAAGTTTTAAGCTTAATCTTCGTCTTCGTCACGCAATGGAACAATCAACATATCAACGTGAACGGTGTTGATCAGCTGACGAGCGGAAGACATCAGTTTGCTCCAGAAATCCTGGTGGTGACCACAGACCACTAAATCCATATCGTATTTCTTAATCGCATCCACCAGAACCTGGCCAAGATCGCCGCTGCCGCTCAGGGTTTCAGTGATTGGGTAACCCGCACCGGTAGACAGCTCGCTCAGTGCATGGTGAGTTTCTTCAGAAATGCGTTTCTGCATATCACCCAGATTTACATCGATCAATCCGGTATAGAGATCGGAGTAATTTACATCGACATGAATCAGGGAAACCTTAGCGTTGTATGGACGAGCCATAGAAACTGCTTTTTCCACCAGTACTTTGCTCTCCGGGGAGAGGTCTACCGCGATCAGAATGTGTTTGTAAGCCATAATTTTACTCCTTCCATAAGTTGTCGATGACCAGCCTGGCCGGGTAACACGATGCCGCTAAATAACGTTACCCGCGTGTAAAGACCTAAATTGTAGATGATATTTCTACCCTATAGCGAACGATAGATATCGTAAATGTGTCATCGCCGTATACATTTAAGCTTTATATGGCCTTTATCGCTTTGATAAAGGTTAACGATGTGGCAAAAAAATTAACGGATCTCCTACACTATTAAATAAGCCGTTCCGAAATAGTAATGTGAACTGGATCGGTTTTTTGGGCTCGCTGAACGGTCTTTCTGGTTTTCGGGGTGAGAGGTTGCCCTGGAGTGATGTACTGGGGCTTCACCGGGAGGGGAATTATGATGATCAGCACCGTCGCGCTTTTTTGGGCGCTTTGTGTAGTTTGTGTGGTGAATATGGCGCGTTATTACTCATCTTTGCGCGCATTGCTGGTGGTACTGCGCGGATGCGATCCGCTGTTGTATCAATATGTCGATGGAGGCGGTTTTTTTACCTCTCACGGGCAGCCTAGCAAACAGATTCGCTTAGTGAGTTATATCTACGCCCAGCGTTATCTCGATCATCACGACGACGAGTTTATCCGCCGCTGTGAACGCCTGCGCCGCCAGTTTATTTTGACCAGCGCGTTGTGTGGGCTTGTGATGATTAGCCTGATCGGTTTGATGATTTGGCATTAGGGGTTTGAAAATAGCGCATAAAAAAGCGGGCCAGTATTCTGACCCGCTTTTTGTTGTTTCTATCTCACTGCTTCACGGTTAAATGAAGTGCAGTGAAATCCAGTAAAGAGTACCGGAAAGCACAATCGACACCGGCAAAGTGAACACCCAGGCCATCAGGATGTTGGTTACCGTTTTACGCTGCAAACCACCGCCATCAACCACCATCGTCCCCGCTACGGAAGATGAAAGCACGTGAGTGGTAGAAACCGGCATACCGGTGTAGCTCGCAATACCAATGGAGACGGCGGCGGTCACCTGCGCGGACATACCCTGCGCATAGGTCATGCCTTTCTTACCAATCTTCTCACCGATAGTTGTTGCCACACGACGCCAGCCGATCATGGTACCGATGCCGAGCGCCAGAGCGACCGCCATGATAATCCAGATTGGTGCGTACTCGATGGTATACAGCAAGTCAGTTTTCAGCTTTTTCAGGAAGCGCTTATCGTCCGGTTTGGTTTCCGGCAGCTTAGCGACTTTTTCTGAAGTGTCAGAGATACAAAGCAACAGACGGCGCATCTGGCTGCGCTGTTCAATATTCAGCTTATCGTAGCTGTCGATATTGCCCAGCAACTCTTTGGCACGCTGTACTGCAATCATGGCGCGGCTGGCATCGCAATGGAACTCAGCCGGTTTACCCTGGTCCTGCGTTTCTTCAGGAGTAGGAATGGCCGGGTTGAGATCAATCACGTGCTTAATCGCATCGCTGTGCAGCGCGTAGTATTGCTCCAGGTGGGTGATGGCATCACGAGTACGAGCGATGTCGTAACCGGAAGCATTCATATTCACCACAAAGCCCGCAGGCGCCACACCAATCAGCACCAGCATTATCAAACCAATGCCTTTCTGACCATCGTTAGCGCCATGAGAGAAGCTCACGCCAATAGCGGAGATAATCAGGGCGATACGGGTCCAGAATGGTGGTTTTTTCTTGCCGTCTTGTTTTTCACGTTCAGCAGGTGTTAGGTGAATACGGCGGCGCTTCTTGGTGCCGCTCCAGTAGCGACGTAGCAAAAAGATTAACCCGCCCGCAACCACCAGACCCACAATTGGCGACAGGATCAACGACATGAAAATTCCAATCACTTTCGGAATATTCAGCGCATCAACCACCGAAGTACCGGTCATCAACGCGTTCGTCAAACCAATACCAATGATGGCACCGATAAGCGTATGGGAGCTGGATGCCGGCAGACCAAAATACCAGGTGCCGAGGTTCCAGATGATAGCGGCCAACAACATAGAGAACACCATGGCGAGGCCATGAGCGGACCCTACGTTCAACAGCAGATCGGTTGGCAACATATGCACAATCGCATACGCCACGCTCAATCCGCCGAGCAGAACGCCGAGGAAGTTAAATAACGCAGCCATTGCCACCGCGAGTTGCGATCGCATTGCACGCGTATAGATAACAGTTGCCACTGCATTCGCAGTGTCATGGAAGCCATTGATCGCTTCGTAGAAGAGAACAAATGCCAGGGCAAGTAATAACAAGAGCCCGGTATGTAGATCCAGGCCGGTAAACAGAAATTCCATAGACGTTACGCCATTGTGAGGACATGAACGCGGCGCATTATGTAAGACAACTCCGTAATGCGCCAACAGAAATATGGCCTTTTCTTGATGTTTGTTAGTTGAACGTCAAACATTGAAAAGATTTACATATTTATTTTCAATCACCTGCAATTGTTAAGACGCATTTAGCTGGTGCGACCTGCCCGCTATCTTTACAATTCCTTTCATTAAGCATAGTCGGGAGTAGGTCGTGGGAAAGTTTGATGCCGTTATTATTGGTGCAGGTGCCGCAGGAATGTTCTGTGCAGCGATGGCAGGACAGTCAGGAAGCCGTGTTTTGCTTATCGATAACGGTAAAAAGCCGGGCCGTAAAATCCTGATGTCCGGAGGCGGGCGTTGCAACTTTACTAATCTTTATATCGAGCCTGCGGCATATCTCAGCCAAAACCCTCATTTTTGCAAATCTGCCCTTGCGCGTTATACCCAATGGGATTTTATCGACATGGTCGGTAAGCACGGTATCGCCTGGCATGAGAAAACGCTCGGCCAACTTTTTTGCGATGATTCCGCGCAGCAAATTGTCGATATGCTGGTGGCCGAATGTGAGAAAGGGCAAGTCATCACGCGCCTGCGCAGCGAGGTGTTAGGCATCGAACGTGACGAAAACGGCTATGCCATCCAATTAAATGGCGATACCGTTCAAGCGGCAAAATTAGTTATTGCGACAGGTGGGTTGTCAATGCCTGGCCTTGGAGCCACACCGTTCGGCTATAAAATTGCCGAGCAGTTTGGGCTGAAAGTGTTACCGACTCGCGCCGGTCTGGTGCCATTTACCCTTCACAAACCTCTGCTCGAACAATTACAGGTACTGTCTGGCGTTTCTGTCCCGTCAGTGATCACGGCAGAAAACGGGGTCAGCTTCCGTGAAAGCTTGCTGTTTACCCATCGCGGCCTCTCTGGTCCTGCGGTATTGCAGCTTTCCAGTTACTGGCAACCTGGCGAGTTTGTGAGCGTTAACTTACTTCCTGATACCGATCTCGACGAGCTTCTCAACGAGCAGCGCAACGCGCACCCGAATCAAAGCCTGAAAAACACCTTAGGTATGGTGCTACCAAAACGTCTGGTGGAATGTTTGCAACAGCTCGGGCAAATTCCGGACGTTACGCTAAAACAACTCAACACCCGTCAACAAAGCGAATTGACCGACACCCTGCAAAACTGGCGTGTACAACCGAACGGCACCGAAGGTTATCGCACTGCGGAAGTGACGCTGGGCGGAGTGGACACTAAAGAACTCAGTTCGCGCACCATGGAAGCGCGTAATGTGCCTGGTCTCTATTTCATTGGTGAAGTGATGGACGTTAGCGGCTGGTTAGGTGGCTATAACTTCCAGTGGGCGTGGAGTTCCGCCTGGGCTTGTGCTCAGGATTTGGCTGGTGAGTGAACCATTCAATGTGGCGTAGTGAGGATTTTTAGTATGAAGATACAAGAAGAAGACCTGGTAAAATGGGAAACACAGAACATAAATGATAAATTCCTCACCTTATGTCCTCCCTGTATTTATTGAGAGTGTTCGTAATGAAAGAAAATCCGAACGAGTTTATCCGGCGCTGTGCATTCCATCAGAACATTAGTAGCCAACAAACCGGGTTCATATTTCTGCTGATACTTCCTCTTATGGGATTCAGTGGAATTATGCAGATCCCGCCTTCACCAAGTAACTCTTTGGAAGAAAATATCATCAGCATACTGCTAATATTATTAGTTCTGCTAACTTTGGCCGGAATAATATATGCATATATACAAGCAGGCAAAGCGGCCAAACTTGAGCGCATGAAAATAGCTGAAGCTGGTCAGGATGGTTTTTACATTGACATCTATAAAGAAGGGCTCACTTTCAATCTCTACGATGCTCAATACCGACTCTTTGACCTTAAACAAACATTTGTTGCATGGGAAGATTTTTCCCGTATAGGTCATCATAAAGGGAAGGGTATTGGAAATCGCTTCTTAGCGATCAATTTTTCAAACACCACGGTCATAATTTTAGAACAAAATATGCATGTAGATGATTTTAATATGATCAAAAATCTCAGTCTTATTCATGTGCCAGATGAAAGCTTAGCAATATAGGGCGCTGATTCTTAACAGGTAATATGCTGTTTTTTTATGATGTAGGATATTTTCCTTCTGCAAGCGGGCCCAGATATGGAATGGTCGGCAGGATTTGGGACAAACAGTTATGCACGTTGTAAAATCCAGGTTGACCTTTACCTGTATCCCAAGATTAAGTATGCAACTTTAATGTTATTTTCAATTTTAAGTATACAACTTTATTGTCACTCTACATTGGCGGGCAATTAAGGTGGATAAAGTGTCGGCAGCGATACATTCCAGGCGGGCATTTCACTACGCTGCGTTTCGCCATTTGTTTTTTGCTCGTCTATTGACCGTTCTGGGCAATGGAATTGCACCGATTGCTCTGGCTTTCGCGGTGCTGGATATGGGCGGAACGGCGGCCGATTTGGGGATTGTTATTGCCGCACGTTCAATCTTTAACGTCGCTTTCTTGCTGATTGGCGGGGTGCTTGCCGATCGCTATTCCAGAAGCAAAGTTCTGCTCTATTCATCGGTTATCGCCGCAATATCTCAGGCGATCGCTGCCTGTTTGGTACTGGATGGCTCAGCAACAATCATGTTGCTGGCGGTGCTGGGCGCAATAAATGGTGCGGCGGCAGGGACCTCATTGCCCGCTTCACAATCCATGGTTCCACAAACTGTGCCGGTGCACAGTCTGCGTGAAGCCAATGCTTTTATTCAGTTGGGTATCTACGGCGGGACGGTGATTGGGGCGTCGTTAGGTGGCGTTCTCACCAGTCTGACAGGTCCTGGATGGGGCCTGATGGTGGATGCCGTAGGATTTGCCGCATCGGCACCTCTTTACCTGATGATTCGCACCAGCTTCGCCCAGCCACAAGGTTCGCAATCTAATATTCTTCAGGATTTAAAAGATGGCTGGACCGAGTTCATTTCGCGCACCTGGGTCTGGGCCATCGTGGTGCAATTTACCATTGTTAATGCGGCATTTAGCGGTGTGATGATGGTGTTCGGCCCGGTCGTGGCGGATTCCACATTTGGCCGGGCGGGCTGGGGAATGGCGATTGCTGCGCAAAGCGTTGGCTTGATCGTCGGTTCCTTTATTGCTCTGCGCTGGCGGCCACGGCGCGATTTATTGATCGGCACCATGCTGGTGATATTTTGCGCCGGGCCGATTGTTATTCTGGCGCTACTACCATCGACGGCACTACTGATGGCGGCGTTCTTTGTTGCCGGAGTCGGTTTTGGGTTGTTCGGCGTGGTCTGGGCGCAATCTTTGCAAACCCATATCCCACCGGAGAAACTGGCACGTGTGTATGCTTATGACGCGCTAGGTTCCTTCGTGGCGATTCCGATTGGCGAGCTTGCAGCGGGCCCGCTGGCGATGCACTACGGAAACTCCAGAGTCTTACTGGTTTCAGCCCTGGCAGTGGTGATAGCAACCGTTGCCGCAAGTTTCACGCCTGCTATCAGGCGGCTCGACAATTCGGTGCAAATCAGGGAGCACTAGCTAAAGTTATCCCTTTGCTGAGCAACAGGCTTTTTGCCCTGGTTGAAGAGCGGAGTTGAGTGGTATCACTTTCTTATCACTTACCACCGGTACTATCCGCCGGCAATAATAGGTTTCATCATTACGTGACGGCTCAATTTTGGTCTGAAGCTCCATAATGCTGGCGATAGTCCTGACTTCTGATAACGCAAAGAACAGTCTTCCAATACTGTGGGCGTTGGCTTTGAGCATAAATGACCGGCGATGAGCATAGACTGATTTGCAGTCAATCTTCAGTATGTCCTTAATCTCTTTGGTGCTTAATCCCGTTTCAACATACTCAATGATTTGCAATTCACGAGAAGTGGCTTTGTTGCGGTGACTCATTGATACACCCGTCATAAAACACTCTTTTCTCATGATTGCCGTCAGCGTCCTGAGCAGGCGTTCTTTTATATGTCTGTACGGCGCTTTACGATTAATGATCGTGTAATCATGAGAGGGCGACTGAAGGGATGGAATAATGCCATGAACCTTGTCATTTTTTACCACATAGATGAAATGACAATAGTTATTTTTTGCTAAGTGATCCAGAGCGCCTGGGTGCGACACATCGACGATACACATCCTGCCGTTGCACGGCATGTTCTGCATAATTCTCGCAGGAATATCGTCCAGTAATGCTCTGAAGCCATTAATGAAATAATGGTCTGTTGATATAAGTTGAATCATAAATTAAAAGCCTAATACAGCAGTCAATATTTAGTTATAGGCTCGACAGTATGTAAATTCAACAGCGTTAAATCGATATCACCTTACGTGATGGAATATAAGATGGTTAACTTAAGGTTATTAATTGACGTAATTTCGTGATTTTAATGTTTGCAGTTAAATATTTAAAAATGATTCAAAAGATGCTTTTAAAATATATCTAAGGCCATGATCCGCGAGGAAAGTAGTGATGTTACTCGCGGAGCATGGCCTAAAATTTAGCAGTTAAAACTTACAATAAGCATAAGGCAGGTTTTCTTTTGTCAGCAGGTAAGCTGATTTGTTCAGTCTCTTGATTTCGACGTTGCCAATCCTCGATGGCTCAAGAAAAACCAGAGGAACGAGCCCACGCAGTTGCTCTATCGGGGCCGTATCTGCGACGGCCAGCGAGATCTCTTTCGACATCCAGACTGGGGCATTACCTTGCAGACTGGCCTGGAAGATAATACTACGATTGACCATGTATTCTTTCTTATCTGGCGCAGTAAAATAACCATTAATATTTACCAGACCGCTAGTCGGAGAGACGTTAAAATCAATAAGACCAGAAAAAACACGATCCTTGTTTGTCAATACAATATCAGTCGCACAGGTGAAGTTGGATGTCTTTTGGTTTTTGTTGTAAATCATAACAAGTAACGTCGAAGCAATTATGATGTAAGCAAATGACATTGCGGCGATGATTTTTTTCATTTTCGCACCTGTGGGTAAATTGGATAATAGTACGACACACAACTGGCTTCAGAGAAATAACTGAATTTTTTGTTGCAAACTAAAGCAGATACCCGGCTTATGTTTGTTGGCGCAGTGAGATAAATAATACTCTTACTCTTACATATCGCATTTTCAGATTTGAGGATGCTATCAATTCTGTCTTTATCGAAGGTATCTGGGTCGATGTAGATGCTGCATTTGTTATCTATCAACGTATATTCGGTATAATCGCTGAAATAATCATCATTAAATAAAGAGTACAGGTAGGCTAATGAGCTTACAAAGAATATGGCTAAAACAGCACAGATAATTTTATTTTTTTTGTCGGTGTTGTGGACTGCCGCGATTGTTTTCTTATTCTTTCCTTCTACCAGGATTTCACACAACTCGTCGTCATGCTCCTCATCAGACTCATTGCTTTGCTCCTCGTCATGAAGAGCCGTAGCGACGACGGGTGTTGAATCGTAGAGGCTGCGTTCTGTCTTTTGCACATCAGTTTCTGATGCAATGCACAGCCCTTTTTTAGGTACTGTGATAATAAATTTATTGCTATAGCCAATGTGTACAAAGGCTTTTCTTAAGTTAAGGATACACTGGTAAAAAGTATTGTATGAGATGTTTTTATGGTTTTCAGGCCAGATAACAGACAGCAAATCATCATAGCTAACGATGTTTCCACGTTGCTCCAGTAAATGGACAAGGCAGCGAGTACATGTTGCATGCAGGGTATTGCTGGTATTTGTCTGCTGGTTGAATAAGCTCCGGGCATGAGGATCAAATATCACTATATTGTCTATGGTGAATATTTTATCTTTTGGCGGGTTCAAATCTGACATAAAACATTCCTGTTAATAAATCTAAAAACAATTCATATTAAATATTAATCCCGTACAAGCTTTACTCTACGCTAAATGGTCTGTTTTTAACATAAAGTGCAGAAAGGTTAATAGGATTTAGTTTTTCTGCCGTCAGAGTAAGGTGTGAAATAAATGTCTTTTAGATCATTGTCTTACGCTGTATTTTGGTAAGTGTTTCTGTTTGTGTAGTTCTTATGTATCTTATTTTATTGTGAATTGTGATGAATACTCCATTTTTCCAGCACTGCTTTCCCCTGGATTTGTCCCTTATTGAAATCACTTATTTATATCAGATCGCGCAAGACTACTTTCTATCGCTGTTGGCTGGAGTTCCTTCGTGGTTTAGAAAATTTATAATGCTTTGATGATATTAATTATCATCTTATGGAGCATTTTTTTTGGAATCCTCTTATCACAATAACTCATAAGTAGTATATCAACGAATAGCATAATAAGTGTTTGTATAAATTGTGATTCATTTGTTATGATGGCTAGTGCATTGATATAAAAAGTAAAAATCCTTACATGATAAATTTAATCCTCGTTGGTTAAATGAAATTTAATGGCTTTATAAGCAAAAGTTAATTTGCTTTGGTTAATCTTTATACGAGTTGGCAGGTGCCAATTGACAGTACGAGGTTAAAGGATGTCCAATCCTGGCGATAAGTATATTATAGATGGTATGGTGGTTTTTGACCCGGAAGATAAAAGTATCTATAACCTTCTTACACATAAGAAGAAAAAGATGCATGCTACCTGTACGCGCTGTTTGATTCTTATGTTGGAAAATCCATCCAGAGTCATTAGCCAGAGTGAATTCCTTTTATTTGCATGGCCAGATACGCATAACGATGTTTCTTATAACACTTTTTATCAGTGCATTCTGAACCTGCGCCGTTCCTTTTCTGAAATTAAGTACGAGCCAAAACTCATAATAACCGTACCTCGTAAAGGGTTATGTTTGTCGTCGAGTATTGATATTGTGAAAACAGATACTCAGACGCAAGCGACAGACAGTAGCACGCAGCCGAAAAATCAAATTCAGGTCGAGCAGAATAAAGAACTGTTAAACACGATTTCAACAATGGATATTGATGCGGAGGATATCCAGACCATAAAGAAGAAGTATAAAGTGCTCATGACTTATGTACTGCCTGCGGCCATGACACTGATATTGGTATTGTGCATTCTGCTAAGAAGAGAGCTGGTGCATGAGAGCGAACTCTATATTTCTTCATTCAATAGCGATAAGACCAATGTCAATTCGAAACCCCAATCGGATTGTACTATGGAGCCAGTGACATCTAATAAAGATGCGGTGACTTTTAATAAAAGTGACTGAAAACTAATGTTGTGATTTTCTATCTATTAATTATGAATAATTAAACAGCCGCCAGTGTTATTCGATTCACTGGCGGCTGTATGTTATGGGCTTATTTGGGCTCCATATTTTTTGGTTCAATCTCAGTTTTGCCCATCTGTTTATTGACGACAACTTCCGGCAATTTGCCGTAATCTACCCTGGTGTTGGCAAGTTGGGTAATGATCTGCTGACTGATGTCGTTAGCCGGATTAGAGGCCACAACCTGGCTACTGTCGAGAACCAGGTCGATTTTGTTACCAGTACGGTAGGTTTCAACTACTGCGACAATGGCTTTCACGCTTTTAACCCGCGCACTGCTGCGCTCGATATCCCACTGGCGGTTTAAGGTCATAGCATCAGCTTCGCGGGCTTTCTGTTGTTGATCCGCAGGAATGTTCGCGTAGGTTGCCTGGGCATCTGTACTGGCTTTAACCAGTACATCTTTAACTTTCTCGCCCCATTCTTGTTCTTGCTTACCTATTGGAGACGTTTCCAGAATTTTAGCCATATTCACATAGGCAATTTTTTGTTGGCTCAAACCCATTTGATCGCAGCCAGCAATACTCAACAACGCAATACAAAGAGGTAACTTAACCAGCAAACTTTTATTCCATTTCATCTCTATCTTCTCTTTCAGATACTTGTCTGCCACTCTGTAATACTCCCGGAGGCGTGAGTGTTCAATGAGTTAATTCACAAGATTGGATTTTTTAGAGTCTAAGGCAACAGTAACGTTATCGCAATACATCACGGCGTTGAAATAAAATTGCCGACAAATGATTCTATCATATCTTCTTACGTAGGCATTTTAGTAGGATTTATCTGACTTGGATAATAAGATAAGAAAAAAGTTAAACTCATAGCATGGTTTGTTGCAGATTCTATGTTTGTGAATTATATCAACGGGTTGTGTATTTTGTTCATACAATAAAATCTTACCTTCGCGTGGTGTTAATTTCTTATCTTATTATGTATTTAGTGCCATTTTTTATGGCGAAATAATAGTTTGCGTTAAGTTCAGTGCTTTTGGCGATGTAGCTAGTTTGGCAAAAAATATTACTCACCTCGTTTGCATTTGCGTAATGCGAAAGCTATTTTTTTGTTATTACCGTTTGGTAAAATAAAAACATCAAATTGGTATATAAAATAGAACTTATAAGCGGTGTCAGCATTGTGTGCACGCGCGAACAAAAGCCCAAGCCAACACTCCTATCCCTCGGCTTCTTCTGGCAAATATTTTTAATTTCAGTACGCGACCTGCGGACAAATATAAATACTCGAAAAGTGAATTAAATCATGAACACTGTTTATCGCATTATATGGAGCGTGGCAAAGCAATGCTGGATGGCCGTCTCTGAGTTGACCAAAGGCCGCAGCAAAAGCTCTCGCAGTAAAACGGGCCCAGGTGTTGTAGTGCTGGCGATGTTTGCATTGTCCGGAACGGTGCATGCTTCAACGGTGACATGGTCCCCAACCGGGCAAGGCTCCGGGGGAAGCGGAACCTGGAATGTGATCGATAGCGAATGGTTCAACGGCACGGTGATGCTGCCATGGAACAACCTTGCCGGGGATAGTGCCTTGTTTGGCGGCACGGCGGGCACCATCACTGTGACTAACCCGATAACCGTTCAGGATCTGTTATTCAACGTCAATGGTTACATTATTAATGGTGGGACGCTGAGTACGGCTTCAGGCACCATGGGGATTAATGTCGGCAGCGGCAACACCGCCACGGTGAATTCTATTATCGCGGGTACTGGCCGTGTGGATATTAATGGCGGCGGTATTCTGGTGCTCGGCGGCACTAACACTTATAGCGGCGGCACCACCATTACCAATAACAGTACTCTGCGAGTCTCCTCGGATAGTAGTTTGGGGGCGGCGGCGGGTTTACTGACTCTGGGTAATTTGTCATCTCTTGGTACGCTGGCTATCACCGGCGGGCCTTTCATTAGTACCCGTAATGTCGCGCTTGCTCAGGGCGGCGGTATTATCAATGTGGCATCGGGTGCAACGGCGACCGTTGGCGGCGTGATGAGCGGTACTGGTGCACTCACCTTAAATGGCGCTGGCACGTTGATCCTCACCGGCGCGAACACTAACACCGGCACAACAACCGTTTCGTCTGGCACCCTGCAAATTGGCAACGGTGGCACGACGGGTGTGCTGGGCAGCAGTGTGGTCACCAATAATGGCACTCTGACTTTCAACCGCAGCAATAGCTACACCTATGCGGGGGCGATTAGCGGTACCGGGCAACTGGTGCAGAGCGGCAGCGGCACCACCATACTTACGGGCGCAAATACCTATAGCGGTGGCACCACCATTAATGCAGGTACGCTGCAAATTGGTGGCGGCGGTGCAACGGGTTCGATTACCGGCAATATCACCAACAACGGTTTACTTAGCTTTAGCCATAACAATACTTATACCCAGGCGGGGGTGATCTCCGGCAGCGGTGCGGTGCAGCAAAACGGCGGCACCACCATCCTCTCGGGCATCAATACTTATACCGGCGAGACACAGATAAAAAGTGGCACGCTGCAAGTTGATAGCGATAACAATCTTGGCGCATCGTCAAGCCAGATCCATTTCACCGGAGGTGGCAACTTTCTTGCTAACTCTTCGTTCACTACCGCGCGTAATGTCGTTATCGACAGCGGGTTTAACAGTTATCTCGGTAGTGCGAATGCCAATGCACCGTTGACTCTGAACGGTGTCGTGTCGGGTGCTGGCGCGCTTGGCGTTTATGCCGGTAACGTGATTCTGACCGGGGCTAACACTTATACCGGCGGCACTAATATCTGGGGTGGTTACCTGTCGGTGTCAAATGATGCCAACCTCGGTGCGGCTACCGGTAGTGTGAATTTCATCAATGGCGGCACGTTGCGTTTGCTCAGCGACTTCACCACATCGCGCAATGTGGTGTTAAGCAATAATGGTACCTTCGAAACCTTCAACGGAACGTCGCTGACGCTAAACGGGACAATTTCTGGCGGTGGCTGGCTTCTGCTCACCAGTGCGGGTAGCCCTGGCGGCACGGTCTACCTCAATGGTACCAACACTTACACCAACACCACTTATCTGCAAGGCGGCGTTAAAGCGATAGTATCCAATGCTGCAGCTTTGGGTAGCGGAAAAGATGTCAATATCGGCAACGGTACGCTGGTGGTGACAGGCAGTTATGCGATTAACAGGATTGGGCTCAACACTGGTGGTGTGACTGTCGATGTCGCACCTAATATGACATTGACCGTTAATAACGACATTTATGGCAGCAACTCCGCTTTACGCAAAACTAATACCGGGACATTGGTGCTGGCGGGGACCAGCTCCTCGACTTCTGGTTTTAACATTGCCGAGGGGACATTGCAGGTCGGCAATGGTGGGGCATCAGGCTCGTTGGGGACGGGGAACGTCGTCAACAGCAGTTCGCTGGTGTTTAACCGGTCAGATGCTTACAGCTACGCGGGGGCGATTTCGGGGACCGGTACGCTCACTCAAAATGGCAGCGGCAGCACTACGCTTTCCGGTAACAGCACCTACACCGGCACGACACGCGTTGCGGCGGGTTCGTTATATATCAACGGTAACCAGACCAATGCTACCGGGGCGACCACCGTCGAATCCGGAGCGACCCTGGGCGGCGCAGGCACCATTGGCGGCGATGTGACGATTGCCAACGGCGGCATTCTGGCACCGGGAGCCTCAGATAGCGCGGCGGGTACGCTGACGATTCGCCGTAACTTGCTGCTTTCTGGCGGTTCGATTCTGAACTATAACCTCGGGCAGTCTGATGTCGTCGGCGGGCAATATAACGACCAGACCGTGGTCGGTGGCAACTTGACGCTGGACGGCACGCTGAACGTCAACACTACCGCCGGTGGGACTTTTGGGGCCGGTGTTTACCGCATCATCAGTTATACCGGGACACTGACCGACAACGGCCTGGCAATTGGGTCAATGCCTGCGGGCTCGAATACTGAGTTGCAGACCTCGGTTAACGGCCAGGTTAACCTGGTCAACTCGTTGGGTAATATGCGTTACTGGGATGTCGCCCAGAACAATGGTGCCGTGAATGGCGGCACCGGGATCTGGAACAGCGGAGCGGGGGCCAACAGTAACTGGTCTAATGCTGCGGGGACGACGAATGGGGTTTACAGCCAGGGTTACGCCGCATTCATGGGCACACCTGGTACCGTCACGGTGGATGACAGTCTTGGCGCGGTGACCTCCGAAGGGATGCAGTTTGCCACCAACGGTTATACCGTCGCTGGCGATGCCATCAACCTGTCCGAAACTACGCCAGGTTCAGGGCAAACCACCATCCGTGTGGGTGATGGGACCACCGCAGGAAGTAACTATGTTGCTACCGTCGGTTCAGTGCTACAGGGCAGTACAGCAGTAACCAAAACCGACCGCGGTACGCTGATCCTCACCGGTGCCAATACCTACACTGGCGGCACAACCGTTAGCGCAGGCACCTTGCAGCTCGGTAATGGCGGCACTTCTGGATCGATTATTGGCGATGTGCTCAACAACAGCGCGCTGGTGTTTAATCGCAGTGATACCGCCACATTCGGCGGCGTGATTTCCAGTACCGGTATCGTCAATCAAATTGGTTCAGGCACCACAATTCTGACCGGTGCCAATAGTTACAGTGGCACCACCACAATTTCATCCGGCACCTTGCAGGTTGGTAATGGCGGCACCACCGGTACGCTGGGTACCGGTGGTGTAACAGTCACCACCCCTGGCGGGTTGGTATTCAAACGTAGCAACACCGTGACCTTTGGTGGGGTTATCTCGGGCACCGGTTCCGTGGCACAAAGCGGCACCGGTACCACCATCCTGACAAATAACAACAACTACAGCGGTGGCACGACGATCAACGCTGGCACATTGCAGTTAGGGAATAGCGGTGGTGCTGGCTCGGTCACTGGCAATATCGTTAACAACAGCAAACTGCTCTTTAACCGTAATGCGTCATACACCTATGCGGGAGTGATTTCCGGCAGTGGTTCGGTGGAACAGCGCGTCGGCTCGCTCACCCTGAGTGGGGCTAATACTTACACCGGTGACACACTGATGAGTGGCTCCGGGACTAACCGTCTGTATGTGAGCAGCGACGCCAACCTTGGCGCATCATCAAGTCGGCTGCGTTTTACCGGAAATACTGCCACCGCATGGCTTATAGCGAATACCGCGACTACGCTGGCGCGCGATGTGATTATCGATGCCGGTTCTCAGGGGAGTTTTGGTAGTGCGGGTTGGTCAACCCCATTAACGCTGAGCGGTAACATTTCCGGTGGAGGTCTGCTGGGTGCCAGGCAAGGCAGCGTTTATCTGACAGGCAACAGTACCTATACCGGTGGCACCTACATCAACAACGCGATACTCGGGGTCACGAGTGATGCCAGCATGGGGGCGGTGTCCGGTGGTCTGACAATGGATAACGGCGCGGTCCTGCAAGCGCTGAACAGTCTGAGTATTGCGCGAAACATCAGCACGGCTAACACCGGGGGAACCATCCAGACCATCAATGGTGCGACGCTGACGTTGAGTGGGTCTATCTCGGGTGGCGGCGCTCTCAGATATAACAATTCAGGTTCGGGAAGCGGCACGATTATCATTGCTGGTAATGCCAGCCCTAACGGCACTTATGTGAATGGGGTGACGCTGCAAATCGGTAACGGTGGCACCACCGGCGCGGTGAGCGGAAATATCAGTAACAGCGGCACAGTAGTCTTTAATCGCAGCGATACCGCTAACTATGGCAATGCTATTTTCGGTAGCGGTGGGGTGATACAAAACGGCACCGGCACCACGACCCTGAGCGGTGCCAATACTTACACTGGCGGCACCACTATTACGACAGGTACCTTGCAGCTCGGTAATGGCGGGGCGAGCGGGTCGGTTACCGGTAATATTATCAATAACAGCAACTTAGCTTTCAAACGAAGCGACGTTTACACCTATGACGGAACAATAACTGGCAGTGGCACGATTCACCAGAGCGGCACCGGTACCACGATACTGACCGGCACGAATACCAATGCGGGTGATACCACTATTGATTCCGGCACCTTGCAGATCGGCAATGGCGGAACAACCGGTTCCATTACTGACAATGTTATCAACAACGGCACACTGGCCTTTAACCGTAGCGATACGGTGAACTTTACTGGCACCATTTCTGGTACTGGCGGCTTACAGAAAAACGGTGCGGGCTACACTTACCTGACCGGCAACAATAGCTACACAGGGGCAACCACTGTATCGACCGGTGGGTTGATTGTGAATGGCGATCAGTCGGCGGCCACGGGCGCGACTACCGTTGCTGCCAATGCGGTATTGGGCGGCACCGGCACCATAGGCGGTAATGTCACCATCGCCAATGACGCCATTCTGGCTCCGGGCAGCACCAATGGGACTGGCGGCACTTTAACCGTGAAGGGCAATCTTGCCCTCAATGGCACGTCAATCTTGCGTTATACCTTCGGTTCGGTGAATGGTGTGGCGCAAAACAGCCTGACCAATGTCCGGGGTAACCTGACGCTCGACGGCCGTCTGGATGTGACTATCCCAACCGGCGGAACCTTCGACCCCGGTATCTACCGCATCTTCAACTATGATGGCACCCTGACCAACAACGGCCTGGCGCTGGGCAACATGCCACCATCCACCACGGTTGCGCTGCAAACCGGGGTTCCGGGGCAAATCAACCTGATCAACACCACCGGTATCCTCACCGCTGTCTGGGACGGTAGTAACCCAACTAAATACAACAATGGCGCGGCGGATGGCGGCAGCGGGGTCTGGAACCGCAATCTGGCGAACCAGTCCTGGGGTGATGCCAGCAGTTCAATCAACTCAACTTATACTCCAACGTCGTTCGTTATTTTCCAGGGCACGCCAGCGACCGTGACGGTGGACAACACTTACGGCTCGATTTCCACCACCGGCTTACAGTTCGCGGTTAGTGGGTACTCACTGGTGGGCGGGACGATAGACCTGCTTGAGACATCTTCCGGTACCAACAGCACCACGATTCGTGTCGGCGATGGCAGTGATACGGGGGCTGGCTATACCGCGACGATTGGCTCGGTTTTGCAGGGCAGCACCGGAATCACCAAAACCGATAAAGGTAAGCTGATACTCACCGGCAGCAACACCTACAGCGGTGGCACGACGATGAACAACGGCACGCTGAATGTCTCCAGTGACAGCAACCTGGGGGCGGCTGCGGGCGCACTGGCGTTCAATGGCGGTACGCTGGAAAGCAGCGGCACCTTCTCCACCGCACGCACCACCACGCTGAATACTAAGGGCGGCACACTTGATGTCGATACCGGGAAGACGCTGACTCTGAGCGGTGTGATTAGCGGTGTGGGCAAACTGACCAAAACCGATGCCGGTAAACTGGTGCTCAGTGGCGCAAATACTTATAGCGGTGGTACCGAGATCAGCGCAGGTACGGTGAGTGTGGCCAGTGATAGTGCGCTTGGTGCGGCTGATGGGGTGCTCACCATCGATAATGCTACCCTGGAAACTAGCGCATCGATGACCTCGACACGTACCACTATGCTCAATGCTGCGGGTGCAACGCTGAATGTTGACGACGGCACCACATTGACGCTGAACGGTATTATTGAGGGCAGTGGCGCACTTAATAAATCCGGTACCGGGACATTAGCCCTGGCCGGAACAAGTACCTACAGCGGCGGCACCGTGTTCAACGCCGGTAAAATCCAGGTATCCAGCGATGCCAGCCTTGGCGCGGCCTCTGGCGCATTAACCTTCAATGGTGGCTCGCTGGAAACCACCACCACCATGGCATCTGACCGTACTGCGACAATCGACGCCGGTTCGGCGACGTTCGATGTTGACACTGGCACCACGCTGACCATGAATGGCGTGATTTCGGGTGCCGGTGCGCTGCACAAAGCGGATGCCGGTACCTTGCTGCTGACCACGGCCAACACTTACAGCGGTGGCACCGCTATTGCGGGCGGTCTGCTGAAGCTGACTAACGCTGATGCGGCAGGTACAGGCACTGTCAATATCAACACGGCGACTGGCCTTGAGCTGGCGTTTGCCTCAGCCAGTACCTTTGATAACCAGTTAGCCGGAGCCGGAACCACCACCGTGAACGGGGCGCAAACCACGGTCACTGCGGATAATTCTGCGTACACCGGCAACTGGAATGTCACCAGCAGCAGCACCCTGGCGGTTGCTAATACGGCGACCAGCAGCACCACTAATCTGGGAACGGGCGCGGTAGACATTGCCACAGACGGTATTGTTAATACGCAAACCACGGGCGCGTTCAGCTTTAACAACGCGCTGACCGGCAGCGGCACGCTGGATGCCTCGAACAACGGGCAGGCGCTCAGCTTTGGCAGCGGAGTGGGTGCTAACTTTGCCGGTACGGTCAATCTGGCGGACAACAGCTTTGCGCTGTCCGGTGACAACACCACCGCACTGACCCGCGCCACGCTGAACATGAATGCGGGCAACGTTACCACCGTCGGCGCAGGTAGCCAGGCTATCGGCAACCTGACGTTCAATGGCGGCACAATGTTATTCTCGAATCTGCCATCTGGCACCGTGGCAACCAACGCCCTGGCACTGACCACCGGCAATGTTCAGCTGGATACGCAA
The DNA here is from genome assembly GCF_022637515.1 of Buttiauxella ferragutiae. Taxonomy (NCBI): domain Bacteria; kingdom Pseudomonadati; phylum Pseudomonadota; class Gammaproteobacteria; order Enterobacterales; family Enterobacteriaceae; genus Buttiauxella; species Buttiauxella ferragutiae. The sequence continues at coordinate 144,301 of NZ_CP093332.1, forward strand.
GATGCAGGTACTTCCGGCAACCTGCTGGTGCAGGACGAAGGCACCACCCGGCAGCTGATTTCTGCCACTTCGGTGACAGGCTCTGAAGGCAATCTGGTGCTGAAAGATTTGGCCGGCAATGTACTGACCACCGGCACATCTAACATCGTTCAGGGCGGTAACACCGTGGCGGTGGGCAGCTATTCTTACGGGCTGGCAACTCGCGCCGCAGGCAGCAGCACCGTGGACGGATTATACGCCGCCTATCGTCTGAGCCAGCTGGCATTGCAGGCAGGCCAGACGCTGATGCTGGCGCAAAGTAACGGCGCAAATGGCACGTCTGCTGATATGTCCGCCAAACTCACCGGCAGCGGTAGCCTTCAGATCGATGCTGGTAACGGTGTGGTGTCGCTGTCGAATGCCACCAACGACTACAGCGGCGAAACCAGCGTCACCACCGGCACGTTGCAGGCAGGCAGTGATAACGCGCTCGGTCACACCAGCAAACTAAACCTCGCAGATACCACGACATTCGATCTGAATGCTAAAACGCAGACCCTTGGTGCGTTGAATGGCCTTGCGGGTTCAACGCTGAATATCAACAACGGTACACTGAACCTCAGTAATGGCGGCACGTTAGCCGGTTCGTTGACCGGTGCAGGTCAACTGAATGTTAACGGCGGCACGCTTGATGTGCAGGGTGAAAACACCGGCCTGACGGCGGCCACGGCGATTGTCAGTGGTGCTACCGTTAAGATCAATCATGTCGACAGCCTGGGCAGCAGTGTGATCACCGCCGCCGGTACGCTGGTGGTGGACGCGGCTATCGGCTCGCTGGATAACGTCATCAATGGCGCGGGTGCAGTGCAACTGAGCAACGCCGCCGATGTGACGCTGGCGGGTAACAGTGCGCTGTCGGGAAGCTGGAATACCGACGCAGGTACGCGTCTGACCGCCACGCAAGCGGCGAATCTGGGGACGGCGGCGATTAACAATGCCGGTACCTTTAACGTCGACACCGCGACGGACTGGACGTTGGATAATGCGATCAATGGCGCGGGTACCGTCACTAAAAACGGCACCGGTACGTTGACCCTTGCTCGCGCTAACAGCTACAGCGGCAACACCACGATTTCTGGTGGGGTACTGAAACTGACCAACGCTGATGGCGCAGGAACGGGCGTGGTGAATATCGATACCGTAGCGGGTCTTGAACTGGCACTTGCTACCGCCAGTGTCTTCGACAACCAACTGGCGGGTGCCGGAGCCACCACGGTGAGTGGCGCGCAGGCGACCATCACGGCGAACAACTCCGCGTACACCGGTAACTGGAATGTCACCAGCAGCGGCACACTGGCCGTGCCTGATTCCGCGACCAGCAGCACGCCTAATTTGGGCAGCGGTGCGGTGGACATTGCGGCGGGCGGCATTGTGAATGCACAGACTACGGGCGCGTTCAGCTTCGACAACGCACTGACCGGAGCCGGTACACTGAATGCCTCAAACAACGGAAATACGTTCAGCTTCGGCAGCGGCGTGGGCGCGAACTTTGCCGGTACCGCGAATCTGACCCATAACACCTTTGATTTGACAGGTGACAACACCAGCGCGCTGACCCGCGCCACGCTGGAAGTTGGTACTGGCAACGTGACCACGGTCGGCGATGGCAACCAGCAGATCGGCGGGCTGACCATTAATGGCGGCAGAATGCAGTTCAACGCCACGGCCCCTGAGCAGATTTTGGCAACCAGCCATATCACGGCGGGCACGCTGGAAATCAACCATACCGGCACGGTGCGCCTGAACCTGCCAACACCGTTCACCCCGGCACCGCCGGATACACCGAACACCACCAACCTGCTGAAGCAGGATGAAGAGAACGTCAGTGTACAACTGGTCATCGCCAGTTCCGTCACGGGCAGCGGTGGCGCTATCGAACTGACCGACCAGAACGGCGATGTCATCACGGCGGCACGCCAGATAGACATCAGCCAGAACGGCAATACTGTGGCGCAGGCGACCTATGACTACCGTCTGACCTCCAGTTCGCAGAACGATGGCCTGTATGTGAACTACGGTCTGAAACAACTGGATCTTCAGGCAAACCAGACGCTGACACTGGCGCAGGATACCGGAGCCAGCGGCGTGGCGGCGGATATGTCGGCCAAAATCACCGGCAGCGGTAACCTGGCGATTAATGCCCGTAGTGATGTGCTGTCGCTGTCCAACGCCCTCAACGACTATAGCGGTGAAACCAGTGTGAGCAGCGGGACGTTGCAGTCGGGCAGCGATAACGCACTGGGTAATACCAGCAAGTTAAACCTCGCGGATACCACCACCTTTGACCTCAACGCTAAAACGCAGACGATCGGTGCACTGAATGGCCTTGCGGGTTCAACGCTGAATATCAACAACGGTTCGCTGAACCTCAGTAATGGCGGCACGTCAGCCGGGTCGCTGACCGGTACCGGGCAACTGAACGTTAACGGCGGCACGCTTGATGTGCAGGGTGAAAACACCGGTTTGACGGCGACCACGGCGATTGCCAGTGGTGCTACCGTTAAGATCAATCATGTCGACAGCCTGGGCAGCAGTGTGATCACCACCGCCGGTACGCTGGTGGTGGATGCGGCAACTGGCTCGCTGGATAACGTCATCAATGGCGCGGGTGCAGTGAAACTGAGCAACGCCGCCGATGTGACGCTGGCGGGTAACAGTGCGCTGTCGGGAAGCTGGAATACCGACGCAGGTACCCGTCTGACCGCCACGCAGGCGGCGAATCTGGGTACGGCGGCCATTAACAATGCCGGCACCTTTAACGTCGACACCGCGACGGACTGGACGCTGGATAATGCGATCAATGGCGCGGGTGCCGTCACTAAAAACGGCACCGGTACGCTGACCTTTGCTCGCGCTAACAGCTACAGCGGCAACACCACGATTTCTGGTGGGGTACTGAAACTGACCGACGCTGACGGTGCAGGAACGGGCGTGGTGAATATCGATACTGCAGCGGGTCTTGAGCTGGCGCTAGCCACCGCCAGTGTCTTCGATAACCAACTGGCGGGTGCCGGAGCCACCACGGTGAGCGGCGCACAGGCGACCATCACGGCGGATAACTCAGCCTATACCGGCAACTGGAATGTCACGGGTAGCGGCACACTGGCAGTGGACAGCACCGCGACCAGCAGCACGCCTAATCTGGGCAGCGGTGCGGTGGACATTGCGGCGGGCGGCATTGTGAATGCACAGACCAGCGGCGCGTTCAGCTTCGACAACGCACTGACCGGAGCCGGTACGCTGAATGCGTCCAGTGGCGGGAATGCGTTCAGCTTCGGCAGCGGCGTGGGCGCGAACTTTGCCGGTACCGCGAATCTGACGGACAACACCTTTGATCTGACAGGCGACAACACCACAGCATTAACTCGTGCGACATTACAGGTCGGTACTGGCAACGTGACCACTGTCGGTGACGGCGATCAGCAGATCGGCGGGTTAACCCTGAATGGCGGCACCATGAAGTTCAACGCCACGGCACCGGATCAAAGTGTGGCGACCAGTCTTATCACTGCGGGTGCGCTAGACATCAACCGCACCGGCACCGTGATGGTGAAACTGCCGGAGCCGCTGACCGCCAGCGCGCCAGACACACCGAATGCCACCAACCTGCTGATGCAGGATGAGGGCGAAACGGGCGTACAACTGGTCAGATCCGGCGCGGTCACCGGCAGCGGTGGCGCACTAGAACTGGTGGATCAGAACGGCGAGAAAATCACCGCGGCACGCGAGATCGACGTCAGCCAGGATGGCAATACCGTCGCGAAAGCGACCTACGACTACCGTCTGACCTCCGGCGCGCAGAGTAATGGTCTGTATGTGAACTACGGCCTGAAACAACTGGATTTGCAGGCAGACCAGACGCTGACACTGACGCAGGATACGGCAGCGAACGGCGCTTCAGCGGATATGTCTGCCAAAATCACCGGCAGCGGTAATCTGGCTATCGACGCCCGTGGCGGCCTGCTGTCGCTGACTAACATCACCAACGATTACCGCGGTGAAACCAGCGTTAATTCGGGAACGTTGCAGGCGGGCAGTGATAACGCGCTGGGCCAGACCAGCAAGTTAAACCTGGCGAGCGCAAGTGCGTTCGATCTGAACGGCAAAACCCAGACACTCGGCGCGCTGAACGGTGAAACGGGTTCGACCCTGAATCTCAATGGCGGTACGCTGGATCTCAGCAATGGTGGCACTTCGGCAGGCACACTAGCGGGTGGCGGGAAACTCAATGTCAACGGTGGAACGCTTGATGTGCAGGGTGCGAACAATGGGCTGACGGCGGCAACGACTGTCGCCGCAGGCGCGACGGTCAGCCTCAATCATGTTGACGGTCTGGGCAGCAGCGAAATCACCAGCACCGGTAAACTGGTGCTGGATGGCGCAACCGGCACGATGGATAACACCATCAAAGGCACGGGCGAAGTCGTTAAACGCGGTGCCGGTGAAGTGGTGATGACCGGTAAAACCGACTGGACGGGCAACACCCTGATTGATGAGGGTGAACTGACGCTCGACGGCTCACAGGGCGGTGCGCAACTGGTCAGTAACATCATTGCCAAAGACAACACCGCGTTGTCGCTGCGCAACGGTGCCAGCCTGACCGGCTGGATTGATCCGACGGATGTGAACATCGATAGCGCCAGTACCTGGAACATGACGGCGGATTCGCTGGTTGATGACGTTAACCTTGCGGGGACGCTGAATTATGTGGCACCGGGCAGCATGCCAATGGCCGCAGGCCGCACGCTGACGGCGAACAACTGGAACGGCCAGGGCGGCACTCTGGTGCTGAACACCGTGCTGGGGGGTGACAACTCCGTCACCGATAAACTGCTGGTGAACGGCAATACCAGCGGCAACACCTTTATGAAGGTCAACAATGCGGGTGGAAGCGGCGCGCAGACGGTGGAAGGGATCCGCGTGGTGGAAGTGAAAGGCCAGTCTGACGGGACGTTCACCAAATCCGGGCGTATTGTCGCCGGGGCGTATGATTATAGCCTGGTGAAAAAAGGCGCTGACTGGTTCCTCACCAGCCTGGATACCACGGCGAAACCGCCAGAGCCTGCGAAGCCTGGCGAACCATCACCAGAGCCTGAGAAAAAAGGCCAGCCGACGGTGCGTCCGGAAGCGGCGGCTTACACCGCTAATCTGGCAGCAGCCAACACTATGTTTATCACCAGCCTGCATGACCGCCTGGGTGAAACGCAGTACACCGATGCGCTGACGGGCGAGCAGAAAGTGACGAGCATGTGGTTGCGCCAGCTTGGCGGGCAAAACCGCTGGAAAGACAGCAGCGGGCAAATCGAAACCCAGAGCAACCGTTACGTCACGCAACTGGGTGGTGATATCGCCCAGTGGAGCCCGGATGGCCTGCAACGCCTGCACCTCGGGGTGATGGCGGGTTACGGAACCAGCAGCAGTAAAAGCCGCTCGAATGTGACCGGATACCGTGCCGAAGGGTCGGTGGATGGTTACAGTGCCGGGCTGTATGCCACCTGGTATCAGAATGACGAAACCCGTCAGGGCGCGTATGTGGACAGCTGGGCGCAGTACGGCTGGTTCAACAACGAGGTGAATGGCCAGGACATTAAGGGTGAGTCCTACAAATCCAGCGGTATCACGGCGTCGCTGGAGATGGGTTATACGCATAAACTGGGTGAATTTGCTGGCAGCCAGGGTTCGCTGAATGAATGGTTTATCCAGCCGCAGGCGCAGGCTATCTGGATGGGGGTTGAAGCTGATGACCACCGTGAAAGCAACGGCACACGCGTCAGCGGTGAAGGCGACGGCAACGTTCAGACCCGTCTGGGTGTGCGTACGTATCTGAAAGGGCACAATAAAATCGATGACGGCAAGGGCCGTACCTTCCAGCCGTTTGTCGAAGTGAACTGGATACATAACACCCAGAGCTTCGGTACGCGTATGGATGGCGTGAGCCTGACACAAAGTGGCGCGCGGAATATCGGGGAAATTAAAACCGGTGTGGAAGGGCAGCTTAACTCACGGCTCAATCTGTGGGGCAATGTGGGCGTCCAGGTGGGGGATAAAGGCTACAGCGATGCCTCGGCGATGGTGGGGGTGAAATACAGCTTCTGATAGAACGTGGATGTCGCAGCGTTAATCCGCCTGCGACATCCACCCTTTTATTTCCCGTTATAATAAGCCTTTGATCGATTTGATAATCGATGAGAAGGCTTTATTTTTCAGCGACTTTTTCTTGTATGTCATATACAGCGTGATATCGGGAATAATAAACTCATCTTTAAACGTCACCGCTGAAAGATTATAAGTCGACTTGAATTTTTCATAAGCTTTAAAGGGTACTAAAGCCAGTAAAGAGGAATTTTCTGCCACGGAAAATAATGTCGTTAATGACGGTGTGGAAAATTGATAGGAAAATTTCCCGTGCTGCATTTCGATGGTGTTTTTAATTTTTCTGGCTGCCAGTGAATTGCTTGATATTGATATGTATTTTTCTTTTTGTAGTGAGTCAGAGTCCACTGGTCCGTTGGCAAGATGATGATTTTTACTGCAAATAAAAATCAATGAGTCGTGATAAACCACCTCGCTGGCATAGGCTGGATTATGGTTTTCATTGATATCCAGCACAATGTCAGCATATTGTTTCGATAAAATATCGTCATCTGTGACTTCTACTCCATATTGGTTGACGTGTTGAATACTGTAGTTTTCATTATTTTCATAGATGTTATTGACCAACAATGGGAAGACGTTCCATGAGTAATAATTAGAGCAATAAATAACATAATGGGTTTTGGTATCAGAAGTGACAACATGCCCCACGTAATCAATAAAAGGTTCGAGTTTTTTCTCTATCTGATGATGGAGTTCGTTGGCAAGCAATGTGGCTCTGAGAAGATTATTTTCTCTGATAAACAATGAATCATCAAAGTAGGTTCTCAGCTTCTGTAAGGATTGGCTGATAGCCGATGGCGTAACCTGCATTTTGGTTGCAGCCTTGGTCATGCTTTTGTGTAAATACACCATCTCGAACACGATTAATAAGTTCAAATCGAAATTCTTTATTGCATCAAACTTTCTTGATGAGTCGCTACGCATAACGTCACCTTGCAGAAAATAGCGTTAAAATTTATATGTTTTTTATGGTTAAATGTATATAACTAGCTGATTTTAAAGTATTTTAATGCATTATGTTTGATCTAAAATGCTGATGGTTACTTCTAAAGCATAGAACGTTTTATCTGCTTTATTCTAAAAATAAGCATATTTAAATGTCTTCAATTGTCAGGGTTATAATATTATTTTTTAATTCATCTTATTCTGATGGATAAAGAGTGAACTCGTCACCCATCAGGTTTTTATTGTCAGGCGAAAGTGTTATTGGCAAATTAACGCCATTTCTTTATTTAACAAGTAAGGTCGTAAATAACCCACTGTGTTGGATAACGGCAACACATCGTCGTGAAGTTTGATATTTAATACATCGCGAATGTAGGTGCGACGCTGTTGAATACGCTGCCAAACTTCTGGATACAGTGCGGCTAATTGCAAGCGCAAAGGTTCATCGGCAAGGGCAATAGTGTCTTCAATACTGGCTCCGGCGTAACCCTGGCGCGATGGGATAATGTCGATTTGCAGCAACATTCCGCTGGATAAAGGAATATCCGATGCCGGGTAAATCGGTGAACAGAGCCATTCTTCATCGGCAACTAAATGGCCAGGGTTCAGGTGCCAGTGGTATTCATTTTTCGGCAAAACACCTTCAATCAGTTCATAGACTTCGTGGCCTTTCACACCGACGCGCATATGTTCCAGCCAGTTCACCACCGTGTGGTAATAAGGGATGGCGACCACATCGAGATAATCACGGACTTCTTCAGCAAGTTCGCTGGCGTTGTTCACTACATATGCCGCGCGGCTGGTTAAACCGCCTTTGTAGCTGACGGTGAGCGAGAATTTGTCGCCAGCCTGAATCTGTTTATCGGCAGGATATAAATTGGCGTTGGCAAAACGCTCGCCAGTTGCGGCAATAGTCACAACGTTATTAGCTTGTCCGTCGGCGGCCAACAATGCCGCAATCGACTTTTCAGTTTTACCCAATTCAACCGCATTCAGTGCCGTTAGCGCGGCACTCGACGCCAGGTTTGCGCCGTATTCATAATGGGCGATTTCGTTGGCGTTATTGATGATACGAGCGCCATCACGCGGTGAAATAAACAGCCCGGTGGCATTGAGCAGCTCACATTCGGAAGTGAGTGCGGCCTGAAGTGCCTGGAAAATAAATGTCGGAATATCAAACAGTGACGGGTTGTTATCGTGGGTTCCGGTGAACAGTTTCCAGCCAGCGATGCCAACGCGATGTTGCTCGCGAAGCCCGGCCTGTTGCAGTACTTCGCTCAGTGAAAGCGTGGTGTCCATCGGTTGGTTGGGCAATGAAAACCACGGAGCGTGAACCACACGGGCTGGAACTCTGGAGTGCCTGGCGAGCTTAAGGTTTTCATTACCGAGTACCAGCACCGCTTCACCGCTTTTATGCAGCACCAACAAACCTTCTTCAAAGCGCGGGATGAAACCGGTCAGATACTCAAAGTTCCCGCCATGTTCTTTGTCGGCATAGATGACCAGCGCATCCAGGTTCTGTCGCGCCATTGCCTGCAAAATTTTGCTGCGGCGTTGTTGAAGGGTCTGGTCATTTAACACAACGCTCGGCACGTTGAGGTAAATCTCGGGTTGTTTGATGGTGGCAAGCGTAATTGGCATGGGTCTGTCACTCCTTTTTCTTTACCCTGAATAAACGTTAACTTACCACCTGGCTAATTTTGAGCCTATCCCGGTAACCGAGTTTTGGGACGACCAGGACCCAGTAACAAGGCCAGCTTGTTGCCGCCCTGAGTGGTTTCCATCAAAATTTTACATACGCTGGTGAGCGGCACTGAAAGCAGCATGCCCACCGGGCCGAGCAGCCAGCCCCAGAACAGTAACGAAAGGAAGACCACGAAGGTCGACATCCCGAGGCCACGGCCCATCATGCGCGGCTCGACAATATTCCCCAACACCATATGCACCGCAAGGAACAGTGAGCCGACCATAACCATTTCGTAGGTGCCGTTAAACAAAAATGCCTGAATCATTGGCGGGATAGCGGAAATAACCGAACCAATATTAGGGATGTAATTCAGCAAAAAGCCCAATACGCCCCACATCAGCGCAAATTGCACACCCATCAACTCCAGCCCGAGCCAGATAATCAACCCGGTCCATAGGCTAATCAGCGTTTTGAGTGCCAGATAATGCGTCACACCTTTGAGTGCGCGATGCAGGCTGGCGATATGAATTTTCGGGTTGGCCAGAGAGAAGCGCAGTTTATACGGAACGTGGCGCACCTCGAACAGCATAAAGACCACGGTCATCACCAGCAGTAAAATGCTGGCCATCGCGCCGGAAAGCCCGGTCATCAGCGTTGTGGCGTACGACATCACTTTCTCGGAATCCATGCGCTGCAACATGCGCTCGGGCGATAATCGCAGGTGCATAAACGGCAACATCTTTTCGAGCTCAAACACCTTTTGCGTCAGCATCTTGTTGTATTTCGGCAGCATATCGATGAATTCACTCATTGACGCGGCCAGCACCCCGACCAGCATGGTGAGCACAATCAACATCACGAAGACCACTATCGAAATAGCCAGGGGTCGGTTTACGCCACGGCGAATAAACCAGGTGACCAGCGGGTTTAGGACGATGGCGAAGAACAGTGCCAGCAAGAGCTGGACAATGATGTCTGCCGCTGCATGAATCCCGGCGAGAATAACCACCAGTGCGGCAAGTTTTAGCAGAATATGTAGCCCGGTTTTATCGGGTTCAGGAGCGACCATCGGGAGATCCTATGCGCGGAGAATCTTCTTAGTGTAGCGCTTCGTTTTTTTCTCACGGCAGGGCAACTCTGAAATACTGGTGCTGAAATGTGAAACCTGAAGTGTATATACTGAGGAACGCTGTTTTAAAAGTGAATGACCATGCCTGATCTCACACCCACCCCCGCATTAAGCAGTTACCGTCTTAACCTACAGATTGTCTCTGTAGTGATGTTCAACTTTGCCAGCTATATGACGATTGGCCTGCCGCTCGCGGTATTGCCGGGTTACGTTCATGACGTGATGGGCTACAGCGCGTTTTGGGCGGGGCTGGTGATTAGCCTCCAGTATTTCGCCACACTGCTGAGCCGCCCGCACGCCGGGCGTTACGCCGATATTCTGGGCCCAAAAAAAATCGTTATCTTCGGTTTGTGCGGCTGTTTCCTCAGTGGCGCGAGCTACATGCTGGCGGCGTTTGGTAGCGCATGGCCGTTGGTTAGCCTGCTGTTGCTCTGCCTTGGGCGCGTCATTTTAGGGATTGGGCAGAGTTTTGCGGGTACCGGTTCAACGCTTTGGGGCGTGGGTGTCGTCGGGTCGTTGCATATTGGACGGGTGATTTCCTGGAACGGTATTGTGACTTATGGCGCGATGGCGATGGGCGCACCGCTTGGCGTGCTGTTCTATCACCTTGGCGGCCTTAAACTGTTAGCGGGAATCATTATGGCAGTGGCGCTGATAGCCGTGCTGCTGGCGCTTCCGCGCCCGGCGGTGAAAGCCAGTAAAGGCAAACCACTGCCATTTCGTGCGGTGCTTGGGCGTGTGTGGCCATACGGAATGGCGCTCGCGCTGGCATCGGCAGGGTTTGGGGTGATCGCCACGTTTATCACCCTGTTTTACGATGCCAAAGGCTGGGACGGCGCAGCCTTCGCGCTCACGCTGTTTAGCTGTGCTTTCGTCGGCACGCGTTTACTTTTCCCTAATGGGATTAACCGCATGGGCGGTTTGAACGTGGCGATGATTTGTTTCTCGGTCGAGATTATTGGCTTGCTGCTGGTAGGGTTGGCGGTTGAACCGTGGATGGCAAAAGCCGGTACATTCCTGACAGGGGCGGGTTTCTCGCTGGTGTTCCCGGCGCTTGGCGTGGTGGCGGTGAAGATGGTACCGCAACAAAATCAGGGCAGCGCGCTGGCAACTTACACCGTGTTTATGGATTTATCGCTGGGGATTACCGGGCCGTTGGCGGGGTTCGTGATGGCGTATGCGGGTGTTTCGGTGATTTACCTGGCCGCGGCGGCTTTGGTTTGTATCGCATTACTGATGGCGTGGCAGTTAAAAAAACGGCCCCCGATTGAGCAACCGGAGGCCGTGTCATCATCACAGCAGTAACAGAAAATAATTACTTAATGGTGATGGTGTTAATGATGTTTTCAGCAGCCGTTTGCGCCAGTTGCTGGTTATCAGCAGGCAGTGTGATTTGCATAGTTAACAGCTGGTTATCAATTTTACCCAGGATAACCGACGAGTAAGCTGTCTGGCCTTTTGCTGAGATAATAGTGTCTAACTGCTGCAGCGTGTGGCCTTTGATCTCGATAGATTTATTGGTCACAACTTGCAACTGTGGGTCACGGGCACGCTGTTGATCTTCAAGACGTTTCGCCAGAGCTGACAGCTCTTCAGAAGTATCATCGCCAACAATCACAATCACCGCTTTCTGACCAGATGCATCAGAGTAGACGTGCATGTTGTTTGACTGAGTGCCCAGTTTACCGCTCTGGTCAGTCATCTCCGCAGGCAGTGCAAAGCTGATTTTCCCATCCAGCAAACTGACGGGCTGACCGGTTGCGCTGCTTTGTGCCGCTTCATTCGCAGTGGCTGTTTTGCTGTCATTGTTATCGCAAGCGGCCAGGCCTAATACCAGCAGGCCAATACCGACATATTTTACCAGATTACCCATGACTTCTTCCTTTACGTTAGCAAGCCTTCGCGGCTGATTTCAGCATCTTATCACAAGATAATTCAACCACCGTCAACCCGGCTGCAACGCCGAACTTTCAGACTTATCTGCCAAACGTTTCAACAACATATTCAGTAGCACGCCGTACATCGGCAGGAAGAATACAATGCTGATTAGCACTTTAAAGCAGTAATCGACGATGGCGATTTCTACCCAATGTTGCGCCATAAAGGCATCCGGGCTGCGCCAGAAAGCAATAAAGAAGAATGACAGTGTGTCGCTGATATTTCCGAAGAGCGTGGATGCCGTTGGCGCAAGCCACCAGTAGCGGCTCTGGCGCAGGCGGTTAAACACGTGCACATCCAGAATCTGCCCCAATGCGTAAGCCATAAAGCTGGCAACAGCGATACGGGCGACGAACAAATTGAAATGCAAAAGTGCGTCGAACCCTTGCCAGGTACCCATATAAAACAGCGCGGAAATACCGTAGGAAATCACCAGCGCGGGCAGCATCACGGCAAAAATAATGCGTCGAGCCAGCGGTGCACCAAAAATGCGTACCGTCAGGTCGGTTGCGAGGAAGATAAACGGAAAGCTAAACGCGCCCCAGGTGGTATGGAAACCAAAAACCGCGACCGGTAATTGCACCAAATAGTTACTGGAAGTAATCACCAGCAAATGGAATAGCGATAGCCAGAACAGCGCTTTAGTGCGCTGAGTAGAATTGAACTGCGTCATTTTGTAGCCTTTTTAGTGAAAGGGGTGAGGGAACCCTGGTCTTTTTTAAAGCGGGGGCGATGATACTGCTTTAACCCCGCATTGCAATGGTTAATTTTAGCGCAATCGTTCACGTGACTTGCGCGATAATCTGCCGGGGGTAAACTAGCGCGGTTTGTTAAATACGAGACCGCTGATGACCGATCTTTTTGCCAATCCTGACCACACTCTTGATGCTTTGGGCCTGCGCTGCCCCGAACCTGTGATGATGGTGCGTAAAACCGTGCGCAATATGCAGGCCGGTGAAACGTTACTTATCATTGCTGATGACCCCGCGACCACGCGTGACATCCCCGGGTTTTGTGTTTTTATGGAACACGAGCTTATTGCTAAACAAGTGGAATCATTGCCTTATCGCTACTTGCTGCGTAAAGGGCAATAAAACCGCTTCAGCCCCTGGCGTCTTGCTTCGGGCTTCTGAACCCGCTTTACATCTGCTTTGAACCCCAATTTCATTTTTTGTCACTTTTTGTGAAGTGCTTCACCCTCGCTTTTCTCCACGTAGTCTAGTTTTTAATCTACAAATTAAAACATTGTTTTACTTCTTATCTCAAATTTCTACCTCTGCTGGAGCGACCCAATGAAGAAGACCTTTCTGCCTGCTTTTGCTGGTTTATGTCTGTCTACCGCGTCCGTTCTGTTTGCTCAAACGGCTTGCGCCCAGGTGATTAAAGCTGCCGACGTTCATCCGGAAGGTTATCCGAATGTGGTCGCGGTGCAGCATATGGGTGAAAAACTCAAACAAGAAACCAATGGTGATTTAGAGATCAAAGTGTTCCCGAGCGGTGTGCTGGGCGATGAAAAACAGATGATTGAACAGGCGCAGATGGGGGCGATCGACATGATCCGTGTGTCGATGGCACCGGTTGCGGCGATCCTGCCGGATGTTGAAGTCTTTACCTTGCCGTATGTGTTCCGCGATGAAGATCATATGCACAAAGTGATTGACGGCGATTTAGGTAAAGAGATTGGCGCTAAGCTGACGAATAACCCGAAATCCCGCCTGGTGTTCCTCGGCTGGATGGACTCAGGCACGCGTAACCTGATTACCAAAAATCCGGTGGTGAAACCTGAAGATCTTAAAGGGATGAAAATCCGCGTTCAGGGTAGCCCAGTGGCTCTGGCAACGCTAAAAGACATGGGCGCAAACTCGGTCGCAATGGGCGTGAGCGAAGTGTATAGCGGGATGCAAACCGGCGTTATCGACGGCGCGGAAAACAACCCACCGACGTTTATTGCCCACAACTACATGCCGGTCGCCAAAAACTACACGTTGAGCGGCCACTTCATTACCCCAGAAATGCTGCTTTATTCCAAAGTGAAGTGGGACAAACTGACGCCTGACCAGCAGCAAAAAATCCTTACCCTGGCGCGTGCTACGCAAATGGAACAGCGTGAACTGTGGAATGCTTACAACAAACAAGCGCTGGAAAAAATGAAAGCCGGTGGCGTTCAGTTCCACGAAATCGACAAAGCCTGGTTTGTGAAAGCCACTGAGCCGGTGCGCAAAGAGTATGGCGATAAGCATCAGGACCTGATGAAAGCTATTGCTGAAGTTCAGTAGTTATTATCGCTAACCCTTGCGTGGAGGGGATCTTATGTCCCAACGCTACTCAGATTTGATGGATAAGGTTTATTTGCTGGCGATGATTATTGCGGGGTTTTCACTGTTAGTGATGACGGTGATTATTCCGATTGGCATTTTCTCGCGCTATGTCCTGAACCGTGGGGAGTCCTGGCCGGAACCGGTAGCGATTATCTGCATGGTGACCTTCACGTTCATCGGCGCGGCGGTGAGTTACCGCGCCGGTTCGCACATCGCAGTGAATATGCTGACAGACCGTCTGCCACTGGCGTTGCAGACGTTTTGCGCACGCATTGTTGATCTGCTGATGCTGCTTATCTCGCTGGTGATGTTCTATTACAGCTTCTACCTGTGCGCCGATTTATGGGAACAGCCAGTTGCTGAATTCCCGCTCCTCACTTCCGGCCAAACCTACCTCCCGCTGCCTGTGGGCGCGATCTTACTCATTCTGTTTGTTGTCGAGCGCTTGCTGTTTGGCTCTCAAGAGAACCGCCCAATCGTGTTGCTGGGTAATCACGGTTAAGACCAGGGGATAACATGGACGCATTTATTTTATTAGCGACACTTGCGGTGCTGCTTGCAGTGGGAATGCCCGTGGCCTTTGCCGTTGGGCTAAGCGCCATTGTCGGGGCGTTATGGATAGATTTGCCGCTGGAAGCGATCATGATTCAAATCACCAGTGGGGTGAATAAATTTACCCTGCTGGCGATACCGTTCTTCATTCTGGCCGGGGCGATTATGGCGGAAGGCGGTATTGCCCGCCGCCTGGTGAACTTTGCTTATATCTTCGTTGGGTTTATTCGTGGTGGTTTGTCACTGGTGAATATCGTCGCTTCTACGTTCTTCGGCGCAATTTCCGGATCGTCCGTGGCGGATACCGCATCCATCGGTAGCGTGATGATCCCGGAAATGGAGAAAAAGGGTTATCCGCGCGAATATGCAGCAGCGGTCACGGCGAGCGGATCGGTGCAGGCGATTTTGATCCCGCCGAGCCATAACTCGGTGATTTACTCCCTGGCGGCAGGCGGTACGGTCTCTATAGCCACACTGTTTATCGCGGGTATTTTACCAGGATTGTTGCTGGGTTTCTGCCTGATGGTGATGTGCCTCGGCTTTGCCCATAAACGCGGTTACCCAAAAGGTGAACGCATTCCCTTCAAACAAGCGGTGAAAATTTTCTTCGATGCGCTGTGGGGTTTGATGACGGTGGTCATTATTCTCGGCGGGATTCTGACGGGGGTATTTACGGCGACAGAATCGGCGGCGGTGGCTTGCGTCTGGGCATTCTTCGTCACCATGTTTATCTACCGCGATTACAAATGGAATGAGTTACCAAAGCTGATGTTCCGCACGGTAAAAACGGTCTCTATAGTAATGATTTTGATTGGTTTTGCGTCGGCGTTTGGCGCGGTGATGACTTTCATGCAGTTGCCGTCACGTATCACGGAATTTTTCACTTCGCTGTCTGACAACAAATACGTGATCCTGATGTATCTCAACGTCATGCTGTTGCTGATTGGCACCTTGATGGACATGGCGCCGATCATCCTGATCCTCACGCCAGTTTTGCTGCCGGTGACCAATTCGCTGGGCATCGATCCGGTGCATTTCGGTATGATCATGATGGTGAACCTCGGCATCGGTTTGATTACTCCGCCAGTCGGTTCGGTGCTGTTTGTTGCCAGTGCGGTGAGTAAACAGAAAATCGAAGTGGTGGTGCGCGCCATGTTGCCGTTTTACGCCGTGTTGCTGGTGGTGCTGGCGATGGTGACTTACATTCCGGCGGTTTCGTTGTGGTTACCGCATATGTTGGGCATGAATTAAGGCAAAACGGTGGATGACGCTTGCGCTTATCCACCCTACAAAACCAGATGTTCCGTAGGTCGGGTAAGCGCAAGCGTCACCCGACTTTTTTATTTTTTGCGCAGCAACCGCAACGCATTCGCTGTAACCAGTGCCGTCGCGCCGGAATCGGCTAACACGGCAAGCCACAGGCCGGTGAGTCCCAGCAGCGTGGTCACCAGGAAAATCCCCTTCAGTCCCAATGCTATAGTAATGTTCTGGCGAATATTGTTATGCGTTGCGCGGGCGAGGCCAATCATGCTGGCGAGCTCGGTCAGGCGGTTGTGCGTAAGCGCCGCATCTGCGGTTTCGAGCGCCACATCCGTGCCGCTACCCATTGCGATGCCGATGGTTGCCGCTTTCATGGCTGGCGCATCGTTGATGCCATCACCCACCATCGCCAGAGATGAACGGGAGTTGAGTTCATTCACCACGCTGACTTTATCGGCAGGTAGCAGGCTGGCGCGGTAATCCATGCCTAATTCCCCAGCGATGGCTGCTGCCGATCGCGGGTTATCGCCAGTTAACATCACGCTCTGCACCCCGATTTTTCTCAGGTCAGCAACAGCCTGTTTAGCATCGCTACGCAAGGTATCTCGTAGTGCAATCGCGCCGAGTAAGCGATTTTGCTGCACCACCGCAATCACCGTTTGGCCTTCAGCTTCAAGCTGGGTAATTCGCTGCTGCCAGCTGGTGTCGAGAATGTTTTCTGCGAGTTTACCCGGTGCGCTCAGGAGCACGGTTTCGCCGTTAATAGTGGCTTCCACCCCAATACCTGCTAGCGCGCGGTTGGCGCTGGGCACCGGTAATGCCAGCCCACGGTTTTGTGCCTCACGAACAATGGCTTGTGCTAACGGGTGTGACGAACCAAGTTCTACCGCCGCCGCCAGTGCCAGCAGCTCGTTTTCATTAATCTCACCATTCATTTCAATGGCGGTGACCTGCGGTTTACCCGCGGTCAAGGTACCGGTTTTATCGAAAGCGATATGCTGAATTTTACCGAGGCGTTCAAGTGCGGCTCCGCCTTTGATTAATGCACCGCGTCGAGCGGCGGCGGCAAGCCCGGAGGTAATCGCCGCAGGGGTAGAAATCACCAGCGCGCATGGGCAACCAATCAGTAACAGCGCCAGCCCTTTGTAAATCCACTCATCCCAGCTTTGCCCGAAAAACAGTGGCGGGACGACGGCTGCCAGTAACGCAATGGCCATGATAATCGGCGTGTATATCCGGCTGAAACGGTCGATAAAGCGCTCTATCGGTGCACGGCGTTCGTCTGCTTCTTCAATTAAACGCAAGATGCGGTCGATGGCGCTGTCGCCGGGTTCTGAAATCACTTCGAGCTGCACTAACCTGTCGACACTGGTACTGCCCGCAGGCACTTTCTCGTCTTGCTGGCGTTCGACCGGAATAGATTCGCCTGTTAGCGCGCTTTCATCAAAACTGGCGAATGGCGTTAGCAGTCGGCCATCAGCAGGTAAACGCCCGCCAGCAGCCACTTCAATGACATCGCCCGGGCGTAACTCAGCCAGTGCGATAGCTTCGCGCTCGCCGTTTCGAATACGGGTAGCGACTTCCGGTTTCAGCGCCATTAGCGCACTGACACCACGGCGTGCGCGGCTGGCAGCGTAAGATTCCAGACGTTCGCCAATTAAGAACAGCAGCAATACCATCGCGGCTTCGGCGGTCGCGCCGATAAACAGCGCGCCAATGGCTGCGACGCTCATCAAGGTTTCAATGGCGAACCAATTGCCGCTGCGTATCAGGCGCACCGCCTGGCGGGCTATCGGCCACAGGCCAACCAGCGTGGTGGCGATAAACGCGAACTTGCCGAATGGATGGTTAAATTGTTCAAGAGTCCAGCTCAGCGCCATCATCACGATCAGCAACATGAGTGGTAAGTTTTCGCGCCAGCTGGATGTTTTCTCCGCCGGGGCGGCGCTATTTCGCAGGTTGTATCCGGCGGCTTTTACCGCTTTCTCAACTTGCGGGCGAATATCGCTACTCGCAGTCACCAGCAGTTTTTGGGTGGCGAATAGCACCTGCACGCGCTGGACATCCGCCAGTTGCTTCACCGCATTTTCAACTTTGCGAGCACAGGCGGCGCAGTCCATGCCATCAACCAGCCAGCTATAACGCTCACCGGTGTCAGGAATGGTTTCTGCTTCCGGTGCTGCGTTGCAGGTGTCGTTGTTACAGCAGGAGGACGTTTGCGCAGGCAATGGACTGAGCTTTGCTTTAGCAAATTGCGGTGGTTTTTGGGAGTTGAGCATGTGCCCTCCTGGGTAATGATAATGTTCTCATTACCCATGTTACTCTCTGGAGTTGACTCCAGAGTCAAGAGGGAAATTTTCCAGATTAAGTTCGCGGCATTTGTAGGTCGGATAAGCTTGCGCCATCCGACACTGTTTAGCCTCAAATGTACAACGCGCGGACAATCATAAAGTGCCCGGCAAAATAGCAGGCCGCGGCGATAGCGCTGTCGCCCGTAAAGCGGCGGCGATAGTGGCTACCCAACCAAACAATATTGCCTAAAAGCAGTAGCGCGGCACCCACAAAGGCCGAGAAACTTGGGCGCGTTGGCAGGTAGAAATACAGCTCACCGGCCAGCCAAACCATCACCAGCGTCATGCCAATAAACGTCAGAATCGGCCAGCGGAACGTTTCGAGTCGCGTCCAAATCACTGCCACTAATAACGCCCCCACCACTAACAAAATCAGCGGTAAAGGCCAGAACAAACTAAAGGTCATCTGACTGGCAAAATAGAGGGTATACAGCAGGTGAGAGAGGAAAAATGCCCCGATGGCGTACAGCATGCGCTGAGTGGGCAGCAGGGTGAGAGCGTCACCGAGCAGCGTTGCCGCAAGCCCCGCGAGGATCAAATAGCCTGTTGCGTTGAACATTGGCGCTTGCCAGGCCAGCAGTAATAAAAGTAAAAGGGTGACAGGTTTGAAGACCCAGCGTTGCCAGGTTGGCCCGCGATAGGAGGCATCAACGTAGAGCCAGCCGGAGAGGAATACAGCGATAAATGACCAAAGCATGGCTTGTCCTTAGGGTATTAAATTAAAATGTACCGTACTAAAAGCAAGATTCTACCTGTCAGTCTAGTGACCAATAGCGCCAGATGACAATATTCTGAGCGGCAGGGTATTCTTAAAAGTGCCTGACAATACGAGATAAATCTATGAGTAAAATGCCACTTTTCTTCATTGCTGTTGTGGCGGTAATCATCGTGGCGGCATCGTTTCGCTTTGTGCAGCAGCGTCGTCAGAATGCGGAAAATGATGCAGCGCCAGTGCTGCAAAGTCATGTGCAGGTGGCGACGAAACGCGAAACGCCAGGTAATGAACGTCGCTCACGGCAACGTGAAGTCACGCCGGTTGAAGACTCGATGCGTTATGAGGTTTGGTTTCGCCCACTCAGCGGCGGGTTGGATCTGAAAATGCGTGTGGCGGCGGTGCAGTATCATGCGATGAGTGTCGGAGATACGGGGACGTTGCAGTATAAGGGGACGCGGTTTGTTGGCTTCATCCCCGACCCCCAATAGGATGACTTTACTTGCCCTGGCGGAGTTTCTTCTGCCAGACCAGCAACTCAAACACCCCAAAGATGAAAATCTTAATTTGCTGAGCACGGCTCAACGGCGGGCTATCTTTCGGTTGGGTTGATTTCAGCAGCGCCAGCTGCATACCGTGCATCAACACGGTGAAGATCAGCGCGACGTTAACAAAGATATTCAGCGGCCGTGGGAACGGCTGGAAAATATTTAATAACAAAAATCCCCAAACGCCCAGCATCAACAAGCGGCCTATATTAATCAGCATGATGTCGTTCCTTAAATTTCACGACTAAATAAACGGTAAGCGACCTGGCCTGCGACTTTTTCACGATGCAGCGACCAGCTTGCTGGCACTGCGGGCATGCCATTTTCAACTTCGCTTTCAACGTAAATCAGTGCTTCGTCTGCCAGCCAGCCATTGCTTTCTAACAGCGCTAATGTCTCGTCCAACAACCCTTTGCGGAAAGGCGGATCAACAAACACGATAGTGTGCGGCTCGCCAGGTTGTGCCAGGAAATTGAGCGTATTGGTGTTCACTACTTTTCCATTAGCCGCTTTTAAGGTGGCGAGATTCTTTTGCAACTGTTGCGAAACATGGCGGTCCATCTCCAGCAAGGTAGCGCTGGTGGCGTAACGCGATAAGGCTTCCAGCCCCAGCGCACCGCTTCCGGCAAAGCAGTCCAGCACGGTAGCCTCGACCATTGACGGTGCCAGCCAGTTAAACAGGGTTTCACGTACTCTATCCGTTGTTGGACGCAGGCCAGGGCTGTCTGGGACGGGCAGTTTACGGCCGCGCCATTGGCCGCCAATAATACGGATCTGGCCGGTGCCAGTAGATTGCGGTTTTTTCATGAGACTCACTGCGATGCAATTTCTTGCCGTCTAGTGTAACGGTGTGTGTAAAGCGGGGAAAGTGATAGACTAACGTATTCATTCGATAATTATTTTCAGTGCCCGTGGCAAGCTCAATCGGGCCTGTGCCATGAATTAACAGCGAGGGGTGTGTTCGCAAATGGCGAAAGAGAAAAAACGTGGCTTTTTTTCATGGCTAGGCTTTGGCCAGAAAGAGCAGGCTTCTGAAGCAGAATCAGAACAAAAAGTAACAGAAGAACAAGCAGTTGCCGAAGAAGTTGTTGAGCAGGCTATTGAGCCTGAACAGCCACAAGCGGCGGAAGAAACTGTACAGCCTGACGACGCTAAGCCAGAAATCCAGACAGAGGTTCAACCTGAAATTCAGCCAGTAACTCTGCCTGAAGCCGAACCTGTGGTGCTTGATAAGCACGAAGAGCCCGAAGCCTTCGCAGAAGAGATCGTCGAAGTCACCGAAAAGCTCGCGGAGAGCGAAGTGGTGGTGGTTGAGCCTGAAATCACTCCAGAACCTGAAGTAACGGCACTAGTTGCTGTTGAACACAAAGAGTTGCCGGTTCCAGAAGAGATCGCTCCAGAAATTGAGCCAGTACCGGAGCCAGAAGAGTGGCAGCCGGAGCAAGAGCCAGTTGTTGTTGAAGATATTGTTGAAGATGTTGTTGAGCCTGAGGCGCTTGCTGAACCTGAAGAAGTGACCATTCTTCCGGTAGAAAACGTGGTTGTTGAGGAAGCGCTGATTGAAGCTATTCCTGTTGCTGCCATCGTTGTTGAAGAAGTGCAGGCCGAGCTGGAACCTGAAGAAGCCGAAGAATCTCCGGCTGAAGAAGAACCTCAGCAAGAACAAGAGCCTCAGCAAGAACAAGAAAAACCAACCAAAGAAGGTTTCTTTGCGCGTCTCAAACGCAGCTTAATTAAGACTAAACAGAACCTCGGTTCCGGATTTATCAGTCTATTCCGCGGCAAGAAAATCGACGATGATCTGTTTGAAGAACTCGAAGAGCAGTTGCTTATCGCCGATGTGGGCGTCGAAACCACACGCAAAATCATCACCAATCTGACAGAAGGTGCGAGCCGCAAAGAGTTGCGTGACGCCGAAGCGTTATACGGCCTGCTGAAAGAAGAGATGGGCGAAATCCTCGCGAAAGTCGATGAGCCACTGAAAGTTGAAGGCAAAACACCATTTGTTATCCTGATGGTCGGTGTTAACGGAGTGGGTAAAACCACCACCATCGGCAAACTGGCGCGTCAGTTCCAGCAAGAAGGTAAATCTGTAATGCTGGCAGCGGGTGATACATTCCGTGCCGCAGCGGTAGAACAATTGCAGGTATGGGGCGATCGCAACAATATTCCGGTTATTGCCCAGCATACTGGTGCTGATTCTGCGTCAGTGATTTTCGATGCCATTCAGGCTGCGAAAGCGCGTAACGTCGATGTACTTCTGGCGGATACTGCAGGGCGTTTGCAGAACAAAGCGCACCTGATGGAAGAGCTGAAGAAAATCGTCCGCGTAATGAAAAAACTGGACGAAGATGCACCGCATGAGGTTATGCTCACCCTCGATGCCAGCACGGGTCAGAACGCGATTAGCCAGGCTAAATTGTTCCATGAAGCCGTTGGATTGACAGGCATTACGCTAACCAAACTGGACGGTACAGCCAAAGGCGGCGTGATTTTCTCCGTTGCCGATCAGTTTGGTATTCCGATTCGCTATATTGGCGTCGGCGAGCGTATTGAGGACTTGCGTCCGTTTAATGCGGGCGATTTTATTGAGGCACTTTTTGCCCGAGAGGATTAACCATGATTCGCTTTGAACACGTTAGTAAGGCCTATCTCGGCGGGAGACAAGCGTTGCAGGGAGTGACCTTCCATATGCAACCTGGTGAGATGGCTTTTCTGACCGGTCACTCTGGAGCAGGGAAAAGTACTCTGCTCAAGCTTATCTGCGGTATTGAGCGGCCAAGTGCGGGGAAAATTGCTTTTGGCGGCCATGATATTAGCCGCCTCAAGAGCCGCGAAGTGCCGTTCCTGCGTCGTCAGATTGGCATGATCTTCCAGGATCACCATTTGTTGATGGACAGAACCGTGTACGACAACGTGGCTATCCCGCTGATTATCGCGGGTGCCAGCGGTGAAGACATTCGCCGCCGTGTTTCGGCGGCACTCGATAAAGTCGGCCTGCTCGATAAAGCGAAAAGTTTCCCGATCCAACTCTCTGGTGGTGAACAACAGCGTGTGGGGATTGCCCGCGCGGTTGTGAATAAGCCCGCTGTGTTGCTGGCAGATGAACCAACCGGTAACCTTGATGATGCACTCTCGGAAGGGATTTTACGTCTGTTCGAGGAATTTAACCGCGTCGGCGTAACGGTTCTGATGGCGACGCACGATATGGGGCTGATTTCCCGCCGTAACTATCGCATGTTGACGTTAAGTGACGGCCATTTGCATGGAGGCCTGGCAGGTGAATAAACGCAGCGCGCTCAATCATATAAAGCGCTTCAGCAACAGGCTGGATAAAATCAACTCGCTGAGTAAGTTAGGGGATTTAGGCCGCTCGGTGAAAAAACGCGGCAAAGGGCCTCAGTCGAAAAGTAAATCGCTCAAAGGCGGCGTAAACGAACAATTCCGTTACGCCTGGCAGGGTGCTTTACAAGACCTGCGCAGCAAGCCTTTAGCCACCTTCCTGACGGTGATGGTGATTGCCATTTCCCTGACGTTGCCAAGCGTGTGCTACATGGTTTACAAGAACGTCAATCAGGCCGCTACGCAATATTATCCTTCCCCGCAAATCACCGTTTATCTCGACAAAGCGCTCGATGATAACGCCGCGCAGCAAGTCGTCGGCGCGATTCAGGCGGAAGAGGGCGTCGATAAAGTTAACTATCTTTCGCGTGACGAAGCGCTGGGTGAGTTCCGCAACTGGTCGGGCTTTGGTGGCGCGCTGGATATGCTGGAAGAAAACCCGCTGCCTGCGGTTGCGGTGGTGAATCCAAAACTCGACTTCCAGACTACCGACCATCTGAATACCTTGCGTGACCGCGTGGCACGGATTAACGGTGTCGATGAAGTCCGTATGGATGACAGCTGGTTTGCTCGTCTTGCCTCGCTGACCGGTCTTGTGGGGCGTGTCGCAGCAATGATTGGCGTGTTGATGGTTGCAGCGGTGTTCCTGGTGATTGGTAACAGCGTACGTCTGAGCATCTTTGCCCGTCGCGACACCATCAACGTGCAAAAACTGATTGGTGCTACCGATGGATTTATCCTGCGCCCGTTCCTGTACGGTGGTGCACTGTTAGGTTTCAGCGGCGCATTTTTGTCGCTGATTCTGACTGAAATTCTGGTGTGGCGATTGTCCTCTGCGGTCACGCAAGTCGCACAAGTATTTGGCACTAAGTTTGACCTCACGGGCTTAGGTTTCGACGAATGCTTGCTGTTGCTGCTGGTGGCGTCGATGAGCGGTTGGCTGGCGGCGTGGATCGCGACCGTGCAACATTTACGTCGTTTTACCCCAGAGTAAAAATTTTTTGATATACTTGTCCCCTGCTACGAAGTACCCGTCAGCAGGGGACACGCTCCCACCTCGGTTAGTGTTTCTCCTGCCCAGTTTCATAGCTCTGTCACATTTTGTGTGTAATACAAGCACAGCTTTACAGTGAACTTGTGGATAACCTCACTGTCTGAGGTTACTGTGAATGGTACGGTTTGGCGCCTGGCGAATAGCCTGGTGCAGCAAGATTGTAGCAACCTGTACTTTAGTTTCTAAGAGAGGGTTTGAATGACCAAAGAAATGCAAAATTTAGCTTTAGCCCCTGTTGGTAACCTGGAATCTTATATCCGGGCCGCTAATTCCTGGCCGATGTTAACGGCTGAGGAAGAGAAGGAGCTGGCTGAAAAGCTGCATTACCAGGGCGATCTGGAAGCAGCGAAAAGGCTGATCCTGTCTCACCTGCGCTTTGTTGTTCATATCGCTCGTAATTACTCGGGCTATGGCTTGCCGCAGGCTGACTTGATTCAGGAAGGCAACATCGGCCTGATGAAGGCTGTGCGCCGCTTTAACCCGGAAGTGGGTGTCCGTCTGGTGTCGTTTGCTGTGCACTGGATTAAAGCTGAAATTCACGAATACGTGCTGCGTAACTGGCGTATTGTGAAAGTGGCAACCACTAAAGCACAACGTAAGTTGTTCTTTAACCTGCGTAAAACCAAGCAACGTCTGGGTTGGTTCAACCAGGACGAAGTGGAAATGGTCGCCAACGAGCTGGGGGTTTCCAGCAAAGATGTCCGTGAAATGGAATCGCGCATGGCGGCGCAGGACATGACGTTCGACATGGGCAACGACGACGATTCAGACAGCGCGCCAATGGCTCCTGTGCTGTTCTTGCAGGATAAGTCTTCTAACTTTGCCGATGGCATTGAAGACGACAACTGGGAATCGCACGCGGCTGATAAACTCAGCGATGCCATGCTAGGTCTGGATGAACGCAGCCAGGATATTATCCGTGCCCGTTGGCTTGATGAAGACAACAAAAGCACGCTGCAAGAACTGGCCGACCGTTACGGCGTTTCCGCTGAGCGTGTACGCCAGCTTGAAAAGAACGCGATGAAAAAACTGCGCATGGCCATCGAAGCGTAAGTTATTTCGTCAGATAAAAAACCGCCTTCCGGGGCGGTTTTTTTATGCCTGTCACTTTCCCATTCAACTTGTGAAAAAATTGTTATTCCAAAAGCCGCAAATTCGGGTATGTTTTTAACTCTGAGTGCGGCGAAGGCACACGCGGTATTCGTCAATCAAAAATAAAACCGTGCCAAAACAACACAACAAATACCAATCACAACAAAAATGGGGATCTCAGGATGAAAATGAAGGGCAAAGCATTATTGGCTGGTTGTATTGCACTTGCGATGAGCAACGCGGCATTTGCGAAGGATATCAAAGTAGCGGTAGTTGGGGCGATGTCTGGCCCGGTTGCACAATATGGCGACCAGGAATTTACCGGTGCAGAACAAGCGGTTGCAGATATTAATGCCAAAGGCGGCATCAAAGGCGACAAACTGGTTATCACCAAATACGACGACGCTTGTGACCCGAAACAAGCGGTAGCGGTCGCCAACAAAGTGGTTAACGATGGCATCAAATACGTTATCGGCCACCTGTGTTCTTCTTCCACTCAGCCTGCGTCTGACATCTACGAGGACGAAGGCATTCTGATGATTACCCCGGCGGCAACAGCACCTGAGCTGACTGCGCGTGGTTACAAACTGACAATGCGTACTACCGGCCTGGATTCTGATCAGGGCCCAACGGCGGCAAAATACATTCTTGATCACGTAAAACCGAAAAACATCGCGATCATTCATGACAAACAACAGTACGGCGAAGGCCTGGCTCGCTCTGTTCAGGACAACCTGAAAAAAGGCGGCGCAAACGTAGTGTTCTTTGACGGTATCACTGCCGGCGAGAAAGACTTCTCCACGCTGGTAGCGCGTCTGAAGAAAGAAAGCATCGACTTCGTGTATTACGGTGGTTACCACCCAGAAATGGGCCAGATCCTGCGTCAGTCTCGCGCAGCAGGCCTGAAAACTCAGTTCATGGGGCCAGAAGGTGTGGCAAACGTTTCTCTGTCTAACATCGCCGGCGAATCTGCTGAAGGCTTGTTAGTCACCAAACCTAAGAACTACGACCAGGTTCCTGCGAACAAACCAGTTGTGGATGCCATCAAAGCGAAGAAACAAGACCCAAGTGGCGCATTCGTCTGGACAACCTACGCAGCGCTGCAATCTCTGGCTGCGGGCCTGAACAAGTCAGAAGATCCGGCTGAAATCGCTACTTATCTGAAAGGCGCTTCTGTGGAAACCGTAATGGGTCCATTGAGCTGGGATGCGAAAGGGGATTTGAAAGGCTTTGAGTTTGGCGTGTTTACCTGGCATGCCAACGGTACAGCGACTGACGCTAAGTAAGTTTTACAATACCCGCTCTTGTAGAGCGGGTATTTTGCTGGATGACGCTGGCGCTTATCCACCCTACAGGGCACGGTTTTCGTAGGTCGGATAAGCGCCAGCGTCATCCGACGCATTCATCTCATTTCCCCCAACCACCACTTTGCTCCGCAAACCCTACCGCCCGCATAAACGCCGTCATAACATCACGCTCTTCCACACCAACGTCACTCATCCACCAACTGGTGATGCCTGGGTTATCGCGAATCACCTCTTCGACTAAATACTGCCCAACGCCACGACGACGGGTAATTTCACGTACCCGCAGCGAATCTAAAGCGCCTTCGGCACCCGCAAGTGTGACGCGTACCGCGCCTAATAGCCGATCGTTAAATTTTGCCGCGTAAATACGGTGGGCGTCACTAAGAGCCAGTGAGGCGCTGGAATATTCCGGCCAGATCTTTGCAAGATCAATCTTATCCTGAGCACTACACTCAAACAGACGAATGATGGTGAGTTTCATAAGCGAGCTAACCAAAAAGCGGGAAAACCCCGAGTGTAACCAATTTATTTGCGTCAGACGCTTTATCTTTTATCTGCCATATACCAGACGATTAATTTTTGCCTCAAACGTATGCCAGTTTGATAAGTGGTGGATTGAAAAATGGCCAGTATAAAACCCTAAAACCTAGTGTTTTATTCCGCTCTTTGTATCGCTATTTTATGCTGAAAAAGGTGCTTTTTTTTGTTTAACTATCATCAAATACAGAATAATATCTTTGCTTAATAGCCTGAAAAATAGAGAGTTTAGCCTTAAATATTGTAAATATTAACGCTAAGCCCTTAACGACACTCATAAAAATGGCTAAAGGTTGAAAAGTGAACAGCATGCTTTTTGACCATAATAAAACCACAAAATCACGATAAATGGGGATTCAAAGAATGAAAGTAAACGCGAAGACATTACTCGCCGGGTTTGTTGCTTTGGCGGTGTCTCACGCGGCAGCGGCAGCAGACATTAAGGTTGCGGTTGTTGGTGCTATGTCAGGGCCGGTTGCGCAGTGGGGCGACATGGAATTCAACGGTGCTCGCCAGGCAATCAAAGACATCAACGCTAAAGGCGGCATCAAAGGCGACAAACTTGTTGCGGTTGAATACGATGATGCTTGTGACCCGAAACAAGCCGTTGCGGTTGCCAACAAAATCGTCAACGACGGTGTGCGTTACGTTATCGGCCACCTCTGCTCCTCTTCTACTCAGCCAGCGTCTGATATCTACGAAGACGAAGGCATTCTGATGATTACCCCTGGTGCGACTAACCCAGAGCTGACAAGCCGCGGCTACAAAATGATTATGCGTACCGCTGGCCTGGATTCTTCTCAGGGCCCAACCGCCTCTAAATACATTCTTGAAACCGTGAAGCCAAAGCGCATCGCCATCATTCATGACAAACAGCAGTACGGCGAAGGCCTGGCGCGCTCTGTACAAGATGGCCTGAAAAAAGGCGGCGCGGACATCGTCTTCTTCGACGGGATCACCGCGGGCGACAAAGATTTCTCCACGCTGGTTGCGCGTCTGCAAAAAGAAAACATCGACTTCGTTTACTACGGCGGTTACTACCCGGAAATGGGTCAGATCCTGCGTCAGGCGCGTGCTGTTGGCCTGAAAACCCAGTTTATGGGACCAGAAGGTGTGGGTAACGCATCGCTGTCCAACATCGCGGGTGCGGCGGGTGAAGG
This sequence comes from Buttiauxella ferragutiae, assembly GCF_022637515.1. NCBI lineage: Bacteria > Pseudomonadati > Pseudomonadota > Gammaproteobacteria > Enterobacterales > Enterobacteriaceae > Buttiauxella > Buttiauxella ferragutiae. The sequence goes on from NZ_CP093332.1 coordinate 172,428, forward strand.
GATGTTAGTCACCATGCCAAAACGCTATGACCAGGACCCGGCGAACAAAGTTATCGTTGATGAACTGAAAGCTGAGAAGAAAGATCCAAGCGGCCCGTATGTGTGGATCACCTACGCTGCGGTGCAATCTCTGGCGACCTCGCTTGAGCGTACTGGTAGTGAAGAACCTGCTGATTTAATTAAAGACTTAAAAGAAAACGGTGCGAAAACCGTGATTGGGCCGCTGAACTGGGATGAGAAAGGCGATCTGAAGGGATTTGAATTTGGTGTCTTCCAGTGGCATGCCGACGGTTCGTCCTCTGTGGCGAAGTAACGGCTGATAATTCTGGGTCATCCCTCCTCTCCGGCGGCTATGCGCTGGAGGGGAAATAAATAAGGTTATTGTATGTCCGAGCAGTTCCTCTACTTCCTGCAGCAGATGTTTAACGGCGTCACGCTGGGCAGCACTTATGCGTTGATTGCCATCGGTTACACCATGGTTTACGGCATTATCGGCATGATCAACTTCGCCCACGGCGAGGTGTATATGATTGGCAGCTATGTCTCGTTCATGATCATCGCAGCGCTGATGATGCTGGGCATTGATGTGGGCTGGATGCTGGTCGGCGCCGGTTTCATTGGCGCGATTGTTATTGCCAGTGCTTACGGCTGGAGCATCGAACGTGTCGCGTATAAACCGGTGCGTAACTCTAAGCGACTGATTGCACTGATCTCTGCTATCGGGATGTCGATCTTCCTGCAAAACTACGTCAGCCTCACTGAAGGTTCACGCGATATCGCACTGCCAAGCCTGTTTAACGGCCAGTGGGTGGTGGGTGCCAGCGAAAACTTCACTGCAACCATTACCACCATGCAGCTGGTTATTTGGGTCGTGACGTTCATCGCGATGCTGGCACTGACGCTATTTATTCGTTACTCACGCATGGGGCGTGCGTGCCGTGCGTGTGCAGAAGATTTGAAAATGGCGAGCCTGCTCGGTATCAACACCGACCGCGTTATCTCCCTGACCTTCGTGATTGGCGCTGCTATGGCGGCGGTAGCGGGCGTTCTGCTCGGCCAATTCTACGGCGTTATCAACCCATACATCGGCTTTATGGCCGGGATGAAAGCCTTCACCGCAGCGGTTCTTGGTGGTATCGGCAGTATTCCTGGCGCGATGATTGGTGGCCTGATTTTAGGTGTTGCAGAAGCGCTGACCTCGGCGTATCTGAGCACCGAATATAAAGATGTTGTCTCCTTTGCACTGCTCATCGTGGTTCTGTTGGTGATGCCAACCGGTATCCTGGGCCGTCCGGAGGTAGAAAAAGTATGAAACCGATGCATGTTGTTCTTGCGCTGCTTTCGGCGGCGATATTTTTCGTGCTGGCGGGCGTCTTTATGGGCGTTCAGCTGAGTCTCGATGGGACTAAACTTGTCGTTCACAGTGCGGAAACGGTGCGCTGGGAGTGGGTTCTGATTGGTACGGCGATTGTCTTCGTCTTCCAGTTGCTGCGCCCTGCATTCCAGAAAGGCATGAAAAAAGTCTCCGGACCGAAGTTTGTGCTGCCTGCGTTAGACGGTTCTACGCCGAAGCAAAAACTGTTCCTGTTGGCGCTGCTGGTGCTCGCGGTTGCGTGGCCGTTTGTGGTTTCACGCGGCACGGTCGACATCGCCACGCTGACCATGATTTATATCATTCTCGGCCTGGGCCTGAACGTGGTGGTGGGGTTGTCCGGCTTGCTGGTTCTGGGCTATGGCGGTTTTTATGCCATCGGCGCTTATACCTTCGCGTTGCTCAACCATTATTACGGCTTAGGGTTCTGGACGTGCTTGCCAATCGCGGGCCTGGTGTCTGCGGCGGCGGGTTTCCTGCTCGGCTTCCCGGTGCTGCGTTTACGCGGTGACTACCTGGCGATTGTGACGCTCGGCTTTGGTGAAATCGTCCGTATTTTACTGCTTAACAACACCGAAATTACTGGTGGGCCGAACGGTATCAGCCAGATCCCAAAACCAACGTTGTTTGGTCTGGAATTCAGCCGTAGCGCGCGTGAAGGGGGTTGGGATACCTTTAGCAACTTCTTCAACGTTGCGTATAACCCCGGTGACCGCATTATCTTCCTGTACCTCGTCGCGTTGCTATTAGTGGTGTTGTCGCTGTTTGTGATTAACCGCTTGCTGCGTATGCCGCTCGGTCGCGCATGGGAAGCATTGCGTGAAGACGAAATCGCCTGCCGCTCGCTGGGCCTGAACCCGACGCGCATCAAACTGACCGCCTTTACCATCAGCGCCGCGTTCGCAGGCTTTGCCGGTACGCTGTTTGCGGCCCGTCAGGGCTTTGTGAGCCCGGAATCCTTCACCTTTGCCGAATCTGCATTCGTGCTGGCGATCGTCGTGCTAGGCGGTATGGGCTCGCAATTTGCCGTTATCCTCGCCGCAGTCCTGTTGGTGGTGTCACGCGAACTGATGCGTGATCTCAACGAATACAGCATGCTGGTGCTCGGTGGCCTGATGGTGCTGATGATGATCTGGCGTCCACAAGGCTTGCTGCCAATGTCACGCCCTCAGTTGAAGCTTAAAAAAGAGCAAGTGGAACAAGTGAAAGGAGAGCAGGCATGAGTCAGCCATTGTTATCCGTAAACGGCTTGATGATGCGTTTTGGCGGCCTGCTCGCCGTAAACAATGTTTCTCTGGAACTGCATCCACAAGAAATTGTTTCGTTAATCGGCCCGAACGGTGCCGGTAAAACCACGGTATTTAACTGCCTGACCGGTTTTTACAAGCCATCAGGCGGTACGATTCTGTTGCGCGACCAGCACCTTGAAGGTCTGCCAGGCCAACAAATCGCGCGGATGGGTGTGGTGCGTACTTTCCAGCACGTGCGTCTGTTCCGTGAAATGACCGTGATTGAAAACTTGCTGGTGGCTCAACATCAGCAACTGAAAACCGGCGTGTTTGCTGGTTTACTGAAAACACCTGCTTTCCGCCGCTCACAAAGCGAAGCGCTGGATCGTGCAGCCATCTGGCTTGACCGTATCGGTCTGCTTGAGCAGGCCAACCGCCAGGCAAGCAACCTTGCGTATGGCGATCAGCGTCGCCTGGAGATTGCGCGTTGTATGGTGACGCAACCAGAAATCCTGATGCTCGATGAACCCGCCGCAGGCCTTAACCCGAAAGAAACCCACGAACTCGACGAGTTAATCATGGAGTTACGTAACCACCACAACACCACCGTGCTGTTAATCGAGCACGACATGAAACTGGTCATGGGCATTTCTGACAGGATTTACGTGGTAAACCAGGGGACGCCGCTTGCGAACGGCACACCGGAACAAATCCGGAATAACCCTGACGTAATCCGCGCGTATCTGGGTGAAGCATAAGAATGGGTGAGGCAAAGATGGAAAATATCATGTTGTCATTTAACCAGGTGAGCGCCCATTACGGAAAAATCCAGGCGCTTCACGGGGTCAGTCTGCATATTAAACAGGGCGAAATCGTCACTCTGATTGGTGCGAACGGTGCGGGCAAAACCACGCTGTTGGGTACACTGTGCGGTGACCCGCGCGCATCCAGCGGCAAGATTACCTTTGATGGCAAAGACATCACCGACTGGCACACCGCTCGCATCATGCGTGAAGCGGTGGCGATTGTGCCGGAAGGCCGCCGTGTGTTTTCACGTATGACGGTGGAAGAAAACCTGGCGATGGGCGGCTTCTTCGCGGAACGCGACCAGTATCATGAACGCATCCAACGCGTATACGAACTGTTCCCGCGCCTGCTGGAACGCCGTATTCAACGTGCGGGAACCATGTCCGGCGGTGAACAGCAAATGCTGGCGATTGGCCGTGCGCTGATGAGCCAACCGCGCTTACTGCTGCTGGACGAGCCGTCGCTTGGCCTCGCGCCAATCATCATTCAGCAGATTTTCGATACCATCGAGCAGCTGCGCAGCGAAGGCATGACCATCTTCCTCGTCGAGCAGAACGCCAACCAGGCGCTGAAACTCGCTGACCGTGGCTACGTGCTGGAAAACGGCCACGTGGTACTGGAAGACACCGGCGACGCGCTGCTGGCTAACGAAGCGGTGCGTAGCGCCTACCTCGGCGGCTAAATTATCGCTTAATCAACAAGGAGCCGTTTGGCTCCTTTTTTATGACAATACTCCGATCACCACTTTCCCTTCACCTCACTGTAACAATTCTGTCACCCCACGGTTATTTTTCTGTCATTCGCGCATGTCATGTTTTGATGCGAACAAAAACGCGTATTTTCGCGCAGTGACCTAATGACAACCTCCAGGGATATACACATGACTGCATCGTTACGACTCACAACACTTTGCCTTGCGCTTGGATGCGTACTTAGCAGCAGCGCTATCGCCGCCACCTCCATTCCGTTCTGGCATTCAATGGAAGGTGAGCTGGGCAAAGAAGTCGATTCACTGGCTCAACGCTTCAACCAGACGCACCCTGATTACAAAATTGTCCCGGTGTATAAAGGTAATTACGAACAAAACCTGGCGGCAGGGATTGCGGCTTTCCGTTCGGGCAATGCGCCAGCCATTTTGCAGGTTTATGAAGTGGGTACGGCGACCATGATGGCCTCGAAAGCCATCAAGCCGGTATATGAAGTTTTTAGCGATGCAGGCATTAAGTTCGACGAATCTCAGTTTGTGCCAACGGTTTCCGGTTACTACACCGATTCAAAAACCGGGCGTCTGCTCTCCCAACCATTTAACAGCTCCACGCCAGTTCTGTATTACAACAAAGACGCCTTTAAGAAAGCTGGCCTGAACCCGGATCAGCCACCAAAAACCTGGCAAGACCTGGCCGAGTACACCGCCAAACTTAAAGCGGCAGGCATGAAATGCGGTTATGCCAGTGGCTGGCAAGGCTGGATTCAAATCGAAAACTTCAGCGCCTGGAACGGCCTGCCGGTTGCCACCAAAAACAACGGTTTTGATGGCACCGATGCGGTTCTGGAATTCAACAAACCCGAGCAAGTGAAACACATTGCGATGCTGGAAGAGCTGAACAAGAAGGGCGATTTCAGCTACTTTGGCCGCAAAGATGAATCTACCGAAAAGTTCTACAGCGGGGATTGCGCCATCACCACCGCGTCTTCTGGCTCGCTGGCTGATATCCGTCAATACGCCAAATTCAACTACGGCGTGGGCATGATGCCTTACGACGCAACCATCCCGAATGCGCCACAAAACGCCATTATCGGCGGGGCAAGTTTGTGGGTGATGCAGGGTAAAGACGCCACGACTTACAAAGGCGTTGCCGAGTTTATGCAGTTCCTCACTCAACCAGAAATTGCGGCTGAATGGCACCAGAAAACCGGTTACTTACCTATCACTAAAGCTGCTTACGACCTGACGCGTGAACAAGGCTTTTACGAGAAAAACCCAGGTGCTGATATCGCCACGCGCCAGATGCTGAACAAGCCGCCATTGCCGTTCACTAAAGGCTTGCGTCTGGGCAACATGCCGCAGATTCGTGCCGTTGTGGATGAAGAGCTGGAATCGGTATGGACCGGCAAGAAAACCCCTCAGCAAGCATTAGATAGCGCGGTTGAGCGTGGTAATCAGTTGCTGCGCCGTTTCGAGCAATCGACTAAGTCCTGATAAACAACCCTCACCCTAACCCTCTCCCTGAGGGCGAGGGGACTTTCTTTTCCCCCTCTCCTGGGGGAGAGGGTCGGGGTGAGGGCGACAATGCTATTTATAAGAGTCACGCTATGTCATCTTCTCGTCCGGTGTTCCGTTCCGGCTGGCTGCCGTATGCGCTAGTGCTGCCGCAACTGCTTATCACCATTATCTTTTTTATTTGGCCTGCGGGCGAAGCGTTGTGGTATTCACTGCAAAATGTCGATCCGTTTGGGCTTTCAAGCACGTTTGTTGGCCTGGAAAATTTCAAACAACTCTTCCATGACAGCTACTATCTTGACTCTTTCTATACCACCTTAATTTTCAGTGGATTAGTCGCTGGCAGCGGTTTGCTGGTGTCGCTGTTTTTCGCCGCGCTCACGGATTACGTCATTCGTGGCAGCCGAATTTACCAAACGTTAATGCTGCTGCCGTATGCGGTGGCTCCGGCGATTGCTGCCGTACTGTGGATTTTCCTGTTTAACCCCGGGCGCGGCCTGCTAACTCACGTGCTTGAGCAGTTTGGTTACCACTGGAACCACGCACAAAACAGCGGCCAGGCGATGTTCCTCGTGGTGTTTGCCTCGGTGTGGAAGCAAATCAGCTACAACTTCCTGTTCTTCTTTGCGGCGTTACAGTCGATTCCGCGTTCGTTGATTGAAGCTGCTTCTATTGACGGGGCAGGCCCGGTACGGCGCTTCTTCAAGCTGTCGTTACCGCTGATTGCGCCGGTGAGTTTCTTCCTGCTGGTGGTTAATCTGGTGTACGCCTTTTTCGATACCTTTCCGGTTATTGACGCCGCGACCGGCGGTGGACCAGTACAAGCGACGACCACGCTTATCTACAAAATTTATCGCGAAGGTTTTGCCGGACTCGATCTTTCCGCGTCGGCGGCGCAATCCGTGGTGTTGATGTTCTTAGTCATCATCCTGACCGTGATTCAGTTCCGCTTCGTGGAACGTAAGGTGCGCTACCAATGATTGAGAACCGCCGCGGGCTGACGATTTTCAGCCACACGATGCTGATTCTGGGCATTATCGTGATTTTGTTCCCACTGTATGTCGCGTTTGTCGCGGCGACACTGGATAACGAAGCCGTCTTCCAGACGCCGATGACGCTGATTCCAGGTACGCATCTGCTGGAAAACATGTCTTATATCTGGACGCACGGCGTCGGTGCCAACAGTGCGCCGTTTGGCCTGATGCTACTAAACAGTTTTGTCATGGCGATGGTCATCACCATTGGCAAAATCACTGTCTCAATGCTTTCAGCCTTTGCGATTGTCTGGTTCCGCTTCCCGTTCCGTAACCTGTTCTTCTGGATGATTTTTATCACCCTGATGCTGCCGGTTGAAGTGCGTATTTTCCCGACGGTAGAAGTTATCGCAAACCTCAAAATGCTCGACAGCTACACCGGCCTGACGCTGCCGTTAATGGCTTCGGCAACCGCTACTTTTTTGTTCCGCCAGTTCTTTATGACGCTTCCCGACGAGTTAATGGAAGCGGCACGTATCGACGGCGCATCGCCGATGCGCTTCTTCCGTGACATCGTTTTGCCGCTCTCAAAAACTAATCTCGCAGCACTCTTTGTCATCACCTTTATCTACGGCTGGAACCAGTATCTCTGGCCGCTGCTGATTATTAGCGACGTCAACCTTGGCACCGCCGTGGCGGGTATTAAAGGCATGATGTCTTCCGGTGAAGGCTCCACCCAGTGGAACCAGGTGATGGCGGCGATGCTGCTGACGCTGATTCCGCCGGTAATTATCGTTTTAGCCATGCAACGAGCGTTCGTGCGTGGCCTTGTTGATAGTGAGAAGTAACCCATGGCAGGACTAAAACTACAGGCAGTGAGCAAAAGTTGGGACAACAAAACTCAGGTCATTGAGCCGCTGACGCTGGATGTCGCAGACGGTGAATTTATTGTGATGGTGGGGCCGTCGGGCTGCGGTAAATCGACGCTGCTGCGCATGGTTGCCGGGCTTGAGCGCGTCACCAGCGGCGATATCTGGATTGACCGCCAGCGCGTCACCGAAATGGAACCGAAAGAGCGTGGCATCGCGATGGTGTTCCAGAACTACGCGCTTTATCCGCATATGAGTGTGGAAGAAAACATGGCGTGGGGGCTGAAAATCCGCGGCATGGGCAAAGCGCATATTCAGCAGAAAGTGGTGGAAGCGGCGCGTATTCTTGAACTCGATGGCTTGTTGAAACGCCGCCCACGCGAACTTTCCGGCGGCCAACGCCAGCGCGTGGCGATGGGGCGCGCTATTGTGCGTGATCCGGCGGTTTTCCTCTTCGATGAACCGTTATCCAACCTGGATGCCAAACTGCGCGTACAAATGCGCCTCGAATTACAACAGCTGCACCGCCGCCTGAAAACTACCAGTTTGTACGTGACGCACGACCAGGTCGAAGCGATGACGCTGGCGCAGCGCGTGATGGTGATGAACAAAGGCGTCGCCGAACAAATCGGCACGCCTGTTGAAGTCTACGAACGCCCGGCAAGCCGCTTTGTGGCGAGTTTTATCGGCTCGCCCGCCATGAACCTGCTGGAAGGTAAAATCAGTGCTGACGGCACGCGTTTTGAACTGGCAAGCGGCATGGCGTTGCCATTAGGCAATGCGCCGAATGGGCTTCAGGGGCTTGCGGTGACGCTGGGTATCCGCCCGGAACATATTGCGCTAAGCTCACAATCCGCAGGCGGCGTGCCCTTTTTGGTGGATACGCTGGAGATGCTCGGTGCAGATAATTTAGTGCACGGGCGCTGGGGCGAGCAAAAAATGGTGGTGCGCCTGACGCATCAGGAACGCCCACAACCCGGTAGTACGCTGTGGCTACATCTGCCTGAAAATCATCTACATTTCTTTGCTAAAGATAATGGACAACGTTTATGAGCAACTGGCCATACCCGAAAGTCGCGGCCCATCGTGGCGGTGGCAAACTGGCACCGGAAAATACGCTGGCAGCGATTGATGTCGGTGCGCGTTACGGGCACACCATGATTGAGTTCGACGCCAAGCTTTCACAGGATGGGCACATTTTCCTGCTGCATGACGACACTCTGGAACGCACCAGTAACGGCTGGGGCATCGCGGGCGATTTACCCTGGGATAAACTGCTGAATGTCGATGCCGGAAGTTGGTATAGCGGTGAGTTTAAAGGCGAACCATTGCCGCTGCTTTCTCAAGTTGCCGCGCGGTGTAAGCAACATGGCATGATGGCGAATATTGAAATCAAACCGACCACCGGTACTGATGCGCTAACCGGAAAAACGATCGCGCTGGCAGCACTTGAATTATGGCAAGGGCAAACCGCGCCATTGCTGTCTTCGTTTTCTATCGAAGCGCTGGAAGCCGCACAATTTGCCGTGCCTGAATTACCGCGTGGGTTGTTACTCGACGAATGGCGCGATGACTGGTGTGAACTGACCGCCCGCCTGGGTTGTGTTGCCATTCACTTGAATCATAAATTGCTCGATGAAGCGCGTGTGCAGGAGCTGAAAGCGGCGGGATTACATATTCTGGTTTATACGGTGAATAATCCCCAACGAGCAGCTACGCTGCTGCGCTGGGGTGTGGATATCATCTGTACCGACTGTATCGACCAAATTGGTGCAGATTTTACGTACTAAATGCCAGGTCCATGTCGGATGATGCAAGCTTATCCGACCTACGGTAAGGGGGGATAAGCGTGAGCGTCATCCACCATTTTCCTTACGTCGGGGCTTAATGAGTCCCAGGATTCAACATGCTGCCATTGGTCGTCGGTTGCAGCATATGCTGTTGCCCGCTGCTGGTCGCGCTACTGTTTAACATGCCACCATTGGTATTTGGCAACACTTGTTGTGTCCCGACATCCAGCTCATTCGCAGGCGTTGTTGTCGATTTAAAGACGCCCTGCGAATTGTTATTTATCTGCGATTCCAGATGCTGTTGCTGCACGCGGGTTTGCGTTTGTAACTGCTGATTTAACATCCCTTTTTGTTGTATCTGCTGGGTTTGCATTTGTTGCTGCATCCGTTGCTGACTCGGGATCTGATAACCCTGTTGATTGGGATTATTCAGGGTATTAATCGGCTGTGCCAAACAGGTCAATGGCAGCAAAGCTGCCAGCATAAGTATTTTTTTCATCGTCACTTCCTCCATTTGGGGGATCTACTAAGTTTAATCGTTTTCTGACACTACGATGATTATTTAGGATTTTTAGCCAGGCGGGTTTCCAATTTTGGGCCAGGCTTATCGTGGGATTCCCCAAACATGGAGAACATAACGATGAAGCAGTGGAAAAATATTCGTCTGGAAATTCTGCGTTGGATGACCATTCCTGCGCTAATGATAGGACTGTGCCTTTCTGTTAGTGCCGCACCGCCTCCGGTTGCGGCTCCTGTATCTTACGGCGTCGAAGCCGATGTCTTCCATCCAGTACGTGCTGAAAATGGCATGGTTGCCTCGCAGGATTCGCTGGCCACACAAGTCGGTGTCGAGATTCTCAAGCAGGGCGGGAATGCGGTCGATGCCGCTGTTGCAGTCGGTTTTGCGCTGGCGGTAACCCACCCGCAGGCGGGGAACATCGGCGGCGGTGGCTTTATGATGCTGCGCACCAAAGATGGTAAAACCACCGCCATTGATTTCCGTGAAATGGCACCAGAAAAAGCATCGCGCGACATGTTCCTCGATGCGCAAGGCAATGCAGACAGCAAAAAATCCCTTACCTCACATCTTGCATCAGGCACGCCTGGCACCGTGGCGGGCTTCGCTCTGGCGCTGGAAAAATACGGCACACTGCCGCTGAACAAAGTTATCCAGCCTGCAATCAAACTGGCACAGGACGGTTTCACGGTGAACGATGCACTGGCTGAAGACCTGAAAGTTTATGGTGCAGAAGTTCTCCCGAATCATCCAAACAGCAAAGCTATTTTCTGGAAGGCTGACGGCGAACCGCTGCAAAAGGGCGACAAACTGGTGCAAACCAACCTCGCCAAAAGCCTGGAAATGATTGCCGAAAATGGCCCGGATGCGTTCTACAAAGGCGCAATTGCTGACCAGATTGCCGAAGAAATGGCAAAGAATGGCGGGTTGATTAGCAAGGTTGATCTGGCGAATTACAAAGCCGTAGAACGTGCGCCGATTAGCGGTGATTACCGTGGCTACCAGATTTTCTCCATGCCACCACCGTCTTCAGGCGGCATCCACATTGTGGAAATCCTCAATATTCTGGAAAACTTCGATCTCGCCAAATACGGTTTTGGCAGCGCTGATGCGATGCAATTAACGGCTGAAGCGGAAAAATATGCCTATGCCGATCGTTCGGAATATCTCGGTGACCCTGACTTTGTCAAAGTGCCGTGGCAGGCGCTGACCAACAAAGCCTACGCCAAATCGCTGGCTGAGCAGATAGACATTAACAAAGCACGTCCATCGAGCGAAATTAAACCCGGCAAACTCGCGCCATATGAAAGCAACCAGACCACGCATTTCTCGGTGGTGGATAAAGACGGCAACGCTGTAGCGGTGACTTATACGCTCAATACCGTGTTCGGTACGGGCATTGTGGCAGGTAACACCGGCATCCTGATGAACAACCAAATGGATGATTTCTCTGCAAAACCTGGTGTGCCAAATGTCTACGGGCTGGTGGGTGGCGATGCCAACGCCGTTGGGCCGCATAAACGCCCGCTGTCGTCGATGTCGCCGACAATCGTGGTGAAAGATGGCAAAACCTGGCTGGTAACCGGCAGCCCTGGCGGTAGCCGTATCATCACCACTGTGCTGCAAATGGTGATGAACACCATCGATTACGGGATGAACGTTGCCGAAGCCACCAACGCGCCGCGCTTCCATCACCAGTGGTTGCCTGATGAGCTACGAGTCGAAAAAGGCTTTAGCCCGGATACAGTCAAATTGCTGAAAGATAAAGGGCAGAACGTGAAGGTGAAAGAAGCGATGGGCAGTACGCAGAGCATTATGGTAGGGCCAGATGGTGCGTTATACGGTGCTTCTGACCCGCGTTCGGTGGATGATTTGACTGCCGGATATTAAGTTTGCCCCTCACCCCGGCCCTCTCCCAAAGGAGAAGGAGAAAGCCGTCGAGTCCCCTCTCCTGAGGGAGAGGGTTAGGGTGAGGGCGATTTATTCAGGCTTAAACCGCGCCATAAAATACGCATCCACATACTGACCATCGCGCAGCGCGTAATTCTTACCGGTGCCTTCAATCTCGAAACCGAACTTACGGTAAACCGCCACGCCGGGTTCGTTATCAACAAACACTGTCAGTTCAATGCGCTCGATGCGCAGCCAGTTATCACACAGGTCGGTCATGGCTGCCATTAATGCACTTGCGATACCGCGATTGCGATGTTGCCCGCAAACGCTAAGACCAAATGTTGCCACATGGCTACGACGCGGGTTTTGTTCGACAGACAGCGCCAGATGCCCTGCTACAACATCGTCGACACAAGCCACCAGCTGTTTGCGTCCTGCGGGTGGATGCTTCATTCGTTCTTCCCACATTTCAAGAGAAGGATGAGGGAGTTGTAGCGTGTTGTGATAAACCTCTGACTGGGCATTAATCTGACGTAAAGCATCAAGATCTCTTAATTCAGCGTGGCGTATCACGATCTCACTCATTCCTTTTCTCCTCAAATAGTTAAGTAACCTCTTAAACATCAGTGACTTTTTAGTTTTCGTCAACTGCTAAGTTTTTCTAAAAATTAGTAGACAAGTGCGAATGATAATGATTATTATTGCCATGCGTTCAGGGGAGACCCCTACGGAGATAACCTGAAAGCACGACATTGCTCACATTGCTTCCAGTATTACTTTAGCCAGCCTTGAGCTGGCTTTTTTTTATTCTTTTTTCAGCCTGGCTTACTTACCATTTTGTCCCCGAGCTGTGCTCGAAATCCTCACGTACTTTAAGTACGCTCCGGTTTCTGCGCGCAGGTCGTGAACAAACTGGCTGCGCCGCCGACGGCTGAACCATGAACAGTTCCAACTAATTTGGGCAAAGCAGTCACTTTGTCTTTTCGTAGGGCGGATAAGCGCAGCGTCATCCGCCAAAAAACACGGTGCCAAAAAACCAAAGAATGAAGTAGGGTAATTGCAATTTAAAGTCAAAAAGGACGAAGCAATGACCCTACACTGCGCTTTTATAGGTTTTGGCAAAAGCACTACCCGCTACCACCTGCCTTACGTTCTGGTTCGCAAAGATAAACTTCACGTCGCGCATATTTTCCGTCGCCATGAAAAACCAGAAATTGAGCAGCAACCGCAATACAGCCACATCCATTTCACCAGCCAGCTTGATGACATTCTCAACGACCCGCAGGTCAAACTGGTGGTGGTATGTACTCATCAGGACAGCCATTTCGAATACGCAAAACGCGCGCTGGAAGCGGGCAAAAATGTGCTGGTGGAAAAGCCTTTCACCCCGACACTGGCTGAAGCTAAACAACTGTTTGAACTGGCTAAAGCGAAAGGACTGACCGTCACGCCTTATCAGAATCGCCGTTTTGATTCCTGTTTCCTGACGATGAAAAAAGCCATCGAAAGTGGCAAGTTGGGCAAAATTGTTGAAATAGAAAGCCACTTTGATATGTATCGCCCGGAAGCGGCAACCGCACCAGGCACCTTTGCAGATGGTGCTTTCTACGGCCTTGGCGTGCACACCATGGACCAGATCATCTCAATCTTTGGCCGCCCGGATCGCGTCGCTTACGATATTCGTAGCGTGCGCAATAAGGCTAATCCAGACGATACTTTTGAAGCACAGCTGTTTTACGGTGACCTGAAAGCTATCGTTAAAACCAGCCACCTGGTGAAAATCGACTATCCGAAATTCCAGGTTCACGGCACCAAAGGCTCGTACCTTAAATACGGCATCGACCAGCAAGAAACCAGCCTCAAGGCTTACATCATGCCCGGTGAGCCGGGCTTTGCAGCAGACAGCAGCGTCGGCGTGCTTGAATACGTCAACGACGCGGGTGAAACCGTGCGCGAAGAGATTAAACCGGAGCAGGGCGACTATGGCCGCGTGTACGACGCGCTGTATGAAACCATTGTTAACGGCAAACCTAATTACGTCAGAGAAATTGAAGCACTGACCAACCTCGAGATCCTTGAGCGCGGTTTCGAACAGCCTTCTCCTTCTGTCGTGACCCTCGCTTAGCTCCGCTCTGACGCCTCTGACTCGTTCACATTTTTTGAACAGAGGCGTCAATTTTCGCCCTCTATGATCATTTCCGATTCGGGTCCACACTTAGCCCATCAAACGAATTGCGGAGAAACAAAGATGATCTTTTTAAGAAAAGCTGAAGAACGTGGTCACGCCAATCATGGTTGGTTGGATAGCTGGCACACCTTCTCATTCGCTAACTATTACGATGCCAATTTCATGGGTTTCTCGGCATTACGTGTGATTAACGAAGACGTCGTGGAAGCCGGTGAAGGCTTTGGGACTCACCCACACAAAGACATGGAAATCCTGACCTATGTACTGGAAGGTGCGGTTGCGCATCGCGACAGCATGGGTAACGAAGAACAGGTTCCAGCGGGGGAATTCCAGATTATGAGTGCCGGTACCGGGATTACTCACTCGGAGTACAACCCAAGCAAAACCGAGCGCCTGCGTCTGTACCAAATCTGGATCATCCCGGATAAAACAGGCATCACGCCGCGTTACGATCAGCGTCGTTTTGATGCACCACAGGGCCGCCAACTGGTGCTGTCTCCAGATGCTCGTGACGGTTCCCTGAAGGTGAATCAAGATATGGAATTGTCGCGTTGGGCATTGGCTAAAGACGAACAATCTGTCTACCAGATTCCGGCAGATCGCCGCATTTGGCTGCAGGTTGTCAAAGGTGATGTGTCTATCAACGGGACTCAGGCAAAAACCAGTGATGCTATTGCTGTGTGGGATGAACAAGCGATTTCGATTCATGCCAATGAAGCAAGTGAAGTCCTGCTGTTTGATTTACCACCAGTCTAATAAATACTGATAGTTACCGGTCACAACCTTCCTCAAAACAGGGGGAAGGTTGTGCTTTGTCCGTGCTAAACTTCGTTGTCGATAGTCAACCAGTACAGCAGGATAATGAAAAAGAAAAGACCGGTATTACAGGACGTTGCAGACCGCGTAGGGGTGACCAAAATGACGGTCAGCCGATTTTTACGTAACCCTGACCAGGTTTCCGCGACGTTACAGGTAAAAATTGCTGCCGTACTTGATGAACTTGGCTACATTCCCAACCGCGCACCAGACATCCTTTCTAATTCCACAAGCCGCGCTATCGGCGTGTTACTACCCTCGCTGACCAACCAGGTTTTTGCGGAAGTGCTGCGTGGCATTGAAAACGTGGTTGATGCTTACGGCTACCAGACCATGCTCGCTCACTACGGCTACAAACCTGAGCTGGAAGAAGAGCGTCTGGAATCAATGCTTTCCTGGAATATCGACGGCTTGATCCTCACCGAACGCACCCATACCCCGCGCACCCTAAAAATGATTGAAGTGGCAGGTATTCCGGTAGTGGAACTGATGGACAGCATTTCACCGTGTCTCGACATCGCCGTGGGGTTTGATAACTTCGAAGCCGCACGCCAAATGACTGCCGCGATAATTGCCCGTGGTCACCGTCACGTTGCGTATCTTGGCGCACGCCTTGATGAACGTACCGTGATCAAGAAAAAAGGCTACGAGCAAGCGATGCTGGACGCCGGTCTGGTGCCGTACAGCGTGATGGTCGAACAATCCTCTTCTTACTCCACTGGTATCGAATTGTTCCGCCAGGCGCGTCGTGAATATCCGCAGCTCGACAGTATCTTCTGTACTAACGATGACTTAGCTATTGGCGCGGCATTTGAATGCCAACGCCAGGGGCTGAGCATTCCAAAAGATATGGCGATTGCCGGTTTCCACGGCCACGATATTGGTCAGGTTATGGAACCCCGTCTTGCCAGTGTGTTAACGCCGCGTGAACGTATGGGGCGCATTGGTGCTGAGCGTTTACTGGCGAGAATTCGCGGTGAAGCAGTGACGCCGCAAATGCTCGATTTGGGCTTTACACTTTCCCCTGGCGGTTCAATTTAGCGCCATAATTTTTGATATAGTTCACACTTATTCACTTTTTAAGTGAATGGTTATTGCTTATTGCGAACGCTCTACTGACAATGTTACCGATAACAGTTACCCGTAACAATTTCTAATTACAAATTGTTGCGCCAGTCGGAGCTACGCGATGAGCACTACCAACCACGACCACCATATCTACGTCCTGATGGGCGTTTCTGGCAGCGGTAAATCTGCTGTTGCAAGCGAAGTTGCACACCAACTCAAAGCGGCGTTCCTGGACGGCGACTTCCTGCATCCACGCTGCAATATCACGAAAATGGCTTCCGGTGAGCCGCTTAACGATGAAGATCGCAAGCCGTGGCTACAAGCATTAAACGATGCAGCTTTCGCTATGCAGCGCACCAACAAAGTCTCCTTGATCGTTTGCTCTGCGTTGAAAAAAGTCTATCGCGACCAATTACGTGAAGGTAACCCGAATCTCTCTTTCATCTACATGAAAGGTGATTTTGAAGTGATTGAAAACCGCCTGAAAGCACGCAAAGGCCACTTCTTCAAAACGCAGATGCTGGTGACTCAGTTTGAAACGCTGCAAGAGCCGAAGGCGGATGAGCCGGATGTTCTGGTGGTAAATATCGACCAGTCACTGGAAAACGTGGTGGCGAGCACCATTGAGGTCATTAATAAAGGCAGTGCGCAGTGAGTACATTAACGCTTGTTTTAACAGCAGTTGGCTCGGTTTTGCTGCTGCTGTTTTTAGTGATGAAGGCGCGAATGCACGCCTTCGTTGCTTTGATGGTGGTTTCAATTGGGGCAGGGATATTTTCCGGGATGCCGCTCGATAAAATCGCGGCAACCATGGAAAAAGGGATGGGCGGAACGCTTGGCTTTCTGGCTATCGTCGTCGCGCTCGGCGCGATGTTTGGCAAGATTCTTCATGAAACCGGCGCGGTAGACCAGATTGCGGTCAAAATGCTGAAGTCTTTTGGTCACAGTCGCGCGCACTATGCGATTGGCCTGGCTGGCCTGATTTGTGCGCTGCCGCTATTCTTCGAAGTCGCTATTGTATTGCTGATAAGCGTAGCCTTTTCCATGGCGCGCCACACCGGCACTAACCTTGTTAAACTGGTTATTCCTCTGTTTGCGGGCGTTGCAGCCGCTGCGGCATTTCTGCTGCCTGGGCCTGCGCCAATGCTGCTCGCCTCCCAAATGCACGCCGATTTTGGCTGGATGATTCTGCTGGGTCTGTGCGCGGCGATTCCAAGTATGATTATTGCCGGGCCGCTGTTTGGTAACTTCATCAGCAAATACGTCGAACTACATATTCCTGACGACATCACTGAACCGCACCTGGGCGAAGGCAAACTGCCATCGTTCGGTTTCAGTCTTTCGCTGATCCTGCTGCCGCTGGTGTTAGTTGGCATGAAAACTATCGCTGCGCGTTTCGTCGAGCAGGGTTCCAGCTTGTACCAGTGGCTGGAATTTATCGGCCATCCGTTCACGGCGATTCTGGTTGCTTGCCTGGTGGCGATTTACGGTCTGGCGTACCGCCAGGGTATGGCGAAAGAGAAGGTCATGGAAATCTGTGGTCACGCGCTGCAACCTGCGGGAATCATCCTGCTGGTTATCGGTGCGGGCGGCGTGTTCAAACAAGTGCTGGTGGATTCAGGTGTTGGCCCGGCATTGGGCGAAGCGTTGACTGGCCTGGGCTTGCCAATTGCATTGACCTGCTTCGTGCTGGCGGCAGCGGTGCGTATCATCCAGGGTTCGGCAACCGTAGCTTGTCTGACTGCAGTTGGCCTGGTGATGCCGGTTATCGAACAGCTCAACTACAGCGGCGCACAAATGGCAGCATTGTCGATTTGTATTGCTGGGGGTTCCATCGTCGTGAGCCACGTTAACGATGCCGGTTTCTGGCTTTTCGGTAAATTTACCGGCGCGACAGAAGGGCAAACCCTGAAAACCTGGACCATGATGGAAACCATTCTTGGTACCACTGGTGCAGTTGTCGGGATGATTGCGTTTACGCTGCTGTCTTAAGTATGTGATTTAACGCTCTGGTAAATCCAGAGCGTTATGTTTTGTGTCACGACATCAGCGGTAACAACTGCTGATAAATCTGGTTAAACACTTTTCTACGTACCTGATATTGCTCATGTCGGGCCATGTCTGGTTTGTGCTGTTGCTCAAGCGGTAACTGCGGAAGCAGCGCTTGCAGCGGTTTATCTGGCGACATGGCGATTTGCGCCAGCCGTGCTGCACCCAGCGCTGGGCCGACATCTCCACCGGTGCGATAATCCAGCCTTTGCCCACTGATATCTGCCAGCATTTGCCGCCAGTACGGGCTGCGCGCCCCACCGCCAATCAGTGTGACACTTTGCGGTGTGACTCCGCAGGAATGCACCACGTCCATACCATCCGCCAGCGCATAACCCACGCCTTCTAACACGGCGCGGGCCAGTTCGGCCGGCCCATGCTGATGGGTCAGGCCAAAGAAAACGCCTTTTGCCTGTGGATTATTGTGCGGCGTACGCTCGCCAGACAGATACGGTAAAAACCAGATCTCACCAGCGTCTTCATCGGCTTTTTCGGCGGCTTCCAGCAGTGCCGGAACGCTCTCGATACCGGTTAATTTTGCCGCCCAATCGAGACACGATGCGGCGCTGAGCATCACTGACATGAGGTGCCAGCGATGGGGTAGAGCATGGCAGAAGCTGTGGACGGCACTTTCCGGTTTACTGAGGAATCCTTCACTTACCGCAAAGTAAACGCCAGACGTTCCCAACGATAACATAGCCTGGCCCGCATCCATCATGCCGACACCGACTGCGCCCGCGGCGTTATCGCCACCGCCTGCAACCACCGGTACGGCAGGCATATTCCACGCACGTGCGACGTCTGCTTTCAATGTGCCAGTAATCTCGCTGCCTTCGAATAAATCTGGCATTTGCTGGCGACTCAACTGGCACGCGTCGAGCATTTTATCGCTCCAGTCGCGCTTCGTGACATCCAGCCACATGGTACCTGCGGCGTCAGACATATCGCTGGCAAACACGCCGCTCATACGCAGACGCAGGTAATCTTTCGGCAGCAGGACTTTATCTATTTTCGCGAAGACTTCAGGTTCATGGCGTTTCACCCACAGCAGTTTTGGTGCGGTAAAACCGGGCATCATCAGGTTGCCGGTAATTTGGCGGGAATCGGGTACGCTTGCTTCAAGCAAGGCGCACTCTTCTGCGCTGCGACCGTCATTCCATAAAATTGCCGGGCGCAACACGTTCTGCTGGTTATCGAGCAGTGTTGCACCGTGCATCTGCCCAGCAATCCCCAACGCTTTCACATCTTTAAGAGAGTGCTGCTCGCCGAGCGCTTTCATTGCGCGGTCTGTTGCTTGCCACCAGTGTTCAGGATCTTGCTCCGACCACAACGGATGCGGGCGCGACACCGTCAGTGTTTCAGTACGTGTCGCCAGCACTTCACCTTGCTCATCCAGCAAAATCGCTTTCACACCCGAGGTGCCGAGATCGATTCCGATGTACATATCGACTCCTTACAAACGCGCCACGTAAAACGTGGCGCGGGAATTCGTAGGGTGGATAAGCAAAGCGTCACCCACCATTTCAACTACGGTTTAAACTTATCTGTCGAACAGGTAATGATTGACCAGGTTTTCCAGTAATTCCTGATGCCCACTTTGATGCTGTGGATTCAGGTCATGCTGTTCAGCGTACTGTGCAATTTGTGAAAGCGACATTTGCCCTTTCAGAATTTGCTGACCAAGTTCACCATTCCAACCGGCATAACGTTTCGCAACGCGTTTATCCAGTTCGCCATCTTCAATCATGCGTGCGGCAATTTTCAGTGACAGCGCCATCACATCCATCGCACCAATGTGCCCATAGAACAAGTCGTACTTATCGGTACTCTGACGGCGCACTTTGGCGTCAAAGTTCAGGCCGCCAGTGGTGAAACCACCTGCTTTGAGAATTTCGTACATCACCAGTGAGTTTTCTTCCACGCTGTTCGGGAACTGGTCGGTATCCCAGCCCAGTTGCGGGTCGCCACGGTTGGCATCGACGGAACCGAAGATGCCCAACGCAATGGCGCTGGCAATTTCGTGATGGAATGAGTGACCGGCAAGTGTCGCGTGGTTCGCTTCAATGTTTACTTTGATCTCTTTTTCCAGACCGAACTGCTTCAGGAAACCGTAGACCGTCGCAACATCGTAATCGTATTGGTGCTTGGTTGGCTCCTGCGGTTTCGGTTCGATAAGCAACGTGCCGCGGAAACCAATTTTATGTTTGTGCTCAACCACCATCTGCAAGAAGCGGCCAATTTGTTCACGTTCCTGGCGCAAATCGGTATTGAGCAGGGATTCGTAACCTTCACGGCCACCCCAAAGCACATAGTTTTCGCCGCCCAACTGGTGAGTGGCATTCATTGCGGTGACGACTTGCGTTGCCGCCCAGGAGAATACTTCTGGATCTGGGCTGGTCGCAGCACCTGCGCCATAACGAGGATTGGTAAAGCAGTTGGCTGTACCCCACAGCAATTTCACGCCGCTTTCTTGCTGCTTTTTCGCCAGCACTTCGGTCATTTTCGCGAAGTTATTCAGGTACTCTTTCAGCGATGCGCCTTCTGGCGAAACGTCCACATCATGGAAGCAGTAATACGGGACATTCAGCTTGTGGAAGAACTCGAACGCCACATCAGCTTTTAATTTTGCCAGGCCTAATGCGTCGCCAGCTTGCTGCCACGGACGTTCAAACGAACCGGCACCAAACATGTCGGCACCATTCCAGCAGAAGTTATGCCAGTAACAAGCGGCAAAGCGCAGGTGTTCTTCCATACGTTTACCCAGCACGATTTCATCTGGATTGTAGTGACGAAATGCCAGTGGGTTAGCGGTTTTAGGGCCTTCAAAACGTACACGTTCAAGTTGGTCGAAATAGGCTTGCATAATTGACTCCGTAATCAGGGGGAATATACCCGTCGTCCTTCAAGATGCAGGGGTGTTGGCTGCTCTCACTCACCCGAATCACTTACCTGAGTAAGCTCATCGGGATTCATTCGATTGCCGCCTTCCTGCAACTCGAATTATTTTGGGTATAGCAAGTAAGCGATTCTGTAACCATCCTGTATTTTCCCTGGAGTTTGCTCAATTACGTTATTTCACACTGTGATTAAGAGAATGCTCAAATGTGCGCTGCCTCGCAAAAAATGTTGAAAATAATGAATGAAGTATCTTTATGGTTATTCCAATAAATAAAGCAACGAATGCATTTGTTAAATTAAAAGCAGATCGCCATCATAAATTAGAAATTAAACCAAAAAACGTAATGGGAAGATGAAAATCTGTAATTGCTGGATTTGTATTCACAGTCAACAATTCGAACCGGTCAACAGATGTTAATAATTTTTAATCCGATTTATCCCACCCTACACAGGTATAAAAAAATGCGAATGAAGATTAAGAACCTCTTACTAACGTTGTGTGCCTCGCTTGTTCTAACCAGTGCCTGCAGTATCGCCAAAGAAGTTAAAATCGGCATGGCAATTGATGATTTACGCCTGGAACGCTGGCAGAAAGACCGCGATATTTTTGTTAAGAAAGCCGAATCTTTGGGGGCGAAAGTCTTTGTACAGTCCGCTAATGGCAACGAAGAAACGCAAATGTCGCAAATAGAAAACATGATCAACCGTGGCGTGGATGTGCTGGTCATTATTCCTTATAACGGCCAGGTATTGAGCAACGTGATTGCCGAAGCCAAAAGAGAGGGCATAAAAGTATTAGCTTATGATCGCATGATTAATAATGCCGACATTGATTATTATATTTCATTTGATAATGAAAAAGTCGGTGAGCTTCAGGCACAAAGCATTGTTAATCAAGTACCTTCTGGTAATTATTTCCTGATGGGCGGTTCGCCAGTTGATAATAATGCGAAGTTATTCCGTCAAGGGCAAATGAAAGTATTAAAACCATATATTGATAGCGGGAAAATAAAAGTCGTCGGCGATCAATGGGCTGATGGTTGGTTGCCTGAAAACGCATTGAAAATCATGGAAAATGCGCTAACGGCTAATAACAATAAAATTGATGCGGTTGTGGCATCAAATGATGCGACAGCTGGTGGGGCAATCCAGGCGTTAAGTGCGCAAGGGTTGGCGGGCAAAGTGGCCATTTCTGGGCAAGACGCCGATTTAGCCGGTGTAAAACGTATTATCGCCGGTACGCAGACCATGACGGTTTATAAGCCAATCACCCAACTCGCAAATACAGCAGCGGAAATTGCCGTTGAACTGGGCGAGGGCAAACAACCGGCATCGGATGCCAAGCTGAATAATGGCGTTAAAGATGTCCCTTCACGCCTTCTTACTCCAATCGAAGTCGACAAAGCTAATATCGACAGCACCATTGTGGCTGACGGTTTCCACAAAAAGAGCGAGCTATAACCTGCTGCGCCCGTGTTTTCCCACGGGCGCTATCCTGTAACCAGGTAAAGGAGGGGCTATGCCTTGTTTACTGGAAATGAAAAATATCACCAAGACCTTCGGCGTCGTGAAGGCGGTTGATAGTGTCAGCCTGTCAGTAGATTCCGGTGAGGTGATGTCACTTTGTGGTGAAAATGGCTCCGGCAAATCCACGCTGATGAAAGTACTTTGCGGTATTTACCCTTACGGCAGTTACGAGGGTGAAATCTGGTTTGCCGGGGAAAAACTGCAGGCGAGCCATATCCGCGACACCGAACGCAAAGGGATTGCGATCATTCACCAGGAGTTGGCGCTGGTTAAGAATTTGACGGTGCTGGAAAATATTTTCCTTGGGGCAGAAATTTCACGGCATGGTGTGCTGGACTACGACAGCATGACCCTTCGTTGCCAAAAGTTGCTCGCGCAGGTGAGCTTAAATATCTCTCCGGATACCCGCGTAGGGTCGCTTGGGCTGGGGCAGCAGCAACTGGTCGAAATTGCCAAAGCGCTGAATAAACAAGTGCGATTGCTGATTCTCGACGAGCCAACGGCCTCGTTAACAGAGCAAGAAACGGCGGTGCTGCTGGGAATTATTCGTGACCTGCAAGCGCACGGCATCGCCTGTGTGTATATCTCCCACAAGCTCAATGAAGTTAAAGCGATTTCCGATACCATTTGCGTTATCCGCGACGGAAAACCGATTGGTACACGCGATGCAGCACTCATGCAGGAAGAAGACATCATTACCATGATGGTTGGGCGTGAGTTAACCGCGCTCTACCCAAATGAACCGCATCAGACCGGTGATGAAATTCTTCGCGTTGAGCATCTTACTGCCTGGCATCCCGTCAACCGGCATATCAAACGCGTCAACGATATTTCATTTTCACTGCACAAAGGCGAAATCCTTGGAATAGCGGGGCTGGTTGGCGCAGGGCGAACCGAAGCGGTTCAGTGCCTGTTCGGCGTTTGGCCCGGGAAATCTGAAGGTCGTATTTTCATTGATAACGAACCTGTCGCTATCAGCAATTGCCAGCAAGCTATTGCCCACGGTATTGCCATGGTGCCTGAAGATCGAAAAAGAGACGGCATCGTGCCGATTATGGCGGTAGGGCAAAACATCACCCTTGCCGCCTTGAACCAGTTTTCTGGAGCTCTCACTCACCTTGATGACGCCGCAGAACTTAACTGCATCCTGCAATCAATTGAGCGGTTAAAAGTGAAAACTTCGTCGCCTGATTTGGCTATTGGCCGCCTGAGTGGTGGTAATCAGCAAAAAGCAATTCTGGCGCGCTGTCTGCTGCTCAATCCTCGCATCCTGATTCTGGATGAACCCACGCGCGGCATTGATATCGGTGCGAAATATGAAATCTACAAACTGATCAACCAACTGGTGCAGCAAGGCATTGCGGTGATTGTTATCTCATCTGAATTGCCGGAAGTGCTCGGTCTGAGCGACAGAGTGCTGGTGATGCACGAGGGGCGAATCAAAGCCGACCTGATTAATAACAATTTGACCCAGGAACAGGTTATGGAAGCTGCACTGAGGAGCGAAAAGCATGTCGAAAAGCAATCCGTCTGAACTGAAACTCACGGCACCAGCAGCTTCACCTTTTGCGGGGGTGCGGGCGCTAAATCTACAGGTTTTTGTCATGATTGCCGCGATTGTGGTGATCATGTTGTTCTTTACCTGGACCACTGAAGGCGCCTATCTCAGCGCCAGAAACGTTTCCAACTTACTGCGCCAGACAGCCATTACCGGAATCCTGGCGGTCGGCATGGTATTCGTCATTATCTCTGCGGAAATTGACCTTTCTGTCGGCTCGATGATGGGCTTGCTGGGTGGTGTGGCGGCGATTTTTGATGTCTGGTTAGGCTGGCCGTTACCACTGACTATCGTCGTGACACTGGCGCTTGGTCTGGTGTTGGGGGCGTGGAACGGTTGGTGGGTGGCTTATCGCAAAGTCCCTTCGTTCATCGTCACGCTCGCCGGCATGTTGGCATTTCGTGGCGTTTTGATTGGCATTACCAACGGCACCACTGTTTCTCCAACCAGCGTCGATATGTCGCAAATCGGGCAAAGTTATCTGCCGGACGGCATTGGCTTTGGTATCGGCACCTTAGGGCTGGTCGCTTTTGTTGCCTGGCAATGGCGGATGCGTATTCGCCGTCAGGCTTTGGGGCTGGCAACACCAGCATCGACAGGCGTTGTCGGGCGGCAGGCTATCACCGCGGTCATCGTACTTGGCGCAATCTGGCTGCTCAATGATTACCGCGGTGTGCCAACGCCGGTATTGATCCTCACGCTCTTACTGCTGGCTGGCATGTTTATGGCGACCCGCACTGCATTTGGGCGGCGCATTTATGCGATTGGCGGCAATATCGAAGCGGCACGACTTTCTGGTATTAATGTTGAGCGCACCAAGTTGGCCGTTTTCGCTATCAACGGGTTAATGGTAGCAATTGCCGGGTTGATTCTAAGCTCACGTCTGGGGGCTGGTTCACCGTCTGCCGGGAACATTGCTGAGCTTGATGCCATCGCCGCATGTGTGATTGGTGGCACCAGCCTCGCGGGAGGCGTGGGCAGCGTTGCCGGAGCGGTGATGGGCGCCTTTATCATGGCTTCTCTGGATAACGGAATGAGCATGATGGATGTGCCCACGTTCTGGCAATACATCGTCAAAGGGGCGATTTTGCTGCTGGCGGTATGGATGGATTCGGCGACCAAGCGCCGCGCATAAGAGTGTGCAAAGGATCACAATGCCGGGGCCAGGTTCCCCGGCATTGTTACAGTTATGGTATTGCACATACGGTTTTGTCATCAGGAATGAAAAAGTATGTTTGAGAAACGTCATCGCATTACGTTGTTATTCAATGCCAATAAAGCCTACGACCGCCAGGTGGTGGAAGGGGTTGGCGAATATTTGCAGGCGTCTCAATCTGAGTGGGACATTTTTATTGAAGAGGATTTCCGCGCTCGTATCGATAACATCAAAGAATGGTTAGGCGATGGGGTGATTGCCGATTTCGATGATGCGCAAATCCAGCGTTTGCTCGACGGCGCTGACGTTCCAATTGTGGGTGTCGGTGGGTCATATCATTTACCCGAACATTATCCACCAGTGCATTACATCGCCACTGATAACCACGCATTAGTGGAAAGTGCATTTCTGCATCTTAAGGAGAAGGGCGTTCAGCGTTTTGCATTCTATGGTCTGCCGAACTCGAGCGGTAAACGCTGGGCAATGGAGCGCGAATATGCCTTTAACCAACTGGTGGCGAAAGAAAAATACCGCGGTGTGGTTTATCAGGGAATAGAAACGGCGCCGGAAAACTGGCAACACGCGCAAAATCGTTTGGCTGATTGGGTGCAAACGCTGCCTCCACAGACTGGGATTATCGCGGTGACAGATGCTCGTGCGCGGCATCTGCTGCAAGTCTGCGAACATCTGCATATTCCAGTGCCGGAGAAGCTGTGTGTGATTGGCATTGATAACGAAGAGCTGACGCGTTACTTATCACGCGTAGCACTTTCATCGGTCGCACAAGGGACAAGGCAAATGGGGTATCAGGCGGCCAAATTACTGCATCGCTTGATGGACAACGAACCGCTCGCCTTACAAAGAGTTCTGGTGCCACCGGTACGCGTGGTCGAACGGCGCTCAACGGATTACCGTTCTTTGCACGACCCTGCCGTGATTCAGGCCATGCACTACATCCGTAATCACGCCTGCAAAGGGATAAAAGTGGAACAGGTGTTGGATGCGGTGGGGATCTCGCGTTCAAACCTGGAGAAGCGTTTCAAAGAGGAAGTTGGCGAGACGATTCATGCAATGATTCACGCCGAAAAACTGGAAAAAGCCCGCAGCTTGTTGGTCTCTACATCCTTGTCGATCAACGAAATATCGCAGATGTGTGGTTATCCCTCACTGCAGTATTTCTATTCAGTGTTTAAGAAAGAATATGACGCGACGCCGAAGGAACACCGCGAAAGGTATAGCGAAATATTAGTCTGATGAATGATTTGGGGCAAAAAAAAACGCCTTCAATATGAAGGCGTGAATTTATTACTTATTATTAACAATCTATTTTAATTATTTAGTTCGGTGCCATAAAACGCTGATTGGTTTGGTACATCGCAAATAGATAGTTGTTATAGCTACTACCCTTCGTGGAATACCCTTTCAGCTTATGAATCATATTGCTGGCTGTAACTTCTTGATCCGCTTTGCGCAATTGTGCGCGTGATTTACGGAAAGACTTATAGGCCGGATGCGTATTCAGATTTGTTACGTAAGAGTTAACGCCTTCTTTAACTGAATCGTAATGCAAATAGCCTTTTACTTTGCCTGGTTCGCTGTTGCAATGGCGCTTGCTGCACTTCATGCCAAACAAGTTGTTATTGCTACGCGCGAGTTTAGACGTACCCCAGCCACTCTCGGCTGCGGCCATCGTTGCTACCATATTGGTAGGAATGATGTCGACTTTTTCCATCAGTGTGTTCCACGGCACGCGCTTAGTATTACCGTTCCACGCAATTTTATAGCGCTTAGTAATATCTTTCAGACGCGTACGCTCTGATGGTGACCAACGCTGCTCATACTGTTTAGAAACCAACCAGTTACGGTCAGCAGTGATGGCGGCATTTTGGCTCTTAATATATGGCATGACCGTCCGGAGAAACGCTTTTTTTCTAGGTGTTCCGGAAGGGTATTTTCGCAAATCAGGGAGCGATGCAATTTCACTATTGCGAGAATACTCTTTCTTACTACTTGCCAATTTCTTACTTTGTGTATTCGTGCTTTTTGTCTGAACTAAAGGGGCTTTATGCGATTTTGGCTCATGTTTACTTGCTAATACCCCAGCTGAAAAACTGAAGGTCAGTAACATAAGTATCGCAGCCCCAAATCGTCGGATTGGGGTTGATATCATTAGATCTCCTGGTCGGATCGTTACGTTGCCAGTGCCTTAATTGTCGAAGGTTTCGAAAAAAGGAAAGGCAGATACTAACAAAAATAGACCTCTTGAGCACCAAAAGAAATAATCCGATTCTTAAATGATGTCACGTACGAACTTCTTATGACGGCAAAAAGTGTCATATTTTGCGATGGTTATCCCATATTTTATTGAATTGATACCGCCATCACTCACCCTATTATCTCCTCCCCAACTATCCATTTTTGGGATGAACTCTGCGACTAAAAATAGTGCCACACTGGATAAAAGATAATCGCGGGCTTAACCCTATGAAAAAATTACCTCTGTTGTTTCTTTTGTTTCCAGGCCTTGCGCAATCCGCGTGGACAGCCCCTGGAATCCCTGCGTTCAAAGAGCAAACTGCAGGCGTCTTTGTCAGTGAGGCAAAGCTGTCAAAAGGCACACTCCCGCTGAGCCTGAAACTCAACCAGACCTGCTGGCAGCCCGCAGAATCCATTAAACTGAATCAGGCACTTTCGTTAAAACCTTGCGAGGGCGAGGCACCCGTCTGGCGGCTATTCCGGGACGGCGAATACCAGATTCAAATTGACACCCGCAGCGGTACTCCCACGCTTAGCCTGGGTATTAATAGCGAAGCGCAAGCTGTGCCAGTTGATGTGACTCGCCAGTGCCCTAAATGGGACGGCCAACCGCTCACTGTTGATGTCAGCAAAACTTTTGCTGAGGGCAGCGAAGTGCGCGATTTCTACAGCGGTGCGACGGCAACGGTCAAACAAGGCCAGATTACCCTGATGCCTGCCGCAAACAGCAATGGCCTGTTGCTGCTGGAATCCGCGAGCACCAAACAGGCGGCACCGTTTAGCTGGCACAATGCCACCGTTTACTTTGTGCTGACCGACCGTTTTGAAAATGGTAATCCAAAAAACGACAACAGCTATGGCCGCCGCAAAGATGGAATGCAAGAAATCGGCACGTTCCACGGCGGTGACCTCGCGGGGTTAACTCAAAAGCTCGATTACCTGGAGAAACTGGGCGTGAACGCGTTGTGGATTAGCTCGCCGCTGGAACAAATCCACGGCTGGGTGGGCGGCGGTACCAAAGGGGATTTCCCGCACTACGCCTACCACGGCTACTACACAATGGACTGGACCAAACTCGATGGCAATATGGGCACCGAGGATGAATTACGCACGTTAGTGGATGAAGCCCATAAGCGCGGGATGCGTATCCTGTTCGACATTGTGATGAACCACACCGGCTACGCAACGCTTGCCGATATGCAGGAGTATCAGTTTGGCGCGCTCTACCTTCAGGGGGATGAGCTGACGAAAACCCTCGGTCAACACTGGACGAACTGGAAGCCAGGTCCGGGACAAAGCTGGCACTCATTTAATGATTACATCAATTTTGGCGATAAAGCAGCCTGGCAAAACTGGTGGGGTAAAAACTGGATCCGTACCGATATTGGCGATTACGACAGCCCAGGTTTTGATGACTTAACTATGTCGCTGGCGTTCCTGCCGGATTTGAAAACGGAATCCACGCAAGCGGCGGGTTTGCCGATTTTTTACCGTCATAAACCTGATACTCACGCTAAAGAAATTGCGGGCGATACGGTGCGAGATTATCTGACTCATTGGCTGAGCCAGTGGGTGCGTGATTACGGCATTGATGGTTTCCGGGTCGATACCGCGAAACATGTCGAAAAAGCAGCCTGGCAGCAACTTAAAGAACAGTCGGTTAGCGCACTGGCTGAATGGAAAAAAGCCAATCCAGAGAAGAAGCTGGATGACACCCCTTTCTGGATGACCGGAGAATCCTGGGGGCATGGTGTGATGAAAAGCGATTACTACAACAGCGGCTTTGACGCGATGATCAACTTTGATTACCAGGAACAAGCGGCAAAAGCAGTGGATTGTTTATCGAATATCGATCTCACCTGGCAGCAAATGGCGACTAAGTTGCAGGATTTTAATGTTCTTAGCTACCTTTCGTCGCACGATACCCGCCTGTTCCGCGAGGGTGGCCAGCGTGCTGCAGAGTTACTGCTTTTAGCTCCGGGGGCAGTACAGATTTTCTATGGTGATGAAACAGAACGCCCGTTTGGCCCAACAGGTTCTGACCCGCTGCAAGGTACGCGTTCAGATATGAACTGGGGACAAAACGTTGCCACGCTTTCCCACTGGCAAAAAATCAGCCAGTTCCGCGCCCGTCATCCGGCCATTGGCGCGGGCGAGCAGAATACGGTGAGTATGAGGCAAGGGTACGGTTTTACGCGTGAATCCGGCGATGACAAAGTGCTGGTGGTTTGGGCGGGCAACCAGTAAATGATGGCGGATGACGCTGCGCTTATCCGCCCTACAAATTCCCCGTAGGCCGGATAAGCGCAGCGTCATCCGGCGGAAAAATATCAGCACTTAATGCTTTTAATATGAATTAAAGCAGCATATTGACCACGAGACGCTAATCTTAATGCGTTTGCACCGCGTCTTTTACGGCGTTATGGTTAGCCTCTTTTGATGGTCAAAGACAGATCTACGTTATGACGTTTTCACTTTTCGGCGACAAATTTACCCGCCATGCAGGCATTACCCGCCTGATGGAGGATCTGAACGATGGTCTGCGCACGCCTGGAGCGATCATGCTCGGTGGTGGTAATCCTGCGCAAATTCCTGCAATGAATGACTACTTCCAGGATCTGCTGGCAGACATGCTGGCAAACGGGAAAATGACCGACGCTCTCTGTAATTACGATGGTCCGCAGGGGAAAAGTGAGTTACTTGACGCGCTTGCGGATATGCTGCGCAAAGAATTAGGTTGGGATATTACTCCGCAGAATATTGCACTGACAAATGGTAGTCAGAGCGCGTTTTTCTACTTGTTTAACTTGTTTGCTGGCCGTTATGCCGATGGCAGTACCAAAAAGGTGTTGTTCCCACTGGCACCGGAATATATCGGCTATGCTGATTCCGGCCTTGAAGAAGACCTGTTTGTTTCGACGCGTCCTAATATTGAACTGCTGCCCGAAGGCCAGTTTAAATATCATGTAGATTTTGAACATCTGCATATCGGCCCTGATACCGGGATGATTTGCGTCTCACGCCCGACCAACCCAACGGGCAACGTGATTACCGATGAAGAGCTGATCAAACTCGATGCGCTGGCCAATCAACACGGTATTCCGCTGGTTATTGATAACGCGTATGGCGTTCCATTCCCGGGGATTATTTTTAGTGAAGCCCGCCCGCTGTGGAACCCAAACATCATCTTGTGCATGAGCCTGTCCAAACTGGGCTTGCCGGGTAGCCGTTGTGGCATCATCATCGCCAATGACAAAATCATCTCAGCTATCAGTAACATGAATGGGATTATCAGTCTGGCTCCGGGTGGTGTTGGCCCGGCAATGGCGTGTGAGATGATCAAGCGTAACGATTTGCTGCGCTTGTCCGAAACCGTTATCAAACCGTTCTATTATCAGCGAGTTCAGGACACGATCGCGATTATTCGTCGCTATTTGTCACCAGAACGCTGCTTAATTCACAAACCAGAAGGGGCGATCTTCCTGTGGTTGTGGTTTAAAGACCTGCCGATCTCCACGGAATTGCTTTATCAGCGCCTGAAAAAACGCGGTGTGTTGATGGTGCCGGGGGATTATTTCTTCCCAGGGCTCGATAAACCGTGGCCGCACACGCATCAGTGCATGCGCATGAACTACGTGCCGGAGCCTGAGAAAATCGAAGCCGGTGTGAAGATTCTTGCCGAAGAGATTGAGCGCGCGTGGGCTGAAGCGAAGTAATTTGTGAAATGGCGGATGGCGCTAGCGCTTATCCGCCCTACAACGATTACCGTAGGTCATACAGCAGCGTCATCCGACGATCCATAACCGAATTAACGCACCACCAAAGAATCGTACCCCTTCCAGCGGTAGTTCAGCATCGACACAATCCAGCAGCCAATAAACAGCCCAACCACGATAAAGCCCGCATTGCCGAGGTTTTCATTCAACGCATCAACCCATTTCCATACACCACTGTGCAGGTCGAATTTATCCGCCAACAACCCTAATGCTTCCATGCCGCCGATAAACAGCGCCACCACAACCGAGGTGCCGGTAATCGTCATATTGTAATAAAGTTTGCGCTGCGGTTTGTTAAACGCCCAGCCGTAAGCGCCAACCATAATCATATTGTCGAGCGTATCAATCAGCGCCATCGCGCTGGCAAACAGCGCCGGAAACACCAGAATCGACCATATCGACATCCCGCTAGACGCGCTGGCGGCAGAAATGCCCAGCACGCCAATTTCTGTTGCCGTATCAAACCCTAAACCAAACAAAAAACCGACCAAATACATATGCCAGCTTTTATTGATCAGCTTGAATGTGGAGCGGAACAGCCAGCTCATCATGCCGCCACCAGTGAAATCAGTCGCCTCGGCAGACAACGGTTCACCACGCTTGAGCTGGTGAAAATTGCGCCATACGCCACGTAAAATCACCAGATTAACCAGTGCCATTGCCAGCAAAAAACACGCCGATACGGCCGTGCCAATCACGCCACCAACCTCATGGAACCAGTCCATATCATTCTTAAATGCCGCAGCGGTTGCGGCAATCGCGATTGAAGCCAGCACCACAATGCTGGAATGACCGAGCGAGAACCAGGCACCAATACCAAACGGGCGTTTCCCTTGCTGCATCATCTTGCGCGTCACGTTATCAATTGCTGCGATGTGGTCGGCGTCGACCGCATGGCGCAGGCCGTAGCACCAGGCCAGTAAACTTGCGGCCATCAATGCCGTGCTGTGGTGAAACGAAACCAGCGCCCAGGCCCAGGCGGCAAGGTTTGCGGCAACTAAAACAGCCAGCAAAACAGCGGCGCGCGGGTTGTCACGAAGAATACGCAAGAACATCATTTTATCCTTGTGAAGGAAGGTGGAAGCGGGCGGCGGCAACCAGCGCCTGGCCCAATGCAAGGGCACCGTCACCGGCTGGCAACTGTGTCGGGAAGAGCAGATTGAAATCCGCTAGGTGATACGAAAATCTTTCGCGCATCAGCTGGTTATGCAGCACGCCACCGCTGAATACGATGGTTTTAATCGCCAGCTTGTCTGCGTGGCTGCGGGCTAAATCAGCCAACCCTTTTGCCAGCGCATCATGAAAAGCCCAGGCGCGAGCGGGTGCACAGTCGTGCCAGTTCAGCCATTGCTGCCAGAACACCGCCATATCGAGTTGGCCTTTGATAAGCGGCAGGGTAACAGGATGCAGACACGCACCACTTTGTGACGCCAGCGCTTCAAAGCGACAGGCGGCTTCCCCTTCGTAGCTTTGCTGTAGCGGAGCGCAGTTCAGCGCCGCCGCAGCTGCATCAAACAGGCGGCCCGTGGAGGAGGCTCGTGGGCTGTTAATCCCACGCGCAATCGCCGTTGCCAGCAGCGGCCAGTTTTGTTCGCGCACCACGGCGGTTTCAGGGCATTGTTGCCAGTCCGGCACAAAAGCCAGGCATTGGGCGAACAGGTTGCGCCACGGCTGGCGAGCGGCGAGATCGCCACCCGGCAGCGCTACAGCGGGCAAGCCACCGAGATGTTCGCAATCGCGATAGTTCACCCGCAGGCACTCGCCGCCCCACAACTGGTCGTTCTCGCCGTAGCCAATGCCATCAAGGGTTAGCGCGATCGCATCACCGCCGTCCAACTGCCAACTGTGTTCCGCCATACATGCCACTGCATGAGCATGGTGATGCAAAACTTTGCTCACAGGCATGCCCATTTCCTGGCCGATGCGGGCGCTGTGGTAGCCTGGGTGGGCGTCTATCACGATCTGTTCTGGCGTAAAATCATAGGCTTCGCACATCAGTGTGCGTGCTTTTTGCCACTGCTCTTCAACGCCTTCTTCTGCGAGATCGCCAAGATGCTGGCTGAGCACCGCCTGGTTGCCACGCAGCAAGCAGAAGGTATTTTTCAGGTCGGAACCTAACGCCAGAATCGGCGGCAGGCCTGAAAAACCTGGCGGCAACGGCAGAGCATCTGGCACAAACCCTCTGGCGCGGCGCAGCATCTCACCGTTTGCCCGCACCACGGAATCATCCATTCGCTGCACGATGTCGCGGTTGTGCAACAACCAGCCGTCGGCAATATCGGCCAGTTCTTCAAGCGCTTGCTGATTGGTGATGGCTGGCGGTTTGCCATTTAAATTGCCGGATGTCATTACCAGCGGGCCGCCAAAACCCTGAAGCAAAAGGTGTTGTAGCGGGTTGGCGGGTAGCATCACGCCGACTTCGCGAAGGCCAGGGGCGATAAACGCACTTAGCCCAGGCAGCGCAGACTTTGCCATTAACACAATCGGTGCCGCAGGCGTTGTCAGTTGGGCGAGTACATTTTCTGGTAAGCCGTCTGAATCTGGCAGCATCACCGCCAGCGGTTTGGACGGGCGCTGTTTACGCTCGCGCAGCCGTGAAACCGCTGCATCGTTACGCGCATCAACCGCCAGATGAAAGCCGCCCAGCCCTTTTATCGCCACGATTTTCCCGGCTTTTAACGCTGCAATGGCTGCCTGCAAAGCGCCTTCGCGCTCAAGGTGTTGCTCATCACATTGCCAGCTGATTTGCGGCCCACATTCCGGGCAAGCGACAGGCTGCGCATGAAAGCGCCTGTCCATTGGTTCGCGGTACTCTTTTTCACACGCTGGGCAAAGTGGAAAAGCCGCCATCACCGTGTTTGGCCGGTCATACGGCATGGCATTAATAATGGTGAAGCGCGGGCCGCAGTGGGTGCAATTGATAAACGGATAGCGATAACGGCGATTGTTTGGATCATTGAGTTCGCGCAGGCAATCCGGGCAGGTGGCGGCGTCGGGGACGATTTGTGTCTCCATCGCGCTGCTGTGACTGTGGCGAATGGTGAAATCCTGGGGTAGCGTTTCCCACTGCATTGGCGATTGTTCAAGGCTATCGATACGCGCCAGTGGCGGGCAATGGGCGTGAAGCCTGGTGATAAACGCATCGGCGGTGGATGTCAGGCGCACTAACACACCCGCGCCGTCATTGCAGACATCGCCGGTGAGGCTGAGTTGTTGCGCCAGTTGCCAGACGAATGGCCGGAAGCCAACGCCCTGCACTTTGCCGCGAATGCGTAGCATCACGCCGTTAAAATTCACAATTGTTCCTTAAAACTTTCGTCCTCACCCCAACCCTCTCCCACAGGAGAGGGGGAATACTCCTTCTCCCTCAGGGAGAAGGTTGGGATGAGGGTTGTTTTTACACTTAAACTTCTACAGCCTGACGCAAACGCGCTTTCATATCGCTATAGGTCGTCTGAGCGTAGTTTTCTGCCCATTGCTGGTCGGCAATCTGGCTAACGTTGACCGCGCAATACTTGGTTTCCGGTGTTTTGGAAATCGGGTCCAGGTTGTCCTGCGTTAGCTCATTACACGCACCAATCCACCATTGGTAGGTCATGTAAACGGAGCCTACGTTAATGCGCTCGTTCACTTCTGCACGGCTGATAACTTTGCCGCGACGTGAACTGACCCACACCAGTTGCTTGTCTTTAATGCCGAGCAGGTTGGCGTCTGTCGGGTTCATTTGCACAAATCCAGGTTCATCGGCCAGGGTTTGCAGCGCCGCACAGTTACCGGTCATCGAGCGGCAAGAGTAGTGGCCAACTTCACGCACGGTACACAGCACCAGCGGATATTCGGCATCTGGCACTTCGGCAGGTGCACGCCACTGCGCGGCAAAAAGCTGGCCTTTACCATTTGGTGTATCAAACTTGCTGTCTTTGTAGAGATACGGCGTGCCAGGGTGGTCAAGCGTCGGGCACGGCCACTGAACATGGCCCATTTCACCCATTTTTTCCCAGGTCACACCAAAGAACAGCGGGCAGAGTTCGCGCAGTTCGTCCCAGATTTGCTGGTTGTTGTCGTAGTGCATCGGGTAGCCCATCTCGGTTGCGAGCAGGCTGATAATTTCCCAGTCACGTTTGACGTTGTATTTCGCATCAATGGCTTTTTCAAAACGCTGGAAGCCGCGGTCCGCACAGGTGAATACGCCACCGTGTTCGCCCCAGGAAGTCGCTGGCAAAATCACATCCGCCACTTCGGCGGTTTTGGTCATAAAGATGTCCTGCACTACCACAAAATCGAGCGCTTCAAACCCTTTGCGCACCAGGCCAAGATCGGCTTCGGTCTGCAACGGGTCTTCGCCCATGATGTAATAGGCTTTCATTTCGCCTTCGATGGCCATATGCGGCACTTCGGTGATACGCACGCCGACTTTGTCGTCCATATCATCAACGTTGATGCCCCATGCTTTGGCAAATTTGGCACGAACGTCCGGGTCAACCACATCCTGATAGCCAGGGAACTGGTTCGGCAGCACGCCCATATCACACGCACCCTGCACGTTGTTTTGCCCACGTACCGGGCCAACGCCAACGTTTTCACGCCCCAGGTTACCGGTCAGCAGTGCCAGGCTTGATAAGCCTTTTACCACGTCGACTGCCTGACCAAACTGCGTCACGCCCATGCCCCACATGATGGTGGCTGAAGGAGCTGCGGCGAACGTCCGCATCGCCTGACGAACCTGATGCGCCGGTACGCCAGTCAAATGCTCAACGTCTTCTGGCGCGTAGCCTTTTACCACTTCACGGTAAGCATCCAGACCGTCAGTAAATTTCGCCACGTACTCTTTATCGTAGAGGTTCTCTTCGAGCAGCACGTAGCCAAAGGCATTCACCAGCGCCATATTACAGCCGTTTTTCAGCTGCAAATGTTGGTCTGCAATACGCGCGGTTTCGATGCGGCGCGGGTCACAAACAATAATTTTCGCGCCATTTTCTTTCGCTTTAATCACCCGACGCGCCACGATCGGGTGCGAATCGGCGCAGTTATAACCAAATACCAACAGGCATTTTGAATGTTCGATGTCGCCGATGGAGTTACTCATCGCGCCATTTCCCAGCGTCACCTGCAAACCCGCCACCGACGGCCCGTGGCAAACACGCGCACAGCAATCGACGTTGTTGGTATGCAGCACACCGCGGGCAAACTTCTGCATCACATAGTTAGTTTCGTTACCCGTTCCGCGTGACGAACCGGTCGTCATAATGGAACGCGGGCCATATTGCTCTTTAATAGCTTTCAGGCGTTTCGCGGTATAGCTAATGGCTTCATCCCAGCTAACAGGCTGGAGCTTGCCGCCTTTTTCATAACGAATCATCGGCTGCGTCAGACGCGGTGTGAGCAGTTTTGTGTCGTTGAGAAAATCCCAGCCGTAATAGCCTTTCAGGCAGAGTTCATTTTGGTTCGTCACGCCATCAGCCGCTTCGGCACGGATAATTTTATTCTTCTCAACAACCAGTTTGAGTTTGCAGCCTGCGCCACAGTAAGGGCAGACGCTGGTAATTTTTTTCATCAGTAACAGACCTGTTAAAAGTGAAGTTAAAGGGGTTTAGAAATAAATAGATGAAGTCGCATCAAACGCAGCACGGCGGCGTTTTTCGATATTCATTTGTTCAAGTTTGTTGCGATCAACGCAGATAATGGCGTTGGTTGGGCAGGCTTCCATACAGGCCGGGCCTTCTGCACGGGTGTGGCAAAGGTCGCACTTATTCGCTTCGGCTTTTTCAGCCATCACGTTAAGACCCGCGCCGCTGTTACGCACAACCGGGCGAACAACCACTTCCATCGCGCCATATGGGCAGGCAACCACACAGGTTTTGCAGCCGATGCAGCGTTCCTGCATCACATTCACAAAACCATGTTCGCGGCTGATAGCCCCGTTAGGGCAGACGTTGGCGCAAGGTGCGTCTTCGCACTGGCGGCACATCGTTGCGGTAGAAACATTCACGCCTTTAACCACGTGAATACGAGGCAGGAAAGTTTGCGGTGTTAATGCCGCGCAATCCTGTGCTTCCTGGTGGGACACGACACAGGCCACTTCGCAAGTGCGACAGCCAATACATTTGCTCGAATCAGCAATGATGAAGCGGTTCATCAGAGACTCCTGGATAGAGTGTTTTTTATAAGACTGCTTTAGGCATACATAAAGTGTGCCAACTTTGAAACTAGCGTGATTCAAGGCTTTGCGCATTGATCCGGGGTGGGATGACAGTGACATCGACACATTTGACGATGTCATTTGGGCAGATGACAGAGAGTGGATTGAGTTGCCCTCACCAGGAGATAAACGGCTTTTCCTGGCCGTTCAAACTCAGGTAATCGATAACAATGAAGTAGTGTCAATATCAAATATATTAATAATATATTTTCTTTTTTAATTAAATAGTTTTATTTGTGAGGTTTATCATTGGTTTTAATAATGACTATATAATACTTAATAACTATTTAAGTATAAAGGTAATAATATTTGTGATAGCGTGCCACCCCAAATTATTACATAAATCTCAGCCATTGAGATAACGCTGTGATCTGTTATGTATTGTTTAATTTATGCGTATGAGTCTATATAAGGGATTGGATGCCAAACATAGTAAATGCATTAATGACTTATGTCAGAAATACTAAGGGTAAATACAATTACTTTAGCCAGAGTGCTTACATGAGGAAGTACGGTTGGTCAGGTACCGATCGAACAAAGTTGGGTGGTGTGTGGACTGGAGCAACAGGGAAAAAGGATATTCAGGGCAAGGAAATATATGGATTGGGGGGGGCTTGTTATGGATTTAGCGCAGCTTACCTTATTTCACCTCCGCATTCGTGCAATGTTGAGAATTATTTTCATTTGCCAAAAACTCAGAGCATTATTCGCGGGGTTATGAATCTCCAATATCAACATTATCATGTTGCTTTGGCGTATACCTCACTTCCCAGAGAAGAAATATTTAATGAGATTGTAAGAATAGAAGGTCATATTCGTTATAGAGGTATGGTCAGACTAAGTAGAGTATCGGCATCAGCTTTGATGAATGAATTGGTAATGAATGGTAAGCATGAAATAAATATGGTTAACGCAAGCGTTGGGCATTCCGTTGCTCTGAAGATAGCCGCTCGCGATATTTGTTTCTTTGATTCTAATTTGGGTGAAATTATTTATCCAAATGATTTTGTCGGTCGTAAGAAAATGGAAGGTGCGCTACATATGGTGTTTCATTCTCAATATAGAACATACACAACCATGTCAGTCAGTAATTTTATATAAATTAATTTGATCAATGATATTTGACGTTGCATTTCTATTGGTTGGGGGACTGTTCGTCGATGTAACGTCTATTATTTAGCTCGCATCCTTCCCTGGTAAAGAGATAAAAACAGGACGTGAATGGGCATCCATGCCCAGCCGTCATTACATCTCAAAATCAGGTGCTTCTAAATCCGTGAAGCCGCCTTTACCTTCCCAGCCTGCCAGGCTCTGATACACCGTTTCCACCGCCGCTTTTATCGCGTCGGTCATTGGGTAGTAAAAACCAACAATATCAGGCTGAATGCCGAGGAAAATCACCTCGGCAACATCTTCTTTAATCTGATCGATCAAATAATTAAGTGGCATGTTGTGGGTGGTCATCATAAACATTTCGGCGATGTCATCCGGGTCGATGATACGGATTTCACCTGGGTTCAGGCCCATATCCGTGGCATCAACCAGCAGCAATCTTTGCGGGCGTAATTCACGAATCGCCACCACATCGTTTTCCGGTGCGGTGCCGCCGTCGATAACAATCCAGTCGCCTTGTGGGGCGGCCTGGCACTTTTCTGCCAGCAACGGGCCAGCACCGTCGTCACCCATCATGCTGTTGCCGACACAAAGTAAAACGTTAGTCATAGCGTCTCCGTACCATCAAATAAATGGCGGGTTCTTGTTGAATGGCTTGCAGCATATCGAGCAACGCCTGGCTCCATTCTTGCTGCTGTTCAGTTTGATTCGGTTTTGCGGCATCAAATGCTTTTGCCAACAAAACCACATGGCTCTGATCGATAACGATTTCACCGTAACGCGGCACACCTTCCATTTTGCGCCGCGCTTCGCTGCCCTCTTCAAGCGTGGCAATCCACGCTTTGTAAGGCTCAAACGAACACACTAAATTTTCTTTCAGGCAGTCGATAACGCCGAGATGGTGGCCGATTGCCAGGCTGTAATAAACCACCTGTTGCGCATCACTCGGGGTGTTGTCGTTTTCATCGACAAACTTACGGCTAAGCTGGCAAAACACCACCGACTCGCTCATTACACGCGCTCCTGCTTAACCAGTTCTTCCAGATGCGTGACGATCTCAGTCAGACGCGGATCGTTCTCATGTGCCAGCCACTGCTGAACACTGCCGCCACCGGCGGTGAGATTTTCCATATAGCTGTCAGCAATCTGGCGGCCATAGCGATAACCCGCAAGGCTGCGCGCTGCGCGGTCGATACGAACACGCAGTGGCTGAACCATATCCGGATGCAGGATTTGCGCCGGTTGTGCATCCATTTCACTGGCTTCACGGGCGTGGATTTTTTGCTCCAGCAAGCCTAGTGCCATAGCAAAACCATACAGCGTTGCCGCAGGTGTTGGCGGGCAACCTGGAATATACACGTCGACCGGGACGATTTTGTCGGTGCCACCCCAGACGCAATACAGGTCGTGGAAGATGCCGCCGCTATTACCGCATGCGCCGTAAGAAATACAGATTTTTGGGTCCGGCGCTGATTCCCAGGCACGCAGCGCGGGGGAACGCATGGCGCGAGTCACAGCGCCGGTAAACAGTAAAATATCCGCGTGACGAGGTGACGGAACCACTTTGATCCCGAAGCGTTCTGCATCGAAAAGTGGTGAAAGGGTAGCAAAAATTTCGATTTCGCAACCGTTACAGCCACCGCAGTCAACGCGGTAAAC
Organism: Buttiauxella ferragutiae; assembly: GCF_022637515.1. NCBI lineage: Bacteria > Pseudomonadati > Pseudomonadota > Gammaproteobacteria > Enterobacterales > Enterobacteriaceae > Buttiauxella > Buttiauxella ferragutiae. The sequence goes on from NZ_CP093332.1 coordinate 212,363, forward strand.
ATAGGCGGAACGTTTAATCTTTTTCAGCAACGATGTTTTCATCGCGGCGATGGATTCATCCACCGTCATTGGCACTGGCATGCCGTTGTCGTCGCGTGGGCCGAGTAACATACTCATTAGCTGGCCTCTCTAATTTGGCGGCTAAGGTCGATTTGGTCGGAAGAGACCAGGCTTTGCTGGCGTTTACATTCCGGGCAGGTTTCAAACGCAGCGCGATGCGCTTCGGCAAGTTTGTCGCCGTTGTGCTCAAGCAGGGCAATGGCGTAATCAATCTCTTTTTGCACCGCGAAAGGCTTGCTGCACTGGCGGCAGTTGCACAGGTCAAAACGCGCCTGTTGCAGGAAATCGGCTTTGTTCCACACTGCCAGTTCATATTCCTGAGAAAGCTTGATGGCAGCCGTTGGGCAGACTTCTTCGCAGCGTGCGCAGAAAATGCAGCGCCCAAGGTTGAAAGTCCACGCCAGTTGGCCGGCCACCAGATCGGTTTCCACCGTTAATGCGTTGGATGGGCATGCGTTAACGCATGCCGCACAGCCAATGCATTGCTGCGGATTATGTTCCGGCTTGCCCCGGAAGTTTGGGTCCACGGCGATCGGCTGTAGCGGGTACGACTCAGTGGCCACGCCGCCTTTAATGGCTTTTTTGATGAAGTTAAACATGGTGACTCCGGTGTTTTGCTTTGGCTGTATTTGCCCTCACCCCGGCCCTCTCCCCCTGGAGAGGGGGAAAAGAAGGTTCCCTCTCCCTCAGGGAGAGGGTTAGGGTGAGGGTTGCATTAGCCAAAGGCATCTCAATCATTTCAGCGGCGAATTGGTGCGTTCAATGCTGTAGCGCTCAAGCTCTTTGTACGGCACCACTTTGGTCTTGCGCTTACGCACATCAACCACCGTCATGCGGTCGGTACAGGAGTAGCAAGGGTCAAGGCTACCGATGATAAGCGGCGCATCAGAAACAGTGTTGCCGCGCAGCATGTAGCGCAGCGTCGGCCAGTTGGCGTAAGTCGCCGCACGACAGCGCCAGCGGTACAACTTCTGGTTATCGCCGGTCATCGACCAGTGAATGTCATCGCCACGCGGCGCTTCAGAGAAGCCCAGTGCAAAACGGTTTGGAATATAGGTGAAACCGTCTACCGCCAGCGGGCCGCCAGGCAAGTTATCCAGGCCGAAATCAATCATGTTCAGCGCGGTATACACTTCGTTGATGCGTACTTTCAGGCGCGACAGAACGTCGCAGCCGGTTTCGCTGTGGACTTCCATTGGCAGCAAACCGTAACCGACAAACGGGTGATCGGCGCGAGTGTCACGGGCATGACCGCTGGCGCGAACCATTGGACCGACGTTACTGAAATCACGAGCGATTTGCGGGTCAAGACGGCCAATACCAACGGTACGCTGTTCGATGTTTGGCGTGCTCATCAGAATATCGACCAGGTCTTTCACTTCGCGGCGCATTTGCTGTGCGAGCTGGCGTGTCTGGATCATGTCGTCTTTCAACAGATCGCGACGAATCCCGCCGATCAGGTTCAGGCCGTAAGTCTTACGTGCACCGGTGAGGATTTCCGCCATTTTCATCGACATCTCACGCACGCGGAAGAACTGCATAAAGCCGGAGTCGAAGCCGACAAAGTGGCAAGCCAGGCCGAGGTTCAGCAGGTGGCTGTGCAGGCGTTCAACTTCCAGCAAAATCGCACGGATCATCTGGGCGCGTTCTGGCACCACGATACCCATCGCATTCTCGACAGACGTGGTGTACGCGGTGCTGTGGGCGAAGCCACAGATGCCACAAACGCGGTCAGACAAGAAGGTGACTTCGTTGTAGCCCATGCGGGTTTCAGCCAGTTTTTCCATGCCACGGTGAACATAGAACAGGCGGTAATCGGCATCAATGATGTTTTCGCCATCAACGAACAGGCGGAAGTGGCCCGGTTCATCGCTGGTAACGTGCAGAGGGCCAATTGGCACCACGTTGTTTTTCTTGCTGCCCAGCTCATTGATGAACTGATAGGTTTCCTGATCGCTGGTTGGGGCAGGGCGCTGACGGTAATCCATGCTGTCTTTGCGCAGCGGATACAAATCGTCTGGCCAATCATCGGGCAGCACTAAACGGCGCTCATCTGGCAGGCCAACAGGTTGCAGGCCGTACATATCACGCACTTCACGCTCGCCCCACACCGCCGCTGGCACACGCGGCGTGACGGACGGGAATTCAGGCTTGTCGGCATCGACTTCTACACGCACGGTAATCCAGCATTTCACGCCAGTTTCCATTGAAAGCACGTAATAAACCGCATAGTTGCCGCACAACTGGCGCTCATCGTTACCGAACAATACGGATAACCAGCCGCCCTGTTGGTAGTAAAGCCATTCCACCACTTCTGGCAGCATGTTGAGCTTCACGTTGACGGTGATTTGGTCTTTGGTCTGCCACGCTTCGTCGATCACCGCATGAGGAAATTGCTTATGCAAAGCGGCGAGATAGTGTTGGCCAATCTTTTCTTCAGACATAGATAAATTCTCTTAAATCACGCCGCCAGCAAGGAGACGAAGGCTAAAAAGGCAAAGCCAAAACCGGCCCAGGTAATGCGCGAAGTTTCCAGCATGCGTAAACGCGCCATGCTGTTTTCGAACAGCGCGATAATCAGCACGCCAAGCACCAGCTTAACTGCCGCCAGAACCAGCGCGATGACGAGACCGCCCCAGCTAAATTCGCTCATCTGGCCCCACGGCAGGAACACGCCAACGAACATTTGCAGCACCACCAATTGCTTGAGGGAGATACCCCATTTCAGCACCGCAAAACCCGCCCCGCTGTATTCGGTCAATGGGCCTTCCTGCAACTCTTGCTCGGCTTCTGCGAGGTCAAATGGCAGTTTGCCCATTTCGATAAACGTGGCGAAGGCACAAGCGGCGAATGCCAGAATCAGCGTTAAACTCTGCGCAGTTGGCCAGTGGTAAATGGTGGAAGCGATATTGCTGATGTGGGTGCTGCCAGCGACTTGCGCGGCAACCCACAATCCCAGAATCAGGATTGGCTCAACCAATACGCCGAGCATCGCTTCACGGCTGGCACCGATACCGGTAAACGGGCTACCGGTGTCGAGGCCTGCAATCGCGAAGAAGAAACGGGCGATGGCGAACAGGTAGATAAGGGTGATCAAATCGCCCAACGACGGCAGCGGTGAATAGAGGGTGACGACCGGCAGCGCGGTGGCAATCGTCAGCATGACGCCAACCATCACAAACGGCATCAGGCGGAACACCCAACCGGACGCGGCTGGTGCTACGCTCTGGCGGCTGAACAATTTGAACAGGTCACGATATTCCTGCATCACGCCAGGCCCGCGGCGGTTGTGCATACGGGCGCGAGTGACGCGGGTAATACCAGACAACAGCGGCGCGATAGCAAACAACACCAGCGCCTGAATCATGGGTAATAAAATGAACTTCATCTCAGGCTCCTTAAGCGCAAACCGCAACCAGCAACACCGCCAGCTCAATCATCGCCAGGCGACGGAACGTACCGGCAAGGCAATCACACTGCCAGCCAGGCACCCATTTCACCGGGTTCAGGGTTTTGCGCAGTTTCAGCAGTGGCGCGAACGCCGCTTTCACTGGTTGAGCAAAACCACCCGCAGTAATCACCATCGCTTGTTCGTGGTCGTAGCCACAAACCCAGGCCGTGCCGCGCGAACGGTTTGGCAGGCGATCGCCACGGAAAATCACCATCAAAATCAATGGCAGCAGTGGGCTGGCAATCAGCAACAGGGTGATCATCGGTTGTGAAACGGTGGTATTTGCGGTTTGCAGCGGCAGCGGAATAGCGTTCTGCAACAGCGGAATCAGCCATGGCGCAGCAACACCGGCAATCACACAACAGGCGGCCAGTGCAGCCACACTCAGGTTCATCAAGAACGGTGCAGATGTGGCGTTTTCAGCTTCCGGTGTGCGCGGTGCGCCCAGGAAGGTAACGCCATAAACTTTCGCCATACACATCACTGCCAGCGCGCCAGTAATCGCCAGGCCTACAGCCAGCAACGGGCCTAAGAAGCGAGCGATAAACAGCGGCAAGGTGCCGAGGTGGAAGAACGACTGGTAAATCACCCATTCGCCAGCAAAACCGTTGAGCGGAGGCAGAGCAGCCATCGCCATCAGGCCAATCAGCATGGCGATGGAAATCAGCGGCATACGCTTGCCAATCCCGCCCAGTTTTTCGATGTCGCGATGGCCAGTGCGGAACCAGACTGCGCCAGCGCCGAGGAACAACGTGGTTTTGAATACGCTATGGTTGAACAGGTGATACAAGCCACCAATCATGCCCAGCGCAACCAGCGTGGATTCGTTCAGCGCCAGACCCATCAGGCCAACGCCGAGGCCGAGCAGAATAATGCCGATGTTTTCCAGCGAGTGGTAAGCCAGCAGGCGGTTGATATTGTGTTCCATCAGCGCGTACAGGCCGCCGATAAACGCTGTAATCATCCCCAGAATCACCACCAGAATGCCCCACCACAGCGGAATCACGTTGCTGATCAGTGAGAAACTCATAATGCCGAACAAACCAATTTTCAGCACCACTGCAGAAAACAGCGCCGCAGCAGGAGCAGACGCATTGGCGTGTGCCTGAGGCACCCAGCCGTGCAGCGGGATAATGCCTGCCAGTAGGCCAAAACCAACCAGACCCAGCAACCAGACGACGGAGCTGATTGGCGCGCCATTGGTCAACAAATGCAGTTCGACGTAGCTCAGCGTGCCGTACTGTTCCCACAGCATCCAACACGCGATGGCTAGTAGCACGGTGCCGAGGCGGCCCAGCGCAAACCACAGCTGCCCGGATTTCTGGCAGCCCGTCAGGAAGTAGCCGCTGAGTGCGACGATTTCTGCCAGCACCACTAACATGCCGAGGTTATCAGCCACCAGTGCCGCAACCGCCGCAGCCATCACCAGGTTCACCAGCAAGCCATTGGCTTTGACTGCCTGATGGCGATGCCAGTCGATATTAAACAGCGAGATAAACAGACCTGGCAGACCCAACGTCACCAGCCAGATGCCGTTAAAGGCGTTGAGCTGTAAATGCAGTTGCCAGACTTGTGCCATACCGCTAAAACCGGTTAAGGCATCGAAACCGGCAATCAGCACCAGCACCGAACTGATAGCTCCGCCAATCCCGGCGATAAAACCGCTCAGCGGTTTATTAAATGCCGTGATTCCTGCCAGCACTGCGCTTAGCACAAATCCCATTAGTGCCCAATGAATCAGGATAAATGCACTCATTTTTTTACCTCAGGCTGGGTAAACAGGGTGAGATCGCCAAGCGTGGTGCTCAGGGTCAATTCACGTTTGCGTTTGCTTGATTTGGCAATGTCGTTGTTATCAACCACGCGCAGCGCTTTAGTTGGGCAGGTGCGCACGCACGCCGGGCCATCTTCGTCGAAACTGCACAAGTCGCATTTCACGGCGATAGCGCGGATGCCCGGCACCCAGTCGATAAGCGTGCTGACACGCGCAGGGGCTGGCGGTGCAGGAGGCGCTTTCGGGCTGTTGGCATTAGCCGGGATATGAATTGGGCGACTGCCGGAGAATTCGATAGAACCGAATGGGCAGGCGATAGCGCACAGTTTGCAACTGACGCACAGGCTTTCATTAAGCTGTACTGCGCCATCAACGCGTTTAATGGCATTTACCGGACAGACGCCAGCACAAGGCGCATCTTCACAGTGATGGCACATTTGCGGCGCGGAATCATTCGCGTCACGCATCACTTTCAGGCGTGGCATGGATTGCAGGCCGTGCAGGCGGTGCGTTTCAGAGCAAGCCGCCTCGCAGGTATGGCAACCCATGCAGAGTTTGGAGTCGGCGATTATAAAGCGATTCATCATTTTCATCATTTTCATCATTTTTGACGAAATAGTGCCGACGGCTGCCGTTTCGACAGTTTTCGACACCCCGCATGACTATCAAGCCTGAGAGCTTTGTTGCAGTTGGCCCATCGACACAGGCGTGTCGCTGTGAACTGCGCTGTACAGGCTTTCGTATACCGGATGGATTTTTTCGAGGTAATGCTCGAGCACATCGTCGCGACTACGGTTGCTGATGGTGCTATCGATACGGCCTTCGTCATCAAGGATTGCTTTAGCAATCAACACTCTGTCTTCGCCGTTACGCTTCTCGACGTAGTACTCGATGGTGTGGCTGTTGAAGCCTTCTGCCAGGCGGACGTGAATGACGAAATGGTCAAATAAGAAGAAGCGCAGTGAATCATCAGGGTTGCATCCCACGGCGTGATGCAGTTTGGCCTTAGAAAGGGTGATGCCCTGAATCAAGCTATTGCAGTAATGTTGCCACTGCGTGAGCAAGCGTTGGTGCTTGTCGGCAATGTATTCGGCTTTTTCGCTCAGTTCCCAAATGTTCATTATTAAATCACTCTGTTTTTGCTGTTGCGTCTACAGAGCACGTTTCGTGCCAACATTGTATCTTTTTGAAATTATTGATTTTTGTATTAATTGCGAGTGAGTAACCACAGGATTGACATGTCATTTCGACATGTTTGACGGGGGAATGTCAGCATTGTTTATGCTGAGTAAGGTGGTGTTCCGTTCACCCGGGAGATCTCAGGTCCTTCATATATCTGCGAACGGTGAACGTGCCAGGTGGCTCACGCCAGCCCCCTGGCAACCCCGGCGCCCGGTGATTAAATTGCCGCTGCGCGGTAAACCCCAGCTTATCCCCAACGTTCAGGGTCGTTCGCGACTCGCTCCCGGCGATCGCTCTCTTTCGCTGCTCCCGGCAGCTCAGCCCTGACTTATGGGTAACGCTGGGGCAATTTATACCGGGACTCAAGGTCAAAACCGGTTCGGCTTTTGACGTTCACCGTTTCGGTAAGTTCAGGGATCGGTAAACTTTCAGTGAACGGAATAAATTCGGTCTGTCAGAGAAATGGATATAAACCCTGGCATCATCCTTGCATTACCTCCCCCCAGATACCCCGGAGGCAACATGCACGAAATCACTCTCTGCCAACGCGCACTGGAACTCATCGAAGCTCAAGCCCGCCAACACGGCGCGACACGTGTCACCGCCGTCTGGCTGGAAGTGGGTGCTTTCTCCTGCGTTGAACAAAGCGCGCTGGAGTTCTGTTTCGAACTGGTGTGCCGCGACACCCTCGCTGAAGGTTGCCAGCTTCATATCCATCAGCAAGAAGCGGAATGCTGGTGCTATGACTGCCAGCAGCACATCACCTTGTTAACCCAGCTAGTCCGGCGTTGTCCGTTGTGCGAGGGCAGCAATTTACGCATCGTTGCCGATGATGGCGTGCAGATTAAGCGTCTGGAAGTAGAGGAGACGAATCATGTGTAGTACTTGTGGTTGCGCTGAAGGCAACCTGTATATAGAAGGCGACGAGCGCAACCCGCATTCTGGATTCCGTAGCGCACCTTTCGCGCCAGCCGCACGGGCTTTAACGCCAATCACTGGAGTTAAATTTGCCCCCTCCGCCGATGAACAAGGCGACCTGCATTATGGCCATGGTGCCGCAGGCACTCACGCGCCAGGCATGACTCAACGCCGGATGCTGGAAATCGAACTCAACGTGCTGGATAAAAATAACCAGCTCGCCATCTATAACCGCGAACAGTTCGCGAAACAGCAGCAACTGGTGCTGAACCTGGTTTCCAGCCCCGGCTCCGGTAAAACAACACTGTTGACGGAAAGCCTGAAACGCCTGATTGGCCGTGTACCTTGCGCGGTGATTGAAGGCGACCAGCAAACCGTAAACGATGCCGAACGCATTCGCGCCACCGGCACGCCAGCGATTCAGGTGAACACCGGTAAAGGCTGCCACCTTGATGCGCAGATGATCCGCGACGCCATGCAACGCCTGCCGCTTGAGCGCAACGGCATTCTGTTTATCGAAAACGTCGGCAACCTGGTGTGTCCGGCGAGTTTTGATTTGGGTGAGCGCCATAAAGTAGCGGTGCTTTCGGTGACCGAAGGCGAAGACAAACCGCTGAAATACCCGCATATGTTTGCCGCCTCTTCATTAATGCTACTCAACAAAATCGACCTGTTGCCATATTTGCAGTTCGATGTTGAGAAGTGCCTCGACTACGCTCGCCAGGTGAACCCGAATATTGAAATCCTGCTGGTTTCTGCAACGAGCGGTGAAGGTATGGACGAATGGCTGAACTGGCTGGAGACACAGCGATGTGCATAGGCATTCCGGGTCAAATCGTCGAACGCTTGCCGGATGGCAGCGCCAAAGTCGACGTCTGCGGCATCAAGCGTGATGTCAACCTGATGCTGGTGGGCGACGCCCAAATCGGCCAGTGGGTGCTGGTGCATGTCGGTTTTGCGATGGCGATTATTGATGAAGCCGAAGCTCGTGACACGCTCGATGCGCTGCAAAACATGTTTGAAGTGGAACCCGATGTCGGCGGCCTGTTGTTTGGGGAAGAACGCGGATGATGCATTTTGTTGATGAATACCGCGCGCCAGAAAAAGTCATGCAGTTGATAGACGTACTGCGTGAGCGTGCGCCTAAGCTGGCCTACACCGCACAACGCCCGCTGCGCATTATGGAAGTGTGCGGTGGGCATACTCACGCCATCTTTAAGTTTGGCCTCGATCAACTGCTGCCGGAAAACATTGAGTTTATCCACGGGCCGGGTTGCCCGGTTTGCGTGTTACCGATGGGCCGTATTGACGCATGTATCGAAATCGCCAGCCATCCCGAAGTGATTTTTTGTACCTTTGGCGACGCTATGCGCGTGCCGGGCAAAAATGGCTCACTGATGCAGGCCAAAGCTCGTGGTGCAGATGTGCGCGTGGTGTATTCGCCAATGGACGCCCTGGCGATGGCGAGCCAGAACCCGGAGCGTAAAGTGGTGTTCTTCGGCCTCGGTTTTGAAACCACCATGCCGACCACGGCTATCACCCTGCAACAAGCCAAAACGCAGGGCATCAACAATTTTTACTTTTTCTGCCAGCATATAACGCTGATTCCTACACTGCGCAGTCTGCTGGATCAGCCCGACAACGGCATTGATGCTTTCCTGGCACCAGGCCATGTCAGCATGGTCATAGGCACAGAAGCCTATGACTTTATTGCCACTCAACATCATCGCCCGCTGGTGGTTGCCGGTTTTGAACCGCTCGACTTGCTGCAAGGCGTGGTGATGCTGGTGGAGCAGAAAATCCATCAGCACAGCAAAGTGGAAAACCAATACAAACGTGTGGTGCCGGATGCGGGTAATAACCTTGCGCAGCAGGCGATTGCCGAAGTATTTACTGTGCGCGGTGATGCCGAATGGCGCGGGCTTGGCACTATCAGTGATTCTGGTGTTCAACTGACAGAAGGTTATCGCCAGTTTGATGCCGAAGACCATTTCAAACCCGCACCGCAGCAGGTTTACGACGACCCGCTCGCCCGTTGTGGTGATGTGCTCACCGGGCGTTGCAAACCGCACCAGTGCCCAATGTTTGGCAAAACCTGTAACCCGCAAAATGCCTTTGGCGCGTTGATGGTGTCATCCGAAGGCGCATGTGCCGCGTGGTATCAGTATCGCGGTCAGGAGTGCGAAGCATAAATTCTTTTCGTTGGATGACGCTAACGCTTATCCAACCTACAAAAACGAGTCCAATGTAGGTCGGATAAGCGTTAGCGCCATCCGACATAGCCATCCGACACAGGTAAAAATCATGAAAACAATCGAATTAGCCCATGGCAGTGGCGGACAGGCAATGCAAAAGTTGATCGCCGACTTGTTTATGCAGGCGTTTGATAACCCATGGCTGGCAGAACAAGAAGACCAGGCGCGATTACCGCTCGCTGAGTTAACCGCCAGCGGCGACCGCTTAGCCTTTTCGACCGACAGCTACGTTATCGACCCATTGTTTTTCCCCGGCGGTGATATCGGCAAGTTAGCCATTTGCGGAACCGCGAATGACGTTGCCGTCAGCGGCGCGACCCCGCGCTGGTTATCGTGCGGGTTTATCCTTGAAGAAGGTTTGCCGATTGAAACCCTGGAACGCGTGGTCACCAGTATGGCGGCAACCGCCAAAGCGGCGGGTATCGCAGTAGTAACTGGTGACACCAAAGTCGTGCAGCGCGGCGCGGCAGACAAGCTGTTTATTAACACTGCGGGCATCGGTGCCATTCCTGCCGGGCTAAGCTGGGGCGCACAACACATTAGCGCAGGCGATGTGTTAATCGTTAGCGGAACATTGGGCGACCACGGAGCGACTATCCTTAACTTGCGGGAATCGTTGGGTTTAGAAGGTGCGTTGATGAGTGACTGCGCGGTGTTGACTCCGTTAATCGCGCCCTTGTTGAATATTGCGGGTGTGAAAGCGCTGCGTGATGCGACGCGCGGTGGCGTAAATGCGGTGCTGCATGAGTTTGCTGCCTCAAGCGGGTGCGGCATGGAAATCACCGAAAGCCAGTTACCTCTGAACCCTGCGGTACGTGGTGTGTGTGAATTACTTGGCCTTGATGCGTTGAATTTTGCTAATGAAGGCAAACTGGTCATTGCGGTACAACGTGAATCTGCCGACGCGGTGCTGGCTGCGTTACGAGCGCACCCATTAGGCCAGGACGCGGCTATTATTGGTGATGTCGTCGAGCGCAAAGGCGTGCGAGTCGCCGGTCTTTATGGCGTAAAACGGACACTCGATTTGCCACATTCAGAGCCGCTACCACGGATTTGTTGACCTAAGCCAGGAACGCCGAGTGCCGTCCTGGCTACACTTGAGCGGTTTCATAATACAAATCGCCGGCGTTTGATTTCGTAGGGTGGATAAGCGCCAGCGTCATCCACCGCCTCCGCACTACCAATTGGATAAGCAAAATGCCATACACACCGATGAGCGATCTCGGGCAACAGGGTTTATTTGATATAACGCGCACCCTGTTGCAGCAACCTGATCTCCCGGCGCTTGCCCACTGCCTGACACAAATGGCAAAGCAGGGCGCACTGGCGGACAGAGTGAATATTCTGCTTTACCATCCGTTGCATCAGCGTGTGGCCTTTTATGGCCTGGATATACACGGCAAAGAACTGCATTACGAAGATGAAATGGTGCTGGCTAATGGGCCCGTGCGGCGTGTACTGTCGCGCCCGGAAGCGCTGATTTGTACCGAAGAAGAATTTAACGACACCTGGCCGCAGGTGATGAACCTTGAGCTGTATGCGCCATTTAGTCGCTATTGCCTGCTGCCTCTGGCGGCTGAAGGTAAAATCTTTGGCGGCTGCGAGTTTATTCGTAATAACGACGCCCCCTGGACCGACAAAGAACTTAATCGCCTGCATACGCTGGCGCAAGTGGTTGGGCTGGTGGCAGAACAAATCCAGTCGCGGCTCGATTCCAGCCACGATTACCAACAACTGTGCCGCGAACGTGATGACTACCGAATCCTGGTAGCGGTGACCAACGCGGTCTTGTCGAAGCTCGATCTCGATGAACTGATCAGCGAAATCGCCAACGAAATTCATCACTATTTCTCGATAGATTCCATCAGCATCGTTTTGCGCGGCAACCGCAAAGACCGCCTGACCGTCTACTCCACGCATTTCGTGAAAGAGCAGTCGTCTATCCACGACCAGAGCGATGTGGCACTGGCGGGTACGCTTTCCGAACGCGTATTCAAAAGCGGTGAAATGCTGCTTTTGAATCTGCATCACGGTGACCAACTCGCGCCGTATGAGCGCATGCTGTTTGAAATGTGGGGCAACCAAATCCAGACTTTGTGCCTGCTGCCGCTGACCTTTGGCAACAACATGCTGGGTGTGCTGAAGCTGGCGCAATGCGAGGCAGGGGTCTTTACCCCGCAAAACCTTAAACTGCTGCGCCAGATTGCTGAGCGTATTGCCATTGCGGTGGACAACGCGCTGGCGTACCAGGAAATCAATCGCTTAAAAGAAAATCTCGTCGACGAAAACCTCTACCTCACCGAGCAAATCAATAATGTCGCCAGTGATTTTGGCGAGATTATTGGCCGCAGCGACGTGATGTCCAACGTGCTCAAACAAGTTGAAATGGTGGCGAAAAGCGACAGTACGGTGCTAATCCTCGGTGAAACTGGCACCGGTAAAGAGCTGATTGCCCGGGCGATTCATAACCTCAGCGAGCGTAACAGCCGCCGCATGGTGAAAATTAACTGTGCGGCGATGCCTGCCGGATTACTGGAAAGCGACCTGTTCGGCCATGAACGTGGTGCGTTTACTGGTGCTAACACGCAGCGTATCGGGCGTTTTGAACTGGCCGACAAAAGCTCGATGTTCCTTGATGAAGTCGGTGATATGCCGCTCGAACTGCAGCCTAAACTGTTGCGTGTGTTGCAAGAGCAGGAATTTGAGCGGCTGGGTAGCAACAAAGTTCAGCAGGTGGACGTACGCTTAATTGCCGCGACCAACCGCAACCTCAAAGAGATGGTGGTCGAGCGCGAATTCCGTAGTGACCTTTATTATCGCCTGAACGTGTTCCCCATTACGCTGCCGCCGCTGCGTGAGCGCCCGGAAGACATTCCGCTATTGGTGAAATCTTTCACCTTTAAAATCGCTCATCGTATGAACCGTAATATCGACAGTATTCCGGCTGAAACTTTACGTACGTTAAGCCGTATGGACTGGCCGGGCAACGTTCGTGAACTGGAAAATGTCATTGAACGTGCGGTGCTGCTGACTCGCGGCAATGTGCTGCACCTTTCTTTACCGGAAATGGATTACATCCAGCCGGAAGAAAAACCAGCGCGTCTGGTGGCGAGCGAAGAAATTCGTGAAGGGGAAGATGAGGCGCAGAGAATTTTGCGTGTGCTAAAAGAGACCAACGGTGTAGTTGCTGGCCCGCGTGGTGCGGCACAACGGCTGGGGCTAAAACGCACCACCTTGCTTTCGCGCATGAAACGCTTGGGGATTGATAAAGAGGGAATATAAACTAGTTATAACCCTACATTATTTACCAGGTAACCTTAACCATGGCACTGATCCCAAAAAACTACACGCGGCTGGAAAGTGGCTACCGTGAGAAAGCGTTAAAAATTTACCCGTGGGTATGCGGGCGTTGCTCGCGTGAGTTTGTCTATTCAAACCTGCGCGAACTGACGGTTCACCATATCGACCATGACCACACTAATAACCCGGAAGATGGCAGTAACTGGGAGCTATTGTGCCTGTATTGTCACGACCACGAGCACTCGAAATACACCGAAGCCGACCAATACGGCACCACGGTAGTTGCCGGTGAAGACGCGCAAAAAGACGTTGGCGAAGCGACGTACAACCCGTTCGCTGATTTGAAGTCGCTGTTGAATAAGAAGAAATAATTGGCGGATGAACCGGTTTTTTCGGATGACGCTGCTGTATGAGCTACGGTTCGATTATGACTTTGTAGGGAGGATAAGCGTTAGCGTCATCCACCATTTACGCCAGTTGTGTCATTAGTCAGAAAGGGCGGTTTCCCGCCCTTTATTTCTCTGGTGTTGGCACAATAAAAACAAACTTTAAAATTCTATCCAGCTATCTCTATTGTTGAGCGCAGCTGTTCTGGTTGGCATTGCAGTGACTAAGTTGTGAGTAGATGGACGAGCGGTTGTTGTCTCACCCTGGTTTTTTGAAACCCTAAATATCGACACCACTTTTTCAAGTTGTACTGCTTGTTCTTCAAGTGAGCTGGCGGCAGCCGAAGATTCTTCAACCAGCGCCGCATTTTGCTGCGTGGTGGTATCCATTTCCGCCATTGCCTGCGCAATCTGCGAAATCCCCCGGCTCTGCTCATCAGTGGCTGCGGCAATTTCGCTCATGATGTCTCTCACCTGGATAACTGACGTTTCGATGTTGTCCATCGCCACCCCAGCACCTTCCACCAGGCGGAAACCTGAATCGACATAAGAAACGGATTCGTGAATTAACGATTCAATCTCTTTTGCCGACTGCGCACTTCGCTGTGCCAGGTTGCGTACTTCACCAGCGACCACGGCAAAACCTTTCCCCTGATCCCCAGCTCGCGCCGCTTCAACCGCCGCATTCAGCGCCAGAATATTAGTCTGGAAGGCGATGCTATTAATCACGGTCGTGATTTCAGAAATACGGTGCGAGCTGCTTTGCACGTTTTTCATGGTGTCGATAACCATCTTCGAAATCTGGCTTCCCTCATTGGCTTTTTGCGAGGCGGATTCCGCTAACTGGCGGGCATGCTTAGCATTTTCAGCGTTCAGGGCGACGGTAGAAGTCAGTTCTTCCATACTGGCGGCGGTTTCCACCACCGCTGCGGATTGCTGCTCAGTGCGTGAAGATAAATCCATATTTCCTGCGGCAATTTCCGAAGACGAACGAGCGACGCTATCGACGCCATCGCGTACGTTATGCAGGATATCCTTCAGATTATTATTCATCGTCGACACCGCCTGCATCAGCAAACCAAGTTCATCACCGCGCTGGCTTTCCAGTGTGCCGGTGAGGTCACCTTTGGCGATTTGCTCGGCGACTAACAGAGTTTGGTTAAGCGGGCGGGTGATCGAACGGGTGATCGCCAGCGCTATCAATACACCTGCCAATACCCCAATCAGAGCAACGAGTGACATTTCCCACTCAGATGTCGCAACCACTTTTTCAGCTTTCAACTGCTGGAGATCGAACAGCACATTAATCGCGCGGGTAAGCTCCACCGCCCGGTCAGTGAGCTGTGCGGAAAGTGTATTTTGTTGTGTCCACGCTGCAAGATACGCAGGCAGCTCAGTGACATAGCCCTGTGCTTCAGCGATACCCGCCTGTACCCATGTTTGCTCAGATGCGGGTAGCAAAGGAAGCAATTGCTCGGCATGGGCAATGCCTGCGGTTAAGCGTGTTTGTAAAATCTCTCGCGATTTCTCAGTGGGTAGGGTTTTGTAATCATTTAACATCGAGTCGATGTCATTAAATATAAAGCCCAGTTGAGCTACTTGAGTGCGTTGTTCTGCTGGCAGCGTTTGGCTGCGGCTGAGTTTGTCTGCCATAACAGACTTTTTATACAGATCTTTTGAATCCAGACGTTCTTCATCACGCTTCGTTTGGTTCAGCGCATTAATAAATGGAGGGGTGCTGACCAGGTAACTTTTCACCGCACTTTCTGTTTTCAGCACGGCATCCATACTGTCTGGTGCCCAACTCAATTTTTTCAGTTGGGTAACCGTTTCTGCCAGTTGATTTAATGCTTTGCTGTTTTGATCAAGGTAATGAACACCATGGGTATATTGGTAATTGGTTCGGCTTAACCGTGCCGCAATCAGGTTCTTATTTAACTCAACAGTTAAGGCACTTTTGCTTATTTTATCCTGGACGTTTCGCAGACCCAGCATCCCAGTCATCACGATAATAATTGTGATCACAAAAACAACAGCAAACCCTAAGCTGAGTTTTCTGCTGACTTTTAAATTTGAAAATGTATTCGTTATACTCATATTTTATCCAGTAATGGCCCCAGAGCCTTTGGTGAGCGTTGTTATATAAAGATTGCTATCATTCTAAAAATACAAGTGGTAATACCTTTTATAAATACCCTCACCGGCAACTGAATTTCGAACGGAGAGGTTGCAAAACCAGTTACCAGTGAAGATATTTATAAAAAAAAGGGCCCTGAGTATTTCCATAGTCAGGGCAAAAGCATCCTACGTTGGTCGCACTTACTCAAGGTACGACCTTATGGTATTAATCCTTTTCTTTCCCAGAGGTAAGGGTGAGATCACTTAATTTGTAATAAATGGGTATGACATCAATGTGATTTATTATATAGCCACTCCCTTTCATATTTTGAATGAAATCACCGGGTAACCCCAGCAGATGTAGCTTTTTATTAAGATTGTTTAATACCTGCCATAAACGTTGCGTTGATGGAATAAGGTTATTTTCTTCCCAGACATTCTTGAGTAATTCATCTTTGGTCACTTTCTTATGGCGCGCATGAAGCAACAGATAAATAAATAGCTGTAGCATGGTTTCATTAAAGAAAATCGAGCCAAAAATAAAATTACGTTCTGTACTGCTAGAAGGAAGGCGATACAACCTTCCATTATCAATATCGAAATGGATTTCTTTGCCGATCATAAATCCATGCAATTGATAGTCCATATTTTTCATGCTCATATAAAATAAATCCGACTGTGGCACCCTTGCTCGTGTTCATTTCCTATAAGCCCTACTGTTTATACGGATGGATTATATGACTCCGGTGAATACTTACAACTCATGGGTAAGCAGAGTAGTCCATCGTCACATTCTGGCTTTTTATGGAATTTAGCTTCGTTGTAATTTGAATTACAGGAATAAAATATCGCAAATGGAATGAATGTCGTTTTTTAAATCTAAAATATCATCATTATCTTATGGCTCAAGTTATAATATCGAATTCATTGATATATATAGAATATTGTTCTGCTTAAAAAGTTAATGGACTGTTTTAGAAATCTATTTCAGCGCATCACTCGCTATGTGGCGTGGTGAAATTATTCCTTAACCCTGAAGGGGTAATCTCTGAACCGCTCGTTTTTGAGATGGCATCAGCATAGCGATTTCCTCCGCAAGGAGGAGTGATTTTATATGATTTATACTTAGTCAGAAGTCTGCTCACACAGAGAGTGGCTACGGATGCTGTTCCTTTAATGGATTGATTTTAAGAGGAAAAAATCTGAATAAGATTTTTTTCCAGGGAAACTCATGCAAAAGGCTTTATTGACCGAATAGGTTGTGGCGAGGATGACAACATGAACACCGTCTTTTTAATCAATGAAACCGTGCTGTTTGACCCGGACGAACACAGCCTGCGGCCGATGGATGGGCAGCCTGGCAGCAAAGTGGTTATCCACACGCCAGCAAGTGAATGCTTATTGCTTTTGCTTCGCCACAACCAACAGGTATTAACGCAGAGATTTCTCTTTGAGCAAGTGTGGGAAAAGCACGGTGCGGTGGTCACCACTAATGCGCTCTATCAAAGTATCGCATCGCTAAGAAAAGGGCTTCAGTCAGCGGGGCTTGCGGAAAACATCATTAAAACCGTACCAAAAATGGGGTTTAAATCAATTGCCACGCTACGTGAGGGAACAATAACTGACTTTATTACGCCTGTGGAGGCTACCGTTTTATCGCCCGCGCCTAAAGTTGAACAGCCGGGCGTTCAGCCTCACAACCTTGCTGCGCGCCACTATTCACGCTGGGCGTATCTGGCTGCTGGAGTGGCATTTATTATTTCCTGCGGTGTGCTTTATCACCAACAGTCGGGCGGTGAATCCCACTATTCCGATTACAGCTATATAGGGCAGGTCAACGGTTGTGCTCTTTATTCCTCCTGGTCTGGCGAGGAGAAAAGTCTGCATACTTTTAAGTTGTTGGATAAACGTTATCCCCTTGCCTGTGAGTCTGGCGGTGTCGCTTATTTGACCCTTAACCGTTCTCTGCAGGGTTTGTCGGTACTGCTGTGTAACCGAAAAATTGAATACAGTAATGCAGAATGCCAATCCTACATATTCAGGAAAGATCGCTATGAAGCCTAAAAAAAGGGGAATGTGTTGGGTGTTGATTATTGTATTGATTGCGTTGCCATTACTCTTTGCCTGGTACCAGTCTTACAAACGCGATCACTTTTCCTGTGATGCGACTGCGACCATTATTGGCGAAAATATCGTCTATGAAATGCTGACCCATTTTACCTTTGAAAACGGAAAGGGAGTTTACACGTCGCTTGGGCAACTTCATGAAAAAGGAAAGCCTGAGTTGAATACCAATAACCACTTCACTTTTAAATACTGGCATCAGGATGACAATATCATCATGATTTCGACAGAAAGCAGTGGCGTTGAGAATTTATTTGGCCAGTATTTCCCGCAAACACCGGACTTCTTCCTATACCGTGAACGCGGTATTAGCCTGCAAGTTGAACGTGAAAATGTCTCAAGTTATTTGTTTAGTTACGATGGTACACCGCTGTTTTATTGTATGCAGGCAAAGCAGAAATGAGCCTCAGTCCGAATTTATATGCACCTTACAATAACGCCGCTTCCAGGCGGCGGGTGTTAATCCCATTTTTTTACGAAACACCTTCCTGAAATAACTCACATCCTGAAATCCGCAACGTTCGGCGACTTCGCTCAATGAGCAGGAGTCGGTAATCAGCATTTTTTCAGCGCACAACACGCGCTGGCGATGAATGGCATCGGTAATGGTTAGCTGAAAAGTCTGGCGATAAACGCGGCCAAGATAATCCGCATTACAATGTAGCTGGCTGGCAAGTGTTGAGGTGGAAACTGGCAAATGAAATTGGGTGCGAATTAACTGCTGTGCTTTGTAGGCAAGGGCCGCGCCACTGTTATCGACCTGTATACTGTCGTGCGCCGCCACGGAAAGTTGCTGCATGATCAGCAATAAAATTAATTCCAGTGCGCTGCTGCGCGTCATGGACTCTTGTTCGCTTAAAAACTGACGGAATAACGAAATAACGTATTGGGGATTAAGAACTTGCCCGTGTTGGGGTAACGAGATTAACGATGCCGGAAAATCTGTTTTTTTGTCACACTGCGGAGTGAGTTCAAAATGAAGCCAGTAGAATTTTAAGTCTGCCGGGAAGGTTCCTGTGCCGACGTGTTTTCGATGTGGCCAAAGTAATAAACTCTCACCTTCTCTGACGCTAAACAGCGTGTCATCCTCACGGATCGTAAGTGTCCCTTTTTCTACGAAAATTAATTCCCATGAGTCCAGTTCACGTTGCGGATGGCTGCCGATGCCACGCGAAATAAACAAGCCGCCATTTTGCACTGAAATGGGTAAAGATATTTTTAAATCAAACAATTAGATTTTCCTTTAATCCATTCACACTGCGGCAGTGTAGATAAAATAAACTGCCCGATGGGATTGTTAACGGCGTTTGGCGATCTCCTTCACAGTTTTATCTTCAGGTCGGAATTGTCATCTTTTTATACTTTGTTATCGCCTTGTTGGTATTGAAATTGAATGCAAAATTATTCGGGTACTTTGCAAATACAAAAAATAATAACTCCAGACTTCTTACCCGATGCGAGGCTTTATCATGACCTCTACCGCTATAGATAATATTGCTACTTCGGCGTTAAACGGCAGGCTCTCCATACGCGAGAAAATAGGTTACGGATTAGGTGATGCGGGTGGTACCGTTATTACCTGTCTTATCATGAATTTCCTGACCTTTTTCTACACCGATGTTTTTGGTTTAACTCCCGCTATTGTCGGCACGCTGTTTATCGCACTGCGTGTTTTTGACGCTATTTCCGATCCGTTAATGGGCATTCTGGCTGACCGAACACAAAGTCGCTTTGGCCGCTTCCGTCCGTGGCAGTTATGGGTTGCGGTGCCAATTGGCGTGATCGGTGTGTTGACGTTCACCGTGCCCGATCTCAGTTACAACATGAAAATCCTCTGGGCTTTCGGCACTTATCTTTTACTTTCCGTCAGTTACACCGCCATTAACGTACCGTATTGCGCACTGATCAACACCATGACGACGCGCCACGACGAGGTGATTTCCTGCCAGTCCTGGCGTTTTGTATTGTGCGGCGTGGCGGGTTTTTTGGTGTCGGTTGGCTTGCCGTGGCTGGTGGAAATCATCGGCCAGGGTAATGCCGCCAAAGGTTACCAGATGGGTGTCGGCATTTTGTGCGCAGTGGCGGTGGTGATGTTCCTGTGCTGCTTCTTCTGGGTGCGCGAACGGGTGCCGTTGGCGTTAATGGGCAAGTTCACGCTGCGCGAACACCTGGCGGGCTTGCGCAAAAACGACCAGTTATTGTTGAGTCTGGTGATGTCATTCTTGCTGATCAACGTCTTTAACCTGCGCGGCGGCGGCTACATGTACTTCATCACTTACGTGCTGCAAGGCAGCGCCGGTTTTGCCTCGTTGTTCTTCACCATGGTGACCTTCGCCTCGATTCTGGGTGCGGTGATTGTCAACCCGCTGGCGAAGCGGTTCGATACCGTCAAACTCTATTACTACACCAACCTGGTGCTGGCGGTACTTGCCGTTGGCATGTGGCTGTTGCCCACTGGCGCGGCGTTCCAGACGTTATGGCTGGTGGTAATATTGGCCAACGGCGTGATCCTCGGCTTTACGCTGCCATTGCACTTTTCCATCATGGCGTTTGCCGATGACTACGGCGAATGGAAAACCGGCGTGCGCTCATCGGGTATGAACTTCGCCTTCAATCTGTTCTTCATCAAATTAGCCTGGGCCGCCAGTGCTGGAATCATCAGCCTGGTGTTTATTTTCGTGGCGTATCAGCCTGGCCCTGAACACCAAACGGCGGCGTCGCTCTCCGGCATTACGGCGCTGGAAACCCTGCTGCCAGCCGTATTCCATTTGTTACTGGCTATGGCTATTCGCCGTTGCCGCCTGAATAACCCGATGATGGCGCAGATTTCCACTGACTTACGTCAGCGCCATGTCCAGACCGCCTGAGGAGTTGTTATGAATCAGCCCGATGTATTACAGGAAGTTGACCTGCACAAACTGAAAGTGACCGATGCGTTTTTGGGCCAGTACCAACGGCTGGTGCGCGATGTGGTGATTCCCTATCAATGGGATGCGTTGAATGACCGCATTACCGAAGCTGACCCAAGCCACGCCATCGAAAACTTTGAGATAGCTGCAGGGCGCAAAGACGGCGAGTTTTACGGCATGGTTTTCCAGGACAGCGACGTGGCGAAATGGCTGGAAGCGGTGGCGTGGTCGCTGTGCCAGAAGCCCGATGCCGAACTTGAAAAAACCGCCGATGAAGTGATCGAACTGATCGAGGCCGCACAGTGCGAAGACGGTTATCTGAATACTTATTTCACGGTGAAAGAACCGACGCTGCGCTGGACGAATCTCGCCGAATGCCATGAACTTTACTGCGCCGGGCACATGATTGAAGCGGGTGTCGCGTTCTTCCAGGCAACCGGTAAGCGCCGTTTACTGGAGGTGGTTTGCCGCCTGGCTGACCATATCGACTGCGTGTTTGGCCCCGGCGTTAACCAGCTACACGGTTACCCCGGTCACCCGGAAATCGAACTGGCGCTGATGCGTTTGTATGAAGTGACCGACAATCCGCGCTATTTAAATCTGGTGAATTACTTTGTTGAAGAACGTGGCGCACAGCCGCATTTCTACGACATCGAATATGAAAAACGTGGGCGTACTTCGCACTGGAATATTCACGGCCCGGCGTGGATGGTGAAAGACAAAGCCTACAGCCAGGCACATGAACCGCTGGCCTTGCAGCAAACGGCGATTGGCCACGCGGTGCGGTTTGTCTACCTGATGGCGGGAGTAGCGCATCTGGCGCGGCTGCATAAAGACGAAGAAAAACGCCAGACCTGCCTGCGTTTGTGGGACAACATGGTGCAGCGCCAGATGTACATTACCGGCGGCATTGGCTCACAAAGCAGCGGCGAAGCGTTCAGCTCGGATTACGATTTACCAAACGACACGGTGTACGCCGAAAGCTGCGCGTCCATCGGCCTGATGATGTACGCCCGCCGCATGTTGCAGATGGAAGCTGACAGCCGCTTTGCCGACGTGATGGAACGCGCGCTGTATAACACGGTGCTGGGTGGAATGGCGCTGGATGGAAAACACTTCTTCTATGTGAATCCGCTGGAAGTGCACCCGAAAACCCTGGCGTTCAACCATATTTACGACCACGTAAAACCGGTTCGCCAGCGCTGGTTTGGTTGCGCCTGTTGCCCGCCGAACATCGCCCGCGTGCTGACTTCGCTCGGCCATTACATTTACACCCCGCAACCGGAGGCGCTCTACGTTCATTTATACGTCGGCAATGAGATGGACGTTCCAGTGGGTAACAAATCTCTGGGGCTGAAAATCAGTGGCGATTATCCATGGCATGAGCAGGTGGAAATAGCGGTGACTTCACCTCAACCCGTGCAACACACCATTGCACTGCGTATGCCGGACTGGTGCTCACAGCCGTCTGTGATGCTTAACGGTGAAACGTGTCAGGGTGAAATGCGTAAGGGTTACTTGCACATCACGCGTACCTGGCAAGAGGGCGATCGCATCGCCATGACGTTACCGATGCCAGTGCGCCGGGTGTATGGCAACCCGCTGTTGCGCCATGTCGCCGGGAAAGTCGCGGTGCAACGTGGTCCACTGGTCTACTGCCTTGAAGAGGCCGATAACGGTGCAGAGCTGCATAACTTATGGTTGCCGAAAGACAGCACATTTAACCTGATTGAGGGCAAAGGCATTTTCGCCCACAAAGTGCTGATTCAGGCCGATGGCCTGTGCATGGCAAGCAAACAGGCTGAACAGCAGGCGCTGTATCACTACGACAAATCTCCAGTCAGCGCGGAGCCAAAAAAACTGACCTTTATTCCGTGGTTTAGTTGGGCAAACCGCGGGGAAGGGGAAATGCGTATTTGGGTTAATGGCGAGTGATGAGACTTTTGTAAGGTGGATTAGCGTAAGCGACATCCACCAAAATCTTGTTATCTACTTCTGCTTCGCCAACCATACCGCTCCGAGCATTCCTGCTTTATTACCGAGTTTGCAGGGGCGAATCGGGACTTTCAGTACATCCCAAAATTTAAAGCCTTCGAGGTGGCGCTCCAGCATCGGATACAGCATTGGCTGGGTGCTGACGCCGCCACCAAGCAAAATGGCTTGTGGATCAAACAGCGATACCACGCTGTAAATGCCGCGCGCCAGGTATTTCACCCAGTTGTCGATAACGCCCTGAATATGCAGATCTGTTTCGGCACGGGCAAAAATATCTCGGCCGTTGATTTTCTCTTCGGCAGGGATGTTCATCTCACGCCGACACGCTTCCATCAGCCCTTTGGCCGAGGCAAGCTGGTGCATATCTTCGCCGTATTTGCCCACCGGCAGTACGCCAAATTCGCCCGCCCTGAAATGGGAGCCACGCATTAATTCGCGGTTGACGATAATGCCGCCGCCGATACCAGTACCAATCGTGATGCAGACCAGCGAGTCATATTCATTGCCCGCGCCCAGCCACATCTCACCGAGAGCTGCACAGTTGGCGTCATTTTCAACGGTGATCGGAAGGTCGGTCAGCGCACCGAAAATCTCCAGTAGGTTGCTGCCATCAAGAAACTCTAGCGCGCCCGCCTTAGGGACATTCCCGGTGTGCGGGTTGATGTATCCGGGGAAGCTGATAGCAATCCCGGCAATTTCATTATGCTGCCGATAACCTGCCACCACACTTTGCCAGGCATCCAGAAACAGCTGCTTGTCGTAGTGGGTGTCATATTCTTCGGCAATCAGCACCTCGCCATCTTCAGTGAACAAACCGTGCTTAACATGAGTACCGCCTACGTCGAAGCCTATAAAGAGGCGCATGAGCAATCCTTGTTGGAAAGGCAAAATTTAAGTATGTATCAAAACCAATAGCCTGCAGGTTGAATACTCCTAATCATTCGATGACTAATCCGTGACCTGTGTCGTAAAGCCTCTAAACACTGGCGAAGAAATCACCACTGCCGACTACGCTTGAGAGTGCAAACGACAAGGAGATACCGATGACAAATAATCCTCCCGATAGCCGAATTATCCCCGGCGAGTATGGTTTCCCACTCAAACTTAAACCGCGTTATGACAACTTTATTGGTGGCCAATGGGTGCCGCCAGTCGACGGCAAATACTACGAAAATCTTACCCCAGTGACCGGCCAGCCGCTGTGCGAGATAGCCAGTTCCAGTAAAGGCGATATCGATTTAGCGCTGGATGCCGCACATGACGCAAAAGCCGGTTGGGGCAGTATGTCTGTTCAGGACCGCGCCAATATCCTGTTCAAAATTGCTGACCGTATGGAACAGAACATTGAACTGCTCGCGGCGGCAGAAACCTGGGATAACGGCAAACCGATCCGTGAAACCAGTGGCGCTGACGTGCCTTTGGCGATCGACCATTTCCGCTATTTTGCTTCCTGCATCCGCGCACAAGAAGGCGGGATCAGTGAAGTTGACGGCGATACTGTGGCGTATCATTTCCACGAACCGCTTGGTGTGGTCGCGCAGATTATTCCGTGGAACTTCCCGTTGCTGATGGCGAGCTGGAAAATGGCTCCGGCACTGGCGGCAGGTAACTGCGTCGTGTTGAAGCCAGCGCGTCTGACGCCGCTGTCAGTTTTGTTGCTGATGGAGCTGGTGGGCGATTTACTGCCGCCGGGTGTTATCAACGTGGTGAATGGCGCTGGTGGTGAAATCGGTGAATATTTGGCGACCTCAAAACGTATCGCCAAAGTGGCATTTACCGGCTCGACGGAAGTCGGACAGCAGATCATGCAGTATGCGACGCAGAATATTATTCCGGTAACGCTGGAGTTGGGTGGCAAATCCCCGAACATCTTCTTTGCCGACGTGATGGATGAAGAAGACGCCTTCTTCGACAAAGCACTGGAAGGTTTCGCGCTGTTTGCTTTCAACCAGGGTGAAGTCTGTACCTGTCCGAGCCGCGCGCTGGTGCAGGAATCCATCTACGAACGCTTTATGGAACGCGCCATTCGCCGCGTTGAGTCTATCCGTAGCGGCAACCCGCTGGACTCGCGGACACAAATGGGGGCGCAGGTTTCACAAGGGCAGATGGAAACCATCCTCAATTACATTGATATCGGCAAGAAAGAGGGCGCGGATGTGCTCACTGGCGGGCGTCGTAAAGCACTGGAAGGCGACCTGAAAGCCGGTTATTACCTCGAGCCGACGATTTTGTTTGGTAAAAACAACATGCGTGTTTTCCAGGAAGAGATCTTCGGCCCGGTACTCGCTGTGACAACCTTCAAAACCATGGAAGAGGCGCTGGAACTGGCGAACGACACTGAATACGGCCTCGGCGCAGGTGTCTGGAGCCGTAACGGCAATCTGGCTTACAAAATGGGCCGTGGCATTCAGGCTGGGCGCGTGTGGACGAACTGTTATCACGCTTATCCGGCACATGCCGCGTTTGGGGGTTATAAGCAATCTGGCATCGGGCGCGAAACCCATAAAATGATGCTGGAGCATTATCAGCAGACTAAATGTTTGCTGGTGAGTTATTCCGATAAGCCGTTAGGGTTGTTCTGACGGGTTTGCCAGGGTGGATGAGCGCTAGCGTCATCCACCATTTTTACCTGTTGTGTCGGATGACGCTGGCGCTTATCCGACCTACGAAGCCGGGGGTTGCGTCGTCACTACTCAACCATAAACAACGCCTTATCACGCAGTAAATGGTCGTTGCCACGGCGGCGGGTAAAACCAATGCGGTCGAAATATTCGAGAATTTGCACCGCAAGTTTGCGGCCCACGCCCAGGCTGTCGCGGAAATCTGCCGCGCTGGTGGCACCTTGCGTTTGATCCAGTTCGCGGATCAAATTGGCGAAAACCTGAATCCGATCGTTACGATAATAACGATCTTTTATGATCGCCGTGACCAGCCCAAGTTGGGCGGCAAAGCGCAATAGCTGGCGCATTGCTTGTTCGTCTTGCTGAGTTTCCCGCGCTAAATCGCGTACCCACCATGGCTCATCACCAAATAACGCATCAACTTTTTGCCACACTGCCAGTTGTTCTGCAGAAAAACCCGGTTTGTGATCGGGCAGGTGCAGCCAGCCCTGGCGGCTAGCCAACAATCCTTCCTGACGCATTTTTTCTATCAGCGCCAGAACCAATGGTTCATCTTCACTCGGTAGTGCCATGCGGCGCAGGCGCTCGCGACCAGGGCCGGGTTGGTCATCATGCTGTTGATGATAACGTTCGAGAGTGTCGAGCAGTTTTTGTTTCCAGCGGGCGGCCATTTCATCGCTGAGCAAGCTGTTACCCGCGCGCAAAAAATCGGGATGGGTCAGTAATTCCTGCAATCCCTGGGTCGTCAGTTGCCGTGCCCAGGCGAAGTCAGTTAGCGTGACGGCGCTGCGCTGCAAATGAATATCGAGCGTCTGGCGGTCAGTTTCCGCATGTTTAAGTTGCTGTAACCACGCCAAAAATGCGGGCTGACGTTTACCACGGCGTGGTGCATGCAGCAGTATTGCGCGCGCACCTGCAAGCGTAACCCGAGCACTAATATCACGCAGTACCAGACGGTCGTTTTCGGCAAGCCACAGCGGGACATCTAAAACCAGTTCGGCAAGGTCATCTTCCAGTAGCGATATACGTCCGGTGACGTGGCTGGCAGCGTGGTGAATATGCAGCGGTTGCCATTGTTGTAGTGGGGCGTGGCTTTGCAACTGAACAATCACCCGCTCTACCGGTTGCAGGGGTTTTTCAGCCAGTAACCAGTCGCCGCGTTTGATATCGAGCTTTTCCGCATCGCCGCTGATATTGAGCGCGATACGCTGCCCGGCACAGGCGGTGTCAGTTTTGCTGTTTTGCGCATGCAGCCCGCGCACGCGCATCGGTTTATCGGCACCTGTTAGCCACAATGAATCGCCCACCTTCACTTCGCCACTTAACGCCGTGCCGGTCACTACCAGGCCAGAACCTTTCACGGTAAAAGCGCGGTCAATGGCGAGGCGGAAGCGGTGCTGACGCGGATGTGCACGTTCGGGCAATGAAAGGAGGTGCGCACGTAGTTCGTCAATTCCGCTACCACTGGTGGCAGCGGTGACAAATAAAGTGGCATCTTGCCAGCCAAATTCACTGAGTGTTGCTAGTACGGCTTCGCGCACTTCATCAATACGCGATTCACTCACGCGGTCGGCTTTGGTTAAGGCGACAGTGAGCGACGGTTTCCCGGTTAATTGCAGGATGGCCAGATGCTCGCGTGTTTGCGCCATCACTCCGTCATCGCATGCCACCACTAACAGCGCGTGATCGATGCCACCCACGCCCGCCAGCATATTGGCGAGGAATTTTTCATGTCCTGGCACATCAATAAAACCAGGAATGCGGCCATCGGGTTGCGGCCAGTAGGCGTAACCGAGGTCGATAGTCATGCCGCGTTTTTTTTCCTCTGGCAGACGGTCAGCATTCACGCCAGTTATGGCTTGCAGCAGGGTGGTTTTGCCGTGGTCAACGTGACCGGCGGTGGCAATAATCATCGGTTCAGGCTCTCCATGAAACCAGCTTCATCTTCCAGGCAGCGTAAATCCAGCCATAAACGCCCATCGTTGATGCGGCCAATAATCGGTGTGGATGAATCGCGCAGGTTCTCTACCAGCGTGTTTAGCGTGGTGCCGCGGCCATCTTTTGGTGTGAAAGTCAGCGCTGAGCTGGGTAAGCGGTCAACCGGTAGCGATCCGCTGCCAATTTGCGATAAGCAAGGCTCGACGCAAACAGTAAACTGCTCGCCATATTTACCCTCAAAAGCAGGCAACAGACGCTGTGCAAGGTCTGTGATTTCACTGGCATCACGCGTTAACAGGCGTAATGTCGGCAATCTTTCAACCAGCGTTTCTGGATGTTGATACAGACGTAATGTGGCTTCCAGTGCCGCAAGTGTCATTTTATCGGCGCGCAACGCGCGTTTGAGAGGATGTTGCTGAATGCGGGCAATCAGCTCTTTTTTGCCAACGATAATGCCCGCTTGAGGACCACCAAGCAGTTTGTCGCCGGAGAAACTCACCAGGCTTACGCCTGCGGCAATTAGCTGTTGCGGCATCGGTTCTTCCGGCAAGCCCCACTGGCTGAGATCAACCAGTGAACCGCTACCGAGGTCAGTCACAACAGGAATGTTCAGCTCGTTGCCTAGCTCGACAAGCTCGGCTTCGTCGACTGCTTTAGTAAAGCCCGCAATTTGGTAGTTACTGGTGTGGACTTTCATCAGTAACGCGGTGTTTTCACCGGCGGCCTGACGGTAGTCTTTCAAATGTGTGCGGTTGGTGGTGCCGACTTCGACCAGCTGGCAGCCTGCCTGGCGCATCACATCCGGGATACGGAATGCTCCACCGATTTCCACCAGTTCACCACGAGATACCACGACTTCTTCGCCACTGGCGCAGGCCGCCAGCATCAACAGTACCGCCGCCGCGTTGTTATTGACGATGCAGGCATCTTCCGCACCGGTCAGCTCGCAAAGCAGGGATGCCAGCGCTTTATCGCGATGCCCACGTTCCGCGCCGTCTAAGTCATATTCCAGCGTGACGGGAGTGCGCATCACTTGTGTCACAGCTTCAATTGCCGCTTCAGACTGCAATGCACGGCCAAGATTGGTATGCAGTACCGTGCCCGTCAGGTTAAACACCGGCTGCAATGCGCTGCGCAGGCCCGATTCAAGACGTGCCTGCACTTGTGCTGCCCAATCGTCATTCCAGTCAGGCAGTTGTTCCTGAGTGCGGATATGTTCGCGCGCGGTTTCCAGCATCGTTCGTAAGGTATTAACCACCTGAGAGTGGCCAAAATTGCGCAGTACCTCGCAAAATGAGGCATCACGTAACAGTTTGTCGATGGCAGGAAGTTGGCTGTACAAGGTGCGATGGGTAGTCATAACAAGCCGCAGAGTGGTGAAATTTCGCATTAGTTTACAGGGGGAGTTGGCCCCCTGTCATGGCGGGAGATCATGCTGTTGGCGGTTCTGTCCTGGCAAAACTTTCCCGTTCGAAAAGTTTCTCGACCAGTTTCACCAGATGTGGCCGCTCTACACACCAGCCTGGGGAAACGCGGCGGAAATTGAGATATCCCACTGCACATGCCACCGCAATGGTTGCCACACACAGGTTTTCGGCATTCAGTTTTTTATCTGCGGCGTATTGTTCGAGCAGCGTCAGGCCACGGCTAATTTTTTCCCGTTGGCGGAGCAGTTCGACTTCAGATTGCTGTTCGATTGGGCGCTGGCGTTCGCGTACTGAAACCAGAGCGGCATCCATGATGCCATCGGCAAGGGCCTCCATTTGGCGCATTTGTAATGCGGCTTGAGGCTCACGCGGGATAAGAGTTGGGGCAATATTCAACAGCTCGAGGTATTCCGCAATCACCGGGGAGTCGAACCAGTATTCGCCCTCGTCGGTGACCAGCGCAGGCACTTTGCCCAGCGGATTGTAATGGGGCGTGGTGCTTTCGGATGTCCACGGGTTGTCGTTTACGAATTCAAAAGTGATGCCTTTTTCCAGCAGTATCACCGATATTTTGCGCACATACGGGCTGGTGTAATTACCGATAAGTTTCATTACATCGTCCATTTTTAATCGACAAACGGTAAGTATGGATCAGGATGCATGAAAAAGTAGTGAAGAGTCGCCTGCCGCTGCGCTGTAATTTTATAACAAAATGAAATGACCGCTTTCGCGATGACTGCCCTGGAGAGCAGTAGGAAAATTTCGATGAAGATATTTTGTGATTAATGTCACATATAAATAACAAAGTGATAATCGAGAAATGTGATTTTAATCACACACATGGGTCAATTCAGCGCAAAAAATAGCTGCTGTGTTTTTTTTACACATCAATTATGTGATCAAGATCTCCTGATTATGCTTCGTTACACCCAGTGATGAGTGATCTGCATCACATAAAATCCCGTGTACTGGACAGCTTAACGATTCAGTGCCAGATTCGCCTCACTTAGAGCATCTGGCAGCACTGCTTGCCACCACATTAACAATAAACCTCGGGCTGCTTTTTCAGCACGTGAACACAATAAGGGGTGTGCGTATGTCATCCGATATCAAGATCAGAGTGCAAAGCTTTGGTCGTTTCCTGAGTAACATGGTAATGCCAAACATCGGCGCATTTATCGCCTGGGGTATTATCACGGCGTTATTTATTCCAACTGGTTGGTTGCCAAGCGAGACACTGGCGAAACTGGTTGGCCCGATGATTACTTACCTGCTGCCGTTGCTCATCGGTTTTACCGGTGGTCGCTTAATCGGTGGCGACCGTGGTGGTGTGGTCGGTGCGATCACCACTATGGGTGTTATCGTCGGTGCGGATATGCCGATGTTCCTCGGTGCAATGATTGCCGGTCCTCTGGGTGGTTGGGCAATTAAACATTTTGACGCATGGGTTGATGGCAAGATCAAATCCGGCTTTGAAATGCTGGTGAACAACTTCTCCGCTGGCATCATCGGTATGATTCTGGCGATTCTGGCGTTCATGGGTATCGGCCCTGCGGTTGAAGTCCTGTCCAAAATTCTGGCGGCGGGCGTTAACTTCATGGTTGTCCATGACATGCTGCCGCTGGCGTCTATCTTCGTAGAACCTGCGAAAATCCTGTTCCTGAACAACGCAATCAACCACGGTATCTTCTCGCCGCTGGGTATTCAGCAGTCCCACGAGCTGGGCAAATCAATCTTCTTCCTGATTGAAGCAAACCCTGGCCCTGGTATGGGCGTGCTGATGGCGTACATGTTCTTCGGTCGCGGTAATGCTAAGCAGTCTGCGGGCGGCGCGGCAATCATCCACTTCCTGGGCGGTATCCACGAAATTTACTTCCCATATGTGCTGATGAACCCACGTCTGATCCTCGCCGTTATTCTCGGCGGTATGACTGGCGTGTTTACGCTGACTATTCTGAACGGCGGCCTGGTTTCTCCGGCATCTCCGGGTTCAATACTCGCGATTCTGGCGATGACGCCAAAAGGTGCTTACTTCGCTAACATCGCGGCAATCGTTGCGGCAACAGCCGTGTCCTTCGTGGTTTCTGCCATCTTGCTGAAAACAAGCAAGGTTAAAGAAGAAGACGACATCGAAGCAGCGGCTCGCCGTGTGGAAGAGATGAAAGCTGAATCCAAAGGTGGCGCTACGCCACTGGCGGTCGGTGCTGGTCTGTCTAACGACCTCAGCCACGTACGTAAAATCATCGTAGCGTGCGATGCAGGCATGGGTTCAAGTGCGATGGGTGCGGGTGTGCTGCGTAAGAAAGTCAGCGATGCGGGC
Organism: Buttiauxella ferragutiae; assembly: GCF_022637515.1. Taxonomy (NCBI): domain Bacteria; kingdom Pseudomonadati; phylum Pseudomonadota; class Gammaproteobacteria; order Enterobacterales; family Enterobacteriaceae; genus Buttiauxella; species Buttiauxella ferragutiae. The sequence goes on from NZ_CP093332.1 coordinate 243,141, forward strand.
CTGAAAAATATCTCCGTGACTAACTGTGCAATCAACAGTTTGCCGGATGACGTTGACCTGGTGATTACGCACCGTGACCTGACCGAACGTGCGATGCGCCAGGTTCCACAGGCACAGCATATTTCCCTGACTAACTTCCTCGACAGCAGCCTGTACTCCAACCTGACCGAGCGTCTGGTGGCCTCTCATAACCTGAGCGAGAAAGAAGTTAAGGTGATGAGCAGCCTGGAAGACAGCTTTGTGCCAAGCGAAGAAGGGTTGTTCCGCCTTGGTGCCGGTAACGTGTTCCTTGGCCTGACTGCGACAACCAAAGAAGAAGCGATTCGCTTTGCCGGTGAGCAACTGGTGAACGGCGGTTACGTACAGCCTGAATATGTTGATGCGATGTTTGAACGCGAAAAACTGACCCCAACTTATCTGGGCGAAGGCATTGCCGTTCCACACGGTACGGTTGAAGCGAAAGACCGCGTCCTGAAAACCGGCGTTGTGTTCTGCCAGTATCCGCATGGTGTTCACTTCGGTGAAGAACCTGATGATATTGCCCGCCTGGTTATCGGTATTGCCGCTCGCAATAACGAACACATCCAGGTTATCACCAGCCTGACCAACGCGCTGGATGATGAGTCAGTGATTGAGCGCCTGGCTAACACCACCAGTGTTCAGGAAGTGCTCGACCTGCTGGCAGGTAAGAAGTAGCAGTGGTGGTGTGGGTGGCTCCGGTCGCCCTCACCCCGGCCCTCTCCCCCAGGAGAGGGTGAATACCGATCTAGTTCCCTCTCCCTCAGGGAGAGGGTTAGGGTGAGGGTGGTCAGCACCGCATACCTCCTCACCCGAACCCTCTCGGGTGATTCAAATTTAAGAAGGTGAACGACATGAAAGCATTACATTTTGGCGCAGGTAATATCGGACGTGGCTTTATCGGCAAACTGCTGGCAGATGCCGGTATCCAACTGACCTTTGCGGACGTCAACCAAACCGTTCTTGATGCGCTGAACGCGCGCCATAGCTACCAGGTTCACGTGGTGGGCGAGCAAAAGCAAATCGATACCGTTTCTAATGTGAATGCCGTCAGCAGCATCGGTGACGAGGTCGTCACGCTGATTGCAGAAGTTGACCTGGTCACCACGGCTGTTGGACCAGTCGTGCTGGAACGTATCGCGCCAGCAGTGGCAAAAGGGCTGGTTCTGCGTCGCACCAATGGTAATGAAAAACCACTGAACATTATCGCTTGCGAGAATATGGTGCGTGGCACCAGCCAGCTTAAAGCGCATGTGATGAAGGCGCTTTCTGAGGATGATCAAGCCTGGGTTGAGCAGCATGTTGGCTTCGTGGATTCCGCGGTTGACCGCATCGTGCCTCCTTCTGAATCTGCCACTAACGATCCGCTTGAAGTCACAGTTGAAACATTCAGCGAATGGATTGTTGATAAAACTCAGTTCAAAGGTGACCTGCCAAACATTCCTGGCATGGAACTTACTGATAATCTGATGGCGTTTGTTGAGCGTAAACTCTTCACGCTGAATACCGGCCATGCTATAACCGCGTACCTTGGTCAGCTTGCGGGTCTCCAGACCATTCGCGATGCGATTCTCGATGAGAAAATCCGTGCGGTGGTGAAAGGCGCAATGGATGAAAGTGGTGCGGTGCTGATCAAGCGTTATGGCTTTGATGCAGACAAGCATGCGGCCTATATCCAGAAAATCCTCGGTCGTTTCGAAAACCCGTATCTGAAAGATGATGTGGAACGCGTTGGCCGCCAGCCACTGCGTAAATTAAGCGCGGGCGACCGACTGATTAAACCGTTATTGGGCACTATCGAATACGGTTTACCGCACCAATTCCTGGTTAAAGGTATTGCCGCGGCGATGCATTATCGCAGCGAGCAAGATCCACAAGCGCAGGAACTGGAACAATTACTGGCAGAAAAAGGCCCACAAGCAGCGCTGGCTGAAATCTCTGGCCTTGATGCTAACAGCGATGTTGTTGCTGAAGCGGTGAATGCTTATAACGGCAAATAGTGATGCAAAGCGGGTGCAGTAGACGCTGCACCCAATAATACTTTTAGTGATGTAGGCAAAGATGGAAGAAACCCAGGCCTTTGAAAACCGTGTGCTTGAGCGTCTTAATGCCGGCAAAACCGTACGCAGCCTGCTGATTGCTGCTGTCGAGCTTCTCACCGAAGCGGTTAATATCCTGGTGATTCAGGTCTTCCGTAAAGACGACTATGCGGTGAAATATGCCGTTGAACCGTTGCTGGAAGGGGATGGCCCGTTAGGGGAGCTTTCTGTACGCCTCAAACTCATCTACGGCCTTGGCGTGCTTAATCGCGCGGAGTACGAAGATTGCGAGCTGCTGATGGCGCTGCGTGAGGAACTTAATCACGACGGTAACGACTACAAATTTACCGACGATGAAATGCTTGGCCCGTTTGGTGAATTGCATTGTGTTTCCGCTCTGCCTCCGACGCCAAAGTTTGTGGATGGCAGCGATCCTGAGCTGATTGCCATGCAGAAACAGCGTTATCAGCAAATTGTTCGTTCCACGATGGTGCTCTCTTTAACCGAGCTGATCTCACGGATCAGCTTAAAAAAAGCCTTCCAGAAGTAATTCTGACCGAACACCCTTTTCGCCCTCTTAAGCCGAATGGTGTATCCTTGCCAGCAATGAAAGTTATTCACGGTTAATTAAAAATGAAAGAAATCGAAAAAGCAGAAATCAAACGTCTTAGCGATCGCCTCGATCTTATCCGTCACGAGATGCCTGAACTGCATCTGATCAATGACGCTGAAAAGTACGCTGAGATGGAAAAAGAGAAAGCGAAGCTGGAAATTGAGATCGTGCGCCTGCAAGCGGTGCGCAACCAGAAGCTGAGCAAAGAAGCGCAAAAGCTGATGGCGCTGCCGTACAAGCGTCCAATTACCAAGAAAGAACAAGCCAACATGGGTGCCCTGAAAAAAGCAGTGCGCGGCCTGGTTATCGTGCATCCAATGACGGCGTTAGGCCGTGAGATGGGCCTCGAAGAAATGACTGGTTTTTCTAAGACTGATTTCTAATCTGGCTTTAGTCAATATGTCGGGGGCGCTGCGCTTGCCCGACCTACTGGTTATCGTTCGTAGGGCGGATAAGCGCAAGCGTCATCCGCCAACAATCAATTACTTCAATACCTGCGGGTTCACGCAGTTCTCTTTCACCTTGCCACTCAACGCTGCAATTAAGTTATCCACCGCGCAGGCGGCCATGTTGTAGCGGGTTTCGTGGGTCGCGGAACCGATATGCGGCAGCGCCACGACGTTCGGCAGGCTCAGCAGCGGGGAATCAACCGGCAGCGGTTCTTGTTCAAAAACATCCAGCCCAGCGGCGTGAATTTTGCCGTCTACCAGCGCTTGAATCAGTGCCTTTTCGTCAACTACCGGGCCACGTCCGGCGTTAATCAAAATCGCTGAGGATTTCATTTTAGCCAATTGCTCAGCACCAATCAGATGATAAGTTTCGTCCGTCAGCGGCAGAGAAATACAGACGAAATCGGATTCGGCTAACAAGGTATCCAGGTCGCAATAACGTGCGTTAAAACGGTCTTCGGCTTCCTGGTGATGGCGGCGAGCGTTATACAAAATCGGCATGCTAAAGCCGAAGTGCGCACGTTGTGCCAGTGCCAGGCCAATGCGGCCCATGCCCAGAATCCCTAACGTTTTATGGTGCACGTCGATGCCAAACCAATCCGCTCCAATGCTGCCTTGCCATTCACCCTTTTTCACTCGTTCAGCCACTTCCAGCGCGCGACGTGCGGTCGCCAGTACTAACGTCATCATGGTGTCGGCGACGGTTTCTGTCAGAACTGTTGGCGTGTGCATCAGCGCGATACCGCGCGCGCTCAGTGCATCAACATCAAAATTGTCGTAGCCGACGGAAATGGTCGACGCTGCGCGCAGATTCGGAGTGTGCTCCAGAAACGCTTTATCCACTGTTTCGCTGGAACCCAGAATCCCTTGCGCATCGGCAAAGGCTTGCGCGTTTTGCTTGATGGTTTCTTGGCTTAGGTTATTCAGTTGAGTGACGCTAAAGTGACTTTCAAGACGGGCAAGCAGGTCGTCAGGTAACTTTTTGTAGAGGATGACGGGCGGCTTCATGGCGTTCTCCGTTAAATAGTTATAGACAGGCCTGGCGGTTTAACGGCCGCCTGGCCTGAGATTAGGCGTGGTGTGCTGCCACTGGGACGTGTTGGTTTTTCGCCGGCTTCACAATCAGAGTTAGCCACACTGAGGCGAGCAATGCCACCCCCATAAAGACATAGGAAGCCGACGGGCTGCCCGTTGCACCGTTAAGGTAGCCAACAAACCAGGAGCCAACAAACGAACCGAGCGCCCCCATACTGTTGATTAATGCCATCGCGCCACCCGCGACATTGCGCGGCAACATTTCCGGAATAATCGCAAAGAATGGACCGTATGGCGCATACATTGCCGCACCGGCAATCACCAGCAGGGTGTAGGAAACCCAGAAGTGATCGGCACCAACCAGCCACGAACCGAGGAAGGCCAGCGCGCCAATCAGCAGCAGCGGCCAGACAAACAGCTTACGGTTCTGCATCTTGTCCGAAGCCCAGGAAACCACAATCATCGCGATGGTCGCCGCCAGATACGGAACAGACGACAGCCAGCCCACTTCGACCATGCCCATTCCCGCGGTGCCTGCGCCACGGATGATAGAAGGCAGCCACAGCACGAAGCCATACACGCCGATACTCCAGCAAAAATACTGCATACACAGCAGCACCACATTGCGCGAACGGAACGCTTCGCTGTAGTTACGCACCGCTTTAATCCCTTGCTGCTCCTCTTCGAGTTGCGCCTGCAACGCGGATTTTTCAGCATCAGATAACCAACCCACTTGCGCCGGTTTATCTTTGACCAGCACCCACCAGGCGAAGGCCCAGATAACCGCTGGAATGCCTTCAAAAATAAACATTTCACGCCAGCCGAACGCCTGAATCAGGTAGCCAGAAACCACCGACATCCACAACACCGTGACTGGATTACCGAGAATTAAGAAGGTGTTAGCCCGTGAGCGTTCGGATTTAGTAAACCAGTTACTGATGTAAATCAGCATCGCTGGCATTACCGCGGCTTCCACGATGCCGAGGATAAAACGAATCGCCGCCAGCGCCGGAATGTTGCTGACCATGCCGGTTAATGACGCACAGCCGCCCCACAAAATCAGGCAGACGAAGATAAGCTTACGCACGCTGCGGCGTTCGGCGTACATTGCGCCAGGGATCTGGAAGAAGAAATAACCGAGGAAAAACAGTGCGCCAAGCAAAGACGAAATCCCTTTGGTGATACCGAGATCGTCGTTAATACCGGCGGCAGAAGCAAAACTAAAGTTGGCACGGTCGAGGTACGCCAGGCTGTACGTGATAAACACGATTGGCATGATGTACCACCAACGTTTTGGCGCGATTACCTTTGATGAAAGGGACTGGGTTTTCATGGGCTTGCCTCTATGTTGAGGAGAGTCGCATCATGCCGGGTGTAGGGCACAGCTGATGCAGTCTTCGTTTATTCGCCAAGCGCGCTACGGGTCGGTAACCCTTCGCTATCGCCGATGACCTGTATCGCCAGTGAGCCGATTTTATTCCCGCGGCTGACGGCATGTTCTAAGGTTTTCCCTTCAAGCAGGGCGCTTATCACGCCCACTGCAAAACCGTCGCCTGCGCCGACGGTATCGACGACGTTGTCGACTTTTACCGCGCTTACGGCCCCTTTTTCACCGGAGGCCGTTTTGAACCATGCGCCGTCAGCGCCCGTTTTCAGCACTACGGTCTTAACGCCGTGGTCGAGATAGAAATCAGCAATCGCTTCCGGTGTTTTGTGGCCGGTCAGAATCGCGCCTTCGCTTAACCCTGGCAGCACCCAGTCTGCCTGGAAGGCGAGCTGATTCAATTGTTTAACCATTTCGGCTTCACTTTTCCACAGCACCGGGCGCAGATTCGGGTCAAAAGAAATCGTTTTGCCCTTTTGCTTCATCACGCGGGCGGCATGATTGAGCAACTCAAGTGAGGTATCAGAAAGCGCTGCCGCCACGCCGCTTAAATGTAGATGGCGTGCGGAACAAAAGTACTCTTCGTTAAAATCAGCCGCTGACAGATGGCTGGCGGCAGAACCTTTACGGAAGTATTCCACAATGGGATCGGTTCCATTTTCGGCTTTGGATTTAAGCTGGAAGCCGGTTGCGAATCGCTCGTCAGTTGTCACGCCACGGCTGTCGATCTGCTCTTTTGCCAGTTGTTGCCGCACATAACGGCCAAAAGAATCATTACCCACGCGGCTGACCCAACCCACTTTCAGGCCAAGGCGCGCAAGGCCGGTAGCAACGTTCAGTTCAGCGCCCGCCACACGTTTGACGAACTGCTCAGCGGCGGCAAGATCGCCGGTTTGGCTGGCGACAAACATCGCCATCGCTTCACCAATAGTGATGACATCAAGTTGTCTCGACATTGCTTACTCCTCGCGTAATAAGTTGACGTAATGGCGGGTGACAGCAGTCAGGTCGCGGCCTTCGAGCGGGAATTCAATTCCGCGTGGTGCGTCTGCTGGCAGGCTTTTCAGGATTTCCAGCCAGCGAGGTTCGGCATCATCCAGCGCGATGGCGCGATAGTGATAATGGTGCGCCACGGCGGCTTTGACATGGATGTAACTGACCGATGGTGCCAGTACACGTGCGGCGGCTTCCGGCGATTCATCAACCCACAGCCAATTCGCCATATCAAAAGTGAGTGTCACCGGAAGATTCAGCACGTTACAGGCGGCCTGGAAGCGCTGCATCGGCGCAAGCTTGCCGCAGGCTGTTTGATCGTTTTCCACCACCAGTGGCACATCGCTTTGAGCAAGCCACTGCTGCAAAAGCGCAAATTGCTGGCTGCTACGGTAGTTGCCGAGTGAAAGTTTTAACCAGCTGGCGTTGAGCTGGTGGGCTTCAAGCAGCAAAGTAGGGATGAGCGGATTCAGTTTACCGTCTTCAACAAACAGTGGCTCCGGTGCGGAATAACAGGCCTGAAGTTTGTGTTCAGCGATTTGCTGCGCCAGTTCTGGCAGGGCATCAAGCTGGGTGCGGCTAAATAGTTCGCGGCGAATTTCTACACCGTCAGCACCGGCATTGGCGATGACCGGCAGTAGCGCGTGTTGGCCACCCAAAGCGGCGATGCGGTCATGCCCGTAAGCGGCAGTGACAATAATAATTTTTCTCGGCATTAACTTCGTCCGGTGTCGTAATGATGTTTATTACGCTAAATGGAACCGGTTCCAAAGAAAAGCCAGCGATGCTTAATTTATGATCGCTATCACGAACATTGATTAGCGTACTGTGGAGCCGCGAACGATTAACTCGCCGGAAAAGACCTGTTCATAAACGCTGTCGCTGCCGCCTTCAATGCGCTTCACAACTTGCTGGAGTGCGGCGTAACCAATCTGCCAGGTCGGTTGCTTAAGCGTGGTGATGCCGACACCGGCAAGCTCTGCCCATTCGAGTTCATCGAAGCCTAACAGGCCGATGTCGCTGCCCCAGTGCAGGCCGATGCGCCGCAGTGAGCGTGCAACTTGTAGTGTGAGTGCGCCGTTGGCGGAAATCACCGCTTTGCGCATACCGCGATGGCCGGAATGGAACTGGCGCAGCGTGTTGTCCATCAACTCGCCTTCGTGCAAAGGCACTTCCGCGTTTTCGGCAACAATCCCAGGGTAGCGTTTAAGCGTGGCGTGGAAAGCATTCAGACGCTCGCGGCGGGTGTTCACTGTGCCGAGCGGTTCGCTGAGGAAAAGAATGGCTTCAAACCCTTGTTCGACAAGGTGTTCGGTGGCGGTTGTGGCGGCTTGTGTGTTATCCAAACCGACCACATCACAAGCAAAATCTGGGATTTTTCGGTCAATCAGCACCATCGGTAGCGCGGATTGTTGCAGGCGGTTTAACCCTTCTTCGCGCATGCCGACAGCATTCACCACAATCCCTTCCACCTGATAACTGCGCAGCAAATCCAGGTAATGCAGCTCCTGATCCACTTCGTTATTGGTGTTACAGACCAGCGGCGTAAAGCCTTTTTCCCGACACGCCGCTTCAATACCGCTCAGCACATCGACAGAGTAAGGGTTGGTGATATCGGCGATGATCAGGCCAATTAAACGGGTGCGCCCGCGTTTCAGGCCGCGCGCCATTTGGCTTGGGCGGTAATCGAGTTCGGCTATCGCTGTTTCAATGCGCAGACGAAGGTCATCGGACAACACGCTTTGCTCGCCGTTAAGATAGCGGGAAACACTGGTTTTTCCGGTCTTTGCCGCTTTCGCGACATCGCTTATCGTGGGGCGCGCAGCCTTGCTGTTCATGATTTTCTCCGAGGGTAACTTTCTGGAGAGTAACATAAATTATGCAGGCTGGTGGATGACGCTGGTGCTTATCCACCTGACCAAGGCCTGGTGTTTCGAAGGTCGGATTAGCGTGAGCGTCATCCGCCACCATCTCAAAGATCTCATCTGGTCCCAAATCATCCTCACTCTGTCCGTTTTTGGTATTAGCAATACGGACAACCCTTGTCACAATGGATTCATACCCACTGATGAGGAGTCCGAAAATGTCCCGTTCCGTTCTGATTAATATCGACACACAACAATCTTTCTTCCATCGCGATTTCTGGCAAGAAGACGATTTTCCGGCATTCCAGCAGGCCATTTCACAGCTGATTTCCGGCTGCCAGGATTTGAATATACCGGTGGTGGATATTTTCCACGTGAGTGATGAAGGCCCGTTCTCGCTGGCTTCCGGCTATGTTAAAGCCATGCCTTTCTTGCAACATCAGGCTGATGTGGCCTTCCAGAAACACGTTCACAACGCATTTACCGATACCGGCCTCGATCATTGGCTGCGTAGCCGTGACATTAACCATCTGATTATCTGTGGGATTCGTACCGAGCAATGTTGCGAAACGACCACGCGGGTGGCGTCTGATTTGGGTTATCGCGTTTCATTTGTTAGCGAAGCGATGCTCACCTTCCCGATGAGCTGGAAAGGGGTTACGCTGGATGCCGCAACTCTGCGCCACCGTACTGAAACAGTGCTGACGGGGCGTTTTGCGCAAATCCAAACCGTTGCCGAGTGCCTGGAGTCTTTATCGTGAGTATTGGGGTCTGGTTCGTTGTTTTGCCTGGTGTTTTATCCCTCGACTTGACTGGCCCAGCCGAAACGCTGGCGCTGGCAGGCGACGCTTTTCACCTGCATTTCATCGGCCCGGACCCACAAGTCACCACTTCAATTGGGCTGAATTTTTCGGGTATCGAAGCGCTACCGGACAGCTTCACGCCAGGTAGCCTGCTGGTTTTGCCCGGCGTGTGCGATTCAAATCGCTACTTTGAGACGCCACAAGCCGAACAGGTGCGCCGTTGGCTGACGCGCCTGCAACCGCAAATTCATAGCCAGCAACTCAACTTGATGTGCGTCTGTTCCGGTTCGTTGCTGGCGGCGAAAGCGGGGCTGATGAACGGCGTGCAATGCACCACGCATCACGATGTATTGGTCAGATTACGTGCCGCCGCACCCACCGCGCAGGTGAAAGATAACCGTATTTTTGTTGAAGATCGGGGTATCTGGACCAGCGCGGGGATTACTTCCGGGATTGATCTCTCGCTGCATCTGATTAACCGCTATTGCGGCCCCAAAGCGGCGCTGGATGTAGCGCGTGAAATGGTGGTGTGGTTCCGCCGTTCGGGCGACGACCCGCAATTATCGCCGTGGCTGCGTTACCGCAACCACATTCACCCGGCGGTGCATCGTGCTCAGGATTTGCTTTCTGCGACACCCGAATCAGCGTGGGATGTGCAGGAAATTGCCGACAAAGTGCATGTCAGTTCACGCCATTTGTCGCGGCTTTTTCAGCAGCATTTGGGGATATCGGTGCGGGATTATCTGGAGCAATTGCGCCTGGCAGTTGCCGAACAGCGCTTGTTACAGGGGCAACGCATGGAGCAGGCGGCAGTTGCGGCGGGCTTTTCGTCGCCACGCCAGTTACATCGCGCCCGCGCCCGCAACGCTTAACTCACCATTTTACGGGTATCAATGCGCTGCAATGCCATGGAAAGCAGCAAACTTCCGGCAAGCGTCGCGCCGAAAATCCACAGAATATCCAGCACCGGCGAATTTGTTATTTGATAACCATGAGTGCGTAAGAAGTGGATGATCAGCGCGTGGAAGCCGTAAATGCCCAGCGAATGTCGCGAGATTAACGTCAGCCCAGGCAACGGGCGGCCATTCAGGCAATTCTTCACCAGCACCAACAAGCTAATGGCGGCGATAAACACCAGCGGCCCACAATAAACGTAGAAGGTGTCGGCAAAATTACCGTTCACTTCCAGTTGGTGACGTGTGCCCGTCGAAATCGAAAAAATGCACAGTGCAAACAAGCCCGCAGCCAGCCCGCTAATCCAGCGTTTATCCGTTTCCAGCATGCCAATCGCACGCCCAAGCAATCCATACAACACGTAATAAAACGTGTCGCCGCGGATGTATAAATTAATCGGTAGCCATTTCACGCCCGCCAGCGTTTGCGGCACGGTATTCGGGTTGGCAATCACGCCAAGTAACACCATCAGGCCCAGAATTGTCACCGCGTTAACTTTCTTCACCTGAATCAACGGTGAAAGCAGGTAAATCACCATGATCGCAAAGAAAAACCACAGGTGATAAAACACCGGTTTTTGCAGGATGTAGCGCAGTGAAAGGCCGGCGTTGATTGGGGTAAACAGCTTGATGTAGATGAGCGCAATCACGCTGTAAAACAACAAGCAGGTGGCGATCCGCAAAAAGTGGCGCTGCTGCGCACTGCGTTCACCAAAAAAAAGATAACCCGAAATCATGAAGAAGAGGGGAACGCTAACGCGAGAAGCTGAGTTCAGCACGTTCGATAAATCCCAACTAAATGGCGTGACAATCTTCGCATTGGTGATGTACCAGGTGGTGGTGTGAATCATCACCACCATCAGGCATGCAATCCCGCGCAAGTTATCAATCCAGTTAATTTTCTGCTGCATTCGTTCCTCGGAGTACTGAACAGGTATAAATCTGAGTTTGCATTTTCCCTCTTGTATGGCGCCATGTGGGTTTGCAGAATATGAAATACCTGTTAATTATTGATTAACAGAAAAGATTTTAACGTACAGTTAACGAATGATGATGCCAAAAATAAAAAATAGCCGATGGGCGCTAGCTTTAGCAGCCTTGTTCTTGAGTGCTTGTAGTTCGCCGGAGCAGCAAACACAGTATGCGCAAGTCGCGCAACACCCCACAATTCAGGGGGTAGTGATGATCGAAACCTGCAAGCAGGAAGCTGCACATCGTTACAACACGCAGGCCCAGCGCATCAGCGTGGTGGATTTTAAGCAGTATCAGGGAAGCTATGAAATTCTTGGCAGTACCACGCGCCGGGAGGGTTTTACCTGCTCTTTTGACGAAAGTGGTCAGTTTTTGCACCTTTCATCTACATAAAGCCGCAACACAACGTCATCAGCCTGAGAATGCAGGCTGATTATCTTCCCATCAACAGGTATACTGGTCGCTTCCCTTTTTAACCCTCTCGAACGCGTGCGAAATCAACATGCAAAAGTTTGATACCAAGACCTTTCAAGGCCTGATCCTGACTTTACAGGACTACTGGGCTCGCCAGGGCTGCACCATTGTTCAACCTTTGGACATGGAAGTCGGCGCCGGCACCTCTCACCCAATGACCTGCCTACGGGCTTTAGGGCCAGAGCCGATGGCGACTGCATATGTGCAGCCATCTCGCCGCCCTACCGATGGCCGCTATGGTGAAAACCCGAACCGCTTACAGCATTACTATCAGTTCCAGGTGGTCATCAAGCCTTCTCCAGAAAACATTCAGGAGTTGTACCTTGGGTCGCTTAAAGAGCTGGGTATGGACCCAACTATTCATGATATTCGCTTCGTAGAAGACAACTGGGAAAACCCAACGCTGGGTGCCTGGGGTCTGGGCTGGGAAGTGTGGCTCAACGGTATGGAAGTGACGCAGTTCACTTACTTCCAGCAAGTGGGCGGCCTGGAATGTAAACCTGTTACCGGTGAAATCACCTACGGTTTAGAGCGCCTGGCGATGTACATCCAGGGCGTAGATAGCGTTTATGATCTGGTGTGGAGCGATGGCCCGCTGGGTAAAACCACCTACGGCGACGTGTTCCACCAGAACGAAGTTGAGCAATCAACTTACAACTTCGAACACGCCGATGTGGACTTCCTGTTCTCCTGCTTCGAGCAGTATGAGAAAGAAGCGCAGCACCTGCTGGCGCTGGAAAACCCACTGCCGCTGCCTGCTTACGAACGCATTCTGAAAGCCGCGCACAGCTTTAACCTGCTTGATGCCCGTAAGGCCATCTCGGTTACCGAACGTCAGCGCTACATTCTGCGTATTCGTACTCTGACCAAAGCTGTGGCCGAAGCCTATTACGCTTCTCGTGAAGCGCTTGGCTTCCCGATGTGCAATAAGAACAAATAAGAGGCTGCCATGTCTGAAAAAACTTTTCTGGTGGAGATCGGCACTGAAGAGCTGCCACCAAAAGCCCTGCGCAGCCTGGCGGAATCCTTTGCGGCGCAAGTAACAGCGGAGCTGGATGCGGCGAACCTCGCCCACGGCGAAGTGAAATGGTTTGCAGCACCGCGCCGTCTGGCGCTGAAGATTGCTAATCTGGCTGAGTCTCAACCAGACCGTGAAGTTGAAAAACGCGGCCCGGCAATTTCTGCTGCTTTTGACGCAGAAGGCAATCCAAGCAAAGCCGCAGAAGGCTGGGCTCGTGGTTGTGGTATCACCGTTGCTGAAGCTGAACGTCTGGCGACTGACAAAGGCGAATGGCTGATGTACCGTGCGCACGTTAAAGGCGAAAGCGCACAAGCGCTGCTGCCGGCAATGATTGCCACCGCGCTGACCAAATTGCCAATTCCAAAACTGATGCGCTGGGGCGATAACAACACCCAATTCGTGCGTCCGGTGCACACTGTGACCCTGCTGTTGGGCGCGGAAGTCATTCCCGCTACCATCCTTGGGATTGCATCCGATCGCGTGATTCGCGGCCACCGCTTTATGGGCGAGCCGGAATTCACCATCGACAACGCCGATCAGTACCCTGAAATTCTGCTGGAACGCGGCAAAGTCATTGCCGACTACGAGCAGCGTAAAGCGGTAATCAAAGAAGGCGCTGAAGAAGCGGCTCGCAAACTTGGCGGAAATGCCGATCTGAGCGAAAGCCTGCTGGAAGAAGTGACTTCGCTGGTGGAATGGCCGGTTGTTCTGACCGCGAAATTTGAAGAGAAATTCCTCAAAGTGCCTGCGGAAGCGCTGGTTCACACCATGAAAGGTGACCAGAAGTACTTCCCTGTTTACGCAAGCGACGGCAAATTGATGCCAAACTTCATCTTCGTTGCCAACATCGAGTCGAAAGACCCGATTCAGATTATCTCTGGTAACGAGAAAGTTGTGCGTCCACGCCTGGCCGATGCCGAGTTCTTCTTCAATAGCGACCGTAAAAAGCGCCTGGAAGACAACTTGCCGCGTCTGGAAACCGTTCTGTTCCAGCAACAGCTCGGTACACTGCGTGACAAAACCAACCGCATCGAAGCCCTTTCAGGCTGGATTGCTGGCCAGATTGGCGCAGACGTAAACCACGCAACTCGCGCCGGTTTGCTGTCCAAATGCGACCTGATGACCAACATGGTGTTCGAGTTTACCGACACCCAGGGCGTGATGGGCATGCACTATGCGCGTCACGACGGCGAAGCTGAAGACGTTGCTGTTGCGCTCAACGAGCAATATCAGCCACGTTTTGCAGGTGATGCACTGCCGTCTAACCTGGTGGCCTGTGCTGTGGCAATCGCCGATAAAATGGATACCCTTGCGGGCATCTTCGGTATTGGCCAGCACCCGAAAGGTGACAAAGACCCGTTTGCTCTGCGTCGTGCCGCTCTTGGCGTTCTGCGTATCATCGTTGAGAAAAACCTGCCGCTTGATCTGCAAACTCTTACCGAAGAGGCCGTACGTCTTTACGGTGATAAGCTGACCAACCAGAAGGTTACCGACGAAGTCATCGACTTTATGCTGGGCCGTTTCCGTGCCTGGTATCAGGAAGAAGGCCACAGCGTAGATACCATCCAGGCTGTTCTGGCACGTCGTCCAACTAAACCAGCAGATTTTGATGCGCGCATGAAAGCGGTGTCGCACTTCCGTACTCTGGAAGCGGCAGCAGCACTGGCGGCAGCCAACAAGCGTGTTTCCAACATTCTGGCGAAGTCAGACGAAGAGCTACAAGATCACGTACGTGCTTCGGTTCTGAAAGAGCCAGAAGAGATGGATCTTGCTCGTCAGTTGGTTATCCTGCGCGACAAACTGGAACCGTTCTTCGCCGAAGGCCGTTACCAGGAAGCGTTAGTGGAACTGGCTGCGTTGCGTGAACCCGTGGATATGTTCTTCGACAAAGTGATGGTGAACGCAGAAGATAAAGAACTGCGTATCAACCGTCTGACGCTGCTTGCCAAACTGCGCGAGCTGTTCTTGCAGGTTGCGGATATTTCTCTGCTGCAATAAGCGTTGTTTTGACATTTGAAACGCCTCCGACCTTGATGGCCGGGGGCGTTTTTTTTGGTTTGAGCTGATGTGGCTGAGGGCGTGCAGCGGATTACAGGACTGCATGTAACCTTCAATATCTCGTTTAATTCACAACGCGAATTTCATTATCTGATTCATACAAATAACCAATTAAACTATTGATATTTAATTGTTTTATTTAGGATTTATTTGATTTTCAGCCTGAAGAATTGATGGCTATCACATTATAAAAAACCAGACCTATTATTCTCCTTCACCTGTTAACGATGTTTATCATTTGTCCGGCATTCTGTCGGCCCAGGGAAGGATCATGTCATTAAAAGGACTGCGTTTCACACTGGAGGTGGAAGGGCTGGAGCCGGACACCTTTGCGGTGGTGAGCTTTCGCCTGCTGCAGCATAACTCCGCTGCATTTGTCCTCGATGCTGACGTCGCCAGTAAGTCTTTCCGCCAGACGGCTGACCCGTTGCTGGAGAAAAACGTCACCCTGACGCTCTGGCAGGGGCAGAAAGTCCTGCGCCATGTCAGCGGCATTATTGCCACCTTCGGCATGAGCGAGCACAACGGCTGGCAGATGCAGTACACCCTGCGTATTCATCCTCCCCTGTGGCGCTGCGGTCTGCGCCAGAACTTCCGCATCTTCCAGCAGCAGGATATTCAGACCATCACCGCCACGTTGCTGGCAGAAAACGGCGTCACCAACTGGACGTCGGTGTTTTATGAATCCCATCCGGCCCGCGAGTTCTGCGCCCAGTACGGGGAAAGTGACTTCGCTTTTTTATCCAGACTGTGGGCCGAAGAAGGCATTTTCTTCTTTGACGACGTCTCCCCGGAAGGGGGGCAGCGGCTGATGCTGACTGATGATGTGACCGGCCTGCGCAGGCGGCAGGATGCGTTTCCCTTTAACCCGAATGTGTCGACAGGCGCCACCACGGAGCACATCAGTGTGTTTCGTCACGAAGCGGGCATTGCGCCATCATCGGTCACCAGCCTGGATTACACCTTTAAGATGCCGGACTGGCCGGGGGGCTATCGCCATAAAGCACAGAGCCTGAATGGCCAGCGCTCGCAGTATGAAGTTCTGGATTATCCGGGGCGTTTTAAGGATGAACAGCACGGCGAAGATTTCACCCGCTATAAACTGGACGCCTGGCATAACCAGGCCGAAACCGCCACCGGCACCAGCAATTCTCCGGCGCTGTCGCCTGGCGTGCGTTTCCCCCTTTCCGGCCACCCGATAAAAAGCCACAACCGGCAATGGCAGGTCATCAGCAGTGCGATGACCGGGGAACAGCCACAGGCCCTGCACGGCAGTCGCGGCGAGGGGACCACCCTCACCAACCGGTTTGTGGCCATACCGGGAGACCGCACCTGGCGCCCGAATCGCCCGCAGAAACCAAAGGTCGATGGCCCGCAGAGTGCGGTGGTCACCGGCCCGCCGGGGGAGGAGATTTTCTGCGACGAACACGGGCGGGTGCGGGTGAAATTCCGCTGGGACCGTTATCACGGCGAAACAGAAGACAGCTCGTGCTGGATACGGGTGTCGCAGGCGTGGGCCGGTGCCGGGTTCGGTCACCTGGCGATACCGCGTGTCGGCCAGGAAGTGATAGTCGATTTCCTCAACGGCGACCCGGACCAGCCCATCGTGATGGGGCGTACGTATCATGAAAATAACCGCTCGCCGGGTAGTCTGCCGTGGACGAAAACCCAGATGACCCTGCGCTCAAAAACCTATAAGGGCAGCGGATTTAACGAACTGAAATTCGACGATGCGACAGCTAATGAGCAGGTGTATCTCCATGCGCAGAAAAACATGGACACCGAGGTGCTCAATAACCGCACCACTGATGTGAAGGTCAACCACACGGAAACCATCGGCAACAACCAGAAAATCATCGTCGGGCTGGGGCAGACGGTGAAGGTCGGCAAAGAGAATGCCGGCGGGCATGACCAGAACATCACCGTGGCGCACGACCGCAGTATCACGGTACGCAATGACCAGACCCTGAAAGTCACCCGTGACCACACCGTGAATACCGGCCGTGATGACGCGCTGACTGTGGCAAATGACCGCAAAGTAACAGTCGACGGCAGCCAGGCGCATAAAACCACGAAAGACCACCTCAGCCTGGTGGAAGGTAACCACAGCCTGGAGGTCAAAGGCGACCTGGCCCAGAAAGTGGCGGGTGCGCTGGGCGCGGATGCACAGGGCGATATCGTGCTGCAGAGCAATACGAAAATCACGCTGCGGGTGGGAAGTTCGTTTGTGGTGATACACCCCGGCGGCGTGGATATCAGCGGGCTGAAAATCAACCTTAACAGCGGCGGCAGACCGGGGGATCCGGTGCTGACGCAACTGCCGGCGGTGTTGAGTGCGCTGGCAGGTGAGGGAGATGCACCCGTTGAGCCGCCGCAGGATGGTGAAAGGAGCAGCGGTTACGGAAGTGGTGGAGGCGGCTCGGGAAATGGAGAGGGGCCAGAGGAACCGGACGAGCCGGAAAGTGAAGAGTCCGGCGTTTGGTTTTTCTTTTCATAATCGCATAAGAGCAGGGAGAGTAAGATGAAAATGGTATTACCCGTTGACGGATATCGTTCGGCCAGGGAGTTAATGGAGGCCATGCAAGGTACGCAAGGTGATACGTACTGGCTGCTGAAACCCGGTGAATACTGGCATGGAGGTATTCACTTTTATGATGGTTTTGCGGATAACGCTGTCTACAATCCGGAAAGTCATGGGCTGAAATGCATGACTGATGGGCAGGTAGTGGCCTGGCGTCTGAATGATGCTTACCAGACTGCTAAGTACGGTACGGAATCACTGAAATTTAGCTCGACGTTTGTGCTCGTTAAATCCACCTGCATTCCGGACAACAATAAACCCGAGAACGCTCTGGAGTTTTACACCCTGTGGGTGCAGATAGCACCGCTTTCTGAATACGGTGCAGAATCCCCCACAGCCACAGTTACTGCCAGTTCGCTTAAAGTTCGCGAGGATAATCCGGCTGAAGGCTGGGTGCGTGCCGGTCTACCGGACGGAAATGTTGCTGATGCTGGTCGCAACTATGAGGCTCCCCTGGACACCGAAACCACTTTGCCACGCGGAAGTGTCGTTGAGATTGAGGAGGAAGCGACGTTCCTGCTTAATAATCAACCGGCCCCCTTCATGTTTGTTCGGGTTAAATCTGTGCCGGACGGGAAAGAATCCGGACTGGCAGCAGGTGGATCAGGATGGGTCTCCGGTCTGGATAAATACGTCAGGCGCGGTGCCAGCAGCCTGCCTGCGTGGATGCAAAGGGCCCGTGAGCATGGTGTATTTAACCAGGCCGTATCTGGCGAAAGCATCGAAGTAAAAGCCGGTGAAGTGATAGGTCATCTGAGTTATCACGAGCGTCCTGAGGCGGGTTCGCAGTATTTCTGTCATCTGGAGGTCTTCAGCCAGGATTCACGTATGGGGGATTTTCTGGCGAATAAAGCAGGCGTGACGAGTGGTGCAGCAGAATTGCATACGCTGGCGGGTAAGAAGCTGTGGAAGTACAACGAAGAGAGTGCGGCATTTGAGGTGGCGGGTGTTGGCGGGGTGACCCTTTTTTCGAAAGCAGAACGGCTCACAACAGAAAGCGAGTGCCAGAGTAAAGAATCAAACGGAAAAACCTGGTACGAGATTCCCGCAGAGTCGGCATGGATGTCAGCAGATGATGTGGAGAAGGTGAGTCAGTTTGACCTTGAGAAACGAGGTTTTATCCGGCTGGAGCAGAATGAGGAACCTCAGAGTCTCTTCCAGACCCCGGAAGAAGGATGGCTGCGTCAGACGTTTGGTCGGCTGGAAGAGCTGACCCGAAGTGATGCCGATGACACCTATTCGTCGGGAGATGCTGAAAGCTATAAGAAGTTACTTCAGCAGATGGATATGAATCAGGATGGTTTGATAGATACCAACGAGTTATGGCGGTACCTGCATAATAATCAGGCAGATATACAATATCAGGTACAACGTCTGGTGGTGAAGCATCACAGTGAATGGCTGAAGGATGGTATGTCGGCGTTGTGGCAGGCGGCTCTGGATGAACAGGAAAAAAGCTACCCTGAACTGGCATTGTATAATAAGGAGTACGTTAACAAGCTGGTGTGGATGAAGGATGTGCCGGAAATCCGCAGCAGTGAAGCCTTGTGGCATATGCATCCGGTGGTGTTTTTGTCATGTATTAAAAATGAACGTCGTCGAAGAGATTACGATTTAGGGTCATTATCATCAATATATGAAACCGGAGGTCGGGGGCCTTTAACTGTATCTGGCGGACATGGGGATGCCGGTGGTGTTTCCTACGGTTCTTACCAAATGACAAGCCAAGTAAAAATTACAGTTCGTGGTATAGAGAGAATAATAATTGGTGGCACGGTTAAAAAATTTGTCAATGATGATTCTTTTATATGGAGGAATGAATTTACCGATTTAACTCCAGGTTCTGCAGATTTTACATCAAAATGGAGAACGGTTGTAACTAGAGAGGGTGATGCATTCAAAGTAATTGAGCATGAATTTATCAGGAAAACTCACTTTGATAAATTAGTAGATTATACTCTTGAAGAAACCGAAGTGGATGTTAGATATCATTCGCACACTCTCAATGATGTCGTGTGGTCTACATCAGTGCAGCATGGGCCAGAAAATAATGTCATTATCAATGCTATTAAGTCACTGGGTGGAACAGCTTCAGAAACAAGAGATTATGATAGAAATCTTATTATTGCCATTTATACCGAAAGAGGGAAGAAAAAAACGGATGGAAATCTTGTGTACTTTTCTCGAAATTTACCAGAGGTACAGACCGGTGTAAGTGCTAGGTTTGTAAGTGAAAAATCTGAAGCTTTAGGGAGGTTAGATAATGAAGTGGGTTATTAGTGTTTTTTTATTTTTGATTTTTTCTTATGCAAATTCTAGTGTTGTTATATATAAAAGCACTACAACTCTTCTTGGCTTGGAAAAATCTGGCCAAAGAGATTTAATATCATCGACTTTGCTTGGTGGAAGTATTGAGTCTGGGAGTTCATCTCCTGCAGATTGTGTAGTAAAATTTAAACTAAAGAAAATTCCTGAAGGGTTTTCTGCTTCTTTACTACCATTTTATTCTGATACTATGGGGTATTCTGAAAAAGAACAGGGCAGTGCATTATTCGAAATTAATAGAAGTGACAGAAGTCACATTATGCTAATTTCGGAGGGATTAGATGTTTGTCCAATAGGCAGTAATTTTTCCGGAGACTATGAGGTAATATATAAAAATGTTTTTGGTTACAATGATTATTTCGATGAGTTAATTAAGATTAATTATTTCAATGCATTGAGGTTTTTCAAGGTGCATAATGTGTCCTCTGCAGTCAACTCGCTTGAGCCATACATGGTTGAGTCCTTGGTTAATAATTATTATAATGTTGACATTTATAACGACTATGGTTTTTTTTTACAGCAAAATAATATGCCAGACGAAGCTGTGAAGTATTTAACTGTTGTAATTAATAGAAGCCCAGGCAGAATTCCCGCCTATTTGAACCTGGCTGATTCATATTGGGATGCTGGAAATAGAGCAGAAGCGAAAGTGAAATATAAAAAATATGTTGAACTAATGCAGGGGCTTGGGCAAAGCAAAAAGATACCTCAAAGGGCAATTGACAGGACGCTGTGATTTCTTGAAGTGTATTCGAATCTGGCAAAGTATAATATGGTGTATATTAACAAGCTGGTGTGGTTGAAGGATGTGCCGGAGATCCGCAGCAGTGAAGCCTTGTGACATATGCATCCGGTGGTGTTTTTGGATACTTTGAGCAATATTTATGTTCCAGTTACACCCATTAATGGAAAATTGGAGCCTCTGGATTTTATAATTTTCTATAAAGGGGACACGATAGATGACTCTGACTATCAGTCAGCGGTTATGAGCTTATCTTGTGAAGTTGCTGCTATAAAAGCAGTTGCTCAAAGTGAGACTGGTAATTCCTGGAGTTACTTCAAATTTCAAAATGATGATGATTATGTCTCAGCTATTCTCTTAGAAAGGCATCGCTTCAGTAAATAAGGGGGCATATGATATCCCAATCAGATATTTCTAATCCTGGCGCAAGATGAGTATTTTTCTTGCAATACTATCAAAGGGGTTGCAACCTTGAGTATGGCAAATAATCGGTTAATTTATAGGATGGCAGGGGATAAAGGCAGGCTTGAATTTAGCTCAAACTCGCCTGCATACAGTAAATTTCGCTATAATCATTACTCTCGCTTCCAAACTGATTATTTGGAGGTAAGTTTTATTAATGGTGAATGTAAATATTCCATATTTAGTAAATGCGAAGATAACAAAGAAGAATAGGGGGCTGTATTCAATGTGAAATTAAATAATGAGTACAGATACAATTTTATCAAAACAAAGACTGATAACTTGAGTGATTTAGCCAGTAAATTACAGTGTGATAAAGAAAATGCCCTTGGCTGTCAGTAAAATGCATGACTATGAGTTTATTTGCTACAGAAAATATTCAAAATACTGTTAGTATTATAGAGTGTAGGGCATACAACAGATTCAAATTTTGCAAATAAAGTGATTAGTATGATGAGAGGGCGGGTGACGATGAAGACTCTATTGCTTTTATTTTTTTTAGTATGTTCATTTTCTTCGTGGGGAGAGTGTCATGATATTAATTCTCGTGCAGAAATATACCAAAACGTCATCTCTACATCTGAGTCAGGTTATGTTGTGAGTGATAATGCTCGAGTTTATTTCTATAGTGCTCCTGATGAGAGATGTAAGATAAAAGACCTTTTTATAATTCACGGGGATTTAGTTGATGTTTATTCAGAATACAAAGGATTTTTATCTGTTATATTTTTCAAAAAAAATGGAGAGACTGTAGATGGATGGGTTCATTCGAGTTCAATAAAACCTACTGGAACAGGAATTGGCCCAAGGGAATAATTTTGAATCATCAAGCATGCTAAGGAAATAACGCCAGTAGTGTATATTCTTCGGGTGATACTGAAAGCTATTGCAGGTTGCGGATATTTCTCTGCTGCAATAAGCGTTTAGCGGTTATAAAAATTAACGGGGAATATCGTAAGATATTCCCCGTTGTTATTTGTTGCTAGTTATTGAGCATCCAGTTCCTTTTGGGCAGCAGCATTGCGCTTCATATGCCAGTTCTCCGTCATTTCATACAGCAGCGGCAGCAAGAATAATGTCAGAGCTGTGGACGTTAATAATCCTCCGACCACCACCGTCGCTAATGGACGCTGTACTTCGGCACCGACGCCGCTGGAAAGCAGCATTGGGATCAGCCCCAGTATCGCGACCGTCGCAGTAATCAATACTGGACGCAGACGCTGAACCGCACCCAGTCGGACAGCATCGCGGATACTGGCTCCTTGTTGTCTCAGTTCGTTAAAGAATGACACCATCACAATCCCGTTGAGCATTGAGACACCAAAGACGGCAATAAATCCGACCGAGGAAGGGACCGACATATATTGTCCGCTCAGGAACAGGGAAAGAATTCCTCCCGTCATGGCAAACGGAACGTTCGCGATGATGAGTGTGGCATGT
This sequence comes from Buttiauxella ferragutiae, assembly GCF_022637515.1. Lineage (NCBI taxonomy): Bacteria > Pseudomonadati > Pseudomonadota > Gammaproteobacteria > Enterobacterales > Enterobacteriaceae > Buttiauxella > Buttiauxella ferragutiae. The sequence goes on from NZ_CP093332.1 coordinate 265,368, forward strand.
CGCAGAGTTCCGAATGCGGTGTAGAGCAGAATAAAGATCAGCCCAATGGTCAGCGGCAGAATCACAGACAGTTTGCCCATCGCGCGTTGCTGATTTTCAAAGGCTCCACCCCAGGTGCTCCAGTATCCCTCCGGTAGCGGGTTGTTTTTCTCAATGGCCTGGCTGGCTTCCTTCACAAAGCCGTCAATATCACGCCCTTCAACTTCCATCTGTAGCACGACGTAACGTTGTAGCCCTTCCCGGCGCAGGAAGGCGTACCCTTCAGCCAGCTCAATATCCGCAACCTGCGACAGCGAAATCAGTTGGCCTGACGCCCCACGTAGCGGGATGGCACTGATAGCTGAAACAGACTCCCGGTAAGGCGCGCTAAATCGGGTCACCAGATCAAAACGAGCGGTTCCTTCGATGATGCTTGAGATGCTCGCACCGCCAATACCGGACTCCACCACATCCATGATGTCGCTGGTATTGATGCCATAACCCGCCGCTTTTTCACGATCGACGCGGATAATCACCTGGGGTTTACCCTTGCTGGACTCCGTTGAAAGTTCTTCTACGCCCGGGATTTTATTCAGTGTGGCCTGGATTTGCTGGCTCAGGGAATCTAGTGTGGCGCTATCTGGCCCATAAATTTTCAGGGCCAGAGTGGCGCGGATCCCCGAAATCAGTTCATCGACACGCATCTGAATCGGCTGTGTTGCACTGAACAATGCCCCTGGATGTTTTTCTTCAAGAACCGCCTGGATGTTACGGGCCAGTTGGTCATAAGAAATGTCTTCAGGCCAGTTTTCCCGCGGGTTCATCGTCAACAAAACCTCCATTGAATTGACGTCTGCGGTTTCGCCTTTTTCGGCACGTCCAATGGTGGCGACCACATCTTTCACTTCAGGGAACTGGCCACGAATATCATCAGAAACTTTGCGCGAGAGTGCCAGCGTACTGTCCAGTGATGTGGATGGAATGGAAGTGATCCTGAACATCAGGCTGCCTTCCTGTAATTGGGGCATAAAGCTTTTCCCCAAAAATGGAAACAGTGCCAGGGAAAACAAAAACGCGGTCAGCGCGATGCTTATTGTCGCTTTCCTGCGTGATAACACTTTGTTCAGTAACGGTTGGTAGCCTGCAGTAATCCATCTGACTATGCGGGTTTCATTTTCATGTGCGGGCTTGAGCAACAGCGACGACAGCACAGGTACGATGGTCAGCGAGAGAATTAACGACCCCAGCATCGCGAAAATAATCGTCAGTGCCATCGGGCGGAACAGCTTGCCTTCAAGACCATCGAGCGTTAGCAGCGGAGTAAAGACCACGACGATAATTAAAATCGCAAAGGCCACCGGTATCGCCACTTCCCTGGCGGCTTCCTGGATTTGCAGCGCGAAGCTGTTTTTCGCGCCACTGGCATGATTGAGCGCCAGTCTTCGATGGATATTCTCCACCATGACCACTGCACCATCCACCATCATGCCGGTACCGATAGCCAGACCTGCCAGCGACATCAGGTTTGCTGACAAGCCGAATTGTTGCATCAGAATAAAGGCTATCAGCATGGAGCCGGGCAGAGTGATAATCACAATCAGCGCTGAACGGAGTTCCCCGAGGAACAAAAACAGGACAATGGCAACCAGCAAAGCTCCTTCCAGCAGCGCGCTTTGTGCCGTTTTCAGCGCCAGATCAACCAGGTTTGTTCGATCATAAACTGTTTTCAGCGTGACACCTTCAGGCAGCAGTGAATTCACCACTGTTGAGATTTTGTCCTTTACACCATTAACGACATCACTGGCATTTTCGTTAATGCGCGACAGAACCATCCCCATGACGACTTCCTGCCCATTTTGGGTGACCGCACCTGCACGAACGGCTGGTGTGAACTCCACTTTGGCGATATCCCGAATATAGACCGGGTGGTTACCGGCACTTGTGATGCGCAGACCTGCAATATCGGAAAGACTTTCCAGCTGGCCATAACCCCGAACCAGATACTGTTCCTCACCGATGTTGACGCTTTGCCCACCGGCCTGGCGGTTATTCCCTGCAAGCACCGGGAGCACGTCAGCCAACGTGATGCTGTACAGCGCCATTTTTTCCGGATCGAGGGTGACCTGATACTGTTTTTCATTCCCGCCCCATGAAACCACATCATCCACACCTGGCACCGTTTTCAGGATCATCCTGATGGTCCATTCCTGGAGTGAACGTAATTCCATGGTGCTGAGGCCGGAATTACCCGCATCCAGGGTATACCAGAAAACTTGCCCCAGTCCGGAGGAGTTGGCTCCCAGCACTGGCGGGCTGTACCCCGCCGGGAGCGAGTCCCCGATCTCCTGAAGTTTTTCACTGACCCACTGGCGAGCAAGATAAATATCCGTGTTGTCTTTAAAATTGATACTGATGTAGGAAAGGCCCGCCAATGACATTGAACGGATTTGTTCCACATTGGGTAACCCGGCCATATTGCTTTCTACCGGAACGGTGAACAGCTTTTCAATATCTTCGGCGGCCAGGCCAGAAGCTTCTGTATAGACATTCACCTGCACCGGCGTCACATCGGGGAAGGCGTCCACGGGGACGCTTCGGAATGCCATGACGCCATAGCCGACAACGGCCATAAACAACACAATGATCAGCAGCTTGTATTTCAGAGATAGGTTTATCAACGAACCGAGCATGTGTGTCTCCTTAGTGCCCGCCAGCCGTTTCTGCGATAAGCAGTCGGGATTTCAGATCGTAAGTCTGGTTAACAACCACACGGTCCCCGGGCTTCAGCCCACTGGTAATTTCTGTCCTGTCCAGACCCTTTTTCCCGGTCGTAACCTGGACGGGTTGATATTTATTTTCACCATTTGCGACAAATACCGACGACTTGCCATCCATCAGTGTTAATGCAGAGTCCGGTACGCTGATGACTGGCTTAGGGGGGTTATAACGGACATAAGCGGTGACCTGCATTTCCGGTTTCAGACGTCCATCCTCGTTATTGACGGCAATATAGGTCGCAAGGGTGCGGGATGAGGAATCAAGGGTGCCGGCAGTACTCACAATCTGACCGGAAAATGTTTCGTCGGGCCAGGCACTGGCCTGAATACGCACCGTGGCTCCTGGCTCGAGGAAACGAACCTGAGATTCCGGCACATTGGCAGTAATCAGTACGGTGCTCAGATCACTGAGGGTAAACAGAACGTCTGCGGGGGTGACGGCTTGCTCCTGGCGGGCCGTTGTGGTCAGAACGGTGCCGCTGAAGGGGGCGGTAATTGTCGACAGCGAAGCTGATTTACCGTTGGAGCCGAATAATGTTTGTCGGGCCTGCGCCGCATCAAACTCGGCTTTTGCTTGCTGGTAAGCAAGCGTCGCAGCAGTCAGATCGTTGCGAGGGATTATCTCTTCTGCCATCATTTTTTGTTTACGCTTGAGCAGTTCAGAGGCGGCATTGAGTGCTGCCCTGGCCTGCTTAACGACATTGTTTTCATCACGAAGCTGTATGCTGTCCAGGGTCGCGAGAGTGTCTCCTTTACTCACTTTTTTACCCGGAAGAGCATTAACAGAAGTGATCCAGCCGTTTATCCGCGAAGAAATGGTAGCTGAACGTTGGGGATCTAACTGGATGGTGGCCAGCGCTCGAAACTCGTTGGTCATCGGGGCAGGGCCGATAGTTTCGAGCAGGACTTCCTTCGGAGTAGACACAGTCTCCGCTTCTTCTGAATCGTCGGGTGATGCACTGACTGCTGGGGAAAAGAAACCTACAAAAACAATAAAATACAGTGCGGATGGCAAACGGCGGTACTGCGCATTATTCTGAGTCATGGGAGCTCCTGTCCACTCCAGTTAGCGATATTTTCTAGTTTCAGACGCGTTGTCTGGTACTCGAGAAGTGTGTCTAGCCTGGTGCGTTGGGCATTCAGGATCTGTTGGCTGGTCAGCAAAACATCTGGCAGGCTGCTTTGCCCATTTTCCTGTGCCAGCAGGGTGAGCTGTTTGTTCATGTCTGTAGCTGGCAGGACCTGTTGATTGAGGATCCGTACCCTGTCTTTCAGGTTGTTCAGCTTGTCCCATTGATTTTTAAGAGTTTGCTGTTGTTCATTCTTAGCGGTGTTGATGGCCAGACGTGAACGCGTCACCGCGGTGGTCGCCTGCCCGATACCCGCCTCGTTTCGCTGAAATAGTGGAAGCGGTACGGAAATCGATAAGGTGGTCAGATCTTCACGGCTGTCATCCGGCCCATCCTGCGAATAGCTGACGCCAAGGGTGACATCCGGGATCCGAGCTGCTTTCTGGAGTTCCAGCTCAGCAATGGCACTTTTCTCCTGCCATTCCAGCGCCGCGAGTTTAGGGCTCTTTTCTAGCCGCGACCCCAGAGAAGCGTAGGTATAGGGGAGGGGTTTGGCGGTTGTGTCGAAATCCCCTTTCATTTCAGGTATCGCGTCTTCAGAGGTCAGCAAAAAACGCGCAAGTTCGTTGCGGGTGTCCTTTAAGTCTTGTTGGGCGGTTAGTAACTGGTTATTGGCAAGCTGGCGCTCAATGGTGGCAACGTTGTTATCCAGGCGGGTGGCACTACCTGACTGCCGTTGCCGGGACACCACAAGTTCTGCTCGAGAAAACAACTCAACGGCCTCTCTTTCCAGACGGACTTTTTCCTGCAAAGTCACAATCTGGTAGAACAGCGTTGATGTGGTCAGCAATACCTGATTTCGCGTATCCAGCGACTCCTCCCGGAAGGCACTCATGGCGAATTGAGCTGATTCCTGTCGGTATCCTTGTTGCCCCGCAATTTCAAATGTCTGGGAAACACCCGCGCCCCATTCAGTTTGTTGAATATTGTCAGGGTTACCCGCCACAGAACGTCTTTTTCCGCTATTCCCATCGATGACCGGATTGTTAAATAACAGCGCGTCAGCGGATTCTGAGCCTCCTATTAGTGAGCTCAATTGCGCTTGCTGATCGGGTGAGCTGATATTATTTTTGAGTGCATATTGTTGAAGTTCAGAAAGGGTAGGAGGAACCGTTGTTGCTGCCAGAGCAATGCTTCCCGGAGCAATAAAAATAAACAGTGTCAGCGTCCAGATTCGCATATCTCTCTCCTGGTAAGAACAGACATCCCATATCGGTGATGCCGGTGATTAAATAAAATAGAGTTACTGGGATTTATAAAGCACCGCATTTGCACTCCATTTACTGCTATCACCAGGGGTGGTTAGTCTTACAATCGAAAAGTAATCTGCTCCAGATTCTTCAGCTCGTGTTTTTATCGCGGCAACCGCTTCTTCTGAAGACGGTTTACCAGAAACTGAAATGTGACCTATTTCCTGATAAGCCTTTGCTTCATTGTTTTTAATTTCTGTCGCCGAAGAAGCGGAGAAGGAAATAGAAAATAACAACATGGTTAACGCAGCAGTTTTACGAATCATAATGCATCCTTTTCAGGTCATGATGGAGGTAAGCATAATGATAGCCATCTGAACCAACTCCAGATTCAATATAAAAGTCGTGTATTTACCTGGCTTTACATTTTCTGAATGTAGAAAGTGTGTTTATTGTTGAGTAAGCAAGTATGAGAATTAAGTAAACCAAAGGTTTTCACAGGGTTTATGAAGGGTGTTGTTGTTTAAAGTGTTTAAAAATAATGTGTTAGAGTTATTTATGATTGTTGTGTAGTCATATTTATAATGAAGATTCTCCATAATTGTCATGATTGTGAAAATTAAGTTAAATATAAATAATATGCTATTGAAACTAAAGTTAACTCCAATGTTATGGTGAAAAAACAGCGAACTGCTGCACATTTAAAAATAAATAATCATATCGTAAGGAAAGAGAATATGTTCAAGAAAATAATGCTAACCACTGCCGTCATCACTTCCGTGATATCACTCCCTTCATTTGCTGCTACAGAAATCTCATGGGATGAAACCAGCAAGTACGTTCATGTTGGTGATATTTCTGTCGGGGGTAAATATTTTTCACCCGATGATGCTAAATCTAATATTAATATGAAGGCGGCTGAAGCCGGGGCTGATTATTATTATGTTAGCCGATTCACGCGTGGTAATACGGGGTTTGGGGCTAATGCAGTGTTATATAAAGAAAAATAACAGTTAAAGTAAACGGGGGCCGTTAATACCTGGTCCCCTTTTACTCTTCATTTTTTACTATCAAATTAAACCCCCACTTTCTTTATAGAAAGTGTGCGGATAACTGCTGGCATCAGATATATAAGGAAAATAATGATATGTACCGCATCGGGGAATTAGCAAAGTTGACGGGTGTAACACCTGATACGATTAGGTATTACGAAAAGCAACATTTAATGAACCATAATATCCGTACCGAAGGTGGTTTTCGTCTGTATGTGGAAAATGACCTACAACGACTACGGTTTATTCGTTATGCCCGCAACCTGGGATTTACCCTGGATTCGATTCGGCATCTACTTGCTATTCGAATCGAACCCAATGATGACGGTTGCCATAATTCCAAAAATATTGTCCAGGCACGGTTGAATGAAGTTGAAGCGCGTCTTGAAGAGCTCCAGGCTATGCAGCGTTCATTGCGAGATTTAAATGATATTTGCTGCGATAGCGATCACTGCATCACTTATTGCACGATTCTTGAAGCCCTTGAACAAGGTGCTGAAGGCGGTAAGTCTTGAGTGTTGTAGGGTGGATGAGCGATAGCGTCATCCACCCTTTGCGCCAGTTTTGTCGCTTATCCGGCCGACGAAGAGGTTTGAGGCTGCTGCTCCGTTCAGCGAACAACCAGTACCGAGCACTCGGCGTGACGCACCACTGCCGCAGAGTTTGAACCAAGAAGATAAGTGGACATACTCGGTCTGTGGGACGCCAGAATAATCACATCCGCGTCAATATCTTCGGCCAACTGCAGGATATGATCTTTCGGTGTGCCGCTCAGCACGTGCTTTTTCACTCTGTCGCCAGGTAAGCTGAACTGCGCGACAATCTCGCTCAGCGTTTTCATGGCGGCCACTTCCCGTTCTCTGGCATCGGGCGCAATCGACGTGTAACCCAGGCCGTAAGAGGCAAAATAGGTATAGTCAGGGATGACTGCCAGGAAGTGGATCGTGGCGTCGTCTTGTCTGGCATAAGCTTCCACATGCGGAATGACTTGTCGCGTCAGCTCCATTTCAGAAATATCGATAGGAACCAGGATTTTCTTAGACATACAACCTCCTTTTGTTTTCTCGTAAATAACCCTCTTTAAGTTATGGATTAGATTTGTTATTTGAGGAGTGATACAGGTCCGGTTTTTTGAGATTGCCGCTTCGTTTCATACTATTTTAGTAGCTTCCAGAAACAACAAACCCCGCGTTAACGGGGTTTTGATTAAGGCATTAGGGTACAAAGTACTTAATCATTCCATCAATTGCTTACTGATAGTGGGATTCGCCTGCATTAAGCGCATCAACTTCAGTTCGGTCGTGGAGGGTCTGAGTCGTTTTGATTCCCACTCCTGCACCATGGCAACACTCACACCCATCGCACGGGCAAAATCATCAATCTTAAGCCCGGTACTTTTTCTTAACTGCTCAAACTCAGAAAATGCATTGGGCTTATCATTAAGAGCCATCGTTTGTTGTTTATCTTTAAAAACAATCTGCTCAAGGTTACTTAGTAGCTCATACATTGGATCTTTATATTCCATCGAGTACTCCTCATAAATCACACAATGGATAGTGAACACGTAAGAAGCTCATTAAGAATAGTTCGAAAAAAAGTGTGACGATGCTTTCGAGGCTAACTATTTTTAAACATAAAGGGGCTTATGCGTTTCAGCAAAAAACCTAAGCGGCATAACGAATTGAAAACGCTGCGTACCTGGGGAATGAGTATAAATTTGTAAATGGTTAGATATTTTATGCAAAAGGGCGGGACTAGCCCGCCGCAGTTGAAAGATTTTCCATCATGCTTTTTGCGTAACTTTATCTAGCTCATGGTTTTCTGCACGGTTTTCACCAGGAGTACGCTGGCCTGCCCAGGATTTCACCAGCAGCGCGGTGGCTGAAAGTATTGCCGGAATCGCCAGCAGCATGAAGATGGTTTTGAACGACAGTTCAGCCTGCATCAGGAATGCGCCACTAAACGCTCCAAGGATCCCGCCGAAACGCCCGAGCCCTAACATCCACGCAACGCCGGTTGCACGCCCCTGGGTTGGATAGAAACCTGCCGCCAGTGCTGGCATTGAAGATTGCGCGCCGTTCATAATCGTCCCGGCGATAAACACCATCACGCCCATCAGCACCAGGCTTGAAGTGGAGAAGCCCACCAGGCAGACGAACAGCCCGGTCAGCAAATAACCGACTGCGACGACTTTGTTCGGGTTCAACTTATCCATCAACGCGCCAATAATTAGCACGCCAATGCCACCACCGAGTGGGAACAGCGCCGTGATAATCGACGCCTGGCTAAGTGTTGCGCCTGTTTCACGAATCAGCAGCGGCAGCCAGCTGGTCAGGAGATAGAAAATCAGCAAGCCCATGAAATAAGTCAGGCACAGCATTAATGTCCCTACCAGATAACGTGGCGAGAAAATTACGCCCAACGCGGTTTTATCTTTGATGTGTCCGCCGACTTCGTTGAGCACAAAGCACAGGTTTTCACCTGATGGAAGTGGCGCGATGCGTCGCAAAATAGTGGCGATATCTTTCTGTGGTTTGTTTTTTACCACCAGGTATCGTGCTGATTCCGGCAGCCAAATCATCAGTACCACCGAAAGAATCAGTGGCATTACACCGCCCAGAACCAGCACGCTTTGCCATCCGTAATGTGGGATCATCCAGGCGGAGACAAAGCCGCCCATTGACGAGCCAATCGGGAAGCCAACAAACATCAGGTTCACCAATAAAGCGCGTTTACGTTCCGGAGCGTATTCCGACATTAATGTTGCTGCGTTTGGCATGGCCGCGCCCAGGCCCAGACCTGTGAGGAAGCGCAGTAAGGCGAGGGATGTCAGACTGGTGGCAAAGGCTGTCAGAAGGCTGAAACCGCCAAACACCAGAATCGAAAGTACCAGCACTTTTTTACGCCCAATGCGGTCAGCCATCGGCCCTGCGGTTAATGCACCGACCGCCAACCCAACCAGTGCGGCACTCATTACCGGGCCGAGGTCAGATTTCTGCACGCCCCATTCCTGTACCAGGTCGGAGGCGATAAAACCAATAATCGCGGTATCGAACCCGTCCAGCGCGACTGTGATGAAACACAGCACGAGAATCATCCACTGGAATTTGGAAAACCGATTGTTGTTTATAAATGCCTGAATATCAGTTGTTGTTGTCTTTGTCATAAGGCAAGTCCTGAAGGATGCTGAGGTGTTCGATTATCGAACAAAGATTCGTTAATCGTTCGTTAAATCAAACCACTCAACAGGCAGTTGGGCAATCATCCCACGGGTGTTTGTGTGCGATTATCGTACTGATTCGGCGGGCGGCGTCGGGCGTTGAAAAATAAACGCTTTAGTATTAATAGCTTAAAAGTGGTTCAACGCAGGTGTCATGTCATCGGATTTGTGAGGGGTGTAACAATTAAGCAACATTAGTTCGCGAAGAGGTGGAACAACCATCAAAGATTAAGCGCTAACTCCGCGTCAAAAGCCGCTATTAATCGTACAAATTTGCCTTAAGAGATTAGCCGTAAAGGGTATCTTGCAAAGGCTGGTTGGACTATCCTTAGCAGCATTATTGGGTACGCATTTGCGCTTTGGCACTGAATGATGAAAGGAGTAGAAAAGATGGCGACAGGTAAGTCCTGGTCACGCTGGTTTGCGCCGCTTGCGGCAATTTTAATGGTGGTGAGCCTGAGTGGTTGCTTTGATAAAGAAGGCGATCAGCGCAAGGCGTTTATCGATTTCTTGCAAAATACGGCGATGCGCAGCGGTGAACGTTTACCGACGCTGACTACCGATCAGAAAAAGCAATTTGGCCCTCTGGTTTCTGATTACGCGATTCTGTATGGCTTCTCCCAACAGATGAACCAGGTTATGGACGATGGCATGAAGCCGGTCGCCGATAGCGTAAACAGTATTCGTGTGCCGCAAGATTATATGACCCAGAGCGGTCCACTGCGTCAGGCAAATGGCTCACTTAACGTATTAGGTCAGCAAGTACAGAATGCCAAAATGCAGGCAGACAGCGCTCGCTCCACCCTGAAGCAAGCCGACGAACTGAAACCCGTTTACGATCAGGTATATCAGAAAGTGGTTACGGGCCCGGCAGCGGCGATGGCTCCACTGATTCCTGCGGCACAAACCTTTACTGCTCAACTGGTGCAAGTGGGTGATTTCATCCAGCAGCAGGGAACTCAGGTTGGTTTTACCGCAGGCGGCATTCAGTTCCCAACCTCACAGCAGGCAAGCCAGTACAACTCGCTGATTGCTCCGCTGGCATCACAGCATCAGGCATTTATGCAGGCGTACTCGGCTGCACAAAGCTCCATGCAGTAATGGTGATTTCCCCCGCTTAATGGCTGTCTCTTATACACAACTCGCCCTGGCAATCTTGTCGGGGCGAGATCTGTAAGCCCCGCAGGTTTTCCGTTCACCCGTGCGTTCAGTTATCTCTTTAATTCCCGAAAACGGTGAACGTATTAAGGAGTTAACGCCAACTCCTTAATAATCCAGGCGCCCGGCAAATCAATCGCCGCTAAAGCGGTAAACACCGTTTTTCACCCAACATTCGGGGTCGTTCGCGATTCGTTCCAGACGATCGCTCTCTCACGTGGTTCCCGACCACGTGACCCCGACTGAAGGGTAAAAAACGGCGCGATTGAAGCCGGGGACAAGGTCAAAACCGCTCTGGCTTTTGACTTTGAATTTCGGATCCGGCTTAAATCGCCTCCATTTTGACTCCTGGTGGCAGGGTCCAGCCGTCGGGAACGGCTGGAGGGCGCGATCGTCTGGAACGAATCGCAACCGACCCTGACACGGAGGCAAAATGGAGGTTTACCGCTTGCGGCGATTTATTTGCCGGGAGTCAGGGTTCTTAGGGTGGCGACGGTGGCCACCCTAAGACGTTCACCGGTTCTGTGGCGACATAAGTACTCAATCGCCTGGTGAACGGAACCTTCTTCGGCTCGACAGGAACCGGCCCTCAAAGTTGTGACTAAGAGACAGCGCTTAATGACGGGGGATGCTTCCCTCTTTTAGTCGTCCCATTCCTTCTAATTTCACGTCGCGTGTACAAATTTGTCATAAATATGACACCGCCTGACGCTGTTCATAAACTCATCATTAACTGTCAGTAATGAGAAATACTCATGCCAAATACAATGTCCCAAAAGACCGCCCGTGAAGGGTTAAGCAACCCTGAGCTGTTTGAAGGCGGAGTATTCGTTACCAGGAATGGTGTTGCGGAACTCTTCGTCCAGACCGCAGCAGAACGTCAGCTAGAAGAGGCCGACCCAACCGATATCGGATAAACGCTACGCTGGCAGACAAAGGTGTCAGAATTCGTGAATGGCTGGGTGTGGAAAATGAGTATCGTTGTTTTTATGACCATAACAATCATGATGAAATCAGTATTTTACTCTACGCAAGCATGAAGGAAGATTTTGAATCGGCTTTGTATCGCCATTCAGTTATTTACTAAATAGAGCGATGCTTCAGGCGCTCAGCCCAGAGGCGGCCTGAGCTCCAGCCCTGTGGACGGCTAAAATAAACCTTGTCATTCACCGTGGTTATATGAGTTAATGCATTCATCGGTTTGAAGCACAGAACCTTTAAGCAGTTTAGTAGCGCAGTCCTCAAAGAGTTATCATAGATACCCTTCGACGTGATCTACCTTCCTTTATCGCTTTAAAAAATCTGTAAAACATTCCAATTGCGCCGGAAGGCAAATTTAATTTAAAAGGTAATATCTATGTCTAACAAAATGACTGGTCTCGTAAAATGGTTCAACTCTGACAAAGGCTTCGGCTTCATCACTCCTGACGATGGCTCAAAAGACGTGTTCGTACACTTCTCTGCTATCCAGAACGATGGCTACAAGTCTCTGGACGAAGGCCAGAAAGTGTCTTTCACCATCGAAAGTGGTGCTAAAGGCCCAGCTGCTGGTAACGTAACTAGCCTGTAAGGTTAGCGTTAGCGAAGCTAAGAATTAAAAAAACCCGCCTCTGGCGGGTTTTTTGTTTCTGGAATTTACTTCCCAAACAACCGTCGTGAATTATCCTCAACCTTTCCAAAAAGACGTCGTTTCTGCATGGTGCGCGTCCAGCTTGTCGATAGTCCGGCGGCGGACAGCAAGCGATGGAATTGTTCGTCATCAAATGGCATATGCCAGGCGATGGCGATAGCTTCAGCCACCGAAACATCACTTACTCGGGAAACCAGTTCCAGTGGATTTTCTGTCGATACATTGCCTGCCAGCACGACTTTATACAGCCAGCCGCAATAACCCGTTTCCTGCATCAGCGAAGACATATTGTTAATGCCAAAATGATAATTCAGCTTGTAGCACGGTGAGCGCGGTTGTGTGACCTGAATCAGTGCATCGCCCCAACGGAAAATATCGCCAATATAGACATCTTTTTCTGTCAGCCCCTCGGTCGATAAATTTTCACCATAGGCTGGGGCGGTAAACAGTTCAGCCTGTTCGGGGAATTCACGCGCCCACCAGGTGTAATGCTCGCGCGGATAATGGCACAACGCGCGATCTGGCCCACCATGAACAATTTTTTCAGCCTGTTGATCGCCTTCCAGACCCAACTCAGTGAGTTTCAGCTCACCATCGACCTGATATTTGGCGATCGCACTTGGCCTGCTGCCTGCATACTCACGAACTTTGCCAATATATACGTTTAGCGGATAGTGCATCGGATCCTCCCTGTGGCCAGACGACAGATATAAAAAAAGCGAGCCATCAGGCTCGCTTTTCATCAGTTGCTTTGCAACTTATTTTTTAGCAGCAAAACGTGCTGCTGCTTCGTCCCAGTTCACCACATCCCAGAATGCTTTGATGTAGTCAGGGCGACGGTTTTGGAACTTCAGATAGTAAGCATGCTCCCACACATCCAGACCCACGATTGGGAAGCCGGATACGCCAGAAACCGCTTCGCCCATCAGCGGGCTGTCCTGGTTTGCGGTGGAAACCACAGCCAGTTTGTCACCTTTCAGAACCAGCCACGCCCAGCCGGAGCCGAAACGAGTTGCCGCAGCTTTCTCAAATTCTGCTTTGAAATTATCAACGCTACCGAAGTCACGCTCGATGGCTGCTTTCAGGTCACCTTGCAGGGTGGTGCCAGTTTTCAGGCCTTTCCAGAAGAAGCTGTGGTTAGCGTGGCCACCTGCGTTGTTACGCAGAACGGTTTTCTTGTCAGCTGGCAGTTGATCCAGTTTAGCGATCAGCTCTTCAACTGGCAGGCTTGCGAACTCTGGCAGAGATTCCAGCGCTGCATTAGCGTTATTTACGTACGCCTGGTGGTGTTTGCTGTGATGGATTTCCATCGTTTGCTTGTCGAAATGCGGTTCCAGAGCGTCGTATGCGTAAGGCAGGGATGGCAGTGTATAACTCATGTTCATCATCTCCATTTATTATCGAACGGCGCACAAGCTGTTAACGCCGCGTAATCAGTTGGTTCATTATAGTTAATTAAATGATATTGAAAATGATTATCAATGCCGTACTTTTAGCAAGGTTATAACTTTTCGTCATGATGGAGAAAATGTGAGCACTGTCAGGCAGATAAATCGTTTTTTGCCATCAGCCACAGAAACTGGCATTGCCGCAAAGGTAGCGTTGGGTAAATAGGGTGATAGTCGGCGCTTCATTCTTGCCTGGAGCACTACTATGTCGCTTAACGTCGCCCTTTTCGGTATCGGCCTTGATACCTACTGGCCGCAATTTTCTGGCCTGGAACAGCGCCTTACAGGCTATCTGCAACAAATTGACCATCGTCTCGCCGGGCTTAACGCGACGGTGATTAATGGTGGCCTGATTGATAGCGTCGCCAAAGCTGACCGCTTTGCTACACAACTTCAAAGTCAACCGGTCGATGCCATCGTGCTGTATATCAGCACCTACGCGCTGAGTTCCACGGTGCTGCCGCTGGTGCAAAAGATCAACAAGCCGGTGATTATCCTCGCCCTGCAACCAGAACTGGGTTTGCCGTACGGGAAAATCCGCGAGATGGCCGATCGTGGCGAACGTACCGGCGAATGGCTGGCACACTGCCAGGCGTGCAGCGCACCGGAACTGGCAAACGTGTTTAATCGCGCGGGGATTCGTTACCAGCTGATCGTCGGGGCATTGCAGGGTGATGAATATGCCTGGCAGCAAACGGAACAATGGCTGCAAGCCCTCGAAGTACACAAACAGCTGGCGGCTTGCCAGGTGGGCGTGTTGGGGCATTATTACGACGGCATGGTCGACGTTTACAGCAACATGACCAACCTGAGCGCCAAACTCGGCGTGCGCTTCAAGCCGCTGGAAATGTGCGAGCTGGCCGAATACCGCGAGCTGGTCACGCAAACCGCCAGCAGGCAAAAATGGCAAGAAGTGGAAGCCTCGCTGCAAATCGATCCCGCCTGTGAAAAAAACGAATTAGAACGTGCCGTCCAGACCGCTTGCGCCATGGATCAACTGATAGAAAACAACCACCTTGGTGCGCTGGCGTATTACTACGAAGGGCGCAATGGCAACGCTTACGAGAACATCATTACCTCGATTATTCTCGGTAACACGTTACTGACTCAGCGTGGCATTCCCGTTGCCGGTGAGTATGAGATCAAAAATGTGCTGGCGATGAAAATCCAGCAATTGCTGGGCGCGGGTGGCTCGTTCTCTGAGCCGTATGGCATTGAATTCGCGGATGATGTGGTGCTGTGGGGGCACGATGGCCCGGCACATCCACTGATGGCCGAAAGCAATGTGCGGCTGGTTTATCACGGCAAGCCGGGTAAAGGCGTCTCTATTCAGATGACCGTTAAACCCGGCCCTGTTACGTTCCTGTCGATTGTTGAGGATGCACACAACGGCGTGCGTTTGCAGTATGCCGAAGGGGAGGCGGTGGCTGGCGAAGTGCTGGATATTGGCAATACCAACAGTCGCTATCGCTTCGCGCTTTCGGCGCGCGATTTCACCACGCAATGGTGTCTCGGTGGGCCAGCGCACCATTGTGCGATTGGTCTGGGGCATCAGGGGGCGGTTCTGGAAAAACTTGCCTGGTTGCTCGGCGTGCAAACCACAAAAATCTGTTAGTCCAAAAACGGTGGATGGCGCTTGCGCTTATCCACCGCTCACTTTCATTCGCAGCTAATCGACCCACAACTTGAAATATCATGGTTATAAAGAACTGTGACCCCCGTCAATCGCACCCCCTGAATTTTGCCATTTTTCTCTCCGCCACGGCAGCACATAGAAGGTTAGCAAGTTGCTCAATCCTTAGACTCAGTGGCAATGGGGTAGTCAGCTGTCACCCCTGAGTTTTTTAGTTAAAACAGAGGGATATGGATAATGAGTAATGCAATAACGATGGGGATAATTTGGCATCTCGTGGGCGCCGCGAGCGCTGCCTGTTTTTACGCCCCTTTTAAAAAAGTGCAGCGTTGGTCATGGGAAACAATGTGGGCGGTTGGCGGCTTCGTTTCCTGGATTATTTTGCCATGGACGGTGAGTTACGTTTTACTTCCTGATTTTTGGGCTTACTTCGGCTCGTTTAACGCTTCAACTTTGTTGCCAGTCTTCTTGTTTGGCGCAATGTGGGGCATTGGTAACATTAACTATGGCCTGACCATGCGCTACCTGGGCATGTCGATGGGCATCGGTATTGCGATTGGCATCACGCTGATTGTCGGCACCTTAATGACGCCAATAATTGCCGGAAAATTTGATGTGCTGATTGGCACACCTGGTGGACGCATGACGTTGCTGGGTGTTCTGGTTGCGCTGATCGGCGTGGCCATTGTCACCCGCGCAGGCCAACTCAAAGAACGCAAAATGGGCATCAAGGCTGAAGAGTTCAACCTGAAAAAAGGGCTGGTTCTGGCGGTGTTGTGCGGCATTTTCTCAGCAGGTATGTCCTTTGCGATGGACGCCGCAAAACCGATGCACGAAGCGGCAGCAGCACTGGGCGTTGACCCGCTGTATGTGGCCTTGCCAAGTTACGTGGTGATTATGGGCGGCGGCGCGCTTGTCAACCTTGGCTTCTGCTTCATTCGTCTGGCAAAAATGCAGAACTTGTCGATAAAAGCAGACTTCTCACTGGCAAAACCATTAATCATCAGCAACGTGTTGTTCGCGGCACTTGCCGGTTTGATGTGGTATCTGCAGTTCTTCTTCTACGCCTGGGGCCACGCTAAAATTCCTGCGCAGTACGACTACATGAGCTGGATGTTGCACATGAGCTTCTACGTGCTGTGCGGCGGGTTGGTTGGCTTGATTATGAAAGAGTGGAAATCGGCAGGAACTCGTCCTGTTGGGGTACTGAGCGTCGGTTGTGTGGTGATTATTATTGCTGCCAACATCGTCGGCCTCGGCATGGCAAATTAATTATGTTTCAATAGCATATCGTTGACGCCACAGCCGTGGCGTCAACCCCGTTTCCTTGGTAAAGACCACCGAAAAATAGTTACTATCCTCAAAGCCACATCGTGTGGCGATATCACCAATCAACAGCTCACTATGACGCAATAAATCCTGTGCCTGGCAGATGCGTAACTGGCGTAAATACTGGCTGATGCTCATGCCGGTTTGCTGGCGAAAAATCTGCCGTAAATGGCGCTCTGCCACCTGATGTTGCTGGCAAAAATGCGCAAGCTCAAAGGACGAATCGAGGCTTTTCCCCAACGCTGCCAGCAATAAATCGAACGTTTCGCTACTGTCTGGCCCAGTTGCATCCTGAGATTGATAGCGGTGGCGGCGCAACAAAATGCACAGTTGCAGGAACAGGCTCTCGGTCAGACACACCGACAGCGCGTCCATTTTCACGCTTTCGTGTTCCAGTTGGCCGATTAACTGCCGCGCTTGTGCCATGCCGTGGCTACTCAGCCGCCAGCGTGGATCTTTCCCGGCAGCCCGTGTGCTGTGCAACAAATCATTCCAGTCGACGTTGAGTTTGAGCCTTTCAGGGCAGTAGATGATGTTATGCAGCACTAAACCGTTAACCGATTCGTAGCTGTGGCGGTCTTCCGCACGGATATAAAACAGGTCGCCGCAGGTGATGCGATACGGCCGGTCATTGAGGGTGTGCAAGCCGTTACCGCGCCAAACCAGCACCAGCTCGCAGAAATCGTGGGTATGTTCGGCAAAGACATTTTGCGGATAGCGATCCGCCACCGCCACGGGCTGCGTGGCAGAAACGAAGAAATCCGCTTTTTTGAGAACTAAATGATTTGCCACCGTAATGCCTCAAAAACCAAAATCTAAATGGTGGATGACGTTTCGCTTATCCACCCGACAAAACAAGCACCGTAGGTCGGATAAGCGCAGCGCCATCCGACAAACTAACAGGCAAGTATTGGCTTTTTTGGCTAAAAAAACGGTGATTGCCCTCGCGATTACTGAAGTTGCGTATCTCGGCCCTGGCGAATCTCACGCGGTGACCAGGAAAACTCACGCTTAAACAGCGTCGAAAAGTGGTTACTGTCGCCAAAACCGCATTGAAAAGCGATGTCTGTGACGCTTTCGTCGCCATGGCGCAACAAGTGACGCGCTTTCATCAAACGTAAACGGTTGAGATAGCGTTGGGGCGTCATACCCGTTCGCTGTTTTAGCTGGCGATGCAGAGTACGCAGGGAAAGTGTGAATTGTGAAGCCAGTGCTTCCCAGCAAATATCTTCAGCGAAGTGATCTTCAAGCCATGCCATCAGCAGATTTAACCGGCCTTCTGAACTTGCAGCACCTTCCACCATGCTGCCTTTGCGCAGCAATACCAGCAACTGCATAAACAGAATTTCACGGTTGGCGACAGAATGGGTATCCGAAGCTTCACCAATTTGCTCAAACTGTTCAATCAGCCCGCGTACTTGCTGCAAAACGGGTTGATTCACGCGCCAGTGCGACGGGTAATGGCCGTCCTGCTCTTGCGGCAGCAACTTATCCAACCCGGACAAAAAGCAAAATGCGTCTGGCGCACGGTACAGAATATTGGTCAGGCACAGATTTTCGGTGTGCTCGTACAAATGGCGATCGTGATCGCGAACGAAACAGACGGAACCGCCGCTTAATGTGTACGGCTGGCCGTTAAAAACGTGGGTTCCAGTGCCGTGCTCAACAATGACGATTTCGCAAAAGTCATGATGGTGTTCCGGAAAGGCGGCCTGGGGTAAACGCGGCTCAATCGCCACAGACGAATGCCCAGATGGGAAAAAGTCAAAACCATGTAATACCGTCATCATTAACCCCAAACCGTTTTGCGATGAGCAGATAGTAGATAACGCTTCTCATCTGCACCTTAAGTTTTCGACGCGAAATCCGTTAAATCCTGCTCGTTTTTTAAGAAAGGTCGGGAATTATCAGGAAATGCGGAGAGTGTCACAGCCCGGTTTTATGGGTGATAAACACGAATCTGTGACATGACTCACGTTCATCTTTGCTTCTTTGCCAGCGGCGGATTAGCGCTGTCAGTAACGAGAAGGTGGTCAACAGCGTTACTTTTTAGAGTGGGGTCAATTAATTTAGCAAGGACCCCCAAAATGACTCTACGCCATAGCGTTGCGGTAGACCTGGGCGCATCAAGCGGCCGTGTCATGCTGGCGCGCTTTGAACGTGATACCCGCAGCATTTGTCTGCGAGAAATTCATCGTTTCACCAACTGTTTAAAACAGGTCGACGGTTCCACTGTGTGGGATGTGGACGCGCTGGAAATGGAAATCCGCACTGGCCTGCAAAAAGCCTGCGATGAAGGTATCGCCATTGACAGTATCGGCATTGACACCTGGGGTGTTGATTACGTGCTGATTGACCGCGACGGTAATCGAGTTGGGCAGCCTGTTTCTTATCGCGACAGCCGCACCGACGGCGTGATGGACGAAGCTTTCAACCAGTTAGGTCGCGAAGAAATCTATCGTCGTACTGGTATTCAGTTCCTGCCTTTCAACACGCTTTACCAGTTCCGAGCTTTGGCGCAGCAACAGCCAGAACTGTTCGATAAAGTCGAACACGCACTGCTGATCCCGGACTATTTCTGCTACCGCCTGACGGGCGCGTTGAACTGGGAATACACCAACGCCACAACCACGCAGCTGGTCAATATCAATAGCGATAACTGGGATGAAACCCTGCTCGAGTGGGCGGGCGTACCAGGCAAATGGTTCGGCACGCCGACCCATCCGGGCAACGTTATCGGTCAGTGGATTTGCCGCGAAGGGAACAAAATCCCGGTAGTATCAGTCGCGACGCACGACACCGCCAGCGCGGTCATCGGCGCACCGCTGAAAGATAAAAACGCCGCCTACCTTTCTTCTGGCACCTGGTCGTTGATGGGCTTTGAGAGCAAAACGCCGTATGCCAATAGCGCAGCATTAGCCGCCAACATCACCAACGAAGGTGGTGCGGAAGGGCGTTATCGGGTGCTGAAAAACATTATGGGCCTATGGTTGTTACAGCGCGTCACGAGAGAGTTGGAGATCACGGATCTGGGCGATCTTATCGATCGCACCCGTAAAACTCCGGCCTGCCGCTTTGTGATCAACCCGAACGACGATCGTTTTATTAACCCTGAAAGCATGAGCCGTGAAATTCAGGCGGCATGTCGCGAAAGCAACCAGCCGGTTCCATTCACAGACAACGAGCTTGCACGCTGCATTTTCGACAGCCTGGCGCTGTTGTACGCCAAAACTTTGGCAGAACTGGCCAGCGTTCGTGGCCATGAGTTTAGCTGCCTGAATATTGTCGGCGGCGGTAGCCAGAACGAATTACTGAACCAGCTATGCGCTGACGCCTGCGGGATTCCGGTATTCGCCGGCCCGATTGAAGCCTCAACGCTCGGCAATATCGGCTGCCAGTTAATGGCGCTGGATGAAATCACTGACGTTGACGACTTCCGCAAAATCGTCGCCGCCAGCTATGAATTGAAATCTTTTACCCCACAAACAGATAGCGAAATTGCCCGGTATATCGCGCAGTTCCCGCTGAGCAATCAAAAACAAAAGGAGTTTTGCGCATGACCACACCTCTTGATCAAGCCTGGGAACTGGCGAAACAGCGTTTTGCTGCTGTCGGTGTTGATGTTGAATCTGCTCTGCAACAGCTCGACCGCTTGCCGGTTTCTATGCACTGCTGGCAGGGCGATGACGTTGCCGGGTTTGAAAACCCAGAAGGTGCGCTGAGCGGCGGGATTCAAGCCACCGGTAACTATCCGGGTAAAGCGCGCAACGCGACTGAATTACGCTCCGATCTGGATCGTGCATTAAGCCTGATCCCTGGCCCAAAACGCCTGAACCTGCACGCCATTTATCTGGAATCTGAGCAGCCAGTTTCACGCGACAAAATCAAACCAGAACACTTCAAAAACTGGGTTGAGTGGGCGAAAACCAACAAGTTAGGGCTGGATTTCAACCCATCTTGTTTCTCGCACCCGTTAAGCGCCGATGGTTTTACGTTGTCCCACGCTAACGATGAAATTCGTCAGTTCTGGATTGACCACGTTAAAGCCAGCCGCAAAGTTTCTGCTTACTTCGGCGAGCAGTTAGGTACGCCGTCAGTAATGAACATCTGGATCCCGGATGGCATGAAAGACATCACTGTTGATCGCCTGGCTCCGCGCCAGCGTCTGGTCGCGGCACTGGATGAAGCGATGAGCGAAAAACTCAACCCGCAACATCACATCGATGCGGTAGAAAGCAAGCTGTTCGGTATTGGTGCCGAAAGCTACACCGTGGGTTCCAACGAGTTCTACTTCGGTTATGCCACCAGCCGCCAGACCGCGCTGTGCCTGGATGCCGGTCACTTCCATCCGACTGAAGTTATCTCCGATAAAATCTCCAGCGCCATGCTGTATGTACCGCGCCTGCTGCTGCACGTGAGCCGCCCGGTGCGTTGGGACAGCGACCACGTGGTACTGCTGGATGACGAAACTCAAGCTATCGCCAGCGAAATTATCCGCCACGACCTGTTTGACCGCGTACACATCGGGCTGGATTTCTTCGATGCCTCCATTAACCGCATTGCGGCGTGGGTTATCGGTACTCGCAACATGAAAAAAGCACTGCTGCGTGCATTGCTGGAGCCAACTGAAACTCTGCGCCAGCTTGAGCGTGATGGTGATTACACCGCGCGTCTGGCCTTGCTGGAAGAGCAAAAATCACTGCCATGGGCAGCGGTTTGGGAAATGTATTGCCAGCGTAATGACACGCCGGTTGATGCCCAGTGGCTGAAAACTGTGCGTACTTACGAGCAGGACGTGTTGAGCAAACGCGGTTAACCACCCTCATCCCGACCTTCTCCCTGAGGGAGAAGGAGAAAACATGATTAATTCCCTCTCCCTTGGGAGAGGGCCAGGGTGAGGGGAAAAAGCCCTCACCAATACCAAAGGAACCACAAGACTATGCAGAACATCCTCAAAGCCTGGTTTGTAGAAGGCATGATCAAAGCAACAAGTGATGCCTGGCTGAAAGGCTGGGATGAGCGCAATGGCGGCAACATCACCATGCGTCTGGATGAAGCGGACATCACGCCATTCCAGGCTGATTTCCACGCCGCACCTCGTTACATCGCATTAAGCCAGCCGATGCCTGAACTGGCGAATACGCCGTTTATCGTCACTGGCTCTGGCAAATTCTTCCGCAACGTACAACTGGATCCAGCGGCAAATATTGGCGTGGTGAAAGTGGACAACCGCGGAACTGGCTACCACATTTTGTGGGGGCTGGAAAACGAAGCGGTGCCAACGTCTGAACTGGCGGCACACTTCCAGTCACACAGCGTACGCATCAAAACCACCGGCGGTAAAGATCGCGTGATCATGCACTGTCATGCCACCAACCTGATTGCCCTGACCTACGTGCTGGAAAACACCACCGAAGTCATCACCCGCAAATTGTGGGAAGGCAGCACCGAATGTCTGGTGGTGTTCCCGGACGGCGTGGGCATTCTGCCGTGGATGGTGCCAGGCACCGATGAAATTGGAAATGCGACAGCTGACGAGATGGCAAAACACTCGCTGGTTCTGTGGCCGTTCCACGGGGTATTCGGTAGCGGCCCAACGCTTGATGAAGCGTTTGGTCTTATTGATACCGCTGAGAAGTCTGCTGAAGTGTTGGTAAAAGTTATTTCGATGGGTGGCATGAAACAAACCATCTCTCGCGATGAACTTATCGCGCTCGGTAAGCGTTTTGGCGTCACCCCATTAGCAAGCGCTTTAGAGTTGTAAACAGCAATACTGGGGCGGGTGAGCTGATGCCATCCGCCTTAAAAAAATAAAAATACCTGCAAACCCTACAAACATCGGAGTACAAGCAATGAAAACTAAAGCAATATTAGGTTGTACGCTTACCGTTGTCGCACTAGCACTCTCTGGTTCTGCCCTTGCTGAAGTGAAAATCGCGCTGGTGGCGAAATCGCTTGGTAATGGTTTCTTTGAAGCAGCAAACGTCGGGGCGCAGGAAGCCGCCAAAGAGTTGGGGGACGTTAAAGTTATTTATACCGGCCCAACCACCACCACAGCTGAAGCACAAATTGAAGTTCTCAACGGCTTGATCGCTCAAGGTGTTGATGCCATTGCTATTTCTGCTAATGACCCAGACGCGCTGGTTCCGGTGCTGAAAAAGGCCATGCAGCGTGGCATTAAAGTCGTTTCATGGGATTCCGGTGTGGCAAAAGATGGCCGCCAGATTCACCTGAACCCTTCTAATAACGCATTGATTGGCGAAACCAACGTCAAACTGGCCGCAGATGCGTTAAAAGCGATGAACGTCGAAAAAGGTGATGTCGCGATACTGAGCGCCACGCCGACCTCAACTAACCAGAATATCTGGATTGAAGAGATGAAAAAGGTACTGCCGAAGTACCCGTCTATCAATCTGGTCACCGTGGCCTATGGCGACGATCTTTCCGATAAAAGCTACCGTGAAACTGTCGGCCTGCTGAAATCTTATCCTGATTTAAAAGTGATCGTTTCGCCGTCTTCCGTCGGAATTGTTGCCGCAGCACAAGCGGTGAAAGACCAGGGCAAAATCGGCAAAGTCTACGTGACCGGCCTTGGCTTGCCGTCTGAAATGGCGGGTGCCGTGAAATCAGGTGCCTCGAAAAGTTTTGCCATCTGGAACCCAATCGATCTCGGCTACGCCGCCACTTACCTGGCAGACGATTTAGTCAAAGGTACGGCGACGAAAGAGGAAGCTAGCATGGGTAAATTGGGCAAAGTGAAGCTGGATGCGGATGGCAACGGCGCGATGGCTGAGCCGTTTGTTTACGATGCCAGCAACATCGATAAATTCTCCAAAATCTTCTGATTTAGGTTTTAGAAGCCACCCTCACCCTAACCCTCTCCCTGAGGGCGAGGGGACCGACCAAGGTTTTCTCCCTCTTACTGAGGGAGAGGGGACAGATCGGTGTTCTCCCTCTCCTGGGGGAGAGGGCCGGGGTGAGGGCAACCAGAATCAACGGAGAACTTAACCATGGCACTCACGACACCACTGCTATCCCTCAAGGGGATCACCAAAGTCTTCCCCGGCGTTCGCGCGCTCGAAAATGTCCACCTCGATTTGTGGCCGGGAAAGGTTACGGCGCTCATCGGGGAAAACGGTGCCGGTAAATCCACCCTGGTGAAAGTCATGACCGGGATTTACCAGCCAGAAGAAGGCGAACTGTTATATAAAGCGATCCCGATTACGCTGCCAAACCCAGAAGCGGCGCACAAAGTCGGTATCACAGCCATTCACCAGGAAACGGTGCTGTTTGATGAACTGACCGTCACTGAAAACATTTTTGTCGGCCACTATATTTATCGCGGTTTCTTCAAAAAACTCGACTGGCCCGCGATGCACCAACAGGCTGAAGAAATCCTTACCCGTCTTGAAGTCCAGATTAACCCTCGCGCTACTCTCAAAACTCTCAGTATTGCTCAGCGTCATATGGTGGCGATTGCGCGCGCATTGTCGTTTGAGGCACAGGTTGTCATTCTGGATGAACCAACCGCCGCGCTGTCGCAGCATGAAATTGTCGAGTTTTATCAAATCATTGAGCGCCTGAAACGCGAAGGCAAAGCGATTCTGTTTATCTCGCACAAGTTCGACGAGATTTTTGCCATTGCCGATCACTACACCATTCTGCGCGACGGGGTGTATATCAGTTCCGGGCAAATCAATGAGATAACCGAAGAGCGCATGGTCACCATGATGGTCGGCCGTGAAATCACTCACGCCTTCCCGAAAGTGCACTGCGAACTTGGCGATGTGGTACTGGAGGTCAACGATCTCTGCCATCCAACTGAATTTGCCCATATCAATTTCCAGTTACGCAAAGGGGAAATCCTCGGTTTCTACGGCTTAGTGGGTGCCGGGCGGACCGAACTGATGCAGGCATTATCAGGCGTGTCGCGGCCATCGCATGGTGAAATCTTGCTGAACGGTCAGCCGATGCAATTCCGCCAGCCTGCGGATGCCATCAAAGCCGGGATTGTCTGTGTGCCGGAAGAGCGCCAGAAGCAGGGTGCCATCATTGAACTGCCTATCTACCAAAACATCAGCTTGCCACAACTGAGCCGCCTCAACCCGCGTGGTGTACTCAACGATGCGCGAGAATGGGCGCTGGCCGATGAATACGCCAAACGCTTGCAGGTCAAAGCTTTTAGCTGGAAACAACCGGTTGAAACGCTATCCGGCGGTAATCAGCAAAAAGTGGTAATCGGTAAATGGTTGGCGACTCAGCCAGAGGTGATCATTCTCGATGAGCCGACTAAAGGCATCGATATCGGCTCCAAAGCTGCGGTGCATCAGTTTATGTCTGAGCTGGTGGGTCACGGCCTGGCGGTGATTATGGTGTCGTCCGAATTGCCGGAAGTGATGGGCATGGCCGACCGCATTATCGTGATGCATGAAGGGCTAATGGTTGCCGAATATCGCGCAGGTGAAGCCAGTGCGGAAATGATCGTCAGCGCCGCCAGCGGCTCGCATGAGGAGGCAGCATAATGTGGCAAACCCTGCTCAAACATCGTGAATTTCTCCTCGCGGGCGTCATCCTGTTGATGGTACTGGGTATTGGCAGCCGTGCGCCGTCGTTCCTCGCACCTGGCAACCTGGTGGAGATGTTCAACGACACCTCGATTCTTATCATTCTCGCCCTCGGCCAAATGATGGTGCTGCTGACCAAAGGCATTGATTTGTCGATGGCGGCAAACCTGGCGCTTACCGGCATGATTGTCGCGTTACTCAACTTCCACTATCCGCAAATTCCCGTCTGGGCGCTGCTTTCGCTGGCAACCGTTCTGGGCTTGCTGATGGGCGTAATCAACGGTTTGTTGGTCTGGAAGCTCGGTATTCCGGCGATTGTCGTCACGCTTGGCACCATGAGTATTTATCGCGGCATTATTTTCCTGCTTTCGAATGGTGGCTGGATAAACGCCCACCAGATGAGTAGCGATTTCCTCGGGTTGCCGCGTGCGGTGATTTTGGGAATGCCGTTGCTGAGTTGGTGTGCGGTCGCAGCATTGTTGTTGGTCGGCTATTTTTTGCGTTACAGCCGCACTGGCCGGGCGATGTATACCGCAGGCGGCAACGCTACCGCCGCGTATTACACCGGAATCAACGCCGGAAAAATGCAGTTCATCAGTTTCAGCCTTTCGGGCGCGCTGGCAGGTTTCTGCGGCTATTTGTGGATTTCTCGTTTTGCTGTGGCGTATGTCGACGTGGCGAACGGTTTTGAACTGCAAATCGTAGCGGCCTGTGTGATTGGCGGGATCAGCACCATGGGCGGTATCGGGCGCGTGCTTGGTTGCTTACTGGGCGCTCTGTTCCTTGGTGTTATCAACAACGCGCTGCCGGTGATTGGCGTCTCGCCGTTCTGGCAAATGGCGATTTCAGGCGCGGTGATTGTGATTGCGGTGTTGCTCAACGAACGCGGCAATAAACGCAAAGGACGGCTGATTTTGCGCGACGCAGTGCTTGCGCGGCAAGCTCCGGGAGTGAGTCATGAATAAAACGCTGATCTCTGAATCTGTGCCATCGCAGGCGGTGTCCGCATCACTATTGCGCCGCTTGCTGTGCTGGGAGACATTTTTGCTGACGGTGACGCTGGCTGTATTTATCGCCAACGCGCTGGCTTCGCCATATTTCCTCAACATCTGGAACCTGTCGGACGCCACTTTCAACTTCACGGAAAAGGCGATCATCGTGCTGCCGATGGCGATGCTGATTATTGCCCGTGAAATTGACCTGTCGGTAGCGTCGACTATTGCGCTTAGCTCGACGGCAATGGGCTTCTGTGCGCAGGCGGGAGTCGATACCACAGGGCTGGTGTGCATCGGGCTTGGCGTCGGATTGTTGTGCGGTTTGTTCAACGGCTTGTTGGTTACGCGGTTCAACCTTTCGTCGATTGTTATCACCATCGGCACCATGAGTTTGTACCGCGGCATTACCTACATATTGCTGGGTGATCAGGCGCTAAATAAGTACCCGGAAAGTTTTGCATGGTTTGGCCAGGGTTATGTCTGGGGGGCGCTGTCGTTTGAATTTGCCTTGTTCATAGTGCTGGCGGCGGTGTTCGCTTTCTTGCTGCACAAAACCAACTTTGGCCGCCGGACTTACGCCATCGGCAATAACCCGACGGGTGCTTGGTATTCCGGTATCAACGTGAAACGCCACAACCTGATGCTGTTCGTGCTGGTTGGTGTGATGGCGGGGCTGGCGTCAGTGTTGTTGACCTCACGCCTCGGGAGCACGCGCCCGACCATCGCAATAGGTTGGGAGTTAAGCGTGGTCACCATGGCTGTGCTCGGAGGCGTCAATATTCTGGGCGGTTCGGGGAGCATGGCGGGGGTGATTATCGCCGCATTCCTGATGGGGCTGGTGACGTTCGGCCTGAGCCTGTTGAATGTGCCAGGTATCGTGATGTCGATTATTGTCGGCTCGATGCTGATAGTGGTGATTTCACTGCCCATTATTACCCGGCGTTTTTTAGGGCGTCGGCGAGTTTGATTTTTTCCCGCTCTGGTTTCCCCCCTCTCCTGGGGGAGAGGGCCGGGGTGAGGATATGGATTTTTAAAACATCAATATTATGGAGAATAGCTATGAGCTTTATGTTGGCCTTACCAAAAATCAGCCTTCACGGCGCGGGCGCTATCGGCGATATGGTGAAATTGATTGCCGCTAAACCCTGGGGCAAAGCGTTAATCATCACCGATGGGCAACTGGTGAAAATGGGTTTGCTCGAAAGCCTGTTTAGCGCGCTCGACGAACATCAGCTTTCTTACGAACTGTTCGATGAAGTGTTCCCGAACCCGACTGAAGAACTGGTGCAAAAAGGCTTTGCGGCGTATCAGGCCGCAGGTTGCGATTACCTGATTGCCTTTGGCGGCGGCAGCCCGATTGATACCGCCAAAGCGGTGAAAATCCTGACCGCAAACCCAGGCCCATCAACCGCGTATTCCGGTGTGGGCAAAGTGACTAATCCTGGCGTGCCGCTAGTGGCGATTAACACCACTGCGGGAACTGCGGCAGAGATGACCAGCAATGCGGTAATTATCGATTCCGTGCGCCATGTAAAAGAAGTTATTATCGACACTAACCTGATTCCGGACATCGCCGTCGATGACGCCAGCGTCATGCTGAATATCCCGGCGAGCGTCACTGCCGCAACGGGTATGGATGCGTTGACTCACGCCATCGAAGCTTACGTTTCTGTCGCCGCTCATCCGCTCACCGACGCCAATGCGCTGGAGGCTATCCGCCTGATTAGCCAGTGGTTGCCGAAAGCGGTAGATGACGGCAAAAACCTTGAAGCGCGTGAAATGATGGCTTACGGCCAATATCTGGCGGGTATGGCGTTTAACAGTGCCGGTCTTGGCCTGGTGCATGCGCTAGCACACCAGCCGGGTGCGACGCACAACCTGCCGCACGGCGTGTGTAACGCAATTTTGTTGCCGGTAATCGAAGCCTTTAACCGCCCGAAAGCAGTGGCTCGCTTTGCGAAAGTCGCCGCAGCAATGGGCGTGAATACTCAGGATATGGAAGAAGAAGAAGCCAGCTTTGAGGCTATTCTGGCGATTCGTGCGCTTTCCACACGTGTCGGCATCCCATCTGGCTTTAGCCAGCTTGGTATTCAAACCGCAGACATCGAAGGCTGGCTGGACAACGCGCTGGCTGATCCATGCGCGCCATGCAATCCACGCGTTGCCACGCGTGAGGAAGTCCGCGAGCTGTACCTGGAGGCATTATGATCCGCAAAGCTTTTGTTA
Organism: Buttiauxella ferragutiae; assembly: GCF_022637515.1. NCBI lineage: Bacteria > Pseudomonadati > Pseudomonadota > Gammaproteobacteria > Enterobacterales > Enterobacteriaceae > Buttiauxella > Buttiauxella ferragutiae. The sequence continues at coordinate 293,699 of NZ_CP093332.1, forward strand.
TGCAGGTGAATCCCGATGCCCATGAAGAATATCAGCGTCGCCATACGCCGATTTGGCCTGAGCTGGAAGCGGTACTTAAACAGCACGGTGCTCATCACTACGCTATCTATCTTGATGCTGAACGCCATCTACTTTTTGCCACGGTAGAAATTGAGTCTGAAGCCCGCTGGAACGCGGTTGCCCAAACCGAAGTTTGCCAACGCTGGTGGAAGCACATGAGCGAGATTATGCCGAGCAACCCGGATAACAGCCCGGTCAGTGCGGAGCTGAAAGAGGTGTTTTATTTAGAGTAAGGTTTTTCATCGTAAAACGAGGGCCATGTTAGTGGCCCTTTTTTAGGTTCAGGCGTTTTTCGAGCTGTTCTAACTGTTCCAACTCAATGCGGTCGGCTTCACGCGCATCAGCTATTTTTCTGGATTTATCGAATGATTCATAACGCTCATTTACCACGGATTTCATCTGTTCACGGCTAACAGAACCACGGTGATTCAAAAGTGGTTGTTCATTAAAAGCCATAAAGTTGTCGATAAATTTACGCCAGTCTGCGAGCTTCAGGTGTTGTTTTTGTTTGGCGCGAAACTCTGCGAATTCTAAAAACATCGAGGCCAGACGATTCAGGCTATCGAGTTCGTCTTCATTAAGGTAATTTTTGGCGATCACCACATCCGCTTTGCGCACACGTGAGCCTTTAAAACTCAGCAAATTCATATTGGATTTCGTTGCATCTGCACGCTGTACCACCAGTTCGGCGGCGGTATAACCGGTGACCGCGAAAAACAGTTTGTTTTGCACTTCGGCAAACAGCAGGCCAGTGTCTTTTTCGTTGGCGTGATAGTCTTCGGAAAGGGTAAATAGATCGCGAATTTTTTGATAAAAGCGCAGCTCTGAAGAGCGTATTTCGCGGATGCGCTCCAGCAATTCGTCAAAGTAATCCCACTTAGGATCTTTAAGGCGTTCGTCATCCATAGCGAAGCCTTTAAGCATATATTCGTGGAGGATACGTGTCGCCCACTGCCGGAATTGCGTTGCCCGAGGGGATTTCACGCGATAACCGATGGCAATAATCATCGGTAACGAGTAATGAGCAAGCTGGCGTTGGATATTCCGCTCGCCCTCACTTTGAACTGTCAAGTAATCCTTGACGGTTGCCTCACGGCTCAACTCTCCTTCGGCAAAAATGTTCTTCACATGCAGGCTGATGTTCTGCTTAGTTGTTTGATAAAGCTCAGCAATTTCTAGTTGCGTAAGCCATACCTGGCCCCCCAACTCACGCAAAATAAACTGGGATTCGCCGTCTTCGGAGGTGTAGAGGATCGGATCGTTATCAGACATTATTTCCATCCTTGAGTTATAGCGTGACGTGTCGATGATACAGGACGAACTGAGTCACGCTGAACCAAAAGAAGAAGAACCCAGCCCTTTCTGAACCGGGTTCGCAGATTTACATTGTCAGGGCCGTTCTAACAAAACGCGGCGTTCTTAACTCATCGGCAAAATAACCCGTGAGTTCAAACAGTAGCCCGGTCAGCGCTTTTTCTTCACTGGCGGAAAAATTGTGACTATTGAGAATTTGCGCCAGCGTCAGGCAATAGCGGCAAAGATCTTCCGGTTCAGGCTCTAAAGCGGGGGCTTGCACCGGAATGTTATCCATGGTGAAACTTTCAATCAGATGTTCTGGAATGGGGTCGTTCAGCGTCGAGTAAAGCAGCTCCAGGCATTCCGCGAGGCGGTAACAAAGCACGCGTCTTTCCCCAGGCTTCGCACTTTCAATCAGCGAGTCGGCGAAGCGTTCGCAATAGTCGGCAAGCACAGTGAAATCGGTATTAATATCAAAAGAAAGCGTAAGCGGTGAGTTTTCTGAAGTTTGAGTTTGGGTTGGGGTAGTAGCCATAGTGGCAGCCTCCTGTAACGGGTTATATTCCCACCACCTGAGAGGCTAATCTCTGGGTGGTGAGCTGAACGAGGTTAGCCTTACCGGTGTTACAGGAAACCGGCGCATCTTTCGACGCCCCCATCCAGCCCACCATAATTAGGGTGTAGCCGAACGCACGGTATAAAAAAAGACGCTGGCGCGTCATATACCGCCTGTAACTATAATCGAGAGGCTAATCCCGGCACCTGATTTTGCAGGTACGGCGCAACGATACTGCGATTGATTATTGCCAGCAAGCGGTTTGCGTGCGGAAAGTTAAGCTCTGCGGCATTGCTCGCAAACTAAACCACCGCCCCTTCCAGCGCCTTATTAATCACCTGTGAAAGCTCTTTCACATCGAACTTTGCCACATAGCCGTTCGCGCCTACTTTGCGCACGTGATCTTCGTTGGCGCTGCCGGATAAAGACGAGTGAATCACCACCGGAATGTGTTTTAACGTGATATCCGTTTTGATGTTGCGCGTCAGGGTAAAGCCATCCATTTCCGGCATTTCAATATCAGTTAACACCATGCCAATGCGGTCGGTGATGGGCTGGCCTGCGGCTTTAGCTTCTGCGGCGATAACCTTGATTTTCTCCCACGCTTCAAGCCCCGTGGAATGCATCATTGCCGGAATGCCCATGCCTTTCAGCCCTTGCTCAAGCATCAGGCGTGCGACTTTGGAATCTTCGGCAACAATCGCCACCGCACCGGGTTTTAACGGATTGGTATTGCCTTCGATTGCCGCCATATCGACTTTGCGCCCGGAAGGGATGATGTCGTAGAGGATCTGTTCAACATCGAGCACCAGCGCCAGTTCGCCTTTGTGCTCGTCGCTATCCAGTGAGGCAATGCTGGTGATGTTACGGCTGCTCACGCCTGATTCGGCAGCGTGAACCTGGCTCCAGTCGAGGCGGATAATATTTTCCACCGACTCTACTGCAAACGCCTGCGTGCTGCGGGCATATTCGGTTATCAGTAACAGATTCAGCCCGGTTTTTGGTGTGCAGCCTGTAACGGCTGGCAGGTCGATAACCGGGATAAACTGGTCGCGAATATTTGCCATGCCCAACAGCGGCGACATCATTCCCGCTGCACGGTTAATTTTTGGCATCGGTACAATTTCACGCAGCTTAAAAACATTAATGCCATACAACTCAGATTTCCCACCGTGCTGGCCATCGCCTAAGCGGAAAAGTAACAGCTCAAATTTATTGGATAACGCCAGGTTAGCTCTTTCATCGATATCTTTTTGAAAACTATCCATTTAAACCTCTGTTCGATAACCTGGCGGAAAATCGCCCTGGCGCCTGTAGAAGTTATCGGCAGATTGCGGGAAAAATGGAGTGCGATTACGAGTGAATGATAGACGGCGTAATCGCTTCCCCCCTAACAAAGAAAAAAACACCCGGCAAGCCGAGTGTTTTTAGAGAAGAGGGATTGTGTGGCTGACTTATGCAGCAGGTTTAACCGCTGGTTTTGCCGCTGGCGCTACTGTGGTAGCCGCTTTTTTGTGGTGCTTTTTGGCAGCCTGAGCTTTCTGTGGAGCGGCTGGTGTTGCTGTGTGAGTGGTTTTTTTGTGGTGTTTTTTAGCTGCTTGCGCTTTCTGCGCTACCGGTGCTGCTTTATGGTGTTTTTTGTGGTGCACAGTAGTGTGTTTTGCCGGAGCAGGTGCTGCGGTGGTATCAGCCGCGAAAGCAACAGAAGACAGACCCATTACAGCGACAGCAATCAGAGTTAATACTTTTTTCATTTTGATAGTCTCGTATTTGTTTATGTGCGGCCGGTTGGCCCGTTGAAATAACTCTATTCCAATAAACAAATACCTTCCGTGAGTGATTGGTGTCGGTAAGTAACGGAATGTACAACTCCTTAACGCAGCCGCTGCGGATGGGTATAAACCGTGGCGCGGCCTGGTTTACTAAAGCCGACCAGCGTCAAATTGCAATGCTGGGCAACTTCCACCGCAAGCGTGGTGGCGGCAGAAACAGCAAACAAAATCTCGACGCCGCACTGGGCCGATTTTTGCACCATTTCATAGCTGGCACGGCTGGAGACTAACACTGCGCCAGTGTTCCAGCTTTCGCGGGCTCGCACCCCAAGCAGTTTATCCAGCGCCACATGGCGGCCAATATCTTCTTTGCCATCCAGAATCGTGCCGTTCTCATTAAGCCAAAGTGCGGCATGCGTACAACCGGTGAGTTGCCCGACGGGCTGGTAGTCGCGCATCTGGTTTAACGCCGCGTCCAGTTTATTCAAATCAAAAGTTTGTGTGAACGGCAGTGGCGTAATCGGGCGGCCAATATCATTGAGCTGTTCAACGCCGCAGACGCCGCAACCGGTGCGCCCGGCAAGAGAGCGACGGCGTTCTTTTAACCCCATGAAACGGCGGCTGGAAAGCTCTATTTGTACCTCCAGACCATTGCACACCGCGATAACATCCATTCCGTAAATATCGGCAGGGGATTCTATAATTCCTTCTGATAAGGAAAAACCTAACGCAAAGAGTTCCAAATCTTTGGGGGATGCCATCATTACGACATGCGAAATACCGTTGTAGACCAGTGCTACCGGGATTTCTTCAGCCAGCCAGTCGCCTTTGGCTTGCTGTAAATCGTGGCGTTGCCACAAATCTATCGTCCGTGCGCCAGTGATGGCGTTCACAATTTTGCTTTGATTCGGGTTGGGATTGTTCACTTTGTCTTAACCTGATTGGAACAGCCTTAAAACTAATGTGGTATTCTTGAAACACTATCCCTTCCGGATGAAGGGCTATTGCCAGTTTGAACCTTTGCGGCTTAAACCGCAAAAATTACACTTATAAGTCATGTGAAAAATGTCGAAAAAAGGAGCATCCATGCAGGTCAGCAGACGACAGTTCTTTAAGATCTGTGCTGGCGGTATGGCAGGGACTACGGCAGCGGCACTGGGCTTTGCCCCAGGTGTTGCACTTGCGGAAACACGGCAATATAAACTGCTGCGTACACGTGAAACCCGTAACACCTGCACATATTGTTCCGTCGGTTGTGGGCTATTGATGTACAGCCTCGGTGACGGCGCGAAAAATGCCAAAGCATCCATCTTCCATATTGAAGGCGACCCGGACCATCCGGTAAACCGCGGTGCACTCTGCCCGAAAGGTGCAGGTCTGGTGGATTTCATCCACAGTGAAAGCCGTCTAAAATTCCCTTCTTACCGCGCACCAGGCTCGGATAAGTGGGAACAAATCAGCTGGGAAACGGCATTTGACCGTATCGCCAAACTGATGAAAGCAGACCGCGACGCTAACTTTATTGCGCAGAACGCTCAGGGAACCACGGTCAACCGTTGGCTCTCCACCGGCATGTTGTGCGCATCAGCGTCCAGTAACGAAACCGGTTATTTAACCCAGAAATTTTCCCGCGCCCTCGGCATGTTAGCCGTGGATAACCAGGCGCGTGTCTGACACGGACCAACGGTAGCAAGTCTTGCTCCAACATTTGGTCGCGGTGCGATGACCAACCACTGGGTTGATATTAAGAACGCCGATCTCGTTATTGTGATGGGTGGAAACGCGGCAGAAGCGCATCCAGTTGGGTTCCGCTGGGCGATGGAAGCCAAAATCCACAACGGCGCGAAGCTGATCGTTATCGATCCGCGCTTTACGCGTACCGCTTCGGTGGCGGATTTCTACACCCCGATTCGCTCCGGCTCAGACATCGCTTTCTTGTCTGGCGTACTGCTGTACCTGATCAACAACAATAAATTTAACCGCGAGTACGTCGAGGCTTACACCAACGCCAATCTGATTGTGCGTGAGGATTACAGCTTCGAAGACGGCCTGTTCTCAGGCTACGACGCGGCAAACCGTAAATACGATAAAACCACCTGGAACTATGAGCTGGACGAAAAAGGCTTCGCTAAACGCGACCTGACGCTGACTCATCCGCGCTGCGTGTGGAACCTGCTCAAAGAGCACGTTTCCCGCTACACGCCAGACGTGGTTTCCAATATTTGCGGTACCCCGAAAGATGATTTCCTGAAAGTATGTGAATACATCGCAGAAACCAGCGCCAGGAATAAAACGGCGTCGTTCTTGTATGCACTGGGCTGGACGCAACACTCCGTGGGCGCGCAGAACATTCGTACTATGGCGATGATTCAGTTGCTGCTTGGCAACATGGGGATGGCGGGCGGCGGCGTGAACGCACTGCGCGGGCACTCCAACATTCAGGGTCTGACGGATCTCGGCCTGTTGTCACAAAGCCTGCCAGGCTACATGACGCTGCCGAACGAGAAACAGCCTGACATCCAGACTTATCTTGCCGCCAACACGCCGAAACCGCTGCTGGAAGGCCAGGTCAACTACTGGGGCAACTACCCGAAATTCTTCGTTTCGATGATGAAAGCCTTCTTTGGTGACAAAGCCACAGCAGAAAACAGCTGGGGTTATGACTGGTTGCCGAAGTGGGACAAGGGCTACGACGTCCTGCAATATTTCGAGATGATGAACCAGGGCAAGGTGAACGGTTACCTGTGCCAGGGCTTTAACCCTGTCGCTTCGTTCCCGAACAAAAACAAAGTCATTGCGTCACTGTCGAAGCTGAAATTCCTCGTGACCATCGACCCGCTGAACACCGAAACCTCGAACTTCTGGCAGAACCACGGCGAGATGAACGACGTTGATCCGTCGAAAATCCAGACCGAAGTGTTCCGCTTGCCATCTACCTGCTTTGCCGAAGAAAACGGTTCTATCGTTAACTCCGGCCGCTGGTTGCAGTGGCACTGGAAAGGTGCGGACGCCCCAGGGGAAGCGCTGAACGACGGCGAAATCCTCGCGGGTATCTTTAGCCGTTTGCGCCACATGTACCAGAGCGAAGGCGGTGCGCTGCCTGAGCAAGTGCTGAACATGAGCTGGAACTACCAGACTCCTGACAACCCGGCTCCAGAAGAAGTGGCGATGGAAAGCAACGGTAAAGCGTTGCAGGACGTGGTCGACCCGGCAACTGGTGCGGTTCTGGTGAAAAAAGGCCAGCAACTCAGCTCGTTTGCACAACTGCGCGACGACGGCACCACTTCCAGTGGCTGTTGGATCTTCGCCGGTAGCTGGACGCCAGACGGCAACCAGATGGCACGCCGCGATAACGCGGACCCATCAGGTTTGGGTAACACGCTAGGCTGGGCCTGGGCGTGGCCGCTTAACCGTCGCATTCTGTATAACCGTGCTTCCGCCGATCCTGCAGGTAAACCGTGGGACGAAAAACGCCGCCTGATTTCCTGGGATGGCGCGAAGTGGAGCGGCGCAGATATTGCCGACTACAGCACTGCCGCACCGGGTACTGACGTTGGGCCGTTCATCATGCAGCCGGAAGGTTTAGGGCGCTTGTTTGCTATCGACAAGATGGCAGAAGGGCCGTTCCCGGAACACTACGAGCCGTTTGAAACGCCACTTGGCACCAACCCGCTGCACCCGAACGTGGTTTCTAACCCGGCGGCGCGCGTGTTCAAAGGTGACCTGGAAGCGATGGGCAAGCATGACAAGTTCCCGTATGTCGGCACCACGTATCGTCTGACTGAGCATTTCCACTACTGGACCAAACACGCGGTACTGAACGCCATCGCGCAGCCAGAGCAGTTTATCGAGATTGGCGAGAAGCTCGCGAATTCACTCGGTATCGCGCACGGCGACACGGTGAAAGTCTCCTCCAACCGTGGCTTTATCAAAGCCAAAGCGGTGGTGACCAAGCGTATTCGCCAGCTAGATGTGAATGGTCAGAAAGTGGACACCATCGGTATTCCGATTCACTGGGGTTATGAAGGTGTGGCGAAGAAAGGCTTTATCGCTAATACCCTGACGCCATTTGTCGGTGATGCCAACACGCAAACGCCTGAATTTAAAGCGTTCCTGGTCAATGTGGAAAAGGTGTAACGGAGACGAATTATGGCTTATCAATCTCAGGACATCATCCGTCGTTCCGCCACCAATGGCCTCACACCCGCGCCACAAGCGCGGGATCACCAGCAAGAGGTTGCGAAACTTATCGACGTGACCACCTGCATCGGCTGCAAAGCCTGCCAGGTGGCCTGTTCGGAGTGGAACGATCTGCGCGATGAGATCGGCAGCAACGTCGGCGTTTACGATAACCCGGCAGATTTGACCGCCAAATCATGGACGGTGATGCGCTTCTCGGAAGTGGAACAAAACGACAAACTGGAATGGTTAATCCGCAAAGATGGCTGTATGCACTGCGCGGACCCAGGCTGCCTGAAAGCGTGTCCGGCTGAAGGCGCAATCATTCAGTATGCCAACGGTATTGTCGATTTCCAGTCTGAGCAGTGCATCGGCTGCGGTTACTGCATCGCCGGTTGTCCGTTCGACGTGCCGCGCCTGAACCCGGAGGACAACCGTGTCTACAAATGCACCCTGTGCGTAGACCGTGTGACCGTCGGCCAGGAGCCTGCCTGCGTGAAAACTTGCCCAACTGGTGCAATTCATTTCGGCTCGAAAGAGGATATGAAAAACCTGGCGGGTGAACGTGTGGCAGAGCTGAAAACGCGCGGTTATGACAACGCCGGATTGTACGACCCGGAAGGCGTTGGCGGCACACATGTTATGTATGTGCTGCACCATGCGGACAAGCCGACGTTGTATCACGGCCTGCCAGAGAACCCGTCCATCAGCCCAACCGTGAAATTCTGGAAAGGTGTCTGGAAGCCGCTCGCCGCTATTGGCTTTGCTGCAACCTTCGCCGCCAGCGTGTTCCACTATGTGGGGGTCGGCCCGAACCGTGCCGAAGAAGAGGACGATAACCTGCACCATGACGACGACGAGGTGCGCAAACCATGAAAAAACAAGTGACTATTCAGCGTTACAGCGCGCCTGAACGTATCAACCACTGGGTAACCGCCTTCTGCTTTATGCTGGCGGCCATCAGCGGGCTGGGGTTTTTCTTCCCCTCCTTTAACTGGTTAATGAACGTTCTGGGCACACCGCAACTGGCGCGCATTCTCCACCCGTTCGTCGGTGTGGTGATGTTTGCCTCGTTTATCATCATGTTTTTCCGTTACTGGCACCATAACCTCATCAATCGTGACGATATTTTCTGGGCGAAGAATATTCGCAAGATCGTCGTTAACGAAGAAGTGGGGGACACCGGGCGGTATAACTTCGGCCAGAAATGCGTGTTCTGGGCGGCGATTATCTTCCTGGTACTGTTGCTGGTGAGCGGCGTGATTATCTGGCGCCCTTACTTCGCGCCTGCATTCTCAATCCCGTTGATTCGCGTTGCCCTGTTGGTGCATTCATTTGCAGCAGTGGCACTGATTGTGGTTATTATGGTCCACATCTATGCCGCCCTTTGGGTGAAAGGCACGATTACCGCGATGGTGGAAGGCTGGGTCACCACGACCTGGGCCAAAAAACACCATCCGAAATGGTATCGTGAAGTTCGCCAAAAACAGGAAAAACGATCGGAATGAGTATTCGCATAATCCCGCAAGACCAGCTGGAGAAGAGCGATAAACGCACGGCGGAGATGATCCCGCCGTTGCTGTTCCCCAGGCTGAAAAATCTCTATAACCGCCGCGCTGAACGCCTGCTTGAGTTGGCGACCGATAATCCGCTGGGTGATTTCCTGCGCTTTGCTGCACTGATCGCCCACGCCCAGGAAGTGGTGCTGTACGACCACCCGCTGGAAATGGATTTAACGGCGCTGATTCAGAAGTCATCGGAAACCGGCAAGCCGCCGCTGGATATTCACGTTTTACCGCGTGATCCCCACTGGCAGCGCCTGCTGAATTCGTTGATTGCCGAGCTGAAACCAGAGATGAGCGGCCAGGCACTGGCAGTTATCGAAAACCTGGAAAAGGCGTCGACGCAAGAACTCGAAGAGATGGCGACCGCGCTGTTTAACGCTGATTTTGCGCTGGTAAGCAGTGATAAAGCCCCGTTCATTTGGGCGGCGTTATCGCTCTACTGGGCGCAAATGGCGAGCCTGATCCCAGGCCGTGCGAAAGCTGAATACGGTGAACAACGCCAGTTCTGCCCGGTTTGCGGCTCGATTCCTGTTTCCAGCGTGGTGCAGATTGGCGGCACCAGCGGCCTGCGTTATTTGCACTGCAACCTGTGCGAAACCGAATGGCATGTGGTGCGTATCAAATGCAGCAACTGCGAGCAAACCCGTGACCTGAACTACTGGTCGCTGGAAAGCGAACAGTCAGCGATTAAAGCGGAAAGCTGTGGCGACTGCGGCACTTACCTGAAGATTCTCTATCAGGAAAAAGATGCCAAAGTGGAAGCCGTGGCCGACGATTTAGCCTCGCTGGTGCTGGATGCGCGCATGGAGCAAGAAGGCTTTGCCCGCAGCAGCATCAATCCTTTCCTGTTCCCAGGGGAAGGCGAGTAAATGATGCAGTGGGATGCTTTGCATCCCACTGTGTTATTCGAAAAATACCTTAACTCTGGACAGCGCCTCTTCTGTGACTTCTTCAGGTGCTTTTTCAATGAAACGCATCTGTCTGGCCCGGAAATCGATTGATTTTACATGATGGCAAATGACAACTCCCCGGGTGTGAGTTTCTGTCAGATGTACTTCAAATGCATTGCCACGAACACGAGATGTTATTGGTGCCACAATCGCCATGCCAGCCTTGCGGCTAAATTCGACTGGTGACAATACTAGCGCAGGCCGAGTTTTGGCTTGCTCGTGACCAGCGGCAGGATCAAAATCGAGCCACACTACATCGCCTCTATCAGGCATATAAAGACTCACCTAATCGATCTCCTTGCCAACAGGAGGAGAATTCAGCCATTCACGGTCTTCATCATCAAGCTCGAAACTTCCTTCGGGTGATTGGGCCAGTAACTCACTTAGCGTGTATATCGGCTTTGCGACCCGCAACATAATTCCTCCCTCAACGGCTTCAATATCCACTTTGTCACCTATTCTCATCCCAGCTTTCTCCAGAACAGCTGCAGGAATAATGGCCCCTGCGGAATTACCCCATTTACGAATCAGCGTTTTCACCATGATTACCAAATTAAACAATGTTTAAACTCATCTTAACACGATGGGTAAATCGCACAATGTTTAGCCATCTACATTATTTACGGTATCTAATGTTGTTTTGTGAATGAGCTTGCTGGGTACTATAAACCGCAAAAAGCGTACGGTTATCTGTTTTTTCCTGGTAGTTTTCATTTGTTCGAGGCGCTTTCCAGAATGCTGAAATAGTGAAAAAACTCGGTTCACGCGATCCCATAAATGCGATATAACTGTTCATCTATACAGCATAAAAGGAATTCCGCTATGTCCCTCGAACCCGCAATCGCCGGGCTGGTTGATGAATTCATCGACTCTGGCCGCCCTTCTTCACGCCAACAAACTTTTGCCGAACGCCGGGCTGGGTATATCGCCAGCACTGTTTTAGCGGGTGAAACGGAAACCCGAGTCGACGTGAAAGATATCAGCCTTAATGGCTGCACGTTACGCATATTTTCCCCGCTAAATGCGACCGGATCGCTTCCAGCCGTGATCTATTACCACGGTGGTTGTTTTGTTAGCGGTGGGTTTGAAACCCATGACAATCAGTTACGCCAGCTTTGCTATTACAGTGGTTGCCGGGTGATTGCCGTTCAGTATCGCGTGGCACCAGAGCACACTTATCCGGCAGCGCATGATGATGCTGAGCGTGCAGCGGACGCTATCTGGCAAGCGGCTGAACAGCTGGAAGTAGATCGTGAACGAGTAACGCTAGCGGGCGACAGCGCTGGTGGACATATTGCCCTGGTGACGGCCCTGCGCCTGAAAAGTGCGGGAAACTGGTTGCCTGCGCGGCTGATGTTGATTTACCCGATGCTGGACGCGACGGCGGAATCTGTCAGCTATCAGGAAAATGGCTACGACTACATCATTACCCGCGATACGCTGCTTTCAGGTTACGAAGCCTATATGGCCGATCTTGACCCAATGGATGATGAAGCCAGCCCGTTATTTCGTGAAGATTTTGCAGGCCTGCCACCGGTGCATATCATCACCGCTGAATACGACCCACTTCGCAATGAAGGTGAGGTCTTGCATGAGTGCCTGATGGATCAAGGCGTTGAGTCCACCTGCCAACGCTATCTTGGCGTGATCCACGGCTTCTTCCAGCTTGGTGGTATCAGCCAGGCAGCGCGCGACGCCATGCGTGATGTTGCGTGGCGGGTAGGTCAAGCACGCTAAGACGAGATACCAGTCAGCATGGGCTGGCTGGTATCTGCACAGCAAATCAGTCCTTCTTAATCATCTGCACGATTTGCTCGTCATTAATCTGGCGTTCGTTACCTTGCGCATCGGTGTAACTAATCAGGCCGGTATCTTTATCCACCTGCGGTTTCCCTTGCGTCACAATCATGTCACCGGTTTTAGTCGACATCACATAGTCACTTGAACAAGCAGTAGCAGACAACGCAACGCCGCTTAACAACAAAATTTTCATCAACTTATTCATGCAGAAATATCCCTTTAATAGTGAACCAGAATAGTACCTGTTGAGAGTAAGACAGAATGTTAAGGTGTATTACGAAGGGTTTATTTCTGGACTGATTGCGAGGCATTTTTAGGGCGGATAAGCGCAGCGTCATCCACCGTTTTTTGGCGGGTGGCGCTGCGCTTAACCGCCCTGGGAAAACTAGTGAATTCCTGGAACCGCTTCGCCGCTAGTCATTGCCAGTCCACCATCGGTACGAACAAAACGCGGTGTTTTCAAATCCTCGACCAGAACGTTTTCACCAAATCTGGAATGGAGCCTCCTTCTCCGGAGGATGTCTTTGCTAATGCGTTAAGTGCCGCGCACAACTTAACGCATAGCGGCTCTGACTTAACGCATAGCGAGCTCAACTTAACGGATAGTCATCAGGGAAGAGATGGGAATGGCCGCTTTATCCATGAGCTTCTTGATAAGCCATTTATTGATGATCTTGAAGTATTAAATGCAGAGTTCCGAGCATGTCTTGAAGATCTTACAGCGCCATCCAGAGAGCATCGACGCTTGGATACGGAAGTCATGAAAGAACTACTTATGGACTTGTGTAACGGACATTACTTGTCAGTATCAGTAATGGAGATATTACTGGGACGTAAGGCTCAAAGCATACGTCAGAATTACTTAAAACCCATGGTGGACGCAAAGCAACTGAAGCTAGCGTTTCCTAATAAGCCTAATTCACCCAAACAGGGATATACATTAAGCTAGCCTGCATTCTGGATACCCCACAACACTAACTGAAATTGTGGGGTTCTTCCTGACGATACTTAGTGAATGCCCGGCAACGCTTCACCGTTAATCATCACCAGCCCGCCATCTGTTTGCACAAAGCGCGGAGCTTTTAAATCCTCGACCAGAACGTTGATCAACTCGAATAATAATCCGGTGATGTGTTCGCTTTGTTCCGGCGACTGCTGGCGCTGCAACAAGAGCATGACTAACGCAGCGCAGTATTCGCGCAGGGTTTCAGAATCGGTAGAAAGCGCGCCGCGATAATTATCGGGTTCTGCCACATCCACCGTCAGGCGTTCGATTAGATGGGCTGGTAGCGGCGCTTTAAGCGCGAACTTCAACATTTCCAGTGCTGCATACAAACGCCCACAAAGCGCCATACATTCGGTGTTGTCGTCGTTTTCAATCAGCGCATTAACATAATGCTGGCAGGCGTCGAGCACCTGGAAGAGATCATGTGTGGCGCCGAGCGGGGTTTTTAATAGCGCTGTGATTGCGGATTCAGTAACTGGTTGTGTGTATGCGGTTTCAAGGGGATTGGTTGTGATAGTATTCGTGTTAGCCATGCCGTTAACTCCATTAACGTTTGTGGTTAAACGCCTCGGTAGTGTTCCTAGCACTATTGGGGCGTTGCTCAATTAAATATCGCCAAAGTGTACGTACGATATGGATATCATACTGAGGAGAACTCACCTACATGTCAACTATCAAACATGACAAAAGCCCGAAGGGAAATGGTCTTTCTCCAACATTTCAGATCCGCATCACACCGGAACTGAAAGCTCAATTTGAAGTTGCAGCGAAAGATGCAGGCATGAGTTTGGGTAATTGGCTGAAAGAGCTTGGGAGGAAGGAGTTGGAGCATTTAGTGACTAAAAATATGAAGAAGGAGTAACTTTAACTATAAATATTATATCTTCGACTATTAGTCGTATTGCATTCATTTTGCTAACACTCTCGCAACTTTCATATTAATAAAAATAATTGTTTACAGTAATTCATCAAGTGACTATATTAATCATATTATTTACAAATATCTTATTTTGTCTGCATTTTTAAACTATGAAGGTTATATGGAATATAACATTATAGATATATCTGAGTTTGAAATAGAAGAGTTTGAGCAACTGGGGACAAAATCAAAATTTTGGTATGAAGATAATAATGGCGACTCCTACTTGTTTAAATCTATAAAAACACAGAACAAAGCCATGGAAGATGTTTTTCGATACGGAGAGGATTGGGCTGAGAAAATTGCCAGTGAATTAGCTGAGTTACTTGGTATACCACATGCGAAATATGAATTAGCAACTTATAATGGGATGGATGGTGTAATTAGCCCTAACTTTATTTTAGGAAAAGGTGAGCGACTTTCCACTGGTAATGAATTAATTGAAAGGATGAATGCTACATCATCAACTGAAAATGATAGCATTCAAAGAATAACTCGTGTTTTTACAATAATGGAACGGATAATAAAAAGGAAGCCTATTGGTTTTAAGGAGTTAGATAAGATTAAAACAGCAAGTGATTTTTTTGTTGGGTATCTGATGTTAGATAGTTTGATTTCGAACCAAGATCGTCATGTAGAAAACTGGGGAATGATTGAGACGGATAAAGCGACAACTCACTTAGCACCTTCTTTTGACCACGCCGCTAGTTTAGGGCGCAATGAAAGTGATGAAAAACGAAGAATTAGATTGGATACAAATGATATTGGGAGAAGTGTAGAAACCTATGTATTAAAAGCAAAATCTCATTTTTACAACACGAGTAATAGCAGGCTAAAAATACTGCAAGCATTTGAAAATTCTGCTAGAATAAATCCAAGTGCGGCAATGGCATGGTTAGAAAGATTAAGTGATTTGGAGGATTCGATGATTTATCAAGTAATTAGTAGAGTCCCTGAAGAAAGAATGTCATTTACTGCAAAACAGTTTGCATATGAAATAATACGATGTAATAAAAATAATTTATTGAAATTAAAGAAGGAAATTAATACTTTCATCGTTTGATAAAATTGGTGTATTAATATGAAAAGTGTATTTGTTATTTGGCAGGATCGAGATGATAGAATGTGGCATCCTGTAGCCAAATTAACCACTATGGATGATGATAGTTACAAATTAAATTATACGAATGGTGCGAAGCATCCTCGATTTGTAGCATTTCCGCGAATGACTGATTTAGATAAAGAATATAAATCAAATACTCTATTTCCATTTTTTAAAAATAGAATCATGCCAGAAAGAAGACCGGAATATTCTAGTATGTTAGAATGGACTGGTTTAGAAAATGAAGATTTTGACCCATTGTCTTTACTTGCCATTTCAGGCGGCGCTAGGAAAACAGACAATTTTAGAATCATTAGCATTCCAGAAAATCAGAATGGAACATATGAGTTTAAGTTTTTTGTCAGTGGGGTTAGATATTTAGATTTGATTGAGAAAAGTGTAATCGAAAATTTGTTGCCTGGGCAAGGATTAGGGTATGCCCATGATGATGAGAATAAAAATGATGGGGATGCAATTATTCTTTTAAATAAAAAAAATTCCATTAAGATCGGTTATTATCCAAGGTACTTAAACAAAGATTTTAGAAAGTTAGAAAATTTAAATTTATTCACATCAAAGATTAGTATCTTTGTAGTTAAAGTTAACATTGCTGCACCAGAGCAATATCGACTTCTATGCAAAATGACAACCTCTTGGCCAGATGGTTTTGAACCTTTCAGGTCATTAGAGTATTTTGATTATTCTAACTAGAAATTATTGATTAGATTTGACAATAGCAGCAAAAAATGGCGGAAGATCACAGGAGTTGAACCTGCCCGGCACCGCTGGCGGCACCAACTGGATTTGAAGTCCAGCCGCCTCACCGGAGACGACGATCTTCCTTGCCTCGATTGCTACATGGAGGCGGTGCGCAGTATACCCAGTTTTTCCCCCTTACCAAACAATGCTTTCCCCTTTACCCCATGATTCTTCTGAAACTATTAGCCAGATCAATCAAACCGCGCGAAAAACACCCATTCCTTAAATCTTAGTCTGCTAAGAGAGCGACTCCGCTCACACTTATCAAGAAACATAATCTGATAACCAGAAATTAGAATTCATCGTCCGTCCCCGATGCTTTACAACCTTTGATATCGAATTTTTCACATTCATTTTTGAAGGTGCGCACCAGACCCACGGGCACACCGTTTCCAAAAAATTCAGCATTGAAAAGGACGGCATAATGAAAATTAGTGACGGTAACTGGCTTATCCAGCCCGGTTTAGCGCTTATCCACCCGGTGCAAGTGTTTGATGTGGAACAGCAGGGTAATGAGATGGTGGTGTATGCAGGCATGAAGGATGTGCGCGAGCGGGGAAATCAGCTTGATACCCCACTGTTTACGTTACGCTTTTTCTCCCCGCAGGAAGGTGTGGTCGGCGTGCGTATCGAGCATTTCCAGGGCGCGGTGAATAACGGCCCGCATTATCCGCTGAACGTGTTGCACGACGTGAAAGTGTCGATGCAAAACACCGCTGAGTTTGCCGAGCTGAAAAGCGGCAATCTGGCGGTGCGTGTCACCAAAGGCGTTGAATGGGCGCTGGATTTCCTGCGCGATGGCGTGCGCATCACCGGCAGTGCGGTGAAAAATAACGGTTATGTGCAGGATGCTAACAGCGGCAACACGTACATGTTCGAGCGCCTGGATTTGAGCGTTGGCGAAACGGTTTATGGTCTGGGCGAGCGTTTTACCGCGCTGGTGAAAAACGGCCAGACGGTGGAAACCTGGAACCGCGATGGCGGCACCAGCACCGAGCAATCTTACAAAAACATTCCTTTCTACCTCACCAACCGTGGCTACGGCGTGCTGGTGAATCATCCGGAATGTGTCTCCTTTGAAGTTGGTTCCGAAAAAGTCTCTAAAGTGCAGTTCAGCGTGGCAGGTGAATATCTCGAATACTTCGTGATTGACGGCCCAACGCCGAAAGCGGTTCTCGACCGTTATACCCGCTTCACTGGCCGCCCGGCGCTGCCGCCAGCGTGGTCGTTTGGCCTGTGGCTCACCACTTCCTTTACCACCAACTACGACGAAGCGACGGTGAATAGTTTTATCGACGGCATGGCCGAACGTAACCTGCCGCTGCACGTGTTCCACTTCGACTGCTTCTGGATGAAAGCCTTCCAGTGGTGTGATTTCGAGTGGGACCCGGTGACCTTCCCCGATCCTGAAGGCATGTTGAAACGCCTGAAAGCGCGTGGTCTGAAAATCTGCGTGTGGATTAACCCGTACATCGGCCAGAAATCTCCGCTGTTCCGCGAAGGGATGGAAAAAGGCTATCTGCTCAAACGCCCGAACGGCGCGGTGTGGCAGTGGGATAAATGGCAGCCAGGCCAGGCGATTGTTGATTTCACCAATCCGGCGGCTTGCGACTGGTACGCAGGCCATCTGAAACGCCTGGTGCGCATGGGTGTGGATTGCTTCAAAACTGACTTCGGCGAGCGCATCCCAACCGATGTGGTGTGGCACGATGGCTCCGACCCGCAGAAAATGCACAACCATTACGCGTTCATTTATAACGAGCTGGTGTGGAACGTGCTCAAGCAGGAACTGGGCGACGAAGAAGCCGTACTGTTTGCCCGTTCGGCCTCCGTTGGCGCACAACAATTCCCGGTTCACTGGGGCGGCGACTGCTATGCCAACTATGAGTCAATGGCAGAAAGCCTGCGCGGTGGTTTGTCGCTCGGCATGTCTGGTTTTGGTTTCTGGAGCCACGATATTGGCGGCTTCGAAAATACCGCTCCGGCGCATGTTTATAAACGCTGGTGCGCATTCGGGCTGCTTTCCAGCCACAGCCGCCTGCATGGCAGCAAATCCTACCGTGTGCCATGGGCGTATGACGACGAAGCTTGCGATGTGGTGCGCCACTTCACGCAGTTGAAATCGCGCATGATGCCGTATCTGTATCGCCAGGCGGCGCAGGCTGCGGAATGCGGTACGCCGATGATGCGCGCCATGATGCTGGAGTTCCCGGACGATCCGGGCTGCGATTATCTCGATCGCCAGTACATGTTGGGCGAGTCAGTGATGGTTGCGCCGGTGTTCTCTGAGGCGGGCGACGTGCAGTTCTATCTGCCAGAAGGGCGCTGGACGCATCTGCTCAACAACCAGCAAGCGCAAGGTAGCCGCTGGCATAAAGAGCAGCATGATTTCCAGAGCCTGCCGGTTTATGTGCGAGACAATACGCTGTTGGCGCTGGGTAATAATGACCAGAAACCAGATTACGCGTGGCACGAAGGCACCGCTTTCCAGCTGTTTAACCTGGACGATGGCCGCGAGGCGATTTGTGAAGTCCCGGCGGCAGACGGTTCGGTTGTCTTCACGCTGAAGGTGCGTCGCGAAGGCAATACGCTGGCGGTACAAAGCGCAGGCCAGGCGAAAGACTGGACGCTGTGTCTGCGTAATATCGGCAGTGTGAAAGGCGTGAAGCAAGGCAAGAGTGCAGCGGGTGAACACGGTGTGGTGATTACACCGGATTCGTACGAGGCGGGATTGGTTATCGAGCTTTAATGTTTGTGGCGGGGGCGCTTGCGCTTGCCCGCCCTACAATTAACTCTCTCCCTGAGGGCTGTCAGCCCCGCAGGTTTTCCGTTCACCCGTGCGTTCAGTTATCTCTGTAATTCCCGCAAACGGTGCGATCGAAGCCGGGAACAAGGTCAAAACCGCTCTGGCTTATGACTTTGACCTTGAATTTCGGGTCCGGCTTAAATCGCCTCCATTTTGACTCCAGGTGGCAGGGTCCAGCCGTCGGGAACGGCTGGAGGGCGCGATCGTCGGGAACGAATCGCAACTGACCCTGACACGGAGGCTAAATGGAGGTTTACCGCTTGCGGCGATTTATTTGCCGGGAGTCCGGGTCCTTAGGGTGGCGACGGTGGCCACCCTAAGACGTTCACCGGTTTCGTGGCGACATAAACATTCAATCGCCTGGTGAACGGAACCTTCTCCGAATTGGCAGGAACTGTTCTTCAAAGATGTGTACAAGAGACAGTTGGGGGAGAGGGGACGCAAGTTTATCCCTTCATCCACACCCGCAGGCCATCGAGGAACATCTGCGTTGCCAGCATCACCAGCACCAGGCCCATCAGGCGTTCCAGCGCATTCACGCCTTTCTCGCCCAGCAGGCGCAAGAACAGCGATGATTGCAGCAAAATCGCCACGGTACCGCCCCAGGCCAGCAGTAACGCGATCACTAAGTGGCCCATCTGATTCGGATACTGATGCGATAACAACATTAATGTCGCCAGCAGCGTCGGTCCGGCAACCAGCGGGATTGCCAGCGGCACGATAAACGGTTCTTCACCCGCAGGCAGGCCAGAGGCATTGCCTTCATGGCTTGGGAAAATCATTTTAATCGCAATCAGGAACAGAATAATCCCGCCGGATATGGAAACGCTTTCGGCGCGTAAGTTAAGGAATGCGAGAATTTTTTCCCCGGCGAATAAGAAAATCAGCATGATGATCAGCGCAATCAGCAGCTCGCGGATCATGATGGCGCGGCGGCGCTTTGGCTCGGTATGTTTGAGCACTGACATAAAGATCGGCAGGTTGCCCAGCGGGTCCATAATCAGGATTAACAGCACTGCCGCAGAAATGATTTCGGTCATGAATAATTGTCTCTAATAAGTTGTATTTCTAATCGCTTGCATATCATTGATTAATTTCACTTGCGACTTTGGCAGCATTTTGTAATGTGAAGGCTGTTTCCAATTAATGCACACAACGCACACATCTTCTTCGCAGGATTAGTCTCTATGAAAAATGTTGGTTTTATCGGTTGGCGCGGTATGGTCGGTTCCGTTCTCATGCAGCGCATGGTTGAGGAACGCGACTTTGACGCCATTCGTCCGGTTTTCTTCTCCACTTCTCAGCTCGGCCTCGCGGCCCCGTCTTTTGCAGGCCAGAATAATGGCACCCTGCAAGATGCTTATGACCTGGAAGCGTTGAAAGCGCTGGATATTATCATTACCTGCCAGGGCGGCGATTATACCAACGAAATCTATCCAAAGCTTCGTGAAAGCGGTTGGCAGGGTTACTGGATTGATGCCGCCTCTTCACTGCGTATGAAAGATGACGCCATCATCATTCTTGACCCAATTAACCAGCATGTCATTCAGGAAGGGCTGAACAACGGCGTCAAAACCTTTGTTGGCGGTAACTGTACCGTCAGCCTGATGCTGATGTCCCTCGGCGGCTTGTTTGCGAATGACCTGGTTGACTGGGTGTCTGTGGCGACTTATCAGGCAGCGTCCGGCGGCGGTGCGCGTCATATGCGTGAACTGCTGAGCCAGATGGGCCAACTGCATAATCACGTTGCGGCTGAACTGGCTGATCCTGCGTCTGCCATTCTGGACATCGAGCGCAAAGTGACTGACTTGACCCGTAGCGGCGGCCTGCCAACGGATAACTTTGGCGTGCCACTAGCAGGAAGCCTGATCCCGTGGATCGACAAGCAACTGGATAACGGCCAGACCCGCGAAGAGTGGAAAGGCCAGGCTGAGACTAACAAAATCCTCAACACCGGCACGATTATTCCAGTTGATGGCTTGTGTGTTCGCGTGGGCGCATTGCGCTGCCACAGCCAGGCATTCACCATCAAACTGAAGAAAGATGTCTCTCTGCCAACCATTGAAGCGATGCTTTCCGGGCATAACGAGTGGGCGAAAGTGGTGCCAAACGATCGCGAGATCACCATGCGCGAACTGACGCCTGCTGCCGTCACCGGCACGCTGACCACGCCAGTTGGACGCCTGCGTAAACTCAATATGGGCCCTGAATTCCTTTCAGCGTTCACCGTGGGTGACCAGCTTCTGTGGGGTGCTGCAGAACCGTTACGTAGAATGTTGCGTCTGCTCGCATAAGTACACTTGTTTACATAAGGGGCATTGCAGCCCCTTTTTTTTCGCGTCATACATGGAGCGTATGATCGTTATTAATTATTTTTCAGGAGTAAAACAGCGCGTTGGCTATGCTTTATTCAGGGCGGAAAAAACCGTCTTGATAGGTTGTTGGGCGGAGCAGCTTACAGGAGTTCATTTACGCTGCCCGTTGGGTCAATGATAACGTTATCCTGAGCGCGTAAGCGTAGCGTCAGGATAAGACAAAAAAACAGGACAAAATCCATGTCTGTTCATCCAGAAAAAGACGTGATAAATGCGCTAATTGCGGGTCACTTTGCTGATCCTTTTTCCTTGCTGGGAATGCATAAAACGGATGCCGGGCTGGAAGTGCGTGCCCTGTTACCTGACGCCACCGAAGTGTGGGTTATCGAACCAAAAACTGGGGGTAAGGTCGGTAAATTAGACTGCCTTGATTCGCGCGGTTTCTTTTGCGGGGTTATTCCCCGGCGTAAAAATCCATTCCGTTATCAACTGGCCGTCATGTGGCATGGCCATGAAAATCTTATTGATGATCCTTACCGCTTTGGGCCGCTAATCCAGGAAGTGGATAGTTGGCTGTTGTCCGAAGGCACGCATTTGCGTCCTTATGAAACTCTCGGTGCGCACGCCGACACGATGGATGGCGTCACCGGCACGCGTTTCTCCGTTTGGGCACCTAACGCCCGCCGTGTTTCCGTCGTTGGCCAGTTTAACTATTGGGACGGCCGTCGCCATCCGATGCGTTTACGCCGCGAAAGCGGGATCTGGGAACTCTTTATCCCTGGCGCTCACCCTGGGCAGTTATACAAATTCGAACTGATTGATACCGACGGGCATCTGCGCCTGAAGGCCGACCCGTATGCGTTTGAGTCGCAAATGCGCCCGGAAACGGCATCGCTGATTTGCGGGTTACCAGAAAAAACTACCCTTAGCCCAGCGCGCCAGCGCGCCAATGGCTTCGATCAGCCAATTTCAATTTACGAAGTGCATCTCGGGTCGTGGCGCCGCCACACTGACAATAATTTCTGGCTCAGTTACCGCGAACTGGCGGACCAACTGGTGCCGTACGTGAAAGAGATGGGCTTTACCCACCTCGAGCTGTTGCCGATTAACGAACACCCGTTCGATGGCAGTTGGGGTTACCAGCCACAAGGGCTGTATGCGCCGACGCGCCGTTTCGGCACGCGAGAAGACTTCCGTTACTTTATTAATGCCGCACATGCTGCGGGCTTAAACGTGTTGCTCGACTGGGTGCCAGGGCATTTCCCGACGGATGACGCCGGGCTTGCGAAATTCGATGGTACGTCGCTGTACGAACATGGCGACCCGCGCGAAGGCTATCACCAGGACTGGAACACGCTGATTTACAACTATGGGCGGCGTGAAGTCAGCAACTATCTGGTCGGCAATGGTCTGTACTGGATTGAGCGTTTCGGCATTGACGGTTTGCGCGTTGATGCGGTGGCGTCGATGATTTACCGCGATTACAGCCGCCAGCCAGGCGAGTGGATCCCCAACGATAAAGGCGGCCGTGAAAACCTCGAGGCGATCGAATTTTTGCGTAGCACCAACCGCATCATTGGCGAGCAAACGCCTGGTGCCGTGACCATGGCGGAAGAGTCGACCGACTTTGCGGGCGTGTCGCGTCCAGCGTCGATGGGCGGACTGGGTTTCTGGTTTAAATGGAACCTCGGCTGGATGCACGACACTCTCGACTACATGAAGCTTGACCCGGTGCATCGCCAGTATCATCACGACAAAATGACCTTCGGCATGTTGTACAACAGCACCGAAAACTTTGTCCTGCCGTTGTCGCACGATGAAGTGGTACACGGTAAAAAATCGATTCTCGACCGCATGCCTGGCGATGCCTGGCAAAAGTTTGCCAACTTGCGTGCTTATTACGGTTGGATGTGGGCCTTCCCTGGCAAGAAGTTGCTGTTTATGGGCAATGAGTTTGCTCAAGGGCGCGAGTGGAACCATGACAGCAGCCTCGACTGGCACTTGCTGGAAGGCGGCGACAACTGGCACCACGGCGTGAAACGTCTGGTGCGTGATTTGAACCGCACTTATCGCCAACATGCCGCGATGCACGAGCTGGATTTTGACAGTTACGGTTTCGAATGGCTGGTGGTGGAAGACAACGTTAACTCGGTATTTATCTTTGTGCGCCGCGACTCACAAGGTAATGAAATCATTGTCGCCAGCAACTTTACGCCGGTACCGCGTTACCACTATCGCTTCGGCATTAACCAGCCAGGACGCTGGCGTGAAGAACTGAATACTGACTCAATGCATTATCACGGCAGCAATGCCGGGAACAGCGGGGCGGTACACAGCGATGCCATTCCAAGCCACGGGCGCGATCACTCTTTAAGTTTGACGCTGCCACCGCTGTCGACCATTTGGCTGGTACGGGAGGCTGAATGACACAACTCAGCGCCGGGAATTCCGCGCCATACGGTTCATACTTCGATGGAAAAGGGGTGAACTTCACCCTGTTTTCTGCCAATGCTCATAAAGTCGAACTGTGTGTGTTCGACGAGCATGGTCACGAGCAACGTTACGATTTACCGGTGCGAACCGGTGACATCTGGCACGGCTATTTGCCCAACGCTAAACCTGGTCTGAAATACGGCTATCGTGTGCATGGGCCGTGGGAACCGCAAAACGGCCATCGTTTTAATCCGGCAAAATTGCTGCTCGACCCTTGTGCTCGCGTGGTAGTTGGCGGTGCAGCCGACCATCCGCATCTGCATGGCGGTTATGATGAACCCAACCTGGAAGATAGCGCTCCGCACATGGCGAAATGTGTGGTGGTGCAGGATAAATTCGACTGGGAAGACGATGTGCACCCACGAATCCCGTGGGGCGACACGGTAATTTACGAAGCCAATGTGCGTGGCCTGACACTGCTTCATCCTGGCATCCCGGAAGAGTTGCGGGGCACTTATGCCGCACTTGGTCATCCGGTGATGATTAACTATTTCAAACGCCTGGGGATTACGGCGCTTGAATTGTTGCCGGTGGCGCATTTTGTCACCGAGCCACGCATCGCCCATTTAGGGCTCAGTAATTATTGGGGCTATAACCCCCGTGCGCTGTACGCCGCCGAAGGTTATTACGCGGTAAATCAAGATCCACTGGTGGCCGCCAATGAGCTACGGGGGGCTGTAAAAGCACTGCACGAAGCGGGCATTGAGGTCATTCTCGATATTGTTCTGAACCACAGTGCTGAGCTGGACCGCGATGGCCCAACCCTCTCACTGAGCGGAATCGACAACCGTAGCTATTATTGGTTAATGGAAAACGGTGATTACCAGAACTGGACAGGTTGCGGTAACACGTTGAATTTGAGCACGCCGGGCGTGGTCGCTCAGATGGTGGATTGTCTCCGTTATTGGGTCGATAGCTGCCATATCGATGGTTTTCGCTTTGATTTAGCTTCGGTCATGGGGCGTACGCCGGAGTTCCGGCAGGATGCTCCGTTGTTCGAAGCGATAAAAAACGATCCTGTTTTGTCGCAAATAAAACTGATTGCTGAACCGTGGGATATTGGCGCGGGAGGTTATCAGGTGGGGAACTATCCGCCGCTATTTGCGGAATGGAATGACCATTTTCGTGACGGCATGCGGCGTTTCTGGCTGCGACAAGATCTATCGTTGGGGGGATTCGCTTGCCGCTTTGCTGGTTCAAGCGATGTCTACCGTCGTGGAGAGCGCAAGCCTTCAACCAGTGTCAATTTAATCACTGCCCACGACGGCTTCACGCTGCGTGATTGTGTCAGCTTCAATCAAAAACATAACGAAGCGAACGGCGAAGATAACCGCGATGGCACTAATAATAACTACAGCAATAACTATGGTTTCGAAGGACTGGAAGCTTCACTGAATATCAAAGAGCGGCGGCGCGACAGCGTGCACGCCTTGCTCACATTGTTACTGCTTTCTCAGGGAACGCCGATGCTGTTGGCTGGTGATGAACATGGCCACAGCCAGCACGGCAACAATAATGCTTATTGTCAGGACAACCAACTGACCTGGCTTGATTGGGAACACTGTAACGATGGCTTAACCACATTTACCGCGGCATTGATTCATCTACGCAAGACGATTCCGGCACTAACCCGAAATCTCTGGTGGGAGGAAGGTGATGACAATGTTCGCTGGTGGAATAAAGAGGCTCAGCCTCTGAGTGCTGACGAGTGGGAAAACGGGGTTCATCGCCTGCAAATCCAACTTTCTGAACGTTGGCTCATTACGATTAACGCGACCGAAGAGTTGGCTGACATCGTACTACCCGAAGGGGAATGGCGAGCCATTCCTCCGTTTGCCGGTGAAGACAACCCGGTGGTGATGGCTGTATGGCATGGTCCTGCGCACGGAGTCTGCGTATTCCAGAAGTCATAAAAAAAGGAGTCAGTCATGGTTAAGCTTGATAAGAACGATCCTCTGATGTTGGCACGTCAACTGCCAAATAAATCCGTGGCCCTGATTCTGGCTGGTGGGCGCGGTACCCGATTGAAAGATTTGACCTCAACGCGCGCTAAGCCTGCCGTTCACTTTGGTGGCAAGTTCCGAATTATCGATTTTGCGTTGTCGAACTGCATTAACTCGGGTATTCGCCGCATCGGCGTGATTACCCAATATCAGTCACATACCTTGATTCAACATATCCAACGTGGCTGGTCGTTTTTCAGTGAAGAGATGAACGAGTTTGTGGATTTGCTCCCGGCACAGCAGCGTGTACACGGTGAAAACTGGTATCGCGGCACCGCCGATGCGGTGACACAAAACCTCGATATTATCCGCCGTTACAAAGCGGAATACGTGGTGATCCTCGCGGGCGACCATATCTACAAGCAAGATTACTCGCGCATGTTGATTGACCACGTAGAAAAAGGCGCACGCTGCACGGTGGCATGTATGCCAGTGCCGCTACATGAAGCCTCGGCGTTTGGCGTTATGGCGGTAGATAACGAAGAGAAAATCATTGAATTCGTTGAGAAACCGGCTAATCCGCCGTCGATGCCAGGTGATGACAGCAAAGCGCTCGCCAGTATGGGAATCTACGTTTTCGATGCTGATTACCTTTACGAACTGTTAGAGGCTGACGACAAAGACGACTCCTCAAGCCATGACTTCGGGAAAGATATTATCCCGAACGTGATGAAATCCGGCGTTGCTTTTGCCCATCCCTTCCCGCTTTCTTGCGTGCAGTCTGACCCGAATGCCGAGCCGTACTGGCGCGATGTCGGCACGCTGGAAGCTTACTGGAAAGCGAACCTCGATCTCGCCTCGGTGACACCAGAACTGGATATGTACGACCGGGATTGGCCGATCCGTACCCATATGGAGCCGCTGCCGCCCGCGAAATTTGTGCAAGACCGCTCCGGTAGCCATGGCATGACGCTGAACTCGCTGGTTTCCGGCGGCTGCATTATTTCTGGCTCAGTGGTGGTTCAGTCGGTGCTGTTCCCGCGCGTGCGTGTTAATTCGTTTTGTAACATTGACTCGTCAGTATTGTTGCCTGATGTCATCGTCGGGCGCTCCTGCCGTTTACGCCGTTGCATTATTGACCGCGCTTGTGTCATCCCGGAAGGCATGGTGGTTGGCGAAAATGCCGAAGAAGATGCTCGCCGTTTCTACCGCTCAGAAGAAGGTATTGTGCTGGTGACGCGCGAGATGCTTGCCAAATTGCATGGTTAATAAGTGAAGGAATGA
Organism: Buttiauxella ferragutiae; assembly: GCF_022637515.1. Classification (NCBI taxonomy): domain Bacteria; kingdom Pseudomonadati; phylum Pseudomonadota; class Gammaproteobacteria; order Enterobacterales; family Enterobacteriaceae; genus Buttiauxella; species Buttiauxella ferragutiae. Next base: position 320,504 of record NZ_CP093332.1, read on the forward strand.
CCCACGCGCGGCGCGCCTGCTGTGACATTAAGAGCGCGCCACGACTTTCCATACGGGAGCGATAATGCAGGTCTTACATGTATGTTCTGAAATTTTTCCACTGCTGAAAACGGGTGGCCTGGCGGATGTGATTGGTGCGCTACCTGCGGCACAAATCGCAGGCGGCGTTGAGACGCGAGTCTTGCTGCCTGCTTTCCCTGACATTCGTCGTGGCATCGTTGACGCGCAAGTGGTCGCCCATCGCGACACCTTCGCGGGTCATATGACTTTGTTATATGGCCACTTCAACGGCGTGGGGATTTACCTCATTGACGCTCCACATTTATACGACCGACCGGGTAGCCCGTATCACGATACTAACCAGTTCGCGTACACCGACAACGTGCATCGTTTTGCGCTGTTGGGTTGGGTGGGGGCGGAAATGGCCTGTGGCCTGGATCCCTTCTGGCATCCGGATATTGTGCATGCGCATGACTGGCATGCGGGCCTGGTGCCAGCGTATCTGGAAGCGCGAGGGCGTCCGGCAAAGTCAGTCTTTACCGTGCACAACCTGGCTTATCAGGGGCTGTTTTTCGCTCATCATATGAATGAAATTGACCTGCCATGGTCGTTCTACGACATGAACGGCCTGGAGTTTAATGGTCAAATTTCGTACTTGAAAGCGGGCCTTTATTATGCTGATCATATTACGGCGGTCAGCCCGACCTATGCTCGCGAAATAACCGAGCCGCAATTTGCTTACGGTATGGAAGGGCTGTTGCGTCAGCGTCACCGTGAGGGGCGGTTGTCCGGCATCCTCAATGGCGTGGACGAAAAAATTTGGGACCCGGCCCATGACTTACTTCTGGCTTCACGCTATACCCGCGATACGCTGGAAGAAAAGGCGGAAAACAAACGCCAGTTGCAGGTGGCGATGGGGCTGAAAGTGAACGAGAAAGCGCCGCTGTTTGCGGTGGTGAGCCGTTTAACCAGCCAGAAAGGGTTGGATTTGGTGCTGGAGGCGTTGCCGGGTTTACTTGAGCAAGGTGGGCAACTGGCGTTGCTGGGAGCCGGTGACACCGTGATGCAGGAAGGTTTCCTGGCGGCTGCCGCGGAGCATCCGGGGCAAGTGGGCGTTCAGATCGGTTATCACGAAGCGTTCTCGCACCGGATTATGGGCGGAGCTGACGTGATACTGGTGCCAAGCCGTTTTGAACCTTGTGGTTTAACACAATTGTATGGTCTGAAGTATGGCACTTTGCCGCTGGTGCGGCGCACTGGTGGGCTTGCCGATACGGTTTCTGATAGCTCACTGGAAAACCTGGCTGACGGAATCGCCAGTGGATTTGTGTTTGAGGACAGTAATGCCTGGTCGTTGTTAAGAGCAATCAGGCGTGCCTTCGTGTTGTGGTCCCGCCCGTCGTTGTGGAGATTTGTCCAACGTCAGGCGATGGGCATGGATTTTAGCTGGCAGGTGGCGGCGCATTCCTACCGCGATCTGTACCAACGTTTGCTGTAGCCATCCACCAGGAATCACTGATATGAACGCACCATTTTCCTATTCGTCACCGACGCTGAGCATTGAGGCTTTAAAGCACTCAATCGCCTACAAACTGATGTTTACCGTTGGGAAAGACCCGGTTATCGCCAATAAGCATGAGTGGCTGAACGCCACGCTATTTGCGGTTCGTGACCGGTTGGTCGAACGCTGGCTGCGTTCCAACCGCGCTCAGCTTTCCCAGGAAGTTCGCCAGGTTTATTACCTGTCGATGGAATTTTTGATTGGCCGGACCCTTTCTAACGCGCTGCTTTCGTTAGGCATTTATGAAGATGTCAAAAATGCGCTGGAAGAGATGGGGCTGGATCTTGAAGAGTTGATAGACGAGGAGAACGACCCCGGCCTCGGTAATGGCGGGCTCGGTCGTCTTGCCGCCTGTTTTCTCGATTCATTAGCGACACTCGGTTTGCCTGGCCGTGGTTATGGCATTCGCTACGATTACGGCATGTTTAAACAGAACATTGTTGATGGTCGCCAGAAAGAATCACCGGACTACTGGCTCGAATACGGTAACCCGTGGGAATTCAAGCGCCACAACACACGCTACAAAGTTCGCTTTGGCGGGCGCGTGCAAATGGAAGCTAAAAAATTCCGCTGGGTAGAAACCGAAGAGATTCTGGCGGTAGCCTATGACCAGATAATCCCCGGCTACGATACTGATGCCACCAATACGCTGCGCCTGTGGAATGCGCAGGCGAGTAGCGAAATTAACCTCGGTAAGTTTAACCAGGGCGATTATTTCGCGGCGGTGGAAGACAAGAACCATTCAGAAAACGTTTCGCGAGTCCTTTATCCAGATGACTCGACCTATTCAGGCCGTGAGCTGCGTTTGCGTCAGGAATATTTCCTGGTGTCCTCTACCGTGCAGGACATTCTCAGCCGCCATTACCAGCTACATAAAACTTATGACAATCTGGCGGATAAAATCGCCATCCACCTCAATGACACGCACCCGGTATTGGCGATCCCTGAGCTGATGCGCTTGTTAATTGATGAGCATAAATTCAGTTGGGAAGATGCGTTTGAGGTTTGCTGCCAGGCATTCTCATACACCAACCACACGCTGATGAGTGAAGCACTGGAAACCTGGCCAGTGGACATGTTAGGCAAAATTTTGCCGCGCCACTTACAGATAATTTTCGAGATTAACGACTACTTCCTGAAAACCTTGCAGGAGCAACATCCGAACGATACCGAGCTGCTGGGGCGTACTTCGATTATTGATGAGTCGAACGGCCGTAAAGTCCGTATGGCGTGGCTTGCGGTTGTCGTCAGCCACAAAGTCAACGGTGTTTCGGAGCTGCACTCCAACTTAATGGTGCAGTCGCTGTTTGCCGATTTCGCCGCTATCTTCCCGATGCGTTTCTGCAATAAAACCAACGGTGTGACACCTCGTCGCTGGCTGGCTTTGGCGAACCCACCACTTTCAGAAGTGTTAGATAAAAATATTGGCCGCACCTGGCGTACTGATCTGAGCCAGCTGAACGAGATGAAGCAGCATATTGATTACCCAACTGTGCATCAGGATGTGCGTAAGGCGAAGCTGGCTAACAAGAAACGGCTGGCAAGTTACATCGGCCAGCATCTCAATGTGGTGGTGAACCCAAATGCGTTGTTTGATGTGCAAATCAAACGTATTCATGAGTACAAACGCCAGTTGATGAATGTGCTGCATGTGATTACGCGCTACAACCGCATTAAGGCAGACCCAACAGCCGATTGGGTACCGCGTGTGAACATCTTCGCCGGTAAAGCGGCGTCGGCGTACTACATGGCAAAACACATCATTCATCTCATCAACGATGTGGCGGCGGTGATCAACAACGATCCGGTGGTAAAGGATCGCCTGAAAGTGGTGTTTATCCCGAACTACAGCGTCAGTCTTGCGCAGATCATTATCCCAGCGGCGGATCTCTCGGAGCAGATTTCTCTGGCGGGAACGGAAGCTTCCGGCACCAGTAATATGAAGTTTGGTCTGAACGGCGCGCTGACGATTGGCACGCTGGATGGCGCAAACGTCGAAATGCTGGAGCACGTGGGTGCGGATAACATCTTTATCTTTGGTAATACGGCCGAAGAGGTCGAAACGCTACGGCGCGAAGGCTATAAGCCACGCGAGTATTATGAAAAGGATGAAGAACTGCATCAGGTGCTGACGCAAATTGGTACCGGGACTTTCAGCCCTGACGAACCTACACGTTACCGTGACCTGCTGGATTCACTGATTAACTTTGGTGACCACTATCAGGTATTGGCAGATTACCGCAGTTATGTAGATTGCCAGGATAGGGTAGATGAAGTGTATCGCCAGCAAGTAGAGTGGACTTTCCGTGTCATCCATAACATTGCCAACATGGGGTATTTCTCGTCTGACAGGACGATTCAGGAATACGCCGATGAGATTTGGCATATTAAGCCGGTGAGATTGTAATTATTCCCCTCACCCTAACCCTCTCCCCAAAGGGGCGAGGGGACTAGCCCGGTATTCCCCCTCTCCCCAAAGGGGCGAGGGGACTAGCTCGGTATTCCCCCTCTCCCAAAGGGGCGAGGGGACTAGCTCGGTATTCCCTCTCTCCCCAAAGGGGCGAGGGGGCTAGCCCGGTATTCCCCCTCTCCCTCAGGGAGAGGGACGGGGTGAGGGTTGTTCTCACGCAAATATCAACATAACTCCAGTTGCACATTGTTCTCAGCAATTACCTGCATCACGCCTGACGGTGGCATTACATCGGTATAAACCTGATCAACAAGGCTAATACTGCCGAGATTCACCATCGCATTGCGGCCAAATTTAGAATGGTCGACAACCAGCATCACGCAGCGTGAGTTTTCAATAATCGCGCGTTTGGTGCGTACTTCGTGGTAATCAAACTCCAGTAATGAGCCGTCGCCATCGATGCCGCTAATCCCCAGAATGCCGAAATCCAGCCTGAACTGAGAGATAAAATCGAGCGTTGCTTCGCCGATAATCCCGCCGTCTCGGCTGCGTAATTCACCGCCCGCCAGAATAATACGGAAATCCTCTTTCACCTTAAGCGTGTTCGCCACGTTCAGGTTATTGGTGACGATCCGTAAATTGCTGTGGTTGAGTAGCGCATGTGCCACCGCTTCCGGTGTGGTGCCGATATCAATAAACAGCGTGGCACCGTTGGGGATCTGGCTGGCAACTTTCTGGGCGATACGCTCTTTTTCCGCTGTCTGCGTCGCCTTACGATCATGCCACGGTGTATTCACGGAACTCGACGGTAACGCGGCGCCACCGTGATGGCGCATGATCAGGTTCTGGTCGGCCAGATCGTTCAGATCGCGACGAATGGTTTGTGGGCTAACCGCAAACTCTTCGACTAACTCTTCAGTGCTGACATAGCCCTGTTTTTTAACCAGTTCGACAATGGCATCATGACGTTGTGTTTGCTTCACGCTGTTTTATTCTCCTGAAATGCTATGTTCGTTTTCGCGCGTGTAGGGTATCAACCAGCGCCATCGCAAGCCCGACAACCAGGCCGGTAATATGCGCGGCGTTGGCGATCGACATTCCTAAAACATCGAAAAATCCTATTACAATCCACAGAACAGCAAAGGCTAACAGGCCGCGCTGCATATAGATGCCGCTGTCCGGGTCGCGTTCGCCGCGCAGCCAGACATAGCCCATTAGCGCATAAACCACACCCGACAAACCACCAAACAGTGGGCCGCCAAATTTCGCCTGTACAAAGCCGCTCAACAGCGCAGAAACCAGCGTCAGGGTAATGAGTTTGCCGCTACCGAGACGCTTTTCGAGCGGGCCACCGAGATACCACCACCACAACAAGTTAAACGCAATATGCATGATAGAGAAGTGCATCAACGCATGGCTGAAATAGCGCCACAGTTCATAGTCCAAACTCTCTTTATACGGCCACGCCAGCCACACCATCACCGCTCGGTCGCCCATCACCTGCATCATTAGGTAAACCAGCACACAGGCGGCCATGATAACCATGGTGAACGGGCCAGCTTTTTGCGTAATAGTCGCGAGGAAAGGATAGCGCTGGTACTGCAAACCGCTACCGGTATGACCGGTATTCCAGCTTGCTGCGAGGTAACGCGAATCACCCGGGTTTGCGAGGAATTGTTCAAGCTCAGCACGAACATGGGATTCCTGGCTGTCGTTTGCCAGCCAGATATCCGTTTGTTCGTGTTGTTGAATAGTGAGGATAATCCCCTGCGTCGCCATATAGTCGACAAATGCCTGCGCGACTCGCGGGTTGGCAAACGAGGTAATCATGATCATAAGGTTTCAGCCAAATCCATACAAAAGGAAGCAGTATACCTCTAACGCAGCAATTTAAGACGCGCCGTGCGCGACTTCAGCCGGGAAATGGCGATGCCAGGCGTCAAAACCCCCGTCGACGCTATACACCTGGTCGTAACCTTGCTGCAGCAGATATTGCGCTGCCCCTTTGCTGCTATTGCCGTGATAGCACATCACCAGCACCGGCGTTTCAAAATCGGTTTGTTGCATAAAAGCCACCAGACGATCGTTAGTCAGATGAAACGCGCCCGGCGTATGGCCCATCGCAAAGCTTTGTGGATCGCGGATATCAACTAACACAGCGTGTTTTTGCTGCAACTTCTGGTGCGCTTCTTCCACACCAATACACTCAAAAGTTTCCATGGTTATGCTCGTCATAATATTGAATCGGCTTGCGCCATATTAAGGGAATCTGCCCTCTGGCCGCTGATATTAACGCCATTATGTTATCCATATCACGCAGTAATGTTTTTTTTTCGTTACAAAGCGCGCACGGACTTGCTAGTATGAGCGATAACGAACATATTTGAACTTTAACGAAAGTGCGTGAGGGTGACATGGAAACTAAAGATCTGATTGTGATTGGCGGAGGAATTAACGGGGCAGGTATCGCCGCTGACGCCGCAGGCCGTGGTTTATCTGTGTTGATGCTTGAAGCGCAAGATCTGGCGAGTGCCACCTCTTCAAACAGCTCGAAATTGATTCACGGTGGCTTGCGTTACCTTGAGCATTACGAATTTCGTCTGGTGAGTGAAGCCTTAGCCGAGCGCGAAGTGCTGCTGAACATGGCTCCTCATATCGCTTTCCCGATGCGTTTTCGTCTGCCACACCGCCCGCATCTACGCCCGGCATGGATGATTCGTATTGGTCTGTTTATGTACGACCATCTCGGTAAACGTACTAGTTTGCCTGCGTCCACCGGTTTGCGTTTTGGTGCAGATTCAGTTCTAAAATCGAATATTGTGCGCGGTTTCGAATATTCCGACTGTTGGGTTGATGATGCGCGCCTGGTTTTAGCCAACGCGCAGATGGTGACGCGTGAAGGCGGTGAGGTGAAAACCCGTACCCGCGCAACCCGCGCTCGCCGTGAAAACGGCCTGTGGGTTGTTGAAGCACAAGATATTGATACCGGTGAAACGTTCACCTGGCGTGCTCGCGGTCTGGTGAACGCCACTGGCCCGTGGGTGAAAAACTTCTTTGACGACGGCCTGCAACTGCCTTCGCCATACGGCATCCGCCTGATTAAAGGCAGCCATATTGTGGTGCCACGTGTGCATAACCAGAAGCAGGCTTACATTCTGCAAAACGAAGATAAGCGCATCGTGTTTGTCATTCCGTGGATGGATGAGTTCTCCATTATTGGCACCACTGATGTGGAATATAAGGGTGACCCGAAAGACGTCCACATTGATGACAATGAAATTAACTACTTGTTAGATGCCTACAACGCGCACTTTAAAAAGACGCTAAGCCGCGACGACATCGTCTGGACTTACTCCGGCGTGCGTCCGCTGTGTGATGATGAGTCAGATTCACCGCAAGCTATCACCCGTGATTACACCCTCGATATTCATGATGAGCAGGGCAAAGCGCCACTGTTGTCAGTGTTTGGCGGCAAACTCACCACTTACCGTAAGCTCGCAGAACACGCACTGGATAAACTGAAAGGCTACTACCCAAAAATGGGGCCAGCATGGACTAAAGGCAGTACCTTGCCGGGTGGCGATATTAACGGTGACCGTGATGATTACGCCGCTCAACTGCGCCGCCGTTACCCGTTCCTGACAGAAAACCTGGCGCGTCGTTTCTCACGTACTTATGGCAGTAACAGCGACTTGATTCTGGGCCGTGCAACCAGCGTCACTGAGTTGGGTGAAGATTTCGGTCATGAGTTTTATGAAGCGGAATTACGTTACCTGGTGGAGCATGAGTGGGTGCGTGGCGTTGATGATGCTATTTGGCGTCGTACCAAATTAGGGATGTGGTTGAGCGAAGAACAGCAGGCGCGGGTGGCGCAGTGGCTGGTAAAGCGGGGCGGTAGGGCGAAGTTGTCTTTGGCATCGTGATGTTAATGGTGGATGACGCTCGCGCTTATCCACCCTACAACACCTTTCCCGTAGGGCGGATAAGCGTAGGCGTCATCCGCCAGTTTTATTTCAGAAGCTAAACCCCATACCCCATCATCTTCAGTAATTTCTGCGCATGTAACACCGCATCCTGGCGATGTGCGACACCGAGCTTCTGATACAAATTTCGAATGTGCGTTTTAATCGTCGTGGCTGCTACATCCAGCTCACCGGCGATTTGCTCATTGCTGTAGCCTGAATAAATCAGCCCCAACACTTGCCATTCGCGTTGTGTCAGTGGACTGGTGCGAATAAGCTCCGGCACTTCAGGGTGCGTCAATAAACGGCTAACAAAGTTCTCATCGAAATGGGCGAACTTATGGCGATGATGCTGGTTAATCTCACGCAAAATGCGCTGCGCACGATGTTGATCAAGTTCAGGTAGCGTATTGAGTTGAATCAACTGGCGTAATTGTTGCGCCATCGCTTCGCCCTCAATCACAAAGTGGCTGATAAAACCGGTGCGGTTAGCCAACGCTAGCGCTTCCAGTAACACGCGCTGAGCATCACTTTTACGCCCGGCCTGCCAGTACAGCTGGTTTAACAGCAGCAGGTTACGGTTAAGATCGCTCATCAAACGCAGGCCGCGAGCATTTTCGTTTAACTCTTCCAGCACCATTTCGGCGGGCTCGAAATCACTCAGTAAAATCTGCGCTCGTGCAATATTGCGCCACTGGCTTTGCAGGAAATGGTTATTGGCAAACTCGGGTTTCGGCGTCAGGCGTAACCAGTTGGCGGCAGATTGTTTATCACCGGTCATTTGCCAGTAAATCACCCGCACTTTGTCAGCGTTGGATACCCAATCGCTGTGGAATGAGCCATTGCCCAATAAGTTTTCCAGGCGGTTCAGGTGATTACGGGCGTTATCCAGATCCCCTCGCGCCAGCGAGCATTGCACTAACAACGCCATGCATTGTAATTGCTGCTGCGGCTGGTAACCGGAAAGTACTTCCAGTCCCATGCGTGTTGATGCTTCGGCTTCGTCGAGCCGCGACCACGCCCACAGCAATTGTGCGCGAATGCGTAGCAGAAATTCGTGGAGCGGGAGTTGCTCAAGGTGCTGCTCTTCAATCAATGCGAAGGCTTTCTCTTGTGCTTCCCAGGCTGACTGCAGGAAACCTTGCGCCAGTAAAATCTCGCTTTGCTGGCATAAACCCCATAACGCGTAATGCCACATATCGTGGCGACGTGCCATTTGTTCGGTTTGCTGCATCACAGAAAGCGATTTAGTCAGCTCACCTTTGCAATGCAACACTTCGCCGTGGACCGACGTCGCGACAATACGGCTGTAGAAACTGGCCAGCGGTAGTGTGTCCAGGGAGATCATTGCCAGCCGTTCGGCTTCTTCCGGATTGCCGTCGTTAATCGCCACCTGGGCACGTAACGCATTGAATTCACCGTGCATGGTTTCATCCATTACGACATTCATTTCCTGCTCGGCACGCGCCAACAACATGTTCACTTCGCTATAGCGATGCTGGCTTTGCATCAGCCACGCTTGCAGCAAAACAAGTTTTGGATTTTCCAGCAGGCTTTCCCACGGTAACGCTTTTAAAGATTCTTCCAGCAACGCTAGTTCGCTGTGGTTAAACAGCGCCCAGGCGTGAGTGAGCAAAATATCGCGCAGCAGGCTGGCGTCGCCTGCGGCCAGAGCATGGTGAATGGCTTCGCTTGGGAAACCCTGCGCCATCCAGCTTTCTGCTGCGGCACGATGGATTTCCGGGAGCTCAGTCGCCAGTTCCCACTGGCAACGCTGGCGCAAGAAATTGCCAAACAGCGGATGGAAACGGAACCACTCGCCGCTGTCATCCATGCGTTGAATGAATAACCCCTGACGTTCGGTTTCTTCGAGGCGCATCTGGCCGTTTTCCTCACCCGTGACACGCACAATCAACGCGTCATTCATCGAACGCAGAATCGAGCTGCGCAGCAGGAAGTTACGGGTTTGGGGATCGACATTATCCAGCACTTCATCGGCCAGATAATCAGACAAATGGCTGGCGTTAATCCCCGAAAGCCGACGTGCAGAATGCTGTGCTGAGGAGTTACTGCTTTGCCGTGCGGAAAGCGCAATAAGTTGCAGCGCGGTCGCCCAACCGGCGACGTCATCACACAGGCTATTGCTCTCGGTATGTTCGAGTGGTGAATTGAGCCGATGGTCGAAAAACTGTTTCGCTTCATTATGGGTAAAAGCGAGTTGTTGGCTGCCGATTTCCAGCAGTTGATCGCGCACACGCAAATTGGCGATGCCGAGCTGTGGCAAATTACGCGACAGTACCAGCAGCGTCAGGTTTTCTGGCTGGTGGCGGATGAAAAAGCGCATCGCTTCGTGAATAACCGGGTTGGTAATCAGATGGTAATCATCAATCACCAGGAACAGCGGGCGATGCCACTCCACCATTTCAATGAATAGTTGTGCGAACAGAGCCGTTAAGCTCGAGTACTGGCGTTTTTGCACCATCACTTCGCTGGTCACACAATGACCGGACGTTGCTTGCTGAATGGCCGCTATCAAATAGCTGGCAAAACGTTCTTGCTGGTTATCACTCTCATCCAGAGAGTACCAACCGAGCTCTTTCTTCCCTGCTGCCCATTGAGAAACAAGGGTCGTTTTCCCATAACCCGCCGGGCTGGTTATCAGTGCCACACGATAATTATTGGCTGTTGATAATTTCATCAATAGCCGGTCGCGGACCACTGTATTTTCCAGACGTACTGGACGACTTAATTTGGAGGGGATCAGCATGGGTCTACCACTTCACTGTGTAAGAAATATGTACGAATGTGATTTTTTTTACGCTTCGTAATTAATACTTACTACAAAGTCGACCAGTTTGCGGGTTATTGCAAGATTGTTGAGGGTTTGAGGCGTTGTAAGTTGCTCCTGGTCACAAATCTATTGATTAGATGAATTCAATTGTGAAATGTCGGTGTCTGAAGTGAAAACCCAGAGCTGGTGGGCGTTTCAGCTAACAGCGGCTCACTTTTAGTGGCAGCGGTCACATTTTTAGCTACTCCCCGCGACTCCTCCCTCCGTAATGCCCCTCAGGAGGAGGAATTAGCCCAGGCCACCCGTCACACTAGCGGGTAATGAAATTAGAACATCACAGGACCCGAGCCCCTATGTCACAGACGACCTTCAATAAAGCACAATTTCAGGCTGCACTGACACGTCAGTGGCAGCGATATGGGCTGCATTCAGCCGCCGAAATGACCCCGCAACAATGGTGGCATGCTGTCAGCGGTGCGCTGGCAGAATTACTGGCCGCGCAGCCGGTGGCGAAACCTGAAAAAAATCAGCGTCACGTTAACTACATCTCGATGGAGTTTTTGATTGGTCGCCTGACAGGTAACAACCTGCTGAACCTGGGCTGGTATCAGGAAGTAGCGGATGAACTGAAAGCGTTTGATATCAACCTGAGCGATTTGCTGGAAGCAGAAACCGATCCGGCATTAGGTAACGGTGGCTTAGGGCGCCTGGCAGCGTGTTTCCTGGATTCCATGGCCACCGTCGGCCAGTCGGCGATTGGTTACGGCCTGAATTACCAGTACGGTCTGTTCCGTCAATCCTTCAAAGATGGGCAGCAGATGGAAGCGCCGGACGACTGGCATCGCGGCAGCTATCCCTGGTTCCAGCACAACTCCGCACTCGACGTGCAAGTGGGTGTTGGCGGTAAAGTGGTTAAAGACGGCAAAACCGTGCGCTGGGAACCGGCGTTTATCTTCCACGGTGAAGCCTGGGATTTGCCGGTGGTTGGCTACCGTAATGGCGTAGCGCAACCGCTGCGTTTGTGGCAGGCGAAACACGCCCATCCATTTGATTTAACTAAATTCAACGACGGCGATTTCCTGAAAGCAGAACAACAGGGTATCGACGCTGAAAAACTGACCAAAGTGCTGTACCCGAACGACAACCACCTGAACGGCAAGAAACTGCGCCTGATGCAGCAGTATTTCCAGTGCGCATGTTCGGTGGGCGATATTTTACGCCGCCACCATTTGGCTGGCCGCAAGCTTGCAGAACTGGCTGATTATGAAGTGATTCAGCTTAACGATACCCACCCGACTATCGCCATTCCAGAACTGCTGCGTGTGCTTATCGACGAGCACCAGATGAACTGGGACGACGCATGGGCCATCACCAGCAAAACCTTTGCTTACACCAACCACACGTTGATGCCTGAAGCGCTGGAATGTTGGGACGAGAAACTGGTGAAAGCGTTGCTACCGCGCCATATGCAGATCATCAACGAAATCAACACCCGCTTTAAGAAACTGGTGGATAAAACCTGGCCGGGCGATGAAGCGGTGTGGGCGAAACTGGCGGTGGTGCATAACAAACAAGTTCGCATGGCGAACATGTGCGTGGTCAGTGGCTTTGCAGTGAATGGTGTTGCCGCGTTGCACTCAGATTTGGTGGTTAAAGATCTGTTCCCGGAATATCACCAACTGTGGCCGAACAAATTCCATAACGTCACCAATGGCATTACACCACGCCGCTGGATTAAACAGTGCAACCCGGCACTGGCGGCATTGCTCGATAAAAAGCTCAAGAAAGAGTGGGCTAACAATCTCGACGTGCTGGAAGGGCTGGAAAAATACGCCGACGACGCGAAATTCCGCAAAGAATACCGCGATATCAAATACCAGAACAAAGTGAAGCTGGCGGCGTTTGTGAAAGCGCGTACCGGCATCGTGATAAGCCCGGATGCGTTGTTCGACGTGCAAATCAAACGCCTGCACGAATACAAACGCCAGCACCTGAATTTGCTGCATATTCTGGCGCAGTACAAAGAAATCCGCGAGAACCCAACAGCCGCCCGCGTACCACGTGTGTATCTGTTCGGCGCGAAAGCAGCACCGGGTTACTACCTGGCGAAAAACATTATCTTTGCCATTAACAAAGTGGCACAGGCTATCAATAACGATCCGATCGTTGGCGATCGGTTGAAAGTGGTATTCCTGCCGGATTACTGCGTTTCTGCGGCGGAAGTGATGATCCCGGCGGCGGATATTTCTGAGCAAATCTCAACTGCGGGTAAAGAAGCTTCTGGTACCGGCAACATGAAACTGGCGCTCAATGGCGCGTTGACAGTCGGTACGCTGGACGGTGCAAACGTCGAAATCGCCGAGAAAGTCGGTGAGGAAAACATCTTTATCTTCGGCCATACCGTGGAAGAAGTGAAAGCGCTGAAAGCCAAAGGCTACGACCCGGTGAAATGGCGTAAGAAAGACAAAGTATTGGATGCGGTGCTCAAAGAGCTGGAGAAGGGCATTTACAGCGACGGCGACAAACATGCCTTTGACCAGATGCTGCACAGCATCGGCAAACAAGGCGGCGACCCGTATTTAGTGATGGCTGATTTCACGACGTATGCGGAAGCGCAAAAACTCGCGGATGCACTGTATCTCGACCAGGATGCCTGGACACGCGCCGCCATTCTTAACACGGCACGTTGCGGGATGTTCAGCTCCGACCGCTCGATCCGTGATTATCAGCAACGTATCTGGCAGGCAAAACGCTAAGGGAACGCATGGACAGCAAACGTCTTGATAACGCCGCTCTTGAGGCGGGAATTAGCCCAAACTACATTAACGCCCACGGCAAACCACAGGCTATTCCTGCGGATACCAAGCTGCGTTTGCTGGAAGCCATGAGCCGTCCCACCACCTTGAAAAAGGTGGCGGTGACGCCAGTGCCAAATGTGCTGGTGTTTACCTCCGGCTCGCGTTTGGCAACACTGCTGGAAGGCAACGGCGATTACACCTGGCAACTGACCGCCGAAGATGGCAAGCAGCATAAAGGGCATGCTCTGGCTGGCAAAAAGCTGGTGCTACCTGCTGCACTGCCGGAAGGCTATCACGACCTGACAGTCAGCCAGAATGAGCATCACTGGCAATGCCGGGTGATTGTTGCGCCAAAGCGTTGTTATGAACCTGCCGCACTGATGCAGGATGAAAAGCTGTGGGGCGCGTGTGTGCAACTCTACACCTTACGTTCCGCGCATAACTGGGGCATTGGTGATTTCGGCGATTTGCAGCGCATGCTGGTGGATGTCGCGAAGCGGGGCGGGGCGTTTATCGGCCTGAATCCTATTCATGCGCTGTATCCTGCGAATCCAGAAAGTGCCAGCCCGTATAGCCCGTCATCGCGCCGTTGGTTGAACGTGATTTATATCGACGTGAACGCGGTGGATGATTTCTTGCTGAGTGATGAAGCGCAAGACTGGTGGAAAATGCCGGTCACGCAGCAAATGCTGAGTGAAGCCCGTGACGCGCAGTGGGTAGATTATTCAACCGTCACCGTACTGAAAATGGCCGCGCTGCGGATGGCGTGGAAGCAGTTTTCACGGCGCGGTGCGCGTGACGAACACGTTGTTTCATTCCAGAAGTTTGTGCAGGAAGGCGGCGATAGCCTGTATTACCAGGCAGCATTCGATGCGCTACATGCATATCAGGTCAAAGAAGATGAAATGCGTTGGGGCTGGCCGGTCTGGCCGGAAGGTTTCCGCGACGCGCATAACCCAGAAGTTAAAGCTTTCTGCACCGAACACAGTGACGAAGTGAATTTCTATCTGTGGCTGCAATTCCTGGCTTACACCCAGTTTGAAGCGTGCTGGCAAACCAGCCAGGGTTTCAAGATGCCGATTGGTTTGTATCGTGACCTGGCGGTTGGTGTGGCAGAAGGCGGCTCGGAAACCTGGTGTGACCGTGAACTCTATTGCCTGAAAGCCTCGGTGGGTGCGCCACCAGATATTCTTGGCCCGCTCGGCCAGAACTGGGGTTTACCACCGATGGACCCGCATGTGATTGCGGCGCGTGCCTATCAGCCGTTTATCGAACTGCTGCGTTCGAACATGACTAGCTGCGGTGCACTGCGTATCGACCATGTTATGTCGATGCTGCGTTTGTGGTGGATCCCGTATGGCGAAACCGCGGATAAAGGCGCTTACGTGCATTATCCGGTGGACGATTTGCTGTCGATCCTCGCGCTGGAAAGTAAGCGTCATAACTGCATGGTGATCGGTGAAGATCTGGGAACCGTGCCGGTGGAGATCGTCGGCAAGCTGCGCGACAGCGGAGTTTATTCGTACAAAGTGCTCTATTTCGAGCATGACAACGAAAAGCAGTTCCGCGCGCCAAAAGCGTGGCCGAAGCAGTCAATGGCGGTTGCTACGACTCACGATTTACCGACACTGCGCGGTTACTGGGAAAGCGGTGATTTGACGCTGGGTAAAACGCTTGGCCTGTATCCTGATGAAGAGATGTTGACTGAGCTGTATCAGGATCGCGAACGTGCCAAACAAGGTTTGCTGGAGGGCCTGCATAAGTACGGTTGTCTACCTAAACGCGCAGGGCATAAAGCCTCGTTGATGGCGATGACGGCAACGCTTAATCGCGGGATGCAGCGTTATATTGCCGACAGCAACAGCGCGTTGTTGGGGCTACAACCGGAAGACTGGATTGGCGTGGCCGAACCGGTGAATATTCCGGGCACCAGTTATCAGTACAAAAACTGGCGGCGCAAGTTATCGACCTCGCTTGAGGCGATGTTCGCAGACGAAGAAGTGAATAAGTTGCTGAAGGATTTGGATAAGCGGCGTAAGAAACGGTGAAGGTGTAATACGCCCTCACTCTAACTCTCTCCCGAGTCCAGTCTCTTATACACAACTCGCCCTGGCAATCTTGTCGGGGCGAGATCTGTAAGCCTCGCTGATTTTCCGTTCACCCGTGCGTTCAGTTATCTCTTTAATTACAGAAAACGGTGAACGTATCAAGGGGTTAACGCCAACCCCTTGATAATCCAGGCGCCCGGCAAATCAATCGCCGCGAAAGCGGTAAACACCGTTTTTCACCCAACATTCGGGGTCGTTCGCGATTCGTTCCCGACGATCGCTCTCTCACGTGGTTCCCGACCACGTGACCCCGACTGAAGGGTAAAAAACGGCGCGATTGAAGCCGGGAACAAGGTCAAAACCGCTCTGGCTTTTGACTTTGACCTTGAATTTCGGGTCCGGCTTAAATCGCCTCCATTTTGACTCCAGGTGGCAGGGTCCAGCCGTCGGGAACGGCTGGAGGGCGCGATCGTCGGGAACGAATCGCAACCGACCCTGACACGGAGGCAAAATGGAGGTTTACCGCTTGCGGCGATTTATTTGCCGGGAGTCCGGGTTCTTAGGGTGGCGACGGTGGCCACCCTAAGACGTTCACCAGTTCGGTAGCGACATAAATACACTTTCGTTTGGTGAACGGAACCTTCTCCGAATTGGCAAGAACTGCCCTTCAAAATTGCGTATAAGAGACAGCCCAGAAGAGGGAACTTTCTTTGCTCCCTCTCCTGGGGGAGAGGGCCGGGGTGAGGGTGAAAATCAGTAGTACGAATGCTCGCCGCGCTGGTGTTCGGTCAAATCACGAACGCCTTTCAGTTCAGGGAACTCGGCCAGCAGTTGTTTTTCGATGCCTTCTTTCAGGGTCACGTCGACCATTGAACAGCCGTTACAGCCGCCGCCGAATTGCAGAATCGCAAAACCTTCATCAGTGATTTCCATCAGCGTGACACGGCCGCCGTGGCCTGCCAGCTGCGGGTTAACCGTGGCTTGCAGCATGTATTCAACGCGTTCCATTAATGGTGCATCATCTGAAACCTTGCGCATTTTGGCGTTTGGCGCTTTCAGCGTCAGCTGTGAACCGAGCTGGTCGGTCACGAAATCAATTTCAGCATCTTCAAGATAAGGTTTGCTCAGTTCATCGACATATGCGGTCAACTGCTCGAATTTGAGGGCAGTATCTGATGCTTCTACCGCATCCGGCGGACAGTAAGAAACCCCGCACTCCGCATTTGGAGTACCAGGATTAATGACGAATACGCGGATTTGCGTCCCTTCTTCCTGACCTGCCAGCAGTTTGGCAAAGTGGGATTGTGCTGTATCGGAAATACGGATCATAACGATTGCTCAATAGTTGACTATTTTAGTCGGTTATAATACGCCCATCATCGAGGGTCTACAAGGTTCGACAAAGGCACCACACCTGGATAGTCGCCGCGCCCTGCTTTTTCAGCAGCCGCGCAATTTCCGCCACCGTACTGCCCGTCGTGACGACATCATCCACAATAATTATATGGCGGCCTGCCACCGGAAAATCAACCCTGAAAGCGCCTTTTAGATTGTTGCGCCGCATTCTGGCATTGAGCTGATGTTGTGATTGCCCGGCTCGAATCCGCCTGATTCCTTTAGGGAAATAGTCGCACTGCAACCAGCGCGCAAGACAGTTCGCCAGCAGGTCACTTTGGTTAAAACCACGACGCCAGGCACGACGCGAATGCAATGGAACACTGACCATGCAGTCGGGCTTTTGCCACAACGGCTGGCGTTTTGCATCCAGCACGCGCAATAGTATTAACCGCGCCAAAGCCGGAGCCAGTGCTACGGTGGCGTTAAATTTAAATCGCTGGACGAGCCGGTTGAGCGGTAGGCAGTAATCCGTGACGAACAGCATTGAATCCCATGCGGGCGGTTCTTGCAGGCAACGTCCGCAAGGCGAATGTCTGTACGCGCAGGGCAATCCACAACGCGGGCAGCAAGGCGGTGGCGCAGGTAAGGCGTAGCTACAACGTGAGCAAATCCCCCAATGTGCACAAGCGAGGGGCATCTGGCATAGCCAACATAGCCCTGGGATTGTTAGCATATTCGCTTCCTTGCAGATAAAGATGAGAACAGTAACTGATGAGTAAGCTTTGGTGGCAGACAAAAGGTGAAGGAAAAGATGATCTTGTGCTGCTGCACGGATGGGGGCTGAATGCCCAAGTGTGGCATTGCATTTGCGAGGAACTCAGCTCGCATTTTCGCCTTCATCTGGTCGACTTACCCGGTTATGGCCGTAGCCAGGATTTTGGCGCGTTGACGCTCGAGGAAATGGCAGAAGTGGTGCTGGCCCAAGCGCCGGAACAGGCTATTTGGCTGGGCTGGAGTTTGGGCGGGCTGGTGGCAAGCCAGATTGCGTTAAGCCATCCGTCGCGCGTGAAAAGGTTAGTGACTATTGCTTCCTCGCCTTGTTTCACCGCGCAAGGTGACTGGCCGGGTATCAAGCCTGAAGTGCTGGCAGGTTTCCAGCAGCAATTGAGTGATGATTTTCAACGTACCGTGGAGCGTTTTCTGGCGTTGCAAACATTGGGGACAGAAAGCGCACGCCAGGATGCTCGCCGCCTCAAGTCAGTGGTGCTTGAGCAACCGATGCCGAGCGTTGAAGTGTTAAACGGTGGGCTGGAGATCCTGAAAACGGCGGACTTACGCCAGCCGCTGAGCCAGTTGAAAGTGCCGTTCTTGCGATTGTACGGGTATCTGGATGGGCTGGTGCCGCGCAAAATCGCTGGTTTGCTGGATGCGCAGTGGCCACAAAGTGAAGCGGTGATTTTCCCGAAAGCCGCCCATGCGCCGTTTATTTCGCACCCGCAGGATGTTTGCCGGGTGCTTGAGGAATTTTGTAAGGTGGATAAGCCTTAGGCGGTCATCCACCCGTTACACAAAGTTTAAGCGCGTAGCGCCCACACTTCGCGAATACACTTCTTACTTTCCGGGCAGCTTTTACAGCCGCTGCTCAGGCAATCGCTCGAATCTTCGGTCACGCGCATGGCTTTACCCATCGCTTCAAGACGGCTCAGCATCGCATTCACCAGCGGCAACGGGGTGGCGAGCTGTTGGCTAATTTGCGTCGCATCCAGTCGCCCTTGCAGCGCTAATGCATCACGAATCTCAATTAAACTCGCCATACCTTCTCCTTAGTGGCAATCGCCAGCGGCGCTTTTGCAACATGCTGCTTCGACTGTTTTACGGGTCGTCATCAGGCTGACATCTACACGGCTGCGAGCTTTACGCAAACCACCAATCAGCAGCACATTGAATAACACCACTGAAAGGATGCAAACCAGGCTGTATTGCGGATGCGCATTAAACGTCACGGTCTGGTAGTAGAGCGTGGAAAGCGAGTAAGCAATATTCAGCCCCCACAACACCGAAAACATCATCCAGCCACGGCTTGATTCACGCGCCACAGCACCCATCACAGAAATACAAGGAATGTAGAGCAGCACGAAAATAAGATAGCTGTACGCTGCCGCCGCGCTGCCAAACTTGCTGCTCATCACGCCCATCGCACCGCTTGCCATTTCACCATCGCCTTTGCTGGCTTCGATTGGGTTTAGCAGTACGCTCAGGCTGAAGGTGTCTTTCAGGCTTTGCCAGGTTTCGCCAGCGGCTCCGCCTAATTCATCGAACAAGTTGAAGCTTGCAGCATCAAACGGCTCTTCGTGCATATCTTCTGCGGTGTAGAGCGTGTTGAGCGTCCCCACCACCACTTCTTTCGCCATTGCGCCAGTGAACAGGCCGACTGTCGCTTGCCAGTTATCTTCATGCACACCAATCGGTTTTAGCAGCGGAGTGAGCACACGGCTGACGGACGCCAGCGCGGAGTCATTGATGCTGTCGACTTCTTTGCCGCTGAACGAGAAGCTATTCAGCGCACCAATGAAAATACTGACGATGACAATCACTTTACCGGCGCGCATCACGAAGCCTTTCAGGCGTTGCCAGGTTTGCAGCAACAGGCTTTTCAGGTGTGGAACGTGATAGACCGGCAGCTCCATCACAAACGGCGAGGCTTCACCGCGCATGATGGTGTGTTTGAGCATCAGGCCGGTCAGAATCGCCATCACAATGCCAAGAATGTAGAGCGAGAAGACGACCAATGCACCTTGCTGGCCAAAGAACGCTGCGGCAAATACCGCAAAAATAGCCAGACGCGCACCGCACGACATAAACGGTGCCATCATGATGGTCATCAGGCGTTCACGCGGTGCATCCAGGGTACGCGCGCCCATCACCGAAGGCACGTTGCAGCCGAAGCCAACAATCAACGGCACGAAGGATTTACCCGGCAAGCCGAGCGACTGCATCAAGCGGTCCATAACGAATGCCGCACGCGCCATGTAACCGGAGTCTTCAAGGAACGACAGGAACAGGTACATCATGCCGATTTGTGGCACCAGTGGCAGCACGGTGTTGATACCGCCGCCAATCCCTTGCGCTAAGAAAATTGTCAGCCAGCTTGGGAGGTGTAATGTGGCACCAATCCATTGAATACCATGGATAAAGATAGCCGCAGAGCCACCGTCGAAAATAGGCTGCAACGCGCCGCCGATGTTAATCGCCAGCAAGAACATCAGGTACATCACCAGCAAGAAAATAGGCAAGCCGAGAAAACGGTTGAGGATGATTTTATCCATCATCGCCGTTAAGCGGTGCGGTTCGGCGGTGAGACTGTTACTGATAGAATCGCAGATGGCGGCAATCGTTTGGTAACGGGCATCGGCAATTAGCAGCGCCGGGTCTTCGTGTTCTTCCGCCAGTTGGGTACGAATCACATCGAGTTTATCTGCGGCATGACCGGCATATTCGCGGCTGTAAATATCGCCTTCCAGCATTTGCAGTGCCAGCCAACGGCGCTGTTGCGCAGGCATATCATGCGGCATTTCAGCGGCCAGGTTGTCGGCTTCTTCCAGTAGTTTTGGCGGGTACAACACTAAATCGCTATGCGTGTTCGGCTGGCGGCGGTCGATAGCCAGTTTCAGGCCTTCCATACCCCGGCCACGCGTGGATACCAGTGGCACAACCGGGCAGCCCAGACGGGCGGCAAGGGCGTCAATATCGATACGAATATCTTGCTTCTCGGCGATGTCGAGCATGTTAAGCGCGACCACACACGGAATGCCTAATTCAAGCAGTTGCAGCGTCAGATACAGATTACGTTCCAGGTTTGACGCATCAACAACGTTGATAAGCAGATCAGCATCACCGCTCAGGATGTAGTGGCAGGCGATTTGCTCGTCGAGAGAGGTTTGCGATGAAATGGTGGTCAGGGAATAGGTGCCGGGTAAATCGACCAGCGTGACCTGGTGCGCAAGCGTTGAAAACTGACCTTCTTTACGTTCTACGGTGACGCCCGCCCAGTTGCCAACCCGTTGGCGAGAGCCGGTGAGTTGGTTGAATAAGGTGGTTTTCCCGGAGTTGGGGTTACCGATTAAGCCGATAGTTAATTTTTTCATTTTTTTCGCGAACTTAAAGAGAATTGCAACGAGCGCAAGCGCTCACCCCGCCAGTCAGGCAATGGCTTCAACGTGCAGTAATTCGAGATCTTTTTTTCGTAATACCAAACTGACGCGACGCGTTTCGATATGAATCGGATCGCCTAAAGGTGCGACACGCACAACGCTGAATGAAGAACCGGGCAACATACCGAGTGACAGTAATTTTTGGCGATATGACGGGCTAATTTCACTGGCAAAGCCGGTAATTTTCCACGTACTTTTTGGTAAGAATCGCATAGGACGGACCCACTTAGAGTTGTGCTCTGGTATTTACGCTAACGAGAGATTTCGTTGGATAAAGGAGAAATAACGAACAAACCAATGATAATGAGAATGGTTTCTGTCTTCAATGATTATTTTTGTGATGAATAATACGTTTTGGTTTATTTAAATCAGGCCGGTTGATTGTTTTACCAGTGCGGGTTTTATGAGGGTGTTTATTATTATTTTATAAATAACAGTATGTTATGAATTTTTAAAAATGAAGAGTTTATTATTTTATCGTTGTGAATGTTGTCTGAATATTTCATCTGTTACAGCTGTGATAAATATTGGTGTTGTTTTTACCGTTTTTTAGGAAATTGATCTATCGCAAACTCATTCTATTTTTTTGACAAAATTCAGATAATGCTAATGAAATGTTGTTAATAAGCAGTTGGGGATTAAACAGGCAAATTGTGCTGAATTGGGCGAGAGGGGAAATAATAACCCGATGTTTCCGCCGCTCCCCTGACGAGCCGGCTGTCTCTTAGTCACATCTTTGAGGGCCGGTTCCTGCCGAGCCGGAGAAGGTTCCGTTCACCAGGCGATAGCGTGTTTATGTCGCGACTGAACTGGTGAACGTCTTAGGGTGACCACCGTCGTCACCCTAAGAACCCGGACTCCCGGCAAATCAATCACCGGGCGACGGGGTCGCCAGGGGGATGTCGTTATCCCACTGGCACGTTCACCGTTTTCGGGAATTAAAGAGATAACTGAACACACGGGTGAACGGAAAATCAGCAAGACTTACAGATCTCGCCCTGACAAGATTGCCAGGGCGAGTTGTGGATAAGAGACAGGACGAGCCGGAGAGGGCGGAAAAATGGCTAACGATTAACGCTTTTTACCTAATGCGGCGGCCAGCGCATCACTCATCGCACTGTTGCCCGCACTGCTGCTGGCGTTATCACGCCCGCGAGGTTTCTGCTGTTGTGCCGGACGGCGTTCGTTTTGCTCGCGTGGTGCACTGCCACGGCGGTTGGATTCGCCAGGCTGTTCATCAAGACGCATCGTCAGCGCGATACGTTTGCGCGACATATCCACTTCCATCACTTTCACTTTGACGATATCACCGGCTTTCACCACTTTATGCGGGTCGTCGATGAACTTGTCGGAGAGCGAGGAGATGTGAACTAAACCGTCCTGATGGACACCGATATCAACAAACGCACCAAAGTTAGTCACGTTGGTGACGGCACCTTCCAGCACCATGCCAGGCTGAAGGTCGTTCATGGTTTCGACGCCATCGGCAAATTTCGCGGTTTTGAATTCTGGACGCGGGTCACGGCCTGGTTTTTCCAGCTCTTTGATGATGTCGGTCACCGTTGGCACACCGAAACGCTCGTCGGTAAATTCACGGGCGCTAAGGCCGCGTAACGCTTCACCGTTACCCATTAAATCCTGTAGCGCCTGTTCGGTCGCCGCCAGAATACGCTCCACAATCGGGTAGGCTTCCGGGTGAACGGTTGAGGCATCCAGCGGGTTGTCGCCGTGGTTAATGCGCAGGAAGCCCGCGCACTGTTCAAACGCTTTCGGCCCTAAACGGCTGACTTTCAGCAACTGCTGACGGTTCTGGAAGCGGCCATTTTCGTCGCGCCAGTTAACGATGTTCTGCGCCATCATGCGCGTTAAGCCGGCCACGCGAGTTAATAGCGGCACCGAGGCCGTGTTCAGATCCACACCGACGGCGTTCACGCAGTCTTCGACTACCGCATCCAGCTTCTTCGCCAGCTGCGACTGGCTGACATCGTGCTGATACTGGCCGACGCCGATAGATTTCGGGTCGATTTTCACTAGCTCCGCAAGCGGGTCTTGCAGGCGACGGGCAATGGATACTGCGCCACGAATCGAAACGTCAAGATCCGGGAATTCCAGTGCTGCCAGCTCAGAAGCTGAGTACACCGAAGCGCCAGCTTCACTGACAATCACTTTCTGCGCGGTGACTTTCGGGAATTGCTCTTGTACGTCGAGGAAGAAACGCTCGGTTTCACGCGATGCGGTACCGTTGCCGATAGCCACCAGTTCAACGTTGTGTTTTTCGCACAAAGCCGCAACGGCAACCGCGGCTTTCGCCGTTTGCCCTGTATGGGGATAGATGGTATCGAAGGCGACTAGCTTGCCGGTGGAATCAACCACCGCGACTTTCACACCGGTACGCAAGCCCGGATCCAGACCCATGGTGGCGCGTAAGCCAGCTGGAGCCGCCATCAACAAGTCGTGGAGGTTACGGGCAAAAACGTTAATCGCTTCATCTTCGGCGCGTTCGCGCACGGTGCCCATCAGCTCGGTTTCAAGGTGCATCAGTACTTTGATACGCCAGGTCCAGCTCACCACGGCACGACGCCACGCGTCTGCCGGAGCATTGTTCAGGCGCAGGCCGAGATGGTCGATAATCAGCTGTTCGCAGTAGCTTTCACGGGGTGGCTCGTCGTGCTGTGGATCGGCATTCAGTGCCAGCTGCAAAATGCCTTCATTGCGGCCACGGAACATGGCGAGTGCACGGTGGGACGGGGCGGTGGCAATCGGTTCGTGATGGTCGAAATAATCACGGAATTTTGCACCTTCCTCTTCTTTGCCTGCCACCACGGTGGCGACCAGATGGGCGTTCTTCCACAGGTAGTTACGCACTTTTGCCAGCAGCGCGGCATCTTCGGCAAAGCGCTCCATCAATATATAGCGTGCGCCATCCAGTGCGGCTTTGGTATCAGCGACACCTTTATCGGCATCAATGTAACTTGCTGCGGCTTCTTCAGGTGTGTGTGACGGGTCATTCCAAAGCAGCTCCGCCAGTGGCTCAAGCCCTGCTTCGATAGCAATTTGCCCGCGCGTGCGGCGTTTTTGCTTATACGGCAAATAGAGATCTTCAAGCTCGGTTTTGCTCAGCGTGCCGTTAATGGCCGCGGCGAGTTCGTCACTCAATTTGCCTTGTTCGGTAATGGATTTGAGGATCGCCTGGCGGCGGTCTTCTAATTCGCGCAGATAACTCAGACGGGTTTCTAACTGACGCAGTTGCGTGTCATCCAGACCGCCGGTAACTTCCTTACGATAACGTGCAATAAACGGCACGGTATTCCCTTCGTCCAGCAGGCGAACGGCAGCATCAACCTGTTCATTTCTGGCCTTTAGCTCGCTGGCAATAATGCGGCAGAGTGAATCATTCATCATGGTTTTTCATCTGTGTTAGTCGAAATTTCAGGGGATAGTTATACGGATTGGAGGGTAAAAATGCCAGCCACAGCGCCCGAGAGGTGATGAATCAGACTGTTCTGTTGCTGGCCTGTGGCCTATTTCACATACTCGATATCATTGATGTACCACTGGGCTTCACCTGCCGGAGTTTGTACCACCGCCAGATCGCCCACTTCTTTTTTCAGTAGCGCACGTGCCATCGGGGAATCAATCGAGATGTAATCTCTGCGACCAAAGATTTCGTCATAACCGACGATGCGAAAACGCAGCTGGTTGCCATCATCATTTTCAACCTCTACCCACGCACCAAAGAACACTTTGCCTTCTTGTTGCGGCGAATAGTCGACAATTTTCAGCTGTTCGAGGCATTTCGTGAGATATCGCACTCTACGATCTATTTCTCGCAGCCTTTTTTTGTTGTACTGGTAGTCGGCATTTTCACTGCGATCGCCCAGACTTGCCGCCCAGGTAACCTTTTTTGTCACCTCAGGACGCTCCTCACGCCACAAAGTGTCCTTTTCTTGTTTGAGCTTTTCGTAGCCTTCACGGGTAATCAGTGGCGTTTTCATTATCAAGCCTTGAATGGGTAGCACAATAAAGGTGATTTAAACCGAATTATCAGGGTGATGGCAATCCCGGAGATCTGCGAACTACGTCATTATTTTTGCTGAAAAAGTGCCTATAACCATCTGTTTAATATGCTTTGTAACAATTTCGACTAGAATATATACCAGAATTGACTGGTCGTAACGCCGCAGTTTTTTAAGAATACGCACTCACTGTTCGAGCCTTTGGGAGTATAAGAATGCAAGAGAATTATAAGATTCTGGTCGTGGATGACGACATGCGCCTGCGTGCGCTGCTGGAACGTTACCTCACCGAACAAGGCTTCCAGGTCCGTAGCGTTGCTAACGCAGAACAGATGGATCGCCTGCTAACCCGTGAATCCTTCCATTTGATGGTCCTTGATCTGATGTTGCCAGGCGAAGATGGTTTGTCTATCTGCCGCCGTCTGCGCAGCCAAAGCAACCCAATGCCAATCATCATGGTGACCGCGAAAGGCGAAGAAGTTGACCGCATCGTGGGCCTGGAAATTGGCGCTGATGACTACATTCCAAAACCGTTTAACCCGCGTGAACTGTTAGCACGTATCCGTGCTGTTCTGCGCCGTCAGGCTAATGAACTGCCTGGTGCACCTTCTCAGGAAGAAGCGGTTATCGCCTTTGGTAAGTTTAAACTGAACCTCGGCACCCGTGAGATGTTCCGTGAAGACGAACCTATGCCATTAACCAGCGGCGAGTTCGCGGTTCTGAAAGCGTTGGTCAGCCATCCGCGCGAACCGTTATCACGCGATAAACTGATGAACCTGGCCCGTGGCCGTGAATACAGTGCGATGGAACGCTCAATTGATGTGCAGATTTCTCGTCTGCGTCGCATGGTCGAAGAAGATCCTGCGCATCCACGCTATATCCAGACCGTTTGGGGCCTGGGCTACGTATTTGTGCCGGACGGTTCCAAGGCATGAGGCGAGTCCGCTTCTCCCCCAGAAGCTCGTTTGCCCGCACGTTATTACTGATTGTCACCTTGCTGTTCGTCAGCCTGGTGACGACCTACCTTGTGGTGTTGAACTTTGCCATTCTGCCGAGCTTGCAACAGTTTAATAAGGTACTGGCTTACGAAGTTCGTATGCTGATGACCGATAAACTGCAACTCGAAGATGGTACGCAACTGGTGGTTCCGCCTGCTTTTCGGCGTGAAATCTATCGTGAGTTGGGAATCTCTCTCTATTCCAATGAAGCGGCGGAAGACGCGGGTTTGCGCTGGGCGCAGCATTACGAATTCCTCAGTCATCAAATGGCGCAGCAATTGGGTGGCCCAACCGAAGTGCGCGTTGAGGTTAACAAGAGCTCGCCGGTTGTCTGGCTGAAGACGTGGCTGTCGCCGAATATTTGGGTCCGTGTACCACTGACTGAAATCCATCAGGGCGACTTCTCACCGTTGTTCCGCTATACGCTGGCGATAATGCTGTTGGCGATTGGTGGTGCATGGTTGTTTATCCGTATCCAGAACCGACCCTTGGTTGACCTGGAACACGCCGCTTTGCAGGTCGGTAAAGGTATTATTCCGCCGCCGTTGCGTGAATATGGCGCGTCAGAGGTGCGCTCAGTTACCCGGGCGTTTAACCATATGGCCGCCGGTGTGAAGCAGCTCGCCGATGACCGCACGCTGTTAATGGCGGGCGTCAGCCACGATTTACGTACGCCGCTCACTCGTATTCGTCTGGCAACAGAAATGATGAGTGAGGAAGATGGCTATCTCTCCGAGTCGATTAACAAAGATATCGAAGAGTGTAATGCGATAATCGAGCAGTTCATCGATTACCTGCGTACCGGGCAAGAGATGCCGCTGGAGACTGCCGATCTCAACAGTGTGTTGGGTGAAGTGGTGGCCGCGGAAAGTGGTTACGAGCGGGAAATCGACACCGATCTGCAAGCAGGCGAATTGCTGGTGAATATCCATCCGTTGTCCATTAAACGTGCTGCCGCCAATATGGTGGTTAATGCCGCGCGTTACGGTAATGGCTGGATTAAAGTCAGCAGTGGCGGTGAGTTAAACCGTGCCTGGTTCCAGGTAGAGGACGACGGCCCAGGGATTAAACCTGACCAGCTCAAGCATCTGTTCCAGCCATTTGTGCGCGGCGACAGTGCTCGCAGCACCAGCGGTACCGGTTTAGGGTTGGCGATTGTGCAACGTATTATCGACAACCATAACGGCTTGCTGGACATCGGCGTTAGCGAACGCGGTGGTTTGCGGATAAAGGCTTATTTGCCGTTGCCGATGAATAAATCTCCTCAGCCTCTCAATAACGAGCGGGAATAAAAAAAGCCCTCTCAGAGAGATTGAGAGGGCTTTTTACTATCAATTACAGTGCGAATTACAGCTTCGGCCCTGCACTCACCAGTGCTGCACCTGCTGGAGTGTCAGTGTATTTATCAAAGTTCTCGATAAACAACTTAGCCAGTTGCTCAGATTTTTCCTGCCACAATTCTGGGGATGCGTAGGTTTTACGTGGGTCCAGAATGTGGGTATCAACACCTGGCAGCGCAGTTGGAACCGCAAGGCCAAAGATTGGTAGCGTGAAGGTTTCAGTGTCGTCCAGAGAACCATCCAGAATCGCATCAATAATCGCGCGCGTGTCTTTGATGGAGATACGTTTGCCTGTGCCGTTCCAGCCGGTATTAACCAGATAAGCCTGAGCGCCTGCGGCCTGCATGCGTTTGACCAGCACTTCTGCGTATTGAGTCGGGTGCAAAGACAAGAATGCAGCACCGAAACAAGCGGAGAACGTTGGTGTAGGCTCTGTGACACCGCGCTCTGTACCGGCCAGTTTGGCAGTAAAGCCAGACAGGAAGTGGTACTGAGTTTGATTTGCCGTCAGGCGTGAAACCGGAGGCAGAACGCCAAAGGCATCAGCGGTCAGGAAGATAACTTTGTTGGCGTGGCCCGCTTTAGAAACCGGTTTAACGATGTTATCGATATGGTAAATCGGGTAGGAAACACGGGTGTTTTCGGTTTTAGAACCGTCATCAAAGTCGATAGAACCATCGTCACGCACGGTGACGTTTTCCAGCAGCGCATCACGGCGAATCGCATTAAAGATTTCCGGTTCTGCTTCTTTGGATAAACGAATGGTTTTTGCGTAGCAGCCGCCTTCGAAATTGAACACGCCGTCATCGTCCCAGCCATGTTCATCATCGCCAATCAGGCGACGTTTTGGATCGGTAGAAAGCGTAGTTTTACCGGTGCCAGACAGACCAAAGAACACAGCTACATCGCCTTCTTCGCCGACGTTTGCTGAGCAGTGCATTGAGGCGATGCCTTTCAACGGCAGCAGGTAGTTCATGATCGAGAACATACCTTTCTTCATTTCGCCGCCGTACCAGGTCCCGCCAATCAGTTGCACGCGTTCGGTAAGGTTAAATGCGATGAAGTTTTCAGAGTTCAGACCCTGTTCTTGCCACTGTGGGTTAGTGCATTTTGCACCGTTCATCACCACAAAATCAGCTTCAAAGGTGGCTAATTCTTCGTCTGTAGGACGGATGAACATGTTTTTAACGAAATGAGCCTGCCAGGCCACTTCGGTAATAAAACGCACTGAAAGACGGGTATCTGCGTTCGCACCGCAGAAAGCATCAATAATAAACAGGCGTTTTCCAGACAGTTGGTTGGTGACCAGGTCTTTCAGATGGTGCCAGGTTTCTTCGCTGAGCGGTTTATTATCGTTTTTACCCTTACCATTATCCGCCCACCACAGGGTATCGCGCGTCGTGTCATCACGGACAATGTATTTATCTTTCGGGGAACGACCGGTAAAAATGCCGGTATCAACAGCAATTGCACCGAGATTTGTTTCTATGCCGCGCTCAAAACCTTCCAGGTTGGGATTTAGTTCTTCGTGGTACAAGGTGTCGTAATCAGGGTTATAAATCACTTCACTTGCGTCATGAATTCCATAAGCCTTGAGATCTTGCGGGGTTATGCCTTTAACTCGCATTTCACTGCTCCTTAGCCAATTTGTACTGCTTGAGATTGTAGGGTTGTTTATTGGTTGTTAACCGCGACACCTATCATAGATTTGAGCATCCACTCGAATCCATATAGCGGAAAACGCTGTGAAGCGAGTCACAACGGGGTGAGAGTATGGCAGGAAATATAAATGCATCGGGGAAAATATTCTGAATATGTTAAAAAATAGTGCGATTAACGGACGAGGTGTGACTGAGAGCGCACTTGTGTGCAAACTTTGAAATTGATTTAGGCCTGGATGCCCTCACCCTGGCCCTCTCCCTGATGGAGCTGTCTCTTGGTCACATCTCTGTGAGCCGGGAGACAGTTCCGTTCACCCGATGTTCAGTGTTTCATATAGCCACTGAACCGGTGAACGTCTTAGGGTGACCACCGTCGTCACCCTAAGAACCCTGACTCCCGGCAAATAAATCGCCGCAAGCGGTAAACCTCCATTTTGCCTCCGTGTCAGGGTCGGTTGCGATTCGTTCCAGACGATCGCGCCCTCCAGCCGTTCCCGACGGCTGGACCCTGCCACCTGGAGTCAAAATGGAGGCGATTTAAGCCGGACCCGAAATTCAAGGTCAAAGTCATAAGCCAGAACGGTTTTGACCTTGTCCCCGGCTTCAATCGCGCCGTTTTTTACCCTTCAGTCGGGGTCACGTGGTCGGGAACCACGTGAGAGAGCGATCGTCTGGAACGAATCGCGAACGACCCCGAATGTTGGGTGAAAAACGGTGTTTACCGCTTTAGCGGCGATTGATTTGCCGGGCGCCTGGATTATCAAGGGGTTGGCGTTAACCCCTTGATACGTTCACCGTTTGCGGGAATTAAAGAGATAACTGAACACACGGGTGAACGGAAAACCAGCAGGGCTTACAGATCTCACCCTGACAAGATAGCCAGGATGAGTTGTGTACAAGAGACAGCCCACAGGAGAAGGAGAACACCAAAATGGGCAAAAAACAATCAATGAACCTGCGGATCTGCCGGGGAGGCATTGTTGCGGATCTCAGCAATGTCCATCGAGTTGAACACGTAGTGGTTGCCGCAATAATCGCAGTTCATGTCGATTTCACCTTCGTCTGCGATGATGCTGTTCACTTCTTCATCAGGCAGAGTTCTCAGCGCATCGGCACAGCGCTCACGTGAACAAGTACATTTAAATTCGACGTTTTGTGGGTCGTAAAGTGTTACTTCTTCTTCGTGATACAAACGCCACAGCACATCATTGGCTGGCAATGTCAGTAACTCTTCAGCCTTAATTGTCTCAGTCAGTGCAGCCAGGTGGTTGAAGTCGTCTGCTTGCGCGTCTTGAGCTGGCAGCACTTGCAGCAGCATACCGCCAGCCACAGGTTTGCCTTCAACATCGCCGGTGCGGATAAACAGGCGCGTTGGGAGCTGTTCGGAACGCAAGAAGTAATCTTCCAGGCATGCCGCCAAAGTATCGCCTTCCAGCCCAACCACACCTTGATAGCGCTCGCCTTCAGCCGGAGTGATGGTGATCACCAGGTAGCCATTGCCCACCAGGGTTTTCAAATCTGCATCGGCAGGGATTTCACCTTTATAACGCGCAACACCACGCATTTGCTGGTTATTGTTGCCGTTGATGACGGCAAGGTTCATTGGGCCATCACCCTGCAATTGTACGGTAATGTCGCCATCAAATTTGAGGGTCGCCGTCAGCAGGCTGGTCGCGACCAGCAATTCACCAAGAATAGTTTTCACCGGGGCCGGGTAATCATGGTGTTCCATGATTTGCTGCCAGGTATCGGAAACCGTTACCAGTTCACCGCGCACGGCGAAGTTTTCAAACAAGTAACGATGTAGTTGGTCGTGTTGAGCCATAATTTTCTCTCATGCATCAAGATGGCAGCTATTCGTTGCCACCGTGTTTAAATTTCATCAAATCGCGACGCTCTTTTTTATCGGGGCGTCGGTCGGGGTGTGGCATCGTCAGCGCATTCATCTTGCGCGCCAGCGCCACTTTTTCCCGTTTAGTGATACTTTCTGCTGTCTCTTCATAAAGCTGTGAGGCATCAGTGGCCGGACGACGTTGCTCAGTAATGGCCAGCACTTTGACGGTTTTCTCGTCATTACCCTGGCGGAGTGTCAGCATGGCATTCAGCTCAATGATTTTACTCGGCTTGCTGCGTTGGCCGTTGTAATGCACTTTCCCGCCTTCCACCATTTCCCGGGCAATGGCACGGGTTTTATAAAAACGCGCTGCCCACAGCCATTTGTCGAGACGCACACCTTCAGACGCTTTTTCTTTCATCACGACTCCTTAAACATCAACTTCGGGAGTAGTTGGCGATAATCGTTCAATGCCGGATGGCGTTGCCAGGTTTTGTCGGGCTGGCCTGAATCGGGATTGGTCACACCCAGGCAATAGCGAATGCCAAACTTCGCAGCGGAATCCAGAATTGGTTCGCTATCATCTATAAATAGCGTTTTCTCAGGTTCCAGCCCGGTGTGTTTAGTAACGGCTTGCCACAACCGCTGATCTTCTTTCGGATAACCAAATGTGTGGGTAGAAAGTAATAAATCAAGGTGCTGAGCTAAACCGGTATGTTCAAGTTTGACGGCCAGATTATGCGGATGCGCATTGGTCAGCAAAATGCGGCGCTTTCCGCAGGATTTAAGGGCGTCAAGGAACGGGACGGTATCTTCACGTAACACCGCATTTGGCCCTTGTGCGGTGGTCATCGCACAAATATCCAAACCCAGACGCTCACTCCAGTAATCCAGACAGTACCAGTTTAGCGTATGTTGCACCGCGTGATATTCCTGACGAATCAGCTGATGGGCTTCATCCAAAGGAATCGATCTGTGTTCACTGAGTGTTTCTGGAACCAGTTTCTGCCAGAAGTGATTGTCGAAAGCGAGATCCAACAACGTGCCGTCCATATCCAGCAAGACGGTATCGACATCTTGCCAGGCAATATCAATATGCATAGGTTCGGACCTGATTAAGAAAAACTGCGTGACAGGTTAGCACAACCTGTCACGCGAAGTTTAGAACAGCGGGCGTACAGCGGAGATTGTGGTAAGAGACGGATTGATGCAGTTGTCATAGTACTGCTGGATTTGCGCCAGACGGTTGCGATTACGGCGATAACGGCGAATAGCCAGTACACCGTTAACCAGCAGACAAATAACCATGCTGATAAGCAACAGCGTGGTACTGATGTAACTCCATAGTCCGCTGCTATCCGGGACTCGGTGCAGAGTAATATGCTTAGTGCCGTTCGCATCCTGGCTAATGCCGGTAATAATGCCTTCGGCTTTAAATGGCGTTTTGAGCAGCATTTCGGCTAGCCGCTGGAACTCAGACCACTGCTCTTGCGCTGGAATATCGTATAGCGGAACGGGCGGCAACGGTTGCTCAACCAGGTCGCTACCTTCGTCACTAATAATCACGTATCCGCCTGGTGCTGGGCTATTCAGAGCCTGTGCCGCGCGTGATGTTTCACGAATAAAGAACGGTGCCGTAGAGGTGGTCACCAGGTTATCCAGCGACTCGGCACTGACTGGGCGCAGCAGTACATTCACGCCAGCGAGTCTTCCAGAATCCGCTTTTTTGGTCAGCGTATCCCAATCTTTGGTATTGCCGAGGTTTACCAACGCATTTTTCAGTCGTACACATTCGTCGTCACTGGTACAAAGCGCCTGAGTTTTCAGCACAATACCGGCGAAATCGTCCAGCAACACCATGCCTGATTTCTGAATAGCACTGCGTAACTGCGGGTTAACTTTTGAATCATCGCTGGCCTGCGGATGGATTTGCCCACTGACTGCCTGCGTTAACGCCGTGGCTTTATCCATAATATCTGATTCCGGCACCGGCAGAGATTGGGCGGTATTCCAGATAATTTGTGAACAGTCGAACGGCGTAAACGGATAAGTTTGTCGCGTGGTGTAGTTTCCTGGCGTATGGACGTTACACATCCCCGTACCGTTTACTTTCAGCGTGTCGCCAACCCGGAGCGTTGTTTTATCGAGATCAGCCACCGTTTTGGCTTCGATAGTTTTCGCGCCTTCCAGCCAGGAGATACTTAGCTTGAGCGGCATTTCTAAAGGTACCCAGATTGTCAGCATCGTCAGCACTAACAGGCTACCGATGGCAATCACCAGGTTGCGGACCCAATGTTGGATAGGGAAGTTGCGGACTTCGTCATGCAATGACAGAAAACGCCCCTGGCGAATGACATGGCGGTCGAGATAAATATCAATATCCGTTTTTTGCCCGAGATCCTGAGCAACATACGGTTGCCAGTGAGCTGGATAGATCAGGTCGATTATCCCTAACGAAATATTGTTAATCTGTTCCTGATTCGATTCGCCAAATAGCCCCCAGCGTTTAGGCGTGCCGCGTAAGCAGTGAACTTCACGCAGCGCATTTTTTGCTGGCGGAGCAAATAAACCCCACAGGCTCGCGGCCAACAGCATAAAGGCGCCACCCACTAACCACGGTAAAACGACCGATGGGGTCACCAGACACAAAAACAGCATAATGAAAGCCACACAGATGAGTAAGGCCTCACGTAATCCGTCGGGACGACTCAGCGCGTACTCTTCAGGCGTTTCCTGGCGGATATTCAGCAGTTCTATTTGTTCGCTTTCTTCCCCACGAATCGACGCCTGGCTGTGAGGGTTCTTTTCCAGAGCGAAACCAAAATTTTCGCTGCTGTAATCGATAAGTGTGTGTCCGTTAAGGGAAATCACCAGCGGCATGGTTTCAGTACGAATCAGCTCAACGTAGTTATCGTTGGTAATGTACTGTTCCCAGAATGGCGGAAGATGTACCTCTACAGAATCGAGGTAGTAACGCCACTTATTCGGATCGTCGGTGGATAAGCCATAGCGGGTGATAGCGCGAGTGAGCGAAAGCGCGGTGTTACTCAACGCATTGAGCACCAGTTTGGGCGGCGCGGCGCTGGCACCAGAAGGCCCGACGATATCCTGCGTGCGGGCTAAAGATTCGATGTAATTTTCAACAGCGGCGCGTTCATCAGCAGTTAGCTTGCGCGAGGTCGCGCCACTAAATGATTGTGCTTGTGAGACACGAGCGCGTAAGCGCAGGTTGCGCCAAATCAGCCACCCCGCAATTAAGATGCAGGCCAGCATAGCAGCTAAAAGAAGTAATAAGGTGCTCATGCTTTCCCCATCAAACACTCGTTTTTTTATTAAAACGCAGCAAGTTGCACCCCTTACAGCATTCGGGCGTCTGCCCAACAGACTTTAAGCTACATCTTTATCGGCAGCTATGACGTCTTTCTTGAGACATTTTTGGTGCATAGCGTGCTGTAACATAATGTTAGCAAAGCGACTTTGCGAGAAATATCAGCAAATTCCTATTTCATTTGCAGCCCGTTGACATGTAGCAGAGACTGAGAAAAATCACTGTAAAGTTACAGGAATGTAAATAATTTCGAATGTTCGTTGCGTGAGATATGTGGCATACCGCACAATGAAGTACCTGCATTTACTGTTAGCCCAGCCACAATGAGTAAACCATTACAAAAACCGACCATTTTACATGTTGAAACCGTGGCCCGTTCACGGCTGTTTAATGTCGAAACGGTGGACCTGGAATTTAGCAACGGTGTGCGCCGCGTCTATGAGCGGATGCGCCCGTCTGCGCGCGAAGCTGTAATGATAGTGCCTATCATCGACAATCATTTGATTTTGATCCGTGAATACGCAGTTGGAACTGAATCCTATGAGCTTGGTTTCTCTAAAGGGTTAATCGACCCTGGCGAAACCGTCTTTGAAGCGGCAAATCGCGAACTCAAAGAAGAGGTTGGATTTGGCGCTAATCAGCTGACGTTTTTGAAAAAGCTGACAATGGCACCGTCCTATTTTTCCAGCAAAATGAATATCGTGATTGCTGAGGATCTTTATCCCGAATCGCTGGAAGGTGACGAGCCTGAAGAGTTGCCACAAGTCCGTTGGCCGCTGGCGTCGCTGCTTGATTTGCTTAATGAAGAAGATTTTAGCGAGGCGCGAAATGTCAGTGCGCTTTTCCTGGTGCGTGAATGGTTGAAAGAGCAGGGGCGTTTGTAGTTCTGCTCAATGCAGCCCGCATCAAAGTGAGGCGGGCTGCATCAACGTCTTAGAACAACTCGTGGCTCTCGCCGTTATCAATTATCGTGGTACCCACTTCATGCACAGCCTGCTGCGTCGGTTGAGTGCCTTCGATAAAGAATTCCGGACGGCTACTTCCACCATTCGCCAATTGCCCGGTGTAACGGTCAATATTCACGGTGACGATGCCCGGTGGTGGGGTTAACGGTTCTTCCGGTACGCCTTCCAGTGCGGCTTTCATAAAATCATCCCATGCTGGTTGAGCACTCTTCGCCCCACCTTCATAACCTGAGATTTGATCTTTAATAGCGCCTGATGCGGAGGTTCGTCCAAGGTCACGGCGATGATCGTCAAAACCAATCCATACGGATGTCACCACACCAGGTCCGTAGCCTGAGAACCACGCGTCTTTCGAGCTGTTCGTGGTGCCGGTTTTGCCGCCAATATCGTTACGCTTTAGATCACGACCCGCACGCCAGCCGGTACCTTGCCAACCTGGTTCGCCATAAATATTGGAGTTCAGCGCACTTTTGATCAGGAATGCCAATGGAGTGTTAATCACATGCGGTGCGTACTCCGGCGGGCTGCTCTGTGCCACCAACTCGCTGTTCGCTTGTTCCAGTTTCGGCATTGGCACGCTGGCGTTCTGCTGTTCCTGAGATTGTGCGACATCTTCCACATCCTGATTTTCCAGCACATTAGACTTTTGCGTTTCGCCGTAAATCACTGGAATATCACAATCAGCACAAGCCACTTTCGGTTTGGCTTCAAAAAGAGTGCCGCCAACTTCAGTCTCAATTTTTGAGATGTAGTACGGGTCGACCAGGAAGCCACCGTTGGCCATCACAGAATAGCCGCGAGCGACCTGCATCGGTGTGAACGAGGCTGAACCTAAGGCCAGAGATTCGGTGTGCACAATATTCTGCGCAGGGAAGCCGAAACGTTGCAGGTATTCAGCTGCATAATCGACACCCATGGCTCGCATCGCACGCACCATCACCACGTTTTTCGATTGACCAAGCCCCTGGCGCAACCTGATTGGACCTGCATATTCTGGCGGAGAGTTTTTCGGGCGCCAGTCGGATCCGGCACCGGCATCCCAGCGCGAGATCGGCACATCGTTCAGCACGCTCGCCAGGGTCAGACCTTTATCCATTGCTGCTGTATAAAGGAACGGTTTGATGTTGGAGCCAACCTGGCGTAATGCCTGCGTGGCGCGGTTAAACTTGCTCTGATTGAAGTCAAAACCACCCACCAATGCGACAACTGCACCGTCATGTGGATTGATAGAAACCAGTGCGGAATTTACGTCCGGGACTTGCCCAAGCCACCAACTCTCTTCAACCTTACGCACCCAGATTTGTTGCCCAGCTTGCACGACATCCGTCACTTTGCGCGGCGTTGGGCCTTGTGCGGTATCTGAACGATAAGGACGCGCCCAGCGCATGCCCTCCATACTGATGGAAACGGCGCTGCCGTCAGCCATCATCGCTGTCGCTTCTGTCGGGGTTGCCTGGGTAATAACGGCAGGGAACATTGGGCCGTAGACCGGTAGATTCTTTAACGAATCAACAATCCTGGTTTGATCCCACGGTGTTTCGCCCACTTTCCACAGCACATTGGATGGGCCGCGGTAACCATGGCGCATATCGTAAGCAATTACGTTATTGCGTACGGCTTGCTGCGCGGCTTGCTGATTTTTGCGCGCGATGGTGGTGTAAACCTTAAAACCATCTTCGTAGGCTTTTTCACCATAACGCGCCACCATATCCTGGCGCACCAACTCTGAAAGATACGGCGCAGAGAAAGCGATTTCTGGCGCGTGATAATTAGCATCAATAGGCTGATTACGCGCTTCATCATACTGCGCCTGCGTAATATAGTTTTCGCTTAACATACGCGATAACACGACATTACGACGGGAAGTGGCACGATCCATTGAGTAAAGCGGGTTAAAGGTTGACGGTGCTTTTGGCAAGCCGGCAATCACCGCCATTTCACTCAGTGTGAGTTGATCAATCGGCTTACCGAAATAGACTTGTGCTGCCGCACCGACACCATAGGCACGGTAACCGAGATAAATCTTGTTAAGGTATAACTCGAGGATTTCATCTTTAGTCAGCAACTGCTCGATACGAATCGCCAGGAACACTTCTTTTATCTTACGCATCAGCGTGCGTTCAGGGCTCAAGAAGAAGTTACGTGCCAACTGCTGCGTGATGGTACTCGCACCTTGAGAAGCGTGACCCGAAAACAGCGCCACACTGGCAGCACGGAAGATCCCGACAGGGTCAACACCGTGGTGCTCGTAGAAACGGCTGTCCTCAGTTGCAATAAACGCTTTCACCATCACTGGCGGAATTTGCTGGAGCGTAACCGGGATACGGCGTTTTTCCCCGTATTGTGCGATCAGCTCACCATCGGCGCTATAAACCTGCATTGGGATCTGGAGTCGCACGTCTTTAAGCGTGGCGACATCAGGCAACTGCGGCTCAATAAATTTGTAGAGCCCGAAGATCGAGCCTGCTCCCAGCAGAATGCAACACACTGCAAGGATTAATAAATACTTTACGAACTTCACCTTAAATTTCCCATTACGTTTCCATTGGGCAGTTTATAAACAACCGCGCGGTAGTATAAAGGCAAGCCAGTGGCATTGGTATGGCATTTTCCTCGCACGGCGATAAGGAGATCGTAATCATGATGTTCTCGACCTGGCAAATAGGCCTGGATATTCAACATGAAAGCATTCGTGCTGTGGCTGTCCAGCGCCAGCGGCAAGGGTGGCAGCTTCGGCATTGGTGGCAACTTCCATTGCCCGAAGGCACCTTTCGTGATGGTTTATTAACTAATTCTGAAGCTTTCACTAAAGCTTTGCTGGACTGGCGAAAAGAATTGCCGGTTCGCCATCAATTACGCGTTTCTTTCCCAACCCAACGGACATTGCAACGCCCCATTCCTGCGCCTGATAAACGTCTGGCGGAACCTGCAAGTGAAGCGTATATCGCATCAGCTACTGCCCGGCAGTTGCAGATGACACCGGCTCAATTGTGCTGGGATTATTTAGCGTCACAAGATGTTACTGACCCGTATCTGATCATAGCTGCGCGCCAGACAGATGTCGCAGCGTTGATAAAAAGTCTGGCAGCGATAAGGCTCTATCCGGCAACGCTAACTCCCGGTGCGAGTGCATTGCCAGCGCTCATTGCGCCGTGTCATTTGGAGAAGTGCCAGTATTTGGTACATCACGAAGGGGATCACTGGTTGTGGGCCTCTGCTGAAGCCATGCCACGTTGGGGATGGGTTGATACCCATGTTGTCCCAACGATTGCCGAGCTATGCCTGCAATTAAAAACTGCGCCAGACAGAGTGGCACTGAGTTTCGCGCAGCCACAGTCACTGCCAACTGGGGTATTACTTTTGGACGCCTGGGAGGCACTTTCACGTTTGCAGCCGCCATTGCCACGTCATGGCGGGATATTTACGGTGGCAATAGCGCTGGCAATCGGTCAGGTTTCCCGATGAAAGGGCTAATAAATTTATTGCCCTGGAGGAAGACACTGCGCCAACAGAGGATATGCCGTTGGAGTGTATTGCTGGCTGCGGTTTTCATTCTCGCTCCTTTATTTGCCGCTGGCGCCCGGCAGTTATCGGCATGGAAATTAAGCCAGCAGCAGATTCAAAATGCATATCTGACAAGTACGCTTCCCGCCTTGCAAGCCCTGTATCAGCAACAATTGGGTTTGCAGGAACAGAACAGAAAATTACTGCAGTTGCAGCAAATTCGCGATGCACAGCAACAGGCCGTGCAGGTATGGGAACGGCGATTACTTCGTCTGGCGAGCGGCTTGCCTGCCGGAGCCTGGCTGTCCTCTCTCACCCTACAAAAGGGGCGATTTGAGATTAAGGGACACGCAATGGAACTGGAAGATATACGGACGCTGGAAAAGGACCTTGCTCAGCTTGGCGATGTGGCGACAGTTCAGACGGATGCGGTTCAGCATGAAACACCCGGTGGGTTTGGCTTCGGTTTCACACTCACGCTGTCTGAGGTAGCCAATGCCCTGGCTGATTGAACGCTGGTTTAGTGGTGCGCACTGGGTACGCGTCGTTACCTTTGCCATCTTAAGTAGCATGGTCATTCTTGCCGTATGGCTGTTGCTGGTAGTGCCGCAGCATTCTCAGATTCAACAGTTGCAAGCGAACAGCATGAAAGCGAGTCAACAACTGGCACTGTTAAGACACAAAATCCGGCAGTTGGCTGCACATGAACAACCTGTTATGTCGTCAAATTCGCCAGTGTTTTCCGTGGTGGAGTTTGTCAGACAAGCGGACGGGCAATTAGTGAAGTGGCAGCCGGAAGAGAGAAGCGCTGTTCTGACTATGTTGGTTCCGTGGGAAAAATTGCCAGGATTATTCATATGGCTCGCTGAATACCGTGTTGTGGCAGACCACTCGTTCACCATCACGGCCCAAGGGGAGTTACTCAATCTGGTTCTGGGCATGGAGTTTGCCGATGATCCGTAGCATTAGCGGGTTGGTCTTCCTGGTTCTCTCCCCGGCGTGGGCGATACCTCCAAATCCCTTTCAGCCACACATTTCGCTCTGTGAAAGTCTGGCTACTCAACTTGAGAGTTGGTCGTTAAATGGCGTTATCACTTCAACCAACACCAGCACGGCTTTGATGCTCGGCCCACAAGGTGCATGGCGGCGAATCAAGCAAGATAGCGAGCTCTTTGAAGGTGCTCAGATTGAAAGCGTGGGTGAGGGATATGTGGTCGCCAAACTTGGTCCAGGTTGCCCAATCTCTTCTTACCGTTGGGATATAAAAGGAAAAACACATGCAATGGATGCGGGTATTACTTCTGACGCTGGTGCTGCCATTCACCAGCCAGGCCGATAAAGGTATTTCGCTGGTACTTGATGATGCGCCGATAAGCCAGGTGTTGCAGGCGCTGGCTGAAACCCAACGAGTTAATCTGTTGATTGCACCTGGTGTTGAAGGTGTGCTGTCGCTTAATTTAATCAATGTGCCGTGGAAACAAGCGTTTCAACTGGTGCTCAATAGCGCTGAGCTGACTCAGCAACGGGACGGCAATGTCATACAAATTCTTTCTAAGGCTCGCCAGCGCGAACAGCAAGCGTTAGCAATGGAACAGCGTAAACAGCTCACTCTCAACCAACCGATGTTGCAGCAGGTTTTTGCCCCCCATCATGCTGATGTTGAAGAGCTAGCCAGTGCATTGAAATCGGCTGGCGCGAAACTAATGAGCGCCATGGGCTATGTCACGGTAGATAAGCGAACTAATCGGCTGATTGTGCATGACAATAAGGATGTATTGAAACAGATTACCGCCTGGATAGCTGAAATGGATTTACCCATTGGGCAAGTGGAAATCGAAGCCCATATCGTCACTATCAATCAGGACAAGCTGCGCGAGCTGGGTGTGAAATGGTCTGCTGCGGAGCAAACTGGAGAAAGTAAAATTTACCAGCC
This sequence comes from Buttiauxella ferragutiae, assembly GCF_022637515.1. Taxonomy (NCBI): domain Bacteria; kingdom Pseudomonadati; phylum Pseudomonadota; class Gammaproteobacteria; order Enterobacterales; family Enterobacteriaceae; genus Buttiauxella; species Buttiauxella ferragutiae. The sequence goes on from NZ_CP093332.1 coordinate 361,202, forward strand.
TACGGGAATCTCGGCCGATCTCTCGGTCGCAAACGCCACGACTAAAGTCGGTTTCAATATTGCTCGCATCGATGGCCGGCTGCTGGAACTGGAGCTATCTGCTCTGGAGCAGCAGCAACAATTAGAGATTATTGCCAGCCCGCGCTTGATGGCAGCTCACCAGCAACCTGCCAGCATTAAACAAGGGACTGAAATTCCCTATCAGGTTTCTAGCGGTGAGAGTGGGGCAACCGCAATTGAATTTAAGGAAGCGGTTCTGGGGATGGAAGTGACTCCAACCATTCAGCCTCATGGCAATATTCGTTTGAAGCTACGTATCAGCCAAAATATGCCGGGCCGAAGTATTCAGCAGGCTGATGGCGAAGTGCTGGCGATAGACAAGCAAGAGATAGAAACTGTGGTGGCGGTGAAAGATGGCGAAACCCTCGCGCTGGGTGGGATTTTCCAGCAGCAAAACAAAGACAGCAATGATAGTGTACCCATTCTCGGCTCGCTCCCACTCGTCGGGAGCCTGTTTCGCCACGATGCTAAAAACCATCAGCGCCGCGAATTAGTGGTATTTATTACTCCGCGACTTATCCCTGTTCTATAGTGTTTTCTTTCGCCATAGTGGAGTTTTTCTTTGAAACGGTGCCCAGGTGTTTGACGGCAGAGAGGAATTAGCTTACAAGGTGTACCGTTTCGAGAGGCTGGATGCTCAAGACTTGTGACAGATAACCCTGATTTATGCATTTTCTTCTTCATAAGAACGCTGGGGAATATAATCGGTTGCCAAACCACCTTGAGTATTGAGATAATTTTCAGTCTGACTCTCGCACTATCGCTTATGAGGTTTCAGTTCATGTCCCGCTGCACCTGGTTTTAACAGGGCGGGTTTATCATCAACGAATTGTCTTAGTAGTACCGAAAAAATGGCAGAGAAACGCAATATCTTTCTGGTTGGGCCTATGGGTGCCGGCAAAAGCACTATTGGGCGTCAGTTAGCTCAGCAACTCAATATGGAATTTTTCGATTCTGATCAAGAGATTGAGAAACGTACTGGAGCTGATGTGGGCTGGGTATTCGACGTTGAAGGCGAAGACGGCTTCCGCGATCGCGAAGAAAAAATCATCAACGAACTCACTGAAAAGCAGGGCATTGTGCTGGCAACTGGCGGCGGCTCTGTGAAGTCTCGTGAGACCCGTAACCGTCTCTCCGCCCGTGGAGTTGTGGTGTATCTTGAAACCACAATCGAAAAACAGCTTGCTCGTACACAGCGCGATAAAAAGCGCCCACTGCTGCAAGTTGAGACTCCACCGCGTGAAGTTCTTGAAGCATTAGCTCAAGAGCGCAATCCTCTTTACGAAGAGATTGCTGATGTGACGATTCGCACTGACGACCAAAGCGCCAAAGTGGTTGCCAACCAGATTATTCATATGTTGGAAAGCAACTGATTCTGGCTTAATCGAAAAAAACGCCTGCGGGCTAAGCAACATCAAGGTGGACTTCGCGTTATGGAGAGGTTAACAGTCACTCTCGGGGAACGTAGTTACCCTATCACCATTGCTGCTGGGTTATTTAGTGACTCGGCATCTTTTGGGCCGCTGAAAGCTGGCGACCAAACGATGCTGGTGACCAATGAAACCCTGGCGCCGCTCTACCTGGATAAGGTGCGTGGCGTGCTTGAGCAAGCGGGCGTTAAAGTCGATTCCGTCATCCTTCCGGATGGCGAACAATTTAAAAGCCTCGCAGTATTAGATACTGTCTTTACCGCGTTGCTTGAAAAGCCACACGGTCGTGATACGACACTCATCGCCCTTGGTGGCGGTGTCGTCGGTGACCTGACTGGCTTTGCTGCGGCGAGCTATCAACGTGGCGTGCGTTTTATTCAAGTCCCAACCACCTTGCTTTCGCAAGTGGACTCTTCAGTTGGCGGAAAAACAGCCGTTAACCACCCCCTCGGTAAAAATATGATTGGTGCGTTCTACCAGCCAGCTTCGGTTGTGGTGGATCTCGACTGTCTGAAAACTTTACCGCCGCGGGAGTTAGCCTCTGGCCTGGCTGAAGTGATTAAATACGGCATTATTCTCGACGGTGAATTCTTCGATTGGCTTGAAGAAAACCTGGACGCATTGCTGGCGCTTGATGGCAAAGCGATGTCCTGGTGTATTCGTCGTTGTTGTGAGCTGAAAGCCGAAGTTGTTGCCGCTGACGAGCGCGAAAGCGGCTTACGTGCTTTACTGAATCTGGGCCACACCTTTGGTCACGCTATAGAAGCTGAAATGGGCTATGGCAACTGGCTGCACGGTGAAGCTGTTGCTGCAGGTATGGTGATGGCGGCTCGTACAGCACAGCGTCTTGGGAATTTCAGTGAGGCCGATGTGCGCAGAATCATCAAACTGCTACAACGTGCCGGGCTGCCAGTGACCGGGCCGAAAGAAATGCTTGCCGCCGCGTATATGCCCCACATGATGCGTGACAAGAAAGTTTTAGCTGGTGAGCTGCGCTTGGTGCTGCCACTGGCAATCGGGAAGAGTGAAATGCGTGGCGGAGTGCCACACGATGTCGTTTTGTCCGCCATTGCTGATTGTCAGCAGGCTTAATTATTAGAAATTTCGGTCGCTTGTAGTCAGGCGATTTTTAACTTCGGGTGATGTGCTGAGTTCGAATTGCTGGCATAAGCCTTTGAGTGGGGTGTTAAATGGATGAGTTTAAACCGGAAGACGAACTGAAACCTGATCCCAGCGATCGCCGTTCAGGCCGTAACCGTAAAGCTGATGAGCGCGACAGTGAGCCACATTTCAATGTCGATGATGTTGAGTTAGACGCCGACGAGCCTCGTCCTGCGCGTTCCCGCCGTACTCGTGATGAAGAAGAGTATGAAAACGATGACGAGATGCAAGTTGATGCAGAAGAACGTCGTCCGGCACGTGCCCGCAAAAAATCCGCTAAACCGAAAGTTCCGGTATCCCGTCAGCACCTGATGATGGGCATTGGTATTCTCGTTCTGTTGCTGCTCATCATTGGGATTGGTTCGGCGCTGAAAGCCCCATCTTCTGATACGGAAACCGTGAATAAGAATCCGTCTGCCGAGAAAAACATTGATCTGTCTGGTTCTACTAGCGATCAGGCTAATGGTACTCAACCTCAGCCAGGTTCGACATCTGCGGCTAACCAGACAGAAAATGCAGGAAACCCACAAGAAGTGACTCTTCCTGCCATTTCGTCAACCCCGACTGACGCACAAACTCAGCCTGCACCTCAGGGCCAGCAGCGTGTTGAAGTTCCGGGTGATCTGAATAACGCCCTGACTCAACAATCCGGCCAGATTGATAATGTGGTGAGCAATTCAACGTTGCCAACCGCACCGGCTACAGTTGCCGCAGTTGCAGGTAGTAATGGCGCAACGACAGCACCACGCCCGGTCGCGAAATCAGAGCCTGCGAAGCCAGCAGCACCACGCCAGGAACGTAAAACTGCAGTGATTGAGCCGCACAAAACTCAGCCTGCTAAGCAACAGACTGTGGCGAAAACGCCAGTAGCGGAACCAAAACCGGTAACGACTGCGAAACGTAGCGAGCCAGCTCCAGTTCCAGCACCAACTGCGACTACATCTGTGAAAGTCCCTGTGACCGAAGTTGCACCGAAAGCGACGACTACGACCACTGCTACCGCAGCCACTCCGGCTCCGAAAGCAACAGCCGCCGCGCCAGTGACAGCAGCAACAGGTGCTGTAGCGGGTGATGCGGGCGCAATCAAAGGCGCTCCTGGTAGCAATTACACCTTACAACTCAGCTCCTCTTCTAACTCAGATAACTTGAATGCCTGGGCGAAGAAAGAGAAACTGCAACACTATATGGTCTACCAGACAGTTCGAAATGGTCAGCCATGGTATGTGTTGGTTAGCGGTATTTACGCCAGCAAAGATGAGGCAAAACGTGCCGTAGCAACATTGCCAGCTGATGTACAGGCTAAGAACCCGTGGGCAAAACCTATCCATCAGGTTCAGTCTGATCTGAAGTGATGAACAAGCGCAGCCGCTGTTGGAACCTTTCCACAGCAGGAAAAGGTGTAAATAGTTAGGCAGCATGAAAAAAAATCGCGCTTTTCTGAAATGGGCGGGGGGGAAATACCCCCTGCTCGAAGACATTAAAAAGTATCTGCCGAAAGGTGATTGTCTGATTGAGCCGTTTGTTGGTGCTGGCTCAGTCTTTCTGAATACTGATTACTCCCGTTATATCCTCGCAGATATTAATAGCGATCTGATTAACCTATATAACATCGTCAAAACACGTACGGATGAGTACGTTGAAGAGTCCAGAAAACTCTTCACTGCGGCACAAAACGACGAGCAAGCGTTCTATCTCAATCGAACTGAATTTAATCTGTGCAAAGATGAGTTCCGTCGTGCACTTCTGTTTTTATATCTGAACCGCCATTGTTACAACGGCCTTTGTCGTTATAACCTACGTGGTGAATTCAACGTCCCGTTCGGCCGCTACATCAAACCCTACTTCCCGGAAGAAGAGTTGTATCATTTTGCCGAGCGAGCACAAAACGCCACGTTCCTGTGCCAGTCGTATGATGTCAGCATGGCGAATGTCGCTGCGGGTTCTGTAGTCTATTGCGACCCGCCTTACGCGCCATTGTCTGCCACGGCTAATTTTACGGCGTATCACACTGATAGCTTTAATATGGTGCAGCAACAACATCTGGCGCAGTTAGCTGAAAACTTGCAAGAAGGTGGCATCCCGGTGCTGATTTCAAACCATGACACTGAGTTGACTCGGTTATGGTACAAGCAGGCGAAAATGCATAAGTTGCAGGTTCGGCGCAGCATCAGTCGGGATGGTGGAAAACGTAACAAGGTGGACGAACTGCTGGCGCTTTACAAAGTCGGTGCCTAAGCTGTTTCGCCCGCGGTCGTTTTTGATTTGCTATTGGAGAAGCGGATGAAACAGTTTTTGATTGCCCCATCAATCCTCTCAGCCGATTTTGCCCGCCTGGGTGAAGACACGGCTGCGGTACTGGCTGCTGGTGCGGATGTCGTCCATTTTGATGTTATGGATAACCATTACGTCCCCAACCTCACCATCGGCCCGATGGTACTAAAAGCCCTGCGTGATTACGGTATTACCGCTCCTGTTGATGTGCATCTGATGGTGAAACCCGTTGACCGTATTATTCCGGACTTCGCCGCTGCCGGTGCCAATATCATCACCTTCCACCCGGAAGCGTCAGAGCATGTTGACCGTTCCCTGCAACTGATTAAAGAGCATGGCTGTAAAGCAGGCCTGGTGTTTAACCCGGCGACATCGCTCAGTTGGCTTGATCACGTTATGGATAAGCTGGATGTGATTTTGCTGATGTCCGTTAACCCCGGTTTCGGTGGGCAATCTTTCATTCCTCATACGCTGGAAAAATTACGTCAGGTGCGTGAACGTATTGATGCTTCCGGTTATGACATCCGCCTGGAAGTCGACGGTGGTGTAAAAGCGGACAACATCGCAGAAATTGCCGCAGCAGGTGCAGATATGTTTGTCGCCGGTTCTGCGATTTTCAACCAGCCGGATTACAAAGCGGTTATTGACCGTATGCGTAGTGAGTTGGCAAAGGTAACTCATGGATAAGTTAAATAAAATTCGCGGTATCGCCTTTGATTTAGACGGTACGCTGGTTGACACCGCATTGGGTTTGACGCAGGCAATGGACCAGGCGCTGTATGCGCTGGAGTTGCCAACAGCAGGTGAAGACAAAGTTGAAAAGTGGATCGGCAATGGTGCCGATGTGCTGGTTAAGCGTGCGCTGACCTGGGCGTTAAAAGGCGAAGAGCCACAAGACGACCAGTGCCGTATCGCGCGTAAACTGTTTGATGCTTTCTATGCACAAACTGCGGAAGAGGGCAGTTTCCTGTTCCCTGAAGTGGCTAACACTCTGGCGGCATTGGCCGAGAAAGGCCTGCCGATGGGCCTGGTCACTAACAAGCCGACTCCATTTGTGCTGCCGATGCTGGAAAGATTAGGCATCGCGCATTACTTCAAAATCATTATTGGTGGCGATGATGTGGAAAATAAGAAACCGCATCCCGAAGCGCTGCACAAAGTGATGGAGAAGTTGAACCTCAGTGCTGAAGAGCTGCTGTTTGTTGGTGATTCACGCAACGATATTCTCGCTGCACAGGCGGCTGGGTGCTGTTCCATTGGCCTGACTTATGGTTATAACTACGGTGAAGCCATCGAGTTGAGCAAACCCGATTTCGTGTACGACCATTTCAACGATTTATTGCCCGCATTAGGGCTCTCTAACAAAGAACATCAGGAATCAGAACATGAGTAAGCCCATCGTCTTTAGTGGCGCACAGCCATCAGGTGAATTGACCATTGGTAACTACATGGGTGCGCTGCGTCAGTGGGTCCATATGCAGGATGATTACCACTGCATTTACTGCATCGTTGACCAGCACGCGATTACCGCGCGTCAGGATGCGACACAACTACGCAGCCGTACTCTCGATACGTTGGCGTTGTACCTGGCTTGCGGTATTGACCCGGCGAAAAGTACAATTTTTGTACAGTCCCATGTGCCTGAACATGCACAACTGGGCTGGGTACTGAACTGCTACACCTATTTTGGTGAGCTAAGCCGCATGACTCAGTTCAAAGATAAATCTTCCCGCTATGCTGAAAACATTAACGCTGGCCTGTTTGATTATCCGGTGCTGATGGCCGCTGACATTCTGCTGTACCAGACCAACCTGGTGCCCGTTGGTGAAGACCAGAAACAGCACCTGGAACTGAGCCGCGATATCGCTGCACGTTTCAATGCGTTGTACGGTGATGTGTTCAAAGTACCAGAGCCGTTCATCCCGAAATCTGGCGCGCGCGTAATGTCTCTGCTTGAGCCGACCAAGAAAATGTCTAAATCAGACGATAACCGCAACAACGTTATTGGCCTGCTGGAAGACCCGAAATCTGTCGTGAAGAAAATCAAACGCGCGGTAACTGACTCGGACGAGCCACCTGTCGTGCGTTACGATACTGCCAACAAAGCGGGCGTATCCAACATGCTGGATATCCTGGCGGGTGTGACGGGTAAATCTATCCCTGAGCTTGAGCAGCAGTTTGAAGGCAAAATGTATGGGCACCTGAAAGGCGACGTGGCTGAGGCTGTTTCAGACATGTTGACCGAGTTGCAGGAGCGTTTTCATCGTTTCCGTAACGATGAAGCATTCTTGCAGCAAGTGATGAAAGACGGTGCCGAGAAAGCACGTGCGCACGCCAGTGCCACGCTGAAAAAGGTCTATGAAGTTATTGGGTTTGTCGCACACCCATAATTTTTAACACAACCCTCATCCTAACCTTCTCCCTGAGGGAGAAGGGATTGATCGGTTTTCCCCTGTCCTGAGGGAGAAGGGATTGATCGGTTTTCCCCTGTCCTGAGGGAGAAGGGATTGATCGGTTTTCCCCTGTCCTGAGGGAGAAGGGATTGATCGGTTTTCCCCTGTCCTGAGGGAGAAGGGATTGATCGGTTTTCTCCTGCCCTGCAGGAGAAGGGATTGATCGGTTTTCTCCCTCTCCTGTGGGAGAGGGCCGGGGTGAGGGCGTCCCTCCCCATAAATTCCCCAGCTAAATATCTTTTGTGATCCCATTCTCTTTTTGCATCTTTCCCGTTTGCCATTTATATTCAATTTAATGAAGATATAACCATTCAATAAATTGAAGATTAAATATGAGCCGTAGCTTTATCAAAAAAGAAGGGGTTGCCCAGGCCAGTCTGGCGCGTTATTTGCTGGGCGAGAAAAGCGGTAACCGACTGAAAACCATTGATGAACTGGCGAGCGAATGTCGCTTTTCCGTCGGGCTGATTCAGGCGGCGTTAAAAACCCTTGAGAATGCCGGAGCGGTAAAAGTTGAGAGACGCGGGCGCAACGGCAGCTATCTGGTCAGCATGGATAACAAAGCCTTATTGGCTTTTGCTGATATCGGCAATGTCGTGTGTGCGATGCCGCTGCCTTACACCCGGCTTTATGAAGGTTTAGCCAGTGGCCTGAAAGCGCAGTTTGATGGCATCCCATTTTACTACGCGCATATGCGTGGCTCAGATGTTCGGGTGGAATGCTTGTTGAATGGCGTCTATGACCTTGCGGTTGTCTCAAGGCTTGCCGCGCAGAGCTATCTCGATAACAGCGATGTCTTTATGGCGCTGGAACTTGGGCCACACACTTACGTTGGCGAACACAAATTGATTTGCCGTACCGGTAATCAGCAAATTAGACGTGTCGGCCTCGACCCGCGTTCCGCCGATCAGCGCATTATGACGGACATTTATTTCGCGGGTCAGCCGGTTGAGATCCTCGATGTGCCTTACCACGAGAGCCTTAATCGTATCGCCAAAGGCGAAATTGATGCGGTTATCTGGAACGTGGGTAGTGAGGCGGATCTTGAGTTACTCGGCCTGCAAGCGCAGCCCCTTAAAGGCGACTCGCGTTTTTTGCAGGCTTCTGAGGCCGTGGTGCTGACTCGCGTCGATGATGCGCCAATTAATCAATTGCTGCGCACAGTGGTGAACAAAAATGAGCTGCTTGCTCACCAACAAAGAGTGCTGCTGGGTGAGCAGGAGCCAAGCTATTAGAACTTCATCAAAGGGTAAATCAGGATGGAAGAACGGCTAAACCTGCTGTGTGATGCGGGCGTTATCGACAGAGATATTTGCGACGGCATGATTGCTGTCGTTGAGAAAATGGAAACGGTGTGGGCCATTCCCATGCGTAATGAACAAGGGGAAATGGCGATCACCCATATGGCAAACGCGCTGATGCGCAGCCGTCGGGGTGAAGAAATCGGCCCACTTGATGAAGACCTGCTGGAAGAAATTGTCACTTCTCAGGCTTATGCCGAACTGCTGCCGATTCACCAGGCGATGCTGGCGCCCTTTGATGTGAATATTCACCCGAATGAAGAAGGCTATCTGCTCGCGAACCTGTTTAGTTTGTGGATGGTTAGCAAAGGCTAAGAATTTTTTTGTCAGCCGTCTGCTTTAACTTAAATATTCAAAAAAATGATTATTTAAGTTTTTTTGCAGCATGGAGTCGAGAGGCAAGGGCATGTTTATTGAAGCACTCAAGGCACAAAACCCAGCACTGATTGGGGCCGCACTGAAGTTATGGCAGCAGGGAGAGATATTGCCAGATACCTGCGTCATTGATGTTGATAAGGTTTTGGAAAATGGACGCCGCCTGCTTGAAACAGCAGAGCGTCATGGCATCACGCTGTATCTGATGACCAAGCAACTGGGGCGTAATCCGTGGCTGGCGAAGCGTCTGATTGAGCTGGGTTTTCACGGTACCGTTGCGGTGGATTTCAAAGAAGCCCGCACGCTGCGCAATGCAGAAGTACCGGTTTCCCATGTCGGACATTTAGTTCAGCTACCAAAAAGTCTGGTAACGGAAAACGTCACCGTTTCACCTGAAATGATCACCGTTTTCTCGCTGGATAAAGCCGAGGAAATCTCTGTTGCAGCGCAACGTCTTGGGCATATCCAGCCCATCATGTTGAAAGTGTTCGATGAACAAGACCACCTGTATTCAGGCCAGGAAGCCGGGTTCCCGTTGTCAGCACTGGATAACGTGGTTGCCGCTCTCAAGAACATGCCGGGCGTGAAAATCGCCGGGCTGACCCACTTCCCCTGCCTGCTCTGGGATGAAGAATTACAGCAAACGCTGCCCACGCCCAATCTGCATACGCTATTGCAGGCGCGCGATATGCTTCGTGCGCAGGGCATAGACGTGGCTCAGCTCAACGCGCCATCGGCTTCAAGTTGCAGCACTTTACCGTTGCTGGCTGAATATGGTGTGACCCATGCCGAACCGGGTCATGCTCTAACCGGAACGATTCCCGCTAACCAGCATGGCGACCAGCCAGAACACATCGCCATGCTCTATCTCACCGAAATCTCACACCAGTTTCAGGGCAACAGCTATTGCTTCGGCGGCGGTTATTACCGCCGTGGTCATGCGCAAAACGCGCTGGTTTTCCCTGTTCTGGACGGTGAAGCTTTATCAGCAAAATTGCTACCGATGGACGACAGCAGCATTGATTACCACATCGGGTTGGCGGGCGAGTTCCCGGTCAGCACGCCAGTGGTGATGTGTTTCCGTACTCAGGTTTTTGTCACGCGCAGCGATGTGGCACTGGTGTCCGGAATCAGCCGCGGAGAACCTGTACTCGAAGCTTTGTATGACAGCCTTGGTAACCCCATTTGCGGAGGTTCGCGTGAGTAAGTTTGTGGTGGTGGTGATTGATAGTTTTGGCGTCGGCGCGATGGACGATGTGCCGCAAGTCAGGCCGGAGGATGTCGGTGCAAATACCTGCGGGCATATTTTGCAGCATTTCCCACAATTACGTTTACCGGTGCTGGAACAGCTTGGCTTGATCAACGCGCTGGGTTTTACCACCGGAGCCATGCGCCCTTCAGCGAATGCAGTTTACGGAACAGCCGCGCTGCAACACGAAGGTGGCGATACTTTTATGGGGCACCAGGAAATTCTCGGTACCCGTCCACAAGCGCCGTTGCGTATGCCTTTCTCTGAAGTGATTGATGAAGTAGAGCGTGCACTGATTGCCGATTGTTGGCAGGTCGAGCGGGTGGGCAGTGGGCTGCAATATTTGTGGGTCAATCAGGCGGTGGCGATTGGCGACAACCTTGAAGCTGACCTCGGCCAGGTGTTTAACATCAGTGCCAATCTGAATGCGATCTCTTTCGAGGAAGTACGCAATATCGGCGAAATTGTCCGCCGTTGCGTGCAGGTTGGGCGCGTGATTGCGTTTGGCGGCCTGCTGGAAAGCAGTTTGCAACTCCAGAACGCCGCCGAGGAAAAACAGGGCAAATACATTGGCATTAACGCGCCGCGATCCGGGGTGTATCAGCACGGTTTTCAGGTCGTTCATATGGGGTTCGGGGTGAATGCCAGCGTACAGGTGCCACAAAAACTGCATGAGTCCGCTATCAAAACAGTACTGGTAGGGAAAGTGGCCGACATCGCCATCAATCCGCACGGTGTCAGCTACCAGAACCTCGTTGATACCCAGCAAATCATGGACATCACGCTTGCTGAAGTCCAAAAGCCCGGTGACGTTTTTATCTGCACCAACATTCAGGAAACCGACCTCGCCGGGCACGCTCAGGATGTCGCACGTTACGCCGAGCGTTTGCAGGTGGTGGATAAAAATCTCGGCAAGTTAATGGACGTGATGCAGCCCAGTGATTACCTGGTGGTCATGGCCGATCACGGCAACGATCCGACCATCGGCCACAGCAAACACACCCGTGAAAATGTGCCGCTACTCGTCTGGCAGCGGGGGATCACCGGCGCAAATCTTGGCCGCAGAACAACACTGTCTGATGTGGGTGCTACCGTTTGCGATTTCTTCAACGCAAATGTGCCACAAAACGGCACTTCATTCTTGTCACAACTGCACACCACGAACACCGGAGGCAACCATGGCTGAACAGCAACGAATTGATGCGTCGGGCTACACCTATGCGCATGAACATCTGCATATCGACTTGTCGTCATTCAAAAACAACATCGATTGCCGCCTGGATCAATACGACCTGATTTGTGCGGAAATGAAAACGCTGTACGCGCTGGGCGTGCGCAACATCATCGAAATGACCAACCGCTACATGGGGCGTAACCCTCAGTTTATGTTGGATATCATGCGTGATAGCGGAATGAACGTCGTCGCGTGTACCGGTTATTACCAGCATGACTTTTTCCCGGCTCACGTCGCCACAACTCCCGTTGAAAAACTGGCGCAGGAGATGATCGACGAAATTGAACAAGGTATTGATGGCACCGAATTAAAGGCCGAGATCATTGCTGAAATTGGTTCGAGCGTGGATGTGATAACCCCTGATGAAGTCAAAATTTTTGCTGCTGCGGCTTTAGCGCACCGTGAAACTGGGTGTGCGATTTCAACTCACACCTCTTTTAGCACTATGGGGCTGGAACAACTGACGCTGCTGAAAAGCCACGGTGTGGATTTATCTCGCGTTGTTGTGGGCCACTGCGACCTGAAAGATAACCTCGACAACATTCTGCGCATGATTGAGCAGGGCGCGTATGTGCAGTTCGATACCATCGGGAAAAACAACTATTACCCGGATGAGAAACGCGTGGCGATGCTGCAAGAAATTGCCAGCCGCGGGTTGCTCGACCACGTCATGCTTTCCATGGATATTACCCGTCGTTCACATCTGAAGGCGAACGGTGGGCTTGGTTTTGATTATTTGCTGACAACGTTCGTGCCTCTTTTGCTCGAGGCAGGCTTCTCTCAGGCCGACGTTGATTTGATGTTACGTGACAACCCCTCTGTCTTCTTTAAATAAGGATTTCCCATGAAAAAGATCGGTGTTGCTGGCTTACAGCGTGAACTTATTAAAAAAACCATCGAAACGTCTGCACCTGACTGCTTTGAAGTGTTTATTTACAACGATATGGAAGCTGCCATGAAAGTGAAATCCGGGCAGCTTGATTACTACATTGGTGCCTGTAATACCGGCGCTGGGGCAGCACTTTCCATTGCCATCGCGGTGATTGGTTACAACAAAAGCTGCACCATCGCCAAGCCTGGCATTAAGGCAAAAGAAGAACAGGTGGCCAAAATGGTGGCGGATGGGAAAGTTGCTTTTGGTCTGTCGGTTGAGCATATCGAGCATGCCATTCCGATGCTTATCGCCCATTTAAAATAAAGGCCGCGCTATGGATTTCTACATTCAAATAATCGTGGTGGCCTGCCTGACCGGGATGACGGCCTTGCTGGCGCATAAGTCAGCAGCCGTGTTCCACGACGGCATTCGCCCCATTTTGCCGCAGCTTATCGAAGGTAATATGAATCGCCGCGAGGCGGGCAGTATCGCTTTCGGTCTGAGCATTGGTTTCGTGGCGTCGGTGGGTATTTCGTTTACGCTGAAAACTGGGTTGCTTAATGCATGGTTGTTATTCCTGCCGACAGATATCCTCGGAGTCTTAGCGGCAAATAGTTTGTTGGCGTTTGGGTTGGGCGCAGTCTGGGGAATTTTGATCCTGACTTGCTTGATCCCGGTAAACCATTTGCTGACGGCACTGCCAGTGGATGTGTTGGGTTCGTTGGGTGAGTTGAGCTCGCCAGTGGTTTCTGCATTTGCGCTGTTCCCACTGGTGGCAATTTTCTATCAATTTGGCTGGAAGAGCAGTCTGCTCGCAGCCTTTGTGGTGTTAATGACGCGCGTTTTGATCGTGCGTTTCTTCCCGCACCTCAATCCCGAATCTATCGAAATCTTCGTCGGCATGGTGATGCTGCTGGGGATTGCGATTACTCAGGATCACCGTACCCGTGATGAGCGAGAACATGATACCGAGGGGGTATCGGTCTTTGAGGAGCGAACATTGCGCATTATCAAGCACCTACCGTATATCGCGGTTGTTGGTGGGTTGATTGCGGTCGTCGCCAGCATGAAGATTTTTGCCGGTTCTGAAGTGTCGATCTTTACGCTGGAGAAGGCTTATTCCGCAGGCATCACGCCTGAGCAGTCACAAACCCTGGTGCATCAGGCCGCACTTGCGGAGTTTATGCGTGGGCTGGGATTTGTTCCACTGATTGCCACCACGGCGCTGGCGACGGGTGTGTACGCCGTTGCTGGTTTCACCTTTGTTTACGCAGCCGGATACTTGATTTCTAACCCGCTGTTAGCGTTTGCGGTGGGTGCGGTGGTGATTTCCGTTGAAGTATTGCTGCTACGTTCCATCGGCAAATGGCTCGGGCGTTATCCATCGGTGCGTAACGCATCGGATAACATCCGTAACTCGATGAATATGTTGATGGAAATGGCGCTGCTGGTTGGCTCTATCTTTGCGGCTATCAAAATGGCGGGCTATACCGGTTTTTCTATTGCGGCGGCGATTTACTTCCTCAACGAATCGCTGGGTCGGCCGGTTCAGAAAATGGCCTCTCCGGTTGTCGCGGTGTTGATAACCGGCATCATTCTGAACATTCTTTACTACTGTGGCCTGTTCGTTCCGGCCTGATCCCTTCTCAATGCCTGCCGTAATGGTCTGCGGCAGGCTTCACGGAGTGAATAAAGTGAAAACCTGGCCGTTGCAAAGCCTGACGATGGAGCAGGCGCAGAGTAAGCAATTTCAACTGGTGGATATTATTTGCCGCCATTTTCCCGGCGCTGATTTCCTCAATGCCGGAGATTTCGGCTTAGTCCCCGGTCTGAATCAGCCACAAATGACGCGGCGTGTGGAGTCAGTTCTGGCGGATTTCTTTGGCGCACCGGCTGCGGCACTGGTGCAAGGTGCGGGAACCGGGGCAATTCGTAGCGGATTAGCGGCACTTCTTAACGCGGGGGATAGCTTGCTTGTTCACGATGCCCCTCTTTACCCCACCACAGCAGTCATCGCTGAACAGATGGGGTTAACGCTAATTCGTGCCGATTTTAATCAACTTGATGACGTTAAAAGGACAATTGAGTCGTACCAACCGAAGGCTGCACTTATTCAGCATACCCGGCAAAAAATGGATGATTCATATCTGTTGGGTGAGGTGATTAATTGTTTTAATCAGCATGGTTTACCGTCGTTGACTGATGACAACTACGCGGTGATGAAAGTCGAAAAGATTGGTTGCGAATGTGGGTCCACACTTTCAACATTCTCGTGTTTTAAACTCTTCGGCCCACTGGGAATTGGCGTGGTGGTGGGTGAAGAAAAGACAGTAAATGCGGTGCGAAAAAGTATGTATTCCGGTGGCAGCCAGGTGCAGGGTTTCCAGGCGATGGAAGCGTTGCGCGGATTAGTGTTTGCGCCAGTGATGCACGCGGTGCAGGCGCAGGTAAACGATAAACTGGTTGAAGCGCTCAATACCGAAGCGGTGCCGCAAGTGAAGCATGCATTTATCGCAAATGCGCAATCCAAAGTGCTGTTAGTGGAGTTTCATCAGCCGATTGCCGAGCAAGTATTGGCGGCGGCACAGAAGCTGGGCGCGTTGCCTTATCCTGTGGGGGCAGAGTCGAAATATGAAATCCCGCCGCTTTTTTATCGGCTGTCCGGGACTTTCCGCCAGTCTGACCCAACGCTTGAGCAACGTATGATCCGTATAAATCCTAATCGTAGTGGGGCGCAGACGGTATTGCGAATATTAAAAGAAAGTTGTGAAGGGTTATAAATTAAAATGCCCTCACTGGGAGGGCGTATTAAAAATTTGTGGCTATTATTATTTCTGTGGAGTTGCTGGGCCACAACCACCAATAATTTTAGAAATAGAAATGACTGGGTGCAGTAAATAATCATAACCGCAAGATTTGTCTTTGTTCTCAATATGACCAGTACAGCCAGACAACAGAGCCAGGACAGCCAGTGCAGATGCAGCTTTTACGAACTTGTTCATTGATATTCCCTATCATTTACTTGGATGTAATGAGGCACTTCAAAAAGGCAATTAAGTATAGGGGCTGCTTGCTATATCACTAAGTCTGAAACCAGACGCATGGTTACATGAAATAAATATTGCCTATAATGATTGGCAAAATAATTAATAACTTATAAATAAAAAGGCTTGCCGGAATAATCTGACAAGCCTTTTTTTTATCTTAAATTAGAATTAGTGGTTCGAGAACCAATTCAACCTATCGCGCAATGCCACCACGCGACCGACAATAATCAGCGCCGGGCTTGCAACCTGTGTCGATAATTCACCGAGTTCGCGTAATACGCCACTGACTACACGTTGGTTAACCGCTGTGCCGTTTTCAACCAGCGCGACCGGCATCTCCGCAGTCATGCCGTGTTCAATCAGCTTTTCCTGAATCGCAGGAGCCTGGTTTAAACCCATGTAAAAGACCAGCGTTTGTTTTTCTGCCGCCAGGTTTTCCCAGTCTAATTCACCGCCGGTTTTCAGGTGGCCGGTCACCAGGCGCACACTTTGCGCGTAATCGCGGTGGGTTAATGGAATGCCTGAATAAGCTGAACAGCCGGATGCCGCAGTAATGCCCGGCACCACGGAGAACGGGATACCGCCGTCGCACAAGGTTTCTAGCTCTTCACCGCCGCGACCAAAGATAAACGGATCGCCACCTTTCAGACGGACAACGCGTTTGCCACTTTGCGCTTCACGCAGCAGGATTTGGTTAATCTCTTCTTGCGGGACGCAGTGATAACCCGCGCGTTTACCCACGAAAACGCGGTCGGCATCACGGCGCACCAGATTCATGATGTCATCAGAAACCAGGCGGTCATAAACCACCACATCGGCTTGTTGAATTTGTTGCAACCCTTTGAGCGTCAGCAATCCGGCATCGCCTGGACCTGCACCCACCAAAACGACCTCACCACGGTGATCGAGCGGTGTAGCAAACATAGACTCGGTTTCTTTATCGATGGCTTGCTGGTCTTCGTTCGCCAGATATTGCGCCAGACGGTCATTAGTGAAGAACTTTTCCCAGAAGCGACGGCGTTCTGCCATGGCCTTGAAATTTGTTTTTACTCGCCCGCGCAACGTACCGGCATAAGAGGCAATTTTCCCCAAATGCAGTGGCAGAATGGCTTCGAGTTTTTCACGTAGCAGGCGGGCAAGAACGGGAGAGGTACCACCGGAAGAGACAGCCACCATCAGCGGCGAACGGTCAATAATCGAAGGCATGATGAAACTGGCTTGTTTAGGGGCATCGACCACGTTGCAGAAAATGCGGCGTGATTCGCATGCTTCGCTGACTTGTTGATTCACTGTTTCGTTGTCAGTTGCGGCAATGGCCAGCCAGCAAACATCAAGCAGCGCGGGGTCGAATTCACCCTCAGCAAGGGTGATCATGCCCTGTTCCGCCCACACATGAAATTGTGGGGAGAATTCCAGGGCATTCACAGTGACCTGTGCACCTGCCTCCATCAACAAACGTGCTTTACGTTCTGCGACATCGCCACCGCCGACCAACAGGCAGGCGCGACCTCGTAATTGACAAAATATAGGCAGGTGATCCACGGTCAATCCTCAAATAAATTAGTTGCGTGCAGTCTCCGGCGCGGCGACTTGCGCAGGCTGTGGGCGCTCGGCTTTCGGCGTAGCATACCAATAACCCAGACCCATGAATACTACACCGGAAAGGGTATTCCCAAGCGTTACCCACAACAGGTTGTGACCGATACCCGCCATGGTGTAGGCGTCGCTATGATGACCAAACCAGGAGAGTGCAAACAGCGTCATGTTGGCAATGGAGTGTTCGTAACCGGAAGCGATAAACGCCAGCAGACACCACCAGATAGCGATGAACTTCGCAGCACCTTCAGTACGCACGGCCATCCAAATTGCCAGACAAACCAGCCAGTTACACAAAGCACCTTTGAAGAACAGTACCATCGCCGGAGCAGTGGTTTTTGCCAGCGCCGCGGTGTGAACCAGGCTGGTGTCCAACGGCAGCAGGCTACCGCCGCCCCATTTGTAGAGCAGGGCAACAAACACGGAACCCACCAGGTTACCCAGCCAGGTTTGCGGCAAAATACCCCACATTTGACCGTGAGTGATGGTGCCTGCTTTGACGCCGAACGTCAGGAACATGGTGTGTCCGGTGAATAGTTCAGAGCCTGCGATGATAACCAGCGTCAGGGCGATCCCGAAGGTGGCACCCATTACCAGTGGACGCAGCGCGGGATCAACCAGATTACCGAGGGTGAAGATCAGGATGATGCCGAGGCCGACATAAGCGCCTGCCATGGCAGAGCTTATCCAGAATCCGAGTGGATTGTTTTGCGACAATCGGGCAATGCGCGCGGCATTCGCCGCACATTTGTTAATGGTATCGGTGAACATTTTTGTTATCCCAATAAATTGAAAGAAAAAATAAATAATTGAAATTTTCCCCTCACCCCGGCCCTCTCCCCAAGGAGAGGGAGAACACCGATTTAATGTCCTCTCCCCAAGGAGAGGGAGAACACCGATTAATGTCCTCTCCCCAAGGAGAGGGAGAACACCGATTTAATTCCCTCTCCCTCAGGGAGAGGGCTAGGGTGAGGGTTGTTTTAAGACTTAAGCTTTAATCTGAACCTGGCCGTCTTGTACGCGCGCTTTGTAATGCGCAATTGAACGGCTCTCGTCTTCCATGCACAACCCGTCACGCAGTCTGAAACGCTGCTTTTTCAACGGGCTGGCAACCCACAATTCATTCTGATGTTCAGCAATCAAGCCGCGAGACAACACGCTGGCCTCAAAGAATGGGTCGATATTGCTGATGGCGAAAACCTGGTCATCATTACGTGGGCGGAAAATAGCAATCTGCTGATTACCCACCAATGCGCAAACACCGGTAGCAGGCAGAATGTCGTTTAACTGGCAAACGGTAGTCCACTGGCTCATACATTTTCCTCCACTTCTTCTACCAGGGTTACCGGGATACGTTCGTAAGGCGTAGCCGGACGGTGTTGCTCGCGCTCAGGCACAATTTGTACATGCGGGTCGCGGTGTGGGCTGTTGATAAAGTGTTTGAAGCGAACCTGGGCTTCCGGTGTATTCACCGTTTCAGTCCACTCGCAGATCACTTTCTCGCGCAGGCGCGCCAGCTCAGCTTCCAGTTGATCATTCAGACCCAGTTTGTCGTCGATAATGACTTGTTTCAGGTACTCAATGCCGCCTTCCAGGCTGTCGAGCCACGGCGCGGTACGGGTCAGTTTGTCGGCGGTGCGGATGTAGAACATCATGAAACGGTCGAGGTATTTGATCAGCGTTTCACTGTCTAAATCTGCTGCCAGTAAATCGGCGTGACGTGGTTTCATACCGCCGTTACCGCAGACGTACAGGTTCCAGCCTTTTTCAGTGGCGATAATCCCGACGTCTTTACCCTGTGCTTCCGCACATTCACGGGTACAGCCGGACACACCAAACTTCATTTTGTGTGGAGTACGAATGCCTTTGTAGCGGTTTTCCAGCTCAACGCCGAAGCCAACGCTATCGCCAACGCCGTAACGGCACCAGGTGCTACCAACACAAGTTTTTGCCATACGCAGTGCCTTCGCATAGGCGTGGCCTGTCTCAAAACCGGCTTCAATCAGCTGACGCCAGATTTCTGGCAAATCATCTTTCTGCGCACCAAACAGGCCGATACGCTGGGAACCGGTGATTTTGGTGTAGAGGTTAAATTCGCGAGCGATACGGCCCACTTCCATCAAACCTTCTGGGGTAATTTCCCCGCCAGCAGAACGCGGGATCACCGAGTAAGTGCCGTCTTTCTGGATGTTGCCGAGGAAGTTGTCGTTGGTGTCCTGAAGCGGCGTGTGCTTTGGTGACAGCACATAGTCGTTCCAGCAAGAAGCCAGCAGCGAACCGACGGTCGGTTTACAGACTTCACAGCCGTAACCTTTGCCGTATTTTTGCAGCAGCTCGTCGAAGGATTTAATGCCTTCAACGCGGATCAGGTGATACAGCTCCTGGCGTGAAAACGCGAAGTGTTCACACAAGTTGTGGTTGACTTCGATGCCTTGCTTGCTCAGTTCGGCATTCAATACTTGCGTAATCAATGGAATACAGCCACCACAGCCGGTACCGGCTTTGGTTTCTGCTTTCAGCGCGGCAACGGTATGGCAGCCGTTGTTGATGGCTTTAACCAGATGCCCTTTGGTGACATCGAAGCAGGAACAGATTTGCGCGCTGTCCGGCAGTTTGTCGACGCCAATCGCTGGCTTACCGGAACTGGCATGCGCAGGCAGAATCAGCGCGTCCGGGTTTTCCGGCAGTTCGATGTTATTGAGTACCAGTTGCAGCAGGTTGCCGTAGTCGCTGGTGTCGCCTACCAGAACCGCACCGAGCAGGGTTTTGTTGTCAGCGCTAACAATCAGGCGCTTATAAACTTCTTTGCTTTCATCCAGATAAACGTAGCTGCGGCAGTTTGGCGTGCGACCATGTGCATCACCAATCCCGCCGACATCCACACCCAGCAGTTTTAGCTTGGCGCTCATGTCTGCGCCTTCAAAGGCGTTTTCGCTACCGATCAGGTGGTCAGCGGTGACTTGCGCCATTTTGTAGCCAGGGGCGACCAGGCCGAAGGTGCGGTTATTCCAGCTGGCGCATTCGCCGATGGCGTAAATGTCCGGGTCAGAAGTCTGGCAGGTGTCGTTAACCGCAATACCGCCGCGTTGACCCGTTGCCAGGCCGCATTGGGTCGCGAGTTTATCGCGTGGGCGGATACCGGTGGAGAAGACGATGAAATCTACTTCCAGGTCGGTGCCGTCGGCAAAGCGCATAGTCTTACGTGCCTGGTTGCCTTGTTGTACGATTTCCAGGGTGTTCTTGCTGGTATGAACGCGCACGCCCATGCTTTCGATTTTATTGCGTAGCTGCTCGCCACCCATGTGGTCGAGTTGCTCGGCCATCAGCATCGGGGCGAATTCAATCACGTGTGTTTCGACGCCGAGGTTTTTCAGCGCGCCTGCGGCTTCGAGGCCCAGCAAACCACCACCGACCACGGCACCGCGTTTACTACGGCGCGCACAGGCTTCGATGGCGTTCAAATCTTCAATGGTACGGTAGACGAAACAGTCTTGTGTTTCAGAGCCTTTAATCGGTGGGATCCACGGGTAAGAACCGGTGGCCATCACCAGCTTGT
Source organism: Buttiauxella ferragutiae (assembly GCF_022637515.1). Classification (NCBI taxonomy): domain Bacteria; kingdom Pseudomonadati; phylum Pseudomonadota; class Gammaproteobacteria; order Enterobacterales; family Enterobacteriaceae; genus Buttiauxella; species Buttiauxella ferragutiae. The sequence goes on from NZ_CP093332.1 coordinate 381,809, forward strand.
CGTAATACACGGTACGACCGGTATTCGAGTGGATGACTTTTTCCTGGCGGTTAATGGTGATGGCGCGTTCGCCAACCAGCACTTTTACGCCGTGTTTCTCGTAAAAGCCTTCACGGACCAGCGATAACTCTTCAGCGGTATGATGCGAAAAATAGGAAGACAGATGCACGCGGTCGTAGGCTTTACGCGGCTCTTCACAGAACACAGTAATGTCGAATTGGCCTGGCTGGGCTTTATCAAGTAAGTCTTCGATAAAGCGATGGCCGACCATGCCATTACCGATGATTGCGATTTTGACTTTGCTCATAATTGCCTCAATTTCTTTTCTATTACCGCCTACCTTAACGATTCAGCATTGGTGGTTATTGATACAAATCAAATACACCTTTATATACCTCTTAAGAGGTATATGTTTGATTTTAGTGAGTTTTTATAAGTCGTGGAAATGTTTAGTTATTCGCGGGCCGACAATAAATGTCCTCGTTTTGCGGTGTGTGCTATGAAATAGAGGCGGCTAATCAAGAAGGGGTGGGTATGAGCAACAAGACGTTGGAGTTAATTCAAAATGTGCGCCTGGTGGGGCGTGAAGGTTTGTGGCAATTAGCCTTCGAAAATGGGCGCATCAAGGCCATTAAGCCGATGTGCGAAACGCAGCCAGAGAGCCAGCAGATTCTTGACGGGCGCGGCGGTCTGGCAATCCCGCCATTTATTGAGCCGCACATCCACCTTGATACCACGCAGACTGCCGGGCAACCGAGCTGGAATCAATCAGGTACCTTGTTTGAAGGCATTGAACGCTGGGCTGAACGCAAGGCGTTGCTGACCCACGAGGACGTGAAGCAGCGCGCCTGGCAAACGCTGAAGTGGCAGATTGCCAACGGTATTCAGTACGTGCGTACACACGTTGATGTTTCCGACCCGACGCTGACCGCGCTTAAAGCGATGCTGGAAGTGAAAAAAGAGGCCGCGCCGTGGATTGAGGTACAAATCGTGGCATTTCCGCAGGAGGGGATTCTTTCGTATCCCAACGGTGAAGCCTTGCTGGAGGAGGCCTTACGGCTGGGTGCTGACGTGGTGGGCGCTATCCCGCATTTTGAATTCACCCGCGAATATGGCGTTGAGTCGCTGCATAAAGCTTTCGCGCTGGCGCGCAAATATGACCGTCCGTTAGATATTCACTGTGATGAAATTGACGATGAACAATCGCGCTTTGTGGAAACCGTAGCCGCGCTGGCGCTACGGGATGGCATTGGCGCACGCGTTACCGCCAGCCATACCACGGCAATGCACTCTTACAATGGCGCTTACACCTCGCGCCTGTTCCGTTTGCTGAAGCTTTCGGGGATTAACTTTGTCGCCAATCCGCTGGTGAATATTCATCTGCAAGGGCGCTTTGATGATTATCCGAAACGCCGTGGTATCACGCGGGTTAAAGAGTTGCTCGAAGCAGGAATTAACGTCTGTTTTGGTCATGATGATGTATTCGACCCGTGGTATCCGCTGGGCACCGCCAATATGTTGCAGGTGCTGCATATGGGGCTGCATGTTTGCCAGATGATGGGCTATCAGCAAATTGATGAAGGCTTAAAACTGATTACCGATAACAGTGCGCGCACCTTCGGCGTGCAGGATTACGGCATTGCCGAGGGAAATGCAGCGAACCTGATTATTCTTCCGGCTGAAAATGGCTTTGATGCGGTGCGCAGGCAGGTGCCAGTGCGTTGGTCAGTGCGGGCAGGGAAGGTGATTGCGACCACGCAGTTGTCGCAAACCTGGGTGATGCTGGATGAAGCCGAAGAGATAACATTTGGTGGATGAAAAGTGGCGGATGGCGCTTGCGCTTATCCGCCCTATAAAACGATTAATGTATTGTCGCGTTATGCTGACGGTGTTTCGTCACCAGACCCAAAATCAGGCACATAACAAACACCACGGCATACAAGCCGTTTGCGGTTTGCAGCGCCGCATGCGGGCCGCTGTGAGCCACGATCGGGCCGGTAACCACAAAGGTCAGCATGGTGCCGATAGTGCCGCAAGTCAGGACGAAGTTAACCAGTTTTGGTGAGGCAACTTTGGTCTGCAATGAACCAAGGGTGATAACCGAGGTGTAAATCGCGCTAGAGAAGAAGCCCAGAGCCAGAATAAACCATGCCAGATGAGTGGGTTCGCTGGTGTTGAACAGGTACATCAGAACGGTAGCTGCACCCGCAAGAACAGTCAGAATGCGTTGCAGATCGAAGAAACGCAAAATGAAACTGAACGCCCACATACCGAACATGTAAGACATCCAGAAATCACTGACTAACTGACCGGCATCATTCAGGTTCATGCCGAGGCTTTTGGCGTATTCCGGAACCCAGGAGATAAAGCCCAGTTGGCCTAAGATGTAGCACAGCGCGGCAATCGACAGGAACAGCACGCCAACCCCCCATTTTTCTTTCTCGGCCACTTTCTCGGTTGGTGCGGCGTGTTTGCCTAATGCCGGGAAGTCGCAACCGAAAGTCAGGATGAAGATAGCGACGTACACCAGACCGATGCAGACGTAAACCCAGTACCAGTCGATGCTGCGAGCCAGCAGAATCGCGGCAACCATTGGGAAAATCATCCCCGCCATGCTGAAGAAGGAATCGGTAAACAACAGGCGTGAACCGCGTTCACGGCCTTCATACATGTGAGTTATCAGGAATGTACCAATTGACATCGTGATACCGCTGACCAGCCCAAGCACAAACATTGCCGCCGAGAAAATGGTTAGGTTATCGCCAAAGACAAGCCCGGCAACCGCCAGAACCATCAGTATAAAACCAAAGCGCAACTGAGTTTTCAGTGGCACGATTTCCATTAACCAGGCATTCAGGAAAATAGAAATTAAAATACCCGCGTTCAGGAAGGTAAAGGTATTACTCATGCTGGAGACGGGTACGTGGAAGTATTCGGCAATATTGCCCATCACCATCCCGGTGACGATCACCAACGCGCCGGTCAGTGCGTAGGAGAAAAAGCTGATCCATGTGAGCTTAATGCGGTTGCTGTTAGTCATGACAAGCCTGTGAATAGAAATGTAAAGTGCTTTGACAGCACTCGAGAAGAATGGATTTTAGTCAAAAACGTGATTCATTCATACATTTTATGAATCATTTAGGGTTTGTTACTGCTCTTTAAGTGATATGAATCACAATTGAGCATGTATTCTCATTAGTCATTCATTTAACTTATTGATTTGTGTGAAAGTAAAAAACAGTAAATGGCTGGCGCATAGAGGAGTGCCTCTTTACAATCTAGCAACTTGCTTCATTCACTGCCTTCGTAAGGAATTTTTCATGCTCAAATCGACACTGGCGGCCGTAGCAACCGTGTTTGCTCTTACCGCGCTATCTCCTGCGGCACTTGCTGCTAAAGGGGATCCACACGTCCTGTTGACCACGTCAGCGGGTGAAATTGAGCTTGAGTTAAACAGCCAAAAAGCCCCGATTTCTACGAAAAACTTTGTGGATTATGTGAACAGTGGCTTCTACAACAACACCATTTTCCACCGTGTAATCCCAGGCTTTATGCTTCAGGGCGGCGGCTTCACTGAAGATATGAACCAGAAGCAGCCAAATCCACCGATCAAAAACGAAGCTGATAACGGTCTGCGCAATACTCGTGGCACTATTTCTATGGCACGTACCGCAGATAAAGACAGCGCAACCAGCCAGTTCTTCCTCAACGTTGCAGACAATGCTTTCCTCGATCACGGCCAACGCGACTTCGGTTACGCGGTATTTGGTAAAGTTGTGAAAGGGATGGAAGTTGCCGATAAGATCTCTCAGGTACAGACGCATGATGTCGGTCCATATCAAAATGTTCCGTCAAAACCTGTAGTTATTCTCTCCGCAAAAGTCCTGCCGTAAAAAATTCCCGCGCGGGTATTCTCTACTCGCGCAATCTCCTCCTTCCAGCACTTCCACCGATTGCTGCTTATACTTGTGGCAAGAAAGGGTCATGTTAGGGAGGCACCATGGCAAAGAAACTTACCGACAAACAAAAGTCCCGCCTTTGGCAGCAACAGCGAAGCCGTTCATTTCACGCCAGTTCCCGGCTGGATATTCTTGAGCCTCATGCGCAAGATGAGACTATCGCACAGCGCGTAGAAACGATTGAACTTGGCCCGCTGCATCGCGGATTACCCTGGTTGTGTGCCATCCATCAGCAGCTGTTTCAGGATATTTTCGACTGGGCAGGCGAGATACGGGATGTTGATATTTCCAAAGGGGAGACACAGTTCTGTCATTTCGAGTACATCGAAAATGAAGGTAACGATCTGATGCAGGAAATGGAGGACGAACATTACCTGGTCGGGCTTTCCAGAACTGAGTTCGTTCAACGCCTGGCACATTTCTATTGTGAGATTAACGTACTTCACCCGTTTTTTGTTGGCAGTGGTCGTGCGCAGCGCGTTTTCTTCGAGCAGTTAGCGATTCATGCCGGTTATGTTCTGGACTGGAAGGACGTTGCTCCGCAAGCCTGGCAAGAAGCCAATCAGGCTGGAGCGCTGGGTGAGCTGGCAGCGCTGACGGAGATTTTCACTAAAGTGGTGAGTGAAGCGTGCGAAAGCGAATAGAATAGTGCGGTTCTTTTTACTCCGGAGCCGCGATGCTACTGCTTATCGACAATTACGACTCATTCACCTGGAACCTTTATCAGTACTTTTGCGAATTAGGCGCGGAAGTAGTGGTGAAACGTAACGATGAGCTGACCCTTTCTGAAATCAGCGCGTTGGTACCTGAAAAACTGGTTATCTCTCCCGGACCTTGCACGCCAACTGAAGCGGGCATATCCCTTGCGGCGATTACTCACTTCGCCGGAAAGCTACCGATCCTCGGCGTTTGCCTTGGACACCAGGCGATTGCACAAGCATTTGGTGCAACCATTGTCCGTGCCGAAAAAGTGATGCACGGTAAAACCTCGGCTATCACCCATAACAATACTGGTGTTTTCAGCGGCCTGAACAACCCTCTGACCGTGACGCGTTATCACTCTTTGGTTATCGACCCGCCATCGTTACCTGAGTGTTTTGAAGTGACAGCGTGGACGGATAAACAAGAAATTATGGGTATTCGTCATCGCGAACTGGCGCTGGAGGGTGTGCAGTTTCACCCGGAAAGTATTCTCAGCGAGCAGGGGCATCAACTGTTAGCCAATTTCCTGAAGTATTGATTTTTTATTGCCAATAAATGATTTTTTATGCATATTTCATGATTATATTTTCACGTGTCTCTCATGAAGTTTTTATGCGTAAAAAGGGGATAGGTAATAAATGGCAACTGAACAATCCGCAATTACCCGCGCAACTTTCGATGAAGTGATTCTGCCGATTTATGCACCGGCTGAATTTATCCCGGTAAAAGGTCAGGGAAGCCGCGTTTGGGATCAACAAGGGAAAGAGTATGTTGATTTCGCGGGCGGCATCGCAGTCACGGCGCTGGGTCACTGCCATCCCACGCTTGTGGAAGCGTTAAAAAGCCAGGGCGAAAAGCTATGGCATACCAGCAATGTTTTCACTAACGAACCTGCGTTGCGCCTCGGGCGTAAGCTGATTGATGCCACTTTTGCTGAGCGCGTGCTGTTTATGAACTCCGGCACCGAAGCGAATGAAACCGCCTTTAAACTGGCGCGTTATTACGCTTCTACACGCCATAGCCCTTACAAAACCAAAATTATCGCCTTCCATAACGCCTTCCACGGTCGCTCGCTGTTTACCGTTTCTGTTGGTGGCCAGCCAAAATATTCTGACGGATTTGGCCCGAAACCCGCCGATATTATCCATGTCCCGTTTAACGATTTACATGCAGTAAAAGCGGTGATGGACGATCACACCTGCGCGGTGGTGGTGGAGCCAATTCAGGGCGAGGGCGGCGTAACGGCGGCGACACCAGAATTCCTGCAAGGTTTGCGTGCCTTGTGCGATGAGCACAAAGCGTTGTTGGTATTCGATGAAGTTCAGTGCGGCATGGGGCGTATCGGCGAGTTGTTCGCGTATATGCATTACGGCGTGACGCCAGATATTTTGACCAGCGCTAAAGCGCTCGGCGGCGGTTTTCCGGTGAGTGTGATGCTGACGACGCAGGAAATAGCGTCTGCATTCCATGTCGGCACCCACGGTTCCACTTACGGCGGAAACCCGCTGGCGTGTGCGGTGGCAGGGGCAGCATTTGATGTTATCAACACGCCGGAAGTGTTGAATGGCGTTACGGAAAAACGCCAGCTGTTCGTCAAGCATTTGCAGCACATTGACGAGCAGTATGATGTGTTCAGCGATATTCGCGGTATGGGTTTGCTGATTGGCGCTGAGCTGAAACCGCAATACCAAGGCCGTGCACGTGAATTCCTGCATGCCGCTGCTCAGGAAGGGGTGATGGTGTTGAATGCCGGTCCTGATGTTATGCGCTTCGCGCCAGCCTTGATTGTTGAAAATGCCGATATTGATGAAGGTATGGCGCGCTTTGCAAAAGCAGTGGCGAAGATCGTTAACGGATAGTCGTTAATCCGACCGCCGCAATCGGTTCAGCCAGATACCATGATGTGGCCGCTGACGCCATGCAACCGAAGAAATAGTGTGCATGGTGCTGAGGTGGCCCAAAATCCGCTGTAAATGTTGTTCCATCGTGCTCAATGGCCCACTCGGAAGCCCTTCCAGTGGGTCAAGAATATTCGCATCCTGGGTTTCGCCAGGCCCATCATATTGCAGCCGCTGCTGGCATCGTTGCAGCGCAATTTCACACGACTGCAAATAGCGCTGGGCTAAATCCGGTGTCAGCATGTTGTGCTCGCGCGCAAGCGTAGTCATGGCGTTGATGTGCTCGACAATAAACTGGCTGTGCGTCACCCACAATTTCATATCTGCCAGGTAATGCGAGTTAAAACCGGGTTCCTGCATCGCCTGATTCAGTGAGTTAAACAGCGCATTATGGGCTTGATTGACCTTCATTCGTTGCCAGGCTAGCGGCGTGGGTTCGGGATCGTTGCTCAGAATCAGGCGAATCGCGTCCTGGTCTTTTTCAAGCGCGTCATGGGCGTTCTGGCGCAACAAACCGCTTTGCCACTGCGGCCACAGCCAAACCATGCCGCCGAAGGCAATCAAACAGCCGAGCAGAGTATCAATCAAGCGCGGGACGATAAATTGCTCGGCGCTGAGTGTGAGCAGTTGCAGGGTATATACCGCCGTCACGGTAAAACCAATCGTCGCCCAGCCATAGCTCTGGCGAATAAACAAATAGCTGACCAGCGTAATGACCAGCATCGCGGCCAGGGCAATGCTTTGTGGGAAGTGAAAGTGCAGGGCGATACCCGCAATCGCCAGGCCAGCAATGGTCCCTGCCGAACGGTGCAGAATGCGTACCCGCGTGGCGCCGTAGCCGTTTTGCGTAACGAACATCACCGTCATTAAAATCCAGTAGGGTTTCGGCAGATGTAAAAATGCCCCGAAAAGACTGGCGATGGTTAGCATTACGCCTAGTCGGGCGGCGTTGCGCAGGGCGGCAGATTTCAACGACAAATAGCTTTTCAGTGCTGCCCACAGCGGTAAACGGCGCTGCCGGTCTTCCATTAAATCACGGGCGTACAGAGGGCGTTGGATGCGCAGCACGCGGGCGATACGGCTGAAGTGATAATGACAAAACTGCCCAACCGGGTTGTCCGGATTCTGGCGAGCAATTTTCTCGAGGGCTTCAATTTGTTTCTCCATCGTAAAACGCTGTGGGTAACGATGGTAGAGAATGTCATCGGCCAACACGCGCAAGCGTGCCGCAATGGTCTGCGCATTCCAGCGAATAACCGCTTCTGCATGGCTTTTCGCGACAAGTTTTTGCACCTCGGCAGGCTGGTGCAAACTGACGGAGATGTGCTCTTGCAAATCTAACGCTATCTGAAAAGAGCGTAACAAATGTTTGTAACCGTTCTGCTGATTTGCCGACAGCATATGCAGCTGTTGGTAGCAGATGGTGATCAGGTCTACGGCTTTTTGCTGGCGAGCCAGCAGTGGAGGCAGCGCTGTTTCGGGATCAGCATGTTGTGTCAGCATGCCGTATTTGGCTTCACAGTACTCCGCCAATTGGCGATAGAGCAGGCTTAACGTTTCGCGCAGCGGCTGCTCACGCCACATCCAGAACCAAAACCAGTTAAAGACTCCGTACCAAATCGTGCCGGAGACATATAACACCATCGGCTTCCAGATAGGCATATTGCCGGCCATACTTAGCGTAAAGATGGCCGCAATCAGCGATGCCGGAAGCAAACGTGCGTGCAGGGCGCTGATTTCAGCGGTGACGCCTAACAAGAGCGCCATCACCATAAGAATGATGGGCAATGGGACCGCGGTGTAGAGCAGCAAAAGCTGCATGATTAAACTGCTGGTCGCAAAAAGAGTGCCGCCAACAATCAGGCGTTTAAAAAAACGCTTATGGGGTGTATCCAGACCAGCAATGTTGCAACAAGCGGGCACTAACGAGAAAAGCAGACCTAACTGCAAATTCCCCAGTAGTAAACCGATCCCCACAGGAAGGCACAGCACCAGCGTTTGCCGCAGTGCATAGTTAACTTCAGGGTGATAGATTAATCTTCTCCACATATGCTTGTCATACTTTGTGTTGCAGGTGTTTGGATTTTAAAGACAAAAAAAGGCGTGTCCATAAAGCAACACGCCTTTTTTGAAACGGAAATTAACGAGTGCCGTAAACGACGATCGTTTTGCCGTGAGCGGAGATCAGGTTCTGATCTTCCAGCATTTTCAAGATACGACCGACAGTTTCACGAGAACAACCGACGATCTGACCAATTTCCTGACGGGTAATTTTAATCTGCATACCGTCTGGGTGAGTCATTGCATCAGGCTGTTTTGCCAGGTTCAACAGTGTCTGCGCGATACGACCAGTCACATCGAGGAATGCCAGGTTACCGACTTTCTCAGAAGTGACTTGCAGACGACGAGCCATCTGGGAAGAAAGACGCATCAGAATGTCTGGGTTTACCTGGATCAGCTGGCGGAATTTTTTATAGGAAATTTCAGCCACTTCACAGGCAGATTTAGCACGGACCCAGGCACTACGTTCCTGGCCTTCTTCGAACAGCCCTAACTCACCAATAAAGTCGCCCTGATTCAGATAGGAGAGGATCATTTCCTTGCCCTCTTCATCTTTGATCAGAACAGCTACAGAGCCCTTGACGATGTAATACAGCGTCTCTGCTTTTTCACCCTGGTGGATCAGTGTGCTCTTCGATGGATACTTATGAATGTGGCAATGGGACAAGAACCATTCGAGAGTCGGGTCTGTTTGCGGTTTGCCAAGCACCATGCGCGGTTATCCTCTGTTTATAACTGGCTACCAACGACAGGACGCTAAACATCCTGTCTGGCGTTGCAAGTATTAGAATATTCCCCACTTTGGGGAGATGGCATGCAAGTCATTCTTGCTGCCTGTAATTAGTGACGTCCTTTGCATCTATGCATTACGTCAATGTATCAATGTAGCATCCGGATTGTTTTAGCATAGCTTTTGGCAGGTGTCTCCTATTGTCTCGTTTCAGCATGACGTAGGTCGCCTTCCGTTGCCAGTTTTGCTGCATCCGCGTACTCTGGAAGGTAATTTTTTCAATGGGAGAAGCAACATGCAGGCACGTGTGAAATGGGTTGAAGGGTTAACTTTCCTTGGTGAATCCGCTTCAGGACACCAGATTCTGATGGACGGTAATTCTGGCGATAAAGCACCGAGCCCGATGGAAATGGTACTGATGGCTGCCGGGGGTTGCAGTGCAATAGACGTGGTTTCTATTTTGCAAAAAGGCCGCTACGACGTCACCGACTGCGAAGTGAAATTGACCTCTGAGCGTCGCGAAGAAGCTCCTCGTCTTTTTACTCACATCAATCTGCATTTCATCGTGACAGGCAAAGAGCTAAAAGATAACGCGGTTTCCCGCGCGGTTGATTTATCTGCTGAGAAGTATTGCTCTGTTGCACTGATGCTGGAAAAAGCCGTAAATATCACGCACAGCTACGAAGTCATTGAAGGCTAGTGTGCAAAACAGGGCGGTTACTCGCCGCCCTGATTATTGATATTTCGTCCTTCCGCCAGACGCTTCACTAACGGCGTCATGATCAATTCCATCGCCAGCCCCATTTTGCCGCCCGGTACCACTATTGTATTGATGTGGGAAATGAATGAGCCTTGCAACATGGCGAGCAAGTACGGGAAATCGATGTCATCCAACCCGCGAAAATGAATCACCACAAAACTTTCATCCAGCGATGGAATTCCGCGTGCAGCAAACGGGTTAGAGGTATCGACAGTCGGGACACGCTGGAAGTTAATGTGCGTGCGTGAAAATTGTGGCGTGATGTAATTGATGTAGTCGTCCATTGAGCGCACCACTGAATCCATCACCGCTTCCCGGGAATGCCCACGTTCGCTGGTATCACGCACCAGTTTTTGAATCCATTCCAGGTTGACAATCGGCACTACGCCAACCAGCAAGTCGACGGCATTCGCCACATCGTGCTGTGGGGTGACGACTCCACCGTGCAATCCTTCATAGAACAACACATCGGTCGGTTCAGGCAGCGATTGCCACGGTGTAAACGTCCCAGGAATTTGGTTCCAGGGGACGGCTTCGTCATAGGTATGAAGATACTTACGCGATTTACCTTGCCCGGTTTTTCCGTACTCGATAAACGTTTGTTCCAGCAGGCCGAAGTCATTCGCTTCCGGACCGAAGTAACTGATATGGCGGCCTAAGTCGCGTGCTTTACGAATAGCCATATCCATTTCAGGACGCGTGAAACGATGGAAGCTGTCACCTTCAACTTCGGCAGCGCGCAGGTTGAGTTGCTGGAATATTTTGCGGAAGGCAAGGCTGGTGGTGGTCGTTCCCGCGCCGCTGGAACCTGTTACGGCAATAACCGGATGTTTGGCTGACATAAGGCAACAACTCCATGGGTAATCACAAGTTTGTGTTCGTAAGGGCTGGCCCTCACCCTAACCCTCTCCCCCTGGAGAGGAGACTGTCCGGATTTCTCTTTGGTTCTTCCCCTTCTCCCTCAGGGATAGGGCCGGGGTGAGTGTGGTTTTACTATGCAGTATAGAATAAACGCTTAGCCGCGAAGCTGCCCGCGAGCCATGATATTCACCGTTTCGTGAAGCTCCGACCATACCAGCACAGCCTCGCCACTTTGTAGCTGGCGCTTAACATCGGCCACTTTTTGCTCCAGCGAACGCTCTTGTTCACCATAATCGGTACCTTCACGTAATACAAAGGATTCAATCAGATTATCAAGCGTTTCGGGGGGGAGATCTTGCCAGGGAATCATCATAATGACGGGTCCAAAAATTTAGACAACCACTGCGGGATGCGTTGCTCGAGCCACATTTCCGGACGCCGTAGCGTGCCACCAACAAATCCAACATGCCCACCATAGCGCGTCAGTTGATACTCAATATTGGCAGGCAGTATCGCTGTGTCGGGGATCACATGGTGATCCATAAACGGGTCATCTTTAGCGTGAATGATTAACGTCGGCGTTTTGATTTGCGGCAGCAACGGCATGGCGCTGCATTGACGATAGTAGTCGATAGCATCTGCAAAGCCATGAATCTTCGAGGTGATCAAATCGTCAAACTCACGCAGACGACGCACTCCTTTAAGCTGGCGCATATCTACCGGGAGTGTGCCTGGATAGCTTCTGAGCTTACGTGCCGCATTTTTCTTCAGCAGATTCAACAGATAATGTTGGTAAACGCGCGAGAAACCTTTCTCGATATGCTTGCTACAATGCTCAAGCATTAGCGGGGCAGAAACCACTACACCTGCCTGTAGCGTACAATCTGCGCCTTGTTTTGCCATTAAACAGGCGAGCATGTTACCGCCGAGAGAAAACCCGACCGCCGCCGTGGGGGCTTTACCGTAACGTGTAGAGAGCCAGTTGAGGAAATAGCTGCCATCTTCGGTTTCGCCGGAGTGATAGATGCGTTTCATGCGATTCGGCACGCCGCTACAGCCACGGAAGTGCATCACCACACCCAACCAGCCTTGCTTACGCGCGGCATCAATTAACCCATGTGCATACGGGCTGTGCAGGCTTCCTTCAAGACCATGAAAAACGACTAACCGTGGTTTATGCGTTGCCTGGCGTGGGTCTTCACTCCATGCAAGATCAACAAAATCCCCATCCGGCATATCCAGACGCTGCCAGTGAGGTTTGAAATTGAGGCGGCGGCGAATTAAGCGTGGGAGCATGGTTTGCAGGTGCGGATTACTGACACCCTTTAACGGACGAAATTGTTCATCGTCTACGTGATTAAAATTCAATGCTGCGGGACTTGTCGTGGCCATATCACACTGTTAGTTTCATTTAGTTTGCTAATTAACTTACCGGGTGCGGATCACCCATTTCATGGAAACGCTTTTCTTCTCAATGCTTGGTTTTTTGTGGGTCGCGGCGATTACACCCGGCCCAAACAATATGTTGCTGACTTCTTCCGGCGCCAACTACGGCTTTATGCGAACCCTCCCTTTGATGATAGGTATCATGTTGGGGATGCAGTGCATTTTGTTGCTGGTGGCTTTTGGCGTCGGTAGCTTAATCCTATTGTATCCTGCTTTGCACCTCATCCTGAAGATTGCCGGGAGTGCTTACCTGTTATGGCTGGCATGGAAAATCGGCACCGCGACTTATGAAACGCTGGAAACCGATGCGCCGCCGCCGTCACCTATCCCATTCTGGCAGGGTGGTTTATTACAGGTTATCAACCCGAAAGCGTGGTTGATGGCGCTAGGTGCAGTCGCAAGTTTTAGCCTTGCGGGTGCTCAGTACCTGCACTCTGTGGTGTTAATCAGCATCGGTATCGCGCTGGTCAACATCGTTGCTGGCATCATCTGGATTGCGTTTGGCAGCATGATTGGCAAGCTACTTCGTAGCCGCCGTGCCTGGACAATCTTTAATGTCTTTATGGGATTGCTGACTGCGGCATGTGTGTTGCTGATTTGGCATTGATGCCGCTACCCGGCAGTATCATTGAGCAAGTTACGTGAGAAAAGATGGATATCCACTCCTTCTTTTCTCCGATAAAGCCGCGCTTTACGCGCCCCAGTCGCCTTACTTTTCCCTGTATCTTCAAACATGCCTGACGCCTCAAAGCGGCGAATCAGGCTTTTGCGCTGTATCGCCTGCCCGAGAATAATTTCTGTCGCTTCCTGCAATTGCGTGAGCGTGAACTCTTCTGCCAGGCAATAGACCGGCAATAGTGAATAGCGCGTTTTTTGCCGTAGCCGGTTTAGTGCATGGGTAATAATCTCACCGTGATCAAAGGCCAGAGTCTGCTGCGTCAGTTGGTGAGTCGGTAACCATTTCGCATCGCTGACGCTTTCAATATGTGGCTGGCAATCGGTTCTGGCGATCAGGGCGAACCAGGCCGTCGTCAGGCTCCAGCCGCGTGGATCACGATACTTGCCAGAGAAGGTTTCCAGTTGTTCGAGCCACGGGGGAATGACGCCCGTTTTTTCAACCAGTTTGCGTAAGGCGGTATCACGCGTGGACTCATCCAGGGTCATATCAATAAACCCACCGGGCAGCCCCCAGGCCCCCTGGTAAGGGTGATTAGCTCGTTTAACCAATAATACGCTTAGTTCATTGTTATCCAGCGAAAACAATACGTTATCGACAGTGACAATCGGAGAGGCGAAGCGCGAGGCATCATAATCTTTCAGGTATCTTTCTTCAGAACGCATAACGATATGTACGCTTAAAACTGTCGTTAGGACAAATTTACGGATGTCCATCGCCACTGACAACCTTTATCAACCAGGATCGGCAAAAAATAGTGCTTGCTTAATATTGTCTTATGGACAATATTAAATGTGTCACAAGGACAATAATCGAAATAAAGAGGAAGGACACGACATTATGGCGATAAAACTTGAGGTTTCTCTGGATGGCATCACCCCGGAAATTAACAGCGGTGTGTTTCCTGATGGTGCGGTCTGGTTGAAGGTGCAGGGTACGTTACCTAAACGTGTAGAGTTGATGCGGATTCGCGCCTGCGCAATGAAAAACATGGATGATTTTATGCTGTTGGCGCAGTTGGTGGAGGCGATTCGCCATGCTTGCGATGTGCGTTTCAGCCACCTTGAACTTCCCTGGCTGCCTTATGCCCGACAGGATCGGCATATGCAAGCCGGAGATAGTTTTGCGCTTAAAGTGTTTGCCATGCAGCTCAATACCCTCGGTTTCGACAAAGTGTTTGTCCTTGACCCTCACAGCGAAGCTGCCGCTGCTGCCATTAATAATCTGGTGGCTATCCCGCAGGAAGTCTGTCTACAGGGGAGCAACGCTCTGGTTAGCGCATTACGCGAAGGGCGGTTAATGCTGATTGCCCCGGACGCGGGCGCATTGAAAAAAATCCATCTGGTGGCTCAGGCTACCGGGGCGAGCACCTTCGGTATCCTGACCAAGCAGCGCGATGTGGCAAGCGGCGTGCTAACCGGTTTTGCATTAGTTGCAGGCGATGTGGCAGGGAAAGACGTGCTGATTGCCGACGATCTTTGCGACGCAGGAGGAACATTTATAGGGTCAGCCGAAGTGCTGCGCAAGGCTGGCGCACGGAGTGTCGGTTTGTATGTGACGCACGGTCTTTTTTCAAAAGGAGTGGCACATCTTCTGAATCAGGGGATCGACAAAATCTACACGACGACATCCATTGCGCCCGCAGAGGCTGCGCAACAAGGCGTTGAACTTATTGATATTGCGCCACTCTTCCAGGCACAGGAGATGAAATCATGTTAATGAACCCTATTCTGGCGATTGATGGCTACAAGGTTTCGCATCGTGAACAATATCCGCTGGGGACAACAAAGGTTTACTCAAACTTTACCCCGCGCAGCGACCACTATTTTCATTCTCCGGTAGACGACGGCAAACTGGTGTTTTTCGGGCTTCAGGGTTTTTTGCAGTGGTTTATGGTGGATCTGTTTAATGAAAAGTTTTTCGCCGCGCCTGAGGAGCAGGTGGTTGCTGAATACAAGCAACTCATGGACAGCTATATCGGTAAAGACAGTGTGGCGATTGAACCGATCCGCGCATTGCATCGCCTGGGATACCTGCCTTTGCATATCAAGGGATTAGATGAAGGCAGCAAAGTCGGCATGAAAATTCCGGTCCTGACTATCACCAATACCCGAGACGAATTTTTCTGGCTGGTGAATTATCTTGAAACCGTGCTCTCTGCTGAACTATGGAAATCCTCCACCTGCGCCACTATCGCCCATCATTACCGCAAAATTTGCCAGCGTTGGGCGGAACGGACCTGTAGCGATCTTAGCCATCTTGATTTCCAGTGCCATGATTTTGCGTTTCGCGGCATGTCGGGTTTACATGATGCGGCGCAATCCGGCTGTGGCCATCTTTTGAGTTTCAAAGGCACGGACAGCATTCCTGCCATTCTCTATGCCCGGCAGCACTACACCGACAGCCAGGACTATTTTATCGCGGCAAGTATTCCGGCAACGGAACACAGCGTGATGTGCATGGGCGAGAAAAATCATGAAATCGAAACTTTTCGCCGCCTGATTGCTGACTTATATCCACAGGGATTTGTGTCGATAGTTTCTGATACCTGGGATTACTGGCAGGTGTTGACGGAATACACCAGGGAGCTTAAGCCGTTAATTATGTCGCGTCAGGGGCGCGTGGTGTTTCGCCCGGACAGCGGCGACCCGGTGGATATACTCTGCGGTACGGGGGCAGATAATTCCCCTGAACGCACCGCGCAGGAAAAAGGGTCGGTAGAAGTGTTGTGGGAGATTTTTGGCGGCACCATCAACGAGAAAGGCTACAAGGTGTTAGATCCGCATGTCGGGCTGATCTATGGCGATTCCATTACGCTTGAGCGAGCAGAAGAAATTCTGCGCCGCCTGGAAGCGAAAGGTTTTGCCAGCTCGAATGTGGTGTTTGGCGTTGGGTCTTTTACCTACCAATACCACACGCGTGACACTTTCGGGTTTGCGATGAAGGCCACTTATGGCGAGGTGAACGGAGTCGGAAGGGTTATCTTCAAAGAGCCGAAAACCGATAACGGCCTTAAGCGTTCGGCCAGAGGGTTGTTGCAAGTGGTGCGCGATGAGGCGGGAGATTTCCAGCTTCACGATGAGCAAACCTGGCAGCAGGAGCAGGAAGGAGAGCTAAAAACCCGCTTCCTTGATGGCAAACTTTATAATACCGACCACCTGGAAACCATTCGTCAACGGCTGGTGGCGGCTTTGTGAGGGTATAATTCGCTAATGGGGGAATTTCTTCCCCCATTGATTTTATTCAGCCTGCATCATCTGTTCTAACTGGTCATGCGCATCCAGCCATTCCATCTCACACTCTTCTAGCGCCGCTTTCACCTTCACCTGAGTTTGCAGGCATTCGGTCATTTCCGCTTTACGACTTTGGTCGTAAATGGCGCTATCAGCCAGCTTCTCTTCTACTGCTGCAAGCTGCGCATTTAACTTTTCCATTTGCTTTTCAAGCGTGGTGATTTGCTTGCGCAGTGGTTGAGTCAGGGTACGTAACTCGGCATCACGGCGCTTTTGGTCTTTACGCGCCTGCGCACTGTTGACGTTATCTTTTGCCGAATCCAACGGCTGGTTTTCCTGCTTTTGCAGGTCAATAAGCCACTGTTGGTAGTCTTCCAGATCGCCATCAAACGCTTCGACTTTACCGTCGTGAACCAGATACAAATCGTCAGTGGTCGAGCGCAGTAAGTGGCGGTCGTGCGACACAACGACCAGCGCGCCTTCGAAATCAATCAATGCTTCGGTTAGCGCCTGACGCATGTCGAGATCAAGGTGGTTGGTCGGTTCATCAAGCAGCAGCAGGTTAGGGCGCTGCCAGACGACGAGCGCCAGAACCAGACGTGCTTTTTCACCGCCTGAGAAACGTGCCGTATGTTCGGTGACCTTATCGCCACGGAAGCCAAAACCGCCGAGGTAGTCCCGCAACCCTTGCTCCAGCTCTTTCGGTGCAATACGCGCCAGGTGCTGCAATGGTGATTCGTCAGCGCGTAAGTATTCGAGCTGATGCTGCGCGAAGTAACCCAGCTTGATGCCTTTAGCCAGACCAATATCACCCTGCAATGGTTGAATTTCTTCCGCCAGTAGTTTGATAAGCGTCGATTTACCTGCGCCGTTACGGCCAAGCAGACCGATGCGCGAGCCTGGAACCAGGTTCAGCTTGATGGAATCAAGGATCACGCGGTCGCCATAACCGGCGCTGACTTTTTCCATGCGCAGCAGTGGGTTTGGCAAGCTTTCAGGAGCACGGAAACTGAAATGGAATGGGTTGTCGACGTGCGCTGGCGCAATCAATTCCATGCGCTCAAGCATCTTCACGCGGCTTTGGGCCTGCTTTGCTTTACTAGCTTTGGCTTTAAAGCGGTCGATAAAGCTTTGCAAATGCGCGACACGCTCCTGCTGGCTTTCATACATCGACTGTTGCTGAGCAAGGCGTGTCGCACGCTGGCCTTCAAACGACGAGTAGTTACCGGTGTATTCAAACATCGATTCCTGCTCGATATGAATGATTTTACTGACCACCGGATCAAGGAAGTCGCGGTCGTGGGAAATCAGAATCAAGGTGCCCTGATAGCTTTTCAACCAGCGTTCGAGCCAGATAACGGCGTCTAAGTCCAGGTGGTTGGTTGGTTCATCGAGCAGCAGCAAATCAGAACGGCAAATCAGCGCCTGTGCCAGGTTGAGGCGCATACGCCAGCCACCGGAAAAGTCGCTGACCGGGCGTTCGAGTTGTTCATTGCTGAAGCCTAAACCATGCAGCAGGCTGGAAGCACGAGAGCGAATGGTCCAGGCGTCAACTGAATCCAGTTTACCGTGAACCAGAGCGATAGCATGACCGTCATTGCGTTCATTGGCTTTTGCCAGTTCGGCTTCAAGCTGGCGGAATTCACGGTCGCCATCAATAACATATTCAATGGCGGGCATGGCCAGCGCCGGGGTTTCCTGGTTTACCCAGGCTAATGCCCAGTTGCCTGGAAAGGTCATACTTCCGCCATCGGCGCTGATCTCGTTCTTCAGCAGCGCCAGCAGCGTGGATTTGCCGCAGCCGTTTTTACCCACCAGACCCACTTTTTGGCCCGGATTGATGGTAGCGGTGGCGTTATCCAGCAGAACGCGGGTACCGCGACGAATTTGTAACGAGGAGAAAACAATCATAAAGCGCCGTATGTTCAGAGTATGTTAAATTGTCATTATATTTAGGTAACGTGAAGCTTCAGCCTTCGCGTCGGGCTGCATGGTAGCCCAAAATAAAGACTATGACGACGCCCTGGAGGGTAATGATGTTGCAGCCGCCGAAAGTTTTGCTGCTATATGCCCATCCGGAGTCACAAGACTCGGTCGCAAACCGCGTCCTACTCCAGCCGGCGCAGAAGCTCGCTAATGTCACAGTGCATGACCTTTATGCGCACTATCCTGATTTTTTTATCGATATCTATCATGAGCAGGCATTGTTGCAAGAGCATGATGTCATCGTCTTCCAGCATCCCCTTTATACCTATAGCTGCCCGGCGTTACTCAAAGAGTGGCTGGACCGTGTGTTGAGCCGTGGTTTTGCCAGCGGTGTCGGAGGGAATGCTCTGGAGGGAAAGTATTGGCGTAGTGTGATTACCACCGGAGAGCCGGAAGGCGCCTATCGGCATGACGGTTTTAATCGCTTTCCGCTGACCGATATTTTGCGTCCTTTTGAACTTACTGCCGCGATGTGCCGTATGCACTGGATGAATCCCATCATTGTGTACTGGGCGCGCCGTCAGTCTCCCCAGGAGCTTGCCAGCCATGCGAAGGCTTATGGCGAGTGGTTGGCTGCACCGTTATTGCCGGGAGGTCGCTAATGGAAGGTTCTGACGTATTGATGGCGGGAGTGTTGTTTTTATTTGCCGCGGTGGTGGCGGTGCCCATTGCTGCCCGTTTAGGCATTGGCGCGGTGCTTGGCTATTTGTTGGCGGGTATCGCGATTGGGCCGTGGGGCTTAGGTTTTATCAGTGACGTGGATGAAATTCTTCACTTCTCTGAATTGGGCGTGGTGTTCCTGATGTTTATCATCGGGCTGGAGCTGAATCCGGCTAAATTGTGGCAACTCCGGCGCTCTATTGTTGGCGTGGGTGCGGCACAAGTGTTGCTCAGTGCGGTGGTGTTGGCAGGTTTGCTGATGCTGACGCAGTTTTCCTGGCAGGCGGCAGTGATTGGCGGTATTGGACTGGCGATGTCATCAACTGCGATGGCGTTGCAGTTGATGCGCGACAAAGGCATGAATCGCAATGAGTCCGGGCAGCTCGGTTTTTCTGTACTGCTGTTTCAGGATTTAGCGGTGATCCCGGCGATAGCGCTGGTACCGCTGTTGGCGGGTAATGACGGTGGTCATACGGACTGGATAAAAATCGGCCTCAAAGTGCTGGCTTTCGCTGGCATGTTGATTGGCGGACGTTACCTGCTGAAACCTGTCTTCCGGTTTATTGCTGGTTCCGGCGTGCGTGAAGTGTTTACTGCCGCGGCATTGCTGCTGGTATTGGGGTCGGCGTTATTTATGGATGCGCTGGGCTTCTCAATGGCGCTTGGGACGTTCATCGCCGGCGTGTTATTGGCGGAAAGTGAATACCGGCACGAACTGGAAATCGCCATTGATCCTTTTAAAGGATTATTGCTGGGGTTGTTCTTTATCTCCGTTGGCATGGCTTTAAATCTTGGCGTGCTCTACACCCATATCTTCTGGGTCGTTTTAGGTGTGTTGGTGCTGGTGGCGGTCAAAGCCGGGGTGTTGTATGGCCTTTCGTGGTTTTTTGGCTTGCGGAGTTCCGAGCGCTTACAGTTTTCAGGCGTGCTAAGTCAGGGCGGGGAGTTTGCATTCGTACTTTTCTCTACGGCTTCATCACAAAAGCTGTTCAGCGGTGACCAAATGCCACTGTTGCTGGTGACCGTCACACTTTCGATGATGACCACGCCGCTACTGATGAAAGGCGTGGATGCTATTCTTGCTCGACGTTTTAATGTTGTTGATGATGAAAATGAAGAGAAACCGTACGTAGAAGACGATCAACCACAAGTCATTATTGTGGGCTTCGGGCGTTTCGGGCAGGTGATTGGACGTTTGCTGATGGCGAACAAAATGCGCATCACGGTACTCGAGAGAGACATCAGTTCTGTCAGTCTGATGCGCAAATATGGCTATAAGGTTTACTACGGCGATGCCACCGAACTTGAATTGCTGCGTTCCGCGGGTGCCGAGACAGCAAAATCTATCGTGATTACCTGTAATGAGCCGGAAGACACAATGAAAGTGGTGCATTTGTGTCAACAACACTTTCCACATCTGGCGATACTGGCGCGCGCCAGGGGCCGTGTAGAAGCACATGAATTGTTGCAAGCTGGAGTCAGCCAATTTTCACGCGAGACATTTTCCAGTGCGCTAGAGTTGGGGCGTAAGGCACTGATGACGCTCGGAATGCATCCTCATCAGGCGCATCGTGCGCAGCTTCATTTCCGGCGTCTGGATATGAGCATGCTGCGTGAATTAATGCCGATTCATACCGATAACGCACAAATTTCCAGGGTGCGTGAAGCACGTCGTGAATTAGAAGAGATCTTCGAACGAGAGATGCAGCAAGAACGTCGCCAGTTCGATGGTTGGGATGATTTTGAATAAAAAAGGTGAAGCTAATGCCGGTGCGTAAACGATTTATTGCCGGGGCTGTTTGCCCTGAGTGCCAGACGCGGGATTCCCTCGCGATGTGGCGTGAGAATAATGTCGATATTGTTGAGTGTGTTAAGTGCGGTCACCAAATGCGTGAGGCGGATAAGCAAGCACGCGAGCATGTTCGCGAACAAGAGCAAGTCATCGGGATTTTTCATCCGGACTAGCGAGATGCGCCAGCTTTTTTTAAGCTTAGGGGTACACCGGCGCTAAATTCCGCTACAATCGGCGCCAGTTTTTTTCCCCATGCTCGCTCAGGAGATATCATGAAAGTAGCAAAAGACCTGGTGGTCAGCCTGGCCTATCAGGTACGTACAGAAGATGGTGTGTTGGTCGATGAGTCTCCGGTGAGTGCGCCGCTGGACTATCTGCATGGTCACGGTTCCCTGATTTCAGGCCTGGAAACTGCGCTGGAAGGCCACGTAGTGGGTGATCGTTTCGATGTGAACGTTGGCGCAAATGACGCTTACGGTCAGTACGACGAAAATCTGGTTCAACGCGTTCCTAAAGATGTGTTCATGGGTGTTGATGAGCTGGAAGTAGGTATGCGCTTTATGGCTGATACCGACCAGGGTCCAGTACCTGTTGAAATCACTGCGGTTGAAGATGAGCACGTTGTTGTCGATGGCAACCACATGCTGGCAGGCCAGAACCTGAGCTTCAACGTAGAAGTTATCGCTATTCGTGAAGCTACCGCTGAAGAACTGGCTCATGGTCACGTTCACGGCGAGCACGATCATCACCACGACCATGACCACGAAGGTGGTTGCTGTGGTGGTCAAGGCCACGACCATGATCACGAACATGGCAAAGGCGGTTGTGGCGGTAACGGCGGCTGCGGTTGCCACTAATCCGTTAGAGATAAAAAAGGCGTGTCATTGACACGCCTTTTCTTTTTGTGCTGATAGCTAGTAATGCGGAGGTGGAGTTTCTTCGGCTTCTGAAGCCACCATTGACGGTTGGCTAGCTTTTAACTTTTCAACCAGCAATCGGAAATGCTCGCGCAGTTTGACCATTTCTAATTCGTGCGCCGTTACCGTCTGATTTAACTCTTCTATCGTAATCTCCTGAAAAGCGAGACGACTCTCAAGTTCTTCCAGCCGTTGTTCGGTCGATTTTTGCTGCATGGTTAATCTCTCCTTGCTTGCGGATGGACAATTTCCGGCGATTCTACTGAAAAATTCGGCATGTTACAGCGCAGTTTTGCTCTGGACGAAACTTCTTTAAACAAAAAGAGTCTGAAATTGTCTCGATAAGACGCGGAGAGATTGTGTAGATTTCTTCCACGACGTTATAGTACATCTCTTAGTTGATAATAACCTTGGGGTTTGAGGCCCCGGCCCTGGAGAAATGGATGAAATCACTGTTTAAAGTAACGCTACTGGCGACCACGATGGCCGTTGCCCTGAGCGCTCCGGCGTTCGCTGCTCCAACCGAAGCAGCACCTGCAACCGCTGCTCCGGCTGCCACTGCACCTGCTGCCAGCAACGCGGCATTCAAGAATGACGACCAGAAATCTGCGTACGCATTAGGTGCTTCGCTGGGCCGTTACATGGAAAACTCTCTGAAAGAACAAGAAAAACTAGGGATTACACTGGATAAAAACCAGTTGATCGCTGGTGTTCAGGACGCATTTGCTGACAAGAGCAAATTGTCTGACCAGGAAATTGAGCAGACGCTGCAAGCTTTCGAAGCTCGCGTGAAATCTTCCGCTCAAGCGAAAATGGAAAAAGACGCTAAAGAAAATGCGGATAAAGGCAAAGCCTTCCGTGATACTTTCGCAAAAGAGAAAGGTGTTAAAACTTCTTCTACTGGCCTGATGTATAAAATCGACAAAGCCGGTACCGGTGAAGCACCAAAAGATAGCGACACTGTCGTGGTGAACTACAAAGGCACGCTGATCGACGGTAAAGAGTTTGATAACTCTTACACCCGTGGTGAGCCACTCTCTTTCCGTCTTGACGGTGTTATCCCTGGTTGGACTGAAGGCCTGAAAAACCTGAAGAAAGGCGGGAAAATCAAACTGGTTATTCCACCAGAACTGGCTTACGGTAAAACTGGCGTTCCAGGAATTCCTGCAAACTCCACACTGGTATTTGACGTTGAACTGCTGGATATCAAACCAGCCGCTAAAGCAGACGCTAAACCAGATGCCGCTCCTGCTCCAGAAGCTGAAGCAGCTAAGAGCAAGTAAGGTATGATTAACCGCCGCCCTCAGGGGCGGCGGTTTTTTATTTGAGGCAAGATATAATAAAAGCTGGAAAGCGTATCTGACGCTGTATTACCTTAGCAGACGGCGTTTCAACTGAGTATGAGTCTGCCCTGACACCATTTAAGCGCGACAGGCTCTCTGTAGAGGGTGGTATCTTTAAATGTCCAATTCGCTTTTAACCAATGAAACCAGTGAGCTTGACTTACTGGACCAGCGTCCTTTTGAACAAACCGACTTTGAAATATTAAAATCCTACGAAGCGGTTGTGGACGGGTTAGCGATGCTGATTGGTTCTCATTGTGAAATTGTATTGCACTCGCTGCAAGATTTGAAATGTTCTGCCATTCGTATTGCAAATGGTGAACATACCGGGCGTAAAATTGGTTCGCCAATTACCGATCTCGCATTGCGTATGCTGCATGATATGACCGGTGCGGATAGTAGCGTTTCTAAATGCTATTTTACGCGTGCCAAAAGTGGCGTTCTGATGAAATCAGAAACTATCGCCATCCGTAATCGTGATGAACGTGTCATTGGCCTGTTGTGTATCAACATCAACCTGGATGTGCCGTTCTCGCAAATTATGTCGACGTTTATTCCGCCGGAAACGCCGGAAGTTGCTTCATCTGTTAACTTTGCTTCTTCTGTGGAAGATCTGGTTATGCAGGCTCTGGAATTCACGATTGAAGAAGTGAATGCCGATCGCAATGTGTCCAACAATGCTAAGAATCGACAGATTGTGTTGAACCTCTACGAGAAAGGTATCTTTGATATTAAAGATGCGATCAACCAGGTTGCTGACCGTTTGAATATTTCTAAGCACACGGTTTATCTCTACATCCGTCAATTCAAGAACGGTGATTTCCAGGGGCAAGATAAGTAATGCGTTTTGCTATTCTGGTGACAGGCCCGGCGTACGGTACTCAGCAGTCGAGCAGTGCGTTGCAATTTTCTCAGGCTGTCATCGCGCAAGGTCATACGTTAGAAAGCGTGTTTTTCTATCGTGAAGGTGTCCTCAACGCAAACCTTCTGACATCGCCTGCGAGCGACGAATTCAATGTCGTGCATGCGTGGCAGCAATTGCATCAGCAACATGGCGTTGAACTGCATATCTGTGTCGCAGCGGCACTGCGTCGTGGCGTGACGGACGAAGAGCAAGCCACTCAACTCGGTTTACCGAACCATAACTTGCAGCCAGGTTTTACGCTCAGTGGTCTTGGGGCGCTGGCACAAGCAACGCTGACATGCGATCGCACGGTGCAATTCTGATGAAGCGTGTGGCATTTGTATTTAAATCAGCCCCCCATGGCAGCTCTGCTGGCCGGGAAGGGTTAGATGCCTTGCTGGCAACATCGGCACTAACAGAAGATATCGGGGTGTTTTTCATTGGTGACGGAATATTGCAGCTGATTCCGGGGCAACAGCCTGGTCTTATTCTTGCCAGGGATTACATCGCGACATTTCGTGTACTGCCGTTATATGACATTGAACAGTGTTATCTCTGTGCTGCCTCTATCCGTGAGCGGGGATTATCACCAGACAATGCGTGGGTTCTGGATGCAAAACCGCTAGAACCGGATTCGCTGGGTGAAATGCTTCATCAGTTTGATGTCGTGCTAACCTTCTGAGGCTACATGCTGCATATTTTACAACACTCACCTTTTCATACGGATCTAGAATCGATGCTGCGCTGCGTTAAGCAAGGCGATGAGTTGTTATTGATTCAGGATGCGGTTATTGTCGCACTCTCAGGAACGAAGGCCCTTGATTTGTTGCTCGCTGCCCCCGTTTCTATCTACGCTCTGCAGGAAGATATTGAGGCCCGCGGCTTAACTGCTCAAATTTCAACCAGCATAGGCAAGGTCAGCTATACTGACTTCGTCAGATTGACAGTTAAACACGAACAGCAGATTACCTGGTAAAATCCAGGATTGTTGTATATTTCTTGACACCTTTTCGGCTCAGCCCTAAAATTCTGCGTCCTCATATTATATGAGGCCGTTTTATTACGTGTTTACGAAGCAAAAGCTAAAACCAGGAGCTATTTAATGGCAACAGTTAATCAGCTGGTTCGCAAACCACGCGCTCGCAAAGTTGCAAAAAGCAACGTGCCTGCGCTGGAAGCCTGCCCGCAGAAACGTGGCGTATGTACTCGTGTATATACTACCACTCCTAAGAAACCAAACTCCGCACTGCGTAAAGTATGCCGTGTGCGTTTGACTAACGGTTTTGAAGTTACCTCCTACATCGGCGGTGAAGGTCACAACCTGCAGGAACACTCCGTGATCCTGATCCGTGGTGGTCGTGTAAAAGACTTGCCAGGTGTTCGTTACCACACCGTTCGTGGTGCACTTGACTGCTCCGGCGTTAAAGACCGTAAGCAATCTCGTTCCAAGTATGGCGTGAAACGTCCTAAGGCTTAATGGTTTCCGTTAAGTAAGGCCAAACGTTTTAAATAAATGTCAAACTCAATAGAGTTTTGGACAACCCTGAATTAACAACGGAGTATTCCCATGCCACGTCGTCGCGTCATTGGTCAACGTAAAATTCTTCCAGATCCTAAGTTCGGATCAGAGTTGCTGGCCAAATTTGTAAACATTCTGATGGTAGATGGTAAGAAATCTACTGCTGAATCTATCGTGTATACCGCGCTGGAGACCCTGGCTCAGCGTTCTGGTAAACAAGCACTGGAAGCTTTCGAAGTCGCTCTGGACAACGTTCGTCCGACTGTCGAAGTTAAGTCCCGCCGTGTTGGTGGTTCTACTTATCAGGTTCCAGTAGAAGTACGTCCGGTTCGTCGTAATGCTCTGGCAATGCGTTGGATCGTAGAAGCTGCTCGTAAACGCGGTGATAAATCCATGGCTCTTCGCCTGGCGAACGAACTTTCTGATGCTGCAGAGAACAAAGGTACTGCAGTTAAGAAACGTGAAGACGTTCACCGTATGGCTGAAGCCAACAAGGCGTTCGCACACTACCGTTGGTAATCCCTTCGGAGTGTTAGTCACCAAGCGGGCGCTTCACATAAGCTGCCCGCTTTGGGTTACTTAAATGAACGTCCCAGGATATAGAGGAATCAAATGGCTCGTAAAACACCCATTGAGCGCTACCGCAACATTGGTATCAGTGCTCACATCGACGCCGGTAAGACAACTACTACCGAACGTGTTCTGTTCTACACCGGTGTAAACCACAAAATCGGTGAAGTTCATGATGGCGCAGCCACCATGGACTGGATGGAGCAGGAGCAGGAACGTGGTATTACCATCACGTCCGCTGCGACCACCTGTTTCTGGTCAGGTATGGCTAAACAGTTCGAACCACACCACATCAACATCATTGATACCCCAGGGCACGTTGACTTCACCATCGAAGTTGAACGTTCCATGCGTGTTCTTGATGGTGCGGTAATGGTTTACTGTGCTGTTGGTGGTGTTCAGCCACAGTCTGAGACCGTATGGCGTCAGGCAAACAAATATAAAGTTCCACGTATTGCGTTCGTTAACAAAATGGACCGTATGGGTGCTAACTTCCTGAAAGTTGTTGATCAGATTGAAAAACGTCTGGGCGCAACTCCGGTGCCTCTGCAACTGGCAATCGGCGCGGAAGAGAAATTCACCGGTGTTGTTGACCTGGTGAAAATGAAAGCCATCAACTGGAACGAAGCCGATCAGGGCGTGACCTTCGAATACGAAGAGATCCCAGCTGATATGCAGGAACTGGCCGAAGAATGGCGCCAGAAACTGGTTGAAGCCGCTGCTGAAGGTTCTGACGAACTGATGGAGAAATTCTTTGGTGGCGAAGAGCTGACTGAAGAAGAGATCAAAACTTCTCTGCGTAAGCGCGTACTGAACAACGAAATTATCTTGGTTACCTGTGGTTCTGCATTTAAGAACAAAGGTGTTCAGGCGATGCTGGATGCGGTTGTTGAATACCTGCCAGCTCCAACTGACGTTACTGCGATTAACGGTATGCTGGACGACGGTAAAGACACTCCGGCTGTTCGTCACTCTGACGACAACGAGCCGTTTGCTGCTCTGGCGTTCAAAATCGCAACTGACCCGTTTGTTGGTAACCTGACCTTCTTCCGCGTTTACTCTGGTGTGGTTAACTCTGGCGACACCGTGTTCAACCCGGTGAAATCAGCACGTGAGCGTCTGGGCCGTATCGTACAGATGCACGCTAACAAACGTGAAGAGATCAAAGAAGTTCGCGCTGGCGACATCGCTGCAGCTATTGGTCTGAAAGAAGTGACTACCGGTGATACCCTGTGTGATCAGGACAATGTGATCATTCTGGAGCGTATGGAATTCCCTGAACCGGTAATTTCTATCGCTGTTGAACCGAAAACCAAAGCTGACCAGGAAAAAATGGGTCTGGCTCTGGGTCGTCTGGCTAAAGAAGATCCATCATTCCGCGTATGGACTGATGAAGAAACTAACCAGACCATTATCGCTGGTATGGGTGAACTTCACCTCGACATCATCGTTGACCGTATGAAACGTGAATTCAACGTTGAAGCTAACGTTGGTAAACCTCAGGTTGCTTACCGTGAAGCGATTCGCGCGAAAGTTACCGATGTTGAAGGTAAACACGCTAAGCAGTCTGGTGGTCGTGGTCAGTACGGTCATGTTGTTATCGACATGTACCCACTGGAGCCGGGTTCGAATCCGAAAGGTTACGAGTTCGTCAACGACATCAAAGGTGGTGTGATCCCAACGGAATACATCCCTGCTGTTGATAAAGGCATCCAGGAACAGCTGAAGTCTGGTCCTCTGGCGGGTTACCCAGTAGTAGATCTCGGCGTGCGTCTGCACTTCGGTTCTTACCACGACGTTGACTCCTCTGAACTGGCGTTTAAACTGGCCGCTTCTATTGCCTTCAAAGATGGCTTTAAGAAAGCGAAACCAGTTCTGCTTGAGCCTATCATGAAGGTTGAAGTTGAAACTCCAGAAGAGAACACTGGTGACGTTATCGGTGACCTTAGCCGTCGTCGTGGCCAGCTGAAAGGTCAAGAATCTAACGCTACTGGCGTTCAGATTCACGCTGAAGTTCCGTTGTCTGAAATGTTCGGTTACGCAACTCAACTGCGTTCACTGACCAAAGGTCGTGCATCTTACTCCATGGAATTCCTGAAGTATGATGACGCGCCAAACAACGTTGCTCAGGCCGTAATCGAAGCTCGCGGTAAATAAACCCCGGGTTTTAAAAAACATTGATCCCGTGCTCTCTCCTTGAGGGGAGAGCGCAACAGTAAGGAATATAGCCGTGTCTAAAGAAAAATTTGAACGTACAAAACCGCACGTCAACGTCGGTACTATCGGCCACGTTGACCATGGTAAAACCACTCTGACTGCAGCAATCACTACCGTTCTGGCTAAAACCTACGGTGGTTCTGCTCGTGCTTTCGACCAGATCGATAACGCACCAGAAGAAAAAGCTCGTGGTATCACCATCAACACTTCCCACGTTGAATATGACACCCCGACTCGCCACTATGCGCACGTTGACTGCCCAGGGCACGCCGACTACGTTAAAAACATGATCACCGGTGCTGCTCAGATGGACGGCGCTATCCTGGTTGTTGCTGCGACTGATGGCCCAATGCCACAGACTCGTGAGCACATCCTGCTGGGTCGTCAGGTTGGCGTTCCTTACATCATCGTGTTCCTGAACAAATGCGACATGGTTGATGATGAAGAGCTGCTGGAACTGGTAGAAATGGAAGTTCGTGAACTTCTGTCTATGTACGACTTCCCAGGCGACGATACTCCAATCGTACGTGGTTCAGCGCTGAAAGCACTGGAAGGCGACGCAGATTACGAAGCTAAAATCATCGAACTGGCTGGCTTCCTGGATACTTATATCCCAGAACCAGAACGTGCTATCGACAAGCCGTTCCTGCTGCCAATCGAAGACGTATTCTCCATCTCCGGCCGTGGTACAGTTGTTACCGGTCGTGTAGAGCGCGGTATCGTTAAAGTTGGTGAAGAAGTTGAAATCGTTGGTATCAAAGATACCGTGAAATCAACCTGTACTGGCGTTGAAATGTTCCGCAAACTGCTGGACGAAGGCCGTGCTGGTGAGAACGTTGGTGTTCTGCTGCGTGGTATTAAACGTGAAGATATCGAACGTGGTCAGGTACTGGCTAAGCCAGGCTCAATCAAGCCGCACACCCAGTTCGAATCTGAAGTTTATATTCTGTCCAAAGATGAAGGCGGCCGTCATACTCCGTTCTTCAAAGGCTACCGTCCACAGTTCTACTTCCGTACAACTGACGTGACTGGCACCATCGAACTGCCAGAAGGCGTTGAGATGGTAATGCCGGGCGACAACATCAAAATGGTTGTTACCCTGATCCACCCAATCGCAATGGACGACGGTCTGCGTTTCGCAATCCGTGAAGGCGGCCGTACTGTAGGCGCTGGTGTTGT
The DNA here is from genome assembly GCF_022637515.1 of Buttiauxella ferragutiae. Classification (NCBI taxonomy): domain Bacteria; kingdom Pseudomonadati; phylum Pseudomonadota; class Gammaproteobacteria; order Enterobacterales; family Enterobacteriaceae; genus Buttiauxella; species Buttiauxella ferragutiae. Next base: position 411,222 of record NZ_CP093332.1, read on the forward strand.
TGCTAAAGTTATCGCTTAATCGCTGATATCTTTGTATGAAAAAAGAGCGCTCAGGCGCTCTTTTTTTTTTGCATTTTTTGCCGCTTATCACGTGCATCAAACAAGCGTGTGCTATTGTAATCATAACTATTCTCATTTACAATTTGCGCGTAATTTGAACGGGAGTACTTATGTACGTTTGTTTGTGTAATGGTGTTAGTGATAAAAAAATTCGGCAGGCTGTACGCCAGTTTCATCCACAATCTTTCCAGCAGCTTCGCAAGTTTGTGCCAGTGGGTAACCAGTGTGGCAAGTGCATTCGCGCAGCACGAGAAATCATGCAAGAAGAGCTATTGCAGATCCCAGAATTTAAAGAGATTGCCTAAGCCAGTCACTTTTTTTTGACTTACTCCGTGCTACATCTACGCTTCATGTAGTGGAAGCGGAGGGAGTAAAAAATGAAAGGTGATATTAAGATAATAAATTATCTCAATAAATTATTGGGAAACGAGCTTGTCGCGATCAATCAGTATTTTCTCCATGCGAGAATGTTCAAAAACTGGGGTTTAATGCGCCTCAACGAAGTTGAATATCACGAATCCATTGATGAAATGAAACACGCCGATAAATATATCGAGCGTATTTTGTTCCTCGAAGGCATTCCTAACCTGCAAGACTTAGGCAAACTTCATATCGGTGAAGATGTTGAAGAAATGCTTCAGTCTGATCTCAAACTAGAACTGGATGGTGCCAAAGATTTACGTGAGGCTATTGCTTACGCAGATACCATTCATGATTATGTCAGTCGCGATATGCTCATCCAAATTCTTACTGAAGAAGAGCATCATATTGACTGGCTGGAAACTGAATTGGACCTCATCTCTAAAATTGGTTTGCAGAATTATCTTCAGTCGCAAATCAAAGAAGGAAACTGAGTTCTTTAAACTGTGGGAAGGAAGTGCATATCCACCCTATAGAACCACCCGCTATCGCAAGGTTTGGTCCGAAAGGTAGCGGAGTGGTAGTCAGTAACACGTAATTCTTCCGATAAACTCGTGTTATTAATGCCCATATTAGACCAGTCATCGCTGCAGCAAATATAATCCAACCCAGACTTTGCCATCCATGCCATGCCCCTAGTGCAGCCAAAAGCTTCATATCACCGTGGCCAATGCCCTCGACCTTGCGCCAAAGAAAGTAAATCCAGTAAAGCATCCATAAAATCATATACCCAGCAATTGCACCTATTACACATTCCGACAAATGGTCAGTGGAAAAACAGACTTGATAAAGTAAACCAGACCAAAGCAGAGGGTACGTCAATCTATCTGGTAGAAGTAGGCAATGATAATCGACCCATGCTAAACGCAATAGACAGCCAATGTGCAGGCCAATAAAAAGGAATGCCGGAAGAGAAGGGACTATAAGCATCGTGGTTGACCAGTATCAGGCAAAATGAGTTTTAAAGCTAAATCAATGAACTTTGTAAAGCAAAATGGAGTTTGAAGAGTTACGTGTAATGTTCCGCAGAGAATATGCTAATCAGATCGTGTTACAAATTTTGTGGGAGGTGAAGTGCAACCAGATGCAAAAGATTGTTTAATTCGTATCCATGACTTGCTTAAGAAGCAGATTTACGTATAATGCGCGGGCCTGTCTTAATCGACGGCTGGCTCGATATGAGCCTGACAGCGAAGCTGCTGTCGACAATGTTCCCAATTGGGGAACTATGTATGAACGATTACACTCCCCCATCAATCGTAATGGGTGTGAGTAGTGATTTTTTTCGTCTATAAAATAATTGGAGCTATGGTCTCATGCAGAGCCAAAGAATCCGTATCCGCCTTAAAGCGTTTGATCATCGTCTGATCGATCAATCAACTGCGGAAATCGTCGAGACTGCTAAGCGCACTGGTGCGCAAGTACGTGGTCCGATCCCGCTGCCGACCCGCAAAGAGCGCTTTACCGTTCTGATCTCTCCGCACGTCAACAAAGACGCGCGTGATCAGTACGAAATTCGCACTCACAAGCGTCTGGTTGACATCGTTGAGCCAACTGAGAAAACCGTTGATGCTCTGATGCGTCTGGATCTGGCTGCTGGTGTTGACGTGCAGATCAGCCTGGGTTAATCAGGTCATTGACGATTGAGAGGTTGAAACAATGATTGGTTTAGTCGGTAAAAAAGTGGGTATGACCCGTATCTTCACAGAAGACGGCGTTTCTATCCCAGTAACCGTGATCGAAGTAGAAGCAAACCGTGTTACTCAGGTTAAAGACCTGGCTAACGACGGCTACCGTGCTGTTCAAGTTACCACTGGCGCTAAAAAAGCTAGCCGTGTAACTAAGCCGGAAGCTGGTCACTTCGCTAAAGCTGGCGTAGAAGCTGGCCGTGGCCTTTGGGAATTCCGTCTTGCAGAAGGCGAAGAGTTCACTGTAGGTCAAGACATTAGCGTTGAGCTGTTTGCTGAAGTTAAAAAAGTTGACGTAACTGGCACCTCTAAAGGTAAAGGTTTCGCAGGTACCGTTAAGCGCTGGAACTTCCGTACCCAGGACGCTACACACGGTAACTCCTTGTCTCACCGCGTTCCGGGTTCTATCGGTCAGAACCAGACTCCGGGCAAAGTGTTCAAAGGCAAGAAAATGGCAGGCCAACTGGGCAACGAACGTGTAACTGTTCAGAGCCTGGATGTAGTACGCGTTGACGCTGAGCGCAACCTGCTGCTGGTTAAGGGTGCAGTTCCGGGTGCAACCGGTAGCGACCTTATTGTTAAACCAGCTGTGAAGGCGTGAGGAGATAGCAATGGAATTAGTATTGAAAGACGCGCAAAGCGCGCTGACTGTTTCCGAAACTACCTTCGGTCGTGATTTCAACGAAGCGCTGGTACACCAGGTTGTAGTTGCTTATGCAGCTGGTGCCCGTCAAGGTACTCGTGCTCAGAAGACCCGTGCTGAAGTAACTGGTTCCGGTAAAAAGCCGTGGCGCCAGAAAGGTACCGGCCGTGCGCGTTCAGGTTCTATCAAGAGCCCGATCTGGCGTTCCGGTGGCGTAACCTTCGCTGCTCGCCCGCAGGACCACAGTCAAAAAGTTAACAAAAAGATGTACCGCGGAGCGCTGAAAAGCATTCTGTCCGAACTGGTACGTCAGGATCGTCTGATCGTTGTCGAACAGTTCTCTGTTGAAGCGCCTAAAACTAAGCTGCTTGCTCAGAAACTGAAAGACATGGCCCTGGAAGATGTGCTGATCGTAACTGGCGAACTGGATGAGAATCTGTTCCTGGCTGCGCGTAACCTGCATAAGGTTGACGTGCGCGACGCAGCAACAATCGATCCAGTTAGCCTGATCGCCTTCGACAAAGTCGTTATGACTGCTGATGCAGTTAAGCAAGTTGAGGAGATGCTGGCATGATCCGTGAAGAACGTCTGCTGAAAGTACTGCGCGCGCCGCACGTATCTGAAAAAGCATCTATGGCGATGGAAAAAACAAATACCATCGTTCTCAAAGTTGCAAAAGACGCGACCAAAGCAGAGATCGTTGCTGCTGTTGAGAAACTGTTCGAAGTTGAAGTTAAAGGCGTTAATACCTTGGTTGTTAAAGGTAAAACTAAGCGTCATGGACAGCGTATCGGTCGTCGTAGCGACTGGAAAAAAGCTTACGTCACCCTGAAGGAAGGCCAGAATCTGGACTTCGTCGGCGGCGCTGAGTAAGTCGGAGGAGAAAAACAATGGCAGTTGTTAAATGTAAACCGACATCTCCGGGTCGTCGCCACGTAGTTAAAGTGGTCAACCCTGAGCTGCATAAGGGCAAACCATTTGCTCCGCTGGTTGAAAAAAACAGCAAATCCGGTGGCCGTAACAACAATGGTCGTATCACTACTCGTCACATCGGTGGTGGTCACAAGCAGGCTTATCGTATTGTTGACTTTAAACGCAACAAAGACGGTATCCCGGCAATTGTTGAACGTCTTGAGTACGATCCGAACCGTTCTGCGAACATCGCACTGGTTCTGTACAAAGATGGCGAACGCCGTTACATCCTGGCCCCTAAAGGCCTGAAAGCTGGCGACCAGATTCAATCTGGCGTTGATGCTGCAATCAAAGCAGGTAACACCCTGCCGATGCGCAATATCCCGGTTGGTTCTACCGTTCATAACGTAGAAATGAAACCAGGTAAAGGCGGTCAGCTTGCACGTTCTGCTGGTACCTATGTGCAGATCGTTGCACGTGATGGTGCTTACGTTACCCTGCGTCTGCGTTCTGGTGAAATGCGTAAAGTCGAAGCTGACTGCCGTGCAACCATGGGCGAAGTCGGCAACTCTGAGCATATGCTCCGCGTTCTGGGTAAAGCAGGTGCTGCACGCTGGCGTGGTGTTCGTCCTACCGTTCGCGGTACTGCGATGAACCCAGTCGACCACCCACATGGTGGTGGTGAAGGTCGTAACTTTGGTAAGCACCCGGTAACTCCGTGGGGCGTTCAGACCAAAGGTAAGAAGACCCGCAGCAACAAGCGTACTGATAAATTCATCGTACGTCGCCGTAGCAAATAATTTTAGAGGATAAGCCATGCCACGTTCTCTCAAGAAAGGTCCTTTTATTGACCTGCACTTGCTGAAGAAGGTAGAGAAAGCGGTGGAAAGCGGTGACAAGAAGCCCCTGCGCACTTGGTCCCGTCGTTCAACGATCTTTCCTAACATGATCGGTTTGACCATCGCTGTCCATAATGGTCGTCAGCATGTTCCGGTATTTGTTTCCGACGAAATGGTCGGTCACAAACTGGGTGAATTTGCACCGACACGTACTTATCGCGGCCACGCTGCTGATAAAAAAGCCAAGAAGAAATAAGTAGGAGGAAGAGATGGAAACTTTAGCTCAACATCGCCACGCTCGTTCTTCTGCTCAAAAGGTTCGCCTTGTTGCAGACCTTATTCGCGGTAAGAAAGTGTCGCAGGCACTGGAAATTTTGACCTTCACCAACAAGAAAGCGGCTGTATTGGTCAAGAAAGTTCTGGAATCTGCCATTGCTAACGCTGAACACAACGATGGCGCTGACATTGACGATCTGAAAGTCGCGAAAATCTTCGTAGACGCAGGCCCAAGCATGAAGCGCATTATGCCGCGTGCAAAAGGTCGTGCAGATCGCATCCTGAAGCGCACCAGCCACATTACTGTGGTTGTGTCCGATCGCTGAGACTCTGGAGACTAGCAATGGGTCAGAAAGTACATCCTAATGGTATTCGCCTGGGTATTGTAAAACCTTGGAACTCTACTTGGTTTGCGAACACCAAAGAATTCGCTGACAACCTGGACAGCGATTTTAAAGTTCGTCAGTACCTGACTAAGGAACTGGCGAAGGCGTCTGTATCTCGTATCGTTATCGAGCGTCCAGCTAAGAGCATCCGTGTGACTATTCACACTGCTCGCCCTGGCATCGTAATCGGTAAGAAAGGCGAAGACGTAGAAAAACTGCGCAAGGTCGTAGCGGATATCGCTGGCGTTCCTGCACAGATCAATATCGCCGAAGTTCGTAAGCCTGAACTGGACGCAAAATTGGTTGCTGATAGCATCACTTCACAGCTGGAACGTCGTGTTATGTTCCGTCGTGCTATGAAGCGTGCTGTACAGAATGCCATGCGTCTGGGCGCTAAAGGTATCAAAGTTGAAGTTAGCGGCCGTCTGGGTGGCGCTGAGATCGCACGTACCGAATGGTATCGTGAAGGTCGCGTGCCATTGCACACACTGCGTGCTGACATTGACTACAACACCTCTGAAGCGCACACCACTTATGGTGTAATCGGCGTTAAAGTGTGGATCTTCAAAGGTGAGATCCTGGGTGGGATGGCTGCTGTTGAACAACCGGAAAAACCGGCTGCTCAACCTAAAAAGCAGCAGCGTAAAGGCCGTAAGTAAGGAGAGTCGCTGTGTTACAACCAAAGCGTACAAAATTCCGTAAAGTGCACAAAGGCCGCAACCGTGGTCTGGCTGCTGGTACGGATGTTAGCTTCGGCACTTTCGGTCTGAAAGCTGTTGGCCGTGGTCGTCTGACTGCACGTCAGATCGAAGCAGCACGTCGTGCAATGACCCGTGCAGTTAAGCGTCAGGGTAAGATCTGGATCCGTGTATTCCCGGACAAACCGATCACCGAAAAGCCGCTTGAAGTGCGTATGGGTAAAGGTAAAGGCAACGTAGAGTATTGGGTTGCCTTGATTCAGCCTGGCAAAGTCCTGTATGAAATGGACGGCGTACCAGAAGAGCTGGCCCGTGAAGCATTCAAGCTGGCAGCAGCGAAACTGCCGATTAAAACCACCTTTGTAACTAAGACGGTGATGTAATGAAAGCAAAAGAGCTGCGTGAAAAGAGTGTTGAAGAGCTGAACACCGAGCTGCTGAATTTGCTGCGTGAGCAGTTCAATCTGCGTATGCAAGCAGCAAGTGGCCAGCTGCAACAGACTCACCTGCTGAAGCAAGTGCGTCGTGATGTTGCACGTGTTAAGACTTTATTGACTCAGAAGGCGGGTGCGTAATGACCGATAAAATCCGTACTCTGCAAGGTCGCGTGATTAGCAACAAAATGGAGAAATCCATCGTTGTTGCTATCGAACGTGTGGTGAAACACCCGATTTACGGTAAATTCATCAAACGTACGACCAAACTGCACGTACATGACGAGAGCAATGAATGTGGTATCGGTGACGTGGTTGAAATCCGCGAATGCCGTCCACTGTCCAAGACTAAGTCCTGGACACTTGTTCGCGTTGTAGATAAAGCTGTTCTGTAATACAGTGAGCTTTGTCTAACGAATAAACGGCTCAGTAAATGAGCCGTTTATTTTTTCTACCCATATTCAGGAACCGGTGTTATAATGCCGCGCCCTCGTTTATGGGGCTTTTTAACGACCTAATTATGGGTCCCGAAGTAGTAGTTGACATTAGCGGAGCACTGAAATGATCCAAGAACAGACTATGCTGACCGTAGCCGACAACTCCGGCGCGCGTCGCGTAATGTGTATCAAGGTTCTGGGTGGCTCGCACCGTCGCTACGCAGGCGTCGGCGACATCATCAAAATTACCATCAAGGAAGCAATTCCTCGTGGTAAGGTGAAGAAAGGCGATGTCCTGAAAGCGGTAGTGGTGCGCACCAGGAAGGGTGTTCGTCGCCCGGACGGTTCTGTCATTCGCTTCGATGGTAATGCATGCGTTATTTTAAACAATAACAGCGAGCAACCAATCGGCACGCGTATTTTTGGGCCGGTAACTCGTGAACTGCGTAATGAAAAGTTCATGAAAATTATCTCTCTGGCACCAGAAGTACTCTAAGGAGCGAATCATGGCAGCTAAAATCCGTCGTGATGACGAAGTTATCGTGTTAACCGGTAAAGATAAAGGTAAGCGCGGTAAAGTTAAGAATGTCTTGTCTTCCGGCAAGCTTATTGTTGAAGGTATTAACCTGGTTAAGAAACATCAGAAGCCGGTTCCGGCCCTGAACCAACCAGGTGGCATCGTTGAAAAAGAAGCTGCTATTCAAGTTTCTAACGTTGCACTCTTCAATGCGGCAACCGGCAAGGCTGACCGTGTAGGCTTTAGATTCGAAGAGGGCAAAAAAGTCCGTTTCTTCAAATCTAATAGCGAAACTATCAAGTAATTTGGAGTAGTACGATGGCGAAACTGCATGATTACTACAAAGACGAAGTAGTTACAAAACTCATGACTGAGTTTAACTACAATTCTGTCATGCAAGTCCCTCGGGTCGAGAAGATCACCCTGAACATGGGTGTGGGTGAAGCGATCGCTGACAAGAAACTGCTGGATAACGCAGCAGCTGACTTGACAGCAATCTCCGGTCAAAAGCCGTTGATCACCAAAGCACGCAAATCAGTTGCAGGCTTCAAAATCCGTCAGGGCTATCCGATCGGCTGTAAAGTAACTCTGCGTGGCGAACGCATGTGGGAGTTTCTTGAGCGCCTGATCACCATTGCTGTACCACGTATCCGTGACTTCCGTGGCTTGTCCGCTAAGTCATTCGATGGCCGTGGTAACTACAGCATGGGTGTCCGTGAGCAGATCATCTTCCCAGAAATCGACTATGACAAAGTCGATCGCGTTCGTGGTTTGGATATTACCATTACCACTACTGCGAAATCTGATGATGAAGGCCGTGCTCTGCTGGCAGCCTTTAACTTCCCATTCCGTAAGTAAGGTAGGGTTACTAATGGCTAAGCAATCGATGAAAGCACGCGAAGTCGTTCGCGTGAAACTGGCCGACAAATACCGCGCTAAACGCGAGGAATTGAAAGCTATCATCTCTGGTGTGAACTCATCCGACGAAGATCGTTGGGATGCTGTTCTTAAGCTGCAGTCTCTGCCGCGTGATTCCAGCCCGTCCCGTCAGCGTAACCGCTGCCGCCAAACTGGTCGTCCGCATGGTTATGTGGGCAAATTCGGGTTGAGCCGTATCAAGCTTCGTGAAGCCGCTATGCGCGGTGAAGTACCTGGCTTGAAGAAGGCTAGCTGGTAATATCCAATTGAATCACGGGAGTAAAGACAGATGAGCATGCAAGATCCGATCGCGGATATGCTGACCCGTATCCGTAACGGTCAAGCCGCGAATAAAGTTGCGGTCACCATGCCTTCCTCCAAGCTGAAATTGGCAATTGCCAACGTGCTGAAAGAAGAAGGCTATATTGAAGATTTTAAAATCGAAGGCGACATCAAGCCTGAACTGGAACTGACTCTTAAGTATTTCCAGGGCAAGGCTGTGGTAGAGAGCATTCAGCGAGTCAGCCGCCCAGGTCTGCGCATCTATAAGAAAAAAGATGAGCTGCCTAAAGTTATGGCCGGTATGGGTATTGCTGTCGTTTCTACCTCTAAAGGTGTTATGACTGATCGTGCAGCGCGCCAAGCTGGTCTTGGTGGCGAAATTATCTGCTACGTAGCCTAATTGGAGGAATAAAATGTCTCGTGTTGCTAAAGCACCGGTCGTTATTCCTGCTGGCGTAGAGGTAAAACTCAACGGTCAGGTTATTTCGATCAAAGGTAAGAACGGCGAGCTGACTCGTACAATCAACGATGCTGTTGAAGTTAAACACGCTGATAATGCACTGACTTTCGCTCCACGCGAAGGTTTTGCTAACGCGTGGGCCCAAGCGGGTACCACTCGTGCGCTGTTAAATGCAATGGTTATCGGTGTTACCGAAGGCTTCACTAAGAAGCTGCAGCTGGTTGGTGTAGGTTATCGCGCAGCAGTTAAAGGCAATGCGGTGAGTTTGGCCCTGGGCTTCTCTCATCCTGTTGAACATGCTCTGCCAGCGGGAATCACTGCTGAATGTCCAACTCAAACTGAAATCGTGCTGAAAGGCGCTGATAAGCAGATGATTGGACAAGTGGCTGCTGATCTTCGCGCCTACCGTCGTCCTGAGCCTTATAAAGGCAAGGGTGTTCGTTACGCCGACGAAGTCGTGCGTACCAAAGAGGCTAAGAAGAAGTAAGGTAACACTATGGATAAGAAATCTGCTCGTATCCGTCGTGCGACCCGCGCACGTCACAAGCTCAAAGAACTGGGTGCGACTCGTCTGGTGATTCACCGCACGCCTCGTCATATTTATGCACAGGTTATCGCACCAAACGGTTCAGAAGTCCTGGTAGCTGCATCTACTGTAGAGAAAGCTATCGCTGAGCAACTGAAGTACACTGGAAATAAAGACGCCGCTACAGCTGTGGGTAAAGCTGTTGCAGAGCGCGCACTGGAAAAAGGTATTACGAAAGTATCCTTTGACCGTGCTGGTTTCCAATATCATGGTCGTGTCCAGGCACTGGCAGATGCTGCCCGTGATGCTGGCCTTCAGTTCTAAGGTAGAGGTGTAAGATGGCTCACATCGAAAAACAAGCTGGCGAACTGCAGGAAAAGCTGATCGCGGTAAATCGCGTATCTAAAACCGTTAAAGGTGGTCGTATTTTCTCCTTCACTGCTCTGACAGTGGTTGGCGATGGTAACGGTCGCATTGGTTTTGGTTACGGAAAAGCGCGTGAAGTTCCAGCAGCTATCCAGAAAGCGATGGAAAAAGCCCGTCGCAACATGATTAACGTCGCGCTGAACCACGGCACCCTGCAGCACCCTGTTAAAGGTGTGCACACAGGTTCTCGTGTGTTCATGCAGCCGGCTTCCCAGGGTACCGGTATTATTGCCGGTGGTGCAATGCGCGCCGTTCTGGAAGTCGCTGGAGTTCATAACGTTTTGGCTAAAGCATATGGTTCCACCAACCCGATTAACGTGGTTCGTGCAACTATTGATGGCCTGGCGAATATGAAGTCTCCGGAAATGGTCGCTGCCAAGCGTGGTAAATCCGTTGAAGAAATTCTGGGGTAATTGACCATGGCAAAGACTATTAAAATTACACAAACCCGCAGTGCAATCGGTCGTCTGCCGAAACACAAGGCAACGCTGCTTGGCCTGGGTCTGCGTCGTATTGGCCACACCGTAGAGCGCGAGGATACTCCTGCTGTACGTGGTATGGTCAACGCGGTTTCCTACATGGTTAAAGTTGAGGAGTAAGAGATGCGTTTAAATACTCTGTCTCCGGCCGAAGGGTCTAAGCACGCTTCCAAGCGTCTGGGTCGTGGTATCGGTTCTGGCCTCGGTAAAACCGGCGGTCGTGGTCACAAAGGTCAGAACTCTCGTTCTGGCGGTGGCGTACGTCGTGGTTTTGAAGGTGGTCAGATGCCGTTGTACCGTCGTCTGCCGAAGTTTGGTTTCACCTCTCGCAAAGCAATGATCACCGGTGAGATTCGTCTCTCTGATCTGGCGAAAGTTGAAGGCGACGTAGTTGACCTGAACACGCTGAAAGCAGCAAACATTATCGGTATTCAGATTGAATTCGCGAAAGTGATTCTGTCTGGCGAGGTTTCTCGTCCGGTAACTGTTCGCGGCCTGCGTGTCACTAAAGGCGCTCGTGCTGCTATCGAAGCTGCTGGCGGTAAAATCGAGGAATAAGTAGCAGATGGCAAAGCAACCGGGATTAGATTTTCAAAGTGCTAAAGGCGGGCTAGGTGAGCTGAAACGCAGACTGATGTTTGTTATCGGTGCGCTGATTGTTTTCCGCATTGGCTCTTTTATTCCGATCCCTGGTATTGATGCCGCTGTACTTGCCAAACTGCTTGAGCAACAGCGAGGCACTATCATTGAAATGTTTAACATGTTCTCTGGTGGTGCTCTCAGCCGTGCTTCTATCTTTGCATTGGGTATCATGCCGTATATTTCGGCATCGATTATTATCCAGCTGTTAACGGTGGTTCACCCAGCGTTAGCAGAGTTGAAGAAGGAAGGGGAATCTGGCCGTCGTAAGATTAGTCAGTACACCCGTTACGGAACTCTGGTGCTGGCAATATTCCAGTCGATCGGTATTGCTACCGGTTTACCGAATATGCCTGGTATGCAGGGCCTGGTGTTAAACCCAGGCTTTGCATTCTACTTCACCGCTGTTGTGAGTCTTGTCACGGGAACGATGTTCCTTATGTGGCTGGGCGAACAGATTACTGAGCGTGGTATCGGCAACGGTATCTCAATCATAATCTTCGCTGGTATTGTTGCGGGTTTGCCGCCGGCCGTTGGCCATACTATCGAGCAAGCAAGGCAAGGCGACCTGCACTTCCTTCTGTTGCTGTTGGTTGCAGTACTAGTATTCGCAGTGACCTTCTTCGTTGTTTTTGTTGAACGTGGTCAACGCCGCATTGTGGTAAACTACGCAAAACGTCAACAAGGTCGTCGTGTCTATGCTGCGCAGAGCACGCATTTACCGCTGAAAGTGAATATGGCTGGTGTTATTCCAGCAATCTTTGCTTCCAGTATTATTCTGTTCCCTGCAACGATTGCATCGTGGTTTGGGGGCGGAACCGGTTGGAACTGGCTGACTACAATTTCGCTGTATTTGCAGCCTGGGCAACCGCTTTATGTGTTACTCTATGCGTCTGCAATCATCTTCTTCTGTTTCTTCTATACGGCGTTGGTTTTCAACCCTCGTGAAACAGCAGATAACCTGAAGAAGTCCGGTGCATTTGTACCAGGAATTCGTCCGGGAGAACAAACGGCGAAGTATATTGATAAAGTAATGACCCGCCTGACCTTGGTTGGTGCGTTGTACATTACCTTTATCTGCCTAATCCCGGAGTTCATGCGTGACGCAATGAAAGTGCCTTTCTACTTCGGTGGAACCTCGCTGCTCATTGTTGTCGTGGTTATCATGGACTTTATGGCTCAAGTGCAAACTCTGATGATGTCTAGTCAGTACGAGTCTGCATTGAAGAAAGCGAATCTGAAAGGCTACGGCCGTTAATAGTCGCTTGAGAAGTTACGGAGAGTAAAAATGAAAGTTCGTGCTTCCGTCAAGAAATTATGTCGTAACTGCAAAATCGTTAAGCGTGACGGTGTTATTCGCGTGATTTGCAGCGCCGAACCGAAGCATAAACAGCGTCAAGGCTGATTATCTCGCATATTTTTCTTGCAAAGTTGGGTTGAGCTGGCTAGATTAGCCAGCCAATCTTTTGTATGTCTATGCGTTTCCATTTGAGTATCCTGAAAACGGGCTTTTCGGTATGGGACGCATAATCTAAATAGTAGGAGTGCATAGTGGCCCGTATAGCAGGCATTAACATTCCTGATCAAAAACATACCGTAATCGCGTTAACTTCGATTTACGGTGTCGGCAAGACTCGCTCAAAGGCAATTTGTGCCGCGGCGGGTATCGCTGAAGATGTTAAGATCAGAGAGCTGTCTGAAGAACAAATCGACACGCTGCGTGACGAAGTTGCCAAATTTGTCGTTGAAGGTGATCTGCGCCGTGAAGTGAGTATGAGCATCAAGCGTCTGATGGACCTTGGTTGCTATCGCGGTTTGCGTCATCGTCGTGGTCTGCCAGTGCGCGGTCAGCGTACGAAGACCAACGCACGTACCCGTAAGGGTCCGCGCAAACCGATCAAGAAATAATCGGGGTGATTGAATAATGGCAAAGGCACCAATTCGTGCACGTAAGCGTGTAAGAAAACAAGTCTCTGACGGCGTGGCTCATGTCCATGCTTCTTTCAACAACACTATCGTTACTATTACTGATCGTCAGGGTAACGCATTGGGTTGGGCAACTGCCGGTGGTTCCGGTTTCCGTGGTTCTCGCAAATCGACTCCGTTCGCAGCTCAGGTTGCAGCAGAGCGTTGCGCAGAAGCCGTGAAAGAATACGGTATCAAGAACCTGGAAGTTATGGTTAAGGGACCGGGTCCAGGCCGCGAATCTACCATTCGTGCTCTGAACGCCGCTGGTTTCCGCATCACTAATATTACTGATGTGACTCCGATCCCTCACAACGGTTGTCGTCCGCCGAAAAAACGTCGCGTATAACGCTCGTTTTTAGGAATGTTGGAGAAAGAAAATGGCAAGATATTTGGGTCCTAAGCTCAAGCTGAGCCGTCGCGAGGGCACAGACCTGTTCCTGAAGTCTGGTGTTCGCGCGATCGATACCAAGTGTAAAATTGAACAAGCTCCTGGCCAGCACGGTGCGCGTAAACCGCGTCTGTCTGACTATGGTGTGCAGTTGCGTGAAAAGCAAAAAGTTCGCCGCATGTTCGGTGTTCTGGAGCGTCAGTTCCGTAACTACTATAAAGAAGCAGCTCGTCTGAAAGGCAACACCGGTGAAAACCTGTTGGCTCTGCTGGAAGGTCGTCTTGACAACGTTGTTTACCGTATGGGCTTCGGTGCTACTCGTGCAGAATCACGTCAGCTCGTTAGCCACAAAGCAGTAATGGTAAATGGTCGCGTTGTTAACATCGCTTCTTATCAGGTAACTCCGAATGACGTAGTTAGCATCCGTGAGAAAGCCAAAAAGCAATCTCGCGTGAAGGCCGCTCTGGAGCTGGCTGAACAGCGTGAAAAGCCAACCTGGCTGGAAGTTGATGCTGCTAAGATGGAAGGTGTGTTCAAGCGTAAGCCTGAGCGTACTGATCTGTCTGCGGACATTAACGAACACCTGATCGTCGAGCTTTACTCCAAGTAAAGCTTAGTACCAAAGAGAGGACACAATGCAGGGTTCTGTGACAGAGTTTCTAAAACCGCGCCTGGTAGATATCGAGCAAGTGAGTTCGACGCACGCCAAGGTGACCCTTGAGCCTTTAGAGCGTGGCTTTGGCCATACTCTTGGTAATGCACTGCGCCGTATTCTGCTCTCATCGATGCCGGGTTGCGCGGTGACAGAGGTTGAGATTGATGGTGTACTACACGAGTACAGCACCAAAGAAGGCGTTCAGGAGGATATCCTGGAAATCCTGCTCAACCTGAAAGGGCTGGCGGTGAGAGTTCAAGGTAAAGATGATGTTATTCTTACTCTGAATAAGTCTGGCATTGGCCCTGTGACTGCAGCCGATATCACCCATGATGGTGATGTCGAAATCGTCAAGCCGCAGCATGTGATCTGCCACCTGACCGATGAGAACGCATCTATTAGTATGCGTATCAAAGTTCAGCGCGGTCGCGGTTACGTGCCGGCCTCTGCCCGAATTCATTCGGAAGAAGATGAGCGCCCAATCGGCCGTCTGCTGGTCGACGCCTGCTACAGCCCTGTAGAGCGAATTGCCTACAATGTTGAAGCTGCGCGTGTAGAACAGCGCACCGACCTGGATAAGCTGGTCATCGAAATGGAAACCAACGGCACAATCGATCCTGAAGAGGCGATTCGTCGTGCGGCAACCATTCTGGCTGAACAACTTGAAGCTTTCGTTGATTTACGTGATGTACGTCAGCCAGAAGTTAAAGAAGAGAAACCAGAATTCGATCCGATCCTGCTGCGCCCTGTTGACGATCTGGAATTGACTGTCCGCTCTGCTAACTGCCTTAAGGCAGAAGCTATCCACTATATCGGTGATCTGGTACAGCGTACCGAAGTTGAGCTGCTCAAAACGCCTAACTTGGGTAAAAAATCTCTTACTGAGATTAAAGATGTGCTGGCTTCCCGTGGTTTGTCTCTGGGCATGCGCCTGGAAAACTGGCCACCGGCAAGCATCGCTGACGAGTAACCGGATCACAGGTTAAGGTTTTACTGAGAAGGATAAGGTCATGCGCCATCGTAAGAGTGGTCGTCAACTGAACCGCAACAGCAGCCATCGCCAGGCTATGTTCCGCAATATGGCAGGTTCACTGGTTCGTCATGAGATCATCAAGACGACTCTGCCTAAAGCGAAAGAGCTGCGTCGCGTAGTTGAGCCGCTGATTACTCTTGCCAAGACTGATAGCGTTGCTAATCGTCGTCTGGCATTCGCCCGTACTCGTGATAACGAGATCGTGGCAAAACTGTTTAATGAACTGGGTCCGCGTTTTGCAGCCCGTACTGGTGGTTACACTCGTATTCTTAAGTGTGGCTTCCGTGCAGGTGACAATGCTCCGATGGCTTACATCGAGCTGGTTGATCGCGCCGAGTCTCAAACAGAAGCTGCTGCAGAGTAATCTGTAGTAACATGGAAAAACCGGGCTTGCCCGGTTTTTTTATATCTGTAGTTTCCCTTCATGCATCAATTCATCGTATCTTTATTTCATCTCTAACAAACGCCGACATAAGTTATGTGGTTAATCGACCAGTGGTCAGAACGTCATATTCTTGATGCGCAACGCAATGGGGAGTGACTCTCTACGGGGCTCCGGTGCTCCTCTTAAACTCGACGATGATTCATTTATTCCACCAGAGCTTCGAGTAGCCTGGCGTATTTTGAAAAACTCGGGTTGTTTACCTCCGGTACTCCAGCAACGAAAAGATGCCATTGAGCTAAATGAGCTTCTTCATTCAATTGATCGAGAAAATTCAGAGTACCTGGGTATAAGTAAGAAACTGGCATTACTTGAGTTAAAACTGCAACAGGCAGGTATGAGCACCGATTTTCTTCGCGGTGAATATGCCGACAAATTACTTCATAAAATTGATGAGGAATGAATGATCATGTTTCGCATTGGAGAGTTGGCCAGACTGGCGGATGTAACTCCTGACACCATACGTTACTATGAAAAACAGCAAATGATGGATCATGAAGTCAGAACTGAAGGTGGTTTTCGGCTTTATAGTGAAAGTGATTTGCAGCGTCTGAAGTTCATTCGTTACGCCAAGCAATTAGGTTTTACACTGGAAACTATCCGCGAGTTGTTGTCGATCCGAATTGATCCTGAACATCACACGTGTCAGGAGTCAAAGAGCATCGTGCAGTCGAGGCTTGTAGAAGTAGAGTCTAAAATAAAAGAACTTCAGCATATGCGACGATCGTTGCAGAGACTCAATGATGCTTGTTGTGGAAGTGCTCACAGCACTGCATATTGTTCAATTCTTGAGGCCCTTGAACAAGGTGCAAGTCGGAGAAAAGAATAAATTGCGATTCAGCAAATACGGGCATACACTTGCGCCGTTATTTTAAACAATCTGGAGTTTGTATGAGTAAATATCAGCATAAGAAAGGGGTCATCAAAGATAATGCCATTGAGGCTTTGTTACATGACCCGCTGTTTCGTCAGCGAGTTGAGCAGAATAAGAAAGGGAAGGGAAGCTATCAGCGTACTGTTAAGCATGGTAAAAAAGGTAACTGGGAGGCCAGTGGCAAACAAGCAAATTGCTTTTTTACCACTGGCCTTCCTCGTTTAATTAGCGCAATTAAACTCGCTCGTTCTGTTGTTTTAGCAGGTCGCGGATTTCGCTAAGTAATACTTCTTCTTTAGTTAGTGCCGCTGGCGCTGCAGGTTCTTCTATTTTTTTGCGGTTCAATTGATTCATTCCTTTGATTGCCAGGAAAATTGCGAAAGCAACAATCACGAAATCAAAGATATTTTGAATAAAGATACCGTAATGCATAACCACTGCTGGAATATCACCAGCCGGAGGTCGTAGAATTAAGGCGAATTGCTTAAAATCAACGCCCCCAATCAGCAATCCAAGTGGCGGCATAATAATATCCGCAACCAATGATGAAACAATTTTCCCGAATGCTGCCCCAATAATCACACCCACTGCCAAATCTACAACGTTCCCACGCATAGCAAATTCGCGGAATTCTTTTAACATGCTCATTTTTCTCTCCTTGTACTGGCTGACGTTAATAAGTTTAACAAATGATAACCCGATTGCCATTACATTATGGTAATAAGATTTTGATGCTAATTCCTTAATAACATGGTGGTTTTTAGAATTGTTGGAATAGCTTGGCGGAGAAATTCCCCGCCAAATAGTATTACAAGAAGAATGGGCTTGGTTGGAACAATCTTTCTACATCGCTGACAAATTTCTTATCTGTCAGGAACATAATTACATGGTCGCCTTGTTCAATACGCAAATTGTCATTAGCGATCATGACGTCATTACCACGTACAACTGCGCCAATAATTGTTCCCGGTGGAAGTTTTATTTCATCAATTGAACGACCGACAACTCGTGAAGTACTTTCATCACCATGAGCAACGGCTTCAATCGCTTCAGCTACACCTCGACGCAGAGAGGAAACACCGACGATATCGGCTTTACGCACGTGCCCGAGCAAAGCCGAAATGGTGGCTTGTTGTGGTGAAATAGCAATATCAATCACGCTACCTTGAACCAGGTCAACGTAGGCTTTGCGCTGGATAAGCACCATAACTTTCTTGGCACCCATACGCTTCGCTAGCATCGCGGACATAATATTTGCTTCATCGTCGTTAGTGACGGCAATAAACAAATCGACTTGTTCAATATGTTCTTCGGCTAATAATTCCTGATCTGAGGCATCACCATAGAAAACAATAGTGTTTTGCAACATTTCAGCCAGTTCGGCCGCGCGTTGCGAATCACGCTCAATGAGTTTAACGCTGTAGTCTTTTTCAAGACGTTGCGCGAGACCCGCCCCAATATTCCCTCCACCGACCAGCATGATACGTTTATAGGGTTTCTCGAGCCGTTGTAATTCACTCATTACCGCTCGAATATGCTGAGAAGCGGCAATGAAAAATACTTCGTCCCCGGCTTCAACAATAGTTGAACCTTGCGGACGAATTGGCCTGTCGTGTCGGAAAATAGCAGCAACGCGAGTTTCAATATGCGGCATATGCTCACGCATAGTAGAAAGTGCATTGCCCACTAACGGGCCGCCATAATAGGCTTTCACCACTGCAAGGCTAACTTTCCCCTCGGCAAAATTAACAACCTGTAGTGCACCAGGATACTCAATAAGGCGATAAATATTGTCGATAACTAGCTGTTCAGGTGCGATTAGGTGGTCAATTGGCACCGCTTCGGCGTTAAATAAGCGCTCGGCATCCCTCACATAATCTGGAGCACGGATACGCGCAATACGATTTGGAGTATTAAAAAGCGAATACGCTACCTGGCAGGCAATCATATTCGTTTCGTCCGAACTGGTTACTGCGACCAGCATATCGGCATCATCTGCGCCGGCTTCACGCAAAACGCGTGGATGCGAGCCATGCCCCTGCACAACGCGTAAATCAAACTTATCTTGCAAGCTGCGCAGACGATCTTGATTGGTATCAACAACAGTAATGTCGTTGTTTTCACCTACCAGGTTTTCTGCCAGTGTGCCGCCGACCTGGCCCGCACCGAGAATGATTATTTTCATTTTTTATAGCTTCATTGGTGATGAAACCTAAGACTCAGCAAACCTGAATCAGCTTTTAATTAGCTTAGCGTAAAAGAAGCCATCACCATCTTCCGGGGAAGGGAGATTCTGGATCCCTGGTTTTTCAGGCGTACCGGTTTCAACCAGTTGTGCTTCCGGATGCTGTGCCAGGAAAGCCGCTACCTGTTGCCAGTTTTCTTCTGGCAGGATAGAGCAGGTAGCATAAACCAGTGTGCCACCCGATTTTAGTCTTGGCCAAATAGCCTCAAGAATCTCTTTCTGCAACTCAGCTAATTCAGCAATGTCCCTGTCACGGCGCAACCACTTGATATCTGGATGGCGGCGAATAACACCGGTAGCTGAGCAAGGAGCATCAAGCAGAATACGGTCAAATTGTTGGTTGCCGCACCATTGTTCAGGAAATCGTCCATCACCAGATTTCACATCTGCTGTCATACCCAGGCGCTGAAGGTTTTCGTGTACACGTTTCAGACGTTGTTCATCAATGTCGACCGCCATCACATGCGCTTTAGGGGCTGCTTCCAAAATATGAGTCGTCTTGCCGCCAGGTGCTGCACATAAATCAAGGATCATCTCACCATTTTGCGGATCAAGTAGATCTACCGAACCTTGTGCTGAAGCATCCTGAACGGTAACCCACCCTTGTTCAAAACCAGGTAAGGTATGAACAGGTGCTGGCGTTTCCAGGCGTACCGCATCGCGATACTGAGGATGAATATGACCTTCCAGTTCGCTTTCAGCCAGTAACGCCATCCATTCTTCACGAGTATGGTGTTGGCGATTAACACGCAGCCACATTGGTGGGCGCTGATTATTCGCATCAACTATGGATTGCCATTGATTTGGATAGGCTTTTTTCAAACGTTGCAGTAGCCATGTTGGATGCAGGAAACGGCTCTCGTGTTTAGAGGCTTCTACCATCAGTTCTTCTTGCTGACGCTGGAACTGGCGCAGAACGCCATTAATTAAACCTTTGAGCGATTGGCGTTTAATTGCAACCGCACCTTCAACGGTTTCTGCAAGAGCGGCATGGGCAGGAATTCTGGTATAAAGCAGCTGATAAAAACCCACCATAATTAAATAGTGAATGGTGCGTTGCTTACCGGTCATTGGGCGGGACATCAACTTGCTGACCAGCCATTCGAGTTGCGGCAAAGTGCGCAATACACCAAAACAGAGCTCTTGAAGCAATGCTTTATCTTTATCAGAAACTTTGTGTTGCGCCGCAGGCAGCACATTACTGAGTGATTGACCTTTTTCCACAACTTGTTCAATCGTCTGTGCGGCCATACTGCGAAGATTTAGTGTTTTTTTCATAACCACGCTCTGGTTTTCCGGCGCTTAAAAACAAAAATGCCCAGGTGTTTGGCCTGGGCGCAAAGAATTTCTTTTATCAGGCGAGAAGTGCACCTGGCTTAAACCATTCGCTGCGAGAGTTCAGGAGATCCTGAGCAGTCATTGCTTTCTTTCCTGCTGGTTGAAGGGATTCCAGATTTAAAATCCCTTCGCCGGTTGCCACCTGAATACCCTGTTTATTGGTTTCAATGATGGTTCCAGGCGTTGCATCAGTGAGTTGATTGATTACTGATGCTTGCCAGATTTTGACTGGTTGGCCGTCAATTTCCAGCCAACTCATTGGCCATGGGTTAAAGGCGCGGATGCAACGCTCAAGTTGTGCAGCAGATAGCGACCAGTCGATACGAGCCTCTTCCTTGCTGAGTTTCTCAGCGTACGTGACCAATTCCTCGCTCTGAACTTCTGGTGTTGCAAGCCCTGTAGCCAGTTGGTTTAACGTTTCCAGTAACCCTTGTGGCCCAAGATTTGCCAGCTTATCGTAGAGTGTTGCGCTGGTATCAGTGGCTTCAATTGGGCAGGAGAGTTTCACCAGCATATCGCCAGTATCCAGACCCACGTCCATTTGCATAATGGTCACGCCAGTTTCGGCATCACCAGCCCATAACGACCGCTGGATAGGTGCCGCACCACGCCAGCGTGGCAGCAGCGAGCCATGAACATTAATACAGCCCAGGCGTGGCATATCCAGAACTGCTTTTGGCAGAATCAGGCCGTAAGCTACAACCACCATGACATCGGCGTTCAAGCTGGAAACCAGTTCCTGATTTTCGGCCGGACGCAAAGAGGCGGGTTGAAAAACGGGGATATTCTTTTCAGTCGCCAGTACTTTTACAGGGCTCGGCATCAGCTTTTTGCCACGCCCAGCGGGCCTGTCGGGTTGTGTAAATACGCCAACAACCTGGTGCTGAGAAGACAACAGCGCGTCAAGATGACGCGCTGCAAAGTCAGGGGTACCGGCGAAAATAATACGCAGTGAATCAGACACATTATTCCCTTTTGTGATGGATTAGGCGCTCTTATTCAGACGAGCCATTTTTTCCAGTTTCTGACGAATACGCTGACGTTTCAACGGTGAAAGGTAATCGACAAACAGTTTGCCAACCAGATGGTCCATTTCGTGCTGAATACAAATAGCAAGCAGGCCATCGGCTTCTAGTTCATACGGCTGACCTTCACGGTCCAGTGCACGGATTTTGACTCGTTCGGCACGAGGCACTAACGCACGTTGTTCTGGAATAGAGAGGCAACCCTCTTCGATGCCGGTTTCACCGCTTTTTTCCAGCAGCTCTGGATTGATTAAAACCAGGCGCTCGTCGCGGTTTTCAGAAACATCAATCACAATAATTCGTTGGTGGATATCCACCTGTGTTGCTGCAAGGCCAATACCTTCTTCAGCGTACATTGTCTCGAACATGTCATCGACAATCTGCTGAATCTCCGCATTCACCTCTTTGACCGGAGTCGCCACAGTGCGAAGGCGCTCGTCCGGGAAATGTAATACCTGCAAAACTGACATAAATATCCAGAGCTGTGTTCAATTGATAGAAAGATTATTACCTCTATTCTAGACATTTCCCGGCCTGATTGACAGCATCAGTGACCAATCGCAAGGATTGCTTTTATAGCTTATGGCAGGAGGATGAGATGCCACCAAAAGAGATCTGGTTACGTCTGATGGCGGTTCAAAGCCTGAGTGGCGATAAGCTATTAAAAATTGCCCATTTCTTGTTGAAGGAGCCTGAGTGTTCGGTTGTTTCTCTGACGAGAGCAGGCTTATCTACCCAGCAGATTTCTCATTTTCTGGAATTTAGTGGCAAAGAGCTGGAAGAGTCATTGGACTGGCTTGAAGTACCTGATCATCATCTTCTCACGGCCGACTGTGAGCATTATCCAGCTCAGTTGCGTGCAATAGATTGCTACCCTGCAGCTTTATTTGTCAGGGGGGATATTGAGCTTCTTTCCAGTAACCAACTTGCCGTAGTGGGTAATCGCAGTATTTCCCAATATGGCGAGCGGTGGTGCCGGATGTTTTGCGAACCATTAGCTACTGCCGGGTTAACGATAACCAGTGGTTTGGCTCTGGGTATTGACGCGGTGGCGCACCGCGCGGCAATAAACGTTCACGGGAAAACCATCGCGGTGTTGGGGAATGGGCTGGCTGGAATTTACCCCAGGCGCCATAAGCAATTGGCCGAACAGATAATTGCGGAAGGAGGGGCGATTATCTCTGAATTTCCCCTAACGACCTCTCCCTATCCAGGCAATTTTCCGCGCAGAAATCGCATCATCAGTGGGCTGAGTCGTGCGGTATTTGTTGTCGAAGCCAGTGAGCGCAGTGGATCGCTGGTCACGGCCCGTTATGCACTCGAGCAAGGCAGGGAACTGTTTGCGTTACCAGGCGCAGTGGGTAGTCCCGGCAGTGAAGGGCCACACTGGTTGATTAAGCAAGGCGCTACACTGGTAAGCCACCCGTCGGACATACTCGAGCACCTGGAAAACGAACTGCAATGGCTTCCTTCACCTCACAAAGCATTAATATATTCACACAATGAGGGGGATCGCACATTGCCATTTCCTGAGCTGTTGGCTAACGTAGGAGATGAGGTTACACCTGTTGACGTCGTCGCTGAACGTGCCGGCCAACCTGTGCCAGAGACGGTAGCCCAGCTACTCGAACTGGAGTTAGCAGGATGGATCGCAGCTGTACCCGGCGGCTATGTCCGATTGAGGAGGGCATGCCATGTTCGACGTACTAATGTACTTATTTGAAACCTACATCCACAACGAAGTGGAAATGCGAGTTGATCAAGATAAATTGACACGTGATCTCGCCGACGCCGGTTTTGATCATGAAGACATTTATAACGCTCTTGTATGGCTTGAAAAACTGGCGGACTATCAGGAAGGTCTGACTGAACCCATGCAACTGGCCGCTGACCCACTTTCAATGCGTATGTATACCGCAGATGAATGCCAGCGACTTGATGCAACTTGTCGGGGGTTTTTACTGTTCCTTGAACAGATTCAGGTGCTGAACCTCGAAACCCGTGAAATGGTCATTGAGCGAGTATTAGCATTAGACACCGCCGAGTTCGAGCTGGAAGATTTAAAGTGGGTGGTGCTGATGGTGCTGTTCAATATTCCGGGTTGCGAAAACGCTTACCAACAAATGGAAGAATTACTCTTCGAAGTAAATGAAGGTATGCTGCACTAAATTAAAGTCGCAGCATGAGATGTTATGACCAAATCAGCACTGTTCACTGTGCCTAAAAATGAACCCTGCCCTCAATGTGGGGCAGGGTTAGTCATTCGTTCCGGTAAACACGGCCCTTTTCTTGGCTGCTCCCATTATCCGGAATGCGATTATGTACGCCCGCTAAAAAGCCAGGCTGATGGCCACGTAGTTAAAGTGCTTGAAGGTCAGCTTTGCCCTGTATGCCAGAAAAATCTTGTGTTGCGGCAGGGGCGTTTTGGCATGTTTATCGGTTGTAGTGATTATCCAACGTGTGAACACTCGGAAGTCATCGACAAGCCTGATGAAACAGCAATCAGCTGCCCTCAATGCCAGCAAGGGAAATTAGTCCAGCGACGCTCTCGATTCGGCAAAACCTTTTGGTCGTGCGACTGCTATCCAACATGCCAGTTTGTTATAAATAGCAAACCGGTGGCTGGTGAATGCACTGCATGTCACTATCCTTTACTTATCGAAAAGAAAACGGCGCAGGGGCTAAAGCAATTCTGTGCCAGTAAACAATGTGGAAAGCCGGTAACGGCGGAATAAAAGCTTGTGAAGACAAACCTGCAATCAGAGCAACTCGTAGAGATCGTTGCCGCCCTAAAACAACAACAAGTCATCGCTTATCCAACCGAAGCTGTCTTTGGTGTCGGTTGTGATCCCGACAGCGAAGTGGCCGTCATGCGTTTGCTTGAACTAAAACATCGCCCCGTCGACAAAGGTCTGATTCTGATCGCTGCGAATTTCGAGCAGCTTCTTCCTTATATAGATAGTGCAACCCTGACTCAAATGCAGCGAGATGCAGTATTTTCCTGTTGGCCGGGGCCTGTGACCTTTGTCTTTCCTGCACTGCCATCCACACCGCGCTGGCTAACAGGCCGATTTGAGTCTTTAGCGGTGAGGGTGACTGACCACCCATTGGTTCGTGAGCTGTGTTTGGCTTATGGCAAACCTTTGGTGTCTACCAGTGCCAATCTGTCCGGGCTGCCGCCTTGCCGTACTGCCGATGAAGTCTTGCTGCAATTTGGCGATGATTTCCCGGTGCTACGTGGCGATACCGGTGGCAGACAGAATCCTTCTGAAATCCGTGACGCTTTGACCGGCGAACTTTTCCGCCAGGGGTAAATAATGGAAACCTTCGCCGTTTTTGGTAATCCCATTCAGCACAGCAAATCTCCGCAAATTCATCAGATGTTTGCTGAGCAATTACAAATTGAGCATCCCTATGGCCGCGTGCTTGCGCCTGTTGATGCTTTTATTGAAACACTTGAGCACTTTTTCCTGGCGGGCGGTAAAGGAATCAACATTACGGTCCCTTTCAAAGAGCAGGCATTCGCCCGGGCCGATGAGCTAACAGAACGCGCTGCGTTAGCTGGCGCGGTAAATACCCTCAAGCGCCTGGAAGATGGTCGTCTGTTAGGCGATAACACCGATGGGATTGGGTTATTAACCGATCTCGAACGCTTATCGCTTATAGAACCGGGCCGACGTGTTTTGCTGCTTGGCGCTGGTGGCGCGGCAAGAGGCGTACTATTGCCGCTGCTCTCGCTTGATTGCGCAGTGACGATCACCAATCGCACCTTTTCACGGGCCCAGGAACTCGCACAATTGTTTAACCATATGGGCAGCATCCAGTCTTTAGAACAATCTGAACTGGAGGGGCATCAATTTGATCTCATCCTTAATGCGACTTCCAGTGGTATTGCCGGTGACATTCCTGCTATTCCAGCATCGTTGCTTTCGCACAATGTTCATTGCTACGACATGTTCTACCAAAAGGGCGAAACCCCCTTCTTGCATTGGTGTAAACAGCACGGCGTTCAACATTATGCAGATGGTTTGGGGATGCTGGTGGGGCAGGCTGCGCATGCCTTTTTCTTGTGGCACGGTGTGTTACCTGAAATCGCCCCAGTTATAGAGAAGCTAAAGCAGGAAATGGCGCAGTGAACCAGGCGATCCAATTTCCCGACCGTGAACAATGGGACGATCAACTTCAGGCGATCTGTTTCCCTGCATTAGTAAATGGTTTTCAGGTGATGTGTGCGATTACCGGGGAAATTATCGCCAGCCGTTATGGTAGCGATAATAAAGAATCATGGCTCGAGCTTTTTCGTCTTAACCGTTGGGACCTGGAAGACGAAGCTGAGGAGTTGATTGTTGCTGGTGAAGATGACAATCAAGGCTGCGTCTGGCTTTCCTGAGCAAGGTACTCATCTTTCCAGCGAACGTAGTTATTGGCTGAGTATTTTAAGCCTTCGAGTTCTTCAGATTTTAAAGGACGGATCTGTTTTACCGGGCTGCCCAAGTAGAGGTAACCACTTTCAAGACGCTTATTCTGCGGTACCAAACTTCCCGCACCGATCATGACATCATCTTCTATTACTACACCATCAAGCAAAATCGATCCCATCCCCACAAGCACGCGGTTTCCGATCGTGCAGCCGTGCAGCATAACCTTATGCCCAACAGTCACATCTTCCCCAACAACAAGCGGATTACCTTCCGGGTTATAAGAAGACTTATGCGTGACATGTAACACACTACCGTCTTGAATATTGCTACGTGCGCCAATAGCCACATAGTTTACGTCGCCGCGAATAGCGACTAATGGCCAAATGCTCACATCATCGGCAAGGCGCACATCACCAATGACAACACTTGAGCTATCAAGCATCACGCGCTGGCCTATTTCAGGATAAGTTTTTTGGAAAGGTCGTAATACTGCGGACATAAATACCTCTGACAGTTCTCTTTATAGATAGACTGTGGCTGCTTTCTTAGCCTATGGCAAGGAGGTAAAGCATCAAAAACAGGGCAGATCGAACACGATCACAGCGAAAAGGGCGAAAACTAATCAGTCGGAAGAAAAGATCGAAAAAAGAGTTGTGCAATAAAAAGAGATCCCTATAATGCGCCTCCATCGACACGGAACATGTGAACAACATCACAGAGTAACGGCGGCGATGAGAGTCAAATATCCTGAAATTAAGGGTTGACTCTGAAAGAGGAAAGCGTAATATACGCCACCTCGAGTTAGCAAGCGAAAGCGCGTAACTCACTGCTCTTTAACAATTTATCAGACAATCTGTGTGGGCACTCGCAGGATTGATATCTCAGATACCTTCGGGTATCAAAAAAATATCAAGTCTTGAAGAGTGACCAAGCAGTAATTCATTTAAGTGAATTATTACGAAAGTTAATTTTTGAGCACCGCTTCACGAGTTGAAGCAAATCAAGCTTTTAATTGAAGAGTTTGATCATGGCTCAGATTGAACGCTGGCGGCAGGCCTAACACATGCAAGTCGAGCGGTAGCACAGGGAGCTTGCTCCTGGGTGACGAGCGGCGGACGGGTGAGTAATGTCTGGGAAACTGCCTGATGGAGGGGGATAACTACTGGAAACGGTAGCTAATACCGCATAACGTCTTCGGACCAAAGAGGGGGACCTTCGGGCCTCTTGCCATCAGATGTGCCCAGATGGGATTAGCTAGTAGGTGAGGTAATGGCTCACCTAGGCGACGATCCCTAGCTGGTCTGAGAGGATGACCAGCCACACTGGAACTGAGACACGGTCCAGACTCCTACGGGAGGCAGCAGTGGGGAATATTGCACAATGGGCGCAAGCCTGATGCAGCCATGCCGCGTGTATGAAGAAGGCCTTCGGGTTGTAAAGTACTTTCAGCGAGGAGGAAGGCATTGTGGTTAATAACCGCAGTGATTGACGTTACTCGCAGAAGAAGCACCGGCTAACTCCGTGCCAGCAGCCGCGGTAATACGGAGGGTGCAAGCGTTAATCGGAATTACTGGGCGTAAAGCGCACGCAGGCGGTCTGTCAAGTCGGATGTGAAATCCCCGGGCTCAACCTGGGAACTGCATTCGAAACTGGCAGGCTAGAGTCTTGTAGAGGGGGGTAGAATTCCAGGTGTAGCGGTGAAATGCGTAGAGATCTGGAGGAATACCGGTGGCGAAGGCGGCCCCCTGGACAAAGACTGACGCTCAGGTGCGAAAGCGTGGGGAGCAAACAGGATTAGATACCCTGGTAGTCCACGCCGTAAACGATGTCGACTTGGAGGTTGTTCCCTTGAGGAGTGGCTTCCGGAGCTAACGCGTTAAGTCGACCGCCTGGGGAGTACGGCCGCAAGGTTAAAACTCAAATGAATTGACGGGGGCCCGCACAAGCGGTGGAGCATGTGGTTTAATTCGATGCAACGCGAAGAACCTTACCTACTCTTGACATCCAGAGAATTCGGCAGAGATGCCTTAGTGCCTTCGGGAACTCTGAGACAGGTGCTGCATGGCTGTCGTCAGCTCGTGTTGTGAAATGTTGGGTTAAGTCCCGCAACGAGCGCAACCCTTATCCTTTGTTGCCAGCGGTTCGGCCGGGAACTCAAAGGAGACTGCCAGTGATAAACTGGAGGAAGGTGGGGATGACGTCAAGTCATCATGGCCCTTACGAGTAGGGCTACACACGTGCTACAATGGCGCATACAAAGAGAAGCGACCTCGCGAGAGCAAGCGGACCTCATAAAGTGCGTCGTAGTCCGGATCGGAGTCTGCAACTCGACTCCGTGAAGTCGGAATCGCTAGTAATCGTAGATCAGAATGCTACGGTGAATACGTTCCCGGGCCTTGTACACACCGCCCGTCACACCATGGGAGTGGGTTGCAAAAGAAGTAGGTAGCTTAACCTTCGGGAGGGCGCTTACCACTTTGTGATTCATGACTGGGGTGAAGTCGTAACAAGGTAACCGTAGGGGAACCTGCGGTTGGATCACCTCCTTACCTAATAGATACGAACTTGCGTAGTGCTCACACAGATTGTCTGATGAAAGTAAATGAGCAAAAAGCGATATCCTGCAAAGGATTATTCGTGTCCCCATCGTCTAGAGGCCCAGGACACTGCCCTTTCACGGCTGTAACAGGGGTTCGAATCCCCTTGGGGACGCCATCTTAAGATAATGATGTGAAAGACATTATCACCGAATATCTCAAAACTAACTCAGTGAGTTATGTTTGAGATATTGCTCTTTAAAAATCCGGAACAAGCTGAAAATTGAAACGACATGTCGTCTCATTCCTCCGTAATAAGGAATGGGAATACGATATGTTCGAGTCTCTCAAATTTTCACAACATACGATTGTGTCTTACGAGACATCTTCGGGTTGTGAGGTTAAGCGACTAAGCGTACACGGTGGATGCCCTGGCAGTCAGAGGCGATGAAGGACGTGCTAATCTGCGATAAGCGTCGGTAAGGTGATATGAACCGTTATAACCGACGATTTCCGAATGGGGAAACCCAGTGCAATTCGTTGCACTATCGTTAAGTGAATACATAGCTTAACGAAGCGAACCGGGGGAACTGAAACATCTAAGTACCCCGAGGAAAAGAAATCAACCGAGATTCCCCCAGTAGCGGCGAGCGAACGGGGAGCAGCCCAGAGTCTGAATCAGTTTGTGTATTAGTGGAAGCGTCTGGAAAGTCGCAGGGTACAGGGTGATACTCCCGTACACAAAAATACACATGCTGTGAACTCGAAGAGTAGGGCGGGACACGTGGTATCCTGTCTGAATATGGGGGGACCATCCTCCAAGGCTAAATACTCCTGACTGACCGATAGTGAACCAGTACCGTGAGGGAAAGGCGAAAAGAACCCCGGCGAGGGGAGTGAAACAGAACCTGAAACCGTGTACGTACAAGCAGTGGGAGCCTCTTTTATGGGGTGACTGCGTACCTTTTGTATAATGGGTCAGCGACTTATATTCTGTAGCAAGGTTAACCGTATAGGGGAGCCGCAGGGAAACCGAGTCTTAACTGGGCGTTAAGTTGCAGGGTATAGACCCGAAACCCGGTGATCTAGCCATGGGCAGGTTGAAGGTTGGGTAACACTAACTGGAGGACCGAACCGACTAATGTTGAAAAATTAGCGGATGACTTGTGGCTGGGGGTGAAAGGCCAATCAAACCGGGAGATAGCTGGTTCTCCCCGAAAGCTATTTAGGTAGCGCCTCGTGAACTCATCTTCGGGGGTAGAGCACTGTTTCGGCTAGGGGGCCATCCCGGCTTACCAACCCGATGCAAACTCCGAATACCGAAGAATGTTATCACGGGAGACACACGGCGGGTGCTAACGTCCGTCGTGAAGAGGGAAACAACCCAGACCGCCAGCTAAGGTCCCAAAGTCATGGTTAAGTGGGAAACGATGTGGGAAGGCACAGACAGCCAGGATGTTGGCTTAGAAGCAGCCATCATTTAAAGAAAGCGTAATAGCTCACTGGTCGAGTCGGCCTGCGCGGAAGATGTAACGGGGCTAAACCATGCACCGAAGCTGCGGCAGCGACGCTTATGCGTTGTTGGGTAGGGGAGCGTTCTGTAAGCCGTTGAAGCTGGACTGTGAGGTCTGGTGGAGGTATCAGAAGTGCGAATGCTGACATAAGTAACGATAAAGCGGGTGAAAAACCCGCTCGCCGGAAGACCAAGGGTTCCTGTCCAACGTTAATCGGGGCAGGGTGAGTCGACCCCTAAGGCGAGGCCGAAAGGCGTAGTCGATGGGAAACAGGTTAATATTCCTGTACTCGGTGTTACTGCGAAGGGGGGACGGAGAGGGCTATGTTAGCCGG
The DNA here is from genome assembly GCF_022637515.1 of Buttiauxella ferragutiae. Lineage (NCBI taxonomy): Bacteria > Pseudomonadati > Pseudomonadota > Gammaproteobacteria > Enterobacterales > Enterobacteriaceae > Buttiauxella > Buttiauxella ferragutiae. The sequence goes on from NZ_CP093332.1 coordinate 441,035, forward strand.
GCGACGGTTGTCCCGGTTTAAGCATGTAGGCGGAGAGTTTAGGTAAATCCGGACTCTTATCTAACGCTGAGGTGTGATGACGAGGCACTACGGTGCTGAAGTAACAAATGCCGCACTTCCAGGAAAAGCCTCTAAGCATCAGGTAACATCAAATCGTACCCCAAACCGACACAGGTGGTCAGGTAGAGAATACCAAGGCGCTTGAGAGAACTCGGGTGAAGGAACTAGGCAAAATGGTGCCGTAACTTCGGGAGAAGGCACGCTGTCGGTAGGTGAAGTCCCTTGCGGATGGAGCTGAAGGCAGTCGAAGATACCAGCTGGCTGCAACTGTTTATTAAAAACACAGCACTGTGCAAACACGAAAGTGGACGTATACGGTGTGACGCCTGCCCGGTGCCGGAAGGTTAATTGATGGGGTTAAGCGCAAGCTGAAGCTCTTGATCGAAGCCCCGGTAAACGGCGGCCGTAACTATAACGGTCCTAAGGTAGCGAAATTCCTTGTCGGGTAAGTTCCGACCTGCACGAATGGCGTAATGATGGCCAGGCTGTCTCCACCCGAGACTCAGTGAAATTGAAATCGCTGTGAAGATGCAGTGTACCCGCGGCAAGACGGAAAGACCCCGTGAACCTTTACTATAGCTTGACACTGAACACTGGTCCTTGATGTGTAGGATAGGTGGGAGGCTTTGAAGCGAGGACGCCAGTTCTTGTGGAGCCAACCTTGAAATACCACCCTTTAATGGCTGGTGTTCTAACGTAGACCCGTAATCCGGGTTGCGGACAGTGTCTGGTGGGTAGTTTGACTGGGGCGGTCTCCTCCTAAAGCGTAACGGAGGAGCACGAAGGTTAGCTAATCACGGTCGGACATCGTGAGGTTAGTGCAAAGGCATAAGCTAGCTTGACTGCGAGAGTGACGGCTCGAGCAGGTGCGAAAGCAGGTCTTAGTGATCCGGTGGTTCTGAATGGAAGGGCCATCGCTCAACGGATAAAAGGTACTCCGGGGATAACAGGCTGATACCGCCCAAGAGTTCATATCGACGGCGGTGTTTGGCACCTCGATGTCGGCTCATCACATCCTGGGGCTGAAGTAGGTCCCAAGGGTATGGCTGTTCGCCATTTAAAGTGGTACGCGAGCTGGGTTTAGAACGTCGTGAGACAGTTCGGTCCCTATCTGCCGTGGGCGCTGGAGAATTGAGGGGGGCTGCTCCTAGTACGAGAGGACCGGAGTGGACGCATCACTGGTGTTCGGGTTGTCATGCCAATGGCATTGCCCGGTAGCTAAATGCGGAAAAGATAAGCGCTGAAAGCATCTAAGCGCGAAACTTGCCCCGAGATGAGTTCTCCCTGACCCTTTAAGGGTCCTGAAGGAACGTTGAAGACTACGACGTTGATAGGCTGGGTGTGTAAGCGTAGCGATACGTTGAGCTAACCAGTACTAATGATCCGTGAGGCTTAACCTTACAACACCGAAGGTGTTTTGGTTGAGAGACTATGACATTTGATTTTCAGCTTGAACCGAGATTAAGTTGATGGTTGTGTGAATAACGCAACGGTTAACAAAACAGAATATGCCTGGCGGCACTAGCGCGGTGGTCCCACCTGACCCCATGCCGAACTCAGAAGTGAAACGCCGTAGCGCCGATGGTAGTGTGGGGTCTCCCCATGCGAGAGTAGGGAACTGCCAGGCTCCAAATTAAAGCGTGCTGATATGGCTCAGTTGGTAGAGCGCACCCTTGGTAAGGGTGAGGTCCCCAGTTCGACTCTGGGTATCAGCACCAGTTTTTAGGTTAAAGTTCGGCGGCTTGATAAAGAATTTGCCTGGCGGCAGTAGCGCGGTGGTCCCACCTGACCCCATGCCGAACTCAGAAGTGAAACGCCGTAGCGCCGATGGTAGTGTGGGGTCTCCCCATGCGAGAGTAGGGAACTGCCAGGCTTCAAATAAACAAAAAGGCCATCCGCAAGGATGGCCTTTTTGTTTTGGATCGTTGTAAAAAAGATAAAAGCCACGAAAGTGACCTTTATCTATAAATATCAATGAATAACCTGAGACAAAAATGCTCGCGTGCGTTCTGATTTTGGATGGGCAAAGAACTCATTTGGAGGAGCCTGTTCAACAATTTCCCCCCGGTCCATGAAGATCACTCTATCAGCAACCGTCCGTGCAAAACCCATTTCATGCGTTACACACAACATTGTCATGCCTGATTCTGCCAGGCCAATCATGGTATCCAACACCTCTTTAACCATCTCCGGGTCCAGTGCAGAAGTAGGCTCATCAAATAGCATAATTTTCGGTTTCATACAGAGTGATCGAGCAATCGCTACGCGTTGCTGTTGCCCACCGGAGATTTGCCCCGGGAATTTATGCGCATGTTCAGCAATTCGTACCTTTTCCAGATAATGCATGCCGAGTGCTTCAGCTTCTTTCTTGGGCATTTTACGCACCCAAATCGGCGCAAGTGTGCAGTTTTGCAACACTGTAAGGTGTGGGAAAAGGTTAAAGTGTTGGAAAACCATCCCGACTTCAGTCCTGACTTTCTCAATATTACGCAAATCATCGTTGAGCTCGGTGCCATCAACGACAATACGTCCTTGTTGATGCTCTTCCAGATGGTTAATGCAGCGTATCGTTGTGGATTTACCTGAACCTGAAGGCCCGCACAGTACGATGCGCTCGCCTTGTTGTACCTTCAAATTGATATCTTTCAGTACGTGAAACTGTCCGTACCATTTATTCACATTCTCCAGCATGATCATCGCATCAGCGGGTTGCATAGTAATTTGACTCATTTATTCATCCTCAGTGCGGTGTTCGTCCGGTGTTAAAACGTTTTTCAAGATGCTGGCTGTAACGCGACATGCTGAAACAGAAAATCCAGTAGATGAGGGCTGCGAAGACGTAGCCTTCGGTCGACATCCCCAGCCATGCAGGATCAACAGTGGCTTGCTGTACGCTGCTAAACAGATCAAACAAACCAATAATGATCACCAGACTGGTGTCTTTAAATAGTGCAATGATGGTGTTAACCAGGCCTGGAATGACCATCTTTAATGCCTGCGGCAGGATCACTAATCCCTGGGTTTTCCAGTATCCCAGTGCCAGAGACTCTGCGGCTTCGTACTGCCCTTTTGGTAGCGCCTGCAAACCGCCACGTACAACTTCTGCGACATAAGCGGACTGGAAAAGGATCACGCCAACCAATGCACGGATAAGTTTGTCGATGCTTGTCCCTTCAGAAAGAAACAGTGGCAGCATGACGGATGACATAAACAAGACGGTGATTAACGGTACGCCACGCCAGAACTCGATAAAGACCACCGACAAAATTCTAACCACGGGCATTGTCGAACGGCGGCCTAAGGCCAGTAAGATCCCCAACGGTAACGCACCGGCAATCCCCACTGACGCGATGATAAGCGTTAAAGTTAACCCTCCCCACTGGCGAGTTTCGACACGATCCAGACCTAAAAAGCCGCCGTATAGCAAACCCCAAACAACCAGAGGATAGATGACTGCCCATGCGGCGATGTAACGGCCACGGCGAGGCATCGCATTCCAGAACATTGGGATGATAGAAGCCAGGCCAATGAGCAGAGCAAGGTTAATTCGCCAGCGTTGATCATGCGGGTATAACCCATACATAAACTGCCCGAAACGTGCGTGGATAAACACCCAGCAAGCCCCCTCTTTTGTGCAGTCAGCACGGCTATCACCAATCCAATTAGCCTGGAAAATCGTCCAATTCAACAATGGCGGAATCAGTTCCCACATCATCCACAAGCAGAAAATAGTCAGTAAGCTATTAGACCAGCTGGAAAAAAGATTCTTACGAGCCCACTGTACGGCACCTGAGCGAACAGCCTTTGGGCGCGCGTGATGTGACACTAATGCTTTTGTCATCGTAATTCCTTAGCGCTCAACCAGGGCAATTCGCCGGTTATAGATATTCATTAGTAACGAAATAGTCAGGCTGATAATTAGGTAAACCGACATCGTTATGGCAATGGTTTCAATGGCTTGACCGGTCTGGTTGAGTACTGTTCCTGCGAACAACGAAACCATATCCGGATAGCCAATAGCGGCCGCCAGAGAGGAGTTTTTCACGATATTGAGGTACTGACTGGTGAGCGGTGGAATGATCACGCGCATGGCTTGAGGAATGATGACCTGGCGCAATGTGACCGGGTTGGGTATCCCTAATGAGCGCGCCGCTTCGTGCTGACCATAAGGGACAGACTGGATTCCGGCACGAATAATTTCGGCAATAAAAGCGGAGGTATAAACCGACAAAGCGAGAGTTAATGCCGCAAGCTCAGGAATAAGTACCATGCCGCCACGGAAGTTAAAACCGCGCAAAGCTGGGACATCCCAGTGCAGTGCTGCGCCGAAAATCCATTGAGCAACAATCGGCAGCAATATCAATAAACCCAAAGCGAAAGGCCAGGTACGGCGCAATTGCCCAGTTTTTATCTGGTGCATTTTGTTATATCGATACAGTCCTGCAGAAAGGACCAATGCAGCCGCAATAGCAGCAATAAAGGCCAGTGCTCCTTCACCAATTTGCGGAGAAGGAATATAAAGCCCACGGTTGCTCAGAAAGAGAAGATCAAAGGCATTAACCGCCTGACGGGGGCCAGGTAAGTTGCGCAGTACCGCAAAATACCAAAAGAAAATCTGCAATAAAGGAGGGATATTGCGGAATGTCTCGATATAAAAAGTAGAAAGTTTGCGTAGAAGCCAGTTATCGGAAAGCCGGGCTAAACCGAGAAAGAAGCCGATAAATGAAGCGAAGACAATGCACAATGCGGAAACCAATAAGGTGTTCAGCAGGCCGACGACGAACACGCGACCATAAGTATCACCCTGCTCATAATCAATGAGGTGCTGAACGATACCGAAGCCTGCGCTGCGATCAAGGAATGCAAAACCGGAGGTAATGCCACGATTGCTAAGGTTGGTGACGGTGTTGTGTATCAGGTAAATGGCGATGCCAGCGACGATGACGACCGCAATAATCTGATACAGCCACGCACGAACCGCAGGATTTGAAAAGGAGATATCCCCTTTTACGAGTGGGCGGCGATGGGGCATAAGCGAACCTCAGTTACATAAACTCAAACTTTGGGCACTACAACAGTAGTGCCCATTTCTGACGTCTCGCTTAGCGAACCGGTGGTGCGTACTGAATACCGCCTTTGTTCCACAGGTTGTTCTGTCCACGTTTGATCTTCAGGGGGCTTTCAGAGCCTACGTTATGCTCGAAAATTTCAGCGTAGTTACCCACTTGTTTGACGATGTTGTACGCCCATTTATTGTCGAGTTTCAGGTCTTTACCAAAGTCACCTTCTTTACCTAACAGGTGTGCCATATCTGGTGTTGTTGGATTAGCGGCCATCTGGTCAACGTTTTTAGAATCAATACCCATTTCTTCGGCGTTCAGCATGGCGAACAAAGTCCAGCGTACAATGGAGAACCAGTCTTCATCACCACGGCGGACTACTGGGCCTAAAGGTTCTTTTGAAATCACTTCAGGAAGAACTACCCATTCGCCTGGAGTGCTGAGTTTGATACGAAGCGCATAGAGTTGTGACTGGTCGGAAGCCAGAGTATCGCAGCGGCCTGATTCCAGCGCCTTCGCTGATTCATCGGAGCGGTCGAACGTCACTGGGGTGTACTTCATATTGTTTGCTTTGAAGTAATCGGCCACGTTCAATTCAGTATCAGTACCAGCCTGAATACATACAGTCGCACCATCCAGCTCTTTAGCGCTCTTCAGATCTGCTTTGTTGTGCGTCAGGAAGCCGATGCCATCGTAATAAGTCACGCCAGTAAACATCATGCCCATCCCGGCATCGCGTGAGGAAGTCCAGGTGGTATTACGTGACAGAATGTCCACTTCACCAGATTGCAGCGCGGTAAAACGCTCTTTCGCCGTCAGTGGGGTGTATTTCACTTTCGATGCATCACCAAATACCGCAGCCGCAACGCCGCGACAAACGTCTACATCAATGCCGGTAAACTTACCATTGGCATCAGCATAGGAAAAACCTGGCAGACCATCGCTAATCCCACATTGCACAAAACCTTTCTTTTTTACCGCTTCAAACGTGGTCCCAGCGTGAGCCTGGCCGACGATTGCGAATAATGCACCGGCTGCGACCAGAGTGGAGAGTATTGTCTTTTTCATAATGCATCCTGTGTGGCGAAATTATCGTTATAAGTATTGACGCTAGCGTGGCGTCGTTTTTCCTGTCTGTGGCATCTGCCAGTCTGGTTAAAGCAAAGGGAGTGCCAAGATTGCGAGTCGCGGTATGCGTGTACCACGCGTCGCAGTTAGCTGAGTGTAGACAGGAAAAATCGCACACAGCGCCCTGAAACGGTGCAAAAATGAAACCTACGCCACATTTCAGCACAAAAAGTTTCAGTTTTTGATCATATGAAAAGAAGTAGTTTCTGACGTTAATATTAGCTGGGGTGCTATTAATGCAGGGGTGTGAGAGGCATCACGGCTGTTGATGCAACAAAACAAAAAAGTACGAAACTGAGTGATTTGTTTCACGCTAAAAAAGCAGAGCTGATGACTAAAAAAGGAAGGGCCTATTTTTGCTTGCACTTAAACGATGCAGACGGATTTTCCCAATAAAAAAGTGCGCCCTGGTCAGGCGCGCTGTTGCTGATTCGAACGGAATACTTATTTAGTTAACGCAACGATACCCAGCGTTAAACCTGCAATCGCAGCGGCACCACCGGCGATTGCGCCTGCGGTTTCCCAGTTATCCTGAGTCGTACCTTTCATACAGGTATTGGTATGCACTAAACGCCCCTGGTCGTCATAGACCGGTACGCAAGGCGAGTCAGTCGCACAACCCGCCAGAAGTGTAGAAAGCAACGCAGCGGCAATGAGCTTTTTCATATGGAACCTCGTTAACCCAAACCCCGTCCAGGGATGACTTGTGCACCAGGGCTACAGAGTTATCTAAAAACCTGTTGGGGTGAATGAGGCAACTTTATCACTACGCTAAGTCTGGTGAAGAGCGGGGAATAATTGCAATTCATGTGCAGTGTAAACAAAGTGGAGAAAAACGAACTCAGGCAGGTAAATATGGAGAGAAAATGAAGGATGATAATTTTCAGACAATAAAAATCTTATGTCGCGACAATCAGTTATGTCGGGTAAGGAACTATCATATTTTGGAAAAAATATTAATCAATCAATATGTTATGATTATTTATCAGTTCTTCAACAATTCTATGATTCGATTAAGTCGTTCATCATTTTTAGCCTTACTATGAATGTAGGCGTAGATATCCAGAGTGTCTTTCTCCATCCATGGGATAGTGACACAATGAAGATTAAAGTACTCAGGAATGTGTTTTAGTAAAAATTCAGGGAAGAACATGACAAAGTCACTCTTTTCAATACAATGCAGCATGTTGAGTAGAGAGTTTGATCGATAACGGATAATCCTCTGGTGAGAGTTTGCATACAGTTTTTCGGGTAGGTACGCATTGGTTTCAGCTGAACTTAGGACGGCATGTTCTTCGTTCATCCATTGTTCAAGGCTTAAGTTATCTTTAATTCTCGGATGCCCCATACGACACAAACCAATAATTTTAGATTGGGCAATCCTTGTAGAAATGAAAGAGTGGTTATATTTAATTGCAGAACCAATATCAATATCCACTTCTCTTGAAACCAAAGCGGTAATCCGCTGATCTTCGAGCATGATACGGTTATTAAATGTGAATGATACCTGATCGGATATTTTATTGTTTTTTAGCAATTTATTCATTAAATAATATTCAATCATAGTATTGGTTCGAATGAATATGTTAGATACTTCTGTTTGGTTGCTACCACTAATGATAATTGAATGTGATATTTCTTCGTCAATTTTCTTAAAGGATGGATAGAGCTGGCTGGCAACTGGAGTTGCTTTTAGCCCTCTGGCTGATTTGATAAAAAGGACGTCATGATAATAATCACGTAGTTTATTTAATGAGTATGTTAGTGTCGGCGACGATATCCCAAGTGCCTGAGCTGATTTAGTCATGCTTTTTGTTTCAAAAATCATCACCAGCGTTTTGATTAGGTTGTAGTCGAATTTATTGCTCACAAGTTAACTTCCTATAAAATCATGTATTTAATATGTATTATAAAGTTTTTTAAAGCGCGACTTCTAAAAACTTCTATTGTGTATGGGTCCAGAAGACGGCCTAATAATGGCCTTCAACGCGCAAATTAAAAGAAGGTTTAATGAAACTCCTGACCGATAAGTCCAAGTTTGAAAAATGGTTTATACAAGATTATCTGCGTATTAACAGCTGCCCTCTGAACCCCTCAATATTCACTGACGAAGAACTGGAGTCTATCCTGCAAGAATCGTTACCAGAATCATTTCCTTGTCTGGTTTTTTTCGATTCGCATGATGCCCGTCCTTTCGGAGAACAATTAAGATATGTATATAAGAAGGAGTTAAGGCTAATGCAAAAGTTACTGGAAGGAAATGAATTTACTCATTGAAAAATGAAGTAAGTTGTTTCAATTAATAACTTGATTCACGTGGTGAATATTATGTTTTGTATTCATTTGTTTTGTGAGTTTTAAATCAACAATAATGTCATTTCGTCTAAAGGATTGTTGAATACCATTTTTCATAATTAAGATTTAAGCATATAAATGCAATTGATGTCATAATTCCCCGGATTTCTTAGCATGGAACGCTATTTCCCTGATAAATAACTTTCTTCCATGACCACCAGCAACCCATAGTTCCTTTATCTACTCCACTTCCCGGAAGAACCAGGCTTATTTTGATACTCTCAGAGATTAAAAAAGGCGCTTCCCCATGCCGAGTAGCGCCTTTTTAAACAACAACTTAACTGATTAATATCAGTTCATGCCGTATTTTTTCAATTTTTTACGCAGCGTGCCACGGTTGATGCCCATCATCAGGGCAGCGCGGGTTTGGTTGCCACGGGTGTATTGCATCACCATGTCCAACAATGGCTGCTCTACTTCAGCCAATACCAGCTCATACAGATCACTAACATCTTGACCATTTAGTTGAGCAAAATAGTTCTTCAGTGCTTGTTTCACGGAGTCACGAAGAGGTTTTTGGGTAACCTGATCCTGTGAGTTAACGGTGGAAACGGTTAGTACGTCAGAATTTACGCGTTGTTCGAACATAGTTCTGTCAGCTCTTTATTTCTAATTACGCAAGATTTTCGAAGTATGCCTCCAACGCCTCAAGCTGTTCGCTTGCATCTTCAATGGCGTTGAATGTGCGCCGAAACTGGTCATTTGGAGCGTGTTCCTGTAGGTACCAGGAAACGTGTTTGCGAGCAATTCGGTATCCCTTAGCATGACCATAAAAGTCATGTAGTTCCCCAATATGCCCACAAAGTAAGCGCTTCACCTCTGCCAGAGGCAGGGGAGGAAGCAGCTCTCCAGTGTCCAGATAATACTGGATTTCCCGAAAGATCCAGGGTCTTCCCTGAGCCGCGCGTCCTATCATAAGAGCATCAGCCCCTGTGTAGTCGAGCACAGCTCTGGCTTTAAGCGGGTCAGTAATGTCACCATTCGCGATTACCGGAATGGAAACTTTCTGCTTAACTGCCCGAATGCTGTCGTATTCAGCGTCGCCCTGAAATAAACAGGCGCGTGTGCGTCCATGAATCGTCAAAGCTTGAATGCCACAGTCTTCAGCCAGTTGGGCAATCTCTTCACAGTTACGGTGCGCCGTATCCCAGCCAGTGCGAATCTTCAACGTTACAGGCACGTCCACTGCGTTAATTACCGTTGTCAGGATAGATTTCACCAGACTTGGGTATTGCAGAAGTGCTGAACCCGCGAGCTTACGATTCACTTTCTTTGCCGGGCATCCCATATTGATATCAATAATCTGGGCGCCATTAGCCACGTTAATGCGTGCGGCCTCTGCCATCTCATCAGGGTCACTACCGGCAATTTGCACGGTGCGAATACCTGGTTCATTCACGTGCACCATCCGTAAACGTGATTTATCACTCGCCCAAACTTCAGGGTTAGAGGACATCATCTCGGAAACAGTCAGTCCGGCCCCCATCTCGTAACACAGCGTCCTGAATGGTCTGTCAGTGATGCCAGCCATAGGTGCTGCAATCAGTCGATTTCTGAGCTGGTGTTGTCCAATGCGCATGAGTTAAGAAATGACCATACTTGCCTGCAAGGCGGCGTATATTACGCATTTTTGACCTGAGATGAAAGGCCAAACTTTGAACAATCAGCTGTCGTAGATCAATGAATCCGCATCCTGTGCGATAGCATAAATAAATTAATGATTAATTTCATTGTGTTAGCTTGAGGTGGTTGTTTTGTGCTCTTTTCATTTTTAGTGAAATTGGAAAGCAATTAACATTATTTTAGGCGCAAAGCGCCAGATAAACTGCTGCTTTGTTCAGCAGTTTTGGCATTTTTCTGCGAGGAATGTCTCATTTTGGTGCCGGGATTCGTCTATTCAGACCTTGGGGCAATAAACGAGAAAGCGGGAGTTTACTCCCCCGCAATAAGTGGTTTACTCAACAATTTCACGGCCATGCAAGGGTTGTGTTGGGCGGTTATTTCCATGATGCATTGCTGTGGTGAATTGTTTCAATTGCTGCACCGAGAGTGTCACAGGATGCTTCATCACTAACCAGCGTACACCTTCAGAGCAGGGTGGAGTGGTTAGCGAACCGCTGAAACGATAATGGGACAGATCCTCTGGTAGTAATTTGTTCACATCGATTTTTTGTTTTAATTCTGCTTTTTCATCGGCTTTGGCTGGCATCGTCTGCCAGAGTTTAGCGAGTTCACTGTTGGCAGTCCCGGTTTCAAACATCACTGCGACGACGGCAATCTCTCCCTCAGCATTTTTATGCACCAGGTGCATTTCCATGGCGAAATGTTTGCCATTGAGAGTGTTTTCGCTTGGCGCATGGAAATGGAGTTGCTGAAGCTGGAAAGGAACGCCATCAATTGTCACCACATCTTTCACACTGGCTGCGAAACCCGCCTGGATAGTATGGCCGTTATTTATGATGTTGATAGGGGAGTCTACATAACTAGATTTTAGCGGGTTGATATGCGCTTTTAGCGTGTTTTTTATGTCAATTGGCGACTGATTCATCCCCACTTTACAAGTTTGGTTTTCTGGGCTGACTTCGGCCCAATGTTCTGGCGAGCCTTCACCTTCGTAACTCCAGTGAGAGGCCATGGCTAAAGCGGGCAGCATTCCCATAGTGAGAATTGCCAGCGTGCGCAAAGTGGTTTTCATTGATTCATTCCCTGATAAATTTTATTAAATAGCGTCGTTTAACTGACATGTTTGAAGCGGCGCATTGTAAAACTCGGTTTTCAGGAAAGAGTGGGCAAAAATGGCGGGGCAATAAAATCAGGTATTAACTTTTACTTAAAGTGGCCAGTTGGCCACTTTAAGGGGGAAGGGGGACTTAGCGTTTGATACCAGTAATGCGGCACCATTCTTCTTTTTCGGCGACAGGATCAAGGGTGAATTTGTCCTGATACGCTTCGCAAACACTTTCGGCCTGGCTTGCCAGCACGCCAGAAAGCCCAAGGAAACCGCCCTGAACAGGCAGCACGCTGATTAAAGGAGCTAACTCACGTAAAGGCCCTGCAAGGATGTTTGCGACCACGACATCGGCGCTCATGGCTTCTGGCTGGTCTTGTGGCAGATACAGCTCCAGGCGTTCAGAAACACCGTTGCGTTCTGCGTTATCACGGCTGGCCTGAATGGCTTGTGGGTCGATATCAATACCAATCGCTTTAGCAGCACCCAGTTTCAGCGCCGCAATCGCGAGAATGCCGGAACCACAGCCGAAATCGATAACGGTTTTGCCTGCCAGATCCAGTCCATCAAGCCACTCAAGGCACAACGAAGTTGTTGGATGCGTACCTGTCCCGAACGCCAGACCTGGGTCGAGCATGACATTTACCGCGTTGGCGTCGGGCACATCGCGCCAGCTCGGGCAAATCCACAGGCGCTGGCCAAAACGCATCGGGTGGAAGTTATCCATCCATTCACGTTCCCAGTCTTTATCTTCGAGTTGCTCGATTTTGTGACGGAAACCCACGCTCAGCAGTGGGCAGTTTTCGAGAATCGCGACGACTTCTTCCATGTCTGTTTCAGCGTCGTACAAACCGATCACATCGGTATCGCCCCATAAACGGGTTTCGCCAGGTAATGGCTCGAATACCGGTGTGTCATGGGTATCCTGAAAGGTCACGGATACTGCGCCGCTTTCGATCAGTGCATCGCCGAGTTCTTCAGCGGTTGCGCCGGTAGTATTAATTTTCAGTTGAATCCATGGCATAGCGAAACTCTTTATTTATCAGTAGTTGGAACGAGTGCTGGTGCAGGCAGCGGCTGACCGAAACGGTTGCCTACCAGGAACGCCAGCAAACTTAGTAATAAGGATGGCACAATGGGGTGGAAGCCAAATAACTGGATTTTGAAACTCGCCAGCACTGCATACAACCCGCCACCGACAATCATTGCACTTAGCGCGCCCGCAGCATTGGCTCGCTCCCAATAAAGGCCGAGCACTAAAGGCCACAGGAATACCGCTTCAAGCCCACCAAACGCCAGCAAATTCAGCCAGATGATCATTTCTGGTGGGCGCCATGCCGCGAGTAGCAGCAACGCACCCAGAATCAACGTGATCACCGATGACATTCTTTTCAGACGCCTTTCGTTAGTGATCTGATCCGGTCGCATATTCAGATAAAGATCTTTGACGATCGTAGCGGATGATTGCAGCAATTGGGCGTTAATTGTCGACATAATTGCCGCCATGGGTGCCGCAAGAAATATTCCCGCCGCTATTGGTGGCAACACCGTGACCATCAACGTTGGGATAACCAAATCAGGGACTTTCAAATCCGGTATCACTGCACGGCCTAACGCGCCCGCCAGATGCATACCAAACATCAAAATCGCGACCACAATTGTGCCGAGGATAATGCCACGGTGCACGGCTTTGCTGTCTTTATAAGAGATGCAGCGTACCGCCGTGTGCGGCAAACCAATCACGCCGAAGCAGACCAGCACCCAGAATGAGGTCATGAACGTCGGGGAAAGGATGTCATCGGCACCCTGCGGTGAAACGAGTTTAGGGTCGATATGCTGCAGCGTATCTACTGCGTTGTGCAAACCACCGGCTGCGTGAACGATGCCCACCAACAGCAAAATCGTGCCAACCAGCATCACCATGCCTTGCATTGCGTCGTTGAGAACGCTGGCACGGAAGCCACCAAACGCGGTATACAGCGCAATGCTGATACCAAAAATCAGCAATCCCGTTTCGTAAGGAATACCGGCTGCCGTCTCCAGTAAGCGTGCGCCACCGATGAACTGCACGGTCATCGCGCCAACAAAAGCCACTAACAGGCTAAGACTCGCCAGCCAAACCAGCAGACGGCTTTGATAACGGGCGAACAACATGTCATTCAGGGTAACGGCGTTATAGCGACGCGCCAGAATGGCAAACTTTTTACCCAGAATACCCAGAGATAACCATACCGCCGGTAATTGAATCATTGCCAGCAAAACCCAGCCCAGCCCATATTTATAAGCAGCTCCAGGCCCGCCAATAAATGAACTGGCACTGATATAAGTGGCGGTTAGCGTCATCGCTAATACAAACCCGCCCATCGAGCGGCTACCCAGGAAATATTCGTTGAGGAAATTACCTGTGGTGCGGCGTTTCATGGCGTACATGGAAATGCCAAAAACCACTAATAGATAGGCTACCAGCGGTAATACGACTTCAAGCTGCATGATCATCCTCCAGAGGAATATCACGGAAGATAAACTTCACCATTGCCCAGCACAGTAAAATGAACAACAAAGGTACCAGCAGGCACGCCATTTCAAACCAGTGCGGTAGGCCAGTTGGGCCGATTTCATTACCAGGTAAGTAAGCAGCCACTAACCATGCGGCAAGATAGAGAAGGGTTAGCCAAAGCGCCCAGCGGGCTTCTTTATGGGCCTGAACAAAACGCGCGTCCATTATTGTCCCTTGAGTTGGCGGAAAGCGGCGATTGTAACGCATAGCGAGAAGATGGGGATCAAAAAAGAAAAAGGCCGGAGAACCGGCCTTATCACGATGTTACTTCTTGAGAAAACTTAGTCCTGAAGACCCAGTTTTTTCTCCAGATAGTGGATGTTAGTTCCACCGTGCTGGAAGTTTTCATCGTTCATGATGCGAGTCTGCAAATCAACGTTGGTTTTGATGCCATCGATGATCAGTTCAGCCAAAGCATTTTTCATGCGAGAAATCGCGACTTCACGCGTTTCACCGAAGCAGATCAGTTTGCCAATCATGGAATCATAATACGGCGGTACGGTGTAACCGGCGTAAATGTGTGATTCCCAACGCACACCAAAACCACCTGGCGCATGGAAGCGAGTGATTTTGCCTGGGCTTGGCAGGAAGGTATTCGGGTCTTCGGCGTTGATACGGCATTCTACCGCATGGCCTTTAACATGAACGTCTTCTTGCTTGATAGACAGCGGCTGGCCTGCAGCAATGCGCAGCTGTTCTTTAATCAGGTCAACGCCGGTGATCATTTCTGTTACCGGGTGCTCAACCTGAATACGGGTGTTCATTTCAATGAAGTAGAACTCACCGTTTTCGAACAGGAACTCGAAAGTACCTGCACCGCGATAGTTGATATCAACACAGGCTTTAGCACAGCGTTCGCCGATGAATTTACGCAGTTCCGGCGTGATGCCCGGTGCTGGCGCTTCTTCAACCACTTTCTGGTGACGACGCTGCATAGAGCAGTCGCGTTCTGCCAGGTAAACCGCTTTGCCCTGGCCGTCAGCCAATACCTGAATCTCGATATGGCGTGGGTTTTCCAGGTATTTTTCCATATAGACCATGTCGTTGTTGAAAGCAGCTTTCGCTTCCGCACGGGTCATATTAATGGATTGTTCCAGATCGGCATCGCTACGTACGACACGCATACCACGACCGCCGCCACCGCCAGACGCTTTGATAATAACCGGGTAGCCAATGCGTTTAGCATGAGCACGGTTTTTATCCATATCGCCGTCAAGAGGGCCATCAGAGCCTGGTACGCAAGGTACGCCAGCTTTCTTCATTGCGTTGATTGCAGACACTTTATCGCCCATCAGACGAATAGTTTCAGCACGCGGGCCAATGAAGATGAAGCCTGAACGTTCAACTTGCTCGGCAAAGTTGGCGTTTTCAGACAAGAAGCCATAACCTGGGTGAATCGCAACTGCACCAGTAATTTCTGCTGCAGAGATGATTGCCGGGATATTCAGATAGCTTTTTACCGACGGAGCGGGACCGATACAAACAGTTTCATCCGCCAGTAATACGTGTTTTAAATCGCGATCCGCAGTGGAGTGCACAGCGACAGTCTTGATACCCAGTTCTTTACAGGCACGAAGAATACGCAGAGCAATCTCGCCACGGTTAGCGATGACAATTTTATCCAGCATAATCGCCTCGTTACTCGATGACGACCAGCGGCTCGTCAAATTCAACCGGTTGGCCATTCTCAACCAGGATGGCTTTCACCACACCGGCTTTGTCAGCTTCGATCTGGTTCATCATTTTCATTGCTTCAACGATACACAGAGTGTCGCCAACGTTAACCTTCTGGCCAACTTCAACAAATGACTTAGCATCCGGGCTTGGGGTGCGGTAGAAAGTACCGACCATTGGGGAACGCACGATGTGACCACTGATTTCAGCAGCCGCTGGTGCTTCTGCCGGAGCGGCAGGTGCAACAACGTTAGACAGGCCAGGTTGCGGCTGTGGCTGGTACATTGGAGCAGCATAAGCCTGTTGCATCATTGGGTAACCGGTGTTTGCCGGTGCACGACTGATGCGTACAGATTCTTCGCCCTCAGAAATTTCCAGTTCAGAAATGCCTGATTCTTCAACCAGCTCGATCAGTTTTTTAATCTTACGAATATCCATGAGTGGGTTCCGTACTCTTGTTTAGATGGATTTTGACAAGCGTTTTACCGCCGTCTGTAGTGCATATGAATAGCCGTCAGCGCCTAATCCGCAGATGACACCAACCGCTTTATCAGAAAGATATGAATGATGGCGGAACGGTTCGCGCGCATGCACATTGCTCAGATGGATCTCAATAAACGGAATATCTACCGCTAATAAGGCATCACGCAGTGCAACGCTCGTATGAGTAAACGCGGCCGGATTAATCAGAATAAAATCGACAGTGTCTTTAGCCTGATGAATTCGGTCGATCAATTCATATTCCGCGTTGGATTGCAGGTGGCTGAACGAGACATTTAGCGTTTTTGCTTCTTCTTCGAGCGAGTTAACAATTTGGGCTAAAGTCAGCGTGCCGTACTTCTCAGGCTCACGTGTTCCCAGCATGTTAAGATTCGGGCCGTTCAAAAGCAAAATGTGAAAATTAGCCGACATCGTGCTGCCATCTCCTGCAATTTGTAGGTATTTTACAAAATATACCTAAGTTGCTCGGTTGTCACCTTCAGAGCCAGAAAATGGCCTGTCAGAAAAACCAAAGTCGCACATTATAACGATTTCGTAGCAATTGGCAGCTAAATACTGGTCTTATCAGGGAAGATGATCAACTCATATCCCTAAACGGGGCCAGGTTGATCACTTTTCTGCGGGGAACAACACATATCTTTCGTTAACGCCGCCACTGACGGAATTTCTTGTAGCGTAAGGCCAGAAGGATGATTGCGCCCAGAGCATACAGCAATGGTTGCGGTGAGATAACCTTTACTGACCACAGATAATGAATCGGGGCAAGGATAGCGACCAGATAGACGAAGTTATGCAGCTTTTGCCAGCGTGGCCCCAATTTTCGTTGTAACGACTGCGTAGATGTTGCTGCCAATGATAGCAGTACCAACCAGCTGATTATTCCTAAAGTTAAATACGGGCGCGTGACCAGTTCCCGGCCAAGTAGCGCCAGATTGTTGATGCCCAATTCCAACATGGCGTAGCTGACTAAATGAAGTGTGGCCCACGCAAAACACCATAATCCTAACAACCGACGGGTTCGAATCAGCAGCGGCTGCTTCCCGTATCGCGCCAACGGTGTGACTAGCAGCGTTGCCAGCAACAGTTTAAGCGCCATTCTGCCGGTAAAATGCTGGATATCCTTTGCCGGGTCGGCACTTAAAAGCCCCTGGTTTGCAGCATAAAACAACCAGACAAAAGGTAAGAAGGCCGCGAGATGCAGTACGACTTTAAGACAGGTTATCTGTTTTGCTGTTAATCGCACTTTAGAAATTCTCCTTCAGATTCAAGCCGCGGTATAGCGATCCGACCTGGTCGGCATAACCATTAAACAGCAGCGTCGGCTGGCGTTTTACATCCAGTACCCCACCTGATCCGATAAATCGCTCACTGGCTTGCGACCAGCGTGGGTGGTCAACATTTGGGTTTACGTTGGCATAAAATCCGTATTCATTAGGTGCTGCCATATTCCAGGTGGTAGGCGGTAACTCGCTAACCAGTTTGATACTGACAATCGACTTTATTCCTTTAAAGCCGTATTTCCATGGCACGGTGAGTCGTATCGGTGCACCGTTTTGCGGTGGCAACGCTTTCCCGTAAACGCCGACCGTAAGTAGAGTCAGAGGGTGCATTGCTTCATCAAGACGCAATCCTTCGACGTAGGGATATTTCAACCCGCCACCGATAAAACGGTCCTTCTGCCCGGGCATTTGTTCCGGGTCGTAAAGCGTTTCGAAGGCGACATATTTTGCTTTGCTGGTGGGCTCGACTAGCGCGAGCAGTTTACTGAGTGGGAAACCTATCCACGGCACCACCATCGACCAGGCTTCGACACAACGCATCCGATAAATACGCTGTTCCAGTGGGAATTTCTTATAAAGATCGTCAAGGTCAAGTGTTTGTGGTTTTGCCACCTCACCGCTAATTGTGATTTTCCACGGATCGGTCTTTAAGCTTCCGGCATTGGCTGCTGGGTCGGCCTTATCAAGGCCAAATTCGTAGAAATTGTTGTAACCCGTCACTTTGTCTTCTGGGGTCATGGCGAGTTTTGCCTGCCATTGTTCAGGCTGGCTAAATTGCAGGGGTTTTCCCGATGGCGCGGGTGGCCTGTCGTTCCCTTTAAACCAGGAGAGAATATCAGCATGGGCAGTTTGAGGAAGCGAGAGAGCCGCGGCACTGATGCCCAGCGCTTTCAGCACCTGGCGGCGTTTCAGCATAAAAACCGATTCGGGTGTGACATCTGCTTCCGTAAAGCGGGTTACTTTTTTCATCTTGTTCTCCGGCATGGCTTTATAGGCTAAGCATGACGGAGAACGCTGAACCCTGCGAATATGTCACAAAAAATTGAAACTTAAAGAAGGGATAGGTTTCGTTGCGGTTGCGTTAATGGGATACCTGCCGATGAAGGCTATACTTGAATTTCGGTGTATTTACGTATCCTTTGCAACAAAGGATAAGAATCTGTTCACCGTGTTTGCCTGAATTGCTCTTTTACTATGTAATGCCGCATCAAGTCAGGCTGGTCTTATCTTCACCAAACGGAGTTAACTCAAGGATGCGATTAACGACGAAACTTTCTGCTTTTATGACGTTGCTGACTGGCCTCGCTATTTTTGTGACGCTCGTGGGTTGTTCATTAAGCTTCTTTAATGCGATGCATTTTAAAGTTCATCAGCGTGTGGTGGCGGTTGCCACAATCATTGATAACGATTTGGTTTCAAGCTCTCCAGAAGAACTGATCAATCGCCTCAACGAAGTGATGGTGCCCATTGATATCACCGAGGTGAAATTCAAAATAGGCGGCAACACGGTTTACCAACATCAGTTGAGCCAATCCTACCGTTTACTGGGCAATAGCTACAGTTTTCGTACCGTGACTGTTGAGTTAATGAAGCATCCGGGGATGTTCCTCTCTCTCACCTATCGCGATCCTGTCGCGAATTACTACAACTCACTTTTCACTACCGTTCCACTTTCTATCACGGTTGGCTTCATGCTTATCGTGCTGTTTTTTGCTATCCGCTGGATGAAAAAGCAGCTCGCCGGGCAAGAGTTACTGGAGAACCGGGCGCGACGGATTCTGAACGGTGAAAGAGGCGTTGAAGTGCGCGGATCGGTACTGGAATGGCCTCCGAAAGCCAGTAGCGCTTTGGACTTGTTGCTTTCCGATCTGCAAAACGCGAACGATCAACGCAGCAGAATGGACACCTTGATTCGTGCTTTTGCGGCGCAGGATGCGAAAACAGGCCTGAATAATCGTCTGTTTTTTGATAATCAACTGGCGACGTTGCTGGATGAACAAGAGCAAGTGGGCGCGCATGGTGTAGTGATGATCATCCGTCTGCCCGATTTTGACACCCTGCATGAAACATGGGGGCGCGCGGCGGTAGAGGAGTACTTATTTACCCTCATCAATCTGTTGTCGACATTTGTGATGCGTTATCCCGGCGCATTACTGGCACGTTATTTCCGCAGCGATTTTGCCGTTTTGTTACCTCATCGCACATTAAAAGAAGCCGATAGTATTGCCAGCCAGTTGCTGAAAGCCGTTGATACCTTGCCGCCAACCCGAATGCTCGACCGCAATGACATGATGCATATCGGTATTTGTGCATGGCGTAGCGGGCAAACCAAAGAGCAGGTGATGGAGAACGCGGAAGTCGCGACGCGTAATGCTTCGTTGCAAGGGGCGAATAGTTGGTCGGTCTATGACGATAGTTTGCCGGAAAAAGGGCGCGGCAATGTGAAATGGCGTACGCTCATTGAGCAAGTGTTACAGCGCGGTGGCCCACGCTTCTATCAAAAACCGGCGGTAATGCGTAATGGCTACGTACATCATCGTGAAATCATGTGTCGGATTTTTGACGGCGAACAAGAAGTGCTGGCGGCAGAATATTTGCCGATGGTGAAGCAGTTTGGTTTAGCGGAACAATATGACCGGCAAACCATCGCCCGATTGTTACCTTTAGCCGGTTTCTGGCCCGAAGAAACACTGGCTATTCAGGTGTCTGTAGAATCACTGATTCGCGCTCCGTTCCAGCGTTGGTTGCGTGATGCGTTGATGCAGTCAGAAAAATCGCTTCGACGACGGATTCTTTTTGAACTTGCAGAGGCAGATGTCTGTCAACACATCAGCCGTTTGCAGCCTGTGATTCGCTTGATTAAAGCTTTGGGGGCTCGTATTGCTGTCTCCCAGGCGGGTTTGACCGTAGTGAGCGCTTCTTATATTAAGGAGTTGGATGTGGAGTTGATAAAGCTGCATCCGGGGCTCGTGCGAAACATTGAGAAACGAACTGAAAATCAGTTGTTTGTACAGAGCCTGGTTGAGGCCTGTAATGGGACTCAGACGCAAGTTTTTGCGGTCGGAGTCAGAACGCGAAGTGAATGGCAGACACTGGTGGAGAAAGGCGTGGCGGGTGCTCAAGGTGATTTTTTTGCGGCATCTCAACCACTAGACAGCAACGTGAAAAAATATTCGCAAAGATACTCGGTTTAACCTGCCGTTTATGAATATTTCACGTAGAATAACGCGCGCTGCATCTCAAGGGGGCTAATACGCCTGCTGACCAGATTGTTGAAGCATGAAATGAACCCGGTTTGCTTCCTTGCACTGTTCGTTTAACCTACAGCGTTTGTTTGTTTCCTCGGCAGTTCGAGGATAAACGTGTCGAAAGTGTATTAGTCGTAGTAAACTGCACAATTTTTCACCATTGCAGAACATTTTTGCGCCTTGTCGCTGCAATGAGTGGTTGGTAAAGTAAGCGGATTTTGTTTCCGCCCCAGCTTTCAGGATTATCCCTTAGTATGTTGAAAAAATTTCGTGGCATGTTTTCCAATGACCTGTCCATTGACCTGGGTACCGCGAATACCCTGATTTATGTGAAAGGACAAGGCATCGTACTGAATGAGCCATCTGTCGTGGCTATTCGCCAGGATCGTGCCGGTTCACCTAAAAGTGTTGCGGCTGTCGGCCATGATGCTAAACAGATGCTGGGTCGTACCCCCGGCAACATCGCAGCTATCCGTCCGATGAAAGATGGCGTTATTGCCGATTTCTTCGTGACCGAAAAAATGCTGCAACACTTCATCAAACAAGTGCATAGCAACAGCTTTATGCGCCCAAGCCCACGCGTACTGGTTTGTGTGCCAGTTGGCGCAACTCAAGTTGAACGTCGCGCGATTCGTGAATCTGCGCAAGGTGCAGGTGCTCGTGAAGTCTTCTTAATTGAAGAACCAATGGCTGCGGCTATCGGTGCTGGCCTGCCAGTTTCTGAAGCAACCGGTTCAATGGTTGTGGATATCGGTGGTGGTACAACTGAAGTTGCCGTTATTTCTCTGAACGGCGTGGTTTACTCCTCTTCCGTACGCATCGGTGGCGACCGCTTCGACGAAGCCATCATTAATTATGTGCGTCGTAACTACGGTTCACTGATTGGTGAAGCCACTGCTGAACGTATCAAACACGAAATCGGTTCTGCTTACCCAGGCGATGAAGTGCTTGAAATCGAAGTGCGTGGCCGTAACCTGGCTGAGGGTGTTCCACGCGGCTTTACCCTGAATTCCAATGAAATCCTCGAAGCCCTGCAAGAGCCATTGACGGGGATCGTGAGTGCGGTGATGGTTGCACTGGAGCAGTGCCCACCAGAGCTGGCGTCCGATATCTCTGAGCGCGGTATGGTTCTGACTGGTGGTGGCGCATTGCTGCGTAACCTTGACCGTCTGCTGATGGAAGAAACAGGCATTCCGGTAGTAGTTGCAGAAGATCCATTGACTTGCGTAGCCCGTGGCGGTGGCAAGGCACTGGAGATGATCGACATGCACGGCGGCGACTTGTTCAGCGAAGAGTAATCAGCCGCACGTAAGGGGCAGTCATCAAGACTGCCCTTTCTTGCTGGCCCTGGAATACGCATAGCCTATGAAGCCAATTTTTAGCCGTGGCCCTTCGTTACAGTTTCGCCTGATTTTGGCGGTGCTGGTGGCGATTGGTGTAATGATTGCCGATAGTCGCCTGGGTACGTTCAGTCAGATTCGAACGTATATGGATACTGCCGTCAGCCCTTTCTATTTTGTCTCAAATGGTCCCCGTGAATTGCTCGACAGCGTCTCGCAAACACTGGCATCACGCGACCAGCTAGAACTCGAAAATCGTGCACTGCGTCAGGAATTGATCCTGAAAAACAGCGAATTACTGATGATGGGTCAATATCGTCAGGAAAACGCACGCCTGCGCGAACTGCTTGGCTCACCGTTGCGTCAGGACGAGCAAAAAATGGTGACTCAGGTTATCTCTACCGTTAACGATCCTTACAGTGACCAGGTGGTTATTGATAAAGGCAGCGTGAACGGCGTCTATGAAGGTCAACCCGTCATCAGTGATAAAGGTGTCGTAGGTCAGGTTGTCGCGGTGGCGAAACTCACTAGCCGTGTTTTACTGATTTGTGATGCTACCCATGCGCTGCCTATTCAGGTACTGCGTAATGACATCCGCATTATCGCGGCGGGTAACGGCTGTACTGACGATCTGCAACTGGAACATTTACCGGCTAATACTGATATTCGCGTAGGCGATGTATTGGTGACATCTGGTTTGGGTGGCCGCTTCCCGGAAGGCTATCCTGTGGGCGTCGTTTCTTCAGTGAAGCTTGATACTCAGCGCGCATACACGGTTATTCAGGCTCGTCCGACTGCTGGCTTACAACGTCTGCGTTATTTGCTGCTGTTGTGGGGCGCGGATCGCGAAGGGAAAACCCCGATGCCGCCTGATGAAGTTCATCGCGTGGCGAATGAGCGCTTGATGCAAATGATGCCGCAGGTTTTACCAGCGGCTGATTCTGTCGGGCCACCAGCTCCGGTTCCTCCTCCGGCAACGGGTATTACGACTCCTGCCCCTGCTGCACCAGCAAGCCTGGGAGGGCAGTAGTGGGTAGTTACCGTAGCCAGGGCCGTTGGGTCATCTGGCTTTCTTTCCTCGTCGCCTTGTTGTTACAAGTCATGCCATGGCCTGACGATTTAAAAATCTATCGTCCTGACTGGGTATTACTGATCCTGCTGTACTGGATTCTGGCTCTGCCACACCGCGTAAATGTAGGCACAGGTTTTGTGGTGGGTGCCATACTGGATTTAATCAGCGGCTCTACCCTTGGCGTGCGCGCATTATCTCTGAGCATCGTTGCTTATCTGGTGGCGTTAAAGTACCAGCTATTCCGCAATCTCGCGCTTTGGCAACAGGCTTTGGTGGTTATGCTGTTGTCATTGATGACAGATGTCATTGTTTTCTGGTCTGAATTTTTAGTTATCAATGTCTCTTTCCGCCCAGAAATTTTCTGGAGCAGCGTGGTCAATGGTGTACTGTGGCCATGGATATTCTTGTTGATGCGTAAAATTCGCCAACAATTTGCAGTGCAATAGGATTGAACATGACATCTTTGTATCTGGCATCCGGCTCCCCGCGTCGTCAGGAATTACTGACTCAGTTGGGTGTGTCGTTTGAGCGCATCATTACTGATGTAGAAGAACAGCGTCTTAGCCATGAAAGCGCACAGCAGTATGTCGTGCGCCTGGCGCGTGATAAAGCGCGGGCGGGCGTTGCGCTCGCGCAACATGACTTACCTGTTCTGGGTGCCGATACGATTGTTATCTACAATGGCAAGGTGTTGGAAAAACCTAAAGATGAACAACACGCTGCTGAGATGTTGCGTATGTTATCCGGGAATCAGCACCAGGTAATGACGGCTGTTGCGCTGGCAGACCGTGAATCTTTGCTGGATTGTCTGGTAACGACTGAAGTGACTTTTCGTGCATTATCAGAACAGGATATCGCGGGTTATGTGGCCTGCGGTGAACCGATGGATAAAGCAGGTGCATACGGTATTCAAGGGCTTGGTGGCTGTTTTGTCAGGAAGATTAATGGCAGCTATCATGCAGTAGTCGGTTTACCGCTTGTTGAAACTTATGAATTGCTGAGTAATTTTCACGCATTGCGTGATGGACGAGGAAAACATGACGGCTGAATTATTAGTCAACGTGACGCCATCGGAAACTCGGGTGGCTTACATTGATGGTGGAATACTGCAAGAGATTCACATTGAACGCGAAGCACGCCGCGGGATCGTAGGGAATATCTACAAAGGTCGTGTAAGCCGGGTGCTTCCCGGGATGCAGGCGGCATTTGTAGATATTGGCCTTGATAAGGCAGCGTTTCTTCACGCTTCTGACATCATGCCGCATACCGAATGTGTGGCGGGAGAAGAGCAGAAAAATTTCACCGTACGCGATATCTCCGAGTTGGTGCGTCAGGGCCAGGACTTAATGGTTCAAGTGGTGAAAGACCCGCTGGGTACCAAAGGTGCTCGTTTGACTACCGATATCACGCTGCCATCTCGTTATTTGGTCTTTATGCCAGGAGCTTCCCACGTTGGCGTATCCCAGCGCATTGAAAGTGAAGCCGAGCGTGAACGTCTTAAACGTGTAGTGAATGCGTATTGCGATGAGCAAGGCGGATTCATTATTCGCACCGCAGCTGAAGGCGTATGCGAAGACGATTTAGCTTCAGATGCGGCTTACCTCAAGCGTGTCTGGACCAAAGTCAGCGAGCGCAAAAAACGTAACAAAACCCGCTGCCAACTTTACGGTGAATTAGCACTGGCGCAGCGCGTACTGCGTGATTTTGCTGATGCCGCTCTTGACCGAATTCGTGTCGACTCCCGTCTGACTTACGACATGCTGCTGGAATTTACCGCAGAATACATGCCGGAAATGCACAACAAAATCGAACACTACAGCGGTCGCCAGCCTATTTTTGATTTGTTCGACGTTGAGAACGAAATCCAACGTGCGCTGGAGCGAAAAGTTGAGCTGAAATCAGGTGGTTACCTGGTTATCGACCAGACTGAAGCGATGACGACTGTGGATATCAACACCGGGGCTTTCGTTGGCCACCGCAATCTTGATGACACCATTTTCAATACCAATATTGAAGCGACACAGGCGATAGCTCGCCAGTTACGTTTGCGTAATCTCGGCGGCATAATCATTATTGATTTCATCGATATGAGTAATGAAGACCATCGCCGACGCGTGCTGCACTCCCTCGAGCAGGCATTGAGTAAAGATCGCGTGAAAACCAGTATTAATGGTTTCTCACAGCTCGGACTGGTGGAGATGACACGCAAACGCACGCGTGAAAGTGTTGAACATGTGCTTTGCAACGATTGTCCAACTTGCCATGGTCGCGGTACGGTGAAAACGGTTGAAACGGTGTGTTATGAAATTATGCGTGAAATTGTGCGCGTGCATCATGCTTATGATTCCGACCGTTTCCTGGTTTACGCATCACCTGCTGTGGGGGAAGCGCTGAAAAGCGAAGAGTCCCATTCATTGGCAGAAGTGGAAATTTTTGTCGGCAAGCAAGTCAAAGTTCAGATCGAGCCGCTCTATAATCAAGAGCAATTCGACGTCGTTATGATGTAACTCGCTGCACGGATAGTGCAGATTTGAGTTCCGCTCCGGCGGCAAACAAGGAGATTTTCGTGAGGCGACTGCCCGGCATTCTGCTGATCACTGGCGCAACGTTGATCGTTATCGTCGCACTGCTGGTGAGTGGTTTGCGGCTGGTTTTGCCGCACCTCGATGCCTGGCGTCCAGCGCTGCTCGAAAAAATTGAAGCCATGACGGGTACCCCCGTCGATGCCAGCCAGATCCAGGCCAACTGGGAAAACTATGGCCCAACGCTTGATGTCCGCGATATCAAAGCGGGCTTGAAAGATGGTGGTGAGATGAGCGTGAAACGTGTCACGTTGGCGCTCGATCTCTGGCAAAGTATTTTGCACGCCCGCTGGCAGTTCCGTGACCTCACTTTTTACCAATTGCAGGTGCGCACCAATACCCCGTTAAGTCGAAATAAAGGGGATAGCAAACTCGAGCCGGGTAAAATCAGCGATCTCTTTTTACGCCAGTTCGATCACTTTGATCTTCGCGACAGTTCCCTGAGTTTCCTGACGATTTCCGGTCAGCGCGCCGAACTCGCCATTCCACAACTCACCTGGCTTAACTCCAAAAACCGTCACCGCGCCGAAGGGCTGGTCAGCTTATCGAGCTTTAACGGCCAACACGGCGTGGCGAAAGTACGCATGGATCTGCGTGACGAAAATGGCTTATTGAACATCGGTAAAGTCTGGCTACAGGCTGAAAATGTTGATATGAAACCGTGGCTTGGTCGTTGGATGGAAGACAATATCGACTTGCAGACCGCTGAGTTCACCCTCGAAGCCTGGATGGATATCAAAGCGGGTGATATTTCAGGTGGCAACGTCTGGTTGAAGCAAGGTGGTGCCAGCTGGGCTGGGAAAAACACCGGGCATCAGATGTCGGTTGATAATTTGATGGCACGTGTCAATCGTTCTGCTGCGGGCTGGGATATTGCCATTCCATCGACCAATATCACCCTTGATGGTAAAACCTGGCCCAAAGGTTCTTTATCACTGGCGTGGGTTGCTCCGCAAAATGTTGGTGGAAAAGAGAGTACGCGCAGCGATGAGTTACGTGTACGTGCCACTAATATGGAGCTGGAAAGCTTCACCGGTTTGTTACCGATTGCAGAGAAGATTTCACCGGATTTCGGTGAAATCTGGAACACGCTGCAACCACGCGGGCACATTGATGTGCTGGCCGTGGATATTCCTCTTCAGCAGACCGAAAACACTCGTATGCAAGGGCGCTGGAAGGACGTTAGCTGGAAGCAATGGAAAATGTTACCCGGCGTCGAACACTTCTCGGGGTCGGTCACCGGTGGTGTCGGGCACGGGCAGCTTAATGCGCAGGTTATTGACGCCAAAATGCCATACGTGGGCGTATTCCGTGCCCCGCTGGAAGTTGAACGAGCCGTTGCCACGCTCGAATGGCAAAAGAATGCCGCAGGTTTCCAGCTTGATGGCAAAAACCTGGATGTGAAAGCCCGTTCTGTCTGGGCTGCGGGTGACTTCCGCTACTATCAGCCGACAGGCGATGAACCCTGGCTGGGGATTTTAGCCGGAATTAGTACGCATAATGGCGGTGATGCCTGGCGTTACTTCCCTGAAAACCTGATGGGAAAACAGCTGGTTGATTACCTCAGCGGTGCGATACAAGGTGGCGAGTCCGATAACGCGACGCTAGTGTATGGCGGCAATCCGCGTCTTTTCCCTTATGTGCATAACGAAGGTCAGTTCCAGGTCTACGTCCCGCTGTATAACGCTAAATTTGCCTTCCAGCCTGACTGGCCAGCATTAGACAACTTGAATATTAGTCTGGATTTCATCAATAACGGTTTGTGGATGAAATCGGATGAAGTGAAACTGGGTGGTGTGACCGGGCGTAATCTGACGGCAAATATCCCGGATTACAAAAAGCAAAAGCTGTTAGTCGATTCTGACATCACTGGCCCGGGCAGTGCGGTTGGGCCGTATTTCAAAGAAACTCCGCTCAAAGATTCGCTGTCTGCTGCACTGGATGAACTCCAGATTGGCGGCGATGTGAATGCTCGCTTACATCTGGATATCCCGCTGAACGGTAAAATGACTACCGCTTCGGGCGATGTTCAACTCAAGAACAATACCTTGTTGATTAAACCGCTCTCCAGCACGTTGAGTAACCTGAGCGGTAAGTTCAGCTTTGTGAATGGTGATTTGCAAAGTGAACCGTTAAAAGCCACCTGGTTTAACCAACCGATTGGCATTGATTTCAATACTAAAACGGGCGTGAAAGACTACCAGATTGGCGTCAATTTGCTGGGCGACTGGCAGCCGACAAAAATGGGTATCATCCCTGAACCCATCAGCAAAGAATTGAGTGGCAATGTCCCGTGGAAAGGCGATGTAGCAATTACGCTTCCTTATCGCGGAGAACCGAATTACCAGATCAACGTCGCCGCAGACTTGAAAAATGTGAGCAGTCACTTACCTGCTCCTGTCGATAAATCAGCGGGGCAAGCGCTACCGTTGAATGTCGCGGTGAAAGGAAATCTCGATAGTTTCGATCTGACGGGTAACTCCGGTGCGAAAAATCATTTCTCCAGCCGTTGGCTACTGAATAAAAAGCTCACTCTTGACCGGGCAATTTGGGCAACCAATAGCCAAACCGTTCCTCCATTACCTGATAACTCCGGCTTAGAACTGGATCTTCCGGCGATGGATGGTGCGCAATGGTTGGCGTTGTTTAGCCATGGAGCGGTGGAAAGCGTGGGGAACTCGGCATCATTCCCAACTAACGTCACACTGCGCACGCCTTCGCTGACGTTTGCTGGCCAGCAATGGAACAACCTGAGTCTGGTTTCCCAGGCCATTACGAATGGCACGCGCGTCGAAGCGCAGGGGCGTGAAGTGAATGGCTCGTTGACGATACAAAACAATGCACCGTGGCGTGCAGCAATCAAGTATCTCTATTTCAACCCTGACTGGGGTAATAGCAAAGCCAAATCGACCAGTGCTTCACCGTTGGAAGGCAATGAAGCGATTGATTTCCGTGAATGGCCTGATTTACAACTTCGCTGTGGCGAGTGTTGGCTTTGGGGGCAAAAATATGGCCGTATTGACGGTGATTTCGCCGTCAAAGGAAACACGCTACAACTGGAAAACGGGTTAATCGATGCCGGATTTGCAAAGCTTACCGCCAGCGGTGTGTGGGTGAATAACCCGGCAGAAGAACGCACGTCTTTAAAAGGTAAACTACACGGCAAAAAACTTGATGCTGCGACCAACTTCTTTGGCGTCAAAACGCCGATTCAAGGCTCATCGTTTGATGCAGACTATGATTTACACTGGCGTGATAAACCGTGGCAGCCGCAGCTTGCCTCATTAAACGGTATTCTTCATATCAAATTAGGCAAAGGGCAAATTGCTGATCTGGGTACAGGCCACGCCGGACAATTGCTGCGTTTAGTCAGTGTCGATGCGTTGATGCGTAAACTGCGTTTCGACTTCAGCGACACCTTTGGTGAAGGTTTCTACTTTGATTCCATCCGTAGTACCGCCTGGATTAAAGACGGGGTTCTGAACAGCGATGATACGCTGGTGGACGGACTGGAAGCCGATATTGGCATGAAAGGCTCGGTCGATTTAGTTCAGCGTCGACTTGATGTTGAAGCTGTTATTGCACCAGAAATTTCTGCCACCGTCGGCGTGGCAACGG
Source organism: Buttiauxella ferragutiae (assembly GCF_022637515.1). Taxonomy (NCBI): domain Bacteria; kingdom Pseudomonadati; phylum Pseudomonadota; class Gammaproteobacteria; order Enterobacterales; family Enterobacteriaceae; genus Buttiauxella; species Buttiauxella ferragutiae. The sequence goes on from NZ_CP093332.1 coordinate 470,238, forward strand.
CATTCGTGGTGAACCCAATCATCGGTGCCGCGGTATTCGCCGCCAGCAAAGTGTTAGGGCCGCTATGGAGCAAAATATCTGTACTGCGCTACCACATCACAGGATCGGTCGATAAACCGCAAATCAATGAAGTGCTCCGCCAGCCAAGGCTGAAAGAGGCTAAGTGATTTGACGTGCGCGGTTAATTGCCGCAAGCTCAATAGATATGCCTTTAGGGCACCCAACTTGTTTGTAAAAAGAGTAGCGAAACGATGAGTCTGAACCTGGTAAGTGAGCAGTTGCTGTCTGCGAATGGCTTAACCCATCAAGATCTGTTTTCCATTTTGGGACAATTGTCCGAGCGCCGACTCGACTACGGAGATCTCTATTTCCAGTCCAGTTATCACGAATCCTGGGTGCTGGAAGATCGCATCATTAAAGATGGTTCTTACAACATCGATCAGGGTGTTGGCGTGCGCGCCGTGAGCGGCGAGAAAACCGGTTTTGCCTATGCCGACCAGGTCAGCTTGTTGGCACTGGAACAAAGTGCTCATGCCGCACGAAGCATCGTGCAGGAAAAAGGGAATGGCCGGGTTCAAACATTAGGTGCCGTGCAGCATAGCGCGCTCTATACCAGTGCCGACCCTCTGCAAAGCATGACGCGTGAAGAGAAACTCGACATCCTGAAACGCGTTGATAGCGTTGCCCGTGCGGCAGACGCCCGCGTCCAGGAAGTGACTGCCAGCCTGACGGGCGTTTATGAATTGATTCTGGTCGCGGCAACTGACGGGACTCTGGCGGCTGACGTTCGCCCGCTAGTGCGCTTGTCTGTCAGCGTTCAGGTTGAAGATAACGGCAAACGCGAGCGCGGCTCAAGTGGCGGCGGCGGTCGTTTCGGTTATGAATATTTCCTCGAAACCGTTGATGGTGAAGTTCGTGCAGATGCCTGGGCGAAAGAAGCAGTGCGTATGGCTTTAGTGACCCTTTCTGCGGTGGCAGCACCAGCAGGCATGTTCCCGGTAGTGCTTGGCGCGGGCTGGCCAGGTGTTTTGCTGCATGAAGCGGTGGGGCACGGTCTTGAAGGTGATTTTAACCGTCGTGGCACTTCCGTGTTCAGTGGCCAGATAGGCCAATTGGTTGCTTCAGAATTGTGTACTGTTGTCGATGACGGCACCATGGCGAACCGCCGTGGCTCTGTTGCAATTGACGATGAAGGTGTGCCTGGCCAATACAACGTATTGATCGAAAACGGTGTGCTGAAAGGCTACATGCAGGACAAACTCAATGCTCGTCTGATGGGCGTTGCGCCAACCGGTAATGGTCGTCGTGAATCTTACGCGCATCTACCGATGCCACGCATGACCAATACCTACATGCTGGCGGGCAAATCGACTCCACAAGAGATTATCGAATCGGTTGAATACGGGATCTACGCTCCGAACTTTGGCGGCGGGCAAGTGGATATCACCTCCGGCAAGTTTGTGTTCTCAACTTCTGAAGCGTATCTCATCGAAAATGGCAAAGTGACCAAACCAGTGAAAGGCGCAACGCTGATTGGTTCCGGTATTGAAACTATGCAGCAGATTTCTATGGTCGGTAACGATCTGGCGCTGGATAACGGTGTCGGTGTCTGCGGCAAAGAGGGGCAGAGCCTGCCTGTCGGTGTCGGCCAGCCAACGCTCAAAGTCGATAACCTGACGGTTGGCGGCACAGCGTAAAACAATGACAGCCGGGTTTACTCCCGGCTGTTTTCTATCGCACGTCCTTTCTTATCTCGTACCCCTTGATAGAGGTGCGAAACCTTCACGAAATATTCAGTCAGGTAGTTAATGCAGACCTGTACTTTCAACGGCAACTTATCTTTTTCCGTATACAACGCGTATACCGGACGCGGGTCGGATTGATAACTCGGCAGTAAGATCTCAAGCGTTCCGTCATTGATCTCATCGATCACCCACATCAACGGGACATAAGCGATACCAGCCCCCACTTTTAGCCAGCGACTTAATGTCATAGGATCATTGGTCACGAAGCGCCCTTGCGGGATCATCCGCGTCGTCAGCCCTTCAGGTGCTATCAACTCGAATTCATTATGCGGACGAATGCTGTATTCCAGCCACGAGTGACTGGCAAGATCGGCCGGCTTTTCCGGCGTGCCATTTTGCTGGAGATAACTTTTGGCGGCGCAAATCACCATCGGCATCGATCCGAGCCGTGTCGAGAACAGACTGGAATCCTGTAAAGCACCTACACGAATCACTACGTCCAGACCATCAGCGATCAGGTCGGGCGCGGGAATGCCTGTCACCAGATTAACCGTTAACTCGGGGTACTCTTTGAGCATCTCGGCGGTCATGGACGCGAGGACATTTTGTGCCATAGTTGAAGAACTGCCGATACGCAGCGTACCAATTGGCGTGTTGTTAAAAGCGTAGAGTTGCTCATGCACCTCTTGCGCTTCGTGCAGCATCTTGCGGCAGCCGAGGTAGTAGATTTTACCGGCCTCAGTCAGCCCGATGCTACGCGTGCTGCGGTTTAACAGCTTTACCTGTAACTCATCTTCAAGTTTGGAAACGGTTTGGCTGATGGACGATACGCTCATTTCCAGCTGCCTGGCCGTTGCGGTAAAAGAGCCAAGCTCGACCACTTTGGCAAACACCGACATGCGTTTAAGTCTTTCCATTGTTCACTCTGGCTTAAAAGTGATTTAGATCACACATTATAGATAACCCGCTAACAATTACGTTAATATATTATTACTAACACCACCCGTATCAGTCGTTAGCGCAGCATTTCTGGCAGCTCCTGGGTTGGTGTCTTCCGAATTTTCTGCAAGGTTAACATGAGTCTATTTCCCGTTATCGTGATATTCGGTCTTTCTTTTCCGCCGATATTCTTCGAGCTAATTCTTTCGCTGGCGCTGTTCTGGTTGGTTCGCCGTCTGCTGACTCCGACGGGAATTTATGATTTTGTCTGGCACCCGGCATTATTTAATACAGCGCTTTATTGCTGCCTGTTTTATCTAATCTCGCGCCTGTTTGTTTGAGGTTGATGTGAAAGCACTTACAAGAAAAATGACCCGCACGGCCATCACACTGATTTTGGTGCTGCTGGCTTTCATCGCTATCTTCCGTGCCTGGGTGTTTTATACCGAATCCCCGTGGACGCGTGATGCCCGCTTCACCGCAGATGTTGTCGCGATTGCTCCGGACGTATCGGGTTTAATCACTGACGTTAAAGTCCATGACAACCAACTGGTAAAGAAAGATCAGATTCTCTTCACCATCGATCAGCCACGTTATCAGAAAGCCCTGGAGCAAGCCCAGGCCGATGTCGCTTATTACCAGGTTTTGGCCGGGGAGAAACGCCGTGAAGCTGGGCGTCGTAATTCACTGGGCACCCAGGCGATGTCACGGGAAGAAATTGACCAATCTAACAACGTGCTACAAACCGTTCTGCATCAATTAGCAAAATCCGAAGCAACCCGTGATTTGGCTGCATTGGATTTGCAACGCACGATTATCCGCGCGCCTGCTGATGGTTGGATAACCAACCTGAATGTCTACTCTGGCGAGTTTATTACCCGTGGTTCCACGGCGGTAGCGTTGGTAAAACAGGGTAGTTTCTACATTCTGGCCTACATGGAAGAGACCAAGCTTGACGGTATTCGCCCAGGTTTCCGGGTACAAATCACGCCACTGGGCAGTAATCGCGTATTACGCGGCACGGTTGATAGCATTTCTGCCGGGGTGACTAACGCCAGCAGCACCAAAGATGCAAAAGGGATGGCGACGGTTGATTCCAACCTGGAATGGGTGCGTCTGGCGCAGCGTGTGCCCGTGAGAATTCGTCTTGATGATCAGCAAGCTAACCTTTTCCCGGCGGGAACCACGGCCACGGTTGTCGTGACTGGCGATAAAGACAGAGATATCAACCACGATTCGGTATTCATTAAATTCATGCATCGTTTGCGTGAGTTCGGCTAAGCATAGGCTGACATGTATTTCATCTCGCACTTACATTTACGCTTTGCCTTCAAGTTGGCTTTTGCCATCGTGTTGGCGGTGTTTGTTGGTTTCCATTTTCAACTGGAAACTCCGCGCTGGGCGGTGCTAACTGCGGCGATTGTAGCGGCTGGCCCGGCGTTTGCGGCTGGCGGTGAACCCTATTCAGGGGCGATTCGTTATCGCGGAATGCTGCGTATCATCGGTACTTTTATTGGCTGTATTGCCGCGCTGTTAATCATCACTTCAATGATTCGTGCACCTGTTGTGATGCTGTTGGTATGCTGTATTTGGGCTGGTTTTTGTACCTGGATTTCCTCGCTGGTTAAAGTTGAAAATTCCTACGCCTGGGGGCTTTCTGGCTACACGGCGTTAATCATTGTTATCACCATTCAAGCCAACCCGCTTGTCACCCCACAATTTGCGGTCGAGCGGTGTAGTGAGATTGTGATTGGTATTGTTTGCGCGATTCTTGCCGATTTAATTTTTTCCCCGCGTTCCATTAAGCAAGAAATTGATCGTGAGGTGGATAACCTGCTGGTGGACCACTATCGCCTGATGCAGTTGTGTATTGCTCATGGTGACAAAGAGGAAGTTGATAAGGCCTGGAGTGGCCTGGTGCGCCGCACTACCGCTCTGGAAGGGATGCGCGGGAATCTCAATATTGAATCCTCACGCTGGAATCGTGCTAATCGCCGCCTGAAAGCGATCAACTCGCTCTCGCTAACGCTTATCACCCAGGCTTGCGAAACATTTCTGATTCAAAACACGCGTCCGGAATATATGACTCAGGAATTCCGTATGTTGTTTGAGTTACCTGTAGAAACCGCTGCTGATGTTCATAAGCAGGTGAAAGTTATCCGCAGAGCCATTTCATACACCGGCGATAAAAATACACCCGCCACAATAAGCAGTTGGGTAGGCGCGTTCAGCCGCTATCTGTTGCTAAAACGTGGCGTTATCAGCAACACCCGTATTAGCGCGGTGGAAGAAGAGGTTTTGACCCAGGAAGTGGTCATCAAAGTGCAGTCTGCAGAAGGGCATCACGCGATGATAAACTTCTGGCGTACCACGATTTCCTGCATTCTTGGCTGCTTATTTTGGTTATGGACAGGCTGGACATCGGGCAGTGGTGCGATGGTTATGATTGCCGTTGTGACGTCGCTGGCGATGCGTTTACCCAATCCGCGCATGGTGGCGATTGATTTTCTGTACGGTACCATTGCCGCTTTGCCGCTCGGTGCGTTCTATTTTTTAGTGGTGATTCCGTCGACTCAGCAAAGTATGTTGCTGCTGTGCATCAGCCTTGCATTGCTGGGTTTCTTTATGGGCATTGAAGTACAAAAGCGCCGCTTAGGGTCGATGGGGGCATTGGCAAGTACCATCAATATTATCGTTTTAGATAACCCAATGACGTTTCATTTCAGCTCGTTTTTGGACAGTGCATTGGGGCAAATAGTGGGTTGTTTCCTGGCTATGATGGTTATCTTGCTTATCCGCGATAATTCAAAAGAGCGAACGGGCCGCACGCTGCTTAATCAATTTGTTTCTGCGGCAGTTTCTGCGCTGACCACCAACAAAGCGCGCCGTAAAGAAAACCATCTGCCAGCACTCTATCAGCAGCTTTTCTTACTGCTCAATATGTTCCCGGGTGATATCGATCGTTACCGCCTGGCGCTGACATTGATTATCGCGCACCAGCGATTACGTGATGCACCGATCCCGGTGAATGATGATCTCTCAGCATTCCATCGCCAGTTGCGAAACACGGCTGATAAGCTTACTTCGGCATCAAGTGATGATAAAAAACAGCGCTACTTCAAACAATTATTGGAGGAGCTGGATATTTACCAGGAGAAATTGCGTGTTTGGGAGGCGCCGCTACAAGTCACCGAACCGGTGAAACGGCTGGCGCATGTGTTGCATAAATACCAGCATGCCCTGATAAATGCCTAACCCGAGCCGACGCCTGCGTCGGCTTTTTTGTATCTATACTTATTGGATGCGCAATTCATAACGGGAGAAAATTATGACAAATCAGGCACTCCAGGATAGTGAATTATTTAACACGGGTTATCTGGTCAATGGTGAATGGCACAAGCTGAACGAAACCTTCGACGTTCTCAATCCTGCCACCGGTGAAGTTGTCGCTAAAGTCGCAAAAGCAGGCAAAAAGGAAGCTGAAGATGCGATTTCCGCAGCCGCTAAAGCTTTTCCTGCATGGCGTGCAAAAACCGCCAAAGAACGTTCAACCATCCTCTACCGTTGGTTCCAGTTAATTATTGAGAACAAAGCCTGGCTCGGGCGCTTAATGACCACCGAACAAGGCAAGCCGCTGAAAGAGGCGGAAGGTGAGGTTGAGTACGCCGCAAGTTTTATCCAGTGGTTCGCTGAGCAGGCCAAACGGGCAAATGGTGAAATTATCCCTCCAGCCAAACCTGGATCACGCATTCTGGCAACCCGCGAGCCAATTGGTGTTGTCGCGGCAATTACTCCGTGGAATTTCCCCATGGCGATGCTGACACGCAAACTCGGCCCGGCGCTTGCTGCGGGTTGTACTGGCGTGATTAAACCAGCTAACAACACACCACTATCAGCCTTTGCCTTACTGGCGCTGGCAAAAAAAGCCGGGGTACCTGATGGGGTATTAAATGCCGTCGCAGGGAACACGCAAGAAATTAGCGACGCGATAATGGCGAGCCACGCGGTTCGTAAAATTTCGTTTACCGGTTCTACGGCAGTTGGCAAAACATTAGTGCGCAACGCCGCGGAAACCATGAAGAAAGTGTCGATGGAATTAGGCGGTAATGCGCCTTATATCGTCTTTGATGACGCGGATATCGACGACGCAGTGAAAGGGGCCATTGCTAACAAATTCCGTAATGCAGGCCAGGTCTGCGTTAGCGTGAATCGTTTCTTTATTCAGGACGGTGTTTATGACCAGTTCGTGAATAAACTGGCCGATGCGGTTAAGGCACTGAAAGTCGGTAACGGCCTGGAAGAGGGCGTAGTTGTCGGGCCATTAATTGAAAGATCCGCAGTCGATAAAGTGCGTGAGCATATCGAAGATGCTATCGCGCAAGGTGGCAAAGTGCTGGTGGGAGGTAAGAGCCATGCGTTGGGGGGCAACTTCTGGCAGCCCACGGTGATTGTCGATGCCAGCGATGAAATGAAACTGGCACATGAAGAAACCTTCGGGCCACTCGCTGCTTGCTTCCGTTTTAAAACGGAAGGGGAAGTTATTGAGCGGGCGAATAATACGCCATTTGGTTTGGCGGCATACTTCTATACTCAAAATCTATCGCGTGTATTCCGCGTTTCGCAAGCACTTGAAAGTGGGATGATTGGTATTAACGAATGTGCGGTGTCGACTGAGTTGGGGCCGTTTGGCGGAGTGAAAGAGTCTGGACTAGGGCGAGAAGGCTCGGTACTGGGCCTGGATGAGTTTCTGGAAGTCAAAACCTTGCATATTGGCGGGCTGTAGAAGCTCAATAGATAAGAGCGCTCTGGTTAAGGTGGCAAGTAATGAAAAAATACACCTTTGATTTTAGTCAGATAGAAGATCAGCCGGGATTCTATCGTCACTTTATCCAGGTATTTCAACTTGAGAAAAAACAGGTTCACGATCTCGATAGTTTATGGGATGTCGTCGTTGGAGGCATCTTACCTCTCCCGGTGGAAATAGAATTTGTTCACCTGCCGGAGATGCAAAGACGGCGCTACGGGGCGTTGATTTTGCTTTTCGACGAAGCAGAAGAGGAACTGGAAGGGCAATTGCGTTTCAACGTGCGTGGTTAATCACGATTTTAGGGCATAAAAAAGCCCCCGCGAGCGGGGGCAAAGCCGTCAGTTTTGACGACGAGGGTTTATTTATACAGTTCAGCGGTGGCATGCCATGCATCGCCACTACGTGCTTCGGTAATACGATATGCCGATGCACCTTCTTTAGTCGCTTTCTGTGATAATTCCTGACGCATATCCATTGGTGCACTGCCAACCTGGCTGACAGAAATGCTACCCATAGATTGCATGTTTTGTGCTTGTTCGCTGTTTACCTGATGTGCGGCTGCGTTAGCGCCGAAAGAGATAACAGAGAAAAGGCTCAGTGCTGCGATAGTTAATTTGGTTTTCATAATCTTTACTCCTGAATGGTTTTCTCAACGACCGGAAGGGCTAAACTGCTTTATTGTTCTTGGGGCCGTTGTCTGGATTATCGTTGTATTGCTTTTGCTTATTGCTACCGGGCTGTTACTTGTATAGCTCTGCTGTTGCATGCCATTGGTCGCCAGTACGGGCTTCAATGATGCGGTAAGAAGAAGCGCCTTGCTCTTCAGCTTTCTTATTCAGCAACTGGTGCATGTCCATCGGAGCACTACCGACCTGGCTGACAGACACTGAACCCATCGCCTGGCGGTTTTGTGCCTGTTCGGTATTAATAGATGTCGCTGCAAAAGCGCCGAATGACAGCATCGAGAGCAGGCTTGCGGTAACTAAAGTTGATTTCATGTTCATAATTTTCGCCTCGTCGTATTCTTTTATTGGGGCCTTCATTTCGTGACCCTCATCACAAAGTCAAGTATACACTAATAACCTACAAAATTAATACCACGCTAATTATTCTCTATGAAACTTTACAATAATAGAGGCTTTTTATATTACGTAAAGTTATTAAAATGAGTCTTTTATTGCTGATTTTTTGTTAAATATAAGTAAAAACAATGAGATGCCATGAATTGGCTTTTTGTGCGATTCATCACATAACCGGCTGATGAGAGAGATGTTTAGATTTGGGGAAAGCCTAAATAAGGGGATTTACGTATAAACGATGACAGCCAGGGGATTGTTATGAAGGTGTTATTCCCGCCGTACTGACAGCGGGAATACGGAAGTAATGCTTACAGCTCTTGTTCGAACAACACCAAAATTGCTTCATACAATTCTTTTACAGTGAAGTCCCTTGCCGGGGTGGTAAAGATGGTGTCATCACCAGCAATAGTGCCCAAAATACCTTCAGCTTTACCTAACGAATCCAGCAAACGTGCAATTAACTGTGCCGCCCCTGGGCTTGTGTGGATAACAACAACGGCATCGTTGTAATCAATATCCAGTACCAGGTTTTTCAGCGGGCTGGACGTTGTTGGCACGCCAAGCTCGGCTGGTAAGCAGTACACCATTTCCATTTTGGCGTTGCGGGTACGCACCGCACCAAACTTGGTCAGCATACGAGAGACTTTGGATTGGTTGATGTTTTCGAAACCATCATTTTGCAAAGCATGAACGATTTCACCTTGAGAACTGAATTTCTCTTCTTTTAATAATGCTTTGAACGCTTTGACTAATTCTTCTTGTTTTGAGGAAATACGCATATATCACCCATGTTCAGGTCAACGAAGATAACATTATTATGCATTTAAATGAATTGTTATGCAAATTATTGGCTGGGTGAAGGCCTGAAATAATGTTATGAAAGAGGCGGATATTATCAAATTTTGTTATCGAGAAACATGCCTTCGTCACGACTCTAAAATAAGATGCCAAGTAAACTAAATGTTATCAAAATGATGTTGTTTTGCTGCGGATGGAGGGGTAATGTAACCGCCGTTGATGTGACAACATCAGGTTGTGACCGGGCGCTAAGGCGTCGTTTCCACCCGGCGAGTAAATGCAGCAGTAACGTTTCAGGAATGCTCAACCTCGCAATCCTAAAGCGGGAAGATTGTAATTACCCCTTCCCTGGATTATGGTCGCCACCGCATGGAGTTACGGCACCTATTTGCTAACCATAATAAGGAGTTTAGGATGAAAGTTGCAGTCCTCGGCGCAGCAGGCGGTATTGGCCAGGCGCTTGCCCTTCTACTCAAGACCCAACTGCCTTCAGGTTCAGAACTCTCCCTGTATGATATTGCACCGGTAACCCCTGGTGTTGCAGTCGATCTGAGTCATATCCCTACTGATGTGAAAATCAAAGGTTTCTGCGGTGAAGACGCAACACCTGCACTGGTTGGTGCAGATGTCGTGCTGATCTCTGCGGGTGTGGCACGTAAACCAGGTATGGATCGTTCAGACCTGTTTAACGTCAACGCGGGAATCGTGAAAAATCTGGTTCAACAGATTGCTAAAACTTGCCCGAAAGCCTGTATCGGTATTATCACAAACCCAGTGAATACCACCGTTGCGATTGCTGCGGAAGTGCTGAAAAAAGCAGGTGTCTACGACAAAAACAAACTGTTTGGCGTGACTACGCTGGACATCATCCGCTCCAACACCTTTGTTGCGGAACTGAAAGGCAAACAGCCGACTGATATCGAAGTTCCTGTCATTGGCGGCCACTCCGGTGTGACCATTCTGCCACTACTGTCGCAGATTCCTGGTGTTAGCTTCACCGAGCAAGAAGTTGCTGACCTGACTAAGCGTATCCAGAATGCTGGGACCGAAGTTGTAGAAGCTAAAGCGGGTGGCGGATCTGCAACCCTGTCAATGGGCCAGGCAGCTGCGCGCTTTGGTCTGTCAATGGTTCGCGCGCTGCAAGGCGAAAGCAATGTGGTTGAATGTGCGTACGTTGAAGGGAATGGCGAACACGCTCGTTTCTTCTCTCAGCCATTGCTGCTGGGTAAAAACGGTATCGCAGAGCATAAATCTTACGGCAAACTGAGCGCTTTCGAGCACCAGGCGTTGGAAGGGATGCTGGATACTCTGAAGAAAGATATTACCCTTGGCGAAGAGTTTGTTAACAAATAAACCCTGAGCTTTAGAGATAAAAAAACCGGAATGTAGATTCCGGTTTTTTTTCGCCTGCGACTTATTAGTTTGTCGCGGGGTATTCCTGAATCGTGACTTGTAGCGTCAGCTTCTTATCTTCACGCATCACTTCAACTGGAATGACAGAGCCTGGACGAATCTCCGCCACCTGATCCATGGTGCCCAAAGCCGAAATTGCGGGTTTGTGGTTCACAGAGATAATCACGTCGTTAACCAGCAGGCCTGCTTTAGCCGCCGGGCCGTCAGGTGTCACTTCGTTAACGATAATTCCCTGAATCTGATCAATGCCGGTTGCGGGGCCATGTAATGGCGTTATCTCGCGCCCGCCAATCCCAATGTAGCCACGAATCACGCGGCCATCGCGAATCAGCTTATCCATGATTTTGGTGGAGAGCTGTGTTGGTATGGCGAAGCCAATACCTTCAGGGGTTTCACCATCGTTACTTTTATCAAACGACAGGGTGTTGATACCCATCAGTTCGCCCAGCGAGTTAACCAATGCGCCGCCTGAGTTACCGTGGTTGATTGAAGCGTCAGTTTGCAGGAACGACTGGCGGCCGGACGGGCTCAGGCCGATACGACCGGTAGCACTGATGATCCCCTGTGTAATGGTCTGCCCGAGGTTATACGGGTTACCAATCGCCATGACGACATCACCAATATGCGGTACGCGCTTATTGTTGATTGGAATCACCGGGAGGCTGGTGGCATTAATTTTCAGCACGGCCAAATCGGTCAGGCTATCAGAACCCACAAGTAACGCTTCAAAAACGCGACCATCTTGCAGAGCAACGATAATTTGCTCGGCATCATTAATGACGTGTTTGTTGGTAATGATGTAGCCGCGCTCATCCATGATGACACCAGAGCCGAGAGTGCGAATTTGTAACTGGTTACTGGCATTGCTGCCGACACTGCGGTTGTAAACGTTGACCACAGCAGGCGCAGCACGACGCACCGCTGAGTTGTAGCTCAGCGGTGTTTCGTCGGCACTGTCAAAGTTCGAGGGCGCTAAGGGAATGATTTTCTGGCGAAGCGTTGGCATCGTTACCAACAACAATCCCGCCACAATCAGGCCAATCACCACCGAGCGTAATATCTTCAGAAACATGTATTTGAGTTAGTCAATGATAAACCGGAAGCAGAATAGCATGAGTTAATCGGACATCGTACCGCGATGTCCGATTACTGAGCAGATTAGCGCACTAACAGATAGAGACTCTCTTCACCGCGTGCAATATGCAGCGCAATTACGTCTGGTTTGCTTTCCAGCACCTTACGCATCTCGGCAATGCTTGTGACCTTCTCGCGATTAACGCCAATGATAAAATCATCTTTGTGCAAGCCGGCTTGCGCAGCTGGTGTGCCTTTTTCAACGCTATCCAGTTTGATGCCTTTAGTGCCATCTTTTAACTGACCGTCGCTCAACGTTGCACCTTGCAACGCAGGCATGACCAGTTCCGCGTTGGCAGAGGATGCGGTACTTTTATCAAGTGTCACGCTCACTTCCAGTGGTTTTCCGTCACGCAGCAAGCCAAGTTTCACCACCGTTCCAGGCTCCGTTGTGGCGATTTTGGCACGTAGCTCGGCAAAACTACTGATATTTTTGCCATTCAGACTGGTAATTACATCACCGGCTTTTACGCCTGCTTTATCTGAACCCGATTGAGGTAATACTTCGCTGACGAACGCGCCGCGCTGGGTGGTCAGATTAAATGCTTTGGCAATATCAGCACTCATTTCTGTGCCTTTAATGCCCAACATGCCGCGCTTAATTTCGCCAAACTCCATCAATTGTTTCGCCAGGGTTTGCGCCATATTACTCGGAATAGCAAAGCCGATACCGACGCTACCGCCACTTGGTGCAAGGATTGCCGTGTTAATACCAATGAGCTCGCCATTCAGATTCAGCAGTGCACCGCCGGAGTTACCTCGGTTGATTGAGGCGTCTGTCTGGATAAAGTTTTCCAGTCCTTCGAGGTTTAGGCCGCTGCGCCCCAGTGCTGAAACAATCCCGGAAGTTGCTGTTTGCCCCAGACCGAATGGGTTACCCACGGCAACTGCAAAATCACCCACTCGCAGTTTGTCTGAGTCCGCTACCGCGATTTGCGTCAGGCCGGTCGCCTTCTGGATTTGAATCAGCGCAATATCACTTTGATCATCGCCGCCAATCAATTTGGCATCAAACTCACGTCCATCATTCAGCTGCACGCTGATTTTTTCGGCGTGATTAATGACGTGGTTATTGGTCAGCACATAGCCTTTCTCAGCATTTATGATGACGCCGGAACCCAGCCCTTCAAATGGTTGAGCTTCAGAAGGGGGCATATCCTCGCCAAAAAACTTTTTAAATTCTTCAGGGACTTTCTGAGTCGGGGCAGCGGCCGTTCCTTCAACCTGAACACTAACCACTGCGGGTAATACTTTTTCCAGCATCGGCGCAAGACTCGGCAACGCTGGCTGACCCGGAATCTGCGCAGGCAACGACGCATTCACTTGCGATGCAACACCGAACGTCAGTCCGACACTTAACGCTAAGGCACTCAACAACAGTGTTTGTTTCTTCATTGATGGCTTGCTCTCGTGACCTGAACCTGGAAAAGGATAACCCGATAACACGCCGATATTATTGAAATATCAGCCGGGTAACAATGTTGTTATAGAGTGAATAGATACTAGTAAATGATAGCTGCGCTGAGGAGAGATTGGGGTGCGAAAGCTGCACCCCAAGGATAAATTTTACATTTGTGATTAATCGCGTTTTGCGCGCTCGGTACGCAGCAAACCGGACGCACCTTCAGAATAGTCACGCGGCATCTGCACCGGAGCTTGATCATTACTGGCTTCTGACTCAGCGAGGCGGTTACGGAACGGGTTCGCTTCGGCTGACATTTCAGGCAACAGGCTGCTGGAGCTTTTCGCCATATGTTGATAAAGCTGGCGATAATCATGAGCCATGTTATCCAGCAACTCTGCGCTACGGGCAAAATGACTGACTAACTCTTCACGATACTCTTCAAGTTCTGCTTTGTTTTTCTCGATTTCGTACTGCATGGCCTGCTGCTGACGCAGCTTGCGGTTGCCAAAACGCATAGCAACTGCACCAACGATGATGCCAACAACTAACCCAATTAGCGCATATTCCCAGGTCATGAACTTCTCCCGTTGTCTTGTGTTTCCGTAGGGTAATGTAGCCACTATAACCGTTAACCTAAGAGAAGTGGAATCCTGACGCAGCATCGCTTAGGGTAGAACGGCCTTTTTTTCGACAACCGTCCTTTTTTGAGTACTAAGTAAACGGCAATCCGATTTTTAAGGAAATACCATAATACCATGCAAAATCTCTCTCCCGCATCGCGCTACCAACAAGCTCTGACTGAGGGCAGCTATCAACCCGATGATGTTCAGCATGAAGCCGTAACCCGGCTGGATGCAATCTGGCAGGCGTTAAGCAGCCAAACACCGACGCTCCCTGCAAGCAGTAGCTTCCTTGGCAAACTGTTTGGTAAACGTAGTGCTTCAGTGGCTCAGGAGCCGGTTCGCGGGCTGTATATGTGGGGCGGCGTAGGGCGCGGGAAAACATGGCTAATGGACATGTTTTTTCAGAGTCTACCTGGCGAGCGTAAGCTTCGGCTGCACTTCCATCGCTTCATGTTGCGGGTTCACGAAGAGTTGGGTGAGCTTCAAGGGCAAACCGATCCTCTGGAATTGATAGCCGATAAGTTTAAGTCTGAGACAGATATTCTCTGTTTTGATGAGTTTTTTGTTTCAGATATCACCGATGCAATGTTGCTTGGTTCACTGATGCAGGCCTTGTTTGCCAGGGGGATTACCCTTGTGGCGACTTCAAATATTCCCCCTGATGATCTGTATCGTAATGGCTTGCAGCGTGCGCGTTTTCTGCCTGCGATTGAGGCAATAAAACGCCATTGCGAAGTGATGAACGTGGATGCTGGCATTGATTACCGCCTGAGAACGCTGACCCAGGCTCACCTGTGGCTTTCTCCGCTGAATGACCAAACCGCGCAGCAGATGGATAAACTCTACACTGCACTGGCTGGCGCGATACGCGAAGGAGAGCCGGTGCTGGAAATAAACCATCGTCCTTTAGCGACCCTCGGAATTGCCAATCAAACACTGGCGGTAGATTTTAATACCTTGTGCGTCGATGCCCGCAGCCAACTCGATTACATTGCGCTGTCGCGTCTTTTTCATACCGTGATGCTATTTAACGTGCCGGTGATGGGGATTCGAAACGAAAACGAAGCGCGGCGATTCATTGCGCTGGTTGATGAATTTTACGAGCGCCACGTCAAGCTGGTGGTTTCAGCGCACGTCCCGCTGTTTGAGATTTATCAGGGTGAAAGATTACGCTTTGAGTTTCAGCGCTGCCTGTCTCGCCTGCAGGAAATGCAAAGTGAAGAGTATTTGCGATTGCCGCATATGCCGTGAACCACAATTCGCATGCAAGCTGACCACAAACTGCGACAAAAACTACAAAAAGGTTCGACCTTTGGGGGCGACTTCCCTATAATCTTGCGACCCCACGTTACAACCAAAGTTTTTTTCCCAAAACTTGGTCGTGCTGGCATTGGCTATTCGAAGGGGTAGGTTTGCCGGACTTTGTCGTGTGAACCTTGAACTGATTTTAAACGTTTGGGTGAACACCTACGTGTAACTATTTATTGGGTAAGCTTTTAATGAAAACTTTTACAGCTAAACCAGAAACCGTACAGCGCGACTGGTTCGTTGTTGATGCTGACGGTAAGACCTTAGGTCGCCTGGCTACTGAATTGGCTCGCCGCCTGCGCGGTAAGCACAAAGCGGAATACACTCCGCACGTTGATACTGGTGATTACATCATCGTTCTGAACGCAGAAAAAGTTGCTGTAACCGGCAACAAGCGTACTGACAAAGTGTATTACCATCACACCGGTCACATCGGTGGTATCAAACAAGCGACCTTTGAAGAGATGATTGCCCGCCGTCCTGAGCGTGTGATTGAAATCGCGGTTAAAGGCATGCTGCCAAAGGGCCCGCTGGGCCGTGCTATGTTCCGTAAACTGAAAGTTTACGCGGGCACCGAGCACAACCACGCGGCACAGCAACCGCAAGTTCTGGACATTTAATCGGGATTATGGCAATGGCTGAAAATCAATACTACGGCACTGGTCGCCGCAAAAGTTCCGCAGCTCGCGTTTTTATCAAACCGGGCAGTGGCAAAATCGTTATCAACCAACGTTCTCTGGAACAGTACTTCGGTCGTGAAACTGCCCGCATGGTAGTTCGTCAGCCGCTGGAACTGGTTGATATGGTTGAGAAATTCGATCTGTACATCACTGTTAAAGGTGGTGGTACTTCTGGTCAGGCTGGTGCGATCCGTCACGGTATCACCCGCGCTCTGATGGAGTACGACGAGTCCCTGCGTGGCGAACTGCGTAAAGCTGGCTTCGTTACTCGTGATGCTCGTGAAGTTGAACGTAAGAAAGTCGGTCTGCGTAAAGCACGTCGTCGTCCTCAGTTCTCCAAGCGTTAATTGTCGTCTGCTTTTTGCAGAGTACAATTTGCGAAAAAGCCCGGTCTTGTACCGGGTTTTTTTATGCCTGAAAATTATATTTAGTGTATCTAACATTATGATATAAAACACTTTTTAGGCAAATTCCAGATCCGCTCCCCACAAAACCCGTAAAATCTGGTAAACTATCAACCAATTTTCTGCCCTGTGGTCGGCATCAGATTATTTTCGCCTCGTTTTCAGGCAACTGGTGGTCTTCCAGCGTAATGGGTATCAAACGGTCAGGTTAGTTGCCGCTTGCGGCTATTAGCAGTAATTTTCTGAATAAACTTGGAGGTTTTCATGGCTGTCGCTGCCAACAAACGTTCGGTGATGACGCTGTTTTCCGGTCCTACTGACATCTATAGCCATCAGGTACGTATCGTACTGGCGGAAAAAGGTGTTAGCGTTGAAATTGAGCATGTGGAAACGGATAACCTGCCTCAGGATCTGATTGACCTCAACCCAAATCACAGCGTACCGACCCTGGTTGACCGCGAACTTACTCTGTGGGAATCCCGTATCATCATGGAATATCTTGATGAGCGTTTCCCGCATCCACCATTAATGCCGGTTTACCCGGTTGCACGTGGTGAAAATCGCCTGTACATGCATCGTATCCAGAAAGACTGGTATTCGCTGATGCATATCGTGATGAACGGTTCGGCTCAAGAAGCTGATGCTGCTCGCAAGCAATTACGTGAAGAATTGCTGGCTATCGCACCTGTATTTACTCAGAAACCTTTCTTCCTGAGTGATGAGTTCAGTCTGGTAGATTGCTACCTGGCACCACTGCTGTGGCGTTTGCCGCAGATGGGTATCGAGCTGACAGGCGCTGGTTCTAAAGAGATGAAAGGCTACATGACTCGCGTATTTGAACGTGATTCATTCCTCGCTTCTCTGACCGAACCTGAGCGTGAAATGCGTCTGCAGACCCGGGGCTAATTGATGGATATGTCACAATTGTCACCACGTCGTCCGTATCTACTTCGTGCTTTTTACGAGTGGCTATTGGATAACCAGCTCACTCCGCATCTGGTGGTGGATGTGACATTGCCTGGCGTACATGTCCCGATGGAATATGCACGTGACGGGCAAATTGTCCTGAATATTGCACCACGTGCCGTAGGTAATCTGGAGTTGTCCAACAGCGACGTGCGTTTTAACGCGCGCTTCGGTGGCGTTCCACGCCAGGTATTTGTTCCTATGGCCGCGGTTCTGGCTATCTACGCTCGGGAAAATGGTGCTGGCACTATGTTCGAGCCAGAAGCCAGTTATGACGAAGATGGTGAAAGTCATAATGATATTGAGCAGTTGCCGTCTGATTCAGAAATGGTCATGCAAGTTATCGACGGCTCACGCCCCGATCATGATGAAGATGACAACGGTCCGGATGACGAGCCACCTCCACGTGGTGGACGTCCAGCTCTGCGCGTAGTGAAGTAATTCGCAAGCGTTAATCGGAAATCGAAAGCCAGTTTGATGACTGGCTTTTTCTTGCCTAAAATAAACATGCGAACGGCATCTTTACGTAAGCCACGAATTGCTGTGTTATGATTCGACAATATTATTTGCGATCTTCCTTCCATTAAACGGCCAATTCTGACGCGATGAGCACATTTGACGAGCAGCCACCTGAGACGACTGAAACCATCGGCCATACGATGCGCCGTCGCCCGCTTGCGCGTAAAAAACTCTCAGAAATGGTGGAAGAAGAGCTCGAGCAGATGATTCGCCGACGTGAGTTTGCCGAAGGCGAGCAGTTGCCTTCTGAACGTGAACTGATGGCTTTTTTCAATGTTGGCCGCCCTTCGGTGCGTGAAGCACTGGCGGCGCTCAAACGCAAAGGGTTGGTGCAAATCAGCAATGGCGAACGCGCCCGCGTTTCGCGCCCTTCCGCAGATACCATTATTGGTGAGTTATCTGGCGTCGCGAAAGATTTCCTCGCACGGCCTGGCGGCATTGCGCACTTCGAGCAACTGCGCATGTTCTTTGAATCAAGCCTGGTCCGCTACGCTGCGGAATTTGCCACAGATGAGCAAATCGCCCGTCTTGGAAAAGCGCTGGAGATGAACAATCAGGCGCTGGATGACAACGATCTGTTTATTCGATCCGATATTGAATTCCACCGCGAGCTGGCCGAGATCCCCAATAACCCGATCTTCATGGCGGTGCATGTCGCCTTGCTCGATTGGCTGATTGCCGCGCGTCCCGCGGTTTCGCAGGATGTTCTTCTCGCCCACAATACGGTTAGCTACCAACAGCATATCGACATCTATAACGCGATCCAGGCTCGCGATCCTGATGCGGCTGACGCCGCCCTGAAAGCGCACCTGAAAAGTGTATTTGCCTCTTACTATCCCGCACCACGCAAACGCACAGCGAAAAAATAACCTGCATTAATCTGCGATCCCGCGCACGTCTTTGCTGGTAACGTCTGCATACCCATCATAATTTCGTATGAACAGGATCGCATTCTTAGCTCTCCGCGCTGTGGTGTTTAGTTTTTGATCTGGTATAACAGGTATAAAGGTATGTCGTTAACATCAGAAACCAGACAACACAGAGGCATTTATGAAACAGAATCTTCGCGGTGTGATGCCCGCACTGCTTACTCCATTTAATCAGCAACAGCAGATAGACACCGAAAGCTTACGGCGCCTGGTTCGTTTCAATATTGATCAGGGGGTTGATGGCCTTTACGTCGGCGGCTCAACCGGGGAAGCCTTCCTGCAAAGTTCACAGGAACGTGAACAGGTGCTGGAAATCGTCGCGGAAGAGGCTAAAGGTAAAGTGACCTTAATTGCCCATGTCGGCAGTATCAGCACCCATGAAAGCCAGACGCTGGCGAGTGCTGCACACCGTTACGGGTTTGATGCCGTCTCCGCAGTGACACCTTTCTACTACCCATTCAGCTTTAACGAACATTGCGACCATTACCGCGCCGTGATTGATTCATCCGGCGGTTTGCCGATGGTGGTTTACAACATCCCTGCGTTGAGTGGCGTGAAACTGACGCTTGAGCAGATTGGTACTCTTATCAACTTGCCGGGAGTGGGCGCATTAAAACAAACCTCCGGCGATCTTTATCAGATGGAGCAGATCCGCCGTGCACATCCGGATCTGGTGCTCTATAACGGTTATGACGAGATCTTCGCATCAGGCCTGGTGGCAGGTGCCGATGGCGGCATTGGTAGCACTTACAATGTGATGGGCTGGCGTTACCTCGCCATCAAACAAGCGGTGCTCGAAGGGGATATGCAGCGCGCAAGCCATCTACAAAGCGAATGTAATAAAGTCATTGATCTGTTGATTAAAGTGGGCGTTTTCCGTGGACTGAAAACCCTGCTGCACTATATGGATGTGGTAGCGGTACCGCTGTGCCGTAAGCCGTTTGCCCCGGTTGATGAGCAATATCTGCCGGAGCTGAAAGCGCTGGCAAAACAGCTGCAGAGCGAGCGTGCAACGTTCTGAATAATAAATGATGCTGAACGCCAGTATCGCTAATACCTAATCTAACCAAAGGGCGGGTTTTCGCAAACCCGCACCGGGAGTGCTTTATGAATAACACTACCCAACAGATCCCGTGGTATCGCCATCTTACCAAACCGCAATGGAAAGCGTTTTCGGCAGCCTGGATTGGCTACTTACTGGATGGTTTTGATTTTGTCTTAATAGCGTTAGTACTGACTGAAATTCAAAGTGAATTTGGCCTGACGACCATTCAGGCCGCGAGTTTAATCTCGGCTGCATTTATCTCGCGCTGGTTTGGCGGCCTGGTTTTAGGGGCGATGGGCGACCGCTATGGCCGCAAACTGGCGATGATCACCAGTATCGTACTGTTTTCTTTCGGCACGCTGGCCTGTGGTTTTGCCCCAGGTTTTACCACCATGTTCTTTGCCCGACTGCTGATTGGCATGGGAATGGCGGGTGAGTACGGCTCGAGCGCTACCTATGTTATCGAAAGCTGGCCGAAACAGATGCGGAATAAAGCGAGTGGTTTTCTGATCTCCGGCTTTTCTGTTGGGGCGGTGATCGCCGCTCAGGTGTATAGCGTAGTGGTGCCTGTCTGGGGCTGGCGTGCACTGTTCTTCATCGGCATTTTGCCCATTATTTTCGCGCTCTGGCTGCGTAAAAACATCCCCGAAGCAGAAGACTGGAAAGAGAAGTTTGCCGATAAAAAGCCAACCAAAACCATGGTGGATATTCTGTATCGCGGCGAACACCGGCTTATCAATATCGGCCTGACGATTGTCGTCGCAACGGCACTTTACTTCTGCTTTGCCGGTAACCTTGGCAATGCGCTACTGATTACAGTTCTCGGCCTGATTTGTGCGGCCATCTTCATTAGCTTTATGGTGCAAAGTAGTGGCAAACGCTGGCCGACAGGCGTCACGTTGATGATCGTCGTGTTCTTCGCCTTCCTCTACTCCTGGCCGATTCAGGCCTTACTGCCCACTTATCTGAAAACTGAACTGGCCTACGACCCTGCAACGGTGGCTCATGTTCTGTTCTTTAGTGGATTTGGTGCCGCAGTCGGTTGTTGTGTGGGTGGCTTCCTGGGCGACTGGCTAGGGACGCGCAAAGCCTATGTTTGCAGCCTGCTGGCATCACAGCTGTTAATTATTCCGGTATTCGCAATTGGTGGCGGCAACATTTGGGTGCTGGGCCTGCTGCTGTTCTTACAACAAATGTTGGGGCAGGGTATTTCGGGAATATTACCTAAGCTTATCGGCGGTTATTTCGATACCGAACAGCGTGCCGCAGGGCTTGGCTTTACCTATAACGTCGGCGCGCTCGGTGGTGCACTGGCTCCGGTGATTGGCGCGACTATCGCTCAGCACCTTGATTTAGGGACGGCGCTGGCATCACTGTCGTTCAGCCTGACGTTTGTAGTCATCCTGTTGATTGGCCTGGATATGCCATCACGTATCCAGCGTTGGATCCATCCAGAAGCGGTGCGTACTCACGATGCCATCGACGGAAAACCATTTAGTGGGGCGGTCGTTTCGGGTAGCCACAAGACTAAATTGATAGGGAACTGATATGTCACTGATTGAAAAAATGGCCCGGCAGATAGAAGTGGCAGGCGGCCTGATTGTCTCCTGCCAGCCAGTTCCTGCAAGCCCACTTGATAAGCCTGAAATCGTTGCGGCTATGGCGCTTGCGGCGGAACAAGCGGGGGCTGTCGCGCTGCGTATCGAAGGTATTGAGAATCTGAAAGCCGCGCGGGCGCTGGTTTCACTGCCGATTATCGGCATTATCAAACGCGATCTTCCCGATTCGCCGGTGCGAATTACGCCATTTCTCGAAGATGTTGACGCCCTGGCGCAAGCCGGGGCGAATATCATCGCTTTTGATGGCACCGATCGGGAGCGCCCGGTGCCAGTCAGTGAACTGTTGGCACGTATTCATCAATACGATTTGTTGGCGATGGCAGATTGTTCTTCGGTTCAGGACGGTTTTTATTGCCAGCAGCAGGGGGCTGAACTGATAGGCACCACGCTGTCTGGTTATCTAACGGCACACACGCCCAATGAGCCTGACCTTGCGTTAGTGCGGGCGTTAAGCGATGAAGGTTGTCGTGTCATTGCAGAAGGCCGTTATAACTCGCCAGAATGGGCGGCGCAGGCTATGAAGCATGGTGCATGGGCGGTGACCGTTGGCTCTGCCATTACGCGTCTGGAACACATTTGCCAGTGGTATCAGGATGCGCTGACAAAGGCGGTTAAATGACTACGCTTGCGATAGATCTCGGCGGCACAAAACTGGCCGCAGCCCTGGTGGACAGCGAACTGAATATCATCGAAAGGCGGGAGGCTATGACGCGAGCCGGCCAAAATCCCGATGCTTTACAGGCCTGTCTTACAGAACTCGTTGCTCCGCTGACGTTACGTGCGCAGCGCGTTGCTATTGCTTCCACCGGCATTATCGAAAATGGCATGTTGACGGCTATCAACCCGGATAACCTGGGCGGGCTGGCGCATTTTCCGCTGGTCGAGGTGCTAACTCGTTTGACCCATTTACCCTGTATCGCCGTGAATGATGCGCAGGCGGCGGCGTGGGCGGAGTATCACGCACTTACAGTAGAAGCCCGCGATATGGTGTTTTTGACAGTGTCGACAGGAGTCGGCGGTGGGATTGTGAGCAACGGCCAACTGCTGGTTGGCGCAGGAGGATTAGCAGGGCACCTGGGTCATACGCTTGCTGATCCAAACGGGCCGCGCTGCGGCTGTGGGCGCAGAGGATGCGTGGAGGCTATCGCATCCGGGCGGGGCATCGCTGCTGCGGCACAAGGGGAGCTGGCAGGCTGTGATGCGAAAACGATTTTTGCTCGCGCAGCTCAAGGCGATCCCCAGGCGAATGCTCTGGTACAACGTTCCGCGCAGACCCTGGCGCGCCTGATTGCTGATGCCAAAGCGGCTACCGATTGCCAGTGTGTGGTGATTGGCGGCAGTGTCGGGCTTGCTACTGGCTATTTGCCCTTGGTTAAAGAGTTTCTCGCCCAGGAGCCGGATATCTATCACCCGCAGCTTTTCGCCGCGCATTATCAACATAACGCAGGCCTGCTAGGGGCTGCACGTTTAGCACAGGAAGCCATGCCATGATCGCCGGAGATATTTATCAGCCAGAAGCCGCAGGTTTACCCGCAGCCATTCTGAATGCACTTCGTGTTGCGTTAGCCGAACAGCCGCAGCTTAAGGAGCCGGGGAAGTACGTTCTGCAAGGCGAGGCGCTGTTTATGAACGTCATGACGTTTTCCACCCAGCATGCCGATGAGAAGAAAGCGGAACAACATCGGGAATACATCGATATTCAGGTGTTACTGGAAGGGACGGAAAGGATTTTCTATGGGAATTTTGAGAGTGCGCGTGAGTGTGAGAAATTTCATGCGGAAGAGGATTACCAGCTTTGCAACCATATTGATAAGCAACAGGTGCTAACACTCCATCCCGGTCAGTTTGCCGTATTTATGCCGCTGGAACCCCATAAGCCTGGATGTGTGGTTACGCACGCGGAGCCTATCAAGAAAGTGGTTGTCAAACTGCATCGCAGCGCGCTCGAAGCATAAAAAAGCCCGGTGATATGAATATCACCGGGCTTTTTAACATCGGCGGTTCGTTAAACTTCGAGGAAGTTCAGGATCCCATCAGCCGCTTTACGGCCTTCAGCAATAGCTGTCACCACCAGGTCAGAACCACGAACGGCATCACCACCGGCGAAGATTTTCGGGTTGCTGGTCTGGAATGGATTATCACTGCCTTCCGGTGCCAAAATGCGGCCCTGGCTGTCCAGCTCAACGCTGTGTTTTTCCAGCCACTGCATAGCATGTGGACGGAAACCAAACGCCATAATCACTGCATCAGCAGGCACAACGTGCTCAGAACCGGCAACGATTTCCGGGCGACGGCGGCCATTGGCATCCGGTGCACCCAGTTCAGTACGGGCAACTTTCACACCCGATACGCGGCCATTAGCGTTAACTTCCACACCCAGTGGCTGCACGTTGAACTGGAATTCGACACCTTCTTCACGCGCGTTTTTCACTTCGCGTTTAGAACCCGGCATGTTTTCTTCATCGCGGCGATAAGCACAGATAACGTGCGTTGCACCCTGGCGAACAGAACTACGCACGCAGTCCATCGCGGTATCACCACCGCCAAGCACCACTACGCGTTTACCTTCCATATTCACATACGGCTCTTCCGGTGAATCACCGAAGCCCATGATCTTTTTGGTATTAGCGATGAGGAATGGCAGCGCGTCAAATACGCCTGTCGCATCTTCATTCTCTAAACCACCGCGCATTGACTGATAAGTCCCTACGCCGAGGAACACGGAATCGAATTCTTTCAGCAAGTCGTCAATCTGAACATCACGGCCAACTTCAGTATTCAGTTTGAACTCAATACCCATGCCGCTAAAGATTTCACGGCGTTTGGTCATCACTTCTTTTTCCAGCTTGAACGCTGGAATACCGAAGGTCAGCAGGCCGCCGATTTCAGGATGACGGTCATACACCACCGCTTTCACACCGTTACGTGCCAGCACGTCGGCACACGCCAGCCCCGCAGGACCAGCCCCGATGATAGCGACGCGTTTGCCGGTTTGCTTCACGCCGGTCAGGTCTGGTTTCCAGCCCATCTCAATCGCTTTATCGTTGATATAGCGCTCGATATTCCCGATGGTGACGGCACCAAACTCATCGTTCAGCGTACAAGAACCTTCACACAGGCGGTCTTGTGGGCAAACACGGCCGCACACTTCCGGCAGGCTGTTTGTCTGGTGAGACAATTCAGCCGCTTCAATAATGCGCCCTTCGTTGGCTAGCTTAAGCCAGTTTGGAATGTAGTTATGAACCGGGCATTTCCATTCACAGTACGGGTTACCGCAGGACAGGCAGCGGTCTGCCTGTGCTTTGGCCTGGCCTTCTGAGAACGGCTCGTAAATTTCCACAAATTCAATTTTACGGATCTTGAGCGGTTTCTTTGGCGGATCAACGCGCTGTAAGTCGATAAATTGATAAACGTTTTGACTCATCGTGACCTCTTACTGCGCCTGCACCCGCAACTCGGCGGCGCTTCGACTACGGTGACCCAACAATGCTTTGACATCACTGGACTTCGGTTTAACCAACGTGAATTTCGAGGCAAATGCCGGCCAGTTAGCCAGAATTTCTTCGCCGCGCTGGGAACCCGTCAGCTGCACATGCTCGGTAATCATACCGCGCAGGTGTTCTTCGTGAATCGCCAGCTCTTCAACGTTAATAAGCTCAACCAGCTCAGGGTTAACGCGTTTACGGAAATCACCCTCTTCATCCAGCACGTAAGCGAAACCACCGGTCATACCTGCACCGAAGTTCACGCCTGTCTTACCGATGACGCAGACAATACCACCCGTCATGTATTCACAACCGTTATCGCCAATACCTTCAACTACGGTGATTGCACCAGAGTTACGTACTGCGAAACGCTCGCCCGCACGGCCAGCAGCATACAGTTTGCCGCCAGTAGCACCGTACAAACAGGTGTTACCGATGATGGTCGCTTCGTGGCTGCGGAAGGCGGAGCCCACCGGAGGACGCAATGAAATTAAACCGCCTGCCATGCCTTTACCGACATAGTCGTTAGCATCACCAGTCAGATGCAATTCAACGCCACCGGCATTCCACACACCGAAACTCTGCCCGGCAGTACCGCTGAAATGCGCTTTAATTGGGTCGGCAGCCAAACCCTGGTCACCGTTATGTTGCGCGATATAACCGGACAACGTGGCACCTACAGAACGGTCAGTGTTGCGGATATCAAACCAGAACGTTTTGCTCTGTTTATCGTCCACATACTGTTTCGCCTGAGCAAGCAGTTGCGCGTTCAGGTCGCCTTTATCAAATGGCGGGTTATTTTCGGTGCAGAACACCGCTTTGCCCGGCATCGGCTCGGCTGTTTTCAGCAGGTTCGACAAATCCAGGTTTTGTTGTTTGGCAGTAAATCCGTCCAGCTCTTTGAGCAAATCAGTACGGCCAATCAGGTCAACCAGGCGCTTCACGCCTAACTGCGCCATCAACTCACGGGTTTCACGGGCAATGAATTCAAAGTAGTTGGTCACTTTGAACGGCAGGCCGTGATAGTGGTTTTTACGCAGTTTTTCGTCCTGAGTTGCAACACCGGTTGCGCAGTTGTTCAGGTGGCAAATACGCAGGTATTTACAACCTAACGCCACCATCGGGCCGGTACCGAAACCAAAGCTTTCTGCGCCAAGAATCGCCGCTTTGATGATGTCTAAGCCGGTTTTCAGGCCGCCATCAACCTGCAGGCGAATCTTGTGACGCAGACCGTTGGCAACCAGTGCCTGTTGTGTTTCCACCAGGCCCAGTTCCCACGGGCAACCAGCATATTTCACGGAAGACAGCGGGCTTGCACCTGTACCGCCATCGTAACCGGCGATAGTAATCAGGTCGGCATAGGCTTTCGCCACACCGGTTGCGATGGTGCCGACACCTGGTTCGGAAACCAGTTTGACGGAGATCATCGCTTTCGGGTTGACCTGCTTAAGGTCGAAAATCAACTGCGCCAAATCTTCGATAGAGTAAATATCGTGGTGCGGCGGAGGCGAAATCAGCGTAACGCCAGGCACGGAATAACGCAGTTTTGCGATATACGGCGTGACTTTATCACCCGGCAACTGACCACCTTCGCCAGGCTTAGCACCCTGAGCGACTTTAATCTGGATAACATCCGCATTCACCAGGTAAGCCGGAGTCACACCGAAACGACCAGAAGCGACCTGTTTGATACGGGACACTTTGTTGGTGCCGTAACGTGCAGGATCTTCACCGCCTTCACCGGAGTTAGAATTGCCGCCGATGCTGTTCATCGCCTCGGCCAGTGATTCGTGCGCTTCCGGGCTTAACGCACCGATAGACATCGCCGCAGTATCGAAGCGTTTATACAGCTCAGTGGCTGGCTCAACGTCTTCGATTCTCACTGTTTCGCCTTGCGGATTCAGTGCGAGCATATCGCGCAGTGTTGCCACCGGGCGCTCGTTCACCAGCTTCGCGTACTCTTGATAATCTTTGTACTCACCGCTGTTTACGGCTTTTTGCAGCGTCTGAACCACGTCTGGGTTATAGGAGTGATATTCGCCACCGTGGACGTATTTCAGCTGACCACCCTGGTCCAGCGGCTTACGAGCAAGCCATGCGCGCTTAGACAGGTTCAGCAAATCTTGTTGGAAGTCGTTGAACCCAGCACCGCCAATGCGACTAACAACGCCCTGGAAGCACAGCTCAGAAACTTCTTTATGCAGGCCAACCGCTTCAAACAGTTTCGAGCAACGATAAGAGGCGATAGTCGAGATGCCCATTTTGGACATGATCTTGTACAGGCCCTTGTTGATGCCGTTGCGGTAGTTCTGCATTACTGCGCGGTAAGATTTTTCAATCGCGCCGTTATCGACCAGTTTCGCCAGCGTTTCGTAGGCGAGGTATGGATAGATGGCGGTGGCACCAAAGCCAAGCAGAACAGCGAAGTGGTGCGGGTCACGCGCACTTGCCGTTTCAACAATAATATTGGCATCACAACGCAGATTCTTCTCGACCAGGCGAGTCTGAATCGCACCCACTGCCATTGGCGCTGGAACCGGCAGGCGATCTTTCGCGATGTTACGGTCAGACAGCACCAGCAAAACTGTACCGTTGCGAACCATGCGTTCAGCTTCGTCGCACAGTGCGTTGACGGTTTCATGCAGCGATTGAGCGGAAGCATCGTAAGTGATGTCCAGCGTATCGGCACGGTAGTGCTGCTCTTCAAGCGAAGTGAGCTGCTGGAAATCAGACCACAGCAGAATTGGTGATTTGAAACTCAGGCGGTGCGCCTGGCCTTCTGCTTCACAGAAGACGTTCATTTCACGGCCAATGCTGGTCGCCAGAGACATTACGTGAGCTTCACGCAGCGGATCGATTGGCGGGTTGGTCACCTGCGCAAACTGCTGGCGGAAGTAATCGTAAATAATGCGTGGCTGGCTGGAGAGCACGGCAAACGGGGTATCATCACCCATTGAGCCGACGGCTTCCTGGCCATTTTCACCCAGCACGCGAATCACAGAATCCAGTTCTTCAACACTGTAATTGAACTGCTTCTGGAAGCTTGCCAGCGTATCGTCATCCAGCTCGCGGGTACCGACTTCTTCGTCAGGCAAATCTTCAAACGGCACTAAACGACGAACGTTATTTTCCATCCACTCTTTATAAGGGTGGCGGCTTTTCAGATCGGCATCGGTTTCAGCGGAATGCAGAATGCGCCCGATACGGGTATCGATAACCATCAATTCGCCAGGACCGACGCGGCCTTTTTCGACCACTTCGTCAGGCTGGTAATCCCAGATCCCAACTTCGGATGCACAGGTAATCAGCTTATCTTTAGTAATGACGTAGCGTGCCGGACGCAGACCGTTACGGTCCAGGTTACACGCAGCGTAACGCCCGTCGGACATTACGATACCGGCCGGGCCATCCCACGGTTCCATGTGCATGGAGTTAAAGTCGAAGAAGGCACGTAGCTCCGGGTCCATGTTCGGGTTGTTCTGCCAGGCTGGTGGCACCAGCAAACGCATGGCACGAACGATGTCCATCCCGCCAGCTAATAGCAGCTCAAGCATGTTATCCATTGAGCTTGAGTCGGAGCCGGTTTCGTTAACGAATGGCGCGGCGTCATGCAAATCTGGGATCAGTGGCGTCTGGAATTTATAGGTACGCGCACGCGCCCACTGACGGTTACCGGTGATGGTGTTGATTTCACCGTTGTGCGCCAGGTAGCGGAACGGCTGAGCCAGCGGCCAGCGTGGTACGGTGTTGGTGGAGAAACGCTGGTGGAACAAGCAAATGGCTGATTCCAGGCGTAAGTCCGCCAGGTCCAGGTAGAAGCGCGGCAAATCTGCCGGCATACACAGACCTTTATAGATGTTGACCAGGTTTGAGAGACTACAAACGTAGAAGTCTTTGTCCTGAATACGTTTCTCAATGCGGCGACGGGCGATAAACAGGCGACGTTCCATATCACGTGGGCGCCAGCCAGCCGGAGCATTAACAAAAATTTGTTCGATACGAGGTTTTGAGGAGAGGGCGATTTCACCGAGTACGTCTTCATTGGTTGGCACTTCGCGCCAGCCAACAATCGACAGGGTTTCGTTTTGCAACTCTTCTTCAACGATACGACGGCTTGCTTTAGCCAGCGCATCATCTTTATTTAAGAAAATCATGCCGACGGCATAGTTTTTTGCCAAACGCCAGCCACGCTCTTCCGCAACGATTCGGAAGAAACGGTCAGGCTTTTGCAACAGCAGGCCACAACCATCACCGGTTTTACCATCGGCGAGGATTGCTCCACGGTGTTGCATTCGGGCCAGTGCGTGAATAGCAGTACGCACTACCTTGTGGCTAGGTTCGCCTTCTATGTGGGCGATCAGGCCGAAACCACAGTTATCCTTCTCAAGGGATTTATCGTACAACATATCAGTGAACCTCCCGAGGCTCTACGTGATTCCCGATACCGTTTGCGTCCAGACGCAGCAAGGGCATGGCGACGGGGTTTGCGAATCTACGCATACCGCGCGTGTCGCCCTCTTGATGTCTAACGCATCCGGTTTCACAAGTGTTGAGGACTTGCTTTAGAGGGAATCTAAATTACTGCATAAATATGATGGGCACAGAACCCACCCAGAAAGCTTCCAGCGGATTTCCAAGTTATCGGGAAAGCGCACACAGGTCAAATGGCATTCTTATTTATACGATTATGTGCTAATTTCTATTTAACATTATGAATATAAACATTTTATTATCATTTTTATCGGATTTAAGCGGCAAGAAAATCACCTGGGTATTGTGATCTCTCTCACTATCCTGGAGGCTGAAAAATTCCAGAGCGTGCTGGAGATGATGGTATTGGCAGGATCTTATGCTATCAACGCGGTGTGGCGTGTTGTATGACACTGTTTTTCACAAGGCCACATATTCTTTAAAAATAGAGGGTCAATATAAGGAAAAGTAATCATCTTGCTTGTGATTAGAATTGCACTTATTTTGCATTTATATGCAATAGATAAAGCTGCGCCAGAGCGATTGATCCAGGTCATCGCTAAAATGGGCAGAAAATGGCAGGCTACCTCCCTTTTACAGGGCGGCCCATCAGATTATGCAGTTACAGAAATTAGTCAATATGTTTGGTGGGGATCTTCAGCGTCGTTATGGTCACAAAGTCCATAAACTCACGCTGCATGGCGGTTTTAGTTGCCCAAACCGCGACGGTACTATTGGACGCGGCGGCTGTACTTTCTGCAATGTCGCTTCTTTCGCCGACGAAACCCAACAAAACCATTCTATCGCTGAGCAGCTCGAACGCCAGTCACAGCTGGTAAACCGGGCAAAACACTATCTCGCTTATTTTCAGGCTTACACCAGTACGTGGGCAGAAGTGCAGGTGCTTCGCTCGATGTACCAACAAGCCGTTAGCCAGGCCAGTATTGTCGGCTTATGTGTTGGTACGCGCCCGGATTGTGTGCCGGATAGCGTGCTCGATTTGTTAAGTGAATATCATGACAAAGGTTATGAGGTCTGGTTAGAACTTGGCTTGCAGACGGCGCATGACAAAACGCTACATCGAATAAATCGTGGGCATGATTTTGCCTGTTATCAGGAAACGACACGTCGTGCCCGTGCGCGCGGCTTGAAAGTTTGCAGCCACTTGATTGTTGGCCTGCCTGGAGAAGGTCAGGAACATTGCCTGCAAACGCTGAAGCAAGTCGTTGAGACGGGCGTGGATGGCATCAAACTGCATCCACTCCATATTGTCAGCGGTAGCACGATGGCGAAAAGTTGGCAGGCAGGACGACTGCAAGGCATCGAACTGGAAGAGTATGCGACTACCGCAGGTGAGATGATCCGCCATACGCCGATCGATATTGTTTATCATCGCATATCTGCCAATGCCCGCCGTCCGACCCTGCTGGCACCGCTGTGGTGTGAGAACCGATGGACCGGAATGGGGGCAATCGATAAGTATTTGACGGAGCATGGAACACAAGGCTCGGCATTGGGTTCGCCATGGACCCCAGCAATTCTGTCGTAATCCCTAAGCGTGCGGTATATTTAGCTGATTGAAGGCGAGGGAAACGTTCCATGAAGCAAATCCGGTTACTGGCACAATATTACGTTGATTTGATGGTGAAGCTCGGATTAATGCGCTTCTCATTATTGTTGGCTTCCGCCCTGGTGGTGTTGGCTATTGTGGTGCAAATGGCCGTGACGATGTTGTTACGTGGCCAGGTTGAAAGCATTGATGTCGTCCGCTCTATCTTTTTTGGTCTGCTAATTACTCCCTGGGCTGTCTATTTCCTTTCTGTGGTGGTTGAACAACTCGAAGAGTCTCGCCAAAGGCTGTCAAAACTGGTGCAGAAACTTGAAGAGATGCGCGAAAGAGACCTGAAACTTAATGTGCAGCTTAAAGACAATATTGCGCAATTAAATCAGGAAATTGCCGTTCGCGTGAAAGCAGAAGATGAGCGTCAAACTATGCTTGAGCAACTCAAAGTTGAGATGCAGGAGCGTGAAGAGACGCAAATTCAGCTTGAGCAGCAATCGTCGTTTTTACGCTCATTCCTCGATGCTTCCCCGGATCTGGTTTTCTATCGTAATGAAGATAAAGAATTTTCAGGCTGTAACCGTGCCATGGAGTTGTTGACGGGCAAAAGTGAGAAGCAACTGATCAGACTGAAGCCAGAAGAGGTCTACTCGCCAGAAGCAGCCCAAAAGGTTATCGAAACGGATGAAAAAGTGTTCCGCCATAACGTTTCGCTCACCTATGAACAGTGGCTGGATTACCCCGATGGGCGCAAAGCCTGCTTTGAAATTCGCAAAGTGCCGTATTACGACCGCGTGGGTAAGCGTCACGGTTTGATGGGCTT
Source organism: Buttiauxella ferragutiae (assembly GCF_022637515.1). Classification (NCBI taxonomy): domain Bacteria; kingdom Pseudomonadati; phylum Pseudomonadota; class Gammaproteobacteria; order Enterobacterales; family Enterobacteriaceae; genus Buttiauxella; species Buttiauxella ferragutiae. Next base: position 501,990 of record NZ_CP093332.1, read on the forward strand.
TGGCCGCGATATTACCGAGCGCAAGCGTTACCAGGATGCACTTGAACGCGCCAGTCGCGATAAAACCACCTTCATTTCAACCATCAGCCATGAACTGCGTACACCGCTAAATGGGATCGTCGGTTTGAGCCGTATCTTGCTCGATACCGATCTGAATCCTGAACAAACCAATTACCTCAAAACCATTCATGTATCGGCAATAACACTCGGTAATATTTTCAACGATATCATTGATATGGATAAGCTTGAACGTCGCAAAGTCCAGCTTGATAACCAGCCGATTGATTTCACTGGTTTCCTTGCTGATTTAGAGAATCTTTCCGGTTTGCAAGCACAGCAAAAAGGACTGAAGCTGGAAATGAACTCTACGTTACCACTGCCGCATAAAGTGGTGACCGATGGAACACGTCTGCGCCAAATCCTTTGGAATCTGATCAGTAACGCCGTTAAGTTCACGCCAAAAGGAGGACTGGTTGCTGTGCGCGTGTGTTATGAAGAAGAAAACACGCTGCGCTTCGAAGTTCAGGATTCCGGCATTGGCATTCCTCAAGACGAACAGGACAAAATCTTCGCCATGTATTATCAGGTGAAAGACAGTCATGGCGGTAAACCGGCTACCGGTACGGGAATTGGCTTGGCGGTATCGCGCCGTCTGGCGAAGAGTATGGGTGGTGATATTACCGTTAGCAGCAAGCCCGGTGAAGGTTCGTTGTTTACCCTGACCGTGCAGGCACCGCGTGTTGCGGATGAAGTTGAAGATACCCTTGAAGACGATGAAATGCCGCTGCCGGCATTGCACGTCTTATTGGTTGAAGATATTGAACTCAACGTGATTGTTGCGCGTTCCGTGCTTGAGAAGCTCGGCAATAGCGTCGATGTCGCGATGACCGGTAAAGAAGCGCTAGAAAAATTCACCCCAGGGGAATATGACCTGGTGCTGTTGGACATCCAGTTACCTGATATGACGGGGCTGGATATTTCCCGGCAACTGACCACGCATTATGCGCGTGAAGATTTACCACCGCTGGTGGCATTGACTGCTAACGTATTGAAAGATAAAAAAGAGTACCTGGATGCTGGCATGGATGATGTGCTGAGCAAACCCCTCTCTGTTCCGGCGTTAATGGCGATGATCCAAAAATTCTGGGACAACCAACAGTCAGAGTCTAAGAAGGAGTCTCAAGTGCCTCAAGTTAATAGTGAAAAGCAGCAAGCATTGCTCGATATTCCAATGCTTGAGCAGTATATGGACCTCGTCGGACCAAAACTGATTACTGATGGGCTGGCGATGTTTGAAAAAATGATGCCGGGCTATCTGAGTGTACTGGACTCCAATATGACTGCTCGCGACCAGAAAGGGGTCGTGGAAGAAGGTCATAAGATTAAAGGAGCCGCGGGGTCTGTTGGGCTACGTCACTTGCAGCAAGTTGCTCAGCAAATTCAATCGCCGGACTTACCTGCATGGTCAGAAAACGTCGGTGAGTGGATTGAAGAGTTGAAACAAGAATGGCAACACGATGTTGATGTTCTGAAAGCCTGGGTGGCAAACGCTCCCAAAAAATGACCCCGGATAAACCGGGGTGCGCGAATTCTGCGCCAACACCAGGGAAAAGTCAGGTTGCGCCGTTGAGTTATAAGTCTTTATCCAAATGGCGCAGCCGATAATCTTGTGTGCTGCTCAGGCATTAAGATAGCAAATCTTAAATAGTTTGTTACATGAAACAGTAAAATGTGTGAAGCATAGCGATCAAATCATCATAACTGATGATGAAATTTGCATGATGAAAAGGAATGGCTGAATGAAGAAGATTGGTGTGGTGCTCAGTGGGTGTGGGGTCTACGACGGAAGTGAGATTCAGGAAGCTGTGATTACCCTGCTGGCTATCGCTCGGTCAGGTGCTGAAGCGGTATGTTTTGCACCCGATAAACCTCAAGCAGATGTTATTAATCACCTGACTAATAATAAGTCTATTGAGCATCGTAATGTGCTGGCTGAAGCGGCGCGAATTACTCGTGGTGCGGTAGCGCCATTAGCGCAGGCCGATGCCAGTCAACTGGATGCGCTTATTGTGCCAGGCGGTTTTGGCGCGGCGAAAAACTTATGTAATTTTGCAAGCCATGGGAGCGACTGCCAGATTGATAGCGATCTACGCCGTCTGGCTCGTGATTGCCATGCCCAGGGTAAACCACTCGGCTTTATTTGTATTGCCCCAGTGATGTTACCAAAAATTCTTGATGTGCCGGTGCGTTTGACTATCGGTACAGATATCGACACGGCAGAAGTCGTTGAAGAAATGGGGGCCGAACATGTTCCGTGCCCGGTTGACGATATTGTGGTTGATGAAGAACACAAAGTGGTGACCACGCCTGCTTATATGCTGGCGACCCGTATCGATGAAGCCGCAATGGGTATCGAAAAGCTGGTGGCCCGTGTCGTGGATATGACTGCATGAAGAAAGGGCGTATCGCGCTCTTGAGCTTTTTCAAGCGCTGGCTGTTGCGTGGTCTACTGGCACTGGCGGGAATTTGGCTGGCCGGGATAATCCTGTTTAGTTTTATGCCGGTGCCGTTTTCAGCAGTGATGGTCGAGCGGCAGTTTAGTGCCTGGTTCAGCGGTGATTTTAGTTATGTTGCGCACTCGGATTGGGTGAGCATGGACGAGATCTCGCCGTGGATGGGGCTGGCGGTGATTGCGGCAGAAGACCAGAAATTCCCTGATCACTGGGGGTTTGATGTAACGGCAATTGAGAAAGCTATTGCACATAATGAGCGAAATGAAAATCGCGTTCGTGGTGCATCCACACTCTCTCAGCAAACGGCGAAAAACCTATTCCTGTGGGATGGTCGTAGTTATCTGCGCAAAGGCCTGGAAGCGGGATTGACCCTTGGCATGGAAGTGGTCTGGACTAAACGCCGCATCCTGGCGGTTTACCTGAATATCGCGGAGTTTGGTGATGGGGTTTTTGGTGTGGAAGCCGCCTCGCAGCGCTATTTCCATAAACCTGCCAGCCGCCTTACGGCATCAGAAGCAGCACTTCTCGCAGCCGTTCTCCCTAATCCCATTCGCTTTAAAGCGAATGCTCCTTCCGGTTATGTACACCAGCGTCAGCAATGGATTTTGCGCCAGATGCGCCAGCTAGGTGGCGAATCGTTTATGGCGCAGCATGAGTTGAAGTGAGTTAATTAGTCTTCGTCAAAACCGGCATTGAATAGCGCGATAACGGCGTTCAATGCCTGTTCTTCTTCGGGGCCAGTGACTTCAATTTCAATGTGACCCCCTTTAGCAGAATCCAGCATCAGCAATGCAATGACGCTATTGGCTTCAGCTTCCGTGCCAGCCTCGTTGCGCAGCATCACTTCGGCGTCAAAGCTTTGTACCAGTTCGAACAGCTTCATCGCTGGGCGTGCGTGCATGCCCAGTTTGTTGGTTATCTCAACGGTCTGTTTTACGGTCATGTTTTACGTTTTTCCAGCGTGCGGTGACGGGATTGCACGTTCTTGCCGCGTGAACGGAAATAATCTGCCAACTGTTCAGCGATATAAACTGAACGGTGTTTACCGCCGGTACAGCCAATCGCCACAGTTAGATAGCTGCGGTTATTGGTTTCCAGCATAGGTAACCATAGCTCAAGATAGCTACGCGTCTGGTAGATAAAATTGTGGACTTCGGTATGACGGTCGAGGAACGCAGCAACAGGTCTGTCCAGACCGGTCATCGGGCGCAGCTTCGGGTCCCAGTGCGGGTTTGGCAGGAAGCGCACATCGAACACGTAATCCGCATCAATCGGAATACCATGTTTAAAGCCAAAGGACTCGAACACCATTGTCAGCTCACGTTCACGTTTACCAAGCAAACGGGTACGCAGCATTTCCGCGAGCTCATGCACCGACATCTCAGAGGTGTCGATGATCAGATCGGCTCTGGATTTCAATGGCTCCAGCAAGTCACTTTCTTCATCTATCGCACTTTCCAGCGAGAGATTTTTACTGGAAAGCGGGTGCAAGCGGCGCGTGTCACTATAACGACGAATCAGCGTGTTGCGATCGGCATCAAGGAACAACAATTGTGGTGAGAATGAGTCAGGCAGATTGGTCATTGCCTGTTCAAAGATCTCCGGATTTTCCGGCATGTTACGCACGTCGATGCTGACTGCCGCAGAAATTTGGCGTTCTGCGAGGGTTTTAGCAAGATCAGGTAATAGCACCACTGGTAGGTTATCTACACAGTAGAATCCCATATCTTCTAGTGCACGCAAGGCTACAGACTTCCCTGAACCAGAGCGGCCGCTGACAATCATCAGCACCATGTTTTCACTCCCCCAACTTTTCTTGCTGCGGCATACCCGTGACCGCAGCCAGATTATTCACTTTCACTACCTTGTTCTGTTTCGGTAATGATCTGATAAAGCTCTTCATCGCTCTGTGCAGAACGCAGGCGGCGGCAAATCGTTTTGTCAGCCAGACGTTTTGCTACCAGAGACAAAGTATGTAAGTGCGTTTTTGTTTGATCCGCAGGAACAAGCAGCGCAAACATCAGGTCAACCGGTTGGTTATCGATGGCGTCAAAAGCGATAGGGGTTTCCAGTTTAATAAACACCCCAACGGCACGAGTCGTATCTTCTTCCAGTTTCCCATGGGGAATGGCGATGCCATTTCCGATACCGGTACTGCCCATGCGTTCGCGCGTCAATACAGCCTCAAATACCACTTGTGGTGGCAGGCCGAGCTGTTTTGCTGCCAGTTCACTGATGATTTCCAGTGCACGCTTTTTACTCTGGCAATGTACGTTGGTACGGGTACATTCCTTGTTCAGGACTTGACTAAGTTGTAGAGCAGAATCGTTGTTCATCATAAGTTCACCTAAGCACCCTGTTATGCTAACGGCCCGCTACTCCACGCAACGAGCCGTCTTTACCCTTCATACTTCAAGTTGCATATGCGTTGGCTTCCTCGCTCACCCCAGTCACTTACCAGAGTAAGCTCATGGGGATTCACTGTGTAGCCGCCTTTCTGCAACTCGAATTATTTTGGGTAACTGCTTAAACAGTTGCCCGGATTATCAGTGTTGTTTTAGTTTATCTTTATGTTTGGTTAACTGGCGAGCCAGTTTATCAATCAGACCGTCAATCGCCGCATACATATCCTGCCCTTCCGCGCTGGCATGAATTTCACCACCATTTACATGAAGCGTTGAATCGGCAATATGCGTGACTTTTTCCACTTTTAACACAATATAGACTTGGTTAATTCTATCGAAGTACTGCTCCAGTTTGGCAAACTTCGTACTCACAAATTCGCGCAGTGCGTCAGTGATTTCGACGTTATGTCCTGTAATGTTGAGCTGCATAGTGTCTTCCTTATCGGTTAAGTCAAACCAACTGTTTACGCTGATTTGACGGTGGTATGGATAAAGACTCTCGGTACTTCGCAACAGTGCGGCGTGCCACCATGATCCCCTGATCCGATAGCATAGTCGTTAACTTGCTATCACTCAGTGGTTTCGCAGGGTTTTCCGCAGCAATTAATTTCTTCACCAATGCACGAATTGCCGTCGAGGAGGCTTCACCTCCACCTTCGGTATTAACGTGGCTTGAGAAGAAATACTTCAATTCAAAAATGCCGCGTGGGCTATGTAAATATTTTTGCGTGGTCACTCGGGAAATGGTCGATTCATGCATTTCTACGACCTGAGCGATATCAGCAAGCACCATCGGTTTCATGTGCTCTTCGCCGTGTTCAAAAAAGCCTTGTTGCTGTTCAACGATACAGCGACTGACGCGCAGCAGCGTGTCGTTCCGGCTTTCCAGGCTCTTAATCAGCCACTTTGCTTCTTGCAGATTACTGCGAATAAATTGCGAGTCGCTGTCATTGCGGGCACTGGTGCCCATTGCAGCGTACTGCTGGTTTATTTTCAGGCGAGGGAGGCTGTCGGCATTGAGTTCTACAGTCCAGTGACCTTGCGTTTTTTTCACCAGAACATCCGGTATGACATATTCCGGTTCACCGGTCTGAATGGATTGCCCTGGGCGTGGGTCAAGAGACTGAATCAGGCACATTGCCTCTTTCAGCACCTCTTCTTTCAGACGGGTGACGCGCATCAGGCTGCGGAAGTCATGGTTAGCGAGCAGATCCAGGTGATCGCTGACAATCAAGCTGGCTTCGGTTAACCATGGCGTTTCGCGAGCGAACTGTGAAAGCTGTATGAGCAGGCAATCGCGTAGATCACGTGCGGCAACACCCACAGGATCGAAGCGTTGAACGCGTTTGAGTACGGCTTCCACTTCGTCGAGGGTGATTTCGTCATCACCCATGCTTTCCAGAATTTCTTCCAGAGAAACTGTGAGATAACCCATTTCGTCAACGGCATCGACAATAGAGGTCGCAATTGCTGTGTCAGTATCTGAAAACGGGGTGAGATCAACCTGCCACATCAGATAATCCTGAAGAGACTGGGTCGTTTCCCCCTGATAAACCGGCAATTCGTCGTCGATATAATCGCTTCCGGTTCCTGATGGAGTGCCTGCGGTGTAGATTTCGTCCCAACTGGTATCCAGCGGTAACTCGTCAGGCATTTCTTTTTGCTCAAGCGCCTCACGGGTATCTAACGCTTCGTTTTCACGTACTTCCTGAGTTTCAACTTCTTCATGCAGATCGGTTTGCTCAAGCAGTGGGTTACTTTCCAGTGCTTGCTGAAGTTCTTGCTGTAGCTCTAACGTCGAAAGTTGCAACAGACGAATTGCCTGCTGTAACTGGGGAGTCATAGCAAGTTGTTGGCTAAGCCGTAATTGCAAACCTTGCTTCATATTCAGAGCGAGCTTCCTCAGGTTATACTCGTCATACTTCGAGCTGCAGGGGTGTTGACTGCACTCCTTCACCCCAGTCACTTACTCAAGTAAGCTCCTGGGATGAACTCCCTTGTCGCCTACCTGCAACTCGAATTATTTTGAGTATAAATATTATAATTTTTACTACCCTATCAGAGTCTGAACTCTTCGCCCAGATACACGCGCTTAACATGCTCGTCTTCCAGGATTTCGGCTGGAGTGCCATGGGCGATTAAATGGCCCTGGCTTACGATGTAGGCACGTTCACAAACAGCCAGCGTTTCGCGTACGTTATGGTCAGTAATCAACACCCCGAGCCCACTGTCGCGCAGATGCTCAATGATTCGCTTGATGTCGATGACGGAGATTGGGTCAACACCAGCAAAAGGTTCATCCAGAAGAATAAATTTTGGATTTGCGGCTAATGCTCGGGCAATTTCGACACGACGACGCTCGCCACCAGACAATGACTGCCCGAGGTTATTACGCAAATGTTCGATGTGGAATTCTTCCATCAGCTCATTAGCGCGGTCATCACGCTGCTCAACAGAAAGATCGTCACGGATTTGCAGCACAGCCATTAAGTTATCGAACACACTTAAACGGCGGAAAATAGACGCTTCTTGCGGTAAGTAGCCGATACCTCGACGAGCACGAGCATGAAGTGGCAGAAGGCTGATGTCTTCATCATCAATAATAATGTTGCCGGCGTCACGCGGCACAATGCCAACCACCATGTAAAAGGTGGTGGTTTTCCCGGCACCGTTTGGGCCAAGTAACCCGACAATTTCACCCGACTTAACAGCCAGGCTGACATCTTCAACGACGCGGCGGCCTTTGTAGGCTTTGGCGAGATTTTTTGCAATTAAAGTAGCCATAACGAATTAGTTACTCTTTTTCTGCGCAGGGGCTGGTGCCGGAGCCTGGCCGTCTTTTTTCTGCAGTTGAGAAGGGACCAGAACGGTGGTGACACGTTTACCTTTTTCGCTAAAGGCCTGCATCTTCTGTTCTTTCACCAGATAAGTAATTTTGTCGCCTTTGATATTGCTGTCGACCTGCTCGAGATAAGCATTACCGGTCAGAACTACAAAGTCGTTTTGCAACTCATAGTGCATGGTCGCTGAGTGGCCGCTAACGGGTTTACCGCTATCTTGCATCTGATAGAACGTGGCTGGATTACCATAACCATCAATGACTTCTTTGCCTTCTTCGCCGCCAGGACGAGTCACAACCACTTTGTCGGCGTTAATTTTGATACTGCCTTGTGTCACGATCACATTGCCAGTGAAGGTGACGACGTTGCCCTGCATATCCAGCGACTGTTGGTCAGATTCAATGTGAATCGGCTGATCGGTATCACCGGTCAACGCAAATGCCGAAAAACTAGCGGCTAAAAGCGTACTGGTTAGTACTAAATTACGGCTGAGTTTGTTTATTTTGGATTTCATAGGATGTTCTAACCTTTTCAATCAGCTCGGCATTTTTGCTGCGTAAATTTCCACGCATTTTGAGGCCGGTGGAGTTAAAGCTGGTTCCATACAAGGTTACCTGGTCATCAGAGGCAACATCCTGAGTGACTAAATTAACCTGCGCATTGTCCGTGGTAATTTTGCGTAGCTGAGAATCCGGCGTCAGAGCCGTCAGCACCACATTCCCATACAAATACAGCATCCGATCGTTAGTAAGTTTGGCGCGATCCGCTCGTAAAGACCAGGTTGCCACTTTGTTTTCGTCATACTGCGTCATCACCGGGTTGGTAAACCACGAAATAGCAGTCTCAGAAAAATATTCAACGTGTTCCGAAACCAGCCGATAATTCAGAGCCCCTTCAGGACTGTAGGCGAGTGTCGTGGAATGTTCACTTTGATAGGTTGGCTCGTTGCTGTTTACCGTCGGTGTAGCAACGGGGTCTTTATCGACCAGATTTAAGCCAATCAACACTAATGCCAGCAATGAAAGCAGGATGATAACCCAACGTCTGGTCTTACTCATATAGATAGCCCTTTGGCCTCATCAAGCTTTCCTTGTGCCAGTAACAGAAGATCACAGACTTCGCGAACCGCCCCACGTCCGCCAGCAATACGTGTAACGTAGTCGGCACGAGGAATCAGTAAAGGATGAGCGTCGGAAACCGCCACACTCAAACCCACTTTTGCCATCACTGGCCAGTCGATTAAATCATCACCAACGTAAGCAACATGTTCCGCGGGGATGGCGAGCTTATCTAATAGATCGTGAAAAGCCAAAAGCTTGTCAGATTGCCCTTGATAGAGATGGGTAATCCCGAGTGTTGCGCATCGGTCTTCAAGTAGCTTTGCTTTGCGGCCGGTAATAATCGCGACTTCGATGTCGGAAGTCAGCACGCAGCGAATTCCGTAACCGTCACGCACGTTGAATGCTTTCAGCTCTTCGCCGCTATTACCCATGTAAATCAGGCCATCAGACATGACACCGTCAACATCTAAAATAAGCAGGCGCACGTTTTCTGCCCGCTCCATCACGCGCGTGCTTACCGGGCCATAACAGGTGGCAAGTGACGCTTCATGGTTACTCATTAAGGCTAATCCTTTGTTAAACCACGCCAGCGCGTAGCATGTCATGCATATGTACCACACCGAGAAGTTGGTCGCCATCTGCAACCAATACCGAGGTAATGTGGCGAGATTGCATCAAATTGAGCGCATCCACAGCCAGTAGTGATGGACGGACCCTAATTCCACCGACAGTCATGACATCTGCGATATTCAGAGAGTGGAGGTCAACGCCCATATCAAAGACGCGTCGTAAATCGCCATCGGTGAAGATCCCTTCGATTTTCATCAGGGAGTCACAGATTACGGTCATACCCATATTTTTACGCGTAATTTCCAGTAGAGCATCGCGCAAGGACGCATCTTTACTGACATGAGGGATCTCATCACCGCTGTGCATGATATCGCTGACGCGTAGTAACAGTTTACGACCCAATGCGCCGCCTGGGTGAGAAAGTGCAAAATCTTCTGCAGTAAAGCCGCGAGCTTTAAGCAACGCAACGGCAAGGGCGTCACCCATAACCAGTGTTGCTGTGGTGCTGGAGGTTGGAGCCAGACCAAGAGGGCAGGCTTCTTGCGGGACTTTGACACACAAATGGATATCTGCCGCTTTACCCATAGAACTATCCGGGCGGCTGGTGATGCAAATGAGCGGCACTTGTAAGCGCTTGAGAACAGGAATCAATGCCTGAATTTCGTTTGATTCGCCGGAGTTTGAAATCGCGATAACAATATCCTGGGGGCTCACCATTCCGAGATCGCCGTGGCTTGCTTCACCAGGGTGGACGAAAAATGAAGGTGTGCCGGTGCTGGCAAACGTTGCCGCCATCTTTTTACCGATGTGACCAGACTTACCCATGCCCATTACGACAACTTTACCCTGGCAATAAAACATTTTTTCACAGGCTGCCGAGAAGTCTGTGTTGATGTATTGCTCAAGTTGATCCAGGCCTTCACGTTCGATCTTCAGGACTTCTTTGCCTGCTTGCTGAAAGTCAAAACCCGGTTGTAAATCTATCTGTGACATAATTTCCGTTCCGTTTTACCCAACGACCGGTGATGCAACAAACCACAGCACCACAATCCATACGAAGAAACTACATGTTAACAGAGCGCCTGCTGTCTTGCCGATAGAGCGAGGCTTTCGCCAGCAAAGTACGGCGAAAATGACACTGACGACCAACATCACCCAATAGTCACGTGCAAAGACAAGTGGGTCGATTTCACCTGGTGCGATTAGCGCAGGAATGCCCATTACCAGAACAATATTGAAAATGTTTGAGCCAATAATATTACCAATCGCAATATCATCTTCGCCTTTACGGGCACCCGCGATGGTGGTGGCTAGTTCAGGCAGGCTAGTGCCAACCGAAATAATCGTCAGGCCAATCACTAACTCACTCACGCCAAAATAGTGCGCCAACACACTGGCGTTATCGATAACCATGCGTGTGGCCATCGGCATAATAATTAGGGCAACAGCGAGCCATAAAAATGCGACGGGGCGGTTTCCTTCTCGAGGAAGCTCTGCCAACTGTTCACGGGTCAGTTTGTCGGCACCTTCATTTCCGGCAAGGCGCGTTATTTTAATCGTAAACAGCAGATACGCCACTGATACCGTAATCAAAATAACACCATCAACAACGCTTAGCTGGTTGTCAAAAAGCAGCCAGCCAATAATTGCGCTGACAACTAACATTAGGGGTAACTCGCGCCGTAGAATATCGGAATTCACGGTAAATGGATGCAAAAGAGCCGCTAAGCCAAGAATTAACAAAATATTGGTGATATTTGAGCCTAACGCGGTCCCTACCGCTAAATCCAACTGACCATGCAGGGCTGCAGAACTGGCGACGATGAGCTCTGGTAGTGAAGTGCCAATACTGACCACAGTCAAACCGATTAGCAGTGGTGGAACCCCAAAACTGCGACAAAGTATTGATGCGGCAAACACTAATCGGTCAGCGCCATAGACGACCAAAAGCAAACCAATAATTAACAGAGCTGTAGCTAACAGCATGCAGAATCCTTAATTCAGGTATAATCGCCGGTCTTGTGCTGTGAAAGTACCGGCAGAGCATACAGTTCTGTAGGGCCGGGCATGATTCTTAATTCTGACTTTATGTGGCAGAAAAGTAAAACAAATGCCAGTTTTCGCTAATCAGGACGGGTATTATTCTGCAAGGATATTGGATTGGAACTCAGTTTCCAGTAAATGCTTCGTCCGTGAACTTGATAAAAGGAAAGATGATGAGCCAGACGCAGACTAATCTGGTCGAAATTCGCGGAGTAAGTTTTACTCGCGGCAGTCGGCGCATCTTTGACAATATTTCACTGAACGTACCCCGCGGTAAAATTACCGCCATAATGGGGCCTTCAGGGATTGGGAAGACAACGCTATTGCGGCTTATCGGTGGTCAAATTCAACCCGACAGCGGTGAAATCCTGTTTGACGGTGAAAACGTCCCCGCCATGTCTCGTTCGCGTTTATACAATGTTCGTAAACGCATGAGTATGCTATTCCAGTCTGGCGCGCTATTTACCGACCTCAATGTCTTTGAAAATGTGGCGTATCCACTACGTGAACATCGCCGCCTGCCGGAAGAGTTGTTGCACAGCACCGTGATGATGAAACTTGAGGCGGTGGGGTTACGTGGTGCCGCTAAACTGATGCCTAACGAACTCTCCGGTGGTATGGCCCGACGTGCAGCTCTAGCTCGAGCCATCGCGCTCGAACCCGATCTGATCATGTTTGATGAACCATTTGTTGGTCAGGACCCTATTACTATGGGGGTATTAGTCAAACTGATTTCAGAATTGAATAGCGCCCTTGGCGTCACGTGTATTGTGGTTTCTCACGACGTCCCAGAAGTACTGAGTATTGCCGATTACGCCTATATTGCCGCGGATCAACATATTGTGGCTGAAGGCACGCCTGCTGCCCTGCGTGAAAATTGCGACCCGCGAGTGCGCCAGTTCCTCGATGGTATTGCCGATGGGCCAGTACCGTTCCGCTATCCGGCAATGGATTATCGGAATGACTTATTATCAGAAACAGGGAGTTAAGTTGCTCATGTTCTTTAATGCACTGGCATCATTCGGACGGCGGGGGTTGAAAACCTGTGCGTCATTTGGCCGGGCTGGGATAATGCTTTTTAATGCGCTGGTGGGGAAACCGGAATTCCGCAAACACACACCATTGCTTATTCGCCAACTGTATAACGTTGGTGTGTTGTCGCTGATTATCATCATTGTTTCTGGTTTGTTTATCGGCATGGTGCTTGGTCTGCAAGGTTACCTGGTGCTGACGACCTACAGCGCGGAATCAAGCCTCGGTATGTTGGTCGCCTTGTCATTACTGCGAGAGCTTGGTCCTGTCGTTGCTGCATTGCTGTTCGCCGGGCGTGCCGGTTCAGCACTAACCGCAGAAATCGGCTTAATGAGGGCAACAGAACAACTTTCCAGTATGGAAATGATGGCGGTTGATCCTCTACGCCGGGTCGTTTCACCGCGTTTTTGGGCTGGCGTGATTTCACTACCCTTGCTGACGCTTATTTTTGCTGCGGTCGGCATTTGGGGTGGGGCGCTGGTGGGTGTGAACTGGAAGGGAATCGATGCGGGCTTCTTCTGGTCTGCAATGCAAAACGCCGTCAGCTGGCGGACTGATTTGGTTAACTGTGTCATCAAGAGTGTGGTGTTTGCGATAACAGTGACCTGGATTGCTTTATTCAATGGCTACGATGCTATTCCTACGTCCGCAGGGATTAGTCGGGCAACAACACGAACCGTTGTGCACGCTTCACTGGCCGTTTTAGGTCTGGATTTTGTGCTCACAGCACTGATGTTTGGGAATTAAGTTCATGCAAACTAAGAAATTTGAAACTGGGGTTGGAGCATTTTTAATTATTGCACTGGCAGCCATCGTCTTCTTGTGTCTGAAAGTGGCAAACGTCACTTCGCTACGCAGTGAGCCAACGTACCGGGTCTATGCGACTTTTGACAACATCGGTAGCTTGAAAACGGGTTCCCCGCTGCGCCTCGGTGGCGTGGTGATTGGTCGTGTTGACGATATTACTCTGGATCCGAAAACTTACTTACCACGAGTCACCCTGGATATCGAAGAACGCTATAACCACATTCCGGATACCAGTTCGCTGGCTATCCGTACTTCTGGCTTGCTGGGCGAGCAATATCTCGCGTTGAACCTCGGTTTTGATGATCCAGAACTCGGTTCATCTATCCTTAAAGAGGGCGGGACGATTCAGGACACCAAGTCAGCCCTGGTGCTGGAAGACCTGATTGGCCAATTCCTGTATAAGAGCGGCAATGGTGATAATCAGAATTCAGGGGATTCCTCATCGCAGGATTCACAGAATAATAGTGCAGCGCCACAGCCTGGTACCACGCATTAATCTAAGAGGAAAAGTGTTATGTTTAAAAGACTTATTATGATTGCTATGCTGGTTATTGCACCGCTGGCGAATGCTGCGGATCAAAGTAATCCCTACAAGTTAATGGGCGAAGCGGCGCAAAAAACTTTTGACCGCCTTAAAAACGAACAACCTAAAATTCGCCAAAACCCTGATTATTTGCGTGAGATCGTTGGTCAGGAACTGCTGCCTTACGTGCAGGTAAAATACGCGGGGGCTCTGGTTCTGGGTCGTTATTATAAAGATGCGACCCCTGCGCAGCGTGATGCTTACTTCAAAGCATTCGAAGAGTACCTGAAGCAAGCCTACGGCCAGGCTCTTGCCATGTATAACGGGCAATCCTACCAAATCGCCCCTGAGCAGCCGCTGGGTGATGCCACTATCATTGCGATTCGTGTCACCATCGTCGATCCAAACGGTCGTCCACCAGTACGTCTTGATTTCCAGTGGCGTAAAAACACCCAGACCGGTGGCTGGCAGGCATACGACATGATTGCTGAAGGTGTCAGCATGATCACCACTAAGCAAAATGAGTGGAGTGATATCTTGCGTACCAAAGGTATCGATGGTTTGACGGCGCAACTGCAAAGTATTTCCCGTATGCCAATTACACTGGAAGCGAAAAAGTAATGGCAGGCGAGCTTAACTGGCAGCGTGAAGCAGCAACTTTACACCTGACGGGTGAGCTGGATAGCGACACCGTGGGGCCTTTATGGCGGCAACGGGAGCAAATCATGGCAGGTATCAAGGCGCTTAACCTTTCTGGTTTATCGCGTGTAGATACCTCAGGTTTAGCGTTGTTGATTCATCTTGTGGCTTTCGCCAGACGACAAAACGTTGAAGTAGAGCTTCAGGGAGCCAGTGATAATCTACAAACACTGACTAAACTTTATAACCTTCCAGAAGACATCCTTCCCGCATTTGCAGGCTAGTGTTTTCATAGCGTTACTATCATTGCCCCTGATCGATTGAGATCAGGGGCTTTTTGCTTATTTAAGACAACGCCACTTTCCTCTAAGATGTGTGGCTTGTTTCCTTAACCGACGAATTATATCCCATGGAAAATCATGAAATTCAGACAGTGCTGATGAACGCACTGCCCCTCCAGGAAGTCCACGTCTCAGGCGATGGTAGCCATTTTCAGGTGATTGCGGTGGGTGAGTTATTCGCCGAGTTAAGTCGCGTGAAGAAGCAACAGACAGTTTATGCGCCATTGATGGAGCTGATTGCTGATAACCGTATTCATGCGGTTTCCATCAAGACCTATACTCCGCAAGAGTGGGATCGCGATCGTAAACTTAATGGTTTTTGAGCAATTCGCCGCGGCGGATTGTAACGATTTGAATTTAATAGAGAGCAGTTGCAATGGATAAATTTCGAGTTCAGGGGCCAACCCGACTGAGTGGTGAAGTGACGATCTCCGGGGCGAAGAACGCCGCGCTGCCGATCCTCTTCGCAGCTCTGTTGGCTGAAGAGCCAGTTGAGATTCAGAACGTTCCAAAATTGAAAGACATTGATACCACAATGAAGCTGTTAAGCCAGTTGGGTACCAAAGTTGAACGTAACGGTTCCGTATGGATCGACGCCAGTGAAGTGAATATCTTCTGCGCACCTTATGATCTGGTTAAGACCATGCGTGCTTCTATCTGGGCGCTTGGACCGTTGGTTGCACGTTTTGGTCAGGGGCAGGTTTCTTTACCTGGCGGCTGTGCAATTGGCGCTCGTCCGGTTGATTTACATATTACCGGTCTTGAGCAACTTGGTGCGGAAATCAAACTGGAAGAAGGCTACGTTAAAGCCTCTGTACAGGGCCGTCTGAAAGGCGCACACATCGTGATGGATAAAGTGAGCGTAGGCGCCACCGTCACCATCATGAGTGCTGCTACGCTTGCCGAAGGCACAACCATCATTGAAAACGCCGCTCGTGAGCCGGAGATCGTTGATACAGCGAACTTCCTGAATACTCTGGGTGCGAAAATCACCGGTGCAGGTACCGATCGCATTACTATCCAGGGCGTTGAACGCCTCGGTGGTGGTGTTTACCGCGTAGTGCCAGACCGTATTGAAACCGGGACTTTCCTGGTGGCTGCGGCGATTTCCGGTGGCAAAATTGTTTGCCGTAATGCTCAACCAGACACCCTTGATGCGGTGTTGGCGAAACTGCGCGAAGCAGGTGCCGATATTGAAGTTGGCGAAGACTGGGTGAGCCTGGATATGCACGGTAAGCGCCCGAAAGGCGTGACCATCCGTACTGCACCGCACCCTGGTTTCCCGACCGATATGCAGGCTCAGTTCACCTTGCTGAACCTGGTGGCTGAAGGTACGGGTGTTATCACCGAAACCATTTTTGAAAATCGCTTCATGCACGTTCCAGAACTTATCCGTATGGGCGCACATGCAGAGATTGAAAGTAATACGGTGATTTGCCACGGCGTTGAAAAACTGTCTGGTGCACAAGTGATGGCGACCGACCTGCGTGCTTCAGCAAGCCTGGTTCTGGCTGGCTGTATTGCCGAAGGCACAACCGTTGTTGACCGTATTTACCACATCGATCGTGGCTACGAGCGCATTGAAGATAAACTTCAGGCGTTGGGTGCGAAGATTGAACGTGTGAAAGGTAGTGGCAGCGAATAAATTTTGTTGTTAACAAGAGAAAACCGGGCATGCCCGGTTTTTTTATCGCTTACGCATTAAACTCGCTCGGTTAATTAACTGATGAGTTTGTGGGTCGTAATACCGCGAGGGCCAAATCATCCAGGGTGATGTATCCAGTGCCGTTGCTATGATTAACTCACCTTTAGGCCATGGGCGCGTCAACGCATTAGCCAGCGTCGATGAACTTAGCCCTGCCTTCCTGGATTCAGCCGCCAGGCTTGTTCCACGTTTACGTAACCCTGCGATTATGTCTGCCGGGTGCCAGTCAGAATAATTACTTTCCATGTTCCTCCCTGTAACCGTTTCGTTTAACCGGTCTACTCAAGAGTGTTTATAACATAGCGAAGTGCCAAAAGATTCCAATAAATGGCTTAAAAAATTAAATCTGTGTTAACCCACACAAAGTGAATGAAATCCAATGAAAACAAATTGGTTATAGGAAGCATGCTGAAGCGGGGAAAAAAAATTATTGGAAACTTAGCGCGCCTTTAGCTGGCGCGCTAAAAAGATTAACGGTCGCGTTGAACGGCCATATGAGCCAGTGCAATTAGTGCTTCTTTGTGTTCACTTTCTGGCAAAATACTCAGCGCAGCAATGGCTTTGTCTGCTTCTTGCTCTGCGCGTAATTGAGTCCATTCCAGTGAACCACAGGCCGCCATCGCGTCCAATACTGGTTGCAGCAAATGACGCCCGTTACCTTGTTCAATGGCTTCACGGATCATTTTTGCTTGCTCTGCATTGCCGTTACGCATTGCGTGCAGTAACGGGAGAGTCGGTTTGCCCTCGTTAAGGTCATCACCAACATTCTTACCCAGAGTTTGCCCGTCCGCACTGTAGTCGAGAAGATCATCAATGAGTTGGAATGCAGTACCCAGATAGCGACCATAATCCTGAAGGGCTTTCTCCTGCTCTACAGTGGCATCAGCTAAAATACCGGAACATTGAGCGGCCGCTTCAAACAGGCGTGCTGTTTTACTGTAGATCACCCGCATGTAACTTTCTTCAGTGATATCCGGGTCATTGCAGTTCATTAATTGCAGAACTTCACCTTCAGCAATCACGTTCACTGCTTCGGACATGACTTCAAGTACCTTGAGTGAACCAAGTTGAGTCATCATCTGGAAGGCTCGGGTATAGATAAAATCGCCGACCAGTACACTGGCCGCATTGCCGAACGCCGCGTTGGCTGTGGCTTTGCCACGGCGCATATCCGATTCATCTACTACGTCATCATGCAACAACGTCGCCGTGTGAATAAATTCGATAAGCGCTGCAATATTGACATGCGCCTTACCCTGATAACCGAGCGCACGAGCAGCAAGTACAGCAATCATTGGGCGGATACGCTTACCACCGCCACTGACGATGTAATACCCTAACTGATTGATCAATTGGACATCTGAATTCAACTGCTCAAGGATGACCGCATTGACGCCCGCCATATCTTGCGCGGTTAACTCATTAATTTTTTCTAAATTCATCGCAAAAGTCTGGCTTAAAGTCCTGTTTACCACATGCCTGTACGGAATCACGTGAGGGAAGAGGAGTAATAATGTAGTACAGATTGTACTGAAAAAACGAGGCAGATAAACGGCTGGTGTGATGTTGCGTTTTTTTTCTACTCTGTTTCATGAGAGGGCTTGTCAAAGGCTCTCGTTTTGCGTAATATTCGCGCCCTATTGTGAATATTTATAGCGCCACCTGAAACATACATAGGGTGCGTGCGGAAAGCGGAGTTTTATATGTACGCGGTTTTCCAAAGTGGTGGTAAACAACACCGAGTAAGCGAAGGTCAAACCATTCGCCTGGAAAAGCTGGACATCGCAACTGGCGAATCTGTTGAGTTTGCTGAAGTTCTGATGATCGCTAATGGTGAAGAAATCAAAATCGGCGTTCCTTTCGTCGATGGCGGCGTAATCAAAGCTGAAGTTGTTGCTCATGGTCGTGGCGAGAAAATTAAGATTGTTAAGTTTCGTCGTCGTAAACACTACCGTAAGCAGCAGGGTCATCGTCAGTGGTTCACTGATGTGAAAATCACCGGCATCAGCGCTTAATACAGGGGAGCATATTAAATGGCACATAAAAAGGCTGGCGGCTCTACTCGTAACGGTCGCGATTCCGAAGCTAAACGTCTGGGCGTAAAACGTTTCGGCGGTGAAGCAGTTCTGGCAGGCAGCATTATCGTTCGTCAACGTGGTACTAAATTCCACGCTGGTACTAACGTAGGTTGCGGCAAAGATCATACTCTGTTCGCTTTGACTGACGGTAAAGTTAAGTTCGAAGTTAAAGGTCCGAAAAACCGTAAGTTCATCAGCATCGTTGCTGAATAAGTTTTTCGCGTCCCGGTAACGGATAGAAGCCCCGCAACACGTTGCGGGGCTTTTTACATTCTGCGACCGGTAAATCAGGTAGTCGCAGGGAATAAGCAATGAAACAGCAGGCAGGCATTGGCATTCTGTTGGCGCTCACTACAGCAGTTTGCTGGGGGGCATTGCCGATTGCGATGAAACAGGTGCTGACGGTAATGGAACCGCCGACAGTGGTCTTTTATCGTTTCCTGATGGCAAGCCTGGGGCTGGGTAGTATTCTTGCAATACGCGGAAAATTACCTCCATTACGCCTGTTCCGAAAACCACGTTGGTTGGCGTTACTCGCCATTGCAACCGGTGGTTTGTTCGGAAACTTTTTGCTGTTTAGTTCATCGTTGCAGTACCTGAGCCCAACAGCATCTCAGGTTATTGGCCAGCTTTCCCCCGTGGGAATGATGGTGGCAAGTGTGGTTGTGCTCAAAGAGAAGATGCGCGGCACACAAGTCATTGGGGCCATAATGTTACTTTGTGGGTTGGTGATGTTCTTCAACACCAGCCTGATAGAGATTTTTACCCGCCTGACAGATTACACCCTTGGGGTGATATTCGGTGTTCTGGCGGCGACAGTGTGGGTCATCTATGGCGTGGCGCAGAAGGTATTATTACGCCGCCTGGCCTCGCAACAGATCCTCCTTTTGCTGTACACTTTATGTACTCTTGCACTTTTGCCTCTGGCTCAGTTGGATAAAATTTTCCAGCTCAGTGACTGGCAACTGGCATGTTTAGTTTTCTGTGGCCTGAATACACTGGTTGGGTATGGGGCACTGGCAGAAGCCATGGCACGGTGGCAGGCGGCACAGGTTAGCGCCATTATTACGCTGACTCCGCTGTTTACTTTGCTATTTTCTGATTTATTAGCGTTAGCCTGGCCCGATTTCTTCGCCATGCCGTTACTTAACCTTGTGGGTTATAGCGGCGCGTTCGTCGTGGTTGCAGGTGCAATGTATTCAGCCATTGGTCACCGTCTTTGGGGACGTTGGCGCAAAACCGAAGCTGTTCTTCCAGTACAACGTTCGGGCGAATGATTTACGGAGAAGTGAAATGAAGTTTGTTGATGAAGCAACGATCCTGGTCGTAGCAGGTGATGGCGGTAACGGCTGCGTTAGCTTCCGTCGTGAAAAATATATTCCCAGAGGCGGCCCGGACGGTGGTGATGGCGGTGATGGCGGTGATGTCTGGCTTGAGGCGGATGAAAACCTCAACACCCTGATCGACTATCGCTTCGAGAAATCTTTCCGCGCTGAACGTGGTCAAAATGGCCAGAGCCGTGACTGTACCGGTAAACGTGGTAAAGACATTACCGTAAAAGTACCTGTAGGAACGCGAGTTATCGATCAGGGCACTGGCGAAACCATGGGTGATATGACCCAGCATGGTCAGCGTTTGATGGTGGCTAAGGGCGGTTGGCACGGTTTGGGTAACACCCGTTTCAAGTCATCTGTGAACCGTACTCCGCGTCAGAAAACCATGGGTACACCTGGCGAGAAGCGTGATATTCAACTTGAGCTGCTGCTGTTGGCAGACGTGGGTATGCTTGGTTTGCCAAATGCTGGTAAATCTACCTTTATTCGTTCTGTCTCTGCGGCAAAACCAAAAGTGGCGGATTATCCGTTTACTACGCTTATCCCAAGCCTTGGTGTTGTCCGTATGGATAACGAGAAGAGCTTTGTGGTTGCCGATATTCCAGGGCTTATCGAAGGTGCAGCTGATGGCGCAGGCCTCGGCATCCGCTTCCTGAAACACCTTGAGCGTTGCCGCGTGTTATTGCACCTCATCGATATCGCACCAATTGACGAATCAGATCCGGTTGAAAATGGCCGCGTCATCATTGGTGAGCTTGAAAAATACAGTGAGAAACTTGCTGAGAAGCCACGCTGGTTGGTCTTCAACAAATGCGATTTGATGAGCAAAGAAGACGCCGAAGCGCGTGCAAAAGAAATTGCGACCGCTATGGGCTGGGAAGAGAAATACTACCTGATCTCTGCCGTTAACCGCGAAGGCGTGAATGCGCTGTGCTGGGATGTAATGGACTTCATCATTGCTAACCCGAAAATCGCTGAGCTCCAGCCGATTGCACCGGAAAAAGTTGAGTTCATGTGGGATGATTATCATCAACAGCAACTCGATGCCGTGGAAGCGGAAGAAGACGAAGACTGGGATGACGACTGGGATGAAGATGACGACGAAGGTGTCGAAATCATCTATCAGAAATAAAACGTTATCTTATGAAAGGCCGGAAATTTCCGGCCTTTTTTATTGGTTTTGCGATGGGATCCAGCAGCTTGCTTGCAGGCCAACACCATCGATACCGTTATCTAATGCTAGTTTTCCATGATGAAGCTGAACAATACGTTGGACAATATTCAGTCCAAGCCCACTCCCGCCATAGCGTTCATCCATTCGACGGAAGGGATCGGTAATCGTCTGACGATGTTTTTCATCGATACCTGGCCCCTGGTCTGAAATAGTTAACTTCGCGCCGTTATCCTGGGCGTTTAAAGAGACCGAGATGGTACTTTCAGCTGGGCTATAACGAGAGGCATTTTCCAGAAGGTTACGCAGCATCAAACGCAGCAGTACTGCATCACCCTGAACGATAATTTCATTTTCCTCCGTCCAGATAATATTTTGCTTACGCAAGGCCACCATCTCTTCCATTTCCATTTTGAGCGGCGAGATAATGTCACGATGCCAGTTGAGAGTATCGTAATGACCACTCGCCAGCGCTTGTCCAGCGCGCGAGAGCATCAGCAACTGCTCAATGGTGTGCATCAGTTGATCGATACGCTCCAACAGCATAGGGGCCTGCTGAATGCCTGCATTTGCCATTAACTCGAGGTGCAGACGAATGCCTGCCAGAGGAGTTCGTAATTCATGAGCGGCGTCTGCGGTAAATAAGCGCTCTTGCTGAATGGTATGGTTTAGTCGCGCCAGGAGTTGGTTCAGCGAGTTGGTAACAGCAACCATCTCATCCATGTCTGAATACATTGACAGTGGTGACAGGTTATCGGCAGATCGATTAGCAAGGCTGGTACGCAGGCGATTCAACGGACGGGTAATCCAGGTGATTGCCCAGAATGAGAAGAAAAGCGTGAATCCAATCATCACCAGAGAAGGAACCAATAACGAAGCAATCGCCTCGCGGATTTCCTTTTCTACATGCTGATTTCGGGCTTTGGCTGATAGCGTTTCACTGACCAGAAAACTGATTTGCTCACGGCTTTCATGCCACAACCAAATAACGCTAATTAGCTGAAAAAACAAAAGAATAAGTGCGAGTAGGACCATCAAGCGCTGGCGCATGCTGTTCATACACGGCTATCCAGCCGATAACCCACGCCACGGACAGTTTTGATCCTGTCTTTGCCTAACTTACGTCTTAGGTTGTGGATGTGGACTTCAAGGGTATTCGAGCCAGGATCGTCTTGCCAGCTGTAGATATCCTGCTGCAAAGTTTCACGGTGCACGGTCTGACCGATACGCATCATCAAGCGTGTGAGCAGGGCGAACTCTTTTGGTGTGATTTCGACGGGCTGATCTTGCAATAGCACCTGTTGAGTTTGCAGGTTGAGTGTCAAATCATCATGCTGAAGAAGGTTATCGCTATGACCCTGATATCGGCGAATCAGCGCCCGCGTGCGGGCTTGCAATTCAGCGAGAGCAAATGGCTTGACCAGATAATCATCTGCACCAGAATCCAGTCCGTTGACGCGATCTTCCAGTGCGTCACGAGCCGTTAGTATCAGCACGGGTGTACTGATACTGCGACGCCGCCATTGTCTTAATAATGTGGCTCCGTCTTTATCAGGCAGGCCAAGATCGAGAATGATCATGCCGTATTCGCCACTTTCGATCAGCGCATCTGCTTCGGCGGCGGTCGTAGCACAATCAAGCGCATAGCCTTCGCTGCTCAATGCCAGCACCAGGCCTTCCCGCAACAGTAAATCGTCTTCAACAATCAGCAGTTTCATAACTCAATTATTCTGGTAGATATCCTTATAGAGACGACTTTCAAATCGCACTAATGGGATACGGCGGTTACGTTGATCGGCAGGCTCTACAGCGTAGCCTGACAAATATTGCACAAAGGCCATTCTTTGGCCGCTGGCAGTGGTAATAAATCCAGCAAGGTTATAAACACCTTGCAGTGAACCGGTTTTCGCAGAAACTTTGCCATCAACACCGGCCTGATGAAGACCAGCACGATACTGTAATGAACCGTCATAACCCGCTAACGGTAGCATTGAGATAAAATTAAGCTCACTGTCATTTTGGGCGATATATTGCAACACCTGCATCATAGTGGCGGGGGAGATGAGATTGTGGCGCGATAGCCCCGAACCATCGACGACGATACTGTTACCTAAATCAACACCTGCTTTCTGCCGGAGGATTTGACGTACGGCATCAGCTCCGGAACGCCAGGTTCCCGGCACTCCAAAACGGTTATGGCCGATAGTACGAAAAACGGTATCGGCAATCATGTTGTCCGATTTCTTGAGCATAACCTTTAGCAAATCGTGCAATGGGGCCGATTGCTTACTGGCGATGACCGTTCCTGGTGTATTCGCTTGCGTCTGGCGTAATAAGGTTCCGCTATAACTGATGCCCGCTTCTTTTAGCTCAGCTTTCAAAATCGCACCAGCGTAACTTGCGCCATCTTGTATCGCGAATGCCAGCGGGAGAGGGTCTGCACGTTGTGTCATACATCCGGTTAGCGTAAAGCGATTTAAATCACCCGGAACGACGTCCAGTTCGCAATATTGTGCATCCGCGGAGCCTTTGGCGAGGGTACGAACCTGGCTGAACATCACTACTGGGTAGTAAGAAGCGATGCGAATAAACGCTAAGTCATCAGCTTTTGGTGCGCTGTATAGCGAAATAGAGAAACAGTTCCGGTCAACAATTGCGGCAGCTGGCGGGGCGCTAAAGCACTGTGTCATGTCATTCCATGGCCAGCCAGGTGCTTTGTCATGGCTGGCGAAAACGGAGGTATCTACCAGCACATTTCCCTGAATTTTCTGCACACCCGATTTTTTCAGGACTGCCACCATATTGCGAATATCCTGACGTTTTAACGTAGGATCGCCACCAAATCGCGCAATAAGGTCACCTTGTAAGACACCATTACTGACTTGAGCATGGCTCTCAAGGGTGGTCGTAAACCTGAAGTCTGGTCCTAATTGAAGCAGTGCTGCTAGCGCCGTAATGACCTTTTGAGTACTTGCGGGCAGAGCCATCTGTTGACTGTGGTAGTCAATAGAAGGAGCTGGCGCACCTATTTTTTGCACCATCAAAGCCAGATTCGCACCCGCAGGTAATTGGGAGGTATAGTCTTCTATGTTGGCAGCCTGGACGTTAAACACCACAGCACTGGTCAATCCAATGACAAATCTAAAAAATCGCATAATCTCGCGGTAACAACCTGGAAACGTGTCGTCATACTACGGTGCATCGCGGTGCAAAGTAAACGATGACCCTCAGTGAACTCCAGGGTAAAATACAGGTCAATTTGGAAACCGTTCCTGGCCTGGTGCTTCGCGCCGGGTCAGTTTTATTTTGCTTAGTGCCAGGGGTTTGCCTTACTTATGCAAACCAGGCTCTGGATTCAGAGGTGCCGCAGGGCAGTTCTGAACAGGAAAGTTTTGAAGAGGTATAACAATGCAACCTATTCCGATGACCCTACGTGGCGCAGAAAGATTACGTGAAGAGCTGGATTTCCTGAAGTCCGTACGTCGCCCACAAATTATTGCCGCGATTGCAGATGCCCGCGAACACGGCGATTTAAAAGAAAACGCTGAATACCATGCCGCGCGTGAGCAACAGGGTTTTTGTGAAGGTCGTATCCAGGATATCGAAGCTAAGCTGTCGAATGCTCAGGTTATCGACATCTCCAAAATGCCTAATAACGGTCGTGTCATTTTTGGCGCGAGCGTGACAGTTTTGAATCTGGATAACGAAGAAGAGCAGACTTATCGCATTGTTGGTGACGATGAAGCTGATTTTAAACAGAATCTTATTTCTGTGAACTCGCCGATTGCTCGTGGCCTTGTCGGTAAAGAGCAGGATGATGTCGTTGTTATCCGCACGCCGGGTGGTGATGTAGAGTTCGAAATTGTAAAAGTGGAATATTTATAATATCTGCTACGCTTTTTTATGACGTGGCGTATTGTAAAGAAAGGAAAAAGGCCGCATCGCGGCCTTTTATCAACTAACAGAGCGTGGCATTTTGCACACTCTCTGCTTATTTTGGCAGAGAAATCTTGCGCTCTTTAGACGGGCGATAGAGCACCAGCGTTTTACCGATAACCTGTACATTACAGGCGCCGGTTTCACGCACGATGGCATCGACGATCAAGGTTTTAGTTTCGCGATCTTCAGTTGCGATTTTCACCTTGATTAACTCATGATGTTCGATCGCTTGTTCAATCTCGGCCAGTACCCCTTCGGTCAAACCGTTATTGCCAAGCATGACTACAGGCTTGAGCGGATGTGCAAGACCTTTCAGGTGCTGTTTTTGTTTAGTACTCAGATTCATCGTATTTTTTGCTTACGTTGGGATTGAAAACGGTTCATTCTACCGCCATATCCCTCGTATCGCCAATCGGCTGTGCTGATAACTCTACAGCCTGCTACTCACGATGAACAAAGTTGGAAAATGAGATGACAGGTAAAAAGCGTTCTGCCAGCTCTGGTCGCTGGCTGCAGGAACACTTTAGCGATAAATATGTAATTCAGGCGCATAAAAAAGGGTTACGTTCCCGTGCCTGGTTTAAACTTGATGAAATACAGCAAAGTGACAAACTTTTTAAGCCAGGAATGACAATTGTCGATCTTGGTGCTGCTCCCGGAGGCTGGTCACAATATGTCGTGACTCAGATCGGGAATCAGGGGCGAATCATTGCTTGCGATCTTTTACCAATGGATCCTATCGTTGGTGTTGATTTCCTTCAGGGTGACTTTCGTGATGAACTAGTCGTGAAAGCTCTGTTGGATCGTGTTGGTGGCAGTAAAGTTCAGGTTGTCATGTCAGATATGGCTCCAAATATGAGCGGGACACCGGCAGTTGATATTCCTCGGGCTATGTATTTAGTAGAACTGGCACTGGAAATGTGTCGTGACGTTCTGGCACCGGGCGGTAGTTTTTTAGTGAAAGTGTTTCAGGGCGAAGGTTTCGATGAATACCTGCGAGAAATTCGCTCCCTGTTTACGACAGTTAAAGTTCGTAAACCGGACTCTTCTCGTGCCCGCTCACGTGAAGTGTACATTGTAGCGACTGGGCGAAAACTATAGTACCCTGACGCTGTTTGTTAACACAGTTGTAATATGAGGTTAATCCCTTGAGTGACATGGCGAAAAACCTAATACTCTGGCTGGTCATCGCGGTTGTGCTGATGTCTGTGTTCCAGAGCTTTGGGCCCAGCGAGTCAAATGGCCGTAGGGTGGATTACTCCACTTTCCTGTCTGAAGTAAATCAGGACCAGGTACGCGAAGCGCGTATCAACGGACGTGAAATCAACGTTACCAAGAAAGATAGTAACCGATACACGACTTACATCCCCGTTAACGATCCTAAACTGCTTGATAACCTGCTGACCAAAAATGTGAAAGTAGTAGGCGAACCGCCTGAAGAGCCAAGCTTGCTGGCTTCTATTTTCATATCCTGGTTCCCAATGCTTTTACTAATTGGGGTCTGGATCTTCTTTATGCGTCAAATGCAGGGCGGCGGTGGCAAAGGTGCCATGTCGTTCGGTAAGAGCAAGGCGCGTATGCTCACAGAAGACCAAATTAAGACCACTTTTGCTGACGTTGCAGGTTGTGACGAAGCAAAAGAAGAGGTTGCTGAGCTGGTTGAGTACCTTCGTGAGCCAAGCCGTTTCCAGAAACTGGGCGGTAAAATCCCGAAAGGCGTGCTGATGGTTGGCCCTCCGGGTACCGGTAAAACCTTGCTGGCGAAAGCCATTGCGGGCGAAGCGAAAGTACCATTCTTTACTATTTCCGGTTCTGACTTTGTTGAAATGTTCGTGGGCGTGGGTGCATCCCGTGTTCGTGACATGTTTGAACAAGCTAAGAAAGCGGCACCATGCATCATCTTCATCGATGAAATTGACGCCGTAGGCCGTCAGCGTGGCGCGGGTCTTGGTGGTGGTCACGATGAGCGTGAACAGACACTGAACCAGATGCTGGTTGAAATGGATGGTTTCGAAGGTAACGAAGGTATCATCGTTATCGCTGCAACTAACCGTCCAGACGTACTTGACCCAGCGTTGCTGCGTCCAGGCCGTTTTGACCGCCAGGTTGTTGTTGGTCTGCCAGATGTACGTGGCCGTGAGCAGATCCTGAAGGTGCATAGCCGCAGGGTGCCACTGGCTCCAGACGTCGATCCAGCAATTATTGCACGTGGTACTCCAGGCTTCTCCGGTGCTGACCTTGCAAACCTGGTCAACGAAGCTGCCTTGTTTGCTGCCCGTGGCAACAAGCGTGTGGTTTCGATGGTTGAATTCGAAAAAGCGAAAGACAAAATCATGATGGGTGCGGAACGCCGCTCTATGGTGATGACGGAAGCGCAAAAAGAATCAACTGCATACCATGAAGCAGGCCACGCGATTATTGGCCGCCTGGTACCAGAGCATGATCCAGTGCATAAAGTAACGATTATCCCGCGTGGTCGTGCGCTGGGTGTAACGTTCTTCCTGCCAGAAGGTGATGCAATCAGTGCCAGCCGTCAGAAACTGGAAAGCCAGATTTCTACGCTGTACGGTGGTCGTCTTGCTGAAGAGATTATTTACGGTGCTGAGCATGTTTCTACTGGTGCGTCTAACGACATCAAAGTAGCAACATCCATCGCTCGTAACATGGTTACCCAATGGGGCTTCTCTGAGAAACTCGGTCCGTTGCTGTATGCGGAAGAGGAAGGTGAAGTGTTCCTGGGTCGTTCAGTCGCGAAAGCGAAACATATGTCCGATGAAACTGCGCGTATCATCGATCAGGAAGTTAAGCTGTTGATTGAGCGTAACTACGCTCGTGCTCGCCAGCTGCTGAATGAAAATATGGATATTCTGCACACCATGAAAGACGCACTGATGAAGTATGAAACCATCGATGCGCCACAGATTGATGACCTGATGAATCGCCGCGATGTGCGTCCGCCAGCAGGTTGGGAAGATTCAAACAACGGCAACAACAATTCTGATAATAACGGTACTCCAAGTGCACCGCGTCCGGTCGACGAACCGCGTACGCCGAATCCTGGTAATACTATGTCAGAGCAGTTGGGCGATAAATAAGTCGTCTCTGTCGGATGTTACTGCAGTAATCTATAAAACCCTGGGCTTGTCCCGGGGTTTTTGTTTTTGTCTTAACCAAAGTCGATGCAGGGAATTTTGATGAAACTCACCGCACAGGGCACTACGCTCGATCTCTCACATCCTCATGTTATGGGGATCTTAAATGTCACACCAGACTCGTTTTCCGATGGTGGTCAGCACAATTCATTAGTTGAAGCCGTAAAACACGCTAACGCGATGATTAACGCTGGTGCGACGATTATTGACATCGGTGGTGAATCGACTCGCCCAGGTGCAGCTGACGTTAGTGTTGATGAGGAGCTGTCGCGAGTGATCCCTGTTGTGGAGGCCATTGCACAACGCTTTGAAATCTGGATTTCAGTTGATACCTCTAAGCCTGAAGTCATTCGCGAATCGGCGCGAGTCGGCGCACATATCATCAATGACATTCGCTCATTACAGGAGCCTGGTGCTCTTGAAGCTGCTGCGGAAACTGGTTTGCCAGTTTGCCTGATGCATATGCAAGGTGAACCAAAAAATATGCAGCAGGCACCTCATTATGACGACGTCTTTGCTGATGTGAACCGCTTCTTTATCGAGCAAATTGCCCGCTGCGAAGCGGCTGGTATCGCAAAAGAAAAATTGTTACTCGACCCAGGCTTCGGTTTCGGTAAAAATCTGACCCATAATTACCAACTTTTAGCCCGACTCTCCGAATTCCATCACTTTGGTTTACCACTTTTGGTGGGGATGTCGCGTAAATCAATGGTTGGCCAACTGCTGAATGTCGGGCCGGATCAACGCCTGAGTGGCAGTCTTGCTTGTGCAGTGATAGCTGCAATGCAGGGGGCTAATATCATTCGAGTTCACGATGTGAAAGAGACAGTCGAAGCGATGCGCGTGGTGGAAGCCACACTTTCAGCGAAGGAAAAAAAACGCTATGAGTAACCGTAAATATTTTGGCACAGATGGCATTCGCGGTCGTGTAGGCGATTCCCCAATTACTCCTGACTTTGTGCTGAAACTCGGCTGGGCAGCAGGGAAAGTCTTGGCGCGTCATGGTTCGCGTAAAATTATTATCGGCAAAGACACCCGTATTTCTGGTTACATGCTGGAATCTGCTCTCGAAGCGGGCCTGGCTGCGGCGGGTTTGTCTGCTTCATTCACTGGCCCGATGCCAACGCCTGCCGTTGCTTATCTGACCCGTGCATTCCGTGCAGAAGCCGGGATTGTTATCTCTGCATCGCATAACCCGTTCTATGATAACGGGATTAAATTCTTCTCAATCGACGGCACAAAACTGCCAGATGAAGTTGAAGAAGCCATTGAAGCGGAAATGGAAAAAGAGATCACGTGTGTTGACTCTGCAGAACTGGGCAAAGCCAGCCGTATCGTTGATGCCGCGGGTCGCTATATCGAATTCTGTAAAGGCACATTCCCTAATGAATTAAGCCTCAGCAGCCTTAAGATTGTTGTCGATTGTGCTAATGGTGCGACTTACCACATTGCACCAAATGTGCTGCGTGAACTGGGTGCAACGGTCATTACCGTGGGTTGTGAGCCAAACGGCGTCAATATCAACGAAAAATGTGGTGCTACTGACGTGCGCATGCTGCAAGAGCGCGTGCTGGCTGAGAAAGCTGACATTGGCATTGCACTGGATGGTGATGGCGACCGTGTCATCATGGTGGACAATCTGGGCCACAAAGTTGATGGCGACCAGATCCTCTACATCATCGCTCGTGAAGGACTCCGTCAGGGCCAGTTGCGCGGTGGTGCAGTTGGTACACTGATGAGCAATATGGGGCTGGAGCTGGCATTGAAACAGCTCGGTATTCCGTTTGCGCGTGCAAAAGTGGGCGACCGCTATGTGCTGGAAAAGCTTCAGGAAAAAGGCTGGAGAATTGGCGCTGAAAACTCAGGTCACGTGATTCTTCTGGATAAAACCACCACTGGCGACGGTATCGTGGCAGGTTTGCAAGTACTCACTGCAATGGTGCGTAACCATATGAGCTTGCATGACTTGTGCAGCGGAATGAAATTATTCCCGCAAATTTTGGTAAATGTACGCTTTACTGCAGGCAGCGGTGATCCACTTGAACACGATTCAGTGAAAAAAGTGACTGCTGAAGTTGAAGAGGCGCTCGGCAATCGTGGCCGCGTGTTACTGCGTAAATCTGGCACAGAACCATTAATCCGCGTAATGGTTGAAGGCGAAGATGAAGCGTTGGTCATTGAATATGCCAACCGTATCGCTGATGCTGTAAAAGCAGTTTAAAGTCACTCTTGGTTGTTGTGTGAAAAGGCGGCATTTGCCGCCTGTTTTCCAGGCGAAAATCGGTGTGTTGCTGTTTTTTTCCGCAGTCAGCGAAATGTGAATAAATTGCCCTTGCGCAGTTCGAAGGCTTTGGTTAGTATTCTCACCCGCTTCAGTGGGTAAACTTAAACGTATCCGCTTGACTGGTTTGAAGCTTTGGTATGCGGTAATCCCGCAAGGAACAGGTTGATTATGTACGAAGCTCTTTTAGTTGTTTTCCTTATTGTAGCCCTGGGCCTTGTAGGTCTTATCATGCTGCAACAAGGTAAAGGCGCTGATATGGGAGCCTCCTTCGGAGCAGGCGCTTCCGCTACGCTGTTTGGTTCTAACGGTTCTGGTAACTTCATGACCCGCATGACCGCTGTGTTAGCAACGCTGTTCTTTATTATCAGCCTGGTACTGGGTAACCTCAATACCAACAAAACCGATAAAGGAAGTGTGTGGGATAATTTAACTCAGCCTACAAAAACTGAGTCACAGCCAGCGGCACCTACCAAGCCGAGCAGCGATATCCCGCAGTAATAAGTAGTAAGCTTCAATACGGTAAGAAGTGATTACCGTGTTCAAAGTGCCGAGGTGGTGGAATTGGTAGACACGCTACCTTGAGGTGGTAGTGCCCGATTGGGCTTACGGGTTCAAGTCCCGTCCTCGGTACCAAAATATCTGCATTTCTTGCATTTTATGCAATATCGGCGTAATATTTGCCACGTTTTCGGACGCGGGGTGGAGCAGCCTGGTAGCTCGTCGGGCTCATAACCCGAAGGTCGTCGGTTCAAATCCGGCCCCCGCAACCACTTTCCCTGAGAGTTCTTTTTCAAATATACTGTGAACACCAGTTGGTGCCTCGCGAAGAATTTAGAAAAAAATTCTCCTGGATGGTGTCCGGGCCGCAATTGCGGTGTACAGGGTTCAGTTATATAAAGCCTCGATTTATCGGGGTTTTTTGTTATCTGACTTCAGAATAACTGGGCTATATGCCCTTTTTTTATTTCTCGGGGGTGGGCTTGTCCACATTAGAGCAAAAATTAACAGAGATGATTTCAGCACCGGTCGAGGCGCTGGGCTATGAATTAGTCGGTATCGAATTCGTTCGAGGTCGCCAATCTACGCTGCGCATCTATATTGATAGTGAAGCTGGCATCAATGTTGATGATTGTGCTGATGTCAGTCACCAGGTAAGTGCAGTTCTGGATGTCGAAGACCCTATCACTGTAGCTTACAACCTGGAAGTTTCCTCACCAGGCCTTGATCGCCCAATGTTCACCGCAGAGCATTACGTTCGCTTTACCGGCGAAGAAGTGAGCATTGTGTTGCGAATGGCTGTGCAAAACCGTCGTAAATGGCAGGGTATAATTAAAGCCGTAGAAGGTGAGATGATCACGGTCACGGTGGAAAGTAAAGATGAAGTGTTCGCGCTGAGCAACATCCAGAAAGCGAACCTGGTACCCCACTTTTAATAGTTTGGATTGAGGTGAAAACCCAGGATGAACAAAGAAATTTTGGCTGTTGTAGAAGCAGTTTCCAATGAAAAATCACTGCCGCGCGAGAAGATTTTCGAAGCGCTGGAAAGTGCACTTGCAACAGCGACCAAGAAAAAATACGAACAAGAGATTGATGTGCGTGTCAGCATCGATCGTAAAAGTGGTGACTTCGATACTTTCCGCCGCTGGGTTATTGTTGAAGAAGTGACCCAACCTACGCGTGAAATTACCCTTGATGCAGCTCAATTCGAAGATCCAGAGCTGAATGTTGGCGGATACGTTGAAGACCAGATCGAATCTGTGACTTTCGACCGTATCACTACTCAGACCGCAAAACAGGTTATCGTACAGAAAGTACGTGAAGCTGAGCGCGCAATGGTAGTTGATCAGTTCCGCGAACACGAAGGTGAAATCATCACTGGTGTCGTGAAGAAAGTTAATCGCGAGAACATCTCTCTTGATCTCGGCAGCAACGCTGAAGCAGTTATTCTTCGCGAAGATATGTTGCCGCGTGAAAACTTCCGCCCAGGTGACCGTATCCGCGGTGTGCTTTATGCTGTGCGTCCGGAAGCTCGCGGTGCTCAACTGTTTGTTAGCCGTTCCAAGCCTGAAATGCTGATCGAACTGTTCCGCATTGAAGTGCCGGAAATTGGCGAAGAAGTTATTGAAATCAAAGCCGCTGCTCGTGATCCTGGTTCTCGTGCGAAAATCGCTGTGAAAACCAACGACAAGCGTATTGACCCAGTAGGTGCTTGTGTCGGCATGCGCGGTGCGCGTGTTCAGGCAGTTTCTACTGAACTGGGCGGTGAGCGTATTGATATCGTGCTGTGGGACGATAACCCAGCACAATTCGTTATCAATGCTATGGCTCCGGCTGACGTGGCTTCCATTGTTGTTGATGAAGACAAACATACAATGGATATCGCGGTAGAGGCAGGCAATCTGGCACAAGCAATCGGTCGTAACGGACAAAACGTTCGTCTGGCTGCACAGCTGAGCGGCTGGGAACTCAACGTAATGACTGTTGATGACCTGCAAGCCAAGCATCAGGCTGAAGCACATGCTGCCATTGATACCTTTACCAAATACCTCGAGATCGACGAGGACTTTGCCACTGTATTGGTAGAAGAAGGTTTCTCCACTCTCGAAGAGTTGGCCTACGTGCCGATGAAAGAGCTGTTGGAAATTGATGGCCTTGATGAAGATACAGTGGAAGCATTACGTGATCGCGCCAAAAACGCCCTCACCACACTGGCATTGGCGCAGGAAGAAAGCCTGGGCGATAACAAACCTCAAGAGGATCTGCTGAACCTCGAAGGTATGGATCGCAACCTGGCATTTAAACTCGCTTCGCGCGGTGTGAGCTCGCTTGAAGACCTGGCTGAGCAAGGTGTCGACGATCTGTCAGATATTGAAGGTTTAACCAACGAGAAGGCCGGTGAGTTGATTATGGCTGCTCGCAATATCTGCTGGTTTGGCGGCGAAGCGTAATAAACTGTAGCAGGAAGGAACAGCATGACAGATGTAACCGTAAAAGCGCTGGCCGCAGAGATTCAGACCTCCGTGGACCGCCTGGTACAGCAATTTGCTGATGCAGGGATCCCTAAGGCTGCTGATGACTCTGTCTCGGCCCAGGAAAAACAAACATTACTGGCGCACCTGAACCGTGAACATGGTTCTGCGCCAGATAAGTTGACATTACAGCGCAAAACGCGCAGTACTTTAAACATTCCAGGTACCGGTGGGAAAAGTAAATCGGTACAAATCGAAGTCCGCAAGAAGCGCACCTTTGTGAAACGTGATCCGCAAGAGACAGAACGTCTTGCCGCGGAAGAACAGGCGCAGCGTGAAGCGGAAGAGCAAGCCCAACGTGAGGCGCAGGATGCTGCCAATCGTCAGGCGCAAGAAAAAGCTAAACGTGAAGCTGAAGATAAAGCTAAGCGTGAAGCCGCTGATAAAGCGAAACGTGAAGCTGCGGAAAAAGACAAAGTGAGCAATCAACAAGACGATATGACAAAAAGCGCCCAGGCAGATAAAGCCCGTCGCGAAGCAGAAGCTGCAGATCTGAAGCGTGCTGCTGAAGAAGAAGCCCGTCGCAAATTAGAAGAAGACGCCCGCCGTGTAGCTGAAGAGGCCCGTAAAATGGCTGAAGCTAACGCAGGTGTTTGGACGGAAGAAGAGAAAGTGGAAGACGACAAATCTGATTACCATGTAACCACTTCTCAACACGCTCGCCAGGCTGAAGACGAAAACGACCGCGAAGTTGAAGCTGGCCGTACTCGTGCTCGTACTGCGACAACTAAAGCACCACGCCAGAAGAAAGGCGGCAAACACGGCGAGTCTAAAGCTGACCGTGAAGAAGCACGTGCTGCAGTTCGTGGCGGTAAAGGCAAGCGTAAACCAAGTTCACTGCAGCAAGGCTTCAACAAGCCTGCACAAGCGGTTAACCGTGACGTCGTAATCGGCGAAACCGTTACTGTTGCAGAACTGGCTAACAAAATGGCTGTTAAAGGCTCTCAGGTCATCAAAGCAATGATGAAACTGGGTGCTATGGCAACCATTAACCAGGTCATCGACCAGGAAACCGCACAGCTGGTTGCCGAAGAGATGGGCCACAAAGTTATCCTGCGTCGTGAAAACGAGCTGGAAGAAGCGCTGATGAGCGACCGTGACACTGACGCAGTTGCTGAGTCTCGTGCGCCGGTTGTTACCATCATGGGTCACGTTGACCACGGTAAAACTTCACTGCTCGACTACATTCGCTCTACTAAAGTAGCGTCTGGCGAAGCGGGTGGTATTACCCAGCACATCGGTGCATACCACGTTGAAACTGACAACGGTATGGTTACCTTCCTGGATACCCCGGGCCACGCAGCGTTTACTTCTATGCGTGCTCGTGGTGCTCAGGCGACGGATATCGTTGTTCTGGTTGTTGCCGCAGACGATGGCGTAATGCCACAAACTATCGAAGCTATCCAGCACGCGAAAGCGGCGCAGGTGCCGGTAGTGGTTGCGGTAAACAAAATCGATAAGCCAGAAGCCGATCCAGACCGCGTTAAGCAGGAACTGTCTCAGTACGGCATCATGCCAGAAGAGTGGGGCGGCGAAAGCCAGTTCATCCACGTGTCTGCTAAAGCAGGTACTGGTATTGACGAACTGCTGGACGCAATCCTGCTGCAAGCTGAAGTTCTTGAACTGAAAGCAATGCGTGACGGTATGGCGAGCGGTGTGGTTATCGAATCCTTCCTGGATAAAGGTCGTGGTCCGGTTGCAACTGTACTGGTTCGTGAAGGTTCCCTGAACAAAGGCGACATCGTTCTTTGTGGTTTCGAATATGGCCGTGTTCGTGCAATGCGTGACGAAATGGGTCGTGAAGTTACTGAAGCTGGTCCGTCTATTCCTGTTGAAATCCTTGGTCTGTCCGGTGTGCCGGCAGCGGGTGATGAAGTAACAGTTGTTCGTGACGAGAAAAAAGCTCGTGAAGTTGCTCTGTATCGTCAGGGTAAATTCCGCGAAGTTAAACTGGCTCGCCAGCAGAAATCTAAACTGGAAAACATGTTCGCCAACATGACCGAAGGCGAAGTGTCCGAAGTGAACGTTGTGCTGAAAGCAGACGTTCAGGGTTCTGTTGAAGCAATCAGTGATTCCTTGCTGAAACTGTCTACTGATGAAGTTAAAGTTAAAATCATCGGTTCTGGTGTGGGCGGTATCACTGAGACTGACGCAACGCTTGCAGCAGCTTCTAACGCTATTCTGGTTGGCTTCAACGTCCGTGCCGATGCATCTGCGCGCCGCGTGATTGAATCAGAAAGCCTGGATCTGCGTTACTACTCCGTCATCTATCATCTGATTGACGAAGTTAAAGCGGCAATGAGCGGCATGCTGTCTCCGGAACTGAAACAACAGATCCTCGGCCTGGCCGAAGTTCGCGATGTGTTCAAATCACCTAAATTTGGCGCAATCGCAGGTTGTATGGTTACCGAAGGTGTGGTCAAACGTCACAACCCAATCCGTGTACTGCGCGACAACGTTGTTATCTATGAAGGCGAGCTGGAATCCCTGCGCCGCTTCAAAGATGACGCTAACGAAGTTCGTAACGGTATGGAATGTGGTATCGGCGTGAAGAACTACAACGATGTGCGTGTTGGTGATGTGATCGAAGTCTTCGAAATCATCGAAATCCAACGTACCATCGCCTGATATCAGCCGAGCAAATAGCTAATATCTTTAGGGGGGCCGAGCGCCCCCCGATTTGTATGGAGAATTTATTATGGCGAAAGAATTTGGTCGCCCGCAGCGTGTTTCCCAGGAATTGCAGAAAGAAATCGCAATCATCCTGCAGCGCGAAATTAAAGACCCGCGTCTGGGCATGATGACCACCGTTTCTGGTGTCGAAGTGTCACGCGATCTGGCTTATGCCAAAGTATTTGTTACTTTCCTGAACGACAAAGACGAACAAGCAGTGAAAGAAGGCATCAAGGTTTTACAGGATGCTTCTGGTTATATTCGTTCTTTGCTGGGTAAAGCAATGCGCCTGCGTATCGTGCCGGAACTGACTTTCTTCTACGATAACTCGTTGGTTGAAGGTATGCGCATGTCGAATCTGGTTTCAAACGTCATCAGAAATGATGATGAGCGCCGTGTAAATGATACGGATGACAGCAAGGAGGATTAATGAGTCGTCCTCGTCGTCGTGGTCGTGATATCCACGGAGTACTGTTGTTAGATAAACCTCAGGGTTTATCCTCGAACGATGCGTTGCAGAAAGTTAAGCGTATTTATAATGCTAACCGTGCCGGTCATACCGGAGCGCTTGACCCGCTTGCAACCGGAATGCTGCCGATTTGCCTCGGTGAAGCGACGAAATTCTCGCGTTATCTGCTCGACTCCGATAAGCGTTACCGTGTTATTGCCCGCCTTGGGCAGCGTACTGATACTTCTGATGCTGATGGCACAGTCGTGCAGGAGCGCCCGGTCACTTTTACCGAACAAGAGTTGGCAGTAGCTTTAGAGAGTTTTCGTGGTGAAACACAGCAAGTTCCATCGATGTACTCCGCACTGAAATATCAAGGCAAGCCGCTTTATGAGTATGCACGCCAGGGTATAGAAGTGCCGCGTGAAGCGCGGTCTATCACGGTTTACGAACTTCTGTTTATTCGCCATGAAGGCAATGAGCTTGAGTTGGAAATTCACTGTTCTAAGGGAACATACATCCGAACTATCACCGATGATCTAGGTGAAAAACTCGGTTGTGGTGCCCATGTGACTTTCCTGCGTCGCCTTGCGGTGAGCAAGTATCCTGTCGAACGCATGGTAACGCTTGAACAATTGAATGCGTTGCTTGAACAAGCACAAACGCAAGAAATTGAGCCATCTGTGTTGCTAGATCCACTGCTAATGCCAATGGACAGTCCTGCTTCGGACTTCCCCATCGTGAATTTATTACCTGCTGTTGCGGGTTACTTCAAGAATGGGCAGCCGGTGCAAGTCTCGGGTAGCCCAGCAGAAGGGTTAGTTCGCGTCACCGAAGGTGATGAAGGCAAATTTATCGGCATGGCTGAAATTGATGATGATGGACGCGTTGCGCCTCGTCGTCTGGTCGTTGAGTATCCGCTCTGACACCTGGAGTTGCCTTGCGATAAGAGGTGGCTACAGGTAAAATGGAGCGGCTTAACTTTCATACCCTTGTTTAACATTGTTGTGAAAGTGCACTGGAGTTGCTGAATTAGAGATCGGCACTCTATCTTTTTATCTATAATTTTGGAGTTTAAAATGTCTCTAAGCGTTGAAGCTAAAGCTAAAATCGTTTCTGAGTTTGGTCGTGGTACTAACGACAGCGGTTCTACCGAAGTTCAGGTTGCACTGCTGACTGCACAGATTAACCACCTGCAAGGTCACTTTGCAGAACACAAAAAAGATCACCACAGCCGTCGTGGTCTGCTGCGTATGGTTTCTCAGCGTCGTAAACTGCTCGACTACCTGAAGCGTAAAGATGTAGCACGTTACACCAGCCTGATCGAGCGTCTGGGTCTGCGTCGCTAAGTCTTGCGAGTTTCAGAAAAAGGGGCCTTTTAAGGCCCCTTTTTTCAACCATATGGCAGCAATTCTATGGAAACTAATGTATTGTTGCAGGGTGTGATCTTTATTGCAGAGGTTCGCGCGGCTAATGAGAGGCTTTATCCGCAGGGGCGGGTCAGGGTTGTCATTAGTCGCGAGGATGCGATTTAGATCGGGTTAAACGAAGCAAGTGCAATCACCTGCTTCCAAAGATTATTAAGGATATTATTTTGCTAAATCCGATTGTCCGTAAATTCCAATACGGTCAACATACGGTCACTTTAGAGACCGGTATGATGGCTCGCCAGGCTACCGCTGCAGTAATGGTAAGCATGGACGACACTGCTGTATTCGTGACTGTTGTTGGTCAGAAAAAAGCGAAAGCAGGTCAAGACTTCTTCCCACTGACTGTTAACTATCAGGAGCGTACTTACGCTGCTGGCCGTATCCCAGGCAGCTTCTTCCGTCGTGAAGGCCGCCCAAGTGAAGGCGAAACACTGATCGCGCGTCTGATTGACCGCCCAGTGCGTCCGCTGTTCCCGGAAGGCTTCGTTAACGAAGTACAGGTTATCGCAACCGTCGTTTCCGTGAACCCGCAAGTTCACCCTGACATCGTTGCAATGATCGGTGCTTCTGCCGCTCTGAGCCTGTCTGGTATTCCATTCAATGGTCCAATTGGTTCTGCTCGCGTGGGCTACATCAATGACCAGTACGTGCTGAACCCAACTGCTGACGAACTGAAAACCAGCAAGCTGGATCTGGTTGTTGCCGGTACCGAAGGCGCTGTGCTGATGGTTGAGTCCGAAGCTGAACTGCTGAGCGAAGACCAGATGCTGGGCGCGGTAGTCTTTGGCCACGAACAACAGCAGGTTGTTATCCAGAACATCAACTCTCTGGTTGCTGAAGCTGGCAAACCACGTTGGGACTGGCAGCCAGAAGCTGTTAACGAAGCGCTGAATGCGCGCGTTGCGGCACTTGCTGAATCCCGCCTGAGCGATGCTTACCGTATTACTGATAAGCAAGAGCGTTACGCACAAGTCGACGTTATCAAATCTGACGTTATCGCTGCACTGTCAGCTGAAGACGATTCAATTGATGCTGGCGAAGTTAGCGATATTCTGCACGCTATCGAGAAAAATGTTGTTCGTAGCCGTATTCTGGCTGGTGAACTGCGTATCGATGGTCGCGAAAAAGACATGATCCGTGGTCTGGATGTGCGTACTGGCGTTCTGCCACGTACTCACGGTTCTGCACTGTTCACCCGTGGTGAAACTCAGGCGCTGGTTACAGCAACTCTGGGTACTGCTCGTGATGCACAGAACCTGGATGAGTTGATGGGCGAACGTACCGACAACTTCCTGTTCCACTATAACTTCCCTCCGTACTCCGTAGGCGAAACCGGCATGGTCGGTTCACCGAAGCGTCGTGAGATTGGTCACGGTCGTCTGGCTAAGCGTGGCGTACTGGCTGTTATGCCAGAAGCTGACCGCTTCCCGTACACTGTGCGTGTAGTGTCTGAAATTACCGAATCTAACGGTTCTTCTTCCATGGCTTCCGTATGTGGTGCTTCTCTGGCACTGATGGATGCAGGTGTGCCAATCAAGGCCGCTGTAGCCGGTATTGCGATGGGTCTGGTTAAAGAAGGCGAGAACTTTGTGGTTCTGTCTGACATTCTGGGTGACGAAGACCACCTGGGTGACATGGACTTTAAAGTTGCTGGTAGCCGTGAAGGTATCTCTGCGCTGCAGATGGATATCAAAATTGAAGGTATCACCCGCGAAATCATGCAGGTGGCTCTGAACCAGGCTAAAGGTGCGCGTCTGCATATCCTTGGCGTAATGGAGCAAGCTATCAATGCACCGCGTGGCGACATCTCTGAGTTCGCTCCACGTATTCACACTATCAAAATCAACCCAGACAAGATCAAAGATGTGATCGGTAAGGGTGGTTCTGTGATTCGTGCGCTGACCGAAGAAACCGGTACTACTATTGAAATCGAAGATGACGGTACAGTGAAAATCGCTGCGACCGATGGCGATAAAGCGAAATTCGCAATTCGTCGTATCGAAGAGATCACTGCTGAAATCGAAGTAGGTCGTATCTACAACGGTAAAGTCACTCGTATCGTAGACTTCGGTGCATTTGTTGCGATTGGCGGCGGTAAAGAAGGTCTGGTACACATTTCTCAAATCGCTGACAAGCGTGTAGAGAAAGTGACTGACTACCTGCAAATGGGTCAAGAAGTTCCAGTTAAAGTACTGGAAGTTGATCGCCAGGGCCGTGTACGTCTGAGCATCAAAGAAGCAACTGAGCAGTCTCCAGCGGAAAACGCTGCACCTGCTGCACCAGAAGCTGAGTAAGCGATACCGATAAAGCTCTCCATGGCGACATGGAGAGCTATTTATTACGGGGCAGGGAGTCTCGTTTTAGAGCCGGTGGACAGGACGTCATCCATTAGTTGTCTTCGGGAGTGGGAAATGAAGCCTTTTTTGCGCTGGTGTTTCGTTGCGACAGCTATCACGCTGGCAGGATGCAGCAACTCTGCCTGGCGTAAAAGTGAAGTCCTGGCGGTACCATTGCAGCCGACTTTGCAGCAAGAAGTGATTCTTGCACGCATGGAACAGATACTTGCCAGCCGGGCTTTAACCGATGATGAACGCGCACAGCTTTTATATGAGCGCGGAGTGTTGTATGATAGCCTCGGCTTGCGGGCTCTGGCGCGAAATGATTTTTCACAAGCGTTGGCAATCCGCCCCGATATGCCTGAAGTATTCAATTACTTAGGCATATATTTAACGCAGGCAGGCAATTTTGATGCTGCCTATGAAGCGTTTGATTCTGTACTTGAGCTTGATCCAACTTACAACTACGCGCATTTAAATCGCGGTATCGCCCTCTACTACGGTGGTCGTTATCGTTTAGCGCAAGATGATCTGCTGGCGTTTTATCAAGACGATCCCAATGATCCTTTCCGTAGTCTGTGGCTCTACCTTGCTGAAAGCAACTTAGATGCAAAGCAGGCTAAAGTGGCGTTACAACAGCGCCTCGATAAATCGGATAAAGAGCAATGGGGATGGAACATTGTCGAGTTCTACCTGGGGAACATTAACGAAGCAACGTTAATGGAACGCCTCAAGGCGGACGCAACGGATAACACCTCGCTCGCTGAGCATCTCAGTGAAACCAACTTCTATTTAGGTAAGTACTACCTAAGTCTGGGGGAAAAGGACAGCGCCACGGCACTGTTCAAGTTAGCGGTCGCTAACAACGTACACAACTACGTTGAGCATCGTTATGCATTGTTGGAATTAGCGCTCTTGGGCCAGGAGCAAGATGACCTGGCAGAATCGGACCAGCAATAGCTGACGAACATCGATCAGCCCATAAACTTTTTTATTAAAGTCATCACCTTAACGGGTGAGGGCGTTTTTGTTCGTTAATCAACCAAATTTGAGCCGGTTCACACTTTTCAATGAAAATTGCAGGTCAATTTCACGATGAGTTATGTAGACTGGCCGCCATCTACGAGGCACGTGTACTACATGACTGACATCATCGAGACTACTACTATCGAAACTACTTTTTCTGATCTGGGTCTTAACGACTCCATCCTTAAAGCCCTGAACGATCTGGGTTACGAAAAACCATCTCCAATCCAGGCAGAGTGTATTCCACAGCTGCTGGCTGGCCGCGATGTACTGGGTATGGCCCAGACGGGTAGCGGCAAAACTGCAGCGTTCTCTTTACCGCTGCTGCACAACCTTGATCCAGAGCTGAAAGCACCACAAATCCTGGTGCTGGCACCGACCCGCGAACTGGCGGTTCAGGTTGCTGAAGCCATGACGGATTTCTCTAAACATATGCACGGCGTAAACGTGGTAGCCCTTTACGGTGGCCAGCGTTATGACGTGCAGCTGCGCGCCCTGCGTCAGGGACCACAAATTGTTGTTGGTACCCCAGGTCGTCTGCTTGACCACTTAAAACGCGGTACGCTGAATCTGTCCAACCTGAAAGGTCTGGTACTGGACGAAGCTGATGAAATGTTGCGTATGGGCTTCATCGAAGACGTTGAAACCATCATGGCGCAGATCCCAGAAGGTCATCAGACCGCTCTGTTCTCTGCAACTATGCCAGAAGCAATTCGTCGTATTACTCGTCGCTTCATGAAAGATCCGCAGGAAGTTCGCATTCAATCTAGCGTAACGACTCGCCCGGACATCAGCCAGAGCTACTGGACTGTGCACGGTATGCGTAAAAATGAAGCGCTGGTTCGCTTCCTGGAATCTGAAGATTTTGATGCGGCGATCATTTTCGTACGTACCAAAAACGCGACTCTGGAAGTGGCTGAAGCACTGGAACAAAGCGGCTATAACAGCGCAGCACTGAAC
Organism: Buttiauxella ferragutiae; assembly: GCF_022637515.1. NCBI lineage: Bacteria > Pseudomonadati > Pseudomonadota > Gammaproteobacteria > Enterobacterales > Enterobacteriaceae > Buttiauxella > Buttiauxella ferragutiae. The sequence continues at coordinate 544,329 of NZ_CP093332.1, forward strand.
GGTGACATGAACCAGGCACTGCGTGAGCAAACCCTGGAGCGTCTGAAAGACGGTCGTCTGGACATCCTGATTGCAACCGACGTTGCGGCTCGTGGCCTGGACGTTGAGCGTATCAGCCTGGTTGTTAACTATGACATCCCGATGGACTCAGAGTCTTACGTTCACCGTATCGGCCGTACTGGTCGTGCAGGTCGTGCTGGCCGTGCGCTGCTGTTCGTTGAGAACCGCGAGCGTCGTCTGCTGCGCAACATCGAACGCACCATGAAGCTGACTATTCCTGAAGTTGAACTGCCAAACCGTGAACTGCTGAGCGAGCGTCGCCTGGCTAAGTTTGCCGCTAAAGTTCAGCAGCAACTGGAAAGCAGCGATCTGGATCTGTACCGTGGCCTGCTGGCGAAAATCCAACCTTCTGCTGAATCAGAAGAAGCGCTGGATATGGAAACACTGGCAGCAGCGTTGCTGAAAATGGCACAGGGCGAACGTCCTCTGATCCTGCCACCAGATGCACCAATGCGTCCACGTCGTGAATTCCGTGAACGTGATGAGCGTTTCGAACGTTCAGACCGTGCTCCACGTGGTGACCGTGGTGATCGTGCACCACGCGGTGACCGTCCAGAGCGTTCAGATCGTCCACAGCGTGATGGCGATGCACCACGTCGTGAACGTCGTGACGTTGGCGATATGGAACTGTATCGCATCGAAGTTGGCCGTGATGATGGTGTTGAAGTTCGTCATATCGTTGGCGCTATCGCTAACGAAGGCGATATCAGCAGCCGTTACATTGGTAACATCAAGCTGTTCGGTACCCACTCAACCATCGAGCTGCCAAAAGGCATGCCAGGTGAGATCCTGCAGCACTTTACCCGCACTCGTATTCTGAACAAACCAATGAATATGCAGTTGATGGGTGATGCACAGCCACGTACTGACCGTGGCGGTGAACGTCGTGGCGGCGGTGCTGGTGCAGGCGCAGGCCGTAGCTTCGGTGGTGGTGGTGAGCGTCGTGAAGGCGGTCGTGGTCCACGTCGTGACGGTCCAGGTGCTGGCGCACCACGTAGCTTCAGCGGCGAACGTCGCGAAGGCGGTCGTGGCCCACGTCGTGAAGACGGTGCAGCTCCTGCTCGTCGTCGTACCACAGAAGCATAATTGACAGAAGTTTATGCCTGCTGTTAATCAGCAGGCAGTGATAAAAATCCTGGTTAATGCAACCGGGATTTTTTTTATCCAAATTGTACTCATGTACTGGTACAATGTTGCGCAGTAAACCTGTCGCTTCGACAGCCGTTCAATGTTTCAGGAATTCGTATGGCAACCTTATCGACCACCCAGGTATCGCCGTCTATTTTCGGCGGAGTCATGATTATTGGCGGCACCATTATTGGTGCCGGAATGTTTTCCCTGCCGGTGGTGATGTCAGGCGCGTGGTTTTTCTGGTCTTTAGCGGCACTGATTGTGACGTGGTTTTGTATGTTGCACTCTGGTTTGATGATTCTGGAAGCGAACCTGAATTACCGTGTGGGTTCAAGTTTTGACACCGTCACCAAAGACTTACTGGGCAAAGGCTGGAATCTGATTAACGGTCTGTCCATCGCATTTGTGCTGTATATCCTGACCTACGCCTATATCTCGGCAAGCGGCTCAGTGATTCATCACACGCTGGGAAAAATGTCCGTCGATTTCCCCGCGAGATTTGCCGGGCTAATCTTTGCCCTGGTAGTGGCGTTTATTGTCTGGTTGAGTACGCGCGCAGTTAGCCGCATGACGACGATTGTGCTCGGTGCCAAAATCCTGACCTTTTTTATGACGTTTGGCGGCCTGATGTGGCATGTCGAACCCGCAACACTTCTTGATAGCAAAGCAGTCAACCCAAGCTATTTACCGTATCTGTTTATGACGCTGCCATTTTGCCTCGCCTCATTTGGTTACCACGGCAATGTACCGAGCCTGATGAAGTATTACGGTAAAGATCCCCAAACCATCAAGCGTTGCCTGGTCTGGGGAACACTGATGGCGCTGGGGCTGTATATCATTTGGTTGGTTGGCAGTATGGGAAATATTCCGCGCAACGACTTTATCGCCATTGCAGATAAAGGCGGGAATATTGATGTGTTGGTCAGCGCGTTGAGTGGCGTACTGAACAGCCGCGCACTGGATTTATTGCTGATTGTGTTCTCCAATTTCGCCGTTGCCAGTTCGTTCCTGGGCGTGACGTTGGGTTTATTCGATTATCTGGCCGATTTATTTAAGTTCGATGACTCACCTGTTGGTCGCCTGAAAACCGCGTTGGTGACATTTATTCCGCCAATGTTGGGGGGATTTATCTGGCCTGACGGGTTTATCTACGCGATTGGTTTTGCGGGGCTGGCAGCCACTATCTGGGCAGCAATCGTTCCGGCGCTGTTGGCTAAAGCTTCACGTAAGAAATTCGGCAGCCCAATATATCGGGTATGGGGCGGGAACAAAATGATCGTGCTGGTTCTTGTCTTTGGCGTAACTAACGCCGCGATTCATATTCTTTCAAGTTTCGATCTACTGCCGGTTTATCATTGAATTCTCGATCTTCACCCTCTTCCTGAGGGCGAGGGGATTGATTGGTTTCTCCCTCTCCCTTTGGGCTGTCTCTTAGTCACATCTTTGTGAGACGGGAGGCAGTTCCGTTCACCCGATGTTCAGTGTTTCATATAGCCACTGAACTGGTGAACGTCTTAGGGTGACCACCGTCGTCACCCTAAGAACCCGGACTCCCGGCAAATAAATCGCCGCAAGCGGTAAACCTCCATTTTGCCTCCGTGTCAGGGTCGGTTGCGATTCGTTCCCGACGATCGCGCCCTCCAGCCGTTCCCGACGGCTGGACCCTGCCACCTGGAGTCAAAATGGAGGCGATTTAAGCCGGACCCGAAATTCAAAGTCAAAAGCCAGAGCGGTTTTGACCTTGTCCCCGGCTTCAATCGCGCCGTTTTTTACCCTTCAGTCGGGGTCACGTGGCCGGGAGCCACGTGAGAGAGCGATCGTCGGGAACGAATCGCGAACGACCCCGAATGTTGGGTGAAAAACGGTGTTTACCGCTTTAGCGGCGATTGATTTGCCGGGCGCCTGGATTATCAAGGGGTTGGCGTTAACCCCTTGATACGTTTACCGTTTTCGGGAATTAAAGAGATAACAGAACGCACAGGTGAACGGAAAATCAACGAGGCTTACAGGTCTCACCCTGACAAAATGCCCGGGTGAGTTGTGTATAAGAGACAGCCCTTTGGGAGAGGGCCGGGGTGAGGGGAAGGTTAGTCCGTCAGGCTCTCATGCACATCCATTGCCAAATCAAATGAATGTAACCGCGCTTCGGTATCAAAAATCTGACCGTTAACCATAATCTCATCGGCCTGGGTTTCTCGTAGTAACGAAATCAACCCATGGCGCACTTTCGCTTTATCACCCACCAGTGACATGCTCAGCGCTTGCTGCACACCATACTTCTCTGCCGGACTCCAGAAACTATCCATGCTTTCAATCGGTGGTGGCAGCTGGCCGGTTTCGCCACGGCGTAATTTAACGAAGGCCTGCTGCATCGATGTAAACAGGAATTCGGCATCGCGGTTACTGTCGGCGGCGACGATATTAATACATACCATCGCATACGGTTTTTCAAGACGAGCAGAGGGTTTGAACTGGGCGCGATAAAGTTGCAGAGCCTGGAACAACATATCTGGCGCAAAGTGCGAAGCAAAGGCAAATGGCAGCCCAAGTTGTGCCGCGAGTTGGGCGCTGTACAAGCTGGAGCCTAACAACCAGACCGGAATTTTAGCGTTGTAACCCGGAACCGGGCGCACCGCTGGATTGGGATCGGTTGCATCAAACCAGGAGACCAACTCACTGACATCGCGCGGGAAGTTATCGATATCACCACTCATATGGCGGCGCAGCGCCATCATGGTTCGTTGATCGCTACCAGGTGCGCGGCCTAAACCCAAGTCAATACGCCCAGGATAAAGAGTTTCCAGCGTACCAAATTGTTCGGCAATCACTAAAGGTGAATGGTTCGGCAGCATCACGCCACCGGAACCCAGGCGTAATGTTTCGGTATTCGCCGCCAGATAACCAATCAGTACCGACGTTGCCGCACTGGCAATCCCAGTCATATTGTGGTGTTCAGCCAGCCAGTAGCGGTGATAGCCACGTTTTTCGGCCAGGCGCGCTAAATCCAGAGAACGATGAAATGCGTCACGAGGCTCGGAGCCTTGTGGAATAGGGGCTAGATCGAGTAAAGAGAACGGGACTTTTGTGATGTCAGGCATAACGGCTCACTTTGTTTGGGTACTACGTTTGCTGATAATCTCTTCAGTATTGCTGAAAATCATCAACATTTAAGTAACAAAGTGAGCCTTTTCTCAGCTCTGAGTGACTAACTCTAAGCCTGCGACGCGCCGCCAGTAGCCATTACAATCGCTTTGCTGTGCCAGAGTTAAAGGCGCATTGCCGTTCTCATTTTTTCGGAATGCTTCCAGCACGCGCAGGGTATCCATGCCCATTGGCGATAAACGCACCATGTCGACCAGGCCTTTCATTGATGCCAGTTCGTTACCGAGGTTGTAAACATAACCGCTCATGGTTTGAATGCCGTTAAGCACAAACACTTGCTGATTTTCCTGTGAAAGCATGTTGCGCCCGACAGGATATTTAATGCAGCAGGTTTCGCATTCATCTTTCGGTTTGTCTTCTGAACGAGCGGTAAAACAACGGGCAGAGTAGGCCAGTGGCAAGTGCCCGTAACTGAGGACTTCAACTTCAAACTTGTTGCGGATGCCCAACTCATCGCACTGAATCAACATGTTTTTCAGCCAATCTCGCGACAGCTCAACGGGCATACACCAGCGAACCATGCCTTGTTTGAGCAGCAAGCGTAGCGTCACTGCGTTGTAACAGTTAAGCGCATGCCCGGCGACAAATGGCAGCTTGCGTTCTGCCGCCATGTTCACGGCACCAAGGTCATTGGCTTCAATCAGGAACTCGCCATTCTCAACATAGCGTTTTAGCTCGTTCAACTCAGACGGAGCTTGAACCAGTGCCAAAGTAGAGAGCACCACTTGCTTGCCCTGGCTTGCCAGGCTTTTCGCCATATCCAGCCATTCACCCGTTTTTGTAGCACGACGTTTGCTGCATACCGACTCACCAAGATAAATAGTTTCAGCACTGCTTTTTGCCGCAGCCTGGTAAAATTTTTCCAGCGTCTCTTTTGGCCAATAATACAACACTGGCCCTAATGAATATTTCATGGGATTTCCTACTGCCATTTACGGTGATAGGCACCGAGAGTGGTTTGTGTGCCTTCGGCCATCGCCCCTAATGCTTCCATCCATGCCGGTTGTGCACGGTAATTTTCAGGATCGGCCATGCAGCGGTCGATTGCCTGACGCCACACTTTAGCGACCTGGCTGACATACGCCGGGCTACGTTGGCGACCTTCGATTTTCACGGATGCAATATTTGCGGCGAGTAATTCAGGCAGCAGCTCAAGCGTGTTCAGGCTGGTTGGCTCTTCTAGCGCGTGATATTTCTGATCATCAACCAGATAGCGCCCTTTACAAAGCGTCGGGTAACCGGCGTTTTCGCCATCCTGGTAACGGTCAATCAACACATCATTGAGGCGTGATTCCAGACCTTGTGGCGTTTGTTGCCAACGAACAAAGCGCGCAGGAGAGCATGCGCCCACCGTATTTGGCGACTCGCCAGTCAGATAAGAAGAAAGATAACAGCGACCTTCCGCCATGATGCACAGGCTACCGAAAGCGAAAACCTCCAGTGGCACCGGTGTCACGCGGGCTAACTGCTTTACCTGATGAATGGATAACACACGCGGCAGAACGACACGAGCCACGTCGAAATGACGATGATAAAAACGAATCGCTTCTTCGTTGGTGGCGGAAGCTTGTACTGAAACATGGCGTTCGATATGCGGATAACGCTCAGCCGCGTATTCAAGCATAGCGAGGTCAGCCAAAATGAGGGCATCGGCTCCGAGTTGCGCTGCCATATCCACTGCTCGTTGCCAGCGCACGTAGCCGTCAGGGTGCGCGAACGTATTGATAGCGATATGGAGCTTACGGCGATGTTGATGCACGTAACTTACCGCTTCTTGCAGTTTCTTCTCCGTGAAATTCAGTCCAGCAAAATGGCGTGCGTTGGTATCATCTTTAAGACCAATGTAAACCGCGTCGGCACCATTATCGATGGCCGCTTTCAACGCCGGTAAGTTTCCGGCTGGGCAAAGCAACTCCATAATTTATCCTGAATCATCGGGAAACCTCAGAGGTGACCCGTGCAGCCCAAGGCAAGGGCCGCAAAATTGTTAACGAACTGGGATTTTAGTTAACCCGACAGCGACAAATTTTGATTTAAGGCAGCTAATGGCGTATTGATCGCTTATTGATGTGACCTATAAGTCGTCTTGATAACCCGCGTAATTGTTGATTTGCACCGCTACGGAGAATAGTTGGTGTGGCAAAATAGCGGATAAATTTCTCAAGGAGTAAAGCTCGTGTTGGATAAATTGCGTTCACGCCTGGTCCATCTTGGCCCGTCACTGTTAAGAACACCGGTTAAACTCACGCCCTTTGCTCTAAAGCGCCAGGTGCTAGAGCAGGTACTTGGCTGGCAGTTTCGTCAGGCGATGGAAGAGGGTGAGCTAGAATTTCTTGAGGGACGCTGGTTAAGTATTGAAGTACGCGACCTCGATCTGAAGTGGTTTACTTCGGTACAAGATAATAAACTGGTAGTGCGTGAAGATGCCCCAGCAGATGTCAGCTTCAGTGCAACCGCCAACGATCTGTTGATGATCGCAGCCCGCAAGCAAGATCCGGATACCTTGTTTTTCCAGCGCCGTTTGGTCATTGAAGGCGACACTGAACTTGGGCTATATGTTAAAAACCTAATGGATGCCATTGAGCTGGATGCGATGCCTAAACCATTACGCATGCTGCTGCTACAACTGGCTGATTTTGTCGAAGCAGGTATGAAATATCAGTCTGCTCCAGAAAGTAACTCGGTAGGTGAGCCATGCTAATTCGTGTAGAAATACCCATTGATGCTCCGGGCATCGACGCCTTACTTCGCCGTTCTTTTAAAGGTGATGGTGAAGCCGATTTGGTCAAAGATTTACGAGAAGACGGCCTGCTAACGCTTGGCGTTGTTGCCACTGATGACGAAGGTCAGGTTGTGGGTTACGCCGCTTTCAGTCCTGTCGCCGTAGAAGGTGAAGAGCTGCAATGGGTGGGGCTTGCGCCGCTTGCCGTTGATGAAGCTTACCGTGGGCAGGGCCTGGCGAAGCAACTGGTTTACGAAGGACTGGATTCGCTCAATGAGTTTGGTTACGCAGCCGTTGTGACTTTAGGTGAGCCGGAACTCTACAGCCGCTTTGGTTTTGTTCCTGCCGCTCAATACGGCTTACGCTGTGCCTGGCCAGACACCGAAGCTTATTTCCTGATCCATCCGTTAGCTGACGATGCGCTGACTGGTGTTTCAGGACTGGTGGAATACCACGAGCATTTCAACCGGGAGTTTTAATTTCCGGAGCCTTTTGAAGATCTGCCAGCAGGTCTTCAAAAGGCAGTATCCCCTTTACCAACATCTCTTTGCTCGCTTTCGGTAGTTGTTTGATGCGATATTCCAGGCGTAACGCACTGGAACGATCGCCCACCAAATGGCTGAATGCCAGTGTAAGTTCGCCTTTCCCGCGCAGCGCTTTCGCCCCTTTCCCTGTTTGATGCTGTGAGAAACGGCGCTCCACATTAGTGGTAATGCCCGTATATAAACGGTTATCGAGAGTGCGGACTAAATAGAGATACCAGGGAGACATAGGTCAGGCGCATAATTGACATTTCCCGCAGAATATCACTCTTCAGGTTACACATGGAAACTCTCAATGCCATCAGTCGTTGGCTGAACAAACAGCATGTACTGACTTACTGCGCAGGTAGTCACGGCGATTTATGGTGCGCGAATGCGTTCTACCTCTTTGATGAACAACGGGTGGCTTTTTATCTGCTCAGTGAATCCCATACCCGTCACGGTGAGTTAATTGGCCAGCAGGCCCATGTCGCCGGAACCGTCAATGGGCAGCCGAAAACTGTCGCATTAATTCGTGGTGTGCAGTTCCGAGGTGAAATCAAATTAGTAGAAGAAGGCGAAGTGGACAGTATCCGCAGCCGTTACTGTAAGCGCTTCCCGGTTGCCCGAATGATGTCTGCACCGGTATGGGAACTTCGGCTTGATGAAATAAAAATGACCGACAACACGCTCGGTTTTGGAAAAAAACTACACTGGCTGCGGGATGAAACTAAGCTTGGTGAATAAGCGAAAGGAGAACTTATGAGCCGGGTTTTGCTAACAGGGGCCACAGGTCTCATTGGTGGACATCTATTACGCATGTTGATCAATGCGCCGCAAGTCAGCCACATCATTGTGGCGACAAGGCGTCCCTTGCCTGCGATGAACAACGTCACCAATCCCTACGATCCTCAGTTGAGTGACGCACTCACACAATTAACCGAGCCGCTTGATACGGTCTTTTGTTGTCTCGGTACCACTATGAAAGAAGCGGGTAGCAAAGAGGCTTTTGTATTAGCGGATTACACGCTAGTGGTGGATACCGCGATAACCGGCTTGCGTCTGGGGGCAAAACATATGCTGGTGGTCAGCGCTATCGGTGCAAACAGCAAATCTCCGTTCTTCTACAACCGGGTGAAAGGGGAAATGGAAGAGGCGCTTATCGCGCAGAACTGGCCACGTTTAACCATTGCTCGCCCGTCTATGCTGCTTGGGCATCGTGAATCACAACGCTTTAATGAATCGCTGTTGGCGCCGTTGTTTAAAATCATGCCGGGGAAATGGAAATCCATTGAAGCGCGGGATGTGGCAAAGACGATGTTGCGAGAAGCGCTGGCTCCCTCTCGCGAAGGCGTGAACATTCTGGATTCACATGACCTCAGATTGCTGGCAAAGGGTGATTAACGTGTTTTTGTAGGGTGGATAAGCGTTTTAGCGTCATCCACCATTTGCATCAGTGGTGCCGGATGACGCTGCGCTTATCCGACCTACGAGGGGCTTTATCGTAAATGATGCACAACCTGGTTGCTGCTGCCGCGCCAGACAAGCGACGGGTCTTTGAGATCCTGAACAAATTTACCGTCGATCAGCACATTGATTAAATCAACAACTTCACGTTGAGCTTCGGTTAATTCTTCAAGCCTATAGCCCGTCCACATCCAGATATCTTTGCCGGGACATTCCGTTTTCACTCGTTGCACCAGTTTCAGCACATCCGCGATGTTTTGCGGATGAAGCGGATCGCCGCCCGAAAGCGACAACCCCTGACGGCGGATACGCGTGTCGTTCAGATCGGTAATAATCCTGTCTTCCATCTCCTGCGTGAACGGCACACCGGAATTCACCCGCCATGTGCTTTTGTTATAACAGCCTGCGCACTCATGCACGCAGCCTGAAACAAACAGTGTGCAGCGGGTACCCGGCCCGTTGACGATGTCGACCGGGTAATACTGGTGCATGTTCACTTAGCCGATCTGCCCGTTGCCGAGGTGCTTCACGCGGCGCTTCACTTCTTCTTGCTTGCCGGCGTTAAACGGGCGAGCATCCGGGCTGCCGAGGTAACCGCAAACGCGGCGCGTTACCGAGACGCGAGCGGCGTCGTGGTTACCACATTTCGGGCAGGTGAAGCCTTTGCTGGTGCATTCAAACTCACCGGTAAAACCACACTCGTAGCATTCATCGATGGGGGTGTTGGTGCCGTAATACGGAACGTGTTGGTAGCTGTAATCCCAGACATCTTCCAGCGCTTGCAAATTGTGCTGAATATTTGGGTATTCGCCGTAACAGATGAAACCGCCGTTTGCCACAGGTGGATACGCTGCTTCAAAGTCGATTTTGTCGTAAGGGTTAACTTTCTTCTCAACATCTAAGTGGAAGCTGTTGGTGTAGTAACCTTTATCCGTCACGCCAGCAACCACGCCAAACTCAGCGGTATCAAGACGGCAGAAGCGGTCGCACAGGTTTTCACTTGGCGTGCTGTAAAGGCTGAAACCGTAGCCGGTTTCTTCTTTCCATGTGTCAGTTGCCTGGCGCAGACGCTCAACAATTGCCACGGCTTTCGCACGCAGTTCTTCGCTGTCGTAAACGTGCTGATTACCAAACAGCGCATTCACCGTTTCGTGGATGCCGATGTAACCCAGGGAAATCGACGCACGGCCATTTTTGAAAATCTCAGAAACGTCGTCGTCGGCTTTCAGGCGCACACCGCAAGCCCCTTCCATATACAGGATTGGCGCAACGCGAGCTTTCACTCCTTCCAGCCGTGCGATACGCGTCATCAGGGCTTTAAAAGCCAGCTCCAGGCGGCTTTCGAGCAGCGTCCAGAACGTGGCTTCATCGCCTTTTGCTTCCAGCGCAATACGCGGCAAGTTCAGGCTGATCACGCCGATGTTATTACGGCCATCGTGAATCTGTTCGCCGTTCTCTTCATATACGCTAAGGAAACTACGGCAGCCCATTGGTGTTTTGAACGAGCCGGTCACTTTCACGACCTGGTCATAGTTCAGGATATCCGGGTACATGCGCTTGCTGGCGCACTCCAGAGCCAACTGTTTAATGTCATAGTTTGCATCGCCAGCCTTGTGGTTCAGACCCTCTTTGATAGCAAATACCAGTTTCGGGAACACCGCCGTTTTGCGGTTTTTGCCCAGACCTGCGATGCGATTACGCAGAATAGATTTCTGAATCAGACGTGATTCCCAACTAGTTCCCAGGCCAAAACCAAAGGTGACAAACGGCGTCTGACCATTGGCTGTATGCAGCGTATTCACTTCATATTCCAGGGACTGGAAGGCGTCATAACACTCTTTCTCAGTACGGGAAAGCGCATAACCTTCGGCATCCGGGATCTGCCATTCTTCGGCGGTTTCACGGTGTTTTTCAAAGCTTGCGGTGACAAATGGCGCCAGCACTTCGTCAATACGGTTAATCGTGGTGCCGCCGTAAATATGGCTGGCAACCTGAGCAATAATTTGCGCAGTCACTGCTGTGGCGGTAGAGATGGATTTTGGTGGCTCGATTTCCGCATTACCCATCTTAAAGCCGTGCGTCAGCATGCCTTTGAGATCGATAAGCATGCAGTTAAACATCGGGAAGAACGGGGAGTAATCCAGATCGTGATAGTGAATATCGCCACGCTCGTGGGCCAGTACCACATCACGCGGTAACAAATGCTGTGAGGCGTAGTGTTTAGCCACGATCCCAGCTAACAGGTCGCGCTGTGTCGGGATAACCTTGCTGTCTTTATTCGCATTTTCGTTGAGCAAGGCGGAGTTAGTTTGTTCAACCAGACCGCGGATCTCCTGGTTTAAGCGGCCACGTTTTTCGCGCTCAATATCACGGTCATGACGATATTCGATATAAGCACGCGCCAGTTGCTTGTAGTCACCAGCCATTAGCTGATTTTCCACGGCAGTCTGGATTTCACCGATATCAACCTGAGTGCGGCCTTCCATTTGCGCACGAACAATATCTGCGACGGTGGCGCAATAGTCTGCGTCATCGACTCCCGCTGCTTTAGCTGCACGAAGAATAGCTTCTTTAATGCGCTCTGAAGTGAAAGGCACTTTGCACCCGTCTCTTTTCATCACATGCGGTGTCATGATCTCTCCATTCTAAAAAGGTTATCCACAAAGGATTGAAATTGTTCGCAAGCCGAAATTTGCTCGCGTTGCCATAGGCTTTATGATTTTGAGCCGATGTTTATCCACAGATAATCCCCTGAATCCTCTGTGGTACTTGTTGCTATAATAGTCGAAAAATACAATATGTGGGGTCGGGGCGCATTTTAAGGTCTATATGTAGTGCTTTGCATCAAAGATGTTTGCGATTTTATTGATGCAGAACAAAGTAAATCGGTAGTAGTAGGAAGGATGGGCTACGCGGAGAAGACCTAAAATTTTGGCAGAGAGATCTCCCTCAATTATTAGGGAGATCCTTCCTGGTGGAAATTAACACTGCAACCAATAAACCGCCTCAAATGGCCGTAAGCTGATCTCGCCAGGTTTCCCCGCTGCATCAGCGTAGTTGCTCATCAGTACATCCCAGTCGCCTTCAAAGGCTTCCGGCATCCACCATTGATTTTCACGGCTGAGGTTCGCCGCAACCACCAGTGTTTGCCCTTGCCATTCACGGCGGTAACACCACAAATACGGATGCTCAGGCAGCAGATCCTGATAACTACCCCAGGTGAAAACAGGGGTGGCTTTACGCAGTTTGATGAGGCGTTGGTAGGCATAAAATACTGAATCTGCATCGTCAACCGCTGCTCTGGCATTGATGGTCTGATAGTTATCGCACAGGTTGATCCACGGCGTTCCGGTGGTAAATCCTGCGTTTTCGCCATCGTCCCATTGCATCGGCGTACGGCTGTTATCGCGCGATTTACTGGCGAGGATCGCCAGCAGATTGTCACTCTCGCGGCCCTGGGCGCGCAACTCGGCATACATGTTGTGGCTTTCGACATCACGGTAATCAATGATGCGTTTGAAGTGCGGGTTGGTCATCCCCAACTCTTCGCCCTGATAGATATACGGCGTGCCCTGCATGCCATGTAGCACCATCGCCAGCATTTTGGCTGCCGGCACACGCAGCTCGCCTTCGTCACCAAAGCGCGACACAATGCGCGGCTGGTCGTGGTTACACCAGAACAACGCATTCCACGCTACGTTGTGCATGCCTTGTTGCCAGTGGCTGAAAATCGCTTTCAGTGCGATGTAATCAGGGGCTGCCAGCGCCCATTTTTGCCCGTCCGGATAATCCACTTTCAGGTGATGGAAGTTGAACGTCATCGACAGCTCATTGCTGTTGAGTGCGGCATATTGCTGGCAGTTATCGAGCGTGGTGGAGGACATTTCGCCCACCGTCATTAACTCGCGTGGTACAAACACATCGCGGCTTAATTCTTGCAGATATTCGTGGATGCGCGGCCCGTCGGTGTAAAAACGACGTCCATCACCGCCTTCAATATCCGCCGGGAAATCCTGATCCTTGGAAACCAGGTTGATCACATCAAGACGCAAACCATCTACGCCACGGTCGGCCCAGAATTCGCAGACCTTTTTCAGTTCAGCGCGAACTTGCGGGTTTTCCCAGTTGAGATCCGCCTGCTCCGGCGCAAACAGGTGCAGATAATACTGGCCGCTCTCTGCGTGCCAGCGCCAGGCGTTACCACCGAATTTAGAGCGCCAGTTGTTGGGTAAAACGTCTGGCGTACCGTCGCGCCAGATATAAAACTCGCGGTACGGGCTCTCTTTGTTCAGCGATTCGTGGAACCATGCATGTTGCGTGGAAGTATGGTTAAACACCATATCCAGAACGACGCGGATACCGCGCTCGTGGGCGCCTGCAACCAGTAAATCAAAGTCATCCAGCGTGCCGTAGGTATGATCGATGGCACAGTAGTTCGCCACGTCATAGCCGTTATCGACCTGCGGCGAAACATAAAACGGTGTCAGCCAGATGGCATCCACGCCAAGCAGTTTGAGATAGTCCAGGCGCTTAATTACGCCAATCAAATCACCGGTACCACTGCCAGTCGTGTCCTGGAAACTCTTCGGGTAGATCTGGTAAATGACACCGTGTTGCCACCAGGGAGGAGTTGTATTCATAAATCATTCCTAAAACCAGTGAGGCCAATGTGACCTCTGTTGTCGGATGACGCTAGCGCTTATCCGACCTACGAAAAGCCGTTGTAGGGTGGATAAGCGTTAGCATCATCCACCACCGATTGTGAACCGATTACACCACCAGCAACAAACCTTGACGGTGTTTGCGTTTATACATCACGCTGGTCAATACAATCGGCACGATGACGGCAATCAGAATCGCCAGCGAATACACTTCCCAGTAACGCGGCTGAATGGACAGAATGCCTGGTAAACCACCCACGCCAATCCCGTTTGCCATCACGCCGCTCAGGCCACACAGTAAGCCCGCAAGCCCTGAGCCAATCATTGCGCACAGCATCGGGAAGCGGTATTTCAGGTTGATGCCGTACATCGCCGGTTCGGTCACGCCGAGGTAGGCAGAAATCGCCGCCGGAACTGAAATCTCACGTTCGTTGTGCTTACGGCTGCAAATAATGATGCCAACCACCGCAGATGCCTGAGCAATGTTAGACAGCGCAATCAGCGGCCAAACTGGGGTTCCGCCCATGCTCTGAATCATCTGCATATCGATGGCGAGCGTGGTCTGATGTACACCGGTAATCACCAGCGGCGCGTAAAGGAAGCCAAACAACGCAGCGCCAATCGGCGCAAAACTGCCGGTCATCAGATGGCGAACTGCAAAGGCCACACCGTCACCAATCCAGCGGCCAAACGGGCCGATAAACGCGTGCGCCAGGAACACCGCCAGAATCAGCGAACACACAGGCACTATTACAAGATAGAGGTAATCCGGCACGATGCGTTTCAGACGCGTCTCAATAAAGCCCAAAGCCAGGCCTGCCAACAAAGCTGGAATCACTTGCGCCTGGTAGCCCACTTTCTCGATGGTAAACAGGCCAAAGTTCCACACTTCAGGAATTTTGCTACCCAATTCATAGGCATTCATCAGCTGTGGTGATACCAGCGTGACGCCAAGCACAATCCCAAGGATAGGTGTCCCGCCCATTTTTCGCACGGCTGACCAGCAAATACCGACTGGCAGATAGAAGAAGATTGCCTCGCCAATCAGCCATAAGAAGTCGTAAATCGATTGTAGCGACGGGTGCATTTGCGCCAGCGTCTGCCCGTTGCTCATCGGCAAGTCGCCGATCACATTACGGAAGCCGAGGATTAAACCGCCGCTGATCAATGCCGGTAACAGTGGGAAGAAGATCTCGGCGAAGTGGGAGATCAAACGCTCATGCCATTTCATATTCTGGCGCGCGGCGAGTTTTGCTTGTTCTTTGTCTGAGTTGCTGTGGCCACTTGTGGCGATCAACGCCTGATAGTAATCGCCGACTTCGGGGCCAATCACTACCTGGAACTGCCCGGCATTGGTAAAGCAGCCTTTCACCATCGGTAATTCTTCAATCTGTTTTGGTGATGCAGCGGCTGGGTTATTCAATACAAAACGCAAGCGGGTAATACAATGGCTCACAGTGGCGATGTTGCCACGTCCGCCAACCAGCTCTATCAGCCTGTCTATATCTTGTTGTTTCACTTTGGCCATGATGATGTCCCGAGGTAGTGAGGTGTTATCTGCCAGCAAGGTTATCTTTTAATCTTTTTTACGAAAATGGGAACGTTCCCGAAATAAGGCGACGATCACAATAAACCGTAAAAGAGGGGAGATTACTGTAATGATCCGGGGATAACGATCTGCTGTAGATCGCGGGTTTGGGTGATCTGGCCGATCAGTTGTCTTGCGGCCTGGCGACCGGCTTCGGCGTAACCGGGATCGACGGTAATGATCTCGGGATGGAGGAATTTCATCAGCGGCGTGCTACCGACGCTCGCCAGTTGCAAAGCGCTGTTTTGTTGTTCTTGCAGATATTTACTGGCACCCAAAGCGAGGGTATCGGTGGCGCACAGCAGCGCGGTGGTTTCCGGAGTCAATACTTCGGCCACGTGGTCATAACCTTGTTTCATTGCCAGGCCCGGCAGGACGAAATTCGGTGTTAGCGAGTGGCTTTTACAGAACGCGAGATACGCCTGATGGCGGCGAAAACCGGTAGTGACATCGCTATGGGGAACGCCGAGGAAACTAATCTGGCGGTGGCCTTGCTCATACAGACGAGCCATCAAAATATCGATAGCGCCTTCATCGTCATAACACACCGAAGCAAACCCTTTGGCGTCCCGCGCCATCAGCACCAGCGTCGATTGCCACGGAGCGAGTATTTTCTCATTGATGCCGGTGAAGCCAAACAAAATCACCCCGTCGATATGGCGACGCCTCAGCACGCCTAAATGCTCTTCGACCAGTTTCGGGGAAAACTGGCTTTCCATCATGATCGGATCATAGCCTTGCTCATAGAGCGACGGCAGCAGGGTTTGTACCGCGAGGTTTTCCGATAGCGAATCCAGACGGGTCACAATAATGGCGACCACTTTATCGCTCTGTCCACGCATCGCACGTGCTGACCGGGAAGGGGAAAAACCTTCTTGCTGCATCACCGCTTCCACGCGCTCACGTGTACGCGCACTGACCCCGTTTTCATTATTCAGAACTCGCGAGACAGTGGATTTACCCACACCGCTTAAACGGGCGATGTCTTTGATAGTGAGGCGGCTTTGCATGTGTCGGTTCCTGGCAATCAATTGCTCATTAGAATTAAGGCTAGTCAACGATACCACAACGGAAAAAATCTGGTTTACGTGAGGTTTAGTTTTGTCGGCGTAGAATATCCGCCAGTATCGTAATGACTTTTTCTTTTAACCGGAGGCGACATGGAACCTGATCCCAGTCCAGACCCTGTAACGACAGGAATAATCCGGTAAGACTCCCTTCTTTGAAGCGACTGCCTTACCGGATTGCGTAAGGCAGAGATCTCTCAATTAATGATATCCCTGCTGATGAAAAAATTTGGCCTGCAAGGCAAGGATTAGCCGCGCCTGCACGTCACCAGGTGCCACAACACGTGGCGCCGAGGGACTACTATGCTGTTAAAAAATCTGACCCGGCAGTTGTTTGCACAACTCAGCCGCCACCTGCCTCGTCGCTTGATCCAGCGCGACCTGATGCCGGACGACAATACCATTGCACTTGCGCAAGAGGTTCCCGCTTCGCTGAGCGAATCGTGCCTGAAGTATGCGCACGCATCCGAAGAACAACTGTATCGCGATTTCCACAGCCATCCTGAAGGGCTGAATGCGCGTGAAGTTGAGAGTGCGCTCGAGCAACATGGCTCAAACCAAATCCCGGCGCAAAAGCCATCGCCATGGTGGGTGCATCTTTGGATGTGCTACCGCAACCCATTCAATATTTTGCTCACTATTCTCGGCATTGTTTCTTACTCCACCGAGGATATGTTTGCCGCAGGAGTGATTGCGCTGATGGTGGCGATCGCCACTTTGCTGAACTTCGTCCAGGAAGCGCGCTCCACCAAAGCGGCTGACACGCTCAAAGCAATGGTCAGCAATACCGCCACCGTGCTGCGCGTGGTGGATGAAACGGGGGAAAATGCGTTTATCGAAATCCCTCTCGAAAGACTGGTGCCAGGCGACATCGTTAAACTGGCTGCGGGCGACATGATCCCGGCAGATCTACGTGTTATACAGGCTCGCGATCTTTTTGTCGGCCAGGCCTCGCTGACCGGTGAATCCTTGCCGGTGGAAAAAGTGGCGGTCAGCCGCGACACGTCGCACAACAACCCGCTGGAATGCGACACGCTGTGCTTTATGGGCACCAACGTGGTGAGTGGTACGGCGCTCGCGATGATTATCGCAACGGGTGGTAACACCTGGTTTGGGCAACTGGCCGGGCGCGTGACTCAACAAGAAAGCGAGCCGAATGCGTTCCAGAAAGGCATCAGTCGCGTCAGTTGGGTGCTGATTCGCTTTATGCTGGTGATGACGCCGATCGTCTTGCTGATCAACGGTTTCACCAAAGGCGACTGGTGGGAAGCCGCACTCTTCTCGCTCTCTGTGGCAGTCGGTTTGACGCCAGAAATGCTGCCGATGATCGTTACCTCGACGCTGGCTCGCGGGGCGGTAAAACTCTCTAAACAGAAAGTGATCGTCAAACACCTCGATGCGATTCAAAACTTTGGCGCGATGGACATTCTGTGCACCGATAAAACCGGTACGCTGACGCAAGATCGCATTGTGCTGGAGTCGCACACCGATATTCTTGGTGCGACAAGCAACCACGTTCTGCATACCGCCTGGCTCAACAGCCATTACCAGACCGGGCTGAAAAACCTGCTGGATGTGGCGGTGCTGGAAGGGGTGGATGAAGAGACTGCGCGTCATGCAGCGACGCGCTGGCAAAAAGTGGATGAGATCCCGTTCGACTTTGAGCGCCGCCGCATGTCAGTGGTCGTCTCCGAACAACCGCAAGTGCATCAGCTGATCTGCAAAGGCGCCTTGCAGGAGGTTCTCAACGTCTGCTCACAAGTGCGTTACGGTGATGAGATCGTGCCGCTCAGCGAAACCTTGCTGGCACGTATTCGCCGTGTGACGGACGATCTTAACCGTCAGGGATTGCGTGTGGTGGCAGTGGCGAGCAAAGTCCTGCCTGCACGCTGTGACGATTACGGTCGTGTGGACGAATCGGATCTGATTCTCGAAGGTTACATCGCGTTCCTCGATCCACCGAAAGAAACCACGGCACCTGCGTTGAAAGCGCTGAAAGCCAGCGGCATTGCGGTGAAAATCCTCACCGGTGATAGCGAGCTGGTGGCGGCGAAAGTGTGCCGCGAAGTGGGGCTGGATGTCGGTGAGCTGGTCACTGGCAGCGACATCGAAAACATGAATGACAAAGATCTCGCGGCACTGGCGTTGCGCACCACACTATTTGCGCGCCTGACGCCAATGCACAAAGAACGTATTGTGCGCCTGTTGCGGGGCGAAGGGCATGTGGTCGGCTTTATGGGCGACGGCATTAATGACGCACCCGCATTGCGTGCGGCAGACATCGGGATTTCCGTCGATGGCGCGGTCGATATTGCGCGTGAAGCCGCAGATATCATCTTGCTGGAAAAGAGCCTGATGGTGCTGGAAGAAGGGGTGATTGAAGGGCGCAGAACCTTCGCTAACATGCTGAAATACATCAAAATGACTGCCAGTTCTAACTTTGGTAACGTGTTCAGCGTGCTGGTAGCGAGCGCCTTCCTGCCGTTCTTGCCGATGCTGCCGTTGCACTTACTGATTCAGAACCTGCTGTACGATGTGTCCCAGGTGGCGATTCCGTTCGATAACGTCGATGACGAGCAAATCCAGAAACCACAACGCTGGAACCCGGCGGATTTAGGGCGCTTTATGGTGTTCTTCGGGCCGATCAGTTCTATCTTCGATATTCTGACGTTCTGCGTAATGTGGTGGGTGTTCCAGGCAAATGTGCCGGAAGCGCAAACGCTGTTCCAGTCTGGCTGGTTCGTGGTCGGGTTACTGTCGCAAACATTGATTGTGCATATGATTCGTACCCGTCGCATTCCATTCATTCAGAGCCGTGCGGCCTGGCCGTTACTGGTAATGACGCTGGTGGTGATGGTTGTCGGGATTGGTCTGCCGTTCTCGCCACTGGCAAGCTACCTGCAACTCCAGGCGCTACCGCTGAGCTACTTCCCATGGCTGATTGCGATCCTTGCCGGATACATGACGCTGACGCAGTGCGTGAAAGGGTTCTATAGCCGCCGTTACGGCTGGCAGTAATATACCCATCATCCTTCAAGCTGCAGCGGCGTTGGCTGCAGACGCTCACCCCAGTCACTTACTCAAGTAAGCTCCTGGGGTGAGCGTCCTGGCCGCCTTGCTGCAACTCGAATGCTAATGGGTATAGTAAATATCAGCGGGATGTGATCTGCATCCCGCGTTTCCCGCCCATAATCTTGATGAATATTTCTACACGTGTTACCAGATTGTTTTTGCTTTTTTCTGGCCCGTCACTGTTAAAGGAATATTCATGTTTAAATCAATTCGTTTGAGCCTGCTGGCGGGTTGCATCGCTGCAACTTGCCAGGCTTGGGCGGCACCGGCAGGCGATTTGCCGCTGATGCCCTGGCCGCAGCAGGTCGATCGCCCTTCAGCGGAAGGGACGCTGGTTATCGATAATGCCATTTCCATAAAAATCACTGGCGACAAACTGCCTGGTGCCACCGAACGCTGGCGTCAGCGCATTTCCCGGCAAACTGGCTGGCAGCTACAACCGGCACAGACCAACCCTGCAAAACCCACCATCGACATTCAAATCAAACAAGCGGTTGCTCCACTCCCTAAACTCGACAGCGATGAAAGCTACGAATTAAGCGTTACCGCAGACGGTGTGAAACTGACGGCGAATAGCCGTTTTGGTACCTTGCGCGGCATGGAAACCTTATTACAGCTGATTCAAAACGGCCCAGAAAACACCGCCATCCCGTTTGTTGCGATTAAAGACCAGCCGCGCTTCCCGTGGCGTGGGTTGCTCCTCGACTCCGCTCGTCACTTCATGCCAGTCAACGATATTCTGCGCCAGTTGGATGGCATGGCCGCCGCGAAAATGAACGTCTTTCACTGGCATTTAACCGACGACCAGGGCTGGCGTTTTGCCTCAACCGCCTATCCAAAATTGCAGCAACTGGCCAGCGATGGGGACTTTTACACCCAGGCACAGATGAAAGAAGTGGTGCGCTATGCAACATCGCTCGGTATCCGCGTGGTGCCAGAAATGGATCTTCCAGGGCACGCTTCAGCCATTGCTGTGGCCTATCCGGAATTAATGAGCGCGCCGGGGCCGTATCAAATGGAACGCCATTGGGGCGTGTTAAAACCGCTGCTGAATCCGACCAACGAAGCCGCCTATAAATTTGTTGATACGCTGATTGGTGAGCTGACCGCAATTTTCCCGGACAGTTATCTGCACATCGGTGGTGATGAAGTTGATGACTCACAGTGGAAAGCTTCGCCAGAAATTCAGGCGTTTATGAAGCAGCATAATTTGGCCGACACCCACGCTTTGCAAACTTACTTCAACCAACGGCTGGAAAAGATCCTCGAAAAACATCATCGCCAGATGATGGGCTGGGATGAGATCTACCATCCGGATCTGCCGAAAAATATCCTGATCCAATCATGGCAAGGGCAGGACGCACTTGGTGCTGTGGCAGCCAACGGCTACAAAGGGATCTTGTCGACCGGCTTCTATGTTGATCAACCGCAGGCGACCGCTTACCACTATCGCAACGAGATCCTGCCGCAAGGGTTGAACGGTATCGACAAAATTAGCGAATCCGACAGCGCCCAAAGCTGGTTCTTCAGTATGCCGCGTCTGAAAGGCAGTGCCGTAGAAGGGAGTTTCACCCTGGTGAGTGGCCAAAGCGGGTGGCGTGGGTTTATCGATTTTAAAGGAAAGTCCCGTCGTGCGGTGCGTGATGTTGACTGGTTGAGCCCGACTCAGGTGACTTTTACCGTCGATACCTGGATGGGGGAAACCCGCCCGGTATTAACGCTTGATAAAGACAAATTGAGCGGCTATTTGCTGGTGGGCAACGTACGTTATCCGGCAACTGGCCAGAAACTGGATGATGTGCCAGACGGCATCCAGCCTGTGGTGCCAACGCCTGAACAGATGAACAATATTCTGGGTGGCGAAGCGGCGCTGTGGGCTGAAAACGTGATATCGCCATTGCTGGATATCAAGTTGTGGCCACGGACTTTTGCGGTGGCAGAGCGTTTATGGTCAACGGAAGACGTGAAAGATGTCGACAATATGTACCAGCGTATGCAGGCGATCGACGCCTGGTCGACCGTTTCTGTGGGTTTGCAGCAGCACGCAGCGGCAGCGCGGCAAATGACACGCCTGGCGGGGACGGCGGAGATTATGCCGTTGCAAATTCTGGCTCAGGCGGTTGAACCAGCGCAGTACTACACGCGCCAGCATCTGAAATTCCAGGCCGGAAACTATCATCACTTTGAGCCGCTAAACCGTTTTGCTGATGCGTTAGGTGCGCAAAGCAGCCAGGTGCGTGCGCTGGATTTGTGGGTCGATAAACTGATTGCTGACCCGGAAGATAACAACAGTGTCGATTCCCTGCGCCATACCTTTGCGCGCTGGCAAAGTAACACGCCGGATGTGCTGGAGTTGATCGACGGTAATTATCAGCTCAAGGCGCTAAAACCGGTGGCTGAAAACGTCGATAAACTGGCGGGAATAGGGCTGCGTCTGACGGATTTGGTGGCTAGACAGGGCACGCTGAGCGCTGATGAAGTTCAGGGGATTCAGAAACAGCTCGATGATGCAGCACAAACGCAAGATGAAGTGGTGATTGCGGCGGTGTATCCGTTGCAAAAATTATTGCGGGCGAGTGTGAAACCGTAATTATTTAAAAGGCCGCGTTTGCGGCCTTTTGACTGAAACGTTAGCGGCGAATCGCAATCGCTTCGATTTCAATCTTCACATCTTTAGGCAGACGAGCCACTTCCACGCAAGAACGCGCCGGGAAAGAAGCTTTATGCTCATTAAAGAAGGCTTCGTAAGTCGCATTCACGGTAGCGAAGTCGTTCAGGTCTTTAACGAAAACGGTGGTTTTCACGATATCGCCCACTTTCAGGCCAGCCGCTTCAACAATCGCCTGCACGTTTTCCAGAGACTGACGCGCTTGCGCTGCTACGTCTTCCGGTACGGTGCCAGTTTTTGGGTTCACTGGGATCTGACCTGAAGTGATAATCATGCTGCCCAGGTCTACACCCTGAACATATGGGCCGATAGCTGCAGGTGCGTTTTCGGTGCTGATAATACGAGACATATTAATTCCTTCAATAAAGTTCGTAGATGCTTGAGTCGTGGATGGCGTTTATCCATCCTACAAACAAAAAGCTCCCGTCCATTATAGGGACGAGAGCTTAAGCGGCAATGATTAATCAGCCAGCACAACGTAATGTGCGAACTCCTTCTCACAATATTTGCATTTGAGGCTGATGCTTTCGTCGCGCTTTTTCACTGCGAATGAAGAATGAACAGGTTCGCTGCGGCTGATGCAGTTGGTATTCGGGCAAACCAGCACTTTATCAATACGTGAAGGCAGGCTTGGTTTGCTTTTACCGACCACTTCATATTCATCAATACGGTTGACGGTGGCATGCGGTGCATACAGCGCAAGTTGGTTAACTTGTTCGTCCGTCAGGAAGGTATTTTCTATTTTAATCAGGTCTTTACGGCCCTGTTCGCGAGAAGGCAAGTTCAGGCCAATAGTGATGCGCTGGTCGGTTTCCGTTAACTGGAAGAGAGTCAGCAGCTTAAAGCCTACCAGGGCAGGAATATGATCGATAACCGTACCGCGTTTAATCGCTTCAACTTGTAATTTGTTGTCGTGTGTCATCTTAATCTTCCTCTCACTCAAACCAGTTCAGGTTGCAAAACTAACGCCAGCAGAGCCTGGCGGGCATAAATACCGTTGCCTGCCTGCTGGAAATACCAGGCGTGGGATGTTTTGTCGACATCAGTCGTAATTTCATCAATGCGTGGCAGCGGGTGCAGGACTTTCATGTTTTCGCGAGCATCGACCAGATCGGCCGCGCGCAGCACAAACTGTGCCTTCACGTTGGCGTATTCAGATGGGTCAAGACGCTCTTTCTGGACTCGCGTCATGTACAGAATATCCAGATCGGCGACCACATCGTCGATAGCTTCATGGCAGCTCCAGGCAATCCCTTTTTCATCCAGCATATCGAGAATGTACTTCGGCATCGCCAGCGCATTTGGTGCGATGAAGTAGAAGCGGTTACCTTCAAATTTCGCCAGTGCCTGCGCCAGAGAATGCACGGTGCGGCCATATTTCAGGTCACCGACCATCGCGATGTTCAGGTTTTCCAGACGGCCCTGCGTTTCCTGGATGGTGAACAAATCCAGCAGCGTTTGAGTTGGGTGCTGGTTGGCACCGTCACCAGCATTCAGCACCGGAATGTTGCCAGAGAATTCAGTCGCCAGGCGTGCAGCCCCTTCTTGCGGGTGCCGCATGACGATGGCGTCAACGTAAGTGCTGATCACCGAAATGGTATCGGCCAGCGTTTCGCCTTTTTTACCCAGCGACGTGTTGCTGCTGTCCGAGAACCCGACAACTGACGCGCCGAGGCGGTGCATTGCGGTTTCAAAAGAGAGGCGTGTACGCGTTGAAGCTTCAAAGAAACAACTGGCAACGACGATATGCTTTAACAGTTCCGGCTGCGGGTTGGCTTTCAGTTTTGCCGCGGTCGCGAGCACTAGTTCAAGCTCTTCACGACTGAGATCGTTTATGGAAATGATATGTTTTTGATATAGGGGGTTAGCCATGGTTATCTCCTGCTCTCGGGCGTCGGGCAAAAAAAAGGCCCCTCAACGAGGGGCCTTTGGAATTGATTGAAGCAACGGAAAGAAAAACAGATTCGCGCCGTCTTTTAGACGACGTGGTGTGGCAATTTTTTGAACACACTTGACCATGCTTCCTCCCGGCAAATTGTGGCGCATTATACGCGTGTAAGGGGACACTTCAAGCGATTAATTCACATATTTTAGCTATTCGCAATCGGTTGCTGTGGATACTTACCCGCTATAAATGCGCCAGTGATTTGTTCAATCACACACCGGTTTTACGCAGTTCAAAACGCGGAGAGATAAGGCCATATAGTGTCCAGCCGAGGAAAGTCACGATGGCACCATACATCATCGCTTCTTCACCGGAAGAATACAGAGCGTAGAAGCTATACATCGCGCCAATGAATGCGAAGATGTTGGCAAGACGCGCTTTACTCGGTTCCACTTTCGCCACTTTCTGGATAATGACCAACGCCGCCATCGACAGGATGTAAGGGATAATATTGGTCACGACGGCCAGGTTAACCAGCACGTTGAACTGTTTGTTCAGCGATGGGCTGATGGTCATCAAAGACAACACTGACTGGATGATAACGATAACGATCATCCCTTTCACTGGTGCTTCTGCTTTGGTTAATTTAGAGAAAACTTTCGGGAAATAACCTTCGTCAGCAGAAGATTTGAATACTTGAGCGATAGTGAACTGCCAGCCCAACAGTGAACCTACGCAGGACATAATCATCAATGCCATGATGATTTTACCGACGCCAGGGGTAAACATCTGAGCAAAGGCTAAACCAAACGGAGCGGTTGAGTTTGCCAAATCCATGTTTGGCACAATACCGGCGATCACGTTAGTCGAAATAATGTAGATAACCGCAGCGCCCAGCGTCCCGCCTAATACGGCGATAGGTACGTTACGCTCTGGGTTTTCAACAACATCGGTGTTTGCACAGGCAGATTCTAAACCCAAGAAGGCCCACAGCGTCATGGCGATAGAAGAACCGATGGCTTCAAAAACAGGAAGATGATGCGGGTTCCAGGAGGCCACATACATTGATGGACTGAACCAGAACCAACCAATGATTGAGATGCCCAGTACAGGAATAATTACGCCCCAAACGGTCACGCCACTAATACGCCCGGTAATGCGTGCACCGCCAAAGTTTGCAACTGTCGCCAGCCACAACACCCCGATGGTTGCAATACAAATTCCGATTGGCGATAACGTGGCATCCAATAATTCGGTGCCGTAACCCACTGCAGAAATCGCAATCGCGACGTTGGCAATGAGTAATGAAACCCCGTAAGTGTAGTTCGCCATGAAGTTACCAGATTTGCCAAAGGCATATTCTGCGTAACCGCCCATGCCACCTGATTTGCGGCTGAACATCCCACATTTAGCGAAGGCGTAAGCCAGGGCCATCGAGCCCAATGCCGTCACTAACCATGAAACGATTGAAAGTGTGCCCACTTCCGCTAATTTGGTCGGCAACATGATGATCCCTGATCCCATCATGTTAACTGCTGTCAAAATTGTGAGCTGAACGACGCCCATTTTGTTGCTGCCCTTAGACGTACTCATAATCTGTTCCTTTAATAAACTTGAGTTGTGAAGAACCGAAAAATCACGGTTCTTCACTGTTTCTTTTTATGGGAAAATCAGTTTTTGCCAGTAACGCTGACGCCTGCTGATTTCAGATTTATTGTTTAATAACATAGCCATAAGCGCGTTTTTTACGGTCATCATCCAGTTTGATATAGACACCCTGTAATTCAGGAGCAAAGCCTGGTAACAGATTGATCCCTTCTTCCAGCGCCAGGAAATAACGCTGCACAGAACCGCCCCAGATTTCGCCTGGAACCACACATAAAACACCTGGAGGATATGGCAGAGCACCTTCAGCAGCGATGCGGCCTTCAACCTGAGATAACGCCACTAATTCAACGTTACCGCGCACAAACTCAATGTTTGCCTGTTGAGGATTCATCACGACTTTCGGGAAGTGGTCTTTACGGAACATCTCTTTTTGCAGCTGTTTGACGTTATGGCTGACGTACAAATCGTGCATTTCCTGGCACAACTGACGGATGGTGTAGCCCTGATAGCGTTCTTCGTAGGTTTTATAGATTGATGGCAGAACTTCAGATAACGGCGCATCTTCTTCAATCAGGCGCTCAAAACGGGAAATTTGAGCAACAAGATGCTGCATTTTTGCCATGTCTTCGGCAGGTGTCATCAGGAACAGAATGGAGTTGAGGTCGCATTTCTCCGGGACAATGCCGTTCTCGCGCAGGAAGTTGGCGAGGATAGTCGCTGGTACGCCGAAGCTATCGTATTCACCGGTCTGAACGTTGATACCCGGAGTGGTCAGCATCAGTTTGCATGGGTCAACGAAGTATTGGTGCTCGGCGTAGTTATCAAATGAGTGCCAGCGTTCGCCTGGGATGAAGTTAAAGAAGCGCAGGTCGTTTGCCATGGTTTCGGTATCAAACTCTTCCCACTTACGGCCATCAATAGTTTCTGGTACGAACGGACGAATATGTTTGCAGAGTTTTAACAGCAGCTTGCGGGTCTCAATCCCGACTTTTACGCAGTCCATCCACATACGTTTACCGCTTTCGCCTTCATGCATTTTGGCGTTAACGTCAAGGGCGGCAAACAGCGGATAGAACGGGCTGGTGGAAGCGTGCATCATAAACGCATTGTTCATACGCTTATGATTGACATAGCGATCTTGCCCTTTGATATGCTTGTCTTTTTTATGAATTTGCGAAGTCTGAGAGAAGCCAGCTTGCTGTTTATGTACGGATTGTGTGACCAGAATGCCTGGGTCATTTTCATTTAATTCAAGCAGCAGAGGTGAACAGTCGTTCATCATCGGAATGAATTGCTCATAACCTACCCATGCAGAATCAAACAGGATGTAGTCACACAGATGACCAATCTTATCAACGACCTGGCGTGCGTTATAAATAGTGCCGTCGTAAGTGCCCAACTGGATAACGGCCAGGCGGAATGGACGTTTCTCAGCACCTCGATTTGGTGCAACTTCACGCACTAAATCACGGAGATATTTCTCTTCAAAACAGTGAGCATCAATACCACCGATAAATCCGAACGGGTTACGAGCTGTTTCCAGATAAACTGGTGTAGCGCCCGCCTGAATCAATGCACCATGGTGGTTGGATTTATGGTTATTACGGTCAAATAACACCAGATCGCCCGGTGCCAGTAATGCGTTCAACACCACTTTGTTAGAAGAAGAAGTCCCGTTTAAGACAAAGTAGGTTTTATCAGCGTTAAACACTTTCGCTGCGTGCATCTGTGCAGTACACGGAGCGCCTTCATGGATCAGTAAATCACCCATGGAGACGTCAGCATTACAAAGGTCAGAGCGGAAAAGCGTTTCACCAAAGTAATCAAAGAATTGGCGTCCAGCCGGGTGACGGCGGAAGAATTGGCCGCCCTGGTGTCCCGGGCAGTCGAAGGCAGCATTACCCTGCTGCACATATTCCACCAGGCTGCCAAAGAACGGTGGTAGCACTTCTTTTTCATATTTAACCGCTGCGGCTTCCAGCTGTTTGCCATAGAAATCCACATTTCCATCGCACAGTTCAAACACGCCAGTAACGCGAGGTAGCACTTCGGCTGGTAACTCTTCTTCGCAGCAAACGGCGACAAAGATTGGAATACCAAAACCCGTCTGTTCAATGGTATCTAACATACCTGATGTTGCATCTTTTACGGAAATGACGGCGGCCGACACATCAGTAAAATTAGTATTTGTTATCTCGACGATTTCACGTTCGGTACTAAAGCATTCAGTCGCGCTGGTATTAACTGCTATTTTTAATTTTTCCATTTTGACTTTGTTCTCTTGTATTTTGAATAATTGAAATTTTGGTATGACATGGTCGTCAGATATTCCCCACAGGGAATCCGATGTTTATTATTTTTTTAAAGACAATAACTACCCGCAATAATTCTTATTATTGAATTACTGATATGAGTCGATATATGTCAGGTGATTGATTCACCGGATTGGCTAAAAGCTAATTTGGATAGTCAAATGCCATACGCAAAACGAAAGATAATAGTAGCTATATTCAACAGCTTACTTTATTTATCAGTGTTTAGAGACAAGCAGGCACGAGTATCCACAAAAGCAGATGCCGTGGGGGAGGGGTTTACTTAGAGTTGAAAAGATGAAAATCAAAACAGCTACGGTGTATTAGCATCATAATATGCGTAACACGTCGTATGTGTGGCATGGATTTATTATTGTTTTCCATTTCTCTATTTCCTTATATGGTGGGAAATCGAGGTCATTGTAATCATGAGAAGAGATAAAACTGTGACATTTGTCACTAATGGTTTTAGTGTTAAAAATAAAACAATGTTTTTATTTAAGTCAAATGAATAAAATATCGTTTATCAGGGTTGCTGAAATGTGAAGTTATTATTATGCGAGGGGTGAGTATTAAATAAATAGCCACGAAGCATCAGGAACATTCGCACCCATTATTGAAAATGAACCCCGTAAAGCATCATGGGTGATAACAAGATGAAACCTTAATGTTAATCGTTTGTCGCAATGGTAGATTTTCATGATCTACATAATGATTCATTTTTTATATCTGTTTTCGCATATTTATTCACTCAAATTATCTAAGCAATAAATGCTGTGTAGTTTGAATTTTATGAAGCATATCTCTGCATGTTGATCGTTTAAAGACTTTTATCTGCTGTTTTTTTC
Source organism: Buttiauxella ferragutiae (assembly GCF_022637515.1). Classification (NCBI taxonomy): domain Bacteria; kingdom Pseudomonadati; phylum Pseudomonadota; class Gammaproteobacteria; order Enterobacterales; family Enterobacteriaceae; genus Buttiauxella; species Buttiauxella ferragutiae. Next base: position 573,101 of record NZ_CP093332.1, read on the forward strand.
TGTTTACGGTGTCTGGCACCCGCGCTTAAAAAGGTCAAAAACGGTGTAAGTAGAATTTTTTAAGATGCAGCACAGGTTTTCATAAAAAACTCGTAGCGGTAGAAGATGAATGCTCGTATAAATACCATAATAAAACATCGTTTCAAAAAAGGTATCGAACATGATTATTGGCAACATTCATTCTTTGCAATCCTGGCTGCCGGAAGAACTGCGTCAGGCAATTGAACACGTGAAACAACACATCACTCCAGAAACACCACTTGGTAAACATGACATCGACGGTAACCGCCTGTTTATGCTGGTTTCTGAAGATTCCACACAACCAATCGAAGACCGCCCTGCGGAATTTCACCAGCGCTATCTGGATATCCAGATTGTGATGAAGGGTCAGGAAGGGATGACGTTTAGCTGTCAGCCTGCGGGCGCGCCTGAGACTGACTTGTTGGCGGAAAAAGACATCGCGTTCCTGCCAGAAGGTGTGCAGGAAAAAACCATTATCATGAATGAAGGGGATTTCGTGGTGTTCTACCCAGGCGAAGTTCACAAACCACTGTGCGCGGTGGGCAAACCCGCGCCGGTGCGTAAAGTTGTGGTGAAGATGTTGGTAGGATAAGGGAATTTTCACCCTCACCCTGGCCCTCTCCCTGAGGGAGAGGGGACTAGCTTTCTCCCTCGTCCCTTTGGGGAGAGGGGACTAGCTCGGAGTCGATTGTTTTCTGCCTCGCCCCTTTGGGGAGAGGGGACTGGCTTTCTCCCTCGCCCCTTTGGGGAGAGGGCCGGGGTGAGGGGATGTTACTTAACCAGCGTCGCCACCATCACCGCTTTAATGGTGTGCATGCGGTTTTCAGCCTGAGAGAACACCACGCTGTTTGGCGATTCAAACACTTCATCCGTCACTTCCATGCCACCGTGCAGACCATATTGTTCCGCCATTTGTTTACCCAGTGTCGTTTGGTCGTCGTGGAATGCAGGCAGGCAATGCAGGAATTTCACCTCAGGATTGCCAGTCAGCGCCAGCATTGCGCTATTGACCTGATAATCCCGTAACAGGCTGATACGCTCAGCCCACTTCTCTTTAGCCTCGCCCATCGACACCCATACATCGGTATAAATGAAATCGGCCCCTTTCACGCCTGCGGCAATATCTTCTGTCAGCGTGATATTCCCACCGTTGTGAGCCGCCAGAGCCTGGCATTCTGTCACCAGTTTTTCATCCGGCCAGCATGCTTTTGGAGCCACCAGGCGCAAATTCAGCCCGGTCAACGCGGCAGCTTCCAGCATCGAATTACCCATGTTATTACGCGCATCACCTGCATAAACCAGCGTCATCTGTTGGAAGGTCTTACCGGGCATTTGCTCCTGCATAGTCAGCAAATCTGCCAATAATTGCGTTGGGTGAAATTCGTTAGTCAGCCCGTTCCAAACCGGCACACCGGCATACTGCGCCAGCGTTTCAACGATTTCCTGGCCATACCCGCGATACTGAATGCCATCGTACATCCGGCCTAATACGCGAGCCGTATCTTTAATTGATTCTTTATGCCCAATTTGGCTGCCGCTTGAGCCGAGCCAGGTGACTCGCGCGCCCTGGTCAAATGCGGCAACTTCGAAAGAGCACCTCGTACGAGTCGAGTCTTTTTCGAAGATGAGCGCAATATTTTTTCCAGTAAGATGCTGAACTTCAGTGCCTTTTTTCTTGTCACTTTTCAGTTTGGCAGACAGGGCAAGCAATTCTTGAAGTTGTGCAGGGGTGAAATCCAGTAATTTTAGAAAATGTTTTTGATAGAAATGACTCATATTTTCCTCTCATGGCACAAGCCAGTAATTGAATACAAATTCAATTTATATGTATGAATATTCATTTGCAACCCCGAAAGTAAAATCTTTAGCGGGAAAGGTGGAGGCAAACTCAGCCGTGTGTGAAAATAGAAGTATCTGCCGACAAAATTGAGGAAAGGGCCATGGCAAATCCAGAACTGCTGGAAGAGCAACGCGAAGAGACGCGTTTGATTATTGAAGAATTACTGGAAGACGGCAGCGATCCTGACGCGCTGTACACAATCGAGCATCACCTTTCCGCAGACGATTTCGAAACTCTTGAAAAAGCCGCTGTTGAGGCATTCAAAATGGGTTACGAAGTGACTGACCCTGAAGAGCTGGAAGTGGAAGAGGGTGACACCGTTATCTGCTGCGATGTGCTGAGCGAATGTGCGCTGAAAGCTGAACTGCTGGATGAGCAAGTTGAACAACTGCTAAACCTCGCCGAGAAATTCGGTGTGGATTATGACGGCTGGGGCACTTACTTCGAAGACCCGAACGGCGAAGAGGGTGAAGAAGGCGATGACGAAGATTTATTAGACGAAGATGACGACGGCGTACGCCACTAATCTCTTCAGTGCAGCGGCGTAATGCCGCTGCACATCAAGGAAAGACAATAATCCAATATGAACTACCCGCAACTCCTCTCCCCGGTACTCAATTTCCTGCATTGCCCAACGCCTGACGCCTGGATTGAAAAAGCCCGGCAGCCTGAGTATTTACCTCTGTTGCTCACCGACCATCTGGTATGCGAACTCAAAGCGGCGCAAACCGCCATGTTCCTGATTCGTAAATATGTCGCCGATAAGAGTAGCGCGCAGGTTTTACTTGATTGGCTAAAACCTTACGAAGATTTCACTTTCCGTGAAGGCAAAGAACCTGATTTTGTCGCGCTGCATAAAAGCCTGAGTAAAAGCGTGATGCCAAAAACGCAAAACGCCTGGGGTCAGCAACTCATCGACAGCATGGTTTTGTTGATTAAAGAAGAGCTGCACCACTTCTTTCAGGTGCGCGAGATCATGCTCGCTCGCAATATTCCCTACGTTAAAATCACGGCCAGCCGTTATGCCAAAGGCTTACTGAGCGAAACACGTACCCATGAGCCAGTGATGCTGGTGGATAAATTGATTTGTGGGGCGTATATAGAGGCGCGATCTTGTGAACGCTTTGCTGCACTGGCGCCCCATCTGGATGATGAGCTACAGAAATTCTATTTGTCGCTGCTGCGTTCAGAAGCCCGGCATTATCAGGATTATTTAGCGTTAGCTGAAAAGATTGCTGGTGGGGATATTCGTGAACGAGTGCGTTTCTTTGGTGATATAGAAGCAGCTTTAATTAGCAGCCCGGATAACGAATTTCGGTTTCATAGTGGTGTGCCTGGCGGTCAATCGCTTAAGGCTTGAACAGCAACACGCTTATCGCTAAGGTAAGCGCGTTTTTACCTTCCTGGAAAGTATCATGACAACCATCGCCCTTATTGACGACCACCTCATCGTCCGCTCCGGCTTTGCGCAGCTATTGGGGCTGGAGCCGGACTTTCAGATTGTGGTTGAGTTCGGCTCCGGGCGCGAAGCGCTGGCTGGGCTGCCGGGCCGCGGTGTGCAGGTGTGTATTTGTGACATCTCGATGCCGGATATTTCCGGGCTGGAACTGCTCGGCCAACTGCCAAAAGGAATGGCGACCATTATGCTGTCGGTGCACGACAGTCCGGCTTTGGTGGAGCAGGCTTTAAACGCAGGCGCACGTGGTTTCCTGTCTAAACGCTGTAGCCCGGATGAGTTGATTGCCGCCGTCCGTACGGTGGCGACAGGTGGCTGCTATCTGACGCCGGACATCGCCATCAAACTGGCGGCCGGACGGCAGGATCCGTTAACCAAACGCGAGCGTCAGGTAGCCGAAAAGCTAGCCCAGGGCATGGCGGTCAAAGAGATCGCCACTGAGCTTGGACTATCGCCAAAGACGGTTCACGTCCATCGTGCCAATCTGATGGAAAAACTCGGCGTCAGTAACGACGTTGGGTTGGCTCACCACCTGTTTGATGGATGGTGATGCAACCCTTTTTCTCCCGGTTTATTTCCGTCGTCGCCAGCTTTTTTATCTTCACGGCCAGCTGGTTTTGCCTGTGGAGTATCAGCCTGCATTTGGTGGAACGGCCCGATCTGGCAGTATTGCTATTTCCCTTTGGGCTGCGTTTGGGCCTGATGCTGCAGTGTCCACGTGGTTACTGGCCCGTGTTGCTCGGCGCGGAATGGGTGATGCTTGGCTGGCTGGCGCAGGAAGTGGCTCTGACGCATGTTCCGTTGCTAATGATTGGCGGTGTGCTAACCGTCCTGCCAGTCGCGCTGATTTCCCGCTACCGCCATCAGCGTGACTGGCGCACTTTACTCCGTCAGGGCGGGGCGCTGATTGCCGCCGCACTGTTGCAGTCACTGCCGTGGATCGGGCAAGGGCAGGCGACGTTGAACGCGTTGCTGATCACACTGACCGGCGGGCTAACTCTGGCCCCAACCTGCCTTGTCATCTGGCACTACCTCACCAGTACCGTCTGGCAGCCGCTGGGACCTGGATTGGTTTCACAACCAGTAAACTGGCGTGCCCGCCACCTTATCTGGTACCTGTTACTGTTTGTGCTCAGCTTGTGGTTACAGCTCGGGCTACCTGACGAACTTGCTCGCTTTACGCCGTTCTGCCTTGCGTTGCCGATTATCGCCCTTGCCTGGCACTACGGCTGGCAGGGCGCGCTGATCGCGACGTTGATGAATGCCATCGCGTTAATCGCCAGCCAGACCTGGCACGATCATCCTGTGGATTTACTCCTCTCGCTGCTGGCTCAAAGCCTGACCGGACTTCTGCTGGGGGCGGGGATCCAGCGCCTGCGTGAGCTTAATCAGTCCCTGCAAACCGAACTGGTGCGTAACCGTCGCCTTGCTGAACGCTTGCTGGAAACCGAAGAGAGTGTGCGGCGCGACGTGGCTCGTGAGCTACATGACGACATCGGCCAGACCATTACCGCAATTCGTACCCAGGCGGGTATTGTGCAGCGACTGGCGCAGGGCAATGACGGGGTCAAGATGGGGGGATTGCACATCGAACAGTTATCCCTTGGGATTTATGATTCGGTACGCCGTCTGCTGGGAAGACTGCGTCCACGCCAGTTGGATGATTTATCTCTGGAGCAGGCAATTCGCTCGTTGATGCGTGAAATGGAGCTGGAAAGTCGGGGCATCATCAGCCATCTCGACTGGCAAATTGACGAACCGCTGCTGAGCGAAAGCCAACGAGTGACACTGTTCCGCGTTTGCCAGGAAGGGTTAAACAACATTGTGAAGCACGCTAGCGCTAGCGCGGTAACGATTCAAGGCTGGCAGCAAGATGAGCGGCTGATGCTGGTGATTGAAGATGACGGCAGCGGCCTGCCTACCGAATCCGGGCAGCAAGGCTTCGGCCTGACGGGCATGTGCGAACGTGTGACAGCGCTCGGTGGAACTCTCAATATTTCCTGCACTTACGGCACTCGCGTAAGCGTAAATTTGCCATTGCGATACACCTAAGGACTGACGATGCTCACTTTTCTGAAAGTCCCCCCGGCGGCTACGCCTGTCAGCGGTAAAGCCGAAATTGACGAGCGCTATCGCTACTGGCGTCGGCACATTCTGGTCACTATTTGGTTGGGTTATGCACTGTTTTACTTCACCCGTAAAAGCTTTAACGCCGCGGCACCGGAAATCCTCGCCAGCGGCGTGATGACGCGTACCGATATCGGCCTGCTGGCGACGTTGTTTTACATAACTTACGGGCTGTCGAAATTTGTATCCGGCATCGTCAGTGACCGATCCAACGCTCGTTATTTCATGGGAACAGGGTTAATCGCAACAGGTATTGTTAACATCCTTTTCGGTTTCTCGACCTCCCTTTGGGCATTTGCCTTGCTGTGGGTATTGAATGCGTTTTTCCAGGGCTGGGGCTCGCCGGTGTGCGCGCGATTGCTAACGGCATGGTACTCACGCACTGAACGCGGTGGCTGGTGGGCGGTATGGAATACTGCGCATAATGTCGGTGGGGCTCTAATCCCGATGGTGGTTGGGGCTGCAACACTGCATTACGGTTGGCGGGTGGGGATGATGATCGCCGGTTCGCTGGCTATTCTTGCTGGGCTATTTCTCTGTTGGCGTCTGCGAGATCGCCCGCAAACCGTTGGCTTGCCACCGATAGGTGACTGGCGGCATGACGAACTGGAAATCGCCCAACAGCAGGAAGGAACAGGGCTGACGCGCCGGGAAATCCTCTACAAATACGTTCTGGGGAATCCCTATATCTGGCTGCTGTCACTGTGTTATGTGCTGGTCTACGTGGTACGGGCGGCGATTAACGACTGGGGTAACCTCTACATGTCAGAGACTCTGGGCGTGGACTTGGTTACCGCCAACTCAGCGGTAACGATGTTTGAGTTGGGTGGGTTTATCGGCGCACTGGTGGCAGGGTGGGGATCGGACAAACTTTTCAACGGCAACCGCGGGCCAATGAATCTGATATTTGCCGCCGGAATTTTGCTTTCAGTAGGCTCGTTGTGGCTGATGCCATTTGCCAGCTACGTCATGCAGGCGGCCTGCTTCTTCACCACTGGTTTCTTTGTGTTTGGCCCGCAGATGCTTATCGGTATGGCGGCGGCGGAGTGCTCCCACAAAGAGGCCGCGGGGGCCGCTACCGGTTTCGTGGGCTTGTTCGCCTATCTCGGGGCATCGCTCTCTGGATGGCCGCTGGCGAGGGTTATCGACATTTGGCACTGGAACGGTTTCTTCGCCGTAATCGCCATCGCCGCGGGGATCTCTGCACTGCTGTTGCTGCCATTTCTTAACGCCCAGTCCCCACGCACCTGCAGCGAAGCGTGATGCATCTCACCTTTTTACCTCGAATGGCGCAAAACTAAGAAATTTTCCAGGTTTCCCCTGGAAGCCATCTCAGGCCAAAGCTGCTGCTGATTTTTACAATACCTGCTATCACGCAGGTTTTTAAATCAGGAGTAATCCATGCTGGCCTTATTAAACCAGGTGCGCAAGCCGACCCTGGATCTGCCGCTCGATGTACGGCGCAAGATGTGGTTCAAACCGTTCATGCAGTCTTATCTGGTAGTTTTTATTGGCTACCTGACCATGTACCTGATCCGTAAGAACTTCAATATTGCGCAGAATGACATGATCTCGACCTACGGGCTGAGCATGACGCAATTGGGGATGATCGGCCTGGGCTTTTCCATCACCTACGGCGTGGGCAAAACCCTGGTTTCCTACTATGCAGATGGTAAAAACACTAAGCAGTTCCTGCCGTTTATGCTGATCCTCTCCGCAATCTGTATGTTAGGTTTTAGCGCCAGTATGGGAGCGGGTTCTGTCAGCCTGTTTATGATGATTGCCTTCTACGCCCTGAGCGGCTTCTTCCAGAGCGCGGGTGGTTCGTGCAGCTATTCCACCATTACCAAATGGACGCCTCGCCGTAAGCGTGGAACCTATCTGGGGCTGTGGAATATCTCCCATAATCTGGGTGGCGCTGGTGCGGCGGGTGTGGCGCTGTTTGGCGCGAACGTTCTGTTCGACGGTCACGTGATTGGCATGTTTATCTTCCCGTCCATCATCGCGTTGGTTGTTGGCTTCATTGGCCTGCGATATGGCAGCGACTCCCCTGAATCTTACGGCTTGGGTAAAGCTGAAGAGCTGTTCAGCGAAGAACTCAGCGAAGAAGATAAAGTGACCGAAGATGAGTCGATGACCAAATGGCAGATCTTCGTTGAATACGTGTTAAAGAACAAAGTTATCTGGTTGCTATGCTTTTCCAACATCTTCCTCTACGTGGTGCGCATTGGCATCGATCAGTGGTCTACGGTTTACGCCTTCCAGGAGCTGAAGCTCTCTAAAGAAGTAGCGATTCAGGGCTTTACTCTGTTTGAAGTGGGGGCGTTGGTCGGCACATTGCTGTGGGGCTGGCTGTCGGATCTGGCGAATGGTCGCCGTGCGCTGGTCGCCTGTGTCGCACTGGCATTAATTATCGCTACCCTCGGCGTTTATCAGCACGCCAGCAACCAGTATGTCTACCTGACATCACTGTTCGCGCTGGGCTTTCTGGTGTTTGGCCCGCAGTTGCTGATTGGTGTAGCGGCGGTCGGTTTCGTTCCGAAAAAAGCCATCGGCGCGGCCGACGGAATTAAAGGAACCTTTGCTTATCTTATCGGTGACAGTTTCGCTAAATTGGGGCTGGGGATGATTGCCGATGGTACGCCAATCTTTGGCCTGACCGGCTGGGCAGGGACTTTCGCTGCACTGGATGCTGCTGCTATTGGCTGCATTGTACTGATGGCGATGGTCGCGATAATGGAAGAACGCAAAATCCGCCGCGATAAACGCATTCAGCGTTTAGCTACCCAGTAATAGTTGACAGTAATAGTTGAAGGGTTTGCTGGATCTAATGGATTCAGTAAACCCGTTTTCGAAGGGTTACAGAGACTTAATCATCCGCACTTCGCAATCCACGTGTCCGGTACAGCCAAGTGGTTCAGAAATATGTTCAAAGCCCAGGCGCTCATACAGTGCAATCGCTTCGGTCAGAAACGCAGTGGTTTCCAGATAGCAGCGTTTAAAACCCTCTTCGCGGGCGAAATCCATCGCCTGTAACGCCAGACGTTTTGCCAGACCTTTGCCACGAACCACCGGCAGGAAATACATCTTCTGCAATTCACAAATATCCGGCTCGCTACACGTTAAAGGTGCGACACCTCCGCCACCGACCACTTTGCCATCCATTTCTACAATCCAGAAAGCATGCCCAGGTTGGCTATAAACCTGAAATAGCTCGTCCAGATTGGGATCGGCCACCGTGTAGCCTTTATCGGCAGTTAAACCATATTCAGCAGAGACTTCACGGATAACACGGGCAATAGCCGCATTATCGTGGGGGGTTATCCGGCGCAGAGCGATTTCAACCGGAGCTTCGATATTCATAAATTAGCTCGTGATTTATTAAAGAATATTCCGATTTAATAGCACTCCCCTCAGGAGGGTGCAAGCGTATAAAAAAGGCCGAGAAATTTCCCCGGCCTTTTAACTTTCAACCAACCTAATTACAGCGCGGCAATCGTCGCTTTCTGTTCAGTCAGTTTCACTTTAGCTTCGCCACAAGCAGCCAGACGTTCGCGTTCTTTCGCGACAACAGCTTCAGGCGCGCGTGCCACAAAGCCTTCGTTAGACAGCTTGTTTTCGATGGCTGTAATTTCAACATCCAGCTTCGCCATCTCTTTATCCAGACGCGCAAGTTCAGCCGCTTTGTCTACCAGACCGGCCATAGGGATCAGCAGCTCTGCACCTTCGATGATTTTGGTCACGGAAACCGGGCCTTTATCATCAGCAGGCAGCAGGGTGATGCTTTCCAGGCGCGCCAGGTTTTGCAGGAAGGTACGGTTCGCATTAACGCGACGTTCCGCTTCTGCACTGACGTTGCGCAGCAATACTGGCAGTGGTTTACCCGGAGAGATGTTCATCTCAGCACGAACGTTACGCACTGCGGTGATTGCCAGCTTCAGCCACTCGGTATCGGCAAACGCAGCTTCATCGTCCTGTGCGCTGTTATACGCCGGGAACGGTTGCAGCATGATGGTATCGTCGGTGATGCCTTTGAAGGTTTTCACGCGCTGCCAGATGGTTTCAGTGATGAATGGAATGATTGGATGCGCAAGACGCAGCAAACCTTCCAGCACGTTAATCAGCGTATTACGCGTGCCGCGCAATTCCGCTTCAGAGCCACTGTTCATGACCGGTTTGGTCAGCTCCAGATACCAGTCACAGAACTGGTTCCAGGTGAATTCATACAGAATGTTGGCAGCGATATCAAAGCGATAGCTGTCCAGCGCTTCACGGTACGCTTTCACAGTGCGGTTGAATTCCGCCAGAATCCAGCGGTCTGCCAGAGACAGAACCATTTCGCCGCCGTTAAAGCCGCAATCCTGGTCTTCGGTATTCATCATCACGAAACGGCTGGCGTTCCACAGCTTGTTACAGAAGTTACGGTAACCTTCCAGGCGCTTCATGTCCCAGTTGATATCGCGACCGGTTGAAGCCAGTGCTGCCAGCGTAAAGCGCAGTGCATCGGTGCCGTGTGGCTCAATACCGTTCGGGAATTGCTTCTCGGTGCGCTTACGGATTTTCTCAGCCAGCTGTGGCTGCATCATGTTACCGGTACGCTTCTCGAGCAGATCTTCCAGGGAAATACCGTCAACCATATCCAGTGGATCGATAACGTTACCCTTGGACTTGGACATTTTCTGCCCTTCGTCATCACGGATAAGACCGGTCATATAGACAGTTTTGAACGGAACCTGTGGCTTGCCGTCTTCATCTTTGATGAAGTGCATGGTCAGCATGATCATGCGTGCAATCCAGAAGAAGATGATGTCGAAGCCGCTGACCATCACGCTGGTCGGGTGGAAGGTGCGCAGCGCTTCGGTGTTTTCCGGCCAGCCGAGTGTGGAGAACGTCCACAGACCGGAGGAGAACCAGGTATCCAGTACGTCTTCGTCCTGGTTCAGAACAACGTCGTCGCTAAGATTGTTTTCAGCACGGACTTCCGCTTCGTTGCGGCCAACGTACACGTTGCCTTCAGCATCGTACCAGGCCGGGATACGGTGACCCCACCACAGCTGACGAGAAATACACCAGTCCTGAATATCACGCATCCAGGAGAAGTACATGTTTTCGTACTGCTTCGGCACGAACTGAATGTCGCCTTGCTCAACTGCTTCAACCGCGACTTTCGCCAGCGGAGCAGTACGCACGTACCATTGGTCAGTCAGCATTGGCTCGATAACCACGCCGCCACGGTCGCCGTAAGGTACGGTCAGATCGTGTGGTTTGACTTCTTCGAGCAGGCCCATTTCATCAAACGCCGCAACCACCGCTTTACGCGCGGCGAAACGTTCTAATTTCTGGAACTGAGCCGGGATTTCGTTGCTATACACATCGGCTTCTTCGCCGTTGGTATCAAACACTTCTGCCGTTTCGCGGATGTCACCGTCGAAGGTCAGAATGTTGATCATTGGCAGGGCGTGACGACGGCCAACTTCATAGTCGTTAAAGTCGTGTGCAGGCGTGATTTTCACGCAGCCGGTGCCTTTTTCCATGTCGGCGTGTTCATCGCCAACAACTGGAATGCGGCGGTTAACCAGCGGCAGCACCACAAATTTACCGATCAAATCTTTATAACGCGGATCTTCCGGGTTCACGGCCACGCCAGTATCACCGAGTACGGTTTCTGGACGGGTGGTCGCAACAACCAGGTAATCTTTGCCATCAGCGGTTTTCGCGCCGTCAGCCAGCGGATAACGCAGGTGCCACATCGAACCTTTGGACTCGCGGTTTTCCACTTCCAGATCGGAAATTGCCGTGCGCAGTTTCGGGTCCCAGTTTACCAGGCGCTTACCGCGATAAATCAGGTCTTCTTTGTACAGGCGAACGAACACTTCTTTCACCGCGTTGGACAGGCCTTCATCCATGGTGAAGCGTTCGCGCTCCCAGTCAACTGAGTTGCCGAGACGACGCATCTGACGGGTGATGGTGCCACCAGACTCTGCCTTCCACTGCCAAATTTTCTCGATAAAGGCGTCGCGGCCATAGTCGTGACGTGTTTTCCCTTCTTCGGCGGCAATTTTGCGCTCAACGACCATCTGGGTCGCGATGCCGGCGTGGTCAGTCCCCGCCTGCCACAGAGTATTTTTACCCTGCATGCGCTGGTAACGAATCATGGTATCCATGATCGTTTGCTGGAAGGCGTGACCCATATGCAAGCTGCCGGTAACGTTCGGCGGCGGGATCATGATGCAGAAGCTTTCCTGGCTGGTATCGCCATTTGGCTTAAAGTAGCCCTGCTGTTCCCAGTGCTCGTAAAGCGGCTGTTCGATATCTTGCGGGTTATATGTCTTTTCCATTGTCTGCTATGTCGTTCCCGGCGGGGTATGAGTCGCCGTAGTCAAGTGGAAACCAGCAACGCGATATGCTTTATAGCGATCGCGGGCCAGTTGTTTTTGAGTGTCTTCGTAAGGTACGAAGTCTATCACTTCATGGAAAGCGGTGGCAAAATCTGCGAACTGTGGCAACAGGCTAATCAGCACATCGCGGGCTGAACTCCCACGCCGCTGCGGCCAGGCCAATTCCACTGGGGCTCCGTAACGCGGGCCTTCACCGGCAAGATTATGCGGTACAAACGCGTGCGCGTCGCGCTGCCAAAGAGCTTCATCCAGACGGATCGCTTGTTGTTCATCAACACAAGCAATCAGCAGGCGTTTTCCTGCGCGAAAGCTTTCTGCCGCCAGTTCACACACCAACGCTTCAACGGCACTCAACTCACCAGAAGGCGTGTCGTTGTCGAGCAGGTAGAACGTCGCGTTTTTCATTAAGCCAGCTTTTTCTATTGAATATGGACGCCCTCACCCTAACCCTCTCCCGCAGGAGAGGGAACATTCTTTTCACCCTCTCCTGCGGGAGAGGGTCGGGGTGAGGGGAAACAATCACTCTTCGCCGTTAAACCCTGAACGGTTCAACAGGAATTGCGACAACAGTGCCACCGGACGACCGGTTGCCCCTTTCGCTTTACCTGAACGCCAGGCGGTACCTGCGATATCGAGGTGTGCCCAGTTGTACTTACGGGTAAAGCGCGACAGGAAGCAGGCTGCAGTGATAGCGCCGCCTGGACGGCCACCGATATTTGCCATATCAGCAAAATTGGTTTCCAGCTGTTCCTGATACTCATCGGCAATCGGCAGACGCCACGCGCGGTCACCCGCTTGCTCAGAGGCGCTAATCAGCTCATGTGCCAGTGGGTTGTGATTCGACATCAAACCGGTGATGTGATGGCCCAGGGCAATCACACATGCGCCGGTAAGCGTTGCCACATCGATAACCACTTCAGGTTCGAAGCGCTCAACATAAGTCAGCACATCACACAGCACCAGACGGCCTTCCGCATCGGTATTCAGTACTTCAACGGTCTGGCCAGACATCGTTGTCAGCACGTCGCCTGGGCGATACGCACGCCCGCCAGGCATGTTTTCACAGCCCGCCAGCACGCCGATAACGTTAATTGGCAGATTCAGTTCAGCCACCATACGCATCACGCCGTACACGGAAGCTGCGCCGCACATGTCGTATTTCATCTCATCCATGCCTTCGGCAGGTTTGATAGAAATACCACCGGAGTCGAACGTCAGGCCTTTACCGACCAGCACGATAGGGCGCACATCCGGTGAATTATTGCCTTTGTATTCGATTACGGACATCAGAGATTCGTTCTGGGAACCATCACCTACTGCGAGGTAAGAGTGCATGCCCAGCTCTTTCATCTGCTGCTCACCGATGACACGAGTGACCACATTTTTGCTGTAAGAATCAGCCAGTTGACGTGCCTGGGAAGCCAGGTATGCCGCGTTACAGATGTTTGGTGGCATATTACCAAGATCTTTTGCTGCTTTAATACCGGCAGCAATCGCCAGACCATGCTGAATGGCGCGCTCGCCGCTGGTCAGTTCGCGACGGGTTGGCACGTTAAAGACCATTTTACGCAACGGGCGACGTGGCTCGCTTTTGTTGGTCTTGAGCTGATCGAAGCTATACAAGGACTCTTTTGCCGTTTCCACCGCCTGGCGTACTTTCCAGTAAGTGTTGCGGCCTTTAACGTGGAGTTCGGTCAGGAAGCAAACGGCTTCCATCGAACCCGTATCGTTTAGTGTATTGATCGTTTTTTGGATAACTTGCTTATACTGACGCTCGTCCAGTTCACGTTCTTTGCCACAGCCAATCAGCAGAATGCGCTCTGAGAGCACGTTCGGAACATGGTGAAGCAATAAAGTTTGGCCGGCTTTTCCCTCGAGCTCACCACGGCGCAAAAGCGCGCTGATGTAGCCATCGCTGATTTTATCGAGTTGTTCGGCGACCGGGGACAGGCGACGCGGTTCAAAGACTCCCACAACGATGCAGGCACTACGCTGTTTCTCGGGGCTACCGCTTTTTACACTGAACTCCATGCACTACGCTCCTGAATCTTAAAGACAACGACGGTGGCTACAGCTAGAATTACAAGCTTTCGTAACTCATGTCCGCGGTTGCGATGACTTCGTGTTAATCTTACGAGTATGTTTGTACTGTTTTGGCGACGTCAATTAAATCACCCTGTGCCAGAAACATGCTGAGCTTCTTAATCTTAGCGATGTTTTCGACGACTCAAGAGAATAAATGACGTATAAGCGATGAAACAAGCAATTTTCCTGCAAAAAGACTCGTTTTCACAGGCGTATTTAATGTGATTATCATAAGATATCTGGTTCGGGAGACGTTCAAAAGCCAACTTGCGATCCTCTTCATCCTGCTGCTGATCTTCTTTTGTCAGAAGCTAGTCAGGATTCTTGGGGCAGCGGTTGACGGCGATATTCCGACAAATCTCGTTTTCTCTCTCTTAGGGCTGGGCGTGCCTGAAATGGCGCAACTTATCCTGCCTCTTAGCCTTTTCCTTGGGTTACTCATGACCTTTGGCCGCCTGTATACCGAAAGCGAAATTACGGTAATGCATGCTTGTGGCTTGAGTAAAGCGGTGCTGATCAAAGCTGCAATGATCCTCGCACTCTTTACCGGTGCTGTTGCTACCATCAACGTGATGTGGCTCGGCCCGTGGTCTTCACGCCACCAGGATGCAGTGCTGGCGGAAGCCAAAGCTAACCCTGGCATGGCTGCGCTGGCTCAAGGGCAATTCCAGCAAGCGACCGATGGCAACTCAGTGCTGTTCATTGAGAGTGTTAACGGTTCAAGCTTCAACGATGTTTTCCTGGCGCAATTGCGTCCGAAAGGTAATGCGCGTCCATCCGTCGTTGTTGCGGATTCCGGCCATTTGTCACAGCGGCAAGATGGTTCCCAGGTGGTGACGCTCAATACGGGCACTCGTTTTGAAGGCACCGCACTGCTGCGTGATTTCCGTATTACAGACTTCCAGGATTACCAGGCGATTGTTGGGCACCAGTCGGTCGCGCTTGATCCCGATGACTCCAGTCAAATGTACACGCGAGCCTTGTGGGCAAGCGATGCGCCTAACACGCGAGCTGAATTACATTGGCGTCTTACGCTGATAGTGACCGTATTTATCATGGCATTGATGGTTGTTCCGTTAAGCGTAGTGAACCCGCGACAAGGTCGTGTGCTTTCAATGCTGCCAGCCATGTTGTTGTATTTGGTCTTCTTCCTGCTGCAAACTTCTCTGAAATCGAATGCGGCGAAAGGGAAAATCGACCCAATGCTATGGATGTGGTTGGTTAACCTGGTCTATTTTGCCATCGCAGTGGTGCTCAATGTGTGGGATACGGTGCCGATGCGCCAGCTACGTGCACGCTTTAGCAAAACACGAGGAGCGGCATAAATGTTTGGTGTTCTCGACCGTTATATCGGTAAAACCATCTTCACCACCATCATGATGACATTGTTCATGCTGGTGTCGCTGTCGGGCATTATTAAGTTTGTTGACCAGTTGAAAAAGGCCGGTCAGGGCAGCTATTCGGCGATGGGGGCGGGGATATATACCGTCCTTAGCATTCCAAAAGACATCCAGATTTTCTTCCCGATGGCCGCACTTCTCGGTGCGTTGTTAGGGTTAGGGATGCTGGCACAGCGCAGTGAGCTGGTGGTTATGCAGGCCTCCGGTTTTACCCGCATGCAGATTGCCTTGGCCGTGATGAAAACAGCTATTCCACTGGTGTTGCTAACCATGGCGATTGGCGAATGGGTCGCACCGCAAGGCGAACAAATGGCGCGTAACTACCGTGCGCAACAGATGTACGGCGGTTCTTTGCTGACGACCCAGCAAGGTTTGTGGGCAAAAGATGGCCACAACTTTGTCTATATCGAACGTGTGAAAGGTAACAACGACCTCGCCGGTGTGAGCATTTACAGTTTCAGTAAAGAAAAACGCCTCGAATCAGTTCGATATGCCGCATCAGCACAATACGATGTGGAGCATAAAGTATGGCGACTGTCTCAGGTTGATGAATCTAACCTCACCGACACGAAACAAATTACTGGCTCACAGACGGTTAGTGGCGAGTGGAAAACTAACTTAACCCCAGACAAACTGGGTGTTGTGGCACTAGACCCGGATGCGCTATCGATTAGCGGTCTGCACAACTACGTTAAGTACCTTAAGGCCAGCGGACAAGATGCCGGGCGTTATCAGCTCAATATGTGGAGCAAAATCTTCGCGCCACTCTCTGTTGCGGTAATGATGTTAATGGCACTGTCGTTCATCTTTGGCCCACTGCGTAGCGTGCCGATGGGGGTGAGAGTTGTCACCGGTATCAGCTTTGGTTTTGTGTTCTACGTGCTCGACCAAATCTTTGGCCCTCTCAGCCTTGTGTACAGCATCCCGCCGATTTTGGGTGCGTTGCTACCAAGTGCAACGTTCTTCTTAATCAGTCTGTGGTTAATGATGAAGCGCTCCGGCTAATACCCATCATACTTCAAGCTGCAACTGTGTTGGCTGCACTCACAAACCCCAGTCACTTACTTATGTAAGCTCCTGGGGGTTATGCGGCCCATCCTTGGGCCTTACCCCTTTGGGGACGCTGCAAGCAGCGTTCAAATTTGTTCCAGACAAATTTGTTGTTCTTTTGCCGCCTTGCTGCAACTCGAATTATTTTGGGTATAGATAGTTAACGTGTAGATATTACCGTTTACGCCCCCCCATAATACTGCCCAACACTCCGCGAATAATTTGGTTAGTCACCTGGCGTGCTGCACTCTTGGCCATGGTTTGCACCACACCGTCTTTTTTGCCACCACGCGGCCCTGTGGTTCCAAACAAAATATCCTTCAGTCCGCCAAGAATACCGTCATCTACCGCAACAGATTCGCCTTTTGCAGGCGGTGCATTTTGTTGCTCACCTGCGGCTTGCACACCCTGTTGTAATCGTTCATAGGCGGATTCACGATCGACCGTTTCATCGTATTTGCCGTATAGCGGTGAATGGTTCAGTAACCCGTTACGTTCATCTTCAGTGACAGGCCCCATGCGTGAGCAAGGTGCAATTACCATGGCGCGCTCGACTACCGTTGGGCTGCCTTTTTCGTCCAGCAAAGAAATTAATGCTTCCCCAGTGCCCAGCTCCTGAATCGCTTTCTCAGTATCGAATTTAGGGTTGGCTCGCATGGTTTGTGCCGCCGTTTTTACTGCTTTCTGGTCCTTCGGTGTAAAGGCGCGTAGCGCATGCTGGACCCGATTACCTAACTGCCCCAGTACGGTATCTGGAATATCCGACGGGTTTTGGGAAACAAAATACACCCCAACGCCTTTGGAACGAATCAAACGAATAACCTGCTCGATTTTATCCAGTAGCACTTGCGGTGCGTCGTTAAATAGCAGATGCGCTTCATCAAAAAAGAACACTAGTTTTGGTTTTTCCAGGTCACCAGCTTCTGGTAGTTGTTCATAAATTTCTGAAAGCATCCACAGCAAACTGGCGGCATACAGTTTCGGCATCTGGTACAGCTTTTCGGCAGATAAAATATTGATAATGCCTTTACCGTTGGCATCGGTACGCATCCAGTCTTTAATATCCAGCATCGGTTCGCCAAAGAAATACTCAGCACCTTGTTGTTCGAGCTGTAAAAGCCCACGTTGAATGGCACCGACAGAAGCACTGCTGATATTGCCGTACTGGTTCTGGAACGATTTTGCGTTATCGCCGATGTACTGCGTCGCGGCGCGCAAATCTTTAAAATCGAGCAGCAACAAGCCTTGATCATCCGCAATGCGGAAGATGATTTGTAGCACACCAGACTGTACTTCATTGAGATTAAGCAGGCGGGCGAGTAACAGCGGGCCAAGATCTGAAACAGTCGCCCGTACCGGATGGCCTTTTTCGCCAAAGATGTCCCACAGCACCACTGGGTTTTTGTGCGGTGACCAGTCAGTTACACCAATTTTTGCCAGCCGTGCGAGCAGCTTTTCAGACTCAACGCCTTCTTGTGCAATACCGGTGAGGTCACCTTTCACATCCGCCATAAATACCGGTACGCCAATCTCTGAAAACGACTCAGCCAGCTTTTGTAACGTCACCGTTTTACCGGTGCCGGTCGCCCCGGTTATCAGCCCGTGACGGTTTGCCATGCCGGGCAGTAAATGCAGTTCTTGTTCAGTGGTTCTGGCAATCAGCAGTGGTGCAATCATGATGATTTCCTGTGGCGATATTTCCATAAGCATAGCAAGCGCATACGGAACGTCACCCGCCAAAATCCTGGTTTGCGCAGATCCTCGCAGCAAAGGCTATGCTTTGCATATGTATTACTTATTATTGGGAAGCCATGTCCAGATTCTTCTTTAACGACCGTCAGAAAATGGTCGACGATGCCATCGAAGGTGTGATCATCAGTTCTCGTTTTCGTAATTTGACCCGTTTAGATACCGATCCCGCTATACGTGTGGTGGTACGCAAAGACTGGAATAAGAGCAAAGTGGCGATTATTTCAGGTGGCGGTTCGGGGCATGAACCGGCTCACGCAGGCTTTGTTGGCAAAGGGATGCTAACCGCTGCGGTATGTGGGGACTTGTTTGCCTCGCCAAGCGTGGATGCGGTTTTAAACGCGATTGTTGCGGTCACGGGCGATCGCGGTTGTTTGCTTATCGTCAAAAACTACACTGGCGATCGTCTTAATTTCGGGCTTGCGGCGGAGAAGGCCAAAAAACACGGTCTCAAAGTGGAGATGGTGATCGTTGGCGATGATATTTCGTTGCCCGATAACAAACAGCCACGCGGCATTGCCGGAACGGTACTGGTGCATAAAATTGCGGGCTTTGCCGCAGAACAAGGCAAGTCTTTGAGCGATGTTCGAGACATCGCGCAAAGTGCCTGCGATAGCATTGCCAGCATGGGTGTCGCCATGCAAACCTGCAACCTTCCGGACCAAAATGAAGAAGAAGGGCGCATCAAAGGCGGGCATCTCGAGCTAGGTCTGGGGATTCATGGTGAACCTGGAGCCAGTACACTGGATAGCCAAAACAGCCAGAAGACGATTGCTACTCTGGTGAATCATTTGCGTAAAAAGACCGGCAACGACGCAAGACTGGCAGTGCTGGTTAACAATCTTGGTGGCGTATCGTCTTTGGAAATGGCCATGCTTACCAAAGAGCTTGTGCATTCAGAATTAAAAGACCAGATCGATTATTTGATTGGCCCGGCACCACTGGTCACTGCATTGGATATGAAAGGATTTTCACTGTCCGCTATAGTGCTAAATGATCGTTTTATCAAAGCATTGCATGCAGATGTGGAAACGGCAGGCTGGTGCCCGGTGGTAAAACTCCACGCGATGCCAAAGCGGAAACACAGTGTGATACGTATCGAATCATCGGCGAAGTCGTCAGAAAATGCGGACGTTAAAACGTTGGTGGCGAATATTACGAATACGCTTATCGCACAGGAAAAAGCGTTGAATGCGCTGGATGCCAAAGTCGGAGATGGTGATACTGGCTCCACGTTTGCACAGGGTGCACGCGACATTGCACAGCTTAACGATGACGGCAAACTGCCATTAAATGACCCAGCGGCGCTGCTGGAATTAATCGGCGAACGCCTGGCAACGGTGATGGGTGGCTCAAGTGGCGTACTGATGTCGATCTTCTTCACTGCGAGCGGGCAGCAAGTCGCTAAAAAGCAGCCACTTGTCGATGCCTTGCTATTTGGCCTTGAACAAATGAAACGCTACGGTGGGGCAGAACTGGGTGATCGCACGCTAATTGACGCGTTACAGCCAGCACTGGAAGCATTAAAAAATCAGGATTTGTCTGCTGCAATAGAAGCCGCAGAAGCTGGTGCAGCAGCCACGGCGAAAATGCAGAAAGCTAATGCCGGACGTTCGTCGTATGTAAACAGCGAGAATCTGAAAGGGGTGAAGGATCCAGGTGCAGTAGCGATTGCCGCAGTATTTGCCGGGATAAAGTAAGTTAGAGCATTGAACGTGATTTCGTAGGGTGGATAAGCGCCAGCGTCACCCACCATTTTTTCCGATCACGCCTGCCCGCTCAATGCCATCTGCGTTAACCAAAGCCGCGTATCAAACTCCAGTTGGTGATATTGCGGCTCCATATGGCAGCACAGCGAGTAAAACGCCTTGTTATGATCTTTCTCTTTTAAATGCGCCAGCTCGTGCACCACGATCATGCGCAAAAAGGCTTCTGGCGCATTTTTAAATACTGTCGCCACGCGAATTTCAGCTTTGGCTTTTAGCTTGTTCCCTTGCACGCGCGACACGGCAGTATGCAAACCCAGCGCATTATTCAGCACATGAATTTTGCTGTCATAAGCCACTTTATTAATCGGCGGCGCATTACGCAGATACTGGTTTTTAATCTCTTGCGTCCAGGCATACAACGCTTTATCGGTAGTGATGTTATGCGTTTCTGGATAGCGTTTTTGCAGGACCTCGCCCAGACGTTGTTCCGCAATCAGCGTGCGAACCTGAGAGAGCAAATGCTCTGGGTAGCCCTGTAAATAAGTTAAATTGCTCATAGTTCTCGCTTGCTCGAAGTCTTTCAAAAGGCAGTTGCGCAGTTTTTGGAAAAAAAAGGGTATACTCACGCCCCCATTCGGGGATTACGCCGAAATTTTACCATCCAGGAGGGCCGATGAGCCAATTAGACAACGGTTTCCGTTCACTGACACTAAAACGTTTTCCAGAAACGGATGACGTTAACCCACTACAGGCGTGGGAAGCTGCCGATGATTATCTTTTGCAGCAACTGGACGAAATCGAAATCAGTGGCCCGGTCCTGATTTTTAACGATAACTTCGGGGCGCTGTCTTGCGTGCTGGCTGAACACAAGCCGTACAGCATCAGCGACTCGTATCTTAGCGAACTGGCTATCCGTGAGAACTTGCGCGAGAACGGCATCGTTGAATCCAGCGTCACGTTTCTTGATAGCACTGCAAAATATCCAGAAGCTCCAGCAGTGGTTCTGATTAAGATCCCTAAAACGCTGGCATTACTGGAACAACAACTGCGCTCGCTGCACAGTGTCGTGACCCCAGAAACACGTATTATCGCGGGTGCGAAAACACGCGACATTCACAACTCAACCATTGAGCTGTTTGAAAAGATCCTTGGGCCGACCACGACCACTCTGGCCTGGAAAAAAGCGCGTCTCATCAACTGTACTTTCAATGCACCCGTGTTGAAAGAAGCCGCAGAAACCCTGAGCTGGAAACTGGAAGGTACGCCGTGGACGATTCACAACCACGCCAACGTATTCTCCCGCACTGGCCTGGATATTGGCGCTCGTTTCTTTATTGAAAACCTGCCAACTAACCTGGAAGGCGAAATTGTCGATTTAGGTTGTGGTAACGGTGTGATTGGCCTGCACTTGCTGGAGCAAAGCCCAGAAGCAAAAGTGGTATTTGTTGATGAATCACCGATGGCCGTTGCTTCAAGCCGCCTGAACGTTGAAACCAACATGCCGGAAAATCTGGATCGCTGCGAATTTATGATCAACAACGCGTTGTCAGGTGTTGAGCCATATCGCTTTAACACGATTCTGTGCAACCCACCGTTCCATCAGCAACATTCGTTGACCGATCAGGTGGCGTGGGAAATGTTCCACCACGCCCGTCGTTGCCTGCAAAATGGCGGCGAGCTGTACATCGTTGCTAACCGCCATTTGGACTACTATCACAAGCTGAAGAAAATCTTCGGTAACTGCGACACGGTTGCGACCAACAAAAAATTCGTGGTGCTTAAAGCCGTGAAGCTGGGCCGTCTTCGCTAAGCGTTTGGTCACTTCTGCTAAAAGTGGTGGATGACGCTTATCGCTTATCCACCCTACAAAAGCTGGCCTGTAGGTCGGATAAGCGCAGCGTCATCCGACGTTTAGCTCTAAATTTCCAGCGCTAAACGGGTGCCCTGCGCGATTGCGCGTCGGGCATCCAGTTCCATCGCCACATCTGCTCCACCAATCAAATGTATCGTCTTCCCTAATTCTTGCAGCGGTTGTGTCAATTCACGGCGCGAATCTTGCCCGGCGCAAATAATCACATTATCGACTTTCAGCGTTTGCGGCTCACCGCCAACCGTGATGTGCAGACCCTCATCATCAATGCGTTCGTAAGTTACGCCCGCCAGCATTTTGACACCGCGTGCCAGCAGCGTGGTGCGGTGAATCCAGCCTGTCGTTTTACCTAAACCTTCACCTGGCTTACTGGTTTTGCGTTGCAGCATTACAATCTGGAGCGGGCTTTTATGCAGATGAGCGCCTTCTGGACGCAATCCTCCTGCGTGTTGCAGGCTGGTATCAATACCCCATTCCACGCAAAACTCAGCGATATTCTGGCTCGTGGACTCCCCTTCCTGGCTTAGATACATCGCGGTATCAAAGCCAATACCGCCGGCACCGATAATCGCCACGCGGTCACCCACTGGCGCTTTTTCACGCAACACATCAATATAATTCAATACTTTAGGATGAGTAATACCGTCGATAAGCGGCATGCGTGGCTCGATCCCGCAGGCGAGAATAATCTCGTCGTATTCTTCGAGCATTGGCGCGGTGACGTATTGATTCAGGCAAACTTCCACTCCGGTCAGCTCCAACATGCGGCGGTAATAGCGCAGTGTTTCGTAAAACTCCTCTTTGCCGGGGATCTGCTTGGCGATATTAAATTGGCCGCCGATTTCAGAGGCTGCATCAAACAATGTCACTTTGTGGCCACGCGCTGCGGCATTGATCGCAAAAGCAAGCCCGGCAGGCCCAGCACCAATTACCGCCAGATTTTTATGCACGGAAGCGGGGACAATCGGCATTTTGGTTTCATGGCAGGCGCGGGGATTGACCAGGCATGAAGTCACTTTGCCGAGGAAAATCTGATCCAGGCATGCCTGATTGCAGCCAATGCAGGTGTTGATTTCATCTTCGCGCCCCTGCTCGGCTTTGGAAACAAACTCCGCATCGGCGAGGAATGGCCTCGCCATTGACACCATATCGGCGTCGCCATCAGCAATGATTTTTTCTGCGGTTTGCGGATCGTTAATGCGGTTGGTAGTGACAAGCGGAATAGAAACCTGGCCTTTGAGTTTGCGGGTCACCCAGCTAAATGCGCCGCGTGGCACAGGTGTTGCGATGGTTGGAATACGCGCTTCATGCCAGCCGATGCCAGTGTTAATTAACGTGGCACCGGCTTTTTCAATCGCTTTTGCAAGCTGTACGGCTTCTTCAAACGTGCCGCCGCCATCGACCAAATCCAGCATCGACAGGCGATAAATGATAATAAAATTCGCTCCCACTTTTTCACGCACCGCGCGGACGACTTCAATGGCAAAACGCATGCGGCGAGGGTAATCGCCGCCCCATTCGTCATCGCGCTGGTTGGTTCTTGCCGCTAAAAACTGGTTAATCAGATAGCCTTCGGAACCCATGATTTCGACGCCATCGTATCCGGCAAGCTGTGCCAGATTTGCGCACTGAGCAAAATCCTCGATCAAAGTCAGGATCTCTTCATGGCTCAAGGCGTGGGGTTTAAAACGGTTAATCGGTGCCTGGATTGCGGAAGGGGCGACCGGGTTTGGCTGGTAGCTATAACGCCCGGTATGCAGGATTTGCAGGGCGATTTTTCCGCCTTCTTTGTGCACTGCATCGGTAACAATCTGATGATGGGCAAGCTGGCTTACGTCATTGAGTACCGCGCCGCTTTCCACGCCGACGCCAGAAGGCGAGGGGGCAACGCCGCCAGTGACAATTAACGCCACGCCGTGGCGTGCGCGCTCGGCATAAAACGCCGCCAAACGGTCAGCGCCTTTAGGGTGCTCCTCAAGTCCGGTGTGCATCGAACCCATCAGCACACGGTTTTTAAGCGTGGTGAAACCCAGGTCTAGTGGGGAAAACAGCGACGGATAGCTCATATTCTCTTCCTGCGGGTCATTATTATTATGTGGTCGGATGAGTTAGTAATCTAGCTTGATGTAGCGCAAATGGGGAGAAGTTGTCGAATGATTGTGACATAACTCAAAGAACGGCAGTCATGCAGGTCGGGTAAGCGAAACGCTTCCCGACACAACAGAAGCTGTATTTAGTGCGCCAGGCGTTTACCCAGTGCATCAAACAGATGAAGATGTTTTTCATCTACGCCCAATGTTAGCGCCGTCCCACTGGTGAAATTGAGCTGCTGGAAGGATTTCAGGCAAACCGATTGCCCGGCTAAATCCAGATAAACCAGCGTTGAATCACCCTGAAGTTCAGTAAATTTGGCGCTGGCATCAAACTGGTAATCTGCCGCTTCGCCGAGGCGCAGGTGTTCCGGACGAATGCCGATAAACACTTTATCGCCCTGTTGTAACGTTGCGGGCGGGTTCGCCATAGGCAATATCACATCGTTGGCAATATGCAGCGCATTGCGCTGGAACGTCGCGGGCAAGATATTGATTTTCGGCGTGCCAATAAACTCGGCGACGAACAAGTTTTCAGGCCGGTTATACAGCTCCAGAGGTGTACCAACCTGCTCAATTTTACCTTTGTAGAGCACCACAATTCTGTCCGCCAGCGTCATGGCTTCAACCTGATCGTGGGTGACGTAAATCATCGTATTGTGCAAATTGCCGTGTAGTTGGCTAATTTCCTGGCGCATTTCAACGCGCAATGCGGCGTCCAGATTCGACAGTGGTTCATCAAACAGAAAGATTTTGGGTTGTTGAACGGTAGAGCGGCCAATCGCCACACGTTGCCGTTGCCCGCCAGAAAGATTCTGCGGCAGGCGGTCGAGCAACTCTTCAAGCTGTAACATTTTGGCGGCTTGCGTAATGCGCCGCGTAATTTCGTCTTTCGGTGTTTTGACATTATTGAGGCCGAAAGCGAGATTTTCGCGCACCGTCATATGTGGATAAAGCGCGTAGGATTGAAACACCATCGAAAGACTACGCTGACCAGCAGGTAAATCAGTGACATCCTGGTCACCGATGATTATCGAGCCACTGTTTAAACTTTCCAGCCCGGCAATAATGCGTAATAACGTTGATTTACCGCAGCCAGATGGGCCGACCAGCACAATAAATTCGCCGGAATGAATATCGAGTGACAGGTTTTCGATGATGGTATTTTTTTCGTAGGTTTTATTAATATTTTTTAGGGTAACAGTGGTCATCATTTTCTCCGTATTGATTCACAGCGATTCAATAAGTGATAACAGCAGCGAAGTTTTCATCTTCATCAACGCATGATCGCCACGGCTTTCAACGTTCAGGCGCAGCAAGGGTTCAGTATTCGAGGTGCGTAAATTAAAACGCCATGTGTCAAATTCCATGCTTAAGCCGTCACAATGGGATTGGCTCACACATTGTGCTGAAAACTTCGCTTCAATATGTGCCAGTACGGCAAGAGGGTTCTTAACGGTGATATTGATTTCGCCGGATATCGGGAATTGGTTTTTACGCTCGGCGACTAGTTCGGATAAATTTTTGGCGGTGGTATTCAATAACTGAAAAACTAACAGTGCGGGGATCATGCCGCTGTCACAATAACCAAATGAGCGAAAATAGTGATGACCACTCATTTCACCGCCATAAATGGCATCTTCCTGGCGCATTTTATCTTTTATAAATGCATGACCCGTTTTGGACTCAATCGCTATTCCGCCACACTGGCTGATGATTTGTTGTGTATTCCAGGTCAGGCGCGGGTCATGAATAATTTTCTCACCCGCAGCCTGGTTAAGAAACCCACTTGCCAGTAACCCCACCAGATAATAGCTTTCGATGAACTCGCCCTGGCTGTCGAAGAAAAAACAGCGATCAAAATCGCCATCCCAGGCAATACCTAAATCGGCTTTGTGTAACATGATTGCCGCACGCGTGTCATAGCGGTTTTCTTCAAGCATTGGGTTCGGCACACCATTAGGGAAATGGCCATCCGGTTCAACGTATAACTTGATGAATTCAATGGCCGCATGGCTTTTGCGCAGCGCATTTTCCAGGGCTTCAAGGGCGGGGCCAGCCGCGCCATTTCCCGCATTGACCACCACTCGCAACGGGCGGCTTAACGGCGTGGTGATATAACTCATCAGATGGTTAATCCAGGCGTCACGATGTGAAACTCGCTGATAACTCCCTGGTTGTGCCGCTTGAGTAAAATCATTCGCCAGCGCCAGCGCTTTAATCTCCAGCAACCCGTTGTCGTTACTGACCGGATGGGCTTGCTCACGCACAATTTTCATGCCGTTATGATTGGCTGGGTTATGGCTGGCAGTAATTTGAATGCCACCATCGGCTTTCAATATCCGCGTAGCAAAATAAACTTCTTCCGTGCCCACCATGCCAATATCGATAACATCGACACCGCTCAGCGTTAATTCTTTTGCCAGGATATGTTTATATGCATCCGACGTCAGACGGCTGTCGCAGCCAATGACCATGCGCTTGGGTTTTAACCAACTGGCGACAGCGTGTGCAATTCGCAGAATAATATCGTGATTAATGGTGACATCCACTTCACCACGAATATCGTAGGCTTTGAAACAGCTAAGTTCATCCATAAATTAACCCGTATCAGTAGAACGTCACGTTGACGCTCCTTCAATAAATTGATAATCCAGCTCGTAATGGGTTTTATTATTTTCGTCGAGTAATAACTTCACGGCGATCGCCCCTTTTTCCTCGGCATGCTGAGAAATGGTGGTTAAACGAATGCCTGATGTATTTACCGGAATATTATCGAAACCCGTAATCGCCACTTGCTGTGGAATAGCGATATTATTTTCGACGCAATAATTGATTGCACCAGCGGCAAAGCGGTCAGATAAACAAATTAATGCGCTAATTTCAGGGTGCTCGGTTAACAGAATTTTTGCAGCCTGCGCACCGTGTTGTTCATTGTGAATGGTTTCGTACAACCAGCATTCGTTAAGGGCAATCTCATGAGCGGCAAAGACATCGCGGCAGGCATTGACACGCGTTAGCATCACGCTGTTATCGCCGTTCACGGGTTGCTCAAGTGAACGCATACCCGCAGCCGATTTTTGTGATGGGAAGGAGATGATACCGAAGCGGCGATGGCCTTTATTAAGTAAATAACTGCATATTTCGTTCATCGCTTTTTGGTTATTAATTGACACGCTGCTGTGGTCTGGTAAAGAAAAATCGATAGTGACCACGGGAATATTCTTCGCCAATGCCTGCTGGATAACTTCATCATTATTGTGGGTGGCGTTAAGAATATAACCATCAACCAGCGTATTGATCGTTTTTATTTTAATGTTTTGGCTATTTTTTAACGGAATCAGCACCAGGTTGATATCATGGTTTTCGCACTGCGTAGCGATACCTTTCATCAAATTGAGATCGTGATTATCGATAAACACGTAGCTCATTGAGTCATTAAAAATCACCCCGATGGTATCTGACTTGCCGGTACGCAGCGCCCGGCCCAGTCTGTCTGGCCCCTGAAAGCCGCAAGAAGCGGCATATTCAATAATTTTCCCCCGTAGCTCAGCGGAAAGTTTGTCGGGGTTGTTCCACGCGTTAGAAACGGTGGTATGCGAAATACCTAATGCTTTTGCGATGGATTTGGTGGTTACTTTTTTGTTGTCATTCATCTTCTTCAGTACGTCTTTTTTTGTTTTTCATACTTCGTAATTTGCCATGAGTTTAACGTTAAACAAAGCTGTTTTTGTGACTTGTTTAACGTTAAACATAAATTCCTGGTGTTAGCGTGAAAATAGGATGCGCGCTTACTGTTTCAAAGGAGAGTTTCTAGTGAAAATTTTTACACTGGTTAAATGGACAGCCCCAGTTGTATTAGCAATGGTTATTTCGGGCTGCGGGCAGGATGACGAAAAGACAGCGGAACAAGACGCTACACCAATAAAAATGTGGGTTGCACCGAATGAAAATGAAGAAGCTTTCTGGAATGCAATGGTCACCGAATGGAATAGTTTACCGGAGCACCACAAAGTAGAATTCACGACCATTCCGGCAGCCAGCAGCTCTGAAGAAGCCATTATGAATGCACTGGCTTCGGGAACAGAACCTGATATTTCGAGTAATATTTTTATCGGTTTTGCCAGCCAACTGAATGAGATGGATCAGCTCATCGATCTGGCGAAATTACCCGGTTACCCGCAACTGATTGAAAACCGCCATATGGGGAAAATTGTTCCGGCCTGGGAAATTAACGGCCAGAAAAATGTGTTGCCGATTTACATTAATCCTATCGTCTATTGGTGGCGAATGGACTTATTAAAGCAATATGGCTATGACAAAGTTCCAACCACGTATCAGGATATTTATACGCTTTCACAGCGTCGTGCGGATGATAAATCAGGTTATGCCATTCAACTTACCGCCGGAAAAAACTGGTGGGATCGCTGGTTCGATTTCATCCCATTATTTTATGCCGCCACCAATGGCCAAGCTTATATTGCTGATAACAAAGCCCAATACAATAATGCCCAAGGGGAAACCGTCCTGACATTTATGGCGAAAATATTTGCCAATAAGTGGAGTAGTTATGATTTCACTGCCGTAGATGATCCATTAGCCACCGGCCAGGTAATGGCATCGGTGCGTGGCCCGTGGGATATCGCCCGTTATCGCAAGCAATACCCAACCATTCTTGAAAGTATCCAGATAGGCCCGATGGTCACCGCTGATGGGCACCCTCAGCCTCACACCCTGGCAGACAGCAAAGGCGTGGTGATGTTTAAAAGCAGCAAACACCAAACTGAAGCCTGGGAGTTTATTCAGTGGGTATTTAACGCGCCAGAACATGACCTGAAATGGCTGGAATTAACCGGCATGCCACCTGCACGTGAGGACTTACTCACCAACAGTCTGTTTACCGGTTATCTTGGCCACAGCCCAGTGGAAAAGCAGATTGCAGCCTTTGTGGCGAATGCACAACCGCCAGCGGCGACCACCAAAACCAGCGAAATTCAGCGCAGCATGACGCAAATGATCGAACGCACTATCTTCTCTGGCAGCGCCCCGATAGAAGCACTCAATCAGTCTGCCGCTGAAACTGACAAGTTGCTCGGGCAATAATTATTATGCGCAGAATAAGAATTAGTGATTCTTCATTAGGGGGCCTGTTGGCCTCCTCGTGGCTCGGGTATTCCGTGTTGTTTTGGTTTTATCCGTTTGTCTGGTTAGCCATCTTAAGTGTGACCCAATGGCAATTTATTGGCACTCCTCGCTTTAACGGATTGTATAACTTTATTGGCGTGATGCAGGATGAATTATTCTGGAAATCAATGCTCAATGTGCTGCGCTTCTTGCTCTATTACATTCCGATAGTGTTAGTTGCATCATTACTTTTTGCCGCGGGATTAAAGCGTATTAAATATGGCAAGGGGTTTATTGCCTTGAGCTTTCTGTTAGCGAATGTCTCATCGGGTGTGGCGTATTCCATCGTGTTTTCAAAGCTGTTTAGTGAATACGGGCCGATAAACGAATTTCTGCGCGAATGGCTGGGTTTTGCCATCCCATGGTTTACTAACCCAGACTGCGCCATGTTATCTATTGCTTTAATTGTGACATGGAAGTTTGTTGGCTATTACGGCTTGATTTTATATTCCGGCATGATGGCAATTCCAAAAGATATTTATAGCGCGGCGATCCTCGATAAAACCGGGCGCTTTAAACAGCTGTATGCCATCACTCTGCCGATGATGAATGCGCAAATCATCATGGTGCTGGTGCTGGCAATTACCGTCGCCTTCGGCATTTTTACCGAACCTTATTTAATCACCGGCGGTGGCCCGCTCAATAGCACCACTACACCAATGGTGGTGATGTATGAAGCCGCCTTCCAGAATATGAAACCCAGTTGGGCGGCAACCATGTCTATTATTGTCGCGGCTTGTAGTTTTGCACTTATTTGGATCTTGCGTCGAATGTTTGAAAAAAATATCGAGATCGTCTGATGAAAAAATTTAAACCGCTCAGTTTATTGATTCACCTGGCGATGCTGACGCTGGCGATAACCTGGCTATATCCGTTTATCTGGATGGTGGTGGTGTCGTTTAAAGATACGGCGCAGATTTATACCACCGCATTATTCGATGGGCGCTTCTCGCTTGATAACTATGCTTTTCTTTTTGATAACAGCGCCCGTGCGGATAAACCCTTTTTACGCACGCTGTTTAACTCGATGTTTATTGCCATCACCATTACCGCCAGCGTGACGTTAACCTCGACGCTGGTAGGTTATGCGGTGGCGAAAATTCAGTTCCGTGGCAAAAGCGCATTTAAAAATTTGCTGATTGTGCAGATGGTTTTCCCGGTATTCATGTTCATTATTCCGCAGTTTGTCTTAATGCGTGAGCTGGGGCTTATCAACAGTTACGGGGCGATGATCCTGCCGTTTATGATGAGTGCATGGGGAATATTCATGGTGTCGCAAAGCTTTAAAGGGACACCAAATGATTATATTTATGCCGCTAAATTAGATCACGCCAGTTTATGGGGGATTTTGCGCCACGTGATGATGCCGCTGAATAAATCGATTCTGGCGATTGTCGCGCTGTTTACCTTCTCCAGCGCGTGGGACAACTTCCTCTGGCCGCTGATTGTGATGCGCGAAGCAGAAAAAATGCCGTTTTCGGTATTACTGGCAACGTTCAGCAAATCGTATGGCGTTTATCTCGGGCCGGTGATGGCTGGTGCCGTAGTGCAAACGTTGCCAGTGGTTATTCTCTTTATCTTGTTCCGTAAATATTTCCTGCAGGGAATGTCGCTGTCATTAAAATAATAGGGATCTGGAGATGGATAATTCCCATTGGTGGAATGAGACAGTTTTTTATCAAGTCTATTTACCGTCATTTCGTGACGGTAATAATGATGGATTAGGTGATTTTTACGGCTTACTGGAAAAAATAGACTACCTCGCAAGCCTTGGCGTGAAAGGACTGTGGATAACGCCTTTTTACCCTTCGCCACTGGTCGATAACGGCTACGACATCAGCGATTACTGCGCAGTAGACCCGCGTTTTGGTGATATGGCGGCGTTCAGCGCCGTACTGCAAGCGTGCCATCAACGGGGCATGAAAGTGATTATTGATGTGGTGATTAACCATGTCTCGTCTTTGCATCCGTGGTTTCAGGATGCCTGGAACAATCCTGCCAGCCCGTGGCGTGATTTCTTTCTGTTTAGTGACGCCCCCAATAATTGGCAATCATTCTTTTCTGGCCCGGCATGGAGCAAAGAGCCGGATACCGGCCAGTATTACTTCCATAAATTTTCCCCGCAGCAGGTGGATCTCAACTGGCGCAATCCGCGCGTCGAGCAGGAAATTTTGCAGATGCTCGATTTCTGGATAGTGCAGGGCGTTGATGGCTTCCGTTTTGATGTGATCAATTTCCTCACCACCGACGGCATCACGGCGGATAACCCGCAAAGCGAAGGTGAGCAGCAGCACCTCAACGATATTAATCAGCCTGGTTTATGCGCGGTACTGGCGCGCTTATGTCGCCATGTCCGTCAACAAGGCGACTACTTTCTGGTGGGTGAAGTGGGCAGCGAAGACCTCGATGTGCTGCAACGTTATCAGCGCCCCGAATTGTTGGATGTGGTGTTTAACTTTAATCTCGGCAGCCAGAAAACCTTTTCCGCCACCGCGATTTATCAGCAACTGACGGCGATGGAAAAACAGTTAACGGGTGTCCCGACGCTGTTTTTCTCAAGCCACGATATGCCGCGAATGATCAGCCGGTTTGGTGAGTCAGAGCGAGATACTGCACGCGCCATTGCTGTGATGGCGCTGCAAATCACCGCCCGTGGCGTGCCGTTTATTTTCCAGGGCGAAGAGAATGGTATGACCGATTATGTGCCTGAATCTCTGGAACAAATTTATGACATTCAGGGGCGCACGCATTACCACTCCGCGCTGGCCGACGGACTACCTCCAGGCCAGGCATTAGTGCAGGCGATTCAACATTCGCGCGATGGTTCGCGTTCTCCATGTCAGTGGCGGAATACGCCGCACGCCGGGTTTTCATCATGCCCGCCATGGATACCCGTTAACGCTAATTATCCCGAGGTGAATGCGCGGGCGATGCAGGACGACCCAGATTCTATCTTTCATGCTTATCAAAAGCTTATCTTGCTGCGTAATCAGTCACCGGCATTGCAGCATGGCGAATATCAGTTTCTGGAATGCATTCAACAATGCCTGTGGTTTGCCCGCCGCTTTGGTGACGAAACGGTGATGGTGGCGATTAATTTTGGCATGGAAATCAGCAACCCCGGCCGGGAAATCGCCGGGGAACTGTTGTATGGCGAAGATGCGCCAGTGCTCGGAAAAAATCATATTGTTATTAAGAGGACAGTTCATGGAAAGGAATAGCAAAAACCCGTTGATCACACCGGCAGATATCAAGCCATCGCACCCGTCAATGAAAGTAGAGTGTGTTTTCAACGCTGGAGTCACTGAATTCAATGGCGAAATTATTCTTCTACTGCGTGTAGCCGAGAGCGTAATTAGTGATTCGCCGCAGACAATCCATGTGCCTTTACTGGAACAGCAGGGCGATAAATGGGTTTGTACGACACGCATCTTTGACCGTAATGATCCACGTTTTGACTACAGTGACCCGCGCACTATCGTGAATATCGATCAGCCGGACGAAGTCTATTTAACCTCGATGTCCCATCTGCGGTTAGCACGTAGCCGTAATGGCATTGAATTCGTTATTGATAGTGAGCCGTTTATCTTCCCGGATAATCAATATGAGCAGTTTGGCTGCGAAGATCCGCGCATCACGGAAATCGACGGTGTCTGGTATATCAACTATTCAGCGGTGTCGTGTTACGGCATCTCGACCGCATTAGCGGTGACGCGTGACTTCCGGACTGTTGAAAAGCAGAGCGTCATTTTCTGCCCGGACAACCGTGATGTTTGCTTCTTCCCTGAGAAAATTCACGGCAAGTTTTATGCCTTAACCCGCCCGGCACCGAAACACTTTGGTAAGCCGGAAATCTGGTTAAGTGAATCACCGGATCTTCTGCATTGGGGTAATCATCGGCATTTACTGGGTGCTTCCGGGGATATTTGGGATGCCCGTAAATCGGGTGGTGGTGCCCCATTACTGAAAACAGATCGCGGCTGGCTGGCGATTTATCACGGTGTTGATGCCAGCCAACGTTATTGCCTCGGCGCACTGCTGCTTGATCTTAACGACCCGACGAAGATCCTCGCAAAATCACCGGTTCCGTTGCTGCAACCTGAGGCAATTTATGAGTGCGAAGGGTTCTTCGGCAATGTGGTGTTTACTTGCGGCGCGCTGATTAAGCACGACACGCTGCACGTCTGGTATGGCGCGGCGGATGAATGTATGGCGCTGGCAACGCTGCCATTGACTGAACTCTGGCAACATTTACGGCTGGCATGAATGAAGAAAAATCCCACTGTTAACGCGCTGCTGGCGGCTTATCGCCAGCGCCGTCCCTACCGTCTTACGTGTCATAAAATAGAGTTCCATGGCGTGGCGGGGTTTGATGTTTACAACCCGACGAAGCCGTTCCGATACCAACAGCAATGGATAATGGCGGCGCGTGTTGAAGCTCGCGAAAGTGAGTTTTCACAGGTGCGTTTTTTCCGTCTGGAAAATTTTAAATCGGCTTATTTACTGGAAGATGCGCCAGTTTTTGATTTGCAGGATCCGTTTATTTGCCAGGTCGGCGGAGAGATGGTTTTCGGTGGTGTTGAAGTGGCTTTCACATCGACTGGCGATCGGACCCTGATCTGGAAAACGCGTTTTTGGCGCGGTAAAGATCTCGCTTCGTTGCGTCATTTTGCCGATGGTCCGCCGGGCATGAAAGACATTCGGCTGGTTGATTTAGAAGATGGGCGCATTCTGCTGTTTACCCGTCCTCAAGGTGCGTTGGGTGGGCGCGGCAAAATTGGCTGGAAAATTATCCACACGCTTGAAGAGCTTACACCGGAGGTTATTGAACAGGCGCAATTGCTGGAACATGTTGATGCGTTGTCGTGGTGCGGAGTGAACGAAGCGTGGCTCAGTGCACCAAACTGCGTTGAGGTACTGGCGCATGTTGCCTGTTTCGATGAGCAAGGGAATCGCCATTACTACGCCGCAGCTTTTAATTTTGATGTGTCTCAGCGGCAAAGTTCGCCAATCAGAATTATGGCTGAACGGAATGATTTTCTGGCCGGAGAGGCAAAACGTAGAGATTTAAGTGATGTGATATTTCCTGGGGGATTACTACTAAAAAATGATAATACAGTGTTGTTATTTTGTGGCACCAGTGATTGTGAAGTACAGGTGTTACTAATAGCTAAAAATCTTTATGGGATTTACCTCGCAAATTAACCATTGGTTGCCCCTTAATAAATAATAAGATGATAAAAAGAAATTGATTTAATTCACAGCAGCAAAGCATTTAGTTTATCAATATAAATACGAATTGCATTCATGGTAATTATTCTGTGTTGTTTGCATTACGTAATAAGTCACACCCAATTAATTGTTCTCATAAATGTTTCATGAACTATATAAGGATATAGGTGATTATGAAAAGAAAAGCTTTGGCTTTATTTATCGGCCTGACGATTTCTACTGGTGCATTAGCAGCGAATAAATCAACGAGTAGCGATTTGGAACAACGTCTGAATCAATTAGAGCAACGTCTAATCGCTGCCGAACAGCGTGCTGCCACTGCGGAAGCCGAAATCCAACAGATTAAAACCACCCCTAAATCCGCTCAGACTACGGCACCGGTTCAAGTGGTGAGCGAACAATCTGTTAATGATAAAGCTGATAACCAATCACCGAAATTATCTTTAACCGGATATGGCGATTTAAAAATTTATGGCGACGTAGAATTTAATATGGATGCCGCCAGTCGCAGTAATGGCCTGACATCTGTACGCCGTAGTGCCAATACTAATTGGGCTGATGGCAATAACGAACGTTGGGATATTAATGGTCGTTTATTATTGGGCTTTGATGGTTATCGCCGCATGGAAAATGGCCAATTTGCCGGTTTCTCAGCACAGCCGTTAGCGGATTTAAGCGGTGATATGAATCTTGATGATGCGGTATTTTTCTTTGGGCAAGAGAACGACTGGAAAATAAAAGTCGGGCGCTTCGAAGCCTACGATATGTTCCCGCTGAATCAGGATACTTTTGTTGAGTATTCCGGTAATACCGCCAACGATTTGTACGGCGATGGCTTTGGCTACATCTATATGATGAAAGAAGGGCGCGGGCGTAGTGATTCCGGTGGTAGCTTCCTGATGAGTAAAACCATCGACAACTGGTATTTCGAATTCAATACCCTGCTGGAAGATGGCACTTCGCTGTATCAAGACAAGTCTTATCATGGCAATGAACTGACCAAAGACAAAAATGTTGCTTATCTGCGTCCGGTGATTTCCTGGTCGCAAGATGAATTCTCAGTTGCTGCTGCGATGGAAGCGCAGGTGGTGGATAACGCATACGGTTACAAAGATGCCAATGGCCAAATGGTGGATCAATCGAGCCGCACCGGTTATGGCTTAACCATGACGTGGAACGGACTGAAAAGCGACCCGGATAACGGCATCGTTGCCAACTTCAATACTGCCTACCTTGACGCCGCCGATGAAACTGACTTCACTGCGGGTGTCAACGCACTGTGGCAGCGTTTCGAGCTAGGTTATATCTATGCCCACAACGACATTGATAAGTTTGATGTCAACTCGGCGATGGATACCTGTGAAGACGACTGCTGGATAACCAATGCGGGGACTTACGATATTCACACCATCCATACTTCGTATCAATTCCCGAACGTGATGGGCATGAAGAACTTTAATATTTATCTCGGGACTTATGTGTCGTGGGTTAGCGCTGATAATGACGGCAGCGATAGCGACGACAATACCCGCTATGGCGGGCGTGTGAGATTTAAATATTATTTCTAATGTGAGTTAGCTTGCCCTCATCCTATCCCCCAAGAGCTGTCTCTTAGTCACATCTTTGAAGGACGGTTCCTGCTGATTGGGAGAAGGTTTCGTTCACCGGGCGATTTAAGCCGGACCCGAAAGTCAAAGTCAAAAGCCAGAGCGGTTTTGACCTTGTCCCCGGCTTCAATCGCGCCGTTTTTTACCCTTCAGTCGGGGTCACGTGGCCGGGAGCCACGTGAGAGAGCGATCGTCGGGAACGAATCGCGAACGACCTCGAATGTTGGGTGAAAAACGGTGTTTACCGCTTTAGCGGCGATTGATTTGCCGGGCGCCTGGATTATCAAGGGGTTGGCGTTAACCCCTTGATACGTTCACCGTTTTCGGAAATTAAAGAGATAGCTGAACGCAAGGGTGAACGGAAAATCAGCGAGGCTTGCAGATCTGACCCTGACAAGATTGCCAGAGCAAGTTGTGAGCCCTCAGGGAGAGGGCCGGGGTGAGGGTGGCATCACCAGACCTGGAGCCTGCCACATCGACGTCGTCAAACCACTATCAACCAGCGTTAACTGGTCGGCATAAACCTTCATCCATTTGCGTTTCATCTCGTCATACAACCCGCGATGCGCCTGATTAGGTGTAAATTCACGCTGCCATTGCACCAGGCGCTCGCCTGCATCAGCCATATTATTAAACAACCCGACACCGACGCCTGCGGCTATCGCACAACCCAATGCTGTCGCTTCTTTGACAACCGGAACACGCACTGGTAGGCCCGTCACATCACTTAAAATCTGGCTCCACAACGCGCCTTTTGAGCCGCCACCGGCAAACACCAGCGACTCAAACTGAATGCCCGAAAACCCGGAAATTTGCTCAAGATTGCAGGCCGACACGATCGCTGCATTCTCTTCCAGTGCTCTGAATAATGTCGCTTTGTTGCATTTTTCTGGGTCGATGGAGAGATTAATAAACGACGGCGCTGCGTGATACCACTGCTTGAAGTGCATCGCGTCGGAGAAAATCGGCATCACACCGTGCGACCCCGCCGGAACACGCGCTGCCATCTCCTCGAGCAAAGCGTAAGTATCCACGCCAAGCCTTTCGGCCAGCAGTTTTTCTTCCGCGCAGAAGGCATCCCGGAACCAGCGCATCGTCAGGCCGGTAAAAAAGCTGATGGATTCGGCCTGTACCATATTGGCGATAACATGTGGATTGATACGAATGTTCATCTCCGGATCGGTTTTGATCGCTGGCAGATTCACTACCTGTTGCCAGAAGGTGCCACCCAGCACTGCCGCTTGCCCAGCGCGCACCACGCCAAGCCCGAGGCAACCCAGTTGCACATCGCCGCCGCCCATCACCACGGGGGTTCCAGCCAGCAAACCACTCTGCTGTGCGGCTTGCTGGGTCACGGCTCCCAGCACGCTGCCGGTTTCTTTTACCGGAGAGAGAATATCCGCGCGCAGCCCCGCCATATCCAGCAATGCGGGCTGCCAGTCGCGGGTGGCTAAATCCAGCATACCGGTAGTTCCTGCGTTGGAAGGGTCAACCGC
Source organism: Buttiauxella ferragutiae (assembly GCF_022637515.1). Lineage (NCBI taxonomy): Bacteria > Pseudomonadati > Pseudomonadota > Gammaproteobacteria > Enterobacterales > Enterobacteriaceae > Buttiauxella > Buttiauxella ferragutiae. The sequence continues at coordinate 610,415 of NZ_CP093332.1, forward strand.
CAGCTCACCGCTGAGTTTGGCCGCCAGCCAGTCGCTGATCATCGTCACGGTCGCCGCCTGGCGATAAATATCCGGGCGATGATGTGCAAGCCACAGCAGACGCGGCATGGCGCTTAGCGCCAGCGTCTGGCCGGAAACGTGGTAAACCTCGGATTCAAACTGATAGTCGTGGATCTCCTTTAGTTCGGAGACTTCACGGCTGGCACGGGCATCAACGTTGGCACAGGCCCAGATAGGTGTGCCATTTTTATCGTAAAGCACGATCCCTTCACGCATCGAACAGCAGGAAATTGCGCTGATAGCACCAGGGGGAAGGTGGGCTTTTTGCAGTGCATCACGGATGCACTGGCAGGCGAGCTGCCAGTTGGTGATGAGGTCAAACTCCATCGAGCCGGGGACATCAGCCACGCTCAGGTGTTTCCATTCGGCCTGGCCGACGGCAATCTGGTGGCCTGAAGTATCGAAGATCACGGCGCGGATGCTGCCCGTTCCGGCGTCCAGTGCAAGTAAATAACTCATCGCCATTCCTCTTATGAGCGCGGCTGGCGACGAATCAGGTTTAATCCGCCAACGCCAGTACCGCCCGCGCAGTCTCTTCTTCCGTCACCAGGCCATTGATATGCTGACCTAGCAGTGCGGCATAAATCGCGTCCGCTTTGTCTGTCCCGCCCGCAACACCCACAATCGTCGGGAGATGCGCCAGGTCATCAAGCGTCACGCCAAGTAGTTCGCGGTGAATTTCCAGTCCTTCCACCCGTTCGCCATCCGCTTGCAGGAAATAGCCAAGAATATCGCCCACCGCACCTTTGCGGGCGTACATCAGTTGTTCGCCTTCGCTGATATAACCGGAGCGCAAAATGGTGGCATCGCGCTTTTGATTAATCGCCCCAATCCCGACCACCGCGACATCGGCGGCGGTAGCCGCAAGAATCACATCGCGCACGCTGGATTCCATGCGCAAAATCTCGGCCACTTGTGGCGATGACACCCGCAGCGGTGCCGGGATCATGCTGACACTGCAAGCCGCATCTAACTGGCCGATGCCGGTCATATACGGCCCGACACCGCCGGAAAGCGTCACCAGGCGAATCTGCTGTGAGCTGATAAAGCCGCTCAAATGTTGCAGGCAGTTCATGGTCGCTTCGCCAAATCCCACCGCCAGTAATTGCCCTGGCTCCAGAATGCCCATCAGCGATTGTGCCGCGCCAATCCCCAAGCGGGTGTTCATCGGCGGCGTGTTATGCGCCGGAAGCACGCGGGCGATTTTGAGACCGAAACGCTGCTGCAACTGAGTTTCCAGCGCCAGGCACCCTTCAAAACGCGAGTTAATCTGCACGCGAATCACGCCAGATTGACGGCCTTTTTCCAAGAGTCGTGAAATCTTTAACCGCGGTAAGCCGAGGCGCTCGCCAATGTCGTTCTGCGTCAGCCCGTCGTGGTAGTAAGACCAGGCTACACGCGCCAACAACTCCTCTTCTGCCATCGGCAAGGCGGCTAGTTTGCCTTCTTCTGCTGTTCGTTTATCGCTCATATTTGAACCCTTCTTAAAATTTAGATCATATGTTCGAAGATGCGGGGCAAGAAAATGTGAAGCACACGGCAAAAAGATCATTTTCTGATACCAGGGGTTTAGCCGATCTATTTAAAAATTTTGTGATCCCAGTCCGGTTGTAAAGATAACCCTGCGTCTACGCTTTTGAACATTATTAATTCAATTTATCTTTTGTTCAATTGTGGAGTGCCGATGCCCAACACCACCGCAATGCTGGAAGCTCATCACATCAGCAAACAATTTTCAGGCGTCAGCGTTCTGAAAGCGATTGATTTTGCTCTGTATGCCGGGCAGGTCCACGCATTGCTGGGCGGGAATGGTGCCGGTAAGTCGACGCTGATGAAGATTTTCGCTGGTGTCGAAACCGCGGATAACGGTGAACTGAAAGTCCACGGTAAAGCATTTGGGCGGCTTAAACCGGGTCAAGCGCATGAGCTGGGTATTTACCTGGTGCCGCAGGAACCGATGTTGTTCCCCAATCTGACGGTACGTGAAAACATTCTTTTTCGTCTGCCGCGGCAAAGTGACATTGAAAAACGGCTGCAAGAGAAAATGCGCCAGCTTGAGTGCCAGATCCCGCTCGGTGCCACTGCCAGCACATTAGAAGTGGCCGATCAACAGATGGTTGAGATCCTGCGCGGTTTAATGCGCGAGGCGAAGATCTTGATCCTTGATGAACCGACCGCCTCTCTCACACCAGGTGAAACCGAACGCTTGTTCCGCCAGATCCGCGCGCTACAAAACCTCGGCGTCGGCATTATTTTTATCTCGCACAAATTGCCGGAGATCCGCCAGATCGCCAGCCATATCTCGGTGATGCGCGACGGCACGGTGGTGCTACAGGGCGAAACCGCACAACTGCTGGATGAGCAGTTAATCAATGCCATGACGCCACTCGACCGCAAGCATACGCTGAGCGATACGCAAAAACTGTGGCTGGCGCTGCCGGGAAACCGCCGCACGCAGCCGCAGGATTTTCCGGTATTGCGCGTTGAAGAACTCACCGGAGAAGGTTTTATCGATCTCAGTTTTGAGCTGTACGCCGGTGAGATCGTCGGCCTTGCCGGGCTGGTCGGATCCGGGCGCACCGAGTTAGCTGAAACGTTATATGGCCTGCGCCCGGTGCGTGGAGGCCGGATCTATCTGGAGAACCGGGAAATTAGCGGCGATCGGACGAAATCACGCCTCGATCGTGGGCTGATTTATCTGCCGGAAGATCGGCAAGTTTCCGGTCTTTTTCTGGATGCGCCGATTCGCTGGAACACCGTCGCGCTCAATGAGGCGAGTGTCTGGCAGCAAAGCAAGCGGGAAGCAGCGGTAGTGGAACGCTACCACCGGGCGCTGGGCATCAAACTCAATAATGCCGAGCAAACTGTGCGCACGTTGTCCGGCGGTAATCAGCAGAAAGTCCTGCTGGCGCGCTGCCTGGAAGCCAACCCGTTATTGCTGATCATCGACGAGCCGACGCGCGGCGTGGATGTAGCAGCGCGGGCGGATATTTATCAACTGATCAAAAGTGTCGCGGCGCAAAACGTCGCGGTGCTGATGATCTCATCCGATCTTGACGAGTTCAGTGGGCTTGCGGATCGCGTACTGGTGATGCATCAGGGCGCGATGAACGGCGAATTACGCAAACCTTCGATCACGGTCGAAAGCATGATGAGCATGGCGTTTGGCGGAGGTAAAGCATGAAGAAATTGCTCCGTAACCGCGAATTGAGCGCACTGCTGGCGATCGTCGCCCTGTTTGCCGTGCTGGTGGCGCTGAATCACAGCTATTTCAGCCTGCAAACGTTAAGCATGATCTTCACCAGTGCGCAGATCCTGATCCTGTTGGCGGTGGGCGCGACGATGGTGATGCTAACGCGCAACATCGACGTTTCGGTGGGATCAACCGTCGGCTTGTGCGCCATCGCGGTAGGGGTTGCGCTTAACAGCGGTTACGGCCTGCCAGCGGCGATGCTATTTGCATTGCTGATTGGCGCAATTGCAGGGTTTTTTAACGGGGTGCTGGTGGTGTGGCTGCGCATTCCGGCGATTGTCGCCACGCTGGGCACGCTCGGGCTTTATCGTGGCGGCATGCTGCTGTGGACCGGCGGAAAATGGATTGAAGGGCTGCCTGCCAGCCTAAAAACGCTCTCCGAGCCGGTTGCTATTGGGGTTTCACCGCTTGGGTTTTTGGTACTGATTGTGGTGGCTATTGCCGCCTGGATGTTAGCGCGTACCGCCTTTGGTCGCGATTTCTACGCGGTGGGTGATAACCTCGCCGCTGCGCGCCAGTTGGGCGTTGCGGTCAATCGCACCCGTCTGCTGGCGTTCACGTTTAACGGCATGCTGGCGGCCATCGCCGGGATTATCTTCGCTTCACAGATTGGCTTTGTACCGAACCAAACCGGTAGCGGGCTGGAGATGAAAGCTATCGCCGCCTGTGTGCTGGGCGGCATTTCATTGCTCGGCGGCACCGGAACCGTGATTGGCGCATTCCTCGGCGCGTTCTTCCTGACTCAAATCGACACCGTCTTAGTGCTGTTCAAACTGCCGGCCTGGTGGAATGACTTTATCGCCGGACTGGTTTTGCTCGGCGTTTTAGTGCTCGACGGGCGCTTGCGACAGGCACTGGCTCGCCACCAACGGGCGCAGAAATACAGCCGTTTTGTACCGCCATTGCCCGGAGCTAAAAACGTGCGGCAATTTCCCCGTAAGAAAAAGGATGTGGCGTAAATGAACAAGCTGAAACTTAACTGGGAAGTGGCGCTGTTACTGATTCTGGTGGCGGAGATTTTACTGTTTGGGGCCATCAACCCGCGCATGCTCGACGTTAACATGCTGCTGTTTAGCACCAGCGATTTTATCTGCATCGGGATTGTCGCACTGCCGTTGACGCTGGTGATTATCAGCGGTGGCATTGATATTTCGCTCGGTTCCACCATTGGCTTATGCGCGATTGCGCTGGGCGTGATGCTGCAGGCGGGAATGCCGATTTCTCTGGCGGTGATCCTTACGCTCGCCGTCGGCCTGCTATGCGGGTTGTTCAACGCGGCACTGATTCACTACACCGGAATCAGCCCGTTGGTGATTACGCTGGGCACACTGTATCTGTTTGGCGGTGCGGCGCTGCTGCTTTCGGGGATGGCGGGGGCGACAGGTTACGAAGGCATTGGCGGCTTCCCGGATACCTTTACCAATTTCGCCAATCTGACGCTGTTTGGCTTGCCGATCCCGCTGGTGATGTTCGCTGTCATCACGTTGCTGTTCTGGCTGCTGACCCACCGCGCACGCTTTGGCCGCCATATTTTTCTTATCGGACAAAACCCGCGTGCGGCGCGCTATGCCGCGCTGCCAGTCAACGGTTCGCTGTACGGCGTTTATGGCATGGTTGGGCTGGCGTCGGCGATTGCCGCCATTGTGCTGGTTTCTTATTTCGGTTCGGCACGTTCCGATTTAGGCCGCGATTTACTGATGCCTGCGCTCACGGCGGCGGTGCTGGGTGGAGCGAATATTTATGGCGGTTCCGGTTCCATTCCTGGCACCGCGCTCGCCGCGCTGTTAGTGGGATATTTACAACAAGGTTTACAGATGGCTGGCGTGCCTAATCAGGTATCGAGTGCGTTGTCCGGTGCGTTGTTGATTGTGGTAGTCATTGGTCGGTCGGTGAGTTTGCACCGCGATTATCTACAGACGACATGGCGTCGTTTGCGCGGTCACAAAAAACTAACGGGGGTTTGAAGATGAAGCAGACAACAAAACGCGTGCTACAGCTCAGTGCATGGGCTTTGGCCTTTGGTGTGGTGAGCGCGCAAGCCGCCGACAGGATTGCCTTTATCCCAAAATTAGTGGGTGTCGGCTTCTTTACCAGCGGCGGCAATGGCGCGATGCAGGCGGGTAAAGACCTCGGTGTACCGGTGACCTACGATGGCCCCACTGAACCGAGTGTCTCCGGCCAGGTGCAGCTGATTAACAACTTCGTCAACCAGGGTTACAACGCGATTATTGTCTCGGCAGTTTCGCCAGACGGCCTGTGTCCGGCGCTGAAACGTGCGATGCAGCGTGGGGTGAAAGTGCTGACCTGGGATTCTGATACCAAACCCGAGTGCCGCAGTATTTATATCAACCAGGGCACCCCGCAACAGCTCGGCGGCATGTTGGTGGATATGGCCGCGAAACAGGTGACTAAACCGGCCGCCAAAGTTGCCTTCTTCTACTCCAGCCCCACCGTGACGGATCAAAACCAATGGGTGAAAGAGGCGAAGGCGAAAATTGCTAAAGATCATCCACAGTGGGAGATCGTCACCACCCAGTTTGGCTATAACGACGCGACTAAATCGCTGCAAACCGCTGAAGGGATTTTAAAAGCGTATCCGGATCTGGATGCGATCATCGCCCCTGATGCCAACGCGTTACCTGCCGCAGCCCAGGCAGCTGAAAACCTGAAACGCACTAATGTCGCGATTGTTGGCTTCAGTACGCCAAACGTCATGCGCCCGTACGTTGAGCGCGGCACGGTGAAAGCCTTTGGCCTGTGGGACGTGGTACAGCAGGGCGAAATTGCGGTCAACGTCGCCAATACGCTGCTGAAAAAAGGCGATCTGAACGTCGGTGATACTGTTGATGTGGCGAAAATTGGCAGCCTGAAAGTCGAGCCAAATAGCGTGCAGGGCTACCAGTATGAAGCGAAAGGTAACGGCATTGTGCTGCTACCTGAACGTGTGGTGTTCACCAAAGACAACATCGGCAAATACGACTTCTGAGGGAGGAAAAATGGCAGATCTTGACGATATCAAAGAGGGAAAAGATTACGGCATTGGCCGCCCGCAGGAGAATAAAGCGTTTTACCTGAAGGGCAGCGGGGCGCTGGATTGGGGCATGCAGTCGCGGCTGGCGCGGATTTTTAACCCGGACAGCGGGCGCACCGTGATGCTGGCCTTCGACCACGGCTATTTCCAGGGGCCGACCACCGGCCTTGAGCGCATTGATTTGTCTATTGCGCCGCTGTTTCCGGAAACCGATGTGCTGATGTGTACCCGCGGTATTCTGCGCAGCGTGGTGCCGCCAGCCACCAACAAACCGGTGGTTTTGCGGGCTTCCGGTGGTAATTCGATTTTGAGCGAGCTGTCGCGGGAAACGGTGGCGGTGACCATGGAGGATGTCTTGCGTCTCAATGCCTGCGCGGTGGCCGCACAGATCTACATTGGCAGCGAGTATGAACACCAGTCGATTAATAACATCATCAAACTGGTAGATGAAGGCACGCGCTACGGTATTCCTACGCTTGCGGTAACTGGCGTGGGCAAAGAGATGGCACGCGACGCACGTTATTTCTCGCTCGCCAGCCGAATTGCCGCAGAAATCGGTGCGCAGTTTGTGAAAACTTACTTTGTGGAAGAGGGGTTCGAGAAAGTCACCGCCAGTTGCCCGGTGCCAATTGTTATTGCTGGCGGTAAGAAACTACCGGAGCAAGAAGCACTGGATATGTGCTTCAAAGCCATCGACCAGGGCGCATCCGGTGTGGACATGGGGCGCAATATCTTCCAGTCAGACGCACCGCTGGCGATGCTAAAAGCGGTGAAAAAGGTGGTGCATGAGAATCTATCTGCTCGCGAAGCGTATCAATTCTGGCTGGATGAAAAACATCATGGAGGCAAAGGATGAACGTGACGTTGGTGGAAATTAACATCAAACCGGAGCGGGTTGATGAGTTTATGGATGTGTTCCGCGCCAATCACGAAGGCTCAATCAAGGAACCGGGCAATTTGCGTTTTGATGTGTTGCAAGACCCGGATGTCGCGACGCGGTTTTTTATTTATGAAGCGTATCAAAACGATGAAGCGGTGTTGGCGCATAAGCAAACACCGCATTATCTGGCCTGTGTCGATAAGCTAGACGCGATGATGTCGGAACCGCGTAAGAAAAGGAGTTTTGTTGGGTTGTTGCCTGAGTGATTTTTTTTGCCAAAAATATCTATTTTTACTCAAACAGGAAAGTATTTTCCTTTAAATTAAATTTTGCCAGCACTCATAAGTTAAAAAGCATAATCATTACTGATTATGCTTTTCTGGAATATATAATCAATCCGTGGTGTTGTGTTGGAAATTTAAATTTTGGCTCGTAGTTGAGTTATTGCATTAATAATTTCTTTTACTGGTATTGGGGCTAGCAGACTTATTTCATCATGCAATGAATTTTGATTTAGATAGTCGGAGGCATATAATACCCTGTGTAAATGAACGTCCTGTTGTGGAATGCTTGCATTTGTCTGCTTTATAACAAAAAGGCTTACTGTTTTGGTTTTTAAGGCCGTTGCTATATGTAGCGATCCTGTATCAGGAGTTATTAAAATACTCAGGTTATTAATTTTTTCTGCTAATTGATGTAGAGTCGTTTTACCTATGTGGTTGACAATGTTGGGTTTGCATTCATCTTTTATTGTATCCATCAATTTTTCACCAAGAATGGTTTCTTGCGGCGCACCGATTAAATGGAATTCGCATTTAGAATCAATGGCATGAATATTTGAAATTAGTTCAGAAGCTGCGGAAATGGGAAAGTATCTGTCCGCTTTTGAAGCTCCCAATTGAAGCCCTATTTTGAAATGTGCAGCAGGTTTTTTTGGCGAAACTGGAGCAGGGAAAAACATATCTTTATTCATGCTCACAACGCCTAATTGCTCCATTAATGCAAGGTTATTCTGGACGGGCGGGAGGTTTCCTCCAAAAATATATCCATCACAGATATTAAGCAATACTTTTCGCTCGTTTCCAAAATAATGTTTCATCAGGCATCGAACGCCAGAAATCGTTAACGCGACAAAATCGTATGGACATTTTGAATGAAATACAATACCTAATTCTGGACGCAATGAGCGAAGTTCCAGTCCTGTTTTTACCGCGTCTTTTAAAGAGTTATCCATAAATACAACTTTATTAAAGAACGGTGTTTTACCTATCAGTCCAGCATTTTGTTTACTTGTAACTACCACAATGTTTGCTGAGGGATTAGCTTCCCTAAGTGCTCTTATCGCAGGAGTTGCGAATAAAAAATCGCCAAGTCTTTTATTATTAATAAGGATAATGTTTTTAATTGTGTGAGTGCGAATTATATTGGCAGGCGTTCTGTTTTTTTTTCTTAAGAAATTAAGTATTATGCCAACAATCTTCATTTTTTTATCAAATGTAGACATTTAATTAATCCTAGGGTTTATTTTGACTGCGACGGATATTACAGAGGTTTTAATTTTTTTGCAAAAAAATAGGGAGAAGAGGTGAGGTGTTATTGATAATATGACATGGATTATTAGGGGGAATAGCTAAATAAGCTATTCCCCATCGCATTACCCGGCACAAATAATCTCAGTTTTTCTTCCGGCCTTGCATACTGTTTCCAGTGCATTTCTCGCACAACTCAACACATGTTCGCACTGCTCAATCGTGATAGTCAGTGGAGGCTCAACACGAATGGTTTTCGCATTGTTGAGCGTCCCGGCGACCAGCACCTGCTGGCGGAACATAGCACTAGCAAAGTTATAGCCAATTTCGTTGTCGCTGAACTCGATGGCAATCAACAAACCTTGCCCACGCGCATCAACAACCAGCTCAGGAAACTCGCGTTTCAGAGCCAGGAAGCCATCCACCAACAATTGCCCTTTCTGTTGTGCCTGAGCGGGAAGGTTTTGCTCAAGCAGAACATGGATTGTGGCAAGCGCTGCTGCACAGGCTAACGGGTTGCCACCAAAAGTTGTGGTGTGCAGGAAAGGATTATCAAACAGCACAGAGAAAACTTCTTCTGTGGCAACGGTCGCGCCAATCGGCATTACGCCACCACCGAGTGCTTTGGCGAGGCATAAAATATCAGGCTGTACGTTTTCGTGTTCACAGGCGAACATTTTGCCGGTACGGCCCATGCCAGTTTGCACTTCATCAAGAATCAACAGTACGCCGAACTCATCGCACAGCTTACGAACCGCAGGTAAATACCCCGCTGGTGGAATAATGACGCCACCTTCACCCTGAATAGGCTCAAGGATCACGGCTGCGACATCATCACCGGTATTACGGCATTCGTTGAATAGGGTGCGTAATGCATCGATATTGCCAAACGGTACATGCCTGAAGCCCGGAAGCAGCGGCATAAACGGTTTACGGAATGCGGCTTTTGCTGTTGCTGACAATGCCCCGAGAGATTTGCCATGGAACGCGCCACTGGCTGCGACAAAGGTAAATTTCCCGCGTGGAGATTGATAGGCTTTAGCAAGTTTAATCGCCGCTTCAACCGATTCTGTACCGCTGTTGCTAAAGAAACTGTACTTAAGTTTACCCGGTGTGAGTGTCGCAAGGGTTTTGGCTAACATCGCCCGTAGGGGGTCGAGCAGCTCCTGACTGTGCAGGGGTTGTTTTTCGAGCTGATGCTGTACGGCGGATACCACTGTTGGATTACGGTGCCCCACGTTAAAAATGCCGAACCCACCCAGACAATCTAAATATTCCTTACCCTGGGTGTCGACAAGCGTATTTAAGCTGCTTGCTTGCCACTCTACGGCTCCGTAATCCCCGCCGGCGGTCACTGATTTGCGATACTCAAGAAAACCCGGATTCACATGCTGTTGGAAGTTATCAATAACTTCGCGATTTAACGCCTTCATCTCCTCATGACTCAGCGACTTCTTTTCAATGATGTTGAGGGCGTGCGCTGTACAGGCAAGAGCCGAAGCGCTGGTAGGTAACCTGTTCAAAATGTGCTCCTGGGGATGACGTATCACGCGATACACGAAATAAGTATTGCAGGGAATACGCCACTTCGCTTTCCCTAAACAAAATCAGGATAAACGATCTGAGTGAATGCAAACTGAGTAATAAATAAACAGCAGGAATGAGTTTTTTTGGTTAAAAATTCCGTAGTGACGGGACTTTGGTCTGCGTTATCTGGTTGTAGTGCACCATTGCCGTGCATCGTGCTACTTAAAGGTGCATCGCTAAGAAAAGTTAGCAGTTTTAAATTCATAAAATGAAAAGAAGTAATTTCATTTTAATTTATTTTTGCGATGAATTGCGAATAAGTAAATTATAGAATGATGCCTGCCAGTTTAATGACTCTTGAATTAATGATTCACCCAGTGAATATTTCACCGCTGAACGTTATCATTTTGTGGGGGTTATTAAATAAATGCAGTGTATAAGTGGTTTGAATATGTATATAAATGACCTTGATTATTCAATAACTGAATTAAATTTGGCGATAAATGATCATTATGATTGGGCCGGAAAATTCCTTCGTTTGAGTCTGCTGGGGGGGGAAGTTGACGGCGATATTCTCGACCCCAACTCGGCTCAGCACTGCCGCTTCAGTCGTTGGCTATCATTGCGTATGAATGGTGAAGCTTTAGATAAAGAGATGGTCATCACCATCGATAAAAATCACACCCACATGCACAATGTTGCCCGCGAATTGATGCAGTCCATTGTTCATCAACATGTGACTGATTCATTACTGATGAAGTATCAAAAAGCCCAGCAGGAATTTATTCATAACTTGGATCAATATAAGGAACATCTCTTTTCCTGGCGGAATTTGCATGATGCATTAACCGGGTTACCGCTGCGCCATTTATTATATCGGGAGTTCCCATTAGTTCGTGCGCAGTGCCAACGTATGAATCATCATTTGTATCTATTAATTATCGATATTGATCATTTTAAGTCGATAAACGATACATGGGGCCATAATGCTGGTGATGATGTATTGCGCAATGTCGCGTTGGCGCTAAAAGAGGCGACGCGCAAAGCCGAGCGAATTTATCGTTTTGGTGGTGAAGAGTTCATTATTTTACTTGATGCGAAAAACGACCGGGATGCACAGACCGCAGCGCAGCGTATACAGCAATACTTACAACAGCATAGTTTCCTTGTGGGTGACGATAAGATCACTGTCACGGCAACCGGTGGGTTGGCAAAAGTCCTGGAAACTGACACCTTGCATCAGACCATTGGCCGCGCGGATAAAGCGATGTATTACGGTAAAAACACCGGGCGCAACCGTTGCATTATGGCGATGACAGATAGCGAAATGCTGACTATCAGTTAAAAAAAACGCCGGTATTCACCCGGCGTTTTATCACAAACAGAAGTTATTCATTAATACGCGGATGCTGCTGAACCAGCAGTGTGCGTTTTTCCTGAAGCGCTTCGATTTCACGGTCCAAATCTTCGATTTTGTGCTCGATATTGTCGTGATGTTCCTGAACAATTTCACGCGCTTCCGCAATATCAGACGCCGCAGGCGTTGCCCCTTTCAGCGGCTTATTCGCAGTCTCTTTCATGGTCAGACCGGTCACCAGGCCAATCACCGCAACCACCATCAGATAATAGGCAGGCATCATCAGGTTGTTGGTTGTTTCGACTAACCATGCGGCAACCGTTGGCGTAATACCCGCAACCAGCACTGAAATATTAAAGGCACTTGCCAGCGCACTGTAGCGAATATGGGTTGGGAACATCGCAGGCAGTGTCGATGCCATGACGCCAGTGAAGGAGTTGAGGATCACCGCCAGAATGAGCAGCCCGGCGAATATCAGACCCAGCACATTACTGTTAATCAAGACAAATGCAGGAATCGCCAGTATCAGCAATGCCACGCTACCAAAGACGATAAACGGACGGCGTCCATAACGGTCACTCAGCAGGCCAATCATCGGCTGCACAAACAGCATGCCGATCATAATGGCGATGATGATCAGCACGCCATGCTCTTCAGAATAATGCAGGTTATGGGACAGGTAACTCGGCATATACGTCAGCAACATGTAATAGGTCACGTTGGTAGAAATAACGATACCGATACAGGTCAACAGACTGCGCCAGTGCTTAGTGGCAATCTCTTTGAAGGAGATTTTTGGCCCTTCCGCCAGGCCTTCTTTATCGCCTTGTTCCAGCTTTTCAATGTGCTGCTGGAACGCCGGTGTCTCTTCAAGCGCATGGCGCAGATACAGGCCGATAATCCCTAATGGCAGTGCCAGGAAGAACGGTAAACGCCAGCCCCATTCGAGGAAGTTAGCTTCGCCGACAATCGCGGTAATCAGAACCACGACACCCGCACCACAGACAAAACCGGCAATCGAACCGAAGTCCAGCCAACTGCCCATAAAGCCACGTTTACGGTCGGGCGAGTATTCCGCCACAAAGATGGATGCCCCGGTGTATTCGCCGCCCACTGAGAACCCTTGCGCCATTTTCGCAAGTAACAACAGGATTGGCGCCCAGATACCAATGGTCGCGTACGACGGGATCAGGCCAATACAGAAGGTACTCAATGACATAATGATGATAGTGATGGACAGGATCTTCTGGCGCCCGTACTTATCACCCAGCATGCCGAAGAACAGGCCGCCTAGCGGGCGAATCAGGAACGGAACAGAGAAAGTACCCAGTGCTGCAATCATCTGCACGCTTGGGCTGGCATCCGGGAAGAAAACTTTACCGAGGGCATAGGCCACAAAGCCATAAACGCCGAAATCAAACCATTCCATCGCGTTGCCCAAAGAAGCGGCAGTAATCGCTTTTTTCAGGCGGCTGTCGTCGATGATGGTGACGTCACTGACCTTGATAGGTCTGACTTTCTTTTTCCTTTTTAACATTATTTTCCTCTTTTTCCTTGCGGGAGCAAAAGCGTCTCCCAGTCTAAGTGTAGTGGGCCGATCGCAAATTGAAGGTTAAAACTCCTGCACTCAGCGTCACTATGCAAAAGCCACTAATAACTTTATGAAATTATTGGAAAATGTGGCTCTCTTCTAAAAACATTATAAAAAATATGGCTTAGTTAAAAAAGTGTGATCGCCATCAAGTTTAACCGCTAAAGGAAATCTTTGCAGCGCCGAAATAACAACACGATGAAAAAAATTAACAATTAGCTAACCTATTCAAGGGAGTTGCTATGACTGCGCGCGCGGCTATTACACAGCACGAATACCTGCTTGATGACGATACGACTTTGATGTCCACGACCGATTTAAAAAGCGTAATCACCCATGCGAATGATGCGTTCGTGAAAGTGAGCGGTTACCAACTTAACGAACTTACCGGACAGCCACATAACCTGGTGCGCCACCCTGATATGCCAAAAGCCGCTTTTGCTGATATGTGGTTCACCCTAAAACAGGGCGAGCCGTGGACCGGAATTGTTAAAAATAGGCGTAAGAATGGTGATCACTACTGGGTTCGCGCCAATGTAGTGCCGGTGGTGCGCAACGGTAAAACCACCGGATATATGTCGATTCGCACCAAAGTACGGCCGGAAGAAATTGCTGCCGTCGAACCGCTGTACAAGGCGCTGAAAGAAGGGCGCTGTAAACGCCGTCTGTTTAAAGGACTGGTGTTGCGCAAAAGTATGTTGGGGAAATTGCCCGCTTTACCACTAAGAGCCCGCATTCGCCTGATTATCAGCAGCGTATTTTTATCGATGATGGCCGCACTCATTGTGACGGAACAAGGTGCGTTGCCGCTGGTAGTCAGTGCTGTGGCAAGTGTGTTGGCCTGCGCGTTGCTGGAGTGGCAAATTGCACGCCCGTTAGAAAATGTCGCCCGCCAGGCGCTGGAAGTGGCGACGGGCAACCAGCAATGTGTGCAGCATCTGGCACGAACCGATGAAATCGGCATGACGTTACGCGCCATAGGCCAGCTCGGGTTGATGTGCCGCTGGCTGATTCATGATGTCAGTCATCAGGTCGAAAACGTGCGCAGCGGCAGTGAAACTCTGGCGCAGGGCAATGTCGAACTCAACGCACGCACGCGCCAGTCGGTGGTTAACGTGCAGCAAACGGTCACTACCATGAGCCAGATGGCGGTTTCAGTACAGAACAACTCTGAAACTGCCGCCGCTGCCGATAAGCTTTCCAGCTCTGCGAGCGATGCCGCAGCACATGGCGGTAAGGCAATGGAAACCGTGGTAACGACGATGGATGATATTGCCGACAGTACGCAGCGTATCGGCTCCATTACTAGTCTTATCAACGATATTGCTTTCCAAACTAATATTCTGGCGCTCAACGCTGCCGTGGAAGCCGCCCGTGCTGGCGAGCAGGGCAAAGGGTTTGCGGTAGTGGCGGGTGAAGTGCGTAACCTGGCACAGCGTAGTGCGACGGCGGCAAACGACATCCGCAAGCTTATCGATGCCAGCGCCAGCAAAGTGCAATCAGGCACTATTCAGGTGCACGAAGCGGGGCGCACCATGAATGACATCGTGGCGCAGGTGCGTAATGTGACGCAGCTTTTAGGGCAAATTAGCCACGCGACATCGGAGCAAGCGCAAGGGCTGTCTGATTTAACCCGCGCGGTGGCGGAACTGGATGCCATCACACAGAAAAATGCGGCACTGGTCGAAGAAAGTGCCGAAGTCTCGGCGATGGTAAAACACCGCGCCGCACGGCTGGAAGATGCGGTAACGGTTCTGCATTGATTCAACAGTGGCTGGAGAAGCGTTAGCGCCATCCAGCCTTTCAAACGAATGCTTAAAGGCACTTTTTTCATGCCACACTCAGCAATTATTAGCTAGGCTGGGACAGATTGACCGTTTATTCACGACCCTAACCTATGGAGAGCGTTATGACTCAGTCGTCCCAGATTAACCGCCGCTTTGTGCTTAAGCAGCGTCCACAAGGTATGCCAACCGATCAAGATATTCGCCTCGAAGAAGCACCCGTCCCACAACCTGCCGCAGGCCAGTTGTTGTTACGTACCCTCTATCTGTCACTCGACCCGTATATGCGCGGGCGCATGGATGATACGGAATCCTATTCTGCCCCATTAGCCATTGGCGATGTGATTGGTGCAGGTACCGTTTGCCGGGTTGAAAAATCTGCACATGCGGATTACAAAGCGGGTGACCTGGTGTTGGCTTATACCGGCTGGCAGGATTACGCGCTCTCTAATGGCGAAGGTTTGCAAAAACTCGACGCCAATATGTCGCACCCGTCGTATGCGCTCGGTTTACTCGGCATGCCCGGTTTTACCGGCTATATGGGCTTGACCGATATTGGCCAGCCAAAAGAAGGTGAAACGGTAGTTGTAGCCGCCGCCAGCGGCGCGGTAGGTTCGGTTGTTGGCCAGGTGGCGAAATTACTGGGTGCAAGAGTGGTGGGTATTGCGGGTGGCGCGGAGAAGTGCCGTCACGTCACCGATACTTTAAAATTCGATGTCTGTATTGACCACAAAGCACCAGACTTTGCCGAACAGCTTAAAAAAGCCTGCAACAAAGGGATTGATGTTTATTTTGAGAATGTCGGTGGTGCAGTGTTTGACGCCGTTTTGCCTCTGCTCAATACCAAAGCGCGTATTCCGGTGTGCGGTGTTATCAGCCAGTACAACGGCATGAACAGCGCATTCGAGCAGGACAGATTACCGTTGTTGATGAGCACCATTCTGAAAAAACGCATGCGCGTACAAGGGTTTATTATTTCCCAGGATTACGCCGATCGTTATCCAGAATTCTATCAGCAGATGAGCCAATGGCTGGCTGAAGGGAAAATTCAGTACCGCGAAGATGTGGTTGATGGCCTGGAGAAGAGCGTAGAAGCGTTTCGCGGTCTGTTGAGCGGTAAGAACTTCGGCAAGTTGATTGTGAAAGTCGCGAGTTGATTTTTATTGAAACGGCGCTAATGCGCCGTTTTATTAACCTTTATATGGCCCATCAATCACCGAATTTCTGGCTAACAAATCCGACGTAAACACATTATCTTTCGATAAATATCCGCCATCCAACATGGATATTAAGCGGTTGATGACTTCACTGATCATATCGCTCACCGGATCTTTGATACTGGTTAACGCCGGAGAAAGATAAGGTGCAGTCGGAATATTATCGAAGCCAATAATCGATATATCCTGTGGAACAGAAATTTCCATATCGTTTAATTTTTTCATGGCTCCGACCGCCATTTCATCATTACTGGCAAGAATCGCGCTGATCTTATGTTTGCGTGCAAGCAATGCTTCTACCGCAGAAACACCGCTGGCTGGCGTCCATTTTCCGTGGGCAATCAACTCTTCGTTTACAGCAATATCATATTGATTCAAAGCTTCTTTATAGCCCGCTAAGCGCTCGATAGCGGTAGGGGAATCCATTGCGCCGGTAATAAAAGCAATATCACGATGCCCGCGTTCAATAAGGTATTTTGTCGCCATCAAACTGGAGCCTTTATGGTCACAACAAATACAGTGGCTCTGGTGTTTTCTGAGTTTTCGGTTCACTACCATAATCGGCTGTTTATGCTGATCAATAATGTCGTCCATTTCATCAATGGTCAAAAAGCGTGGATAAATAATTACCGCATCACAGCGTAAATCGAGCAAGAACTGAATCGCTTCGCGTTCTTCCTGCGCACTGTGTTTACCATCCACCAGAATAAGCTGACGGCCATTGTCTTCTAATTTCTTCGCTGCCTGCGAAAGTATTTCACTGAAATAACTGCCGTTATAAAGCGTGTTGGTGACCACTAAACCAATACATTCTGACTTATTCGTCGCCAGATTTCGCGCCAGCAAATTGGGCCGGTATCCCGCTTCTTCGATGGCTTTATAGACCTGCTCTTTTGTGGCTTCGCTGACGTATCCCTTGCCGGATAAAACGCGTGAAACAGTGGCTTTTGAGACGCCGGCTTTTTGTGCCACTTCTAGCATTGTCGACATGGGAGCTTCCTGGCTTTTTTGAATGCCTCATTTTACACATTCCGCGGCGACAAAATACTGCCGAAAAGGTGTGGTGAGGGCCCTTTTAGAACAACTTGTGGCGATCGTCATCACAAAATTAACAATATGTAAAATTAGGATTTGATCTGTTCTATTTTCATGGTCAATCTAATGTGGAACCGGTTACCTATCTCTCAGACCCCTACAAGTCGACGCGGAGTTGCCGGAGAGTTTTTAGTAACTACATGAATTTAAAAATATTAAAGTCTCATGACGAGAGAGTGGTAACTCATGGCTAAGAATTATGCGGCAGTATCTCAGTCGATAGTCGACGCAATAGGTGGCGCGGGCAACGTCGGCGCGGTGACTCACTGTATGACCCGTTTGCGTTTTGTCCTCAACGACGATAGCCGGGTCGATACCGCAAAGTTAAAAGCTATTAGTGGCGTGATGGGCGTCGTGCGTAGCGAAAATCAGTGCCAGGTGATCATCGGCAACACCGTTTCACAAGCTTACGCTGAAGTGCTGAAACTGCTGCCGGAAGGGATGCAGCCCGCGCAACCCGCTCCGGGTAAAAGCAAAATTACGCTCAAACGTATTGGTGCCGGGATTTTGGATGCGCTGATTGGCACTATGTCACCGTTGATTCCGGCGATTATCGGCGGCTCAATGGTAAAACTGCTGGCGATGATTCTGGATATGACCGGCGTCTTCGGCAAAGGCTCCTCAACGCTTATCATCCTCAATGTGATTGGCGACGGCGCATTCTTCTTCCTGCCAATCATGGTTGCGGCATCGGCGGCGGTAAAATTCAAAACCAATATGTCGCTGGCAATTGCTATTGCCGGTGTGCTGGTTCACCCAAATTTTGTTGACCTGATGGCGAAAGCGGCACAAGGCCAACACGTTGAATTTATGGGGATGTCGGTCACTGCGGTGAAATATACCTACACCGTCATTCCTGCGCTGTGCATGACCTGGATTCTTTCGTATATCGAAAAATGGGTTGACCGCATCACCCCAGCGGTGACGAAAAACTTCCTCAAACCGATGCTGATTGTGCTGATTTCCGCACCGATTGCCATCATGTTGATTGGCCCGCTGGGTATCTGGATTGGTACCGGAATTTCCGCACTGGTTTACACCGTTCATAGCTACCTGGGCTGGTTGTCCGTGGCGATTATGGGCGCACTGTGGCCGCTGCTGGTGATGACCGGTATGCACCGCGTATTCACACCGTCTATCATTCAGACCATTGCCGAAACGGGCAAAGAAGGCATGGTTATGCCATCAGAAATTGGTGCTAACTTGTCGCTCGGTGGTTCATCTCTGGCAGTCGCATGGAAAACGAAAAACCCTGAACTGCGCCAGACTGCGCTGGCTGCGGCGGCATCGGCCATTGTGGCGGGGATTTCGGAACCGGCACTTTACGGTGTGGCTGTACGTTTGAAACGCCCGCTGATTGCGGCATTAATCAGTGGTTTTGTCTGCGGCGCGGTCGCAGGAATCGGTGGGTTGGCCAGCCATTCCATGGCATCTCCGGGCCTGTTCACCAGTGTGCAGTTCTTTGATCCAGCTAATCCGATGAGCATCGCTTGGGTGTTTGGCGTGATGATTCTGGCCGTGGTGCTCTCTTTCGTCCTGACGTTAATCCTGGGCTTTGAAGACATTCCCGTTGAGCAAAGTCACGAGAAAGAGCCAATCCAGCCAAACGCCGTTGTTGCACCGCAACATGCTGTAAACGCAAACTAACTTAGAAGAGGGACTTTATGTCAGCATCCATTTTTCCTGATGACTTTTTATGGGGCGGTGCTATTGCTGCGAACCAGGCTGAAGGTGCCTACCTCGCAGGCGGAAAAGGGCTTTCAACCGTCGATACCATTCCGCACGGTGAGCATCGTCTGGCGGTGAAACTCGGTTTAGAAAAACGTTTTTCACTGCGTGATGACGAATTTTACCCGAGCCATGAAGCGATCGATTTTTACCATCGCTACAAAGATGATATTGCGCTGATGGCTGAGATGGGGTTTACCGTTTTCCGTACCTCGATTGCCTGGAGCCGTATCTTCCCTCGGGGCGATGAGAAAGAGCCTAATGCGGAAGGGATCGCGTTTTACCGTGATCTGTTTGCCGAGTGCAAAAAACACAATATCGAACCACTGGTCACGCTGTGCCACTTTGATGTGCCGATGTATTTGGTGCAGGAATATGGTTCGTGGCGCAGCCGCAAAATGGTGGAGTTTTTCACCCATTACGCGCGTACCTGTTTTGAAGCCTTTGACGGCCTGGTGAAATACTGGCTGACCTTCAACGAAATCAATATTTTACTTCACGCTCCATTCTCCGGTGCGGGTCTGGTATTCGAAGAAGGCGATAACAAAGAACAAGTGAAATACCAGGCGGCGCACCATGAACTGATCGCCAGTGCGTTAGTGACCAAAATTGCTCACGAAGTTAACCCTGATAACCAGGTCGGCTGTATGTTGGCGGGTGGGAATTTCTATCCGTATTCTTGCAAACCGGAAGACGTGTGGGCGGCGCTGGAAAAGGATCGTGAGAACCTGTTCTTTATTGATGTGCAGGCACGTGGTGCTTATCCGTCGTACTCCAAACGTCTGTTCCGCGAGAAAGGCTTTGAGCTTGAAGTGCTGCCTGGCGACGACGAAATCCTCAAGAATACCGTCGATTTTGTCTCGTTCAGCTACTACGCCTCACGTTGTGCTTCCGGTGAGATGAACGAGCTCAACAGTAACGCGGCAAACATCGTTAAGTCACTGAAGAACCCGTACATTCAGGCGAGCGAATGGGGCTGGGGCATTGACCCGCTTGGCCTGCGCATCACCATGAACATGATGTACGACCGCTACCAGAAGCCACTTTTCCTGGTAGAAAATGGCCTGGGTGCGAAAGATGAAGTTAATGCGCAGGGCGAAATCAACGATGACTACCGCATCGACTACCTGCGTGAGCACATCAAAGCGATGGGCGATGCTATTGAAGATGGTATCCCGGTTATCGGCTACACCTCGTGGGGCTGCATTGATTTGGTCTCCGCATCGACCGGTGAAATGAGCAAGCGTTATGGTTTCATCTACGTTGATCGTGACGACCAGGGCAACGGCACATTGGCACGTACACGTAAAAAGTCGTTCTGGTGGTATAAGAAAGTGATCGCCAGCAATGGCGCTGATTTAAGCTAACAAGCCCCGTTTTACGGCCCGGTTTCAACCGCCGGGCCGCCTTCACACATTCTAAACCCGCACCACCATCTCCAGAGCATCGCTGTCTTGTAACCAGTCGCGGGTGTTAATTCTTAGCATTTCCATAAAGGTGTGTCCGGCACTGGAAAGACGGCCGATATTCGGGCACAGAATGCTGATATTGCTGGCTGGAAGCACTTCGCGCAGTACCAGCGGGCGCAAGTTTGAACTGTAGCCAGGGAAGCGCAAACGCACTGACGTCCACATGCTGACCATATTGGTTTGTTCCATCATGCGCGCCATGATCCACGGCGATGAGCAGTGGATAATATTTTGCGGCAGCGGCAGGTTATAACGCCGGAAAACCTGGCCTAAAATCGAGTGTTCACCAGGTTCATCCCAGTCCAGCCACGGGTAATCCATCAGGTTTTTCAGCGAGGTTGTATGGGTGACGGGATGTTGGTTTCCGGCAATAATCGTGTTGCTCAGCGCATACAGCGTTTCGTGATACATACCGTTTTGCACCGCATTGCTGGCGCTGGTGATGACGGCAATATCCAGGCGTTGGTTCTCCAGCGCATCGTGAATTTGTTGCGGTCTGCCTTCCATCACGATCAGTTTCACGCCGGGGAAACGTGCCTGAAATTGAATCAACGTGTGGGTAAATGGCCCGTAGGATGCGGCAGAGGTAAACCCCACTCGTAACTGGCGCATCGCTTTGCCGAGCAGATTGTCGATTTCGTCACGCGCCTGGTGCAGCGAGCGGTCGATGTCGCGCGCATGGCGCAGCAGAACTTGCCCATACTCATTTAACGTTACGCCGCGTGATGAGCGTTGCAGAATCGGCATGCCGATTTCCGCTTCCATCTCCTGAATGGTTTTCGAAATGGCCGGTTGTGTGAGGTGTAATGCTTTCGCCGCTTTGCCAATGCTGCCTTGCGCGGCAACCTCTAACAAAATATCTAACTGATTTAGTTTGATTTTCAATTTTCCGTCCCGCCTGAGCCACCACCGTGGTGCAAATTTTGCTCTCTAACAATACAAACAAGATAACCAAAGGCATAACTAATTTTTATGATTGTAATGTTCTTTTTTTATGCAGATAGTTAAATCCAGCCCAGTTTGTTTACATCTGAATAACAAAAGAGGACGTGAGCATGAAACAGCGTGTCAGCTATGCCCAGTTAGATGCCGGGATCTCCGCCTCGCTTCCCGTAGATGTGGCGTTGGTTCCGGAACGTGCCAACTTTAAGTCATTGGTGGCGGTGACGATTGGCAACGGTCTCGAGATTTACGATTTTGCGGTTTACAGTTTTTTCTCGGTGATTATTGGGCATCTGTTTTTCCCCAGCTCCAATGAATACACCTCGTTGTTGTTAGCGGTGGCGACATTTGGCGTGGGGTTTGTGATGCGCCCGCTCGGCAGCATGGTGCTTGGGAGCTATGCCGATAAACATGGGCGCAAAGCGGCCATGACGCTGATACTGGGGCTGATGTCTTTAGGGGTGATGATGGTGGCTTTTGCGCCCACTTATCAGCAAGCCGGGATTATGGCGCCCGTGGTGCTGGTGGCCGGGCGCATGTTGCAGGGCTTTTCAGCAGGTGGTGAAGTGGGGGCGGCAACCTCGTGGTTGATGGAAGCCGGTGATAAATCTCGCCGCGGTGCGCGAGTGAGTTGGCAGATGACCAGCCAGGGCGGCGCGGCACTTTTTGGTGCGGCAATGGGCGCGGGCCTGAGCCATATTCTGAGCGAACAGCAGTTGTATGACTGGGGCTGGCGTATCCCGTTTATTGTTGGCCTTGCGATCATGCCGATTGGTTTATACATCCGTCGCCAGCTTGAAGAAACGCACACCGTGACGCCTGCTGTGAGTGCAGAAAACCCGGCATTAACGCTGTGGCGTGAACATCGCCGCGCTCTCTTACTGGGCATTTTACTGGTGATGAAAGGCACCACGACTTTTTACATCATCATCTATTACATGCCCGCGTATATGGTTAACACGCTGCATATGCCAGCCAGCACCTCATGGTGGGTGAGTTTGACCGCGGCGGCTCTAACGCTGCTGGTGCCTTTCTTCGGCGGTAAACTGGCGGACAAATTGCCACGGCGTAAACCGATCCTGATTGGCTGCGCAGTGGGATCATTTGCCCTGATTTGGCCGATCTTCGCGACAATTCTGCATGGCGCTCCGCTGGGCGTCACCCTGCTGCTGATTGCTATCGATCAGATACTGGCAAACATCAGCTCGGCTGCATTTTTCTTGTTGATCCTTGAAGCGTTTCCAAAAGCGGTTCGTGCCTCCGGTATGGCGATGGTTTATGCCATTGGCGTTACGCTGTTTGGTGGCTTCGCACAATTGATAGTGACCTGGTTGTTGAAAGTCACCGGCCAACCGATGGCTCCGGCATGGTATTTGATGTTCTGCGCGGTGGTGACTTTTGCCGCGTTGCTGGCCTGGCACGAACGCAAAACTTTCTGTGATGAATAAAAAGGAATAACCCTATGCTGATTAAAGAAATTCTCGATTACGAAGAAGAGATGATTGCCATTCGTCGCGATTTCCATCAACACCCGGAGCTAGGTTTTGAGGAGTTCCGTACCAGCGACCGTATTGCCGAATTGCTGACGGGCTGGGGCTATGAAGTTCACCGTGGGCTAGGTGGCACAGGGGTTGTTGGCACGTTGAAAGTGGGTAGTGGCGGTAAGCGCCTGGGCATTCGCGCTGATATGGACGCCTTGCCGATGCAGGAACAAACCGGGCTGCCGTGGGCGAGTGTGGTTGAGGGGAAAATGCACGCCTGCGGGCACGACGGGCATTGCGCTATTTTGTTGTCAGCCGCGCGTTATCTGGCAGAACATCGCCCGTTTAGCGGCACGCTCCATCTGATTTTCCAGCCGTCAGAAGAGACGATTGGCGGTGCCAAACGGATGATTGATGACGGCTTATTCAAACTGTTTCCGTGTGATGCGGTGTTCGGTTTGCACAATTTCCCTTTGCTGCCAGCAGGTGAGATCGCCACCAAACCAGGCGCGTTGATGGCTTCATCAGACAGCATGACCGTGACGCTCGAAGGAAAGGGCGGACATGGATCGATGCCGGAGCACTGTATTGATCCGACCGTTGCCGGGGCGTCGATCGTTATGGCGCTGCAAACGATTGTTTCGCGCAATGTTGATCCGCAGGATTCTGCCGTGGTCACAGTGGGCAGCCTGCAAAGCGGCACCACGCACAACATCATCCCGCACAGCGCGGTACTCAAGCTCAATATGCGTACTTTCAAATCGGAAGTGCGTGATGCGGTGAAACAGCGCATTCAGAAATTAGTTCATGCTCAGGCCGAAAGCTTTGGCGTGAAAGCAACGATCGCCGTGGATTTTGGTTATCCGGTGACGGTGAATGATCCTCAGCAGACCGAGTTTGCGTTGCAGGTAGCGCGCGATGTTTTTGGTTCCGATAAAGTCGCCGATCCTGCGCAGGTGAAAAGTGCCATGGGCAGCGAGGACTTTTCATTTATGTTGGAAGAAGTCCCTGGCTGCTATTTATGGTTGGGGACGGCAACGGGCAACAATGATTACTCGGTTCACCATCCGCTCTATCAATTTAACGATGCCTGTATTTCAGGTGGCGCGACTTACTGGGTTAAATTGACCGAGTCATTTTTACGCTAGCTTTTGCTCCTCACCCTGCGTCATGCGCGGTGAGGAGGTACTTTTCAAGCGGTAATCCAGCCTGCAAATTACAACTTTCTGCTGACGGTCAATCACGGAGGATTTTCTAGACTGAAAGAAAACGTCTGCAGAGGTTTTACATGTCCTGGCAACCTTTTCTCTCAGTGATCCCAGGATCGGTGCCTGCGGATCTTGCCATTAAACACATCACTTGCAGCGACATCAGTGATGACTGGCCGATGAAGGATCAGGTATCAGAGCAGATCGATGACATCAATCAACAGCTAGCATCAGACCCTTCTTTGGAAGCCCCGGAAATCATTTTAGACAACCTGGGAATACGCCAGATTAGGTGCCGGAACAAACACTCAGAATTTGCCTTTCATAATCGCCCCGCGCTCGCGGAGTGGCGTTGCCAACTGGTGCCGACGGCACTTGCGCTGTGGGCGGTGCAGCACCCGCTTGCCGAGCGGCTGATCAGCGGCGGGGAGATGGATCTCAATAGTCGGCCATGGTTTATTCACGCCAACGATGCACGGGGGATTCGCTCACGAGCCAAAGTGATGGCGGCCATTGCCGATATTCATCTCAACGACCGCGTTTCAGGAAACTGGATAAGCCTCGCTTGCGGCGCGGCGGTGCCGGTTTTAAAGACTTTGCGCGGGGCAAAATTAAAGGCGCAGAAATTCACGTTGTTGCTGGTTGACCACGACAGGCAATCGCTGAAGTTTGCCCGCGGGCTGGCGACACAATATGGGTTGGTTGAAGGCCACCATTTTTCGCTGTTAATGCGCAATTTGTTCGACCGGATGATTGCCAGTGACAAGCTGGTTCAGGAACTGGGCGAGGAGTCAGCGGAGCTGGTCGACGGGCTGGGTATTTTCGAGTATTTCTCGCAGGCCGAAGCGGTGCATTTCATTCGCCACGCGCTGCGCCTGGTGAAACCCGGTGGCGTGCTGATTATTTCTAATATGCTGAAAACCAGCCCGCAAATTGACTTTGCGCTGCGTTGTGTCGGCTGGACCACGATTTATCCACGCACGCTGTTTGAGCTTAGGGAGATTATTCTGGCCGCCGGAATCAATCTGCAAAACGTCACCGTGACGTTACCCAGCGATGGGGTGTATGCCGTGCTGGAGATTAATGTTAAGGAGTGAGTATTGATGATCCGCCCTACAGCCGCTTTACGCAGGGCGGTAATTCAACTTAGGAAAGGTAGCTCATGCCCTGCTTGAGGACAAAATCACAGGCCTGAGTTTTTACTTTTTCTGCTATCGGCGAACTGCCAATAGTGTCCAGATTCAGTTGCTGGCCTTTGCCGGTATTGAGCATCCCCATCAAGCCTTGTGTGTAATCCTGTGGCTGAGTTTCTTTCTTGCCGCTATCAAGACCCAGTTTATCGAGCAGCTCGCTTTTCACGTTGTCGGTGTTGGTGGCTGAAACCAGTTTGTTTTTCATGCAGTACTGCAAAATGCCCGCCGCGTTAGTCATGCTGTTGGCGCTAAGGGCCTGAGTACCGCCGCCGAGCAGGCTGGTTAGTGAGGAAAGTGAGTTGCCTGTGGTTGCGGTGGTCGCAGGTGTTGCAGTATTGCTGGTGGTGGTTTTGCTTAATTCACTCGCAGCACTGGAGAGTTGATCCTGCCAGCTCGACGCCATCGCCTGGCCTGCAAATACGGATGTTGCCAACGCCAGTGCACAGAGAACCCGATTGCTTGCTTTCATCATTTTTATACTCTTTTCGTTAACCTGCATCGCAGGAGAATTTTCGACGAGTATACCGCTATCTGTAGGGCGATGGGTGCCAGGAGATTTCCTAAAGCTTCCAGATTTACCCGTTATAATTCAAGCTGCAGGTGCGTTGGCTGCAACTCGAATTATTTAGGGTAGAGATTTATGTTTATGGCCCGATATAACGCAGCACCACTTTTACCGCCATTTCACGGTAATGTGCTGTGCTATCAACCGGTTCTGAACCATCTTCAAAGAAATTCGAAAATGTGTAGCTGTTTGCGACGTGGTAGAAACAAAAACTACTGATCAGGCGGTGGACGTCTTTAGCGGTGACGAGTCTGCTGAATAGCTGTTTATCCTGGCCTCGGGAAAGCACATCTTGCAGTAATTCCAGCGCACTGCGGTTTATCTCGCGTAAGTAAGCCGACTCTTTCACAAAGCGCCCACGCTGCATGTTCTCCATGCAGATGATCCGAATGAAATCGGGGTGAGTGACGTGGAAATCAAAGGTCCATTCTACCAGTTCCACCATCGCTTCGACTGGCGGCTGGTCAGTGAGATTAAGCTGGCGCTCACAGCTGCGAATTTGGGTGTAAACATATTCCAGCACCTGAACGTAAAGCAGCTCTTTGCTTTTAAAGTGATAAACCACCATCCGTTTGGTGGTGTTGGCTTTCTCGGCAATTTGCTCCATGCGTGCGCCGTTAAGGCCAAATTCAGCGAACAAACTAATGGCGCTGAAGAAAATCTTTTCTTTCAAACTGGCGTCATCAAAACGCTCAGGAAGATAAATTTCGTGGGTTTCCACGCAAGGCTCCTTAATGTCATCAGGCCGCTGGTATCGCCCAGGCCAGATGACATTAAAACAAGTTTGCGTGGGCAAAGCACTGATGAGTTAGCGAAGCCCTGCAACACATCACACTCGCGGGCGTTTACGGTACAGCCACAGGCCTGGAATGGATAAGCCAATCGATAATGCTCCGACGATAAACGACGCCTTCAGGAAGTTGGTGAGCAGTTGAATCATCAAGTCTTCGGTGTAACCAAAGTGGCTCAGTTTCACGGCTGAAATCATGGCGGTGTAGGCAGAAATGCCAGGGAACATCGGAATAACCGCCGCCACGGTAAAGACTTTAGGATGGGCGAGATACCAGCGCGACCACTGAATACCGATGCTGCCCACCAGAAGTGAAGCGATAAACGTGCTCCATTCAATGTTCATGCCCGCCGTCATCATCGCCATTCTCGAACCGTGGCCAATGGCACCCAGCAGTGCGCAATAAGGTAAGGCACGCTGTGGGACGTTAAACACCAGGGCAAAACCTGCGGCGGGAATGGCGGCCAGCGTCATGTCCTGAAGCAGCGCCAGTAAAAAGTCGATTACTCCCATCCTTTTAACCCCCACAGTGACATCGCCATCACCACTCCAATACACGTGGCAAGCGTAAGCAGGCTAGCCATCGCCCATCTGGCAAGGCCAGTATTGACGTGGCCTTTAAACATATCGGCGACGGCGTTAATCAGCGGAAATCCAGGAACCAGCAACAAGACGCTTGCGGCCATCGCAATATTTGAGGTCATGGCGAACGGGCCTTTGGCAATCAGCAGGCCAGAAATCGTGGTGGCGACAAACGCCGTGATGCAGAAGTTAATTTGCGGATGCAGGTGGTGTGATGTGAGCACCAGGCGCACATACATCGCCACCGAACTGGCAAGGAAAGCAACCATTGCACCATCCCAACCGCCGCTATTGAGCTTACAGAAACAGCCGCAGGAAAGACCGACCATCAGCACTACTAACCAGCGGGGATAGCGCAAGGGTTTAATGTGCTCAAAACGCTTCAAAACGTCTTTATGATCCAAAAGCTTATGCTCGGCCAGGATCACGATGTGCTGCACTTCCGTCACCACATGCATATTGATGCCGCGGTCGCTGTTTTTGCGTGTCGTCGTGAGGCACTGATTGTCTTTGATGGTGCTGAGTACGATGGCGTTCGCTGAGATTGAGCTTTCAACGCTGTCCATCCCTAATGCCACACCTAAACGACTGGAAAGCTCTTCTACAAGGGCGCTTTCGGCGCCGTGTTGCAACAAGAAAAGCCCACATTGAATGCAGAGGCGGGTGACTTCGCGCTGCGGGTTGACATCTGTCGACATGCCTGGCCTATGTAAGATGAAAAGCGACGGCGGTCGCTGAAATTTTAACATCCCCCATTTTTAACATATGCCGACCCCTGTACTCAGGCGCACCAGATCAACATTTAGCGTAATAACGCATTTCGCACACTTTTTCGGCGAAATATGAGCTTGTCCGCACTTTGAGTGAGACTTTCGAAAAGTGCACGTTTTAGACAGATATTGGCCTTCTTTTTCTCTCTGTGGACGCTAAAAATGCACGAATGAGCATTTGTTAAACATAAAAACAACATTCATGTAACGTTTTATTAGAGAGCATATCTTATGAAAACTCAGGTCGTGATAATCGGTGCTGGCCCGTCGGGTTTGTTGTTGGGGCAATTGCTGCACAATGCAGGTATTAGCAATGTGGTGTTAGAAAGACAAACCCCGGAGCACGTACAGGGGCGAATTCGGGCGGGTATCCTGGAAAATGGCACCGTAGATTTGCTGCGTGAAGCCGGGGTCAGTGAAAGAATGGATGCCGAAGGGCTGGTCCATGAAGGCGTGGAGTTTTTGGTAGATGGAAAACGTATTCCGGTTGCGCTAAAAGAGCTGACCGGTGGCAAAACGGTGATGGTGTACGGCCAGACCGAAGTGACGCGTGATTTGATGGACGCACGCCGCAAAACCTCAGCGCCGACGATGTACGGTGTCAGCAATGTACAATTATTTGATGTGAAAAGTGATTCGCCGTATGTCACTTTTGAAAAGCAGGGCGAAACCTACCGCATTGATTGCGATTACATTGCCGGATGTGATGGTTTTCATGGTGTTTCGCGTAAAGCGATTCCGGCAGAGATTACTCGCGAGTATGAACGGGTTTATCCCTTCGGCTGGCTCGGCTTGTTATCTGACACGCCACCAGTAAATCACGAGCTGATTTATGCCCATCATCAACGCGGATTTGTGTTGTGTAGTCAGCGCTCACTAACCAGAAGTCGCTACTATTTGCAGGTTCCTTTAAGCGATAGCGTTGACGCCTGGCCGGACGAACGCTTCTGGGATGAGCTTAAACAGCGGTTGCCAAAAGAATTGGCGGATAAGTTAGTGACTGGTCACTCACTCGAGAAGAGCATCGCGCCGTTACGCAGTTTTGTGGTTGAACCGATGCAGTATGGCAACCTTTTCCTGGTGGGAGATGCAGCGCACATCGTACCGCCAACCGGAGCCAAAGGGCTAAACCTGGCCGCCTCTGATGTGAATTATCTGTTCCGGATCTTATGTAAGGTGTACCACGAAGGGCGAACCGATTTGCTGGAAACCTATTCACCTATGGCGTTGCGCAGGGTGTGGAAAGGTGAGCGTTTTAGCTGGTTTATGACTAATCTCCTGCATGATTTTACAGGAATGGATGCGTTTGACCGCAAAATGCAGCAGGCAGATCGTGAGTATTATCTGACCTCACGCGCTGGATTGACGACTATCGCCGAAAACTACGTCGGTTTACCGTTCGAGCCCGTTGAATAAACTACACTTATTCACTATTAGTCTGTGGATCTTATGCTTAAAAAGAGGACGTAATGAATCTGAATGCCAGTATTCCGGTATTTAAACTATATGGTGAAAGCCGGAACTGGCCTGCAGCAGATTTGCTGCATTGCGAATCGATTCAAAGCCGCAGCAGCCTTTATGAATGGCACATTCGCATTCATCAGCATGCGGATTTGGTTCAATTACTTTATTTGCACAAAGGTGAGGTGGAGATAGATATTGAAGGCGTTAAGCATCATGTGCGACAGGCGTGTATTCAGGTGGTACCTGCGTTGTGCGTGCACGGTTTTAAATTCTCACCGGGGACTCAGGGTTATTCGCTTTCGTTTTCAGCTCCGTTAATCGCCCAGTTTGAGCAGCAATTTGGCCGCCCTTTACAGGTACTTAAGCAGGCGGCGTGTGTGCCGGTGAAAGGCTCGAACAGGCAAATTAATACACTGTTTAGTACCTTACAAAGTGAGTATGAAGGAGCGGGGGAAGCCCGTGACATGATGCTGCATTCATTAATCAGCGCGCTTTTAGTTTGGCTCAATCGGCAATGTGCTCCGGTACCAGGCAGCAGTTCGCGTGTCGAGCGAAAACGGGCGGTGATTCATCAATTTAATCAACTGGTTGAGTGTCATTATCGTGAACAGTTGCTGGTCACGCATTATGCCAGCGAAATCGGTTTATCAAGTGTGCACCTGAATACCCTGTGCCATGAGTTCTATGGCTGTAGCGCTCTGAATGTCCTGCATCAACGCGTGTTGCTCGAAGCCAAACGCAGGTTGCTGTATACCAGCATGACGATCAGCCAGATCTCTGATTATCTTGGCTTTAGTGATGCGACCTATTTTTCGCGTTTTTTCCGCCGTTATACGGGTACGACGCCAAAGGATTTTCGTCAACATCCGATGCGTGAATTGAAAGCGTCTTTAATAGAAGGAAGGTAATTGTTTAATTAAATTTAAATCGTTATTTAGTCACACTGACTATTATTTTGTAGTTTGTAGATTATTTGTAAATAAGATCATAACTTGAAATATTATTTCATCATAAAAAACTCCTTCTAATTTAAATTTCCATCTGAATAAACTATTGTATTTTTGTTGTTCAAAGCACTTATATGTTTAATGTATGAGTGAATCATCGGTCATATTTTAAATAATATGAATGCATTAATCAAAGGAATGATATGGAAAACATTTTTAGTACAAATAGTTTACCTGGAAAAATAATGGTGGTTGTACCCTGCGTGTTAACGGCAGCAGGAATTGTACATCGATTAAAATCCATGCCAAAAATTCATAAATTAGTGAGCAATATCAAAAGGATTGATGAGGCTTATGGAGAGGTATTAAAAGCCACGGACTCACTTGTTATCTTGAATATTAGCGAGTCATCTACTCAACTCGCTGAGGAGATAAAGTTTATTAACTGGTGCCGTACAGTGCAACCTGGCGCTGCAATTGTTGCTTACACACGAAATCATAAACTTAGCGTGTTGAATTATATTTCTGCTTTGGGTGCGCGGGTGATTATTTCTCAATACGAGTCATCCTCAACATTCACCGATTTAATTATAAAGTCTTTTTCCTCCAGATCGATGCTTTCCAGCCCGATGATCAAGAATATTCTGGATACGACAATTTCAGGTGAACTGACGGTATGCGAAGTTCAGGTCATAGGGCAGTTATTTCTTGGGCACAACGTCAGCCAGGTTGCTCAAAGTTTAGGACGCGATATCAGAACGGTGAGCGCACATAAAAGACATGCGATGGAAAAACTCGGCCTTCAGTGTGAGAAAGATCTCCATGTCCTGGGTTGCGCACTGCTAGGAAAGTGAAAGTTTTAAAAGGAGATAAATATGCAGGAAAGCAAAGCAAAGGTCTTTTTGCGTAACCCATTTTGCCGCGCGTTAGTTGTTAGCAAGCGGCCAATGATGAGAGAAGGCCTTCAGTTTATGATGAAGGAACGCGCTGAGAAATCATCGCTCATTCTTTGTGAAAACTATTTAGATATCAGGCCAGAAATATTGCTGCAGATCGATGTGGTGGTTATTGAACTGGATAGCACGTTGCAGGAAATCTTCGAAGCCTGTGATTTCTTCAACCAATTACAAAATCAGCACCGGCAAGTGGAGTGGGTTTTCACGCTTCCCGTGAACTTGGTGAATATTGCCATTGAACGGTTGTTGACGGCCAAAACAGCATTGCTTTCTTTACATGAACCGATGAGCCGTATTATCGAACATGTCTTTAATAGCGGTGGTCAAACCGAAAGAATTAGCCGGCTTCTTTTGCAAGAAAAAGCGGTTAATACGTCCGATATTACGGTGACGAATGCCAATTTAACTTTTTCAGAGCGTCGTGTTCTACGGCTGCTTAGCAAAGGGTGGCAACTGACCCAAATTGCGACTCTGCTCGAGAAAAGTTACAAAACCATCAGTGCACAAAAAAGCAGTGCTATGCGCCGCCTGATGCTGAAAACGGACGCCGAAATGTATGCATGGATGATCAGTGTACATGGGATGCAGGAGCTGAATTTGCCTCCGTATCACCAGGGGATATGAAGAAAATTAGTGATGACTGAGGTTCGCTAGTGCGTCCTCAGTCATCTGATTATTGGCAGACATCGACCCAAAGTGCAGCTGTGAGTTCAGCCAGACGAGCCGGGGAAATACGCACTGCGCTATGAATCGCTCCTGCTGCGGGTAAAACTTCTTCGTACTGTTTTAGTGAAATATCACAGTAAACCGTTAACGGATTTTCCAGGCCAAACGGACAAACCCCGCCTACCGGATGACCTGTCCAGATAACCACTTCATCGCTGCTGAGCATGCGGGCTTTTGCCCCTAAAGCCGCTTTGAGTTTTTTATTATCCAGGCGTGCGTCACCTTTCGCGACAACCAACACGACTTGATCCTTAACTTTCAACGACAATGTTTTAGCAATTTGGCCCGGTTCAACGTTATGGGCCATGGCTGCCAGAGCAACGGTGGCGGTGCTTTGGTTTAATTCGATGATGTCGATATCCGGGGCGTTTTCGGCAAAGAATTGCCGGACTGACTGCAGGCTCATGCTTTTCTCCCATTCTTGGCCGCAAATAATTTGGCATAAGGCTGTGCTATATGTAAACCAGTGAACGCATAATTTCTATGTGTCATGAATACATACCGTCAATAGCCAATGCTGTGATGTGAAATAGCTAAACAACTCAAAGTTTCAGTGATTTCTGGATCTTCTTCACAATCACTGCAACCGGTTTCAGTAACCGGTTGCAGAGTAAGAAAAGGCGATGAATACTGAAACGGTCACACACCTGTACCCAATAATAAGAGCAGCCTATGAAACCTATTTTTTTATGCTGTGCCACTGATGCCCCTGCCAGTGTTTTAGACATTAAAGCTGTATCTAAAAAGGTCCCGGCTACGGGGATCAATTATATAAATTACGGATTGTTACGCGGCGATATTCTTCCCGCTGTAACATTCGCGTTGAAAGCCTGACAGGAGCACTGCTATGTCATCGAATCATGCCGCTTTTAATCTGATCTTTCGCTTTGTAGAAAACTACGTGAGTCCCGTCGCGGGAAGAATTTCATCACAACGCCACGTTATGGCGATTCGTGATGGGTTTATTTCTGCGATGCCATTCATGATTGTCGGTTCGTTCCTGCTGGTCTTCGCCTATCCACCTTTCTCGCCAACCACCACCTGGGGCTTTGCTCGTGCATGGCTGGATATGGCAAAACAGTTTGAAGGGCAAATTCTGACGCCGTTTGATATGACGATGGGCATTATGTCTATCTACATTTGTGCGGCGATTGCCTATAACCTCGGTAAACATTATATGAAGTCGCACGGCCTGGATCCGTTCATGTGTGCGATGCTTTCGCTAATGGCATTCCTGCTGGTGGCGGCTCCGAAAACCAAAGGTGTGATGCCGATGGATAGCCTGGGCGGGACGGGGATCTTTACCGCGATTCTGGTGGCGGTTTACTGTGTTGAAATGATGCGCTTCCTGAAAGCGCACAATATCGGGATCAAGCTGCCGGACCAGGTTCCACCAATGATCAAAAACTCCTTTGATCTGCTGATTCCTGTGCTGGTTGTGGTTCTGACACTCTACCCGCTGAGCCTGCTGATTCAGTCGCAGTTCGACATGTTAATCCCGCAAGCGATTATGTCGGTGTTTAAACCTCTGGTATCTGCTGCTGATTCATTGCCGGCCATTCTGCTGGCGGTGCTGATTGGTCACTTGCTGTGGTTTGCCGGGATTCACGGTGCGGCGATTGTTTCCGGCATGTTGCAAATGTTCTGGCTGACCAACCTGGGGATGAACCAGAGCGCGTTGGCACAAGGCGCACCTTTGCCACACATCTTCATGGAAGCATTCTGGACCTTCTTCATTGTTGTCGGTGGTTCGGGGGCCACTATGGGTCTGGTGATTTGCTATCTGCGGAGTAAATCTGCCCACCTGCGTTCCATTGGCCGTCTGAGTATTGTCCCAACTTGCTTTAACATTAACGAACCCGTCATCTTTGGTACGCCAATCGTAATGAACCCAGTGTTCTTTATTCCATTCTTGCTGGCACCAATGGTTAACGCCGTGCTGGCATGGGGTGCTATGAAGATGGATTTGATTGGCCGTGTGATTTCAGTGGTTCCATGGACTGCACCCGCGCCAATCGGTGCTGCATGGGCATTAGGCTGGGATTTCCGTGCGGCGATTCTGGTGATTCTGTTGGCTGTTGTTTCCGCCATCATCTACTTCCCGTTCTTTAAGGTGTACGAGAAGCAGTTGCTGGAGCAGGAAGCGGAAGAAGCTCAGAAAGCCTCTGGCGAAGAGAGCCAACAGGCTGCTTAATGAAATGAAAGAGTGAGATGAAACGGTGGGGAAACCCGCCGTTTTGCTTTATTACTTCAGGGTACAGTCGCCACAACCTTGTACATCAGGCAACTTATAGCGCTGGCAGCAGGTGCGGCGTACCAACAAACCTTCGCGCAGGATTACAGTGCGGTAGAGGGGGTTATCCTGGCCATCGCGCAGTTGTTTTTCAAAGAAACAGGCGTGGCGCAATTCAGCGATTGTCGCATCATCAAGCAACTCTCTCAGCTCACCAAAAAACCAATTTAGCAAATACCCAGTATTGCTCCAGATGAGTTTCCCATTGATCTCACCGCTGTTTTCCAGCGCCTCAACGACCGGCATTAGCCCTTCAACCAGCAGTTTCTCAAGGCGTTGTTGCAACGGCTGGGTGGTTGCCACTCTATCTTCCTGAACGTCTATCCAGAAAGTGGCGGCTCTGCCCGTTTCATGAAACTCGACATGAATATGTTGTGGGCCGATATCCAGCGCTCGGGGCTGAGTGATCAGCGCCATCACCAGCGGTGGAACCAGCAGGCCAAGATACCATTGCGCCCACAGTGATTTCAGCGGTTTCCCCTCACGGGCAAGTTGCGGCTGGTTGCGATAAATATGGTCACTGTAACAGGCAAGAAGCGAGGTTAACGCAGCGGGTTGGGCCCATTGATACAACGTCTGGCTGGTTGCCGGAGTGGGCTCATTGAATTTGATGATGTCATTAAAATAAGGTCGATGGGTGATGAAATGCGCACGCAGCTCATCTGCCAGCTCTGGCTGTGAGCTGGTAGCAAATGGCGAGTGCCATGCAAAATCATCAAGAAACTGGGAAGACTGAAAAGCCATCGACAAACAAGACCACTAATACAAATGATAATGATTGCCAATCCTATCTATAGGCAAAGCCTTTAGCAAGGCTATTTTGTGCGCGTGTTCTGATGGGGGATTTTTGCTCAGGCAGGCAGCAGCGATTCGCTGACAAAAATGCTATTACGACCCTGGCGTTTGGCTCGATAAAGAGCGCTATCAGCCTGCCGTAAGGCCTCTTCGATGTTTTGCTGTTCCAGCACGGCAAGGCCAATGCTGGCCGTCACATGGGTTGCCACGTCGTCATTAAACAAGTGTGGGATCTTTAAATCATAAACCCGTTGGCGGATACGTTCAGCGGTTTGCAAAGCCTGCTCGGCATCCACATCGGTCAGCAACACCATAAATTCTTCACCGCCATAACGGGTGACAATATCGCGAGAACGAACGGCATCGCGAATGGCGGCAGAGACATGTATCAAAGCCTGATCGCCCATGCTATGACCATAGTTGTCGTTGTAAGCTTTAAAATGATCGATATCCAGCAACAAGACGAAATGCGTGCCGCTTCCAACGGCTAACACTGTCTCAAGTCGATTTTGAAAACCACGGCGGTTATACAGACCGGTAAGGGGATCTAACATACTCAAATCGTTAAGAGTTTCTTTCTCTTCGAGTAGTTTATCCATTAAACGACGAGTAAAATTATCATTACGTTGCTGAATGATATTCTGAATGATAATGCCAATGCCCGGGAGGGCCACCGAATATAAAACTCTCGGCCAATTATTCCCGTGGTCGAGCCATAAAATCATTAGCGTTACCGGCAAGCATGAGGCGATAAATGCTTGTATGTTATTGATAAAAGAGATTGAGCCAATAAATAATATCGCCAGTAAGGCAATAATTAGAAAATTAAGATCTTTAATCGGCATCACACTGACTTTTATATAGATATGCCATGCCCAAAGTGAGCCAATTATTAACGAAACAGCGTTAATGTTGATCAGTGTTTTTTTGTTAAAAAACTGCCAGAGCAGGCAGCAGAGGCTTATCACCAACACCATGATAATCGGTAAGGTAAGGTGCTGAGTGTGGGCAGAAGGCGACGCCATACTAAATCCCGCAGAAAACGCGTTCAGTAATAAAAATAAACGCAACGAGAGTTGATGTTTCCCTTTGAGTAAAGCGCGCCAGGTTGTTGCTGTCATATCAGATAGTTCTTTTTACTCGAACTCAACATTATGCTGTTGAATAATATTATAAAAATAGATAGGAAAGTGATTTCTTAAGGAAATTATTTGACTGTTAATTATGTATTTTTAATCGTCGCTCAATCTATCACCTTAATGAATATATGTCATCTGGTGATCAGGAATGCTAAACATTTCTAATGTAAAACAGAATCTACACAAGCGCTGACAAACGAGAAATTATATCATATGATATTGGTTATCATTACCAATTGATGAGATAGAGATAATGTTACAACGGCAGTTAGAAAGTGCGTGGGCAGTGTTGATACCTGGAGGAATTGTCGCCGCATTGTTGTATCTGGATCTTTCTTTTAGTCAGTGGCGAGTGCTGATTGTGCTGGGATTATTGGTGACGACGGCAATGCTCTACCATAAACGGTTACGTCATTTTGTCTTGTTGCCATCATGCGTTGCATTTGCCAGTGGGCTTGCACTAGCGATGATGAATCTGGAAGCTATGAAATAGGGATGTGAAACAGAGAATGACGAGAGTGAAGCCAGAAGAGGGTGATAAGAATTGGTGCGAAGAGAGGGACTTGAACCCTCACGCCCGTTAGAGCACTAACACCTGAAGCTAGCGCGTCTACCAATTCCGCCACCTTCGCAAATCAAATCTTATCTGATATCGCCTTCGCATTGGTGCGAAGAGAGGGACTTGAACCCTCACGTCCGTAAGAACACTAACACCTGAAGCTAGCGCGTCTACCAATTCCGCCACCTTCGCGCAGTGCGAACGATATCTTGCGTGGTTAATGGTGCGAAGAGAGGGACTTGAACCCTCACGTCCGTAAGAACACTAACACCTGAAGCTAGCGCGTCTACCAATTCCGCCACCTTCGCATACCCACAACACCGAAGTATTGTAACCACGGAGGCGCATTCTAGATGTTTTCTGCGCGTCGTCAACAGTTAATTTAGTGCCGCTTTTCTAATCGCTGCAAAAAGCGGCACAACAACGTGTTAGCGCTTCTTCACGCCACGCATCACAACGGAGCGGTAAACTTTGAAACGGCCTGTCTGAGCGATCACTTCGTGGTTACCGAAGGTTTCATCCAGCACGTCCGGATACGCCAGGAAGGCGTTCGCCACGATACGCAATTCACCGCCCATATTCAGGTGGCGTACTGCGCCACGAATCAGCTGGTGAGCCGCATCCAGGCTGGTTTGTAAACCATCATGGAACGGTGGGTTTGAGATAATCATGTCGAAACGGCCATTCACTTCGGAATAGACGTTACTGGCGATAACTTCGCCTGCAATTTCGTTGGCGGCAAGCGTTGCACGGCTTGCAGCAACGGCTGGTGCAGAAACATCACACAAAGTCAGACGGACTTTTGGTGAATGCTTAGCAAGCGTTACCGCCAACACGCCTGCGCCGCAACCGACATCCAACACTTTGCCTTTGGTGTGCGGTGTCAGCGTGGAAAGCAGTAATTTACTGCCAGTGTCCAGACCGTCACGGCTAAACACGCCAGGCAGAGTTTTTACGGTCAGGCTTTCGTGTTGATACTCATCCCACCAGGAATTCTCATCAAACTGCGGCTGTTTTTCCAGGCGACCATGATAGAAACCGCAACGACGTGCGCTATCAATTTTATTGAGTGGGCTAAATTCGGCGAGCATCTGCTCAGCACTGCGCACACCACTACGGTTTTCACCAACGACAAAAATATCGCTGCCAATTGGCATCAACGATAAAATGTTCATCAGCTGGAACTGAGCTTCTGGCTTATTCTTCGGCCAGTAATAAATTAATGTATTGCAGTCGCCAATGCTGCTGGCGTCAGCCACCAGGCCGTATTGTGCATCTTCGCCCATCTGAGCGCTCAATACCTGCCAGTGGTGAAATTGTTGGGTATGGACGCGACTTGCTGCCGTTTCGAAACGGGCAGGCATGTCGTCTTGTAAATCACCGGCAAACAGCACGCGGCTCTCGGTAAAATCATCGCTATGGCGCAGCAGCACTTCACTTGCCGGGGTTAACGCAGTCATCAAATTACTCCTGGGAAATCAGAACCGGGATTATAGAGCTTTAATGGCGCACATTCGATGAATTTGCTATATTTGCGCCCCAATTGGCACTCTCTACCTGGTTTCGCTATGCCCCATATACCTTTGCGACGTGACTGGTTGTTACAACAGCTGGGCATCACCCAGTGGGAGCTGCGGCGCCCGGCTGCGTTGCAGGGCGAAATCGCGGTCTCGCTGCATGAAAACGTTAAGTTATTGATAATCGCCGAAGATCTTCCTGACTTAAACGATCCTTTCGTTTGCGATGTTTTGCGCAGCCTGAATCTGGATGCACAGCAGATTATGCAACTGACCCCGGAACGAGCTGCAATGCTGCCAGGTGAAAGTCGTTGTAATAGCTGGCGACTGGGTGTGAGTGAACCGCTCCCTATTTCGGGCGCGCAGTTAGCGACCCCGAATTTAAACGAGCTTTATCATAATGGCGCTGCCAGACAGGCGCTGTGGCAACAAATTTGCGAACATGAACACGATTTCTTCCCTCAACACCAGTGACTTGAGCCTGGCTTACGCCATCGAACAACGCAGCCATGCTTTCCCATGGAGTGAAAAAACCTTCGCCAGTAACGAGGGCGAACGCTATTTGAACTTACGACTCGATGTTGACGGTAAAATGGCAGCGTTTGCGGTGACGCAGGTCGTGCTGGATGAAGCGACGTTATTTAATATTGCGGTCGATCCGGATTTCCAACGACAAGGTTTGGGCCGCCAGTTGCTGGAGCATTTAATCAGCGAGCTGGAAGCGCGAGATGTGTTTACCCTGTGGCTTGAAGTGCGCGCCTCGAATACGGCGGCGATTGCGCTTTATGAAAGCCTGGGCTTTAACGAGGCGACGATTCGCCGTAACTATTACCCCACAAAAGAGGGTCGGGAAGATGCCATCATCATGGCATTACCTTTAGGCTGAAACGACAGGTGTGTAAATGAACTGGGACTGGATTTTATTTGATGCTGACGAAACGCTGTTTACCTTTGACGCGTTCGGCGGCTTACAGCGGATGTTTCTCGATTATAGCGTGACGTTTACCGCTGAAGATTTCCAGGATTACCAGGCTGTTAACAAACCTTTGTGGGTCGATTATCAGAACGGTGCTATTAGCGCGCTTCAGTTACAGCATCAGCGTTTTCTGGGCTGGTCGGAAAGATTGTCGGTGCCTGCGGGTGACCTGAACGCTGCGTTTCTCAATGCTATGGCCGAAATTTGTGTGCCGTTGCCCGGTGCTGTTTCGCTGCTTAATGCGTTAAAAGATAAAGTAAAAATCGGTATTATCACCAACGGTTTTACTGCGCTGCAGCAAATCCGCCTGGAACGCACGGGTCTGCGCGATTATTTCGATTTGCTGGTGATTTCCGAACAGGTCGGTGTCGCGAAACCCGATCGTAAGATTTTTGATTACACCTTTGAGCAAATGGGCCATCCGCCGCGCGACCGCGTCATGATGGTTGGCGACACCGCAGAATCAGATATTCTGGGCGGCATGAATGCAGGAATTGCCACCTGCTGGCTCAACGCCCACGGACGAAGCTTACCGGAAGGCATCTCACCGACCTGGGAAGTGACCACACTAAATGAACTGGAGCGATTGTTGTGTAATTGATGATTGCATCACAGCTGATTGTTAAACCTGACCTGATGGGTAAAATAGCCGCCAGGTAACGTTCATTTGCCGCGCAGTTACGCCTGTGCGCAATTCACAGAAGAATTCATTATGACTTTGTCTCCTTTTTTGCAAGAAGTGGGGAAACGCCGCACTTTTGCGATCATTTCTCACCCCGATGCCGGTAAAACGACCATCACGGAAAAAGTGTTGCTGTTCGGACAGGCGATTCAAACTGCGGGTACGGTAAAAGGCCGTGGCTCCAACCAGCATGCAAAATCTGACTGGATGGAAATGGAAAAGCAGCGTGGTATCTCGATTACCACCTCCGTCATGCAGTTCCCGTATCGCGACAGCCTGGTTAACCTGCTGGACACCCCAGGGCACGAAGACTTCTCCGAAGATACTTATCGTACGCTGACCGCGGTTGACTGCTGTTTGATGGTTATTGATGCCGCGAAAGGTGTTGAAGATCGTACCCGTAAGCTGATGGAAGTTACCCGTCTGCGCGATACGCCAATCCTCACTTTTATGAACAAACTTGACCGCGACATCCGTGACCCAATGGAAGTGATGGATGAAGTTGAACGCGAGCTGAAAATTGCCTGTTCACCTATCACCTGGCCAATCGGCTGCGGCAAGCTATTTAAAGGTGTTTATCACCTCTATAAAGACGAAACTTATCTGTACCAGACCGGTAAAGGTCACACCATCCAGGAAGTGCGTATCGTGAAAGGGTTAAACAACCCTGATCTGGATGTGGCGGTAGGTGAAGAACTAGCAGCACAGCTGCGTGACGAGCTGGAACTGGTACAAGGTGCTTCCCACGAATTTGACCGTGAGTTGTTCCTTGAAGGCGAACTGACTCCGGTGTTCTTCGGTACAGCATTGGGTAACTTCGGTGTTGACCATATGCTGGACGGCCTGGTCGAGTGGGCTCCGGCGCCAATGCCACGCAAAACTGATACGCGTGTAGTAGAAGCGGCTGAAGATAAATTCACCGGTTTCGTGTTTAAGATTCAGGCCAACATGGACCCGAAACACCGTGACCGCGTGGCTTTCATGCGTGTGGTTTCCGGCAAGTACGAAAAAGGCATGAAGCTGCGCCAGGTTCGTACCGGTAAAGACGTGGTGATTTCTGATGCGCTGACCTTTATGGCGGGTGACCGTTCGCACGTTGAGGAAGCCTTCCCTGGCGATATCATCGGCCTGCACAACCACGGCACCATTCAAATTGGTGATACCTTCACCCAGGGCGAAATGATGAAGTTCACCGGTATTCCGAACTTCGCACCGGAACTGTTCCGTCGTATTCGTCTGCGTGATCCATTGAAGCAGAAGCAGTTGCTCAAAGGCCTGGTACAGCTTTCTGAAGAGGGCGCGGTACAGGTATTCCGCCCAATCGCCAACAACGATTTGATTGTGGGTGCGGTCGGTGTGCTGCAGTTTGATGTGGTTGTGGCGCGTCTGAAGAGTGAATACAACGTTGAAGCGATTTACGAATCCGTCAACGTTTCGACCGCGCGTTGGGTTGAAAGCACTGATGTGAAGAAGTTTGAAGAATTCAAACGGAAAAACGAAATGCAGTTGGCTCTTGATGGCGGCGACAACCTCGCTTATATCGCTCCAACCATGGTGAACTTGAACCTGACGCAAGATCGTTACCCGGAAGTGACGTTCCGTAAAACTCGCGAGCACTAATCCCCTCTCAGGGCGCGGCAGTCGTCGCGTCCTGCTACTTTTCCCGTCTTATTAATCCCTTACGGATTGTTCTTAATTTCCTGCATTTTCCTTACGTTCCTCCATTCACACCATGCAAATCTGTGATTGTTGTCTATATTTAACAAACCAGTGACAAATTGGTTGGTCGAATATGCCATGTAAACGAAGCTTTCTGGCGGGTTCATCCACTCTAATTTTTGTTGGCGTTATTAAAAACTGAACGGAAAATTTTTGGGCCGTAACACTTGGCCTGAGGTTTAAGGAAAGCCGTTACGTTAAGGCTTGTGCTCAAATTGTGAGCAAAACTATAGGAATTAATCGATGACTATGACTACGACTAAGATTTCTAAAACTCTGTTAGCTGTTGTTCTTGGCTCTGTGCTGGCAAGCGGTAGCGCTTTAGCAGAAGACAAGATGCTTAACAAAACCGAATCGACAGCGGACACAGCAGGCGAAAAAATTGATAGCTCCGTAAAAGACGTCGGTAATTTCATGGATGACAGCGCTATCACTGCGAAAGTGAAAGCCGCCCTGGTCGATCACAAAGATATTAAAAGTACCGATATCTCAGTGAAAACCGACAAAAAAATCGTCACGTTAAGTGGGTTCGTTGAAAGCCAGGCGCAGGCTGAGCAGGCCGTAACAGTTGCCAAAGGCGTGGAAGGGGTCTCTTCTGTCAGCGACAAACTGCATGTGCGTGACGGGGCCGATAAATCAGTCAGCGGTTATGCAGGCGATACTGCTACCACCAGCGAAATTAAAGCTAAACTTTTAGCAGACGACATCGTGCCTTCGCGCCATGTGAAAGTTGAAACCACCGAAGGTGTAGTCCAGCTATCGGGTACTGTGGAATCAAGCGCGCAGTCCGAGCGGGCTGAAAGTGTTGCCAAAGCAGTTGATGGCGTTAAAAGCGTCAAAAACGACCTGAAAGTGAAGTAACCG
The DNA here is from genome assembly GCF_022637515.1 of Buttiauxella ferragutiae. Taxonomy (NCBI): domain Bacteria; kingdom Pseudomonadati; phylum Pseudomonadota; class Gammaproteobacteria; order Enterobacterales; family Enterobacteriaceae; genus Buttiauxella; species Buttiauxella ferragutiae. The sequence goes on from NZ_CP093332.1 coordinate 653,104, forward strand.
ATCAATCGAAACTTTCTCCTCTGGTTATGCCGGGGGAGTCAGTAACCAAGTAAGCAACATCAATACCAAATATCGCCAATGAGTGCGCATCCCGCACCCATCCAGAAGCGATTCGGGTTCACTATGGTTAAGGAGAGGCTTATGTTTCGTTGGGGCATTATTTTTCTGGTCATTGCGTTGATTGCAGCAGCTCTGGGTTTTGGTACTCTTGCGGGTACTGCGGCAGGTGCTGCAAAAATTGTCTTTGTGGTAGGTATTATTCTGTTCCTGGTTAGCCTGTTTATGGGCCGAAAACGCCCATAGCGATTTTTACGTGCTATAACCATTAGAGACAGACCAGAGAGCCAGTCTATTTAGACTGGCTCTCGCGTTTTTAAGCGACTAACAAATAACCAATAATAAATATCCTTTAGATTAAGGAAAGCAGGGTGGGACAAAGAATACCCGTAACGCTCGGCAACATTGCGCCGCTTGCGCTTCCAACGTTTCGTCCAGGAAAACTCGCCATTATTTGTGAAGGTGGCGGGCAGCGTGGGATATTTACAGCCGGCGTGCTGGACGAGTTTATGCGCGCTAACTTCAACCCGTTCGATCTCTTCTTAGGCACCTCCGCGGGTGCGCAAAACCTTTCCGCTTATGTTTGTCACCAGCCTGGTTATGCCAGAAGAGTGATCACCCGTTTTACCACGACCCGTGAATTTTTTGATCCTCTGCGCTTTGTGCGTGGCGGGCATCTTATCGATCTCGACTGGCTGGTTGAGGCCACATCGTCAAAAATTCCGCTCTCAATGTCGAGCGCGGAAAAACTGTTTGAGTCCGGTAAAGCGTTCTATATGTGCGCCTGTCGCAGTGATGATTACACCCCAGGTTACTTTTCGCCGAACAGCACAAGTTGGCTGAATATCCTCAAAGCCTCCAGCGCCATCCCGGGTTTTTACCGTAGCGGGGTAGAGATTGATGGCATCGGTTATCAGGATGGTGGAATAAGCGATGCGATTCCGGTTCGCGAAGCCGTGCGCCTGGGGGCTGATACGTTGGTGGTTATCCGTACTGTTCCTTCGCAAATGTATTACACGCCTGAATGGTTTAAACGCATGGAGCGCTGGCTTGGCGATAGCAGCCTGCAACCGTTGCTCCATTTGGTGAAACATCACGAGGCAAGTTATCGTGAGATACAGAATTTTATTGAAAAGCCACCGGGCAAACTGCGTATTTTCGAAATCTATCCGCCGAAGCCACTGATGAGCATGGCGCTTGGCAGCCGAATGCCCGCGCTGAATACGGACTATAAAACGGGCCGTTTATGCGGGCGCTATTTCCTTGCTACCGTGGGTAAACTGCTGGCGGCTCAACCGCCGATAAAACGCCATCATCCGCGTATTATCGTGCCAGGCCCGGTTGTGGTGGCGCCGGGAATCGTGACGCATGAGCCTTTATCTCAGGCGGTGATTGAAACCCCAGAGGCGAACGATTCCACCTTTAATAATGAAGGTACGGCGTGACAATGACTTTTTACGATACGCATTGTCACTTCGACTTCCCGCCGTTTAGCAATAACGAAGCCAGTAGTCTGGCGCTTGCTGCACAAGCGGGTGTCGAAAAAATTATCGTTCCGGCCATTGAAGCCGAGCGCTTTGGTGTCGTTCTGGCTCTGGCCGACAATTATCCGCCGTTGTATGCCGCGCTGGGCTTGCACCCGATTGTGATTCACAAACACCAGGATGCGTCACTGGCGTTGCTGGAACATCATCTGCAACAACGTCCGAAAAAGCTTGTGGCAATTGGCGAGATCGGTCTTGATCTCTATATGGATAATCCGCTTTTTGAGAAACAAGAAGCGATGCTCGATGCGCAGTTAAAGCTGGCAAAACGTTATGATTTGCCGGTCATCCTTCATTCACGTCGTACCCACGACAAACTCGCTGCCCATTTAAAACGCCACGATTTACCGCGAGCCGGTGTGGTGCATGGTTTTTCGGGCAGCCTGCAACAGGCTGAACGTTTTGTGGCATTGGGCTACAAGATTGGGGTGGGGGGAACCATAACCTATCCGCGAGCCAGCAAAACGCGCGATGTGATGGCGCAACTACCGCTCAGCGCGTTGGTGCTGGAAACGGATGCGCCCGATATGCCACTCAATGGCTGGCAAGGACAGGCTAATCGTCCGGAACGCATTGTTGAGGTTTTTCAAACCCTTTGTTCTCTCCGTTCTGAACCTGCGGATGTTATCGCAGATACTTTCATTCATAACTGCAATGAATTATTCAATCTGAAATAGTCAGTAACAAAATGTGATCCAGCTCACCTTATAAGATAAACGTTTCCATGAATGTGTATAAATACGTGATTGCCGTTCCATTTGCTGGCTTCCCTGCCGTTATAATCCCGCCAGTTGTCGGTTTTTAGCTCGCTTTCACTTTTATCAACTAATACACAGGGATTCTGTATGCAACTCTTCATGGGATTGATCGGCATGATCGTTCTGCTGCTGATCGCCGTTTTACTTTCCAGTCATCGCAAAGCGATTAATCTTCGCACTGTTCTGGGCGCATGGATTATCCAGGTCGGCATCGGTGCTCTTATCCTGTATGTTCCGGTCGGTCGTAAAGTTCTGTTGGCCATGTCTGAAGGTGTCGCTAACGTTATCGCTTACGGTAACGCCGGTATTTCCTTCCTGTTTGGTGGCCTGGTTTCGGACAAAATGTTCGAAGTCTTTGGCGGCGGCGGCTTTGTATTTGCCCTGCGCGTTCTGCCAATCATTGTCTTCTTTTCCTCACTGATTGCAGTGCTTTACTACTTGGGCATCATGCAGTTAGTGATTCGTGTTCTCGGCGGCGGCCTGCGTAAGTTGCTGAAAACCTCTCGCACTGAATCCCTGTCTGCGACAGCCAACATCTTTGTTGGCCAGACTGAAGCTCCGCTGGTGGTCCGTCCTTATATCGCGACCATGACGCGTTCAGAACTTTTCGCCGTCATGTGTGGTGGTTTGGCATCCGTGGCAGGTTCCGTGTTGGCCGGTTACGCGCAAATGGGCGTACCGCTAGAATATCTGATTGCAGCATCCTTCATGGCGGCACCCGGCGGTTTACTGTTTGCAAAAATCATCCTGCCTGAAACAGAAACACCAAACGATGCACCAGAGCTGGAATCCATGAAAAATGATCCAGATCGCCCAGCGAACGTGCTGGATGCTGCGGCATCAGGTGCAGCTTCGGGTATGCAGTTGGCTCTAAACGTAGGCGCAATGTTGCTGGCGTTTGTGGCTCTGATTGCCTTACTGAACGGGATGCTTTCTGGCATTGGCGGCTGGTTGTTTAACTACCCGCAACTGTCGATGGAACTGATCCTTGGTTGGGTGTTCTCACCGCTGGCGTGGGTTATCGGTGTGCCATGGAGCGAAGCTAACGTTGCGGGTTCCTTCATCGGCCAAAAACTGATCATCAACGAATTTGTCGCCTACCTGAACTTCGGGGAATACCTGAAAGATGACGCCACCGTTGCGGCAGCAGGCCTGCAAGTTCTGTCAGATCACACCAAAGCGATTATTTCCTTCGCGCTGTGTGGTTTTGCTAACCTTTCTTCTATCGCTATCCTGATTGGTGGCCTGGGAAGCATGGCTCCAAACCGCCGTCACGATATTGCTCAGCTTGGCCTGAAGGCTGTAGCAGCAGGTACCTTGTCTAACCTGATGAGTGCGACAATTGCCGGGGTGTTCCTGTCATTATAAAAAGGTGATGTTAAAATTATAACATCCCTGTGAAATCAATGGTCGGCACTTTTGCCGGCCATTTTTTTATATTTGAATCACATTTTTACTCTATCTAACCTTGTTAAATCACATATACTGTACAAAGCATGTAATTTCTCCTTTGGCTTTTGTGAAGCGAGACACAATATTATCAAGATGGTGAATGTTATAATTATAACATTGCTACATATGATGTGCGGTGAGAAGGATCTCAACGTGACGGTGACCCGTGTTACCTCTGCTCTTCAAGGAACCAAGTCCGCTCCAACGTGTTGAGTTTCGAAGCCAGAGACTTCTATATCTTTTGTTGGAGAGTGTTATGACCGATTTAACTGCAAGCAGTCTGCGTGCCCTGAAATTGATGGACCTGACTACCCTGAACGACGATGACACCAATGAAAAAGTGGTAGCACTTTGTCATCAGGCCAAAACAGCGGTAGGTAATACTGCGGCGATCTGCATTTATCCTCGTTTCATCCCAATTGCTCGTAAAACTCTGAATGCCCAGGGCACTCCTGAGATCCGCATTGCTACCGTGACCAACTTCCCACACGGCAACGACGACATCGAAATTGCGCTGGCTGAAACCCGCGCGGCTATCGCTTACGGTGCCGACGAAGTTGACGTGGTGTTCCCATACCGCGCGCTGATCGCGGGTAACGAACAAGTGGGTTTTGACCTGGTGAAAGCCTGTAAAGAAGCCTGTGCTGCGGCAAACGTTTTGCTGAAAGTGATCATCGAAACCGGCGAGCTGAAAGAAGAAGCCCTGATTCGTAAAGCGTCGGAAATTTCTATCAAAGCCGGTGCTGATTTCATCAAAACCTCTACCGGTAAAGTACCGGTCAATGCCACGCCGGAAAGCGCTCGCATCATGATGGAAGTGATCCGTGACATGGGCGTTGAGAAAACCGTTGGTTTCAAACCAGCCGGTGGCGTGCGTACTGCTGAAGATGCGGCGCTGTTCCTGTCTATCGCGGATGAACTGTTTGGTGCTGACTGGGCTGATTCCCGTCACTACCGTTTTGGTGCGTCCAGCCTGCTCGCGAGCCTGTTAAAAACGCTGGGTCACGGTGACGGCAAAAGCGCAAGCGGCTACTAATCTCTTCCTTGCGGCGGTTTCCCCGCCGCATTTCACCTGATGAATTCAGGGGGTTACCTTGTTCCTCGCTCAAGAAATTATTCGTAAAAAACGTGATGGTCATGCGCTAAGCGATGAGGAAATTCGTTTCTTCATCAATGGTATTCGGGATAACACTATCTCTGAAGGGCAGATTGCAGCACTGGCAATGACCATTTTCTTCCACGACATGACTATGCCGGAACGCGTATCTCTGACCATGGCGATGCGAGATTCAGGAACCGTGCTGGACTGGAAGAGCCTCAATCTGAACGGCCCAATCGTTGATAAACACTCAACGGGCGGTGTCGGTGATGTGACTTCATTAATGCTTGGCCCAATGGTGGCGGCATGTGGCGGTTACATCCCAATGATTTCTGGCCGTGGTTTAGGCCATACCGGTGGTACGCTCGATAAACTCGAAGCAATCCCTGGATTTGATATTTTCCCGGACGATAACCGTTTCCGCGACATTATTAAAAACGTCGGCGTGGCAATTATCGGCCAGACAAACTCGCTTGCTCCGGCGGACAAACGCTTCTACGCCACGCGTGACATTACCGCGACCGTAGACTCCATCCCGCTGATTACCGCTTCCATTCTGGCGAAGAAACTGGCCGAAGGCCTGGATGCGCTGGTGATGGACGTGAAAGTCGGCAGCGGTGCATTTATGCCGACTTATGAGCTTTCTGAATTGCTCGCCGAAGCGATTGTTGGCGTGGCAAATGGCGCAGGCGTTAAAACCACTGCGCTGCTGACCGACATGAACCAGGTGCTGGCCTCCAGCGCAGGTAATGCGGTTGAAGTTCGCGAAGCGGTGCAATTCCTGACCGGCGAATACCGCAACCCGCGCCTGCATGAAGTCACCATGGCGCTGTGCGTGGAAATGTTACTTTCCGGCAATCTGGCAAAAGATGACGCCGAAGCCCGCCAGAAACTGCAAGCGGTGCTCGATAACGGTAAAGCGGCTGAAGTGTTTGGTCGCATGGTTGCGGCGCAAAAAGGCCCGACAGACTTCGTCGAAAACTATGCGAAGTACCTGCCAACCGCCGTGCTGAGCAAAGCGGTTTATGCAGATAAAAATGGCTTCATCTCCGAAATGGACACCCGCGCGCTAGGTATGGCGGTGGTAGCGATGGGCGGCGGTCGTCGTCAGGCTTCTGATTCCCTGGATTACAGCGTCGGCTTCACCGATATGGTGCGCCTGGGCGATAGCGTTGAGATTTCTCGCCCGTTAGCGGTGATTCACGCTGCAAGCGAAAGTCAGTGGCAAGAAGCGGCTCGTGCGGTTAAAGCGGCAATTAAAGTTAACGATACGGCACCGGCTAAAACGCCAGACGTTTATCGCCGTATTAGCTAAATGCTGGCATACTGATCTGATCACTTTTTGAAACGCTCTCGGGCGTTTCAGGCGCAACGACGCAGGAGAAATTATGAAACGTGCATTTATTATGGTGCTGGACTCTTTCGGCATTGGCGCGACTGAAGATGCTGACCGCTTTGGCGACGTTGGCTCTGATACCTTCGGCCATATCGCGCAAGCTTGTGCAAATGGCGAAGCCGACAAAGGCCGTAAAGGGCCACTGCATTTGCCTAACCTGACTCGCCTGGGTCTGGTGAAAGCGGCTGAAGGTTCTACCGGTAAAATCCCGGCGGGTATGGACGGTAACGCAGAAGTTATCGGTGCATACGGTTGGGCGCATGAACTTTCGTCTGGTAAAGACACTCCGTCAGGCCACTGGGAAATCGCCGGTGTTCCTGTGCTGTTCGAGTGGGGCTACTTCTCCGATACCCAAAACAGCTTCCCGCAAGAATTGCTGGATAAACTGGTCGAGCGCGCAAACCTGCCAGGTTACCTCGGTAACTGCCACTCTTCCGGTACTGTGATTCTGGATGAACTGGGCGAAGAGCATATGAAAACCGGCAAGCCGATTTTCTATACCTCCGCTGACTCCGTGTTCCAGATTGCCTGCCACGAAGAAACCTACGGCCTCGATAAACTCTACGAACTGTGCGAAATCGCCCGTGAAGAGTTGACCGAAGGCGGCTACAACATTGGTCGCGTTATCGCGCGTCCGTTTGTTGGTGACAAAGCGGGTAACTTCCAGCGTACCGGCAACCGCCATGATCTGGCTGTTGAACCGCCAGCTCCAACCGTGTTGAAAAAACTGGTTGATGAAAAAAATGGTCAGGTTGTTTCCGTGGGTAAAATCGCAGATATCTATGCTGAAGTCGGTATCACCAAAAAAGTGAAAGCGACCGGTCTGGATGCGCTGTTTGACGCGACAATTACCGAGATGAAAGAAGCGGGTGACGACACTATCGTGTTCACCAACTTCGTCGATTTCGACTCCTCTTACGGTCACCGTCGTGACGTAGCAGGTTATGCCGCCGCGCTGGAACTGTTCGACCGTCGTCTGCCAGAACTGATGGAATTGCTGAAAGAGGACGATATTCTGATCCTCACCGCTGACCACGGTTGTGACCCAACCTGGCAAGGTACTGACCATACTCGCGAACACATTCCGGTATTGGTCTACGGCCCGAAAGTGAAAGCTGGCTCTCTGGGCCATCGTGAAACCTTCGCGGATATCGGCCAGACCGTGGCGAAACACTTCGGTGTTTCAGATATGGACTACGGCAAGAACATGCTGTGATACCCGTCATTCTTCGAGCCGCAGGTGTGTTGGCTGCAAAAGCTCACCCCAGTCACTTACTCAAGTAAGCTCCTGGGGATTCGCTTTCTTGCCGCCTACCTGCGACTCGAATTATTTAGGGTATATGGATTACAGATTTGGGTGAGATGTTTTATCCGCCCAGACGTTAACCTCTTAAAACAAGGAATAAAAACATGGCAACGCCACACATTAATGCAGAAATGGGTGATTTCGCAGACGTCGTTTTGATGCCAGGCGACCCGCTGCGCGCAAAACATATCGCTGAAACTTTCCTTGAAGATGTTCGTGAAGTGAACAACGTGCGTGGCATGTTGGGCTTCACCGGGACTTACAAAGGCCGCAAAATTTCTGTAATGGGCCACGGCATGGGTATCCCATCCTGCTCGATTTACACCAAAGAGCTGATCACTGATTTCGGCGTGAAGAAAATCATACGTGTGGGTTCTTGCGGTGCAGTACGTATGGATGTGAAATTGCGTGACGTGGTTATCGGCATGGGTGCTTGCACCGATTCCAAAGTGAACCGTCTGCGTTTCAAAGACCATGACTTCGCTGCAATCGCTGACTTCGACATGGTGCGTAACGCGGTTGATGCAGCTAAAGCGCTGGGCGTTGATGCTCGCGTGGGCAACATCTTCTCTGCAGACCTGTTCTACTCCCCAGACCCGACTATGTTCGACGTGATGGAAAAATACGGCATCCTGGGTGTGGAAATGGAAGCCGCGGGCATCTACGGCGTGGCAGCAGAATTTGGTGCTAAAGCACTGACCATCTGTACCGTGTCTGACCATATCCGTACTCACGAGCAGACTACTGCTGAAGAGCGCCAGACAACCTTTAACGACATGATCAAGATCGCTCTTGAATCTGTGTTACTGGGCGACAAAGAGTAAGATTTTAAAGGGTGCTCCGGCACCCTTTATCTTTTCAAATTATCTATTCATTTTAATCCATCTATTCCGCTTATCTGCTTTATCTTTCAATTATATAGCGCTATATATCTATTCAAGTATCTATTCATATGAGCGCTCTGACAGATTTATTGCTGCATGGCCCACAAACTGCAACCTCATTACGCCAGCGTTTGGGTGTCAGCCAGGCGACGTTTTCACGTCTGGTGAATACTGAAAGCGATGTCATAAAAGCAGGCGCTGCCAGAGCGACCCAATATGCCCGGATCAGACCAGTGCGCCAGATCCGGCAATTTCCATTGTGGCAAATAGATGATGCGGGGCAGGCCTGGCGTTTCGGGGACTTGTATCCCATCTGACGCAGGGAAGCTGGCTGGTGATACTGAATAATGGCACCGCGCAATGGTTTAACGGTATCCCATGGTATTTAACCGATCTGCGTCCTCAGGGTTTTTTGGGGCGAGCGTGGGGGAAGCGCTTAGCACAGCAAACAGGATTACCGGAAGATATTAGCCCGGCGTTTCGCGAGCTTTGCAGAGAGATGTCATTGCAACTTGATACCGTTGAGGCAAGCGTTAAGCGACTCGCCTAGCGCACCGTCTGCGCAATCCACGTGCTCAATTCACGTAATTCCATTTCTTGTTCCGGGAAGTCGGCAATCAGCGTTTCGCATTGCTGTTGCAACATGTCACTGCGATACAAACAGCCCTGCAAACGGGCCGCCAGCGCTTCAAGAGGCGCGGGGTTTAGGCTGTCTGTGAATATTTTCGCTTGGGTGATATGCCCTTTCTCAACGTCGAAATGCAGTTCAACACCACCCCAGGTAAAACGCTGATCCAGTAAATGGCTAAATGCCGGAGCCTGGCCGAAATTCCATTCCCAGCTACTTTGGCGGGCAAAGGTTTCAGCAAAGCCAGGTAGGTCGGGCAGGGCATCAGGAGAAATATGTTCTGCTGGCACTCGTTCGCCGTAGAAGGCAAAAAATGACTCACGTACCGCATCGCAAACTTGCTCGTGTGTCAGGCCAGGCAGCAGATCGCTGAGGTTTGCCACTCGTCCACGTACTGAAGTTATGCCTTTGGCCTGCAGTTTTTTCTGGTCTGGATTCAGGTAGTTTGCCAGGCGGCTTAAATCGGCATTCAACAGCAAGGTGCCGTGATGGAAACCGCGATCCATCGTTTCCTTATAAGCCGATCCGGAAACTTTGCGCACTCCCTCCGCGGTGGCAACTTCCAGATCATTGCGTCCGGAAGCGGTGGCACTGATGCCGAGCACATTAAGCGCATTCACCACAATGGCCGTCGACACACTTTTGTCGTATTCCGGTTTTCCCGCCATAAAGGTGAAACAGGTGTTGCCCAAATCGTGGAATACCGCGCCACCGCCGCTGCTGCGTCTGGCCAGCCGCACGTTATCTTCTTCCATGCGCCGGGTATTACATTCTTTCCACGGGTTTTGCGCCCGGCCAATGACCACTGTATCCGCGTTGCGCCATAAGAACAGCACGCGCTGGGTTGCAGGCATCTGGCGGAAAATACACTCTTCCACCGCCAGGTTGAACCAGGGATCGTAAGAGTCCGAAATAAGCAGACGTAATGTAGACATAGCAGAAGTCCTTTCTTATTGGGGTTTATTGGCGCTCGGTTCTTCCTCATCTTCTTTTACTTCGGTATTCGCCGTCAGAAGAAAAGGAGATTGTTGCCAGCGGGTGCGTTTGCCCTGCAAAAGCGTGCGCGTCAGCACAATGCCAATTGCCAGCGCCAGTAACATCATCAGGCGCAAAATATTGGTGGTGTTATCCACTTGCTTGGCTTCAGTGGGTAGCGTGTGGGTATCGAGCGTGATGCGCAGATAGCCTACAGGCCCATCTTTATCTTCAATCGGTTGAACAATTTGCTGATTAAAATAACTGCCCGCTTTTTTCCCATCCAGAGCGAGTCGATCGCGCACGGCGATCCCTTCGCCCGCATGTGCGACCTGGCTGCCGCCGTTGTCGTAAACACCTGCATCCAGAATTCGGCTGTCCTGAGTCAATAAATTCAGCACTGTTGAAATCTTTTTCTCATCAGGATTTTCAGACTTCATCAATGGAATCAGGTTATAGCTCACCTGCCGTGCCAGGGTTCTTGCCAGTTCTTCAAGTTGCACGTTCCGGGCTTGTTGATGCCCCTGGCTAAACCACGACGCGCCCTGCATCAGTGCGACTAAAAGTGCGAGGCAGATAAGCACAATCACTGCACGATGCAGCCTAAATTTCATTTTTGCCCGAGCCATAATGCACCTTCAATAAATTGCTTACTTTAATGTTGCCAGAAGCGGCGTGGACAAGGTAGCCTCATGCGTTGTTTTGTTCCGAATACCCTTAATCATTCGAATTGCTGCGGTGTTGGCTGTAATCCGAATGATTAATGCTATCTCTTAAATCTTTCCTGGAGTTGTGATGCCGAATAGTCTGACCTGGTGCGACCTGCCAACCGACGTATCTCTCTGGCCTGGTTTGCCGCTATCGTTAAGTGGCGATGAAGTTATGCCACTCGATTACCGTGCTGGCCGCAGCGGCTGGCTTCTGTATGGTCGGAATCTGGATAAAGAGTGCCTGAATCGCTATCAACGTAAGTTAGGCGCGGCGATGGTTATCGTCACCGCGTGGTGCGTTGAAGATTATCAGGTTATTCGCCTGGCCGGTTCATTAACTCCTCGCGCTACCAAACTTGCCCACGAAGCCGGTCTGGATGTTGCGCCACTGGGCAAAATCCCGCATCTGCGCACGCCTGGCCTGCTGGTGATGGACATGGATTCCACCGCCATCCAAATAGAATGTATCGATGAAATCGCGAAACTGGCTGGCACTGGCGAAATGGTGGCTGAAGTGACCGAGCGCGCGATGCGTGGCGAGCTGGATTTTGCCGCAAGCTTGAAACAACGCGTTGGCACGCTTAAAGGCGCGAACGCGTCTATTCTGCGCCAGGTGCGTGATGAACTACCGTTGATGCCGGGGCTGACGTCACTGGTACTTAAGCTTGAATCCCTTGGCTGGAAAGTTGCGATTGCCTCCGGTGGTTTCACCTTCTTCGCCGAATATCTGCGCGACAAATTGCATTTAGATGCAGTGGTGGCAAACGAGCTGGAAATCTGCGACGGCAAGCTCACTGGCGAAGTCATCGGTCAAATCGTTGATGCACAATTCAAAGCCACAACGCTCCAGCGTCTGGCAGATAAATACGAAATCCCCGTCGCGCAAACCGTCGCGATTGGTGATGGGGCGAATGACTTACCGATGATTCAATCGGCGGGCCTGGGCATTGCTTTCCACGCTAAACCTAAAGTGAATGAGAAAACAGAAGTCACCATCCGTCATGCTGATTTGATGGGCGTATTCTGCATTCTGTCCGGTAGCCTTATCCAGGAAGAACGCTAATGGCAAAAGCTCCGAAACGCGCCTTTGTCTGCAACGAGTGCGGCGCAGACTATCCTCGCTGGCAGGGGCAATGCAGCGCCTGTCACGCATGGAATACGATCACTGAGGTGCGCATTGCCGCCTCGCCGACGGTTGCGCGTAATGAGCGTTTGTCAGGTTATGCCGGTAGTGCGGGCGTCAGTAAAGTTCAAAAACTTTCTGAAATCAGCCTCGAAGAGCTGCCGCGTTTTTCTACTGGTTTTAAAGAGTTTGACCGCGTGTTAGGCGGCGGTGTGGTGCCGGGAAGTGCCATTCTGATTGGTGGTAATCCTGGTGCAGGTAAATCCACGCTGCTGTTGCAAACCTTATGCAAGCTCAGCGAACAGATGAAAACGTTGTACGTCACCGGTGAAGAGTCGCTGCAACAAGTGGCGATGCGCGCCCACCGTCTTGGGTTGCCGACCAATAACCTGAATATGCTTTCGGAAACTGGCATCGAACAAATCTGTATGATTGCCGAGGAAGAAGCGCCGAAGCTGATGGTTATCGACTCCATTCAGGTGATGCACATGGCCGACGTACAGTCGTCGCCTGGCAGTGTGGCGCAGGTGCGTGAGTCAGCCGCTTATCTGACGCGCTTTGCTAAAACGCGCGGTGTGGCGATTATCATGGTCGGCCACGTCACCAAAGATGGTTCGCTTGCCGGGCCAAAAGTGCTCGAACACTGTATCGACTGCTCGGTGATGCTCGATGGCGATGCCGATTCCCGTTTCCGCACGCTGCGCAGCCATAAAAACCGCTTTGGTGCGGTGAATGAGTTGGGTGTGTTTGCGATGACAGAACAAGGGCTGCGTGAAGTGAGCAACCCTTCCGCTATTTTCCTGAGCCGTGGAGATGAAGTGACGCCCGGCAGTTCGGTGATGGTTGTGTGGGAAGGCACGCGCCCATTGCTGGTAGAAATTCAGGCGCTGGTGGATCAATCCATGATGTCCAACCCGCGCCGTGTCGCCGTGGGTCTTGAGCAAAACCGCCTGGCGATTCTGCTGGCCGTTTTGCACCGCCACGGTGGCCTGCAAATGGCTGACCAGGATGTGTTTGTCAACGTGGTCGGTGGCGTGAAAGTCACCGAAACCAGTGCTGACCTTGCCTTGTTGTTGGCGATGGTTTCCAGCCTGCGCAACCGTGCTTTGCCGCAAGATTTGGTGGTGTTTGGTGAAGTCGGGTTAGCCGGGGAAATTCGTCCGGTGCCAAGCGGCCAGGAGCGTATTTCAGAAGCCGCAAAACACGGCTTTAAACGTGCGATTGTGCCGCAGGCCAACGTGCCGAAAAAACTACCGGAAGGGATGCAGGTCTTCGGTGTGAAAAAACTGGCTGATGCGTTGTCGGTGTTTGACGACTTATAATTGATATTTGCCCAATTTTGCAGGAGGCAGCATGTCGTCTTTTGATTATCTGAAGACTGCTATTCGTCAGCAGAGCGTTACGCTACAGCAAGTTGCAGAATCCTGCGGCATGACCAAGGGCTATCTTAGCCAGTTACTGAACGCCAAAATCAAAAGCCCAAGCGCGCAGAAACTGGAAGCATTGCATCGTTTTTTGGGGCTGGAATTTCCACGGCGTGAGAAAAAAGTGGGCGTGGTATTCGGTAAGTTTTATCCGTTGCATACTGGCCATATCTATCTGATTCAGCGCGCGGCAAGCCAGGTTGATGAACTGCATATCATCATGGGCTATGACGAAACCCGCGATCGCTTGCTGTTTGAAGACAGTGCGATGTCGCAGCAACCGACCACCGGTGACCGCCTGCGCTGGCTGTTACAGACCTTCAAGTATCAGAAAAATATCCGCATTCATTCGTTTAACGAAGAAGGGATGGAACCGTATCCGCACGGTTGGGATGTCTGGAGTCGCGGTATCAAAGCGTTCATGGAAAGCAAAGGGATTAACCCCGACTGCATCTATACCTCCGAAGAGAGCGATGCGCCCCGTTTTATTGAACAGCTCGGCATTGAAACGGTGCTTATCGACCCGAAGCGCACCTTCATGAATATCAGCGGCGGGCAGATTCGCGAAAACCCATTCCGCTATTGGGAATACATTCCTACCGAAGTAAAACCGTTCTTTGTCAGAACCGTGGCTATTCTGGGTGGTGAATCGAGCGGTAAATCGTGGATGGTGAATAAGCTCGCCAACATTTTTAATACCACCAGTGCCTGGGAATATGGGCGTGATTACGTCTTTTCGCACCTTGGCGGTGATGAGATGGCGCTGCAATATTCTGACTATGACAAGATTGCTATTGGGCATGCTCAGTACGTTGATTTTGCCGTTAAATACGCCAATAAAGTCGCATTTATTGATACTGACTTTGTGACGACTCAGGCGTTCTGCAAAAAGTATGAAGGGCGTGAACACCCGTTTGTACAGGCCCTGATCGACGAGTACCGCTTTGATCTGGTGATTTTGCTGGAAAACAATACGCCGTGGGTGGCTGATGGTTTGCGCAGCCTGGGCAGCGATACGGACCGCAAGTCTTTCCAGAATTTGTTGGTGTCGATGCTTGATGAAAACAACATCAGCTACGTGCATGTGGAAGAGTCTGACTACGATTCACGCTTCTTGCGCTGTGTGGATTTGGTGAAGGGCTTAATTGGCGAGCGTGGATAAAACAACCCTCACCCCGGCCCTCTCCCTGAGGGAGAGGGAGAAAACCGCTTAATTCCCTCGCCTGATGGAAAGGGAGAAAGCCGTTAATTCCCTCTCCTGGGGGAGAGGGTTAGGGTGAGGGCGTTACAACAATTACTTCGTTACACGCTTGTACTTAATACGCTTAGGTTCCAGCGCATCTGCACCCAGGGTGCGTTTCTTGTACTCTTCGTACTCAGTAAAGTTACCTTCAAAGAACTCCACTTTACCTTCATCCTGGTAATCCAGAATATGCGTGGCGATACGGTCAAGGAACCAACGGTCGTGCGAGATAACCATGGCACAGCCTGGGAACTCCAGCAGGGCGTTTTCTAACGCGCGCAGGGTTTCGATATCCAGGTCGTTGGTTGGTTCATCGAGCAGTAGTACGTTGCCGCCAACTTGCAGCAGCTTCGCCAGGTGCAGACGACCGCGTTCACCACCGGACAACTCACCAACACGTTTACCCTGGTCAACGCCTTTAAAGTTAAAGCGACCAACGTAAGCGCGGCTTGGCATTTCGGTGTTGCCGATACGCATGATGTCCTGACCGCCGGAAACTTCTTCCCACACGGTTTTGCTGTTATCCATCGCGTCACGGAACTGATCGACAGAAGCCAGTTTCACGGTTTCACCTAGTTCAATGGTGCCGCTGTCTGGTTGTTCCTGGCCTGACATCATACGGAACAGGGTAGATTTACCCGCGCCGTTCGGGCCGATGATCCCGACAATCGCGCCTTTCGGTACGGCGAATGTCAGGTCTTCAATCAGCAGGCGGTCGCCGTAGGATTTACGCAGGTTGGTAACCTCAACGACTTTATCGCCCAGACGTGCGCCTGGTGGGATAAACAGTTCGTTGGTTTCGTTACGTTTCTGGTATTCAGTGCTGTTAAGTTCTTCAAAGCGAGCCAGACGCGCCTTGCCTTTAGACTGGCGGCCTTTCGCACCCTGACGTACCCACTCCAGCTCTTTCTCAATGGATTTACGGCGAGCCGCTTCCGATGAGGCTTCCTGAGCCAGACGTTCGTCTTTCTGCTCAAGCCATGAGGAGTAGTTACCTTCCCACGGAATACCTTCGCCGCGGTCAAGTTCCAGAATCCAGCCAGCCACGTTATCGAGGAAGTAACGGTCGTGGGTAATTGCCACAACGGTGCCTTCGAAATCGTGCAGGAAGCGCTCGAGCCACGCCACGGATTCAGCATCCAGGTGGTTCGTTGGTTCGTCGAGCAGCAGCATGTCTGGTTTTTCGAGCAGCAGGCGGCAAAGTGCTACGCGGCGGCGCTCACCACCAGACAGGTTTTCAATTTTAGCGTCCCACTCCGGCAGACGCAGTGCATCAGCAGCACGCTCCAGTTGAACATTCAGGTTATGGCCATCGTGTGCCTGGATGATTTCTTCAAACTTGCCTTGCTGTGCAGCAAGCTTATCGAAGTCAGCGTCTGGTTCGGCATATTTTGCGTAGACTTCATCCAGACCTTTCAGCGCGTTAACGACTTCGGATACCGCTTCTTCAACCGATTCACGAACCGTGTGCTCGAGGTTGAGCTGAGGTTCCTGAGGCAGATAGCCAATTTTCAAACCAGGTTGTGGACGGGCTTCGCCTTCGATGTCGGTATCAATGCCGGCCATAATGCGCAGCAGCGTGGATTTACCGGAACCGTTCAGACCCAGTACACCAATTTTGGCGCCAGGGAAGAAACTGAGCGAGATGTTTTTCAGAATATGGCGTTTCGGCGGAACAACTTTGCCGACACGATGCATGGTATAAACGAATTGAGCCACAGTGCGACTTCGCCTCTTTTTCGTGATTTAAGATGGTGCGTATTAGTGGCGAAGTGTAGCCGTTTTCAGCAGGTAATCCCAGCAGGGGAAGCGGGATGTGTTACCCGAAACCGCCTTAACGCTTTTATCGACAAAATAACGCCCTTTGGCGTGGCGAATCTGTAATACCAGGGTTAGCATGAAGTAATTAATGGCGGCACGATGCTGCCGGTGAACATGTGAGGAGAACTTGTGGGGATAGCCAAACAAGTCGTGGGACAATTGCTGGTCGCAGTTGTAAGCCTTGCGGCAATAACTCATGCAGTTCGCGCGGATTCGCTCGACGAGCAACGCAGCCGATATGCACAAATCAAACAAGCATGGGATAACAAGCAAATGGATGTGGTGCAGCGCATGTTGCCCACGTTGCAGGATTATCCACTTTATCCTTATCTCGAATATCGCCTTATCACTGATGATTTAATGAATGAGCCAACGCTCGCCGTCAGTCAGTTTATTGAGGCTAACCCTACGTTACCACCAGCCCGCGCGCTGAAATCACGCTTTGTGAATGAACTGGCTCGCCGCGAAGACTGGCGTGGTCTGCTGGCGTTTAGCCCTGAACAACCGGGCACCACCGAATCCAAATGTAATTATTACTACGCAAAATGGAATACCGGCCAGGTAGATGCCGCATGGGTCGGGGCCAAGGATCTGTGGCTAACGGGCAAAAATCTGCCATCGAGCTGCGATCGTCTGTTCTCGGCATGGCGATCGTCTGGAACGCAAGATCCGTTGGCTTACCTGGAACGTATTCGTCTGGCGATGAAAGAAGGTAACTCTTCACTGGTGACCAATCTCGCAAGCCAAATGCCTGCGCAATTCCAGACCATTTCCAGCGCACTGATCAGCCTACAAAACGACCCGAAAACAGTGCTGTCGTTTGCCCGCACCGTTGGTGCAACTGACTTTACGCGCCAGGCGGCTGCGGTGGCGTTCACGCGTGTCGCGCGCGATGACGTAGAAAATGCGCGTTTGATGATCCCCTCACTGATTCAGGCGCAGCAATTGAATGACGCACAGGCTCAGGAACTCAGAGACACTGTTGCCTGGCGGTTAATGGGCAACGATGTGACGGCTGAGCAAGCGGCATGGCGTGATGATGCAATCATGCGTTCTGAATCAACCTCGCTGGTTGAGCGACGTGTGCGTATGGCGCTGGGAACGGGTGATCGTACTGGCCTGAATACCTGGCTTGCACGCTTGCCAATGGAAGCTAAAGAGAAAGATGAATGGCGCTACTGGCAGGCAGATTTGTTGCTGGAACGTGGTCGTGATTCGGAAGCAAATGAGATCCTTCTCTCGCTGATGCAACAACGCGGATTTTATCCAATGGTGGCGGCTCAACGCCTGGGGGAAGAATATCCGTTACGCGTCGACAAAGCGGTGGCGGTGAATCCGGCGTTAGTTCAGGGGCCAGAAATGGCGCGTGTTCGCGAGCTGATGTACTGGAATTTGGATAACACTGCACGCAGCGAATGGGCTAATTTGATCTCCAGTCGCAGCAAACCAGAACAGGAAGGATTAGCACGTTACGCGTTTGATCAAAATTGGTGGGATCTCAGCGTGCAGGCGACGATCGCCGGGAAGCTTTGGGATCATCTGGAAGAGCGATTCCCACTGGCTTACAAAGATATTTTCGCCCGCTACGTGAGCGGCAAAGACATCTCGCAAAGTTATGCCATGGCGATTGCGCGTCAGGAAAGTGCCTGGAACCCGAAAGTCAGGTCACCGGTGGGGGCGAGTGGTCTGATGCAGGTTATGCCGGCTACAGCCGCACATACGGTGAAGGTTTTTGGTATTCCGGGTTACAGCAGCCCATCGCAACTGCTTGAGCCAGAAACCAATATCAATATTGGTACGACTTATTTGCAGTCCGTCTCTCAGCAATTTGAGAACAACCGGATTTTCTCATCCGCTGCTTATAACGCGGGGCCTGGGCGAGTCAGAACCTGGCTTGGCAACAGTGCCGGACGCATTGACGCGGTGGCGTTTGTTGAGAGTATTCCTTTCTCGGAAACACGTGGATATGTGAAAAACGTGCTGGCATATGATGCGTACTATAAGTACTTCATGGGTAAATCTGCACCATTGCTGACAGAGGCTGAATGGCAACGCCGTTATTGATTTTGCAGTGTCTATGATATTGTATCGTACTAGTTGAATAGTATGGTGGCGACATGACTCAGCATTCTCAATACTCGGCAGAGCACGCCGAGCAAAGCAATCAGGAGTGGCTCCGTTTTGTGGAGCTGCTCCAGCAATCGTTCGATAAACAGCTGCATATGCCGTTGTTAATGTTGTTGCTGACCCCAGACGAACGTACCGCCCTCGGAACACGGGTCAGAATTATCGAAGAGTTATTGCGGGGTGAGATGAGCCAGCGGGAACTCAAAAATGAACTTGGCGCGGGAATTGCCACCATTACGCGCGGTTCAAATAGCCTGAAATCTGCTCCACCGGCATTGCGTGCCTGGCTGGAGCAGGAATTATTAGGCAATAAAAGTTAGCTATAAATCGCGTTGTGGAACGGGCTAAGCGCCAGAATCACCGCCTGCTGGTAAACGCTGCTGCGCGTGAGCTTCCCGGCGGTAAATACCCCAATCGCGCCTTCTTTATTGCCAATTTTATCGATGCCGGTATATGCCGACATCACCGGCCCTAAAGCTTCTCCCGCGCGGACTTTTTCAAGAATAATCGACGGTAGAGGCAGTGTGGCCGAACGGGCTTCGCCGCGCTGGTTTTGGTTTTCAATAACCACCCAGCTAAAAGTACTGTCGTCATCAATTCCCGCTTCAACCGCAACCCAAAAATCGGCTTCAGGGCGAACCTGACGGGCATTCATTACCCGGCATCGTGCGCCAGTTCGCGTTTCATGGTTTCCGAAGGGTTGTTCTGGCACTCCGCTATCGACGGCAACGGGTTCAATATGGCAGCATCCTTCACCAAAGATGTCGTCGAATGCCTGGTGAATTGCCTGAATTTTAGCTGGATTGGTTGTTGCGCAGACGACATGGTACATAATCAGTGAAACTCTCTAGAAATTGTTGCCGCAGTATAACGGATAAATCGCATGTTACAGGTATACCTTGTTCGCCACGGCGAAACGCAGTGGAATGCAGAACGTCGCATTCAGGGCCAGTCAGACAGTGCGCTGACTGAAAAAGGGGAACGTCAGGCCGAGCAGGTGGCCGAGCGTGCCAAAACGTTAGGCATTACACACGTCATCTCCAGTGATTTAGGGCGTACCCGCCACACTGCTGAGATTATCGCTCTTGCATGTGGTGTAGATGTCACGCTGGATTCGCGTTTACGTGAACTGGATATGGGGGTGTTAGAACGCCGCAATCTGGACACGCTAAACGAAGAAGAAGAAGGCTGGCGTCGCCAACTGGTGAATGGCACGACCGATGGGCGAATTCCCGATGGGGAAAGCATGCTTGAGATGAGCGAGCGTATGCACGCGGCTTTAAATGCTTGCCTGGATTTACCATCTGGTAGCCGCCCATTGCTGGTTAGCCACGGTATGGCGTTAGGTTGCCTGGTGAGTACCATTCTGGGATTACCGGCCTGGGCTGAACGTCGCTTACGTTTAAGAAACTGTTCGATTTCCCGTGTCGATCACCAGCACAGCCCGTGGTTAGCTTCTGGCTGGGTGGTAGAAACGGCAGGGGACATCTCACATTTAGACGCCCCTGCGTTGGATGAATTACAGCGTTAATTAACGACGTACTGGGATCAGATATTCACATCTGATCTGCATTGGTCGGTCCTGAACACGCGCTTCTTCTTGCGGGAAGAAGCGTTCAATATCCTGACCTTTACGGCGCGTCAGATTAAGCGATGGCATGCAGGTGCCATAAATTGTCAGGATGAACTCCTGCAAACCGGTGCCCGGGCCTTCGTAGTCGAATTGCACGTAATCACCACCTTCCAACCTGACCGGATGAGAGTCTGGTAAGAATCCATTCGCCATTTCTGGTGTCAGCGCAGTGGTATAGAAGACTTCCTGTTCGTCATCTTTCTCAATGCTTGGACGTGGCTCATGCAGGCCGTATAACACTCGTGGCAACGTTGGCGCATTGCCGAGGAATTGTGTCCAGAACTGAATACGCATTTCATTACGGAAATCAGATATTTGCTCAAGCGTACAGCTGTAGCTTTGCGTGACACCCACTAAATGGGTTTCCGGCAGCGTGACAAATTGCGCTTGCGGCAGTGTAAACGCATCTAAACGCAGCGGTGGACGCATACCGAACGAGCTCCAGTCTGGAGAACGGCGATAGAGCGCTGGCGTTTGAGCAAACTGCTTTTTGAATGCACGAGTAAAGGTTTGCTGTGAGTCAAAACGATACTGCAACGCAATATCGAGAATCGGTCGCGCAGTCAGGCGCAGTGCCACAGCAGATTTTGAAAGTCGGCGAGCACGGATGTATGCGCCAATGGCGTGACCCGTGACCTCTTTAAACATCCGTTGTAGATGCCACTTGGAATAACCTGCTTTTGCCGCCACATTATCCAGTGACAGAGGTTGATCCAAATGGCCCTCTAGCCAGGTTAATAGATCACGAATGATCCCTGCCTGATCCATATAATATCCTCATCCTGACACGGTGAGTGCCGTTAATGTGGGCGATGATAGCACTTTTTGTTGTTTTGACATTCAGAGTTTTTTTTAACAAGACGTGCCAAAATCAGCTACTCATTCGGAAAATTTTATTAATAACGTGATATTAAACGATTTTTTAGCACAAAGAGTTAATAGTCTCTAAAGGCAACCTTAACTAATGGTAACAATATGAAATATAAAGTTTTAGCTCCCCTCAGTTTATTACTGCTTGTTTCGTTGGGCGTCAAAGCCGAACAAATTGGTTCAGTAGACACTGTTTTTAAGATGATTGGCCCGGACCATAAAATTGTTGTTGAAGCATTTGATGACCCGGATGTACAAAACGTGACTTGCTATGTTAGCCGTGCAAAAACGGGTGGCATTAAAGGCGGACTGGGTCTGGCAGAAGATACTTCCGATGCGGCGATTTCTTGCCAGCAAGTGGGGCCAGTTGAGCTAAACGAAAAGATAAAAGCAGGTAAAACAGAGGGTGATGTTGTTTTCCAGAAGCGGACATCACTGGTCTTCAAGAAGCTGCAAGTGGTACGTTTCTACGATGCTAAACGCAACACGCTGGCGTATCTGGCTTACTCCGATAAAGTGGTCGACGGTTCGCCTAAAAACGCGATAAGCGCCGTGCCGATTATGCCGTGGAAATAACAGGGAGTTCGTGATGAGCCAGGCCACTATCTGGTTAGTTGAAGATGAAACCAGTATTGCGGATACGTTGATCTATACGTTGCAGCAGGAGGGGTTTTCTGTGCGTGCTTTCGAACGGGGTTTGCCTGTGCTGGATGCCGTGCGAGAAGAACGTCCTGATCTGGCGATTCTTGATGTCGGCTTGCCAGATATTAATGGCTTCGAGCTTTGTCGCCGTTTACTCGCGGATTATCCAGATCTCCCGTTGCTGTTTCTGACTGCTCGCAGTGAGGAGGTTGATCGGCTGATTGGCCTGGAGATCGGTGCTGATGATTATATCGCGAAGCCGTTTTCACCTCGTGAAGTGTGTGCGCGGGTGCGAACAGTGCTACGTCGTTTGCAAAAACAACGGCAAGGCCTGACGATAAGTGTACAGCGCATTGGTCAGTTCGAAGTCAATGAAATGGCGGCGCATATTACCTGGTGCCAGCAGCCATTGCTGCTCACCCGCTATGAGTACTTGTTACTGAAGACTTTTTTGCAATGGCCTGGGCGTGTGTTTTCACGCCAGCAACTCATGGATTTAGTGTGGAGTACAGCCGAGGATAGTTTTGATCGAACGGTTGATACACACATCAAAACCTTGCGCGCCAAACTGCGTGCAATTAACCCCGATCTTTCACCGATCAATACGCACCGTGGCTTAGGCTACAGCCTTGGAGTGAGTTGATGCGTATTGGGATGCGTCTGTTGCTGGGCTATTTTTTGATTGTGGCGATTGCGGCCTGGTTTGTTCTCTCTATATTTTTGCAAGAGGTGAAACCAGGCGTCCGGCGTGCAACGGAAGGCACGTTAATTGATACAGCTACATTGCTTGCTGAATTTGCGCGTGCAGATATGCTGGCGGGTAACGCGCAAAATGGTGAGCTGGCCCAGGCTTTTTCCCATCTCAATCAACACAAGCTTAGTGCCAATATCAGCGGCATTACCAAGTCTAAAAATGAATACCGTGTTTATCTGACCAATGACAAAGGCATAGTGCTTTTTGATTCCACTGGAAAAGCGACAGGCCAGGATTACTCGCAATGGAACGATGTTTGGCTCACGTTGAAAGGAAAATACGGCGCACGCAGTACGCCAGTTAATGCAAACAATCCTGAAAGCACCGTAATGTATGTGGCTGCACCCGTCCGCGACGGACAAAACATTATCGGCGTGTTGAGCGTAGGCAAACCAAATAGCGCAATGGACCCGGTAATACGTCGCAGCGAGCGGCGTATTTTGTGGGCGGGTGTTGCGCTGCTTGGCATTGCTTTGATGATTGGTTTCGGGTTTGTGCTGTGGATTAACCGGGCTATCGGGAAACTGGTTCGCTATGCCGACTCGGTCACTACGGAACACCCTTTACCGCTGCCTAAACCTGCCAGTAGTGAATTACGTAAGTTGGCGTTAGCTCTGGAAAGTATGCGGCTGAAACTCGAAGGGAAAACCTACATTGAGCAGTACGTTCATGCTCTGACTCACGAGTTGAAAAGCCCGATGGCGGCGATTCGTGGTGCGGCAGAAATATTACGTGAAGGCCCACCGCCAGAAGTGGTGGAGAAGTTTTCGGCTAACATTCTTCAGCAAAATCTACGCATGCAGCAGTTGGTCGATAATTTATTACGCCAGGCTAAGTTAGAAAGCCGCGCTGAAATTACGGCACAGGCGATAAATCTGCCCACACTTTTTTCCACGTTATGCGATAGCCGTGAAGTGGTCGCTAGCAGTAAACAGATAACGTTAAGAATCGATGAAAACAGCCCTGACGGCACTGTCGTAGAAGGTGACGCCGCCTTACTTGAACAATCGATCGGTAATTTGCTGGATAACGCGCTCGATTTTACCCCGCCAGGTGGTGAGATTGTGTTGAGTGTTGAGCAAAACATTGGGCAGACCGTCATTGTTGTTTCAGACACCGGAAGTGGGATTCCAGATTACGCTCAAGGCCGTTTGTTCGAACGCTTTTACTCATTGCCGCGTAGCAACGGGCAAAAGAGCAGTGGCCTGGGGCTGGCTTTTGTTCAGGAGGTGGCGCGTTTGCACCGCGGAACGATTTCTCTTGAGAATCGCCCTGAGGGTGGTGCGGTCGCTCGTCTGATTTTGCCCGGGAAATAATAATTTCTTCACTTCACTGTCTCTTCACATAACTTCATATCGTCCCCACAAACGCTCGCTATCCTCGCCAAATCAAAAATGGAGGGGATTATGTTTAAATCTGCGTTGTTCTGGAAAGTGATGACTTTGTTGGGATGTATGGCTGTGTTGTTGATTCCGTTGAGTATGCTGAGTTCGCTGATTAATGAACGCAGCAGTTACCGGGATGATGTTGAGCAGTCGCTACGCCAAAGTGCCAGTGGGCCGCAAACCCTTACCGGGCCGCTTATCGCCATTCCTGTCGCGGAGCTGACGACTGTTATGGAAGATAATAAAGAGGTCAAAAAAGAGCGCCGCTTCATTCGCTATTACCTCCCGGAAAACCTGGATATTGTGGGAAAGCAGACCGTTGAACCACGTCATATCGGCATTTATGAGGGGCAAATCTGGCGCACGGCGGTGACTGTGGATGCCACGTTTAATCGCCAGTTGCTCAATCACGATATGGATGAAAATACTCGTTTTGGTACGCCATACGTGGTGCTGGCGGTCGGTGATTCGCGCGGTATCGGCAAAGTAGGTGAACTGGAAATCAACGGAAAAACCTATCCTATTGAACCCGGTAGCAATCTGCCCGGCGTTGAGCAGGGTTTACATGCCATTCTCCCCATCGAACGCCTTCAGGATGAAAAGCTAACACTGCGTTTTAATCTGGATTTGATGGGCACGAAGCAGCTCGCTGTCGTGCCAATCGGGCGTAATAGCCAGTTCAGCTTAACCAGTAACTGGCCGCATCCTAATTTTATGGGCGATTTCCTGCCACGTGGGCGTACCGTGACGGAAACCGGGTTTACCGCGAACTGGCAAAGTACCTGGTTTGCCAACAATCTTAATGCCAACTTCAGTGATGCTCAGTTAATCGATGTTAATCGCCTTCCTGCGTTTAGCGTCACCGTAGCGAATCCGGTAGACCAGTATCAACTGACAGATCGCGCAGTAAAATATGCCATCTTACTGATTGGTATGACGTTTATGTGTTTCTTCCTGCTGGAAACATTGACCGGTTTACGCGTTCACCCAATGCAGTATTTACTGGTCGGCCTTTCGCTGGTGATGTTCTATCTCGTTCTGTTAGCCGTTTCTGAACACACAGGGTTTAACCTGGCCTGGCTGCTGGCAAGTTTGGTCTGCGCGGGAATTAACGGTTTCTATCTCAAAGCGGTGCTGAATAGCTGGAAAGCGAGTGCGATGTTTACGCTTGGGTTACTGACTCTTGATGCGGTGCTCTGGCAACTGCTTCAGTCTGAAGACAGTGCTTTGTTGCTTGGCACTGGGGTACTGTTCGTTGCTCTTTCCTCCATTATGCTGCTAACCCGACATATCGATTGGTATGGGATGGGGCAAAAAGTGCAGGCGCTGGCAACAGACGATGCCCAGAAAGATCCAGAGCGGTTCAGGCTGTGGAAATAGCGGTTTAATTCTGGCAAAAGAAAAGGGCGGATTAAAAATCCGCCCTTTCGCAATCATGTTTGATTACAGGTTTATTCCTGTAAATCGCCGCAGAAGCGATAACCTTCGCCGTGAATCGTGGCGATGATTTCAGGTGTATCTGGGGTCGATTCAAAGTGCTTACGAATGCGACGAATCGTGACGTCAACAGTACGGTCGTGTGGTTTCAGCTCACGGCCAGTCATCTTCTTCAGCAATTCAGCACGAGACTGAATTTTCCCAGGGTTTTCACAGAAGTGCAGCATGGCGCGGAATTCGCTACGCGGCAACTTGTACTGCTCGCCATTTGGGCTGACCAATGAACGACTGTTGATATCCAGTTCCCAACCATTGAACTTGTAGCTTTCAACGGAACGACGTTCTTCGCTGATTGCACCGAGGTTCATCGTGCGAGACAACAGGTTGCGCGCGCGGATGGTTAATTCACGTGGATTGAATGGCTTAGTGATGTAATCATCTGCACCGATTTCAAGGCCCAGGATTTTATCCACTTCGTTGTCGCGGCCAGTCAAGAACATCAATGCGACATTGGCTTGCTCACGCAATTCACGCGCCAGCAGCAGGCCATTTTTGCCAGGCAAGTTAATATCCATAATGACCAGGTTGATGTCATTATCGGAAAGAATCTGATGCATTTCAGCGCCATCGGTCGCTTCAAAAACATCATAACCTTCAGCTTCAAAAATGCTCTTTAACGTGTTGCGTGTTACTAATTCGTCTTCGACGATAAGAATGTGCGGGGTCTGCATGTTTGCTACCTAAAATTGCCAACTAAATCAAAACAGGAAGTACAAAAGTCCCTGACCTGCCTAATACATGCCATAAATTAACATGTCTGGCGTAACATGACTAAAGTACGTAATTGCGTTCTTGATGCACTTTCCATCAACGTCAACAACATCATTAGCTTGGTCGTGGGTACTTTTCCCTCTGGACCCGACGGTGTCAAAAACGGTTGTTATCCTATACCATTTTAACAGCAACATAACAGGCAGGACCGCTTTAGACATCTGATAAAACTACGCTTCGTTGACATATATCAAATTCAATTGTAGCACGTTAACAGTTTGATGAAATCATCGTCGCGTTTTGCGAGCATGCGTCACATTTTTCCAATAATCAATATAGTTACGCGTATTGATTATTAAACAATGCAAATCTGATTATTGATAGCAAGCTTATGTATTATTTATCATATAAAACAGAATGATAATGAGCATCAATACATCTTGTAATACTGGTCTAACTACGAAAAAGCATTCAGTGTGTTTATGATTCCCATTGAATGTATTTTATAGATGAATGTTGCGCTAATGTAAATTTTTGCCGCGTATTATCATTTTAATTTTGTGACTATCCATATTTGGATACTTTTTTAAGAGAGTTTTAATGCGTTTTCTAATTATTTTGGTCGCTCCTGCCAGAGCTGAAAATGTTGGTGCAGCAGCCCGCGCAATGAAGACCATGGGATTTGCTGAGTTGCGTGTTGTGGCTAGTGAAGCCGACCGTCAACCAGAAGCCCGTTGGGTCGCGCATGGTTCTGGTGATGTGCTGGATAATGCTCAGCATTTCAATACGCTGGAGGAAGCTTTGCATGACGTCGACTTTACCATTGCGACTACCGCTCGTAGTCGCGCAAAATTCCATTACTACGCCACACCGCAGCAACTGGTTCCGTTACTCGAAGAAAAGCGTAATTGGGTGGGCACTGCCGCGTTGGTGTTTGGGCGTGAAGATTCAGGGTTGACCAACGAAGAGCTTGAACTGGCCGATGTGCTAACTGGCGTACCGATGGTGGCAGATTATCCATCGCTTAATCTCGGGCAGGCTGTAATGGTTTACTGCTATCAGTTATCAGCACTGATGCAGCAAAATGTACCAGAGCATGATGTGGTTGACGCTCAGCAACTGAGTGCACTGCGTTCCAGAATGGCAACGCTCCTTGAGCGTGTAGAAGCCAGCGACGACCAAAAAATGGTCGACTGGCTGCAACAGCGGCTTGGTCTATTAGCTCAGCGTGACACGGCAATGTTGCACCGTTTGCTGCATGATATTGAAAAAAAACTGCCAGTGAAAAATGCTGATAGCTGAATTAATATCAGTGAAAATGGGGTGTGATGCCCCTGCTTTTTCAGCGCAATAAGTACGTTTTTTGATGGTTTATCAGCGTTCAGTCATAGTCTTGCTCTTTGTGGCAAAATTAAAAATAAATTGACTTAGCCTACCGGATACTTTAGTCAATATAGGTAAATCATATTACGAGCACACAACATCCATGATTCGCATCAGCCCAATGACAACAATTATTACAACCACCATTACCACAGGTAACGGTGCGGGCTGACGCATACAGGAAAAACGAAAAAAGCCCGCACCTAAACAGTGCGGGCTTTTTTTTGGACCAAAAACTCAAAGGTAATAATAAATGCGAGTGTTGAAATTCGGTGGTACTTCAGTGGCAAATGCAGAACGTTTTCTGCGTGTTGCCGATATCCTGGAAAGCAATGCCAAACAGGGGCAGGTGGCAACCGTGCTGTCTGCCCCGGCGAAAATTACCAATCACCTCGTTGCCATGATTGAAAAAACCATCGGCGGCCAGGATGCAGTACCGAATATCAGCGACGCAGAGCGTATTTTTAGTGAGCTTTTGAAAGGCCTTGCTGATGCACAACCTGGTTTTCCACTCGAACAACTCAAAGCTACGGTTGACCAGGAGTTTGCTCAGCTGAAACATGTTTTGCATGGTATCAGCTTGCTGGGACAATGCCCGGACAGCATCAATGCGGCAATCATCTGCCGTGGTGAAAAGCTCTCTATCGCGATCATGGCTGAATTGCTCAAAGCTCGTGGACACAATGTGACAGTCATCAATCCGGTAGAGAAACTTCTTGCCGTTGGTCACTACCTTGAGTCCACTGTCGATATCTCCGAATCCACTCGCCGCATCGCCGCAAGCCGCATTCCGGCGGACCATATGATCCTGATGGCCGGCTTTACTGCCGGGAACGACAAAGGTGAGTTAGTTGTTCTGGGACGCAACGGTTCTGATTATTCTGCTGCCGTGCTGGCTGCCTGCTTACGTGCGGATTGTTGTGAGATCTGGACGGATGTTGATGGTGTTTATACCTGTGACCCGCGCCAGGTTCCTGATGCCAGATTATTGAAATCTATGTCGTATCAGGAAGCCATGGAGCTTTCTTATTTCGGCGCTAAAGTTCTTCATCCACGTACCATTTCCCCCATCGCTCAGTTCCAAATTCCTTGCCTGATTAAAAACACCGGAAACCCACAAGCGCCTGGCACCCTCATCGGCGCGGAAAGCGATGATGATGAACTTCCGGTCAAAGGCATCACCAACCTGAATAACATGGCGATGTTCAACGTTTCAGGTCCTGGCATGAAAGGCATGGTTGGCATGGCGGCCCGCGTTTTTGCGGCGATGTCACGCGCCGGAATTTCTGTGGTGCTGATTACTCAATCATCTTCTGAATACAGCATCAGTTTCTGTGTGCCGCAGGCGGATAGCGTACGTGCACGTCGTGCGATGGATGATGAGTTTTATCTGGAGCTCAAAGAGGGGCTACTGGAGCCGCTGTCTATCATGGAGCATCTGGCGATCATCTCCGTGGTGGGTGATGGCATGCGTACCCTGCGTGGTATTTCTGCCAAGTTCTTTGCAGCGCTGGCTCGCGCCAACATTAATATCGTGGCGATTGCCCAGGGCTCTTCCGAGCGCTCTATCTCTGTTGTGGTCAGCAATGACGAGGCCACCACCGGCGTGCGCGTGACTCATCAGATGTTGTTCAATACCGACCAGATTATCGAAGTGTTCCTGATTGGTGTCGGCGGTGTGGGTGCGGCATTGGTTGAGCAGGTGAAACGCCAGCAGGCGTGGCTGAAGCAAAAGCATATTGACCTGCGCGTCTGTGGTATCGCGAACTCGAAAGCGTTGTTAACCAATATTCATGGCCTGAATCTGGATAACTGGCAGGCAGAGCTGGCGGTGGCGAAAGAGCCATTCAATTTGGGTCGTTTAATTCGTCTGGTGAAAGAGTATCACCTGCTCAATCCAGTGATTGTTGACTGTACCTCCAGCCAGGCGGTGGCGGATCAGTATGCTGATTTCCTCGGCGAAGGTTTCCACGTGGTGACGCCGAACAAAAAGGCGAACACTTCCACCATGAATTACTACCACCAGATGCGTAACGCTGCGGCGAAATCACGCCGTAAATTCCTTTACGACACCAACGTGGGGGCGGGTCTACCGGTTATCGAAAACCTGCAAAACTTGCTCAATGCCGGTGACGAATTGCAGCGTTTCTCTGGCATTCTTTCAGGTTCGCTGTCGTTTATCTTTGGCAAACTTGAGGAAGGTATGAGCCTGTCAGAAGCCACCATCGTTGCCCGCGACATGGGCTACACCGAACCTGATCCGCGTGATGATCTTTCTGGTATGGATGTCGCGCGCAAATTGCTGATTTTGGCTCGTGAAACAGGCAGCAATCTGGAGCTGTCCGACATTGTCATTGAGCCAGTATTACCGCCGTCGTTTGATTCCAGTGGTGATGTTGAATCATTCATGGCGCGCATACCGCAGCTGGATGATGAGTTTTCAGCGCGTGTGTCACAAGCCCGCGACGAAGGCAAAGTGCTGCGCTACGTTGGCGTGATTGAAGCTGATGGCAGCTGCAAAGTTAAAATTGATGCTGTAGATGGTAACGACCCACTGTATAAAGTTAAAAACGGCGAAAATGCTCTGGCATTCTACAGCCATTACTATCAGCCGTTACCGCTGGTGCTTCGCGGCTACGGAGCAGGAAATGATGTGACTGCGGCCGGTGTATTCGCCGACTTATTGCGCACTTTGTCATGGAAGTTAGGAGTTTAAGATGGTTAAAGTATACGCCCCGGCTTCCAGTGCCAATATGAGTGTCGGGTTTGATGTGCTGGGCGCGGCCGTTTCGCCTATTGATGGCTCGCTGCTCGGTGATTATGTCACCGTTGAAGCGGCAGACACCTTTAGTTTGAATAACATCGGCCGTTTTGCCAGCAAATTACCCGCTGAGCCACGCGAAAACATCGTCTATCAGTGCTGGGAGCGTTTCTGCCAGGAAATTGGCAAAAATATTCCAGTGGCAATGACGCTAGAAAAAAGCATGCCGATTGGCTCCGGCTTGGGGTCGAGCGCGTGTTCCGTGGTCGCCGGTTTAATGGCGATGAACGAATACTGCGGCAAACCGTTGAGCGATACTCGTTTGCTCAGCCTGATGGGTG
Organism: Buttiauxella ferragutiae; assembly: GCF_022637515.1. NCBI lineage: Bacteria > Pseudomonadati > Pseudomonadota > Gammaproteobacteria > Enterobacterales > Enterobacteriaceae > Buttiauxella > Buttiauxella ferragutiae. Next base: position 683,628 of record NZ_CP093332.1, read on the forward strand.
AACTAGAAGGGCGCATTTCAGGCAGCGTTCACTACGACAACGTAGCGCCGTGTTTCCTGGGCGGTATGCAGTTGATGATTGAAGAAAATGGCATCATCAGCCAGTCTGTTCCGGGGTTTGATGAATGGCTGTGGGTTCTGGCATATCCAGGCATTAAAGTTTCTACCGCTGAAGCTCGCGCTATTCTTCCTGCACAATATCGCCGTCAGGATTGCATCAGCCACGGTCGCCATCTGGCGGGCTTTATTCACGCCTGCCACACTCGCCAGCCACAGCTGGCGGCAAAACTGATGCGTGATGTGATTGCCGAGCCTTACCGGGCTAAATTACTGCCGCGCTTTAATGAAGCGCGCCAGGCCGCAGCAGATATCGGGGCAGTGGCGAGTGGTATTTCGGGCTCCGGCCCAACTTTGTTTGCGTTGTGCGATAACACTGATACCGCACAACGTGTGGCTGACTGGCTCAGCCAACATTATTTGCAGAACCAGGAAGGTTTTGTACATATTTGCCGTCTGGACACGGCGGGCGCACGAGTTCTGGGATAACGCATGAAACTGTATAACCTTAAAGATCATAACGAGCAGGTCAACTTTGCCCAGGCGATTGTGCAGGGGTTGGGTAAACAGCAAGGGCTGTTTTTCCCACACGATTTACCGGAATTTGAACTGACTGAAATCGACGAAATGTTGAAGATGGATTTTGTCACCCGCAGCAGCAAAATTCTGTCTGCTTTTATCGGTGATGAAATCCCGCAAGAAATTCTCGAAGAACGTGTGCGTGCGGCGTTTGCTTTCCCTGCACCGGTGAAAAGCGTTGAGCCGGACATTGGCTGCCTTGAACTGTTCCACGGTCCGACGCTGGCGTTTAAAGACTTCGGCGGCCGTTTTATGGCGCAGATGCTGACGCATATCAGCGGCGACAAACCGGTCACTATTTTGACCGCGACTTCTGGCGATACCGGGGCTGCGGTAGCGCATGCATTCTACGGCCTGAAAAACGTGCGCGTCGTTATCCTGTATCCGCGTGGCAAAATCAGCCCGCTGCAGGAAAAACTGTTCTGCACGCTTGGCGGTAATATTGAAACTGTCGCGATTGACGGTGATTTTGATGCCTGCCAGGCGCTGGTGAAACAAGCGTTTGATGATGAAGAGTTGAAATTGGCGCTGGGGTTAAACTCCGCTAACTCAATCAACATCAGCCGTTTGCTGGCGCAGATTTGCTATTACTTCGAAGCGGTGGCGCAGTTGCCACAGGAAGCGCGTAATCAGCTGGTAGTGTCCGTCCCAAGCGGCAACTTCGGCGATTTGACGGCGGGTCTTCTGGCGAAATCGCTCGGTTTGCCAATCAAGCGCTTTATTGCGGCGACCAATGCCAACGACACTGTTCCACGTTTCTTAGCCAATGGCGAATGGACCCCGAAAACCACCGTTGCGACACTTTCTAACGCTATGGATGTTAGCCAGCCAAACAACTGGCCGCGTGTGGAAGAGTTGTTCCGCCGTAAGATTTGGCGCCTGACCGACCTCGGTTATGCGACTGTCACCGACGAAACCACCAAAGCCACCATGAAAGAGCTGAAAGCGGTGGGCTATGTTTCTGAACCACACGCGGCTATCGCTTACCGTGCGCTGCGTGACCAGCTCCAGCCCGGCGAATACGGCTTGTTCCTCGGCACTGCGCATCCGGCGAAATTCAAAGAAAGCGTGGAGGAGATCCTCGGTGAAACTCTGCCACTTCCTGCTGAGCTTGCCGAACGCGCTGATTTACCGCTGCTTTCCCACAATCTACCTGCCGATTTTGCTGAGCTGCGTAAATTGATGATGGCCAAAGCGTAAGTTTTTCGGCTCTCGCCATGCTAATCCGAGCTGGGAAGCTATAAAGTAATGCCGTTCGTTTAATCGCGAGCGGCATTTTTTTTGTCTGATATTTACTGTAGCTGGCAGCCGGGTTCCACGCTTTGGCTAACCACGCGTGTGAATGTCGACAGCGGGCAGTATCTTTCAGCCGTCTGGTCGTTACAGCCAGGAATTTTTAGCTGAACGCTTCCCGCAGGTTGATTGAGGCTAAGTGGTGTTTGGGATCGCAACTGCTCGAGAGTCTGATACACCATGCTCACGCTAACATATTGTTTCCCTGACTTATCGGCCAAACGCTCAAAGACTAAAGCGCCGCCCGGAGGGGTGTTATCGGGTTGCCCAGGTAGCGTCCAGCGCATGTTGAGCATGCCTGCGATATTGGCAATATTGGTATCGTGTCCGGCAATAAACAGGATCTTATTGTCAGGTGAGATATCAGGCAGTTTGCTTGTGGTGGCATTCGGGTTCAGCGCGTTGCTGATGGTCTGCAATAACGGCGTGCCGTTATGTCTGGCGATATAAGGCGTGCGTGCCATCAAATCAAACTGGGCGTTATGCAGTTTCAGTAGCGACGCCCACTCTTGCTCTGAATGAATATTCCCCCACGCCGCTTGCGGCATCCCTTGCGCATATTCCAGCAGGAAAATTTCAGCAAGCGTAGACGAAAGGCCAATAGCCCCGTCGAGAGCAACTTTGTTGCCATTATCTTTTATCGACAGCTTGCTCGGCATGGATTGTGCTAAATCACAGCTTTTATCCACGCTGTGTTTCTGACACCAGGCCGACGTCGAAAAGTTGAGGGTCGTGTTCATCAAGGCCAGAGAGGGAATATAGTGCTGATTCAGATTATCAATGGGGATTTGAGCTTCTTTTTCAACGGCCTGTTGGACCTGAGTTTTATCCATTGAACAGGTGCCCGCTTTCACCGGATGGAACAGCGGATCGGCTTTTTCAAGATTTTGCTGGTGGTGAATAGTTAAACCACATTGCGGAGCAAGCCCTGCCAGGAAAGCTTCGCCAGTTTTAAGCGTGCGCTGATCAACGTCTGCCCAGACATAAATTGAGTTTGGTGTGGGGCAACTGCCCTGCGATAAAATGCCCTGTTGTTGAAACTTCTCGCGATAAAACCCGCCCATCAGGCTAATCAGATGCTCACCGCGTGGCGTGATATAACCCAATTTTACTGGCCATTCTGGCCAGGTATTGGGTGTTACGTCGCGCATGGTCTGTGTCATTTTGGTGGGTGCTCGCACCCCGTGGCGGCTGAGGATTACCACTTTCTCAACCTGGTAGCCTGAAGCGGGAGTGTCGTTGGCATAGGCCGTAGAGCCTAATGAAAATATGGCGCTCAGTGCTACGAACAGACCAGGGCGAAGCGTCAGTTTTTTGCGATTAAACGCAGAGATCGTCATTTACAGCCTCTTTTCTTTGGGGTGTTTGAGTCTGATAAATATACTCCAGAAGCAAAGCGGTAACGTCGAGTTCGTCTCGTTGTTGTTTGGTATGTGAAAAAGATCCACGCAGGTGCGTGGATCTTAAAAGGCTTGCGGGAGCATTTTTAGAGCCCGCGTTTAGCCATCATTGCTGCAAGGTCGACCAGGCGGTTAGAGAAGCCCCATTCATTATCGTACCAGGCCAATATCTTGACCAGATTACCGCCAATCACCAGCGTCGAAAGCCCGTCGATGATAGAAGAACGTGGATCACCCTGATAATCACTCGATACCAGCGGTTCATCGCTGTAGCCCAAAATGCCTTTCAGCGGGCCGCTTGTTGCTGCTTCCAGGAATGCCGCATTCACCTGCGCGACGGTGACCGGGCGTTTTAAGGTTACCGTTAAATCAACGATAGAAACGACGGGTACAGGCACTCGCAATGAGTAACCGGTCAGGCGTCCGTCCAGTTCAGGAATGACTTTGCCTAACGCTTTTGCCGCGCCGCTGGAGTAAGGAACGATGGAGAGGGCGGCAGCTCGCGCGCCACGCAGGTCTTTTTCCGGCTGATCGTGTAACGCCTGACTGTTGGTGTAAGCGTGAGTGGTGTTCATCAAACCGTGTTCAATACCAAACTGCTGATGCAAAACCTGTGCGGCAGGCGCAAGGCCGTTCGTGGTACAGCTGCCATTGCTCACGACATAATGGCGTTCCGGATCGTACTGCTGGTGGTTAACGCCCATCACTATCGTCAGGTCGTCATCTTTGCCCGGTGCCGAGATGATGACGCGTTTTGCTCCGCCGCTATTGATGTGTACTGCGGCCTGCTCGCGACTGGTAAAGAAACCCGTGGCCTCAATAACAATATCGACACCCACATCATGCCACGGGATATTTGCCGGATCTCTTTCGCTAAACACGCGAACAAGTTTGCCATCCACCTGCAAATGCCCGTCAGCCGCTTCAACCGGAATAGGCAATCTTCCCATCAGTGAATCGTGTTTCAGCAGGTGAGCAAGGGTTTTGCTGTCTGTCAGATCGTTGATTGCTACAATTTCTACGTCTGCGTTACCCAGCGTGGCGCGTAATACGTTACGACCAATCCTGCCGAAACCATTAATACCGACCTTAACCATGATTGACTCCTTCTTTGAAATGTCTGGAATCACTGTAGGCTTCAGGCAAAGTGGCGTAAATGACAAAAAAGGATCAATTCACGCCATTTTTCGACAATGAAAACGCTCGCGGTATTCGCCCGGTGTGAGGTGTAGTTGACGCTCGAAGGCGCGGCGCAAAGTGATGGTATTGCCGAAGCCCACTTTACTCGCAATCTGCTCGAGCGTTTCCCGCGTTTGCTCAAGGCAATGTCGGGCTGCTGCAAGGCGGGCTTCTTCAACATAGCGCGCTGGTGTGATGCCAGTTTCTTTGCTGAAAACACGCGTGAAGTTACGAGGACTCATCGCGACCCGGTCTGCCAGTTTCTCAACCGACAAATCGGCGGATAGATTTTCAATAAGCCAGTTTTGCAATTGACCTATCGGACTGGAGATGTCGCTTTGCTGGAGGTGGTATCGACTAAATTGCATTTGCCCGCCGGGACGACGCAGATACATCACCAGATCCTGTGCCACGTCGCGAGCAAGCGTAAAGCCATAATCTTCTTCGACCAGTGCGAGGGTCAGATCAAAACCTGAGCTTACTCCGCCAGAAGTCCAGATAGGGCCATCCTGAAGATAGAGCGGACCACTTTCGACTTTGACGTGCGGGTAAGTGGATTGCATCTTTTCCAGCAGATGCCAGTGGGTTGTCGCACGACGGCCGTTAAGTAACCCAGCCTGTGCCAACAACATTGCCCCGCCGCAAATGGAAACAATGCGCTGAGCGTGAGGTGCGGCAAGCTTTAACCAATCGACCACCGCGGTACCTTCTAACTCATCTGATCCTCTCCCCGTGATCATAATGGTATCCCGAGGTTCATAAGGATCAAGTTCGTGCAGGCGATAGTCGGCCAGCAAGTTCAGCCCGGATTGACCGTGGATCACCTGATGAGGCTGAGTGGTCGCAAGTCTTATCTGGTAGCGAGGTTGAGACAAACCTTCCGCCTGTAAGCGGTTGGCTTGCATCAGTATGTCGGCAATTCCGGCGGCTTCGAACAGCACCCCGCCATCGGGAACAATAATCAGAAAGGTTTTCATGTCCTGAAAAGTACGCTTTTAACAAAATAAGTCAAGGTGGGTGTGAGTCTGAATCATGGAGGAAATATGCAGGAAACAAGGAGGGAAAATGTAGGAATTCCCATTAAATGCGGGCGTTCAGAGATTAGGATTGCACAGTATAACAACTCCGCGTTGTTCGGCTTATGCTTTCCTTAACGACCCATAGCGGGTGTGAATGTAGTAAGGAGTGACTTATGTTGAAATCAATAATGTTGGCTTTATCGATTCTGGTGGTGACTCCGCTGGCAGCGCAAGCTTCTGAAATTACGCTTGTCCCGTCAGTCAAACTGCAAATTGGCGAGCAGGACCGGGGCGGTAACTACTGGGACGGTGAACACTGGCGCGACCGTGGCTGGTGGGACGACCACTATGAGTGGCGTGATAATAGATGGCATCCGCATGATAATCACGGTAAGAAAAATGGCCATTATAAAAAAGATAAACATGACAACGGTAATCACTACGGCCAACACAAAAATCACTAAACGGGGTTTGTAGGGTGGATGAGCGTTAGCGTCATCCACCATTTACGCCAGTGGTGTCGGATGACACAAGCTTATCCGACCTGGGAAGAGGTTTACTGTTCGTGACGCTTAAACACTAACTCATGTTTGCCCGATGCAGCTTCATCAAAGAAGTAGCCATCGGTGTTAAAACCAGTGAGTTGTTCAGGTTTAGTGAGTCGATTCTCAATGATGTAGCGACTCATCAAACCACGCGCTTTCTTGGCATAGAAGCTGATGACTTTAAACTTGCCATTCTTCTCATCCAGGAATACCGGCTTGATGATTTCTGCATTGAGCTTTTTCGGTTTTACCGACTTGTAATACTCGTCTGATGCCAGGTTAATCACCACATTGTCGCCCTGAGCTGCCAGCGCCTGGTTCAGCTTTTCGGTGATGGTGTCGCCCCAGAAATGATACAGATCTTTGCCCTTCGGGTTTTCAAGCTTAATGCCCATCTCCAGACGATAAGGCTGCATCAGATCCAGCGGGCGTAACACGCCATATAGCCCTGAAAGCATGCGTAAATGCTGCTGGGCAAAATCGAAATCTGCGTCGCTAAACTCTTCAGCTTGTAATCCGGTATACACATCGCCTTTGAACGCCAGAATCGCCTGACGCGCATTTTGCGGTGTGAAATCAGGCTGCCATTCATGAAAACGGGTTTCGTTCAATGACGCCAGCTTGTCACTGATGTGCATCAATGACGAAATTTGCGGTGCGCTAAGCTTGCGCGCCACCGCAATCAACTGCTGCGAATGGTCCAGCAGTTCTGGCTGAGTATAACGATCGGTAGGAAGATCGCTTTGATAATCCAGTGTTTTTGCAGGTGAAATTAGTATGAGCATCTCTGTTCCTTGCAGCCGCGATGTAACTCGACATATTTTGGCTACATGGTAGCAAATTTACTGAAAGTATCTGCCAATGGTTGCGATTAGCGCCTGGTTTCAGGTGGCTTGTGATTGTCCCAAATACCGGGTTCCAGTTGGCTTTTAATTTCGGGAAAACGATTCGGATCGAAAACCGGCGTCATACCGAGGCGCAACTGGCGCAGGTAATCGGCGCTCAAATCACGTGCGATAGGCGATAGCAATAAAATCGCCGTGAGATTAGTGACCGCCATAAACGCCATTGCCACATCTGCCATCTGCCAGACTATCGGCAACGGAGATAAAGTACCAAACATCACCATCACCAGCGCCATGCAGCGAAATAACACGATGGAAAATGGACTTTTATTTTGTAGAAACAAAAGGTTGTTTTCTGCGTAGGCATAGTTGGCGATAATCGACGTGAAGGCAAACAGCAACACAATTAGCGCGATAAACCCCGCCCCCCATGAACCGACCACATTACTCAGCCCCTGTTGCACCAGCGTAACACCATTCATCTGTGGATTTGCGGTATCCAGAATTCCCGAAAAAAGGATGATTCCCGCGGTGGCGGTACAGATGATCATGGTATCGATCAACACGCCGAACATTTGCACCAGCCCTTGCGAGGCGGGGTGTGGAGGCCAGGTGGCTGCTGCGGCTGCGGCGTTGGGTGATGAACCCATTCCTGCTTCGTTGGAGAACATTCCTCGCTGAAAACCGGTGGTAATGGCCTGGCTGATGCTAAATCCAATCGCACCCGATGCCGCTTCTTGCCAACCAAACGCGCTTCTGAATACCAGTGAAACGACTTCAGGCAGGCGTTCGATGTTCATTGCTACAACCACGAGGCTCATCAACACCCAGATAAATGCCATGAACGGCACTAGCCATTGGGAGACACGCGCAGTGCCACGCATTCCGCCCCAAATCACGCCAGCCGTCAAAACAACAAGTGCGATGCCAATCCAGGTTTTAGGGATCCCGAAAGCATGGTTAACTGCGCTGGCGATGGAGTTGGCTTGTACCGCGTTGAAAATCAATCCAAAGGCGACCATCAGGAAGACGGAAAACATCACCCCCATCCAGCGCATTCCAAGCCCGCGTTCCATGTACCAGGCGGGGCCACCACGGTAATTACCTTCACTATCACGGGTTTTATAGAGCTGGGCGAGGGTACATTCGGCAAAGGATGTTGCCATTCCAAGCATGGCGACTACCCACATCCAAAAAATAGCGCCAGGGCCACCGAGAGTTAGTGCAATTGCGACGCCGGAAAGATTACCGCTGCCGATGCGTGCGGCAAGGCTTGTACACAGCGCCTGAAATGAGGAAAGTCCGGAAGAATCTTCGTTTTTATTGGTAAGGATGAGACCGCGAAGCTGGGTCAGATAGCGAAACTGGACAAAGCCACATTGCCAGGTAAACCAAATACCGGCCCCGACTAATAAATAAATGAGAATAGAACCCCACAGTATCTCATTGATGAACATAAAAAAATCGGCCATTAACATCCCTCGTTTACATGCACTGCGAGCACGACTAATGCGCGGTGGTTGCGCATGTTCCATTAGATTGCAGGCGAATAATACACAGAATATATCAGTTTCGCGTTCAGTTCCTGACGATGTGTTGCTGCGGTTGCGCCTGAATGACGTCGTGATATCATCAAGCCAGACCGGTTACATCCCCCTAACAAGTTACACCTAACGAGAAACACTATCATGACGGATAAATTGACCTCCCTGCGTCAGCTAACCACAGTTGTGGCGGACACCGGGGATATTGCGGCAATGAAGCTGTATCAACCGCAAGATGCTACCACCAACCCATCTCTGATCCTGAACGCTGCGCAAATTCCTGAATACCGCAAACTGATTGATGATGCGGTTGCATGGGCGCGTGAGCAAAGCAGCGATCGTGCACAACAAGTTGTGGATGCAACTGACAAGCTTGCGGTGAATATTGGTCTGGAAATCCTCAAACTGATCCCTGGTCGCATTTCTACTGAAGTTGATGCGCGTCTGTCTTACGACACCGATGCCAGCATCACCAAAGCAAAACGTCTGATCAAAATGTATAACGATGCGGGCATCAGCAATGACCGTATCCTGATCAAACTGGCTTCTACCTGGCAGGGCATTCGTGCTGCTGAACAGCTGGAGCAAGAAGGTATCAACTGTAACCTGACGCTGCTGTTCTCCTTCGCTCAGGCTCGTGCTTGTGCTGAAGCTGGCGTGTTCCTGATTTCTCCATTCGTGGGCCGTATCCTCGACTGGTACAAAACCAATACCGATAAGAAAGAGTACGCTGCGCACGAAGATCCAGGTGTGGTTTCTGTTTCTGAAATCTACCAGTACTACAAACAACACGGTTACGAAACCGTCGTTATGGGCGCAAGCTTCCGTAACCTGGGCGAGATTATCGAACTGGCTGGTTGTGACCGTCTGACCATCGCGCCTGCTCTGCTCAAAGAGCTGGCTGAAAGCGAAGGTGCGGTTGAGCGTAAACTGGCTTACACCGGTGAAGTTAAAGCACGCCCTGAGCGTATGACTGAATCCGAGTTCCTGTGGAGCCATAACCAGGATCCAATGGCAGTTGATAAACTGGCTGACGGCATCCGTAAGTTTGCTGTCGACCAGGAAAAACTGGAAAAAATGATCGGCGACCTGCTGTAATCATTGGCGTGACCGGAGTGTTCCGGTCACGCTTTTTAGTGTTTCACCCTGTCTGCAATTCCCTTCGCCGTGTATCATTCCGTTAAGTTTGCTGATTTCCCGGGAATGATATGAATACCTTACGCATTGGCTTAGTTTCGATCTCTGACCGCGCTTCAAGCGGCGTTTATCAAGATAAAGGCATTCCGGCGCTCGTTGCCTGGCTGGAGAAAACCTTAACCACTCCTTTTCAAATAGAAACCCGCTTAATCCCTGATGAACAGCCGCTGATTGAACAAGCGCTGTGTGAGTTGGTGGATGAAATGGCCTGTCATTTGGTGCTTACCACGGGTGGTACGGGGCCGGCGCGTCGCGATGTCACTCCTGACGCAACGCTTGCCATTGCTGACCGTGTGATGCCGGGCTTCGGCGAGCAGATGCGCCAGATCAGCCTGCAGTTTGTGCCAACGGCGATTCTTTCGCGCCAGGTGGGCGTTATCCGTAAGCAGGCGCTAATCCTCAATTTACCTGGCCAGCCAAAATCGATTCAAGAAACGCTTGAAGGCGTTAAAGATGCTGATGGCAAAGTTGTGGTACCGGGTATTTTTGCAAGTGTACCGTATTGTATACAGCTTCTGGATGGTCCTTACATTGAAACAGATACGAATGTCGTAGCATCTTTTCGTCCAAAAAGTGCAATCCGTGAAGTAAATATCTAAAAATAGGTTGTTTGTGACATAAGATGTAGTGGCTCTGGTATGTCGTGTGGGGAACGTTATAGTAAGTTTTGCTTTACAGCAAAATGGAAACTAAAAACCACACTCATCTTTATGCGCAGGTTCTTATGTCACAACAATTGCCGTCAACACCACACACAAGACCTCTGAATCGTCAGGATTACAAAACCCTGACCCTTGCCGCCCTTGGTGGCGCGCTCGAATTCTACGACTTCATCATCTTCGTCTTCTTTGCCACCGTCGTCGGGGCACTGTTCTTCCCCGCGGATATTCCTGAATGGCTACGTCAGCTACAAACGTTCGGCATCTTTGCTGCGGGTTATCTGGCGCGCCCGCTAGGTGGCATCATCATGGCGCACTTTGGTGATCTGGTGGGACGCAAAAAAATGTTCACCCTGAGCATTTTGCTGATGGCGTTGCCGACTCTGGCGATTGGTATGTTGCCGACCTACGAAACTCTCGGCATTGCCGCACCGGTATTACTGCTGTTGATGCGCGTTCTTCAAGGGGCGGCAATCGGCGGTGAAGTGCCGGGCGCCTGGGTGTTTGTTGCCGAGCACGTACCTTATAAACGTATCGGCATCGCCTGTGGCACGTTAACTGCTGGTTTAACTGCCGGGATTTTGCTGGGTTCCGTTGTCGCCACCATTATTAATACTTCGATGACGCAGCAGGCGATTCATGATGGCGGCTGGCGTATTCCGTTCTTCTTAGGCGGTATTTTCGGGCTGGTGGCGATGTACTTGCGCCGCTGGTTGCAAGAGACGCCGATTTTTATTGAGATGCAGCAACGTAAAGCACTGGCAGAAGAGTTGCCGTTGAAATCCGTCATCGTGAACCATAAAAAGGCTGTCGTGGTTTCGATGCTGCTGACCTGGTTGCTGTCTGCAGGAATTGTTGTGGTTATTTTGATGGCGCCAACCTGGTTGCAAAAACAGTTGGGCATCGCGCCAGCACTGACGCTTCAGGCAAACAGTATTGCGATTGTGATGTTGTGTATCGGGTGTATCTTAGCCGGGATGATTATCGACCGTATTGGTGCCAGCAAGACCTTTATCATCGGTAGTGTGTTGCTGGCGGTTTGTAGCTGGATGTTCTATCACCTGACGGCGAGCCATCCTGAATATTTGTTCTTCTTATATGGCCTGGTTGGTTTGAGCGTTGGAGTGGTAGGTGCGGTGCCATACGTAATGGTCAGGGCATTCCCGGCAGAAGTGCGGTTTAGTGGGATTTCGTTCTCTTATAATATGTCTTATGCCATTTTCGGTGGTCTGACACCTATCTTTGTCACCATGTTGTCGGCAGTATCACCGATGGCGCCTGCCTGGTATGTGCTGGCACTGGCAATGGTTGGCCTGGCACTGGGAATTTGGCTGAGAAATGATTTAACGCATGAAGGGAAGGTGGTTGAAAGACCGCTGCAACATTCATAAAAAACGCGGAGCCTGGCTCCGCGTTTTTGTCTTCTGGCTCGTTGCTTGCCGGAATTAGTGTTTTTCACCAATTGGCAGCACGGTACGGCCAAACTGCTCGTTGAGCACTTCGCCCATCGCCAGGTAAATGGCGCTAGCACCACAAACCAGACCGATCCAACCCGCAACGCGCACGATGCTTTCGTTATCAACCAGGTGGCCAATAGCCAGTAGGGCAAACAGAACTGTCAGGCTAGCAAACACGAACTGCAGCATGCGGTTAGCTTGCAGGGTGCCGAAGAACATGAACAGAGTGAAGACACCCCACAGGCCGAGATACGCGCCAAGGAAGTGTGCGTTTGCCGCGTCTGCAAGACCCATCTTAGGCATGATCAGAATGGCGACCAGAGTCAGCCAGAAAGAGCCATAAGAAGTGAATGCTGTCAGGCCGAAAGTATTACCTTTCTTGAATTCCAGCAGGCCGGCAAAAATTTGCGCGATACCACCGTAAAAAATACCCATTGCAAGAATGTTGACATCCATAGGGAAGATGCCGGTGTTATGCAGGTTGAGCAGGATGGTGGTCATGCCGAAGCCCATCAAGCCCAGGGGAGCTGGATTAGCCAACTTAGTGTTGCCCATAGTTCCTCTAAAATTCGTCTGAAAATGGATATATGTGAGCGCCGCATAACCGCTAAAGGGCAGCGGGGCGCGGCATCATAATCAGGTGAAGGGCGCGAGTCTATGATCTAAACAGGTGTGAAGATGAAAATTTTTTTTACCTTGCCCCTTGATGGCGAGCTTAGTGACCCCATCTTGTATCCAACCGCAGTTGATGAGCCTGCAAAAAAAGCACGTTTGGGCAGTTGAAAGACTCTTGTTTGCCCGCATAACAGGTTCACAACCACATGACGAACAAATTTTAAGTGGAGACGTTTAGATGGGTAAAATTATTGGCATCGACCTGGGTACTACCAACTCTTGTGTAGCAATTATGGATGGTACTACTGCACGTGTGCTGGAGAACGCCGAGGGCGACCGCACCACTCCTTCTATTATTGCTTATACGCAGGATGGTGAGATTCTGGTAGGTCAGCCGGCTAAACGTCAGGCAGTGACTAACCCGCAGAACACTCTGTTCGCGATCAAACGCCTGATTGGCCGTCGCTTCCAGGATGAAGAAGTGCAGCGTGATGAAGCCATCATGCCGTACAAAATTATTGGCGCTGATAACGGCGATGCATGGATTGACGTTAAAGGCCAGAAAATGGCACCTCCGCAGATCTCTGCTGAAGTGTTGAAGAAAATGAAGAAAACCGCTGAAGATTACCTGGGCGAACCAGTAACTGAAGCTGTTATCACCGTTCCTGCGTACTTCAACGATGCACAGCGTCAGGCAACGAAAGATGCTGGCCGTATCGCAGGTCTGGAAGTAAAACGTATCATCAACGAACCAACCGCAGCCGCTCTGGCTTACGGTCTGGATAAAGAAGTTGGCAACCGTACTATCGCGGTTTACGACTTGGGTGGTGGTACTTTCGATATCTCTATTATCGAAATCGACGAAGTTGATGGCGAGAAAACCTTCGAAGTTCTGGCAACCAACGGTGATACCCACCTGGGTGGTGAAGACTTCGATAGCCGTCTGATCAACTACTTAGTGGAAGAGTTCAAGAAAGATCAAGGTATCGATCTGCGTAACGATCCACTGGCTATGCAGCGTCTGAAAGAAGCTGCTGAAAAAGCGAAAATTGAGCTGTCTTCTGCTCAGCAGACCGACGTGAATCTGCCGTACATCACTGCAGATGCAACTGGTCCAAAACACATGAACATCAAAGTGACTCGTGCAAAACTGGAATCCCTGGTCGAAGACCTGGTAAACCGTTCTATCGAGCCGCTGAAAGTTGCGCTGCAAGATGCTGGCCTGTCTGTATCCGATATCCAGGACGTTATCCTGGTCGGTGGTCAGACTCGTATGCCAATGGTGCAGAAGAAAGTGACTGAGTTCTTCGGTAAAGAACCACGTAAAGACGTTAACCCGGACGAAGCTGTTGCAATCGGTGCTGCTGTTCAGGGTGGTGTGCTTGCTGGTGACGTGACTGACGTACTGCTGCTGGACGTTACCCCGTTGTCTCTGGGTATCGAAACCATGGGCGGTGTGATGACTTCACTGATCAACAAAAACACCACAATCCCGACTAAGCACAGCCAGGTGTTCTCTACCGCTGAAGACAACCAGTCTGCGGTGACCATCCATGTGATTCAGGGTGAGCGTAAACGTGCAGCTGATAACAAATCTCTGGGTCAGTTCAACCTGGATGGTATCAGCCCGGCACCACGTGGTATGCCGCAAGTCGAAGTCACCTTCGACATCGATGCGGATGGTATTCTGCACGTGTCTGCGAAAGACAAAAACAGCGGTAAAGAACAGAAGATTACTATCAAGGCATCTTCTGGTCTGAACGAAGAAGAAATCCAGAAAATGGTGCGTGATGCAGAAGCTAACGCCGAAGCTGACCGTAAGTTCGAAGAACTGGTTCAGACTCGCAACCAGGGTGACCACCTGATGCACAGCACTCGTAAGCAAGTTGAAGAAGCGGGCGACAAACTGCCAGCTGACGACAAAACTGCTATTGAGTCTGCATTGAGCGCGCTGGAAACTTCTTTGAAAGGCGAAGACAAAGCTGACATCGAAGCGAAAATGCAGGCTCTGGCGCAAGTTTCTCAGAAACTGATGGAACTGGCTCAGGCACAGCACGCTGAACAACAAGCGGGTAACGCGACTGATGCTGGCAACGCAGCTGGCAAAGACGACGACGTTGTTGACGCTGAGTTCGAAGAAGTTAAAGACAAAAAATAATCGCCCTTTTATTCATATTCGAAATAATTCGAGTTGCAGGTAGGCGGCAAGGGAGTGAATCCCCAGGAGCTTACTAAAGTAAGTGACTGGGGTGAATGAGCGCAGCCAACACCCCTGCAGCTCGAAGAATGATGAATAGAGCGGTTGGTAACTGGCACGGGCGTTGAGGTTTTCCTCTGCGCCCGTGCCCGCATGTTAGGGGCAGACAAAAAAGATGGCGAAGAGAGACTATTACGAGGTTTTAGGCGTTCCGAAAAACGCGGAAGAGCGTGAAATCAAGAAAGCCTATAAACGCCTGGCAATGAAGTTCCACCCGGATCGTAATCAGGGTGACAAAGAGTCCGAGGCGAAGTTTAAAGAAATTAAAGAAGCCTACGAAATCCTTACCGACGAACAAAAACGTGCAGCCTACGACCAGTATGGTCATGCCGCGTTTGAACAGGGTGGTATGGGTGGCGGCGGTCACGGCGGATTTGGTGGCGGTGGTGCTGACTTCGGCGATATCTTTGGCGACGTATTCGGCGATATCTTCGGTGGTGGCCGTCGTCAACGCGCTTCCCGTGGTGCCGATTTACGCTACAACATGGACTTAACGCTGGAAGAAGCGGTTCGTGGCGTCACCAAAGAGATCCGCATTCCAACACTCGAAGAGTGTGGCGTTTGCCACGGTAGCGGCGCGAAAGCGGGATCTAAACCGCAGACTTGCCCGACTTGTCATGGGCAAGGCCAGGTGCAGATGCGCCAGGGCTTCTTCACAGTGCAGCAAAGCTGCCCGCACTGCCAGGGTCGTGGTTCGATTATTAAAGATCCGTGCAATACCTGCCATGGCCATGGTCGTGTAGAAAAAACCAAAACCCTGTCCGTGAAGATCCCGGCGGGCGTGGATACCGGCGATCGTATTCGTCTTGCTGGTGAAGGTGAAGCAGGCGAACACGGAGCACCATCAGGTGATTTGTACGTTCAGGTTCAGGTCAAACAGCACCCAATCTTTGAGCGTGAAGGCAATAACCTGTATTGCGAAGTGCCAATTAACTTTGCAATGGCGGCGTTGGGTGGTGAGATTGAAGTGCCAACCCTGGATGGTCGTGTGAACCTGAAAGTACCTGGTGAAACGCAAACTGGCAAATTGTTCAGAATGCGTGGCAAAGGGGTGAAATCCGTACGTGGCGGGGCTCAGGGCGACCTGTTATGCCGCGTTGTGGTGGAAACACCTGTCAGCCTGAACGAAAAGCAGAAGCAGTTGCTGCGCGATCTGGCTGAAAGTTTTGGTGGGCCAAGCGGTGAAAAGAACAGTCCGCGTTCAAAGAATTTCTTTGATGGCGTGAAGAAATTCTTTGATGACTTAACCCGCTAAACTTCACACTCCTTTGTGTAGCGCCAAAGCCTGAATCGAATATTTTTGATTCAGGCTTTTTTATGCGCCGAATTTGATTAGCTCAATTAACATTCAAATTCGATTTTTTCGAGTTATTCGTGACATATAATCTACTTTTATCGAGGTATTGGTTGGGTTATGCTTAATACATATTAATGCCCTAAATGTTTAAGGCAGTAAAAATAAGTTGGGTGAAATAATGACAAAAAAACTAAAACGCTTTTTCCATAGCGATGCCTCAAGCGGTATCTTTTTAATCCTTGCAGCAGTTCTGGCAATGGTTCTTGCTAATCTGGGTTCCACCAGCGAGTTGTATCAATCATTTCTGAATACACCGGTTGAAGTTCGCATCGGTTCACTGGATATCAGTAAAAACCTGTTGTTGTGGGTGAATGATGCGTTGATGGCGATCTTCTTTCTGATGATTGGCCTTGAAGTAAAACGCGAAATGGTGAGTGGATCGCTTGCCAGCATGCGCCAGGCGTCATTCCCGGTCATTGCTGCTCTGGGGGGGATGGTTGTCCCTGCGGCAATTTACCTGTTGTTCAACTTCCAGGACCCAATCACTCGTGAAGGTTGGGCGATTCCCGCAGCAACAGATATTGCCTTCGCGCTGGGTATTCTGGCGTTGCTGGGCAATCGAGTGCCGGTAGCATTGAAAGTATTCCTGATGGCACTGGCTATCATCGATGACCTGGGCGCGATTGTTATCATTGCCCTGTTCTACACCAATGATCTTTCTATGCTTTCGTTGGCTGTTGCAGCAGGTGCTATCGCAGTTCTGGCATTACTGAATATCTTCAACGTACGTCGCACCGGGCTGTACATTTTGGTCGGCGTAGTGTTATGGACGGCGGTGTTAAAATCGGGCGTACACGCAACGCTTGCTGGGGTAATTATTGGTTTCCTTATTCCGCTCAAAGACGAAAAAGGCCGTTCCCCAGCAAAAGAACTCGAGCATGTGCTTCATCCTTGGGTCGCGTTCTTGATTCTGCCGCTGTTTGCTTTCGCCAATGCCGGTGTGTCGTTAAGTGGAGTCACATTTGCAGGGTTGACCTCACTGCTACCAATGGGAATTATGGCGGGTCTGTTTATCGGCAAGCCGCTGGGTATTAGCCTGTTTTGCTGGGCGGCTCTCAAATTGAAGTTGGCGACCTTGCCAGAAGGGACGACGTGCAAGGAAATTATGGCGGTGGGCGTACTGTGTGGCATTGGTTTCACGATGTCTATCTTCATCGCTTCACTGGCGTTTGATGGCGCTGACCCGGCACTCATTACCTGGGCGAAACTGGGTATTCTGTTGGGGTCGCTGTTCTCGGCTGTGGTTGGCTACTGGATGTTGAGAAGCCGCTTCAGCCCACAACACCAACACAATTAATATTTCCACTAACGGCTCCTCAGGAGCCGTTATCTCATGGACTGTTGATCAGGGAGCGAAAACCGTATGTCACACATCAATTACAATCATCTCTACTACTTCTGGCATGTTTGCAAAGAAGGTTCAGTTGTTGGAGCTGCGGAAGCACTTTATTTAACGCCGCAGACCATCACCGGTCAGATCAAAGCATTAGAAGAACGCCTGCAAGGTAAACTCTTCCGCCGTCAGGGCCGTGGCCTGGTGCCTTCTGAATTGGGGCAGCTCGTTTTCCGTTATGCGGATCGTATGTTTACTTTAAGCCAGGAAATGCTGGATATCGTTAACTATCGCAAAGAGTCCAGCTTGTTGTTTGATGTGGGTATTGCGGATGCGTTGTCAAAACGCCTGGTGAGTGGTGTGCTTGATGCGGCTGTCGTTGAAGATGAGCAAATCCACCTGCGCTGTTTCGAATCAACTCACGAAATGCTGCTTGAGCAACTCAGCCAGCATAAACTCGATATGATTATCTCGGATTGCCCGATTGACTCAACTCAGCAAGAAGGGCTGTTCTCGGTGAAAATTGGCGAATGCGGCATTAGCTTCTGGAGCCAGAATCCAGTACCCGATTTACCTTTCCCTGCATGCCTTGAAACCCGACGGTTGCTGATTCCTGGCCGTCGTTCAATGTTAGGGCGCAAGATCCTGAACTGGATTAACACTCAAGGACTGAACGTCGAAATTCTGGGTGAGTTTGATGATGCGGCGCTAATGAAAGCCTTTGGTGCGGCACACAATGCGATATTTGTCGCACCGACGCTTTACGGTGAAGACACCTACAAAGATGAGAGCATTGTTGAAATCGGGCGCGTTGAGAATGTGATGGAAGAATATCACGCGATATTTGCCGAACGTATGATTCAGCATCCGGCGGTTCAGCGCGTATGTAACCGTGATTACTCAGCCCTGTTCAAAGAGGCCTGAATTGCAGACATAAAAAAACCGGCATAAGCCGGTTTTTTTTAAGCTAACAACAAGTTGGCAATTAAGCCAGTTTGTTGATTTGCGCTACAAGGTTAGCCTTATGGCGCGCAGCTTTGTTTTTGTGGATCAGACCTTTGCTAGCCTGACGATCCACGATTGGTTGCATTTCGTTAAATGCTTTCTGTGCAGCAGCTTTGTCGCCAGTTTCAATCGCTGCGTATACTTTCTTGATGAAAGTACGCATCATAGAGCGACGGCTTGCGTTGTGCTTACGAGCCTTTTCAGACTGTACAGCACGTTTCTTAGCTGATTTGATATTAGCCAAGGTCCAACTCCCAAATATGATCTGTGTAGACAATTCAAAGGCCGAGGAATATGCCCTCTTAGCCTTCTTTTGTCAATGGATTTGTGCAAATAAGCGCCGTTAAATTTTCGGTGCCTCTTACGTTGTGATGGCGCGGATTCTAACAGCTTCATGGTCATGAATACAGCTTTAAGCAACAAAAATCGTCCAGTGATGCGCATCTATGTAGAAACTCAGTGCCAGTTCGATGAAATCCTTAATGCTTTATGTCTAAGGGTACAATCGCCGGTTAACCTTCACCGCGGTAATTGATATAATCCGCCGATTTCCACTGTCTTGAGCCAGCCATGAAGCTGATACGCGGCATACATAATCTACGCCAGAACCACCACGGGTGTGTCCTCACCATTGGTAATTTTGATGGTGTTCATCGAGGCCACAAGTCCCTGTTAAAAGGGCTATGTGCCCAAGGGCGTGCGCGCAATCTGCCGGTGATGGTCATGATCTTTGAACCGCAACCGCTTGAGTTGTTCGCGGGCGATAAGGCTCCTGCGCGCCTGACACGTCTGCGCGAAAAGCTGCGTTATCTGGCCGAATGTGGTGTGGACTACGTGCTGTGCGTGCGCTTCGATCGTCGTTTTGCTGCCTTCACTGCGCAAAACTTCGTCAGCGATCTGTTGGTCAACCGCCTCGGGGTAAAATTTCTCGCGGTGGGGGATGATTTCCGCTTTGGTGCTGGTCGCCAGGGGGATTTCTTGTTATTACAGAAGGCAGGCGTTGAATATGGCTTTGACGTCACCAGTACGCAAACTTTCTGTGAAGGCGGTGTGCGCATCAGCAGCACAGCGGTGCGTCAGGCTCTGGCTGAAGACGACTTAGCACTTGCCGAAAGTTTACTGGGTCATCCGTTTAGCATCTCCGGGCGAGTTGTCCACGGTGATGAACTGGGAAGAACCATTGGTTTCCCAACGGCGAATTTACCGTTGCGTCGTCAGGTTTCCCCGGTAAAAGGGGTGTTTGCGGTAGAAGTCGCAGGCCTTGGCGATAAACTGCTGCCGGGCGTTGCCAATATAGGCACGCGGCCAACGGTGTCGGGTCTGCGCCAACAGCTGGAAGTCCATTTGCTGGACGTTGCAATGGACTTATATGGGCACCATATAGATGTGGTGCTGCGTAAAAAAATACGCAATGAACAACGGTTTGCTTCACTTGATGAACTGAAAGCGCAAATCGCCAAAGATGTGGTAACCACCCGCGAATTTTTTGGGTCTAAGACCTGAGCAAGCTAACTACGGAACCGAGAATCTAATGAGTGACTTTAAATCTACCCTGAATTTGCCGGAAACAGGGTTCCCGATGCGTGGCGATCTCGCTAAACGTGAACCGGGCATGCTGGCTCGCTGGAATGATGATGACCTGTACGGCATCATCCGTAATGCAAAGAAAGGCAAAAAATCCTTCATTCTGCATGATGGCCCTCCATACGCGAACGGCAGCATTCACATTGGTCACTCCGTTAACAAGATTCTGAAAGACATTATCGTTAAGTCCAAAGGGCTTTCTGGTTTTGACTCGCCGTATGTTCCAGGTTGGGACTGCCACGGTCTGCCAATCGAGCTGAAAGTAGAACAGCTGATTGGCAAACCGGGTGAGAAAGTCTCCGCCGCTGAATTCCGTGCGGCGTGCCGCAAATACGCCGCAGAGCAGGTTGATGGCCAACGTGCCGACTTTATCCGTCTGGGTGTGCTGGGCGACTGGTCACGTCCTTACCTGACCATGGATTTCAAAACCGAAGCGAACATCATTCGTGCGCTGGGTAAAATCGTCGGTAACGGCCACCTGCATAAAGGGGCTAAACCTGTGCACTGGTGCGTCGACTGTCGTTCGGCCCTGGCTGAAGCGGAAGTTGAGTATTACGACAAAACCTCTCCTTCTATCTTCGTTAACTTCCAGGCTGTCGATGCTGATGCCGTGAAAGCGAAATTCGGTGCCACGCAAGTTAATGGCCCAGTTTCGATGGTTATCTGGACCACCACTCCGTGGACGCTGCCTGCTAACCGCGCAGTTTCTCTGAACGCAGAATTCGAATATGTGCTGGTGCAGGTTGATGGCCAGACGCTGATCGTCGCCAAAGACTTGCTCGAAAGCGTAATGAAGAGCGCGGCAATCGTCGAGTGGACAGTTCTGGGTACTGCCAAAGGCGCAGACCTGGAATTATTGCGCTTCAAGCATCCGTTCTTAGATTTCGACGTGCCAGCTATTCTGGGTGAGCACGTAACCCTTGAAGCCGGTACTGGTGCGGTGCACACAGCTGGTGGTCACGGTCCTGACGACTACGTTATCAGCCAGAAATACAATCTGGAAATTGCCAACCCGGTTGGCCCGGACGGTTGCTACCTGCCTGGTACCTATGAAGGTCTGGATGGCGTTCAGGTGTTTAAAGCTAACGACCTGATCGTTAACATCCTGCGTGATAAAGGCGTCTTGCTGCACGTTGAAAAACTGCTGCACAGCTACCCGCACTGCTGGCGTCACAAAACGCCAATCATCTTCCGTGCCACTCCGCAGTGGTTCATCAGCATGGATCAAAAAGGCCTGCGCGCGCAGTCTCTGAAAGAGATCAAAGGCGTGCAGTGGATCCCAGACTGGGGTCAGGCGCGTATTGAATCAATGGTCGCTAACCGCCCGGACTGGTGTATCTCTCGCCAGCGTACATGGGGCGTGCCGATGTCGATGTTCGTCCACAAAGACACTGAAGAGCTGCACCCGCGCACGCTGGAACTGATGGAAGAAGTGGCGAAGCGTGTTGAACAAGACGGCATCCAGGCGTGGTGGGATCTCGACCCGCGCGACATCCTTGGTGACGACGCTGATAACTACACCAAAGTGCCAGACACTTTAGATGTGTGGTTCGACTCCGGTTCAACGCATTCATCGGTTGTTGATGTGCGCCCTGAATTCAGCGGCCACGCGGCAGACATGTATCTGGAAGGTTCGGATCAGCATCGCGGCTGGTTCATGTCTTCACTGATGATTTCGACAGCGATGAAAGGCAAAGCGCCTTACCGCCAGGTACTGACTCACGGTTTCACCGTTGATGGTCAGGGCCGCAAAATGTCTAAATCCATCGGTAACACCGTTTCTCCGCAGGACGTGATGAACAAATTGGGCGCCGATATTCTGCGTCTGTGGGTAGCATCAACGGATTACACCGGCGAAATTGCTGTGTCCGATGAGATCCTGAAACGTGCTGCCGACTCTTATCGTCGTATCCGTAACACCGCGCGTTTCCTGCTGGCGAACCTTAATGGTTTCAATCCAGAAACCGATATGGTGAAACCGGAAGAAATGGTTGTACTGGATCGCTGGGCCGTCAGCTGTGCGCAAGAAGCACAAGCCGATATCCTTGCCGCTTATGAAAACTACGATTTCCACGAAGTTGTGCAACGCCTGATGCGTTTCTGCTCCATCGAAATGGGCTCGTTCTATCTCGATATCATCAAAGACCGCCAGTACACTGCGAAGTCCGACAGCGTAGCGCGTCGTAGCTGCCAGACCGCTCTGTTCCACATTGCAGAAGCGCTGGTTCGCTGGATGGCACCTATCATGTCCTTCACCGCCGATGAAATCTGGGCGTTCCTGCCAGGCAACCGTGAGAAATATGTCTTCACCGGTGAATGGTACGAAGGTCTGTTCGGTCTGGCTGACAGCGAAACGATGAACAATGATTACTGGGACACGCTGTTAACCGTGCGTGGCGAAGTGAACAAAGTTATCGAACAAGCACGTGCTGATAAGCGTGTGGGCGGTTCTCTGGAAGCTGATGTGACTCTGTTTGCCGACAGCGAACTGGCAGCGAAGCTCAACAGCCTCGGTGATGAATTGCGATTTGTCTTGTTGACCTCGGGTGCAGCAGTTGCCGATTATGCACAGGCAACTGAAGACGCGCAGCAAAGCGAAATCCTCAAAGGATTGAAAGTTGCTCTGCGTAAAGCTGACGGTGAAAAATGCCCGCGTTGCTGGCATTACACCACCGACGTCGGCCTGGTGGCGGAACACGCAGAAATCTGTGGCCGCTGTGTAACTAACGTAGCCGGTGACGGCGAAAAGCGTAAATTTGCCTGATGAGTAAATCGATTTGTTCGACCGGCCTGAGCTGGCTGTGGCTTGTGGTGGTGGTACTGATCATCGATCTTGGCAGCAAATACCTGATCCTCCAGCATTTCATGCTGGGGGACACCGTATCCCTGTTCCCATCGCTGAATCTGCACTACGCCCGTAACTACGGCGCTGCGTTTAGTTTCCTTGCGGATAAAGGCGGCTGGCAGCGCTGGTTCTTTGCGGGTATTGCTATCGGCATATGCGTGATTTTAGCGGTAATGATGTATCGCTCAAAAGCGACGCAGAAGCTGCATAACATCGCCTATGCTTTAATCATCGGCGGCGCACTCGGCAACTTGTTTGACCGTTTATGGCATGGCTTTGTGGTCGACATGATCGATTTCTATGTCGGCGACTGGCACTTCGCCACGTTTAATCTGGCCGATACGGCTATCTGTATCGGTGCGGCGCTGATTGTTCTGGAGGGGTTCTTTGTCTCCTCCGACAAGCCCGCTAAGCAAAAAGGGTAACCCATGGCTGAGTCTATCCAGGCTAATAGCAGAGTTTTCGTGCATTTCACGCTGAAACTCGAAGATGGCTCCACCGCCGAGTCGACCCGCAACAACGGCAAACCGGCACTCTTCACGCTGGGTGACGAAACACTGTCGCCAGGCATGGAAGACCAGCTAGTCGGTTTGAAAGCAGGGGACAAAAAAGCGTTCTCTCTGGCACCGGAATCGGCGTTTGGTATTCCAAGCCCGGACATGATCCAGTATTTCTCTCGTCGTGAATTTATTGACGCGGGTGAACCGGTACCGGGTGCCATTATGTTGTTTACTGCAATGGATGGCAGCGAGATGCCAGGTGTAGTACGTGAAGTTAACGGCGATTCCATCACCGTTGACTTTAACCACCCACTTGCCGGGCAAACCATTCATTTTGATATCGAAGTACTGGAAATTGACCCGGTACTGGAGGCGTTGAATGCAGATCCTGTTGGCTAACCCTCGTGGCTTTTGTGCCGGGGTAGACCGCGCTATCAGCATTGTTGAAAACGCGCTGGCCATATACGGCGCGCCGATTTATGTCCGTCACGAAGTGGTGCACAACCGTTACGTGGTTGATAGCCTGCGGGAACGCGGGGCGATTTTCATCGAGCAGATCAGTGAAGTGCCTGATGGCGCAATCCTGATTTTCTCAGCACATGGTGTTTCTCAAGCAGTACGCAGTGAAGCCAAAGGCCGTGATTTAACGGTGTTTGATGCGACCTGCCCGTTGGTGACCAAAGTGCATATGGAAGTGGCTCGCGCCAGTCGTCGTGGTGAGGAATCCATTCTGATTGGCCATGCTGGCCATCCGGAAGTGGAGGGCACCATGGGCCAGTACAGTAACCCGAAAGGGGGCATGTACCTGGTGGAATCGCCGGAAGATGTCAGCAAGCTGGATGTGAAAAACGAAAATAAACTTTCGTTTATGACCCAGACCACACTCTCTGTAGATGACACTTCTGACGTGATTGACGCGCTGCGTACCCGCTTCCCGAATATTATCGGTCCGCGTAAAGACGACATTTGCTACGCCACCACCAACCGCCAGGAAGCGGTCCGTGCGTTGGCTGACGAAGCAGATGTGGTGCTGGTAGTTGGCTCGAAAAACTCGTCCAACTCCAACCGTCTTGCTGAACTGGCGCAACGCATGGGCAAAGCGGCGTACCTGATTGACGACGCAGCGGACATCCAGGAAGAGTGGGTAAAAGACGCTATTTGTGTTGGGGTGACGGCAGGGGCATCAGCCCCCGACATTCTGGTGCAAAACGTTCTGGCTCGCCTGCGTGAACTCGGCGGTAGCGACACCCGTGAACTGGTAGGGCGCGAAGAAAACATCGTTTTCGAAGTTCCGCGTGAGCTGCGTGTGGATGTGAAAGAAGTGTAGGGTGGATAAGCGGTAGCGTCATCCACCATTTACGCCTGTTATTGCAGATAAAAGTGTCGGATGACGCTGCGCTTATCCGACCTACGAAGACGTTTGTCATCAGTTTCGGGGGAGCATTTGCTCCCCTTTTTCCTTACGCGTCGTCCTCATCCTGCATAATCGCACTGCGCCCGCCATCCATCACAATTGTCGTTCCGGCAATAAACCCGGCTTTATCGCTGGATAAGAACAGGCACAAATCGCCGACTTCCTCGGCACGCCCAATGCGGCCTACCGGGTGTTTGCGAATAGTTTTGTCGCGGGCGGCTTTGCCATCGGCATGCGAGTCAAACCAGACCTGATTGCCGTCGGTGTCGATAAAACCAGGCGCGATACCCACGGTGCGAATTTCTGGCCCCCATTCGATAGTCAGGCTTTGCACCAGTGAAAGCAGGGCGCGCTTGCTGATGTTATACGGCGCGCAGCCAGGCATGGTTGAAAACGCATGATTCGAGGTGATCACCAGGATCGTCCCTTTGCTTTTTTGCAGCGCCGGGCGGGCGCATTTCGCCAGATACCAGTGCGACCGCAAATTCAGATCGAAGTTATGCGCCCAATCGCTCTCTTCACAATCGATCCCTTTAAAGACGTTTTTACCGGCGTTAGACACCACCACATCAATGCGGCCGAACAGCTTTTCGGCATCAATAACGAATTGCTTAATAGACTCCGTTTTGGTCACGTCGACGGAAAAATAGAAATAGCGTTCGGGATATTCAGCCAGCATCTTTTGGGCATTTGGCGCTCTTTCCTGCGCTGAAAAAGCACAACCGATAACAATATCGCCATTGCTCAGAAAGGTCTGTGCAATGGCCTGGCCGATACCCTGGCTGGTTCCGGTAACAATCACAACGCGTGCTGATTTTTGACTGCTCATTTCGTTAACCTCAAAAAGCTAAGCTTAGAGTTGGAATTCGTTCAGGAAGCGATCAAGGGTCTGATGGTCTTCCGTAGAAAGCTGCCAGCCCGGCTTGCGGCAATAATCGCTGGCAATAATCCCACGTCGTTGCAGCAGGGTTTTCTCAACCTGAATGATGTATTCGCAGTGCGTCATCCAGCGCTGGATATACGGCAACAACGCCTGATGTAACGCCTCGGCTTGCGCCGTTTCGCCCCGTTGCCAGTGCTGGTAAATCCGCACATAAACCTCGGTAAACGAACAACCCGGCATCACACCTTTTCCGCCTGCCGCCAGCATTTGCAGCATATACAGCCCGGCATAACCGTTCAGCACGCTGGCCTGTGGTGCCAGTTTCAGAAACTCGCGGGTGTAGTCTACGGGCGGGTTACACTCGATTTTGAATACCGCATGCGGATAACGAGCCGCGACAGTTGCCAGTTGTTCCGGCGTAATCGGTAGGCCGGTTTCACCCGGCGCGTACTGAACCATGACCGGAATATCCACCGCTTCCAGCACGGCAAAAATATGTTCCTGAATGGCCTGTGGATTAGGGCTAAGGAAGAACGGTGGCAGTAGCATCAGCGCATCCACACCTAATTTGGCGTAGTCACGCGCACGTTTTATCGCCAGCTCAGTGCTGTGATCGGTCACCGACATCGCCCGATAAAGCGGGCTTCCTGCCAGCGTCGAGACAAACATTTGTGCCAGCCGATCGCGTTCCTGATCGTGCAATTTCGGGAATTCACTGGCGATGCCAAACAGCGTGGTGCCTTGCGCTCCGCTGGTGGAAAGATGCTCCAGCAGGCGCACAAAACTGTGTTCGTCAATTTCACCCGCAGGCGTAAACGGCATCGCGGTAATGGGATTCACGCCACCGATGTCTTGCGCCGTATAGTGCTTAGTCATCAGTCGTCCTCCCGGTCAGCCAGCACCGCGCCTTGCGCGGCAGGCAGCGCCCAGCGGCGATACAAACGTAAGAAGCCGCGAGGCACTTCTTTGTTTACCGGCTGCCAGTTTTCACGGCGTGTTGCCAGCACTTCTTCCGCCACATGCAGCGTCAGCAAGCGTGATGGAATATCAATTGAGATTTCATCGCCGTTTTCCACCAGCCCTAACTCACCGCCATCTACCGCTTCCGGCGAGATATGGCCGACGAACAGCCCACGGTTGGAGCCAGAAAAACGCCCGTCGGTAATCAACGCGCAAGTATCAGAAAGCCCCATGCCTTCCAGCGATTTCATCGGCTTATACATTTCCGGCATCCCCGGTCCGCCTTTCGGGCCTTCGTAGCGCAGCACCAGCACGCTGCCGGGCTGAATCTGGCCGGACATAATCGCTTCTACGGATTCCTGCTCGCTGTTGAACACCACCGCAGGGCCACGGAACACCATCAGGTTTTCCGGAACGGCAGCCGGTTTGACTACGCAACCCAGCGGCGAAAGGTTGCCATGCAGCACGGCGACACCCGCTTCGTTACGCACCGGAATAGCCAGCGTGTGAATCACTTCCGGGCGGCAACTGCGTTTAGTGTCGGCAAGCAACTGGGCTTTAGTTTTACCGGCAACTGTCAGCGCATCCAGGTGCATCAGTTTGCTGATTTCAACTTCTACCGCCTGCACACCACCGGCTTCCCAGAAGTCGATCATGTCGTGCTCGGATGCCGGATACAGCGAGGCGACCAGCGGCACACGGTGGCTGAGCTCATCAAAAGCGGACAGCGGCAGATGGCCTAGCTCGGCTTCGTAATAAATGGCTTGTAGATGCAAAATTGCATTGGTTGAACCGCCGGTTGCCAGCAAATAAACCATCGCGTTATGAATGGATTGCGCGGTAATAATCTGGCGCGCATTCACGCCATTGAGCACCAGTTCCACCGCCTGACGCCCGGTTTCTACGGCGCAATCGCGGCGTTCTTGCGACACCGCAGGCAGCGTACTGCTGCCCGGCAAACTCATACCCAATACTTCACCAATGCAGCACATGGTATTCGCGGTGCCGTACATGGTGCAGGAGCCAGGGCCCGGCTCGGCAATATTCTCGATATGGGCAAACTCTTCTTCGCTGATTTCACCGCGCATCTTCCAGCCGATGGCTTCAGTGACGATATTGCCATCCCAGTGTTTACCTTTGTATTCAGCCGGATACATTGGCCCGCCGTTAACCATAATCGCCGGTATATCTAAACGCGCCGCCGCCATTAACATCGCCGGAACGATTTTGTCGCATGAGCCAAGCAGCACCATGCCGTCAAAACGGTGAGCGCGCATCATCACTTCGATAGACGCGGTAATCACTTCGCGGGCGGCGAGGATATAACGCATCCCCAAATGCCCTTCGGCGATACCGTCACACGGCGCGATGGTGCCAAACACCATGCCCACGCCACCGGCTTCGTCGATGCCTTCCAGCACTTTTGCCGTCAGCTCATTCAGGTTGGCATGGCCCGCCGTAGCATTGGTATAACTGTTCACCACGGCGATTACCGGTTTGCGCAGTTGCTCATCGGTATGCCCCATGGATTTGTATAGCGCACGTTTCAATGCGCCATCATCACCTTCGAGGATCGGGTTGAAATGCGTGCCACAGCTGGCACATCCGCCACATCCGCTCATATTCACCATCTCTTTTTGTTCGTTAACGACGAGGTGCCGCATTGATTTGATGGGCAGCATTAGGCTGCACACCGCTTTGTTCAGGTTGAACTATCACTTTTTTAGGGTTTGCCAGGCGTGCAGGCAAAAGCAGGATGAGCGGCACACAAAGCAGCAGGAAACCCGCCAGAATGTATAAGCCGATATCTGTACGCCCGGTGGTATCTTTCAGCCAGCCCAGCACAGTCGGGCCGAAGAAACCGGCCAGGTTGCCAATCGAGTTCACGAAAGCGATACCCGCAGCGGCGGCAGTGCCAGACAACAGCGCGCCAGGCAGACTGATATAGGTTGGAATTAGCGCCAGGGTGCCGGACATCGCCACGCAAATCCACGCCATCATCCAGAAGGTAGAGCCGCTGCAATACGCGCTTAACGTCAGGCCGATACAGCCAACCAGCGCAGGGATGGCGATATGCCAGCGGCGCTCTTGCTTGAGGTCAGAGTGGCGGCTGTTCCACACCATAAATGCCGCGCCGAAGACATACGGCAGCGCCGCCAGCAGGCCGATATACAAATCGTCATTCACGCCGGAGCTTTTGATGATCGAAGGCAGCCAGAAGTTGATGCCGTAATAGCCGATGTTGAAGCTGAAAAACACCAGTGCCAGCAGCCAGACATAACCGTTTTTCAGCATCCCTTTCAGGCTGCTATCCACTTTGCCTTTATTGAGCAGAGCGCGGTTGGCTTCATCTTTTGCCAGATCGTTAATGACCACCTGCTTTTCGGCATCGCTCAGCCATTTCGCTGACTTCACGTCGTTATCGAGATAACGCAGCACCACAAAAGCGAGCAGGAAAGAGGGGATCGCTTCAACCAAAAACAGCCATTGCCAGTTATGCAGGCTGCCAACGCCTTCAAAAAGTTTGAGGATCAGTCCGGACAGCGGGCTACCGATAATCGTTGAAAGTGGGGTGACCAGAATAAACAGCCCCAGGGTGCGCGCAGAACGCCACGACGGGAACCACAGCGTGAGATAAAACACGATGCCAGGGAAGAAACCTGCTTCGGCCACGCCGAGTAAAAACCGCACCACGTAGAATTGGGTCGGCGTGGTGACGAACATCATGCCTGCTGAGAGCACCGCCCAGGTTGCCATAATGCGGGCAATCCAGAAACGTGGCCCAAACTTCTGCATCAGCAAGTTGCTTGGCATCTCAAACAGGAAGTAGCCGATAAAGAAAATACCGGCACCCAGGCCATACACCGTGTCACTGAAATTCAGCGCATCCTGCATATGCAGTTTGGCGAAGCCGACGTTAACGCGGTCCAGATAGGCGAAGAAATAACACAAAATCAAAAACGGAATCAGTCGCCGGGTTATCTTGCTGTAAACCCGCGATTCAGCGGCCGCATTCGCTGATGTACTCTCGATTATGTTACTCATTGTCATCTCCAGAGGTAGGGGGCCTGAATTCTGAGCTCAGGCCTGTTGTTGTTTTATTCGGTGGTGATTGGGTTACTGGTCTTGCTCTGTTGCGGCTGGCCGATATGGCGCAGCGCATTACCGCGCATTAAGTTGCGTTCGATATGTTCCAGAGAAATATTTTTGGTTTCAGGAATGAACAGAAGGGTCAGCACAATACACACCACGTTCAGCGCGCCATACAGCCAGAAGGTATTCGGGCTGCCGATGGTGTCGATCAGCGTCAGGAAAGTAGCACCGATGATCATATTGGCGATCCAGTTCGCCATCGTGGAACAGGTGACGCCAAAATCGCGCCCGGCGAGCGGTTGGATCTCCGAACACAGCACCCAAATCAACGGGCCAGCACTCATCGCAAAACCGGTGATGAAAACCAGCAACACGATAACGGCGGTATATTGCTCGGTCGGGTTAGAAATACCGCTATGGAACATATAACCGAGAATGCCCATGCAGATGGCCATGCCTGAGAAGCCCAGTTTCAGGATAGGTTTGCGTCCCCAACGGTCAACCAGAGCAATCGCGATGAACGTTGCCAGCACGTTGGTTAAGCCTGCAATTACCGTGCCCCACATTTGTTCGCGGGTGGTGGCAAAACCGGCGATCTCAAAGATCTTCGGGGCGTAGTACATGATCACCGTCATACCGGTGAATTGCTGCATAAACTGGAGTAGTACACCGAGATAAGTGGAACGGCGGAAGTGTGGGTTGTGCAAGAAAAGCTGCAAACCGCGTTGCTTCATCTTCACGCTTTCGCGAATTTGATTCAGCTCGTCCTGCGCTTCTTTATCGGAGTTACGCAGCAGCTTCAGCACTTTTCCAGCCAGTTCATGCTTGTTTTTCATTGCCAGCCAGCGCGGGCTTTCGGGCAGTGTCAGCACGCCGACAAACAGGATGATCGCCGGGAATGTAATAACGCCCAGCATCCAGCGCCAGTGGCCGCCTTCGCTCAATGCCGCATCAGACAAAAACGCCGCCAGAATGCCGATCGTAATCATCAACTGATAAAGAGAAATCATGCTGCCACGAATACGTTCCGGTGCGATTTCAGACAGATACAGCGGCGCGGTAAACGATGCAACGCCCACGGCCAGGCCGAGAATAAAGCGCGATACCGCGAGCACTTCCATGCTGTGCGCGACGGCACAACCCAGAGAACCGACGATAAACAGCACTGCACCGAGCAACAGGCTTTTCTTGCGCCCAAGGGTTGATGACATCGGGCCGCTGCACAGTGCGCCGAGCGCCGCACCTAACATCATGATACTGACGACAATTTCCTGGTGATGGCTGCTGAGATTAAATTCGCTAGCGATAAACGGCAGTGCGCCGGCGATGACGCCCATATCGAGGCCAAATAGCAGCCCGGCGAGTGCGGCAAGGAAGCAGACCAGTAAAGTCTGCCGATTAGTCTGTGTAGGGGAAGAGATCGTATTCATTAATAACGCCTCAAAGTTATGGATTTTTAGATCCTGAATTTGCGGGCGGGTGTGCCTGCAATTGTTGTTGTTATTTTTAAAACCGCGCCATCCAGGGCGACGGGTCGGGCAAGTCCATCTCGTGCAGAAGTGATGTAAAGATCGGATAAATTTGGGCCACCGAACGTGCAACTGCTGGGCTGGCTGACGGGCAAGGCTATGCGGCCAGATTCAACCAGTTGGAGATTGTCTATTCGGTAGCGCGCCAGGCAGGAACTTCCCCAGCAAGCGTTAATCAGTTCGCCATCGTCGGTCAGCGTCGAGCCATCGGGAATGCCGTTGACCTGGTATTCCTGTTCGATGTGCAGCCCGTGTGGCTGCGACGTCGCACGGTAAAAACGGTGACGTAACGAATCGGCAAACCAGACGTTTTCGCCGATCCATTGCAGGGTATTCGGGACTACCAAACCGCCCAGCAAATGCTGAGGCGTGGGGGAATCCGCGCAGACTCGATACCAGCTGCCAATCGCCTTCTGAGCGGTTGGGTCCATGGTGCTAAACCACAGCGAACCATCAGGCGCAATGGCGGCTTCATTTGGGCGTGTTCCGTGGGCCTCATTCGGCCACGCACAAACCGCACTCGACTGTTGGTTTTGGTAGTTGTACAGCGAGATACCACTCTGGCTGACCACCAGGAAAATCTCTGGCTCAGAGGTCAGCAGCACCGCGCTGGTGAAAACCGGCATCGGGCGAACATCAACGCTTCCGGCTTGATTCGGCCAGTAACGCAACAGGCGATTTTGCAAGATATCGACCCACAACAGCGAACCGCTCCGGCGACACCACACCGGCGTTTCACCCAACTGCGCACGATATTCACCGATAGCCTCGATATTGCCGCCGATACCTTGATTCATGATTTAGCCCGCGCACTGGCGCCAGGCGTGTTGATAAGCCTGGGCACGTTCACGAAGGGTCGGCATGCTCAAACCGGCCTGATACAAACCGCCGCCAAGACCAAAACCGTTAGCGCCTGCCTGGATGTAACTGCGCATTTGTGCGGCGTCTGGCTGGATACCGCCAACCGGCAGCATGGCGACACTGCGTGGAACCACCGCGCGGAAAGCTTTGGTGACGACCGGGCTGACATGCTCCGCCGGGAACAACTTCAGTGCGCTGGCTCCGGCGCCGATCGCGATGAACGCCTCGCTGGGCGTCATGATCCCCGGCATGCTGATCAACTTGAGCAGGCGCGTGCGGCGAATCACTTCAGGGCAGCAACTTGGGGAAATAATCAGTTGCCCGCCGCATTCGGCTACCGCATCAACTTGTTCAACTGTCAGCACCGTTCCGGCACCCACATAGCCACGCTCGCCCACCACGCTGCGCATCAAAGCAATCGACTCCAGCGGTGACGGGCTATTCAGCGGCACTTCAAGATAGTGAAAACCGCACTCGAGCAGGATTTCTGCCGCTTCGACGGCATCTTCAGGCGTGATGCCGCGCAAAATGGCGACCAGCGGTAACGGCTCTTGTTGCCATTGGGCAATGAAATTTTCCGGGCTCATGATGGGTTTCCTTGAAGCTGGGTAAAGAGGTGCCACAGGCCATGAATAAAACAGTCATCGCCGTTAATTGCGGAGAGGTTCAGGCCCAACTCGCCTGCGGCAAGCTGATAGCGGGCGGTTAGTGACGGGCTGCCGACCAGCCACGCCTGTTGCCCGGCGGGTACGGCCTGCAATTCGTAGCCAATGGTTAAGCCGGACAAATAGCTGTGAACACCAGTTTCAGCAATTTCGCCGGCCAGGCGGCGGGTGCGGGCTGAGAAGATTAAGTGGGTAAATGGCGCGCCTTGCCGGGCGGCTTTCACACCTGACAAGAAAGCGTCTGTATCTTCCTGCTGTTCTGGCAGCGCACGCCCGAGAATGGAATGCTGACTGAGCAGCGAGAATATTTCGCCGCTCATAAAGGTGGCGAACGAGGTAATTTCACCATTCACCATTTGCGCATGTTTGCTGTGCGTGCCGGGCAACAAGGCGGTGTGCTGGCTGGCAGGATGCAGCAACGCCAGGCCTAATAGTTGTACTTCTTCACCGCGCATTACGTCTGGCTGAGAGAACCGACTGTTGCCGTTCGCGCCGGGAATAATCCACGCCGGGCTGCCCCAGTCGGTGGTGAAAGCCAGCGTACGAGCAGCCAGATCTTCGGCAAGACAGGGGAGCGGTGCATAAGGCACTTCATGCCAGCCTTGCTGCGAACCAACCATTCCCGCCATCACAATCGGCAGGTTGCCGAGCTCTTCTAACCACGCGTGCAGCAACGTTTGCAGCGTCGAGGCAAATTGCCCCTTTTCAACGGATAACAACCCGCAAGACTGGCTAATTCGGGAAACAGGTTGCGAACCGGACATTAAAAATGCACGGAAGTTGGTGGTTCCCCAGTCGATGGCAATCCAGTGAGTTTTCATTCAAGTAATACAAACCATGCAATCTTGTAATACAAGAATGCTAGAACAAAAAGCACCCACAGTGTGTGAGGGAGATCGAAATTACGTCAGATGAGGATCAAATAATGTGGTCGAACATTTCCGGTCGATCCTGCCAGATGCGTTTTTTAGCGGCATTGAGCAAAATATTACGCATTTGCAGGCGGGCTTTATCGAATTCTTTCAGGCGGATAGCATCGAATAGCAGGTAGTGTTCGTCGACGGCGGCTTTGGTCTGGCGCACATCTTTTTCCAGCGTTTGCTTAAAGGAGAGCGCCATGGCGGCGGAAAGCGCGTTGCCAAGGGCTAAAAGAAAGGGATTATGCGTGGCGCGTAATAACGCATGGTGGAACGCCATATCGCCTTCTTCGAATAACGATCTTTGTGCTTCGAGTTGGCCATTGCGCATTAACTGGAGTGCATCTTCCATCGCCGCCAGATCGTGTCCGTTGGCGTTTAACGCCGCAAGCGTTGCCACATTAGGCTCGAAAATCAGGCGCGTCACAATCAGTTGCTCAACCAGTTTAAGGTCAAGTTCACCTTCAGCCAGCCAGCCCAACACATCAATATCCAACAGGCTCCACAGTTCGCGGCTATTCACCGTGCTGCGTTTCTTGGCCTGAATCGAGATAAGCCCCTTGGCAGCTAATACCTGAAGTGCGTTACGCACTGAAGTCCGGGAGACTTCGTATTCAACGGCTAATTCGTTCTCGCCAGGCAATGACAGTCCTGGCGCAAGATCGCCGTGCATAATTCGCCGCGCAAGATGCTGGGTGACGGATTCTGAAATGCTGGCCTGTGGGAGTTTCATTACACTTTCTCGATCAAGTCTGAACCTGGAAATGAGCGACATAATAAGCTAATCGCACTTTGATCGCACTGTATGTACTTAAAAGATAAGAGAGCATGGCTCCGTAATGAATTAACGCGACGCAGATCGACATTCTCCGGCCTGGGCTTAGGGTTAATCGATTAACCTTGCTATGCTGATTAAGCAGTTCTCCTTGGGCCGGAGAAACAAAATGAACATTTCTGTCAACATGCCGCCTTGCGTGGCATTCCACAACGGCCATTTTACGGCTGAAGATCTCATCACTAAGGTTACCCGTAGCGGCGATCTGGCTGGCGTTTTTTACGATACCGACGCCTGGCGAGCATTGCCGCCGGAAACGGCAATCTATCAGGTCGAAATGCTGAAATCTCCGCAGGGCGAAGGTGAGCTTTATGCTGGCACCACGCACCTGAATCCGGGGCGAATCGGCGACGAGTTTTACATGACGCGCGGGCATTTCCATCAGCGGCGCGAACAGGGCGAAGTCTATTTTGGCCTGCGCGGAACGGGCTTATTGCTGCTGCAAGATGAGCAGGGAAAAGCGCGCTTTGAGCAGGTTTCGCCTGGTTCAGTGCATATTATTCCAGGTGCGACAGCGCACCGTTTGATTAACACCGGAACTGAAGTTCTCTCCGCACTTGCCGTTTGGCCAACTATCGCCGGGCATGATTACGCGGCGCTGGCACAAGGCTTTGCGCTGCGCGTGGTGTTGCAAGGCGGAAAAATTCACGGCAAAGAGGTGCAAAATGGCTGAACAGCACCTGAATTTTGGGCTGGATATGGCGATCCACCACCAGCCGATGGGCTTTAGCTATGGCGAAGAGGTGATTGGCCCCGTACCGGAGATCCGTAAACTCGATCAGATCCGCGCCTCGTTGCGCGATCCGGCATGCAATGGCCCGGAAGACGTGTATGCCATCGTGATGGATGTGGCGCGTTTGCAGGACACCGATGAGCTTAAAAAACGCATGCTGCTGTTTGGCGTGGTGACTTACGCTTCTGGCCGCCTGGGCGATGAGCCGATTCGCAGCCAGGGACATATTCACCGCATCAGTGAACACAGCGGTTGGTCGCCGCCTGAGCTGTATGAAATCTGGCAGGGTAAAGCGATTATCTACATGCAGGAATATGTAGCTGACGACCCAGGGCGCTGTTTTGCGGTTTGCGCGGGGCCTGGTGAGAAAGTGCTGGTGCCACCGGGTTGGGCACACGCGACGATTTCTGCCTCGCCGGATGAACCGCTGACGTTTGGTGCCTGGTGCGACCGGGAATATGGTTTCGAATACGATGCGGTGCGGGCATACAAGGGGCTGGCGTGGTATCCGCTTTTGCAAGATGAGCATATTGCCTGGCAGCATAATCGCCGTTATATGCCGGGGCGTTTACAGGTGACCTCGCCACGCCAATATATCGAGTTTGGGATTACCGATGCGCCGCTGTATCAACAATTTATTGATGATCCGGCGCGTTTTCAGTTTATTTCAAAGCCAGGAATGGTGAGCGGGAAGTGGGTGGGGTTCCATCCTTAAAAAAGTCGGGTGACGCTGCGCTTACCCGACCTACGAGTTTGGTGTCGTAGGGGGGATAAGCGCAGCGTCATCCACCATGTTTTACGAGAACAGCCCCACCGCCACACCCGCCGCCGCCAACACCAATAACAACAACATTGCTTTCACCGGTGACACACCGCGTTTCGCCATCAAATACCAGGTGCCAATCACCACCAACAGCGGCAGCAGATTAGGGAAAATTCCGTCCAGCATCTGCTGCACATGGATATTCACGCCATCTTTGGTGACAAACTCCAGCCCAGTGCCGAGTTTCACGTAACTTGCCGCCACGCCGCCCATCACGAACACGCCTAATAACGATAGCGCTTCACGCAGGCGCGTCGATTTGCTGCTTACCAGCATCTCAACCGAGGTTGACCCCATGCGGTAGCCTTTCAGGAACAGGAACCACGAGCCGGGAATAATAATCGCCAGCCACGCCACGCAATAAAACAGTGGCCCGAGAATGTTGCCGCCCGCCGCCAGCGCCATACCGATACTGAGCAGAATCGGGATCAGCATGCCCGGTATCATCGAATCACCAATCCCCGCCACTGGCCCCATCAGGCCCACTTTCAGCGTGTTGATGGTTTCGCCGTCTATCGGCTCGCCGTTGGCGCGTTTCTCCTCAAGACCCAGCACCATGCCGTTGACAATCGCCCCCAGCTGCGGCTCGGTGTTGTAGAACGACGCATGGCGTTTGAGCATCTCTTTGCGTTGTTCGTCATCGGGATAGAGCTTTTTCGCCACCGGCAACATACTCAAACAAAAGCCGAATGACTCAAGGCGCTCAAAGCTCATGGACGAAAGGTTGTACATCATCCAACTGCGCCAGCAACGGCGCAAATCCTGGCGAGTGAGTTTACGTTCTTCCATCAGAATTCATCCTCATCATCAGCGGGCGTGGAGGCTGTGCGTTCAGCCTGCGGCTCAGGTTTGTAGTTGTAGTGAATCAGTGCCAGCAACGCGCCGACAATCACCAGCGCCACCATGTTTAGCTTCAGGAAAACAATGCAGATAAACCCCACCAGAAAGTAAATCAACATGCTGTAATTCTTGATAATTTGCTTAAGTAAAATCGCGATACCTACCGCAGGCAGAATCCCGCCCAACACGTTCATGGTGGAAAGAACGATGTGCGGCAGGCTGTCCATAAAGGCGTTGATGTACTGCGCGCCGAAATAGACTGCGATAAACGTCGGAATAAAACGCATCAGGAAATTGGTGGCTTGCGGCCAGATAGCACTGTTGAGATACACGCCGCGCTCGTCGCCTTTCTCCAGCGCAATATCCGCGCGGTGGTTCCACCAGGAATTGAGCACCATCATGGCGTTAAACAACACCGTACCCGCAATGCCGATGGTCGCAGCCAGCGCCACAGCTACTTCCGGGCCTTTATTGGAAAGAATGCCGAGTGCGATTGCCGGGAAAGCAACAAAGTTGAGATCCGCAGGCATCGAACCGCCGGGAGTGACCATCGCGATATACACGGCCTGAACCGCCACGCCGATGATAATCCCGGTTTGCACATCGCCGAGAATAAAACCTACCAGCATCCCTGAAACCAGTGGGCGGGTAATTAAATACCAGCCGCCGGTCAACCCCAGCAGCCATGGGCTGCTAAGTGCACCGAGGTAACAGAGAATGCCGATTAGAGCTGCTTCGAAAGCCATAAATGCACTCCTTTATTTGAGTTTTTGTCGAGCATCCTGCCAGCTGTAACTGCTGGCATCAGGTACCAGTCGAAATTCAATCTGATGCCCGCGCAGCAGCAGATAGTCGAACGCCGCTATCTCTTCGGGGTTCACAGATTGATTCGGGCCAATGGTGGTGGTGGTGGCTCGCGCGCTCATCGGGCCAACGTTGATTTTCTTATTGCTGTTTTGCAGGCTGATACCCGCTTCCTCAATGCGTTTTAGCGTTACCGGAGATTTACCAATCACAAAATAGTGCTTCTCACTGGCGATGATCTTTGGCAGTTTTTCAATCGCGGTGGCGGTATCAAACAGCCAGACTTTGGTGTCCTGCACAGCGCCTTTCATCACCGATGACAACAGCGGATCGGCGGCAACGGCATCATCAATGGCGACGATCCCATCGCACGGCAACTCTTTTGCCCAGCGGGTGATCAGCTGGCCGTGGATCACTCGATCGTCAATGCGCACAAAAGAAATACTCATCGTTGCCCCTTAGAAATCATCAGATTGTGTGGTTTCAGTCAGTTGCGCCTGAACCAGCGTGTCGTGTGTTTCTGCCAGTAAAACCTCTGCCGCCTGTGCGACATCGGTCAGGTCTTTTATTTCATCGCTCAGCAATACCATCGGGAAATTCACCCCGCCTAACACCGCCATAGGTGGCTGCGTTTGCGGGTCGAATGCATGATGGCAGGCGATATTCCACGGCGTGCCGCTTTGCAAATCGCATAACACCAGCACGCCGTCAGCACCTTTACCGGCCTGTTTCAGCACTTCGGCAAACTCATCGCCAAAACTATTGATGCCCTTGTTTTCCGTCAGCATTACGGGGAAAACATGCGGCAGTTCGCCGTAGACCATTTTGCCGCCAGCCAGTAATGCTTCGGCAAGCGAGCCATGTGTTGCCAGAATCACGTTGATCATCTTGTTATCCTCTTACCCAGGCTTTCATGGTGGCGAGTTGCTGACCCGCAGCACAACCGTATGGGGAAATGCGATATTCGCCGACAGCCGCCGGCACAATGAAGGTTTCGGCGTAATGCACCACAAAGGGTTCGAATGCGCCGTGCGGGCTTTCAACCAGAGCGGCATCGCCTTCAACCAGATTCAATACGTTGACGCCGCCGTGGGTGTGGTGGGTGACCGGTTGAGTAAACCAGTGGCGACGGGTTTCGATAAATTCACGTTCATGCAGGCCGGTGCGTTCTTCACTCCAGCCATCGCCTGCGGCAATCGACTCAAAATGGTTGACCAGATGTTCGGACACCCATTGCGTATCGCGTTGCCAGTCAATCACTTGTGCGCCGTGTTCCAGATGCACCGGGCGCGGCAGGCCATCCAGACCCAAACGCCCCCAGTCCCACAATTTGAAGGTGAAAATGTACGGCGTGGCGCTGATTTCCAGCACCATCGCGCCGGATCCGGAACAGTGCACGGTACCTGCCGGGATCAGGAAGTGATCGTGTTTACGCGCCGGAAAACGATTCACAAATTTCTCGTCATCAAACGCTTTTTCGCCACGTTGGGCGGCCGCGAGATCGTCGAGCATTTCTTGTGGACTGATACCTGTTTTGGTCCCCAGATACACTTCGGCACCCGGTTCGGCTTCCAGCATGTAATAGCTCTCATCCTGGGTGTAGTGCATGCCGAAATGCTGCTGGATATATTCGGTTACCGGATGAACCTGGAAGCTTAAATTCTGCCCGCCGATGGTATCGAGGAAATCGAAACGGATCGGGAACTCCGCACCAAAACGGGCATGGACGCGCTCGCCAAGCAGCGGACGCGGGTAAAGCAACACCAGATCCTGAGAGGGGATCTCGATCCGCACATCACCAAAACGCAGTAACAGGCTGTTCTCCTCGGGCACACAGTCAAAACACCATGCGTAATTTGGCTTTGAGGGATCGAGATCGAATTTATCTTTCATCCATTGCCCGCCCCAGACGCCTGGGTCGAAGAATGGCACCACGCGGAACGGTTGTTGCGTGGTTTGTTGCAGCGCGCAGCGCAGCGCTTCGCCGCTGACCATCGCCGGTTGTTCGGCGTTATTGGTATCGAGCAGGAAATCCGCACGCTTCAGCAACGGTGTTTTATGGCGGTCAAACACGCGCCATTCAATGAAAAAGGCACGCTTGTAACGGCGCAGAATATCTTCATCGGTGTTATTCGCACCCCAGTTGCCGAGTTCGCCACGGCGAAAACGCTGCTGGATTTCCCAGCGCGCCAGATCCGCATACACCAGCACATCACCGCTATGAATTAGTGCGGCTCCTGGGCCGTAAACCACCACCAGGCCTGATGTGATGTCAGCGACTTCACGCTGCGCTTGTGCCAGTTTGTCGGGGCAGAAAAACTCAGGTAACTGGTGGCAAGAAAGTACGCCGAATACGCGGTCATCCGTCAGGTTATAGGCCAGTAAATCATGCAGATGTTGTTCACTGATGCGCGCAGATTCCGCGTTAATCACGCATTGCGGGTTCAGTTGGCTAATCAATTGTGCGTGGAGCGTGTCGAGTTCAACGCCGGGATAGCAGTCAATCACCAGCACGGTTTTCGCTGAGCGTGTCAGTTTCTCGCTTACTGCATGTTTGATGGCAGACCATCCCTGCCAGGCTTGATGGTCAAATCCCGAAACGCGGACTTCGGGATACTTGTCATAAGATGCCGGATACATAGTTTTCTCCCTGTTTCTGATAGATTAAGATTAATCGATTAACCGTCTTTGAACAGAGTGGTAAACGCGATTAACCTGTCACTTTTGCTAAGATGTTGCCTAAAGTTGGGTTATCTGTGATGGCATTCACACGTGGATAAGCAAATTTTTGGTTATTCGATTAATCTATTGGGAATTACGTAATTCCGAGGAGTGCCGATGAGCACCGTTACCCTTGCCCAGGTGGCAAAACAAGCGGAAGTTTCCACCGCAACCGTTTCGATGGTGCTGCGCAATCGTGGCCGCATTTCTGACGCTACTCGCCAACGCGTGCTCAAAGCTCTGGATGATTTGGGCTACGTGTACAACCAGACAGCAGCGAATTTACGCAACCGCACCAGCAACCAGGTGGGGCTGTTATTGCACGACATCACCAACCCTTTTTACGGTGAAATGACGGCGGGACTTAGCCAGGAAATGGAACGCCATGACTTGCTGCTGTTTCTGGCAAACAGTGAGGAATCTGGCGAGCGTCAGCAAAAGTTCGTTGATTCTCTGATGCGCAATAACGCCTGCGGCATGGTGTTGTGCGCGGCGCGGGAAACGCCTCCGCTGTTTTTTGAAACCCTGAAGCGGCGCAATATTCCGGCGATTATGGTGGTGCGCCCGATGGATGACGTGGATTTCGATTTTGTCGGCACCGACAACTTCCTTGGCACCCAACTGGCAACACAACATTTGCTGCGTATGGGGCATCGCAATATTGCGTTTATCGGCGGCAGTGAAAACTCTATCAGCCGGGCGCAGCGTATCGGTGGTTACAGCAGCAAATTGCTGGAGCATCGAATACAGCCGAAAAGCGAATGGGTGGTTTCATCGCTTGCCAGCCAAAGTGATGGGGCGCGGGTGGCCGAGGAGTTGTTCCGCCGTTACCCGGAAATTACGGCAGCGGTGTGTTATCAGGATATTGTGGCATTGGGCGTGATGCAGACGCTGCGCAAAATGGGGCGTCAGACCGGTGTGGATTTCGCGCTGGTGGGGTTTGACGATATTACCGAAGCGTCGTTAGTGCAGCCTGCATTGACCACCGTTTCGGTGGCAGCCAAAGAGATTGGCCGCAAAGCCGGAGAGTTGTTGTTTAGCCGCATTCAGGGCAACGACGAGCCGCCAAAACGGATTATTCTCCCGCCCACGCTGGTGGTGCGGGAGTCATGTGGTTACCCGTCATACTTCAAGCCGCAGGTGCGTTGACTGCACCCGCGCGTCCCAGTCACATAGTTAGCTATGCTCCTGGGAACTTACGGCCTGGTCGCCTTCCTGCAACTCGAATTATTTAGGGTATGAATGAGTTAAACGGCGCACCAATTCCATTTCGCGCTGGCGGAAGGGAATGCCGTATTCGTCGAGCACATCGTGGAACCATAATTGCGCATAATCCACGCCGCTTTTGCGTACTGACGGCCAGGGGAGGGTGGTTTGCGTTTTGCCGCGTACCAGCCCCCACTGGTAACAACCGACGTTCAGGGCGGCAAACAGCGGCAGTTGCTCCTCCATAACGCAACCGACGTGGCGCGCCAGCCATTCAGTGCATAACAGCGGGCGCTCGAACGTATGCCAGAAGCGCAATACTTGCAGCATTTTCGGCGTTGCAAGATATGCGTGGAAACTCACCACGTCCGAAAGCCTGGCGGCGGCAACGTCGATTGGATGCGCGAAATACTCCGTTAGCGGTTGATCGGGATCCTGCGAAATATGCCATGCGCCAACAGTCAGCGGTTGCGCAGGATC
Source organism: Buttiauxella ferragutiae (assembly GCF_022637515.1). NCBI lineage: Bacteria > Pseudomonadati > Pseudomonadota > Gammaproteobacteria > Enterobacterales > Enterobacteriaceae > Buttiauxella > Buttiauxella ferragutiae. Next base: position 725,661 of record NZ_CP093332.1, read on the forward strand.
TTCGTCACGCGCCCAGGCGAAAACTTTATGCAGCAGCTCCAGCGCAAAATGTTCCAGTTTTTCATCGAACTGTATTTCCTCAAGCCCGCTGGTAAACGTGCCACGGTTGCCTGGCTCGTTGTACAAATCCCAGATAGCGATGCGCGAATCGCTTCTGAAATGGCGCACAATGTCTCGCACGTAGCGCTCAAGCTGCGGCCACATCTCGCGGTTGCAGACAATTTCTCGCCCAGGGCTGGCTGCCGCCTGGCTGTTATGTTTGCCGGGAACCGGTGCTTTTTGTGGCCCTAAAAATGGTTCGTCCCCGGAAAACGCACAGTCATCCATTAATGTCAGCATCACTTTTATGCTGTGGCTATCGGCTATCGCCAGAAACTGTTCGATACGCTCCAGCAGCCCGTCGCGGTCGTTCTGCCAGACAATAAACGGCAGATTGATGCGCAGTTGGTTATAGCCAATCTCCTGCGCCCAACCCAGTTCCTGGTCGATGGTTTCGGCGTCAAAAGTTTCGCGTTGCCACAGTTCTGTCCAGTTCACGGCACTGCGGGGCAGGTAGTTAAAGCCACAGATCCAGCCCTGATTTTTGTGCCATTCTGCGGCTTGTTGTTTGCTCCATTGGGTACGCATGTGTCGGCTCCTTTACGGTGCATCTGGGGTTAAAGTTGCGGTGGTTTTACGCCCCGGCGTATTGCCCCAGACTTTGTCATATTCATAACCGGTAAGATCTTTGATGACTTTGCGGGTTTCCATGTCGCAATCTTCCAGATTGCCGCCCAGTTTCAGGCGCGCCACTTCTTTGATTAGCGTCTTGTGGGATTCACGCGTTAACTTGAATTTGAACGTCATATAGAAGCTGATAGCCAGTAAGGCTGCGGTGGCAAAGATCATTAGCCCAACAATGGCGTGCAAGGCTTGAATAGGTTGCTCGCCCTGGCCTTTAACAAAACCGTTCTCTTCCAACACCACACCAATCAACATGATGGCTATCGCCACGGTACTTTTGCGGGTTAATACCATGACACCGGCAAATATTCCCTCGCGGCGTTTTTTGGTGACAATTTCATCAATATCGGGAATGAAGCTGTAAATGTTCCATGGGATAAAATAAAGACCCGCACGCGAAATACCCAATACCACAAATACTGCTGAGAACACCATGAACGAGACATTCAGGTTGGTGATATAGGCATAAAATAAGAAGGCTAATACCGAGAAAATACAGCCATAAGATAAACGCAGAGCAGCGGACGGTGAGAAGTCAAATTTGCTAAGGAGCATCATAAAGACAAATGTTCCCGGAACAGAAACAAATGCGGCAACGCTTAAATAACCTGAAACCGCAGCCGTATCCTGATGCAAACCGTAAACCACGTAATAGGTAAATACTGAACCAAAGACATCCATCGCCGTAAATGAGGCAATATAGATAATAATGTGCTGGCGGAACATTTTAATTTTAAATGAGGAGAGAAGGTCTAAAACCAGGCTCTTTAAATGATGCCAGAGATTGCCGCTATTTGCGCCTTCCGCTTCGGGTTCAAACTCTTCGCGCACATCTTTCGCTTCCCAGGTGCACATCCAGGTAGTGAAGACGGCGATGCAGAAAATAGCCGAGAACAACAGGCCGGTGTAGGTATAAGTCATCGGGTTATCTTTGCCGGTGAACTGCATAATCACGCCCGGCACTGAAACTGCCAGAAAACCACCGAGTTGTGAGCAGATCATTCGCACACCCGATAAACGGGCGCGTTCGGCATAGCGGTTAGTCATTTCTGCGGCCAATGTTTCCCACGGCACCAGCACCATTGCTGACAGCAGTTCAATGGAAAGATAGGTACCGAGATAATACCAATAGCCCATATCTGTTACCCACAGCAGGGCGTATAAGAACATCAGTGGGGCGCTGAGCAGTAAAAAGAAGCGACGGCGACCGAAACGTTTACCCAGCCAGGTATTGGCGAAGTTATCGGTGATATAACCCATAATCGGGCTTAATACGGCGTCAATAACACGGGCAATAGCAAATATCGAACCGGCTTCCAGTACTGATAATCCACAATAGGTGGTGTAGAAAAATAATAACCATGTGCCAATAATGGCAAAAGCTCCGCCGCCAAATAAATCGGTAACACCATATCCTATGGCTGTTCCGTAGCCAACTCTGCGTTCAGTAGGTTTCATATTGTTATTCCATTTTTGTAGGGCAAAAGGAAAGTGTGTTTATTCTGAAATCTCTATCCAGTTCCTGGTTATCGAAGATTGATAAATAGCCTCTACCATCCGTAGCGATATTTCTGCCTGGTGAATATCGACGTAATTACGGGCATTTGTTTCTGACAATGAGTGATAAAAATTATTAATTGCTAACTGGTGGCTGCTGCCCCAATAACATTTTTGCGCGGCATTGGGGGATTCATCACTGGCCAGCAGTTCTTTACCTTCATCTGAAATGCACCACAAATTATTGTGATGCAGTTGCAGTAAACCGTTTTCGCAGTGGATCTCTAAAAGCAGCGGCGAGTCGGTGGTATGGCAGTTGGTTGCATAAAAAATCCCACGCGCCCCGTTTGCCAGTTCCATATTGGCCATTGCCGTGTCTTCAGCTTGTGTGGCGTGGCTCAGAAAACTGCTTTCCACCACACCTTTTATTGCGTCCACGCCCCCGGCAAACCACTGCATTAAATCCAGCGTATGAATCGCCTGGTTGATCAGCAGGCTACCGCCTTCGCTGGCCCAACTCCCGCGCCAAGGGCTCTGCGCGTAATAATCGAGCGAACGGCTCCAGGTCAACACTGCTTTAATACTCAGAATTTTTCCGTAGTGGTTCTCTTCTAGTAACGCTTTAATCTTCTGGCTGCTGGGGTTCAGGCGATTTTGGTAGCAAACGCCAAGCTGTGAGGTCGTAATCGCCAGCGTATTTTTGATGTCTTTGACTTCGGCGGGATTGAGCGCCACCGGTTTTTCGGTGAACACATGTTTTCCGGCGATGAGCGCTTTGGTAATCATCTCTTTATGCGCGGCGTGCGGGGTGCAGATATGCACCACATCAATCTCGTTATCGAGCAGCATCTCACAGTAATCTGCGTAATAGCGGCAACCGTAGCGTTCGGCGAGTGCCTGGCCTTTTACGGGGTCGGTTTCGACAATGGCCCGTAATTGGCAGGCTGGGTTGGACTGAATGGCCTCCACGTGCAAGGTGTGGATTGCGCCACACCCGACAACCGCAGCTTGAATCGCTTTCATCATTCTTCCACTCCATTGGCCAGCATTTGGGCGCGGACACACAATTCAGCCGCTTTGAACGCATGTTCCTGTGTCATCGCATTTTCGGTGCGATTCAAACAATCCAGAATCAGCTCACCGAAGAACGGGAAGCCGACTTTTCCGGCCACCGGATAGCGGAATTCACCCTCTTGATTTACCAGATACACCACGTCTTGTTGCTGGCGGGTGATGTCGACGTATTTGCGGATTTCGATATAGCCGTCAGTCCCGAGCAGGGTAAGACGCCCGTCGCCCCAGGAACTTAGACCTTCTGGCGTAAACCAGTCGCAGCGAAAATAGCCGCTGGCTCCGTTTTCGCCCTTGAGCATGGCGTCGCCGAAATCTTCAAATTCTGGGTATTGAGGATGGGTAAAATTACTGGTTTGTGCTGCCACAACTTGCGCGTCGTGGTTGCCGGTATAAAACAGGAACTGTTCGATTTGATGGCTGCCAATATCGCAGAGAATGCCGCCGAAACGCTTCTTAACGTAGAACCAGTCCGGGCGGCCCTGCCCTTCGCGATGCGGCCCGGTTCCCAGGGTTTGAATAACCCGGCCAATGGCACCCTCGCGCACCAGTTGCCCGGCAAAAACTGCGCTTTCAACGTGCAAACGTTCGCTGTAATACACTGCATATTTGCATCCGGTTTCCGCCACTTTTTCTTTGGCTGTGGCAAGTTGTGCAAGGGTTGTCAGCGGCGCTTTATCGGTGAAATAGTCCTTTCCGGCATCCATCACCTTCAGGCCAAGTGCACAACGCTCCTCTGGTATCGCTGCTCCGGCAACCAGGTTCACACTGTCATCGCCAAGAATCACTTCAAGTGATGGTGCAACGTTGACCTGCGGATATTGCTTAACAAACTGTTCCACTTTCTGCGGGTCAGGGTCGTAAACCCATTTAAGCGTGGCACCCGCTTCAATCAGGCCGTTGGACATGCCGTAGATATGGCCGTGATCGAGTGCGGCGGCGGCAAAAACGAAATCACCCGGTTGCACGACTGGCTGCGGTTTGCCTGTTGGCGCGTAATTCATACCGTCGTTGAGACTCATGCTTATGCTCCTTGATCCATATTTTTGCCCAGCGGGATGGCGCCTTGTTCGGCAAAATTTTCCACCGAGGACGATTTTTCAAAGAAGTGGGGAGCCTGGTTGACCAGGCCGCCAGTCAGGTAATACGGGTCACTGGCCGCGATCGGCAATGAGACAAAGCTGCGGGTGATGGCGGATTTATAGATTGCGGTGATGAGTTCCAGCGAACGCTTGCCTTGCGGCCCATCAACTAACGGGGCGGTGCCAGTGTGTAGCGCGTGCAGGAAGTTATCGATTTGCCCGGTGTGCAGTGTCCAGGCCAGGCGCGGCACCGACTGGTAGCTATCTTCAAGCTGGTTTTCCAGCGGGGTATTACGCTCTTCAAGCGGGAAACCGTTGGCGGCGGCGATGCTGGCGAATTTATCCCATGGTGCGGAAATACGTGCTTTTTCACCCTGAATCACAATCTTCTGATCTTCGCCGTGATGCACCACGGAGGAGGTCAGTTGCGTGAGTGCACCATTGCCATATTTGAAAATTGCCGCACTGAGGTCTTCCACTTCGGCGTTGTCATGGGAGACGTTGGTGGTGACCGCAACCACTTCAGTCGGGAAGCCCAGCATCCACTGAATGGCATCAATATGGTGTACCGCATGGTTGAGCGTGCAACCACCGCCTTCTTTTTCCCATGTGCCGCGCCACCACAGGTCGTAATAGGAGTGGCCACGCCACCAGAATGAATCCACCTGCGCGTGGCAAACTTTGCCGATTTGGTCACTTTCGAGCACTTTTTTCAAACGCCAGAAGGCATCGGTAAAACGGTTTTGGGCAATGATAGACAGCGTTTTACCGCTCGCCACGGCGGCGTTGATCATCGCGTCGCATTCCTGAAGTGAAGCAGCCATCGGTTTTTCACACAGGACGTGTTTTCCCGCATTCAGCGCATCAATAGAAATAGCGGCGTGAACATAAGGCGGGGTACAGATATCGAACACATCAATGGTGGGATCATTAAGAATATCCTGGTGGTTGTTGTAAACTTTTGCGGCTGTTAATCCGTAATGTTTTTTCTTTTCTTCAGCTTTTTCTGGGTAGATATCTACCAGCGCGACAATCTGGCAACGATCAGGAAATTCAAGATAACTTTGGATGTGACTGTGGGAAATATTACCGGTTCCGATAATTGCGATTCTTTGCATTATGCTCTCTCTTATCAAGGGTAGCGTTTGATACAGACAATAAAAGTTACTGTTTATTTTCAACAAGAATCATTTTTTGAGAGCATAGTTATGGTTTTTTTTGCACACAACAGCTATTTATGACAGGAATTGCACGACGAAAATATTACGGGCAAGCAGAAAGTGAAATGCTCTGGATTATAAAGAGTTGATGGTGAAAATAATGTAATTTCTCTAATGAGGTATCGATCACAAAATGACGGGGAAGCTGAAAATTAAAGAGATAGCTGTGCTGACAGGGCTGTCACCGAGCACTGTGTCACGGGTGCTGGCTGGTAAAAGTAATGTCAGCCCGCAGGCCAAAGAAAAGGTATTTTACCATGCTCGTCATATGGATATTTTACGGGATATTCCCGCCAGCCGTTTACTTATTAACTCATTATTAATATGTGCCCCTGCGGAAGCGTTTACTCCTCATGGTGATCATTATTATTACGAAGTGATTCAGGGGGTTGTTTCCGCTGTCTCACATTATGATACGCATGTTAAAAAGTGTTCTCTTGATATTAATGAAGCTGATACTTCATTATTCATGAGGTCGATTAGTCAGTCGGATGTTGATGGCGTAATAATTATTGGTATTGATGATGAATCACTGTATCGCATAGCCGCGGAAAGCAATAAGCCTATCGTGACGATAAATGCCAGAGATAAGAAAATGCGTCTTGATTGTGTCTCGCCAGACCATTATTCCATTGGCTATAGCGCGGCAAACTATTTATTAGAGAAGGGGCATCGTCCCGTTCTGCTATTTACCGATTTGCGCCGTGAAACCATGATCCAGCGTCTTGACGGCTTTAAAAGAGCCTGCCTCGACCACCACCTGGTGTTTGATGAATCCGAGCATTTGCTGGTAACCAAAGGTTATGGTGAAACCGAAGCCCGCGCCAATTTCAAAAAATACCTCCAGTCGCGCACTAAAGCCGAACTCCCTTCGGCTATTTTTTGCGGCAGCGCAGCCATTGCGCGGGCCGTATTGAGTGAGCTAAAAAACCAGCATCTGCAAGTACCTGAGGATATTTCTCTGATGAGTTGCGCCTATTCCCATGAAATGGATGAAATTAAACAGCTCGGTTTATCCGCGGCCTGCCAGCCTTGCCGTGAATTGGGCAGCGAAGCGGTTTATGTTCTGCAAAGTCGTTTAATGCGTGAAGTCAGCCCGCGCTTTAATTTATTGCTTCAGGGTTCCATTCAGCCGGGGGATTCGGTGGCAGATGTGAACTGGCGGCGTCGGGAACTGTATCAAACTCATTCAATTCCATAATTCTTTTAAGGCATTAATGGGTTTTACTGATAATTCCGCCGTTTTGTCATAAATTTCTTATTATCGGTGTTTTCATGTGGCGAGCCTCCCAAGGCCTCGTTAATCTGAGAACAGTTTCATTGGTTATTGAATAAAGAAAAGAGAGTCGATATGGATGAGTCACAAGTCCGCGTTGCAATCGCGGGTGCGGGTGGTCGCATGGGGCGACAGCTGATTCAGGCAGCATTACAGATGGATGGCGTAAAACTGGGTGCAGCGCTTGAACGCACGGGGTCATCCTTAGTGGGCAGCGACGCGGGTGAATTAGCTGGCGTCGCTAAAACGGGAGTTATCGTCAGCGATAGCCTGGATGCGGTAGTGAATGATTTCGATGTCTTTATCGATTTTACTCGTCCCGAAGGCACGCTTCATCATTTGGCTTTTTGCCGCCAGCACGCTAAAGGCATGGTTATCGGCACCACCGGTTTTGATGATGCGGGCAAGCAGGCGATTACTGATGCTTCAGCAGAAGTGCCGATTGTCTTTGCGGCCAACTTCAGCGTGGGTGTGAACGTGATGCTTAAGCTTCTGGAGAAAGCCGCCAAAGTGATGGGGGATTATACCGACATTGAGATCATCGAAGCGCACCATCGCCATAAAGTGGATGCGCCATCAGGCACCGCATTGGCAATGGGCGAAGCCATTGCTCATGCGATGGACAAAGATTTGAAAGATTGCGCGGTTTACTCCCGTGAAGGGTACACCGGCGAGCGCGTTCCAGGCACTATTGGTTTTGCGACGGTGCGTGCGGGCGACATTATTGGTGAACATACGGCGATGTTTGCGGACATCGGCGAGCGTATTGAGATCAGCCATAAAGCATCAAGTCGCATGACTTTTGCAAACGGTGCAGTCAAATCTGCATTGTGGCTGAGTTCGATGAAAAGTGGACTTTACGATATGCGAGATGTGCTTGATCTCAATAGTTTGTAATCGTTATTACCCATCGTGATGTGGTTATTGCAATCATAACTGTTTGATTGATAGGGCAATGTTTTATTGCCCTTTTTATTTGTTGTGTTTTATCCGTGTTTTTTATGCTTTTTAATCGTAACCATCATAAGTTTTACTTTTCCTGCTAATAATCGTTGTTCTATGTCTAATTTTGACCATTTGGTCCACTTTTCATGCCGCCATGCCCAGCTTTCCTGCTCATCCTGGTCCGCAACCGATTACGCACTATAAGTTAGTTGTTGATTTCATCGGTCAATTCCTCTTTTATCCATTAGATTGGTAAAAAACACATAAAAAGTTGCGCTTATGGTAGACTTTTACCCGGCCTCTCACTAGAATGCCGCCGTTTGTCAAAAATCCAAATGACAGGCTGTTTTGCATTGATTCCTGAATTCATTTTGAATTAATATGCAAATAAATTGACTGTTTATTCCCTGGAGGGCGTTTTGATTAAGTCAGCAATATTGGTTCTGGAAGACGGAACCCAATTCCACGGTCGGGCCATTGGGGCATCGGGTTCGGCCATTGGGGAAGTCGTTTTCAACACCTCTTTGACCGGTTATCAAGAAATCCTCACTGATCCTTCCTACTCCCGCCAGATTGTCACTCTTACTTATCCTCATATCGGAAATGTCGGCACCAATGCTGCTGATGAAGAATCCTCCCAGGTACATGCGCAAGGCCTCGTCATCCGTGACCTACCACTGATTGCCAGCAACTATCGCAATACCGAAGACCTTTCTTCTTATCTCAAGCGCCATAACATTGTGGCCATCGCCGATATCGATACCCGTAAGCTGACACGTATTCTGCGTGAGAAAGGTGCACAGAACGGCTGCATTATTGCCGGTGATAACCTTGATGCCGCACTGGCGCTGGAAAAAGCAAAAGCTTTCCCTGGCCTCAACGGTATGGATCTCGCGAAAGAAGTCACCACGAAGGAAGCTTACGCCTGGCAGCAGGGGAGCTGGACACTTGAAGGCGAGTTGCCTGAAGCGGCTAAAGAAGAAGATTTACCGTTCCATGTCGTCGCCTACGATTACGGTGTGAAACGCAACATTCTGCGTATGTTGGTTGACCGCGGTTGCCGCCTGACGGTGGTTCCGGCGCAAACATCAGCTGAAGATGTGTTGAAGATGAATCCAGACGGCATCTTCTTATCTAACGGCCCTGGTGACCCGGCGCCGTGCGACTACGCCATCAGCGCCATTAAATCCTTCCTGGAAACAGACGTGCCGGTATTCGGTATCTGCCTGGGCCACCAGTTGCTGGCTCTGGCGAGCGGCGCGAAAACCGTGAAGATGAAGTTTGGTCACCACGGTGGCAACCACCCGGTTAAAGATTTGGATCGCGATTGCGTGATGATTACTGCTCAGAACCATGGTTTCGCCGTAGAGGAATCAACACTTCCGGCGAACCTGCGCGTGACTCATAAGTCACTGTTCGATGGCACGCTGCAAGGCATTCATCGTACAGATAAAGCAGCATTCAGCTTCCAGGGGCACCCAGAAGCAAGCCCTGGCCCGCACGATGCGGCGCCGCTGTTTGACCACTTTATCGAATTGATTAAGCACTACCGTTCTACCGCCACTCTTAATAGCAAGTAAGTATCAGGAGCTAAGAAAATGCCAAAACGTACAGATATAAAAAGCATCCTGATCCTCGGCGCAGGCCCGATTGTTATCGGCCAGGCGTGTGAGTTCGACTACTCCGGTGCCCAGGCGTGTAAAGCGCTGCGTGAAGAGGGTTACCGCGTCATTCTGGTGAACTCCAACCCGGCAACGATTATGACCGACCCGGAAATGGCCGATGCAACTTACATCGAGCCGATTCACTGGGAAGTGGTTCGCAAAATCATTGAGAAAGAGCGCCCGGACGCGGTTCTGCCAACCATGGGCGGCCAGACTGCACTGAACTGTGCGCTGGAGCTGGAGCGTGAAGGCGTGCTGGCAGAATTCGGTGTCACCATGATTGGTGCAACCGCAGACGCCATTGATAAAGCTGAAGACCGCCGCCGTTTCGACGTGGCGATGAAAAAAATCGGCCTTGATACTGCGCGCTCTGGCATTGCTCACAATATGGAAGAAGCGTTGGCGGTTGCGGCGGACGTCGGTTATCCGTGCATCATCCGCCCTTCATTCACCATGGGCGGCACCGGCGGCGGTATTGCATACAACCGTGAAGAATTCGAAGAAATTTGCGAGCGTGGCCTGGATCTTTCGCCAACCAAAGAGCTGCTGATTGATGAATCGCTGATTGGCTGGAAAGAGTACGAGATGGAAGTTGTGCGTGATAAAAACGACAACTGCATTATCGTCTGCTCTATCGAAAACCTTGACCCGATGGGTATTCACACCGGTGACTCCATCACCGTTGCGCCAGCGCAAACGCTGACCGACAAAGAGTACCAAATCATGCGTAACGCCTCGATGGCGGTGCTGCGTGAAATCGGCGTGGAAACTGGCGGTTCTAACGTGCAGTTCTCGGTTAACCCGAAAACTGGCCGTCTGATTGTTATCGAGATGAACCCGCGTGTGTCGCGCTCTTCTGCGCTGGCTTCTAAAGCAACCGGCTTCCCGATTGCCAAAGTCGCGGCAAAACTGGCGGTGGGTTACACGCTTGATGAGCTGATGAACGATATCACCGGTGGTAAAACGCCAGCCTCGTTCGAACCGTCTATCGACTACGTTGTGACTAAAATTCCTCGCTTTAACTTCGAGAAATTCGTCGGCGCTAACGACCGCCTGACCACGCAGATGAAATCTGTCGGTGAAGTGATGGCGATTGGCCGCACCCAACAGGAATCACTGCAAAAAGCCCTGCGCGGCCTGGAAGTGGGCGCGACCGGTTTTGACCCGAAAGTGAATCTGGATGACCCGGAAGCGCTGACCAAAATCCGCCGCGAGCTGAAAGACGCTGGCGCTGAGCGTATCTGGTACGTTGCTGATGCCTTCCGTGCGGGCCTCTCCGTTGATGGCGTGTTCAACCTGACCAACATTGACCGCTGGTTCCTGGTACAGATTGAAGAGCTGGTTCGCCTGGAAGAAAAAGTAGAAGAGATCGGCATTACCGGTCTGACTCATGACTTCCTGCGCTTCCTGAAACGCAAAGGCTTTGCCGATGCGCGCCTGGCGAAACTGGCTGGCGTTCGCGAATCAGAAATCCGCAAACTGCGTGAGCAATACAACTTACACCCGGTTTATAAGCGTGTTGATACCTGTGCGGCAGAGTTCTCTACCGACACGGCGTACATGTACTCTACTTATGAAGACGAGTGTGAAGCTAACCCGAACAACGACCGTGACAAAATCATGGTGTTGGGTGGCGGCCCGAACCGTATCGGCCAGGGTATCGAGTTTGACTACTGCTGCGTCCACGCATCCCTTGCGCTGCGTGAAGATGGTTACGAAACCATCATGGTTAACTGCAACCCAGAAACCGTTTCAACCGACTACGACACGTCCGACCGCCTGTACTTCGAACCAGTAACCCTGGAAGACGTGCTGGAAATCGTGCGCGTTGAGAAACCAAAAGGCGTCATCGTGCAGTACGGTGGCCAGACTCCGCTGAAACTGGCTCGTGAACTGGAAGCCGCTGGCGTACCGATTATCGGCACCAGCCCGGATGCCATCGACCGTGCAGAAGACCGTGAGCGTTTCCAGCACGCCGTTGACCGCCTGAAGCTGAAACAGCCTGCCAACGCCACCGTCACCGCTATCGAAATGGCGGTCGAGAAAGCGGCCCATATTGGTTACCCGCTGGTTGTGCGTCCATCCTACGTTCTGGGTGGCCGCGCGATGGAAATCGTCTATGACGAAGTGGATTTACGTCGTTACTTCCAGACTGCGGTTAGCGTTTCAAACGACGCGCCAGTGCTGCTCGACCGCTTCCTTGACGATGCGGTAGAAGTGGATGTTGATGCCATCTGCGACGGTGAAACCGTACTGATTGGCGGTATTATGGAGCACATCGAACAAGCTGGTGTTCACTCCGGTGACTCCGCATGTTCTCTGCCAGCTTACACGCTGAGCCAGGAAATCCAGGACGTGATGCGCCAACAGGTGCAGAAACTGGCTTTCGAGCTGCAAGTTCGCGGTTTGATGAACGTGCAGTTTGCGGTGAAAGACAACGAAGTCTACCTGATTGAAGTGAACCCGCGTGCTGCGCGTACCGTACCGTTTGTCTCTAAAGCGACCGGCATGGCACTGGCGAAAGTGGCGGCGCGTGTGATGGTTGGGCAAACTCTGGTGCAACAGGGCATGACCAAAGAAATCATCCCACCGTATTACTCGGTGAAAGAAGTGGTTCTGCCATTCAACAAGTTCCCGGGCGTTGACCCACTGTTAGGGCCAGAAATGCGCTCCACCGGTGAAGTCATGGGCGTGGGTCGTACCTTCGCAGAAGCGTTCGCCAAAGCGATGCTGGGCAGCCAGTCTACGATGCGTAAACCAGGCCGCGCGCTACTTTCTGTTCGTGAAGGCGACAAAAAGCGTGTGGTTGACCTGGCAGCAAAACTGCTGAAACAGGGCTTTGAACTGGATGCAACTCATGGCACCGCTGTGGTGTTAGGCGAAGCTGGCATTAACCCGCGTCTGGTGAACAAGGTGCATGAAGGCCGTCCGCACATTCAGGACCGTATCAAGAATGGCGAATACACCTACATCATCAACACCACCGCAGGCCGCCAGGCGATTGAGGATTCCAAACTCATCCGCCGCAGCGCACTGCAATATAAAGTGCATTACGACACCACGCTGAACGGCGGCTTTGCTACGGCGATGGCGTTGAACTCTGACGCGACAGAGAAAGTGATTTCAGTTCAGGAAATGCACGCGCAGATTAAAGGCTAATTTCTTTAACTGATAAAAAATAAACGGCTCCTCATTGCAGGGGCCGTTTGTCGTTTAAGAGTGTTCTGGTTCTGAAAGCGAAGCGCATGCCGCTGACTATAATTACCCTGCTAATGAAAATTGAACGCAGGGAGAAAATAATGCTCAATAAATCAATCATCACTCCAATTCTTGCCGCTATTGCGCTGATGTCTGTTGCGGGTTGTTCTTCCAACCAATCGGTGAAAACTGCTGACGGGAAAACTATTGTCACCGATGGCAAGCCGCAAGTGGATGATGATACCGGACTGGTGTCATACAAAAATGCGGAAACCGGAAAAACAGAACAGATTAACCGTGACCAGGTTAAATCAATGGGCGAACTGGATAACTAATTCAGACTTATCCACTTAACCCGTCAAGAATATTGACTATTAGCCTGTTGAATTACTGACTACACTCTTTCGTTAAAAGAGAGCAGTAAAACAACAGGCTTATTCATGATCTTAATTATTTATGCACATCCTTACCCGCATCACTCCCACGCCAATCGAAAAATGCTCGAACAGGCTTCACTACTACCTGATGTGGAAGTGCGCTCTCTTTATGAGTTATACCCAGATTTCAACATCGATATTGCCGCTGAACAAGAAGCGCTAAGCCGCGCTGATTTGGTTATCTGGCAACATCCGATGCAGTGGTATAGCACGCCGCCTTTGATGAAATTGTGGATTGATAAAGTGCTGGCTCATGGCTGGGCGTATGGCCACGGCGGCAAGGCGCTGCGCGGTAAACCCGTGATGTGGGCTGTTACCACTGGTGGTGGCGATAACCATTTCGAACTCGGCGACCATCCTGGTTTTGCTGTTCTCGGCCAACCATTGCAAGCTACGGCGCTGTATTGCGGCATGAACTGGCTGCCGCATTTCACTATCCATTTCACGTTTGTCTGTGACGAAAATACCCTCGAGGTACAAGCCGAAATGTACAAGCAACGTTTGCTCGACTGGCAGGAGGCAAATCATGGATAGCCACAGCATGATCCAGGCGCTGATTTACCTCGGTTCAGCGGCGATCATAGTACCGATTGCGGTGCGTCTTGGCCTGGGGTCAGTGTTGGGCTACCTAATCGCAGGCTGCATTATCGGGCCGTGGGGATTGCGACTGGTGACGGACGCCGAAACTATTCTTCACTTTGCGGAGATCGGCGTGGTCTTGATGCTATTCGTCATCGGACTGGAACTGGACCCACAACGTTTGTGGACGCTGCGTGCGTCAGTATTTGGCGGCGGTGCGCTGCAAATGGTGGCGTGTGGATTGCTGCTCGGCTTGTTCTGTATGTTCTTAGGGTTGCGCTGGCAAGTGGCGGTGTTAATCGGTCTGACTCTGGCGCTTTCTTCTACCGCAATCGCCATGCAGGCGATGAATGAGCGAAACCTGACCGTTTCACAAATGGGGCGCAGTGCCTTTGCGGTGCTGTTATTCCAGGACATTGCAGCAATTCCGCTGGTGGCGATGATTCCCTTATTAGCCAGCAGTAGCGCAACCACGACCTTTGCCGCCTTTTCTATTTCGGCTCTGAAAGTGGTTGGCGCTTTGACCATTGTTGTTTTGCTTGGGCGTTACGTCACACGCCCGGTTCTGCGGTTTGTGGCGCGTTCAGGCCTGCGCGAAGTGTTCAGTGCCATGGCGTTGTTTATGGTGTTCGGCTTTGGCCTATTGCTTGAAGAAGCCGGGCTTTCAATGGCGATGGGGGCATTTCTGGCGGGCGTGTTACTGGCAAGCTCTGAATATCGTCATGCGCTGGAAAGTGATATTGAACCGTTTAAAGGCTTGTTGCTCGGGCTGTTCTTTATTGGCGTGGGCATGTCGATAGACTTCGGCACTTTGCTGGAGAGCCCTTTGCGGATTATCGTTCTGTTACTCGGTTTCCTGGCGATAAAAATCATCACGCTATGGATCGTAGCAAAACCGCTTAACGTGCCGCGTAAACAACGGCGCTGGTTTGCCGTCCTGTTAGGGCAGGGCAGTGAATTCGCATTCGTCATTTTTGGTACTGCGAGAATGGCTGAGGTACTGGACGACAGTTGGGCAAAATCGCTTACGCTTGCTGTCGCGCTATCGATGGCGGCCACGCCATTGTTGCTGGTGCTGCTCAACCGCCTGGAAAAATCAGGCCCAGAGCAGGCGCAAGAAGCGGATGAAATCGATGAGGAACAGCCGCGTGTGATCATCGCAGGTTTTGGTCGTTTTGGGCAAATCGCCGGGCGTTTGTTACTGACCAGCGGCGTGAAAATGGTGGTTCTCGATCACGACCCAGATCATATCGAAACGCTGAGAAAGTTTGGCACTAAAGTGTTTTATGGCGATGCGACGCGCGTGGATTTGCTGGAGTCCGCGGGTGCTGCAAAAGCGGAAGTGCTGATCAATGCCATCGACGATCCGGATGCAAATATGCAGTTAGCAGAACTTGTACAAGAGCATTTCCCGCATCTGAAAGTGATTGCGCGCGCACGTGACCTCGACCATTTCATTCGCCTGCGACAGTTGGGGGTTGACCAACCTGAGCGTGAGACTTTTGAAGGTGCGTTGAAAGTGGGGCGTAGGGCGCTCGAAGGGCTGGGTGTAGGGAGTTATGAGGCACGTGAACGAGCCGACCATTTCCGCCGCTTCAATGCGCAGATGGTGGAAGAAATGGTGCCTGCACCTGACTGGTCAGCACGCGCCGATGTTCTCAAACGCACCAGCGCCATGTTGGCCGATGTGATTAACGAAGACCGTGCGCATCTCAATGTGATTCAGCGCCATGGTTGGCAGGGTACTGAGGAGGGGATTCATTCGGGGAAACTGGCTGATGAACCGCCTGTTAAGCCCGAGTAGCTAAAGGCTGTGTCGGATGACGCTAACGCTTATCCGACCTACGCAAACCGTTTTAGGGTGGATTAGCGTTAGCGACATCCACCGATTTTTTGCGGTAAGAAATCAGCTCAAGGCGACTTTTATTCCCAGAGCTATCAACATCCCGCCCAGCAATTTATCAACAATTTTCTGCGCTTTGGCAAGTCCACGACGCACCGGCTCGCTTTGAATCAGCACCACTAATAACGGCCACCAGACGACGGACAGCATCAGGATGACGCCTGCGTACCACAGTTTTTCCATGGTGCCTGAATGGATGCTCAAAACCTGGGTGAAAACAGAGAGGAAGAACAAAGTTGCTTTCGGGTTCAACAGGTTGCACAGATAGCCTTGTAAAAAGGCTTTTGTTAGCGCGGTTTGCTGGCGTTCAATATTACTGACATCCATTTTGCCGCCGCCGCGTGCTAACAGTGCCTGTACGCCAATCCAAATTAGATATGCAGCACCGGCATATTTCAGCAAGCCGAACAACCACGGAGTGGTGGTAATCACTACCGCTAACCCGGCAACACAATAAGTCATGTGCGTTGCCACTCCGCTGATAACTCCCAGCGAGGTCATCATTGCTGCCGAGCGTGAATAGCGAGCGGCGTTCTTAATAACCAGGAAGAAATCAGGCCCAGGGGAGAGCATCCCCAAAGTGGCAATAGTGGCGACAAAAAGCGTGGTTTCCAGCATGGCAATGTCCGGTAAAGATACGATCAATAATCGTGAACTATACCGCAGCTAGAGCATAGACTTATAGTCTGTGGCAGGCCACAGTTAAGAATTTTTTACGTTACTTTGGGCGCTTTTACGCTAACTCATTGTTCCTGTTATATCAGGAAGCATTACGTGACAGGTTTACAGTCGCAGAACGAAAAAATTCTTACGCAGAAGCTTGTGGATAGTCGACGAAAGATTGCGCTTTCCGTATAGTGGCGGCAATTTTTTTCACCACCCGTGGGTTAATAGAATGATCAGTCTGATTGCTGCATTAGCGGTAGATCGTGTAATTGGCATGGAAAACGCCATGCCCTGGGACATCCCTGCCGATCTGGCATGGTTTAAACGTAATACACTGAATAAACCTGTCGTTATGGGGCGTTTGACCTGGGAATCTATCGGTCGTCCGCTTCCAGGGCGCAAGAATATCGTCATTAGCAGCAAGCCAGGCACCGATGACCGCGTTGAGTGGGTTTCGTCCGTAGAGGACGCTATTAAAGCCTGTGGCGATGCGGAAGAAATTATGGTGATTGGCGGTGGGCGTGTTTACGAACAGTTCCTGCCAAAAGCACAGCGTCTGTATCTGACGCACATTGACGCAGAAGTGGAAGGTGACACGCATTTCCCGGATTACGACCCGGACGAGTGGCAGTCAACGTTCAGCGAATTCCATGATGCGGACGAGAATAACTCGCACGGCTACTGTTTCGAGGTTCTGGAACGTCGATAAGACGGGCTGGAAAAGAAAAAAACCGGTTAATGACCGGGTTTTTTCTTATGAAGCGATAGCCGTTTCACCATCGCCCACATCTTTCTGGCGATTGGAGGGCTGAACGAAATAGGTTTTGTCTTCCCAGCGTAAGCAAGTTAGATCGCCACCCCAGCAGCAGCCGGTATCAAGCCCGTATATGCCCTCTGGCGTGCCTTTGCCTTCCAGCGATGCCCAGTGCCCGAAGATAACGGAATATTCAGCAGTCACAGGCCCAGGGATCGCAAACCACGGCTTCAGCGGAGCGGGCGCGCTTTCAGGCGTGTCTTTGCAGTACATATCCAGTTGCCCGTTCGGGAAGCAATAACGCATACGGGTCAGTGAATTGGTAATAAACCGCAGGCGCGCTAATCCTGAAAGTTCTGGTGACCAGTTGTTAGGCATATCGCCATACATCGCATCGAGGAATAACGGATAGCTGTCACTCGATAACACGGCTTCGACATCACGTGCACAGGCCATTGCGGTGTTCAAATCCCACTGCGGAGTGACCCCAGCATGAGCCATTACCAGTTTTTTCTCTTCATCAACCTGAAGCAGCGGCTGGCGGCGTAGCCAGTTAAGCAATTCGTCAGCATCAGGTGCTTCCAGCAGCTGGGACACGCGATCTTTGGGCTTATTGCGGCTGATGCCTGCATAAACGGCCAGCAGATGTAGGTCATGGTTACCGAGAACCAGACGCACGCTGTTACCCAGTCCACGCACAAAACGCAGGACTTCAAGTGAACCCGGCCCACGCGCGACAAGATCGCCCGTAAGCCATAAAGTATCTTCACCAGGCTTAAAATCAACCTGTTGCAGTAGAGCGACCAGTTCATCGTAACAGCCGTGAACATCGCCAATCAGGTATGTAGACATTGGATTAGTGAATGAAGGCTGGAATAGCCAAACGGAATACGGGAATAGCGACGCGGAAGGCATCGCCCTGAGAGTCGACCATTTCGTAATGGCCTTGCATGGTGCCAAGCGGTGTTTCAAGTACCGCACCGCTTGTATAGCTGTATTCGTTGCCCGGTTCAATATGCGGCTGGACGCCAATCACACCCTCGCCCTGAACTTCAGTTTCATGACCGTTACCATTGGTGATAAGCCAGTAACGGCCAAGTAATTGCACCGGTGTTCGCCCCAGGTTACGGATGGTTACGGTATAAGCAAAGACGAAACGTTCGTGCTCCACAGAGGACTGTGATTCGATATAGACGCTTTGTACCTGAATGCATACGCGGGGCGAATTTAACATCGTTAACTCTCCTTCGGCTGCTGCTGTGGGTGCTCAGCCAAATAGTTTGCCAGTTTGCAATATTGAGCAACTGAGATGTTCTCAGCGCGCAGAGTTGCGTCGATTCCCAGCTCCGCCATCACCTCTGGGCTAAACAGATGGCCAAGGCTGTTACGAATCGTTTTGCGACGCTTATTAAAGGCTTCAGTAGTGATGCGGCTTAATACGCGCAGCTCTTTTACTGGGTTCGGTATTGTTGCATGTGGTACCAGGCGCACGACGGCAGAATCCACTTTTGGTGCCGGTGTGAAGGCGGTTGGTGGCACTTCAAGCACTGGAATCACATTGCAATAATACTGCGCCATCACTGATAAACGACCATACGCTTTACAGTTAGGGCCAGCAACTAAACGGTTTACCACTTCTTTTTGCAGCATGAAGTGCATATCAGCAATGGCATCAGTATAGCTAAAGAGATGGAACATCAATGGCGTGGAGATGTTATACGGCAGGTTGCCAAATACGCGCAACGGCTTACCGATTTTTTGCGACAGCTCTCCAAAATCCATGGTCATGGCATCTTGCTGATAAATTGTCAGCTTTGGTGCCAGGAAAGGATGCGTTTGCAGGCGAGCGGCAAGATCGCGGTCCAGCTCGATGACGGTCATTTCATCCAGGCGTTCACCCACAGGCTCGGTTAATGCGCCGAGGCCGGGGCCGATCTCAACCATTGCCTGGCCTTTGAGTGGATTAATTGCAGAGACAATACTGTCGATAACGAACTGGTCATTAAGGAAGTTTTGTCCAAAACGTTTACGGGCTAAATGGCCCTGGTGGACACGAGTATTCATTGAGTATTAACAATCATTTTGATGGCGAGATTAAGCGCCGTAATAAAACTGCCGACCTCGGCTTTCCCCTGACCCGCTAGTTCTAGCGCGGTTCCATGGTCAACCGAAGTGCGGATAAAAGGTAAGCCTAGCGTGATATTGACTGCGCGGCCAAAGCCCTGGTACTTAAGGACTGGCAAGCCTTGATCGTGGTACATCGCCAGAACTGCATCGGCATTATCGAGATACTTAGGCTGAAACAGGGTATCTGCCGGTAGTGGGCCAGAAAGATTCATCCCTTGAGCGCGCATTTCATTCAGTACTGGAATGATGGTGTCAATTTCTTCGGTACCCATGTGACCACCTTCCCCGGCATGGGGGTTGAGGCCACAAACCAGCACGTGCGGCTGTGCGATACCAAACTTGGTTTGCAGGTCATGATACAGGATGGTGATTATCTGGCGTAATAAATCTGGCGTTATTGCATCACTAATGGCTTTTAGCGGCAGATGTGTTGTCGCCAGAGCCACACGTAGCTCTTCGGTCGCCAGCATCATCACCACTTTTTCACTGTGCGATCGCTCTTCGAAAAATTCGGTATGCCCGATAAACGGAATGCCAGCATCGTTGATGATGCCTTTGTGCACCGGCCCGGTAATCAGTGCCGCAAATTCGCCGTTAATGCAGCCGTCACAGGCACGAGCCAACATCTCTACCACGTACTCACTGTTTCTCACATCCAACTGCCCAGGGATGACTGGAGCGCGTAATTCGATGGGGAGCACGGTCAGGGTTCCGGCAACATGCGGAGTTGCAGGTGTGCCTGGTTGGTAAGTTTTGAGTTGTAGAGGAAGGCCGAGGAGGGCTGCACGTTCCTGAAGGAGTTCAGGTGCGGCAACCGCAACCAGCTCAACAGGCCAGTCACGGTTTGCCAGTGCGATAATCAGGTCAGGACCAATCCCGGCGGGTTCGCCGGGAGTGATGACCACACGATGGATGTTAGCCATTGTCGCCTATAATTTTTACGTAAGCAGAAGCCCGTTGTTCCTGCATCCAGGTTTGTGCTTCTTCAGAGAACTTACGGTTGAACAACATACGATATGCACGATCTTTCTGTGCTGCATCAGTCTTATCAACGTTGCGTGTATCCATAAGCTGAATCAAATGCCAACCAAATGATGAGTGAACAGGTTCGCTCGTTTGGCCTTTGTTCAGTTTCATCAAGGCATCACGGAACGCCGGATCATAAATGTCTGCTGAAGCCCAACCTAAATCCCCACCCTGGTTAGCAGAGCCTGGATCGTCGGAGAACTCTTTTGCCGCTTTTTCGAAAGTGGTTTTGCCACTCTTAATATCAGCTGCAATCTGGTTCAGCTTAGCTCGCGCCTGGTCATCATTCATGATTGGCGACGACTTCAGCAAAATATGTCGGGCGTGAACTTCGGTAACAGAAATGCTCTTGCTTTGACCACGCAGGTCGTTCACTTTCAGAATGTGGAAACCTACACCTGAACGAATCGGGCCGATGATATCGCCTTTTTTCGCAGTGCTTAACGCCTGTGCGAAAATAGATGGCAGCTCCTGGATTCGTCCCCAACCCATTTGACCGCCTTTCAGGGCTTGCTGGTCAGCAGAGTAGGTGATAGCCAGTTTGCCGAAATCACCACCGCTTTGCGCTTGTGAAACGATGTCACGCGCTTGTTTTTCCGCATCATCTACTTGAGTAGAGGTTGGGTTTTCCGGTAATGGAATCAGGATGTGGCTGAGGTTCAGCTCAGTGCTGCTGTCGTTCTGGCTACCCACTTGCTGTGCAAGAGCATCGACTTCTTGCGGCAGGATGGATACACGACGACGGACTTCGTTATTACGCACTTCCGAAATCGTCATCTCTTTACGGATTTGAGCACGGTAAGTGTTGTAATTAATGCCGTCATAGGCCAGACGGCTACGCATCTGATCCATGCTCATCTTGTTTTGAGCTGCGATATCAGCGATCGCCTTATCAAGCTGTTCATCTGTCACTTTGACGCCCATTTTCTGGCCCATTTGTAACAGAATTTGGTCCATGATCAGACGTTCAATAATTTGATGACGCAGCGTGTTGTCGTCAGGAAGTTGCTGCCCGGCTTGTTGGGCACCTGTCTTCACTGACTGCATCATTCCGTTAACGTCACTTTCCAGCACAACACCGTTGTTCACTACGGCTGCAACTTTGTCGACCACTTGCGGGGCCGCGAAAGAGGTATTCGCCACCAGGACGACACCGAGAAGCAGCGTTCTCAAATTCTTCATACTTTTTCCATTTACTTAGCCGCAAAGCGGATTACGTTTTACTAGTCAAAGTGAATTACATCGAGCTTTGATACGGCAGAATGTTTGAACGCAACATCTGCTGTGTGCCCAGGCCATAGTTAGAACTCAAGCCACGTAACTCGATGTTAAAGCCAATTACATTATCGTATTTGCTTTCGTCGTTTTCCCAGCCATTAATTTTACGCTCGTAACCCAAGCGAATGGCATAACAGCAAGAGTTGTACTGCACCGCCAGCATGGAGTCTGCGGTTTGTTGTGCTTTGGTGTCGTAGTAATAAGCCCCAACGACAGACCAACGATCAACAACTGGCCAACTTGCTGTCATCCCAACCTGCGAGATGCCGTTCTTGTATTGTGGCGCATTAACATCAATATTTGAGATTGTTGCACCAATATATTCCGGGCTTGCGTAACGGTAATTAAATTGAACCAGACGATCGTTGTCTTTGCGATATTCGATAACGCCGTTGCCGGTCGCTATGTTATCCAGACGCGTATCGTACTGTAGACCGCCACGTACACCCCAACGATCGGTCATACGCCAGTAAGTATCACCAGCCCATACAACAGAACCAGTTTCGTCACCTTTTTCACTGTTGATCGTCTCGTCACCGGTACGAGACGGAGTGAAGTAGTAGATTTGACCCACAGAAACGTTAAAACGTTCAACTGCGGCATCATCATAAATACGGGTGGTAATACCGGTTGTGACCTGATTGGCGGAGGCGATACGGTCAAGCCCACCATAGCTACGGTCACGGAATAAGCCGTTGTAGTCAGACTGCAGCAGAGATGAGTCGTAGTTATTGATATTGCTCTGATCGCGATACGGCACATACAAATATTGTACACGCGGCTCCAGCGTTTGTTCCCAGCCCAGGGCTGAGTCCATGGCGCGGTCGAAAATCAGCTTACCATCCATTTTGAACTGCGGCAGAACACGGTTAACAGTCTCATCCAGTTGATTATCAGCGTGAGCAGCGTTGTAGGAATCCAGATTGGTCTGCTGATAGTGCGTTGCCATCACTTTGGCTTCAGTATTCAGACTTGCCCAGCCGTTAGACACTGGCAGACTAATGACTGGCTCAATATGCAGACGAGTCGCTTCGGGCTGGCTGTCATTTACGTTAGTAAAATGAACGGCCTGACCGTAAATACGCGTATCAAATGGCCCAACATCATTTTGGTAGTAGTTCATATCCAGCTGCGGTTGTGCACTGTAAGAGCTAGTGCCGCTATTCAACTGGGAACCAAAGACCTGAAACTGTTTTGTTGACAGCGTTGCATCAAAGTTTTCAACGGCATAACCGACACTGAATTTCTGCGTTGCGTAACCGTCGGTGCTGGAACCGTATTGCGAACTAAAGTCGGTGAAGTAGGTTGGATCGCTGACTTTGGTGTAGTCAACATTAAAACGCCACACCTGATCTACCACCCCACCGTGGTTCCAGTAGAACAACCAGCGTCGCTCGTCCTGGTCTGGGTTAGCAGCCGTGTTGTCTTTATATTCTTTATCAGAAAGCATGTAATCGAATTCAATGATACCTGCCCCAGCTTTGGTCAGATAACGGAATTCGTTCTGCCACTGCATGCCACGCTCTTCCATATAGTGCGGAGTAATGGTGGCATCAAAGTTGGGTGCAATGTTCCAGTAATACGGCAGAGTGAACTCAAGACCGCTATTGCTACTGTATTTCGCATTTGGGAGCAGGAAACCGGAACGGCGTTTATCACCGATTGGCAACTGTAAATATGGGCTGTAAAATATCGGAACCGGACCCACCTTAAAGCGGGCGTTCCAGATTTCCGCGACTTCTTCTTCGCGGTCCTGAATCACTTCGCTACCTACCACGCTCCAGGTATTAGAACCTGGCAAACAGGAAGTAAAGGTGCCATTTTCCAGAATGGTGTAGCGATTATTACCGCGCTGCTTCATCAGGTCGGCAGTACCACGACCCTGGCGGTCTACCATTTGATAGTCGCCTTCCCAGACATTGGTATCTTTGGTATTCAGGTTTGACCAGGCTTTTGGCCCTTTAAGAATGACCTGATTATCGTCGTAGTAGACGTTGCCAACGGCATCAACAGTACGAACGGGGTCAGGTTGACCCTCAACTTGTTTCTGATGCAGTAGAACTTCGTCAGATTGCAGGCGGCTATTGCCTTGCTGTATATCCACATTGCCACTAAATACCGCATCGTCAGGATAATTTCCTTTTGCGTGATCGGCATTTATAGTGACAGGCAGGTTGTTGGTGTCCCCTTCAACCAAAGGGCGGTTGTAACTTGGGACGCCAAGCATACATTGCGACGCGAGATCGGCCGCCATGCCTTGTTGACTATACAGCGCTGCGCCAATCAAGGTGGCCAGCAAGGTGGGAATACGTTTTTTCATACGTGTTATTCGTTGTTCCGTCATCAATGGCTTATACCCATCATCATTCAAGATGCAGAGGCGTTGGCGGCACTTAGTTATTTGACTCATCATGAGCCTCACCCTTTTGGGGCCGCTCTAAGCAGCGTCCAAATCTGCTCTGAACAGATTTGGTGGTTCCTGTCATTGGGTTAACTTAATGACGGGATATTTTCTCAATTGCCGCTTTGCTTCATATTGAATGCTATAGGGTATAGCGTCGGCAAACGGTCAGAGACTAACTTACTCATCACTACAGCGCTAGTGTTAATCCTGCCCGCTCAATAGTCTGCCGTTAGGCACTACTATCAATGACGGGTATGATAAAGCAAATTCTAGCCGACGACATGACGATTTGGGGAGTATATGCAGTATTGGGGAAAAGTACTCGGTGTCGCAATAGCACTTATTATGGGTGGTGGCTTCTGGGGTGTGGTTATCGGGTTGCTGATCGGTCATGCCATTGACAAGGTGCGCAGCCGCCGTCAGTCCTGGTTTTCTAACCAACAACAGCGCCAGTCATTGTTCTTTAGCACCACATTTGAAGTGATGGGCCACCTGACTAAGTCAAAAGGGCGCGTCACGGAAGCGGATATCCAGATAGCCTCACTATTAATGGATCGTATGCAGTTACACGGTGATGCGCGAAGTGCCGCACAGCATGCGTTCCGGGTGGGTAAAGAAAATGGTTACCCGCTGCGTGAAAAAATGCGTCAGCTACGCAGCGTATGTTTCGGGCGTTTTGACCTAATTCGGATGTTTCTTGAAATTCAAATTCAGGCGGCGTTTGCTGATGGTTCTCTGCATCCGAACGAGCGGGAAGTGTTGTACGTAATTGCCGAAGAACTCGGCATTTCACGAATGCAGTTCGACCAGTTCTTACGCATGATGGAAGGCGGGCAGCAATTCGGTGGTGGTTACAACCAATCGCAAGGTGGTTTCCAGCAACAACGTGGGCCAACGCTTGAAGATGCATGCAACGTACTGGGCGTCAAAAGTAGCGATGATGCCACTATCATTAAGCGCGCATACCGCAAATTAATGAGTGAACACCATCCCGACAAACTGGTCGCCAAAGGCTTGCCGCCAGAAATGATGGAGATGGCCAAACAGAAAGCGCAGGAAATTCAGAAAGCGTACGATCTGATCAAGACGGCAAAAGGGTTTAAGTAATAGAAGAGACCCTCACCCCGGCCCTCTCCCTCAGGGAGAGGGAGAAAACCGGACAATTCCCTCTCCTGTAGGAGAGGGTTAGGATGAGGGGATTTAGAAGTCAGCCGGAGCACGGAACGTCATCGGCGTGCCATATTCAGGGTGAGTGATAGTCAGCATTTCCGCATGGAGCTGCAAACGCGGCGCCATCGCTAGCGCTTCAGGTGACGCGTAAAAACGATCGCCCAGAATCGGGTGTCCCATTGCAAGCATATGGACGCGTAACTGATGCGAACGCCCGGTGATCGGTTTTAGCAGCACACGCGCGGTATTATCCGCCGCATACTCCAGCACCTGATATTCCGTCTGTGCCGCTTTGCCGGTTTCATAACACACTTTCTGTTTAGGCCTGTTTGGCCAGTCACAAATCAGCGGTAAATCTACCAGCCCCTCTTCCGGCTGAGGATGACCCCAAACCCGTGCCACATACTGTTTCTTCGGCTCACGTTCACGGAACTGACGCTTCAGCTCACGCTCAGCCGCTTTAGTCAGCGCAACGGCAATCACGCCGCTGGTGGCCATATCCAGGCGATGCACTGATTCCGCCAACGGGAAGTCGCGCTGAATGCGGGTCATCACGCTATCTTTGTGCTCATCCAGACGCCCCGGTACAGATAACAAGCCCGAAGGCTTGTTGACGACCATGATATGTTCGTCCTGATAAAGGATGACTAACCATGGCTCCAGTGGCGGGTTATAGGGTTCCATTAACATTATTGGTGTGTCACCACGATCAGACGCAATGCATCCAGGCGCCAGTTGGCTTGCGCAAGGCTTTCCAACACTTGTTGACGGTTGCTCTCGATAGCTTCGAGTTCATCGTCACGAATGTTTGGGTTGACCGCTTTCAGCGCTTCCAGACGGGAAAGCTCGGAACTCAGCTTCTCATCAGCTTCTTCACGAGCCGCTTTGATCAACACTTGTGCTGCGGCTTCCACTTTCTCTTCTGCCAATTGCAAAATAGCGTGGACATCTTGCTGTACCGCATTCACCAGCTTACTGCCGGTATGGCGATTCACCGTGCTGAGCTGGCGGTTAAAGCTTTCAAACTCCACCTGAGCGGCAAGGTTGGTGCCGTTTTTGTCCACCAACATACGCACTGGCGTTGGCGGCAGGAAGCGGTTGAGCTGCAATTGCTTCGGCGCTTTCGCCTCAACAACATAAATCAGCTCCAGCAGCAACGTGCCGACTGGCAACGCTTTGTTTTTCAACAAAGACAACGCACAGCTACCGGTGTCGCCAGACAGAATCAGATCCAAGCCGTTGCGGATGATCGGGTGTTCCCAGGTGACGAACTGTGCGTCTTCGCGAGACAACGCCACATCACGTTCAAACGTAATGGTGCAACCGTCTTCCGGAAGACCTGGGAAATCAGGCACCAGCATATGATCACCAGGGGTCAGCACCACCATGTTGTCGCCGCGGTCATCCTGATTAATGCCGACGATGTCGAATAAGTTCAGGGCAAAACTCACCAGGTTGGTGTCGTTATCCTGCTCCGAAATGGACTCAGCCAACGCTTGGGATTTCTCACCGCCGTTGGAGTGAATTTCTAGCAGGCGGTCACGGCCCTGCTCAAGCTGAATCTTCAGCGCATCATGCTGCTCACGGCATTGCTTAATCAGCGCATCGAAACCGTCGGTATTTTCCGGTGCTGCAAGATACTCAATCAGTTGCGGATACACGCTGTCGTAAATTGTGCGGCCAGTTGGGCAAGTATGTTCGAAAGCATCCAGGCCTTCATGGAACCACTTCACCAGTACGGATTGCGCGGTTTTCTCAAGATAAGGAACGTGGATCTGGATATCGTGCGCCTGGCCGATACGGTCCAGACGGCCAATACGCTGTTCCAGCAGATCCGGGTTAAACGGCAGATCGAACATCACCAGTTGGCTGGCGAACTGGAAGTTACGACCTTCGGAACCAATTTCGGAACACAACAGCACCTGAGCGCCAGTATCTTCTTCGGCAAACCATGCGGCTGCACGGTCACGCTCGATGATGGACATGCCTTCATGGAACACGGCGGCACGGATACCTTCGCGTTCACGCAGAACTTGTTCAAGTTGCAATGCTGTCGCGGCTTTGGCACAAATCACCAGCACCTTCTGAGAACGGTGGCTGGTCAGGTAACCCATCAGCCATTCAACACGCGGATCGAAGTTCCACCACGTGCCGCTATCGCCTTCAAATTCCTGATAAATCTGCTCCGGGTAGAGCATGTCGCGAGCGCGTTCTTCCACAGATTTACGCGCCGCCATAATGCCGGACACTTTAATCGCGGTTTGATACTGCATCGGCAGCGGCAAACGAATGGTATGCAGTTCGCGTTTCGGGAAACCTTTCACGCCATTACGGGTGTTACGGAACAACACACGGCTGGTGCCATGGCGGTCCATCAGCATGGAGATCAGCTCCTGGCGAGCCGCATCGCTACCTTCACGGTTACTGTTCGCGGTTTGCAGCAGCGGTTCAATATCCTGCTCGCCAATCAACTCACTCAACATATTGAGCTGATCGTTAGTCAGATGGTTACCCGCCAGCAGCAGTGCAACGGCATCAGCTACCGGGCGATAATGCTGCTGTTCTTCAACAAATTGCTCGAAATCGTGGAAACGGCTCGGGTCCAGCAAACGCAGACGCGCGAAGTGGCTTTCCATACCCAGCTGTTCCGGCGTTGCGGTTAACAGCAAGATACCCGGAACATGTTCAGCGAGCTGTTCTATCGCCTGGTATTCACGGCTTGGTGCCTTCTCGCTCCACACCAAATGGTGGGCTTCATCGACCACCATCAAATCCCATTCAGCTTCACAAAGGTGCTCAAGACGTTGCTTACTGCGGCGCACAAAATCCAGCGAACAGATAACCAGTTGTTCTGTTTCGAATGGGTTATCGCTGTCGTGCTGGGCTTCGGCATAACGCTCGTCATCAAAGAGAGCAAAACGCAGGTTAAAGCGGCGGAGCATTTCAACCAGCCATTGGTGTTGCAGGGTTTCCGGCACCACAATCAATACGCGCTCAGCACTGCCAGCCAGCAGTTGCTGGTGGAGAATCATCCCGGCTTCGATGGTTTTACCCAAACCTACTTCATCAGCCAGTAATACGCGCGGTGCATGGCGACGGCCAACATCGTGGGCGATGTTCAACTGGTGTGGAATCAGACTGGTGCGCATACCGCGCAGCCCGCTCCATGGTTGGCGATACTGTTCGCTTTGGTAGACGCGGGAACGGTAACGCAGAGCGAAACGATCCATCCTGTCAATTTGCCCGGCAAAAAGACGGTCTTGCGGCTTACTGAACACCAGTTTGCTGTCGAGGAAAACCTCACGCAGCATCGTACCGGTTTCTTCAGTGTCCAGACGCGTACCAATGTAGGCTAGTAAGCCGTTTTCTTCTTTAACTTCATCAACTTTTAGTTGCCAGCCTTCATGGCTGGTAATGGTGTCGCCTGGGTTAAACATCACACGGGTGATAGGCGAGTCATTTCTGGCATACAGGCGATTTTCACCGGTGGCAGGGTAGAGCAAGGTAACCATCCGTGGGTCTAAAGCGACCACAGTTCCCAGTCCCAGTTCGCTTTCGGTGTCGCTGATCCAACGTTGACCAAGTGTAAAAGGCATAAGATTTCGGCTCTATTATCAGTTACTAAGATTTGCAGGCAATAGCATAACGACCGCACAGAAAAGGGAGCGGTTGTCTAAAAGTAGATTTAAGGGTACTTCAGGAGGGCGCTATGGTACTGGAAGGGAGCGCATTCGTCACCGTCAAAATAGCCCTAATTGCCCTGTCATCAGTGTAGCAAAGTCATCTTCAAGGAAAGGTAAAATTCCTTCGGCCACCGGTTGGAGCTGGCGAGTCAGGTAATGATCATAGTCCAGAGGGGATTGCTGGTAATCCACTGGCTCAGGGCCGTTAGTGGTGATCACGTACTTGATAGTCCCACGGTTCTGATACTGTGGCGCGCGGCCAAGCCGTTGATTATGCTCATCTGCGAGGCGTGCAGCCCGCACATGCGGCGGTACATTTTTTTGATATTCACTTAGCGGACGACGCAGGCGTTTACGGTAAATCAATTGGTCATCCAGCTCACCCGCCATCAAACTGGCAATAGTTTCGCGGATATAATCCTGATACGGTTCGTTACGGAAAATCCGTAAATAAAGGGTTTTCTGGAATGCCTGCGCCAGTGGCGTCCAGTCAGTGCGTACAGTTTCCAGCCCTTTAAACACCATGCGTTGCCGATCATTTTCCTGAATCATCCCGGCATAGCGCTTTTTGGAGCCTTCAACGGTACCGCGAATCGTCGGCATTAAGAAGCGGCAAAAATGCGACTCAAATTCCAGTTCAAGCTTACTGTCTACCTGCTGCGTTTCTTGCAGATGCGCTTTCCACCACACATTGACATGCTCAACCAATTCGTTGCCGATACGCACAGCATCATCTTCTGAATGTGCTTTTTTTAGCCACACGAAAGTGGAATCTGTATCACCGTAAATCACGTCATAACCCTGAGATTCGATCAACGCCTTGGTTTGCAACATGATCTGATGCCCACGCATGGTGATCGACGAGGCCAGACGAGGATCAAAGAAACGGCAGGCACTGGTGCCTAACACGCCATAAAAAGCATTCATGATAATTTTCAGCGCTTGCGATAACGGCTTATTGCCATGACGTTTTGCCTCGTCACGGCCTGACCAGATTTGCCCGACGATGTCCGGCAGGCAATGTTTCGTTCTGGAAAAATGTGCCCCCAAAAAGCCGTCAACGGAATGCTCTGGTTCCGGGTGCGCCATACCTTCAACCAGGCCAACAGGATCGATAAGAAAAGTGCGAATAATCGACGGGTAAAGACTTTTGTAATCCAGTACTAATACCGAGTCGTAAAGACCCGGACGAGAGTCCATCACATAACCGCCGGGGCTGGCTTGCGGTGGCACTTCGCCAAGATTTGGGGCAACGTAACCGGCGCGGTGCATCCGTGGTATATAAAGATGACCAAAAGCGGCGACGGACCCGCCATGCCGGTCGAGCGGTAAGCCGTTAACGGTTGCCCGCTCGAGTAAAAATGGCATCAGTTCTGTTTTGTGAAAAATCCGCGTCACCAGTTCACAATCCTTCAGATTGTATTTCGCCAGTGCCGGCTTATCTTCGGCAAAACGGCGGTCAATTTCGTCCATTCGTTGCCACGGGTTATCAATCGCTTTGCCTTCGCCGAGCAGTTCGCGGGAAACGGTCTCCAGGGAGAACGATGAGAAATTCCAGAAGGCAGATCGCAGCGCTTCGATACCATCGATAATCACCCGTCCGGCGGCTTGTGCGAAAAACACACCTTGCTTGAAGCCATGCTCTCGCCATTCCAGCAAACTGTTCTCACGCCCAAGACGCAGCGGGACTTGATAGCGATCCGCCATTTTTTGCAATACACGCAAATCAAACTGCACGACATTCCAGCCGATCAGCACATCGGGATCGTGCTGTGCAAACCAGTTATTAAGCTTTTCAATCAGCAGCGGGCGGCTGGCGACATATTCCAGCGTAAAATCGAGCCCGCTGGCGTCACCATTTTCCGGACCAAGCATGTACACAACGCGCTGCCCGCACCCTTCAAGGCCGATGCAATACAGCTCGCCATGACGATTGGTTTCGATATCCAGCGACACCCATTTCAGCGGTGGGCGGTAGTCCGGTGCGGGTTTCAGCTTAGTATCAACCACCAGATTATTTTGCGACTCACCGCTAAACCAGACTGGCGCGGTAATAAAACGCTCCATAAGGAAGCGCTCTGGCGGACGAATATCGGCTTCATAAACCTTGACACCGCCATCGCGCAGCAGCTTCTCGATACGCATGAGTTGGCGATGCTGGCGGGTATAAAGGCCACAGACGGGCTGACGGTGAAAGTCTGTGAGGGGCAGCGGCGTGAGCCGGTACTGGCTTTCATTTGCGAGCAAGCGCATGGCTTCAGACTGTTGCGACTGAGGAATAAACGCGACCGATTCCTGGCGCGGCAGACGCACCTTAACCGGACCATCGTCTGTTGCCAGCCAAAAATCAACTTCAGTACCGAGCGGTGTATCTCGCCAATGTCGCGTTAGCAAAAAACCAGAGCGGGCTTGTGACACGCTGCATTCTCATCAAGAAAAAGTGGTCTGATTATAGACCACTT
Source organism: Buttiauxella ferragutiae (assembly GCF_022637515.1). Classification (NCBI taxonomy): domain Bacteria; kingdom Pseudomonadati; phylum Pseudomonadota; class Gammaproteobacteria; order Enterobacterales; family Enterobacteriaceae; genus Buttiauxella; species Buttiauxella ferragutiae. The sequence continues at coordinate 756,826 of NZ_CP093332.1, forward strand.
TAAGCAGGATTACTGATTTTATGTACAGCGGTTTACTGCCCGTAATAAGCCTTCGCACCATGTTTACGCAAATAATGTTTATCGAGCAGCGTTTGCTGCATATCGGATAATTCTGGTGCGAGTTGGCGGCAGAATATGCCCATATACGCCACTTCTTCCAGAACGATTGCGTTATGCACCGCATCGACCGGATCTTTGCCCCAGGCGAATGGGCCGTGGGAATGCACCAGCACGCCAGGCATTTGTGCGGCGTCGATTCCACGTTCGGCAAAGGTTTTTACGATCACTTCGCCGGTTTGCCACTCGTAATCACCATTGATCTCTTCATCAGTCATTTTGCGGGTGCAAGGAATGGTGCCGTAGAAGTAATCCGCGTGAGTGGTGCCGGTAGCGGGGATTGATTGCCCAGCCTGCGCCCAAATGGTCGCGTGGCGTGAATGGGTGTGGACAATGCCGCCGATGTGCGGAAATTGCAGGTACAGCAAACGGTGAGTCGGGGTGTCGGAAGACGGTTTTTTATTCCCTTCAATCACTTCACCGGTTTCGAGGCTCACCACTACCATATCTTCGGCGGTCATGATGCTGTAATCAACGCCGGAAGGTTTGATCACCAGCACGCCGCGTTCACGATCGACTGCGCTGACATTACCCCAGGTCAGCGTCACCAGATTATGTTTAGGTAGCGCGAGATTAGCTTCAAGTACCTGGCGTTTGAGTTGTTCTAACATATCGTTCTCCGGGATTTCCCCTCACCCTAACCCTCTCCCCAGGGAGAGGGGACTTTCTTTCCTCCCTCGCCCCTTTGGGGAGAGGGCCGGGGTGAGGGGCAAAACGCCTTAGCGTTTGAAGCTGTAATAAACCTCGTTCCAGCGCAGCGAATCTTTAAACGCAGGCAGGCGAGTGTCGTTATCAATCACCGTCAGCTCAACACCGTGCAGTTCGCTGAACAGGCGCATATCGTCAAGCGTCAGTGACTGGCTGAATACCGTGTGGTGCGCGCCGCCTGCCAGGATCCACGCTTCAGAAGCGGTTGGCAGGTCTGGTTGGGCTTTCCACAGCGCGTTGGCGACCGGCAGTTTCGGCAACTGATGCGGTGCTTCAACGGTATCAACACAGTTCACTAGCAGGCGGAAACGATCGCCGAGATCGATAAGGCTGGCGTTCAGCGCCGGGCCAGTTTTTGTGGAGAAGATCAGGCGTGCAGGATCTTCTTTGCCGCCGATCCCTAAGTGCTGCACATCAAGAATCGGTTTTTCTGCAATGGCGATCGACGGGCAAACTTCCAGCATGTGGGAGCCGAGCACCATATCGTTGCCATTTTCGAAGTGATAGGTGTAGTCCTCCATGAAAGAGGTGCCGCCTTCCAGACCCGTCGACATCACTTTCATGATGCGCAGCAGGGCAGCGGTTTTCCAGTCGCCTTCGCCTGCAAAGCCGTAGCCTTGCTGCATCAGGCGTTGCACTGCCAGACCCGGAAGCTGTTTCAGGCCGTGCAGGTCTTCAAAGGTGGTGGTAAAGGCGCTAAATCCGCCCTGTACGAGGAACTGTTTCATCCCCAATTCGATGCGTGCTGCATCAATCACATTCTGGCGTTTGTCGCCGTTGATTTGTGCAGCGGCGCTCAGGCGGTAGCTGCTTTCATACTCATCGACTAATGCGTTAACGTCACCGTCGCTGACGGCATTCACCACTTGCACCAGGTCGCCCACTGCATAAGTGTTCACCGCGAAACCAAACTTCATCTGCGCTGCTACTTTGTCGCCGTCAGTGACGGCAACTTCACGCATATTGTCGCCGAAACGCACCACTTTGAGTTGGCGAGTATCTTGTTTAGACACTGCCTGGCGCATCCACGAACCAATGCGTTGATGGGCTTGCGGATCCTGCCAGTGGCCGGTTACCACTGTGTGTTGCTGGCGCATACGAGCGCCGATAAAACCGAACTCGCGGCCGCCGTGCGCGGTCTGGTTCAGGTTCATAAAGTCCATATCAATGCTGCCCCATGGGATCTGCGCATTGAACTGGGTGTGGAATTGCAGCAGCGGCTTGGTGAGAATGCTCAGGCCATTGATCCACATTTTGGCAGGCGAGAAGGTATGCAGCCACACCACCATGCCCGCGCATTTATCGCTGTAACTCGCATCGCGGCAGATAGCGGTAATTTCGTCAGGCGTGGTTCCCAAAGGTTTCAGCACCAGTTTGCATGGCAGTTTGGCTTCTTTATTGAGTGCATTCACCACTTGCTCGGCGTGTTGATTCACCTGACGCAACGTTTCCGCGCCGTAAAGATGCTGGCTACCAATTACAAACCACACTTCATATTGTTCAAAAATGTTCATCGTTATGTCCTTAATGGGTCACTGTGGCCTGGGCTGCGGGAGTCACCGCTGCGGGGGCTGAAGGGAGATAATGTTGTTCGGCGCTAACAGCCCACTGCTGATAACGGCGGTAAAGTTGTTCAAAGCGTTCGGCGCGTTGCGGGATAGGCTGCAAGGTGTTTTCGATTTGGCTGGCCATCGCTTGTTGCGCGGTGGAAATATCCTCGTGAACGCCTGCGGCAACGGCGGCAAAAATGGCCGCGCCTAATGCACAACACTGATCCGAAGCGACGATCTGCAATGGGCGATTCAGCACGTCACAGCACACCTGCATGATCACGGGGGATTTACGGGCGATCCCGCCAAGCGCCATCACGTTGGTGACCGGGATCCCTTGTTCAGTGAAACACTCCATGATCGCGCGGGCACCAAATGCGGTAGCGGCAATCAGCCCGCCGAACAGCGCTGGTGCATCGGTGGCAAGGTTCAAATCGGTAATTACGCCTTTCAGACGCTGATTGGCATTTGGGGTGCGGCGGCCATTAAACCAGTCGAGCACCACTGGCAGATGTTCAAGTGAAGGGTTTTTCGCCCAGGCTTCTGTCAGTGCGGGCAGCAATTGCTTCTTGCTGGCATTAATTTGTTCACGCAGTTCAGGGTGCTGTTGCGCCAGTTGTTCCAGCGGCCAACCCAGTACGCGTCCAAACCAGGCGTAGATATCACCAAATGCCGATTGCCCGGCTTCAAGACCAATAAAATCGGGCACCACGCTGCCGTCGACTTGCCCACAAATTCCTTTCACTGCACGCTCGCCAACGGTCGGTTTGTCGGCAATCAAAATGTCGCAAGTCGAGGTGCCAATCACTTTCACCAGCGTGTTGGGCTGTGCACCCGCGCCAACGGCACCCATATGGCAGTCAAACGCACCACCGGAAATCACCACGTTTTGTGGCAGGCCAAGACGCTCAGACCATTCAGAGCAAAGCGTGCCGACCGGAATATCCGCAGTCCAGGTTTCGCTGAACATCGGGTAATCCAGATTCTGGTTAATCAACGGATCTAATTCATCAAAGAAACTGGCCGGAGGCAGGCCACCCCAGCTTTCATGCCACAAAGATTTATGCCCGGCACTACAGCGGCCACGGCGAATATCTTGCGGGCGAGTAGTGCCGGAAAGCAGCGCCGGAACCCAGTCACACAGTTCAATCCACGACACCGCAGCCTGTGCCACTTTTGGGTCAGCGCGGGTGACGTGCAGGATTTTTGCCCAGAACCATTCGCTGGAATAAATACCGCCGATGTAACGGGAATAGTCATTTTTCCCGGGCTGGTGGCACAAGCGAGTAATCGCTTCGGCTTCTTCAACGGCAGTGTGGTCTTTCCACAGCACAAACATGGCGTTGGGGTTGTCGGCAAACTCTGGCGTCAGCGCCAGAACATGGCCGTTAGCATCAATCGGCGCGGGAGTTGAGCCGGTGCTGTCGACGCCAATGCCACAAACTCGGGCGCGTTGTTCAGCGGTCAGTTCTGCGAGAACGGTTTTTACCGCCTGCTCCATGGATTCAATGTAATCCCGTGGATGGTGGCGAAATTGGTTATTGGCGGCATCGCAATATTGGCTTTCTTGCCAGCGCGGATACCATTCCACGCTTGTCGCCAGTTCGGCACCGCTTTCACAATCTACGGCTAAAGCGCGAACTGAATCACTGCCAAAATCGAGGCCCAGCGCAATCGACATTTTTTAACTCCCTGACCTGGTTATCTATGCAAATGACATTAGTTTTTATGCCGGAAAACAGTCAGGTCGTATTCGCTGAAGTTATGGAGAAATGTGCTGTGCCGTTGAGAAGTGTGACGCTCCGCAAATAATCGATGTGGACATTTCTGCTACTTTTATAAACACTTTGGTTATCTTCACAAAAGCCCTCGATTGCCAGGTAAAAAGCACCGGTTCAGGTAAGTTGCGGCTTTATGATGAAAATCTGACGGTTTACGGTTCAGACAGTGTTGTCCTGGCAAGGAATAGCACGGATATGGACAAATTGTTTCTGTGACTCAATTGAAAAGTGAGCTTATTGATGCCTGAATTGCAAAATGATCCCTTGTTGCCGGGGTACTCTTTTAACGCCCACTTAGTCGCCGGATTAACGCCGATAGAAGCTGAAGGGCCTTTGGATTTTTTCATCGACCGGCCATTAGGAATGAAAGGTTACATCCTGAATTTAACGGTGCGGGGTGAAGGGGTTATCAATAACCAGGGGAAAAACTATGTCTGCCGCCCTGGGGATATTCTGCTGTTTCCACCGGGGGAAGTGCACCACTATGGCCGCGCACCGGACAGCAAAGAGTGGTATCACCAGTGGGTTTACTTCCGCCCACGGGCTTATTGGCAGGAGTGGTTAAACTGGGATCCTATCTTCGCACACACCGGTTTTTTCCGCCCGGATGACGCCCACCAACAAAGTTTTTCCCAGTTGTTTGGGCAAATTATTGAAGCCGGACAGGCGGAAGGGCGCTATGCCGAATTGCTGGCGATTAACCTGTTAGAGCAACTACTGTTACGGCGCATGGAAGTGCTGAACGCATCACTCAATCCACCGCTGGATAACCGCGTCCGCGATGCCTGCCAGTACATCAGCGACCATCTGGCCGATCACCATTTTGATATTGCCAGCGTTGCGCAGCACGTCTGTTTGTCGCCGTCACGCTTGTCGCATTTGTTCCGCCAGCAACTGGGTGTCAGTGTGTTGAGCTGGCGTGAGGATCAACGCATTCTTCAGGCCAAATTGTTGCTGAGCACCACTCGTATGCCAATTGCCAGCGTAGGGCGTAATGTCGGTTTTGAAGATCAGCTCTATTTTTCGCGCGTCTTTAAGAAATGTACGGGTGCCAGCCCGAGTGAGTTTCGTGCAGGATGTGAATGATTACTATAATTGGGTCAAACAAAACTTGGCTTGACGCCTCTCATCACACTCAGGAGAATCGCCAACTCGTTACTTGACGGATGATTTATGGAAGCTTTGCTGGAACACTTTATTACTCAGTCAGTGGCATATTCGCTTTTTGCGGTGATGCTGGTGGCCTTCCTGGAATCACTGGCGCTGGTCGGACTTATCCTGCCGGGTACCGTAATGATGGCAGGCTTGGGTGCGCTAATTGGCGGCGGCCAGGTCGGTTTCTATAACGCCTGGGCTGCGGGGGTTGTCGGTTGCCTGTTGGGGGACTGGATTTCGTTCTGGCTGGGTGGGCGTTTCAAAGCGCCGTTGCATCGCTGGTCGTTTATGAAAAAGAACAAGGCGCTGCTGGATAAAACCGAACATGCGCTGCATCAGCACAGCATGTTTACCATCCTGGTTGGCCGCTTTGTTGGCCCGACGCGCCCGCTGGTACCCATGGTGGCGGGCATGTTAGACCTGCCGGTTTCTAAATTTATCGTGCCGAATATTATTGGCTGTATCTTCTGGCCGCCGATCTATTTTCTACCGGGGATTCTGGCGGGTGCGGCGATTGATATTCCTGCGGATATGCAAAGCGGCAGCTTTAAATGGCTGTTGTTGCTGGTGGCGTTGGTTATCTGGCTGGCGGCATGGTTGTGCTGGCGCTGGTGGCGAAGCGGTAAAGCGGGTCAGGATAGCTTGACCAAATATTTACCACGAGCGCGTTTGCACTGGCTGGCACCAGCCATAACGGCGCTGGCGATTGGTAGTTTTGTCGCGATTCAGATGCACCCGATGATGCCGATTTACCGTAGCATTTTATGGAAAGTGCTTACCGGGCAACATTAATTCCTAACATTTATCCCCAATAACGCAGATGCGCTGGCTTCTCCGCTCAATAAGGTCGCTGTGTCGCCATCCCAGGCGATACGGCCATCGACCACCACCAGGCTTCTTTCGGCTATCCGCGCCGCATCTTCAATACTGTGTGACACCATGATTAGCGTCAGTTGTTGCTGTCGGCATAAGTCATCAAGCAACTGGAGCATTTCCTGGCGCAGCGCCGGGTCGAGTGCCGAAAACGGTTCATCCAGCAGTAAAATAGGTTGTTCGCGCACCAGACAACGGGCGAGGGCGACACGTTGCCGCTGGCCGCCAGAAAGTTGCGACGGCAGGCGGTCGAGCAGTTCGCCGATCGCCATTTGCCCGGCAATCGTTTTCAGCCGTTCCTGTTGTGTGGCATTGAGCTTCAGGCCAGGATTCAACCCCAGGCCAATGTTTTGCCGCACCGTCAGATGCGTGAAAAGGTTGTTCTCCTGGAAGAGCATTGAAACCGGACGTTGCGCGGGAGCCGTGCGGGTATGGTCTTCGCCATGCAGCATAATCTGCCCGCTGGCGGGCGTCAGAAACCCGGCAATCAAACTGAGCAGCGTACTTTTCCCCGCGCCGCTAGGCCCCAGTACTGCAACGCGTTCTCCAGCGTGAATCTTCATCGAAAAACGCATCGGCAAATGGTGATAGAGCCAGGTTACATCAGTTAGCGTTAGCATTCCCTTCATCCTTCAAGTTGCAGGTGTGTTGGCTGCTTTCATTCATCCAGGTAACATAGTTTTCTATGTTCCCAGTCTTCATTCACTTGCCGCCTTCCTGCAACCCGAATCATTTTGGGAATAGCGTCCCGGAAGTTTTTCAATCAATGTGAATAAAGCAAAGCACAGTATCAGCAGGACAAGCGCGGTAACGGCACCATCCTGGCTGCGATATGAACCAATTTGTTGATAGAGATAAAACGGCAGCGTGCGGAAATCTTCATTGCCGAACAACGCCACCACGCCGAAATCACCAATCGACAGCACGCAGGCAAACGCCAGTGCTTGTGCCAGTGGGCGCTTGAGTGCACGCAACTCAATGTAACGCAGACGGTTTACGCCCGTAATGTTCAGCGACTGGCACAGCTTGTTGTAGCGTTCTGCGACATCTAACATTGGGTTTTCCAGCACTTTTAGCGCGTAGGGAATTGCCATCAACGCATTGGTGAAAATCACAATGCCATCGGCGGATTGCGGCAGGCCCACGGTGTTATTGAGCAGCAGGAAAAAGCCGGTCGCCAGCACGATACCCGGCATCGCCAGAATCAACATACCGCTGAGCTCCAGCGCCTGGCCTGCAAAAGCGCGGTTGCGCAGGCGCAATTCCCGCGAGCTCCACAGCAACATCACCGTGATGACCACGCTTATTAACCCAGCGCCAACCGCAATTCTTAACGAGGTAAATAATGCCTGCCACAGTACCGGTTGCGACAACACGCTGTTAAAGCCACTATTGATGCCATCAATGATTACTGCCAGCAGCGGCGGTAATAACAGCAAGAGAGCAAGGGTGATGAGTAGCCCGTCGCACAGTTTGCGGCGCAGGTTATCTTGCGGATCACGCCAGCTTTGCATTTGGCTGACGCCGGCTGAAATGGCTCTGCTCAGCCGCTGGCTCATCAGCACCAGACCCAAACAGCAAACCATCTGCACCATGGCGAGCAGAGCCGCCCGTGCGGGGTCGTAGTCGTAACTCAGCGCCTGGAAGATAGCCAGCTCGATAGTGGTCGCCTGCGGGCCGCCACCCAGCGATAGCACGGTGGCAAAGCTTGCGAAACAGAGCATAAAAATCAGTGCCGCAGCGGGCAGAATTTGGCGGCGCAACCACGGCCACTCGACAAAACGGAAGAAATTCCAGCCTTGCATGCCCAGTTGCGCAGCAACCTGGCGTTGTTCGTTGGGGATATTTTCCAGTGCCTGTAGCAGCAGGCGTGTCGCCATCGGTAAGTTGAAAAAGACGTGGGCCAGTAGAATGCCCTTCAGGCCGTAAGGCGAGAAACTCCATTCGATGCCAAGCCTTGCGCACAACACGGCCAGCCAGCCTTCGCGCCCATACACTGTCAGAATCCCGAATACCGCCACCAACACGGGCAGAACCAGCGTCATTGCGCACAGGCGTAACAGCGCAACGCGCCCGGGGAAGCGGCGGCGATACAGGGCGCGAGCGAGGAAAATAGCCGGGAACACGGAAAGGCTTGCTGAGAGAAACGCCTGCCAGAAAGAGAAACGCAGCACGTGCCACAAATAGCTATCCTGCACCAGCGCACGGATATCGGTTTGTGGCGCGTTAAACCACAACGCCATAAAAGCCGCCAGGGCTACGGCTACCACCAGTGTGGCGGCACATAGCCCTGGAATCAGCCAGCCGGGAATTAGCGACTGACGGCGCGTTGCCATTCGCTAATCCAGTTGGCGCGTTGTTTAGACACTTCTGCGGCGCTGTATTCCAGCGTGTTGTTCGGTTTGACCAGCCCGTTAAATCCTTCAGGCAATTTCACATCGGTCACCGGATACATCCAGTTGCCGGTGGCCACAGTGTTCTGGAAGCCCGGTGAAGTGATAAATTTCATGAATTTTTCAGCCAGTTCAGGCTGCTTGCTGGATGCCAGGCGTCCGGCCACTTCCACCTGTAAATAATGCCCTTCGCTAAAATTAGCCGCAGCATAGTTATCTTTTTTCTCTTCAATAATGTGATAAGCCGGAGAGGTGGTGTAGCTCATCACTAAATCGCCTTCACCTTTCAGGAACAGGCCATAAGCCTCGGACCAGCCTTTGGTGACGGTGACCGTTTTCTTCGCAAGCTTTGCCCAGGCTTCAGGCGTTTTATCGCCATACACTTTCTGCATCCACAGCAGCAGGCCCAGGCCTGGTGTGCTGGTGCGCGGGTCCTGATAAATCACTTTCCATTGTTGGTCACTTTCGACCAGTTCTTTCAGGCTTTTCGGTGGGTTTTTCAGTTTGTTTTTATCGTAGACGAAAGCGAAATAGCCGTAATCGAAGGGAACGAAAGTGTCGTTTGTCCAGCCGCCTGGGATCTTCAACGCGCTAATGTCTGTTTTGCTCGGCGCAAATAATTTAGTCTGCGCGGCAGCTTCCAGAAGGTTGTTATCCAGTCCCAGAACCACGTCAGCTTTGCTGTTTTTACCTTCCATCCGCAGGCGGTTGAGCAGCGAAACGCCATCTTCCAGCGCCACGAATTTCAGCTGGCAATTACAGTCAGCCTCAAAGGCTTTTTTCACCGCAGGCCCTGGCCCCCAGTCGGCAGCAAAGGAGTCGTAGGTATAAACAGTCAGCAGGGGTTTGGCAAAAACGGGGGCGGCGATCAGTGCCAGCAACGGCAGGAATTTTTTGAACACTTTGCACCTCTTAGAATTAGGGGTGGCAAAGGACATTTGAGAATAGAGCCTCAAATCCCTTCGCCGGCGTTATCCGGATCAGGTTCGACGGGTATTATCTCAGCCAGACTTTCGCCTTAGCACCCCGTTGAGAACGCGTGCATTGTAATAACTTTGTGAATGATTCGAAAGCATTATACCCGTCATATTTCAAGCCGCAGGGGGGTTGGCTCCGGTGGGGCAAACCACGCCGATTTAAAGTCAAACCATCCCAGTGTGTTCATACGCACACCACGCATACTGCGTTGCCCTTCGATGCGTAGCCAGTGGTGGATTAACGGTAAAATATCATTGTTTTCAACCAGGTTCTGGCACCACTCAGGCAGAGAAAGCTCGCCGTTATGCCAGTTGCGGGTATCCGTTTCCCAGTCGATAGCAATGCACTTTTGAATCAGCGGCACTTCATAAAGATGCGAGTAAAGCGAAAACTCTAACGGCAGGGTGAAATTCGCGCTATTGAGCCAGATATCGCTGACAGCATCGCCCTGATGCCACTCTTCATAACTGACTTCTTGAACCACCAGTTTTACGCCAACACGTGCCAGCAATTCTTCCATCACTTTGCTGATTACCCGATGTTCGACGTGATCGCGATAAAACGTCAGCGTCACGGATTCCAGCCCGGCCGGTTTTTCGACGGCTGGTTGTGGATGCGTGTGGTGCCAGCGTGGCAGCAGTCCGTAAGCCGGGAACCAGTACTGCTGGTTTTGCTCGCCCGCGCTATACAGCAGATGAATCGGTGCCAGCACATGACTGAGCCAGCGGCGCACTTCTTTATTGCTGCCGGCGCTTGAGCGGTTATCAAATAAAATGTAGTAGCAGCCTTCTTCAAGGCGGCTTTCGACGGCTTTCTCGCTGTCGGGCATTCCCGATAATTGCACCGCACAGCTGACCTCTTCGCCAATGTCCGGCAGCACCCAGAAATTCACTTCGTCAATCAATGCGCGATAACCAAAGTAATCGTCATAGGCCTGAATTTTCAGCTGGTTAGTATTATTGCGCACCACCGAATAGGGACCGGTGCCGACTGGCTGGCGGGAAAAATGGCTTAAGGTTTGCCATTCGCGTGGCAGGATCATCGCGTTAACGCTACCCAGCAACCACGGCAGCCAGTTATCGGGCTGTGAGAGCTTAATATCCAGCGTCCAGGCTGTCGGAGAAGTAATTTCCGTGATATGCGAATACAGCGGCAAAGAGCTGATGCGTTGTAGGGACGTCGTCACATCCAGCATATCCAGCTCACGGCCATGGTGAAAATGAATGCCGGGGCGCAGATAAAAACGCCAGTGTAATGGGGATATTTGTTGCCAGTGGTGCGCAATATCCGCTTCCAGTTCCCCATTTTCCTCATTTATACGGATCAGTCCGCTGAAAATTTGCCGGGCAATATGCGTTTCTGAACGGCGCAAAGCGGAGCCGGGCAACAGATTGAGCAGCGGGCGATAGTAGAGAACGCGCAGAATATGCCGCCCTTGCCGGAAGCTGCGCCCAAGGTGAGAAATCAGCATTTGGCGCACGGCAGCTTTATCGCCGACTATCTGCACCAGTTGGTCAATCCTGTCCTGCTCAAGAAGGTCTTCGGCGCGCTGTTGCTGGAGTGCAAGGCCGGTATACAAGAACTCAAGCTGTGAACGCTTGCCGCGTCCGACTTCCGCTTTCCAGCTCAGCCAGCCCTTTTCCTGCATCGCGCTAAGCAATGTACGCATATGGCGGCGGGAGCAATTCAGCAAATCGGCCAAATCATTCAACGTCGTTTCTTGCGGCTTACCTTCAAAGTTTTGCCACAAACGGATGAACTGTTGTTGCAGACGACCAGACGACATAAAAGAGGAACTCCCGGCAGAAACTCATCAATTTAACTTTCCTCATATTACGCCAATAATCATCAACGTTGAAAGCGAGGAGGTACAACCCCGTCATACTTCAAGTCGTTGGTGCGTTGGCTACTCGCGTTCACCCCAGTCACATAGTTATCTATGCTCCTGGGGACTCACGCGTTTGCCGCCTTCCCACAACTTGAATTATTTGGGGTTTTTATGAAACGGTCGCCAGTGGTTAAGTTTTATCAACAGTATTTTGCCGCAACCCAAAGTGTTTCTGTTGGATGGCTGGCTCGCCTGAAAGCAGAGCAACGTCTGGAGATGCTTGAGAACTTAATGCAGTGGGAGTCCGCGTTCGTAGAGCACCAAATCGCTGACAGCAAGTGTGACTGAGAATTGGTGGTTTTCACCTGGCCAGCAGATTAATACTGCTGGCTTTTTTATACCCGTCATTCTTCGAGCCGCAGTGCCGCCTTCTCGCAACTCGAATTATTTAGGGTATAGTCGAGGCCTTGCACACTTATCACCCGCTTAAGTAAAAAGGATCTTTCTGCATGATTTGGTTTCTGACCAAAGGACGACGCCTTAACCCGGTGTACGCCGCATTTATGATTGTGGCTTTCATGATGGGGATTGCGGGGGCACTCCAGGCGCCCACTCTTAGCCTGTTTTTAAGTCGCGAAGTGGAAGTGCGCCCATTCTGGGTTGGCCTGTTTTATACCGTCAATGCGATAGCCGGGATCCTCGTCAGTCTGGCGTTGGCGAAGCGTTCAGATAACCGGGGCGATCGTCGCAAACTGATTATGGTTTGTTGCGTGATGGCTGTAGCAAACTGTGTGCTTTTTGCTTTTAACCGTCATTACCTGACGTTAATCACCATTGGCGTGATGTTCGCCTCTATTGCCAACACCGCGATGCCGCAAATATTTGCCCTTGCCCGTGAATATGCCGATAACTCAGCGCGTGAAGTGGTGATGTTCAGCTCGATAATGCGTGCGCAGCTCTCGCTTGCCTGGGTTATTGGCCCGCCGCTATCGTTTATGCTGGCATTAAACTACGGCTTCACCACTATGTTTCTTATCGCCGCGGGGATATTTGTTATCTCGCTGGCGTTGATTTTCTTCGCATTACCCTCGGTCGCAAGGATTGAGCAGCCCGCAGATGTGGCGCTTACCCAGGTCAGCGGCTGGAAAGATAAAAACGTCCGTCTGTTGTTTATCGCTTCGATGCTGATGTGGACCTGCAACACCATGTATATCATCGACATGCCGTTGTGGATCAGCAGTGATTTAGGCCTGCCCGAATCGCTGGCTGGGCTGTTGATGGGGACGGCGGCGGGGCTTGAGATCCCGGCGATGATCCTTGCGGGCTATTATGTAAAGCGTTTTGGTAAACGGCGCATGATGGTGATTGCCGTAGCCGCCGGCGTGTTGTTCTACGTCGGACTCATTATGTTCCACAGCCGCACGGCGCTGCTGTTGCTTCAGCTATTTAACGCGGTATTTATCGGCATTGTTGCCGGGATTGGCATGTTGTGGTTCCAGGATTTGATGCCGGGCAGGCCGGGGTCGGCGACCACGTTGTTCACCAATAGTATTTCGACGGGCGTGATTCTGGCGGGGGTTTTACAAGGCGCGCTGACCGAGAGTTTTGGGCATTATTCAGTGTATTGGTTGATTGCCGGGTTAGCGGTGTTTGCGTTGGTTTTGACCAGCCGGGTGAAGAATATTTAAGTTTTGGTGTTGGAGTAATGTCGGATGACGCTTGCGCTTATCCGACCTACAACTGCATTTCATAGGGCGGATAAGCGCAGCGTCATCCGCCAGTAATGCAAATCGGTTTTCGTAGGGCGGATAAGCGCAAGCGTCATCCGCCAGTAATGCAAATCGGTTTTCGTAGGGGGGATAAGCGCAAGCGTCATCCGCCAGTAATGCAAATCGGTTTTCGTAGGGCGGATAAGCGCAGCGTCATCCGCCAGTAATGCAAATCGGTTTTCGTAGGGCGGATAAGCGCAAGCGTCATCCGCCAGTAATGCAAATCGGTTTTTGTAGGGCGGATAAGCGCAAGCGTCATCCGCCAGACAATGCCTGATTATTCAGCCAAAAACAGCTCCAACAGCGAATTCAAAAACAGCTTCCCGTGCTCGGTAATCTGCCAATAATCCTCAGTCTCAACCAGGTAATCTTTAGCTATCGCTTCATCTAACTGCGCGCGAATCACCGACTCATCAAGCCCGGTATATAAGCTAAATTCGTTGCGTGGCGCCGCTTCGAGCAAACGAAAACGATTCATAAAGAACTCGAACGGTTTATCGGCTTGTTCCACATCGTGCTGCTTGTCGAGGTATTTACCTTCCATATAACCGCGTGGATGGCGTGTTTTCGCGGTACGAACAATGCGCCCGTCCTCGAACGTTACCTTGCCGTGTGCGCCACAGCCAATCCCCAGGTAATCGCCAAAGCGCCAGTAGTTCAGGTTGTGCTGGCACTGGTAACCCGGTTTAGCATAGGCCGAGGTTTCATATTGCTGATAACCTGCCGCAGTCAGCAGCTTATCGCCTTGCTCGAAAATATCCCACAATGCGTCGTCGTCCGGCAGTTTTGGCGGACGCGAACTAAACAAAGTGTTCGGCTCAATCGTTAACTGATACCAGGAAAGATGCGGCGGGTTGAGTGCAATTGCCTGGCGCAAATCGTCCAGCGCTTCTTCTAGCGATTGATCCGGCAGGCCGTGCATCAAATCGAGGTTAAAGCTGCGCAAACCGAGTCCGCTTGCCAGATTCGCCGCGCGTTTCGCTTCACCAGAATCATGAATACGCCCCAGACGTTTGAGCTTAGGCTCGCTGAAACTCTGCACACCAATAGAAATACGGTTCACGCCAGCTCGTTGATAACTCACGAAACGGTCAGCTTCTACCGTTCCGGGGTTAGCTTCCATTGTGATTTCCGCATCGGCTGCCAGCGGCAGGCGCGCACGCACACCGTCCAGCAGGTTTTGCATCGCCTCTCCTGAAAGCAGGCTAGGCGTACCACCACCAATAAAGATGGTCTTTATTTCACGTCCTTGTGCCATTGGCGCGTCGATATCCAGATCGCGCAACAGGTGGGCGACATACTCATCGTGCGGCACGTCGCCCTTAAGTGCATGGGAATTGAAGTCACAGTAGGGGCACTTCTGCACGCACCACGGGATGTGAATATAGAGACTCAGTGGTGGCAAATTAGCCATTTTTCATTGCTTCCAGTAACAGTTTTAGCGCTTGCCCGCGGTGGGAAATGGCGCGTTTTTCGTCACGAGTCAATTCAGCGGCAGTTTTGCCTTCACTCGGGACAAAGAAAATAGGATCGTAGCCGAAGCCACCGGCACCCGCAGCTTCACGGGTAATCTGGCCTTCCCAACTGCCGTGGCAAACCAGCGGAGTGGGGTCTTCTGCATGACGCATATAAACCAGCACACAATGGAAACGCGCTTTGCGTTGCTCGTCTGGTACATCTTTCAGTGTAGCCAGAAGCTTTTCGAGGTTCTGCTGATCGGAGGCTTCTAAGCCTGCGTAGCGGGCAGAATAAATCCCCGGCGCACCACCCAACACATCAACCGCCAGACCTGAATCGTCAGCAATGGCTGGCAAACCCGTTATCTGCGCCGCATGGCGTGCTTTCAGAATGGCGTTCTCGATAAATGTCAGGCCCGTTTCTTCGGCAGACTCCACACCCAGTTCGGTTTGCGCCACGACATCCAGACCAAAATTGCTCAGTAAATCGGCGAGTTCACGCACTTTACCGGCGTTACCGGTCGCGAGGACAACTTTTTGCATAGTGAGAAAATCCTGTGAAATTAGGTAATTATTCGAGCAATGCCGCGACTTCCGTCGGGATGTGTTGCGGGTCGATAATTTTAATTTGTTTATGGCGGCCCAGTTCGCCTTTCTCAAGCAGCACCTGACTTTTGGCGACTTTGAACTGTTTAGCCAGATATTTTACCAGATGGGCGTTAGCTTTGCCGTCAATCGGTGGGGCAGTGATGGCGACTTTTAGTTCGTCGCCATGCAGCCCGACAATACTATCGCGGCTGGCTTTCGGCTGAATGTACAGCCGTAAAACCAGCCCGTCTGCGGTTTGACTCACTGCACTCACAGCAAGAACCAAAGCCCCGGGAACAGATCCATACCAAGGTAGTTCAGCGCATACAGAATCAAAATCACCACCATCGCGGAGAAATCAATCCCGCCCATTGCCGGGATAATGCGGCGAATCGGTGCCATCATCGGTTCAGTTAATTGCATCAGCACATATTCTACTGGGCTGCGACCCTGGCTAATCCAGCTCATCAGCGAACGAATAATAATCACCCAGAATACCAGCGTACCGGCGGACTTGAGCAACGATAACAAGCCAACCAGCAGGTTCATTGGGTCAAGTGATAGCGCACCGACCTGAATAAGCAGCAGAATCGGGTACTTCAGCGTGGTGAGAATAAACGCCACCAACAGGGAAGAAGTATCGATCGGCCCAATTGAAGGGATTATCCGACGCAGTGGCCCGACAATCGGCTGGGTAATCTTGACGATAAACTGTGCAAAAGGGTTGTAAAAATCACAACGCGACCACTGCATCCAGATGCGAATCAATAGCACCATCACATACAGTTCAATCAGTGTTTTGACCAGGAAAGTCAACGTCAGCATGGCGTTCCTCAATAATTATGGTGATTAACGAGCGGAGTAATCCCGCGCGCCGAAAATAGCGGTTCCAATGCGCACCATGGTGCTGCCTGCGGCAATCGCGGCGTCCATGTCATCGGTCATGCCCAGGGACAACGTATCAACCGTTGCATAGCGGTTTTTGAGCGATTCGAAAGCCGCTGCCATCTTCTGGCAAACCGCTAACTGATGCTCGTAATCAGGCTCAGGGGCAGGGATCGCCATTAAACCTCGTAATACCAAACCCGGTAATTCAGCGACACCAGCCGCAAGCGTTTCAAGCTCGCTCAGCGCAATACCAGACTTGCTTTGTTCATCACTGATGTTGATTTGAATCAGCACGTTAAGCGGTGGAAGCTCAACCGGGCGTTGTTCGCTTAAACGAGTAGCAATACGTAACCTGTCGACGGTGTGGCACCAGTCAAAATGTTCAGCCACCAGACGGCTTTTGTTCGACTGCAAAGGGCCAATAAAGTGCCATTCCAGTGTGGCTTCACTGTTATCGGCAAAGTAACGAATTTTATCCACGCCTTCCTGCACGTAGTTTTCACCGAATGCGCGTTGGCCGGCAGCAATCGCTTCTGCGAGAGCGCTTGCAGGCTTGGTTTTGCTTACTGCAAGCAAAGTAACTTCTTCTGGAGCACGGCCGCAGCGTTCAGTTGCCGCTAAGATTTTGTGCTGAACCTGTGCCAGATTGTGCGTTATCTCGTTCATAGGTTGGAAAGTGATATGGATATCGAAGAAATTGTGGCCCTTAGTGTAAAGCATAATGTCTCTGATCTACACCTGTGCGCGCAGCTTCCTGCTCGTTGGCGGCGGCAAGGACGGCTTGAACTACTGCCTGGCGGCGCGCCTGAACCACAAGCATTGCTTGATGACTGGCTGTCAAAAGCACAAAAGGAACAACTGGAAGAAAGCGGGCAAGTGGATTTCGCCGTGACGCTAAAGTCAGGGGTACGGTTGCGGGCGAACGCTTTTCACCAGCTGCAAGGCAACTCACTTGCCTTGCGGTTATTGGCGTCGGACTGTCCCAAACTCGAGGCGCTAAACGTTCCACCGTTGATCCCCGAATTGTTGCAATCCCCAGACGGGCTAATTCTGGTGACTGGCGCGACAGGCAGCGGTAAATCCACCACGCTTGCGGCGATGGTTGAGCATCTCAACCATCAGCTAGATGGGCATATCCTGACACTGGAAGATCCTATTGAGTTAGTCCATCAATCAAAGCGCTGCCTGATTCAACAACGAGAACCTGGCACACATTGCCGCTCGTTTGCTGCAGCGTTACGTGCGGCATTGCGTGAAGATCCCGACGTGATTTTATTGGGGGAGTTACGCGATAGCGAAACTATACGCCTGGCGCTCACCGCTGCGGAAACAGGCCATCTGGTACTGGCAACATTGCATACTCGCGGAGCCGCACAAGCTGTAGAACGGCTGGTGGATGTCTTTCCTGCGGAAGAAAAAAACATGGTGCGCAGCCAATTGGCCGGCAGTTTAAAAGCGGTGCTGGCGCAGAAATTACAGCTTGATGCCCAGGGTGGAAGGGTGGCTTTGTTCGAGTTGTTGGTGAATACACCAGCCGTAGCGAGCCTTATCCGTGAAGGGAAAGCTCATCAGTTGCCCGGGCAGATTCAAACCGGGCAGCAATATGGCATGCAGAGTTTTTCGCACAGCCAAGCGCGGTTACGTGCGGAAGGTCGTATTGGTATTGCTCCCTCTCCTGGGGGAGAGGGCTGGGGTGAGGGATATTCCGATGATTAGAATTATTGCTTCTGTGTGTTTGTGTGTGTATGATTTTCATCTCAAGGAAGGTCAATGGATTCTTCCAATTCAGGAGTAAAGCCTATGTTTTTTTCTGTTGGCGTGGAGATGCCTGCAAACGATAACGAAGCGTATGGCATGATTGTTCCTGCGTTATGCAATGATGATTTCGGCTGTATTTCAGCGGCAGATAATCAAGATGAAATTGCACTGATGGTACGCGAGGCGATTTTATCGATTGTTGATTTCATGGTTGAGCGAGGAATGGATATCACCCAACTTAAAGATGCCGGGCCATTTGTTTATGCGGCAAATCCTGAATACGCGTACTGCAAGCAGTGGCTGTTGGTGGATGTGGATTTGTCAGCTTTGGAGGGGAAGCAGCAGCGAATCAATATTTCTCTGCCAGATGCACTTTTGGAGCGGATTGATAACCGTGTAAAACAGCCGTCATCTGGTTACAAGGATCGCAGCCATTTTCTGGCAGTCGCGGCAAGGCATGAGCTGATCGGTGCGTCTTCAGACATGCCTGATAGCAAAAAAGACTAAGGGTTATAGTCAAACCAGCTTTCAAGAATGATGACCGCAGAGGCTGAATCAATGCTGCCTTTGTTAAGCGCGCGGAAACCGCCGTGTTCAAACAAACCAGCACGGGCTTCAACGGTACTCAGGCGCTCATCTTGCAACGAAACTTTTACACCAAAACGGCCATGCAGGCGATTGGCAAACTTTCTTGCGCGGACAGTAAGCGGTTGCTCGGTACCGTCCATATTCAGAGGTAAGCCAACAATCACTTCGTCGGGTTGCCACTCTTTAAGGATTTTCTCGATGACGTTCCAGTCAGGGGTACCGTCTTGTGCTTTCAGTGCTGTTAAAGGCCGTGCCGTTCGGGTAATACGCTGACCGATGGCGACACCAATACTTTTGGTGCCGAAATCAAAGGATAACAGTGTTCCGCTGCTCATTAAGCGTGCCCCGCTTCACTAGGCATATTATGAATATCAATGCCGATTAATTTTGCTGCTTCACGCCAGCGTTCAGAAATAGGGGTGTGGAAAAGAATCGACGCGTCTGCTGGTGCTGTGAGCCAGGCGTTGTCTAAAATCTCTTGTTCCAGTTGCCCTTTTTCCCACGACGAGTAGCCGAGCGCGACAATAATATCGGCTGGCTGCTTTGCGGTGCCAATGGTTTCGAGTACATCACGGGATGTGGTGATCACTGTGTCATCTGAAATTCGGATGCTTGAAGCAAAACAGTCCGGTGGGGAGTGCAGAATAAAACCACGGTCTTCTGCCAGTGGGCCGCCAATAAACACCGGTTTATCAAGGCGAATGGCTGGGTCACGCGGCTCTGGATCGATTTTGAGTTTTTCCAGAACACCGTCAACCTGAAGATTTTCGAGAGGTTTATTGATGATTATCCCCATTGCGCCATCTTCGCTGTATTCACAGATATAAACGACTGCACGCTTAAACAGAGGGTCCTGGAGCGCCGGCATGGCAATTAGAAAGTGATGCTGTAAATTCATTGTC
Source organism: Buttiauxella ferragutiae (assembly GCF_022637515.1). NCBI lineage: Bacteria > Pseudomonadati > Pseudomonadota > Gammaproteobacteria > Enterobacterales > Enterobacteriaceae > Buttiauxella > Buttiauxella ferragutiae. Next base: position 776,159 of record NZ_CP093332.1, read on the forward strand.
AGAGGTTCTGGTTCCGGTTGAAAAAGCGGCATTAGATGCGCGAGGAATAGTCAGTTTATCACTTTTGAACTGCACTGGACACTCGGCCCATCCTTGGGCCGGGGTGGTGCAGGCTATTTCGCCAGACGTACTTCGATAGCGTCGAACAGCATACCCGTGATCGATACAGGGAACTCGGCTTCGATTTCGCGGATGCAGGTTGGGCTGGTGACATTAATCTCAGTGAGGCGGTCACCGATGATATCCAGACCAACAAAAATCAATCCTTTGGCTTTCAATGTTGGGCCGACACGGCGGGCAATTTCCCAATCGCTTTCAGTCAATGGACGTGGTTCGCCACGACCGCCAGCCGCCAGGTTACCACGAGTCTCACCACCTTGCGGAATACGCGCCAGGCAATATGGAACAGGTTCACCATCAACAACCAGAACACGTTTGTCGCCATCAACAATGGCTGGCAGGTAGTTTTGCGCCATGCAGTAACGATTGCCCAGCTCTGTTAGTGTTTCAGCAATAACGCCAATGTTAGGGTCGCCTTCTTTGACGCGGAAAATCGACGTGCCGCCCATGCCATCTAACGGCTTGAGGATAATGTCGCCATGCTTTTGCCAGAATGCTTTCAACTGTGCTTTGTTGCGAGTGACAAGTGTTTCTGGGGTTAAATCAGCAAACCAGGCGGTGAACAACTTTTCGTTACAGTCGCGCAGGCTCTGCGGTTTGTTAACGATCAGCGTGCCTTGTTCTTCGGCGCGCTCAAGAATATAGGTAGCGTAGATAAACTCGGTATCAAACGGCGGGTCTTTGCGCATCAACACCACGTCGAGATCGGCAAGCTGAATATCTTGCTCGCTGCCAAATTCGTACCATTTATCGTAGTTCTGCTCGACAGTGACCAGACGGGTGCGCGCATGCGCTTCACCGTTGATCAAATACAGATCGGCCATTTCCATATAGTGGAGTTCGTAACCACGGCGCTGGGCTTCCAGCAGCATGGCAAAACTGGAGTCTTTCTTGATGTTAATGTTTGCGATGGGATCCATCACGATGCCAAGCTTGATCATTGTTTTCTCCGGTTTTAGCCCAGGTCGCCAAAACGCACTTGCAGTGCGGTAATCGCGGTGAGCGCGGTAGTCTCAGTACGCAGAACGCGAGGTCCCAACAGAATATCAGTAAATTGATGGCGCGAGGTCATGGCGATTTCGTCAGCAGTTAAACCGCCTTCCGGGCCAATCAGCAGGCGCACACGTTCAACAGGTTGCGGCAAGGTATTAATACTGGCGTTAGCGCGTGGATGCAGATTGAGCTTGAGACTTGCATCGTCCTCAGCACACCACGCTTCAAGATCCATCGCCGGGCGCACTTCCGGCACCACATTGCGTCCACACTGTTCACAGGCAGCAATGGCAATTTTCTGCCACTGCGAGAGCTTTTTATTCAGCCGCTCGGCATCCAGTTTTACGCCACAGCGTTCAGAAAACAAAGGGGTAATCACATTCACACCCAGCTCAACGGCCTTCTGAATGGTGAACTCCATTTTCTCGCCACGCGACATGACCTGACCAAGATGCAGATGCAGTGGGGATTCGCGGTTATCGATGGTGGCACTAAGCACTTTCACCCGCACACTTTTCTTATCTGCCTGAACGATTTCAGCATCAAAAACTTGATTGCTGCCATCGAACAACTGCAGTGCGTGGCCTGCATTCATGCGCAGTACACGGCCGACGTGGTTAGCCGCATCTTCACAAAGTGCCACGTCCTGGCCAACGGTGAGTAATTCAGGATGGTGAATGCGGGGTATACGCATGGTTTTTAATATCCAAAAGAGGTCGTGTTTTTCTCCCTCCCCCTGAGGGAGAGGGGACTAAACCGCTAGTGTAGGTTAGCTGTTTTGCGCCTGGCAAGCTCGTAGCACATAAGGGTTATGATTACCCTGAACTTTGGATATGCGCTCATCGCGCTCACATTCCCAGGCAGTGACCGGATATTGCTTGTTCCACGCCTCAAACAGCTGGGTTTGCTGGCGAGAAAGGTTGAGCTGATATTGGTCACGCATGTAGAAATAAGTACGGGCAATAGCACCACGCGCACGCGCAGGTGGCTCGGCAATCTTATCTTTGAAGTCGACTTTCATTTCACATTGCCCGTACTGACCTTCGCCGCCATTCCACTGGCTATACATGAAGTTGTTACGGTCAGCATTCACTTCGCCTACTGCGGGTTGCAGGTTGTGCATATCGCTTTCCATCTTGCGATATTCCGGATCTTTGGAGCAGTTTTTACGGCCGCCATCTTGCCAACACTGGCGCTGATGGCCGAACTGCCAGGCCGGTACGACATGCTCCCACTCTATGCGTGTTGCGCGGTTTTCATTCTTACGGACTTTGTAACCGCAGGACTCGAGATCGGGAACGCCCTTTTTCCCTTCCCAGCTGATTTTACATCCGCAATAGAAGTCACCCGGCGCGTCGGCATTCACTTTGACGCCAGCGGCTTTAGCTTGAGAGAAATTATTAATACCGGCACTGAGTGCGGAAAAAGAGGAGAGGGCTGCAACAACTGCAACAGCCAAAGAATATTTGCGAGACATTTCCAGAATCCTTACTAAAACGTGCTCGCACCCTAACTGATGGGTTATCAGGATTCAATAAGCTAAATCAGGAAACTTTCCGATTATTATTTTTAATTACAGGAGGTTGTAGCGTCTGCTTTTAACAGGTCGCCGCACTGAACGCAGCGGTATTCTGCTTCGCCACGCACCACACGGTTATGGCGTCGGACGGTAAGCTGATGTAACTGGCAGCGGCAGCGATAGGGGAAGGTGTTCTTACGCACGGATTGCACTTCAAACTTATGCGTGCGACGAGCGGGGACGCCAAGCACCGCTTCCATCATCCATTTCCACTCTTTGCCGTGTGGTGCTACGCGGCCAAAGTGTTTCCAGACCAACAGATGTGCCAGTTCATGCGGCACAACTTCATCAATGAAAGTTTGCTGATTTTCCATCAGCAATACCGGATTTAGACGAATTTCGTAGCTATCCATCCATGCGGTACCCGCAGCAGTGCCGCGCTGCTGATAGACCAGTTTCGGTTCAGGATAGTTTCGGCCCAACTGCTGATTGGCTTGTTGGAGTTTTTCTCGCAGGCAGCGCATAACGGCCTGTTGGAGTGCGATGGGGAGTCTTGGGGATTTCATAACGGCACAGATTAGTGCCAGGCGAAGCAGGGTGCAAGCCCCTCTCCATTGTGGAAAGGGGCGAGTGTGGTTTATTCGTGAGCGCCAATCTCACGTAAGCGGCGGCCTTTCATCAAGTTACGTTCGATGTGTTCCAGGGAAACGTGTTTGGTTTCTGGAATCAGCCACAGAGTGAGCACAATAAAGAACAGATTTAACGCCGCGTAGACCCAGAAGGTATTCGCGTTACCCAGAGTGTTAAGCATGGTCAGGAATGTTGCGCCGACGATCATGTTGGCAATCCAGTTGGTGGCGGTAGAGCAGGTGATACCAAAATCGCGGCCTTTCAGCGGTTGGATTTCAGAACACAGCACCCAAATCAGTGGACCCGCACTCATTGCAAAACCGACGATAAACATCAACAGCATTGCGATGGCGAAGTATTGCGCGCCCTGGGAGTGAATACCAATGTGCAGCATGGTACCCAGTATGCCCATGCCAACAGCCATCACCATGAAGCCCAGTACCAGCGTCGGTTTACGGCCCCAGCGGTCCACCAGACCGATCGCAATAAATGTCGCCAGTACGTTGATCAGCCCAACAATTACGGTGCCCCACATTTGTTGAGTGGTGTTGGTAAAGCCCGCTATTTCGAAGATTTTCGGCGCGTAATACATGATCACGTTCATACCGGTGAACTGCTGCATCACCTGAAGCAGAATGCCGAGGAACACCGCACGGCGGAAGTTGCTGTTGTCTTTAAACAGCGACCAACCGCTTTGTTTAACTTTCAGGCTTTCACGGATTTCTTCCAGTTCACGTTTGGCTTCGGCACTGGTATCACGCAGGCGCAACAGGACGCGCTCGGCATCGTGGAAACGACGTTTAGCAGCGAACCAGCGCGGGCTGTCTGGCAGGAAGAACACGCCAACCAGAAGAATCAGGGCTGGAATAGTAATGACGCCCAGCATCCAGCGCCATGAGCCGCTGTAGCTGAATGCGGTATCAGAAAGGTAAGCACCGAGAATCCCGATGGTAATCATCAGCTGGTACATCGAAATCATGCTGCCACGAATTTTTTCTGGCGCAATTTCAGACAGATAAAGCGGTGCGGTATAAGACGCAACACCGACTGCCAGCCCAAGCAACACGCGGGAAAGAATCAGGATTTCGGTATTCGGTGCAAACGCAGAACAGAGCGAACCTGCAACGAATAGCACTGCGCCAATCATCAGGCTGTATTTGCGCCCGATACGGAACGAGAGCCAGCCACTACCCACTGCACCGACTGCTGCACCAAACATCATCGAGCTGACAACCCACTCTTGTTGATGTGCGGTTATCTGGAAATCTTTCGCGATAAACGGCAACGCACCGGCAATAACGCCGATATCAAGGCCAAACAACAAACCTGCCAGGGCCGCAAGGAAACAGACGAAAAAGGTCATGCTTTTGTTCGAGCGCCCTTGTTTTTTTATGTCAGGCATAGTGCTCTCCAGTTGAATTATTTGGGGGTGTCTCGCTATTAAGGGTAGGGCAACGCTACGTGAAATTATGTGATGCAACTCACGTTAGTGTAATCGATTACACTAATGTCAAGAAGTGTATGTATAAATTTATTATATAAAACATAGCATTAAATGCTGATAATAAAAGAGAAAATAAGTAATCCGGACTAGTCTGAACATTTATGTAAACAGTGCGTCAACATTAATCTGTCATGAGGATTAATCTTAATTAACTATCTTTTAACGCATATGTAATCGCTTTCACTGGGCGTTTGTTGGAGATGGCTGGGGGGCAGATGGGGGTTGTGGAAATAAAAAAGACCAGCAGAGCGCTGGCCTTTTAGATTGCTGACAAAGGTCACTAAACAGGTGTTGTAGGGGGATAAGCGATAGCGCCATCCACCATTTTCGCCTGTTGTTGCAGATAAAAGTGTCGGAAGACGCTGCGCTTATCCGACCTACGAAGAGGTTTGTCATCGGTCTTAAAGACCAGCAGAGCGCTGGCCTTTTAGATTGCTGACAAAGGTCACTAAACAGGTGTTGTAGGGTGGATAAGCGATAGCACCATCCACCATTTTCGCCTGTTGTTGCAGATAAAAGTGTCGGATGACGCTGCGCTTATCCGACCTACGAAGAGGTTCGTCATCGGTCTTAAAGACCAGCAGAGCGCTGGCCTTTTAGATTGCTGACAAAGGTCACTAAACAGGTGTTGTAGGGGGATAAGCGATAGCGCCATCCACCATATTCGCCTGTTGTTGCAGATAAAAGTGTCGGAAGACGCTGCGCTTATCCGACCTACGAAGAGGTTTGTCATCGGTCTTAAAGACCAGCAGAGCGCTGGCCTTTTAGATTGCTGACAAAGGTCATTAAACAGGTGTTGTAGGGGGGATAAGCGATAGCGCCATCCACCATTTTCGCCTGTTGTTGCAGATAAAAGTGTCGGATGACGCTGCGCTTATCCGACCTACGTAGAGGTTTGTCATCGGTCTTAAAGACCAGCAGAGCGCTGGCCTTTAATGTCTGGAGCTCTGACGGATTTTACTTCAGGCCGGCAGCATCACGCAGCAATTCTGCTTTGTCGGTTTTTTCCCAAGGGAAATGCTCACGACCAAAGTGACCGTATGCGGCAGTTTCTTTGTAGATTGGGTGCAGCAGATCCAGCATCTGAATCAGGCCGTACGGACGCAGGTCGAAGAACTCGCGCACCAGCAGGGTCAGTTGTTCGGTAGAGATTTTCTCGGTACCGAAGGTTTCAACCATGATAGAAGTCGGTTCTGCCACGCCGATGGCGTAAGACACCTGGATTTCACAGCGGTCAGCCAGACCCGCAGCAACGATGTTTTTCGCGACATAACGCGCCGCGTATGCTGCGGAACGGTCAACTTTCGAAGGATCTTTACCAGAGAACGCACCGCCACCATGACGAGCCATACCGCCGTAGGTATCAACGATAATTTTACGACCGGTCAGACCGCAGTCACCCATTGGGCCACCGATAACAAAACGGCCTGTTGGGTTGATGTGGTATTTGGTGGAAGCGTTCAGCCATTCTGCTGGCAGAACCGGCTTGATGATCTCTTCCATTACCGCTTCTTGCAGCGTTTTAAGTTGAACATCTTCGGAGTGCTGAGTAGACAGAACAACGGCATCAATACCGACGATTTTACCGTCGTCGTACTGGAAAGTGATCTGGCTTTTCGCATCCGGGCGCAGCCACGGCAGGGAGCCATTTTTACGAACTTCAGCCTGGCGTTGAACCAGAAGGTGCGCGTAAGTGATTGGCGCTGGCATCAGCACTTCGGTTTCGTTGGTTGCATAACCAAACATCAGGCCCTGGTCGCCCGCACCTTGTTCCAGTGGATCGGTACGGTCAACGCCCTGGTTGATGTCCGGGGACTGCTTACCAATCGCGCTTAACACGGCACAAGAATTGGCATCAAAGCCCATATCAGAATGCACGTAGCCGATGTCACGAATCGTTTGGCGAGTGATTTCTTCGATATCAACCCAGGCGCTGGTGGTGATTTCACCGCCAACCAGAACCATGCCGGTTTTAACGTAAGTCTCACAAGCTACGCGTGCTTTTGGATCCTGCTCGAGGATCGCATCGAGGACCGCATCAGAGATTTGGTCAGCGATTTTATCGGGATGCCCTTCTGATACAGACTCGGACGTAAAGAGGTGCTTGGCCATATTTTATTCACCCTAAGAGAATTAGGTTAGTGCAGACTGCCGCTAATTGGCGCTCGTATCAGTGCGATATACTGATATTCGGAGTTTTAGCCACAGGATTAATTTCAGGCAGTCTAACAGTTAATCGGTATAGATGGATTAACATCTGGACGGCTATTCTAGGTTATCCCTTAATCAGATTACCAGTGATTTTTCTACCCGCAAGTTTCTAAGCATAATCTTGGATGGCAATTTTTACTGACAGTGCCGCAAAGCAGGGATTTTTGTTTTGCAATTTTTGGCTGTTATCGGTATAAAGCGGCGCGCGCGGCTCATTCAACAAGCACACATTTCTACGTGTTGCCCACTTCCAGCCGGGTTGAGCAAATTTCTTAGCTTTGGCTTGTCGCATGCCCTAAATGGTATGTGTGGAGGTGTCAGGATTGAAAAACCGCTGTAATTCACAGAATCTGGCTCACCAGTCTGGTGCGCATTTGCCTCTCTCAATAAGCATCTCTTTGCTGCATTCCTGCCGATGTTATACCCATCTCGGCGCTTCTCAGGACTCTCGGGCCGGTTTTTAAACCCGTGAAATTCTGAACAAGGGCTCTCTTGTCATCGATAAGAGTATTCTCGTGGTTTCGCCGATTCGTTCTACGAAGCTCGGTTACGTGTTTTTACAATGATATGAAAAAGAAACCGGTCGCACAGTTTGTCTGTCAGCGTCTTATGCTGCCGATACGCGCTGTTAATGGGTTGTTATTGCGGGATACCCCTGCGATAGTAGTCAACTGTTTTGCACATTCGTTTAAATTTGAGGTTCGCCATGTCTGACAAAATCTCTTCTGTTTCGGGTTCGTCAGTGGGCGAGCAGGATGTACACCGCTCCATGCAGGAGGTTGCCATGAGCTCCCAGGAAGCCAGCAAAATGCTGCGTACTTACAATATTGCCTGGTGGGGCAATAACTATTACGACGTCAACGAACTCGGTCACATTACCGTTTGCCCGGACCCTGATGTCCCAGAGGCTCGTGTTGATCTCGCTGAACTCGTAAAAGCCCGTGAAGCACAGGGGCAGCGTTTGCCTGCACTGTTCTGTTTCCCGCAGATTTTGCAGCACCGCCTGCGTTCAATTAATGCCGCGTTTAAACGTGCGCGCGAGTCTTATGGCTACAACGGAAACTACTTCCTCGTTTACCCAATCAAAGTAAACCAACACCGCCGCGTCATTGAATCGCTGATTCATTCCGGTGAGCCGCTGGGCCTGGAAGCGGGTTCTAAAGCCGAATTGATGGCGGTACTGGCGCATGCGGGCATGACCCGTTCGGTGATTGTCTGTAACGGCTATAAAGACCGTGAATACATCCGCCTGGCGTTGATTGGCGAGAAGATGGGTCACAAGGTTTATCTGGTCATCGAGAAGATGTCAGAAATTCGCATTGTGCTGGAAGAAGCTGAGCGTCTGAATGTGGTGCCGCGTCTTGGCGTGCGTGCACGTCTGGCATCGCAAGGTTCCGGTAAATGGCAGTCTTCAGGCGGCGAGAAATCAAAATTTGGTCTGGCGGCGACGCAGGTTTTGCAACTGGTTGAAATGTTGCGTGAAGCCGGTCGTATCGACAGCCTGCAATTACTGCATTTCCACCTCGGTTCGCAAATGGCGAATATTCGCGATATCGCCACCGGCGTGCGTGAATCGGCGCGTTTCTACGTTGAGCTGCACAAGATGGGCGTAAACATCGAATGCTTCGATGTCGGCGGCGGTCTGGGCGTGGACTATGAAGGCACGCGTTCGCAGTCAGATTGTTCGGTCAACTATGGCCTGAACGAATATGCGAACAACATCATTTGGGCGATTGGCGACGCATGTGAAGAAAACGGCCTGCCGCACCCGACGGTTATCACCGAGTCTGGCCGTGCGGTGACCGCGCACCACACCGTGTTGGTGTCTAACATCATCGGTGTTGAACGCAACGAATACACCACGCCAACGGCTCCGGCTGCAGATGCGTCCCGTGCACTGCAAAGCATGTGGGAAACCTGGGGCGAAATGCACGAGCCGAACAACCGTCGCTCGCTGCGTGAATGGCTGCACGATAGCCAGAACGATCTGCATGATATCCATACCGGCTACTCGGCGGGGAGTTTCTCTTTGCAGGAGCGTGCCTGGGCGGAGCAGCTTTATCTGAGCATGTGCCATGAAATTCAGCGCCTGCTTGACCCTAGCAACCGCGCACACCGCCCGATCATCGACGAACTGCAAGAACGTATGGCGGATAAGATTTACGTCAACTTCTCGTTGTTCCAGTCCATGCCGGATGCGTGGGGTATCGATCAACTGTTCCCGGTACTGCCGCTGGAAGGTCTGAACCAGATCCCAGAGCGTCGTGCGGTACTGCTGGATATCACCTGTGATTCCGACGGTGCTATCGATCACTACATCGATGGTGACGGTATTGCGACAACTATGCCGATGCCAGAATACGATGCAGAAAACCCACCGCTGTTGGGCTTCTTTATGGTTGGGGCATACCAGGAAATTCTGGGCAACATGCACAACCTGTTTGGTGATACCGAAGCGGTTGACGTGTTTGTCTTCCCTGACGGCAGCGTAGAGGTGGAGCTTTCTGATGAAGGCGATACCGTTGCGGACATGCTGGAATACGTTCAGCTTGATCCAAAAACTCTGCTCAAACATTTCCGCGATCAGGTGAAACAGACCGATCTGGATGCCGGTTTGCAGCAGCAGTTCCTCGAAGAGTTTGAGGCTGGGTTGTATGGCTATACTTATTTAGAAGACGAGTAAATTACTCGGCGTACTTCGAGTCGCAGGGGTGTTGGCCGCACTCACTTACCCCAGTCACTTACTTAAGTAAGCTCCCGGGGATAAGCTCCTTTGCCGCCTACCTGTAACGCGAATTACTAGAGTAATTAGTATACAAATAAGGTTACATTCGGCGATAATCCGCCAACAAGCAGTCTGAATGAATCCAGTCCCTTCCTCGTCGGGTTAACGACGCGGAAGGGACTTTTTTTTGCAAATAATTACCATCATCGTGAGGTCAAACCATGAGCACCTTAGGCCATCAGTACGACAATTCCCTGGTATCCAATGCCTTCGGTTTTTTACGTTTTCCACTGAACTTCATGCCGTATGACAGCGATGCCGATTGGGTGATCACTGGCGTTCCTTTTGATGCGGCAACCTCTGGCCGTGCAGGCGGGCGTCATGGCCCTGCGGCTATTCGTCAGGTTTCTACCAACCTGGCGTGGGAAGGTAACCGCTTCCCGTGGAATTTCGACATGCGTGAGCGTCTGAACGTTGTTGACTGTGGCGACCTGGTTTATGCCTTCGGTGATGCGCGTGATATGAGCGAACGCCTGCAAGCTCACGCAGAAAAACTGCTGGCTGCCGGTAAACGTATGCTCTCTTTCGGTGGCGACCACTTCGTGACTCTGCCGCTGTTGCGCGCTCACGCTAAGCACTTTGGTAAAATGGCGCTGGTGCATTTCGATGCGCACACTGACACCTATGCGAACGGTTGCGAGTTCGACCACGGCACCATGTTCTACACCGCGCCAAAAGAAGGTCTGATCGACCCGAATCATTCTGTGCAGATTGGTATTCGTACCGAGTTCGACAAAGATAATGGCTTTACCGTGCTGGATGCAGGCCAGGTGAACGACCGTACTGTTGACGATGTGCTGGCGCAGGTGAAGCAAATTGTTGGCGATATGCCAGTTTATCTGACCTTTGATATCGACTGCATCGATCCTGCTTTCGCACCAGGCACCGGTACGCCGGTTATCGGTGGTCTGACTACCGATCGCGCGCTGAAACTGGTTCGTGGTTTGAAAGATTTGAACATCGTTGGTATGGACGTTGTAGAAGTGGCTCCGGCTTACGACCAGTCTGAAATTACTGCTTTGGCGGGCGCGACGTTGGCGCTGGAGATGTTGTATATCCAGGCGGCTAAGAAAGGCGAGTAATCAGGCTATTTTACTTGCCATTTTGAACCCGGGCAGTGCTCGCCATCCTCACGTACTTTGTGTACGCTCCGGTGGCTGCGCGCTGCCCGAGTCCAAACTGCCTGCGACAATTACGCCTGAGGCAGTCATTTGAAAATTACTTCAGCCCATCTGCCGTCATGCGGTCACGAATGTGTTGCGCACGTTCTGCAGACGCTGGATGGTCGTCGAGCATTGAGCTTTGGCGGCCTTCTTCCCCTTTAGCCAATTTCTCAAAACTGGTTGCCAGGCCAATTGGGTTGATGCCACGTTTTCTCAACAAATCATACGAATAGTCATCGGCTTCCGATTCCTGACGCTGGGAGAACTGTGCATTTACCAGTTTCTCACCCAAATCGCCAAGCTGTGACTGTGACAAACTGCCAATCATTCCGCCCGCAGAGGCCGCTGCAACACGCGCTGCGTTAGTCCCCAGCGCGACCTGCATCCCTTTCTTCACATGGCCGAGCGCCACGTGGCCCATTTCGTGGCCGATAACCGCTTCGACTTCGTTATCGTTCATCATGTCCATCAGGCCGCTGTACACGCGGATACAGCCGTTGGCCATCGCGAAGGCGTTCACGTCTTTGGTGACGTAAACCTTGTAGTTCACCGGCATGCCGTTGATGTTATCGCCCAATGCCGCAGCGATTTTGTTCAGGCGTTGCGCATACTCGCTACTGGCCGGTGCGATAGACGCTTTGCTGTCCAGTTCGGCACAGGATTTGTCGCTCAGCTCTTTGACCTGCGCATCACTTAATGTGTACGCCTGAAAGACTTCAGCACCGGAAGCCAGCAGGCCGTTGGAATCCATATTCTGGCAACCACTCACCAGGACTGCAACGCTCAGGCTCAGTAAAATTGGGCGCATCTTCATGCCAATATCCTTAATAAATGACAACTACTCTGGGGGATCGAGCCACATATCGCTGGCTGGTGGCTTGAGTATAAAGAAGTTAACGCATGCTGCGCATCAACATGCGCAACATGCGAGCAGCTTCCAGAGATTTCTTAACCGGACAAAAGGATGCTCCATGTACATGGCACACGGCTTGCGGTACATTGATGGCAATTTTTTGGGCGTAGCCCATAACGCATAGTAGTCAAGGCCTGACCTTCAACCATCCGATCTGGAGTCAAAATGTCCTCTCGTAAAGAGCTTGCCAATGCTATTCGTGCACTCAGCATGGACGCAGTACAAAAAGCCAAATCCGGTCACCCGGGTGCCCCTATGGGTATGGCCGACATTGCCGAAGTCCTGTGGCGCGATTTCCTGAACCATAACCCGCAGAACCCTGCATGGGCTGACCGTGACCGCTTCGTGCTGTCTAACGGCCATGGTTCAATGCTGATTTACAGCTTGCTGCACCTCACAGGCTATGACCTGCCGATTGAAGAACTGAAAAACTTCCGTCAGCTGCATTCCAAAACTCCGGGTCACCCGGAAGTGGGCTACACCGCGGGTGTTGAAACCACAACTGGCCCGCTGGGTCAGGGTGTGGCGAACGCAGTCGGTATGGCAATCGCAGAACGCACCATGGCGGCACAGTTCAACCGTCCTGGTCATGACATCGTTGACCACTTCACCTACACCTTTATGGGTGATGGCTGCATGATGGAAGGCATTTCCCACGAAGTTTGCTCGCTGGCGGGTACGCTGGGTCTGGGTAAACTGGTTGCCTTCTATGATGACAACGGTATCTCTATCGACGGCCACGTTGAAGGATGGTTCACTGACGATACAGCGAAACGCTTTGAAGCCTACGGCTGGCACGTTGTGCGCGGCGTTGACGGCCACGATGCAGACGCTATCAAACGCGCTGTTGAAGAAGCCAAAGCGGTTACCGACAAACCTTCACTGCTGATGTGCAAAACCATCATCGGTTTCGGTTCACCAAACAAAGCCGGTACCCACGATTCCCACGGCGCACCTTTGGGTGACGCAGAAATCGCACTGACCCGTGAAGCACTGGGCTGGAAACACGCGCCATTCGAAATCCCGCAAGATATTTATGCTCAGTGGGATGCTCGCGAAGCAGGCCAGGCGAAAGAAGCGGCATGGAACGAGAAGTTCGCTGCCTACGCTCGCGCCTTCCCGCAAGAAGCCGCAGAATTTATCCGTCGTATGAAAGGCGACATGCCTGCTGATTTCGCAGCTAAAGCGCAAGAGTTCATCAAGAACCTGCAAGCTAACCCTGCGAAAATCGCCAGCCGTAAAGCGTCCCAGAACACCATCGAAGCATTCGGTCACTTGTTGCCTGAATTCCTTGGCGGCTCTGCTGACCTTGCACCGTCTAACCTGACTATCTGGTCTGGTTCCAAAGCCATCAACGAAGACCTGGCCGGTAACTACATCCATTACGGTGTACGTGAATTCGGTATGACGGCGATTGCCAACGGTATCGCGCTGCACGGTGGTTTCCTGCCGTACACCTCTACCTTCCTGATGTTTGTTGAATATGCCCGTAACGCGGTGCGTATGGCAGCACTGATGAAGCAACGCCAGGTGATGGTCTACACCCATGACTCAATCGGTCTGGGTGAAGATGGCCCGACTCACCAGCCAGTGGAGCAGCTTGCTGCCCTGCGTGTGACGCCGAACATGAGCACATGGCGTCCATGTGACCAGGTTGAGTCTGCGGTGGCGTGGAAATACGCTGTAGAACGTCACGACGGCCCGACCGCGCTGATCTTCTCCCGTCAGAACTTGGCACAGCAAGATCGTACTGAACAGCAACTGGCGGATATCGCCCGTGGCGCATACGTTCTGAAAGACTGCGCAGGCACGCCTGAGCTTATCCTGATTGCCACCGGTTCTGAAGTTGAACTGGCGGTTGCAGCCTGGGATCAACTGACTGCTGAAGGCATTAAAGCGCGCGTGGTTTCCATGCCGTCTACCGATGCATTCGACAAACAGGACCCTGCTTACCGTGAAGCGGTACTGCCGAAAGCGGTTGCTGCGCGTGTTGCTATCGAAGCCAGCATCGCTGACTACTGGTACAAATACGTTGGCCTGAACGGTGCTGTTGTGGGTATGACGACCTTTGGTGAGTCTGCTCCAGCTGAACTGCTGTTCGAAGAGTTTGGTTTCACTGTTGCAAACGTAGTGAAACAGGCTAAAGCAGTTCTGTAATCGCTTCATGCTAGTTAAACGGGTCGCTCAGGCGACCCGTTTTTTATGGTTATCCTCAATAAAACGGGTTGTCTTACATCGCAAAAGTATAATCAATCAAGTATTAAATTGTGATCTTCATTGCATAGTCGCAAATAACACAAAACATGAATTTGTGATCAGGTTAAAATTATTGCTATTGACATGTTTATATTTTATTTTTTTGCATTTTTAATTCCTTGAATTTATTGATTAAAATTTTTCTCACTCAATAAATAACATTTCCTCTCCCTCATTTGATTTATTTTCCACGCCGTCATACTTTAATTGAAAATAAAAACACCCTACAAAATGAGGAAGACAGTATGCGGTTAATAGATTATTTCCCTGATGCTGCCATATCTATAAAAAACTCTGCCGATGACTGGCAACAGGCAATAGATTATTCAATGGAAGTGCTATTGCAAAAAGGCTATGTCACCGCTTCATACATTGATGCAATTAAAAAGACCACCCAGGAAACTGGCCCATATTATATTCTGGCTCCTTTTGTTGCGATGCCTCATGCCAGGCCAGAATGCGGCGCAATTAAAACAGGTTTATCTCTTACGCTATTAAAAAACACCGTGGGTTTTGGCGATAACCACGAACCGGTGAAATTATTAATCGGGTTGTCAGCGGCTGATTCAGATGAGCATATCGGTGCTATTCAGGCATTAAGCGAAATGTTCTGTGAAGAATCAACAATTGAAGCTTTGCTGAATGCGAAAACCGATCAGCAACTCAAGGATATTATCACTCAAGAGTAATCATTCTCTCGTCAGGATAAATATGAAAAATAAATCAGCTCGTGCCAAAGTCCAGGCTTTCGGCGGATTTCTTACAGCTATGGTTATCCCCAATATCGGCGCATTTATCGCGTGGGGTTTTATTACCGCGTTATTTATTCCAACCGGCTGGATGCCTAATGAACATTTCGCCAAAATAGTCGGCCCAATGATCACCTATTTGCTACCGGTGATGATTGGCTCAACCGGTGGCCATTTAATTGGTGGGAAACGCGGTGCGGTGATGGGCGGAATTGGTACCATCGGCGTGATAGTCGGTGCCGATATTCCGATGTTCATCGGTGCGATGATCATGGGGCCACTCGGTGGCTGGGTGATTAAAGTTATCGACCGCACGCTGGAGAAGCGTATTCCGCCAGGCTTTGAGATGGTGATTAATAACTTCTCATTGGGTATTGCCGGGATGCTGCTTTGCCTGTTTGCCTTTGAAATTATTGGCCCTGCGGTGTTAGTGGCGAACAATTTCGTGAAAGAGTGCATTGAAGCGTTGGTCAGCACCGGTTATTTACCGCTGTTGTCGCTGATTAACGAACCCGCGAAGATCCTGTTCCTGAACAATGCAATCGATCAGGGTGTTTACTACCCATTAGGCATGCAGCAAGCGTCTGACACCGGGAAATCTATCTTCTTTATGGTGGCGTCGAATCCAGGCCCTGGGCTCGGTTTGCTGCTTGGTTTTGCAGTGTTTGGCAAAGGAATGGCAAAAAAATCCGCACCAGGTGCGATGATCATTCACTTCCTGGGCGGTATTCACGAACTCTATTTCCCGTATGTTTTAATGAAGCCGTTGACGCTGATTGCCATGATTGCGGGCGGGATGTCCGGAATTTATACCTTTAATCTGTTGGGTGGCGGCCTGGTTGCAGGGCCAAGTCCGGGTTCCATCTTTGCTTATCTCGCCCTCACGCCGCGTGGTGCCTTCTTTGCCACCATTGCCGGTGTCACCGTGGCGACAGCCGTTTCATTTGTGATTACCGCATTCATTCTGAAACTGGATCGCAGCAAAGAAGTCGAGAAAGAGGACAACTTTGATGAGACTGCCAGCGCCATGAAAGCGATGAAACAGGAAGGGGCGTGGAGTACCGGTCCAGTGAAATTGGTCGCGTTTGTTTGCGATGCGGGCATGGGCTCAAGCGCTATGGGAGCCACCACGTTTCGTAAGCGTCTGCAAAAACAGGGCATAGAAACAGAAGTTAAACACTACGCCATAGAAAATGTACCTGAACACGCAGAGATAATCGTCACGCATGCCAGCCTGGAAGGGCGCGTCAAACTGGTGACTAACAAACCGCTGATCCTGATTAATAACTATATTGGCGACCCGAAACTCGATGCGTTATTTAATGAATTAACCGCTAAGGCTTAATAATAAGGATTCTTATGAAAACTAAAGTTGCAGCCATTTATGGCAAGCGGGACGTCCGTATCCGTGAGTTTGAATTACCGGCAATCACTGATGATGAGTTATTAGTGAGCGTTATTTCAGATAGCGTGTGTTTATCAACATGGAAAGCGGCGCTACTGGCGAGTGACCATAAACGTGTACCAGATGATTTAAATAACCACCCAGTAATTACCGGGCATGAATGCGCAGGAGTCATTGTCGAAGTCGGGAATAATCTTCTCGGCCAATATAAGAAAGGCCAGCGTTATGTATTACAACCGGCAATGGGTTTGCCGAGTGGATATTCAGCCGGTTATAGCTATGAATACTTCGGTGGCAATGCCACGTATATGATTATCCCAAAACAGGCTATCGATCTGGGCTGTGTTTTACCTTATAGAGGATCATATTTTGCAGCCGCCTCTTTAGCGGAGCCAATGTGCTGTATTATTGGGGCTTATAAAGCGAACTATCACACCACGCAATACGTTTATGAACATCGCATGGGAATTAAACCCGGTGGCAACCTGGCATTATTAGCCTGTGCCGGGCCGATGGGCATCGGTGCCATTGATTATGCAATTAACGGCAATATCAAACCGGGCAAAGTGGTGGTGGTTGATATCGATGAAGCCAGACTGGCACAGGCACAAAAACTCTTGCCTGTAGAGCTGGCGGCCAAAAACGGTATCGAGTTGGTGTATGTGAACAGCAAAGAACTGGATAACCCTGCGGCGGCGTTACGTGAGATGACCGGTGGTACGGGCTTTGATGACGTCTTCGTTTATGCCGCCGTACCTGCGGTGATTGAGCTGGGTGATGACCTGCTCGCTGACGACGGCTGCCTGAATTTCTTCGCCGGACCAACGGATAAAAACTTCAAGGTGCCGTTTAATTTCTACAACGTGCATTACGGCAGCACGCATATTGTTGGCACATCTGGCGGCTCCGCCGATGACATGATTGAAGCCATTGAACTTGCTGCCAGCGGGCGATTACAGCCTTCGTTTATGGTTACGCATGTGGGTGGCCTGGATGCGGTTCCTGAAACCGTGCTGAATCTGCCGGATATCCCGGGCGGTAAAAAGCTGATTTACAACGGTGTCACCATGCCGCTGACGGCAATCACTGAATTCGCCAGCCTGGGTGAAACCGATCCATTATTTAAACGCCTTGCCGAACTGGTGGCTGAAACACACGGCGTCTGGAACGAAGCGGCGGAAAAGCATCTGTTAGCCCATTTTGGCGTTGATATCGGTGTGGAGGCCTAACCATGAAAACGCTGGCTTATCCATTTTTCCGCACCACGGAACGGGCCGCGCTTGCAGCCTGGCCATTGATCGGCTGCGGCGATAAGAATCAGATTGATGGCGTGGCTGTGCAGGCAATGCGTGATGCACTTAATCAAATTGATATGCAGGGGCGGATTGTCATTGGCGAAGGGGAGATTGACCACGCGCCGATGCTGTATATCGGCGAGATGTTAGGAAAGGGCGATTCCCGGCAAATCGATATCGCCGTTGACCCCATCGAAGGCACGCGCATGGTGGCGATGGGGCAAAACAATGCGCTGGCGGTGATGGCCTGCGCACCGGTTGGTACCTTGCTGCATGCCCCCGATATGTATATGAAGAAAATCGTGGTGGGCAAGAAAGCCAAAGGGGTGATTAGCCTTGCGGCAACGCTCGCAGATAACCTAAAAAATATTGCCAACGCGCTCGGCAAACCGCTGGAGCGTTTGCGGATGGTGACCCTCGATAAACCCCGCCACCAGGCAATAATTGCCGAAGCTACAAGCCTGGGCGTGAAAGTGATTGCATTACCGGATGGTGACGTGGCTGCAAGCGTGATGACTTGCTTGCTGGATAATCAATACGACGTGATGTACAGCATTGGCGGCGCACCAGAGGGCGTAATTTCTGCCTGTGCGGTGAAAGCATTAGGTGGCGAAATGCAGGTGGAATTAATGGATTTCTGCCAGGCAAAAGGGGAGACGCCTGAACATCGCCAAATTGCTGATTCTGAGCAACGCCGCTGCCGTGAAATGGGCGTCGAAATCAATCGTATTTACAGCCTTGATGAAATCGTCAAAAGCGACGAGGTATTATTTTCCGCAACCGGCGTAACCGGCGGGGATATTTTGCAGGGAGTGCGCGAAGAAGGTGATGTTGTACGCACTCAAACGCTCTTGATTAATGGTATAGAGCGTACCTGTAATATTATAGACTCTTTACATCACCTCTAATGTACTGAGCTATTAATGACCACCTTGAACGAAGATGAAGTACTTGAACAACTGGAAGCGCAAAGTGATTTGGCCTCATTTATGAGCGTCGCGCACGATATTTTGCTTTCCGGCATCAGGCAATTTCTACCTTCGTTATTTGTTGATAATGATGAAGAGATCGTTGAGTACGCGGTTAAGCCTTTGCTTGCCAGAAGTGGGCCGCTGGATGATATCGACGTTGCGCTGCGCCTGATTTACGCGCTGGGGAAAATGGATAAATGGCTGTATGCCGATATTACCTGTTTTTCCCAGTTCTGTGATTTTGTGCAACACAGCAAAGTGGCAATTCAGTTTCATGATGACGTCACTTACGATTTTATTGCGAACCTCAATTCGATTACCCAAAACGCGACATTGTTTAATGCAATAAAAAGCATGAAGTATTCGGATTTCTCAATCTATTCCGAAGCGCGTTATGGCGGCTTAGTGAAAACGGCGTTATCTCTGGCGGTGACTTCATTATTGAAGGAGCTAGTCTGGTGAAAGTCACATTAATTATTAATGGATTAGAGACACAAGCCTGTTTTAAAGAACAAGAAGTCGAAGCGTTACATAAGCCTTTATTAAAGCAACTCGCCGCAAAGCAAAAGCAATTACAGCGTCGGCTGGTGGTATTTTTGGCGGCTCCACCCGGCACCGGTAAGTCAACGCTGGTGGCGTTTTGGGAATATTTGTCTTCGCTCGATCCGGCATTACCTGCGATACAGGCTTTACCGATGGATGGCTTCCATCACTACAACGAATATCTGCTTGCGAACAATCTCAAGCAACATAAAGGCGCACCGCAAACGTTTAATATTCAGAAGCTAACTGGTGCATTGCAGGATCTGCAAAAGCCTGGCAGTCGCTGGCCGCAGTACGATCGTAATCTGCACGATCCGCTGGAAAATGCGATTACCGTTGAAGCGCCCATTGTGGTGGTTGAAGGCAATTGGCTGCTGCTCAATCAGCCAGAGTGGCAGGCATTGCGCCCCCTTTGCGATTTTTCTGTGTTTATCGCTGCTCCTGCGGAATTGCTTTCCGAACGATTGATTAGCCGAAAAATACGTGGCGGCTTGAGCCGTGAGCAGGCGGAGGAATTTTTCCACGCCACTGATGGGCCGAATGTTTTACGTGTGCTCGAAGGAAGCCTGTCTGCCGATATGCAGTTAGTTATGGATGAGCAGGGTGGCTATCATCTCAATTGATACCGGCAGGGTCGTGTGAACGACTCTGTGGTATTTCCATTATTCCTGCTGATAGCTGGTTGTTATTCATTCAACGTGGGTTTCTTGTTGCATTTATTCCATCAAATTTGTGACGTATGTCAGAAGATCGGTTGCCTGTCATGGGGTAACGTTCCATTTATTCCCCGTATCGCTTAACATGGCTGAAGCGTTTCAGTCGAATAAATGTTCGACAATTAAGCAAACAATTGCAGTTTCGAGAGTGCGAGGATTCCCCTCAGACGATTGCTGGATTACTCTGTCAGCCACTTAGTCTCAGGGATTCTGGCAGGAGAGATATGACCGTTCGCATAGCAATTAATGGCTTCGGTCGCATTGGGCGCAACGTGGTACGTGCATTGTACGAATCCGGTCGCCGTGCGGAAATTACCGTCGTAGCAATCAATGAACTGGCTGATGCTGCGGGCATGGCGCATCTGTTGAAGTATGACACTAGCCATGGTCGTTTCGCCTGGGACGTTCGTCAGGAACGCAACCAGTTATGGGTAGGTGATGACACCGTCCGTATTCTGCACGAACCGGATATTGCTGATTTACCGTGGCGTGAACTGGGCGTGGATGTGGTGCTGGATTGTACCGGTGTGTTTGGCTCCCGTGCAGACGGTGAAGCGCATCTGGCAGCCGGTGCCAAAAAAGTCCTCTTCTCTCATCCCGGCGGTAACGACCTCGACGCCACCGTGGTTTACGGTGTGAATCATGAAAGTGTGGTTGCTGAACATCGCATTGTTTCGAATGCTTCCTGCACCACAAACTGCATTATTCCTATTATCAAATTGCTTGATGATGCGTACGGTATTGAATGGGGCACAGTGACCACCATCCATTCCGCGATGCACGATCAACAAGTTATCGACGCCTATCATCCAGACTTGCGCCGCACACGTGCCGCCAGCCAGTCTATTATTCCTGTTGATACGCGTCTTGCTGCTGGTATCACACGTATTTTCCCGCAATTTAACGATCGCTTCGAGGCGATTGCGGTACGTGTTCCGACCATTAACGTCACGGCGATCGATTTAAGCGTGACGGTGAAAAAAGCAGTCAATGCTAATGAAGTCAATAGGTTGCTGCAAAAAGAAGCACGTGATTCATTTCATGGTATAGTTGACTATACGGAATTACCGTTGGTCTCGACTGATTTTAACCATGATCCGCACAGTGCCATTGTTGATGGCACACAAACGCGGGTCAGTGGGCAACATCTGATTAAAACTTTAGTCTGGTGTGATAACGAATGGGGCTTTGCTAACCGAATGCTCGACACGACGTTAGTCATGGCCGCAAGTGGTTTCAGGTAAGGCGCATAAAGCGTCCGCAAAACTTTAAGAATCAACGAGAGGATTCACCATGTCTGTAATTAAGATGACCGATCTGGATCTGGCTGGAAAACGTGTTCTGATCCGTGCAGATTTGAACGTACCAGTTAAAGAAGGGAAAGTGACATCTGACGCACGTATCCGTGCATCACTGCCAACTATCGAATTAGCCCTGAAACAAGGCGCTAAAGTGATGGTAACTTCTCACCTGGGTCGTCCGACTGAAGGCGAGTACAACGAAGAATTCTCTCTGCTGCCGGTTGTTAACTACCTGAAAGACAAATTGTCTGCTCCGGTTCGCCTGGCTAAAGATTACCTTGATGGCGTTGAAGTTGCTGCGGGTGAACTGGTTGTTCTGGAAAACGTTCGCTTTAACAAAGGCGAAAAGAAAGACGACGAAACCCTGTCTAAAAAATACGCTGCACTGTGCGACGTATTCGTCATGGACGCTTTCGGTACTGCACACCGTGCACAGGCTTCTACCCACGGCGTTGGCAAATTTGCAGATATCGCTTGTGCAGGCCCGCTGCTGGCTGAAGAGCTGAGCGCACTGGGTAAAGCATTGAAAGAACCTGCTCGCCCAATGGTGGCTATCGTTGGCGGTTCTAAAGTTTCTACCAAACTGACCGTTCTGGATTCCCTGTCCAAAATTGCTGACCAGCTGATTGTTGGTGGTGGCATCGCGAACACCTTCGTTGCAGCTCAAGGCCACAACGTCGGTAAATCCCTGTACGAAGCAGACCTGGTTGACGAAGCTAAACGCCTGCTGACTATTTGTGACATCCCAGTTCCTGCTGATGTTCGCGTAGCGACTGAGTTCTCTGAGACTGCAACTGCAACTCTGAAATCTGTAAACGACGTGAAATCTGACGAGCAGATTCTGGATATCGGTGATGCTTCTGCGCAGCAACTGGCTGAAATCCTGAAGAATGCAAAAACCATTCTGTGGAACGGCCCGGTTGGCGTGTTCGAATTCCCGAACTTCCGTAAAGGTACTGAAATCGTTGCTAACGCTATCGCTGACAGTGAAGCGTTCTCTATTGCAGGCGGCGGTGACACCCTGGCAGCTATCGACCTGTTCGGTATTGCAGACAAAATCTCCTACATCTCCACTGGTGGCGGCGCATTCCTCGAATTCGTGGAAGGTAAAGTTCTGCCAGCAGTAGCTATGCTCGAAGAGCGCGCTAAGAAGTAATGATGATGGGCAGGGTCTCCTGCCCGTTTAATTTTTGCCGCCGCTAAGTCTTAGGTGGCACAAACGTTTTTTCTAACGGCCGACGATACAGGACAACCAAACATGTCTAAGATTTTTGATTTCGTAAAACCAGGTGTTATCACCGGTGATGACGTACAGAAAGTTTTCCAGGTAGCAAAAGAAAACAATTTTGCTCTGCCAGCAGTTAACTGCGTAGGCACTGACTCTATCAACGCCGTTATCGAAACTGCTGCAAAAGTTAAAGCACCAGTTATCGTTCAGTTCTCCAACGGTGGCGCAGCGTTCATGGCGGGTAAAGGCCTGAAAGCTGAAGGCCAACAAGCTGCAATCCTCGGTGGTATCTCTGGTGCGCACCATGTGCATCTGATGGCTGAACATTACGGTGTTCCAGTTATTCTGCACACTGACCACTGCGCTAAGAAACTGCTGCCATGGTTAGACGGCCTGTTGGACGCTGGCGAAAAACACTTCGCAGCAACTGGCAAACCACTGTTCTCTTCTCACATGATTGACCTGTCAGAAGAGTCCCTGGAAGAGAACATCGAAATCTGTTCTAAGTATCTGGAGCGTATGTCTAAAATCGGCATGACTCTGGAAATCGAACTGGGTTGCACCGGTGGCGAAGAAGATGGCGTAGATAACAGCCATATGGACGCATCTTCTCTGTACACTCAGCCAGAAGACGTTGATTACGCTTACGAAAAACTGAATGCTATTAGCCCACGTTTCACTATCGCGGCTTCTTTCGGTAACGTTCACGGCGTTTACAAACCAGGTAACGTGGTTCTGACCCCAACTATCCTGCGCGATTCTCAGGACTATGTTTCTAAGAAACATAATCTGCCGCACAACAGCCTGAACTTCGTATTCCACGGTGGTTCTGGTTCTTCTGCTCAAGAAATCAAAGACTCCGTAAGCTACGGCGTAGTGAAAATGAACATCGATACCGATACCCAGTGGGCAACATGGGAAGGTATCCTGAACTACTACAAAGCGAACGAAGCTTACCTGCAAGGCCAGTTGGGCAACCCGAAAGGCGAAGACCAACCGAACAAGAAATACTACGATCCACGTGTATGGCTGCGTTCTGCTCAGACTTCTATGATCACCCGTCTGGAGCAAGCATTCAAAGAACTGAACGCGATCGACGTTCTGTAATTTGAAGCAGTCAATGCTTGAATCAAGCCCGCCTCGTGCGGGCTTTTTCTATCACGATGAGAGCGCAATCGCTTTTATCTCAAGATTTATTATTGAAATATCGATCCATATTCACTTTTATTAATTTTTATATAAAAAATCTTACTTAAATACACATTCAAATATTATTAGAGCTTTCATTAATTAAATTTTAAAAATAACAAAATTAGTTTAATATCGTGAAGTCCACTTAAGATAAATCTTCTCTTGCCATAATAAAAAACAGCATAAACAGCGGCTTATTTAAGCTTATATGTTTAAATTATCTCCATAACTTTATTTTATCAGGGTATATAAGGTTGATATTCATCATGTTAAGGGCAGATCGCCATTCTGTAATTCATTGTTTTTAAATGATATTTTTTATTTGACTGCTTTGTATGCAATTGATGGTCGAGTATTTGTGAGTCAAGCCACATAACATCGGTATCACTATTCGTTATGATCTGCGGCATGGAAATTAATTAGGCGCAGAACTTCATGGACAATAATACATTACCTAAAACACAACAGTTGCTTGTCTTTCAGGAAGTGGTGAGGAGTGGTTCATTTGGTTCTGCTGCAAAACAACTTAGTCTGACTCAGCCTGCGGTCAGCAAAATTATTAGTGATATGGAAGCCTATTTTGGCTTAGAACTTATCATCAGAAAAAATACCGGTGTAAAATTAACCGAAGCAGGCAAAGTTCTACTGACTTACTCAGAGTCCATCACACGTGAGTTGAGAAATCTGTGTAGTGAAATGAATCAAATGGTCGGCAACGGTGTGGTCGATGTTTCATTCGGTTACCCCTCTCTGATTGGTTTTACTTTTTTGCCAGGGATGATGAAAGAGTTTAAAGAAGTTTTCCCACAGGCTCAGGTTTCGATGTTCGAAGCTCAACTGTCCTCTTTCTTACCTGCAATCCGCGATGGTCGTCTGGATTTTGCGATTGGTACATTGAGCGACGAGATGTTGTTACAGGATCTGCATATCGAACCATTGTTTGAGTCAGAGTTCATTCTGGTAGCGAACCGAACCCGGAAGATTCAAGGGACAACAACGCTTAGCGATCTGACGCAAGAACAATGGGTGTTGCCGCAAACGGAAATGGGATATTACAGTGAACTTCTCACCACGCTGCAAAAAAATAATATTAAGAGTGAAAACATCGTTAAAACAGACTCAGTCGTCACGATTTATAATCTCGTATTGAATGCTGATTTCCTGACGGTCATTCCACGAGATATGATTTCTCCATTTGGCTCCAACTCATTTATTAAAATCCCTGTGGAAGATAAATTACCCATCGCTCGTTATGCCGCCGTATGGTCTAAAAATTATCGAATTACTCAATCGGCAGCAACATTAGTTGAGCTTGCGAAAAAACATTCATTACGTACTCGGTTTCAATTTAATCAATTAACTGAAGTAGCTTAATTAAACTCAGTAATTGAACTGAATTCTATAAACAATTCCCAGTGATAATTTGATTATATTATCACCGCCTATATTTCTGTTTTTAAAATGTTGAGGTCAACATGCATATCGACTATGAACTTCCTGTCACTATTATTGATGTACTAGAAGCAAAGAAAAGACTTGCTGGTTATATCTATAAAACAGGAATGCCACGCTCAAATTATCTTAGCGAATGCTGCAAGGGCGAAATATTTTTAAAGTTTGAAAATATGCAGCGTACCGGTTCATTTAAAATACGCGGTGCCTTTAATAAGCTGAGTTCTTTAACCGAAGAAGAAAAAAGCAAAGGAGTAGTAGCGTGTTCTGCAGGTAACCACGCGCAGGGTGTTTCACTATCTTGTGCCATCCTTGGTATTAACGGCAAAGTTGTGATGCCTAATGGCGCACCAAAATCTAAAGTTGCCGCAACCTCTGACTACTCTGCCGAAGTTGTGATGCACGGCGATAACTTCAACGACACTATCGCCAAAGTGAGTGAAATCGTTGAGATGGAAGGACGTATCTTCATTCCACCGTATGACGATGAAAAAGTGATTGCTGGTCAGGGGACTATCGGCCTCGAAATCCTCGAAGATTTATACGACGTCGATAACGTGATTGTACCTATTGGCGGCGGTGGTTTAATTGCCGGTATTGCGCTAGCGATTAAATCCATTAACCCGACAATTAATATCATCGGCGTTCAGGCTGAAAACGTGCATGGTATGGCAGCTTCGTTCTATAAAGGTGAGCTTATGTCGCATCGTACATCAGGTACTTTAGCTGATGGTTGTGATGTTGCGCGCCCTGGCCGAATCACTTATGAAATTGTCAAGAAGTTAGTGACTGATATTGTATTAGTGAGTGAAGATGATATTCGTAATAGCATGGTGGCACTGATTCAACGTAATAAAGTCGTCACTGAAGGTGCTGGCGCATTAGCCACTGCGGCATTATTAAGCGGCAAGTTAGATCACTACATTAAAGGGCGTAAGACAGTCAGTATTATTTCTGGCGGGAACATCGACCTTTCGCGTGTTTCGCAGATTACAGGCTCAGTAGATTAATCCCCCTAATAATTAAAGCTGCATCACAGATAATAGCGATGCAGCTTGAAATATAACGCGTATAAAATTACTTAAAGGAATTTTATTATGAGTAATACAGATGCAACACTTGTTGGTCAAAAAGTTACATCGCAATGGCGCAAATCTGACACTACCTGGACATTAGGCTTATTTGGAACGGCCATCGGTGCCGGGGTTTTATTTTTCCCTATTCGTGCCGGTTATGGCGGTTTAATTCCAATTCTCATCATGTTGTTTCTTGCCTTTCCGATAGCATTCTATTGCCACCGGGCGCTCGCGCGTTTGTGTCTTTCAGGCAGCAATCCCTCCGGAAATATCACTGAAACAGTTGAAGAACATTTTGGTAAAACAGGTGGTGTGGTCATTACCTTCCTGTACTTTTTCGCCATCTGCCCATTGTTGTGGATATACGGTGTCACCATCACCAACACCTTCATGACATTCTGGGAAAACCAGCTCCAGCTCATGCCGCTTAACCGTGGTGTGGTGGCACTGTTCCTGCTGTTGTTAATGGCTTTCGTTATCTACTTTGGCAAAGACCTGATGGTCAAAGTGATGAGCTATTTGGTGTTCCCTTTCATTGCCTGCTTAATCTTGATCTCCGTGTCGCTGATTCCTTACTGGAACTCTGCGGTTATCGATCAAGTCAGTCTAAGTGATATTTCGTTTACCGGCAGTGATGGCATTCTGGTGACCGTATGGCTGGGTATTTCCATCATGGTCTTCTCCTTTAACTTTTCACCGATTGTCTCTTCGTTCGTGGTTTCCAAACGTGAAGAGTATGAGCAAGATTTTGGCAAGCAGTACACTGAAGACAAATGTTCGAAGATTATCTCTCGCGCCAGCATGCTGATGGTTGCCGTCGTGATGTTCTTCGCCTTTAGCTGTCTGTTCACGCTTTCTCCACAAAATATGGCGGAAGCCAAAGCGCAAAACATTCCTGTGCTTTCATACCTGGCGAACCACTTCTCCTCAATGTCTGGCACAAAATCGACTTTCGCCACCACGCTTGAATATGGCGCATCGATTATTGCTCTGGTGGCAATTTTCAAATCCTTCTTTGGTCACTATCTTGGCACCCTCGAAGGGCTCAATGGCCTGGTCCTCAAGTTTGGCTACAAAGGGGATAAAACCAAAGTATCCGGTGGGAAGCTCAACCTCATCAGCATGGTGTTTATCATGGGGTCGACCTGGGTTGTGGCTTACGCAAACCCGAACATCCTCGATTTAATCGAAGCCATGGGGGCACCGATTATCGCTTCACTGCTTTGCCTGCTGCCAATGTATGCGATTCGCAAAACACCTGCGCTGGCGAAATATAAAGGAAAAACTGAAAACATTTTTGTCACAGTAATTGGTTTGCTGACCATTCTTAATATTGTTTACAAGCTTATCTAATTATTTTGGGTATATTGGCTCAGGATGAGTGGGATTTAAAAATGAATGATTATCCGGTAGTGTTGACGATTAACTGTGGTTCTTCTTCGGTTAAGTTCTCAGTATTAGATGCAGAAACTTGCGATGTACTTTTAGCCGGAATTTGTGAGGGTATTAATACTGAGAAAGCTTTTTTAACGGTCAATTCTGGAGAGCCAGTTATTCTGGCTCACCAGAATTATGAAGAAGCGCTTTCTGCAATAGCCGCTGAACTTGAAATACGGAATTTAATCGATAGTGTGGCTTTTGTCGGTCACCGTATTGCCCACGGTGGATCTTTATTTAGTGAGTCAGTTTTAATTACCGATGAGGTTATAGAACAGATTCGCCAGGTTTCACCGTTGGCACCATTGCACAATTACGCCAATTTACACGGGGTGGAATCTGCGCGGACTCGTTTCCCGGATGTTCCACAGGTCGCGGTATTTGATACCAGTTTCCATCAGACATTAAAGCCTGAAGCTTATCTGTACGGCCTGCCATACCGCTATTTTGAAGAGTACGGGGTTCGCCGTTATGGGTTCCACGGCACGTCGCATCGCTATGTCTCCCAGCAAGCGGGTGAGTTACCTGGCTTGAACCCAGTAAATTCAGGGTTGGTGATTGCTCACTTAGGAAATGGAGCTTCGGTTTGTGCGGTTCAAAATGGTGAAAGCGTTGATACCTCAATGGGTATGACACCGCTCGAGGGGCTGATTATGGGCACCCGTTGCGGAGACGTGGATTTTGGCGCAATGGCCTGGCTTGCTCGTCAGACCCAGCAATCGATGGACGACCTTGAACAAGTCGTCAATAAAGAGTCCGGCCTGCTGGGTCTTTCGGGTTTATCGTCAGATTTGCGCACTCTGGAAAAAGCCTGGCATGATGGCGATGTGCGTGCGCAATTAGCGATTAAAACTTTTGTTCACCGCATTGCCCGAACCATAGGCGCCCATGCTGCTTCGTTAAATAATTTTGATGGCGTTATTTTTACCGGTGGTATTGGTGAGAATTCAATACTGATTCGTCGCCTGGTGGCAGAACGGTTGCGTGTATTTGGTATCGACCTGGATATTGAAAGAAATAACCAACCTAATCGTATCGGGCAGCGAATTATTTCCAGCGACAGCTCTGCCATCGTTTGCGCGGTAATTCCGACTAACGAAGAAAAAATGATTGCGCTTGATGCCCTGCATTTAGGAAAAGAATGTCGTATCACGGAATACGCCTGAATTAATAATGTTGTACAGAGGATGAAGTAATGAAAGTGGATGTTGATATTACCAACGAAAATTATTCCCATGCCTGGCAGCAATTCTCGGGCGTTGAATGGAAAACGGCAATTAATGTTCGGGATTTTATCCAGCAGAACTATACGCCGTATGAGGGTGATGAATCATTCTTAGCGGGCGCAACTCCGGCGACCACCGCACTGTGGGAAAAGGTGATGGATGGCATTCGCATCGAAAATGCTACCCATGCGCCAGTCGATTTCGATACCAATATTGCCACGACGATTACTGCGCATGCTCCGGGTTACATCGTCAAAGAACATGAAAAAATCGTCGGTTTGCAAACCGACAAGCCGCTGAAACGCGCCTTACATCCGTATGGCGGCATCAACATGATCAAAAGCTCGTTTGAAGCTTATGGTCGTGAAATGGACTCAGACTTCGAATACCAGTTTACTTCGTTGCGTAAGACACATAATCAGGGGGTGTTTGACGTCTACTCACCAGATATTTTGCGCTGCCGCAAATCGGGTGTTTTGACCGGCCTGCCGGACGGTTATGGGCGCGGTCGCATTATTGGCGACTATCGCCGCGTGGCGTTGTACGGCATCGCTTATTTAGTGCGCGAACGTGAATTGCAGTTTGCTGACTTGCAAAATCAACTGGAGCGCGGTGAAAAGCTTGAGGATGTCATCCGTCTGCGCGAGGAGCTGTCGGAGCATCGCCGTGCTTTGTTGCAAATTCAGGAAATGGCGGCAAATTACGGCTTTGATATTTCTCGTCCGGCAGGCAATGCGCAGGAAGCATTGCAGTGGCTCTATTTTGCCTACCTGGCCGCGGTGAAATCACAAAATGGTGGGGCGATGTCACTGGGCCGCACTACCTCGTTTATCGATATTTATATCGAGCGTGACCTCAAAGCGGGTGTGCTGACAGAGCTTCAGGCACAAGAGTTAGTCGATCATTTCATTATGAAGATCCGTATGGTGCGTTTCCTGCGTACCCCGGAATTTGACTCTCTGTTCTCCGGCGACCCAATTTGGGCGACAGAAGTTATCGGCGGTATGGGGCTTGATGGGCGCACACTGGTCACCAAAAACGCCTACCGCTATTTGAACACGCTTTACACCATGGGGCCGGCACCAGAACCGAATCTGACTATCCTGTGGTCGGAAGCTTTACCGAAGCCGTTCAAGGTTTATGCGGCCAAAGTGTCCATCGAAACTTCATCGTTACAGTACGAAAACGACGATCTGATGCGCTGTGATTTTGACAGTGATGACTACGCTATTGCCTGCTGCGTCAGCCCAATGGTGATCGGCAAACAGATGCAGTTCTTCGGGGCACGTGCCAACCTGGCAAAAACGCTGTTGTATTGCATCAACGGCGGTATGGACGAAAAGCTAAAAATCCAGGTTGGGCCGAAAATGCCGATGTTGCTGGATGACGTGCTGGACTATGACAAGGTGATGAATAGCCTCGATCACTTTATGGACTGGCTGGCGACGCAATACGTGACTGCGCTCAATCTTATTCACTACATGCACGACAAATACAGCTACGAAGCGTCGCTGATGGCACTGCACGACAGAGATGTTTATCGCACTATGGCGTGTGGAATTGCCGGTTTGTCAGTCGCGGTGGATTCGCTTTCTGCGATTAAGTACGCCACGGTAAAACCGGTGCGTGACCAGACTGGGCTGGCGGTTGATTTCGTTATTGAAGGTGAATATCCGCAATATGGTAATAATGACGATCGCGTTGATGCCATTGCCTGCGATCTGGTTGAGCGCTTTATGAAGAAGATCCAGGCGCTGCCAACCTATCGCAATGCGGTGCCGACACAATCGATCCTGACGATCACCTCAAACGTGGTGTATGGACAGAAAACCGGTAACACGCCAGATGGCCGTCGTGCCGGAATGCCATTTGCCCCGGGCGCAAATCCGATGCACGGCAGGGATCGTAAAGGTGCGGTCGCGTCATTAACCTCTGTCGCTAAACTTCCGTTCAGTTATGCGAAAGATGGCATCTCTTACACCTTCTCAATTGTGCCTGCCGCGCTGGGACGAGATGACGCAGTGCGCCAGTTAAACCTGGTGGGTCTGCTGGATGGATATTTCCATCACGATGTAAGAGCCGAGGGCGGGCAGCACTTGAACGTTAACGTGATGAACCGTGAAATGCTGATGGATGCCGTCGAGCACCCAGAAAATTACCCGACGCTGACCATTCGCGTTTCTGGATACGCGGTGCGCTTTAATGCGTTAACGCGTGAACAGCAGCAGGATGTGATTTCTCGTACCTTTACGCACTCGATTTAATCTCTCATCCTGAAATCGCAGAGAAGTGAGTGCCATTTTAAACCCCGCCTTGTGCGGGGTTTGAGACTGATGACAAACGTCTTCGTAGGTCGGATAAGCGCAGCGTCATCCGACACAACTGGCGTAAATGGTGGATGACGCTAACGCTTATCCACCCTACAAAACACATTTATCACCCTTTGTCAGCAATCTGAAACCCTGCCTTGTGCGGGGTTTGAGACTGATGACAAACGTCTTCGTAGGTCGGATAAGCGCAGCGTCATCCGACATAACTGGCGTAAATGGTGGATGACGCTAACGCTTATCCACCCTACAAAACACATTTATCACCCTTTGTCAGTAATCTGAAACCCTGCCTTGTGCGGGGTTTTTTGCATTTTTGTGGCAAAATTGTGACTAAGTTGGCATATTCTATTGTTTTGTTTAATCTTTAAAGTCTCTGTTGTGCCTTTGAGGCGCAGAATTTTGGTAATGACAAGGAACAGTGAATGGAAGATCTCAACGTAGTAGACAGTATTAATAATGCCGGAGGCTGGTTGGTGCGCAACCAGGCGTTACTGCTGAGCTATGCCGTCAACATTGTGGCGGCACTGGCGATTATTATCGTCGGGATGATTGTCGCTCGCGTGGTTTCCAATACCATCAACCGCGTGATGGTAGCGCGTAGTATTGATGCCACTGTAGCTGATTTCCTTTGTGCTCTGGTGCGTTACGGCATCATCGCTTTCACTTTAATTGCCGCTTTAGGGCGCGTGGGGGTCCAGACTGCGTCCGTCATCGCGGTGTTGGGTGCCGCAGGTTTGGCCATCGGCCTGGCGCTGCAAGGTTCGCTCTCTAACCTGGCGGCTGGCGTACTGCTGGTTACCTTCCGTCCATTCCGTGCGGGCGAGTATGTCGATCTCGGCGGTATTGCAGGCTCGGTACTGAATGTGCAGATTTTCTCCACCACGTTACGCACACTGGATGGCAAGATTGTCGTCGTGCCAAACGGCAAAATTATCGCCGGGAATATCATTAACTTCTCCCGCGAACCGGTGCGCCGCAACGAATTCATCATCGGTGTGGCATACGATTCGGATATCGACAAGGTTAAACAAATTCTGACCGACATCATCACTAGTGATGAGCGTGTGCTGAAAGACCGGGATATTACCGTGCGACTTAATGAGCTTGGGCCTTCTGCGATTAATTTTGTGGTGCGTGCCTGGAGCAACAGCAGCGATCTGCAAAACGTCTATTGGGATGTGCTGGAACGTGTTAAACGTGAGTTTGATGCGCAAGGGATCAGCTTCCCTTACCCGCAAATGGATGTGAATTTCAAACGCGTGAAAGAACCTGCGCAAGAGTGATTTTTCTGGGCCAGCTTCGGCTGGCCCCTGTTTTATTAGTTCTGCTTATAAACCATTAAAATTATCCATTTCCTCTAATAATATTTCCCCACTAAACTCTTCTTCAATTGATACAAATTGAAGAGTAAATCACCGTGTTATCTTATTTCTTTCAAGGTCTTACATTGGGTGCTGCGTTAATTCTGCCTCTCGGGCCGCAAAACGCTTTTGTTATGAACCAGGGGATTCGTCGCCAATACCATCTGATGATTGCTTCGCTTTGTGCAATCAGCGATTTGCTGCTGATTTGTGCTGGTATCTTTGGCGGTAGCGCGCTGTTGATGCAGTCACCGTGGTTGCTGGCCATTGTGACCTGGGGCGGCGTGGCATTTTTGCTGTGGTACGGTTGGGGCGCGTTGCGTACCGCGATGAGCAGCAGCGTGGAACTGGCTTCAGCGGAAGTTCTGAAACAGGGACGCTGGAAAATTGTCGCCACTGTGCTGGCTGTCACCTGGCTTAATCCGCATGTTTATCTGGATACTTTTGTAGTGCTCGGTAGCCTCGGTGGGCAACTGGCCGATGAACCAAAGCGTTGGTTTGCGTTGGGTACCGTGAGTGCATCAATTCTGTGGTTCTACGGCCTGGCCCTTCTCGCCGCCTGGCTTGCTCCCCGGTTACGCACTGCTAAAGCGCAGCGTATTATTAACGGCGTTGTCGGGTTGGTGATGTGGTTTATCGCATTGCAACTGGCGGCGGATGGGGTGCACCATATTTCTTCGCTGATAGGCTAATTCGCCTTAATCCGATAGACAAGTTACCATTACAGGCTAAGCTTGCTGCCAGACGCCCGTGGATTTTACGGGCGGAATGACAGTGGAATGTAGCATGGAGGTATTACAGTGAAGTTGAAAACTCTGGCATTAGCCGCTTTAGTTGGATTTGGTTCGGTTCCGGCATTGGCCGATGAGTTGCCAAATGGCCCGCATATCGTAACATCCGGCACTGCAAGCGTGGATGCTGTTCCTGACATTGCCACGCTCGCCATTGAAGTCAATGTGTCTGCTAAAGATGCGGTATCCGCTAAGAAACAAGCTGACGATCGCGTTGCACAGTATCTGACCTTCTTGCAGCAAAGTGGTGTCGAGAAGAAAGACATCAATGCTGCCAACCTGCGCACTCAACCAGAATACGAATATCTGAAAGATGGCAAAACGCAGCTGAAAGGCTATCGTGCCGTGCGTCAGGTTGAAGTCACACTGCGTAAACTCGACAAAATGAACGAGTTGCTTGATGGCGCGCTGAAAGCGGGTCTGAACGAAATTCGTTCCGTATCGCTTGGTGTAGCAAACCCAGAACAATACAAAGATAAAGCGCGTAAAGCGGCTATCGACGATGCATCTCGTCAGGCGAAACTGTTAGCCGAAGGCTTCAACAGTAAGCTGGGGCCGGTATATAGCGTGCGTTATCATGTTTCTAACTATCAGCCGGCGCCGATGGTGCGGATGATGAAAGCTGACGCAGCTGCACCAGTTTCTGCTCAGGATACCTACGATCAGCAGACTATTCAGTTTGATGACCAGGTTGATGTGGTGTTTGAACTGGGAGCGGCTTCCGCTCCGGCTACAGCCCCAGCAGCACAGTAAGACATTGATAGATGGTGGATGACGCTTGCGCTTATCCACCCTACAAAAGCGCAAAATTGTTGGTCGGATGATGCTTGCGCTTATCCACCCTGCAAAAGCGCAAAATTGTTGGTCGGATGATGCTTGCGCTTATCCACCCTACAAAAGCGCAAAATTGTTGGTCGGATGATGCTTGCGCTTATCCACCCTGCAAAAGCGCAAAATTGTTGGTCGGATGACGCTTGCGTTTATCCACCCTGCAAAAGCGCAAAATTGTTGGTCGGATGATGCTTGCGTTTATCCACCCTACAAAATCGCAAAATTGTTGGTCGGATGACGCTTGCGCTTATCCACCCTACAAAATCGTAAAATCGTAGGTCGGATAAGCGTTAGCGCCATCCGACAAAAAAAAGGCCGCTATTGGATTGCGGCCTTTTTCTATTCAGTGTCCTGCCTCAAAACCTTATGCCCGTACTCAAGCAGCGCGTCGGTGACATTTCTCATCATGCGGCTTTCTGGTGCGAAGCGGTGCCAGTACAGCATGCGGCGCTGCATCAAGCCTGGCGTCAGGTCGATCAATTCGCCGTTTTTCAGCTCTCTTTCGATTTGCAGATGCGGGATCATGCAGCATGTGGTGCCCTGACGTGCCAATTGTACAAACGCTTCCGATGAGTTAACGATGTGGCACGGGACGCTACCCGGCGACAGATCGAAGTTCTGTTGTAAGAACGCCTGGTGCATATCATCGAGATGGTCGAACGCCACGGCAGGGGCTTTTAACAGTGCCGAGCGGGTAACTCCGTTCGGGAAATAACGTGCGGCAAAGTCTTTCGAACCGACAAACAGATAATCCAGCGCTCCAAGTCTGTCGACCAGGCAGCTTGGCAATGGCTGTGGTTGAATAGAAACCGCGCCAACCACTTCACCACGGCGCAGGCGTTCCTGGGTTCGGGTTTCATCTTCAACCTGAAGATTCAGACGAATAGGGGAGTCGGCCAGAACCGGCGCTAAAGCAGGCAGCAACCAGGTTGCCAGGCTGTCGGCGTTGACCGCAAGTGACAGCAGCAGCGGGGTAGAACCGGTTTGTTCATCGCCCAGCCACTCTTCTTCAAGCAGTTCGACTTGACGCAGTAATGCCAGCAACTTTTGCCCTTGCTCGGTTGGACGAGGCGGAACAGTGCGTACTAACAATGGCTGGCCGAACATATTTTCCAGTTGCTTGATACGTTGCGAGACGGCGGATTGAGTAATACAGAGTTTTTGAGCGGCGCGCTCAAACCCTCGTTCACGAATTACGGCATCCAACGCCTGTAGCGTTCTATAGTCCGGGCGTTTCATTGTTGTTTGCTGACTCCTGTTTTTGTTATGGCTGCACTATGACATAAATTTGCCGCTGATCCAGACCAAATCCGCAATGTTCGTCCGAGTTCTGCGCCAATCGCAGGACATTTTTTGGCGGCTTGCTCTATAATGCGCGTCAGTTTTCACAGCACAGGCAATTAACCATGACGCAGGATGAACTGAAAAAAGCAGTCGGCTGGGCAGCATTACAATACGTGCAACCAGGCACTATCGTTGGTGTGGGTACCGGCTCAACCGCCGCGCACTTTATTGATGCTCTTGGGACTATCAAACATCAGATTGATGGTGCCGTTTCTAGCTCCGACGCTTCCACCGCCAAACTGAAAAGCCTTGGTATCACTGTTTACGATCTCAACGAAGTGGATACCCTCGGTATCTATGTCGATGGTGCAGATGAGATCAACGGCCAGATGCAAATGATTAAAGGCGGCGGTGCAGCACTGACCCGCGAAAAGATCATCGCGTCTGTCGCGGAAAAGTTTATTTGTATCGCCGATTCGTCCAAGCAGGTGGGCATCCTGGGTAACTTCCCACTGCCAGTGGAAGTGATTCCAATGGCTCGTAGTTGCGTGGCGCGCGCACTGGTCAAGCTGGGCGGTCGCCCGGAATACCGCCAGGGCGTAGTAACCGATAACGGCAACATCATTCTTGATGTTTACGGCCTCAGCATCGTTGAGCCTATCGCGCTCGAAAATGCGATTAACGGCTTGCCTGGCGTGGTCACCGTGGGGCTGTTTGCTAACCGTGGTGCGGATGTTGCGTTGATTGGTACTGCTGATGGTGTGAAAACCATTGTGAAATGATCTGGGGGGCGTTTTATACCCGTCATACTTCAAGTTGCAGGGGTGTTGGCTGCACTCACAAACCCGAATCACTTACCTGAGTAAGCTCATCGGGATTTGTTCACTTGCCGCCTACCAACAACTCGAATTATTTTGGGTATATACGCCCCATATCCATATAAAAAATGACAAAATAATCTAACGCTAAATTTGGTGACATATGTCACATTCCTGCCAACCACCTGCTGTTCATTCCTGATTCTCTCTGCTACTCAGAGTTTTGTGCTGCCCCATGCCGCTTATTCCTTTTTTGCTTTGCGGACTGCGCAATCGTTTATATTGCCCCGCCCGTATTTTTTGATATTTTGGCAGAAGGGTGTCTTATCACACAGCACAACATCAGTACTAAAAATAGGGTCGGGAAATGGCAAAAGTATCACTGGATAAAGACAAGATTAAATTCCTGCTGGTGGAAGGTGTACACCAGAAAGCCGTGGATAACCTTCGCGCAGCAGGCTATACCAACATCGAATACCATAAAGGCGCGCTGGACAGCGATGCCCTGAAAGAGTCGATCCGTGATGCGCATTTCATCGGTCTGCGTTCCCGTACCAACTTAACTGAAGATGTTCTGGCCGTGGCTGAAAGGCTGGTGGCTGTCGGCTGCTTCTGTATTGGTACAAACCAGGTCGACCTGGATGCTGCCGCTAAACGTGGCGTTCCGGTGTTTAATGCCCCATTCTCTAACACGCGTTCTGTAGCTGAACTGGTTATCGGCCAACTGCTATTACTGCTGCGTGGCGTTCCGGAAGCTAACGCCAAAGCACACCGTGGTGTGTGGAATAAACTGGCGGTTGGCTCTTATGAAGCACGCGGTAAAAAACTCGGCATTATTGGTTACGGCCATATCGGGACTCAGTTGGGGATTCTGGCTGAAGCGCTGGGTATGCACGTTTACTTCTACGATATCGAAAACAAACTGACGCTGGGTAACGCGACTCAGGTTCAGCATCTTTCTGACCTGCTCAATATGAGCGATGTGGTGAGTCTGCATGTGCCTGAAAATGCCTCTACCAAGAACATGATTGGCGTCAACGAACTGGCGCTGATGAAGCCGGGCGCACTGCTGATCAACTGCGCACGTGGCACGGTTGTTGATATTCCTGCATTGTGTGATTCGCTGGCGCGTAAGCATCTGGCAGGTGCTGCAATCGACGTATTCCCGACTGAACCGGCAACTAACAGCGATCCATTCACTTCGCCACTGTGTGAGTTTGATAACGTGATCCTGACTCCGCACATTGGCGGCTCGACTCAGGAAGCACAGGAAAACATCGGTCTGGAAGTGGCTGGCAAACTGGCTAAATATTCCGATAACGGTTCTACACTCTCTGCGGTGAATTTCCCGGAAGTTTCTCTGCCGTTACACGGTGGCAGCACCAGCCGTTTACTGCACATTCACGAAAACCGCCCGGGGATTTTGACCGCGCTGAACCAGATTTTTGCCGAGCAGGGTATCAACATCGCCGCTCAGTATCTGCAAACCACTCCGCAGATGGGCTATGTGGTTATTGATGTCGATGCCGAAGAAGATGTTGCTGAAGCTGCGCTGAAATCGATGAAGGCGATTCCGGGGACTATCCGCGCCCGTCTGCTGTACTAATTAAATAATTGGGGAGCTAATCTGGCTCCCCACTTGACTCTTAAAATCCGTTTCCAGAGTTGTTTTTTTCGCGTGTCCCACTGATAGTTAAGCTTTTAGTCATACGGCGAAGCTACATGACCAGTACATTCTTAAAATCCGGTGCCTTTATACTTCTGCTGATTCTCATCTATACGGGGTTTAGCACTACGGATCGGCTCACCTGGCTGATGGAAGTGACTCCAGTCATTATCATTGTTCCTCTGCTTTTAGCGACCCACTCGCGTTTTCCCCTTACGCCATTGCTCTATTTTTTGATTTTCCTGCATGCCATTATTTTGATGGTTGGCGGTTTATACACCTACGCCAAAGTGCCGATGGGTTTTGAGGTTCAGGAGTGGTTGGGTCTGAGTCGTAATCCCTATGACAAGCTTGGCCATTTTTTCCAGGGGCTAGTTCCTGCGCTGGCGGCACGTGAGATTTTGATTCGTGGTGGCTATGTTCATGGGCGCAAAATGGTCGCGTTTCTGGTGTGCTGCATAGCACTCGCCATCAGTGCCGTATATGAACTGATTGAATGGGCGGCAGCGCTGGCATTGGGGCAGGGGGCTGACGAGTTTTTGGGGACTCAGGGTGATATTTGGGACACGCAATCAGATATGTTTTGTGCGCTTCTTGGCGCACTGACCACGGTCTTGATATTGCAATACTGGCATACCAAACAACTGCTCAAACTGCGTATCGCCTGACGCTACCATTCCCAAACTCGCGATGGCGTCACCACTGCGGGCAAGGGAATATCCCACTCTTCAGCGGGTAAGGCCGGAACATGCTGGCAATCATGTGCCAGCCCAACCGGCCACAAACCATGCTGCTGCCAGTTTTGCAACGTCCTGTCGTAGAAACCACCGCCCATTCCCAGCCTTTGTCCTTGCTCATCAAACGCGACTAATGGCGTAATCAGCACATCCAGTTTATCCAGCGGCAATACATCACGGACATCAAGCTTCGGCTCAAGAATCTTCAGGCGATTCATCACCAAATGGCTATTTTCGCTATAGCGCAAAAACAACAGGTTGCCTTTGCTGAATGGATGAAGCACCGGTAGATAGACCGATTTTCCTGCTCGCCATAACGCACGGATGAGTGGTGTGGTGTCCAGTTCGCCATCAAATGACAAAAACAGGGCGACGGTACCGGCATCGGTTACCGGCTGATATGCCAGCATTCGTTCGGCTGCAAGATGAGCAAAGTGTTGTTGTTCAGTGGGGGTAAGCGCACGGCGTCGTTGCCGAATGTGTTGTCTGATTTCTTGTCGAAGCGATGGAATTAGCTGAATTTTCGTCATAGCGATGACTGGTTGGTAGAAAGAGGGAATCTCCGAGATGCCGCCGCAGGCTGTAACCCTTGAACCCTTGGTTCAAGGTGAATGCAGCGTCAGAATCATCAGGCTTCTCGGACGGACCGAGCATGCTCACAGAATCTGGAGCACCACATTCTTGTGGTATGAAATATCGGCTCAGGGGACTGGCCCGCATGCAAACATCTCAGAGAAATTTGGTCTTCAAAGTTACTCTACCATAGGTAACCGTGAAGTGTTATTCAAAATTTGGACCCTGTCTTTCAGTTATGCGACCTTGCTCAAGCAACGCTTGTTCGATGGTCTGCTGTAACATCCGAATACGTTCTTCCATGTTAGAAGCGTAGTCGCGGGTTTTCGATTTTTCCTGAGCCAATTCGTAGCAAATGTTCAATGCTGCGATGAAAACTAACTGCTCAGTATTTGTGACTCTAGTGCGAACTTTTAAATCTTGCAACCGCTGATCAAGCTCTTGAGCCGCAAGATTCAGTGCATCCTGTTGTTCAGGCGGACAATTCACGCGCAATGAACGACCGAAAATTTGGATATCGACTGGTTGTGCAGACATGCCACCTTCCTGCTGTTAACTCGCCTGCCTCTCGCTAACCTGTGCCAGGCTACGAAAGGGGCGTCACTATAGCTATCCCGAAATGAAGATACAAGCCCTTTTCTGGTGCCTTGGGGTCCCTGGTGGTAGCATAACATGAACTCTCACAGCCAACGATGGCGAATGCGCATGTCTATACAGAACACTATGCCTGACTACGACTTAGTCGGCCAACTATTGAACCAACAAGGTGTCGGTATGACGCCTTCAGAAATGCACGGCTTAATCAGCGGTATGCTATGCGGTGGTAATCAAGACACCAGCTGGCAACCGCTGCTTCATGACCTGACAAACGAAGGCCTGGCCTTCAGCCAAAACCTTGCGGATACTCTGCGCCAGATGCATGGTGCAACCGGTGATTCGCTTGAAGATGACGGTTTTCTGTTCCAGCTTTACCTGCCAGATGGCGACGACGTAACGGTATTCCAGCGAGCTGATGCGCTGGCGGGGTGGGTAAACCATTTCTTACTTGGCCTGGGTGTCACGCAACCTAAGCTCGATAAAGTGACCGGTGAAACCGGTGAAGCTATCGACGATTTGCGTAACATCGCGCAATTGGGTTACGACGAAGACGAAGATCAAGAAGAGCTGGAAATGTCGCTCGAAGAGATCGTCGAGTACGTGCGCGTGGCGGCATTGCTGTGTCACGACACCTTTACCCGCCCGGTTCCGACCGCGCCAGAAGTGCAAAAACCAACGCTACACTAAAAATAATAAGCTTCAGGAGGTGTGATGAATCAGCACGAATTTCTCCGGCGCCGCCAGGCGTTGTTGGCCAAAATGGCTCCGGCAAGCGCCGCGCTCATCTTTGCCGCTCCCGAGGTAACACGCAGTGCCGACAGCGAATACCCGTATCGCCAGAATAGCGATTTCTGGTACTTCACCGGTTTTAACGAACCTGAAGCGGTATTGGTGTTGATTAAAAGCGACGAAACCCACAACCACAGCGTTCTGTTTAACCGCCTGCGCGATAAAACCGCTGAAATATGGTTTGGTCGCCGTCTGGGCCAGGAAGCCGCACCAGAAAAACTGGGTGTTGACCGTGCGCTGGCGTTCTCCGAAATCGGCGAACAGTTGCACCAACTGCTTAATGGCCTCGATGTGGTTTACCACGCGCAGGGCGAATATGCCTGGGCTGACACCATCGTTTTTGCTGCACTCGATAAACTACGCCGCGGTTCTCGCCAGAATCTCACCGCTCCGGCTACCTTAACTGACTGGCGTCCGTGGGTTCACGAACAGCGTCTGTTTAAGTCGGAAGAAGAAATTGCGCTGATGCGTCGTGCCGGTGAAATCACCGCACTTGGGCATACCCGAGCGATGGAAAAATGCCGTCCAGGGATGTTTGAATATCAGCTCGAAGGTGAAATCCTTCACGAATTTAACCGCCACGGCGCACGTTTCCCGTCTTACAACACCATTGTTGGCAGCGGTGAAAACGCCTGTATTCTGCATTACACCGAAAACGAGAGCCAAATGCGCGATGGTGATTTGGTGTTGATCGATGCCGGTTGCGAATACCACGGCTATGCGGGCGATATCACGCGTACCTTCCCGGTGAACGGTAAATTTAGCGCACCGCAGCGGGCGATTTACGACATCGTGCTCGAATCCCTCGAAACCTCTCTGCAACTCTATCGCCCTGGCACCTCAATGCAGGAAGTCACCGCGCAAGTGATTCGCATTATGGTGACGGGCCTGGTCAAGCTCGGCATTCTTCACGGTGACGTAGATAAGTTGATCGCCGAAAACGCGCACCGTCCGTTCTTTATGCATGGTCTGAGCCATTGGTTAGGGCTGGATGTTCACGACGTCGGCGTTTATGGCGTGGATCGTTCACGCAAGCTTGAGCCTGGAA
The DNA here is from genome assembly GCF_022637515.1 of Buttiauxella ferragutiae. Lineage (NCBI taxonomy): Bacteria > Pseudomonadati > Pseudomonadota > Gammaproteobacteria > Enterobacterales > Enterobacteriaceae > Buttiauxella > Buttiauxella ferragutiae. Next base: position 817,668 of record NZ_CP093332.1, read on the forward strand.
TGGTGATTACCGTGGAGCCTGGTTTGTATATCGCGCCTGATGCAGATGTTCCCGCCGAGTACCGCGGTATTGGGATTCGTATTGAAGACGACATACTCATCACCGCCACCGGCAATGAAAACCTGACAGCCAGCGTAGTGAAGTCGGCAGACGACATCGAAGCGTTAATGGCGGCGGCGCGTCACTCATGAGCGTGATTATTGTCGGCGGAGGCATGGCTGGGGCGACGCTGGCGCTGGCTATTTCCCGTTTAACTCACGGTAAGTTGCCGGTTCATTTAATTGAAGCGGTGGCCCCGGAATCTGCGGCACATCCTGGTTTTGATGCGCGAGCTATCGCGATTGCGCAGGGGACTTGCCAGCAATTGACGCGTATCGGCGTGTGGCCTGCCATCAAAGACTGTGCAACCCCGATTACCACGGTTCATGTCAGCGATCGCGGCCATGCCGGTTTCGTCACGCTGGATGCGCAGGATTATCAGATTCCGGCACTCGGGCAAGTCGTGGAACTGCATGATGTCGGGCTGCGTTTGTTCGCTTTACTGCGCAAAGCACCGGGCGTGGCATTACATTGCCCGCAGCGCGTTGCCTCGTTCACCCGTGAAACCGATAAAGTCAGCGTCCAGTTGGATAACGGTGAGCGTATTGAAGGTAAATTGCTGGTGGCGGCGGATGGCTCTCGCTCGCCGCTCGCCGCGCAATCTGGCATTACCTGGCAGCAACAGGATTACCATCAGGTTGCGGTGATCGCCAACATCACCACTTCACAACCGCACAACGGGCGCGCGTTTGAGCGTTTTACCGAGCACGGCCCGCTGGCGATGTTACCGATGTCCGACGGACGTTGTTCGCTGGTGTGGTGCCATCCATTATCTGCTCAGGCTGAAATTGCCCAGTGGGATGACGAGCAATTTTGTAATGAACTGCAACGCGCATTTGGCTGGCGGCTTGGGCGAATCACACATGCGGGCGCGCGCGCGCAATATCCGCTGGCACTGACCACGGCGACGCAGTCGGTTTCTCACCGCGTTGCGCTAGTGGGCAATGCTGCGCAAACGCTACATCCGATTGCCGGGCAAGGCTTTAACCTCGGCCTGCGCGATGTGATGTCGCTGGCTGAAAACCTCGCCGCTGCACATGAAGCTGCCCAGGATATTGGCAGTTATGCAGTTCTGGCTGAATATCAGCAACGTCGTAGCGAAGATAAAATTGCCACCATTGGCGTGACCGATGGCTTAGTTCAGGTATTCGCTAACCATTGGGCTCCACTGGTGGTGGGGCGCAATCTTGGTTTGATGGCAATGGAACATTTAACTCCGGCACGTGATTTGCTGGCTATGCGCACCCTCGGTTGGGTTGCGCGTTAAAACAGGTTTTTAAGGAGAGTCAATTTGCAAAGCGTTGATGTGGCGATTGTTGGTGGTGGCATGGTCGGACTGGCAGTTGCCTGTGGTTTGCAAGGGAGTGGCTTACGTGTCGCGGTGCTTGAGAACCATCTCCCGCAGCCGCTGGCCGCGGAATCTGCACCCGCATTGCGTGTTTCAGCCATCAATGCCGCCAGTGAAAAGCTGCTGACTCACCTTGGCGCGTGGCCGAAAATTATCGCCCAGCGTGCCAGTTGTTATCACGGCATGGAAGTGTGGGATCAAGACAGCTTTGGGCATATCGCTTTTGACGATAAAACCTTTGGCTTCAGTCACCTTGGTCACATCGTCGAAAACGCCGTTATCCATCATGCTTTATGGCAACGCGCGGAACAATGCAGCGATGTCACCCTGATGGCGCCTGCCGAATTGCAGCAAGTCGCATGGGGTGAAAACGAAGCGTTTATTACCCTTAAAGACGGTGCGATGCTGACTGCACGCTTAGTGGTTGGTGCTGATGGCGCAAACTCCTGGCTGCGTAACCAGGCGGATATTCCACTGACGTTTTGGGATTATCGCCATCATGCGTTGGTGGCGACCATTCGCACTACTGAACCCCATCAAGCGGTGGCTCGCCAGATATTTCACGGCGAGGGCATTCTGGCTTTCCTGCCGTTAAGCGACCCACATTTATGTTCGATTGTCTGGTCGTTGTCACCGCTGGAAGCGGAACGTCTGCAACAGGCGAGTGCTGAAGAATTTAACCAGGCGCTGTCGGTGGCATTCGATATGCGCCTTGGATTGTGTCACGTTGAAAGTGAACGCCAGGTGTTCCCGTTGACTGGCCGCTACGCGCGTAATTTTGCCGCGCACCGTCTGGCGCTGGTGGGCGACGCCGCACACACCATCCATCCGTTAGCCGGGCAGGGTGTGAACCTTGGGTTTATGGATGCCGCTGAACTGATTGATGAAGTGCGTCGTTTGCACCGCCAGGGTAAAGACATCGGCCAGTATTTATATCTACGGCGTTACGAGCGCAGCCGCAAGCACAGTGCGGCGATGATGCTTGCCAGCATGCAGGGTTTCCGTGACCTATTTGCCGGTCAACATCCGGCGAAGAAACTGCTGCGTGATATTGGCCTGAAACTGGCTGATACCCTTCCTGGTGTGAAATCAAAGCTTGTCCGTCAGGCGATGGGGCTACACGATTTACCGAGCTGGCTTCGTTAAACACTCCTCATACTTGCGAGTTGCAGCCGCAGCGCTGTAACTCGCATGACTTAGCGCATCCAGTGTGACTGAGATCACCTTCCCTCATTTGAAAAATTCTAATCTCACCCCTTATCTCGGATTACTTTTTCTCATCCCACGTTTTTAGCGTTGTAGTGAAATTGTTTCTGAAATGGTCGTAAATGTTAGCTAACACTAAATTTTGACTTAAACACTTCTTAATTATGCGCAGCGTCTCGCATTTTTGCAGTCGAATACTCTGCATCATGCCTCCCTGGTTTTGGTCATAAGCTAATGCAATGACGGTTTGTGCCTTATGGTTTACTCCCCCATTCAGTGGTAAGTTCAGACAAAAGGTAACGTTTGCGTCGCCCTCGGGATCGATGGTGATGCTGGGTTTCGTCTGACGAAAAGAAAAGCGAACAGCGCTTTTCAACCAGATGGTTAAAGAGGAAAAAATGACTCAAAAGACCCCTTTGTTTGAACAGCACAATCTCTGCGGTGCACGTATGGTGGATTTCCATGGCTGGATGATGCCATTGCACTATGGGTCGCAGATTGATGAGCACCACGCAGTGCGCAACGATGCCGGTATGTTTGATGTTTCACACATGACCATTGTTGATCTTAAAGGCAGCCGTACCCGCGAATTCCTCCGTTACTTAGTGGCAAACGACGTTGCCAAACTGACCCAGCCGGGTAAAGCCCTCTACACCGCCATGCTCAACGCCTCCGGCGGTGTCATCGATGACCTGATTATCTATTTCCAGAGCGAAGATTATTTCCGCCTGGTGGTGAATTCCGCCACGCGTGAAAAAGACCTGGCCTGGATTAATCAACACGCCGAACCGTTCAGCGTTTCTGTCACCGTGCGTGATGACCTGGCGCTGATTGCCGTTCAGGGGCCAAACGCTCAGGCCAAAGCTGCGCAGCTGTTTACCGAAGAACAGCGTAAAGCAGTGGCAGGCATGAAACCCTTCTTCGGTGTTCAGGCGGGTGACCTGTTTGTTGCGACCACCGGTTATACCGGCGAAGCGGGTTACGAAATTGCTATGCCAAATGAGAAAGCGGCCGAATTTTGGGCGCAACTCGTTGAGGTTGGCGTGAAGCCTTGCGGACTGGGCGCGCGTGACACACTACGTCTGGAATCCGGCATGAACCTCTACAGCCAGGAAATGGATGAAAGCGTTTCTCCGCTGGCCGCCAATATGGGCTGGACCATCGCCTGGCAGCCAGAAGACCGCGATTTCATTGGCCGTGAAGCACTGGAACTCCAGCGCGAGAAAGGCACCGACCAGCTCGTTGGCTTGATCATGACCGAAAAAGGCGTATTACGTAATGAGCTGCCTGTTCGCTTTACGGATGAATCAGGCAACATTCATGAAGGCGTAATCACCAGCGGGACATTCTCACCAACGTTGGGCTACAGCATTGCTCTGGCACGCGTTCCTGCGGGCATTGGCGAAACAGCCATTGTGCAAATCCGTAACCGAGAAATGCCGGTAAAAGTGACTAAACCTATTTTTGTTCGCGGCGGTAAAGCTGTCGCGCAGTGAATTTCGAAATCAGGAGAAAAACAATGAGCAATGTGCCGAACGAATTGAAATACAGCAAAGAACACGAATGGCTGCGTAAAGAAGCTGATGGGTCTTACACCGTAGGTATCACCGAACACGCGCAAGAGCTGCTGGGCGATATGGTGTTTGTCGATCTGCCAGACGTTGGCTCCACGGTCAGCACTGGCGATGATTGCGCCGTGGCTGAATCTGTAAAAGCGGCCTCTGACATTTACGCACCTATCAGCGGTGAAATCATCGCTGTGAACAACGAGCTGAGCGATACGCCAGAGCTTATCAACAGCGAGCCATACACTGGCGGTTGGATCTTCAAAATCAAAGCTAGCGACGAATCCGAACTGGACGAATTGCTGGATGCAACGGCGTACGAAGCGCTGTTAGAAGACGAGTAATCGACACCGACTCATCCCCTCGCCCCTCTGGGGAGAGGGTTAGGGTGAGGGGAATATCAGCACATCAACCCTCACCCCGGCCCTCTCCCTGAGGGAGAAGGGGAAACACACATCAGGAATCACCGCTCATGACCCAGTCTTTACGTCAGCTTGAAAATCACGAAGCGTTTATCGACCGTCACATTGGACCGAACGCACAACAGCAACATGAAATGCTGGAAACAGTAGGTGCTCGTTCGCTTAACGAGCTGATTGCTTCAATCGTTCCTGCTGATATCCAGCTTGCTGAGCCACCGCAGGTGGGTGAGGCTGCTACGGAATTCGCGGCCCTGGCTGAATTAAAGACCATTGCCGGACGTAACAAGTGTTTTAAAACCTATATCGGCATGGGTTACACCGCGGTGCAAACGCCACCTGTCATCTTGCGTAACATGCTCGAAAACCCAGGCTGGTATACCGCGTACACCCCGTACCAGCCTGAAGTTTCACAAGGCCGTCTTGAAGCTCTGCTTAACTTCCAGCAAGTGACTCTGGATTTAACCGGTCTTGATATTGCCTCGGCTTCTTTGCTGGACGAAGCAACCGCTGCCGCAGAAGCGATGGCGATGGCTAAACGCGTCAGCAAACTGAAGAACGCCAACCGCTTCTTTGTTGCTGCTGACGTACATCCACAGACGCTGGACGTAGTACGCACCCGTGCTGAAACCTTCGGCTTCGACGTCATCGTTGATGACGCGGCGAAAGTGCTCGATCATCAGGACGTATTTGGCGTGCTGCTGCAACAAGTGGGTACCACCGGTGAAGTCCATGACTACAGCGCTCTGATTGTTGAGCTGAAACAGCGTAAAGTCATCGTGAGTGTTGCCGCTGACTTTATGACACTGGTTCTGCTGACTGCACCGGGTAAACAAGGTGCTGACATCGTATTTGGTTCCGCACAGCGTTTTGGCGTGCCAATGGGTTACGGTGGCCCGCATGCTGCATTCTTCGCAGCCCGTGACGAATTCAAACGTTCTATGCCAGGCCGTATTATCGGTGTTTCCCGCGATGCTGCGGGCCGGACTGCGCTGCGCATGGCGATGCAAACTCGCGAGCAACATATCCGCCGCGAAAAAGCCAACTCCAATATTTGTACTTCCCAGGTTCTGCTGGCAAACATCGCCAGTCTGTATGCGGTGTTCCATGGCCCGGCTGGCCTGAAACGTATTGCCGGGCGTATCCACCGTCTGACCGATATTCTGGCTGCTGGCCTGCAACAAAAAGGTCTGGTGCTGCGTCACAAACATTGGTTCGACACTCTGTGTGTTGAAGTCAGCGATAAAGCCGCTGTGTTGGCACGCGCCGAAGCCAATGAAATCAACCTGCGTAGCGATATTCTGAACGCGGTTGGCATCACGCTGGATGAATCGACTACCCGCGAAGATGTGCAGGCGCTGTTCACGGTGTTGCTGGGCGATAACCACGGTCTGGACATCGACAAATTAGATCAAAACGTTGCGGGTGACAGCCTGTCTATACCGGCAGCTATGGTGCGTAATGACGAATTCCTGACGCATCCGGTGTTCAATCGCTACCACAGCGAAACCGAAATGATGCGTTATATGCACTCGCTTGAGCGCAAAGATCTGGCGCTCAACCAGGCGATGATCCCACTCGGCTCTTGCACCATGAAGCTGAACGCGGCCGCTGAAATGATCCCAATCACCTGGCCGGAATTTGCTGAACTGCACCCGTTCTGCCCGGCAAACCAGGCGGAAGGTTACCATCAGATGATTTCCCAGCTGTCTGACTGGCTGGTGAAACTCACCGGTTACGATGCGCTGTGTATGCAGCCAAACTCCGGTGCTCAGGGCGAATATGCTGGCCTGCTGGCGATTCGTCGTTATCACGAAAGCCGTAACGAAGGCAGCCGTAATCTGTGTCTGATCCCAAGTTCTGCTCACGGCACCAACCCGGCGTCAGCGCAAATGGCTGGCATGGAAGTGGTCGTGGTGGCGTGTGATAAACAAGGCAATATCGATCTTCACGATCTGCGTCTGAAAGCCGAACAGGCTGGCGATGCGCTGTCTTGTATCATGGTGACTTACCCGTCAACCCACGGCGTGTACGAAGAAACGATCCGTGAAGTGTGTCAGATCGTGCATCAGTTCGGCGGCCAGGTTTATCTGGATGGCGCGAACATGAACGCACAGGTGGGGATCACTTCTCCGGGTTACATCGGCGCGGATGTTTCGCACCTTAACCTGCACAAAACCTTCTGCATTCCACACGGCGGTGGCGGTCCAGGTATGGGGCCAATCGGCGTGAAAGCGCACCTGGCACCGTTTGTACCAGGCCATAGCGTGGTGCAGATTGAAGAGATGCTGACTCAGCAGGGCGCGGTTTCCGCAGCACCATTTGGTAGCGCATCCATTCTGCCAATCAGCTGGATGTACATCCGCATGATGGGCGCGCAGGGTCTGAAGAAGGCAAGCCAGGTGGCAATCCTGAATGCCAACTATATTGCGACTCGCCTGAAATCTGCTTTCCCGATTCTCTACACCGGGCGCAGTGGGCATGTGGCGCATGAATGTATTCTCGACATTCGTCCATTGAAAGAAGAAACCGGCATCAGCGAGCTGGATATTGCTAAGCGCCTGATTGACTTCGGTTTCCACGCGCCAACGATGTCGTTCCCGGTAGCGGGTACGCTGATGGTTGAGCCAACGGAATCTGAAAGCAAACTGGAGCTGGATCGCTTTATCGACGCGATGCTGACTATTCGCACCGAAATCGACCGCGTTGCGCGTGGTGAATGGCCGCTGGAAGATAACCCACTGGTTAACGCACCGCACACTCAGGACGAAATCGTTGCTGACTGGACGCACCCGTACACCCGCGAACTGGCAGTGTTCCCGACAGGCCATGGCAACAAATACTGGCCGACCGTGAAACGCCTGGACGATGTGTTCGGTGACCGCAATCTGTTCTGCTCTTGCGTGCCGATGAGCGAATATCAGTAAGTTTTAACACCACCCTCACCCTAACCCTCTCCCTGATGGAGAGGGGATCCGTTCGGTTTTCTCCCTCTCCCTGATGGAGAGGGGACCCGTTCGGTTTTCTCCCTCTCCCTGATGGAGAGGGGATCCGTTCGGTTTTCTCCCTCTCCTTGATGGAGAGGGGATCTGTTCGGTTTTCTCCCTCTCCCTGATGGAGAGGGGATCCGTTCGGTTTTCTCCCTCTCCCAGATGGAGAGGGGATCCGTTCGGTTTTCTCCCTCTCCCAGATGGAGAGGGGATCTGTTCGGTTTTCTCCCTCTCCCTGATGGAGAGGGGATCCGTTCGGTTTTCTCCCTCTCCTGGGGGAGAGGGGCGGGGTGAGGGCGCTACAACGTTGGAGGTAAAATGGCCGTCGCATTAGTCACCGGCGCAAGCCGTGGTATCGGTAAAGCCACCGCCATCCTGCTGGCGCAATCTGGCTACAAAGTCGTCGTAAACTACCAGCGTAATAAACAAGCAGCCGATGAAGTGATTTCAACTATTCACGCGGCGGGCGGCGAAGCGATTGCTATCAAAGCGGATATCGCCGATGAACTGCAAGTCATGGCAATGTTTGTCGAAATCGATAACGCCTTCGGCCCCGTGACCGCGCTGGTCAACAACGCGGGCATTCTGTTCCAACAATCCACCATCGAAGAACTCACTGCTGAACGCATTAACTGCGTGTTAGCGACTAACGTCACTGGTTATTTTCTTTGTTGCCGCGAAGCCGTCAAACGCATGGCAATTCGCCATGGTGGAAATGGCGGGGCGATAGTTAATGTCTCGTCGGCAGCATCACGTCTGGGCGCACCTGGTGAATATGTTGATTATGCGGCGTCAAAAGGTGCGGTTGATACCCTGACAACAGGGCTTTCTGTGGAAGTTGCGGCGCAGGGGATTCGTGTCAATGGCGTGCGTCCTGGTTTTATTTATACCGAAATGCATGCTTCGGGTGGCGAAGCCGGGCGAGTTGATCGGGTAAAAGATCTCTTACCGATGAAACGTGGCGGCCAGCCAGAAGAAGTCGCTCAGGCCATCGTCTGGCTGCTTAGTGATAAAGCCTCCTATGTGACAGGCAGTTTCCTCGATTTAGCCGGCGGTAAATAAAAAAGGCAGTTGCCTGAAACTTCAGGTGAACTGCCTTTTCCTGCAAACGGTTTTAGTTAACCGGATAAGGCGTGTAGACACCGTTTAGCGTATTCAGAAAAGCCACAATGTCGTCGACATCGCTTTGCGGTAAGCTAGTCCCTACCTGATATTTCAGCATCAGCTTCACTGCTTCATCCATCGTTTCGACATCCCCGCGGTGGAAGTAAGGCGCAGTCAGGGCGACGTTACGTAACGTCGGGACTTTTTGGCGCAGACGGTCGCGCACATCGTTAGTGACATTCATGCGCCCGATATCTGCGGCAGTGACCTCACCAAAACCAAAGTCTTTCTTCAGTCCAAGCGGCTCAAACGAACGCCCGCCAAGTATTTTCCCGCTATGGCAGGTGGCACATTTATTGTCTTTAAATAGCTGATAACCGCGTTTCTGTTGCGATGTGATTGCGTTGTCATCCCCGCGCAGATAATTATCAAATGGCGAGTCCGGCGTAATAAGGGTCTTCTCAAACTCGGCAATCGCATCCGTTATGGACGTTCCCGAGAACCCTTGTGGATACACGGCGGTGAAGTCGCGTGTCAGGATCGGGTCTTTATTTAGCTTGTCGGTAATTTCATCCCAGGATTTCGAAGCCATTTCGATAGGGTTAAGCGGAGGTCCACCCGCCTGAGCCTGAAGATCGGCGGCACGTCCATCCCAGAATTGTTCGATATTGAATATCGAGTTATAGACGGTAGGAGCATTAATCGGGCCAATTTCACCGCCAACACCTCTGGATGTTTTACGTCCGTCCACACCACCTGCACCAAGCTGATGACAATGTGCACAGGAGATGGAGTTGTCGCCAGAGAGTCGTGGATCATGGTAAAGGCGCATTCCCAGTGCGACCTTTTGAGCATCGACTGGCAAAGATTTGGGGATAGGTTGCACCGGTTCATTACGGCGATTATCTGCCATATCCGACGTAGTGTAATAATTCAGCCGCTGCTGTTTCACCCAATCAAGTAAAACGTTACGTTCCTCTTGATTCATCACACCAGCCCAATGCAGAGCATTATAACGGGTCGGAGGCATGGTCTGATGTCCCATCACCCACTCAATTTTAGTGATATCACTTTGCGGCGCTGCTTTATTATCAAGCAGGCTTTCACGAACCTGGGTCAGGTTAAACGATTTGTAACCGAGTTGAATATCGTACTCCATAAGCTGTTTTGCCACAGGGAATGAAGCATAAAAGGGCAATTTGGTCGAAGGCGTGTGGCAATAGTCACAACCTTTTTCCTGCAATATATTCAGGACTTTTACATTATGTGGTGAAGGATTGGTTTGCGGAGGGAATGCTGCAGTTCTTTGATTATCATGGTGATAAACATAAGCCACCAGGCTAAAATAGCCGACGACTACACCCGCAATGGCTATCCCGGATAGTGTTATTATTTTTTTCATCTGGTTGTCCTTTCCATAGGTTGTCATACGCTTTTTATGCGTTTCCCATCATGTGAAAGAAAAGGATCTGACTCCTTGAGGATTATCAATCTATATAATTGGCAAGAGCTATTGTTTAAATAGGATTCGCCGATGAGCGAAAATAAGCTGAGTGTTTTCCCCTAAGATTGATAAATTAGAAAGTCAAAATGGCAGTTGCCTGAAAATTCAGACAACTGCCATTATCCTGACGTTGGTGTGGGAATTACTTTTTACCCATCTCGTCTTTAGACATGCCATCTTTGGCCATAGAATCTTTAGACATAGAGTCTTTAGACATATGATCCTTAGACATGGAATCTTTCTTCATACCATCTTTAGCCATGCAATCTTTCTTCATGCCATCTTTGCCGCAGTCGTGAGACATTGCCATATTATCTTTAGACATATTATCCGCAGCATTAGCGCCAGCTACGCCAAAGAATAATGCTGAGCACATCAGAGCAGTGTAGAGTTTTTTCATTTTGTCTTTCCTTTACGTTTCATTAACTACATTGATTAACTTCCGCCAAACCAGTTATAACCCTGGTCTTCCCAATAACCACCGGGATAGCGGTTGATGACTTCTATAACTTGAATATGTTTGGGGTTTTTGTAACCCAACTTGGTGGGCATTCTTAATTTCATCGGGAAACCATACTTACGCGGCAATATTTCACCATCGTAAGTCAGAGCAATAATGGTTTGTGGATGTAATGCGGTTGCCATATCAATGCTGGTGTAATAATCATCAGCACATTTAAAACTGACATAACGGGCATTTAAATCAGCGCCAATTCCTTTAAGGAATAAAGAAAACGGTACGCCGCCCCATTTACCAATCGCACTCCAGCCTTCAACACAGATGTGGCGTGTGACCTGGCTAACCTGCGCCATCTGGTGCAGCTGTGCCAGCGTCCACGGGCGCTTATCTGCCACTAGTCCCGCAACCTCCAGGCGATAATCGTCGCCGTTAATGTTAGGCGCTTCGTCTTCGCTGTAAAAAGCATTAAAAGGGAATGGACGCGTCATCATGCTTTCGGGATAAACCGGTGCCAAATCATTGGCGTTAAATAACCAGCCTTGTACGCGGTCATTGAATCGTGAAATACGGCTTAAGCTATTTTCGACTGATTCATTACTGCTAATATCGCAGCCGGTCAGCATCATTAAACCACCGAGGGTTAAACCTTGCTTCAAAAAACGACGACGGCCTTCAGACGATAACTGTTTATTAATTTGCTGTGTCGCATCCTGAATAATTGCGGCCTTGTCAGAATCAGAAAAAATCTTATTATTTTTGCTCATTATTTTTCCCTATCGGCCACGTAACATCGCGAGTAAAGTTCGTGGAACCAGCGCCACCATAATCAGATGGATGACGACAAACCCCACCATTGCGGACATGGCATAAAAATGAATAAAACGTGCATTGTCATAACCGCCGAGTAATTCCCGCAATAACGGAAACTGTACTGATTTCCACACCACCAGACCTGAACACACCAGAATGATCCCGTCGATCATCACAAACAGATACGCCAGTTTCTGCACAGTGTTGTAGTGGCTGAGATCCCCATGAGCCAGTTTTCCCCGTAGTGCGGCAATAAAATCATTGGCTAATGCACGCGGCGACAGAGGCCAAAATTTGTGTTTCAGGCGGCCGCTGAAAATATTAATCAGCAGGTAAATCACGCCATTAATACCAAATAGCCACATGCCTGCGAAATGCCACTGCAAGGCACCGCCTAGCCAGCCACCGAGCGTTAATTCAGCTGGAAAGGTAAAATTAAACAACGGTGAAGCGTTATATATCCGCCATCCACTTGTCACCATAATCAGCATGGCAAGGGCATTCAACCAGTGGCAAATCCTCAGCCACAGCGGATGAACCAGGGCGGGTTTAACCTGAAATATTGGCCTTTCCATCGTGTAATTCCGGTTATTGCGTTGAAATGATTGTGGCTGAAATCTGTTCTCCAAAACCTCACGAAAAGTTAAATTAAATGTGATAACTCGATGGGTGAATGTTGTATAGACTTGCTATCAACAGCGGATATAAGGCAGAAGTGATGAAAACCAAAAAATTATTAATCGTTGAGGATGACGAAAATATTGCTGAACTTCTGCAACTGCACCTGCGGGAAGAAGGCTATGAAATTGTGCATGCAGCAGATGGCACCCTCGGGCTGGAATTGCTCAAACAGGGTGGTTGGGATGCGCTGATATTGGATCTTATGTTGCCGGGCGTTGATGGGCTGGAAATCTGCCGCCATGCGCGAACCATGACGCGTTACACGCCGATCGTCATGATCAGCGCTCGCTCAAGCGAAACGCATCGCGTATTGGGGCTGGAGCTTGGCGCGGATGACTATCTGGCAAAACCTTTTTCAATGCTGGAACTCGTGGCGCGAGTTAAAGCGCTGTTCCGCCGCCAGGAAGCGATGAGTCAGAACCTGATGCAGGATGCCGGAACGCTGACTTTCGATCGGCTAACTATTGATCCCCTGGCTCGCGATGTGCGCCTCAGACAACAGCCTGTTGAGCTGACACCGCGTGAGTTCGATCTGCTGTGGTTTTTTGCCAAACATCCCGGCAAAGTTTTCTCACGGTTGAATCTGCTTAACCAGGTTTGGGGCTATCAACACGAAGGCTATGAACACACAGTTAACACCCATATCAACCGCTTACGCATCAAGATTGAAGACAACCCCGCAGAGCCTGAATTCATTCTTACTGTGTGGGGTAAAGGGTATAAATTCATCGCACTGCGCAACGAGTAAACCATGCGAAAACTCTCTCTTTCACAGCGCCTGACTCTGGTCTTTGCCCTGCTACTCATCACCTCTTGCTCTTTACTGGGGTGGCTGCAAATCCGCACCAGCACGCAGTACAGCCAGGCGGTGGTTCAGCAACTTTCTGGCTCGCTTGCCGAGCATATCAACCAGAGCTACCCGCTGCTGGGGGAAGACGGGCTGAATGATGATTCAGTGCGCCGCTTGTTTGATCATTTGATGACGGTAAACCCAAGCGTTGAAGTTTATCTGCTGGATGAGAAAGGCGATATTATCGGCGACGCTGCGCCACCAAATCACATCAAACGCCATCGTGTAGATCTGCAACCAATTTTGACGGCACTCAACGAGAAACAATATCCGATCTACGGCGACGATCCTCGTAGTGTTGATGGCAAAAAAGTGTTCAGCGTGGCACCGATGCACCAGAACGGGGTAGTGAAAGGCTATTTGTACATTATTTTGTTGGGCGAAAATTACAATGTGCTGGCTAGTGATGCGCAATTTAATACGTTATTAAAAGTGGTTTTGCTTTCGATAAGTCTGGTTGCCTTGCTGGGACTTATCGTTGGCTGGCTGGCATTTCGCTGGATTACTCATCCGTTACGTTCGCTTTCCTGCCAGGTAAATGCACTGGAAGCCGGCGGCATGACCGAGATGAAGGCGATGGCCGAGCTGCCGCTGGAAAAAGTTCCGGGCCATGACGAAATCAGCCTGTTGCGCCAGGGGGTGATTATGATGGCTCGACGTATTTCAGATCAGTGGCATCGTCTTTCACAACAAGACCAGTTGCGTCGCGAGTTTATTGCCAATATTTCCCATGATTTGCGCACACCATTAACCTCGATGCACGGTTATCTGGAAAGCTTATCGGTGATGTCATCGACGCTTTCTGAAGCGGAAAAGCAACGTTATCTGGAAACTGCGTTAGCACAGAGCCAGAAAGTCCGCATCCTCGCACAGTCACTGTTTGAATTAGCTCGTCTTGAATATGGCGTGGTGAAGCCGCAAAAAGAGCACTTCTGCCTCAGTGAGTTATTGCAGGATGTCTTCCAGAAATTCGAGCTGATGACGCAAACACGGCAGTTAAAGTTAGTGGCTGATATCCAGCCAGAGCTGCCATTAATTGACGCGGATTTGGGGATGATTGAACGGGTGCTAACTAACCTGCTGGATAACGCAATTCGTCATACTCCAGAGCAAGGTACAGTTGCGGTGCGCCTGTGGAAAGAGGGGCAAAAAGTGATGGTACAAATCAGTGACAGTGGGCCGGGCATCCCGCATGAGCTGAAAGAAGGATTGTTTGTGCGGCCTTCGATTATGAACCAGTCGCAGGTGAGAGTCGGCGGTTTAGGGTTGATGATTGTACGCCAGATGTTGCAACTACACGGCAGCGATATTGCGTTGGTAGAAAGGCCGGAAACCGGAGCGTGCTTCCGCTTTGCTTTGCCGACCTGAATAAAAACGCCCCGTAAACGGGGCGTTTTTATTCAGGTAAACTCAGGGCTAGCCGCCCTAGTGACATCCGGTGCAGAAATTTGCCAGGATCTGTTGAAAGAAGTCGTTGCCTTTATCATCAACAAGGATAAAGGCAGGGAAGTCTTCCACTTCAATTTTCCAGATAGATTCCATCCCCAGTTCCGGATACGCGACACATTCCAGGCTCTTAATACTTTGCTGCGCTAAGACTGCTGCGGGGCCGCCGATACTGCCGAGGTAAAAACCACCATGTTTGTGGCAGGCATCTGTCACCTGCTGGCTACGGTTACCCTTCGCCAACATGATCATGCTCGCGCCGTGCGATTGCAGCAGATCCACATAAGAATCCATACGACCAGCCGTTGTAGGGCCTAACGAACCGGAAGCATAACCCTCTGGCGTTTTGGCTGGGCCTGCGTAGTAGATCGGATGGTCTTTTACGTACTGCGGCAGCGCTTCACCGTTATCCAGCAATTCTTTGAGCTTCGCGTGGGCAATATCACGCGCCACGATGATGGTGCCGCTGAGGGCCAGACGAGTTGAGACGGTATGGGATGACAGGCTCGCCAGAATGTCTTTCATTGGCTGGTTCAGGTTGATGCGCACTACACTGCCTTCGCCCTGCTGGCGTAGTTCTTGCGGAATATACTGCCCTGGATTGCTTTCCAGTTTCTCAATCCAGATACCGTCGCGGTTGATTTTCGCTTTGATGTTACGGTCGGCTGAACAGGACACGCCCATGCCAACTGGGCAGGATGCACCATGGCGCGGCAGGCGGATCACGCGGATATCGTGAGCGAAGTATTTGCCACCGAACTGGGCACCCAGCCCGAGATTCTGCGCTTCTTGCAACAATTGTTGCTCCAGTTCCACGTCACGGAACGCCTGGCCGTGTTCGTTGCCTTCGGTTGGCAGGCCGTCGTAGTAACGGGTCGAGGCTAGCTTAACGGTTTTCAGCGTGGCTTCTGCGGACGTGCCACCAATAACAAACGCGATGTGGTAAGGCGGGCAAGCGGCAGTGCCGAGGGAACGCATCTTATCGACCAGATAGTTTTTTAACTTAGCTGGGGTGATGAGCGCTTTGGTTTCCTGATAAAGATAGGTTTTGTTGGCCGAGCCGCCCCCTTTTGCCATGCACAGGAATTTGTATTCATCGCCATCAACACTGTAGAGATCGATTTGCGCAGGCAGGTTGGTACTGGTATTCACCTCTTTATACATATCCAGCGCGACGTTCTGCGAATAGCGCAGATTGTCCTGGGTATAGGTGTTGTAGACACCGCGCGCCAGTGCCGCCTCATCGCCGCCATCAGTCCATACGCGGTGGCCTTTTTTGCCCATAATGATCGCGGTGCCAGTATCCTGGCAGGTTGGCAGAATCCCTCTGGCGGTAATTTCAGAATTGCGCAGGAATTGAAGCGCGACGTATTTGTCGTTATCGCTGGCCTGTGGGTCAAGCAGGATGGAGGCCACTTGCTTCTGATGAGAAGTGCGCAGCATAAAGGCTGCATCGTGGAACGCATGCTGCGCCAGCAAAGTCAGCGCCTCGGGTTCGATTTTCAGCACTTGCTGGCCGTCAAACTCGCGGGTGGAAACGTGGTCACGGCTGAGCAGATAGTATTCGGTTTCATCTGACGCCAGCGGGAAGGGATCCTGATAGACAAAAGGTTTATTCGACATAGCTCACTTACTCCATAAAGATAAAAACCGCCGAAGGAGGCCTCCGGCGGTAATGAATCAGAACATCATGGACATCCAGGGATAACCAATCAATAAAAGGGCCGCGAGGAAAATGGCTCCAAAAATACTACCCAGACGCCAGTAATCTTTGGTCGGCAGATAACCACTACCGTAGTAGATCGGGCTCGGGCCTGTGCCGTAAGGGGTGATGATGCCCATCACACCGAGTGACGTGACCATCAGCAGGACGAAGACATTCATATTCATCCCAGGAATAGTGGCGGCAATGGTCAGCATGGCAGGCAAAAGCGCTGTGGTATGCGCGGTGGTACTGGCAAAAAGGTAGTGCAGCAGATAGAACGCTAACAGCAGTACTACCGTTGCGACGCCTGGGGAAATCCCCTGCATTAATTCACCGCCTTCTTTACCCAGCCAGGCGATGAAACCGGTGGAAGAGAGGCCATCGGCAAGCGCGACCAGCGTGGCAAACCAGGCGAAGGTGTTCCATGCCGCTTTATTGCCCGTGATATCTGTCCACGACAGCACACCCGTCCACAGCATCAGGACGATAATCAACAGTGCAGCCATCGCAGGCTCAATCCACTCTGCGGCAAAAATCCACATCATCAGTGCGCTGCAAACGAACACCAGCAGCAGGATTTCATTGCGCGATAACTTGCCCAATTTTTCCAGCTCACGCGTTGCCCACAATGGGACTTCATTGTTTATCTTCACTTCCGGTGGGTAGAACCAGTAAGCGAGCAGCGGCATGGTGAGAAGCAGCAGAATACCCAACGGCAGGAAGGCGATAAACCAGGTGCTCCACGAGATAGTGATGCCGACGATGCTTTTCACCAGCGCCAGCGCCAACAGGTTAGGGGCCAGGGCCGAGAGGAACATCGAGCTTGTGATACAGGCGGCGGTAATCGCGACCCACATCAAATAGGAGCCTATCTTGCGAGCGCTGGGATCGTTAGGTTTTGAACCGTACAACGGTGGCAGGTTGGCAATAATCGGGTAAATGGTGCCGCCGCTTCGTGCGGTATTCGACGGCGTGAAAGGGGCTAATAACAGGTCAGCAAAGGCAATGGCGTAGCCCAGAGTCAGGCTGCGGCGGCCGAGGTGTTTTACCAGAATCAGCGCCAGACGACGACCAAACTGGGTCTTATCGTAGCCTGCGGCAAACATAAAGGCGCCGAAAATCAGCCAGACCGTGGAGTTTCCAAATCCGCTCACTGCCCATTTAAAGGATTGCCCGGCCAGCTTAAATTTAGGGTCTGCCAGTTGCTCAGGGCTGAACAAAAGCCACTGACTGAAAAGGGCGATGACGACCACGCCGGTGATACCGATAACCGCGCCAGGTAAGGGTTCAAAGATCAAACCGACAATCACCCCGACAAAGATGGCGAAGTAGTGCCAGGCATAAGGAGGTAACCCCTCAGGTACGGGAACGAAAAGTAAAAGTACTGCCACAATAATCGGCAGCGCCATCATCATCAGGCGGTGTTTATTCCCCGCTTTCGGACTCGCTGCGCCAGCAGGCGGTATAATAGCTGTCGGTTTATCTTTCATTATGAGTATCTTCAAGTAGTTAAAAATACGTTTATATCGGGAGATAATCAGTCTGTTTTTTTAGTTTAAAAACCTTCTTGAATGATTAATGACTGAGTCTGATTATTCCTGATATGAAAATTTATCGCTGTATTTATGGGCATTAAATAAAAATAGCTATTATTGATATATTGCACCTTCATACCGTGTCGCAATTGATTGAGATCAAGAAAAACCGGTGGCAAAGACTTTTGTAATTATTTATAGTTATTCTGCCTGGTGAGGGGGTATTCTTTTTAAAGTGGCTATAAATGTTAAAATAACACTGATTGTAAGCGTTGCCTGATGTGGGTTGCGTTGATTAATATGCTGATATTCAATGAATTTGTGGTGTTAATCATCAGGTGATTACCTTTAACAAAAGTATATAAACTGTTATCAATAATTTACTTTCTATCGTGGTGTTCTTTAAAAATAATAATACAAAAGAGGTGTCGTCATTATGGGTGGTATTAAATAGTTTTTTAACTAACGTAATTAATTTGGTAACTAAAAAAAGAGTTATATTAATGCCATGACAAAGGAATGAAGAAACATAACTAAAAATAATTCCGTCACCCAATTCTAAATTTCAATATTTAAAATCTGGAGTGTTATTATGACCAGTAACGATCGTATGTTGCGTCCTTTTACCTTACCCAATGGAACTGAGCTTAAAAACCGTTTATTAATGGCGCCGATGACAACCTGTACTGGTTATTATGACGGCACAGTGAGCAGCGAACTGGTGGAGTATTATCGCGTTCGGTCAGGCAGCATTGGTGCGATCATCGTTGAGTGCTGTTTTATCGATGCTCTCGGCCTGGCGTTTCCTGGTGCTATCGGTATCGATAACGATGAAAAAATCGCCGGGCTGGCAAAAATCGCGCAGGCGATTAAAGCTGAAGGGTCAAAAGCGATTTTGCAGATATACCACGGCGGCCGCATGGTCGACCCGCTGTTGATTGGCGGAAGAACGCCCGTTGCCCCAAGTGCGCTGGCGGCACCGCGTGAAGGGGCAGTCGTCCCACGCGCCCTGACCGGTGATGAAGTCGAAGACATGATCGCCAAATTTGGTGAAGGGGTACGACGTGCGATTCAGGCCGGTTTCGACGGCGTAGAAATTCATGGCGCCAACACCTACCTCATTCAGCAATTCTATTCTCCCAACTCTAACCAACGCGACGATGAATGGGGCGGCAGCCGCGACAACCGCGCGAAATTCCCGCTAGCTGTACTGGAAATCACGCACAAAATGGTGCGCCAGTACGCCGACGACGCTTTTATTATCGGTTATCGCTTCTCGCCTGAAGAGCTGGAAATCCCTGGTATTCGCTTTGATGACACCGTGTATCTGCTGGAAAAACTCGCCGCACGCGGGGTGGATTATCTGCACTTCTCCGTTGGCGCAAGTTTACGCCCGTCGATTGTGGATACCACTGACCCGACTCCGTTGATTGAAAAATACTGTGCCATGCGCTCTGAAACGTTGGCGCAAGTGCCGGTGATGGGCGTCGGCGCAGTGGTAAATGCGGCAGATGTAGAGCAAGCGCTGGAACATGGTTATGACCTGATCGCCGTTGGCCGCGCCTGCATAGCTTACCCAGACTGGGCGGCACGTATTGCTAGCGGCGAAGAGCTGGAACTGTTTATCGATAGCACCCAGCGTGAAGCGCGGCAGATCCCTGAACCGCTGTGGCGTTTCTCGCTGGTGGAGGCGATGATCCGCGACATGAGCATGGGCGATGCCAAATTCAAGCCAGGCATGTTCGTCGAAACCGTGCAGGACGACGTGAACGAACTGGTTATCAATGTGAGTCTCGAAAACGATCACATTGCTGATATCGAACTGGCCTCAAGCCCGGTGCAAAGCGTGGAATTTACCTCAAGCTTTGAAGAGATCCGCGATCGTATTTTGTCGGCTAACACTCCGCACGTGGATGCGATCTCGGGTGCGACCAGCCAGAGCGAGGCGGTGAAAAAAGCCGTCTCGAAAGCGATGCTGAAATCCAGTAAGGCGCTGGCGGCAGAAGAAGGCGGCGATGACAATTCACCGAAAAGCTACGATGTGGTGGTGGTCGGTAGCGGTGGCGCGGGCCTTGCGGCGGCGATTCAGGCTCACGACGAGGGGGCGAGCGTCCTTATCGTTGAGAAAATGCCGACCCTCGGCGGAAACACCATCAAAGCCTCTGCCGGGATGAACGCCGCAGAAACCCGCTTCCAGCGCGTGAAAGGGATTCATGACAGCAAAGAGCTGTTCTACCAGGAAACCCTGAAAGGGGGCAAAAACAAAAACAACCCAGAGCTGCTGCGCTGTTTTGTTGAAAATGCACCGGAAGCCATCGAATGGTTGGCTGATCGCGGCATTATGCTTAACGATATCACCACCACTGGCGGCATGAGCATCGACCGTACTCACCGCCCACGTGACGGCTCGGCGGTTGGCGGCTATCTGATTAGCGGGCTGGTACGCAATATCACCCGACGCGGCATTGATGTGCTGCTGGATACCTCGGTCGACGAGATCCTGACCGATAACGGTGCGGTGAGCGGTGTGCGCCTGTTGACGGATGAGCAAGAGAGCATTGTGGTGCAAGCCAAAAGCGTAGTGGTTGCAACCGGTGGCTTCAGCGCTAACAGCGCAATGGTCGTGAAATATCGTCCAGACCTGGACGGTTTTGTGACCACCAACCACAAAGGGGCCACTGGCGGCGGTATCGCACTGCTCGAGCGAATCGGTGCAGGCACCGTGGATATGGGGGAAATTCAAATCCACCCAACGGTTGAGCAGCAAACCTCGTATCTGATTTCCGAATCGATTCGCGGCGGTGGCGCTATTCTTGTGAGCCAGCAGGGCCTGCGTTTCTTCAATGAGATGGAAACCCGCGATAAAGTGTCGGCGTCGATTATCGCGCTGCCGGAGCACTATGCTTACATCGTCTTTGACGAACATGTGCGGGCGAAAAACAAAGCTACAGATGAATACATCGCCAAAGGTCTGGTGACCAGTGCCAGCACACCAAGCGAACTGGCGCAGAAGCTGGGCATGGATGAACACGCTTTCCTCGCCACGCTTGAGCGCTACAACGGCTTTGTGGAAAACCAGCGGGATGACGACTTTGGCCGTACGACCGCGCTGCGCGCGCCAGTAAACGAAGGGCCGTTCCACGCCATTCGCATTGCACCTGGGGTCCACCATACGATGGGCGGAGTGACGATCAACGCCGATACAGAAGTGTTGAATGCGGCTCATCAATCTATTCCTGGCGCCTATGCGGCGGGGGAAGTGGTGGGAGGTATTCATGGTGCTAACCGTATCGGTGGCAACGCGGTTGCGGATCTGATTATTTTCGGCACCCTTGCAGGCGGTGTGGCCGCGAAATACGCCAGAGCCTGACGCTCAGCAAGTGTAGACCGGGTAAGCGCAATGCTACCCGGCAATTCCCCGGTGGCGAGGTGCCTGCCGGGGCTACAACACAGGAGCGGCAACCATGCCAACCGACAATCGAGTCTATAGTTATTCCGCCGTACTGATGGGGTCACCCATCCTGCTCAAACTCTATTCCCACAACGAAGCACTCGCCTCCCAGGTCTTTCAACTGATTAAACAGTATGAAGATTTACTCACGGTGAACCGTGCGCAATCTCAGGTCATGAACATCAACCATGCCGCCGGTCGGCATCCGGTTAGCGTCAGCCGCCCGGTTTATACACTCATTAAATGCGCGAAGGCCGCCAGTATGGTGCAAGACAGCACGTTCAATCTGGCGATTGGCCCGCTGGTGAAGCTATGGCGTATTGGCTTTCAGGGTAACCGCGTGCCTTCAGCCGCAGAGATTGCCGCGAGGCTGCCCCTGACGCGTCCACAGGACGTGATTCTGGATGACGCTGCATGCAGCGTTTTTCTCGCTCAATCGGGGATGGAAATAGACCTTGGGGCGATTGCCAAAGGTTATATTGCCGACAGGGTTCGCGATTATCTGCGCAAGCACGGGGTGGCGGATGCGCTGATAAACCTCGGTGGCAATGTGCATACTTTGGGGAACTGGTCTGTTGGGTTAAAAAAACCCTTTGCGGCAGGGGATGCACTCATCGGTCGTATTGAGGTGGCAAGCCAGTCGGTCGTCACTTCAGGCATTTACGAGCGTTATTTCGAGCAGGATGGCAAACGCTGGCATCATATTCTCGACCCGCGCAACGGTTATCCGCTGGATAACGAACTGCACAGCGTGACGATTATTTCCGCCAACTCTCTTGATGGTGATATCTGGACCACGCTGCTGTACGGATTGGGTATTGAGAAAGGTTGTGCGGCACTACGCCAGCGCGAGGATATCGAGGCGATTTTTGTGACCAAAAATCGCGACGTTATCCTCTCTTCTCAGCGCCAGTTCCGCTTTTCGTTACTCAACGACAGCTACCGGATTACTGGCTGTACTGCTTGAGCAGGTTGTACTGTTCGGCAACCAGCCGATAGCGGTACACCGGGCGGCCAGTGGCACCATAATGAATACTGGTGTAGAGGATGTTGATTTGTGCAAGCCAAATCAAATACTTACGGCAGGATACGCGGGAGATATTGACCGCTGCTGCCAGCTCATCGGTAGAGAATTCGGAGCCAGGATGGTTGTCAATCCACTGGCAAATAGTGCGTAAAGTCTGTGCGGTCAGCCCTTTTGGCAGGCGTCGGTCGTCGGTGATTTCCGGATTGGCACCATGCAGTAAACGATCGACTTCCGCCTGCTCATAGTACGGCTGGGTGGTCATCAGCTTACGCTTCTCCCGCCAGGCGTTCAGGGCCTCTTCGAAGCGCGGAAACTGGAACGGTTTAATCAGATAATCCACCACCCCGTAATGCAGAGATGTTTGTACCGTTGTGGCGTCGGCTGCGGAAGTAATCATGATCACGTCGATCGCGCGCCCCGAGGCACGGATCGTTGGCAGAAGATCTAACCCGTTATGCTGTTGCATATACACATCCAGCAGCACGAGACCGATCTCAAGCGCCGGATCGTTAAGCATCTCTTTTGCCTGGGGCAGTGTTGAGGCTGTGCCACAGCAGCGGAAACCGGGGACTCTTGCCACATACATGCGGTTAAGTTCGGCCACCATGGCATCATCATCAACAATTAAAACATTTATCATGCAGGAGTCCTTTTACTGTCCCAGGGAAGATGTACAAAAAATTGGGTATACACACCGGGTTCGGATTCGACAGAAATACTGCCTCCCAGGGCGCTTAACTGTTGGTGGGCAAGAAACAGTCCAACACCGCGGTTCTCACCTTTGGTAGAAAAACCTTTCACGAAGATGGCATCGATGTTGGCCTGCGTAATCCCCGGGCCGTCATCGCTGACTTCGCCACTTAACCAACCATTCTGGAAATGCAGCATGACAGTGACTTCACCTTCTGGTTGTTCACTCATCGCATCCAGTGCATTTTCAATCAGATTACCCAGCACCGTCACCAGTGCGGTTACCTGTTTCTCATTAACGTTATCAGGCACCAGGCTCTCTTCCGCAAGCGTCAGGGTAAAGCCCAGTTCTTTGGCGCGATGTATTTTACCCAGCAGAAAACCTGCTACTACCGGTGCTTTTATCTGGTGCTGAATCGCGCCGATGTCTGTCTGGTAATTATGGGCAGTTTGCAGCACATATTCTTCAAGCTTGTCATAACTCTTCATATTCAACAGGCCAAGGATAACGTGCAGCTTATTCATGAATTCATGTGAAGTGGTGCGTAAGGCATCGACATAATTCACCATCCCATCCAGACGTTGCAGCAACTGGCTGACTTCCGTTTTGTCACGGAAGGTGCTTATCGCACCGACGATGTTTCCTTGCCGATGAATCGGAACGGTGTTGCTGATAAGCAGCAATCCGTTGCAGGTAATTTCCTGGTCATAGATGGGTTTGTCATGCTGTAACACTTCTTTGAGCTCTGCCAGCAACGGCCCTTCATCAACCTCATTGCCGGAGGAGGACTGTAGCATTTTTCTGGCGGCGGGATTAATCAGCGTCACCTGCCCATGCTCATCGACCGCCATCACCCCTTCTTTTAATGAATGCAGCATTGCCTGGCGTTGCTTGAGGTTTGCCGAAATTTCATGCGGCTCGAGCCCCAGAAGAGCCTCTTTTAGCACGCGCACCAGGATCAGAGTGCCGACAGTACAGACCAGGGCGCTGAACAGAATCGTGAGTAATACATTCCTGCGGCTACGAGCGAGTTGTTCGTCCACTTTGCTCAGTGGAACGCCGATCGCGACGACGCCGATCTGCTGTTGTTTATCATTATAGACCGGCGTATAGACGCGCAATGCAGGCCCCAGCGCACCATTGTTTATGGCGACATTTTCTTTGCCATTAAGCGTAGGGTTGATGTCTTTGCCGATGTAATGCCGACCAATGAGCTGGCTATTGGGATGCGAGTGGCGAATACCCTGCATGTCGGTCACGACGGCGAACAGTAAATGGTTGCGCTTCATTACCGCCATTGCCAGAGGTTGAATGATCTGGCTGTCGGGTGGCAACGTCAGGCCGCGTTTGACCTCTGGTGTATCGGCGAGCGTTCGCGCGACGGCAAGTGCCGTATCTTTCAATCCGTCACGCGTCGCATTGCTGATTTGTGAAAACCACAGAGCGAACACCAGTAACAGCACCGTGCCAAGCACACTGCAAATCATCAGTGTCACCGTCGTGCTGAGTTTCATCGGGCGCTTACGGGTGGGGGATAAAACGTTCATAGCGATCCCAATGAGTAACGGTGAAGTACCGATTATCGCAGATGAGGGAAGTGACTTAAAGCCACGTAAATCAAGCAAATCGCCCTAAGAAGGGGGGAAGCGTGACCCCACTCGCAGGAGTGGCAGATAAATATCCTTATAGTATGTGTGGACCCTTTAAATGGAGGTTTTTATGAGCAGTAAGCCAACCGGTTCAATGATGGGACGACGCAATAGCGGTACGGAAAATATCGATAAACTCGCCACTGAGGATATGCTGGCGGCAATCCTGAAAGACGATCGCGAAATCACCTATGCGATAGCCAACTGTTTACCGACAGTCACCCGTTTAGTCGACCAGGCGATTGCGACTTTCAGCCGGGGCGGGCGGTTAATCATCGCGGGTGCCGGGGCGTCTGGACGCGCGGCGATGCAAGTGGCCTGCGAGTTTGCCCCCGATAACGATCATGCGCTCATTGGGTTGATAGCGGGTGGGTCAGAAGCGATGTTGCAAGCGAGCGATACCGCCGCAGGCGATTACAATCGGGGTATCAGCGATTTGCAGGCCATCCAGTTTACCCGCAATGACATGTTGCTGGGCCTGTCGGTCAGCGGGAAAACGCCATGGGTCTGGGGCGCTCTTCGTTACGCGGGCTCGCTTGGTGCGCCAGTGGCGGTTATCACGCAGGATGCCGAGAGTGAAGTGGCCCAGTTGGCAGATACCGTGATTACGCCAGATATCGGGCCGGAAGTGGTGGTGGGATTTGCCAATCCAAAGGCGCAACTGGCGCAGCGGCAGATCCTCAATATGCTCTCGACAGGGCTTGCGATTCGCAGTGGCCGTGTTTACGGCAATTTGCGCGTCGACATTAACGCATCCAGCACCCATTGGGCCGAGCGGCAGATAGCCATCGTGATGGAAGCGGCAAGCTGTTCTCGTACACAAGCGAAGAACGCGCTGGCAAGCTGCAATCATCACTGTCGAACGGCGATTCTGACGCTGTTGACCGGGCTGGATGGCTGGCATGCGCGGGATTTGCTGACTGAGAATAGTGATCATCTGCGAATTGCACTCGAGGAAGCGAAACGTAGCTCAGTCCAAAAAGCCTCGTGACATCTTCAATATTAATCAGCTCATGAATTATAAAACGGTGAAAGCATAAAAATGCTTGCACCGTTTTTTTGTGCCTGAAGAGCACAATCAGGAACGGGTGATTACATTATCCAACCCAGCAGTAATGTTGCTGCGATGACGGTTGATGCGCCACCAATACGGGTAGCAATTTGTGCAAATGGCATCAGCGACATACGATTTGAAGCCGACAAAATCGCCACATCACCCGTGCCACCCAAACCACTGTGACAACACGTCACGATAGCGGCGTCCACCGGATACATATTCAGGCGTGAAGCAATGAAAAAACCGCTCAAGGTCATGGAGATAACCACCGAACCGCACACCACCACATAGCCAATCGAGAATACCGACACCACGCTTTCCAGCGGCACATACAGCATCCCAAGGCCAATCATCAACGGCCATACTAATGCCGCCGAGACAAATTTGTAGCAGCTATAGGCACCCATCTCCATCGCGGCTGGGATCACTTTTGCATATTTACAGAACACCGCAGCCAGAATCATCAGCACCGGCCCAGGGATGTGTACCAGCTTCTCAAACAAGCCGCCGACGATGAAAAAGGCACAAATCATCAATAATCCCGCGCCCATCAGCTGAAAATCTGTTTGATGCGATCCCTCAGACTGCATAAACAAATTGTTGTCCTCACGGCTGCGGATCAGCATGCCGTTGCCGGACAGCGACGGGCGTCGGCTGCCAATTCGTGACAAAACACCTGCGCAAATAATCGCGAAGATGTTACCTACCACCGCGGCAGGAGCCAGTTGTGCGACATACACATCCGGGGTTTGCCCAAGAATGGCGGAATAGGCGAGAGAAAGCGGCAATATCCCTTCTCCAATACCTCCACCGATAATGGGAACGATGATAAAGAAAAATGTATGGTAGATGCTGTAACCAAACAATGAACCAACCAGCAGACCGGTTAACACCGCCGCGCCGGTTCCCACTACAAGTGGTACAAACATTTTTATCATTCCCTGGATGAGGATCGTCCGGTTCATACCGAGAATGCTGCCGACCACTAAACAGGCAATAACAAAATAAAGCAGATTCGCTTCTTTCATTAGCAGGTGCACGGTGGCCATGGTTTGTTCTTCAAACAGGCCAAAATAGACCAATATGGAAGGCACCATCAGGCACAATATTGCCGGGCCACCAATGTCTTTCAGAATTGGGATCATGCGGCCAATTTTTGCAAAGGCAAAACCTAAAGTCATGATGATAGCCAGGCCACCAATCATATTTTTGGGAAGTAACCCAGTGGCACCTGAAACGGCAACGATGGCAGCAATAACAATGAACAGCAGTAAAGGGACAGAGCCGACTTCGAAATTACCAGGAAGTCGCAGCGATTGCCCTCCTGACGCGTTTTTTTCAATGGCATTTTTTAGGGTGTTATTTTCCATTTTTGTTACCTAATTTTATATTAAAAATAATGTAGGGGCGGGCAAAATAATAGGGTAATAAAAATAAAGGTGACGTAATAATTAAATCACCATGAAGATATTTCGCTTAAAAACCTAACATACGGCAGGGTGATTAAATAGCCCTGAGTATTGGGTTTTGTGATGGTAGTTGAATGTTCTATTTAAATAATTTAATTCTTATTTTTGTAAGTAAAGTTACTGAATGAACGCACAAGACTATTCACAATGCGGGTATTTATATTTGTAACTAAAGTAGCCGGCGTGAAAGTATTTAAACAGGGGTAAGTGTGATTTCAATCACCCTACTGGGATTAGGTGATCGTTAAATTACCTCCAGAAATAGATTGTGCGCTATCTGTACCATTATGCATTCTGGAGATTCCATGTCATCACTACTATTACAATCTCTGTTCCCATTGGTATTTATCATGTTGCTCGGATGGTTAAGTGGGAAGTTAGGTTACACGCGCCGTGAGGATGCCTCAGTTTTAGCCACGGTGGTTATCCGTTTTGCTCTGCCGTTCCATCTTTTTATCGGCGCGTTGAATACCGACCCGGATAAAATAAAGAACTTTTCATTTATGGCCGTTCTGATGATTGGTTTGATGGGCTCCTACTTCATCACACTGCTCATCTCACGCTATGTTTTCCGCCATGATATTAAGACCAGTGCGGTTCAGTCACTGGTCTGTGCTTTCCCTGATATGGCCTATTTTGGTGCCCCGGTGCTGGCGGTGTTAATCGGACCAGAAGGCTTTTTAGGTGTGCTGATAGGCAATCTAATCACCAGTGTATTTATGATTCCACTGACGATTATCCTGATTCGCATGGGGGATAAAAAGGGTGAAAACAGTCTTGAAGATATCAACCCCTTTAAGCTTGTCCTGCAAAATCTCATCAAAGCGGTAAGAAACCCCATTGTCTGGATCCCCATCTCTGGCGTGCTATTGAGCCTGATGGGCGTGCAATTACCGCATCTGCTGAGCGCACCAATAGAAATGGTGGGCAAAATTGCAGGCGGCCTCTCTCTTTTCGCTCTGGGTCTTTTATTTTATGGCGAGCGCCCGGCGCTTAATCTCCAGACATTTACCAATATTAGTATTAAGAATCTCATCCAGCCGGGGCTAATGGCTATCGCCGGTCTGGCTTTTGGATTGAGTCATACTTTAATGCAGCAGGTCATTATCATCGGTGCAACGCCATCCGCTATTGCTGCAGGAATGTTTGCACTCCGTAGTGATACTTATATTGAAACAGCATCATCTTCAATTTTGATTGGCACAGCCATTGGTATTGTCACCGAGGGAATAATGATTTATCTAATTTCGTAACTTACATATTGTCATTCTCTAGCTCTGCTATTTAGTTGCAGATAATAATTTCATTTTTTTTAAAGAAAGATATGTTCAGGAGTGGGTAAATGTTAGTCAAAGAAACACTTTATACACCATATAATGGCTCTGTCTTACTAGAAAACCCATTGTTAAATAAAGGGCTTGCTTTCACAGATACCGAACGACAAGCCTTTAATCTTCATGGGTTACTGCCTCATAAAGTTGAAACTATTCAAGAGCAGACCGAGCGCGCCTGGGATCAGTTCTGCCAGTTTAAAAAAGATATTTCCCGTCATATTTATTTGAGAAATATTCAGGATACCAACGAGACGCTGTTTTATAATCTTTTGCGAACGCATATGAAAGACACCTTGCCTATTATCTATACCCCAACAGTGGGTGAGGCTTGTGAACATTTTTCTGATATTTATCGCCGAGGACGTGGATTATTCATCTCTTGGCCAAATCGCCATCATATTGATGAAATGCTGCAAAGCTTCTCGCGTAACGATATCCGCGTCATTGTTGTCACTGATGGCGAACGTATCCTGGGTTTAGGTGACCAGGGAGTTGGAGGGATGGGGATTCCAATCGGTAAGCTCTCTTTATACACCGCTTGTGGAGGTATTCATCCTGCATCAACGTTGCCTATTATGCTGGATGTCGGTACTAACAATACCCGACACTTGGATGATCCACTGTATATGGGATGGCGCCACCCGCGTATTACCGATGATCAATATATTGAGTTCATGGATATGTTTGTAGATGCAGTCAGGAACCGTTGGCCCAATGTATTGCTGCAATTTGAAGATTTTGCACAAAAGAATGCCACAAAATTGCTGAACCGCTACCGCGACACGTTGTGCTGTTTTAATGATGATATTCAGGGGACGGCAGCCGTCACTGCAGGAACGCTCATGGCTGCAGTTAAAACTGCCGGGAGTCGTCTACGCGATCAGCGAGTGGTCTTTTTGGGTGGAGGTTCGGCAGGCTGCGGTATTGCTGAAAAAATTATAACGCTGATGATGGACGATGGTCTGACGGAAACTCAGGCGCGCAATAATATCTATATGGTTGACCGTTTTGGCCTGCTGACAGACGAGATGCCTAATCTTCTCGATTTCCAGCAGGGTCTGGTAACTGCAAGGGATACGATTCGCCACTGGGATGTAGAGACAACAAATATCTCATTGAAGGATGTAGTGCGTCATGCCCATCCGACAGTGATGATTGGCGTATCCGGGCAGCCAGGCTTATTTAGTGAAGAAATTGTCAAAGAAATGCACCGACATTGCCCACGACCTATCATTATGCCGCTTTCCAATCCTACATCTCGTGCTGAAGCTCAACCCAAGGATTTGATTGAATGGACGCAAGGACTGGCACTGGTTGCAACGGGCAGTCCTTTTGCACCCATTTCTTTCCTGGGACAGGAGTACGAAATTGCACAGTGTAATAATGCCTATATATTCCCGGGACTCGGGCTGGGCGTATTGGCTGGAAAAGCATCCCGGATCACCGAAGGCATGCTGATCGTAGCAAGTAAGACGCTTGCGGCACATTCGCCATTAGCCTCTACGGGAATAGGTGGATTGTTACCGCCGGTGGAAAAGATTGAAGAGATATCTCGGACTATTGCATTTGAAGTTGCTCGTGTCGCGCAACTGGAAGGGGTTGCTCCAACAATGAGTGAAGAGACGCTGTTAAATAACATCGATAAAACATACTGGAAAGCCAGCTACACATCCTATAAGCGCGCATCGTTCTAATATGTATTGAGAAAAAACCGTCTTCATCAAGAAGGCGGTTAGGTTAAAACAACCCATCACTTGTCATACTTCATTCATCACTTGGTCAACCCCTTTCACCCCACAGTTATTTTTCTGACATCAGCAGAACGATAAAATTTTCCTGTCTTCGATACCCTAACTAGAAAAAGTGAAGGATATGCAGTCTTGGCTATATATTTGTAAGACACAAATAATACTTAGGTATTGTCAATATCCTGTAGATATTAGCTTTGTCATTATGGTCATGAGTGCCACTGATATGGTGGAAAAGCTACCTCTTTTTCATCATCTTATGTATATCACATAAGTGAAAGGGGAGTGACATAATAAAATTAAACAAGCGAGATCTCACGTCAAGTAGTTATACATTACCTACTTAACATTCACCTATGCCCCGACTAGAGAGCGAAGGCGGCAGGCGATATTGCGCACAAACACTCGGGAAAATAATTTACATATGGCTGGCAACAGGTACATATAACGGTAAAACCAAACTTTCCAATAAATTCATAAGTACTATAATTATGAATTATCTATGTCGCTGTTTAATAAGGGTATTTATTTTTATATTTTCATTTATTCATAATTGCAATGAACTATCATGGAAATGTCTATTCGATTGCTGCTTGTTTCTAAGTGTTGTAGCTAATCGTGTTTTGTTACTATAAGTATGTTGGGGTGTCATGTTTTATTATATGTAAATTAAGATAACGAAAATCGGGAGAGTGTTAATTAATTTTGTATAATATATATATTGATCAGGGGTATATATTAATTGAGTCTGTTGGGTATCTTTTTTGTGACGAAAATATACTGTGTGAGGGCGAATTATTTTTAAAAGGTGGCTGTTCTTAGTTTCTCATAATGATAATTGCAGTAGAAAATGAAGTATCGTTTAATTAAGTTGTAGTTATAAAAATTGTTACATGATTTATGAATGAAGTTTCTACACGTTACTGAGATTATTAACTGCATGCTATGGTTAGCAGTCTGTAATAATTCGTAGTTACCATCGACATCACATTCGACGTTCAAATATATGACTATACTCACTATGGAAAAAAACTTACTTTTCAAATTCAACTTACCGACGGGTGAGTTATTTTATCATGAAAAATGCGTTGCGCGACTTAGTGTGGCTGAAGGAATCATATTGGTTACACTACTAGAGGCATCATGTGAAATTATAGATAGAGACAGGTTGTTAGATATTGCGTGGCCAAATAAATTTGTTACCCTAAATTCATTAAACGTAGCCATAAAAAAAATAAGGAGTGTATTTTTACCTATAACTGGAGAATGTGTAATTATTACGCATCATCGAAAAGGGTTCTCATGGAACTCGCGATGGGTAAAATGTATTGTAGGTGTTAGTATTATTGATAATAGAGATAATGATAATTTAGTTTCAGTTTACGCAGCAAGTACAGATGTAAGTAATGAAACTCCTATGGAAAACAATCCTCTCCAAATTCAAAATGACCCTATGGAGTTAATTGTCAATAAAGAGCGAGAAATTAAAGTTACGCCTGTATTAAATAAAATGACGATATTTATTCCCTATTGTGTATTTTCTGGTTTTTTAATATTAATAACTCTGTTTTTTATGGTTTTATATAGCACTCAGGTGAAGGTTATGTCATGTCAAAAAATCAAAGATTATAAATTTTGTGGCTTTGGACCATTAATTGAAACTGAAATCCCTATTCAATTACCATCAGGTAATTACATCTATGTTAACTCACAAAGGAATGGATTTCGATATGTTGAAGTTAAATAAGAAAAAATACCTTATTATTTTGTTAATCATCGTGAGTACGATTCTGGCAATCCCTTTTGTTAATGGGTTTGGATGTAATGCCAGTTTCATCATACTTAATCCACGGTTAGGTAGTCTCTATGGGCGGTGCGAATACGGGCTAGTGACAATGTCTGTCACGCATGAAATTACCAAAGAAAGCTATACTCAACAAGGAATTATGGGCTATTGGCGAGGGAGGTATTTCATGTTAGTGACCCAAAGGGATATAATTCCTGACAGTAAAAATAGTGAATCCCAAAGAGCGCTAAGAGCATTCTATTATCGAAGTGTTTATTCAGGGAATATAATTGGCGATGAATTTAAATATGTCATCTATACAACTCCAGAACCTACGATAAGTCGTATTTTTTTAAATGGTTATTTTGGTTTTTTAAATTAAAAATAGATGTGTTTTTTAACTTTATTTTAGAGTGTGCAGAACATTGTAAAACACCTGATCTTCAGGATATAGGGTGGTGACTCATCGACAACGATAGTCCAGATAGCATGTAGAGAATGCATCGCGAAATCTCCCGGATATAGGAAATTTGTACAGCGACTTTATCTTTCTTTTTTTAGTCAGTAGCTTCAGCCTTGAAATGTCTGGAATGAAACATCATCTTCAGACAATTTCTTACCTCACGGTAAAACTTTTCATTGGTATCCAATTTTAGTCCTCCAAAAATAACTGTGGTATCTGGCCTGTTTGCGGAATTATTGGTACTGGCTTCCATGGTTAGTCATTACTCATAGCTACATTTAGAACTTTTTACGTATGATTTTCTCAGTGTCTACAAATATTCATAGACTTAGTAATTTGGCAATATAGGTGCAAGTTTTGACTAAATAATGCATTCATGAAATATGAATAACACATTAAAGGCTAATGAATTTCTAACATACTGTTTTTTAAGTTAAAAAATATCACACCAATTCATTTTTTAATATTTTTATTTAGTTAGTATTCCCACTAGAAATCAGGCGGAGATATTTGCAATTTTCACTGTTTAGGTTGCTTATTGTTTGTAGTAGTACGATTGACTTTTATTAAAGGCACTCAAATCATGCGAAATAAAATTTGTTACTTATTGCTCTCATTACTTGTATTCACGGCAGAATCTTTTTCTGCTGTGAATATCAATATTGGTCAGTTAAATGATACGCTTGAAAGCAATAAAAATACCCTGCAGAAAAAGATATATAATGCTGGGGATAGCACCGCTTTTGTACAAATTGAAGTTGTTGAAGTCAATATAAATTATAAGGGTGAAGAGTCCGAGCTAAAACCAGACAGAGATAAAAAAAACATCTCATTTATGGCTAGTCCGTCCCGATTGATTATTCCAGGGGATAGCTTTCAGGTTAGTCGTATTGTATTTACTGGGACTCGTGAGTATGAACGTTACTTCAGAGTACGTTATATGCCAGTACAGCCAAATGAAAATAATAACTTCGGGTTGAGTCCTGATCAAATAAAAGATAATGATACAAATACCCTTAAAGCAGGAATGGGGCTATCTATAGGCTATGGAACTTTAGTAGTTGTCAGGCCTAACACCTCTATATATAGCACTCGCATTAATGATGGTGCTAATGAATTTAAAGTGGTTAATAGCGGAAATACTGTCGCAATACTGCGTTATACAAATACATGTTCTAACGTAACTAAAAAATGCCATGGTTTTGGCGAGGATTTAAATGTGTACCCAGGTCAAAGCAGGGTCTTCTTAAAAGAGAAAGACTCAACTCATTCATTCACTTTAGTTGAGGGAGGGAACTCAAGAAAAATAAAATTACCTTAATGTTTAATTAACGCTATAGAGCTCCATAGATATTTTATATACAAAATTTAAATTTACTATTAGGTATTATTATGAAAATTGCATCACTCTTCACTTTAGCTATGCTTGCTGGTTTCTCTGCTTACTCAAATGCAGCTACTACACTTACTGTTCCTTTAGAGGCCGAGTTAATTGATGTTACACAACCGGGTATTTCAGCCGACTATACTGATGGAACCTGGAACAACTCACAAACTATTAGCTTCGGTAGTGTTATTCCTGGCGCATCATTTTTGCCACAAAACCGTAATGTCACCTTAACTGTTCCTGCAAACAAATCACTGAAAGCAAAAGTGACCTCAGCGACACTCATTAATGGTTCAGAATCAATTGCTGTTAGTGTTTCACTGGACGGTGTAGCGCTTAACGATACCGCGCAAGATGTTGTCGCATCAACAACATCTGCTCAGTCGAAAGCAGCTACCTTGTCATTCTCTCCAGCAGCAACAAGCGGTAAGCAAACAGGTAATTATATGGGTAATACAGTTATTACTGTAGAAGCCTCTTAATATTAAAATAACACCATTAGCTTATTATCATTAATGGTGTTTTTTTGTTTGCCAATGCTTATTACATGATTATATAAGGTGATTTTCGTGAAAGGCAAATTGATTATTATATTGTCTTTGTTATATAGTTCAGTCAATTATGCTGCAGAATCGCCTAATAATGAATTATTACAACAATCGGCAGATGCCCCAGAAGAGTTTCTTCCTTTCATTTTTGATGTTCCTCTGAGTGCACGCGTAGAAATAAATGGGAAATGGATGGGTGATGCTCTGATTCGTCTCCAAAAAACAGGCACCGTTCAATTATTGTCTTTTACCGATACTGTCGGAAGTCTTGTTAGTGGATCAGTTCGGGATCAATGGCTAGAGTCTCTAGGAAAACCAACGGAGATAGGTGACTGTACTCCTGATAAAAAATGTCCTGATGGATTGGTCGCATTAGACTTTCGTCTCAAAACAGCTCAGTTAACATTGGTTACTAAAGATGCTGGACAAGATGTTAATCAGTCCAGCTATTATAAAATTCCTGAATCTGGTCCATTTGGACTGATTTTCAGAAATAATTTGAACGGCTCATTCACAGAAGGAGTTGGTAATAATTTATATTATAATGGTGATTTTAGTGGAAGCGTTGGGAAGTGGGCGCTGACAGGTAGCTTACAGTATTCGCAATATAACAGTAATGAGAAAAATTATACTGTCCCCCAGGTCTATGGCAGTCGCGAACTAGATGACGGACATGCTATACGTATGGGGTTATTTACCCCTATGAGTGAGGGATTGTATAATCGTATTTCACCAGTTAGTAACTTACCCTTACCTATTATTGGTGCTATGTTTGGCACTTCAGATACTCTGCTTGATGTCCGAAAACAACAGAGCGCAAGTCTATACCCCATTTACGTAACCCCTGATAGTGAGTCCGTAGTTGAAATTTATCGTAATGGTTCACTTCTACGAACCGTGCTGGTTCAACCAGGGTTGCAAACATTAGATACCACCACATTACCTGGCGGGATTTATCCAGTTGAAGTGCGCATTATTCGGGGTGGCGTGGAATCATCCCGTACTCAAGAAACGATCTATAAGCCTTTGAAATGGCGTAACTTTGAACGAAAATTTAACTATAATATATTTGCTGGCAGCATGACCAACAATAGTCGTTCTACGTCATCATTAGGTAAGTATGTGGATACCAGTGGTGAAGTTGTCTTCGGTGCTGAGGGGGAATATCTCCTGCTTCCGGACCTACAAGTCGGAATGATGACTCAACAAAGAGGTCCGGAAACTAGTTTAGGTGGAACTGTAGACTATACACTGAATGAATGGGGTAATTTTTATAGTACATATTCGCATGAAACTACTGGAAGTAATCTACTAAATAGCCAATTGCGATTTGGTGACACAGTCGGTTTTGGTTCAATTACGCTAAGCTACAATAGAAATGAAAACGTACTTAATAAGTCCCAAAGTAAAACGTATAACAAGTCGCTATCATGGGATAAAACACTTGGAGACGGTATATTTTCCACCTTAATTCTTGGGTACAATAGCACCAGTAATAACTACAAAAATAGTTGTAATGATAATTATAATGACAGCTATAGAATCAGTGACAATTACAGAAACCACAATCACAACAACTATAATAATTACTGTAATAATAAATATAATAGTGATGGGTATAGGGTTGACTTAGGGTTAACCGTAATGAGTAAAATTATGGGGAATAGAGCTACCTGGAGGGTGTCTGGTTTTGATCGTCCGGGTGGGGAGTCCAACAATAGAGATAGCGGAATTCAACTCTCTCTGACATGGAATATAGAAGAAAATAAGCGAACCTATAACTTAGGGCTTAATTCAAATAATGCAAAAAGTGGGGATGTTAGTGATTACAGCCTCACTGCGGGTCTTAACCAGAACTTTGATCATGAGATGTTAAACAGTTTGGGCATGAATATTACTGGTGATAAAAATGGCCTGGGACTGAGTGGTTCAACTACGTTTACTACACCTCTAGCAGGCGGTACTTCATTTGTTCAAATGACACCTGAAAATAGTCTCAGCACTGGTTTTAATCTCAGTAATACCATTGCTATGGGATCCGGTGGCGTTGCAATGTCTGGTAAAAACTTGTTAGGTGATTCAATGATGATTGTCGATGTTGTTTCTGATATTCCAGGGCAAACGCTTCAGGCGGAGGACAATCAGGGATCTAGCACATTATTGAAGCCGGGGCGTAATCTTGTAGAGGCGCGCCCATTTGTTGAAGGTACTCAACAATACTATTTCCCAGGTAAGGATGCCCCTGGTGCATTAATCAACCCACCTCGTCGTAACTATCATTTAAATAAAGGGGCTGTTGATTATCAGAAAATCGAAGTGAGCAGCACGGTTAGTATCTTAGGCCGCATATTAGCTAATGATGGTACACCGCTTGCTGGGGCCACGGTAATAAATCATGCCAGCCGTAGCTACAGTGAGGCAGATGGTTTTTTCAGTATGGAACTTAGCCAGCGTATCCCTGTACTGGATATTGAGCACATCAAAGCTCCGGGGTGTCACATTGAGATTGACATTCAGGATTATCGACGTGAAGGGGATGTTTTGTTTGTAGGAGATTTACGTTGTCAGCAGACGGTAGCAATGGCTCCAAAAAGTGAATTAGGTCGCAACGGATAACCAAGGATAAATAAATAATGATTCTTTTTAGGTCTAAATTATTGTGGGTCTTTATTACTATTATGATGCTATGGACTGGTCAGGGAATGGCTGCAGCTCCTTTAGTATTTAACTACCCGCCACTTGCCAGTGATGATTTTATAATAAATGGTTTTGGGGTGACAAATATCAGTGGGATATGTACTGTTACATATTTTGGGGATATGCGGGCGCAATGTAAAAATAACAAAGAAGTATCCTATGAGTTAAATGGCAGGTACAATTTTAACTGGCAAGACGATAAATCATTATATTACCAATATTCAGCCAATGAAGTAAAAGTCGTTGATATCGTTAGTTCGTACGGTGTGGCATATCCTATTAATTTAACTTTATCCGGAATGGGGGGGACGATAAGAGGCCTATATTGTAACTATTGTCAAAATAATGCATTGACTCCCGGTTTAGGTTCTGGAGCCGGATGTACTCGTACCGGGAGCTCGAATGCTTTGTACTGGAATGCTTCATCATGGAGACAGAATAGCCAAAGTGGCTGTACGAGCAGGACTAGAAACACAAATGGTAATGCAAGCTATTTAGGTGCCAACTGGTTAATAGATACTTTGTCCATACTAATCAGGCCTTCATTTGTTGGCGCGAATCCATTACTTATCCCTAGTGGGACTTATACAGCTACGTTAAGTCTAAGAGAAGGAACAGACTTCTTGATGTCAGGAGAAATTAACCCGACATTCAGTAATGGGAGTGGTGCGATAAGTAATATCCCTATTGTTGTCAATGTTAACCATGCGTTGAATGTTTCATTCCCCTCAAATACAGTTTCATTAGAGCCACAACAGGGTTGGAAAAGAGCTCTACTCTTTCCTGAAAGTGTGAATTTATTACAGGGAGCTCTTCCATTTAACCTGAGTGCTTCAGGCCTGGTGTCTGTTTATATTGGTGGATGTACTTATACCGTAGGTACAACCTGTGCAGTCAGGACCAACAATAATGGTAATGAACACACTGTTCCCGTTGATATTGCACTAACTGTACCAAATGCGTCACTCATAAATGCTAATGGGCAGGTAGGTAGTCCTGACTTTAATAAAGTTTTATTAGGGGCAGGTAAAAGCAGTGAGGTTGTTTTTACATCACTTTCTGTTCCTCTGCAAAACTCGCGAGCTAATTTATCATTTTCGGTTACAGGCATTAATGCACAAGACGTTGTGCGTAATCAAGGTGCACATTACAGTGGAACTGCTGATATTACATTTGAACGGGTGATAAATTGAATACGATGATGCGTATTATAGTCACTCTTTCAGCTATTTTTTGTGGTATTGCATCAGTTACCGCTGATGATAAGATAACCAATACTATCCAAATGGAAATTAATGTTCCTAATGTTGAGTTTTATGTATTAAGCCAAGATGGCTGGAGTTCTAATTTACAGCGGTTTGTATGGGATGCTCAACGTAAAAACCTTAAACCGATTTTGGGATTACCTATTATTATGAAAAATACCCTAGGAGGTATTAAAGTTACGCTCAAAACAGGTGACAAAACTGCGATAACATCGGGTGTTTCTGAAATATATTATAGGGTTGAATTTTTAGTTGATGACTATTGCGCAATGTATGTAGAAAATACCAATTCAACTGTGGAGTGCCAACTTACTTCGGGACCTACTAATGGAGAAAAAAGTGGTAAGATTAATCTCATCCCTATTAAACCTGCAACAGGATGGGTCACTGGTGATTACACCGGTGTTCTATCTTTGATTTTTGAATCAACATAATAATTTATTAAATAGGGCTATGTTAATGATGCCAATGAAAGTGTCAGTTTTGCTATCTCTTTTATTATTCAATTTTACTATTGTGGCTGCGCCGCAAGTACAAATCAACGACTTAGTGGAGGTAGTTGACCATGACCGTACTACTTTACAAAAGCAGGTCTACAATTTGGGGGACATGACTGCCTTCGTGAGAACGGAGGTTCGTGAAGTTGAATATGATAAAATTGGCCAAGAGCACAATCGCAGCGCTGTTGATGGTGTGCGAGAAAACGGTTTACACATCAGCCCGGCACGTATGATTATTCCTTCTGGTAGTTTTCAAGTCAGCCGTGCGTTGTACGTAGGGCCTCGTGATAAAGAGCGCTATTTCCGTGTGCGTTTTTCTCCCACCTTGCCTAAAGATGAAGATCGCTTTGGTTTAAATAAAGATGAAGCAAACGATTATCATAAAAAACTAGG
This sequence comes from Buttiauxella ferragutiae, assembly GCF_022637515.1. Lineage (NCBI taxonomy): Bacteria > Pseudomonadati > Pseudomonadota > Gammaproteobacteria > Enterobacterales > Enterobacteriaceae > Buttiauxella > Buttiauxella ferragutiae. The sequence continues at coordinate 856,855 of NZ_CP093332.1, forward strand.
CCGGAGTGGATTCCAGCTTCTGTCAGGCTATGGTGTTTTATATATAATTAAACCAGTTAAGGGTGTATATAACACAATAATTACTAATGATGGTGGTTTTATCAATATTTTAAACGGTGGCAATAGTAGTATTCGGTTGCAGGGATTTAGTGAGTGTAAAAAAAATGGGGGTGACTGTGGTTTGTCTCAAGATATTTTTATTACCCCTGGTATTACGAAAAATATGCCTAAAAAACCAGGTCATATATATTCATTTTATTTGGTTGAAAATGATGACTCCGTTAAAAAAACGGTAATTGAATGATTTAATGCTGGTAGTTTGTTTTTGTATGCCATTTTTTATTTCCTGCATTTCAGTATGAAGATTTAAATACCAGTGTTTTCAATGTTAAACAATTCTATGAAAATACTCTCTACTATTTTTTGTTTATAGATGGGTGGAATTACATCATGAATATATACATGGTGACCGATGATTATTACTTGTTTGTCGGTGTGAGTTACGCCTTAAAAATTCTTGCTGACTCCAGTGTGAAAAAAATTTCTGAGCAGCAAGTGTTAAGTCTTGTTAATTCTAATTCATTAACTAATGATGATATTTTTATCATTTGCTGTAATTGTGATGGTTTTAATCTAGACTTATTGATTTATTTGGAAGGTATATCTGTAAGAATTATTGTTGTAAATGATAACAAGTATTGGAGTTTGCATAAATTATTTGGTTTTAATTATTTGTCAGCCAGATTCCGCCTGGAAGAGTTGATTTTTTCTTATAACAAAAGGGATGTGCCAACGACAATAAAATTAAAACATGGATTAAGAATGATTGAAAAGAAAATTCTGGTTTCTGTGTTATCCAAAGAAGAATGTAATGATATGCATGATTATTCTAAGATTACACCTAAACGGTTGTCTTATTATAAAAGGAGTATGGTTAGAAAGTTAGGGCTACGCAATATACTACAATTACACATGCTACCCAGTAGTATTATTGAATATATTTAAAATATTTTACCAGTCGTAAATCTCACCCCAGAAAATATTTATGAGGCTGATAATGGTGAACGTAACAGTTGACGTTACACTCGCTAGCTTTGGAATGATGTTTATTATTACTCAAACGCCCCGTAAACGGGGCGTTCAGGCGAGCAAATCAATCAGAGTTTTTCACCGTTACTGGCAATCACTTCTTTGTACCAGTTAAAGCTCTTCTTGCGCGAACGAGACATATCGCCGGTGCCATCGTCGTGTTTGTTCACATAGATAAAGCCGTAGCGTTTGTTGTATTGACCGGTGGTGAAGGAAACGCAATCGATGCAGCCCCACGGGGTGTAACCCATCAGATCCACACCATCGTAAGTGACCGCTTTCATCATCTCGGCAACGTGTGCTTTTAGGTAATCAATGCGGTAGTCATCATTGATTGAGCCATCTTCTTCCACTTTGTCGTAAGCACCGAAGCCGTTTTCAACGATAAACAGCGGTTTCTGATAGCGCTCATACAATTCGCAAAGTGCGTAGCGCAGGCCAACAGGGTCAATCTGCCAGCCCCAATCGGACGCTTTCACGAACGGATTCGGCACGCTGCCCTGGAAGCCAGATAATGCATCACCGGTGCCGCCGTCAGCTTTCACCGCGTTGGTCATGTAATAGCTGAAACCGAGGTAATCACACACGCCTTCACGCAGGATTTGCTCGTCGCCCGCTTCCATTTTGATGTTGAACTCGCGGCGTTCCCACTCGTTCAACACATAAGATGGGTAGTAGCCACGCAATTGCACGTCTGTAAATACATAACGCTCACGCATGGATTCCTGCGCGTACATCTGATCTTCTGGTTTGCAGGAGAACGGATACAGCGGCACCATCGCCAGCATGCAGCCAATCTGCATTTCAGGATTAATGCGATGGCCAATCTTCACCGCCAGAGCACTGGCAACAAACTGGTGGTGCAGAACCTGGTACATCACTTCTTCAGGGTTATCGTGCTCGGTGTAAACCACGCCAGAACAGCAGTAGCCGAATAACGGTGCGCGCCAGTTACGCTGGTTGTTGATCTCGTTAAAGGTCATCCAGTATTTCACTTTGCTCTTGTAGCGTTCAAACACCACTTCGGCAAAACGAACAAAGAAATCAACGACTTTACGGTTAGTCCAGCCACCGTATTCGGTGACCAGATAATGTGGCATTTCAAAGTGGGAGAGGGTGATGACCGGCTCAATGTTGTACTTCAGCAGCTCGTCGAACATGTCGTCGTAGAACTTCAGCCCTTCTTCATTGGGTTGCAGTTCGTCACCTTTCGGGAAAATGCGCGTCCAGGCGATAGAGGTGCGGAAACATTTGAAGCCCATTTCAGCAAACAGTGCGATGTCTTCTTTGTAATGACCGTGGAAATCGATGGCTTCATGGTTGGGATAATATTTGCCTGGCACCACTTCTTGAGTGATTTCACGCGGTACGCCGTGTGCGCCACCGGTCAGCACATCACAAATACTTGGTCCTTTACCTTCTTTGTTCCAGCCACCTTCTACCTGATGTGCAGCAACCGCACCGCCCCATAAAAAGTCTTTTGGTAAGGTCAATTTTTTCATATTTGTTAATCTCACTGTCAGTGCCAGAAATAATGTGGGATACATCACAAAATGGCAGTGTATTAATACGTTCTATTCTGGAGTCTAACAAATGAGAATTAATTGTCACGATATAACAAATCACGGTTAATGTGATTTGTTACATAGATAAAACAGGCTGTTTTTTTACGCCATTTTTTTAGCCAATTTACGGCCAATGGTTTCTAAAATATAAATAACCGGGATTTGCGTGGTGATGTCATAAACGCCACCAACACGGGTAAGCGGAATATGCCAGGAGATATTAAAGTCGGCAAGTTTTGCCAGTGAAGAGTTTTCGTGGCTGGTGATGGAGAACACCTTGCAGTTATGCAGACTGAACTGGCTGGCGAAGCGCAGGATCTCTTCAGTTTCACCGGAGACAGAGAGGACAATCGCCAGTGCATTTTTAGCCATATCGTTGGTAACCGGAAAATAAGGGTCATCAATGTGGTTACTAAATTTACCGACATTAGAAAAGAAACGCGCACCATATTTAGCTAATGCGCCAGAGGTTCCTGCTCCGACAAATATAATACGTTCGGATGAACAAATAATATTTACCGCCTGGTCTATTAAATTATCAAACTCTTCATTGTTAGTGCTTTTAAAAAAGCTGATGATTTCGCTCGGGCCAAAATTAACCAATTGTTCATCATTTTGTTCAAGATATAATTTAAAACGAACGCGAAACTCGGAATAACCATCGCAATTTAACTTGCGGCAAAAACGCAGCACGGTAGTGGTAGAAACGCCGGTCGCATCGGCTAACTCGCGGATAGTCATGTACATCACTTTGTCACGGTTTTTAATGACATAGTTGTAGACCATCATTTCTAGTCCGTTGAGATTAGCAATTGCCGCATGAGTAAACATGGTATCTCTTCCTGAATGTTCCAAAGGATTAAGTGTCAGTAACAAGATTGTATCGGTGTAGTGGATTGTATCGGTAATTGTTATCACATCTGACAGATTTATTTTAGCGTACATGTGTTCGCTGGAATCGTTCTCAGCTATTCTGGTCGAGATGAATTTTCCATCTATTGTTTCACCTGGAGTAGCCAAATGGCTGACAAACCATTGATCACTAAAGGATATTCACTGGCGGAGGAAGTCGCCAACAGCATTAGCCACGGTATCGGACTGGTTTTTGGGATTGTTGGGCTGGTTTTGTTACTGGTACAGGCGGTGGAATCCAACGCGAGTGTAACCGCAATAACCAGTTATAGCCTGTATGGCGGCAGCATGATCTTGCTGTTTCTCGCATCCACGTTGTATCACGCCATTCCCCATCAACGCGCCAAGCGCTGGCTCAAGAAATTTGACCACTGTGCTATTTACTTATTGATAGCCGGGACTTACACGCCATTTTTACTTGTTGGGCTGGATTCGCCTTTGGCGCGTGGGTTGATGGTCGTTATTTGGGGGCTGGCACTCGCCGGCATTCTTTTTAAGTTGACCATCGCGCATCGATTTAAAGTCTTATCGTTAATGACCTATTTACTGATGGGCTGGTTATCGCTGGTGGTGATTTACCAGATGGTGATTAAACTCGCTCCGGGCAGCGTAACGTTATTGGCTGCAGGCGGCGTGATTTACTCGTTAGGCGTCATTTTCTACGTCTGTAAACGTATTCCGTTCAACCACGCTATCTGGCATGGTTTTGTGCTGGGCGGCAGCGTTTGCCACTTCCTGGCGATCTATCTGTATATCCGTTAATCGTGGGTATGTATCAAACAAACAATAACCTAAATAATTCAAGATGCAGGCAGGCGACCAGGCCGTAAGTCCCCAGGAGCATAGCTAACTATGTGACTGGGGTGCGCGGGTGCAGTCAACGCACCTGCAACTTGAAGTATGACGGGTATTTTTATTCATCTTCTAACGAATAAGGCAGCCGCTCGATAACAAGGTGGCTGCCGTTATCATCACGCACTCGCAACACACTGTCGGCTTCTAAATCGTTGTTCATCACGACTTGTACTAACACGCGGCCATCATCCAGTTGGCTGGCGGCGAGTACGGTGCCGGTGCGGCGCCAGTTGTCACCCATTTTCAGTTCCAGATCTTCACCTGCTTCTGGTAAGCGGCTGGCTTTCCCGGCCAGGAACCACAGAGCACGTTTGTTAGCGCCACGAAACTTCGCGCGAGCCACCATTTCCTGACCGGTATAACAACCTTTTTTGAAGCTGATACCACCCAGCGCCTGAAGGTTGGTTGCCTGCGGAATAAACTGTGCGCTGTTAACCGGTTCAATAACCGGAATACCCGCTTCAATCTCTAAAGCCAGCCATTGTTGGCTGTCATTGCGTTGTGCTTCGCCCTGCAATTTATCGGCCAGTGCCTGCGCGGTGGCTTCATCTGTGACCAGCATAAAACGCTCGGCGGGCAGGTTAAACCATAGCAGTGTTGTCGCGCCTTCCTGAACCACTGGGTTTTCCGCGTCCGGCAAGGTTGTGAAAACATTGGCGAGTGCCGCACGAGCCTGGAACCCTGCAACGCCCAGAAGCACACTTTCATCATCAGGTGTGATGGTCACTTTGGAAAACACAGCATACTTTTTGAGTTCGACAAGCTGCGCGTCACGCAGATTACGACGTTCAATCAGCGCATAACCTTCGCCACGATGGAACAGGCGCAGGTTGCTCCACATTTTTCCTTTTGCGTCACAATGCGCGCAAAGCGTGTGCTGGTTTGCTGCCAGTTGTGCAACATCAGTGGTGACCTGGCCTTGCAGGTAGGTTTCTGCGTCGTTACCCGTCACGCTTGCCAGTGCCCAATCATCAAGCGTCATGAGTGTTAGCGGCAGGCGGGCTGCAGCCGTTGGCTGACGTGGAGGAAATGGAGTGAAAGCCATAATGATGTCCCTGGGTTTTGAGCATATGAATTGGCTCAATGGTAAAAGAGCCATTTGCCAATGCAAGCAGTTTGATAAGGTGAATTGTGCACTTACGGGATTTCTCGCAAGGTTAATGCAACTGCAACGCACAATAAAAATTTCTCACGATAAAGCGCGCAAACGGTAACATTCAGTTAATACGTGCCATGAAAACACGTTACACTAAGATTTGTACCTTCTTTGTCAGAGAACCAGGAAAGAGCACATGGATATCAATAACAAAGCCCGAATTCATTGGGCGTGCCGCCGGGGAATGCGTGAGCTTGATATTTCGATTATGCCATTCTTCGAATATGAATATGACTCGTTAAGCACTGAGGATAAGCAATTATTTGTCCGTTTGCTGGAAAGTGATGATCCTGACCTGTTTAACTGGTTAATGAATCATGGCAAACCAGCAGATACAGAGCTGCAACGGATGGTGACACTGATTCAGACACGGAATAAAGAACGTGGTCCTGTGGCAATCTGATCTTCGGGTCTCGTGGCGTGCACAATGGCTGTCCCTTTTGGTTCACGGTTTAGTGGCACTCTTTGTGCTGCTGATGCCGTGGCCGATGAGCTACACGCTAATTTGGATGCTGTTGCTTTCGCTGGTGGTATTTGACAGCGTTCGTAGCCAGCGCCGGATTCATGCTTGCCAGGGCGAAATGAAACTCCTGACCGACTACCACCTGCGGTGGCAAAACCAGGAGTGGGAAATGGTTGGTGCGCCATGGGTATTACGCAGCGGCATGATGCTGCGTTTACGCCGCGTGGGGCGCAAGCGCAGTCAACACTTATGGTTATCAGCCGACAGTATGGATACTGGCGAGTGGCGTGATTTACGCCGCCTGATGCTGCAACAACAGGCAAGCGGGAATGGGGAAGTTTGAGTCGCTGTCAGGCAAACTTCTCGGCCATTTCAGCGAGAATTTGCTCACACCAGTTTTGGATTCGCTCTTCGCTTAAATCGTACTGATTGGTTTCATCAAGTGCCAGGCCAACAAACAATTGCCCATCGGCAATGACAGGTTTCGGGCTAGTAAATTCATAACCTTCAGTTGGCCAGTAACCAATAAACTGCGCACCCCGTGGGGCGAGTTTATCGTGCAGCATACCGAGCGCATCAAGGAACCATTCGCCATAGCCGAGCTGGTCGCCCATGCCATAAAGCGCTACCGGCTTACCTTCGAGATTCAGATTATCCAGTTGATCCCAAATGGCCTCCCAGTCTTCCTGTAATTCACCGAAATCCCAGGTCGGGATGCCGAGAATCAACACATCGTACTGTTCCATCATGGCTGGAGCATCATCTTTAAGATTGTGTAGTGTCACCAGTTCCGGGCCAATGATGTCACGAATTTTTTCGGCAGCCATTTCGGTGTAACAAGTGCTGGAGCCATAAAAAAGACCAATGTTCATCGCATTAACAACTCTTTTAAAAACGTGCAGGATGGCAAGTGTACCAGATCCCATTGTGCATCAGGCATAATGGACACAATTCGCCAAAGGTGAGGCAAGTAAGTGAGGCTGTAGTGGAACAAGATCAGGCCCGAATAGAACAATTTCTTGATGCGCTCTGGCTTGAAAGGAATCTGGCACAGAACACGTTGGACTCCTATCGCCGGGATCTTAAAATGGTAGCGGAGTGGCTGGAACGCCACGATCTTGATTTGTTGAAGGTGCAAACCGGCGATTTACAGTCGCTGTTTGCTGAACGTCTTGAAGGCGGCTATAAAGCAACAAGTTCGGCGCGAATGCTGAGTGCGATTCGTCGATTATTTCAGTATTTATACCGTGAAAAATTGCGTGATGACGACCCAAGTGTGATGCTTTCATCGCCAAAATTGCCACAGCGTTTGCCAAAAGATCTCAGCGAAGCGCAGGTCGATCGTTTGTTGCAAGCACCTTGCATTGACCAACCTATCGAGTTGCGTGATAAAGCGATGCTCGAATTATTGTATGCTACTGGCCTGCGCGTATCGGAATTAGTGGGGCTGACCATGAGTGATGTCAGCTTGCGTCAGGGAGTTGTGCGAGTCATCGGTAAAGGCAATAAAGAACGCCTGGTGCCGATGGGTGAAGAGGCTGTTTATTGGCTGGAAAACTACCTGGAACATGGGCGACCATGGTTGCTCAATGGCGTGTCGATTGATGTGGTCTTCCCCAGCAATCGCGCGCAACAAATGACGCGTCAGACATTCTGGCACCGCATCAAACATTACGCAGTGCAGGCGGGTATCGATAGCGAAAAGTTATCACCCCATGTCCTTCGGCACGCATTTGCCACGCATTTACTGAATCATGGTGCGGACCTGCGAGTCGTACAGATGCTGCTTGGACATAGCGATTTGTCCACCACCCAAATTTATACGCATGTCGCGACGGAACGTTTACGTCAGCTGCATCAACAACACCACCCACGAGCGTGAGTGGTAGAAGATAAAGGAATCATCATGAAAAAGAGTTTATGGCTGCTCCCATTATTAGCGGCCTCTTTGTCCGGTTTTGTTCATGCAGACGATGCTGCAATCAAGCAATCTCTGGCTAAGTTAGGCGTGCAAAATGCTGATATTCAGTCAGCACCTGTAGCGGGCATGAAAACGGTATTAACCGATAGCGGTGTTTTGTATGTCACTGAAGATGGAAAACACGTTATCCAGGGGCCACTGTACGATGTCAGCGGTGCGCAACCGGTGAACGTCACCAACAAATTGCTGGTGGGCAAACTGAACGCGCTCGAAAAAGAGATGATCGTTTACAAAGCGCCGCAAGAGAAACACGTCATCACGGTATTTACCGATATCACCTGTGGCTATTGCCACAAGCTGCACGAAGAAATGAAAGACTATAACGCACTGGGGATCACCGTGCGTTACCTGGCCTTCCCGCGCCAGGGTCTGCAAAGCCAGACTGAAAACGACATGAAAGCCATCTGGTGTGCAAAAGACCGCAACAAAGCGTTCGATACTGCCATGAAAGGTGATGCCGTCGCTGGGGCAACTTGTGACATGAATATCGCCAATCATTACAACCTCGGCGTACAGTTCGGTATCCAGGGAACCCCTGCGATTGTACTGAGCAGCGGTACTGTAATCCCTGGTTATCAGGGGCCGAAAGAGATGAAACAAATGTTGGATGCGCATCAACAACTTACCAATATAGGCGGGTAGTTAACGGGTGAAACAGCAAACACAACTTCGCCGTCGTACGGTCGATGAGTCAGTGGTGTTACCCCAGCAACTGCATCCACTTCTAAAGCGCCTTTATGCCAGTAGAGGCGTAAGCGGCGAGCAAGACCTGGAACGTAGCGTGAAAGGGATGCTGCCGTGGCAGCAACTTAATGGCATGGATAAAGCCGTTCAGATACTGCACGACGCTTTCCGTGAAGGCTTGCGCATTATCGTCGTCGGTGACTTTGATGCCGATGGCGCAACCAGCACCGCTTTGAGCGTGCTGGGGCTGCGTAGCCTTGGCTGCCAAAATGTTAGTTACCTGGTTCCCAACCGCTTTGAAGATGGTTACGGCTTGAGTCCAGAAGTGGTGGATCAGGCGCATGCGCGTGGCGCACAACTGATTCTGACCGTCGATAACGGCATCTCTTCGCATAGTGGTGTTGAGCGTGCTCATACTCTGGGTATTCCGGTGGTGGTCACCGACCACCATTTGCCTGGGCCGGAGCTTCCTGCGGCTGAAGCCATCATCAACCCGAATCTGGTTGATTGCGAGTTTCCGTCAAAATCCCTCGCCGGTGTGGGCGTTGCCTTTTATCTGATGCTGGCGCTGCGTGCGCATTTACGCGATTGCGGCTGGTTTGAACAACAAGGCCTGGTGATTCCCAACATAGCAGAACTGCTGGATCTGGTAGCGCTAGGTACTGTGGCAGACGTTGTGCCGCTTGATACCAATAACCGTATTCTGACCTGGCAGGGGCTGAGCCGTATTCGTGCTGGCAAATGCCGCCCAGGTATTAAAGCTCTGCTGGAAGTCGCCAACCGCGAGCCGCAAAAGCTGGCGGCTAGTGATTTGGGCTTTGCCCTTGGGCCACGCCTGAATGCCGCTGGTCGTCTGGACGATATGTCCGTCGGTGTGGCGTTATTGCTTAGTGAAAACATTGGCGAAGCCCGCATGCTGGCTAATGAACTGGACGCGTTAAACCAGACGCGTAAAGAGATTGAGCAGGGCATGCAGGTTGAAGCGCTGACGCTCTGCCAACAGCTTGAACACAGCCATGATGAGTTACCGTATGGCCTGGCGATGTACCATCCCGAATGGCATCAGGGTGTTGTCGGTATTCTCGCCTCGCGCATTAAGGAACGGTTTAACCGCCCGGTTATCGCGTTTGCGCCCGCAGGCGACGGCACTTTGAAAGGCTCAGGCCGTTCGGTGCAAGGTCTGCATATGCGCGATGCCCTTGAGCGGCTTGATACCTTGTATCCTGGCATGATGCTGAAATTTGGCGGTCACGCGATGGCGGCTGGGTTATCTCTTGAAGAAGCGAACTTCGAAGAATTCCGTCAACGCTTTGGCGATTTGGTTGGGGAATGGCTTGATCCTGCGTTGTTGCAAGGCGTGGTTTGGTCAGACGGAGCAATCAGCGCGCAAGAAATGACGCTCGAAACCGCCGAGATGCTACGCGATGCCGGGCCGTGGGGGCAGATGTTCCCGGAACCTTTGTTTGACGGTAAATTCCGTCTATTACAGCAACGGCTGGTGGGCGAGCGCCATCTTAAAGTGATGGTTGAACCGGTCGGTGGTGGGCCATTAATCGACGGCATCGCCTTTAACGTTGATACCGCGTGCTGGCCGGATAACGGCGTGCGCGAAGTTGAGCTGGCCTTTAAGCTCGACGTAAACGAGTTTCGCGGAAATCGCAGTGTCCAGTTATTAATCGACCATATTTGGCCAATCTAGCCTGCTGACCTGGCTATAAGCGACTATAAAAAGCACCGTAAATCCGGTAAACTTTCCGGTCTACGACCGCATTTTCGTCTTCTGTCATCAACATAAGATAATACAGACCATGTTTGAAATTAACCCGGTAAAAAACCGCATCCAGGACCTCACAGAGCGCAGCGACGTTCTTAGGGGGTATCTTTGACTACGATGCCAAGAAAGAGCGCCTGGAAGAAGTAAACGCAGAGCTGGAACAGCCTGATGTGTGGAACGAACCTGAACGTGCACAAGCGTTAGGTAAAGAGCGTTCTGCGCTGGAAGCCATTGTCGATACCTTAGATCAAATGACTCAGGGTCTGGAAGATGTTAACGGCCTGCTGGAATTGGCTATCGAAGCCGACGACGAAGATACCTTCAATGAAACCATTGTTGAAATAGACCAGCTCGAAGCCAAACTGGCACAGCTAGAATTCCGTCGTATGTTCTCTGGCGAGTACGACAGTGCTGATTGCTATATCGACATTCAGGCAGGTTCTGGTGGCACCGAAGCGCAAGACTGGGCCAGCATGTTGATGCGAATGTATCTGCGTTGGGCAGAAGCGCGTGGCTTCAAAACTGAAATCATTGAAGAATCCGAAGGTGAAGTTGCCGGTATTAAATCGGTGACCATTCGCATTCAGGGTGAATATGCCTTTGGCTGGTTGCGTACCGAAACTGGCGTGCATCGCCTGGTGCGTAAAAGCCCGTTCGATTCCGGTGGCCGTCGCCATACCTCCTTTAGTTCCGCTTTCGTGTATCCAGAAGTGGATGACGATATTGATATCGAAATCAATCCAGCGGATCTGCGTATCGACGTTTACCGTGCATCGGGAGCCGGTGGTCAGCACGTTAACCGTACAGAATCTGCGGTGCGTATTACCCACCTTCCGACCAACACCGTAACCCAGTGCCAGAACGACCGTTCGCAGCATAAGAACAAAGATCAGGCAATGAAGCAGATGAAGGCGAAGTTATACGAGCTGGAAATGCAGAAAAAGAATGCTGAGAAGCAGTCGCTGGAAGATAACAAATCGGATATCGGCTGGGGCAGCCAGATTCGTTCTTACGTACTGGACGACTCCCGTATCAAAGACTTGCGTACCGGTGTAGAAACCCGTAACACGCAAGCGGTACTGGATGGCGATCTGGACAAATTTATCGAAGCAAGTTTGAAAGCAGGGTTATGAGGAACCAACATGTCTGAACAACAAGTACAGGGTACCGAAGCGGTCGATTTAAATAATGAACTGAAAGCCCGTCGCGAGAAGCTGGCTGGCCTGCGTGAGCAGGGCATTGCTTTCCCAAATGACTTCCGTCGCAATCATACCTCAGACCAATTGCACGCAGAATTCGGCGCTAAAGAAAACGAAGAGCTGGAAGACCTGGGCATCGAAGTGTCCGTTGCTGGCCGTATGATGACTCGCCGTATCATGGGTAAAGCTTCCTTCGTCACTTTGCAGGACGTCGGTGGCCGCATCCAGCTTTACGTTGCGCGTGACGATCTGCCAGAAGGCGTTTACAACGAGCAGTTCAAAAAATGGGACCTCGGTGACATCCTCGGCGCTCGTGGCAAACTGTTCAAAACCAAAACCGGTGAGCTCTCAATTCACTGTACTGAGCTGCGTTTGCTGACCAAAGCATTGCGTCCGCTGCCAGATAAGTTCCACGGTTTGCAGGATCAAGAAGCGCGTTATCGTCAGCGTTATTTGGATTTGATCTCCAACGATGAATCCCGCAAGACCTTTAAAATTCGTTCTCAGATCATGGCTGGCGTCCGTAACTTCATGGTTAACCGTGGCTTTATGGAAGTTGAAACGCCAATGATGCAGGTTATCCCTGGTGGCGCGTCCGCGCGTCCGTTCATCACTCATCACAATGCGCTGGACATCGACATGTACCTGCGTATTGCACCGGAGCTGTACCTGAAACGTCTGGTTGTCGGTGGCTTCGAGCGCGTATTCGAAATCAACCGTAACTTCCGTAACGAAGGTATTTCCCCGCGTCATAACCCAGAGTTCACCATGATGGAACTCTATATGGCGTACGCGGATTACAAAGATTTGATCGAACTGACTGAATCTCTGTTCCGTACACTGGCGCATGAAGTGCTGGGTACTGCACAGGTGAAGTATGGCGAAGAGCTGTTTGACTTCGACCAGCCGTTCGCAAAACTGACTATGCGCGAAGCTATCAAAAAATACCGTCCGGAAACCGATATTGCGGATCTGGACGATATGGCTAAAGCACTGGAAATCGCCGCTTCCATTGGCATTAAAGTCGAGAAGAGCTGGGGTCTGGGCCGCGTAGTGACTGAGATCTTTGAAGAAGTGGCAGAAAGCCATCTGATTCAGCCGACCTTTATCACTGAATACCCGGCAGAAGTTTCTCCGCTGGCGCGTCGTAACGACGAGAACCCAGAAATCACCGACCGCTTCGAGTTCTTCATCGGCGGCCGTGAAATCGGTAATGGCTTCTCTGAGCTCAATGATGCAGAAGACCAGGCTCAGCGCTTTGCAGACCAGGTTTCTGCAAAAGACGCAGGCGACGACGAAGCGATGTTCTTCGACGAAGACTACGTGACGGCTCTGGAGCACGGCTTGCCACCAACAGCAGGTCTGGGCATTGGTATCGACCGTATGGTTATGCTGTTCACCAACAGCCACACCATCCGCGACGTTATCCTGTTCCCGGCTCTGCGTCCGGTTAAGTAAGTCGTTCAAGGGAGATGACCAGACTATGGTCGTCTCCCTCGCCCCTTGGGGGAGAGGGCCGGGGTGAGGGGATAAAAATACGCCACTCTCAGGCACTTTTTTGTTTTGCTATGATTTTAAGAGGATTAGTTTGCGCAAGGAAAGCACAGTCAGAAAGTGGGCACCGAATGCCATCGTCCTGCTAATCAGCCTGTTTCTCGTCGCTTGCTCATCAGATAAAGCGGGCACCACTAAAGCATCCGCAGGAAGCTACAACGGCCCTGTTTACACCGTCAAACGCGGTGACACACTCTATCGAATCTCGCGCATGACCGGCTCAAGTGTCGGCGAACTGGCGCGTCTCAACGGTATTTCAGCCCCTTATACGCTGGAAGTTGGGCAAAAAATCCGCATTAAAAGCAGCTCTGGTTCTTCTTCCTCGAAAAAAACCGTCGTTGCGAAAACCTCTAAGCCAAGCTCCACTTCGACAAGCAGTGTTGCGAAAGTTGCACCACCTCCTGTTGGCTCAAAATGCTGGCGCTGGCCCACCAGCGGCAAGGTGACGGTGCCGTTCTCTAATAGCGATGGCGGTAATAAAGGTATCGATATTGCCGGGAAGCGTGGGCAACCGATTTACGCATCAGCCGCCGGAACGGTGGTCTACGTGGGCAACCAACTTCGTGGCTACGGCAACTTAGTGATGATTAAACATAACGAAGAGTACATCACTGCTTATGCTCACAACGAAACAACGTTGGTCAACACTAGCCAAAAAGTCACCGCCGGGCAGAAAATAGCCACCATGGGTAGTAGTGGTTCAGACTCGGTAAATTTACACTTCCAGATTCGCTATCGCGCGACCGCAATTGATCCGCAGCGCTATCTGCCGCCGCCAGGCAGTAAACCATCCTGCTAATGGTGACATTGCGTTGATTATTCAACGCAATGTCACCATGCGTCATCACCAATAATTTCTTCGGCTGGAATTAATCCAATATTTTTCAGAGGGTTTCATAGCCGATTCCGGTTTTGTCAAAATTAAACAAGTTAGCGCTATTTATTATATTCAGCCTGATTAAAAATTAAGCGGTGGACTTTGCTCCCTTTCACCAATACAGGACTGATTTATATGAAAAACTACTCTTTAATCCTTGGTGTTGTTTCTTGTTTGTTCTTCCTGACGGCAATGGCGTTTCTGCTGCTAAAAATTTCAGCCATTCCCGTATAACGCAGGAGAGGGCATTCATTATTCAATAAAAAGCAGGGGAGGTAAGCCTTGAGCATTGCTGTTCCTGGTGCCGCAAATAAAAACAATCGCTTAATAATCCATCACATAAACTGAAAATGCGCTTGCCAGTACAAGCTGAGCGTCTATAATGCCTACGCACTTCAAAGCGGGTGTAGTTCAATGGTAGAACGGCAGCTTCCCAAGCTGCATACGAGGGTTCGATTCCCTTCACCCGCTCCAGAATCTCCCCTTGCGTCACCGTTCGAAAACCTCCAGTTCTTTCACTATGTATTACCTAAACAACCGCAGTCTCATGCAACAATTTCCACTTCATATCGGTAAAGACGACGGTAGAGTAGCGCAGCGTGGGCTCTTGCCCTGGCAGGGTTTGCCTTTCGCTGTAACTAACCAGCGCCCCAGTCAGCCAGTCTTCAACGATCTTAATTTCTTCGACGACAATTTTTAGCCCCGGTTTCGCCGCACTTTGCCCGCGGAAAAAGGCACTCAGCATCGCAAAATCCAGCTTTACACCGCTAGTGGTGATCATGGAAAACGACGGGGCGAAGCGTGCCAGCAGCGCTTCCACGTCACCTTCACCTTTGCCCAGCCAGTTTTCGATTGCGACGTGGGCATCAATGACTTCTCTGATATACGGGTTCATCTTTATTCCTTTTGAGCGTTAAGTTGGCGCACGATGGCGCGGTTGGGGATACGCAGACAGAGCACCGCAGGGATCAGCGCACTGGCGGCTGCCAGGTAAAAGCACCAATGCCAGGCTAACGTTGCAGGCATATTTTCCTGCAACTTATTAAGCAGCAAGCTTAATAGTGCTATACCCAGGCAGAAGCTGAGCTGGCGATTGATATTCCACAAGGCGCTGGCTTGGGCAAGCTGCGCATCGTTCACTTGCAGGAAGGCGCAGCTTTGCGCAGTGCTGCTGCATAGGCTCCCACCAAATCCCATCATCGCAAACGCCAACAGCAGCAATGGATACTGTTGTGCGCTCCCCACTTGGGACAGCACCAGAATCCCTAATCCTTGCATAATGCAGCCGGTAATCAGCAGAGGGCGCGGGCCAAAGCGGTTGAACTGTTTTCCGGTAAACGTTATCGCCATAAACGACGCCAGCGACCAGGGGATCATCAGGCTGCCGACATGCGTGGCATTCATGCCAAGCTGGTTCTGCAAATACAGCATTGCGACCAGATTTACGCCAATAAAGATGCCAGGAATGGCCTGGTAAATCATCATGGCGTTACGCAAAAGTGGGTTCAGTACCAACCGCAGATTAAGCAATG
Organism: Buttiauxella ferragutiae; assembly: GCF_022637515.1. Taxonomy (NCBI): domain Bacteria; kingdom Pseudomonadati; phylum Pseudomonadota; class Gammaproteobacteria; order Enterobacterales; family Enterobacteriaceae; genus Buttiauxella; species Buttiauxella ferragutiae. Next base: position 872,496 of record NZ_CP093332.1, read on the forward strand.
GATGGGAATGCCGCAGGCTGTGGCGCACATAACCTGCCAGCATCACCAGGCCACCGGCAAGCATAACCAAACCGGAAGCCAGCCCGTCGTCGCTCTCGGCAAGCCGGGTTAACCCGAGCAGAATTAGCAGCAGGGCGCTACAACCGCTGAGCAGGCCGATGGCATCAAGCGGCGTCCGCGTCTGTGTGCTGGATTCTCTGCGCAGCCAGAGTGCGGCAAGCAGTAGAGCAAGCAGCGCCAACGGCAGGTTGGCAAAAAAGACCCAGCGCCAGGAAAGCGTATCGACAATCAGCCCACCGAGTGCGGGAGAAATCGCCGGAGCAAGCAGGCCAACGAGCATAATTGCCGCCGACAGACCTGCTCTTTCGTGGGGGCGGTAAAGCTGGTAGGCGAGAGTCTGCCCCACGGGGATGAGCAGGCCACCACCCATGCCCTGTAACAGCCGCCAGCCGATTAGCTGCCCTATACTTTGTGCACAGCCCGCGCCCAGCGTCGCAACCAGAAATATTCCAAGCGAAAGCAGAAACACCCGATGCCCGCCCACTTTTTCTGCCAGCCAGGCACTGAGAGGAATCACCAGCGTCAGCCCGAGAATATAGGCGTTGCTCACCCAGGTCAGCTCGCTGACCGATGCCCCCAACCCGTGGCCGATGGCGGGATACGCGACGTTTGCGATAAACATATTGATTAAATCGACGAAAAAACCGAGCAGGTAGACAACGGCGACTTTAGTGCGATAGGGCATACCACCTCCGATTAGAGGGGAGGAGTGTAGCGACGCACAAAGGGAGGATAAATCACCGCCAGAGGATTACACTGTCAAAATTATTTTGACAGTGACAGAGTTCGAGATGCTTAATCTGCAAAGGCTAACGATATTTGTGGCGGTGGTAGAGGCGGGGAGTTTTACTGCTGCAGCCACGGCGCTTGGGCAAACCAAGGCAGCAGTGAGTTTTAATATCAAACAGTTAGAAGCTGAGCTCGGTGTGTCTTTGCTGGCTCGCAGCACCCGCCGGCTGTCATTGACCGACGTCGGAGAGCGCTTTTTCCTGCGTTGTCAGCGTTTGTTGGAGGAGGCGGAAAACCTGCTTGATAACGTCCAGCAGGATCATGGCGGGTTAAGCGGTGTACTGCGGATCACCAGCACGCCGGAATACGGTGCTAAGGTAGTGGTTCCTGCACTTGCTGCTTTCTCTCGCCTGCATCCACAGTTGCGTATTCAACACGTATCCTCTTCTTATCACGCTGATTTAATTGCCGAACGTTTTGACGTCGCCATTCGCCTGGGGCAGCTTGCGGATTCAAGCCTCCGGGCGGCTCCCATCGACAGTTTTGCTATTTATCCTGTTGCCTCACCTGTTTATCTCGCCGAACACCCGATAGCAAATTTGGCACAGTTAGCACATGCGTCCTGGCTTGCCCACAGCAGGCTTAGCTCACCGCTGAGTTGGCAGGTGGTGACCCCGGAGCAGCAGGCGGTTTTATTTAAGGTCGAGAACCCTCCTGCGATTGTCGCAGACAGCGCAGGCGCGCTGCTTGCCTTCGCCACGCAAGGCTCGGGAGTTGCGCTGTTACCAGAATGGTTGGTGCGCTCGTCTCTTAAGCTCGGTGAACTGATGGCCTTGTTGCCGGACCACCAGTTTCCGCGCCAGAGTATCTATGCCCTTTACCCCAATACCCGCCACGTCCCCGAGAAAGTGCGTGTGTTTATCGATTTTTTGCGTGAGTGGGTCGACGCGGGAAAATAATTCGTTATCCCACTGCGGTATCTGGTAAGCCGGGTATCGCCGTTGCGGGCAAGCTTTCTATTGGCGCAGGTTTGCCAATTAAGTAGCCCTGGACATAATCAATGCCCATGCGATAAAGCGTTGTGCGAATGTCTTCTGTTTCAACAAATTCGGCCACCAGAGTCATGTTCTTAATGCGGGCTAGCTCGCAAATTGACTGCACAATTTTGTAGTCCATTTCACTGGAATTAATATTGTGGATAAAGCTCCCGTCTATTTTGAGAATATCCGCGCGCATGGTTTTTAACCGAGCGTAGCTGGCATAACCGGTTCCGAAATCGTCAATCGCAATTTTACAACCCAGGCGTTGTAAAGCATCCAGTGTTTTCTCTGCCTGCAAATTATTGGTTAACTCATCGGCCTCGGTGACTTCCAGCACCAGTTGCGCAGGTGAAATACCATGCTTAATCATCAACCTCTCAATATGGTTTGCCATATCAGTGCGGCAAATTGATGCCGGTGTCAGGTTAATGGCGTAGCGATGGTTTGGCCGTGAGTGACGAGTCTCATCCATAAATTTCATGGTGTTATGTAAAACCCATAAATCAATACTCGATGACATGCCAAACTCATTCGCCAGTGGCAGGAAGGTATTGGGGAAAATGAGTTCGTCGTTATTGCCACGCATCCTCAACAGGACTTCGTGATAGCAATCTCCCTTTTTACTTTCAATCGGTTGCACCATTAATACAAAACGGTCCAACTCCAGCGCCCGCTGCAACTGGTTCATCATGTCGACTTTGGTTTTCACCTGGTTTTGCACCTGGCGGCTACTTTGCTTTCTCAGGTCGACAGGCAGATTAGTGGTAAGTGAAATTTCGGCCAGTGTTCGTAGTTCACCGATTAATAAATACAGGTGTCCCACGGGGTAATTAATTATGCAGTAGCTACAACCGATTTGCGGATACAGTTTTACGCCATCGCGGATAAAACGAAAATCTTTGGCTTTGCTATAGATTTCCGCAATGCGTTTCTCAGCATGTAGAGGGCAAATTCGCATCACTAAATCATGGCCTGAACTCATATAAATAAGCTCATCCTTATCCAGAACGGGTTCTAAGTAGCGTGCTAACTGTTGTTTATATTGCACCTGCATGAGCAAACCATAATTTCGCCCTAACAACTCAAGGTCAGGCATATACAATTGGCATAAGACTGAGACCGTGTTTTGTTTTAAATCCGCTTCCAGTGCCAGCAAATTGGGTAAATGCACAACTGGGTCAATATACATCAAGCGCTGAGTCTTTAAATTCAAGACTCGCTGACGAGAAATATTGATTGCCATCAGGGTAATGGTTATTGAAAAGGCAGAGAAACAGGACGTGGCAACCGCAAGATGTAATGTGTAGTACGCATCATGTGGGATGAATCTTTGAATATGGCTGCATAACACAATCAGCAGCACCCACCACACAATCGAGATAGCCGCATGGCCCAGACGCAACGTACCCCATATCATCAGCGGCAGTAATAATGTCAGCGTATAAATAGAATTCATCAGCGGCAATGAATGGCTGAGTGGGGCAATCATCAGTATCGTGAGTACCGCCAATGAACCGACTAAGCATGTCAGTTCCGGCAACCGCAAATCGTTGGCCACCTGATGACGAATTTTTTTCAGATATTTCAATGTGTAGGCAGGGGTTCTAATCGACCGAATGACCAGATATAGCATCGGCAAACCAATGATATTCCCCACTAACATTCCCTGATAGTTGATTAATGTTCGGGTCGTGAAAGGGCTGACATACATCATGGACGGATTCATCCCGAATAACCCTAAATAGAGCTCGGCATGAAAATAATTAAGAAATAGCGTAGCGTTAACCACTACCAGCCAAAAAATGCGTTGCCACGTCAGGTTATATCGCCCAAAACTTGCGCGGCCTCTTTTGCCAGTAAAGTAATAGTACCCCGCGCAGCAGATCGCTACTGAGGTAAAATAGTGCAGTATCGACATTAACGCGGGCTCTAAACCACGGTCCGGGTAAACGCGGTAAAAGATACACAGAATGATCCCGGGCAGTGCCTTAAAACCATAAATCACCGTCAGGATGGTGGTGAGAGCCATGTTCAGATAAAAGAACGGGATTTCAAAGCCATCCACCGTGCCATAGGTGCTCAAATACTGGGTGATGGGGTAGAGCATAAACGGTAGCACCAGGGGCAACGCCCACCATTTATCTTTATATCTGTTATATGCTGTAGAAAGTTTCATCATCAATGTTAGCTTTTCTTCACTAAATCCAGGTTTTGGAGTGATTCACAAGCATCCATTGCTTAAGAATGAGTATTTTGCTACTCGGTTGTGCTAATTCTTTACTGCTCTTCGTTTTTAAGTGCCGATTAACTCGGCAATGTCATCTCTATTTCATCATAAAATGTGATGCTATTTTTTCCTCGATTTTTGATGTAATACATCGCGACATCCGCTTTTTTAAGCAAAGTGGCGACATCATTGCCATGCTCCGGGTAAATGGAGATGCCAATGCTGGCAGAGATAAAATCTACGCTAGTGGCTGAAAGCTCATAGGTATCAGCAATCCGCGCAAGCAACTTCTTCGCCAGTTGAATAACCACTTGTTTATCTTTTTGACAAACGACGACAATAAATTCGTCACCGCCAATTCTGGCGACAAAGCCTTCGCGACTGATATTTTCTTTGAGGGTTTGCGAAATTTTCACCAGCAGTTCATCCCCCACCGCATGACCCCAGACGTCGTTGACGCGTTTAAACCCATCCAGGTCGATAAACATAATAAACAACAGGTCTGTCTGGTTGGTGAAAAGGGTATTCAGATGTTTTTGCAGATACAGCCGATTGGGCAATTGCGTTAATGAATCATGCTGTGTCATTTGTTTAAGCTGCAAGTTCTTTTTAATTAACTCGCGCTTGAGTAGTTCATTACTTAAATGTTCTTTAAAATTAACAAACCAAATAAATATTGCCAGCAGAAATACCAGCGCGACAAGTACGATCAATGTCATGGCGATGGTATTTTCGACATAGTCATCTTTAGGCATTGATGACATCGGAATAGAGCCCATGTTGATGTCACATGACCCTAAAAAGTGCATGATGGCGACACCACAACACAACGTAAGAGTGGCACTTAGTCGATAGAAGTTGGCATAAATATCATTTTTGTTGGTAATGACCAACATGAGATGGGTCAGGCGCAACATGACTAACGATGTGATAAAAATCGCAATCAACGACAGGATGATTTTAGTATTGCTGACGTACCAATCGCCTGCATTGATGATAGCGGCCATCCCCAAATAGTGCATAGAAGCGGCTGTCGCAGAAAAGATTAAAGCAGGCAGAAGATAGTGTTGCCCACGCAGTCTTTTGAATAAAAAACACACAAACCCCAGCGAGCAACCGACTATAGCGATCAGCAATGAGGCCAGTGTTTTTTGAATGTTATAATTAATAACGTGGCTATGATGATGTGCCTGTATCACCATATAGTGCAAAACCCATATCCCGCAGCCCATTGTTGGGCCACTAAATAAAGGCCAGCAATAATGTTTTTTACGCGCGCCTGCTTTACATAGCCAAAAAGAGACATAAAAAGCTATGCCCGAAATAATTATAGCGAGTAAAACTAATGAAATATCATAATTAAATAACATATTTAACTTAAAATTTACTCTCAGGAGGCATGCTTATTTATTATAGACTGAATTACCCCGCAGCGTAATAGCGTTATGTAATAGCCTTGTACTTAGGTAGGATAAATATCACCTTGGCACCAGGGTGCAATATTATCCTGGGCAAATCTTACTCGTCCTCAGGCAACATGTACTTCTGGCAGTATAAATAGGGAATACCTTCGCGGGTGATGAGATCGGCATCTTTGTTCAGGGTAAAGATATCGATATCTGTCACGCCAGCACTTTTGAGATAAAAGTCAGGGAGGAATTGCTGGAGTACCCCTGAAGGCGCGGTTTCGCGGTTTGATACGATTATCTGGCGAGATACCCAGACAGGGCTGAGCCCATAATCCGCATGGGTAAAGAGGATGGTTCGCTGGACGGTATACTCCTCCTGGGCACTTACATTAATGATGCCGTTAATGTGGGCAATGCCTTTGCCGTCGCCGGATTTAAAATCGATAATCCCACGGAAAGAAGCCTTATCTCTGTTTATCTGTAACGTCGCACGGCAGACGAGATTGTGTCGTGCGTCATTGGGCGGTTGATAAAGATACACCGCCAGGCCGGTTACAATCGCGACGCAGACTAAAAAAATGACGCGCGTCTGGGTTCGGAGTGAGGAGATCGCGGTGAATATCTTCATTGACTATCGTACCGAGGATAATAGACGGATTGGCAGGAATTACCGCGTGATAACTCCATACTGGTGGTGCATAGAATGACTGAAATATTTTTTGTTTCTGGATACGCAGTGATATAGAGGTAGTTATCGTCCTGGCACATATCAGGATGTTGCTGGATGAATTCCTTATGGCGGAGATGATTACTGGAATCTCCATTGAAAAAGTAATGGCATTGTCCATCATATTTCATTGGCGAAACATAGCCGGAAAAATATTGTTCGTTGAATACGCGGGGATAGATAATGATGCCGATGATTATCACGGTGGCGATAATCATCCACCATTCCGTCAGATTTAAAATAGAACGCTTATCATTTGTCGCTTTATAAGGTAGCGATTCAGTAATGGTTTCTGAGGGTGATGGTTCCGGTTGTGCTTCTGGCACTGGGTCCTGCTGTTCTTCCACGCTTATTTCTCGCTGGATGATAAGACCCTTACGTGGAACCGTGGTGATTATTTGTTTCTCAACATTCATTTGCGCAAAAGTTTTTCGCAAAGAAAGAATGCTTTGATAAAACGCGTTAAAACTCACCTGCCTGTGGCTTTCTCCCCATGCGAACGCGAGCAACTCATTCTGCGTGACAATGGCACCATGGTTTCTGAGCAGCAACAAAAGGCATAACGCAGCAGTTGGCTTGAGTTTTATCTGTTCGTGGCTATCCATATGCACCAGAGACTGCTTTGCAGGGATGAATAGTATTTTATTTTCAATGAGATAAAACAGATTATCTGCTTCGGGCATGCTCGTTAACTCAGGCTGGTATTTACACGTGTCATTATAAGCATATTGGTGCAGGGAATAACCTTATGTTTCATCTGACCTGCACCGCGTTGCGCTTTATTTCAGCTATTCACAATACTACTAACAAATAACACACACATAACGAACATTAAAACTAGCTTTAAATCAATATGTTACATATTTTTAGGTTTTCTTTTTTAATTGCAAAGAGAAAGATCCCGCAGCAAAGATGAAAAACATTACGTTAAACCCGCAGATAAATATACTCAGACACATAACGGCATAAAAGTTGACACCTGGAAGATGTTCTTCACGGTCAATGCACTCGATTGTGCCGCTAGAATATAATACCTGAGTGTTTTACTCGCCTTTACTCACCGCTAAATACCTCTGTTTATAACAATGGGTGAGTTATTGCGTATTATTTTACCAGGTAAACTATAAGTTTGATCATTTAAAGTCGCCTGGCAGCGGCCTTAAAAACGTTGGCTTATTAAGTGCAGGTTTGCCCTTATATCCTATATTGATATAAGTGAAGAGTAATGAGTTATCAAATTGCTTAAGGGCAGTCTCCTTCACTCAGTGAATGGAGATAATCTATATCCACAATCTAAGTAAGAGAAATTGATGTCCAGCCTTAACGTAGATGAATCGGTCATGCTCATTGGCGATGAATTAAAAAGATCGGAAAATGCGTATTTTTCGTTGCGAAAAAAACGTCAGCGCATTGAGCTAAGAAAGGACGGCAATTTATTTTTCCTGGAGAAAGGAACAGTCTCCGTATACCGAGTCGAAAATGATCTCGTCACGATAAGCCTCGCAGCTCCAGCAATACTTGGTCTGGCGCAGATGCGTAGTGAAGTGGCGTCGCATTATTTACGATGTGATTCTGACTGTGAAATGTGGGTCATGAGCACCGCGAATGCCAATGAGCTGCTGACGAAAAAGAGCTTATGGATTCACGCGTTTGATATTTTAACCAGCCATCTTCAGCGCTACTTCCAGCGTGAAAATATGCGTTCTCATAAAACTATCCGCGAAATTGTGACGGAACATGTGAAGCATATTTGGTCTCTTGAACCTGAGATCCGCGAAAAAACCTCGGTATATACCTTTATCCTGAGCCGCAACCATATCTCGCGCAGCGCGATTCATAAGGTTTTGCAGGAGTTAGTGAACGAGGAGAAATTGTCTTTGAATCGTGGGAAGTTGGCGTCTTGTAATTTTAATTCGTAATGTCGGGGGCGCAACACCTTCCCGACCTACGATTCTGGTAAAAAACCGCAACGTTACCCGTTGCGGTTTTTTTATTATCTTTCCCGTAATGCCTCAGCCTTTGCCCGAATAATCGGCTTCAGCAGATAACTCAGAATCGACTTCTTACCCGTCAGAATATCAACCGTCGCCACCATCCCCGGAATAATCAACATCGGGTGCTCTTTGCTCCCAAGGTAATTCTTATCGGTTCGCAGGCGTGCAACGTAGTAACTGTGGCCTTGCTTATCAGTGACGGTATCCGGGCTAATTTGCACCAGCTCACCGTTCAGGCCGCCATACGTGGTGTAATCGTAAGCGGTGAATTTCACCACCGCATGCTGTCCTGGGTGCAGGAACGCGATATCGCGCGGCTGAATTTTCACTTCAATCAGCAACTTGTCATCAAGCGGAACAATCTCAACCAAATCACTGCCTGGCTGGATAACCCCGCCAATGGTATTCACCATCACCTGCTGCACAATACCGCGCACCGGTGAAACCACCATGGTGCGGTTCACGCGGTCTTCCAGTGCTTTGCCCGTTGCTTCGGCTTTACTCAAGTTGGTGCGCGCTTCATTGAGTTGCGATAACGCATCGCTCTGGAAGCGGTTACGGCTTTCACCAATCTTGTTCTCAATCTCTTTCGCTTCCGACGCAGACTTCGGCAGGGAAAGCGTGATAGAGTCCAGCATCCCTTTAGTTTCTACTTCGGTGCGGCGTAAACGCAGGATCTCGACTTTAGAAATCGCGCCAGACGCCAGCAACGGCTCAGACATTTTGATCTCTTGTTGCAGCAAACCGAGACTGTGTTTGTACTGATCCTGTTTCGACTTGAGGTCGCGCAGTTCCTGTTGTTTTTGCACCAGTTGCTCTTGCAGGCCTTCAATCTCATTCTGGAACTGACGGTGACGGCTGTTAAACAAATCAACTTCGCCATGCGCCACTTGTGGGGCGAGCTTGACGATGTCATCTGAAATCACAAAGTCTTTGTCTTCCGCTTCTGCGGTCAGACGGTCAATCTTCGCCTGTAAGCCGAGCTTGTCCGCTTCGGTTTCGCCGACGTTTGACGCAAATCGCGTATCATCCAGGTGCAGCAGCGGTGTTCCGGCTTCAACGATTTGCCCTTCATGAACAAACAGTTCCGTAACAATACCGCCTTCTAAGTTTTGGATTTTTTGCAGACGAGAAGAAGGGATGGCCTTGCCTTCGCCACGCGTCACTTCGTCCAGCCTGGCGAAACCCGCCCAAATGAATGCCAGCACCACTAATGCCAGAATCGTCCATAGCGTCAGGCGGATAACACGCGGGGAATCATCAATAAGTGCATGACTTACCTCATTAATATTGTCAGCCTGATTTTCATCGCGCCCCTGAAAATAGCGGCGCAGCGGCTCACGATAACGGGAAATTAACTCAGCGAGACGCATTGATTTGCCCCTTCTTCAGCGCATCCATCACAATGGCTTTCGGGCCATCGGCAATAATGCGTCCTTTATCTACAATTATCAGGCGATCAACCAGCGTCAGCATCGACGCCCGGTGAGTCACCAGTAACAAGGTTTTATCGGCAACAAACGGCACCAGCGCCTGTTTAATCTTGTCTTCACTGGTGTTGTCCATTGAACTGGTCGGCTCATCGAGCAACAAAACTGGCGGCTCGAGTAACAATGCTCGTGCCAGCGCCACCGCCTGGCGTTGCCCGCCGGATAACTGCATCCCGCGTTCACCCACTTGCAGGTTGTAGCCATCAGGGTGAATGCGTGCGAACTCGCTCACGCCCGCAATCTCAGCGGCGCGCAGCATAGTTTCGTCATCGACATAACGCGCACCAGTGACCAGGTTATCGCGTAGCGTGCCATTAAATAGCTGAATATCTTGAGGAACGTAACCAATGCTATGGCGCAGGTCGTTAACGTCCAGTTGGCGGGCGTCGACATCATCAATCAAAATATTGCCGCTGGAAGGCTGGTAAAGGTTGATGATGAGCTTGCTGATGGAGCTTTTGCCGGAACCGCTACGGCCAATAATACCGACGCGTTCGCCCGGTTGAATGGTCAGGTTTATCTTGTGCAGCGACGGGTTTTTCTGCTCGGGATAACTGAAATCGACGTCTTTAAACTCAATGCTGCCACGGAAGTTTTCGCGTTTCAGCGGATGCTCATGCTCGCGGCGTTCTTGCGGCATCGACATCATTTTTTCTGTGCTGTTGATGGTCAGTCGCGCCTGCTGATAACGGGCAATTAAACCGGTGAGTTGCCCCATTGGCATCAGCGCGCGGCCATTCAGCATGTAGCAGGCAATCAGGCCACCCATACTCAACTTGCCGCCAATAATCATATACACGCCAACAATAATCATCAGCACGCCGGACATTTGCTGGAACCAACCGGTCAGGTTACTGGCAAAACTCGACAGCGTTTTGACGCGCAATTCCAGGCGGCTTAAGCTGCCAAGCGTCTGTTCCCACTGGTACTGGCGCTCGCTCTGGGCGTTGTTCACTTTAATCGCATCAAGGCCGCTGAGTGTTTCAATCAGCAATGCCTGGCGTTCGCTGGCCAGGCTCATGGTTTTGGCAACGGCGGCATTCACCGGTTTCTGCAACGCCCAACTGATCAGCAGCGCGATAGGGAAGGTGAGCAGCGGGATCCACGCCAGCGAGCCGCCGATAATCGCGATCACCAGCAACAGCACCAGCGTAAACGGCAAGTCGATAAGCGTGGTCAGCGTCAGCGAAGAGAGGAAATCGCGCAGCGACTGAAATTCATGAATATTCTGTGCAAAGCTGCCGACTCGCGCCGGGCGGGCTTTCATCTCCATGCCGGTAATGCGCTCAAAAAGCGTGGCAGAGATAATCAGGTCACTCTTTTTCCCGGCAATATCGAGACAAATACCGCGCAGCATTTTTAAGATCAAATCAAACACGAACGCCAGGCAAATACCGACCGCCAACACCCATAACGTCACCGTGGCATGGTTCGGCACCACGCGGTCATACACGTTCATGGTGAACAGCGGCGTGCCCAACGCGATCAGGTTGATCAGCAAACTGGCGAGCACCGCATCCATATACAGATAACGCGATAGCATCAGCGTATCTTTGAACCAGGATTTGGTGCGCGGCAAGAAGGATTCAGACTGCAAATCAAACTCATGGCGCGGATGGGCAAAAATCACCTGTCCGGTGTAGCTTTCTTCAAGGATTGACGCATCAACGCGAATTTCACCACCTTCGCTTTCGCTTGGCATCACACGCGCGGAACCGTCGGCGTTCCAGCCGAGCAATACCGCAGCTCCACCCTCGCGCAGCATCAGAATCGCCGGTAACGACATGACCGGGATTTTATTAAGCGCGCGTTTAATGATGCGCGCTTTTAACCCGGCACGTGCCGCAGCACGCGGCAAAATGGTCAGCGTCAGGCGGTCGTTCTCCAGCGGCAAGCCACTGCTTAAAGTTGAACGGCTTGCCGATTTACCATGCAAAGTGCAAAGCACCAGCAGGCAATCGAGTAGGGGATCGTCATGGCGGCTGCGCGGATCATGATAATGCGACTCCTCCAGTGGAGGAGCCTCTGTCATTGTATTCATGGGTTCAACTTGTAAATTCATTGATGAGTTTTGTCGGATGAACGAAATAATTTTTGTCGGATGACGCTGCGCTTATCCGACCTACGTGAAACATTTTTGTCGGGTGGATGACGCTGCGCTTATCCGACCTACGTGAAACATTTTTGTCGGGTGGATGACGCTGCGCTTATCCGACCTACGTGAAACATTTTTGTCGGGTGGATGACGCTACGCTTATCCGACCTACGCGAAACATTTTTGTAGGGTGGATAAGCGCAGCGTCATCCACCATTGAACGCGAAATTAATTAAGTTCTGGCAACGTATTATTACTCGCCGAATCAATTGGCTGAGCTGCTGGCGTTGGGCTAACTTTCAGGTCTTTTAATAATTCACCCATGCGCGCGGAAATTCGGTAGCCGGACGATATTTCCAGATAACGTAATTCAACCAGGCGGCGTTTAGATGAGAACACTTCGTTTTCACTGTCTAATAAATCCAGCAGTGTTCGTTCGCCGAGGCTGAATTGATCCTGATAAGCGGTACGTACTTTTACACTGCGGTCGGCATATTCTGCCGCTGCCGGTAATTGGTCGCGGGCATTTTTTAATGCCGTCCATGCCAGGCCAATTTCCTGATTCATTTGGCGCAGCGTGTTATTTCTCACGTCCTGTGCTTGTTTTTGCAAATAAGCTCGGGAATCCATCGTGGCTTTATCGCTACCGCCCTGGTACAGGTTGTAATGCAGTTTCACCATCGCTTGCCACTCTTCGGCATGGGCACGCGTGGTATCGGTATCGTTACTCACGCTATGGGCAAGGGAAACATCAACACGCGGATAAAACGTTGATTTTGAAGCTTCATATTGCTGATGGGCGGCTTCAATATCGGCGTTAGCCGATTTCAACAGCGGGTTGTTGGCTTCCATCACCTGTTTAGCGTCCTTCAGGGATTTCGGCAGCTCAGCCGCAATATTCTCAGGCAAGCTCAGGTTTTCTGGCTCTCTGCCAGTCACGCTGGTAAACGATGTTTTGGCATCTTCAAGGTTGGTCTGCTCAGTCAGTAAATTGTTTTGAGCCTGTGCCAGACGAGCCTCTGCCTGCATTAAGTCGCCAGAACGCCCCACGCCTTGATCGGTGCGCAAACGAATCTGGTCGTAGATACGTTCATGGTTGGCTAAATCGTCTTGCGCCAAATGAACATATTCTTCGCGTTGCAACACATCGAGATAAGCCTGAACCACTTCTAATGCCGTGGTTTCGCTAATATTCATCACGCTAAAGGCGCGCGAATCAACGGTGGCTTTCTGGCGGCCCACTTCACTGGTGGTGGCAAAGCCGTCGAAGACATTCTGGTCAAGACTGACGGTGGCATCATTCGGGGAAAGATTCATCCCGTTATTATCACCACCGGCACGTGTCGTCGCGTCATCGAGGTTCTTTTGACCCGCTTCGGCATTTAAATTTAAAGAAGGGAGATAACCGCCGCGTGCCGCACGTAAATCTTGTTCCGCCGAATAGCGGCTATTTACCGAAGCGTTCACTTCTGGATGAGTGGATAACGCTTGCTTGACGGTATTCGGTAAGCTTTCTGCATTAACAGAATGTACAGATAAACAACCCAGGATAAAAACAAAAAACTTCTTCATTTTATGAAGCCTTATTACATGCGTTAACGATATCCCTATATCACGCTTTATATCCCCTTCATTCTTCGAGCTGCATATGCGTTGGCTGCGTTCACTCACCCGAATCACTTACCTTAGTAAGCTCATCGGGATTCCCTCGCTTGCCGCCTTCATGCAACTCGAATTATTTTGGGGAATTCCATTTCTGTTTTTAACACGAAACATCATATCAATTAACACGCGGTGTTTATCTGTCAGGCATTAAACAGACTTTCATTCGAAATGAAATTTAATGTTCTGTAATGTGATGTTTCACTTTGTGTCATTTTTGATTATATTTAGAACTCAGTCAAGCGCACGATAATAGAATTCTAATAACTGTGTTTTTTTCTACATTTATAAATTAGCGCCAAATGAGCAATGTCCATTAATGGGCATTTATGGCTATATTTGGCGATATTTAGTGAATGAAAGAATAATGTTATTAATTATTTAAATTATCGAAAAACAATACTAATAAAATCCAAAATAATTCGAGAGGGTACGGTGAGCAATTTACTCGGTGTAATCAAAGCAGTCATTGGTCAGGTTTATGTCATCGAAGCCGATGGCTCACAGCGTCTCTTGAAAGAAGGTGACAGAATCTACAGTGGTGAGGAAATTGTCACGGGTGCCAGCGGGGCGGTTAGCGTCGCTTTACCGGATGGTAAAACGCTGGATCTTGGGCGTAATAGCCACTGGACAGAGCATGGCCTGAATGCGGTAAGCAGCGCCGCACATGACACGCAAGATGTCGCCGCCCTGCAAAAAGCTATTGCCGACGGTGCTGACCCAACACAATCATTAGAAGCGACCGCCGCGGGTAACCAAGCGCCCGTGCAAATTGAAGGCGGTGGTGGCGGCCATACTCTGGTGCAATTAGATTTAACCGCGCAGGTTGTTGATCCAACAGCCGGTTTTAATACTCAGGGGCTGGGCGCGCCGACCTGGGAACATAACTTACCTGAAGGCGGCTTAAACGCTGGCTCACCTCCGGTTCTACCTCCGCAGGTTCACATCGACGAATTCGCGGGCAACGACGGTTACGTTAACAAAAATGAAATAAACCACGCCCACATTAGCGGCACCAGTAACCAGAAACATGTCACGCTGACTTTCACTGATAGCCAAAAAAACACATTGACGTTTGAGGTGGATGTTAAAGACGGGCACTGGACGGCGGACCCCGATTTAACCGCTCTTGCGGAAGGCGAAATTAACGTTATCGCCACGGCTACGGATATCTCCGGTCGCACCGCGCAAAGCACTACCGATGCGCTGATTGATACCGTCGACCTGCACGACACCATCACCATTGATGATGTTACCGCTGATAACGTGATTAATATCGCTGAATCCCATGAAGCGAAAACCTCCGTTCACGGCACCGTCGGCGGGGATGCCAAACTCGGCGATAAAATTACCCTGTTGGTGAATGGCCACGAATATAGCGACGTGGTTATCGACCTCGGGAATGGCGCACTGGGTTATCGCATCGACGTATTAACCCCAGACTTGCTGACTGACCCAAATATTCACGCCACCGTCACCTCAACCGATGATGCCGGAAACACCACTCAGGCGTCGAGCGATCACCATGTTGATCTCGATTTCGATATTCATAATTCGATTACTATCGAAACCATTGCCAACGATGACATCGTCAACCGCAACGAATCGCGTATGCCGACGATGGTGACCGGTGTTGTGGGCGGTGATGCGCAAGCAGGCGACCCGGTAACGGTGACCGTCGGTGACCGTGATTTCCACGGCGTGGTGGTCAACGATAACGGCCAGTTGCGCTATGAAATCCCGGTACCGAGCAATCTGCTACAAGAAGGCAATAACGACATTCAGGTTCAGGTAACCAGCCATGATGCGGCGGGTAACGAAGCCACGGCAATCGAACACAAGAACCTGGTGCTCGACACCCAGGCTGAAGCCACCGTCACCATTGATAGCGTCACCAAAGACAACGTTCTTAATCACAGTGAACTGGACGCCGCAAAGCAGTGGGTTCACGGCACCGTCGGGGGCGATGCCCGCGAAGGTGATGCCATTGATCTGGAAATTAACGGTAAGCATTACAGCGGAAAAGTCATCTACATCAGCCCGAATCAACTCGGTTACCAGATAGCGGTCGAGCCACACGACTTTAGCAATAACAAGGGTGAAGTGGACGGCTTTGTGAAAGTCAGCGTTAGCGTTATTTCGCACGATGCCGTTGATAACGAAGTGATTGAAAAAACACAACATAAAGTTCAAATCGACAACCACGCTAACGCCACGATCACCATTGATGATGTCACTAAAGACAACGTGCTTAATCACGATGAACTGAATGCGGCGAAACAGTTTGTTCACGGCAATGTCGGCGGCGATGCGCGAGTGGGAGATGTGGTCGACCTTGATATTCGCGGCAACCATTTCACCGGTACCGTGGTGGATTTCGGTAATGGGGAATTAGGCTATAACATTCAAGTCGACTCTGCGGCGTTTAGCCGTAATCAGGGGGAAATCGACAGCAAAGTTAAAGTCCATGCCACCATTAAATCCCACGATGATGTGGGTAACGTGACCATTCAGACCACCGAACACACGGTTTATATTGATAACCACGCTAACGCCACCATCACCATTGACGCGGTCACTAAAGATAACATCCTCAATCACGATGAGCTGGCAGCGAAAACCCAGTTTATTCATGGCGTGGTCGGCGGTGATGCCCGTGAAGGGGATGTGGTTGATCTGGTGATTAACGGCACGCATTTCCGTGGCGAAGTGATTGCCATCGGCAATGATCAACTGGGCTATAACATCCCGGTCAACCCGCGCGTATTCAGCGATAACAAAGGTGAAGTGGACGGCTTTGTCAAAGTGATTGCCAGCGTCAAAGCACACGATGCGGCGGGTAACGAAGTGGTGGAAACCACGGAATATAAAGTTCAGATCGACAACCACGCCAATGCCACCATCACCATTGAGGATCTGACTGACGATAACATCCTCAACCACAATGAACTGAGCGCACCGAAGTGGTGGGTGCACGGTGTGGTGGATGGTGACGCGGCGGTTAACGATCGCGTTGATATTGACATTAATGGCAATCATTTTACCGGGGAAGTGTTTGATATCGGCAATGGTACATTGGGTTACCGCATTCCGGTTGATTCGCGAATTTTCAGCAATAACAAAGGTGAAGTGGACGACAGCGTCAATGTGCACGCCAAAGTGACCTCCCACGATGCCGCGGGCAACGTGACCATTCAGACCACCGATCACACGGTTTATATTGATAACCACGCCAACGCCACGCTGACCATTGACGATGTCACCGCAGACAATATCCTCAACCACGCTGAACTGGATGAGAAAGAGCACATCATCAGTGGCGTTGGCGGTGGCGATGCGAAGCCGGGAGATGAAGTGGTCATTGAAGTTAACGGTATGAAATTCACCGGCTACCTCGAAAATGACCTGAGCTACCATATTGCCGTACCGTCGGCGCAGTTCGCTGATAATAACGGTAAGATCGATGAAAACCTTACGTTCAAAGCGACAATTACTTCCCATGATCTTGCGCATAACGAAATTGTCGTTACCACCACGCACACACTGCATATTGATAACTTTGCGGTAAACGATTTCACCATCGATACCGTGGCGGGCGAAGACTGGGTTAGCAAAGCGGAATCTCAACAGCCTGTCATCATTCGCGGCGATGTCACCGGCGTGGATGCCAAAGATGGCGATCCGGTCGTGGTGCGGGTAGCAGGTGTGGAATATTCAGGTGAGGTGAAAACCGACGCTGGCGGCCATCTGTATTACGAAGTTTCGCTGCCTGCGGGCACGCTTCATGATGGGCTCGTCAATGTGGAAGTGTCTGTCACCAGCCACGATGCGCTCGACAATTATGTCACCACCACGCACACGCACGATATTGCGGTCGACACTAAAGCGGCAGCCAGCATTCATATTGATAAAGTGACGGTTGATAACGTGCTTAATCACGACGAACTGGCGCAGCCCAAAGTGATGATCACGGGTTGGGTGGATGGCGATGCCGCAGTCGGTGATAAGATTGTTATCGAGGTTCATGGCATTCCCTATCCAGGCAAAGTCATTGCTCTGGATAACGGTAAAATTGGCTTCCGTATTGAAGTTGATAGCGGCTCGTTCAGTGATAATTACGGCAAGATTGATACCGATGTGACCTTTAAAGCCACGATCACCTCCCACGACATTTTGGATAACGAAGTCACCAAAACCACCACTCACACCGTCCATATTGATAACCACGCCGTAGGCAATGCGACCATTGATCTGGTGACCGGCGATAACGTTATTAACCACCTCGAATCAAAACAGCAGCACACACACATCACGGGCACCATTACCGGCGAAATTAATGTTGGCGATAAAGTCTTCATCACCGTCAATAACATCAGCTATGAAACCACGGTCATCCAGCTGCCCCATCAAAACGGGGCGTTGGGCTACAGCCTGGATGTGGTCACCAAAGATCTGCTGGCCGACCCTTACCCAACGGTTCATGTGGTGGCGCACGATGCTGCCGGTAACGAAAATCACATCGACGTGACCTACCAGGTCGATATTGATCTGCAAGCGGAAGCGACGATTAACATCGATCCGGTAGCCGGCGACGATAAGATCAACGCTGATGAATCAACTCACGAATTCACCACGGTATCCGGCACCGTCGGCGGCGATGTTAAAGAAGGGGATTATGTCCACCTGGTGATTAACGGCAATGAGCTGACGGCGAAAGTGACCAAAGACGGCAATGGCAATCTGGTGTGGACCAAAGAGGTCAGCACCCACGACCTGATGGTTGATCCGCACTTTACCGCTTCTGTCACCGCCACTGATAACGCCAATAACGTGGCTACCGCGCAGGCGGACAGGACAGTGGAGGTTGATACCAAAGTTGAAGCGGTGATCACCATTGATAAGGTTTCGGGAGATGACACCTTAAATGGTGAAGAGCTCAACCATCACTACACGCTGGTGAGCGGCACGCTGAGCGGTGAAATGAAGCCGGGCGACGAAGTGGTATTGAAGATCAACGGCCATGATTACCCAGGAAAAGTTGAGCAGGATGCTAATGGCGACATGGTTTACCACATCCTGGTAGAAACTACCGATCTTCATCAGGACCCGAATATTCACGCCAGCATCACGGTGGAAGATGATGCACACAACGTCGCTACTGCCACCGCATATCGGCCAATAAATATCGACGATCATGCCGATGCTTCGCTGACCATCAACACGGTTTCTGGCGACGATACTCTTAACCAACTGGATCAAAAATACCCGACCACTACCGTTTACGGCAGCGTGGGTGGCGAAGTCCATCAAGGCGATGTGGTACATGTTTTCGTCAATGGCCATGAATACATCGTCAAAGTTGAACCGCAGAAGTATCTCAATGGCGGCCTCGGTTATTCCGTTGAGGTGAAAACCTCCGGTTTGGTGGCCGACGGGCATATCGAAGCCTTCGTCAGCACCGTGGACAACGCCGGAAACACCATCACGGTACATGCCGATCACGACGTCAAACACGACGACCAGGCAGTTGCCACCATCACCATTGACAAGGTGACTGACGACGATGTGATTAATAATGCCGAAGCGCACCAGCCGCACACCACCATCACCGGCCAGGTGACCGGTGACGTTCATCTGGGGGATCAGGTCACTCTTGATGTTAACGGGGTGCACTACTACGGCGATGTTATCGATCTCGGGACTAAGGGCCTCGGTTACAGCATTGAAGTCAGCACCGATGATCTGATTTCTAAAGAGAACCCGACAATACATGCCTCGGTCACCGGCTACGATGAGGTGGGTAACACCGTGCTGGCTGAAGCCGACCACGATGTGGTGGTTGATACGCGTGCCGATGTCCACATTACGGACGATAGAGCCGATGGTGATAACGAAAACGGACCTGACCATTATTACGTGACGGGGCGTGTCACAGGCCTGGATGTGCAGGAGCATGACCATGTTCTGATAACCATTGGTGATAAGACCTTTGACACCGAAGTGATCAAACTCAAGGGCGGTGGTTTAGGGTTTAACTATGCGGTTTCTCCATTCATTGTCTACGCTCATCCAGATATCCAGATCGAAGTCACCAGCACCGATAAGTTCGGCAACACGACGACGGCAGTTGATCATATCCAGGCGCATCTTCCTGCTTTCGTTAACAATAATGGCAATACCACTCCGCCGGATAACACGCCGGAGCATCACGACAAACCTCATGCGGAAATCACCATCAGCCCGATTGCCGGTAACGATGTTGTCAACCAAATCGAATCTGAGGCAGGTAAAACGGTGATCCGTGGCACCGTCAGTGGCGATGTGCAGCCTGGCGATCACGTCATGCTGCATATTGGCACGCAAAATATTGAGGTTGAGATTAAAGAACGCCCTAATTTGCCTGGTGAATTGGGCTATGAGATTGCAGTCGATACCCAATATTTGATGGATCACCCGGATATTTCGGTTAGCGTCAACGCGCACAATGAAGACGGTAAGACGATGAAAGTGGATGCACATAAAACTGTGCAGGTTGATACCGATGTGACGGCCGAAATCCACCTCGACACCATTGCGGGCGACGACATTATCAACATTGTCGAAGCCCAAAATGGGGTGACTACCGTCACCGGTACCGTCAAAGGTGATGGCATCCATGACGGCAGCAATGTGACGCTGATGATTAACGGTCACCAGGTGACCACCCAGGTGCATACCGACAGTAACGGGGAGTTGAGATTCAACCAGAAAGTCAGCATTGCCGATCTGCGCCAGGACCCGCATGTCTCCGTTAGCGTCACCGCGCATGATGACCAGGGCAACACTTTGACGGTGAGCGACGATAAAACCATCACCGTGGATACGGACGTTTCAGCCAATATCTTTATCGACAAGGTCACTGACGATAACATCCTCAACCTGGCTGAAACCCAGCAGCCAAAAACCACCATCAGCGGCCATGTTTCCGGCGATGTGAAGCCACATGAGCATGTCACGCTGAACGTGAATGGCGTGGAATATAAAGACGTTGAGATTGATGACAACCTGAAATATTCGCTTGATGTCTTAACTGATGATTTGAAGAGAGGCGACACCATCACAGCGCAAGTGACCGGCCATGATGATGCTCACAACATCACTGTCGGTCACGCCACACAGCATTATTCAACCGACCTCGCTGCTGCCGCGACCCTCACCATTAATACCGTTTCTGGTGACAATATCCTCAGCGCCAAAGATCTGGGCGCAGAATTTACCGGGATCAGCGGCACTGTCGGTGGGGATGCCGCAGTGGATGACAAAGTGACGGTGATACTTAATGGCATCCCGTATGACACTAAAGTGATCGAACTGCCGAATATGAACGGGCAGTTGGGCTACTCGCTGGATGTCAAAACTGACGATTTAAAAGTGGAGTTACAAAACCACCCGGATATCACGGTGACGGTATCCGGCAAAGACGACGCCGGTAATGACTTTAGCCAGAGTGCAAGCAAAGCGGTCAGCATTGACGACCACGCCGTGGTGACGCTGACCTTCGATAACGTCACGCAAGATAACATCCTTAACCTTGTCGAAAGTGGCAAAGCCACCACGGAAATTAGCGGCAAAGTCACTGGCGATGTGAAAGAGAATGACAAAGTTATTCTTACCGTTAATGGCCACGAACTGCCAGCAGCGCTGCACAGTGACGGGCATGGTGGGTTCATCTTCAAACTGGATGTGGCTACCTCTGAGCTGCTCGCCGATCAGACGATTACCTACCGAGTGACTGGCGAAGATGACGTCGGCAATACCTTAACGGTCGTCAAAACCAACGACATCACCATCGACCAGCAAGCGGCCAACAGCATCCATATCGACACACTTGCCGGTGACGACAAGGTGAATGCTGCGGAGCATAGCAACCCTACCACCCTGGTCACAGGCACAATCACGGGCGATGCGCAGAACGGCGACACCGTGACGTTAACGCTTAATGGCACACAACTGCCAGGCGTGTATACCCTGCATGATGGCCTGAAAACCTTTGAAATTCCGGTGGATAACCATCTCTTAAAAGAGGGGGATAACAAGATTGATGTCACGCTCACCGGGCAAGATAAGCCTGGTAACGTGGCGACCTCGACTGATACTCACCATATTGAGCTCGACACCCACGCCGACGCGGTGATCGCCCTCGATAAAGTCACCGGTGATAACCACATTGATGGCGATCGCGAAGCCCGTCACACCTTCACCCATATTACCGGCCACATCACCGGTGAAGTGCAGGATGGCGACCAGGTGACGGCAATGATCAACGGCAAGCCGCACCACACCAACATTTACTTAGAAAACGGTGAAATGAAGTATGACCTTCCGGTGCATACCTCGGAGTTTGCGGCCGGGCATAACAACGTGACGGTCATAGTGACGGCGCACGATGCCAGCGGCAACCAAACCCCAATCTACCAGACGGTGGATGTCACGGTAGAGCCACCGCGCCACTCTGACGACCAGCGAACGGACGTTGCAGACAAAGCCCATCACGCGGCGGCGCATGATCATGGTTTAAGCAACCTGTTTGATGACAGCCACGAACCGCTTACCTTTGCGCTGCATCCAGACGGTAAAGGCCTGCAAGGCGGGCAAGATCCTAAAGTCTTTACCGGAAAAGATGACCGCCACGACAGTAAACACGATCTCAGCTCGCTGGCTCATGAACTGCACGAAGTGAGCGACATTGCGCAGCTGATTAAAGGCGGCGCTGAACCTCATGGTGGCAAAGGCGATGCGGCAAACCCAACGCATCCGGTGCATAGCGTGGGGGATATGGGGCAGGATTCACATGGCTCATCGCACTACTCGCTGGGTCACCTCATCGCAAAACCTGAGCATATTACTCACTAATTGATAGTCACCGCCCTTCACCGGGCGGTGAAATCACCGGCAATTTAAGGTATTAAAAATGAATGACGTTCAGCATCGTGAACTACTGCAAAAAAGCGACCTGGAAATGGTACGTGTTCTGGATGACCTGATTTTTCTGTTGATTCAGAAAGGGGTGATCACCATTACCGATTTGCCAGAGATGGCGCAGGTGAAGTTGATGAACCGTGCGCAGGCGCGCCAGGGATTAGGTGGGCTGGAAGATTTATTGAATAGCGACGATAACGGGATTTTCTAGTGATTAAACCACCCTCACCCTAACCCTCTCCCTGAGGGAGAGGGGATTGAACGGTGCGGGCGCTGTCTCTTAGTCACAACTTTGAAGAACAGTTCCTGCCAATTCGGAGAAGGTTCCGTTCACCAGGCGATTTAAGCCGGACCAGAAATTCAAGGTCAAAGTCAAAAACCAGGCCGGTTTTGACCTTGTTCCCGGCTTCAGTCGCACCGTTTTTCACCCTTCAGTTGGGGTCACGTGGTCGGGAACCACGTGAGAGAGCGATCGTCTGGAACGAATCGCGAACGACCCCGAATGTTGGGTGAAAAACGGTGTTTACCGCTTTAGCGGCGATTGATTTGCCGGGCTCCTGGATTATCAAGGGGTTGGCGTTAACACCTTGATACGTTCACCGTTTGCAGGAATTAAAGAGATAACTGAACGCACGGGTGAACGGAAAACCTGCGAGGCTAACAGATCTCGCCCTGACAAGATTGCCAGAGCGAGATGTGACTAAGAGACAGCCTGCTAGCCAGTAGATAAGACGGTCTTCTCCCTCTCCTGTGGGAGAGGGCCGGGGTGAGGGCATTTACCCAAATTAAAACGGCGCAGGCTCCCCCAACAACTGGCCCATCGCGCCGTAAATCCCCACCTCTTGCAACACGCGCAACTCGCCTGCGGTTTCTACACGCTCGGCAATTAACGGCAAATCGATATTGTTGGTGGCACTGTGCAACACATCAATAAACAAGCGCTTATCGCTCTCAATATCAATATGGCGAATATAGCTGGAATCGATTTTCAGATACGCCAGCCCCCACTGCGAGAAATGGCCAATCATATCGAAGCGGCTACCGAAGTGTTGCAAACCCAGCCCACAACCAAACTGATTCAGCGACTTCACAAACACTTCCATCTGCGCAGGCTCCGGCAACTGGTTTTCGTCGAGTTCCAGAATTAACCGGTTGGCTAATGCGGAATTGACCTTCAACGGGTTCAGCAACTGCTTAATCGTGGCTTCATTGGCCAGCGAATGCCCCGACAAACTCAGCGCCAGCGAACCCGGGTAACTTTTCAGCTGCTTCAACGTCAGCGCCAGCATCACCTGATCAAGACGATGGCTCCAGCCAAAGCGATGCACCCACGGCAGGAAACGCCCGGCAGTAATGCTATTGCCGTCTTCATCCACCATGCGCGACAACACTTTGTAATGAATCACTTTCTTCGGATTTTTACAGTCCACTACCGGCTGGAAGAATAACTGGAACTGCCGTTGGCTCAGCGCATTATCAAGACGGGTAAACCACAAATGCTGATCTTCTGTCGCGGCATTGTCGATGGCGGGCACATCGTTTGTCTGATGTGTGGTGCGCGTTTCGGCTTCGATTAATACGCGGTCAGCCTGCACGAACAGCGACTGCGGCGTATCGCCGGAATTAAAAGGCACCATTCCGGTATGCGCCACCGGGTTAATGTCCGACATGCCGGTGGCATAAAATGCCGAAAGCTGCTGGGTGAGGGCATGCTGCAAATTCAGCATCTCGGTGTGCGTCACGCCCGGGCACAGCAGCGCGAATTCGCCGCCACGGATACGCGCCAGAATACTATCCGCCTTGGCGTGCTGGCTTTTCACCACGCTCATCATATCGGCGACATGCTTCAGCAAATTATCAGTATGCGGGCCGCCAAAACGCTGGTTCAGGCCACTGAGATCCTGAATACGCAGTAGCAGCAAATAGCCCGGCGCGGTCTCTTCATCGCTCAAACGCGACTGCATTTGCAGGTCGAAGGCGCGGCGGTTGGCAACACCGGTTTGGCTGTCGAGATAGGCTTCATTGTGCAGACGTTCGCTGTGTTCAGCTTGATCCTCAAACAGCGATTTAAGCTTGGTGACCATCAGGTTCATCGCTTCGACGACACGGCGCAGCTCTGGGGTTTTCGGCAAATCGAGCTGCGTCAGATATTCGCGGCGGGTAATCGCTTGTGATTGCTCCACCATATAATTGAGTGGGCGTAACTGGCGGCGCAACAGCATGGCACCTGCCAGAATACACACGGCGCAACACGCCAGCATCCACAGCAAATTCGCCAGCGTGCTGTCCCATAAACGTTTGATGGCAAACACCGGATTGCTGACCACTTCGACGCGCGCCGCCTGTTGCCAGCCGCGCATAATCGTCGCTTCACCCGCTTGTGGTTTCACATCGACCAGGCCGACAAACCAGTGCGGCACATCCGGGATAGACGTAGACGTGCTGCGCTCCAGAATGGTTTTGCCGTTGCTCTGGTCAACAATGCGAATCGTATTGTAGTAGCCGCTATCAAAAATCGAACTGACCATCAGCTCAATCATCGCCGGATCGTCAACATGCGGGGTCAGCGACAGGCCTAATGCGGTGGCGGCATCCTGAGCATGAGACAGCAGCTGATTAGTATATTGATCCCGCGAACTTTCGAGATTAACCACAAAACTGCCGCTGAAAATAATCAGCATAAAAACAAAGATAGCTATCAGAAGCTGTTTGAAAAGTGACACAGGCTTATCCTATTCATCAATCGGGAATCCTTCTTCGCGCATTTTTTTCAATACATCTTGCCAGCGAGAAAGGTGCTTACTATCCCCGACACGTTTATTATTTTGACTGCCAGGTAACCACAGTCCGCTATCATTAAAAGAGTAAACCGGTAATAAATCTGCACGTTGTGTTGCGGGTAAAATATTATTCGTCAAACTGTCTAAAACCACAGGGATCGCATTAGGTGTTTCATACCAGGTTAATACCATATGCGCGCGATTAAGACGGATGGCTTTAACGTAAGTAATCCGTAGTTTTTCGCCTGAAACACCTAACTGGCGTAATGTGAAATATTTAGCGATTGCATAATCTTCGCAATCTGCTTCCCCTTTACGCAGCGATTCTATCGGCGTGGCCCAATAATCAATATTATTCCAGATATCGCTATCTTCGCGGTAATGCAGCTTTTGGTTAAAAAAGAGATTCACCGCGGTTAATTGTTCAGACTCACTTTTATTGCGTTGCTGCATAAGCAATTGCTGCCAGGCATCAATACGTTTTCCACCCTCAGGGCTGGCGGGGCCATAGAGGTTATCCGCGCGCTGTTGAATGGTGGTGAAATCCCAGGCGGCACGTAACGTGCTGCCCGCAAATATCAACAACACCGCGATGAATATTTTCGTAGGGTGGATTAGCGTAAGCGACATCCACCATTTCCCAGGCTTAATTTTTTAACACCACTTTTTGCGTCAACCACTTATTGGTCAACTGAGTATTCAGTGGTGAATCGAAAATGTGCTCCAGCGTTTTGTCGACAAACGCCACAAACAGCGGATCTTCTTTGCGCATCATGATGGCGTATTTCATCTTTTCACCGACAATCTCATGCGAAACCGTGAATGCTTCAGGCTTCTCGCTTTGGTTGATGAATGGATAAGCCAGGATATCATCCAGCACGACTGCTGCCGTGCGCTTCTGCGCCACCATATCGAAAGCATCGGCCACCGTATCTGAGGTAATAATCGACAGACTAAGATGTTTCTCACGATTTACCCGATTCAACTCTAACAGATCTTTAGAGCCCCGTGGCACGCTAACGGTATGGCCTTTTAAGTCATTAAGCGTCTGAATATTGTTTTGGCGTAGCGAAACAATACGCATATTGGCCGTGTAATAATCAATGGAAAACGACACACTCTTTTGTCTTTCAGGTGCATCGGTATTCACACTGCAATCAAAATCTATTTTACTGGAGTTAAGTGCTGAAACACGCTCGGTAAACAATGTGGGAATATAATGAATGTCGAGCTTTTTCAGCCCCAGCGAATGTTTTATTTCATCAGCGACTTTATTACACAGTGAAATGGTGTAGCCGGATACTTCGCCGCTATTATCCCGAAACGAAAAAGGCTCCAGCTGGCGATAGCCGATATTAATGATGTGGCTTGCTTTGATATGTTCAAGAGTGACGGAAGTGGGGGCGGCTGCCAGATAATGGGGAACACACATTAATGGCAACCACGAAACCGTTCGGAACAACAATTTAAGCCTGCTGGAAAATGTCTTTTTCATATTAGTACACATACTTAGCTGTTGTTGTGGTCAGTGCTTTGAGATCGGCCGACATCGGAATATTAAGATTTATGGCTTTCGGCGGGATCGGTGACAGGAACCAGCGCTGATAGAGTGCGGTAAAATCCTTACTGGTAATCAATGACAGCAACGTTTCATCGAGGAAACTTTTGAATTCATTGTCATCGAGCGGCAGTAATAAACCTGCGGGGATCGGTGGGCTTAACGTTTCATCAGATATTTCTAATGAGTCCGGCTCCGGGGAAAGTGCCAGCATGCCTTTCAGGATCGCTGAACTGGAAACCAGCGCCGGTAATTCACCGCTTTGCACTTCTTCAAAGGCGGCGCGGTTATTGTTATCCAGTTCAATATTTAAGTTGAGATCGTTGGTTCTGTTTATATTATGCAATTGCTCAACATAGATAGTGCCACTTTTGACCAGAATGCTATGGCCGGCTAAATCTTCGATGGTGTCGGTGTGGTTATTTTTACGTGTAATAAAGCGGGTGCTGGAGAAGAAGTAAGGGATGGAAAACTCAGCTTTCTGGTGGCGCGCCTCAGAGTAAAAAGCCGGAATACACATAATATCGGTGGCATGGTTTTTGATTAACACAAACTGTGAGGCGGTGCTGCTTTTTATCCAGCGAACTTTCAGATCTTTTAATTTCAGTTTAGTTTTAATCGCCTCAACGACTTTATTACAAATCTCGATGGAATAGCCTGCTGGCTGTTTGTTTTCAACATAGGAAAAGGGGAAGGCGTCATCCTGGTAGCCGAGCGAGATGGTGTTGGTTTCGGTTATTTTCTCGAGCGTTTTCTTGCTATGCAGGTTGTGCGCCCGGCACAACGGGCTGCTGAGCAGCAGCAGCCCGATAAAGAAATGGCAAAGCAAAGACTTAGACTGCATTGCAAATTTCCCCATCGATGACTCGGTTACCAAAAGTCGGTTGCAGATCTTTTTCTGGTAACGGCCGGCTGTAATAGTAGCCCTGCACATTCTGGCAAGAAATACGCCGCAAAATAGTCCGTTGTTGCTCGGTTTCCACCCCTTCTGCCGTCACGCTCATGCCATATTTTTGCGCAAACTGAATCAGCATCACCACCAGATATTGGCTGGCACTCTCTTTCTCGAGTTTCATAATCAGCGTGCGGGCAATTTTAATACGCGTAAACGGATAAATAAGCAGGTAATCCAGCGCCGCATATCCGGTGCCTAAATCATCCATTGCAATGGAAATACCCATCTCACGGATTTTCTTAAATACCGGCAGGGCAATCGACTGGTCGAGTTTTTCTGATTCAGTGACTTCAATTTCCAGGCGATTAGCCGCCAGGCCGCTCTGTTTCAGGGCATCAATAATAATATCGATTAAGCCTGGGCCATGTAATTGATACGCCGAAATGTTAACCGCCACTTTGGTGGATTCTGGCCACTTAGCCGCCGCCATACAGGACTGGCGAATAATCCATTCGCCAAGACGGATAATTAAACCGGACTCTTCGGCGATATTAATAAAGTAGTCCGGGTAAATCATCCCCTTGGTCGGGTGATTCCAGCGGATCAGTGATTCGTAGCCACAAACGGTTTCATTTTCCAGATCGATAATCGGCTGGTAGTGCAGGACAAACTCATTGTTATCAATGCCGTTGATGATTTCCTGATTCACAAACACGCTATTGGTGTGCTTCATCATCATGCCATCTTCAAAGAAGTGGTAGCAGCCACGGCCACTATGCTTTGAGGCATACAAGGCGAGGTCGGCGTTAATCATCAGCGTGGTCGCGCTGTTACCCTGATCGGGGGCGGTAACAATGCCGACGCTGCAGCTAATGGCGAATGTGTTGGTGCCGTAGGTGAATGGAATACTCAACGCGCGGACAATTTTTTGCGATAGCGCGCCCGCTTCCTGGCAATTGTCTGCTTTCACGCTCTGCAAAATCGCAAATTCGTCACCGCCTAAGCGTGCGGCAAAATCCATTGGGCCTAACAGCAAAGAAAGACGCTGTGCCACGCCGATCAGCACTTCATCACCCGCCGAGTGGCCGAAGGTATCGTTCACCGGTTTGAAGTTATCCAGATCAATCAGCAACAGGTTGAATAGCTGCCCGTTCTGATTCATTTCACGGATACATTTATCCAGCGCCTGGCTAAAGGAAGCGCGGTTCGGGAAACCGGTCAGTGAATCATGGTGCGCCATGTACTCCATTTTTTGCGACATATCCTGCATGCGTTGCAGGTAATCACGCTCCACCATCGCAATACGGAGTTTTTCAATCGCTGCTGCTAACCGGCCGATTTCGTCATCCTGATCTAAGTAAGGGGTTATGTGGTCGGTTTGCTCATGAGCAATGCGCGTCAAAGAGTTAATCAACAGCGGTACCGGGCGGAACAGACGGCGCATAAACAGCGTCACCAGGGCCAGCGTGCCGAGCAGAATCAGCGCCAGAATCACCAGCGTTTTTTTGAGCATCGCGTCATAAGCCGCGTACAGCTGGCTTTTGTTGCCAATGCTGCTGATCAAACTGCCAAGGATTTCGCCTGAAGGCGCAAGAATAGGGACGGCACTGATAAAGCACTCTTTGCCGTTGATGGTGGCAAAACCAATATAGTAGTTAACCAGTACATCAGTGGCGCGGTGTCCCTTGAAGCGGATACTGGCGTCTTGCGATTCTGAGTTGTTGCTGATGCCCTGGAAGCCTTTTTCAGGCGTGTAAAGGAACAGCCAGGTCGGGTTACGGGTTTGCACTGATGCCAGAGCCAGCACATCGACAGGGTTGTAGCCGGTTTGGATTACCGAGTCGGGGTCACCCAATTTGTGTTCAGAAACAATGCGGGTTATTTGCCCCGTAGAGCTGGTCCCCACCGCGACATTGGTATACACGTTACGCACGATGTAGGTCATTATCTGGGCATTCGCTTCAGCCTGGTGTACCCATTGCTGGTAAGAGAAGCTGTCAATCAGCCCCCAGCCTGCACAGGCTCCCGCCCCAAAGGCAATAAGGATACCCGCCAGCAAAAACTGGGTAATTTTCCCGGCAATGGAATGGTGCCAACCTTTTACGCCTTTGAGCGAGATAAAACTTTTAGCCACTGATTACCAGCTTCCTGAGAATGATACTTGGGTTTGTCGGGGCTGTCGGATGACGCTGCGCTTATCCGACCTACGGTTATGGTTTTGTCGGGTGACGCTGCGCTTATCCGACCTACGGTTATGGTTTTGTCGGATGACGCTGCGCTTATCCGACCTACGGTTATGGTTTTGTCGGGTGACGCTGTGCTTATCCGACCTACGGTTATGGTTTTGTCGGGTGACGCTGCGCTTATCCGACCTACGGTTATGGTTTTGTCGGGTGACGCTTCGCTTATCCGACCTACGGTTAAGATTTTGTAGGGTGGATAAGCGCAGCGTCATCCACCGTTTATTAGCCGATTATTATGTGAGTTTTTTATTAATAGAGTTGTGTGTTGTATCAACAATAAATAACGGTTGTGTAACATCACTGCTGAAAAAATAAATAAAGACAAAACACGCGGCAGGACTATAGATAACCCTGATAGTCAAGTCAATCATTAAGAATACCCTTCAAACATTAATTGTTCTGTTGATTGATTCTCTTTAACAATGGCGTTAAATAAAGACGTTTGTCGCTGTTTGTTTTTGTTCTGCAATCCACAATATAAGACAGTTTTATATTACCGTTAAAATAAATATATTACTAACTATCAATATGTTAGGTTATTTTTGTGTTGTGCTTAATTAATTATCACCGTACTAATTAATGTCCATTTTTACCTATAAATGACTGTTCTTTTCTGAACAAAAAATGAATACAATCCAAAACGTTTTCAGTGTGCCGATGATTTTTAAGATTCATCATCTTCGGTATTATTAAAAAGAATAGTTAAAAATTATAGTTGTTAATTACTTGCTAATTTAACAGCGTATTTGTTTTTTTTTGATTATGTATTCTGCAATATTCTGTCCATTCTCCAAATCACATAAATAGCACTCTAAAGCATACAACACGGGTTAAATTCTTGGACTCTATAGCGAGCGATAGCACAGCGCATACTAATAAACGGTGGGGTTTACCGTTGATTCTTCCCTGCCTGCTTTACGCACTGGCGCAACTGCTCAGCAGCCATCTCATCGTTGATGACCAGGTTCTGGTGGTCTATGACCTCGAATTAGCGGCCATCTCCGCCGTACTGGTATTGTTTGGCTACCGCGCCGTAGCAGGCCTGGCTTTGCTCAGCGTATTAACCCTGTTATTGCGCCCTCTGACTGAATTTTATGAGCTGCTTGGCTATCTGGCCGCCGCCTTGATTAGCTATTTCTTCTATGCCAAAAGCACCGGCTGGCGTAGCCCATCCAGTTTTGGGCGCATCATTCTCACCAGTCAACGGCTCATCTGGCTGTGCTTGTGCAACGCCTTGCTCAATACCGTGTTTAGCGAAGTGGTCTGCCTGTTTACCACTTATCATCCCTGCGCTGCGATGGCGTTTGAGCATGTGTTTAACGCGGAAACGCTGGTCAGAATCCAGGGGGTGATGAACGGCTGCGTAACTGGTATTCCGCTGTTTTATACCGTGTTAAGGATTATCTGCCGCCCGAAATATGCCGCGATATGCCTGAAGTCTATCGGCGCACAGTTTTCAGAAAGCGTCGGGTACATCCGTTTTACGCTCTGGGCGGTATCGCTGCTTGTCTTGATGATTTTTCTCAACATCCCTTTCAAAGACAACGTCTTTTTTACCTTTTACAGCCTGATCCTGATTTTCCCGCTGATGCTGTGGAGCTCAGTGCGCATCGGCTATCTCTTCACCGCGCCAATCTGGACGGTGATGCTTATCATTTTGGCTAAGAATAACGAAAACTACATTGCCCTCAACGACGACTTCATGTTGCACCAGGTGCTGGTGTCGACGGCTATTTTTGTCTTTACGCTGACCATCGTCATCATGGGCGTATTGTCCAGATTCAATAAGTTACGCTTTGATCAGCTGCTGGAAATGGGGTTAACCGACCCGATGACCAACATGCCGAATCTGCGTGCCTTAAAGGCGGATATTAAACAGTCGCCACACTCCACGGTTGGCCTGATTCAGGTTCCCGAAATGGAACTTTTCTCGCGCCGTTACGGTTTGCACTTTCGCGCCAGATACCAAAAAAAGCTCGCCGATCACCTGCGTAGCAATCTGCGAGGCGATGAGAAAATTTACTACCACGCGGGTTATGGCCTGCTGCTCAAGCTTGACGACCCGAGCTGGGGAAGGCTCAGCCTGCTGTATCAATCCGCCAACACCTTTCGTTATTCACATAACAATCAGCAGCTTGGTTTCCGCAGCGGCCTCGGCTATTGCCGGGCAACTCAGTTCTGTAATGACGTTTACAGCCTGACCGGAAAGCTGGGGATTGTTTCCGGGCTGTCGCTGGTCAATGGCAAACCTGAAAACCTTGAAGCGCAGTCCAGCCGCATTCTGGAAAGTTACATCGTCGGGCGCACTGATATTCGTACGGTGCTCCAAAAAACGCTGGATAACGACGCCTTCGTGTTAATGGCGCAGCCGATTGTCAGCACCCGTGGCGAAGAGCGCTACCACGAGATCTTGCTGCGTATGCTGGACGAAGAAGGGCGCTTTATTCCGCCGGACCGCTTTTTGCCAGTAGCGACCGAAGCGGGCCTCGCGCCGGATATCGATCTTTGGGTGATCCGCAACACGCTAAAAACCATGCAGCAGCAGCCGGATCGCAGCTTCTCGATCAATCTCGCACCGGTCACGGTGTGTCGCGCCAGTTTTGTTCACAGCGTGCAGTTGCTGCTGGCCGAGTTTGGTGTGGATCCGCAGCGCATCATCTTTGAGATAACCGAAGCAGACGCACTGTCCGATACCGAACAATCGCAGAACACCGTGCGTTCGCTCAAAAGCCTCGGTTGTCGGGTAGCAATTGATGACTTTGGTACCGGTTTTTCCAGCCATGCGCGGTTACGTGATGTCAGCGCCGATATTTTAAAAATCGACGGCTCGTTTATCCGTGAAATTACCGAGAGCGAAGTCAGCCACTACATTGTTGAGTCGTTTTGCCATGTTGCAAGAATGAAAAATATGCAGGTGGTGGCCGAATATGTTGAGAACGAAAGTATTCAGCTTTGCCTGGAAAGAATGAATGTCGACTGGTTGCAGGGTTATCACATCGGTAAGCCAGTGCCTTTGCTTACGCTTGTGTGATCCGATGGTGTCGGGGGCGCAGCGTCATCCACCAGTTTTGATTAGTTGTAGGGTGGATAAGCGAAGCGTCATCCATCAGTTTTGATTAGTTGTAGGGTGGATAAGCGCAGCGTCATCCACCAATGAACAGCAATGAAACGAACAGCAGAACCTTCTTACACCACAATAAAAATGGAAACCCATGAGTCACTTATTTAAATTCAAGCGTCAGGAAGAGGCTGAATATTCCGCTACCAGGGAAAGTGGTCTGACAGCATGGCTGCATAAGTTACACGTGGGTGTCGCCATGAAGCTGGGGTTGATGCTGGTGGCGTGTATTGGCGTGTTGCTGGTTGGCGCGTCATTTCTGCTGTCGAATTATTTATCGAAGCAGCTGGAAAGCAATGCGCTGGAAGTGCTGCGTTCCAATACCCGGATATTCCATAACAATATTCTCACTGAATATAAACGCGTGACGCGCGACGCTGAACGCTACAGCAACGTTTATATCAACAACTATCAAAATATGTCTTCGGTACCGCTGCACTCAATGGATGCCGAGCCATTAAAAGCGCTATTAAATGACAAAAGCATTAATGCTCATTTCACTGAATTAACCAGTGTATTTGCCTCGACCTTTGTCCGCGAAGGCGATCAATTTGTGCGCGTCTCTACCTCGTTACAGGGCAAAGAGGGACGAATTGCCACCTCCACCGTCCTCAGCCACGACAACCCGGCGCTGGCCGAATTAGCCAGAAATAAACCTTTTACCGGCGTGGTGGTGTTATACGGCAAACAATTCATCAGCCATTACGAACCGATTGCCGATAAATACGGCCAGGTTGTCGGGGCGGTGGCGATTGGTTTTGACGTCAAACTGGCGCTGCAACCGGTGATTAAAGAGCTGCTGGCGGTGCATATTGGCGAAGGTGGTTACGCCTACGTGCTGGATGCCGGATTTAACCCAGGCCACATGGTGGCTCACCCAACATTAGCCAACCAGAACGTCGAGAATATTACTGACGCCCACGGCTACAAACGCTATGCCGATATTCTGGCGCGCAAAAACGGCACCATTTATTACGAAACCGTTAGCGGCTACGGCGCGGCACCGCGCAAGCGAGTCTCGGTGTTTGAGCATATTGAAGGGATCAACTGGATCATCGCCACCACTAGTTACGTGGATGACGTTGCCAAAAGCAGCAATCTGGTGCGTAACAGCCTGTTGCTGTTTAGCGTGCTGCTGATGCCGGTGATTTTGCTGCTGATTGCCGGAACCAGCCGTATCCTGATTTCCCGCCGTTTAAACAACGTGCTGAAAGTGTCGCAGTCTATTGCGCAGGGCGATCTGAGCGTTGATGTGCATGTTGATCACAACGATGAAATCGGTGATTTGCTCAGTGCCAATGAGAAGATGCGCGCCTCGCTGCATGCGCTGGTGGGCGAAGTGGTTTCCCATGCGCATCACGTTCATGAAGCGGCGTTAAACATTACCGAAGCGGTAGACGGGCAAGCCTCAACCAGTGTCGAAACCTCTTCGTCGGTGGCGGAAATTACTTCGACGATGGAAGAGTTGTCCGCCTCCTCAACGCAGATTGCCGAGCATTCGCGTGCGGTGGTCGATATTGCCAACGTCACGCTGGAAGACTGCAACAAAGGCTCCGACTCGATGGGTGAGTTGCTGACCCGCATGGCCGACATCGACAGCGACAACCAGCAAAGCATGCGTGAAATCATGATGCTCGGGAACAAGTCCAAAGAAATCAGCCGCGTGATGGTGATCATCAACAACGTGGCGGATCAAACCAAACTGATTGCTTTTAATGCGGCACTGGAAGCATCAAGTGCCGGTGAATCTGGCAAGCGTTTCTCAGTGGTGGCGGCAGAAATTCGCCGCCTGGCCGATTCAGTCACCGAATCGACTTTTGAAATTGAGAACAAAATCAGCGAGATTCAAAACTCGATTAACCGCCTGGTGCTCAACGCCGAAAAAGGCAGCAACAGCATTAAAGCGGGCACCAAAGCCTGCAAAGTGAGCGCCGACCGTTTGCATGACATTGTGGCGACCGCAGAACAAACTTCGACGGCGGCGATGCAGATTTCTCTGTCCACTCAGCAGCAGAAAACGGCGAGTAATCAGGTGGTGATGGCGCTGCGTGAAATCGTGGTCGCCAGTAATTACACCTCGCAATCCATCAAAGACATTCTTTCAATTAGCCAGGATATGACTCAGCTCTCCAAAGAGCTGAACCAGGCC
Source organism: Buttiauxella ferragutiae (assembly GCF_022637515.1). NCBI lineage: Bacteria > Pseudomonadati > Pseudomonadota > Gammaproteobacteria > Enterobacterales > Enterobacteriaceae > Buttiauxella > Buttiauxella ferragutiae. The sequence continues at coordinate 907,630 of NZ_CP093332.1, forward strand.
ACCGGGTCCTTCAAATTGACGGATAACCCTGATGACCCTACCTAAAATCCGCGTGCTGATCGTCGATCATGGCAGCGAGTCGCGAGACTCGCTGATCCGCCAGCTTGAGATGAATAAGAACATTGTCGTGGTCGGGCAGGCGGTGCAACGCGAACAGGCGGCGAGCCTGGTGCAAAAGATGGCGCCCAATCTGCTGGTGCTGACTTTAGGTGCGCCCGATAGCGAAAACGTCGAAACCGTCGAAACCATTATGGCGACCTGTGCGATTCCCATCATGGTGATGCGTTACTACGCCGACGCGCAGTGGGACACGGAATACATTACCCGTGGCGCGCTGGCGGTGGTCGACAACCAGGGGGAATCGCTGCAAGCGACCCAGGCTCTGCATCGCCAGGTTGAAATGCTGGTGGGCGTAAAGGTGATTCGCCATATCCAGGGGCTGCGCCATCATGCCGAGCCGCCAACAAAACCCGCCAGCGTAACCGAAGCCCCGCATCATCAATGGCCGTTTGTGCTGGCGATTGCCTGCTCAACCGGCGGGCCGCAGGCTTTGAGCAAATTGTTGCAGGCGCTACCGGCGGTGTTTCCCTGCCCGATTATCATCGCCCAGCATATCGCTGACGGCTTTGCGAAAAGCATGGTGCAGTGGCTGGATAGCGTCACCGAACTGGAAGTGCGTCTTGCCGGGGAGAATGACATTTTGACCGCGGGGCGGGTGTATATCTTGCCGCCTGAGCACCATCTGGTGGTTAAAAAACACCATCGTTTAGCCACCATTCCGCGCAAGACGAGTGATGTTTACCACCCAAGCTGCAACTTGCTGTTGGAGTCGGTAGCGGAAGTGTATGGCGAAAAATCCGTAGGGCTGATCATGACCGGTATGGGCAGCGACGGTTGTCGCGGCATTGAAGCCATTTTTCACAAGGGCGGTAAAACCCTCGCGCAAGATGAAGTCACTTCCGTAGTGTTCGGCATGAATAAATTCGCCATCGATAAAAACGTCATCCACAAAATTTTGCCGCTGGAAAAGCTGGCGGGAGCGTTGCTGGCGATGGCTCATCAAGGGAAATTCGAGGGCAAATTGCCATGATCCCCAATATTGCGGACTTCAAAGCGCTGATCAAAGACAGAGTCGGTCTGCATTTTTTTAACGGCATGGAAGGGTTGCTCAACACCGCTTTGTTGCAGCGTATGGGCGAGCGCGGGAAAGAGAGCAGCGAAAAGTACTATGAAAAACTCTGCGTCTCGACCAGCGAGTTCGACAAGCTTCTTAGCCTGCTGACCATCAACGAAACCTACTTTTTCCGTGAGCCGGAAGTGCTGGATATGGTCTGCGACACGCTGGTGCCGAGAATGCTCGAGCAGCGCGGCGGCCCGGTGCGCATCTTAAGCGCGGGTTGTTCATCCGGTGAAGAAGCTTACTCGCTGGCGATTAAACTGCACCAGAAATACCCCGACCATTTTGCCGCCCGTGTGGAAATTCACGGTTGCGACATCGACACCAAAATTCTCGACAAAGCGCGCGCGGCAAACTATTCCAGTTATTCGTTTCGCGGTGTTGATCCGCTTTTGCAGCAAAATTATTTCACCCGCAACGGCAACCAGTTCCAGTTACACGATCTGATTCGTAGCAAGGTGACGTTCCACCGTTCGAACATTGTCAAAGAGCAGCTACAGCCGAAGTTCGACATTATTTTGCTGCGCAATGTCTCGATCTATTTTGATGACGAAACGCGGCGTCTGCTGCAATTCAATTTGCTCACCATGTTACAACCCGATGGCGCGCTGTTCTTCGGCAATGCGGAAACGCTGGCCAATAACTTTGGCATCCTGAAATTAAAGCAGGAACACGGCCTGTTTTACTTCTGCCAGCCGAAAATTTCCCGTGCTCAGGTCGCCAGCGCCAGCGTGAAACCCGTCGTTATGCCTGCCGCTGCACCTTGTGTTGCGGATCCCGTTCGTGCCACGCAACAGTGTGAAATCTGGATTAAAAAGGCGCTGGAGTGTGTGGCGGAAAAACGCTTTTCCCAGGCCGAAGAGTGGATAAGCCAGGTGCTGGATTGCGATATTCATCATCAGGAAGCGTTGGTTATCAAAGGGGCGATTGCGCTGGAAAAATGCGAGTTCGAGCAGACTGCGCAAAGCGCGCAACACGTTCTGGAACTGGATGAATGGTCGGCAGAAGCGAAAATGCTGCTGGGGCTGGCAATGATGTGGCAGCACCACACCCAGCAGGCGATTGCCTGGTTTAAACAGGTGGTTTATCAACAGCCTGGCTACTGGCCCGCGCATTATTACCTGGCGGAAATGTATCGCCAAAGCGAGCTGTATCGCCCGGCGCTGCGCACTTACCGCATCACTCTGCAATTGCTCAATGCGGAATTGAATAACACCAGCAACGCCTGCGCACTGCGGCTGCCGCTGTCATTTCCGAGTAATTCGTTTCGTTTTCTTTGTGAACATCAGTTGGCGCAGTTCACCGGTCAGGATGGGCAATAGAGAAGCGTATGGCTATCGATCTTAAAAAATTTGTGCTGCGCTTTATTGATGAAGCCAATGGCCATTTACACACCGTAAAAGAGGGCGCGTTTTTGCTCTCGTCCGGCGAAAGTAGCGACGCGCAAATCGGCGAGATGTTTCGTGCCGCCCATACCCTGAAAGGGGGCGCGCGGATGCTGAAGCTGCAAAGCATCGCTGACGTCACCCATCAGCTTGAAGAGATCTTAAGCGAGCTACGCGATAAAAAGCTCGCGCCGGACCAACAGCTTGGCACCTTGATCCTGCAAGCCTGTGATTACATTTCGGATCAACTGGCCCAGCTTTCGGCCACCGACGGCAACAATCAGTTACCGCCAGCCGATGAAGCCTTATGCGAGCGACTGGCGCGCGCCAGCCGTGGCGAAATGGATAGCAGCGCGGAGCAGAGCACGCCGCCGCCACTGGAAAAACCGTTCAGTGCGCTAAATCTTGAGGCGGTGGATAACGGGCTGAAACAGGCCAGTTCGGTGCGTGTCAGGCTCGAGAAACTCGATGACCTGATAAACATTTTGGGCGAAGTGGTCGCCAGCCATGACCGCCTGGAGCAGCAAGTGCAAAGCCTGGCGAACCTTGGGCCGCGGCTGGCGCAAATGGACGCAGCACAGCTTCGCCAGCAGATCGTGCAATTTAGCCGCCAATTTAAAGAAGATTTCCAGGTTCAGCATTTGCAGATGTTCGAACTGTACGACGTGGCGACCACCATCCGTATGTTGCCGGTATCGATGTTGTTCGAACCGGTTTCGACGCAGGTACGCGAACTGGCGACCGCGCTCAATAAGCAGGTGGATTGCCGTATTTTGGGCGGCGAAGTTGAGATCGACCGGCAGTTAATTGACCGTCTGTCTGAACCGTTAACGCACCTGCTGCGTAACGCTATCGATCATGGCATTGGCGAGGCAGCGGAACGGCTGGCAGCAGGTAAATCGGCGCGTGGCACCATCACGCTGACCACCCAACAAGACGGGCGTGGCATCTTGCTGCGCGTGGAAGATGACGGCCGTGGTCTGGATTATCCCGGTATTCGCGCCAAAGCGGTGGCGCGGGGGCTGGTGGAGGCGGCGGTGGTCGATCAGCTTTCCGAGCAGGAATGTAACGAGCTGATTTTCCACCCTGGCTTTTCAACCAGTAAGATTGTCACTGAATTATCTGGCCGTGGTGTCGGGCTGGATATTGTGCGTAAAACCATTGTCGCGGATCTGCAAGGTACTTTGCAGGTACACAGCCGCGCCGGGGTTGGCACCACCTTTATTATCCGCTTGCCTATTTCGCTGGCGATGATGCGCATTTTGCAATTCGAGCAGCAGAACCATCTCTTTGGCCTCGCCGCGCAATATGTGGTGGAAGTGGTGAAATACTCGCGTGATGAAATCCGCGACATTGCTGGCCGCCCGGCGATCATTCTGCATAACGAATTTATCCCGGTGATTTCCGCCGCCGAGTTGCTGCGCATCCAGGACCGTCCTGCAAGCCAGACTGCGCCCGCGCCCATGGCAACCAGCTTGCTGCTGATCATCATTCAAAACCAGTTCGGCAAGATGGCGATGCTGGTGGATAACCTGCTCGACGAGCGCAACATGATGATTAAGCCGCTGCCGAAGCACATGCGCTCGCAGGCTTTAGTCTCCGGCATGGTGTTGTCGCCCGATAACCAACTGGTGAGTATTTTGCAGGTTCCGGTGCTGATGGAGATGGCGCAGAAGCGCGGGCAATCGCGAGCCACGGCGACAAAACCGCAAGTGCGGGCGAATGCCTGGCATGTGCTGATCGTCGACGATTCTATGAACACCCGTGAAATCGAGAAAAACGTGCTTGAAGCCCACGGCTATCAGGTGACGCTGGCTGAAGATGGTTTAGCTGGTTTGCAAAAAGCGCGGCTGACGCAGTTTGACGCGGTACTGACGGATGTCGAAATGCCGGTGATGGACGGTTTCTCGCTCACCAGGGCGCTGCGCGCCGAAGAAAACTACCAGCATATCCCGATTATTATCGTGACATCACGAGCCAAAGAAGAAGACCGCCGCCGCGGGATCCAGGTCGGTGCGGATGCGTATATCGCCAAGGGTGATTTTGAACAAGATAGCCTGATAGAAACACTGAAAATGCTGCTGTGTTAAGAGAGAAAAAGATGCGTGTATTACTTGTGGATGACGACTTATTCGCGGCTGAACTGGCGGCGTTATTTCTGGAAATGAACGGCTACGATGTGCTGATTGCCGAAAGCGCTTTGAGCGCATTAGCCAACCTGGATTCTGACAGTTCGATTGAGCTGGTGATCAGTGATTTCCATATGCCGGAAATTACCGGGTTGGATCTGTTAGAGATGCTGCGTGCCAACGGCTGGAACAAACCGTTTGTGTTACTCAGCGCCAGCGAGATGACCGACATTACCGTTATCCCCGATTGTTGGGTGAAGAAAGACGAGAATATGGCGGAAAGACTGGTGGCGGTGGTGAATGAATTACTGATGCCAGTTGCGGCGGCTGAATAGATTACTCAATCATGATGAAACAAGAATTGACGCAAACCACGATGAATACCGCGCAGGATAAAATTGCTCGCCTACGCCAGCGCTTTTTGGAACGCATCCCGAAGATGCTGGGCCAGGCCGAAGAGCTGTTGGCTAAATTAAGCGCCCAGCCGAATGAAACGGACAGCAAGCAACTGCATCTGCTGTTGCACAGTATTCATGGCACCAGCGCTTCGTTTGGCTTCAGTAAAATCTCCAGCCAGGCGTCTGAAGGTGAGTATTTATTGGTGAATTATCCGCTTGATGAGGCGCTGTTTGGTAAATTAGCGCAGGTTATCAGGCAGTTGTATGCGTTGACGGAAGAGCAGGCGGAAAGCGCGCGTCGCGGTGGAGATGCGTTGGTTAAATTCCCGATTGCTGCCTCCAGCCAGGAAGAAGTGGCGATTAACCGCACCATCAAGCCCGTTTACCTGTGTGATGATGAAAGCGAGCAGGCCGAATTGCTGGCGACTCAGTTGCGTTGTTTTGGCTTCATTTGTTATGTCTTTACCAACACCGCCGATTTTACCAAGGCGGTGATTTCACAGCCGCCATCGGTGGTGATTATGGATGTCAGTTTCCCCGAGCACGCCTACGGCGGCCCGCTGGCAATGTCGGATCTGAAAAAGAAAGTCGGCACGCCGTTCCCGGTGCTCTATCTTTCCTGTCACAGCCATTTCCACGCGCGGATTAATGCGATAAAAGCGGGCTGCGATGGTTACTACGTGAAACCCGCCGCCACCACCGATTTAGTGCAGGAGCTGCATCGCTTAACGCAGCCTTCGCTGAAAAAACCGTATCAGGTGTTGTTGATTGACGATGAGCCGGAAGTGGCGCAGTACAACGCAGAAATGCTGCGCATGGCGGGCATGGAAGTACACGTGCTTTCGCGAATTCCACATTTGCTGAATGTCCTGAATACCCATCCGATCGACATTGTGCTGATGGATTTCCATATGCCGGAATACAGCGGCGAAGAGCTGACCAAACTGATCCGCCAGATCCCGCAGCACATCGGTTTGCCTATCGCGTATCTTTCCAGCGAAACCAATAAAACCACCCAGTTTGGCGCGATGAGCACCGGTGCGGAAGATTTCATTATCAAGCAGGCCGACCCGCAGGAGCTGATTAACGCGGTGTCGATTCGCGCGGAAAGAATGCGCACCCTGCGTGCCCGTATGTCGCAAGACAGCTTGACCGGTTTGTATAACCACTCGACCACCACCCATTATCTGGAAAGTGCGATCACTGAATCCAAATATAGCGGCGTGCCTTTCAGCCTGGTGATGGTCGATTTAGATCACTTCAAAAGCATCAATGATACTTACGGCCATGTGGCGGGCGACCAGGTGATCCTCGGGATCTCACAGCTGTTTTCTCATCGCCTGCGCAGCACCGATATTGTTGGCCGTTACGGTGGTGAAGAGTTCGCGATCATTATGCCGGGGACCACCAAAGAGCAGGCAGCGGCGGTGGTGGAACGGCTGCGCCAGGGGTTTGAAAAGATTCACTTCTCGGTCAACCAGACGCGTTTTAGCAACACGTTCAGTGCTGGCATTGCCTCGTGGCTGCCGGGTGACGAAATCGACACCATCCGCGACCGTGCCGACCAGGCGTTGTATAGCGCCAAACAGCGTGGCCGTAATCGCTATTGCCTGGCTGAAGATAGGGAGGTCGCATGAGCGAGCCATTAGAGCAAATCCTCAGCCAGTATCAGACCGAAAAGCGCGAAATTACCAATGTCGACGAGCCGCAGTGCAGCCTGGTGTTATTTAAAGTCGCCGATAAAAACTTTGCTTTTTACGGCGCGCAAATCAAAGAGATTCTGGCCGACCGCCCGATTTCCTGGGTGCCAGGTTGCCCGCCCTCGCTTGAAGGGGTAATCAATCACCGTGGGCGCGTGGAGTCAGTGATTACCCTTAACTCGCTGATTGAAACGCCTGCGGCGGAGAACGTCGCTAAGCGCACTATCCTGATGGGGCGTGGCCAGAAAATGCAAAGCGGGATTCTGGTCGACAAATTAGTCGATGTGCTGGACGTCGCGCAGAGCCAGATTCATCCGGCGGCTGAGCATTTATCTGCCGCCATGCAGAAAGTGGTAGTGGGGATTGTGCCTGTTGGGAAAGAGTATTTCGCTTTATTAGATTTGGATTTAATTTTTGAGCGTTACCTGGAAACCAGCGGTTATGACGCACTCGCTTAACCTTGCGTGCGTGCGTATCACGCTTGGGGATGTGCATTTTTATATTCCGGCAGGCCAGGTGCAGCGTTGTGCGCTGGTGGATTATGAAGCCGATGACGTCCCACGTTTTAGCCAATGGCTAGGTTTACCTGATGAGCCAGAGCAGGGTTTGCATCTGCATTTGTGGGTGCCCGCCAGCGGTGTGGCAGAGGGCTGGTATTTCTGGGGCGAGCTGGAAAATGTGACGCTACCAGCGAGTGATATTTTCCCACTGCCCGCGCTTATGCAGCACTGTTGCCAGCTCCCGGCGCTGCGGGCGTTAGTGAAAGATGAAAGTTTTAGCCCGTTGTTGAGTTGGTGAGACACCGTCACGTAGGGCGCGCAAGCGCAGCGCCCCCGCCAGCCTTTAAGGCTCACACTCTGATTTATTCAAGCTGGTTTACCGTAATTTCAGATTCTGAATTATCGCGACGGACAATGCCGTAAATTATTTTGTTTTCTACACTGCGATCATAAGCAATGCCTTGCCCGGAAATATCAGCCTTAATGGTATTGACCCAATTGAGCACTGATCCCATTTTTGGAATTTCCAGAACATATATAGCCGGGTTGTCATGCCCTGTTATATAGAGTTTGCCATCCTTTCCCCATGAGCCGCCAGAATTGCTCATGTCATCAAACAGATCAATTAAAGCATCGGGGAACACCCAGCTTTCCTGTACTTGCCACTTATCGTCGAAGCGCACAAGTTGGGTATTATATTTATTGCCGTATACCGAAGAGCTTTTTCCAAAGACACGATTGTAATTAGCAAAAGTCCCCCACCAAACCCCGTTCGCATCGCGATCAATCCAGGTTAGCGAGCCACGGTCAATACCGAAACTGTAACTGCTAACATGCGCCAATGTTGCGGTATCCCAGATTTCAACAGAACTGGTCATCGGCCACTGCGGGTAGTTTGTATGGGCTGCATAGAGCTTCCCATCGAATACCACACCGCTATCAAGATGGCTTAAAGGCCCCTCTTTTTCACCTTGCCAGCGTGCTAATTCGCGGCCGGTGTTTTTATCCATTTTTACGATGGTCTGATTGTTTATCGCATAAAATGCCTGGCCATCTACCGCAACAGCCTGACGAGCTTCCTTAACAGAATAACGCTTAATGGTGGTGGCCTGAGACGTCTCTGGTATTGCCTGTTCAGCAAGAGAGGAAAATGAGGCGAACAGGCAAAGTAAACATGCTGAAGTGTAATTAATTTTCATAAGTATCCTTACAGAATTATTAGTTTTCAGCATGCTAATTATCTTTTATTTCAGTGGTATGACAAAGCAGAGCTATCAGTAGGGCGGGCAAGTGTTGCGCCCCCGCCAATAGGTAAAATTCGCCTCCGTACTCAATTCTCAACTCCGCCAGAAGCACTCATATTAAAAATATGTTAAAAACGAGCCTGAACCCGGCTTTCGTCTGCGCACTATTTTTAATACAGGTAATCATGCTTTATGTCTGACAATCTTATCGAGCGAATTTCCACGGCGTTAGAATCTGAATATACCCTCGAAGGTCTTGTCCGACAGCTGCTTGAAATGCTCGAACTGGTGACCAATATGGAGTCAACTTACCTGACTCGCATTGAACCGGATGGCAGCTTCCAACATATCCTTTTTTCCCGTAACACCCGGCAAATGCAGATTCCCGAAGGGCTTTCTGTGCCGTGGGGCGATACGCTTTGCAAGCGTGCGCTGGACGAAGGAAAGCGCTACACCAGCGATGTCGCCAGTGTCTGGGGCGATTCCCAGGCCGCGAAAGTGTTGGGTATCACTACTTATGTCAGCACGCCAGTTACCCTTGCGGATGGCTCACTTTATGGCACGCTTTGTGCGGCCAGCTCCGAACACCGGGTGTTGAATGAGCGCAGTGAACAAGTTCTGCAACTCTTCGCGCAGTTGATTGCTCAACAGATCCAGAATGAGCGGCTGTTACAGCAGTTACAGCAGGCCAATGTCGCGCTGACCACCGCCAGCTATACTGATGAGCTGACGGGATTGCCCAACCGTCGCGCTGTTTTTGAAGAGTTACCTAAACTCTTTTCCAGGGCGCGTGATGAAGCGCGTTACGTGCTGTTAGCCTTTACCGATCTCGATGATTTCAAACAGATCAATGATGTTTATGGTCACGATGCTGGCGATGATTTCCTGCGGGCTGTGGGGCAACGTCTGAAAGAGGGGGTTCGCGCTCACGAAGTACTAGGCCGGGTCGGTGGCGATGAATTCGTGGTCGCAGGCGTTGGGCCTGGTGAGTTTGACGAGGCGCAATTTGCGGCAGACGCCTTCAAAATTCGCCTGGCAAACTTGCTGATGGGCAAGTATCAGCTACATTCCAGTGTGATTAATTATGCTGGCCCAAGTATTGGGGTTATCGCGGTTAATCCGGCGCTAACCGATCATGATCAGGCCTTGCGAGAAGCGGATACCGCGATGTATCTCGAGAAAGAACGGCGGCGGGATCTGGCCATTACTACATTAAACCCCCCTAAATAATTCTAATATTGCGGAGTTAATGATGAAAGACGTCGTTATCGTTGGAGCCGCTCGCACGGCCATCGGTTGTTTTCAGGGTGCACTTTCCCCACGCACAGCCTCCGAGTTGGGCAGTGCGGTTGTCAAAGCCTTGCTCGAGCGCAGTGGTGTGAGCGAACAAGAAGTTGACGAAGTGATTCTTGGCCAGGTGTTGACCGCTGGGGCCGGGCAAAACCCTGCCCGACAAACGGCGATCAATAGCGGTTTGCCGTGGTCTGTTTCGGCAATCACCATTAACGACGTGTGTGGCTCCGGCTTAAAAGCCTTGCACCTGGCGACTCAGGCAATTCAATGCGGTGAAGCCGATGTGGTGATTGCGGGCGGTCAGGAGAATATGAGCCGGGCGCCGCATGTGCTGGCGGACAGCCGCAATGGCGCAGGTTTAGGCAACAGCCAACTGATCGACAGCCTGGTTCATGACGGGTTGTGGGATGCATTTAACGATTACCATATGGGCGTCACCGCTGAAAACCTCGCCCGCGAATATGGCATCAGCCGTGAAAGCCAGGATGCGTACGCTCTGGCGTCGCAGCACAAAGCGCGGGTGGCTATCGATTCCGGGCGTTTTAAAGATGAAATTGTGCCGGTGACGGTTGAGCTGAATGCCGGTAAATCGGTGATTGTCGATACTGACGAACAGCCGCAAACCGATGCCAGCGCGGAAGCTCTGGCGCAGCTGCGCCCAACGTTTGATAGCCAGGGCAGCGTGACCGCGGGTAATGCATCGTCGATTAATGATGGTGCCGCCGCGGTGTTAATGATGAGTGCAAGTAAAGCCGAAGAACTGAATCTGCCCGTGCTGGCGCGCATCCGCGCTTTTGCCAGCGTGGGTGTGGATCCTGCGTATATGGGGATTGCACCCGTGACCGCCACCCAGCGCTGCCTTGAGCGCGCGGGCTGGTCGCTTGATGAGCTGGATCTTATCGAAGCCAATGAAGCCTTTGCGGCACAGGCGCTTTCGGTTGGCAAAATGCTGGAGTGGGATGAGCGCAAGGTCAATGTCAACGGCGGCGCGCTGGCGTTGGGGCATCCGATTGGTGCCTCCGGCTGCCGAATCCTGGTTTCACTGGTGCATGAAATGATTAAACGCGATGCCAAGAAAGGGCTGGCGACATTATGTATTGGTGGCGGGCAGGGCGTAGCACTGGCCATCGAGCGCGATTAATTTCAGTTACACCGGGTGGATGCCGCTAACGCGAATCCACCCTGCATTTTCCATTTGTACAACTCATCTGCTTTCTCTCCTTCTTGAGTTATTAAACTCATCCTAATTTCATTCATATTTTTATGCCCTGGAATATCCTTAAGTAAATAAATTGAAAGTTTATTGAAATGTTTGATTATTTATGTTTGCGAGCATTCCAATGTGATTTCTGTCGCGAAATTTTATAACTAGTTATTATTTTTCTTTATGTTTTCCGCTAAGTTTCGGACGCGATCGTTTATTTTTTTGATACCTGTCACACATATTGCCATGTGTGTATTTTGACATAAATTTTTACGATCCCGATCACTAAAATAATGTTCGTTTAAAAATAAACTTCAGTTTCATGAAAATGAAACGATATTTCAATGAAGGGAATGCGAACATGTTGAAGAAAGCTCTGGGTGTGGTTGTTCTTTGTGGTGTTAGTGTTGCAGCACAGGCAGTCACTGTAGATTTACGTCATGAATATATTGATGCTGGTACTAACGCAGACCGTGTTGCCGTTTCTCACCGTTTTGAAAATGGTTTAGGTTTCAGCGTTGAAGCAAAATGGAAATCTGGCGGCACCAATAAAGATGAACCATTTGCAGATTTGATTGGTAATGGTCATGAAGACCAAATTAGCTGGCGCTGGAAAGCATCAAATAATATCGCTATTACACCGGCATTAACGGTCGAAAGTACGGATAACCGTACCATTTGGAAGCCGAATTTACATGCACAATATAGCTTTGATAATGGTTTTTACGTGGCAGCACGTTACCGTTATGAATATACGCGCTACCCAAATGATGCTAAGAAAGATGATGATAAAGTGAACCGTGGCGATTTATGGGCAGGCTTTGTATTAGGCGACTGGCGTACTGAGCTGAACTATGTTTACGCGAAAAGCCAATATGAGATCCGTTCTAATAATAAGAAGGACTCTCAAGAATATAACGTGAAAGTGGCTTATAAATGGGATAAAAACTGGGCGCCGTATGCTGAGTTGGGTAATGTGAGCGGCAGTAAAACCGCAGATGAACGCCAGACGCGTTATCGTGTTGGTGTGGCCTATTCATTCTAATCGTTTCATTTTTAATTCCCTCTCCAGGCCTCTGCATAATAGCGGGGGCTTTTTTATATTTTGTTTTTTTCCTTCACCTGGGGAAGAAGGGAAATAAATGTCAGCAAAAAAAAGCTCTCTCATAAAGAGAGGGCAGAGACTGATGACAAACTTCTTCCTAGGTTGGATAAGCGCAGCGTCATCCGACACAACTGGCGTAAATGGTGGATGACGCTAACGCTTATCCACCCTACAAAAACCCTTTGTCAGCAAAAAAAACTCTCTCATAAAGAGAGGGCAGAGACTGATGACAAACTTCTTCGTAGGTTGGATAAGCGCAGCGTCATCCGACACAACTGGCGTAAATGGTGGATGACGCTAACGCTTATCCACCCTACAAAAACCCTTTGTCAGCAAAAAAAAGCCTCTCATAAAGAGAAGGCAGAGACTGATGACAAACGTCTTCGTAGGTTGGATAAGCGCAGCGTCATCCGACACAACTGGCGTAAATGGTGGATGACGCTAACGCTTATCCACCCTACAAAAACCCTTTGTCAGCAAAAAAAAGCCCTCTCATAAAGAGAAGGCAAGGGCCTACACAGGACATACTCTTTTATCAGGCAGAAATTAATTCCGGGTTAGCAGGCATCTTCGCAATATATAGCGCAGGTTTACCGTCTTTATCGGAGCTGAAAAGAATGGCGCTGTCATCCGGAGTGAATGAAGGATGTGGATGCGTGACCTGGCGGCTATTGGCAAATGTTGCCCAGGATGTATCATGACGAGCGACGCGGAAATACGCTTTTTTCGCAACATCGAAGGCATATAAATACGGGTCGTTATCGATGGTATAACCGCTGGTGTCTTTCACATCGACAGGCGTACCGGAACCATCGCCGACTAACAGCGAACCATCAAAGTTACTCATCAGATGTGAGCATGCAGGCATCTGCATCACTTCAGCGTTAACACCCGTGTCCGGGTTGTAGCTATAAATGGTGCGGCCTTGCTGGCCTTTAAGATAAGAAACGTACATCAGAGAAGAGCCGTTTGGCACCCAGAATTCATGCGTGCAGCTTTCACCTTCGGCATGCTCTTTCACTTTACGCACGTTGCTACCATCTTCGTTGACCATCCACATACGCGCATCTACCAGGTCATGCGGACCTTCATGGCAGAAGGCGACAGTGTTGTCGTCGAATGGGCGATAAATCGGATGGCCGAGCCAGTTTTTTTCCTGGTGGATCACTGCACTTTCACCGGTTTGTAGATCAACACGCAACAGGCGGCAGTTTGGACCTTTGTGGAAAAAGTCGTGGAAGATTTTCCAGTCGTTCAATGGAACCCAGTCGTCTTTGGAGATTTCGATTCCCACCAGTTTGCTGCAATCGCTGTTAGCCACCCAGGTGCCGTAACCAACCCAATCATCAGGTACGCGGTAAACTTCACGCTCAACCAGCGTCTCAAGATTCACTTCCAACAGCGTGCGCTCGTTCTTCACATAGTAAAGAGAGTTGTCATCAGGTGAGAGGAAGCCGCCAAAAGTGTTGTCGCCAGCGCCTTCGGTTAATTGCACCGCTTCGCCTGCGGCGATATTCAGCAGGTAGTAGTTCCAGTGACCGTCAAATTCCCCGGCAAACAGTAGCTTGTTGCCATCATTGGTAAAGCATTTTTGATAGAAGTAATTACGATGACACGTGACTTCTGGTGGCGTTAAGCGGGTGACTTCGACGCCTGTGTCTGGGTCCTGACTCACTTCGTAAACCAGCTTAACCCGCATACCTTTAGCCATGATGCTCTCCTTTTACCTATCGGAATTGATTAACGAACAATGGGTGCTAATTTATCAAAACAATGTTTCAAAGTGTGTGATTGCATTCACTAAAAGTAATATCTGTTGTATGAAATGTTGCAAAGAAGGGCATCAGAACGGCGGGGTAAGCCGCTAAGCGTGATCGCTTTATCAAATATGAAAAGAACATCCTAAAATCTGAAACAACGTTTCATTTATAATTGAAAAGCAGTTTCAACAGGATTACTATTCACCCATCAAAGATTACGGAACAGTGTTTGCACCGTATGTAATTTATGAATTGCGCAGTTAGCGCGAACAATATTTTCCCCGAAATGCTTGCGCTAACAGCAGGCCCGTATAAATAAAGGAAACCTACATGATTCTGGATTCGTTCTCCCTACAAGGTAAAGTTGCAGTTGTTACTGGTTGTGATACAGGTCTGGGCCAGGGTATGGCTATCGGTCTTGCTGAAGCTGGTTGTGACATCGTGGGCATCAACATCGTTGAACCGGCTGAAACCATTGAGCGTGTTACTGCTCTGGGTCGCCGCTTCCTGAGCCTGACCGCTGACCTGCGCCAGATTGATGGCATTCCCGCTCTGCTGGAGCGTGCGGTTGCTGAGTACGGCCAAATCGACATTCTGGTAAACAACGCGGGTCTGATTCGTCGTGAAGATGCGATCAACTTCAGCGAAAAAGACTGGGATGATGTCATGAACCTGAACATTAAGAGCGTGTTCTTCATGTCTCAGGCTGTGGCTCGTCAGTTCATTGCGCAAGGCAAAGGCGGCAAAATCATTAACATCGCTTCTATGCTTTCTTACCAGGGCGGCATCCGCGTACCGTCTTACACCGCGTCAAAAAGCGCAGTAATGGGCGTGACCCGTCTGCTGGCGAACGAGTGGGCACAACACGGTATCAACGTAAACGCGATTGCCCCAGGTTACATGGCAACCAACAACACCCAGCAATTGCGTGCTGATGAAGAACGTAGCGCTGCCATTCTTGAGCGTATCCCTGCTGGCCGTTGGGGCCTGCCAGAAGATCTGAAAGGTCCAATCGTGTTCCTGGCATCTACTGCTTCTGATTACATCAACGGTTACACCGTTGCGGTTGATGGCGGCTGGTTAGCGCGTTAATTCGGATTGAAGTAAAGGTGGATGACGCTGGCGCTTATCCACCCTACGAAATCCATTCCTTTCGGTAGGTCGGGCAAGCGTAGCGCCCCCGACAAAATGAAACGAAATAGAAACCTCCTGAAATCAGGAGGTTTTTTTATATCTATACCCTGGCTAAATACAATGCAGGCATGCCTTCTTCGTCGGAAGTGTAAAGCACCCACTGGTTATCCGGGCTAAATGACGGATGTGGATGTGTCACCTGCCGATCTCCATCAAGAACTTTCCACGATGTATTGTGCTGGCAAACTGCTTTCTGCGTCCCTTTCTGCAAATCAAACACCCAAATAAATGGATCGTTAAGATCGATATTGCCGGTTTTATGTGGTGCACCATCACCGACGACCAGCGTGCCGTCGTGGTTACTCATCAAGTGTGAGCAAGGGGGAATGGTTCGCAGCAGGCGATTTTCGAGAGTTAACGGGTTGGCACTCCACAAATAGCGGTGTGCATCACCTTCTTTGTGAGCGACGTAATAGAGCGCAGAGCCATCAGGCACCCAAAATTCATGGGTAAAACTTTCGCCTTGCTGATGCTGGCGCACTTTGCGCAGATTAGTGCCATCTTGATTAATCAACCACATGCGAGCATCGATGGCATCTCGCGGCCCTTCGTGACAAAACGCTACGGTTTGATCGTCAAATGGCCGGTAAATCGGATGACCTAACCAGCGTTTTTCTTGCAAGATGACTTGTTGCTCGCCGGTGTGTAAATCGATGCGGATCAGGCGGCATTCCGGGTTGGTGAAATAGAAATCACGGAATTTTTGCCAGTCAGTTAGCGGCGACCAGTCGCTTTTTTTGATCTCAATACCAACCAACAGGCTGCAATCCGAATTAGCAACCCAGGTACCGTAAGCCACCCACTGGTCATCAACTTGGTAAACTACATGCTCTTCGAGAGTCTCCAGGTCAACGCGGCGCAGTTCGCGGGTGTTTTTCACATACCACAACGATTGGCAGTCAGCTGACAGAAAGCCGCCGAAAGTGTTGTCACCTTCACCTTCGGTTAACTGGGTCGCCATTTGTTTGTCCAGATCCAGCGAGTAGTAATTCCAGTGCCCTTCAAATGCGCCGCCGAATATCAACCGCTGACCATCATTACTGAAACATTTTTGATAGAAATAATTACGATGGCAAATGACATGTGGCGGGGTTAAACGCAAGACTTCTGCACCGGTTTCCTTGTCGCGTCGGGCGCGGAAGGAAAGTTGGATTTTCTTACCTTTAGCCATAACGACACTCCTGTTTAATCGTTAAAAAAATGCCCTGCCACGCAAGCGGGGCAGGGCATAGATAGCAAAACTAGCCTACTTAATTAACGCATCGCACGTTTCAGGATGCGGTTACCCTGGCGCTCGAACTCAGCTGCAGTTTCTTCTACGGTTTTCTGGCCGTAGTCGATGTACTGCAAAGAGGTTCCGAACAGGGAAACAATCTGCGGATCGTCAAAGTACGGCGAGGTTGCCAGTTTGTTTGGCAGTGACTGCGCCAGTTTCAGACCTGCAACTGATGGGTCGTTATCTTTGATTACGCCATCAGTAGTCAGCTGGGTTACAGCCGCTTTGCTCAATGGCACACCGCGCTCCAGACCCAAAGCCTCCACGCCCGCCTTCTCGTTGAGCAAGAAGTTAATCAGCATCGCCGCTTCTTTCGGATGCTTGGTCGTTTTACTGATAGAGAACATTTGCGCAGGTTTGAAGAACAGACCGGCATCTGTCGCCCCTGGCAGCATTGGGTAAGAACCCAGTTCAAGCTTCGCTGGTGGCTTAAGGTTGTCGGAATATTTGTTAATGGTGGAGTTCCACATGTACGTCCCCGCCCACTCGCCTTCAATCCACGGCTTCATTTCGTACATGTTGCTCTTACCAAATGACGCATAGTACTTAGTGTCAGGCATCACGTGGCTGTCGATGAGTTTCTTGTACATGCCGAAGAACTCAACCCACTGCTCTTTGGAATAACCAAACTGCTTTTTGGTGGTGTCGATTTCAGGAATATTGTATTTCTGCACCATGTAAGAGCGCAGCAGAGCCAGCGTATCCTGGTGCTCTAACACCACCGGGAAGTATTGCTTGCCCAGTTTGCTCTCGAAGGTTTTACCCGCTGCCATCAGCTCTTCCCAGGTTTTTGGGTAAGCGATGCCTGCTTTCTTCCACGTTTCGTCGTTGAAATAGAACACGCGCGCGGTAACGGAAATCGGAATACCGTTTAGCTTGCCGTCAACCGTGGTGGATTGCAGTTCTTTGGGATCAAACTGGGTTAAATCCAGATCGCCTTTCACGGTATTAAGATCGTAGAAGCCAGTGCCGGTTTTAGAGAAAATTGGCAGCCAGTTCCAGTTAGTCTGCATCACGTCCGGCTCAGTACCGCCCGCGATTTGTGTGGTCAGACGGGACAAGTGGCCGTCCCAACCAGTGTATTCAGACTTCACCTTAATGTTTGGATGTTGTTTCTGGAACTCTTCAACTGCCTTCAGAGTCACCTGATGGCGTCCGTTGCCGCCCCACCAGGACATGCGTAAATCCACTTGATCTGCCGCGAACGCAGAACCAGCAGCCATGCCAAGGGTTGAGGCAATCAGGGTACTTAACAGCACTTTTTTCATTATCATAGACTCCTGTCAGAGTGAGATGTTCTGTTCTGTTTTTGCGTCGAAAATATGACATTTTTCCATGTCAAATTTGAAATACACCTTACGGTGAAGGCCCTTTTCAATCATTGGCTTAGCTTCATCGGAAGGGATGCGGCAGGTCATTTCGAAATCAGCGACTTTCAGGTAGATGAAGAATTCATGACCCATGTTCTCCACACGCACCATTTCACCGCTGGAATGGCTTTGGGCGAACGGTTCATCAGAGATTGAAATAAATTCAGGACGGATACCGAAGAAAATGTCCTGATCTTTGTATTCAGCGCAACGCTTTTGCTGGCGCTCGTTCAGTGCCAGCGTGTCTTGACCGACGCTAATTTGCAGACGTCCGTCTTTTTCGATCAACTTGCTTGGGCGAATGTTCATTTCTGGCGCACCGATAAAGCCAGCCACGAACATGTTTTTCGGGTAGTGATAAAGATTGTCTGGTGTATCCACCTGCATGATGTGGCCCAGTTTCATCACGCAGATACGGTCGCCCATGGTCATCGCTTCAGTCTGATCGTGGGTCACGTAAACGGTGGTGGCTGGCTTGCCGCTTTTCTTGAGTTGCTTATGCAGGTCGGAGATACGAATACGCATCGACGCACGCAGCTTGGCATCAAGGTTTGATAACGGTTCGTCGAACAAGAACACATCCGGTTTTTTCACAATCGCACGGCCTACTGCCACGCGCTGTGCCTGGCCACCAGATAACTGGCGCGGCAGGCGGTCCATCAGCTCATCCAGCTCAAGGATTTTGGCCGCTTCATTCACTTGCGACTCAATCTGGTCTTTTGGCAGCTTGCTCAGCTTCAGGCCGAACGCCAGATTTTCACGTACCGTCATGTGCGGGTACAACGCGTAGTTCTGGAACACCATCGCAATACCGCGCGATTTTGGTGCCAGGTTGTTGACGACGCGGTCGCCAATGCGTACTTCGCCACCGCTGATGGTTTCCAGACCCGCCAGCATGCGCAGGGTGGTTGATTTCGCGCAGCCAGACGGGCCGACGATAACCATGAATTCACCGTCTTCAATTTTCAGGTCGATACCATGAACCGCCTGGAAGCCGTTGGAGTAAACTTTTTGCAATTTGTTGAAAATAACTTCAGCCATGATATTCCCTCACTTAACCTTTAATTCCGCTGCTGGTCACGCCTTGTACGAAGTAGCGTTGGGCCAGGAAGAAGATGATTATCGATGGCAGAATGGAGATGCTCGCCATTGCCAGAATTTCGTTCCATGGAGCGCCTTCTGTCACGTCGATAGACATTTTGAGCGCCAGTGCAATTGGGTATTTGTCGACGCTGTACACATAAATCAGCGGCCCGATAAAGTCGTTCATTGACCACATGAACTGGAACAGGGCGACGGAGATAATGGCCGGTTTCAGAATCGGCACTACCACATACCAGAGCACCTGGAAGGAGTTACAGCCATCAATTTGCGCGGCTTCTTCCATATCGCGTGGTACGCCACGCAGGAACTGGATCAACATGAAGACAAAGAACCCTTGGGTGGCAAATGCCATTGGTAGCCACAGGGGTAAATAGCTATTCAACATGCCCATTTCACGGAACATCAGGTATTGCGGGATTAACAGCACAGTGCTTGGCAGCAACATGGTGGTAATCAACGTGGCGAACCAGAATTTCTTGAACGGGATTTCGAAACGGGCGAAGCCGTAAGCGACAATCGTTGAAGAGATAATGGTCAGCAGAACTTTGGGAATCACATACTGCATGGTGTTCAGCATGTAGTGACCAAAGGTGTACTCAGTACCGGTTTTCCAGCCGTTGACGAAACCGTCGCTGGTTGGGTTTGACGGCCACAGGCCCAGCGTGGTGAAGATCTCATGGTTCGGTTTAAACGCGGCAGAGAACATCCACACCAGTGGGTAGAGCATCAACAGGCCGACAATAATCAGCACCGCATAGCGAATGCTACGGCTGATTTTTTCGCGACGTAATGTACGGGCGACTTCTTGCTCTGCCAATTCCGTCTGGCTTGGTGAACCGAGCTGGTTTGTTGGAATATCAGCCATTTTTGCCTCCCTTATCTGCGGAGTAGAACACCCAGTATTTCGATGACTTAAAGGCGATGGAGGCAAAGACCGCCACGACCAGGAACAGAACCCACGCCAGCGCTGCGCCATAACCCATATCGAAGTATTTGAACGCGGTGTCGTAGATATACAGTGAGAACAAGTAGGTGTAGTGAGTCGGGCCGCCGCCGGTAATGATGTATGGCGCGGTAAACTCCTGGAACGCCTGCGTGGTCTGCATGATGAAGTTGAAGAAGATGACTGGCGTAATCAAAGGAACCGTCACTTTGGTGAACATCTGCCATTTGGACGCGCCGTCGATCATTGCCGCTTCATACTGTGATTGCGGAACGTTTTGCAGCGCAGCCAGGAAGATGACCATCGCCGAACCGAACTGCCAGACACGCAGCAGCGTAACGGACATCAGCGCCAAAGAAGGCTCACCCAGCCAGTTCACTGGGTCCAGACCGAACACACCAATAAAGCTATTCAGCAGGCCATCGATGGCAAACAGCGCACGCCATAAAACGGCAATCGCAACGGAGCTACCCAGAATAGAGGGGATGTAATACGCCGTACGGAAGAAACCGATGCCGCGTAGTTTAAAGTTCAGAACAAAGGCGATGCCCAGCGCGAATGCGAGTTTTAACGGGATAGTTAAAAACACGTACGCAAAAGTGACGCCCATGGATTTCCAGAAGAGTGAATCTTCGGTCAACATGTAGCGATAATTTTCAATACCGGTGAACACCGGTGGGTTCATCAAGTCGTACTCAGTAAAACTGAGGAAGAAAGATGAAACAAACGGGAAGGCAGTAAAGACTAACAACCCTATTATGTAGGGCGAAATCCATGCCAATCCCAGCATTCTGTTTTCATTCATACATACCTACCTGGTGGTCAATGGTTTAAAAATTGTTTGATACAAAAATATTCTTGAAACTCATTGCCTCACCCTGGTGAGAAATCTGATGGGTCGAAAAGGGTTGGGCATCATCGTCATATTCATTCCCTGATAATTGATTGATAAATAAAAGATTAAAACACCGTTGTGCTTATCGCTTTTCTGTAATGGATAACAGATTTCATAAACATGCGAACCGTGGTTCTTGGTTTGTAAAACAGTGTTTTAATTTATCTTATTACGATTTGTAACCACGTCATTCAATTCATCAGAGAAATGTGATCGATGTCGAAACGCTGTTTTGATTATGTGAAACAGGCGAGGTTTTAGAGACTTGTGTAAAAATGGACAGAGTTTTTATTGATTTTAAAACTACAAGAGTTGAGAGTTGTTTTTAAGAGTATTCTTGGTGATAATACCCACTGATAAGGAAAATTTACGTTTCATTACAAGGTTGTGGCTTTGTTATTGGCGCATTAACAGAGGGTAGAAATAGCGTTGAAAACGCGTTTTTTACTATCGATGCATGACATGCACCAGGAAAGATATGTAGCCTTTATCCTCGCCTAAAACCTGACCTGTTCCGTTTTTTCTTAACGTCGCGTAACCGTTTTAATTTCCCAACTCAGGAAAGGTACTGCGCGTCCTTTTTCTTCATAAATTAAAAACCGGCCAGTTATGTCTTCTATTGAAATGAAAGCCAATCGCCTGGAAAACGTCTCTCCTTACCCGCTTGTGGCACCGCGCCATGAAGAGATTGACTTACTCGACTTGTTATCCACTCTGTTTGCCGCCAAAAAACAAATAGCCATCATTACACTATTATTTGCTTTGTGCGGGCTGGCAGCCAGCTTCCTGCTACCACAAAAATGGACCAGCCAGGCGATTGTTACCCCACCTGAAACTGAAGAGGTTAGTGAGTTACACCGCGCGATGGTAAATCTCACCGTGCTTGGGGTCGAAACCAATCTGAGTTCCGTCAACTTGTATAATTCGTTTTTGAAGAAGTTTGATTCTCAGCAGCTTCGCGCACAATTCCTCAGCCAATCTCCGTATGTGCAGGCGCTGGTGAAGAATGGGGATGTCGATAACCCTGAATTGTACAAAGCCATCGTCAGGGTCTCGCAAAATTTTACCGCGATGGACAATAGTGACCCTAAAAAATCCACCAATATGCCTTACACCTCCTGGACCCTGGGTTTTACTGCGCCTGATGCTGATGATGCTCAGCAGGTGCTGCAAAATTACATTCAGTTTATTGCCGAACAAGTGAATAAAGACATCATCGCTGATGTAAAAAATGCCGTTGAATTAAAAATAGCATATGAAAAAGACCGTCTGGCATTGGATCGGGTCAACCTTGAAAACCAACATAATGTGAACGTTGAGCGTTTGGGTTACTCGTTACAGGTGGCGAATGCTGCGGGCCTGAAAAATCCGGTATACAGCAATAGCCAGGCAGTGAAAGACGACCCTGATTACTCCATTTCGCTTGGGGCAAATGGCTTAGCCGAAAAGCTAAAAATCGAACAGTCGATTAAAGACGTAGCTCAGTTGAATGTCTCAATACAAAATCGTGAGCATGTTCTGAGCGCATTGCAGGCGATAAATCTTGGCTCAGTTGATTTCACACCTTTCAAATACCAGATGCAGCCTTCGCTACCGGTAAAAAAAGATGGCGCCAGTAAATCACTGATTATTGTGTTGGCGGCGCTGGTTGGCTTGATTGTGGCGGCGGGTTCTGTGCTGGTTCGTGGTGCGATGTCGTCTCGTATGAGAATTGAAGAAATATAATCGCTGATATTGCTGCATAAACGGCTGCTTCCAAAACCTGGAAGCAGCCGTTTTTTTTGGCACTTACTTCAGAAAATCTTCACGGATTGGGGTGAAAGTATCCAAAAGTGTGCCAGCAGCCAGGCATACGCAGCCGTGCATCACGTGAGGTTCTTTATAGAGTGTGTCGCCCGCGGTCACACGGTGAGTTTCTTCACCGATGGTGAATTCAAATTCGCCAGACAGCACATAAGTTAACTGCTCATGTGGGTGATTGTGCATCGGGCCGATGGCACCTTTTTCAAAGTTAACCTGTACTGCCATCATTTTGCCGTCGTGCGCCAGGATACGGCGGCTCACGCCAGCACCTAAATCTTCCAGTTGAGTATCTTTAATAAAAGTGAACATCTTTCGATCCTTGGTTACGTGAAACGTTGTTTCATTTAAATAATCGTAACCTGAAAATTCCCTTTGCGATAGTTGGCACCGGAGTTTTGTAAGGCCGATCACGCTTTCCTGCCTGATAATCTCTCTGTTATAACCAATGTCATGACAAAGAACAGGTGACGAAAAAATGAAAACAATTGGCTTGCTGGGTGGCATGAGTTGGGAATCGACAATTCCTTATTATCGATTGATTAATGAAGGTATTAAGACGCGTTTAGGTGGGCTGCATTCGGCAAAAATTGTGCTGCACAGTGTTGATTTTCATGAGATTGAAGCCTGTCAGGTCAGCGGTGAATGGGATTTAGCCGGTGATATGCTGGCGCAAGCAGCGCTTGGCCTGCAAAAAGCCGGGGCCGAAGGCATCGTGCTGTGTACCAACACCATGCACAAAGTGGCACACCACATTGAATCACGTTGCTCGCTGCCGTTCTTGCACATCGCGGATGCGACGGGGCGCGCCATTACTGCGCAAAATGTTCAGCGTGTTGCTTTGCTGGGGACGCGTTACACCATGGAACAGGATTTTTACCGAGGCCGCCTGAATGCTGAGTTTGGCATTGAATCGTTAATTCCCCATGAAGAGCAGCGCCAGCGCATTAATCAGGTCATCTTTGAAGAACTGTGTCTTGGAAAAATCACTGCCGAGTCGAAACATTATTATCAGCAAGTGATTGAAGAGTTGCAGGAGCAAGGTGCAGAAGGGGTGATTTTTGGCTGCACCGAAATCGGCTTGCTGCTTAACCAGCAAGATTGCCCATTACCAGTGTTTGATACTGCCGCCATTCATGCTGAAGATGCAGTGAAATTTATGCTTGCTGAGGTGTGATTTTTTCTTTTTTAATTTCAAAAAGATAAATGAAAAATCGAGTATCCTCAGCGCACGCCGGGTCATACCCGGCGTTTTTTGTGTTATTAATTTGTTAAGCAGCGCACGTTTTTTCAAACAAGCTGCACCTCTGACATCCTCGCGTTCTGGCGGTTGAACCACGTTCTTCCGCCTTTTGTTATTTCTGCAACCTGGAGTTTTCCCATGCCTGTTTCCTTGCTGGCGCTGGCGATGAGTGCCTTTGCCATCGGCACGACGGAGTTCGTGATTATGGGCCTGCTGCCCGAAGTGGCCGGAGACCTGACGATCTCGATTCCCACTGCAGGCTGGCTGATTAGCGGCTACGCGCTCGGGGTCGCGATTGGCGCACCGATCATGGCGTTACTGACGGCACGTTTGCCGCGCAAACTTTCTCTCGTGCTACTGATGGTAATTTTTATCGTCGGCAACATCCTGTGCGCACTGGCGCTGAATTATCAATTCCTGATGCTGGCGCGCATTATTACCGCGCTGTGCCACGGTGCATTTTTTGGCATTGGTGCCGTGGTGGCAGCAAGCCTGGTCGCGCCAAATCGCAAAGCGTCGGCGGTGGCTTTGATGTTCACGGGTCTGACATTAGCGAATGTGCTTGGCGTGCCAATCGGCACCTGGTTTGGGCAACTGTACGGCTGGCGTTCGACATTCTGGGGCGTGGCGATTATCGGTGTGGTGGCGTTTATCGCGCTGATAGTTAGTTTGCCATCGCAAAAAGAGGAAACGCCTGCCGATCTGAAGCGCGAAGTGAGCGCCCTGGCGAACGGTAAACTTTGGCTTTCGCTGTCAATGACGGTCTTTTTTGCCGCCGCGATGTTTGCCTTATTTAGCTATATTGCGCCGATGCTGTTGCAGGTCACGGGCATTACAAATCAGGGCGTGAGCTGGACGTTGTTCCTGATTGGTGCGGGGTTAACGGTTGGCAATATTCTTGGCGGCCGACTGGCCGACTGGCGCGTTTCATTTAGTTTGATCTTAAGCTTCAGCCTGATTGCGATTTTCTCGTTGCTGTTCCGCTGGACCAGCCACGGTATGTGGCTTGCAGAAATCACGCTGTTTCTCTGGGCAATGGCGGCATTCGCCACCGTTCCTGCGCTGCAAATCAATGTGGTGCTACACGGCAAAGATGCACCCAACCTGGTGTCGACGTTGAACATTGCAGCTTTTAACGTTGGCAATGCGCTAGGTGCGTGGGTTGGCGGAGCCGTGATTGCTCATGGTTACGGCCTGACCGCCGTACCGGTTGCGGCGGCAGGACTTGCTGCTATTGGGTTGGTCATCTGCCTGATTAACTTCAGCAATGGCACTGGTCATCAACTGCCAGTAACAGAACACTAATTCAGGCATCCAACAACGCGCTAAGTGGCTCGGTGTAGATTTGCATGCTGTTTTGCAAATGTTCGCTGAATGCCGTGACCAGCGCAGAAGCAGGGCGGTGCAGTGGGCGAATCAGGCTCACGGTAAACGGCACCGCCACGCTAAAGCGCCGCGCCACAACGCCACTGGAAGCATAATCCAGAGCGGTCAACGGATTGACCACGGAAACCCCAACTCCCGCCCGTACCATCGCACACACCGACGCTGCACTGTGCGTTTCCATCACCATTCGTCGCTTAACGTCGTGTTCCTGAAACAGTGAATCCAGAAGCTGCCGATAACTGTCGGTACGCGACAAGCTGATGTAGTTTTCTCCGGCAAAATCTTGCGGTGTCAGCACTTTTTTATCGGCGAGGCGATGCCCGGCAGGCAGAACACAAACTTCGTTAAGCGTCAGCAAAGTCTGGCGGTCAGTTCCGGCAGGCGTCACGGTGTTTTCGGTCAGGCCCAAATCATGGCGTTGTGCCGATAGCCATTCTTCCAGCAACGGCGATTCTTGCGGCACAATATTCAGACTTAGTTCCGGATAGCGTGCCAAAAACGGTTGCACCAATACCGGCAAGAAAGATTGTGAAAACACCGGCAGGCAGGCGATAGATAGCTCGCCCTGGCGAAATTCGCGCAGGCTTTCTGCGGCACTCAGTATTCTGTCCAGCCCGTACCAGGAGCGCTGCACTTCTTCAAACAAGCGCAAGCCCTGAACGGTAGGGTGCAAGCGCCCACGGCTACGTTCGAATAATTGCAGGCCAATCAACTTCTCAAGTCTTGCCAGTTCACGGCTGACGGTGGGTTGCGAAGTATGCAGCAATGCTGCTGCTTCGGTGAGGTTACCGGCAGTCATTACCGCATGGAAAATTTCGATGTGGCGTAAGGTGATTGAGGGCATGTTTTGGCCTTTGTGTTTTGGGTCAGCAATGAGCGCCCTCACCCTGGCCCTCGCCCCCAGGAGAGGGACTCAAGGAGATTGGTCTGGTTTTCTTCCCTCTCCCTCAGGGAGAGGGCCAGGGTGAGGGGAGATATATCCATATCATAAATGAATAGACTTGGCAGAAAACGATATTTTTTCTTCTCTTCACTCTATGGCGTAATACAAAAAAATGAATTGTTGCCGGAGTCACCATGCCACGCCCACTGAATAACCCTGAAACTGCGTTGAATGCGCAAAACTTGCTGGCATTGCCTGCTGAATTTGGTTGCCCGGTCTGGGTATACGATGCAGAAATTATTCGCCAGCAAATCGCGCAACTGCGCCAGTTTGATGTGATTCGTTTTGCCCAAAAAGCCTGTTCCAACATTCATATTTTGCGCCTGATGCGCGAACAAGGCGTGAAGGTCGATTCGGTTTCGCAGGGCGAAATTGAACGGGCGTTAGCGGCGGGATATCAGCCGCTGGAGAACAAAGACGACATCGTTTTTACTGCCGATATGATTGACCAGCCAACTCTGGCGTTAGTCGCCGAACAGCAAATCCCGGTTAACGCCGGTTCCGTTGATATGTTGCAGCAGCTTGGCGAAGTGTCGCCGGGGCATCGTGTCTGGCTGCGCGTCAATCCAGGCTTTGGTCACGGTCACAGCCAGAAAACCAATACTGGCGGTGAAAACAGCAAACACGGTATCTGGCATGCGGATTTACCGCAGGCGCTGGAGGTGATTCAACGCTACAAACTGCAACTGGTCGGCATTCATATGCATATTGGTTCAGGCGTTGATTACGGGCATCTGGAACGTGTTTGTGGCGCGATGGTGCAACAGGTGATTGATTTTGGTCAGGATCTGGAAGCTATTTCCGCAGGCGGCGGTTTGTCGATTCCCTATCGCGAAGGCGAAGAAACCATCGACACCAATCATTATTACGGTTTGTGGAATGCGGCTCGTGAAAAAATCGCTCAACGTCTGGGGCATCCGGTGAAACTGGAGATCGAACCTGGGCGTTTCCTGGTGGCGGAATCGGGCGTGCTGGTGGCACAAGTGCGTTCAGTGAAAAACATGGGCTCGCGCCACTTCGTGCTGATTGATGCCGGTTTTAACGATTTGATGCGCCCGTCAATGTACGGTAGCTATCATCATATTTCTGCGTTAGCGGGGGATGGACGTGAGCTGGCGACGTTGCCACTGGTCGAAACCGTGGTCGCCGGTCCATTGTGTGAATCCGGCGATGTGTTTACCCAGCAAGAAGGTGGCAAAGTGGAAACCCGCGCGCTGCCACCGGTGCAAGTCGGCGACTATCTGGTGCTGCACGATACCGGCGCGTATGGCGCATCGATGTCGTCCAACTACAATAGCCGCCCGCTGCTGCCGGAAGTATTATTTGATAACGGCAAAGCGCGGCTGATTCGCCGCCGCCAGACGGTGCAGGAGTTGTTGGCTTTAGAGCTTATCTAAACTGTAAAACGGACCAGGCCCCACGGATTCCCGTAACACCAGCTTGCCAACAAACGGTGGGATCGCCTCGAGCGACTCGCCGTTTGCCAGTTTTATTGCCTGATTGATAGCCGTGATGATCATGTTATCGATAGGCAAATAAACGCTGGATAACGCAGGCTCCAGCCACTGCGCGCTCGGCGCATCATCAAAACCAAACAACGAAATATCTTGCGGAATGCGCACTCCAGCCTGATGCAGCGCTTTCGACGCACCCAGCGCCATATCGTCGTTGCAGGCAAACAGTGCAGTAAACGAGACGCGGCTTTCCAGTAACTCCTGGCACAGCTTGTGGCCAAGCTCCATGCTGGAATCGCCGTATTTCACCCGATCTTCGCTAAAAGCAATGCTATGTTTTTGCAGTGCTTGCCGATAGCCCATCAGGCGCGCCTGGCCGGTTGGCGTGGAAATCGGTACGGTGATACAGGCAATATCGCGATGGCCCTGCTGAATTAAATAGTCTGTCGCTTTAAATGCGGCATCTTGTTGTTCGAAGAAAACGCAGCGATCGCGCGCCTGGCTCACATCGCGGTTAATCACCACCAGCGGCACTTTGATGCTATTCATTAGCGACAATAATGTACGTTCACTCATAAAACGGGTGTACAGCACAATGGCGTCACAGTGCCGGTCTACCAGCATTTGCACGGCTTCGAGTTCTTTCTGCGGTGTGTCGTGCCCATCGGTGACAATCAGTTGCTTTCCCCACACTTCAGTCTGGCGCGAGGCTTGTTGTAATAGTCGGCCAAAGTAGAAGCCATCAAACGTCGATACCACCAGACCCACACTATTACTGCTGCGATTGGCGAGCGATCGCGCCAGAAAATTAGGGCGATAACCTAACTCTTCCATAGCGCTAAACACCTGTTCGCGGGTGGTCTCTTTGACTTGCCCAATCCCGTTGAGCACGCGTGATACCGTTGCTTTGGAAACGCCTGCGCGTAGCGCGACATCCAGCATTGTTACCATCAATTCATTCCTGAGTAAGACGCTTAGCCGCGTGGTCGCATAATTTCGCTAGTTTATCACGCTGGGCTGATGAAACATCGTGCTTGCGGCTTCGCTATGCCATTTGGCGGAGCGGATCACGCTTTTGTACCCGTCATACTTCAAGTTGCAGGCGCGTTGGCTGCTTTCAGTCACCCGAATCACTTACTTTAGTAAGCTCATCGGGATTCCTTCTTTTGCCGCCTTCCTGCATCTTGAATTATTTAGGGTATGAATTTATTTGGTATGCCAAATTGGTTTTATTGGAATTCCAATATAACGATGTGGGACATTTATCACGGAATTGTTAGGCGGTTGATCCTATTTTTGGCATACCAAAACGTTCGTTAAACATCACCCTACATAATAAAAAACGACAACACAGAGGTATACCCAATGGCATTACAGGAAAAGTTAATCGACTCGCTGGGGAGTTTCGCCACGAAATTCAACAGTTACCGTTATATTATGGCGATCAAAGCCTCGTTCATCACCCTGATGCCAGTGATTATTGTCGGGGCGTTCTCGGTACTGATTTCTAACATGGTGCTGGACCCGAAAAACGGCCTGGCCAGTTTTTCTGCATTGTCGTTTCTGGCACAGCTGAAACCAATCACCGCGGCGATTAACTACGCCACGCTTAACTTTTTGAACATCGGTGCGGTGTTCCTGATTGGTATCGAATTGGGGCGCATCAACGGTATTAAAAGTTTGTTCCCCGGCTTGCTGGCGGTGATTTGCTTTATTTGCGTGACGCCAACGACCATCGAAATGATGGTCGATGGGCAAATGCACATGGTGAAAGATATTCTGGCACGCCAGTTTTCTGATACCCGCAGCCTGTTCCTCGGCATGTTTATTGCCATTTTGTCGGTTGAAGTTTACTGCTGGCTGGAAAAACGCGAAGGGCTGAAAATCAAAATGCCTGATACCGTTCCGCCAAATGTCTCTGCCTCTTTCTCTGCATTAATTCCTTCAATCATCACCGTTACCGCCATCGCGACTTTCGGTTTCATCTTCCATCAGACCACCGGCATGTATCTGTATGACGCGGTGTATCAGGTGGTGCAGCAACCGCTGGAAAAAGTGGTGCAGAGCCTGCCGGGTATTTTGCTGCTGATGTTTGTCGCTCAGCTGTTCTGGGTTATCGGTATTCACGGTAACCAGATGATCAAACCTATCCGTGAACCGCTGCTGCTTGGCGCGATTACCGTCAACATGAGTGCTTTTGAGCAAGGTAAAGAGATCCCCAATATCATCACCATGCCGTTCTGGGATGTGTACATGAGTATTGGCGGTTCGGGTTTAACCATCGGCTTGCTGATTGCGGTAATGATCGCCACTAAACGCAAAGAAATGAAAGAGATAGCTAAGCTCTCTTTCGGCCCCGGCATTTTTAATATCAACGAGCCGGTGATTTTTGGTATGCCGATTATGCTAAACCCAATTTTGGCTATTCCCTTCATTATTACCCCACTGGTAACCGGCACGATTGGCTACTTCGCCACCGCAATGGGTTTTGCTGGTAAAGCGGTAGTGATGGTGCCGTGGACCACACCGCCGTTGATTAACGCTTGGCTCTCTACCGCCGGTTCGATGGGTGCGGTGGTGACACAATTGGGCTGTATTCTGGTTTCCGTGCTGATTTATCTGCCGTTTGTGAAAATTGCCTCTCGCCGTGCTGAGCAGGCGCAGTTGCAGGCCGAACAGCAACAACTTGCCAAAAACGCGTGAGGAAGGCATGAGCAACGTAAAAGTCACTATCCCAAAAGATTTTATCCTCGGCGCTGCGGCATCAGCCTGGCAAACCGAAGGCTGGAGCGGCAAAAAAGAAGGGCAGGATTCCTGGCTGGATGCCTGGTACAAAAACGACCGCCATGTGTGGCACGAGGGCTATGGCCCGGCAGTCGCCACTGATTTTATCAATCGCTATCGTGAAGATGTGGCATTGATGAAACTGGCGGGGCTGACGCATTACCGCACCTCAATTAACTGGTCGCGTTTTTTCACCGATTATGAAAAGGGCATCGTCGACGAGGAATATGCGCAGTATTACGACAATCTGATCGACGAAATGCGCCGCACCGGCATTGAACCGATGATCTGCCTCGAACATTATGAACTGCCCGCCACGCTGTTCGAAAACTATGGCGGTTGGGCGTCGAAAAAAGTGGTCGAGTTGTATGTGTTGTATGCGGAAAAAGTCTTTGCCCGTTACGCTCACAAGGTGAATCGCTGGTTTACGTTTAACGAGCCGATTGTAGTGCAAACCCGCGTCTATCTGGATGCGTTACGCTGGCCATACGAGCAAAATACCCATAAGTGGATGCAGTGGAATCACCATAAAAACCTCGCTACGGCGAAAGTGGTGAAACTGTTCCGTGAGAAAGGTTACAGCGGAACCGTGGGCTGCATTCTTAACCCGGAAGTCACTTATGCGCGTTCGAGTGCTGCCCATGATCGGCAAGCCGCGCAGATTTACGACCTGTTCTACAACCGGGTATTTTTAGACCCGTTAGTGCATGGTGAATATCCTCAGCAGTTGTTCGAACTGCTGGAAAAACATGACGTGCAATGGGATTTCAACGAACAGGAATTAGCGATTATTCGCGAGAAT
Source organism: Buttiauxella ferragutiae (assembly GCF_022637515.1). Lineage (NCBI taxonomy): Bacteria > Pseudomonadati > Pseudomonadota > Gammaproteobacteria > Enterobacterales > Enterobacteriaceae > Buttiauxella > Buttiauxella ferragutiae. Next base: position 938,719 of record NZ_CP093332.1, read on the forward strand.
ACTGTCGACGAGCTGGGCATCAACCTGTATTACCCGCATCGTGTCAAAGCGCCGTCGCGCGCCTGGAATCCAGAAACGCCATTCCATCCCGCTTATTACTACGAGCCGTTTGAATTGCCAGGGCGGCGCATGAATAAGTCGCGCGGCTGGGAAATTTATCCACGCATTGTTTATGACATGGCGATGCGCATTAAAACCGAGTATCGCAATATCCCGTGGTTTGTGGCGGAAAGCGGCATGGGCACGGAAAATGAAGCGCAATTCCGCAATGCCGATGGCGTGATAGCGGATGATTATCGCATCAGCTTTATCAGCGAACATTTGTACCAGGCGCTGCGCGCCCGCGAAGATGGCGCAAACTGCCAGGGTTACATGCTGTGGGCCTTTACCGATAACGTTTCGCCAATGAACGCTTTCAAAAACCGCTATGGTTTGATTGAAATTGATCTGCAAAATAATCGTGCGCGGAGGGCGAAAAAGTCAGCCCATTGGTATCGCTCTTTAAGTGAGTCGCGCACTTTACAGCTCAATATTGATGATGAATGGAAATAATCATTCAGCAGCTTAATTTGATAAGCTAGCAGGCATTAATCAGCGGCAGTACGTTATGCCGCTGAGAATCGACAAATACGGGTGATATCGTGGACAAGGTAGTGCTTTCGCCAGAAAAAAAACAATACCAGGAAATTGGTGAGGATCTGCGCGCGCAAATCATGCAGGGATTGTATCCGGTCGGTTCGCGTTTGCCGCCTGAACGTAACATTGCCGAAACGTACGGTGTCAGTCGCACCATTGTTCGTGAAGCATTACTGATGCTGGAATTGCAGGGCACGGTCGATATTCGCCAGGGATCGGGTGTGTATGTGACACGCGTTCCGGCAGAAAATGAAGCGGAAGAAGAAGCTTTTTTCAGTAGCGATATTGGTCCCTTTGAAATGCTGCAAGCACGCCAGTTGCTCGAAAGTAATATTGCGGCCTTTGCCGCAAAAATGGCCACCAAAGCGGATATCGATAACCTCAAACGTATCCTTGAACAAGAACAACGTGCCATTGCGATGAATGACCTGAGCCAGGACAACTGCAAGATGTTTCACCTGGTTCTGGCAGGGGCGTCGCAAAACCAGATGTTGTTGGCGACGGTAGAAAGTATCTGGCGTCATCTTGATAGCAGCCCGATGTGGCAGCAATTACGTGCGCATATCGACACCCGTAGCTACCGCCTGAAATGGCTGGGTGACCTGCAAACCATTCTGGCAGCGCTGCGCCGCCGTGATGTGATGGGTTCGTGGCAGGCGATGTGGCAGCATTTAGAAAACGTCAAAAACAGTCTGCTTGAACAGTCTGACTCCGATGCACCAGATTTTGATGGCTACTTATTCGAGTCGGTTCCCATTTTCCAGGGGAAGTTGATGTGAAGATTCTGCCACTCTACGCCGTACCACAATATGGGCCGCAAGTGACGGACTGGCTGTGGCAAGCGTTTGGCACCTCTGATAGCTGTGACTTTTTCGCCTCAATTGTGGCAACCAGCCAGCGAGAAGGGGAAATGCCGCTGACATTTGTCGCTGTAGAGGGGGACAAGTTAGTAGGAACGGTAGGGTTGTGGCGCTGCGATTTAATTAGCCGCCAGGATCTCTATCCGTGGCTCGCGGCGTTATACATTGAGGAAAAACAGCGTGGCCGCGGGTTAGGCGCACAATTGCAACAGCACGTTATTGAATATGCCCGTACGCTCGGCTACCCCCAGTTGTATCTCTATTCGGCCTGTAAAGATTACTACGAGCGTTTTGGCTGGCAGTATATCGGCGACGGACTGGACTACCCGAACAAGTCTGTGCACCTTTATCGGTTTACTCTTTAAATCTCTCTTCCCTGAGTGCTCACTCACCAATTGTCTGAATTGTTGCCCATCACCATCGTAATACGACCGAAACCTCGCCTGCACTACTGAAAATCAGTAACATTATTCTCACATCTGTGAGGGCCGAGGTTTGGTGGCCTTATATCAACAACAAGGAGCGGAAATGAAGCTTAACTCAATTCAGTCAATGGTAGCGGGAACGGTGTTAGTTGCGATGACTTCGCTGCCAGCGGTTGCCGCTGAGTCTGCCCAGGCGCTTTACAAACAATGCGAAGCGAAAGAATCGACTGCCGAGCAGCGTGAATGTTATCCGGCCGTGGTGAAGCAATCTGAGGCCGAACTGGTCGCAATTGAGAAAAAGACGCGGGCGGATCTGGTCGAGCTTGAGAATATGAGCGAAGGGAGCAAGTCACTGCAGCCTGTTAAGGCATTCGACAATGCAGAGCGTGCGTATCGTGAGTTTCGCACTGCCGAAAGCCATCGCGTGTTGACGTCCTACGGTTCAGGTAATGGCGGCGGTCTTGCCGCTTACCAAACAATCATCGAAATGAACCTTTCGAGAATCAAACAGTTGAGTGATGATTAATATCATTACTCTCCTGAATAAGTAATCACCGAATGGCGGCGTACCAGTGTTGGGCTGAACATATGCGTGATTTCAGGTAACTCACGTTTTTCAGCCAGCGCCAGGGCCAGTTCTGCGGCCTGCGCCGCCATGGTGATGATTGGGTAACGCACGGTCGTCAGGCGCGGGCGAACGTAGCGTGAGATCAACACATCATCGAAGCCAATCAGTGAAATCTCTTTTGGTACATCAATCCCGTTGTCGTTCAACACGCCCATCGCTCCTGCGGCCATGGAGTCGTTGTAACACGCAACGGCGCTGAAATGTCTTCCACGACCTAACAACTCTGTCATTGCCAACTCGCCGCCGCTTTCATCAGGTTCACCGTAAGTCACTAACCGCTCGTTAACCGGTAAACCGTGTTCGGTTAGTGCGTCGTAATAACCTTGCAAGCGGTCCTCTGCATCTGAAATCTGGTGGTTGGAACAGAGGTAGCCAATTTTGGTATGGCCTTGTTGAATCAGATGGCGTGTGGCAAGCCAGGCGCCGTAGCGGTCATCCAGCGCCACACAGCGCTGCTCGAAACCGGGAATAATGCGGTTGATAACTACCATGCCCGGCATCTGCTTCATTAATGAAATCAGTTCGCTATCAGGGATTTTTTTTGCATGAACCACCAGGGCGGCACAACGATGGCGGATGAGTTGCTCAATTGCCTGGCGTTCTTTTTGTTCGTTGTGGTAACCGTTACCAATCAATAAAAAGTTGCCGGTACGATAGGCGACTTGTTCGACGGCTTTGACCATCGCGCCGAAGAAGGGATCGGATACATCACCCACTATCAAACCAATAGTTTCAGTAGTTTGCTGAGCCAGCGCTCGCGCATTTGCGTTAGGGTGGTAATTCAGTTCTTCCATCGCACTGGTCACCGCCAGACGTGACGCCTCGCTGGCTTTTGGTGAATCATTAATGACACGAGATACCGTGGCGACAGAAACGCCTGCCAGTTTTGCTACATCCTTTATTGTCGCCATCGAAAGTGTTCCTGAGTGGGTAAGCGTTTACACAATTTTAAGTGTTACGGAAAAGTCGTGCTACTTCAAGCGCGCAACTGTATTCATCGTCGCAAACTCATGCAAAAAACGGCCATTTTTAGTGTAATCGTTACACTTATTTGCCGCTGAAATTTAAGCGCAACGGGAGTGATTGTCATGTTCTGGATTTTTAATGATTTCAGACTAAATCTTTGCTTACAGTTTGCATCGCGCTGTTGCTATTTCGACATGGCGAAGACTGACTCGCCACTGCTACATTTGAAGTCCCAGAGGTATTGATAGGTGATGTCAGCTTCTAATTGCTGATCACATGAATTACACCAACCTGCGCGGATGCGCAGGTTTTTTTTGCCCAAAATTTGCCTGCCTGTAACAAGACTCAATGTTTTAAACACCTGGTTGCACTTTCCGCTAATTCCCTTGCTCTTTCTCGCTGGTGAGCCTGCCAGGAGTGCGCCACAATTCAAATCCCAGAGGTATTGATTGGTGAGAATTCCAGGTACGTTGTTGAGTACCATTCTTTTGCACCAACCTGCGCAGATGCGCAGGTTTTTTTTTGCTTTATTTTCAGAGTTCGTGTTCCTCGAAACTATCGCTCCTTTGAAGTTAGTCATGTAATCTGCCACTACACTTAAGTGCCTGCGGTTTATTCATGACAAAGGGAGTTGCTATGCTATTTGGTTTTTTCCGTACGTTATTTCGTATTCTGTTCAGAGTGCGTCTTTATGGTGATCCTCAAGTTCTCTCCCAATCGCGCGTTCTGATCGTCCCTAACCACGTATCCTTCATTGATGGAATTTTGTTAGCGTTGTTTTTACCCGGACGTCCGGTATTCGCCGTCTATTCTTCTATCAGCCAGCAGTGGTACATGCGTTGGCTGAAATCACTGATTGATTTTGTACCGCTCGACCCAACCAAACCGATGTCGATTAAGCATCTGGTTCGCCTGGTGGAACAGGGCCGACCGGTGGTTATCTTCCCGGAAGGGCGTATTTCGGTGACCGGTTCGTTGATGAAAATCTATGAAGGGGCGGGGTTTGTTGCCGCTAAATCGAATGCGACGGTTATCCCGATTCGTATTGATGGCGCTGAGCTGAGCTTCTTTAGCCGCCTGAAAGGTCTGGTAAAACGCCGCGTATTCCCTCGTATCAACCTGCATATTCTGCCACCGACTTCGATTGCGATGCCGGATGCGCCGCGCGCCCGTGACCGCCGTAAAATGGCGGGTGAAATGCTGCATCAAATTATGATGGAAGCGCGGATGGCGATACGTCCTCGTGAAACATTGTACGAAGCGCTACTTGCCGCGCAGCGTCGTTACGGTGAGCGCAAAAACTGTATTGAAGATATCAATTTCAAACCGGATACCTACCGTAGCCTGTTAACTAAAACGCTGTTTGTCGGGCGTATTTTGGATAAATACACCGCACAAGGAGAAACTATTGGCCTGATGTTGCCGAATGCGGCGATTAGTGCCGCGGTGATTTTTGGTGCTTCTTCTCGCGGGCGAATTCCGGCGATGATGAACTACACCGCAGGTGTGAAAGGGTTGACCAGTGCCATTACCGCGGCGCAACTCAAAACCATTTTCACCTCCCGTCAGTTCCTCGACAAAGGCAAGTTATGGCATTTGCCGGAGCAACTCACGCAGGTGCGCTGGGTGTTTCTGGAAGATTTAAAAGCTGATGTCACGCTTGCCGATAAACTTTGGATTTTTAGCCATTTATTAATGCCGCGTTTGGCACAGGTTAAACAGCAACCCGAAGACGCCGCGATGGTGTTGTTTACCTCTGGTTCTGAGGGCAATCCAAAAGGTGTGGTGCATAGCCATAAAAGTTTACTGGCGAACGTTGAGCAAATTCGCACTATCGCGGATTTCACCGCCAACGACCGTTTTATGTCAGCACTACCGTTATTCCACTCGTTTGGCCTGACCGTCGGCTTATTCACGCCGTTGCTCACCGGTGCCGAAGTCTTCCTCTATCCAAGCCCGCTGCATTACCGTATTGTGCCGGAACTGGTTTATGACCGTAACTGCACCGTATTGTTTGGCACATCCACCTTCCTCGGCAACTATGCCCGTTTCGCTAATCCTTATGACTTCTACCGTCTGCGTTACGTGGTGGCGGGAGCGGAAAAACTCCAGGAAAGCACTAAACAGCTCTGGCAGGATAAATTTGGCCTGCGCATTCTGGAAGGTTATGGCGTGACCGAATGTGCGCCAGTGGTTTCAATTAACGTCCCGATGGCGGCAAAAGTTGGCACCGTTGGGCGTATTCTGCCCGCGATGGATGCCCGTCTGATGGCGGTGCCTGGTATTGAAGAGGGTGGGCGGCTGCAATTGAAAGGGCCAAACATCATGAAGGGCTATCTGCGTGTCGAAAATCCAGGTGTGCTGGAAGCGCCGTGTGCTGAAAATGCGCAGGGGGAAATGGAGCCGGGTTGGTACGACACGGGTGATATTGTCCGGTTTGATGAGCACGGCTTTTGTGTGATTCAGGGGCGCGCTAAACGCTTTGCCAAAATTGCCGGTGAAATGGTTTCGCTGGAAATGGTCGAGCAATTGGCACTGGGTGTTTCGCCTGAGAAAATGCACGCAACGGTTATCAAAACTGACGCAGCAAAAGGTGAAGCTCTGGTGATGTTCACCACGGATAATGAACTCAGCCGTGAAAAATTGCTGCAACATGCGCGCGCGAACGGCGTGCCTGAGCTAGCGGTTCCCCGTGATATTCGCTTCCTCAAACAGTTACCTTTACTCGGCAGCGGCAAACCTGATTTTGTCAGCCTGAAAGTGCTGGTAGACCAACCGGAGACAGAGAATGCGTGATAGCGCCGTGAACGATACCTCTATTTGGTCCAGAGGTATGATGGCAGTAACAGGCGCGCAGTTTTTATCGGCGTTTGGTGACAATGCTTTGCTATTTGCCACGCTGGCGGTACTCAAACAGCAGTTCTATCCCGACTGGAGCCAACCGGTTTTGCAGATGGTGTTTGTCGGTGCTTACATTTTGTTTGCTCCGTTTGTCGGCCAGGTGGCGGATAGCTTTGCCAAAGGGCGAGTGATGATGTTTGCCAACTGCCTCAAGCTCATCGGCGCGGCGGTTATCTGTTTTGGACTTAATCCCTTTGTCGGTTACACACTGGTGGGAATAGGTGCTGCGACATATTCACCGGCTAAATACGGGATTCTTGGTGAACTCACGACCGGTGACCGCCTGGTGAAGGCAAATGGCTTGATGGAGTCATCGACCATTGCTGCGATTCTGCTAGGTTCTATGGCGGGCGGTGTACTGGCTGATTGGCATATTGTTGCGGCACTGGGCGTTTGCGTGCTGGTGTATGCCGGGGCGGTCGTCGCTAATATGTTTATTCCGAAACTTGCACCGGCGCGTCCTGGTCAGTCATGGCGCTTTACTCCCATGACCCGAAGTTTCTTCAATGCTTGCCGCACGTTGTGGCAGAACGGTGAAACTCGTTTCTCATTAGTGGGAACCAGCTTGTTCTGGGGCGCTGGTGTGACATTGCGTTTCTTGTTGGTGTTATGGGTACCGGTAGCGCTGGGCATTACCGATAACGCGACGCCAACTTACCTGAACGCGATGGTCGCAGTGGGCATTGTGGTGGGAGCCGGGGCTGCGGCTAAACTGGTGACGCTTAAAACCGTGGCGCGGTGCATGCCTGCAGGGATTTTGATTGGCGTTGGCGTGTTGTTCTTTGCCATGCAACACGCGTTGCTACCGTCCTACATGCTATTAGTGCTGATTGGTATTTTGGGCGGGTTCTTCGTGGTCCCGCTCAATGCATTACTTCAGGAACGGGGTAAACATTCGGTAGGAGCAGGGAATGCCATTGCGGTGCAAAATCTCGGTGAAAATACCGCGATGCTACTGATGTTGGGGCTTTACTCTCTGGCGGTCAAAACCGGTGCATCGATTGTCGGCATCGGTATTGGCTTCGGGGCGGTGTTTGCGCTGGCCATTACTGGGTTGTGGGTTTGGCAGATTCGGCAGAAATAGTTTTCTCCCCTCTCGGACTGAGCTGTCTCTTAGTCACATCTTTGAGGGCAGCTTCCTGCCGAGCCGGCGCAGGTTCCGTTCACCAGGCGAAAGTGTATTTATGTCGCCACGGAACCGGTGAACGTCTTAGGGTGGCCACCGTCGCCACCCTAAGAACCCGGACTCCCGGCAAATAAATCGCCGCAAGCGGTAAACCTCCATTTTGCCTCCGTGTCAGGGTCGGTTGCGATTCGTTCCAGACGATCGCGCCCTCCAGTCGTTCCCGACGGCTGGACCCTGCCACCTGGAGTCAAAATGGAGGCGATTTAAGCCGGACCCGAAAGTCAAAGTCAAAGTCATAAGCCAGAGCGATTTTGACCTTGTCCCCGGCTTCAATCGCGCCGTTTTTTACCCTTCAGTCGGGGTCACGTGGCCGGGAGCCACGTGAGAGAGCGATCGCCTGACTAAAAATGTCAGGAACATTTTTGAACAACGCTTGCGTTGGCCACGAAGTGGTTCGGCACAGGGATGTGCCGAATAACCGAGTCGCGAACGACCCCGAATGTTGGGTGAAAAACGGTGTTTACCGCGTTAGCGGCGATTGATTTGCCGGGCGCCTGGATTATCAAGGGGTTGGCGTTAACCCCTTGATACGTTCACCGTTTTGGGGATTAAAGAGATAACTGAATGCACGGGTGAACGGAAAATCAGCGAGGCTTACAGATCTCACCCTGACAAGATTGCCAGGGTGAGTTGTGTATAAGAGACTGCGGACTGAGAGGGGAATTTCAGATTACGGTGCCGGGTAAGTATAAATCCGGTTCACCGCTTCTAACTCTTCAAGAACATCTTCACTTAAATCCAGATGCAGGCTTTCAAGGTTGGTTTTCAACTGCTCAAGCGTAGTTGCGCCCAACAGTGTGCTGGCAACAAATGGTTGGCGGCGAACAAAAGCCAAAGCCATTTGGGCGGGATCCAGATTGTGTCGTTTAGCGACATCGACATAAGCCGCAACTGCATGCTGAGTTTGTTCACCGCTGTAGCGTGTGAAACGACTAAACAGTGTGTGGCGCGCACCTGCAGGTTTGGCTCCGTTGAGATATTTCCCGGTCAGTGTGCCGAACCCCAGGCAGGAATAGGCCAGCAGCTCAACACCTTCACGCTGAGTGATCTCCGCCAGCCCCACTTCAAAGCTGCGGTTTACCAGACTGTACGGGTTTTGGATGGTGACAATGCGCGGTAAATCATGTTTTTCAGCCAGTTGCAGGTAACGCATAACGCCCCACGGCGTTTCGTTGGATACACCGATGTAGCGGATTTTCCCGGCACGCTGGAACTCAGTCAGTGCTTCCAGGGTTTCAAGCAATGTGACCGGCACTGCGTTATCGGTCCACGTATAACCCAGCTTGCCAAAGCAGTTGGTGGCGCGTTGCGGCCAGTGAACTTGATAGAGATCGATATAGTCGGTTTGCAGACGCTTCAGGCTGGCATCCAGCGCATCACGAATGTTCCTGCGATCCAGCATTTGGTTTGGGCGAATGCCAACATCATTATTGCGGCTCGGGCCGCTGACCTTGGTGGCAATGATCAGCTTCTCGCGATTCGCGCGCTGCTTTAGCCAGTTACCGACATAGGTCTCTGTTAACCCTTGTGTCTCCGGGCGTGGCGGGACAGGGTACATTTCTGCGACATCAATCAGGTTAACGCCCTGGTGTACTGCGTAATCAAGCTGTGCATGTGCGTCGGCTTCGCTGTTTTGCTCACCAAACGTCATGGTTCCCAACCCTAGCGTACTTATTTCAAGGGAGCTGTGGGGGATACGGTGATATTGCATAGCCGCTTTCCTTATTCTTATGTCTTATCGGTCAGGCGAGCGCCCGACAAAAAATGGACTATAAACATGGCAGAGGGGGAGCAAAAGCGGAAGAGGGTAAGTGAAGAAAAAGTGTTACAGGCCAGCGAGGCGCTGACCTTTAAAGGCTGTATTTTCTAGCGTTCAATGATTTGTGAAACATCATCGCGATTAATTTGCATCTCGTTGCCTTGCTGATCGCGATAGCTGACTAAGCCTGTGTCGTCATCGACTTTGGGTTTACCGTCAGTCAGGATCATACGGCCATCTTTGGTCGCCATCACGTAATCACTGCTACAACCGGAAACCGCAAATGCCAGACCGACAGCGGAAATAAGAACTGCCCATTTTTTCATCGTTATTCGCCTCGTGTGGTTTGGTATGACCTATACAGTCTAGTAATAACTCGACTAGCCAGAGATGATAAGCAGTAAATTCTTAAAAGAAACAGAAGGGAAGCGAGAATCTGGGGGGCAAGCCAAATAAATCTACAACGAGAAATGATTAGCTAGCAGAGCCGCTGTAAAGTTCTTTTTTAGATAAAAACCGCGTGGTAACGTCAGAATTGGTGCGCCGTCGGCACCCACCGCATCAGTTAACGCTTTACTGTTGGCAGCTTTCGGACGCAACTGCAGCACTTCACCATGGCGGGCAGTGATACGTTCGACCTGGCCCAGCACAATTAAATCCATCAACTCTTCCCAATCCAAACGTAGCTGCCGCTCTTCCTCTGCTGAAGGTGCCCACAATAATGGTGAGCCGATATGCCTTTCCGCCAGCGGAATTTGCCGCTCTCCTTCAACAGGGATCCACAGCACGCGTTTTAGCTTGTGGCGCACATGGCTGGTTTCCCAAACCACGCCAGTATTGCCGGTGAGTGGGGCAACACAAACAAAAGTGGTTTCCAGTGGGCGACCGAGTCTATCAACCGGGATCGTTTTTAATTCGATACCTAGTGCTGCGAAATCTTGCTCGGGTTTGCTCCCAGCACTGGCACCCAGCCACAATTCAAGTAGAACTCCGATCCAACCTTTGTCACGTTTCAGATCTTTAGGGATCGGCAAATCGGCTAACGTCGCCAATTCACCCAGCGTATATCCCGCGAGTTTCTGGGCTTGAGCCAGTAAAATCTGTTCGTTTTCTGGAGGGTTAAGTAAAGGACGAAGTGCTTCCATTGTGCCTGATTGCCGATCGGTTAAAAAATGAACGTGGTTTACCCACAAGATGGAAATAGTTTAGCGTGTCGGGGGTAAGAATGGCAATGTACTGATTTTGAATCATTTTTATCGTCAAAAAGGAGATGTTTTGGATTCTGTAAAAACCTTTTCCCATTCTGGTCACTGGCAATGAACAGGATCTTACACTGGGTTATCCACAGAAAAATGGGATAACTGGTAAAAAAGCTCACTACTGGTTCGATTTACAGCCTTGACTGGGGGGTAAAACCCATTTTTTCACCAGTTTGTGACTAACTTGTTGGCACAATCTGTGGATAAAAACGTCATTGGTCGATCTTTCATCAGTGTGAGATTCTGGCATGTGATGATCATCACACTTCCTGGGTGTAAGTTGATTTATCATTGGTTATCTAACTGAAATTTATGTTTTTTTTATTTATGAAAATCACGATGAATTTAGACTTATCCTAAGTTGTCCCGAGAGTATCAGGTAGTTCTTCACAGTTATATCCACAGAAAAAGTGAATAAACCCCATGCTCCAAACTGGCTAATGTTTATAACTCGGTCATATTTTGTGAGTTATTCAATTGTTATTCCTTCTTGCAACCGTTACACAGTGGTTTACCGTCTAGCGCTTGTATGAAACAATCGCCCTAATCTAAGTTTGTTTTGAGGTAGTCCGGTGATCGATGATGATGGCTACCGCCCGAATGTTGGTATCGTAATCTGTAATCGGCAGGGTCAAGTGATGTGGGCCAGGCGTTTTGGTCAACATTCCTGGCAGTTTCCGCAAGGTGGCATCAATCCTGGCGAATCCCCGGAACAGGCAATGTACCGGGAGCTTTTCGAGGAAGTGGGGTTACAGCGAAAAGATGTCCGAATACTCGCCTCGACCCGAAACTGGTTACGTTACAAGTTACCTAAACGTTTGGTGCGTTGGGACACAAAGCCGGTTTGTATCGGCCAGAAACAAAAATGGTTTCTCTTGCAGTTGATCAGCAGCGATAACGATATCAATATGCAAACCAGTAGTACCCCAGAGTTTGATGGCTGGCGTTGGGTTAGCTATTGGTATCCGGTTCGTCAGGTTGTCTCCTTTAAACGCGATGTTTATCGTCGGGTGATGAAAGAGTTTGCCAGCGTCGTAATGCCGCTGCAGGAAGTTGCGCCACCACGTAATAACGCGCCTGCCTGGCGACGTAAAAGAGGTTAAGTCACGCGAAAAATGCTCACCCGTTTGCGAGAAATAGTCGAGAAGGTTGCCAGCGCTCCGCGCCTCAATGAGGCGCTGGATATTCTGGTTACAGATATCTGCCTTGCGATGGACACCGAGGTATGCTCGGTTTATCTCGCAGATCATGACCGGCGTTGCTTTTACCTGATGGCGACGCGCGGCCTTAAAAAGCCGCGTGGTCGCACCATAACACTCGCATTTGATGAAGGCATTGTCGGGTTGGTCGGGCGCCTTGCTGAGCCGATAAACCTTGCTGATGCGCAAAAACACCCGAGCTTTAAATATGTTCCCGCAGTAAAAGAGGAACGTTTTCGAGCCTTCCTTGGGGTGCCAATCATCCAACGACGCCAGTTATTGGGTGTGCTGGTGGTGCAACAACGTGAGCACCGGCAATATGATGAAAGCGAGGAGTCCTTCCTCGTCACACTCGCCACACAAATGGCCGCCATCCTCTCTCAATCACAGTTAGCCGCCTTATTCGGCCAGTACCGCCAGACACGTATTCGGGCATTGCCTGCATCGCCGGGCGTGGCGATTGCTGAGGGCTGGATGGATTCGACGCTCCCGTTAATGGAGCAAGTTTCTGAAGCGTCGACACTGGATACTACGCTTGAGCGAGAGCGCCTTACTGCCGCACTGGAAGAGGCGTCTAACGAGTTTCGCCGCTACAGCAAACGCTTTGCAGCTGGGGCTCAGAAAGAAACGGCAGCTATCTTTGATCTCTATTCGCACCTGTTAACCGATGCCCGGCTTCGTCGAGAATTATTCGAAGAAGTGGACAAAGGCTCGGTTGCGGAATGGGCAGTTAAAAAAGTTATCGAAAAGTTTGCGGAGCAATTCGCAAGCCTGACTGACGGCTACTTAAAAGAACGTGCAGGCGACCTGCGTACCCTCGGCCAACGATTGTTGTTCCATCTCGATGACACCATTCAGAGTGCGAACACGTGGCCTGAACGCTTTGTCTTAGTGGCTGATGAGTTATCCGCAACCACGCTCGCCGAGTTGCCGCAAAACCGCCTGGTTGGTGTGGTGGTGCGCGACGGTGCGGCGAACTCCCATGCCGCCATCATGGTACGTGCGTTGGGCATCCCAACAGTTATGGGGGCGGATATTCAGCCTTCGGTATTGCATCGCCGTACTTTAATTGTCGATGGCTACCGTGGTGAATTGTTGGTTGACCCGGAAACGGTGCTGTTGCAGGAATACCAGCGCCTCATTACCGAAGAGAACGAACTTACCCGCCTGGTAGAGGATGACGTTGATAGCCCGGCAGCGCTGAAAAGCGGTGAGCGTGTCCAGGTGATGTTGAATGCAGGTCTGAGCCCTGAACATGAACAACTGCTTGGCAGCCGCATTGATGGCATTGGTCTGTATCGCACCGAAATCCCGTTCATGTTGCAAAGTGGTTTTCCATCGGAAGAAGAGCAAGTCGCCCAGTATCAGGGGATGTTGCAAATGTTTAACGATAAGCCCGTCACGCTGCGAACGCTTGATGTGGGGGCGGATAAACAATTGCCATACATGCCAATCAGTGAGGAGAACCCGTGTCTTGGCTGGCGTGGGATACGCATCACGCTTGACCAGCCCGAAATTTTCCTGGTGCAAGTGCGAGCTATGCTGCGTGCCAATGCTGCCACTGGCAACCTGAGTATTCTGTTGCCGATGATTACCAGCATCGATGAAATAGACGAAGCGCGTCGTCTGATAGACCGCGCTGGGCGCGAAGTAGAAGAAGTACTGGGTTATGAATTACCAAAACTGCGTATTGGCATCATGGTGGAAGTCCCATCAATGGTGTTCATGCTGGGCCATCTTGCCAGCCGGGTTGACTTCATCTCTGTCGGTACTAATGACCTGACGCAATATTTACTGGCCGTTGACCGTAACAATACCCGCGTCGCAAGTCTGTATGACAGCCTGCATCCGGCTATGCTGCGCGCATTGAATCACATTGCCAAAGAAGCTGAACGTCACGGCATCGATCTCTGTCTGTGCGGTGAAATGGCCGGCGACCCAATGTGTGTTGCGCTGTTGGTTGGCATGGGTTATCGCCATTTGTCGATGAACGGCCGTTCAGTGGCTCGTGTTAAATATTTGCTGCGCCACATTAGTCTGGAAGAGGTGCAATTGCTGTCACAGCGTAGTCTTGAGGCTCAGCTAGCGACAGAAGTGCGCCACCAGGTCGCGTCTTTCATGGAGCGTCGTGGTATGGGCGGTTTGATTCGCGGCGGGCGCTAAGGCGCCTGTCGTTTCCTTTCACTTCTGGTATTACATATCTTTTACAACTTCCGCGACTTAACCCTGGTGCCCTTTGTGCTATGATCCGCTGCTTTCGGAGCGCATCCGCACAGATGCGTACTTGCAACCCATCGTCGGCTTTCGGTGGGGTAACAATGGTTTGTGGTGACAGATGAATAGTGGCTATCTGCATTTCCCTGAATTTGACCCAGTGATTTTTTCCATTGGGCCAGTCTCTTTGCACTGGTATGGCGTGATGTACCTGGTCGGCTTCGTGTTCGCCATGTGGCTTGCTGGCCGCCGTGCCAATAAACCAGGCAGCGGTTGGACGAAAGATGAAGTCGAAAACCTGCTGTATGCTGGCTTCCTGGGGGTATTCCTCGGTGGGCGCCTTGGTTATGTGTTCTTCTACAACCTGCCTACTTTTCTTGCCGATCCACTGTACCTGTTTAAAGTCTGGGATGGCGGCATGTCCTTCCATGGCGGGTTGGTCGGTGTTATCTGCGTAATGATTTGGTTTGCGCGCCGCACCAAGCGTTCATTCTTCCAGGTTGCTGATTTTATCGCACCGCTGATTCCATTTGGCCTGGGTGCGGGTCGCCTTGGCAACTTCATCAACGGCGAACTCTGGGGCCGCGTCGATCCGAGCTTCAAGTGGGCCATGTTATTCCCGGGTTCTCGCAGTGAAGATATTGGCCTGCTGGCGACACACCCGGAATGGCAGTCGTTGTTTAACACCTACGGTGTCTTGCCACGCCATCCTTCCCAGCTTTACGAAATGGTTCTGGAAGGTATCGTACTGTTCATTATCTTGAACCTGTATATCCGCAAGCCACGCCCGATGGGAGCCGTTTCCGGCTTGTTCCTGATTGGCTACGGTGCATTCCGTATTATCGTTGAATTCTTCCGCCAGCCAGATGCGCAGTTTACCGGTGCGTGGGTTCAGTACATCAGCATGGGGCAAATCCTCTCGATTCCGATGATTGTGGCCGGTGTGATTATGATGGTTTGGGCGTATCGTCGCCGTCCACAGCAACAGCTTTCGTGAGGAAACATGCAACAATATCTTGATTTGATGAAACATGTGCTGGAAAACGGCACACCAAAAGATGACCGTACCGGCACGGGTACGTTGTCGGTTTTCGGTCATCAAATGCGCTTCAATTTGCAAGATGGTTTCCCTCTGGTTACCACTAAACGCTGCCATTTACGCTCCATCATTCATGAACTGCTGTGGTTCCTGAAAGGCGATACCAACGTTGCCTATTTGCACGAAAACAACGTCTCCATCTGGGACGAATGGGCAGATGAAAATGGCGATCTTGGCCCTGTGTATGGCAAGCAATGGCGCTCATGGGCAACCCCTGATGGCCGCCATATCGACCAGTTAACCACCGTGATTAACCAGCTTAAAAACGACCCAGATTCGCGCCGCATTATTGTTTCGGCGTGGAATGTGGGTGAACTGGATAAAATGGCGTTAGCTCCGTGCCATGCGTTCTTCCAGTTCTACGTGGCTGACGGCAAACTTTCTTGCCAGCTCTACCAGCGCTCGTGCGACATTTTCCTGGGTCTGCCGTTTAATATCGCCAGTTATGCTTTGCTGGTGCATATGATGGCGCAGCAATGTGGCCTTGAAGTGGGGGATTTTGTCTGGACGGGCGGTGATACGCACCTGTACAGCAACCACCTTGAGCAAACTCGCCTGCAATTAACACGTGAGCCGCGAGCACTGCCAAAACTGGTAATCAAACGTAAACCTGAATCTTTGTTTGACTACCGTTTCGAAGATTTCGACATTGAAGGCTACGATCCGCACCCAGCGATCAAAGCTCCTGTCGCTATCTAACGAGTCATAGCCTGCCATAACCGGTGCCATTTGTGCGCCGGTTTTTTTTGCCTGTGCAATGGTATTGCGAGCCTCCTTCCAGCACTTCTGCAACCTAAAGCAACCACCAATCTTTCCTTCGAGAAGCCTCGAGAATCAAACGTTTGCCAGTAGCCAGGAATTTTATGGCTGGCACACTGCCGCCATGAAAACAAAACAGTACGGATTTAGCCTGATAGAAATGATGGTGGTGATGGCCATTGTCGTGATGCTTAGCGCGGGCGGAATGTACGGCTGGCAACAATGGCAACAACAGCAGCGCATGTGGATAACCATCCAACAAATTCGTCATTTATTCGAACAGCTGCGCAGTGATGCCTCCTGGCATAATCGTGACCATTTACTCACGGTGAATCGTCACGGGAAAACGTGGTGCCTGTCCAGCAAGCTCATTGAAGCAACCCAATGCCTGTCTGCATGGCGGTGGCGGTTGGTTCAACCTTTTGCTGATGTCGATATTACCGAAGTAACAGCAGGGCTTGGATTTTATGGCATCAGAAGTACCGCCTGGCCGGGCCACGTTACGTTGCAAAGCGCGACAGGAAAATGGCGCGTGGTGCTCTCAGCTCAGGGGCGGATCCGGGTGTGTGACGTGACAGGGAGTAACAAATGCAGCTAAACCAGCAGGGATTTACCTTACTTGAAACGCTCATCGCGATGGCTTTAAGTAGCATTGTCTTGCTGGGGGCTGGCCGTTTATTTCCGGTGCTCCAACGCGCGGTATTACAACAATATCAAAAAGAAACAGTGCAAGAATCGCTGTGGCAACTGGCGTTTAGTTTGGGGAAACAGCTACAGCGGGCGGGTTATTGCCACGGAAATTGTACGGGGCAGGGGCTGGTGCTGAGCAAAGGGGGAGAATGCGTTTTGTTGCAATGGGATAGCAACAGCAACGGACGTTGGGAACCTGCTAGTCATGCACAAACAGAACAGACAGGTTTTCGGCTCAATGGTACTGACCTGGAAGCTTTACGCGGAGCGACTCGTTGCGAAGGTTCTGGCTGGGAAAAATTATCCGATCCAGCCACGATGGTGATACAGAAATTTACTGTTACCCGTTTGGCACGCCAGGCCATGTCATCTCTGTTGATTATCGATCTCGCTGCAGCCTCCAAAAGTGGTCGAAATCCAGTGTCTCTGCGTCATATAGTCGTGGGGTATAACCAGTGAACAAGCGGTTCGAACGGGGTAACGTCACCCTCGGGTTTGTCCTGTTACTGTTCGCTTTGGGGATGCTAATACTGAGCGGATTACAGCAGCAGTTAAGCCACCAAAAATTTCTGGTCGCCAGTGAGGTCGGTTTTCTTAAACAATATGCCAGTGCTGTCTCGGCTCAATCCTGGGGGAGTCAGTTATCGTGGCAACCACAGCAATCCTGGCATTGCCAGCAACAGACCGAAAACGGCTGGAAAGCCTGTGTGCGAATGCAAGAAAAAAATGAAGCTGTTATGGCGGCATTCGGTATTGTCTCTGGGCAAAAAACGCCACTGATTCTTTGGGAATGGGGAATACTGGTCAACTCACGCTGGTCAGCAGTGCCGCATGGCTGGCTGGATTTCTGCCCGTTTGATGAGGTGACACGATGCCAGCTTCCCCAATGAAATCATTACAGCGAGGCTTTAGCCTGGTGGAAGTGCTTTGTGCTATGGCATTGTTTTCTGTGGTGATGTTGGCTTTACTTGGTTATCACCGGGTGTTGCAGCAGGGTTTTCAGTCTCAGTGGCAATTCCGACAACTTTGGCGGCTTGCGGTGGAAATGAGTGAACCAGAATCGCCCTTACCAACTGATGAATGGAAAGTCAGTCGGCAGCAGACATCCACGGCTGGATGTGTCAGCATCGACGTTACGATTAAGAGTCCGGCAGGGCGAACTGGGCAGTTGTCACAGTTACATTGCCTGAAGAAAGAGAAAAGTCAGGAGTAGCGATTCTATGTTGCGTGTTTACCATTCCAACCAGCTGGATGTGCTTGAAGCAATTATGGAATTTATTGTGGAACAGCGACCCTTGCCAGATCCCTTCGAGCCCGAAGTGGTATTGGTACAAAGTACTGGTATGGCGCAATGGCTACAAATGACGCTGGCGCAAAAATTCGGTATCGCGGCAAACATCAGCTTCCCGCTTCCGGCGAGCTTTATATGGGATATGTTTGTGCGCGTGCTGCCAAATATCCCTGAGCAAAGTGCATTCAACAAACAAAGCATGAGCTGGAAGTTAATGACGCTCATCCCGACAATGCTGGAACAGAGCGAGTTTGCCCTGCTTAAACAGTATCTTGAAGAAGATGACAACGGTCGAAAACTCTCTCAGCTAGCTTCAAGAATTGCTGACCTTTATGACCAGTATTTAGTTTATCGCCCAGATTGGCTAAGCCAGTGGGAAAAGGGAGAACTTGTCGACAATGTGGGCGAAGCTCAATTGTGGCAGGCTCCGTTATGGGCGGCTTTGGTGCGCCATACGCAAGAACTTGGGCAACAAGAATGGCACCGTGCCAATCTGTATCAACGTTTTATTAAGGCTCTTGAATCTGCCAGCGAATGCCCGCCAGGTTTGCCATCCCGGGTCTTTATTTGTGGGATTTCAGCGTTACCACCTGTTTACCTTCAGGCGCTGCAAGCCCTGGGTAAACACATTGATGTGCACTTGCTGTTTACCAACCCTTGCCGCTATTACTGGGGCGATATTAAAGACCCGTCTTATCTTGCCAGGCTTATCAGCCGTCGCCGTCGCAAACACACTCAGGAAGACATTACGCTGCCACTTTTTAAAGACAGCAATACGGCTTCTGCACTGTTCAACGACGACGGTGAGCAAGATATTGGCAACCCATTACTGGCCTCGTGGGGGAAATTAGGGCGAGACTACACATACTTGTTGGCCGAGCTGCAGCATTTCGAAGAAATAGACGTTTTTGTCGATATCAAACCTAATAACCTGCTGCGTAATTTGCAGTTCGATTTGCTTGAGTTACAAAACAATGCGGTCACAGGACTTACCGTCGAAGAGTTTGAACACAGTCATAAGAAACGTGTCCTTGCTCAAGAAGACCATTCCGTCACCTTCCACGAGTGCCATAGCCCGCAACGCGAAGTAGAAGTGTTGCATGATCAATTGTTGAAGATGCTGGATGCTGATCCAACGTTGACACCGCGCGATATCATCGTGATGGTGGCTGATATCGACAGCTACAGCCCGTTTATCCAGGCCGTATTCGGTAATGCCACAGGCGAACGTCGTTTGCCATTTGCGATTTCTGACCGGCGGGCAAGACAAGCTCACCCGGCGCTACAAGCATTTATATCCTTACTTTCACTACCTGACAGCCGCTTTGCCGCACAGGATGTTCTTGCTCTGCTTGAAGTTCCCGCACTGGCTGCCCGTTTCTCCATTAATGAAGAAGGGCTGCGTTATTTACGCCTGTGGGTGAATGAATCAGGTATCCGTTGGGGTATTGATGACGACAACGTTCGTGAATTAGATCTTCCGGCTACCGGGCAACATACCTGGCGCTTTGGTTTAACGCGCATGTTGCTGGGTTATGCAATGGATAGCCAGGCGGGTGAGTGGCAGTCGATCCTTCCTTATGATGAATCGAGTGGCTTAATCGCTGAACTCGTAGGGCAACTGGCTGAGCTGTTAATGCAGCTGAACATTTGGCGGCGCGAGTTATCTGTGGCGCGTCCATTGGCAGAATGGACGACCGTTTGCCGTGACATGTTGGCGAGCTTCTTCCTGCCTGATACCGAAACAGAAGGTGCTCTGGCGCTGATTGAACAGCAGTGGCAAGACATCATCAAATATGGTCTTGAGTCGCATTATCAGGAAAGCATCTCCTTAATTTTATTAAGAGAGGAGCTGGCGCAGCGGCTAGATCAAGAGCGTATTAGCCAACGTTTTCTGGCTGGGCCGATTAACTTCTGCACCTTGATGCCGATGCGTTCTATCCCGTTCAAAGTGGTGTGCTTGCTTGGCATGAATGACGGGGTGTACCCACGCGCGTTGGCACCACTTGGCTTTGATTTAATGAGTCAGAAGCCTCAGCGCGGCGACCGTAGCCGCAGGGATGACGATCGGTACTTGTTCCTCGAGGCACTTAACTCAGCACAATTGCGCTTCTATATCAGTTATATCGGGCGCTCTATTCAGGACAACAGTCAGCGCTATCCTTCTGTATTAGTTGATGAACTCCTGGATTACATCGCCCAAAGCCATTGCTTGCCGCAAGACACTGAACGAACCTGCGATGACAGCAGTGAGCGTGTGAAAAAACATCTGGTTCAGCAGCATAACCGTACCCCATTTGAGGCGGGGAATTTTATCCCTGGTCTATCGGCACAAAGCTATGCCAGGGAATGGTTGCCTGCCGCCAGCGAGCAAGGGGAAGCACAGGTTCCGTTTATTCAGTCATTACAAGAAGTTGTTCATGACGTCATCACTCTGGATCAACTACAACGTTTCTGGCGACATCCGGTGCGTGCCTTTTTCCAGATGCGTTTGGGTATCAATTTCCGTCTTGAAGAAACTGACCTCCCTGATGCGGAACCTTTCACATTAGATAGCCTTGAACGCTTCCAGATGAACCAGGAATTACTGAATACGCTGGTTCAGGAAGATGACACTCAGCAATTATTCCGCCGCTACCGGGCTGCTGGCCTCTTGCCATATGGCGCTTTTGGCGAAATTTTATGGGAAAGCCAGTTAACAGAAATGGAAGAACTGGCGCAAAAAGTGAGAGCCGAGCGGCAAAATGGCAACAGCCAGGAAGTGTCGCTGCTCATCGATGGAACAAGCCTGGAAGGCTGGCTGTCGGATGTGCAGGAAGACGGCCTGCTGCGCTGGCGGCCATCAATCCTCAACCCAGCACATGGTTTGCAATTGTGGATTGAGCATGTGGTTTGGTGTGCGATGGGAGGGAGTGGTGAAAGCCGTTTGTTCGGGCGGGATTCGACCGAGTGGAAGTTCCCCTCACTTGATGTTGAGCAGGCAAAAAACTATCTCCAGCAACTTATTGATGGTTATCGGAAAGGGTTAACGCAACCGCTACTCCTCCTCCCAATTAGTGGGGGGGCGTGGATAAAAGCCTGTTACGAACCGGCGAATGATGCCATTTTATGGGACGAGCAAACGCAACAGAAAGCCAAAAGTAAGCTATTGGCCGCCTGGGAAGGGAATCAGAGAGTCGAAGGTGAAGGGGCCGATATGTGGCTACAACGCTTGTATCGAACGCTGGAACCTGACTACTACGAAGCCATCATTACCGAGGCTGAGCGTTACTTGCTGCCGCTGTATCGTTTTAACAAAGCATAAAGTCCAGTATAAAAATTGCACAATTTCGTGGGTTCATCTATGATGCGCAACTTGCTCAGGATTGGCGAAAAAAGCATCAATTAAAATAACAAATTTGTTTGAAAATTGTTAATGATGAGTGAGTTATACCTTTTGTACTGTAGATCACAGGCATACATAGCATGTGAAGTATGACGGGTATAGGAAGTTTCGTGATTATGAGGTTCGTGAATGCCTAGATGTAGCACCTGGTTAAAACCGCTTTTCTTGTTAGTCGCTCTTTGGGCACCATTAAGTCAGGCAGACACGGGTTGGCAACCCATCCAGGAAACTATCCGTAAAAGTGAGAAAGACACTCGTCAATATCAGGCTGTACGTCTTGATAACGGTATGACGGTTCTGCTGGTATCCGATCCGCAAGCCGTTAAATCATTGTCTGCGTTAGTGGTTCCGGTTGGATCCTTAGAAGATCCCGACGACCATCTTGGCCTGGCTCACTATCTTGAACATATGACGCTGATGGGCTCTAAAAAGTATCCCGAGCCGGATAGCCTGTCAGAGTTTCTCAAAAAGCATGGTGGCAGCCATAACGCCAGCACCGCAACTTACCGCACCGCGTTTTACCTTGAAGTGGAAAACGATGCGCTAGAAGGGGCGGTCGATCGTTTGTCTGATGCTATCGCTGAGCCAAACCTCGCCCCAGAATATGCTGAACGTGAACGCAATGCGGTCAATGCCGAGCTGACTTTAGCCCGTGCTCGTGACGGTATGCGCATGGCGCAAGTCAGTGCCGAAACCATTAACCCTGCCCACCCTGGCTCACGTTTTTCCGGTGGTAATCTGGAAACTCTGCGCGACAAACCTGGCAGCAAGTTGCTGGATGCGCTGGTGGCTTTCCGTGATAAATATTATTCCGCAAACCTGATGAAAGCGGTTATTTACAGCAATAAGCCATTGCCTGAATTGGCAAAGATTGCTGTGGAAACCTATGGACGGGTGCCGAATAAAAATATCGAACGGCCGAGCATTGACGTGCCCGTCGTGACAGACGCACAAAAAGGCATAGTGATTCACTACGTGCCGGCATTGCCGCGCAAAGTGGTACGAGTTGAATTCCGAATCGACAACAATAGCGATAAATTCCGCAGCAAAACCGATGAATTGATTGGCTATTTGATTGGCGTCCGTAGCAACAACACCCTCTCTGATTGGCTGCAAAAGCAAGGTCTTGCAGACAGTATTCGTGCCGACTCCGATCCTATAGTTAACGGCAATAGCGGCGTGTTCGCCATTTCCGTGTCATTGACGGATAAAGGTCTTGCCCAACGTGATGAAGTTGTGGCGGCTATTTTCAGCTATTTAAATCAATTGCGTGAAAATGGTGTCGATAAAAGCTATTTCGATGAGCTTTCCCATGTGTTGGATCTCGACTTCCGTTATCCGTCAATTAGCCGCGATATGGATTACGTGGAATGGTTAGCTGACACCATGCTGCGCGTTCCGGTTGAACATACGCTGGATGCCGTAAATATTGCCGATCAATACGACCCGGCAGCCATCAAGGCTCGGCTGGATATGATGACGCCACAGAATGCGCGCATCTGGTATATCAGCCCGAAAGAGCCACATAACAAAACCGCTTATTTTGTTGAAGCGCCTTATCAGGTCGATAAAATTACCCCACAAGTATTCAGCGACTGGCAGCAAAAAACCGCGGCAATTAAGCTGGAATTGCCTCAGTTGAACCCGTACATACCGGACGATTTTACGTTGGTTAAACCAGAAAAAACCTACGCTCACCCAGAGCTGTTGGTGAAAGAGCCTGGTTTACGCGTGCTGTATATGCCAAGCCACTATTTTGCCAGCGAGCCTAAAGCTAATGTGACGATGGTGCTGCGTAATCCACAGGCCATGGACAGCGCGAAAAATCAGGTGCTATTTGCCCTGAATGACTATCTGGCGGGAATTGCCCTGGATCAGTTAAGCAACCAGGCTGCGGTGGGGGGCATTGGTTTCTCAACCAACGCTAACAGTGGTTTGATGGTGAATGCCAATGGCTACACCCAACGTTTACCGCAGCTTTTTGAAGCGCTGTTAAAGGGTTACTTCTCCTATACACCGACCCAGGAACAACTGGATCAGGCGAAGTCGTGGTATACCCAAATGATGGATTCGGCAGACAAAGGCAAAGCTTACGATCAGGCTATTATGCCGGTGCAAATGGTGTCGCAGGTGCCTTATTTCCAACGTGAAGTTCGCCGTGCGCTGTTGCCAGAGCTGACCTTGAAAGATGTGCTTGATTACCGTGACGCCTTAAAAACCAATGCGAAACCTGAGTTTTTAGTGCTGGGTAACATGTCTCCTGAGCAGGCAAAAGAGCTGGCGCATAACGTACAAAGCCAGCTTGCCACCAAAGGAAATGAATGGTGCCGCAATAAGGACGTGCTGGTGGATAAACAACATTTAGCGATGTTCGAAAAGGCGGGTAGCAGCACGGATTCAGCGCTGGCGGCGATTTACGTGCCGAAAGGTTATGATGAAACCGTAAGTACCGCTTACAGCTCAATGTTAGGGCAAATTATTCAGCCGTGGTTCTACAACCAGTTACGCACTCAGGAGCAGTTGGGTTACGCAGTGTTCGCCTTCCCGATGTCGGTTGGGCGTCAATGGGGGGTTGGTTTCTTGCTGCAAAGTAACGACAAACAACCTGCATATCTGTACCAACGTTTTAAGGCGTTTTACCCAACAGCCGAGCAAAAGCTGCGTAGCATGAGTCCTGAGGATTTTGCGCAAATTCAGCAGGGCATGATCAGTGAAATTATGCAGGCACCGCAAACCTTGTCTCAGGAAGCTTCGCAACTGAGCAAAGATTTCGATCGCGGAAACCTGGACTTTGATTCGCGTGATAAAGTAGTCGCCGAAATTAAAAAGCTGACTCCGCAGAAACTGGCTGATTTCTTCCACCAGGCCGTGATTGAGCCGCAAGGAATGGCAATTTTGTCGCAAATTTCTGGCAGCAACAATGGCAAGGCAGAGTACGCCGCTCCGGAAGGATGGAAAACCTGGAAGGAGGTCAGCGGGTTGCAACAGTCGTTGCCGCTCGTAGAATCTAAGTGATATACCCGTCATCCTTCAAGCTGCAGGGTGTTGGCTGCACTCACAAACCCCAGTCGCTTACTTAAGTAAGCTCCCGGGGATTTGCTCCCTTGCCGCCTACCAGCAGATCGAATGCTAACGGGTATAGCAGCCAACACACCTGCAATTTGAAAGACAAAGGGTAAATAATGACCGGAACCACGCAGCCTCTTAATCCCCTGAGTTTACCTTTGACGGGGGAGAGGCTGATTGAAGCCTCTGCCGGTACCGGAAAAACATTCACCATTGCAGCGCTGTATTTGCGCCTGTTACTTGGCCTGGGTGGGCAAAATGCCCATCCTCGTCCACTCTCCGTCGAAGAATTATTGGTCGTAACGTTTACTCAGGCTGCGACCGAAGAACTCCGTGGCCGTATTCGTGCCAATATTCATGAATTACGTATCGCCTGCGTGCGCAACCGCACTGAAAATCCCCTGTTCCAAAGCTTGCTGACGGAGATCCCCGATCTTCACCAGGCTGCGCAAATTTTGCGTCTTGCTGAACAGCAAATGGACGAAGCCGCCATCTTTACCATCCATGGTTTTTGCCAAAGGATGCTCAGCCTGAATGCCTTTGAATCAGGCATGTTGTTCGAGCAACAGCTTATTGAAGATGAATCGCTGTTGCGCCGCCATGCATGTGCTGATTTCTGGCGTCGCCATTGTTATCCACTGCCAAAGCCGGTAGCGCAGGTGATGGCTGAGGAATGGGCGGGGCCTGAAGAGTTGCTCCGGGATATAAATAGCTGGTTGCAAGGTGAGCAGCCGGTACTGAAGCAACCGCCTGCCGATGATGAAACGCTGCTGGCGCGTCACCAAAAGATCATCACTGCGATTGAGGATGTAAAAGCACAATGGCGTGCAAGTGCTGACGACATCGTGCAGATTCTCAGTGAAGCGAAAATTGATCGCCGTAGCTACAGCAGTAAAAACTTACCTAACTGGTTGAATATTGTTGGCACCTGGGCGCAAACAGAAACCACGACCTATAAATTGCCCGAGCAACTCGAACGATTCTCTCAATCGATGTTGGATGAGAAAACAAAAGAAGGTCAGCCGCCACAGCATCCGGTTTTCAGAGCAATTAACTCGTTATTAGGCGAACCGCTGACGCTGCGTGATTTAGTCATTGCCCGCGCGATGGCGGAAATCCGTTATACGGTTCAGCAGGAAAAACGCCGTCGAGGGGAGCTGGGATTCGACGATATGCTGACTCGCCTTGATGAGGCATTGCATAAACCCGGTGGCGATGCGCTAGCTGCTGCTATTCGCGGGCGCTTCCCGGCGGCGATGATTGATGAATTCCAGGATACTGACCCGCAGCAATATCGCATCTTCAGGCGTTTGTATATCAATCAGCCGGACACCGCGCTATTGCTTATTGGCGACCCAAAACAGGCGATATATGCATTCCGTGGCGCGGACATTTTTACCTATATGAAAGCGCGTCATGAGGTAAGTGCCCACTACACGCTCGACACCAACTGGCGCTCATCTCCAGGGATGATAAGCAGTGTGAATACCCTGTTTCAGCAATTGGATAATCCCTTCTTATTCCAGCAAATTCCTTTCTTAGCGGTGAAAGCCGCAGCCAAAAATAGCGGTCTGCGTTTTACCCTCAAAGGTAAAAATCAGGCGGCGATGTCGTTCTGGGCGCAATCGGGCGATGGCTGCGGAGTGAGTGATTACCAACAAACCATGGCGATGCAGTGCGCGCAGCAGATACGGGATTGGTTAAGCGCCGGGCAGCGCGGCGAAGCGTTGCTGTGGAAGGGGGAAGAATCTCGACCGGTACGGTCATCGGATATTACTATTCTGGTTCGAAGCCGTGGCGAGGCGTCTATTGTGCGCGAAGCCCTGGCGAGCCTGAACATTCCGTCCGTCTATCTTTCAAACCGCGACTCGGTATTCGCAACACCGGAAGCGCGTGAAATTTTGTGGATTTTGCAGGCGGTGCTGGCTCCAGAAATGGAAACCGCACTGCGCAGTGCAGTTGCGACCAGCATGTTTGGCCTTGATGCCCGAATGATTGAAGCGCTTAACGAAGATGAAAACGCCTGGGATCAACTGGTCGAGGAGTTTTCAGAGTATCGACATATTTGGTTGCGTCGGGGCGTCATGCCCATGTTACGTGCGCTCATCGCCCGCCGCCAAATTGCCGAAAACTTACTGGCAACGCCAGGTGGCGAGCGCCGTCTGACCGATATTCTGCATATCAGCGAATTGCTACAAGAAGAAGCCTCACAGACTGACAGCGAACATGCTCTGGTCCGTTGGTTGGCGCAGCAAGTTGCCGAACCTGATAGCAACGCCTTCAGCCAGCAATTACGTCTTGAAAGCGACCGCCATTTGGTACAAGTCGTCACCATTCACAAATCGAAAGGGCTGGAATACCCGCTGGTCTGGTTACCGTTTATCGCCAACTATCGTGCGCAGAACAGCGGTTTGTATCACGACCGTTCTACATTCGCGCCGTTGCTGGATTTAAGCGACGATGCTGAAAGCCTGAGTCTCGCTGAAGAAGAGCGCCTGGCAGAAGATTTACGTCTGTTGTATGTGGCTATGACTCGCTCTATCTGGCATTGCAGTCTCGGTGTTGCCCCGTTGTTTAAAGGGAATCGCGCCAAAAAAGGAGCCAGTGACCTGCATCTTGGGGCATTAGGTTATCTTCTGCAAAAAGGTGAAGCGAAAGATGCTGCGGGTCTTCAGGCTTGTTTGCAGGAACTGGCGAGCGAGTCGATTAGCATTGAAGAACCAGGGTCTGAGGATTTCACGCCATGGCAACCCGTGAGTGCTGAACTTCCGCAACTTAGCGCCCGAATGATGAAAAGACAGGTGGCGGATAACTGGCGTGTGACCAGTTATTCCGGTTTGCAACAGCATGGCAGTAGCCTGGCACAGGATTTATTGCCACGCCTGGATGTCGATGCTGCAGGGGCTGCGCCGGTACAAAGTGAGTCATTACTCACTCCACACACCTTCCCTCGCGGGGCCGGACCTGGCACATTCCTGCATAGCTTATTCGAAGGCATTGATTTTACTCAGCCACTTGATGAACCGTGGATGGCTAAGCAGTTAGACGAACAAGGTTTTAGCGAGAAGTGGCAGCCGGTGTTAACCGACTGGTTAAGCACAATTTTACAGGCTCCGTTGAATGAAACGGGCGTGTCTCTCAACCAATTAGCGCCACGAGAGAAACAGGTCGAACTGGAATTTTATCTGCCGATTGAGAGTGATTTACAGGCTACGCAACTGGATACCCTGGTGCGTGAATATGATCCGTTATCGTCAGGTTGCCCACCGTTAAACTTCAGGCAAGTGCGTGGCATGCTGAAAGGGTTTATCGACCTGGTGTTCCGCTGGCAAGGGCGCTATTACCTGCTGGATTATAAATCGAACTGGTTAGGCGAAGACAGCAGTGCTTACACTCAGGAAGCTATGGCTTCGGCAATGCAATCTCATCGCTATGATCTGCAATATCAGTTGTATACCCTGGCGCTGCACCGTTATTTGCGCCACCGCATTGCTGATTATGACTACCAGACTCATTTCGGGGGAGTCATTTATCTTTTCTTGCGCGGTGTTGAAAGCCACGGCTCGTCGCAGGGGATTTTTGCCACGCGCCCTGATGAACAATTGATTGTGAAAATGGACGCACTCTTTGCAATGAAAACGGATGTCGCGGCACAAACGGACGAGGTGACGCCATGAAAATGTCTGAGCTGTTACAGCAGGCTGTCGAGCAAAAGCTGTTGCGCGCACTCGATGCGCAGTTTGCCATGATAATTGCCGGTGACGAGCAACCCGCCGTGATGCTGGCCGCCGCGTTAGTCAGCCATGATGCCGGTGAAGGTCATGTCTGCATTCCTCTTTCTCGTTTAACGCCCGAGTTCTGTTTTGCCGGGCGACAACCCGATTTTGCAGAGCAACTGTTTTCCCTGGCTGCACTAAAGTCCGGCTGGCGCGAGGCGCTGCTTGCTTCTGAAGCAGTGAGTGAGCATGAAGGTGCTACGCCGCTGAAGCTGATTGGTGAGCGGCTGTACCTCAATCGGATGTGGCAAAACGAACTGTCGGTAGCACGATTTTTTGGTGAGGAAAATCGTGCTATTACTCTCGACGGAACACAGGTCATCCACGTTCTGAATCAACTGTTTGAACCGATGGCTGATATCGACTGGCAAAAGGTGGCGGCAGCTGTCGCCCTGACGCGGCGCATTTCTGTGATTTCTGGTGGGCCGGGAACCGGCAAAACCACTACAGTTGCCAAATTGCTCGCCGCCCTGGTGCAGCTTTCGGATGACAAACCTTTGCGTATCCAACTTGCGGCACCCACCGGGAAAGCTGCGGCGCGGCTGACGGAATCGCTGGGTTCGGCCTTGCGCCGCTTGCCACTGGATGACGCGCAGAAAGCGGTATTACCGAACGACGCATGTACGTTGCACCGCTTACTGGGAGCGCAACCCAACAGCCAACGCTTGCGTTACCATGCCGGGAATCCTCTGCATCTTGATGTGCTGGTGGTTGATGAAGCTTCGATGGTCGACTTGCCGATGATGGCGAAATTGATCAACGCAATGCCTGCCCATGCGCGCGTGATTTTCCTCGGCGACCGTGACCAACTGGCTTCAGTAGAAGCGGGTGCGGTGCTTGGAGATATATGCCACTTCGTCACGCACGGATATTCACCGGAGAGAGCCACTGAGTTAAGCCACCTGACGGGCTATTCACTGCCTGCGGGTGAGGGCAGCCAGGCGAGCGTATTGCGTGATGGGCTTTGTTTGCTGCAAAAAAGCTACCGCTTTGATAGCAAGTCCGGCATTGGGCAACTGGCGTTTGCCGTTAACGCCAGCGATGTGAAGCAGGCCAGAGAGGTCTTCTCAAAAGGTTTTGGTGATATTTCGAAACAGCCGCTCCGTGAGACTGAAGATTATGCGCGGATGATTGCCGACACGGTGGAAGGTTATCGGCCCTATCTTGAGTTGATGCGTAGCCATGCAGATCCCGCGGTGATTCTTGACGCCTTTGGCCGTTATCAGTTGCTGTGTGCGTTGCGGGAGGGGCCGTTTGGCGTTAGTGGCCTGAATAACCGTATCGAACTGGCACTGATTCAAAAACGATTGATTGAGCGGCCAAACCCGACGGTATCGCGCTGGTATAACGGCAGGCCAATTATGATTTCCCGTAACGACAGTTCGTTGGGGTTATTCAACGGCGATATTGGTATTGCTCTGGACATGGGGGAGGGGCTGCGCGTCTGGTTCCCGATGCCGGATGGCAACATCAAATCTGTGCAGCCGAGCCGTCTGCCTGGCCATGAAACCGCATTCGCCATGACGGTGCATAAATCTCAAGGGTCGGAATTCGAGCACGCCGCACTGGTTTTGCCAAATCAATACACCGCAGTGGTGACGCGTGAGCTGGTCTACACCGCAATCACTCGTGCTCGCAATCAATTGTCTTTGTACGCCGATGATCGGGTGTTAGAAAAAGCGATTGTAACGAAGACGGAACGTCGTAGTGGATTGATGGACAGTTTTAGCTAGCCTTTTCAGGGCTAGCTTAGGGTGCTGACAAAGAAGGAAAAAACGTGGTTTTTCCTTCTTTGTGGTTATTAGCCGAAAATCAATAAATTGATTTTCCTTGTTTTTTATTTGGTGATATATGTTCGCTTTGCGAAAGAATAAGGTTTGTCATCAACCTAAGCTAAATCAGCCATCAACACTTTCGAGCGGCGCTGGTAGTTGTACATCTCTTTTTTGCTTTCTGGCAGCAGTTCAACATCAACCGGCATAAAGCCCCGTTCCTGGAACCAGTGAATGCTCCGGGTTGTCAGCACGAACAGTTTGCTCAGCCCCATTTGACGGGCTTGCGTAGCAATACGCTGCAACAAAACTTCACCGCGTGATGAACTGCGATAATCAGGATGAACTGCAACGCAGGCCATTTCACCAATGCCCTCTTCCTGGAACGGATAGAGTGCAGCACAAGCGATGGTCAGGTTGTCGCGCTGAATAATGGTGAACTTGTCGATCTCCATTTCCAGCTGCTCACGCGAGCGGCGCACCAGAATCCCTTGCTGTTCCAGCGGACGAATCAGCTCCAGAATACCGCCGATATCGTTGATGGTGGCACGACGAATTTGCTCCGCACTCTCCATCACAATCTGCGTACCAATACCATCGCGGGAGAACAGTTCCTGCAACAGCGCACCATCTTCTTGATAGCTGATTAAATGACTGCGACGCACGCCGCTGCGACAGGCTTTCACTGCACCACGCAGAAAACGCACGGTGCCAGAGTGATAGTCCCCGGCTACTTCAAGCTCTTCAATGCGTTTTTGTGCATCGTTAGGGAACAGTTCTGAAACGATATTGCCGTTGTCATCGATAACGCCCTGAGAAGAGCAGAAGCCAATCATTTTTTCGGCTTTCAGTTTGACTGCAAGTTGCGTGGCAATCTCTTCTGAAGTGAGGTTGAAGCTTTCGCCCGTGACGGAAACCGCGACCGGGCCCATTAGTACGATTGCGCCGTTATCAAGCTGACGGTGGATGGCTTCTTCGTCGATACGACGAACACGGCCACTGTGGCAATAATCCACGCCATCATCCACGCCCAACGGTTGCGCGATAATAAAGTTGCCGCTGACGACGTTGATATGCGCCCCTTGCAACGGTGTGTTGCCAAGGCTCATGGACAAACGTGCTGTGATATCCAGTTGCAATAATCCTGCTGCCTGTTTTACCAGCTCAAGGGTTTTTGCATCAGTGACACGCGTATGTTTGTGATAGATAGGTTCATGATTATGCGAAGCCAGATTGGCATCTATTTGCGGGCGCGCGCCATACACCACCACCAGACGAATTCCCAGGCTGTGTAACAGCCCAATATCATTGACGATACTGGAAAAGTTCTCGTGTTCAATGGCTTCGCCGCCAAGCATAATGACAAACGTTTTTCCCCGATGGGCATTTATATAGGGAACAGAATGGCGGAATCCCTGTACCAGTTCGGTTCTACGTTCCTTCACCACGGCAAGCCCTCGCTGCATGATTATTCGTAATTTCTGTATTTTTATTCTTTTATTGCTTCAGGTGCAAGCAGGATTTACCGCAAAGCAGAAATTTCTGCATCTGGCTTGTCAGGGGCTTGATTGCGAATGTTTACCCTTTTATGAGTGACAGTATGGGGATGTTTCGCTAAAGTTTTCGGCTCAAAAAATAAATGTCGTTATTTGGTTCACGGAAAAACACCGCTCAGGAGAGCTATGTCTGATTCCCGTTCTTTAATTAGTCGTCGCCGCTTATTGCAGGGCGCAGGCGCTATGTGGCTACTGAGTGTCAGCCAGGTTGGCTTTGCAGCCTCGAGCCTGGTCGTGGCGGTGCGTGTCTGGCCGGCATCGTCTTACACTCGTGTCACACTGGAATCGAACAAAGAGCTTAAGTATAAGCAGTTCGCACTGAGCAACCCCGATCGGGTGGTGGTGGACATTGAAGGTGTGAATTTAAATTCAGTATTGAAAGGTATTGGCGGCCAAATTCGTGGCGACGATCCTTTTATCAAATCAGCGCGTGTCGGGCAGTTTGATCCGCAAACTGTGCGCATGGTTTTTGAGCTCAAGCAGAACGTCACGCCGCATCTTTTCGCCCTGGCACCGGTAGCAGAATTTAAAGAACGCCTGGTGATGGATCTCTATCCGGCCAATATGAACAGCGAGCAAGATCCGCTGTTAGCCCTGCTGGAAGATTACAACAACGGCAAACTGGACAAAGATGCGCCACCGTCACCTGAACAAGGGCCGAAGCCGGGTAAAGCCGGGCGCGACAGGCCAATTGTGATCATGCTCGATCCTGGGCACGGCGGGGAAGATCCCGGTGCCATCGGGCCAAATAAGACGCGCGAAAAAGACATTGTGCTGCAAATCGCTCGTCGCCTGAAAGCGCTTATTGATAAAGAAGCGAACATGAAAGCCTATATGACGCGTAACGAGGATGTGTTTATCCCGTTAAAAGTCAGGGTGGCGAAAGCGCAGAAGCAACGTGCTGATTTATTTGTTTCTATTCATGCGGATGCGTTTACTTCAGGCGCGGCACGCGGCTCCTCGGTCTTTGCACTTTCAACCAAAGGTGCCACCAGTACTGCGGCAAAATTCCTTGCTCAAACACAGAACGCTGCCGACTTGATCGGTGGGGTGAGTAAGAGTGGTGACAGGTATCTCGACCACACGATGTTCGATATGGTGCAGTCGTTGACCATCAACGATAGCCTTAAATTCGGCAAAGAAGTTCTAACCCGATTGGGTCGAGTGAACAAGCTGCATAAAAACAGTGTTGATCAGGCTGGCTTTGCCGTGCTGAAAGCACCGGATATTCCATCGATTCTGGTGGAAACCGCATTTCTGAGTAACGTTGAGGAAGAGCGCAAACTGCGTACTGCAACTTTCCAGCAGGAAGTTGCGGAGTCAATTCTGGCAGGGATTAGGGCGTACTTTGCGGATAGTTCGCGATTAGCACGGCGTGGCTAGAGCCAATTTATTGTCGGATGACGCTTGCGCTTATCCGACCTACAACTGCATTTCGTAGGGTGGACATCAAATAACCCGGATTTCAGATACAAAAAAACACCCGTTAAGGTGTTTAAATGTTGGTTGCGGGGGCCAGATTTGAACTGACGACCTTCGGGTTATGAGCCCGACGAGCTACCAGGCTGCTCCACCCCGCGTCCGTAAACTTCTTTAGTACCCAAATGATTTTCATCATTGCGCTAAACTTCAGCGTCTTAGTTGGTTGCGGGGGCCAGATTTGAACTGACGACCTTCGGGTTATGAGCCCGACGAGCTACCAGGCTGCTCCACCCCGCGTCCGTATAACTATTTACTGCTAATGATTTTCACCACCGCGCTAAACTCAGCGACTTTTTAATTGGTTGCGGGGGCCAGATTTGAACTGACGACCTTCGGGTTATGAGCCCGACGAGCTACCAGGCTGCTCCACCCCGCGTCCGTGGAAGCGCACTATACTCTGCTCGGCTTTTGATGCAACCCTTTTTTTAAAAAATACCCGATTTGTCTCATCTAACTGATAATAATTTAATTTAAGTACAAATAACGAACACATCTGGGCTGTGCGAGGCGCAACTCGTTTAAATCTTGCGGTGTGTTTGCTATCTTCCCGTGGCGTAATGCGGCATAAACAGGGCGAGGAAGTAATGATAGGACGTTGGACGAAGTACATTGTAACTGGGGTAATGGTTGCCATTCTGGCTGGCTGTTCCTCGAAACCGACAGATAAAGGTCAGCAATATAAGGACGGGAAGTTCACCCAGCCATTTTCCCTGGTCAATCGCCCGGATGCGGTAGGGGCGCCCATTAACGGTGGCGACTTTGCTGAGCAAGTTAACCAGATTCGTTCTGCCTCTCCTCGCCTCTATAATAGCAAGAGCGATGTTTACGGCGCGGTTCAGCAGTGGCTGCAGGCCGGTGGCGATACCAGTAAGTTGAGCCAGTACGGGATTGACGCCTGGCAGATGGAAGGTGCTGACAACTACGGCAACGTGCAATTCACCGGCTATTACACACCAGTCGTGCAGGCGCGTTACACCCGTCAGGGTGAGTTCCAGTATCCGATTTACCGCATGCCACCAAAACGCGGACGTTTACCTTCCCGTGCCGAAATCTACAGTGGTGCCCTGAGCGACAGCTACATTATTGCTTACAGCAACTCCTTAATGGATAACTTCATTATGGATGTGCAGGGCAGTGGCTATATCGATTTTGGCGATGGCCAGCCATTAACCTTCTTTGGTTACTCAGGCAAGAATGGCCACGCTTATCGCAGTATCGGTAAGGTGCTTATCGACCGCGGTGAAGTAAAGAAAGAAGATATGTCGATGCAAGCCATTCGTCACTGGGGTGAAACTCATAGCCAGGCCGAAGTACAGGAACTGCTTGAGCAGAACCCATCTTTTGTCTTCTTTAAACCTGCAAGCTTCGCGCCAGTGAAAGGGGCGAGTGCCGTACCGTTAATTGGCCGTGCCTCTGTCGCATCGGACCGCTCGATCATTCCAGCAGGCACCACGATTCTGGCAGAAGTCCCGTTACTGGATAACAACGGTAAATTCAGCGGGCAATATGAATTACGCGTGATGGTAGCACTGGATGTTGGTGGTGCGATTAAAGGCCAGCACTTTGATATCTACCAGGGGATTGGCGCGGATGCCGGTCACCGAGCAGGTTGGTACAACCATTATGGTCGCGTTTGGGTACTGAAAAACGCACCAGGTACTACCAACAGCGTATTTACCGGTTAAATTTTCCCCCTGACGGGCTGTATAATCAGCCCGTCGTCTTTACCCGCAAGAACACCCGCAAAGATTTTTCCGAGGATAACGTAATGTCTGTAGTGTTGACTGATGCCTGGCTGCAACGCTTTGGTGGTACTGCTCGTTTGTATGGCCGCAATGCCCTACAACTGTTTGCGGATGCGCATGTTTGCGTGATTGGCATTGGTGGCGTCGGCTCCTGGGCGGCAGAAGCACTGGCACGTACCGGTATCGGTGCGATTACGCTTATCGATATGGATGATGTTTGCGTGACCAACACCAACCGCCAGATTCACGCATTGCGCGATAACGTCGGGCAGGCCAAGACCGAAGTGATGGCGGCGCGTATTCGTGAAATTAACCCGGAATGCCGCGTCACGGTAGTGGATGACTTTATTACTGCGGAAAATACCGCGCAGCTGCTTAATCAAGGTTTTAGCTACGTTATTGACGCTATTGATAGCGTGCGCCCTAAAGCGGCTCTGATCGCTTACTGTCGACGCAATAAGATCCCGCTGGTTACAACCGGTGGAGCAGGCGGGCAAATCGATCCTACGCAGATTCAAGTGGTCGATCTGGCGAAGACTATTCAGGATCCGCTGGCAGCAAAACTGCGCGAAAGACTAAAAAGTGATTTTGGCGTGGTGAAGAACAGTAAAGGAAAGCTCGGTATTGATTGCGTGTTTTCCACCGAAGCGCTGGTTTATCCGCAGGCTGATGGTTCAGTGTGTGCAATGAAAAGTACCGCCGATGGCCCGAAACGTATGGACTGTGCATCCGGTTTTGGTGCGGCAACGATGGTCACCGCCAGCTTTGGTTTTGTGGCGGTGTCCCATGTTTTAAAGAAAATGATGGCAAAAGCGGCGCGGAATCAGGGCTGAACCGCGGTACGAACGGCTTGCGCTAATGCCGCAAGCCCGCTGCTGCGCGAGGCGCTTAGCTGATTGCGCAGCCCTAAATCATCGAACAGGGCGAGCGGATCGTCATTCAGCAACTGTTCAGCCGTTTTCCCCTCGATTGCTGTGAGTAACACCGCCAACAAACCGCGAACAATTCGCCCCTCACTATCCCCATAGAAATGCAGCGTGCCATTTGCCTGCAGGCTGTGACCCAACCAGACTCGGTTTTCACAGCCTGCAATTTCTATCTCATCGCGTTTGAGGTCTGCGGGAAGTGCCGGAAGTTGTTTCCCGAGCAGTATCAGCTGGCGATATTTATCTTCCCACTGCTGCAACGGAGCAAAAGTGACTCGTAAACTGTCAGCGGTGATCGATGTGCCAAAAGGGTGACCGGCTAAAAATCCACTTGTCATTTAATCCACCAAAATTTCCAGCGCGTTGTCGATGGCTTTGACCAGCGCATCGACATCAGCCTGAGTATTGTAGGGGGCAAAAGAAGCACGCAAGGTGCCAGCAACACCCAATGCGGCAAGCAAAGGCTGAGCACAATGCTGGCCAGCACGCAGTGAAATGCCCGATTCAGCCAACAGTGTAACCATGTCGTTGTGGTGAACACCTTCAAAATCAAATGCTAACAGGCTCGAGTCCTGGCAGCGGAAGCTGCGAAAACCCGGTCGCTTTGCCAGTTCTGCTTCGGCAAGCGTCGCCAGCCCACGGCTATATGTTTCAGCTTCGGTTAAATCAACGCTTTCGAGCCACTCAAGTGCTGCACTCAGGCCAATAACTCCCGCAACGTTTGGCGTACCCGCTTCAAAACGATATGGCACAGGCTGCGTTTTAAAGCCTTCAAATGAGACATGCGTAATCATTTTCCCGCCGCCTAGCCACGGAGACATCTCTTCGAGCAGCGCAGTTTTTCCATAGAGCGCACCGATGCCGGTTGGGCCATACAGTTTGTGGGCGGAGAAAGCGTAAAAATCGATATCTAACGCTTGTACATCCGGTGGGCAATGCACCACACCTTGTGCGCCGTCAACCATGACAGCAGCGCCTGCTTCATGGGCAAGCGTAATCGCTTTGGCCAGATCCGGGCAGCCGCCGGTGACGTTAGACATTTGCCCCAACGCGAGGATTTTGGTTCGTGCGTTAAGTAACGCGGGCAATTTGCTTAAATCGGCGAGGTAATCTTTGCCAAGCGGTAGCTTGATAATCTTCGCGCCAGTTTGTTCTGCAACCATTAACCACGGCACAAAGTTGGCGTGGTGCTCGGCTTCGCTAACAATAATTTCGTCGCCAGTTTGCAGGCGAGGGCGTGCGTAGCATTGAGCGACCATGTTAATCGCTTCGGTAGTGCCACGTGTCCAGACGATGTCTTTGCCCGAAGGTGCGTTGAGCAGCGCAGCGACGCTAGCACGAGCGGCTTCATAACGCTCAGTAAGGCGTTGTGCTTCGGCAAATTGGCTACGATGAACATTACCGGCGCTCAGGCTATAAAACTGCTGAGTCGCTTCAATGACGGCGCGAGGTTTAAGGGTGGTTGCGGCACTATCGAGATAGACACCAGCATCAGCCAGCGCCGGAAACTGGCTGCGAAAACTGGCGGGATTGAATGTTTTCATGATTTTCCTCGTATCACTATGAGACGATCGTGGCGCATTTGTCTTAATCGCACAAGGGATCAATGACCTTCGGAATAGTCTGCTTAGCCAGGCAAGCTCGTGAAAGAGGGTTATGCTGAATAATGTTAGGTGAATCTTTCACCCTGGTTATTTTTAAGAGTTAATCAGCATTAATCGCTACTAAGGAGAAGAATATGAACAAGGCAGCCGCAGCAGTATCAGCAGGTCTAATGGTTCTTGCTCTTTCAGCATGTTCAAGCCCGAACTACGTGATGCACACCAATGATGGTCGAAGCATCGTCGCTGATGGCAAACCTCACACCGATGACGAGACAGGGATGATTCAGTACAAAGATGCTAATGGGAACAAACAGCAGATTAACCGTACTGACGTCAAAGAGATGGTTGAGTTGGAACAGTAATCTTTTTGCTCAAACTTCAGGTTGTTCAAACTACAGATTACTCAAACTACAGGCAAAAAAAAGCACCGCAATTAGCGGTGCTACATTAATCACTATGGACAGACAGGGTAAATGTACAGGAAGTGAAAAAGGGGTAGCGAAGCTACCGGGGTCTGGAATGCCAGACCAATTGCAAACACAACAACACAACATCACAACCGTAAGCCAAAAGCCCTCCGAAACACGCATTCCAGATAACTTTTCGTTCCGGCTCAGGAAGTGACGCCACTATAGGTATTTGCTGGTGCATCCTCAACGGACAATTTATAATGGCTCAGATAAAAAAAACTAATAGGTTAATTAACTTCACCTGTTTGTTAATAGACTTTAACATTTAAGCCAATCAACTATGTCCAAGCGTTTGCCACCTTTAAATGCCTTACGTGTCTTTGATGCTGCAGCTCGTCACCTGAGTTTTACTAAAGCGGCCGAAGAATTATTCGTGACTCAGGCCGCCGTGAGCCACCAGATAAAGTCCCTGGAGGATTTTCTGGGCCTAAAATTGTTTCGTCGTCGCAACCGCTCGTTGCTGCTGACGGAAGAAGGGCAGAGTTACTATCTGGACATCAAAGAGATATTCTCACAGTTAACCGAGGCCACTCGTAAGCTGCAGGCTCGTAGCGCCAAGGGGGCGTTAACGGTCAGTCTGTTGCCAAGTTTTGCCATTCATTGGTTAGTGCCACGCCTCACTAGCTTTAATACAGCTTATCCGGGAATCGACGTTCGTATACAGGCGGTTGACCGTCAGGAAGATAAACTTTCAGATGATGTCGACGTCGCGATTTTTTACGGACGCGGCAACTGGCCGGGCTTGCGTGTGGAAAAACTGTACGCAGAGTATCTGCTACCGGTTTGTTCACCCATGCTGTTAACGGGCGACAAGCCGATCAAAACCCCAGAAGATTTAGCCCATCATACTTTGCTGCATGATGCGTCTCGTCGTGACTGGCAGACCTACACCCGCCAATTGGGGGTAAGCCATATCAATGTGCAGCAAGGTCCGATATTTAGCCACAGCGCGATGGTGCTGCAGGCTGCGATTCACGGGCAAGGCATTGCTTTGGCAAATAATGTGATGGCGCAATCGGAAATTGAAGCGGGTCGTTTGGTTTGCCCATTCAATGATGTTCTGGTGAGTAAAAATGCCTTTTATCTTGTTTGTCATGACAGCCAGGCAGAACTGGGTAAAATAGCGGCCTTCAGGCAGTGGATTCTGGCGAAAACCGCGAGCGAACAAGAAAAATTCCGTTTTCGCTACGATCAATAAGCAAACCAGTGCGTAGGCATGCCACTACGCCTTACTTTAGGGTTACACCATGACCAGCCGATTCATGCTGATTTTTACTGCGATTAGCGGTTTTATCTTTGTCGCCCTCGGCGCCTTTGGGGCACATGTATTAAGCAAAACGCTTGGTGTTGTCGAGATGGGGTGGATTCAAACCGGTCTCGAATATCAAGCATTTCATACATTAGCGATTTTTGGTCTGGCCGTTGCCATGCAGCGCCGGATCAGCATTTGGTTTTACTGGAGCAGCGTATTTATGGCGCTCGGTACTGTTCTATTCAGCGGCAGTCTTTATTGCCTGGCGCTGTCTCACTTACGCCTGTGGGCGTTTGTTACTCCCGTCGGTGGGATGAGTTTTCTCGCCGGTTGGATCTTGATGTTGATTGGTGCAATGCGCCTGAAACGTAGGGGCGCAAGCCATGAATAAAGTTATTTTGTACTGCCGACAAGGTTTTGAGAAAGAGTGTGCGGCAGAGATTACCGATAAAGCCAACCAGCGTGGCGTGTACGGTTTTGCACGTGTAAAAGAAAACAGCGGTTATGTGGTTTACGAATGTTATCAGCAAGATGATGCTGACAAACTGGCGCGTGAATTGCCGTTCAGGGATTTGATCTTTGCCCGTCAAATGTTCGTTGCCAGTGAACTGCTTAAAGATCTTCCAACCGACGATCGCATTACACCGATCACCGGCATGTTGACGGGTATGGTCGAGAAAGGCGGCGATCTACGCGTGGAAGTGGCCGATACCAACGAAAGCAAAGAACTGATGAAGTTCTGCCGTAAGCTGACGGTGCCATTGCGTACCAGCCTGCGCGAAGCCGGTATTCTGACCAATTACGAAACGCCAAAACGCCCGGTAGTGCATGTGTTCTTTATTGCACCGGGTTGCTGCTACACCGGCTATTCGTATACCACGAACAACTCGCCTTTCTATATGGGCATCCAGCGTCTGAAATTGCCTTCCGAGGCACCAAGCCGTTCAACGCTGAAACTGGAAGAAGCTTTCCATACTTTCATTCCTGCTGATGAGTGGGACGAGCGTCTGGCAAACGGGATGCACGCCGTTGACCTTGGAGCCTGTCCTGGCGGTTGGACTTACCAATTAACGCAACGCAACATGTGGGTTTGTTCCGTCGATAACGGCCCAATGGCGCAAAGCCTGATGGACACCGGGCAAGTGACCTGGTTGCAGGAAGATGGTTTTAAATATAAGCCAACCCGCAACAACATTTCCTGGATGGTTTGCGACATGGTTGAGAAACCGGCGAAAGTGGCGAGTCTGATGGCGACGTGGTTAGTGAATGGCTGGTGTCGCGAAACCATTTTCAACCTCAAGTTGCCAATGAAGAAGCGCTATGAAGAAGTGTCGCAAAACCTGGCGTTGATTCATGAAAAACTGGCAGAACATGGTATCAGCGCCGAGATTCAGGCACGCCAGTTGTACCATGACCGTGAAGAGGTGACTGTACACGTGCGCCGTATGTGGGCTGCAGTGGGCGGCCGTCGCGACGAGCGTTAATTTAATCACCCTCACCCCGGCCCTCTCCCTCAGGGAGAGGGGGAAAACCAGACGGTTCCCTCTTCCTGTGGTTGGGGGCTAGGGTGAGGGCGTCCCACCTGGTAAACGTAACTGCTGCAAATTCCCATCAAGCACCAAGTCCGTCTGCAACTTTGCCACCTGGCGGCTGATAAAAGCACTTTCCCGATGTTGTTCTAACTTCTTACGCCACTTCTCCGGGACTTCATCCAGCCGTTCGTACAGTGCTTCCAGCGTAGAAAATTGAGTGATCAGTTGTGTGGCACTTTTCGGCCCGATCCCCGGAACGCCGGAAATTTTGCTGCTGCTTATCCCCGCAAGTCCCCAGAAATCAGCGAGCTGTTCAGGCTGCACGCCATATTCCTGCGCAATAAACGGCGCGTCGAGCCAGCGTTTTTGGAAATAGTCGCGGATTTGAATGGTTGGCGCGAGTAACTGGCAAAAACCTTTATCAGTCGAGACAATGGTGGCGCGATGCCCACTTGCTGCTACTTTTACAGCGAGGGTTGCTGCCAGATCATCTGCTTCATTTCCTTGAGAATGCCAACACGCCACGCCTCTTTTGGCGAAGGCTGCACGTAATATTGGCATTTCTTGATGTAAGGTATCTGGCATTGGCGCACGGCCAGCTTTATAGTCTGGCAAGACCTGATGTCGCCAGCCTTCGCGGCGGTCTTCGTCATCAAACACGGCGACAGCGTGGGTGGGCTGACTGTGTGTTATCAGCGCATCCAGAGCGTGCAGGCAAGTATCAACGCAGGGTGAGCCTTGAACCGCATGAATCCGGCGTATTAAATTCAGGGCATCAACGATAAGTAAATGAATCATCATGGATATTTCGCTTTCAACATTCGCTTTGCACACACTAACATTTCTGTGGGGTGACCGCGAATACGAAAGGTTGATTCAGGAAAGCCGCTCGCAATAAATACATTGCTAACAAATTAGGTTGCTATGTAATACCCATTAGCATTCGAGTTGCAGCCAACACCCCTGCGGCTTGAAGGATGATGGGGATATTTTTAATGAATAAAAAATCAGAGATAACAACATGAGTCATAGTTCACACCTTGCACAACGTATTCAGGCCCTACAACCGTCAGCAATCAGAGAATTGTTAAAGCACAGCAAAATGCCAGGCGTTATTTCCCTTGCTGGTGGCATTCCTTCCAGTGAGTTATTCGATAAAGAAGGTCTGGGCATTGCGACACAAAAAGTGGTCGCTGAGAACTTTAACGACGCGTTTCAGTACGGTTTGACTGAAGGTACTGTCGAATTGCGTCAGCAATTAGTCGGGTTGTGCCAGGAACGGGGAATTACCACCAACCCGGAGCAGCTGCTGATTACCTCTGGTTCACAGCAAGCACTGGATTTGTTGATGCGTGCGTTAGTGAACCCTGGCGATGTTTTTGTTGTTGAACGCCCGACTTATCTGGCAACACTGCAAATTCTCAGCCTGAATGAAGCCGATGTGAAATCAGTTGGTAGCGACGAGCACGGTATGAAAGTCGATGAGCTTGAGGAATTGCTGAAAACCACGCGTATCAAAGGCGTCTATCTGGTGCCAACGTTCGGTAACCCAAGCGGCACAACGTTGAGTGCCAGCCGTCGTGAGCAACTGGTCAAACTGGCCGAAGAGCATCATTTCGTCATCGTTGAAGATGACCCGTACGGTGCGATTAGCTTTACCGATACCCGTGAGAAAACCTTGCTGCAAGTCGCCACTGAACGTGGTAGCCAGGAAAACGTGGTTTATACCTCGACGTTTTCTAAAATCCTGGCGCCAGGGCTGCGTGTTGGCTGGATTGTGCTGCCAGAGTGGATGAAGCAAAAAGTGGCTATCATTAAGCAAGCTACCGATTTGCACGCCAACTCATTTACGCAATCACTGGTATCGGCGTACCTCACGCTGGATCGTCTGAACCCGCAGATTGAGCTGATTCGCGAAGCGTATAAGAAGAAGTGCTTGAGTTTATCGAAGTTCTTACATCAGGAACTGAGCGAGCACATTACCTTTAACCAGCCGCAGGGCGGGATGTTCCTGTGGGCCGCTTTCCGCTATGAATTTGATACCACGCGTTGGTTACAGCAGACACTGGAAAAAGGCGTGGTGTATGTGCCTGGTGAGTTCTTCTTTAGCGATCATGCAGACAAAAAAACGCTGCGTTTCTCTTACGCTACGGCCACAGAAGAACAGCTTTATGATGCTGTTCAGCGACTGAAGTCCGCGCTATAAAATAAAAAATGGAGCCGAAAGGCTCCATTTTATTATGCAATTAAAGAACAATATTAATGAGATAACTCGACTGGCTCATCGTCATTATTATTTTTGGCAGTACCACCCATACGTTTTGAATATAGTGCGGTAATAATTGGCACCAGAATCGCGGTCACAATCACGCTGGCTGCAACCAATGCCGTTGCAGAGGCGGCCACTGGCTCAAACGCTGGGTTGATTTGTGCAATGATAACCGGGTTTGCGACTGCCGCACCTGCGGCGGATGAAGCTGCAATCCCTGCGGTACCGTTGCCACCACCAATGAATTTATCTGCCAGAATCAACGGAATACCGGTGATGACGATAACAGCTACACCCAGCAAGATACCCAGCAGGCCAGTGTGCATAATCACATTCAGGTTGATGGTGTTACCTAATGCAAAGCCGAAGAATGGAATCAGTACCGGCGTTGCTTTGCTGAAGAAGGTACGGAAATCGTGGTCAAGGTTACCTAATGCAAAACCAATCAGGAATGGCAGAACAGCGCCGATGAAGTGGTGCGGTTCAAAAGAGCCCAGACCGGCTGCACCCAGAATAACCATGGTCATCAGTGGGCCAGATTCCAGCGACATCAGAACAAAAGCACCCGATTCTTCTTTAGTACCATACTGGTTCATCAGGCTCGCATACAGGCCGCCGTTGGTCATGTCCATCGCAGAAACGAGGGCCAGAACAGACAAACCTGCAAACATCCCCGTCTGAATGCCACCTTCAGGAATAAACGAGGCGGCAACCATTGCCACAACCCAGGCCACGGCAATTTTAGTCAGAACCAGCGTACCGGACTTACGCAGTACCGTGCCGGTTGCTCGTAGATCTATAGAGGCTCCAATACAGAAGAACCAAACCGCCAGAATGGGAACGGTGCCAGTGATCATCCCTTTAGTAAATGAACCAAAATATGCTCCAGTGTCCGGAGCGAAAGTATTCAGCATTGCCCCAAGTAACAACGGGACTAGCATCATCCCACCAGGAATGCGTTCAATGGTGGCTTTAATTTTCATGGTAATTCCTTATTATTTTTTCATTATATACAAAGTGTTAATGAAAAAATTTCGTAATAATTAACGGTGAGAGCCGTTTGTATTCCTTGGTTGTATAGAGTGTCAGGTCAGTGATGTTGTTTGCTCTGAATGGCTGTTTCATTAACCTTATCGAGTGATTTACCGTAGCATCAATGCCTCGGTGATGATCTCTCCAGACAAACTATCCATCCATTGGAATGATGATTCAATCAAATTGAAACAATATTTCAATTTGGATCACATTATTTTTCTATACAGGTGATAAACTGTCTAAGTGGTGCGGTTAAATGTGGATTCTTTGTGATCAACAATATTTTAATTGCTAAATTTTTATTAATAGTAATGAGTGTTTCTTTTATTGCGCTCATTAATCCCAGTAAGGAAAAGTAATGGACATTCGTCAAAGCATTCATAGTGATCATGCAAAAACCCTGGATACTGCGGGCTTACGTAAAGAGTTTCTGATTGAAACCATCTTTACCGCTGATGAGTACACCATGACTTACAGCCACATCGACCGCATCATTGTTGGTGGTGTCATGCCCGTCACTCGCACTGTGAGTGTTGGCGGTGAAGTCGGTAAGCAGTTGGGCGTAAGCTACTTCCTTGAGCGTCGCGAGCTGGGGGTTATCAACATTGGCGGCCAGGGCACCATTACTGTCGATGGGACTTGCTATGAAATCGGTACCCGCGATGGTTTATATGTGGGTAAAGGCGCTAAAGAAGTGGTGTTTGCCAGCATTGATCCGGCAAACCCTGCACGTTTCTATTACAACTGTGCTCCTGCTCATACCGCTTACCCAACTAAGCGTGTGACTCCAGCCGATGTTGCTCCGGTGACTTTGGGCGACAGCGTTACCAGCAACCGTCGTACTATTAACAAATACTTCGTTCCAGATGTGCTGGAAACCTGCCAGTTGAGCATGGGTTTGACTGAGCTGGAACCAGGCAACCTGTGGAACACCATGCCTTGCCACACGCATGAGCGCCGTATGGAAGTTTATTTCTACTTCGGTCTGGAACAAGATAGCTGTGTCTTCCACATGATGGGCCAGCCGCAAGAAACTCGTCACATCGTGATGCAGAATGAGCAAGCTGTGATTTCCCCGAGCTGGTCAATTCACTCAGGTGTGGGTACGCGTGCGTACACATTTATCTGGGGTATGGTGGGGGAGAAT
This sequence comes from Buttiauxella ferragutiae, assembly GCF_022637515.1. Classification (NCBI taxonomy): domain Bacteria; kingdom Pseudomonadati; phylum Pseudomonadota; class Gammaproteobacteria; order Enterobacterales; family Enterobacteriaceae; genus Buttiauxella; species Buttiauxella ferragutiae. The sequence goes on from NZ_CP093332.1 coordinate 983,608, forward strand.
CAGGTGTTCGATGATATGGATCACGTGAAGGTAGGCGATTTGCGCTAGTCGATTTTTGGGTGAGGAGTTGTTTGTTTCCCCTCACCCTAACCCTCTCCCAAAGGAGAGGGGATTGTCCGGATTTCTCCCTATCCTAAAGGCTGTCTCTTAGCCACATCTTTGAGGGCTGCTTCCTGCCGAGCCGGAGAAGGTTCCGTTCACCAGGCGAAAGTGTATTTATGTCGCCACGGAACCGGTGAACGTCTTAGGGTGACCACCGTCGCCACCCTAAGGACCCGGACTCCCGGCGATTGATTTTCCGGGCGCCTGGATTATCAAGGGGTTGGCGTTAACCCCTTGATACGTTCACCGTTTTCTAGAATTAAAGAGATAACTGAACGCACGGGTGAACGGAAAATCAGCGAGGCTTGCAGATCTTACCCTGACAAAATTGCCAGGGCGAGTTGTATATAAGAGACAGATCCTAAAGGAGAGGGGATTGTGCGGTTTTCTCCCTCTCCCGTGGGAGAGGGGCGGGGTGAGGGCAATGATCCCTAATCGCAGGAAACTTTCATCGCCAGGCCACCGCGTGATGTTTCACGGTATTTGGCGTTCATGTCCTTGCCAGTTTCGTACATCGTTTCAATGACTTTATCGAGACAGACTCGTGGTTCACTGGTACGGCGCAGTGCCATACGAGCCGCATTCACTGCTTTCACCGCAGCAATCGCATTACGCTCGATGCATGGTACCTGAACTTGTCCGGCAACCGGGTCGCAAGTCAGACCGAGGTTGTGTTCCATACCAATTTCAGCCGCAATACAAACCTGAGTAGGGCTACCGCCCAGTAACTCAGCAAGACCCGCCGCCGCCATTGAACAGGCCACGCCAACTTCGCCCTGGCAGCCCACTTCGGCTCCTGAAATCGAAGCATTCATCTTATACAACGAACCAATTACACCTGCGGCAAGGAAGTATCGTGCACAAGAGTTAGTGTTCACTTCACGGATAAATTTGTCGTAATAGGCCAGAACCGCAGGAACGATACCGCAAGCGCCGTTAGTCGGTGCGGTGACAACACGCCCACCTGCGGCGTTTTCTTCGTTCACCGCCAGTGCAAACATGTTAATCCAGTCGACAACTGCCATTGGATCGGAGTTGTTCTTATCGCTGCTGACCAACATTCTGCGCAATGCCGCAGCACGACGAGGTACGCGCATCTTCCCCGGTAGCACGCCTTCGGTGGTGATACCACGTTCAATACCGCTGCGCATCACATCCCAGACATTGGCAAAGTGCGCGTCGATTTCAGACTGTGGGCGCATTGCACGTTCGTTAAGCATCATCAAACCAGACAGCGAAAGCCCGGTATCTTTGCAATGACGCTGTAAATCAACCGCGCTTTTATACGGATATGGGACGGCAACTTGTTGAGTGTCTTCCACGCCAAAATGCGCTTCATCAACGATAAAACCGCCGCCGATAGAGTAATACGTTTGGCTGTAGATAACGCTTTCGCCTGCGAGCGCAGTAATGCGCATCCCGTTTTCATGCAGTGAAAGGTTGTCTTCGTGGAAGTTCATGCAGCTATCGACCGGGAATTCCACTTCATGCTGACCGTTGGCTAACAGCAGACGACCGTGTGTATTCACATCCTGAATGAAATCAGGGATAGCATCGATATCGACAGTGTCCGGCAGATTACCTGCCAGGCCCATAATAATGGCGATATCGGTATGGTGACCTTTACCGGTGAGGGAAAGTGAACCGTAGACATCTACGACGACACGCGTGACGTTGTGCAAAATCCCTTGCGTTTTCAAATCGTCAGCAAATTGAAAACCGGCTTTCATCGGGCCGACGGTATGGGAACTGGATGGGCCAATACCGATTTTGAAAATATCGAATACGCTAATCATGTTGCGTCCGTTGCCTGAGTAACTTTAGAAGCGAAAAAACCGCCCGCATGAGCAGGCGGTTTAGAGCGGTTAGATGAACAGAGAGTATAAAGAGTAAGAGATAGCAGAAATAGCGACCAGACCCATAATTACCACAAATACATTGCTGATATGACCACTGTATTTGCGCATGGCTGGGACTTTCTGAATCGCGTACATCGGCATCAGGAACAGAATCATCGCGATGATTGGGCCGCCGAGGGTTTCAATCATACCCAGAATGCTTGGGTTCAGAGTGGCAACAATCCATGTTGTCACCAGCATAAAGATCGCGGTAATGCGGTTCAGTTTACTCACTTCAATGCTCTTACCTTTACCACGCAGGGATTTGATAATCATCCCGTTGAAGCCTTCACGCGCACCTAAGTAGTGGCCGAGGAAGGATTTGGTAATGGCCACAATCGCGATAATCGGTGCCATCCAGGCAATAACTGGCGCGTTAAAGTGGTTAGCCAGGTAAGACAGAATTGAGATGTTCTGTGCTTTTGCTTCAGCCAGGTTTGCTGGAGACAGGCTCAGTACGCAGCTGAATACGAAGAACATCACGGTAATCACCATCATGATGTGTGCGTATGACAGGATGCGAGAACATTTCTTCTCAGCGTCTTCGCCGTATTCATTACGTTTTGCTACCGCAAAAGCAGAAATGATAGGTGAGTGGTTGAAGGAGAACACCATCACTGGGATTGCCAGCCACAAAGTCATCCACAGGCCGCTGCCTGTTGCCGGTGAGGCGCTGAAAGACATAGTTTCAAATGCGGCACTGCTCCAGTTAGGAATCAGATACAACGCCAGAACCATCAGTGCGGCAACAAACGGGAACACCAGAATGCTCATCGCTTTAACAATCATCTGCTCGCCGAAACGAACGATGGTCATCAGGCCAACGATTAGCAGCAGAGATAACAGCGCACGTGGCGGTGAAACCATACCCAACTGGTGAGTGATGAAGCTATCGACGGTATTGGTGATTGCTACGCTGTAGACCAGCAGAATCGGGTAGATAGCAAAGAAATAAAGCAGAGTGATGACTTTACCTGCCCCCACACCGAAGTGTTCTTCAACAACTTCAGTAATGTCTTCACCAGGGTTTTTGCCTGACAGCACGAAGCGAGTCAGCCCGCGGTGGGCGAAGAAGGTCATCGGGAATGCCAGAATCGCCATGATGAACAGCGGAATCAGGCCGCCAACGCCGGCGTTAATTGGCAGGAATAATACGCCTGCGCCAATCGCTGTGCCATACAGGCCCAGCATCCACATGGTATCGGACTTGCGCCATGAGCTTTTGCTCTCGGCTGCGGCAATACTGCCGGTTTGAGTGGTTTCCATCTACTACTTCTCCAAAGGAACATATTGATTCGAAATCTGAGTCAACCGCGATGTATTGCCATTGACCACTGAAACTAAATGCTGTTTCACGGCGCTTTTATAGTAATTTTTGCCAGTGATAATCAGAGGGCGGAAAGATACATTCATGACGTCAATTCATCAGTGATCAAGATCGCAATTGTAAGAATCCACTATTTGTGTGGTTTTTTGCAGTTTTTATGTCTGCATTTGAGATTTTGATTGATATTTATACCCTTAAAAGTGTTTTATTTTAGATAATAAACCGTCGTTTCATTTTTATCGTGTAGCGTAATTGTCTGTATAAACACGGTTTCTGGAACGAGTGCGCACAAAATCATCACCTTTTGTGTAGATGAATATGCTGATACCGGTAACACTATGGTTGGAGGAATTGACGGTAATTTGTCAGAAAAAGTGGGAGAAATTCAGGAAAAAAAAAGGGCGGAGTTGCTCCGCCCTGGGGATTCAGGTACAGATTTCGTAGCAAGGAATGTAGGCACTGCCTGGTAATTTCATGCGGTGCTGGGCAACAAAGCCTTTCAGCAGATCGTCCATGCGCTTCATCATTTGTACGTCGCCGTGGATTTTATACGGCCCGTACTGTTCAATTGCGCGGATCCCACCTTCTTTAACGTTACCCGCAACAATGCCAGAAAACGCCCGGCGCAAAGAGGCGGCCAGTTGTTCTGCCGGTTGATCCGGGTACAACTTGAGGTTAGCCATGTTTTCATGGGTTGGCTCAAACGGGAGTTGTAGATCTGGCACAATACGAATCGACCAGTTAAAGCTGTAAGCATCGCCCGTTTCACGGCGATTCTCTTTCACTCTTGGCATCGCTTTTTTCATCTGACGTGCCACTTCAGCCGGGTCGTCGATAATGATTTGATAATGACGACGCGCCTGCTCACCCACGGTATTGACGATAAATTCGTCCAGTACGCGGAAGTAATCAGCACTCTCTTTTGGTCCGGTTAAAATTAATGGCAGCACTTGATCGTGATTGTGCGGGTTCATCAAAATACCGAGCAGATAAAGCAACTCTTCTGCAGTACCCACGCCGCCCGGGAAGATGATGATGCCATGCGCGATACGAACAAACGCTTCAAGGCGTTTTTCGATATCCGGCATGATGATCAGCTCGTTCACCAGCGGGTTTGGTGGCTCAGCAGCAATAATTGACGGTTCCGTCATACCGATAAAACGGCTTTCTCTGTAACGTTGCTGCGCATGACCCACCGCTGCACCTTTCATGGGCGCTTCCATCGCACCTGGGCCACAACCGGTACAGATGTTAAGTTCACGCAGGCCTAATTGAGTACCGACGCGACGCGCATAGAGATATTCGTTTTCGTTAATGGAGTGGCCGCCCCAGCAAACGACAAGGTTTGGCGCTTCGCCAACATGTAGTGCGCGGGCATTGCGTAAAATCGAGAACACCATATTGGTGATATTGGCAGGGTCTTCCAGGTCGAGATTCTGGAAGCGACCAGCGCTAGAAAGCTGGCCGTTGACGAACAAAATATCGCGCAACACGGCAAACAGGTTAGCTTGCAAAGCCCGGATGATTCGCCCATCGACAAAAGCGTCATCAGGCGGATTTATGAGTTCGAGTTTGACACCACGCTCACGGCGCAAAATGTTGATATCGAAGTTTTCGTAACGCGACAACAGCTCTTTACTGCTATCCGTCTGGCTTCCTGAGTTAAGTACGGCAAGTGAACAATTGCGAAACAGTTGATAAAGGTCGCTACTGGCCGTGCGTTTAAGCATATCGACTTCCAGTTGCGACAACATATCCATTGAGCCTAGCGGGCTAATATGTGTAATCAAGTTAACTCCTTACGAAGCGTAAAGTGCTGCTCCCAATGATTACAATAGCCCTGGCGCGTTGAATTTAACAACCTGAAAACAACATTCCCTCCGCAGGCTGCGAGGTGTTTCGCACTTATTGACGAACCAGACGGCCAAATGCCGGATGGAAATCGGTATTTGTACGCCACGGGTTGATGTCCAGACCGCCGCGACGAGTGTAACGTGCATACACGCTCAGGCTTTGCGGCGCGCAGAAATGCTGGATGTCGTTGAATATGCGCTCAACGCACTGCTCGTGGAATTCGTTATGCTGGCGGAACGAAATGAGATAACGCAGCAGCTTTTCGCGGTCGATACGTGGGCCACGGTAGCGAATTTGAACAGAGCCCCAATCCGGCTGATGGGTAATCAGGCAGTTGGATTTCAGCAGATGACTGACCAGCGTTTCTTCGACAATCTCATCGCCCGCCGCACCGCTCAGGTAATCGGCGTTAAATTCGTAATTCTCAATCGTGATATTTTGCTCATCAATACACTCGCCAGTGAACGCGGCGATCTCCTGGCCTTCAAGCTCATGCAGGCGGAATAGCACCACGCTGACGTCGCCTTGTGCACAGGCACTTAAATCGCGTCTTAAGGCTTCTTCGACGGCTTCCCAATCGGCAAATTGCGTCTGGTTAAAGCTGTTCAAATAGAGTTTGAAGCTTTTGGACTCGACCAGGTTCACGCTGTTGGCATCAAGCTGTACATGCCCAACGGCGACCTGCGGCAAACCGTTGCTGTTTAGCCAGGACAGTTCATACAGTGTCCAGATATCGCCGCCACTAAACGGTAGGTTATCCGCCTGTAGGCCGAGTGGATCACGATTCAGGCTACGTGGTACGGCTTGTAATAACGACGGTTGGTATTGATCCTGGTAAGCGGTTGGCTTACCTAGCGTCAGGCCGCTCAGCGCCTGGTGTTTTTCATAAGACATGTGTCACCGATAGAATGCAGGTACAATTGGTCTTTATTGTACCGCACCTTGAGAGAGTGAGAAATTGGTGGATAACGACGTACGTCAGGCGCTGGAAGATTTTACGAATCGCTTTTGTCACGCATGGCGTGAACAGGCTGGGGGATGGCCCGCGAGTGAAGAACTCTATGGTGTACCTTCACCATGTATCGTGACGACAACCGGTAATGATGTGCGCTGGCAACCACAGCCTTTTACTCCTGCAAACGATCTCAGCGCAGTCGAACGGGCGATGGATATAGCTCTGCAAGCTGGTGCGCATCAGTTTTATACCACTCAGTATGCTGGCGACATGCCCGCTTTGTCTGGTCATCAGGCATTAACGCTTTTGCAGGCCTGGAGCGAAGAGGATTTTCAGCGCGTTCAGGAAAATCTGATTGGCCATCTGGTGACACAAAAGCGCCTGAAGCTCTCTCCGACTCTGTTCCTTGCTACCACGCCTGACGAAATGGAAGTGGTTTCACTTTGCAATCTCACGGGTGAAGTCGTGCTGGAAAAAATCGGCACTAAACAGCGGACAACACTCGCACCGTCATTGAGTTTGTTCCTTCAGGAGCTTCAACCGCAGGTCATTTAAGCGTTGATCGCTGCTGAGTTTGTGAGAGATCTCTTACACAAGCTGTAAGAGATCTCTAACTTTTCATTCGGAGTTTTATTAATAATTAATGTAATAGTTGTTATTTATTAATTGGTTGCGTTGATTTCTTGTCGCTTTTGAATGAAAGGAAACGTAAGCATTGGTTGTGAGTGCCTTGCGAGATTGAACGAAATAGAGGATTCTATGTCCGTCGACAGGATGTCGGGAAATGAAGGAGATGTCAGGATGATGTCACTTCATTGAAGAAGGGGAACACACCAGGATGGTGTTGCACGGAAGGCTTCATGATGAAGCAAGGAGCACTCAGGAAGAGTAAGGGACACCTCTAGGATGGAGAATGAGAGCCGAGCCAGGACGTTCGGTGGGTCTGGAAGACTAAAGGATATTGCATCAGGACGATGCCGGAACACCTCAGGATGATGGTAGCAGGACGCGAGTACGATGGATTGTAGGTCAGGAGACCACAGGACATAGTTGTCACGGACGAGCAGGGAGCAACAAAAGTAGCCGGATTAGCTGCGAAACGAACCGGGAGCACTGTTTATACAGTGCTCCCTTTTTTTATGCTTTTTTCACCCGCACTAAGAAATCATTGACTAGTCCTGCTATAGGTTGACACTTTTCGGCCTTACAACGCCCGATGAACTTCATCGGGCGTTTTGTATTTTAGCGACAGATGTGGCCGCCGCGTGTTGTAGATTTCCACCGACTCCCTGACCATCTTTCTTGCCTGTCCGATATCTTCTGGCTTCCCGAGCAGATATTCCATTTTTAATATCCCGTTTACCCGTTCCGCCAGCGCATTCTGATAACAGTCATACCCGTCTGTCATCGAGCAGATGACCCCATGGCGTTGGTGTAGTGCCTGATATTCTGTTGAACAGTACTGCACACCCCGATCTGAGTGATGCACCAGTGGATGTGCTGTACGCCTGCTGACCAGCGCCATTCTGAACGCCTTAGCCACATGATGGGTATGCCGACTTTCATGCACATGATATCCCACGATTTTTCTCGACCAGACGTCTGTTATCAGACTGAGGTACGCCGTTCCCTTACGCAGGGGAAGGTACGTGATATCCGCGACCCACACCTGCTCCGGGCGGCTGGCAACAACCTGATTTTCTCCCGCCTTCAATAAGTTAGGATGACGATAAAAGCGATGATGGCTTTGAGTCGTTTTGTGATACGCCCGTTTCGGTATTACCAGTAATCGTGCGCCACGCAGTATCTGGAACAAACGATCCCGACCGACATGGAGTGCCGGCTCTGGTTGCTGTCGCAATAAATAATGCAGTTTACGTGTCCCCAGCCGGGGCTGGTGTAGCCGGATGGTCGTCACCTGTTCAACGATATGCTGCGCCTGTCTTTCTCTTCCGCGCTCACGTTGCAGGGATTGATACCACGCCTGTCGGCTGATCCCCATGAACCGGCAAGCACGCATTACTGTGAGTCCCGGCGTTTGTGCTTGCGTGATAAGGTGGCCAACTGCTTTTTTGTCAGTGTGGCTCCGAACTCGGTATTCATTACCTTCACGACAGCTTCAAAAAACTGGGCTTTTACTTCTGATTCAGCCAGTTGCTGCTCGAGTTCTTTGATCCGTTGTTCGGGAGTAAGAGGTATTTTGGGCATAGTAGCTCCGCACTTTCTTGCGAGAGAGGAGGAGTGCCAGTCGAGTTGACCGTATCTGCGCAACCACGTCATGACGGTGTGGCTACCCTGAATACCGTAGCGGTCTTGCGCCTGACGGTAAGTCATTTCCCCTTTTTCGACCTGTTCGACAACGGCCAGTTTAAAGGATAGAGGGTAATCGCGTTGTGTGCGTTTAACATATTGGTTCATCACATTTTCCTCTGCCTGCGAGTTAAATGTGTCAACGCTATTTAGGACGGGTCACATGAAAGTAAGAAGTGGTATGCTTGCCGGCTTCTTTTTAACTGATGCCTGAGGTTTTCATGGAACGCCACGCGCTGGTTCGCCAGCATCTACAGATCATCGAACAGGTTTTGCGTGACCATCAACTTTGGCAGGGCTGCGCCCCGAGTGCCGAAGCCTTTGAAAGCACGCAACCATTTTGCCTGGATACTCTGCAACCGACCGAATGGCTGCAATGGGTTTTGATCCCGCGTATGCACGCCCTGATTGAGGCGCAACACCCTTTGCCCGCTGATTTCGCCGTAGCACCCTATTACGAAATGGCGCTCGATGCGGCACACGCTGGCCGTGAGCCGCTATTAAAAGCCCTGCAAGAACTCGATGCGCTGTTTGCGAGCGACAAATCCTGATGCTGGAAATTATTTATCAGGATGAATGGCTGGTGGCGGTGAACAAACCCTCGGGTTGGTTAGTCCACCGTAGTTGGCTGGACCGCCATGAAACCGTGTTTGTGATGCAAACCGTGCGCGACCAAATCGGTAAGCACGTCTTTACCGTTCACCGTCTCGACAGGCCCACTTCCGGCGTCTTATTGATGGCCCTTTCCAGCGAAGTCGCGCATTTGTTGTCTCAGCAGTTTGAAAATCACCAAATTCAAAAGCGCTACCACGCGGTCACTCGCGGCTGGCTGGAAGATGAAGCGGTGCTGGATTACCCGCTGGTGGAAGAGCTGGACAAAATCGCCGATAAAAAAGCGACTCAGGATAAAGACCCGCAACCAGCAGTTACGCATTATCGCGGTCTGGCAACGGTTGAAATGCAAGTCCCGGTTGGCCGCTACCCAACGGCACGCTATAGCCTGGTAGAACTGGAACCTAAAACCGGTCGAAAACACCAGTTACGCCGCCATTTATCGCATTTACGCCATCCCATTATTGGTGATTCCAAACATGGTGATTTGCGCCAGAACCGTGGTGCTGCCGAGCATTTTGGCTGTGAACGTTTAATGTTGCACGCAAGTCAGCTTTCGTTGACTCACCCGATTACCGGTGAACCTTTATGCTTAAGGGCAAATCTTGATGATACCTGGATGCAGATGATGTCACAGTTTGGCTGGCGCGGATTGCTCAGTGATATAGAAAGGGTTGAGTTTGTGGCGAGCAACGGCCAGGATGAATAATACAGCCGTAACGCAAGGAGTTAACTGATGGCCGAAGTGGGGATTTTTGTCGGAACAATGTACGGAAACTCGCTGTTGGTGGCGGAAGAAGCCGAAGCGATTCTAAAAAAGAAAGGTCATAAAGCCACAGTATTCGAAGATCCTGAGCTGGCAGACTGGCAGAAATATCGCGACCAATATGTGCTGGTTGTCACTTCAACCACCGGTCAGGGCGATTTGCCAGACAGCATCGTCCCTCTGTTTCAGGCAATTAAAGATGAAGTCGGATACCAGCCTGAATTGCGTTACGGTTTGATAGCGTTAGGTGACAGCAACTACGAACATTTTTGTGGTGGCGGTAAACAATTCGATACCTTGCTACAAGAGCAGGGCGCAAAACGCATTGGCACCGTGTTAGCCATTGATGCCAATGATCATCCTGAGCCAGAAGCTGTCTCCAACCCATGGGTTGAGCAGTGGGCTGCGTTGTTAGATTAAGCCAATATCCTGGGTGGATTAGCGCCAGCGACATCCACCACTTTGCAGTGAACCCTGAACGTGATTTACCCCTCCTGGTTATAGTGTTGTTTCAAAAATCGTGAACCATCCCGCAACGTGTTGGACAGACGCCATAAAGTGCTCATTTAGCGAGCGGTAAACTTGTGTCTTTGCACGATGAGGCGTTGTAACTCCCTTCATATACTTTCTCTCGGTCAAATATAAAAACCACAGATACAGATTCACAAAAATACTGTGGACAGGCCAATACCTCATTCTGATAACCCTACAAGTGCAGAATGGACTGTAGCTAAAAGCTATGTTTCAGGAGTGCCACATGAATACAATTAGCCAGGCAGCGAGCGTTGCTGAAAAAAGAACCAACGCTCGTTATTGGATAGTAGTAATGCTCTTCATCGTCACCTCGTTTAACTATGGCGACCGCGCCACGCTATCGATTGCCGGTTCCGAAATGGCAAAAGATATTGGCCTTGACCCGATTGGCATGGGTTATGTGTTCTCTGCATTTTCATGGGCATACGTCATCGGGCAAATCCCCGGCGGCTGGTTGCTGGATAAATTCGGTTCAAAACGCGTTTACTTCTGGTCGATCTTTATTTGGTCGATGTTTACCTTGCTGCAAGGTTTCGTCGACATCTTCAATGGCTTTGGCATCATCATCGCGCTGTTTACCTTGCGCTTCCTGGTGGGGCTGGCCGAAGCACCTTCTTTCCCTGGCAACAGCCGAATCGTCGCAGCGTGGTTCCCGGCACAAGAACGCGGCACCGCGGTGTCCATTTTTAACTCCGCACAGTATTTTGCCACCGTTATCTTCGCGCCAATCATGGGTTGGCTGACCCACGAAGTGGGCTGGTCACATGTGTTCTTCTTTATGGGCGGGCTGGGCATCATCATCAGCTTCGTGTGGCTAAAAGTGATTCATGAGCCGAATAACCATCCAGGCGTAAATCAAAAAGAACTGGAATACATCGAAGCCGGCGGCGCGCTGATCAACATGGATCAGAAGAAAGCCAAAGAACATATCCCAATGGCGCAGAAGTGGGCGCAGATCAAACAGTTGATCGGATCACGCATGATGATTGGGATCTATATCGGCCAGTATTGTATCAACGCCTTAACTTACTTCTTCATTACCTGGTTCCCGGTTTACCTGGTACAGGAAAAAGGGATGTCGATACTGAAAGCCGGTTTTGTGGCTTCTGTTCCAGCGGTGTGTGGGTTTGTCGGCGGTGTGCTCGGTGGTGTGATTTCAGACTGGCTGATGCGCCGCACCGGTTCGTTAAATATTGCGCGTAAAACGCCAATCGTACTGGGGATGTTGCTCTCCGTCAGCATGGTGTTCTGTAACTATGTCGAATCAGAAATGATGGTTGTCGGCTTTATGGCAATGGCGTTCTTCGGCAAGGGTATTGGGGCACTGGGCTGGGCTGTTATGGCCGATACCGCACCAAAAGAGATCAGTGGCTTGAGCGGCGGCCTGTTTAACATGTTCGGTAATGTCTCCGGCATCGTGACGCCAATTGCTATCGGTTACATTGTCGGCACAACCGGTTCATTTAACGGCGCGCTGATCTACGTTGGGGTTCACGCAGTTATCGCGGTACTGAGCTACCTGGTCATTGTTGGCGATATCAAACGTGTTGAACTGAAACCTGTCACGGTAGGGCAATCATCATGAATACTCAGGCAAGCCCGATTATTACTGATATGAAAGTCATTCCGGTGGCGGGGAATGACAGCATGCTGCTGAATATTGGCGGTGCGCACGGCGCCTTTTTCACCCGTAATATTGTGGTGCTCACTGATAACGCCGGGCATACCGGTGTGGGTGAAGCGCCAGGCGGCGAAGTGATTTATCAGACACTGGTGGATGCGATACCGCAGGTCGTCGGGCAAGAAGTTGCGCGAATGAATCGCGTGGTGCAAAACGTCCACCAGGGTAACCAGGCAGCGGATTTCGATACCTTCGGTAAAGGTGCATGGACGTTTGAATTACGAGTAAATGCAGTGGCGGCGCTGGAAGCCGCACTGCTCGACTTACTCGGCAAGGCGTTGAATGTCCCGGTTTGTGAGCTATTAGGGCCTGGCAAACAGCGCGATGAAGTCACTGTGCTGGGTTACCTGTTCTATATCGGCGATCGCAACAAAACTGATTTACCGTATCTGGAAGGGCAACATGCCCGTCACGACTGGTACGAGTTACGCCATCAGGAAGCGTTGGGTAGCGAGTCGATTGTGCGGCTTGCAGAAGCTGCGCATGACCGTTATGGATTCAAAGATTTCAAACTCAAAGGCGGTGTACTGCCTGGCGAGCAAGAACTGGATGCCGCAAGTGCACTGAAAAAGCGTTTCCCGGATGCACGAATTACCGTTGATCCGAACGGCGCATGGCTACTCGATGAAGCCATCGCGTTGTGCAAAGGCATGAGCGATGTGCTGACCTACGCTGAAGATCCCTGTGGTGCGGAGCAAGGTTATTCCGGACGCGAGATCATGGCTGAATTCCGCCGTGCCACAGGTTTACCGGTGGCGACCAATATGATTGCCACCAACTGGCGTGAAATGAGCCACGCAATCATGCTCAATGCCGTCGATATCCCGTTAGCCGACCCACATTTCTGGACGCTCAGCGGTGCTGTTCGTGTGGCGCAGATGTGCGATGAATGGGGCCTGACGTGGGGTTGCCATTCCAATAATCATTTCGACATCTCACTGGCGATGTTTACCCACGTTGGCGCAGCGGCGCCTGGCAAACCGACCGCCATCGACACGCACTGGATTTGGCAGGAAGGTGAGCAACGCCTGACGAAAAACCCACTGCAAATCGTTAACGGCAAAATTGCTGTTCCGGACGCTCCTGGATTAGGTGTGGAACTAGACTGGGAACAGGTGCAGAAAGCCCACGAAGTGTATAAATCCCTTCCGGGTGGCTCGCGCAATGACGCGACGGCAATGCAATATCTGGTGCCTGGCTGGAAGTTTGATCGTAAACGCCCGGCATTTGGCCGCAACTCATCCATCTTGATGAAAAGGAATAAATAACATGACAACCTCTACCCCGAAAGTCACCGCAATGCAGGTTATTCCTGTTGCGGGTCACGACAGTATGCTGATGAACCTCAGCGGTGCGCACTCGCCATTCTTCACCCGTAATATTGTGATTATCAAAGATAACTCAGGCCATACCGGCGTGGGTGAAATTCCGGGTGGCGAGAAAATCCGTCAGACCCTTGAAGAAGCCGCCGCGTTGGTGATTGGCAAAACTCTGGGCGAATACAAGAATATCCTCAACCTGGTGCGTGCAGAATTTGCCGACCGTGATTCTGGTGGCCGTGGGTTACAGACCTTTGATTTACGCACCACCATTCACGTGGTGACGGGTATTGAATCGGCCATGTTGGATTTGCTTGGGCAGCATTTGGGCGTGAATGTGGCATCTTTACTCGGCGATGGGCAACAGCGTAGCGAAGTCGAAATGCTCGGCTATTTGTTCTTTGTCGGCAATCGCAAACAAACACCACTGTCCTATCAAAGCCAGCCTGATGAGAAATGCGACTGGTATCGCATTCGCCACGATGAAGCGATGACGCCCGATTCAGTGGTGCGCCTGGCAGAAGCGGCCTATGAAAAATATGGTTTCAATGACTTCAAACTTAAAGGTGGCGTATTAGCCGGTAGCGAAGAAGCCGAAGCGGTGACCGCGCTGGCAAAACGTTTCCCACAAGCGCGTGTGACGCTGGACCCGAACGGTGCCTGGTCGCTTGACGAAGCGATTAGCATTGGCAAGCAACTGCGGGGTGTGCTGGCGTATGCAGAAGATCCGTGTGGCGCGGAACAAGGTTATTCAGGCCGTGAAATTATGGCTGAATTCCGCCGTGCGACTGGTCTGCCGACCGCAACCAATATGATTGCCACCGATTGGCGTCAGATGGGCCACACGCTTTCGTTGCAATCAGTCGATATTCCGCTGGCTGACCCGCATTTCTGGACCATGCAAGGTTCGGTACGTGTCGCGCAGATGTGCCACGAATTTGGCCTGACCTGGGGCTCGCATTCCAACAACCACTTCGACATTTCGCTGGCAATGTTCACCCATGTCGCCGCCGCAGCACCTGGTAAAGTCACCGCGATCGACACGCACTGGATTTGGCAGGAAGGCAATCAGCGCCTGACAAAACAGCCTTTCGAAATTAAAGGCGGTATGGTGCAGGTGCCAACTACCCCAGGCCTGGGCGTGGAGTTGGATATGGATCAAGTGATGAAAGCGCACGAGCTTTATCAGCAACATGGTCTGGGCGCGCGCGATGACGCAATGGCTATGCAGTACTTGATCCCACAATGGACTTTCAATAATAAACGACCTTGCATGGTGCGTTAGACTATAGCTAATCCTTCTTACAAAAGAGATTTTGTAGGTTGGATTAGCGTAGCGACATCCGACGGAAGGCACATGAAAATTGTAATCGCACCAGATTCATACAAGGAGAGCCTCAGTGCTCTGGAAGTAGCGACACAGATTGAAGCAGGGTTTCGGGAAATCTTCCCTGAAGCCTGCTATGTGAAGTTACCCATCGCTGATGGGGGGGAAGGGACTGTTGAGGCGATGGTGGCCGCAACAAACGGTGAAATCATTGAAGTGGATGTCACTGGGCCACTGGGTGACCCTATCCACTCTTTTTATGGAATTTCAGGCGACCGGCAGCAAGCCTTTATCGAAATGGCAGCGGCGAGTGGTCTGGAGCAAGTTGCACCTGAACTGCGTAACCCGATGAATACCACGTCGTGGGGAACGGGTGAGTTGATTCGTTATGCGCTCGACAGCGGCGTGCAAAGTATCCTGATTGGGATTGGCGGCAGCGCTACCAACGACGGTGGTATCGGCATGGTACAGGCGCTGGGCGCGCGTTTGCTCGACAGCGACGGCGAGCCATTGGGACTGGGAGGCCGGGAAGTTGCGCGCCTGGCTTCTATTGATATTTCCGGGCTGGATAAACGGCTGAAAGCGTGTCGTATCGAAGTTGCGTGTGATGTCACTAACCTGTTGACCGGCAAGGAAGGGGCGTCGGCGGTATTTGGCCCACAAAAAGGCGCCACTCCTGAAATGGTCACTAAGCTCGACCAGGCGCTGGAGCACTACGCAAAAATCATTTCCCGTGATCTCGATATTGACGTCATGACGCTTTCCGGCGGCGGTGCGGCGGGAGGTATGGGCGCGGCACTTTTTGCTTTCTGCGGTGCGCAATTGCAACAAGGTATTGAGATAGTCACTAGAGCGTTGAAACTAGATGAACTGGTGCGTGATGCAGATCTGGTGATTACCGGAGAAGGCCGTATTGATAGCCAGTCAATTCATGGCAAAGTGCCGATCGGCGTGGCAAAAGTAGCGAAGCGCTATAATATCCCGGTTATTGGGATTGCCGGAAGTTTAACGCCAGATGTAGCCGTGGTGTACGGCCATGGCCTGGATGCAGTTTTCAGCGTGTTGTATCGCATTTGTACGCTGGATGAAGCATTGAACGAAGCCGGAGATAATCTGCGAATGGCTGCACGAAATATCGCGGCAACCATTGCGATAGGTAAACACAAAACCTTCTGAATCCGCCCTGGTCGGATTAGCGATATTCGACATCAATCACCCACACGGCGCCTAACCGAACATCCGTTGGGCTTCTTTCGAGACATTATTCATCTCATCGAGTAGCTCAAAGAGTTCAGGCTCCAGATCTTCTGGCTTCACGCCACTGCGCAGTTCATGTTCCAGCGTCAGGCAGAGGTTTTTCAACCGTGGCACACCGCTGTAGCTACAACTTCCGTGAAGTTTATGAATGATATCAACCAACTCCTGCGGGTTTTCCCCGACCAGTTGTTCTTCAACGGTATTGCGGACTTCAGGTAAGAATGCCAGCAGCATCTGGAGGAGATCGCGCGCCAGATCTGGCTTGTTGGCGGCTTGTTGCAATGCAAGTCGCCAATCAAGAGTCTGGTTTGGGCTACTAGTTTGCGCAGCAGAATCGACATTCGCCACCAGCACAGGTGCGGCAATCGCCCCCGGCTGATAACGTAACAGCAGGCTATACAACTTTTTCTCTTCGATTGGCTTGGCAAGATAGTCGTTCATACCCGCGCTTAGCAGCTTCTCTTTTTGCCCTGCCATGGCGTGTGCCGTTACCGCGATAACCGGCGTTTGCTGGTGGTGTGGCAATTGACGAATGACTTCGCAGGCGCGAATACCATCCATCTCAGGCATCTGAATATCCATCAGAATGATGTCTATCTGCATCTGTTTTGCCCGCTCAATGGCTTGTAAACCGCTGCCACACAGCTCAACGTTTTGCACATGATCATCGAGCAATGCGCCGATCAGTTTTAGGTTGGCTGGGTTGTCATCAACGGCCATAACCGTCAGCGGTAATTTTTTGTTCTCAATATTATCAGCCAGTGCCGGGTGCGCATTGAAGATGTGCTCAGCCAACAGCGGCAGCAGACGCGGTGCGGTGACCGGTTTCAGTAAGCAAGCAGCAACGCCTTCTTTTTTAAGCGATTCAGCATCAATCTGGCAATGGCTTGGCAGAGCCAGAATCAGGCAGTCTGTCATGGTGACGGCTTTCGCCAGTTTTGGATTTTTAATGGATAGCGTGTCACGGAAGGTGACCGGCATACCGAGCAGCATAATGTCGTAGTGCGCTTCGGCGAGGGCGGTAAACGTTGGGCTATACACCACCTCAAGCGGCGTATTGGCTAAAATGTTGAGCGTGCTTTGTGCCGCAGAAGCATTTTGTTCGATATACGCAATGCGTTTGCCCGCCAGATTCTCGGTCGAATAACCGTCCAGCACCGCGTTAGAGTTCAGGTCCAGATTGATATAAAACCAGAAAGTAGAACCTTGATTTGGCTGGCTATGGAACGAGATATCCCCCCCCATTTCACTGACCAATTTCTGAGTGATAACCAGCCCCAGCCCGGTGCCACCATGACGCCGTGAAATACTGGCATCAGCCTGACGAAATGCCTGGAACAGACGCGACTGTTCCTGTTCAGGAATACCAATACCGGTATCATGAATGCGCATCTCAACCTGGACTTTATTGTTTCCTTGCGAGCGCTTCTCGACCACCAAATCAATATTGCCGTTCTCGGTAAACTTAATCGCATTCCCCACCAGGTTGGTCACTACTTGCTGCAAGCGCAGTGGGTCGCCAATCACGTTATCCGGCACATCGTTTTTAATGTTCAGCGTCAGCTCCAGACCTTTGTCATGGGCCGAATGCGCCAGCAATGTCACGACTTCATCGAGCGTATTACGCAGCGGGAATGGAATGCTTTCCAGAATCAGTTTACCCGCTTCCAGTTTGGAGAAGTCCAGCACGTCATTGATGATGGTGAGCAGGTTATTGGCTGAACGTTCGATGGTATACAGATGGTCGCGCTGGGTGGCATTCAAATCTGTTTTCAGCGTCAAACGAGTAAAGCCAATCACCCCATTGAGCGGCGTGCGCAGTTCGTGCGACATATTGGCGAGGAATTCAGACTTAATACGTGCGGCTTCCTGCGCGCGTTTCTTGGCGAGATCCAGTTCAACGTTCTGGATTTCCATCTGCTCAAGTGTTTCGCGCAGGTCAGAAGTGGCCTGGTCAATATTGTGCTGCATCTCTTCGTGATAGGCGGTCAACGACATCGCCATCGAATTGATACCGTTTTTCAGCATATCCAATTCGCCGAGCATGAAACCTTCGACGCGGCTATCGAGTTGACCGCGGCGTATCCGGTCGACGGTATTCACCATGTTACGGATTGGCCCTGTGACATCGCGCATCAGGCGATAAGCGAACAGCATGGCAATGCCAACGCAGAACAACATCATCAACGTCGAGATAAAAATTTCCCGGTATTGCTGCAAACGCACCGATTTCAGGTCGAGCTCAATCGCGACATAGCCGAGCGAATTGCCCGCAGGCTTAGCGTCGGTCACTTCAGATTCGTCTGGTGAATAACTTTCAGAAATAATGGGTGTGCGCAGAATTATTGAATCACCGTGGCGTGAAATGCTCAGGCTGTGCGGCGGTTTTTCATGGTTTGGTAGCTTCAGTACCGAAGCATTTAACTGATAATTCGAGGTGACAAACAGCTTGTTGTTTTCATCGAATACTGAAATTGCCCGCACAATATCGGAGTGGCGGCGGTGCAACACACTGACCAACTGGCGTATCGATTCGCGGCTATGGAAACTCATGCCATATTCGCTGGCAACTGCCAGCGGCTCGATAATGTTGGCACCCGAGTCTTCGAGCTGACGCTGCAAGTCGTTGTAGCGATGGACGACAAAAAAGATACTGAGCAATAAACCGATCATTAATGTCGGTGCCAGAATCAGGATCATCATGCGTGCGCGCAGGCTGTAGTTGGTCATGGGGTTCCGATATGGGACAATTGAAGCAATAGTTAATATTTTGAGAGAGCATACAGGCTCATGGCGCAATTCTACTCTGCAAAGCGACGGGTTACGACTCGTCAAATCATAAGCGTGACGGTTAACGACCTTGATCCGTTTGGTCAGGGCGTTGCCCGCCATAACGGTAAAGCGCTTTTTATCCAGGGTGCACTGCCTGGCGAACAGGTCGAAGTCACGGTTACTGATGACAAACGTAACTTTGCACAGGCTAAAGTTAAGCGACGTTTAAATGATAGCCCGCAACGTGTTGCGCCGCGTTGTCCGCACTTTGGCGTTTGCGGAGGGTGCCAGCAGCAACATGCCAGCATCGAATTACAGCAGCAAGCAAAATCCCGTGCGCTTGCCCGCATGATGGGGACGCGTGAAACCCCTGCGGTGGTCAACGAAATAATTTCTGGTTCGCCATGGGGTTATCGTCGCCGTGCGCGCTTGGGGTTGAATTACCTGCCTAAAACACAAACCTTACAGATGGGATTTCGCAAGTCGCAAGACAGTGAACTGGTGAATATTCACCATTGCCCTGTTTTGGAACCCCAACTTGAGGCATTGCTGGAACCTTTGCACCAATGTTTATCAACATTAAAAGCGGTGCGTCGTTTAGGCCATGTTGAACTGGTACTTGCAGATAATGGCCCGCTGATGGTGTTGCGTCATTTAGATGCACTAAATGACGACGACAGGCAAAAACTGGAACGCTTTTCGCATTCTACTGGCGTCGCGCTGTTTTTAGCGCCGGACAGTGAGACACTCACGGCGCTGGGTGAGGACGAGCCTTGTTATCATTCAGACGGGCTACGCTTAACGTTCAGTCCGCGCGATTTCATTCAGGTGAACGATGGTGTGAACCAGCAAATGGTTGCGCGTGCTATTGAATGGCTGGATATTCAGCCAACTGACCGCGTGCTGGACCTGTTCTGCGGAATGGGAAACTTTACGCTCCCGCTCGCAACCCGCGCTGAAAGTGTCGTTGGAGTGGAAGGCGTTGCTGCGCTAGTGGCGAAAGGCGAATATAATGCTCGATATAATTCGCTGAAAAATGTCACATTCTTCCATGAAAACCTGGAAGATGATGTGACTCGTCAACCCTGGGCTGCCCAGGGTTTTGACAAAATATTGCTCGACCCCGCACGAGCGGGTGCACCAGGCGTCATGCAACACGTGATCGCACTTGCTCCTAAGCGAGTGGTCTATGTTTCATGTAATCCGACAACACTTGCCCGTGATAGCGAGGCATTGCTGGCAGCGGGTTATCAACTGCGCCAATTGGCAATGCTGGACATGTTCCCGCATACCGGGCATCTGGAGTCGATGGCGCTGTTTGAGCGAAATTAAGTATTTGGATCAAGTCGTGTGAATGATTCAAGCCCCACCGAAGAGGACGGACAATGGTTGCGGTAAGAAGTGCACATCTCAATAAAGCTGGCGAATTTGCGCCCGATAGATGGATTGCTAGTCTCGGGATCACCAACCAGCAGTCATGTGAACGCTTAGCCGAAACCTGGCGGTATTGCGAGCAACAAACCAAAGGCCATCCTGACGCGGAGTTGCTGTTGTGGCGCGGCGTTGAAATGGTCGAAATCCTGTCGATGCTGAGCATGGACAACGATACGCTGCGAGCCGCCTTGCTGTTCCCTCTTGCCGACGCGGGCGTGGTCACCGAAGAGGTGATGCGCGAAAGCATCGATAGCCAGGTTGTCACGCTGATTCACGGCGTGCGCGACATGGCCGCTATCCGCCAGCTAAAAGCCGCACATACCGATTCAGTTTCTGCTGAACAGGTTGATAACGTGCGTCGCATGTTGCTGGCGATGGTGGACGATTTCCGCTGCGTGGTGATTAAACTCGCAGAACGCATCGCTCACCTGCGTGAAGTGAAAGATGCGCCGGAAGACGAACGCGTTCTGGCGGCAAAAGAGTGCACCAATATCTATGCGCCGCTTGCCAACCGCCTGGGCATTGGCCAGCTCAAATGGGAGCTGGAAGACTACTGCTTCCGCTATTTGCATCCCGATGAATACAAACGTATCGCGAAATTGCTGCACGAGCGTCGTATCGACCGTGAGCATTACATCGACGAGTTTGTTAGTGCGTTGCGTAAATCGATGAAAGAAGAGGGCGTGAAGGCTGAAGTGTATGGCCGCCCGAAACACATCTACAGCATCTGGCGCAAGATGCAGAAAAAATCCCTCGCCTTTGACGAGCTGTTTGATGTGCGTGCGGTGCGCGTGGTGGCGGAGCGTTTACAGGATTGCTACGCGGCACTCGGCATCGTGCACACCCATTATCGCCATATGCCCGACGAGTTTGACGATTACGTCGCCAACCCGAAACCCAACGGTTATCAGTCGATTCACACCGTGGTGTTGGGGCCAAATGGCAAAACTATTGAAATCCAGATCCGAACCAAGCAGATGCATGAAGATTCGGAACTGGGGGTTGCTGCCCACTGGAAGTACAAAGAGGGTAATGCCAAAAGCGGCAGTTCGGGCCACGAAGACCGCATTGCGTGGTTGCGTAAACTGATTGCCTGGCAAGAAGAAATGGCCGACTCCGGCGAGTTGCTGGATGAAGTGCGCAGTCAGGTGTTTGATGACCGCGTGTATGTGTTTACCCCGAAAGGTGACGTAGTGGACTTGCCTGCCGGTTCCACGCCACTGGACTTTGCCTACCACATTCACAGCGATGTTGGGCATCGCTGCATCGGTGCGAAAATAGGTGGCCGCATTGTGCCGTTTACCTATCAGCTGCAAATGGGCGATCAGATTGAAGTTATCACTCAGAAACAGCCGAACCCAAGCCGTGACTGGCTGAACCCTAACTTGGGTTACATCACCACCAGCCGGGGCCGCGCGAAAATCCACAACTGGTTCCGTAAACAGGATCGTGACAAAAACATACTGGCCGGGCGCCAAATCCTTGATGATGAAATTGAGCATCTGGGTATCAGCCTGAAAGAAGCCGAAAAATCGTTGCTGCCACGTTATAACTTCAATGAAGTTGAAGAGTTACTGGCGGCCATTGGTGGTGGGGATATTCGTCTTAACCAGATGAGTAACTACCTGCAATCGCAGTTTAATAAGCCGACTGCAGCTGAACAGGATGAGCAAGCTCTTCGCCAACTGAAGCAAAAAACGCATACACCACAATCGCGCAGCAAAGATAATGGCCGTGTGGTGGTGGAAGGTGTTGGCAATCTGATGCACCACATTGCACGTTGCTGCCAGCCGATTCCTGGCGACGAAATCGTCGGCTTCATTACGCAGGGGCGTGGGATCTCTATTCACCGTGCAGACTGCGACCAGTTGGCGGAACTGCAATCCCATGCGCCAGAACGTATTGTTGATGCGGTTTGGGGGGAAAGCTATTCCAGTGGTTATTCGCTGGTGGTGCGTGTGACGGCTAATGACCGTAGCGGCCTGTTGCGAGACATCACCACCATTCTGGCGAACGAAAAGGTCAACGTTTTGGGTGTTGCAAGCCGTAGCGATACCAAACAGCAACTGGCGACCATCGACATGAATATCGAAATCTACAACCTGCAGGTATTAGGCCGTGTACTGGGTAAATTGAACCAGGTGCCGGATATCATCGACGCGAAGCGTTTGCACGGCTGATTTATTGCCCCTCACCCCGACCCTCGCCCCTTTGGGGCGAGGGAGAAAAGATCGTTCCCTCTCTATCAGGGAGAGGGCCAGGGTGAGGGTTGTTTTTATTTGTAAGGATTCCTAATGACTCAAATTACCCGCCTGCTGAATATCATGAAGCGCCTGCGCGATCCGGAAACGGGTTGTCCGTGGGATAAAGAACAAACCTTCGCCACTATCGCACCCTATACCCTGGAAGAAACCTACGAAGTGCTCGACGCCATCAACCGCGAAGATTTTGATGATTTACGCGGTGAACTGGGCGATTTACTGTTCCAGGTGGTGTTTTACGCGCAAATGGCTCAGGAAGAAGGGCGCTTTAATTTCGATGAAATCTGCGAAGCCATCAGTGACAAACTTGAACGTCGCCACCCACATATCTTTGCTGATGCTACTGCTGAAAACAGCACCGAAGTGCTGGCTCGCTGGGAACAAATCAAAAGAGATGAGCGTGCTGAAAAGGCGCAACATTCTGCGCTCGATGATATTCCTCATTCCTTACCTGCTTTGATGCGTGCGCACAAAATCCAAAAGCGATGCTCAACCGTTGGCTTCGACTGGACCACTCTTGGCCCTGTGTTAGACAAAGTCTATGAAGAGATCGACGAAGTGATGTTTGAGGCAAAACAGGTTGTCGTTGACGAAGCGAAACTGGAAGAAGAAGTCGGTGATTTATTGTTCGCGACCGTTAATCTTGCGCGTCATTTAGGCACCAAAGCGGAGACTGCTTTGCAAAAAGCCAATCTGAAATTCGAGCGCCGTTTCCGCCAGGTGGAACAGATTATCGCCGCCAGGGGCCTGACAATGACCGGTGTTGACCTGGAAATCATGGAAGAAGTCTGGCAAGAAGTTAAACGCCAGGAAACTGAAATTTAACGCGTTTTTGTGGTCAAACACATTTAATGGCAATTTCAATTTAACAAGCGATTGATTTACGTCAAAAACATTTATTCCAGACGGGCTATTTTCAGTGCCCTGACAAAGTGCGAGGTCAGGGCTTTGCAGACAGAATGAAAGTTTGTGGCGCCGATACTGTTCGGGTATACTACTTTCCCGTCCTGGTACTCCCATCGTCTTTAAACCTAACTTCTCAGGTTCAGCATGACAACGAACTATATTTTTGTGACCGGCGGGGTCGTTTCCTCTCTGGGTAAAGGCATTGCCGCAGCCTCCCTCGCAGCTATTCTCGAAGCCCGTGGCCTCAACGTATCCATCATGAAACTCGATCCGTACATCAACGTCGATCCGGGTACCATGAGCCCTATTCAACATGGGGAAGTGTTCGTTACAGAAGACGGCGCTGAAACCGACCTGGATTTAGGTCACTACGAGCGTTTCATTCGCAACAAAATGACGCGTCGTAACAACTTCACCACTGGCCGTATTTACTCAGATGTTCTGCGTAAAGAACGCCGTGGCGACTATCTGGGCGCGACTGTCCAGGTTATTCCACACATCACGAACGCTATCAAAGAACGCATCCTTGAAGGTGGCGAAGGCTACGATGTTGTTCTGGTTGAAATCGGCGGTACTGTAGGTGATATCGAATCCCTGCCGTTCCTCGAAGCGATTCGCCAGATGGCTGTCGAAGTGGGTCGTGAGCACACGCTGTATATGCACCTGACTCTGGTGCCATACATGGCCGCTGCCGGTGAAGTGAAAACTAAACCGACTCAACACTCCGTAAAAGAACTGCTTTCCATCGGTATTCAGCCAGATGTGCTGATCTGCCGCTCTGACCGCGTGGTTCCGGCAAATGAACGTGCGAAAATTGCATTGTTCTGTAACGTCCCGGAGAAAGCGGTTATTTCTCTGAAAGATGTCGATTCTATCTATAAAATTCCAGGCCTGTTGAAATCACAGGGGCTGGACGATTATATTTGTAAACGATTCAGCTTGAACGTTCCTGAAGCTAACTTGTCCGAATGGGAACAAGTTATTTACGAAGAAGCGAATCCGACAAGCGAAGTTACGATTGGTATGGTCGGCAAGTACATTGAACTGCCAGATGCCTACAAATCTGTGATTGAAGCGCTGAAACACGGTGGTTTGAAAAATCGTCTGACCGTTAACATCAAGCTGATTGACTCGCAGGATGTTGAAACTCGCGGTGCTGAAGAAATGCTGAAGGGATTGGATGCTATCCTTATCCCTGGCGGTTTCGGTTACCGTGGTGTGGAAGGCAAAATCGCCACCGCGCGCTATGCTCGTGAACAGAACATTCCGTATCTGGGTATTTGCTTAGGTATGCAAGTGGCGCTGATCGAGTTCGCACGAAACGTTGCAGGTATGGCTAACGCCAACTCAACTGAATTTGTGCCAGACTGTAAATACCCGGTGGTCGCCTTAATCACCGAGTGGCGAGACGAAGAAGGTAACGTTGAAGTTCGTACTGAAAAGAGCGACTTGGGCGGCACCATGCGTCTTGGCGGCCAGCAGTGTCAGTTGACCGATGGTAGTCTGGTGCGCCAGATGTACGGTGAACCGACAATTACTGAGCGTCATCGCCATCGTTATGAAGTCAACAACATGTTGTTGAAACAAATTGAAACAGCAGGTCTGCGCGTTGCGGGCCGTTCCGGTGATGATCAACTGGTAGAAATCATCGAAGTACCAAATCATCCGTGGTTTGTTGCTTGCCAGTTCCACCCGGAATTTACTTCGACTCCGCGTGATGGCCACCCACTGTTTGCAGGCTTTGTGAAAGCTGCAGGTGAGTACCAGAAGCGCCAGGAAAAGTAAGCAGAAAGTTAGAACGACAACGCGCGAATGTTTCGCGCGTTGTTTGTCTGGAGTTTTAGTTTAACTTGTACTGAGGAAAATCTAATGTCCAAAATCGTTAAAGTCATCGGTCGTGAAATCATCGACTCCCGTGGTAACCCGACTGTTGAAGCTGAAGTTCATCTGGAAGGCGGTTTCGTAGGTATGGCTGCTGCACCATCAGGTGCTTCAACTGGTTCCCGCGAAGCGCTGGAACTGCGCGATGGCGACAAATCTCGCTTCCTGGGCAAAGGCGTTCTGAAAGCCGTTGCTGCAGTTAATGGCCCGATCGCTGCGGCTGTAACTGGTAAAGATGCGAAAGACCAGGCTAACATCGATAAAATCATGATCGACCTGGACGGTACCGAAAACAAATCTAACTTCGGTGCTAACGCAATCCTGGCTGTTTCTCTTGCTGCTGCTAAAGCTGCTGCTGCCTCTAAAGGCCTGCCGCTGTATGCACACATCGCTGAACTGAACGGCACTCCAGGCAAATTCTCTATGCCACTGCCTATGATGAACATCATCAACGGCGGCGAGCACGCTGATAACAACGTTGATATCCAAGAGTTCATGATTCAACCAGTTGGTGCGAAAAACCTGAAAGAAGCCATCCGTATGGGTTCTGAAGTTTTCCATACCCTGGCTAAAGTTCTGAAATCTAAAGGCATGGGTACTGCTGTTGGTGACGAAGGTGGCTATGCGCCAAACCTGGGTTCCAACGCTGAAGCACTGGCTGTAATCGCTGAAGCGGTTAAAGCTGCAGGTTACGAGCTGGGTAAAGACATTACTCTGGCTATGGACTGTGCTGCTTCTGAATTCTACAAAGACGGTAAATACGTTCTGGCTGGCGAAGGCAACAAAGCTTTCACCTCTGAAGAATTCACTGCATTCCTGGAAGATCTGACCAAACAGTACCCAATCGTTTCTATCGAAGACGGTCTGGACGAGTCTGATTGGGATGGTTTCGCACACCAGACTAAAGTTCTGGGCGACAAAATCCAGTTGGTTGGTGACGATCTGTTCGTAACTAACACCAAAATCCTGAAAAGAGGTATCGACAACGGTATCGCTAACTCCATTCTGATCAAATTCAACCAGATCGGTTCTCTGACCGAAACTCTGGCTGCGATCAAAATGGCGAAAGATGCTGGCTACACTGCAGTTATCTCTCACCGTTCAGGCGAAACTGAAGACGCTACCATCGCTGACCTGGCTGTTGGTACTGCTGCAGGCCAGATCAAAACTGGTTCTATGAGCCGTTCTGACCGTGTTGCTAAGTACAACCAGCTGATTCGTATTGAAGAAGCTCTGGCTGCTGCGGGCACACCAGCTCCGTTCAACGGTCTGAAAGAAGTTAAAGGTCAGTAATTCGTTACTGCTTTAAATTCTTACAAAAAACCCGCTTCGGCGGGTTTTTTTATTTCTATTTTTGCTGGCTCCTGAACAACATATAGCCGATCTCACTAGTAGAGTTTGCAGATCCCCCACCTGTCGACCAGGCTTACGGGGACTTTTCACTCACAGGTCAGGAGACCGACATGAAAGCAGCAGTTGTTAATAAAGATCACTCTGTAGGGATCATCGACAAACCTGTTCGAGCCCTTAAACACGGCGAAGCATTGCTGACAATGGAATGCTGTGGCGTATGCCATACCGATTTACATGTGAAAAATGGAGATTTTGGTGATGTAACAGGCATTACGCTGGGGCATGAAGGTATTGGCGTAGTGAAAACAGTTGGCCCAGGGGTGACTTCCCTGAAAGTGGGCGACCGCGCAAGCGTTGCCTGGTTCTTCCGCGGCTGCGGCAACTGTGAATACTGTAATACTGGCAATGAAACTCTGTGTCGCAGCGTCACCAACGCGGGTTATACCGCCGATGGTGGCATGGCTGAAGAGTGCATTGTCGTTGCCGATTACGCGGTAAAAGTCCCTGATGGACTTGAATCTGCGGCGGCCAGCAGCGTGACTTGTGCTGGTGTCACCACTTACAAAGCGGTGAAAGTCTCGCATATCAAACCGGGGCAGTGGATTGCGATTTATGGCCTTGGCGGCCTTGGCAACCTCGCGCTGCAATACGCTAAAAACGTCTTTAATGCCAAAGTCATTGCCATCGACGTCAATGATGCACAGCTCGAATTCGCCAAAGAGTGTGGCGCGGATTTGGTCATCAACTCACGCAATGAAGATGCGGCAAAAGTCATCCAGGAAAAAGTAGGCGGTGCCCATGCTGCGGTAGTGACTGCGGTGGCGAAAGCGGCATTCAACTCTGCGGTAGATGCTGTTCGTGCGGGTGCGCGTATCGTTGCGGTCGGTTTACCATCAGAATCCATGAGCCTGAACATTCCACGTCTGGTACTTGATGGTATCGAAGTCGTCGGTTCTTTGGTTGGAACGCGCCATGATTTAGCTGAAGCCTTCCAGTTTGCTGCCGAAGGAAAAGTGGTTCCTAAAGTGACCATGCGTCCACTTGAAGATATCAATGCTATCTTCAAAGAAATGGAAGACGGTAAAATCAAAGGCCGCATGGTGATTGATTTTAAAACCAAAAAGTAAGCTATGTGATTAGCTAAAAGTGGCCGGGAAACCCCGGCCATTAGTTTTTTAAAGCGACTGAATCACCCGCTTAAGCAGGCGGATTCTTGGCTCAATGCTATCCAGTTCCAGATACTCTGACGTACTGTGGAAACCGGCACCTATTGGCCCGAAACCGTCCAGAGAAGGGATACCCAACTCTGCCGTATGGTTAACATCAGAGCCACCACCGACGGACTTCCACTTCACGTCGATACCTTCTGCGACACCGGCCTGCTCAACCCGTGGGTCACTAAACCGGTTTTGTAGGGTGGATAAGCGATAGCGCCATCCACCATTTGCGTCAGTTTGTCGGATGGCGCGCGCTTATTACCCGATATCAGATAAGTAATGGCAGCGTGGCGCTGGCGGTTTGCTGGCTCGTGGCGGCGTATTGGTTATCGTGAGTAATCAGCTCTCCCACCAGTACCTCCACCAACAACATGGCTCCCACTTTGGCGTTTAACGCACCGGCGCTTAATGGGCCTTCTGGTTTAGCGGCAACCAGCAACAGATCGGCAAGATCGGCGAGAGGGCTGCGCAAAGTGTTACTAATCAGCAGCACACAGGCATGGCGCTTTTTGGCGAGTTTCACCACATGCATTAAATCTTTGGTGGAACCGGAACTCGAAATCACCACTACCAGATCACGCTCGCTAAGCGTTGCTGCATTCATCGCTGCGCGGTGCATATCGCTAAACAACTGTGCAGGTTTGCCTAAGCGCAGCAATTTGTAATGCAGGTAATCCCCCATAATTGCGCTGGCTGCAACGCCATAAATTTGCACCGAAGTGGCACGATGCAGGGCAATGCCCGCCTGTTGCAGCACCTCGCGATTGAGCAGTTTCCCGGTATCTCTCAGCGCCTGCACAGACTCTTCGATTAACTCATCAATACTGTCTTCGCTCACGGGAGCGGGAGGCTGCTGCTGCTGAACATCCAGCGCCAGCGCCATCTTAAATTCGGTATATCCCTTGCAGCCTAAATGGCGGCACAGGCGAGTGACGCTGGCCTCGCTGGTTTCACTTTCACGCGCCAGCTCGGTGATGGTCAGATACAGCACCTTCTGCGGCTCGCCAAGAACGAACTCGCCTAGTTTTTGTAACGTTGGGCTGTAACCTGGCAGACCCTGACGCAAGTGCAGCAATAAATTTTCGTTTTCTGTCATCGGACCCATCCCACGGCCTTACTTAATTACTGGACATAGTGTGGAGGAAAGCGGCCCCGCAGTGCCAGCAGATTCGGTTAACTGTGATGTGGATCGTATT
This sequence comes from Buttiauxella ferragutiae, assembly GCF_022637515.1. Taxonomy (NCBI): domain Bacteria; kingdom Pseudomonadati; phylum Pseudomonadota; class Gammaproteobacteria; order Enterobacterales; family Enterobacteriaceae; genus Buttiauxella; species Buttiauxella ferragutiae. Next base: position 1,012,570 of record NZ_CP093332.1, read on the forward strand.
GATGGTGAAAATTTTCACTTGCTACGTCTTATTGTGGTAATAATTTTCATCACAGTAATTTGGCAGGAAGAAAATTTATGTCAATCTTTAGCGGTACCTCTTCTGGGGGCTGGTTTGAAAAGGCCCAGCGTTTTGGCAAGTCGTTCATGTTACCTATCGCTGTTTTACCGGCAGCCGGGCTGTTGCTGGGGATTGGCGGTGCGCTGTCTAATCCCAATACTGTTGCGGCCTATCCCTTCCTGGATGTCGCCTGGTTGCAGGGTATTTTCACCATCATGGCGAGTGCGGGTTCAATCGTGTTTGCTAACCTGGCGGTGTTATTTGCCGTCGGCGTGTCTGTAGGGCTGGCAAAAGGGGATAAAGGCACAGCGGGTCTGGCGGCATTACTGGCTTATCTGGTAATGAACGCTACCATCAATGCGTTGCTGACATTAAGCGGCACACTGGCGGCAACCAATCCAGGTGCGGTCGGGCAGGGGATGGCATTAGGTATCCAGACGCTGGAAACCGGCGTTTTTGGTGGCGTGGTCATCGGTATCGTCACTTCACTGCTGCATAACCGCTATAACAAAATCGCGCTACCGCAATTCCTTGGTTTCTTCGGTGGTTCACGTTTTGTGCCGATAATCAGCTCGCTGGTCGCTATCCTGGTTGGTGCGGCGATGACCGTCATCTGGCCGCATTTCCAGAAACTCATTTTTGGCATGGGCGGCCTGGTGGATGCCACCGGTTACCTCGGGACATTTATCTACGGCTTCGTGCTGCGTATGCTCGGCCCATTCGGTCTGCACCATATCTTCTACCTGCCATTCTGGACGACGGCGCTTGGCGGTACCGAGATGGTTAACGGTCAACTGGTTGAAGGCACACAGCGCATCTTCTTTGCCCAGTTGGCTGACCCGAACACCCAGCAGTTCTACATCGGCACTTCACGTTTCATGTCTGGCCGCTTTATCACCATGATGTTTGGCCTGGTGGGGGCGTGCCTGGCGATGTATCACACTGCCAAACCTGAGAATCGCAAGCGTGTGGCGGGGCTGTTACTTTCTGCGGCGTTGACCTCTTTCTTAACCGGTATTACCGAACCTATCGAGTTCTCTTTCCTGTTTATCGCCCCGGTGTTGTACGTGATCCACGCGTTGTTCGATGGCCTGGCATTTATGCTGGCGCACATGCTGCACATCACCATCGGCCAGACATTCTCTGGCGGCTTTATTGATTTCATTCTGTTTGGTGTGTTGCAGGGCGAAGCTAAAACCCACTGGATGTACGTCCCGCTCGTCGGTATTCCGTGGTTCTTCCTGTACTACTTCACCTTCCGTTTCGTGATTACACGCTTCAATTTCAAAACGCCGGGTCGTGAAGATGCGGGAACGGAAAGCGTGCAGGTCACAGCAGGCGAGCGCCCGTTGCAAGTCATCATCGCGTTGGGCGGCAAAGAGAATATTGTCGAGCTTGATTGCTGTGCCACTCGTCTGCGCGTCACGTTACATGACGGTTCACTGGTTGATGAGGCCCTATTAAAAGAGACCGGCGCTCGTGCCGTTATCCAGCGCGGCAATGGCGTACAGGTGATTTACGGCCCGCACGTCACGATTATTAAAAATGAAGTAGAGGAGATTCTCGCCATATGAAACCGTCCATGTTGTCGCTGATTGAGGGAAAACTGATTGTTTCCTGCCAGGCGTTGGAAAATGAACCGTTACACAGCTCGTTTATTATGTCGAAAATGGCGCTGGCAGCCGCACAAGGTGGTGCTTGTGCGATTCGCGCCAACAGTTTGCCAGACGTTCAAACAATCATGGAAACGGTTGATTTACCGGTGATTGCTATCATCAAACGTGATTATCCGGGCAGCGATGTTTACATCACGCCAACTCTCAAAGAGGTGGATGAGTTAATGGCGGCAAACCCGGCGATGATTGCGCTGGATGGCACCGGGCATGAACGCCCTGGCCAACTGGACTTGCGCGGCCTGGTGGCGGCAATTCGCCAGCGTTATCCGCAGTTGCTGTTGATGGCGGATATTGCCACCGTTGAAGAAGCTCGTTATGCCGCCGCACTGGGTTTTGATTGTGTTGGCACCACGCTACATGGTTATACCGCTGAAACGAAAGGGCAAATTCTGGCAACGAATGGCTGCCAGTTCTTGCGCGATGTTCTGGCGGCGGTCGATGTGCCGGTTATTGCTGAAGGGAATGTGGAAACGCCGGAAATGGCTGCGCATTGCCTGGCTCTCGGGGCTCATGCGGTGGTAGTCGGCGGGGCGATTACTCGCCCGCAGCAAATCACACGCCGCTTCGTAAATGCCATCGCAACTTCCAGGTTGTGATGGCAGTGACAGGCCCAGTCTCCCCCTGATTGGGCCTGTCACACCGTTACGCATGATCTCAACCGTCACTTCTGCGATAATCACTCTTTACGCCCATTATTTGAGAAGACTATGCAGTATCCGATTAACGAGATGTTCCAGACCCTGCAAGGGGAGGGCTATTTTACTGGTGTGCCCGCCATTTTTATTCGCCTGCAAGGCTGCCCGGTGGGCTGCGCGTGGTGCGATACCAAACACACCTGGGATAAACTCGCGGATCGTGAAGTCTCTTTGTTCAGCATCCTTGCTAAAACCAAAGAAAGCGACAAATGGGGCAACGCTAGCCCTGAAGATTTGCTGGCGATTTTCCAGCGCCAGGATTACACCGCGCGCCATGTGGTAATTACCGGCGGCGAGCCATGCATTCACGATCTCACGCCATTAACCTCGCTGTTTGAGCACCACGGTTATAGCTGCCAGATTGAAACCAGCGGCACGCATGAAGTGCGTTGCACTGCCGGAACCTGGGTGACCGTTTCCCCGAAAGTGAATATGCGTGGTGGTTACGACGTACTGTCTCAGGCTTTAGAACGTGCCGATGAAATTAAACATCCGGTGGGGCGTATGCGGGATATCGAAGCGCTGGATGAACTGTTAGCGACCCTGGTTGACGATAAAAAACGGGTGATTGCGCTTCAGCCTATCAGCCAGAAAGAAGATGCGACGCGTCTGTGTATCGAAACTTGTATCGCCCGCAACTGGCGGCTTTCAATGCAGACGCATAAGTATTTGAATATCGCTTAAAACCAAAAAGGCACCTCTACGGTGCCTTCAGATTGCTGACAAAGGGTGATAAATGTGTTTTGTAGGGCGGATAAGCGTTAGCGTCATCCACCATTTACACCAGTGGTGTCGGATGACGCTGCGCTTATCTGACCTACGAAGAAGTTTGTCATCAGTCTCAAGGCACCTTTACGGTGCCTTTCTTTTAACCCTTATACACGCAACCGGCGGTACAGGTTTCTTTCACCATCACTGAACTTAGCAGCGGCACAAGCGGCTTCATTTCGTCCCAAATCCATTTTGCCAGCACTTCGCTGGTTGGATTCTCAAGCCCAGGAATATCATTCAGATAGTAATGATCAAGCCTGTCATAAGTCGGTTTAAACGCCGCCTTCAGCTCAGAAAAATCCATAATCCAGCCGGTATACGGATCAACCTCGCCAGTGATTTCCAGGCGCACCATAAATGAATGACCATGTAAGCGACCGCATTTGTGGCCTTCTGGTACATGTGGCAGGTGGTGAGCGGCTTCGAAGGTAAAATCTTTAAACAGGGTGGTGGACATAATTAAGTCTCTTTCATACAAAATAACCGCGGCATAGTACAGGAAATGACTATTTCACGCATTAACTATACCTGCCAGGCGGGTGCCAACTCCCCCTGATAGTATTTTTCTTTCTGTTATCTTTTATTTTTCATTAAGTTAACTAATCACTTTTAACGTTATGGATTACCCGTAAAAGTGGTTAGTCGTTTTGGTTATTTGTTATTTCTATCCCTTCTTTAATTGTTATTATCGCGATGGTTACCCTTACACCATTCCCGTTTATTCGTTCGATATTAAAAACGGATCTTTTGCTACTGGAACTCACAACGCATGACAATTCAGGCCCCACCGACCGCACTGTTACCGCTAACCCCGGAGCAACTGGCACGCCTCCAGGCGGCGACGACAGATTTCTCGCAGACTCAACTGGCCTGGTTATCCGGCTATTTCTGGGGAATGATTAATCAACAACCTGGTACTGTTGCGGCAGCTCAACCTGCTGCGGCTGAAGTTCCGGTCATTACGCTGATTTCTGCATCGCAAACCGGTAACGCGCGCCGCGTCAGCGAACAACTGCGCGACGATTTACTGGCGGCTAAACTAAACGTTAACCTGGTTAACGCGGGCGACTATAAATTCAAACAAATTGCCCAGGAAAAACTGCTGATTGTTGTCACTTCAACGCAAGGCGAGGGCGAACCGCCGGAAGAAGCCGTGGCGTTGCACAAATTCCTGTTCTCGAAAAAGGCACCAAAACTGCCAGGCACTGCGTTTGCAGTCTTTAGCCTTGGCGACACCTCTTACGAATTCTTCTGCCAGTCGGGTAAAGATTTTGATAACAAACTCGCGGAACTCGGCGGTGAGCGCCTGTTGGATCGTGTGGATTGTGATGTCGAATTCCAGCCAGCCGCCGCGCAGTGGCGGGCAAAAATTGTCGACGTTCTGAAATCCCGCGTACCGGCAGAAACTCCGGCGCAATTGGCAGTCACCGCCACGGGCGCTGCCAACGAAATCTTCACTAGCCCGTACAGCAAAGAAGCGCCGCTGACCGCAACGCTTGCGGTTAACCAGAAAATTACCGGTCGCGATTCTGAAAAAGACGTGCGTCACTTTGAGATTGATCTGGGTGATTCCGGTTTGCGTTACCAGCCGGGGGATGCGTTGGGCGTCTGGTACCAAAACGATCAAGCATTGGTGAAAGAGCTGGTCGAACTGCTGTGGCTGAAAGGCGATGAAAGCGTCACTGTCGATGGCAAAACTTTGCCACTGAGCGAAGCGCTGGAGTGGCATTTCGAGCTGACCATCAATACCGCCAACATCGTTGAGAAGTATGCGCAGGTTACCCGCAACGCCGCGTTGCTGGATCTGGTGGGTGATAAAACCAAATTGCAGCACTTTGCTCACAACACGCCGATTGTCGACATGGTGCGTTACGCGCCAGCGGAATTAACTGCTGAGCAGCTGATTGATTTACTGCGCCCGCTGACGCCGCGTCTGTACTCGATTGCTTCTTCGCAGGCTGAAGCGGAAAGCGAAGTGCACATTACCGTTGGCGTGGTGCGTTATGACATCGAAGGCCGCGCCCGTACTGGCGGTGCTTCTGGTTACCTTGCTGACCGCCTTGGGGAAGATGGCGAAGTACGTGTGTTCATCGAACATAACGATAACTTCCGCCTGCCTGCCAACCCGGAAACGCCGGTGATTATGATTGGCCCTGGCACCGGCATCGCACCATTCCGTGCCTTTATGCAGCAGCGTGAAAGTGATGGGGCAACCGGTAAAAACTGGCTGTTCTTCGGCAACCCGCACTTTACCGATGATTTCCTGTATCAGGTTGAATGGCAGCGTTACGTCAAAGATGGCCTACTGACGAATATCGATCTGGCCTGGTCTCGCGACCAGCAACACAAAATATACGTACAAGATAAACTGCGCGAAAAAGGCGCGGAACTGTGGAACTGGATTAAAGAAGGTGCCCACATTTACGTCTGCGGCGATGCCAATCGCATGGCTAAAGACGTTGAGCAGGTTTTACTGGAAGTGGTAGCCGAGTTCGGTGGCATGGATACCGAAACGGCCGATGAATTTTTAAGTGAGCTGCGCGTTGAGCGCCGTTATCAGCGAGATGTCTACTAATGAGCGAAAAACACCCAGGACCATTAGTGGTCGAAGGCAAACTGTCTGACGCCGAGCGCCTGAAACGCGAAAGCAATTACCTGCGCGGCACTATCAAAGAAGATTTGCAGGACGGGCTGACCGGTGGCTTCAGAGGCGACAACTTTTTGCTGATCCGCTTTCACGGCATGTATCAGCAAGATGACCGCGATATTCGTGCGGAACGTGCAGAACAAAAGCTCGAGCCGCGCCATGCGATGATGCTGCGCTGCCGTCTGCCGGGTGGGATTATCACCACCGAGCAATGGCGAGCGATTGATAAATTTGCCGAAGACAAAACCATTTACGGCAGCATTCGTCTGACTAACCGCCAGACTTTCCAGTTCCACGGCATTCTGAAAAAGAACGTGAAACCGGCGCACGAAATGCTGCACGAAGTTGGGCTGGATGCGCTGGCAACCGCTAACGACGTGAACCGCAACGTGCTGTGTACCTCAAACCCGGTGGAGTCTGAACTGCACCAGGAAGCGTACGAATGGGCGAAAAAGCTTTCTGAACATTTGCTGCCGCGCACCCGTGCTTATGCCGAGATCTGGTGGGATCAAGAGAAAGTCGCCACCACCGACGAAGAGCCGATCCTCGGTGAAACGTATCTGCCGCGTAAGTTTAAAACCACGGTGGTGGTACCGCCGCAGAATGACGTCGATCTTCATGCCAATGACATGAACTTCATCGCCATTGCCAAAGACGGCAAGCTGGTGGGCTTCAACCTGCTGGTGGGCGGCGGTTTGTCCATCGAACACGGCAACAAAGCAACCTATGCCCGCACCGCGAGCGAGTTCGGTTACATTCCGCTTGAGCACACGCTGGCGGTGGCGGAAGCCGTTGTCACCACACAACGCGACTGGGGCAACCGTACCGATCGTAAAAATGCCAAGACCAAATACACCCTTGAGCGTGTTGGCGTGGAGGTGTTTAAAGCCGAAGTTGAACGCCGCGCAGGCATCAAATTCGAGCCGACTCGCGCGTATGAATTTACCGGACGTGGCGATCGTATTGGCTGGGTAAAAGGCATCGACGACAAATGGCACCTGACGCTGTTTATCGAAAATGGCCGTATCCTGGACTACCCGGAGCGTCCGCTGAAAACCGGCCTGATGGAGATCGCGAAGATCCACAAAGGCGACTTCCGCCTGACGGCAAACCAGAACCTGATCGTCGCTGGTGTACCGGCCAGTGAAAAAGCAGCTATCGAGAAGATCGCCAAAGAAAGCGGCCTGATGAACGCGGTGAAACCACAGCGTGAAAACTCAATGGCCTGCGTTTCCTTCCCGACTTGCCCGCTGGCGATGGCCGAAGCCGAACGCTTCCTACCGCAGTTTGTGACTAAAGTTGAAGAAGTGCTGGAAAAACACCAGGTGCCAGATGAACACATCGTCACGCGTGTTACCGGCTGCCCGAACGGCTGTGGCCGCGCGCTGCTGGCGGAAATCGGCCTGGTGGGCAAAGCGCCTGGCCGCTATAACCTGCATATTGGCGGTAACCGCATCGGCACACGTATCCCGCGCATGTACCGTGAAAACATCACTGAGCTGGAAATTCTGGCCTCCATTGATGAGCTGGTCGGGCGCTGGGCGAAAGAGCGTGAAGCTGACGAAGGCTTCGGTGATTTCACCATCCGCGCCGGGATTATTCGCCCGGTACTGGACCCGGCCCGGGACTTGTGGGACTAGCACTATTCTTCTCCTTCTCCTGGGGGAGAAGGCCGGATGAGGGCGTCTGGGCTTACTACGTGCGTAAGCACTCGACATGGGTCGCCCTCACCCTAACCCTCTCCCCAGGGAGAGGGAATACTATTTAGCGAGGTATCTATGCCTGTACTCGATCTAAAAGCGCTGAACGAACTCCCTAAAGTCGAGCGCATCATGGCGCTGGCGGAGGTCAACAGCCAGCTTGAAAAACTTAGCGCCGAACAGCGTGTCAGCTGGTCGCTGGAAAACTTGCCTGGTGAGTTTGTACTCTCCTCGAGTTTTGGGATTCAGGCTGCGGTGTCCTTGCACCTGGTCACCCAACAGTTCCCGGATATTCCGGTGATCCTCACCGACACCGGTTATCTGTTCCCGGAAACCTACCAGTTCATTGATGAACTCACCGATAAGCTGAAGCTGAATCTGCAAGTCTTTAGCGCGAAGGAAAGTGCCGCGTGGCAGGAAGCGCGTTACGGAAAACTGTGGGAACAGGGCGTTGAAGGCATTGAGAAATACAATGATATCAACAAAGTTGAGCCGATGAACCGTGCGCTGCGTGAACTCAACGGGCAAACCTGGTTTGCTGGTTTGCGCCGTGAACAATCGGGCAGCCGTGCCCATTTACCGGTGCTGGCGATTCAGCGTGAAGTGTTTAAAATCCTGCCGATCATCGACTGGGACAACCGCCAGGTTTACCAATACCTCACCGCCAATGGCCTGAAATACCACCCGTTGTGGGATCAAGGCTACCTTTCCGTGGGCGATACCCACACCACGCGTAAGTGGGAAGAAGGCATGGCTGAAGAAGAGACGCGTTTCTTTGGGCTTAAGCGCGAGTGTGGTTTGCACGAGTAATTATCTGATTGTTGTATATAAAAAACCCTTCGCGCTATGCAGAAGGGCTTTTTATTGGTTAAACAAAGAATTAATGCTTCGCCTTAGCCAGCTCCTTCACCAATGGCAACATCACGCGCACTACGTCACGGCTGCGTTTTTCAATGCGCTGCGGTAGCCACTTATCCAGATATTGCTGGTTATCAATTAAGGCATTATGCCAACTGGTTCCATCGGGGAACGCTTTGCTTTTTACGCGTTGCTGATAGCCATCTTTCTTACCCAGCGACCAGTTGGTGGCTTCCACTGAAAGCACCGGGATCCCAGCTTTATCAAACACTTCAGCATCGTTACAGCAGGCAGTGCCTTTTGGATAATGGGCATTAAGCCCAGGATTGGTCGTGGCCTTAATATTTAACTGCCGTGCCAAAGCTAATGCGCGGTCGCGTGTCATTTTAGTGACGGCGGTCGGCGTCGATTTACCGCTGTTGAAATAGAGCTTGTCGCCGACAATCAGACTATCGAGATTAATCACCAGCAGGGTGTTTTTCTTGTCGCTGGCACTCATGCGTTTCAGGATATCTTCCGCGCCCAACGAACCAAGTTCTTCACCGCTGGTGGCGATAAAACGGATGCCGTAGCGTGTTGGTATATCTTTCAGGCGGGTGGCAAGCTCCAGCATCACGCCCAGGCCTGAAGCATTATCATCCACGCCTTGTAGCGTTAAACCGCCAAGGTTGTTATTCACGTCGTTGTCATTGAGCGGCGAAAAAGTATCGAGATGCGCCATGATGATGATTTGCTGCGGTTCAATACCTTCACGAGCGGCGATCACCGAGCTTGCGCTGACGTTATGCCAGTTCTGATGACCGTCTTTGCTGGTGTAAAGGTAACGGGTGTTGAAGCGGCGAATATCGCTTTGGTAGCCAAGCTGGCTAAATTGTTGATTAAGGTAATCCGCGGCCATCATTTCCGCCGGGCTGCCTGTCATTCGGCCTGGGAAAACGGTCGCGATGTGGCGCGTTTGTTGGTCGGCAATGTTGCCCATCGTGGTTGCGTTGGCAAACGCAGGCAAGGTACAGCAAATTCCTAACGCCAGGCTGGTAAGCGTTTGGCGCAATGCGGAAAACATAGTGAGTCCCTTTTAAACCGGAAAGTTTTTTGCCTGCATAGTATGAAACTGTGATGGAGACTACACAATTTCTATCGTTCCGAAACCCAGGATAATTCGAGGGTTAAGCACATTTTGTCATTTGCTTTTGCATCTCGTTATTCTTTTGTGGAACTAGTCATTCCAATTAGTAATTTCATAACAAATCAACCTCAGCCGTATAGTCCCTGCATGAATTTAAAACGGCGGGCCATGACCCACCGTACTAAACCTCGGTTAAGGGAAGGTTATGGACCAAAAACGACTCACACACTTACGGCAACTGGAGGCAGAAAGCATCCATATCATCCGTGAGGTTGCCGCCGAATTTTCCAATCCGGTAATGATGTATTCCATCGGTAAAGACTCATCGGTGATGTTGCATTTGGCCCGTAAAGCCTTTTATCCAGGCACACTTCCGTTCCCGCTGCTGCATGTCGACACCGGCTGGAAATTCCGCGAAATGTACGATTTCCGTGACCGTACCGCGAAGAATTACGGTTTTGAGTTGTTGGTGCATAAAAACCCGGAAGGGTTGGCGATGGGCATCAACCCCTTCGTGCATGGCAGCGCCAAACATACTGACATCATGAAAACCGAGGGCCTGAAGCAGGCGCTGAGCAAATACGGTTTTGATGCCGCCTTTGGTGGCGCTCGTCGTGACGAAGAAAAATCACGCGCTAAAGAACGTATCTATTCATTCCGTGACCGCTTCCATCGCTGGGACCCAAAAAACCAGCGCCCTGAACTGTGGCACAACTACAACGGCCAGATTAATAAAGGCGAAAGCATTCGTGTGTTCCCGCTTTCCAACTGGACCGAACTGGATATCTGGCAGTACATCTTCCTGGAAAATATCGAAATCGTGCCGCTGTATCTGGCAGCACCGCGCCCGGTTCTTGAGCGCGATGGCATGCTGCTGATGGTGGATGACGACCGCATCGATTTGCAGCCAGGTGAAGTGATTGAGCAGAAAATGGTGCGCTTCCGTACCCTGGGCTGCTGGCCGCTAACCGGAGCCGTTGAATCCGAGGCGCAGACGCTGCCGGAAATCATCGAAGAGATGCTGGTTTCGACCACCAGTGAACGTCAAGGGCGGGCAATTGACCGCGACCAGGCAGGCTCCATGGAGCTTAAAAAACGCCAGGGTTATTTCTAAGGAGCCGCCAGATGAACACCACTATTGCACAACAAATTGCTGATGAAGGCGGCGTAGAAGCCTACCTGCATGCGCAACAACACAAAAGCCTGCTGCGCTTTTTGACCTGCGGCAGCGTCGATGACGGCAAAAGTACCCTGATTGGCCGCCTGCTGCATGACACGCGCCAAATTTATGAAGATCAGCTTTCATCGCTGCATACCGACAGCAAACGCCACGGTACGCAGGGTGAAAAACTGGATCTGGCTTTGCTGGTGGACGGCTTACAAGCCGAACGCGAGCAGGGCATTACCATTGATGTGGCCTACCGTTATTTCTCGACCGAAAAACGTAAATTTATTATTGCTGATACCCCTGGGCATGAGCAGTACACCCGTAATATGGCGACCGGTGCATCAACCTGCGATCTGGCGATCTTATTGATCGATGCGCGTAAAAGCGTGCTGGATCAAACGCGCCGCCACAGTTTTATCTCCACACTTTTGGGGATCAAACATTTGGTGGTGGCGGTCAACAAAATGGATCTGGTGAATTACAGCGAAGAGACTTTCGAGCAGATCAAACAAGATTACCTGACCTTTGCCGAGCAACTTCCGGCAGATCTGGATATTCGCTTTGTGCCGTTATCGGCGCTGGAAGGCGATAACGTGGCGACGCAAAGCAACAGCATGCCGTGGTATTCCGGCCCAACGCTGCTGGAACTTCTGGAAACCGTCGAAGTGAAGCGTGTGGTTGAACAACAGCCGATGCGTTTCCCGGTTCAGTATGTGAATCGCCCGAATCTGGATTTCCGTGGTTATGCAGGAACGCTGGCATCCGGCGTGGTGAACGTCGGGCAGCGTGTGAAGGTTCTGCCGTCGGGTGTTGAATCTTCCATTGCCCGAATTGTGACTTTTGATGGGGATTTGCAACAAGCTGCTGCGGGCGAAGCCATCACTTTAGTGCTGAAAGATGAAATCGACATCAGCCGCGGTGATTTGCTGGTTGATGCCAGCGATGCGCAGCCTGCGGTGCAAACCGCGAAAGTCGACGTGGTGTGGATGGCAGAACAAGCGCTGGTCCCCGGCCAAAGCTACGACATTAAAGTCGCAGGCAAGAAAACCCGCGCTCGCGTCGACAACATCCATTATCAGGTTGAAATTAACAGCCTGACGCAGCGCGTCGTCGAAAGCCTGCCGCTCAATGGAATTGGCCTCGTTGATTTAACGTTCGACGAACCTCTGGTGCTGGACAAATACCAGGATAACCCGGTCACGGGCGGGCTGATTTTCATCGACCGACTGAGCAACGTGACAGTCGGTGCCGGAATGGTGCGTGAACCGCAACAAGATGTGTATCAGGAGCCGTCAGCCTTCAGCGCTTTTGAGCTGGAACTGAACGCGCTGGTGCGCCGTCATTTCCCGCACTGGGGCGCACGTGATTTGCTGGGAGGCAAATAATGGCTGAGCACGACGAAAACGTCGTCTGGCATGCGCATCCGGTGACGGTTGCGCAACGTGAAAAACTTCATCAGCATCGCGGTGCGGTGCTGTGGTTTACCGGGCTGTCTGGCTCGGGTAAATCCACCATCGCGGGGGCGCTTGAAGAAGCGTTGCACCAGCTTGGTGTGAGCACCTACTTACTGGATGGCGACAATGTGCGCCACGGTTTGTGCAGTGACCTCGGTTTTAGCGATGCAGATCGTAAAGAAAATATCCGTCGTGTCGGCGAAGTTGCCAACCTAATGGTGGATGCGGGACTGGTGGTGCTGACGGCATTTATCTCTCCGCATCGTGCAGAACGCCAGATGGTTCGTGACCGTGTCGGTGAAGGGCGGTTTATCGAAGTGTTTGTTGATACACCACTTTCTGTCTGTGAAGCGCGTGACCCAAAGGGTTTGTACAAAAAAGCCCGTGCCGGAGAGTTACGGAATTTCACTGGAATTGACTCGGTTTACGAAGCGCCAGTGAACCCGGAAATATACTTAGACGGCGAACAATTGGTAACAAATTTGATTGCGCAATTATTAGACCTGTTGCGCCGTGACGTTATTATCAAATCCTAAGACATTTCCAGGCACATCATGCGCCTGGTTTGCATGGTTTACGGATTCGTTATGCGCAATAGCACCAACCTGGCTATGACATCTACATCGGCTGAAGCTAGCCCCAGTACCGAAGAAACGACCTGGTCATTGGCTGGGGCGTTCATCGGCTTTTTGTCGTGGTTGCTGGCATTGGGTTTGCCCTTCTTGATTTATGGCCCTAATACCCTGTTTTTCTTTCTGTATACCTGGCCTTTCTTCCTCGCATTATTGCCTGTTGCCGTGGTGGTAGGGATTGCTTTGCATTCTCTGTTGCATGGCCGCTTGATCTTTAGCTGCATTGTAACCGTGCTGGCGGTGGGGCTGATGTTTGGCATGCTTTTCCTGTGGCTGATGGGTTAACGCATATACCCGTCATCCTTCAAGCTGCAGGGGTGTTGGCTGCAATTCGAATGCTAACGGGTATAAACTTTTTATGACTGCAAGGCCGCTAACTCACCTGCAAACGCGCATGTCGGCGCAATCTGTGATAAATTCTGCCGCAAATACGAAGGCTCGCTTTGTACCCAGAGCGCAGCCAGATAAAATTTTGTGCGATGATTGTGCCGTTTTTCAGGGGGCTGGATGGGTAAACTAACGCTACTATTGCTGGCCTTGTTGGTCTGGCTGCAGTATTCGCTGTGGTTTGGAAAAAACGGCGTACATGATTACACCCGCGTGAGTGACGACGTAGCCGCACAGCAGGCGACGAATGCCAAACTCAAAGCGCGTAACGATCAGCTGTTTGCTGAAATCGACGATCTTAATGGCGGGCAGGAAGCCATCGAAGAGCGCGCACGTAACGAGTTAAGCATGACCAAACCAGGTGAAACCTTCTTCCGTCTGGTACCCGATAGCTCTAAGCGCCTGGGCAATTCTGCAGGGCAGAACAATCGACAATAACGCGTAAGTGAATCTACATGGCAGACTCCTCCCCGGACGTAATTGCCGTGGTGCCGGCAGCAGGTATCGGCAGCCGCATGCAAACGGAATGTCCTAAGCAATATCTAAAAATCGGCGATAAAACTATTCTGGAACATGCGGTGGCAAGCCTGATGGCCCATCCACGCGTGGCACATGTCGTGATCGCTATCAGCCCTACCGACCGCTGGTTTACCTCTTTGCCTCTTGCTACCCATCCCCATGTGACCGTCATAAACGGCGGAGCGCAGCGTGCTGATTCGGTTCTTGCCGGGTTAAACGTGGTGCAAGACGCGCAATGGGTTTTGGTGCACGACGCAGCGCGTCCTTGTTTACATCAGGATGATTTGGCCCGTTTACTGGCGATTACTGAAACCAGCAAAATTGGCGGCATTCTGGCCGCACCGGTGCGCGACACCATGAAACGCGGCGAGCCGGGTAAAAACCTGATTGCCCATACGGTGGATCGCGAAGACCTGTGGCACGCCTTAACGCCCCAGCTTTTCCCTCTGGAATTATTGCGCAGCTGCTTGCAACGTGCGCTCGATGAACACGCCTCAATTACTGATGAAGCCTCAGCGCTTGAATATTGTGGCTTCCATCCCGAATTAATTAGCGCCCGCGCCGATAATATAAAAGTGACTCGTCCTGAAGACCTGGCGCTGGCGGAGTTTTACCTCACGCGGTTAACCCAAACGGAGCAAGAATAATGCGTATTGGACATGGTTTTGATGTACACGCCTTTGGAGGCGTTGGCCCAATTATCATCGGTGGCGTGCGCGTACCGTTCGAACAGGGGCTGCTCGCACACTCTGATGGCGATGTCGCATTGCACGCATTAACCGATGCTCTGCTGGGGGCTGCTGCGCTGGGGGATATTGGTAAATTATTCCCGGATACCGATCCGGCGTTTAAAGGCGCAGACAGCCGCGAATTGCTGCGTGAAGCCTGGCGCCGTATCCAGGCGAAGGGCTACACGCTCGGTAACGTCGATGTGACGATTATTGCCCAGGCGCCGAAAATGGCTCCGCACATCCCGCAGATGCGCGTATTTATTGCCGAAGATTTGGGCTGTCATATGGATGACGTCAACGTCAAGGCGACCACCACTGAAAAACTCGGTTTTACTGGCCGGGGTGAAGGCATTGCTTGCGAAGCGGTCGCTTTGCTACATAAGGCACGTAAATAATGGATATGCAGAATCTGACCTGGCTGCACGGTAAACCGCAAGGCACAGGGTTAATCAAAGCCAATCCAGAAGACTTCGTGGTTATTGAAGACTTAGGTTTCGGCCCGGATGGCGACGGTGAACATCTGCTGTTACGCATCCTGAAAAATGGCTGCAATACCCGCTTCGTGGCTGATGCACTGGCTAAGTTTTTGAAAGTGCACGCTCGTGAAGTCAGTTTTGCCGGTCAGAAAGACAAACATGCGGTGACTGAACAATGGTTTTGCGTGCGTCTGCCAGGCAAAGAAATGCCGGACATGCGCGAGTTTGAACTTGAAGGTTGCCAGGTGCTGGAATATGCCCGTCACCGCCGTAAATTGCGTCTGGGGGCGTTGAAGGGAAACAGTTTCACTCTGGTGCTGCGCGACATTAGCGACCGTGCGGAGCTGGAACAACGCCTGAATGCCATTCTTCATCGTGGTGTGCCTAACTACTTTGGCAGCCAGCGTTTTGGCATTGCGGGCAATAACCTGCATCAGGCTTTACGTTGGGCGCAAAGCAACGCGCCAATACGTGACCGTAATAAGCGCAGTTTTTATCTGTCCGCAGCCCGTAGCGCCATGTTTAACCAGATTGTCAGCGAGCGCCTGAAGAAGCCTGATTTTAACCAGGTTATCGACGGTGATGCGCTGCAACTGGCAGGTCGCGGCAGTTGGTTTGTTGCCACGCCGGAAGAACTGCCTGCATTGCAAAGCCGCGTTGATGACGGTGAGCTGCTGATAACTGCGCCGTTACCGGGCGACGGTGGCTGGGGCACGCAAAATGCGGCTCTGGAGTTTGAACAACAGTGTGTAGCCGAAGAAACTGATTTGCAGGCGCTGCTGGTGCGCGAGCGTGTTGAAGCGGCGCGACGTGCCATGCTGCTGATGCCGAAAGATCTCAACTGGAACTGGTGGGATGACATCACCGTTGAGCTGAATTTCTGGCTGCCTGCTGGCAGTTTTGCCACAAGCGTAGTACGCGAATTGATGAACGTGGCGAGTCACTACGCCGACATTGCTGAATAACGGGTTTTGTTGTCATCTCAACCTCAGGGGAATGAATATTCATTCCCCTTTTTATTTTCTTCGCACTCATCGTTATCCTGCTAACATTATATGGCAGTATTATCTCGGCACTGATTATTGCTCTGTAATGTGTATTAAAAACTATACTCGCATTAAAACTGCCATTAATTCGCCTTTGATACCTTTTTACTAAAAGTGAAATTGTTATTTTCACTTTGCGATGGTTTTATTCTTTGCTTGTTCAATAATGCGTAAAAATAGACATTTATTTTGTTTTATGGAATGCAATGATAATCTTATGTAGTTGATTTAATTGTTCTTAATGGTTGTTTGTTATTTGTTTTATTTTCCACGATATGTGACCGAAAACGATCTCTCTGGCTTGCCCAGCTGGATTGCAATTTAACTTTATGACTCCTATAGTCGCTGTCCATATTCTCTGGGTGGTTTTTTATTCATTCAGTTGGCAGTCATTTTTATATTTATAACCATCTCTTTATGCGATTTAACTATCGGGAAAGGGATGTTCGTCATGTAAAAAAGAGGGGTTTGTATGAAGTGTTTTAAATTAAAGTTAGTGGTAGCCGCACTGGCTCTGGGCGGGATGGTTTCTGTGGCAAATGCTGCAGACGGTTCCGTTCACTTTACCGGTGAAATTACGGAAACGGCTTGTAACGTGACTAATGGTGCCGGGAAAATCATTCCTGTTGCTCTGGGTAAAGTGGCAAAAACCAGTTTAGCTACCGTGGCTGCAAAATCATCTTCTGTCCCTTTTACCATTGACCTGGATAATTGCCCTGACACTAATGCCAACATCCGTTTTAGTGGTACCGCAGATTCAGTTGATAAAACTTTATTAGCTATTGATTCGACCAGTGTTGCGAGCGGTGTCGCTATTGAAATTGATTCTGATACCGGGCAGAAAATTGCCATGTATGCACCGTCAACCGATTTCAAATTAGCTGCGGGTAAAAATAAACTGAAATATCAGGCGAGTTATGTAGCGACCAATTCGGCTGTGACAGCCGGCAGCGTGGTTGCCACTTCGCAGTTCACCATCATTTATAACTAAGTTTATGCGTTAACGGGCAAGGATGCCTGACTGATACAGTTGGGGCAGCTATGTTAGTTTTTGTTAAATATCGTGCTATGGCATGGTTTGCCATGCTGGCAGTCATTGTTTTATTTCCATTAATCTCTCACGCCGGAATTATCGTCGGTGCCACGCGTGTTGTTTATCATGCTGAAAATAAAGAAGCTGAATTAAAAGTTGAAGCAACCAAAGATGCAGGAGCTTATTTAATTCAGTCATGGGTTGATACCGGTGATGAAAAGGTTAAAGCCCCTTTTGTGATTACGCCGCCTTTATTTCGTATCGACGGTGGTGAAGAAAACCAGCTGCGTATTATCTACTCCGGAAACCCTTTGCCTGGCGACCGGGAGTCGCTGTTTTGGGTCAACGTGCGTTCTATTCCTGAAACCGATAGCGAAATCACAAACAAACTACAAATTGCTATCAAAACCCGCATGAAACTGTTCTATCGCCCAGAAGGGCTGGGTAATCCACCTAAAGATTTTGCGGAAAAGCTGACGTTTAGCCGCAGTGGAAATACGCTGACAGTGGTCAATAACTCTCCCTGGTACGCCATTTTTAACCAGTTAACGCTGGGCGGAAAACCGATTAAAAATGCCGAATGGGTAGCACCGCACAGTTCGGTTAATTTATCGCTGGCGGGAATGTCCGGAAACCAGCTGAGCTGGAAGTTAATCAATGATTATGGCGGTGCCAGCGATCCCGGCAGCACCACGCTTTAAGAAACTGAATTTTTCCTTTATCAGCCAGGAAATATAAAATCATGCGTTATTTCCGCATATTTCACCGTGCTTATTTTTCGGCATTGCACTGGGTTGTGCCATTCGCTGCACTCCTGGCTGTAATTCCCCAAGGGGCAAATGCGAAGGCCTGGTTTAATCCGGCATTACTGGAATTAGACTCACCGGAAAAACCGACTGTTGATATTTCTCTGTTTGAAGAACAAGGGGCGCAACTACCGGGAAATTATCGTGTTCACATTATGGTGAATAGCGATAAAGTCGCTGATGAGAATATTGAGTTTGTGACCGGGGATGATAAAAAACTGGTTCCGGTGTTAACGCCAGCTCAACTGAAGAAGTGGGGCGTTAATCTCCATTCCACAGAACAGTTAGCCGCGGCACCTTTAGATAAAGCGATATCTTCGCTGGCAGAAATGATTCCACAAGCCAGCAGTACGTTTGCCTTTACCAGCCAGACGCTGAAACTGAGTATTCCCCAGGAAAATATTGATAGCAAAGCGCATGACTTTATCGACCCTGCACAATGGGATGACGGTGAGGCGGTGTTATTTACCAACTATGCCTGGTCGGCCTCGCAAAATAAAAGCAAGCATGGTGAGAATAGCAATAACGGCTACCTGAATCTGCAATCGGGAGTGAACCTTGGTGCGTGGCGTCTGCGTAATTACAGCAGTTTCAGCTATGGCCAGGGAGGCGAGAAATGGTCGTCGATGAACAGCTATTTGCAGCGCTTTTTCCCAGCGTTGGGCGGTGTGTCTCTGACAATGGGCCAGACCTATACGCCGGGGGATATTTTTGACAGTGTGCAATACACCGGCGTGCAACTGGCGACGGAAGAAGGGATGCGCCCTGATAGCCTGCGCGGCTTTGCGCCGGTTATCCACGGTATCGCTAACTCCAATGCCAAAGTCACCATTCGCCAAAATGGCTATGTCATTTATCAGAACTTTGTTCCGGCTGGCCCTTTCCAGATAACTGACCTTTATCCCACCGCGTCGGGTGGCGATTTGGATGTGACGATCACCGAAGCCGATGGCAGCGAGCGCCACTTTGTGCAGTCTTTTGCTTCGATACCCAATATGCAGCGTGAAGGGAGCATGAAATACACTTGGTCAACGGGGCGTTATCGCAGTAATAGCGCCTCCAGCGATCCGCTGTTTAGCCAGGGCACGCTGACCTACGGTTTATCCAACTATGTAACGCTCTACGGCGGGGTGATTGCTGCGGCAAACTATTTCTCTGCGATATTCGGCTCGGGGATTGGCTTAGGTATTCTGGGTTCTATTGCCGTGGATATGAGCCACGCTAAGTCGCGTTTCACCGATTCGCCCGATGCACAAGGCCAGTCGTGGCGCTTCCAGTATTCCAAAGAGTTTGAAGCGACGAATACCGCCGTGACTCTGGCGGGTTACCGTTATTCAACCAAAGGTTATTACACCTTCGAGGAAGCGGCGGATCGTGAAGGGCAGGTGCAGGACTGGCAGGGAAACAAACGCAGTCGGATGCAGATTAATATCAGCCAGTCATTAAGCGACCACAGTAATTTTTACCTTGCCGGGACGAAGGATGATTTTTGGGGTTCCACCGAGGCACAGCAATCGCTGAGTGCGGGCGTGCGTGCCACGACGCAATGGGCAAACTTCGGTATTGCTCTGTCCTGGGTACATGATGATTACCATAGCGATAACGATCGCCAGATTGCTTTTGATATCCAGATCCCACTGGAAAAGTTGCTGCCTAAAGCGTGGGCGCAATACAGCGTCGCCACTAATACCCACGGCACCACGCAGCATCAGGTTGGCGTGAACGGTACGCTGCTGGAAAACGATCAATTACAGTATTCAGTGCAACAAACCTACGGCAACCGCCAGCAACAAAATGGTGGTAACGCGCAATTAGCGTGGCTGGCACCTTATAGCGACCTGGCGTTGGGTTACAGCTATGGCGACGACACCCAGCGCATTAACTACGGCATGAATGGCGCAGTGGTAGTGCATCGCCATGGGATCACGCTTGCTCACACGCTCGGCGAAACCTTCGGCCTGATTGAAGCACCTGGTGTGGAAAATCTCGAAATAACCAGCAGCCAGAACGTCTACACCGATTCACGCGGTTATGCCGTCATCCCTTACTTAACGCCATGGCATTACAACGACATCAACCTTGATACCCACAAACTGGCCGGCAATGCAGATATAGACGCGATTCACCGCGATGTTGTGCCCACCAAAGGGGCAATGGTGGTGATGCGTTACAAAACCCATTTGGGTCAGCGCGCCTTAATGACCATACACATCGGCAAGGGCGTGGTGCCATTTGGCGCAACAGTGACGCTGGAAGGCACGGATGAAACCGGCATCGTCGGCGATAACGGCGTGGTGTTCCTCAGTGGCCTGGCGGATAGCGGCAATTTGCATGTGGTGTGGGGGAAAGGGCGGGTCAACGAATGCCACGCGCCATATCGCCTTGCATCGCCGGGTAAAAATCAAACGCACATCCTTTCTGGTGATGCGCAATGTTCTGGAGGTACCTAATGAAACGAGTCTTTCTGGGGCTGATTGGCTTGCTGATGATGACCCTTGCTCCACACGTTTGGGCGGCTGCGTGTCAATCTATTGGCGCGACACAGGAATTCAATTTTAATTACGTTAAAAATATTACTGACCCGGACCAAAACGTCATCAGTAAGACCGCGTATCAGCAAAACTGGAATTCGCCAAATAATCTCTATTATGGCCGTTGTGCTTGCCAGGATACCCGAACCGTGAGGAAGGTCCATTATCGCGCTGTGAGCTCTTTATCACGCCCGGTCCCTTCAACCATTGCGACGCCAGATCCCAATAAACACTGGTATGTGATCCCGAATGATAAAGGTGACGGATACCTTGGCGTTGCTACGCAGGTGTATATCGCCGGTAACCGCAAGCAATTTTATAATGTGCCTTTCACGATGGATAACAATTATCCGCAGACTACTCTTTGCCCGACGACGCAAACTAACGCTAACCGGATTCAATTTGGGACTGGGGCGCAGGGGAAAATTAGCCTGATGTTTATTCGGCCTTTTATTGGCCACGTTACTATCCCAAAAGTAAAAATTATTGATCTGTTTGCCGCAACAGATAGCAGCTCATTTTCGGGAATGCCGATTGCCAGTGTCTATGTGAGCGGTGATGTTACGGTGCCGCAGAGTTGCCGAATCAATGACGGAAAAGCCATCGAAGTTCCATTCGGACAAATTGCGGCGAAAGATATTTTGACTAAAGGCAAGGCGCCGGACGGTTTTACTAAAAGGCAGATAATCGTCAATTACCAATGTACTAATATTGCCGATAGGGTTGCGTTGGAATTAACTATGGAAGCGGTGCCAGCAACAAGTTTACCCAATGCGGTGGCTACTGATAACCCCGATATTGGTGTGATGGTTGGCGATCAAAATCTGCAGCCTTTTATTTCGCGCGTCACGAAAATACCGGTTACATTTTCATCACAGACTCAGCAAGGTTCCACCACGCTTTATGCCTGGCCAGTCAATACCACTGGCAAACGTCCACAGCGTGGGCCATTTAGTGCTACCGCTTCGTTAAATATTAATTTGAAGTAATAAAAAAGCCAGGTGGTTATTCCCCCTGGCTTTTTTATTTTATGAATGGGTAATATCTTGTTTGAGTTGATTAATTAACGTGGTGATGTTGATGTCGTTGCTGCGATTTTTATGATAATGAGCATAAATAGTGCCGGTCGGTTTTTCATTGGGTAGTGGCAGTATCTGAACATCAGCAAACTGGGCAAATCCTGCGGCAAATTGCTCGGCACACAGCAAAATATAATCAGATGTTGTCGTCATCACTAATAAGTTCAACATTGAATTACTTGAGTAAATCGGTGGCTTATACACACCCAATAAAACATTATCTTCAATTAATGACGGCCACAGATTATAAGAAAGATACTCTTCATTTCTGAGTTCTTCCATCGTGAACCCCGGTTTTATACGCGGGTGCCCAGTTCTACAAATCACTCTTGGTGTAATATCAAATAACGGCTCGTTGACAATTGAACTGTCTGAATGCCTTTGTGGTGTCAGGCTTAAATCAATGCGGCGTGATCGTAATTGATTAATATCTCTGAGCAAATCGCCATCATGTGTTTCACAGGTTAATTCAAATTGTTCTAAGCACCGGCCATTCTTCTGCAATGTCGAGGTGACATAAAACTCTAATACCGGAGATAACGACAGGCGTAATGATGCACGGTCATTAAGTTTTTTGGCATAAGGTTTTGATACTTTAATCGCGAGTTCGACATGTTCTACCGCCCGCGTTAAGTTTGATGCGATAGTCAAGGCTAAAGATGTGGGTTCAAGCCCATTTTTGGTCCTGATAAATAAAGGGTTGTTAAATGTTTCACGCATTTTATTGATGGCGCGACTGACTGATGGAATAGAAGTTTCTAATAGTGCCGCAGCATTAGTTACGCTACGAGTGTCCATGACCATCAGGAATATTGAGATGGTTCCCATGTTCAAGGTGTGCATGTATTAGCCTTCATTATCTTAATTTTTGCAATTCCAGAGACATTAAATAGAAGCATAAAATAATTCACTGTTTGTTAAGAGTGATAATATTAAAAAAATTCCCAATAAGAACCAAAGTATACACGTGATACCTGCTAACTAAAAATTTATAGCTACAGTTAGCCGTGAGAGCATGAATGTTTTTTGATACTTTTAACTACTTTAATTATTTGATTAACAATGGTTTTTGTTTTTAATGTTTGTTGTGCTTACATAATCAATTAACTATTGGTTGATTAATCTAAATGCCATTTAAAATTAGTATAATATCCTGTCGGGGTGGTGTGGGATATAACGTATTTGCAACTTCATACGAAGAATTTGTCTTTCGAAAATGATTCTAAAATTAAAATAAATAACATTTTGGCTATTTTAAGTGGGGTCTACTCCGGTTGAAGCTGGCTACACTTCGAACTTTACGGGGGAAATCACCTTCAGCAGTGCTCCGTAAAGGCCACTAAGGCGTTGTTTTCGGCACATTCCTTGGGCCAGAAAGGGTGATTTAGTCAACATTGAATTGTATAGTGTCCCCTGGACAGGACTTTGTGGTGAATGTTACAAAATCAGCAACAATTTCATTACGGGTGCACTAAAATCAACAGAATGGGATAAAACAACAGGTTGGGGCGATTTTGAAGGTTAACAGAACGCACAGAGTTGTTATGCCGGGAACCAACGTGTGGTTTTATCTTTTTCATATAAAAAGAAGCTTTGTAAATCCAATATGAGAATACTTTTGAGTAACGATGACGGGGTCAATGCGCCGGGGATTCAAGTTCTGGCGGCCCGACTAAGGGAATTTGCTGATGTGCAGGTTGTTGCCCCTGACCGTAATCGCAGTGGGGCTTCAAACTCACTGACGCTCGAATCTTCATTGCGTACTTTCACTCTCGCCAACGGCGATATTTCGGTACAGATGGGCACGCCGACAGACTGCGTCTATCTTGGTGTCAACGCCTTGATGCGTCCGGCACCTGATGTCGTGGTTTCTGGAATTAACGCCGGGCCGAATCTGGGTGATGACGTCATCTATTCCGGCACCGTTGCGGCGGCGATGGAAGGGCGGCACTTAGGCATTCCAGCGCTGGCTGTTTCATTAAATGGCCATGAGCATTATGAAACTGCAGCCGCTGTCACTTGCTCGATTTTGCGTGCTTTATCGCGTGAACCGCTGCGTACCGGGCGTATCTTAAATATCAATGTGCCTGATTTGCCGCTTGATCAAATCAAGGGCATTCGTGTCACGCGCTGCGGTAGCCGCCATCCGTCAGATAAAGTTATTCCGCAAGAAGATCCGCGCGGCAATACGCTGTACTGGATTGGACCGCCGGGCGATAAATTTGACGCAGGCCCAGATACCGATTTTGCCGCTGTCGATGAAGGTTATGTTTCGGTCACCCCATTGCATGTTGACCTTACTGCTCATAGCGCACGTGAGGTCGTTAGCCACTGGTTGAGTAAATCAGGAGTGGACGAGCAATGGTAAGCAAACGCGTAGAAGCACTTCTCGCACAACTGCGTACTCAAGGCATCAAGGACGAAAAAGTTCTGGAGGCGATTGCGCAGGTACCGCGGGAAAAATTTGTCGATGAAGCGTTTGAGCACAAAGCCTGGGAAAACACCGCCTTGCCCATTGGTTCCGGCCAAACTATCTCACAACCTTATATGGTTGCCAGAATGACCGAGTTGCTGGAGCTGACTCCGGAATCGCGAGTGCTGGAAATCGGTACCGGTTCGGGTTATCAAACCGCGATTCTGGCTCACCTGGTGCATCATGTTTGTTCAGTTGAGCGCATCAAGGGCCTGCAATGGCACGCAAGGCGACGTTTAAAGCAACTCGATCTGCACAATATCTCCACCCGTCACGGTGACGGCTGGCTGGGCTGGCATGCACGCAGCCCATTTGACGCTATTATTGTTACGGCTGCACCACCGGAAATCCCCAGCGCGCTGTTGTCGCAGCTGGACGAAGGTGGAATTTTAGTCCTCCCGGTAGGCGAAGATCGGCAGTATCTGAAGCGCGTTCGTCGACTGAGTGGGGAATTTGTCATTGATACGGTAGAAGCCGTGCGTTTTGTCCCCTTAGTTAAGGGTGAATTGGCATAACCTGGAACTATCTTGTTTTTTTCTAAAGGTATTGGCGTAACGTTACGCGCAGCGAAATTTTAGCATCTGGCTGTATAACCATTAGCATTCGAGTTGCAGGTGAGCGTCTGCAGCCAACACCCCTGCAGCTTGAAGGATGATGGGTATTAGCACCAGTTCTGCCGTATTTTCATTAGCATATGATTGTTTTTTTGGGGGATAAATGAGCGCGGGAAGCCCAACTTTTACTTTACGCCGTATTGCGGCCTTGTCGCTGGTGAGCCTGTGGTTAGCAGGATGTACCAGCAATAACACTCAGGCACCGATTAGTTCGGTGGGCGGTAACGGCAATACCAGCAGCAGTTCTTCTGGCGGCATGCTGGTGACTCAGCCACCGAAAATGTCTACCCAAACCCAGAGCCAACAAATTCAGCCTGTCGCTCAGCAGCCTGCGATTCAGCCGGTGCAAACGCAGCCGGTCGCTTCCGAGCCAGTACAAACTGAAAATGGCCGCATTGTTTATAACCGCAAATATGGCGCTATTCCGAAAGGGAGCTATAACGGCGGTAGCACTTACACCGTTAAACGCGGCGACACTCTTTTCTATATTGCGTGGATCACCGGGAACGACTTCCGTGACTTAGCCCAACGCAACAATATCCCCGAGCCGTACGGCTTGAACGTGGGTCAGACCCTGCAGATTGGTAACGCATCCGGTGCACCAATTACGGGTGGAAACGCTGTGACTGCGGCCGATGCCAGCGCGCAGGGCATCACCCCTACCGCTGCGCAAAAAACCGCCGTAGTGGTTGCTTCTAAACCGGTAATTACGTATTCTGAGGATTCAGGTGAACAAAGTGCTAACAAAATGTTGCCGAATAATACAGGGACTGCGACAACTGTCACAGCACCGGTTACGGCACCTGTGGTTAGCTCTACGACTACTGTACCGACTGCCAGCAGCACGTCCGATAGCGCGCCAATTTCGACCTGGCGCTGGCCGACTGAAGGCAAGGTTATTGAGAACTTTTCTGCTAACGAAGGTGGCAATAAAGGGATCGATATCGCAGGCAGCAAAGGCCAGGCTGTTATTGCTACCGCTTCCGGGCGAGTGGTGTATGCCGGTAACGCGCTGCGTGGTTACGGTAATCTAATCATCATCAAACATAATGATGATTACCTGAGTGCCTACGCCCATAACGATACAATGCTGGTCCGGGAACAAGAAGAAATCAAGGCGGGGCAGAAGATAGCTACCATGGGTAGCACCGGAACCAGTTCAACACGTTTACATTTTGAAATTCGTTACAAGGGGAAATCCGTCAACCCGCTGCGTTACTTGCCGCAGCGATAAGCCGGTAAAGCACTTTACATGCACAAAGTCGTTTAAGTGATATCAAGGCGGCAACTGAGTGAATCCCTGGGAGCTTACTTAAGTAAGTGACTGGGGTGAATGAAGGCAGCCAACGCAGATAGCGCTTAAAAGACGAAGTGCAAGGTGCTTTACCCAGGGATCACGGGTAGGAGCCACCTTATGAGTCAGAATACGCTGAAAGTTAACGAGTTAAATGAAGACGCGGAATATGATGAGAATGGAGTTGAGGTCTTTGACGAAAAAGCCCTCGTAGAAGAGGAACCCAGTGATAACGACATAGCCGAAGAGGAGTTATTGTCACAGGGCGCCACTCAGCGTGTGCTTGACGCAACTCAGCTTTATCTTGGGGAGATTGGTTATTCCCCATTATTGACAGCCGAAGAAGAAGTGTATTTTGCCCGCCGCGCTCTGCGTGGTGACGTCGCTTCCCGCCGCCGCATGATTGAAAGTAACTTGCGTTTGGTGGTTAAGATTGCCCGCCGTTATAGCAATCGTGGTCTGGCTCTGCTGGACTTGATTGAAGAGGGGAATCTGGGGCTGATTCGTGCCGTTGAGAAGTTTGACCCAGAACGTGGGTTCCGTTTTTCAACGTATGCAACATGGTGGATTCGTCAGACCATCGAACGGGCAATCATGAACCAAACCCGTACGATTCGTTTGCCGATTCATATCGTGAAAGAACTGAACGTTTATCTGCGTACCGCTCGTGAACTTTCCCATAAGCTCGACCATGAGCCAAGTGCGGAAGAGATTGCTGAGCAACTGGATAAACCGGTTGATGATGTTAGCCGTATGCTGCGTCTCAACGAGCGCATTACTTCAGTAGACACCCCGTTGGGTGGCGATTCTGAAAAAGCGCTGCTGGATATTCTGGCTGACGAGAAAGACAACGGCCCGGAAGACACCACCCAAGACGATGATATGAAACAGAGCATCGTGAAGTGGTTGTTTGAACTGAACGCTAAGCAGCGTGAAGTATTGGCTCGTCGTTTTGGTCTTTTAGGCTATGAAGCTGCAACACTGGAAGATGTGGGTCGTGAAATCGGCCTGACTCGTGAACGTGTTCGTCAGATTCAGGTTGAAGGTCTACGCCGTCTGCGTGAAATTTTGCAGACTCAAGGGCTGAATATCGAAGCATTGTTCCGCGAATAAATGTTCCGCGAATAATCGACTGTTCAAATAAAAAAGCGGTGACCCTGGTCACCGCTTTTTTTATGACTGCATTCCTGAATACCCTCACCCTGGGAACATGGTTTTCTCCTTCTCCTGGGGGAGAAGGGCGGGATGAGGGCGACCCGATGGTGGAAACTACACCAGACTCTTCAAACGATAAATCCACTCCAGCGCCTGGCGTGGCGATAGCGAATCGGGGTCTAAGGCTTCCAGCGCTTCTACCGCAGGCGAGGTTTCCTCGGCAACAGACAGCAACGACATCTGCGTGCCATCAACCTGCGTGGCTGCCGTATTGTTAGAAATTGTCTCAAGCTCGCGCAGTTTCTGACGGGCACGCTTAATTACCTCTTTTGGCACACCAGCCAACGCCGCTACGGCCAGGCCGTAACTTTTGCTCGCCGCACCATCTTGCACACTGTGCATAAATGCGATGGTGTCACCGTGTTCGATGGCATCCAAATGCACGTTCGCCACACCTTCCATTTTTTCTGGCAGGGTCGTCAGCTCAAAATAGTGTGTTGCGAATAGCGTCAGCGCTTTGATGCGATTTGCCAGGCTTTCGGCACACGCCCAGGCGAGCGATAAACCATCGTAAGTGGAAGTCCCACGACCAATTTCATCCATCAATACCAGGCTGTGTTCGGTGGCGTTATGCAGAATATTGGCCGTTTCGGTCATCTCCACCATGAAGGTCGAACGCCCGGAAGCCAGGTCATCTGCCGCACCCACACGGGTGAAAATACGGTCGATTGGGCCGATTTCCGCCTGCTGCGCCGGAACAAAACTACCGATGTAAGCCAGCAACACAATCAATGCAGACTGGCGCATGTAGGTACTTTTACCGCCCATGTTCGGGCCAGTGATAATCAGCATCCGCCGTTGTGGCGCCAGGCTTAATGGGTTGGCGATAAACGGCTCGCTAAGCACTTGCTCAACCACCGGATGACGCCCGCCAACGACTTTAATACCCGGTTTATCTGTCAATTGCGGGCAGGTGTAATTCAGGCTGTAAGCACGTTCCGCGAGGTTCACCAGCACGTCCAGTTCCGCGAGTGCTGTCGCACTTTGCTGCAACGCTTCGAGGTGCGGTAACAGGGCATCGAACAGTTGATCGTAGAGCTGTTTTTCCAGCGCCAGCGCTTTCCCTTTTGAGGTCAGCACTTTGTCTTCGTACTCTTTCAGCTCAGGAATGATATAGCGTTCAGCGTTTTTCAGCGTCTGGCGGCGAACATAGTGAATAGGTGCGTGATGGCTCTGGCTGCGGCTGATCTGGATGTAATAACCATGTACGCCGTTGAAGCCCACTTTCAGCGTATCCAGACCAAGTTTTTCACGTTCACGGATCTCAAGTTTATCGAGATAATCCGTGGCACCGTCTGCCAGCGCGCGCCATTCGTCTAACTCTTCGTTATAACCTGGCGCAATAACGCCGCCGTCACGCACCAGTACCGGCGGTGCTTCTACTACGGCGTGCTCTAGTAGCTCGCGAAGCTCGGTGAATTCACCCATATTTTCGCGCAGCGTTTGTACGTAATCTGTTGGCACATCCGCCAGCATTTCGCGCAGCTCTGGTAACTGTTGGAATGCGTGGCGCATACGCGCTAAATCGCGCGGGCGTGCGGTGCGTAAAGCCAGACGCGCCAGAATACGTTCCAGATCGCCCACCTGGCGCAACACCGGTTGGATTTCCGCAGTACGGTCTTGCAGCGCGGCAATGGTTTGCTGGCGTTTTTGCAGCACATCGACGTTGCGGATCGGCATATGCAACCAGCGTTTCAGCATGCGGCTGCCCATCGCCGTGACGGTGCAGTCCAGCACTGAAGCCAGCGTATTTTCAAAGCCGCCAGCCAGGTTCTGGGTTATCTCCAGGTTACGGCGCGTTGCCGCATCCATAATAATGCTGTCTTGCTGGCGATCCATGGTGACAGAGCGAATATGCGGCAAAGAAGTGCGCTGCGTATCTTTAACGTATTGCAGTAAGCAACCGGCAGCACACAACGCATGATGAGCATTTTCGACACCAAAGCCCGTCAGGTCTCGCGTACCAAACTGCATATTCAACTGCTGGCGAGCGGTGGAAATCTCAAATTCCCACAGCGGGCGACGGCGCAGACCGCGACGGCCTTCAATTAAGCGTGTCTCGGCAAAATCTTCGGCATACAGCAGCTCAGCAGGATTGGTACGTTGCAGCTCTGCCGCCATGGTTTCGATATCTTCTGGCTCAGACAGACGAAAACGGCCCGAGCTAATGTCGAGTGTGGCGTAGCCAAAACCTTTGCCCTCTTGCCAGATGGCCGCCAGCAGGTTGTCCTGACGTTCCTGCAGCAACGCTTCATCGCTGATGGTGCCTGGCGTAACGATGCGCACAACTTTGCGCTCAACTGGCCCTTTGCTGGTGGCGGGGTCGCCAATCTGCTCACAGATAGCTGCAGATTCGCCAAGATTCACCAGTTTCGCTAAATAGTTTTCAATGGCGTGATGTGGCACGCCAGCCATTGGAATCGGTTCCCCAGCGGATGCTCCACGCTTAGTCAGGGAAATGTCGAGCAGTTGCGATGCACGTTTCGCATCGTCATAAAAAAGCTCGTAAAAGTCACCCATGCGATAGAACAACAGGATCTCAGGATGCTGCGCTTTCAGGCGCAGGTACTGCTGCATCATCGGGGTGTGGCTGTCGAGGTTTTCCGTAGTAGTCATTTGATTTTATTAACCAACTTCACGATAAAATGAAGAAACGATCCTGAGTGTCATATCCAGGATCGAGAATGGGGCAAAGCGTATCACAATGGGGGTGGGGGTTAACATCTTATCGAAAAGGTTACGAGGCGGATCGAAAACTCGTATTTATAAAATCCCAGCCTGGTGGAAATCGTGCAGGTTAATCGCGCCGACCAGTTGACCGTTTTCATCGACTACGGGTGCCGCGCTAATGCGTTTTTTCATGAGCATTTCTTTAGCTTCAGTTGCACGTGTTTCAGTCTGTAGTACGGAGCAGTGAGTGGTCATTGCATCGCAAATGACAGCTTCAAGTTGACCGCCGCCCACCAGCCAACGGCGTAGATCGCCATCGGTGAATACCCCCACAACCTGTTGATGTGTGTTGGTCACGCATACCAGGCCAAGACCGGTGCGGCTCAGTTCGAGTAAGGCGTCCATGACCGTTGCGATGTCAGCGATGACCGGGAGCTGTTTTCCAGTGCGCATCAGGTGATGTACCCGGTTTAACAAGCGTGCCCCTAAAGCCCCCGCAGGGTGAGAGCGGGCGAAATCTTCTTCATTAAAACCGCGTTCCTGCATGACCGCCATGGCAAGTGCATCACCCATCATTAGTGTATTAACCGCGCTTGACGTTGGGGCGAGGCGCATAGGGCAGGCTTCGCGTTCAACGGAGATGTCGAGTATTGCAAGTGCAGCTTTGGCGAGTGGAGAGTCTGATTTACCTGTTATAGCAATTAAGGTGACAGCTTTTTCCTGGAGGCGCGGGATGATTAAGTCCAGTTCTTTGGCGGTGCCAGAATAGGAGATAAACAGCATGATATCGCGGCTCTCGATCATCCCTAAATCGCCATGAAGAGCTTCAGCAGGATGAACGAAGAAAGCGGGAGTACCGGTGCTGGCAAGCGTGGCGGCTATTTTTTTACCAATATGCCCGGATTTACCCATACCTGAGACAATCACTTTACCTTCGCAGGCAAGCACCGCACGAGCTGCGTTAACAAATTGTTCGCCCAGTCTGTCAGATAAACGGCTGGCTTCGTACAGTTCTAACTCCAGTGTTTCTCGCGCGATGAGTATCATTCGTTCAGTCATGTTTTTCCTCTGTGATAATCACGTTGATTCCCTTTTCCTGCAAAGCCGTCAAAAACTCCTCGCTGATGCCGCTGTCGGTAATAATGGTGTGGACACTGTCCAGCCCACAAACAATGTTCGGGCTTTTGCGACCAAATTTTGAGGAGTCAGCCATTAAAATCACCTGACGCGCTGCGTTGCACATCGCTTTACTGACGGTGTAAACCTCATTAAATGTGGTAACACCGGCATTCAGATCGATGCCATCGGTGCCCATAAAAAGTTTATCGAAGCTGAATTGTTCAAAAGCGGTTTCGGCCAGTTGGCCATGGAAAGAGGCTGATTTTTTGCGGAAGGTGCCGCCAGGCATCAGGATAGTTTGCTCGTTATCCAGTTCTGAAAGCGCATTAACAATATGCAGGCTGTTGGTCATGACGGTGATGTTATTAAAGCGCTGTAATAACGGAACCATTTGCAGCACCGTGCTGCCGGCATCAAGAATAATCGAATCACCATCATGGATGAATGTTACTGCCACATCCGCGATTTGTTGTTTTTTATGGGTGTTGATTAAGGTCTTGTGGTCAATGGGGGGATCCGGTTCGTCCTTGTTCAGTACTACGCCGCCATAGGTACGGATAACCGTGCCTGCGTTTTCCAGCAGCACCAGATCTTTACGGATCGTGGTACCGGTGGTGGCAAAATATTGAGCGAGATCGTCAACGGAACTTTTCCCTTGTTTTTGCAGATACTCCAGGATTGCGGCCTGCCGATGGCGTGGTTTCATAAGCTCTTATTACCTTGCGCTAAATTTTAGTTTGATAATTTCGCAAGCAATAAGCGTTCGAAACGAAATTATCCATGTTTCACTTTAATCGCTAATGATAGAGCATTCTGACAGTTTTGATCATGGGGGAAGATCACATCAGGTTGCAATTCCTTTCGATTTATCCCATGTAGTTGTGACAACGGTAAGGGTCTGGCAAAAATAGTGATGCCTTTCATCATCAAACTGTCACAGATGTTTTGTTGTTCATCGAATGCCAGTGCAATGACCACCCGAGGCTTAAAACGCCCGCCAGAACGCCCGATACCTACGGCTCCTTTCTGGCATAACTGGTCGAATGCACGATTGAAATGGCGTATTTGCCAGCCACCCAAAACCAGTTGGCTCAGCCAGGCGATTACAGCGATTGCGATGAGTGCGTTAATCATAGATTTCTC
Source organism: Buttiauxella ferragutiae (assembly GCF_022637515.1). Classification (NCBI taxonomy): domain Bacteria; kingdom Pseudomonadati; phylum Pseudomonadota; class Gammaproteobacteria; order Enterobacterales; family Enterobacteriaceae; genus Buttiauxella; species Buttiauxella ferragutiae. The sequence continues at coordinate 1,044,493 of NZ_CP093332.1, forward strand.
TCGTTAGGGAGGTGAATAGCGCGTTTGCAGTCATACGGCTATCCACCCGTGGGTTTAAAACATCACCTGCCCGCCGGTAATGTTGATTGATTGCCCGGTGCAGTACGATGCTTTATCACTGGCATAAAACAGCAGCGTATTCAGCACATCCTGATAGTCGCAGCCACGCTTGAGCGGGACTTTGTCGATGTAATATTGCTCGACTTCATCCGCCGCAATGCCCAGTTTCTCGGCATATTGCGGGAGTAATGATTGAAACATTGGCGATTTCAACAGGTTGCCCAGCATCAAGGCATGCACGGTAATGCCGTACTCTGCTAAATCCAGTGCCAGTGATTGTGTCAGCCCTACGCCGCCGAACTTTGCCGCGCTGTAGCCGGAATTATGTTTGCTGCCCACTTTCCCGGATTTAGAGTTAATTTGGATGATGCGGCCATGTACGCCGTCGCGGATCATCAAGGCTGAAAACGCTTTGGCGCACAGAAAATATCCCACCAGATTGACCTGCAACGAACGGTCAAAATCGCCCAACGCGAAATCACCAATAAATGCCGCTTTGGCAATTCCGGCGCTATAGACCAGCAAATTCACCTGGCCGAAAATCTCGTCTACTCCGTTGGCGAGCGCGGTTACGCTCTGTTCGCTGGTGGCATCAGCGCCAAATCCCCAGGCCATGCCAGCACCGTACTGGTCGTTAATTTCCTGGGCGACGCGGGCCGCTTTTTCGCTTTGGATATCTACCACGGCAATTTTATAACCTTCCTTCGCAAGCCCATGGGCGAGAAACGCTCCGAGGGTTTGTCCTCCCCCAATGACAACGGCAACTTGGTTCATGCTCTACTCCTTTAATGTGCTTAGACTAAAAACTTCAACTGGCAGCCCGTTTCAATGTTGTGAGGTAGTGGCCCGTTAACATGGACGGTACCCGGGTATTCCGCCTGCGCTTCACCGTCGAAACGCAGGGTGATATGCCCCAGTTCCTGTAAATTTTGTTGAGCGACGTCGCCAACTGCGGTGACATCGTAATGCTGCCCGTTCAGTTCAAAACCGATACCGGGTTCAAGCGTGCCGCTCAATGCGCCGTGGCAGTGAATAAAACAGAAGTCCTGAATATCTGCTGGCGCGCCTTCGCTAAAAGTGATCAGCATGTTGTCATCCAGCGCTTCGCGGGCGGACTGGCCGATATACGTGATAGTCGTTTGATAAATAGTTCGCATAATCCACCCTATTGATAGATAAAGCCGGACACGAGCCAGGCGATGAGCACGGTTGGCGCGCCCGTTAAAAAGCGGCCGACTAATACCGATGGCACGCCGACGCGCACCGTGTCTTGTCGGGCTTCAGCCAGAGAGAGGCCCACCGGGATGAAGTCACAGGCTGCTTGCGCATTGATGGCAAACAGCGCGGGGAGCGCCAGATGTGGTGGAATGTGACCGAGGCCAATTTGTACGCCAATCAGCACCCCGATAACCTGTGCGATAACCGCCCCAGGGCCGAGGAAAGGTGAGAGCAGCGGGAATGAACAAATCAGCGCCAGGGTTATCAGTCCGACGGGATTGTTGGCCAGCGGAGCCAGGCCGTGAGCAATCCAGTCGCCTAATCCTGAAGCCATGATGATGCCGATAAGCGCCGAGACAAACGCCATAAACGGCAGGATGGTTTTTAACACGGTATCTATGGTGTCGCGCCCGGCCTGAAACAGCACCGCTACGGCAGAGCCCATGCCCATGCCGACTTTTGCCAGCAATCCATCGCTTTGTTCCGTTATTTTCTTACTGGTGTCGTACTCACGAACCGGCGTTTTCGCGACGGACTGCGTTTCATCTGCTTGCCAGCTAATGTTTTCTTCGCGCACACCGGAAACGTAAATATCTTCAACGATGTACTGCGCCATTGGCCCGGACTTGCCGGTGGCATGGATATTAATGGTCGGGATGCGGCGTTTCGGGTACAACCCGCAGCGCAATGTTCCGCCACAGTCGATCACCGCCACAGCGATTTCTGCTTCCGGCGGCTCGCCTTCTTTAAAGCCGTCTACCGCTTGCCAGCCCGTCATTTCACTGAGTTTGTCGATAATCGCCGGGCGAGTCCCTGCGGTGATGTAGACGATTTTTTTTCCGGGTTCGACCGGCAGAATCAGCGGGCCGCCCCAGCCGCCCTGGCCTTTCTCAATACGAATAAGTTGCGTCATGATTTTTCCTTAAAGTCGCACCTGGCGTTCCAGTTCGATACCCATTTTCTTCTCGAAGATCGAGGTCGTGAGGTCGGTTATCCAGCCACGGAAGAAGTTAGTGATCAGACCGACAAGCAGGTAGCTCACCGCGAGTGGACCCAGCGGCAAACCAAGTGTGGTCAGCCCGCTGGCGATCCCCAGGTACACAAATAGCTCGCCTGGATTGATGTGAGGGAAAAGGCCATTCATTGAGTGGCAACTGTATGAAGCGGCGGCGTAATAGCTCGGTTTGTATTTCTCCGGCATAAAGCGCCCCAGGCTTAGCGTCATCGGGTTGCAGAACACAAACGTACCGATGCAAGGCAATAACAGGTAGCGGGAAACCGGGTTTCCGGCGCAGCGCTGCGCCATTCGTTCGATGCGATGCTGGCCGATGAAATTAATTAACGCGTTCATTATCACCAGCAGGCTTATTAGCAGCGGAAGAATACCGGTCACCATGCCGGTAAAAACTTCTCCCCCTTTTTGAAACAGGCCAATAAACCATTCAGCTCCATGGGTAATCATGTCGATCATTGTTATCTCCTGAAGGGTAAATGCTCACTCTGCGGTCAGTGGCAGCTCATAATAATCACTTTGAAACCTTCATGTATGTTATTTAGATCTCATTGTGAAGCATAAATCTGTTAATTTGAAAGGTAATTTAATTTTAAATGGAAAGTTTAATGGTGAACTGAAAGGAGTTAGAAAGGGGGATCCCTGATTATTGATTTTGATTTACCATAAGGAATACACATTCGTCGTCAGTCATATGGATATCCCTCACATGCGTTACTCCGTCGCGTTACTTCCACTTATCGTTTTGCTTGCTGCCTGTAGCAGTAAACCAAAAACTGAAACTTCGCCTCAGCAAGCTGGCGCACCTTCAGGGGGGTTCTTGCTGCAACCGCAGCATGATGTGTTTATGCAGACGGGGGATTTTGCCAACAATCCTGAAGCCGAAAAATTCATCAATAAAATGGTGAGTGAGCATGGCTTTGACCGCCAGCAATTGCATGAAGTGTTATCTCAGGCCAAACGGTTGGATTACGTGCTGCGTTTAATGGACCAGCAGGCACCTACTACTGCACCACCTCCGGGCCCAAATGGGGCGTGGTTGCGTTATCGCGGCAAATTTATCACCCCAGATAACGTGCAAAATGGTGTGGCTTTCTGGAATCAATACGATAGTGCGCTGAAACGCGCTTTCCAGGTTTACGGCGTGCCACCAGAAATTATTGTTGGGATTATCGGCGTGGAAACTCGCTGGGGCCGCGTGATGGGTAAAACACGCATCATCGATGCGCTGGCGACCTTATCCTTTGCTTATCCACGCCGTGCGCAATACTTCTCTGGCGAACTGGAAACCTTCCTGTTGATGGCGCGTAACGAAGGTGATGACCCGCTGGCACTGAAAGGTTCATTTGCCGGGGCGATGGGTTACGGCCAGTTTATGCCTTCGTCGTTCAAAGAGTACGCGGTTGATTTCAACGGCGACGGTCATGTGAATTTGTGGGATCCCGAAGATGCGATTGGCAGTGTAGCAAACTATTTCAAAGGCCACGGCTGGGTGAAAGGGGATTTGGTGGCGGTGCCTGCTAACGGCCAGGTACCGGGGTTAGCCAACGGCTTTAAGACCAAGTATTCCGTTTCCGCGCTGGCGCAATCCGGCCTGAGCCCAACGGCTTCTCTGGGTAACCACCAGGAAGCCAGTTTACTGCGCCTGGATATGGGCGATCGTTACCAGTACTGGTACGGTCTGCCAAACTTCTACACCATCACCCGTTACAACCACAGCACGCATTACGCGATGGCGGTATGGCAGTTAGGCCTGGCTGTTGCGCAGGCTCGCGTTCAGTAATCTTTACCCCGCCTTGTTCTGAGGCGGGGTTCTTTCTCCAGCACTTCCCATGAAGGTTTTTCCCGATCGTCGATCAGGAATTTACATCGTCATCAATTTATTTTATGTTATGTTATAACAAATCAAATTGAAGGCTTTTTCCTGCAATGAATCCTTTACGGACACTTTTCACCGTGGCGGCATCAGCCCGGTTTTGTGCAGTCTTAATGCTGCTCGCCGGTTTATGGCTGGCTATTCGCTGGGCGATTGCACTGCCATGATCTCGTTGAATCAAGTGGTATTGGGTTATCAGGGAAGGGCGGTGGCACCTGCACTTACCGGCCATATTGTGCAAGGCAGCATGACCGCCATTATTGGTGCCAACGGCACCGGGAAATCGACCCTCCTTAAAACATTATTGAAGTTACAGGCACCGGTATCGGGGCAACTGCAGTTTACCGATGGGTGTGCTCCGCGCATTGCGTGGTTGCCGCAACTGGCTGAAATGGAAAGACAGTTTCCTGTCACGGTTTACGATGTGGTGTGTATGGGGGCGTGGCCTGCCCGCAGCCTGTTTTCCGCATTGAAGCGTCAACACCGCCTGCGGATAGCCGATGCCATCGAACGAGTTGGCTTGAGCGCTTACCGCCATCAGCCTATCGAAATGCTTTCTGGCGGCCAGTTTCAGAGAATGCTGTTTGCTCGCTTACTGGTGCAAAACGCGCCGCTGGTGCTGCTCGATGAGCCTTTTACCGGGGTCGATTCGCAAACCAGCGATTTCCTGATGTCGTTAATCTGCCAAATGAATCAGGCGGGCCAAACGGTACTGGCTGTGCTGCATGATAACCAACGTGTTAGCCGGCATTTCCCACAGGTTTTATTGCTTACACAAGATCATTTCCATTGGGGGGACGCTGCTGAAGTGTTACCTCGTTATTCGCAAGTCAGTAATAATCTGGCGTTATCCGCATGATTTATCACTTCTTCTTGGAACCGTTTATTGATTACGGTTTTATGCGCCGCGCGCTCGTTGCGTGCCTGGCTTTATCACTGAGCACCGCTCCGTTGGGGATTTTCTTGCTGCTAAGGCGTATGAGCCTGGTGGGGGATGCACTTTCTCATGCCATCCTGCCGGGCGTTGCGGTGGGCTATTTGCTGGCAGGTATGTCGCTGGTTGCCATGGGGATTGGCGGCTTTGTTGCGGGGGTGCTGGTGGCATTAATTTCCGGCCTGGTGAGCTCACGAACCCAACTTAAAGAGGATGCTAGTTTTGCAGGTTTTTACCTCGGCTCGCTGGCGTTAGGCGTCACACTCATTTCGCTTCGCGGCTCCAGTGTTGACCTGCTGCACCTTTTATTTGGCTCAATACTGGCCGTCGATAATCAGGCAACAATCTTCGTTGGCGTGATTGCCAGCGTAACGTTACTTATCCTGGCGGGTTTATATCGCGGGCTGGTGATGGAAACCTTTGACCGCAGCTTCTTGCAGGTCAATAACCGCCAGGCACCTCATCTTATTCATGGTGTTTTTCTTGCGCTGCTGGTGCTTAACCTGGTCGCCGGATTTCAAATCCTCGGCACGCTGATGTCCGTCGGGCTAATGATGCTGCCAGCGGTTTCGGCGCGCTGCTGGGCGAAAACGCTACCTGGGGCGATGTTTATTGCGGTGGTCTGCGGTTTGTTATCGGCATGGATTGGGCTGGCATGGTCTTTTGCCGCCGCACTGCCTGCTGGACCGGCGATTGTTCTGACGGCAAGCGTTGGCTTCTTTATCTCAATACTTTTCGGTTCGCGCAGCGGACTGGCTCGGAGCCTTTGTAGAGGCTGGATAACAACAAGCAAGGGGATTAAATGAAACGTTTTGGGATGATGATGTCATTGGTGCTGGCTTGTTCCAGCCAGGCGGCGCTGGCGAAAAACCTCAATGTGGTCGCCAGTTTCACGGTGCTGGCTGATATGGCGAAACAAGTCGGCGGTGAACATGTCACGGTAAAAAGCCTGGTCGGGCCAAACGGTGATCCGCATAGTTTTGAACCCTCGCCGCAAGACAGCGTCGCGCTAAGCAAAGCTGACGTGGTTATTGTCAGCGGGCTGGGAATGGAAGGGTGGATGGACCGTCTGGTGAGCGCATCAGGTTATAAAGGCAAAGTCATTGTTGCTTCTGAAGGTATTTCCAGCCGCAGCATGGTCGAAGACGGTAAACAAATTACTGACCCGCATGCCTGGAACAGTGCTGAGAATGGCGCGGTCTACGCACAGAATATTATGAAGGCGCTGATGGCGGCAGACCCACAAGATGCGGCGGCAATCAATGAAAGCGGCAGCGAGTACGTTACGCGCCTGAAACTGCTGGATAGCTGGGCCAAAACACGCTTTGAATCGATTCCTAAATCGCACCGTAAAGTGCTGACCAGCCATGATGCCTTTGGCTATTTTGGCGCAGAGTATGGGGTGGCTTTCCTCGCGCCTGTTGGCTTCTCGACTGAAGCTGAAGCGAATGCCAGTGATGTCGCTGGGCTAATCAAACAGCTCAAAAACCAGCACATCAAAACATACTTCATTGAGAACCAGACTGACCCCCGTCTGGTAAAACAAATTGCCGCCGCGAGTGGTGCACAACCGGGCGGTGAACTTTATCCTGAAGCATTGTCTGATGCCGACGGTCCTGCCAGCACTTATGAGATGGCTTTTAAGCATAATGTGGAAGCCATCGCTAACAGTATGAAATGATTTATCCGGCCAGCATTCGCTGGCCGTTCTTTTCTCTGGAAGTGCCTCGCGTTATTGAATGTAATCCTCTGAAAGCGCGGTTAAGTGCTATCGTGTGACCCTGCGATATGTCTACAATCGGAGCCAATATGACAGAGAAAACATTGCGCCAATTAAGCCACCAGTTGGGCGAAGCGCTTGGGCAGCTTGGTGCCACCATCACGACGGCGGAATCTTGCACCGGTGGCTGGATTGCCAAGGTGATTACTGATGTTTCAGGCAGTTCCGCCTGGTTTGAACGTGGCTTTGTTACCTACAGTAACGAAGCTAAACATCAAATGATTGGTGTGGATAGCGGGACGCTGGAAACCCACGGCGCAGTCAGTGAAGCCGTGGTGCGTGAAATGGCTCAGGGGGCGTTATATGCCGCCGCTGCGGACTACGCGATTGCTGTCAGTGGTATCGCCGGACCAAATGGTGGCAGCGAGGAAAAACCTGTCGGCACCGTGTGGTTTGGCTTCAGCTCAAAGCTTGAAGGCACTGTCGCTCGCCATCAGCTTTTTGAAGGTGACCGTGATGCCGTTCGCCGCCAGGCCACGGAATATGCAGTGCAAACCCTGTGGGAAGAATTTCTCAAAAATAAGCTTGATACTGTATGACCATACAGTATAATTGGCACAACAAAACAGCATAGTAAGCAGCGTGGCGCACTTGTGTATCACCCTGCATGACAGGAGTAAAAATGGCTATCGACGAAAACAAACAGAAGGCGTTAGCGGCAGCACTTGGCCAAATTGAAAAACAATTTGGTAAAGGCTCCATCATGCGTCTGGGTGAAGACCGTACCATGGATGTGGAAACGATCTCTACCGGTTCACTTTCACTGGATATTGCTCTGGGAGCCGGTGGCTTACCAATGGGGCGTATCGTTGAAATCTACGGACCAGAATCTTCTGGTAAAACGACGCTGACTTTGCAAGTTATCGCCGCCGCTCAACGTGAAGGTAAAACGTGTGCGTTTATCGATGCCGAGCACGCTCTGGACCCGATTTACGCTAAGAAATTGGGCGTTGATATCGACAACCTGCTGTGTTCCCAGCCTGATACCGGCGAACAAGCTCTGGAAATCTGTGACGCATTAGCACGTTCCGGTGCTGTTGACGTCCTCGTGGTTGACTCCGTTGCTGCTCTGACACCGAAAGCTGAAATTGAAGGCGAAATCGGTGACTCTCATATGGGCCTTGCGGCACGTATGATGAGCCAGGCAATGCGTAAACTGGCGGGTAACCTTAAGCAGTCCAACACATTGCTTATCTTCATCAACCAGATCCGTATGAAAATTGGTGTGATGTTCGGTAACCCGGAAACCACAACCGGTGGTAACGCCCTGAAGTTCTACGCATCTGTCCGTCTGGATATCCGCCGTATTGGCGCGGTAAAAGATGGCGATAACGTAGTGGGTAGTGAAACCCGCGTTAAAGTGGTCAAAAACAAAATTGCTGCACCATTTAAGCAAGCTGAATTCCAGATCATGTACGGCGAAGGCATTAACTTCTACGGCGAACTGGTTGATTTAGGCGTGAAGCACAAGCTGATTGAAAAAGCAGGTGCCTGGTACAGCTACAACGGTGAGAAGATTGGCCAGGGTAAATCAAACTCCAGTAATTTCCTGAAAGAAAACAAGCCAATGGCTGTTGAAATCGAGAAGAAACTGCGTGATATGCTGCTGAATAATCAAGATGGCACACCAGACTTTGTTGTTGATGACCATGACAAAGACGTTGCTGAAACCAAAGAAGACTTCTAAATACTAGTAAGGGCTGCCACGGCAGCCCTTGTCTTTATCTGCTTTACTGCACTTTTCTTCTATACAGGTTATCCGTCATGCCTGAACCTATTACTCCTTCTACTCGCCGCAGCGCCTGGTCCCGCTTATTAGACAAAGCCACTCGTATCCTGGCGATGCGCGATCACAGCGAACAAGAACTCCGCCGTAAACTTGCTGCACAACCCACGTTTCCCGGAAAACCAAGAGCGGAAGAAGACCCGTTTACTCCTGAAGATATCGAAAAAGTTATTGCCTGGTGTTATGAACACCGCTGGCTGGACGATGCTCAGTTCGCTTCGCGTTTTATCGCAAGCCGCAGCCGCAAAGGTTATGGCCCGCAACGTATCCGTCAGGAATTGCAGGGTAAAGGTATCGCGCGTGAACTGAGCGAAGCCGCCATGGAAAATTGCGAAATAGACTGGCAAGAGATGGCGCGAGACATTGCCGAGCGAAAATTCGGTGAGCAACTTCCTACGGAATGGAAAGAGCGGGCCAAAGTGCAGCGCTATCTTCAGTATCGTGGTTTCTTTATGGAAGACATCCAGGCCGTTTATTCAAGATAAATACCGAAATTTTGCAGATTAGGCATACACGGGATTTTACTTCCCTCATCAGAAAACTTATCTTATTCCCACTTTTTCCAGGTAAACAGGTCAAGGCCAAAGTATCAAAATTGGCTATGTCAGGTTTGCAACTCCTCGTTAGCTTGATTTCAGGATAATTATGAGCAAGAGCACCGCTGAGATCCGTCAGGCGTTTCTCGATTTTTTCCATAGTAAAGGCCACCAGGTTGTAGCGAGCAGCTCCCTGGTTCCGAATAACGACCCTACTTTGCTGTTTACCAATGCCGGGATGAACCAGTTCAAGGATGTATTCCTTGGTCTCGACAAACGTAACTATTCCCGTGCCACAACGTCGCAACGTTGTGTCCGCGCTGGTGGTAAACACAATGACCTGGAGAACGTCGGTTACACCGCTCGTCACCACACTTTCTTTGAAATGCTGGGTAACTTCAGCTTTGGTGACTACTTCAAAAATGATGCCATCAACTTCGCCTGGGAATTATTGACCGGCGAACAGTGGTTTAACCTGCCAAAAGATCGTCTGTGGGTAACGGTTTACGAGACTGACGACGAAGCGTTTGAAATCTGGGAAAAAGAAGTTGGCGTTCCGCGCGAACGTATTATTCGCATTGGCGATAACAAAGGTGCAGCTTACGCATCTGACAACTTCTGGCAGATGGGTGACACCGGCCCATGCGGCCCATGCACCGAAATCTTCTTTGACCACGGCGACCACATTTGGGGCGGCCCTCCGGGTAGCGCTGAAGAAGATGGCGACCGTTATATCGAAATCTGGAACCTTGTGTTCATGCAGTTCAACCGTCAGCAAGATGGCACTATGTTGCCATTGCCGAAGCCGTCTGTTGATACGGGTATGGGGCTGGAGCGTATTGCCGCTGTTCTTCAGCACGTTAACTCCAACTACGAAATTGATTTGTTCAGCCAGCTGATTAAGTCTGTTGCCGAAGTTACTGGTGCAACCGATCTGAACAGCAAATCACTGCGTGTTATCGCTGACCATATTCGTTCTTGTGCGTTCCTGGTTGCTGATGGTGTTACGCCATCCAATGAAGGCCGTGGCTATGTGCTGCGCCGTATCGTTCGTCGTGCAATCCGCCACGGCAACATGCTGGGCGCTAAAGAAACCTTCTTCTACAAACTGGTTGGCCCATTGGTTGAAGTGATGGGGGCAGCGGGTGAAGAGCTGCAACGTCAGCAAGCATTGGTTGAACAAGTTCTGAAAACCGAAGAAGAGCAGTTTGCCCGTACCCTGGAACGTGGCTTAACGCTGTTGGATGAAGAACTGGCGAAACTGAAGGGCGATACGCTGGATGGTGAAACCGCTTTCCGTCTGTACGACACCTATGGCTTCCCGGTTGACCTGACTGCGGATGTTTGCCGCGAACGTAATCTGAAAGTTGACGAAGCTGGTTTTGAAGCGGCGATGGAAGAACAACGCCGTCGCGCACGTGAGTCCAGCGGTTTTGGCGCTGACTATAACAGCATGATCCGCGTAGATTCTGCCACTGCTTTCAAAGGTTATGATCACACGGATTTAACCGCGAAAGTCACTGCGTTGTTTGTTGACGGTAAAGCCGTTGAACAAGTGACTGCGGGCCAGGAAGCGGTTGTGGTGCTCAACGAAACACCATTCTATGCAGAGTCTGGTGGCCAGGTTGGTGATAAAGGCACAATCAAAGGTAACGGTGTGGACTTTGCCGTTAACGATACGCAGAAGTATGGCCAGGCTATCGGTCATCTTGGCAAATTAGTCTCTGGTGTGGTGAAAGTGGGCGACAGTGTAAAAGCTGAAGTTGATGAAGTGCGTCGTTCACGCATTCGTCTGAACCACTCTGCAACTCACTTGTTGCATGCTGCATTGCGCCAGGTACTTGGCACGCATGTCGCGCAAAAAGGTTCACTGGTTAACGATAAAGGCCTGCGTTTCGACTTCTCCCATTTCGAAGCAATGAAACCGGCTGAAGTTCGCGCAGTAGAAGATATCGTTAACGGACAAATTCGTCGTAACCTGCCAATCGAAACTAACGTCATGGATCTGGAAGCTGCTAAGGCTAAAGGTGCAATGGCGTTGTTTGGTGAGAAGTATGATGACCACGTGCGTGTGCTGAGCATGGGTGATTTCTCGACCGAACTGTGTGGCGGTATTCACGCCAGCCGCACTGGCGATATTGGTTTGTTCCGTATCGTGGCTGAGTCTGGTACTGCTGCGGGTGTGCGCCGTATTGAAGCTGTTACTGGCGAAGGTGCGCTGGCTAATCTGCATGCACAAAGCGAACAGCTCAATGATATTGCTCAGTTGCTCAAAGGCGATAGCCAGAATCTGAACGAGAAAGTGCGTTCGGTACTGGAGCGTACCCGCCAGCTTGAAAAAGAACTACAGCAATTGAAAGAACAGCAGGCAGTGCAGGAGAGTGCAAACCTTTCCAGCAAAGCCGTCGATGTAAAAGGCGTGAAACTCCTCGTGAGTGAACTTGCCAACGTTGAACCGAAGATGCTGCGTACTATGGTTGATGATCTGAAAAATCAGCTTGGTTCGGCAATTATCGTTCTGGCGACGGTATCAGAAGGTAAGGTTTCTCTGATTACTGGTGTCTCTAAAGATGTCACTGACCGTGTGAAGGCGGGAGAACTGATTGGAGTTATCGCTCAGCAAGTTGGTGGCAAAGGGGGCGGTCGTCCAGATATGGCTCAGGCTGGTGGCACAGATGCAGCCGCATTGCCGGGTGCTCTGGCCGGTGTTGAAGCTTGGGTCTCGGCTAAGCTCTAAGTAAAAAAATAAAGTGCAGACAGACGCTATAACTCATTTAGGTTATAGCGTCTTCTTAAATTTGCACATACTCAATAATGATAAAGTCAGGTTAAAGTTGCGTATATCGGCTAGACTTATTCATAACAGAATGTAATGTCGTGGTGAGTGACACTTTATGTGTTTGTCACTACTTACTTTTTGTCGTATATGATGGAGAACGCCGGGATACAGAGAGACCCGACTCTTTTAATCTTTCAAGGAGCAAAGAATGCTGATTCTAACTCGTCGAGTTGGTGAGACCCTCATGATTGGGGATGAGGTGACCGTGACAGTACTTGGGGTAAAAGGTAACCAGGTTCGTATTGGTGTTAACGCCCCGAAGGAAGTTTCTGTACACCGCGAAGAGATCTACCAACGTATCCAGGCTGAAAAATCGCAACAAACGAGTTACTAAAGTTACTGCGTCTCGCTATCTGCTAGCGAGACGCTTCCTTTAGAGCACTATTTTCTTCGCTTTATCTCGCAATCCCTCCTGTTTCTTCTGTCATGCCCACAATTTCTTACTTATCCCGAATGCTTTCGTACCTCTATAAACCCCATCTTGTTAGTTGATAAAACACTCTTTTTGCCGTGAATTCACCCTAATTGTGCGCGAAGTGTGCAATTGAAACTGAGTTGGGAAAAATTGTTTGACTTATAAGTGCGGGAAAGTAATATGTGCGCCACGCAGTGCCGATGAGCAGAAACAAGTTCAACGGTACACCTCGAAAGAGGCGTGTGGTGAGGTGGCCGAGAGGCTGAAGGCGCTCCCCTGCTAAGGGAGTATGCGGTCAAAAGCTGCATCCGGGGTTCGAATCCCCGCCTCACCGCCATTTTGCACCCATAGCTCAGCTGGATAGAGTACTCGGCTACGAACCGAGCGGTCGGAAGTTCGAATCTTCCTGGGTGCACCATTCTTCCTACTACCATTTTGCACCGGTAGTGTTGCAAAGAAAGTTAATTTCTTAGCGAACAACAGGGAGAAAAACGTTGCTAAAGCAACGGCCCGTCAGGGCAAGCACCGCGAGTAACGCTCCGGATGCACCATCTTGTTGATGTTGTTTAGAACAACAAACAGCATTAAGTCAGCAGTAAAAGAAGTAATCCTGTGCACCCATAGCTCAGCTGGATAGAGTACTCGGCTACGAACCGAGCGGTCGGAAGTTCGAATCTTCCTGGGTGCACCATCTTCTTCGATGTTACGGCAAGTTAAGTAACATTGAATCAGTAGTAAAGCAGTAACCCGATGCACCCATAGCTCAGCTGGATAGAGTACTCGGCTACGAACCGAGCGGTCGGAAGTTCGAATCTTCCTGGGTGCACCATATTTTTCCTAAATATCAGCAATGGTATCGCTTCAGAGAAATTTGATTTCTCAGCAAGCACAAGGGAAGATAACGTTGCTTTAGCAACGGCCCTTTAGGGCGAGCCCTGGCGAGTAATCTTCCTGGGTGCACCATCTTCTTCGATGTTACGGCAAGTTCAGTGACATTGAATCAGTAGTAAAGTAGTAACCCGATGCACCCATAGCTCAGCTGGATAGAGTACTCGGCTACGAACCGAGCGGTCGGAAGTTCGAATCTTCCTGGGTGCACCATATTCCCCCCAAGTTTTACCTTCTGAATTTCAAAAACAAACTCCCAGTAACACCACACAAACCCATTAGTCACCTTCTGTACTATCTCAATTACAAATAAGCGACAATATTATTGGTTTACGCTAAAGTAACGCCTCAATATTGAGTGATGTGAGGGATGAGATGTACGAACGTTACGACGGCCTGATTTTCGATATGGACGGAACCATCCTCGATACCGAACCAACACATCGTAAGGCGTGGCGTGAGACGCTAGCGGGCTATGGCATGCAGTTTGATGAGCAAGCTATGGTTGCGTTGAATGGCTCCCCAACCTGGCGTATCGCGCAGGCGATTATCGAACTCAATCGTGCAGATCTTGATCCTCATCGTCTGGCGCAGGAAAAGACGCAGGCCGTAAGGGCTATGCTTCTTGATACTGTGCGCCCGCTTCCTCTCATTGATGTCGTTAAATCCTGGCATGGGCGTCGTCCTATGGCTGTAGGTACCGGTAGTGAAAGCGATATTGCCGAAGCGCTGCTTAATCATTTGGGCTTACGTCAGTATTTCTCCGCTGTTGTCGCGGCAGATCACGTTAAAAACCATAAACCTGCTCCCGACACTTTTTTGCTGTGCGCCAAATTAATGGGTGTTGCTGCGCATAAATGTGTGGTGTTTGAAGATGCAGATTTTGGCCTGGAAGCAGCACGTGCCGCTGGTATGGATGGCGTGGATGTCCGTTTGCTGTGAGTGAAACACTGTCATTTGTTTCACTGTTTACCAGCAGTTTTCTTAGCGCAACATTGTTACCAGGAAGCTCAGAAGCTGTTCTGGTGGCGTTATTAGTTGCAGGTTCTGGGCCAACCTGGTTACTCATTTTAATAGCAACAATGGGTAATAGCCTTGGCGGCTTAACTAACGTTATTCTTGGACGTTTTTTCCCGTTGCGGGAACAATCGCTCTGGCAAGGAAAGGCAACTGCCTGGTTGGTGCGTTTTGGTCCGGCAACGTTATTACTCAGCTGGATGCCTTTAATTGGCGATCTACTGTGCCTGTTGGCTGGCTTATTACGAATGAGCTGGGGACCGGTAATCTTTTTCTTATGCCTTGGTAAAGCGCTTCGCTATCTCGTTGTCGCGGCTGCAACGGTACAAGGCATGGCGTGGTGGCACTAATTGGGTGATCTGATAATTATCATCACCATTTAAAACAATTATGCTTAATAAAAATGAATTCTACAGGCGGGAGGTCAATTTGATCCCGAACGTATCACAGGCGCTGGCCTGGCTGGAACAGCATCCTCAGGCAGTAAAAGGTCTTCGTCGTGGTCTTGAGCGTGAAACGCTGCGCGTCACGCCAGATGGTCAGTTGGCAACAACCGGCCACCCGGAAAGTCTAGGTTCAGCGTTTACCCATAAATGGATCACCACCGATTTCGCGGAAGCGCTGCTGGAGTTTATCACTCCGGTTGATGGTGACATCGACCATATGCTGACCTTCATGCGTGATATTCATCGCCATGTCGCCCGTCATTTGGGTGAGGAACGCATGTGGCCTCTGAGCATGCCGTGCTATATCGACGACGGTCAGAATATCGAACTGGCGCAGTATGGTTCATCCAACAACGGGCGTTTTAAAACGCTCTACCGTGAAGGATTGAAAAACCGTTACGGTGCGTTGATGCAGACTATCTCCGGCGTTCACTACAACTTTTCGTTGCCGTTTGAATTTTGGCAGGCGCGGTTGGGCGTAGAAGATGCCCAGAGCGGCAAAGAAGCGATTTCCGCCGGATACTTCCGCCTGATTCGCAACTACTACCGTTTCGGTTGGGTGATCCCGTATTTATTCGGTGCATCGCCGGCGATTTGCTCGTCTTTCCTGCAAGGGAAAGAAAGCTCGCTGCCATTTGAAAAAACCGAGTGTGGCATGAATTACCTGCCATACGCGACGTCACTGCGTTTGAGCGACCTCGGTTACACCAACAAATCTCAGAGCAATCTTGGCATTACGTTTAACGATCTGGAAACTTACGTCGCCGGATTAAAACGTGCCATTAAAACGCCTTCGGAAGAGTACGCGAAGATGGGAGTTGAGAAGGACGGTAAACGCCTTCAAATCAACACCAACGTGCTGCAAATCGAAAATGAACTCTACGCACCGATTCGCCCTAAACGTGTCACAGCGGAGGGTGAGTCGCCTTCTGACGCTCTGATGCGCGGTGGGATTGAATATATCGAAGTGCGTTCACTGGATATTAACCCGTTCTCTCCGATCGGGGTTGATGAGCAGCAAGTTCGCTTCCTCGACCTGTTTATGATTTGGTGTGTGCTGGCTGACGCGCCTGAAATGAGCAGTGATGAATTGCTTTGCACCCGTAAAAACTGGAATCGCGTGATTCTGGAAGGGCGCAAACCAGGCCTGACGTTGGGTATGGGTTGTGAAACTGCACAGCATCCGTTGCCAAAAGTGGGCAAAGACCTGTTTGCTGATTTACGGCGTGTCGCGGAAACGCTGGATGGTATCGCTGGCAATACGGAATACCAGGACGTGTGTGACCAACTGGTCGCCTGTTTCGATAATCCTGAATTAACGTACTCAGCACGAATTCTGCGGTCTATGATTGATAATGGCATTGGCGGAACGGGGCTGGCATTGGCTGAGCAATATCGTCAGATGCTGATCCAGGAGCCGCTAGAGATTTTGACCGAAGATGTATTGCAGAAGGAGCATGACGCTTCGTGGCAACGTCAGCGGGAAATTGAAGCTAAAGATACCGAACCGTTCGACGTGTGGCTCGCAAAACACGCGTAGTACAAAAGAAAAAGGCCACAATCAATGTGGCCAAAATATACATCTCTGAATCAGGGATGATGATAATAAATGCGCGTCTTTCATATACTCAGAGTCGTCCAGGAAAGAATGGTTCATTTTATTTTTAAATTAAATCACTATCGGAGGTGATCAGATGCCGTTGTTGGATAGCTTCACAGTCGACCATACCCGCATGGGCGCGCCAGCAGTGCGTGTGGCCAAAACAATGCACACGCCTCATGGCGATACAATCACTGTATTTGATCTGCGTTTCTGCATCCCGAACAAGGAAGTGATGCCAGAAAAAGGGATTCATACACTTGAACACCTGTTTGCAGGATTTATGCGTGATCACCTGAATGGGAACGGCGTAGAGATCATCGATATTTCACCTATGGGTTGCCGCACAGGTTTCTACATGAGCCTGATTGGTGTGCCAGAAGAGTCTCGAGTTGCTGACGCGTGGAAAGCGGCAATGGAAGATGTTCTGAAAGTGAAAGAGCAAAACCAGATCCCAGAGCTGAACGTTTATCAGTGTGGGACTTACCACATGCACTCGTTGCAAGAAGCACAGGACATCGCGCGCCATATTCTTGAGCATGGTGTGAGCGTGAACAGCAACGAAGAGTTGGCTCTGCCAAAAGAGAAACTTAAAGAGCTGCACATCTAGTCAGAAGCCTCATAAAAAGGAGCTCATCGGCTCCTTTTTGTATTCCTGCGCTATGCTACCTTTATCTTTTCGCTCATAAATAACGCTATGTCTACCACTCTCCAGTTCAACTTCGCGACGCGTCCGCTTGTTCCCTTTGCTCATGATTATCCACATGGCGCGACGGAGCCCTGGCATAGCCATGACTGCGCACAACTGCTGCATACTTTAAGTGGCGTGGTGCGGATAGAAACGGAACAAGGGTATTGGGTTGTGCCGCCCAGTCGTGGTGTATGGCTCCCGGCGGGAACACGTCATCGGCTTCAGGTCACAGGACAAGTCGCGGCCAGAACGTTGTTTATCGATCCTTTTGCTCGCGCGGATTTACCCTCGGTCTGTCAGGTTGTGCAGGTTTCTAATTTACTGCGTGAGTTGATCATAAGCTCGCTGGATCTACCAGGACGGTACGAAGCCGGGAGCAGGGAGGAGAGAATCTACGAGCTGATCCTCGATGAAATCCGCGTGATGACAGTGATGCCTTTTAATCTGCCGGAACCGCAGGCACCCACGATTCAGGCGCTATGCCGTCAGGTTCAGGCTGAACCAGGTAAATCATGGACCACCACAGTGGCTGCCGCCCAGCTCAACATGAGTGAACGAACCTTACTGCGCCATTTTCGCGAGCAAACTGGTATGGCGTTCAGCGAATGGGTACGACGCGCACGGCTAATGGAAGCACTAAATCGCCTGGCTCAAGGGCAATCGGTTCTGCGGGTGGCGCTGGATCTTGGCTATGAAAGCCACAGTGCATTCAGCGCCATGTTCCGACGGACTCTGGGCGTATCCCCAAGTGAATACTTCTAGTTCGAAGATTTTATCGGCAAGGCGTTAAGCAAAGCCTGTAGCGAAGCCCGCGCAACATCATTGTCGATACCGACTCCCCAGCGACTTTCACCATTGGCAAAAGTACAGCGTATATAGGCAGCTGATCGGCTCTCGCTATGTCTTCCAAGTGTATGCTCATGGTAGTCCTCGATAGAAAAAGCGACCTTGAACTGCGATTTTAGAGCATCAGCGGTGGCAGAAAGTAGCCCGTTACCTTTGCCCTGCAACGTCAATATTCCTTCTGGTGTCTGGACGCGCGCCTGCAGTGAAAGACCTCCTTCTGTCTGACTTTCACTGCGGTATTCCAGTAGTTGCCGATCAGCGAGTTGATGCGGCCCGTACAACTTGCGGAACAACTGCCAGAGGGCGTTAAGAGTCATTTCGTTACCGTCCCGGTCGGTCTGTTCCTGAACGTGGCGGCTGAAGTCCTGTTGCAACCCACGTGGTAATACCAGCCCGTGGTTTTGTTCCAGTATCCACGCCGCGCCGCTTTTACCAGACTGGCTGTTAACGCGGATCACCGCCTCGTAACTACAGCCAATATCGTTCGGGTCTACAGGAAGATACGGCATCTCCCAAAGCGGAGAAGAGGATTGCTGCCGGGCCGTGAAACCCTTTTTGATAGCATCCTGATGCGAGCCTGAAAAGGCTGTAAATGCCAACTTTCCGCCATAGGGATGGCGAGGGTGTACCGGTAACTGATTGCATTGCTCCACCTCTTCGACAACATGCTTTATGTCGCTGAAATCGAGCTGCGGTGAGATCCCCTGGCTGTATAGATTCATAGCCATTGTTACCAGACAGACGTTACCGGTGCGTTCGCCGTTGCCGAACAAACAGCCCTCTACACGGTCAGCTCCCGCAAGTATCGCCAGTTCAGCACTGGCCACACCGCTTCCCCGGTCATTGTGAGGATGAACGCTGATACACACCGCGTTACGCCGCGAGAAATGGCGACAGAAGTACTCAATTTGGTCGGCATAGACGTTCGGGGTATTCACTTCGACGGTTGCAGGTAAGTTGATAATCATCGGCCTTTCGCAGCAGGGCTCCCAAACATCCGCCACCGCCTCGCAGATTTGCAGCGCGAAATCAGATTCGGTGAAGCAGAAGGTTTCCGGGGAGTATTCATAACTCCACTGTGTTTGCGGGTTTGCCTCGCACAATGCCCGAATCTGGCGCGTCGCACTGACGGCCAATTGGATGATCTCCTCTTTGCTCTGACGGAATACCAGGCGGCGGAAAAGTGGGGCAGTGGCGTTATAGAGATGCAGTGTCGCGCGACTGGCACCCTCAAGAGCGGCAAAAGTGCGTTCAATCAAATCGGTACGTGCCTGGGTCAGCACCTGGATTGTGACGTCGTGCGGTATCCGCCGTTCTTCAATTAGCTGGCGAACAAACTGGAAGTCCGTTTCTGATGCTGACGGAAAAGCCACTTCAATTTCCTTAAAACCGCATTGGAGCAACAGTTCCCAGAAGCGCAGTTTGCGCAGGCCGTCCATGGGGTCAGCCAGCGCCTGATTACCGTCGCGCAGGTCGGTGGAAAGCCAGCGTGGGGCATGCGTGAGCTGTTTGTTTGGCCATTGGCGGTCAGGTAGGTGAATCGGGGGATGGGGCTGGTATTTTTGCGATGGGTCGTACAGCATGTCGGTTTTCCTCGGCGTGGGTCAGTCTTTATCCTGACGACTTTAGGCTGGGCTTACTGGCGCAAAACTGACAACCTGTGCTGCAAAACCGCCAGACGACAGACAGAGAAAAGGGGCCAATTGGCCCCTTTTGTGTTTCTGACTTAGTGCGCTCCACCGCCGCCACCGCCGGCACCAAACGGTGGTCTGGCAAACCAGATTAGACCCAGTAACAGAATAAATATTCCTGCAGAAACCCAGAAAATCTCATTGGCTGAGATAATCAGCCCCTGATTGGTAATCTGCTGCGCAATATAGCCAGAGGCTTGTTGCGGCGACATCCCCAGATTTTCCAGTTTTGAATACATCTCCTGCGCATTCGGGTTAAACGGTGAAACGGACTCCGTTAACTGCGCGTGATGTAGCGCTTCGCGGTTAGTCCACAGCGTCGTGGTTATCGACGTACCAATCGAACCGGCAAGGGTTCGGGTAAAGTTCGACAGACTCGACGCTGCGGCCATACGTTCAGGCGGCAGCCCGGAAAGCGTGATTGTCGTCAGTGGCATAAAGAAGCACGCCACGGCAAAGCCCTGAATAAACTGCGGCCAGGCCGACGCGCCGAAATCCATTCCCGGCTCGAAGGTATATGCACGCCAGTAGAAACAGACGGCGTACATAATAAAGCTGAACGTCACCAGGCGCCGCATATCGAGCTTATGAGCAAAACGCCCGATAATCGGCGACAGCAATACAGGAAGAAGCCCGACCGGTGCCGATGCCAGACCCGCCCAGGTTGCCGTGTAGCCATATACCTCCTGCAACAGCTGCGGCAGTAACACAATTGCGCCGAAGTAGAGCATGTAGGCGAGACTGATACACAAGCAACCAATGGTGAAGTTTCGCGACTTAAACAACGACAAGTCGACTATCGGGTTGTCGTCCGTTAGCTCCCAGACAATCAAGAAACTTATCGTCACCACCGCGACGATTGTCAGAACGACCACTTCCGTTGAGTTAAACCAATCCAGCTCTTTACCGCGGTCGAGCATGATTTGCAGGCTACCAATGCCCACCACCAACAGCGCAAGGCCGATGGCATCAATACGGCGCTGCTCGGTTTTGGTTTCACGCCCACGCAAGGTTTGCATCGTCAGCAGAACGACCAGCGCGCCGATAGGCACGTTGATAAAGAAGATCCAACCCCAGTGGTAGTTATCACTGATAAAACCACCGAGGATTGGCCCACAAATCGGTGCCACGATGACCGTCATCGACCACAGCGCCAGCGCGATACTTCGCTTAGCAGGCGGGTAGTTATTGAGCAGCAGACTTTGCGACAGCGGAATCAACGGCCCGGCAACGATCCCCTGGATAACGCGGAAGAAGATCAGCATCTCCAGACTTTTGGACACGCCGCAAGCCCATGAAGCCAACACGAAGAGAATCGTCGACCACATAAACAACTTCACTTCACCAAAGCGCTTAGCAAGCCACCCGGTGATAGGAATTGAGATGGCGTTTGCCACCCCAAATGAAGTGATAACCCAGGTTCCCTGGCTCAGTGACGAGCCAAGGTTACCGGCAATGGTCGGAATGGCCACGTTGGCGATGGTCGAGTCCAGCACCTGCATAAAGGTCGCCAATGACAAGGCGATGGTCATGATGACCAGCGGTGCCCCTTCTAGCGGTTTTTGTTGTGCCATACAACCTCCGCTTTGTTAACCCGCATTGGCCTGGATGATGTTATTGATAAGCTCGTTGGCAGGCGCAAGATTCAGCTCGCGCGCATTGCTTTCATACACCGGAGAGTGACGAGTGGTGTTTGCCAGCATACTGCCATCGCGGTTACTGGTATCCACCGTCACCAGCGTCGACAAACCGATACGCAGCGGATGTTGTTCAAGCTGTTTGGCATCCAGTTCAATACGAACCGGCAAACGCTGAACCACTTTAATCCAGTTACCGGTGGCGTTTTGTGCAGGAAGCAGAGAGAACGCGCTGCCGGTACCCATATCCAGGCCAACAACTTTACCGGTGTACTCAACTTTGTCGCCGTAAATATCACTGACGACCGTCGCCGGTTGGCCAATACGCATATGCGCAAGCTGCGTTTCTTTGAAGTTTGCATCAACCCACAAACCACTCGCTGGCACGATAGCCATCAGCGGTGTGGTCGGGCTAATCTGTGCGCCAACTTGCACCACACGGCGTGAAACATAGCCGGTCATTGGGCTGACAATCTTAGTCCGTTGCAGTGCCATCCAGGCGTTACGTAACTCCGCAGCCGCTTGTTTAACACTTGGCTGTTCTTCGAGTTTGGTTCCGAGGATCATGGCCTGATTGGCATTATATTGTTGAATGGCAACATCCAGTTGCGCTTGAGCCGATGCGACGGCATCTCGGGCGTGTTGCAACTCTTCACGGCCAATCAGGTTTGCATTCCCCAGCGGCACGCGGCGATTCAGGTCGCTTTGAGCTTGTGCCAGAGAAGTCTTTTGCAGCTCAATATTGGCCTGATATTGCTTACTGTTAATCATTAACTGACGAGTCTGGCGCACGCTTGAAGCCAGCACGGTTTGTGCTTGTTCAAAGGCTTGCTCAGCGTCAGCCTGGTCCAGCGTCACCAGAACATCGCCCTGTTTAACGAAGTCGGTATTATCTGCCCAAACTTTAGTTACGCTTCCGGAAACCTGGGACATTATCTGCACCTGATTACCGGCCACATACGCATCATCCGTGTTTTCGTAGTGACGTAATACTAAGAACCAGTAAATCCCATATGCCACAGCAATAATGACAAACAGCAAGGTCAACACAAGTAAGGCACCTTTACGTTTGCCTTTCTTGTTACCCGGCTGCTGCGAGGTTTGAGTCTCCGCATGTGCGCTCATGCTTATCTCCACACTTTTTTATTATAGTGATCGGCTGAGCCGACCTGTTAGACCCAACAGGCCAGCAAGGTAAGTTGCTGGCCTGTCAGTATTCATCTTTTTTGGGATACTACGATTTAACGCGATGACGGCACTTAGCGCACGGCTTCAAGTACAGTCTGGTTTTCGTCCATTTCATCAAGGCGGGTCAGCAGTTTGCGGGTGATCTGTTCCAACTGCTCTTTTTCCGAACCACTCAGCGTGGACCACAGCTCATGTAAGCAGTGGTGCTGCGGTGGTAACACCTGACGCAGGAACTCCTGACCTTTTTCGGTTAAATGCAGATGCAGGCAGCGGCGATCGTTATCGCTTTCACGGCGTTCAATCCAGCCACGCTTTTCCAGTTCATCGGCAATACGAGTCGCGTTAGTACGGGAAGACCCCAAAGCACAGCTCAATTCAGAAGGCTGGATGCTGTGGTTTTCCTGCGATTCAAGAGTAATTAACGCCATAAACAGCGTCTCGTTAATCCCCTGAGCTTTCAGCATTTTATTGCGGTTTTCCAAAAGCTTGCCTTGCATGTGCATGCAAAGGCGCGTCAGCAGGACTTCCTGGTACGGGAATTCCTCATAGCGTTTGGCGCGAAATTTTAGCATTTGTTCAATGGGCGTAAACGAACTATCCATTTTGGCATAACCTCATTAGTTTCGGTCGATATAATAACGATGGTGACAAATAAAGTAAATGTATTGTTGATACGTTTTTATTGGTCAGACTGATATCACCATCATGAGTTTCCAGGTTAATCCATAACCCAGAGCACTTAATAATGTCGGGACAATGATGCTGCGAGTTTTATAAAAACTCAGCCCGAGAATAATAAAACCGACAAGCGTCGGGACCAGACGTTGCGCGTTCTGCATAATCTCCGGAACACTCGAAACCACCAGCAACGCACAAATCGATGCGATTCCGATACTGTCGAGCAGTATGCCAGTGGCGCCGCGTTTGGCCGGACGAGTGGTATTTGCCCGGATACGCAGAGGCAAATAACGAAACAGATAGTTGGCAAGGCCGACCAGCAAACCCAGCAAAAGTACTTGTGTACTCATCCGTGTTCACCTTGATAAAACGCCTGTACTAATGCAGCCATACAGCCACAGACAATCCCTGCAAGAATCGCCACCGGAATAGAAACCAGCGTCACGCCCAACAATGCGCCAGCAAGCGAAGCGGTAACCGTCCATGATTGTTTACGCTGGAACGACGCCAGCATGAAACTCATGAACAGGGCGGGCAACATAAACCCTAAAGCCGCTTCAACAGCGGGCAGGTGGTCCAGTAAACCATTACCAGACCATGCTCCCAGCGCGGTGCCTAAAACCCAAGAAAACCATGAACTAAAGGCGATACCGATCATCCAGTTTTCGCTCCAGCGCCGGTTATCACGCACCAGTTTGGCGGTGGCGGCGGCAAAAACTTCGTCGGTCAGGCCGAAGGCCCAAATCGCGGTTTTAGGTTTACTCAACTGGCGGGTGATGCGCTGACGCAGGGAAGGGCCATACAACACGTGGCGCACATCCATTGCCATCACCGTTAAGGCGGCGACCCACAGAGAACTACCCGCAGCCAGTAACGCAGTTATCACAAACTGGCTGGCCCCGGCATAAATAATGCAGGAGAAAAACAAGCTTTCGAGTGGCGTAAATCCCAGCTTCGTGGCATTAAGCCCAAACGCAAACGCGACCGGAATATAACTGATGACAATCGGTAAACTGTCTTTCAGCCCTTCAACCCAGGTGGCATCGCTGTGATTATTATCTAATGGAACTGTTGCAGGACTATCCATATTAAATATTTATAAGTTTCTTACGTTAAAGTCACTCGAATTAATAAACGGGGATAACCTTAACAGACTGGTACGACCCTTAATACCCCAAATTATTTCTGGCGGTTGTAAAGGAATAGTGACATCACGGTTGGCGGTGATAACCACGCCACCACACTACTAAATTTAGTAGGGCGACAATCGCACCGGCCACGCACACGCCATTCCATCCGGCATGTTGATAAGCACTGGCGGAGATCAGCGAACCTGCGGCCCCGCCAATAAAGTAGCTGGTCATATAACCGGCGGTCAGACGATTTCGCGCATCCGGCATCATGCGGTAGATAACCGTCTGGTTAGTGATATGTACGCCCTGAACGGTTAAATCCAGCACCAGAATCCCGATGATCAACGCGATAACGGAATACTGCCCCATCGCGGTTGCAATCCAGGACACTAACAACAGCACCAGCCCAATAGTTGTGGTGAGATGGGCTTTGCCTTTGTCCGCAAACCCGCCAGCGGGACGCGCACCCAAAGCACCCGCAGCACCCGCGAGGCCAAACAAACCAATCACGCTTTCCGAGAAATTAAAGGGCGGTGACGCCAGCAGAAACGCCATCGACGTCCAGAGAATACTGAAGTTGGCAAAGGTCAGGCAGCCGAGCAAAGCGCGGGTCCGCAGCAGCGGAGTTTTGATAAACAAGCCGAATACCGACGACAACAATTGCGGATAATTCAGATGGGTGTCGGATTTCACTTTTGGTAAACCACGCCACAAAGCCAGCGCCATCACCACCATTAATACACTTGCAACCCAGTAAACGGTGCGCCAGCCGCCAATGCCTGCCAGTAACCCGGCTACAGTACGTGCCAGCAAAATCCCCAGCAGCAGCCCGCTCATAATGGTGCCGACCACTTTGCCGCGCTTTTCCGGCTCCGCAAGCGTTGCTGCCAATGGCACAAGAATCTGGGCGACCACCGAGAACAAGCCAGTGAGTGCGGTGCCAAGAATCATCATCCACAGCGTCTGGCTGAGGGCGACAATCACCATCCCACCCGCGGCGAGCAGCGTCATAAACACAATCAACCCACGGCGTTCAAACATATCGCCCAACGGCACCAGGAACAGCAGCCCTACGGCATAGCCTAGCTGCGCTGCGGTAACGATAAACCCGGCCTGATTAATTGAAAGGGAAAATGCCGTCGCGATAGTGTCGAGCAGGGGTTGCGCATAATAGTTACTGGCAACGGCCAAACCCGTGGCGAGAGACATCAGGACAATCAGAGCGGGGCTCAGTCCTTGAGTGGATGTTTTCATTGTTATTTTTCAGCTTGTGATGATGGAGCGGGAATAATAGCTAAAAATAAGGTAGGCAGGGGTCGGATTGTGCGCTTTGTTTTTGATTGGGACGCCCTCATCCCGACCTTGTCCCCCTGGAGAAGGGGAAAACTGGCATCAGTGTGAGAAGGA
Source organism: Buttiauxella ferragutiae (assembly GCF_022637515.1). NCBI lineage: Bacteria > Pseudomonadati > Pseudomonadota > Gammaproteobacteria > Enterobacterales > Enterobacteriaceae > Buttiauxella > Buttiauxella ferragutiae. The sequence continues at coordinate 1,070,171 of NZ_CP093332.1, forward strand.
GAGGGAGAGCGCCGGACTATACCCTCTCCCGTGGGAGCTGGCTTTTAGTCACCTCTTTGAGGGACGGTTCCTGCCGATTCGGAGACGGTTCCGTTCACCAGGCGAAAGTGTATTTATGTCGCCACGGAACCGGTGAACGTCTTAGGGTGACCACCGTCGTCACCCTAAGAACCCTGACTCCCGGCAAATAAATCGCCGCAAGCGGTAAACCTCCATTTTGCCTCCGTGTCAGGGTCGGTTGCGATTCGTTCCCGACGATCGCGCCCTCCAGCCGTTCCCGACGGCTGGACCCTGCCACCTGGAGTCAAAATGGAGGCGATTTAAGCCGGACCCGAAATTCAAGGTCAAAAGCCAGAGCGGTTTTGACCTTGTTCCCGGCTTCAATCGCGCCGTTTTTTACCCTTCAGTCGGGGTCACGTGGTCGGGAACTACGTGAGAGAGTGATCGTCGGACTAAGAATGTCAGGAACATTTTTGAACAACGCTTGCGTTGGCCACGAAGTGGTTCGGCACAGGGATGTGCCGAATAAACGAATCGCGAACGCCCGAATGTTGGGTGAAAAACGGTGTTTACCGCTTTAGCGGCGATTGATTTGCCGCGCGCCTGGATTATCAAGGTGTTGGCGTTAACACCTTGATACGTTCACCGTTTTCGGGAATTAAGAGATAACTGAACATACGGGTGAACGGAAAATCAGCGAGGCTTACAGATCTCACCCTGACAAGATTGCCAGGGTGAGTGTGTATAAGAGACACCCGTGGGAGAGGGTTAGGGTGAGGGCAAAAACTTACTTCGTCGCCAAAGCCTCATTCACCCAGCCATCAAACTCGGCCTGGTGTGCTTTAATCCAGCCATCGACGTGACCCTGAATATCCGCTTCTGACGCTTTACCGTTGTGCATCATTGCATTCTCGGCGTTGATATCCGCCAGTGGCAGCTTCATCAGACTAAACAGCTTCGCCGCCTGCGGGTTTTTCTCAGCCCAGGCTTTGTTCGCCACAATGTGCATGGTATTTACCGGGAAACCATAGTTCGCGCCATTCGGCAGTTTGGTATCCACGTCTTTCTGTTTGCCTGGCATAGAAGAGAACGGCACTTGCAGCCACACCACATCTTTGCCCGGAACCATCACATCACTCACCCAATATGGCGTCCAGGTGTAGTAGATAACCGGCTTGCCTTCTTTGTGACGCGTAATGGTATCGGCAATCATCGCCGAATAGTTACCCTGGTTATGTTCCACGGTATTCGTCAGGCCGAAAGCGCCAATCTGGTGATTGATAACCGCTTCGCAGCCCCAACCAGGTGTGCAGCCAGTTAAATCGGCTTTACCGTCGCCGTTGGTATCAAACAGTTTGGCAATCTTAGGATCTTTTAGCTGCTCGATATTGGTTATCTTATATTGCTCGGCCGTTTTCTTATCTATCAGATAACCCTGAGCGGCACCCTGAACGTAAGTACCTTCACGATAAAACTTCTTATCGCCGCCAGCAGCGTCGTACATATCGTCGTGCAACGGCTTCCAGTTAGTGGCGATAAATGTGGTATCGCCTGCGGCCATGGAGGTGTAGGCCACGTTGTAATCCACTTCACTCGGTTTATTCACCGTATAGCCCAATTTTTCCAGGGCGCGGCTCACCAGCAAAGTCTGGAATGATTCTTCTGAGATAGTGCTTTGCGCAGGTTGAACCGTAATGCCTTTTCCCGGCAAATCAGCGGCAAAAGCGCTGGTGGTCATCAGAGTGGCGAGTGTTGCGGCTAAAATAGTTGTGTGTCGCATCATGCTTCCTTATCGGTGATGGGGCGTGAGGCGGCACGCATGCCGCCATCATGTTTATTTGATGAAGGGACGGGTCAAAAGACCAATTGGGCCGGTGTTAAACCAGCGGCGGTTGCCACGGCTGCGTGAATCGCGGCCAATGGACTGAGTTAAACGGTCGAGAATAATGGCCAGAATTACAATGCCGACGCCGCCAACGGTCGCCAGACCCATATCAAGGCGACCAATACCGCGCAGCACCATCTGACCAAGACCGCCGACGGCAATCATTGACGCGATAACCACCATCGAAAGTGCCAGCATCAGCGTCTGGTTGACGCCCGCCATAATGGTTGGCATCGCCAGCGGTAACTGAACTTTGAACAGCATCTGACGTGGGCTTGCGCCAAACGAACGAGAGGCTTCAATCAAATCTTCCGGAACCTGCTTAATTCCCAGAATCGTCAGGCGCACAATCGGTGGCAGGGCAAAGATAATCGTCACCACCACACCCGGCACGTTACCGATACCGAACAGCATCACAATTGGCACCAGGTAAACAAACGCTGGTGTAGTCTGCATGGCATCTAATAACGGACGGATAATCTTCGCGGCCCGTTCGCTTCTGGCAAGCCAAATACCGAGCGGTAAACCAATAATCATGCAGAACAGCAGGGCGGTCAGAACCAGCGCCAGCGTCACCATTGCTTGCGACCACGCGCCAATCGCGCCAATCGCCACCAGTGAAACCAGCGTCGCGATCCCCATCCCGAGGCTCGACATCTGCCACGCAATCAGCGCAAACAGAACGATGGCAACCGGGGCGGGCATCCCCAGCAAGAAATGCTGGAAGCCGCTCAGTATATAATCCACCGGCACGCGAATGCCCTGGAACAGCGGACGGAAGTGCGTAACCACCCAATCGATGCCGTGCGTCACCCAGCTATCGAGCGGGATCAGCGTCTTATGAAAGGGATCTAAAATATTAAAATGTTCAGGCTGCGGGGCAGGCGCTGAATTCAGCCAGTCTGCACTGCTACTGGCTGCGGGTGTTGAGGCCGCCTGGCTTCCCCACGCATCGGCGGTCGCTGCGGCCTGATTGGTTGTTGCGTCGGCAGCCGCACTGCCGGTATCCCACGGATTTTCTGCACTCATTGACTTACCCCCTCACGATCTAACGCCTGCAGCAGAACCCCTTTCGAGATAATGCCCACGTACTGACTCTCTTCCCCAACAACCGGAACCGCGCACGGTGCCTGGCCGACATGGGTGAGTAGATCACTCAGTGAAGTCTCTGCGGAAACGGCCGCTGGAGATTCGAGGTAAGCATTGTCCAGACCCTGGCCCGCAGCTAACGCGGCTTTCAGTGAATCAGTGGAAACAATACCGAGGAATTTTTGCCCGCGTTCAATGACATAACCAAATTCACGGTCTTCATCTTGCAGCAATTTCAGCGCGGATCTTGGGCCGAAACCGGCAGTTTTACGCAACAGGCCGGCCGGGCTACGACGGGCAATATCCTTAGCGCTAAATACCTGGCTAATATCTACGCCACGGAAGAAGGTGCGCACATAATCATTCGCCGGATTATTGAGAATTTCATCCGGCGTACCGACTTGCACCACTTCACCACCCTGCATAATGGCAATTCGGTCGCCAATACGCATCGCTTCATCCAGATCGTGGGAAATAAATACGATGGTACGCTGATGTTTCGCCTGCAATTTAATTAACTCGTCCTGCATTTCAGTACGAATTAAAGGATCGAGGGCAGAGAAGGCTTCATCCATCAATAATATATCGGGATTAATCGCCAAAGCACGAGCCAAACCCACACGCTGACGCATACCGCCAGAAAGCTCATCGGGATAAGCGTGGGCATAATTTTCCAGCCCAACCTGACGCAGTGCATCAAGCGCTTTTTCCTGACGTTCTTTCAACGCAATACCGGCTAATTCCATGCCGAATCCAGCGTTATTTAACACCGTCATATGAGGCATCAAAGCAAAGGACTGGAATACCATGGAAATCTTATTTTTACGTACTTCACGGAGTTCCGCTTCTGATATTTTGGCAATGTCTACGCCGTCAATCAGTACCTGTCCACGGGTTGGTTCAATCAGGCGATTGAGAAGGCGAACCATGGTGGATTTACCGGAACCCGATAACCCCATGATGACAAAAATCTCGCCTTCTTCAATGGCCAGACTGGCGTCTTTTACGCCAAGCGACAGCCCTGTTTTCTCCAGTAATTCTGCTTTTGAAATACCTTTTTCTATATATTTGAATGCGCGCTGTGGATGCTCACCAAATACTTTATATAAATTCTTCACTTCAAGTTTAATTGCCATGCAATAAAGTTATTCCTGTATTTATATATTTATACACAATTCCTGATGGAAATATTCACTGCATATACCCTAACATACTTAGAATCTGAGACAACCCTCCATTTCCGATATATCCAATATCCGCACGGCGCATGTGGTCGGCATTTCCCATGAGTAAAGGGCTGAGGGCAAATATGAAAAAGATGATATTTTTTGTAACCGGAGGCGAAATTAGCCTGAATGAGACGAGGTTCACAATAATATCCATGGCGGATAAGCATCACTCTATCCGCCATAAATAAACGCAAAATTTGGTGGGTTATGTGTTCGATTATCCGCTGTGGATTAATCTATTTTTCTTAATTAGAAGTCCCAATCTTCGTCCTGAGTCTCCACCGCTTTCCCCATCACATACGACGAACCCGAGCCTGAGAAGAAGTCATGGTTTTCGTCGGCGTTGGGAGAAAGCGCTGCCAGAATCGCAGGGTTCACTGCGGCCATTTCAGGCGGGAACAGCGCATTATAGCCGAGGTTCATCAGTGCTTTATTGGCGTTATAGCAAAGGAACGCTTTGACCTCTTCCTGCCAGCCGACATCGCCATACAACGCATCGGTATACGCCACTTCATTATCGTAAAGATCCATCAGCAACTCGAAGGCGAAATTCTGCAATTCGCTCTGTCGTTCAGCGCTTTGCTGCACAAGATTTTTCTGAAATTTATAACCGATGTAATAGCCATGCACCGCCTCGTCACGAATGATCAGACGAATCAGGTCTGCGGTGTTGGTCAACTTGCCACGGCTTGACCAATACATCGGCAAATAAAAGCCTGAATAAAATAAGAACGACTCCAAAAATACGCTGGCGATTTTCTTCTTCAACGGGTCATCGGCATGATAATGCGCGAGGATAATTTGCGCTTTGCGCTGGAGTGGTTCATTGGCTTCACTCCACGCATAAGCGGCATCAACATCTTTGCTCTGGCAAAGTGTCGAGAAAATCGAACTATAAGAACGAGCATGCACCGCTTCCATAAAACTCACGTTCGACAACACCGCTTCTTCATGGGGTGTTATTGCGTCAGCCATTAATACGGGTGCGCCAATGGTATTCTGAATGGTGTCCAACAACGTCAACCCAGTAAATACGCGGATCGTCAGCTGCTGTTCATCGTTGCTAAGTGATTGCCACGCCGGAATATCGTTCGACAGCGGGACTTTTTCCGGCAGCCAAAAATTACTGGTCAGGCGGTTCCATACCTCGAGATCTTTCTCATCCTCGATAATATTCCAGTTGATGGCGCGCGCGCGGTTTAACTGAGTCATCTTCTCTCCTTATAAAGCGCAGGACACGCAGCCCTGGACTTCGGTGCCTTCCAGTGCCATCTGACGCAAGCGAATGTAATACAGCGTTTTAATGCCTTTTTTCCAGGCATAAATCTGCGCTTTATTAATATCGCGGGTGGTGGCGGTATCGCGGAAAAATAGCGTCAGCGACAAACCTTGATCAACGTGGCGTGTGGCTTGCGCGTAGGTGTCGATTATCTTTTCCGGGCCAATATCGTAGGCATCCTGGTAATACTCGAGATTCTCATTGGTCATAAACGGGGCCGGATAATAAACGCGCCCGGTTTTGCCTTCTTTGCGGATCTCAATACGCGAAACAATCGGGTGAATACTCGACGTTGCGTGGTTGATATACGAAATAGAACCCGTTGGTGGAATGGCCTGCAAATTCTGGTTATACAGGCCGAACTCCATCACATCATCACGCAACTGCTGCCACTGCCTGCGAGTGGGGATGGTGATACCGGCGTTGGCAAATAACTCGCGAACTTTTTGGGTTTTCGGCTGCCAGTTTTCTTGCAGATATTGCTGGAAATATTCACCGCTCGCATAGCGTGATTGTTCAAAACCTGCAAAACGCTGTTTGCGTTCCCGTGCCAGCAAATTCGAGGCGCGAATGGCATGCCAGGTGACGGTGTAAAAATAGATGTTAGTGAAATCCAACCCTTCCGCAGAGCCATAAGCAATGCTTTCGCGTGCCAGATAACCGTGCAGATTCATCTGCCCGAGGCCAATTGCATGGGAGGCGGAGTTGCCCGCTTCAATCGACGGCACCGAGCGAATGTGGCTCATATCGGAAACCGCCGTCAGCCCACGAATGGCGGTTTCTATAGTCTGAGCAAAATCTGCGGAATCCATCGCATGCGCGATATTCAGTGAACCGAGATTGCAGGAAATATCGTGGCCCACATTCTGGTAATCGAGGTTTTCGTCATAGCTCGACGCGCTATTCACCTGCAAAATTTCTGAACACAGGTTGCTCATATTAATGCGCCCGGCAATCGGGTTGGCGCGGTTGACCGTATCTTCAAACATGATGTACGGATAACCGGACTCAAACTGGATTTCGGCCAGTGTCTGGAAGAAATCGCGCGCGTTAATAAAGGTCTTGCGGATGCGTTCGTCTGCCAGCATTTCAAGGTACAAATCGCTGACCGCAATATCGCCAAACGGCTTGCCGTAAATACGCTCGACATCGTAAGGCGAAAACAGCGCCATCGGCTGGTTGTCTTTCGCTAACTGGAAGGTGACATCCGGGATCACCACGCCAAGTGAGAGCGATTTGATGCGGATCTTTTCATCAGCATTTTCGCGTTTGGTATCGAGGAAACGCAAAATATCGGGATGATGGGCGTGCAGATAAACCGCGCCCGCGCCCTGGCGCGCACCGAGTTGGTTGGCATAAGAAAACGCATCTTCCAGCATCTTCATTACCGGGATCACCCCGGACGACTGGTTTTCAATGCGTTTAATCGGCGCGCCGACTTCGCGTAAATTCGACAGCAGAAATGCCACACCGCCGCCGCGTTTTGAAAGCTGCAACGCCGAATTCACCGCGCGGCCAATCGACTCCATATTATCTTCGATACGCAGCAGGAAGCAGGAAACTAGTTCGCCGCGCTGCATCTTCCCGCAGTTCAAAAACGTCGGTGTTGCAGGCTGGAAGCGGCCACTGAGCATTTCATCCATCAGCTGAACTGCCAGTTTTTCATCACCTTGCGCCAGCGTCAGCGCCACCATACACACGCGGTCCGGGAAATGTTCCAGATACTCTTTGCCGTCATAAGATTTCAGCGTGTAGCTGGTGTAATACTTCCAGGCACCCAAAAAGGTCTGGAACTGGAAACCGCTGCGATGCGCTTTCTCAAACAATTCCACCACAAAACGGCGCTGATAACGTTGCAGCACCGCGTTGTCGTAATAGCCTTCCGCCACCAGCCCGTCCAGACGCGCTTGCTGGCCAGAAAACTGGCGCGAGCGGGGCAGCACATGCTGTTGATGGAATTGCTCGACCGCCAGTTTATCTTTCTCAAACTGGATGCGCCCTTCGGAATCATAAAGATTCAACATGGCATTGAGCGCGTGATAATCCGCGCTTTCCGCTGCCATTACGCTGATAGCTTCTGTCGTTGCCAAAATTCTTTGACTCCCTTACGCACGTTTTCAATGTCTTGCCCGGTGCCCAGTAGCTCAAAACGATAGAGATACGGCACCTGGCATTTTTGGGCGATCACGTCACCTGCCCGGCAAAATCCTTCGCCGAAGTTGCGGTTGCCGCTGGCAATCACACCGCGCAACAACGACCGATTAATCGGGTTGTTTAAAAAACGGATCACCTGAGCGGGAACGGCTCCGGCAATCCCGCCGCCGCCATAGCTCGGCACGATCAAAATGTACGGTTCCGTCACTTCCAGTCGCTGCTTGAAATCCAGCGGAATGCGCACGGCGGGCAGCCCGAGGCGTTCGACAAAACGCAGGGTGTTTTCCGAGGTGCTGGAGAAGTAGACGAGGTTGCTCATGCGTGGGCCTGGCTGCGCAGGCGGTTGATCATATCAGGCCTAAACCCGCTCCAGCTTTCCTGTTCGGTGATAACAACTGGCAACTGGCGATAACCCAGCGTGCGTAAATCGTCCGCCGCTTCTGGGTTTAAATCGAGGTTAATCAGCTCAAAAGAGAACCCGCGGCTTTCGATAGCACGTTTGGTGGCGTGGCATTGGACACAGTCATTTCGGGTGTATATGGTAATGCGCATGATTCTTATTCTCTCTGGTGTTGAGAATATGAATACTAGATGTGGGTGAGGAAATTATCAACCATACAAGATATAGTATTTTCGATAAGAGGGAGGGAGTGGCGTGGTTTTCACCCTCTCCTTTGGGAGAGGGCCGGGGTGAGGGGAAAACTCAAAAACTACATACGCATACCGATCGCCAGGCGGTTAAACGCATTCATCAGGCTCGCGGCAAAAGTCAGATCGCTAATCTCTTGTGCAGTAAAGAATTGCAGCAGCGGCTGGTACACCGCATCTTCCGCACCACCTTCGGTAATCATGGTCACCGCTTCAGCCCAGGCCAGCGCCGCACGCTCTTTGTCGCTGAAGTGATGGCTCACTTTCCAGCCCGCCAGCGCATCCAGTTTGGTCTGGTCCACGCCATCTTTGCGCAGGGCTTTTGAGTGCATCTCCAGGCAATAAGCACAACCGTTAATCTGCGAGACACGCAGGAAAACCAGCTCAATCAGTGTTGAACCCAGCGAGCTGGACTCCAGACCTTTCAGCGCTTGCAGCATCGGCTTAAACACAGCAGGGGAAAGGTCAAAATAGGGTTGGCGTAATTCTGTCATGGTGTTGTTCCTCATGTTGGTGTGAAAGCAATTTAGCACTATGATGGACTACTAAAGAGAGCCATAAACTAACTAATAAAGCAGGCCATAATGGCAAAATCGAATCAACTGGTGGTCAGCGCTCACCACGCCATCCCGCGTTATCAACAAATTGCCAGGCAACTCAAACAGGCAATCAGTGATGGTGAGCTGGTGGCCGGAAGCCGTTTGCCGTCGAGCCGTACTATGGCACTTGAACTTGGCGTGGCGCGGGCGACAGTGGAAAACGCCTATGGCGAACTGGTGGCACAAGGTTGGCTGGAAAGGCGCGGCCAGGCGGGAACCTTCGTCAGCCCTTCAGCCACTTCGGGGGCAAATAACGTTGCCAATACCTCGAGCCAGCCGCAAGGTGCGCCACGTCCGTTTCAGATGGGGTTACCAGCCCTTGATGGATTCCCGCGCGCACTCTGGGCGCGGATGATGGGGCGGCGTCTGCGCCTGCAAACCCGCTATGACCTGATGCTGCCAGAGGCTAACGGCGAATCGACACTGCGCCAGGCTATTGCCGATTATTTGCGATTTTCGCGCAGTATTGACTGCCAGCCGGAGCAGGTATTTATCACCGCCGGATTTCAGGCCGCCATGCGTCTGGTGGTGCATACCCTGGCAAAACCTGGCGACGGAATATGGCTGGAAGACCCCGGTTATCGCTATGTGCGCCCGGTTTTTGCTGAAGCAGGAATGGCGCTACATCCCGTCCCCGTCGATAACGAAGGGATGCAGATTGATTACGGGTTAGGTCATTTCCCTGAAGCTCGTTTTGCGCTGGTTACTCCCGCTCACCAAAGCCCACTTGGCGTGGCGTTGTCACTGGCACGCCGCCATCAGTTGCTGGACTGGGCAGCAGCGAATCAAAGCTGGGTGATTGAAGACGATTACGACAGCGAATTCCGCTACCATGGCAAACCACTGCCACCGATAAAAAGCCTCGATGGCCCACAACGGGTGATCTACGCGGGGACGTTCAGCAAATCGCTATTTCCCGCGCTGCGCGTCGCCTGGCTGGTGGTGCCGCAACAGCAAGTCGAGGCGTTTTCACAACATACTCATTACTTACCCTGCACCGCGCCGTTGTTGATTCAGCAAACCATTGCCGATTTTCTCCGCGAAGGCCATTTCTGGCGTCATCTGAAAAAAATGCGTCTGTGCTACAGCGAACGGCGAGTATGGCTGGAACAGGCACTGCAACAGCAAGGTTTTGATGTGGTTCCACAGGCCGGAGGCATTCAACTGGTGATGCGTGTCGGCGGCGATGATCGTGCGCTTGTGGCGAAAGCTCGCGAAGCCGGGCTGGCGGTGCAGGCATTAAGTGACTGGCGGATGGTGTCAAAAGGGGAAGGGGGAATTCTGATGAGTTTTACCAATCTCACATCAATGGCGATGGCACTCAAAGTGGCGCAACAACTTCGTGACGCGATTTTCTGACTGCACCTCTTCCCAGGTCGGATAAGTGCAGCGTCATCCGATACAACTGGCGTAAATGGTGGATGACGCTAACGCTTATCCACCCTACAAAGTCAAAATCGAACCATAGGTCGGATAAGCGCAGGGTCATCCGATACAACTGGCGTAAATGGTGGATGACGCTAACGCTTATCCACCCTACAAAGTCAAAATCGAACCATAGGTCGGATAAGCGCAGGGTCATCCGATACAACTGGCGTAAATGGTGGATGACGCTAACGCTTATCCACCCTACAAAGTCAAAATCGAACCGTAGGTCGGATAAGCGTTAGCGTCATCCGACATAACTGGCTTACCACCCCACAAGAAAGTAAAGACCCCGGCAGAACCGGGGTCAGACGCATATTTGTTATCACTACACTTTTGTGGCTAACGACGGGACGCTAATAAAGCCCCGATGAAAATACCTACGGCGGCGCTAATACCCACGCTTTGCCATGGTTTGTCGCGCACATAAGTATCGGCACAACCTACCGCATCACAGGCGGCTTGTTTCACACGGGTGCGACCATGAAGGCGAGCTCGTGTCTCTTTGAGCAGAGATTCCGCTTTTTTGCGGGCGGCTTCCCCTTCTTCTTTAACATCGCTACCGAACGATTTAAGAACCTCTTCCAGCGTGTCGGCCAGCTGGTTCACGTCACGGTTAATATCATCAACACCTTCGTCTACATCATTTCGATTTACACGGTTAAACATTAGTTTCTCCCTTGTTGCGATGTACTTCTCAGTGTAGACCATAATTTTTAGTCATGAGACAGGTCACGCGCTTTCGCGGTCTTTATGGACTAATCTGAAAGCGCTAGTAATGCTGGATATTGTAAGGTTGCGCTGCAATAGAAGATGATGAGGAAAAATTATGTATTTACGACCCGATGAGGTGGCCCGCGTTCTTGAAAAAGCCGGTTTTACCATGGATGTTGTCACACCAAAAACATACGGATATCGCCGTGGTGAAAATTACGTTTATGTGAATCGCGAAGCGCGTATGGGGCGAACTGCGTTGATTATTCACCCAACCTTAAAAGAACGAAGCCAGACACTGGCAGACCCTGCCACGGACGTTAAAACTTGCGATCACTACCAGCATTTTCCACTCTACCTTGCTGGCGAAACTCATCAGCATTACGGCATTCCGCACGGTTTTAGTTCACGCATTGCGCTGGAACGTTATTTGTCTGGTTTGTTTGGCGAGCATTAATCGAAACCGGTGTTGTTGCGCGTCACGGCGCAACGCTAACCTCAAGCCCCAGCTTTTGCATTCCGGTAACCGCTGATGCGGAATAAGCGACGGCAATAATCCAAAAAGTAGCCATACGCGGCACCCATAAACATCGACACCACAATGTTAGAGCTGACTGCTGCAGCTATCTGGGTCCAGTCAGCACCGACCGACCACAAAATGGCGACGTAAACCGGTGACTGGAAAGTCACATAAGCCAGCACATCAGCAAGATTTTTCGCCCAGTTAGCTTTGCTATAACGTTTAGTCAAACGCATGAAAGCATCGCGATATAAACCGTAGGGCCAGGCAATCAGGATATTCACCGGGATGGCGACCAGCCTTGATGAGAGCGACTGCTCAAAGCTCATGCCGGAGAGAAAAATCTCTATCATCATGTTCACAACCGAGCAATACACTACCATCGCAAAAGTATCTGCGACTGCATGACGCAGGCGTGACTCAGGAGAAAACATTCTTCCAGCTCCTAATGAAAATTAGATATATACACTACCAGGTCGACATTATGGCAGTGCTAATGCGTGGCTTATTTTGATTTGACTAGATTATATCGCTGGTTGAAATCGTACAATTAGTGATTAATTTTTATTTAATCGCGTTTTGTCAATAAAATCCGCTAAATGGCACATAAAAGGCAGGGTTTCATGATTTTGTCGCTTCGTTATTAATTTTCATTTAAAAATCATTGGGTTAATTTTTCGTCAGTCGCAGCGGTTTTTCGGGCTATTCAAAGCCTGAATTTTTGTTGTGGGGTTGTTTATATAACGATGAGTGGGGCGGGGTAATTATGTGGTTTCAGGCGGGTGAACTGTAGCCCGCCTGATCATAGCGGCATTAGCAAACGCCAAAATCGTCGTCTTCTTTATACAAAACCACGTCTTCTGCTTTTAGCGTGACCTTTTCGCCGCTCAAAATATTCCTCGGGGTACAGAACAAAGTATCGCCCTGAACATCCAGCACTTCATACTTCGGGCCACCTTTCTTGGGTTGCACCAAATCGCCTGCCTTGAACATAATTAACCTCATTCAATTGAGAGAAATGAATTACGTATACCCGTCATCCTTCAAGCTGCAGGGGTGTTGGCTGCACTCACTTACCCAAATCACTTACTTAAGTAAGCTCATCGGGATAAGCTCCCTGGCCGCCTGGCTGCAACTCGAATGCTAACGGGTATATACCGTTAACCATAGCCCAAAATAACGGGACAAAAAGCCGAACTCACTCAGTGCTTATTCCAGGGCATTACTGCCAGCAAGCGCGCCATGCCGCAAAAACCGCTGATACCCGCAAACAGCAAACCCGCACCGACAAACCCCGATAGTAAATAGAACCCTGGGTGAACAACAAACCCCAGAATCACACCCGCAAGAACCAGGCTTCCGGCGGCAATTTGCACCTGGCGCATTAACGGCAACGGCTGTGATTTATCTTCGAGAATTTGCTGGCCATCTTTCTTCCAGGCCGTTAATCCCCCTTCCAGCAGCAGCACTTTTGCGGGGGCCACGGCATCAACCAGTTTCTGGGCATTTTGCGTGGTGCGCATGCCGGACTGGCAATAAAAAATTACCGTATCGAAAGGGTCAAACGGGCCAAGTCTATCGCCATTTTCGATGGCAGAAAGCGACAGTAAATGTGCCTCGGCAATATTCTCACGCGCATATTCATCACGCTCGCGGATATCAATCAACGCCGCACCTTTGGTGAGCAGCGCTTTGGCATCGCTTGGGGAAATAGTCTGGATAGTCATGCTGTTCCTCACGGACAATAAATGGCTTTAAGCGTGCCAATGATCTCCCGAATGGCATCACTTTTAATGAAATAAAGAATGCGCTGCGCCTCGCGGGTACTGTCGATAAGCCCTTCATTGCGCATACGGGCAAGATGCTGAGAAGTGGCAGATGGACTTAGCCCAGTCGCCGTAGCCAGCTCGCCTGCTCCGGTGCCGGGGGAATCGAGCAACATGCAGAGGATCAGCAGCCGATTGGCGTTACTCATTGCTTTGAGTAGCTTTGCGGCATCGCTCGCGCTGGCCTGGAGTTTTAGCAGTTCGGGATTCATAGTTTTAGTTTAGCACTTACTTAATTAAGCAAATGCTAAACTAAAGGATGGGAAAATGCACGTGATTGTTAGCCATTGATCAGGATGATTGTTGATGCCTGGCCCAGGCCGCCAGTACCGTGCGCTCGGATAGCTCAAGGTACTCCGCGAGCGTACGGGCGGCTTTTTCATTTTGGTCATCAACCAGCAGCGCAAGGATGTGGGCATTCTTCTCAATATAAGGGGCATAGAGAATTTCGGGATCGTTAAGATGCCCGAATACTAGCCGGAGTTCTGCGGAGATATTGCGGTACAGGCGCGTCAGGCGCTCGCTGTCCGCCAATTCGACAATCGCCGTGTGGAATTTCATATTTGCCGTCCCCACCTGCCGCCATTCGCTGGTCTGGCGGTACTCCCGCGCTTCTTGCACAGCGGCTTCCATTTTGGCAACGGCTGGATGCAGCGGATAGGCATGGGTGAGGGCGTCGCACTCAATCAGCCGACGAATACGGTAAATATCGAGAATTGCCGCCATATCCGGCACTGCCACACAAACCCCGCGATTAGGCTCGTAACGCAGCAACCCTTCCTGGGTCAGCATGCGGAACACTTCACGCAGCGTATTGCGCGAAATATCCAGTTGTTCGCTGAGGGCTGCTTCCGAAAGGCGCGCGCCGGACGCGAGTTCGCCAACGATAATCTTCTGGCGGATAGTCTCGGCGATTTTCTCGCTCAGCATTTGAGTGGCGGCATCTTTCTTCATGTTGTTCTGCGGTAACCTGGTGAGCGGCAATCTTCACATATTAGCCTGGTAGCGGCAAGGCATTGAGACTGCGGGATTATTTGAATTTCATGCACTATAAAAGCGCATAACTGCATTTCTATGCACTCCACTGGTGCAATCCCTCACTTTCTTTACGCCGCCGATCGGGAAAAAGTGATCGGCGTCGGTTTTTTATCATCCGGTTTTCGATTCTGTTTGTCTAATTAATCAACACTCACTAGCTTATTGTTCAACAATAATTTAATAGTTGATTAACAATCTCTGCTTTTACCTCAACGATGGTCTGTTTATTGCTTAACAGACAGGGTCATAATTCTAATAACGGAGAGAGTCAGATGGCAGCGCAAGAACTCGAAAATAAATCCTTTGTCCAGAAGCGTCGTTCCTCGCTGCTGGCGGCAATATTCCTGATGGCGACCTCGGCGATTGGCCCTGGTTTTATCACGCAAACGGCGACCTTTACCGCCACCATGGGCGCGGCATTTGCCTTTGGTATTCTGGCCTCGATCGTCATCGATTTTGTGGTGCAACAGAATATCTGGCGCGTGGTGACTGTTACGCGGATGCGCGCCTCTGACGTCGCTAATGAAGCGCTACCTGGCAGTGGTTACTTACTGGCGGTGCTGGTGATATTCGGTGGGCTGGTCTTTAACGTCGGTAACATTGCCGGTGCGGGTCTGGGCCTGAATGCCATGTTTGGTATATCACCAAAATGGGGTGGGCTGCTCAGCGCACTGCTGGCGATCTACATCTTCTCCTCGCAGCGCGCCAGCAGCGCAATTGACCGCCTGATTATTGTCCTCGGCCTGGTGATGATTGGCCTGACGCTGTATGTCGCGTTTGTCTCTTCCCCGCCGGTCGGCGAAGCGCTGCGCCAGAGCGTGTTTCCGGACACCATGAACTTCGCCATGATCACCACCATCGTCGGCGGCACCGTGGGCGGATATATCTCGTATGCGGGTGCGCATCGCCTGTTAGATAAAGGCATGACCGGTGTCGAGAATATTGAAGCGGTTTCTTCGGCGGCGACCAAAGGGATTCTGGTGGTCGGGTTGATGCGTTACGTGTTGTTCCTCGCCGTATTGGGCGTAGTCGCCAGCGGCGTAACGTTAGACATTTCCAGCCAGGTGGCGAACCCGGCTTCTCAAGCCTTCCAGCACGCTGTGGGTAGCTTTGGTGTGCGCATCTTTGGTTTTATCTTCTGGGCAGCGGCACTCACCAGCGTGATTGGCGCGGCTTACACTTCAGTCAGCTTTATGACTGTTTTTAATAAGAAAATGACTGAACGCCAGCGCAATATCGCGACCATTATATTTATTGCTGTCTCATTAGTGGTGTACGTGTTGCTGGGGACAGCTCCGGCTGCATTGCTGGTGTTTGCGGGCGGTTTCAACGGGCTTATCTTGCCAATCGGCCTAACGATTTTTGTCTACGTCGGCTGGAAACGTGCTGATTTAATGTCGGGTTATGTCTACCCGCGCTGGTTGCTGTGGACGGGTCTGGTGACCTGCGTGCTGACCTGGTACATGGGCGCACTCTCCGTTGGCGCTATTTTCGATTTCCTGAAAGTTGTTTGAGGAAAAGCAGATGTTAAAGACCATTGATCTCAATAGCGATTTAGGCGAAAGCTTCGGGCAGTGGAGCATGGGTGACGACGCCGCCATCCTCAAGGTGGTGAGTAGCGCTAACGTCGCCTGTGGTTTCCACGCCGGTTCCCCGGCAGGCATCCTTGAAACGCTGAAAGCGGCAAAAACTCAGGGCGTAACGGTCGGCGCGCATGTTGCCTATCCGGATTTAGTCGGCTTTGGCCGCCGTAACATGGACATCGCCAGCGACGAACTCACCGCCGACGTGATTTACCAGATTGGCGCACTGCAAGGGCTGGCACGCGCTGCGGGCACTCAAGTGCGCTACGTCAAACCGCACGGTGCGCTGTACAACACCATTGCTTATCACGAACGCCAGGCGCTGGCGGTGATCGACGGCATTCTGGCGGTTGACCCGCAGTTGCCGCTGGTTGGGCTGGCGGGTTCTCCGGTGCTGCAACTGGCGCAGCAAAAAGGGTTGAAAACCATCGCCGAAGCGTTTGCAGACCGTGCTTACCACGCCGACGGCACGCTGGTTTCGCGCCGCGAAGCGGGATCGGTATTGCACGATGCACAGCTTGTGGCGCAACGAATGCTGCAACTGATTACCGAAGGTGGTGTTGAATCCATTGAAGGGAAATTCACGCCGATTCAGGCCGACTCTATATGTGTGCATGGCGACAGCCCAGGCGCGATTGCTATGGCGAGCCAGATCCGCACCTTGCTGGAAGCGCAGGGCATTGCTATCCGCTCGTTTATTCCTCAGGCGTAAGGAGCGGCAGCTATGCAGAATAAGTTAATGAAAGCCAGCCAACAGGCTATTGCCGCCGCACGAGAAGCGCGCCAGGCGATTCGTCACGGTTTTGATAAACCTACCGCCGGAATGGCGCCAGGCATGACCCAGGCGAACATGATTTGCCTGCCGCGTGACTGGGCGTTTGATTTCCTGCTCTATGCCCAGCGCAACCCACAAAGCTGCCCGGTGCTGGATGTGATAGAAGCGGGCGGGCATCAGACCGTGCTGGCGGAAGGTGCCGATTTGCGCACCGACATTCCGCGTTACCGTGTCTGGGAGCAGGGTAAGCTGGCGGATGAAATCACCGACGCGCGCGCTGTCTGGGAAAAGCACCCTGACCTGGTCACCTTCTTAATTGGTTGCAGCTTTACCTTTGAAACGCCACTGCGTGAAGCGGGTATTGAAGTACGCCACATTACCGATAACTGCAACGTGCCGATGTACAAAACTAACCGCCTTTGCCGCCCCGCAGGGCGTTTACAGGGCGAACTGGTGGTTTCCATGCGCCCGATCCCGGCAGACAGGGTGGCAGACGCCGTGATGATCAGCGGCCGTTTTCCCGCAGTGCACGGTGCGCCGGTTCACATCGGCGAGCCGCATCTGTTGGGTATTAGCGATATTTCACGTCCAGATTTTGGTGATGCTGTGCGTATCGAAGCAGGTGAAATCCCGGTGTTCTGGGCATGCGGCGTGACTCCGCAAGCTGCGGTGATGAAATCGGGAGTGCCATTTGCCCTCAGTCACGCGCCAGGACACATGTTTATTACTGATGTACCGGATGCCGCCTGGCAGGGAGCGTGAAGTGAGATTTTTAGCCGTTAACTTAAGTAGCTTCCTGGTCGAACTGGATACGCTTGATGAAACACTGGCGTTGTTCGATGCGCTCAGCGCCGCGCCGGAAAAGGGGATCGAGGAGATCATTCCGGCAGCTCGAACCTTGTTGATCCGCTATCAGCCGATGCAAACCAGCATGGCGCAACTTGCTGGCAAAATCTCGAAGTGTTCTTTGCAGCACAAGGAAGCCAGCTACGGTCAACAGGTGACTATCCCTGTGCACTACAACGGCGAAGATCTTCCCGCAGTAGCGGAACTGATGGGCATCGCGGTGCAGGAAGTCATCCGCCGCCATCAGGAATCACTGTGGAACGTGGCGTTTACCGGCTTTGCGCCAGGTTTTGCCTATATGGTGTCTGACACTGACGGCTGGCAAACACCGCGTCGCAGCACACCTCGCACCCGCATTCCCGCAGGTTCCGTGGCGCTGGCTGGGGAATTTAGCGGTATCTATCCACAAGCTAGCCCCGGCGGTTGGCAGCTTATCGGCCAGACTGACCTGCAAATGTGGGACTTAACGCGCGCGCAGCCCGCACTGCTGTTGCCGGGTAGCCAGGTGCAGTTTGTGGATGGCGCCGCAGGTAAGAAAATGGTTTCTCTGCCTGCCGTTGTTGCGCCACAAATTGCCCCCGCGAGTGACGCACCAACGCTGACCGTGCTGGCGACAGGCCTGCAAACCTTGTGGCAGGACAATGGCCGCAGCGGCAAAGCGGCGCTGGGTTTATCGGAATCCGGCGCGATGGATAAAACAGCGCTGCACACCGCAAATCGTATTGTTGGCAACCCGAGTGATTCACCTTGCCTCGAAATCACGCACGGTGGTTTCCGCGCCCGGGCAAATGGCGATGTGGTGATTACTCTGACCGGTGCGCCATGCCCGTTGACCCTGAAAACGGCGGACGGCGAGTGTTATCGCGTGGAAAGTTATTGCCCACTCAATTTAACCGCCGGAGATGAAATTCACGTTGGTACGCCAGTTCGCGGGTTACGCAGTTATCTGGCGGTGCGCAGCGGGTTTGTGGTCGAAGAAATTCTTGGCAGTGCCGCGCGTGACAGCCTGGCGCAGTTAGGGCCAGCCGTGATTAGCATTGGTGACATTTTACAGACTGGCGCACATCGGCACTGCAACGCCGTTTTGCTGGATGAACTTCCACAATCTGCCCTTCCTGCGGTGGGTGAAACAGTGACGCTGGATATTGTCGCAGGCCCGCGCACCGACTGGTTCACCGCCGATGCACTCGCTCGTTTAACCGCGCAGGACTGGCTGGTCACGCCACAGTCTAACCGCATCGGTTTGCGCCTCGCAGGTGAGCAACAACTGGAGCGCCGCCAGCACCAGGAGCTGCCGAGTGAAGGCACTTGTAGCGGCTCGATTCAGGTTCCTGCCAGCGGGCAACCGGTGCTGTTTTTGCACGACCACCCCTTGACCGGTGGCTATCCGGTGATTGCTGCGGTGGCAGAATATCATCTTGATTTGGCAGGGCAAATTCCGCCCGGCGCTGCCATTCGCTTTAACATTATCCAACCGTTTATCGAAATAACAGGGAGTAATGCCCGTGACCACCTCGCCGCATAAAGTTCTGATCGCCAACCGTGGCGAGATTGCCGTTCGCATCATTCATGCCTGCCGTGATTACGGTGCGCAGGCGGTGGCGGTGTACGCTGACCCGGATGCTAACGCGCTACACGTGCAAATGGCTGATGAAGCCTGGGCGCTACCCGGTACTAGTTCAGCAGACACCTACCTAAACATTGCAGCGCTGGTGGAGGTTGCAAAGCGCAGCGGTGCAACAATGGTGCATCCTGGCTACGGTTTTTTGTCTGAACGTGCCGAGTTTGCTCGCGCCGTACAGGAGGCGGGGCTTATCTGGATTGGCCCGCAGCCGGACACCATCGAGAAACTCGGCGATAAAGTGCAGGCGCGTAAAATCGCCATGGAAGTGGGAGCTCCGCTGGTCAAAGGCACTACAGATCCGGTGAATGGCGCGGGAGAAGTGCTCGATTTTGCTGCCACGCACGGTTTGCCGGTAGCGATTAAAGCTGCCTTTGGCGGTGGTGGGCGCGGCCTGAAAGTGGCCTGGAAACTGGAAGAAGTGGCTGAACTTTATCATTCCGCAACACGCGAAGCGTTGACGGCATTTGGCCGTGCAGAATGTTATGTCGAACAATATCTCGACCGTCCACGCCATATTGAAGCTCAAGTTATCGCGGATAAACACGGCAATGTGGTGGTGCTTGGCACGCGTGATTGCTCGCTCCAGCGCCGTAACCAGAAACTGGTGGAAGAAGCGCCCGCACCGTTTATTAGCGATGCCCAGCGCTTGCAAATCCACAGCGCCGCCCACGATATTTGCGCCCATGCGGGCTACGTTGGCGCTGGTACCGTGGAGTTTTTATTAAGCCGCGACGGTACGCTTTCGTTCCTCGAAGTGAACACCCGTTTGCAGGTAGAGCACCCGGTCACCGAAGAAACTACTGGCCTTGATATTGTCGTGGAACAACTGCGTATCGCGGAAGGTTTACCGCTCAGTATTCTGGAAACCCCAGCCCCGCGTGGGCACTCGTTCGAATTCCGAATTAACGCTGAAGATGCTGGCAAAGGCTATTTACCGACACCTGGCAATATCACGGTATTCCGCGCACCAGGCGGGCCTGGTATTCGCCTCGACACTGGCGTTAATGCGGGTTCAACCGTCCCAGGCAATTATGACTCGCTGATGGCAAAACTCATTGTCACGGGCAGCAGCCGTGAACAGGCCATTGCCCGTGCACGTCGCGCCCTGCGTGAGTTTGAAATCGACGGTGTAGCATCAGTGTTGCCATTCCACCGTGCGGTGATGGATGACGCTGATTTCACCGAAGGCTTCAAGGTGCATACTCGCTGGATTGAAACTGATTTTGCCGGGCGCATTGAATTTGCACCGCGTCAGACGCCCAAGGCCAATGAAACTTTAACCCGCACCTGGATTGAACTTGATGGCCGTCGCGTGCAACTGGGCTTACCTGCGAGCCTGTTTAGCGGTGCGGCATTGTCTCAGCCAGGTAAAGCGCACCCGCCAGTGAACGAGCCGGTAAACGACGCGGCAGTTGAAGCACCGATCTCCGGTGTGCTCCATAGTTGGCTGGCAGAAGAGGGCAAAACGGTGCAGCAAGGGGAAGTGATTGCGGTAATGGAAGCGATGAAAATGGAAGTTCAGGTCGTCGCACATCGCAGTGGAACCCTGAAACAGCAGGCGACAACGGGGGATTTAGTCGAAGCTGGGCGCTCACTCGGTGATATTAGTTAGAATCTTACGGCGGGTGAACAGCCCGCCTGAATTACCCTACTAATATTTATAGGTATCATGCTTTTCAGAGTATTTGTTATTGATATGTGTTGGTGGTAGTCCAGCGTAAGAATATACTGGACACGTTTCAGATGGACTGAAATATACCCACAGTTTTTAGAACACATAATGGAATAACATGAAAAATATCTTCTTTTTTGACACTTTGATCACTCCAAAACTTCTGGTTGTACTGTACTGGTTAAGCATCATTTCAATCGTTATCTCTGCTGCTACAACGATTTTTCTAGGGCAGGCACTGGCTGGTATCTTTGGACTGGTGTTTGGTATTTTAGCTGTGCGCGTCGGTTTCGAATTGATCATGATCGCCTTCAAAAATAACGAATACCTGAAGCGCATTGCTGAAAACTTGCCTGAAACAAAGTAATGCCCTTGTGTTGGCTTATTAATTAATGAGCTTACTACTGCCTGTGATATTCAATTTTTTGAAATTGGAATCAATAAAATATTGGGTTACAGGCATTTTACTTTTGGCGAAAAAAAAGCCCACATAACTTTCGCTATGCGGGCCTTTAATTTTCTATACCCGTCATACTTCAAGTTGCAGCGTTGTTGGCTGCACTGACAAACCCCAGTCACTTACTCAAGTAAGCTCCAGGGGATTATGAGCCTAGTCCATGAGGCTCACCCTTCGGGCCAGCGCAAGCGCTGTTCAAATCTGTTCCAGACAGATTTGTAGCTCCCTTGCCGCCTACCTGCAACTCGAATTATTTAGGGTATAAGGTGATTATTCGTATTGCTGGTCGCGCTCTTTGGCTGCGCGTTGACGGTCGTAAAACTCATCCTCCGCAGCAATAATTTCATCAATCAGTGAACCCATATCCACATCATGAGCTTCTTCGACGAATAGCCCCGTTAGCGGTGTTTCTGGGGTTAATTTTCCGTCTTCATATAACGCCCAGATCTCTTTCGCATAGCGTGTTTGCAGTAATTGCGGGGCGAACTGGCCGTAATATTCGGTGATGTTATTCACATCACGTTCAAACATGGATTCAGCATGGTTGTTTGCTGCGGCGTCCACCGCTTGTGGCAAGTCGATAATCACCGGCCCTTGCGCGTCTTGCAGTACGTTAAACTCCGATAAATCGCCATGCACCAGGCCCGCACACAACATGCGTACGATATTGCGGATCATGGTTTCGAAATCAGCCAGCGCACTTTCTTCGCTCATCGCCACATCGCTCAGACGTGGAGCCACCAAACCTTCAGCATCGGTGACCAGTTCCATCAATAACACGCCATCAATACACATATATGGCTGCGGCACGCGCACCCCGGCGTTTGCCAGGCGGAACAACGCTTCCACCTCAGCCATTTGCCAGGTTTCTTCTTGTTGCTTGCGTCCGAACTTTGAGCCTTTCTGCATGGCACGGGTGTTGCGAGAATTGCGGACTTTGCGCCCTTCCTGATACTGCACAGCTTGCTTAAAGCTACGCTGCATAGCTTCTTTGTACACTTTGGCGCATTGGATCTTGTCACCGCATAAAACGGTGTAGACGTCGGCTTCTTTGCCACTTTTCAGGCGCTGAAGTACATCGTCGATCAGGCCATCATCAACCAGCGGTTGGAGTCTGTTTGGGATTTTCATGCGGCTTTATACCTTATTTCAGCCATTTTTCGTATCAATAACACAGACGGCGATAGCAGAAAAAGTGGACAATATTTGCCACGGAAACGGAAAGTTAACGTAACTGTCTGTATTCATTTGCTTGTCTGCAATTGTAGGGCGGATAAGCGCGAGCGACATCCACCGTTTACCCCAGCGATGTCGGGTGAAGCTATGCTTTCCCGAACGACACCAAAGTTTGATTAAAGGTACTCAGAATGAAAATTTTAACCGCTTTCATGCTGTTGGTCTCCACTTCAACGCTCGCCGCCAGCGATTACGACCAGCCTATTAAACTGGCACAGGAATTCAACCAATGGTACCTGCAACAAATCAGTCAGAATAAAAATCCTCTTACCGATGGCCATGATATTGATAAATATGTGACTAAAAGCACGCTGGAAAAACTACGTTCAGCCATCGGTAACGAAGCTGAATTTTACGACGCCGACTTTTTTATTCGCGCCCAGGATTTTGGCGAAGACTGGCCGACGAACGTCACCGTAGTATCCAGTGACTATGACCCCGTTTGCTTCAACATTTATGTTTCCTACGGCAAAAAACAGCAACACACCGTTATTGACTGCATGGTAAAGGAAGCCGGAACCTGGAAAATCCAGTCTGTTGCAGGCCAGACCATACTGAGAAATGAAAACGTGAAGTAGCGGGAAAAAGGTCACTAAAGTGGTGTTGTAGGGTGGATAAGCGATAGCGTCATCCACCATTTTAGCCTGTTTTTCGGACGGTGCTGCGCTTATCCGACCAGGGAATAGGTTTGTCTTTTTTTCCACACTTTTCAACGTGATTTTTGCCTTCTTTAACATGGCGCTCATTAATCCAGCAAAAGAACCTTTATACTAATACACCTGTGTTTATCAATAATCCTCAGATATTTTTTTGGAAAAAGGTTTTATTAAAAATGGAAAGCTTTATAGAAGCTCTGTGGCGCGTTTTTATTTCGTTTAGAAATAAAACAAATGAACACAGAGTCACCGATATGGGTCTGGTAAAATAATGACTCACTTCACCTTTATTCTCAAGAATAATAAACATGCTATTAACATATTAACCGGATATAAAGGTTATACGGCCAGGCTGAAGCAAAAGATGAAAAAAACAGCAATGAGATGAGAATTATCTTGCGTCAGTCCTTATGGGGTTGAGAAAGATAATTTCATCCCTAAACTATTTTAGTTCACTGCAAATGGAAGGCACGATGAGAGGAAAAATACCGAAGACCGAATTGCTGGTGACGTTTGAAGTGGTGGCACGTCACGAAAGTTATACTCGGGCAGCAGAAGAGTTGGCTTTGACACAGAGCGCTGTGTTCAGACAAGTAAACGCGTTGGAGGATTTTCTGCATACTGCATTATTTGACCATGCAAAAAAACGTATTCATTTAAATGCGGCAGGTAAGCACTATCTGAACATTGTTAAAGAAACGCTAAATAAACTTGAGCGTGATACTCATTCGATAATGGCCTGGCAACCTGCGGTTCAGGCTATTGAGTTAGCCGTCAATCCGACATTAAGCACTCATTGGTTGATTCCCAATTTACGCGAGTTCAATAAATTAAATCCCGATATTACGGTCAATATTCATTCACTGGCTAATATCGGCGATTTTCTAAACAATGATTATGACGCCGCTATTATGCGCGAAGATTTTTGTACACCATGGTCTGGAATGGAATATTTATTTGAAGAGGAGATTTTGCCCGTTTGTAGCAGAAGCCTGTTATCCCGACCTGATCAAAAATTCGCTGTCGATGACTTGCTGAATGAATTTCCTTTGTTGCATCAAAGTACCCGCACCACCGGTTGGCAAGAGTGGTTTGCGCTGTCGGATGTTAACAGCCCGCTGGTGAACAAAGGCCCGCGCTTTGACTTGCTCTCGATGTTGATTGCGGCGGTACGCTCAAATCTGGGAACCGCATTATTACCTCGTTTTGCTATTCAGCGCGATCTGGACAGCGGTGAAATGGTCATTCCTTGTGATGTTCCTATTCGTACCGGGAACCGCTTCATTTTGACATGGCGGGCAGAAAAAGCTGAGTCCCGACATTTGCAGATTCTTCGCGCCTGGTTACTGGAAAAATCACTGATATCTGAGCCAGCCTGATTGATGATGCCGCCCGGTTTTCACCAGGCGGCATACCTTACCAGTCAATACCAGATTGAGCCTGAATCCCGCTATCAAAGGCATGTTTTACCGGTCGGATTTCACTGACGGTATCAGCAATATCCAGCAACTGGCTGTGACAACCGCGCCCGGTCACCACCACACTTTGATGGGCGGGGCGATTCACTATCGATGAAATAACCTCCTGAATATCCAGGTAGTGATAAGCCAGCATATAGGTGAGTTCATCGAGTACCACCAGGTCGTAACGCGCATCGGCGAGCATGCGCTTACTTTCCTGCCAGACCGCGAGAGCAGCCTGGATATCTTCTTCTCTATTCTGGGTTTCCCAGGTAAAACCGGTGCCCATAATGTGGAATTCAACATTGTGCTGATGCAGCGTGTTGTATTCACCATTATCCCACTGGCCTTTAATGAATTGCGCGACCCCGACGGTTTTGCCATGGCCGATAGCGCGCGTCACTGTCCCAAAGGCTGCGGTCGATTTTCCTTTTCCGTTGCCGGTAAAAACAATCAGGATACCTTTCCTTTCGGTTGCCGCCGCCACACGGCTATCTACCCGCTCTTTGATCTTTTGCTGGCGCTGACGATGGCGTTCAGTATTGGTTCGCGTTTCCATAAACGCTCCTTAATGCTTTGCAGGGCAAGATGCGCAACTTTGCTTTTGCTCAAACTGTTCAAAGAAGTTATTGCCTTTATCGTCGACCAGAACAAAAGCCGGCAGGTTTTTCACTTCCATCATCCACACCGCTTCCATGCCCAGTTCAGGGTACTCAAGGCAGCGCAGGCTTTTCACATATTGCTGCGCCAGTAATGCCGCCGCGCCACCGATACTCCCGAGGTTAAAACCACCATGTTTGAGGCAGGCATCGGTCACTTGCTGGCTGCGGTTACCTTTCGAAAGCATGACCAGGCTGCCACCTGCTGCCTGGAACTGGTCAACATAACCATCCATGCGCCCGCCAGTGGTCGGCCCGAGCGAACCACACGGCTGGTTGTCCGGCGTTTTGGCAGGGCCCGCGTAATAGACGATATGGTTTTTCATGTAGTCGGGCATCGCTTCGCCCTTGTCCAGCCGCGCTTTGATTTCAGCATGGGCAATGTCGCGGGCGACCACGATGGAGCCGCTTAACGACACACGTGTGCCAATCGGCAGCTTAGACAAGTCGGCCATAATCTCTTTCAGTGGGCGGTTCAGGTCGAGTTGCACCGTCTGGGCGCTATTCTCTGTACGCTGAGAATCCGGAATAAATTTGCCTGGATTGTGCTCGAGTTTTTCCAGCCAGATTCCCTGCTTATTGATCTTGCCTTTAATATTGCGGTCGGCAGAACAGGACAGCGCCATCGCGATTGGGCAGGAACCGCCGTGGCGTGGCAGACGGATAACCCGGATATCATGGGCGAAGTATTTGCCGCCAAACTGCGCGCCGATGCCAAATTCACGGCTGGCATTGAGTAACGCGGTTTCCAGTGCCGTGTCGCGGAATGCCTGGCCGAGTTCATTCCCCTCGGTTGGCAGATTGTCGTAATACTTGGTCGAAGCCAGTTTGGCGACTTTCAGTGACTGGTCGGCCGACAACCCACCCACCACAAACGCGATATGGTAAGGAGGGCAGGCGGCGGTACCCAGCGACTTCATTTTTTCAATCAGGAAGGCAGTCAGCTTTTCAGGCTGGAGAATAGATTTTGTTTCCTGGAATAGCGCCGCTTTGTTAGCAGAGCCACCGCCTTTATTGACGAACAGGAAACGATATTCGTTGCCAGGTGTGGCGCTAATATCAATCTGCGCAGGCAGGTTGGTCTGAGTGTTGACCTCGGTGTACATGTCCAGCGGCGCATTCTGCGAGTAGCGCAGATTATTCTCCTGGAAGGTGGTGTAGATGCCTTTACTTAAGGCTTCTGCATCGTCGCCGCCGGTCCAGATAGACTGACCTTTACTCGCCACAATGGTGGCTGTCCCGGTATCCTGGCAATTTGGCAGCACACCTTTCGCCGACACTTCCGCGTTGCGTAACAGTTGCAGCGCAACGTATTTATCATTATCACTGGCCTGTGGGTCGTGCAGGATGCTGGCAATCTGCTTGAGATGGGCAGCACGCAGGAAAAACGACGCTTCGTAAAAAGCATGCTGCGCCAGTAGCGTTAAGGCCTCAGGGGCAACTTTGATGACCTCTTCACCGTCCAGCTCCGTCACCGTAATGTGTTGGCCGCTGAGCAATGTATATTCCGTATTATCTTTGCTTTGTAAAAACGGTTCCTGCCAGGCAAATGGTTTAGACATGTCGACTTCTCACTTATCAGTCATTAATGAAGGGCATCTGGTGCGATGCCCTTTTCTTCGGGCTTACTTCGCTAAAAAGAGATTGGATTGTGTCGCTTGCGCAACATACTCAATGGTTTGCTGGGCGCGAACGCTGTTGCCCGCGGAATCAAGCGGCGGAGAGTACACGGCGATGGCATATTTCCCCGGCACCACGGCGACCATGCCGCCGCCGACACCGCTTTTCGCCGGAAGGCCTACGGTGTAAAGCCACTTGCCGCTGCCGTCATAAAGCCCGGCAATAGCCATTTCCGCTAACACCTGCGGGACATATTTCTCGTTTAACAGTTGCTTGCCGGTGTAAGGCGATTTGCCATTATTGGCGAGCACCGCGCCCATTTTGGCGAGCTGCTCGGTGGTGACATCCACTGAACACTGACGGGTATAAATCTCTACGGCTTCACGGGTATCGCCATAGAAACTGTTATAGGACTCCATTAACTGCGCCAGCGCCTGATTGTGCTGGTTGGTGTCCATTTCAGATTTGAATACCGGCTCGTTGACGGTCAACGAGGCATCCGCCCACGCATTCAGGTTGTTGAGAATTTTGTTCCAGCGGTCGGTTTTATCTTTGGCTTCAACCAGGCTAACGGTGCTCATCGCTCCCGCATTGACCAATGGATTTTCTGGCGCGCCTTTGGTCAGCTCCACGGCTAAACCGGAATTGAATGGCAGCCCGGTGGCATTGGCACCGAGTTTATCCAGCACCTCTTTTGGCCCGTGCTGTTCCATCGCGAGCGCCATGGTGAAGACCTTGCTCAGGGACTCCATCGGGAAGGCTTTTTTGACATCACCTGTCTGGTAAATTTTGCCGTCCACCGTGGCGATGGTGATGGCAAAATTCTGTGGGCTGTAAGTGGCAAGCGCCGGAATATAGTCAGCGACTTTTCCGTCGTTATTATTTTTATATTTTTGATGCGCTTGCTTGATGAGTGCGTCGTAGTCTGGTGCAGTTTGCGCCAGCGTCGTGGTGCTGACTAAGAAACTGAGCGATAACACACTTGCTGCTAAGAGTTTTATTTTCACGTTGTAGCCCTGTGTTGTTGTGTTAAAAAAGGCCGACGAAAGTCGGCCTTGAATATCAGTACATGGTCACTTCAGATGCTTTAGTCGCCGGGTGTTCTAAGCCAGGCGTTTTGGCTGGAGCGTCACCACGGCAACCTTCACCGAAGTGTTCACCTTCCCAGCGGCCAACAATCGCAGCACCCATGGCGTTACTCATCACGTTAGTCGCTGAACGGCCCATATCGAGGAACGGATCGACACCCATCAGCAGAATCAAACCGGCTTCTGGAATATTGAACTGGTTGAGTGTTGCGGCGATAACCACCATCGATGCACGTGGTACACCGGCCATACCTTTAGAGGTCAGCATCAGGATCAACAGCATGGTGATCTGCTCGCCCATACTCAGTTCAATGTTGCAGGCCTGTGCGATAAACACGGTGGCAAAAGAGCAGTAAGCCATTGAGCCGACGAGGTTAAAGGAGTAACCGATTGGCAGTACGAAGCTGGCAATCTTCGAGGAAACGCCAAACTTCTCCAGTTTATCGAGCGTACCCGGGAAAGCGGCTTCGGAGCTGGAAGTGGTGAAAGCCAGAAGGGCAGGTTCGAGGATTGATTTGGTCAGACGGCCAATACACGGCCCGATGAGCATAGTGGAAAGGCCAATCAGAATCGCCCACAGCATCCCAAGGGTCAGGTAGAACTCACCCATGAAGATACCGGCGCTGACCATCACACCCAGCCCACGTTCGGCAATCAAACCCGAGATCGCTGCGAAAACGGTCAGTGGCGCAAACAGCATCACATAGCCAGTCAGCTTCAGCATGACGTGCACCAGAGAATCGAGCACTTTCACGATTGCCTCGCCTTTCTCGCCGATTGCTGCCAGGCTGCAACCGAGGAAAATCGAGAACACCACAATTTGCAGGATTTCATTACGAGCCATCGCATCGACGATACTGGTTGGTACGGCGTGCGAGATAAACACTTTCAGAGTGAACGGTTCAGATTTAACCGCTGATAACGCTCCGACATCGTGCGGTACAAAGTTAATGCCAGCACCTGGCTGGAAGATATTAACAATCACCAGACCCAGTGCGATGGAGAGCAGTGAGGCACAAATAAAGAGGAAGAACGTTTTAGAGAATATACGCCCCAGCGTTTTAGCATCGCCCATTTTGGCAATGCCGACCACCAGAGTAGAAATAACTAATGGTGCAATAATCATTTTTACCATACGTAAGAATATGGTGGTAAAAATGGAAATATCGCCTGCATACGATTTTGCCGCATCAGCCGATGCCATATTATTAATGGCCACGCCTGCAATCATACCTAATATAAGGCCTAGTATGATCATCTTCGTTAAACTAATTTTCTTCATGTTTACTCCATCGGATAATGGTTGGGTATTAAGGTGTAGGGCGGCGTGTACCCTGCAGCTACCAAGGCACACACCTGTTTATGACCAACCGCATGAATAATTTGGTGTGCTGGGATACAGCAATATTCCGCACACCATTTAATGTTGTTGTATTATTTTTACTACAGGTCGAACTGAATGCTTAATAATGGCGCATGTTGCTGGGCACCATAAACATCATTGTCACCGACGCTTCCTGAAATAATATCGCGAGGCATGACAATCTTTACCGCGTTGGCTGGGTCAAACCAGATAATGCGGTGAACAAATTCAGGCTCGACGTGATACAAATCGGCAATAAGCTGTGGTGTTAATTGCTCAGATGCTTTTACGCGCTGATAGTCTTCACGGGTTTTAAATAAAATATCTAATACCAGTTCGTACGGTCCGGCGTTTTTAGAACGAATGACCTGCGCCAATGAGCAGATTGACTGTTTCATGCCTGAACTCCTTCTGGCGTCACCTGTTCAAGGGTGAAATCAAAACGTAGGTCGTCATTCGCTTCAATCAGGTGATAGATCGAGAACTCATACACTGGCCCGCTTTGAATGTCGGATGGCGAGAACGGGAAGGCGAGGTTGCCTGCGGTCGCCATGCGGTTTTCATAGCCGTAGTGCAGCAGGGTAGAGCGCACCAGCGAACAAACGCTGTTGGCGATCTCCTGAGTCGGCGCGACCACGTCCAACAAAATCCCCAGCTCATGTCCGGCTGTTTGCATCGGTTCATGGATACCCATGACACCGTTTTTGCCATACAGATGGAACGTGATGCGGATGCTGTCGTCATTGAGCGAGAGGTTGCTCGCCACGCTGGCTTTCACCTCTTCAAGAATGGTGTCGATGCCGGCAATCATAATCGGGTCGCGTGTCCCGGCGATGGTCAGGCAACGGAAACCGACCTGGCGCGCACCTTCGAGTTTCAGCGCATAAGGCGTTTCTTCGTGACGTGAACCGCTAACGTACACTTCACCGTCGTTAACGGCCTTGAAGCTACAGCCTTTCAGATTCAGCACGCCGCCAGGGCCTGGCAGGAAGTACGGATCCGACTTCTCATACAACGTGTGTGCTGCCGCTGAAGTCTCGGTAAATTTGCGCTTCGGATTGAATGTTTTGAGCGTAAAGCCGTGTTCATCAATGATGCCCATCGCGCAATCAGAACCGGAACCTGGCGTTGCGGCAATGGCCGCACATTCGAGGATCTTCCCGCAGTGCAGCGCCAGCCCTTCATCAAACCCTTTCATGATGGGCAGCGCGGCGAAGCAGGCCGGATCGTAAGCACGTCCGCCCAACACCACCTGCGCACCCGCTTCCAGCGCACGCTGGAAAGGTTCGATACCCATTTGCGCGACGATGTAAGTGCTCTCTTCAATCGCCTCGTGGGTCAGTTCAGGGACAAAATCCAGCGCGGTAATCGCACCGTTATCCAGCGCCTGATGAACCGTGGCTTTGTCGACATCCGACGGGATCAACGCCATCGAGAAGCTTAAATTCTCTTCTTGCGCGATCTCGAGGATTATCTGGCGGCACCATTCCAGATGCGGTGCGGCGCCGGAACCTCCGGCGGTGCCAATCACCACCGGAATGTTGTGGTTAACACCCGCGGTGATCATATAGCGCAGATCGCGTTTAACGCCTGCCCGATCGGTGAACGGTTTGCCTGCCCCTAAATAATGAGGGCCAGGATCGGAGGATCCCGCGTCAACCGCAATCAGATCCGGTGATTCCAGCATGGCTTTGCGAAAGCTCTCTTCCGGGAAGCCATAACCCAGGATAGCCGTCGGTGACAAGATCTTAAATGTGCGTGCCATTTCTCAATCCTTTGTCTGCAACAGCGCAATAGTGCGGTTCATTTCGTTGAACACAATATTGAGCCCTTCATCGAAGCCCATACCAGGCTTTATCAACATACGCATTGGACGAGCGGCTAGCGCCACGTGTACGCAAGTGCGAGCACTGATCTCGGTTTCGTTACAGGTACCGCCCTGGTAGGCTTCCATACCGTGTTTGTTGCAATAGAGCACGGCGTCAACGATGTTGTGAATGCCACCCAGGTCCGGGGTTTTGATCTGCACCATGTGGCAACTGCCCGCATCGGTGAAATCAACGATATCCTGATAGGTGTTACACCATTCGTCGGCGACGATCTTCACACCGGAACCCAGACGAGTCAGCTCATGGGTAATCTCGGTCAGCATGCGGATCTGATCCGGTTTATTACCGGCATCCACCGGACCTTCAATGTACAGCGGCAGGCCCTGTGCTTCTTTTTCCAGGCTGGCGATGTACTCGGCGCAGCGCACCGTGTCCATATCGAAAATCAGGCCAATGGTGCCGTAGACGTCGATATGCAGGGTCGGTTGGTATTTCTCGCTGGTGCGCAGTTTCAGAATGCGGTCAGACAACCAGCGCACATATTCACGCAGTTTCTCACCGTGAAAACCGAGCTTCTGCTCCACGTTGTTGATCAGCGCATGCGGCAGGACATCCACACCTTTAAGGATCATTTTATCGACCGCGATATAGCGGTCATCGCCGCTCTGGCCGAATAATGGAATCGCTTCCGGAACGCATGGCAACTGCCATTCATTACAGACCACTTCCGCTTTCAGGCAGCCGGTTGCCAGCGCGGTGGCATCGAGCAGCGCCTGAGAAAGACCATAACGCACAGCGGTATGCAGCAGATGCCCGTCGATCATTAACGTGTCGAAGAAGCGCGCATTCGGCAGGAACGCATCGACATCGCGGCCTTCCAGCAACGGTTTTATATGGTCGTTGAGGAAAGGAATAAAGTTTGCCGCCAGGAACAGCGGGTCACGGCCACCCGCCCCTGAATATTGCACTGCCGCACAGTCGCCGACGGCAACCGCACCATTTTCAAGAATCAGTTGTACCGAAACGCATTCCCCCGCCTGACGCACCGCTGTGAAACCTGGCGTGACCGGTTCGCCGGTATAGATGAAGCCGTCATGTCCGGCACCGTCTTTAATAGCTTGTTGATCGTCAAAATAAAATGAGGAGTAGCCTGCGGTGAAAAGCGCTTGTTTAATTTTCATCATGGTCTTCCTATTAATTTACTGTGGGATACAGCGTTGATGTCATCAATAACCATCTGGAATGAAGGTTTGCGGCCTTCGAATTGCGCGCGCTCTGCGACGTAATCGTGGTGCAGGGCCAGAATGTCTTCCGGCAGCGGAACCGCTCCGGCATCAAGAATACGAATGGCGCCATAGTTATCGCGCACCGGTAAAATTTTGCCTGCGTTACAGGAAGCCGGAGCGAATGGCACATCCAGTACGCCTGCTTCAAAGGCCAGCACCGTACCGCGAGCAATATCGCCATTGCCCAGCTCGAAGACTTTCTTCAGCACGGCACGCACTTCGCTCTTAATCAGAGACACTTCCTGATCGACGGCAGGGCATGGTGGGAATTTCTGGTCGCTGACCATGTTGAGCATCTGGCGTGAAGCTTTCAGACCCTGGGCGTTAGCCGCCGCGGTAGGGATACCGAAGGCTTCGTGTGGGCTCTTGGTGATCACCTTAGTGGCACCGGACATACCCGCTACCGCCGCACCCCAGGAGATAATGCCGAAGGCTTTAGCTTCGTCTTCCGGGAAGCCACCCATCCACTGGTGGAATACGGTGCTCAGCTCGTAATCGTCGAAGCCGTAGTTATGGAAATACTCATGAGACAACTCGCGCAGCGACTGAATCGCGGCGATGTCCTGAGTCAGGCTTCCCACCTGGCCGTAGCCGACGGTAATAGATTTCACGCCCTGTTCCAGCGCCAGCAAACCTTCAATGATCGCCACGGAATGCGACATGAATGGCGGGATAAGCGTGCCGGTCAGCGGGCCGAACGGTTCGCGGTTAATGCGAATACCATGTTCTTCATACAGGCCCATCAGACGGTCGCAGTACTGCCAGTCACGGATCGATTTTTCTAGCGTGACGCGCTTAGCGTAAGGAATGTTGTAGGAGATGCCGCCGCCTTCGTAGCTGGTAAAGCCACTGGCCATGGAGATCTCTGCCAGCAGGCGTGCATCCGGCGTACCGTGGCGAATTTGCAGCGGTTTTTCCAGCGTTTCGGTCAAACGACGGCAGGCAGCCACACCGTGGTTGACGACCGGCAGGCCGTTCAGCTTAGACGTCCCGGCTTCAATGGATTTCTGAATCCCGACGGCGGCTTCTTCGTAGCGGTTCAGACGGGTATAGGCATCAATGGTGGAAGGCAGCAGGTCACACTCTTCCTGCAACGTTTTGAGCAGTTCGATGTGCTCATCCATTAATGCCACGCCTGCACGTGGCTGGCTCAGGGTTTTGCCTTCCTGATCGGCTTTCAGCAGAGCGTGAGAGAAGCGTTTTTTCTCAGGAATTGTTTGTTGGTACTTCACGCCATCTTCAAAGTTTTCAACGTCCTTACCGGTATGCCAGGTCTGAAGAACCTGGTGCCGTTCGGTCATGAATTCATCATGGGTTAACTTTTTATTACGGAGTTCCATTCGTTGCTGCCTTATCTATAGGGTTAAACATTGAATGCTGGTGCGAGCGGCGAGCTGCGGATAAAGCCTGGCGACGTTTGCCAGCAGCGGTAACAAGCCTTTTGAATCGCGGTAATATTCAAATTGGGTGGGGAGCAGAATGCGTCTGCCGTCATCGTCAAGTTCGCGGTATTTCATCCAGTTGTGGATGTCGAACCGGTTGGCGCGTGAAAGCCATCCGCCGGACCCGACAACACGACGAACGGTGGTCAGGTCACGTCCCATCTGCAAATCGACACTACCCACGCAGGTGCACACCTGTTTTTTGGTGCCCGCATGACGTTCGCTGGCGTAGCCGACACACAACCCTGCCAGTACGGTGTCGAAATATTTTTCTTCCTCGTTACACGGCAGATAATCGGGATGCGCCACCAGATGTTGCAGATAGCGATAAAAAGCTTCCTGGCGTTGCGGCTGATGCGCGAAGAGCACGTTCACCAGTTCCCTGGTGCTTTCGCCGACCACCATGGCCGAGACACGCATCCCCAAATCACCTTCTACGGTGCGTTTGACGAAGGGTTCAGGCACGCCGTGCAACACGGTGTCAGGAGAAAGGGTATTGTTGCTGGTGGAGTAAATATCGGTGGTCGCGCCACCCATATCGATCAGCATGAACTCCTTCCACGAGCTGTCGGAATCGCTGATCGCTTTCACCAGTTCATAAACGGTCCACGGAGTCGGCATCGGCTCCTCGCCCGTTTCCCCGACGATGACGTCCAGGCCTTTTCCTTTGACGATCCGTGATAAAAAGAGATCGCAAATCGCCTGCCGCGCGGCATACGGATTCGGGTGATCGAGATCCGGTAGAATGTTGTCTACCGTGGTCAGATCTTTATGCCCGAGGATCGTCTGCACATCGTCCTGAATGTCGCGGTTACCGGCGTAGATAATGGCGCAATCCAGGTTTGACTCTGCCAGCGCATGGGCGTTGGCCAGGCCGTAACTTTCTTCCCCACCGTCGGTGCCACCGGCAAAGAGCAGAATGTCGGGAGGTGTGGTTTCCAGCGCCTTGATGTCGTGGCGATTCAGCTTGTACGAGTAATACTGCGCGATTTTCGCCCCTGCTGAGTGGGCGGTGACTTTCGCGGATTCCAGGGTGATTGACGGCACCAGCCCCATTGCGGCAACGGCAAGACCGCCTTTCGCAGATGAGGAGTATTTCAGCGTCACTTCACCGCTGTTGAGCAGTGGGCGAGCATCGGCAACATTGAGCACCTGATTCAGGCTGGCAAAGAAACCGTCAGCCAGGTGGTGCGTTGTGGTTGGGGTCAGGACGTGGTTCACCAACGTTAACGCATCCCCCTCCCGAGCGAAGAGGGCTGCTTTGGTCCACGTCGAGCCGATGTCGACAGAGACAATTTGCATCAGATGGCCTCTTCAAGGCAGCGTTGGTCAATGTCGTTTGTTATCAGAGAACAAACACTTTCAAGATCGTGGCTTGGGGCAAAGACGCGGTTAAAGCCCATCTCTTTGAACTTGGTCTCGATATCCCCAAAGTCATGCTTGCCGACCACCAGGTTGCCGCCAACGTACAGCAGAATGTCGCCGATACCGCGTTCAATACAACGCTCGCGCAGACCGAGGCAGTCGATGTCACCGTGGCCATAAATTGACGACACCACAATCGCATCGGCACCCGTTTCGATAGCAGCATCGATATATTCATCCTGGCTCACCATCACCCCAAGATTGATTACGCGAAAATCATGGGCAGTAAAAACGCGATCCAAAACTTTATTGCCTACCGCATGGCAGTCAGCACCAATGACGCCAATAACAAGTGTTGATTTTTTCATTAATAATCCTCTGTAGGGCTGATAATCAGAAAGTAAGAGCTATTGCTATTATTTATTGCGCAGGCTGATTGCGCCTTTTAACTGAGCTGGAGTTTCTTTGTCTGATGTAATTGAAGCAATTGATCTATTTTCAGAATATCTTTCTAAAAATGATTGTTGTGAAGTGTGTTTTATAAATAATGTTTAATATCAGTGTGTTATGATTATTTTTTCTGGGGTTTTTATTATTTTAATTATAATGGTGAACAGGTGTGTTTTCATGTTTGTGATCTGAATCTTATTTTGTGTTTAATCTAAATGCATTCATGAATAATAATTAATTAAGAAGGCTCTATAAATAAAAGTGTGAATTGCTTAACGGTTTTTTATTTATTAAGTGTGTACTGCAGGTGCTATATAAATAGGTATCAGGTGATTATGGGTTTTTTAGTTAATAAGATGTTAATATTGATGTGTTAATTTGCTATGTCGGCAGCAAACAGACTTAATTAAATTAATCATTAGTCTCTATTTGCCGATTTTTGATATTTGCGTATGAGATCTTTCTTTAAACTCAATAAATAATGAGAAGCCCATCAAGTATTTTTAAAGAAGACTCCTGAATAATGTGCGTGAATTTAAGCGCCAAATTACGATGTTGCCGTTAATTTTA
This sequence comes from Buttiauxella ferragutiae, assembly GCF_022637515.1. Taxonomy (NCBI): domain Bacteria; kingdom Pseudomonadati; phylum Pseudomonadota; class Gammaproteobacteria; order Enterobacterales; family Enterobacteriaceae; genus Buttiauxella; species Buttiauxella ferragutiae. Next base: position 1,106,558 of record NZ_CP093332.1, read on the forward strand.
ATACTGACCATTTAGGATGATTCTATGAATGAAGGGAAAGTCTGGCTTGTTGGTGCTGGCCCCGGTGATGTTTCTTTAATTACCGTAAAAGGATTACATGCGATCCGTCACGCAGAAGTGATTGTTCACGACCGGTTAGTTAACCCTGAACTATTAAAACAGGCGCCAAAAAACTGTCTCATTATTAACGTTGGTAAAAACCCCAATCACCACCCGATTCCTCAGTCAGAAATTAATGCCATCCTCGTGGAATATGCCCGCATGAACAAACAGGTTGTCCGTCTAAAAGGCGGGGACCCGTATGTTTTTGGCCGTGGCGCGGAAGAAGTGGAAGAACTGGCCAAAGAAGGGCTGAAATTCGAGGTGGTACCTGGCATCAGTTCCGCGATTGGCGGCTTAGTGTACGCGGGGATCCCGGTGACGCATCGCGATTACGCCTCCAGTTTCCATATCATTACCGGCCATATGTGCCAGGGGAATGACCCGCAAAACTGGCATGCCTTTGCGCAGCTCGACGGCACGCTGGTTATCCTGATGGGAATGACCCGGCTGAGCGAAATTTGCCAGCAACTCATCGCCGGTGGAAAGTCAGCAGACACGCCAGCTGCGGTGGTGATGTACGCCAGCCAGGCACGCCAGCAAGTGGCGCGGGGAACACTTGCCACCCTTCATCTGGAAGTTGAGCGTCAACAACTTCACGCCCCGGCACTGATTGTTATCGGTGAGGTGGTGAATCTGCATGACGTGTTAGCGTTTACGGCCACCCAGATAGAGATCCAGGATATGGTCTGCTAATGCGGGAGCGGCCAATGAGTGAACATGGTGGGAATAGTGTCGAAATCGCCCAACAGCTCGGTATTGCGCCAGAAGCTCTGCTGGATTTCAGTGCCAATATCAATCCGCTGGGTTTATCTGCACGAGTTAAGTCGCTCATCACTACTCATCTGGAACTTATTGAGCGCTATCCGGATGTTGAATATCGTCACCTTCATCAGGCGCTGGCGTCGGCCAATCACTGCGATGTTGAACAGGTTATTGCCGGTAATGGTGCCACGGAACTGATTTACGGCCTGGTGCGTGCGTTATCGCCACGCAGCGCCATGCTTCTGGTGCCCGGTTTTGCGGAATACCGCCGGGCGCTGGCGCAGCAGGGTTGTCGGGTAATTGAATATCGCTTAGAAGAGTCACAGGGTTTTCAGCCCGATCAACAACTGCTAGAAGCTGTTCGTCAACAACGGCCTGACTGCCTGTTTATTGCCACGCCGAATAATCCAACAGGGTTGATGCCCGACGCGCAGCTGTTAAATGAACTGGCAGAACTGTGTGAAACGAGCCAGATAGCGCTGATTGTTGATGAAGCTTTTATTGATTTTCTTCCTCAAGGATCAAGCCTGGCTGCGCGTTTGGTGCATTCGAATTATCTCTATCTGTTACGTTCGCTGACCAAATTTTTTGCCATTCCGGGTCTGCGGCTTGGCTATTTGCTAAGTGGTAACCGGGCGACTATTCGTCATCTGAAAGATAACCGCGAGCCCTGGTCGATAAATGGGCTTGCTGCACTCGTGGGTCAGCACTTATTGACTGATGACGATTACATCAATTTGAGCCACCAATATATTGCCCGCCAGCGGGAATATTTATGGCACGCCCTGAAGCAATTTACGTCACTGGTGGTCTGGCAACCTACCGCCAACTACTTGTTTTTCAAATGTACCCATCAACACATTAACCTGAAATCGGCGCTGTTAGCGCAGCGTATTCTTATTCGCCACTGTGAAAATTATCCGGGGCTTGATAGCCATTTCTATCGGGTGGCCGTTCGTCGCGAAGATGAAAACCGGCAGTTGATTCAGGCGCTGAGCCAGATATTAACGCCTGATTCATAAGTGAAACCTCTCCAGAGGTCGGATAAGCGCAGCGACCTCCGTCACCCTCGGCGTAACTGGTGGATGACGCTGGCGCTTATCCCCCCTACAACGGCTATCCGTAGGTCGGATAAGCGCAGCGACCTCCGTCACCCTCGGCGTAACTGGTGGATGACGCTGACGCTTATCCCCCCTACAACGACTATCCCGTAGGCCGGATAAGCGCAGCGACCTCCGTCACCCTCGGCGTAACTGGTGGATGACGCTGGCGCTTATCCCCCCTACAACGACTATCCCGAAGGCCGGATAAGCGTAGCGACCTCCGTCACCCTCGGCGTAACTGGTGGATGACGCTGGCGCTTATCCCCCCTACAACGACTATCCCGTAGGCCGGATAAGCGCAGCGACCTCCGTCACCCTCGGCGTAACTGGTGGATGATGCTGACGCTTATCCCCCCTACAACGGCTATCCCGTAGGCCGGATAAGTGCAACGACCTCCGTCACCCTCGGCGTAACTGGTGGATGACGCTGACGCTTATCCCCCCTACAACGGCTATCCCGTAGGTCGGATAAGCGCAGCGACCTCCGTCACCCTCGGCGTAACTGGTGGATGACGCTGACGCTTGTCCCCCTACAACGGCTATCCCGTAGGTCGGATAAGCGCAGCGTCATCCGACACCATTAACGGTGATCACAGCAAGGCCACGCCGCCTTCGACCATCTTCAACAAGTGATGCATCGGCCAGTGTGGAGTTAAGCGTTTTTCCGTCAATAGCCCTATCACCCGCTCTACATCATGCTTGTTGCGGTCTAACAACAACCCCACCACGCTGCCGCTGTGAGCGACATTAATACCGTAGAGATCGCACTCTTCAACCAGTGATAACAAGACGTTAAATTCCGGTTTAGGCAAAATATTCTGGCTCGCCACGGCGCTAAGCGTGGCGGCTTCACCCATCAAACGTGGGTTGTTCTGCGCGCACGCTTGCTGAATTTTCCCCCAGGCTGTTTCCAGTTCAGGGGCATGCCGTTGCAGCAACGTGTTTCTTTCCATGCGGTGATAATCTGCGGTTCGCAAAGTCAGTGGGCTTTCAAGCACCAGCAGATCCAGCGCCGGTTGCGAGTCACAGGCGATGCGCGTAGCACCTTTGTTATGGTCAAACAACGTCAGGCTGCGAAAAATAGTGCTGTCGGTGGGTTCGAGTGCAACACACTGCGCCGCCAGTGCTTGTTCACTGAGTTCACGGCCTAAATAACTCGCGGTAGCGAGCGCCGTGGCGGCGATATCTGCGGTGCTACTGGCCATTCCCTTGGCGAGCGGAATCGTCGAGTGGCGCTCAATGCGTATTTCACGGCTCAACTCTGCGGGATATTGCCAGTGCGCCAGCAGCTGTTTCACCATTGCGCGCGACAGAGGAAGTTCGCTTGCTAGCGGAGCGCCAGTGGTGACTTCAACGGTGCTGTACCAGTCCACCGGACACGACACCAGCTTTTCGCCGCCAACAATCCACCCCTGGATAAGCTCGCCACAGGATGCAGGACACTGAGCTACTGCCACATTGACCACCTTTTTCACTCAATTATATCTGCGCGATAGTGACATGGCGCTTTATAGGATTTATTGATTTTCCACAATATAGCTTAATCCGCCATGGCGATAAAAAGAATAAAGATGTTATATCTGCGCGCTAATAATATGGCTTTGATTTATTTTCATATTAATATGATTTATTTTCATGAACTTATTTGTCTATTTGGTGTAAGGGGTTATTTCATTTAAAAGTGAGGTTTTGTTATTGCTTTACGAAAAGGTAATTAATTGTGGGGCGTGTCAAAGTAAGCAAATTTAATTGGTCTGATAAATTGTCGTAGCGCAATAATTTAATTGCTTAGGCGCTATAACCTGTGTCGAGTTTTTATTTGGCGATATTCAACAGAATTCTTAAATTATGTTTCCACGTATGCGCAACAGTGAATTTACGGCATACGCGGTTAACTGTAATGCTAATAGATACACCACATTGTGTGGTTGGGAAGGGGGTTTAAATCCCCCGCAGCCCCCGCTGCTGTGATGCTGACGAACCCGTGATACCACTGATCGTAAGATTGGGAAGGACGGGTGAGAGTGACGCTAAGCCAGAAGACCAGTCTGTTAGCTAAAAACAACAACTTCGGTGGGAAGTGGGTTGCTCAGAAGCGTCGAGTCGCAAGACTGGGTCAACGCACATCCTGGCACCCGTACCGCCCAGAACAGGATTGGGGTATGGCAGCCAGGAAAAGGACATTCATTGTTGCAGGCACTTCCAGCGGATGTGGCAAAACCACGGTTACGCTGGGTTTGCTTAGCCTCCTCACACAGCGCGGATTGCGCGTACAACCCTGCAAAGTTGGCCCTGACTATCTTGATACTGGCTGGCATAGCGCCGTGACCGGGACTGCCTCCCTGAACCTTGACCGTTTTATGCTGCCGGTTACCACGTTAAATGCGCTGTTTGCCGAACGTATGCAGCATGCGGATGTGGCGGTGATTGAAGGCGTGATGGGGCTGTTTGATGGCTACGGCATCAGTCCTGATTATTGCAGCACCGCAGGGATGGCGAAGCAACTGAACTGCCCGGTGATTCTGCTGGTCGATGGGAAAGCTGTTTCGACGTCGATTGCCGCGACGGTCATGGGGTTTCAACATTTTGACCCCGCATTAAAGCTGGCGGGCGTGATCGTCAACCGCGTGAATAGCGAAAGCCATTACCAGTTGTTGAAAAGCGCTATTGAACGCTACTGCGGCGTGCCGGTGTTGGGCTACGTTCCCCGTGTTGAAGGGGTTTCGTTACCGGAAAGGCATTTGGGGCTGGTCACCGCACGCGAGTCGGTCGTCAATTCACAACCCTGGGCAGACTTCGCCAGCCAGCTTGAAAAAACGCTGGATATCGACCAGTTGCTGGCACTCAGCGTCTGTGATGCGCTCCCTTCAGGGGCGTGGCCTGAACTGCCAGCCGCCGGCAGCGGAGCAGGGTTAACGCTGGCGCTGGCCGATGACGAGGCGTTCAACTTCTATTACCCCGATAACATTTCTCTTCTTGAGCGTGCTGGCGTGCGCATTGTGCGCTTCAGCCCGCTGCATGACAGCCAGTTACCGGAATGTCAGATGATTTGGCTCGGCGGTGGCTATCCGGAACTCTACGCCGAAAAGCTATCCGCGAACCACACCATGCGCGCTCAAATCCTCGCAGCCCACCAACGAGGCGTGGCGATTTATGGCGAATGCGGCGGCTTGATGTACCTCGGCAGTTCGCTACAAGACAGCCACGGCGCGACTTATCCGATGGTCGGCGCTATTCCCGGCCATAGCGTGATGGGCAAAAAATTAACCCGCTTTGGCTACTGCGAAAGCCGGGCGCTGGCGCCCACCTTGCTGGCTGACACAGGCGAAACGCTGCGTGGTCACGAGTTTCATTATTCTGAATTTACGCCGCAAATCCCTGCGGTGATGGCGTGCAGCAAAACCCGCGACGGCGCAGTTTTACAGGCGTGGTCGGGTGGCTGGCAGGTGGGAAATACCTTCGCCAGCTATCTGCATATTCATTTTGCCCAGCGTCCCACGCTGCTTAATCGCTGGATAAGTGCAGCCAGGAGAGCGAAATGACACTCCTGGCCTGGGCGGTGGCGTGGATTCTGGATCGTCTGCTGGGCGACCCTCACCACTGGCCGCATCCGGTGCGCTGGATTGGCGCACTGACAGCGTTGGCACAACGTATCGTCCGGCGTTACTGCCGTAGCGAAGCGGCCTTGTCCATCGGTGGTGGTTTGATGTGGCTCTGCGTGGTTGGCACCACCTTCGGCGTGGCGTGGGGGCTGCTGCATTTTGCCAATGCCATTCACCCCTGGTTGGGCTGGATTGTCGAAGTGTGGATGATTTTCACGGTGCTTGCTGCCCGCAGCCTCGATGACGCCGCGCGTGACGTGGAGCTGCCGTTAAGTGAGGGCAATCTCGAGGAAAGCCGCAAAAAACTCGCCTGGATTGTCGGGCGCGACACTTCCCAATTGCAAATGCCGCAAATCAATCGCGCGGTAGTGGAAACCGTTGCGGAGAACACCGTGGACGGCGTGATAGCACCACTGTTCTTTTTACTGCTCGGCGGCGCGCCACTGGCGATGGCCTACAAAGCCGTCAATACGCTGGATTCGATGGTCGGCTACAAACACCCAAAATACCGTGCAATCGGCATGGTTAGTGCGCGAATGGACGACCTCGCCAACTTCATTCCGGCGCGTATCAGTTGGTTATTGCTGAGCGCTGCCGCGTGGATGTGCCGCAACAATGCCATCGACGCGCTGCGTATTGGCTGGCGCGATCGCTACAACCACAGCAGCCCCAACTGCGGTTGGTCGGAAGCCACGGTGGCAGGGGCGTTAGGTATTCGTCTCGGCGGGCCAAATGAATACTTCGGGCAACGGATGGACAAACCCTGGCTCGGAGAGGCTTCCCGCGAGATAGCCGTTGGCGATATTTCAGCAACGATTCAATTGATGTGGGTGGCTTCCACGCTGGCGCTGCTGCTGTTTGCGCTGGCGCGGGTTATCTGGTCTGGAGCGGTCTGAGGGCAATATGATGAATTACATACAACAACCACAAGCGATTGAAGCCAAAAGCTTCGTCATTATCGACGAGATTGTCCGGGAAACCCGGCCAGAATACCGTTTTGCCAGCGAGCTGCACGAGGCGGTGATTAAACGGGTTATCCATACCACCGCCGATTTTGACTGGCTGGATATTTTATGGTTTTCCGAACATGCGCTGGACAACTTGTGCGCCGCGTTGCGCAGCGGCTGCACGATTTACACTGACACCACGATGGCGCTTTCCGGGATCAATAAAACGCTGTTAGCCAGTTTCGGTGGCGAGTGCCGTTGCTATATCAGCCATCCCCACGTTGTCCACCAGGCGAAAGAACTGGCGATCACGCGCTCTATGGCGGCGGTTGATCTGGCGATGCAAGAAGAAGGCGAAAAGATCTTTGTCTTTGGTAACGCGCCAACCGCACTGTTCCGCTTGCTGGAAAAGGCGACTCCGGTGCGTGCTGTGGTTGGCGTTCCTGTCGGGTTCGTCGGCGCCGAAGAGTCGAAAGATGCGCTTATTGCCAGCGACCTTCCGGCCATTGCTGCACGCGGGCGTAAGGGCGGTAGTAATGTCGCCGCCGCCATCGTCAACGCCGTGCTGTATCACCTGCGGGAGGCGTGATGAGCGAATCCTTCGAGGCACCGGTGTGGCATAACGGAAAAGCGTTACGCAAAGGCTATACCACCGGCTCCTGCGCAACGGCGGCGGCAAAAGTCGCGGCGCTGATGGTATTACGCCAGCACCTGATTCATCAGGTTTCTATTACCACGCCTTCCGGCGTGACGCTGTGCCTGAATGTTGAATCGCCACACATCGAAGGGCAGCAAGCGATCGCCGCTATCCGTAAAGACGGCGGTGATGATATTGACGCCACCCACGGCATGTTGATTTTTGCCAGAGTCGCGCTGAACGATTCCGGCGAGATAACCCTTCATGGCGGCGAAGGGGTAGGCAAAGTCACCCGCAAAGGCATTGGCTTGCCCGTCGGCAGTGCCGCGATCAACCGCACACCACGCCAGACCATTGAATCTGCGGTACGTGAAGTGATTGGCCCGTCGCGTGGTGCGCAGGTGGAAATCTTCGCCCCTGAAGGGGAGCTACGGGCGCAAAAAACCTATAACTCGCGCCTTGGCGTCATCGGCGGTATCTCGATTATTGGCACCACCGGCATTGTGACGCCGATGTCGGAAGAGAGCTGGAAGCGTTCTCTGGCGCTGGAACTGGAGCTGAAACGCGCAGCGGGTCTGGAGCGCATCGTGATGGTGCCTGGCAATCATGGCGAACGTTTCGTACGCGAACAGCTTGGCGTGGACAGCCAGTCCATCGTCACCATGAGCAACTTTGTTGGTTACATGATTTCGGAAGCGGTGCGCCTGGGCTTCCGTCAGATCGTGCTGGTCGGGCATCCAGGGAAGCTGATTAAGGTCGCCGCCGGAATATTCCATACCCACAGCCATATTGCCGACGCGCGCATGGAAATACTGGTCGCCCATCTGGCATTGCTCCACGCGCCTTACGAATTGCTGGCTGCCGTCAGCGAATGCGACACCACCGAAGCGGCGCAAGAGCACATTGACGCCTGGGGTTTCCAGCGCATCTATCACCATCTTGCCGAACGTATTTGTCTGCGGGTTGCCCAGACGCTGCGTTTTACCAGCCAGCCTCCCGTTTGCGATGCCGTGATGTTCTCTTTTGATAACCAACTGTTGGGTAGTAACCGCCCGTTGCAGGAGATCGCGGAGGATTTGCAATGCTGACGGTGGTTGGAATGGGGCCGGCGGGCGTGCAGCTGATGACGCCCGCTGCCCGCCAGGCGGTTGCCGAAGCTGAAATTCTGATTGGCGGGAAACGCCATCTGGCGCAGTTCCCTGATTTTTGCGGTGAAACGCGCCAACTTGATGCCGACATCGCCGCTTTACTGAGCTGGATTGAATGCCAGACCGCGCGCCGCGTGGTGGTGCTGGCATCTGGCGATCCGCTGTTTTACGGCATTGGTACGCGAATGGTTGCGCACTTTGGAATCGATCGCCTGAAGGTGATCCCGGGGATCAGCGCGGCACAATATCTTTGCGCGAAAACCGGCATCGATATGAATGACATCTGGTTAACCAGCAGCCACGGCAGAACGGTCGATTTCGAAGTCCTGGTCCGCCAGCCCAAAGTGGCGATGGTGACCGATAAATTGTGTGGCCCGCGAGAAATCGCCGCTGAGCTGGTCGCCAGAGGCGCCGGGCAACGCAGGCTGGTTATCGGTGAAAACCTGGCAATGGAAAACGAACGCATCCACTGGCTACGCGCCTGTGATGTCACTGCACAGTACGACATGAATGTCCTGGTGATCCTCAATGAAAGATGAACTGTTTTTACGCGGGGCAAAAGTCCCGATGACCAAGGAAGTGGTGCGCACCGTGGCGCTCTCCAGGCTTGCGTTGCATCAGGCCCGCCATTTTATTGATGTTGGTGCAGGCACGGGCAGTGTCTCGATTGAAGCAGCGCTCAGCCACCCTGAACTGCGGGTGACGGCCATTGAACGAAACCCCGATGCACTGACGCTGCTGGCGGAAAACCGTCGCCATTTTGATTGCTGCAATATCGAGATTATCGCCGGTGAAGCTCCGGTGATGCTGGGGGAAAAAGCCGAGGCGATTTTCATCGGCGGCAGTGGCGGCAACTTGACGGAGTTAATTGACTGGGCGCTGGAGCAGCTCAACCCGCAAGGGCGGCTGGTGCTGACGTTTATCCTTCAGGAAAACCTCACCACCGCACTGGATCATCTTTCCTCTCGCGGCATGCACGATTTTGATTGCCTGCAACTACAGATTTCCGAGTTAACCGCACTGGGATGCGGGCATTACTTCAAACCCAATAACCCCACTTTTATGATTTCCTGCCAGAAGGAAAAGAATCATGGCTAAGACTTTTGATCCCCGCAGCGTTTGGTTTGTGGGTGCGGGGCCAGGTGACCGCGAACTGATTACGCTCAAAGGCTACCGCTTGCTGCAAGAGGCGCAGGTGGTGATTTACGCCGGTTCGCTTATCAACACTGAGCTGCTGGACTATTGCCCGAAAGAGGCGCAGTGCCACGACAGTGCGCAGCTGCATCTGACGCAAATTATCGACCTGATGGAAGAAGGGATTAAGGCCGGTAAAACGGTGGTGCGCCTGCAAACCGGCGATGTGTCGCTCTATGGCTCAGTGCGCGAACAAGGCGAAGTCCTCGCCCGTCGCGGTATCCCGTGGCAAGTGGTGCCGGGCGTCAGTGCTTTCCTGGGGGCTGCGGCGGAGCTGGGTGTTGAATACACGGTGCCTGAGGTTTCGCAAAGCCTGATTATCACGCGCCTGGAAGGGCGCACGCCTGTGCCGCCGCTCGAGCAGATTGAACTGTTCGCCAGCCACCAGACATCAATGGCGATTTACCTCTCCGTGCAACGCATCCACCGCGTCGCCGAACGTCTGATTGAAGGCGGCTATCCGGCTTCGACGCCAGTGGCGGTTATCTATAAAGCGACCTGGCCGGAAAGCATGACCGTACGCGGCACCCTCGCGGATATTGGCGACAAAGTCCGTGACGCGGGGATCCGCAAAACCGCGCTGATTCTGGTCGGCGCATTCCTCGGCGAAGAGTTTCACTATTCACGCCTGTATGCCGCGGATTTCAGCCATGAATACCGCAAAGCCTGAGTTAATCACACTGGGAGTTTCACACTGATGTTAACCGTAATTGGGATTGGCCCTGGCTCGCAGGCCATGATGACCCTCGAAGCCGTAGAGGCGTTGCAGGCTGCTGAAATCGTGGTGGGTTATAAAACTTACACCCATCTGGTGAAGGCGTTCACCGGCGACAAGCAAGTGATCAAAACAGGGATGTGCAAGGAAATTGAACGCTGTCAGGCGGCGATTGAGCTGGCGCAAAGCGGGCGCAACGTGGCGCTGATTAGCAGCGGCGATGCCGGTATTTACGGCATGGCTGGGCTGGTGCTTGAGCTGGTCAGCAAACAGAAACTGGATGTGGAAGTGCGGTTGATTCCCGGCATGACAGCGAGCATCGCCGCCGCATCTTTGCTTGGCGCACCGCTGATGCACGATTTTTGCCACATCAGCCTCAGTGATCTGCTGACACCGTGGGCGGTGATTGAAAAACGCATCATCGCCGCAGGCGAAGCCGATTTTGTCATCTGCTTCTATAACCCGCGCAGCCGTGGCCGCGAAGGGCATCTGGCTCGGGCTTTTGAACTGCTTTCCGGTAGCAAAAGCGCCCAGACGCCAGTAGGCGTGGTGAAGTCAGCCGGGCGCAAAAAACAACAGAAATGGCTCACCACACTCGGCGAGATGGATTTTGAACCAGTGGACATGACCAGTCTGGTGATTGTCGGCAACCACGCAACCTATATCGAGCAAGGGCTGATGATCACCCCGCGTGGTTACACGTTGTGACGCCTGGCTGAAACAAAAGGATTAAACCATGAAAAAAGCGCTTCTGGTGGTGAGTTTTGGCACCAGCCATCACGACACCGGTGAGAAAAATATTGTGGCGTGTGAACGCGACCTGGCTGCCAGTTGCCCTGATCGCTGCCTGTTCCGTGCTTACACCTCAGGGATGATCATCCGCAAGTTAAAACAGCGTGATGGCATTCATATCGATACACCGTTGCAGGCGCTGCGCAAGCTGGCAGAGCTGGGTTATCAGGATGTGGCTATTCAGTCATTGCACATTATCAACGGCGATGAGTACGAAAAGATCGTCCATGAAGTGCAGGTGATGCGGCCATTGTTTGCGCGCCTGGTGATTGGCGCACCGTTACTCAATAGCTTCGCTGATTATTCGCAACTGATGGCGGCTTTACGCCTGCAAATGCCTGCGCTGGGCGAACGGGAAGAAGTGGTGTTTATGGGCCACGGTGCCAGCCATCACGCTTTTGCCGCTTACGCATGTCTCGATCACATGATGAAGGCACAGCAGATGCTCGCACGAGTTGGTGCGGTGGAAAGTTACCCGGAAGTCGGGCAACTGATTGACAACATGCTGGCCGAAGGCGTGCGCGCCGTTCATCTGATGCCGCTCATGCTGGTGGCAGGTGACCACGCCATCAACGATATGGCGTCTGATGAAGACGATTCGTGGAAATCACAGTTCTGCGCTGCGGGGATTCCCGCGACACCGTGGTTGCAGGGGCTGGGTGAAAACCCGGCGGTGCGCGCGATGTTCGTCGCACATTTACAGCAGGCGATTAAAGGTTCAATGGAGGAGGCAGCATGAGCGGAAAACTCTACGCAATTAGCACCGGCCCTGGGGCGAGCGACTTAATTACGGTGCGCGCGTCGCGGATACTTGCCTCGCTGGACGTGCTGTACACCCCCGCCGGACGTAAAGGTGGCGATAGCCTGGCGCTTTCTATCGTGCGCGAATATCTCGGTGAGCACACGCAAGTCTGTTGCCGCCATTTCCCAATGAGCGCGGACAGTGCCGAAAAAGAAGCGGTATGGGATGCGGTTGCCGCCGAACTGTACCGCGAAGTTGAGGCGGGAAAACGCGTCGGCTTTATTACCCTCGGCGATGCCATGTTGTTCAGCACCTGGGTCTTTTTACTCAAGCGGTTGCCGCATCCTGACTGGCTGGAAATTATCCCAGGCGTGACCTCTTTTGCGGCGATTGCTTCACGCTCTGGAACGCCGCTGGCGATGGAGTCGCAATCACTGGCGGTGATTTCTTGTACCTCACCGGAGGACGAGATTCGCCAGGCGCTGGAACGGCATGACAGCCTGGTCTTAATGAAGGTGTATGGCCGTTTTGCGCGAATTAAGTGCCTGTTGCAGGAAGCGAATTTGCTGGATAACGCGTTGATGATGGCCGAAGCGACACTGCCGAACGAGCAATGCTGGCGAAACCTGCGAGAGGTGCCGGATGACCAGGAGTTGCCGTATTTTTCGACCATTTTGGTGAACAAGCAGTGGCGTAATTAGCTGAATCGGTGGATGACGCCTGCGGCTTATCCCCCCGACAAAATCAAACCAATGACGTAGACGTAGGTCGGATAAGCGCTGCGTCATCCGACAACAATGCTGAAGGGGAAATCATGGAATCGTTACTGAAAAAACTCTCACTAAGCGGCTTCGGCATGGGAATGCTGTTGCTCATCGTGCCGCAAGATGCGTTTGCCATGCACATTATGGAAGGTTTTTTACCGCCGATGTGGGCGCTGGCCTGGTGGCTGCTGTTTCTACCGTGCCTGTGGTATGGCCTGGTGCGCCTGCGCCAGATTGTTGCGGAAGACAGCAACCAGAAAGTGTTGTTGGCGCTGTGCGGCGCATTTGTTTTCGTGCTCTCGGCGCTGAAAATTCCGTCGGTAACCGGAAGCTGCTCGCATCCTACCGGCGTTGGGCTAGCGGTGATTTTGTTCGGGCCCGGTGTGGTGGCAATCCTCGGCGCGGTGGTGTTGCTGTTCCAGTCACTGCTGCTGGCTCACGGCGGTTTGACCACGCTTGGCGCTAACGGCATATCGATGGCGGTGGCGGGGCCGATTGTCGGTTATCTGGTGTGGAAGCTGGCTTGCCGCGCAGGGTTACGTCGTGATGTCGGGGTGTTTTTATGCGCCATGCTGGCGGATCTCACCACTTACTTTGTGACCTCGGTGCAATTGGGCGTTGCGTTTCCCGACTCGCAGGCGGGCATGGGCGGATCGACGCTCAAGTTCATGAGTATCTTCTGCCTGACGCAGATCCCGATCGCCATAGCGGAAGGGCTGCTGACGGTATTGATCTATGACCAAATCACGAAACGTAATTTGATCACGGCACAGGAGCATTAACGATGAAAAAGACGATAGTTTTGCTCGCGATGGTGATTGCACTGGTGATATTGCCGTTCTTCATTGACCACAACGGTGAATATGGCGGTTCCGACGGTGAAGCGGAAAGCCAGATCCAGATTATTGCTCCGGATTACCAACCGTGGTTCCAGCCGCTGTATGAACCGGCAAGCGGTGAAATAGAAAGCTTGCTGTTTACCTTGCAGGGCTCTTTTGGCGCGGCGGTGATTTTCTACATCTTCGGTTACTGGAAAGGCAGACAACGTGCAACTGACCGGGCTTGACAGACTCAGCTACCAAAGCCGCTGGTACCACGTTTCACCGGTGCGCAAATTCTGGTTGTGGCTGGCGATGATGGTGCTGGCGTTTGCCCTGCCGCCGTTCGGCCAGGTTTGTTTGCTGGTGCTGGTCGCGGCGTTCACCTGCTGGTTACTGCGTATTTCGCTGTGGCGCTGGTGCCGATGGATGGCACTGCCGTTTGGTTTTTTGCTGGTGGGGGTGGTGACAATCCTGTTTAGCATCAGCCGCGAATCGACGGAGCTGTTGTGGAGTGTGCCGGTTGGCAGCGTCTGGATTGGCATCAGCCATGACGGATTGCTGATGGCGAATGCGACTGTCTGGCGCAGCCTGGCGGCGCTGGCATCGACCTTCTGGCTGGTCCTCAATCTGCCTTTCCCGCAGCTGATTGTGCTGCTGCAACGTGCGCGGGTGCCGCGGTTAATGACCGAACAGATCCTGCTGACCTGGCGCTTTATTTTTATCTTGCTGGAGGAGGCGCTGGCTATCCACCGTGCGCAGACGCTGCGCTTTGGTTATCGCAGTTTGCCGCTGGGGTATCGATCGTTTGCGATGCTGGTCGGAATGCTATTTACCCGCGTGATGATGCGCTATCAGCAAATGGTGACGGTGCTGGATATCAAATTGTATCAGGGTGATTTTCACCTCTAAGGACAGCCATGCTAGCCACAGAATCTCTCTGGTTTCGTTACCAGGACGAACCGGTACTTAAAGGTGTTTCGCTGGATTTTTCTCGCCATTCGGTTACCGGGCTGGTGGGGGCAAATGGCTGCGGAAAATCGACATTGTTTATGAACCTCAGTGGCATTCTGAAGCCGCAAAAAGGGGCGGTGCTGTGGCAGGGCAAGCCGCTGGATTACAGCAAACGAGGGCTGCTGGCGCTGCGTCAGCAAGTCACCACGGTTTTTCAGGACCCGGAACAGCAGATTTTCTATACCGATATCGACAGCGACATTGCGTTTGCGCTACGCAATATCGGGGTGGAAGAAGCAGAGATTGCGCGGCGGGTCGAAGAAGCATTGACGCTGGTCGACGCGCACGCTTTTCGTCACCAGCCGATTCAGTGCCTGAGTCACGGGCAGAAAAAGCGCGTTGCCATTGCGGGCGCATTAGTGCTCCAGGCGAAATATCTGTTACTCGACGAACCGACGGCAGGGCTGGACCCTTCAGGGCGCACGCAGATGATTGAAATTATTCGCCGCATCGTCGCTCAGGGCAACCATGTGGTGATCTCCAGCCACGACATCGACTTGATTTACGAAGTGAGCGACGCGGTGTATGTGCTCAACCACGGCGAAGTTTTGGCGCAAGGGACGCCGGAGGACGTCTTTTCTCGTCAGGCCTGCATTGAGCAAGCGGGATTGACGCAGCCCTGGCTGGTCAAAATGCACCTCGAGCTGGGTTTACCGCTTTGTAAAAATGAAGCGGATTTCTTTGCCCGTATGCGGGCGACATATCTTCAGGAGGCGTCATGAAGCAGGCAATCATGTTGCAGGGAACGGCATCGGATGTCGGGAAAAGTGTTCTGGCTGCGGGGCTTTGCCGTATTTTCCATCAGGATGGCTGGCGAACCGCGCCGTTTAAATCGCAGAACATGGCGCTGAATTCCGGCATCACGCCGGAAGGTAAAGAGATGGGGCGGGCGCAAATTTTCCAGGCCGAAGCGGCGGGCGTGGTGCCGGACGTGCGCATGAACCCGGTATTGCTCAAGCCCACCAGCGATAGCAAAGCGCAGGTGGTGCTGATGGGGCAGGTGGCTTGCAATATGGACGCCGTCAGTTACCACGAGTACAAACCGCGCCTGCGGGAACAGGTGACGGCGGCGTATAACAGCCTGGCGCAAGAGTATGACGTGCTGGTGCTGGAGGGGGCGGGAAGCCCGGCGGAAATCAATCTGCGCGACCGCGACATCGTTAATATGGGAATGGCAGAAATGGCCGGATGCCCGGTTATCCTGGTGGCAGACATCGACCGTGGCGGCGTTTTCGCCTCTATTTATGGCACGCTGGCGTTATTGCAGGAGCATGAACGCTGGCGAGTAAAAGGCGTCATCATTAATAAATTCCGCGGTGACGTGGCGTTGCTCCACTCCGGGATTGAACAGATTGAGTCGTTAACCGGCGTCCCGGTGTTGGGCGTGATGCCATGGCTGGATGTCGACCTGGAAGATGAAGATGGTGTGGCGCTGCAGCGCGGTAAATATTTGCACACCGAAAAGCGCGATATCGAGATTGCGGTGCTGCACTTACCACACATTTCCAACTTTACTGATTTCAATGCGCTGGCGGCGCAACCGGATGTCCGCGTGCGCTATGTCCGCCATCCAGAAGAACTGGACGGGGTGGATCTGGTTATCTTACCGGGCAGCAAAAATACCCTCGGCGATTTGAGCTGGATGCGCGAACACGCCCTGGCGCGGAAGGTGCTGGAGCTACATCGCTGCCACGTGCCGATCATCGGCATTTGCGGCGGTTACCAGATGCTCGGCGACACCATTATTGACGAGGTGGAATCCGGGCTTGGCACCTTACCAGGGCTGGGCTTGCTCAATACCGTGACCCAATTTGCCAGTAGTAAAACCACCACTCTGGTGGCGGCAGAAACTGCCGCGTCGTTGCCTGGCTGGCTGGCGCAGGCTTCGGGGATTGCGCTACGCGGCTATGAGATCCACATGGGGGAAACGCAATTAACATCGGACTGCCGTCCGGCATTGTTACTGCAAAAAAACGGCGAATCGATTGCCGACGGTGCAGTCAGCGATGACGGGCTGGTGTTTGGCACTTATCTGCATGGGCTGTTTGACAGTAACACCTTCACGCGCGCGGTGGTTAATGGGCTACGGGCGCGTAAAGGCTTAGCGGCGCTGACCAGCACAGTCGATTACGCGAGTTATAAATCCCAACAGTTTGACATTCTGGCAGCGGCCATGCGGCAAAACATTGATATTGAAAAAGTCTATCAAGTGATGCGTGAGCACCAGGAGGCAACGGCATGATTCTGGTCACTGGAGGTGCCCGCAGCGGCAAAAGCTCGCATACGGAACGGCTGGCCGCTGAGGATTGTGACCATGTTTTGTATATCGCCACTTCGCTGGTCACCGATGACGAGATGGCATCACGCGTGGCTCAGCACCAGGCGCAACGGCCACAACACTGGCGGACCTGGGAAGGGTTCCGCGATTTGGGCGAGGTGATTCGCCACCATCTGCAACCAGGTGAAGGCGTGATGCTGGAGTGCATCACTACTATGCTGGCAAACCTGCTTTATGAAGAGAGCGCAGGCGCTGAACCGGAAAGCCTGGATTTTGCGGCTCTGGAGGTGATTCTGCTGCGCCAGATTGACGACCTGATCGCCGCATGCCAGCAGTCGCCCGCGCCAATCTACATTGTGACTAACGAACTGGGGATGAGCATCACGCCGCAAAACCGCCTGGCTCGCCATTTTGTCGACATCTCTGGCAGGGTTAATCAGAAGCTGGCGCAGGCGGCAGATGAGGTGTGGCTGGTGGTGGCGGGGATTGGGGTAAAAATCAAATGTCGCTAAATATGTTGGCTGCGACCATGCGATTTATTACCCGCATCCCGGTACCAGAGAAGTGGGCTGACGGGGTAGAGTTCCGGCACTACGGCCAGGGCGTGCGCTATTTTCCCGTCGTTGGCTGCGTTGTTGGCGGGCTTGCCGCATTCGTCGCGGTGGTTGCCAGCCAGAGCGGTGGCGGCATTTATGTCGGTGCGCTGGTCTACGTTTTGGCACTCGCTTTTCTGACTGGCGGTTTTCACCTCGACGGGCTGGCGGACACCTGTGACGGCATTTTTTCTGCCCGTAAGCGCGAGCGTATGCTGGAAATTATGCGCGACAGCCGCCTGGGGACACACGGTGGCCTGGCACTGATTTTCTGTATTCTCATCAAAACATTTGCCGTTATTTCGTTATCGCAATTTCCCGCTAAAGAACTTTTCACATTGTTGCTCTGTGCACCAGTGGCTGGCCGCGCAGCCATGGTGCTGGCGATGTATAAGCAGCGCTACGCCCGTGCCGGTGAAGGGATGGGCAATATTTATATCGGCCAGATTAGCGGTTATCAGGCCGCCATCACCTTGTTGATTGGGGTGCTGATCGTCGGGCTATTCGCCGGAACGCGCGGGCTTATCGCCATTCTGGTGACTTATGTTGTGGTTTATGGCGTCGCATCCTATTTCCGCCGCCAGTTAGACGGGCAAACCGGCGACACGCTGGGAGCCTCGGAAGAAGTGGGGGAAATTGTATTTCTGCTGGCATTGCTGTGGGCCTGAATGATGCGTTAAACAATTGAGGATAATAACGGTGCAAACATTAACGGAATTAGTGGCAAGCATCAGGCCGCTTGATCAACAAAAAATGGCGCAAGCGGCTGACTATATTGAAAGTTTAGCCAAGCCAGCAAAAAGCCTCGGGCGGCTGGAAGTGATGGCAACCCAACTGGCGGGTATGCGTGGGATAAGCCATCTGGATAACCTGCAAAAAGAAATTATTGTGATGTGCGCCGATCATGGTGTGTTTGATGAAGGAGTCGCTGTGACCCCGAAAGAGGTCACTTATATTCAGGCGTTGAATATGCAGAAAGGGCTGACCGGCGTGTGCGTACTGGCAAAAAACAGCCAAACCTCTGTTTTGCCGGTGGACATCGGCATTGATTGCGAACCGATCGCCAATATGGTGAGCCTTAAGCTGGCACGCGGATGCGGCAATATTGCGCAGGGGCCAGCCATGTCGCGCCAGGACGCGGAACAACTGCTGCTGGCAAGCGCTCAGCTGGTAAAAAAACGTGCGGAGGAAGGGGTGTCTATTTTTGGCGTCGGTGAACTGGGGATTGCCAACACCACGCCCGCTTCGGCGATGATCAGCGTATTTAGCGATTGTGACCCGCACGATGTGGTGGGGATTGGTGCCAATCTGCCACTCGATCAGTTGCAGCATAAAGAGTCGATTGTCAGAAAAGCTATCCACGTTAACCAACCCAACGGCAACGATGCGCTGGATGTGCTGGCAAAAGTGGGTGGATATGACCTGGTGGGAATGGCGGGAGTCATTCTCGGGGCGGGGGCGTGTGGCCTGCCGGTGGTGCTGGATGGTTTTCTCTCGTATGCGGCGGCGATTGCGGCGTGCCAGCTAGCGCCGGAAGTCAAAAGCTATTGTATCCCTTCACATTTTTCGGCAGAAAAGGGTGCGCAACGTGCATTAGAACACCTTAACCTGAAGCCTTATCTGTATCTGGATTTGCGCCTCGGCGAAGGCAGTGGCGCAGCCATTGCGATGTCGATATTAAGTGCGGCCTGCGCGATGTATTGCCATATGGGATTACAAGCGAACAGCGGTTTTAGCCTGCCGGGTTCACCGACGTAATTGGGGATGTGAGGGGATGGTGTATCCAGCCCCTTTCACCCTCACCAGGCTAACCGATAATCGTGATCCCCAGACGCTCCATTATTTGGATCACCTGATAATTATCCAGTTTGACCCCTTGTAAATCGGTGCCGCGAACGTCCAGATTACCCAGTTCTGAATTGGTCAGGTCACAATGGGTAAAGTTGGCTGATCGCCAGTCGAAGGAAGAGAATTCACCGCCGGAAAGGTCAGAGCCACTAAAGGTCGCCCCCAGAATTTGAGCACCATTCCAGCGGTTTTCCCACAGCTCGCACTTCTCGAGCACCACCTTGCTAAAGTTGGCGTAGCTCAGGTTGGTTTTGGTGATGTAAGCACTGCAAAACCAGCTGCGGGTGGTGATCATATTCATGAAGCTTGCGCCACGAAAGTCTGCGCCTTGCGCCCGACAGTCGCGGATTTCGATACCCAGGGCGCTGGCATTTCTGAAATCTGCCATCGATAAATCACAGCTTTTGAAGGCTGCGTCTTTCAGTATTGCCCGGTTAAAATTACCGCCTTGCTGGCTTTCACGGTCATAAAACTGGCAGCCGACAAACTCGGTACCGGTCAGGTCAGTGCCTGAAAAGTCGCAGTTAAAAAAAGTGCTGTTCTCAATTTTCGCGCCAGTGAACTGATTGCGGCCAATCTTTGTACCATTCAAAGCCAGAGTCATAATAATTAACCTGTTTATTTGTACAGTGAAAATTTATTGTAACCCAAAGACGGAGCAGTAGAAAATCGCTCAGCGCACGTTTTTGTGTGTGGGTGTAACAGGGCAGATAGGCGTAGGGAATAATAGCCGATAAGTTGCCAGAAACCGTTGCGTGAACCTAATCTTAAACGATGGATTGGGTGAGCAAAAGTGTGAGTATTAATGAGAAAAGTGGCGATTATCGGCGCGGGGCCAACGGGGATTTATACTTTTTTCTCCCTGCTGAAGAATAAGACACCTGTAGCCGTTTCTGTCTATGAGCAAGCCCCTGAAGCGGGTGTCGGTATGCCTTACAGCGATGAAGAAAACTCGCGCATGATGTTGGCGAATATTGCCAGCATCGAAATTCCGCCCATTTTTTCGACCTATATCGACTGGCTGCGCCGCCAAAGTGAAGCGCATCTGGCGCGCTATGGTGTCGAACATGCTTCGCTTCATGTCCGTCAATTTCTACCGCGCATTCTTCTTGGCGAGTACTTTCGTGACCAGTTTTTGGAACTGGTGGCGCAGGCTAAAAAGCAAGGTTTTAACGTTGAAGTGCATGAGTCTTGCCTGGTTACTGACCTGCAAGCTACGGCAGACGGCGTCAGGTTATGGGCGCAAGGGGAGGCGGTGCCCCATTTGTTTGATCTTGCCGTTATCGCAACGGGGCATGTCTGGCCAGACGAAGATGCCGCGACACACAGCTACTTTCCTAGCCCGTGGTCGGGGCTGATGGAGGCGCATAT
This sequence comes from Buttiauxella ferragutiae, assembly GCF_022637515.1. Lineage (NCBI taxonomy): Bacteria > Pseudomonadati > Pseudomonadota > Gammaproteobacteria > Enterobacterales > Enterobacteriaceae > Buttiauxella > Buttiauxella ferragutiae. Next base: position 1,126,988 of record NZ_CP093332.1, read on the forward strand.
TCCGGCGGGCAAGGTTGGCATTATGGGTACATCTTTAAGTGGCCTGGACGCCGCAATGGCGGTGGTTATCCAGCATGGCGAATTTATTGAAGATGATGACGAGCACTGCCGGTTCATTCTTGATGAACAAAGTACCGCGCTTAACATTGTGCTGATGTCGCGTTCAGGCATCCTGCCAGAAGCGGATTTCTACTGCCCGATCCCGTATGAACCTTTATTGGTTGCCACCGAACAGGCTATCAAAGACGAAATTGCGGCCGGTTCAGACGGCCTGCTCGACAGGGTTTTCGGCCTGATGATGGAGGAAATCGAACGGGCTGACTCGACCTGGAGCGAGCGCATATCCCTCAATACTCTGGATGCCGACAGCTTCGCCAACACCTGGTTTTCCGACCGGAAAGAAAATAACCCGTTTAGTTGGGCCGAAGCCAATCTGCAGGAAGTCGAACGCAACAAACGCGACAAACGAACCGTGCTCTGGCGTTACGCCATTCTGCGTTTACATGAAGCGGTGCAGGAGATTGTGCCCCATCTTAACGAACAGGACGGCAAGCGGTTCGACGCCGGGCTTGCTCGCGTGTTTATCGATAATTATGCCGCCATTCCTTCACAATCGATTCGTCGGCTACTGGCCTTACGTGAGGCGGGGATCATCAGCATTCTCACACTTGGGCAAGATTATGAACTCGATGTCAAAGAGCACCAGACCGTGATTGCCGCACAAGGCGACAGATATGAGTTCGATGTGTTTATTGATGCTCGCGGGCAAAAAGCGCTGAAGACAAAAGACCTGCCGTTCCCCACTTTACGCCAGCAACTTGCCGCTAATGGTGATGATATTCCGGATGTTGGCGACGATTACACCTTGCTGGAACCGGCCTGCGCCCGTGGGCGTATCGGGTTTGGCGCATTGCCGTATTTGATGCACGACCAGCCTTTCGTTCAGGGGCTAACCGTTTGTGCGCAAATCGGTGCCGCGATAGCAAAAGCCCTTTCAAACCCCGCGCTCAGGCCGCGCAGAAAGCTACCGTTTTGGGATGAGTGACCGACATTAGGATTGCAGGGCGGAAAATTCGAGCGCCAGACCGATGAGCGTCATATTTTGCACTGAGGGTTCCGCAGTCGCCGCAATCAGAGTGCCCTGGAATTTCAGTTTCTTGAACGGCCCATTAATGATGAGCCTTGCGCGCAGGCTGGGAAGTGCCTGGGAACTGACAGGATAAACAACGCGTCCTTTGATGGGGACGGGGATTTTTCGTAACTCAATGCGTTGCAGCACGCCGATATTGGCGTAGAGCACGGCAATCGGCGTGACGGAAACCAGCGGTTGTGCGCAGACACTAATAAAATCCAGCAGCAATTCTGGTTGCAGGTAATTTAACCCACCATGCGTTACGGTAACGCCTGGGATTTCCGGCATCGGGAAAGACAGCGGCAGGAGTGATGAATCAGTCATTGATCCCTTTCCATTATGATTTCGCCTTATTGACCCGATAAGAGTAGACCATCCTGAATGAGAAAAACTTTGCCAATACCGCAGGAATAGTTTTGGTGAGGTGTTGCTTTTGCCATTTTTGAGAATCTACGTTGCTTCCCTTTTGATTTGTTCATAAACTAATTCTGTTCATGAATCATGAACTGTGGAAAGGTGTGAACAAATGAAAGAAGAACAGCTTTTGTCCGGGGTTTTAGAGAACCTGCCAAAAGGCTTCGAGTTGCAATATGAGTATAGCAACAATGGCGTACATGACGGTTGGGGCAAGTTAACGGGGCCGAGCGGTGAAACGATGACATTTGCCCTGGAAATAAAGCAGATCCATCGTAAAGAATCGCTGATAGCTGCCCGTGAACAAATGGCTCGCTTTCCTGGAAATGTCCCTGCATTACTCGTGTGCAACCGACTGACATCTACGTTGGCGGAATATTGTGCCGAGAGCCAGATTAATTTCATCGATACGGCGGGCAACGCCCATATCCAGGTTCCAGGATTATATCTGCTCAGAGAAGGGCGCTATGAAAAGAAACCCGTTGTTGCCAGTAGTCGTTTTGCGGAAGGAGTAATGAAACTTCTTTTTGTGCTGTTATCCAGCCCAGAAACCCTGAACGATACGTACCGCAGCCTGGCGGAGAAAGCGGGGATTTCCCTGGGGATGGTTAGCAAGGCTTTCGATTATCTTGAAGCACAGCGCTATTACCGAAAATCGCAGCAGGGGCGGCGTTTGATGAATGAAGAAGAATTACAGGTTCTGTGGCTTAAAGATTATGCCACTGCTCTGCGCCCAAAACTGGATTCTCTTTCTTTGTCTGCACCTGTTTCATGGGGTGAGATAGCGTTGGCGTCCGAGGAATACTGGGGGGGCGAAATTGCTGCCGCCCAGCTGAGCGGTGGATATCTGATTCCGGAAACAGGCGTGATCTTTACCCCTCATCATCTTTTACAAAGGCGGAAAGAACTGGGGCTAAAACCTGTTTCTGGCGGAAAACTGCAACTGATTTCCCGTTTTTGGAAGCACTTTGCACTGAGTCGCAAAGCAGAAGCGATGCTGTGCGTGGCAGAATTGTTGGTGAGCGGCGACGACAGAAACAGAGAAGCAGCAAGGATAATCAATGACAAATACCTTCACCTTAACGAATCCGATCTTTTCAGTTACTGAAACATTGCTAAGCCTGATTAACCGAATTTGTACCGCCCAGGAGATCCCGTTTTTTATTGCAGGTGCAACGGCGCGTGAAATTTTACTCCACCATGTTCACGGCAGGAGTATTGGTCGTCGAACTCGCGATATTGATATCGCTGTGTTTGTAGATGGCTGGCCGAGGTTTGATGTGCTTAAAAATGCCTTTATTGCTGAAGGTGCACATGCTGTCCGTGATAATGCTCATCGTATGATTTCCGAAGGGATCGAGCTGGATATTATTCCTTTTGGCGGAGTTGCTGAAGGGAGTCAAATTACCTGGCCGCCGGAGCGTGAGGTAATCATGTCCGTGGACGGATTTGCTGAGGTATTTAATCACACCGTAACAGTGCAACTGGGCAATGGGGAAAATCTGCCGTTTTGTTCCTTACCGGGATTAGCATTATTAAAACTTTTTGCCTGGCGCGATCGCGGGCATGGCAATGCGAAGGATGCGACCGATCTCTACAAGATTATTCGTGAATATGGCGCTATTGAAGATGAGCGTATATATGAATCCCCCATCGAAGGTGAAAAACTAGACTGGAATCCTGTGCGTATGGGCGCAGTGCTGTTGGGCGGCGATATCGTTGCAATTAGCGAGCACACTTCTTTAGCCGAGTTGATGCGTCTTGATAGAGAACGTTTGACCGACGCTATAGTGCGGCAAACTGATGTGGGCGATATGACTGTTGAGCAGATTATGAATGATTTCTGGAACGGTATGATGAGTGGTGGTTGAGATACAAACTCCGCACGGCACAAAATATGCGGGTTTTCAGGATTTCGTCTGGAATTATTCAAGCTAATCACAGCGTCACCCGCACTGAGTTTCTGGCTGATGACGCTGATCGTTTATTTCGGATGACGGGTGCGCATTAGCCGAACGACAGGCTTGTGCGTTTGAGGATCAAAATAGCGGCTTGGCCAGATGGTTTCGGCGGGTACGCCAATGGCTTTGCTTATTAGCAGTTCCCCTTTTGCCCACGGGCGGCTCAGCGCGTTGGCGAGAGTAGAAGAACTTAAACCTGCGGCGCGGGATTCGGCTGCCAGTGAGGTGCCATTTTTACGTAGTGCCGCGATGATGTCGGCTTGATGCCAGTCTTGTTGAAAAGGCAGGAAAGTGGGGTTGTGTGAAAGTGTCATATTCGCATTCTCCGTTGCAAGCGATGATTGCTACCACCGGAGGTGCAAATCTCTTGGGTGGTAGCTCAGACGGAGTTTGCACTACCGGTCACAACGGATGCCGGCCAGCCCGAAGGCTGCCCCGCCTGAGCCACCATTGAAAAATTGCGTTATTACATTGAATTGTAACAGGCAACAGGTGTGCGCATGCCTCGACGTATAAACTGAATTTATAAATCGACGTTGTGATATCCAGGGTGCAAATCCCGGCTGCGGATTTTGCCGCAGCGGCGCTGACTATAACGTAAATCGGCAGTGTTAACCAACCCGCTAATAGGCGGAATGCGAGTTGTTTTCCAGACATTTTTCTTTAGTTGCAGGTGTTGCAGAAGAGGGACGCCCTCACCCTAACCCTCTCCCACAGGAGAGGGGACTGTCCGGCGATCGCCTTCTGCACAGGAGAGGGGGCTGTTCGGCTGAATCAACAGACACAAAAAAGCCCGCGTAACTTTCGTTAAGCGGGCTTTCGACTTCATCAAGTGGCTCTGGTAACCACTGACGGAGGATTTTGGTGGCTGGGGGAATCTGAATGATTCCCTTAATCTATTGTTTAAATTGTATTTTTCTTAATTCAACTTTCATGTGTATACCTAAACGTATACCAATGGCGTTAGCCCACTGAGTTTGGTGGTTGTTTTTTAATCATTTAACATTGTTCATCCACTCTGAATTTCAGAAAAAAAACTTTTTTTCCATTTAACTGTTCACTCTGTTCACCACCTATTTTTATCTTTTAAAATTAATATGTTAAGTGGTGATTAGATGGTGAAGGGTGAACAATCGACTCTTCACCATGGATTTTTAGATATTGGGTCTTATTTGAGTCGTTTCTAAATCTGAAGAAACCTCAGATGGTATATTTTCGATAGTTCGTGAAAAGGTCTTAACTGTCGTGTCGATACGTTGGAATCTAAGTTCATTGCCTGAGCTAAACTCTGGAATTACCTTGAAGATACCAAGAAAACGGTAGAACGTTCGGTTCAGTTCGTCACGAGAGTGAGCCATTACGATCCGTCTATCCCATTTCTCTGTATATACATAGTGTGGGTCTTTGTTGATCTCTGTGATAATTGTTCCATCTGGGGACAAGGCATTGTTCCATTCCTTCTGTTCATAGAGCTTTGGAAACCAGACCATGCACTTACCTGACAGACCAATCGCATCACATACATCTGTTGGCAGGTTCCAACTCCCTGACTGATGATGGCCTTTGCTATAACCAAAACAGCTTAATGCATCTTTATGATAGCGGAATATTGCATGTGGCCCGACTGACATGCTTCCTGCTGCAATATGCCTTTCGGCTGAATACTTGTTGTCATAATCCCATGCCTGGAAACGTCCATTTGCAACAATTTCTGATTTACGTTTGCGGACTAATTCGACAAATATGTCGATATTAATATTAAGGGCATCAATTGTTACTCCGCTGGCCGGTATTCTTTCCTCTTGAAATCCTGTTGCCTCAGTTATGTCTAAACGGCGTATAGCGTCATCAATTTGGGATTGCTCACTGTTATGGTGGCCTTCATCGATTTCAAGATACAGATTGAGTTGCGGGAGAAAGAGATCGGCTAAATAAATTTTTCTATCGTTCTTACGAATACACTGTTGGCAAACAAACTCTATCTCTGGGTCGTTCAAGAGATGGTAAATTCGATTAATCGTATAGTGTTCCCAACGCTTCTTAGAAATCTTAGAAAGAGACCTAAGGATGTAATCCGTTTTTCCCATTGCGTATATCCTTTGCAGATTTTCGAAACAAATCATCGTACTGTTCCTGATGGGTAGGATTGCAGCTCACAGCTCTTTTGTCATCTCACAAAGAAAGAAGAAAATCTTTTTTTTCGTTTAACTGTTCACTCTGTTCACCCTGCACTTTTATGATTTAAAATCATTATGTTAGGTGGTGAACAAAAGGTGAAGGGTGAACAGTCCATTGTTCACCCCAGCCATGTTCAGGCGTAAAAAAACCGGCTTGCGCCGGTTATGTGGGTTAAATCGTGAGCGTATCATCGCATTTGGGTAGCCAGTCGGGGTTGCTTTCCTCTGCCAGCATCAGGTTGGTTTGCGTTCCCTGTTTCGTGTGCCGCTTCTCATAATCCAGCCCGTACTCCTTGAGCATCATCGGCAGTCCCAGCCCGAACATTTTCAGGCTTAGTACATTCTTGTAGCCGTTCGCCTCCATATAGGTCAGGTAGGCATGGTAAAGATAGTTACGGGGTTGTCGCGGCACGATATTGGCGTTACCCATATACATGCCGTTTGGCTGCTCCAGTGCTTCGAGGTAGCCGCAGAAATCAAACACCGGATCAGCATCGCGTTTGATGTTAATCGCCTCGTCGGAGTTTTGCTGCGCCTGGAGCAAATTGCGCGCCGTCGAAGGCTGGCTGAACTGCTGCATAAGCTGGCGCACAATCACGGCCAGCTCTTGCGAGATTTTATCCCTGAGCTGCGGGTCGCGTTCTTCCGGGGCAATCTGCTCCGGAAAGTGCAGAATGACCCGGCGACGGGAAACACCGCCGCTGCGGTCGGTAAAACGCATCGGGTTGTTGTTCACCGCCAGTATTACCGCCGGGATATGGGTCGAGTAGGCGTCGCGGTATTTCGGGTCGACCGAGACCGCATCGCCGCCCGTAATCGCTTTAATCCCCGCACCGTCCCCGCTCCATTTCTCCTGGTCAGGGAGAATTATCAGCGAGTAGCCAATCACCGCCGCACGTTCGCGGGAGGATTCCAGCGTCTCGATGGTGGCTGAGGTGGTGTTATCTTTCCCGGCGAGCATGGTGGCAATTTCGGCCATGACACTTTTCCCGCTGCCGCCTGGCCCGGTCACTTCAAGAAAAAGCTGCCAATCATAGCGGTTCGCCAGCACCATAAACAGCGCGGCGAGAATAATGTCACGCTTGTGTGCGTTCCGTCCTGCGGCACGGTCGAGCCACTGCCAGAAATGCGGCGCATCGCGCTCCAGCGTTTCACCGGCCACCGGCGGGGTGAAATCCACATCACACAGGGTGCGCAGCCAGTGCGTTTTACTGTGCGGGTTGAAAATTCCGCTGGTCGTATCGAATACGCCATTACGAAAACCGATTAAACGCCGTGCCGGGGCTTCATGCTGCGCGAGTATCAGTTTCAGGGTATCGACCACCGCCGAGATTTTCCCCGATGAGAAACCGGCACCGATACGCTGGAACAGGGCCGCCACATCGCGGGCAAACTGCGTGGAGGGCAGCACTTTCCAGGCACCGGCTTCATAACGGGAAATTATTTCCCCGTTCGGGTCAACAGCCAGCGCGTGGCCGTAATGCTCAGAAACGCGCATTGCTTTTTCACTGGTACTCATGGCAGTAAATTCGGCCTCGCTCATTTGCTCGAACGGACTCGCCGCCGGTGCCTTTACGGCCTCGTTTAGCGCATTGCGGGTGGCTTCTTCCCCGTACTGCATAAAGGCATCATTCCAGTCACCAAATACCGGCGGCAGCGCGACCACACCCTGACAGGTATCTGCGGCGGCTGCGGCTTTGGTCTGCCCGTCGCCGTTGAGGTCACGGTCGGCAGCAATGACGATTTGCTGTGCCGGGTGCCGTTCCCGGACAAGGCTTGCCAGAGAAAGGAGGTTCACGGACGAGAGCGCCACCAGAACGGTATCGCCGGTGAGCAGGTTTACCGTCAGGCCGGTGGCATACCCCTCCACTAACCAGAGCCGTTTTGAGGCGGTGTTTTTCCCCTCGATGGTGTGACAGGTGCCTTTCACCTGACCGCCTTTTAGCGTGCGTTTGGTGCCGTCAGCATTGATGAGCTGGAGATTAACCAGTTCCCCCTCCGGAGTGTGCAGCGGCACGATGACATCACCGGCGCGGTAAGTGATGGTTGCCACTTTATGCGTGGTGGTCAGCACCTGACAGGCTCGCTGTGCTAACCCCTTGCGGGTGAGATAGGCATTACCGGTGGCCGTGCGGCTGGACTCAAATAAACGGGCGGCGAAGGTTGCGGCCTCCCTCATCGCTTTATTACTGTCCGGGGCGGTGACGACTTCATCCGCTGGCACCGGCGGCAGATTGCCGGTCACGCTGTTGACCTGGCTTGCGGCTTCCGCAACCGACACGGCCAGCGCTTTTGAAACCAGGCTCAGGCCGTCACCGGCTCCGCATTGATTACAGAACCAGGTGCCGCGCCCGTCTTTATCGTCAAAGCGAAAACGGTCTTTACCCTGGCAGACCGGACAGGGCTGATGCCGGTTAAGCACCACATTCACGCCCAGCGCCGGGAGGATGTGCGGCCACTGGCCTTTAGCGGCGTTCACAGCTTCGGTAACTTTCATATTCATTGTTTTTTTCCTTACGGCTGCGCCGGTTGCGTTAAGTGGCGGGTGCAGAGTTCATCCATGACGGCCAGCCCGAGAAACGAGAGCGCCGGTGTTGTCTTGAGTGCGCCGCTTTCCAGTAAATCCTCCAGTAATGCACAGGCAATTTCCCGGCCTTTCTCCAGTCCGTGCTGGCGCAGATAAAAACCCTCCAGTTCACCGGCAATAGCATCCTCCACCGCGCCGAGCGTGAGCTGTGGAAAGCGTTTCTGTTGCTGGCAGACAGTAAGCCAGGCACAGGCCACGGTGCGACGGTAAAGCGCAGCACGCAGAACGGGTGAAAGTGGCATTCTTTTCATTGGTTTTTCTCCGTAGTCATCCAGCTCATGTGGCAGCGTTCGACCACACCGTCGAGCTGCGTGGTCATCAGAAACAGCAGGGAAGCGAGTTGTGTCTGTTGCGCCGGGGGCTGGCTCAGCACGGTGCATTCCTGATGCTCCAGCAAATCACCGGCAAACTGGCCGACACGTAATAAATGCTCAAGGCAACGCAGGTCATCCAGCGTAATGGTGGCGTTAATTCCGGACGGTGTTACCGGCTGGCTGATATTCATGATTCGGTCTCCTGAGGGTGTGCGAAGCCCTGCGCAGGGGCGCACACAAAATGTTTAAAGTGTTTTTAATTACAGATAATGGCGGTAACTGTTATCCGGTTGTGGGCGGGGAATATCACGCCACGAATACACCACCGGGATATTTTTAAGGACCGGTTTATTCTCTTCCGGATAAATATCAATATTCCGTTTACGCCAGATTTGTAATACCGGGTCATTCGTTATTATTTTCAGCACGGTATAACGGTTCTCAGGGGTTCGCTTAAAACCATCAGGACGAATACAGGTAAATTCCCGCAGGAAGCGCCCGAGCGGTATCTCGATAATCTGCCCATCTGACTCAATACGAATAAGGATGGTGTAGGGTTTACGGAACGGGTTCCAGACCATATCCGGGCAGCGGTAAGGCATATCCCACGGAATACCATCGGCCAGTATTCCGACCACCACAACGGCGGCATAAATATCCGTGCGGTATTTTTCACCCGGCTGAGGAAAATCAAACATGGTTTATTCCCCGCCGTGTGATTCTGACAGACCACTCTGCGACAGAAATTCCTGGCACAGCCCTTTCGCTTTTAATTCCTCCAGCACGAAACTGATGTCCTCGTGCAGATAGCTGAATATCTGCGGAATATAGAGCTGGTGTAAGCCATTCATTTCCCGACGCTGTAAATCACCGCCGACAAACTGCGATACGGCACTGGCGCGGTTGAGTTTGTGGTATGCCTCGATGCTCAGACGAGCAATGACCGGATTCTCGTTACCACGACGGGCTGAGACATTTTTATCAGGGGTTGCGTTAAGCATGCGCCACCTCCGCAACAGGCAGACGGGCGGCAAATGAAAGAATGTAATCACGGACAAGGGAAAGACGGGCTGTGTGCTCATCACCGGCGACGGTACGGAGCATGGAAACACGGCTGGTGCGTTCGGTGCGACGAACGGCGGCAAAAACAAAGACAAACTGCGGGTGAGTCGGGGTGAGGGTCGAAGCCATAAGGGCAACCTCCAATGTTTGCATATAAATGCCACCACCGGAAACGCCAATTTCATTGGTGGTAGCCCAGACAGGGTTGGCGTAACCGGCAACATTGGAAACCGGCGCTTCGTGAGAAGCCCCCGCCTGAGCCACCATTATTCGGAGCATGCAAAGGTGTAAATACCTTTGAGCTAAAAATGGGTGCACTGAGGCATGGACACAAAAAAAGACGCAAGGTGCGTCGGGTGTCACCAATGTTGTAATCGAGACGCCAATCCCGACTGTCGATTTTGCGACAGCGGAAAAACTATAACCGCAAACCTGGAAGGGATGCAAGCCAGGGAAAGGGGCTTTTTGAAAACGGGGCTGATTCATGCGTCACATCCCCGGTTACGTTCTGCGATACGTTCGGCCATCCAGACGGTGACTTCTGACTGAAGCCAGGCGACATTTTTTCCGCCGAGGGAGACCTGTGACGGGAACGCATTGCGGGCGATTAAATCGTAGAGCGTGGAGCGGGACAGACCGCACTGGTGAATGACTTCCGGGAGGCGTAAAAAACGCTCCTGAGTTGGGGCAGAAACCGGCGGCAGATGCGCGGTTGGCGCGGAAGATGGTGCGGAAAAAGCGGTGTGCATAAAGCTACCTCATAACAGTCCATAGAGATCCGGTCGTGTCCGTCCGGCTTCGGGTAGCTCTCTATTTTGTGAATATTTTCACTGAGGGCAATGTTTGATTTTTCGAAAACAAACATTGACTTATTTCAAAGAAACAAACTGGCAAACACTGGCAATCGTAGGCAATACGGTGGAACAAAATGGCAAATCAACGATTCCATATGGTTATATAAAAAATTATTTTATTTCAAATAAGTCTAATGAATATCAAAAGCCATCTCGCTGTCGAAAATAATCAGGGTGAACAGTGGTGAACAGACGGTGAACAGTCAGACCTCGATTGTTCACCCTCTAATATACTGTATTACTTATCTTTTTTTTAAAGGTGAACAGAGTGAATAGTTAATAGCTAAAAAATAATAAAAGAGGGGGTATGTTCCTGCGACCTTTCCTCTGGCAAGCCGGTTTTCAGGTCTTCTTGTGTCATATCTGGTACATCCGGAGTGGCTCACTGATGTTGTGCCATCACAGGCAGAATGACGTCAGGTTGAAAAAACGGAGAACTCAATGATGAAAACTGACTCACTCAACACGGTAATAAAAGTCACCAGTAGCGCGCAGGATGGAAAAACGCAGAACGGCGTCAAAAATGCGCTGAATACGCTGAACGGACAGGAAAGCCAGGTTCTCACCGCCGCACTGACCCGCGACCTGAAATCCTTCGGCGAGGCGAAATCCCGGCATACCGCAAACATGCTTGAGCTTAATGAGATTGGCACCGCTATCAGCCGCAGCGAGAAGGAACGGCAAACCGCACTGGAGGAAAGTGAGGAAGCCGGGCAGAGCTGGCGTAGCCGGTTCCGTGCCCTCAAAGGTGCCATCACACCGGAAATGAAAAACGAGCACACTCAGCGGATTGCTAATCGCGAGCTGGCGGAGGAGTTCACCGCGCTGATTGGCGAACTGGAAACAGATAAAACCCGCACCATGCTCAGTGCCTGCGCATCAGGCAAGGCCTATGTTGAGGCACACCGTACCGCTTTCAGCACTTACGCTAATAATGAATGGAATGCGGCAATAAAAGACCTGAGTCCTGCGCTGATCCGGGCATTCTGTCTGCGCCTGCGTGAGCTGGATATTCAGGGGAATGAGGCACCGAAAAGAACGCTGGTACAGGAGCTGGGCGACCGCATTCTCAGCCAGAGTCAGCTCCACAGTTTCAGCATGGAAAATGAACCAGTGCTTTCTCAGCTTGGCCTGTACCGCCCGGCACTCACCGGCGTCGATATGAATCTCTACGACAGCCCCATCAAACGGTCGATGATAGCCAAAGAGCTGGCAGAGAAAGCAGACAAAAAACAGGAGGGCTGATCATGATGCACTGCCCGTTCTGCAAAACCTCGGCGCATTCACGTACCAGCCGTTATCTGTCTGACAGTGTCAAACATCGCTATTACCAGTGCCAGAATGTGCTTTGCTCAGCGACGTTCCGCTCGATGGAGTCCGTTGAGTCGATTATTTGTCATCCGGTGACCGGTGATGAACCGGCAGATGAATTTATCCAGGGGGAAATGGATAAAGCACCGAAACAGCGACAGTCAGCGACACAATGACCTACCGGGGATGAATCCATGAGCGACACACCATTACAGCAGGCCTTTGCCGTGTGTCAGGCGAATAAAACCGCCTGGCAGAATAAAAAAGATGAACTGAAAGCTGCCGAGACAGCGCTGGATGAACAGCTCGCACCGGGACATCCCCGGAACGCGGAGCAGATTACTTATCTGAGTGAATATATCGACGTTAAACAGTGGGAAATCACCTGTGCAGCGGGGCGTTATATTCGCTCGCATGAAGCGGTACAGCACACCAGTATTTGCCATTCACTCGATGCGTTTATGAAGCAGAACGGGGTCGCGCTGGTCAGTACGCTGGCACCGGAATTAATGGGGATTAATCAGCTTCAGACTTCAGTCCGTGAGATGGCCATACGGCGAGCGACGCATTACCTCGGGGAAGCCCTGCGGGATTATCTGGCGACCGGTCCGGAAATTCATTACACAGCGGAAAACAGCGACATTTTGACAGCCATCGGATTCAGGCCTGATAAGGCTTCGCGGGCTGATACTCAGCAGAAATATACACCGGCACAAAACCATGTTTACGCTCACCGGCTGGCAGAACTGAACCAGCAACCACCCGCATAAAATTAACCTGAAAATCCCGCCATTTAATTCAATTAAACCATGCATTACGGTGCATGGTTTTGCATGTAAAACCCCGTATTTTTCACACCTCATCACCCCAGAGCTGGCGCGGCTCCGGGGTGTTCATGCACCTGCATTAAAACCCACCCATGAAGCGGGCAGGCGTGGCGGGGATAGCATTGCGCGCGGAGTTAAGTTTAATAAAAAAATCGGCATCAGTTATTAAATGACGCCGGTTTGGTTGTAACTAACTCATGGATGGAAGATAAAATTTTCTATATCGCTGATGTCTTCAAGATTACATCGCTGACTTATGCGATGCTTTAATGTGATATTACTTACTTTAGTGTTTACAACACTTTTCATTCTGGTAACAATTAATGGTAGAAGGTAATCTTTCCCTGAAATATATTTTTTTATATCAAAGTTACCATCAATTATTCTGAGAATGCTTTCTTTTTCCTGATTAAGCGCATCTTGGCTAATGACTTTAGTTATTTCAGTTTCTAGTTCAGCGATTCTAGCATCAACTTTTTGGCTATCGACAATACCGGAGTTGTCCTTTGCTAATTTACTAACTTGATAATGTATGTTAGGGATTGTTGGGGCATATTTTTTTACTAGGAAATATGTTACGAATAACTTTATGAGTGGTTCGATATTTAGACGATTCCACTCTGTAAAGTTGAATGCACTACTTAGTTCATCTCGTTCTTTTTCAGGGTCTTCTTCGACGAGTATATCCAATAAAGCTTGTTCGCAGAGGAATATATTCTCTATACAATAATATGGCAGGGTATATAAACCAGAATCGCATCGTCGTTCACCTCCCAATAATTCGATATCACCATCAACAATATGTAGTTGAGGACGATTGCGTTTATTTCTGTCATTTTCCCATGATTGTATAACGGCCGTTTTTCCGCCGAGCGGGAAAACATCGTTAATTAAAAAGCTTTCACCTAATACTCTATTTAAAATGCATTTGTATATTTTTTTATAGCCTATTGCGGTGTCTTCGATATATATGTCTATTGTATTTCTTTCTTCAAAAAATACAGATTTTGCTTTGCGGGCAGCTAAACCACGTTCCAACATACTTCTATGCTCCTACAATAATGCATTTTTCTGTCAAATCACCAACTATATCAGGTGAGTGAGTTGCCATTATAAATTGTGTTTCTGGGTTTAGTGATAATACTGTTTCAGAAAACTTTTCTTGCCATTTAAGGTGCAATGATATTTCTGGTTCGTCGATAATAATTACCCGGCTAAGGTTTGTGTATTTATTGAGCATTACGTTGGCGATAATTACGAGTAATTGCCTTTCCCCTGAGGATAATATATCGATATCACATTTTTCGCTATCTGGTCGAGATACTACTAAGCGACCAACTGTATTAACTTCGACTTTCTTACGTGAATCAATTAAGAATGAGTTAATAGTGTTTAAAAAGTTATTTATTGGCCTATACATTCGTGCAACTTTTTCATTATATTCATCTATAACATCAAGAATATCTGAAATGCGATCGATCTGTACTTTATTTAATAGCCAGTTTATATTAAGGCCTTCGCTGTTCTTTAGCTCTTCAAATAAATCACTGATATTATCGAAGAATTTCTCAATGTCATTCATTAATGATTTATCTAAACTGCCGATTTTTTTAACTGCTTCGGTTATTTCCGTTTTGCGCTTGAGTATTTTTTGTTTATTTTCCCAGCGTAAATTGTGTTCATTTTCGAACATGTCATTATAAGTGTTAAACTTAAAAGATGATTTAAGTATTCTGTCGCGAAGGTATATTGCTTGTTTATCTTCAAATTCTCTTATTTTTCTATATTTGTCTTGTATTATCATTTCGACAGACAATAAGGCATCACCTAAGCTTCCACTGATAAGTCGTTTTTTTGATGACAGCATTTTTCGATGCATCAAAATTTCATTCCTACGGGATAGAGTTGTATCATAATCTATATCTAAATCTTCAAACCCATAAGTTTTTCTGTCTAGCCCTAAAAATACAGGAGGTGTTATTGATTTTATTTTCCTAAGGGTTTCATTTGATAGGAATTCTCTTTCTAAATGCCCATATACTTTTACATCTCGTTCGTTACTCATAAACTCCTCTTTTACTACTAGAGGGATTATAAGCGGTTCTTGAACTCCACTATGTGCTATGCTGATATTCTGGCGATCTTTTTTAGACGAGATTCTAAAAGCTTCATTTCTGTTTGTATACGTTAAAGAGATACTCTCATAGGGTATGTTAAGTAACTCTTTTATATCAATGGTCAGTAATGCTTGGATTAATTTAATTACAGTGCTTTTTCCAGTGCCATTACTTCCAACTAGGAAAGATAAATCATCATTAAAATCGATGTTAAAATTTAAATATCCATATACACTTTCAGCCCGAAAGTTATCTATTTTCATATTACATCTCCTTTTTTAACGAAATTTCCCCACCACAACATTAAAGGGATTCGTTGACTTAGATAGGTTGTACGATTGTAAGCTCTACGTACTTCATTTTTATCAGAATGAGCCAAGGCTGCTTCAATAACATCTGCATTAAATCCTTCTTCATTCAAAGCAGTACTTGCGATAGAACGCATTCCATGTGCAACTAACTTACCACCAAAACCTACCCGTTTTAAAGCGGCATTAGCAGTCTGGCTGTTCATCGGTTGCTTTGGACCATTTCTACTTGGAAATACATGTTCCCGGTGAGCGCTGACTGGTTTCATTATCTCCAGAATATCTAACGCCTGAACAGATAAAGGGACAACGTGTTCACGCCTGCCCTTCATCCGTTCTGCTGGAATTGTCCAAAGTTTGGCATCAAGATCTATTTCTTCCCATCGAGTGCCAGAAGCCTCAGAAGGGCGAACAAGTGTCAGGAGTTGCCATTCGATTAGGCATCGAGTCGAAAGTGAAAGGTTAGACATTGCAAGCGAACGCATTAGCTTTGGTAGTTCTTCCGGTCGCAGTGTTGGCATGTTTTGCTTTTTAGGCCGCTCAAAAGCCATACCAACACCAGATGCTGGGTTAGCATCAATCAAACCGGTGTTAACTGCATAAGTCATGATTTCGTTAATGCGTTGTACCAAGCGGCGAACTGTTTCCAGCGCTCCACGCGCTTTGATGGGTTCAAGAGCCTCAACTAGTGTCCTAGCTTTGATTTCCTGAACAGGGATCTCCCCAATGGCTGGGAACACGTCTTTATCCAGAGAACGCCAAATATCTTTCGCGTAATCCGCTGTGACACTTTTGCTTTTTAGCTGGAACCAGTTAGAGGCAACGGTGGAGAAAATACTGTCGAGGGCAATTTGCTGCTGTTCCTCTGTGACTTCGGCTTGAACCTGTGGGTCGATACCTTTGGCTAACAATGAAAGATAGTCAGCGCGTAATGCTCGCGCATCCGCAAGTGAAAGGGCAGGGAAGGAACCTAAACCAACCATCGTTCTTTTTTTGGTGGTCGGTCTTTGATACCGAAAACGCCAGAGTTTTTTTCCGGTCGTCTTAACGATGAGAAATAAACCTTCGCCGTCATGAAGGGTCAGCTCTTTCTCGCCTGCTTTAGCTCGTAGAACTTCGGTGTTAGTGAGGGGGCGCGTTGTCCGTGCCATATGGCCGCTCCTTCGTAAATTGGTATACGTTTTTAGGCCTACATCTTACCGTATACCTAAACGTATACCAATTATCACTGGATTCAGGCGGATTTTCTCGGATGGTTACGGACAAATAACAGATACAAAAAAGCCCGCAAGGCTTACGCTGTGCGGGCTTTCAGGACTTCCTCGGACGACTCTGGTAATCGTTGAGGGAGAATTTTGGTGGAGCTGGCGGGAGTTGAACCCGCGTCCGAAATTACTACGCCGTCGGTACTACATGCTTAGTCTATCTTTACATTCGCCGGGCAACTGCGGGTAGACACGCCATTACCAAACTATCCTGATTAGTTTTAGTGCTTCAACCCCAGGCAAGGTTTACACACGATCTCTTTTGGGTTTGACTTCTCTTGATCCCCGTCTTAAGAGCGGAAGCTAGGGAGAGAAGGCTCTAAGCAGGGTATTAAGCTGCTAGTGCGTAGTTTTCGTCGTTTGCGACTATTTTTTTGCGGCTTTTTACGAGGCAAACCGCCCCTCGGCATGCACCTTGGGTTTCGCGAATCCCGTCGAATCCAGAATCAGCCCCACAAGTGTTTTGTAAGTATAACAGAGTTGTAGCATCACTTACTACCCCTTGAGTTTGTTAACGTTCACGTAGCGCTTCGCGGGCGCGGTTAAACGGTTTAATCAGGTAATCGACGATGGTTTTTTGCCCGGTTTTAATGTCGACGGTGGCGACCATGCCTGGCGAAATTGAAAAATGGTGTCCGGCTTTGTTCGCCAGGTAGTCCTGTTGGGTGCGGATAAACACCCGGTAATAGACGATTTCTGGTTTCACTTTGTCCTGAATGGTGTCCGGCGAGATGGTTTCAACGATGCCCTCCAGCCCGCCGTAAATGGCGTAATCGTAGGCGGTGACTTTCACCAGCGCACGCTGGCCTGGGTGGATAAACGCGATGTCACGCGGTGAGAGGCGCGCCTCAATCAGCAAGTGGTCATCGAGCGGCACGATTTCCATCATTTCGCCGTTTGGCGGGATCACGCCACCAATGGTCGTTACCTGGATATTTTTGACGATGCCGCGCATTGGCGAGCGCACCGTCATGCGCGATACCGAATCTTCACGGCCTTTGATAACCGCTGAAAGCATATCCACTTCGGCGTTCGCTTTGGAAAGCTCCTCGCGGGCTTGTACGTAATATTGTGAACGCAGGTCGGTGATTTTGAGTTGCAGGTCGCTTTTTTGCCGCTGCAAGCGCAGCACTTCCACGTTACTGGCGGCACCGCTTTTTGCCAGCCGTTGGGTTATGCCCAGCTCTTGATTGACCGAAACCAGCGCGTCTTTAATATCCGCAGCTGAGTCGTTAAGTTGTGCGCGGCGGCTTTTATATAGCCGGGTTTCGGATGCGGTTAGCTCCGGCCAGGCTTTTAGCGAGTCGGGGAAGACCAGCGGCAGGTCGTTCACTTCTGCGTTCAACCGCACGCTGGATGCCAGTGATGCGCGGTAGCGTGCGGCACTTTCGCCGACGTTCGATTGCGAACGCGTCGGGTCGAGTTGGGCGACGATTTGCCCGGCTTCAACTTTGTCGCCTTCGTGCACCAGCAACTGGGTGACGATGCCGCCGTCGAGCGACTGAAGGACTTGCTCGCGCGAGCTGGGAACCACTTTTCCGGTGCCGGTCGAAACCTCATCAAGCGTGCCAAACCATGCCCACACGCCGAGCAAAATAAACAGTAAAACGCTAAGAGTGATAATGCGGCTCGCACCGGAAAACTCGTTTTCACGCTGGATATCCGGGTCGTCCATTGCGGCGTCATGCTGACTGGTTTTCATTTTTCCACTCCCGTCCGTTTGCCTGTGCTGCGGCGCGGCTGTTACTCAGCGCCTGGGCTTTCGGTGCGTCCATCACCAGTTGTCCTTCCTTCAGAACCAGCACCCGCTCCACAAGTTCCAGCATCGGCACCCGATGGGTAGCGACAATCAAGGTGCGGTTGCCAAGCCAAAGCCCGAGGCGCTGAATAAATTCGCGTTCGGTGTGGTCATCAAGAGAGGCGGTGGGTTCGTCGAGCAGTACGATGTTCGGCGAGCGCAGCAGCATACGCGCCAGTAAGATGGACTGACGTTGCCCGCCAGAAAGCCCGGTGCCGCCTTCCATAATGCTGTGGTCGAGGCCTTTGGCCAGGTGCTTGACAAAATTGCCCGCGCCGCTGATTTCCAGTACTTCGAAGATTTCTTCATCGCTGGCGTGCGGTGCGCCCAGCGTCAGGTTTTCACGCAATGTGCCGTAAAACAGCCGTGCGTTCTGGCTCAGGAAGCCAATGTTGCGCCGTAAATCAGCCATGTCGATTTGCGTCATGCTCAGGTTGTCGAGCCGCGCATCGCCACTCATCAAATCGATGCCGCCCGCTAATGCCTGAAGTAACGTGGATTTGCCCGCGCCGTTGCGCCCCAGCACCGCGATTCTTTCGCCTGGCTGGATCTCTAAATGTGAGATGCGTAGCGGAATGCGTTGGTCGTCGCTGTGGTAGCGGAACTGTGCGTTTTCAAACAGATAGTGGCCGTGAAAAATGTCCTGATGCACCAGGCTTTCATCGCGTTGGGTTTCGACCGGCAACTGCATAATGCTGTCCAGCCCTTGCTTCGCCGCTTTCACTTGTTGCCAGCGCGCCAGCACGCCGCACAGGTTTGCCATCGGCGCAATCATGCGTGACGCCAGCATTGACGCGGCGACCATCGCGCCGGTGGTCATATCGCCTTCAATCACCAGCGGCGCGCCAAACAGGATTACCGCCGCGTAAACCAGGCTTTGAATAGTGATCCCCCAGCTGATCAACCCTTGCGAAATCTGGCGAGTCCGCAGGCCGGATTCCGCGGTAATGCGGATGTAGCTGTTCCATTGTTGCAGGAAGCGGTTTTCTGCCTGCATCAGTTTGATGTCTTCCAGCCCTTGCACACTTTCAACCAGCACCGCATTGCGCAAAGTGGCTTCGTGCGCCGACTGGTTCGCCAGCATCGCCAGCTTTTTTTGCAGCAAAATACCAGGCAGCACCATCAGGATGGCGGCGACGGGTGCAATCCATGCCAGTTGCGGCGCGATGATCGCCAGCACGATGATAAACATAAAGAAGAACGGTAAATCGACGAGGGTTGAGATGGTTGATGAGGTGACCATCTCGCGGATTTGCTCCAGCTCGCGAAGCTGCGAAATAAAGCTGCCGGTGGAGCGGGGAACCGCACTGTTACGCAGGCGTAGCGCATGGCTAAACACGCGCTCAGAAACCCGCATATCGGCCCGTTTGCCGAGTACATCCATAATATGGCCACGCGCCACGCGCAGCAGGAAGCCAAACACCACCGCCAGTAATACGCCGGATGCCAGCACATACAGCGTCGGGTAGGATTGCGCCGGAATCACCCGATCGTAGACCTGCATCGAGAAAATAATCCCGGCAAGCGACAACATGTTAACGAGGAACGCCGCCAGCATCACCGGGCCGTATGGCCGGAGATCCTGCATCACCAGCTCTTTTAACCAGTCCGGGCTAAAGCGCGAAATATACGCATCAACGCGGCTGTCTTTCAGGGCCGAAAGCGGGCGCAGTGCGGCAACAAAACGGATGTCCGGCAGCAGTTCGCTGAGTGCCACGCGGTTGGTCTGGTGTTGGCCATCGATAAGGCAAATATCCACGGTATCTGCGCCGTCAAAATGCTCGATAACCGCCAGTTGGCCGTTTTTTAAATCCACCACTATCGGCAACCGCCATTGGGCAATCGCCAGTTCCGGCACGTTCAGCAGGTGAAAAGAAAGCCCCGCCTGGCGCGATAACTGTGTGAGAGCCGCAAGCATGCCTTTGTCTTTAAACCACGGGGCGTTGGCCTGAATGGTGCCTGGCGAACAGACCACGCGGTAATGGGCGGCAACGTGGCTAATGGCTTGCGCCCAGTGGCTCAGCGACTGTTCAGTCAGCCGTTCATCAACAGCAGGGGGGATTTTGCTCATGGCTGGATCTCCAGTGACTGGATGGTGCGATGCTCCAGGCCAAATGCGTTGCGCAACCGGCCGCTGTTATACAGGCAGTTGAGCTGCAATTGATGAAGTTGGCTCAGGGTTTGTTGTCGAGCGAAGCGTGCCTGGAAAACTTCCTGTTCGGCGTTAAGCACATCCAGCAGCGGGCGCGAACCCAGGCCGAGATATTGCTGTTGATACAGTTCGCGCGTTTGCGCGCTTAACTCTTCCTGGCGTTGCAGGACTTGAATGGCCCCCATCAGGCCGAGCGCCTGGCTGCGCGATTCCATTAACTTCTGGCGAATATCCAGGCGTGTGCGCTGAACGCCGGATTGCGCGGCTTCAACAGCATGGCTTGCGGCGTTGCGGCGGGCGGTTAATCCACCCCCCTGATAAATCGGCATTTCAACTTTGATAAACGCCGAGTATTGCGTGCGATCCAGCACTTCGTGGCTGGCGTATTTGTCGTTGAGATAGTGCTGAACCTGCGGTTCCAGTGAAATGGTTGGCGTCATCTGTGCGTTGGCGTAATCCAGATTCGCCTGCGCGACGCTGGCCTGCGCCCAGGAGGCCAACACCGCAGGCACTAAGCGGTCATCCGGTTTGGCAACGTCGCAGCTCTTGCTGAGTTTGTCGGGGAAATCGTTGCTAATACCGTTGAGGCTATTCCAGCCCAGCCAGCTCATTAATGTGGCCTGTGCGCTGTCGAGGTTGGCCTGGTATTGAATCAGTTGCGAGCGGGCGGATTCAATACGGGCGTTGGTTTGCACCACATCGGACATCGACGTGGCACCTTCGTTGTTGCGCTGTTCGGTCAAACGGCCAATCGCGCTTAATGCTTCGAGCTGATCTTTGGCGATATCGACCATTTGTTGCCACATCTGCGCCTGAACCAGGGAAACGGCGGTATCGTGGCCGACGTTATCAATGCTCACCAGCACGTTGGCCTGTTCTTGCGCCACGCCTGCGCTTTCGGCGCGTACCTGGCTTGAGACTTTGCCGAAGTCGTAGAGCATTTGTGAGATGGAAAGCACCAGCGACGGGCTGAAACCGCTGTCGGTGTAGCCGTTGCTGTAGCCGTTATTCATGCCCGCGCTGATTTGCGGGTAGTATTTGGATTTCGCGACGTTGACCTGTTCGGACTGGCCGTAAAGTTTGCCGATGGCTTCGTGAATGCTCGGGTGCCAGTTTACCGCGCGGTTAACGGCGTCGTTGAGCGTGAGCGTTCCGGGCGCAGGCGCGTTGAGCGGCAGGGATGACGAGCCGTCAAGGTTTGGCAGTTCGTGTTGTTGAGCAAGCCCCTCAGTGGTGATGAACTGTGGCGTCTCTTCGGCATGCGTTTGGGCTACACATAGGCTGCATGCCAGCCACAGTGCAAACGGCTGTAATTTTCCCATAGTTTGTCCCTTTTAAAAGTCACTACGTTCTAATTAGTGTTGCTATTGCTTGCCTGGGTTTGTCTGATTTTTGTCGGATGACGCTGCGCTTATCCGACCTACGTGTCGGGGGTAAGCGCTAGCGTCATCCACCACTTTTTTAGGTAATAATGTGGTGCTGCTGTACCAGTTCATCGAGCGTGACGTGCGTGTTCTCCAGGGTGACGAGCGTGGTTGAGTTGTAGGTGCCGCCTGTGCCGTCGCGATCAATGGAAATAACGGTGTTATTGCCGCTGGTGGTGACGTTGAGGTAATTGCCCAGTGTGGCGGCCTGCCCATTCCAGCCGGTCAGCAGATCGTGAACGTTGATCGTGTCGCCTTGTGCCGCCGAGAAGTTGTGCCAGGTATCGGCACTGTTGCCGCCGGTCGCACTTGCGCTGGTCAACAGGTGATAAATCAGCGTGTCGCCATAAGCCGAGCCGGTAATCACATCGCTTTGCGCGGTGCTGACGAATTGCGGGCTCATATTGATGGTTAACGTGGCGCTGTCGCTATGGCCATTCTGGTCATTTAGCGTGTAGGTGAAGGTCTCTTTGGTGGTCATCGACGCCGGAGAAAGCCCGCTATTGAGGGTGTAGGTGTACGCACCATCAATCCCCATCACCAGCGTTCCGTAATGCCCCTGAATCGTGGCGGTTGAATTGCTACTGGTTAGCGGATCAAGCGTGGTCGTCGTGCCGTTGAAGCCGGTAATACTCAGTAGGGTGTGAACGGTACCGAGCTGATCGGCGGCGCCTGAGGCTTCCGTACCGTCGTAGATATTGCCGTGAACCGTGTTACCGGCAAGCGTTGAATAGCTGTCCAGATCAATGGTGGTACCGGTGATAGTTGGCGTGATGGTGATTTGTCCGGCACCAAGAACACCGACTCGCCCAGTGTAATTTAACGTGTAGGTACCCGATTGCAGATCCAGCCCTGCCAAATCAATATTCGCCACGCCGCCTAACAATATGCCACCGCTGAATGAACCGTTTCTTACCACGGTGCCTGAGCTGTTAGTGATGTTCCAGTCAACGTTCAAGCCACCCAAAGAAAGCAATGATTGCACCGTAAAATGTAAAACTGGGTTATGCAGAACTTCGTTAGCGCCAACCGCAAAAGTCCCGTTGCCGCTTCCTGATGACGGGATTACCAGGGTTGTCCACGATGCCGACCCCACGCTGGTATCCGAATAAACCGCCGTATTTTGCGCGGTGTTCACCGCCATCACAGTGCTGCTGTCATCAAACGCATCCACGGTATGCGGCGTGGCAGTGACATTCAGCGAGGCGGTGTCGGTATCACCGTTTGGTGCGGTGATGGTGTAAACAAAGCTGTCAGGCGTTTTGATGCTGTCCGCGCCCAGGCCGCTGTTCAGTTTGTAGGTGTAGTTACCTGCCGCATCAATGGTCAGCGTGCCGTATTCACCAATAATGGTGGTGGTGCCTGTTCCCGCAATGGCGACGCCATTCACCTGAGTAATGTGGCTATCTACCGGATGAATATCATCATTCATCACATTGCCGCTGGTACTGGCTGTGACGCTCTCCACCGCATAAGTATGGTCTTGCAGAATATTCAGCGTATAGCCGGTTAGCGCCGCCACACCGCTGGCATTTTTGAGCAAGAACAGATACTCGCCACCTGGCAGCGTCAGGGTTAATTGCGATGAGGTGCCGCCCAGCAATGGTGCGGTAAGCCAGGTATTGACCACCCGATATTGCTCATACTGCTGAGTCACATCGTTGAACTTGTAGACATAGAGATCGAAGGTGGAGAGTAACGCGACCCCGCCAACGCTCGCCTGCAACGTCATGGTACGCGTTGAACCTTCATCGACATCAAAGAGTATCGGGTTCGCCATATTGGCTAACGCGCTGAGGCTCAGCACATTTCCCACTCCGACGCTAAGCACCGAGAAACCACTTTGCTGTGAAGCCCCGTGGTCTACCGCTTCCACATCGGTGTTGTAGGTCAGCGCCGCCGTGTTATCGGTGGCGGTCACTGTGCTGGCAGGCGTTGGGTTGCCGAGTGTCACCACCAACTGCGCCGAATCACTAACGCCATTATGGGTGATGGTGTAAGTGAAGTTTTCGGTGCTGCCAAGTACCGAGGCTGAGGTGTCCGTTAGGGTGTAGGTGTAACTTCCGTCCTGGTTGATATGCAGCGTGCCGTATTCACCTGTGATATCCGCACCGCCTGCGCCAATCTGGGTGGTGACGCCCTGCGAGTTGGTCACCGATGTCACAACAGTGCCTGTCGGCGCGGTGTCCTGGCCGCTGTTCGGATCAATATCGGTGATCACGTTCCCCGGATGGGTCGTTTCCCCGCTGACTGTCCCGCCACT
Organism: Buttiauxella ferragutiae; assembly: GCF_022637515.1. Classification (NCBI taxonomy): domain Bacteria; kingdom Pseudomonadati; phylum Pseudomonadota; class Gammaproteobacteria; order Enterobacterales; family Enterobacteriaceae; genus Buttiauxella; species Buttiauxella ferragutiae. The sequence continues at coordinate 1,150,954 of NZ_CP093332.1, forward strand.
GATTTGTTCAATACTGACATCAAGGCTGGTGAAAGAGCCGGTCGCCAGCAGGCTGGTGTTGTAGCTCAGCACCCGATAAGTGCCTTCTTCCAGCCCGGTGACATTCAGTGTAACGCCGCTGGCACCCAGCGTTAGCAGGTTGGCAAACTGTGGCAGTCGCGAATCGATTACCGTAGTCCAGGCTCCGCCGACAAATTGCTGAATCACCACTTCCATCGTGTTGAGCAGTGTCAGTACCACACCTGTAGCGGCGGCATCAATCGTGATATTGGCAGTGCCGCCCGCGTTAACCGTAAAGCCTACTTGCGCGGTATCGTTGCCGAGCACCTGTACTGTGTCGCCCAGCGCCCCGACCAACAGCACGCCGTAATCGCTGTAATGCTCTGGCGGTGAAACGACGGCGCTGCTGGTCAGCGCCAGGTTGACCACGTTGTCATCGGCGGCCAGTGGCAGAGTCGGTGCGGTTGCAGTGACCGATGGCGAGGTGTTGCCTGCCGCATCGGTGGCGGTGACGGATAACTGCTCGCCGCCAATTTCGCGCGTTGGCAGTGTCAGGGTGTAGCTTCCGCTGCCGTTAGCGGTGGTGGTGACAACGGTGCCGCCCGGCAAGGTAATGTTCACCGTGCTGTTGGCTTCCGCCGAACCGCTGATGGTGGTGCCGTCTGCACTGATGGTCGCGGTTGGTGTCAGTGGGGCGATGGTATCAACGATCACGGTGAGTGCCGTTGACGGGCTGCCGGTGCCATTCGGGTTGGTGGCGGTAGCGGTGAAGGCGTGTGAACCTTCGGTGAGCGCAGATGGCGTGTAGCTCCAGGTGCCGTCCGTCGCCACCACGCTGCCCATCAACACGCCATTGTTGTAGATACTGACGGTTGCACCGATGTCTGCCGTGCCGTTAATGGTCGGAGTGGCATCGTTGGTGCTTTGCCCGTTGTTAACCGTTCCGGTAACGGGAGCGAAATTATCCAACACTGTGGTAATCACCGGCACGCCTGGTAATGCAGTGTTTGGCGCAGCAAATCCAGCCGATGCACCCAGGTTACCCGCGCTATCCATCGCCGCAGCTTGTAGGGATTCGCCGTTGGTTTGCGCGGGCGTTATCGTCACGCTGAACTTACCGTTACCATCCGCCGTGGCGCTGCCAAGAACCGTTCCGCCGCTGGATATGGTGACGGTGCTGCCCGCTTCGGCATTCCCCGTGACGGTTGTCCCGGTGGCGTTGACCACCATGCCAGTTGGTGCGGCAGGCGGCGTGGTATCGACAATAATCACCGCTGGCAGCGAGTTGGCGCTGGTATTGCCTGCCAGATCGGTGGCCGTCACGGTGAAGGTGTGGTTGCCTTCGGTCAGCGCGGTGGTCAGTGGGTAAGTCCAGTTGCCGCTACCGTCGGCAGTGACGCTGGTGACCAGGTTGCCGTTATCGTAAATCGCCACCGTAGCACCCGCTTCTGCTGTGCCGTTAAGCGTTGGCAGCGTGTCGTTGGTGGTCTGGTTGTTGGCAACCGGGCCGGTCACGGTGCCGACATCGTCAATAACCGTGGTGATCAGCGGCGCGTTTGGCGCGCTGGTATCCAGCGTGATGGTAAAGCCCGGAGTTGGGGTGGTGACGTTACCCGCCGCGTCGGTGGCGGTGAGGGTGAAGGTATGCGCGCCGGTAGCCAGCGGTGTGGCTGGGGTAAATGTCCAGGTGCCACTTGCCGGAACGGTCACCGTGCCAATTTGTATCGCTCCATCAAAGATAGCGAGGGTGCTGCCTGGTTCGCCGGTGCCGTTCAGCGTTGGGCGTGCGTCGTTGGTGATTTGTCCGTTGCTGAGTGAGCCGTTCACGCCGCCTGCCACGTCGTCCACCACGGAGGTGAGCACGGGCGTGATTGGCAGCACCGTGTCGATAGTCAGTGTAAAGCTTCCCGAAATCGCCCCGACGTTGCCCGCTGCATCGGTTGAGGTGGCGGTGAAAACATGGGTGCGATCGGGTAGCGGATTAGGGGGTGCCAGGCTCCAGATCCCTTCCGCGCTGGCGGTGGTGGTACCGAGCAGGATGCCATCGTCGTAAACCTTAACCGTGGAGTTGGCTTCTGCGGTGCCGCTCAGTAATGGTTGGTTGTCGTTGGTCGACTGCCCATTCACCAACGCGCCAGTCACCGGGCCGACATCATCAGTTGCCTGGATGACGATCGGTGCGGTGGGAACGGCGGTATCCACGACAATATTGAACGCCCCTGAAGCCGGGCTGACGTTGCCCGCGGAGTCTGTCGCGGTCACCGTAAACGCGTGATTGCCGTTGGCGAGCGGTGACCCTGCTGGTGGCGTGAAACTCCATGTACCACCAGTGACGATTGCGGTGCCAATCAACGTGCCGTTGTCGTAGATATTGACGGTCGATCCGGCTTCTACCGTGCCGTTGATTTGTGGACTGGTATCGTCCGTCACTTGCCCGTTGGTTAAATTACCGGTGACTGTCCCTGCATCGTCCGCGACGGTGGTAATAGCTGGCGCAACAGGCGCTGTGGTGTCGATCACCACGTTAAACGCTGCGGATGGTGCGCTGACGTTACCTGCCGGATCGGTAGCGGTAACGGTCAGGTTGTGCGAACCGCCTGGCAGTGCTGAAGGGGGTGTAAAGCTCCAGGTGCCGCCAGCCCCCACGGTTGCCGTACCCAGCGGCGTTATGCCGTCATATACCGTGATCGTCGAACCGACTTCGCCGGAACCGGTGATAGCAGGGCGCGTTTCGTTGGTCGGCTGGCCGCTGGTAATTGGCCCAATATTTGGCGCGGTGTTGTCGGTGACGGTCAAAATGGCTGGCGCGGTTGGGGCGACAGAATCCACAACTACGCTGAAGGCTGCTGACGAGTTACTGATATTCCCGGCGGCGTCGGTGGCTTTGACCGTCAGGGTATTGTTGCCCTGGAGTAACTGATGACCGACGTCCGGCGTGAATGACCATGTACCGGTGCCTGTGGCTGTTGTTGTGCCAAGAAGCGTGGTGCCAGAATAAACATTGATCGTGGCATTGGCTTCACTGGTGCCGCTGAGGGTTGGCTGCGTGTCTTTGGTGAGCTGGCCGTTGGTCAGGTTAGTCACCGGCTGAGTCTGGTCATCGACCACCAAAGTTATGGCTGGCACTACAGGAGCAGCGGTATCCACCACCGCAGTAAAGGTGGCTGGCGGGCTGACGTTGCCTGCCGCATCGGTAGTGACGAGCGTCAGATTGTGGCTGCCATCGGCCAGCGGCGTGGCTGGCGTGAACGTCCAGTTCCCCGCGCCATTAACCGGAACGGTGCCGATAACCGTGCCGTTTTCGCTGATGGTTAGCGTCGAGTTCGGGTCGGCGGTGCCGTTGAAGGTTGGCGTGTTGTCGTTAGTCGGCTGGCCGGAAACCACCGGGCCTGGCGTGCTGGTGTCGTCAACCACTGACGTAATAACCGGTGCCGCCGCGACGCTGGTATCAACAATCAGCGAGAAACTGGCAGGTGGAGCGCTGACGTTTCCGACAGCATCGGTTGCGGTGACGGTGATGGTGTGCGGACCCTCAGCCAGATTGGTTGGTGGCGTGAATGTCCAGGTACCGTCAGCGGTGACGGTTGCGGTGCCGAGTGTCGTGGTGCCTTCAAGAATCGTGATCGTCGAACCTACTTCGCCAGTGCCGGTAAAGGTAGGGCGCTGATCGTTCGTGGCCTGCCCGCTGGTGATGATGCCCGTTACCGGAGCGACATCGTCGGTGACGGAGGTGATGGCGGGAGCTGTGGGTAACGTGGTATCAACGGTAATGTTGAAATTCGGCGTCTGGCCGCTGGACACACCGCCAACACTCTGGCTGACGGCAAAAGTATGCGGGCCATCTGCCAGCGGTGTAGTGAACTGGTAACTCCAGGCTCCCCCGGTTCCTGCCGCGAACGGAGTCTGGGCAATACCGTCAATATAGAGGGTGATCATGGCACCGTCTTCAGCCACGCCGCTAAGTGTTGGCAGGTTATCGTTGGTGCTGGCACCGCTGTCGACTCTGCCGGTGACCGGCGCTACGTCATCCAAAACTTCAATTGTCGGCGGATGCGGAACATTCGTATCTGCGGCAATGAAGCCAGTCGGGCCACTCTGATTGCCAGCGGCATCCTGAGCAATTGCCTCCAGTTCTTCAGCGGTGGTTTGCGCAGGCGAAATTGTGACGGAGAAGGTTCCGGTTGTGGAATCAGCCAGGCCTCTGCCCAATACTGCATGGGTATTGGCATCCCTGATAATCACCGTGCTGCCGGGTTCCGCCGTCCCGTTTACCAGTGTGCCATTCGGATCTGCTGAACTTACCAGCGGAGAATCAGGTGGCAGCGTATCAACATGCAACGTAATTGGATTTGGTGATACGGCGGTATTTCCTGTGGCATCGCTGGCACTAAAGGTGAATGTGTGGTCGCTTACACCCGTCGGGAGTGTTGTCGTGAAGCTCCATGTACCATCCGGAGCAACAGTAACAATAGGGGGGGAAGTCACCACCGGTGTACCGTTATCTAAAACAGTAATGGTGCTACCTGGTTTACCTGTACCGCTGAAGACTGGGGAGGTATCGTCGGTATAGCTGCCATTGACCAGCGAAGTGGTAATCACACCCACGTCATCGGCAATCTCCGTCACGACCGGAGCGGTGAGCGGCGTGTTATCGACAGTCAGATTAAAGATTGCTGACAATGGGCTGAGGTTGCCCGCTGCATCGGTTGCGGTGGCGGTAATCTCCAGTGCGCCGTTCGGCAGTGGGCTCGTTAGGGTGATAGTCCAGTTTGTGCCAACAACCGTTGTGCTACCCAGCACCGTGGTGCCGTTGTACAGCGTGATGATGTCGCCATTCGCACCGGTGCCGTGGAAGGTTGGGGTGTTGTCATCGGTGACCGCGTTGTTGAACAGCGGTTGTTGTACCGCACCTACGTTATCGTCGGCATTGACGATAACCGGTGCAGCAGAAGCGGTGGTGTCGACCGTAAAGGTAATAGCCGCAGAAGGCGGGCTGACGTTCCCTGCCGCATCCGTTTCTTTGACGGTCACGTTGTAAATCTGTTCAGTCAGCGGCGTGGTCGGAGTAAAGCTCCAGCTGCCGTCTGCCCGTACCGTGGTTTCGCCGAGTTTTGTGCTGCCGTTGAACACTTCAATTTTATCGCCAGCTGTGCCGCCAGTGCCAGAGAACGTTGGCGTGGTGTCGTTGGTGCTGCCACCATTGCTGACGGTGCCAACCACCGGAGCATGATCATCGGTGACCGTTGGTGTGCCTGGTGCGGCTGGTGGCGTTGAGTCGACGTTCAGCGTAAAGCCTGCGGAAGGCAAGCCAACGTTACCCGCGGGATCGGTCGCCACGGCAGTCAGCGAGTGAGGGCCTTCAGCGAGCGCCGGAGAAGGGGTAAATGTCCATATGCCGCCAGCGGGAACCGTCACCGAACCAATCGGTGTGCTGCCGCCATTATCATAAATTTTGATTGTCGCCCCGACTTCGCCGGAACCGGTAAGGGTTGGCGTGCCGTTTTGCGTGCTGCCACCGTTGGTGACTGTCGCAGGGATTCCGCCCACTTCCCCTTGCGCGTTGGTAATGGATGGCGCAACAGGCGGTGTGGTATCGACCGTCAGGTTAAAACTGGCGGCTGGGCTGGCGTTGCCTGCGGCATCGGTCGCCACAGCCGTTATGGTATGTGGCCCTTCGCTCAGTGGTTGTGTCGGGATAATGCTCCATTTACCATCGCCGCCCACCACGATAGAGCCGATAGCGGTAGGGCCATCGTACAGCGTCACGGTGCTGCCAGCCGGGCCGGAGCCATTAAATTGCGGCAGGGTATCGTCGGTCGCCGAGTTGTTGGCAAGCGTTGCGGTAACCGTTCCGACATTATCTACTGCGCCGTCAATGGTGGGTGCAGACGGAACGGTAATGTCGATGGTGATGACATATTCGGCGGAAGGCGCGGTGATGTTGCCCGCCGTGTCTGTGGCGCTCACCGTGAAGCGGTGGGTGCTGTCGATCAACGTTGACGGTGTATAACTCCAGGTACCCGATACACCGACCGTAAAGGTGGTCAGCGCGGTGGCGCCATCGAACAAAGTGACGACAGATCCGGGTTCGCCGGTACCGCTGATCGTTGGCGTCCTGTCGTTGGTGAAACCATTGTTTGGCACCGAACCGCTGACGGGGGCGAAGTCATCGCTGACCAGCGTAATGGTTGGCGCTTGCGGAGCAATGGAATCAACGGTGAGCGAAAATGCCGCTTCAGGGCTGACGTTGCCTTTGGCATCGGTGGCGGTGACGGTCAGGTTATGCAGGCCCTGTGCGAGTGCGGTGGTTGGGGTATAACTCCAGTTTCCGTGCTCATCGGCAGTGACGCTATTTAACAGCGTAGCGTTGTCATAAATTTTCACCGTTGCGCCAGCTTCGGCGGTGCCTGTGAGTTGTGGCTTATCGTCGTTGGTGGTTTGTCCGTCGCTGAGATGATCGGTCGTGTAAAGGGGGACATCATCCACCACGGCGCTAATCACCGGAGCATCCGGCGCGGTGGTGTCAGGTGCGGTAATCGGTGTTTCTGGCCCGGTGTTTCCAGCGTTATCTGTCGCAGAAACTTCCAGTTTTTCGCCAGCCGTTTGCGGCGGGAATATCGGAATACTAAAACTACCGTCTGAACCTGCTGTTCCAGTCCCCAGTGGGGTGCCGTCGCTGTCAGTGACATTAACCGTGCTGCCTGGCTCGGCGTCACCGGTCACCACTGACCCCTCATCGTTGATGTCCACATTGGTCGGTGCCCCAGGAGGGGTGCTGTCTTGTGCAAAGACGGTGCTGTTGTCACTTTTGTTGTCTGCGCTGTCTGTCGCTGAAACCAGTAAGGGTTCGCCGTTGGTTTGTGCTGAGGTTAACGGTGAAACATCAAACCTCCCGTCAGCGCCTGTGATGCCCGTTCCCAGAACGTTACCGCTACTGTCGGTGACGATGATTTCACTGCCCGCTTCCGCGCTGCCGGTGACATGCAGGCCGTCTTGTGAAACCAGTAAATCACCCGGTGCTGCGGGCGGGGTGGTATCGACATTGACGGTAAAGACTGCCGAGGTGCCGCTAGTGCCGTACAGGTTGGTGGCGGTAAAGGTGAATTCTTGCGGACCGTCTGCCAGCGCGGATGGGGTATAGGTCCAGTGGCCGGTGCCGTCAGCGACAACGCTATCAAACAGCAAACCGTTGCTGAAGATTTTAACGGTACTTCCCGCTTCAGCCGTGCCGCTCAGGGTTGGTGTGGTGTCGTCGGTGGCCTGGCCGTTACTTAGAAGTCCCATAGTGGCGCCAGCATTGTCGTCCACAGAATCCAGCACTGGCACGGTTGGGTACTGGGAGGTCGATGCCGTAAACGGTGTATCCGGGCCAACGTTACCGGCTTGATCCTCAATGTGTGCTGTCAGCGTTTCACCGTGAGTCTGCGCAGGGGTGATCCCAACAGTAAAATTACCGTCGCTGTCGACATCGGCATGGCCGAGTTCAGACCCATCGGCAGCCGTGATGGTAATGGTGGTTCCGGGTTCGGCGGTGCCAGAAACGGTGGTGCCGTCGAGGCTGACATTCTCAATGACGGCAGCGGCAGGTGGCGTATGGTCGACAATAAAGATTGGGCTGGTGGTGGCGGAACTGACGTTCCCCGCAGCATCGGTTTGTACCACGATGATTTGGTGGCTACCGTCGGCCAGCGGTTGGTCAGGGGTAAAGCTCCATTTTCCGTCTTCGCCAACGGTGGCTTGCCCAACCTGGATGCCGTTATCATAAATGGTAACGGTGTCGCCCACTTCGCCGGTTCCGTTTAATCCCGGTCTGGTTTCATCGGTGTAGGTACCGCTGCTGATAATGCCGGTCAGCTTGCCGACATTATCCTGCAACTGCTCTAATTCAGGCGCGTCAGGGGCAACCGTGTCGATAGTGACGGTATAGGTATCCGAATGCGCACTTTCACCTTTGGCATTAATGGTAGTGACGGTAAAACTGTGAGAACCATCGGTTAACGCGTTGGCGGGGGTAAAGTTCCAGCCTCCGTTGGCATCAACCACTGCGGTGCCAATTTCGGTTCCATTGTCATAAATATGAACGGTGGTTCCTGGCTGACCCGCGCCCAGAAGTGTTGGGGTGTTGTCATTGGTTGGCGTAGTAGGGCTATTATTGGCAATGGTGCCGAATCCCGGAGTGACGTCATCCACCACGTTGGTGAGTGTCGGTGCGTCCGGTAACGGAATATTAGGCGCGGTCACGCTGCTATCAGGGCCAGTATTCCCGGCGGGGTCGGTGGCATGTGCCGTTAACTCTTCGCCACTAATTTGCGGATTTGTGAGCGGAATCGAAAAATTGCCATTACTGTCGGCAGTGCCGGTTCCGATCACCTGGCCGTTGGCATCGGTAATTGTCACGGTGCTGCCAGCTTCTGCGTTTCCGGTTATGGTTTTACCATCTGCCGAGACGCTCAGATTTGTTGGGGCTGCGGGCGGCGTGGTGTCATTACCGTTAGAGGGCTGGTTCGGCGAGTTGGGATTGCCGCCACCGTTGTTCGAGTTATTATCGTCACCTCCGCCGCCTCCACCTCCGCCACCACCGGCGGCCAGAGCAATACCGCCAGCGACGGCGACGCCACCCAAAATCCACGGCCAAATGGCTCCCCCATCATGTGATTCTGCACCTGTAGCCGCCATCAGCTCATCAATATTATTGATATGCTCGAAGTGAAATGCGGAGTCGGTATCTTGTACCCACCACAATGCGCCCTGGTCGTCTTCGAGCACTAATTGGTTGCCACCCTGGTCGGCGAAGGCGTAAAAGTTTTTTACGGTAATCACTTCGCCATCGTGCAGGGTAATGATCATATCGTGGCTGGAGCGCACGATACTGGCGATATCAGAGCGTTCAGCTTTGAGTTCAACAATGGAAGGGGAGTTCAGCGTAATTTCAGACGCTTCTACTTTATTCGTTACGCCAGTCAGCTTTGAGATGATTGATATTGAACGCATTGTTATCACTCCATTCTGTGTGAACGTGGGTGTAGTCTTCAGTCGCGCTTACGCACGCAAATCATTCCCCTGAATAAAGTGTTAAAACGATCTCAACTATTTATAAAATTTAAGACGAACGAATCCAGGCATCAAAATAATGATGGCTAATGTTATTGATGAAAAATTTGTTGGTTACTGAAGCATTAATTTATATGAATATAAGATTCATACTTTCTTATCATTTTCATAAGGGGGTATTGAAGATATAGACAGGATTGGATAAAAGCGCAAATGAAGTGCATAAGAGAGGAACGTAAGTTTTTTTCAGGAGTTATGTGCGCATTGTATGAGTTTTAGTTATGACTATAAAGTGGTATTTTTATTGGTAATGCATTGATATTTATTTGCTTTGTTTTGTGATTGATGGCGGTTTTATTTAAGTTATTATCGATTGGTTCACTTTAAACTTAATCCAGAGTTAACAAAATACCGTCGTGATAATCATCTGCCTTACTGCGGTGAAGCCAGGGTGGACACTAAAAATTTAACTTTTGTTAGTATGTATTCATGCGGTGAATATAAAGGGTAATTTATCCTTTCCGCTTGTTAGTCGACTAGCACAGTTTTAATCAATTGGGGGATTATATTTTATAGAAGATGACTTGATGGAATGAGTTATGCGGATTAATAAATTTTGTTTTGGTAATAAATAATATTTAGGGTAGGGGGAAGATAACTTCTCAGTATTAGCCCCCCGGAAGAAGGACTAATACTGTTTTTTAAAACCGTATTAACGACCCGCGTGCTTCATAATACGTGCTTTATCTACCGCCCACTCTTTGTCTTTTAAATCGTTGCGCTTGTCGTGCTGCTTCTTACCTTTCGCCACGCCGATTTTCACTTTGCACCAGGCATTTTTCCAGTACATCGACAGGGCGACAACGGTGTAACCATCACGGTTAATACGCCCGTAAAGGTTATCAAGCTCACGTTGGTTAAGCAGGAGTTTACGGGTACGTGTTGGGTCGCAGACCACATGGCTTGAGGCCACGTTTAACGGAGTAAAGTTGGCGCCAAACAAAAATGCTTCGCCATCTACCAGTATGACGTAGCTGTCACCGATGTTGGCCTTCCCGGCACGCAGAGATTTTACTTCCCAGCCTTGCAGCACGAGTCCCGCTTCAAACTCATCTTCGATAAAGTATTCATGGCGGGCGCGTTTGTTTTGCGCAATGGTGGCTGAACCTGGTTTGTATGCTTTTTTCTTTGTCATAGTGCTGCTCAGTATAAGTAATCCAGGAGTTCAAATACACCCCGCTTCGCTGCGAGGATGAAGGCATATCTTAGCACGGCTCTGGGCTAAGAGTTTTTCTTTGCAGAGTGATAAATGTTATTATTTGCCCGTTTTGTGACTCTCAGGAAATGCTATGCCTCAGATTACCCGTACTGCGCTAGTGCCTTACAGCGCGGAGCAGATGTATCAATTAGTTAACGATGTGAAATCCTACCCTGATTTTTTACCGGGTTGCACTGGCAGCCGGATTCTTGACGCGTCGCATAATCAGATGACGGCGGCGGTAGATGTTTCCAAAGCGGGGATCAGCAAAACGTTTACCACGCGTAACTCCCTTACCGATAATCAAAGTATTTTGATGCATCTTGTCGATGGGCCATTCAAGTCATTGATGGGCGGCTGGAAGTTTACGCCGCTGAGTGCAGAAGCTTGCCGTATTGAGTTCCAGCTCGATTTTGAGTTTACCAATAAGCTTATCGAGCTGGCGTTTGGCCGTATCTTCAAAGAGTTGGCCGGGAATATGGTTCAGGCGTTTACCGTACGAGCCAAAGAGGTCTACAGTGTCGCCTGATATCGCTGTTGAAGTCGTTTACGCATTGCCTGAAAAGCAGTACTTGCTCAAGGTTAGAGTTGCAGAAGGTGCGACTGTTGAGCAGGTGATTTACGCGTCAGGTATTCTTGAACTGCGCACGGATATTGATCTTGCGAAGAATAAGGTAGGGATTTTTAGCCGCCCGGTGAAATTGACCGATACGGTTAATGAGGGGGATCGGGTAGAAATTTATCGGCCTCTGATTGCTGACCCGAAAGAGCTTCGACGCCAGCGAGCTGAGAAATCCGCTCAGAAGTAGCCAAAAAAAGGTGCCAATCAGGCACCTGAGACTGATGACAAAACTGGCGAAAATGGTGGATGATGCTAGCGCTTATCCACCCTACAACACCTGTTTAGTGACCTTGTCAGCAATCTGAGGTGCCCATATCGGCACCTTTTTTATTGGTTATTCGTTTACCAGCTTCGGCTTGTTGTCGATGTTGGTCAACACACCGCTGCTGTTGAAAGTCAGCGTCAACGTTTGCTGAGTCACTTTCTCATGGCCTGGTTGCTGACGGAAGACATAGAACCAGGTACTTGTACCAAATGGATCAGTCATCATTGGCGTACCCAGAGCATACGCAACTTGCTGTTGAGTCATGCCAGTACGAATCTTTGACACGTCGTTTTGTGTCAGGTAGTTCCCCTGGTTAATGTCGGGGCGGTAAACCACTCGCTCCAGAGTGGAACAGCCTGCGGTCAGCATAAGAAGAACCGCTGCGGCAGCAGTCAGCGTTTTACAGCGCATAGTGATTTGATTCCTTTTCGGGCCCGAGCAGCACATGGCTCATTCATAATATGCCGATGATAATAAACCTTTACGCAGTTTAAAACATTAAGGCGCTTAACTCTGACCCTGGTACAGCAAAAAAGTTGGCTTAAAACCTGTTCAATTAACAATATGCTAGCTGAGTGATTGTTTTTTGAACAGCGCGCACAACAACTACCGGGTTGTGTATATCAAATCGTTGCCGTTAAGCCGCCAGCAACTCTTTTGCGTTGGCCAATGTGTTGCGTGTGACTTCGCTGCCACCAAGCAAACGAGCCAATTCTTGCAGGCGTGAGCGTTTATCCAGCGGTTGCATATGTGTTTCTGTCATTTCGCCATCGGTTTCTTTGCTGACAAAGAAGTGATGATGCCCACAACCTGCGACCTGTGGCAGGTGCGTGACACACATAACCTGAGTGGACTCGCCTAACTGACGTAATAATTTGCCGACCACCGCCGCTGTTGGGCCACTGATCCCGACATCCACTTCATCGAAGATGAGAGCCGGGGTTTCCATTTTACGTGCGGTGATGACCTGAATCGCCAGTGCAATACGTGAAAGCTCGCCGCCGGAGGCCACTTTTGCCAGCGGCTGCAAGGGTTGGCCTGGGTTGGTACTGACGCGGAAATCAATACGGTCTGCACCTTCAGCGGTCAGATGGTTTTCATTAAATTCCACGTCAATAGCTAGCTTGCCGTGAGGCATTGATAACGAATGCATGCTTGCGGTAATCAACTCGCAAAGTTCCGCCGCATAATGTGCACGACGCTGATGCAATTCTTGCGCGATGTTCAGCGCTTGCTGGTGATGGACAGCCACTGCCTGCATCAGTTCATCCTGGGAGCTGGCCTGCTCATCAAGCTGTTGCAGTTCTTCGAGCAGCTGTTGATGGAACAATGGCAGTTCTTCCGGCGAAATATGATGTTTACGCGCCAGTGATATTTGCCTGGAGATACGTTGTTCCAGTTCATACAAACGGTTAGGGTCAAGATCCAGACGGTCGCAATAATGGCGCAGTTCATCGCTGGCTTCAGAAACTTGAATAGTTGCCTCTTCCAGCATCGTTAACACACCAGACAGTTTGCTATCCATCCCGGCCAGTTCTTCCATTAAATGACGTGCGCTATACAGCTGGCTTTGCAGGTTGTTGTCTTCACCATCCGCAAGGATCGCCAGTGCTTGCTGGCTGACAGAGATCAGTTGCCCGCTGTTTGCCAGCCGTTTGTACTCTTCATCAATTTGTTCAAACTCGCCCGCAATTGGAGAAAACTCATTGAGCTCTTTCAGTTGGTACTGAAGCAATTCAGTGCGCGCGGCACGTTCTTGAGCCTGTTGCTGATGCTGCGCAAGAGTTCGGCAGCTTTGATGCCATTCGCGGTAGCTTGTTGCCATTTTGGCGAGAAGTGCAGATTCACCCGCATAACCGTCAAGCAGGTATTTTTGATGTTCTGGTTTTAACAAAAGCTGGTGGGCATGCTGGCCGTGAATTTGAATCAGCATCTGGCCGAGGTCACGCAACTGAGAAAGAGGAACCGCCGTGCCGTTGATGAAGCCTCGTGAACGGCCATCGCTGCTAATGACGCGACGCAGTAAACATTCACGTCCGTCATCAAGTTGATTTTCTTCCAGCCAGCGCAGGGCGGCAGGCGTGTCTTTCAGGGAGAAGCGGGCGCAGAGGTCAGCCCGGCTGGCACCCTGACGCACCATGTCGGCTTCAGCACGACCACCGAGACACAGACCTAAGGCATCAATCGCGATAGATTTACCGGCCCCTGTCTCACCGGTAATGGCGGTCATACCGTGGTGAAAATCAATTTCCAGTTCACGAACGATAGCGAAGTTACTGATGGTGAGTTGTGCCAGCATAATTGCTTTCCTGTATGAAAAGACATGACTGTGTTTTCATACAGTATAAACTGGTTTTATATACAGTAAAGAGCCTGGGGCACTTTTTAGAACAATTTTTTCGACCAGCCGAGTTTAGAGCTCAATGTATTGAAATAGCTGTAATCTTTGGGGTGAATGAGATTGAGATGATAGTCACAACGGCGGATCAGCACGTCTTCGCCTTCCTGAATAGGTAGCGCTATTTGGCTATCACAACTGATTTCCAGGTCGCTACGCATATGTGAAAAACGCAGGCGTATTGTGCTGCTGCTGTTGATGACCAATGGGCGTGCAGAAAGCGTGTGCGGGAACATTGGCACCAGCGTGATGGCATCAAGCGATGGGGTAAGAATGGGGCCGCCAGCCGAGAGGGAATAGGCGGTAGAACCCGTTGGTGTTGAAATAATCAGCCCATCGGAACGTTGCGAGAACGCAAAAATTTCATCGATATAGACTTCGAATTCAATCATGTGCGCGACTTTGCCGGGGTGCAGCACCACCTCGTTAATCGCGGTACTCAGGCGAGTCGGCGTATCTTGCTGGCAAACCTGGGCTTCGAGCAAGAAACGGCGCTCGGCAATGTAGTGCCCTTCGAGCACATCGGCGAGTTGTTGCTGCGCGTTGTCTGGGTCAAGGTCGGTAAGAAAACCGAGATTACCGCGGTTGATGCCGATGACTTTGATATCATAACGAGCAAGAACGCGGGCAGCGCCTAGCATATTGCCGTCACCACCGACCACAACCGCGAGATCGGCCTGTTGGCCTATTTCCGCCAGGGTACCGGTTTTTACGTTTTTGAGGTTAAGTTCCTGGGCAATTTGCTGCTCGACAATAACGTCGTAGCCTTTGGTGCAGAGCCAGCGATACAGCATTTCATGCGTGGTTAGGGCTGTAGGGTGACGTGGGTGCCCGACGATACCAATGCAGTTGAAATGTTTGTTCATTATGCTGATGGTCCTTATGCGCAGTGATGCAGTCGTTTATGACAATATGTCACGTTCCCTTGAATCCCGGAAACTGATCCCCATAATAAGCGAACCAGCGAGATGAATGCTAAAAACGCGGAGAAATTCATGAGTAGTAAAGATCAGAAAACACCAGACGAGCAAGTCTCGGACGAAATTGCAATGGAAAGCCACGAAGAAGTCGAGGCCGTAGAGGGTGCCGAAGTGGTTGATCCGCGCGATGAAAAAATTGCCGATTTGACTGCGCAACTGGAAGAAATTCAGCAGCGCGAGCGTGAACTGGCGTTACGCAATAAAGCGGATATGGAAAACCTCCGTCGCCGTACTGAGCTTGATATTGAGAAAGCGCACAAGTTTGCTCTGGACAAATTTGTCAACGAGCTGCTGCCGGTTATCGACAGCCTTGACCGTGCTTTGGAAGTGGTAGACAAGTCCAACACCGATTTAGCCGCCATGATTGAAGGCATCGAATTAACTCAGAAATCGATGCTGGATGTGGTGCGTAAATTTGGTGTGGAAGTGGTTGGCGAAACTAATGTGCCGTTCAACCCGGATGTGCATCAGGCCATTGCCATGGTTGAGTCTGAAGATGTGGCGCCAAACCACGTGCTGATGGTGATGCAAAAGGGTTACACCCTGAACGGTCGCACACTGCGTGCTGCGATGGTTTCTGTGGCTAAAGCAAAAGCGTAATTTGTTTTAATCGCTTGAAATAAAAAGCCAGCCTTTGCGGCTGGCTTTTTTGTGCCTGCTAGAAAGGCGATTTACTCTTGAACACTCTCGCGAAGCGGAGTGACAGGGGTGACGCGCACTTGCTTAATCATGTTGTCTTGTACATCGAGAATATCAATGTCGTAGTGGCTTAGACGCACTCGCGTATCGATAGCTGGGATCTCTTGCAGTTCTTCAAGCAGCATACCGTTTACGGTACGGGCTTCGTCTTCTGGCAATGTCCAGTTGAAAGCTTTGTTGATTTCGCGCACGTTGGCGCTGCCTTCAATAATCACTGAGCCATCGTTTTGTGGCATCACTTCTTCAGCCAGTGTTGGAGACATCGATGTCGTGAAGTCACCGACAATCTCTTCAAGAATATCTTCCACCGTTACCAGCCCTTGAATATCACCGTATTCATCTACGACCAGGCCGACTTTCTTCTTGTTACGCTGGAATTTCACCAGTTGAACGCTAAGCGGCGTTCCTTCCGGCACGAAGTAAATTTCATCAGCGGCACGAAGCAGCGTTTCTTTGGTGAACTCTTGCTTTTCAGTCATCAAGCGATAGGCTTCACGCACGCGCAGCATGCTCATGGCATTGTCCAGAGTATCGCGATACAACACAATGCGGCCATGCGGCGAGTGGGTGAGTTGGCGGACGATAGATTTCCAGTCGTCATTGATATCGATACCGACGATTTCATTTCTCGGCACCATGATGTCGTCGACGCTCATTTTTTCGAGATCCAGAACCGAGAGCAACATATCCTGGTTGCGACGGGAAATTTTCGTGTGTGACTCATGCACCAGGGTACGCAATTCGTCTTTGTTTAACGCGCTACTCACGGTGCTGACGTTTTTGATACCCATCAGACGCATCAACATACGCGTGATGATGTTCAGTAACCACACCAGGGGCATCATCAGTATTTGCAACGGGCCAAGCAGGAAGCTGCTCGGGAAGGCAACCTTTTCCGGATACAGCGCGGCAATGGTTTTTGGCAGCACTTCAGCGAACACCAGTACCACGAAAGTGAGGATACCGGTGGCGATGGCAACACCCGCATCACCGTACAAACGCATGCCGACGATGGTGCCGATGGCTGAGGCCAGAATATTGACCAGGTTATTACCGATGAGGACCAGACTTATCAGGCGGTCTGGTTTGCGAAGCAGTTTTTCGACCCGTTTAGCGGCGCGGTTGCCCTGTTTGGCGAGGTGGCGCAGCTTGTAACGGTTAAGCGTCATCATGCCGGTTTCAGAGCCGGAGAAGTACGCTGAAACGACTACCATGATGATCAATGTGACAATCAACGTAGTCGTTGAGATCTGTTCCAAAAGGATTTCCTTTATAAAGACAACATTAGCCGACGAATTGTTGCAGGACGCGGCTACCAAAATAGGCGAGGGTCAGAATCGCTGCACCCGCGACGTTAAACCACACCACACGGCGGCCGCGCCACCCCTCATGATAGTGTCCCCACAGTAAAACGATGTAGACAAACCATGCGAGAATCGACAAGACCGCTTTGTCGACATTTTCCAGGCTGAAAAGATTTTTCAGATAAAACAGGCCGGTGCAAAGGGTTAACGTCAGCAGTACTACGCCGACTTGAGTGATGTGAAACATTTTGCGCTCAATGCTCATCAACGGCGGCATTTCAGCACGGAAGGCGAGTTTTTTATTTTTGAGCTGATAGTCAATCCAGGCCAGTTGCAGCGCGTAAAGTGCGGCAATAATCAGCGTGGCATAGGCAAAGAGTGACAAACCGATATGCACCATCATCCCCGGAGTTGTTTCCAGATGCGTGATGAATTCGTTGGGCATAAAGGTTGCCAGCGCCAGATTGATTAAGGCGAAAGCGTAAACAATCGGTAACAGCAGCCAGCCGCGATTTCGCGATGCCACAATCGTCATCACGGTGCAGATCATCAAACTGACTAATGAGCCGACGTTGAGCAGGCTCAGGTTTTGACCGCCGTCGGCGGCAAAAATACGAGCTTCAAGCGCCAGACCGTGGCATACAAGCGCGATAATGGCCGATATAATAGCGAAACGGCGCCATCCGCTGTTTTTTGTCAGCAGGCTTGGGATGATCAGCGCAAGGCTGCTGGAATAGGCTACAAGCGCAAGGATTGCGAAAACAGGCATATAAAGTGTCGGTCAATTAGCCAGAGATGAAAAAAACAGTATAACGTTACCTGCCGCCTGCTCCAACCGTTGCATCACACCGAAGGCGACTTCATGATATAATCCGCCAAATTCTGTTTTGTGTCGCAAGCTGCGGCCCTAAGTTACCACGTTAGGCAAAAGACAATGTTTGATAATTTAACTGACCGTCTGTCGCGCACACTGCGCAATATCAGCGGCCGCGGGCGGCTGACTGAAGAGAATGTGAAAGAAACATTGCGCGAAGTGCGCATGGCATTGCTGGAAGCTGACGTTGCGCTGCCGGTGGTGCGTGACTTTATCAGCCGCGTAAAAGAAAAAGCGGTTGGTCATGAAGTTAACAAAAGTCTGACCCCAGGCCAGGAGTTCGTCAAAATCGTTCGCGCCGAATTGGTTGCCGCGATGGGCGAAGAGAATGCCAGCCTGAATCTTGCTGCACAGCCGCCAGCCGTTGTGCTGATGGCGGGTTTGCAAGGTGCGGGTAAAACCACAAGCGTAGGTAAATTAGGTAAGTTCCTGCGTGAGAAGCACAAGAAGAAAGTGCTGGTGGTGTCTGCCGACGTTTATCGCCCGGCGGCGATCAAACAGTTGGAAACGCTGGCTGAACAAGTCGGTGTCGATTTCTTCCCGTCTGATGTGGGTCAAAAGCCTGTCGATATCGTTACTGCGGCGCTGAAAGAAGCGAAGCTGAAATTCTTTGACGTGCTGCTGGTGGATACCGCTGGTCGTTTGCACGTTGACGAAGCAATGATGGACGAAATCAAGCAGGTTCATGCTGCGATTAATCCAGTTGAAACGCTGTTTGTTGTTGACGCCATGACGGGCCAGGATGCGGCGAATACCGCAAAAGCTTTCAACGAAGCATTACCACTGACGGGCGTCGTGCTGACGAAAGTCGACGGTGATGCGCGTGGTGGTGCAGCGCTTTCTATTCGTCATATCACTGGCAAGCCGATTAAATTCCTCGGTGTCGGTGAAAAGACTGAA
The DNA here is from genome assembly GCF_022637515.1 of Buttiauxella ferragutiae. Classification (NCBI taxonomy): domain Bacteria; kingdom Pseudomonadati; phylum Pseudomonadota; class Gammaproteobacteria; order Enterobacterales; family Enterobacteriaceae; genus Buttiauxella; species Buttiauxella ferragutiae. The sequence goes on from NZ_CP093332.1 coordinate 1,169,305, forward strand.
GCGCTGGAGCCGTTCCACCCGGATCGTATTGCTTCGCGTATTCTGGGGATGGGCGATGTTCTCTCACTTATCGAAGATATTGAGAGCAAAGTTGACCGTGCTCAGGCAGAGAAGCTGGCTAACAAGCTGAAGAAAGGCGATGGGTTTGATCTCAACGATTTCCTTGACCAGCTTAAGCAAATGAAAAACATGGGCGGCATGGCGAGCATGATGAGCAAATTGCCGGGTATGGGGCAATTGCCGGATAACGTTAAGTCGCAAATGGACGACAAAGTCCTGGTGCGTATGGAAGCCATTATTAATTCCATGACGCTCAAAGAGCGTGCGCAGCCAGAGATTATCAAAGGTTCACGTAAACGTCGTATCGCGATGGGTGCGGGTATGCAGGTGCAGGACGTCAACCGTCTGCTTAAGCAGTTCGATGACATGCAGCGCATGATGAAAAAGATGAAGAAAGGCGGAATGGCGAAAATGATGCGCGGCATGAAAGGTATGATGCCGCCAGGTTTCCCAGGCCGTTAATTTCTGTAATTTTTGTTTTGCTTGTAAAACAAAAATTGATTTCCGCTCAGGAATGAGTACAATTTTCGGGCTTTTAATATGACACTAGGCTCCATCCCTCGATGGGGCCTGGTGTTTTATTCACTAAAGAGGATGTTATGGTAACTATTCGTTTAGCACGTCACGGCGCTAAAAAGCGTCCGTTCTACCAGGTTGTTGTTACTGACAGCCGTAATGCACGTAACGGTCGCTTCATTGAGCGCGTTGGTTTCTTCAACCCTATCGCTGGTGAAAAAGACGAGGCAACTCGCCTGGATCTGGATCGCATCGAGCATTGGGTTGGCCAAGGCGCAACCGTTTCTGATCGCGTATCTGCGCTGATCAAAGCAGCAAAAAAAGCAGCTTAATCTGTCACGGTGGTCATGATGAGCAATCAAATCGCTGCAAAGGCTCCTGTTAACCCAATAGTATTGGGCAAAATGGGCTCCTGCTATGGGATCCGTGGTTGGCTCAGAGTGTTTTCCTCCACCGAAGACGCCGATAGCATTTTTGACTATCAGCCTTGGTTTATCCAGAAGGCGGGTCAGTGGCAGCAAGTACAGCTGGAAAGCTGGAAGCACCACAATCAGGATCTGGTCATCAAGCTGAAAGGTATTGACGATCGGGATGCAGCGAATCTTCTGACCAATTGCGAAATTGTCGTCGATTCAACGCAATTGCCTCATCTCGAAGAGGGTGACTACTACTGGAAAGACCTTATGGGTTGCCAGGTTGTCACTACTGAAGGATATCAGCTCGGTAAAGTCATCGACATGATGGAAACCGGCTCAAATGACGTTCTGGTCATTAAGGCAAACCTGAAAGATGCGTTCGGCATCAAGGAGCGGCTGGTTCCGTTCCTCGATGGGCAGGTTATCAAGAAAGTCGATCTCGCTACTCAAACCATTGAAGTAGATTGGGATCCTGGTTTTTAAAACCTCCGGATTAACGGTAAAAGACGGCGTAATGGGGATTGGCTTGTGTTTATTGGTGTAGTTAGCCTGTTTCCAGAGATGTTCCGTGCAATTACCGACTTCGGGGTAACTGGCCGGGCAGTAAAAAATGGCCTGCTGAGCATCCAAAGCTGGAGTCCGCGTGACTTCACTTATGACCGACACCGTACCGTGGACGATCGTCCTTACGGCGGCGGACCGGGTATGCTCATGATGGTAAATCCTTTGCGGGAAGCCATCCACGCAGCGAAAGCAGCGGCGGGGGAAGGTGCTAAGGTTATCTATCTGTCACCTCAGGGACGCAAGCTTGATCAAGAAGGCGTCTGTGAACTGGCAACAAATGAGAAGTTAATTCTGGTTTGTGGCCGTTACGAAGGGATAGATGAGCGCGTAATCCAAACCGAAATTGATGAAGAATGGTCAATCGGCGATTACGTTCTCAGCGGTGGTGAGTTACCAGCGATGGTATTGATTGACTCAGTTTCACGGTTTATTCCGGGAGTTCTGGGACATCAGGCATCAGCAATCGAAGATTCGTTTGCCGATGGATTGCTGGACTGCCCACACTATACTCGTCCTGAAGTGTTAGAAGGCATGGAGGTTCCGCCAGTTTTGCTGTCGGGAAACCATGCAGATATTCGACGTTGGCGCCTGAAGCAGTCGCTGGGCCGTACCTGGCTTAGAAGACCTGAACTTCTGGAAAACCTGGCTCTGACTGAAGAGCAAGCAAGGTTGCTGGCGGAGTTCCAACGTGAACACGCAAATACAGCAACATAAACATGATGGGATGGCGTAAGCCCCCGATTATCAGTTTACCCAGGATAAGAGACAAAATTATGAGCAACATTATTAAGCAAATTGAACAAGAACAGATGAAACAGGATGTACCTTCATTCCGTCCGGGTGATTCCGTGGAAGTGAAAGTATGGGTCGTTGAAGGTTCTAAAAAACGTCTGCAGGCATTTGAGGGCGTGGTTATCGCTATCCGTAACCGCGGTCTGCACTCTGCATTCACTGTTCGTAAAATTTCCAACGGCGAAGGTGTTGAGCGTGTATTCCAGACTCACTCCCCAGTAATCGACAGCATTACTGTTAAACGTCGTGGTGCCGTTCGTAAAGCTAAACTGTACTACCTGCGTGAGCGTACTGGTAAATCTGCTCGTATCAAAGAGCGTCTTACCAAGTAAGATTTCGCTAACGCGACATCCATATCAAGGGCTGCCATCTGGCAGCCCTTTTTTATTTAACGCATGAGCGATTGCTGCAATCCTTCTCGGCTGGCCTTTTCCCATACCGCGCGACGATCCGTAACATCAGGTAAGGTTTCACAACTGGCAGGAAATGATTTCCCATTTTGCCCCTGAACGGTTAAGAAATTGGGATCACAAATCCGCTGCTGGCCATCTGCATATCCTTTTAACCATTCTTCTCGATCGACATTTTCATCGTTATGCAAATGCGCAATGACGGGATTACTTCTTATGGGTTGTCCAGACATCGCATCATCCCAGCCAGCCTGATACCAGTCGGTGGGGGCCGGAGTTGGGGCATGGGTGTATGGGTCAACATAACAAGCAGACAGCAATAAGATTGGAATCAAGGCTAAACAGCGCATAGTGAGGATATCCATTTCAAACTGTATTAACTGAGCATAGAGCGCTTATGGCTTTGCATTACGCTATTTTCACAGACTGCATGCTTGAGCAGATAAATAGCGTGCTTATGCAGTCGTGTATAATTTAGTTTACAATAAGTGATGTTAAGTGTGCTTTAAGCGGCAATTATTTGATTGGTGTAATGTATTGTTTACGTATTTTGGATTGCAATCTTTACTAAAGCTGGTAAGGTAGTGCCATCCTCACTGAGGAAACGACTATCGCAAACGAGCTAACAGGAAAGCCATCATGCAAAAAGACGCGCTGAACAACGTTCATATTTCTGACGAACAGGTATTAATCACTCCGGAACAACTGAAAGCGGAATTCCCGCTTACTGCCTCTCAAGAAGCGCAGATCGAACACTCCCGTCAGACGATTTCCGACATTATCGCAGGGCGCGATCCTCGTCTGTTGGTAGTCTGTGGACCTTGCTCGATCCACGACCCTGATACCGCGATTGAATATGCTCGTCGTTTTAAAATTTTGTCTGAACAAGTTAGCGATAGTCTGTACCTCGTGATGCGCGTCTATTTTGAAAAGCCACGTACCACCGTTGGCTGGAAAGGGCTAATCAACGATCCACACATGGATGGCTCGTTTGATGTTGAAGCTGGTTTGAAAATTGCTCGTCATTTGCTGGTTGAATTGGTCAGCATGGGTCTGCCGCTGGCGACGGAAGCGCTTGATCCGAATAGCCCACAATACTTGGGTGATCTGTTTAGCTGGTCCGCAATTGGTGCCCGTACTACTGAATCCCAGACCCACCGTGAAATGGCATCTGGTTTGTCTATGCCAGTTGGTTTTAAAAATGGTACTGATGGCAGCCTGGGTACGGCGATTAATGCGATGCGTGCCGCATCTATGCCGCATCGTTTCGTTGGTATCAACCAGGCAGGCCAGGTCTGCTTGCTGCAAACTCAGGGTAACCCAGATGGTCATGTGATTTTACGTGGCGGAAAAGCACCAAACTACAGCCCGGCAGACGTTGCGCAGTGTGAAAAAGATATGGAACAGGCAGGACTCCGCCCAGCCTTGATGATAGATTGCAGCCATGGCAACTCAAATAAAGACTACCGCCGTCAGCCGGGCGTGGCTGAATCAGCCGTCGCCCAAATTAAAGATGGTAATCGTTCGATTATTGGCCTGATGATTGAAAGTAATATCCACGAAGGTAATCAATCTTCAGAGCAGCCACGCAGTGAAATGAAGTACGGCGTTTCTGTCACCGATGCTTGCATCGACTGGGAAACTACCGAGACTTTACTGCGTGAGATTCATCAAGATCTGAACGGTACGCTTGCGGCGCGTAAGGCATAAGAGGTTTTACTATGGTGGCTGAATTGACCGCGTTGCGCGATCAAATTGACGAAGTGGATAAGGCGTTGCTGGGGCTACTGGCACGCCGCCTTGAACTGGTAGCGGAAGTTGGCGAAGTCAAAAGCCAGTATGGTTTACCGATTTATGTCCCGGAACGTGAAGCAGCAATGTTGGCTTCACGTCGCAAAGAAGCCGAAACGCTGGGCGTTCCACCGGATCTGATTGAAGACGTACTGCGTCGGGTTATGCGTGAGTCATACTCAAGCGAGAATGACAAAGGCTTTAAAACCCTGTTTCCTGCACTTCGCCCGGTAGTTATCGTCGGTGGCGGTGGCCAAATGGGGCGCTTGTTTGAAAAGATGCTCACACTGTCTGGTTATCAGGTGCGTATTCTTGAAAAAGAAGACTGGGCTAACGCAGCAGAATTGATGGCTGATGCTGGCATGGTCATTGTTAGCGTGCCGATTCACATCACTGAACAAGTAATCGCTCAGTTACCGCGCTTACCTGATGACTGTATTCTGGTTGATCTGGCGTCGGTGAAGAATGGCCCTCTACAAGCTATGTTGGCGGCTCACCAGGGGCCGGTTCTTGGCTTGCATCCAATGTTTGGGCCAGATAGTGGAAGCCTTGCGAAGCAGGTTGTGGTGTATTGCGACGGTCGCCAGCCAGAAGCGTATCAGTGGTTCCTTGAGCAAATTCAGGTTTGGGGCGCGCGTTTGCACCGCTCTACAGCCGTTGAACACGATCAGAACATGGCGTTTATTCAGGCGCTGCGCCACTTTGCAACCTTTGCATATGGTCTGCATCTGGCAGAAGAAAATGTTCAGTTAGAGCAGCTACTCGCGCTTTCATCACCGATTTATCGCCTGGAGTTGGCGATGGTAGGTCGCTTGTTTGCACAAGATCCGCAACTTTACGCTGATATTATTATGTCGTCAGAAAGCAATCTGGAACTGATTAAGCGTTATTACAAAAGGTTTGGGGAGGCTATTGGCCTGCTTGAACATGGTGATAAGCAAGCGTTCATCGATAGCTTCCGTAAAGTTGAACACTGGTTCGGCGACTACGCGCAGCGCTTCCAGAGTGAAAGCCGAACTTTGTTACGCCAGGCGAATGATAGCCGACCGTAGTCGTGAAATAGTCTTATAATCTAAAGCCATCAGGGAAACCTAATGGCTTTTTTTATTGGCAATTAAGGATAGAAAAATGGCTCAGCCGCAAGTTCTGTTCGATTACACCGGTCACTTACCTGAATGCCCGACATGGAGTGCAGAAGAAAATTGCCTTTACTGGACGGATATTCTCGAAAACGAAATTCATCGCTATAACATCGCCAGCAAAAAGCATGATGTGATTCAGTTTTCCGAAGAGGTTGGCTGTTTTGCATTGTGCGAAACGGGTGGTTTTATTGTCGCGCTGCGAAGTGGAATTTATCTGACCAATCGCACCGGGCTTATTACTCGCAAAGTCTGTGATAACCCCAATAACCCGACATTAGCTCGTTTTAATGATGGTGGAACTGACAGGGATGGGCGTTTTTATGCTGGAACATTTTGGAGGCCTGGTGATTACAACGGAGCCTTGCTGTGCCGCGTGGATAACGACCTGACACCGCATGTCATTCAGCATGATATCCATGGTGCCAATGGTCTGGCGTTTAGTGCAGATAAAAAATGGATGTTTACATCAGACACGCCGAACCGTGTGATTTACCGAACTCCGTTAGACAAACAAGGTGAGCCTGGCAAGCGTGAAGTGTTTAAACGTTTTGAACCGGGGCAGGGAATTCCGGATGGAGCCGCACTTGACGAAGAAGGTTGCTACTGGACGGCATTGTTTGATGGCTACCGTATCGCGCGATTATCGCCTGATGGCGATGTGCTGGAAGAATATCAATTGCCGGTGCGCTGTCCAACGATGGTGTGCTTCGGTGGCGATGATATGAAAACGTTGTTCATCACGACGACGCGAGAAAATATGGATAACGGCGAAGTTGCAGAAAGGCCGCTGTCAGGCGCGATTTTTACGCTTAAAGTCGCCGTTGCAGGAATGCCGAAACTGAAATTTAAAGTGAATGAGTAAGCCAGCTTCGAGCTGGCTTACTGCCAATTTTAAGCCGGATCAACAGGCACTACATTCTCACTTGGATAACAGCCAAGCACTTTCATAGAACGGGTAATTTCACCGAGTTCGCGAAGTGCTTTGCGCATTGCTTCATCGTTCAGGTTTGCCTGAACATCCAGATAAAACATCTCTTCCCACGGGTTGCCGTTAATTGGTCGAGACTCCAGTTTTGTCATGATCAAATTGTGATTACGCAACACCAGAAGGGCTTCAACCAACGCACCGGCTTGCTGACCTGTCGCCATGAGTAGTGTTGTTTTGGCTGGGACCTGGTCGGTGACTTCGACCGATTTGCGAGCGAGAACGATGAAACGGGTGATGTTTTGCGTCTGGTTTGCCAGATTACGTTCCAGAACTTGCAAACCATATAACGCCCCACCAGCCTCGCTACCCAGCGCCGCGACATGCGGTGAGTTTGCCTGCGCCACTTTTTCCATTGCCGCCGAGGTACTTTCGCAATATTCGATTTTCCAGTTTGGATACCGGTTAATGAATTGGCTGCATTGCTGGAAAGGCTGTGGGTGGCTATATACCGTCTGAATCGTGTCTAAATCGGTAGTGCCCTTCACTAACACGCAGTGGTCGATGGGCACGGTCATTTCAGCAACGATAGACAAGCTGGTGTGCTGTAATAAATCGTATACATCATTGATGGCGCCAGAGCTGGTATTTTCTAACGGTACGACGGCGTAATCGGCCTGGCCCGTTTCAACCTGGTTAAAGATGTCCTGGAATTTGGCACAGCCACTTTCAATGAATTGCTCAAAGTGGCGAGCAGCATACTGACGTGCAGCGAGGTGTGAGTACGAACCCTTCGGGCCTAAAAACGCGATTCTCGCTGACTGCGGATTGGTTTTATTAAGATGCTGCTGTAAAAGTGTTTGCTGCGTCAGAACTGAATCTTCAATGATGAGTTGGAACAAGCGTGTAATGTAATGGGCGTCCAGATTATGTGTTTTACCCAAAGTAATCAGACGCTCCAGCAAATCACGCTCGCGGTCGATATCTCGAACCGGGCGGTGAGTCGCGAGCTTGGCTTTTCCGACTTCAACAGCCAGCAAGCGACGCTCTGCCAGCAATGCCAGCAATTTTACATCCAGGGCGCTGATTTTATCGCGCAGTGCCAGCAACGGGTTTGTCTCACTCATAACGCTACCTTTTCGAAGTCCATAAAAAAGGCCTCCCGCTTGGGGAGGCCTGTTTGTTCGTCTTCGCATTCTTTATCACACGACGAATTGCCTCCCATTCAGGGGAAGGTAAAAAAGAATGCGAAGAAAAACGGAATTAATTTCATGGTTGGTTCCTGATAAGTCAGACAAGTAAGGTACTCGCTCTGTTTTCGCTCTGTCAATAAAAAACGCGCCCGGAGGCGCGTTGGTGCGATTGATAAAGCTAAAATTTACTCTTCTTCAATTTCCGCGATAGCAACGTCTTTCACTGAGCCTGCTGTGCGACGCGCTTCACCTTTGTGTTGCACTTTATTCAACTGCCGCTCCAGTTTGTTAATCAAATCGTTGATAGCCGTATACATATCATCGTGTTTAGCGCTCGCTACGAGCTGGCCATTTGGCGTATTAATGGTGGCATCAGCCACGAAACCTTTCGGTTCTTTGGACAAAACAATGTGTGGGTTAATTAGATGAGTTTGCCACTTGTCCAGTTTAGTGAGACGGTCTGCGACGTGCTGACGAATAGCTGGGGTGATTTCCATTTGCTTGCTGGTAATGTTCATTGTCATAAAGTTACCTCTTGTCTTTCCCGTCTTGGTAACTCCAGCATACCTTTCTGAATGTCAAAATGTGTGATGTGTATCACACTATTTTGTCACTTTTTGTCAGTAAACCCTTTTTGTGAGGCAGGACAGGATCTCTGTTTTTAAAGCTTGTGGAACTTAAGAATAGCGTCCATATTTGATTGGATGACCTGACGCTAAACCGTTTCAGTTTTGTGTTTTCAGGCAATAAAAATGGCAGCCAGTTGGCTGCCATTTTGTTTTTCATCTCGGGTAATCAGTTGGTATTGCCGTTGGCCGCGATAATTTTTGCAACTTTTTCGGCTTGAGCCGGCATTTGCATTTCACGGTAGGCATTTTCCATCAACTTCAGACCATCACGTGTAGCCTGGGTATCAGGGAAATCACGCAGCATTCCTTCAACACGGTTAACTACTGCAACCCACGCGCCGCGTTTAGTGTAGTATTGCGCGACGGAAAGCTCATATTTCGCTAAACGATCTTTCAGGAACACCAGGCGCTTGCTGGCATCGGTGACATACTGGCTGTTCGGGTAACCTCGAACCAGCTTAGAGAAATCTTTGAAAGCATCACGCGCGTGTGCAGGATCTCGGTCTGAACGATCTACGCCAAAGAACCCTTGTAATGCGCTATCATCCAGTGCCATGTCCGTCAGACCGCGCATGTAAAGTACGTAGTCGATGTTTGGATGGGTAGGATTTAGGCGCATAAAGCGGTCAATAGCTGCCTGAGCCAGTGGCAAGTCAGCATTCTTGTAGTAAGCGTAAATAAGATCTAACTGCACTTGCTGCGAGTATGGCCCGAACGGATAACGGTTATCCAGCGCTTCCAGTTGCGTTATCGCCGCTTTAAAGTTACCGTCCTGCAACTTTTGTTGGGCAGTCGCATAAATCTCGGAAGGTGGACTATCAGGAACCTCATCCTTGGAACTGGAGCAACCAGCCAAAGCCAGGCTCAACGTGGCTGCTGCCACCAGATATTTCATACGCGTCATGACGTTTTGACTTTCCTCAGAATGTTATCCGGGAGGCTCTCAATACCAGCTCCCGATAAAGACCAGCTACAATAGCACACTATATTAAACGGCATTGCCGTAAAACCCAACGTTAACGAAGAAGCTGTCTATGGCACAACTAGTACAACTCAACGCAACAGTATCCGAATCGCAACTCGGTCAACGCTTAGATCAAGCTTTGGCCGAATTGTTCCCTGATTATTCACGTTCGCGTATAAAAGAATGGATTCTTGACCGGCGCGTGCTGGTCAATGGCAATATTAGCGACAAACCGAAAGAAAAAGTATTGGGTGGTGAAGCTGTCACTATCAATGCTGAAATCGAAGAGGATGTGCGCTGGGAACCACAAGATATCCCGCTCAATATCGTTTATGAAGATGACGATATTTTGGTGATTAACAAGCCGCGTGATTTCGTTGTGCATCCTGGTGCGGGTAATCCTGACGGGACCGTACTGAATGCGCTTCTGCATTACTATCCGCCGATTGTTGATGTTCCACGTGCGGGCATTGTGCATCGTCTGGATAAAGACACGACGGGTTTGATGGTCGTGGCGAAAACCGTTCCTGCGCAAACTCACCTGGTTGAGGCTTTGCAATTACGTGAAATCACGCGTGAATATGAAGCTGTTGCCATTGGTCATATGACGGCAGGTGGCACGGTTGAAGAACCTATCAGCCGACATTCGACTAAGCGTACTCATATGGCTGTGCATCCGATGGGGAAACCTGCGGTGACGCATTATCGAATCATGGAACATTTCCGTGTGCATACGCGTCTGCGTCTGCGCCTGGAAACGGGCCGTACTCACCAGATTCGTGTTCATATGGCGCATATCACTCATCCATTGGTTGGCGATCAGCTGTACGGTGGCCGCCCGCGTCCACCAAAAGGTGCGTCAGAAGAGTTTGTCAGCGTGCTGCGTAAGTTTGACCGCCAGGCTCTGCATGCAACCATGTTGCGTCTTCATCATCCAATCAGCGGTATGTTGATGGAATGGCATGCGCCAATCCCTCAGGATATGGTTGAGCTGATTGAAGCGCTGCGTGCTGATACGGAAATCCATAAGGATCAACTGGACTGGCTATGAGCAAACTGATCGTCCCGCATTGGCCGCTTCCTGAAGGGGTTGCCGCGTGCAGTTCGACACGTATTGGCGGTGTAAGTCAACCGCCTTACGACTCGCTTAATCTGGGGGCTCACTGCGGTGATAACCTGGATGATGTCGAAGAAAACCGTCGCATGTTTTATAGCACTGCCGGCTTGCCTTCAAAACCCGTTTGGCTAGAGCAAGTGCACGGTACAGACGTGTTAAAACTTACTGGCGAACCTTATTTGTCAAAACGTGCAGACGCTTCTTATAGCGCAACAGCGGGTACGGTTTGTGCGGTAATGACAGCAGATTGTCTGCCAGTGCTATTCTGTAATAAGGCTGGAACCGAAGTTGCGGCTGCTCATGCTGGATGGCGTGGCTTGTGCGAAGGCGTTATTGAAGAAACTGTGGCTTGTTTTAAAGATGCGCCAGAAAACATTATGGCGTGGCTTGGCCCGGCTATTGGTCCTGATGCATTTGAAGTTGGCCCTGAAGTGCGTGAAGCGTTTATGGCTAAAGACATTCATGCTGATAGTGCTTTTCGCCCGTCAGGGGAAAAATACATTGCTGACATCTACACCCTGGCTCGTCAGCGTTTGTCTGCAGTAGGCATTAACCATGTTTATGGCGGCGATCGTTGTACCTACAGCGAAGCGGGTGATTTTTTCTCATATCGACGCGACAGAACCACAGGCCGTATGGCAAGTTTCATTTGGCTGATATAACCTATTGAATCAAGACGATCCAGTGCGGGTAATTAACGCTTCAAATATTTCAGGTCATTAACCTTGAATAATTGAGGGATGACCTCATTTAATCTCCAGTAGCAAATTTGACCTGTATATGGGAGGAGTTATGCGTCTGGATCGTCTTACTAATAAATTCCAGCTTGCTCTCGCCGATGCCCAATCCTTAGCTCTCGGGCACGACAACCAATTTATCGAACCTCTTCACTTGATGAGCGCACTGCTCAATCAGGAAGGTGGATCCGTACGTCCTTTACTGACTTCAGCTGGCGTCAACGCTGGCAAGTTGCGTACCGATATTGAGCAAGCTTTAAGCCGTTTACCACAAGTTGAAGGCACGGGCGGTGATGTTCAGCCTTCGCAGGATTTAGTTCGTGTATTGAATCTATGTGACAAACTGGCGCAAAAACGAAATGACAACTTCATTTCGTCAGAGTTATTTGTTCTGGCAGCACTTGAATCTCGCGGAACATTAACAGATTTACTGAAATCAGCGGGTGCTACCACGGCAAATGTGACAGCAGCAATTGAGCAAATGCGTGGAGGCGAAAACGTGAACGACCAGGGTGCCGAAGATCAACGTCAGGCATTGAAAAAATATACTGTCGATCTGACCGAGCGTGCGGAACAGGGCAAGCTTGATCCCGTTATCGGTCGTGATGAAGAAATTCGTCGCACTATTCAGGTATTGCAGCGCCGTACCAAAAACAATCCCGTACTTATTGGTGAACCAGGCGTTGGTAAAACGGCCATTGTTGAAGGTTTGGCGCAGCGCATCATTAATGGTGAAGTGCCAGAGGGGCTAAAAGGCCGTCGGGTATTAGCGCTGGATATGGGGTCGCTGGTAGCCGGTGCGAAATATCGTGGTGAATTTGAAGAGCGTCTTAAAGGTGTACTGAATGACCTTTCTAAGCAGGAAGGTAATGTCATTCTGTTTATCGATGAATTGCACACCATGGTTGGCGCGGGTAAAGCGGATGGCGCTATGGATGCGGGTAACATGCTCAAGCCAGCCTTGGCTCGAGGTGAACTGCACTGCGTCGGGGCGACAACGTTGGATGAATATCGCCAGTATATAGAAAAGGATGCCGCGCTTGAGCGTCGCTTCCAGAAAGTGTTCGTTGCCGAGCCTTCTGTCGAAGACACTATCGCTATTTTGCGTGGGCTGAAAGAGCGTTACGAACTGCATCACCATGTACAGATTACTGACCCGGCTATTGTGGCGGCGGCAATGCTGTCGCATCGCTACATTGCCGATCGTCAGTTGCCGGATAAAGCCATCGACTTGATTGACGAAGCGGCTTCCAGCATCCGTATGCAGATTGACTCGAAACCAGAAGAGCTCGACCGTCTTGACCGCCGTATCATCCAGCTCAAACTGGAACAGCAGGCATTGAAGAAAGAGTCTGACGAAGCCAGCCAGAAACGTTTGAGTATGCTTGAAGACGAATTAGGGCAGAAAGAGCGTGAATATTCAGTGCTGGAAGAAGAGTGGAAAGCTGAAAAAGCGTCACTTTCTGGTACGCAGACGATTAAGGCTGAGTTAGAGCAGGCAAAAATCGCCATTGAGCAGGCGCGCCGTGCAGGCGACCTGGCGCGAATGTCTGAGCTGCAATACGGGAAAATACCGGAGCTTGAGAAACAGCTTGCAGCGGCAAGTCAGAGTGAAGGGAAAACCATGCGTCTGCTGCGTAACAAAGTTACTGATGCAGAAATTGCGGAAGTGCTGGCGCGTTGGACGGGGATTCCTGTGGCTCGCATGCTTGAAGGTGAACGCGAGAAACTGCTGCGTATGGAACAACAACTTCATACCCGTGTTATCGGGCAGAATGAAGCTGTTGAAGCCGTTTCAAACGCAATTCGCCGTAGCCGTGCCGGTTTGTCTGACCCGAATCGCCCAATTGGTTCGTTCTTATTCCTTGGGCCAACGGGCGTGGGTAAAACTGAGCTGTGCAAAACGCTGGCAAACTTTATGTTTGATAGCGATGACGCAATGGTGCGTATCGATATGTCCGAGTTTATGGAAAAACACTCCGTATCTCGTTTAGTCGGTGCACCTCCAGGCTACGTCGGTTATGAAGAAGGTGGCTACCTGACTGAAGCGGTTCGTCGTCGCCCTTACTCTGTCATTCTTTTGGATGAAGTAGAGAAGGCACACCCGGATGTGTTCAACATTTTATTGCAGGTGCTGGACGACGGGCGTTTGACTGACGGGCAGGGGAGAACTGTCGACTTCCGTAATACGGTTGTAATTATGACGTCTAACTTGGGCTCTGACTTAATTCAGGAGCGCTTCGGTGCGCTGGACTACGGTCATATGAAGGATCTGATTCTTGGTGTTGTCAGCCAGAACTTCCGCCCAGAGTTTGTTAACCGTATAGATGAAGTCGTGGTATTCCATCCGCTGGGTGAGAAACATATTGCTTCTATTGCGCAGATTCAGTTGCAGCGTTTGTATAAACGCCTTGAAGAGCGTGGCTATGAAGTCACTATCTCTGAAGATGCGTTGAAGCTGCTTAGCGAGAATGGTTACGACCCGGTATATGGTGCAAGACCATTGAAACGTGCTATCCAGCAGCAAATAGAGAACCCGCTGGCTCAGCAAATCCTCTCAGGTGAGCTGATTCCAGGGAAAGCAGTTCATCTGGAAGTAAAAGACAATCATATTGTGGCAGTGCAGTAAGTCACAAAAAAGATAAAACGAGCCCTCCGGGGCTCGTTTTTGTTTAAAAACCAGGCGATATTGTATCTCTCGATTGCGTTATGATTAAAAGTTGAGCTAACGATAAGTTTTTTGAATTTTATACTTGTCAGCTCCCAGAAAATCCCTATACTGCGCCTCCACTGACACGGCACAACGGCTTACAAACCGGCCCGTCAGCCAGATGAAAAGCGAAAATAAACGCTTGACTCTGAAAGAGGAAAGCGTAATATACGCCACCTCGAGTTAGCAAGCGAAAGCGCGTAACTCACTGCTCTTTAACAATTTATCAGACAATCTGTGTGGGCACTCGCAGGATTGATATCTCAGATACCTTCGGGTATCAAAAAAATATCAAGTCTTGAAGAGTGACCAAGCAGTAATTCATTTAGTTGAATTATTACGAAAGTTAATTTTTGAGCACCGCTTCACGAGTTGAAGCAAATCAAGCTTTTAATTGAAGAGTTTGATCATGGCTCAGATTGAACGCTGGCGGCAGGCCTAACACATGCAAGTCGAGCGGTAGCACAGGGAGCTTGCTCCTGGGTGACGAGCGGCGGACGGGTGAGTAATGTCTGGGAAACTGCCTGATGGAGGGGGATAACTACTGGAAACGGTAGCTAATACCGCATAACGTCTTCGGACCAAAGAGGGGGACCTTCGGGCCTCTTGCCATCAGATGTGCCCAGATGGGATTAGCTAGTAGGTGAGGTAATGGCTCACCTAGGCGACGATCCCTAGCTGGTCTGAGAGGATGACCAGCCACACTGGAACTGAGACACGGTCCAGACTCCTACGGGAGGCAGCAGTGGGGAATATTGCACAATGGGCGCAAGCCTGATGCAGCCATGCCGCGTGTATGAAGAAGGCCTTCGGGTTGTAAAGTACTTTCAGCGAGGAGGAAGGCATTGTGGTTAATAACCGCAGTGATTGACGTTACTCGCAGAAGAAGCACCGGCTAACTCCGTGCCAGCAGCCGCGGTAATACGGAGGGTGCAAGCGTTAATCGGAATTACTGGGCGTAAAGCGCACGCAGGCGGTCTGTCAAGTCGGATGTGAAATCCCCGGGCTCAACCTGGGAACTGCATTCGAAACTGGCAGGCTAGAGTCTTGTAGAGGGGGGTAGAATTCCAGGTGTAGCGGTGAAATGCGTAGAGATCTGGAGGAATACCGGTGGCGAAGGCGGCCCCCTGGACAAAGACTGACGCTCAGGTGCGAAAGCGTGGGGAGCAAACAGGATTAGATACCCTGGTAGTCCACGCCGTAAACGATGTCGACTTGGAGGTTGTTCCCTTGAGGAGTGGCTTCCGGAGCTAACGCGTTAAGTCGACCGCCTGGGGAGTACGGCCGCAAGGTTAAAACTCAAATGAATTGACGGGGGCCCGCACAAGCGGTGGAGCATGTGGTTTAATTCGATGCAACGCGAAGAACCTTACCTACTCTTGACATCCAGAGAATTCGGCAGAGATGCCTTAGTGCCTTCGGGAACTCTGAGACAGGTGCTGCATGGCTGTCGTCAGCTCGTGTTGTGAAATGTTGGGTTAAGTCCCGCAACGAGCGCAACCCTTATCCTTTGTTGCCAGCGGTTCGGCCGGGAACTCAAAGGAGACTGCCAGTGATAAACTGGAGGAAGGTGGGGATGACGTCAAGTCATCATGGCCCTTACGAGTAGGGCTACACACGTGCTACAATGGCGCATACAAAGAGAAGCGACCTCGCGAGAGCAAGCGGACCTCATAAAGTGCGTCGTAGTCCGGATCGGAGTCTGCAACTCGACTCCGTGAAGTCGGAATCGCTAGTAATCGTAGATCAGAATGCTACGGTGAATACGTTCCCGGGCCTTGTACACACCGCCCGTCACACCATGGGAGTGGGTTGCAAAAGAAGTAGGTAGCTTAACCTTCGGGAGGGCGCTTACCACTTTGTGATTCATGACTGGGGTGAAGTCGTAACAAGGTAACCGTAGGGGAACCTGCGGTTGGATCACCTCCTTACCTAATAGATACGAACTTGCGTAGTGCTCACACAGATTGTCTGATGAAAGTAAATGAGCAAAAAGCGATATCCTGCAAAGGATTATTCGTGTCCCCATCGTCTAGAGGCCCAGGACACTGCCCTTTCACGGCTGTAACAGGGGTTCGAATCCCCTTGGGGACGCCATCTTAAGATAATGATGTGAAAGACATTATCACCGAATATCTCAAAACTAACTCAGTGAGTTATGTTTGAGATATTGCTCTTTAAAAATCCGGAACAAGCTGAAAATTGAAACGACATGTCGTCTCATTCCTCCGTAATAAGGAATGGGAATACGATATGTTCGAGTCTCTCAAATTTTCACAACATACGATTGTGTCTTACGAGACATCTTCGGGTTGTGAGGTTAAGCGACTAAGCGTACACGGTGGATGCCCTGGCAGTCAGAGGCGATGAAGGACGTGCTAATCTGCGATAAGCGTCGGTAAGGTGATATGAACCGTTATAACCGACGATTTCCGAATGGGGAAACCCAGTGCAATTCGTTGCACTATCGTTAAGTGAATACATAGCTTAACGAAGCGAACCGGGGGAACTGAAACATCTAAGTACCCCGAGGAAAAGAAATCAACCGAGATTCCCCCAGTAGCGGCGAGCGAACGGGGAGCAGCCCAGAGTCTGAATCAGTTTGTGTATTAGTGGAAGCGTCTGGAAAGTCGCAGGGTACAGGGTGATACTCCCGTACACAAAAATACACATGCTGTGAACTCGAAGAGTAGGGCGGGACACGTGGTATCCTGTCTGAATATGGGGGGACCATCCTCCAAGGCTAAATACTCCTGACTGACCGATAGTGAACCAGTACCGTGAGGGAAAGGCGAAAAGAACCCCGGCGAGGGGAGTGAAACAGAACCTGAAACCGTGTACGTACAAGCAGTGGGAGCCTCTTTTATGGGGTGACTGCGTACCTTTTGTATAATGGGTCAGCGACTTATATTCTGTAGCAAGGTTAACCGTATAGGGGAGCCGCAGGGAAACCGAGTCTTAACTGGGCGTTAAGTTGCAGGGTATAGACCCGAAACCCGGTGATCTAGCCATGGGCAGGTTGAAGGTTGGGTAACACTAACTGGAGGACCGAACCGACTAATGTTGAAAAATTAGCGGATGACTTGTGGCTGGGGGTGAAAGGCCAATCAAACCGGGAGATAGCTGGTTCTCCCCGAAAGCTATTTAGGTAGCGCCTCGTGAACTCATCTTCGGGGGTAGAGCACTGTTTCGGCTAGGGGGCCATCCCGGCTTACCAACCCGATGCAAACTCCGAATACCGAAGAATGTTATCACGGGAGACACACGGCGGGTGCTAACGTCCGTCGTGAAGAGGGAAACAACCCAGACCGCCAGCTAAGGTCCCAAAGTCATGGTTAAGTGGGAAACGATGTGGGAAGGCACAGACAGCCAGGATGTTGGCTTAGAAGCAGCCATCATTTAAAGAAAGCGTAATAGCTCACTGGTCGAGTCGGCCTGCGCGGAAGATGTAACGGGGCTAAACCATGCACCGAAGCTGCGGCAGCGACGCTTATGCGTTGTTGGGTAGGGGAGCGTTCTGTAAGCCGTTGAAGCTGGACTGTGAGGTCTGGTGGAGGTATCAGAAGTGCGAATGCTGACATAAGTAACGATAAAGCGGGTGAAAAACCCGCTCGCCGGAAGACCAAGGGTTCCTGTCCAACGTTAATCGGGGCAGGGTGAGTCGACCCCTAAGGCGAGGCCGAAAGGCGTAGTCGATGGGAAACAGGTTAATATTCCTGTACTCGGTGTTACTGCGAAGGGGGGACGGAGAGGGCTATGTTAGCCGGGCGACGGTTGTCCCGGTTTAAGCATGTAGGCGGAGAGTTTAGGTAAATCCGGACTCTTATCTAACGCTGAGGTGTGATGACGAGGCACTACGGTGCTGAAGTAACAAATGCCGCACTTCCAGGAAAAGCCTCTAAGCATCAGGTAACATCAAATCGTACCCCAAACCGACACAGGTGGTCAGGTAGAGAATACCAAGGCGCTTGAGAGAACTCGGGTGAAGGAACTAGGCAAAATGGTGCCGTAACTTCGGGAGAAGGCACGCTGTCGGTAGGTGAAGTCCCTTGCGGATGGAGCTGAAGGCAGTCGAAGATACCAGCTGGCTGCAACTGTTTATTAAAAACACAGCACTGTGCAAACACGAAAGTGGACGTATACGGTGTGACGCCTGCCCGGTGCCGGAAGGTTAATTGATGGGGTTAAGCGCAAGCTGAAGCTCTTGATCGAAGCCCCGGTAAACGGCGGCCGTAACTATAACGGTCCTAAGGTAGCGAAATTCCTTGTCGGGTAAGTTCCGACCTGCACGAATGGCGTAATGATGGCCAGGCTGTCTCCACCCGAGACTCAGTGAAATTGAAATCGCTGTGAAGATGCAGTGTACCCGCGGCAAGACGGAAAGACCCCGTGAACCTTTACTATAGCTTGACACTGAACACTGGTCCTTGATGTGTAGGATAGGTGGGAGGCTTTGAAGCGAGGACGCCAGTTCTTGTGGAGCCAACCTTGAAATACCACCCTTTAATGGCTGGTGTTCTAACGTAGACCCGTAATCCGGGTTGCGGACAGTGTCTGGTGGGTAGTTTGACTGGGGCGGTCTCCT
The DNA here is from genome assembly GCF_022637515.1 of Buttiauxella ferragutiae. Lineage (NCBI taxonomy): Bacteria > Pseudomonadati > Pseudomonadota > Gammaproteobacteria > Enterobacterales > Enterobacteriaceae > Buttiauxella > Buttiauxella ferragutiae. The sequence continues at coordinate 1,187,856 of NZ_CP093332.1, forward strand.
CCTAAAGCGTAACGGAGGAGCACGAAGGTTAGCTAATCACGGTCGGACATCGTGAGGTTAGTGCAAAGGCATAAGCTAGCTTGACTGCGAGAGTGACGGCTCGAGCAGGTGCGAAAGCAGGTCTTAGTGATCCGGTGGTTCTGAATGGAAGGGCCATCGCTCAACGGATAAAAGGTACTCCGGGGATAACAGGCTGATACCGCCCAAGAGTTCATATCGACGGCGGTGTTTGGCACCTCGATGTCGGCTCATCACATCCTGGGGCTGAAGTAGGTCCCAAGGGTATGGCTGTTCGCCATTTAAAGTGGTACGCGAGCTGGGTTTAGAACGTCGTGAGACAGTTCGGTCCCTATCTGCCGTGGGCGCTGGAGAATTGAGGGGGGCTGCTCCTAGTACGAGAGGACCGGAGTGGACGCATCACTGGTGTTCGGGTTGTCATGCCAATGGCATTGCCCGGTAGCTAAATGCGGAAAAGATAAGCGCTGAAAGCATCTAAGCGCGAAACTTGCCCCGAGATGAGTTCTCCCTGACCCTTTAAGGGTCCTGAAGGAACGTTGAAGACTACGACGTTGATAGGCTGGGTGTGTAAGCGTAGCGATACGTTGAGCTAACCAGTACTAATGATCCGTGAGGCTTAACCTTACAACACCGAAGGTGTTTTGGTTGAGAGACTATGACATTTGATTTTCAGCTTGAACCGAGATTAAGTTGATGGTTGTGTGGATAACACAACGGTTAACAAAACAGAATATGCCTGGCGGCACTAGCGCGGTGGTCCCACCTGACCCCATGCCGAACTCAGAAGTGAAACGCCGTAGCGCCGATGGTAGTGTGGGGTCTCCCCATGCGAGAGTAGGGAACTGCCAGGCTCCAATTAAGCAAAAAGCCCTGTACTGACGTACAGGGCTTTTTGCTGTCTGCGATTTATGAAATTCCTCAACAGAAATCCAAAAGATTAGCTTGTTCACAGTTTTTGGCACTGCAACATCAATACCAGATAATTCTATATAACATCTGCATTACCACCTGCTTTACTGGATCTGTGGAATTTGTTCCGATTCAGGAAGACAGGAGATTAATAAAGTGACCGAAGCAACAACAACGCATCAGGATAAAACTATTATTACTAGCTCAGATTCGCGCCGGCGTATTCGGGCGATTGTAGGCGCGTCATCAGGGAATCTGGTTGAATGGTTTGATTTCTACGTTTATTCATTTTGCTCTTTGTATTTTGCCCATATCTTTTTCCCCTCAGGTAATAACACAACACAGCTTCTACAAACAGCAGGCGTATTTGCAGCAGGGTTCTTGATGCGACCAATTGGTGGCTGGCTGTTTGGTTACATTGCCGATAAGCATGGGCGTAAAAACTCAATGCTGATTTCAGTATGCATGATGTGTTTTGGCTCGTTGGTAATTGCCTGTTTACCAGGATATTCCACCATTGGAACTTGGGCTCCTGCACTTCTATTGCTGGCACGTTTATTCCAGGGGTTATCCGTAGGCGGTGAGTACGGCACGAGTGCGACTTACATGAGTGAAGTTGCCATTGAAGGGCGAAAAGGTTTTTATGCGTCTTTTCAATATGTAACGCTTATTGGCGGGCAACTTTTAGCATTGTTGGTGGTTGTTGTACTTCAACAAATACTCAGCGAAGGCGAATTACGTGAATGGGGGTGGAGAATTCCTTTTGCACTTGGTGCCGTGCTGGCAGTGGTTGCTCTCTATTTACGTCGCTCACTTGATGAGACCTCAGATAAATCTACACGGGAACATAAAGATGCAGGTAGCCTGGTGGGGCTGTGGAAGAACCGCCGTGCCTTTATTATGGTTCTTGGATTTACAGCCGGTGGTTCGCTAAGCTTCTACACTTTCACCACCTATATGCAGAAATATTTAGTAAATACCGCTGGAATGCACGCCAATACAGCCAGTGCATTAATGACGTTTGCATTGTTGATATTTATGTTGGTACAACCCTTCTTTGGTGCGCTGTCTGACAAGATTGGGCGGCGTAATTCCATGCTCTGCTTTGGTGGCCTTGCTACAGTAATGACTGTACCTATTCTTACCGCTTTGCAAAACGTAAATTCACCGTATGCAGCATTTGGTCTCGTTATATTAGCTTTGCTGATAGCCAGCTTTTACACTTCTATAAGCGGTATTTTGAAAGCAGAAATGTTTCCACCTGAAGTTCGAGCATTAGGTGTTGGCCTGTCCTATGCGGTAGCGAATGCGCTGTTTGGTGGTTCGGCTGAATATGTCGCACTTTCACTGAAATCGGTAGGAATGGAAACCGCATTTTTCTGGTATGTCTCCGTGATGGGAGCAGTGGCATTCCTGGTATCACTGCTGTTGCACCGTAAAGGGAAAGGGATCAAACTTTAATATTTGGCGAGTTGCCAGATAGCGTAGCCGGTGGCGGCACCGGCTATATCCCATGTGAAATCTTTCCAGCTCCATCCACTTCCAGCGGACCGGCTATCCCAGAATTCTTTTGTTGCGCCCAGGCTGACCGAAAATAAGAAACCGAAATTTGCGCTACGGGAATCGCTCCAGCCCTGATGTTGACCATACTCATTACCTGCTGCGGATAATATAGCCGATGCAATAAAGTGCTGTGCTTTGTCCTGGCCATGCCACTGGTCTTGCGCCATATGGCTGCAACCGCTGAGAAGTACTATCGAAAGGAGTAAAAGACGCTGCATTCATGATCCTCTGGCTATAAAAAAACCCTGCAAGCAGGGCTTTAAATATAGCGATGAATTACAGAATGCGACTGATCAAGCGGTCGATACGGATTCTACGCAGGCGGCGGATAAGCTTACGGACTTTCTCCGGATATTCCGAGATGCTTTGTAGGTCACGATAGTGTTGAACTACCGTCGTGTGAGTACGGATTAATTCTAATTCATGGTCACGCTGTACAGCCAGTTCCTGTTTAGGGTCATGAATTAGAATCGCATTCTCCAGATCCAGTCGCCATGCTCTCGGGTTAAGGTTATTACCCGTCAATAGCATCCACTCATCATCTATCCACATGCCTTTGAGATGGAAAGTATTGTCGTCATCTTTCCACAGACGTACCACCAACTGGCCACTGTTTACGTAGTATTGTAAGCGACTCAGGAAACGGCGAAGATTAATTTCATAAAGATAGGGTAACGCACCAATTATCTTAAACGGCTGATCTTCTGGAATATAAAAATCATTCGCTGTCTTATCACCGACAATAATCTCGACTTGTTTTCCTTCGCGTAACAGCTCAATGATGCTACGTACCAGTACCGCGGGTAGGTTGAAATAAGGCGTGCAGATAACCAACTTGCGTTCGGTACACGGCATTAAATGATAGATAGTTTTATTGAGCAGACTGGCTTTACCCAGCCCAACCAGCGGCGTAACGGCAAGTTGCTCGTTATCGGCATTGCCCTGAAAATGGAAACTGGCATCGCGTAATTCCTGACGGAACAAGCGGATATCATTTTTGATTTCTGGGCTTTTGGGTCTGTGTTGTTTGTCTAATCGATGTACTGCACGACCACCCACCAGATTTTCGTGCATCCAGTTATACATGACGTCGGAAAGCTGAGGGTTACAGATAACCTGATAGCGGTCATAACGATATTTGTCATGCTGATGCAGATAAACATCATTAATACTCGCGCCGCTATAAATCACGCAATCATCAACAATAAAACCTTTGAAGTGTAGAACACCTAACGCTTCGCGGGTATTTACAGGCACGCCATAAACTGGAATTTCTACGCCGGGATATTCCTCGGTCATACGATGATACCAGTCAGCATTGGTGTTGGTTGCAGCTGCGCCAATGCGGCCTCGTTGAGCACGATGCCAATCCACCAGAACGGTCACTTCAATTTCCGGGCGTTGTTGCTTGGCCTGGTAGAGAGCATTTAGCACGGCTTTACCGGCATCATCTTGCTCAAGATATAAAGCAACAATACAGATGCGGCGGGTGGCGCTCGCGATTTTTTGCAGCAGAACTTCACGGAAATCTGCTGGGGAGAAAAGAGTCTTTACATCATCAACTGACTGAGAAAGCTTCGGCAATTGGGCAAGGTGTTGTTGATGTTTATTACGTTTAAATTTAGACAACATCACAGTGCGTATCTTCTCTATTCATTGGATGGCCTTCTGCAAAATCCAGACGTCAGAACTTGCTGATAATACCACTACTGACCCGCAAAGTGAGTAAGTTTTCCAGTACCTTACTCACGAATCCATGCTTTTTATCAATGGAAGAGTCAGACTGACGATGCCATCTTCCAGTTGTATATCGACATCAAATCCGAGTTTTCGCGCCAAAGAGACCATACCTCGGTTGTTCGGCATGGTAATGCCATTCAATCTTTGCAGCCCATGTTCGCCGGTGTAACTAATCAGTTTTTCCAGCAGACGCCGCCCTAACCCGAGTCCTTTCAAATCGGAACGTACAAGCACAGCAAACTCGGCATCAATGTTGTCGGGATCTGAGATCGCACGAGTCACACCGATTATCTCCGGTGATCCGTTTAGCTCACGAATAGCCACAAAAGCCATTTCTCGATCGTAGTCGATCTGGGTCATATTGGCTAAATCTTCATGGGTAAATTCGTTGATCTCGCTGAAATAGCGATAGTAAAGATCCTCTTTGGTTACCAGGGAAATAAACTGTTGCAACAAAGGTTCATCTTCCGGGAGGATCGGGCGGAACAGGCATTGTTCGCCATTCTTGAGAGTGATGCTTTCTTCCAGCTGGTACGGATATGGGCGTATTGCAAGGCGGCTTTCCGGATCCCCCTCAAACTTATCGAGTTGCAAAGTGACATCCAGAAGCGTGAACTCATTGCCTGAAGCCAATAGTGGGTGAATATCCAGGCGACGAATCTCCGGGCAATCAACGATTAAGTTTGAAACCTGAACCAGAATCTGGCTAATACCTGGCACATCCAGCGGGCGTAATGCACTGCGTCCACGGATTTTGCCGCTTTTGATCGCCTGAATAACAAGGTAGCGGGCAAGGTTCATATTGAGTGGTGGAAGAGCCACAACAGCCTGCTGGTCCGGACGCCATTCAACGCCACCTTCGCCCAACATTATCAGCGGGCCAAACACCGGATCGTGCTCAACCACGATTCGGAGCTCCTGAGCGCCAGCACGGTTAGCCATACTTTGTACCAATAGCCCATGGATACGAGCTTGCGGCCACGCCATTTTCACGCGGTCAATAATTGCATCAGCGGCTTGCTGAACCTCAGCGGCGGTTCTTAGATACAGCATTACCCCCTGAACTTCAGATTTATGCGGAATATCTGGGGAGCGTAGCTTCAGCGCGACCGGATAACCTATTTGTTCGGCAATATGCACTGCTTCTGCACTGTCACCGGCAATCCAGGTGGGTAGCGTATTCAACCCATAAGCCTGCAAAATCGGACGTACTTCGTGAGTATCGAGCGACGTCGCACCTTCGCTTAATGCTTGCTGGATAAGAAGATGGGCATCGCTGGCATTGGCTTTCAAATTGGCGGGTAACGCTGGGGTTTCACGCAGTTGTTTCTGATTTCTGCGATATTCCACCATGTGCATAAAGGCGGTGACTGCACCTTCAGGGGTACGGTAAGTGGGAATGCTTGCGTCGCTGAATAATCGCCTGGATTCCTGCGAGGAATACTCGCCACACCAGTTGGTGATCAAAGTTATATATTTGCTACGCGGATGACGGTGTATTAACTCAATTAAGGCCGTGGCACTTTCGGTTCCCGGGGCTGCTGCACTCGGGGCATGAATAATCATTAATGCGTCAAAGTCCTGGCTATCAAGCAGGGTTTCCACTGCCCGGAGATAGCGCTCAGGTGTCGCATCGTCGCGTAAATCAAGCGGGTTTCCAGTTTCAACACTGATTGGCAACACACTTTTTAGCTTACCAAGGATTTCGTCACTCAGGGTCGCAAGTTTACCGTTGCGTAACCATAATTCGTCCAGCGCCAGTGCCGCGGGCGCCGCACCATTACTGATAATCATTAAGCGTTCACCGCGCAGTGGGCGCATGTGGCTTAACGTTTCTACAGCTGAAAAGAGTTCATGAGTGTCTTGAACGCGCAATAAACCGGCTCGTTGAATGGCTGCGTCCCACGCTGCATCAAGCCCAATATGTGTTTTGAGCAACTCCTGGGCTTTGCCACTTCTTCCGCTTTTAATCACCAGAATGGGTTTGTTACGTGAAGCACTTCGTGCCGCCGAGACAAAACGTCGCGCATCGCTCAGGTGTTCGAGATAAAGCAAAATCGCACTGGTTTTGGTATCGCGAGCCAGATAATCCAGCAGCTCATCAACATCAATATCCAGACTGTCACCCAGCGCAATAAACCACGAGAATCCCATTTCTCGTTGTTGAGCCCAGTCAAGAATGGTGTTGGACACCGCTGCAGATTGCGAGATGAATGCCAACTTGCCCTTCTGAATCGGAACGGGTGAGAAACTCGCATTAAGGCCTTGCCATGGAGCAAGTAAACCCAGGCTATTTGGACCGAGCAAACGCATCTGCCATTGATTAGCACAAGCTAATAATTCGGGAAGTTGTTCTGGTGGAGCGGAGAGAATAATGCAGGCTTTACACCCTTTTTCTCCCAGTGATTGCAGTAATTCCGGGTTACGTTTCGAATGAGTGCAAATTACCGCAAGGTCAGGGGGGAAGGGGAGGCTTGCGATATCTGGCCAGGCAAGAACACCACACACCGCTTTATGGGTTGGTGTCACTGGCATTACCGGGCCATTAAAGCCTCCGGCCAACAGATTGCGCATCATTAAATAACCGGCCCGATCTGTTTTTGCAGAAGCTCCGACAACAGCGATTGATTTGGGGCGCAGTAGCGCCTCCAGCCCACGTTGACTCATTGTTCTCTCCCCTGAGAATTAACCCAGTGAGTTTAAACGCTTTCTGGCTCCGCTGCTGTGACACTGGATTGATGATGAGGTTTACCTGCCAGATATCGTTCACGGAACAACGTAAAATGCTCTGTCAGCCCGACGGCTGCGTGCTCATCGTCTGCAAGTGCGAGCAACGCTGCAGCAACTTCGGCGGTGCAGTATTGTCCATCGGCATGGGCTTCACGCAGTCGGTAGGCAGAAACAATACTCAAATCCACAGAAATGACCGGCAGATTATCCAGATATGGGCTCTTGCGGAACATCTTACGGGCTTCAGTCCATGTGCCATCGAGCATGATAAAAAGTGGTGGTTTGCCACTTTTTGGAGGCGTAGTCAGGACTTCTCGCTCAATGCTTGCATAAGATGCAGGGAACACAACCATTGGTTGGTAATCTGGGGAGCTGACTAAATCGAGCAGTGCCTGTGGTGGTTCTGTTCGTGACCACTGGAATGCTTCAGTGTCTGGCAAAATATCTGCAATAAGTCGCCCGGTATTACTCGGCTTCATTGGCTCTGTGTCAAACATAACCAGGCAGAAACGGCTTCGTGCATTCTGTGGCTGTAGTGTTTCACACAGGCATTGTTTTAGCGGCAGCAGGCAGCGCTGGCAACGGCGGATGCGGTTACCACGAGCAAGAAATGGACGAGTTGCACGCGCCAGGCGTTCGGCACGAAGACGTAAGACGGCGTTTTCAGTCATCAGATAAACAAGCTTAAAAACGCCATTCTAACGTAGATGAAGTTCACGGGTACAAAGAAACGTACCTGTGAACTTAGAGATTTTCGTTCAGCCAGCTATCAAATGGTGCTTTCGGCATCGCTCCGTTTAGCATGTCGACCATCTCACCTTTTTTGAAAACCATAATGGTCGGAATGCTGCGGATGCGAAAACGTGCGCTAAGTGCAGGCTCCGCTTCGGTATTAACTTTAACGAAACGTACTTTGCCACTGCGTTCTTCGGCTACGTCTTCGAAGATTGGCGCGAAGTTGACGCAAGGGCCGCACCATGGCGCCCAGAAATCTACAACTACCGGTAAGTCGTCTTGCAGCAATTTATCCAGGGTTTCGCTGGTGGCATTAATAACCTCACCATCGAACAGTTCATGACCACAACGGCCGCATTTAGCACCGTCATCAATACGCTCATCGGGGATGCGATTAATTGCCTGGCAGGCGGCACAAACGGTATTCATAACTAACCTCTAAAGGATGTGTTGTCCAAAAATGACGAAAATCACAGATGATGTTTCTCATATGTTAAATATTATTGGCGATTAGTCGAGTGCCAGCCAAGTGATTTATTCGATGGCTACAATAGTTGCCGGCTTTTGACCAAAGTTAATGGCTAACCAGTGCCACATCGGGTAATCTGCGCGCCACGCGCTCAGCCAGGTGGAGAAAAGCATGAACGACGAATTTAAAGGTAAAAGCGGCAAGGTCAAAGTGATGTATGTCCGCGGTGACGATGACAGCGAAAAACGCAGCCAAAACCCGCGCACAGGTAAAGGCGGTGGGCGTCCAGCAGCACCGTCACGGGGTGAGGGCCGTCGTGGTCCACGTCGCGATGATAAACCTGGCGCAGGGCGCGAGCGGAATCGTAGTGACGATCGTGAAGATCGTGGTGATAATCCATGGCGCACGGTTTCACGACCGCCAAGAGAAGAAGTGTCTGATGCAGGCGAGCAAATGGGTGCCAATGGCAGACCTATTGTTGACCCTGAAATCATTCGCCGCCAACGTGCGGAAGAAACACGTGTTTACGGTGAGAACGCATGTCAGGCTCTGTTCCTTAGCCGCCCTGATTGCATCGTACGCGCCTGGTTTATCCAGAGCGTGACACCGCGTTTCAAAGAAGCATTACGTTGGATGGCTGCAAACCGTAAAGCCTACCATGTGGTAGATGATGCGGAGTTGGTAAAAGCATCCGGTACAGAACACCACGGTGGCGTTTGCTTCATCATTAAAAAGCGTCGCGGCATTACTGTTGACAGCTGGTTATCTAAAGCTGGCGAAGAAGATTGTGTACTGGCGTTGGAAAACGTTGCTAACCCGCACAACCTCGGCGGCATTATGCGCAGCTGTGCACACTTTGGTGTGAAAGGCTTGTTGGTGGAAGATGCAGCAATGCTGGAGTCTGGCGCTGCAGTTCGTACTGCCGAAGGCGGTGCAGAGCATGTTGAAGCTATCAGCGGCGAGACTTTCGAAGAAGGTCTGGAGCAGTTCCGTAAAGCCGGTTACGCGATAGTCACAACATCAAGCCACAAAGGGACTCCGCTTTTCAAAGCTGAGCTGCCGAAGAAAATGGTTTTGGTGTTAGGTCAGGAACGCGAAGGTGTGTCTGACGCAACCTTTGAAAATGCTGACATGAGCGTTGCTATCACAGGTACTGGTAACGTTGAAAGTCTGAACGTATCAGTGGCAACCGGTGTGTTGCTGTCTGAGTGGTGGCGTCAAAACAAAGCGTAATGCATTGTTAATGACTGATTTGAAAAGCCAGCGAAAGCTGGCTTTTTTGTCTGTTTAATCTGGTAATACCGGCGTCCAGTTTATTGCTGGCTGGTTATGTTCCATCAGATATTGATTGGTTTTCGAGAAGTGGCCGCACCCCAGAAAACCACGGTGTGCCGACAAAGGTGACGGATGAGGGGCTTGTAATACATAGTGGCGGTTCCGGTCGATAAAGCTGCCTTTCTTCTGTGCATGTGACCCCCACAGTAAAAAGACGACGCCTTCGCAGTGTTCGTTAATCAGCGCAATCACCTTATCTGTGAATGTTTCCCAGCCTAATTTCGCATGCGAATGCGCATTACCCGCCTCGACGGTTAATACCGTGTTGAGTAAAAGCACGCCCTGACGCGCCCAGCTTTCGAGATAACCATGGTTTGGTTGCACAAAATCAGCAATGTCGCTCTGCAACTCTTTGTACATATTCTTTAAAGAGGGTGGCACAGCAACCCCCGGCAGAACAGAAAAAGCCAGGCCATGCGCTTGCCCAGGACCATGGTAAGGATCTTGCCCAAGAATCACGACTTTCACATCAGCCAACTCAGTAAATCGGAAGGCATTGAAGACGTCTTTCTGAGGTGGATAAACCGTCACCCCTGCAGCACGTCGTTCAGCAACGGTTGCCAGAGTATTCGTGAAGTAGGGTTGTTGCTTTTCTTGCGCTAGCACATCGTGCCAGGTGAGGGGGGTAGTCATCTCGCTCTCCTGCGATTCGTAATGCGACTAGCTTAACGGCTTCTTTCTTCTAAGGAAATGAATCAGCAACGGAAGCGCCATAAACTTAAAAAAAGTTGAAAATTTACATAATTTTTAATTTTCACGAGCCTCGCTAAGTTGATGTAAAACAAATAAATGATATCATAGGCACATTGATGGCATGGATTTAATTGATTTAAATCAAGGTTTGAAGCTGGTTTGGCTAGTATAAAGATCAGTAACGCAACAATGGTTTTACCAATGAGCCAGTTTATGGCCCGAAATAGAATCACAAAATTAGCCCAAAGGGAGAAATAAAATGATTACTGGTATCCAAATTACTAAAGCTGCAAATGATTCACTCTTGAACTCTATCTGGCTGTTAGATAGCGAAAAAGGTGAAGCGCGTTGTGTATGTGCTAAAGCTGATTTTGCAGAAGACGAAGTTGTCGCAGTGAGCAAATTGGGTGAGTTCGAATATCGCGAAATCGGCGTGGAAGCAAAACCTGAAGTTCGTGTAGAAGGTGGCCAGCATCTGAATGTGAACGTTCTGCGTCGTGAAACTCTGGAAGATGCTGTTAAGCACCCAGAAAAATACCCACAGTTGACCATTCGTGTGTCTGGCTATGCGGTACGTTTCAACTCACTGACTCCAGAACAACAGCGTGACGTTATTGCTCGTACTTTCACTGCAAGCCTGTAATTCTTAAAATATTTAAAAAGCCGGTGGCAGTTGCACCTGCTTTTTTTATGGTTCTGGTTCAAGAATGTAACGGAACGGTTAAAACTCTAACTCAAATCATAAAAAAACCGCCTCCTGGGAGACGGTTTCTATAGCTGCTGACGAATTATTCAGCGGATTCGGTTTTCGCACTGCTTGGTTTACGGCGCTTACCGACATTCTTTTTATCGCGTAGACGGACCTTCACACGCGGCTTTTCTTTATCGTCTTTTTTCTTTTCTTCACGCTTAGCGAGCACTTTCTTCGACGGCTTACCAGTGAGCTTCTCACTTGGTGCACGGGTCGTTGGGCGCAGCTCTTCAATTATGCGCGATTTCATGGGTTCTTTCATGTAACGCGTCACTTTGCCAAGTAGCAAATGGTCATGCGCTTCAACCAGAGAAATAGCGATTCCTTTGAGGCCAGCACGGCCTGTACGCCCAATACGGTGCAGGTAAGTATCGGCTGTACGCGGCATATCAAAGTTGAAGACATGGCTGACTTCTGGAATATCAATACCACGTGCGGCAACATCTGTAGCGATCAATACGTTCACGCGGCCATCAGTCAAACGCTTGATAGCTTCGGTACGCTTCATCTGCACCATTTCGCCTTCGAGGTAGCAGGTGTTGATACCCGCTTCACGCAGCCAGGCAACCAGCTCATGCACACGGTCACGTTTGCGAACAAAAACGATCGAACGGGTGGTATCCGGCTGTTTCAGCAAATGCACCAGCAGTGCAGTTTTGTGCTCAACGTTGTCGGCGCGGTAGTACCACTGGTGGATTTTCTTGCGCTCGCGTGTTGATGATGTCGCGGAAACTTCAACTGGATCTTCTAACAAACGTTCTGCGAAATTCTTAATCGCATCGCCTTCCAGCGTTGCAGAGAACAGCATGGTTTGTTTGCGCCAGCGAGTTTCAGCAGCAATGGTTTCAATATCCTGCGCAAAGCCCAGATCCAACATGCGATCGGCTTCATCAAGAATCAGTGTCTCTACTGCACGGCAATCAAAGTTTTCTTCTTTGATGTATTGCAGCAGGCGACCCGTTGTTGCAACAACGATATCCTGGTTTTCGCTGAACACTTCAGCGTGGTTCATATATGCCACGCCACCCGTGATGGTTGCGATATCAAGATGGGTATGTTTTGCCAGTTCACGAGCATGATCGGCTACTTGCATTGCCAGTTCACGTGTTGGCGTGACAATCAAAATACGTGGTGGTCCAGACTTCTTACGCGGGAAATCGACCAAATGCTGTAACACAGGCAGCAAATAAGCGGCTGTTTTACCGGTACCGGTTGGTGCGGAACCAAGGACATCACGCCCTTCAAGTGCAGGTGGAATGGCGGCAGCCTGAATAGCTGTCGGGCGGGTAAAGCCCTTGTCCTGGAGCGCGAGCAACAAGCTCTCGTCAAGTTCCAGTTCGGAAAAAGTGGTTACAGTCATGGTCTTCCTCTATGTAGGGCGCCGATTATAGACGTTATGGCTGCGATCTTCATCTGTTTGTGTGGATAACTGATGCTTTTCCTGGCAGCGACTTTCCCCTATGCTACACCCGTTTCTCTACAGGGTAGCTAAGATGTGCAGTCAAAAAGCAGTATTGCGTCGTGATGGATTCACCTTCAAACAGTTCTTTGTAGCGCACGATCGATGCGCAATGAAAGTCGGTACCGATGGCACATTGCTGGGCGCATGGGTACCCGTAGCAAATGTGAAAAACGTGTTGGATATTGGCACCGGAAGCGGCTTGCTGGCATTAATGCTAGCGCAGCGCACGCCTGACAATGTCACGATCGATGCAGTAGAACTTGATCCTGTTGCTGCGGAACAAGCTGCCGAAAATGCCGCTGGATGTAAATGGGCTTCACGCATCAATGTTCATTGCGCTGATATCCGTGAGTGGGCGCAACAAGCCACGCAACGTTACTCGTTAATCGTCAGCAACCCGCCATTTTTTTCCCAGGGCAGTGATTGTGCTTCGCCGGAGCGCGCTCAGGCTCGCTATACCACAACGCTTGATCATAACGCGTTGTTGAGTAGTGCCGCACAGTTGATCACTGAAGATGGTTTTTTCTGTGTGATCATGCCTGAAACGTCGGGAACGGCTTTTTGTGAACTGGCAAAAACACAGGGATGGTTTGTACGTTACCGTACGGATATCGCAGATAATGAAACGCGTTTGCCGCATCGTGTCATGCTGGCGTTGTCACCAACAGATGGCGAATACTTTACTGAACGATTCATCATTCGTGGGCCAGACCAACAATATTCCGAAGGCTATTGCAGCCTGACCCAGGACTTCTATTTATTTATGTAGAGTGGCGAAAGAATGCTTGGCCCAGAATTTTCAGCCAAATCCGGGTAGTCCAGCGTGTAGTGCAAACCCCGGCTTTCTTTACGCATCATGGCACAGCGCACAATTAACTCGGCAACCTGCACAAGGTTGCGCAGTTCCAGTAAATTGTTCGACACGCGGAAGTTGGCATAGTACTCGTCAATTTCCTGCTGCAACATGGTAATTCTGCGCAATGCTCGCTCCAGTCGGCGCGTGGAACGCACAATACCGACGTAATCCCACATAAATAAACGCAGTTCATGCCAGTTATGCTGGATAACGACCTGCTCATCAGGATTATCGACCCGGCTGTCATCCCAGTCAGGTAATGATCTGGAAATACGCGCGTATGGCATACGCTTCATAATATCTTCTGCAGCAGACCAGCCATAAACCAGGCATTCTAACAACGAGTTCGACGCCATACGGTTTGCACCATGCAGACCGGTATAAGTCACTTCGCCAATAGCGTATAGCCCATCAACGTCAGTACGGCCATTTTCATCAACCATCACACCGCCACAGGTGTAATGGGCAGCGGGCACCACAGGTACTGGTTCTTTAGTCAGATCGATACCCAGCCCCATCAACTTTTCGTAAATCGTTGGGAAATGGTGGCGCACAAACTCTTCGGGCTTGTGGCTAATATCCAGATACATACAATCGGCACCCAGACGTTTCATTTCATGGTCGATGGCACGAGCGACGATATCACGCGGAGCCAGTTCGCCACGCTCATCAAAATCTGGCATAAAGCGACTGCCATCTGGGCGCTTGAGGTAAGCACCTTCACCGCGCAATGCTTCGGTTAGCAGGAAATTACGAGCCTGAGGATGGAAGAGGGCTGTTGGATGGAACTGATTAAATTCCAGATTGGCAACGCGGCAACCTGCACGCCACGCCATGGCAATGCCATCACCTGAAGAAATATCTGGATTAGTGGTGTACTGATAAACCTTCGACGCGCCGCCAGTGGCTAAAACCACGGCTTTCGCACGGCAAGTTTCCACTTTCTCGCGATTACGGTTCCAGATCCAGGCCCCCACGACACGTCGCGTGCCAGGCAGACCGATCTTGTCTGAAACAATAAGATCGACGGCGTTACTACGCTCGATAACACGAATATTTGGATGGCTCAGTGCTTTGCCGACTAGTGTAGTTTCAACTTCTTTGCCAGTGGCGTCTGCAGCATGGAGAATACGGCGATGGCTATGCCCACCTTCGCGAGTTAAATGATAGCTTTCCGCGCCATTAGCCTGGATCTCAGTGTCAAACAACACACCTTGATCGATTAACCATTGCACGCAATGGCGTGCGTTACTGGCGACAAACTCCACCGCATCTCGATCGCAAATTCCGGCGCCTGCAATCAGCGTATCTTCGACATGTGAATCGATGCTATCCGTTTCATCAAACACCGCGGCAATGCCACCCTGAGCATAAAACGTTGAGCCTTCATTAATTGGCCCTTTACTCAGAACAATAACTTTGCAGTTTTCGGCAAGCCGTAAGGCTAGAGAGAGGCCAGCAGCTCCGCTACCAACGATTAATACATCACAAGCGAGTTCGGAATTTGCGTTCATCGTGTTTAATTTACTAAACAAAGGTCAGGCCAGCATATCACCCGATGTGGGCTGTAACACGCTTTTTTTAAACTGGTGTTATATGAACTAAACAAAAGTAAGCCAAAGCTCAGTTTCATCCGAATAATAGTGTCTTTAAGCACTTTTTCGTGCCAGTTCACTGTTAGTGGCAGATTTTCTAATGAAAAATCATCATTCATGCGATACTCTGCATGAATCTAGCGATCGCCTTTTCGGACAAAAAAGGTGCCACCATTTGTGCCATGAAACTTATAATCAAGAAGAGATAATTCGTGGGACAGATCAGGAAAACAACGGCGTAATGGAACTTTGCTCAAATCGAGTGCTCCAACCGTGAACTTGCTCATTTATGCAGAGTTCGGGTGGCTTTTCAATTACGCGTGGAAATAGGTTTGGGGAGACATTACCTCGGATGAGTGAGCAGTTAACGGATCAGGTCCTCGTCGAACGGGTCCAGAAGGGAGACAAGACGTCATTTAATTTACTGGTGGTTCGCTATCAGCATAAAGTGGCGAGTCTGGTTTCCCGATATGTACCTTCAGGAGATGTTCCTGACGTGGTGCAGGAGTCTTTTATCAAAGCTTATCGCGCACTGGATTCATTCCGTGGCGATAGTGCGTTTTATACATGGTTGTACCGCATCGCGGTCAACACGGCAAAAAATTATCTGGTTGCTCAGGGTCGTCGTCCTCCATCAAGCGATGTGGACGCAATTGATGCGGAAAACTACGAAAGTGGCAGTGCATTGAAAGAAATTTCGAACCCTGAGAACTTAATGTTGTCTGAAGAACTGAGACAAATAGTTTTCCGTACTATTGAGTCACTCCCGGAAGATTTACGCATGGCAATTACGTTGCGGGAGTTGGATGGTTTGAGCTATGAAGAAATAGCCGCCATCATGGATTGCCCGGTAGGGACAGTACGTTCTCGTATTTTCCGTGCGCGGGAAGCTATTGATAATAAAGTTCAACCGCTTATCAGGCGTTGACGATAGCGGGTTACTGGAAGGGTAATTAGGCATGCAGAAAGAACAGCTTTCCGCTTTAATGGATGGGGAAACTCTGGATAGCGAACTGCTAAGTGTCTTGTCACAAGACAAATCATTGCAGCAAAGCTGGGAGAGCTACCACCTAATCCGCGATAGTATGCGCGGCGATACCAGTGAATTGCTTCATTTTGATATTGCAGCCAATGTTATGGCGGCAATCGAAAATGAACCAGTGCGTCATGTCACGCCACTTATTACTGAACAGCAGCCTGAACCTCAGCAATGGCAGAAAATGTCGTTCTGGAAAAAGGTACGTCCGTGGGCCAGCCAGCTTACCCAACTGGGTGTTGCAGCATGCGTATCGCTTGCGGTAATCGTTGGTGTGCAGCAATATAATGGCCAATCTGACAATCCTGCGCAGCCTGAAGCTCCTGTGTTCAACACTTTACCGATGATGGGTAAAGCGAGCCCGGTAAGCTTGGGTGTTCCGTCTGACAGCACTGCAAGTACTGGTCAGCAGCAGGTACAGGAACAACGTCGACGTATCAATGCTATGCTGCAAGATTACGAATTGCAGCGTCGTTTACACGCCGAGCAACTCCAGTTTGAACAGGCACAAACCCAGCAAGCTGCGGTACAAGTGCCAGGAAACCAAACGTTAGGAACTCAATCGCAGTAATGAAGCAACTTTGGTATGCACTGTCTCTTATGACAAGCAGCCTGTTGTTCAGCTCAAATGCCTCGGCGGACACAGTTTCGTCCGGGGCGTTGTTGCAGCAAATGAACCAGGCGAGTCAGTCACTCAATTATGAGTTGGCATTTATCAGTATTAATAAGCAAGGGATAGAGTCCTTACGCTATCGCCATGCAAGACTTGATAATCGTCCACTTGCGCAATTGCTTCAGATGGATGGCCCACGCCGAGAAGTTGTCCAGCGTGGCAGTGAAATCAGCTATTTTGAACCAGGGCTTGAGCCGTTTACGCTCACTGGTGATTACATTGTTGACTCGCTTCCATCAATCGTCTACACCGATTTCAAACGCTTAACACCTTATTACGACTTCATTTCTGTCGGACGAACTCGTATTGCCGACAGGCTGTGCGAAGTAATCCGAGTCGTGGCACGAGATGGCACGCGTTACAGCTATATGGTGTGGTTAGACTCGGAAACCAAATTACCTATGCGTGTTGATTTGCTGGACCGTGATGGTGAAACGCTGGAGCAATTCCGCGTTATTTCCTTCAACGTCAGCAAAGAAGCCAACGGCATGATGCAAAGCCTGGCGAAGGCGAATTTACCGCCATTGCTGTCAGTGCCGGGTGCTGAAAAAATCAATTTTGCCTGGGCACCGACCTGGTTGCCGCAAGGTTTTAGTGAGGTCTCCAGCAGCCGTCGTCCATTGCCGACTGTTGATGTTCCTATCGAATCTCGCCTGTATTCTGATGGTCTGTTCAGCTTCTCGGTCAACATTAGCCGTGCAGCCAGCAATAGCACCGATCAGCTACTGCGCACCGGGCGCCGCACGGTGAGTTCTGAAGTTCGGGATAAAACTGAAATTACGATCGTCGGTGAGCTTCCGCCACAAACAGCGAAACGTATTGCTGACAGTATCAAATTCAGGACTGCGCAATGATCAAGGAGTGGGCTACCGTTATCTCCTGGCAAAAAGGTGAAGCACTGTTAAGCTGTGACGTAAAAGCGTCATGCAGTAGCTGTGCTTCACGCGCAGGCTGCGGCAGCCGCATTCTCAACAAACTCGGCCCACAAACCAGCCACACCTTGTCTGTTGCTTGCGATACGCCGCTGGTGGCGGGGCAAAAAGTCGAATTGGGTATTGCTGAAGGCAGCCTGATAGGTTCTGCGTTGCTGGTTTATATGTCCCCATTGCTGGGCTTATTTCTGGTTTCGGGAGTGTTTCAGGCGCTGTTTGGTACCAACCTTGCGGCGATTTGCGGTGCTGTTCTGGGCGGCGTGGGCGGTTTTCTGATCGCGCGCGGGTTCTCATTAAAGCTCAGCCGCCGTGAAACCTGGCAACCTGTTATTCTCAGTGTCGCACTACCACCAAATGTTCTTAGAGTCGAAACGACGACTCCTGCGGATAGCCAGTAGAGTCTCCGATATCCGCAATCTGTTAGACACACTTTCTATAGGTCTTTCATCTCTCAGCTACGCTTGCATGATGACCTGTTTCCTCGCTTTCTCGTTGTAGTGTAGAATGCGGCGTTTCAGGCAAAAGACAGCCATTGACATCACGCTCTGTACAGCGCATTGCGCCGAGCTTTCCCGGATTTGTAAGGCATAAAAACCTCTAACTATGAAGAATATACGTAACTTTTCTATTATTGCCCACATCGACCACGGCAAATCGACGCTGTCTGACCGTATTATCCAAATTTGCGGCGGCTTGTCTGACCGTGAAATGGAAGCTCAGGTTCTTGACTCCATGGATCTGGAGCGTGAACGTGGTATTACCATCAAAGCGCAAAGCGTAACGTTGGATTACAAAGCATCAGATGGCGAAACCTATCATCTGAATTTCATCGACACCCCAGGCCACGTTGACTTCTCTTATGAAGTTTCCCGTTCTCTGGCAGCCTGCGAAGGTGCGCTGCTGGTGGTCGATGCTGGTCAGGGCGTAGAAGCTCAGACCCTGGCAAACTGCTATACCGCCATGGAAATGGATCTGGAAGTGGTTCCAGTTCTGAACAAAATTGACTTGCCAGCTGCCGATCCTGAACGCGCTGCGCAGGAAATTGAAGATATTGTTGGCATTGATGCCGCTGATGCAGTGCGCTGCTCGGCTAAAACCGGCTTTGGCGTAACAGATGTACTTGAACGTCTGGTGCGTGATATCCCGGGCCCAGAAGGTGATCCAGATGCGCCATTACAGGCACTGATCATCGATTCCTGGTTCGATAACTACCTCGGCGTTGTTTCTCTGGTTCGTATCAAAAACGGTACCATGAGAAAAGGCGACAAAATCAAAGTTATGAGCACCGGCCAGGTCTATAACGCTGACCGTTTGGGTATCTTCACGCCAAAACGTGTTGATCGCGATGTACTGGGTTGTGGTGAAGTTGGCTGGTTGGTTTGTGCGATCAAAGACATTCTCGGCGCACCGGTTGGCGATACCCTGACCCTTTCGCGTAACCCAGCAGATAAAGCGCTGCCAGGTTTCAAAAAAGTGAAACCACAGGTTTATGCGGGTCTGTTCCCGGTAAGCTCTGACGATTACGAAAACTTCCGTGATGCGTTGGGTAAATTGAGCCTGAACGATGCCTCCTTGTTCTTTGAGCCAGAAAGCTCAACGGCACTGGGCTTCGGCTTCCGTTGTGGCTTCCTTGGTCTGTTGCACATGGAAATCATTCAGGAACGTCTGGAACGTGAATACGACCTTGACCTGATTACCACAGCGCCAACCGTAGTTTACGAAGTTGAAACCACCAGCGGCGAAACAATTTATGTTGATAGCCCATCTAAGCTGCCAGCACTGAATAACATTGCTGAACTGCGTGAGCCAATCGCTGAATGTCATATGCTGATGCCACAGGAATATCTGGGCAGCGTCATCACTCTGTGTATCGAAAAACGTGGCGTACAGACCAACATGGTCTACCACGGTAACCAGGTTGCGTTGACTTACGAAATCCCGATGGCAGAAGTAGTACTCGACTTCTTCGACCGTCTGAAATCAACATCCCGTGGCTATGCTTCTCTGGACTATAACTTCAAACGTTTCCAGACCTCTGACATGGTACGTGTTGATGTACTGATTAACGGTGACCGTGTTGATGCTCTGGCATTGATCACTCACCGTGGCAACTCGCAGTTCCGTGGCCGTCAGTTGGTTGAGAAAATGCAGGAGCTGATCCCACGTCAACAGTTCGATATTGCGATTCAGGCGGCAATCGGCGCACATATTATTGCGCGTTCTACCGTGAAACAGTTGCGTAAAAACGTTCTGGCGAAATGCTACGGCGGTGACGTAAGCCGTAAGAAAAAGCTGTTGCAGAAACAGAAAGACGGTAAGAAGCGTATGAAGCAAGTCGGTAACGTCGAATTGCCTCAGGAAGCGTTCCTCGCCATTCTGCATGTCGGCAAAGACAGCAAATAAATTAAGGAGTTGGCATGGCGAATATGTTTGCGCTAATCCTCGTGATAGCGACGCTGGTAACGGGCCTTTTATGGTGTATCGATAAATTTATCTTTGCGCCAAAGCGTCAGGAAAAACAGGCGGCAGCGCAAGCTGCCACTGGTGATGCACTTGATAGCAAAACGCTAAAAAAAGTGGCACCTAAGCCAGGTTGGTTAGAAACGGGGGCATCCGTATTCCCGGTGCTCGCTATTGTCTTGATCGTGCGTTCGTTTATCTATGAACCGTTCCAGATCCCATCAGGATCAATGATGCCAACGTTATTAATTGGCGACTTTATTCTGGTGGAGAAATTTGCCTACGGCATTAAAGATCCGATTTACCAGAAAACGCTCATTGAAACGGGTCATCCAAAACGCGGTGATATTGTGGTCTTTAAATACCCGCAAGATCCTCGTCTGGATTACATCAAGCGTGCTGTTGGTTTACCGGGCGATCGCGTCAGTTACGATCCCGTTGCAAAAGAAGTCACGGTCCAGCCAAATTGCAGTTCTGGCCAGGCATGTGATAACGCTCTGCCAATTACTTACAGCAACGTAGAGCCGAGCGATTTCGTTCAGACCTTTGCGCGCCGTAACGGCAGTGAAGCGAATTCTGGTTTTTTCCAGTTGCCGCTGAACCAGACCAAAGAAGACGGTATCCGTCTGTCTGAGCGCAAAGAAACGTTGGGTGATGTAACTCACAACATATTGACGGTGCCAATCGCTCAGGATCAACTGGGGATGTACTACCAGCAACCAGGCCAACAACTGGCGACCTGGATTGTTCCACCAGGCCATTACTTCATGATGGGTGATAACCGCGATAACAGCGCTGATAGCCGTTATTGGGGCTTTGTTCCTGAGGCAAATCTGGTCGGTAAAGCGACGGCAATCTGGATGAGTTTTGAGAAACAAGAAGGTGAATGGCCAACGGGTGTTCGTTTAAGCCGTATTGGCGGAATTCATTGATCAATTAAATCTATTCAGATAACGACTTTCTATGTCGTTATCTATAGAATATCCCCCCGTATTAAGGTTGGCTCCTCTTAGAGGAGCCACGGCAAACGAAACAGCGTTGGTTCTCTTTTTCAGGTCTGTTCCGTGTGCTGAATAATTGACGCATTCATTAATTGGTATCGCATGAACCCCATCGTAATAAATAGGCTGCAGCGTAAGCTGGGCTACACTTTTGTACATCAGGATCTGTTGCAGCAGGCATTAACGCATCGCAGTGCCAGCAGCAAGCACAATGAGCGTCTGGAATTCCTGGGTGACTCAATTCTTAGCTACGTTATCGCAAACGCGCTTTACCATCGTTTCCCTCGTGTTGACGAGGGCGATATGAGCCGTATGCGTGCGACGCTGGTGCGCGGAAATACGCTGGCAGAAATTGCCCGCGAATTTGAATTAGGCGAATGTCTGCGCCTTGGGCCGGGTGAATTGAAAAGCGGTGGTTTCCGCCGCGAATCTATTCTGGCCGATACCGTCGAAGCCTTAATTGGTGGTGTTTTCCTCGACAGCGATATCCAGAACGTTGAGCGCTTAATTCTTTCCTGGTATCAATCTCGTCTGGATGAAATTAGCCCAGGCGATAAGCAAAAAGACCCTAAGACGCGTCTGCAAGAGTATTTGCAGGGTCGCCACTTGCCACTGCCATCTTATTTGGTGGTGCAGGTTCGTGGTGAAGCGCACGATCAGGAATTTACCATTCACTGTCAGGTGAGTGGCCTGCCTGAGCCGGTCGTTGGTACCGGTTCAAGCCGCCGTAAAGCGGAACAGGCTGCAGCTGAGCAGGCGCTTATCAAGCTGGAGCTGGAATAATGAGCGAAGAACAAACCTTTTGCGGATTCGTGGCCATCGTTGGTCGCCCGAATGTCGGCAAATCCACGCTGCTAAACCAGTTGCTTGGGCAAAAAATCTCTATTACTTCCCGTAAAGCGCAGACCACTCGTCACCGCATTATGGGCATCCATACTGAAGGTCCGTATCAGGCGATTTACGTCGATACCCCAGGGCTGCATATGGAAGAAAAACGTGCCATCAACCGCCTGATGAACAAAGCTGCCAGCAGCTCCATCGGTGACGTTGAGCTGGTTATCTTTGTGGTTGAAGGCACTAAGTGGACCGCAGATGACGAGATGGTGCTTAACAAACTGCGTGACGCGCGAGCGCCGGTAATTCTTGCGGTGAACAAAGTCGATAACGTCCAGGATAAAGGCGTTTTGCTGCCGCACCTGCAATTCCTCGGTAGCCAGATGAACTTCCTCGATATCGTGCCTATTTCTGCTGAAAACGGCATGAACGTGGATACTATCGCCAGCATCGTGCGTAAACGTCTGCCAGAAGCGATTCATCACTTCCCGGAAGATTACATCACTGACCGTTCTCAGCGTTTCATGGCTTCTGAAATCATCCGTGAAAAGCTGATGCGTTTCCTTGGCGCGGAATTACCGTATTCCGTGACCGTTGAAATTGAACAGTTTGTGACTAACGCTCGCGGTGGTTACGACATCAATGGTTTGATTCTGGTTGAACGTGAAGGCCAGAAGAAAATGGTGATTGGCAACAAAGGCGCCAAAATCAAAACCATCGGTATCGAAGCGCGTAAAGACATGGAAGATATGTTTGAAGCGAAAATTCACCTGGAATTGTGGGTGAAGGTTAAATCCGGCTGGGCAGATGACGAGCGCGCGTTGCGCAGCCTCGGCTACACAGACGACTAACCAATGGAAGGCTGGCAACGGGCTTTTGTCCTGCATAGTCGCCCCTGGAGCGAAACCAGCCTTCTGCTAGACCTCTTTTCTGAAGAGTCCGGGCGCGTTCGTTTAATTGCGAAAGGCGCTCGCTCTCGCCGCTCTAACCTTAAAGGGACTCTACAACCCTTTACCCCTTTGCTGGTTCGCTGGGGCGGTCGTGGTGAAGTCAAAACACTGCGTAGCGCCGAAGCTGTCTCACTGGCACTTCCACTTAGTGGTATTACGCTCTACAGCGGCCTGTACGTGAATGAACTGGTTTCACGCGTGCTGGAAGATGAAACGCGTTTCTCTGAATTATTTTTCGACTACCTTCATTGCATTCAGGCATTAGCGGGTACCAGCGGCTCGCCGGAGCCGGCATTGCGCCGATTTGAATTGGCTCTGCTGGGGCACCTGGGATATGGCGTGGATTTCCTGCACTGCGCAGGAAGCGGGGAAGAAGTCAGCGACACCATGACTTATCGCTATCGTGAAGAGAAAGGGTTTATCGCGAGCCTGGTGGTGGATAACCGTAGTTTCACTGGGCATGAACTCAAAGCTCTCGCCAATCGCGAATTCCCTGATATTGCATCCTTACGCGCCGCGAAACGTTTTACCAGAATGGCGCTGAAACCTTACCTCGGTGGCAAACCGCTTAAAAGCCGCGAATTATTCCGCCAGTTTGTGCCTAAAATTCCACCACTCAAATCACCGCAAGACCCGCAATAACGTCTGGTCGTAGCCATGCTTTCCTTACCCGGTGTAAACTGCCTGAACTCAAACCGTTCTGACCCGAGGAAAGGCATGTCTAAATTACTGTTAGGCGTCAATATCGATCACATCGCAACTTTACGTAACGCACGTGGCACGGCATACCCAGACCCAGTGCAGGCGGCATTTATCTGCGAACAAGCAGGGGCTGACGGTATTACCGTTCACCTGCGTGAAGATCGCCGGCACATCACCGATCGCGATGTACGCATCTTGCGCCAGACCCTCGACACACGTATGAATCTGGAAATGGCCGTTACCGAAGAGATGCTTGATATTGCTTGCGAAACCAAGCCTCATTTCTGCTGCCTTGTGCCAGAAAAGCGTCAGGAAGTGACTACCGAAGGCGGGCTAGATGTCGCCGGTCAACTGGATAAAATGCGTGATGCCTGCAAACGGCTGGCCGATGCTGGCATTCTGGTTTCTCTGTTTATTGATGCTGACCACGCGCAAATTGATGCAGCGGTAGCTGTTGGCGCGCCATATATCGAAATTCACACCGGCTGCTACGCTGATGCAAAAGACGACGTGACTCAAGCCAAAGAACTGGCGCGTATTGCCGAAGCTGCAACCTATGCCGCCGGAAAAGGCCTGAAAGTGAACGCCGGACACGGGCTGACTTATCACAACGTCAAAGCTATTGCCCGTTTGCCAGAAATGCATGAGCTGAATATCGGCCATGCAATAATTGGCCGTGCGGTAATGAGCGGTTTGAAAGAAGCGGTAGCAGAAATGAAACGTCTGATGCTGGAAGCACGTAGCTAATGGCTATTCTTGGCCTTGGCACCGATATCGTGGAGATAGCGCGTATCGAAAGCGTTATCTCACGTTCCGGCGACCGCCTGGCGAAGCGTGTGCTTAGTGCCAATGAATGGCTGCAATACCAGGCGCACCAGCAGCCGGTGCGCTTTCTTGCCAAACGCTTTGCAGTAAAGGAAGCTGCAGCCAAAGCGTTTGGGACAGGAATTCGCAATGGCCTGGCGTTTAATCAGTTCGAGGTTTTTAACGATCCACTAGGCAAACCGCAATTACGGTTTTGGGAAGAGGCGGAACGAGTCGCGCAAAGAATGGGCGTGCGCTCAGTGCATGTTACGCTTGCCGATGAACGGCACTATGCGTGTGCAACGGTAATTATTGAGAACTAAAGTTTGTCTGCATGATGCAACTGAACGAACTTGTCCCACAGTTGCTCCTGGTTCTCAATATGCGCCGGATCGCTAATGATAGTATTCGGGATCGGACAGACTTTCTGGCAGGTTGGCGTTTCGTAATGCCCGACGCATTCAGTGCAGCGATCGGTGTTGATCTCATAAATGCTCTCCCCCATGGAAATAGCTTCGTTCGGGCACTCCGGCTCGCACATATCGCAGTTAATACATTTTTTAGTGATGAGCAGTGCCATGGGAAGATCTCGATAACAACAGAAACAGGGCGGGCATTATACGCCCAATCACCGGTCAAACCAGTTTTTTTACCAGTGCTTCACTGTGGCGAATTCGCCCCGGCGCATGTTCCAAATCCCTTTGTACCAGCGCCATAAACAGAAGGTCGGTCAGCATCATTTGCGCGCTGGTGGATGAAATTGCCGCGCTGCGTGTCGCCTGTTCTTCAGCGATGGTATACAGGCAAAGAGTGGCGCGTTGTTGTAAAGCGTTTGGCGTAAAACCGGTAATCGCGAGGATTTTTGCTCCGGTACGCAGGGTTTCATCAGCGGCAAGATTTATCTCACGCCGTTCACCAGAATAGGAAATAGCCAATAGCACGTCGTCACTGCTTGAAGCTTGGGCCGTCGCCAGTAATGCATGCATGTCCTGCTCCGCCACCGCATTAATACCAATTTTCATCAACTTCCAGGAAAAATTCTTGGCAACCAGGCCAGAGGCGCCAATACCTACCAGTAGCACCCGGCGTGCATTGCGCAACATATCCACACTCGCTAGCAGTTTTTCTTCACTGTTGACATCAAGCGTGGCACGCATCGCGGCCAAATTATCCTTAATCAGCTTTTCGCCCACTAACCGCAGTGGGTCATCACCCAATATCAGATTATGAACAGGCACAGATTGTGGTTCCTGGCCGCTGGCCAGCGCTTCACTGATTGCCAGTTTCAGAGCCGGAAAGCCTTTGAACCCCAGTTTTTGGGAAAATTTCACCACGCTGGACTGGCTGACACCTGCCTCGGTGGCAAGCTGCTGTGAACTTAAATGGCGCGCGTAGTCGGGCTTCTCCAGCAAAAAGTCAGCCAGTCTACGGTCGCTTTGTGCCAGGGTTGGGTAGCGGCTTCGAATACGCAATAAGCAGTTCATGTCCTCTCCAGTCCGTCGGGTCAATTATGTGAGCGGCTCCATAATAACGTAAATTACGCTCGCCTGAATGAATTTAATATTCCATCATGTAGAAACTTTAAGGAATTAAATATTCAAAGGCACATGATGAATCTCGGCTCACTCGTTTCTGAAACTCGTAATCCACAAACCATGGATCTCGATTGTCTCTCTACACTTGAAATGGTCCAGCGCTTTAATCAACAGGATGCCCTGGTGGCAGAGGCTGTTGAGAAAACACTGCCCGAAGTTGCCAAAGCCGTTGATGCTGCCGCTGTGTCGCTTCAGGCGGGTGGCCGTTTGATTTATATGGGCGCGGGAACTAGCGGACGGTTAGGTGTGCTGGACGCCTCAGAATGCCCGCCGACTTTTGGCGTGCCACACGGTCTGGTGATTGGTTTAATCGCCGGTGGCCCTGGCGCATTACTGAAAGCCGTCGAAGGTGCTGAAGACAACCAGCAATTGGGCGAGGACGACCTGAAAGCCCTGGAGCTAACCGCCAACGACATGGTGGTTGGGCTTGCTGCGTCAGGCCGCACGCCGTATGTGATTGGTGGCCTGCGTTATGCGCGCAATCTTGGCTGTCGTACCGCAGCGATTTCCTGTAATCCAGGTTCTGCCATTGCACTGGAAGCTGAAATTGCCATTTCTCCGGTCGTCGGCCCGGAAGCCCTGACGGGTTCCACGCGTCTGAAATCAGGCACTGCGCAAAAACTGGTGCTGAATATGGTTTCCACTGGCGCGATGGTGAAACTG
Organism: Buttiauxella ferragutiae; assembly: GCF_022637515.1. Classification (NCBI taxonomy): domain Bacteria; kingdom Pseudomonadati; phylum Pseudomonadota; class Gammaproteobacteria; order Enterobacterales; family Enterobacteriaceae; genus Buttiauxella; species Buttiauxella ferragutiae. The sequence continues at coordinate 1,214,362 of NZ_CP093332.1, forward strand.
GGTAAGGTTTACCAGAACCTGATGGTCGATATGAAAGCCACCAATATTAAGCTTGTGGATCGGGCGTGTCGTATTGTCATGGAAGCGACCGGAGCCGCTCGTATTGATGCTGAAAATGCGCTCAAACAAACAGATTACGAAGTGAAGCCCGCCATTCTAATGATACTCACTGGTGTGGATGCGCAGACGGCTTACACGCGTCTGGCAGACAGCAATGGTTATCTTCGCCCAGCACTGAAAAACTAAAAGCAGGCACTGAATCATGGATATGACAGCAACTCTTGCCAGTGAAATATTGCTTGGAATCGGTGGGCAGGCAAATATCGCCCGTCTGGAAAACTGTATGACACGCGTACGCGTCGAAGTACATGACGATAACCAGCTTGATATTGCCCGTCTGAAGAAACTGCCGGGAGTTAGCGGCTATGTGAAACAAGGAACGCAGCATCAGCTTATTGTTGGGCCGGGTCGTGCAGCTCAGGTAGTCGATGCCATGCGTGAACTGTTGCAAAGCAATGGTCAAACGCTCTTAGCAGAAGACGATATTGCGCAGAATAAAGCTCAGGCGAAAGCGCGTTATCAGGCTCCGATGAGCGAAGCGCTGCGTAAACTGGCCAACGTCTTTATTCCATTGATTCCTGCTTTTATTGCTTCAGGGCTTATCACCGGGATTATTAATATCCTCAAACGCCCGGATATTGTGGGTGACCTTGCCACGCAGTATCCGAACATTCTCGGCTTACTTGCCATCTTCGGTAGTGCCGTGTTTGCTATCATGAATATTCTGGTGGGCGTAAATGCCGCTAAAGTATTCGGCGGCTCAATGGCGATGGGCGGCGTGATGGCCGGGATTCTTTCCAGCCCGCAACTGGCGCAAATCCACCTGTTTGGCGAAAACCTGCAACCGGGGCGCGGCGGGGTTATCGCGGTGTTGCTGGTGGTGGCGCTGATGTGCTGGATTGAAAAACGGTTACGCAAGTTATTGCCAGGTTCAATTGAGCTGATCCTCAACCCACTGCTGACCACCTTAATTACTGCATCGATTGCGATTGTGGCGTTACAACCGCTGGGTGGCCTGATTTCTGATGCGATTGCCCACGGTGCGACCCTGGCAATTGATAAAGGTGGACTGGTGGTCGGTGCAATACTTTCTGGCGTCTTCCTGCCGCTAGTCTTGTCGGGGTTACATCAGGGACTGGTGCCGATTCATGTTGAGCTTATCCAGACACACGGCCAAAACGCTTTGCTGCCCATTCTGGCGATGGCCGGTGTCGGGCAGGTCGGGGCGGCACTGGCGGTATTGCTGAAAACGCGTAACCAACGCCTGAAAAAACTGATTAAAGGCGCATTACCCGTTGGGTTGCTGGGTATCGGTGAACCGTTGATTTTCGGGGTAACGTTGCCGTTGGGTAAACCATTTATCGGCGCCTGTTTAGGCGGCGCGGTGGGTGGGGCGCTCATCAGTTACTGGAAAGTGGCGACTGTCATCACCTTCGGAATTTCAGGTTTACCGCTGGCATTAACCATTGTTGCCGGAAAAGTGATGTTCTATCTGTTAGGCTTTCTGATAGCGGTTATCGCCGGGTTCTTATTTACATGGTTTATGGGCTTTAATGATCCAGAGGAGTAACGTTTGGCAACTCAGAGTGAGCGTCGGGTAGTTTTTTTCGATTTAGATGGCACGCTGCATCAGCAGGATATGTTCGGCAGCTTCTTGCGCTACTTGCTGCGCCATCAGCCCCTCAATCTGTTACTTGTCATTCCGCTTCTGCCGGTGATCGGTGGCGCGTTATTGTTTAAGGGGCGCGCCGCTCGCTGGCCAATGAGCCTGTTGTTGTGGGGCGCAACCTTCGGTCACAGCGAAACGCGCCTCAAGCAACTGGAAACGAATTTCGTGACGTGGTTCCGTGAGCGCGTGACTGCATTCCCCGTAGTACAACAGCGCCTGACCGATTACCTGACCAGTTCAGATGCTGATGTCTGGCTTATCACCGGCTCCCCACAACCGCTGGTGCAGCAGGTTTATTTCGATACGCCGTGGCTGCCAAAAGTGAAGCTTATCGCCAGCCAAATCAAGCGCTCCCACGGTGGGTGGGTACTCACATTGCGTTGCCTCGGGCATGAAAAAGTGTCACAGCTGGAACAACAAATCGGCACGCCACTGCAACTCTACAGTGGTTACAGCGACAGCAATCAAGACAACCCGCTACTCTTTTTCTGCCAGCACCGCTGGAGGGTTACACCGCAGGGTAATCTCCAGCAACTCGAATAATTCCGTCTCTTGTAACGACTGTGTATAATGCGCCGCCCTAAGCTAGCCCGGAGAGTCCCTTGTCAGAAAGTGAATTTACCCACGAACACTGGATGCGTCATGCGCTGACCCTTGCACGTCGTGCGTGGGAAGAAGGTGAAGTTCCGGTTGGTGCGGTGCTGGTGCATAACAACCAGGTGATTGGCGAAGGCTGGAACCGACCGATTGGTAGACACGATCCGACAGCGCATGCGGAAATTATGGCGCTGCGCCAGGGTGGGTTGGTGTTGCAAAATTATCGCCTGCTGGAAACCACACTTTACGTCACCCTTGAGCCTTGCGTCATGTGTGCAGGCGCGATGGTTCATGGCCGCATCGGCCATTTAGTCTTTGGCGCGCGTGATGCCAAAACTGGCGCGATTGGATCGCTAATGGATGTGCTGGGCCATCCTGGTATGAATCACCAGGTTAATGTGACTGAGGGCGTAATGGCAGCAGAGTGTTCGGCAATGTTGAGCGATTTTTTTCGCGCTCGTCGCCTTGAGAAAAAGGCCCTAAAGGAAAAGGCCCGAAGTGCGGAGTAGCCCGATCTTCAGCGTCAGCGACGGGATCTTGTAGTGCATTTTCTTCTTCTTGTTTTTCCGTTTGCGCTATCAGTTTCTCTTTTTCGAGCAAATATCCCACCAGGCTAATGTAATATTTGCGGATATTCTCCACATAGGCATACGCCTCATGACCACGGGCGTAACCATACTTTGTTTTCGAGTAGTACTGTTTTTGGCTAAGTAGCGGCAGGCGCATTTTGACGTCCGCCCAGCTGTCCGGATTACCTTTTTGCTTCGCCGTCAGTTGACGGGCATCCAGCATATGAGCGTATCCCATGTTATAGGCGGTCAGCGCAAACCAAATTTGTTCATCCTTTGGCACACTGTCAGGGACTTTCGTCATCATATCTCTCAGATAACGGCTTCCTCCTTCAATACTTTGCTCTGGATCTAACCGGTCAGTCACTCCAAGGCTTTGTGCGGTATTTTTGGTCAGCATCATCAACCCACGCACACCGGTTGGCGAGGTCGCCTGGTTATCCCAATGTGATTCCTGATAAGAGATGGCAGCCAGCAAACGCCAGTCTATTTCGGTGGCATGTTTTTCAAAGAGTGGCTGTAGCTCTGGCAGCACGGAATCTACCGCTTTGAGGAAGGTGCGGGTATCGACATAATCAAAATCGCCAACATGGCCGAGATATTTTTCTTCGAGGCGTGCAAAGGTGTCGTCGCTATTGAGACGGTTATAAAAGTCGAGCAGGGCAGCGGAAAGGCTGTCGTCGCTATCTAATGCGCTAAACCACGTCACCGGCTGCTCGTCGGTGATATCCAGTGCGACAGCCAACTGTGGATGAACGCGCTGGAAGGTGCTGATTGCCACGGAATCGGCAATGGTAAATGCAATCTTCCCATCCACGACTTGCTGCATCAGCTCTGTACTGCTGAGCTGATTATCAATGCGCCAGCTTAAATCCGGGTATTTCTGTTGTTTAAGTTTGTTCAATGCGCCCAGCGATGTGACGCCAGGTGACAGCACCAGCTGGTTTTCTTTGATGCCCGCCAACGTCTTTGGGCGTTGGCTACCCATGCGATAAACCATCTGCTGGGAAACGGAATAATATGCCGGCCCTGCCTGGTAATGCTGGCTACGTTGTGTGTCATACACCAGACCCGCTGCGATAATATCGGCCCGGCCACTATCAATGTCGTCAAACAGTTCCTGAATATTTGGGCGAACAGTCACTTCCAGCTTCACGTCCAGATACCTGGCAAACTGTTCCGCCAGCTCATAATCGAGGCCAATTTTTTTGCCCTGATAAAGGGTGTAGGTCAGCGGTGACTCAATAGTACTGACGCGCAAAACCCCCCGCGCTTGAATGGCGGCGATGCGGTTTTCGGCTTGTCCGAACCAGGGAATGGAGGGCCAGAGCGCCACTGCCAGCAACACGGTTACGGCACCGATAAGCAGATAATTAATCTTAAATCTTTTCAAGTATTTAATCTGCAACGAGGCGTCGAGTTTTCGCTAACAACAGAGCATCAAAAATGGAGGTTATACAATAAGGTGTGGCGCATTTTGCTTAACAAAACGCCACTGTGCAACTTATTCAACATTTATGGCTAAATTCTCGCCACTGAAAACTAATCCGTTTATTTATACGCAAACGGTTTCGTCAAGGCCGCGGATTCTCTATAATGGCGCCCGTTTTCCCCTTGCGCCCACTGAAGCGTCCCCCTGGCGTTTCGAAGACGAGAGATCTTTGATGATGGAAATTCTGCGTGGTTCGCCCGCTTTATCGGCATTTCGTATTAACAAATTACTGGCCCGCTTTAATGACGCCAACCTTCCGGTCAGCGACATTTATGCCGAGTATGTTCACTTTGCCGATCTTGACGCGCCGCTGAGCGCTGATGAGCAAGCCCGTCTGCAACGGTTGTTGAAATATGGTCCAACCCTTGCCGACCACGCCCCGACCGGCCACCTGATTCTGGTCACGCCGCGTCCTGGTACCATCTCACCCTGGTCCTCTAAAGCGACTGATATTGCCCATAACTGCGATTTAGCCAAAGTTAAGCGTCTGGAACGCGGTGTGGCTTATTACGTGTCTGGCAGCACGCTGACAGATGCACAGCGCCAGCAAGTTGCCGCACTACTGCATGACCGCATGATGGAAAGCGTGTTTGACTCGCTCAATGATGCCCAGCAACTGTTCTCTCAACATCAGCCTGCTCCAGTGCAAAGTGTTGATCTGTTAACGCAAGGTCGCGAAGCGCTGGTTGAAGCTAACATCCGTCTGGGTCTGGCACTGGCAGAAGACGAAATCGATTATTTGCAGGATGCGTTTAGCAAACTGGGGCGCAACCCGAACGATATCGAGCTGTATATGTTCGCGCAGGCTAACTCCGAACATTGCCGCCACAAAATTTTCAACGCTGACTGGATTATTGACGGCGTAGAACAGCCTAAATCGCTGTTTAAAATGATTAAAAACACCTTTGAGAAAACCCCGGACTACGTGTTATCGGCTTATAAAGATAACGCCGCAGTGATGGAAGGTTCGGTCGTCGGGCGTTTCTTTGCCGATCATGAAGCGGGCCGCTATGACTACCACCAGGAAGATGCGCACATCCTGATGAAAGTCGAAACCCACAACCACCCAACTGCTATTTCCCCATGGCCGGGTGCCGCGACAGGTTCCGGTGGCGAAATCCGTGATGAAGGTGCGACAGGCCGTGGTGCTAAACCTAAAGCCGGTCTGGTCGGTTTCTCGGTTTCCAACTTGCGTATTCCTGGCTTTGAGCAGCCGTGGGAAGAAGATTTTGGCAAGCCAGACCGTATCGTAACGGCGCTGGATATTATGACCGACGGCCCATTGGGCGGTGCGGCATTTAACAACGAATTTGGTCGTCCGGCGCTGACAGGTTACTTCCGCACTTACGAAGAGCAAGTCAACAGCCACAACGGCGTAGAATTGCGCGGTTACCACAAGCCAATTATGCTGGCGGGCGGTATTGGCAACATTCGTGCTGACCACGTTCAGAAGGGCGAAATCACCGTTGGCGCGAAACTTATCGTGCTCGGTGGCCCATCCATGAACATCGGTTTGGGTGGCGGTGCTGCTTCTTCTATGGCTTCAGGTCAGTCTGACGCGGATCTGGATTTTGCATCCGTACAGCGCGACAACCCAGAAATGGAACGTCGTTGCCAGGAAGTTATCGACCGTTGCTGGCAGTTGGGCGATGCCAACCCAATCCTGTTTATTCATGATGTCGGCGCGGGTGGCCTCTCCAACGCAATGCCAGAACTGGTGAGCGATGGTGGGCGTGGTGGGCGTTTCGAACTACGTGACATTCTGAACGACGAGCCGGGCATGAGCCCGCTGGAAGTATGGTGTAACGAATCCCAGGAACGTTATGTCCTGGCGGTTGCTCCAGACCAGTTGCCGCTGTTTGACGAACTGTGCCGCCGCGAACGCGCGCCGTACGCCGTCATTGGTGAAGCCACCGAAGAAAAACATCTGACACTCAACGATAGCCATTTCGACAACCAGCCGATTGATATGCCGCTGGACGTTCTGCTTGGTAAAACGCCAAAAATGGAACGTAACGTTGAAACTCTGAAAGCAACAGGTGATGCGCTGGATTGCCGCAATATCACCATTGCTGATGCGGTCAATCGCGTGCTGCACTTGCCGACCGTGGCAGAAAAAACCTTCCTGGTCACCATTGGCGACCGTTCGGTAACCGGTATGGTTGCTCGCGACCAGATGGTTGGGCCGTGGCAGATTCCGGTCGCTAACTGTGCGGTCACCACCGCGAGCCTCGATAGCTACTACGGTGAAGCGATGTCTCTTGGCGAACGCGCACCAGTTGCATTGCTGGACTTTGCGGCATCAGGTCGCCTGGCGGTTGGTGAAGCACTGACTAACATTGCGGCGACGCAAATTGGCGCGCTGAACCGAATTAAGCTCTCGGCAAACTGGATGTCCGCAGCCGGTCACCCTGGTGAAGACGCCGGTCTTTACGAAGCCGTGAAAGCCGTGGGTGAAGAACTTTGCCCAACGCTCGGCCTGACTATTCCGGTGGGCAAAGACTCCATGTCGATGAAAACCCGCTGGCAGGAAGGTAACGAACAGCGTGAGATGACTTCTCCGCTGTCGCTGGTTATTACTGCATTTGCCCGTGTGGAAGATGTTCGTCGTACCGTGACGCCACAACTGCAAACTGAAGATAATGCCTTATTGCTTATTGATTTAGGCGCAGGCCACAACGCATTGGGCGCTACCGCGCTGTCTCAGGTTTACCGTCAACTGGGCAACAAACCTGCGGACGTGCGCAGTGCTGAACAACTGAAAGGCTTCTTTAACGCGATTCAGGCGTTGGTTGCCGAGCAGAAATTGCTGGCCTACCACGACCGTTCTGACGGCGGCCTGCTGGTGACACTGGCCGAAATGGCCTTCGCGGGTCACTGCGGCGTGGAAGCTGACATCGCAACCCTCGGTAAAGACCATCTGGCAGCACTGTTCAACGAAGAGTTGGGCGCAGTGATTCAGGTTAAAGCTGCTGACCGTGATGCGGTTGAGAAAACCCTGGCAGAGCATGGCCTGGCTGATTGTGTTCACTTCCTCGGTAAAGCCGTGGCGGGTGACCGTTTCACGCTGACGGCTGACGGCCACGCGGTATTTAGCGAAAGCCGAACGACGCTTCGCATGTGGTGGGCAGAAACCACCTGGCAGATGCAGCGTCTGCGCGACAACCCAGAGTGTGCCGATCAGGAACATGAAGCGAAAGCCAATGACAACGATCCTGGCCTGAACGTTAAATTGAGCTTCGATATCAAAGAAGATATCGCAGCACCGTTTATCGCGACGGGTGCGCGCCCGAAAGTTGCCGTACTGCGTGAGCAGGGCGTTAACTCACACGTTGAAATGGCTGCGGCCTTCCATCGTGCGGGCTTTGATGCCATCGACGTGCATATGAGTGACTTGCTGGCAGGCCGTCGCGGTCTGGAAGATTTCCAGGCGCTGGTAGCTTGTGGTGGCTTCTCTTACGGCGACGTACTGGGCGCAGGTGAAGGTTGGGCGAAGTCCATTCTGTTTAACTCCCGCGTGCGTGATGAGTTCGAAACCTTCTTCCACCGTCCACAAACCCTGGCGTTGGGCGTGTGTAACGGCTGCCAGATGATGTCGAACCTGCGTGAACTGATTCCGGGCAGCGAACTGTGGCCGCGTTTTGTGCGCAACCATTCAGACCGCTTTGAAGCACGCTTCAGCCTGGTGGAAGTCACTTCTAGCCCGTCGTTGCTGCTGCAAGGCATGGTGGGCTCGCACATGCCAATCGCGGTTTCTCACGGTGAAGGGCATGTTGAAGTACGCGATACGGCACATCTCGCGGCACTCGAAAGCAAAGGGCTGGTGGCGCTGCGCTTTATCGACAACTTCGGCAAAGTGACACAAAACTACCCGGCGAACCCGAACGGTTCACCAAACGGCATAACGGCGGTCACCAACGAAAGCGGGCGCGTCACGATTATGATGCCGCACCCGGAGCGCGTGTTCCGTACCGTTAGCAACTCCTGGCACCCTGCTGAGTGGGGCGAAGATAGCCCGTGGATGCGTATTTTCCGCAATGCGCGTAAGCAACTGGGTTAATTAACCACCCTCATCCTGACCTTCTCCCTGAGGGAGAAGGGACTTTGACTTTCCTCCTCTCCTGGGGGCTGTCTCTTAGTCACATCTTTGAGGGCCGCTCCCGACGGCTGGACCCTGCCACCTGGAGTCAAAATGGAGGCGATTTAAGCCGGACCAGAAATTCAAGGTCAAAGTCAAAAACCAGGCCGGTTTTGACCTTGTTCCCGGCTTCAGTCGCACCGTTTTTTACCCTTCAGTCGGGGTCACGTGGCCGGGAGCCACGTGAGAGAGCGATCGTCGGGAACGAATCGCGAACGACCCCGAATGTTGGGTGAAAAACGGTGTTTACCGCTTTAGCGGCGATTGATTTGCCGGGCGCCTGGATTATCAAGGTGTTGGCGTTAACACCTTGATACGTTCACCGTTTTCAGGAATTAAAGAGATAGCTGAACGCACGGGTGAACGGAATACCTGCGAGGCTAACAGATCTTACCCTGACAAAATTGCCAGGGTGAGTTGTGTATGTATAAGAGACAGCTCCCGTTGGAGAGGGCCGGGGTAAGGGCAAACAAATATGTCCCCAATCCCCGACACTACCTCACCCTGAATGTCTCCTAAAGGAGACATTTATCTTATTGATTTAAAGTGGTTTAATTTTTCATTAATAATATTGTTGCAAATTAGCGACACTATGTGCAAAAAACAAACAAATTCATAAGCAAGCATTACTGCAAATAAACATAATAAAAACATTTAGTTGTCTATTTTGTAGCAAATGTGGCACACATACTGCATAATACTGCGCAGTGGCTCATTCACCTTCTTATGTCAGCCCCCGCAAGGGTAGTGCTACATAAACCATAGAATGACGCACACAAGGTGCCTGCCGTCCGACTTTTGATTATTGCCAGCTTCGTGCTGCTTTATCATGCTCCGGGCGAAACGTTGAGTAAGGCACCGCCTGATTTCAGAACAAAGGCAGAGATTATTCTCTGCCTTTGTCATTTCTGAACTTTAAACTCCCCCCATTCCCAGCTAGCATCGAATTATTCACAATCCCAATGAGATGAAGCTATTGAACCAGTGGCATTTTTTCCCGCGCTCTTTACGCCAGCTTGTGATGATGGCTTTTTTGTTGGTGTTGGTGCCGCTGCTGGTTCTGGCATGGCAAGCCTGGCAAAGCCTCAACGCACTTAGCGATCAAGCGGCACTCACCAACCGCACTACGCTGGTGGATGCCCGTCGTAGCCAGGCTATGACGAACGTGGCGCTGGAAATGGAACGTAGCTACCGGCAGTACTGTGTGCTGGATGACGCCACGCTTGCCACGCTTTATCAAGGGCAGCGTAAGCGTTATGCGCAAATGCTAGAAGCCCATCAAGGGGTTTTACCGGACAATCAACTTTATAGCGCTCTACGCCAGTCGCTAAACGATCTTGCCGAAATACAATGTAAAAATAGCGGGCCAGATGTCGCCGCTTCTGCACACCTTGAAACCTTCGCCACCAAAAATGCCGAAATGGTACAAGCCACACGCGCGGTGGTCTTTTCCCGTGGGCAACAACTTCAGCAAGAAATCGCCGAGCGCGGGCAATTCTTTGGCTGGCAGGCGCTGGTTTTATTCCTGTTGAGTTTCGCGTTGGTAATGATCTTTACGCGCATGATTATCGGTCCGGTAAAAGGCATTGAGCGGATGATTAATTTGCTTGGCGAAGGGCATTCACTGGGCAATACGGTATTGTTTAAAGGCGGGCCGCGCGAACTGCGTTCTGTCGGGCAGCGGATTGTCTGGTTAAGCGAGCGCTTGTCGTGGCTCGAATCCCAGCGCCATGAATTTTTGCGCCATATTTCCCATGAACTAAAAACGCCACTCGCCAGTATGCGTGAAGGCACCGAACTGCTTGCCGACCAGGTCGTCGGGCCACTGACTAACGACCAAAAAGAAGTGGTAGAAATTCTCGATAATAGTAGCCGTCACTTACAAAAATTGATTGAGCAATTACTGGATTACAACCGCAAACTAGCGGATGTTCCGGTCGAACTTGAAAAAGTTGAGATCAAACCGCTGATGGATGTGATTATCGCCGCTCACAGTTTGCCAGCACGGGCTAAAATGATGCGTACCGAGTGCCACTTTAGCCCGCAGGCTTGCCTCGCGGAACCCATGTTGTTAGCCAGTGTGCTGGATAATCTCTATTCCAATGCGGTGCACTATGGGTCTGAATCCGGTACCATTTATCTGCGAAGCTCGCAGGTCGGAAACATGCTACTGATTGATGTCGCGAATACCGGCGACCCCATTCCGGCTGCAGAGCGAGAGATGATTTTTGTACCTTTTTATCAGGGAAGCCACCAGCGTAAAGGTGCGGTAAAAGGTAGCGGTCTGGGTCTGAGTATTGCCCTGGATTGTATTCGTCGCATGCGTGGCGAATTGCACCTGATTGACGATGAAACGGCAGATGTTTGCTTCCGGATCGAGTTACCTGTATTTCCCGAGAAAAATAAAAAATGAAAGTGACGATTTTTAGTCCGCTGTCAGCATTGCTACTGCCTTTGTTGCTGGCGAGTTGTGTACAAAACACAGCACCGAAAGATGTTAAACACCCGCCACACGTTGAAGAACCAGAACAACAACTGGCTGATTACCTGTCGACGAATTGTGATGATATCTGGCAAAACCAAAGCCAGGATTCCATGAGCAACCCGCTGTACTGGCTGCGTGCGATGGATTGCTCTGAACGTTTAGCGCCCGCAGAAGCACGAGCGGAAGCCCGTCGCTGGCCGGCCGATAACTGGCGTGACACTTTCAAGCGCGGCATTTTGCTCTCTAACGCCAAAATTTCCCCCACTGAACGTCGTCGTTACATGACGAAGTTGGATGCCATGACCGCTGATGTCCCGGCGCAAGTGCGTTCGTTGTTCCAGGTCTGGCGTGATGGCCAGGCTTCTCTACTGGCGCTTTCTGACGAACGCTCGCGCTATAGCAAATTGCAGCAAAGTTCAGACAATGAACTCGATACGCTGCGTGAGCAGCAGCAACGGCTCAGAAGCCAGTTAAGTTTGACCACCCGGAAACTGGAAAACCTTACGGATATTGAACGCCAGCTTTCGAACCGTAAACCGGCCGTTGCCGAACTACCGGACAACACCAAACCCGCGCAGGAGGCGAAACCATGACACAGCGTAAACCCGCCAGATTGCTGTTGGTTGATGACGATCCTGGTCTGCTAAAACTTCTTGGCATGCGTCTGACCAGCGAAGGTTACACCGTCTCAACCGCGGAAAGTGGTGCTGAGGGGTTGCGTCTGTTGGGTCGAGAAAAAATCGACCTGGTTATCAGCGATCTGCGAATGGATGAAATGGATGGGATGGCATTATTTGCCGAAATCCAGAAAGTGCAGCCAGGGATGCCGGTCATTATTTTGACCGCCCACGGCTCTATTCCTGACGCGGTTGCCGCCACACAGCAGGGTGTTTTTAGCTTCCTGACCAAACCCGTTGATAAAGACGCGCTCTACAAAGCCATCGACGATGCGTTGTCGCACTCGCACATCGCCGGAGATGAAATGTGGCGCGATACTATCGTCACCCGCAACCCAGTCATGCAGCGTTTACTGGAACAAGCACGCATGGTCGCGCAGTCTGATGTTAGCGTGCTGATTAACGGGCAAAGCGGTACTGGTAAAGAAATTCTCGCCCAGGCGATTCATAACGCCAGCCCACGCAGCAAAAAGGCCTTTATCGCCATTAACTGTGGCGCACTACCGGAACAATTGCTGGAATCTGAACTGTTCGGCCATTCACGCGGCGCATTCACCGGCGCAGTCAGCAGCAGAGAAGGGCTGTTCCAGGCCGCAGAAGGCGGGACATTGTTTCTTGATGAGATTGGCGATATGCCGATTCCGTTACAGGTTAAATTGTTACGTGTGTTGCAGGAACGCAAAGTGCGCCCATTGGGCAGTAATCGCGACCTCGACATCGACGTACGTATCCTGTCGGCAACTCACCGTGATTTACCCAAAGCGATGGAGCGCGGCGAGTTTCGTGAAGACTTGTTCTATCGCCTGAATGTGGTGAGTCTCAAGATCCCGGCACTGCATGAACGCGCCGAAGATGTGCCGTTGCTGGCAAATCACCTGTTACGGCAATCAGCCGATCGCCATAAACCTTTCGTGCGTAGTTTCTCGACCGACGCCATGAAACGCCTGATGGCAGCAAGCTGGCCGGGTAACGTGCGCCAGTTAGTCAACGTGATAGAACAATGCGTGGCCCTGACTTCCGCTCCGGTTATCAGCGAAGCGTTGGTTCAACAGGCGCTGGAAGGGGAAAACACCGCACTGCCGACTTTTGTCGAAGCGCGTAATCAGTTTGAGCTGAATTACCTGCGCAAATTGCTGCAAATGACCAAGGGAAATGTCACTCAAGCGGCACGTATTGCGGGGCGTAACCGGACAGAATTCTACAAACTACTCTCACGGCATGAACTCGATGCCAATGACTTTAAAGAGTAGTCTGTGGTAGTTTGAGCAATCGACGAAGTGCGGGATGACAGAGAGAATTATGAAAAAAATTGATGCGATTATTAAACCGTTCAAACTGGATGACGTGCGCGAAGCGCTGGCAGAAGTTGGCATCACCGGCATGACGGTAACAGAAGTAAAAGGTTTTGGTCGTCAGAAAGGGCACACCGAACTGTACCGTGGTGCTGAGTACATGGTGGACTTCCTGCCGAAAGTGAAAATTGAAATTGTCGTGACCGACGATATCGTCGATACCTGCGTGGACACCATTATTCGTACCGCGCAAACCGGTAAAATCGGCGATGGTAAAATCTTTGTCTTTGACGTGGCGCGCGTGGTGCGTATCCGTACTGGGGAAGAAGACGACGCCGCGATTTAATCCGCATCGTTTGCCCTCACCCTAACCCTCTCCCTCAGGAGAGGGGATTTTCTTTTCTCCCTCGCCCCTTTGGGGAGAGGGCCGGGGTGAGGGGAAAATCACATCACCTTATGCGGGCCAAAACACTCATAGTTAATTCGGCTCTGCTCAACGCCCAACTTCACTAACTGCTCCGCTGCAAAACGCATAAAGCTCACCGGGCCGCATAGGTAAAACTGCATATCCGGCGTATTGATTTTGCTCTCCAGTGCAACCAAATCCATCAAGCCTTCGCTATCGAATTTTGACTGTGCACGGCAGTCCGCGCTCGGTGTGCGGTACCACACGTGGCTATCAAAACGTGGCAACTGCGCACCCAGCACATTCACTTCGTCGGCAAACGCATGCACGTCGCCATGCTCTGCGGCGTGGAACCAGTTCACCTGGGCTGCATGTTTAGCTTTTGCCAGCGTATCCAGCATTGCCAGCATCGGTGTCTGGCCAACGCCAGCTGAAATCAGCGTAACCGGCGTTTGCGCGTTCACGTCCATAAAGAAATCACCCGCCGGAGCGGCAAGATGCAGTTCATCGCCTACTTGTGCGTGATTGTGCAACCAGCTTGAAACCTGGCCCTGGTCTTCACGTTTCACCGCAATGCGATAGCTTTTACCATCTGGCTTGCGGGTCAGTGAATACTGGCGAATTTCCTGATGCGGGAACCCTTCTGGTTTCAGCCACACGCCGAGGTATTGGCCAGGCTGATAATCCGCGACCGGTTTGCCATCCACGGGTGCAAATTCAAAACTGGTGATAAGCTGGCTTTGCGGCTCTTTTGCCACAATGCGGAAAGCACGCGTGCCTTCCCAGCCGCCATTTTTCGCCGCGTTATCCTGGTAGATTTCCGCTTCACGGTTGATAAACACACCCGCCAGCACGCCATACGCCTTGCCCCACGCATCCAGCACTTCCTGGCCTGGGCTGAACAGCTCATCCAGCGTTGCTAACAGGTGGCCGCCGACGATGTCGTACTGCTCAGGTTTAATCTGGAAACTGGTGTGCTTCTGGGCGATTTTTTCTACCGCAGGCAGTAACACCGCCAGATTTTCAATATTCGTCGCATAAGCACAGATGGCATTAAACAGCGCTTCACGCTGATCGCCATTGCGCTGGTTACTCATATTGAAGATCTCTTTTAGCTCAGGGTTATGGCTGAACATACGATCGTAAAAGTGTGCGGTAAGTTTTGGGCCGGTTGCTGCAAGCAGGGGAATGGTGGATTTCACAACAGCGATAGTCTGGGCATCAAGCATGGTATAGCTCCATTTTCTGACATTAAAATTTAATAGTGCATTTAAAATGCATCTTATAAAACTCTCCGCTAAAAAAAAAGCACTACATTGTAAATGGATACTGACTGAGTCGATTCGGCTCACAGAACGTGAAATTTATGCATGTTGATGATGAATTAATATCCGCTGAAATAGCTTGCCACTTTCCCCTTCAAACCCTTGCAGGACGCCAAGCCAATCGTTTGCGTAAAAACCTCTGTCAAGGCCTATCACCCAGCACTGTTTCGGTTTACACTGTTGCCCGTCGCCCAAAAGGGCACCCTCGTTGCTGTAAATTTTTACTGTTAGCTGAGTTTAGGAGATGCGGATGTTAAAGCGTGAAATGAACATTGCCGATTATGATGCCCAACTGTGGCAGGCTATGGAGCAAGAAAAAGTACGTCAGGAAGAGCACATTGAACTGATCGCCTCCGAAAACTACACCAGCCCGCGCGTGATGCAGGCTCAGGGTTCTCAGTTAACCAACAAATATGCAGAAGGCTACCCAGGCAAACGCTACTACGGCGGTTGCGAATATGTTGACGTGGTTGAGCAATTGGCTATCGACCGTGCAAAAGAGCTGTTCGGCGCTGATTACGCTAACGTGCAGCCGCACTCAGGTTCACAGGCTAACTTCGCGGTCTACACCACGCTGCTGGAACCAGGCGACACCGTTCTGGGTATGAACCTGGCGCACGGCGGCCACCTGACTCACGGCTCCCCGGTAAACTTCTCCGGCAAGCTGTACAACATCGTTCCTTACGGCATCGATGAATCCGGTCATATCGATTACGCAGATCTGGAAAAACAAGCCAAAGAACACAAACCGAAAATGATCATCGGTGGTTTCTCTGCTTATTCTGGTGTGGTTGACTGGGCAAAAATGCGTGAAATCGCCGACATGGTTGACGCGAAACTGTTCGTTGATATGGCACACGTTGCGGGTCTGATTGCCGCAGGCGTTTACCCTAACCCGGTTCCACACGCTCACGTTGTGACTACTACTACGCACAAAACGCTGGCAGGCCCACGCGGTGGTTTGATCCTCGCGAAAGGCGGCAGCGAAGAGCTGTACAAGAAACTGAACTCTGCAGTATTCCCAGGCGCGCAGGGCGGCCCACTGATGCACGTCATCGCGGGTAAAGCTGTCGCACTGAAAGAAGCGATGGAGCCAGAGTTCAAAACTTACCAGCAGCAAGTGGCCAAAAACGCGAAAGCGATGGTTGCTGTGTTCCTGGAGCGGGGCTACAAAGTGGTGTCTGGCGGTACTGACAACCACCTGTTCCTGCTGGACTTGGTTGATAAAAACCTGACCGGTAAAGAAGCCGATGCTGCATTGGGTCGTGCGAACATCACCGTCAACAAGAACAGCGTACCAAACGATCCGAAGAGCCCGTTTGTGACTTCCGGTATCCGTATCGGTACCCCTGCGGTGACTCGTCGTGGCTTCACTGAAGCTGACGTTCGTGAACTGGCTGGCTGGATGTGTGATGTGCTGGATAGCATCAACGACGAAGCGGTTATCGAGCGTACTAAGCAAAAAGTTCTGGATATCTGCGCACGTTTGCCTGTTTACGCATAATCCCAGACTTGTAAGATCTGAAAGCCGAGACTGATGACAAGCGTCTTTGTAGGTCGGATAAACGCAGCGTCATCCGACACAACTGGTGGATGACGCTAACGCTTATCCACCCTACAAAACACATTTATCACCCTTTGTCAGCAATCTGAAAGCCCACATCATGTGGGCTTTGTTGTTTTTAGCGTTACTGCCGATCGCGCGTAATTGCCGAACATTTCTCAGCAATAGTCACGGTATCGCCATTTTTTGTTGCCTGGTTACACTCGTCCATTGGCGACATCGGCGGTGGCGTGTTAACGGTCTGGGCGGCACATCCGCTTAATAATATCCCGCAAAGTATGACTCCTGCTTTGAACATCACTTCACTCCTGATTTGAAAGGCGCGCGGCTATAAAGGGCAAATAACAAATCCTGGTTGGTAGCAGTCTGCCAGGTTTTTCCGTTGTCCACAGAATGGCGAAGTTCTCCGTTGGCGTAGGGATTATTTGTGCTTACCCAGAGGCTGTAACTGTTTTTTCCCGTAGGTTGAGAGGTTGATCCCTGTGAGCTGAAAATCAGCGCATAGCGTTTATGGATATCCAACCCCGTCAGACGCGGCCAGAGGGAGTAAACCGCCGGGCTGGACGGCAGATTAAACGGTGGCAGGGCTGCCGAAAACAGCGTTTGTGCCGGGTTACCTTTGCTATCGAGCAAGACAATCTGAATCCGGAAGTTATCTCCTGGCACCGCATCCACGTAGCGTTCAAACAACCAAAAATCGAGCTTTGGCAGATCGGGCTGTTGCAAGGTGAAGGTCTGCATCAATTGCTGCTCGCCCTGCATGTCTGTCCGTTCACTGCCTGGGGCAATACTTTCCTGCACGATGTGCATGGCGGGGACTGCCGTGGTGTGCTGATAAACCTCAATTTCAGGCGCGTTAAGGTTCCCTTCGTGGTTTTCAAACTGAACTCGCAGACGACGAGCGCTCATCTCCGGGAACGAAAAGGTACGCTTATCACCGAGGATAAAGCCACGCGTTAACGTGTGCCATGCGCCGCCTTCCTGATAAGCCAGCGCATAATTGCGTATCGCAAACGGTGCAGGCTCTTTAACCACTATCTGGTTAAATTGCGTCAGCTTGCCCAAATCCAGTTCATAGCTGTTTATTCCTGCGGTAATCGTTTTGCCCTGCGCGAGGTTATCAGGCACCGGAATCGTCACGCCAGATTGTTTACTGAAGTGGAGCAGCGCGGTAGCCCCTCCCGCCAGCGGGTAGCTCACAACGCCGAGTTTTTGCTGCCAGCTTTGCCCGCTATAAAGTTCGGTTATCTGCCACTTGCTGCCTGCTTTAAGCCCCAGTGATGCAGGCGTGAGTTGCAAGGTTTGCGGTTTGCTCTGCCAGTTGGTTAGCCCAACATACACGCCGCCTTTATCGTCTTTTCGCACCAGCATCGCTGGGCTATGTTCGCCCGCGTGGTAGAAATTATTCATGGAAACAGGCCGTGCGGCACTGCCATCGGCGGCAACCTTCAGTAAGGCTTTATTTTCCAGCCATGCACTGCGGTCTTCATCGACAAACGGCAGATTATCGCCAACCAGCCAGTGGCCGCCGCCGAGGGCTACCGTGGTGGCAAGGCGCTGTGCGGCTAACTGGCCGTAGCGGTTATTACCCTGAATGATGTACTCCGGCAGGAACATATCGGCATCGTTATAATCGTATAGCGTGCCGTTGCCCCACCAGGAGGCTGCGCTGTTAAAGGCCTGGCGTTCGATACCACTGTAGTTTGCAACGCCCAGCGAAGTATCGCAGGCAGCGCGGCGGCCGTGAGTAAACGCGGCGGGCAGCAGTGGCGCAATGGATGCATTCAGGAATACCGGGCGGCCACTTGCCAGTACTTCGTCACGCATAATCTTCATGCCGATGCGGTAGTTCTGAATGCCGTTTACCGCCGGGTTGTGGTGTTTCCCTTCATACAAACCCATATCCAGGAAATCGAGCTTGATGTAGTCATACCCCCATGCGAGATAATTTTTGATATTACGCCGCACAATGTACTGCGCCGCCGGGTGTGACATATCCAGCGCGTAACTGCCCAGATAGGTTTTCACCAGTTGTCCTTTTTCATCATGCAGGCAGGCGTCGCGATGGCTATAACCCGTGTCGTCTACCGGCAGATCCAGCCAGTTTTCATAGATGGCAAATGGCGTCAAATAGCCGCCCGCTTTCAGCCCCTTCTTATGCACATAGTCGGTGAAGGTTTTCATTCCCTCGGGATAGCCATCAGGCTGAAAACCACCGTCCATATTGATGTACTCGTACCCCAGCGGTTTGAGATTTTTAGCAACATAATCGGTGATGTCATACATATCCCGCGCTTTACCGTAGCTATCGTGCGAGTAAAACGCGTTAAATCCAACGGGCACCCCACCCTGCCAGTTGAGGCGGGGTTCACCCTGGTTGTAAGCTTTGCCGTAGCTTTCCAGCCCGTCGCGGTAGTCGTTGAAGTAGCCGATAAAAAACAGATCGGAGCTAACCTGTTTGCCACTTTGGGTTCCGCCCCAGTTATAAAGTGCGAATTCGCTGAGCGCGCCATTCGCCTGCTGTGCTTCCCCCAAAAGCTGGCTACTTTTCCATTTCTGCACGCTTGCAGCCCCGGCGACTAAACCGTGGTGGTTGGTATTGTCGAATAGCGCGGTGACCCAATGGCTGACACCGTTGAACTTCACCATCGGTTCATCAGGGTTGGCAAAGCGATCCGTTCCGTTCTGGCTCAGGCCAAAATGATTTACCGCCGCTACGCCAAAGTCGAAATTATTGGAGTAGGGCGTGGTGTAAATTCGTTTATCGCCGCCTTTTCCAATATCGGCAAACGAGGCGCTGATGGGCGTAAGTTTTGTCACGTGCAGATTTTTTTGTGCCGATACCTGCATGTCGCTGAGCAGCCAGCTTTTATCGTTAAAAAACCAAAAACGCACTGTCAGAGTGGTGCCGTCGGCAAAGCGGTTGTTCAAGGTAAGTGTTTCACCTTCACCGCGAGCCGGGTCTTTTACTTTCTGCCAAAGCGCGCTGCGGCCTACCGCTTTGGCACTGTCCAGACTTGCCTGGCTTAATTGTGCCGTACTACGAAATGTTTTGATCACGGGGACATTGCCCCACAGCAAATCCCCCGTTCCCCGGTTGAGATCGTAATGCAATTTATACTCGCCGTGGCGCACCGTAACCTGCTGCCCCTGCTGAGAAAACTCGGCGGCGTGGGCGGCGTTGAATGTGATCAGGCATGCCAGAGTAAAGCCTATTTTGTTGATCATTTTTCACACCTTAAAAGATTGAAAACGGTGCAATGACATTGAATTTGATATCAATTTCATCCTGAAACATATTGTTGTAGCCACCGCTGTAGTTTGGGTTGCTGCCGTGGTTGTCGTAATTGATGTAATGGAGATTGAACAACGTGCCTTTCAGGCGACCCGTTTGCACGACGTGGGCAATATTGAACGTCCAGGCCGATTCGTCGATGCGTTGGCTCTGGTCAGCCAGTTCGTCGTTGACGGTACACGTCGTGCAGGGCTTGCCGCCCCAGCCATAGGCGTAGCCTGCGCCAACCGCCCAGCCGGGAAGTTCGTAATTTTTCAGGTCATACGTCACGCCCGCGAAAACGGAGGTTTCACCGTTGGCGTCGAAGTCAGAAGCCGCATCCCACCAAATATCCAGCCGCCCGTTGGAGCTGGCGTAAGCCGGGGTAATACGTTGCAGGAAGAAGCCCTGATTTCCTTCGGCCTTGACGGTTTGCGCCTCCAGACGGAAATCCAGCGTGTCGAGTGTGTAGCCGAGCGTGATGCCTTGCAGCCAGGCCAGCCCTTCGTATTCGTCATTGACCGAGCCGTAGGCGGCAATGGAATTGTCACCGACCTGATCTCTGGCGCCGTAAAACTGATAACTCAGGCGCAGATCGTTGCCCGCGACAGGGAAGCTGTATGAAAGCTTGGTCATGTACTGATCCATAAAATCAGCGGCCTGCGCCCAGGAGGTTTCCAGCACCAGCTTATTTTTAAAGTCGTAGCGCATACCGAGGGCATGAACATAATCGATTTTGGTGGTGTTATCCGCGCCGCGGAATTCATACATTTCGGTGTACCACGGCGCTTTGTATTTATCAGACCAGAAATAAGAGCTGGAAAGCGCGCCGTACTGACCGAAGTCCCAGCTACCGCCCATTTCAGCGCCCTGATACGCACCGGGAACAAATCCCCAGTGCACGGCAAGCAGCGTTTGGCCGGACGGCTGGATGTAACCGGCTCGCATCCAGTAATCGTCATGTTTTAATTTCAGCGCGGCTTTGTAGAGATTGAAACCGCCTTTGTCCCCGGACCAGTCTTCATCCCAACGCTGGTTTGCCGAACTTAAACTGATTTCATTGGGGTGTGCGGCATTGCCGGTGGCGAGGTTGACGGCGGCAAACCCGGCGACATCAAGGCCAATAAAACCCCCGGCATAACCTGAAACAAAATCGAGATTAGCGTTAAAGGTCGCGTGGTGAAGGTCTTCGACGTAATGGCCGTAATCCGGGCTTCCCACGGTCATATCGCGTTTGTCACGGTAACGCTGCGAGTAATAAATTCCTCCGGATAAATGAGAGTCGTCCACGAAACCTTCGGCCTGGACGGGGGCCGATATCATCAGGGTGGGGGTTGTTGCCAGTATTGCGGCAAACAGGGGCCGTAAGGATATGTCACGCATAGGGAATCCTTCCATGAATAGAATAAGGGGTAAGCATCAAATAAAGGGGGCGATAAGCCCCCTAAAAAGTTATGGCAGGCGCTTCAGGTGCCAGATACGGCTGGTGTAATCGCGGCTAAGTGGCGGATCGATATAAATCCCCCGATACATCAGCTCATCACCACCAAGAGGTTGCGGCTGGTCGTCTACCTGATAAGTAGCCTGCGCATCCAGCCCGGCAAGGCGCACTTTACGTAATGGCGCAGAAGCCTCGCTGACCAGAGAAAATGCCATCAGCAATGCCTCGTTTTTATCCGGCGAGACAAACATCCACGCGGCAAAGTCCGGGTTCTGCCACGGGCTAACCAGCCGCCAGAAAGTGCCGAACTGCAACAGTTCGCGATGCTGCTTATAAAAAGCAATTTGTTCGCTCACCGCTTTGTCGCGCTCGGTATCGCTGCGCATCAAATCCAGCATCAGCCCATAGTTGCCGCTCATTGCCACTGCGCCCCGCATCTCCATGCTGGTGGATCGCCCCATTTGGTGATTGGGGACTTCCGATACATGTGCGCATTGCACAATCGGCGGGTAGAGCAGGCTGGTGGAATACTGAATATGCACGCGTGAAGCGGCGTCGGTGTTATCGCTCACCCAGGCTTGCGCCATGTAATGCAACATCCCCGGGTCGAAACGCCCACCGCCGCCCGCACAGCACTCAAAAAGAATATGCGGGAAGCGCGTGGTGAGAGCCTCGAGTAGTGCGTACAGCCCAAGTATGTAGCGGTGCGCCGTTTCCTGTTGGCGCTCGGGGCTGGCCGTGTGCGACCCCACTTCGGTCATATTGCGGTTCATATCCCATTTAATGTAATCAACAGGATGCTGCTCGAGGAAGGTGCTCATTTGCTCAAGAATATTGTTGCGCACTTCCGGGCGACCTAAATCGAGAATGTACTGGTTACGGCCCTCGGAAAGGGGCTGCTCGCCTGCGCTAAGTACCCAGTCAGGATGTAACGCAAACAGCTCACTGCGGCGGGAAATCATTTCTGGCTCAAACCACAGGCCAAACTTCATCTCCATTGCGTGCACCTGGTCGATTAACGGGCGCAGGCCGAGAGGGAATTTTTGCTGATTGACAAACCAGTCGCCGAGCGATGAGGTATCGCCGTTTCGCTCGCCAAACCAGCCGTCGTCAAGCATGAGCAGTTCCACGCCAAGCTGTTTTGCGTTGTGGGCAAAGTGCAGCAGCTTTTCTTCATTAAAATCGAAGTAGGTGGACTCCCAGTTATTCGCCAGAATCGGGCGCGTTTGATGGCGATGCTGGCCGCGCACCAGGTTATCGCGATAAAGCCGATGCAGCGCCTGCGAAAGCCCGTTAAGGCCGCAATTGCTCCAGACCATTACCGCTTCTGGCGTCTGGAAGCCTTCACCCGGTAGCAATTGCCAGCCGAATCCGTGCGGGTTAATACCTAACAACACGCGAGTTTGTTTAAAGGCATCGACCTCGGTGCGGGCGGTGAAATTGCCGCTATAGACGAGGTGCATTCCCCAGGCTTCACCTTGCATTTCGGTGGTTTCCGGGCGCACCAGGCCGATAAACGGTTGTTGATGCGTGCTGCTGGCTCCGCGTTTGCTGTCCAGGACGCTAATGCCTGGGTTGAGCGGCTGGCGATGCCACTGGCGCTCGCGCGCCCAGGCTCCGGGAAACTGAATCTGCTCAAATTCGCCATCCGGGAAATCAACGGCACAACTCAGAGCGCGCAGCAGGCGTAACGGCTTATCACCTTTGTTAACCAGCCGCGCCGCGCGGGCAATAACCGGGAGGTCACGAAACACCGTATAGCTCAGCTCAACCTGCAAATGAGTCACCGGATCGGCAAGCGTGATAACCAGCGTTTCAGCTTCGTCAGGCGTTTCTACCCACGTTGCTGGCAGCCCTTCAGGGCGGGGTTTACCGGCAACTATCTGATGCGAAAGGTAGTGCAAATTGCTGACCTGGTTGCCATCCGCATAGCGCACCTCAAATGCGGGTTCGCGGTAATCCCCTGCACCGTGGCCGGGATACTCCTGCAAAACGGTATCGAGTGAAAATGTTCTGTCCGGCCAGTTTGCTGGCGTGGGTGAAAATGACGAACGATCAAGTTTTGGGTAATCGTGATACTGATTAAACGTGGCAATGCGTTTGCCCCAGTAGCAGTGAACCAGATAACGTTGGTGTTCAATCCCCATCACATAGCTAATTTTCTGATTGTGAAGGTGAAATGTTTGCTGTTGCGCATTCCAGGTAATCATACTTTCACCTCTTCAGGCTTGCTGGTATTACGCTGATGAATATCGTCGAGAATTTCATAAAAGCGTTTCTCGGTAATTTCATAACCGGCTAGTGGGATCAGGCTAATCAGCGTTAACGCACCAGGAATTAAGGTAAATAACAGGCCAATCCACATGGCTGTTTCCACCGCCTGTACCTGGTGAGGAATATAACCCGCCCACGACAGCATAAATCCGCCAATGGCACCGCCGATAGCGCCGGACAATTTGGTTTTAAAAATATTCAGTGAAAACACCATGCCTTCGGAGCGGTTGCCGCTGCGCCATTCGCCATATTCCACACAGTCTGCCACCATGGAATAAAGCGATATTTGCCCCACGCCACCACAGAATGGTGCCAGTGCGCCAATGATGAAAATAAGGGTGATGTTGGTCTGGAAAAAGAACAGCAACATACAGGCGGCAGCCATAATCGCGCTGCTATATAGTGCGGTGTTCTTCTTGCCTATTTTTGCGGAAATAAACGGCGAGACGACCGCGCCAGCAACCTGAGCAATCATTGAAACCGTGAGGAAAATACCCAGCATCATTTCGGTATTCAAATTATAAATGAAGAAATAAAGCTGGAAGGTGCCGCGAATAACACCAATCATTTCTAATAAAAACATACCGGTCAGCAGCAGACGTAACGGGCGATGTTGTTTTAATAAAGTCCAGAATCCTTTAAAACTTTGCCGTTCTTTGCGTGGTACGGAATATTTTTCTTTGACACCAAAGAATGTAATCAACATGCAGATTAAGAAAATAGCGCTGTAAATCACCGCCACGCCTGCCCAACTACCAACAAATTTGACCAACCACAGCGTTGCGGCACTGACAGAGAGAAAGCCAAAGGTGGCAATGGTGCGCGGGATAGTGATGACTTTACTGCGCTCGGTCGGGTCCTGCGTGATGGCGGCGGACAATGACCAGTAGGGAATATCGATAATGGCGAAGCAAATACTCCACAAAATATAGGTGGAGTAGGCATACGCCAGCTTTCCTGCTTCAGATAAGTCTGGGCTTAAGAAACAGGCGACCGTCGTCAGCGATACCAGAATACTGCCAATCAGAATCCATGGTCTGAATTTCCCCATTTTGGTGTGGGTATTATCTACCAGAATGCCAAGGGCAATATCTGTTGCACCATCAACCAGACGAGCGATTAAAAATAATAATCCGACGGCAGCGGCTTTAATGCCAAAACTATCGGTGTAATACAACATTAAGTAAATAGCGATAAACGCGTACATCACATTTGCGCCGTAACTGCCAATGCCATAGGAAATGGCGGTAGTCCAGGACACTTTGTCACGTGGGTATCTATCTTTTTCAGTACCAGAACCTTCACTTGAACGGGCTAATTCCATTCGAACCACTCCTGTGTTAATGGAACAATTAACTCGGAAAGATATTCGGTAAATTAAGCTGATATGCCGAAGGTGGCTAAGCGTAGTGGATTAAAATCGGTGGGACTTTGCGCGGGGGTTTATATTTAACTAAACAGAGATTACTAATAATTGCAGTGAATTATTGAAATATGTCGGGTGGAAAAACAGGTTTAATATTTTCCACCCAGGTTTTGCTACTCTGCTTCCAGTGCATTTTCGACATATAAATAGCCAATTCCCATTATTTGCTGGGCACGAGTTAGCTTGCCAAAATTAATCTGCGTTGCTTTCACTTTCAGCGCATCGCCATGATCAAAGGGATTAAAGCCAATCTGTCGGTCGACGGTCGCCAGCCATTCATCGCCAAATGCACAACTTCTGCCGTAAAACCAAATCTGATTGATATTCAGGATATTGAGAAAATTATACAGACTCAGCCCAATGGCATTGGCGGCGCTCTCAACCCAGCGCCGCACCTGCTCGTTGCCATCGTGCCAGGCGGTAATTAATTGCGTTGACGTCAATGTTTCAGGGTCAAGTTTAGGCGAGCTGGGTTGCGATTTAAGCCAGATGCGTGCCTGTTTTTTCAGCGCGCTAAGCGAGGCGACGGTTTCAAGGCAGCCGTACCTTCCGCAATCACACGCCATGCCGTCCGGGTTGACAATCGTGTGGCCAATTTGCCCGCTGCCGTACAGGCTGCCACGGTAAATCTGCCCATTGATCACAAACGAGGAACCGATACCGTAATCCACATTGATGACACAAAAATCCTGGCGGCTTTCCGGATTCTGCCATTTCTCCGCTAGCGCCAGCATCACACAATCGTTATCCACACGTACCGTAATACCCAGTTTTTCTTCCAGCAAGTATTTGATTTCAATCGGTTCACGCCACGGTGCTTGCGGCATGGTTTGTGAAACACCTGTCACCGGATCGACTTGCCCGTGTATGCCCAACGCCAGGTTAATGGTTTTTTTCGGCCAGTTTTTATGATGGTGACGCCAGATATTCTCAATCGCTGCCAGCAAAACCTGCGGCGTGGCAGCATTGACATGAATACGTTCAAATTCGCCCAGTGGCGAAAGTTGCGCATCGCACAGTTGGCTCTCAATGCTGGTGGGTGTCACATTCATGCAAAGAATGAAATCACCGTCGGGTGGGATTTGGTAACTGCCGCTGTTAAGGCCGCGATTACTGAGATTTTCAGTGGAGTGGTTGAGCTTTCCATCATTCACTAACTCATCAAGAATCTTACTGACCGCAGGGATAGAAAGACCGGTGTACTGGGAAAACTGCGACTTACTGAGCCGCTTATGCTGCCACACCAGCTTCATCATGGTCTGGCGATTAACCTGCCGCACCCGCTGATTGTTCAGCCCTGAAATCTGCATTTCACTTAACTCCGTTAACTATATTGCGTGAGCATTAAGCGTTTTAAGCCGCGATGAGTTCCCTACACTGCAAACATATCCTATTTAACTGTTTAATGTTTACTGGAGATGCGAAATGTACGGAGCCGTTAACGTCTGGCAAGAGACTATTGCTTTACCCACCTGGACCACCGGTGCGGAAGACCCGAATCCGATGTTTTTAGAAAACCGTGTCTATCAGGGATCTTCAGGCGCTGTTTATCCTTACGGTGTGATTGACACTCTCACCGGCAAGCGTGAGATGCGTGATTACAAAGCCGTGTGGATTGAAAACGATTTTATCAGGGTCATGCTGCTCCCGGAGTTGGGTGGCCGTATTCACCGTGCTTATGACAAAGTGATGGAGCGTGATTTCGTTTACTACAACGAAGTGGTGAAACCCGCGCTGGTGGGATTAGTGGGGCCGTGGATCTCCGGCGGCATTGAATTTAACTGGCCGCAGCACCACCGCCCAACCACCTTTATGCCGGTCGATGTGACTTTCAAGCAACATGAAAACGGCGCACAAACAGTGTGGCTCGGTGAAGTGGAGCCGATGCGCGGTTTGCAGGTAATGACCGGCTTTACGCTCTATCCGCAAAAAGCGCTGATTGAAATCACCGGCAAAGTATTTAACGGCAACGCCACGCCGCGCCATTTCTTGTGGTGGGCGAACCCGGCGGTGAAAGGGGGCGATGAGCACCAAAGCGTGTTCCCGCCAGATGTCACGGCAGTATTCGACCACGGCAAACGCGACGTATCGGCCTTCCCGATTGCCCACGGCACTTACTATAAAGTCGACTATTCCGCAGGCGTGGATATCTCATGCTACAAAAACATTCCCGTTCCAACGTCGTACATGGCGGATAAATCGGATTACGATTTTGTCGGCGCATACCATCACGGTGAACAAGGCGGCCTGTTGCACATCGCCGATCACCATGTTTCACCGGGTAAGAAGCAGTGGACATGGGGCAATTGCGATTTCGGCCAGGCCTGGGATCGTAATCTGACGGATGAAAATGGCCCATACATTGAACTGATGACCGGGGTGTTCACCGACAATCAGCCAGATTTCACCTGGATTGCGCCGTATGAAGAAAAAATCTTCGTGCAGAATTTCCTGCCGTATAGCCAGCTTGGTACGTTGCAGAATGCCAACACCCAGGCGGCAATTAAACTGGAGCGCCACAATGGCGAACTCCGTCTTGGTGTTTATGCCATCGCGCCGCTGACAGGAGCCACGCTTGAAATTGAATCGGCTGGCAGCCTGTTTTGGAAAACAGCGCTGACGCTGCAACCGGCGCAGGCGTGGCAGGAAACTCTCGCAGACAGCTGGCTGCAACGCCTGACCCTGAATTTGCGAGATGCGCAGGGCAAGCTGATTCTCACTTATTGCGAACATGTTGCAGAAGACTTGCCGCTGCCACAGCCCGCCTGCGTTCCTGCCAAACCGCAAGAAATTACTAACTGCGACGAGTTGTATTTTATCGGCCAGCATCTGGAGCAGTATCTGCACGCCAGTCGTTCGGCATTCGATTACTACCAGCGTGCGCTGGCGTTAGATCCCGAAGATTACCGCTGCAACGTGGCATTAGGGCAGCTTGAATTTAACCGTGCGAACTGGGCGCTTGCTGAGCAGTTGGCAGATGCGGCACTGAAACGCGCCCATCGCCTGAACAAGAACCCGCAAAACGGCGACGCCAGCATGTTACGCGGTGCGGCAAAAGAGAAGCAGGGCGACTTTGCAGGCGCGTTTGATGATTACTTCAAAGCGAGCTGGAGTGGCAACTGCCGTGATGCGGCTTTTTATGCCCTGGCGCGCCTGGCGCTGCGCAAAGGCGATGACGCCCAGGCGCTGGCGTTTGTGAATCAAAGTCTGAAATTTAATGGCAGTAATAACCTGGCGATGGGGCTAAAAGCCCTGCTGTTACAGCAAACGGGTGCCGTAAAACAGGCACAACAGTGGATTGACCAGCAGCTTGAAGAATATCCGCTGAGCTACGTGCTGCATTACGCCCGTTGGGCCAGCACGCAAAACGAAACTGATAAAGCAGAACTGCTGCGAGTCACCGGACGGCGCGGGATCAACGCCAGTGTTCTGGCGGGGTGGCTGGTGAGTTTGGGTCAGGAAACGGCGGCCAAAAAAGTGTTGAGCGTTCTCGATGCCCAGGAAGCGATGCCGCTGTTGTGGCAAGCCGCTCTGGAAACTGACCACGCACAACAACTGGCTTTGGTGAAACAGGCGCAGCAAGTCTTTGCTCGCAAAGTGCGTTTCCCCAACACGCTGGATGAAGTGCAAATGCTGCAACGCTTGCCGCACGATGGCTTCGCGCAATATCTGCTGGGTTGTTTCTGGTACAGCAAACGTCGTTATGGCGAAGCTGTCGCCTGCTGGGAGTTTGCGGCGCAGCAGTTGCCTGAATTTGGCGCGGTGCAGCGTGTGCTGGGCATTCATGCGTGGAATAAACAACACAATGCGCAAGTGGCGGAACAGTATCTGCAACATGCGGTTGAACTTGAACCGGAAAACGCCCGCTTCCTGTTTGAACTCGACTATCTGCAAAAACTCACTGGCCGCTCAACCGAGCAGCGGCTCGCATTCCTTGCTGTACGTCGCGATGTGGTCCTCAAACGCGATGATCTGACCGCTGAATTACTCAGCTTGTGGAACATTCATGGTGAAACTGACGCGGCAGCCCAGGTGTTGGCGCAGCGTAAATTCCATCCGTGGGAAGGCGGGGAGGGCAAAGTCACCGGGCAGTATCTGATTAACCTGCAACGCCGGGCGCTGAACGCGATTGCTAATAAGCAGTATGGCAAAGCGGAAGAACTGCTACAGCAGGCGCTGAGCTATCCCGAAAACCTTGGTGAAGGGCGCTTAGTCGGCCAGAGCGATAACGATATCTGGTATCTGCTCGGCTGGTGTGCACAGCAACTTCAACAATCGGAGCGTGCGCAGCGCTATTTCGAACGCGCGCTGGAAGGGGGGGCCACTCTGGAAGCCGGGCGCTACTACAACGATCAGCCGGTCGATTACCTGTTCTATCAAGCGATGGCGTTAAGCCGTATCGGTGACAAAAACCAGGCCGAGGTGCAATTCCGCAGCTTTATTGCCTGGGCGGATGAACATTTTAACCACCATTCTGAGCCTGATTTCTTCGCCGTCTCGCTACCTGATCTGGTCGCGCTGGATGCCGATCGTCAATCTGCACATCAACAGCACTGCCTGTTTGTCGCCGCCCTTGGGCATCTTGGACTGGAGGAATATCCCGAGTTTGAATCAGCACTGAAAGCCTTGCTGTCGCAAAACCCGGCTCACGATAAAGCTCATTTATTGCAGCTTGCGGTGCAGCGCGGTGTGTTTGCCTGAGCGTTGAAATAACAATAAACGGCGGGAGAACAATCCCGCTCCTCTGTATCTCTACAAGATTTTATTGAGGAAACAACATGATTAATGCACCGACACAATTACGCATGGGGTATGTCTGGACTATCTGCCTGGTCGCCGCCTGCGGAGGTTTGCTGTTTGGTTATGACTGGGTGGTGATTGGTGGGGCGAAACCGTTCTACGAAGCCTATTTTTCGATTACCGATCCGGCTCAATCTGGCTGGGCGATGAGTTCTGCCCTGGCTGGATGCATTTTTGGCGCATTGATTTCTGGCTGGAGTGCGGACAAATTCGGGCGCAAAGTCCCGCTGATTATGTCGGCTATCCTGTTTAGTGCCTCGGCCTGGGGTACGGCGATGGCCAGCAACTTCGATATGTTTGTGGTGTTTCGTATCGTTGGCGGTGTGGGCATCGGCCTGGCTTCAGCGTTAAGTCCGATGTACATCGCAGAAGTCAGTCCGGCGGAAAAACGCGGCAAGTTTGTTGCCATCAACCAGTTAACTATCGTGGTGGGCGTGCTGGCGGCTCAGTTGATTAACCTGATGATTGCCGAACCGGTGACCTCAACCGCGACCATGCAGCAAATCACTGAAAGCTGGAATGGGCAAGTCGGTTGGCGCTGGATGTTTGGTGCGGAACTGGTTCCCGCGCTGGCGTTTTTAGTGCTGATGTTCTTTGTACCTGAATCACCGCGCTGGCTGGCTCGCGCCGGTAAAAATGAACGTGCTCACCAGATGCTCAAACGCATTGGTAACCAGAAATATGCCGATGAAACGCTCAATGACATTCTGCAAACTCTGAACAAAGACACGCAAAAAGTTTCCTGGAGTGCGTTGTGGCAGCCACAGGTCAAACCGATCATTATCATCGGTATGGTGCTGGCGGTGTTCCAGCAGTGGTGCGGCATTAACGTAATATTCAATTATGCGCAGGAAATTTTTGCCTCTGCCGGGTTTGATATTAACAGCACGTTGAAATCCATTGTGGCGACCGGTTTGGTTAACCTGATCTTCACCCTGGCCGCATTGCCGCTGGTGGACAAAATTGGTCGTCGCAAACTGATGTTGTTTGGCGCAGCGGGTTTAACCATTATTTATGCGTTAATCGGCGCGGCATATGGCCTGGGTATTATGGGGTTGCCGGTGTTGATTCTGGTTCTGGCGGCGATTGCGATTTATGCACTGACGCTGGCACCGGTGACCTGGGTGCTGCTTTCAGAGATTTTCCCGAACCGTGTGCGAGGACTTGCGATGTCTATAGGGACGCTGGCCTTGTGGGTGGCGTGTTTCCTGTTGACCTACACCTTCCCATTATTGAATGCGGGGCTGGGGGCGGCGGGGAGTTTCCTGCTGTACGGTGTGATTTGCGCAGCTGGCTTTATCTACGTGCGCCGTTATGTGCCTGAAACCAAAGGTGTCAGCCTTGAAGCGCTGGAAAAACGCATGGCGGACCAATACGGCGCAGAAGCGAAAGCGCGTGCGCAAAGAACGGCGCATTAAACTATGGAAACCTTATTACTCGAAAATGAATTTCTGCGTTTAACCGTCGCCCCGCAAGGGGCGGCAATTCTCAGTCTGGATTCTCTGGAACATCAGCAGGCGATTTTGTATGGCGGTGAAAAAGCCTTGTT
Source organism: Buttiauxella ferragutiae (assembly GCF_022637515.1). Classification (NCBI taxonomy): domain Bacteria; kingdom Pseudomonadati; phylum Pseudomonadota; class Gammaproteobacteria; order Enterobacterales; family Enterobacteriaceae; genus Buttiauxella; species Buttiauxella ferragutiae. The sequence continues at coordinate 1,245,400 of NZ_CP093332.1, forward strand.
CCCGATGTTGCCGCTGGCAAACCGGGTCGCCGGGAATAGTTTTACCCTTCATGGCGAGAAAATCGAACTGCCGCAAAGCCCGGCGGATAAGCAATTCTTTCTGCATGGCGACGGCTGGCTGAAAGACTGGCAGGTCGAAAAGCATGATGTTTTGCAACTCGTCCTTACCCTTGAAAGTCAGTATGACTGCGGGTTTGACTATCACGCCCGGCTGATTTACCGGCTAGAAGGAAAACGCTTTATTGCTGAGTTGGAATTGACTCACCAGGCCAACAAACCGATGGTTTATGGCCTCGGCTTTCACCCCTTTTTCCATCTTACGCCTGCTACGCAAGTGCAGTTTTCTGCCACTGGATTCTGGCCGGAGGGTGCTAATCATTTACCGCAGCAATGGTGTGGCGAATTGACGCCGCAAACCAATTTCATCAGCCCGAAAACCCCGGACAACCAGTGGCTGAATGTCGGCTATTCCGGCTGGAGCGGTAGTGCGTTGATTGAAACGGGCGAGATGCGTGTGCAGTTAAAATGCGCCACGCCGTACTTGATGGTATTCCGCATGGCCGACGAGCCGTTTATTTGCCTGGAACCGCAAAGCCACCCGGTGAATGCCCACAATATGGCTGGGCTTCCGGGGCTGGTTTTGCTGGCAAACCAGCAATCAACGGCGTTAACCATGGAGATTGCGCTTTTGTAGATCAGAAACTGTAGCCCATTTTTAAATAGATGCCCTGGTTGTCATCTTTACCCATCGCGTACTCGAGATTGACGACAATCCCCGCTTCGGGTTTAAGCAAATACTGGACGCCTGCGCCCCACGCCGGGTACAGGTTTTCACTGTCGCCACAGTTGAGTTGCTCACCGCTGGTGGAGTCGCCATAAAGACAGGCGGCACCGGCAAATACCGTTGCGGTCCAGCGTTCTGCCAGTTTGTAACGCTCTTCAATCTCGATGGAAGACATGTGCTGAGCGAGGTATTCACCGGGCGTGTAACCACGAATATAAACCGGGGAATAGGCGCCAGCTGGCGCATCGTTGGAAAACTGGTGGCGGCTGCGCACGGCAAAGACGTTGCCATCGCCGTGTTGCCAGTAACCACGGTAATCGACGCGCCAGATATCAAAGTCTTGTTCGCCGCCCAACGCTTCCCGATACGCCATGTTATTAACGTTGAGATACCAGCCTTTGGTGGCTTTAAAATCGCTGTCGCGGGAGTCGTGCATGATGACCGCACCCACACCGCCGGACTTGTAACCGACCAGCCCCATTTCATCGAGGATTTCGCTCGACGAAGGATCTTGCCCTTGCAACTCATAGTTGGAATAGGCACCTTGCGCACCGATGAACCAGTCGCCCTCGACACGATACAGGTAGCGCAAAAAAGCGAAACTGTAGTTGTCGTTGGTACTTAGCGGCTGGCCGGATCCCAAATAGTTTTCGTAGTCGTTGTTAATATCACCGACCATCATGCCACCCAGAATACGGTGGTGATCTTCACCAAACGACGTTTTGGCAAAGGCGTTGGCAATCAGTGATTGCGAAGTGGTGTATTTGGCTGACACCCCGAACATCGAAGGGCGCGATTTTTCATCGAAGCGGTGCATATAGGCCACCATCCCACCCGCGGCAGTATCGAGTTTTGGGCTGGAGCTGAATAGCGGAACAAACAACCACGGCGATGGCGTCTCTTTTTTGGCTTCAGCAGAGGATGGCTCAGCGGCAGTAGCCGGTAACGTGAGCATCGACAAAGTCAGGATTAAGCCCCTGAAAAGGGTAGTGTTAGACATGAATACAATGAACTTTTGATTCGAATTTACGGTGCGTGATTTTAATGGAATGAGTATCCGTTAGAGTTAAGCGTTTCATCCAAAAATAAATTACACAGTTAAATCCGATACATAGATCATAACAATATAGTTCATGTGTGTTATTAGTCTGTTAATGATTGCTTGCAAGCCTGTCGGTGCTCGGCGACACTAACGCCGTCCAAAACGGGAGGGATCATGGTTTTGCATTCAACGCGCTGGCTGGCGCTCAGTTATTTTACCTACTTCTTTAGTTACGGGATTTTCCTGCCATTCTGGAGTGTCTGGCTTGCCGGAGTCGGTCTGCCTCCAGAAACTATCGGTTTGTTGCTTGGGGCCGGTTTAATCGCCCGTTTCCTCGGCAGTTTGCTGTTGGCACCTCGTGTGACCGATCCTTCCCGGCTGATTTTTGCCCTGCGTCTTCTTGCCTTACTGACACTGCTATTTGCCGTGGCTTTCTGGTTTGGGCAAACCGCCACCTGGCTGCTGGTGGTGATGGTCGGCTTTAACCTGTTTTTCTCACCGCTGGTGCCGCTTACCGATGCGCTTGCTGGAACCTGGCAGCGACAAATCACCATGGATTACGGGCGCGTGCGCTTGTGGGGCTCGCTGGCATTTGTGATTGGTTCGGCGATGACCGGCAAACTGGTGAGCGTGTTTAGCTATCAGGCGATTCTTGTACTGCTGAGTATTGGTGTCGCGTCGATGCTTGTCGGCATGCTGCTGCGCCCATCAGTGATGCCGCAAGGTGAAACCCGCCATAGCGAAGGCGCGGGTTGGCCTGCGTGGAAGAAACTGGTGCTCGGTTCCTGGCGCTTCCTTGCCTGCGTGACGTTATTACAAGGTGCGCACGCGGCATATTACGGGTTCAGTGCAATTTACTGGCAAGGCGCGGGATATTCCGCCTCGGTGGTTGGCTATTTATGGTCGCTGGGGGTCGTGGCAGAAATTGTAGTTTTCGCACTCAGCAAAAAGTTGTTCCGCAACTGGAGCGCGCGCGATTTGCTGCTGCTTTCGGGGATGACCGGGATTCTACGCTGGAGCCTGATGGCGTACACGACCGAGTTGCCGTGGCTGATTGCCGCGCAAATCCTGCACTGTGGCAGTTTCACCGTCTGCCATTTGGCGGCGATGCGTTATATCTCCGCGCGTGAAGGCAACGAAGTTATCCGTTTGCAGGCGGTCTATTCTGCCGTGGCGATGGGCGGGGGTATCGCGATTATGACGATGTTCTCCGGCTACCTTTATCAGCACATGCAGGGCGATGTATTCTGGATTATGGCGCTGGTGGCCGTACCTGCACTATTCATACGACCGCGCCCCATCGCGTATTGTGTTAACACTCAATAATCTTACGGATCTGCTGCTGCTGGTGTTCGCCCAGCGGCAGCGTGACGTGAATCAGCGGCGGGGAAAAGAGCGGTAACGAAGTGGAATAAGGCGTAATCACCAGCACCACTTCTTTCGGCGCTCCCTCTTTCTGATAGCTGTGAATGGTCAGATGTTTAATATTGAGCGGCAGCAAGGTCAATTCGCGAAGCTGCTGTTCAATATTCTGCTCAAGTTCCATATTGTTGCCGGTCAGCAGTAAAACCTGCTTCTCATGTAAGTCACTTTCCTGCATTAACCACGCCCCAAAAATCACCGCCACCAGACCGACTTCTTCGTCAGAAAAACGCATTTCAAAATGCGCTTCAAAGTCGCGGAACACTTCTCGCGTGGTGCGCATTAGCCGCGGATATAAACGAGTAATTTCTTCAGGCAGGCTGTTATCGATGCCGATACCGTACTGGCAGCGATCCAGTGCCTGAGCAAGATGAATATACAACTGGTCGCTCAGGCCTTGTTCATCACTAAACGACATTCCCCCTTGCTCACGAAAACGCGTAATCATCCCGCAAATTGCGGTACGCAGGCGTAAGTCTTGCTGATGGTTATCGCGAATCGGATCGGGAGTGCGCAGTAACTGGAATAACAACGCCAGGAATAGCTGCTCGTTTTCATTGGCCGATTGCATCACCCGGCGCTTCCAGTGGCGGGCAATTTCAAGCGCGGCCAGATACTCCGGGCGCATTTGCGTCCATATCCGTTGTTGCTCGGTGAATTCAGGCGTTATCCCCGCATGATGCTGATGCAGGCAGTACTGCAAAAATAGCGTTAAAAACTGCACGTCACGACTATCAAATTGACGTTGCAAGCGTCGTGAGCACAGACCAATCAGTGCCTGGAGATTCTTTTCATCGTATAGCGCGGTCAAAATCCCTTGTTGTTTAAGCTGGATTTTGAGCGCTGGGGTAAAATGTTGTTGCACAAAGTGTGGGCTTAATCGTAGCGCACGGCGTAACCAGTGCAGTAAGCACAGACGACGGTCTAAAGGCGTACCCTCAATCCGGTAGCTACCATCCTGTTGTGTGATAAGCCTCAGCCGGTGATAGCGCTGGATTTCATCCCCCGTGTCGGCTATATCTTGCAGGGCTTTAGTCCCATCAACCCCGTTGAGTCTGGCGAGGATCTCTGGAGTCACGGTGTATCCCGGTAAGTAAAGCAACAAAAGTAGGTGGCAGCGACGCTGCGGACTGGAGAGTACAGATGGTGGAGAGGAGAGCAGTGTCATCATCCGCATTACCAAGTCAAAGTTGATTAATGCTAAGCGTAGCTAAAGCTTTTATCGCACAGAGTCACATTTGAGCTTTTTAATTACGGAATTTTGACTGGCTCACAGAATTTTAAGCTTGAGAGAATAATGAGCAGGAAAATGTGTAACAGAGTTGTTCTTTTTGCCTTAGGTACGGCGCTTTTTAGCCCGTTAGCATTGGCCCATCCGCACAGCTTTATTACGCTTGTGACCACGGTTATAACCAAAGATGACCAGCTAACGGGTCTGAAAATGCAGTGGACAATGGATGAAATTACTTCAGCAGATCTACTGTATGACGCCGGTGACGCAAAGCCTGATTCACCGGTCTGGAAGAAGCTCGCCGCCGAAGTGATGGCCAATGTTTTAGGGCAACATTACTTCACTGAATTCTGGCACAACGGCCAAAAAGTGACGTTTAACAATTTACCACCCGAGTACGGGCTGGCACGGGTAGGGCATCAGGCAGTGTTAACCTTTGTTTTACCGCTGGCACATCCGCAGCCGTTAAAAGGGCAAACATACCAATTCGCGACCTTCGACCCGAGCTATTTTGTCGATATGAGTTACGACCGTCCTGAAGATGCCAAAGTGCCGAAAACATTAGCCGCACTTTGCAAAATCTCGGTCAAAACACCGCAACCGACTGAAGATATGCAGGCGTTTGCCTTGTCGTTAGATAAAGCCGATGCGCCACCAGAAGATATGGAACTCGGTAAACAATTTGCTCAACAGGTTACGTTGCAATGTCAGTAATTCCTTCAGCTCGAACCTCTTCACGCCGCTGGATACAACTGTGGCCGCTGGCTCTTTTCCTGCTTGTCTGTGCGGTTGGGCTGTACAGCCTGTGGCACTACTGGCCGCAAATTATCCTTAATAGTGCAATTTGGCAGAAAGCAATTAACCAACAAATGAGCGCACTTTTGCGTGAGGTTGCCGAAAACCCGGAGCGAGCGGGTTGGTCATTACTGTCGTTTAGCCTGGTTTACGGTGTGCTGCACGCGTTAGGGCCGGGGCATGGCAAAGTGGTGATCGCCACTTGGCTTGCCACCCATCCTTCGCGTTTGAAAAGCAGCCTGAAACTGACTTTTGCCGCTGCCTTAATGCAGGGAGGCGTGGCTATTGCGTTGGTAACGGTGGTGCTGGGGATTCTGGAATTGCCATCACGGGAACTGCATACGAGCAGTTTCTGGTTGGAGAAAAGCAGTTATTTGCTGGTGGGGATTTTAGGCTTGATGTTGTGTGGTCGCGCCTTACGAAATTTACACCGCGTTTTGCGAAAACCGAAGCGCTTTACCTCGTTCACGCCGCATCATGTTCACGACGAAAAATGTGGTTGTGGCCATCAGCATTTGCCGACAGAAAAACAGCTTGATGCAGGAGAGGACTGGCGTGCCCGCGTGATGATTGTGCTGTCGATGGGGATGCGCCCGTGTTCCGGTGCCATCATGGTGCTGCTGTTTAGTAAAGTCATTGGCGTGTATAGCTGGGGAATGTTGTCGGCGTTGACGATGGCTGCCGGGACATCAATTACGATTTCCGGGCTGGCGTTTCTGGTACACGGTTTCCGTCAGCTTGCGGTGCGAGTGAGTGGTAACAAAGCCCCGGTTTTATGGCGACAAGTAGCCTGGGCGACACTGGCGTTAGCGGGCGGTGGGATTTTAGTTTTAGCGGCGGCGGTGATGTGGCTGAGTGCTCAACCGGTAATGCGCGGGATACGACCGTTTTAGTCCTTGATTAAAACAACCCTCACCCCGGCCCTCTCCCTGAGGGCGAGGGGGAAAACCGGACATTCTCCTCCCCGAAGGGGGAAACCGAACAGTCCCCTCTCCTGGGGGAGAGGGTTAGGGTGAGGGCTTTAAAGATTAACGCTTCAGCGCTTCGCTCAATTCATCACGCATTGTTGCCAGCATGGCTTTAACAACACGTGGATTACCTGCAACGATGTTGCCGCTGGTCAGGTGGTTATGGCCGCCGGTGAAATCACATACCAGGCTACCAGATTCGCGAGCAATCAGTTCACCTGCTGCGAAATCCCACGGCTTCAGGCCAATCTCGAAGAAACCATCAACGCGGCCAGCCGCAACGTATGCCAGATCCAGTGCAGCAGAACCGGTACGACGGAAGTCAGCACACTGCGTGAACAGTTTGGCAACGATGTTGATATATGGAGTGGCGTGTTGCTTCAGTTTGAATGGGAAGCCGGTTGCCAGAATAGTGCCGTCAAGATCGCGTGCATTGCTGCCGCGCAGACGGTAACCGTTCAGCTGTGCGCCTTGACCGCGAACGGCTGTGAACAGCTCATTACGCATTGGGTCATAAACCACAGCAACTTCGGTGCGGCCTTTAACACGAACAGCAATAGAAACAGAGAAGTGTGGCAAACGTTTGATGAAGTTTGAAGTGCCATCCAGAGGATCGATAACCCATTGCACATCCTGCTCGGTACCCGCCAGTTCGCCTGATTCTTCAGCGATAATGGTGTGTTGCGGGTAGGATTTGCGGATAATTTCGATAATCAGGCGCTCGGCCTCTTTATCTACGTTAGTCACAAAATCGTTGCTGCCTTTCTGGCTCGCTTCTACAGCGTCAGGGGTTTCGTAGTTCTTGGCAATTAAATTGCCCGCCTTGCGCGCAGCGCGCACGGCGATGGTGAGCATCGGATGCATCGGTCTCTCTCTGGATGTTAAAGAACGGGAAAACGCGGCGGAGTATAGCAGAGCGTTCGGAATATGTCCCAGGGTTATGATAGGATATCGCGATAATCTTTTCAGGCTATGAGTCAATAATGCTGCAAAACGTACGTATAGTGCTGGTTGAAACCTCCCATACCGGCAACATGGGCTCTGTAGCCCGTGCGATGAAAACCATGGGGCTGACCAATCTTTGGCTGGTCAATCCGCTGGTTAAACCTGACTCTCAAGCTATTGCGCTTGCTGCGGGTGCCAGTGATGTTATCGGTGAAGCTAAAATTGTCGATACCCTTGATGAAGCGTTGGCAGGCTGTAGTCTGGTGGTTGGCACCAGTGCGCGTTCGCGTACATTGCCGTGGCCGATGCTCGATCCACGCGAATGTGGTTTAAAGAGTATTTCTGAAGCGCAACATGCGCCAGTCGCCATTGTTTTTGGCCGCGAGCGTGTAGGCTTAACCAATGACGAATTGCAGAAATGCCACTACCACGTGGCGATTCAGGCAAACCCAGAATATAGCTCGCTGAACCTGGCGATGGCGGTGCAGATCCTGGCTTATGAAATTCGTATCGCCTGGCTTGCGACTCAAGAAGAAGGCAAAGAAGCGGTCGTTGTTGAAGACGAAACACAGTACCCGGCGGTTGACGATCTCGAGCGTTTTTATGGTCACCTGGAACAAGTGTTGCTGAAAACTGGCTTTATTCGCGCAACACATCCAGGCCAGATTATGAGTAAGTTGCGCCGCCTGTATACTCGTGCACGCCCGGAAATTCAAGAACTTAACATCCTGCGCGGCATGCTTTCTTCTATTGATAACGAGAAAAAACACGGCAAATAATACTTGAGTAAATTACTAGGTTAAATAGTTGACCAATTTACTCGGGAATGTCAGACTTGCGACCTGCTATGTGACAATCACATTTATAAAAAACCCCCGGTTCGAGGGGCGATTTGAGGTTATGTAAGACATGAGACTGACATCGAAAGGACGTTATGCCGTGACCGCAATGCTTGACGTTGCGTTGAACTCCGAATCAGGCCCGGTACCGTTGGCTGATATTTCTGAACGTCAGGGAATCTCTCTCTCCTACCTGGAGCAGTTATTCTCCCGTCTGCGTAAAAATGGCCTGGTTGCCAGCGTACGTGGTCCAGGCGGCGGTTATCTGCTGGGTAAAGAAGCAAACAGCATTGCAGTCGGCGAAGTGATTAGTGCCGTCGATGAATCTGTAGATGCTACGCGTTGCGCGGGCAAAGGTGGTTGTCAGGGCGGCGATAAGTGCCTGACTCACGCACTGTGGCGCGATCTGAGTGACCGTCTGACCGGTTTTCTGAATAACATCACCTTGGGTGAGCTGGTGAATAACCAGGAAGTGCTGGACGTCTCTGGCCGTCAGCATAATGAAAACCATCGCAGTACGCGCTCTCAAGACGCAATCGACGTCAAACTGCGCGCCTAATTTACCCATCATATTTCGGGTTGCAACTGTGTTGGCCGCACTTGTTCACCCCAGTCACTTACTTGATGTAAGCTCCTGGGGACTCTCAAGTTTGCCGCCTTGCTGCAACACGAACTATTTAGGGTAAAGATAAAAAAGAATTTTAGAATCTTTGTCATTTTTTAAAGAATGACAATCCCCAAAATATTTCAAGTTGCAGGCAGGCGGCAAGCGAAGGAACCCCGATGAGCTTAGTAAACTAAGTGATTCGGGTGAGTGAGAGCAGCCAACACACCTGTAACTTGAAAGATGAAGGGGATTTCGCATTGAGTGATGTACGGAGTTTAAAAGCATGAAATTACCGATTTATCTCGATTACTCTGCCACTACGCCAGTTGACCCGCGTGTTGCGCAGAAAATGATGCAGTTTTTGACTATGGACGGAACCTTCGGTAACCCGGCTTCTCGTTCGCACCGTTTCGGTTGGCAGGCGGAAGAAGCTGTTGATATCGCCCGTAACCAAATCGCTGAACTGGTTGGTGCAGACCCGCGTGAAATCGTCTTTACCTCCGGCGCAACTGAATCCGATAACCTCGCTATTAAAGGTGCAGCTAACTTCTATCAGAAGAAAGGCAAGCACATCATCACCGTAAAAACCGAACACAAAGCCGTGCTGGACACCTGTCGTCAGCTTGAGCGTGAAGGTTTTGAAGTGACTTATCTGGCACCGCAGAGCAACGGTATCGTTGACCTGAACGTGCTGGAAGCGGCGATGCGTGACGACACCATTCTGGTTTCCATCATGCACGTGAACAACGAAATCGGCGTGGTACAAGATATCGCGGCAATCGGCGAAATGTGCCGTGCGCGTGGCATTATCTATCACGTAGATGCGACTCAGAGCGTGGGTAAAATGCCTATCGACCTGAGCACTCTCAAAGTTGACCTGATGTCCTTCTCTGGTCACAAAATCTATGGCCCGAAAGGGATCGGCGCGCTGTATGTTCGTCGTAAACCACGTATTCGTATCGAAGCTCAGGTACACGGTGGCGGTCACGAGCGCGGCATGCGTTCTGGTACTCTTCCTGTTCACCAGATTGCTGGCATGGGCGAAGCTTACCGTATCGCAAAAGAAGAGATGGAAACAGAAATGTCCCGTCTGCGCGTCTTGCGTAACCGTCTGTGGAATGGCGTGAAAGATATGGAAGAAGTGTATCTGAACGGTGACCTGGAACATGGCGTTCCAACTATCCTCAACGTGAGCTTTAACTACGTTGAAGGTGAGTCACTGATTATGGCACTGAAAGACCTCGCGGTTTCTTCCGGTTCGGCCTGTACTTCAGCAAGTCTTGAGCCATCCTACGTGCTTCGTGCACTGGGCATGACTGATGAACTGGCTCACAGCTCTATCCGTTTCTCTTTGGGTCGTTTTACTACTGAAGAAGAGATCGACTACACCATCGAACTGGTACGTAAGTCCATTGGCCGTCTGCGCGACCTTTCTCCGCTGTGGGAAATGTTTAAGCAGGGCGTGGATCTTAATTCCATCGAATGGGCTCATCACTAATTGTCCGTCACGGACGTCGATATCGGATTCTGGAGAATAAAAAATGGCTTATAGCGAAAAAGTAATCGATCACTACGAAAATCCACGCAACGTGGGTTCTTTTGACAACAGCGATGACAGCGTCGGTTCCGGCATGGTGGGTGCACCTGCTTGTGGTGACGTGATGAAGTTGCAGATTAAAGTCAACAATGAAGGTATTATTGAAGACGCTCGCTTCAAAACCTACGGCTGTGGCTCTGCCATTGCTTCCAGTTCGCTGGTAACCGAATGGGTTAAAGGTAAATCTTTGGATGAAGCGCAAGCAATCAAAAACACCGACATCGCAGAAGAACTTGAACTGCCACCGGTGAAGATTCACTGCTCAATCCTTGCAGAAGACGCTATCAAAGCGGCTATCGCGGATTACAAAAGCAAGCGTGAAGCTAAATAATTATTGTTGAGTAGAGGTTGTTGTATGTCGATTACCCTTAGCGACAGTGCTGCCGCACGTGTGAATGCCTTCCTGTCCAATCGCGGAAAAGGCTTTGGTTTGCGCTTAGGCGTTCGCACCTCAGGCTGCTCCGGTATGGCTTATGTTCTGGAATTTGTTGACGCACCGATGGCAGATGACACCGTGTTCGAAGACAAAGGCGTGAAAGTGGTCGTCGATGGTAAAAGCCTGCAATTTTTAGACGGCACTGAGCTCGACTTCGTCAAAGAAGGTCTTAACGAAGGGTTTAAATTTACTAACCCGAACGTGAAAGATGAGTGTGGCTGCGGTGAAAGCTTCCACGTCTGATACTCGCCAATCCCCCGTGTAACTTCACGTTGCGCGGGGTCTAAAGTTACCCGAGCCTGTTATGGATTACTTTACCCTCTTTGGGTTACCGGTAAGTTTTGCCCTCAATACTGAGCTGCTGGCTACCCGTTACCAGGAGCTGCAACGTCAGTTCCACCCTGATAAATACACCAGCCGCCCTCAGGCGGAGCAACTGCTGGCGGTCCAACAATCTGCGACCATCAACCAGGCCTGGCAAACGCTGCGTCATCCACTGCCGCGCGCCGAGTACATTCTCTCCCTCAACGGTTTTGACCTGGCGAATGAACAGCATACCGTGCGCGACACCGCGTTTTTGATGGAGCAACTCGAATTACGCGAAGAGCTTGATAACATTGAGCACGCCAAAGATAGTGACCGCCTGGAATCCTTTAGTGCCAACGTTAATGCAATGGTGAAAACCCGCATGGCGCTAATGGTGCAGCAACTGGATAATCAGGACTGGACGCAGGCGGCGGATACGGTGCGTAAACTGCGTTTTCTCGATAAACTGCGCAGCCAAATAGAACAACTCGAAGAAAAGCTGCTCGATTTTTAACTGGAAGCTCAATATGGCGTTATTACAAATTAGTGAGCCGGGCCTGAGTGCGGCACCTCATCAGCGCAAGCTGGCGGCGGGCATCGACTTAGGTACTACCAATTCACTGGTTGCAACTGTTCGTAGCGGGCAAGCCGAAACGCTGCCTGACCATGAAGGGCGTCACCTGTTACCTTCTGTGGTGCACTATCAGCAACAAGGTCTGGATGTGGGCTGGGATGCGCGTGCGCAAGCCGCAACCGACCCGGCGAACACCATCAGCTCGGTAAAACGTCTGATGGGCCGCTCGCTGGCCGATATTCAGGCGCGCTATCCGCATCTGCCTTATTCACTCCAGGCGAGTGAGAATGGCCTGCCGATGATCAACACGCCAGCTGGGCTGCTGAACCCTATCCGTATTTCATCCGACATCCTTAAAGCCCTTTGCGCACGCGCCACCGAAGCGCTGGAAGGCCAGCTTGATGGAGTGGTGATTACCGTTCCGGCGTATTTCGACGATGCACAGCGTCAGGGTACCAAAGATGCCGCGCGTCTGGCCGGCCTGCACGTGCTGCGTTTGCTGAATGAACCGACTGCGGCAGCGATTGCCTACGGTCTGGACACTGGCAAAGAGGGCGTTATCGCGGTTTACGATTTAGGCGGCGGTACGTTTGATATTTCCATCCTGCGTTTAAGCCGTGGCGTGTTTGAAGTGCTGGCGACCGGCGGTGATTCTGCACTAGGCGGCGATGACTTTGACCACCTGTTAGCCGACTGGCTGCGCGAGCAAGCAGGCGTTGCTGACCGTAGCGACGACCGCGTGCAGCGCCAGTTACTGGACGCCGCCATTGCCGCGAAAATTGCTCTGAGCGATGCCGAAACTACCACGGTAGAAGTGGCTGGCTGGACGGGTACCGTGACCCGCGAACAGTTCAACGAACTGATTGCAGCCCTGGTTAAACGTACTTTGCTGGCTTGCCGTCGCGCGTTGAAAGACGCAGGCGTGGAAGCTGACGAAGTTCTGGAAGTGGTAATGGTTGGCGGTTCAACCCGCGTGCCATTAGTGCGCGAACGTGTCGGCGAGTTCTTTGGCCGCACGCCGCTGACGTCCATCGACCCGGATAAAGTTGTCGCTATCGGTGCCGCCATTCAGGCGGATATTCTGGTCGGCAACAAGCCGGACAGCGACATGCTGTTGCTGGATGTGATCCCACTGTCGCTCGGCCTCGAAACCATGGGCGGCCTGGTAGAGAAAGTCATTCCACGTAACACCACTATTCCGGTGGCGCGTGCGCAGGACTTCACCACCTTTAAAGACGGCCAAACGGCGATGTCGATTCAGGTGTTACAGGGCGAGCGCGAACTGGTACAAGATTGCCGTTCGTTGGCTCGTTTTGCACTGCGCGGTATTCCGGCAATGCCTGCGGGCGGGGCGCATATCCGCGTCACCTTCCAGGTTGATGCGGACGGCCTGCTAAGCGTCACCGCCATGGAGAAATCCACAGGTGTTGAAGCTTCTATTCAGGTGAAGCCTTCTTATGGCCTGAGCGACGGCGAAATTGCCTCAATGATTCAGGACTCCATGAGTTTTGCTGAGCGAGACGTGCAAGCGCGTATGCTTGCGGAGCAAAAAGTTGACGCGGCCCGCGTGCTGGAAAGCCTGCAAGGTGCGTTAGCCGCAGACGCCGCGCTGTTAAGCGCCGCTGAACGTGCAGATATCGACGCGACAATAGTGGCACTCCATGCCGCTGCTGCGGGTGACGATATCAATGCGATTGAACAAGCCATTAAAAACGTAGACAAACAAACCCAGGATTTCGCCGCACGTCGTATGGATGAATCAATCCGTAAGGCGCTGAAAGGCCACTCCGTGGACGAGGTTTAACATGCCAAAGATTGTATTTCTGCCTCATCAGGATTTGTGCCCAGATGGCGCAGTATTGGAAGCGAATGTCGGTGAAACCATTCTTGATGTTGCCCTGCGCAACGGTATCGAGATTGAACACGCCTGTGAAAAATCCTGTGCTTGCACCACTTGCCACTGCGTAGTGCGTGAAGGTTTCGACTCCCTGGCTGAAAGCACGGAAGACGAAGACGATATGCTGGACAAAGCCTGGGGTCTTGAGCCGGAAAGCCGCTTAAGCTGCCAGGCTCGCGTCACAGACGAAGACCTGGTCGTTGAGATGCCGCGCTACACCATCAACCATGCGCGTGAGCATTAACAGGAGTCGCAAATGGGATTGAAATGGACCGATAGCCGCGAAATCGGCGAAGCACTGTACGACAGCCGCCCGGATCTCGATCCGAAGACGGTACGCTTCACCGATCTGCATCAATGGATCTGCGACCTGGAAGATTTTGACGACGATCCAAACGCATCCAATGAAAAAATTCTGGAAGCAATTCTGTTAGTCTGGTTAGATGAAGCAGAATAAAAATAAGCGGGCTGCCTCTGGCGGCCCGTTTTTATATGTAGCATGAGCTGAAAAATATAAGGAAAAGAACATGACAGAAGCCATGAAAATTAGCCTTTCCACGTCGCCTGCCGATGCGCGTTGGGGCGAAAAAGCCGCTTATAGTATCAACGACGAAGGGATTACCCTGCACCTGACAGGCAAAGATGACCTGGGGTTAATCCAGCGTGCTGCCCGTAAAATTGACGGCCAGGGCCTGAAGCATGTGCAACTGGCAGGTGACGGCTGGGATGTAGAAAAAAGCTGGGCATTTTGGCAAGGTTATCGCGCACCAAAAGGTACGCGTAAAGTTGACTGGGCAGTGCTGGGCGAAGCAGAGCAAAAAGAGCTGAATAACCGCCTGAAAATCATCGACTGGGTACGTCATACCATCAATACACCAGCCGAAGAACTTGGCCCAGAGCAACTGGCTTCACGCGCCATAGACCTGCTGTGTGATGTGGCATGCGATAACGTTTCTTACCGCATCACTAAAGGTGAAGATCTGCGCGACCAGAACTATATGGGTATCCATACTGTTGGCCGTGGTTCAGAGCGTGCACCGGTTTTACTGGCGCTGGATTACAACCCAACAGGCAACCCGGATGCACCGGTTTATGCCTGCCTGGTGGGTAAAGGTATTACTTTCGACTCCGGCGGCTACAGCATCAAGCAAAGCGCGTTCATGGACTCCATGAAATCGGATATGGGCGGTGCGGCCACCATCACCGGCGCACTGGCATTTGCGATTACTCGTGGCCTGAACAAACGCGTCAAACTGTACCTGTGCTGTGCAGATAACTTGATTAGCGGCAATGCCTTTAAATTGGGCGACATCATTAAATATCGCAACGGCAAAACTGTTGAGATTATGAACACCGATGCGGAAGGCCGCCTGGTACTGGCTGACGGCCTGATTGACGCGTGTGCGCAAAAACCAGAATTAATCATCGACTGCGCAACCTTAACGGGAGCGGCGAAAACGGCACTGGGTAACGATTACCACGCGCTGTTCAGCTTCGATGATGAACTGGTTAATCGCTTGATGGCGAGTGCTGCGGCAGAAAACGAACCGTTCTGGCGTTTGCCACTGGCTGAGTTCCACCGCAACCAGTTGCCGTCCAACTTTGCCGAGCTGAACAACACCTCCAACGCCTCCTTCCCTGCGGGTGCGAGTACGGCGGCGGGCTTCCTGTCTCACTTCGTGGAAAACTATCACGAAGGTTGGCTGCACATCGACTGCTCTGCAACTTATCGTAAAGGTGCGGTTGAGCAGTGGTCTGCTGGCGCAACAGGCATTGGTGTGCGTGCGATTGCAAATCTGCTGGTTAGTCAGTAATTCGCTTTTCGCCCTCACCCCGGCCCTCTCCCTCAGGAGAGGGGGAACACCGATCAATTCCCTCTCCCTCAGGAGAGGGGGAACACCGATCAATTCCCTCTCCCTCAGGGAGAGGGTTAGGGTGAGGGTTGTTTGCCCCACAGACTCATTCTGGAACCACCATGTCAGAACCAAAAAACGAACTCGAAACGCTGCTTGAGCAGGCCGCCACGGAACCCGCTCACCGCCCGGCATTCTTCCGCGTGTTACTGGAATCCACCGTTTGGGTGCCGGGTACCGCCGCTGAAGGCGAAGCCATTGATGCTGATAGTGCCGTGGAATTGCAGCACTGGGAAAAGGACGATGGCACCTCCGTCATTCCGTTCTTCACCTCAGTTGAAGCGCTGCAACAAGCTATCAGCCACGAGCAGGCATTTGTCGTGATGCCAGTGCGCACGCTATTTGAAATGACGCAGGGCGCGACACTGTTCCTGAATGCCAAACTGCCAACCGGCAAAGAATTTACCCCGCGTGAAATTACCCATTTGATCAGCGATGAAAGCGATCCGTTAACCCAGCAGGAAGTGCTGGATGGCGGGACTTCCTTGCTGCTTTCCGAAGTGGCTGAACCGCCGGCGCAAATGGTCGATTCATTAACTACGCTGTTCAAAAACCTGAAAACTGTAAAACGTGCGTTCATCTGCTCTATCAAAGAACGTGCTGACGAGCAGCCAAACCTGCTGATTGGTATTGAAGCTGAAGGGGATATCGAAGCGATTATTCGCCAGGCTGGAAGTGTCGCGACTGATACGTTACCAGGCGATGAGCCAGTTGATATTTGCCAGGTGGTGGAAGGCGAAAAGGGCATCAGCCACTTTATGATGGCGCACATTACGCCATTCTACGAACGCCGCTGGGGCAGTTTCTTGCGAGATTTTAAAACCAATCGGATTATCTAAAAAAATAAAAACAGCACACGCATGGTGCTGTTTTTATTACCATGTAAATTTTTCAGAGTTTGGTGCCTTGCATTTATAATTACCTGCGAGCAATATTATTTTATAATGTTTAATATTCTTATTTTCAATGACCGGGATGGTTGTGATGAAAAACAAAGGGTTCTTGTATATATTTGTTATTCCAGTGTTAATTACGCTTTATGGGTTTTTCCAACTGTATCGGATGAATGATGGAGTTTCGCCTTCAGATTACGGTTATGATTATAATGAAATGGCTTTACGGCATTTTTTATCAACAATAGGTTTGATATCGTCACTGCTTAGTTTATTTATCAGTGGTGCCGCGATGGCACTCTGCCGCTATAGTACAACTGTTGCCAGAAAATCCCAGAACACACTGGTTATCATGTTTAACCGCTGCCGAAAAGTATTCCCATTCATGATGTTGGGGCAGATTGTTTTTTGTGGTCTCAGTATAATATTTTATGCCTTTTCAGAAATTGCCTGGATCGTTTCTGCATTTGAAATGGATGCCGGGAGTTATAAATTACTTACCCTGATTGGAATGGGGGTATTAGGTGTTTTATGGATATTAATAAAAAGTCTCATCAATATTAAAAATTGTTTTGCCATGTTCCAACCCACACCTTCATTAGTTATTGGACATAATGTTTCTGAACAACAGGCTGCTGGCCTCTGGCAATGGGTTCGGGAACTGGCTGCGAAAATTAATGCAGTCATTCCGGATAATATCGTTGTGGGTATGGAAGAGTGTTTTTATGTTACCGCTAATTCAGTGCAGCTTGTTGATGGTGAGCATTTAACCGGTAATACGTTGTATTTTCCTGTCACTTACGCACGCTTTATGAGTGAAGATGAAATTGCTGCGGTCGTCGGCCATGAACTGGGGCATTTTACCGGGCAAGATACCCAGTACAGTTTGCGTTTTACACCACTGTACAGCGGCCTGCAAAATAGTCTGGAACAGGTTGCTATTAAAGCGATGGGCAATTCATGGATAGATAACATCGTTATCTATCCTGCTCTTTATATCGGGAATTATTTCCTAAAGAATCTCGACGAAACGGTTAATTACTGGAGCCGTATCCGTGAGCATGCTGCCGATGCTGTTGGTGCAAAAGCCAGTAGCGAGCAGGCGTTTTCTAGCGCATTACTGCGCATTTGTGCATTGAGCGATGATATTAGCCAGCAAATTCATCGGCTTTATCAAGGGAAGTTTAACGACCCCGATCTGGCTGCCACAGTCTTTGAAGCTCTGAAATCAAGAGAAACTATTGATGCGAAAGCACAGCTTGAAAACAGTACCACCCATCCACTAGACAGTCACCCACCCACAAGCTTACGCATTGCGGCCCTGAATGTGCAGGTTGATGATGCACTGCTCATACAAGCTTCTCGTCCAGTCAGTGAACATGACTATCATAATATGGATAAGTGGTTTGCAGACCCTCAAGGCTTATGTCAACAACTCACACAGGCTCTCAAAAAAGAACTGGGTGAACAGGGTGAGCAAATTCGCAAAGAGTTGGAAGCCGTCTCTCAAATCGTCGCCCCAGAAGAAACGCTGACATTTCGCTTAGGCAAAAAAAACGTTTGGTTTATGGGGGGATTTGCAATGGTATTATTTATTATCGCTGCATGGGTTACATCTCTTATCTTTTCAGGCCCTGGTGCTGCCGGTTCAACGCAAGTAAAGGTAGCGGCATGGACAGCTGGCTTCTCACTATTCTTTGCTCTTGCTTCTGTGGCGATGTACAGGAAAACGCTTCAACCGCTATTTACCTTGTCCAATGACAGTATCTTGAGTGTACAGCTCAATAAACCTGTCATGCTTGTTGATATAGAAGATATTTCAATGCGAGTGATTCAGAGTAATTGTTATTTGGATCTCATTATGCGCGAGGATGCGGAATTGCCCATTTCTTTACTGGGGCGTTTTTCTCGATCCATTGCCGTCGTTACCAAAAAACATAAAATAACCATGATCATTGCCGGGACGCTGCTCAAAGAAGGCTGCAACGAAAAGATAAGCTTTGATGAATTGTATGAATTATTAGCGAAATATCTGCAGGCTGCACATGCGCGTAGAGTTCTTATTGAGTTGAATAGTTAAACGAGAATATTCTGGTGCAGGTAAAACTGATATTTAGTTTATTGCCTGCGCCAGCAGTAAATCCATTAACAGCAACAGATTCGACTCAAACGAGGTGATCCCAGAAGCTTCTGCTGCATAGTGGACTGCCTCGTCATACAGTTGAAAATGCACATCCGCCAGTTCGGACAGACTGTTCGGCGACGCGCGAGTAAATGCCACAATCGACATCCCAACATTCTGTGCAATCCGCGCTTTATCCAGTACCTGTTCGGTTTCACCGCTGCGTGAAATGGCGATAAACACCTGATACTTCGACGCGTTACTCAGAAAAATGCCTCGGCTATCGCCTGGCCCGGAAATAAATGCAGTTTTCCCCAGCACCTGAAGTTTCTTGGTGAGATATTCGGCAAACAGATAGGAAAAACCCGCGCCGTATAAAAAGAAACTCTCTTTTTCGCGTAACAGCGCCGCGAATTGCGCCATTAGCTCGGGCGTCACCCAACGAAAGGTTTGCCGGTAATTAGCCACAAATTCATCGAATAAAACCGGCAGGGCGCCTGCGGGTGGTGCGGGTTGTTGAGCAATATGCGGTGTATTGGAAAGCAGTTGCTTACAGTGCCAGATAAACTCGCTGTAACCGCTAAATCCAAGCTTCTGGCACAGCCGCATAATGGTCGCGCTGGAGACAAACGTCGCCTGGGCAAGTTCGCGAACCGTGATTTTGCCGACCAGCAATGGATGGTTGGTCAAATGCGAAAGAACACGGTACTCAGCGCGGGTTAAAGACTCTCCGCGCTCGAGCAAGCCTGCCAGGCGGTTGTCCATTACAGTGATTGTGCAGGTTCAACAGGTAAATCAGAACGGGCACCCCATTCACTCCAGGAGCCGTCGTACAGAGAAACACCGTTGACGCCAAGCGTCGTTAACGCCAGCACGACCACCGCCGCAGTGACACCTGAGCCGCAACTGGCGATAACCGGTTTATCAAAACTCACACCCTGGCGGATGAAAATTTCATTCAGCTCATCAGTGGTTTTCAACTGACCATTTTCTACCAAATCACTCCATGGCACGTTTAAGGCGCCCGGAATATGACCGCGTCTTAAACCCGGACGCGGCTCGTCCATTTGTGCATTAAAGCGTGGGGCAGGGCGAGCATCGACGATTTGTGCGGTGCCTTCATGGCTGACCAGCAGCACATCGGTCAGACGTTTAATCACTAGTGGGTCGAAATTCACATCGAACTCGCCTTCGGGTAATTCAACATCACCTTTTTCCAGCGGTAATTCTTCGCGCTGCCAGTCGGCGAGCCCCCCGGCCAGAATCGAGACTTTCTCAACGCCAAAAGTCCGCAGCATCCACCAGGCGCGTGGGGCGGAAAATAGGTTACCTTCATCGTAAACAATCAGATGTTTATCCTGGCTGATACCCAGCTCGCGCATGGCGACAGCAAAGGCTTCAGGGCGCGGCATCATATGCGGCAGAGGACTGGTGTGATCGGAAAGGGCTTCGATATCAAAAAATACCGCACCGGGCAGATGGCCTGCACGGTATTCACCTGCGAGATCACGATGCTCCTGGCCTGGAGGCGCCATGCGAGCATCAATAATCTGGATATTCTCATCATTAATATGTTCTGCGAGCCAGTCGCCCGCAACGAAGAAAGTGGTGGACATGGTTGCCTCCGAATCGTCATTGATTAACGGATTGTCGGTGTTTTTAAGCAAACCGACAAGCAACCATATCCACTGCTGCGAAGTGTGCCGTAAATATTAGATAAAGTTACGCTTTCACCGCTTCGCCATCTTTCCAGGCTTGTTGCAATTGCGGCCAGTAATCACGATTGGCTTCAATCATATCGTCGAGAATCGCTTTCGCATGCTGCATGGTTGGCACAGTACGGTTAAGCGTAAATGCCTGTAACGCCTTCTCGTAGCTGCCTTCGATGGTGGCTTCAACCAGCAACTGCTCTGAGGCCAACTGCTGCATTAACAACGTCTGGTGGAACAGCGGAACCGCGCCCATGCGCACCGGTTCTGGCCCTTCGGAAGTAATATAAGCAGGCACTTCCACCATGGCATCGTATGGCAGGTTGGCAATGGCACCTTTGTTTTCCACAATCACCAGGTGGCGCTGGCGTAAATCAAAGGCCAGCGAACAGGCAACATCAACAATAAACGCACCATGCACACCAACGTGGAAGGCATCCGGCAAAATACCGGTTTGCTTATATTCGGCGGCGGCGGCAAACAGTTTCTTCTCGCGCCCATCCATCACTTCGTTAGCGCGGGTGTAGTCCGGGTTTTGATGCTCAACGATGTCGTTTGGCATCAGGTAATACTGCAAATACGGGTTTGGCAGGAATTGCGGGAAATGGTCCATAATCGGCTTGATGTGACGCCATGTTTTCACCCAAGACGGATCGGAATGCTGCGGATCGGTTTGCGCAGCATCTTCGGTCAGCAGGCCAAACTTCGCAATATGGCGGCGCAATTCCGGCAGGCGATCTTCCCCATCAACCAGCACACGGGTAAACCAGCCAAAATGGTTGAGGCCGAAGTAATCGACTTCTAATTTATGGCGGTCAACACCGAGAATGGCACCCATATTGCGCATCGCGGCGACCGGCATATCACAAATATTAAGTACTCGCGCTTTTGGGCGCAGGCGACGCACGCCTTCGGCAACAATCGCCGCAGGGTTGGAATAGTTAACAATCCACGCTTTTTGATGCGCGTAACGTTCGACAAAATCACACAATTCCACCATCGGCAAAATAGTGCGCAGGCCATATGCCAGCCCGCCAGGCCCACAGGTTTCTTGCCCTACCACGCCATGGCGTAGTGGGATTTTTTCATCCTGCTCGCGCATTTTGTACTGGCCAACGCGCATTTGAGCGAAAACAAAATGGGCACCGCTAAAGGCAACTTCCGGGTCGGTGGTGACGGTAAATTTAATGCTTTGGCTATGGTCGCGAATCACTTTCTCAACCACCGGAGCAATCACCGACTGGCGCTCGCCATCAATATCATAGAGGCGGATTTCAGCTAATGGGAAATCGGCCAGGCGCACCATCAGGCTCTTAACAATGCCCGGTGTGTAAGTACTACCGCCACCGGCAATGGACAAAATAAACGGGGGTTTAAACATCATTAGCTCCTTTAGAGATAAGTCTCTACTGCTTCACGCATTTTTTTGACATGCAGCCCGTAGACCACCTGAACGTTATTACCTTGCTTAATCACCCCTTTCGCGCCAGTCGATTTCAGGCGGGGTTCGTCGATAACTGTCACATCACGTACCGTCACTCGCAGGCGGGTGTAACAGTTGTCGACCACTTCGATATTGGCTCGTCCACCGAGGCCCTCAATAATGGCTTCACCTAATCCATCGTTGCTACCTTTGGCCTGATACTCTTGTTTGCTATACAGTTTTGTTTCTTGCTCGTCGTCCTCACGGCCCGGCGTTTTCATGTCGAAACGGCGAATCAGGAAGCGGAACACCAGGAAATAGATGACCGACATCGTCAGCCCGACGACGATATACATCGGCCAGTTGGATTTCTCAGTCCCCAGCGGCAGGTTATAAAGAATGAAATCGATAATGCCGTTGGCACCGATGGCGTGAACGCCCAGCAAATAGAACAGCATCATGCCGATGCCGGTCAGAACCGCATGCACACCAAACAACAATGGGGCGACAAACAGGAAGGAAAACTCCAGTGGCTCAGTGACTCCAACCAGCATGGACGTCAGCGCTGCCGGGATGAGAATGGCTTTCGCTGCCGCTTTGCGTTCCGGTTTCGCCGTCATATACATGGCGAGTGCTGCCGCAGGGAGGCCGAACATTTTGCTGATTCCGCGCGCGTCCCACACCACAGTACTGCTCAGTTGATGCACGCTCGGGCAGGCCATTTCTGCGAAGTAAATATTGCGCGCGCCCTGGTAAATATTGCCGCAAACATCGGCCGTGCCGCCTAATTCGGTATACAGGAATGGGGTATAGACCAGGTGATGCAGACCGGTTGGCACCAGGATGCGTTCCAGGAAACCGTAGATAGCAACGCCAAACGCTCCGGCGCCTTTAATCGCCAGCGCCAGTGCGCTGATGCCATGCTGAGCAAACGGCCAGAGTTCGCTCATCACTACACCGAGTAACATCGAGACGGGAAGCATGATAATGGCGACAAAACAGTGCCCTGAGTAAATCGCCATCGCACCAGAAAACTGTACGCTGGAATAACGGTTGTACAAATATCCCGACAGTGCGCCCGTGAGGATCCCTGCGAAAACGCCCATCTCAAGCACCTGGACACCCAACACCATGCTTTGCCCTGCGGCACGCATTTGGTCGGCAGGAGCCAGTTCGCCTTGAAGCTGTAACGTTACGTTCATCGCATTAATGAATACGATAAAAGTAACCAGACCAATTAATGCAGCATACCCTTTGTCTTTGGCCGCCAGACCAATGGGAATGCCTACGCCAAATACCAGCGCCAGGTTCGCCAGAACCGATACCGCGGATTTGGAGATGAGAACGCCAGTGTGTTGAATGGAAGGGTGGCCGAGGAAGGGTAAATATTCTGCCAGGTTGCCATTGCCCAATACATTACCGAACGCGATAAATAAACCGACGATCGGCAAAATAAGCACCGGGCCGTAGAGTGATTTTCCGAAATTTTGTAGAGCGTTAACGGCACTTTTCATTTAGCAGTCTCTTATTATCACTTTGGCTAAACACCGCGTTGAGGCAGCGACTCAGCTTGAAATGTAGCAAGAATAAAGACTGCTAATCCAACTATCTTATTGTTTTAAAAACAAATGACTCACAAGGTAACATGTAACGTTTCAGGCTGTGATCATGCTTCCACTTTGCATCCAAATTTCAGTTGAAACCGTTGCACAATAAAACGTTTCCTTTGCGAGAAAGTACGCAATGCCGAATCTTCATACTTTCGTTTTTTTAATGTACCCGCATAATACATGTACTACGTAGTGAGTTAATGGGCCTTATCGGCCAGGGATAAAACATGAAAGCAATACGTCTGGGTGCGCTGGTAGCGGCGCTCGTAGCAGCTTTGGCACTTTCAGGGTGCGACAATAACGATAAACCTCAGCCAGCAGCGAAAAGCGATAGCACGGCTCAGCAAAGTACTGCTCCTGCGGCGAAGCCTGATGCCTCGCAACTCGAAAAGTTAGCGAAAGACTCTGCGGGCAAACCGCTTAAATTGCTCGATGCCTCCGAGGTACAACTCGATGGCGCAAGCACGTTAGTCATGACTTTTTCAATTCCACTCGATCCCAATCAAGATTTCTCCCGCGTGGCCCATCTGGTGGACAAAACCAGCGGTAAAGTCGATGGTGCGTGGGAACTTTCAGCCGACCTGAAAGAATTACGTTTGCGCCATCTTGAGCCGAAACGTGAACTGATATTGACCGTTGATAACAGCTTGCTGGCTCTCAATAAAACGACTTTTGACAGCCACTTCGAAAAGAAAATTTCGACCCGCGATATCCAACCAAGCGTGGGGTTTGCCAGCCGGGGTTCATTGCTGCCAACCAAAGTGATGGCAGGTTTACCGGTGATGGCACTCAACGTTGATAAAATCGACGTCAATTTTTACCGGATAAAAAGTGAATCTTTAAGTTCATTCATCAGCCAGTGGCAATACCGAAACTCAGTGTCTAACTGGGAATCTGACAATTTACTCAAGCTTGCGGAACTGGTTTACAGCGGCAGGTTTGATCTCAATCCGGCGCGCAATACCCGCGAAAAACTCCTGCTGCCATTAGGCGAAATTAAACCGCTGCAACAGCCTGGTGTCTACATCGCGATAATGAGTCAGGCTGGTCATTACAGTTATAGCAATGCTGCAACCTTGTTTACGTTGAGCGACATCGGTGTGTCAGCACACCGCTACCATGATCGGTTAGATGTCTTCACGCAAAGCCTGGAAAATGGTGCCGCGCAATCCAGCGTGGAAATCTCCTTGCTTGATGAAAAAGGGCAAACACTGGCACAAGCGAAGAGCGATGGCGATGGTCACGCTAAGCTGGAAAAACCAGGTAAAGGCACAATCTTGCTGGCGAGAACAGGCGAGCAAACTACGCTGCTGGATTTAAGCCGCCCGGCGCTGGATCTGGCTGAATTTGATATTGCCGGGGAAACCGGCTTCAGTAAGCAGTTCTTTATGTTTGGCCCACGCGATCTTTACCGCCCTGGTGAAACGCTACTGCTGAATGCCTTGTTACGTGATGGCGACGGTAAAGCACTACCTGCGCAGCCGGTAAAACTCGAAGTGGTGAAACCAGACGGCCAGGTCGCCAGGACGCAAGTCTGGCAACCTGAAAATGGTTTGTACAAATTTAGCTATCCATTGAACCCGAATGTGCAAACCGGCAACTGGCAAGTACGTGTGAATACTGGCGATAACCAGCCACGTATCTGGTCATTTAAAGTTGAAGACTTTATGCCGGAGCGCATGGCGCTCAACATCACTGGTAGTAAAGAGCCTGTCAGTCCTGATGATTCTGTGAATTTCGAAATTGTCGGTCGCTATCTGTATGGTGCGCCAGCAGCCGGTAATAATCTGCAAGGGCAACTGTTCTTACGCCCACTGCGTGAAGCGGTGTCTGCATTGCCTGGGTTCCAGTTTGGTGACATCAACGAAGAAAACCTCACTCGTAATCTGGATGAAGTCCAGCTCCAGCTTGATGAGCAAGGTAAAACTACCGTCAGTGCAGACAGCCAATGGTCTGACGTTCATTCACCGTTACGGCTGGTGCTGCAAGCCAGTTTGCTGGAATCAGGTGGCCGTCCAGTGACGCGTCGCGCTGAACAAGCTATCTGGCCAGGCGCTGCGTTACCTGGTATTCGTCCGCAATTTGCCAGTAAAGAAATTTACGATTACCGAACCGACAGCACCCGTACTCAACCTATCGTTGACGAAGACACTAACGCCGGTTTTGACATCGTGTACGCCAATGCTAAAGGGGAAAAACTGGCGGTTTCGGGGCTGGATGTACGGCTCATCCGTGAGCGCCGTGATTACTTCTGGAGTTGGGAAGAGGGCGAAGGCTGGCAGTCACAATATGACCAGAAAGATCTGGTAGAAGCAGAGCAAAAACTCACGCTTGCCGCGGGTGAAACCGGCAAAGTGGCTTTCCCCGTTGAATGGGGTTCTTACCGTCTTGAAGTCCGTGACCCGGAGACAAACATTGTCAGCAGTATGCGTTTTTGGGCGGGTTATAGCTGGCAAGATAACAGTGACGGCGCTGGCGCTGTACGCCCAGACCGTGTGACGCTGAAAATAGACAAACCAGCTTATAAGCCAGGTGACACCATCAATCTGCATATTTCCGCCCCAGCCGCCGGTAAGGGCTACGCGATGGTGGAATCCAGCGATGGCCCATTGTGGTGGAAAGAAATTGATGTGCCAGAAAAAGGGCTGGATATTGCTATTCCGGTCGATAAAAGCTGGCAGCGCCATGACCTTTATCTGAGTACCCTGGTGATTCGTCCTGGTGATAAGAGCCGTGCGGCAACGCCGAAACGTGCTGTTGGTATTTTGCATCTGCCACTGGGTGACGAAAGCCGCCGCCTGGCACTGGCGCTGGAGGCTCCGGCCAAAATGCGCCCGAATCAAAATCTCACCGTAAAAGTTAAAACCCAGCCGATTAATGGCGAAATGCCGAAGCAAATTAATGTGCTGGTATCCGCTGTTGATAGCGGTGTGCTGAATATTACTGACTACAAAACGCCAGACCCTTGGGAAGCCTTCTTTGGTCGCAAACGTTATGGCGCAGATTTATATGATATCTACGGTCAGGTGATTGAAGGGGAAGGGCGCTTAGCCGCGTTACGCTTTGGTGGTGATGGTGATGAAGGCGATGCACTAAGTCGCGGTGGTAAAAAACCGGTAAACCACGTCACTATCATTGCTGAGCAAGCTCAACCGGTACAGCTGAACGAGAAGGGTGAAGGAATCGTCACGCTGCCGATTGGCGACTTTAACGGCGAGTTACGGGTAATGGCGCAAGCCTGGACCGATGACCGTTTTGGTAACAGCGAGCAAAAAGTAGTGGTTGCGGCACCTTTGGTGAGCGAACTGGCGGCACCGCGCTTTATGGCAAGTGGTGACAGTAGCCGCCTGGCAATGGATCTCACTAATCTTACCGACCAGCCGCAACAACTGAACGTAAACCTGAAAACCAGTGGTTTGATTTCGCTGGACTCATCTGCTGAGCAAACAGTGCAACTGTTACCTGGTGCACGTAAAACCCTGTTTATCTCAGTCCATGCGTTGGATGGTTTTGGTGACGGGCAGCTCACTGCGCAAATCAGTGGCATAAACTTACCTGGCGAAACATTCAGCGCACTGCAAAAACAATGGAAATTGGGCGTACGGCCTCCGTTCCCGGCGCAAAACATCAATAGCGGTGCGGTGCTGGCTGCGGGTGACGTCTGGGATATTCCACCGCAGCATATTTCCGGTTTGGCACCAGCAACGCTTGAAGGACAAATTCTTCTCAGTGGCCGTCCACCGTTGAACCTGGCGCGTTATATCCGGGAACTGAAAGCCTATCCGTATGGTTGCCTTGAACAAACAACCAGCGGTCTGTTCCCTTCGCTTTATACCAATCAGGCGCAACTCGCGGCTCTGGGGATAAAAGGAACCAGCGATGAACAGCGCCGTGCCGCCATCGACCTGGGGATTTCTCGACTGCTTGATATGCAGCGTGATAACGGCAGCTTTGGCTTATGGGACAAAGAAGGGCCAGAAGAATACTGGTTAACGGCGTACGTCACTGATTTCCTGGTGCGTGCCAGTGAGCAAGGTTATAGCGTGAATACAGATGCGCTGACTAAAGCAAATCAGCGTCTGTTGCGTTATTTGCAGGATTCAGGGCTTATCGCGTTGCGTTATAGCGATGACTCTGCGGGCAGTAAATTTGCGGTTCAGGCCTACGCCGCACAAGTATTGGCACGTCAGCAAAAAGCACCGCTCGGGGCGCTGCGTGAGCTTTGGTCGCATCACAGCTCAGCCCGTGCCGGATTGCCATTGGTGCAATTAGGCGTGGCGTTAAAACTGATGGGTGATGCTCCGCGAGGCGATGAAGCTATCAAGTTAGGTTTGCAAACTAGTCGCAGCAATGAGCGTATTTGGTTAGCAGACTACGGTAGTGAACTGCGTGATAACGCGATGATGCTGAGCCTTCTTGAAGAGAACAAATTGCTGCCGGACCAGCAGAATAACTTGCTTGTGAATCTCTCTAACCTCGCTTTTAGCCAACGCTGGTTGTCGACTCAGGAAAGTAACGCACTATTCCTGGCTGGCCGTAACTGGCAAACCGCAAAAGGGGAGTGGCAATCGCAGGTTTCCTTTACTGACGAACCACTGGCAAGCGGGCAATCAATGACTCGTAATTTGACTGCTGAACAACTTGAGCGTTTGCAAGTGACTAACACCGGTACAGGTAATCTTTATCTCCGCTTAGACAGCGTCGGCTATCCACAACAGGCTCCAGCGCCATATAGCAATGTGCTGCATATTGAGCGCCATTTCCTGGATGCTAAAGGCAATAGCAAATCGTTGTCAGAACTGAAAAGCGGTGAGTTAGTGATGGTGTGGTTAGATGTATGGGCGGATAAAAATGTGCCTGATGCACTGGTGGTCGATTTACTGCCAGCGGGGCTTGAGCTGGAAAACCAGAACCTTTCTGAAAGTAGTGCCAGTTTAGGTGAAGGTGATAACCAGGTTCAGGGCTTACTGAGCCAGATGCAGCAGGCTGATATCCAGCACATGGAGTTCCGTGATGATCGCTTTGTGGCTGCATTACCACTCAATGAAAGCCAGCATGCCACTCTGGTTTATCTGGCGCGGGCGGTCACTCCCGGGACTTATCAGGTTCCGGTTTCACAAGTGGAATCAATGTATGTTCCGCAGTGGCGGGCTACAGGAGCCAGCACTGGTTTGCTGACAGTTCATCCGTAACTGGCCTTGCGAATGTTAAAAGTTTTATGCTGGCGGCGCCGCTACCTTTTGGTCGTGGTGCCGCTCTTTATTTGTCTGGGAATTTGGCTGGCAGACCGGATTTGGCCATTGCCGTTGTCACAGGCGAATCCTGCACGTGTCGTGGTTGCGGCAGACGGCACGCCGCTGTGGCGCTTTGCCGATGAGAACGGTATCTGGCGTTATCCGGTCACGCTGAATGATGTCTCTCCCCGCTATCTCGAAGCTTTGATCAACTACGAAGATCGTTGGTTTTGGGATCATCCAGGGATCAATCCACTTTCGATTTTACGAGCGGCCTGGCAGGATCTTCGCAATGGGAAAGTGATCTCAGGAGGCAGTACGTTGACGATGCAAGTCGCGCGTTTGCTTGATCCGCATCCTCGTACGTTTGGCGGGAAAATCCGCCAGGTCTGGCGAGCGTTGCAGCTCGAATGGCATCTTTCAAAACAACAAATTCTCACTATTTACCTTAATCGAGCCCCCTTTGGCGGCACGTTACAGGGCGTAGGGGCGGCCAGTTGGGTCTATTTGGGTAAGTCCCCGCAACAACTTAGCTATGCGGAGGCGGCCTTATTGGCGGTACTTCCACAGGCGCCCAGTCGTTTGCGCCCGGACCGCTGGCCAGAACGGGCTCAGACCGCGCGTAATAAAGTGCTTCTTCGTATGGCAGAACAAGCCGTTTGGGAACCTCAGCAGGTTAAGGAATCGCTGGAGGAACCGGTATGGCTGGCCGCACGGCAGATGCCGCAACTGGCTCCGCTGCTGTCGCGCTATCTGGCAAATCGCAGTCCCGCTCAGAAAATCACGACCACCATCGACGCATCGTTACAGCGTCAACTGGAAGAACTAGCCCTTAACTGGAAAGCACAATTGCCTTCGCGATCATCACTGGCGATGCTGGTCGTCGATCACACCACCATGGAAGTGCGCGGTTGGGTAGGTTCGGTCGATATCAATGACCAAAACCGTTTCGGGCATGTTGATATGGTGACGGCCATTCGTTCACCCGGTTCGGTGCTGAAACCCTTTGTTTATGGCCTGGCGCTGGATGATGGGCTGATACATCCCACTTCGTTGTTACAGGATGTGCCACGCCGTTTCGGCGATTACCGGCCAGGAAATTTCGACACTGGTTTTCATGGGCCAGTGAGTATGAGTGAGGCTCTGGTGCGCTCGCTTAACCTTCCTGCTGTTCAGGTATTGGAAGCGTATGGGCCAAAACGGTTTGCAGCACAACTGCGTAATGTGGGGCTGGATCTGCGTTTCCCGGCTGGCAGTGAGCCCAATCTTTCGCTCATTCTTGGTGGTGGGGGGGCGCGACTGGATCAGTTAGTTGCTGCTTATAGCGCTTTTGCTCGCCATGGTCGCGCGGCGCATCTACGTTTGCAACCCGACCAGCCATTACTTGAGCGTCCTTTGATGTCTGCGGGAGCCGCGTGGATTATTCGTCGAGTTCTGGCAGGCGAAGCGCAGCCGCAACCGGATGCCACTTTGCCTGCTGTGGTGCCTTTGGCCTGGAAAACGGGCACCAGTTACGGCTATCGTGATGCGTGGGCTATCGGAATAAATCCCCGCTATCTCATTGGTATTTGGACCGGACGCCCTGATAGCACGCCGGTTGCTGGGCAGTTTGGATTAGGCAGCGCCGTGCCACTGCTAAACCAGGTTAATAATCTGCTGCAAGCCACTTCCGCTGTTCAGCAAGCGCGTTTACCGGTTGACCCGCGTCCGGCAACGGTTTCTGCCGGTGAAATTTGCTGGCCGGGAGGGCAAAACCTGGCGGCTGGAGACAGCAATTGCCGACGCAGACTATCGGGCTGGTTACTGGATGGTAGCCAACCGCCAACACTAGAAGCTCCGGGGCAGGAGGGGATTCAGGGGTCGAGAAAGGTAATATGGCTGGATGAACAAGGGAAACGTGTGGCTGCCGATTGCCCGGGGGCAACACAACATACTATTGCACTATGGCCCCTGCCGCTTGAGCCATGGTTACCGGAGGGCGAAAGAAGAGTCGCTCGTTTGCCTGCGGTCTCGGAACAGTGTCCACCACAGCAGAAAGATGAAGTTACGCCTTTATTGTTGTTAGGGGTACGCGAGGGCGCTATTTTGAAACGTCTGCCGGGTGAGTTGCGCCTGGTGCTCCGCCTTAGCGCTCAGGGGGGCCAGGGCGATCGCTGGTGGTTTTTGAACGGCGAACCGGTCAGTGAAAACCAGAACGGAATTGCGCTGAATCTGGATAAACCGGGTAAGTATCAGGTATTGGTCCTTGATGGCGTCGGGCAGATTGCCGCTGCTCATTTCACATTGCAGTAGAGTAATAGTGTGATTTTTAGGCGTTTAGATGAGAAGTGTTGCCGATGTTCGTTTTATTTTAAAAAAATGTTACCTGCATCCATAGGCAACTCGAGACTTGCTCATTATAATCGGCGCCAAATCATAACCGGGTATCCCCTAAATGAAGAATGGTGGGGACCGGGCAAACAGAACAGACACAGAGGTAATCATGGCTATTGAACGTACTTTTTCCATCATCAAACCAAACGCGGTGGCAAAAAACGTTATTGGTAATATTTATGCTCGTTTTGAATCCGCAGGGTTTAAAATTGTTGGCGCCAAAATGTTGCACCTGACTTCAGAACAGGCTCAAGGCTTCTATGCTGAGCACACAGGTAAGCCATTCTTCGATGGTCTGGTTGCGTTCATGACTTCTGGCCCAATCGTGGTTAGCGTTCTGGAAGGTGAAAACGCCGTTCAGCGTCACCGTGACATTCTGGGCGCGACTAATCCAGCAAACGCTTTGGCAGGGACTCTGCGCGCAGATTACGCTGATAGCTTCACCGAGAACGGCACCCACGGCTCTGATTCTTTAGAATCTGCGGCTCGTGAAATCGCCTATTTCTTCGCTGAAGGCGAAGTTTGTCCGCGCACTCGTTAATTAGCACTATCTGTTAAGCGGCCGTTACATTTTATTTGTATGTACATCGCTTTCAGTCATGGCATCTGAGCCATAGAATTTGTACAATGCTACGCCCCGGATGAGCTTGCTCTCTGGGGCGTATCTTTTTAACCCTCCTGGGGCCGTAACGTGTAACAACGAGGCCGGAAGAAAATATGTCAGAGCAAATTGTCACTCCTGAGACGTCTGTTTCAGTCGTTTCCAACAAGTCAGAAAAAATTAACCTGTTGGATCTTAACCGCCAGCAACTGCGTGAGTTCTTCGCTGATATGGGCGAAAAACCTTTCCGCGCTGATCAAGTCATGAAATGGATGTATCACTATTGCAGTGATGATTTCGATGACATGACCGACATCAACAAAGTTCTGCGCAACAAACTTAAAGAAGTCGCTGAAATCCGCGCTCCTGAAGTTGCTGAAGAGCAACGTTCTGCCGATGGCACCATCAAATGGGCAATCAGAATCGCTGATCAACTGGTCGAAACCGTGTATATCCCTGAAGAAGACCGCGCCACACTGTGCGTTTCCTCTCAGGTTGGTTGTGCCCTGGAATGTAAATTCTGCTCAACCGCTCAGCAAGGTTTTAACCGTAACTTGCGTGTTTCTGAAATTATTGGCCAGGTATGGCGTGCGGCGAAAATTATCGGTGCACAAAAGAAAACCGGCGTACGTCCTATCACCAACGTGGTGATGATGGGCATGGGTGAGCCGCTGCTGAATCTCAACAACGTGGTTCCAGCAATGGAAATCATGCTTGATGATTTCGGTTTTGGGCTTTCTAAACGTCGCGTAACGCTTTCCACATCGGGTGTAGTTCCGGCTCTGGATAAATTGGGCGATATGATTGATGTAGCACTTGCTATCTCTCTTCATGCACCGACCGATGATATTCGTGACCAAATCATGCCGATCAACAAAAAGTACAACATCGAGACTTTCCTGGCGGCTGTTCGTCGCTATCTGGAGAAATCCAATGCCAACCAGGGCCGTGTCACCGTGGAATACGTTCTGCTGGATCACGTCAACGATGGTACTGAACATGCGCATCAACTGGCTGAATGTCTTAAAGATACGCCGTGTAAAATTAACTTAATCCCATGGAACCCGTTCCCGGGGGCACCATACGGACGCAGTTCCAATAGCCGAATTGACCGTTTCTCGAAAGTACTGATGAGCTACGGTTTCACAACCATCGTGCGTAAAACGCGTGGCGATGATATTGATGCGGCTTGCGGCCAGTTGGCAGGTGAAGTGATTGACCGTACCAAACGTACGTTGCGCAAACGTATGCAGGGTGAACCTATTGATGTTAAAGCAGTCTGATAAGCATTCATTTTGAACAGACTGGCGCCATGCAGTCATGCCGCTGTACGGCGCAAAAAACACGTAGTGATATCTTGCAGTTATGCAAGGTTCGCAAGCGTGTTTAAGATTAATAATTACTGTGCGTTTCACCGCACTTTAAGGCAGTATGTAGCGGCACAACAATAGTTTAGGCGCATCTATTTAAGCCATCATGGGTCGCAATCCACTGACAACATTCAAAATGATGTCTATGGTTAACTCATCGGTGACAAATCGTTCATGTAATGCAGTTGTTTTAGGTGAATGAGTAGTTTGAGCTGAATATTATGTTGTCTGAAGGGGGGCCCTTCAGAAGATAAATTAGTTTCGCGGAGCGGGAGAGTGTAGCGTAGCGGAAATGCTGTGCGACAAGGCTCCTGCCTAATTCCTCAATCGAACAGCACCAGTAGTTGTAGCTAATGAATACTGAAGCCACTCAAGAATCAAATGCAGCAAAAACCACGGGTGAACGTCTACGTACCGCTCGTGAAGAACTCGGTCTTAGCCAACAAGCTGTGGCAGAACGCCTGTGCCTGAAGGTTTCTACCGTCCGGGATATTGAAGATGACAAGGCGCCTGCCGAGTTAGCGTCTACGTTCCTGCGTGGTTATATCCGCTCTTATGCACGACTGGTGCGTATCCCTGAAGAAGAACTGTTGCCGATGATGGCAAAACAGGCACCGATTAAGGCTGCCAAAGTTGCCCCAATGCAAAGTTTTTCCCTGGGGAAACGTCGCAAGAAACGTGACGGTTGGTTAATGAGCTTTACCTGGCTCGTTCTGTTTGTTGTTGTCGGTCTGACGGGCGCATGGTGGTGGCAAAACCACAAAGCGCAACAGGAAGAGATTTCGACGATGGCAGATCAATCTTCAGCTGAACTTTCAGCAAGCAATAGCAATTCTCAATCAGTTCCATTGAGTACCAATGATTCATCTGCAACTGATACCTCAGCACAGCAGCCCGTGCAGGCACCTGCGACACAATCTGCACCTGGAACTGATTCAACACAAAATCTGGCTCCGGCAGCAACGGCCCAGCAAACCACTCCAGCGGACTCCTCCGCTGTAGTGGCTCCAGGCCAGGCTCCTGTTGAAAATGTGCAGGCCACTACGCCGCCTGCACCAAATGCCACCTTACCGACCGATCAAGCCGCTGTGACTAATCCTGCCACGGCGGCAGCAGATCCGAATGCGTTAGTCATGAATTTTAATGCCGATTGCTGGCTTGAAGTGACCGATGCTACGGGTAAAAAATTATTCAGCGGCATGCAGCGTAAAGATGGCAATTTGAATTTAGCCGGCCAGGCTCCGTATAAGTTGAAAATTGGTGCTCCGGCGGCAGTACAGATTCAGTTTCAGGGTAAACCTGTCGACCTGAGTCGATTTATCAGAACTAGCCAGGTTGCGCGTCTGACGGTAAGTGCTGAATAATCGCAGCCAGCATGACGCGTAATTGTGGAGATTTGTAATGCATAATAAAGCCCCAATTCAACGTAGAAAATCCACACGGATCTACGTCGGGAATGTGCCAATCGGCGACGGGGCACCGATCGCCGTCCAGTCTATGACCAACACCCGTACTACGGATGTTGAAGCAACAGTTAATCAGATCAAAGCGTTAGAAAGAGTGGGTGCCGATATCGTTCGTATATCTGTACCGACTATGGACGCAGCAGAGGCGTTCAAGCTTATAAAACAGCAGGTCAATGTCCCGCTGGTCGCTGATATCCATTTTGATTACCGCATCGCCCTGAAAGTTGCTGAGTATGGCGTTGATTGCCTGCGCATCAACCCTGGTAACATTGGTAATGAAGAGCGTATTCGTATGGTTGTCGATTGCGCCCGCGACAAAAATATCCCTATTCGTATCGGCGTTAATGCCGGATCGCTGGAGAAAGATCTCCAGGAAAAATATGGCGAACCCACACCGCAGGCGTTGTTAGAGTCAGCGATGCGTCATGTCGATCATCTTGATCGTCTTAACTTTGATCAGTTCAAAGTCAGCGTCAAAGCGTCGGATGTTTTCCTTGCTGTTGAATCCTATCGTTTACTGGCTAAACAGATTGATCAACCGTTGCATCTTGGGATCACCGAAGCGGGTGGCCTGCGCGCCGGTTCTGTTAAGTCTGCGATTGGCCTGGGTTTACTGCTTTCTGAAGGCATCGGTGACACGCTGCGCGTTTCACTGGCGGCCGATCCTGTAGAAGAGATCAAGGTTGGTTTCGACATCCTGAAATCTTTGCGTATTCGTGCTCGTGGTATTAACTTCATCGCCTGCCCAACGTGTTCGCGCCAGGAATTTGATGTTATCAGTACCGTGAACGCTCTCGAAGAGCGCCTGGAAGATATCATCACGCCAATGGATGTTTCGATCATCGGTTGTGTGGTGAACGGGCCGGGTGAAGCACTGGTTTCCACTTTGGGCGTGACGGGTGGCAACAAGAAAAGCGGTTTCTACGAAGACGGCGTGCGTCAACGTGAGCGAATGGACAACGACAACATGATTGCGCAGCTTGAAGCGCGTATTCGTGCCAAGGCCTCCATGCTTGATGAATCGCAACGGATTAATATCCAGCAGTTGGAAAAATAGTGCGAAACATGGGAAGCATTCGGCTTCCCGTGTATGATTGAACCCGCCAGACGTTTCGCGATAGCAAACAGTCTGATTTCGGGTTCATTTTTTGTATAAATTCGGTAGAGAATAAACGTGGCAAAAAACATTCAAGCCATCCGCGGCATGAACGATTACCTGCCTGGCGAAACCGCCATCTGGCAGCGCATTGAAGGCATTCTGAAACAGGTGCTCGGCAGCTACGGTTACAGTGAAATCCGTTTGCCGATTGTAGAGCAGACCCCGTTATTCAAACGCGCCATCGGTGAAGTGACCGACGTGGTTGAAAAAGAGATGTATACCTTTGAGGACCGCAACGGCGATAGCCTGACTTTGCGCCCTGAAGGCACCGCGGGCTGCGTGCGTGCCGGTATCGAACATGGTCTTCTGTACAATCAGGAACAGCGCTTGTGGTACATCGGGCCGATGTTCCGCCATGAGCGTCCGCAAAAAGGGCGCTATCGCCAGTTCAATCAGTTGGGTGTCGAAGTCTTTGGTCTGCAAGGGCCTGATATTGACGCAGAACTGATCATGCTGACGGCTCGCTGGTGGCGTGCCTTGGGTATCGACAAACACGTCAGTCTGGAACTGAACTCTATCGGTTCTCTTGAAGCGCGCGCTAACTACCGTGACGCGCTTGTTGCGTTCCTTGAACAGCATAAAGAGAAACTCGACGAAGATTGCCAGCGTCGCATGTACAGCAACCCGTTACGCGTACTGGACTCAAAAAATCCAGACGTTCAGGCATTGCTGGATGATGCGCCAACACTTGGCGAGTATCTGGACGAAGAGTCTCGTGAACACTTTGCTGGTCTGTGCCAGTACCTTGATGCTGCCGGTATCGCGTATACCGTGAATCAGCGCCTGGTGCGCGGCCTGGATTACTATAACCGTACCGTTTTCGAATGGGTAACAAGCAGCCTGGGTTCTCAAGGCACCGTTTGTGCGGGCGGCCGTTATGACGGCTTGGTTGAGCAACTGGGTGGCCGGGCAGCGCCTGCTGTTGGCTTCGCAATGGGTCTGGAACGTCTTGTTTTACTGGTTCAGGCCATTAATCCGGAATTTAAAGCCGAATCTGTTGTCGATATTTACCTGATATCGTCAGGTCAGGGAACGCAAGCTAAGGCAATGCTGTTGGCTGAGCAATTACGTGACCAGGTCCCGGCTATCAAGCTGATGACTAACTACGGCGGTGGTAACTTCAAGAAACAGTTCGTCCGTGCAGATAAGTGGGGTGCACGTGTTGCACTGGTGCTGGGCGAAACTGAAGTTGCTAATGGTCAGGTCGTCGTGAAGGATCTGCGCACGGGTGAGCAAACTACCGTTGAACAAGTAAACGCGGTCGCTCATTTACAGGCGCTACTGGGTTAATTTCCCCAGTGATTAATCGTTAAGGAGAAGGACTGCGTGGAAATTTACGAAAACGATAACGAGCAGGTTGATGCGGTAAAACGCTTCTTTGCCGAAAACGGCAAAGCGCTGGTAGTGGGCGTGGTTCTGGGTATTGGCGCACTGGTTGGTTGGCGTTACTGGAATAGCCATCAGGCTGAAAGCTCAATGGCATCTTCTCTTGAGTATCAAACCGTGACTCAAGCTGTGCGTGCTGACCAACCTGCAACGTTGAGTGCAGCAGAGAAATTCGCTGCAAACACGAAGAACACTTATGGTGCCCTGGCATCACTAGAAATTGCTCAGAAGTATGCAGATAACAACGACCTCGCGAAAGCGGCAGCTCAATTGCAGCAGGGTCTGAGCAGTACTAAAGACGAAAATTTGCAGGCGTTGATTAACGTGCGTCTGGCACGTGTTCAAATCCAACAAAAGCAAATTGATGCCGCGCTGAAAACGCTTGATAGCATTAAAGGTGAAGGTTGGGTAGCCATTATCGCTGATTTACGCGGTGAAGCACTGCTCAGCAAAGGTGATAAGCAAGGTGCACGCGATGCGTGGAGCAAAGGCTCACAAACTGATGCTTCTCCAGCTCTGCGCGAAATGATGCAGATGAAAATTAATAATTTGTCGAGCTAAGAGGGACCCGATGCAATTGCGTAAACTACTTGTACCAGGGCTGATTTCTCTGACGCTGCTCAGCGGTTGTTCACTGTTTAGCGGTGAAGAAGATGTGGTTCAAATGTCTCCACTGCCGACAGTCGAAAACCAATTCGAACCTGAAAAATCATGGAGTACTTCTGTTGGTAGCGGAGTGGGTGATTTCTATTCCAATTTGCATCCAGCGTGGCAGGACGGCAACATTTATGCAGCCGATCGCCGTGGTATCGTGAAAGCCGTTAACGCGGATGACGGTAAAGAAGTCTGGTCTGTCGACCTTTCCGAAAAAACGAGCTTTTATACCAGCAACGTTTCGGCACTGCTTTCTGGTGGCGTAACTGTTGAAGGTGCACATCTTTACGTTGGTAGTGAAAAAGCGCAGGTTTATGCGCTTAACACCTCTGATGGTAGTATTGCATGGCAAAGCAAGGCAGCTGGCGAAGTGCTTTCTCGCCCAGTGGTTAGCGATGGTTTAGTTCTGGTTCATACCAGCAATGGCCAGCTTCAGGCATTTGATGAAGCTGATGGTGCCGTGAAGTGGACGGTGAACCTGGATATGCCAGCACTTTCTCTGCGTGGCGAATCAGCACCTGCAGTCGCGTTTGGTGCTGCAATTGTTGGCGGTGATAACGGCCGTGTAAGCGCGGTTATGCTGAAGCAAGGCCAGTTGATTTGGCAGCAACGTATCTCTCAGGCAACCGGTTCGACAGAGATTGACCGTCTGAGCGATGTCGATACGACCCCTGTTGTTGTTAACGGTGTGGTTTATGCGCTGGCATATAACGGTAACCTGACTGCGCTGGACTTACGTTCAGGCCAGGTGATGTGGAAACGTGAATTAGGTTCAGTAAACGACTTTATTGTTGATGCGAACCGTATTTTCCTCGTTGACCAAAATGACCGCGTGATTGCACTGAATGCTGATGGCGGTGTCACGATGTGGACGCAAAGTGATCTGCTGCACCGTAATCTGACTTCACCTGTTCTGTACAACGGTTATCTGGTTGTCGCTGACAGTGAAGGTTATATGCACTGGCTCAACGCTGATGACGGTCGCTTTGTTGCCCAACAAAAAGTGGACGGTTCTGGATTCCAGACTGACCCAGTTGTTGCCAGTGACAAGCTGTTGATTCAGTCAAAAGACGGTACGTTGTACGCTATCAAGCGTTAGACTTGCCTGAAGTAATTAAGAGAAAAACGGTTCCTGTAGTCCGGGAGCCGTTTCCTGTTTTTAGAAACGATGTGATTTGACGTCGTTTTATGATGAATTTTGAGTAATGAGGCTTTTATCATGGTACCTGTGGTTGCGCTTGTCGGGCGCCCTAATGTCGGAAAATCCACGTTGTTTAACCGCTTGACGCGTACCCGAGATGCGCTGGTCGCGGATTTCCCGGGGCTGACTCGCGACCGCAAGTATGGTCGTGCTGAAGTGGAAGGTCGCGAATTTATCGCCATTGATACCGGTGGTATTGATGGAACGGAAGATGGCGTTGAAACACATATGGCTGCACAGTCGCTGTTAGCGATTGAAGAAGCCGATGTAGTGCTGTTTATGGTGGATGCGCGTGCAGGCCTGATGCCTGCCGATGAAGCCATTGCCAAACATCTGCGTTCTCGTCAGAAGCCAACCTTCCTGGTGGCGAATAAAACTGACGGCATGGACCCTGATCAGGCGGTTATCGATTTCTACTCTTTGGGATTAGGTGAAATTCACCCTATCGCAGCATCTCATGGCCGCGGCGTAACAACGCTGCTGGAACACGTGCTGATTCCGTTCATCGATGAAACTAATCCGCGTGAACCGGAAGAAGAGATCGATGAAGATACAGCCTACTGGGCGGCATTCAATGCTAAACATGGCATTGTTTCTGAAGACGACGAAGAGATTGAAGAAGAGGAAGAAGAAGCTTTCAACCCTATCGATTTACCCATCAAACTGGCAATTGTTGGTCGTCCGAACGTAGGTAAGTCAACGCTTACTAACCGTATTCTTGGCGAAGACCGTGTTGTGGTCTATGACATGCCGGGAACCACGCGCGATAGCATCTACATTCCAATGGAACGTGACGAGCGCGAATACATCCTTATCGACACCGCAGGTGTTCGTAAGCGTGGCAAAATCACTGAAACCGTTGAGAAATTCTCGGTCATCAAAACCCTGCAAGCGATTGAAGATGCCAACGTTGTGATGCTGGTTATCGATGCTCGTGAAGGTATTTCTGATCAGGATCTGTCGCTGCTCGGCTTTATCCTGAATAGTGGGCGCTCACTGGTGATTGTGGTCAACAAGTGGGATGGTCTGAGCAACGAAGTCAGGGAGCAAGTCAAAGAGACCCTGGATTACCGTCTCGGCTTCATCGATTTTGCTCGTGTGCACTTCATCTCTGCGTTGCACGGTAGCGGTGTTGGCAACCTGTTCGAATCTGTTCGCGAAGCCTATGACAGCTCCACGCGTCGTGTAAGCACCGCGCTTCTGACTCGCATCATGACCATGGCTGCGGAAGATCACCAGCCACCGTTGGTTCGTGGTCGCCGTGTTAAGCTGAAATACGCTCACGCCGGTGGTTACAATCCGCCAATTGTCGTCATCCACGGCAACCAGGTGAAAGACCTGCCGGATTCCTACAAGCGTTACTTGATGAACTACTTCCGCAAATCGCTGGATGTTATGGGCACGCCAATCCGTATCCAGTTCAAGGAAGGCGAGAACCCGTTTGCCAACAAACGTAACACGCTGACACCGAATCAGATGCGTAAGCGTAAGCGTTTGATCAAGCACATCAAGAAAAGCAAATAAGATATCGCGGGAAATTAACCGCTATCGAAAAAACACTAAGCCCGCATTGCGTCGGGCTTTTTTGTTATCAGGGGCTATCATCAGGATATAAGAAAGCGCATTATTAGAGTGTACCCAAAGGTGTACCTTTGAATTTCATCCTCGGTAGTGGGTACAACATGCTTTGAGATAGGTACACGACTGAATCATTTTGGGTACACGCGATGCCAAAACTTACAGACATGCAGATTCGAGCGTGGATTAAAGCTGGTGAGCATTTTGAAGGGCGCTCTGATGGTAACGGCCTTTATCTTCGATACCGTGAAACCGACAAATCACCAGTGTGGCGCTTCCGCTACAAGCTGGCTGGTAAGGCTCGGGTAATGCTAATTGGCTCGTATACAGATCTTTCACTATCTAAGGCTCGTGATACGGCTAAAGAGTTATCCGCACGTGTCGCACTTGGCTATGACGTTGCAGGCGAGAAGCAGGAAAGAAAATCAGAGGCGCTGGCTAAGATTGAAAGTGAGAAAAACGCCTCCCGTTTTTCAGACATTGCCGCTGAGTATTATTCCCGCCAGATAGCAACCACTTACAAACACCCTGAGCTTTTCCGTAGCAGCCTGCAAAAGAACATCATCCCGATCATTGGGAATATGAAGGTTGAGGATGTTAAACCTCGGCATATTGATAGCGTTCTGCAGGATGTGCTAGAGCGTGGCTCACCAACCGTTGCCAATGATGTCTTGCGCATGATGAAACGCATCTTTGATTTTGCTGTAGTGCGTGGAGTGATTGAAGTTAACCCCGCAATATCATTTGGCTCGAAAGATGCCGGTGGCAAAGAGGAAGGGCGTAAAAGGGCATTAAGCCGCGATGAACTTATCCAGTTCTTTAAGGCGTTGCGCCGTGGTCGGGGCATAAGCCGTGAAAACGAACTGACTTTCAAAATCATTCTGGCGCTGGGTGTACGCAAAATGGAATTGTGCGCTGCTGAATGGGATGAGTTTGATTTAGAGGCTGGCGTATGGTGTTTGCCGGGAGCCAGGGCAAAGAACGGTGACGATATTGATATTCCGCTGCCGGAACCAGTTATTGAATGGATCAAAGAGATTCGCCTGTTCGCCGGGGATAGTCGCTGGCTTCTACCTGCGCGTAAGGCCAGGACAACCGCCCACGTTAGCCGGGCCACGCTTAACATGGTGTTGCCATCGGTCATGAAAGAGATGCCAGATGTTGAGCCGTTTAGCATTCACGACCTGCGCCGCACTATGCGCACCCAGATGGCTGCTATCGGTATAGATCCGGTTATTGCTGAAAGATGCCTTAATCACAGGATTGCTGGAATCGAGGGCATCTATAACCGTCACCAATACTTTGATGAGCGCAAAGCAGCACTGGCACAGTGGGCAGAGTTGCTGGTGGCGCTTGAACGTGGTGAGGAATACAACGTGACGCCATTCAAGAAAACTCATAAGCTGTCATAGTACAGATTGAGCCTAGCCCGACGGGGCGAAAAGCGGCAAACCTTACCGCCTGGCTCAGTCAGTTTTTAAGGTGAAATGCTAAAAGGTGGCATATGTCTGACACTACAAAAATACCATTTTCATTCTGCCGAATTACAAGAGCCGCTGAATTCTTGGGTATCCATGTCGAGGATTTATTAAGCCTAGCCGTATCTGGTCAAATAACACTGTGTGTTAGGCTGGACGGCTTAAAATCTGTCCTATGGGTTGAAGGTAATGCTACTGAACTTAGCGATTGGTATTTATCTTTAAGCACTAACTACAGTGCGATGGCTGCTGCTCGCAACATATCAAAATATACATCCTTCTCTATTGACCGACTGTCTTATGATGAAGAAAACGATGACACTATTTTCCATCCATGGTTCTATCAGTCTCAGAAAGCAGACGAGAGCACTTCTAGTGAACAATCACAAAGCCATCAAGGTAGAGCCTTTGGTTTGTGGGTCCCCCAGCTACCAGTGATCAATTCTTTATTGAACTATGGAAAATCCTCTTTATTGTGGGGTTCTTTAGGTCTTTATCGTACTGACGAAAGTACCCCCGATTTATGTTTAATTCCTTTACCACTTAATCATGATGATATTTGCGATGGTGAAGAAGATGAAAATTATGAAGAGCAATATCCCAATATTGAAATAACAGAAAGTGACTTATGGATAACGTCTGACCAAGTAAGAGAATTGCTAAAATATAATGGTGATTACAGCGATCTTCCAAGCAATGCTCGACGCGGATGCTCAACCAATCCTAATTTGATGCCGGAAATAAAAAAGGTTAATCACATTGCAGAGCACCATGCAACGAATAGAGAAAAGCTATTCAAATCTGCAATATGCTTACTGTCAAAATACCCTGATGAATGTCGGGGTGAGCGCAAAGAGATAAGCCCTGAGAAATGGCGAGATTGCATTCTCGACCATAAAGATGAGATACCGCCGTTAACCATTACTAACGAAGAAGTAATTCTCAAACACTTAAGATCTGCCGCTAACGGCAAGGGGTAGGGTAACTCAATTGTACAGGTACAGTAGAGTTACTGTGCCTTATCCCCCACGTATCAAATAGCTAACTTTGTTCCCGTAACGTCAACCGCTATCAATAGGAGTTACGGGAACATGACAGCACATCAAGCAGCACCATCAGCAATCCCCACTACTGGTTACATTCGCCGCTTCCGTATGCCGGAATTACTGGGCGTATCTATGCCGACCATTGATCGCTGGGTGAAAAATGGCACATTGCCGCGCCCGGTAAAGCTCACCGATAACGTGACCGCATTTGATGCTGTTGAGATTAATCACTGGCTGGCAGAACGCCGTGGAAAGGTGGCGTAATGCAAAATAAAAACCGCCCAGTACAGCAGGCGGCTAATCAGAAGGATGACGCCTTTGATATTAGCCCACCAGCCAAGATTAAACCATCGCCAAAAAAGCACCGTGCTCGCGTTTATATGATGCGTACCGGGATTAATGGCTTCACTGAAAACGAGATACTCCGCTATTGCCGACTGTCCAGCGCCCGCAACTACGCTACCGAGCTGGAACGACGCTTAGATATTTGCCTGGAGCGTATCGACGAGCCAAACGGCGATGGTATCGGTAGCCACTTCCGTTACCACATTACCTGCCGCGCTGACGTTATGCGTGTTATCCAGCTTGTGAACCATAATGCCTCCGCTGGTGGCTATACCGGACTTTCACAGCAGGAAATTAACGACATCCTCACCCTTTACCCGGACGCGTTTAACGCCGCATAACGGAGCCTGACAATATGAACCTGAAAAATACGGCCAATACTGGCCGGGGCCAAACTCACCCTAAAGAACGCTACAGCGATATTTTCAAAGCTGATGAGCAGGATATTTCCGTCATTAAATTTGAAGGTGTGAAAGTGCGCGTGGTGAATATCAATGGTGAGCCGTGGTTCGTTGCTAAGGATATTTGCGGTGCGCTGGATATTGTTAACTCCCGTGATGCGCTGAAGTCTCTGGATGAGGATGAAAAGAATACCGTAGCTTTAACCTACGGTAATCGCGGCAACCCAATTCATGGTGTTGTCGCAGAGTCTGGCTTCTACAAACTGATATCCCGCAGTCGCAAAGCCACCACGCCTGGCACATTCGCCCACAGTTTCACTAACTGGGTGTTCCGCGAGGTGATCCCGTCTATCCGCAAGACCGGTTCATACGGTGTGCCGTTCGCCTTCCTTAATGACCACAGCCGCCGCAAAGCGCAGTACAAGAAGAAAGCCAGCAAGCGTGGTCATGACCTGCAAGCCTGCAAAGGTGAGAAATCCAGCCTTATCACCGAAGAAGCTGAGTTATGGCGTAAGTACCAGCCTGAATTACCGG
The DNA here is from genome assembly GCF_022637515.1 of Buttiauxella ferragutiae. Taxonomy (NCBI): domain Bacteria; kingdom Pseudomonadati; phylum Pseudomonadota; class Gammaproteobacteria; order Enterobacterales; family Enterobacteriaceae; genus Buttiauxella; species Buttiauxella ferragutiae. Next base: position 1,289,339 of record NZ_CP093332.1, read on the forward strand.
AGGTTCACTAATGACCGCCGTCCAGAGTAAGGGCTTCCCCCTGGCTGGCCTGCTAACAAATGCTAACCCTCAGAACCTGAAAAAACCTGAAGCAGAGAGCAGCAGCCTGTCATCAATTGTTATGGTTCAGGGCTTAGTAAAACTTAGCCTGAACCTCACAAAACCTCACTTTTGCAGTGACGGAATGATGACAAATGATGACATTTCCTCCGCTCAGCAGACTGCCCGCCTGTTAGCAAATGTTAGTGTTCAGGTCGTTGCAAAGCGTAGCCTGAACCTGTCAAAACCTGACATTCAATCAGCCGAAAGTTTGGCTGAGAACCTAACAAAACCTAACATTCAGAATGCTGTTGCTGGTGGCACCCAAGGCTTTATTGCAGTCACTACGCGAGGCGGGAAGATTAATCGGAAGTCACCACGCGTGGTTAGGGATTTCGGGACAAGTACGCGCACGCGAGCGAAGTTTTCGGTGGCCATAAAAAAGGGCGGGATTATAAATCCTACCCTCTATCTGGACGACAAAGTGATTTTCAGTGCTTTGGATTATTCCGGCTCTTTGGACTTGCGGCGCTGGCGTCGTTTTATTTCGCCTTTTGCTGCTGTAATCAGAAAGCCGGCAGTGCTTTCACCTTCTTCTTTCAGCTTTTCTATCTCTTCTAAATCATCTAGAGGGAGTCGTACAGAAAGCTGTAAAGAACGATTGTTCTTCCTACCTGTTGCCATTACTGAAACCTCTTGTTTTAGGTGGTGTTCAGTATACACAGCAAAATTGATAATAAAACACTTGAAGTGGTGTTCACCAAGTTATACATTGGTGGTGTTCACCTTATCCACAGTTAAAACACAGAAAGTACACAAAACGGCGAAGCCCAGAGGTGCGCTAACACCTTCCGGGCGTCTAACCACCACCGATAGAGCATGTATCGAGGTAGCTATGTCAAATCGTACCACACCCCATATGGGGCGGGCATCACTCAGCCCAAACAAATTCATCTGGCGTTTTCTGGCACTCAGTTCCATCGATCGCAACGTAATGCACATCACCGCCACTACCGAACGTGAAGCCCGTGAGCAATCCCCGGCTGGCTGTGTGATGGTGTTCGCTGGCCGCCTGCCTGTGCTGGAGGTGCCACATGGTTAAGCCATTCATTACTCAACATGCCCAATTCGAGTTTTCCCTGGGTCTTTTACATGGCATTCAGTCATCGTTAATCGCGCTAGAAAAATCATTGGAAATAATGGATAGCGGAGACGTAAAGGCCGCTATTTCGGCTAATCGGTTTGTTGTATCTGGCGTGTCAGAAGCCCTTATTGAATTACAGAAATGGGAGATGGGGAAATGAGCGCAGCAAATCCAAATCCCGCTGAACAGCATTTCAGTGATTATGAACGCATAAATGCCGTAATCGGACGACCACAAATAATTCTGCCTGCCACGCCGGAGAACCAGTCCCGCGACAGGCTTATGCGCGTCAAAGCCGGTATTCATCATCTTTTAACTGAAGTTGTACCGAAAATTGAAAACCAGCAAGACCGCCAGGAGGTTTATGCGTGGCTGGATGGCATGTACTCGATTTTGCGAATTGAAGAATTCTATGCCCGTAGCGAGGCTAAGCCATGAGCAAGCTTCCTGTAATTCCAAGCAAACTCAAATATCAAACCCTAAGCCACATTGAGGCCACTCCGAATGGCATCCGATTTGATAGTCGCATCATTGGCTACAGCGGAGTTATTCGCCAGCTCGAGGCCGGGAAGTTTGATTCCTCACTGGCTAACGGTTTGTTGGTCGTGGCAGAGATCCAACTGGCTGACACTAACAACTGGTTTTCCCCTTCTGATGAGCAGATGGCCATTATCTGGCGCTGGCTGATTGCTTGCATCTTCATCCATGAGCAGCAGGACAAAAACGGCATGGTGATGGTGGAGAGCGAGGACGGCAGTACCAGCCGGGCGGTTCTCTATGCCGGGGAGCATGGCGGCATTGCGATTTATCCATCCACTGAGCGTTGCTCACTGGCGACCCATATCGAGGGTATCGCCATTCAGAAATACGGTGCTGAGGCCGGGTTACAGCGGGCAATTCAGCTTTATCAGGGTATGGCAGAATCCGATCCCGATGGTAACGCACTGCGTTTATCTCAGTGGGGGCGTGAAGGCCTCACGATGCTCCATGACGATTTTATCAAGATGCTGAATACCGAAGGGATTCCAGCCGCACCTGTAGCGCACTGAGGGGACAATATGATCACTAAAAATTTTCGACTTAATGCGCTGGCTAACCAGTACGCCGCCGCGGTGTACAACCGCGTTACCACCACCAGCAATGGTGAGTATTTCATACTAGATGCTGGCGGTGAACCGGTGCGCGTTGACATTGTTAACGGTATTCAGGGTATACGCCCATTGGTGGATAGCTACTTACTGGAACCGCTAAAGGGGACTGGTCCTCTGTGGGAGAATTTCAGCATTACTTTGCTTAGTAAATGCGTGAATAGAGCCGAAGTTACGGAAAAAAGGCTGGGATATATGGCAAAGCATGGTCAATGACATGGGGGCGAGCCTTGCTGATAACGAGGAGGCATTTCATGCGTAACATCGACCTTATCCGAGAAGTTACAGACAATGCTGCTGGGCGCTGGCCTGATGTATTGGCATTGGTCGGGATCACCGTTCCCGATTCACCACGGAAGCACACAGCTTGCCCGGCGTGTGGAGGGAATGACCGTTTCCGTTTCGATGATGGCGGGCGCGGTTCCCACTTCTGCAACGTTTGTGGCGCAGGCGACGGCTTAGACCTGATCCGTAAGGTGAATAACTGCGATAACACCGAGGCGGCGCGTATTGTCGCTGACGCGCTGGGAATTGATTACCGGGCAGCGGAAACCGATAAAGAAGCCGCGAGCCAGCGAAGGAAGCAGGCAGACGCAGGACGCCAGCAACGTGAGCAGGAACGCCAGCAGCAGGTAGCAACAGACGCAGAGCAGCGCCACAAGGAGTTTACCCACCGTTACCAGATCATGAGTCAGAAGGTCGTACAGGGCGAATCTGAGTACCTGGTATCAAAAGGGCTTGCTGGGTTCAGCTATCCGGTAATGCCTGACGGCTCGTTACTGCTTGCGCTGGTGGACGAATCCGGGGTAGTCACCGCCGCGCAGACCATTACTACCAGTGGTGAAAAGCGCCTGTTATCCGGTTCTGCAAAGCGCGGGGCATATCACGCCATAAACGCACCAGTAACACCGCACACCATTATGATTGCCGAAGGGCTGGCAACCGCTTTAAGCGCTCACCTGATGTGTCCTGACGCGCTGGCAGTGTGTGCCATTGACGCTGGCAACCTGTTACCGGTTGCGGAGCTGATGCGAAAGAAATACCCAGAGGACAAAATTGTCCTCATAGCCGATAACGACCAGCAGGGAGGAGGCTCCGAAACCGGAGTCACCAACACCGGGAAGATTGCCGCAGAGAAAGCCGCCATTTCCGTGGCTGGCTGGGTATCAGTACCGCCAACAGACCATAAAGCAGACTGGAACGACTACCACCAGCAAAACGGGCTGGAAGCCGCTATGCAGACATTTAATGAATCTATGTACCAACCGCAGGGGGAAGGCGTGGAACCAATGCTACAGGCCATTGATGGCGGCAAGGTTACGGCAAGGGATAGCGATCCACTGAAGCCCCGCATTGAGAACCGGAAAGATGGTGTGTTCTGGGTTACGCCGAAGGTGGACAAGGAAAGTGGCGAGATCATCAACAATGAAAGCTGGCTGGCTTCACCAATGGACGTAATCGGTACCGGGCGTGATGACAAGGATCAGTATTTGATTATCCGCTGGTTGGCCTTTGGTTCAGATATGCCAACAACAGCCGCCATTCCCCTGGCTGATATTGGTGAGCGTGAAGGTTGGCGCACAATTAAAGCGGGCGGGGTTAACGTTACGACCAAAAACAGCTTACGGGCAACCTTTGCCGACTGGCTACAACGTAGTGGTTCGCGTGAGTTGTGGCGCGTTGCTCATGCCACTGGCTGGCAATGTGGTGCTTACATCATGCCGGACGGGGAGATCATCGGCACACCTGTACATCCGGTTTTGTTCAGTGGCCGCAGTTCTGCCGCTGCAGGTTATGCCATCCGGGGCACAGCTGAAAGCTGGCGCAATAGCGTTGGACATCTGGCGTATGGCAATTACTCCATGATGACCGCCATCGCCGCAGCACTGGCAGCACCATTAATCGGACTGGCTGAGGCTGACGGGTTCGGCATTCACTTTTACGAGCAATCGAGCGCAGGCAAGACCACCACAGCGAATGTGGCGAGCAGTTTATACGGCAACCCGGACTTATTACGGCTGACGTGGTACGGAACTGCGTTAGGGCTGGCAAACGAAGCGGCTGCCCACAATGACGGACTGATGCCGCTGGATGAAGTCGGACAGGGGGCAGATCCCATAAGCGTCTCACAGTCTGCCTATGCGCTGTTTAATGGCGTGGGGAAACTGCAGGGGGCTAAGGAAGGCGGCAATCGTGACTTAAAACGCTGGCGTACAGTGGCTATTAGCACAGGGGAAATGGATTTAGAAACCTTCATTGCCACTGCTGGGCGCAAGACCAAAGCCGGGCAACTGGTGCGGCTGCTTAATATCCCGTTGAGTAAGGCTGTACGCTTCCACGACCATCAGAACGGTAAACAGCATGCCGACGCACTGAAAGATGCTTACCAGCATCACCACGGGGCAGCGGGGAGAGAGTGGATCAAGTGGCTGGCAGACCACCAGCAGCAGGCCATTGATATCGTACGCGAGTGTGAGGCCCGCTGGCGCAGTCTTATCCCTGCCGACTATGGCGAGCAGGTTCACCGCGTGGCCGCACGCTTTGCCATTCTGGAGGCGGCGTTGCTGCTGGGTGAGGTTGTCACCGGGTGGGATGTGCAGACCTGCCGGGATGCGGTACAGCATAGTTACAACGCATGGGTACGAGAGTTCGGCACCGGCAACAAAGAGCATCAGCAGGTTGTTGAGCAGACAGAAGCGTTTCTCAATGCATACGGACTTAGCCGCTTTGCGCCGTTCCCATACAGTTCAGCAGATATGCCAGTTAAGGATCTCGCAGGGTATCGCCAGAAAGGTAATCATGACGAAAGTCCTATGATTTTTTACACATTCCCCGGGGCATTTGAAAAAGAGATTGCGCAGAACTTTAACCCTAAACAGTTTGCCGAGGTTTTGAAAAATGCGGGGATGCTGACACCGCCTACAAGCGGGCGCGGTTATCAGCGTAAATCACCTCGTATCGACGGGAGGCAAATTAACGTATACGTCCTGACTTACCAGCCGGAGGACTATAGCCAGCCAGAGGAATAGCATTCCTCACATACGTAGAAAAGGTGTTGGTTCAGTTGGTTCAGTTGGTTCAGTAAATAAGCTTCATTGTTTTATAAGGGTTTTAACAGTGATGTTGAACCAACACTGAACCAACAAATACCGCTTTTGAACCAACACCAGCAGATCGAGGCATTCACCCTGGCAGGCAGTGAACCAACACAAAGGTACGCTGAACCAACGCAAAATTGCTGATGTTGGTTCAGGGAAAGTGAGTAATGGCGCGGGCTGGCGGGCAGTGAACCAACTGAACCAACTGAACCAACAATATTTCTGTTATGTATACCAAATTGACGACTAGGGGATGTAATGAACGAAAATGTACAGAAATTAGTAGAAAACACAGTTAAAGACATACTACTGGGAAATACGGCATTAACTTTTCTTTTTGCTGTTCCACTGGCTTATATCGTCAGGAATGGTCTGGACATTGGCATATGGCTCCTCACGTTATTTATAGCTCCGGCACTATGTGGTGTTGGAACTTGGATCGTGAGCCGCATTCAGCATCATGCCAGCGATTTCTTTCATTCCAGGTGGGCAAGGCAGGGTTACGTTGCATATGTTCTGGTATCTGCTGAGCTTTTGGTTATTTATTCGATTACTCAAATAATTAGAACGCTTATTAAGTAATAAACACCGAGACCGAGATATTTAAACAAGAGGGTTACACATGACAGCACAAATTTCAGCATACGGACGGCTGGTGGCAGATCCCCAGACCCGCACCACAGCAAGCGATAAGCAAATGACAATGGCGCGGCTGGCGGTATCTCTGCCCTGCCATACGGGGCCGAACGGTGAGGCTACTTACTGGCTGGGCGTTGTGGCATTTGGCAAGCAGGCCGAATTGCTGGCGAAGCACCAGAAAGGCGACCTGATAAGCGTGGCGGGCAACATGCAGCTAAACCAGTGGGCAGGACAGGACGGCGTACAGAAGGAGCAACCGCAGGTTATAGCCGACAGCGTGATAAGCGCAAGAACAGTACGATCCGGAGGTAAGACAGGGTCACAGGCACAGGCACAGGCCACCTGCGACCTGAATCATGCCCAGCAGCAGAATAACGGCAACGAGTACGACCAGACACCGCCGTTTAACGATGAAGTGTCATTCTGATAAGCACGGAGAACAAACCAATGGTGAAAGACAGTAAGGCTGAGGCGCTGGAAGCTAAAGGGCTTTATCGCCGTGCGGCCTCGCGCTGGCTGGAAGTACTGGAGCAGTGCGTCAGTGAGAACGATCGGGAGTGGGTGGCATCACGTCGAGCCCGATGTATTGATCTCGCCAGATTGCCACCGCAACAGGCTGAGAATTTTGGCGACCTGAGCCGAGCAGCAAAAGAGACACAGCAACGCATGGGGATAGCGCAGCCCGGCGGGGACGCATTTCGGCTACCCGGAAAAAAGAAGTAGCCTGAACATAGGCAAAATATTTTGCCGATGCTTTCCGGTACCAGCGTTACTTCATAGTCCACCTGAACGGTGGCTTTTTTACAGTCTTTTGTTGCAATATTTGCAATGATAATTTGTTGTGTTGCGTTTTATGAAATAAAATTAACCTGTATAAACATACAGAGAGACATGAAATGGCACAGAACCCAAACTTTAAACCGGTATTGCTCACCAAAGAGCAGATGGCAGAAGTTAAGCGCATTCAGGATGAAGAACGCAGCAAATCACCACTTAATGTAGCGCCATCTTTAAACGCGATAGTGCGAGGGCTAATGGACAAGGCATTGACCAGCATTACTGTCGCGGAGGGTAATGCATGATCATTAGTGAACTGGCCTATAAAGTCACAATCCGTGCCGATGAGTTCCTGAATGGTAAAAAGAAAGTAGCGGATGGTGCCAGGGAGCTTGGTGATACGGTCACCAAAGAGTGGGAAGGGATTGGCGACACAGCAAAGACTACCGGTGAAGAAATCGTCAAAGTTGGCGATGAAATTCAGCGCTCGAATAAAGAAACAGGGAAGTCGCTGTCTGACGCTGGCTTTGACGCTAAGAAGTTCGGCACTGCGGCGGTATCGTCATTCCGTGGCGTTACTGCGGCGGCTGCCGGGTTCCTTGGGATTGGTGCCGGGTTATACGGTGTTAAGCAGTTATTCACCTCTACGGCAAACGAGATAGTCAGAGCCAGCCAGCAGGCTAAGTTCTTTGGCTCTGACGTCAATAAGATGTTCGGGGTACAGCGTGGCTTTAAGCAGGCAGGGCTTAACGGTGATGCGTTTATCTCTGCTTCCGGAAATGCCCGCATGGCCCTGGCTAACATTGCTGACCCTACAGTGTTCGGCGGTCTGACCGGTGCCGCTCAAAACCTTATGGTGCTAGGCGCTCGTACCGGCCTGAATATTAATAACCTTGGCGACCCCAATAAGGCGCTTGGAGAGTTCACCAGTTACGGGAAGAAGCATTCGCAAGAGAACCTGATGCAGGTTATGTCGGCATCTGGTTTTGACCCGACAGACGCAGCCAAAATTAAATCCGGTGAGTTGAAGTCGCTTGTCGATTCCGAAACGAAGAAGTCGAACATCACCGCCGCACAAGTGAAAAAACAGGAAGATCTGGTGGCAACGCTTGGCCAGCTTGATTCCCAATTCACGCGACTGAAAACTGATTTAGCGACTGCCTTCGCACCGGACATTATCAACGGAATGAAAGCGTTCGGCTCATGGATTGAGAAGAACCACGGTAATATTATCGGATTCTTTGATGCCGCTGGTAATACCACTAAGAGATTTACTGAGGCTGTAGGTGGTGCTGAAAATGCGCTCAAACTTCTGGCAGCAGCCTATGTGGGTAGCAAAGTGACAGGCGGGCTAGTTCCTCCTTGGCTGTCTGGGCTTATTGCGTATGGCACTTACCTTCACAATGATCAGGGCAATATCAAAGACAGCGCCGATTCATCGCTGAGCTATACAAAGCGAAACATTGGCGACGCAATGCGTTCTATTGGTATTGATACCGAATATGGCCGCCCAGAAGGAACAGTATTGGGTGATAACATCCAATGGGACATTCCCGGCTCTACAGATGGACTCTTAAATGCTATTAGGAAAGTAGAGTCTAGTGACGGAGCGAAACTGTATAGCCCTAAAGGAGCTGTCGGCGAGTATCAAATTATGGCTGATACAGGCAGAGAGCTTGGATTGCGTATTGACTCGCAGGTAGACGAACGGCTTGACCCTGAAAAATCAAGAGCAGCATCCTCAATTTATATCAGCAAGATGCTGAAGAAATACAATGGAAATCTTAACGATTCCCTCATGGCCTACAACTGGGGGCCTGGTAATGTTGACCAGTGGATAAAACAGGGAAGAGGTGATGGCTTTACTGACAAGGATGGAAATTGGAGGCCATTGCCAAAAGAAACCAGGGAGTACGCCGGAAAGATTCGCAGTGCGTTGGGCGGTGGGGGTGACGGATCTAGTGGTGCGCCTGATAATGTCGCCTACTACACAAAACAGCGTAATTTGACAGAAAGCAGGCCATATCAACTGTCATCAAGCGGCAGCAACCCACAGGTGACAAACAGCACACATATAAATACTGTAAATGTTAACAGCAACCCACAAACAGTTGACGCACTCAATGAGAGCATTAAGCGACAAAGCCAAAGGGCGTCAACAAATGCGGCGTTCTCTAGTGGTATGGGAAGGTGAGTTTTATGATTTATTTCGCATTACTCCCCGCCCATTCAGCGACAATCGCCATATATTTGTTGCCAGGATACGAAAACTTGCTTAAATCACCTTGGTTAGAGCTTATAGTTATTTTTTGTGGACTATCTCCGTATCTCCCGTTTGACACTGCGTAGACCATCACGTTCTGACAGACAATGATGGCTTGCTCATCATATCCATGAGCAGTAACCATCTGTGTAAAGCTGAAGTTGCTCAGAAAGCTATTCTCTTTAATGGCTTTCTCGCATGTTTCTCTAATTGACAAGCCGCCCTTAACCTTCTTGGTGTTAATGAAGTAGTTATATGCGGTATTAAATTGTTCTTGCGTGTGATTTTTTGTAAGAAGCGGGAACCCGATATCCGTATCAAGCGCGGTATCTTTCCTCGCTTTTTCTTCAGAAGCAATTCGCTCTCTTTCAGATTCCTGACGGGCGAGGTCTGGATGCAAGCTCATGAAGTAATTCATTGAGATTTTTTGCGCGTCCCATACAGCATTTACGCTCAATGGTGCCAACCCGGCATCTCTGAATCGAGTTGCTAAAGCATTCCAGTACAAAGACAGTTCTGTTTTATTTTGAGAGTCTCTCGCGGCGGTGATCCCATTAATGCACATGGTACCAACAATTTTTCGCAATTCTTGTGGGGTTAACCCCTGAGTCGAAGCCCAGTCTCCCCAATTACTTACGGCTTTATTAGTAATCACTCCACATTCTTCAAAAGCATTTTCATAACTTTTATTTTTCTGTGTAGAAGAAATTGACGCTCCTGATGTAAGCATGGCCAACAGACCGATGGATAATGATATTGTTAAGGTTTTCATGCCGATGTCCTTATATGGTTTCGCTGATTCTACTCATTAACTGCCGTAATAACACGCAGGACGGTAGTCCTTTTTGATAACCACCAGCCAGGAATAATAACTATGACGCCACGCGAAATAGAATTGCTCACCATTGCCAAGCTGGAACATGAAGGCCACCAGCTCACCCCGGCAGACGAGCGCGAGATACACCGCTCGATACAAGACAGCATCGCGCACCGTAACCGCTTCAGAAGCATGATGACCAGCCCGGCCTTCCAGTGGAAGAAGCCAGAGCCGCGCCGTTAAGCAACACTCGCACTTAACACAGAGCGTTCGTGATTTCGGTATTTTAAATGAGTTGAGTCAAATTAACGCCAACGATAGGTATAAACAATCAATACTACAGATATGCATTCTTGCTCACGCATGCAACTACATCTAGTGCTTTCCTGTCTAATTAGATACAAGTTAGGTCTATTCGTCGCAAGCATTCACGTTGACATTTTCTACTTTACATATAGATTTAGCAGCAACTGAGCCCGGCCCCCTGGCTTGAGTCTTACGAAAGTAAGGTGATAGTTATGGCCGGGCCTTCTTATATCTAAGGGGAAGGAAATCCTTTAATGGCTGATCCGGTAAAAGTTCATAAAGAATATGACGAACTAATCGATCTGCTACTTTCCCGCGGCATGGATGTACCCGATCGCTCTCATGCAATTAAAAAAATATCCCAAGTTGGCTATTACAGACTTTCTGGCTTTTGGTATCCGTGTCGAATCCCACACATAACTCCAGAAAAAATCAGAACCCGACTAAACCAAGTTCGTCCGGGAACAAATTTCCGGGCTGTATACGACCTTTATTTGTTCGATAAACAACTGCGCCTTTTGATGATTAATGCTTTAGAGCGTATTGAGGTTTATGTCCGTTCTGTTATTGCACATGAAATCGGTAAAATATCCCCTCTTGGCTACCTAGATGATTCCATAATCAACCCCAAACACTTTAGAGCGCGTTCGAATGGTCGCTGTAGTGCGAGGGAAGAGTGGCTCTCCAAGCATTCCAATGAAATTGCTAAGAGCAGGGAAGATTTTATCAAATGGCATGAAGGTAGGTATGAAGGATTGCCATTCTGGGTAGCGATTGAAGTTTGGGACTTTGGTTTGATGTCGAAATATTATGCAATGCTGAAAGATAGCCATCGCAATGGGATACTTTCCAGACTCGGTATTGCTGCTGGTAATGGCGCTATTTTCCAGAACTGGCTTAGTGCCATGAATGTTCTTAGAAATCGCTGTGCTCATCACTCACGTATCTGGAACAAAGTTAATGAGCCCAAAATCATGCCATTGCCTAACCATCCTTACTTTCAGCGTTTAAACATGAACGATGACGCTTATGAAAGGATGTACGGAATGATTGCAGTACTATGGTTACTGGTGAAAGAGATCGGCCCTGGCTCTAACTGGATTAGGCACATTGCTGATTTGATTGATACTAAACCGTACCTGCCGGGTTGTAATTTGACGGCTATGGGATTTCCTAATAACGACGGATTCCCTCGAGCCCTATTCGGCATTGATTAATCCTTAGCACTAGTTTATCTAAGAGATTAGCCAGCCAGTATCGTTTTCAGCTTGTCGGCATTGATACCCTGTCGTTTCCAGCCGCTGTAAATATCCTTATCCCACGCTTTACCTGCTTTCGTCTGATACCCGGCGTCATTAAGCCGTTCAGCGATAATGCGCCCGTTATCCAGGCCTTCCCTGATGGTATCCGCAACAATCTGGAGCACCGCCGCTTCATTGTAGGGCTGAGGTGGTATCCCTTGCTTGCCTCCAGCCAGCGCTGCCGCTGCCGCTTCCATTCGCTCCACCAGCGCCAGCAGACGATTATCAGGGGTGCTGTCTGGCAGGTTCAGTTTCTGGCGCACAGCGTCAATCAGCCATGCCGTTTTATCGGTGCTTGACTCATTCACAGCAGAGTTGAACACCCCGGACAGTTCAGCAGGAACGCGGAAAGTAACAGACAGTGACTTGCTCATGATGGTTACCTGATAAATAAACAGGTGGATATTTTACCAGTGTAAGGCAACGTAAGACAGTGATGAAATTCAATATGCTGGGTCCCGGATGTAAACTTTAGAGCGGTACGCAAAGCAGAAGTACGCAAACAGGTACGCAGCGAAAACGCATTATCTGAACGCGTACTTATCAAAATGGAGCGTGGTAAAATTGGCATAAATTTATGACTGAGTATGACAAGGCGGTGATCAATGGCAGCACTAACAACAGCGGTTAAAGCCTACATAGTACAGGCGCTGGCCTGCCTCGATACACCATCCCAGGTAGTAAAGTCCGTCCAAGAAGAATTCGGTTTAGTTATCACGCGTCAACAGGTCGAATCGCACGACCCAACAAAGGCGAATGGTAAGAAGCTGGCGCAGAAGTGGGTTGAGCTTTTCCACTTCACCCGTGAGCAGCTTCAGAAAGAATTATCAGGCATTCCGATCGCTAACAAAGCAATCCGATTGCGTTCACTGGACCGGATGGCTGATCAGGCTGAGAGCATGAAGAACTACCCACTGGCAGCAAAGCTTATTGAACAGGCTGCGAAGGAGTGCGGTGATATGTATACCAATAGGAAAAAGCTGTAACGGCCCAATGATGGTTTGGTATCCATGCTGGTGGTATCCACCGAAACGCATGGTTTCCATTCGTGAGGTTTCCGCGCAGGTTTCCAGCAGAACGGTATGGTTCGCAAACCCTAAGTTCGCCCTAAGATTCGCACCGAAAAGCACTGTTTCCATGTGGCACTTTTAATAAATAAGTGCCACATGCTATAGGCCACCATGTGGCACTTTTCCTGATTAAGTGCCACATGGTCTTTCCCGCCATGTGGCACTTCTGTCGAGAAAGTGTGACAGGTATATATAACATTAAAGGGGGGGGTGCCTGGACAATCAAAAAAGCAGCATCGCTTTGGTTTGCTCGGGAAAATGCTTACCACCGAAGTGCCTTATCTGAGTGGCAACTCAATTTTGAGTCGGGTTAACCAACCCTAGCGCACTCACCATCAATCGCGTTATCAGGCCCAACGCTATCACGCACAACAGCACATTGACCTGGCAGACCGTAACGAGAACAGTTACACCATACACCTTTACCAGTACCCGATTGTGTAGTGTCCTGCCGTTGTTCGTAGCTGGTTATCTTTTCCAGCAGGCCATCATTAACCATCGCCTCAAGTGTACGCCTGGTGGATTCGAGCTGGTGGCGTTTGTCGAATGACTCCATGCCATACAGAAGGTAAGCCACGCCGGATACATCGAACGGGGGAACACCAATCTCACCAGTCACCCATTTACGATTCTCTGGCTCAAAGTACGTGAGTATCTCTTTTTTGCGGCTGGTCATTCTCATGGCTGGCTGATTCCTTATTGTGGGATAGATCTATCATACATTAAGGATGGCGCGAGAAATTGATAGAGTGAAAAAATGTAGAACAGGCGAGCACTGCTGTTTTCGATGTACACATGGGTGTACCTAATTTTAATGTAAAAAATAAATATGATTTAAAATCAACATTGTTTCCTGTGTATTTGCTATTCACATCAAGAAAAGCAAATAAAACTGCGCGGTTACCAGCCGTTAGCAAAACAAAAAGCCCGCATCGCGGGCTTTTATACATTCAGGTGACCCGTCCTAAATAGCGTTGACACATTTAACTCGCAGGCAGAGGAAAATGTGATGAACCAATATGTTAAACGCACACAACGCGATTACCCTCTATCCTTTAAACTGGCCGTTGTCGAACAGGTCGAAAAAGGGGAAATGACTTACCGTCAGGCGCAAGACCGCTACGGTATTCAGGGTAGCCACACCGTCATGACGTGGTTGCGCAGATACGGTCAACTCGACTGGCACTCCTCCTCTCTCGCAAGAAAGTGCGGAGCTACTATGCCCAAAATACCTCTTACTCCCGAACAACGGATCAAAGAACTCGAGCAGCAACTGGCTGAATCAGAAATAAAAGCCCAGTTTTTTGAAGCTGTCGTGAAGGTAATGAATACCGAGTTCGGAGCCACACTGACAAAAAAGCAGTTGGCCACCTTATCACGCAAGCACAAACGCCGGGACTCACAGTAATGCGTGCTTGCCGGTTCATGGGGATCAGCCGACAGGCGTGGTATCAATCCCTGCAACGTGAGCGCGGAAGAGAAAGACAGGCGCAGCATATCGTTGAACAGGTGACGACCATCCGGCTACACCAGCCCCGGCTGGGGACACGTAAACTGCATTATTTATTGCGACAGCAACCAGAGCCGGCACTCCATGTCGGTCGGGATCGTTTGTTCCAGATACTGCGTGGCGCACGATTACTGGTAATACCGAAACGGGCGTATCACAAAACGACTCAAAGCCATCATCGCTTTTATCGTCATCCTAACTTATTGAAGGCGGGAGAAAATCAGGTTGTTGCCAGCCGCCCGGAGCAGGTGTGGGTCGCGGATATCACGTACCTTCCCCTGCGTAAGGGAACGGCGTACCTCAGTCTGATAACAGACGTCTGGTCGAGAAAAATCGTGGGATATCATGTGCATGAAAGTCGGCATACCCATCATGTGGCTAAGGCGTTCAGAATGGCGCTGGTCAGCAGGCGTACAGCACATCCACTGGTGCATCACTCAGATCGGGGTGTGCAGTACTGTTCAACAGAATATCAGGCACTACACCAACGCCATGGGGTCATCTGCTCGATGACAGACGGGTATGACTGTTATCAGAATGCGCTGGCGGAACGGGTAAACGGGATATTAAAAATGGAATATCTGCTCGGGAAGCCAGAAGATATCGGACAGGCAAGAAAGATGGTCAGGGAGTCGGTGGAAATCTACAACACGCGGCGGCCACATCTGTCGCTAAAATACAAAACGCCCGATGAAGTTCATCGGGCGTTGTAAGGCCGAAAAGTGTCAACCTATAGCAGGACTAGTCAAGGCTATTGGTAACGATTTTGCTTATTGTACCTGGTACTTTTTCTGTAATTCGCTGATGCGTTGCTGATATGAGTCATTCAGGCAAGAGGTTTTGTCATCTGCTTTCCAGCATTCATCACGCCCCTTAATCCATCCACGCTGCTCAGCTTTAAGCGTGGAATTATTATTTGATTTTACCAGAGCTTGCTTGTAGATATTCGCCAGTTTGAGATCCAGCGCGGAAAGCGTTTCGTTTTGGCAAATCAACTCTTCCATACTGCCTTTACTTACTGCTGAACATGAAAATGAAGGCCCAGATTTCTGCTCATTTTTTTTCTGTGCAGTCGGCGCGAAGCTTACTTCATCTTCGGGTAAACAGACGCCGTGAGTACGATTGGGGCCGCTAAAAGAAATCTCAGGATTACCGTCTGCTGAACGCACAATGCTGATCACTGTTTTTCCACTGGTCGCTTCCCAATAGGTCGGGCTGCTCTGTTTAATCGTCGCTTTTTGACCATTCACCCACACGCCACCTTTACCGTCACTGTAAGTTCCGCCAGTTTTCCCACAGCTAAAATTGAACGCCTGCGGAGGTGTCGTCTTTTCAGTCGCCGCTTGCGAAGCGAGCGGAAATAAAACTAACGCAATGAGAACTACATTTTTCATGATGAACCCTTAGGTCGAAATTTGCGTACTGGCTTCAGTATGCGTTACCCCAGGGAATTTAACACGCTCATGTAAGGCTGGATTATCACTTTCATCTTCACCCCGGTTAACCGGCGCAAGAAGGCTTATTCCAGGAGCCATGCAACTTTAAACGCGCAACCAGGTTAAAGACCTGCCGGACTCCTACAAGCGTTACTTGATGAACTACTTCCGCAAATCGCTGGATGTTATGGGTACACCAATCCGTATCCAGTTCAAGGAAGGCGAGAACCCGTTTGGTTTTTTATCTCATAGTCCGGTAGAGAAAATTGGCTGATAAAGGCATTGAGCGCTTTGGTATCCGGCAGGGCAGACAATGCACCTTTGCGGGTTGTCGCGAGGGCACCACAGGCACCAGCCTGAGCAATGGCCTGATGGATCTGTTCAAAGCTCTCCGGCATCCCATTATGTGCAATCCAGGCCAACAAACCGGCGACGAAAGCGTCGCCAGCCCCGGTTGTATCGACACTATCGACGGTATAACCATTGAAATGGATGACGCTGTCGCGCCATAACACCATGGCGCCTTGCGACCCGTAGGTCATTACTTTCAGTTGTGCAGGTAGCGCCTTAAGACCTTCAAGCGCCAGGGTAAAATTGTGGGTACCTGTCATCCAGTACCATTCTTCTTCCGAGAGTTTAAGAATGTCGGCCTGTGAGGAAAAATGGCGCACCGTCTCGATCATTTCATGCTTATCGAGCCACATTTGCTCCCGTAAGTTCACATCGAAACTCAGCAATCCCCCGCGTTGTTTAACATTGCTGATGGCGGCAACCAATGTATTACGGCAAACGTCGGTGACCATTGCCAGAGAGCAGAAGTGCAGAATATCGTTGCTAAATTCTGGAAGGGCATCGGACGTTAAAAATTGATCGGCGGAGGGGGTGGTTAAAAACGTAAACTCGCGCTCTCCGCCACTATTCAGAGAGACCAGCACTGTACTGGTTTTGTGCTGGCTATCCAACTGAAGGCTTGCTGTTGAGACGCCTGAGTCAGACAGCGTTTTTTTTAGAAAATGACCAAAGTCGTCATCACCAACGCGGCCAATAAAACCACTCTGGCTGTGTAAACGTGCAGTACCGACCGCAACATTGAATGGGGCTCCTCCTGCGCAGGCTTGATACTGCATGTCTGAAAGCGGTAAAAGATCGACCACCGCATCGCCAAGAGTCCAGATATTCATGACATTTCCTCAATGATAATTAACTATTTTTATTCAAACGTATTTGTTAAAAGTTATAATCCAGCATCAACTTATAATCGGTGGTGAGGGCATCGCCATTGGTGACCCAGCTTCCGCTCTGGTTTATCAACGAACCGGTAACTTCCCCAGATGCTGTGAAACGAGAGGTCAAAGGATAATTCACCGACACCTTCAGGAAGCGATTACGGGTATTTTGGAATACTTCGCCATCTTCAGGCTGTGCATTGTTTTCCTTATAATGTCCATAACCGCCGCTCAGTGTTGTGGATAATTTCCCCCAGTTGCGCCAGACGCCAAATGAAGCGGTCCAGCTTTTTTCGTCGATATCGCCCCACTGCGCTCTGTCTAAAATGGCAGAAGCAAATTGCTGGCGGAACCAGACCCCGGTGGTGTTGTTAATAATATATTGCACCCCAGGTTCAATCTGAAATGAACGTACGTCACGGTCATTTTGTGAACCACCGCTGCGGCGATGGTCAATTTGCTGATACAGGTAGTTAAAGAAGGAGAAATTGTCCGTAACACGCAAATCGGTAAAGAACTTGGCGCGTCCTTGCCAACGATCGTCGATTGACGCACTCCCGCCCATAACATCCCAGCCATAACGCAGGCGCTTGTAGAAATATTCGTGGCCGATAATCAACTGAGTCCACTGATTCTGGCTGATGTAAGTCTGGTTCTCCCACGTGCCGTTATAGTTGGTGGTTCTGCCATCAGAGAACGCCAGATACCAACCGGGTAATGCATCATGACGCATAACCCCTTGTACAAAAGTCAGTGAATCATTCCCGCTGTGGAAATGGCTGTTACGCCAGTTATTATCCTCAATGGCATATTTCATTTTAAGCTGGCCGTGAACGCGACCACCGGCAGGATTGGAGGAGCGAGTTGAGGTCCACATGACATCCTCATCCAGATATGACCACGGATCCACGGCAATAACCTTTCCCGATGAATCCTTCATGATGCTCATACTCGCATTCGCCAGCGCTGGAAAAAGAAGAACAAAAATAACAGACAGGGCATGATGGTTTTTCATAATAATATCCCGTTAAATCATTTCTTTTATTTTCAGCATTGCGTGAAAATTATCGTTTTGAGGCAGGCTGATACTCCATGGTTTCTCCTGCATGGAATACATCCGGGTGCTGAATGCCGCTTTATTGTTTATGTAAAAAACAGCAATTGAGTTTTGAATCAGAACACGTAACTCAACTTTGTCATCGAGCGGAACATTCACCCAGGATTCAGCGTTGGCCTGATGAATCGACGCGAGCGGAGCATTAAAAAAGTAGACTTTCCCTTTGCTCTTATTGAACACAACGTTGAGCGTCGCATCACTGACCCTGTCGTCAGTCAGACCAAAGCTCATGACCATTCCCGCAGAGGGAACATCTACCGTTGCGCTTAACTCACCTCGTTTGGGCAGGGGTGGGTACACAGAGGACTGTAACAAGCCGAACTGCGTTGCCGTTTTTAGCGTTTTACTGCTCGTTAAGGTGGTAACTGGACCTGGGTTGTCATTGATGACCGTCTGTAGCTCATGGGGGAGGATGCTATTGAGCTGGCCTTTGTCATCTGCGGTCAGCTCATGAACAACCAGATTTCCTGCCCAGTCAATGTTGCCGCTGTCGCGGTTTCCCGCTTTGGTCGGGATCCAACCGAAAACAAACAAGCGGTCGTTTTTGAGCGCCAGTTTGCCTGCGTATAAACCCGACCCATCGACCACATAATTGTCCATTTTCCGCCACGGCCCGTCCGGATTCTCCGCGACCCGATATTGTGTCAGGCGTAGCGGCCATTGGTCGCTAAAGCTGAGATACCAACGTCCGTTGAAGAACACAAGCGTCGGGCATTCGAGGTTTGCGTTGCTGGTAATAGTATCGTTATTAAAAAATACCCCACGGTCTTCCCAGTTCTTTAAATCGGTTGAGCTGTACCGGGCAATAACACCACGACCGTTGCTGCGGGTAGTAATTAACATCCAGTATTCTTTCTTTTCTTCAATCCAGACAATATGGGGATCGCGGAAGTCATTACCCCGATAGTTACCGCCTGGTAGAATCGTGTCCTGAGGGTGTTTCACCCAGTGAAGACGGTCTTCACTGGTCGCGTGCATAATGGACTCCACCGGGAACACATTTTCATTATGTGCGGTGTACCAGGCATGCCAGATATTGCCGACTTTAATAATCGAGCCGGTTCCCAATAGCAGTTCAGGATCGTCAACGTCGTTAACGTAGGGAATCACTTCCGAATGGTTCTGATAATCATATAAGTTGGCACTCGACAGCAGATGAATTGCGTGTACTCCTACATCGCTACCACCGCGTACATCATTAAGATAAAAAATATCAAATTTGCCATCGTTATAAACAGGCATCGGGTCACCAATAAATGAACCCTCCACCCGTGGGAAAAAGTTATTAATATGACTAATGCTTTTATTATGTAATGTTTCTTTAGATGGCTGCGACCAGGCTGTCGTATTTCCAACAGAAAGCGCCAGCAGAGCGACGAATGCCACCAACGTTGATTTTTTCATGCTATACCTGAATGTCAGAAGTTATAATTCACGCCAACCACGGTAAATGGATTCCATGAGTGACCGGTAGATGTCCAGAGTCCGGTTTCTTTGGTAAATTGCGCTTTGAATTCACCATATAATCTCACTTCACCAACAACCGGATAGCTGATGGTGCCGCCAATAAATTTATATCGACCATCATAAAAAACTTCTTTGGCATTGCTGGCATTATCTATTTTGTCCTGACCGAATCCAAAATACAGCGAGGTTAATAGAGGGTACCAATTTCGCCAGAGTCCAGCCGTGACTTTCCATTCTTCTTCAATAATGTCGCCCCAGCTTTCACGCTCCTGACGGTTATAGTAATAATAGGGTCGAAGATACAAACCAAGATCCGGGCTCACGCGGTATTGAATGGCAGGCTCAATTTCAAAAATATACTGGTCAAGATCGCCATTTCCTGGCTCATTACCCTGCGGCTGATATTCACCATAAGCATATCCGGCAAGGCTCCATTTGTTGCTCAGTCGAAGGTCCTGCCAGACTTTGAACCTATTCTTCCAGCGTTTAGTTGCCGTTTCGGAACCGATCATGACTTCCGTACCGATATTACCTCGCCAGGTTTCAACAATATGACCAACAAAAATCTCATTGATGGTATTGGTCCCATTGTAGTCCTGATTGCTAAACTGGCCTTTATAACTATCTTCCCTCGCATTCCAGAAACCAAAATACCAGTTTGGTAACTCATCGTGCCTTAAAAATGCCTGAATGGTGGCGAGTTTGAATTTCCCGCTATTTTTCTTATTATCACTCCAGCGAACATCATCAATTTCTATCTGAGTCCCGATGTTTCCGTGCAGGCCGCCGACTTCCATGTTACGACCGATACTATCCCAATGAACCGGCGGGTCTTCCTGTCTTAAACGCAATAGACTGACATCTTCCTGGTCATCCACTTTATTATTCTTTTTCACTTCAACTGTTTTATTCTCAGTTGGCGCTGATAATGTTACTGGCATTGATGATGTCATGGGCTCAGCTATTTTACCCGCAGCAACAGGAGATGATAAAGTGCTAAGGGACGATTGCTCATTTCCTATTTTTTCCGGTGATGAACTCGTTTCTTTGGTGTCAGGTTCATCTTGAAAATAGCTTTGATAGTATCCTGTATAATTTACTGGCTGTTCTGTGGTTTCTTCAGCAATGGCAGGAAATGCTGCCAATGACAGAATCAATGACAGCGTCTTTTTTCTTGAAACTAATATTTTTTTATTTATCTCTCTAATACGATGTTGAGTCGTTAATATTTCATCCATTTCGCTATCTCATTATCCCAGACAATAATATGCCAGCCAGAGACTGGCAGAAATAAAAAGCTCATAATGTAAGAAACATGTCCACACTGAGTGGATTTATTTATCCAAAGACCAGTATCCAGCATCTTGTAATGAGGCAAGACCATGATTCGCAAACAGTGAAATATCGCGCTTGCCCGGCTGCGGATAAATTCGACTGCTTAAGCAAGCGTCGCCATCGTTAACAAAAACTTCCACTGATGAACGATCAATAAAAATTCGCAGTGACAGCACGCAGTCTACTGGCAGCGGAATACTGCGCGTACCTTCAAGTGAATATTCCGGATAGCGGCGTTCCACCACCAGACGCTGGGCCTGATTATCGACGTAAATTCTCAGCCCATCGCCCAATGCAATGCCAAACTGTTCAGCCGTAGACGCGCTCAGATCCCATGCCAGTTGCACCTCGACCGCTTCGGCATCTGCCGCGACAAAAACATTCTGATTATTCAGGCAGCGGACGGGTACAGAATAATAGCTGCCGCGCAGCGCGGTGACTTCGTCAGCGGGTTTCATCTTCACACGATGATTGTCACCAAGGCTTAATTCGCGCGGGAGAGAGAGCATACCGGCCCACCCATCCTGCTGTTCGGGCATCGGCGATTCCCACATAGCCAGCCAACCGATGACAATGCGGCGGTTATCCGGGGTCAGGAAACTTTGCGGAGCATAAAAGTCGTGTCCATGGTCCAGCTCAATAAATTCTCCGTTATGGGTGAACGGTTGTCCTGGCTGCCATTCCCCGAGCAAATAGCCACTCTGGAAGAGGTTGCGATGATGATAACCTTCCGCCGCCATCCCTTGTGGGGAGAACATCAGGACGCGCTTATCTTCAAGGGTAAAGAAATCCGGGCATTCCCACATAAAACCCATGCCGTCGTCAGCCT
Organism: Buttiauxella ferragutiae; assembly: GCF_022637515.1. Taxonomy (NCBI): domain Bacteria; kingdom Pseudomonadati; phylum Pseudomonadota; class Gammaproteobacteria; order Enterobacterales; family Enterobacteriaceae; genus Buttiauxella; species Buttiauxella ferragutiae. The sequence continues at coordinate 1,310,861 of NZ_CP093332.1, forward strand.
CGGCGAAAATACCTTCGTCGTGCCACTCAAGGAGATCGGTGGAGTGGTACAGGCGCACCTGGCCAGTATTCTCCACGCGGGAACCGACAACCATGTACCAGAACTCACCTTCGCGCCACACCTTCGGATCGCGAAAATGATGCAGTCCTGGCGGTGTATCAATCACCATGCCATGCCGTTCAAAATGGATGCCGTCACGGCTGCTTGCCAGACACTGCACCTGGTAGAGATTGTCGTCGGTGTCTGCCGAACCGTGAAATTTATGTCCGGTATAAATCAGCGTCAGCGTATCGCCGTCCACCACGGAGGAGCCGGAGAAGCAACCGTCTTTATCCGCCGGGCCTTCCGGGGCCAGCGCAACCGGTAGATGTTCCCAGTGCACCAGATCTTTGCTGCGGGCGTGCCCCCAGTGCATCGGACCCCATTTAGGGGAATAGGGGTGATGTTGATAAAACGCGTGATACCAACCATCAAACCACACCAGGCCGTTAGGATCATTCATCCAGCCTGCGCGAGCGGCAAGGTGATACCGCGGATACCAGCGTGGATTGATAGCGGATTGTGCTTTTTCAAGCGTCTGTTCAGCCTGTTCTAATAAGGATGTCATCGTCTTTACTCTCAGTACATTAAACAGCGTTTTGCTGCAGAAAGGATGGCTCAGATGAGGGTTTATTTGAGCGCAAAAGGAAAATGGAAATAAACGTGGTGCAGAACACCGTAATGCCCATGATCAGATAGGACTGAGCGAAGCCAAATTTCTCATAGCTAAAGCCCGCCAGCGGGGATAACACGGAGCCAATAATCGAGCTGGTGCAGGCGAATCCCACCAGATAAATCGTAGAGGACAGGCGTTTATCGAAATTCAGACTGTTGTATTTAAAAATGGCGACTAACAGTATCGGCAGTTCAACAGCGTGAAGCAGTTTGGTAATTGAAATCAGCAGAGGTCCTTCCACCAGACCGGAAGCAATCATGCGCAGCGCCATTACCATCCCTGCGAATATCAGACCATTTTTAGCGCCAATGCGGTTAACCAGCCACGGTGCACAAAACATGCCTGCTGCCTCCAGAAAGACCTGGAAGGAGTTTAAATAGCCAAACATCGCGTTCCCTTCTCTTAATGTCGGGAACTGTGAAGAGAAATAGACCGGGAATTGCTGGTCGTATACGCCGTAAATGCAGGTTCCGACCACAAAGAAGATAAGTGCCCAGAAGTGCGGCAAGGTGAGCAAGCGCAGGGCATCTGTCAGGGAGACTTTTTTAGCGCCTATTTCGAGTTTCTCCATGCTTGCCGGAGCCACGACTTTTAAGCGGAGCAGCAGGCAGAAGAAGATTATCCCTGAGCAAGAGGCCACCAGGAAGTTAAGGTCAGGGTTGATATTAAACAGTAGCCCGGCAAAAAACGTGGCGACAGCCCAGCCCAGAGACCCCCACATGCGAGCCCGTCCAAACTCAAAGGTACTCTGACGCGCAACGCGCTCGGTATAAGACTCCAGAACGCCGATACCACCATTAAATGTCAGCCCGATAAATAAACCACCGAACGCGCTCCCCAACAGAATGTTGATGCTCAGCAAATAGCTAAACAGCAGATAAGCGGGGCCGGAGAGGATCAGCAGGGCGGTGATGAACCATAACAGATGTTTACGCAGGCCAAGTCGATCCTGGATAAAGCCATAACAAACCTGAGCGAAGAGCGCGGAAACGGATAATACTGAAAAGATAATGCCGGTTTCCGATGCTTTTAGCCCCACTTCTTGGTTAAGCCAAATGGAGAGAAGTGAACTTGACGAGGACCAGGTCACAAAGAAAAAGAACAGCAGAGCGCTGAGCAGCAGGTAGCTGCGTGAAGGCCGTTTTTTCATTTATGTAATCTCATAAGGAGGGTATGCATAAATGGTAACGTTAACATTTTTGATCTACACTTAATTTTGGCTTGTTAACCGATGTTAATCACAAAAGTTAACGTTAACATTAATATGTTGCGATCAAGATCAAATTTTTTATCGTGGTTTGCATAGCCCTGGGGTTCGATGCTTAAAATAGGGAATTCGCGTTTGATCACAACCCTTAAATTGCTGGATTGAGTGCAAAACCAGGATTGGATCGTTAGTTTTTTTAATGGAAGGTTATGGCGTCTTTAAAAGATGTGGCCAGACTGGCCAATGTATCTCTAATGACCGTGTCGCGGGTGCTGAATGACCCGAAACGCGTGAAGCCTGAAACCCTTTCACGGGTGCAGGAGGCTATCTTACAGCTCAACTATGTGCCGGATCTGTCTGCCCGCCAGGTACGTCGTGTTGGCTCCAGGAATAAAACGATTGGTGTGCTGGCTCTGGATACCGTCACTACCCCTTTTTCAGTCGAAATTACGCTGTCTATCGAAGAAACCGCACGGGCGTATGGCTGGAATAGCTTCGTGGTTAACATGTTTGCTGATGACAATCCTGACGATATTGTCGATCTGCTACTCGCGCACCGACCTGGGGGGATCATTTTCACCACCATGGGGTTGCGCGAAGTGAGCATCTCCCCCAGGTTGCTGAAGCACCCCCTTGTACTCGCTAACTGCGAGAACAAGGGAGAACCGGTTGCCAGCTATATTCCTAACGATGAACAAGGGCAGTATACCGCAGTGCAGGCGCTATTAGCGGCGGGGTACCGTCGCCCTCTCTGCTTGCATTTACCTGCCAACCATCTGGCGACGCTTCGCCGCTGTCGGGGGCTTGATCGCGCTTGCCGTGAAGCCAATATTGATCCCGATACGCTTGAGCACTGCTATATGCAATATGGCGACGAGCATTACCGCGATATTCCAGATATTTTGCTGTCGTATATTGTTCAGGGGCGGGCACAATTTGATTCAGTGATCTGTGGCAATGACCGTATTGCATTTATGGTATATCAGACGCTGTTGACGCAAGGGATCCGAATCCCACAGGACATTGCTGTTCTTGGGTACGATAACCTCGTAGGGATCGGGAATTTGTTTTTCCCCCCGCTATCCACTGTCCAGCTACCGCATTATGAGATTGGGCGCTTAAGTACATTGCACATCATCAACGGCGACAGCCACCGGGAGAAAGTGCTGGTCGATAGTCCCTGGCTGTTGCGAGAATCATTTTGAGAAAGCGTTGAGGAACGATAATTCTCAGCATGCGAATGACGATATTTGGAATAAACCTTCCCGGCGAATAATAAAAATGCAGTTGTGTTCCGATTCCATCGGTTTGTGCTTAGGTTTCCATCTGGTTGCAACAAAAGATGAATAGAGTTGTAGAACTGAAAGGAGTAATTATGGAAGTGAAATGTCCGGTGTGTGAAACCCCATTACAGCAAACAGACTCGGGCGCGCGCTGCGAAACCTGCCAGCAGGATTTTCGCCTGGAAGCCCACTGCCCGGATTGCCATAAGCCGCTGGAAGTTTTAAAAGCGTGTGGCGCAGTCGACTATTTCTGCCAAAACGGCCACGGATTGATTTCGAAGAAACGCGTCGATTTCGTGCCTGTTGCGAACTAAGTTCTAACTTTTCGCAACCGTTTTACGCTTGCGAGCAGGTTTCACCGGTGTAATGCCGGTGACCTGGCTTTCTACCCAACCATCCTCCAGACGCGTCGTTAGCGTATCTCCGGAATGCACTTGTTTGGTCTTTTTCAGCACTTTGCCGTCTGTCGCCGTAGTCACGCTATAACCACGCGCAAGGGTTGCCAGCGGGCTGACTGCTTCAAGCTGCGCAATAGCGGTGCCAAAGCGCTGGCGCGTATTGCTCAGGCGGGCAGTCACAACCTGCGATAAGCGATATTCAAGCTGTTGCAAGCGAGTCTGCGCACGGTGAATTCTTGGCTGCGGTTGTTGTTGATTCAAACGTTGCATCAGGCGTTGCTGCTGCTGAGTGGTGCGGCGCAGTTTGGCATCCATTGCTCCATTCAGGCGCTGTTGCAAGCGCTCGAGCGTAGTTTGCTGGCGAGCTAAACGCAGCTGTGGATGTTGTTGTTGCAAACGATGATGTAAGCGGGTGAAACGCTGCGAGCGCTGGGCGAGGTAGTAATCCATCGCCATTTCCATGCGTTGCTGTTGCGACTGAATCTGGCGTAACAGCTCCACCTGATTACGGCTAACAATTTCTGCCGCTGCAGAAGGGGTCGGAGCACGAACATCGGAGACAAAATCGGCGATCGTGACGTCAGTTTCATGGCCTACGGCGCTAACTACGGGAATTTGACTGGCAAATATGGCGCGAGCCACGCGCTCGTCGTTAAAACTCCACAAATCCTCCAGCGAACCACCGCCGCGCCCAACAATCAACACGTCGCACTCTTTGCGGAGGTTGGCCAATTCGATAGCACGCACGATTTGCAGTGGCGCATCGGCGCCCTGAACCGCAGTGGGGTAAATGATCACTGGCAACGAAGGGTCACGACGTTTCAGGATATGCAGGATGTCATGCAGTGCGGCACCGGTTTTTGAGGTAATGACCCCAACCTGATGCGCAGGGGTTGGCAATGGCTGCTTATGAATTTGGTCGAATAAACCTTCAACGGTGAGGCGCTGTTTTAATTCTTCATACTGCTGCTGCAACAGCCCTTCACCGGCAGGTTGCATACTTTCTACGATGATTTGGTAGTCACCACGCGGTTCATACAGTGTGAGCGTGGCGCGCACCAAAACCTGCTGCCCGTGTTGCGGACGGAAGGTGACGCGACGATTGCTGTTGCGGAACATCGCCCCACGAATTTGAGCGGTATCGTCTTTGAGTGTGAAGTACCAGTGACCGGAAGCCGGTTGGGTAAAGTTGGAAATTTCACCGCTGATCCAGACTTGCCCCATCTCTTGTTCCAGCAGCATACGCACCGTCTGATTCAGGCGGCTGACAGTAAAAATTGCAGGGGTATTTTTCGTTGGCATGTGACCTGGATCAAATTCTAAATCAGCAAGTTATTCGGTCGATAGTACCTTTCGTATTCGTCTTGGCAAGGAGTTTTCTTAAAAAAGTGTGGATGCAATCGATTCCGCTCTGTATAATGCCGCGGCAATATTTTATCTGTTCTCATTCACCCCAGGTTGAGATATTGCCATGCTACGAATCGCTAAAGAAGCACTGACGTTTGATGACGTTCTCCTCGTTCCAGCTCACTCTACAGTTCTGCCTAACACGGCCGATCTCAGCACCCAATTGACCAAAACTATTCGTTTGAATATCCCTATGCTCTCAGCAGCAATGGATACCGTAACGGAAGCCCGTCTGGCCATCGCATTGGCTCAGGAAGGTGGACTTGGTTTTATTCACAAAAACATGTCTATTGAGCGCCAGGCTGAAGAAGTCAAACGCGTGAAAAAACACGAAAGTGGCGTTGTAACTGACCCACAGACCGTGCTGCCGACTACCACTCTGCACGAAGTTAAAGAACTCACCGCACGTAATGGTTTTGCGGGTTACCCTGTGGTCACTGAAGCCAATGAACTGGTCGGTATTATTACCGGTCGCGATGTTCGCTTTGTCACCGACTTAAACCAGCCTGTTAGCGTGTACATGACCCCGAAAGAGCGTCTGGTTACCGTGAAAGAAGGCGAAGCTCGTGATGTCGTGCTGTCTAAAATGCACGAAAAGCGTGTTGAGAAGGCGTTGGTCGTTGACGGTAATTTCCATCTGCACGGTATGATCACCGTAAAAGACTTCCAAAAAGCGGAACGTAAACCTAACGCCTGTAAAGACGACCAGGGCCGTCTGCGTGTTGGGGCGGCCGTAGGCGCAGGTGCGGGCAACGAAGAGCGTATCGACGCTCTGGTGGCCGCTGGTGTCGACGTTTTACTGATTGACTCCTCTCATGGTCATTCCGAAGGCGTTCTGCAACGTATTCGTGAAACTCGCGCTAAATATCCTGACCTGCAAATCATTGGCGGCAACGTTGCTACAGCCAATGGCGCGCGTGCGCTGGCTGACGCTGGTGTGAGTGCGGTTAAAGTCGGTATCGGCCCAGGCTCCATCTGTACCACTCGTATCGTCACTGGCGTGGGTGTTCCGCAAATTACTGCGGTTGCTGATGCTGTTGAAGCACTGGAAGGCACAGGCATTCCTGTTATTGCTGACGGCGGTATCCGCTTCTCTGGTGATATCGCTAAAGCTATCGCGGCGGGCGCATCTGCTGTGATGGTTGGCGGCATGCTGGCAGGAACTGAAGAATCTCCAGGCGAAATCGAACTCTACCAGGGCCGTTCTTTCAAATCCTACCGTGGTATGGGTTCTCTGGGGGCGATGTCTAAAGGTTCTTCTGACCGTTACTTCCAGACTGACAACGCAGCGGACAAACTGGTACCGGAAGGTATCGAAGGTCGCGTGGCTTACAAAGGCCGTTTGAAAGAGATCGTTCACCAGCAGATGGGTGGCCTGCGTTCCTGTATGGGTCTGACCGGCTGTGGTACCATCGACGACCTGCGTACCAAAGCGGAATTTGTACGCATCAGCGGTGCGGGTATTCAGGAAAGTCACGTCCACGATGTGACGATTACTAAAGAGTCCCCGAACTACCGTATGGGCTCCTGATTCTCCTCGCCCGGCTTTATGCCGGGCGATTTTCTTTATCTGTTTCACTTGCCTTGGAATAAGCGTCAATGACGGAAAATATCCATAAACATCGCATACTTATCCTTGATTTCGGTTCTCAGTATACTCAACTCGTTGCGCGTCGTGTGCGCGAGCTTGGCGTTTACTGTGAGCTGTGGGCATGGGATGTCACGGAAGCACAGATTCGTGATTTCAATCCAAGCGGTATCATTCTTTCTGGTGGACCGGAAAGTACTACCGAGCAGAACAGTCCACGAGCGCCTGAATATGTCTTTACTGCAGGTGTGCCAGTATTTGGTGTGTGCTACGGCATGCAGACCATGGCGATGCAGCTCGGCGGCCATGTTGAAGGTTCCAGTGAACGTGAGTTCGGTTACGCACAAGTTGAAGTGAAAACTGATAGCGCATTGGTTCGCGGTATCGAAGATTCCCTGAGCGCCGATGGTAAACCGTTGCTGGATGTTTGGATGAGCCACGGCGATAAAGTCACTGCGATCCCGTCTGACTTCGTTACCGTTGCCAGCACCGAGACTTGCCCGTTTGCGATTATGGCAAACGAAGAAAAACGTTTTTATGGCGTACAGTTCCACCCGGAAGTGACCCACACCCGTCAGGGTCAGCGTCTGCTGGAGCGTTTTGTTCTGGATATCTGTGGCTGCGAAGCGCTGTGGACTCCGGCAAAAATCATCGAAGACGCGATTGTTCGTCTGCGTGAACAAGTGGGTAACGACAAAGTTATTCTGGGCTTGTCTGGTGGCGTGGATTCTTCCGTTACCGCTATGCTGCTGCACCGCGCGATTGGCGACCGTCTGACTTGCGTATTCGTGGATAACGGCTTGCTGCGTTTGAACGAAGCTGAACAAGTGATGGACATGTTTGGCGACCACTTCGGCCTGAACATTGTTCACGTTAAAGGTGAAGAACGCTTCCTGTCTGCGTTGGCGGGCGAGAACGAACCAGAAGCGAAACGTAAAATCATCGGCCGTGTGTTCGTTGAAGTGTTCGATGAAGAAGCACTGAAACTGGAAGATGTGAAGTGGCTGGCTCAGGGCACCATTTACCCGGACGTTATCGAATCTGCTGCCTCTGCGACCGGTAAAGCACACGTCATCAAATCTCACCACAACGTGGGCGGCTTGCCGAAAGAGATGAAGATGGGTCTGGTTGAGCCGCTGCGTGAGCTGTTCAAAGACGAAGTACGTAAAATTGGTCTGGAACTCGGCCTGCCGTACGACATGCTTTACCGTCACCCGTTCCCGGGGCCAGGTCTTGGTGTGCGCGTATTGGGCGAAGTGAAGAAAGAATACTGCGACCTGCTGCGTCGTGCTGATGCCATCTTTATTGAAGAACTGCATAAAGCAGATCTCTACAACAAAGTAAGCCAGGCATTCACCGTGTTCCTGCCAGTTCGCTCCGTTGGCGTGATGGGCGATGGCCGTAAATACGATTGGGTTGTCTCACTGCGCGCAGTGGAAACCATCGACTTTATGACCGCGCATTGGGCGCACCTGCCATATGATTTCCTTGGCCGTGTATCCAACCGCATTATCAACGAAGTTAACGGCATTTCCCGCGTGGTTTACGATATTTCTGGCAAACCGCCAGCGACTATCGAGTGGGAATAACCCGTCTTTAGGCATAACTGTCACTATCTGGCAGTCGATTGCTGACAAAGGGTGATGAACGGGTTTTGTAGGGTGGATAAGCGTTTGCGTCATCCACCATTTTCGCCAGTTTTGTCGGATGACGCTGCGCTTATCCGACCTACGAAAAGGTTTGTCATCAGTCGAAGCCCATTTTTTAATGGGCTTTTTTTATGATGTAATTTAACCAAGCCGCGCATGCAGCCAGGGAAGGAGCTGTTTTTTGCGACTTAACATTCCGGCGATGGTGCAGGGGGCATTATCGGCAAGTGCAGGGCCAGCAAAATAGAGCCTTGAGCACTCAGCGCTGATATCGGTCAGCATCAAAACCACCAGGTCAGCCCCGGATGTGGTGACCCGCTGTTCCATCGCTAATTTAAGTTCATCCATAAGCGGTTCTACCTGGTCCAGCGAATATAATTCGAGTTGTGCAGCTAGCACTTTATTCCCCGAAATATCAAACATTTTACTGTCTTTATTCAGCAACTCTTCTGCGCTCAAACCGACAATATCTGTCTTCGCGGTCAGTAAATCACGAATGAAATCTTCCCGATCTACTTTTGCCAGAGAGCAGAGCTCATCAATGGCCTGGCGATCGTCGTCAGTGGTGGTCGGTGAGCGAAGTGCTACGGTATCACTCAACGCGGCTCCTAACAGCAAAATGGCTTCGCCAGGGGAAATCTCACGGCGAATAGCTGGGGTCATCAGCTGCCATAACAAGGTCGCACTGCTACCGACAGGTTTTATCCAGACTTCAGGGGGGAGTTGAGTGATTAGGCCGCCAAGACGGTGATGGTCGATAATCCCGACAACATTGCTTTCACTCAGTGACGCAGGTCCCTGAGCGGGTTCGGTGAAATCAACCAGCCAGACATCTTTGCCCGCCAGGGAATCATCAAGCAGCGGCGGAGGCGTCAGGCCGGCATGGCGAAAAATATAGGCTGTTTCTGGGTTTAATTCACCGAGGCGAAATGCCTGAGCATTTTGCCCTTTAATCGTCAGCCAACGCGCAGCCATGTATGCAGTGCAGACCGTATCGCTGTCGGGATTCAGATGGCCAAAGACATGTATCATTTAATCTCTCCTGGTCACAAATTTATTCTTCGCGCTTCATGGCGGGTCGTTAGAGTATAGGTCGCCATCCGCAGTCATTTCACAATGTTCAGGCGAGCAGAATCGACCACCTGTCTGGCGGTTAGAATATCAATGTTTTGAGGTGAGGCGTTACCGGCTAGTGTTATCCACAGACAAGCTGTTTTGCTGTGTTTCTACTTTGTCCTGATGATGGTACCAGGCACCGATAGCAGAGTAGACAAAACGGCCAAAAAGGAAGAGAAAACTGATGAGCAGAATAATGCGGGTCATACGATTGTTAAACTTATGTCGTCTTCGCATACTCGTAACCTGTGTCACGCAAATGAACCTTGATGTTTACCCGTCAACCGCGGGCGACGGTGGTATTTAGACACAGCGTTACTTGAAGGTCAAATGCCGGACATCTCAGAGTCATTTACGGAATCATTCACCCTTGTTATATGAGCATATCTTAATATTGGCTGATTAATATATATACAGTGATTGTTTTGAATTCTTTACTCAAGAAATGAAAACTCCGGCAAGAAGTTGATATAGATCACCTTCATCAGATAATCCCTAACTAAAATCTGCACTCCGTTCCATAGCAATATGGCTTATCGACCAGGCAGGATTCCTGTTCGGAGTTTACCCAGGCTGGATGACAGGGTTTTTGGCGACAATCAATGTATCTGGCAAGCTGGTATCAGAAATCTAAAAACAAATGGTGGGCGCTTCCTTTGGTGCTGCCGAGTATTCTGCTGCCCATCGCGATGTGGTGTAACGCCCATACCATCATGGATGGCGGGCTGGTGTTCCTGGTCTACATGCCGCTTGGTTTGATGACCGCATTTATGTTGATTTTCGGATGGACAGCCCTGCCGGGAATTATGCTTGCGCTATCGATCTGCTTTATTCCATTTAGTGGTGAGTTTGCCCCATTAATTGCGGTCATACATTTCTTAATTCCCATAATGATAAGCTGGGGTGGCTATCGTATTTTTGTGCCCCGACGCAATTCAGTTATGTTTGGTGTCATCACCCTTACAGCACCACGCATGATTTGGTTGATACTGATCAACTCATTGATTTTTTGGGCTATCTACCAGTTTGGTATTTTCTTTGGCTGGTACCAGGTTGCGGGCCAAAACAGTGTAGAAAATCTTTTCCATGCCAGGACATTAATCAATTTTCAGGCAGTGCTGATTGGTTGTTTAACCGGTATACCGTTCTTTTATATCGTCATCCGGATGTGCCGCAATCCGCGTTTTGTTTTCTCGTTTATTTCGCGAATGAAAGCGCAGATGCAGTCGGGGGTGACGAAAACGGAGATGGCACTTTGGGCCGCATTTGTCGTTCTTCTGATTAGCCTGCTGTTATTGCCAAATAATGATTACAGCACCATTTTCACCACCGATTACACGCTAACGCTCATTCTGCCGGTCATGCTGTGGGGGGCGATGCGTTTTGGTTTCCTGTTTATCACCACCATCTGGACCGTTATTTTAACTATCCTGTGCAGCGGTTTTCATAACTACTTGCCGCCCTACATGGGCTTTCAGCTCCATCTGGCTATAGCTTCATCGTGTTACGCCGTCTTCTCGGTGACTATTTATCTGATGGCGGTTGTTACCACTCGCCAGCGCTTTCTGCATAGAAAAGCACGCCGTGTTGCGTTTATTGACCCCGTCGTACAGATGCCAAATTTACGGGCACTTAACCGCGAATTATCCACTCATCCGTGGTCGGCGTTAGCTTTTTTGCGTGTGCCAGAGCTAGAGCTTTTAGGGCGTAACTACGGCGTACAACTACGTATCCAATATAAGCAGCAGCTCAATGATTATCTGCAACCTTTCTTGAGCAATAACGAAAATGTTTATCACCTGTCAGGCCATGAATTGGCAGTGCGCGTAAATTATGATTCGTATCATGAGCGCATTGAGTCTCTTGATCAGCATGTGAAAAAATTTCGCTTTATGTGGGATGGCATGGCGATGCAGCCACAAGTGGGCATCAGTTATTGCCATATTCGCCAACCCGTCACCCACATTTACTACCTGCTGGGCGAACTCAGCACCATGGCTGACTTGTCGCTAACGACCCTAAAACCAGAAAGCCTGCAGCAACAGGGGTCAAACCATGTGCAGAACGCGGTGAGAAATAAAGTCGCAATGATGAACCGCCTGCAGATAGCGATTGATTCCGGAAGTTTCGTGTTGATGGTGCAGCGTATCGAAGGGATCCGCGGCGATAATTATCATGAAATATTGCTGCGTATGAAGGGCGATAACGAAGGGGATAATCTGTTTATGCCTGACGCGTTTTTGCCGGTGGCACATGAGTTTGGCTTATCTTCTAAAATCGATAGATGGGTATTAGAAGCCACATTGAAATTTATGAATAACCATCGGGAACAACTCCCCGGCAGCCGTTTTTCCATCAACTTAACTCCGGCATCGGTGGGACGATTGCAGTTCGCCAGTGAAGTGAAAAACTTGTTGAAATGCTACAGCATTGAACCCTGGCAGCTTATTTTTGAAATTACTGAAAGCAACTCGTTAACTAATATTGAACAGGTCAATGCGACGTTGAACGCATTACAAAATATGGGGTGCCGGATAGCGATTGATGATTTTGGTACCGGTTACGCCAGTTATGCACGTCTGAAAGATATTAATGCGGACATCCTCAAAATCGACGGCAGTTTTATTCGCAATATGATGACCAGTAGCCTGGATTATCAGATTGTGGATTCTATCTGTCAGCTGGCACGCATGAAAAAGATGCAGCTGGTGGCTGAGTATGTTGAAAGCGAACAGGTCAAAGCCGCCGTGCAAAGCCTCGGAATCGATTACGTTCAGGGCTATTTGATAGGACGCCCGCAACTGCTTGAAACTCTGCTTGAGCAGCCAGATGAGGAGTAGAGCAATAAACACCCTGATGGGCGTTTTAGATGGCTGACAACGGTCATTAAACAGGTGTTGTAGGGGGGATAAGCGCTAGCGCCATCCACCATTTTCGCCTGTTGTTGCAGATAAAAGTGTCGGATGACGCTGCGCTTATCCGACCTACGAAGAGGTTTGTCATCAGTCTGAAACGCCCATCAGGGCGTTTGTGCTTTTTGCTGTCAGGCAGCCACGTTCGGGCTGACTTCTTCTTCGATTGATAGCCGCCATCCGGGAGTACTCTCCCAATATTGCTGTTCACGCTCTAAATCCAGCAACACCAGTGTGTTTTGGCTGAACCAGTCGTGTGGAAAACGCAACGTCCAATGGCTTTCATCCGTTTCCAGCACCAGAGTCGGTGGGGTGGTGGTGGCCTGGCGCTGGTTATTAAGCAACACGCCGAGGCGCAGGATCTGAATTAACGGCAAGAACTGCTTTTTCTTAAACAGAGTAAAGCGTGGTAGATCGTCAATCTTTATCGCTTTACGATGATAGCGCACCAGGGAAGCTATCAACATCTGCTGTTCCTGGTTAAACCCCGGCAAGTTGCTGTGTTGCAGAATATAAGCTGAATGGCGATGTAACCCGCTGTGATTAATATTCAGCCCCACTTCGTGCAGCATTGCAGACCATTTCAGTAGTGCGCCCATCTGGGGATTGGCCAGTTTCGGATTTTGAATCTCCCACTGCTGGTACATATGCTCGGTGGTTGTCAGCACCCGCTTAGCCTGATCACTATCGATATGGTACTGATCCGCCAGGCTTTGCGCGGTACGAATACGAATGTCCTGATGGCGGAAACGGCCTTCCATTTCATACAGCACACCTTCGCGAAGCGCTCCGTCAGACAGACGTAATTCACGAATTGCCAGTGAATCAAACACGCCGCAAAGAATCGCCAGACCCGGCACAAATACCGCTTTTCGTTCTTCGGATAACCCCGGCAGGCTCATGGCGCTGAAACTCTTGTACTTCAATACTTCATCGCGCAGCATTTCCAGGCGTTCAGGGGTAATTATTCCGTCTTTCTCACCCATATTCACCAGCACTTCATGAGCGGCTTTGATGGTGCCGGAAGCGCCCATCGCCACATTCCAGCCTTGCAAGCGATACTGCCAGGAGAGATTCTCCAGTTTTTGCACTGCGGCAAGGCGCGCACGTTTGAAGTTTTCTGGCGTGATATTCCCGTTGGGGAAAAAGTTTTGCGCAAAGCTCACACAGCCCATACGGCGGCTTTCGACCAGCTTCGGTTCAAAATCCTCGCCAATCACCAGTTCAGTGGAACCCCCTCCAATATCAATCACCAGTTTGCGGCCTTTTTCCGGCTGGGTATGTTCCACACCCATGAAAATCAGACGCGCTTCTTCGTTACCGGAAATAATTTCAATCGGGTAGGGAATAACCTGCTCGGCGCGTTTCAGGAACGCTTCGGCGTTGACCGCCTGGCGCAAACTATGCGTACCGACAATACAGACGTTTTCGGCTGAGAACCCTTGCAGGCGTTCAGCAAATAACGCCAGGCATGACAGCCCACGCTCCATTGCTTCTTCGCTTAACTCGTTATCAGCATTCAGACCATCAGCTAAGTGGACGCGTTGTTTCAGGCGCCCGATAATTTGCATCGCGCCATCAACCACACGGGCGATAACCATGTGGAAGCTGTTCGAACCAAGGTCTACCGCGGCAAATTCTTGCGGTCGTGGAGCGTGTTTTTTTATCGGCATGGCGTTATTCAGGTTGTTCCAGAGATTTGATGTAATCGTAAATCGCCAGTTGCGAGCGCACCTTGCGGCGGTTGCCACGCGGCACATAGCGATTACTGAGTTCTTTGTCGATGTAGCGCGCTTTCACCGTATCACTGAATAAAATTTCAATGATATCCAGCACCCGCTGTTTCAGGCGCGGGTCGAGAATAGCGACGGCTACTTCAATGCGGTAATCAATATTACGGGTCATCCAGTCGGCGGAGGAGAGATAGACTTTCTTATCGCCACCATTTTCAAAAATATAGACGCGATCGTGTTCCAGATAACGGTCAACAATACTGATCACGCGGATGTTATCGCTGATGCCTTCCAGATTAGGGATTAACGAACACATTCCCCGCACCAACAGATTCACCTTCACGCCAGAGCTTGACGCAGCATACAGCCGGTCTACCAGCCCTTTATCGACCAGATTATTCAGTTTCAGAGTAATGCCAGACGGTTGTCCGTTTTGCGCATTGGCAATTTCTTTATCGACCAAATCGTACAGCAGGCGGCGCGAGTTTTGCGGCGAGACCATCAGGTGCTCAAAGGTCACCGGACGATACGGGTTTTCGATAAAGTTGAATACCCGGCGTACTTCATTAGTGATACGTGCGTCACAGGTCAGCAACGAATAGTCAGTATAAAGACGGGCGGTTTTCTCGTTAAAGTTGCCGGTGCCGATGTGGGCATAACGCACCACTTCCTCACCTTCTTTACGGGATATCAGGAATAACTTGGCGTGAATTTTCAGCCCAGGTGCGGAGAAAATAACGTGCACGCCGGCTTCCGTCAGGCGTTTTGCCCAATGAATATTGGCTTCTTCGTCAAAGCGCGCCTGCAATTCAACCACCACGGTGACTTTCTTGCCGTTATGCGCGGCGTGGATCATCGACTCAATGATGCGCGAGTCTTTGGCCACACGGTAAATATTGATTTTAATCGCCAGTACGCTGGGGTCGAACGAGGCCTGACGCAGCAATTCCAGCACATGCTCGAACGTGTGATACGGATAATAGAGCAGCACGTCGCGATTACGGATCGCATCAAAGCCGTTGCGGAATTTGTCGAACCAGATATGACGCAGGCGCGGCAGCGGTTTGTTGATTAAATTGGCTTTGCCGACATTCGGGAAGCTAATGAAATCTTTAAAATTGTGATACCGACCACCAGGAATAATAGAGTCGTAATTAGTGATGGTGAGCTTATTACGCAGCATTTCAACCATCGCGTCGGGCATATCTCGCTGATACACAAAGCGCACCGGTTCGGCGGTCAAACGCTGTTTCAGGCTTGATGACATCAGTTCCAGCAGGCTGGATTCCATTTCGGTGACCAGATCATATTCTGCGTCACGAGTCATTTTCATCGAATACGCGTTTAATGAGTCGTAATCGAAGAAGCCTTTAAAAATGTCGTCCAGGCAATAGCGCAGAATGTTATCCAGCAGGATCATCGGCTTGCGGCGGCGTGGTGCTTCCGGTGGAAGATTCACAAAACGCGGCACTTTATCGGACGGGATTTCCAGCAAGGCGTAGCGGATGTCGCTGCCCTGGATAATTTCTACCGCCAGATAGGTGTAATCATCTTTCAGGAACTGCACCAGGTCGGTGTCGTGGTTAATCAGAATCGGGGTGATGTGCTGGCGCAGATAATGTTTAAAGTAGTGGCGCAGCCAGTTTTGCTGATTTGGGGAAAGCTGGCGTTCGTTGATCAAAAATATCTGATTACGCGCCATTTCCAGCAGCAGATCGTTGTATAAGCCATCAAATTCTTGATCGGCTTTCAGCACCCGCGCCTGAATTTTATTGAGTAAATGACGCGAATTGGGCGCCGTACCTTGTTCTTCACTGATCAGAATGCGCCGTTTGAGTTCAGCGAAACGGACTTTGTAAAACTCATCAAGGTTATTCGAATAGATGCCGAGAAAACGCATTCGCTCAATCAACGGATTAATTTTGTCCGCTGCTTCCTGGAGCACACGTTCGTTAAAAGACAACCAGCTCAGTTCTTTTTCGATATACAGCTTATCCTGACCCATTAGCCCTCACTTGCGTTTTCGTGGACGTTAAATGCCGTCACGTTGGACATTATGGCGAGCTTTGGCGGGGATTGTCCAATGCTGGGGTCTGAATAACTTCAGGTATAGCGCATGACTCTGTGAGAAAGGAAACAGTCACAGGCGAAACTATAAATTAAAATAGCGTTTTAAACTGTAGTAGGAGTAGGGAATGTGGGAAACACGGGCGCTTGAACTGAACAACCAGGAGCTATGGAACTGGCATCAAGCCTGCCAGTTTGTCGATTACGCTTGTGCACATAACTTTAATACCGTGGTGATCGGGCAAACCGATCTGCTCGGCAAGCTTGTCACTCCGGCGGGCTACACTCCTGCGCAATACAATGACCGTATCTCCGTGCATCAGCGTTGCTGTTGCGTTTACCTGAATCGGCTTGCTCAGTATTGCAAAGCGCGCGGTCTACGTTTTTATCTGCAGGCTAAAGAGCTAGGCTTTCCGGCTGATTTACTGCTCCATCAACCGCAATTATTCGATGGTCACGGCGGCCTGCGTTTTGATGTTGATTTCTGGAGCCAGTATCTGGCCGATAAACTGGCGCTGGTGTGCCAGCAGATTCCCGCGATAGATGGCCTGCTGCTGGCCATTTCCAATACTGACAGTCTGGTGCCGATAGCCACGCCTGACTGGAAAAAGAACGTGGCGCAGCAAAAAAAATCGGCCAGCTCGGCGCTTTATCGTTGCTGCTTTAATGCTGCCGCTCAGGTCATGGCTCGCCATCACAAACATCTGGTGCTGCGTCTTTTTCCCGCCAGTATCGACGGCGTTGAACCGGTTCTTGAAGCTATCACCGGTTTACCTGCTGATGTGGCGGTGTCGATAAAACTGACACCAGAACGCTTCTGGCCCGAATTCCCTAATAACCCGGCATTGCTGGCGATTACAGACCGCGAAGTCTGGGCGGAAGTCGATGCCGCAGGCGAAGAGGTCTGCTGGGGAAATCTGCCGTTTATCCGCGTTGATGAAATCCAGGGGCGATTACTGTGGTGCCGGGCCAGCAATCCGGCGATCAAAGGTGTGTTATGCAAAGCCAGTTGGGAAGGTATCGATAACCACTGTGTGATTGGCACGTTAAGTGAATTTAACCTGTTTAGCTGCGCCAAATTTCTCGATCCCCAGGCTCAGTCAGAGAATACCGCGCAACTGCTGAAACGTTGGTTACTGGAATGCTGGCAATGGCCGGCGGATGAACAACAGCTTCTGGTACTAATGGGGTTGTTTGAACAGGCGCATCAGGTGATTTACAGCGCTATTTATGCCCGCCACCATGTTTTTCATCGTCACAGCTTGTTGCCTGAAAGCTACGGCCAGGTGGTCTGGAGTTTGTACGGGCAACTTAACCGTAACCACTGGTTGCCCGGATCTGCTGATGACATCGTCTTTGCAAGCCAGGATGCGGCAGGGGCTTCACGGAAGCTGTCGTTGATTGCTGCCGAGAAAGATCTCGCCTGGCAAGGGGCGGAAAATGTACAGCGCCAGGCATTAGAATTCGCGAAACATGCTGGCTTCCCGCCAGCATTAGCGCAACGCTGGCAAACGGAGTGGCAGGGGCTGTTTTTATATTGCCGGGCGTTTATTCATGCGCAGAAAGCCTTTTTCACCCTGCACTACGCGCGTGAAGTTGAAAACAACTGGAGCCTACGTGAAGTTTGCCAGGCCAATATTCAGGCTTTGTATGGCACTGCTCATGAGATGGAAGATTTCTGTGGCAAATGGAGTGACATTCCTCCGGCCATTCATGTGATGTTTGATGCCGGGCGCGCCCGCGCACTGGCCGGGAGTTTAAGCAAAGAGTTAGCGAAATTGTCAGGTTAGGGGGAGAAAAGGTGGATAAAGCAAAAGCTTTATCCACCTGATGACTAGATGTGTAAACGCAGTGATTCAACCAGGCAAAGAATGGCCATTGCTTGCCCGTATGGCATTGAGGTCAGTGGAATGTTTCGGTAATGGTCAAGGTCGTGACCCATCGCGGTACCAAATGAAACCTGCGTCAATTCACCTTCTGGCGTGATGTGCTTGATAATCCCATCGGTGGCGCGTTGTGCGACTGGCAGCCAGTGGCTTTCCAGGTAACCCAGACGCACAGCTTTGAAGATCCCCGCCGCGAAGCCAGCACTGGCCGAAGCTTCAACATAGCTTTCAGGGTCATTAAGCAGCGTTGGCCACAGGCCATTTTCCGCCTGGCATTCGGCCAGTGCCGCGACCTGATTGCGCAAAACATTGCACAACTGGCGATACAGCGCGTCCTGCGGTGATAAATCTAACAACTCCAAAAACTCAGGAATGGCGAGCGTAATCCAGCTATTGCCACGCGCCCACAGTGCGCCAGCAAAATGGTGTCGCCCTTCAAAGTTCCAGCCGTGATACCACAGCCCTGTTTTAGGTTCCGCCAGGTACTGAATATGCTGAGTAAACTGATACTTCGCTTCTTCAATCCACTCTGGTTTGTTGAGCATTTTGCCAATCTTAGCCAGCGGAAGAACTGCCATCATCAGCGTATCGTCCCAGATTTGCTGGTGGTGGTCGTTTTCATAAGTCACATGCTGGAAGCAGCCTTCATCGGTGCGCGGCAGCTGGTGCTGGAGCCAACGGCCCCAGGTTTCCAGGTATGGCAGCCATTGCGGATTTGGCTGCTCTTCATAACATAATGCCAGTGTCAGGAATGGGCAGGCAGTATTGACGTTTTTGACCGGTGTACCTTCGGCAAAACGATCGCTAAACCAGAGGTCGATAAGCTCTTTGGCGCGCTCAGAGCCGCTTACTTGATAGTAGCGATATAAACCAAACAGGCCGATTCCGTGTGTCCATTCCCAGCCTGCCCAGCCTTTGGTATCAACAATTCGGCCATCACTGAGGCGTTGTAAAAAACGCCCGTCAGCGTCTTTGATGTCGACCAGACCACCAATCAGGCTATCAATCAGCTCAGTGGTGTGTTCACGGGTTGGGGATAACAGTGTCGTAGTCATGGTCTGTTCCTTAAACAGAAGTTGTAGCTGGAGTAATTTTGATTTCGTGGGTTGGACGATACGCCCAGTTAGCATTGCTGTGCGGGTGGCCGGTCAGGGTTTCGACAACCTCTTTGGTCTCAGGGCTGGCATCTTCCGGTTTCCCACCTGCACGTAAGCGTTCCAGTTCGCTGATCAGTACCTGGTGGCGTGACTGGCTGAGGCGGAAGCGGAAGGCACCGCACATCGCCATGACTGCCAACACGCCAGGGCCGACAACGAACACCCACCAGATGCCATCAATGGCCGTGCTGCTTTGCGATGCTACACCTTTGGTAAAACCGAAAGACTCAAGCGCCAGGCCAACAATAAACAGTGCCAGTGCCTGGGAGAATTTGCGGGTCAACATCATGACACCGGCATAGATCCCTTCACGGCGCACGCCGGTATAAGCCTCATCGACATCAGGTAAGAAGTTGTACACGTTCCATGGAATGAGATAGGTACCACCACGCGCGATACCCATCATGACAGCCCCGCCAAGCACCAGCATGCCAATGGAGGCGTAGCTTGCGGAAAGTTGGCTGAAGTAGACCAGGCTTATCAAAATCATGCCGATAGCCGCTTTATACGCATGGCCGTTGCCGACGCGAATACACAGCCAGGTGAAAACAGGGATGGCGAGAAACTGGAACAAGGTCATCAGGCTCAGCGCCTGCGAAGCCAGACCGGCACTGATTTGCAGCACGTAGGTCATGAAGTGCATAAACAGCGAGCCGAAGATATCCAGTGCAACCGCGCCGCCGACATACATCATGATATGAATGCGGAAGGTCTTAAGGCGAAACGTTGACAACATTTCCCGATACAGAGATTTCAGCGTGTTGAGCAGCCCGGTTTGCGTTTGTGGCGGCGGCAGGTTGTCACGCTCCCAGGTGCCACGCCAGACGAAAATCCACGGCAGCGAGAACAGCACGGCGAAGGTAATACCGATAAGCATAAATGCCTGATCTTTATCAGCAACATGCGCCAGAATTTGCCCAGGTATCAGTGCGGAAAGAAACGCGGTGGCTTGTGCAAACAGCATACGTGCCCCCGACATTTTCGAGCGGGTTTCGTAGCGGTTGGTCATCTCCGCAGGTAGCGTATCGTAAGGCACCATCAGCAATGTGAAGACAGTGCTGAACAGCAAATAGGTGCCGAGATACCAGAAGTATCCGTAGCCACTCATCCACATCAAGGCGAAGGTCAGTGAGAACGGTGCGCCAATAATAAAGAACAGGCGGCGGCGTCCCCAACGGCTGCGAATGTTATCCGTGATGTAGCCCATCACCGGGTCGGTAATCCCATCCCAAATTTTGGCGATGGCAAAGATGGAAGCGGCAGCAGCAGGCGATAACCCGGCAACCTCAATATAGAAATACAGCAGCCAAAGGCCGGTAATGGTCATCGCGCCACTACCAAAAATATCGCCCATACCCCAGGCGAGAATATTTTTGGTTTTGACTTCCCTTCCAGCTGGAGCCGTGTTTTTTGTCGTTGTGTCCATTGTTCTTATCTCGTGTCGATAAAAAAGGAGTTCGGCATCTACGGTACGAAGTGTGGGCCGCAGTCTCTATGGCGACAGGAAGGGTTTTGTCCGGTAATGCGAAGGGGGTGGGGAAATATCGAATGTGTATTCATCGTTCCCCTGGTATTTGAGCGGCGTAGAAGCCAGAAAGGGCAATAAAGTGTGATCTGCGTCACTAATGGAAAAATGCTGCTTAAACCTGATGTGATGAAGATCACCTTTTACCCCAGGGCAAAAGGTATTTTGCGAGTCAGGCAGCATTCCTGCTAATCAGCTATTGCGGCGCGGTGGAGTGCTGAGAAGGGGCATGGTGAGATGTCTGGGTCTATTACATCGAGTGATGAGAGAACCATGAAACTGACTCTGACCCCGCAGTGGGCGAATACTGACGATAAGAATCACGATACGCTCCGCTTCCAAAAAGCGCTGGATACTTTGGCGCAACAGGGGGGAGGAACGCTGGAAGTTGAAAGTGGCTGTTACAGACTGGGTGGTCTGACACTTGGTTCCAATATTACACTCAGTTTGCAGGCTGGTGCTGAGTTGTGGGTCAGCGATGACGGCCAGGACTTTGGGCAAGCCACCACTAAAAGCCAGGCGGAATGCTCGCGCTGGGCATTCTTATACGCCTATGGTGCGCATAACATCACCATCTGTGGCGCCGGGAAGATTAATGGCAATGCTGACGGCTGGTTTGATGCACAGGCCGATGATATGGGCTATCGCAAGCCTGCCGAACAGCGCCCGCGCATGATTGTTTTTGAAGATTGCCGTCACGTACAGCTCCGCGACTTTACTATCGAAAATGCCCCAATGTGGACGATTCATCTGGTGGCGTGTGAGCTGGTAAAAGTACATGGCATCACCATCGATAACGATCTTTCACTGGCTAATACCGATGCACTGGATATCGACAGTTGCCAGCAAGTGCATATCAGCAATAGTCATTTCAGCGCCGCCGATGACACTATCTGCCTGAAGACGAGCCGTAAACCGGCACCGTTGCAACGCCCGACGCGCCATGTGGTAGTGAACAACTGCACGTTACGTTCCAAAAGTTGTGCGGTAAAAATTGGTACTGAAACCTGGGAAGACATTGAAGATATTTGTGTCACCAACTGTGCCATTTACGAATCAAACCGCGCCATCGGGATTGTCTCCCGCGACGGCGGACGCTTACGACGCATGATCTTCAGTAACATCACTTTTAACTGCGAGATGGTGCATGCCTGCCATTGGGGTAAGGCTGATCCAGTCTACTTGTCTGCCCGTTTCCGTGACCCAGCGATTCAACCTGGTGCGATTGAGTTTATCCAGTTCCGTGGTTTAACCGGCGTGAGTGAAGGGGCGGTTAATTTACACAGCGAGCAACCCGGACTGGTGCGCCAGGTAATCATTGATGGTTTGCAACTCACCCAAAGCATCAGCGCCTCACCGGAGCAGGGTTTATACGACATTCGTCCACCCTGTAACCCGCTTTCGCCAACGGGTATGGGGCTGGACAACGCCTGGTGTCTTAATCCAGATACGCAGCGTGCTTACGGTGTTGAGGCTTATCCCGGTGGTTTGCCCGCGCTGTATTGCTGTGGGGTGAATGGCCTGACGCTGCGTAATATCGATGTTTTTCGTCCACAGCCTCTACCTTCCGACTGGAACGAACAGGCTGTGGTATTGGTAGAGTGTGATGGAGTAAAACAAGATGTCTGATTTCGCATGGCTGGGTGGAGTTGCTGCCTGCTGCACCACCGGTTCTTTTGCCCTGCAAGTGATTCATATCCTGAAAAATCGCGATACTAAAGCGATCTCTCTGAGTATGTATCTGGTGTTTGTTTTTGGGGTGTTGTGTTGGTTGCTTTATGGGCTAACAAGCGGTGATATGCCGCTGATGATCGCCAACGGCATCACCCTGTTGTTAGCGGCGACCGTGTTAACAATGAAGGTGATGAACGAACGAGCGAAATAAGCGGGATACTGCCTTCTCTGTTGAGGAGAAGGCAGTTGATTTACTCGTCTGCAGCGTGGCCTTGCGGTGGTAATTCTTTGCCATCAAGCCAGGCGCTGTTTTCACGCATCTCCAGCCGCCCCTCAATAAACCAGGAAACGACTAACGGATAAATTGCGTGTTCTTGATTCTGCACGCGAGCGGTGATGTCTTCTTCGTCATCACCTTCAAAAACAGGCACTTCGGCTTGCAGAATAACCGGGCCGCCATCCAGTTCTTCGGTGACAAAATGCACCGATGTCCCATGGACTTCATCACCGTTTTCCAGTACCTGACGATGGGTATGCAGGCCGGGATATTTCGGCAACAGAGAAGGGTGGATGTTAATCAAGCGCCCGGCATAATGCCCGACAAACTCTGGGCTCAAAATACGCATGTAACCTGCCAAAACCACCAGATCCGGGGCGTAAGCGTCGATCTCAAGCATTAATTCACGATCGAACGCTGCGCGATCGACGAACTGGCTGGCGGTTAACGCGTGAGCAGGAATTTCTGCTTCACGCGCACGTTCAAGCCCAAAAGCTTCGGTTTTATTACTGAATACAGCCGCTACAGTGCCATTAATCTTTTTAAGCTTGCAGGCATCAATGATTGCCTGAAGATTGCTTCCGTTGCCGGAAACCAGCACCACAATGCGTTTCATCACTCAATAACCACGCGCTCAGAGGAATCGGAAGCTTTGATACTACCGATTTTCCAGGCGTTTTCACCTTTTGCATTCAAAAACTCAACCGCTTTGTCCGCTTCAGCAGCAGGCAGCGCAATCAGCATACCCACGCCACAGTTAAAGGTGCGGTACATTTCATGACGGCTGATATTTCCGGCTTGTTGTAACCAGCCGAATACCGCAGGCCACTGCCATGAAGATTCAGTGATAATCGCCTGAGTGTTGTCTGGCAGAACGCGTGGGATATTTTCCCAGAAACCGCCACCGGTCAGGTGTGCAATCGCGTGAACGTCAACCTGTTCAATCAATTCCAGAATCGACTTCACGTAAATGCGCGTCGGTTCCAGCAGGTGATCTGCCAGCGGTTTGCCTTCTAATTCGGTAGTCAGTGGGTCAGTACCGCTCACTTCCAGCACTTTACGTACCAGAGAATAACCGTTGGAATGCGGGCCACTGGAAGCCAGCGCAATCAGCACATCGCCATCGGTCACTTTGGAGCCGTCGATGATTTCAGATTTCTCGACCACACCGACACAGAAACCAGCCACGTCGTAATCTTCACCATGGTACATGCCCGGCATTTCAGCAGTTTCACCGCCGACTAATGCGCAGCCAGATTGCAGACAACCTTCGGCAATACCAGTAATGACGCTTGCAGCCGTTTCGACTTCAAGTTTGCCCGTTGCGTAATAATCGAGGAAGAACAGCGGTTCAGCACCCTGAACGACCAGGTCGTTCACACACATGGCCACCAGGTCGATGCCGATTGTGTCGTGACGTTTTAAATCCATAGCCAGACGCAGTTTAGTACCCACACCGTCGGTGCCGGAAACCAGCACAGGTTCACGATACTTCTGCGGTAACGCACACAGCGCACCGAAACCGCCCAGGCCACCCATCACTTCCGGGCGGCGGGTCTTTTTCACTACACCTTTGATTTTATCGACCAGAGCGTTACCAGCATCAATATCAACACCGGCATCTTTATAGCTAAGAGAAGTTTTGTCGGTCACTGCTAAGTCCCCGCGGATGGGTTAGGAATAAAAAACGCCGCAATTCTAACAGTGCAGGCAAACGTTTGCGAGCCCCTTATTCAGCAGGATGTAATTATTGTTGATATATACTCATTCCAGTCTCGTTGATCTTGATCAACCCCAATCGGTGCCAATTCCTGTGGCACCACCATCAAAAAGCGGTATAATCCGGCGATTTTTTTTGTGGTGGCCAACTATCTCGGGGAGAAAGAGTATGAAGATCGTGGAAGTCAAACACCCACTCGTCAAACACAAGCTGGGCCTGATGCGTGAGAACGACATTAGCACCAAACGCTTTCGTGAACTCGCCTCAGAAGTTGGCAGCTTGCTAACTTACGAAGCCACGGCGGATTTGGAAACTGAAAAAGTCACTATCGAAGGCTGGAACGGCCCGGTAGAAATTGACCAGATCAAAGGCAAAAAGATTACCGTTGTGCCAATTCTGCGTGCCGGTTTGGGCATGATGGAAGGCGTGCTGGAAAACGTTCCAAGCGCACGTATCAGCGTAGTGGGTATCTATCGTAATGAAGAAACCCTGGAGCCAGTGCCTTACTTCCAGAAACTGGTTTCTAACATTGAAGAACGTATGGCGCTGGTGGTTGACCCAATGCTGGCAACCGGCGGTTCTATGATTGCTACTATCGACCTGCTGAAAAACGCCGGTTGTACCAGCATTAAGGTGCTGGTTCTGGTGGCAGCACCAGAAGGTATCGCGGCACTGGAAAAAGCGCACCCGGACGTAGAGCTGTTTACTGCTTCTATCGATCAGGGTCTGAACGAGCACGGATACATTATTCCGGGGCTTGGCGATGCCGGCGATAAGATTTTTGGTACCAAATAATGCTCTTCATCTTTCGAATTGCTGATGCGTTGGCTGCCTTTGCTCACCTTGGTCACGTAGCAAATCTACGCTCCCAGGGATTTGCGCAGTTGCCGCCTTCCTGCAATCCGAAATCTATTGAGCATTAAAAAATTGAGCCGACTTTGAGAGTCGGCTTTTTTTTGACTAAAACACAACAACACCATCATTCAGAGGACAACATTATGACGCGCCGCGCCATTGGGGTACACGAAAGACCACCCCTGCTGCAAACGATACCGTTAAGCTTACAGCACCTGTTCGCTATGTTTGGAGCTACCGTTCTGGTGCCATTCCTGTTCCACATCAACCCGGCTACGGTTTTGCTGTTTAACGGGATCGGGACGCTGCTGTACCTCTTTATCTGTAAAGGCAAAATCCCGGCGTATCTCGGTTCAAGTTTTGCGTTTATTTCGCCAGTACTGCTGCTGTTGCCATTGGGTTATGAAGTGGCGCTGGGCGGCTTTATTATGTGCGGTGTGTTGTTCTGTATCGTGGCGTTGATTGTGAAAAAAGCCGGTACCGGCTGGCTGGATGTGATGTTCCCTCCGGCGGCAATGGGCGCAATTGTGGCGGTTATCGGCCTGGAACTGGCACGTGTTGCCGCAGAAATGTCAGGCCTATTGCCAGCTGCGGGTACCGAACCGAATACCACCAGCATCATGATCTCGCTGGTAACGCTGGGTGTGACGGTATTTAGCTCAGTCTTGTTCCGTGGTTTTCTGGCAATTATCCCAATTCTGATTGGCGTGCTGACTGGCTACGCGCTGTCATTTGCCGTCGGCATTGTGGATACCGCGGCGATTGCTCAGGCTCCGTGGTTTGCACTGCCAACCTTCTACACGCCGCGCTTTGAGTGGTTTGCCATCTTCACCATTTTGCCAGCAGCGCTGGTGGTTATCGCCGAGCACGTTGGGCACCTGGTGGTGACGGCGAATATCGTCAAAAAGGATCTGATCCGCGACCCAGGTCTGCATCGTTCGATGTTTGCTAACGGTCTTTCCACCGTGATTTCCGGTTTCTTCGGCTCTACGCCGAACACCACTTATGGTGAAAACATTGGCGTTATGGCGATAACCCGCGTGTACAGCACCTGGGTTATCGGCGGTGCGGCGATTATCGCGATTCTATTGTCGTGTGTCGGTAAACTGGCGGCGGCGATCCAAATCATCCCGGTTCCGGTAATCGGCGGTGTTTCTCTGTTGCTGTATGGGGTGATCGGCGCTTCAGGTATCCGCGTGCTGATTGATTCGAAAGTGGATTACAACAAAACGCAAAACCTGATCCTGACCGCTATCATTCTGATCGTCGGCGTCAGCGGTGCGACCCTACATATTGGTGCGGCTGAGCTGAAAGGGATGGCGCTGGCGACTATCGTCGGTATTGGTCTGAGCCTGATCTTCAAATTGATCAGTATCCTGCGTCCGGAAGAAGTGGTGCTTGATGCAGAAGAAACCAACGTAAAACCGTAGTTTTGATGCAAGCCGGGCGACGTGTGCGCCCGGTTCTCCTGATCGCCAATTCTGTGATAGACTCTCTGCGTTTTTCTGCCTGTTATGGTTGAGGTAATTCTGAATACGCCGGCACAGCTATCACTGCCACTCTATTTGCCTGATGACGAAACTTTTGCAAGTTTCTGGCCGGGTGATAACCCTTCTTTACTCGCCGCACTCCAGTCCGTGCTCCGTCAGGATCACAGCGGATATATCTATTTCTGGTCGCGAGAAGGAGGAGGACGTAGCCACTTGCTTCATGCAGCCTGTGCGGAACTCTCGCAACGTGGCGAAGCCGTTGGCTATGTGCCTCTCGATAAACGCACCTGGTTTGTTCCGGAAGTGCTTGATGGCATGGAACAGCTTTCGTTGGTGTGTATCGACAATATTGAGTGTGTTGCGGGCGACGAACTGTGGGAAATGGCGATTTTTAATCTCTATAACCGCATTCTGGAATCTGGCAAAACGCGGCTGTTAATTACCGGCGATCGCCCACCGCGCCAGCTCAACCTGCAATTGCCCGATCTCGCATCACGCCTTGATTGGGGCCAAATCTATAAGCTGCAACCGCTTTCTGATGATGACAAACTCCAGGCGCTGCAATTGCGATCCCGACTTCGTGGTTTTGAATTGCCCGAGGACGTGGGGCGTTTCCTGCTAAAACGTCTGGACAGGGAAATGCGTACGCTGTTTATGACGCTTGATCAGCTTGATCTGGCTTCGATTACAGCGCAACGTAAATTGACTATCCCGTTTGTGAAAGAGATTTTGGGGCTGTAAAACCACCCTCATCCCGGCCTTCTCCCTGAGGGAGAAGGAGAAATCCAATTCCCTCTCCTGGGGGAGAGGGTTAGGGTGAGGGCGTTAAATCACTAGATTACAAAATCTCCAGCACCGACTCCGGTGGGCGGCCAATTCTTGCTTCGCCATTCGCCAGCACAATCGGGCGTTCAATCAATTTTGGATTCTTGACCATCGCCTGAATCAATTGATCCTCGCTTAATGTCGGCTCAGCCAGATTCAACTCCTTGTATAAATCCTCTTTCTGACGCATCAGGTCACGTGCGCTGCCAAAACCCAGCTTGCTCAGCAATGATTCTATCGTTGCGGCATCGGGCGGGGTTTCCAGATACAACACCACTTCAGGTTCTATGCCATTCGCTTTCAGCAGGCTTAATGTTTCACGGCTCTTGGAGCAGCGTGGATTGTGATAAATAGAAACAGTTGTGGACATCGTAACTCCTGTTACATCTTCGAATACTGAAGGAAACGTTTTTGCAATTCGCGGAACTGATCGATTCTCGCGTCATAACGCGCTTGTTGCAAACTACCCAACTTAACTTGAGCGCTGGCACCACTGAGCAGCGTAATAGCCTGATCGAGTTTCCCGACCAGCGCCATAACTTCGGCACGAGCGGCGAGTTCTTGATCGCGATTACCCAATGCAGCCTGGGTTTGCGCTAACAAGTCCCAGCCGTTGCTGTCGTCCGGATGAGCAAAGGTATAGCGATTAAGGATTTCTGCTGCCTGGTTAGGCTGGCCCGCCTGCACGTAGGCGTTGGCAAGGTTTAGCTGCAACACCGGGTTTTGTTTCAGGCCTGGGGCGTTCTTCAGGCGATTAATCGCATCTGCGGTTTTCTTCTGCCCAAGGTCGATATCGGTCGATAAATCGAGATACCACTCATTAGCCGGTTGCGCTGAGAGTAGCGGTTGCAATAGCTTGCGCGCCTCATCCCATTTTTCTGCCCCCATTGCCTGAAGCGCACGGCCATAAGTGGCGGCATGCTGTTCACGGATATTGCCCTTCGACCAGCTATCCAACAAATCATTGGTTAACTGGTTACGACCTGAGTTGTACATCCCAAGCGTACGGGCTTTTGCCATGTAAAAATCTTCAGAAGATTGCACCACTACTGGCCGCATTTGGTTGGCGCGGTTACGGGCATCTGATAAACGGCTTTCTGGTAATGGGTGAGTAAGAAGAATTTCCGGCGGACGCGAGGAATAACGTGACTGGTCGAGGAGTTTCTCCAGGAATGTCGGCATCGCTTGCGGATCAAAGCCCGCGTGCTGCAACACCTGAATCCCGATGCGGTCAGCTTCCTGTTCGTTCTGTTGTGTAAAGCTGATCATGCCCTGCTGCGTTCCCGCAAGCGTACCGCTAAGTGCCGCCATACCCGCTTGTGGGCTAGCCATCGCCAGTAAAATGGACCCTAACGCACCCACCCAAGTCAGGGGGGCGTTCTTTTTCTGATCTTCCATGGCACGCGCCAGGTGGCGCTGCGTAACGTGTGAAATTTCGTGCGCCATAACCGAGGCGAGCTGGCTTTCATTATCGGCATAACGGAACAGGGCTGAGTGCAGCACCACATTTCCGCCGAAGAAAGCAAAGGCGTTAATTTCGTCGTTGTTAATCAGGAAGAAGTGGAACGGGGTCTTAACCGAATTGGCATTACTCACCAGGCGCATGCCGAGTTTATTAATGTACTGTACGAGTAAAGGATCATTGATTAATGGGGCGCTGCCTCGCAGTTGGCGAACATAATAGTCGCCCATCTGCAATTCCTGGCCGATTGACAGGGTGCTTGAGGCTGAAGTTCCCATATCTGGCAGTTGATCGGTCACATCAGCAAACGCTGGTGTGACCGGACCCGCAAGCAAAGCTGCCATCAGTGTTGCAACCAGCGATTTTTTCAACTGCTTGAACATACGTCCTGTCCTGTTTAATCAAAGTTAATCTTCGACAAGTGTTACCTGATTTTGTTCGCACACTACGATGAACTCTAACTCACCGCATGACTAAGACATATCTTATCTGCGTCAATTTTAAACTGCTATTGAACAGCGATAAAAAGCGAAGTCTTTATTGTGACATTTAGATACAATCGATCCTCGCACAATGCTGTCAGGGAAGGGATGTATGCTCGAAATGTTGTTGCAGTGGTATAGACGGCGGTTTAGCGACCCCGAGGCTATCGCACTGCTGGTCATTCTGGTTGCAGGATTTGTTATTCTTTTCTTCTTCCATGGGCTGTTAGCGCCGTTATTGATGGCGATTGTGTTGGCTTATTTGCTGGAGTGGCCCACTGCGCGTCTTCAGCATGTCGGGTGTTCCCGTACCTGGGCGACGACAATTGTTCTGGTGTTGTTTGTTGGTATTTTGTTGTTGTTAGTCTTAGTGGTGGCTCCCGTCGCCTGGCAACAGGGTATCTACCTGATTCGTGACATGCCGGGGATGCTGAATAAACTCTCTGATTATGCCGCAACGCTGCCGAAGCGTTATCCGGCGCTGATGGACGCGGGCATCATTGATGCGATGGCGGAAAATATGCGCGGGCGCATGATAGGCATGGGCGATCAGGTGGTGAAGTATTCGCTTGCCTCTTTAGTTGGCCTGCTAACGCTAGCTATTTATCTGGTACTCGTCCCGCTAATGGTGTTCTTCCTGGTCAAAGATAAAGAGCAGATGCTGAATGCTGTGCGCCGCGTGTTACCCCGAAATCGTGGGCTTGCGGGGCAGGTGTGGCTGGAGATGAACCAACAAATTACCAACTATATCCGCGGTAAAGTGCTGGAAATGCTGGTTGTGGGTGTGGTGACGTACATTGGCTTTGTGGTGTTTGGCCTGAATTACTCGTTGCTGCTGGCGGTACTGGTCGGGTTCTCGGTGCTGATTCCCTACATTGGCGCATTTGTCGTGACTATTCCGGTAGTGTGTGTCGCTTTATTCCAGTTTGGCCTTGGCACTGAGTTCTGGACGCTGTTTGCCGTCTACTTAATCATTCAGGCACTGGATGGAAACTTGCTGGTGCCGGTGCTATTTTCCGAGGCTGTTAACCTGCACCCGTTGGTCATTATTCTGTCGGTGGTGATTTTTGGTGGACTGTGGGGGTTCTGGGGGGTGTTCTTTGCTATCCCACTTGCCACGCTGATTAAAGCGGTGGTGCATGCCTGGCCAGATACTCTCCTTATCGACGACAAGCCACATTAGAGACAGTAAAAAGCCGACGTTAAGTCGGCTTTCAGATTGCTGGCAAAGGGTGATAAATGTGTTTTGTAGGGTGGATAAGCGTTAGCGTCATCCACCATTTACGCCAGTGGTGTCGGATGACGCTGCGCTTATCCGACCTACGAAGACGTTTGTCTTTAATCGGGTGATGCGCTAATTAAGCGTTTTCTTTCAGCCAGTTCACCACAATATCGTGATGGTTACTGGTTTTAAAATCATCAAACACTTTCTCGACTTTCCCTTCGCCATCAAGCAGGAAGCTAATACGATGGATGCCGTCGTAAGTTTTACCCATAAACGATTTCTCGCCCCACACCCCAAATTGTTCGCAGACTTGATGGTCTTCATCAGAAAGCAGGGTGAAGTTAAGTAACTCTTTTTCGGCAAAACGTGACAGTTTTTCTGGTTTGTCGGTGCTAATACCCAGCACTTCTACACCCTTCTTTTTCAACTCGTCCATGTTGTCGCGCAACCCGCATGCTTGCACGGTACAGCCTGGCGTCATTGCTTTAGGATAGAAATAAACCAGAACGCGCTGTCCCTGGAAGTCGGTTAAATTTATTTGCTCACCGTCTTGATCGGGTAAGCTAAATTTCGGTGCGATATCACCGGCTTTCAGTGGGCTCATTACAACTCTCCGTCTTAATCATCTTGCTGTGGATAATTCACAACGTTAATACTGCCCTGTGCTTTGAGTTCTGTACAGAGGGCCTTGAACTCATCTTCGATCCGGCTCGCATCTTCTGAGGCGGGACTATGCGCAGTAATCTGAATATAAAGCTGTGCTGGTTGGCCATCTTGAGTCGGTTGGGTACGAGAACTCAGTTCGGCAATATTCATATGGTGAATATCAAACAGATTGGTGAAGCGTTCGATTAAATGAGGGGAATCAGTGACTTCCACCTGTACCCAGACTGTCGCTGGCATTGCCGGGCGTTCTTGCGCGGCGGTACGCTTCATGACAATCAGCAAATCCAACTCTGCGCCCTTCAGGGGGAGAGTCGATTCAATCAGGGTAATCGCATTCCAACTGCCTGACAGCAGCATAATAAACGTGAACTCTTCACCGAGCATAGCCAGGCGACTGTCTTCAATATTACAGCCGCAACTGCTCACATGGCGGGTGATGGTATTAACAATACCAGGTCTATCCGCCCCAAGGGCCGTAATGACCAAATAATGGTGTGGTGAGGGAGTCAAACGTATTCTTCCTGTGAATCGGTGAGATATCATAAGGAAAGCATAAAAAAAACCTGCGTACAACCGTGTAGCGTCACCTGGTGACTTGCTTTTGATCCTGCACCAAACGTACCATTGAGACACTTGTTAGCACAGAGGATGGCCAATGTTCACTGGAAGTATTGTCGCGCTTGTGACGCCGATGGATGAGAAAGGTAATGTCTGCCGGTCAAGCCTGAAAAAACTGATTGATTACCATGTTGCCAGCGGGACTGCGGCGATTGTCTCGGTGGGGACCACCGGAGAGTCTGCTACGTTGAGCCATGAAGAGCACGGTGATGTGGTTCTGATGACGCTGGAGCTGGCCGCTGGCCGTATTCCGGTTATCGCAGGGACTGGCGCAAACGCCACCTCTGAAGCTATCTCCCTGACTCAGCGTTTTGAAAATAGCGGGATCGTCGGTTGCCTGACGGTAACGCCTTACTACAACCGTCCAACTCAGGAAGGACTGTTCCAGCACTTCAAAGCGATTGCTGAAAGCACCGACCTGCCGCAGATGCTGTACAATGTTCCTTCTCGTACCGGTTGTGACATGCTGCCTGAAACAGTAGGCCGCCTGGCGCAAATCAAAAATATTATCGGTATCAAAGAAGCTACCGGGAACTTAACTCGAGTAAACCAGATCAAAGAGCTGGTTGAAGATGACTTCATCCTGGTTAGCGGCGACGATGCTAGTGCACTGGACTTCATGCAGTTAGGTGGCCACGGTGTGATTTCTGTGACGGCAAACGTAGCCGCGCGTGAAATGGCAGAAGTGTGTAAACTGGCCGCCAATGGGCAATATGCGCAAGCGCGCGTTATCAACGAACGTTTGATGCCGCTGCACAATAAATTATTTGTTGAACCCAACCCTATCCCAGTCAAATGGGCATGTCGGGAGTTGGGACTTGTGGCAACCGATACCTTACGCCTGCCAATGACACCGCTGACTGAAGCCAGTCGTCCGGTGATTATTAGCGCGCTCAAGCATGCCGGTTTGCTGTAAAGTTTAGGGAGATTTGATGGCTCACTCAGTACAGAAGTCGATGGTGGCGAAAGTTGCAGTGGTTTCGTTAGCCATGCTGTTGGCAGCATGCAGCACCGACCAGCGTTATAAGCGCCAGGTTAGCGGTGACGAAGCCTACTTAGATGCAGCACCACTTGCGGAAATCCATTCTCCGGCGGGGATGATCCTGCCGGTGCAGAACGGTGAATATAATGTTCCGGTCACCAACGGCAGCGGCGCAGTAGGCAAAGAGCTGGATATTCGTCCGCCAGCTCAACCTCTGGCATTAGTCAGTGGCGCGCGCACTCAGTTTACTGGGGATACCGCCACGCTGATGGTTGAAAGTGCGCGTAGCGCAACGCTGTGGCCGCAAGTTGTCAGTGTTCTTCAGGCAAAAAACTACGGCATTGATAAACGTGATGACGCGAGCCAGACTCTGTCCACTGAGTGGGTAGAATGGAACCGTGCTGATGAAGATCAACAGTACCGTGGGCGCTACCAGATCAGTGTGAAACCGCAGGGCTATCAACAAGCTGTGGTGGTTAAACTGCTGAATCTGGAACAGGCTGGCAAGCCAGTTTCTGACGCGGCATCCCTGCAGCGTTACAGCGCAGAAATGTTGAACAGCATTAGCGCAGGCCTGGATAAAACCCAGACTGACCAGCAGAACGCGAAAGACAACCGTGCAGCGACGCAACTTGATGTGCAAAGTGCCGCTGACGACACTGGCTTACCAATGCTGGTAGTGCGTGCTCCGTACAACGTTGTTTGGGGCCGTTTACCTGCAACGCTTGAGAAAGTCGGCATGAAAGTCACCGATGCTACGCGTTCAACCGGTAGCGTGGCGGTGACCTACAAACCATTGTCTGATAGCGCATGGCAAGATTTAGGGGCGAAAGACCCAGGTCTGTCCAGTGGCGACTATAAACTGCAAGTGGGCGACCTCGATAACCGCAGCAGTCTGCAGTTCATCGATCCAAAAGGTCACACGCTGACGCAGTCCCAGAACGATGCTCTGGTCGCTGTATTCCAGGCAGCATTCAGCAAGTAACTTTTAGAGGCCAGAGCAATCTGGCCTTTTTTCTGCCAGGCTACGCAAACGTGTGCGTAGCGATGGATAACGAAATTTTTAGTTAAATCACACCTGGAGTAAGAAAGATGCAAAAGCAAGCTGAGTTGTATCGTGGCAAAGCGAAGACCGTATACAGCACGGAAAACCCGGATCTGTTGGTGCTCGAATTCCGCAATGATACGTCAGCAGGGGACGGTGCCCGCATCGAACAGTTCGACCGTAAAGGCATGGTGAACAACAAGTTTAACCATTTCATTATGGCCAAACTGGAAGAAGCTGGCATTCCTACGCAAATGGAAGCACTGCTCTCCGACAACGAAATACTGGTGAAGAAGCTCGATATGGTGCCGGTTGAGTGCGTTATCCGCAACCGTGCTGCGGGTTCATTGGTTAAACGCCTGGGTATTGAAGAAGGCATTGAACTGAATCCACCCTTGTTTGATTTGTTCCTGAAAAACGATGAGATGCACGACCCGATGGTCAACGAATCTTATTGCGAAACGTTTGGTTGGGTGAACAAAGAGAACCTGGCGCGTATGCGTGAGCTGAGCTACAAAGCTAACGACGTGCTGAGCAAGTTGTTCGATGACGCAGGCCTGATCCTGGTCGATTTCAAGCTGGAGTTTGGTTTATTCAAAGGTGAGGTCGTATTGGGTGATGAGTTTTCCCCGGACGGTAGCCGCCTGTGGGACAAACAAACGCTCAACAAAATGGACAAAGACCGCTTCCGCCAGAGTCTCGGTGGTTTGATTGAAGCTTACGAAGAAGTGGCTCATCGTCTTGGCGTTAAATTAGACTAATTTCCTGCATAATTATTTTTAAAGCCGAATGTGTTTTCACATTCGGCTTTTTCACATCTTGTTTCCTATGGTAATCCTGCTATTAACCACCTACGATCTACTGATTACAAGATGTGAATATTGAGGTCTATTATGCGCTGGCAAGGTCGTCGCGAAAGCGACAATGTAGAAGACAGGAGAGGTCAATCTTCAGGTCCAAACTTTGGCGGTGGAGGTGGCGGGTTCCGTTTACCTGGCGGTAAAGGCGGTATTGTCATTCTCATCGTGGTTGTGGTCGCGAGTTATTACGGCGTTGACCTGACTTCACTGTTGTCTGGCGGGCAACCCGTTCAACAGCAATCTACACAGCGTTCAATCAGCCCTAACGATGATGAAGCTGCCAAATTTACCTCGGTGATTCTGGCAACCACGGAAGATACCTGGGGGCAAATTTTCCAGAAGATGGGGCGGACGTATCAGCAACCAAAACTGGTGATGTACCGTGGCGCGACACGTACCGGGTGCGGCACTGGTCAGTCAATCATGGGGCCATTTTACTGCCCGGCAGACAGCACGGTGTATATCGATCTGTCTTTCTACGATGAAATGAAAAACAAACTGGGCGCAGATGGTGATTTCGCTCAGGGCTATGTCATTGCTCATGAAGTGGGGCATCACGTTCAGAAATTGCTCGGCATTGAACCGAAAGTTCGTCAGCTCCAGCAGGGGGCGAGCCAGGCTGAAGGAAATCGTCTGTCGGTAAAAATGGAATTACAGGCAGACTGCTTCGCGGGTGTCTGGGGTAACAGCATGCAGAAACAAGAAGTGCTGGATGCCGGAGATTTACAGGAAGCATTGAATGCCGCAGAAGCCATTGGCGATGACCGCCTGCAACAACAAGGGCAGGGGCGTGTAGTGCCAGATAGCTTCACCCATGGTACTTCCGAGCAGCGTTACACTTGGTTTAAACGCGGTTTCGATAGCGGTGACCCTACCCAGTGCAATACCTTTGGCAACACTGTCAAATAACAAGATGTGACAAGGATTCAAGCTATGGAACAGCTTCGGCAAGCCACCACCCGCATGGTAGATGCGGGTATTCGTCGCATGTTGATACTGGCCGGTGAAAGCACGTGGAGCAGCCAACAAGTCCAGTCTCTCGTCCGGCAACTGCCAGGAGACTGGTTGTGGGTAGGAGCTGCGCCTGAGCTGCCACTTCACTGCGCCACCACCGCGCTGCGCACGTTGCTGGGGCGAGAGTTTCAGCACGCAGTATTTGACGCGCGAAACGGGCTGGATGCCGAAGCGCTCGCTGCCCTGGCCGGTACACTCAAAGCGGGAAGCTGGTTAGTACTGCTTGCGCCCGCGTGGAACAGTTGGCCGCTACGTCCCGATTCCGATTCGACCCGCTGGAGTGAGCAATCTGAAGCCATTCCCACGCCGCACTTTATCTCTCATCTGCAACACTGTATTCAAGCCGACAATGAATGCGTGCTCTGGCAGCAGCATCAGCCGCTAAAACTCTCTGAGTTTCCCCCACGTCCACAGTGGCATATGGCTAATGGTGCGCCTTTCGATGAGCAGGCGGCTATTCTGGATACATTGCTGGATATGCCTGGAGGGGTTGCGGTGGTAACCGCGCCGAGGGGGCGTGGAAAATCCGCTCTTGCGGGGATGTTACTGCGCAGGATTACCGGTACGGGGCTGGTGACAGCGCCAGCCAAAGCGGCAACGGATGTGCTCGCTGAACATGCCGGTGATTGTTTTAATTTTGTGGCACCAGACGCGCTGCTCACCAATAGTGAGGCCTTTAAGGCCGACTGGCTAATCATTGATGAGGCGGCCTCTATTCCGGCTCCTCAATTACGGCAGTTAATCTCCCATTTTCCTCGTGTGTTGCTGACCACCACGGTTCAGGGTTACGAAGGAACCGGAAGAGGCTTTATCCTCAAATTTTGCGCAAGCCTCGACACGTTAACGCGCTATACCCTGTCGACACCTATTCGCTGGGCTATCAACGACCCGCTGGAAAAACTCATCGATACGGTTTTGCTGTTTGATGAGGTAGATGTCAGCACCGTTGCACAGGGCACGATTTCCCTGCAACTCATTGAACACAATCGTGAAGCACAACCCTCGCTTCAACTACAACATATGTATCGCTTACTGTCAGGTGCGCACTATCGCACTTCACCACTGGACTGGCGGCGGATGCTGGATGCGCCAGGGCAGCATTTCATTGCCGCCAACTGCGGTGAAGAAACCATAGGTGCCAGCTGGCTGGTGGAAGAGGGCGGGCTGAGTGAGAACCTGAGCCGTGCTGTATGGGCTGGCTTCCGGCGCCCGCGTGGGAATCTGGTTGCACAATCACTGGCGGCTCACGGCGGTAGCCCATTAGCTGCCACGTTTAAAGGCTTGCGCGTCAGCCGCATTGCGGTGCATCCGCTGCGCCAGCGCCAGCAAATCGGCCAACAAATGATTGCCAGAGTGAAAGCTCACGCGCAGCAGGCCGCAGATTACCTTTCAGTCAGTTTTGGTTTTACCGACGAGCTTTGGCGCTTTTGGGAAAGTTGTGGCTTCGTGCTGGTGCGCGTGGGCAGCCATCGTGAGGCCAGCAGCGGGTGCTATAACGCGATGGCGTTGTTACCGCTTACACCACAAGGGGAAGCACTCACTCACCACGAACAGCACCGATTACAGCGCGATATTGCCTGGTTACAGCCGTGGATTGACCATCCATTACCCGTGATTGGCTGTGAAGAGGCTACGCTAAACAGTGATGACTGGCTGGAGTTGGCAGGTTTTGCGTTTGGGCATCGCCCGCAGGAAGCCTGTCTGGGTTCCCTGAATCGCTTATTACTCACTAGTGATATGCCAATGAATGCATTGCGTGGTCGCATCCAGCAACACCTGAGTGTAGAAATACTCTGCCAACAATGGCGCATATCCGGGCGCAAAGCACTATTGAACGTCATGCGCCAGGAAGTGCAAAAGGCGCTGGAAAAACTCGATGAGCAACAGTGCATTGCGCTGAAAAACGCGCTTTTGCAATTGCAATTTTTCCACTAAGTCGTTCAGTCAAATGGCATGGTCATCGCGATTCGTCGGCGTATAGTCAACTCCAGAAACTTAAGGAGAACACCATGCAACATGACCATTTTGTAGTCCAAAGCCCTGCCACTCCGGCTAAGCAACTGATGTTGTTATTTCATGGTGTTGGCGATAATCCTGTTGCCATGGGTGAAATTGGCGGCTGGTTTGCACCACATTTTCCTGATGCGCTGGTGGTCAGCATTGGCGGCCCGGCACCCAGTGGCCCGTATCAAGGTCGGGAATGGTTTTCCGTTGCGGGAGTGACGGAAGAAAACCGCGAGGCAAGGGTTGATACCATCATGCCAACGTTTATCGAAGTGGTGCGTGACTGGCAGAGACACAGCGGTGTCGCGGCAAATGCCACTGCGCTGATTGGTTTCTCGCAAGGGGCGATCATGGCGCTTGAAGGCGTGAAAGCCGAGCCGTACCTCGCTTCTCGTGTGGTTGCTTTTAATGGTCGCTATGCAACGCTTCCTGAAAGCGCATCAACCTCAACCACCATTCATTTGATTCATGGTGATATTGACGGGGTGATTGATGTGAAACATGCCTTTGACGCCTCGGAAAAGTTAACGGAACTTGGAGGCGATGTGACGCTGGATGTGATTGACAATTTAGGCCACGCCATTGATGACCGCAGCATTCAGATTGCGCTGGACCATCTGCGTTATACCGTGCCGAAGCATTATTTCGATGAAGCGCTGAGCGGCGGTAAACCGAACGACGACGATATTGTTGAGTTTATGTGAGATGGGACTCCCTCACCCCAGGAGTGTTTCTTCTCCCTCTCCTGGGGGTGAGGGCTGGGGTGAGGGCAAAAACTAAGGCTTTTTCTTCGGGAAGTCGTCTTCGTCATCCCACTTGTCGTTGAAGTCACGATGCGGGGGAAGCTCGGGTTTATTCTCCATATATTTTTTCGGATCGATACGCTTCAGATCCTTAATAACATTCAGGAAAATACCGAGTAGAAATACCAGTACGATAATCCACCAGTAGTGTGATAGCCATTCCATGCCAATACCTCACTTAAGTTGCGCAGCCTGTCAGGCGACAAGCTGCTCCATAATACGTTGATACATACGGGCAAGCAGTTGCAGGTCTGCGGCGTTCACACACTCATTAATTTTATGAATGGTCGCGTTGACTGGCCCAAGCTCCACCACCTGCGCACCCATACGCGCGATAAAGCGTCCATCTGACGTGCCGCCCGTGGTCAACAGTTGCGGTCTAATTTCATTATAGTGCTCAACTGCATTCACTACCGCATCGACCAACTTGCCGCGTGAGGTCAGGAACGGCTGGCCGGAAAGCCACCAGTCGAGGGTATAGCGCAGTTGATATTTATCCAGCAGGGCAATCACGCGCTGTTTGATATCTTCGTCAGTCAGTTCGGTGCTGAAACGGAAGTTGAATTGCACGTACAAATCGCCAGGAATGACATTGTTGCTGCCGGTTCCGGCCTGAACGTTGGCAATCTGCATACTGGTGGCCGGGAAAAACTCGTTTCCTTTGTCCCACTCAATAGTGACTAATTCGTTCAGCATCGGTGCTGCGCGGTGAACTGGGTTATCAGCCAGATGCGGATAAGCAACATGCCCCTGCACACCATGTACGGTGAGATTGCAGGTCAATGAGCCGCGACGACCATTTTTCACCACATCGCCGACCACTTCAGTGCTGGACGGTTCTCCGACCAGGCAATAATCGAGGCGCTCATTACGCGCCATCAAGGTTTCAACCACTTTCACCGTGCCATTTTTGGCACTGGCTTCTTCATCTGAAGTAATCAGAAATGCGAGGCGACCTTTGTGGCGCGGGTTCTGTGCAACAAAACGCTCTGCCGCAACCACCATGGCTGCCAGCGAGCCTTTCATATCTGCTGCACCACGGCCAAACAGCAGGCCATCGCGGATAGTCGGTTCAAACGGCGGGTTAATCCAGCGATCGGCGTCACCTGAAGGTACCACGTCGGTATGGCCAGCAAACGCGAGCGTTTCGCCTTTTCCTCGCCATGCCCAGAAATTTTGTGTATCGCCAAAATCCATGTGCTCGATAGTAAAACCGATAGCACGCAGTCGCTCAATCATCAGCGCCTGGCAGCCAGCGTCGTCTGGGCTCAGGGAAGGACGGCGGATAAGCTGTTGCGTCAGCTCAATAACTGGGCAAGACATAGGACTACACCTCGTTGATAAACTGCTGATAGTTCGATTCATTGAAACCCAGCAGCATAGGCTGACCGGGCGCGTAGAGCAATGGGCGTTTGATGATTGCAGGCATTGAAATCATCAGATCCGCTGCGCTCTGCGCGTCAGTTATGCTCGCCCGATGGGCTTCATCGAGTTTCCGCCATGTTGTTCCTCGGGTATTTAACAGCGCTTCCCAGCCTAACTGCGCGATGAAACTATTCAATAAATCCGCATCCAGCCCGTCGACGCGATAATCATGAAATTGATAATCCACACCTTGAGTCTCCAGCCAGCGGCGTGCTTTCTTGATGGTGTCGCAGTTTTTAATACCGTAGAGAATTATCACGGAGTCAATCCTTATCTTTAGAGGTGATTATTTATGCAGGTAATTAGAATAATTAAAATGATAAAAAAGTCGCAAGGCAAAATATAGCCTAATAGCTAATCTAAAAGTTAGGTAATAGCGTTTCTTTTTACCGGGGTGGTTAATTTATAGCCATTAGATGTTACATAAACTCGGAGCCTTTGAACGCTGCGATAAGTCAGATTTTTCGTGGCCTACAGGGTAAAAATCCGAAAGTTGGTGAATCATTTTGTTTCAAGTTCGTCGTCACATTTTAAATTACCTGCTGAGCTGATAATTAACGCAATACGCAGTCGACTCTCAATATTTGATGATAGCCAGTGAAGCCACTAAGTATCGTCGCTTCACTCCATGGAAGGGATTACGTATAATTAGAGCAGTTATAAGAGAGGCGGTTATGATCGAACACGAACTAGGGAACTGGAAAGATTTCATCGAAGATATGCTTCGTAAATGAAACTAACAGCAAGAGCATGATGCTCTTATTCTCAATACACTTTGAGCCATACAAAAAGCGACCTGTTCAGGTCGCTTTTTTGTGGACTACTTTTCAGCATGCTCTTTAAGCGGGAAGCGCCGCCGCACCAGCACAAAGAACAGGGGAACGAAGAATATCGCCAGTATCGTGGCAGAAATCATCCCGCCCATCACGCCTGTCCCCACCGCATGCTGGCTACCGGAGCCTGCGCCACTGCTGGTGGCCATCGGCAACACGCCAAAGATAAATGCCAGAGAAGTCATTAATATTGGGCGTAAACGTTGGCGGCAGGCATACAGCGTAGCCGACAGCAAATCCTGACCCTTCTGATTCATTTCATTGGCAAATTCGACGATTAATATGGCGTTCTTCGCTGATAGCCCAATGACTGTCAGCAGGCCGACCTGGAAGTAGACGTCATTTTCCAGCCCACGCATCCAGGTGGCAAGTAACGCACCGATTACCCCTAATGGCACAACCAGCATCACCGAGAATGGCACAGACCAGCTTTCATAAAGCGCAGCCAGACACAGGAAAACCACTAACAGGGAAATGGCGTATAACGCTGGCGCTTGCGCACCGGAGAGGCGTTCCTGATAGGACATCGCTGTCCACTCAAGACCCAACCCGCCAGGTAACTGGTGTACCAGGTTTTCCATAATATCCATTGCCGTACCGGTGCTGACGCCTGGTGCTGCTTCGCCGACAATTTCTAATGCTGAATAGCCGTTGTAGCGCTCAAGACGTGGCGAACCGGTTTCCCAATGTGAACTGGCAAACGCCGAGAAAGGCACCATTCCGCCGTCTTTGTTGCGCACATACCACTGGTTAATGTCTTCCGGCAGCATGCGGTATTTCGCCTCCGCCTGCACATACACCTTCTTCACGCGGCCCCTGTCCATAAAGTCATTCACATAACTCGAACCCCATGCTGTTTGCAGGGTGTCGTTGATATCGTCGATGGAGACACCCAATGCCTGAGCTTTGCGCTGGTCAATATCGACTTGCAACTGTGGGCTGTCATCAAGGCCATTGTGGCGCACTCGAGTGAGGCGATCGTCTTTCCCCGCCAGGTCCAAAAGCTGATCCCTGGCGGCCATTAGCACGTCGTGACCGACGCCACCGTGATCTTGCAATTCCATATCAAAACCTGCCGAACTACCTAAACCGTTGATAGCAGGCGGGCTGCTGGCGAAGACTCGTGCTTCTTTAATGCGGTTAAATGCTTTGGTGGCTCGCTCGATAATGGCAAATGAAGTGCCGGTTTTAGCATCGCGATCGTCCCAGTTTTTCAGACGAATAAACATACGTGCGACGTTCTGACCATTCCCCCCTGGACCGGAGCCTACGGTGGCGAAGATGGAGAGAATATTTTCCTGCTCGTGGCTGAAAAAGTAATCTTCCACTTGCTCTACAACCTGTAGCGTTTGTTGCTGGGTCGCACCGCTTGGAAGCTGAACCGAGGTGGTAAACATTCCGCGGTCTTCCTGCGGTAAAAATGAAGTGGGCAGATGTAAAAACAGCACTACCATGCCCCCTAGCAGTAGAACATAAACCAGGATCCAGCGCAGACTGCGGTGCAAAATCCGGCCAACGGCATTTTCGTATCTCAAGGCATTGCGGTTAAACATACGGTTAAACCAGCCGAAAAAGCCCTTTTGTCCGTGCTGTTCACCTTTGTGCAGCGGTTTTAATAATGTTGCACACAGCGCTGGGGTGAGGATCAGCGCCACCAGCACTGACAGCACCATGGAGGCAACAATCGTGATGGAAAACTGGCGGTAAATAGCTCCGGTAGTGCCACCGAAAAAGGCCATGGGCACAAATACGGCTGAAAGCACCATCGCGATGCCTACCAGTGCGCCCTGAATCTGGCCCATTGATTTTCGGGTCGCTTCTTTGGGCGATAACCCTTCCTCGGTCATGATGCGCTCGACGTTTTCCACCACCACGATAGCGTCATCCACCAGCAAACCTATCGCCAGCACCATAGCAAACATGGTCAACGTATTAATGCTGTAGCCAAAGGCATAGAGAATCGCGAACGTTCCCATCAGGACCACAGGAACGGCAATCGTGGGAATGAGTGTTGCGCGGAAGTTTTGTAAAAACAAATACATGACAAGGAAAACCAACGCGATGGCTTCCAGCAATGTTTTGACTACATCGGTAATGGAGGCCTTAACAAAAGAGGTGGTTTCATTGGCAATTTTATATTCCAGCCCGTGGGGGAAATAGGGGGCCAGTTCGTCGAGGCGAGAGAGAACTCTTTCCGCCGTCGCCATTTCATTCGCGCCGGAAGCCAGCTTGATGCCAAGGCCAGATGCCGGGTCGCGATTGTAGCGGTTGATGTAGTTGTAGTTCTCTCCCCCCAATTCCACCGTGGCCACCTGACCGAGGGTGACAACGGAGCCGTCCTGGTTCACCCGTAGCGTAATATCGCGAAACTGCTCTGGAGTTTGTAACAGGGATTGCGAATTAATGGTGGCGTTTAATGCCTGTTTATCGACCGATGGCGTGCCGCCCAATTGCCCAACGGCGATCTGCGCATTTTGGGAGGAAATGGCGTCCGTCACGTCTTTGGCGGTCATTTGGTAACTAGTGAGTTTGTTCGGATCGAGCCAGATGCGCATTGAGAACTGCGAACCAAAGGCGTCGATATCGCCGACACCGTTCACACGGCTCAGCGGTTCCTGAATATTACTGGCGACGTAATCGGCAATGTCCTGCTTATCCATACTGTGGTCAGTAGAAACGAAAGCGAGCGTCAAAATATTGGTATCGCCGGTTTTCCTGACGGTTACGCCCTGGGTTTGCACCGCTTGCGGAAGCTTACGCAAGGCGGATTGCAGCTGGTTTTGCACCTGTTGCACGGCTTCGTCAGGATCGGTTCCTGCAATAAATGTCAGTGTCACACTAGCCTGGCCGGTGGCGCTGCTTTGTGACGACATATAC
This sequence comes from Buttiauxella ferragutiae, assembly GCF_022637515.1. Classification (NCBI taxonomy): domain Bacteria; kingdom Pseudomonadati; phylum Pseudomonadota; class Gammaproteobacteria; order Enterobacterales; family Enterobacteriaceae; genus Buttiauxella; species Buttiauxella ferragutiae. The sequence goes on from NZ_CP093332.1 coordinate 1,354,641, forward strand.
ATCAGGTTATCCAGCCCGGTCATATTCTGCTCAATCACCTGCGTAACCGTGTTTTCCAGCGTTTGTGCCGATGCACCTGGATAGTTTGCGGTGATACGCACGTTTGGCGGTGCGAGGTCTGGATACTGTTCGACAGGAAGAGAGAAAATCGCGAGCAAACCAGTGAGGCACAAAATAATGGCTAATACCCACGCAAAAATGGGGCGATTGATAAAGAAATTCGCCATTCAGTCAGGACCTCGTTAGTACTTCAGATTGTGATTATGAGTCTCAGTCGTCACTGTAGCCTTTACCGCAGGTCCAAACGTGGAGAAATTGAGGAGATATTGTAAAAAATCTTCGCGCTCTGTAGTGGAATCGGTTTGCTGTTGGCGATGTTAAAAGCCACGACGTTCAAGATATAAGACGGTTGCTGCGACTCGGGAACGAACCTGAAGTTTACGCAGCAAATTGCGAATATGCACTTTCACGGTTTCTTCAGAAATATGCAGGCCTGAAGCAATTTGTTTATTTGATAACCCTCTGGCGACTTCTTGTAACACGTCTAATTCACGTTCGGTCAACACGGCAAACGGATCTTCACTGTATTTTTCGAAACTGCGGGTACGTAAATATTCCGCGACTTGTTTGCTATAGGCTTCGCCCTCAGTGGCTCCACGACGAATATCTTCGAGCAGCACGTCGGGATCGCTATCTTTCAGCAAATATCCATCGGCACCGGCATCAATCAGCGTGAAAATATCGCTACGTGAATCAGATACCGTCAGCACCACGATACGCCCACTGACACCATCACGACGCATCGCATTGAGCGTGTCCAACCCACTCAAACCTTTCATATTGAGGTCGAGCAAAATCAGATCGGGAGCCAGGCGATTCGCCAGACTAATCGCCTCAGCACCGCTGCTGGCTTCACCCACCACGCGAAAGCTGTCATCCATTTCCAGCAACTGGCGGATGCCACGACGCATTAACGGATGATCATCAACGATCAACACCTGACAGACAGTTTTCTCACTCATCATATACCCCAATATGTTTCACATTTTTATCATTATAAATTTATGGATGTTTCGTGCGTCGCTTGTTCTGCCGGTGGCGATCTAAAACTCAACGCAATCAAAGTCCCACCCTGAGGAGGGCGGGAAATAGCCAGCTCACCACCTAAACGGGTGGCACGTTCCTGCATGATGTTAAGTCCGTAATGTCCCTCGGGTTCGGTCAGGCTGGCAATCCCAGTACCGTCATCGAGTATATTCACAGTATGAATTCCTGAGCGTGAAGTGCTACAGCTTACGGATATTTTAGTGGCATGCGCATGTTTAATCGCATTTAACACAGCTTCGCGAATAATTTGCAGTAAATGCACCTGCTGCGAGGCATCTAACGCCTGAGTCGGAATATTACAATCCAGAGTGAGAGTTGCGTCGGTCTGCTTGCGCAGCGGAGCGATCATTTCCTGCAATGCCGAAGGTAAGTCTGCTTGCTGGAGCGTCAGGCGGAAGGTGGCTAACAACTCGCGTAACTGGCGATAGGCATCATTCAATGCCTGGGAAAAATCATTAATAATGTGCTGTGCAGGCTGGTTCTGGGCCGGAACTGCACGTTTTAGCAAGGTGAGTTGAATGCGTAAATAGGAGAGCACTTGCGCCAGCGAATCATGCAGTTCGCGGGCAATGGTCGCGCGCTCTTCCATCAACAATAGCTGCTGATAGTGCTTTTGCGCCTGATTGAAATAGAGCCCGCGCCCCAGCATATTGGCCAGGCTTTGCATCAGCGGCAGCGGTGGAACACCTTGTGGGGCTTGCCAACGGAGCAGACCCAGTTCTTTATCCTCAAGCACAATCGGCAAGGTTTGCCATGCCTGATCATTATGTTGAACGCCGTTTTGTATCTTCCAGTTTTCACCGGTTTTCATCTCAAGATAATTGACCTGCGTTTTCTGTCTTACTTGCTGCAACACGCGCTCGAAACAGTGTTGATCGATGGTACTGACCGTCAGTGCTTGCGAGCAGGCGTACAAGACTTCCAGTGTGCGGTTGGCCTCTTGTAAATCCAGCGTTTTTTCCTGCACGCTCTCTTCAAGTGAGCGATAAAGTTTCTTCAACTCACCGGACATGCGAGTGAAGGTCTGTGACAGCAAACCCAGTTCGTTCGGCAACTGCATACTCAATAGAGGGTAATCGAATTCACCGCGCTCTATAGCGCGGCTGGCTTCCATCAGTTTATTGAGTGGAGCCACCACCTGCTGGCGGAAGCGGCGTAACGTGAAAAACACCAGCGTGAAAATGGCAATAAAACCCACCACCGAGGCGATAACAACCTGCATCATTTTGCGTTCAGCATAATGCTGAAGCGCCAGCACAAAGAGATCGATTTGCTCGACGTAGCCTGCGATGTTTGCCCGATACCATTGCAAATCGCCCTGGCGGATGTGTTGTTCCATCTCCGCCCAGGCGTAATTAATTGTGGCAAAGCGAGTTCGGACTTCCGCTGGCACCCAGAATTTCTCGATTTTAAGCAGGGCAGGTGAGAGTAATGATTGGCTGTATTGCTCAAGGTGCTTATCGATATGGGCACGGTCGCCCTGCAAATCATAACCCAGGCGATAGCTTTGCATACGCAATGACCCTGCGACATTCACCGCTTCGGCATCACGTAAACTGCTCGCAAGGGTAAGCATCGCAATGCCTGTAGAAAGCAGCGATAGCAAAATAATATAAAAAAAGGCGCGGGCCAGGCTCGTGGAAACCGAGCGTTTTACTATCACTAAATATTTACCCGTCGAAATAATAGAGAGCGAAACGTACCAGAAACTGGCTTCGTCACAAATCCTCGTTGTTTATATTTCGGCATATCTTCCAAAATAGAGCTTAGGAATTAACTCTGTGACATCACAAGCATAACTGCTGCATAACAAAACGCAGAAAAACGAGGTTTCATCAAACACGAAAAGAAATTGATCCGTACCAGGTTATTAGCAGATTTCAGAGCAAACTGGGCAAATGACCATTGCCAGTTAATACATCGCCAGGTGATAACATCACCCCATAAAAAATTTACCCGTCATCCTTCAAGCCGCAGGGGTGTTGGCTGCACTCACTTACCCGAATCACTTACTTAAGTAAGCTCATCGGGATAAGCTCCCTGGCCGCCTACCTGCAACTTGAATGCTAACGAGTAATCGCCTTCTGTTCTTGATAACAGGCAAGGGGTAAAGATGAATCGTTTTGTTCTCGCTAATGCTCAACAATGTATTGGCTGCCATGCCTGCGAAGTGGCATGTGTGATGTCCCACAATGAAGAAAAGCATGTTCTGACCAGCCAGCAATTCCAGCCACGGATTGCGGTGATTAAGCATGAGGGACGACGCAATGCCGTGACTTGCCGCCACTGTGAAGATGCCCCATGTGCCAGCAGTTGTCCAAATGAAGCAATATCCCGCGTCAGAGAGAGTGTGCAGGTTAACCAGCGCAAGTGCATCGGCTGCAAATCCTGCGTGGTAGCCTGCCCGTTTGGTGCCATGCAAATCATCACCGTTCCGCTTAATGATGGCCGGTCGGTAAAAGCCAGCGCCCATAAATGCGATTTATGCCAGCACCGTGAAAATGGCCCGGCTTGTGTAGAAAACTGCCCCAGTAAAGCACTGAAACTCATCAGCAGTGAAACACTTGCTGGGCTGGCAAAAGCCCGGCGTTTACGCTCCGCGGCTCAGGAATCTCAGCCGTGGCACAGTAGCGCGCAGCAACACATGGCGCAACAGCCGTTGCTGGCTGCTGACTTAACCAAAGTGAACAAAATGCGCGCCACACCAGCGCGACAAGACCCCGACAAAATTGACCTGGTATCACGCAAAACCGGCTTTGGTGAAATCTATCGTACCTTCGATAAAATCCAGGCGGAAAGCCAGGCCGACCGCTGTCTGAAATGCGGTGAACACAGTATTTGTGAATGGACTTGCCCGCTGCACAACCATATTCCACAGTGGATTGAACTGGTCAAAGAAGGGCGCATTCTGGAAGCGGTCGAGCTTTCGCATCAGACAAACTGCCTGCCGGAGGTGACCGGACGCGTCTGCCCGCAAGACCGCTTATGTGAAAGCGCCTGTACCCTCAAAGATGAATACGGTGCTGTCACCATCGGCAATATTGAACGTTATATTTCCGATAATGCGTTTGCGAGCGGCTGGACGCCGGACCTCTCTTATGTCACAGCGACAAACCGCCGTGTCGCGGTGATTGGCGCAGGCCCGGCTGGGCTTGCCTGTGCAGATATTCTGGCGCGAAACGGCGTTCAGGCCACGGTGTTTGACCGCCATCCAGAAATCGGCGGGCTGCTGACGTTTGGCATTCCTGCGTTCAAGCTGGATAAATCGTTATTAAGCCGTCGTCGTGAGATTTTCAGTGCGATGGGTATCGAATTTAAACTCAACACTGAAGTGGGTCGTGACATTCCGCTGCAACAGGTTCTGGCTGAGTTTGATGCGGTATTTGTTGGTGTTGGCACGTACCGCTCAATGAAAGCCGGGCTGCCAAACGAAGACGCGCCAGGGGTTTACGACGCGCTACCGTTCCTGATTGCTAACACCAAACAGGTGATGGGGCTGCCTGAATTACCTGATGAACCGTATATCAATATGGCGAGTCAGCAGGTGGTAGTTTTGGGCGGTGGTGACACGGCAATGGACTGTGTGCGCACTTCTTTACGCCATGGGGCGGAGCGGGTGACATGTGCTTATCGTCGCGACGAAGCCAACATGCCGGGCTCCAAAAAAGAGGTCAAAAATGCCCGCGAAGAAGGGGCATTGTTTGAGTTCAACGTGCAGCCGCTGAACATTGAACTTGATGAAAGTGGCCAGGTGATGGGAATTCGCATGCTGCGCACGCGCATGGGTGAGCCGGATGAGCAAGGTCGCCGTCGTCCGGAACCGATTGAAGGTTCCGAATTTGTGATGCCAGCAGATGCGGTGATTATGGCATTTGGCTTCCACCCGCACGGTATGCCGTGGCTGGAAGAGCACAGCGTGAAACTCGACAGCTGGGGGCGAATCATCGCCAGCGTTGAGGATAAATTGCGATACCAAACCAGCAACCCGAAAATTTTTGCCGGGGGCGATGCGGTACGTGGAGCCGACCTGGTGGTGACCGCGATGGCGGAAGGCCGCCATGCCGCTGCGGGAATAATGGAATATCTGGCGGTTCCCCCTCAGCGCCTGAATTAACGGCAAATCTCACCCCGGCTTTGTGTCGGGGTGAGTGTTTGTTTTACAAAACGAATTCCTTTTTGATCCCACCCCTGTATTTACCCCTAAAGGGTGATGCCTCTACCACCCCTTCGTCACATATGGTAACGCTCATAAAAAGTATGGAAATAACAACGTTATCTGAGACTGATGACAAACGTCTTCGTAGGTCGGATAAGCGCAGCGTCATCCGACACCACTGGCGTAAATGGTGGATGACGCTAACGCTTATCCACCCTACAAAACTCATAAAAAGTATGGAAATAACAAAGTTATCTTTGCCAGCTTCGCGTTGTGGAGCCTGGCTTTTGTGATGCAAGGATGTGCCTTATGGCTGATTTTTCCCGACGTGGACTATTAACCGGCAGCTTTCGCCGCTCCGGTACTGCCTTCCGCCCACCCTGGAGCGGAGATGAAAACCATTTTCTGGTGGATTGCACGCGCTGCGATGCCTGCCTGTCGGCCTGTGAAACACGTGTTTTAAAACGCGGTCAGGGTGGCTATCCCGAAGTTAACTTTGCCCACGGTGAATGCACCTTCTGCTACGCCTGCGCGCAAGCTTGCCCTGAAAAAATCTTTCTTAAACGCGAGGTTTCCCCCTGGGAACATACCTTGTCGATTGGCGATAACTGCCTTGCCAGAAACAGCATCGAGTGCCGCAGTTGCCAGGACAGTTGCGAAACTCAGGCGATTGCCTTTCGCCCCTCGCTACAAGGCATCGCACAACCTCTACTTAACCACGCTGATTGCACCGCTTGCGGCGCATGTATTGCCGGTTGTCCGGTTTCAGCCATCACTATGAGACACGCAAATGCAGGCTAACTGGCACGTCGCAGGTCTGGTGGTTCAGGCCCAACCCCACAATATTCTCGCGGTTGGCGCCGCAATAAACGAACTACCGGGCAGCGAAGTTGCAGCAAGTGATGCTGAACACGGCAAATTAGTCGTGGTTATGGAGGCAGCGCGCAGTGATGTGCTGCTGAATCAAATTGAGTCGGCACGCAATATTGCGGGTGTGCTGGCGGTGTCGCTGGTTTATCACCAGCAGGATGAGCAAGGTGAGGAAACACCATGAAACTCAGTCGTCGTAGCTTTATGAAAGCGAACGCTATTGCAGCCGCGGCGGCTGCCGCAGGTCTTAGCGTACCGAGCGTTGCCCGAGCCGTTGTCGGGAAGCAAGACGCCATCAAATGGGATAAAGCCCCGTGCCGTTTTTGTGGCACCGGTTGTGGCGTATTAGTCGGCACACAAGATGGACGCGTAGTGGCAAGCCAGGGCGACCCTGATGCGCCGGTAAACCGTGGCCTTAACTGCATCAAAGGCTACTTCCTGCCAAAAATCATGTACGGAAAAGACCGCCTTACCCAGCCGCTGTTGCGCATGAAAGACGGCCAGTACGATAAAGAAGGCGAATTCGCTCCCATCAGCTGGGAGCAGGCCTTTGACATCATGGAACAAAAATTTAAAGCCAGCCTGAAGGAAAAAGGGCCGGAAGCGGTCGGGATGTTTGGCTCCGGTCAGTGGACGGTTTGGGAAGGTTACGCTGCCTCTAAATTATTCAAAGCCGGTTTTCGTTCTAACAACCTCGACCCGAACGCGCGCCACTGCATGGCTTCGGCGGTGGTGGGCTTTATGCGCACTTTCGGCATGGACGAACCGATGGGTTGCTACGACGACATCGAGCAGGCCGACGCCTTCGTATTGTGGGGCTCGAACATGGCCGAGATGCATCCGGTTTTATGGTCGCGCATCACCAGCCGTCGTCTGTCGAATGAAAACGTCAACGTCGCGGTTCTTTCGACTTTCGAGCATCGAAGCTTTGAGCTGGCCGACAACGGCATGGTGTTTACGCCGCAAAGCGACCTGGCGATTCTTAACTACATCGCGAACTACATCATTCAGAACAATGCCATCAACGAATCGTTCTTTAAGCAGCATGTGAATCTGCGTAAAGGCGTGACGGATATCGGCTACGGTTTGCGCCCAACCCATCCGCTGGAAAAAGCCGCCAAAAACCCAGGTTCTGATGCCTCCGAGCCGATGAGCTTTGAGGATTACAAAGCGTTCGTTGCCGAGTACACGCTGGAAAAAACCGCTGAGATGAGCGGTGTACCGACAGACCAACTCGAAGCGCTGGCGAAGTTGTACGCCGACCCGAACAAGAAAGTCATTTCTTACTGGACGATGGGCTTCAACCAGCACTCACGCGGTGTCTGGGCTAACAATCTGGTTTACAACATCCACTTATTGACCGGCAAAATTTCCCAGCCTGGCTGTGGGCCGTTCTCGTTAACCGGCCAGCCTTCGGCTTGTGGCACGGCGCGTGAAGTCGGGACTTTCTCTCACCGCCTGCCAGCCGACATGGTGGTCACCAACGAGAAACACCGCCAAATCGTCGAAAACACCTGGCAACTTCCTGCTGGCACCATCCCGGCGAAAGTCGGTTTACATGCCGTGGCACAAGACCGTGCGCTGAAAGATGGCAAGCTCAACGTTTACTGGGTGATGTGTAACAACAATATGCAGGCCGGGCCGAACATTACCGAAGAACGAATGCCGGGCTGGCGCGATCCGCGCAACTTCGTGATTGTCTCCGATCCTTACCCGACGATCAGCGCATTAAGCGCGGATCTGATCCTGCCAACCGCAATGTGGGTGGAAAAAGAAGGCGCTTACGGCAATGCCGAACGCCGCACCCAGTTCTGGCGTCAGCAGGTTAAAGCGCCGGGCGAGGCTAAATCCGATCTCTGGCAGCTCGTTCAGTTTGCGAAGCGCTTCAAAGTTGAAGAAGTGTGGCCAGCTGAATTGCTCGACCAGAAACCGGAGTATCGTGGCAAAACGCTGTTTGACGTGCTGTTTGCCAACTCCAGTGTCAGCAAATTCCCGGTCACGGAACTGGCTGAAGGGCAGTTGAATGACGAATCCCACGAGTTAGGTTTCTACCTGCAAAAAGGGTTGTTCGAGGAGTACGCCAGTTTTGGGCGTGGCCACGGGCATGACCTGGCTCCGTTTGATGATTACCACAAAGCGCGCGGTTTACGCTGGCCGGTGGTCGACGGTAAAGAAACGCTGTGGCGCTACAGCGAAGGCCACGACCCGTATGTGAAAGCGGGCGAAGGCTTCAAATTCTATGGCAAACCCGACGGCAAAGCGGTGATCTTCGCACTGCCATTTGAGCCTGCGGCAGAATCCCCGGACCAGGAATACGACCTGTGGTTATCCACCGGGCGCGTGCTGGAACACTGGCATACCGGCAGCATGACACGCCGTGTACCGGAACTGCATCGTGCCTTCCCGGAAGCGGTGTTGTTTATTCATCCGCTTGATGCCAAAGCGCGTGATTTACGTCGTGGCGACAAAGTGAAAGTGATTTCACGCCGTGGCGAAGTGATTTCGATTGTCGAAACCCGTGGTCGTAACAAGCCGCCGCAGGGGCTGGTGTACATGCCGTTCTTCGACGCCGCGCAACTGGTCAATAACCTGACGCTCGACGCGACCGATCCGCTTTCAAAAGAGACGGATTATAAGAAATGCGCTGTCAAACTGGCGAAGGTGTAAGGGGGGTATCATGAAAAACAGAATGTTATTCAAATGGATGGCGGCATTGACGCTGCTGGTGAGTGGCGCATTGTGGGCGGCGAACAGCGTCGATCTCACACCATCTCCTGAAGTTTCAGGCACGCCGGAAGGTTCGGTAAAAATGCCTAAACAGCAGGGGCGCATGGCGCTCAACTACGTGAACCAGCCGCCAATGATCCCGCATAGCGTTGACGGTTATCAGGTGAGCAAAAACACTAACCGTTGCCTGCAATGCCATGGCGTTGAACATTACCGCGCCACAGGAGCGCCGCGTGTCAGCCCGACGCACTTCATGGATAGCGATGGCAAAGTGCTTTCGAACGTCGCACCGCGCCGCTATTTCTGCCTGCAATGTCATGTTCCTCAAACCGATGCGACACCGATTGTGGAAAACACCTTCACGCCGTCTAAAGGCTTTGGAAACTAGGGGCCATTATGGATAAATCAACCGGTAAACCAGGCATCATCCGCCGTATATGGCAGTGGTGGCGTCGCCCGAGCCGCCTGGCTCTGGGCACGTTGCTGCTGATTGGCTTCGCTGGTGGGATTATTTTCTGGGGCGGTTTTAACACCGGCATGGAAATGACTAACCGCGAAGAATTTTGTATCGGCTGCCATGAAATGCGTGCCAACGTCTACGAGGAATACATGCAGACCGTGCATTACAACAACCGTAGCGGCGTGCGGGCCACTTGCCCGGATTGCCACGTCCCGCACGAGTGGGTGCCGAAAATTATCCGTAAACTTCAGGCCAGCAAAGAGTTGTATGCCAAAGCGTTTGGCATAATCGACACGCCACAAAAGTTTAATGACCATCGTCTGGCGATGGCGCAAAACGAGTGGCGCAGGATGAAAGACAACAACTCGCAAGAGTGCCGCAACTGCCACAACTTTGACTACATGGATTTCACCGCGCAGAAAACTGTAGCGGCGAAAATGCACGATAAAGCAGTTAAAGATGGGCAAACCTGTGTGGATTGCCACAAGGGGATTGCACATAAGTTGCCGGATATGAGCGAAGTAAAAAATGGCTTTTAGTCTGTAACCACCCTCATCCTGACCTTCTCCCTGAGGGAGAAGGAACGGGTTCGGTTCTCTCCCTCTCCTGTGGGAGAGGGCCGGGGTGAGGGTAATCAAATTGACGCTTACCCACTTAGCAGCCTATGATTATCGGCTCCCCTAACTCGCTGTGGAGACGGTATGTCGATTAAAATCGAAGTCATCAAAGATAAAATCCTCTCAGATAATTACTTCATCCTGCGCAATATCACCTACGATTTATACCGTAACGACTCCGAAGCGATTCGCCATAAACGCGAAGTCTATGACCGGGGTAACGGCGCGACTATGATGCTGTATAACCGCGATAAAAAAACCGTGGTGCTGACACGCCAGTTCCGCGTCGCGACGTGGGTCAACGGTAACCCTGACGGCATGTTGATTGAAACTTGCGCGGGGCTGTTGGATGCCGACGAACCGGAAGTTTGTGCGCGTAAAGAAGCCATCGAAGAAACGGGTTACGAGGTCGGGGACGTTGAAAAATTGTTCGAGCTGTATATGTCGCCGGGCGGTGTCACCGAGTTAATCCATTTCTACATGGCGGAATACAGCGACGCTCAACGCGAAAATGCGGGTGGTGGGATTGATGACGAAGATATCGATGTGCTCGAAATTCCCTTCCAACAAGCGATGGAAATGGTCGCGACAGGTGAAATTCGTGATGGAAAAACAGTCATTCTGTTACAACAGCTGAAATTACGCGGATTTATGGATTAAAGAGTTTAAAATTCAATGGATTATGGATGGGTTTTTTTAACAATATCTATCCGATAAATCTGATTGAGCACAAACGTTAACCAGACGAAGATATCGCCACATTTTGTCCATTTTTTCTCTTCGTCTTCTCAGGATACGTGTCGCCAATGTTTCTGCGCAAAGCATCGCTGTTACTGTTTTTATTCTTTATAGCGAACTCTGCCTTTGCGGCAGCGGCACAAAAATCGTTTTCCGATTGGCAAGTCACCTGCAACAACCAAAATTTTTGTTCAGCCCGTAATTCTGGGCTGCATAAAGGTCTGGTCATGACACTGACCCGCAGTGCCGGTGCGCATACCGACGCGACGCTGAGAATCGATTTAGGCAATATGACCACTGCCGACATGACAGCGCTGCCGATTGCCTCACAGCTGTTAGTGGATGGCGAGCTGCTGGTGTTGGATGCGGAAAAATGGCAGATAACACCCCACCATCTCAAAACCGGTGATGCGGATGCGATAAATGGTTTCCTCGAAAAAGTCGGCAATGCGGATGCCATTACCCTGAAACAAGGGAAAGGAAACATCTCGCTCAGCGGACTAAAAGCGTCGTTGCTGTTTATTGATAGCCAGCAACAGCGCGTCGGTAGCGAAACAGCCTGGGTCAAAAAAGGTGACGATCCGCCATTGAGTGTCCCGCCCGCCCCCGCTCTAAAAGCCGTCAAACTGACTAACCCAACACCGACGCCATTGACGCAAGTGGAAGTCAGCGACTTAATGGATTATGGATCCTGGCGCATCAATAGCAGCCAATGCTCGTTAGATCCTGCGCGTCGGGATGTTCGCGTGTTTGCTGTCAGTGACGACAAAGCGTTGCTGATGATTGGTTGTGAGGCAGGAGCTTACAATATTGTCGATCTCGCGTGGGTGGTATCGCGCCAGAAGCCGTTCGCTGCACGGCAAATCCATCTAAAACTGCCTTTCACACCAGCAAGCGGTAACACCGAACTTGAACTGATGAATTCAGGATACGACGAAACCAATAAAGAGCTGACCACGCTTGCGAAAGGGCGCGGTATCGGTGACTGCGGAGTCGCGACGCGCTGGCGTTTCGACGGGCAACGTTTCCGTCTGGTGCGTTATGCCGAGGAACCGACGTGTGACGGCTGGAATGCTAGCCCGTCGTGGCCGACGTTGTGGGTGACGAAGTAAGATTTATTGTAGGGCGGATAAACGCAGTGTCATCCGCCAATTGCACCGGAGTACAACGGCGGATGACGCAAGCTTATCCGCCCTACAAGAGTGTAAACGAATCAGACACCTAAAACCTTCTTCGCCTTCGCCACCACATTCTCGGTGGTAAAGCCAAAGAACGGGAACAGCTTATCGGCAGGTGCCGATTCCCCGTAAGTGGTCATGCCGACAATTGCCCCTTTCAGGCCGACATACTTGTACCAATAATCCGCAATACTCGCTTCCACCGCCACTCGTGCAGCAACTCCAGAAGGCAGTACTGACTCGCGATACGTCTCTTCCTGCGCATCAAAAATATCGGTGGAAGGCAGTGAAACTACGCGCACTTTATGGCCTTCAGCCGCCAGCTTATCTGCCGCCAGCACCGTAATTTCCATCTCTGAACCTGTCGCGATCAGAATCACATCCGGCGTACCGCCACTGTCTTTGAGAATGTAACCCCCACGGCTGATGGCGTTGACCTGTTCTGGCGTGCGTTCCATTTGCGCAAGGTTCTGGCGTGAAAGAATCAGAGCTGTCGGGCCGTTATGCCGCTCGATTGCCGTTTTCCACGCCACCGCGGCTTCCACCTGGTCGCATGGGCGCCAGGTGCTGAAGTTTGGTGTCATGCGCAGGCTGGCGAGTTGCTCAACTGCCTGGTGCGTTGGGCCATCTTCACCCAGGCCAATCGAATCGTGGGTATACACCATAATTTGCCGCGCTTTCATCAGTGCTGCCATACGCGCAGCATTACGCGCATATTCAACAAACATCAGGAACGTGGCGGTATATGGCACAAAACCGCCATGGTGGGCGATGCCGTTGGCGATGGCGGTCATACCGAATTCGCGCACGCCATAGTGAATGTAATTCCCGGCGATGTCCTCTTTGATGGATTTGGACTCTTTCCAGATAGTCAGGTTACTTGGAGCCAAATCCGCAGAGCCGCCAAGCAACTCTGGCAAACTCGGGCCATAGGCGTTGAGCGCGTTTTGCGAGGCTTTACGGGTGGCAATTTTTTCCGGATTAGCCTGCAATTTTTCGATGAAGTTCTGCGTAGTTTCCTGCCAGTTTTCTGGCATGTCTCCGTGCATCCGGCGGTTAAATTCAGCGGCCAGTTCAGGATGAGCTGTGGCGTAAGCGGTGAATTTATCATTCCATACGGCTTGCGCTTGCTCGCCTTTTTCTTTGGCATCCCAGGCGTGATAAATCTCTTTTGGGATTTCAAACGCCGGATAGTTCCAGCCCAATTGTTTACGGGCGAGCGCTACTTCTTGCTCACCAAGCGGTGAGCCATGCGCTTCTTCCTTACCGGCTTTATTGGGTGAGCCAAAACCGATGACGGTACGGCAAATAATCAGCGATGGTTTATCTTTAACACTCTGCGCTTCCTGAATGGCTTTCTTCAGGGCTTCGGGGTCGTGACCGTCAATTTCGTGCACCACATGCCAGTGATAAGCCTCAAAGCGTTTCGCGGTATCGTCGGTAAACCAGCCTTTGGTTTCACCGTCAATTGAGATGCCGTTGTGATCGTAGAAGCCAATCAGTTTGCCCAGACCGAGGGTACCCGCCAGCGAACTAACCTCATGGGAGATGCCTTCCATCAGGCAACCATCCCCCATAAATACGTAAGTAAAGTGATCGACAATTTCATGGTCGGGGCGGTTGAATTGCGCCCCTAATGTGCGTTCAGCAATCGCCATGCCGACGGCATTAGCGAGACCCTGGCCAAGTGGACCGGTGGTGGTTTCCACGCCTGGCGTATAGCCAATTTCCGGGTGGCCAGGGGTTTTGGAGTGAAGCTGACGGAAGTTTTTTAATTCCTCCATCGGCAAGTCATACCCGCTCAGATGCAACAGGCTGTAGAGCAGCATCGAGGCGTGACCGTTGGAGAGAATAAATCTGTCCCGGTCAGCCCAGGTGGGGTTCGTCGGATTATGGTGCAAGAAGTCATTCCATAACACTTCGGCAATATCTGCCATCCCCATCGGGGCACCTGGGTGGCCCGAATTGGCTTTTTGTACCGCGTCCATACTCAGGGCACGAATGGCATTAGCAAGCTCTTTACGAGATGACATGTTTCACTCCGTGGTTGTCGTTCAAAGTTTGGCGGCGAGTAAATCTTCCAGTTTGCGTTGATCAATGGCGAACAGGCGGATGCCTTCTGCGAGTTTTTCGACGGCCATGGGATCCTGATTATGTTCCCAACGGAAATCAGCTTCGCTAATCGGTTCTGGACGGCGGAAGCCTTGCGAAGTCGGCACCAATTTACGCACTACCGGTTCATCACTTTCCTGCAATTGTTGCAGCAGGTTAGGGGCGATAGTCAGGCGGTCGCAGCCCACCAACGCCAGAATTTGCTCGGTGCGGCGGAAACTCGCGCCCATCACAATGGTGTTGTAGTTATGCTGCTTAAAGTAATCATAGATATTGCGCACCGATTTGACGCCTGGATCTTCTTCAACCACATACGGGTCCATCGGTTTACGAGCCTGATACCAGTCGTAGATACGGCCAACGAACGGTGATATCAGGAATACGCCCGCTTCGGCACAGGCACGCGCCTGGGCAAATGAGAACAGTAGCGTCAGATTGCAGTCGATACCTTCTTTTTGCAGTTCCTCAGCGGCACGAATCCCTTCCCATGTTGAAGCGAGTTTGATAAGAACTCTCGATTTATCAATGCCAATTTCTTCATAAAGCGCAATCAAATGGCGCGCTTTGGCGATGCTTTTTTCTTTATCGAAAGAGAGGCGGGCGTCGACTTCCGTCGAAACACGGCCAGGAATGCTTTTAAGTATTTCCGCGCCGAAATTAACTGCCAGTTTGTCGCTGGCCTGTACAACCTGCGCTTCTAGCGTGTCTCCGCGCTGTTTACCGTAAGCAATGGCATCATCAATGAGCGTTTGATAGTGCGCTAAACCTGCGGCTTTCAGTAATAACGAGGGGTTGGTAGTTGCATCAATAGGCTGGTAATGGCGGATAGATTCGATATCGCCGCTGTCGGCAACAACGGTGGTGAACTTCTTGATACTCTCTAGCTGGCTCATGACTATCTCCTTAAAATACAGAATATTACTTACATGCTCCATGTTGCTTGTGACGAAAATTCATCAAAGGCATAACTAAAAAGCATAGCAGATAGGCATGGCATTGTTGTTAATGCCAGGTAACATAGTAGTTCTGGTTTTCTAACATTTTTATAAGTCGTTGCTGATAGTATGGCTATGTTCAAAGTTTAGAGCGCCTGCAAGCGCGATACTACGTGGCCTACAAAGTCCTTACCGACCCTTGAGAGTAATAAGAAAGGAACGAAGAAATGGATGAACAACTGAAGCAAAGTGCCCTCGATTTTCATGAATTCCCAACTCCCGGAAAAATTCAGGTATCACCAACCAAACCACTCGCCACTCAGCGTGACCTGGCATTGGCATACTCCCCGGGCGTGGCGGCACCTTGTCTTGAGATAGAAAAAGACCCGCTTGCGGCCTACAAATACACCGCACGTGGCAACCTGGTCGGCGTGATTTCCAACGGCACCGCAGTGCTGGGTCTGGGCAACATCGGCGCACTGGCAGGCAAGCCGGTGATGGAAGGTAAGGGGGTTCTGTTCAAGAAATTTGCCGGTATCGATGTGTTTGATATCGAAGTCGATGAAATGGATCCGGATAAGCTGATTGAAGTTATCGCAGCGCTCGAACCTACTTTTGGTGGCATCAACTTAGAAGACATCAAAGCCCCAGAGTGTTTCTACATCGAGAAAAAACTGCGTGAGCGCATGAACATTCCTGTGTTCCATGACGATCAGCACGGCACAGCCATCATTTGTACCGCTGCGGTGCTTAACGGCCTGCGCGTAGTTGAGAAGAATATTTCTGATGTCCGCCTGGTGGTTTCTGGCGCGGGCGCTTCTGCGATTGCCTGTATGAACCTGCTGGTTCAGTTGGGTATCCAGAAACACAACATCGTGGTTTGCGACTCGAAAGGCGTTATCTACAAAGGCCGTGAAGCCAACATGGCGGAAACTAAAGCGGCCTACGCGGTGGACGATAACGGCAAGCGCACGCTGCTTGAAGTCATTGAAGGTGCGGATATTTTCCTCGGTTGTTCTGGCCCGAAAGCCATGACACAGGAAATGGTCAAGAAGATGGCGCGTTCGCCACTGATTCTGGCGTTGGCGAACCCTGAACCGGAAATCCTTCCACCGTTGGCAAAAGAAGTGCGCCCTGATGCGATTATCTGCACCGGCCGTTCTGACTTCCCAAACCAGGTGAACAACGTGCTGTGCTTCCCGTTCATCTTCCGTGGCGCGCTGGATGTTGGCGCAACGGCGATTAACGAAGAGATGAAACTGGCAGCAGTTCACGCCATTGCCGAGCTGGCACATGCCGAGCAAAGTGATGTGGTGGCTTCAGCTTACGGCGAAGAAGAGCTGACTTTCGGCCCGGATTACCTGATTCCAAAACCGTTCGACCCGCGTCTAATCGTGCAAATCGCACCAGCGGTAGCGAAAGCGGCAATGGACACCGGTGTGGCTACGCGCCCAATTCAGGATTTCGACGCTTACCGCGAAAAACTGACCGAGTTCGTTTACAAAACTAACCTGTTTATGAAGCCGATCTTCTCGCAGGCGCGTAAAGATCCGAAACGTGTGGTGCTGACCGAAGGTGAAGAAGCGCGTGTGCTGCATGCGACTCAGGAACTGATTACCTTGGGCCTGGCGAAGCCGATTCTGATTGGCCGCCCGGCGGTTATCGAAATGCGTCTGAAGAAACTGGGCCTGCAAATGCGCGCCGGTGTCGACTTCGAAATCGTGAATAACGAATCCGATCCGCGTTTCAAAGAGTACTGGAACGAGTACTACAACATCATGAAACGCCGCGGCATTACGCAAGAACAAGCGCAGCGTGCGGTGATCAGCAACACGACGGTGATCGGCGCTATCATGGTGCATCGTGGTGAAGCTGACGCGATGATTTGTGGCACCATCGGTGAATATCACGAGCACTTTAGTGTGGTTGAGAAGCTGTTCGGCTACCGTGAAGGCGTGAAAGCGGCGGGGGCGATGAACGCGCTGTTGCTGCCAAGCGGCAACACCTTTATTGCTGACACCTACGTCAATGACGATCCATCGCCGGAAGAGTTGACCGAAATCACTTTGCTGGCTGCAGAAACGGTGCGCCGCTTTGGTATCGAACCGAAAGTTGCGCTGCTGTCGCATTCCAACTACGGTTCTTCCGATTCGAAAGCCGCCTGCAAAATGCGCGCGACGCTGGAGATGGTGCGTGCTCGTGCACCAGAGCTGGAAATTGATGGCGAAATGCACGGTGATGCGGCGTTGGTGGAAAGCATTCGCAACGAACGTATGCCAGACAGCCCGCTGAAAGGTTCAGCAAATATCCTGATCATGCCGAACGTGGAAGCGGCACGCATTAGCTACAACTTACTGCGTGTTTCAAGCTCCGAAGGGGTGACCGTCGGGCCAGTACTGATGGGCGTGGCGAAACCGGTGCACGTGTTAACGCCGATTGCTTCTGTTCGTCGTATTGTGAATATGGTGGCGCTGGCGGTAGTTGAGGCGCAGACCGTTCCGTTGTGATTGTTTGGTGGAGTCTTGTAGGTCGGATAAGCGTAAGCGTCATCCGACAACAGGGTTAGACCCAATCTTTAACCGGCAAGAAATCACGATACAAGGCAGCCTCCGGGCTGCCTTCTTCTGGCTGATAGTTATATTCCCAACGCACCAGTGGTGGCATCGACATTAAAATCGACTCTGTACGCCCGCCGGTCTGCAAACCAAATAACGTGCCACGATCCCACACCAGATTAAACTCGACATAACGGCCACGACGATAAAGCTGGAAGTCGCGCTCACGCTCGCCCCACGGCAACGCTTTGCGTCGCTCGACAATTGGCAAATACGCATCCAGATAACCGTTGCCCACTGCCTGCATAAAGCTAAAGCAATGCGCAAAATCAGGCGTGTTGAGATCGTCAAAGAACAAGCCGCCAATACCGCGCTGTTCGTTGCGATGCTTAATAAAGAAGTAATCGTCGCACCACTTTTTGTAACGCGGGAATACGTCATCGCCAAACGGTTGGCACAGGTCGTGCGCAGTTTTATGCCAGTGAACGGCATCTTCTTCAAAACCGTAAAACGGCGTTAAGTCAAAACCACCGCCGAACCACCACACCGGTTCACAGCCCGGTTTTTCTGCGATGAAAAAACGCACATTGGCGTGGCTGGTGGGAATGTACGGGTTGAGCGGATGCACTACCAGCGATACGCCCATTGCTTCAAAACTGCGTCCGGCAAGTTCCGGACGATGTGCGGTGGCTGATGCAGGCATGGCATCACCATGAACGTGAGAGAAGTTAACTCCCGCTTGCTCAAAAATACCCCCGCCACGTAACACCCGACTGCGCCCACCGCCGCCACCTTCGCGCTGCCAGCTATCTTCTTCAAATGAGGCACCATCAACGGCGCTGAGTTGTTGGCAGATGGTGTCCTGCAATTGCAGCAGGAATTGTTTTACGGCATGAATATCAGGCGTGTTCATAGGCATCAACGTTTTTTGCTGTGAGCTTTTTGGTTATCAAACCAATGGAAGTAGCTAATGACGCCAGAGGCAATGGCATTAGCAATTTTTTGGCGGAACGCGGTCGTGCCAAGCAGTTTCTCTTCACCGGGATTAGTGATGAAGGAGGTTTCGACCAGTACTGACGGGATCGACGGTGATTTCAGGACCACAAACGCCGCTTGTTCCGTATTACGGCTGTGCAGTTTGTGCACTGGCTTTATCTGTTTGAGGATATGTGAGCCGAGTGTCAGGCTGTTTTTGATGGTATCGGTTTGAACCAAATCGAACAGAACCTGCTGTAAATACTGATCTTTGTGTTTCACTTTGCTGCCCGCGACGTCATCGGCGGCGTTTTCTTTATCAGAAAGGTATTTTGCCATCGCACTACTGGCGCCACGATTGGAAAGGGCAAACACCGACGCACCGGCTGCGGATGGGTTGGTAAATCCATCGGCATGAATCGACATAAAGAGATCGGCACCGTGTTTATGGGCGATTTCAACGCGATCGTATAGCGGAATAAATTCATCGCTGGTACGTGTGAGTTTGGCCTCTATCCCATTACTTTTTAAAATGTTTCTCACATTTTTAGCAATGGCCAGTACCACATGTTTCTCTTTGGAACCATTATGACCAATCGCGCCGGTATCAATACCGCCGTGACCTGGGTCGAGCATCACCACCCGGCGAGCGCCAGATTTTTTCGTCGGTTTGCTGTGGTTAGTGGTGGTTTTAAGGGGTTTAGCTTCGGAACTGGCCAAAGCCTTATTTACGCCTGTTAAGGTTAAGGCAGCCAAACCAGTCAGCAGTAGCTGGCGGCGAGTAGTCAAATGCGTCAGTGATTTAATTTTGCTCATACGGCGAGTTTTTTTATCTTCAAAATTGCTGATAGGCATTTATAGCGTATCGGCAAAGGGTAAACGACAAGCATTTTCCGGAATTTTTATTTCGAAAAATGAATGAGTGGCTAGTATGCCATTTTTTCGCTGCTTATTGGCTAAACGGAAACTTAAAGCCATAATCAGGCTTTTAGACTTTCAGGTGGCTGATCCCATGGAAATACGTGTTTTTCGCCAGGATGATTTCGAAGAAGTCATTACGCTTTGGGAACGTTGCGACTTACTGCGTCCGTGGAACGATCCTGAAATGGATATTGAGCGCAAACTTAATCATGACGCGGATCTGTTCTTAGTCGCGGAAGTGGGTGGCGAAGTCGTTGGCTCATTAATGGGCGGCTATGACGGCCACCGTGGCTCCGCTTATTACCTCGGCGTGCACCCAGAATTTCGTGGTCGCGGCATCGCCAATGCGCTGCTCAGCCGGCTGGAAAAAAAGCTGATTGCCCGCGGTTGCCCAAAAATTCAAATCATGGTGCGTGAAGAAAACGACCTGGTGATTGGCATGTATGAGCGGCTCGAGTACGAGCAGCAGGATGTGATGCTACTCGGCAAACGGCTGATTGAAGACCAGGAATATTAATGCCTGAGCTGTATCCACCGTCGGATTACGATACTCACGGTAATCTGAAAACACCCATTTTGTTTTGGTGTATTCTCCTGCTGCAGGCACGAACCTGGTTTGTGTTGGTGCTTGCAGCGGCGTCCCGCCAGCAGGGCGATGCCATCCTCAGTGTGTTCTATCCTGACCGCGATACTTTTTGGTTTGGATTATTGCCCGGTATCCCCGCCGCGCTGGCATTCATGATTAGCGGCCGTCGCCATTTGCACCCTCGGTTATGGGCGATTTGGCGCTGGGTTTTAGTTGCCGCGCAGGGTATCGTTCTGGCCTGGCAACTGCTGCTTTTATGGCAAGGCGAAGAGTTAACCGCTGTGACTTTATCGCTGCTGATAGCCGATATCTTTGCCTTGTGGTGGCTGTGTAGCAGCCAACGTTTACGCGATTACTTCACCCTTAGCCGTGATTAACCTGGCACTTTTGGGAAAGTTTGTACTCCAAAACGCGTCCCCATGCTTAATAAAGGAATTTCTGATGAAAACACTGCGCCTGATGCTAATAGGATTGCCACTGGTTTTAAGTGGGTGCTCGACGCTGTCTTCGGTCAACTGGTCTGCGGCAAATCCAATGAACTGGTTCGGTTCGTCGCTTGAAGTGAGCGAGCAAGGTGTGGGTGAAATCACTGCCAGCACACCAATGGATGAAAAAGCCGTTAGCAGTGCATTGAACGATAACTACCGTTTGCGCAGCGGCATGAAAACCGATAACGGCGAGATTGTGCGCTTCTATGAAGCCATGACTGACAGAACGGTGATGGTTGTGGTTAACGGCGAAAAAGGTACGGTCAGTCGTGTCGATGTGCTGGATAGCGATATTGAAACCGATAGTGGCGTTAAAATTGGCACCACCTTTAGCACTCTTTATGACAAAGCATTTGGTTCGTGTGTCAAAGCGACCGGTGACGACAGCGATGGCGTTGAGTGCAAAGCACCTAACAGCCAGCATATTAGCTATCTGTTTAGCGGCGAATGGCATGGTGCGCCGGAGTTGATGCCATCTGACGACACGCTCAAAAACTGGAAAATCAGTAAAATTATCTGGCGTCGATAAAAATTAACCCTGGGTTTGCGTCTTCTCAAGAAGGCGCCGCCGCGATTGGGTATCATCAGGGAATAAACGCCACGTAGAGTGGCGTGTTCATTTAGGAGGATTCATGTCTCGTGTTCAAACTGGCATTCTGCCAGAACATTGTCGCGCCGCTGTTTGGCTGGAAGCGAGTTTTCAGGGCGATTTCGATGCCATTCGTCAGGGCTGCAAAACCTTCAATCAGTCACTGAGTGCTTTGCAGGATAAATTCCCGGAAGCCAATTTAGGCGCGGTAGTGGCATTTGGTCATGACCTGTGGCGCGATTTAAGTGGCGGCGTGGGTGCAAGCGAGCTGAAAAACTTCACGCCGTTAGGCAAAGGCCTGGCACCAGCGACCCAGCACGATGTGATGATCCACATTCTTTCTTTACGCCACGATGTGAATTTCTCTGTGGCGCAAGCGGCACTCGCGGCATTTGGCGACGCGCTGAAAATTGAAGAAGAGATCCACGGCTTCCGTTGGATTGAAGAACGCGATCTCAGTGGTTTCGTTGATGGTACTGAAAACCCGCAGGGCGAAGAGACGCGCCGTGAAGTCGCGGTAATTAACGATGGCATTGATGCCGGCGGCAGTTATGTGATGGTGCAGCGTTGGGAACACAATCTCAAGCAGCTCAACCGCATGAGCATTAGTGACCAGGAAATGGTCATTGGCCGCACCAAAGAAGCCAATGAAGAGATTGATGGTGACGAACGCCCGGTCACGTCGCATCTGACCCGTGTCGATTTAAAAGAAAACGGTAAAGGTCTGAAGATTGTGCGCCAGAGCCTGCCATACGGCACCGCCAGCGGCGCTCACGGCCTGTACTTCATCGCTTATTGCGCGCGTTTGCATAACATTGAGCAGCAATTGCTGAGCATGTTTGGCGAAACCGACGGCAAGCGTGACGACATGTTGCGTTTCACCCGACCAGTGACCGGCGGTTATTACTTCGCACCGTCATTAGATAAGTTATTGAACCTGTAGAATTAAATGGTGGATGGTGCTTGCGCTTATCCACCTTACAACCCGTCGGGTTAGCGTTCGCGACGCCCGACAAATCCCCGCAAAAAAACCTTATACCCCTTTCTTATTGCAAATCACCAAACGATATATAAAACCGTTACAGCTTTGACACTCGTTATAAATACACTG
Organism: Buttiauxella ferragutiae; assembly: GCF_022637515.1. Lineage (NCBI taxonomy): Bacteria > Pseudomonadati > Pseudomonadota > Gammaproteobacteria > Enterobacterales > Enterobacteriaceae > Buttiauxella > Buttiauxella ferragutiae. The sequence continues at coordinate 1,376,766 of NZ_CP093332.1, forward strand.
GTAACCATAAAGCATGACCGTTACCACAATTATAAGGGTGCCCAATGGCCAATACATCTGTGAAAAAACTCTGGAGTGCGCTTGTTGTTTCTGCATTATTGGCAGGTTCAGCCCATGCCACAGAACTGCTGAACAGCTCTTATGATGTGTCTCGCGAGCTGTTTGCCGCGCTGAATCCGGCCTTCGAAAAACAGTGGGCGCAGGAAAATAGCGGTGACAAGCTGGTGATTAAACAATCTCATGCCGGGTCATCAAAACAGGCGCTGGCGATTTTGCAGGGTTTAAAAGCAGACGTTGTAACTTATAACCAGGTTTCAGATGTGCAGATCCTGCATGACAAAGGCAACCTGATCCCAGCCGACTGGCAGACCCGTTTGCCAAACAACAGCTCGCCTTTCTACTCCACCATGGCATTCCTGGTGCGCAAAGGTAACCCAAAAAACATCCACGACTGGAGCGATTTGGTTCGCCCGGACGTGAAGCTGATTTTCCCTAATCCAAAAACTTCCGGTAACGCCCGTTACACCTGGTTAGGTGCATGGGGTGCGGCGAACAAAGCTGACGGCGGCGATAAAGCCAAAACCGAACAGTACATGACGCAGTTCCTGAAAAACGTTGAAGTGTTTGATACTGGCGGCCGTGGCGCAACCACCACTTTTGTTGAACGTGGTTTGGGTGACGTGCTGATTAGCTTTGAATCTGAAGTGAATAACATCAGTAAGCAATACGAAAAAGACGGCTACGAAGTGATCGTCCCAAAGGTCAATATTCTGGCTGAATTCCCGGTGGCGTGGGTGGATAAAAACGTTAAAGCCAACGGCACTGAAAAAGCCGCCAAAGAGTATCTGAACTTCTTGTACAGCCCGGCGGCGCAAATCATCATCACAGATTATTACTACCGCGTGAATAACCCGGAAGTGATGGCGAAGCTGAAAGATAAATTCCCGCAGACCGAGCTATTCCGCGTGGAAGATGAATTCGGCGGCTGGCCTGAAGCGATGAAAACCCATTTTGCCAGCGGCGGTGAGTTCGACAAGCTGCTCGGAAAGGGGCGTGAGTAATGTTTGCTGTTGCCTCCAAACGGGTGCTGCCAGGCTTTACCTTAAGTCTCGGCACCAGTTTGCTGTTCGTTTGCCTGATTTTACTGCTGCCGCTCAGCGCGCTGGTAATGCAACTCTCTGAGATGACGCTGGCGCAGTATTGGGAAGTGATTACCAACCCGCAGGTGGTTGCCGCTTATAAAGTGACGCTGCTGTCAGCGGGCGTGGCTTCCATCTTCAACGGTTTCTTCGGCATGCTGATGGCGTGGATTTTAACGCGCTACCAGTTTCCAGGCCGCAGCCTGCTGGATGCGTTAATGGATTTGCCGTTTGCCTTGCCAACGGCGGTGGCGGGTTTAACCCTTGCGGGGTTGTTTTCGGTTAATGGCTGGTACGGCGAATGGCTGGCGCAGTTCGGCATTAAAGTGACTTATACCTGGCTGGGCATTGCCGTTGCGATGGCGTTTACCAGTATCCCGTTTGTGGTACGCACCATTCAGCCAGTGCTTGAAGAACTGGGGCCTGAATATGAAGAAGCGGCTGAAACCCTGGGCGCAACGCGCTGGCAGAGTTTCCGTCGCGTGATTTTACCCGAGCTTTCACCGGCGCTGATGGCGGGTGTTGCGCTGTCGTTCACGCGCAGCCTTGGCGAATTCGGCGCGGTTATTTTCATCGCCGGTAACATCGCCTGGAAAACCGAAGTGACATCGCTGATGATTTTCGTGCGTTTGCAGGAGTTCGATTACCCGGCAGCCAGCGCGATTGCTTCGGTGATTCTGGCCGCTTCACTGCTGTTGCTGTTCACCATTAACACGTTGCAAAGTCGCTTTGGTCGGCGCGTGGTAGGTCACTGATGACGGACGTAACTGAATTGAAAAGCTATCGCCGCACCGGTTTTAACTGGGGAAAATGGACGCTGATTGGCCTCGGCGTACTGATTTCGTTTTTGCTGCTGGTGGTGCCGGTGGCGTCTATTTTTGCGCAGGCTTTCTCGAAAGGGTTGATGCCTGCGCTGCAAAATATTGTTGACCCGGACATGCTACACGCCATCTGGCTGACGGTGATGATTGCGTTGATTACCGTGCCGGTGAATCTGGTGTTCGGTATTTTGCTGGCCTGGCTGGTGACGCGTTTTGATTTCCCTGGCCGCCAGTTATTACTGACGCTGCTGGATATTCCATTTGCGGTTTCGCCTGTTGTCGCAGGCCTGATTTATCTGCTGTTTTACGGCTCCAACGGCCCGCTTGCTGGCTTTATGGATGCGCATAATATTCAGATTATGTTCGCCTGGCCGGGCATGGTATTGGTGACGATTTTTGTCACTTGCCCGTTTGTGGTGCGTGAACTGGTGCCGGTGATGTTAAGCCAGGGCAGCCAGGAAGATGAAGCGGCTATTTTGCTTGGCGCATCCGGTTGGCAAATGTTCCGCCGCGTCACGTTACCGAATATCCGCTGGGCGCTACTTTACGGCGTGGTGTTAACCAACGCCCGCGCCATTGGCGAGTTTGGTGCCGTGTCGGTGGTTTCCGGTTCTATTCGTGGTGAGACTTTCTCGCTGCCGTTACAGATTGAATTGCTACAGCAGGATTACAACACCGTCGGCTCGTTTACTGCCGCCGCGTTATTGACCCTGATGGCTATCGTTACGTTGTTCTTAAAGAGTGCGGTGCAGTGGCGTTTGAATAGCCAGGAAAAACGCCTGCAACAGGAGGGGAATCATGAGCATTGATATTACCAATATTAAGAAATCTTTTGGTCGCACCCAGGTGCTGAACGATATCACGCTTGATATCCCTTCGGGTCAAATGGTAGCGCTGTTGGGGCCGTCTGGCTCCGGTAAAACCACGCTGCTGCGTATTATCGCCGGGCTTGAGCACCAGAACAGTGGGCGCATTAGTTTCCATGGCACCGATGTGAGCCGCATTCATGCGCGTGAGCGTAAAGTGGGCTTTGTCTTCCAGCATTACGCGCTGTTTCGCCACATGAACGTGTTCGACAACATCGCTTTTGGTCTGACGGTTTTGCCACGCCGTGAGCGTCCTTCAGCCGCGGTTATCAAACAGAAAGTGACGCGTTTGCTGGAAATGGTGCAGTTAGCCCATCTGGCGGATCGTTTCCCGGCACAGCTTTCCGGAGGGCAGAAACAGCGTGTGGCACTGGCGCGTGCGCTGGCGGTTGAACCGCAAATTCTGCTGCTTGATGAGCCGTTTGGCGCGCTGGATGCGCAGGTGCGTAAAGAGTTACGCCGCTGGTTGCGCCAGTTGCATGAAGAGCTGAAATTCACCAGCGTCTTCGTCACCCACGATCAGGAAGAAGCGATGGAAGTCGCCGATCGCGTGGTAGTGATGAGCCAGGGGAATATCGAACAGGTTGATACACCGGAAGCGGTATGGCGTGAACCTGCGACTCGCTTCGTGCTGGAATTCCTCGGTGAAGTGAATCGCATGAAAGGCACCATTCGCGGCAGCCAGTTCCATGTTGGAGCGCACCGCTGGCCGCTTGGATTTACGCCTGCTTATCAGGGCGCGGTGGATTTGTTCTTACGCCCGTGGGAAGTAGACGTTAGCCGCCGTACTAATCTGGATTCACCGCTGCCGGTGCAGGTGCTGGAAATCAGCCCGCGTGGGCATTACATGCAGTTGGTGGTTCAGCCACTGGGCTGGTACGACGAACCGTTAACCGTGGTTTTGCGTGAAAACCATGTTCCGGTGCGCGGCGAACGTCTGTTCGTTGGCCTGCAACATGCACGTTTGTATGAAGGGAAGAATCGAATCCAGCGCGTTTTTAATGACCAGGTAGACCTGGCGCAGACTGCCTGATAAGTTTACCGCACAACACGACACGCAAAGGCGGCCCACGTGGCCGCTTTTCTTATTTTTTGGACAGGCAAGTGAACACCTTAGAAAGCACAATTGGCAATACGCCTCTGGTTAAATTACAACGCACTGGCCTTGATAATGGCAGTGAAATTTGGGTCAAGCTTGAAGGCAATAATCCGGCAGGTTCGGTAAAAGACCGAGCGGCACTCTCGATGATTGTGCGCGCTGAAGCTCGCGGTGAAATCGCGCCTGGAGATACGCTCATAGAAGCGACAAGCGGGAATACCGGAATTGCGCTGGCGATGATTGCTGCCCTGAAAGGCTACCGCATGAAACTGTTGATGCCGGACAACATGAGCATGGAACGCAAAGCGGCGATGCAGGCTTATGGTGCCGAGTTGATTCTGGTGACCAAAGAGCAGGGCATGGAAGGCGCGCGCGAACTGGCGCGTTTGATGGATGAGCGTGGTGAGGGCAAAGTTCTCGACCAGTTCAATAATCCCGATAATCCTTATGCGCACTACAGCACCACCGGGCCAGAAATCTGGAACCAGACGCAAGGGCGAATCACACACTTCGTTTCCAGCATGGGAACCACTGGTACGGTAACCGGCGTCAGCCAGTTTATGCGTGAGCAAGAAAAACCGGTCAAAATTGTTGGCCTCCAGCCGGAAGATGGCAGCAGCATTCCGGGGATCCGCCGCTGGCCTGAAGAGTGGCTACCGAAGATTTTCAATCCCAGCCTGGTTGATGAGGTGATGGATATGTCACAAGTCGAAGCCGAGCGAACCATGCGAAAACTTGCGCGTGAAGAGGGGATTTTCTGCGGTGTGAGTTCTGGCGGTGCAGTTGCTGGCGCGATGCGTGTAGCGCAGGCAAACCCTGGTTCTGTGGTGGTGGCAATTATCTGCGATCGTGGCGACCGCTATTTATCAACCGGCGTTTTTGGCGAAGAGAGTTATTCGCAAGGTTCCGGCATCTAAGTTCAAAATGGTTTTGTAGATAACGCTCTGCAAAACCTTTTCCCCTCGCAGTTATCCTCCCGATGCTGAGTTAATCGGCAAAAATGATAGTAATGTCACGGCGACTTACGCTGTAGTGCCATTTCACTATAATGACTTGTCATTAATATTAAGCTCTAATATCTCTATCACCACGATGTAATAAATAATTGGCAGGTGAATAGATGGAAATTAAACAACCAGAGGACTTTTTTCTCTCACAGGCACACGCTTTCTGTTTATTCATGTTGAATAATCAGGAGGTGGCGGATGTTCATGGTCATGATTTTGATGAGCTGGTTATTGTTCGCGGTGGCAGTGGTTTTCATATTATTAATGATCAGGTGGAGTTGGTTTATGCGGGAGACTTCTTTTTTGTTTCTGCAAATGACACGCACTACTACGAGTCGACCAATAATCTTTCTTTGATTAATCTTCTGTTTCATAAAGACCGGCATTTTAGTTTTATACATAATATTGATGTATTGCTTGATGTGGTAAGGGAAAGTATCCGTCCTCCATCGAGAGAGTTTCTCTCTTTAACCGAAAGTGAACTGGATAAAATCGTATTGTTAACCGATGGGGTCACGGCGAGGCGTGATGATCCTTTTGATGCGATTTACTTCTCGACAACGGAGGCGGTTATTCTGGAAATAATTTCTTTGTTGTGCCGTTGCATTGCACGCAAAGGTGAAAGAAATCGAAGCATAGAGAATAGCGGACAAAAAATTATTAATTATGTGCGACAAAATTACGCGAAGAACATTAACTGGAGCAATCTATGTGATGAGTGTGGCATGGCTAAACGCACGATGTTTCGTTTTTTTAAACAGATCACAGGTACCACGCCTGAGAAATTTCAGCAAATTTGTTGCCTGTTAAAAGCTCAGGAACTGTTACGCACGACTGACTGGCCAATAAGAGATGTTGCCTTATTTTGTGGATATGTTAATGCCTCTCGATTGACTGATGTTTATAAGAAGAGATTTTCCCGCACCCCTACACAAGAAAGACATCTAAGTTTTTCAATAGCAGAGTCATAAATATCATTGTATTAATCCTTTATACGAATGTGTTTTTATTTTCATGGGAAGAAGTAACACATGATGTAAGTCATAATTTAATGGAGTAAATAATATGGGCAAATTGAAAGTAACTAACCCCTGGTATGTTGGGGTGGTTTCAGGGATGGCTTCTTATATCGACTCGGCCGCTATAGTTTCCAATGGTACCGCTTTAGTTATTTATCAGAAGGCTATTGGTATTACTTCTGCTGATATCGGTGTCCTTTCAGGCGTGTTAACGCTATGCATTGCTATCGGGGCATTTTTAGGTGGCCGGCTGGGGGATCGCCTTGGCAGGCGAAAAGTGTTTATTGCCACCATGGCAATGATTGTTCTGGGGTCGCTGATGTTGGCATTCGGTGAAGTCTTTGTCGTGTTGCTGGCTGGGACAATGTTTGTTGGTCTGGCGACAGGTGCTGATTTACCGGTTTCTTTAGCAACCATTGCAGAGGCTGCCAACGATAACAACCGCGGCAAGATAATCGGCTTATCCAATCTTCTTTGGCTGGTGGGCATCAGTACCACGATGGGAGTTTCAGCCGTTGTTGGGGGTTGGGGGCAATTGGGGGCACAAATTATGTATCTCCATGTCGGTATTGTCGCCGCCGTATTACTGCTGTTGCGTTGGACTATTCCTGAATCACCGATGTGGCTGGTTGCTCGTGATGAGAACCGTCGAGGTGCGACAACCGTTCGCGCACAAAAGTCATCGTTTAAAGATTTGCTGCATGGGAAGTACTTATGGCCGTTTGTCGCATTATGCTTTTTTTATACGCTGGTCAATCTGGCGGCAAATACCGGTGGGCAATTCGGGACTTATGTCGCGGTGAATGTGGTTGGTATTACGGTTGAAGAAAATTCTCTCTGGAACCTGTTGTTAATGCCGGTGGGCGTGTTGTCCGGTTTGTTATTTATGAAGATGGTCGATACCTCAAAAAGGATGCTGGTGTTTATTATTGGCGCATTCTTTTTTGCCGGTGGTTTCTTGATGCCGGTGTTGCTTAATTTCTCTCAGTTATCATGGTTCTGCTTCCTTTTATTTACGGCTACCGGTAGCGGTATGGCTTTTGAAGGAATTATGAAAGTATGGTCGCAAGAGTCATTCCCGACCATGTTACGTTCAACGGCGCAGGGCGCGATTGTGGGTGTCGCTCGTTTATCATGTGCTTTATTAGCTTTTGTCACACCGGTATTACTCGATGCCGGACCGGTGGCGTTGTACACCATTCTGACTTCGATTGTTGCATTAGGCATGTTTATAGGCTGGTTGTGTTTCCATCGCCAACAACGTAATGAATTCTCCAGCGAAGGAGAAATGATTACCGAGAAACAGATTACAGCATCGACCTTGCCCGTAGAGGCCATTCAGACAAAATAATTATCTCGTATAAATATTCAGTAATCTAAGGAGCATATCATTATGCTATCAGTAAAAAAGATCACGCTTGACTATGAATTGTCTTTATCGGGAGTCGATAACTTTCCGGTTATCGGTTGGGAAATTGCCAGTGATCAACAGAGTGTTAAGCAAATTTGCTATCAGTTACAGGTTAGTCATGATAAATATTTCGACGTTATTTTATTTGATAGTGGATTGATAAATAGTGATGCTTCGGCGAATGTTAATATTAATGACATTTTGCTGCATCCTTCAACGCGTTATTTTGTACGGGTGAGAATTAACGATAACCACGGAGAGGAAAGCCCGTGGAGTGCAGTCGCTGAGTTTATTACCGGGATGATGGATACCCCGTGGTCAGGTGATTTTATTTCTGCTGAGAATTCCGCTGATAAAGATAATTCTAAAGTCACATTAGTGAGAAAACCATTTTCACTCAATAAAGGCAGTGCAGTTGCTTCTGCTTATTTACATGTCTCCGCATTAGGGCTTTATCAGTTCTATCTCAATGGTCAAAAAGTCGGTGATGATGTGCTGACGCCAGGCTGGACTAGCTATCATCACCATCTGCTTTATCAAACTTATGATTTGAGTGAGCAACTCCAGCGTGACGATAACGTTATTGGCGCGGAGCTAGCGGCGGGCTGGTTTAAAGGCGATATGGGTTTTACCCGTGACAGAAATTATTATGGTGAACAAACCGCACTGATCTGCCAGTTAGTCATTCACTACCTGGATGGAACCCAGCAGATTGTCGTGACAGATGATTCCTGGCATGGGGAAGATTCACCAATTCTGTTCTCGGAAATCTATGACGGTGAAATTTGCGACGCAAGCCTTGAGCGGGAAGGCTGGAATAATACCGGTTATGATGCCTCTTACTGGCGGCCTGTCAGCCTTATTCCTTATGATAAAAAAGTGCTTACCGCGCAGAGTGCCTGCAAGGTGGAAAAAATATCTGCACTTGAGCCGGTTGCCATTATCACTACTGCGCAAGGCGATACGGTTATCGACTTTGGGCAAAATCTCAGTGGCTGGGTCGAATTTAAAGTGAGTGGCAAGCTCGGTGACAAAGTTATCTTGCGCCATTTCGAGACATTGGATGCTGAGGGCAATGTCTATCTGGATAATCTGCGTTCTGCGAAACAGCGCGTGGAGTATGTGTTAAAAGGCGATGCGGAGGAGGTCTATCATCCTCAGTTTACTTACCAGGGGTTCCGTTACGTTAAAGTCGAAAGCTACCCTGGCAAGATATTGCCTGAGAATTTCAGAGCGCTGGTACTCCATTCTGACATGGCACATACCGGGCATTTCAACTGCTCAAATGAAGACTTAAACCAGCTACACCACAATATTTTGTGGGGATTAAAAGGCAATTTTGTTGATGTCCCAACCGACTGCCCGCAGCGTGATGAACGGCTGGGGTGGACCGGTGATGCGCAGATATTTTGCCGTACTGCCAGCTATCTGATGCACACGCGTAACTTCTTCGCTAAATGGCTCAGGGATCTGAGACATGACCAGACGCCAGAAGGCGGCGTACCGCATGTGGTACCTGATATCCTCACCGGGCATTGCGCGAATGATATCAACCTGGCCGCAGGTGGGACGCACTCTGCGGCGGCATGGGCGGATGCTGCGGTGATTAATCCGTGGACGATGTACCTGATGTACGGCGACACGCGGATTCTGGAAAACCAGTATCAGAGCATGAAAGGCTGGGTGGATTTCATGCTTACTCATTCAGAGAACCTGATATGGCGCTATAAATTGCAATTTGGCGATTGGGTGGCGCTGGATGCCAAAGAAGGGAGCTATTTTGGCGCGACGCCGACGGATCTTGTCTGCACGGCCTATTTTGCCCATTCCACCGAGTTATTCAGCCGGGCTGCCAAAGCGTTGAATCGAACAGAAGATTTTGAGCGCTACAGTGCCTTGCACCAGCAAATCGTCCAGCGTTTTCAGGAGGAATTTTTCACGCCATCAGGCAGGCTGGCGGCGAGAACCCAGACTGCGCATATTCTGGCGCTCTATTTTAACCTGGTGCCGGAACCGTTCCGCGAACGCACGGTGAATACGCTGGTTGAACTGCTGCGTGAACATGATGGGCATTTGGTGACGGGTTTTGTCGGGACACCTTATTTTTGCCATGCACTAAGCCAGAATGGGCGAGAAAAAGAGGCGTGGGAGCTGTTGCTAAAAGAGGATTTCCCTTCCTGGTTATATCAAGTAAAAGCTGGCGCGACGACCATTTGGGAGCACTGGGATGGCCTGAAACCCGATGGCACAATGTGGAGCGCAGATATGAACTCGTTTAACCATTACGCGTATGGCGCGGTGGGGGAGTGGCTATATCGCTCTGTAGCGGGGATTGAGGCTGACGCCGATGAGCCGGGCTTTAAGCATGTGATTATCGAGCCGACTATCGGTGGTGGTTTGTCTTTTGTTGATGCGACTTATCAGTCTATTTACGGCGAAATTGCGGTTGGCTGGAAGGTACTGGATGAAAGAGTGACGCTAAATGTTACGGTGCCGCATAACACGCATGCCACCATCAAACTTTCGAGCCTGGGAGAACTGCTTTCAGCTCAGGACGTGGACCTCAAACAGCAGGGAACCAGCGGGGTTGCCAACGTAGGATCGGGGAATTACACAGTCGAATATCTGCGCGCATAGAATCGAATTAGCGACAGACGAAAAAAAACCGGGAATGCTGACATTCCCGGTTTTTTTCTTTAAATACAGGACGGTTAATCCTGTATCTAATAATTACTTCTTGATGCGGATTACCGGGGTTTCGCCCACAGTCACGCTACCAGTCAGTTTGATCAGCTCTTTGATTTCGTCCATGTTGGAGATAACAACTGGAGTCAGGGTAGACTTCGCTTTCTCTTCCAGCAGGGCCAAATCGAACTCGATAACTACGTCGCCTTTCTTAACACGCTGGCCTTCTTCTGCGATACGCTTGAAGCCTTCGCCTTTCAGTTCAACAGTATCGATACCGAAGTGAACGAACAGCTCAATGCCGCTATCGGATTCGATAGAGAAAGCATGGTTAGTTTCGAAGATTTTACCGATGGTGCCGTCAACCGGAGCAACCATTTTGTTGCCAGTCGGTTTAATTGCAATGCCATCACCAACGATCTTCTCGGCGAACACCACATCTGGAACATCTTCAATATTGACGATTTCGCCAGAAAGTGGGGCAACAATCTCAATGGTTCCGGTGTCTTTTTTATCATCAGAAACCAGAGATTTCAGTTTATCAAACAAACCCATGATCTTCTCCTAAGCAGTAAATTGGGCCGCATCCGGTGGATTAGCAGATTGTTTTTTCTTCAATGAACTTGTTAACCAGCATCATTAACTCGTCCGTTGTCGGTTGAGCAAGAGCTTGCTCTGCTAACACCTTCGCATCTTCGAAGTTCGTGTTACGAATAATCTTCTTAATGCGCGGGATAGAAATGGCACTCATACTAAATTCGTCCAGACCCATACCCAGCAACAGAAGTGTAGCACGTTCGTCGCCTGCAAGCTCACCACACATACCGGTCCATTTACCTTCTGCATGAGAAGCATCAATAACTTGCTTAATCAGAGTCAGTACGGACGGTGACATTGGCTGGTAAAGATGTGAAATCATATCATTACCACGGTCAACTGCCAGGGTGTACTGAGTTAAATCATTGGTACCGATACTAAAGAAGTCGACTTCTTTTGCCAGATGGCGAGCAATCGTGGCCGCAGCCGGAGTCTCAACCATCACACCGACTTCAATAGTTTCGTCAAACGCTTTGCCTTCTTCACGCAGCTGCGCCTTCATGATTTCAATCTCAGCTTTCAGTGCACGCACTTCTTCAACAGAGATAATCATTGGGAACATGATGCGCAATTTACCGAAAGCGGAAGCACGCAGGATAGCGCGTACCTGGTCATGCAGGATCTCTTTACGATCCATTGCGATACGCACAGCACGCCAGCCCAGGAACGGGTTTTCTTCTTTCGGGAAGTTCATGTACGGCAGCTCTTTGTCGCCACCGATATCCATGGTACGTACGATAACTGCTTGCGAGCCACAGGCTTCAGCAACAGCTTTGTACGCCGCGAACTGCTCATCTTCAGTTGGCAGTGAATCACGGTCCATGAACAGGAATTCTGTACGATACAGACCTACACCTTCTGCACCATTGCGCTCAGCACCGTCGACATCACGAACAGTACCGATGTTTGCGCATACTTCTACCTGATGACCATCGAGAGTGATTGCTGGCAGGTCTTTCAGTTTTGCCAGTTCAGCTTTCTCAGAAGCTTCTTGCTGCTGTACAGCGCGCAGGGCTTCGATCTCGTCGTTGGTTGGGTTAACGTAAACTTTATTGTTAACAGCATCGAGGATCAGGTAATCGCCGTTCTTCACCTGGCTGGTCACGCTACCGGTACCGACGATCGCTGGCAGTTCAAGAGAACGCGCCATGATGGAGGTATGGGAAGTACGGCCGCCGATATCGGTGATGAAACCCAGCACCTTTTGCAGGTTCAGCTGTGCAGTTTCAGACGGAGTCAAATCTTTAGCCACCAGGATAACTTCATCCTGAATGGAGCTAAGGTCGATAATTGCCAGACCGAGGATATTGCGCAGCAGACGCTTACCGATGTCGCGTACGTCAGCCGCACGTTCTTTCAGGTATTCATCGTCTAGCTCTTCCAGCGCGACCGCCTGGCCTTCGATAATTTCGTGAGCCGCTGCATCAGCAGTCACTAATTTATCTTTGATGAGGGCTATGATTTCCTGCTCAAGCTCTTCGTCTTCCAGCAACATAATGTGCCCTTCGAAGATAGCTTCCTTTTCTTCACCGAAGGTCTCGCCAGCTTTAATTTTGATCGTTTCCAGCTGTGCTGACGCTTTCGCGCGCCCGCTTAAGAAACGTTCAACTTCCTGCGCAACTTTGTCGGCAGAAATTTTCTTCCGGTCGATGACAATTTCATCTTCCTTCAGCAAAAGTGCCTTGCCGAAAGCGATACCCGGGGATGCTAAAATGCCTGAAATCATAACCCTACCTTACTTGTGACTGATATTTACGAAGAACCCAGAACTTACTCGAGTTCAGCCATCAGTTTTACCAGATGCTCAACTGCTTTCTGATCATCTTCACCTTCAGCGGAGATGGTCACTACAGTCCCTTGAGTCAGGCCCAGAGTTTGCAGTTTGAACAGGCTTTTGGCGCTTGCGCTTTTGCCGTTGGAGGTCACAGTGATCTCAGAAGTGAAGCCTTTAGCTTCTTTAACAAACTGAGCAGCAGGGCGGGTATGCAGACCGTTTGGAGCGGTAATGGTAACTTCTTGCTGGAACATTGTATTTCCCCAACTTATAGGTTTTGTGTTGTGGAACTAAAGTCTAGCCTGGTGGCAAAACTTTAGCCTGTATAGTTAGCGTCGACGTTAACTGAAGACTTTACGCGACACAGGATGCTTTCGGGAACCACGAAATGTGCTCTGACATTTACCATGCGCTTCGCGGCTCGCTCGTCATTAATCATTATGCCGTGAAATGTGATTTTGCACCAAATCGATAAATCGATTCAGCAGACGTATCTCACACTTCGATTAATTTCGCGCATCAAAATAATTTGCTGGATAGATACCAGACCTGAAAGGGTGACGCAATGCCAGGGTAGCTAAAAGTTTGACGGACGCCACAAAAAAGCACCCATTTGGGTGCTTTTTTACTCAAACCTACCTGGTTGGCATCACTGTTGCAGTTCTTTTTCAGTGAAAAGATCGGCAAACAGGGCGGTACTCAGATAACGCTCCCCGGAGGATGGCAGTATAACCACAATATTTTTATTGGTAAATGCTTCATCTTCCTGAAGTTTTAATGCTGCAGCCACTGCCGCACCGGATGAAATCCCAGCAAGTATGCCTTCTTCTTCCATCAGACGGCGCGCAGTAGAAATAGCTTCGTCGTTAGTGATGGCGATAACTTTGTCGATCAGTTTGAGGTCGAGGTTGCCAGGAATGAAGCCTGCACCAATACCCTGAATTTTGTGCGGCCCAGGCTTGATTTCTTCACCTGCTAACGCCTGAGCAATGACTGGAGAATCCGTTGGCTCAACGGCCACGCTTATCAGATCCGTTTTGCCTTTGGTGTTTTTGATATAGCGGCTCACGCCGGTCAGCGTACCGCCAGTACCTACGCCGGCAATGAAGACATCGACTTCGCCGTCAGTATCTTCCCAGATTTCTGGGCCTGTGGTTTTTTCGTGGATTTCTGGGTTGGCCGGGTTACTGAACTGCTGCAACAACAGGAATTTTTCTGGATCGCTGGCAACGATTTCTTCAGCTTTCTGAATTGCACCTTTCATGCCTTTCGCGCCTTCAGTTAGTACCAGATTAGCGCCAAGTGCTTTCAACAGTTTACGACGTTCAATACTCATGGTTTCAGGCATGGTTAGCGTTAACTTGTAGCCACGCGCTGCAGCAACGTAAGCCAGGGCGATACCTGTGTTACCACTGGTAGGCTCAACTAACTCGACTCCCGGCTTGAGTACACCGCGTTTCTCGGCATCCCAAATCATATTGGCTCCGATACGGCATTTGACGCTAAAGCTCGGGTTGCGGGACTCTACCTTTGCCAGGATGCGTCCATTACCGATACGGTTCAGGCGAACCAGCGGCGTATGACCGATTGTCAGAGAGTTGTCTTCATAGATCTTGCTCATAGCCTGTCCTTTAACTGTATGAAATTTGGGAAACCTCTTCAGCATACCTGCTTAGAAGTTATGCGGAAGTAAAGAAATCGTATATCTATATGTAGAAGGGTAATAAGCTGTAGCAAGAAGGAATAACAAGGAATAAGGAGCGGTAGAAACCGCTCCAGAAAAAACTACTTCCACATGGCGTGTTTTGGGCGATAGCAATCCACCCACATCGCGGTCGCGCCGCAGACCGCAACCGGCATGATGACCAGGTTCAGGAAAGGAATCAGTGTGAACAGACTGATCAGCGAACCAAACTGCATGTTAATACCTTTCTTCTCACGCAACGAAATGCGCATCTCCTTGAATGGCACTTTATGGTTATCAAACGGATAGTCGCAATACTGGATAGCTAGCATCCAGGCGCTAAATAAGAACCATAAAACGGGTGCAACAGTTTGGCCGATGCCCGGTATGAAGTAGAGCACCAGCAGCACCAAAGCACGCGGTAAATACCAGGACAGCTTCTGCCATTCGCGTTTCATAATCCGTGGGACATCTTTCATGATGCCCAACACGCCGGTATCTGGCGGGGTGCTCCCTGTCAGACGCGCTTCAAGTTGCTCTGCCAGCAATCCGTTGAATGGTGCGGCAATCACGTTCGCAATGGTCGAGAAGAAATAACCAAATACCAACAGGATAGAGACCACTGCCACAGGCCAAATCAAATAGCTTAACCACTGCAACCAGTCTGGAACGTATGAAAGTAGGGTTGGAACCCACACATCCAGGCGTGAAAATAGCCACCAGAATGCGCCACCCATCAGTAAAATATTGACCAATAGCGGCATGAGCACGAAACGTTTGATTCCAGGCTCACGGACCAACTTCCAGCCCTGCGAAAAATAATAAACGCCACTGCGTGGCACGCTTCCTGATGGTGAAACCATAATCTGAACGAACTCCTTTTTGGGCTTTGCTTTGACATGCATATCCATCATAACTGAGTGTCAGCAGAAAAACTTATTAGGAAATGGTCGAAAAAACAGCAAAAAGTCGATTTCAGTCCATCTTTATGCTGAGAAAACTCTGTGCGGACTTGCACTTGAGCAGATGGGCAAATACTCTTAGTGAGTAAATGTTTGCCGCGGTGGCAAGGTGTTAGAACAACAGAGAATATAATGATGCAGGATTTGCGTCTGATATTAATCATTGTTGGCGCGATCGCCATAATAGCCTTACTGGTTCACGGTCTGTGGACGAGTCGTAAGGAACGTTCATCCGTTTTTCGTGATCGTCCATTGAAGCGCATGAAGTCTAAGCGTGACGAATACGAGCCGGATGGCGACGAGGCTGACGATGAGCAAGATGATGGAGTAGGTGAGGTGCGTGTGCGTCGGGTAACTCCTGCGCCAGAAACAGTGACTCGCGAGCCAGAAATGCCTCGTCAGCCGCAAGCACCTCAACACCAATACGAGCCACCTTACGCTTCTGCTGAACCACGTCAGAGTTCGCCTGTGCGTCAGCCTGAACCGGTCATGCCGCGTCAGGAAGTGCCAGTCGCACCGACGAATCACCAGCCAGCACCTCAACAGCATGTGCAGCCGGCGGTCCATCAAGCCCCACAACCGGCGCTACAACAGCCTGTTGTACCGCCAGTGGCACCGCAAGCTCCGATTCAACAGCCAACAGTTCAGCACGTAGAACCTGCGGTTGAACCGGCTGTTGCTCAACCGGCTCCGACACCAGAACCACCGGAACGTCGTAAAGAAACGGTGATTGTGCTTAATGTCTCGGCTCATGCGGGCAGTATGATTAACGGTGATGTGCTGTTAAACAGTATTCAGCAGGCGGGCTTTATTTTTGGCGAAATGAATATTTTCCACCGTCATCTGAGTCCTGATGGTAGTGGCCCGGTTCTGTTCAGCCTCGCTAATATGGTTAAACCAGGTTCGTTTGACCCAGAAAGCATGACGAATTTTGCAACGCCTGGCGTGACAATCTTCATGCAGGTACCATCTTATGGCGACCCGGCGCAGAACTTTAAGCTGATGCTTCAGTCTGCTCAGCATATTGCTGATGAAGTCGGTGGTGTTGTGCTTGATGATCAACGTCGCATGATGACGCCGCAAAAAATGCGTGAATATCAGGATCGTATCCGCGAAGTGGTTGAAGCAAACGCAACCCACTGATACCCATCCTGAACATGTTTCTCCCTAAACCCCCGCATGTCGGGGGTTTTTTATATTGATGGTGCGATATGGACACAATCGAACAACAAATTACTCAACTGCGAACCACGCTTCGCCATCATGAATACCTTTATCATGTGCTTGATAACCCAGAAATCCCTGATGCGGAATACGACCGCCTGATGGGGGAATTGCGCTCACTTGAAGAAGCGCATCCTGAGCTCATTACCCCCGATTCACCGACACAGCGCGTAGGGGCTGCACCTTTAAGCGAATTTACCCAAGTTCGCCATGAAGTGCCGATGTTGTCGCTCGATAACGCCTTTGATGAAGCGAGTTACCTGGCATTTAACAAGCGTGTCCAGGACCGCTTAAAAAGCACCGAAGCCGTGACTTTTTGCTGTGAACTGAAACTGGATGGCCTGGCGGTAAGCCTGCTCTATGAAGACGGTGTATTGACTCGTGCTGCCACGCGTGGCGACGGTACGACGGGTGAAAATATCACCGCCAACGTGCGTACCATTCGTGCTATTCCACTCAAATTGCGCGGCACAAATCTTCCTCGCCGCCTGGAAGTACGTGGTGAAGTGTTCCTGCCACAGGCGGGCTTTGAGAAAATTAACGAAGAAGCGCGCCGTACGGGCGGAAAAATTTTTGCCAACCCTCGCAATGCGGCGGCCGGATCATTGCGCCAGCTCGATCCTCGCATTACGGCAAAACGCCCATTAACCTTCTTCTGTTATGGCGTCGGCTTGCTTGAAGGTGGTGAATTGCCAGCCAGTCATCATGCACGTTTGCAGCAGTTCAAAGAGTGGGGCCTGCCAGTTAGCGACCGCATTCGTCTGTGCAACACACCAGAAGAAGTACTGGCGTTTTATCACCAGGTTGAGGCCGACCGCCCAACACTCGGCTTTGATATTGACGGTGTAGTCATCAAAGTAGATTCGCTTGCGTTGCAAGAAACACTCGGCTTTGTTGCTCGTGCACCACGCTGGGCAGTGGCGTTTAAATTCCCGGCTCAGGAACAGATGACCTTTGTTCGTGACGTTGAATTCCAGGTTGGGCGTACTGGCGCTATTACCCCGGTTGCACGTCTTGAACCTGTTCAGGTCGCGGGGGTGTTGGTCAGTAATGCCACACTGCATAATGCGGATGAAATTGAGCGCCTGGGCTTAAGAATCGGTGATCGCGTGGTCATCCGTCGTGCTGGCGATGTTATCCCACAGGTTGTTGGTGTGGTGGAATCTGAGCGCCCGGAGAACACCGCAGAGATAGTTTTCCCGACTCATTGCCCGGTTTGTGGGTCAGACGTTGAACGTGTGGAAGGCGAAGCGGTAGCTCGTTGCACCGGAGGCCTGATTTGTGGTGCGCAGCGTAAAGAAGCGCTTAAGCATTTTGTCTCGCGCCGTGCGCTGGATGTTGACGGGATGGGCGACAAGATCATCGATCAACTGGTGGAGAAAGAATACGTTCACACCCCAGCCGATCTATTTACTTTGACGCCGGGTAAACTTACCGGGCTCGACCGCATGGGGCCGAAGTCTGCGCAAAACGTGGTTGATGCGTTGGTTAAAGCCAAAGAAACCACCTTTGCGCGTTTCTTATATGCACTCGGTATTCGTGAAGTCGGCGAAGCGACAGCTGCTAGTTTAGCCGCTCACTTTGGTACGCTTGATGCGCTGTCTGCTGCGAGCATCGAGGAGTTACAAAAAGTTCCTGACGTCGGCATTGTGGTGGCTACTCATACGTTTAACTTCTTTGCCGAAGAGAGCAACCGTGAAGTGATCCGCCAGTTGACGGAAGAAGCGGGCGTCCACTGGCCAGCTCCCGTGGTTATCAAAGCCGAAGAAATTGACAGCCCTTTCGCCGGTAAAACGGTGGTGCTGACTGGCTCGCTGAACATCATGTCGCGTGACGATGCGAAAGCTCGTCTGGTGGCGTTAGGTGCAAAAGTGGCAGGTAGTGTGTCGAAGAAAACGGATCTGGTGATCGCGGGCGAAGCGGCGGGTTCTAAGCTTGTTAAAGCTCAGGAACTGGGTATTGAGGTGATTGATGAAGCTGAAATGATTCGCTTATTGGGTGAATGAAATGGATAAAGAACAGCTTATTGAGATAGCCAATACTGTGATGCCGTTCGGCAAGTACAAAGGCCGCGTGTTGATCGATGTACCGGAAGAATATTTGCTGTGGTTTGCTCGCAAAGATGAGTTTCCGCAAGGCCATCTGGGTGAGTTGATGAGGCTCACATTGCTGATTAAAACTGAAGGGTTAGAGGGGCTGGTTAAGCCCCTCAAACGGCATTAATTAAGCATTGTCGGTGGCGGCTTTGGCCGCCACTTGAGTCTCTTTCTGGTAACGCCTTGCCAGAACAGCACAAATCATCAGCTGCAACTGGTGGAAGATCATCAGTGGCAGCACCATCATCCCCACGGTGGCGACCGGGAATAAGATATTTGCCATCGGAATACCATTCGCCAGGCTCTTTTTTGAACCGCAGAACACGATAGTAATTTCGTCCGCCTTACTAAAACCCAGACGTCTGGCGACGAACATATTGATACTGATAACAATGGCCAGCAATATCAGGCTCACAACAACGATAAACAGTAGTGAACCTAAACCGACTTTGTGCCAAATTCCATGTCTGACCGCCTCGCTAAACGCCGTGTAGATAACCAGAAGAATTGATGTCTGGTCAGTCTTACCTATCCATTTTTTATGGCGCGCAACCCAATCACCAATCCACGGGCGCGATAAATGCCCGGCGACAAATGGCACCAGCAGCTGCAACATAATACTGCCGACTTGTTGCAGGCTACCGCTTGCGCCGTGGACGTGCATCACCATGCCAACTAACAATGGCGAGAGGAAAATACCGAGCAGGCTTGAAGCGGAAGCGGCGCATACGGCCGCAGCAACATTCCCTCCGGCAAGTGAAGTGAAGGCAATGGCAGATTGCACGGTGGCAGGCAGAATGCAAAGGTACAAAAAGCCGGTGTAAATTTCCGGACTGACATTAACTGGTGCCCACCAGGCAAACAAAACACCCAATACCGGGAAGAGTACAAAGGTGCTGCACATCACCCACAAGTGCAGCCGCCAGTGGCTGCTACCCGCGATAATTGCCTCACGCGAAAGCTTTGCGCCGTGCATAAAAAATAGCAATGCAATAGCCGCAGTTGTTAGCCCTTCAAAAAAGCCCACAAAACTACCTTGAGCCGGGAAGAAAGACGCCAGCAGTACGGTAACAATCAACGTCATCGTAAAAGGGTCGAGCACGCGAAAGAGTTTCATCATCATTCCTCAAACTGTTATCGCGCCATTGTGCTTTTATCGTTTTTAGAAATAAAATTGATTTATTGAATACATTAATGAAAAAAACAGATGAATTACTCTCTGCGTCAGTTAAAAGTCTTCGTTGCCGTGGCTCATGCTGGAAGTTTTAGCCGGGCAGGGGAGCAAATTGGCCTGAGCCAATCGGCAGTCAGCCACAGCGTGAAAGAGCTGGAAAATGAAATAGGCGTAAAACTGTTGGATCGCACCACGCGCGAAGTTGTGCTGACGGATGCGGGCCAACAACTGGCATCACGGCTTGAGCGGTTGCTGGAAGAGTTGACCAGTACATTGCTGGACACGCGCAGTGTCGGCCACCAACTAAGCGGTACCGTGCGAGTTGCGGCAAGCCAGACTATTTCCGCTCATTTGATGCCACAATCTATTGCGGCGGCGGCACTGAAATATCCTGCTATTCGCTTCGTGCTACATGACCGTCCGCAGCAGTGGGTGCTGCAAAGTATTCGTCAGGGGGAAGTGGATTTTGGCATGGTTATCGACCCCATTCAGGCAAGCGATCTGGATTGTGAGGCTGTGCTATCTGAGCCTTTTTTATTACTGTGCCGTAATGACCATCCATTTGCTGCCTGCAAACAGGTTCCATGGCAGGATCTACAAGGTACAAATCTGGTTTTGCAGGATTATGCATCGGGCAGTCGACCATTGATCGATGATGCATTAATGCGCCAGGGCATTGAGGCAAATATTGTGCAGCAGATAGGTCATCCGGCGACACTGTATCCTATGGTTGAAGCTGGAATCGGCATTAGTGTACTTCCCGCACTTGCATTGCCATTACCGCAAGGCCGACCATTGGTTGTGCGGCCACTTGTCCCGGTGGTGGAGCGGAAATTAATGCTGGTACGGCGCAAAAATCGCTCGCTATCGCGTGCAGCGGAGGCGATTTGGCAGGTTGTCCGTCAACAGGCCCAGCAGTTAACTGCAGCGCGCCAGGGCGATCCGCTATTTGATAATAATGAGGTTTTGTAGGGGGAAATTAGCGTAAGCGGCAATGTTGTTTCGCAGCACTCAGCTTGAACCTGCAGCAGGTTCAAATCCCGCCCGAATCGCGCATAGCAAAAAGGCGCCTTTAGGGCGCCTTTCTACATTGGTGGGGCGTGCAGGATTCGAACCTGCGACCAATTGATTAAAAGTCAACTGCTCTACCAACTGAGCTAACGCCCCGAATGGTGGGTGATGACGGGCTCGAACCGCCGACCCCCTCCGTGTAAAGGAGGTGCTCTACCAACTGAGCTAATCACCCAAACTTCGGTACTGCTATCGCAAGAGTAGATAATGGTGGGTGATGACGGGCTCGAACCGCCGACCCCCTCCGTGTAAAGGAGGTGCTCTACCAACTGAGCTAATCACCCAAATCTTATCTCTTACTGTACTTCTTAATGACTACACACTGCGGTATCACTCACTAATGGATGGTGGGTGATGACGGGCTCGAACCGCCGACCCCCTCCGTGTAAAGGAGGTGCTCTACCAACTGAGCTAATCACCCCCGCTGTGTGGAGTCGCATTATAGGGAGAGTTGAAAATGAGTCAACGCCTTTTCTAAAGATTTTGTTTGTTCGTCGTAAAAATAAACAATGCGATCGCCAAATATCCATGGGTGATTGATTTATCACCAGAATATAAGGATTGCTGAGAACACAAGGTATCGACATTGAGGAATCAGCACACAGTGGTAGAATGTTTTCGACTAAATATTCCCTGGCATTTGCCGGTTTCCCGGCACTTTTGCGTAATTAAGGCCGTTTAATGAAAATCAAAACTCGCTTCGCGCCAAGCCCAACAGGCTATTTGCACGTTGGTGGCGCTCGTACTGCTCTTTACTCATGGCTTTTTGCTCGTAACCACGGCGGCGAGTTTGTGCTGCGTATAGAAGACACTGATCTTGAGCGTTCAACCCCAGAAGCTATCGAAGCTATTATGGATGGCATGAATTGGTTGAGCCTTGAGTGGGACGAAGGCCCGTACTACCAGACCAAACGTTTTGATCGCTACAACGCGGTTATCGATGAAATGCTGGAAGCGGGCACAGCGTATAAATGTTACTGCTCTAAAGAACGCCTTGAAGCGCTGCGCGAAGAACAAATGGCGAATGGCGACAAGCCGCGTTACGACGGCCGCTGCCGTCACGGTCATGAACATCACGCGGCAGACGAACCTTGTGTGGTGCGTTTTGCCAACCCGCAAGACGGTTCTGTGATTTTCGACGACCAGATCCGTGGCCCAATCGAATTCAGCAACCAGGAACTAGACGATCTGATCATTCGCCGTACCGACGGTTCCCCAACTTATAACTTCTGTGTGGTGGTCGATGACTGGGATATGGAAATCACCCACGTTGTTCGTGGTGAAGACCATATCAACAACACACCTCGCCAGATCAACATCCTGAAAGCGTTGAATGCACCTGTTCCGGTATATGCGCACGTTTCTATGATTAATGGCGATGACGGTAAAAAGCTTTCTAAACGCCACGGTGCCGTAAGCGTCATGCAATATCGTGATGATGGTTATCTGCCTGAAGCTTTGCTGAACTACCTGGTGCGCTTGGGTTGGTCACACGGCGATCAAGAGATCTTCACGCGTGAAGAGATGATCAAGCTGTTCACCCTTGATTCAGTCAGCAAATCTGCCAGCGCATTTAACACGGAAAAATTGCAGTGGTTGAACCACCACTACATTAACCATTTGGCACCTGAATATGTTGCCACGCATCTGCAATGGCATATCGAGCAGCAAAATATTGATACCCGTAATGGCCCGCAATTGGCTGAACTGGTGAAACTGCTTGGCGATCGCTGCAAAACTCTGAAAGAGATGGCTGAAACTTGCCGCTACTTCTACGAAGACTTCAGTGAGTTTGATGCGGATGCTGCGAAGAAACACCTGCGTCCGGTTGCGCGTCAGCCACTGGAAGTGGTGCGTGACAAACTGGCAGCGTTAACTGACTGGACAGCAGAAAACGTGCATAACGCAATTCAGGCAACAGCTGATGAACTGGAAGTGGGTATGGGCAAAGTTGGCATGCCACTGCGCGTAGCGGTTACTGGAGCAGGGCAGTCACCTGGTCTGGATGTCACCGTTCATGCAATCGGTAAACAACGTTCTATTGCGCGTATCAACCAGGCGCTGGAATTTATTGCACAGCGTGAAGCACAACAGTAACGCATACGGTAATAAATAGAGTACTTGCTAACAAGCCGGCTTATGCCGGCTTTTTAATACTCGTCTTATTCATCACGAATACTTAAACGTTTTAAAACTCCCGCAATTCCTTCCCGAAGAAGCAGTGCAGACAACTTTTCTTGCTCAACTATCGACATCTGTTTCATCGAATTAAGCAGAAGGCCTTCCAGGGAAGTGTCATTAACGTGGTAGTTGCTGTGTTTCTCAGAAACACGTTTTGCACTATTAATAAAATCGCGTACACGTTCGTCAACATGAATCAGCCGAGCTTTACCACCTTGAACACCGGGTTTTTGCGTGGTGAGCCAACATTCTTTACGTACCCATTTGTTGATTGTTTGACGACTGTAACCGGTAATTATCGCCAGCTCTTCTGGGGTCATACGTTCCTTGAGCACAGTTTTTCCTTAAGTCCAAAGGGGTTATTAGTGGTTCATTTTAGAGGATCATTTTACTGGAAACTGTGACAGGATTAACTACAGCATCATGATATGCAATTAGCTTTGTTCACATTGTTTGCTTTTTCGACGATCAACCGCAGAACAAGAATTTGCCGTTGACACTGTTGAATGGGTTTCATATGATGCCGCCCGTCGATACGACACGGTGTTCACGGTATGGGGCTATAGCTCAGCTGGGAGAGCGCTTGCATGGCATGCAAGAGGTCAGCGGTTCGATCCCGCTTAGCTCCACCAAATCTTAACCAGCAAGATTTGAACCGTTTACACAGTAAGACCCTTCGTGGGGCTATAGCTCAGCTGGGAGAGCGCTTGCATGGCATGCAAGAGGTCAGCGGTTCGATCCCGCTTAGCTCCACCAAAATATAAAACCCTCGCCTGATGGCGGGGGTTTTTTCGTTTTAATAACAAAAAAACTCAAAATCACCGCACACCAGCGACATTTATTACACATCTATTCACTTGGTGAATATATCAAACTATTTCTCTTTGTTGGGATGTGTAAAAGATGAAGTAAATTAAAGAGATGTGGTATTCCGCAAACTTGATTTGCGCAATAAATAAACGTATTATTCATCACCGAATAACGCTGCCAAACAATGCAGAATACTCACTCCAGAGCTTATGACTTTCCGAAAAATGATAAAAAAATCCGTCACAGCACTGGTTTTAAGCCTTCTGCTTGTTCCTCTTTCTCGCTACATCTCACCCGCTACAGTTGTTGAATCTAAGCAGATTTATCTCGCATACCTTCCAATAAGTTTCATGATCGCCATGGTGCTTATCTATGGGCGGTTAGGTATTATTCCGTTAATAATAGCTTCAATCATCGCATATTCATTCTGCTTGAAAATATCCTGGTTTGCGGTGGTGATATTTGTCCTTTGTCTGGTCTCTGCAATATCAGTTTGTTGCATGATGGCTCGTTATTATCTTGGTGCACGCTGGCGTCATGGTTTAGCAGATAAAGGTATTGGCATCAGGATATTTTTGCTTGGTTTTGTTGTCCCATTCCTTATTAAAATATTGATGTATATTTCCGGAATATATATTCATTTTCCTGCTCGGGTTGCAGCGTATTTCGGTGATAACTCACTTATTTTCATGGTGGTCGATTTCCAAAGCCTGGTTGCCGCATCGCTTATTTTTACCCCTTTATTCTATTACCCATTAAGGATGATCCTGAATCCTTATTATGCGCGCGCATTCTGGCTCCGTTGTGTGGTGCGTGATTTTGTTGGGCCGCGCCGTTGTTACTCCTGGACTTGGGTCTTTTGCTTAATAACTCTGCTGGGGGTTTTGTGTTCCTCCTGGGGGGTTCTGCAGGTTTCTGGCTATCTGGTACCGGTCATCTTCGTGCTATTTGCTCTCGGAATCCGCCATTTCGGCCCGCGTATCATGGGGCTAATGTGGGCGATTTCTGCATGGTTATTGCTGACCTATAACGATGGTTTCCTGTATGGGGTAAATACTGAATTTGCTCTGTCCTTTATTCTCTCGGTATTTATCTCATTTAGCGTCTGTATGGTGTATATGACGTCGATGTTCAAGAAAAATGAGTGGATGAAGCGTATTTATCGTTCGCAAGCCCTGACTGACCCCTTAACTCAGTTACCGAATATTCGTGCGCTGGAACATCATGTGCAATGTTATCCAAAAGGGACGTTGTGTTGCTTGCGTATGTCTAATCTGGAATTTTTAAGTCGCCATTATGGCATGATGATGCGTATTGACTGTAAACGTATTATCACCAGCCAATTAACCCCTTTGCTACATCAAGGTGAACAGGTATTTCAATTACCTGGCAGTGAATTATTAATATTTTTACATACTCAGGATGCTGCTGCACGACTCGGTAATATGGTCGATACACTCAATAGTAAACAAATAAAATGGCATAACACTATGCTGGACATTGAGTACAGTGCATCTTATAGCGCTATCGATAATGACCTTGTTGAATTACACCATACATTAGGGCAATTAAGTTATCTGTCTGAACAGGCTTGTGCCAGCAGGCGTGTGCTAAGTCTGAATACCCGAATTGAAGATGTTTCAGGCCAGACGACAGATCGCGTTTTACTTCTGCAAAAAATTAAACATGCTTTGAATGATGAACAATTTTTTGTGCTGTATGCCCAACCCGTTATGAATGTGCAGGGGAAGGGCTATCACGAAATACTCAGTCGTTTAATATTAGAGGGCGAAGTTATTACGCCGGATAAGTTTATTCCTGTGATCACTGAATTTAACCTCAGTACCCGCTTCGACATGCTAATCATGAAGAAACTGGTGAGTTTCCTGCAGCAACATGCTGTCGAAAGCCAACAACCGCGTTTTTCTGTCAATCTTATGCCACTGACGTTAATGCAAAAAGATATCGCTCATGACATTGTTTCCTTGTTTGCTGAATATCAGGTGCCAACCTGCAGTGTAATTATTGAAGTTACTGAGGAACAGGCATTTTCAGAATCAGAAATCTCAATGCAGAACATCACGCTGCTGCGTGAAAGCGGCTTTAAAATTGCTATTGATGATTTTGGCACTGGCTATGCCAATTACGAAAGACTCAAACGGCTTCATGCGGACATTATCAAGATTGATGGGTGTTTCATCAAAGACATCACATCGGACTCGCTTGATCCGCTGATTGTTAAATCAATATGTGACATGGCACAAGCGAAGCAACTCAGTGTCGTTGCCGAGTTTGTTGAAACTGAAGAACAGCGCACCCTTTTGCTTAGCCTTGGCGTAGAGTTTTTACAAGGTTATCTGATTGGCAAACCAGAGCCTCTTAATACAGTCCATACTTTTTAAGGTAGCAGTATGTTGCGAGCATCTGATCACAGGACTTTATTGTGAGCACTTCCAGAGCGAATAGATTCCGTTTACCGTTGGCCAACACACTGCGTGTTATTCATCTGTGCTTTATTTTTGTTTTTGTCCTGACCGCCATATTGTTCTGGCAGCAAGGGCAGTTGTTTAGCCAGGGTTATCGCACCGGGCAGTTAAGCCACCTGGAAAGCGTGATTGCGCGGCTTGAAAGCAGAGCACAATACAAGGTTGATAATCTTCGCTATTTAAAACGAATTTTTATTGAAGCGATGGATGATCCGATTTTTCCTGGTAGCCCGGTGGCTCCCTGGGAAGTTAATGAGAATGCGATTCAAAGGCCACTATGGATAGGCGAGTTACCCCTGCCTGATACTGTCACTGAAGATGAAGCTTTTCAGGGCAAAGAATCACAGGAAGTGCGTAATCAACTCAATGGGTTGCGTAAAATACAGGGGCTTTTCCCGCTGGCAACCGGGGAACATGAACTGCTTGCCGATTTGTACTATATCTCGCGTGAAGGTGAATTTATCGCCTCTTTATCGCAAGAGGTTAACGAGCAACTGATCAATAGTTATAACCCGCACGAAAAGCAGGGTAGTTTCGTATTGGCTTCACCGCTTTTGAATCCCCGGCGCGCACCATTCTGGACGCGGCAAAACATCGCTAACAGCGATGAGACAGTGATTAACGCGGCGATACCAGTCGATTTTGGTGGTGAATGGGTCGGGTTGTTGGGCATTGCATTTGATAATCAGTCAGTACAGAAATTTCTTGCCTCTTCATTACCTGAAGGGACGCAAAGTGCCTACCGATTATATGATGAGCAGTTAAAACCGCTGACAAAAGCGGTGGGTGCGGAAAACAACGTACAGCTGAACGTGGAGCAGAAGAAAACCATTCTCAAGATGTTGATTGATAAACCGCGCGGCACTTTCCGTTCCGGGTCGGTATTTATCACTTTTGGTAAGCTGAGAGGGACACACTCGGTTCTGGTGAGCACCCAAACCCTGAGCCAGGGGCTGCACGAAGATTTTGGGCGATTCAGTCTACTTCTCGTCACGATGTTTTTGATTTTTGTGCTTTCTCTTTTAGGAGCACATCGCATTATTTGCCGCCTGGTGGGCAATATGGGCAATTTACAACGTGAAATGCAGCATCATGCGCTTCATGATGATTTGACCGGAGTACTTAACCGGCGTGGTTTCTTTGAGAAAACATCGCAAGTCAGCCCTAATTATGTCGATTACACCCTTGTTCTATTGGATCTCGATCACTTCAAAAAAGTCAATGATATGTATGGACACCAGGTCGGTGACAATGTGTTGATCCACGCCACTGGGCGTATCCAGCGTGCCATACGTAAACAGGATATTTTGGGGCGTATAGGCGGTGAGGAGTTTTGTATTTACCTGCCAAACTCTGACCTTAAAACCGGGATCAAGGTGGCGACACGTATCAAATGGGAGCTTGAGTCATCGGCGCTGATTCTTGAAGATGGCTCGCAGTTACCTGTTACCGCATCGCTGGGTGTCGCGTCGTATCGCGAACATCCTGAATACATGCTTGAGCAGATCCAATCCCTTGCGGATATGCGTATGTACAGGGCCAAAGCACGCGGAAGAAATCAGGTGTGTTGGTTGGGTGAAGATAAATTTCAGGCATAAAAAAACCGAGGCGTAAGCCTCGGTTTTTGTTTGTAGCGTCAGGATTACAAGAACAGGCCTGCAATAGAAGCAGACAGAATGCTCACAAGCGTTGCGCCATAAACCAATTTCAAGCCGAAGCGAGAAACCACATTACCTTGTTCTTCGTTCAGGCCTTTAATCGCACCAGCGATAATCCCGATAGAAGAGAAGTTAGCAAACGACACCAGGAACACAGACAGGATACCTTCCGCACGTGGGGAGAGCGTACCCGCCAGTTTTTGCAGATCCAGCATCGCAACGAATTCGTTCGATACCAGTTTGGTTGCCATGATACTGCCAACCTGCAGGGCTTCATGTGAAGGAACACCCATCACCCAGGCTATTGGATAGAAGATGTAACCCAGAATGCCCTGGAAGGAGATACCGAAGATAGCTGCAAACAGTGCGTTCAATGCAGAGATCAAAGCGATAAAGCCAATCAGCATTGCGGCAACGATAATCGCAACTTTAAAACCTGCCAGGATATATTCACCGAGCATTTCGAAGAAACTTTGACCTTCGTGCAGATTAGACATCTGCAGGTTTTCTTCGCTCTCTTCAACACGGTATGGGTTGATAAGAGATAACACGATGAAGGTACTGAACATGTTCAATACCAGCGCTGCGACCACATATTTAGGTTCGAGCATCGTCATATAAGCGCCGACAATCGACATGGACACAGTAGACATGGCCGTAGCGGACATTGTGTACATGCGGTTGCGGGACATCTTACCGAGAATATCCTTATAGGCGATAAAGTTCTCTGACTGTCCCAAAATCAGTGAGCTTACGGCGTTAAAGGATTCCAGTTTACCCATACCATTCACTTTAGACAGAAGGGTACCGATAAAGCGGATAACAATTGGCAGCACGCGAATGTGTTGCAAAATACCAATCAGCGCAGAGATAAAGACGATTGGGCAAAGTACTTTCAGGAAGAAGAAGGCGAGTCCTTCGTCATTCATCTTACCGAATACAAAGTTTGTCCCTTCATTAGCGAACGACAGGAGTTTCTCAAACATTTCTGAGAAGCCTCTCACGAAGCCCAGGCCCACTTCTGAGTTCAGGAAGAACCAGGCGAGAATGAGTTCGATCACTAACAATTGAACGATAAAGCGAATACGGATCTGCTTACGATTGCTGCTGAGCAACAAAGCAAGCAACGCAACCACGGCAAGCGCTAAAACAAAATGCAGAACGCGGGACATATTTGCTCCAAATATTATGAGGCAGGTTTAATTTCGTTGCACATTCTATGTAACAAGCAATAAGAAAACGAGAGCAATCGCACACTATAGTAATGACATGTGACCAATCTCAAAATTAGTGATCAACCATACATTTCTGCTATGTTAAGTAAAGAAGGTAAAAGTTGCGTCAATGCACATATCTTCATAATAGTTGTTGTCTTCATTGTGGTTCGTTAATCGGCGCCTAAAAATCCCTCATTGTTTCAAACTATAGAAGAAATCAGTTTTTGTCCCTTAAATGAATTTGATAATCATTCTCACTTTTGCTAGCTTGAAACATAGCAAAGGCTATATCTCAGAGGCAGATGATGACTAATACTCGCGTTGAAAATAGTGGTACTCGCACAGCGCGCAGATTACGCCTGGCGTTGATGGGGCCGGCTTTTATTGCTGCCATTGGTTATATCGACCCTGGTAACTTTGCCACCAACATCCAGGCGGGGGCCAGCTTTGGCTATAAATTGCTGTGGGTGGTGGTCTGGGCCAACCTGATGGCGATGCTCATCCAAATCTTGTCTGCAAAACTCGGCATCGCGACCGGTAAAAATCTTGCCGAACAGATTCGCGACCATTATCCGCGCCCGGTCGTCTGGCTTTACTGGGTACAAGCCGAAATTATTGCCATGGCGACAGATCTCGCCGAATTCATTGGTGCGGCGATTGGTTTTAAATTAATCCTCGGTGTTTCTTTATTGCAGGGCGCGGTGCTGACAGGTATTGCCACGTTCTTAATCTTGATGCTGCAACGGCGCGGCCAAAAACCACTCGAAAAAGTGATTGGCGGGTTATTGCTATTTGTCGCAGCCGCTTACATTGTCGAACTCATTTTCTCACAGCCTAAACTGGTGGAACTGGGCAAGGGTATGTTGATCCCGAGCCTGCCAAACAGCGAAGCGGTATTTCTGGCGGCGGGTGTGCTTGGCGCCACCATCATGCCGCACGTTATCTATCTGCACTCGTCGCTCACCCAACATTTACATGGTGGCAATCGGGCCGAACGCTATTCAGCGACCAAATGGGATGTGGCGATAGCAATGACCATCGCCGGATTTGTTAACCTGGCGATGATGGCCACCGCCGCCGCGGCATTTCACTTCACGGGCCATACCGGTGTTGCTGACCTCGACGAAGCTTATCTCACACTGCAACCGTTGCTCAGTCACTCGGCGGCTACCATCTTTGGTTTAAGCTTAGTTGCTGCGGGCTTGTCGTCTACTGTGGTGGGGACGTTAGCCGGGCAAGTGGTGATGCAGGGCTTCGTGCGTTTTTATATCCCGCTATGGGTTCGCCGCTCCGTGACCATGGCACCGTCATTCATTGTGATTCTGATGGGGCTTGATCCCACTCGCATCCTGGTGATGAGCCAGGTATTACTCAGTTTCGGGATTGCCCTGGCACTGGTTCCACTGCTGATTTTTACCAGCAATGACAAACTGATGGGCGATTTAGTCAATACACGCGTCGTGAAAACAACGGGGTGGGTGATTGTGGCGATAGTGGTTGCGTTGAATTTGTGGCTGCTGATTGGGACGGTGTTGGGGCTGTAACAGTGAAAACGGTGGGGGTGATAATCCCCCACCGTTAAGTATTAGTGGCGATGACCGCCGCCGTGACCATGTCCACGGCCACCACGTCCTGGGCCGCGATGGTCATCCCGGTCATTCCAGCCCGCGCGGTAGCCCTTCTCAAAGCTGCTACGGCCACGGTCTTTATACCAGCCACGATGGTAACCATTGTCATGACGGTGCCAACCGCGATCGCGCCATTCATAGTTACGATGCCAGTAATCGCGGTCCCTCCAGCCGCCACCATCCCAGTAATTACCGCGATAATCCTGATCGCCAATTTGAAGCTTCACCGACGGCAGCAGGGTGATTTCGCCCGCATTCGCCATCATCGGTACAGATGCCAGTAATGCAATCGCAAGAATCAGTGACCTGAACATACTCTCTCCTCATACACGGTAACCGCCAGGGCGGCTTGTTATCCGTATAGTAAGTTGTGGTAACTAAGTGTTT
Source organism: Buttiauxella ferragutiae (assembly GCF_022637515.1). Lineage (NCBI taxonomy): Bacteria > Pseudomonadati > Pseudomonadota > Gammaproteobacteria > Enterobacterales > Enterobacteriaceae > Buttiauxella > Buttiauxella ferragutiae. The sequence goes on from NZ_CP093332.1 coordinate 1,407,762, forward strand.
CATCGCCACAACTCCTAATTCGCAGGGTAGAGCACTTTTTGCTAATTTAGTTTAACAATTGACCATTCAATGTTAGCGGTTACACTAAAATTTCTTCGATCTCGGCAAGCTCTGCGGCGCTGAAATGACGATTTGCTAACATCCCCACCGCATCATCAATTTGGCTGGTCTTACTTGCACCAATCAGAACCGATGTCACTGTGTCACCACGCAGTACCCACGCCAGCGCCATCTGCGAAAGCTTCTGCCCACGACGTTGTGCTATCGCATTCAATTTACGCACTTTTTCCAGTTTTACCTCGGTGAGTTGCTCAGCATTAAGGAACTTGCTGTCACTGGCTGCGCGGGAATCGGCAGGGATGCCGTCCAAATAACGATCGGTCAACTGGCCGCCTGCGAGAGGCGAAAACGCGATACTGCCGACGCCATTCTCTTGCAGCACATCCAGCAAACCGCCTTCAACCCAACGCTCAAACATCGAATAACGAGGCTGGTGGATCAGGCATGGTGTACCCAGATCATTCAAAATATCAATGGCTTGAGCAGCCAGTTCTGCCGGATAGTTTGAAATGCCGACATACAGCGCTTTGCCCTGGCGCACTATGCTATCCAGCGCGCGCATCGTCTCTTCAAGCGGGGTTTCCGGGTCCGGACGGTGATGATAGAAGATATCGACATACTCAAGCCCCATGCGCTTCAGGCTCTGATCAAGGCTTGAAATCAGATACTTACGAGAACCCCAGTCACCGTAAGGCCCATCCCACATGGTGTATCCCGCTTTTGACGAAATAATCAGTTCGTCACGATATGGAAGGAAATCTTCACGCAGGATGCGGCCAAAGTTTTCTTCTGCCGAACCTGGAGGCGGCCCGTAGTTATTCGCCAAGTCCAGATGGGTAATACCGCAATCAAAAGCACGGTGTAATAACTGGCGGCTGTTAGCCAGAAGCGTGGTGTCGCCAAAGTTGTGCCACAGGCCCAGCGAAATCGCCGGGAGTTTTAAACCGCTGCGTCCACAACGACGATATTCCATTGATTCATAACGTGCAGAATTTGCCTGATAGACCATGTTGGTTCCTTCGTCAGTAAAAATACCCAATTTAGTGTATACGTTTTCACAAGGTTTCTGGCTATCAGACTACACCGCAGTTAAGTGTAAATCCTTCTTTCCATGGCCTTATTCGCGTGGATTCTCGACAGCGATCACATATGCCCAATACTCACTGTAAGCCCTCTGAGAAGGAATGCGTCATGACTTACCGTGTAGCGGACTATATTCTCGACCGATTCACCGAAGCCGGGATCAACCATTTATTTGGTGTCCCAGGTGACTACAACCTACAGTTTTTGGATAGCGTGATTGAAAACCCGACTCTAGCCTGGGTTGGATGTGCCAACGAACTGAACGCCGCTTACGCCGCTGACGGTTATGCGCGTTGTAATGGTGCCGCCGCGTTACTCACCACCTTTGGCGTGGGTGAATTAAGCGCAATAAACGGCATCGCCGGAAGTTACGCCGAATACTTACCGGTTATCCATGTGGTGGGCGCGCCCTGCCTTGGGGCACAACGGCGCGGCGAATTGCTGCACCACACATTAGGTGACGGCGATTTCTGCCATTTTGCCAGAATGGCGCAGGAGGTGACGGTGGCTCAGGCTTCGCTCACACCGGAAAACGCCTGTTACGAAATTGACCGTGTTTTACAACAAGCCCTCACGCAACGCCGTCCGGGTTATTTGCTGCTCCCCAGCGATGTCTCCCAGGCTCCAGCCATTCGCCCGACTCAACCTCTGTTCGCTGTGCAATCAGGCTGCGATCCGGCATTGCTGTCCGAATTCCGCGCCTGTGCCCAGGAACGCCTCGCAGAAAGCCGAAGCGTGGCGTTATTGGCTGATTTCCTGGCGCTGCGCTTTGGGCAACAAAAAGCGCTGCAGCAATGGATGGACGACACCCCGATGCCTCATGCCACCATGCTGATGGGCAAAGGGTTATTTGATGAAGGCCAGCAAGGGTTTGTCGGAACCTACAGCGCCTCGGCCAGCGATGAAAAAGTGAAGCACGCTATTGAACGCGCTGAGCTGGTCATCTGCGCCGGCGTCAAATTCACCGACACGCTCACCGCCGGGTTCACGCAACACCTCACCGAACAACAAACTATCGACATTCAGCCACACGCCACACGCATTGGTGACCGTTGGTTCAGTGGCATTGCGATGGCGCAAGCCGTTGAGGTGCTGCATCAGCTGTGTAAACACCAGGTTTCCGGTTGGCCGGTGCCACAACAAAAGCCGCCTGCGTTACCCTCCACCACCAACGGAACGCTGGACCAGCACGCCTTCTGGCAATTAATGCAAAACTTCCTGCAAGCGGGGGACATTGTGCTGGCCGACCAGGGAACCGCCGCTTTTGGTGCCGCGACGCTGACCTTGCCTGCAGGTGTGACCTTTATCGCTCAGCCGCTCTGGGGCTCGATTGGTTTTACCCTCCCGGCTGCATTTGGCGCACAAACTGCCTGCCCAAATCGGCGAGTGATATTGCTGGTAGGGGACGGTTCGGCACAACTGACTATTCAGGAAATGGGGTCGATGCTGCGTGACCAGCAGCGGCCAGTGATCTTCTTGCTTAATAATGATGGTTACACGGTTGAGCGGGCGATACATGGCGCGGAGCAGCGCTATAACGACATTGCGCCATGGAACTGGACGCAAATCCCGCAAGCGATGAATGTTCACAATCCGGCGCAATGCTGGCGAGTAACAGAACCGATGCAGTTAGAAGAAGTGATGCAGAAGGTGGCAAAAGCAGAACGACTTACGCTTGTGGAAGTCGTCCTGCCGAAACAGGATATACCCGAATTGTTGCATGCCATCACAACATCGCTGGCAAAACGCAATGCCGCACGAGACTGATGACTGGCCTCTTCGTAGGTCTGATAAGCGATAGCGTCATCCGACAAAACAGGTAACGCAGAGCTACACTTTCGGTTTCTCGGCCATCATCACCGGTTTACCCGCCAGCAGCAGCCAGGCGGGTAACATCACGATGCACAGCAGCGGCAGCAACTTGATATCTGGTACGATTGCCATTGCCATAAACAGGCTAAGCCAGCCGTCACGCGTGACCACCAACACCAGGCCAAGGACGGCACATGACAGGGTAATTGCTGCCGGAACCGCTTCGACATGCTGATGGAGCATCATCCCCAGCGCAACCCCGACAAACACCACCGGGAAAATCCGTCCGCCACGGAATCCGCAGGCTGAGGCAACCACCAGCGCGGCCAGTTTTACCACCACAAACATGAACAGGGTTGCCACGGAAAAACTCCCGGCGGTCAGCTGGCGCATTTCATCCAGCCCCTTGAACAGTGTGACTTCGCCGCCAATCAGCCCTAATACCCCTAACAGAAAACCGCCGGTGCCAAGAATAAACACCGGGTGTTTGAGCTGGTGAATCATGCGATGCGCACGCGGCAAACACCAGACGGCGACCATCCCCAATGCAATCGCGATAGTCGCTACCACGGCTCCACTGAAGATATCCACCACGCGCAATTCCGTATATTGCAGCACCGGTATCGAGAAATCAGGCTGGAAGAACAAATCGGTGGTCATGGCTCCGGCAGCGGCGGCCATCAGCGGGGCGAAAAGCCGGTCCCACAACGGTACATCGTTGCTGCTGTTCAGCGTTTGCGAAAACACTAACGCTGCCGCAACTGGCGTACCAAATAGCGCACCGATGGTTCCTGCTGCGGCGAGAATAGTCCAGTCGAGCGCGGCGACTTTAGGCAATAAACGCGCACCAATCGCCACCGCCAGCGCAATATTCACCGACATAATAGGGTGTTCCGGCCCGAGGCTAACCCCACCGGCAAGCCCCAGCAGCAGCGCAATAATCAGACCTGGTAGCACCATCACCGGTACCGGCGAGCCAATCAACGGCTCTGTTGCCGGATCGGGCCCCGCGTGGCCTGGCATATAGCGCACCACCAACCCAACCGCGATGCCGGTGACGGTCAGCATCAAAAGAATCCACATCGGGGAGTTCATATTGAGGTCGAAATTGGCGGGCAGGGTAACCCACAGGTATTTTTGCAAAACCGCAGCGACTTTCATCACTACAATCAATACCAGACTGGAACAAACCCCAATGATTAACGCTGGGACAGAAAGAACCAGCATGGTTCTGGCTCGCGGATGGAGCATAAATTTTCCTTACTCTAAATTTATTCAGCGCAAATCGTCGCGGCAAACCCTCTGCCTGATTAGTTTTAAGCCACTGTGCAATACGGGCTGAAACGCTCAAGCTAATCTGTGACGAAGATCGATAATCCCAAGGCACTTCTCATCTGGTCGTTGTTGTTTAGGCTAGCTAATTTTACAGTGATGCCAGATCTTATTTTGACTTTAGCGGAGCAGTGAAAGAATGACAAAATATGCTTTGGTGGGAGATGTAGGCGGCACCAATGCGCGTCTGGCACTGTGCAACGTTGAAAATGGTGACATCACCCAGGCAAAAACCTATTCGGGCCTCGATTTCCCAAGCCTGGAAGCGGTGGTGGCGCATTATCTCAAAGAGCACAATGTCGCCGTGACTGACGGTTGTATCGCCATTGCATGCCCGATTACTGGCGATTGGGTGGCAATGACCAACCATACCTGGGCATTCTCTACCGCCGAGATGAAAAAGAACCTCGGCTTTGAACATCTGGAGATTATCAACGACTTTACCGCCGTTTCCATGGCTATTCCGGCGCTCAAAAAAGAGCACCTGATCAAGTTTGGTGGCGATGAGCCAGTCGAAGGCAAACCGATTGCGGTTTATGGTGCTGGCACCGGGCTTGGCGTCGCACATCTTGTTCACGTCGATAAACGCTGGGTGAGCCTGCCGGGTGAAGGCGGTCACGTCGACTTTGCGCCAAACAGCGAAGAAGAGGGGATTATCCTCGAAGAACTGCGTACCGAAATCGGCCACGTTTCTGCAGAACGTGTGCTTTCTGGCCCCGGTTTAGTGAATTTGTATCGCGCGATTGTTAAATCAGACGGGCGTGAACCAGAAAACTATAAACCGAAAGACATTACCGAAAAGGCTGTTGAAGACACGTGCACCGACTGCCGTCGTGCCTTGTCGCTGTTCTGCGTCATCCTCGGGCGCTTTGGCGGTAACCTTGCGTTAAACCTTGGGACGTTTGGCGGCGTGTACATTGCGGGCGGTATCGTGCCACGTTTCCTCGAATTCTTTAAAGCTTCCGGTTTCCGTGGCGGTTTTGAAGACAAAGGGCGTTTCAAAGAATACGTGCACAACATTCCGGTGTATTTGATTGTTCACGATCAACCAGGATTGCTGGGCGCTGGCGCGCATTTGCGCCAAACGCTGGGGCAGGTTCTGTAATCCCATCGGGCGCAAATTCTTGCGCCCGTTTTACAAACGCATCAACTGGCGAAACTCTTTCACTTTGCTACGACTCACCGGCACCTGAAATTCCAAATCCTGCAAACGCAAAATATAGGTATTGTTAAACCACGGTTCTATCTCACGGATTTTACTCAGGTTAACGCAATATGAGCGATGGCAACGGAAGAAATGGCTTTCCGGCAGGCGATGGCAAAACTCAGTGATGTTCATCGACATGACATACGCTTCACGTCGCGTGTACACAAAGGTCATTTTCTCGTGCGCTTCGGCGTAATAAATATCGTTAACATCGGTAACGATAATCCGCTCATCTTTCACCAAATTAACCGTCAACGCTTCACGCCCCGGGGTGTTAGCAGCGGCAGGGGCGTTTTGTTGCTGGAAAGCGGCTTCCAGTTTTTGCAGCATCCCAATAATGCGCGACTCTTGATACGGCTTCAGAATGTAGTCGAAAGCCTCCAGCTCAAACGCCTCCACTGCATGTTCTTTCCAGGCGGTGATAAACACAATAAACGGCTTATGGGCAAACTTACTGATGTTTTGCGCCAGCAACACGCCATCTAAAGAGGGGATGTTGATGTCGAGAAAAATAGCATCAACTTCATGATGTTGCAGATAACGCAGCACATCCATGCCGTCATCAAAGGTGCCCACCACTTCCATCTGGCTGTGCTCTTTGATAAGCCAGTTAAGCTCCTGCTGAGCCAGGACTTCATCTTCTACGATGAGGACTTTCATAGATTACCTCCTTGTTGCGGCAATAAAGGTGGAACGGTACTGGCGGCGTGAGGCACATAAAATGCAATCTCAGTGCCTGGCTCAAGTCGACGAATATGCAGACCTTCACCGTAGAGTAATTTTACGCGGTGATGCACATTCAACAGGCCGATTTTATTGCCCGGCATTTCGTTGGCCTCCACGCGTTCAATCACCAGCGGATCAATACCGTTACCGGTGTCGCGCACCGCAATTCGCACGCGATTACCGCTCTCCTCAACGCTGATGGTCACCACGCCTTTGCCTTTACATGGCTGTATCCCGTGGACAATCGCATTCTCAACCAGCGGTTGGATCAGCAGGCTGGGGATCAGGCAATTCACCTCTTCATCAATGTGATAAATCACCGTCAGCTTGTCGCCAAAACGTGCCTGCTCAATGGCGATGTAATCCTTTATCTGATACAGCTCTCTTTTAATATCGATCTGTTCATCGTCTTTTAATTCAATGTTGTAGCGCAAATAGCGCGACAAGTTATAAATCAACTGGCGTGCGGTATCGGGATTCATGCGAATAGACGAGGATATCGCGTTCAGGGCATTGAACAGAAAATGAGGATTAATTTTGCTTTGCAGCGCGCGTAGTTCGGCTTTATTTGCCATTTCGCGCAACTGCTCGGCACGGGAAACTTCCAGTTGGGTGGAAATAATCTGCGAAAGCCCGACCGCCATCTCCTGCAAAGTAGAGGTAATTTGATGAGCATGGCGGTAATAGATTTTCAGCGTGCCGGTGACGACACCTTTTTCCCATAACGGAATAATAATCAGCGAGTGAATTTCCGGGGTGCGATAAGCTTCATCATCGTTGCGGATAATGATTTTTCCTTCGCGCAGCGCCAGTTGGGTGCGGGGGCTAATCCCGTTATCATTCTGTTTATAATTGCTTTCCCCAAAACCCACGTAGGCTAACACTTTCTCTTTATCGGTAATGGCTACCGCGTCGGCGTTAATATCCTCGCGGATAATATTACAAACCTGGCGCAGCGATTCGCTGTTCACCTTGCGGAACAACGGCAGCGTTTTATTGGCAATATCCAGCGCCAGCTTAGCCTGACGCGCGGCACTGGCCTCTTTCTCACCTTCAACACTTTGCACCAGCAACACAATAAAGCCGATGGAAACGGTGCCGACAATCATCGGAATACCGATTTTCGACACAATATCGATGCCCAGTGAAACAGACGGCGCCCACAGCACCACTAAAACCATGGTCATGGTTTCGCACAACATCCCGGCAATAATCCCCACCCGCCAATGCTGAGCTTTCGGTATTTTGCGGTTTATCCAACCGGCAATACAACCGGCGACAATACTGGTTATCAGGCAAGGAACGGCGGTAATTCCACCGATATCAATCAGATAACGATGAAGCCCGGCGATAATACCGGTAATAATGCCGACCCACGGCCCAAATAAGATCCCGCCCGCCATCACGGCGATAATCCGCACGTTAACCAGCGAACCTTCAACATGCACGCCGGACCAGGTGCTGAACAGGGCAAACATTGAGAAAATAGCGGTGACGGCCAGTAACTCTTTCGGCGTGTGGGCGTTCTTATGCAACAACTCGCGGAACAGGCGGATGCGGATTAAAAAGAACAGGCAAATAAGCATCAGCGCCGCTCGGTCAAACACCGCCAGCAGCATATTAAAAATTTCGTGCACGGGTAACTCGCGTGACCAGGAATGGAAGGGCAATGATAAGGAAATTACTGAGTGGTTACCAGAAACGTGGATTTTTGGGACATGGCAAACTGGACTATCCCTTCTCCCTGGGGAGCTGTCTCTTATACACAACTCATCCTGGTTATCTTGTCAGGGTGAGATCTGTAAGCCCTGCAGGTTTTCCGTTCACCCGTGTGTTCAGTTATCTCTTTAATTCCCGCAAACGGTGAACGTATCAAGGGGTTAACGCCAACCCCTTGATAATCCAGGCGCCCGGCAAATCAATCGCCGCTGCGCGGTAAACACCGTTTTTTACCCAACATTCGCGGTCGTTCGCGACTCGCTCCAGGCGATCGCTCTCTCACGTGGTTCCCGACCACGTGACCCCAACTGAAGGGTGAAAAACGGTGCGATTGAAGCCGAGAACAAGGTCAAAACCGCTCTGGCTTTTGACTTTGACCTTGAATTTCGGGTCCGGCTTAACTCGCCTCCATTTTGACTCCAGGTGGCAGGGTCCAGCCGTCGGGAACGGCTGGAGGGCGCGATCGTCGGGAACGAATCGCAACCGACCCTGACACGGAGGCAAAATGGAGGTTTACCGCTTGCGGCGATTTATTTGCCGGGAGTCAGGGTTCTTAGGGTGACGACGGTGGTCACCCTAAGACGTTCACCGGTTCAGTCGCGACATAAACACGCTATCGCCTGGTGAACGGAACCTTCTCCGGATCGGCAGGAACCGCCCCTCAAAGTTGTGACTAAGAGACACCCCCCTGGGGAGAGGGGTAGGGTGAGGGGATTACTTCCCACCTAACTGCTCGCGCCCAGCGACTGTCATATCCGCTGGCATCGCACGTCCGGTGAAATCAACCTCGAAATCATCGGCGGCAAAATCAGGTGGCGATTTACCTTCAACAAAGGATGACCACTGGCGCTCAAGGTAAGCGGCGTTCTTCTCACACCATGGTGCGGCGGCGATATACATCACGTTGCTATCAAATTCACCAAGATGTTCATTTTCAACAGCATGGATCACATCGCAGTGCCAGAAAACCGTATCGCCCGCTTCCATATCCGGAATTGAGGAAATCCCTGTTAATAAAAGGGGATGCCACTGCTCGTTAATAGAAAGTGCGCGGCCAGGCTTCGCTTCGCACAGCGATTCTTCCGGCACATCATCCTGCAAAGCGCGCAGTAAAATGTAGGCCATCGCATTCGCTACCGGCAGCAAGGTTAGTGTGCCGCCATGTTTACGCTGCGGGCTAAGCGCCGTCCAACCCTGGAAAGTACGGAACATCGAACACACCGCTGGCGATGGGAATTCACGCACTTCGGTACGCCCTTCAGCAGCAAACGGGCTGTATTTCTGCCATTCACCAGAAAACACATGGCGATAAACATGGCGGAAATTCTCATCCAGCCAGCGTTCAACTGAACCGCCATCCACATGTGGAGATAGGCCCAAAGAGTTGGAACGCGGCGGGCGGCGGCGGGTACGGTCGGCATAGCTCACCACACGGTCCGGGTCGAAATGCTGCTTACCGTTGCTTTCGGTTTCCCATAAATTATTCAGAAACACCTGCACCGCTTTCATGCGGGCATGTTGGCGCGCTTCAACCTGCGGCTTCGACCAGTAGATGCCGTAAATTTGCGGCTTACTGGCGGCAAGTGTGCCAAAATAGTTATCTTCTGCAGCGTTCTTCAGTTTCTCGACAAAGTTATTGCGCTCCAGATAATTCCCGACTTCCTCATTCCAGGCTTGCGCCTGATATTGCGGGAATACCCCTTTCACGGTGCAACAACCCCGCTGGCGAATCAGTGCTTTTTGCTGCTCGCTAACGCGATGATTCACGATATCGTCAGCATTAATTTGTGGCACTGGGTTTTCCCCACGCGCCAGCTCAGCGCGGATCTCGTCGATCTGGCGCTTCATATCACCTTCGAGTTGCTCAAAAGCGGTTTGGTAATTTGGCAGTTCGTGGCGAAGTTTTTGTTTTATCTCACGGATTGCACGCGGTAAGTCATCAATCTGTAGGGTCATGGTGATACTCCACGTCTTTTAAAGAAGGTTATTGGATTGTTGCGACATGGTTAATGTAATCCACTTGCATCAAATAAAATAGGGATAAGCTTCGAATGAAGCATCCTCTTTTTGGTGGGATAAAAATATTTCTCTTTCCCTCTCGACAGATGATTTTTATTCAGGCTATTTTCTAAACAAGCCACATCGCGTGGCAGCGTCGCTCGGACGGTCCGGGCGCTAACGTTAATCTGAGGAATTTATGGTTGACTCCAGTCCAAAACGTCGTTTTTCGCGTATCGATCGCCTCCCGCCGTATGTATTTAATATCACCGCTGAGCTGAAAATGGCGGCGCGTCGCCGTGGCGAAGATATAATCGATTTCAGCATGGGCAACCCTGATGGGCCAACTCCGCCGCACATCGTTGAAAAACTCTGCACCGTTGCGCAGCGTGAAGATACCCACGGTTACTCCACCTCCCGAGGTATTCCGCGTTTACGCCGCGCTATTTCGCGCTGGTATAAAGATCGTTACGACGTCGAGATTGATCCGGAAAGCGAAGCCATTGTCACCATTGGCTCGAAGGAAGGCCTGGCGCACCTGATGCTGGCAACCCTCGACCACGGCGACACGGTGCTGGTGCCGAACCCAAGTTACCCGATTCATATTTACGGCGCGGTCATTGCCGGAGCGCAAGTGCGCTCGGTGCCGCTGGTGGAAGGCGTTGATTTCTTCGCCGAACTGGAACGTGCGATTCGCGAAAGCTACCCGAAACCGAAAATGATGATCCTCGGCTTCCCATCGAACCCAACCGCGCAGTGCGTAGAACTGGAATTTTTCGAACGTGTGGTGGCATTGGCAAAACGTTACGACGTGCTGGTGGTGCATGATTTGGCCTACGCCGATATCGTTTATGACGGCTGGAAAGCCCCGTCAATTATGGAAGTCCCTGGCGCTCGCGATGTCGCGGTTGAATTCTTTACCCTGTCAAAAAGCTACAACATGGCGGGATGGCGCATCGGGTTTATGGTGGGCAATAAAGAGCTGGTGAACGCACTGGCGAGAATCAAAAGTTACCACGACTACGGCACATTTACGCCGCTACAAGTCGCGGCCATTGCTGCACTAGAAGGTGATCAACAATGTGTGCGCGATATAGCCGAGCAGTACAAGCGCCGGCGTGATGTGTTAGTAAAAGGCTTGCACGAAGCGGGCTGGATGGTGGAATGCCCGAAAGCGTCGATGTATGTGTGGGCGAAAATCCCTGAGCACTATGCACAAATGGGGTCGCTGGAATTTGCCAAAAAACTGCTTCAGGATGCGAAAGTCTGCGTTTCGCCAGGCGTGGGTTTTGGGGATTACGGTGACACGCATGTGCGCTTTGCGCTGATTGAAAACCGTGACCGTATTCGCCAGGCGGTACGTGGCATCAAAGCGATGTTCCGTGCCGATGGGGTATTGGGTTAACGTTTAATGGTTGAATGATGAAAAACAGGAGCCAATGGCTCCTGTTTTTCATCATTCAACCATCATCACAAACGTACCGACCCAAACCAACAAAATAAACGACAAGCCCATCATGAAATATTTCACGTTACATTGCTCCGCGCGTGCTGCCGCGCAATTTTGCTAAAAAATTCAGTATAGAAAGATGAAACCGCCATTCATGACTTTTGGGATTAACTTCACCATATGGCCGCTGCATATTGTATTTTTTTGGCTAATGAATCGATTCGCCGGCGCTAATGTACTCTCCCTTTCAGAGTGAATACAAGAGCCAGCAAACTGAGAAAAGCATCATTTTTTAAACTTTACATTTCGTGCGAATCGACTGTGACAAAGTCGCCATAATTCAATGAATTATGTGGGGTGTATTTTGGAAGGGGAAAGCAGGAACAGGCCCTTGCGAGCCTGGATTAATGACGAAGCCGTTGGGTTATTTCACCGCGTCGTGGGCATTTTCCATCGCCTGCTTTAAGGCTACGTTTTGTCTGTTTTGCTCGGCCATATAACAGGCATCTTTGCTGACTCCCTGAGCCTGGCATTCTGCCTGGCGCTGCGCCGGAGTACTACAGCCAACCAATGTTCCAGCCATACCTACAACCATCATCAACATTATTTTTTTCATTGCTGTTTAACCCAAAATTAAGAAGAAGCCGCCGCAGCGGAAACGCCGTTTCTGGCGCTGGCATAATCCATTATTTTTGGTATGGGTAAATTAGGAAAAAGCTTAATCATTGATGCGGAAAATGTATTTATTTCCAGATCACAAATTGCTAAATGGCCGGTGAATCTCCAGCGACTCGATACTACAAGGCGGGCAATGGTGTGATTTCGGATTTATCACAGCCGTTTTTAGGGGCGTTTCGTGCGCCATCCATTGACCGGGTGAAACTATTCACCCTACATTAATTACCAAATTAATTAATCCCAAGCTGACAGGTAACATGACAGTCACCGAAACACCTCAGGCAGAAACGCATCAGCAGGCAACTTCAATTCGTTTATTGTTCTGTGCGCTGATGCTGGTCATGCTGCTCGCCGCACTGGATCAGACCATCGTTTCCACCGCCTTGCCGACCATTGTCAGTGAGCTGGGTGGGCTGGAAAAACTCTCCTGGGTGGTCACCGCTTATCTGCTTTCTTCCACTATTGTGGTGCCGCTATACGGTAAATTTGGCGATCTGCTGGGGCGCAAGATCGTGCTGCAAACGGCTATCGTGATTTTCTTGCTTGGCTCCGCGTTATGCGGGCTGGCGCAAAATATGACGCAGTTAATTCTGATGCGTGCCTTGCAAGGGTTGGGTGGCGGCGGGCTGATGGTGGTCACTATGGCGGCGGTGGGCGATGTTATCCCGCCTGCGGATCGCGGCAAATATCAGGGCTTGTTTGGCGGGGTGTTTGGCCTTGCCACCGTAATTGGCCCGCTGATTGGCGGTTTCCTGGTTGAGCATTTCTCCTGGCGCTGGATTTTCTACATCAACCTGCCGCTCGGTGTCTTCGCGCTGCTGGTGATTGGCGCGGTGCTCAAACCGCAAACCGCGCGTATTCGCCACCAAATCGATTTTCTTGGCGCGGGTTATCTCGCCGCCTCGCTGACCTGTTTAATCCTGTTCACCAGCCAGGGCGGCACCGTAATGGCGTGGTCTGACCCGCAACTGTGGTGCATTTTTGCCTTTTTTGTGGTGACGCTCGGCGGCTTTATTTATGAGGAGCGGCGGGCATTTGAGCCGATCATTCCCCTCGGCCTGTTCCGTGACCACACTTTCTTATTGAGTTGCCTGATTGGTTTTATTATCGGCATGTCGCTGTTTGGTTCGATGACTTTCTTGCCGCTTTACTTGCAGGTGGTGAAATCGTCCACGCCGACCGAAGCCGGGATTCAGTTACTACCGCTGATGGGTGGGCTGATGCTGACCTCAATTATCAGTGGCCGCATCATCAGCAAAATAGGGCGCTATCGCATCTTCCCGATCGTTGGCACCTTGCTGACGTTTATCGCCATGTTATTGCTCGGCACGCTTAAAATCGACTCACCTATTCACATGCTCTATCTCTACATCGCGTTGTTGGGCTTTGGTTTGGGCATGGTGATGCAGGTGTTGGTGCTGGCGGTGCAAAATAGCGTGGAGCAAAAAATGATTGGTGTTGCGACCTCCAGCACCACGCTGTTCCGCCAGATTGGTGGCTCGATTGGCGTGGCGGCCTTCGGCGCAATTTTCACCAATGTGCTGCAAAACAAACTGAGCGAATTGCTCCCACCTGATACTCAATTGCCCCGTCAACTGGGTGCAAAGGCGGTGCATGAACTTCCGGCGGCGCTGCAAAATGATTATCTGCAAGCCTTTGGCTCGGCATTGCACTCGGTGTACCTGATTTCTGCGGCAGTGGTGGTGTTTGCGTTCATCCTGTCATTGCTGATGAAGGATGTACCGTTGCGTAAATAATCCAGGCTGGCTAGTGTTGCCGCTGTTGACTAGACTTCAAAACAGCCACTTACTCTGCATTGGCCGGATCAATAAATGAAAACAACGCCCGCCAAACAATCTTCACCCGTGGCCGAAAAACCGTTCTGGCTGAACTTTGAATTTCAGCTGCGGCGTGTCGGTTTTGTGCTGTTGCTGCTGATTGTTGCGGCCGCTCTGGCGGGGCTATTTTCACGCGGCTATCTCAGTGAGGCCACCCGTTCGAACGACGACCATTCCCTCACTCTTGATTACGAAAAATTCAATCGCCTGATGAGCGACATGGACATGAAAATCACCTCGGTTACCCCGCCTGGGAAACGTAACCGTATTGTGCTGGGCGGTGATTTTATGGAGGGCTTTCGCATTGATACGCTGCAACCGCAGCCGGATAAAATGTACAGCCTGAATGGCGAGATGATTCTGGAATATCAACCGATAGCACCTGGCGTTAAGCAAACATTGTGGTTAAGTCTGACGCCGATGAAATTCGGGGCCATGAAAAGCACCGTCGCGATTGATAACGGCGCTGAAATCCCTTTCCAACAATTTATTTATCCCTAAGGTAACCAGACAATGGATATGGTAATAAGGGCGCTGGCCATTTATCTGATATTGATGGTGGTGTTCAAGATTGCTGGCCGCCGTACGCTATTACAGATGACCTCCTTTGATTTGATATTGCTATTAATTATTAGCGAGGCCACGCAACAAGCGTTATTAGGCAATGACTTTTCCGTCACCGGAGCCATGCTGACCATTGTCACCTTGATCGTGGTGGATATGCTGTTTGGTTTGATAAAGAAACATTTACCGGGAGCTGATGATTTTCTTGATAATACGCCAGTCATTTTGGTTGAAAGCGGCTATTTGTTTCAGGAGAAAATGAAAAAAGTCGATATTTCCTGTGATGATATTTTACAAACAGCCCGTGTTGATCACGGAATCACCCAACTGGCAGAAATTAAATTCGCCATTCTCGAACGCAACGGGCATATCTCGATTGTCCCGGAAAGCAAATAATCCCGCCGCTCGTATTCATTAATGAATCCTGCTAATAAACCCTAGCGAATTAGGGTGCCTAATCAGATAAACCTGTTTGCGTTATGCTTTTTCCCACACCACAGATTAGGGGGAACGCTATGCAAACCGTCACATTGAACAACGGTATCGAAATGCCACTGCTGGGCTTTGGCGTCTTTCAGATGACAGAGGCCGCAGAATGCGAACGTGCGGTTATTGACGCCATTGAAACCGGCTACCGTTTGATTGATACCGCCGCCTCTTATCAGAACGAAACGCAAGTCGGTAATGCTTTAAAAAACAGTGGCATTGCCCGTGAAGAGTTGTTTATCACCACCAAACTATGGTTGCAAGACGCCAACTACGAAGGCGCGAAAGCGCAGTTCGAACGTTCCCTCAACCGCCTGCAAATGGATTATGTCGATTTGTATCTGATTCACCAGCCGTACGGTGATGTGCATGGCGCGTGGCGTGCGATGGAAGAGTTGCAGCAAGCCGGGAAAATCCGCGCCATTGGCGTCAGTAACTTCCAGCCTGATCGACTGGCTGATCTTATCGCTTTTAACAGCGTGGTTCCCGCCGTCAACCAGGTGGAGGTGAACCCGTTCCATCAGCAACTGCATGCCGCGCCGTGGATGCAAAGCCGTGGCATTCAGCCAGAGGCCTGGGCTCCGTTTGCTGAAGGGCGCAACAATCTGTTCCAGCATCCGCTATTAGCGGCGATTGCGGCAAAACACGGTAAGAGCATCGGGCAAGTCGTCCTGCGCTGGATCTTCCAGCGTGGCATCGTTTCGCTGGCGAAAACCGTGCGCCAAACTCGCATGGCAGAGAACCTCAATATTCTGGATTTCGAACTGAGCCGCGACGATTTTCTGCAAATTACCGCGCTGGATACTGCGACCAGTGCCTTCTTCTCGCATCGTGATCCGGCGAGGGTTGAGTGGCTAACCGGCCGCAAACTAGACGTATAACTTCCACCCATTCACGAGGAATCATTATGCAAAAGCGTTATCTCGGTCATTCTGGTCTTGAAGTTTCCGCACTGGGTCTGGGTTGTATGGGGCTAAGCCACGGCTATGGCCCGGCAACGGATATCCGCCAGGCCGTGGAATTGATTCGTGCTGCCGTCGAGCGTGGCGTGACATTTTTCGACACCGCCGAAGTGTATGGCCCGTATCTCAATGAAGATGTTGTCGGCGAAGCATTAAAACCGTTCCGCGACCGCGTAGTTATTGCCACCAAATTCGGCTTCACTTTTGGTGAGGATAATAAGCAGCAAATTTTAAACAGCCGTCCGGAACATATTCGCCTGGCGGTGGAAGGGTCGTTACGCCGTTTGAAAACCGACGTTATCGACCTGTTGTATCAGCATCGTGTGGATCCCGATGTGCCGATTGAAGACGTCGCAGGTGTAGTAAAAGACCTGATTGCTGAAGGGAAAGTGAAGCACTTTGGTTTGTCCGAAGCGGGGGCGCAAACCATTCGCCGCGCCCATGCTGTGCAACCGGTCACCGCGCTGCAAAGTGAATATTCGATGTGGTGGCGTGAGCCGGAGCAAGAAATTCTGCCGGTGCTAAAAGAACTGGGGATTGGGTTTGTGCCGTTTAGTCCGTTAGGCAAAGGCTTCTTGACCGGCTCAATTAAGTCTGGCACCACCTTCGGCGCGGATGATTTCCGTAGCAAAGTACCGCGTTTTGCTGCTGATGCACTGGAAGACAACGAAAAACTGGTTTCTTTGCTCAGTGAACTGGCCGCAGAAAAAGGGGTAACCCCGGCGCAAATCGCACTGGCGTGGTTGCTGGCACAGGAACCGTGGATTGTACCGATTCCGGGAACCACGAAGCTACATCGTCTGGAAGAGAACCTGGCGGCGGCGGATTTAACCCTTGCGCAGGATGATTTGCGTAAAATCACCCTGGCACTGGAAACGGTGAAAATCGTCGGTGAACGTTATCCGGCGGCATTGCAGGCTCGCGTCGGGCGTTAATCCTGAAAATGTCGGGTTGGGTTTTGTAGGGTGGATAAGCGTTAGCGTCATCCACCGTTTTTTATTCTGAATAACGCAACGAATCGATAAGTAATGCAAAGGCAGGTGGGTGTTGTTTACGGCTGGGATAATAAAGGTAATAGCCCGGAAATGTTGGGCACCAGTCGGCAAGAACCTGCACCAGCTCCCCCGATTTCAGCTCATCCTGAACCATATCATCAGGGACGCAGGCCAGGCCAAACCCAGCCAGCACGGCATCAATCCGTTCGGAAAGCAGATTAAAAATCAGCTGGCCTTCCACGCGCACGCGCAGGGGTTTAGCGTCTTTTTCAAATTCCCAGTGATACAAACCGCCTGCGGTGGGTAAACGCATATTAATACAACGATGATGTTGTAATTCATGCGGCGTTTGCGGAATACCTTGCGCCTGTAGATATTGCGGCGAACCGACAACCACCATGCGCAAATCCGGCCCGATTCTCACCGCCACCATGTCTTTATCGACACTTTCCCCCAGCCGAATTCCGGCATCGAAACGACCCTCAACAATATTGACAAAACCGTTATCGACCACCAGCTCGACATTAATATCCGGGTACTGTTTGAGGAACGGTTTTAGCTTCGGCCACAGTAGTTTACGCGCGGAATGTTCACCGGCAGAAAGCCGGATATTGCCTGATGCACCGCCATTTAATTGCAGAATGCTTTCCAGTTCGCTCTCAAGTTCCGCCAGGCGAGGCTCGAGGCTGGCAATGAGTCGCTCACCGGTTTCGGTGGGGGCAACACTGCGGGTGGTGCGGGTCAGCAACCTCACATTTAAACGTTCTTCCAGGGCTTTCACCGCATGACTTAACGCGGATTGTGAAACGCCCAGTTTCCCTGCGGCTTTGGTAAAACTCCTTTCTTTTGCCACCACCAGAAAGATTTGCAGCTCATTGAAATTTTCTTTAAGCATCTCGCTACCAGATATAACCTACGGCCAAAATCCCATACAACTCACCGTTATGCTGCACGATAGGGCTGTCGGCAATATCTTTATCATAAAACTCGTAGTTGGCCGCCAGCATCCCTACCCATTTTGGGCTGAAACGGTAACTAGTAATCACCGCAGCCATAGGCGAGAAGGTGGTTCCGGTATCCCATTCTGGCCGTTGGGCGGTGGCCTCACTTTTCGAAACGCCACCAAAGTAATAGTTCGCCATCTTATCGCTGCGAATCATCATCCCCATGCCTGGCATCACCAGCAAATTCCCTTTTACGATAGGGAAATCCGCCCACAACAGTAGTTCCTGGCCATTACTGCGCCCGGTGACATCAGAACTGACACGGGCGCTAAGCAGTGCATACGGGGTAATAATAGTGCCGCCGACGCCCGCTTCAAATTCTGACTTTCGCTTGTGCATCCCATCGAAAGCATCTTCATCATCGGGATCCAGGTTACCAAAGCGGAACCTGCCATACGCATAAGCGGCGGTGTTGTCATCAAGATGAAAATAGTAGCGACCACGGTCGCCGAGATACATGAATTGATCGCCAAAATAGAGCGCGCCGGGGATGACATAAGTTTCATCTTTTTGCGCTTCGTAACGTGCCGTGCCGCTAATCACCGCGCCGCCCAAAATCAACCCCTTGGGGATGGGGCTGGTGTCATTGTCTTTCGCGAATAGCTCTAAGGAGCCAAGATCGACCTCGGCGTGAACAGAGGCACTAAGCAGCAACAGGGGGCTGAGTGCTGTGGCTAAATGTCGGTTTAGTCTCATCGGGTTTCCCAAAAATGGTGAGCGCGTCGGGTATTTTAATTTCTGCCACAATGTCCGTCCTGTTCTAATCATTGCTGATGATTTCATTATATAAATGATGGACTTTCTACCTGGCGGCTACTCGCATAGTTTAGCCCAAAGACCGAGAAGATCACTAAAGGTGACTTGTTTCATTTTGCGGAGCATTTTCTGGATAAAAAAAGCCCAGAATAGCGATGTGCATTCCGGGCTTTCATCATTCAAAGAGGCTATTTTCAGTGTTACAAACTGCTTCTTTGCGCCATCTTCTTCATCGGAATCAATGAAATAACAATTGCGCCCAACACCAGGAACCCAGCAACCATATAAATACCGGCGTTGAAATTACCGGTGACATCTTTCATCCAGCCCATCAACAATGGCCCTAACGCGGCACCAGTCATACCGGTGGCGTTGATCACCGCAATACCCAGGGCGCGGGCTTGCAAAGAGATGGATTGATCCGGCGTGGTCCAGAAAATGACCATCGCGGCAAATGCACCTGACGAGGCCATCACAATGCCGGTAAATTGCAGCATCGGATTGCTGCTTGAAGCTGTTAAAACCCAGCCTGCGGCGGCAAACAGATACGGCAACAGAGTGTGAATTTTACGTTCATTAAAGCGGTCAGAACGCTTACTCCACCAAATCATCCCGACAATAGTACAAACTTGCGGAATCGCGCTGAGTAAACCAATGGTGATGTTATTACTTTCCTGGTTAAAACTGCGCAGGATAAGCGGCGTCCAGACGCTCAAGGCGCTTAATGTGTTGGTGAGGCAAAAATAGGCCAGCGTATAAAGCATAATCACCGGCGTAAATAATTCCCGCAGCATGCCGCGTTGGGATGTCGGGCCGATATTGGTGCCTTGTTGTGATTTCTGAATCGCCAGTTTATCGGCTTCCATCATCTCGTTCAGGCAGGCTTTATCATCGTCGGTCAGCCATTTGGCTTTCGACGGTGAGTCATCCAGCCAGAACCACACCACCAGACCTAACAACACCGACGGGAACCCTTCGAGCAGGAACAGCCATTGCCAGCCTTTCAGGTTGAGCAAGCCATCAAGGTTAAGAATATAGCCGGAAGCGAGCGAGCCCAGCGCCATGGTGACGGGCATCGCAATCATGAACAGCGCATTCGCCCGAGCGCGATATTGCGCAGGGAACCAGTATGTTAAATAGAGCAACAAACCCGGTAAGAATCCGGCTTCAGCAATCCCCACCAGCATACGCAACACGTAAAGGCTGCCAGGGCCGGTGGCAAACATCGTCGCGGTGGAAGCAATCCCCCAGACCACCATCAAAACGGCAATCCAGCGGCGTGCACCGACAATACTCAGCATGATGTTACTCGGCACGCCGCAGATAACATACATCACATAAAACAGCGTGGTCGCCAGGCCAAACATGGTGCTGGTGAGGCCCAGATCTTTGCCCATTGTCAAACCGGCAAAGCCAATGTTGATGCGGTCCAGATACGAAAAAACAAACAGCACAAACAAGAAGATAATCAACCGACGAAACAGTTTTTTAATCACCGCCTGTTGCCGGGGATCCAGTGCTATTTCGCCTGGTGATGGCGGTGCCAGCACCTCGGAGCGAGCCTGTTCCAGAGAAGGACTTTCGTTCATGAAGAGCTCCACATTGCGTTTATTAGTATTGTTAGTCCGGTGTTGTCATGGATTGAGCACTGCCCGTCCCAGCCAACGCAAACCCGTGCGCTAACGTATAGGAAAGAGGAAGATTGGATGTCAATGCGGTGTTGTGAAAATGATACAAAAATGTTGTTCATGTGGCATTTTTGAATCATTAAGTGTGCGGTAATCGCCCAAAATTCAGAATTGAACAATAGCGTTGTCCGAAGCGCTATAGCCGCCAGGTTTAAGCAGGTATAATCGCCCAATTGACAACTGTCTTGCTAAGGAACCTCATGAGTAACCTAAAGAAAACACCGGATGTGGATGCCGAATTTCACCGTGAGGAGTTCCCGTTTTACTGGATAGTCAACGTCTATGCGCGCTACACCCAAATCATGGAAGTGACGCTGAAAAAGGTGCAACTGGATGTCTCTGGCTTCCGGGTCTTAATGGTGACGCAGCAATATGGCAAGGCCAGCATTTCGCAAATCTCCGAATACGCGATGGTCAAAATGCCGACGGTAACCAAAATTGTTGGCCGCCTGCGCGATGAAGGTTTAGTCACCACCGCCAGCAGTGAACAAGATGCGCGAGTCACCGAAGTGATGTTGACTGCCAAAGGACAGCAAAAAGTGGAAGAAGCGTACCGTCTGGCAGGTAAAGTTTTCGAGAAAGGGTTTAAGGGCATGAGTGTGGCGCAGGTGGAAAAAATGAATCTTTCACTGGCTAAAGTGCTCGATAACCTGAACGAAATTTGATCCTGATCGACAGAATGACAAATTTGTGATCGCGTTAAAAATCTCTTCCAACCCACTGTAAAATAAATATTTTTTATCCGCTCGTCGTCCTGAGTTCTCATGACGACTTTTTGGCATTCGCCAAATATTTCCTTATCAATTCATCAGCATAATCAAAAATTCATTTGTTAAATCTGGTTAATTCCATGTTAATTGTTCGTGAAATTTACGTGAAATATTACTTGAATTTTCATCTAAATATTCCATGATTGATTCATATTTACTCAGAACGAAAAAGCAGCGATGACTGCTTACCTAATGTGATTCACATTATCTGATTAAGGCCTTAATGATGAAGTCTATTTGTGAGAGCAATGGTTATGTAGAGCAGTTTGTCCTCGGCGAGGGTGAACTGCGCTTTGCGGTAAAAGACACCCTGGATATCGCTGGTTACCGTACTCGTGCCGGATGTCCGGCGCTCGCAGCAGCACCTGTTGCGCAGCATCATGCTGGCGTCGTGGCGACGTTACTCAACAACCGCTGCGTGCTGACCGGCAAAACCACACTGCACGAACTGGCATTCGGGGTGACGGGCATTAACGCCTGGAGCGGCACCCCGGTGAATCCGTTGTTTCCGGCGCTGATCCCTGGCGGTTCATCAAGTGGTTCTGCGGCGGTTGTCGCATCAGGTGAAGTCGATTTTTCACTGGGTACTGACACTGGTGGTTCGGTGCGTATGCCTGCCGCTTGTTGCGCAGTGTTGGGGCTGAAACCCGGTTACGGAGTCATCAGCCGCGATGGGGTTTTACCGGCACACAGCTCGCTGGATTGCGTCGGCATTTTTGCCCGTAACGCTACCGTGCTGCGCCAGGTTCTGACGCACCTTTCGATTCCTGTCGGCGAGCCAATCACTGCGTTGCCTGAAGTGGCCTTTGTGGCGGCGGCAATCCCAGAAATTGACGCGCTTCTGCTGGGGCAACTCGAACAACAGGGCATTCGTCCGCACCATTCACAACTTCCTGCGCTTGCCGACGCACACCGCGCCGGGCTGGCGATTATTAGCCACGAAAACTGGCAGGCGTTTAACTCATTGCTCAGCAGTGAAGAGGTTTCGCCAGATGTCGCGAGCCGTATTCGGGCGGGCAAAGATGTGGACGCTGCCGCTTTGGCTAACGCCGAACGTGTGCGCATCAAATTCACCGCCGAGGTGGATGCGTTACTTGAGCAAACACCTTTGCTGGCGCTGGCAACCTTGCCGGAACTTCCTCCAACGCTACAAGAAGCACAAGACCCGCTTAGCGTCGTCAACCTGACTCGCCTGGTGCGGCCTTTCAATCTCAGTGGACATCCGGCAATCACCCTGCCGATGGGCGAACTACGCGGTCGTCCGGTCGCCTTGCAATTAGTGGCGGCCAAAGGGCGTGAAGGCTTGTTGGTTCAGGCCGCCGAGTGGTTTTGTCGGGGATTAGCGTAAGCGCCATCCACCATTTGCACCCCATTACTTCGGGAGTTAGCCATGTCTGTCGTCAACGTTCGTGAAGAGCTGGTTCCGTTACTGAGTGAAGTGACGACTCGTAGCGCCGATTTTGAACATCAACGCCATATTTCTGAAGACATTATTACCCGCTTCAAACAGGTCGGTGTGTATCGCGCACTGGTGCCGAAAATTTACGGCGGCGACGAATGCTCACCCGCGCAGTTTTGCGAACTGATTGAGCAAATTGCGACAGCAGACGGTTCGGCAGGTTGGGTGGCAAGTTTTGGCATGAGCCCGTTCTACCTTGGGGCGTTGCCGCCGGACACCCTGAAAGAGCTATACCGCGATGGGCCAGACGTGGTGTTTGCCGGTGGAATTTACCCGACACACAAAGCCATGCGGGCCGATGGGGGTTATCGCGTTAGCGGGCGCTGGAGTTTTGCCAGCGGCAGCATGGGCGCATCGGTGTTTGGCGTGGGTATCCAGCCAGATGAAGAAAAAGCGCTGCCGCGTATGGCGGTGCTGCCACGGGAATATGTGCAGATTGATCCGGTGTGGAACACCGTCGGGCTGGCCGGAACCGGCAGCCACGATCTGCTGGTTAACGACGCGTATGTTCCGCAGGAGTGGACGTTTATTCGCGGTGGCGCACTGAATCTGGAAGGGGCGCTGTATCGCTATCCGGTGCTTTCCCTCGCCACGCAAGTGCTGTCAGTGGTGGCGTTGGGTGTGGCTCGCGCGGCACTCAATGAAATCTACCAGATTGCCCATCGTCAGCAGTCTGTCACAGGTGCGCCGAAGCTTGCTGAAAGGCCACAGGCACAGATGCAAATTGCCCGTTGTGAAGCGGATCTGCGCTCGGCCCGCGCCTGGTTCTACGAAGCTATCGACGAAGTGTGGCAAAAATTGCTCGCCGGTGACGAAGCCAGCCCAGAACAAATTAATGCCTTGCGTCTTTCTTCGACGCACGTTACCCGCGTGGCAGCAGAAGTGGCACGCCAGGCGCTGGCACTCAACGGCATGGGCGGCGTTGCGATGACCAGCCCGCTGCAACGTTATGTGCGCGACACCATGGTGATTACGCAACACGCCTTTATGGGCGACCTCTCTTATCTCAACGCCGGTACGGTCTTTTTCGGTGGCAAACCGCTGCCGGGTTACCTGTGATTCTTTTCTAAAGGAGCAATAAATGAGCCAGACAAACAAATTACGTGTGCTGTTCTGCATCGGGGTTAATCAGAACTTTTTCGATGCCAGCCCAACGGAAGCGAAGCAAGTGTGGGGCGCTTTTGGCGTGATGATGAAAGGTGTTGAAGAAACCCCGGGCATCCGCGTGATTGGCAATATGGATGACGACCAGTTAATGGTTGGCCCGTCCACCACCGCACCGTGGACGACTTACATTCTGGCCGATGCCGACGCGCTGGAAAACGTCGCGGCAGTATGCAACTTGTTCCGCACCACGCCGGTGGGCGATAGCGGCAGCAAGCTGTGGAAGTACTGCAAAATCGAAGCGCGTGTTGGGCGTGAACTGATTATTCAGGGCTAACGGAGTCGATGATGAATTCACCGGACGCGCAGCGTTTACAGCAGCTTGAAGACCAGCAAGCCGCCAGGGTTTGTATCAGCCAGTACATGTGGTTGTGCGACAAACTCGACACGGCAGAAACGGTACAGGCTATCGGCGAACTGTTTACCGCAGACGCCTGCTGGGAAGGTGTCGGCGAGCCGTATGCCGCGCGCCTGGGAAGACATCTTGGGCGTGAAGCGATTGTGGCGATGATGGCAGGTTATGTGCGAACCCCGGCGCATTTTGCCATGAACGCCCATTTTCTTTGCTCTGAAGCGCTCAGCCAGCAGCCCGACGGCAAGCTCTGTGGCCGCTGGCTGATGTTGCAAACCTCCGAGTTTTCCGCCGGAGGCGCTCATCTCAACGCGGCGGAAATTAACGTGGAATTTTGCCGCGAAGCCAGCGGTATGCGTATCCACCGTTTTACGACGCGCAACCTGTTCAGCCGCCCGGTAAACCACTGGCATGCAGCGGATGAACTCCCGGTGCCGGATAAAAAATAGACAGCCGAAGACGTGCAGGAGATTGGACATGAATTGCGACAACATCATCAACATAAAAAATATTGATACCACAGCGCCAGCGGTGCCTGATTGCGCGGAAATTGCCGCCTTAGTGCAACACGATCGCGTGCACACCTCGCTGTATAACTCAGAGCAATTATTCCAGCTCGAGCTGGACAGAATTTTCAGCAAAACCTGGGTTTGGGTGGCACATGCCAGCGAAATCCCGGAAACCGGCAGCTTTAAAACCACCGAAATCGGCACCCAGCCGGTGATTGTGGTGCGTGACCGTAAAGGCACCGTTCATACCTTACTGAACCGTTGCCGCCACCGCGCCGCCACCGTTTGCGAACACCGCAGCGGCAAAACCAACAGCTTCGTCTGCCCGTACCACGGCTGGGGTTATGCGCTGGACGGCACTCTGCGCGGTGTTCCGCACCCGGAAAGTTATGCCGACCAGCTGGAAAAGGGCGAGTTAGGGCTGGTGTCACTGCGTACCGAACAATACGCCGGAATGATTTTTGCCACCTTCAATGAACAGATTGAACCGTTGGAAGATTTCCTCGGTGCTGCCAAAAAATGGATGGATCTGTTTATGAAACAGGGCGCGGGCTTCCCGATTAAAACCGGGCCTGCACACCGTTTCCGCTTCCCGGGTAACTGGAAAATCCAGCTCGAAAACACCACGGACGGCTATCACTTCCCGGTGGTGCATCGCTCGTTCCTTAGCTCTGTCGATAAGCAGACCGAAGAGATGCTCAACTTCGTCGATGGCAGCGGTTATGTCGAAGATTTGGGTAATGGCCACAGCGTGATGGTGATGATCCCGGAACTGGTGGATTTGGACGCTAATCTCGACGCGCCGATCCCGGAACGCTTTAGCGAACTGGCTGATGCGCTGCGTCTGGAGCACGACGAACAGCAAGTGCGCCGTATTGTCCGCGCCGTCGGCGGTTCCGGCTTTAACCTCAATATCTTCCCGAACATTGCCTGCTCGATGGCGTTCTTCCGCGTGTTACAGCCGGTTTCGGTCAAGGAAACTGAAATTCACCATGCGGTGATCATGATGGACGGCGGGCCAGAAATCGCCAACCAGGCCAGATTGCGCCTGCATGAACACTTCCAGGGGCCGATGGGCTTTGGCACACCGGACGACTCCGAAGCGTGGGAACGCGTGCAGCGCGGCGCAACCTCCGGCAACGATCTGTGGATCATGCTCAACCGCGGGCTGGCGGGGGAATACCGTACAGACGATGGTTTGCGCAGCGATGTCAGTGCTGAAACCGGCATGCGAGCGGCTTACCAGATGTGGAAAAAACTGATGACGGAGGCGGAATAAATGATGAAGCCAGATTCTGATCTGTTTGCGGCGATGTCGCTGATTAACCTCGAAGGCGATCTGCTTGATCAAGGCGAATTCAACGCCTGGCTGGAGTTATGGCAGCGCGACGGCTTGTATGTGGTGCCGATTGACCCACAGGAAACTGATTTTAAAAACACCCTGAACTACGCCTGCGACGACCATGAAATGCGCGCCCGCCGCGTGAAACGCCTGTATAGCGGCGAGTCGATCTCCACTACGCCGCGCGCCAGGACGTTGCGCACCTTGTCGCGTTTTCGCCTGCTGGAATCGCAGGATGACGTGATTGTGGTGCGTGGGGCGCTGTCGCTGTGGGAACACCGCAAAGGCCACAGCCGCCACTACGCCGCAGACATTACCTGGCAGTTACAACGTCAGGGTGATCAACTGCTTATCAAACAAAAAGTGATCCGCTTGATCAACAGCGACGATGTGCTGCACAGCATCGGTTACATCCTTTAAGGGGCTATTTATGACACAAACCGTATTAGTCACAGGTGCTGCTGCCGGACTGGGAAATGTCATCGCCAAATACCTGCTGGAGCAGGGATTCCAGGTGGTGTTGTCGGACGTGAACCGCGAACGTGCGCAGCAGGCGGCAGACAACCTGGATAACGGCCAGGGCAAGGTGCTGGCGGTCGGGCTGGATATTCGCCAGCCGCAGGATTTTGAACTCGCGCTGGCGGCAACCGTTGAGCGTTTTGGCAGCCTGGATGTGCTGGTTAACAACGCCGCGCTGACGTTGGCAACCCCGGTAATGGACATCACTGTCGATGAATTTGACCTGGTGATCTCCACTAATCTGCGCGGCACGTTTGTTGGTTGCCAGACGATGGGGCGCTACTTCGCTAAGCGTGGCTACGGGCGGATTATCAACCTCGCTTCGCTGGCAGGGCAGAACGGTGGCACCGCTTCCGGCGCGCATTACGCCGCGTCAAAAGGCGGCATTTTGACGCTGACCAAAATCTTTGCCCGCGAGCTGAGCAAATCCGGCGTCACGGTTAATGCCATCGCCCCAGGGCCGATGGATTTGCCTTCGGTTCATGCGCTGGTGCCGGAAGAAAAAATGGCCGGACTGTTGCAGATGATCCCGGTCGGCAAGCTGGGCGAGGCCGAGTTTGTTGCTCAGGCCGTGGCATTACTGGCTTCACCACAGGCATCGTTTGTTACCGGGGCAACCTGGGACATCAACGGTGGCCTGTTTATGCGCTAAGGAGTGGACATGCTGACTTTGCAAATTATTAAGCGCGAATTGCAGGGCGATGTTGTGCTACTCACGCTCGCCCACGCCGACGGCCTTGAGCTTCCGGAATACGGTGCAGGTGCGCATATCGACCTGCATCTGAGTGAAGATCTGGTACGCCCGTACTCGCTGTGTGGCGACCCAAAAAACCGCCAGCATTACCAACTGGGCATTCTGAAAGACAGTCAATCTCAGGGCGGATCGCTGGCGGTGCATACCCTGCGTGAAGGCGATGAAGTGCAGGTCAGCGTGCCACGAAATCTGTTTGCTCTTGAAGCCTGTGCGGCACATAGCCTGCTGATTGGCGGCGGGATTGGCATCACGCCGATGCTGGCGATGGCCGCAGAACTGCACGCCGCCGGGCGTGCTTTTACTCTGCATTACGCTTGCCGTTCACGCTCTGGTGCGGCGTTTGTCGCGCAACTGGAAAGCGCGCCGTATGCCGAAAAAGTTCAGCTGCATTTTAGCGACGAGCAGCGCCTGAATCTTTCAGCGGTGCTCAGCGATGTACCACCGAATACCCATGTGTATGTCTGCGGCCCGACGCGATTAATGGATGCGGTCAATGAGACGGCCAAAACCCTGAATTACCAGGCGCAACAGATTCATCAGGAATGTTTTAGTGCCGATGTCCAGATTCAGGGCAAGGCATTTGAAGTGGTGGCGGCGGCCAGCGGGATCACCGTGCAGGTGGCTGAAAACCAAAGCATCGTCGAAGCACTGGCACTGGCGGGTTTGAAAGTCTGCGTTTCCTGTAAACAAGGGATTTGCGGCAGCTGCCTGACCGATGTGCTGGAAGGCGAACCGGACCACCGCGACAGCTATCTGACGGATGAAGAGAAAGCCGATGGCGATCAAATCCTGTTGTGCTGTTCCCGCGCCAAAGGCGCGCGTTTAATCATCGATTTGTAAGGAATATCCCATGACTCTGCAAACAGATTTTCGTAATGCGATGGCGCAACTGGGGAGCGCGGTTTCTGTCATCACCACCGATGGCCCGGCGGGAAAATTCGGCTTCACAGCGTCTGCGGTATGCAGCGTGACCGACCAGCCGCCAACCTTGCTGGTGTGTATGAACCGCAACTCCTTCGCTAACGACCATTTCAAACAAAACGGCGCGTTATGCGTCAACGTGTTGTCCGGCGAGCATCAGGATTTGTCCGGTGTTTTTGCTAATGCCAACCTGCGTTCTGAGCAACGTTTTCTGCACGATAACTGGCAGGTAATGGCCAGCGGCGCGCCGGTTCTCAGCTCATCAGTCGCCAGCTTCGACTGCGTTATTGATACCTGCCATGAAGTCGGCAGCCACACGGTGTTTTATTGCCAGGTGCAGGCGATTCGTGTCAGCGAACAGCCACGTGGCCTGGTCTACTTTAACCGCCGTTACCACACCATCGGCGACGATGTTGAAGTGTAGCCGCCAACGGTTTAGCGCATCTTTTATCCACGAGGAAACGCTCCATGAGTGACATCGCGAAAGAAAATGCACCGCACGATGCCCGGCAAATGCGCAAGCTTGTTATCGCATCGGTGCTCGGTAATGCGCTGGAATGGTACGACTTTTTCCTCTATGGGACGGCCGCCGCACTGGTGTTTGGCCCGTTGTTCTTCCCGGTGGGCGGCGATCCGCTACAGGGAACGTTATTAGCGTTTTCAGGCTTTGCGGTCGGTTTCCTGGCTCGCCCGCTGGGTGGGATTGTGTTTGGGCATTTGGGTGACCGATACAGCCGCAAAATGACGCTGGTGATGACGCTGTCGTTAATGGGCGCGACCACCTTTGTGATTGGTCTGCTGCCGGTTTACGCACAGATTGGCATTTGGGCGCCGATTTCACTGATCAGCCTGCGCTTCTTACAAGGCGTGGCATCCGGTGGCGAGTGGGGCGGTGGTGTGCTGATGTTGAGCGAAAATGCGCCGACATCACGCCGTGGATTCTTTACCGCCTGGAGCCAGATGGGGGTTTCCGGGGGCTTTGTGTTATCGGCATTTGCCTTCTGGCTGGTGCAGAAACTCCCGGAAGCGGCCTTCATGAGTTGGGGCTGGCGGGTGCCGTTCCTGCTGAGTCTGCTGATTTTTCTGGTCGGGGTTTATATCCGTAAAAACATCCGTGAAAGCCAGGTCTTTCAACAGGCTAAGCCACAAGACCAACACGAAAAACTGCCATTGCTGGTGCTGATTAAAGAGCACCCGAAAGCGCTGTTGCAGGCCATCGCGCTGCGGTTGCCAGAGAATGGCGCGTCCTACATCTTTTTCACCTTCTCGGTGGTGTATGCCAAACACATTGGTATCAGCACCGGCGTCATCATTAGCGCGGTGACGCTTGCGATGGTGGTGGAGCTGTTCTCGATTCTGTTCTGGGGCGCATTGTCTGACCGTATCGGCCTCAAACCGGTGTATTACGTCGGCGTGATTGGCTTGCTGGTGATGGCTTTCCCGTTCTTCTGGCTGCTGTCGACCGGCGATTATGGCTGGATCATGGTCGCGATGATCCTTGGTTTACCGGTGTGCCACGGGGCGATGATCGGTACTCAGCCGTGCATCATGAGCGATCTCTTCCCGGTGCGGGTACGTTACTCAGGCCTGGCGCTGGGGCATGAAGTGGGATCGATATTTTCCGGTGGTTTAGGGCCGATGCTGGCGGTGGCGTTGCTGATTGAATTTGATGCTTACTGGCCGGTTTCATTATTACTGATGGGCTATGCCCTGCTGGCGCTGATTGCGCTGTGGAGCCTGCCTTCACAGAAAAAATCACCGGCGTTGCCGCGTTTAACCGAAGGAGCTGTTAATGAGTCTCACAATTGAGTCAGTTGCTTGCTGGCTGGTGGATATCCCGACCATTCGTCCACACAAGCTTTCCATGGCAACCATGGGCTGCCAGACGCTGACTATCATTCGCATGACCTGTGCGCAGGGCGTTATCGGCTGGGGAGAGGCGACCACCATCGGCGGTTTGAGCTACGGCTCGGAAAGCCCGGAGGCGATTAAATCAGCCATTGAGTGCTACCTGGCACCGTTATTGTGCGGCAAAACCTTTAACGGCGTGGCCGCGCTGGCGGACGTGATGAACGCCAGCGTGAAGGGAAACACCTTTGCAAAATCGGCACTGGAAACCGCGTTTCTTGATGCGCAGGGAAAAGTGCTGGGATTGCCGGTCAGTGACTTGCTGGGCGGTGCATTAACTGAGCGCCTGCCGGTGCTGTGGACGCTGGCGAGTGGCGATACCGAAAAAGATATCGAAGAGGGAAAACGCCTGCTGGCCGAAGGGCGACACAATACCTTCAAACTGAAGATTGGTGCGCGCGCTCTGGAAGTGGATATGCGCCACGCGCTGGCAATTAAATCTGCTCTTGGCGGTGATGTCAGTATCCGTGTTGACGTTAACCAGGCGTGGGATCTGACCACCGCCATAAAAGGCATGACGCAGTTGCAGGACGGCGGTATCGACCTGGTGGAACAGCCGACGCCGCAGTGGGACCGACAAGCTTTGATCACGCTAAGCCAGCGTTTTGCGGTACCGATCCTCGCTGATGAATCCGTGGCAACCAGCCACGATGGCTACGCCCTGGCGAGCAACGGGTTCAGCGGTGCTTTTGCCCTGAAAATTGCCAAAGCAGGCGGGCCAGTGCAGGCGCTGAAACTGGCGCATGTGGCACAGGCGGCGGGCATTGGGCTGTATGGCGGCACCATGCTGGAAGGAACGATGGGCAGCGTCGCCTCATTGCACGCCTGGTCGACAATCAACATGCAGTGGGGAACCGAAATGTTCGGCCCGTTACTGCTTAAGGACGACATTGTGGTACGCCCGCTGGATTTCAGCGACGGGCAGGTCACATTACCGCAGGGGCCAGGGCTGGGCATTGAAATTGACGCAGATAAACTGAATTTTTACGCCAGAAAATAAGACAGACTCTTACCCTACAGTGAGGAATATAAAATGACAGTGAATCCAGTAAAAACATCTGAATTAGAAAAGTTACTTGCTATCAGCTGCGGGTTAGTTTCACAGCAAGGCAACGAGCGCTTAAAAGTCATTCTGCATCAAGTGCTGGGTGATATTTGCCAGACCATCAAAAAATACGATATTACCGATGAAGAATTCTGGCTGGCGGTTAATTACCTGAATGAATTAGGCGAGCGTAAAGAAGCGGCATTATTAGCGGCGGGTTTAGGGCTGGAACATTATCTGGATATCCGTGCTGATGAAAAAGAAGCGGCAGCCGGAATTGAGGTGGGAACCCCTCGCACCATCGAAGGCCCGCTGTATGTGGCAAATGCGCCATTAAGCCAGAATTACGCGCGCATGGATGACGGCACAGAGCAGGCTGAAATCATGTGGTTACAAGGCAAAGTGACGGACTCCAACGGCAAGCCAGTTGCTGGGGCGGTTGTTGATATCTGGCATGCCAACACGTTGGGGGGATATTCATTCTTTGACCAGTCGCAAAGCCAGTATAACTTGCGTCGCCGCATCCAGACCGGTGCCGATGGCAGCTATGCCGTGCGCAGTATTGTACCGTGCGGCTATGGTTGCCCGCCAGATGGCCCAACGCAAAAACTGCTGACTGCAGTGGGTCGCCATGGCAACCGCCCGGCGCATATCCACTTCTTTGTCTCAGCGCCTGGTTATAAACATTTAACCACCCAGATTAACCTGAATGGCGATGCTTATTTATGGGATGACTTTGCTTTTGCCACCCGTGAAGAATTAATTGCCGACCCGCTTAAAATTACCGACACGCACATTGCAGAACAGCGCAAAATTAACCAGCCGCACACCGAAGTGAATTTCGACTTCACGCTGGTGGCGGCAAGCGATAATAGCGATGAAGCCAAAATTAAAAGAATGCGCGTGATGGAATAACGCTTTTAGCGTTAATAACAGAGTATAAATGGTGGATGGCGCTATCGCTTATCCACCCTACAAAACCTATTTCGTAGGTCGGGTAAGCGTAGCGCCACCCGACAAAATCATCTAACCGTGCAAAAATCGCGGTGCCTGCAAATCCTCGACCAGTTCATTGATTAACTCAAATAACATGCCAGTTAATGCGCGGTTCACATCCGCCGAATGGGCGCGGCTTAATAATGTTTGGGTGAGCGCGTGGCAATACTGGCGCTGTATTTCTGAATCGCGATTCACCTGTATTTTGACTTCTTTTTCGACGGTGAGGCATTCCACCAGATAAGCAGGCAGCGGCTGCTCAAAGGTGGTTTTCATCACTTCCAGACAGTGCGCAATTCGCCCGCAAAGCGCTTGTTGTTCGGTTACTGTTTTGCATTCGATCAGCTCATCGGCAAGCAATTCGCAGACATTGAGGATCTGGAATAAATCCATGCTGGCGGTAATGGGGGAAAGCAGGGCGTTGCTGGAGTGCAGTTGAGAAAAATTTTGAGCTGACATCATGATGATTGTCTCCGATGAGTTATAAATATTACCACCATCGGAGTTCCTACACTCGTGGTGGTGGCGCTAATGAGGGTAGGAAACCGACCTCAAAGGATATCGGTCAACCCGAAGGTTGCCCCACCAGCGCCACCGTTGATAAGAATAAAGGTGTGCAGGTGCTGCGACAATCAAAAACTTTCTAAGTCTTTGATATCTTCTTTGAGAAAACCAGGTTCCTACGCCCGACACCAGATTTTGCTGGTGCGCAGAAAGAATACGACCTAAGGTTTGCAGGTGACAAGTCAGATTGTTGGGTTTTCAGCGTTGCATTTGTGCGATGCGAGACTGCTCGCAAAAGGGGAATTTAGTGTTAATGAAATTCAGGGCTACGAACAGTGATACGATTTATTGAGATGAGGGCAACGGAGTCAGCCCGTTGCCCTAAGAGATTCTGACCAGCTAAACACCTGGAAATCTTGACTACCACATCAAATCATCAGGAACGATGAAATCTGCGTATGGATCTTCTTCGTCCTGCGCTTCCTGGCTGAGCGCGCTATTCAATACAATATAGCTCGCATCACGCTGGGCAATTTTATCGGCGACACTCGCGGGGATAATCGCGTATTCACCGTCAGGGTTACTGTCTGTAACCAGACGAGCGATGGCGAGGCGGCCATTAGTTAATTGAGTTTGCGTTACCTTATCCACATAGACTTTTTTAATTAAATTATTATCTGTGAAGTTGTAACCAATATCACCTTTTGAAATAACAATTCTGTTCATTTCAATGAGTTGCTTTATCTGCGCTTTTAATTCTTTAGATAAAGTAGCTTGCTTTTGTTGCTCGCTTAACTGTTTATCACGTTCGATCTGTGCCTTTTTATTTTCTTCCACAGCCTCTCTTGCCTCACGAGCCTGAACCCGCGATTTTTTAGCCGTTCTTTGTACTTTCGCTACTTTTTTACTGCTGACTAAGCCAGCTTTAAGCATCTGTTCTTGTAATGTGAGTTTTGTCATGTTCGTGTCTAAAACCAATAAAAAATGTTGAGGGGATTATACCTTTAATTTTCGAGGCTGTGCGAGGTTGTAGGAGCCAGAGTGCATCAGTTTGGTTTAACGCCTTGTAAGGCTGTGGTTTGGCGGTACCTGATGTGTTGCACGAGTAAAAATCACCCGAATGCATGATTTTATGTGATGCAGATCACGTTCATGGTGAGGTGTTCCTTGTGAACACATCGTGACACAACCAGATAAGGTGGTCAGAAATGAAATATTATTTTGCTGCTTTGTTGTTATCTGCCATTGCCGCACCTTGTTATTCGCAAACTGTGGAGACCGAGAGTAATCAACCTGTCCCTAAAAGGACCAGCACCAGCGAGTATCAGCTCCAACACGCCCAGTCTTTCGGACCGGGAGTATTGGAGCTTGATACGGAGTGTTACAGCTTACCGAAGCCGGAGCATCAGCCCGGTGTAAATTGTGTCCCTGATTATTAAAACTCGGTCTTCCCCCAGTCATCTCATGGCTGGGGTTTAGTTCCTGTCTTTTTCATCTCAGCAGCCTCATCCCAACCGTGGGCTTCATTGATAAAGTGCAGCACTGCGCTTGAACGCTCATCAATCCTTGAAATCAACAACAGCTCACTCACCATTTCCGGTTGATCCAGCGGCACAATCCTTATCCCAGGCATGGTTAAGTGGGTGATGGTTTCTGGCACGATGCTCAGCCCAATGCCTGCAGCGACCAGGCCGGGAATACTCATCAGCGACGGGACATACATAATGTTCTCAGGGTGCAAATGGTTTTGTCGGCACGCCTGAAGAGTATGTGAGGTCAAGCCGATACCGGCAGCGTCTTGCAAAAACACGAATTTCTCGTGGCGCAGCGTCGACAGGTCACCGGTAAAACTATCTGCCAGCTCGTGGTTATCCGGGATCAGCAACACCAGTCTCGACTTGCTGAATTGATGAATGCGCAGACGGTCCGGCAGGTGATCTTTAAACACCCTGGCAAAGGCCAGATCCAGTTTATGGTCGATCAACATTTCGAACTGCGCGCTAATTCCCGCATCCACCAGCGAGACTTTGACGTCGGGGAAGGTGCTGAAGTAGTGCCGCAGTAATTGCGGCAGGTTGGCCTCGAATAACGCCGAGTGATAGCCGATGTTTATCTCACCCACCTCGCCACGCCGGGCACGCCGTGCTGCGGCAATCGCCAGCTTACCGGACTCGATGGATTGCCGCGCATGGGGCAAAAATGCCTCGCCCGCCGCGGTCAACACCACGCCACGGTTTTCCCGCCGAAACAGTGCCAGCCCAAGCTCAGACTCAAGAGTACGCATTAACTGGCTCAGTGCGGGTTGCGCAATGCCCAGTTGTTCGGCCGCCCGGCTGAAATGCTGCAAATCTGCGGCGACAACGAAGGCTTTCAAATGACGTAGTTCCATAATCCTCAGTGATAAGTTGAGCTTATCTATTTATCGTAATTTTGATAATTATTCTGCAGAGGGGATGCGCTAATGTCTACTGACTTCGACGTTTCCTGCGTGCACCTGTGCCGGAGCGGAGTGGTATGGATATCCTGCAACCATAATAATTAAAGGACCACTACCTCAATGAATACAACAACTCACGCGAGTCATGACCTACGCATGCCCCGCAAAGCGGTCACCGCCGCGACCATAGGTACTGCCCTGGAATGGTTTGATTTCACGCTGTATGGCGCGGTGTCAGCAACCATTCTGCCTAAATTGTTTTTCCCGGCGATGGAGCCGACCGCCGGTTTGCTCGCCTCGCTTGCAACCTTCGGTGTGGGTCTGGCCGCTCGCCCTGTGGGCGCGATCACCTGCGGTTATCTCGGTGACAAATTGGGTCGTCGCAACCTGATGTTGGCAACCGTGACACTGATGGGTCTGGCATCAGTACTGATGGGCCTGTTGCCGACCTATGCCCAGGTCGGTATTTGGGCACCCATATTGCTGGTTATCCTGCGAATTATTCAAGGTTTCGCGCTGGGCGGTGAGTCCACCGGGGCACAACTGATGGCGCTGGAGCACGCTTCTCCAGACCGACGCGGGCGTTATTCCGGCTTACTCGGCCTGTGTTCACCACTCAGTCAGATACTGGCCAACGGCGTGTTGATGGGGCTTGCCGCGACACTATCAACCGCGCAATTCGAAAGCTTCGGCTGGCGCATTCCCTTCGTCATGAGTTTCGTGCTGGTGGTGGTCGCCATCTTTATCCGGCTGAAAGTCGACGAAACCCCTGCGTTTGTCGCCCTGAAAAAGACGCCGGTCAAGCAGGAAAAAAGTCCGCTCAAGACCGCGGTAGGCAGCCACTACAAAACCATCCTGCGCCTGATGTTCTTCTTCTGCTCGCCAGCGGCGCTGTTCTATCTGATTGTGATTTTCTCCCTCAGCTACCTGACCAAGCACCTCGGCTTTAGCCAGTCGACAGGCTTTATGTCACTGATGGTGGCAAACATGTGCGCGATTTTTGGTGCGCTGGCGGGAGGGTATTTGTCCGATCGTTGGGGGCGCAAAAAAGCACTGGCCTTTGGTTCGTGCATGACCCTGCTGATCCTGTTCGTCTACTTCCCGATCCTCAATACATTAAACGTCGCGGCGATCATGGCTGTTATGGGGTTGTTCCTTGGCTTCACCCAGTTTCAGAGCGGCATCCAGCCCGTGGCCTTCGCCGAAGCGTTTCCAACCCAGGTGCGTTATTCGGGTTCCGCACTGGCCTACACCGGCGCAAACCTGGTGATCGGTGGCCCGATGCCGATGATCGCCGTGTGGTTGATGAGCCAGTCGAACAACTCGCCATGGCCTCTGGTGACGCTGTGCGCTGCTATCAACCTGATCTCGCTTGCCATGATCCTCATTGGCCCAGAAACCCGCGGCATCGACCTGAATACCGTCGCAGCACCTGACACGGAAGCAAATGCTGCTTCAGCTCTCTTTTCAAATAACACAATAGGACGACCATGAACCGCACCGTCTTCATCCTTAACGGCCCAAACCTGAACCTGTTGGGTCGTCGTGAGCCGCACATTTACGGACACACTACGCTCGAGCAGATACGCCAACGCAGCGAACGGCTCGCCGGAGAACTTGACCTGGTATGCGATTTTCGCCAGACCAACCACGAGGGCGTGATGGTCGACTGGATTCAGGAAGCCTTCGAGCAGGGCGCTGCGGTAATCATCAACCCGGCCGGCTTTTCGTTTCATTCGATTCCGGTGCTCGATGCCCTGAAGATGCTCGACACACCGCTGATTGAACTGCATCTGTCGAACATCCATGCCCGTGATGAACTGCATCGACACTCAATTATGTCGGGCGTGGTCAATGCCGTGATTTGTGGCATGGGGGCCGACGGTTATCCTTTGGCGATCCGCGCCATAGATGATTTGCTGCGCAGGCAGGTGGTTAACAACTGATCCTTTTTCGACGGATGCATGCAGGGCGGTCCAGAGGCAGATAAGTGCCGGGGCCGCCTTTTCATGTTTTCAGTTGCAAGCTTAGGAAGCAAAACGTCAGCGATTGGGGAATAGAGTCTGGAGGAGACGGGATGTATTGGGACTTCTCGTTATTGGTCTTCAAACAGCTTTTCGATGGACTTCGTTGGATAGAAAAGCGAATTTTCGTTACTTCCTGTAAGGGTAATGAAACCTAGTTTTAAGTAGAATTGTTTTGCCCGCGCATTTATAGCTTCAACAAACATTCCATGTACACCAACCGCCAGGGAAGCCAGATAAACGACGTTCATCGCATGCGTGACGAGTGTGCTTCCCCATTCTTGTCCCTGAAGGGATTTGTGAACGGCCAGACGACCCAATGTGACACCTGGAACATTGGCATAAGGCACTTTCCGCTTCAGTGAATTCGATGGAAGCGTTTCCTTCATGTTTTGTAGACGCTTAACAGCTCGATTCAGCCTCTCATTCGGAGCAGGCGGATTGCTGATGGCATCCATCACAAGGTTCCATGATTCTTTGTTGAGGAGCAGACGACGATGCTGCTCAATAATTTCCGCTGCTCGTTCTGAGGCACTGGCAACCATAAACTGGGTAATCGTCTGGTTGGACATGGCTGCCGCTTCTTCGATCATGCTCTTGTCGTCATCGGTTAATCTGAGATCGATGCGCTGTTTCTTCAATGCTGACATTACGTGCTCCTTGCCTGTTCACGCTATGCGGCAGTCATTCTCTTCGCTTCAGTTATTCAAAGAGATTTAAACTCATCTGAATTGTACGGCTTAATTCCGTACGTCAACTATAGAAATCGTCGACAAATCATTCAACTCGTCATTTTTAAATTATGAGTTCCGGACCCCGTGAATGTGTTCTGGAGACGCCAATACCACAGCTAACTCAGAGGTGAATAACGTGTTTAATTAGCTTATCTTACGCTCGCTGGTTTTCAGGTGACAAGTAGAATAATGGGAGTTACAGCGTTGCATTTTTGATGTGCGAAGGGGCTCGCAAACAACAAATTAAGACTGGATTAGTAGGGTGGATAAGCGGCAGCGTCATCCACCATTTGCTGCATATTGTCGGAAGACACTTCGCTTTTCCGACCTACAAAAAGCGGATGTGAGAAGACGTTGAGATACGGAAATGTGGTTATGTAGGCTGATTTATTGGGGTTTTATAGATTTGAATAAACGGAAGGTTGTATTGAAATGGTGTCCCCTGCAGGAATCGAACCTGCAACTAGCCCTTAGGAGGGGCTCGTTATATCCATTTAACTAAGAGGACTCATACCCTTCATACTTTAAATTGTGGAGGTGTTGGCTGCATTCACAAATCCCAGTCACTTACTCAAGTAAGCTCCTGGGACTTTGTTCTCTTGCCGCCTACCCACAATTCAAATTATTTTGGGTATTGCGGGCAGTAGTATACCCGCTTTTAGAGCGGAGTTAAGGGGCAAACAGGCTGATTGCCTGAAACGTAACCAGTTTTATCTGCGTTGCGCCTGTTTTCCGCTTTTGCCGTCTTCCACTTCCTGTTTGCGTTTTGCTTCAGCTTTCGCCTCGGCTTTTTTCTTATTGCTCATATCGTTACGGATTTGTGCGTGGCTGATCAGCGCGAAGATAAATGTTCCGCCGCAAATGTTGCCTGCAAGCGTGGGTAATGCGAATGGCCAGAAGAAATCGCTCCAGTGGATGGTGCCGTTAAAGACCAGGTAGAGAATTTCTACAGAGCCGACCACGATGTGGGTTAAATCACCCAGTGCGACCAGCCAGGTCATGATGATGATCACCACTATTTTTGCCGCACCCGCCGCCGGGAACATCCACACCATGGTGGCGATAATCCAGCCGGAAATAATGGCGTTGGCAAACATTTCACCTGCGGTGTTGTGCATGACTTCCATGCCGATGGTGACAAAAGCATCCCGCGTTTCTTCGTCGAATATTGGCATATATTCAAACGCAAACGCGGCAAGCCCGGTGCCGATAATATTACCCAGTAGCACCACGCCCCATAAGCGCAGCAACAGCAGGAGGTTTGCCCCGTTGGGTTTGTGCATGACAGGCAGTACGGCGGTGACGGTGTTTTCGGTGAACAACTGTTGGCGCGCCATGATGACGATAATAAACCCAAAGGTGTAGCCGAGGTTTTCCAGTAAAAAGCTGCCGGGTACACCTTCGAGATTGACGTGAAATACCCCTTTCGCCAGCAGCGATGCACCCATCGATAAACCCGCCGCAATCGCCGACCACAGCAATGCCATCGCGTCCCGTTCTAACTCTTTTTCACCGTCCTGACGGATATGTTCGTGGATGGCCATCGCCCGCGAGGGTAGGCGTTCCTCATCGACTTCTATCTTTTCGCCGTGATCTTTCTCATCACTTTCGACCTCGATGGCATCGGTGGATTTATCGATTTTGTCTTCTTTTAATTCATCCATATTTCGGGGCACTCACGGAGTGTTTGTTTCTTTAAGCGTAGCGGTTTTTAGCTCTGTGCCTCCTGGTGTCAGCTAATTCGACTTAATTTTGATCCTGGGGGTAAGGATTACCTCTTTTGGAGTACCGCAACGGCGCGAGCCAATCTGGAGCAAAGCCTATGATGTGTTATGATTTTGCATCCCGAGACAAGGAGTGACTCCTCAAATGCTTGATGCGATTAACCTGACCTGCGTACGTGATGACCGCGTGTTATTTAGCGAGTTGTCGTTTAGCGTACGCCCAGGTGAAATGGTGCAAATCGCCGGGAAAAATGGTGCCGGGAAAACGTCGCTGTTGCGGATTTTGGCGGGGCTGGCACAAGCTGAGGATGGCGAAGTGAAGTGGCAAGGGGAAACGTTATCCCGCGCGCGCGAACACTATCATCAGGATTTGCTGTGGCTCGGGCATCAGCCCGGTATCAAAACGGTTCTCACCGCTTTTGAAAATCTCAGCTTTTATCACGCGCAAGGTGCGGAATCACTACGTTGGCAAGCACTTACTGAAGTGGGTTTACTGGGGTTTGAAGATGTCCCGGTTCACCAGCTTTCGGCCGGGCAACAACGGCGAGTGGCGTTGGCCCGTTTGTGGTTAAGCGCACACAAACTGTGGATTCTGGATGAGCCTTTCACCGCCATTGATGCCGCGGGTGTAGAAAAACTCACGCATCAGCTCCTGCGCCATACCGAAAATGGCGGCATGGTCATTCTTACTACGCATCAGCCGCTGGCGGTCGACAATCTGCGCCAGATTCATTTGCAGGAGAAACGGGCATGATGCGCCGGATTTTTCTGCATGAACTGCGAGTGGTGTTCCGCAAAGGGGCAGAAATCGCCAACCCGTTGTGGTTTTTTCTGATCGTTATCACGCTGTTTCCGCTGGGGATTGGCCCTGAGCCGCAATTACTGGCGCGCATTGCGCCGGGTGTGATTTGGGTTGCGGCGCTGTTGGCGTCGTTGCTGGCGATGGACAGGCTGTTTCGTGATGATTTTCAGGACGGTTCGCTTGAGCAACTGATGTTGCTACCCATCCCTTTACCGATGGTGGTGTTAGCGAAAGTGACCGCTCACTGGGTGGTGACCGGTTTGCCATTGCTGATCCTCTCGCCGCTTGCCGCTTTGTTGCTCGGGCAGGATTTTTACGCCTGGAAAGTGATGGCGTTGACGCTGTTGTTGGGGACGCCAACGTTGAGTTTTTTGGGCGCCCCAGGCGTGGGGCTGACGGTGGGGTTGCGGCGTAGCGGTGTGCTGCTGAGTTTGCTGGTGCTGCCGCTGACTATTCCGCTGTTAATTTTTGCGACCGCCGCTATGGACGCAGCCTCTATGCATCTGCCGGTTGACGGTTATATGGCTATTCTTGGTGCATTTTTGGCGGCCAGCGCGACATTAAGCCCGTTTGCTACGGCGGCGGCGCTGCGTGTGAGTGTGCAATAGATTTGTCGGATGACGCTGCGCTTATCCGACCTACGTGAAACATAACATATCAATATTTTGTAGGGTGGATAAGCGCAGCATCATCCACCATTGTTTTGATTTCGTGAGCAAATAATTATGTGGAAATGGTTACATCAGCTCGCTAAACCCGAGCGCCTTTACCAGCTTTGCGGGCTGTTTGTGCCGTGGTTTGCGATGTTCAGCGCGGTGCTGTTAGTGGCAGGTTGTGTCTGGGGTTTTGGATTTGCGCCTGCGGATTATCAACAAGGCCAGAGCTATCGCATTATGTATCTTCACGTACCTGCGGCGATCTGGTCGATGGGCATTTATGGCTCGATGGCGGTGGCGGCTTTTATTGGCCTTGTCTGGCAGATGAAAATGTCTGACCTTGCCGTGGCGGCGATGGCGCCAGTGGGCGCGGTGTTTACCTTTATCGCGCTGGTGACCGGTTCTGCATGGGGTAAACCGATGTGGGGAACCTGGTGGGTATGGGACGCGCGGCTGACATCCGAGCTGGTGTTGCTGTTTCTCTATATTGGCGTGATTGCGCTGTATAACGCCTTTGATGACCGCCGCCTGGCCGGGCGCGCGGCAGGGATTCTGGTACTGGTCGGCGTGGTGAACTTGCCGATTATTCACTACTCGGTGGAGTGGTGGAACACGTTGCATCAAGGTTCAACTAACATGCAGCAAAGTATCGACCCTTCAATGCGCACTCCGTTGCGCCTGACCATTTTCGGTTTTCTGATGCTGTTTGCCACGCTGACGCTGATGCGTTTGCGTAACCTTATTTTGCTTCAGGAGCAGCGCCGCCCGTGGGTGATGGAACTGGCGAATAAAGGGAGAAACTCATGACCAGGGCATTTTTGAATTGGGGTGATTTTTTTGCCATGGGCGGCTACGCGTTTTACGTCTGGCTAGCTGTCGCGCTGACCTTTATCCCGTTGCTGCTTTTGCTGGTACACACTCGTGTGCAGCGTCGTGCCATTTTAAATGCGGTCAGACGCCAACATGCGCGGGAAAGGCGCATACAGGCGGCACAACATGCAGAGGGAACTGAATGAATACTCGTCGCAAAAATCGACTCTATCTGGCGCTGTCTGTGCTGGTGGGGTTAGGGCTCACTATCACGCTGGTGTTGTATGCGCTGCGCAGCAATATCGACCTGTTTTATACGCCGAGCGAAATCCTGTATGGCAAAGGTGAAAGCCATCAGTTGCCTGAAGTGGGGCAACGTTTGCGCGTTGGCGGCATGGTGCAACCGGGCAGTGTGAAGCGTGATAAAGATACGCTAAAAGTCACCTTCAAACTTTACGATGCCAGCGGCGTAGTTGACGTCAGTTTCGATGGCATTTTGCCAGACTTGTTCCGCGAGGGGCAGGGTGTGGTCGCACAAGGCGAGTTTGAGGCTGGTAATAAGATTGCCGCCAAAGAAGTGCTGGCAAAGCATGACGAAAATTACACCCCGCCGGAAGTGAAAGAAGCGATGGATAAGAACCACCAACGCGCCCCGCAGGCCTATAAGGATAACGCCTCATGATGCCAGAAATTGGCAGTTTTTTGCTTTGTCTGGCACTTGGCTGGTCATTGTTACTCAGTGTTTATCCGTTGTGGGGCGTAAAGCGTAATGACTCGCGCCTGATGGCCTCTTCGCGTCCGTTGGCCTGGGCGCTGTTTATCACGCTGTGCGCCAGTTTCCTGGTGCTGGTGAATGCCTTTGTGGTGAACGATTTTACCGTGCTGTATGTGGCGAATAACTCCAACAGCGAGTTGCCGGTATGGTATCGCGTTGCCGCCACCTGGGGCGCACATGAAGGTTCGCTGCTGCTGTGGGTTTTGCTGCTGAGCGGATGGACGTTTGCGGTGGCGTTGTTTAGCCGCAGCATGCCGCAAGATGCTGTCGCACGGGTGTTGGCAGTGATGGGGATGATTAATTTCGGCTTCCTGCTGTTTATCATTTTCACTTCTAACCCATTTACCCGCACGCTACCGGATTTCCCTATCGAAGGGCGCGACCTGAATCCTCTGCTGCAAGACATCGGGCTGATTTTCCACCCGCCTTTACTGTATATGGGGTATGTCGGTTTCTCGGTGGCATTTGCATTTTCGATTGCCGCACTGATGGCCGGGAAACTCGATTCGGCCTGGGCGCGCTGGACACGCCCGTGGACTTTAGCGGCGTGGTCATTTTTAACCATCGGCATTGTGTTAGGTTCGGCCTGGGCTTATTACGAGCTGGGCTGGGGCGGCTGGTGGTTCTGGGACCCGGTTGAGAACGCATCGTTTATGCCGTGGCTGGCGGGAACGGCGCTGATCCACTCCCTTTCAGTGACGGAAAAACGTGGCAGTTTCAAAGCCTGGACGGTGTTGCTGGCGATTACCGCGTTCTCTCTGTGTTTACTCGGCACTTTCCTGGTGCGTTCGGGCGTGTTGGTTTCGGTACATTCGTTTGCATCCGATCCGGCACGCGGCATGTTTATCCTCGCTTTCCTGGTGATTGTGATTGGCGGCTCGCTGCTGCTGTATGCGGTGAAAGGCAGCAAAGTCCGTTCACGCGTCGGAAATAGTCTGTGGTCGCGGGAATCCTTTTTACTCGGCAATAACGTGCTGTTGATCGCCGCCATGCTGGTGGTGTTGCTGGGCACGCTGCTGCCTTTGGTGCACAAGCAACTGGGGCTGGGCAGTATTTCTATCGGTGAACCGTTCTTCAACACCATGTTTACCGCGCTGATGGCGCCGTTTGCATTGTTGCTCGGCATTGGCCCACTAGTGCGCTGGCGTCGTGATGAACCACAAAAGCTGGTGCGCAGGTTGGTGGTTGCCGTGGTGGTGACCGTGGCGCTGGCGTTAACTTTGCCGTGGCTAATGCAAGACCGCATCGAAGCGATGACTGTGGTCGGTTTGCTGATGGCGGTATGGGTGTTTGTGCTGGCGTTAACCGAAGTCTACGAGCGTGCTACGTATCGCCATGGTTTGCTGAAAGGCTTATGGAAATTGCCACGCAGCCACTGGGGCATGGTGTTTGGCCATCTGGGGCTGGCGGTGACGGTGGTGGGTATCGCGTTTAGCC
Organism: Buttiauxella ferragutiae; assembly: GCF_022637515.1. Lineage (NCBI taxonomy): Bacteria > Pseudomonadati > Pseudomonadota > Gammaproteobacteria > Enterobacterales > Enterobacteriaceae > Buttiauxella > Buttiauxella ferragutiae. The sequence goes on from NZ_CP093332.1 coordinate 1,451,762, forward strand.
AGAATTACAGCATCGAGCGCGATGTGCGCATGAAAGTCGGCGACAGCATCGACATCCACCAGTATCACTTTGTGTTCCGCGATGTTCACGAACTGAACGGCCCAAATTACCGTGGCGGCGTGGGGATTATCGACGTCACACGCAATGGCAAACCTGAAGCCACGCTGCACGCTGAAAAGCGTTTCTACAACAGCAACCGCGCCATGATGACCGAAGCGGCGATTGATGGCGGCGTGACGCGTGACCTGTACGCCGCGCTCGGTGAAGAGCTGGATGACGGCAGTTGGGCGGTTCGCCTCTATTACAAACCTTTCGTGCGCTGGATTTGGATGGGCGGAATTTTGATGACGCTCGGCGGGCTGTTCTGCTTATTCGACCCGCGTTATCGCCAACGCAAAAACATGCCGGAGGCCGCATGAATCGCAAAGTCTTATTTATCCCGCTGGTACTGTTTTTACTGCTGGCTGCGATGCTGCTGTGGCAACTGGCGCGTAATGCGCAGGGCGATGACCCAACCAATCTGGAATCGGCGTTGATTGGCAAGCCAGTGCCGGTGTTTCGTCTCGAATCGCTTGAAAATCCTGGCAAGATTTACGACCAGTCTGTGCTGACTGATGGCAAACCGTTGTTGCTTAACGTCTGGGCGACCTGGTGCCCAACTTGCCGCGCCGAACATCAATACCTTAACGGCCTGAAAGCGCAGGGCGTGCGGGTGGTCGGCATGAACTATAAAGACGATCGCCGCAAAGCCATTACCTGGCTGAATGAATTAGGTAATCCTTACGCGCTGAGCCTGTTTGATGGCAACGGGATGCTGGGGTTAGATCTGGGCGTTTATGGCGCGCCGGAAACCTTCCTGATCGACGGCAAAGGGATCATCCGTTATCGCCATGCCGGTGATCTTAACGATCGCGTCTGGCAACAGGAGCTGAAACCGCTGTGGGAAAAATACAATAAGGAGGCTGGCGCATGAAACGCGGTTGGCTAATTCTCATCGCATTCCTGTTCTCCTTTAATGTTCTGGCGGCGATCGATACTTTCCAGTTTAAAGACGAAGCGCAAGAACAGCAGTTCCGCCAGCTCACAGAGCAACTGCGCTGCCCGAAATGCCAGAACAATAGCATTGCCGATTCTAACGCCATGATCGCTTCAGACATGCGTTTGAAAGTTTATGAACTGCAACAGCAGGGGAAAACCAAGCAGCAGATCATCGACTATATGGTGGAACGTTACGGTAATTTCGTGACTTACGAACCGCCAATGACGCCCGCAACGCTGATTTTATGGGTACTTCCGGTGTTGTTTGTGCTGGGCGGTGCGGGTGTGATTGTGAGGCGCAGCCGCAAGCGGCGGGTGCATTTTAGTGACGAGCCTGAAAAAGCAGCGCTGCCTACCGTCAGTAAAAAAGCCCATTTTTGGTTTTTTGCACCGGGAGCGGTGATTTTGCTGGTCGTGAGTTCGGGCGTTTATCTGAAAACGTCGGATATAAAGCAGGTTCGAGCCTGGCAAAAAGTCTCAAATCAGACACCTCAACTATTGCAACGTGCTTTAGACCCGCAAGCCAGGCCGCTGAATATGCCGGAAATGGCCAATCTCGGTCTTGGATTACGCACGCAATTACAGCATGAACCTAACAATATTGAGGGCTGGATGATGCTCGGACGTATTGGTATGGTTCTTAATAATGCATCAACCGCTACACAAGCCTTTGCTCATGCGTATAAACTGTCGCCCACTAACGATAATGTAAAGCTGGGCTATGCTGAAGTATTGACCCGTAGCGGCGACCCGCAGGATAACCAACTGGGTGGTGATCTGTTGCGAGAGTTGCTCAAATCGGATCATACAAATGTTCGCGTTCTAAGCTTGTTGGCGTTTAACGCTTTTGAGCAGCAACATTACTCTGAGGCAATAGGTGCATGGCAAATCATGTTGCGAGTTCTGCCAGCAAATGACTCGCGTCGCGCTGTGGTGCAAAGAAGTATTGAGCAGGCGACCGCAGCGCTTGCTGGCGGGGGCGGCACCAAACCTGAGAGCGTAGAACAGCAATAACAGGGAGAGAATTATGAATTTCCGCCTCACTGGGCTGGCATTGGCTGTGACTGTTTTGGTCGGCTGTGCCAGCTCGGGCGATACACAACCGCAAGGGCGTTCGGACCCGCTAGAAGGGTTCAACCGCACGATGTACGACTTCAACTTTAATGTGTTGGACCCGTATGTGGTGCGCCCGGTGGCTGTGGTATGGCGTGATTATATGCCGCAACCGGCACGTAATGGGATAAGTAACTTCACCAGTAACCTCGAAGAACCTGCCTCTATGGTGAACAACTTTATCCAGGGCGACCCGTATCAGGGGATGGTGCATTTCACTCGTTTCTTCCTGAACAGCTTGTTGGGGATGGGTGGTTTAATCGATGTTGCGGGGATGGCGAATCCGAAGTTACAACGTCTTGAGCCGAACCGTTTCGGTACTACGCTTGGGCATTATGGCGTGGGTTATGGCCCATATGTGCATTTACCGGCATACGGTAGCTTCACGCTCCGTGAAGATGGCGGTGAGTTGGTCGATGATTTGTATGCGCCACTGTCCTGGCTGACCTGGTGGATGTCACTGGGTAAATGGACGCTTGAAGGTATCGAAACTCGTGCGCAATTGTTGGATTCCGAAGGCTTGCTGAAGCAATCTTCAGACCCCTATATTTTGGTGCGTGAAGCCTACTTCCAGCGCCATGATTTCCAGGCCAACGGCGGGAAACTCACGCCACAAGAGAATCCGAACGCATCAGCTATTCAGGATGATCTAAAAGATATCGACTCTCAGTAACCTTCTGGAATGAGAGTGACTAGTCCTGCTATAGGTTGACACTTTTCGGCCTTACAACGCCCGATGAACTTCATCGGGCGTTTTGTATTTTAGCGACAGATGTGGCCGCCGCGTGTTGTAGATTTCCACCGACTCCCTGACCATCTTTCTTGCCTGTCCGATATCTTCTGGCTTCCCGAGCAGATATTCCATTTTTAATATCCCGTTTACCCGTTCCGCCAGCGCATTCTGATAACAGTCATACCCGTCTGTCATCGAGCAGATGACCCCATGGCGTTGGTGTAGTGCCTGATATTCTGTTGAACAGTACTGCACACCCCGATCTGAGTGATGCACCAGTGGATGTGCTGTACGCCTGCTGACCAGCGCCATTCTGAACGCCTTAGCCACATGATGGGTATGCAGACTTTCATGCACATGATATCCCACGATTTTTCTCGACCAGACGTCTGTTATCAGACTGAGGTACGCCGTTCCCTTACGCAGGGGAATGTACGTGATATCCGCGACCCACACCTGCTCCGGGCGGCTGGCAACAACCTGATTTTCTCCCGCCTTCAATAAGTTAGGATGACGATAAAAGCGATGATGGCTTTGAGTCGTTTTGTGATACGCCCGTTTCGGTATTACCAGTAATCGTGCGCCACGCAGTATCTGGAACAAACGATCCCGACCGACATGGAGTGCCGGCTCTGGTTGCTGTCGCAATAAATAATGCAGTTTACGTGTCCCCAGCCGGGGCTGGTGTAGCCGGATGGTCGTCACCTGTTCAACGATATGCTGCGCCTGTCTTTCTCTTCCGCGCTCACGTTGCAGGGATTGATACCATGCCTGTCGGCTGATCCCCATGAACCGGCAAGCACGCATTACTGTGAGTCCCGGCGTTTGTGCTTGCGTGATAAGGTGGCCAACTGCTTTTTTGTCAGTGTGGCTCCGAACTCGGTATTCATTACCTTCACGACAGCTTCAAAAAACTGGGCTTTTATTTCTGATTCAGCCAGTTGCTGCTCGAGTTCTTTGATCCGTTGTTCGGGAGTAAGAGGTATTTTGGGCATAGTAGCTCCGCACTTTCTTGCGAGAGAGGGGGAGTGCCAGTCGAGTTGACCGTATCTGCGCAACCACGTCATGACGGTGTGGCTACCCTGAATACCGTAGCGGTCTTGCGCCTGACGGTAAGTCATTTCCCCTTTTTCGACCTGTTCGACAACGGCCAGTTTAAAGGATAGAGGGTAATCGCGTTGTGTGCGTTTAACATATTGGTTCATCACATTTTCCTCTGCCTGCGAGTTAAATGTGTCAACGCTATTTAGGACGGGTCAGAGACATAAAAAAGGCGAAACTGAGGTTTCGCCTTTTTTTTCACCGTTAACTATTAGAATGCGTAGTTAAAGTTCATGCCGTACAGCCAGGCTTTACCTGCAGACTGGAAGGTGTATGGACCTTCTTTGATCTCAACGTTCTGGCCGTGCATGTAGGAAACACCGACATCGACAGACGCATCTTCGTTAAATGCGTAGGTGGTACCCGCACTGATCCAGAAGCGGTCCTGATCCGGGATAGAGATTGAACGATGGTCTGCCGGAACTGGGCTATCGTCAAATGCAATACCGGTACGGAAGGTCCAGTTCTTATCCATAAAGTAGGTGGTACCTAAAGCAATACGGTACGCATCTTTAAAGCTTTCATCTTTATAGAACAAAGTCTGGCCGTTGGTGCCAGTGGCTTTCAGCTCCTGGAACTGGCTCCAGCTGGTGTAAGCGATGCTGTAGTGAATCGCCCACTGTGGATCAACTTTGTTATAACCGGACAGTTCCCACATTTCTGGCAGGTTCAGCGTCAGAGAACCTGGAACGGTTTGCCCGTTGGTACCAGCAGGCAAGCCAAATCTGGACAGCAGTGGGTTATACGCAGAAGGCAGGTTGCTCTTATAGTCGCCGTCGAAATCGATTTTGATTTCTGAGCGATACGTTAAGCCGTAACGGTTGTTCTTATCGATTTCATAAAGAATACCGGCGTTCCAGCCATAACCCCACTCGTCACCTTTCAGGTGCGCGATTTGAGTATCGCCAGGAATACGGGAAACCGGGCCTGCCAGTGACGGAGGCAATGCGCCAGAACCGGCAACGATTTGGCCTAAATCACCTGCGTAGCGCTCGATTTTAGCTTTAGCGTAAACCGCATCAAAGCCAAGACCGAAGCTCCAGTTGCTGTTCAGGCGGTATGCGCCGCTCAGATTCAGGTTCATCGTGGTCAGATCGGTCTTACCACCCATCGAACCTGCGGTGTAATCGTCGGCAAATTCTGTCGCCAAACCGTAGTTAGAGGTAACAGAAGCACCCCAACCAAACTGTTCGTTAATCGGTGCAACGAAGTGGATGTTTGGCACCCAGGCGGTCGGTGCGATGTTATTCGCATCGGTGCTGCGGCCTGTTGGTGAGGTTCCGGAAATATTGACGTCGGGATCAATAAAGACGGCACCGCCAGAGAAAGAAGGGCGGTCAAACATCATAATTGTTGCAGGGTTACGGCTGGCAGAGCCCGCATTATCTGCAACTGCACCTTCCCCCGAATAAGCTCGGCCCAGGCCAGAGGAAGAGAACTCGTTTAATTGAAAGCCGGCCGAGTACGCCTGCGAAGAGACTATTGCCACTGCAACCGCGAGGGCTGACTTTGTAAACAGGTTTTTCTGGCTCATGACCAAAACCTCATCGTAGATTTATTTTTATACAAACAATGTTACATACCGTAACAGGAGCGCGAATAGTAGGGGCTGATCTGTTACAGAGAAATCAGACCAGTGGCGAGAGTATAGGTCTGACCAGATGGAATGTTGCAAGTTTGTATCTAAGAATTTTCAAATTTGATCGTAGAAACGAGATCTGCCTGGCAAAATCGGGTTCTTCGTCACTACGCAAAATAGGTGAATCTTGTTTTAGATCATTTTTAAGTGTGATTTGGGTCACTTGCGGATTTTGACAAGATTAACGACTGGAGTCGCTTCAACAGGGAGCGTAAAATAAGCAGGAATTGTTTAATCCTATTCAATGCGAAATACAGAGGAAATCATAAAATGAGTAAGAACACTGCTGATGAAACCCCGGTTTGCTGCTGTATTGATGTTGGTTCCATCATCGATAACACCGATTGCACAGCAACATACAGCCGCGTGTTTGCAACCCGTGCTGAAGCTGAAGAAACTCTGGCTGCGCTGACCGAAAAAGCACGTGCCGCAGAATCTGAACCTTGCCAGATTGTTCCGCGTTATACCGAAGAAGCTGATGGCGTACGTCTGGATATCGACTTCACTTTCAGCTGCCAGGCTGAAACTATGATCTTCCAGCTCGGCCTGCGTTAAATGTAAAAATGTCGGATGGCGCAAGCTTATCCGACCTACAAGTGCCAATCGTGGGTGGATAAGCGAAAGCGTCATCCACCTTCTTTCACTTTAATATCCTTCTTTAAAGCGTGTCCCCCCTCCCAATTCTTTAGTCCACCGGTTGGCTGATTGTAACTTTTTGGTTAAAACTGTGATCAGGTCAGACCACTATTGGTCATTTACAATTTTATTCCTGGAAATATGCAGTTACAGCAATACGGCTGTTGTTTCATAGACAAAGGGAAAAACAGGGGAGCGTTATGAGTCAGGCACTTCCGCTGGTCACCCGTCAGGGCGACCGCATTGCCATCGTCAGTGGGTTACGCACACCGTTTGCTCGCCAGGCTACGGCATTTCACGGTATACCTGCCGTCGATCTCGGCAACATGGTGGTCAGCGAATTGTTGGCCCGCAGCGAAATTCCCCCAGAAATCATTGAACAATTGGTTTTCGGCCAGGTTGTCCAGATGCCGGAAGCGCCAAACATTGCCCGTGAGATTGTCCTGGGGACAGGAATGAGCGTGCATACCGATGCCTACAGCGTCAGCCGTGCTTGTGCGACCAGCTTCCAGGCGGTGGCGAACGTCGCCGAAAGTCTGATGGCAGGCACCATTCGCGCGGGGATTGCCGGTGGTGCTGATTCATCATCCGTTTTGCCCATTGGCGTCAGTAAAAAACTGGGGCGCGTACTGGTGGATGCCAATAAAGCGCGCACGCTGGGGCAGAAGCTGAAACTGTTTTCACGTTTGCGCCCGCGCGATTTATTACCTGTTCCACCAGCCGTTGCGGAATACTCAACCGGTTTACGGATGGGCGACACCGCCGAGCAAATGGCGAAAACTCATGGAATTACTCGTGAACAACAAGATGCGCTGGCGCATCGCTCCCACACCAAAGCAGCGATTGCATGGCAAGAAGGCAAACTGAGCGAAGAGGTCATGACTGCCTTTATCCCGCCTTATCGCCAGCCTTTCAGCGAAGATAATAACGTTCGCCAAAATTCGTCGATTGCCGATTATGCGAAACTGCGTCCGGCGTTTGACCGCAAACACGGTACGGTGACTGCGGCAAACAGCACTCCGTTAACCGACGGGGCGGCAGCGGTTATTCTGATGACCGAATCACGCGCCAAAGAATTGGGTTTGAAGCCGCTGGGCTATTTGCGCAGTTACGCTTTCACTGCGGTTGATGTCTGGCAGGACATGCTGCTCGGCCCCGCATGGGCAACACCGCTGGCGCTTGAAAGAGCAGGCATCACATTGAATGATCTGACCTTATTCGATATGCACGAAGCCTTTGCTGCACAGACGCTGGCTAACCTGAAAATGCTCGCCAGCGAGCGTTTTGCTCGCGATGTATTAGGCCGCGCTCATGCGACCGGCGAAGTGGACGACTCTAAATTTAACGTTTTAGGCGGCTCGATTGCTTACGGACACCCGTTTGCTGCAACGGGGGCGCGCATGATCACGCAAACGCTGCATGAACTGCGGCGCCGTGGCGGTGGATTTGGTTTGGTTACCGCCTGCGCGGCAGGTGGCCTGGGTGCTGCAATGGTTCTGGAGGTCGAATAATGGAACAGACTTCTGCTTTCAACTTGCATGTCCGCCTCGACAATATCGCCGTTGTGACAATTGATGTGCCGGGCGAAAAGATGAATACCCTGAAAGCCTCTTTCGGGCCTGACGTGCACAACATTATTAAACAGGTTCGCGATAACACGGCCCTGCAAGGCTTGATATTTATCTCAGGAAAGCCTGATAACTTTATTGCCGGTGCTGACATCAACATGATTGCCAGTTGCCAGACTGCGCTTGAAGCCCAAACGCTGGCGCAGCAGGGCCAGCAAATCATGGCGGAAATTGCAGCGCTTCCGATTCCGGTGGTTGCGGCTATTCATGGCGCGTGTCTCGGCGGCGGGCTGGAACTGGCGCTGGCCTGTCATTCGCGTATCTGCACCGATGATGAAAAAACTAAACTCGGCTTACCTGAAGTGCAGTTGGGTCTGTTGCCGGGTTCTGGTGGCACACAGCGTTTGCCGCGTTTGATTGGCGTCAGCCATGCGCTGGACATGATCCTGACCGGGAAACAATTGCGCCCGCGTCAGGCGCTGAAACTGGGGCTGGTCGATGAAGTGGTGCCGCAGTCGATTTTGCTGAAGGCGGCAGTTGAACTGGTGGCAAAAGGCCGCCAGCCATCGCGCATTTTGCCGGTTAGAGAACGTATTCTTGCAGGCCCGCTTGGCCGTTCACTGTTGTTTAGCATGGTGGAGAAAAAAACCGAGCAAAAAACGCGCGGTAATTATCCTGCCACGTTGCGCATTATCGAAGTGATAAAAATCGGGCTTGGGCAGGGCAGTTTTAGTGGTTATGAGTCGGAGGCGAAAGCCTTTGGCGAACTGGCGATGACGCCACAATCAGCGGCATTACGCGGGTTGTTTTTTGCCAGCACAGAGCTTAAAAAAGAGCACGGTGCTGATGCACCTCCACGGCCGATAAATGCGGTTGGCGTGTTGGGCGGTGGCTTGATGGGCGGCGGGATTGCCTTTGTCACTGCCACCAAAGGCAAATTACCGGTGCGCATCAAAGACATTAATAACGACGGCATTAACCATGCGCTGAAATACAGTTGGGATTTGCTGGATAAAAAAGTGCGTCGTCGCCATCTGAAAGCGGCGGAGCGCCAGCGTGAAATGGCGCGGATCTCCGGCGGTACTGATTATCATGGTTTCCATAACCGTGACATCGTTGTGGAAGCCGTTTATGAAGATCTGGCGCTTAAGCAAAAGATGGTTGCGGAAATCGAACAAAACTCCGCACCGCATACTATTTTTGCTTCTAATACTTCCTCGCTGCCGATCGCCGATATTGCGGCAAACGCCGCACACCCTGAACTTGTCATCGGTCTGCATTACTTTAGTCCGGTAGATAAAATGCCATTGGTTGAAGTTATCCCACACGCTGGAACCAGTGCGGAAACCATTTCCACAACCGTTGCATTGGCTAAAAAACAGGGCAAAACACCGATTGTGGTGGGCGATAGCGCAGGCTTCTACGTCAACCGTATTTTGGCGCCTTACGTTAATGAAGCGATGCGTTGCCTGGTGGAAGGGGAGCCTGTCGATAAAATTGATAATGCGCTGGTGGCGTTTGGTTTTCCGGTCGGCCCAATCCAACTTTTGGATGAGGTGGGAATCGATGTAGGGACTAAAATTAGTCCTATACTTCAGCATGCTTATGGCGATCGTTTTGCCGCACCACAAAGTATTGCAGCAATATTGAATGACGATCGCAAAGGTAGAAAAAATGGGCGTGGTTTCTATCTTTATCCAGGGAAAGGGAGTAGAAGCAAAAAGCAGGTTGATGCTGCAATTTATACCCTGCTGGGCGTTTCGCCAAAAGGCGCGCTGGCTGAAAAAGAGATCGCACAACGCTGCGTGATGATGATGCTCAATGAGGCGGCTCGCTGTCTCGATGAGGGCGTGGTTCGCAGTGCTCGCGATGGTGACATCGGCGGCGTATTTGGTATTGGTTTCCCACCGTTCCTCGGTGGCCCGTTCCGTTATATGGATACACTGGGAGCGGGTGAAGTCGTCGCGCAGTTGCAACGCCTGGCTAGTCAGTACGGGGAGCGTTTTGCTCCTTGCGACCGACTTTTACAAATGGTGGAAGAACAACGAAATTTCTGGGGAAAGTGAACCTCAGAAATGAAACTGTAGTCAAAGAAACATAAACATATGGCTCGGTGAATGGATGCTGGTCGGTCATTTAATAAACAGTGATTGACTATACTTGCACCATTGAGGTAAAAAACAGCGTTTCATTCGATGTACGGATAAGGCACAATGCCCGGCTGCTGAATTCTCCTCTCAAGTTTCAGGGGAATTCAAGCATTCCTGGTTAACAAAAGCGGTGCAATATGCAAGTTTTTATCATGCGTCACGGCGACGCAGCACTCGATGCCGCCAGCGACTCGGTACGTCCACTCACCCAGTGTGGTTGTGATGAATCCCGAGTCATGGCGACTTGGTTGAAAGGTCAAGTAGCGGATATCGAACGTGTTCTGGTGAGCCCTTACCTGCGAGCCGAACAAACCCTGGATGTAGTGCGGGAAGCACTGAGTCTTCCAGGTAAAGAAGACATTCTGCCGGAATTGACACCGTGCGGCGATGTGGGCCTGGTGGGTGATTACCTGCAAGCTCTGGCAAATGAAGGGGTTGAATCAGCGTTGGTGATTTCCCATTTGCCGTTGGTCGGCTACCTGGTGTCTGAGCTCTGTCCACAAGAGACACCTCCGATGTTCAGCACTTCGGCTATTGCTAATGTCACACTTGATCCCGAAACCGGGAAAGGGGTGTTCAACTGGCAGATGAGTCCGTGCAATCTCAAGGTCGCTAAAGCTATCTGAAAGCCGTAAGCATGAAAAAAAGAGCCGCGAAATGCGGCTCTTCTTATTTGTGCGATCATACGATAAGTTTGGTGGATGACGCTGCGCTTATCCACCCTACAAAATCAAAATCGTAGGTCGGATAAGCGCAGCGTCATCCGACATAAAATCTTAAGGCAATTCCGGCGGCATCCACTCTTCGATTTCAATCAACACCAGCAATGCGGCATCACCGCCATACTCTTTCGGCGCCTGGTGAAATGCCATAATGTGCGGGTGTTGCGCCAGCCACAGCGGTGTTTGCTGTTTCAATACATGTTTTCCATGCCCGTGCATCACACAGGCACAAAATACGTGTTCACGACGACAAGCGGCGATTAACGCACCTAATTCTTGTTTGGCTTGTAACTGCGTCAGGCCATGTAAGTCGAGGAATAACTCTGGCGAATAATCACCACGACGAATTTTTTTCAGCTCAAAGTGGCTGACATCTTCGCGCACATAGCGCGTAGGGCCTTCTGTCGCCAGGCGTGGCTGGAATTCATCAGAAAAATAATGACTGGCATCGGCTTGTTCCTGTAATAGCCGTTTCACCGGGACTTGCTGTATTTTCTTGCGCATTGGACGATGAACAATCGTGTCCTGAGTCAGTTTTTTGGTACCGCTCATCAAACCACGGAAAAGGTTCTGATCATCAACGCTGAGCGGAGTTTTCTTTTTCATCTGGCTCATCTCGCATTCGTTATTGCCGCTAGTTTACCTGGTTTGCCGTCCATCACTAAATAAAACGCAATTTTCCCGACGGTGAGCGTAATTGATATGCTGATTTGTCGCGGTCTTCATGGCAAACTAATCGATTATTGAATTAGCGCGAACGGCCTGCGGAGGGCAACGTGGATAAAATTTTCGTCGATGAGGCAGTGAATGAGCTGCACACCATTCAGGATATGCTGCGCTGGGCAGTAAGTCGTTTTAGCGCCGCCAACGTCTGGTATGGTCACGGTACCGATAACCCGTGGGACGAAGCCGTTCAGCTAGTGCTGCCAAGCCTCTATCTGCCGCTGGATATTCCAGAAGATATGCGTACAGCACGCCTGACTCCTAGCGAGCGTCATCGTATTGTTGAGCGCGTGATTCGCCGCGTAAACGAGCGCATTCCGGTCGCTTATCTGACTAACAAAGCCTGGTTCTGCGGCCATGAGTTTTATGTTGATGAGCGTGTGCTGGTGCCACGTTCCCCGATTGGCGAGCTTATCACCAACCGTTTCGCCGGTCTTTTCGACCAGGAACCACACCATATTCTGGATATGTGCACCGGCAGTGGCTGTATCGCCATCGCTTGTGCTTATGAATTCCAGAATGCGGAAGTGGATGCGGTCGATATTTCTTTGGATGCGCTGGCAGTTGCCGAGCAAAACATCGCTGAACACGGTCTGGAAAACCAGGTAACACCGATTCGTTCCGACCTGTTCCGCGACCTGCCGAAAGTTCAGTACGACATTATCGTCACTAACCCGCCGTATGTGGATGCGGAAGATATGTCTGACCTACCAGGCGAATTCCGCTTCGAGCCGGAATTAGGTTTAGCTGCGGGGACGGACGGCCTGAAACTGGCGCGTCGTATTCTGGCGTGTGCCCCGGACTACCTCGCTGATGGCGGCATCCTGATCTGTGAAGTCGGGAACAGCATGGTACATCTGATGGATCAGTATCCGGATGTGCCGTTCACCTGGCTTGAGTTCGACAACGGCGGTGACGGCGTGTTTATGCTGACTAAATCGCAGTTGATTGACGCGCGTGAACATTTCAGCATTTACAAAGATTAATCTGTGCAGGCGGGCCTTTTGGCCCGTCTTCTTTTGCTGACAACACAACGAAAATGACAACGGTAAGGAGCCGTGACAAATGGCAGGAAATTCTATCGGACAAGTATTTCGCGTAACGACATTTGGTGAATCCCACGGTGTGGCGTTGGGTTGTATCGTTGATGGTGTGCCGCCCGGCATTCCGCTTACCGAAGCTGATTTACAACACGACCTCGATCGCCGCCGCCCAGGGACGTCCCGCTATACCACGCAACGTCGTGAACCTGACCAGGTCAAAATTCTTTCTGGTGTATTTGAAGGCATGACCACCGGTACCAGCATCGGTCTGTTGATTGAAAACACCGATCAGCGTTCGCAAGATTACAGCGCAATCAAAGACGTGTTCCGTCCGGGCCACGCTGATTACACCTACGAACAAAAATACGGCCTGCGCGATTACCGCGGCGGTGGTCGTTCTTCCGCCCGCGAAACCGCGATGCGTGTAGCCGCTGGTGCAATTGCTAAAAAATATCTGGCGCACAAATACGGCATTACCATTCGTGGCTGCCTGACGCAAATGGGCGACGTGCCGCTGGAAATCAAAGACTGGGATCAAGTTGAGCAGAACCCGTTCTTCTGCCCGGATCCGGATAAAATTGAAACGCTTGATGAACTGATGCGCGCGCTGAAAAAAGAAGGCGACTCCATTGGTGCGAAAGTCACCGTGGTGGCGGACAACGTGCCACCAGGCCTTGGCGAACCGGTATTTGATCGTTTAGATGCCGATATTGCCCATGCGCTGATGAGCATCAACGCGGTGAAAGGTGTCGAAATCGGTGATGGCTTTGGCGTAGTCAATCTGCGCGGTAGCCAGAACCGTGACGAAATCACTAAACAAGGTTTCCAGAGCAACCACGCTGGCGGCATTTTGGGTGGTATCAGCAGTGGCCAGCAAATTATCGCCAATATGGCGCTGAAGCCGACCTCAAGCATTATGGTGCCGGGCCGTACGATTAACCGCGAAGGCGAAGAAGTTGAGATGGTCACCCGTGGCCGCCACGATCCTTGCGTCGGTATTCGTGCTGTTCCTATCGCCGAAGCCATGTTAGCGATTGTTTTGATGGATCATATGCTGCGTCAACGTGCTCAAAACGGCGACGTGACGTTCCCTCTTCCGCGTTGGTAATGCGATGAAAAAAATGCTCGTCGGGCTGCTGGCGTTACTTGCCAGCACCGCTACTTTTGCAGCCACTCCGTGGCAGAAAATTAGTCATCCGATTGCGGGTAGTGCGCAATCTATTGGTGCTTTTTCTAACGGCTGTATCGTTGGTGCCCACGAGTTGCCGCTAAACGATCCGCGCTATCAGGTGATGCGTCAGGATCAACGTCGCTATTTCGGTCACCCCGATTTAGTGATGTTTATTCAGCGTCTGAGTAATCAGTCCACACAGCTTGGTCTTGGTACGGTGTTGATTGGTGATATGGGCATGGCGGCAGGTGGGCGTTTTAGCTCAGGCCACGCCAGCCACCAAAGCGGGCTGGATGTAGACATCTTTTTGCAGTTACCTAAAACACGCTGGACGTCTGCACAGTTACTTAAACCGCAGGCGCTGGATTTAGTCGGCAGCGATAATCAGCATGTGGTACCGCGTTTGTGGCAACCTGAAATTAGCAGCCTGATCAAACTTGCGGCGAAAGATAACGACGTCACGCGGATCTTCGTCAATCCGGCGATTAAGCAACAATTGTGTCTGGATGCCGGAGCCGATCGTGACTGGCTACGCAAAGTTCGCCCGTGGTTTGCTCATCGTGCGCATATGCACGTGCGTCTGCGTTGCCCGGCTGATAGCCTTGAATGCGAAGATCAACCCTTACCGCCGCCAGGCGACGGTTGCGGGGCTGAATTGCAAAGCTGGTTTGCACCACCGCCTCCTGGGAGTAGTGCACCGAAAAAGAAAACTCCACCCCCAATTCCGGCCTCATGTCAGGCCTTACTGGATGAGCACGTTCTCTAACGGATAAAATCATGGAATGGTTTATGGTTTCCCCCCTGATGCTGGCGGTGCTGTTTTTTGTCGCCATGGGTGCAGGGTTTATCGATGCTCTGGCGGGTGGGGGCGGTTTGATTACTATACCCGCATTGTTAGCGACAGGAATGTCACCGGCTCAAGCTCTGGCGACCAACAAGTTGCAGGCCTGCGGCGGTTCAGTTTCATCCTCGATCTATTTTATTCGCCGCAAAGTGGTCAGCCTGCAAGATCAGAAACTCAATATTCTGATGACGTTGATCGGCTCAATGACCGGTGCGTTACTGGTTCAGCATGTAAAATCAGACGTGCTGCGCCAAATTCTGCCAATACTGGTCATTAGCATCGGTCTGTACTTCTTATTGATGCCAAAACTGGGTGCCGAAGACCGGCAGCGTCGCTTATACGGCCTGCCATTTGCGCTGGTCGCTGGCGGGTGTGTCGGGTTCTACGACGGTTTCTTTGGCCCTGGTGCGGGTTCTTTTTACGCGCTGGCATTTGTCACGTTATGTGGCTTTAACCTCGCCAAAGCTACCGCTCACGCCAAAGTGTTAAACGCCGCGTCTAACCTCGGTGGCTTACTGCTGTTTATCATTGGCGGGAAAGTGATTTGGGGAACCGGTTTTGTGATGATGGCCGGGCAATTTATAGGGGCGCGAATGGGATCGCGTCTGGTATTGAGTAAAGGCCAAAAACTGATCCGCCCGATGATAGTGATTGTCTCGGCGGTGATGAGTGCCAAACTCTTATTTGATAGCCACGGAACGGAGATCCTCCATTGGTTGGGGATAGCTTGAGATGACAACAGCAATGATGACAATAAAAACAGAACACCATTATCAGGAACTTATCGATATTTTCGATAGCTGCTTTAAAGACGATTTTAATACACGTCTGATTAAAGGCGACGACGAACCGATCTATCTTCCAGCAGATGCGGAAATTCCTTATCACCGTGTAGTGTTTGCCCACGGTTATTACGCCAGCGGGATGCACGAGATTTCCCACTGGCTTATCGCTGGCAAAGCGCGCCGTGAACTGGTGGATTTTGGTTACTGGTATTGCCCTGATGGGCGTGATGCCGAGACACAAAGTAAATTCGAGGATGTGGAAGTTAAACCCCAGGCGCAGGAATGGTTACTGTGCGTGGCAGCCAACTTCCCGTTCAATGTCAGTTGCGACAACCTGAGCGGCGATGTCGACCCGGACAGAATCGCCTTCCAGCGTCGGGTGCATGCGCAGGTGATGATTTACCTGCAAGAGGGCATACCGGCTCGCACGGCAAAACTGATTGAAGCACTGCGGGACTATTACAAAACCCCGCCGCTGGCCGCAGAACAATTCCCGTGGCCGGAAGATTTAAATTAATTACCTGCAAAAAAAGAGGAAGTACGATGATCGCGGAATTTGAGACACGCATACTGGCGCTAATTGATGAAATGGTTGAGACAGCCAGTGATGACGAGCTGTTTGCCAGCGGTTATCTGCGTGGCCACCTGACACTTGCGGTAGCGGAACTGGAACACGGTGAAGACCATAGCCCAGAAGCGCTCCACACTGCGGTATCCGGCAGCCTGGAAAAAGCTATTCAGGCAGGTGAACTTTCACCGCGTGACCAGTCTTTAGTGCTGGGTATGTGGGACAATTTGTACCAGCAGGCGAAGTTTTAAGATATTCCCCCTCACCCTAACCCTCTCCCCAGGGAGAGGGAACTGTTCGGTATGCTTTTCTCCCTCTCCTGGGGGAGAGGGCCGGGGTGAGGGCGCTAACCTTCCATTATTTAACTTCTTTGCCCTTCAGCAATTTTCTCACCCAAAATCGATTCGGATTTAACGCTGCCAGTGTTTCACCATCCATCGGAACGGGTTCATCACTCATTTGTGCTGCCAGAATCTCTGCCGCCAGTGGCGCACTGCAAAGCCCTCTCGAACCGAGGGATGCCAGCATAAACAGATTTGGGTACACCGGTGCGGTTTCGGCATTTTCATGGCTTTCAACCAGCGTTGCGTAAGCTTCAAGTGTGGCGTTGTAGTCAGGAACAGATCCAATCATCGGCATATGATCGCGTGACGCGCAGCGGACTCCACAACGAGCTTCTCCGGCACTGACATCGACTTCCTGAGGCCATTGCACATCCGGCAGGCAGTTAAGCAAACGCTGGCGATTATGCTGCTGATCTTCATCGTTATAGCGCATCTCCTCATCGCCCCGATGATAGCTCGCCCCGATGCAATGCTGCTGATTGCTCGGGTTTTGCGGCGTCAGATAACCGTCGTAACACAACACCTGGCGTAACTCTGAAAGTGATGGCGTGGTGGGAATATGGCTCACCTGTCCACCGACGGCGGAAATCGGTAACTTCTCGGTTTGCGGGAATTTATTGATTTTATAGCCGTTGGCTAACACCACTGCGGCATGCTGCTGAACGGTGTTGTCAGCGAAGGTTAATTGCCACGCATCAGATGCCTTGCTTAAGGATTCAACACGATGCTGATAATGCGTTTTTAATCCCATCTTTTCAGCGCACGCCAATGCTCCGGCTGTCAGTTGTGCCGGGCATAGCCAGCCACCGAGCGGGTAAGTGACTCCGCCATGGCCTGTTTCAACGCCACACAGTTCTGCCACCGTTTCGGCACTCACCGCTCTGGCAAGTAATTCTGGAAATTCGAGGCTCAGCAGTTGCTCGATTTTATGCTGGCTCTTTTCGTCCCAGCCCAGTTGCGTGACGCCACACCAGTCATAATCAAACTCTACTGGCAATGAGTCATATAAACGGCGGGCAAAGGTAAATGCAGCGCTGAAAAAGCGGGTGAGTGTGGCGCTGTGGGTATTGAGCAACGGGTAAAGCGCGCCCTGGCGGTTGCCGGAAGCGCCAAGGGCCGGAGCACTATCTTCGCAGTACAGCGTGACCTGCCAGCCACGACGCAGCAAAGCGAGTGACAGCAGGGCGCTGGCAATACCGCCGCCAATAATCGCGACTTCGTTGCCTCGGGCTGCGGGGCGAGCATACCAGGGCGCGCGGGGTGGCGATTCGAGGGCGTTTTCCATCACTCCCGTCAGCATTTCCCGCTTGCGGCCAAAGCCTTTGCTTTTGGTCATCGTGAAACCGGCATCAATCAAACCACGACGCACAAATCCTGCGGAGGTGAATGTCGCCAGCGTGCCACCTGGGCGAGCCAGTTTTGCCATTGCGTTAAATAGTTGCGGCGTCCACATGTCTGGATTTTTTGCCGGGGCAAAACCATCAAGGAACCAGGCGTCGACCTGATTATTTAACGTGTCATCTAACTGCGGTATTAGCTCGTTAATATCCCCAAACCAGAGGTCCAGAGTGACGCGTCCGCCAGCCAGTAAAAGGCGATGACAACCGGCGACAGGCAGCGGCCATTGCTGCTGCAATTGCTGAGCAAAAGACGCCAGTTCGGGCCAGTGCGCATGAGCAGCGTGTAAATCTTTCGCTGTCAGCGGGAATTTTTCAAAACTAATAAAGTGCAGGCGCTGTAGGGTAGAATTCGGCTGTTTTTGGCAGAATTGTTCAAAAGCTTCCCATAAAGTCAGGAAGTTAAGTCCAGTGCCAAATCCGCTTTCACCGACGATAAACAGTGAGCGGTCGTGGGTCGCAAAACGTTCTGACAAACGATTTCCACCAAGAAAGACATAACGAGTTTCCTCCAGTCCATTATCATTAGAGAAGTAAACATCGTCGAACTCTCGGGATACAGGTGTACCCTCTTCGTTAAAGCCCAGATTGGCCGATTGTATTGGGGAGTGTTTCACGTAAGTTACTCGTCTGGCAGGCAGTGAAAGGATAGTAACGATGTGTGCGAAGCGGCGCAAATTTCAGGCCGTTTTGTCTGATCGGACTTGTTCGGCGTACAAGTGTACGCTATTGTGCCTGTCGAAATCCTAAATAGTGCAGTGGAAGAGGTATTGAATGAAACGTGCAGTGATTACTGGTCTGGGCATTGTTTCCAGCATCGGTAACAACCAGCAGGAAGTCCTGGCATCTCTGCGTGAAGGTCGCTCGGGGATCACTTTCTCTCAAGAGTTCAAAGATTCTGGAATGCGCAGCCACGTGTGGGGTAACGTTAAACTGGACACCACCGGCCTGATTGACCGTAAAGTTGTCCGTTTCATGAACGATGCCTCTGTCTATGCTTATCTTTCAATGCAGCAAGCTATTGAAGATGCTGGTTTGAAAGAAGAAGTTTATCAAAGCAACCCGCGTGTTGGCCTGATTGCAGGTTCCGGTGGTTCTTCCAAATCTCAGGTGTTCGGTGCAGACGCAATGCGTAGCCCGCGCGGCCTGAAAGCGGTTGGTCCTTATGTTGTGACCAAAGCGATGGGTTCTGCGGTTTCCGCATGTCTCGCGACTCCGTTCAAAATTCACGGCGTGAACTACTCAATCAGCTCCGCATGTGCGACTTCTGCGCACTGTATCGGTAATGCTGTTGAGCAAATTCAGCTTGGCAAGCAGGACATCGTTTTTGCTGGCGGCGGCGAAGAGCTGTGCTGGGAAATGGCCTGTGAGTTTGATGCAATGGGCGCACTGTCGACCAAATACAACGAAACGCCGGACAAAGCGTCCCGTACCTATGATGCGAGCCGTGACGGTTTCATCATCGCAGGCGGCGGCGGTATGGTTGTAGTTGAAGAACTGGAGCACGCTCTGGCTCGTGGCGCACACATCTACGCTGAAATCGTTGGCTACGGCGCGACTTCTGATGGCGCAGACATGGTTGCTCCATCTGGCGAAGGCGCAGTGCGCTGCATGAAGATGGCAATGCATGGTGTGGATACCCCGATTGACTACCTGAACACCCACGGGACTTCTACGCCGGTTGGCGATGTGAAAGAACTGGGCGCAATCAAAGAAGTCTTCGGTGACAACTCACCAGCTATGTCCGCGACCAAAGCGATGACTGGCCACTCTCTGGGTGCCGCTGGCGTTCAGGAAGCTATCTACTCTCTGCTGATGCTGGAACACGGTTTTATCGCGCCAAGCATTAACATTGAAGAGCTGGATGAGCAGGCTGCTGGTCTGAACATCGTGACTGAAACTACCGAGCGTCAACTGAATACTGTTATGTCTAACAGCTTCGGTTTCGGTGGGACTAACGCCACGCTGGTGATGCGCAAAGTTAACGCGTAATTCATCGCAAACAGCGATTATTTCTAACGGGGTGCCTTTGGCGCCCCGTTTTTTTTGCCATTTACAATTATTGACAGCATCAATCACTGAAGGCACTATCTCGCCATAACATTATCAATTTGATAATGCGTAAGCGTTCAACGTCAACCAACGCACCCTTAATCTGAACGTTCAGAGGGAAAGGGCGTGGTGGTTTCCTCGCCTTACTCTGCAATAAATGGAGTAAGCAGCATGTCTGCATTGATTGATTCTCAGCTAAAAAATACCAAATCAGGAAATAAGTCTTTATTTAATATCACCTTTGCGGTGTTTCTTACCTATATGACAGTTGGCTTACCGCTGCCTGTTATCCCGCTTTTTGTGCACCACCAACTCGGCTATGGCAACACCATGGTGGGGATTGCCGTGGGGATTCAATTCCTGGCAACGGTTTTAACACGTGGTTACGCAGGGCGCCTGGCGGATCAGCAAGGTGCAAAGCGCTCGACCTTACAAGGCATGTGTGCCTGCGCCTTTGCGGGAGTTGCTTATCTGTTGGCAGCATTGTTGCCGGTTGATGCAATGGCTAAATTCGGGTTACTGATTGTCGGTCGTTTGATTCTCGGTTTTGGCGAAAGCCAACTGCTGACTGGCAATCTTACCTGGGGAATGGGTTTAGTGGGCCCGGCGCGTTCCGGCAAAGTAATGTCCTGGAATGGGATGGCGATTTATGGCGCATTAGCTGCTGGCGCACCGCTGGGTTTGTTGTTAAATAGCCATTGGGGATTTGTCGCGTTGGGTGTGTCGACCATTGCACTGCCATTGGTCGCCTGGGCGTTCAATGGGCGCGTTCGTGCAGTACCGGCGCATAATGGTGAGCGTCCTGCGCTGTTTGCCGTGATTGGGCTTATCTGGAAACCCGGAGTCGGTCTGGCATTGCAGGGTGTTGGTTTTGCTGTTATCGGTACTTTTGTTTCGCTCTACTTTGCTGCTAAAGGCTGGGCCTGGGCGGGTTTCACGCTCACCGCATTTGGTGGCGCTTTTGTCCTGATGCGTGTGTTTTTTGGCTGGATGCCAGACCGTTTTGGTGGTGTGCGTGTGGCTCTGATTTCGCTGGCGATAGAAACTGTCGGGTTGGTTTTGTTATGGCAAGCGCCGGAAGCGAGCGTTGCGCTAATGGGCGCGGCGCTCACCGGTTGCGGCTGTTCACTGATCTTCCCGGCGCTGGGTGTTGAAGTCGTGAAACGCGTTCCGGCGCAAGTGCGCGGCACAGCACTCGGCGGTTATGCGGCATTTCAGGATATCTCTTACGGTATCGCTGGCCCGCTAACCGGGCTGTTAGCCACATCGATGGGCTATCCATCGGTGTTCCTTGCTGGAGCGATTTCTGCGGCCATGGGGATTGTCGTGACATTAATCGCTTTCCGTAAATAATGTCTGCCACCCGTTATGGGTGGCAAATTGCTACAACACAATCCACAGCAGTGCCATGACCACAACCAGCGCAACCAGCGCCATGCCTGGTCGCGCACTCACTATCTTCATCGGCCCATAAAGGGTGCCCCGTTTTTTTGCCATCCTTACACGATCTCCTATGGAGGTAGTGATCGTTGTAAGTCAATATTCCAAAAGTTAGATCTTGTAGATTTGTTTTTATTTCTCTTATTCCCCACCAATTTGCTTTGAGTCAGAACGATTAATTCACAGTGTAAATCCCTTTAGGGTAACCATACGCAAAATTAATTAAATAGTTGATATATAAATAATATATTTATCAATTTTCTGATTTTCAACCTGAAAAACTGACCGCGGTCACACTATAAAAAAACAGACTGCTTATTCTTCTTCACCTGTTAACCATGTTTATCATTTGTCCGGCAGCGCGTCGGCACAGGGAAGAATTATGTCAGTAAAAGGACTGCGTTTTACGCTACAGGTGGCGGGGCTTGAGCCGGACACCTTTGCGGTGGTGAGTTTCTTCCTCCGCCAGCATTATTCCTCCTCCTTTATCCTCGACGTCGATGTTGCCAGCGACTCCTTCCGCCAGACTGCCGAACAGTTACTCGAGCAGAATGCCACGCTGACGGTCTGGCAGGGTGCCACCGCCGTGCGCCATGTCAGCGGCATTATTGCCACCTTCGGCATGAGCGAGAACAACGGCTGGCAGATGCGCTACCGTTTCCGCATTCATCCTCCCCTGTGGCGCTGCGGCCTGCGCCAGAACTTCCGTATTTTTCAGCAGCAGGATATCCGAACCATCACCGCCACGTTGCTGGCGGAAAACGGCGTCACGGACTGGACCTCCTCCTTTTATGAGAGCCATCCGGCACGGGAATTCTGCGTTCAGTACGGGGAAACTGACCTGGATTTTCTGGCAAGACTGTGGGCCGAGGAAGGCATCAGCTTCTTCGATGACGCCTCAGCGCAGGCGCAGAAACTGACGCTGTGTGATGACGCAGCTGGCCTGGTCCGCGCAGAAAATACCTTTCCCTTTAACCCGAATACCCCGGACGTGACCAGGGAGTGCATCAGCGTGTTTCGTTACGAAGCGAACGTGCTGCCGTCTTCGGTCATGAGCCAGGATTACACCTTTAAGGTACCGGACTGGCCGGGGAGGTATAACCACAAGGCCGACAGCCTGAACGGCCAGCGCGCACAGTATGAAATTTATGATTATCCGGGGCGTTTCAAGGATGAGCAGCACGGCCGGGATTTTACCCGTTACAAAACCGAGGGCTGCCGCAATCAGGCGGAAACTGCCACGGGGACCAGCACGTCAGCGACGTTATGGCCGGGGGGGCGTTTCACCCTTTCCGGTCACCCGATAAAGGCCCAGAACCGGGAATGGCAGGTGGTGAGCAGTATCCTGACCGGTGACCAGCCGCAGGCGCTGCATGGCAGTCGCGGCGAGGGCACCACCCTCATCAACCAGTTCAGTGTGATGCCCGCTACACGCACCTGGCGTCCGGCCCCGCGCTTCAAACCGAAAGTCGATGGCCCGCAGAGTGCGGTGGTGACCGGCCCGCCGGGGGAGGAGATTTTCTGCGACGAACACGGGCGGGTGCGGGTGAAATTCCGCTGGGACCGTTATCACGGCGGCACGGAAGACAGCTCGTGCTGGATACGGGTGTCGCAGGGGTGGGCCGGTGCCGGGTTTGGTCACCTGGCGATACCGCGTGTCGGCCAGGAAGTGATAGTCGATTTCCTCAACGGTGACCCGGACCAGCCGATAGTGATGGGGCGGACTTATCATGAATTTAACGGTTCACCGGGAGACCTGCCGGGAACGAAAACGCAGATGACCCTCCGCTCAAAAACCTACAAGGGCAGCGGGTTTAACGAACTGCGCTTTGATGACGCGACCTCAGCGGAGCAGCTGTACCTCCATGCGCAGAAGAACATGGACACTGAAGTGCTCAATAACCGCACCACCGATGTGAAAGTCAACCATAGCGAAACCATCGGTGGCAACCAGGTCATCACCGTGAAGCAAAACCAGCTGCAGACGGTGGTGCAAAACCAGAAAGAAATCGTGGGGCAAAACCAGAGTATCACCGTCGGCCAGAACCAGTCGGAGACGGTGGGTATTGTCCGCGCGCTGACCGTGGGGCTGGCTTACCAGACCACCGTCGGGGGCGTGATGAACACCTCGGTGGCGCTGACGCAGTCCTCACAGGTGGGGATACAGAAATCGCTGGTGGTCGGTAAGGGGTATCACGTCAGCGTCGGGGAGAATGTCACCTTCACGGTGGGTAAAAACCGCACCGAGAGCACCGGCAAAGTGGCGGTGTATTCCGCAGGTGAGCATCTGGAACTGCGCTGCGGGATGGCGAGGCTGGTGCTGACGAAGGACGGGAAAATCTTCCTCAACGGCACCGCCATTAATCTGCAGGGTGTGCAGAGCGTCAGCGGCGATGCCCTGATGATTAACTGGAACTGCGGTCTGACGGACAATCCGCCGGAAGCACCGGAGGCGGACAGCACCCAGCCGCCGGACATGCGGCAGTTCTGAACGGCAGCCCCGCGTAACCATCAATTTTCAGTTCATGTAAACAGAAGGATTTGTGTATGACCGGTAAACCCGCGGCACGGATGGGTGACATGACGGCGATGGGCGGCCCGATAGTTCAGGGCTCCGCAGGGGTGATGATTGGCGCACCAACCGGGGTGGCCTGCTCGGTGTGCCCGGGCGGCAGAACCTCCGGCCACCCGGTGAACCCGCTGCTGGGGGCCAAGGTGCTGCCCGGTGAAACCGACCTTGCCCTGCCGGGGCCGCTGCCGCTGGTGCTTTCCCGTACCTACAGCAGTTATCAGACCCGGACGCCGGCACCGGTGGGCGTGTTTGGCCCCGGCTGGAAAGCGCCTTTTGATGTGCATCTGCAGATACGCGATAACGCCCTGATACTCAATGACAACGGCGGCAGAAGCCTGCATTTTACTCCGTTGTTCCCGGGGGAGGTGGCGCTCAGCCGCAGTGAATCCCTCTGGCTGGCGCGGGGGGGCGTGGCCGCCCTGCAGGATAACCACCCGCTGTATGCCCTCTGGCGGGCACTCCCGGAAGACCTTCGCCTGAGCCCCCATCGCTACCTCGCCACCAGCAGCCCGCAGGGGCCGTGGTGGGTGCTCGGCGGGTGTGAGCGCATCCCCGCCGTCGATGAGGTGCTGCCCGCGCCGCTGCCGCCGTACCGGATACTGACCGGACTGGTGGATAATGTCGGGCACAGGATGACCTTTCACCGCGAGGTTGCCGGTGAATTCAGCGGTGACATCACCGGTGTCACCGATGGCGCAGGCCGCCGCTTCCGGCTGGTGCTGACCACGCAGGCACAGCGTGCAGAACAGGCCCGGAAACAAAAACAGCCACCTTTCCCGGAGGCGTTGCCTGCCACCGGTTACGGCACCGACACCGGCGTGCGCCTGGCGGAAGTGTGGCTCACCCGAGACCCGCTTTACCCGGATAACCTGCCGGCTGAGCCGCTGGTGCGCTATCACTATTCCCCGCGGGGCGAGCTGGCCGGGGTGGACGACCGCAGCGGCACCGCCGTGCGCGCCTTCACGTATGATGCACTGCATTCCGGAAGGATGGTGGCGCACCGTTACGCCGGTCGCCCGGAGATGCGTTATGTCTATGACGCTGACGGGCGGGTGACGGAACAGCGCAACCCCGCAGGGCTAAGCTACACCTACCGCTATGAGCAGAATCGCGTCACCACCACCGACAGCCTGAACCGCCGCGAGGTGCTGCACACCGACGGTGAAGGCGGCATGAAACGGGTGGTCAAACAGGAGTTTGCCGACGGCAGCCTCACCCGCAGCGAGTTCGATCCGGCCGGCAGACTGGTGGCGCAGACGGATGCGGCGGGACGCACAACGCAGTACCGGCTGAGCCCCGGCAGCGGCCAGCTGACGGAGACCGTCGCCCCGGATGGCCGCCGCACGGCGTTTTACTACAACCGCCAGCAGCAGCTGACCAGCACGGTTCACCCGGACGGCCTGAAAAGCCGGCGTGACTATGATGAGCACGGCAGGCTGACCGGCGAAGTGCAGCGGGACGGCACTCAGACGCGTTATGGTTATGATGATCCGCACAGCGAATATCCGACCACCCGCGACGATGCCACCGGCAGCCGCCAGATGAGCTGGAGTCGCTACGGCCAGCTTCTGACGTACACCGACTGCTCGGGCGATGAAACCCGCTATGAATATGACCGGTTCGGGCAACTGAGTGCCGTGCATCAGGAAGAAGGCCTCAGCCGCTACCGGACTTACGATGCGCGCGGCCGGCTGGTCAGTCAGCAGGATGCGCAGGGCAGGCAGACGCGTTATGAATACAACGCTGCCGGCGACCTCACCGCCGTGATGTCCCCGGACGGCCGCCGCACCACCACGGCGTATGATGCGTGGGGTAACGTGGTCAGCACCACCCAGGGCGGGCTGACACGCCGGATTGAGCACGACCCGGCCGGGCGTGTCACGGCACTGATAAACGAGAACGGTGCCACCACCACCTTTGGGTACGATGTGCGGGACCGGCTGACGCAGGAAAGCGGCTTTGACGGCAGAACGCAGCGTTACCACTACGGCCCCACCGGGCAGCTCATCCGCAGCGAAGATACACAGCTTGTCACGCACTGGCATTACGATGAGGCAGACCGCCTGACGCACCGCACGGTGAATGACGAACCGGCAGAACAGTGGGGCTACAACGAACGGGGCTGGCTGGCGGACATCAGCCATCTCAGCGCCGGCCAGCGGATTGCGGTTCACTACAGCTATGACAGCCGGGGGCGGCTTATCAGTGAGCGCCAGACGGTGCATGATCCGGCAACGCAGGCACTGCTCTGGCAGCATGAAACGAAACAGGCGTACAACGAGCAGGGGCTGATGAACCGGTTTAAGCCGGATAACCTGCCGCCGGTGGCGTGGCTGACCTACGGCAGCGGGTATCTGGCGGGCATGAAGTTCGGTGACACACCGCTGATGGACTTCACCCGTGACCGCCTGCACCGCGAGACACAGCGCACCTTCGGGGATTATGAACTGACGACGGCCTGGACCCCCGCCGGGCAGTTACAGCACCATCACCTGAGCCTCCCTCAGCTTAACCGCGATTACGGCTGGAATGCAGACGGGCAGCTGACCGGTATCCGCGGGCCGCATGAGCAGCGCGATTACCGGTATGACGGGGCCGGACGGTTACTCAGCACACAGATAACCTCCGCGCAGCATACGCTGTCGCAACTGACCCTGAGCGACCCGGCGGGCAACCGGGTGGCGGACAGGAAGGCCTTCCCGGCACTGCCGCAGAACTGGCCGGCTAACCGCATCAGCGAAGATGCGCACTGTTTTTACCATTACGATAGCTACGGCAGGCTGACGGAAAAGGACGAACGGCGCATCCACCCGCGCGGCAGCATCACGCACCACTACGGCTATGACCACCAGCACCGGCTGACGCATTACCGCCGGATGCAGAGCGGCAACATGCTGACGGAGAGCCGTTATGCTTATGATCCGCTGGGCCGCCGCATCCGCAAACAGGTGTGGCAGGGAGAGGCATATGATGGCGGCTGGTACGTGCCGACAGAGCCCGCGGAAAGCGTGTGGTACGGCCAGGAGGGCGACCGCCTGACCACCACGCAGACGGATAAATCGCGTATCCAGACGGTGTACCTGCCGGGGAGTTTTACGCCCCTGCTGCGGGTGGAGACGGCGACAGCCGCGCTGAGCACCACCACCCGCCGCACGCTGGCGGAGAAACTGCAGCAGGACGCGGGACTGGTGCTGATGCCGGAGCTGGTGACCCTGCTGGATAACCTGGAGCGGGAGCTGCGCAGCGGCCAGCTCAGTGACCAGAGCCGCCAGTGGCTGACGCAGTGCGGGCTGAGCGTGGAGCAGATGGAAAAGCAGCTGGAGCCGGAACACACGCCGGAGAGAAAAATCCATCTTTACCACTGTGACCACCGGGGACTGCCGCTGGCGCTGATTGATGAAGCAGGAGCGATAGCCTGGCAGGCAGAATACGATGAATGGGGCAATCAGCTGACAGAAGAAAACCCGCATCATCTGCAACAGCTCATTCGTCTGCCGGGCCAGCAGGCTGATGAAGAGACGGGATTGTATTACAACCGCCACCGTTATTATGATCCGCAACAGGGGCGGTATATTACCCAGGATCCGATAGGGCTGAAGGGGGGGATGAATTCGTATGTTTATCCGTTGAATCCAGTTAAGGGAGTAGATCCATTAGGGCTGATTACATTTGGTGGTGCATTTGGTAAGGAGGCTGGTTCAGCAGTAAATGCTGCTTCCAAAGGCTATATGTCATACGAAGAAGCATCGGCAACAATAGATGCGGCAAATGGACCATATTATGAACCCCCATCAGGTTCTATTTCACTTGATGCTGGAATATCACTGGATGTTTTTAGTGGGGGGAGTTTAGTTGTGGGAATCGCAGTTGGAACAAATGATAAAGCTTCTGGTAATAAAGATGTTTGTACGTATTACGCTCAATGCGACCATAGTGGAGTTGGTCTGGCGATGGGATTTGCAGCATCACTTTCCGTTTCTGAAGCGGGTGTGTCACCAGGACAGACAGACTCAAAAGGGGCAATGATGGGAGGCGGTTTATTGGGTAAGTTCTCTATTGCAGGAACAAAAGACTCCTCGGGTAATCTTACTGGAATTTTAAGTGTAGGTCCTGGTATTGGAGCCTGGGTCGGTGAGTTGAGTAATTGCTCACAATATGCAAAATGTTTATCAGAGTTGTTGGGGTAATGATGAACAAAAATAAATTGACAATACTGATCATTGTTGTAATGGCTTTTATATTATTCAGATACATGTTTAGTGTTATCTTTAAAAACGATAAACCTTTAAGGAAGGAAGCTGAAAATAAGGTTTCTTTATTTCAATCTCTTTATAACAGCCAGCATTTAGATAAGATATACAATGAATCCTGTGATGATTTTCAGCAAGCAACACCCCGAGATGAATTTCTATCAATTATGAATGGAAAGATGGAGGTGTTCGGTGAGTTTGAACATTCAACTTTATTGCATAGTAATGTTATCAACTCAAAAAAAATAATTTTAAGTTACCGAACAACTTATAAACACTACTCTTTAATTGAGGAGTTTATCTACAATTATAATGATAAAAAAGACTTATGCCTGCAAAGCTTTTATATCGATGATTCAGGTAAACGAGGTAATGTAATTAAACTGAAATAGGACTATTACTCAGTACACAGATAAACTGTACGTACCCCCCGTCGTACCTTGGCGGAGAAACTGCATCAGGATGCAGGGATGGCGTTCAGGCCGGAACTGGTGAGCCTGCTGGATAACCTGGAGCGGGAGCTGCGGACTGACCAGGTCAGTGAACAAAGCCGCCAGTGGCTGATGCAGTGTGGGCTGACGGCAGAACAGATGAAAAGCCAGCTGGAGGCGGAGCACACACCGGAGAGAAAACTCCACCTGTACCACTGCGACCACCGTGGACTGCCGCTGGCACTGATTGATGAAGGGGGAGCTATTGCGTGGCGTGCGGAATACGATGAATGGGGAAACCTGCTGTCAGAGGATAACCCGCAGGCTCTGCAACAGCTCATCCGGCTGCCGGGGCAGCAGGCGGATGAAGAGTCGGGGCTGTACTACAACCGCCACCGTTATTATGACCCGCAACAGGGGCGGTATATTACCCAGGATCCTATTGGGCTAAGGGGTGGGTGGACTGCTTATGTTTATCCGCTAAATCCAGTTCAATATAGAGATCCGAAGGGGTTGAGCAGCCAAATCAACTTAGGTACAGGGTTTGAGGGTTATGGTAGAAATATTAGTAGCTTAGATATTTTAATGACACAGAATGGAGCATCACCCTATGAAGTAGCACAAGCTAATCACAATATGTGTATAGGTGCTAATGGTTGGAATCCAGGGAATACTTATGCCAAAGGAATCGTGTTTGATGCATCGGCAATCGGCATAGGTGGGCTTGGTGGTGGGAGTTTTAATGGTGTTCTTACTTGTCAGCAATATACTAAATGCATAGTGAATTAACATGAGAAAATATAAATTCTATATTGTTGGGGTTATGTTAAGCACCCAAGTATTGATTGGCTGCAGCGATGAAGGTTCCCGTGATGCAATGCTTACAGTCGAGGCGTTTCACGAGCAATTCAATTTAAAAGATTTTGAAAAAATTTATGTAGATATAGTTTCTAAAGAATTTAAAGATTCAATGACAAAGTCAGATTATTTTTCCCTTATGAACAAAAATGCTTCTGTGCTTGGAAGTTATCAATATGGGAGGTTATTAAAAAGCGATCAGGTAAAGGTATTGATTGGGGATGGTAATATAAGATTGACTTATCATTCGATATACTCTAATTATGAATTGAATGAGATGTTTATAATAAAGAAAGAAGATGGTCGGGATAAAATAAAACAAATAGTTTATGACGATATTCATGTTGTAACACTCAAAGAGAAATAATTCAGTTAATACTTAATTATGGCACTGTAGTGGCTGGCGAAGTGCGGGCTGAACGTGGAACAGATGGAAAACCAACTGGAGCCGGAACACATCCCGGAGAGAAAAATCCATCTTTACCACTGTGACCACCGGGGACTGCCGCTGGCGCTGATTGATGAAGCAGGAGCGATAACCTGGCAGGCAGAATACGATGAATGGGGCAATCAGCTGACAGAAGAAAACCCGCATCATCTGCAACAACTCATTCGTCTGCCGAGTCAGCAGGCTGATGAAGAGACAGGATTGTATTACAACCGCCATCGTTATTATGACCCGCAGCAGGGGCGGTATATTACCCAGGATCCGATTGGGTTGAGGGGGGGAATTTATATAAATATACGAATAATCCAGTGCAGGAGGTTGATCCACTGGGTTTGGTTAACCTATTTGACATAATTTGGGTTGATGAAATTGAAGGAACAACTTCTATTGATCTAACAGGATCACTTGATATTGTTACATTAGGCGGAAATGCTGGCTTTGGTGTTGCGTTTAGTAAAAAGAAAGGTGATTGGATTTCAGATATTTGCTTCTATCTGGCTGCATGTGGACATATGGGTTCAGGAGGTAATGTTGGAGCAGTTCTGACCGTAACAACCTCAGGTGCTCAACCGTCGACAGGGGTAGGACGCTCAGGTGGGATTGGCGCAAGTGGTGGGGCTTTTGGACGATTTGGCATTGCGATACAGGATGATTTAGACAATCCAGGTTCACCTTTAACATCAGCTAGTATTGGTGTCGGCGCTGGTTATTATTCAGGAAGCCTTGTTTGTCAAACACCTCAAATCTGCTTGGTTAATTAAAAGGAATATTTATGCGATCTTTGAATATTTTAGTAATTATGCTCGTTGTATGCGCCTGTACTCCAATAGATGTGGATTTGGCACAAAAATGTGTTGATAGATTTCATTCTATGTATGAAAAAAAAGAGTATGCTGAAATTTATGCCGAAACATCTAGTGTACTTAAAATTGAAGCAACGGAAGAGCAATTTGTAAGTGTTTTAACTGAAGCTGAGAATAAAAATTTGGGGGTATTCAAAAAATCGACATTGAAAAGTAAAAAAAAATCATATTATTTATTTAGTAATAATGAGATTGTATTGACATATATCTCAGAGTATACAAAAAGAAATGTTTATGAGGTTTTTGTCTATGAAATAGTTAATGGCGCAATGAAATTAAAAGGATATCATTATGATTCTATTAATTAATGCGTCGTATATTATGTAGTATTATCCTTTAATGTACTTTGTCTACGATACCCTGGACCGGCTGACGCAGGAAAGCGGCTTTGACGGCAGAACACAGCGTTACCACTACGGCCCCACCGGGCAGCGCATCCGCAGCGAAGATGCGCACTGTTTTTACCATTACGATCGCTACGGCAGGCTGACGGAAAAGGATGAACGGCGCATTCACCCGCACGGCAGCATCACGCACCACTACAACACAATCCACAGCAGTGCCATGACCACAACCAGCGCAACCAGCGCCATGCCTGGTCGCGCACTCACGACTTTCATCGGCTCGATAAACGGTGCCCAGATTGGGCTGGCTATAGGCTGAATATGATGTGTCTCAAGCGCCGCTGGCTGGCGTTGCGCCCGCTTTAAAAACACCTGATTCAAAATATCCTGCACTTGTGCTGCGGACAGTAACGTCTGTGGCGTCGCCTGGAAGCGTTGCTGGGAGTAATCGGTCATCTCTTGCCATTCAGCCGGTTCCAGTGGCTGCTTCAGTGCGGCCTGAATGGTATGCAGGGTAGGCGCATTTTGCTGACTCAATGTCTGGCGCGCTTGCAGCCAGGTGGTCAGCAAAGTGAAGTGTTTGGCTGGAATCAGTTCGCCTGTTTTCACGCCAGAAAGCTCAAGCATCGATTGCCAGATTAATTTTCCGGATTCGCCCGTCGCGGCGGTCAGTTTGGCGACCTGTTTATTTAACGAGTTATGCTCTGCCGGAAGCAGCGGGCGGTCGGTGGCCTGGCGCTGTTGCGGTTGTGGGATCGCCAGTTGGTTATTTTGCAATAACGTCAGCACGCTTTTGAGCTGCTCTGGGGTGAGCTGACTTAGCGCAGTCTGGCCAAATTGCTGGCGAATGTAGTCGCTGACAGCCTGGCGATTATTGCCCTGCGCCAGCAATTCGCTGAGCTGCTGAACCACCTGGCGTGTGGCGTGGCTGGTTTGAGCCACGCTAACTCGCTGATTAAGATTTTGTTCGGCTGCCGGGAAGTGGCGCGACAACAGTGGTGTTTCACTTTTTAGCCCGAGATCATGCTTGAGTCCCGCCCACACTTCAGCACTTTGTTGCTGGTTTAGCGCAACAATTCGCGTGATCAATCGTTCCAGAACGGTACGTTGTTTGGAGGAAAGCGGAAATTCGCCTGCCGCAGAAGGTGTGGAGGGAGGTTCCCCCGAAGGACGCGTAGCCGCCCCTTGAATGGGTTGCATAGTCTAAAAATCCTTTGTCGTTCCCCGGCTCAAGTATGCCAGGCCGCAAGATTATGGCACACTATCGGGCTTATTCTCGACGTTTAACAAACAGGTAGCGTAAAGTGAAAATCCTCGTTGACGAAAATATGCCCTATGCACGCGAATTGTTCAGTCGCCTTGGTGATGTGACTGCTGTTCCCGGGCGCCCGATCCCAGTCTGTGAACTGGCGGATGCCGAGGCATTAATGGTGCGCTCGGTCACCAAAGTAAATGCCGATTTGCTTGATGGCAAAGGGATTAAATTTGTCGGTACGGCAACGGCGGGTACTGACCACGTTGACGAGAACTACCTTGAGCGCGCGGGTATCGCGTTTTCTGCAGCCCCTGGTTGCAACGCTATCGCCGTTGTCGAATACGTCTTTTCTTCACTGTTAATGTTAGCTGAACGTGATGGTTTCGAGTTGGCCGACCGCACGGTGGGGATTGTTGGCGTCGGTAACGTCGGTTCACGCTTGCGGGCACGCCTTGAAGCCTTCGGCGTTCGTACACTACTTTGCGATCCACCTCGCGCGGATCGTGGCGACACAGGCGATTTCCAGCCGCTGGAAACGCTGGTGCGCGAAGCGGATGTGCTGACATTCCACACGCCATTGTTCAAAGATGGCCCATACAAATCGCTGCATCTTGCCGATGAAAAACTGATCTCAAGCCTTAAACCAGGCAGCATTCTGATTAACGCCTGTCGTGGCCCGGTGGTCGATAACGCCGCGCTGCTGAAGTGTCTGGAAAATGGCCAGGATCTTAGCGTGGTGCTGGATGTCTGGGAACCAGAGCCAGACCTCAATGTGGCGTTGCTCGATAAAGTCGATATTGGCACCTCACACATTGCCGGCTACACGCTGGAAGGCAAAGCACGCGGCACCACGCAGGTGTTTGAAGCATTCAGTGAGTTTATTGGGCAGAAACAACAAGTGGCGTTAGACACTTTATTGCCCGCCCCTGAATTCGGTCGCATTACCCTGCATGGTCCGCTCGATCAGCCGACACTCAAAAGACTGGTTCATCTGGTGTATGATGTGCGCCGCGATGATGCCCCGTTGCGTAAAGTGGCGGGAATACCTGGTGAGTTTGACAAGTTACGCAAAAACTACCTGGAACGCCGTGAATGGTCATCGCTGTATATTCAGTGTGATGATGAATCTGCGGCACAAACACTGCAAAATCTCGGTTTTAGCGCAGTTTATACCCGCTAGCCCTAATCTTTGTCCCATCGGGCGAATGTCCGGTGGGACGCTGTTTTATCAAGTCTGGAGTAAACCAACATGTCTGAAGGCTGGAATATTGCCGTTTTAGGTGCCACGGGTGCCGTAGGCGCAGCTGTGATTGAACTGCTTGCCGAACGCCAGTTCCCGGTTGGTGAATTGTATGCCCTGGCGCGTAATGATAGCGCGGGTGAAAACATTCGTTATGAAGGCAAAACGGTGATGGTTCAGGATGCTGAATCATTTGACTGGACTCAGGTTCAGCTCGCGTTCTTCGTGGCAGGCGTTGAAGCCACGGCGCGTTACGCAGAAGAAGCCACTAACGCCGGTTGCCTGGTGATTGACTCCAGCGGCCTGTTCGCCATGGAACACGATGTGCCGTTAGTGGTGCCTGACGTGAATCCTTTTGTGTTGGGTGAATACCGCAATCGCAACCTGGTGGCTGTTGCCGATAGCCTGACCAGCCAATTGCTGACCGCGCTGAAACCGCTGATTGAACAAGGCGGTTTGTCGCGCATTCAGGTGACCAATTTACTGGCGGCTTCTGGGCGTGGCAAAAGTGCAGTCGATGCGCTGGCCGGGCAAAGTGCGCGTTTGCTGAATGGTTTGCCAATCGAAGATACCGATTTGTTTGGTCGCCAGTTGGCCTTCAACATGCTGCCATTAGTGCCAGATGCGGAAGGCAGCGTGCCTGCTGAACGCCGCCTGGTGAATGAAGTGCGTAAAGTGTTGCAGGACGAAGGCGTGATGATTTCTGCGAGCATGGTTCAGGCTCCGGTATTTTACGGTCACGCACAAATGGTCAACTTCGAAGCGATGCGCCCGCTGGCCGCTGAAGAAGCGCGTGATGCGTTTGGCCAGTTTGAAGATATCGAGCTTTCTGAAGAAGGGCAGTTCCCGACTCAGGTTTCCGATGCTTCCGGCAGCTCACATCTTTCTATTGGTTGTATTCATAATGATTACGGTATGCCTGAGCAGATTCAATTCTGGTCTGTTGCCGATAACGTGCGTTTCGGTGGCGCGTTGATGGCGGTGAAAACAGCTGAAAAATTAGTGCAGGAGTATATGTACTAATGTCCGACGTGTTACCTGAAATACCGCGGCGTAAAATTGCGCTCGGCATTGAGTATGACGGCAGTAAATATTATGGCTGGCAGCGCCAGAACGAAGTGCGCAGCGTGCAGGAGAAGCTCGAAAAAGCGCTCTCTAAAGTGGCGAATGAGCCGATTCACGTGTTCTGCGCAGGACGAACGGATGCTGGTGTGCATGCCACCGGTCAGGTCGTGCATTTCGAAACCCGTATGGATCGTAAAGATGCCGCATGGACTCTGGGTGCAAATGCGAATTTACCTGGAGACATTGCGGTGCGTTGGGTTAAAGCTGTGCCGGACGATTTCCATGCCCGATTCAGCGCCACGGCGCGTCGCTACCGTTATGTCATCTATAACGAACGGCTGCGTCCGGCTGTGATGGGGCAGGGTGTGACGCACTTTTATCACCCGCTTGACGCCGATAAGATGCACCGTGCAGCGCAGTGTCTGTTGGGCGAGAACGATTTTACCTCGTTCCGTGCGGTGCAGTGCCAGTCGCGCACACCGTGGCGTAACCTGATGCACATCACCGTGACCCGTTATGGCTCATACGTGGTGGTGGATATCAAAGCGAACGCATTTGTGCATCATATGGTGCGTAACATTGTTGGCAGCTTGATGGAAATTGGTTGTGGGAATCAGGACGAAAACTGGATGGCGCAATTGCTGGCGGCGAAAGACCGCAAGCTGGCAGCAGCCACCGGTAAAGCAGAAGGTCTGTACTTAGTCTGCGTTGATTATCCTGAACATTTTGCGTTACCTAAACCCCCGATGGGTCCACTTTTTTTAGCTGACTGACCCTTGTCGAAAAGGTAGATAACTATGGAATTTATCCGCTTTATTATTGATTTTATATTGCACATTGATGTGCATTTGGCGGAGTTGGTTGCGCAGTATGGTGTTTGGGTTTACGCCATTCTGTTTTTGATTTTGTTCTGTGAAACCGGCCTGGTGGTGACACCATTCTTGCCTGGCGACTCTTTATTGTTTGTTGCCGGTACGCTGGCTGCCTTGCCAACCAACGATCTGAACGTCCATACCATGGTGATTTTAATGGTCATCGCCGCCATTATTGGCGATGCCGTGAACTACACTATCGGGCGGTTGTTTGGAGAAAAGCTGTTCAGTAATCCGGATTCAAAAATCTTCCGCCGCAGTTATCTTGATAAAACCCACGCTTTTTACGAGCGTCACGGCGGAAAAACGATTATCCTCGCGCGCTTCGTACCGATTGTGCGAACTTTCGCACCGTTCGTCGCCGGGATGGGGCATATGTCCTATCGTCATTTTGCGATGTATAACGTGGCCGGTGCGTTGCTGTGGGTACTGTTATTTACCTACGCAGGTTACTGGTTTGGAAACTTCCCGATTGTGCAGGAAAACTTGAAATTACTGATAGTGGCGATTATCGTCCTGTCAATTCTGCCGGGTGTCATCGAAGTTCTCCGTCAAAGGTATGCGGCTAAACGCCTACAAAAGTAACCCCATCGCGCGGTTCGACCACTTTTTTATCCAAAGTCGCGGGCCGTTATGTTTTAATGAGCACCATTTATGGTCTGGGGCAGCTATTGCTGCCACAGAAAAACTGGCATCGACCAGGTTCAAGCAGAAAGGTCATCAATGAGCTGGATTGAACGAATTCTCAATAAGAGCAACGTCACCCCTACCCGCAAGGCGAGTATCCCTGAAGGGGTGTGGACTAAATGCGACAGCTGTGGCCAGGTTTTGTACCGTGCCGAACTGGAACGCAATCTTGAAGTCTGCCCAAAATGCGATCACCACATGCGCATGTCTGCGCGCGATCGCCTGCACAGCCTGTTAGATGAAGGCTCGCTGTTTGAGTTGGGTAGTGAACTTGAGCCAAAAGATATCCTCAAGTTTAAAGACTCCAAAAAATATAAAGATCGTCTGGCATCAGCCCAGAAAGAAACTGGCGAGAAAGATGCGCTGGTGGTGATGAAAGGCACGCTCTATAACATGCCGGTTGTTGCTGTGGCGTTTGAGTTTGCCTTTATGGGCGGTTCTATGGGTTCTGTTGTGGGCGCGCGTTTTGTGCGTGCCGTTGAACAGGCTCTGGAAGATAATTGCCCGATGATTTGCTTCTCCGCATCTGGTGGTGCACGTATGCAGGAAGCGCTGATGTCGCTGATGCAAATGGCGAAAACCAGTGCCGCACTGGCAAAAATGCAAGAACGCGGTTTGCCGTATATTTCGGTTCTGACTGACCCAACGATGGGTGGTGTTTCTGCAAGCTTTGCGATGCTTGGCGATCTCAACATTGCTGAGCCAAAAGCGTTGATCGGCTTTGCAGGCCCACGCGTTATCGAACAGACCGTTCGTGAAAAACTGCCGCCGGGCTTCCAGCGCAGTGAGTTCCTGATTGAGAAAGGGGCGATCGACATGATCGTTCGCCGTCCGGAAATGCGTCTGAAACTGGCAAGCGTTCTGGCAAAACTGACAAATCAGCCTGCACCAAATCCTGATGCGCCGCGTGAACCGCTAGTGGTTCCGGCAGCACCGGAAGAAGGTCACGAGGCCTGATTGTTAATAAGGGCAGGCCGCACAGGTTCTGCCCTTTTTCTTGAACCGTAGCGTAGAGCGGGCATCATGGAAAAAACTCAAACACCTCAAGCCACGTCGCCCCTTGCCACGTGGCTTTGTTATCTGGAAAACCTCCATTCTAAAACCATCGAGCTTGGCCTTGAGCGCGTCAAAAAAGTGGCGGCTACGCTTGATGTCCTGAAACCTGCGCCAACGGTGTTTACGGTTGCCGGGACAAATGGCAAAGGCACAACTTGCCGTACCCTGGAAAAGGTGTTGATGGCGGCGGGTTACAGCGTTGGTGTGTACAGTTCACCGCATCTGGTGCGTTACACCGAGCGCGTACGCGTACAAAGCGAAGAGCTGGACGAGGCTTACCACACGGCGGCCTTTGCGCAGATTGAAGCGGCGCGTGGCGAGACATCACTGACCTATTTCGAATACAGCACCTTGTCGGCCCTGTTGCTGTTTAAGCAACTGGCGGTTGATGTTGTGATTCTTGAAGTGGGTCTGGGCGGGCGCCTGGATGCGACCAATATCGTCGATGCCGATGTCGCTGTCATCACCAGTATCGCGCTTGATCACACTGACTGGCTGGGGCCAGATCGCGAAAGCATCGGGCGTGAAAAAGCCGGGGTCTTCCGTGGTGGAAAACCTGCTGTCGTCGGTGAGCCGGATATGCCGCAGACCATCGCTGATGTGGCGGCTGAAAAAGGCGCTCATTTGCTGCGC
Source organism: Buttiauxella ferragutiae (assembly GCF_022637515.1). NCBI lineage: Bacteria > Pseudomonadati > Pseudomonadota > Gammaproteobacteria > Enterobacterales > Enterobacteriaceae > Buttiauxella > Buttiauxella ferragutiae. The sequence continues at coordinate 1,489,403 of NZ_CP093332.1, forward strand.
CGTGGTGTGGACTGGTCTTACAGCGTTGAAGAGAATAGCTGGAGCTTCAAAGACGGGCAGGGCGAGTTGAGTGGGCTGCCGTTGCCACTGGTGCCGCAGCCAAATGCGGCAACGGCGCTGGCAGCATTGCGCGCAAGCGCGCTGAATGTTAGCGATGACGCTATCATTCAAGGAATTAAAGAGGCGACTCTACCAGGGCGATTCCAGGTCATTTCGCAAACGCCATTGGTTATTCTGGATGTGGCGCACAATCCCCATGCGGCGGCTTATCTTGCCGGGCGGCTGGCAGAGTTGCCGAAACGTGGCCGCGTGCTGGCGGTCATCGGAATGCTGCATGATAAAGACATCGCCGGGACGCTGGCATGTTTGTCCCCGCAAGTCGATAGCTGGTATTGTGCTCCATTAGAAGGGCCACGCGGTGCGAGTGCTGAACAACTGATTGAACATCTCGGTCAGGGTGAAGTCTACGACACAGTGGCTGAGGCCTGGTATGCTGCCATGAACGCAGCAACGGAAAATGATACCGTGCTGGTGTGTGGTTCATTTCATACAGTAGCCCACGTAATGGAAGCGCTGGACGCGGAGAAAGCAGGTGGCGAGTAAGTTTCAAAATCGATTAGTCGGAACCATCATTCTGGTCGCACTGGGGGTCATTATCCTGCCAGGGTTGCTTGATGGTCAGAAAAAGCATTATCAGGATGAGTTTGCAGCTATTCCTCTGGTTCCAAAACCAGGTGATACCGATGAGCCAGATATGCTACCCGCGGCGACTCAGGCACTCCCTTCACAACCACCGGAAGGTGCAGCTGAAGAAGTGCGTGCCGGTACGGCGGCAGCGCCAGGGCTGGATATCGCTTCGCTGCCTGGTGATAGCGGGGCGGGCATTGATGAAGTCCCTGTTTCCCGTGAACAGCCGAAACCGAAGCCCGTCGCTGAGAAACCAAAACCGAAGCCGGTAGAGAAACCGCAGAGCAAGGTCGAGGCTTCTCAAACGGAAGAGCGCCTGGCGATGATGAACGAAGAACCGCCAGTGCCAGAAAAGCCTGCGAAGCAAGAGACGACCGAACAAGCACCAACCGGGAAAGCTTACGTTGTGCAACTTGGTGCATTGAAGAATGCCGACAAAGTGAATGAAATTGTTGGTAAACTACGCGGCGCAGGGTTCCGTGTTTACACGTCACCATCAACACCGGTACAAGGAAAAGTCACCCGTATTCTGGTGGGGCCGGATGCCTCGAAAGACAAGCTTAAGTCTTCACTGGGCGAGCTGAATTCGCTTTCCGGGCTGAACGGTGTGGTGATGAATTATACGGCGAGATAGAAATTAGCCCGATTTGAGTTCAGGTCGCCCTCACCCCGACCCTCTCCCCCAGGAGAGGGGGAAAAGTGGCACTGATCTCATCCCCTCTCCCTCAGGGAGTGGGCCAGGGTGAGGGTTGTTTTAGGGCAAACTTTTAATGGCGTTGAGCATTTTTTCAACGCCATTATTTATTTACGCGAGGGAAGGAAATCCCTACGCAAACGTTTTCTTTTTCTGTTAGAATGCGCCCCGAACTGGACGTCAGGGCGATTTGTCGTGAGATTTGTTCATGGTCTGGATAGATTACGCCATCATTGGAGTCATCGGTTTTTCGGCTCTGATTAGTGTTATTCGTGGGTTTGTGCGTGAAGCGTTGTCGCTGGTGACATGGGGTTGTGCTTTCTTTGTTGCCAGTCATTACTACACTTACCTGTCAGTCTGGTTCACTGGCTTTGAAGACGAACTGGTACGTAATGGAATAGCTATCGCGATACTGTTTATCGCGACACTCATCGTCGGTGCGATAGTCAATTATGTGATTAGCGCACTGGTTGAGAAAACCGGCCTGTCGGGTACAGACAGGGTGTTGGGGATCTGTTTCGGTGCGTTACGTGGAGCGCTGATCGTCGCCGCCATTCTGTTCTTTCTTGATACGTTTACTGGTTTTTCTAAGAGTGACGACTGGCAAAAGTCGCAGCTTATCCCGCAATTCAGTTTCATCATCAGATGGTTCTTTGACTATCTGCAAAGCTCGTCAAGTTTCTTGCCCCGGTAATCGTATCGGGGGGTTGTGGCTTAATGAGGAAAAGACAACATGTGCGGTATTGTCGGTATCGCCGGTTTTATGCCGGTCAACCAGTCGATTTATGACGCGTTAACGGTGCTTCAGCATCGTGGGCAGGATGCCGCAGGCATCGTCACCATTGATGCTTTAAACTGTTTTCGTCTGCGTAAAGCTAATGGTCTGGTGAGCGATGTATTTGGTGCCATTCACATGCAGCGCTTGCAGGGAAATATGGGCATCGGCCATGTGCGTTACCCGACAGCGGGTAGCTCAAGCGCTTCAGAAGCTCAGCCATTCTATGTGAACTCCCCGTACGGCATTACTCTTGCACACAACGGTAATCTGACGAACGCGCACGAACTGCGCCAAAAGCTGTTCGAAGAAAAGCGTCGTCATATTAACACCACCTCTGATTCCGAAATCCTGCTCAATATTTTCGCCAGCGAGCTGGATAACTTCCGCAACTATCCGCTGGAAGCCGACAACATTTTTGCTGCCATTGCTGCGACTAACCGCCAAATCCGCGGCGCATATGCGTGTGTGGCAATGATTATCGGCCACGGCATGGTGGCTTTCCGTGATCCGAACGGTATTCGTCCGTTGGTGATGGGCAAGCGTGATTTGGGTGATGGCCGTACCGAATACATGGTGGCCTCTGAAAGCGTGGCGCTTGATACACTGGGCTTTGAGTTCCTGCGTGATATCGCACCGGGCGAGGCGGTTTACATCACTGAGAAAGGGCAGTTGTTCACCCGCCAGTGTGCCGACAACCCAACCAGCAACCCTTGCCTGTTCGAATACGTTTACTTCGCGCGTCCGGACTCGTTCATCGACAAGATTTCCGTTTACAGCGCTCGCGTTGAAATGGGTAAAAAACTCGGTGAGAAAATTGCCCGTGAGTGGGAAGATTTGGACATCGACGTGGTTATCCCGATTCCAGAAACTTCCTGCGACATCGCGCTGGAAATCGCCCGTATTCTCGACAAGCCATATCGTCAGGGCTTCGTGAAGAACCGCTACGTTGGCCGTACCTTTATCATGCCTGGCCAGCAACTGCGTCGTAAATCTGTGCGTCGTAAACTCAACGCCAACCGCGCTGAATTCCGCGATAAAAACGTGCTGCTGGTGGATGATTCCATCGTGCGCGGTACCACTTCCGAGCAGATTATCGAGATGGCACGTGAAGCGGGTGCGAAGAAAGTTTACCTGGCTTCTGCGGCACCTGAGATTCGCTTCCCGAACGTGTATGGCATCGATATGCCAAGCGCCAACGAACTGATTGCTCATGGTCGTGAAGTGGATGAAATTCGTCAGCTAATCGGTGCAGACGGTTTGATTTTCCAGGATCTGGACGATCTGATTGAAGCGGTTCGCATTGAGAATCCGGACATCACTCAGTTTGAGTGCTCGGTATTCAATGGTATCTACGTCACCAAAGATGTTGATCACGAATACCTTGAGTATCTTGAGTCACTGCGTAATGACGATTCGAAAGCGATCCAGCGTCAGAACGAAGTGGAAAACTTAGAGATGCATAACGAGGGTTAACACCATCCTCACCCTAACCCTCTTCTTGAAGGCTGTCTCTTATACACAACTCGCCCTGGTAATTTTATCAGGGTGAGATCTTTAAGCCTCGCTGATTTTCCGTTCACCCGTGCGTTCAGTTATCTCTTTAATTCCAGAAAATGGTGATCGAATCAAGGGGTTAACGCCAACCCCTTGATAATCCAGGCGCCCGGCAAATCAATCGCCGCTTTGCGGTAAACACCGTTTTTCATCCAACATTTGGGGTCGTTCGCGATTCGTTTATTCGGCACATCCCTGTGCCGAACCACTTCGTGGCCAACGCAAGCGTTGTTCAAAAATGTTCCTGACATTTTTAGTCCGACGATCGCTCTCTCACGTGGTTCCCGACCACGTGACCCCGACTGAAGGGTAAAAAACGGTGCGACTGAAGCCGGGAACAAGGTCAAAACCGGCTCGGTGTAGCCTTTGGGTTTTGACGTTGACCTTGGGTTCCGGCTTAAATCGCCTCCATTTTGACTCCTGGTGGCAGGGTCCAGCCGTCGGGAACGGCTGGAGGGCGCGATCGTCGGGAACGAATCGCAACCGACCCTGACACGGAGGCAAAATGGAGGTTTACCGCTTGCGGCGATTGATTTGCCGGGAGTCCGGGTTCTTAGGGTGGCGACGGTGACCACCCTAAGACGTTCACCAGTTCAGTGGCTATATAAAACACTGAACACCGGGTGAACGGAACTGTCTCCCGACTCACGCAGATGTGACTAAGAGACAGCCTTGAAGGAGAGGGTGACCACTGCTTGCATCCCGCCCCATCTTGCGGCAAAGTCAGCCCAGATAAACTCCTCGGGCGAACGTAAATTATGAAACGGTTAATTGTTGGGATTTCAGGTGCCAGTGGCGCGACTTATGGTGTGCGACTGCTTCAGGTGCTGCAACAATTGCCGGATGTCGAAACTCATCTCATCCTCAGCAATGCCGCTCGCCAGACACTCGCGCTGGAAACCGATATTTCCTTAAGAGAAGTTCAGGCATTTGCTGATGTAGTTCACGACTCGCGTGATATCGCCGCCAGCCTCTCCTCAGGCTCTTTTAAGACCCACGGCATGGTCATATTGCCCTGCTCAATCAAAACCCTTTCTGGCATCGTTCATAGCTATACAGATGGCCTGCTGACACGAGCCGCCGATGTGGTGCTGAAAGAACGTCGTCCGTTGGTGCTTTGCGTACGTGAAACCCCGCTGCACCTTGGCCATTTGCGCTTGATGACCCAGGCGGCTGAAATGGGCGCGGTGATTATGCCGCCGATGCCGGCGTTCTATCATCGCCCGCAGAGCGTGCAGGATATCATCGACCAGACAGTGAATCGGGTCATCGATCAGTTTGATATTGAGCTTCCGCAAGATCTGTTCACACGCTGGAGTGGGGCCTAAACACTGTCCCAGTGTGGTGCATCACAAAACCCTTCGCCTCAAAATGGGGCGATTTTGTAACCTCGATCACTTCCAGAACATTTATCCGCTATTTTCCTCCGTTAATGCTTTTTCCTCATACCAGACCTGCTATCTTTCAATCTCGTGACAGGGTTGTAACTTTTATTTAACACGCTAGTGCGCACTTTCTTTCACGCAAGAAAAAGTGGCATGAGAACTGCAACTCTGCTTCGCAACACAAAACAAATACAACACGACATTACACATAATAAGACCAGTTACTTGAGGGTACCGTATGAAAAAGCAAGTTCTTGCTCTGTCTTTACTGCTAGGCCTGAGTGCCACCGCCAGCGTTTTCGCAGCCATTCCACAGAGTCTTCGTCTTGGTACGGACACGACATACGCGCCGTTTTCTTCTAAAGACGCGAAAGGGGATTTTGTTGGTTTCGATATTGATCTCGGCAATGAGCTCTGTAAGCGCATTAATACTAAATGTACGTGGGTTGCCAGTGACTTTGATGCGCTGATTCCATCGCTTAAAGCGAAGAAAATCGACGGTATCATCTCCTCACTTTCCATCACCGAAAAGCGCCAGAAAGAAATCGCCTTCTCAGACAAACTTTATGCTGCTGACTCCCGCCTGATTGCCGTTAAAGGCTCCCCAGTTCAACCGACTCTTGATTCCCTCAAAGGCAAGCACATCGGTGTGTTGCAAGGCTCTACGCAAGAAGCGTATGCCAACGCTGAATGGCGTAGCAAAGGTATCGATGTGGTGCCTTATGCTAACCAGGATCTGATTTATTCTGACCTTGCAGCGGGTCGTCTGGATGCTGCTTTCCAGGATGAAACCGCGGCGAGCGAAGGCTTCCTGAAACTGCCTGCCGGTAGCGGTTATGCGTTTGCTGGCCCAGCGGTGAAAAACAAACAGTACTTTGGTAATGGCACCGGTATTGGCTTGCGCAAAGAGGACACTGAGCTGAAAGCGGCCTTTGATAAAGCACTGGCTGAAATGCGTAAAGACGGCACTTACGACAAATTTGCGAAGAAGTACTTCGATTTTAATGTTTACGGTGAATAACGTTATCCCGTAGTCTGTAGCCCGGTTATGATTCTTCATGGCCGGGCTGAATAGAATTGCAAACTAGCGCTGAATTGTTTGCACTGATTTAGTGCAAATTTTTTCGGGTGCACCAGAATGGCAATTTCCTTGCATCCTGTTGGTGCAGTGTCTTTTTTGAGTGAAAGTGCCGGAGTAGCATGGCGAGCTTACACCCAGGAAAAACACTATATTAAGATGCATAAATTGGCATAGAACATGCAATTTTATACGGTTAAAAAGCCATCGCACATAAAATTTACCCGAGCATCTTGAAGGGCGACGGGTGCAGTCTATTCGAGGATAATTATGAACAAGCAGATCATTGCTCTTTCTTTAGTACTGGCATTTTCCAGTGTATCCACAGCTTTCGCCGCAATTCCTAAGAATTTACGTATCGGCACTGACCCAACTTATGCTCCGTTTGAGTCGAAAAATGCTCAAGGGGAATTGATCGGTTTTGACATCGATCTGGCAAAAGAACTTTGTAAACGCATCGAAACCAACTGCACCTTCGTGGAAAATCCACTGGATGCGCTGATCCCTTCGTTGAAAGCGAAAAAAATCGACGCGATTATGTCGTCACTTTCCATCACTGAAAAACGCCAACAAGAAATTGCCTTCACCGACAAACTGTACGCGGCAGATTCGCGTTTAGTGGTCGCTAAAGGTTCGCCAATTCAGCCAACGCTTGAGTCGCTGAAAGGTAAGCGTGTTGGTGTGCTGCAAGGCACCACGCAAGAAACCTTTGGTAACGAGCACTGGGCACCTAAAGGCATTGAAATTGTCTCTTATCAGGGTCAGGACTCTATTTACGCCGACTTAACCGCTGGCCGTATTGATGCGGCATTCCAGGATGAAGTGGCCGCCAGCGAAGGTTTCCTGAAACAACCTGTTGGTGCCAATTACCAGTTTGGTGGCCCATCAATTAAAGACGAAAAGCTGTTCGGCGTGGGTACCGGTATGGGTCTGCGTAAAGACGATACCGAGTTACGCCAGGCGCTGAACAAAGCGTTTGCAGAAATGCGCAAAGATGGAACTTACGAGAAGTTAGCGAAGAAATACTTCGACTTCGATGTTTACGGTGGTTAACAGTCACCAGTGGTTCAACCTGCCCGTAAAGGGCAGGTTAGGTTTGTGCAAACACTGACGACAGGATACGCACCATGCTGTACGGTTTTTCAGAAGTCATTTTTAAAGGGGCGATCGTCACGCTGGAACTGGCGTTAAGCTCCGTTATCCTCGCCGTTATTATTGGCCTGGCGGGAGCTGGTGCTAAGTTATCCAAAAATCGCCCGTTAGCCATGCTGTTTGAAGGATATACCACCTTGATTCGTGGTGTTCCTGATCTGGTGCTGATGCTGCTGATTTTCTACGGCCTGCAAATGGCACTCAATGTGTTAACCGACTGGCTGGGCGCGTCTCAGTTTGATATCGACCCGATGGTGGCTGGTATCATTACACTCGGTTTTATCTACGGAGCCTATTTTACCGAAACCTTCCGTGGCGCTTTTATGGCGGTACCGAAAGGCCATATCGAAGCGGCAACCGCTTTTGGCTTCACCGGTTCGCAAACTTTCCGCCGTATTCTCTTCCCAGCCATGATGCGTTATGCGCTTCCGGGCATCGGTAATAACTGGCAGGTCATTTTAAAGTCCACTGCGCTGGTGTCGTTACTAGGCCTGGAAGATGTGGTTAAAGCTACTCAACTGGCCGGGAAAAGCACCTGGCAGCCGTTCTACTTTGCGATTGTCGCTGGGCTTATCTACCTGTTCTTTACCACGGTATCGAACGGTGTGCTGCTCTGGCTTGAACGCCGTTACTCGGTTGGCGTGAAGAGGGCTGATCTATGATCGAAATTATTCAGGAGTACTGGAAAGCGCTGCTGTGGACAGACGGTTATCGCCTCACCGGTGTGGCTATCACGCTGTGGCTGCTGATTTCTTCGGTCGTGATGGGCGGGATTCTGGCGCTGTTCCTGGCAATTGGCCGTGTCTCAAGCAATAAGTTTATCGCGTTCCCTATCTGGCTGTTTACCTACATTTTCCGTGGCACACCGCTGTATGTGCAGTTGCTGGTGTTCTACTCCGGGATGTACACGCTGGAAGTAGTAAAAGGCACGGTGTTGCTCAATGAGTTTTTCCGCAGCGGCCTGAACTGTACGGTGCTGGCGCTGACGCTAAATACCTGTGCCTACACTACAGAAATCTTTGCCGGGGCGATTCGCTCTGTGCCGCACGGTGAAATTGAAGCGGCTCGTGCTTATGGTTTCTCGCCATTCAAATTGTATCGTTGCATTATTTTGCCATCGGCGCTGCGTATCGCGCTGCCTGCGTACAGCAACGAAGTGATTTTGATGCTGCATTCTACGGCGCTGGCATTTACCGCTACAGTGCCTGATTTGCTGAAGATCGCCCGCGATATCAACTCCGCAACCTACCAGCCGTTTACGGCCTTCGGGATTGCTGCGGTGCTGTACCTGTGTATTTCCTATGTGCTGATTAGATTGTTCCGCAAGGCTGAGCAACGCTGGTTGCAGCATGTTAAACCAAGCTCAACACATTGAGTGTGCAATGATGACTGATAAAAAATTAAGCGTTACCGACCTTCATAAGCGCTATGGGCAACATGAAGTGCTGAAAGGGGTTTCTTTACAAGCCAACGCTGGCGATGTCATAAGCATCATTGGCTCATCGGGTTCCGGTAAAAGTACCTTTTTACGCTGCATTAACTTCCTCGAAAAACCGAGTGAAGGGACGATTGTCGTCAATAACCAGAACATAAACCTGGTGCGCGATACTGATGGGCAACTGAAAGTTGCCGATAAAAACCAGCTCCGTTTGCTGCGCACACGCCTGACGATGGTGTTCCAGCATTTCAACTTGTGGAGCCATATGACGGTGCTGGAAAACGTCATGGAAGCGCCGATTCAGGTGCTTGGCCTGAGCAAGCAAGAAGCGAAAGAACGTGCGGTTAAGTATCTGGCGAAAGTCGGCATTGACGAGCGCCAGCAGGTGAAGTATCCGGTGCATCTGTCCGGCGGCCAGCAACAACGTGTTTCTATTGCCCGTGCGCTGGCGATGGAACCGGAAGTGTTGCTGTTCGATGAACCGACTTCCGCGCTCGACCCTGAGCTGGTAGGCGAAGTATTGCGTATCATGCAGAAACTGGCCGAAGAGGGGAAAACCATGGTGGTGGTCACGCATGAGATGGACTTTGCGCGCCACGTTTCAAACCATGTAATTTTCCTGCATCAGGGCTTAATCGAAGAAGAAGGGACGCCAGAAGAGTTGTTTGGTAACCCGAAAAGTGCGCGTTTGCAGCAGTTCTTGTCGGGATCGCTGAAATAATTCCCCCTCACCCTCTCCCCAGGGAGAGGGTGCTCGCTTTCCCCTTCTCCTGGGGAGAAGGTTGGATGAGGGCGTTTCCTACCGCACCACATCCCCAAGCGCTTCCTCAAGGTCATACCAACGAAAACCAAACCCGGACTCCTCAAGCCGCTTTGGCAATGCGCGTTGCCCGCCTAACACCAATACCGAAGATTCACCCATCATCATTCTTACCGCAGTTGCCGGTGCTCGCATAAACGCCGGGCGATTGAGTACGTGGCCGAGTGCATGAGAAAATTGTTCATTGCGAACCGGGTAGGGCGAAACCATGTTGAAAGGCCCGCGTAGATCGTTATCCAGCAACCACAGAATGCCGTTGACCATATCGTCGATATGAATCCATGCCAGATATTGCCGCCCATCGCCCATCGGCCCGCCCAGGCCTAAGCGGAAAATCGGCAGTAGTTTCGCCAGAATCCCGCCTTTTGGAGCCAGAACCACGCCGGTACGCAGCAGGCAGACACGTGTGTGCTCGCTCTGCGCGCCACAGGCGATTTGTTCCCAGCGGGCGCAGAGTTTATGGGTAAATTCATTGTGCGGCGGCTCATCTTCGTTGACGACCACTTCGCCGAGATCGCCGTAATAGCCTGCGGCTGAGCCGGAGATAAATACTGACGGCGGCGTTTGACTGGTTTTAAACATCTCGACCAGACGTTCGGTGATTTGCCAGCGGCTGTTACACAACCGTTGTTTTTGCGCTTCGGTCCAGCGTTTGTCAGCAATAGGTTCGCCCGCCAGATTGATGACGGCATCAAAGCCATCAAGACTGGAGTTCTCACTTAACCCTTTCCAAAGCATGACTTTTTGATCAAAAAGTACGCGGGCTTTCTCAGGGTTTCGAGTGACGACGGTGACATCGTGCCCTAATTCCAGCAAGCGCGGCACCAAATGGCGGCCAATCAATCCGGTTCCGCCGGTAATCAGTATCTGCATGGTCGTCTCCAGCTTATTACGCCTGGCGACGCCAACTCATCGTCATGGATACCGAGTCGGCATAACGCAGCGCGTGAAGTTTATCGATTTCCACTTCAGCATAAGACACCCACGGATGGTCGCATGCGATATCGAGCACATCCTGAGTTAATTTTTCTAACAATGAGAAGCGATGATTTTCAACCAACTGGATGATTTGTTTGGTAATGGTGCGGTAGTTCAGCGCATCGTTGATGTCTTCGCTGGCACGCGCTTTATCTGCCGGATAATGAATCGCGACGTTAACGACAATATCCTGGCGATTGGCAATTTCTTCTTCTTTGATGCCAATGAAAGTGCGCAGGCGTAAATTTTTAATTCGAATAATCGCGTCTGGTTGTGGGGATGACATTGCAGGTTGCCTCCATGTAGTAATTTCCGACCTAGACTATACCCAAAATGCATGAGGAAAAAAATTGCGCGCCTTGTCGGGCGCGCAGGGTTTAGTTTTGTTGCGCTTTCTCATAGGCGCGTTCGGTTGCCGGGCGTGAGCGGATTCTCTCAAACCAGTTTTGAACAGCAGGGAAGTGCGCCAGGTTTATGCGTTGGCGCTCATGGGAAACCGTCCACGGGTAAGTCGCAATATCGGCGATGCTGTACTCATCGCCGCCAAGCCACGGGGTTTTCTCCAGTTGCTTATTGAGAACGCCATATAAGCGTTGAGTTTCCACCTGGTAACGCTCAATGGCGTAGGGGACAGGCTGGGGGGCGAAATGATTAAAGTGGTGGTTCTGGCCGAGCATTGGGCCAAAACCACCGACTTGCCAGAACAGCCATTGCAGGGTGTGGGCGCGCTCACGCAAATCTTTACTCAATAGCTCGTTGGTCTTTTCGGCCAGATAAAGCAGGATTTCGCCTGACTCAAACAGGCTCAATGGGCCGCCACCATCGCTAGGATTCCTGTCGATAATTGCCGGAATTTTATTGTTCGGGGAAATCGCCAAAAAGGCAGGCTGAAACTGATCTCCTTTGCCAATATCAATACGATGAATGGTGTACTCCAGACCTGCCTCTTCCAGAAACAGCGTGATTTTGTGGCCGTTTGGTGTGGGTGCGTAGTAAAGGTCGATCATCTCATTACCATCCTGACATCAGTTTTCTTATAAACCTATGGAGTATAGACTTTTTGAAAAAACTGCTCTGTAGATGAGTTTTGCTCAAGTGACAGGCGTGATTTTCCGCTATATGTTCAATAGCCTGGGTAACTAAATCATGGGGATATTATGAGTCAGCCGACAATAACGCTTTGGTCCGATAGCAACTACTTTAGCCCGTATGTCATGTCTGTTTATGTTGCCTTGAGAGAGAAAGGTCTAAACTTCACGTTGCAAACTATCGACCTGAATAGCGGCCAAAATCTGCAACCTGGCTGGAAAGGGTATGACCTGACTCGCCGTGTCCCTGTCATTGCGGTCGATGATTTTGTACTGAGTGAGTCTTCGGCCATTACTGAATATCTCGAAGAACGTTTTGCTCCACCGACATGGGAGCGCATTTATCCACACGATCTGGAAAAACGTGCCAGGGCCCGCCAAATTCAGGCCTGGATCCGTAGCGATTTAATGCCGATTCGCGAAGAGCGTTCTACCGACGTTGTTTTCGCAGGAGTGAAGAAGCCACCATTAACAGAGCGTGGGCAGGGTGCGGCACAAAAACTTCTGGCTACCGTCGAGGGATTATTGCCCATCGGCCAGCAAAATTTGTTTGGTGAATGGTCAATTGCCGACCTGGATCTGGCATTGATGCTGAACCGTTTGATCTTAAATGGTGATGAAGTGCCTGAGCGCTTAGAAGAATACGCAACATTCCAATGGCAGCGGGCTTCGGTTCAGCGTTTTCTGGCACTTTCCGCAAAGCATTCTGGCTGATTCGTCCCATAATTCGTTATGATAAATTTGCTTATCATTAACAGGAATGTGGTTTTATGAAGCTAATGTTTGCCTCGGATATTCATGGTTCGCTACCCGCGACAGAACAAGTGTTGATGCACTTTGAACGTAGCGGTGCTAAATGGCTGATATTACTCGGTGACGTGTTGAATCACGGGCCGCGTAATGCCTTACCGGCGGGCTATAATCCAGGTGCTGTTGCTGAGAGATTTAACAGCATTGCGGATAAAATTATTGCGGTACGCGGGAACTGTGACAGCGAAGTCGATCAGATGCTGCTACATTTTCCGATTACCGCCCCCTGGCAACAGATTTTAATGGCTGACCAGCGTTTATTTGTGACGCATGGTCATTTATATAATCCTGACAAACTGCCGCCGCTGGCAGAAAATGACGTGCTGGTTTTTGGCCACACTCATTTACCATTGGCTGAAAAACAAGACACGGTTTATCTATTCAATCCAGGTTCGGTAAGTATCCCAAAAGGTGGGTTCGAAGCGAGTTACGGCATGCTAAACGATGGTGTTCTGAGCGTTCACGCACTGAATAACGATGGGGTTATTGCACAGGTGGAGATTACCCCGTAACTTACCTTAAAAATTAGACCCGTTAGCATTCGAGTTGCAGCCAACACCCCTGCAGCTTGAAGGATGACGGGTATAACCATTACGCGCCATAAGAGCGCCCTGAATAAGGTTTCCCCGATGGTGGAACAGAGTCATTTTGTTGGCACGGAATGGGTAGACATTGTCAATGAAGACAATGAAGTCATTGCGCAATCAAGCCGTGAGCAAATGCGCGCACAGCGTTTACGTCATCGCGCGACCTATATCGTTGTGCATGATGGTATGGGTAAAATTTTGGTGCAGCGACGCACCGAAACTAAAGATTTTATGCCTGGTATGCTGGATGCCACTGCAGGTGGGGTGGTTCAGGCCGACGAGCAATTACTGGACTCTGCTCGCCGCGAGGCTGAAGAAGAACTGGGTATTGCGGGTGTGCCGTTTGCCGAGCATGGTCAGTTTTACTTTGAAGATGCCAATTGCCGCGTATGGGGAAGCCTGTTTAGCTGCGTTTCGCATGGCCCGTTCGCGTTGCAGGAAGAAGAAGTCAGCGAAGTGTGCTGGATGTCGCCAGAAGAGATTACTGCTCGCTGTGACGACTTCACGCCAGACTCTTTAAAAGCACTGGCATTATGGATGACCCGCAACGCTAAGAATGAATCTCAGCACACCGCTGCTGCGGAATAATTCATTTCTGATATTGTTTTCTGCGAGACCTGCCCCGGAAGTTAATTCCGGGGTGAGTGGAGAAAAATACACATTACGTTAATGGTACGAATGTTTTTTTACTTATTACCTCTTCCCCGTATTTACAATAACACTACAGTGCTCCGCTCGAATTAATAACTTCTTTAATTCTTCTGATTGCCACATGCACGTTTTTTGTCGAGTAACTAAAATAGTCCAGATGGATTATCTTTTTCTTATCAAACCCTCTGCGGGCAAACATAAATTTCAAACCTGGAATGACGACGATAATATCGAAGCCCTGAAGCTCGATTTCTTTTGCGTCAGCATAGGTCGTGTCTGACTCGACTAGCCATGGCAGACCAAGGCTTTCAACCTGTTTACGTAATGAATATATGTATTCATTGTGGTCGACGATAAAATGAGATAACGCGTTGCCTTGCATCATGATAGGGTTAAAACATATTGAAAAACTGGGTGTGCAAACAACACATATTTTCGTCATTCGGTTGCTGTTTTCCATATGGTTCTATTCCTGGTTTATTAGTCTGTGAACATCCAGAGGGTAAATTTTATGATGTTTTTGATTGTGTAAAAAACACCTATTATAAAAAACAGGGCAATAAACGTTAGTTTTGGATTCTCAACGCCTGGCGTAAAGGAGTACCAACCTGAAAATGTTAAGCTCGAAATGACATAGGTCAAATATAACAATAAAATATTGTCGTTGTATTTTTTCCGCATAGTCACAATGTCCTTTTGTCATAAATAGTGATGGGTAAGAATTGGTGATTAGCAATGAGTGGCACTTTGCTTTAAAAGCCTGAAATTTCTTTTTTGTGCAAAAAGTGCTATTACAATATCCATACTATAAAAGTGTATTAGTAGAATTAATATGTAATTTTTTGTAAATTTGCGCGAGATGAAACGAATGGACAGTCGTTGTATGTGATGTGCAGTGGGGAAGAACCAATAAAAAAGGCCGCATATCAATGCGGCCTTTTTGCTTCTCTTAAAGACTTAGTCTTGTTGAGAAGACTGAATCGCCGTCAGAGCGATGGTGTAAACGATATCGTCTACCAGTGCGCCACGAGACAGGTCGTTGACTGGTTTACGCATACCTTGCAGCATTGGCCCGATGGAGATCAGGTCTGCTGAGCGCTGTACCGCTTTATAGGTGGTGTTACCGGTGTTCAGGTCTGGGAAGATGAACACGGTAGCGCGACCCGCAACCGGTGAGTTTGGCGCTTTGGACTTAGCAACGTCAGCCATCACTGCGGCGTCGTACTGCAACGGACCATCGATAACCAGGTCAGGACGTTTTTCTTGAGCAATACGTGTAGCTTCACGTACTTTTTCAACATCGCTACCTGCACCAGAAGTCCCGGTGGAGTAGGACAGCATTGCAACGCGTGGGTCGATACCGAATGCAGCAGCGGAATCCGCAGACTGAATGGCGATTTCTGCCAGTTGCTCAGCAGTTGGATCCGGGTTGATCGCGCAGTCGCCGTAAACGTAAACCTGTTCTGGCAGCAGCATGAAGAACACAGAAGAAACCAAAGAGCTACCTGGTGCAGTTTTGATCAGCTGCAACGGTGGACGAATGGTGTTCGCGGTGGTGTGAACAGCACCGGAAACCAGACCGTCAACTTCGTCTTGCTCAAGCATCAACGTACCCAGCACTACGTTGTCTTCCAGTTGCTCACGCGCAACGGCTTCGGTCATGCCTTTGCTCTTACGCAGCTCAACCAGACGTGCAACGTAGCTTTCGCGAACCACTTCAGGGTCAACGATTTCGATGCCTGCACTCAACTCAACGCCTTGTGCTGCTGCAACACGGGTGATTTCATCCGGGTTACCCAACAGTACGCAAGTTGCGATACCACGTTCAGCACAGATAGATGCCGCTTTCACGGTACGTGGCTCTTCGCCTTCCGGCAGCACAACACGTTTACCGGCTTTACGCGCCAGTTCAGTCAGCTGGTAGCGGAACGCTGGAGGAGACAGACGACGGCTGCGCTCTGAAGTTGCAGTCAGAGACTCGATCCAGTCTGCATCGATGTGGCTTGCCACATATTCCTGCACTTTCTCGATACGCTGATGGTCATCAGTTGGGACTTCCAGGTTGAAGCTTTGCAGGCTCAGGGAAGTCTGCCAGGTGTTGGTATCAACCATGAACAGCGGCAGGCCAGTGGCAAATGCACGCTCACACAGTTTGGTGACGCGTGGGTCCATTTCGTAGCCACCAGTCAGCAGAACTGCACCGATGTCTACACCGTTCATGGCGGCCAGGCACGCGGCAACCAGCACGTCTGGACGGTCTGCAGAAGTGACCAGCAGAGAACCCGGACGGAAGTGTTCCAGCATGTGCGGGATGCTGCGCGCGCAGAAGGTTACAGACTTCACGCGACGAGTTTTGATGTCGCCTTCGTTGATGATGGTTGCGTTCAGGTGACGCGCCATATCGATTGCACGTGTGGCAATCAGATCGAAGCTCCACGGCACACAACCCAGAACTGGCAGCGGGCTGTCAGCAAACAGGGATTTAGGATCGATATTAGCGATGCTCGCTTTTGTGGAGTCATCAAAAATTTCGGACAGATCGGGACGGGTACGACCCTGCTCATCAACTGGGGCATTCAGTTTGTTAATGATAACGCCAGTGATGTTGGTGTTCTTGCTGCCACCGAAGCTGCTACGAGCCAGTTCGATACGCTCTTTCATCTGCTCTGGGGAGTTGTTACCCAGGGACATGACGAAGACGATTTCAGCGTTCAGTGTTTTTGCGATTTCGTAGTTCAGAGACTGCGCAAACTGATGTTTACGAGTCGGAACCAGACCTTCAACCAGAACCACTTCAGCGTCTTTGCTGCTGGTGTGGAAGTTGGCGATGATCTCTTCCATCAGCACGTCTTGTTGGTTGCTGGACAACAGCGACTCAACGTGGTTCATGTGCAGCGGTTCAGCAGTAGGGATGCTGGAGTTTGCACGCACGATGCTGGTGGTTTGATCTGGAGTATCGTCACCGGTACGCGGTTGGGCGATAGGTTTGAAAACGCTAAGGCGAACGCCTTTTTGTTCCATAGCACGGATAACACCAAGGCTGACGCTGGTCAGGCCGACGCTGGTTCCGGTAGGGATCAACATAATAGTACGGGACACGGTATAACCTCTTTGTCTTTACCCTTCATACTTCAAGTTGCAGGGGTGTTGGCTGCAACTCGAATTATTTTGGGTATAGCCCTTTTCAGGGTTCAGAAAACAACACCGCCAGCGAAGGCTGGCGGTAAGGAGAATCAAGCGGTCAGGCGAGATGCATCCTGAGCGATAACCAGTTCTTCGTTGGTCGGAATGACCATCGCAGGAACGGTACCCTCTTTGTTGATGTAGCCTGATTTGCCGAAACGAGCAGCCAGGTTGCGTTCGTGGTCAACTTCAAAGCCCAGAACGCCCAGTTTGCCCAGAGACAGTTCACGTACCATTGCTGCGTTTTCACCAATACCACCAGTGAACACAACGCCGTCCAGACGACCTTCCATCAGCGCAGTGTAAGAGCCGATGTATTTCGCCAGGCGATGGCAGAACACGTCCATTGCACGTTTAGCATCTTCTTTAGTGGTGTAGTTATCTTCAACATAACGGCAGTCGCTGGTGACTTCAGTCAGACCCAACAGGCCAGATTCTTTAGTCAGCATTTTGTTGATGTCATCAACGCTCATGCCCAGGGAGTCATGCAGGTGGAAGATAATCGCAGGATCTATGTCACCAGAACGAGTACCCATTACCAGGCCTTCCAGTGGAGTCAGACCCATAGAGGTGTCAACACACTGGCCGTTACGGATAGCAGAAACAGAACCGCCGTTGCCCAGGTGGCAAGTGATGATGTTCACTTCTTCCACTGGCTTGTTCAGCATTTTTGCGGCTTCTTGAGTCACATAGAAGTGGCTGGTGCCGTGTGCGCCGTAGCGACGAACGCCGTGCTCTTTGTACAGTTTGTACGGCAGAGCATAGAGGTAAGATTCTTCTGGCATGGTCTGATGGAACGCGGTGTCAAACACAGCAACGTTTTTATCAGCCAGTTTAGGGAAGGATTTCAGTGCTTCTGCGATACCGATCAGGTGCGCCGGGTTATGCAGTGGTGCAAAAGAAGCAGTATCTTTGATACCCTGAATCACGGTCTCGTCGATAACAACGGAGCTGGTGTACTTCTCGCCGCCGTGAACAACACGGTGACCGATAGCAGTCAGCTGCTCGGACAATTCAGGTTTTTGTGCCAAAATGGTATTAACCATAAAGTTCAGAGCTTCGCTGTGAGCGGCGCCTGCGCCCAAAGCCGCTTCTTGTTTACCGCCATCCATTTTCCACTTGATACGTGCTTCAGGAAGATGGAAACATTCGGCTAAACCAGAGAGGTACTCATCACCGTTTAACGCATCAATAATTGCGAATTTCAGTGAAGAGCTACCGCAGTTCAGAACCAGTACTAGCTTACTCGACATGGAAGTACCTACTTTTATACGTGGCTAAAAAAACGTCAGTGAGTCTCTCAGCGTAGCGCATGATGAGCCTGACATTTATGATTAACGTCATGCCAGAAGCGTTTTTTTTGGCATGGCGAATAAATACTCTAATGTTTACGCCATCTTGCACGTTTATTCGGCGATGGCTAACAGAGCAAAAATTTGACAACCTGCGGTTTCCCTTCTATGGCCGTCAAAGGCCGGCACAGGATACCTGATTGCGATGGCTAAAGACAAAAGTTTTTGAACCATGTAATTTAGAGTTGTTAAGTTGCACAAAAATTTTATTTTTTATATGTGAAGTTGAGGTAAAGCCATGTCAACACCCCAAAATAGCCATGTAAGTTGGTTTAGTCTGTTCAGCCGTGGACAACACTATTCAAAGACCTGGCCTGTTGATAAACGCCTCGCGCCTATCTTTGTAGAAAACCGTGTGATCCGCGCCACGCGTTTTGCCATCCGCTTTATGCCTCCACTCGCTGTGTTTACGCTGACCTGGCAAATTGCCCTTGGCGGCCAACTTGGCCCCGCCGTTGCCACCGCTTTATTCGCCTGTAGTCTGCCGATGCAGGGGTTATGGTGGTTAGGTAAACGTTCCGTGACGCCACTTCCGCCATCCATTTTGAGCTGGTTCTACGAAGTCCGTGGCAAATTGCAGGAAGCAGGGCAGGCGCTGGCGCCAATCGAAGGCAAGCCAGACTACCAGGCGCTGGCAGAAGTTTTGAAACGTGCGTTCAAGCAGTTGGATAAAACTTTTCTGGATGATTTGTAAAGTCCCTGCCGTTACGCATATAAAGAAGGATATTTTTTCGCAGGATTAATCCTGCGCAACAGGAGCTAAGAAATGGAAATGACTAACGCCCAGCGTCTGATTTTATCTAATCAGTACAAAATGATGACCATGCTCGACCCGGACAACGCCGAGCGTTATCGTCGCCTGCAAACGATCATCGAGCGCGGTTACGGCCTACAAATGCGCGAACTGGATCGGGAGTTCGGTGAGCTGACGGAAGAAACCTGCCGCACAGTTATCGATATCATGGAGATGTATCACGCTCTGCATGTCTCCTGGACTAACCTGAAAGACAACCAGGAAATCGACGAGCGTCGTGTGACTTTCCTTGGTTTTGATGCAGCAACTGAAGCGCGTTTCCTGGGCTATGTTCGCTTTATGGTGAACATTGAAGGCCGTTATGCTCATTTTGATGCGGGCACTCATGGCTTCAATGCGCAGACCCCAATGTGGGAAAAATATCAGCGTATGTTGAAAGTCTGGCAGTCTTGCCCACGTCAGTACCATTTAAGTGCGAACGAGATCGCGCAAATTATTAATGCCTGAGGGGAGAAGCGTAGTGAAGTGCAAAGGTTTCTTGTTTGATTTGGATGGGACGCTGGTTGATTCTCTGCCAGCCGTCGAACGAGCCTGGATTAACTGGGCAAAGCGCTTCGATATTTCGCCACAGGAAGTTTTAGGTTTCATTCATGGTAAACAGGCGATCACTTCGTTACGTCACTTTATGGCGGGCGCGCCTGAAGAAGAGATTCAGCAGGAGTTTTTGCGTCTTGAAAAAATCGAGTCTGAAGACACCGACGGCATTGTGGCGCTGCCTGGTGCCGTTGAGCTGCTGGCTCATTTGAACGAAGCGGGCATTCCGTGGGCTATCGTGACTTCGGGTTCATACCCGGTAGCGTCTGCTCGTCGTGCTGCGGGTGGTTTACCTAAGCCCGAAGTGCTGGTCACCGCTGAACGTGTTGCTCGTGGGAAGCCAGAGCCTGATGCCTACTTGCTCGGTGCGCAACTGCTTGGCCTCGAGCCAGAAGAGTGCGTAGTGGTTGAAGACGCGCCAGCTGGCGTGTTGTCGGGTTTAGCCGCGGGCTGCCATGTGATAGCCGTTAATGCTCCAGTAGATACGCCACGCCTTGAGCATGTCGATTATGTGTTGCATTCACTGACTGAGCTTCTGGTTCAAAAGTTGTCTGATGGCACCGTCGAAGTGTTTAGAAAACACTGAACACATGATTTAGCCCTGCGATAGCGGGGCTTTTTTATGGCAAAATTTTATCCCCCTGAGACAACTACATAAGGAATTGTTTTGAACTCAGAACTGGTTTGGGTTTTATCACTCTTAGCGATTGCAGTGGTGATGTTCGCCACTGGTAAAGTACGTATGGATGCGGTCGCATTACTGGTTATCATCGCTTTTGTCCTTAGCGGGACACTCACTCTTAGCGAAGCCTTCTCGGGCTTTAGCGACCCCAACGTTATTCTGATTGCTGCGTTATTTATTATTGGCGATGGCCTGGTGCGCACCGGCGTTGCCACCAAAATGGGCTCCTGGCTGGTGGATGTGGCGGGCAGCAGTGAAACCAAAATGCTGGTTTTGCTGATGCTAACCGTTGCCGGACTGGGCGCATTTATGAGCTCGACGGGTGTGGTGGCGATCTTTATCCCCGTAGTACTCAGCGTTTCAATGCGCATGAAAATTTCACCGTCGCGCTTAATGATGCCCCTGAGTTTTGCGGGGCTGATAAGCGGCATGATGACGCTGGTCGCGACTCCGCCAAACCTGGTGGTGAACAGCGAACTGTTGCGCGAAGGTTTGCAGGGCTTTCAATTCTTTAGTGTTACGCCAATCGGTCTGGTTATTTTGCTGTTGGGCATCGGCTACATGCTTATCGCACGCTTTGCGTTAAACGGGCAGAAAAAAGACGACGGCAAACAACACTGGCGACGCCGCACGTTTCGCGATCTGATTAAAGATTATCGGCTAACCGGACGCGCGCGTCGTCTGGCGATTCGCCCTGGCTCACCGATGGTTGGTCGCCGTCTTGATGATTTAAAGCTGCGTGAGCGCTATGGCGCAAACGTGATTGGCCTTGAGCGTTGGCGCAAATTCCGCAAGGTTATCGTTAATGTTACGGGCGTCACCGAATTCCGCGCTCGCGACGTTTTGCTAATCGATATGTCGGCTTCTGAAGTCGATCTGCGTGAGTTTTGTAGCGAGCAAATGCTGGAGCCGATGATACTGCGCGGCGAGTATTTCTCGGACCAGGCGCTGGATGTTGGCATGGCGGAAGTGTCGCTTATCCCGGAATCAGAATTAATTGGGCAAACGCTGCGCGAAATAGGTTTCCGTACACGCTACGGATTGAACGTTGTCGGGTTGCGTCGCAATGGCGCAGCGCTGGAAGGTCTGCTGGTAGATGAAGCTTTGCAATTGGGCGATATTTTGCTGGTGGTCGGTGACTGGAAACTGATTAGCCAGCTGCAACTAAAAGGCCGAGATTTTCTGGTACTCAATTTGCCAGTGGAAGAGGGGGAGGCATCACCTGCTCACAGCCAGGCTCCCCACGCGATTTTCTGCCTGGCGCTGATGGTTGCCCTGATGCTGACTGACGAAATCCCTAATACCATTGCGGCGATTATCGCTTGTTTGTTGATGGGCAAATTCCGCTGCATCGACATGGAAAGTGCTTATAAAGCGGTGCATTGGCCAAGCATTATCTTGATTGTCGGGATGATGCCGTTTGCACTTGCGCTGCAAAAAACCGGTGGCGTGGATTTGATAGTTAACGGGCTGATGCAGATGGGTGGGGGTTATGGCCCATACCTGATGTTGGTTTGCCTGTTCGTTATGTGCGCCGCGATTGGTCTGTTTATCTCGAACACGGCAACGGCGGTTCTGATGGCACCGATTGCGTTAGCGGCGGCAAAAACGATGGGCGTCTCGCCTTATCCATTTGCGATGATTGTGGCGCTTGCAGCCTCTGCGGCATTTATGACACCTGTTTCTTCACCGGTGAATACTCTGGTCCTGGGGCCGGGGAACTATAAGTTCAGTGATTTTGTGAAGATGGGCGTGCCATTTACCGTCATCGTGATGGTGGTGAGTGTGGTGATGGTGCCGATGCTGTTTCCATTCTAAAACAACCCTCACCCCGACCCTCTCCCTGAGGGCTGTCTCTTAGTCACTTCTGCGTGAGTCGGGAGACAGTTCCGTTCACCCGATGTTCAGTGTTTCACATAGCCACTGAACCGGTGAACGTCTTAGGGTGACCACCGTCGTCACCCTAAGAACCCGGACTCCCGGCAAATAAATCGCCGCAAGCGGTAAACCTCCATTTTGCCTCCGTGTCAGGGTCGGTTGCGATTCGTTCCCTACGATCGCGCCCTCCAGTCGTTCCCGACGACTGGACCCTGCCACCTGGAGTCAAAATGGAGGCGATTTAAGCCGGACCAGAAATTCAAGGTCAAAGTCAAAGGCCCGAGCGGTTTTGACCTTGTTCCCGGCTTCCATCGCACCGTTTTCGGGAATTAAAGAGATAACTGAACACACGGGTGAACGGAAAACCTGCGAGGCTAACAGATCTTACCCTGACAAAATTGCCAGAGTGAGTTGTGTATAAGAGACAGCCCTGAGGGAGAGGGGGAACACCAATCCGGACAATTCCCTCTCCTGGGGGAGAGGGTTAGGGTGAGGGCGCAATATCCAGAGTTAAAGCGGCGAATCCTGGCTAATCTCATCGAGCGAAAGCTGGAAACTTGGCACAAACACATTCATGAAGTAATCCATCTCTTCGCTGTGGCGATCCGCCAGCGTTTTTTCGAGTCGGCTTTTTGCCAGCAAGAATTCATTGTTACCCGCAGAGAGTTCTTCGAGGCATTTCAGATACGCACATAGCGCATCAGCCTGTTTGACGATGGCGCGATCTTCTTCGCTGCTCTGATGTTCATCAATTAGCGGTGCCCAAATATCGCGTAACTCTTCTGGCACCATATCGATCAATTTCTGCTGCGCAATTTTCTCGATAGCTTTGTATTCGTGGGCTATTTGCGTGTTGAAATATTTCACCGGAGTCGGCAGGTCACCGGTCAGCACTTCACTGGCGTCGTGATACATCGCTAAGAGTGCGACATGCTCAGCGTTAACCTGCCCGTTAAATTTTCGGTTCTTGATCACGGCTAAGGCATGAGCAACCATCGCGACTTGTAGACTATGCTCCGAAACATTTTCGGTACGCACATTGCGCATCAGTGGCCAACGATTGATTAATTTCAGACGTGAAAGGTGGGCAAAGAAATGGCTCTGGCTCATGGGTACACTCGGGGTCTACTGCAAAGAAAACCATTGTGCGGGGAGTCGGGGGAAGATGCAAACATCTCCCCCCGTGGGTATTACTGGTGGTAATGACCGAGGAAGCGACCAAACTTATTGATAGCCATATCCAGCTCATCAACGCGCGGTAAAGTCACGATACGCACATGATCAGGCCACGGCCAGTTAAACGCTGTTCCTTGAACTAACAGCACTTTTTCTTGCAACAAGAAATCCAGCACCATTTTTTGGTCGTCATGGATATTAAAGCGCTTAGCGTCAATTTTAGGGAACATATACAGCGCACCGCGTGGTTTCACGCATGACACCCCGGGAATATCGTTTAGCAATTCCCATGCCCGGTTACGTTGTTCATACAGACGCCCACCCGGTGCAATAAATTCGCTGATGCTTTGATAACCGCCAAGTGCGGTTTGAATGGAATGCTGTGCCGGAACGTTGGCACACAGGCGCATTGACGCCAGCATCTCCAGCCCTTCAATATAACCTTTCGCGTGTTTCTTCGGCCCATTCAGAACCATCCAGCCCTGGCGGAAACCGGCAACACGGTAAGTTTTCGACAAACCATTAAAGGTAATTGTCAGCAGATCTGGCGCGAGTGCTGCAATTGAATGGTGCTGGGCTTCGTCGTACAGAATCTTGTCGTAAATTTCATCCGCAAAAATAATCAAATTATGCTGGCGGGCGATTTCAACAATTTCCAGCAGCAGTTCTTTGGAATAGACCGCACCGGTAGGGTTGTTCGGGTTAATAATCACAATACCGCGGGTACGAGGTGTGATTTTAGAACGAATATCATCAAGGTCCGGGAACCAGTCGGACGACTCATCACATAAATAGTGAACAGCTTTGCCACTCGATAGTGAAACTGCGGCGGTCCATAAAGGATAATCAGGCGCAGGGACCAGCATCTCATCACCGCTGTTAAGCAATGCCTGCATAGATTGAACAATAAGTTCAGATACACCGTTACCGATGTAGATGTCTTCAACCGTCACATCCCGCATTTCACGTGCCTGATAATGCTGCATGATGGCTTTACGTGCGGAGTAGAGTCCTTTCGAGTCGCAATACCCTTGCGCTGTAGGCAGGTTACGAATCACATCGACAAGGATCTCATCAGGGGCATCAAAGCCGAATGGCGCTGGGTTGCCAATATTCAGTTTGAGGACTTTGTTTCCTTCTTCTTCGAGGCGTTTCGCCTCTTTGAGAACCGGGCCACGGATGTCGTAACAGACGTTATCAAGTTTGCTGGATTTTTCGATTGGGGACATGAACCTGACCTTAAATGTTAGCGCCACTTCCTGCCGTGGAAGCGACCAGGGAACAATGTACTCCTGCGCCGCACAGATTTGAAGGTTATCGAAGCGCCAAATAGTAATAAATCTTCAATTTTGAGAGTGGTAGTAAATTGCTGTTGAATAGTGATTTTGCAGGATTATATGTTGATGATCATATCAATATTGACCGAAAATATAGGTTATTGAGTTGCTTGCCATGGTAGTCACTGCGTTAATGCATAGAGTGCAGTCAGTCATGCTGACCGAAATGCGAATTATATTGAGTAATAGTTAAGGAAAATTGAATATTCATGCTTATGGTTAAATGAAGTGCATTAGTGCGAGTTAATAATATGTATATAAAAATAACCGAGTATGTGATTAATATAAACAAGGAATATAGTTAAATTGCTTCTCTTTTAGCTTGTAGAATTTTGGACATTTCTGCGAATAAGCTACTGATGAATGAATTAAAAAAGAGAATGAGATCGGATAATTCGCAACAAAAGTTATGGGATGGCGTGTTTTGCGGTAAGATACACTACTGAAAATGGTAGGTGGTTTTCGGTATAAATAACGCAACTCCATGTTTTATGGTGGGTTGGTTTGTCTGCGTTGTAGTGTGTCAATTGCCAGTACAATGAAGTGACTTAAAGAAAATCCCCATCCTGTTTACACTTGTTTCTGCTATGAGTTGAATAAATAAAGCTCAGTACTGAAGTGGATTTACAATAATTACTCAGTTTTAATTTCAGTGACTAGTACGTTAAGACGAATGTTTGTATGTTGTTAACGACAGTATAATATCCCAGAAATACGTGCTTTGCATTATTGCTTCGCGTACCTCTGGCAGTATGAAAAATAAATAAGTCAGAACGGCTGTCAGGATGACGGTGCTCCCCTTCGGGAGGCGTTCTGTAAAAGGGAATTGCTTTATCTTTTTGATAAATCACAGCAATAAAACTAAGGCAGACTCGTAAGAGCAACCTGATAGTGAAAAAATTATGATTAACGCAAATCGTCCGATACTCAATCTCGACCTCGATCTGCTCAGGACTTTTGTTGCCGTAGCGGATCTGAATACTTTTGCCGCTGCAGCCGTTGCGGTTTGCCGCACTCAATCGGCTGTAAGCCAGCAGATGCAGCGCCTTGAACAGTTAGTAGGAAAAGAGCTTTTTGCCCGTCATGGCCGTAATAAACTGCTGACCGAGCACGGTATCCAGCTCCTTGGTTATGCGCGAAAGATTCTGCGTTTTAATGATGAAGCTTGTACTTCGCTAATGTTTAGTAATTTGCAGGGCGTATTAACGATTGGAGCATCTGATGAAACTGCAGATACCATCCTGCCGTTTCTGCTTAACCGGATAAGCTCGGTGTACCCTAAATTGGCGTTGGATGTGCGTGTTAAACGTAATCCGTTTATGGTTGAAATGCTTAATCAGCAGGAAGTGGATCTCGTCGTCACGACCTCGAAACCTGCGCATTTTGAATCCATTGTGTTACGGACTTCGCCAACTTTATGGTACTGCGCCGCTGATTACGTGTTCCAGAAAGGTGAAACGGTGCCTTTAGTGGTGCTCGATAACCCTAGCCCGTACCGTGACATGATGATTGAACAACTCAACGCTGCACGCATTCCGTGGCGTATTGCTTATGTTGCGTCAACACTTTCTGCTGTACGCGCTGCGGTAAAAGCCGGGTTGGGGATTACATCACGGCCTGTAGAAATGATGAGCCCAGAACTGCGCGTGCTTGGAGGTGCCGATGGTTTGCCAGCGATGCCTGATACGCAATACATGCTGTGCCGTAATTTGCAAACCACTAATGATTTAGCTCAGGCTATTTTCAGTGCGCTGGAAAACAACCCGAATCCATATCGTTACGTGGTTTCCTCAGACGAGGACGGCGATACCATGTTGATGGAAGGCGATTTCGAGTAACGCATTCCCCGTCATAATTCGAGTAGCAGGGGTGTTGGCTGCACTATTCGGCTCATCCATGAGCCTCACCCCTTTGGGGCCGCCTACCTGCAACTCGAATTATTTAGGGGATGTAGCCGTCATACGGGTTTGTTAGTAACAATTTATGAAATTCGAAAACAGGTCATTGAGCACTTTTTGGGTCTCAATGGCTTGTTTTTTAATCAGTGAACGTTAAATTGACGGGGGTTTTGTAAAAACACGTTTTAAAACAATCTACTTTACCTCCTCTTTGTCACCTGTCTTCTCCTGCTAGCCTACTAATCAACTCGTGTTTAATTGTTAAAAAATACGCTGCAATGTTGTCATTTTTTGATATGAATTAACAGAAGCGTGTCTCAGATCAAGAAAATACTCCCTATAGGGGGGATGAATAGTTGAGAAATCCTGCCAAAATAGAGCAGCAGTTAATTTTTTCCTCCTTAACGGACACGATTCACCTTCATTAAAACCGAGTTAATAACTCGGCGTTACTAGCTTTTAAGGCACTTAATGTTAATGAAGTTGGCTTCATGTAAATTAATGTGTGGATACTTTTGTTAAAGTTGACAAAAGGTTATAGAAAGGAGTAAAAAACCCCATCAATGTGCTGGTAAAGTTTTGATTCCGGCAGTTATTGTAAGGTTTATTGTTCCTCCCCATGAATCGATGTGGTGTTCATCTGCCAGCAAGAGCAGAGACTTTGGCGCCACTTTTGATGAGTAAGCAATGAGTATGTCAACATCCACTGAAGTTATCGCTCACCATTGGGCGTTCGCAGTCTTTCTTATTGTTGCCATAGGCCTGTGTTGCGTAATGCTTCTCGGGGCCTGGTTCCTTGGCGGGAGAGCTAAGGGTCGGCACAAAAACACTCCCTTCGAGTCAGGTATCGACTCAGTTGGTACAGCGCGCTTACGCCTATCCGCTAAGTTCTACTTGGTTGCCATGTTCTTCGTCATCTTCGACGTGGAAGCCTTGTATCTCTACGCGTGGTCAGTGTCTATTCGTGAAAGCGGATGGGTAGGCTTCGTCGAGGCCGCAATTTTCATTTTTGTGCTACTGGCAGGCCTGGTGTATCTCGTGCGCA
The DNA here is from genome assembly GCF_022637515.1 of Buttiauxella ferragutiae. Classification (NCBI taxonomy): domain Bacteria; kingdom Pseudomonadati; phylum Pseudomonadota; class Gammaproteobacteria; order Enterobacterales; family Enterobacteriaceae; genus Buttiauxella; species Buttiauxella ferragutiae. The sequence continues at coordinate 1,517,002 of NZ_CP093332.1, forward strand.
TTGGCGCGCTTGATTGGACTCCCGCGCGTTCGCGTCGCGCCCATATCAACCCAGAAACCGACAGTATTACTAACCGTCATACGCAGTAAAAATGAGGCAATAAGATGGACTATACGCTCACCCGCATAGACCCCGACGGTGAGAACGACCGTTACCCCCTGCAAAAACAGGAGATCGTAACCGATCCTCTTGATCAAGAAATCAACCGTAGCGTGTACATGGGCAAGCTCGAACATGCCATGCACGATATGGTGAACTGGGGGCGTAAAAACTCAATTTGGCCTTATAACTTTGGCCTTTCTTGCTGCTACGTTGAGATGGTGACCTCGTTTACCGCGGTTCATGACGTGGCACGTTTTGGTGCCGAAGTACTGCGTGCATCTCCGCGTCAGGCCGACCTGATGGTGATTGCAGGAACCTGCTTTACCAAAATGGCTCCCGTTATTCAGCGCCTTTACGATCAAATGCTTGAGCCAAAATGGGTGATCTCGATGGGTGCCTGCGCTAACTCCGGCGGCATGTACGACATCTACTCTGTGGTACAGGGCGTGGATAAATTCCTGCCTGTGGATGTTTACATCCCTGGTTGCCCACCGCGCCCGGAAGCTTACATGCAGGCTCTGATGCTGCTGCAAGAATCCATTGGCAAAGAGCGTCGTCCATTGTCCTGGGTTGTTGGCGATCAAGGTGTTTATCGCGCCAACATGCAGTCAGAACGTGAACGTAAACGTGGCGAGCGTATCGCTGTCACCAACTTGCGGACACCAGACGAGATTTAATATGCGCCTGTGGGCAGTGTGAGTTTACTTCGCATATCAATAATACTAGCGCGAAGCCACTGCTGACAGTCACCACAGTACCATTTGCAATGGTGAGAATTATGACCGATTTAACTGCGCATGATGCCAACCAGGAAGCCTGGCAAACCCGTGACCATTTAGATGATCCGGTAATTGGCGAACTGCGTAACCGTTTTGGGCCGGATGCCTTCACTGTTCAGCCAACCCGCACTGGTGTTCCGGTGGTCTGGGTTAAGCGAGAGCAATTACTCGAAGCAGTCGATTTCTTAAAGAAACTTCCGAAGCCCTATGTCATGTTGTTCGACTTACACGGCATGGATGAACGCCTTCGTACTCACCGCAACGGTTTACCGGCTGCGGATTTTTCCGTTTTCTACCACCTGATTTCTATCGATCGCAACCGCGATATCATGCTCAAGGTGGCGCTGTCTGAAAACGATCTGAATGTACCGACAATCACCAAACTTTTCCCGAATGCCAACTGGTATGAGCGTGAAACCTGGGAAATGTTTGGCATTACCTTTAATGGTCACCCGCACCTGACGCGCATCATGATGCCGCCAACGTGGGAAGGCCATCCGCTGCGTAAAGATTATCCGGCGCGTGCCACCGAATTCGATCCGTTTGAATTGACCAAACAGAAAGAAGACCTCGAGATGGAAGCGCTGACCTTCAAGCCTGAAGAGTGGGGCATGAAGCGCAGCAGCGAGCATGAAGATTTCATGTTCCTGAACCTCGGTCCAAACCACCCATCCGCGCACGGTGCATTCCGTATCGTTCTGCAACTCGACGGTGAAGAGATTGTCGACTGCGTACCGGACATCGGTTACCACCACCGTGGTGCTGAGAAAATGGGCGAGCGTCAGTCCTGGCACAGCTACATTCCGTATACCGACCGTATCGAATATCTCGGCGGTTGCGTAAACGAAATGCCATACGTGTTAGCGGTTGAAAAACTGGCGGGTATCAAGGTTCCTGAACGTGTAGACGTTATCCGCGTCATGCTGTCTGAACTGTTCCGTATCAACAGCCACCTGCTGTACATCTCCACGTTTATTCAGGACGTGGGCGCGATGACTCCGGTGTTCTTCGCCTTTACCGACCGTCAGAAAATTTATGACCTGGTTGAAGCGATTACCGGTTTCCGTATGCACCCGGCCTGGTTCCGTATCGGCGGTGTGGCTCACGACTTACCAAACGGTTGGGAACGTCTGCTCAAAGAGTTCCTCGACTGGATGCCAAAACGTCTGGATTCCTACGAGAAAGCTGCGCTGCGTAACACCATCCTGAAAGGTCGTTCTCAGGGCGTTGCTGCCTATGGCAAGAAAGAAGCGCTGGAGTGGGGCACCACCGGTGCTGGCTTGCGCGCAACGGGCGTTGACTTCGATATCCGTAAAGCTCGCCCTTACTCTGGTTATGAAAACTTCGACTTCGAAATCCCGGTCGGCGGTGGCGTCAGTGACTGCTACACCCGCGTGATGTTGAAAGTTGAAGAGCTTCGCCAGAGCTTGCGCATTCTTGACCAGTGTCTGAAAAACATGCCTGCTGGCCCGTTCAAAGCTGACCATCCGCTGACAACGCCGCCGCCGAAAGAGCGCACGCTGCAGCATATCGAAACCCTGATCACTCACTTCCTGCAAGTTTCGTGGGGCCCGGTGATGCCGGCTAACGAATCCTTCCAGATGATTGAAGCGACGAAAGGGATTAACAGTTACTACCTGACCAGCGACGGCAGCACCATGAGCTACCGCACCCGCATCCGTACTCCGAGCTTTGCGCACTTGCAGCAAATCCCGTCGGCGATTCGCGGCAGCCTGGTTTCTGACCTGATTGTCTATCTGGGTAGTATCGATTTTGTAATGTCTGATGTGGATCGCTAACTATGCACGATAAACAACAACCCCAGGCAGAAGCCTTTGAGCTGAGTCAATTCGAGCGTGATGCGATTGAGCACGAAAAACATCATTACGAAGATGCTCGCGCAGCGTCTATCGAAGCGCTGAAGATTGTTCAGAAGCAGCGTGGCTGGGTGCCTGACGGCGCGATTTATGCCATCGCTGAAGTTCTGGGCATTCCAGCCAGCGACGTAGAAGGTGTTGCCACATTCTACAGCCAGATTTTCCGCCAGCCGGTAGGCCGCCACGTTATTCGCTATTGCGATAGCGTGGTTTGCCACATTACGGGCTACCAGGGCATTCAGTCGGCAATCGAAGCAAAACTGGACATCAAACCGGGTCAAACCACGTTTGATGGTCGCTTTACCCTGCTGCCAACCTGCTGTCTGGGTAACTGCGATAAAGGGCCGACCATGATGATTGATGAGGACACTCACAGCCATCTGACGCCGGAAGCGATCCCTGACTTGCTGGAGCAGTACAAATGAAAACCGTTATTCGTACTGCCGAAACCCATCCGCTGACCTGGCGGCTGCGTGATGACAAACAGCCGGTCTGGCTGGATGAATATCGCAGCAAAAACGGCTACGAGGGTGCTCGTCTTGCGCTGACTGGCCTGGCACCGGATGAAGTCGTTAATCGTGTTAAAGACTCTGGCCTGAAAGGGCGCGGCGGTGCGGGCTTCTCCACCGGTCTGAAGTGGAGCCTGATGCCGAAAGACGAGTCCATGAACATCCGTTACCTGCTGTGTAATGCCGATGAAATGGAACCGGGTACTTATAAAGACCGTTTGCTGATGGAGCAACTGCCACACCTGTTGGTGGAAGGCATGCTGATTTCTGCATTCGCCCTGAAAGCTTACCGCGGTTACATCTTCCTGCGCGGCGAGTATATCGAAGCGGCTGTGCATCTGCGCCGCGCGATTGCTGAGGCGACCGAAGCGGGCTTGCTGGGCAAAAACATTCTCGGTTCTGGTTTTGATTTTGAGCTGATCGTGCACACCGGTGCCGGGCGTTATATCTGTGGTGAAGAAACCGCGCTGATTAACTCCCTGGAAGGCCGCCGTGCCAACCCACGTTCAAAACCCCCATTCCCTGCTTCAAGCGGCGTGTGGGGTAAACCAACGTGTGTAAACAACGTTGAAACCCTGTGCAACGTGCCAGCGATTCTGGCCAACGGCGTGGAGTGGTATCAAGGCATTTCGACCAGCAAAGATGCTGGCACCAAGCTGATGGGCTTCTCTGGTCGTGTGAAAAACCCAGGCGTTTGGGAGTTACCGTTCGGTACCACCGCGCGTGAAATTCTCGAAGATTACGCTGGTGGCATGCGCGATGGCCTGAAATTCAAAGCCTGGCAGCCGGGTGGGGCAGGGACGGATTTCCTGACCGAATCACACCTTGATCTGCCGATGGAATTCGAAAGCATTGGTAAAGCGGGTAGCCGTTTAGGTACCGCACTGGCGATGGCCGTAGACCATGAAATTGGTATGGTGCCGCTGGTTCGTAACCTGGAAGAGTTCTTCTCCCGTGAATCGTGCGGCTGGTGTACACCTTGCCGTGACGGTCTGCCGTGGAGTGTGAAAATTCTGCGTGCGCTGGAACGTGGCGAAGGCCAGCCTGGGGACATCGAGACACTTGAGCAACTGTGTCGTTTCCTTGGGCCAGGTAAAACCTTCTGTGCGCATGCGCCAGGTGCGGTTGAGCCATTGCAGAGTGCGATTAAATATTTCCGCGACGAATTCGAAGCGGGCATTGCCAAACAAGATTTCGGGAACACCCGCGCGATTAGCGGGATTCAACCGAACTTGTTAAAAGCGCGCTGGTAACACCTGACAACAAGTTTGCAGGTTATAAAATTTTATAATTAATGCCTGAAAAGTAATCAAGAATTTCGCACTGAGGCAAGGCGGCAAAGGAGTGAATCCCTGGGAGTTTAGTTAACTAAATGACCAGGGTGAGCGAGAGAAGCCAACGCAGTCGCAGTGTGAAAGACGAAGATTATTCAGGCCAACTGGAAGCATGCTGACTATGGCTACGATTCATGTAGACGGCAAAGAATATGAGGTAAACGGGTCAGACAACCTGCTACAAGCATGTCTGTCTCTCGGCCTCGATATTCCTTATTTTTGCTGGCACCCGGCGCTAGGCAGCGTCGGTGCTTGCCGCCAGTGCGCGGTGAAGCAATATCAAAACGCAGAAGATCTCCGTGGCCGCCTGGTGATGTCTTGTATGACACCCGCCTCTGACGGCACGTTTATCTCCATTGACGATAGCGAAGCGAAAGAATTCCGTGAAAGCGTGGTTGAGTGGTTAATGACTAACCACCCGCACGACTGCCCGGTTTGTGAAGAAGGTGGCAACTGCCATCTGCAAGATATGACGGTGATGACCGGCCATAGCTTCCGTCGCTACCGCTTCACTAAACGTACTCACCGCAATCAGGATCTCGGCCCATTCATCTCTCACGAAATGAACCGCTGTATCGCCTGCTACCGCTGTGTGCGTTATTACAAAGATTACGCTGATGGCACCGATTTGGGTGTTTACGGCGCGCACGATAACGTCTACTTCGGTCGTCCTGAAGACGGTACGCTGGAAAGTGAATTCTCCGGTAACCTGGTAGAAATCTGCCCGACCGGCGTATTCACAGATAAAACGCACTCCGAGCGTTATAACCGTAAGTGGGACATGCAGTTTGCACCAAGCATCTGCCAGCAGTGCAGCATCGGCTGTAACACCAGCCCGGGTGAGCGCTACGGTGAACTGCGTCGTATCGAAAACCGTTACAACGGCACCGTGAACCATTACTTCCTGTGTGACCGTGGCCGCTTCGGTTATGGCTACGTCAACCTGAAGGATCGTCCACGTCAGCCGATCCAACGTCGTGGCGACGATCTGATCACGCTGAATGCCGATCAGGCAATGCAGGGCGCGGCAGATATTCTGCGCCAGTCGAAGAAAGTGATCGGTATCGGATCCCCACGCGCCAGCGTAGAAAGCAACTTTGCGCTGCGCGAGCTGGTCGGTGCGGACAACTTCTACACCGGTATCGCAACCGGTGAGCAAGCACGTCTGGAACTGATGCTCAAAGTGCTGCAAGAAAGCGGCATTCATACTCCGGCCCTGCGTGAAATCGAATCTTACGATGCGGTTTTGGTACTCGGAGAAGACATTACTCAGACCGGTGCGCGTGTTGCGCTGGCTGTGCGTCAGGCCGTGAAAGGCAAAGCGCGTGAAATGGCAGCGGCACAGAAAGTGGCTGACTGGCAGATTGCCGCAATCCTCAACATTGGTCAGCACGCTAAACACCCACTGTTTGTCACCAATATAGACAGCACTCGTCTGGACGACATCGCAGCATGGACTTACCGCGCTCCGGTTGAAGATCAGGCTCGTCTGGGCTTTGCGGTTGCTCACGCGCTGGATAGCAATTCCCCAGCCGTTGAACTCGATCGCGACCTGAAAAACAAAGTCGACGTGATTGTGCAAGCGCTGGCGGGTGCGAAGAAACCATTGATCGTTTCCGGTACTAACGCCGGTAGCGAAGCGGTCATTCAGGCGGCAGCCAACGTGGCTAAAGCGCTGAAAGACCGTGGTGCCGATGTCGGTATCACCATGGTGGCTCGTGCGGTAAACAGCGTTGGCCTCGGTCTGATTGGCGGCGGCTCGCTTGAAGAAGCGTTGAGTGAACTGGAAAGCGGTGCTGCCGATGCGGTAGTGGTGCTGGAAAACGATCTGCATCGCCATGCTTCTGCAACTCGCGTTGATGCAGCACTGAGCAAAGCGCCGTTGGTGATGGTTATTGACCACCAACGCACGGCAATTATGGACAAAGCCCATCTGGTGCTGTCCACCGCAAGCTTCGCTGAGAGTGACGGTACGGTGATTAACAACGAAGGTCGCGCACAGCGTTTCTTCCAGGTTTATGACCCGTCTTACTATGACCACTCCGTGGTGATGCTCGAAAGCTGGCGCTGGCTGCATTCCCTGCACAGCACAGTTGAAAGCCGTGAAGTGGACTGGACGCAGTTAGATGATGTTATCGATGCATGCGTGAAAGCGTTGCCACAACTGGCCGGAATTAAAGATGCGGCACCGGATGCCAGCTTCCGTATTCGTGGTCAGAAACTGTCGCGTTCTCCAATCCGCTCCAGTGGCCGTACCGCGATGCGCGCCAATATTAGCGTGCATGAACCGCGTCAGCCGCAGGATAAAGACACCATGTTCGCCTTCTCTATGGAAGGGAACAACAGCCCGACGGCTAATCGTCAGCAAATTCCATTCGCATGGGCACCAGGCTGGAACTCACCGCAAGCATGGAACAAATTCCAGGCCGAAGTGGGGGGCAATCTGCGTCACGGCGATCCGGGTGTGCGCCTGATTGAAGCCTCCGAAACGGGTATGGATTTCTTCACTGATGTGCCGGAAATCTTCCACGCTGAAGACGGGAAATGGCGTATCGCGCCGTACTACCATCTGTTTGGTAGTGATGAAATGTCCCAGCGTTCTCCGGTGTTCCAGAGCCGTATGACTGAGCCGTACATCAAGCTTAATCCGTCTGATGCTGCAAAACTCGGTGTTAATGCGGGTAGCCTGATTTCGTTTAGCTATGAAGGCCAGACGCTAAGTCTGCCGCTGCAACTTTCCGAAGGACTGGCGGCAGGGCAGGTAGGTTTACCGATGGGGATGCCTGGCATCGCTCCGGTACTGGCGGGTGCTTGTCTTGAAAATCTTCAGGAGGCTGGCCAATGAGTTGGTTAACACCGGATGTTATCGACATTCTGCTGAGCATTCTCAAAGCGGTCGTAATCCTGCTGGTCGTGGTGACATGCGGCGCGTTCATGAGCTTTGGTGAGCGTCGTTTGCTGGGCCTGTTCCAGAACCGTTACGGGCCAAACCGTGTGGGCTGGGGCGGTTCGCTCCAGTTAGTCGCGGACATGATCAAGATGTTCTTTAAAGAAGACTGGACTCCGCGCTTTGCGGACCGCGTCATCTTTACTCTGGCACCGATGATTGCTTTCACCTCGCTGTTGCTGGCCTTTGCTATTGTGCCGGTCAGCCCAAGCTGGGTGGTTGCCGACCTGAACATTGGTATTTTGTTCTTCCTGATGCTGGCGGGTCTGGCGGTTTACGCCGTGCTGTTCGCCGGTTGGTCAAGTAACAACAAATACTCACTGTTGGGTGCAATGCGTGCTTCTGCGCAGACACTCAGCTACGAAGTGTTCCTCGGTCTGTCTTTGATGGGCGTTGTGGCGCAGGCGGGTTCGTTCAATATGGGCGATATCGTGGATAACCAGGCGAACCTGTGGAACGTGATCCCACAGTTCTTCGGTTTTGTGACCTTCGCTATCGCAGGCGTCGCGGTTTGTCACCGTCACCCGTTTGACCAACCAGAAGCCGAGCAAGAGCTGGCCGATGGTTATCACATCGAATATTCAGGCATGAAATTTGGCCTGTTCTTCGTGGGTGAATACATCGGTATCGTGACTGTTTCTGCCCTGATTGTGACCCTGTTCTTTGGTGGCTGGCATGGCCCGTGGTTACCGCCGTTCATCTGGTTCGCGCTGAAAACCGCGTTCTTCATGATGATGTTCATTTTGATCCGTGCAGCATTACCGCGTCCACGTTATGACCAGGTAATGTCCTTCGGCTGGAAAATTTGCCTGCCGTTGACACTGGTCAATCTGCTGGTGACCGCCGCGGTCATTCTCTATCAGGCACCATAAGGGGTGAAAAAACCATGACATTGAAAGAGTTAGTGGTTGGTTTCGGCACCCAGGTACGCAGTATCTGGATGATTGGTCTGCACGCGTTTGCCAAACGCGAAACGCAGATGTATCCGGAAGAGCCAGTCTATTTACCGCCGCGCTATCGTGGCCGCATCGTGTTAACGCGCGATCCGGACGGCTCCGAGCGTTGCGTTGCCTGTAACCTGTGTGCGGTAGCCTGCCCGGTAGCCTGTATCTCTTTGCAAAAAGCAGAAACCAAAGACGGCCGCTGGTATCCAGAGTTCTTCCGTATCAACTTCTCGCGCTGCATTTTCTGTGGTTTGTGCGAAGAAGCGTGCCCAACCACGGCGATTCAGCTGACACCAGATTTCGAACTGGGTGAGTTTAAGCGCCAGGATTTGGTCTACGAAAAAGAGGATCTGCTGATTTCCGGTCCGGGCAAATACCCGGAATATAACTTCTACCGGATGGCGGGTATGGCAATCGACGGCAAAGATAAGGGCGAAGCGGAAAACGAAGCCAAGCCTATCGACGTCAAAGGCCTATTACCTTAAAGGAGCAAGGCAATGGAATTCGCTTTTTATATTTGCGCAATCATCGCGGTTGGGACCACCTTACGGGTGATCACGCATACCAATCCGGTGCATGCCTTGCTGTATCTGATCATCTCGTTGTTGGCTATCTCCGGCGTGTTCTTCGCGCTGGGAGCGTACTTTGCCGCAGCGCTTGAGATTATCGTCTACGCCGGTGCCATCATGGTGTTGTTCGTTTTCGTGGTCATGATGCTGAACCTCGGTGGTGCGGTCGTTGAACAAGAGCGCAACTGGCTGAAACCGCAGTTGTGGATTGGTCCTGGCATTTTATCAGCCATTCTGCTTTCGGTGCTGGTGTACGCGATTCTGAGTCTTAATGACCAGGGGATCGACGGTACCTCCGTCAGTGCTAAACAAGTGGGTATCGCACTGTTTGGACCGTACGTTCTGGCAGTGGAATTAGCCTCGATGCTGTTGTTGGCGGGTCTGGTTGTGGCATTCCACCTGGGTCGTGAAGACCGTCCGGGTGAAGTGCTGAGCAACCGCCAGGCTGACCAGGCTGTGAAAAGAAAAACGGAGGAGCACGTATGATTCCGCTGCAACATGGACTTATCCTCGCGGCTATCTTGTTCGTACTGGGGCTGACTGGCCTGGTGATTCGTCGCAACCTGCTTTTCATGCTGATTAGCCTGGAAGTGATGATTAACGCCGCGGCTCTCGCCTTTGTGGTCGCGGGCAGTTATTGGGGCCAGGCTGATGGTCAGGTGATGTATATACTCGCGATTAGCTTAGCTGCTGCCGAAGCCAGTATCGGCCTCGCACTGTTACTGCAGCTCCATCGTCGTCGCCAGAGCCTGAATATCGATTCAGTAAGTGAGATGCGTGGATGAACCTTCTCTGGTTAACCATTCTTTTGCCTTTTATTGGCTTTTTGTTGTTGGCGTTCTCGCGTGGTCGTTGGTCAGAAAACCTTTCTGCCACGGTTGGGGTCGGCTCGATTGGGCTGTCCGCGTTAGTCACGGCGATTGTTGGGTTCGACTTCTTCAATAACGGGCAACAAGCCTTTACCCAGCCGTTGTGGACGTGGATGTCAGTGGGCGATTTTAATATCGGCTTCAATCTGATCCTCGACGGTTTGTCACTGACCATGCTTTCTGTGGTCACGGGTGTTGGCTTCCTGATCCACATGTACGCTTCCTGGTATATGCGTGGGGAAGAGGGCTATTCCCGCTTCTTCGCCTACACCAACCTGTTTATCGCAAGCATGGTTGTTCTGGTGCTGGGCGATAACCTGCTGCTGATGTATCTCGGCTGGGAAGGCGTGGGTCTGTGCTCGTATCTGCTGATTGGTTTCTACTACACCGATCCGAAGAACGGCGCGGCGGCCATGAAAGCGTTCGTGGTAACCCGCGTGGGCGACGTGTTCCTCGCTTTCGCACTGTTCATTCTTTACAACGAACTGGGCACGCTGAACTTCCGCGAAATGGTTGAACTGGCACCGCAGCACTTTGCGGCTGGTAACCAAATGCTGATGTGGGCAACCCTGATGCTGTTAGGCGGCGCGGTAGGTAAATCTGCTCAGTTGCCATTGCAGACCTGGCTTGCGGATGCGATGGCTGGCCCAACGCCAGTTTCAGCGCTGATCCACGCGGCAACCATGGTTACCGCCGGTGTCTACCTGATTGCCCGTACTCACGGCCTGTTCCTGTTAACGCCTGAAGTGCTGCATTTAGTGGGCATCGTCGGTGCAGTGACGCTGGTAATGGCAGGCTTTGCGGCGCTGGTGCAAACCGATATCAAACGTGTGCTCGCGTACTCGACCATGAGCCAGATTGGCTACATGTTCCTGGCACTCGGCGTACAAGCGTGGGATGCGGCGATTTTCCACCTGATGACGCACGCGTTCTTCAAAGCGCTGCTGTTCCTGTCGTCTGGTTCGGTGATTCTTGCCTGCCACCACGAACAAAACATCTTCAAAATGGGTGGCCTGCGTAAGTCCATTCCGCTGGTGTATATCTGCTTCCTGGTCGGTGGTGCAGCCTTGTCTGCGTTACCACTCATTACTGCTGGCTTCTTCAGTAAAGATGAGATTCTGGCCGGTGCGATGGCGAATGGTCATGTGAACCTGATGGTTGCAGGTCTGGTCGGTGCGTTTATGACCTCACTGTATACCTTCCGTATGATCTTCATCGTCTTCCACGGTAAAGAGCAGATTCACGCGCATGCACTTAAAGGCATTACTCACCACTTGCCGCTGATTGTGCTGCTGGTGTTGTCCACTTTCGTGGGTGCCATGATTGTTCCGCCATTGGCGGGCGTCCTGCCAGCAACCACTGAGCTTGCGCACGGTAGCGTGCTGACCCTGGAGATTACTTCAGGCGTTGTGGCTATCGCCGGTATCCTGATTGCTGCCTGGTTGTGGCTGGGCAAACGCACTCTGGTGACCGCCATTGCCAACAGCGCACCGGGCCGCTTCTTCGGTACCTGGTGGTTCCATGCCTGGGGCTTCGATTGGCTGTACGATAAAGTCTTCGTTAAGCCATTCCTGGGTATCGCCTGGTTGATTAAGAGCGATCCGCTGAATTCACTGATGAACATTCCGGCAGTTCTTTCCCGCTTTGCAGGTCGCGGCCTGTTGGTGAGCGAGAACGGTTATCTTCGCTGGTATGTGGCATCAATGAGTATCGGTGCAGTCGTGATTCTGGGCTTGCTGCTGGTCTTGCGCTAACTCCATACAACTCCCCCTCTCCATCAGGGAGAGGGTCGGGGTGAGGGTGGTTTACCTTCCCCGGCGTCTTAATACAGATGGGAAAGTGAGTGATGTTTTGGTTTATTTTGACTTAGGGACACAAATGCCATGCTATTACCCTGGCTGATACTCATCCCCTTTATTGGCGGCTTCTTCTGCTGGCAGACTGAACGCTTCGGCGTAAAAGTGCCGCGTTGGATTGCGCTGATAACGATGGGACTGACACTGGCTCTCTCGATGCAACTGTGGTTAGCCGGTGGCTACACGCTAACGCAATCTGCAGGTTTGCCGCAGTGGCAGTCTGAATTTATCCTGCCGTGGATCCCACGTTTTGGGATTGAAATCCACCTGGCGTTGGATGGCCTGTCACTGCTGATGGTGGTCCTGACCGGCCTGCTCGGCGTGCTGGCGGTACTCTGTTCCTGGAATGAAATCGAAAAATATCAGGGCTTCTTCCACCTCAACCTGATGTGGATCCTCGGTGGCGTTATCGGCGTGTTCCTTGCCATCGACATGTTCCTGTTCTTCTTCTTCTGGGAAATGATGCTGGTGCCAATGTACTTCCTGATTGCACTGTGGGGCCACAAAGCCTCCGACGGGAAGACGCGTATCACCGCTGCAACCAAGTTCTTCATCTATACCCAGGCAAGTGGCCTGGTGATGTTGATTGCCATTCTTGGTCTGGTGTTTGTGCATTACAACTCAACCGGCGTCTGGACATTTAACTACGAACAATTGCTACACACTGAAATGTCCAGCAGCGTTCAATGGTTGCTGATGCTGGGCTTCTTCATTGCGTTTGCGGTGAAAATGCCAGTGGTTCCCTTGCACGGTTGGCTGCCGGATGCGCACTCCCAGGCACCAACGGCGGGTTCTGTTGACCTCGCAGGTATCTTGCTGAAAACAGCAGCCTACGGCCTGTTGCGTTTCGCGCTGCCACTGTTCCCGGAAGCTTCCGCTGAATTTGCCCCAATCGCTATGTGGCTGGGTGTCATCGGTATCTTCTACGGCGCGTGGATGGCCTTCGCACAAACCGATATCAAACGTCTGATTGCTTATACCTCCGTTTCCCACATGGGCTTCGTGTTGATTGCCATTTATACCGGCAGCCAACTGGCTTACCAGGGTGCGGTGATTCAGATGATTGCGCACGGTCTGTCTGCGGCCGGTATGTTCATCATCTGTGGTCAGATTTACGAGCGTCTGCATACCCGTGATATGCGCCTGATGGGCGGCCTGTGGAACAAAATTAAATGGCTGCCGGGTCTGTCGTTGTTCTTTGCGGTGGCAACTCTGGGGATGCCGGGTACCGGTAACTTCGTTGGCGAATTTATGATTCTGTTCGGCAGCTACCATGTCGTGCCAGTGATTACCATTATCTCTACCTTCGGCTTGGTCTTTGCCTCTGTTTATTCTCTGGCGATGATTCATCGTGCTTACTTCGGTAAAGCAAAAAGCGAAATCAGTGATAAGCAACTGCCAGGCATGTCGCCGCGCGAGTTCTTTATCATCCTGTTGCTGGTGGTGTTGTTAGTCCTGTTGGGCTTCTACCCGCAGCCAATTCTGGATACTTCGCATGCCGCGATGAGCAATATTCAGCAGTGGTTTACCAGTTCAATTCCAACTACAAGGCCGTAATTCGCCATGACTATAACTCCTCAACAATTGATCGCGCTGCTACCGCTGCTCGTCGTCGGATTGACGGTGGTGGTTGTGATGCTCTCCATAGCGTGGCGACGCGACCATTTTGTCAATGCAACACTGGCAGTAATCGGCCTGAACGCCGCACTCGTTTCACTGTGGTTTGTTGGCCAGGCTGGCGCAATGGACGTCACGCCGCTGATGCGCGTCGATGGCTATGCGATGCTTTACACCGGTTTGGTTTTGCTGGCGAGCCTCGCGACTTGTACCTTTGCTTACCCGTGGCTCGAGGGTTACACCGACAACCGCGAAGAGTTTTACCTGCTGGTGCTGATTGCAGCCCTCGGCGGTATTCTGCTGGCAAACGCCAATCACCTGGCGGCACTGTTCCTCGGCATTGAGTTAATTTCACTGCCGCTGTTCGGCCTGATTGGTTACGCCTTCCGACAGAAACGTTCGCTGGAAGCCAGTATCAAGTACACCATTTTGTCTGCCGCAGCCTCTTCATTCCTGCTGTTCGGTATGGCGCTGGTGTACGCAGAGTCTGGCGACTTGTCGTTTGTAACGCTCGGTAAGAGCCTCGCTGACAACATGCTACACGAACCGCTGCTGCTGGCAGGTTTTGGTCTGATGATTGTCGGCCTCGGCTTTAAACTGTCACTGGTTCCATTCCACCTGTGGACGCCAGATGTGTATCAGGGCGCTCCGGCTCCGGTTTCCACTTTCCTGGCAACCGCCAGCAAAATCGCCATTTTTGGTGTGGTGATGCGTCTGTTCCTCTACGCGCCAGTGGGCGATAGCGAAGCGGTACGCGTGGTGCTCGGTATTATCGCCTTCATCTCTATCATCTTCGGTAACCTGATGGCGTTGAGCCAGACCAATATCAAGCGTCTGCTTGGTTACTCGTCTATCTCACACCTTGGTTATTTGATGGTGGCATTGATTGCGCTGCAAAGCGGCGACATGTCGATGGAATCGGTTGGTGTTTATCTGGCAGGCTACCTGTTCAGCAGCCTTGGTGCGTTCGGCGTGGTGAGCCTGATGTCCAGCCCGTACCGTGGCCCGGATGCAGATTCGCTGTATTCTTACCGTGGTCTGTTCTGGCACAAACCAATTTTGTCTGCGGTCATGACGGTGATGATGTTGTCACTGGCAGGTATCCCAATGACACTGGGCTTTATTGGTAAGTTCTACATCATTGCGGTCGGTGTTCAGTCTCACCTGTGGTGGTTGACTGGCGCTGTGGTACTGGGTAGTGCGATTGGTTTGTACTACTACCTGCGCGTGACGGTGAGTTTGTATCTGAATGCACCGCAACAGCCAAACCGTGATGCTCCGACTAACTGGGCGTTCACTGCTGGCGGTGTGGTGGTGTTGATCTCCGCCGTGCTGGTGTTGTTGCTGGGTGTTTATCCGCAACCGTTGATCAGCCTGGTGCGTTTGGCAACACCGATGATGTAAGTGGTTTTGGTCGGGTTAGCGCCCGCGACCCCTGCTAAATCCCCAAATATAAAGGCTACCGAATCGGGTAGCCTTTTTTTTGCTCTGAGTTTACTGGGGAGCCGAAGCCGGGTTTTTCCTGCCGCCTTACAGACGGAACTGATTCACCGCAAGAGTCAGTTCACTTGCCTGATCCTGGAGTGCCGCCGAAGCGGTGGTTGATTCCTCAACCAGGGCGGCGTTCTGCTGCACCATGGTATCGAGTTGCGCTACCGCAGTATTGATCTCTGCAATGCCTTTCATTTGCTCATCCGCAGCCTGGTTAATCTCCGCCATCATCGTCGTGACTGAAGAAACACTGGTGACAATTTCCTGCATGGTATTACCGGTATGGTGAACCTGCTTTGCACCCGATGACACACTCGTCACTGTCGAGTCGATAAGCACTCTTATCTCTTTAGCTGCCTGGGCACTACGACTTGCCAGGTTTCGTACTTCATTTGCCACAACCGCGAATCCTCTTCCTTGTTCACCTGCGCGAGCGGCCTCTACCGAGGCATTGAGTGCCAGAATATTTGTCTGGAACGCAATGCCATCAATGACGCCGATAATATTGCCGATCTTCTCGGAGGCAGCTTCTATGGTGTTCATAGTCTGAATCACTTCGCGCACTGAGTTACCACCACGACGTGCCACCTCAGCGGCAGAAAGAACGGCCTTGTTTGCTTCATGAGATGAACTGGCAGAGTGCGCGACTGTTGAGGCGATCTGTTCTAGTGCCGCTGAGGTTTCTTGCAGGCTTGCGGCGGCAGATTCTGTCCGTGCAGAAAGATCGATATTCCCGGAGGATATTTCCTCGGAAGCAATGCGCACCGACTCGCTGCTGCTACGAATAGATTTCATCACCACCGCGAGTTTGTCGACAAACCGGTTAAACGCGCTGGCAATCTGTGCCACTTCATCTTTGCCGTCTACCGCTAAGCGCTGGGTTAAGTCCTCCGTACCCTGAGCGATGGAATCCATTGCCTCGCGAATGCGGATCAGCGGGCCAAGGCTGCGTTTAGTGATAAAGCTGACGATCAGTGCGGCGAGCGCAATTAGTACGAACATAGAGACAGTTGAAGTCCAGAGCAGTGAACGCATACTTGCGGTAGCCTCTGCTTTATCCATCGCCACAACGATGTACCAGTTGGTGCTTTTAACCGGCATGGCAATCATAAAGGTTGGGCGTCCCAAAACATCAGCCTGAATCGGTACTGAAGAATTCAGCAACTCTGGCAGGCTGAGTGCCTGTGCGATGCCGGACAGGGGTTTGAGGGTGAGCGATTCGTCCGGGTGCGCGATGATCGTTCCATTAGCATCCATCAACATGCCGAAGCTGCCTGCGGTTGGATGAATAGCCCGAACGTTGGCTATCACCGCATCCATATTGATGTCGCCTTCCACCACACCCAGTAGTTCTCCGTTTTCAATACGCGGAGCTGCCACGGTGACAATAAGTTTTCGCGTACCGGCATCCTGATAAGGATTCGTCACAATGGGTTTTTTCGCTTGAGCAGCCTGGATATACCACGGACGAGAAGTGGGATCGTAACCTTCAGGAATACCCGATGCATCGGAGGAAATATCTCGTTTGTCCGGATAACCAATATCCACATTAATAAAATTCCCTGAAGTGGCAACCAGGGTTAACAGTGGAACCGGATCGGTATCGCTGACATGGGGTGTCAGAGAACTAATTTGTGCGACTTTGGTTTCAGTCCACTGATTCACGGTTGCCGAGTGACTCTGCGCCAGGGCGGTAAGCGTACTATTGATTGAATTATTGTTTGCCGAATGGCTAATTAGATAATTAATAGAGGTATTTACACATAATGCGCCGACGACAATTAATGTAGTCGCAACTAAAACCCTACTGCGGATGGAGTTAAACATGCTGTAACCTTCCGGGTTAATTATAAATTCATTAGTGGCTATTAACGACCGGAATGGGGATAACTTTAATTATTTATACCGATAAAGGGTGGCTGAATATAGTCAATATATACGCAAGTTGTTGCTGTGTTAAAACGCTACAATCCCAATCCAAAAGGGTTGTTAATATATCTTATGAGCTGAGCTTCAAATTCTCGTAGTATTAATGAGTCAAAAGGCGGGAAAACATTGGCTTTGTTTAAAATACGTTGGCTTGTCATAGAGTTATCCTTTAAAAAATAATTCTGGTTGTATTGAGATGGCAAGAGAAGTCATCCCGATGCAGCAAAGATTATCTGTTGGGCTTGCTACACTTAACGGGACACATTCAAAGGAGTACGTCATGAGCGATAAAATTCCCATTGGCATCAGCGCTTGTTTACTCGGGGAAAATGTCCGCTTTGATGGCGGGCATAAACGGCTGGCATTTGCCGTCAATGAATTAGCGCCGTGGGTGCATTTCGAACCTGTATGCCCTGAAATGGCGATTGGTTTACCGACACCAAGGCCTGCTTTGCGGCTAGTCAAACTAGATGAGGGGCAAGTAGCCTTGCGCTTTAGCAATCATCACGAAGGGGATTTAACCCTGGCGATGCAACAATTTTCCACACGTCGTGTAGCCAGTCTCGATCATCTGTGCGGTTATATTGTTTGTGCTAAATCTCCAAGCTGTGGCATGGAACGGGTAAGAGTTTACGACCCCGAGGGAAGTAATAACCGAAAAAGTGGCACCGGGATATTTACCGCGGAACTGAAACGACAATTGCCGTGGCTTCCGGTTGAAGAAGATGGGCGTTTGTACGATCCGGCAATTCGCGAGAACTTTGTCGAGCGCATTTATACACTTCATGAACTTAATATTTTACGCCAGTCTGGTCTGACACGAGGCGGACTCATTGGTTTTCATAGCCGATACAAATTATTGCTCCTCGCTCATTCTCAGCCGCAATACCGCGAACTGGGGCGCTTTGTTGCCGATATAGAAAGCTGGGATTCACTGGATGCTTTTTTCATTGAATACCGTCAGCGCTTGATGGATTTGCTTGCCCATCAGGCGACACGTCGTAACCACACTAATGTGCTGATGCACGTTCAGGGATATTTCCGCCGCCAGTTAAATTCGCGCCAGCGCCAGGAGCTATCAGGGCTTATCGACAGATATCGCCAGGGAACCCAGCCTTTACTGGCACCCATCACCTTGTTAAAACACTATATGGCAGAATATCCTGACGCTTATCTGGCGCAGCAGCGCTACTTTGAGCCTTATCCTGAAACGTTACGCTTACGTTTGGGCAATTAATCATGGAGTTGTATGACCACGCATTTGGTCTGGTTTCGCAATGATTTACGGGTGAACGATAACCTGGCGTTGGCAGCGGCCTGCCGTGACCCTGGTGCCCGAGTGATTGGCATATTTATCGCCACTCCGCTGCAATGGCGTAAACATGAGATGTCGCCTCGTCAGGCTGAATTCATCTGGCAGCATTTGCAAAGCTTGCATGCCGCGCTTGCGGAAAGGGGAATTGAGCTGTTTGTTCGGCAAGCTGATGGTTTTGATGACTGCGTCGGTTTCCTGCAAAACTTCTGTGAAACGCAGAAGGTGGACGCGCTTTTTTATAACTATCAATACGAGCTGAATGAGCGCCAGCGCGATGCCGCAGTAGAAAAGGTGTTATCCCCAGGCGTGGTTTGCCAGGGTTTTGATGACAGCGTTTTATTGCCGCCAGGTAGTGTGACGACGGGTAATCACGAGATGTACAAAGTGTTTACGCCGTTTAGCAGAGCATTTATCAAACGCCTTAATGAAGGTCTGCCTGAATGTGTTTCAGCGCCGCAAGTGCGCAAAACCACTATGCCTGAACCACAAAAACTCACCGTATTTGATTACCCGTGCCAGCCCATTGACCCGAATCTTTTCCCCTGTGGTGAAAAACAGGCGATTAACCAGTTGCGCCTGTTTTGCCGCCAGTCGGTCGTGGATTACGCGCAACAGCGAGATTTTCCCGCCATCGACGGCACCAGCCGTCTGTCGGCTTATTTGGCTGTTGGGGTGTTGTCGCCGCGCCAGTGCCTGCATAGATTATTGAAAGAGCATCCTCAGGCGCTGGAAGGGGGGGGCGGGGCCGTCTGGTTAAACGAGTTAATCTGGCGTGAGTTTTATCGCCATTTGCTGGTGGCATACCCAAAACTTTGCCGTCATCAGCCGTTTATCTCATGGACAGACAACGTCACCTGGCGACAAGATGACGCTCAGTTTGTTGCCTGGCAGCAAGGCAGAACCGGTTTTCCAATTGTCGATGCGGCGATGCGGCAGTTGAGCTCCACGGGCTGGATGCACAACCGCTTACGAATGGTGGTGGCCAGTTTTCTGGTCAAAGATTTATTGGTCGACTGGCGGCAGGGTGAACGCTACTTTATGTCACAACTGATTGATGGCGATCTGGCCGCAAACAACGGTGGCTGGCAGTGGGCTGCCTCGACGGGGACTGATGCCGCACCCTATTTTCGTATCTTTAACCCGACCACCCAAGGCGAGCGATTCGATGGGAAAGGTGAATTTATCCGCCAGTGGTTGCCAGAACTGAGTAGGGTGCCTGATAAACACATTCATACCCCATGGGTTTGGGCCGTGAAGCAGTCACTGACGCTGGACTATCCCCGTCCCATTGTTGACCATAAACAAGCACGTATAACGACACTCGCGGCTTATGAAGCGGCGCGTAAATCTTGAGAGAAAGAAAATGAAAAATAGCGAACTGGAACGCCTGATTAACGAAAAACTCAACAGCGCCGCAATCAGCGACTATGCGCCAAATGGTTTGCAGGTTGAAGGGCGCGAAGAAGTGCGCAAAATTATCACTGGCGTGACGGCAAGTCAGGCGTTGATAGATGAAGCGATACGCCAGCAAGCGGATGCGGTGATTGTTCACCACGGTTACTTCTGGAAAGGCGAGTCACCGGTGATTCGTGGCATGAAGCGCAATCGCCTGAAAGCGTTGCTGAGTCACGACATCAATCTCTACGGCTGGCATTTGCCGCTCGATGCTCATCCACAGCTTGGCAACAACGCGCAACTCGGGGCGCTGCTGGGGATTGAAACCAAAGGTGAGGTTGAGCCGCTGGTGCCGTGGGGTGAGTTTCCGACGCCGCTTTCCGGTGTCGAACTGGCATCATGGATTGAGATGCGCCTTGGGCGTACACCGCTGTGGAGCGGTGATACCGGTCCTGAGCAAATTCGCCGTGTCGCCTGGTGTACTGGTGGTGGGCAAAGCTTTATCGATAGTGCGGCTCGTTTCGGTGTTGATGCGTTTATCACTGGCGAAGTGTCCGAACAAACGATCCATTCGGCACGCGAACAAGGGCTGCATTTCTATGCGGCCGGGCATCACGCCACTGAACGCGGCGGCATTCAGGCACTGAGCGACTGGCTGAATAGCGAAACAGATTTGGACGTAACCTTTATCGATATCCCTAATCCGGCATAGCGCCAAACCAAGGAGCAAAAGTGCAAAGAGCACGGTGTTATCTGTTAGGCGAAAGCGCAGTGGTTCTTGAGCTGGAACCCCCTTTATCGCTAGAAAGTCAGCAACGCATCTGGGGATTAACTCAACGACTATTGGAATCACCAGCGGTTTCGGAAGTGATTCCTGGGATGAACAACATCACTGTGGTTCTGCGTGAACCACAAAGCCTGGCACTGGATGGCATTGAGCGGATTCAGCGCTGGTGGGAAGAGAGTGAGGCGATGGTACCGGAATCCAGGCGCATTGAGATCCCGGTGATTTATGGCGGTAGTTTCGGCCCCGATCTCGACGAAGTGGCCGGGCATTGTGGATTATCGCCGCGTCAGGTTGTGGAGTTGCACTCCTCGGTTGACTACATCGTCTACTTCCTTGGCTTCCAGCCTGGTTTCGCCTATCTCGGCGGTCTGGCACAAAGGCTTGAGACTCCGCGTCGTGCTGAACCGCGTTTGATGGTTCCTGCCGGTTCGGTGGGGATTGGTGGCAGCCAGACAGGGATTTATCCGCTCGCGACACCGGGTGGATGGCAGCTTATCGGCCAGACCCCGGTGCAATTATTCAATCCGACAGCTGAAATGCCAACGTTGTTAACGCCGGGTGATACCGTACGCTTCGTGCCTCAAAAGGAGGGTGTGTGCTGAAAATAATTCGTGCAGGAATGCACATGTCGGTGCAGGACACCGGACGTTATGGTTATCGGCAATTGGGCGTGAGCCGTTGTGGTGCGTTGGATGCACCGGCACTGCAAATGGCGAATTTACTGGTGGGCAATGCACCAGAAAGTGCGGCGCTAGAAATCACCCTGGGCAATTGTGTCATTGAGTTCACCCAGGATGGTTGGTTTGCCTTAACCGGGGCGGGCTGCCACGCTGAGCTGGATGGTCATGCCGTGTGGACAGGCTGGCGCCTGGCAGTGAAAGCAGGCCAACAACTACGCCTGAAAGCACCGGAACGTGGGATGCGAAGCTATCTTGCTGTGGCGGGCGGGTTAGATATTCCTGAAGTGCTGGGTTCTTACAGCACCGATTTGAAAGCACAGGTTGGCGGTCTGGAAGGGCGGTTAATTAAAGATGGCGATGAAATCCCACAGCTGCCTGCAACGCGGCATTTCCGCGAAGCGCGTGGGGTGAAGCAACTGCTGTGGGGAAACCGCATACGCGCACTGGAAGGGCCGGAATATCACGAGTTTACGCAAACCTCGCAGGATGCGTTCTGGCGTTTACCATGGCAGCTAAGCCCGCAAAGTAACCGGATGGGTTATCGCTTGCAGGGGCAGCGTCTGGAGCGCACCACCGACCGCGAATTGCTGTCACACGGGCTGTTGCCGGGAGTGGTTCAAGTCCCCCATAACGGTCAGCCCATCGTATTGATGAATGA
Source organism: Buttiauxella ferragutiae (assembly GCF_022637515.1). Lineage (NCBI taxonomy): Bacteria > Pseudomonadati > Pseudomonadota > Gammaproteobacteria > Enterobacterales > Enterobacteriaceae > Buttiauxella > Buttiauxella ferragutiae. The sequence goes on from NZ_CP093332.1 coordinate 1,538,660, forward strand.
TGCGCAGACCACAGGTGGCTATCCAAGGATTGCCTGTGTTATCGAAGCGGATATGTTTAATCTGGCACAATTACGGCTTGGTGAACCGATCCATTTTGTGCACTGCACTCTGGAAGAGGCGCTCAAAGCACGACGCGAACAGCAAATCTATCTTGAACAGTTGGCCTGGCGGCTGAATAACGAAGACTGATTATTAAGGATGATGTGATGCCAGAAGGCCCAGAAATCCGGCGCGCAGCAGATAAACTCGAGGACGCCGTTTTAGGCAAATCGTTAACGGGTGCCTGGTTTGCGTTTCCGGAACTGAAGGCGTTTGAAACTGAGTTGGTTGGTCAAAAAGTCGCGCGGATAGAAACGCGCGGCAAAGCCTTACTGACACACTTTTCCAGTGGCTTAACCCTGTACAGCCACAATCAGCTTTATGGGGTATGGCGCGTGGTTAATGCCGGTGAAATGCCGCAAACCACACGAATCTTACGCGTGAAATTACAGACTGCGGATAAAGCCATTCTGCTCTACAGCGCGTCAGATATCGAAATGCTCGATGCAAATCAGCTATCGAACCATCCTTTCTTGCTACGTGTGGGGCCGGATGTGCTTGATATGACGCTGACGCCACAGCAGGTAAAAGATCGTTTATTGTCGTCACGCTTTCGTAAGCGGCAGTTTAGTGGTCTTCTGTTGGACCAGGCTTTTCTGGCGGGTTTGGGAAACTACCTGCGGGTTGAAATTCTCTGGGCCGTTGGGTTACTGGCGCATCATAAAGCACAGGATTTAACCCCTGAACAACTCGAAAAACTGTCTTACGCGCTGCTGGATATTCCACGGTTTTCATACAACACGCGTGGCACTGTGGATGAAAACAAACACCATGGGGCGATTTTCAGCTTCAAGGTTTTTCATCGGGCAGGGGAGAAATGCGGACGCTGCGGTGGGGTAATCGAGAAAACTATGCTCTCTTCGAGGCCGTTTTATTGGTGCCCTGGCTGCCAGCATTAAAGAATCCTGAAGATTGCGTTTATTTCATAGGGCGGAAATCGAGTATATTGAGATGCAGATCACAAAAAAGTCTTAAAGGAAGATGTTGCACTATGAGTTATCGTTTCGCCATTGCTGCCGTGGCAGCCGTTTTAGCCCTGACAGGGTGTGCAAAATCGAAAAGCACCGACCCGGCGCCAGCATTTGATTTCGGCTCCTCGCGGGTGACCGTGACGCATATCCCGACAAAAACCGACGATGGCACCGCTATACACGTGACCATTGATAACAAGGATGCCGGTGTGCTGGGGACGGGTGAGAGCCTTGAGGTACAACTTCCAGAGGGCAAACACAAAGTCGGCGGCTATGCCCGTACGCTGATTGGCCGTGTGACCATAGCGCCTGTCGAAGTGTCGTCATCGCGCGATGTTATCAGCCATGTGACCTATTCTGTTACGAACGGCAAACCGATATTTATCGTCCGTGCCGCAACCCCGGTTCCGCAACCGAAGTCAGAATCGATTCCCGCAGAACCCGTTCCGGTTATGCCGCAGCAAATTGAAGCCCCAGTCACTGCCGAACCGGCGCAAGCTGAAGCACCTGCTGCGCCAGTAGTAACGCCGGAAACGCCGCAGGTATAATGCTGGCCAACTCCCCGCGCCGAAAAGACAAAGCCCATGTAAAACATGGGGATGCCAGCGGTTTTAAGCATAAAAAAAACGCGCCGATTGGCGCGTTTTTGTTTCCAGCATCGAACTTATTTTTTCAAATCAGATTCGAAATCACGCTGCGCGTAGCCAGTATACAACTGACGTGGGCGGGCAATTTTAATGCCGTCATCATGCATTTCGTTCCAGTGAGCAATCCAGCCAACGGTACGCGCCATCGCGAAGATAACGGTAAACATGGACGATGGAATACCCATTGCTTTCAAGATAATGCCTGAGTAGAAGTCCACGTTCGGGTAGAGTTTCTTCTCGATGAAGTACGGGTCGTTAAGCGCGATATGCTCAAGCTCCATCGCCACTTCCAGCAGGCTGTTATCTTTCAGATTCAGCTCTTTGAGAACTTCATGGCAGGTTTCACGCATTACAGTGGCACGCGGGTCGTAGTTTTTGTACACGCGGTGACCAAAGCCCATCAGGCGGAAAGAGTCATTTTTGTCTTTCGCGCGACGGATGAATTCTGGAATGTGCTCAACGCTGCTGATTTCTTCGAGCATTTTCAGTGCAGCTTCGTTAGCACCACCGTGTGCTGGCCCCCACAGGGATGCGATACCGGCAGCAATACAGGCGAACGGGTTAGCGCCAGAAGAGCCTGCGGTACGGACGGTAGAAGTAGAGGCGTTTTGCTCGTGGTCGGCGTGCAGGATCAGAATACGGTCCATTGCGCGCTCAAGAATCGGGTTAACTTCGTATTTCTCGCACGGCGTGGAGAACATCATGTTCAGGAAGTTACCGGAGTAGGACAGGTCGTTACGTGGATAAACGAACGGCTGGCCAATAGAATATTTGTAACACATTGCTGCCATCGTTGGCATTTTGGACAGCAGACGGAACGCGGCGATCTCACGGTGGCGTGGGTTATTCACGTCCATGGAGTCATGGTAAAACGCAGCCAGCGCGCCGGTTACACCACACATTACCGCCATCGGATGGGAGTCACGACGGAAACCGTGGAACAAACGGGTGATTTGTTCGTGGATCATGGTGTGACGGGTAACGGTAGTTTTGAATTCTTCGTATTGTTCCTGAGTCGGTTTTTCGCCGTTCAGCAGGATATAGCAGACTTCCAGATAATTGGAGTGGGTTGCCAACTGATCGATTGGGAAACCACGGTGCAACAAGATGCCTTCATCACCGTCGATAAAGGTGATTTTTGACTCACATGAAGCCGTAGAGGTGAAACCCGGGTCAAAAGTAAACACACCTTTAGAACCAAGACTACGAATATCAATTACATCCTGGCCGAGTGTGCCTTTTAGCACATTCAGTTCCAGAGCATCATCACCGTTGTAGGTGAGAGTTGCTTTCTTATCAGCCATTACGGTCTCCTTAGCGCCTCATTTTATCAGACTGCGGGATACCTGATTTGCGTTCAAACACATCGTGTTCGTTACCCGTTTTTTGTTCGCTCGTGGCTCTGTTTTGATTGTGTACTGCCAGGGTACAGAGCGATGGGCGCTTGCAGGTAACATATGCCACGCAGGCGAAAAATCAGCAAATCAAGGTGTTAGCAGTCCATATCATTCAAACCTGTATACCACTAATAACCGTCCTAATTGACTGGGTCAAGACTGACACACTGTTACATAACTTATTATCAGGTGAAAGGCTGACCCTATAACTTTTACGAATTATACGGCTTTTCTGGCTCCGTTTGTAACAATAATGTTTAACTTTTGTCAAATCAGATGATTAAAATTTAAAATAATGTTGTTATCGTGATCCTGCTCACTGTTCCGACTAAAACCCTTCAAACTATATGTAGGTTAATTGTAATGAATTTGTGAAGCGCCTATACTGCCGCCAGGTCTCCGGAATACCCTGCCACCGGGAGCCACCCAGCGTTGTAGCCAGTTTTTTGGCATCTGGATGTAGCTGTTTTTGCATGACGCACAGTTATAGAAAGTTCACGCTGTCTGACCCCGCCTGCAGACCCGGAGGAAGGAAACAATAAGAACAGCATGTGGGCGCTATTCATGATAAAAAATGCGAAAAAAGAAAGACCTGTAAACCTCGATCTCACTACAATGAGGTTCCCCGTCACTGCAATCGCTTCCATCCTCCATCGTGTATCCGGCGTGATCACCTTTGTGGCTGTAGGCATCCTACTGTGGTTGTTAGGCCAGTCACTCTCGTCTCCAGAAGGCTTCCTTGTTGCGTCAGCAATAATGGGCAGCTTCTTTGTTAAATTCATTATGTGGGGCATCCTCACAGCACTGGCTTATCACGTTGTTGTGGGTATTCGCCACATCATGATGGACACCGGTTTGCTGGAAGAAACCCTGATAGCGGGCAAACGATCCGCGATGATTTCCTTTGTTATTACTGTCGTGCTTTCACTTCTCGCAGGAGTCCTCGTATGGTAAGCAATGCCTCCGCATTGGGTCGCAATGGTGTGCATGACTATATTCTGGTTCGTGCATCCGCCATCGTAATCACCCTGTACATCATTTATATGATTGGGTTCTTCGCCACCGCTGGCGATTTAACCTACGAGGTCTGGAGTGGCTTCTTCGGCTCCGCCTTCACCAAAGTGTTCACCCTGCTGACATTGTTCTCGATTTTGATCCATGCCTGGATTGGCATGTGGCAGGTGTTGACCGACTACGTTAAACCAGTGGCGATTCGCCTTGGGCTGCAACTGCTGATTGTTGTTGCACTGTTGGTTTACGTCATTTATGGATTCGTTGTGGTGTGGGGTGTGTAATGAAGTTACCGGTCAGAGAGTTTGATGCAGTTGTTGTCGGTGCGGGTGGTGCAGGTATGCGCGCCGCATTGCAAATCTCCCAGTCAGGCCAAACTTGCGCCTTACTGTCCAAAGTTTTCCCAACCCGTTCCCATACCGTGTCTGCGCAGGGTGGTATTACCGTAGCACTCGGTAATACCCACGAAGACAACTGGGAATGGCATATGTATGACACGGTAAAAGGTTCCGATTACATCGGTGACCAGGACGCCATTGAATATATGTGCAAAACCGGCCCGGAAGCGATTCTGGAACTGGAGCACATGGGTCTGCCGTTCTCCCGTCTTGATGATGGCACTATTTACCAGCGTCCGTTTGGTGGCCAGTCGAAAAACTTCGGCGGCGAGCAAGCGGCACGTACAGCGGCTGCGGCTGACCGTACCGGTCACGCACTGTTGCACACGCTGTATCAACAAAACCTGAAAAACAAAACCACGATCTTCTCCGAATGGTATGCGCTTGATCTGGTGAAAAACGCCGATGGCGCTGTGGTCGGTACTACCGCGCTGTGTATCGAAACCGGCGAAGTGGTGTACTTCAAAGCGAAAGCGACCATTCTGGCAACCGGTGGTGCGGGCCGTATTTATCAGTCCACCACTAACGCGCACATTAATACCGGTGACGGTGTTGGCATGGCGCTGCGTGCAGGCGTGCCAGTACAAGATATGGAAATGTGGCAGTTCCACCCAACCGGCATTGCTGGCGCAGGTGTACTGGTCACAGAAGGTTGCCGTGGTGAAGGCGGTTATCTGCTGAACAAACACGGCGAGCGTTTCATGGAGCGTTATGCGCCAAACGCCAAAGACCTGGCGGGCCGTGACGTTGTTGCGCGTTCCATCATGATTGAAATCCGTGAAGGTCGCGGTTGCGATGGCCCATGGGGTCCACACGCTAAACTGAAACTCGACCACCTGGGTAAAGAAGTTCTGGAATCTCGTCTGCCGGGTATCCTTGAGCTTTCGCGTACCTTTGCACACGTTGACCCGGTTAAAGAACCGATTCCGGTTATCCCAACTTGCCACTACATGATGGGCGGCGTTCCAACCAAAGTGACTGGTCAGGCACTGACGGTGAACGAGCAGGGCGAAGACGTCGTCATTCCGGGCCTGTTTGCGGTAGGTGAAATTGCCTGCGTATCGGTTCACGGTGCTAACCGTCTGGGCGGTAACTCGCTGCTGGATCTGGTGGTGTTTGGTCGTGCAGCTGGTCTGCATCTGCTGGAGTGTATCGCTGAGCAAGGCGAACTGCGTGATGCCAGCGAAGACGAAATTAATGTCGCTCTGGAACGCCTGAACCGCTGGAACAACAACCGTGACGGTGAAGATCCCGTGCAAATCCGCAAAGCGCTTCAGGAATGTATGCAGCATAACTTCTCGGTATTCCGTGAAGGTGATGCGATGGCGAAAGGCCTTGAGCAACTGAAACTCATCCGCGAACGCCTGAAAAATGCCCGTCTGGATGACACTTCAAGCGAGTTCAACACCCAGCGTGTTGAGTGCCTGGAGCTGGATAACCTGATGGAAACCGCTTTTGCTACCGCTGTTTCCGCTAACTTCCGCACCGAAAGCCGTGGCGCACATAGCCGCTTCGACTATCCGGACCGTGACGATGCGAACTGGCTGTGCCACAGCTTGTATTTGCCTGAGTCGGAAAGCATGACGCGCCGTGAGGTCAACATGCAACCGAAACTGCGTCCGGCATTCCCGCCGAAAGTGCGTACTTATTAATAGCGGAGCAAAGTGATGAAACTCGAATTCTCTATTTATCGCTACAACCCGGATGTTGACGATGCTCCGCGTATGCAGGAGTACACCCTGGAAGGGGAAGAAGGGCGCGACATGATGTTGCTTGACGCGCTGATGCAGTTGAAAGAAAAAGATCCGTCGTTGTCGTTTCGTCGTTCATGCCGTGAAGGGGTTTGTGGCTCCGATGGTGTGAACATGAATGGCAAAAATGGTCTGGCCTGTATCACCCCAATCTCCGCATTAGGTAATGGAAAGCAAAAGATTGTGATCCGGCCACTACCTGGATTGCCAGTTGTGAGAGATCTGGTGGTGGACATGGGACAATTCTATGCTCAATATGAGAAGATTAAGCCTTACCTGTTGAATAATGGACAAAATCCACCTGCTCGTGAGCATTTACAGTCACCTGAGCAGCGTGAAAAACTGGACGGCCTGTACGAGTGTATTCTTTGCGCATGTTGCTCGACTTCCTGTCCGTCCTTCTGGTGGAACCCAGATAAGTTCATCGGGCCTGCAGGTTTACTGGCGGCATATCGTTTCCTGATCGATAGCCGTGATACTGAAACCGCCAGTCGTCTTGACGGTATCAGTGATGCTTTCAGCGTATTCCGCTGTCATGGCATCATGAACTGCGTCAGTGTTTGTCCTAAGGGGCTGAACCCGACGAAAGCCATCGGCCACATTAAGTCGATGTTGCTGCAAAGAAGCGCATGATAGTCCCCTCTCCTGGGGGAGAGGGTTAGGGTGAGGGCAATCGATGCTGAACACAGCCTTCACCCCGACCCTCTCCCTGAGGGAGAGGGAGTAATAAAAATGCAGGAAATCTTTAAAAACTGCCCTGTTGCGACAGTTTTTAAAGGTTCCTTCGCGAGCTGCCTGACAAGTTAATGGCTCGTTGTTGTGAACCCCGGTAATGCGTACAACTTCTGTATTCTGTACGTAATAGTTATTCACGGCGAAATAAGCATATAAATGCTTAAGGGATCACGATGCAGAACGGCGAAATGAAAGCCTGGCTGGATTCCTCTTACCTGGCAGGTGCAAACCAGTCCTGGATAGAGCAGCTCTATGAAGACTTCTTAACCGATCCTGACTCTGTTGATGCGCACTGGCGCTCAATGTTCCAGCAATTACCTGGAACCGGGGCCAGACCGGATCAATTCCATTCCAAAACACGTGATTATTTCCGTCGTCTGGCGAAGGATGCCTCACGTTATTCCACCGCAATTACCGACCCTGACACTGACGTTAAGCAAGTCAAAGTGTTGCAGCTGATCAACGCCTGGCGTTTCCGCGGGCATCAAGCTGCAAATCTTGACCCGCTTGGCCTGTGGAAGCAGGATGCGGTTCCCGATCTGGACCCAGCCTTCCATAATCTGACTGATGCTGATCTTCAGGAAACCTTCAACGTGGGTTCTTTTGCCAGCGGCAAAGAAACCATGAAGCTGGCTGACCTGATTGATGCGCTCGAACAGACTTACGGCGGTTCAATCGGTGCGGAATATATGCACATCACCAGCACCGAAGAGAAACGCTGGATTCAGCAGCGTATTGAATCGGTTGTCGGTCACTCAACATTTACTGTTGAAGAGAAAAAACGCTTCCTGAGCGAACTGACCGCAGCAGAAGGCCTTGAGCGTTACCTGGGCGCGAAATTCCCAGGAGCTAAACGCTTCTCGCTGGAAGGCGGTGACGCACTGGTGCCAATGCTCAAAGAGATGATCCGCCATGCGGGTAAGAGCGGCACACGTGAAGTGGTTCTGGGCATGGCACACCGTGGCCGCCTGAACGTGCTCATCAACGTGCTGGGTAAAAAACCACAGGAACTGTTCGACGAGTTCGCGGGTAAACATAAAGAGCACCTCGGCACCGGTGATGTGAAGTACCACATGGGCTTCTCATCTGACGTTGAAACCGAAGGTGGCCTGGTTCACCTGGCGCTGGCGTTTAACCCATCGCACCTTGAAATCGTCAGCCCTGTGGTTATCGGTTCAGTGCGTGCGCGTCTGGATCGTCTGGAAAAACCAGGTATTAATCAGGTTCTGCCAATCACCATTCACGGTGACGCAGCGGTAGCCGGGCAGGGCGTAGTTCAGGAAACCCTGAACATGTCCAAAGCGCGTGGTTACGAAGTGGGCGGTACTGTTCGCATCGTTATCAACAACCAGATTGGTTTCACCACGTCCAACCCGCTGGATGCGCGTTCTACACCGTACTGTACTGATATCGGTAAGATGGTGATGGCACCGATTTTCCACGTGAATGCTGATGACCCTGAAGCGGTGGCGTTTGTCACCCGTCTGGCACTGGATTTCCGTAACACCTTTAAGCGCGACGTGTTTATCGACCTGGTTTGCTACCGTCGCCATGGTCATAACGAAGCTGATGAGCCAAGTGCCACTCAGCCAGTGATGTACCAGAAAATCAAGAAACACCCGACGCCACGTAAAATCTACGCAGACCGTCTGGAGCAGCAAAAGCTGGCCACGTTAGAAGATGCTACCGAAATGGTGAATCTCTATCGTGACGCGCTGGATGCTGGCGAATGTGTGGTGAAAGAATACCGCCCGATGAACATGCATTCCTTTACCTGGTCGCCATACCTCAACCACGAGTGGGATGAGAGCTATCCGAACAAGGTAGAAATGAAGCGTTTACAGGAGCTGGCTAAGCGTATTAGCAGCGCGCCTGAAACCGTGGAAATGCAGTCACGTGTGGCGAAAATCTACAGCGACCGCATGGAAATGGCTAACGGCGCCAAGAAATTCGATTGGGGCGCGGCTGAAAACCTGGCGTATGCAACCCTGGTTGATGAAGGTGTTTCTGTGCGTCTGTCTGGCGAAGACGTTGGCCGTGGAACCTTCTTCCACCGTCACGCTGTGATTCACAACCAGACTAACGGTTCGACTTACACCCCACTGCAACACGTTCACAACAGCCAGGGCCAGTTCAAAGTTTGGGACTCCGTCCTGTCTGAAGAAGCGGTACTGGCGTTTGAATACGGTTATGCCACGGCGGAACCACGTACGCTGACTATCTGGGAAGCTCAGTTTGGCGACTTCGCTAACGGTGCTCAGGTTGTTATCGACCAGTTCATTAGTTCTGGCGAGCAGAAATGGGGCCGTATGTGTGGCCTGGTGATGTTGCTGCCGCACGGTTACGAAGGCCAGGGCCCGGAACACTCATCCGCACGTCTTGAGCGTTATCTCCAACTGTGTGCAGAGCAAAACATGCAGGTTTGCGTGCCTTCTACTCCAGCGCAGGTTTACCACATGCTGCGTCGTCAGGCGCTGCGCGGGATGCGTCGTCCTCTGGTCGTCATGTCACCGAAATCTTTACTGCGCCACCCACTGGCCGTTTCCACTATGGATGAACTGGCTAACGGCAGCTTCCTGCCAGCGATTGGCGAAGTTGACGAGCTGGACCCGGCAGGCGTGAAACGCGTGGTAATGTGTTCTGGTAAGGTTTATTACGATTTGCTGGAACAGCGTCGTAAGAATGATCAAAAAGATGTCGCAATTGTGCGCATCGAACAGTTGTATCCATTCCCGCACCAGGCGGTGCAGGAAGCATTGAAACCATTTGCTCACGTACATGATTTTGTCTGGTGCCAGGAAGAGCCGCTTAACCAGGGCGCATGGTACTGCAGCCAGCATCACTTCCGTGAAGTCGTTCCATTTGGATCAGCCCTGCGTTATGCAGGTCGCCCAGCCTCCGCATCACCTGCGGTAGGGTACTTGTCCGTTCACCAGAAACAGCAGCAAGATCTGGTTAATGACGCGCTGAACGTCGATTAATTAAAGGATAAAAAATGAGTAGCGTAGATATTCTAGTTCCTGACCTGCCTGAGTCCGTTGCCGATGCGACAGTTGCAACCTGGCATAAAAAACCGGGTGACACCGTTACCCGTGACGAAGTGCTGGTAGAAATCGAAACTGACAAAGTGGTACTGGAAGTACCGGCGTCTGCAGATGGTGTTCTGGATGCTGTACTGGAAGATGAAGGGACAACCGTAACCTCTCGTCAAATCCTTGGCCGCCTGCGTGAAGGCAACAGCTCTGGTAAAGAGACTTCTGCGAAAGCTGAAACCAAAGAGTCTACTCCGGCACAGCGCCAGCAGGCTTCTTTGGAAGAGCAGAGCAATGACGCACTCAGCCCGGCGATTCGCCGCCTGATTGCCGAGCATTCCCTGGACGCTAATGCCATTAAAGGTAGCGGTGTCGGTGGTCGTATCACCCGTGAAGATGTTGATAAACATCTGACTCAGGCGAAATCAGCTCAACCTGCTCAAGCTAAAGCGGCGGCAGAAACTAAAGCACCGGTTGCTCCACTGGCTGGCCGCAGCGAAAAACGCGTGCCGATGACTCGCCTGCGTAAGCGTGTTGCTGAGCGTTTGCTGGAAGCGAAAAACTCCACCGCCATGCTCACCACGTTTAACGAAGTGAACATGAAGCCAATCATGGAACTGCGTAAGCAGTACGGTGAATCTTTCGAAAAACGCCACGGTGTACGTCTGGGCTTCATGTCCTTCTACATCAAAGCGGTGGTTGAAGCACTGAAACGCTACCCAGAAGTTAACGCTTCTATCGATGGCGAAGACGTGGTTTACCACAACTATTTCGACGTGAGCATCGCGGTTTCCACACCGCGTGGTCTGGTAACGCCAGTACTGCGTGATGTTGATACCCTGGGTATGGCTGACATCGAAAAACGTATTAAAGAACTGGCTGTTAAAGGCCGTGACGGCAAGCTGACCGTGGAAGATTTGACCGGCGGTAACTTCACCATCACCAACGGTGGTGTGTTTGGTTCACTGATGTCTACGCCGATCATCAACCCGCCGCAGAGCGCGATCCTCGGCATGCACGCTATTAAAGACCGACCAATGGCGGTCGACGGTAAAGTTGAGATCCTGCCAATGATGTATCTGGCACTGTCTTACGATCACCGTCTGATCGATGGCCGCGAGTCTGTGGGCTACCTGGTGGCAATTAAAGAGCTGCTGGAAGACCCAACTCGTCTGCTGCTGGACGTTTAGTACCCTACGCCCGGTAGTTAAAGCTACCGGGCCTACAATTATCACCTGCCTTGTAGGTCGGATAAGCGAAGCGTCATCCGATGAGAATTGCGACAACTGACCTACATGTTTTTATGAAGGATGGATAGAACTCATGAACTTACACGAGTATCAGGCGAAACAGTTGTTTGCTCGATATGGCCTACCGGCTCCAGTCGGTTACGCCTGTAACACACCGCGTGAAGCGGAAGAAGCGGCATCCAAAATTGGTGCAGGCCCGTGGGTAGTAAAATGTCAGGTTCATGCTGGTGGCCGCGGTAAAGCGGGTGGCGTGAAAGTGGTTAACAGCAAAGAAGACATCCGTACTTTTGCTGAACACTGGCTGGGCAAACGCCTGGTGACCTATCAAACAGATGCAGGCGGCCAGCCGGTTCACCAGATTCTGGTTGAAGCTGCAACTGACATTGATAAAGAACTGTATCTTGGCGCGGTGGTTGATCGTAGTTCCCGTCGCGTAGTGTTTATGGCGTCCACCGAAGGTGGCGTTGAAATTGAGAAAGTTGCGGAAGAAACCCCGCACCTGATCCACAAAGTTGCCCTGGATCCGCTGGCAGGCCCAATGCCTTACCAGGGCCGTGAACTGGCGTTCAAACTGGGTCTGGAAGGTAAGCAAGTTCAGCAGTTCACCAAAATCTTTATGGGTCTGGCGAACATCTTCCTTGAGCGCGACCTGGCGCTGATTGAAATCAACCCGCTGGTTATCACCAGGCAGGGTGACCTGATTTGTCTTGATGGCAAGCTGGGTGCCGATGGTAACGCACTGTTCCGCCAGCCAGAGCTGCGTGAAATGCGTGACCCAAGCCAGGAAGATGCACGTGAATCTCAGGCTGCACAGTGGGAACTGAACTACGTTGCGCTTGATGGTAACATCGGTTGCATGGTTAACGGTGCAGGCCTGGCAATGGGCACCATGGACATCGTTAAACTGCACGGCGGCGAACCAGCTAACTTCCTGGACGTTGGCGGCGGCGCAACGAAAGAGCGCGTAACCGAAGCATTCAAAATCATTCTGTCTGACGACAAAGTGAAAGCCGTTCTGGTTAACATCTTCGGCGGTATCGTGCGTTGCGACCTGATCGCAGACGGCATCATCGGCGCGGTTGCAGAAGTGGGTGTTAACGTTCCAGTGGTAGTACGTCTGGAAGGTAACAACGCGGAACTGGGTGCGAAGAAACTGGCAGATAGTGGCCTGAATATTATTGCAGCGAAAAGTCTGACGGATGCAGCACAGCAGGTTGTTGCTGCCGTGGAGGGGAAATAATGTCCATTTTGATCGATAAAAACACCAAGGTGATTTGCCAGGGTTTCACCGGCAGCCAGGGGACTTTCCACTCCGAGCAGGCGATTGCATACGGTACGCAAATGGTTGGCGGTGTAACGCCAGGTAAAGGCGGCACCGAGCATCTGGGTCTGCCAGTATTTAACACCGTACGCGAAGCAGTAGAAGCTACTGGTGCAACTGCAACGGTAATCTACGTTCCAGCTCCGTTCTGCAAAGACTCCATTCTGGAAGCTATCGATGCAGGCATTAAGCTGATTATCACCATCACAGAAGGCATCCCGACGCTGGATATGCTGACTGTGAAAGTGAAACTGGACGAAGCAGGCGTGCGCATGATTGGGCCAAACTGCCCAGGCGTTATCACCCCAGGCGAGTGCAAAATCGGTATCATGCCAGGTCACATCCATCTGCCAGGCAAAGTGGGCATCGTTTCCCGCTCTGGTACGCTGACTTATGAAGCGGTTAAACAGACTACTGATATCGGTCTGGGCCAGTCCACTTGTGTGGGCATCGGTGGTGACCCAATCCCTGGATCTAACTTCATCGATATCCTGAAGATGTTCGAGGAAGATCCGAAAACTGAAGCTATCGTGATGATCGGTGAGATCGGTGGTAGTGCCGAAGAAGAAGCTGCTGCTTACATCAAAGAGCATGTCACCAAGCCAGTTGTTGGTTACATCGCAGGTGTGACTGCGCCGAAAGGCAAGCGTATGGGTCACGCGGGGGCAATCATTGCAGGTGGTAAAGGTACCGCGGATGAGAAATTCGCAGCACTGGAAGCCGCTGGCGTGAAAACCGTTCGCAGCCTGGCTGACATCGGCGACGCACTGAAAGCTATTTTGCCTCAGTAAGTAAAAGAAATAAGAGTAAATCCCCTAAGCAGTTGAAGCTGTAGTTTCAAATGGGAAGGGGATAATGTTCGACATGGTTGGCCGCTCTATTGAGTGGCCTTTTTTATGATTGGCATATTTCGTTCGTATGAACGAGTCATTAAAACTCGGTCATGATCTCAATTCCAGCGCGGCTGTTGCCGTCATGTCACCCATCCGTGCCGCGGGTTTACCGGTCATATACAAATCCTTTTGTTTACATGAACTGAAAATTGATTGGCTTCAGGCGCTTGCCTGCGGACGACATCAACGCCGTAGCGGGCAAAGAATAAACACCGTGAACAGGGGGAGAAGAATAATCTGTCTGGTTTTTTATTATGTGAAAGACATCAACTTTTTAGGTTGAAAATCAGAGGGCGTGTAAATATATATTCTATATATCAATTAATTAATTGATTTCATGGATAGGTGTGATGAAGGGATTCGTGTTGTGAATTAAACGCAATATCATCATTGTTATTTTCAGCATTGCCACTCTTTGAGTGATGAAGTCATTCAGACCCAAATCGATTCCACAGTTTGCATACGAATGCGCTCTTGCTCACTGATTGCTGTTTATAGCACCATTTGATGTAGTGAATTCAATGATGCTATGAGGGAAATAATATGAGGGAAATAAGTGGAAGGGCTTTAACAAATTTAATGCTTACGCCGCGCCACTAACGTAAATTTGTAATCGTCACTTTTGAATACGTTACGGCTGAACTCAAACACCCGTCCGTCCCTTAAATAGCCACGCGACACCTTTTCCAGAACCGGTTTGCTGGCATCAACTCCCAACGCTTTAACGACGTCTTCAGATGGCATCACCGGAATTATCTCTTGTTCGCTGCGGTCGATAACCATCTTCTTCACGTTCTCGATGAAGTGATATTTCGAATTCTCCATCACCTCCCAGGTGAGATCGGGGAACAGCGTGAGTGGCATCCAGGTTTCTTCCAGCGTAACGGGTTTCTGTTTAATGAAACGCACGCGTTTCACATGCCAGACTTTGTCGTCGACCGCCAGTTGCAGGTGGGCGGCCAGAATGTCATCCGCTTTAGCAACTTCAAAAATCTGCACTTCGCTGTGGGTTTCGACATTTCTGTCGGCCAGTTTTTCATAGAGGCTGGTCAACTGGTAAATGTCGTAATTGACCTTTTCCTCTTTAACGTATGAACCGCTGCCTTGAATGCTCTCGATGATTTGCTGTTCGGTGAGTTGTTTGAGCGCCTGACGGACAGTCACCCGGCTCACCGCAAACTGTGCCTGAAGCGCTGATTCTGTGGGCAGTGCGTCACCCGCTTTCAATTCACCGTTTTCCACCTGCAAGCGGATAGCATCGGCAATCTGACGGTACATCGGTTTTTTACCCACCACATAGTCCTCTTAGAACGTTAGAAATCTCACCAGATGATAGCCCCAATCATGGCAGCTGTTAATCGATAAGTATTAATACAAATTAAATACAAATTATCGATAAAGTTAAATTGATCACATAAAGGTATTATTTATATCGATACACTGCGCAACATCAAAACTCATTCCCGACGAGGAAATAATGAAGCTGACGGCGTTAACTCACCCGGATTTGATCACGCTGCAAACCACGTTTAACAGCCGTGATGATGCGATTCGTGCCATGGCAGGCCAACTGGCGGCATTGGGGAAATTACATAATCTGGAGCAATTCCTGGCCGAAGTATTTTCCCGAGAAGCGCAAGGTCCAACCGCTTTGGGCGAAGGGCTGGCAGTCCCTCACGGTAAAACGAATGCCGTAAAAGAAGCGGCTTTTGCTGCCGCGACGCTGACGTCACCGATTGACTGGGAAGGAATCGATGGGCCGGAATCGGTACAGATGATCTTCTTGCTGGCAATCCCTGAAGGGGAGGCTGGATCAACACATATGCAGCTTCTGACCGCGTTGACCACTGCATTGGTGGATGACGAGGTGCGCGAGAAAGCGATGCGTGCCACGACGGTGAATGAGTTTATGGCGTTGCTAAATAGTGAGCCAGAAATTGTGGCGCGGGATGAAGATACGACACGCCCGACCATTGTTTGTGTAACCGCTTGTCCGGCAGGGATTGCTCATACTTATATGGCGGCTGAATATCTGGAAAAAGCCGGGCGTAAGCTTGGCATCAATGTTTACGTCGAAAAGCAAGGGGCGAACGGCGTTGAAGGGCGCTTAACGGCCCGGCAGATTAATCAGGCACATGCCTGCGTGTTTGCGGCAGAAGTGGCAATTAAAGAAGCCGAACGCTTCAAAGGTATTCCTGCTATTCGTACCCCTGTTGCCGAACCGATTAAACACGCCGAGCGCATTTTGCAGCAGGCGCTGGCGCTGGAACCCATTTCTGATGAACGCCTGCAACAGCAAGATGAAACGCAATCTGCACCAGGTTTTAAAACTGAGTTAAAGCAGGCGCTACTCAGCGGCATTTCTTTTGCCGTTCCGCTGATTGTTGCGGGAGGCACCGTGTTAGCGGTCGCTGTTTTGCTGGCGCAGATTTTTGGTTTGCAGCATTTGTTCGAACTCGAAAACTCGTGGTTGTGGATGTACCGCAAACTTGGCGGTGGAATGCTGGGCACGCTGATGGTGCCGGTTCTGGCGGCTTATACCGCTTACTCTTTGGCTGATAAACCCGCGCTCGGGCCTGGTTTTGCAGCGGGCCTTGCGGCCAACATGATTGGTTCTGGTTTTCTCGGTGGGGTAGTGGGTGGCTTAATCGCAGGCTACCTGATGCGCTGGGTGAAAAAACACATTCGCCTCAGCCCTAACTTCAACGGCTTTTTAACCTTCTATCTCTATCCGGTGATTGGCACGCTGGTCGCGGGCAGCCTGATGCTGTTTGTCATTGGCGAACCTGTTGCGTGGCTCAACACTTCGCTCACCCACTGGTTGAACGGATTATCCGGCAGCAATGCCTTATTGCTGGGCGCAATTATCGGCTTTATGTGTTCGTTTGACCTCGGCGGCCCGGTGAATAAGGCTTCATACGCATTTTGTCTCGGCGCGATGGCGAACGGCGTGTTTGGCCCATACGCCATTTTCGCCTCGGTTAAAATGGTATCGGCCTTTACGGTCACCGCTTCTACGTTAATCGCTCCTCGTCTTTTCAAAGATTTTGAGATTGAAACCGGTAAATCAACCTGGCTGCTCGGGCTGGCAGGGATCACCGAAGGCGCGATCCCAATGGCAATTGAAGATCCGATCCGTGTGATTGGTTCATTCCTGGTGGGATCGGTAGTCACTGGTGCGATGGTTGGTGCGATGAATATTGGCTTATCGACGCCGGGTGCGGGCATCTTTTCTTTATTCCTGCTGCATTCCGGTGACTTCAGTGGCCTGACTGCCGCTGCGGGATGGTTCGGTGCGGCATTGGTTGGCACGGTCATTTCAACATCGGTATTGATTTTGTGGCGTAAGCACGCCGTTAAGCAGGGCAAATATTCCCCAGAAAGCGCTCTATCGTAATCACTCAGAAGTAAGGCAAACAAGAATGAAAGCTGTATCTCGTGTTCATATTACTCCCCATATGCATTGGGACCGTGAATGGTATTTCACCACTGAGGAATCCCGCATCCTGTTGATTAATAACATGGAGGAGATTCTGGCACGCCTTGAGTGTGACCCTGACTATAAATATTACGTGCTCGATGGACAAACGGCGGTACTGGAAGATTACTTCGCGATTAAGCCGGAAAATAAAGCACGTGTTAAAGCGATGGTAGAAGCGGGCAAGCTGATTATCGGCCCGTGGTATACGCAAACTGACACCACCATCGTTTCTGGCGAGTCGATTGTGCGCAACCTGATGTACGGCATGCGTGATTGCATGGCGTTTGGCGAGTCGATGAAGATTGGTTATTTGCCCGATTCGTTTGGCATGTCGGCACAACTGCCGCATATTTTTAACGGTTTTGGTATTAAACGCGCGATGTTCTGGCGAGGTTGTTCCGAGCGTCACGGAACAGACCGAACCGAATTCTTATGGAAAAGCAAAGACGGCAGTGAAGTGGTCACTCAGGTACTGCCGTTAGGTTATGCGATTGGTAAATATTTGCCAGAAGATGAAGTCGGCCTGCGTAAACGCCTCGACAGTTATTTTGAGGTGCTGGAAAACGCTTCCGCCACGCAGGAAATCTTGCTGCCAAACGGGCATGACCAAATGCCACTGCAACAAAATATCTTCGCGGTTATCGATAAACTGCGCGAGATTTACCCGCAACGTGAATTTGTCATGAGCCGCTATGAAGACGTATTCGAAAAAATTGAAGCGTTACGCGACAAACTTGCCACGCTGGAAGGGGAGTTCATTGATGGTAAGTACATGCGAGTGCACCGCACTATCAGCTCTACTCGCATGGATATCAAAATTGCTCATGCGCAGATTGAAAACAAAATCGTCAATATTCTTGAGCCGCTGGCGTCTATCGCTTGGTCACTAGGTTTTGAGTACCACCATGGCCTGCTGGAGAAAATGTGGAAAGAGATCCTCAAAAACCACGCTCACGACAGCATCGGTTGCTGCTGTAGTGATAAGGTGCATCAGGAAATCATGACCCGCTTTGTGCTGGCGGACGACATGGCTGAAAATTTGATTCGTTTTTATATGCGTAAAATTGTCGACAATATGCCGACAACAAGTGCCGATAAGCTGACATTTTTCAACATGATGCCTTATCCACGCGAAGAGGTGATTAACACCACGATTCGTATCCGTGCCCGTGAGTTTTCCCTGAAAGATGAACATGGCAATGAAGTGGAGTACTTCATTCGCGAAGCGCGGGAAATTGACCCAGGCCTGGTCGACAGGCAAATCGTCCATTACGGCAATTACGATCCCTTCATGGAATACGATATTCAGCTTAACCAGGTACTGCCAGCGATGGGGTATTGCACGTTGTATGTTGAAGGGCAAAAACCAGGACTGCAACGTGTACTGCCTGAAGTGGGTGAAGCGCTGCTGGAAAACAATTTCTATCGTATCAATCTCAATCAAAACGGCACGCTGCATATTACCGATAAGCAAAGCGGGCTGAGTTACGACCAGGTTTTGCAGCTGGAAGAGGGGTCAGATGATGGCGATGAGTACGATTACTCACCTGCCAAAGAGGAGTGGCTGATTTACTCGACAGAGAGTGCTCACCAGTGTGAGGTGAAGCATGAAGCCTGGCAAAGCATCGCAACGCTGAAATTGCGCATGGTGCTGCCTGATAATCTGCAACAACGGGCTCAACGGCAAACTAGCGGTTATCTGGATGTGGAATGCCACGTTACGCTGGCGCATCACAGCCGCCGCATTGATATCGAAATGTGCCTTGATAACCAGGCCTGCGATCATCGTGTGCGAGTCCTGATCCCAACGCCATTTGCCTCGTCAACGGTGCTGGCGGATAACCAGTTCGGCACTATCACGCGTCCGGTAGAGGATGTGGCAATGCAAAACTGGCAGGAGGAAGGCTGGAAAGAAGCGCCAATCCCGGTGTGGAATTTGTTGAATTACGCTGCATTGCATGACGGTAAGAATGGAGTGGCTCTGTTTACTGACGGGCTGCGTGAATTTGAAATCGTCGGTGAGAGAAAAGACACTTTCGCACTGACGTTATTCCGTTCGGTGGGAGTATTAGGTAAAGAAGAACTGGTATTACGCCCTGGAAGGCCATCAGGCATCAAACTGCCGACGCCAGATTCACAACTGCGCGGAAAATTATGTTGTCGCTTTAGCCTGATGGCATTTTGCGGTTCGCCAACGACTGCGGGCATTGCTCAGCACGCTCGTACCTGGCTGACACCGGTTCAGTGCTATAACAAAATTCCGTTTGATGCGATGAAGCTTAACCGGGTAGATTTTTCCACACCGGGCACATTTAGCCTGCTTACGATGCCTTCAGTCGGTTGTATGCTCAGTGCACTCAAAAAAGCCGAAGATCGTGATGAGTTGATTATGCGTATTTTTAACCCTGATGAGCAGCATTGTGGGGAAGGCATGGTGGCTTGCACACTGCCTGTCGTGGGGTGGATGGAAACAGGAATGGATGAAAATCCGCTGCAACAACAATCAGAAAGGGCAGGGCACTTTGCGCGGCTTCAACCTTGCCAGTCACGCACATTTAGCCTGGCACCAGACCGCTCAAGATAGTTTCATTGTCATCATCGGTGTTTTAAAGCCACGTTTTTACGTGGCTTTTTTGTTTTTTTTGACTTCATCACGACCTGCTAACCCTATCAAAAATAATGTTTTGTTAAATTAATAATTATTAAAGGTGAAATATTTGTTAATTTCAAGCCAGAAAAGAAACGAATTCAGAGAAATACCGTGAGGTGATTAACACAATACGTCACTACTTCGTGAAAGTTTAATTTCCAAACCTGACTTCAAATAAATAACTTTTGTTTATAGATATCATCCTTTCATTAACGACAGTGCGTTTTATAAAACACATCATTAACAATAGGTTTACCATTAAGCTCAATGAGAAACTAAATTAACAAAAGAAGGGAAAATTGCGCTAGATCAATATGTAAAACTAGCAAATGGTGTGGGAAAGGGCGTAAATTGTTGCAGATCAAGATGGCGGTAAGACGACATTTTCGCTATAAATTGATCACTGTCGAGAAACGTAAATAACACTAAGCAATTACCTGTTTATCGTAGGGAAATTGCAGGGTAATATATTTGCGGATTATTTTTGGTTTTTATTAACGTGTTTGTAACCTTTCATCTTTCTTCGTTACATGTAAATAAAATGACGAAGGGATGAAGTCTGGAAGCGAATGTTTTTGTATTAGGGCATGCGTTGTGGTTTTCCCTACGGCGAACCACGGTCGGAGTCTTCATGCGAAGAGCAAGGAGTCAAGATGTTTGATATTGTCGAACTGTCGCGCTTACAGTTTGCCTTGACCGCGATGTACCACTTTCTGTTTGTGCCACTAACGCTCGGTATGGCGTTCCTGTTGGCCATTATGGAAACCGTGTACGTTCTGTCAGGTAAGCAAATTTATAAAGATATGACCAAGTTCTGGGGCAAGTTGTTTGGTATCAACTTTGCTTTGGGTGTGGCCACTGGTTTAACCATGGAGTTCCAGTTCGGCACAAACTGGTCTTACTACTCACACTACGTGGGTGACATTTTTGGTGCCCCGCTGGCCATCGAAGGTCTGATGGCGTTCTTCCTTGAATCCACCTTTGTAGGTCTGTTCTTCTTTGGTTGGGATCGCCTGGGTAAAGTTCAACACATGGCGGTAACCTGGCTGGTGGCTCTTGGCTCCAACCTTTCTGCTCTGTGGATTCTGGTCGCCAACGGCTGGATGCAGAACCCAATTGCTTCCGACTTCAATTTCGAAACCATGCGTATGGAGATGGTGAGCTTCTCCGAACTGGTACTGAACCCGGTTGCTCAGGTTAAATTCGTTCACACCGTGGCTTCTGGCTACGTGTGCGGTGCGATGTTCATCCTCGGTGTCAGTTCTTACTACTTGCTCAAAGGCCGTGACGTCGCATTTGCGAAACGTTCATTTGCCATCGCTGCAAGCTTCGGTATGGCGGCAATCCTGTCTGTTATCGTGCTGGGTGATGAGTCTGGTTACGAAATGGGTGATGTGCAGAAAACCAAGCTGGCTGCCATTGAAGCCGAGTGGGAAACTCAACCAGCTCCGGCAGCCTTTACGCTGTTTGGTATCCCGGATCAGGATAAGCAAGAAAACCACTTCGCAATTCAAATTCCTTACGCGCTGGGCATCATTGCCACTCGTTCAGTGGATACACCGGTTATCGGTCTGAAAGACCTTATGGTGCAACACGAAGAGCGTATTCGTAATGGCATGAAGGCTTATAGCCTGCTGGAACAACTTCGAGCTGGTTCGAAAGACCAGGCCGTTCGCGATAACTTTGAGTCCGTCAAGAAAGACCTGGGTTATGGCTTGCTGCTGAAACGCTATACCCCGAATGTTGCTGATGCGACGGAAGATCAGATTCAGAAAGCAACCAAAGACTCGATTCCACGTGTTGCTCCGCTGTACTTTGCATTCCGTATCATGGTGGGTTGTGGCTTCCTGATGCTGTTCATCATTGCGGCTTCCTTCTGGACCGTAACGCGTAATGCCATCGGCTCGAAAACGTGGCTGCTGCGCGCTGCGCTGTATGGTATCCCACTGCCGTGGATTGCGATTGAATCTGGCTGGTTTGTTGCTGAATACGGTCGTCAGCCATGGGCTGTTGGTGAGGTATTGCCGACTGCGGTTGCCAACTCCTCTCTGACCGTGGGCGATCTGATCTTCTCCATGGTACTGATTTGCGGCCTTTACACGCTGTTTATGGTGGCGGAACTGTTCCTGATGTTCAAATTTGCTCGCCTTGGGCCGAGCAGTCTGAAAACAGGTCGCTATCACTTTGAGCAGTCCAATGTGGCTTCTCAGCCGGCACGCTAAGACAGGAGTCGTCAAATGATCGATTATGAAGTATTGCGTTTTATCTGGTGGCTGCTGGTTGGCATTCTGCTGATTGGTTTTGCAGTCACCGATGGCTTTGATATGGGCGTAGGTATGCTGTCCCGCATCATTGGCCGTAATGACGTTGAACGCCGCATCATGGTGAACTCCATCGCCCCTCACTGGGACGGTAACCAGGTATGGCTCATTACCGCAGGTGGTGCGCTATTTGCTGCCTGGCCGATGGTTTACGCGGCTGCGTTCTCCGGCTTCTATGTAGCGATGATTCTGGTGCTGGCTTCATTGTTCTTCCGTCCGGTAGGTTTTGACTACCGTTCGAAGATTGAAGACATGCGCTGGCGTGGTATGTGGGACTGGGGCATTTTCATCGGTAGCTTCGTGCCGCCGTTGGTTATCGGTGTGGCGTTCGGCAACTTGCTGCAAGGCGTGCCGTTCCACGTTGATGAATATCTGCGCCTGTACTACACCGGTAACTTCTTCCAGTTGCTGAATCCGTTTGGCCTGTTGGCAGGTGTCGTGAGCGTATCGATGATTCTTGCTCAGGGGGCAACTTACCTGCAAATGCGTACCGTAGGTGAACTACATCTGCGTACCAAAGCGGCGGCGCAAATCTCAGCGCTGGTGATGATGGTGTGCTTTGCACTGGCGGGTGTTTGGGTAATCTACGGTATCGATGGCTACGTTGTGACTTCAGAGTTGAACCACCACGCAGCATCGAATCCGTTGACTAAAGAAGTGGCACGTCAGGCGGGTGCCTGGATGGTGAACTTCAATAACATGCCGATTCTGTGGCTCATCCCTGCATTGGGTGTGGTATTGCCGCTGTTGACTGTGTTGATGTCCCGTCTGGAGAAAGGTGCGATGGCATTCCTGTTCTCCTCACTGACTCTGGCTTGTGTGATTCTGACTGCTGGTGTGGCGATGTTCCCGTTCGTGATGCCTTCGAGCACCATGCTGAACGCTAGCCTGACCATGTGGGATGCAACATCCAGCCAGCTGACGCTGAACGTGATGACCTTTGTTGCTGCGGTATTTGTGCCGATCGTTCTCATCTACACCATCTGGTGTTACTGGAAAATGTTCGGTCGAATCACCAAAGAGCATATCGAAAGCAACACCCACTCTCTGTACTAAGTAAGGAGCTGATTATGTGGTACTTTGCATGGATTCTGGGGACGCTGCTGGCTTGTGCTTTCGGCATCATTACCGCCCTGGCACTTGAGCACGTAGAAGCTGCTAAAGCGGGTAAAGAAGAACATTAATGGACGGAATTATCGCAAAGTTGTATGCGGTAATGGA
The DNA here is from genome assembly GCF_022637515.1 of Buttiauxella ferragutiae. NCBI lineage: Bacteria > Pseudomonadati > Pseudomonadota > Gammaproteobacteria > Enterobacterales > Enterobacteriaceae > Buttiauxella > Buttiauxella ferragutiae. Next base: position 1,561,839 of record NZ_CP093332.1, read on the forward strand.
TAAGAGCCCTTTAAGGGCTCTTTCCTTGATCATGGCATTAGTTCTGGCCGGATGTATGTTTTGGGACCCGTCACGTTTCGCAGCGAAAACCAGTGGTCTGGAAATCTGGCATGGTTTTTTGCTGATGTGGGCGGTGTGCACCGGTGTGATACATGGCGTGGGCTTTCGCCCGCGCAAAGTGCTGTGGCAGGGCGTTTTTAGCCCGTTACCTGCGCAATTAGTTTTGCTGGCCGGATTGGCTATTTTCTTCTTCTGATGCTTCTTTAACCGCTAAGATTTTTCCTTAATATTTATGGGCATTAACAAGCCCATAAATATTTACCTAACGTTTAGTGCTACCCATTCCCAACCCCCATCCTCTTGCGTATAGTAGCAACGTTTAATTGCATTACCGGGATGTAAAGTGAGTACAACGTTGTTTCGATGGCCGGTTCGTGTCTACTACGAAGATACTGACGCCGGTGGTGTGGTATACCACGCCAGTTATGTTGCTTTTTATGAAAGAGCACGCACAGAGATGCTGCGCCAACACCACTTTAACCAGCAGGATTTGTTGGCAGCGAGCATCGCCTTCGTCGTACGCAAGATGACAGTGGATTATCTTGCGCCTGCCCGACTCGACGATTTACTCGAAATCCAAAGTGAAATTACATCAATGCGTGGCACATCTTTGGTGTTTACGCAGCGAATAGTCAATGCCGATGGCAGGGTACTCAATGAAGCTGAGGTCCTGATCGTTTGTGTTGATCTTCTCTCAATGAAGCCTCGTGCGCTTCCCAAGTCTATTGTCGCGGAGTTCAAGCAGTGACTGACATGAATATCCTTGATTTGTTCCTGAAGGCTAGCCTTCTGGTCAAATTTATCATGTTGATTTTGATTGGTTTTTCCATTGCATCATGGGCAATCATTATTCAGCGTACGCGAATCCTCAATGCTGCTACTCGTGAAGCAGAAGCGTTTGAAGATAAGTTCTGGTCGGGCATTGAATTGTCCCGTCTTTATCAAGAAAGCCAGGGCCGCCGTGACAATCTTGCTGGCTCTGAACAAATTTTCTATTCAGGCTTTAAAGAGTTTGCCCGACTGCACCGTGCTAACACACATGCGCCGGAAGCGGTCGTCGAAGGGGCATCTCGTGCCATGCGTATTTCCATGAGCCGTGAGCTGGAAACGCTTGAAACGCACATTCCATTCCTCGGAACGGTCGGTTCCATCAGCCCATACATCGGCCTGTTTGGTACGGTTTGGGGGATCATGCATGCCTTTATCGCACTCGGTGCGGTAAAACAAGCAACCCTACAGATGGTTGCGCCAGGTATCGCAGAAGCTCTGATTGCAACCGCAATCGGCCTGTTTGCTGCAATCCCTGCGGTTATGGCGTATAACCGCCTGAACCAACGTGTGAACAAACTGGAATTGAATTACGACAACTTCATGGAAGAGTTCACGGCTATCCTGCACCGTCAGGCTTTTACCAGCAGCGATAAGCAGTAAGGGGTAAGTCATGGCCAGACGTGGACGTGGGCGTGGTCGTCGGGAATTAAAGTCCGAAATTAACATCGTTCCTCTGCTAGACGTGCTGTTAGTGTTGTTGCTCATTTTTATGGCAACGGCTCCTATTATCACGCAAAGCGTTGAGGTTGATTTACCTGATGCGACAGATTCGCAAACGGTAAGCAGTAATGATGAACCGCCGGTCATTATTGAAGTGTCCGGGGTAGGGCAGTACAGCGTGGTGGTTGAGAAAGATCGTATGGACCAGTTGCCGTCTGAGCAGGTTGTTGCGGAAGCACAACGTCGTTTACAGGCAAATCCAAAAACGGTCTTTTTGATCGGTGGTGCTAAAGATGTTCCTTACGAGGAAATCATCAAGGCGCTTAACCTGCTGCATAGTGCAGGGGTGAAATCCGTCGGTCTGATGACGCAGCCAATCTGATCCATCTCGCGATATTTGGGAACCGATAGTGTCAAAGGCAACCATAGAAAACGATAAGCTCAAGCGCGCGATAATCGTCTCAGTGATCCTGCATATCATTTTGGTTGCAGTCCTGATTTGGAGTTCGTTTGACGAGAACATCGACGCCAGTAGTGCTGGTGGCGGTGGGGGTTCGGCTATTGACGCGGTCATGGTCGACCCAGGTGCAGTTGTTCAGCAGTACAATCGTGAACAGCAACAGCAGGCGAGTAGCAAACGTGCAGCAGAGCAACGCGAGAAACAAGCGCAACAACAGGCTGAAGAACTTCAGGAAAAACAGGCTGCTGAACAACAGCGTCTGAAAGCTCTGGAGAAAGAACGCCTGGAAGCGCAGGAACAAGCGAAGCAGCAAACAGAACAGCAGAAACAAGCGCAAGAAGCAGCCAAAGAAGCGCAAGAGCAACAGAAACAAGCAGAAGCCGCGGCAGCGAAAGCTAAAGCAGATGCCAAAGCTCAAGCTGATGCTCAGGCGAAGGTTGCGGAAGACGCAGCGAAGAAAGCGGCTGCGGATGCACAGAAGAAAGCGACTGAAGAGGCTGCTAAAAAAGCGGCTGATGCTGAGAAGAAAGCTGCTGCAGTAGCTGTGGCTGCGGCTAAAAAAGCGCAGCAAGAAGCTGAGAAGAAAACTGCGGAAGAAGCAGCGAAGAAAGCTCAGCAAGATGCAGAGAAGAAAGCTCAGCAAGATGCAGAGAAGAAAGCCGCTGCTGAGGCTGCCAAAAAAGAAGCTGCAGCAACTGCCGCTGCAGAAAAAGCGGCGTCGGATAAAGCCGCGGCTGAAAAGGCTGCTGCTGCAAAAGCCGCTTCTGATAAGAAAGCCGCTGCGGATGCTAAGAAAAAAGCAGCTTCTGATAAGGCCGCTGCCGATAAAGCAGCAGCTGCAGGCGTTGACGATCTGTTCGGCGACCTGAGCTCAGGTAAGAATGCACCGAAAACGGGTGCTGGGGCGCAAGGTAATAGCGCTGCGGCTGCCGGAAAAGGGAATAATAAAAAAAATGGCGCTACTGGTGCTGAGATCAATGGTTACGCAGGGCAGATAAAAGCAGCAATTGAAAGCAAGTTTTACCAGGATCCTGCCTTTAGCGGCAAGACTTGCACATTGCGCATAAAACTGGCTCCTGATGGCCTATTACTTGATATCAAATCAGAAGGTGGCGATCCGGCACTTTGTCAGGCTGCCATTGCGGCGGCACGACTGGCGAAGATTCCGAAACCGCCTAGCCAGGACGTTTATGAAGTTTTCAAAAACGCGCCTATCGACTTTAAGCCATAGTAAAATTTTCCTCGCGAAAGTGGGGAAAACTAACCAGGCTGTGTCACAGAGTTTTGGTAGTTTTGTGTATTTGAGTTTGTTAACATTCTGCTAAATTATCGTGGGCTGTGGGTCCAGATAAGGGAGATATGATGAAGCAGGCATTTCGAGTTGCATTAAGTTTTTTAATGCTGTGGGCAGCAGTACTGCACGCAGAAGTTCGTATTGAGATAACCCAAGGGGTTGACTCAGCACGTCCAATTGGTGTTGCGCCGTTCAAATGGGCAGGCCCAGGTGCTGCACCAGAAGATATTGGTGGCATCGTTGCTGCTGATTTACGTAACAGTGGCAAATTCAATCCATTGGATCGTTCACGTTTACCGCAGCAGCCTGGCTCCGCCCAGGAAGTGCAACCGGCAGCGTGGACCGCTCTGGGTATTGATGCCGTTGTCGTCGGCCAGGTCACACCAAACGGTGATGGCAGCTATACCGTTGCTTACCAGTTGGTTGATACCTCTGGCGCACCGGGTACTGTACTGGCTCAGAACTCCTACAAAGTGAACAAACAGTGGCTTCGCTATGCCGGTCATACCGCCAGCGACGAAGTGTTTGAGAAGCTTTCAGGTATCAAAGGTGCATTCCGTACGCGTATCGCTTACGTTGTGCAGACTAACGGCGGCCAGTTCCCATACGAACTGCGCGTGTCTGATTACGATGGCTACAACCAGTTTGTGGTTCACCGTTCTCCGCAGCCGTTGATGTCACCAGCCTGGTCTCCAGATGGTAGCAAACTGGCTTATGTAACGTTTGAAAGTGGCCGTTCAGCGCTGGTTATCCAGACTCTGGCAAATGGCGCAGTGCGTCAGGTAGCTTCTTTCCCACGTCATAACGGTGCGCCAGCCTTCTCTCCAGATGGCAGCAAACTGGCGTTCGCATTGTCGAAAACCGGTAGCTTGAACCTGTATGTAATGGATATTGGCTCTGGCCAGATTCGTCAGGTGACTGATGGACGTAGCAATAACACTGAACCAACCTGGTTCCCGGATAGCCAGAACCTGGCTTACACCTCCGATCAGGCTGGTCGTCCTCAGATTTACAAAGTGAATGTAAATGGCGGTGCTCCACAACGTATTTCCTGGGAAGGTTCTCAGAACCAGGATTCAGATGTGAGTTCCGACGGTAAGTTTATGGTGATGGTGAGCTCCAATGGTGGGCAACAACATATCGCCAAACAGGATCTGGTAGCGGGTGGCGTACAAACTTTATCGTCAACGTTCCTGGATGAAACGCCAAGTCTGGCACCTAACGGCACGATGGTAATCTACAGCTCTTCTCAGGGGATGGGATCTGTGCTGAATCTGGTCTCAACAGATGGGCGTTTCAAAGCGCGTCTTCCGGCAACCGATGGTCAGGTTAAATTCCCTGCCTGGTCGCCGTATCTGTGATAATAAAATATTAAAGGATCAAAGAAATGCAACTGAACAAAGTGCTGAAAGGGCTGATGCTGGCACTGCCTGTTATGGCAATCGCTGCGTGTAGTTCTAACAAGAGCGCCAACAACGAGAGCGGCGAAGGTATGCTGGGCGCCGGCACTGGTATGGACGCTAACGGTAGCAATGGCAACATGTCATCTGAAGAACAGGCTCGCCTGCAGATGCAACAGCTGCAACAGAACAACATCGTATACTTCGGTCTGGACAAATATGATGTTTCTTCTGAATTCGCTGCAATGCTGGATGCGCACGCTAACTTCCTGCGTAGCAACCCATCTTACAAAGTGACTGTAGAAGGTCATGCGGACGAACGTGGTACTCCGGAATACAACATTTCCCTGGGTGAGCGTCGTGCTAGCGCTGTTAAGATGTACCTGCAAGGTAAAGGCGTTTCTGCAGACCAGATCTCCATCGTTTCTTACGGTAAAGAAAAACCAGCAGTACTGGGTCATGACGAAGCGGCTTACGCTAAAAACCGTCGTGCCGTTCTGGTTTACTAAGAGAACAGTATGAACAGTAACCTCAGACATCACTTGTTGAGTCTGTCGTTACTGGTTGGCATAGCGGCCCCTTGGGCCGCTACTGCTCAGGCGCCAATCAGTAGTGTCGGCTCAGGCTCGGTCGAAGACCGTGTCACTCAACTCGAGCGTATTTCTAACGCTCACAGTCAACTCTTAACCCAACTTCAGCAACAACTCTCTGATAACCAAAATGATATTGATTCCCTGCGTGGTCAAATTCAGGAAAACCAGTACCAGTTGAATCAGGTTGTGGAGCGTCAGAAGCAAATTTTATTGCAGATAGACAGCCTCGGCAGTGGTGCTGCGGCAGGACAAGCGGCAGGCAGTACCGATCAGGGTGCCGCTGCAGCGGCAACACCTGATGCCGGTGCGGCAGCTCAGACACCTGCAGCAGCAGCCCCTGCGCAAGGTGGTGACGCTAACAGTGACTACAATGCAGCTATTGCCATGGTGCAGGATAAGTCCCGCCAGGACGAAGCTATCGCGGCATTTCAAAGTTTTATTAAGAAGTACCCAGATTCAACTTATCAGCCAAATGCTAATTACTGGCTCGGTCAGTTGAATTACAACAAGGGGAAAAAGGATGATGCGGCGTTTTATTTTGCCTCTGTGGTGAAAAATTACCCAAAATCTCCTAAGGCCCCGGATGCAATGTTTAAAGTCGGTGTGATCATGCAAGACAAAGGCGATACCGCCAAAGCGAAAGCTGTCTACCAACAAGTGATCAAACAGTTCCCAAATACCGACGGCGCAAAGCAGGCGCAAAAACGTCTGAATGCGATGTAGTGAGTGCGGCCTGACCAGATATTGCTGTTTTTCTGGTCAAGCCGAACGAAACGCGAGCCATTAGGTGATCTTGATCGAAATTCTTGTTGCGTCAAAATCTTAAATCAGTAATATATGCCGCCGTTGCCAAGGGATATCAAACAAACCGAAAGTGACACGAAATTGGGGCGTTAGCTCAGTTGGTAGAGCAGTTGACTTTTAATCAATTGGTCGCAGGTTCGAATCCTGCACGCCCCACCAATTTCGAAGCAGTACGAAGTAAGTGAATCGTGAAGAGTTTGAAGAAGCAGTAAACCGCATTGCGGGGCGTTAGCTCAGTTGGTAGAGCAGTTGACTTTTAATCAATTGGTCGCAGGTTCGAATCCTGCACGCCCCACCAATTATGGATGTAGTGCGAAGTCAGTGAGTCGTGAAGAGTTTGAAGAAGTAGTAAACCGCATTGCGGGGCGTTAGCTCAGTTGGTAGAGCAGTTGACTTTTAATCAATTGGTCGCAGGTTCGAATCCTGCACGCCCCACCAATTATGGATGTAGTGCGAAGTCAGTGAGTCGTGAAGGGTTTGAACCTGCAGCAGGTTCGAGTTGAGCGAAAGCGAAACAGCGTTGTTTTAGCAACGACCCGAAGGGTGAGGCCAAAGGCCGAGTCATCCTGCACGCCCCACCAATTTTTAAAGTAGTACCGAAGTTTGGGTGATTAGCTCAGTTGGTAGAGCACCTCCTTTACACGGAGGGGGTCGGCGGTTCGAGCCCGTCATCACCCACCATTCGGGGCGTTAGCTCAGTTGGTAGAGCAGTTGACTTTTAATCAATTGGTCGCAGGTTCGAATCCTGCACGCCCCACCAATGTAGAAAGGCGCCCTAAAGGCGCCTTTCTGCTATACGCGATTCGGGCAGGATTTGAACCTGCTGCAGGTTCGACAAAATCGTCGGGAACGATTTTGCATCACCGCTTGCGGTGACCCGAAGGGCGAGTCTCTGGATAAGGCGAGTGATATCCTGCACGCCCCACCAAAGGCGCCTTTTTGCTATCTGCAATTCCGAGTTGAAAATAAATTCCCCACGACAATTCACCTATAATTCGCTATCTTGTTTAGCATATAAAACAACCTTAGCCATTTCTGGTCAGTCTTTATCAGAATAGTGCTAATTTGGTTAAGTCAGGCAAACGAGAAAGCACTATGAGCGTAATGTTCGATCCAGAAACAGCAATTTATCCCTTCCCACCTAAACCACAGCCTTTGAGCGCGGATGAAAAGCAATTTTACCGTGAGAAAATCAAGCGTCTGCTGAAAGAGCGGAATGCTGTGATGGTGGCTCACTACTATACCGACCCCGAAATCCAGGCTCTGGCTGAAGAGACTGGCGGTTGCATTTCTGACTCCCTCGAGATGGCACGTTTTGGAGCAAATCATCCTGCTACCACGTTGTTGGTGGCAGGGGTTCGCTTCATGGGTGAAACCGCGAAAATCCTGAGCCCAGAAAAAACTATCCTGATGCCAACGCTGAACGCCGAGTGCTCTTTGGATCTCGGCTGCCCAATCGAAGAATTTAACGCCTTCTGCGATCAACATCCTGATCGCACAGTGGTGGTCTATGCTAATACTTCCGCAGCGGTAAAAGCGCGTGCTGATTGGGTCGTGACATCGAGTATTGCAGTCGAATTAATTGAGCATCTCGACAGTCTTGGCGAGAAAATTATTTGGGCACCGGATAAACATCTGGGAAGTTATGTACAGAAGCAAACTGGCGCAGACGTGTTGTGTTGGCAGGGGGCATGTATTGTACATGACGAGTTTAAAACCCAGGCGCTAACGCGCATGAAAGCACTCTATCCGGATGCCGCTATTCTGGTACACCCCGAATCGCCGCAAGCCATAGTGGATTTGGCAGATGCTGTCGGTTCAACCAGTCAGCTCATCGCCGCCGCTCAAACATTGCCAAATAAACAACTGATCGTGGCCACTGACCGCGGTATTTTCTACAAAATGCAGCAGGAATGTCCGGATAAAGAATTGTTTGAAGCGCCTACCGCAGGTGAAGGCGCAACCTGTCGTACTTGTGCACATTGCCCGTGGATGGCGATGAACGGCCTTAAAGCCATCGCTGAAGGGCTGGAGCAGGGTGGAGCAGAACATGAGATTCATGTTGATGCTGCGTTGCGTGAGGGCGCACTGGTGCCTTTAAATCGAATGCTCGATTTTGCTGCTGAATTACGACGTAATATTAAGGGTAACGCGTAAGGAATTTAACCCCAAGGAGCGAATATGGATTTTTTAAGCACGCAGAATATTTTGGTCCACATTCCCATCGGAACGGGTGGGTATGATTTATCGTGGATTGAAGCGATTGGAACCGTGGCGGGTTTGCTATGTATCTGGTTGGCTAGTTTAGAAAAAATCAGCAATTACGCATTCGGTTTAATTAACGTTACGCTATTTGCGATTATTTTCTTCCAAATCCAACTCTACGCAAGCCTGTTACTACAGTTGTTTTTCTTTGCGGCTAATATTTACGGTTGGTATGCCTGGTCGAGACAGACGAGTGAAAATCAAACCGCTCTCCATATTCGTTGGTTACCTCTGCCCAAAGCATTTGCCTGGATTGCAATTTGTGTGGGGGCGATTGGGTTGATGACGGTATTTATCGATCCGGTCTTTGCTGTCCTGACCCGAACTGCGGTTACCGCGATGCAGGCCATGGGCCTGAATGTGACGATGCCAGAGCTTCAGCCCGATGCGTTCCCATTCTGGGACTCCTGCATGATGGTACTGTCGATTGTGGCGATGATTCTGATGACCCGCAAATACGTCGAAAACTGGCTGCTGTGGGTAATCATTAACATGATCAGTGTGGTTATCTTTGCCTTGCAAGGCGTCTATGCGATGTCACTCGAATATTTGATTCTGACGTTTATTGCGCTCAACGGTAGCCGCATGTGGATCAACAGCGCGCGTGAACGCGGCTCACGCGCACTGTCTTAATTAGTGGTGGTGATGAGCATGGCCGTGATGGTCATGCTCATGTAAATCACAGTCCTGACCGTGGCAAACCTGATACTCCATTTGTACCGTGGCATGTTCAATCTGATATTCATCTTTCAGAAAATGGTGGATGCGTTCCAGCAGGGCGTCGTGATCGTGCGGTGGCACCACCTGAACATGCAACGTCATTAACGGTTTTTCACCGACCAGCCAGATATGCACGTGGTGAACGTTGCGGACTTCGGGAATCGTTCTGATTAACTTGCGCTGCAAAACGGGGATATCAATGGCGTTTGGTGCGCCTTCGAGCAACTCATTAACGCTCTCTTTTAGTAAATTCCACGCGCTGCGCAACACCAGGCATGACACCAGTATTGAGAGAATAGGGTCAATTGGCGTCCAACCGGTCCACAAAATAATAAGCGCCGCAGCGATAGCTCCCACCGAACCTAACAAATCTCCCATAACGTGCAGAGCAGCAGCACGCACGTTGATATTTTTTTCTTCATTTCCGCGATGCAAAATCCAGAACGAAAATAGATTCGCCAGTAACCCGGCAAAAGCGATGATCAGCATGGTCCAGCCAGCAATCGGCTGCGGCTGATAAAAACGCTCTATCGCCTCCCAGACGATCAAGATCGTTATCACCACTAAGGCAATCGCATTCACAAATGCGGCAAGCGTGGTCAGCCTCAGCCAACCGAAGGTATGACGGGCATTCGGCGGACGACGGGCAAATTTCACCGCCATTAGCGCGACCAGCAGCGCTGCCGCATCAGTCAGCATATGCCCTGCATCAGCAAGTAAGGCAAGTGACCCTGATATCACCCCACCGATGACTTCCGCCACCATAAATAGCGCCGTGATGGAAAATGCCCAGAACAGACGTTTGGAGTTGGAATCACCCGAAGAATGTTGATGTGTATGCGCCATGATTTCTCAGTATTTGAAAAGCAACAATGCGCTAATTATAACCACTAAAGCTGATCAACTTATTGAATAAAACCTATAAAAAAGGAGAGCCTAAGCTCCCCTGGTTTTTTCAGCTGGCTGATTTTACTGTGAAGTCCCGTCCACTTTGCTGTTCACATCATTGCCGCTGCCGGTTTCAACCTTTTGGTTGGTATCCGGGCATTTACCGTCTTTACACATCGAATTTTTATGAATTTCATCCTTGCTCATTCCATCACTGGTCAAACCGCTATTACTGGTTGAGCCATTTGGATGGAGCATGGTGCCGCTATTGTTGATATTGCTGTTATCAACGCCTTTCGGGGCTATGTTCTGATTCGCGCCAGGTGCAACCTGGCCTGCTTCAGCGCCAGCATTAGCCTGGCCGTTATTCATGCCGCTGGTGTCGGCAGCCAAAGCTGCGCCGCTGGCAAGAGTGAGGGTTGCTGTCAGGAAAAGAGTGGTTAATTTATTCATCATGATGCTCCTGTTATGGTCGTTATTGCTGGATAACTTCTTCCAACAGTGCACAGGTCCTATTCGGATTAAATTATTTCTATCGGTGATACCTGCCAACTTTAATAATCTAATCAGAATACAATTTTGCCAAAATGATACTTTTTGGTGTTAACAATTAAAAATTGTAGCGTCATACCGAGCTTTTACCATTTATTGACCGCTTTTAGGTCGTTTTCAGGAATATTCTGCCTGAAGTGTAAAAGCCCGTTTACACTTCAGGCTTGAAGCGATAGATTGAAGGGATTGCAACTAAGCTAAATCTAAAGGCCATTTCCGGAAATATCATGAATTATCAGAACGACGACTTACGCATCAAAGAAATCAACGAACTTTTGCCTCCAGTAGCGCTGCTCGAAAAATTCCCTGCCACTGAAAAAGCAGCTGCAACGGTATCTGGCGCGCGCAAAGCGATTCATAAAATCCTTAAAGGAAATGATGATCGTCTGCTGGTTGTCATCGGCCCTTGCTCCATTCACGATATCAAAGCGGCGAAAGAGTATGGCGCGCGTTTACTGACATTGCGTGAAGAACTGCAAGGTGAGCTGGAAATCGTTATGCGTGTTTACTTCGAAAAACCACGCACGACGGTGGGCTGGAAAGGCCTCATCAACGATCCGCAAATGGATAACAGTTTCCAAATCAACGATGGCCTGCGCATTGCTCGTAAGCTGTTGTTAGATATCAATGACTCCGGCCTGCCAGCAGCGGGTGAGTTCTTGGATATGATTACTCCGCAGTATCTGGCGGACTTGATGAGCTGGGGGGCTATTGGCGCACGAACCACAGAATCTCAGGTTCACCGTGAACTGGCGTCGGGTCTGTCATGTCCGGTCGGCTTCAAAAATGGTACCGACGGCACGATGAAAGTGGCGATTGATGCTATTAATGCCGCTGGCGCGCCACACAGCTTCCTGTCTGTGACGAAATGGGGTCATTCTGCCATTGTGACGACCAGCGGAAATGGTGACTGCCATATCATTCTGCGCGGCGGTAAAGAGCCAAACTACAGCGCGGAGCACGTCGCTCAGGTTAAAGCGGATTTAGTGAAGGCAGGCCTGCCTGCACAGGTGATGATCGATTTCAGTCATGCCAACAGCAGCAAGCAGTTTAAGAAACAAATGGAAGTTGGCGCCGATGTTTGCCAGCAAATCGCTGGTGGCGATAAAGCCATCACCGGTGTGATGATCGAAAGTCACCTTATTGAAGGCAATCAGAACCTGGAAAGCGGCGAACCATTGGTCTACGGCAAGAGCGTGACCGATGCTTGTATCGGCTGGGAAGATACTGAAGTTGTGTTGCGCCAGTTGGCTGATGCAGTGAAAACGCGTCGCGGCTAAGTCTTGACGCAGTAACAATAAAAAAGGCGTGGTTTTCACCACGCCTTTTTCACATCTAACGAATTACTTCGCTTTACCCTGGTTTGCTACCGCTGCGGCTTTTGCTGCGATTTCATCAGCATTGCCCAGATAGTAGCGCTTCAGCGGTTTGAAGTTCTCGTCAAACTCATACACCAACGGTACGCCAGTTGGGATATTCAGCTCAAGAATTTCGTCTTCGCCCAGGTTATCAAGGAATTTAACCAAGGCACGCAGGGAGTTACCGTGTGCGGCAACAATCACGCGCTCGCCGCTTTTCATGCGTGGCAGAATGGTTTCATTCCAGTAAGGGATTACGCGCTCGATAGTTAACGCCAGGCTTTCAGTTACCGGCAGCTCTTTATCGGTCAGGCTTGCATAACGTGGGTCATGGCCTGGGAAGCGTTCGTCATCACGCGTCAATTCTGGAGGTGTTATCGCAAAGCCACGACGCCATTGTTTAACTTGCTCATCGCCGTATTTTTCTGCGGTTTCTGCTTTGTTCAGACCCTGCAGCGCCCCGTAATGACGCTCATTCAGCTTCCAGGATTTTTCAACTGGCAACCAGGCCTGGTCCAGTTCATCGAGGATGTTCCACAGAGTATGGATGGCACGTTTCAGCACAGAAGTGTAAGCAAAGTCGAAAGAGTAGCCTTCGTCTTTCAGCAACTTACCTGCTGCTTTCGCTTCAGTTTGACCTTTCTCAGACAGATCAACGTCATACCAACCGGTGAAGCGGTTTTCGTTGTTCCACTGGCTTTCACCGTGACGAACCAGAACCAGCTTAGTAACAGCCATAGTTTACTCCTTAATGAGCCTGTGATTAATGATAACGATTATCATTATATTGCCGCAAAGGGGCGAGCGGCAATGCTAAACGTTTAACATAGCGAAAAAGAGTGTGGAGTGTAAGTTGGATGTGAATGGTTGTTATATTTTTGTCGCTAAACGGCGGGAAATCCAGCGATTCGCAGAAGAATTGCCCTCCGTGGAGGAGGGCAAGGCACTTAGAGTGGAATGAACTCGTATTCCGTAATGCTTAAGTACTCTTCATGTGGCTGTAACCAGCAATCAGGTTGTGGCCATTCCGGATGATTAGGGCTGTCTGGCAGGAATTCGCTTTCCAGCGCCAGGCCCTGGTACGCATTGTACGTTCCTTGTTCCCTTGCCGGTGTACCGTCCAGATAATTCCCGCTGTAAAACTGCAATGCCGGTGCGGTGGTGTAGACCGTCATTTGCAGTTGATTGTCGCTCGACCAAAGGTGTGCTGCTGGCAGGCTGGCATCGCCCTGTGCTTGTAACAAGAACGCATGATCGTAGCCTTTAACCAGCACCTGGTCGTTATCAGACAGGAAATCATCAGCGATGGTTTTCACTGTGCGGAAATCAAAGCTGGTACCTGCCACATCTTTAAGCCCGGCCTGTGGAATACCGTTGCTATCGACTGGCAAGTAGCTATCGGCCAGCAGTTGCAGGCGATGTTGACGAATATCGTTCTGCTTACCGTCGAGATTAAAGTAGGCGTGATTGGTCAGGTTCACCGGGCATGCTTTGCTGGTTTTGGCGCGGAACTCAACAGTAATGCAGTTATCTTCGGTGAGAGCATAACGCGCGGTTGCACGTAATTCGCCAGGGAAGCCTTGATCGCCATCTTGTGAATCGAGAGTGTACAGCACTTCATGTTCGTTCTGGCGCACAATACGCCAGCGACGTTTGTCGAAGCCATCTGGCCCGCCATGTAGCTGATGTGCGCCCTGGTTTGCTGTCACGTTGATGGTGACGCCATCGCGCTCAAACTGGCTGTTGGCAATCCGGTTTGCGTAGCGCCCGACAGTTGCTCCCAGATAAGCTGACTGATTCAGATAATCTTCCGGTGTTTCGCAGCCAAGCAGCGTTTCGCGTACGCTTCCGTCTTTCATCGGCACACGACACGACAACAGGGTAGCGCCCCAATCCATGACTGAGACAACCAACCCCGCGCTGTTGCGCAGGGTGGAGATACGGAACGGTTGCCCGTCCGGTGCAAGCTGTGGTGTTTCTTTTAGCATTGGCCCGCGCCCTCCGAAGGTTTGCAGACATAAAAGGTTTCTTTTATGCCGGTTTTGGCTTCGTACTGTTTGGCGACCGCTTGTTGTACCGCAGGAACCAAATCTTCCGGGATCAATGCAACGATACAACCGCCGAAGCCGCCACCTGTCATACGCACGCCGCCTTTATCACCGATTGTGGCTTTCACGATTTCAACTAACGTATCGATTTGTGGCACGGTGATTTCGAAATCATCGCGCATTGACGCGTGAGATTCAGCCATCAGTTCGCCCATACGTTGCAAATCGCCTTTTGCCAGCGCATCGGCAGCTTCTACGGTACGAATATTTTCGGTCAGGACATGGCGCACACGCTTAGCGACAACCGGATCAAGTTCATGTGCCACAGCGTTGAATTTTGACAACTCAACATCACGCAGCGCTTTCTGCGTAAAGAAGCGCGCGCCGGTTTCGCATTGCTGGCGGCGGGTATTGTATTCGCTGCCCACCAGCGTGCGTTTGAAGTTACTGTTGATGATGACCACGGCCACGCCTTTTGGCATCGAAACCGCTTTGGTACCCAGCGTGCGGCAATCAATCAGCAACGCATGATCTTTTTTACCTAACGCAGAAATCAGCTGATCCATAATGCCGCAGTTACAGCCGACGAACTGGTTCTCTGCTTCCTGGCCATTTAGGGCAATTTGCGAGCCGTCCAGCGCCAGATGATAAAGCTTCTGGAACACGGTACCCACTGCGACTTCCAGCGATGCCGATGAACTCAAGCCCGCACCTTGTGGCACGTTGCCGCTGATCACTAAATCGGCGCCGGCAAAGTTTTTATCACGCTTTTGCAGATGCTTAACCACACCGCGAACATAGTTGGACCATTGCTGCGTGTCGTGGCTCAGAATCGGTTTGTCGAGTGAAAACTCGTCGCTTTGATTGTCATAATCCGCGGCGATCACGCGTACCATGCGGTCATCACGTTTTGCACAGCTAATGACCGTCTGGTAATCGATAGCACAAGGAAGCACAAAACCGTCGTTGTAATCGGTGTGCTCGCCAATCAGGTTAACGCGGCCAGGAGCCTGAATAGTATGGGTTGCCGGATAACCAAAGTGTTCGGCGAAGAGGTGTTGGGTGTTATCTTTCAGACTCATTTTTATTCTCCGGATTGGCGAAAGTGAATATCGGAAACGGCACGCAAGCGTTCTGCGGCTTGCTCTGCGGTTAAATCACGTTGGGTTTCAGCCAGCATTTCATAGCCGACCATAAATTTACGCACGGTTGCGCTACGCAATAGTGGTGGATAGAAGTGAGCATGCAACTGCCAGTGACCATTTTCCTCGTCATTAAACGGTGCGCCGTGCCAACCCATGGAATAAGGGAATGAGCACTGGAAAAGGTTGTCATAACGGCTGGTCAGTTTTTTCAGCGCGAGTGCTAAATCACTGCTCTGTTCAGCCGTCAGGTCAGTGATACGCAGTACATGAGTTTTCGGCAGCAGTAGCGTTTCAAACGGCCAGGCGGCCCAGTAAGGCACTACTGCAATCCAGTGTTCAGTTTCGACGACTGTGCGGCTGCCATCTTTAAGCTCGCGTTGTGCGTAATCGACCAGCATTGGCGAGCCATTTTCTGCAAAGTATTCGCGCTGCAATACATCTTCACGCGCCACTTCATTAGGCAGGAAACTGTTCGCCCAAACCTGGCCGTGCGGATGCGGGTTGGAGCAGCCCATCGCCGCGCCTTTATTCTCAAAAACCTGCACCCACGGGTAAGTTTTGCCTAAATCCGCAGTCTGTTCTTGCCAGGTTTTCACCACTTCTTCCAGCGCATTTACGGAAAGCTGTGGCAGGGTTTTACTGTGATCTGGTGAGAAACAGATAACCCGGCTGGTGCCGCGAGCGCTTTCACAACGTAAAAGTGGGTCGTTGCTCGCTGGTGCATCTGGGGTATCCGTCATCAACGCGGCAAAATCATTAGTAAAAACAAAAGTGCCGGTATATTGCGGATTTTTGTCACCAGTAACGCGTGTGTTGCCTGGGCACAAGAAGCAATCCGGATCGTGGGCCGGTAAAGTTTCATTGGACGGAGTTTCCTGCGCCCCTTGCCACGGGCGCTTAGCGCGGTGCGGGGACACCAGAATCCATTGTCCTGTCAGTGGGTTAAAACGGCGATGTGGATGATCCACCGGGTTAAACTGCTCCATCACATTTCCTTAGTCTGGATAACCTTGAGGGTGGCGAGACTGCCAGCGCCAGGTATCATCTGCCATTTCTTGCAGAGTACGGCTGACACGCCAGTTAAGTTGTTGATCGGCTTTGGTGGCATCTGCCCAGTAAGCTGGGAGATCGCCATCTCGACGCGGGGCGAAGTGATAATTCACCGGTTTTCCGCAAGCGGTGCTGAAAGCATTGATCACATCCAACACGCTGCTACCAATGCCTGCGCCGAGGTTATAGATATGCACGCCAGGCTTGCCTTGCAGTGTTTGCATGGCGGCAACGTGGCCTTCAGCGAGATCCATAACGTGAATGTAGTCGCGAACGCCAGTGCCGTCTTCGGTTGGATAATCATTCCCGAAGACCGCCAGTGAATCACGGCGTCCTACCGCAACCTGTGCGATGTATGGCATCAGATTGTTTGGGATACCTTGCGGGTCTTCACCCATATCACCAGATGGATGCGCACCGACCGGGTTGAAGTAACGCAATAGCGCCACGCTCCAGTTCGGCTGGGCCTTTTGTAAGTCAGCCAGAATCTGTTCAACCATTAACTTGCTGCGGCCATATGGGCTGGCAGGCGTGCCGGTTGGGAAGCTTTCAACGTAAGGGATTTGCGGCTGGTCGCCATAAACTGTCGCGGAAGAACTGAAGATGAAATTGGTGACATTGGCGGCGCGCATCGCTGAAATCAGGCGTAACGTGCCGGTCACGTTGTTGTCGTAGTATTCCAGCGGTTTGTTAACCGATTCGCCGACCGCTTTCAGGCCAGCAAAATGGATCACGGCATCAATCTGGTGATCGTGGAAAATTTCTGCCAGTAGCGCTTCATCGCGAATATCACCATCAATGAACATAGGGTGTTTACCGCTGAGGCGTTCAATCACTGGCAGAACGCTGCGTTTGCTGTTGCACAGATTATCCAGAATGACTACGTCGTGGCCATTTTGTAGCAGTTGTACACAGGTATGACTGCCAATGTAACCGCTACCACCTGTTACCAATACTCTCATTTTTCGCTCCATTACGCGTATGGTATGTAATAAACATAGCATAACAGAGATGTCAAAAGTGTGACATGCGCTAAATTAGTGGAATCGCTTACACTAATGTTTCATCGACAATCATTAGCTGAAAAAATGATTATAAATCAAATGGTCATAGCGAGGGTGCTGCGGGTTATCCGAAAGTCGCTGCGCTAATCCCTCTGCCCCGCAGGGCAAGATATTTTTAATTTTGAGTGGTGGAAATCTGTGACCACTTACTCAACATGTATTTATAAATCAATGGCTGATTTTTAAGATTTGAATCTGGTTGAGGCCCTTTATCATCATCACGAAGCATTGGCTGCCCGTCAAAAATAATAGTTTCCGAACCGCGGAGAGAGTATTGAACACCCTTGTAATAAGCAAAATAATTAAAGTCAACTGGGCTAGGATCTCCTACACAACCTATCCGGTAGGCGAACAAAACCACGCTATCTCCGTTTTTAAACAAATCAACTGCTTCAAGAGATTTTTCAACCACTTCTAAAACAACATCTACAGGACAATCATAAACACCATCTTTGAAAGACCAAAGTCTGGTCTTTTTATTTAAGTTATCGCTATAAACCATTAACTCATTTTTTTTCACTATAGCCATTGACTGATAATTCTCACTTCCACTACGCCAGTTGATTTTATATTTAACATCTACTGCATCACTTGCAAAAGCATTAAGTACAGGCCACGTAAGACAAAATATGATAACTATAAGAGTGTTCTTTTTCATATAAATTCCTGATTAATGCATTATATTAACGAACTCGATTATCTTGAGTATTATAGTTTTCGATGTTTTTGGAAATCTTAACTTCATACTTTCCTTTGTAACTTACTGGAAGATAAAATGTTGCCTTAAATACAGACTGAAACTCGTCACCGCCACAGTCAATAGCATCACCGGTTCTGGCAGCGGGCAAACCATCAATAAACACGGCACCTGAACCGCTGGCTATTTTACGGGGATGAAGAGGGTATTCGGGTTTATCATGGGGAGTCAGTGGGTCTCCCAGACGAGCGGCAGGTAATCCGTCAATCAATACTGTTGGTGAACCTGCAGTAATGACGGTTTCATGATAACCATCGTGCTGGGTTCCTTTGTCGGTGAGTTTTGCGGCGAAAGGCATATGTGATTCCTACATTTATCTGCGATTTTTCGGTTTATTTCTGATTAGAATACGGAGTTATATTCTCAATCCGCTGGCAACCCGTTGTTTAAACTTTTGTCATACAGCGAATGAAGATGATCTCCATTTATGACAATACTGACTTCGTTGGTTCTGATTTCAAAACTATAATTCCCATTTTTACCTGTAAAATAGAATCGTTACATGAAGGATTTCAATTCATCAGATACATAATCAGATTCGCATATTTAATTTTTATGAGATACAAAATGAATATTTTCTCTTATCTGACATTGCCACGAATCAGAGGGGAAATGGAAAATAAAATTTTATTAATGGATTTTTCTATAAACCATTATCGGTAACAATAATGAAGTCAGATGATTTGATATTGTAATCCCTCTTTCCAGACATGAAGTAAAGATAATCATTAATTTTCGTAGTAAATGCCAAACCTTTTCTAGGGTGCATTTCAAGCCATTCATCGAGATTTAAATCGCCAGGGTACCTACCGTCACCGTCTGCTCCAGCCCGACGGTAATGCTCTGGTTATTACCAATCGTTTCGATGTGGTCAACCTTTACATCGGTGGTGCGGTTGTTGAGCACCTCGGTATCCATGTTCTTCTGTGCATGGATATACACCCCAGGGAAAGGCCATGATAACTATAATTCAAACATTACTTTACGAATTTAATAATAACAAAGTATTTCCATGTAAAATTTAGCAGGAAATTAAATCTAAAATATTGAATTTTTCACATAAAACACACGTTATTTGACTGTAATTTATCCTTCACTTATGGATGTACAAAAAACATACTTTTCATGCTCTCACCCTGCCTCCTGGGTGAAGGGGGTGGAAAAATGCTGGTACAGACTGAATTTCGTCACCGCCACGGTCATATCAATGATGCCGTCGATGCTCAGGGTAAAGCGAAGACCTTTTAATGACATATTTACCTCCCTGATATATGCGGGAAAAACAGGCAGATGCCTGTGTTCAGGCACGCTACCGCCGAAGTTTCCGGCGTCTGCCATCTCCCGTGAAAAACGCTAGGTCAGATTTAAACCCAGGCTAAAATACATGTTTAAATAAATACAGGCAGAAGTCAGTGTTTATTTTTAATTATTTGATTTCTGACTGTTGGTATTTAATTGTGGGTAAATATGATATTTACCATTGCTTGATTATTTCATTTCTGTCGTGTTTTTATTTTTCATGATGAGTGCTGATTCTGGTGCCTATTTTAAACTGGGAATACTTCTATCCGGTTCGCAAAAAGATTTTAAAAATATTTAATGCGGATATGAAAATATAAGTCGGGCCTTAATAGCGAAAGCAATACACCATTTTTACTTCCACCGGAACAGTTGTTTCCGGTGTTTTGTTGTATGGATCATGTCGCGCTCATAACCTTAAAGATCATCCTGTCGTGTTATTGAGCTGGTGCTAAATCGTCAATTTGATAGCGATATTCCTCGCCATCAGCCACAAAAGTGAGCCGTTTAGTGATGCACTCTGGCGCGTCTTCGGCGTGGTGAGAGACAAACAGCAACTGGGTTTCCCCTTCACCAATCAGAATATCAATGAAACGGCGTACTAGCTGGCGATTCAGCGGATCCAGCCCTTGCAGAGGTTCGTCGAGGATTAAGACCGTCGGGTGTTTCACTAACGCCCGAGCGATCAATGCAAGGCGCTGTTGGCCCCAGGAAAGGCTATGGAACGGTGCGTCGGCAATGGCGTTGTCCATACCGAGCATGTTCAGCCATTGGCGAGCCAGTTTTTGCTGGCGGTCAGAAACAGCCTGGTAAATGCCAATCGAATCAAAATAGCCGGAAAGCACCACGTTGCGCACCGTGGTACTAACACGGTAATCAAGATGCAGATTACTGCTGACATACCCGATATGCTTTTTGATGTCCCAGATGGTTTCACCGCTGCCACGACGGCGGCCAAACAGAGTCAGATCGTTGCTGTAACCTTGAGGATGATCGCCGGTCACCAGGCTTAATAACGTCGATTTACCTGCGCCATTTGGGCCGACTATTTGCCAGTGTTCGCCAGGATTTACCGTCCAGGACAGTTTGTGCAGGATTGGCCTGTCGTTATATTCCACCACGCCGTCACGCAGAATAATACGCGCCTGATCCACAGGAAGTGTGTAGCGAGCACTCGGGTCGTCTGCTTCCGGCAGTGCGACGCCCACCAGTTTTTCACTATGGGCCAGTTGTGCAATCAGCGCTTGTTCGAGCAGTTTTTGCTTTTTGCCTACTTCAATCAGCGCACAATCGGCCAGCACGCCCGCAAATTGCACAAAATCAGGAATTTCATCGAAGCGGTTAAGTACCAGCACCACGGTGTAGCCCTGGGTGCTCAGTTCACCTAATAACCCAGCGAGTTGCTCACGGGACTGCACATCCAGCCCGTCAAACGGCTCATCAAGAATAAGCAAATCAGGTTGCGGCATCAGCGCCTGACAGAGCAGCGTTTTGCGCGTTTCACCGGTCGAAAGGTACTTAAAACGGCGGGTTAATAACGGAGTAATACCAAACAGTTGCGCCAGTTTCTGGCAGCGAGCTTCATCTTTAATTTCATCCTGAATAATTTCTGCCGTGGTGCGGCCGGTATCGTCTTCGTCAGGGCTCAACAAATCAGTGTTATTACGCTGCCATTCATCGCTAACTAACTTTTGTAGTTGTTCAAACGAAAGGTGAGCAATACGGGCAAACGAGCACTGGCGCTCGCCTTTTTGCACGGGCAGGGATCCTGCAAGTGCGCGGGCCAGCGCTGATTTTCCGCTACCGTTGGCGCCGACAAACGCCCAGCTTTCACCGGCGTTAATGGTTAAATCATTGAGGGCAAGAGTTCGGGTGTCGCTAAGGTGGAAGACCCCTTGCGATATTTGCAACACAGACATATACCATCCCAGTTTTTGCAGTGATTAAACTCAGATTTACGGATTGCCTGTGTTGTTGTCAATTCACCGTTTGGTTTTAGCACAGAGTGGCGATAATCACGCGATCGGCATTAAAAAATGCTATGACTTTAGCACCTTCTACCAGACTCTGAATTTCTACCACGCTATTAGGAACCGTGGCGCACAGCGTTTGTCCGTCCGGCAATCGCACCAGAACTTCGCTCTGTTCGCCACCTTGCTGAATATTGCTGATAATGCCAGTGAGTTGGTTATCGGCGCCGCTGGCGCGTTGAGGATCCGTAGTGATTTCAACCCACGGCGCTTTAATTAACACCAGCACTTCTTTGCCTTCGCTCAAACCCAGGCGTTCGGCGCTCTGGCGCGTAATGGCGGCTTGCAAACGTGTGGCACCATCCGCCAGTAAAATATCGACATGTTGCTGCACTTGTTCGCTATCGCGATGCAATACGGTGCCGAAAAGCTGGTTACGGGCGCTGGTTTGCAAAGAAAAGCGGGAAATCGCGGCGAGCAGGCTATCGAGCGGTAATGCGTCATCACGCAGCACATCGAACGCTTTTTGCTGGATCTGCGCGAGCAATTCATACAACTGAATCAGGCGTTCGCCGTAACGCGTCAATATTGCACCACCGCCGCCTTTACCGCCGGTCGCTCGCTCAACTAATGTCTCGTCGCTTAACTGATTCATCTCGTTGATAGCATCCCAGGCACTTTTGTAGCTAATACCTGCGAGTTTGGCACCCTGGCTAATTGAGCCGGTATGTTGTATTTGTTTAAGCAGCGCGATACGACGTGGATCGGCGAACAGCCGCTGTTGGAGTTTCAGCGTGAGTAAAATTTCAGCCTGCATAACCGCTCCGCAATAGTAAAAACGTCATTTTCTTCTATTGCGGCGGGATGAGCAAATGGCACAAAAGGAGAGTGCGTTTTTCTGTCAGGTCGTTAGAATACTCGTTCTCACTTTTGTTGGAGGCATCCATGTTAGAGTTACTAAAAAGCTTGGTGTTTGCCGTGGTCATGGTGCCAATCGTTATGGCGGTGATCCTCGGTCTTATCTATGGATTGGGTGAAGTCTTTAACGTCTTCTCAAAAGTCGGTCACAACGACCAGCCGAAACAACACCATTGATTTTCTAAGATTTCCCTAACGCCCGCATCAGCGGGCGTTTGCTTTTTTATCTTCCCTTCATAAATTCAGCAACGGTAGCGCCGCAGGTATCTGCGACAGCAGGTACAACACCAACCCGATTGAACCGCCAACCAGCGTGCCGTTAATGCGGATAAACTGTAAATCCTTACCGATATTCAGTTCAATTTGCCGTGACATATCCTGAGCATCCCAGCTTTTGACCGTGTCGCTAATATGGCGAGTCAGGAAGATGGCGAACTCCGGTGCCATTTTTTGCACTGCCTGCTCCAGATGCTCATTCAGTGAAGTGCGTAGCGCACTGTCAGCAATCAGCGTTTCGCCCAACCACTGCCCGGCCTCTGCAATTCGCTGCTTCACGCGCGAATCTTCAGAATTGACGTCCACTTTCAGCCATTGGCGCAAATCCCCCCACAGTTCGCCCAGATAGCGATTGAACGCCTCATCTTCTTTCAGATAATTTTTGATGCTGTCGGCTTTTTCAGCCATTTGTGGCGAGTTTTTAAGATTGTCGATGAGCTTTAACGTCGCGCGATCAAAAGCCTGGCGGATCTGATGCCCCTGATCATGGCTCACGTCATCCAGAAACGAATTAACTGCACTGGAAACCAGATCGGCGCTATGTTCCCCCAGCCATTCTGTTGGCAGGAGTTTGGCCTTACGTGGATGCTCTGTTTCCAGCCAACGTACAATCTGGCGGGCAATAAAAGCCCGCGTGCTTTCACGTTTTATCAGCGTCAGCATCTGGGCAATAACCGAGTCGAGCAGTTCCTGATGGCGGTTATTTTTAGTCAGGCTTTCCAGCAGCAGGGCACTTGAATGTGTCAAATCGACTTTATCGATGGCCTTGTGAACGGCCTGGCGGATTAAACGCTGAATACGGGTGTCATCCGTCAGGTCTAAAAAACCGCTCATCACTTGCAACAGATGTTGCCCGACACGCTGTGCGTTGTCGGGTTTGCTGAACCACTGGCCAATCATCTGTGCCGGTTCATGGCGACGAATTAGCGCAATAAGGGATTGGGTATCGAGGAACTTTTCTTGCACGAAGATACCCAGATTCTCGCCAATTCTGTCTTTATTGCGCGGGATAATCGCCGTATGGCGGGAGATAAAGGGAATCGGTACGCGATGAAACAGTGCTGCAACGGCAAACCAGTCAGCCAGTGCGCCCACCATGGCCGCTTCGGCGATAGCTTTTAAACCGCTAACCCAAAATCCCGGTGGCAAAAAGAGGGTGGCCACAAACGTTACAGCGGCAACCAGCAGTAAGGACAGCGCAAGGCGCTTGGTACGTTTTAGTTCAGCTATTTTCTCCATTCGCTAAGCATAGAACGGTGAGGGCGGAAGCGGTAGGGCAAGTTTGTATGGTGATTTCTTCCGTAGAGAAGCGCGCTTATTTTTACCACCTAAATTTTCCGCGACTTCAGTTTGTTATAAGAATCTTCCTGTAAGCAACTTGATCGGGATGCTTATTTAAATAATACTGTGTTTATATACAGTATTTGTTGGTGGGGATTTATGGCTCCGTTTGTTTCTATTAATTATTGTCAATCAACGACATCGGGGGCATGACTATGGGGGGATTTCCATCACCGGCGCAGGATTATGCAGAACAGAGCATTGATATTTACCAATTGCTGATGAAGCATCCTGCCACCTATTACATGCGGGCCTCTGACGATTCGATGATTGAGGGCGGCATCGCTAATGGCGATTTACTGGTGGTCGACAGTGCGCGAACGGCGGCGCATGGCGATATTGTGATTGCGGCGATTAACGGTGAGTTTTTTGTCAGGCAATTACAACTCCGGCCCTCCAGGCAATTAATTCCACGCAATCGTGGCTGCAAACCTATTCACCTCGGTACTGATGAGGCGCTTGAGGTATTCGGTGTTGTCACTTTCATCGTGAAGTCGATGAGCTAATAATGTTTGCCCTGGTTGATGTGAATAGTTTTTACGCCAGTTGTGAAACCATATTCAGGCCGGATCTGAAAGGTAAACCGGTGGTTGTTTTAAGCAACAACGATGGATGCGTTATTGCTCGTAACGCCGAGGCCAAAAACTGTGGTGTACAAATGGGGGGCGCTTACTTTAAGCACAGAGAGCTCTTCCGGCAAAATGGGGTTATTGTTTTCAGCAGCAATTACGAGCTGTACGCTGATATGTCTGAAAGGGTTATGACGACGCTGGAAGAAATTTGCCCACGCGTGGAGATTTACTCTATTGACGAAGCGTTCTGTGATTTTTCGGGCGTAAGCCATTGTCTCAATCTAGCGGAATTTGGCCGAGAAATACGTACCACTCTTTTACAGCGTACGCATTTAACTGTTGGTGTGGGGATAGCCCAGACAAAAACACTGGCTAAGCTAGCCAATTACGCGGCTAAGCGGTGGCAACTGCAAACGGATGGCGTGGTTGACCTATCCAGTGTTGAACACCAGCGCAAACTGATGGCGAAATTACCGGTTAATGAAGTTTGGGGAGTTGGCCGTCGAATCAGTAAAAAACTCGACGCGATGGGGATCAAGAATACGTTGCAATTGGCGGAGACTGACACGCGTTTTATCCGCAAACATTTCAGTGTGGTGCTTGAGCGCACGGTACGCGAACTACGGGGGGAATCGTGTCTGGGGTTTGAAGAGTTTATGCCGACGAAACAAGAAATTATCTGTTCTCGCTCGTTTGGTGAACGGGTGACGGAGTACGAATACATGCGTCAGGCGATTTGCAGTTATGCAGTGCGCGCCGCAGAAAAACTCAGAGCCGAGCACCAGTATTGCCGCCACATTTCTGCTTTTGTCAAAACGTCACCTTTCTCAGTCAATGAGCCCTACTACAGCAACCGGGCTACGGTCAAACTGCTAACCCCCACGCAGGACACCCGCGATATTATCGCCGCGGCTACACGTTGCCTGAACGTTATCTGGAGAAACGGCTATCACTATCAAAAAGCCGGGATTATGCTCTGCGACTTTTTTAGCCAGGGGGTTGCGCAGCTCAATCTGTTCGATGAAAACCCGCCAAGGGTCAATAGCGAAGCACTGATGCAGGCGATAGACAGTATTAATAAGAAGGCAGGTAAAGGAGCGCTCTATTTTGCAGGGCAAGGAATTGAGCAACCGTGGAAAATGAAAAGAGCGATGCTTTCGCCGCGCTATACCACGCGTTGGTCAGATTTGCGGATGGTCAAATAGGGCATAGCTGGCATTAGACAACGTCCTTCAGGTAAGTGGAAAAGCGTTGTGGCGAGCAAAACGTTTTTCCCGATCAACATCAGTTTGTGATCCCGGCGTAACCGTGTAT
Organism: Buttiauxella ferragutiae; assembly: GCF_022637515.1. Taxonomy (NCBI): domain Bacteria; kingdom Pseudomonadati; phylum Pseudomonadota; class Gammaproteobacteria; order Enterobacterales; family Enterobacteriaceae; genus Buttiauxella; species Buttiauxella ferragutiae. The sequence continues at coordinate 1,587,478 of NZ_CP093332.1, forward strand.
GCCCATATACAGGCCAACCATTGCTATCAGGGCGCTTGAGAAATAAGGCGCTCTTCTGGCTATGGTGCTAAAACCGCTCCAGCGTTTCGTTGCTTGTTGCACGCTCACCGCAGCGGCAACACCTACAGTGACCAGAGTTAATGCAAGGCCAATACTGAAACAGACCACCATTGCCGCTCCCAGAGTGAATGCCTTTAACTGGATACAAATAAGTAGCACGGTAATAGCAGCAGGGCAGGGAATTAAGCCGCCAGTGAGTCCGAATAATAATATTTGCCAGTTTGTCACTTCCTGGCCGGTAAAGCGGCGTTTAATGTCGTTCGCATGGGCCAGTTCGTGCGCGTCCTGATACTCTTTAGAGCCCACATCCAGGCCTTCCAGTGCTGAATGATCGTGTTCATGAAACGCGACGTTGTAATCATGCACATGGCCTTGATGACCTAAAGACAGGCGAACAGTAAAGTTGTGGGGCTCAGGGATAGGGTGCTTAGATTCTAAGAAGTCGCCTTTATCAACAAAATCGAACACTTGCGAAAATGTTCCTGCACCACGATGAGTTGTCAGTGAAACCTCATTCGCTTGCCATTTGTTGCCAGACAACGTGCGTAAACGCCATTGCGGGGGCTGATTTTCCTCAAAAATTGAAAGCTCAACGCGCCCGTGACCCGTATTGATGATTCTGGATTCATCATGCGAGTGGTGCTCTGTCTGTTGCTCAAGTTTCCAGAGTTGTTCTCCTTTCCAGGTGCGCCAGAACATCCAGATTGCTGTTCCCAGAATAATAAACGCGGAGATTAACTGTAACCATGGTTCAACAGATTCAGCGGTAAACTGCTTGCTGAGATACATCCCACCAAACGCGATTAGCCAGACGATAGCGGTGTGCGAAACGGTCGCTGCCACTCCCAGCATCACAGCCTGCTTGATACTCCCTTTAATCGCAATGATGAAAGCCGCCATCATAGTTTTGGAATGACCGGGTTCAAGGCCATGTAATGCGCCTAGTAAAATCGCGCTGGGGATGAAAAACCAGGCGTTACCTTGCTGAATCAGTGTTGAGAAATCGTTCATGAGAATGTTTCTTAGTCATTTATTATAAGCGCTGCGATTCTACTCCCCCCCAGTACCGAATACTACCCCCCAGTAGATTGGCAATGATACAATCTTATCTGTACTTCACTTATTGAGGCCTTTGTATGTCGCATACCATCCGGGATAAACAAAAACTAAAAGCACGTACAAATAAAATTCAGGGCCAGGTTGTAGCACTAAAAAAAATGCTTGATGAACCGCATGAATGCGCCGCCGTACTACAACAGATTGCGGCTATACGTGGCGCAGTTAACGGTTTAATGCGAGAGGTGATCAAAGGTCATCTTGCTGAACACATTGTTCATGAGAGTGACGAGGTGAAGCGCGAGGAAGATCTTGAGGTGATATTGAAAGTGCTGGATTCCTATATTAAGTGACCCTGGTTGCCGGAAGTATTGCAGATAAAGAAAAGGGGCTAATCTTTCGATTAACCCCTTGACCTATCAAAGTATTCTGGTCGGCACGAGAGGATTTGAACCTCCGACCCCTGACACCCCATGACAGTGCGCTACCAGGCTGCGCTACGTGCCGACTGCCAAATAATACTACTTATTTCATGATTGTTTGCAAGCCAGCTTTTTGCTAACTGGCTAATAAATAAGCAATCAATTGGCGATGAAGCGTTTCTCGTCGGTCAGTACTTGCAGTAATAATCCCAGCTGCGGCTTGGTTTCTTTAATCGCTTCGCCTTTCAAATTGTACATCCGATAGTTGCCGTTGTTATCCAGCACCAGCGTCATGGTCGGTAACGTAATCGCGAGGCTGTTATTGTCAGCACCCACGACCCAGTTATTGCGTCGAGTTGCTGCAAACAGGTCTTCACCCTGTGAGTACTCATTTGCCGGGTTTTTGACGTGTAGCAGGCGCTGCATCAGCGTGGTCATCACATCCTGATGATCGGTGAGTTTGGCGATGGTTTGTGCCGGAGTACCAGGCCAATGGATAACCAGTGGCACCTGAATGCGTGAGCGTGACCAGGCGAAGGAATCCTGCTCTTGACCCAGCGGCACACCGTGACCTGCGGTAATAATCACTACCGTATTCTGGAGTTTCCCGGCCGCATCAAGTGCGTCAAGTACGCGCTTAATTTGCTCATCAACGTTGCCTGCTGCGCGAGAATAGCGACGAGTAAAGGCTTGCTGATTACTGTCTGCCGTGATGTTTGTGCCATTAAAGGCAACCCAGGAGAACCAGCGGTTGTCATCAGATGCGTATTGCGTCAGCCAGTTAATCCATTGCGAGGCGGTTTGTGTGTCAGACTGGCTTTGCGCAGAAGGCAAAGAGAAGTCGGACAACAACGCCTGGCGATACATTGAAGAGTCGAAGCCATCGGAGGCGAAAAGCCCCAATTGATAGCCCTGCTGGTTCAATGCAGTAATTAATGCGGCAGGGACGCGGGCAGATAAAACACCGTCCATATAGGCCGGTGAGATACCGTAGAACAGGCCAAAGATGCCGTTATCGGTGCCATTACCCGCGCTCATATGCTGAGTGAAGTTAATATTGTTGCTGGCGAACTGGCTCAGATTCGGCAGAGTTTTCTGCACACTTTCGGCATTCAGGCCGTCGACGGTGATCAGCAAGACATTATTGCCCGTTCCCATATCGCGGAATTGCAGGTCACTCAGCGGATACTGTACCGAAACGGCTTCAGGATTACCCTGTTCCACGAGGCGACGCTGGTACTCTTTCGCATCCAGCAGGCCATGTTTTTCAAGGAATCGGCGGGCCGTCATCGGGTAAGAGAGCGGCAGGTTGGCGCGCTGCATAGTAATCGGGCGATAGAAGTTCGCATCCGCCCAGATATACATAATGTGGCTGCTAAAGAAGGCGACAAAAAACAGCGTAACGACGGGTTTAGCATAATGCTTGCGCCGCCCGAGGCTGCGCAGTTTTTGCCAGCTCCAGGTTGCAAACAGCATCTCTATCAATAAAATCACCGGCACGCTGATAAACATCAGCTGCCAGTCACGCGCCATCTCACTCTGGTCGGGGTTAATCACCAGTTCCCAGACAATCGGATTAAGGTGGAGATGGAAGCGAGTAAAGACTTCACTGTCGATGAGTAGCAGCGTCATGCCAGCGGTGGCAAGTGCTGCCGAGAAAAATCGCATCAAACGTTGCGACATGACAATGAATGTCAGCGGGAAGAGGATCAGCAAATAGGTGGCGAAAACCACAAAACTGAAATGGCCGATAACACTCAGCCAGGAATAAATACGACCCGTGAGCGTTGTCGGCCAGTCGGCGACAAACAGATAGCGGCTACCCAGCAGCGTTGCCAGCAGGATATTGAACAGGGCGAACCAATGTCCCCAACTGACCATCTGGGAAACTTTTTCGCGGTAGCGCTGACGGTTAGTCACCATAACGTGTAACTAGAATCCCTTATTGAGCTTTGTCTTCGCTCACGGAGGCTTGCAACGCCTCTGCGAAAGAGCGAGCCAGCGAGCGGCGTTGAGCTGAAGCCACGCTGGTATTAATCAGGTTGGTGACCATATTTCCCAGCACCATCAGGGAAAGATCGGTTGGCGTTTGGTGCTTTTCCAGTACGCTAGCCAGTTCACTCAACAGTTCTTCGACGCGTTCGTCACTATAACGGGATATTTGTGGCATAAATTAACAATCAGTTAGATTCAGGAAAGGGCGTTATCTTACCGTAGGAAGACTTGGTTTTCTGCTTTTTTATCTTCTATTGCACAAGGCTTCCGGCAATGGTTGAATACCGCCGAGTCTAAAAGGAGAGTTTATCATGAGTCTGGATATCAACCAGATTGCCTTACACCAGTTGATCAAGCGCGGCGAAGAGACACTTGAAGTTGTGCTGCGCGATTCTCTGTTGGCAACGAACGGCGCCGTAGAAGAAATGATGGCCGAATTGCACCGTGTCTACAGTGCGAAAAATAAAGCATATGGCCTGTTCAGCGAAGAGAGTGAATTAGCCGAAGCGTTACGTTCACAGCGTAAAGGCGACGAGGATTTCCTGGCGTTCAGCCGTGCAGCGACCGGTCGCTTGCGTGATGAACTGGCCAAATATCCGTTTGCTGATGGCGGCATTGTGCTGTTTTGCCAATACCGTTATTTGGCGGTGGAATATTTACTGGTCGCCGTGCTTAATAATTTAAGCAGCATGCGCGTCAACGAAGAGCTGGATATCAGTTCCACGCACCATCTGGACATCAACCACGCCGATATCGTGGCGCGTATTGATTTGACCGAATGGGAAACCAATCCGGAATCGACTCGTTACCTGACTTTCCTGAAAGGGCGAGTCGGGCGCAAAGTTGCCGATTTCTTCATGGATTTCCTGGGAGCCAGCGAAGGTTTAAACGCCAAAGCGCAGAACAAAGGTTTGTTGCAAGCGCTGGACGACTTTACCAACGAAGCGCAACTGGATAAAAACGATCGTCAGGCCGCGCGTCAGCAGGTTTATGCTTACTGCAACGAGCAACTTCAGGCAGGTGAAGAGATTGAACTTTCTTCGCTTGCGGATGAGTTACCATGGGCTGTCGATGACAAAAACTTCCAGCAGTTCACCGCGGATAAAGGCTATGAACTTGAAGAGAGTTTCCCGGCCGACCGCAGTACGCTGCGCCAGTTAACCAAATTCGCCGGTAGCGGTGGTGGGTTAACGATTAGCTTTGACGCCATGTTATTGGGCGAGCGCATTTATTGGGATCCTGCGACCGATACGCTGACCATTAAAGGCACGCCGCCTAATCTGCGCGATCAGTTACAGCGTCGCAGCTCTGGCAAATAGTCATAAAAAAACCCGCCGAAGCGGGTTTTTTTTCGAGCTAAATTCGCGATTAAGCGCGAACGAAGTCGATGTGGTTCAGTTTTGGCTTGAACGGGTGACGCTGAACAGCCTGAACTTTAACCTTAACTTCTTTACCGTCTACAACCAGAGTCAGAACTTCTTCGTAGAAACCTGGTTTAGTTTGCAGGTTCATTACGTTGTCGTGATCCAGTTCGATAGAGATCGCAGCTTCGGAACCACCATAGATGATTGCCGGGAATTTGTTAGCTGCACGCAGGCGGCGGCTCGCACCCTTGCCCTGCTCTTTGCGTTCTACTGCATTGATAGTAAACATTAACTGTTTCTCTCTTAAATAATCCTGTTACAGGCGACCCAGCAACAGGTAAACGTTCTGCTTTGCGGATGCAAAAGCGGGCGGGATTATAGCCATATCTGGCTCTGGCTTCAATGAAAAGAACCTTTAGCCACGCAATTCATTCGCGCGACGGAAGCGTCCTTCGTAATCAAATACCTTTTCCCGCACGTTCCAGAAGTTTCCGTTCTTGCGTGCCACGACAAAGTCCGGGTGGCGAAGCGCTGATTGCTGAGCGACCACATCGGCGGCGTTTATCCAGCGCAGCGGCACGCCAGGCGCACGGCTGTGAGGGCGAATAAACAGCTGTTCAAACGCCATACGCTGGGCGGGTGTTTGCAGGCGGAACCGTTCGCTGACATCGGCGCCGTCTTCATCAAAATAGGTAATCTTCAGCCAGTCGCCTTTTTCATCGCCACCGTGTTGCAGCGTCATGCCGCCGCAGCGCAGAACCAGCGCGTCTTTTAATTTCAGCGCGGCTTTTAACATATCGTCCGGGTCGACCAGAACACTCGCGCACTGGTGGCAGCGCCGCGCGGCAATATCATTTTCCGCGTTACATTGCGGGCAATTTTTAAAGCGGAAACGGTAATCGCACTGTTCGCGCGTACCGTCATCATCTTCAAACCAGCCCTGGCAGCGGCGACCAAAGTGCTCAATCAATTTGCCGTCGCTGGTGGTTTTTCCCCAGAAGGTGTTGGCAAAACCACAGGAAGGGCAAAAAACTTGTACCGGCACATTGTCGCTTTTGCCTTTCGCCGCACCCACTTCCGGTGTGAACAAATCATGAGGATTCCCGGCGTAGTCCAGAATCAAACAATCCTTTTTACCGGGCGCCAGGCGCAACCCGCGACCGACAATTTGCTGATAAAGACTGACCGATTCCGTTGGGCGCAGAATGGCAATTAAATCGACATGCGGTGCGTCAAATCCGGTAGTAAGCACTGAAACGTTGACCAGAAAACGGAATTGCTGGTTTTTAAACGCTTCTATTAATGTATCGCGGGCAGGGCCTGGGGTATCTGCGGTAATCAGTGCCGCATCATTTACGGGTAACAGAGCCGTGACTTCTTTGGCGTGTTCAACGGTTGCGGCAAAAACCATCACACCGCGCCTGTCGGCGGCAAATTCTATAATCTGGCTGATGATGTGCGGCGTAATCCGTTTTTGCTGTTTGAGCTCGCGGTTAAGATCCGCTTCGCTGAACAAACCATTGGATTGCGACTGTAAACGGCTGAAATCGTACTGCACCACCGGCATATCCAGGCGTTCCGGCGGTGTTAAATAGCCGTGCTTAATCATGTAGCGCAGCGGTAATTCGTAAATGCAGTCGCGGAACAGCGCATTTTCGTTGCCGCGCACCATACCGTGATAGTGAAAATGATAAATCCAGCCTTTCCCCAGACGGTAAGGTGTAGCGGTCAACCCCAACAGGCGTAGCTTAGGATTGGCGGTGCGTAAATGGGTGAGGATTTGCTGATATTGGCTATCGTCAGAATCACCAATACGGTGGCATTCATCGACAATAAGTAATGAAAACTCGCCGTGGAATTGCTCAAGATTGCGCGCCACTGACTGTACGCTACCGAAAACAACTTTGCCGTGGCTCTCTTTACGTTGCAGACCCGCGGCAAAAATGTCGGCTTCCAGACCAAGTGCACGATATTTCGCATGGTTTTGCGCCACGAGTTCTTTGACGTGTGCCAGCACCAGCACCCGTCCGCGAGCGACTCGGGCAAGCTCAGCAATCACCAGGCTTTTTCCCGCACCCGTCGGCAATACAATCACCGCTGGTGTGATGTGTTTGCGGAAATGGGCGAGGGTGGCCTCAACGGCTTCTTGTTGGTAGGGGCGGAGTGTAAAAGACATCGTGACTCTGATTTAGGGAAATAACGCGCTCAATTATGGCATGAATCGGGGTTTTACCTTGAGAGACTTTTCTATCCCGCTATACTGGCAAACTAATTAACAGGCAAACGATTTATACCCTTATAAAATGGGCGAATGCCCTGTCAGCCGTTTTGTGCTGGCACCTCTATGAAACAGGCAATATTTTAATGCGACTCGATAAATTTATCTCTCAGCAGCTTGGCGTGAGCCGCGCTATTTCTGGCCGTGAAATCCGTGCCAGCCGTGTCACTATTGATGGCGAAGTGGTGCGTGATGCCTCTTTCAAACTGAACCCTGAACATCAGGTTGAGTTCGACGGACGCTCGTTGACCCAGCAAAACGGCCCTCGCTATTTTATGCTGAATAAGCCACAGGGTTACGTTTGTTCCACCGAAGATCCGGACCATCCAACCGTGCTGTATTTCCTTGATGAGCCAATGGCGCACAAACTGCATGCCGCCGGGCGTCTGGATATTGACACCACCGGACTGGTGCTGATGACCGACGATGGCCAATGGTCACACCGTATTACTTCTCCGCGCCATCATTGTGAAAAAACCTATCTGGTGACGCTTGAGAATCCAGTTTCCGATGACACAGCAGAACAATTCACCGCGGGTGTTCAACTGCATAATGAAAAAGATTTGACGCTGCCTGCGGTACTTGAAGTGATTACTCCGCTGGAAGTGCGTTTGACCATCAGCGAAGGGCGTTATCACCAGGTAAAACGTATGTTTGCCGCCGTGGGTAACCATGTGGTTGGTTTGCACCGTGAACGCATTGGCGCCATCGCGATGGATGCGGATCTTGCACCGGGTGAATATCGCCCATTAACCGAAGAAGAAATTGCCAGCGTAGGCATGCCGCCGCGTTGATTCCGGGAGGATGCGTTGAGTAGTAAGCAAAATTCGTCAATTGGTATCGTGGTTATCCTTGGCCTGCTGGCCATGTTGATGCCGCTATCAATCGATATGTACTTACCGGCTTTGCCGGTCATCGCCTCGGAATTTGGCGTGCCAGCAGGCAGCGCGCAAATGACGCTGAGTACTTATATTCTTGGTTTCGCGATAGGCCAGCTCTTTTATGGCCCGATGGCGGACAGCATTGGGCGTAAGCCGGTGGTGCTTGGCGGTACGCTAATCTTTGCGGCGGCGGCGATTGCTTGCGCGCTCTCCCAAACGATTGACCATCTGATTGCCATGCGTTTTCTGCATGGTCTGTCAGCGGCAGCGGCCAGTGTGGTGATTAACGCGCTGATGCGCGATATTTACCCGAAAGAAGAGTTCTCGCGCATGATGTCATTCGTCATGCTGATAACCACCATTGCGCCGCTGGTTGCGCCAATGGTTGGCGGGGCAGTGCTGGTGTGGTTTAGCTGGCACGCTATCTTCTGGATTCTGGCGTTAGCGGCTCTGCTGGCATCGGCGATGATCTTCTTCATGATTCATGAAACGTTGCCGGTTGAGCGGCGTCAGAAGTTCCATTTGCGCACCACGATAGGCAACTTCGCGACTTTGTTCCGCCACAAACGCGTTTTGAGCTATATGCTGGCAAGTGGTTTTAGCTTTGCGGCGATGTTCTCATTTTTGAGCGCTGGGCCGTTTGTTTACATCGAACTCAATCACGTTGCGCCGCAGCACTTTGGTTATTACTTCGCGCTTAACATCGTGTTCTTGATTGTGATGACCCTGATTAACAGTCGCTTTGTGCGCCGTTTTGGCCCACTGGCGATGTTCCGCTTCGGGTTGTTCGTGCAATTTGCCATGGCAATTTGGCTGGTGCTAAGCACCGGGCTGGGGCTAGGTTTTTGGTCAATGGTGTTGGGCATTGCGGTGTTTGTTGGCTGTGTTTCGATGGTGTCGTCAAATGCGATGGCGGTTATTCTCGATGAATTCCCACATATGGCAGGAACGGCGTCGTCGCTGGCTGGCACGTTCCGTTTTGGTATTGGTGCGTTAACCGGCGCGCTGTTATCAATCGCAAGCTTTAACTCCGCATGGCCAATGATTTGGTCGATTGCGGTGTGCGCCACATGCTCAATCGTTTTTTATCTCTACGCCAGCCGTCCTCGACTCGCCGCGACAAAATCCTAAAGTCCAAAAACGGGTATCGCCAGATACCCGTTCTTTAATCCAAATCAACGAAATTCTCCCATAAGCGCCTACAATTTGTTTCTCAAATGTAAACGCATCGACAATAAAAAGTCACAGCTTTGTGGTTAAAAAGGTTGAGTTACATCGTGGAAAGCGTTACATATAGCGCCGAAACGTGTGCAGCACCACAAAAATTAAACGTTAAATATGAAATGGTAGACAAATAATTACAACGGATGTAAGCGGTTTCGAGGTTGTTTACACACAAAACATCAACATTGTGTTAACCTTTTATGTAAATCGTTTGTGAAATAATTTTGGATTCTTTTGGGGATACCACAGTGAATACGTTACAACTTTCCATCGTTCATCGCTTACCACACCGCTATCGTTGGTTGGCGGGTTTTGCAGGTTCCCGAGTTGAACCGATTCCGCAAAGCGGGCAGAGCGCTGAAAATTGCCTGATTGGTCTCAAATTGTTGAGCGATAACAGCGATTCTGCATGGCCAACAATGCATAAATTAAGCCTCGCATTGCGAGATATCGAAGTAGATTCTTCGGTCGTGGAATGTGAAGGTGAGCCGTGCTTATTTGTGAATCGTCAGGATGAGCTTGCAGCAACTTGCCGACTGAAAAATTTTGGTGTTGCTATTGCTGAGTCTTTCTCCAGCGCGAATCCTTTTTGACTCTAAAATCTGCGAGTCAGGCAAGTGCAAGTAACTGGCGTGTGTATTCCGCCTGGGGTGCAGCAAAAATTTGCTGGCAGGCTCCTTGCTCGACCACCTCTCCCTGTCGCAATACCACAATCTGATGGCATAACGATTTCACCACGCGCAAATCATGGCTGATAAAAATGTAGGCCAACTGATGCTTCTCTTGTAACGACTTCAGCAGTGCCAGAATTTGCGCTTGTACCGAACGATCCAGAGATGATGTCGGTTCATCAAGAATCATCAATTCCGGTTGTAAAATGAGCGCTCTGGCAATCGCAATCCGCTGTCTTTGCCCGCCAGAAAATTCTGCTGGATAGCGATGCATCGTTTGTGGATCTAACCCCACTTCCTGCATGGCAACGCTCACTTTCTGCTCACGTTCGGCTGCACTTAACGCAGGCTGATGGACGCGCAAACCCTCTTCAATGATCTGCAAAACATCGAGCCGTGGATTAAGCGACGAATTTGGGTCCTGAAAGACGACCTGGATGCGGTTACGCAGTGGTAGCAGCTTTTTGCGATTGAGAGAGTGCAGCGGTTTTCCGTCAAACCAGATCTCTCCGCTGGAGTGGATCAGGCGCAACAGCGCAAGCCCCGTGGTGCTTTTCCCCGAACCGGATTCCCCAACCAGACCGATGCTTTCACCCGCGCGCAGCGCAAAGCTCAGATTTTTAATCCCATAGTGGTGGCCGACGGTTTTCCTGAGTAGCCCACGGCGAATCGGGAAGGCAACCTGTAAATCACGAACCGTTAACAGTGGCGTGCTGGTTTCATCGACGGGTCGCGGGTTTCCCCCTGGTTCTGCGGCTAGCAATTGTTGGGTGTAAGGATGCTGCGGTGAGGCTAACAATCTCATCGTCGAGTTTTGCTCAACACATTTTCCGTTACGCATTACGGCGACGTTATCCGCCAGCTTTTTGACGATATTCAGATTATGGGTGATGAACAGCAGTCCCATATTCAGCTCTTGCTTGAGCTCTTTCAGTAATTGCAGAATTTGAGCCTGCACCGTGACATCCAGCGCCGTTGTCGGTTCGTCGGCAATCAGCAATTCCGGGCGGGTTAACAACGCCATGGCAATCATCACGCGCTGGCGTTCTCCGCCGGAAAGCTGGTGGGGGAAATCGGATAAACGGTTTGCCGCGTTACGAATCCCTACTCTATCCAGGCAGGTCAGCATTTCCGCGCGAGCGGCTTCACGGCGCATGCCACGATGCAGCGATAACACTTCATATAGCTGCTTTTCAATATTGTGAAGTGGATTGAGCGAAACCATTGGTTCCTGAAAAATCATGGCGATTTTATTGCCACGCACACCGCGAAGTGTGCGTTCAGGTGCGTGGAGTAGCTCCTGACCCTTAAAGAAAATCTCACCCGCAGGGTAGACAACCGGAGGGGCTGGCAATAAACGCAGCACCGATAACGCGGTAACGCTTTTTCCGGAACCCGATTCCCCAACTAGCGCCAGCGTTTCACCGGCATTCACCTCAAGGGATAAATCGTCCACCACTTGCCGGACGGTATCGCCGCTACGGAAAGCGACAGACAGATGACTGATGGAAAGCAGCGGGGTTGTCATATCAGTACACCTTGCTCGGGTCGAAGGCGTCGCGCACTGCTTCACCGATAAAAATAAGGAGTGTCAGCAAGATGGCCAACGAGAGGAATGCAGTGATGCCAAGCCACGGAGCCTGAAGATTATTTTTCCCCTGCAACAACAGCTCACCGAGTGACGGTGAGCCAAGCGGTAGCCCAAAGCCGAGGAAATCCAGTGAGGTGAGGGTGGTAATCGAACCGCACAGAATAAATGGCAGGAATGTCAGCGTGGCGACCATGGCGTTTGGCAACATATGGCGCGTGATTATCGACCAGTCACTCACACCCATCGCCTGAGCGGCACGAATGTAATCAAAGTTTCGGGTCCTTAAAAATTCAGCGCGCACCACGCCGACCAGACTCATCCAGCCAAACAGTACGGTAATGCCGAGTAGCCACCAGAAATTCGGCTGGATAACGCTTGAAAGCAGGATTATCAGAAATAGCGTCGGCATGCCTGACCAAACCTCGATAAACCGCTGGCCCCACAAATCCACACGCCCGCCGTAATAGCCCTGAACCGCACCGGCAAGTATCCCAATGACACTGGAAAACAGTGTCAGCATCAGCCCGAACAGGATAGAAATGCGGGTGCCATAGAGGATCCGCGCCAGCACATCTCCGCCGTTGGCATCCGTCCCCAGCCAGTTTTGGCTACTCGGTGGTGAAGGAAAGGGGACAGAAGTGGCAAAGTTAATCGCATTGTAGCCAAAGCGGATCGGTGCCCACAGCACCCACCCTTTTTGACTCAGCTGCTGCGTAAGCCACGGATCCTGATAATCGGCAGGTGTTGCCAGAGGGCCGCCGAAATCGCTTTCGCTGTAGCTGGCGATAAACGGGAAATAAAGCCGTTCCTGATAATGCACAATCAACGGGCGATCGTTGGCTATCAGTTCGGAACCTAACGTGAGCAAAAAGAGAAACGTGAAAATCCATAGTGACCAATAGCCGCGCTTATTTTGCCGAAACCGTGCCCAGCGGGCTTGATTGACAGGACTTAAATGGCTCATCCACGGCCCTCGAAATCAATACGCGGATCAACCAGCGTGTAAGTGATATCGCTCAGAATATTGAGCAGCAAACCTATTAAGGTAAAAATGTATAAGGTGCCAAACATCACCGGGTAGTCGCGGGAAATGGTGGAGTCATAGCCCAATAAACCCAGCCCGTTTAGTGAGAACATCACTTCGATAAGCAGCGAGCCGGTAAAAAACATACTGATGAACGTGGCAGGAAAACCTGCAATCACCAGCAGCATCGCGTTGCGGAACACATGGCGGTAGAGAATTTTACTTTCATCCAACCCTTTGGCTCGTGCAGTGACCACATACTGCTTGCGAATTTCATCAAGGAACGAGTTTTTCGTCAGCATCGTCAAGGTCGCAAAGCCACCCACCACTGTTGCCAATACTGGTAATGTGATGTGCCAGAGATAATCAATGATTTTGCCATACCACGGCAGGGTATCGAAATTTGTCGATACCAGGCCACGCAGCGGGAACCAATCCAGGTAACTCCCACCAGCAAACAAAACAATCAGCAAGATAGCGAACAGGAATGCGGGGATGGCGTAACCAATAATAATTAATGTACTGCTCCAGATATCAAAACTGCTGCCGTTGCTAACGGCTTTGCGGATCCCCAGTGGGATCGACACCATGTAGATAATTAAGGTGCTCCACAAACCAATCGAGATAGAAACCGGCAAGCTTTCTTTGATCAGATGCAAAACCGAAGCGCTGCGGAACAGACTGTCGCCGAAGTCAAAACGCAGATAATCGCCGAGCATTTTGAAGTAGCGTTCATGAATCGGTTTATCGAAACCGTAGCGGTGAGTGATTTCAGCAATCACTTCCGGGTCGAGGCCACGCGCGCCACGGTACTGGCTGTCGCCAACGTTACCCACACCGACTCGAGCATGACCGCTCCCCATGTTATCCGTCGTCAAACCCGGGACCCCTGCGTCGCGGCCAAATTGAATCGCTGCGATAGCCTGATCCACTGGGCCACCAGGTGCAATCTGTACGATGAAAAAATTGATGGTGATAATCGCCCACAGTGTCGGGATTATCAGCAGCAAGCGACGTAACAGATAACTTCCCATGGGTTCCCTTAACGCCGGTTTTCTGGTAATTGAGTGGCTTTATTGACGTCATACCACCAGGTGTCAAAGCCGGTTGTGTATAACGGATGGATGGCAGGTTTGGAGAGTTTTCCCCACCAGGCGAAGCGGTCTGCTGCCATGTACCACATCGGAATCATGTAATTATTCCATGTCAACACACGATCCAGTGCACGCCCCAATGGCAGCAGTTTTTGTTTGTCACCTTGATGCGCCACAATTTGAGAGACCAGTTTATCGACTACCGGGCTTTTTACTCCCGGCGCATTGTAAGAGGAGTCGATGTATTCTGAGGCCCATGAAATTTGCACATCCGCACTAGGGTAAGGCATGGCGCTGTAAACCCTCGGCATCATGTCGTAGTCACGGCTGCGCAGGCGATTGGTGAGCTGCGAGTTATCCACCTGACGCACCTCCATTGTGATCCCCAGGCGTTGTAAATTATGCTGGAACGGTAAAACCCACTGGGTGTTGCCGGTGGTGCCAATCAACAACTCGAAGCTAAACGGTTTCCCAGTTTTCATATTGATGAGCTTCTGGTCTTTGAGTTCCCACCCAGCATCTTTCAACAAGTTCAGCGCTTTGAGCAGGTTGTCACGGTCAAAGCCATCACCGCGGGATTTTGGTGGGTTGTAGATAGTGGTAAACACCTCTGGCGGTAAGTCCTCTTTCATGGGGGCCAGGATCGTCAATTCATCGGCATTCGGGTAATCCCGCGCGGCATATTCTGTGTTCTGGAAATAACTATTCGCCCGATTGTAGGCCCCATAAAACAGCGCTTTATTCATCCATTCAAAATCGAACGCCAGGCCAATCGCTTCGCGGACTTTTCGGTCTTCGAAGATCGGGCGCTGGATATTAAATGCCAGCCAGCGTGTGTCCTGAGCGGCATCGTTGGGCCGTTCTTCTTTTATAATGAAATGATTCGTAAAGTTCTTTCCGGTATAGCGTGTCGCCCAATTCTTTGCGCTTGCTTCGATGTGAAAATCGTAGGCTCCGGCCTTAAAAGCTTCAAAAGCGACATTATCATCAAGGTAGTAGTCGTAACGGATGGAGTCGAAATTCCAGCGACCACGGTTTACCGGTAAATTGGCAGCCCAATAGTCTCTGACGCGGGAGTAGGTAATATATTGCCCCATGCGCCATGCCGTTATTTTATAAGGGCCACTGGCCAGCGGAGGAGCAGAAAGCGGGTCGCTGAGCTTATGATCTTTCCAGAATTTTTCAGGGAACACCGGGAGCGAGAATAGCCCCAGCATCCGTTCTTTACTGGGGTCCGCCAGCTCGATGCGCACCGTTAACGGCGCGATGGCTTTAACTTTTGCGCCCTTATAAATCAGGCGAAACTGCGGCACACCTTCAGTCATGAATTTATTGAAAGTGAAAGCGACATCGCTGGCTTTGATGGGCGTCCCATCATGAAAACGTGCGCGGGGATTAATTTCAATTTCAGCCCAGGCAAAATTGCTGGGATAGCGCGCCATTTCACCGATTAACGGGTAATAGCTGCCAGGCTCATCATCTGAGGTGGTAAAAAGCGTGTCGTACAAGGATTCGGTACGCACGCCAGGATTGCCGCGTAGCGCATAACGGTTGAAGTTATCAAAGGTGCCAATCGCCGACAGTGTGATGTTTCCGCCCTTTGGGGCTGCGGGGTTGACGTAATCAAACTGCGTGAAGTTAATGGCGTACTTAGGTTCACCTAACACGGCGAAGGAATAGCTTTCCTTGATGTTTTCAGCCTGGCTTGAGGTCGCAATCAGGCAAAGGCTTAGCAAAGCAAAGGCGCGGGCAAACATCTATGGGCCTATCCTTGTCAGAGCGGAGATATTACCTCATTATTTTATCCCAAAATAATATCAATTCTCAGGTAACACGCCACCGCATAATAACTTCATGATGATGAATCATAAGTTATACCCGTCAGACTTCAAGCTGCATCTGTGCTGTCCTTTCTTATGTAAGCTCTTGGTACTCTTTTTGCTGGCCTTCCCATTCCTGCAATTGCTCAAAGGTGAGAGGGCGGGAGAAGTAGTAACCCTGTAAGTAATTCACCCCCTGGTCAATCAACCATTTGGCTTGCTCACGGGTTTCAACCCCTTCGGCGACGGTGGTCATACTGAGTTTACGTGCCAGAGTAAGCACGGCGTCGAGCACCGGAGAGGTGACGGTTTCAAAGCCGATCGAGTTAACAAAGCCACGATCAATCTTGAGATAGTCCAGTTTAAAGCGTTCGAGATAGATTAGTGCACTGTGTCCTGTTCCAAAATCATCGACAGCAATTTCATATCCCTGCTCGTGCATCCAGGTAAACAGGCAACTGGCTTCATTTTCTTTAACCATATCGCGTTCGGTGATTTCAAAAATCAACTGGAAGTGATGAGGGGGCATCGAGGCGGCAAAAGCTTGAATATCTTCTTTGAAGGTTGGCGAGTGCAAATGGCTGGGCGCGAGATTGATACCAAGTCGTGCACCGGGCGGTAAAACATGCTGGAGTTTTTTGGCATCCCGCGCGATCAGTTCAAACAAGTGGCGGGTGAGGGGAACAATCAATTGCTGGGCTTCTGCAAAGGCGATAAATGCATCTGGAGGAATGGGGCCGGCAATAGGATGGTTCCAGCGCATCAACACTTCAACCCCGGACATCTTAAGCTCTTTGGCATTCACGACGGGTTGATACACCACAGAGAATTGCCCGCGTTTAATGCCGGTCAGAATCTCTTTTCCTGAACGTAGGCGCACAGTAAGCAACCAGGCACATAACGCACTGCTCAGTATGCCGAAAACTAAACCTGTAAGAATGGATATTTGAATGTCTTCAGCAGGCCAGGTTTCACCATATAGCGCTAATTTGATGGGGTAATTCTGAAGAGTAATGATGCGTGTAGGGTGCGTTGGCAACTCTGACACATTCATTACGTTGTTGGATTGCGTGGTTAGTGCTTTATTGCCGACGATAATCGCCATCGAAACCAAATCGCTTTGACGAGTGCTGAATAATAAATAAGGCGTGAGGTCAACATTCAGAGTAGCGAAAACGCCGCGGCCAGCAATCACCGGGTTTTTAAACCATGCGGTAACTGTCGGTTTGCCGGGCATCATTGGCGTGCCGTGCAGGATATCAATATCGACGCTTTGATTAAGATCGATGTCAGGGACGATTTGGTGCATATCCATCAGCATGCTGCCCGTTGCGGAAGAGCAGTAAGCTTCACCATTTCGCACTAACACAAAGGCGCGGACGTTGGCGTTAAAGGCGGCTCGCGAGGTGAGTTCACCCGCAACTTGATGGCAATCAGAAAGCGTTAACGGCTGGATACTGCTGGTGGTGGACTGAAGTTCATTGAAAAAGCGGCTTAGATAGTCACGTATATCTTGCGTCAGCATGTCATAACTGGCTTCACGCTTACTGTGTAGCGTGAGGCTGGTTATTCCACCAATCAATAGCGCAGCAAGGATACCCGCCAAAATACTGAAGGCGGCAATTTGCCGGATAGAGGTAAAGTAGCGTGAAAATATATTCTTCGAAAACATGGATAACGGGTTCCTGCAAGCGCAAGAGACTTATGGTTTATTTGCGTTTTTTTGGACTATAACGCAAAAACTGCCATTGCGTCATAAAGTTTCTAACGGAAATTATGATCATTTTGGAATCGTTTACTGTTAGAACTTACTGAATTTCAGACAATAAAAAACGCTGCCTGGGCAGCGCTTCTTGTCTCGTCGAATTGTTTTCTTGCAAACAGCCAAGGGATTAACTGTCTGCAAGAACCGCATCAACTGCGGCTCAGTACGCGTCGGGCTTCGTTATAACGCTTCTTCCAGTACGGTTCGTCCATGCTTGAAATCGTCACACCACTGCTGGTGGAAGCATGTACAAACTGATTGTTGCCGATATAAATACCAACATGTCGACCGGTCGAACCTGCACGGAACAGAACTAAATCACCAGTACGTAATTTATTACGTGAAATCGATTTACCTGAGTCCTGTTGTTCAGAAGTTGAACGAGGCAACTCTAAACCAAATTGTTCGCGGAATGTGCGTTGTACAAATGCTGAACAATCAATACCGCTTTTATTGCTGCCGCCAAGACGATAACGAACGCCTTTCCAGCTTGCATATTGATCCATGAGACGTGTTTTCACATCTACATTACGGACCATCTCTTCGAATTCATCCTGAGAAGCTTGCAGTAAAAAACCATCTTTATTGCCGACTGCATGCGTCTCAGAATGCATATTTGCGGTGTTTGTCGAACTACATGCTGACAGCATTACTGCCACAGCAATTGCGGGAATCGCCCGCAAGATATATCTCAAAATAGGCTGAGATTTGACCATTATGTTTGTTATCCCTTGAAGTCCTTAACGATAAATATCGTTATGCAAAATGCCAACGTGACGAGACTAATTACCTGAACGCCATGAAACAATTGCTTATACGCAAAACTGTGGCATGACGCACAAATTTATTCACACTGAGAATGATTTGGCTTTAAGCACAAAACGTATCCGAGGGTACCCTATCAACACAGACGTGGCGAGTGGTTTTCACTGATTTTTTATAAGAAATTGTGATGTTAATAAACGATAAAGAATATTGCTCATTTGTTAATCGTAATTGGTGTTTATATGTGCAATCACTTCATTTTTGTGGGGAAATGTAAAGGTTAAATATTAGCCTTTTTTGATGGCGAGATGAAAAATCATCAGAGTTCATTCCATTCTCTGATGATTGGGATTCATTCGTGTTTTTCAGATGTTAATTATTTGTATTGGAGCGTTCCGGTAAATAGCGATCCAACAGACTAATTAACCCGTCGCTTATTGGGGTTAATAGCACCCATGGCAAACAAACAAGCGCAATAGAGAGCGAGCCTACGAAGATATCAGTAAACCAATGTGCGCCAATCATCATGCGTGGCATCATGAAAATCAGGAAAATAATAACGGCAATACCAAACGCTTTTTTGCCGAAATAGCGCAGCATGAAGCCAGTGAAAATCAGCAACATTAACCCGTGATCGCCAGGGAAACTGTCTTTGGAAGCATCCTTCGTCGGGAAATGCAGCAATTCACTGACGCGATAAATATCGGTGAAATAC
Source organism: Buttiauxella ferragutiae (assembly GCF_022637515.1). Lineage (NCBI taxonomy): Bacteria > Pseudomonadati > Pseudomonadota > Gammaproteobacteria > Enterobacterales > Enterobacteriaceae > Buttiauxella > Buttiauxella ferragutiae. Next base: position 1,606,203 of record NZ_CP093332.1, read on the forward strand.
AGCGAAGGGCTGACGTGAGATTCCGGAATCAAATGGCCGAGCTGATTAATAATCACTGCGCAAAATAGCATCACAATCCCCATGATGAACATGCGGCGGCGACCGGTGGCTGATTCTTTACGCCAGAAGCTGAAAAACAGTGAACCCATCGCTAATAACGAAATACCATCAAACACCCGATTATTGGTCACAGCAACAAGTAACAAAAAGGTATGGCTCTTAACCAGCGCCTGGTTAAAGAAATGGAAAATGTTTGAATCGATTACGAACCAATAGCCGTGGCCTGGGGGTAGATACCAACTAAAAAATAGGGCTAAACCCAGCGCGTTCAGCGCCAGGATTGCCGATAATCGAAGATTTTTCATACAATATCACGAGGCATTTTAACAAAGGGCGAAAGGGTAGACTTACAAACTTAAACGTAACTTCAACAGGGAAGTTTGCAGTGCGTTCCAGTCAACTTCACCGCTATGAATTAACTCGATGCGGCTGTCCGGTGGTGCGACATTTTGCGTTTCAATATGGAAATCAAGTCCCTGGCGGTTAATGCGCACCAGACCTTCCGCAATTCGCAGCACACCTTTCACGCGGTCGACGGGGGCAAGTCTGGCCCATTCCAGAATCCCGACAGTGTCAAAAAGTGTATCGGCATCAAAAATCCAACCGCAACCAACATAACCCTGGCCACTATTAATGCTGCGTCGCCAGCGTTGATGCTCCGGCAGGCTTAACGCGGCAAGCCCCTTTGATGCGGCGTGGCTGTGACTGTGTTCAGGGCTGGAAGGAAGCTCGCGGAGATTTATACGTGGTCTATCGAGAAGACGGATGTCGATGTTGCCGTTACTCGCTGCAATAATTTCACGCCCCGCAGCTTCGCGCTGTTGCCATTCGGCCAATGCATTGCGGCTTTCATCGCAGGCCCGGTCTTCTTTATTGGCAATAATAATATCGGCGGCAGCCAGCTGATCGCGGAAGTTATCATTATTAATTGCGCGTTCATCAAGCAATTGGCGAGGATCCAGCAAGCAGAGCGTGGCGTTGAGCTCTATCCACGGTTGGTAAACTTCAGCGGTCAGCATATCAAGGATTTGTTTGGGATGCCCGAGGCCGGTTGGTTCAATCAGCAAACGGTCGGGTTTACCCTGGCGTAGCAACGTGTTCAGGCCAACTTGCATTGGCAAACCATTCACGCAACACATGCAACCGCCGGGGATTTCTTTTAACAATGCGCCACTGTCAGCTAACAATGCACCATCGATGCCGACTTCGCCAAATTCGTTCACCAGCACAGCCCATTTTTCATGCTCAGGTTTATTGGCCAGCAAATGCAGAATGGTGGTGGTTTTGCCGCTACCGAGAAAGCCGGTAATAAGGTTGGTTTTAGTCACAGGTGCTCCGGACAGGTTTAGTAAACCTTACGTGATTGAATGATCACAATCCTGAACAATATTGATGAAAAAAGGAAGACTGAACGCGCCTCGCTTCCTTGTTCAGCGCGTTTAAGGGCATAGATCGTTAAATTAATCGACCAGTTTTGCTACTGCTTCGCGCGCGCCGAGGTTGCATAATTCGCTCCACGCAATTTGGATACGGGCAACAAATTGTTCATCAACAGGCAGGTCGCTACCAAAGATTTCATGCAGGTTGAGTAGGGCGAGTACCCGTTCTTCAGCAGTGCTGCCTTCAACCAGCATTTTTATTTTTCCGGCCAGCGGATCACGAATATCAATCTCATTGCCAGCGTCATCAGTGCCGCTGACATAACGCATCCAGCCTGCGATGCCCAGTGCAAGACAAGGCCATTCATCACCTTGCTGGAGATGCCAGCGCACACTTTCCAGCATACGTTGCGGCAGTTTCTGGCTACCGTCCATCGCGATTTGCCACGTGCGATGTTTCAGCGCCGGGTTTTCGAAACGGTCGAGTAACTTATGTGCATACTGCTGCAAATCGACGCCAGTCACGCGCAGTGTCGGCGCTTGTTCCTGCATCATTAAGCGATGCGCAGCCAGGCGGAAATTGTTATCAGCCATACAATCATTGACGTGCTGATAGCCCGCCAGATAGCCGAGATACGCGAGGAAAGAGTGGCTGCCGTTAAGCATGCGCAGCTTCATTTGTTCCCATGGCATCACGTCGTCGACCATCTCAACACCCACTTCTTCCCATGCCGGGCGGCCAGCGACAAAGTTATCTTCAATCACCCACTGGATAAACGGTTCGCCTGAAATCGCACACGGATCTTCTACGCCTAAGGCATCGGTGATTTCTTGCAGTGATTCCGGCGTTGCCGCAGGGACAATTCTGTCGACCATGGTGCTTGGGAAGGTCACGTGCTCACGGATCCAGTCGGCTAACTCCTGGCTGCGCGTTTCTGCCATGCCAATCACCGCGTTGCGAACGACATGGCCGTTGTCGGGAATGTTGTCGCAGGAAAGTACGGTAAAGGGACACAACCCGCGCTCGCGACGGCGATTAAGTGCTTCCACCAGAATGCCTGGTGCAGAATGGGGCTCGGCAGGATTTTGCAAATCGTGAATAATTCGTTCGTTACTATTGTCGAGTTTTCCGGTCGCCGGGTCGATGCAATAACCCTTTTCAGTCACAGTCAGGGAAACAATCGCCACCTGCGGTTCGCAGAACTTCTCAATGATTGCATCAAGGCCATCAAGTTTTGCGTTCAGGCACTCATTCACCGCACCAATAATAATTGCCTGGTTACCGTCACGGCCTTTTTCCAGCACGGTATATAAATGATCCTGGGCCCGCAGCGCGCTCATCAGTTTGTCGCCACTGAACAAGCTAATTTCACAAATGCCCCAATCGCCCGCCAATTTATTGAGTACCCGATCGGTTAACAGCGCCTGATGTGCACGATGAAATGCGCCAAAACCAAAATGGACGATGCGGGTTTTTAACGCTTTGCGATCATAGCGTGGCTGCTGAACGCTGGCGGGGAGCGTGACCGAAGCAATTGTATTCATAATTGTAAATCCTGATTAACGAATTAGTAACATTGCGCAGTCTAAAGTTATATGACAACAAATTAAATTGGTGTGCTGGCTTTATCCCTTTAATGTGAGCTGGATCAACCAATATCACCGCAAAAATTGACCGAAAAGAAGAATCCGGTATGGTAGTAGTCAATACAGCATTTATAATTGGTATGACAACTTAACTGAGGAACTGTCGATGGAACAAACATGGCGTTGGTATGGCCCAAAAGACCCGGTATCTCTGGATGATGTGCGTCAAGCGGGCGCGACCGGTGTCGTTACTGCTCTGCATCACATCCCAAATGGCGAAGTGTGGCCGGTTGCTGACATTAAAGAGCGTCAAGCCGTGTTGGCAGCGAAAGGGCTGACCTGGTCTGTAGTAGAAAGTATCCCGGTGCACGAAGAAATTAAAACTCACTCCGGTGACTACGATAAGCATATCGCAAACTACCAACAAAGCATTCGTAACCTGGCAGAATGTGGCATCGACACCGTGTGCTACAACTTCATGCCAATTCTGGACTGGACGCGCACCGACCTGGAATATGAATTGCCAGATGGCTCAAAAGCCCTGCGTTTTGACCAGATTGCCTTTGCGGCATTTGAGCTGCACATCCTGAAGCGCAAAGGCGCTGAAGCGGATTACAGCGAAGAAGAGCAGCGTCAGGCGCTGGACTACTTCAACAATATGTCTGATGCCGAAAAAGAAAAACTGACCCGCAATATCATTGCCGGTTTACCCGGTGCGGAAGAGGGTTACACCCTGGACCAATTCCGTGCGCGTCTGGCGGAATATGACGGCATCAGCAAAGATCAATTACGCGAAAACATGGCGTACTTCCTGCGTGCGATTGTTGCCGTAGCAGAAGAAGTTGGCGTGCGTCTGGCAGTTCACCCGGACGATCCACCGCGTCCAATTCTTGGCTTGCCGCGTATCGTTTCTACCATTGAAGATATGCAGTGGCTGAAAGAAACCGTCAACAGCATTTATAACGGCTTCACCATGTGTACCGGTTCTTATGGCGTTCGCGCTGATAACGACCTGGTGCGGATGATTGAAACCTTCGGCGATCGCATTCACTTTACCCATCTGCGCGCAACTTGCCGCGAAGATAACCCGAAAACCTTCCATGAAGGCGCGCACCTGCAAGGTGATGTGAACATGGTTGCGGTGGTGAAAGCGATTCTGACTGAAGAACAGCGTCGTAAAAATGCCGGTGATGTGCGTCCGATCCCAATGCGTCCGGATCACGGCCACCAGATGCTTGACGACCTGCACAAGAAAACCAACCCTGGTTATTCAGCAATTGGCCGCCTGAAAGGTCTGGCTGAAGTACGCGGTGTGGAACTGGCTCTGAAACAGACCCTGTTCCCGGACTTGCTGAAGTAAGCTGAAAATACCCTGATTGTCTCCTTCTCCCTCAGGGTGAAGGTCGGGATGAGGGGGTTTTACAGACATAAAAAAACGCGCCAATTGGCGCGTTTTTGCATTCTAAACAGCAATTAATCTGCACGACCCATAGAACGCTTTTCAGCGATATGGATGCGGATCTTTTCACCGGTCACCATATATTCTGGAACCTGAATCACCAGGCCAGTCGACATCGTTGCGGGCTTGGTACGGGAGCTTGCTGACGCGCCTTTGATGCCTGGTGCGGTTTCAACAATTTCCAGATCCACAGTCTGTGGCAGTTCAAGTGCCAGCAGTTGGCCATCCCAGGTCAGAACCTGCATGTCTGGCATGCCGCCTTCTGGAATGAACTGCAACTCGTCTTCAATCTGATCTTTAGAGAAGATATACGGGGTGTAATCTTCTTTATCCATGAACACGTATTCGTTGCCATCGATGTAAGAGAAATCAACGTAACGGCGGGTCAGGGTAATGGTGTCGACGATATCGTCACCTTTAAAGCGCTCTTCAACTTTCTGGCCAGTACGGACATCAGAAAAACGCATTTTATAGAGGGTTGCAGCGCCACGTGCGCTCGGTGCCTGAATATCAATATCTTTAACAATCAGCAGTTTGCCGTTGTAATTCAGTACCATACCTTTTTTGACTTCGTTAGCTCTTGCCATCGATGTTTCCTGTAAAAAATTGAGAGTCGAAAATATTGCGACAAATTACTCGCGGGGCGAGTTTCAGGCAAGCGGATTCACTGCTGAAAGCCGATAAATGCACATAGTAAAGCCACGTGACTACTGCTACAGTCCAGATCCTTGTCAGCCCACCGGAGCATTGCAGATGGACTGTCGTCCCGATTGCGGCGCATGTTGTACCGCGCCTTCCGTATCAAGCCCAATCCCTGGCATGCCGCATGGCAAGCCGGCCAATACATCCTGCATTCAACTTGGCGCTGACATGCGTTGTAAAATTTTTCTTTCTCCGCTCAGGCCGAAGGTCTGCGCCAGTCTGCAATCCACGCGTGAAATGTGTGGCACCACGCGCCAGCAAGCCATGGATTATCTGATATATCTCGAAGCGGCGACGGCCCCTTAACGGCCCATATCCTGGCCGTTTATTCTACCATAACCAGAATAGGGTCAAATATTTAACATGTTGATCATGATATAAATTCCTTGCCTTTGCCTGTCTGAATCTATCAGCAGGAATCAATCATTGGGAAAAGGAAATACCATGAGTAAAAATCTACTGTTATGGCTGGTCAGCCTGATGGCAGTGCTGCCTCTGCAGGCCGCTGAAATCCCACCAGGAACCGTGCTCTCCCCCCAGCAAATTTTCCGCTATAACAATCACAGCGATCCGAACAGCATTGATCCGCAAAGAGTGGAGGAAAATACTGCCGCGCAGGTGGCACTGGATCTTTTTGAAGGGCTGATATGGCTGGATGGCGAAGGGAATCCCCAACCCGCGCAGGCACAGAGTTGGCAAAAAAGTGACGATGGAAAAACTTACATTTTCAGCTTACGCCCCGGGCTAACGTGGTCAGACGGATCGGCGCTGACGGCGCAAGATTTTGTCACCGGCTGGCAGCGGGCAGTTAACCCGGCGATTGCCAGCCCCTTTGCTGACTATTTAGCCGCGGCACACGTTGTTAATGCCCAACAGATTGTCAGCGGAAAACTCGCTCCTCAGGAACTGGGTATCCGTGCTGTGGACCAACATACGCTGGAGATCAAGCTCGACCAGGCTACGCCATGGTTTATTTCCATGCTGGCATGGCCCACGACATTCCCGGTACCGCACCGCCAGGTGGCACAGTATGGCGACCGTTGGACGCGGCCAGAGAATATTGTGACCAACGGGGCGTTCGTGTTGGAGCGCTGGATAGTGAATGAGAAAATTATCGCGAAACGTAATCCACATTACTGGAATAATCAGAAAACAGTGCTGGAGCAGGTTGAGTATCTGGTCATCGACAATGCTGTTTCAGGTTATAACCGCTACCGGGCTGGGGATGTTGATTTAACCTGGGTTCCCGCCCAGCAAATCTCTGCGATTCAACGACAAACGCCACAAGAGTTGCTGACTCTTCCACGCCTGAATACCGAGTTTTACACCTTCAATACCATGAAAGCACCGTTTAACGATGTGCGAGTCCGCCGTGCGTTATACCTGACAGCAGACCGGGAGCTGATTGCTGAAAAAGTGCTAGGTCTGCGCGTGCCTGCTACAACTTTGACGCCTGCTCAGGTCGCGGATTTCATGCCTCCTGCATTACCCGATCTGTCGCAACCCATGCGAACGCGTATCGCCGAGGCACAAGCGTTGTTAAAGGAGGCTGGATATGATGCAGAGCATCCACTGTCGTTTGAGATTTTTTACAACAAATACGATCTGCATGAAAAAACGGCGATAGCGTTGGCTTCAATTTGGCAGAAAAATCTACGAGCTAACGTCACTCTGCGTAACATGGAGTGGAAAACCTATCTCGATTCCCGGCGGAGCGGGGATTTTATGTTATCGCGTCAGTCCTGGGATGCTACTTATAACGAACCTTCTACCTTTTTGAATACGCTACTGGCAAACAACCCTGAAAATGTCGGGCACTGGCAGGATGCTCAGTATAATCAACTGATTACGCAGGCTGCCAGCAGCACTGATGCCAAAAAACGCAACGAGTTGTACGCCGAAGCCGAACGCAGAATCAATCAACAAGCTCCGCTTATCCCGCTGTATTATCAGCCAATGATCAAAGTGCTAAAGCCTTATGTCGGCGGTTTCCCACTGCATAACCCGCAGGATTACGTCTATAGCAAGGAGCTGTATATCAAGCAGCACTAAATAAGCGACCAGGCTAAATGTCTTTGATGCGTACCATGCACCAGGCTGTGATGCCAATCATGCCCAGCGCGATATAAAACACGGTGTGGTAGTTCCAGATTTCAGCTACCACACCGGCCATCGACCCGGCAATAATCCAGCCGACACGCGTGGTATTGGTATACAGCGTGGTTGCAGCTCCTGCCTGGCCTGGCATTAAATCCTGAAAATAGAGCATGCCGATACCCGCCAAAATGCCGATGAAAATCGCGTTCAGCAGCTGCAAAGCCAGCAGCATAAATTCGTTATGCAGCGTTAGCATACCAATGTAAAACAGCAGTCCTGCAACGCCTGCAATACGCATCAGGAAGCGCTTACCGAAGCGTTTGGCGTAGTAACCGGCAATCAGCATCGTTGGGATCTCAAGCCCGGCGGCTGTCCCCATCATCACACCCGCTAGTTTCTCCGGCAGATGTAATTCATGAATGATGTAAAGCGGCATATTAATGATGTACAGGCTGTTACAGCCCCACATCATGGTGCAAGCAACAAACAGCAGTAAGGCGTCACGACGGTTACGGCGGGGGGCTTCAAGTGTGGTGGTTTTCACTGCCAATTCTTTGCGCATCGACGGTAACAGCATTCGCACCATCACACTGCACACCACAAACGCCAGTGCGGCACTGAGATACATCGCGGTAAAGCCAAACCCAAGAGCCAGTGCGTAAGCGATTGGCGGGCCAATAACCCAGGCGAGCGATACCTGCGCACGCAAAATAGAGCTGAACATCACGGCCTCGCGACCAGTGCGGTCTGCATGTTCGCGCGCCAGGGCAAACATTTGTGGGTTCGCGGTAGAGCCAAAGCTACTGAGGAAAACCCCGACAAACAGCAACACGAAATAGTTACGGTTCCAGGCAAACAGCACGCAGGCTAAAGCGCCCAATAAACAGCAAACAAAAATGAGCGATTTACGATCGCCTTTGCGATCGGAGCGGCCAGCAAGAAACTGGCTGACCAAAATACCGATAACCGCGCTGCCGGTAAAAAAGAAACCTACCATCGCCGGACGGACATGAACTTCTTCAGTCAGAAACAGGCTCAGAGTCGGGGTTTGTAATGCACCCGCAATTCCGGTCAAAAAAGCTACAATCAAAAAGGCAGAAGAAGTGATATCAAGGGGCTTGCGGGTTGCTGCTATCGGGGAGTTTTGCATGCTCTCAGTGTCGCTTATCAATGAACGCGCGGAGTTTACGCGCCTTGTCAGGAAATAAACAGTTGTTCAAATCAAAAGCAGCCCGAAAAGTTAAAACGCTGTTCCTGTTTAGGTTCAGCAAAAGCTGAAGTTTCTACATTGAGTGCTGAACGTACCGTGTCGTTGTTTGTAATTGCCGCGACTATCGCGGTAAAAATGTGCGTAACCTCTAAATTTCGGCAACGAAATCACAACATGACTTGCCTGAATCGCGGGGAATCTTCACACTCCTTGAAACGTTTCAGCGTCGTCTTATTTTGTATCAGGAGTGGGATGGCGCATTTTTTCTCATTGCAGCTGAATCGTTTCAATTCAGCAGGAGAGGAGAACCATGTTCCAGTTATCTGTGCAAGACATACATCCCGGTGCTAGTGCCGGAAATAAAGAAGAAGCGATACGTCAGGTTGCCGCAGCACTTGCGCAAGCTGGCAATGTCAGCATTGGCTACGTTGAAGGTATGCTGGCTCGCGAGCTGCAAACCTCTACTTATCTGGGTAACGGTATTGCCATTCCGCACGGCACCACTGATACCCGCGATCTAGTATTGAAAACCGGCGTTCAGGTGTTCCAGTTCCCACAAGGGATCGAGTGGGGCGAAGGCCAGACTGCTTATGTCGCTATTGGTATCGCCGCCAGCTCTGATGAGCACCTCGGTTTACTGCGTCAGCTGACACATGTATTAAGCGATGACGAGGTAGCTGAACAACTTAAAAACGCCACTTCAGCAGAAGAACTTCGCGCTTTGCTGATGGGCGAAAAACAGTCTGCATCTTTGCTGTTCGATAACTCATTACTGGCGCTGGATGTCACCGCAACCGACTTGATGACGCTGCAAGCATTAAATGCCGGGCGCATCAAACAGGCTGGTGCGGCAAACACCGAATTTGTTAGCCATGTTATTTCCAGCAAACCCCTTTATTTAGGCCAGGGCATCTGGCTGAACGACAGCACAGAAGGCAATCTTGCCAGCGCTGTCGCTATCAGCCGTCCTGCTGCTGCATTTGAAACTGAAGGCCAGCCGGTATCGCTTTTGATGACGGTGGCTGTGGCCGACGATCAACCCTTACAGGTCCTTAACCGCCTGAGCGACATGCTGATCAACAACACGGCTGACCGCTTGCTGAACGCAGATGCGCCAGAGTTGCTGACGCTGCTGACCAGTGACGCAGCGCCTGCACAAAATAGCCTGAGCGCCGAATTCCAGATCCGTAACGAACACGGTTTACATGCTCGCCCGGGCACCGTGCTGGTGAACACCATTAAACAATTTAACAGTGAGATAACCGTGACCAACCTTGATGGCACCGGCAAGCCTGCCAATGGCCGCAGCCTGATGAAAGTTGTGGCGCTTGGCGTGAAGAAAGGCCACCACTTGCGCTTTACCGCACAAGGTGATGATGCTGAACAAGCGCTGAAAGCGATTGGTGAAGCAGTCGCAGCCGGTCTTGGCGAGGGGGCAGCATGAGTCGTCGCGTCGCAACAATTACTCTGAACCCGGCATACGATCTTGTCGGTTACACCCCGGAAGTTGAACGTGGTGAAGTTAACCTGGTACGTACCACTGGCCTGCACGCTGCGGGTAAAGGCATCAACGTTGCTAAGGTTCTGAAAGATCTGGGCATCGACGTTACCGTTGGCGGCTTCCTGGGTAAAGACAACCAGGATGGTTTTCAGCAATTGTTCAGCGAACTGGGCATTGCTAACCGTTTTCAGGTGGTGCAGGGCCGTACCCGTATCAACGTTAAGCTAACCGAGAAGGACGGTGAAGTTACCGATTTCAACTTCTCTGGTTTTGAAGTCACGCAGTCGGATTGGGATCGCTTTGTTGCGGATTCCCTGAGCTGGCTTGGTCAGTTCGACATGGTCTGCGTCAGTGGCAGCTTACCCGCAGGTGTTTCTCCAGAAGCCTTCACCGACTGGATGACCCGTCTGCGCAGCCAGTGTCCGTGCATTATTTTCGATAGTAGCCGCGAAGCATTAGTCGCCGGTCTGAAAGCGGCACCATGGCTGGTGAAACCGAACCGCCGTGAACTGGAAATCTGGGCAGGTCGTAAACTTCCGGATATGAAAGATGTGATTGATGCTGCCCACGCGCTGCGTGAACAGGGGATTGCTCATGTGGTGATTTCTCTGGGTGCTGAAGGCGCACTTTGGGTTAACGCATCCGGTGAATGGATAGCGAAACCACCAAGTTGTGAAGTCGTCAGCACCGTAGGTGCCGGGGATTCCATGGTCGGTGGGCTGATCTACGGCCTGTTAATGCGTGAATCCAGTGAACATACCTTACGCCTGGCGACGGCAGTTGCGGCACTGGCGGTAAGTCAGAGCAACGTCGGTATTACCGATCGTACTCAACTGGCGGCCATGATGGCTCGTGTTGATCTGAAACCTTTTAACTGACAGCAGGAGAGGAACAATGAAAACGCTGCTGATTATCGAACCTGGTCTTGGACAGGCTCGCGCTTACCTCGCTAAAACGCTGTTGGGTTCCGCAGCTCAGAAGGCGCGTCTACAGATTATCGACAACCCGAACGATGCCGAAATGGCGATTGTGGTAGGTAATGCCATTCCTGCTGATAGCTCGCTGAACGGCAAAAAGGTATATCTGGGTGATATTGACCGTGCAGTTCAGCACCCGGAACTGTTTTTAGGTGAAGCGAAAGACAAAGCCAAACCTTACACGGCACCGGTAAACGCAGCACCTGTGGCTTTGGCTAAAGGGCCGAAACGTGTGGTTGCCATAACCGCTTGCCCAACGGGCGTCGCGCATACCTTTATGGCTGCTGAAGCCATTGAAACCGAAGCGAAAAAACGCGGCTGGTGGGTAAAGGTTGAAACTCGCGGTTCGGTTGGTGCGGGTAATGCGATTACGCCAGAAGAAGTCGCGCAAGCGGATTTGGTGATTGTTGCGGCAGACATCGAAGTGGATCTGGCTAAGTTTGCCGGAAAACCGATGTACCGCACCTCAACCGGTTTGGCGCTGAAGAAAACCGCGCAGGAGCTGGATAAAGCCGTTGCTGAAGCGACACCTTATGAAGCGGTTGGGCAAAGCAACACTGCCGCCAAAGAAGGCAAGAAAGAGTCTGCGGGCGCTTATCGCCACTTGTTGACCGGTGTGTCATTCATGTTGCCGATGGTGGTCGCGGGCGGTTTGTGTATCGCGCTGTCATTTGCTTTCGGTATCGAAGCGTTTAAAGAGCCGGGTACGCTGGCGGCGGCACTGATGCAAATCGGTGGCGGTTCAGCCTTTGCGTTGATGGTTCCTGTTCTGGCGGGCTACATCGCGTTTTCTATCGCTGACCGTCCAGGCCTGACGCCAGGTCTTATCGGCGGTATGTTAGCGGTTAGTACTGGTTCAGGTTTTATCGGCGGTATTATTGCGGGCTTCCTCGCAGGTTACATTGCGAAGCTGATCAGCACTAAGCTGAAACTGCCAACCAGTATGGAAGCGCTGAAACCGATCCTCATCATTCCATTGTTCTCAAGCCTGATTGTGGGTCTGGCGATGATTTATCTGATCGGTACGCCGGTTGCGAAAATCCTCGAGGGTCTGACTCACTGGCTGCAAACCATGGGCACGGCGAATGCGGTTCTGTTGGGCGCAATCCTTGGCGGTATGATGTGTACTGACATGGGCGGGCCGGTAAATAAAGCGGCTTACGCCTTTGGCGTCGGCTTGCTCAGCACTCAAACGTACGCACCAATGGCGGCGATTATGGCTGCTGGCATGGTGCCACCGTTAGCGATGGGCCTGGCAACATTTGTTGCGCGTCGTAAATTCGACAAAGCACAACAAGAAGGCGGCAAAGCGGCGATGGTTCTCGGCCTGTGCTTTATCACCGAAGGGGCTATCCCGTTCGCGGCTCGTGATCCAATGCGTGTTCTGCCGTGCTGTATCATTGGTGGTGCAGTGACAGGTGCGATTTCCATGGCGGTGGGTGCCAAACTGATGGCGCCACATGGCGGTCTGTTTGTGTTGCTGATTCCTGGCGCGATTACACCGGTTGTCGGTTACCTGATTGCGATTGTGGCAGGTACCTTGCTGGCAGGGTTGTCTTACGCCTTCCTCAAACGCTCAGAAACTGAATTAGCGGTTAAAGCGGCGTAATACACTTTACTGATTTCAAGCTCCCGGTTTCCACCGGGAGCTTTTTTTTTGCTTATGCAGCAGCTTCTTGATGCTGTTGTGCTTTCAGCCACGCAATCTCTTCGGCCCATATATCCGGGTTCGTGGTTTCCAGAATCAACGGAATTCCGTCAAAGCGGCTATCACGCATGATCCAGCTAAACGGCGTGTGGCCAATATTGCCTTCGCCGAGGCTGTTATGACGGTCAACACGGCTAGCGAAGGCACTTTTCGCGTCATTCAGGTGCATGCCGCGCAAGTATTTGAAGCCAACAATACGCTCGAATTCAGCGAAGGTTTTTTCACAATCAGCTTCAGTACGCAGGTCATATCCCGCAGCAAAAGCGTGGCAGGTATCGATACACACGCCAACGCGTGATTTATCTTCTACGCCATCAATAATCGCCGCCAGATGTTCAAAGCGGAAGCCAAGGTTGCTGCCCTGGCCTGCGGTATTTTCAATCACCGCCGTCACGCCTTTGGTTTTATCCAGCGCAATGTTAATCGACTGCGCGATACGCGCCAGACACTCTTCTTCAGGGATTTGCATCAGGTGGCTGCCCGGATGGAAGTTCAATAGTGACAGGCCCAACTGCATGCAGCGTTCCAGCTCATCAATAAAGGCTTCACGGGATTTTTCCAGCGCTTCTTCAACGGGGTGACCGAGGTTAATCAGGTAGCTATCGTGGGGGAGGATTTGGCCTGGACCGTAATGGTACTTTTCACAGGCACGTTTGAAATTGCTGATAACTTCTTCGGTCAGCGGCGCGGCACGCCACTGACGTTGGTTTTTGGTGAACAGGGCAAAAGCAGTGGCTTCAAGCTCATGTGCGCGAATCGCGGCATTTTCCAGACCACCAGAGGCACTAACGTGTGCGCCAATAAACTTCATCATTCTTTCTCCTGTCAAAACCCGCTACCGGGAAAGCGATAATGATAGCGGGTTAGGCAGGAAATATCAGGACATAAAATGATGCACGCCGAGGTTAATCGCGCCACCCCCAACGATGAGCCAGATAAACAGCACCAGGGCCATCAACAGCGGGCGCACACCGGCTTTTTTCAGCGCGCTGAAGTGGGTGGTCAAACCCAACGCGGCCATTGCCATGGCTAACATGAAAGTATCCAGTGTTATCAAGGCATTGACAGCCCATGTTGGCAGCAGGTGTAGCGAGTTAAACATCGCGACGACAATAAACAGCACTGCAAACCACGGGATGGTAATTTTACTTTTCTGCGCCTGACCTGCCGGAGCCAAATGCTTAACGCGAGCGGCCAGGAAAATCAGGAACGGAGCCAGCATCATCACGCGCAGCATTTTCGCAATTACCGCAGCATTTTCAGTCTCAGGGCTGATGGCATGACCCGCCGCCACCACTTGCGCAACTTCGTGCATGGTCGAACCGGTATAAATCCCGAAGGTTTCCGGTGTAAACCAGTGCGTCACATACGGATAAATCATCGGATAAATAAAGATTGCCAGCGTGCCGAAAATCACCACAGTCGCTACAGCTACCGTAACTTTACTGGCTTCAGCTTTAACTACCGGTTCGGTTGCCAGAATCGCTGCGGCACCACAAATACTGCTACCGGCACCAATTAACCAACTGGTTTGTTTATCCAGACCAAACACTTTCTGACCTAACCAACAGGCGAGGGCAAAGGTGCTGCTTAATGTCAGCACATCGATAATCACACCGCTGACCCCGACATCGGCTATTTGCGAAAACGTCAGTCGAAAGCCATAAAGAATGATGCCGAGGCGCAACAGATGTTGTTTGGCAAACAGCACGCCACCATCACAGTGTTGCCAGATTTTTGGGTACAGCGTATTGCCAATGACCATCCCGCATAAAATGGCGAGAGTTAGTGCTCCAAGGCCAAGGCCAGCAACGGAAGGAATGTTACCCAACCACAGTGCCAGCGCAGTAATTGCGCCTGCAAGCGCAAGACCTGGCAGGAAATGCCACAATGAATGACGATGAGTGGGAATTGATAACGTAGCCATAACCTTCTCCTTAGTGTTGGCAAAAGTGTATGGCTTGCTGGCTTAAAAATAAAATTGATTATATATTTATAACCAATCTGAATAAGTGTTAAGGCGCGATCACGATGCACATCACTCTGCGGCAACTCGAAGTTTTTGCCGAAGTCCTCAAAAGCGGTTCTACCACCCAGGCTTCACAGATGCTGTCGCTGTCGCAGTCGGCAGTAAGTGCTGCGCTGTCCGATCTCGAAGGGCAATTGGGTGTGCAGCTATTTGATCGTGTTGGTAAACGTTTGGTGGTCAACGAACATGGTCGTTTGCTGTATCCGCGCGTCGTGGGCTTGCTGGAACAGGCAACGGAAGTTGAACAGTTATTTAAAGAAGATAACGGCGCGATTCGCGTTTATGCCAGTAGCACCATCGGCAACTATATTCTGCCGGAAATGATTGCCCACTATCGCCGTGATTTCCCGGCGCTACCGCTGGAAATGAACGTCGGTAATAGCCAGGATGTGATTAACGCAGTGGCAGATTTCCGTGTCGATATTGGCCTGATAGAGGGGCCGAGCCATATGACGGATCTGGTCACCGAGCCCTGGCTTGAAGATGAGCTGGTGGTATTTGCGCCGCCGAGTGCACCTTTCTTGCAACAGCCGATCACTCTGGATAGCCTGGCGGAACAGCCGTGGATCCTGCGCGAGAAAGGCTCCGGTACGCGTGAAATCGTTGATTACCTGCTGCTTTCGCATTTACCGCAATTCCAGCTTTGTATGGAATTAGGCAACTCAGAAGCGATTAAACACGCCGTGCGTCATGGCCTGGGCATTAGCTGCCTGTCACGTCGGGTGATTGAAGAACAGTTGGCCGCGGGATCGCTGGTGGAAGTGCCTGTGCCGTTACCACGCCTGGTGCGGACGCTGTATCGTATTCACCATCGCCAGAAGCATATATCCAACGCCTTACAGCGTTTTTTGAAATATTGCGATGAGTAAGATGGGTTTATATAAATATAAATCAATACACCGTAATTAAACGAAAGTTAATTAATGGAGTCAGTGCAGTGTAAAATACGATTAACCGTAAATCTATTTTATATTGCTGCGTTTATTGATTCGCTGTTTATAAAGCGCCACATAGTATGGCGTTTTTAAATTCAGAGTATTTCAATATGAGCAAACTACTGATTACCGGCGCAACAGGCTTTCTGGGCGGCGCTGTACTGGCGCGGGCGCTATCAGATTCATCTTTTGAATCCATTCTGCTACTGGTTAGAGCAAACACGGCTGGTGAAGGTGTCGCTCGTGTCAGAAATAACCTGGCTAATTTTGGGTGTAACGAAACACTACTCGCTAAAATTAATGAAAAAAATATATTGCTGGGTGACCTGGCTTATTCCGAAGACTTTTTGAATGATGAAAGACTTTCCTCGGTGACTCATGTTATTAACTCCGCTGCCGTCGCTTCATTTGGTGATAACGCATTAATCTGGAAAGTGAATGTTGAAGGCACACTAAAATTCGTTAAACGCATGGCTGATGTTTCTGGTTTAGTGCGCTTTGTGCATGTGGGAACTGCTATGTCTTGCGTGCCTGAAGCGGGAACCCTGGTCACTGAGAGCATGACACGTAAGCCTGAAGAAGAGCATTTGGTGCAATACACCTGGTCTAAATCCACCATCGAACAATTAATCGTCGAACAATGCCCGCAGCTCCCGCTGGTGATTGCACGTCCCTCGATTGTGGTCGGCCACAGTGAAGAAGGGTGTCGTCCATCCAGCAGTATTTTCTGGGTATTCCGTATGGCTCTGATGCTTGGGAAATTCATGTGCGCGATGGAAGATAAGATTGATGTGATTCCGGTGGATTACTGCGCAGAAGCTTTGTTGTTATTAACTCAACATATTGAACTCACTGACAAGGTTTACCATATTTCTGCCGGGGATACGGGAAGTACCCGATTTGTTGAAATTGACCGCGCTATGGCAGCTGCATTAGATCAGAACCCTATTTATGCGACTTATCAGCAAGTAGATTATAGCGAGCTTGTCAAAAACCGTAGAGAATTCAAAACTATTTATGGGCCATGTAACGAGCGTCTTATGCTAAGAGCGATGCGTTTATACGGTGAATTCTCGATGTTAAATGTGCGTTTCTCGAATAAAAAACTGCTGGATTTAGGCATGTCGCCGCCGCCGCGCTTCGTTGACTACATTAATCGCTGTGTCGACACCACCCGCGATTTCAGTATCCCTGAATTAATGAAGGTTGATTTTAAATAAAATAACCCGCCAAACCGCATGGGGAATGGATTCCCGCGTAGCACGACAGCCTGGCTCACTCCCTCTTTTCATCTACTATCATAAGTGCGTTACTTATAATTCTTCTCCGATCATGAAGCTCTCTTATAACTTCGTATTTCTACTACATGTATAGGGCTGGTTTGCTACAATCGCGCCTCATTTTT
Source organism: Buttiauxella ferragutiae (assembly GCF_022637515.1). Lineage (NCBI taxonomy): Bacteria > Pseudomonadati > Pseudomonadota > Gammaproteobacteria > Enterobacterales > Enterobacteriaceae > Buttiauxella > Buttiauxella ferragutiae. The sequence goes on from NZ_CP093332.1 coordinate 1,623,252, forward strand.
TGGAAGGACCGCAATTTTCTATGGTTTCTCAAGATCAAACAACACAAGCGCCTGGCTTACGACGTGAGCTAAAAGCGCGCCACTTAACGATGATCGCCATTGGCGGATCCATCGGTACCGGGCTATTTGTTGCCTCTGGTGCAACCATTTCTCAGGCGGGTCCTGGCGGCGCGCTGTTGTCCTACATGCTGATTGGTCTGATGGTGTACTTCCTGATGACAAGCCTGGGCGAGCTTGCGGCATACATGCCGGTTTCTGGTTCATTTGCCACCTACGGGCAGCAATACGTTGAAGAAGGCTTCGGCTTCGCGCTGGGCTGGAACTACTGGTACAACTGGGCAGTCACTATCGCGGTTGACCTGGTCGCCTCACAATTGGTGATGAACTACTGGTTCCCGGACACCCCAGGCTGGATCTGGAGTGCGTTGTTCCTCGGCATCATGTTCCTGCTCAACTACATCTCTGTTAAAGGCTTTGGCGAAGCAGAATACTGGTTCTCACTGATTAAAGTGACGACGGTTATCATCTTTATCATTGTCGGCGTGATGATGATTCTTGGCATCTTCAAAGGTGCACAACCTGCGGGGTGGAGCAACTGGGCGGTAGGCGATGCGCCATTTGCGGGTGGGTTCTCCGCCATGATTGGTGTGGCGATGATCGTCGGCTTCTCCTTCCAGGGGACTGAGCTTATCGGTGTTGCTGCGGGTGAATCTGAAGATCCAGGTAAGAACATTCCACGCGCTGTGCGTCAGGTGTTCTGGCGTATCCTGCTGTTCTATGTGTTCGCGATTCTGATTATCAGCCTGATCATTCCTTATACCGATCCGAGCCTGCTGCGTAACGATGTGAAAGACATCGGCGTTAGCCCGTTCACTCTGGTATTTGAACATGCAGGTCTGCTCTCTGCTGCGGCAGTGATGAACGCCGTTATCCTGACTGCAGTACTGTCAGCGGGTAACTCCGGGATGTACGCATCGACTCGTATGCTTTACACCCTGGCATGTGATGGCAAAGCGCCACGTATTTTCTCTAAGCTGTCCGCTGGTGGTGTGCCGCGTAATGCGTTGTATGCAACCACGGTTGTGGCGGGCTTGTGCTTCCTGACATCAATGTATGGCAACCAGACCGTGTACCTGTGGCTGCTGAACACATCCGGTATGACTGGCTTTATCGCCTGGTTAGGTATCGCGATCAGCCACTACCGTTTCCGTCGTGGTTATGTGAAGCAAGGGCTGGATCTCAACGACCTGCCGTACGTTTCTGGCTTCTTCCCTGTCGGGCCTATCTTTGCCTTCGCCCTGTGTCTGATTATCACACTGGGCCAGAACTACGAAGCGTTCCTGGCCGATAAGATTGACTGGGCTGGGGTGACAGCGACCTATATCGGTATCCCGCTGTTCCTGGCAATTTGGTTCGGCTACAAAATTACCAAAGGGTCTCGTTTTGTGAAATACAGCGAAATGACATTCCCAAAAACGTTTAAGAAGTAATAAATTTCGAACCGACAATATTACAAGGTTCGTTAATAAAAAAAGGGCAACGATATATTCGTTGCCCTTTTTTATTTATCAAGAAAGCACTTTTTTACCCTGATTATCTATTGGATATTCCTTCGCCGTATCGCCGTTTCTTGGGTGTCAGGCGGCAATATGCAGCCGCAATTGCTCGATAAACACTATCTGCGTAAGCACGGTAAAAGCGCCTATTACGGTCAATAAATAGCGGTCAATAATTCACTTCACAATGGCGGATGACACTTCGTTTATCCGCCCTACAAACCCCGTTCCTGCCGTTACAACTGCACTCGATACCTTACAAAATTTAACAATTTGATTGATAACCATTCTCGTTTAATTTATGGTGTCGCCACGCTTTACCCCGGCTGGATGTCGGTGAGTAAGGTTCGACGTCGTTTGCCAATGTAGCGGGCGACGCACCAAGGAATGTGAGCCTTTTAGCTTGTAATTCACCTCATGGAGAAAGGAATGTTAAGGTTGAATCCCATCGTCCGGGGAGGACTCTGCGCGTCAATAATCACCGCTGCGTTTCCGGTAATTGCCGAACAACGTGAAGACACGATGGTGGTGACTGCGTCTGCCACCGAGCAAAATCTCAAAGATGCCCCAGCCAGTATTAGCGTTATTACTCAAGAAGATCTGAAGAAAAAGCCTATCCAGAACCTGAAAGATGTTTTGCAGGAAGTCCCAGGTGTGCAACTGACTAATGAAGGGGATAACCGCCAGGGCGTCAGTATTCGTGGTCTGGACAGTAGCTACACGTTGATTTTGGTTGATGGCAAGCGGGTGAACTCGCGTAATGCCGTCTTCCGTCATAACGATTTTGACCTGAACTGGATCCCGGTTGACGCCATTGAACGTATCGAAGTGGTGCGTGGGCCGATGTCTTCACTTTACGGTTCCGATGCGTTAGGCGGCGTGGTCAACATTATTACGCGCAAAGTGGGCAAGGCCTGGCACGGCACCGTGACGGCAGATACCACCATTCAGGAAAATCGCGATCGTGGGGATTCTTATAACAGCAACTTCTTTGCCAGCGGCCCCATCATCGACAACCTGCTCGGCGTCAAAGTTTACGGCAACCTTGGCAAGCGCGAAAAAGACAAACAAGAATCTTCCAGCACCAGTACTACGGGTGAAACGCCGCGCATTGAAGGCTATACCACGCGCAGCGGCAGTGCGGAATTTGCCCTGACGCCAACCGAAAACCAGGACATGAGCTTTGGTTATGGTTTTGACCGCCAGGACCGTGATTCTGACTCGCTGAATAAAAACCGTATGGAGCGCCAGGATTACTCGATTTCCCATAACGGGCGTTGGGATTACGGCAATACCGAACTGCGTTTTTATGGCGATAAAATCGATAACCTCAATCCAGGCAACAGTTCACCTATCACCTCGCGCAACAACAGCCTCGATGGCAAACTGGTGCTGCCTTTGGGCGACATCAACCAATTACTGACCTTTGGCGGCGAATGGCGTCACGATAAATTAACTGACCCAGTTAACCTCTCCGGCAGTAACAGCAGCGAAACCTCTGCCAGCCAGTACGCCTTGTTCCTGGAAGATGAATGGCGGATTTTCGAACCGCTGGCGTTGACCACCGGCGTGCGTATGGACGACCACGAAACTTACGGCGATCACTGGAGCCCGCGAGCTTACCTGGTGTATAGCGCGACCGACACCATCACCATGAAAGGCGGCTGGGCAACGGCATTTAAAGCGCCATCGTTGCTGCAACTGAGCCCCGACTGGACCAGCAACTCTTGCCGTGGCTCTTGTAAGATTGTCGGCAGCCCCGATCTGAAACCGGAAACCAGTGAAAGCTTCGAATTCGGTCTGTATTACGCAGGCGATGAAGGTCTACTGGATGGTGTGTCTGGCAGTATCACCACCTTCCAGAACAACCTCGACGACATGATTGATATTAACCGTACGCAGAACCGTGCACTGGCGCCGTCGTATCCAAACTTTGTTGGTTTTGACAGCGCGGGCCGGCCAATTTTCAAATATTACAACGTTAACAAAGCGCGTGTTCGTGGCGTAGAAACTGAGGTGAAAGTGCCATTCAACGATCAATGGAAATTGACGCTGAATTACACCTATAACGATGGGCGAGATTTGAGTGGCGGTGACAATAAGCCGCTGGCTTCACTGCCATTCCATACCGCCAACGGCACGGTGGATTGGTTGCCGCTGGATGACTGGTCGTTCTATGTTTCTGCGAACTACACCGGCGAGCAGCGTGCCACGACTGATGGCGCACCAACACCTGGCGGTTATGTGGTGTGGAATACCGGTGCGGCATGGAAGGCGACGAAAGACATCAAATTGCGCGCGGGTGTGCTGAACCTCGGCGATAAAGATTTGAGCCGCGACGATTACAGTTATAACGAAGATGGTCGTCGTTACTTTATGGCGGTGGATTACACGTTCTGATTTTCCCCCCTCGCCCTGGCAATCTTGTCAGGGTGAGATCTGTAAGCCTCGCTGATTTTCCGTTCACTCGTGCGTTCAGTTATCTCTGTGATTCCCGCAAACGGTGAACGAATCAAGGGGTTAACGCCAACCCCTTGATAATCCAGGCGCACGGCAAATCAATCGCCGCAAGCGGTAAACACCGTTTTTCACCCAACATTCGGGGTCGTTCGCGACTCGTTCCCGACGATCGCTCTCTCACGTGGTTCCCGACCACGTGACCCCGACTGAAGGGTAAAAAACGGCGCGATTGAAGCCGGGAACAAAGTCAAAACCGCCTTGGCTTTTGACTTTGACCTTGAATTTCGGGTCCGGCTTAAATCGCCCCTCAAAGTTGTGACTAAGAGACAGCCCTGAGGGAGAGGGGATAGCCCAGTTTTCTCCCTCTTCTGTGGGAGAGGGTCGGGGTGAGGGCAAACCAAATCAAACAGTTACCCCAAATGCTCCGCGTGGAACCGCAAATGGTCTTCCACAAACGAAGCAATAAAGTAATAACTATGGTCGTAACCTGGCTGCACCCGCAGAGTTAACGGCCAGTTTTTCTGCCGCGCCACTTCAGCAAACTGCGCGGGTTGTAGTTGATCTGCTAAGAACTGATCGGCATCCCCTTGATCGATAAGCACCGGAATCGCCTGCGCGCTATCGGCCTGCATCAATAAACAGCAGCTATCCCATTCGCGCCATTTCTCTTCGTCTGCACCTAAATAAGCCGCAAACGCTTTTTTCCCCCACGGGACGCGCGTTGGATTCACAATCGGCGCAAATGCAGAAACCGAACAATAACGGCCAGGGTTTTTCAACGCGATGCTCAGTGCGCCGTGGCCGCCCATCGAATGGCCGAAAATAGAGGCTTTATCGCTGATGCTGAAATTATCGGCAATTAACGCGGGCAACTCGTGATTAATGTAGTCGTACATGCGGAAATGGTCAGCCCACGGCTGCTCTGTCGCGTTCAGGTAAAAACCTGCGCCCTGGCCGAGATCGTAACTTTCATTATTCGGCACATTTTCACCGCGCGGACTGGTGTCCGGCATCACCAGAACAATGCCCAGTTCAGAAGCGACACGTTGTGCGCCCGCTTTAGTGGTGAAGTTTTCGTCGTTACAGGTCAGGCCTGACAGCCAGTACAGAACGGGTGGGGGAGTGGTGCGCGGAGTTGGCAGAAAAATACTGAACGTCATCGGGCATTTCAATACCGCGGAATCATGGCGCCAGCGCTGCTGCCAGCCTTCAAAACATCGGTGTTCTTCAAGCAGTTCCATATAAATGTCCTTAAATATATTCAATATCAATGAATAACTTTCACTTCACCCCAGTCTAGTCATGCGGCATCATGCTGGCAACGAAATCGTAACAATTGGGGGCGATGTGGCACTTCGTATCGCGTTGACGGGATTTCTGGTGTTGGTGGTGGCAATGGGCATTGGCCGCTTTGCCTTTACGCCACAAGTCCCGCTGATGATAGCGGAAGGGCAACTTACCTTAACCAGTGCGGGTTTGGTAGCCGCGATTAACTATCTCGGCTATCTGATTGGCGCGTGGGATGCCATGCGCGCGCACCGGCGTGTCGAATTCCGTTTGATGCTCGGTGTTTGGGGGGCGGTGGTTTTGACGCTGTTATCCGCCACCGTCGATTCCGCATTGTGGCACGCGCTGATTCGCTTCCTGATTGGCTGTGCCAGTGGCTGGGCAATGGTGTTAATTGCCGCCTGGAGCAACGAGCAACTGGCGCGTTTAGGCAAGCCCGGTTTAAGCGCTGCGGTATTTGCCGGTCCTGGTGCCGGGATATTTATCAGCGGTTTGCTGGCGGTGGCGATCCACAGTTATGGTTTATCCGCAGCTCACGGCTGGTTGGTTTATGGCGTTCTGGCGTTGTTATTGATCTTATTAATCGCCCGCAACTTACCACGCAAAGGGGAGTTACATCGCCCGGAAACGGCACCCGTACCGCTGGTTTTAACCGCGCCGCTCAAACGGCTGGTGTTGAGCTACAGCCTCGCCGGATTTGGCTATATTCTGCCCGCGACGTTTTTATCGCAAATGGCTAGCGCACGTTTTCCTGGTAGCGTATTCGCGCAATTCGTCTGGCCGATATTTGGCGGTGCGGCGGTATGCGGTATTTTGCTGGGTATTGCCACACGATTTTGGCTGCAAACCCATCAACGCTTAGCGCTGGTACTTTGGTTGCAGGCGCTTGGAGTATTCGCCTCAGATATCATTCCCGGTATCAGCGGGCTGGTTCTGGGGGCGTTGTTAGTGGGCGGCGGGTTCTTATGTGCGGTGCAATTGTCATTACAATATGGCCGTGAACTGGCACCGCAACATACCCGTTATATGGCGGGATTACTGACCAGCGGATACGCGATGGGGCAGGTGGTTGGGCCAATGTTATCGGCAACCTCGACTTCGCTAACCGGGCAACTGGAGCCAGCTTTATATGTCGCAGGGTTGGCATTGTTGGTTGGTGGCGGTTTAGTTTGGCGAAGGTTTTGACGATTTCATTAATTATCGTCCGCACTACTGGATTATGCGACCGTGCTCACGCACAATAAGCGCACACTTTGCCCCATGTAGGGCCGAGGTCAGCCACACCTGCAGGAGAAAATAGTATGCCATCATTAAGTCCAGAAGCCGCATTGGTTCACGAAGCATTAGTTGCACGCGGCCTGGAAACCCCGCTGCGTCCGCAATTGCGTGAACTTGATAACGAAACCCGCAAACGTCAGATTGCCGAGCATATGACGGAAATCATGCAGTTGCTGAATCTTGATTTGAGCGACGACAGCTTGATGGAAACGCCGCATCGCATCGCCAAAATGTATGTCGATGAGATTTTCTCCGGCCTCGATTATGCCAACTTCCCAAAAATCACCGTCATCGAAAATAAGATGAAGGTCGATGAAATGGTCACCGTGCGCAACATCACGCTCACCAGTACCTGTGAACACCATTTCGTGACTATCGACGGTAAAGCGACAGTTTCATATCTGCCAAAAGACACCGTCATTGGCCTGTCAAAAATTAACCGCATTGTGCAATTCTTTGCCCAGCGCCCGCAGGTTCAGGAACGCTTAACTCAGCAAATCCTGATTGCCCTGCAAACGCTGCTTGGCACCAACAATGTGGCGGTATCTATTGATGCGGTCCATTATTGTGTGAAAGCGCGTGGTGTGCAGGATGCAACCAGTGCCACGACGACCACGTCGTTAGGCGGCTTGTTCAAATCCAGCCAGAATACCCGTCAGGAATTTCTGCGCGCTGTGCGTCATAACTAACATTTATCAGGCAGGGTGTATGGAGAGAAACGGTACGCTGGATTTTGTCCGTGGCGTCGCTATTCTCGGCATTCTGCTGCTTAATATCGTGGCCTTCGGTTTGCCGAAGGCGGCGTATCTGAACCCTGCCTGGTCCGGTGCTATTACTGACCGCGAGGCCTGGACATGGGCCATTCTTGATCTCTTTGCCCAGGTCAAATTCCTCACCTTATTCGCTTTATTATTTGGCGCTGGCTTGCAGATGTTGTTACATCGCGGCAAACGCTGGATTCAGTCACGTCTGACGTTATTAGTCTTGTTGGGTTTCATGCACGCTATCTTGTTATGGGATGGCGATATTTTGCTGGCTTATGGTTTAGTCGGCCTGGTGTGCTGGCGCTTGATTCGCGACGCGCCGGGGATTCGCTCACTGTTTAATACCGGGGTAATTCTCTATCTCACCGGCATTGGGGTATTGCTGTTGCTGGGCTTTATCTCTGGTGATGCGCCGAACCGTTCCTGGGTGCCGGATGCGGCCAACCTGCAGTATGAGCAATGGTGGAAATTGCAGGGCGGGAGCGAAGCTATCAGTAATCGCATTGACTTACTTTCCTCAAATTTAGTGGCGTTAGGCGCGCAGTACGGCTGGCAACTGGCTGGAATGATGCTGTTGGGCGCGTCATTAATGCGTAGCGGTTGGTTGCGTGGGGCGTTCAGTTTGCATCATTACCGCCGCACCGGCTGGTGGCTGATTATCGTCGGTATGTTAATCAACATTCCGGCTATTTATGCCCAGTGGCACCTTGGCTGGGGTTATCGCTGGTGTGCTTTCTTGCTGCAAGCCCCGCGTGAATTGAGTGCGCCGTTTCAAACTATCGGTTATGCCGCGCTGGCATTTGGCTACTGGCCGCAGCTTTCGCGTTGGCGACTGGTGAATGCTGTCGCGCATGTCGGGCGCATGGCGCTATCGAATTACTTGCTGCAAACGCTGATTTGCACCGCATTCTTCTTCCAGATGGGCGGTTATATGAAGTATGACCGCCTGTCGCTGCTGGCTTTCGTTCCCGCGGTCTGGGTCATCAACATTGTCTTTTCAATGCTATGGCTGCGTTTCTTCCGCCAGGGGCCAATTGAATGGCTATGGCGACAACTCACAGCACGTGCTGCTGGGGTTTCTCTGAAACATACAACAAGATAATGATATACATCACAAACGTTAACGATTTGTATGTAACCGTTTTCATCGATGTGATCATCCTCACGTAGTCATTCCCGCGTCGCTGCCAGAATAGCCACCTTGCCAAATACAGGGTGCATTCATGAGACTAACTCCTCTTTCGACTGGTGAAAAATATGATCACCATTCGTGACGTTGCCCGCATCGCCGGTGTCTCAGTGGCGACCGTTTCTCGTGTACTTAACAACAGCGCGCTGGTCAGTGCGGACACCCGTGAAAGCGTAATGCAGGCGGTGGCGCAGCTGGGTTATCGGCCAAACGCTAACGCCCAGGCTCTGGCAACTCAGGTCAGCGATACCATCGGCGTGGTGGTGATGGATGTGTCCGATCCGTTCTTTGGCGCGCTGGTGAAGGCCGTGGATGTTGTGGCACAGCAGCACAACAAATATGTGCTCATCGGCAACAGCTACCACCAGGAAGAAAAAGAGCGTCATGCCATTGAAGTGTTGATTCGTCAGCGCTGTAACGCATTGATTGTTCATGCTAAAGCTCTCGGTGACCAAGAATTAGCTGAGTTCCTCGATCAAATTCCCGGCATGGTGCTGGTTAACCGAATTGTGCCGGGCTACGAACACCGTTGCGTGGGGCTTGATAACGTCAGTGGTGCGTTGATGGCAACACGAATGCTGTTTAATCAAGGTCATCAACGCATTGGTTATCTGGCCTCCAGTCATGCGATTGAAGATAACGCACAACGCCGTGAAGGCTGGATGCGTGGCATGACAGAGCAGGGGATTACCCCGCCAGAAAGCTGGGTAGGCGTAGGTTCACCGGATATGCAGGGCGGCGAAGCGGCAATGGTGGAATTGCTTGGCCGCAATCTGCAACTCAGTGCGGTGTTTGCTTACAACGACAGCATGGCGGCCGGAGCGTTAACCGCCTTGAAAGATAACGGGATTGTCGTGCCGCATCATGTTTCAGTGATCGGTTTTGATGATATTCCCATCGCGCGTTACACCGATCCGCAACTCACCACGGTGCGATACCCCATTGTTTCAATGGCACGTCTGGCGACGGAACTGGCGCTACAAGGGGCGGCAGGAACGCTCGATATTGGTGCAACGCACTGTTTTATGCCGACTTTGGTGCGCCGTCATTCGGTGGCTCCACGGCAAATTGCGGCATCGATCACTCTCTGAATAAAGTCTTTGATGTAACCGGTTTCAATTTGTGAGTAAATTCACAGTTAATTAACATTGCGATGACTATGATGTCAGCGTTTTATCAGCTGAAACTATATGTAACGCTGACTCATCAGTTTGCGCATAGGTATTAAGCAAAAAAATCATCAATAAAAGCAGTTATGGATCGTTACCGAACACGGAAGAGTTTTTTACTATAGAAAATTTTCGGCATTCAGTAACATTTTTGTAACAGTGCTGCCTGCCTGAATACCTAATGTACTACCCTGCAAAAAACCGGAGATACCATGAATAAGAAGGTTTTGACCCTGTCCGCTGTTATGTCTTGCATGTTGTTTGGCGCAGCCGCTCATGCAGCTGATACCCGTATTGGTGTGACCATTTATAAATATGACGATAACTTCATGTCAGTGGTTCGCAAAGCGATTGAGAAAGACGCAAAAGCTTCTCCAGACGTAGAACTGCTGATGAACGACTCGCAAAACGACCAGTCCAAGCAGAACGATCAGATTGACGTACTGTTGGCAAAAGGCGTGAAAGCACTGGCAATCAACCTGGTTGACCCTGCTGCTGCGGGCACCGTTATCGAAAAAGCTCGCGGCCAGAACATTCCAATCGTGTTCTACAACAAAGAACCTTCTCGTAAAGCGCTGGATAGCTACGACAAAGCTTACTACGTGGGTACTGACTCTAAAGAGTCTGGCATCATCCAGGGCGACCTGATTGCTAAACATTGGGCAGCTAACCCGGCATGGGATCTGAACAAAGATGGTCAGGTTCAATTCGTTCTGCTCAAAGGCGAACCAGGCCACCCGGATGCTGAAGCTCGTACTACCTATGTTATTAAAGAGCTGAATACCAAAGGCCTGAAAACTCAACAGCTGCAGTTAGATACTGCAATGTGGGATACCGCTCAGGCAAAAGATAAGATGGACGCATGGTTGTCTGGCCCGAACGCTAACAAAATCGAAGTGGTTATTGCCAACAACGATGCGATGGCAATGGGTGCAGTTGAAGCGCTGAAAGCGCACAACAAATCTTCTATTCCAGTCTTTGGTGTTGATGCCCTGCCAGAAGCTCTGGCACTGGTTAAATCTGGCGCAATGGCCGGTACCGTTCTGAACGATGCCAACAACCAGGCTAAAGCAACCTTCGATCTGGCTAAAAACCTGGCCGATGGTAAGCCTGCCGCTGAAGGCACTAAGTGGAAGATTGAGAACAAAATCGTTCGTATCCCATACGTCGGTGTTGATCAGAGCAATCTGGCTGAATTTACTGGTAAATAAGTATCCTTCATACTTCGAGCCGCAGATGCGTTAACTGCACTCGCTCACCCCGGTCACTTACTTAAGTAAGCTGCCGGGGACTCACGAGCTTGTCGCCTTTGTGCAACTCGAATTATTTTGGATATGGTTTTAAAAAAAGTGTCGAGCCGGATGTGATTTTCGTCCGGCTCAATCCACTCAGTGACACTATTGGAACCGTAATTATGGTCGACAATATTACAAATCAGTCGTCGGAATATTTGTTGGAAATGACCAACATTAATAAATCATTCCCCGGCGTTAAGGCACTGGATAATGTTAATTTAAAAGTTCGTCCTCATTCCATTCACGCATTAATGGGTGAGAACGGTGCAGGCAAATCAACATTATTAAAATGCCTATTTGGGATCTATGCCAAAGATTCCGGCAGTATTCTTTTTCAGGGACAAGAAGTTAACTTTTCCAGCACCAAAGAAGCGCTGGAAAATGGTATTTCTATGGTGCACCAGGAATTAAACCTGGTTTTACAACGTACCGTAATGGATAACATGTGGCTGGGGCGCTACCCAACTAAAGGTGTATTTGTCGACCAGGACAAAATGTACCGCGATACCAAACATATTTTCGATGAACTGGATATTGATATTGACCCTAAAGCACGTGTGGGCACATTGTCAGTATCACAAATGCAGATGATCGAAATTGCCAAAGCGTTTTCTTACAATGCCAAAATCGTCATTATGGATGAGCCAACATCCTCACTGACAGAAAAAGAAGTTAATCACCTTTTCAAAATCATCCGTAAATTAAAAGAACGCGGCTGCGGTATTGTTTATATCTCCCACAAAATGGAAGAAATTTTCCAGCTGTGCGATGAAATCACGATTTTACGTGACGGGCAGTGGATTGCCACCCAGCCATTAGAAGGGCTGGATATGGATAAAATTATCTCCATGATGGTGGGCCGCTCGCTAAACCAACGCTTCCCGACAAAAGAAAACGTGCCGGGTGAAGTGATTATGGAAGTCCGTAACCTGACTTCACTACGTCAGCCTTCGATTCGCGATGTTTCCTTTGATTTGCACAAAGGGGAAATTCTTGGCATTGCTGGTCTGGTCGGTGCAAAACGTACTGATATTGTTGAAACACTTTTTGGTATCCGTGAAAAATCAGACGGTACTATTACGTTGCACGGCAAAAAGATTAATAACCATAGCGCGAACGAAGCGATTAACCATGGCTTTGCCCTGGTGACAGAAGAACGTCGCTCAACCGGTATTTATGCGTACCTGGATATTGGTTTTAACTCACTGATTTCTAATATTCGCAATTATAAAAACAAAGTTGGCTTACTGGATAATTCGCGCATGAAAAGCGATACCCAATGGGTAATCGACTCAATGCGTGTCAAAACACCAGGTCATCGCACGGCGATTGGTTCGCTGTCCGGTGGTAACCAACAAAAAGTGATTATTGGCCGTTGGTTATTAACACAGCCAGAAATTTTAATGTTAGATGAACCGACTCGCGGGATTGATGTTGGGGCTAAATTTGAAATTTATCAGCTTATTGCTGAACTCGCCAAAAAAGGGAAAGGAATCATCATTATTTCGTCCGAAATGCCAGAGTTGTTAGGGATTACAGATCGTATCCTGGTGATGAGCAATGGTCTCGTTGCCGGAATTGTAGACACTAAAACAACCACGCAGAACGAAATATTACGTCTTGCGTCTGTGCACCTTTGATAATTTAGGGGCTATTAAAATGAGTGCGTTAAATAAGAAAAGTTTTCTAACTTATCTGAAAGAAGGCGGCATTTATGTCGTATTGCTGGTGCTGCTGGCGATTATTATTTTCCAGGACCCAACGTTTTTAAGCTTGATGAACTTAAGTAACATTCTGACCCAGTCTTCCGTGCGTATCATCATTGCATTGGGTGTGGCGGGGCTGATTGTGACTCAGGGTACTGACCTGTCAGCAGGTCGCCAGGTAGGTTTAGCGGCGGTTGTCGCGGCGACATTCCTGCAATCAATGGAAAACGTAAACAAAGTTTTCCCTGAAATGAGCACCATGCCAATCCCGTTGGTTATCCTGATCGTTTGTGCTATCGGCGCAATCATTGGTCTGGTTAACGGTATTATCATTGCTTACCTGAACGTGACGCCGTTTATCACCACTTTGGGTACCATGATCATCGTTTACGGTATCAACTCCCTGTACTACGACTTTGTTGGCGCATCGCCAATTGCGGGGTTCGATAGCGGGTTCTCGACCTTTACCCAGGGCTTTATCAAGATGGGTAACTTTAAGCTCTCGTACATCACGTTCTATGCGTTGATTGCGATTGGCTTTGTCTGGATTCTGTGGAACAAAACGCGCTTTGGTAAGAACATCTTCGCCATCGGTGGTAACCCTGAAGCCGCTAAAGTTTCTGGTGTTAACGTTGCACTGAACCTGATCATGATTTACGCGCTGTCTGGTGTGTTCTACGCCTTCGGCGGGATGTTAGAAGCTGGGCGTATCGGTTCTGCGACCAACAACCTTGGCTTCATGTACGAACTGGATGCGATTGCGGCGTGCGTCGTCGGCGGTGTGTCATTCAGCGGCGGCGTGGGGACGGTCGTGGGCGTGGTGACCGGTGTTATCATCTTCACCGTCATCAACTACGGTTTGACGTATATCGGCGTGAACCCTTACTGGCAGTACATTATCAAGGGTGCGATCATTATCTTCGCGGTCGCACTGGATTCATTGAAATACGCACGTAAGAAGTAATTTATTGTCAGGGTGGGCGAAGGCTCACCCTGATCATTTAATCAAAATGCACTGTCAAACTGCTCTTTTTTATCCACCGGATAAACTTTCCCATCAAAACGCAGAATAATATCTGTTTCCTCTTCGCCAACTTTTGTTTCTGCACATTTACCGGCTTTATCCCGGTTTGTTTCATTTGAGACTTTTTTATCGTGTACTCGCAGATCGGCATAGCCGTTGCTGGTAGTGTTTAACACCGAAATAGTTCGCTTGTTTTTCGTAAAATATCCCGTGCAAGCCCCATCCCACTCTCCGCTGTCAATCACCATACTGAAGTGATTAACCAGCAAAGGCAGCGTTTTGTCTTTAAGCACATACATATTCAGGCTTTCAACACCGAACTGGTTAACATTGGAAGAACCAGTATGGACAAAGCGGATGGCAAAGGCGCGTAAATCTGGGGTGAGCTGGTAACGTGCTGTATCGATGGTGACAGAGCTAGTTGCTATCGCATCATCCTGAACGGCTTGCGGGTGGGTATTGCGCGCAATTACCTTGCCGCTTTGTGTGTCCGTCACCATCACATCGACATCATAGATGGTAAAATCCGGTTCACCGTCAGGCGCAGATAACATCATCACCATAATGGTTTTGTCTGGAGCCCACGGCCACACTTTGCAGGCACTGTTACTTTCATTTAGCTGACTTGTAGGATGCAGCAACGCGGCCTGTGTTTTTAACTGCGCCATGCATTCTTCTTCTGCCTGCGCCAGTGCAGGTGCAGCCAGCAGACTGAGTGCGGGAACCAATGCCAGTAATATTTTATTAACAGCCATTCTTCCTTCCTTGAGGGCTTACTTTAGGGTTTTTTCTGTAACTCCAGCAACTGTTCTGGCGTCACAGCCGGATAAGCTTGTGCATCTTCAGGTACTTCATGCATTGCAGGAATTGGCACTAATGGGCCAAGAAAACGCGGTTCACGTTTAAAGATATACAGATCCGCGAGCGCGCCTAATCGGGCACCAAATTCACGGATACGTACAGTCATCATATTTTTGGGCGAGGGAACGGCGTAACACTGCGCCTGAATACCCATATGCAAGGCAATAAATAGCGCACGTTCGCAATGGAAACGCTGAGTGATAATGATGAAATCGTTGGTATCAAAGACTTTGCGGGTACGAACGATAGAATCCAGGGTACGAAAACCAGCGTAATCCAGCACGATGTCGGCCGGGTCAACACCACCGGCAATCAGATCTTTACGCATGGTCATGGGTTCGTTGTAGCTTTGCTGGGCATTATCGCCGCTTAACAGCAGGTAATTTACTTTACCGCTGTTATAAGCATTTAACGCGCCCTGAATACGGAATTGATAATACTGATTAATCACGCCTGTGCGGTAATATTTGGCGGTTCCAAGCACCACGCCGACCTGGCGGTAGGGCAAGTCCTGCAATTCATCATAGACGTAAGGTGCAGTTTTCCAGCTTATCCAGCGGTCAAGACATAGCGCAGCGACCACAGCCAATCCGATTATCACCAACAGGCTATAAAACACGCGCTTCAACATGGACTTGCGGCTCTAAAAAAGGAGGGAATTTTATTCAAGGCTACTTTACCTGGTGGGTAAGAGCAAGATTCACTGCGTTGGTTGCGTTAAATTTAAACAGTACGGACGCAAGCACGCCCGTACTGTGAATATCAATTCAAAAGTGCGCGGTCAATATTCATACAGCCCAGCGCTTTTAATGTGGCAGCGGTCGCATCCCATTGGGTTAGTGGTGCTTCGGCTTTTTCAGCAAGTATTGCCCGCTGAATATCGTTATAGTCATAACCCGAAAGACTCAGCAGATTCAGTGCGGCCTGCAGTGGTGGCAGGGAAGGATTGAATGCCGCGTTTTC
Organism: Buttiauxella ferragutiae; assembly: GCF_022637515.1. Classification (NCBI taxonomy): domain Bacteria; kingdom Pseudomonadati; phylum Pseudomonadota; class Gammaproteobacteria; order Enterobacterales; family Enterobacteriaceae; genus Buttiauxella; species Buttiauxella ferragutiae. The sequence continues at coordinate 1,638,804 of NZ_CP093332.1, forward strand.
TGCATAGCTCCCTTTGAAAATCGTCCCGTCACGCATTTCCAGCGCCACACCTGAAGGCGCGTTGCTGTACGGCGCATGGCTACGGTTTGCCGCGGCAATGGCGGCACGGCTTAATTCATCGCCCTGCAACTCAAAGCCATGGTCCATTTCATCAAGCAGCAAGGTTTTGATTTCTAAATCGCGTGGGCCAAAGGCATCAGGCAGATAATCGCCAAGCGTGGCGGGTTTACGGCCTGGCAAATTAATGCGTAGTGCTACACCGCTATTCAGCTCGTTCATAAACTGGCGGCAATGGCCACAAGGTGTGTAGTTAACCGTAATGGCGGAGAGTGCTTTTTCACCGCGCATCCACGCGTGAGTAATTGCGCTCTGCTCGGCATGAACGGTCTGCTGCATGGTGGAGCCGAGAAACTCCATATTGCCGCCAAAATAAAGGTTACCGCTTACACCGCGCGCCACAGCGCCAACATAAAACTGTGATAAATCAGCACGTGCACAAGAGGCTGCGAGTGGCAATAAGGCGAAGGCCAATGCATCGTCATCAAGGCCGGTCTGAGCTTTCAGTGATTCTACTTCGGAAGCAATAAACATTGCTGGGAAATGAGAGTCAGTAATCAAGGGTTGCAGTGCGGTTTGCAGTGCAGCCGGGAGTTGTGCGAGAGCAGCCTGAAAACGTGAGCGCATGGAAATTAGCCTCATAACAAGTGATTGACCCGTAGTTTACGGGTCTGTATAGGCTTTATATGTGATCTTCATCTAATTACAAATGCAACGTATGAAATAAAGAATGAAAATGCGCGATCTCTCGCAAGTTTTAACCTACAACGGCCAAAATAACCGGGAACAGGAACGGGGCAATCAGTGAGGTAATGATGCCGCAGATCACCAGCGCCAATGAGCTAAAAGCCCCTTCCTGGTAATCAAGTTCCGCGCAGCGAGCGGTGCCGAGGGCATGAGATGCCGTCCCCATCGCAAGACCACGAGACGCCTTAGTGGTAATGTTCATTAAATTCAAAAGGGTATGACCAAATACGGCACCCAAAATACCGACAAAAATCACACAGACTGCGCTAATCGCCGGGATCCCACCGATACTGCCACCGACTGCCATTGCGATAGGGGTGGTCACTGATTTCGGCAAAATCGAAGCGGCAATTTGCGGAGTTGCCCCCATCAGCAATGCCACCGAAGTACCGGTAATCATCGCCACCATGCTGCCAATAAAACAGATAGTGATAATGGATTTCCAGCGCGCGCGAATCTGGTGAAGCTGTTCGTAAAGCGGGAAGGCGAGGGCAACAACGGCCGGTTGCAGCAAGTCATTTAATACTTTACTGCCTTCGAAATAATGTTCGTAAGGGGTACGGGTAAAGACCAGGATTGGGATTATCACAATCATGGAAATCAGCAACGGGTTCAGAACCGGCGATTTATAACGGACAGCAACCTGGCGGGCCAGGAAAAAAGTCGCCAGTGTTAAAGGTAAAGACCACCAAAGATGATGAATCATTTTGTCTCACCCTCGCGCTCGCTCACCACTTTACGCTCGCCATGCATTAACTGGGAACTCCAGCTCACTACCACTAACACCACCAGGGTACTGATAAAACATGAGACCACAACAGGGCCAAATTGTTGTTTTATTACATCGACATACTGCATCACACCTACGCCAATCGGCACAAACAGCAGCGCCATGTTACGAATCAATATTTGGCAACCGGGTTTAACCCATTTGGCAGGGACGATTTGCAGCGACAGCAATACAAACAGAATCAGCATGCCAATAATGCTGCCGGGGATGGTGATAGGAAGCAGTGACGAAATGGCAATACCTGCATATAAGCATATGTAAATTAATATAAATGCCCGCAGGTACTGCCATAGTGCGGTGAGTGAGTTACGCATAGTGATTACCTTTTAGAAAACGCATTCATCATACAATTAAACTCAAAAATGTGCTACCGGTCACATCATGAATTATTAGCATACCAAACATTCCTGTCTGGAACGTTCCAGAAAGTTTTGGGCATTATCACAACAGGTATTTTGAGGACAAAAAAAGCGGCCCGTAGGCCGCTCTTCAAAGCTGTAATCTTCGCTTAGTTCAAGCGTACCGGCATACCGGAACGGCCCTGAATAGCTTGATCCAATACGGTGCTGTCAACGTCAGGCTGAGCGGTAATCGCGGTCACGTTGTTTTTCAGCGTGATAGGGACAATCTCAGTGGAGTTGAACTGCGCTTCAGTGGTCGACAGTGGGTTATGCACTTCAATGTAGCGCGTACCATCTGGCTCAACGGTGGCTTTAACCGGTTCGTTGATGAACTGAACGCGGGTACCGACCGGCACTTTCTCGAACAGGAATTTGATGTCTTCATTACGCAGACGCACACAACCGTGGCTCACGCGCAGGCCGATACCAAAGTTTGCGTTGGTACCGTGAATTGCATACAGACGACCAATGTACAGTGCATACAGACCCATCGGGTTATCCGGGCCAGCTGGAACAACCGCTGGCAGTGGCGTACCGGCAGCAATATATTCTGCGTGCATTTTCTTCGTTGGCGTCCAGGTTGGGCCCGCTTTCTTACGTTCTACTTTTGTTGTCCAGTTCAGTGGGGTGTCTTTACCCAACTGGCCGATACCGATTGGCAGCACGATAACCGTGTTGGAGCCAGCAGGGTAATAGTAGAGGCGCATTTCAGCACTGTTAATAACAATACCTTCATGGACGGTGTCCGGCAGAATCAGCTGCTGAGGAATATTCAGGATGGTACCAGGCTTTGGCAAATACGGGTCAACACCCGGGTTTGCTTCCAACATGTTGGAAAGACCCATCTGGTAACGTGCTGCGAATTCTTCCAGCGGTGCGGTGCTACCTTCAGGAATGGTGACAACCTGGTTTTGACCAATCAAACGGCTGCCATCAGTAGGCAGAGGATAGGTCACGGCAGAAGCTGTTTTGCTAAAAGACACGACAGCCACAAATGCCAGTAAAATAGTGCGTAGTTTCATATTCATGGTATGCGAATTATTTACGGCCATGCAGGCTAGTTAGTGAAGAAACGGAGCGGTTTAGCCGCGCATTATATGTGCATTCTCGCGACCAGGGAAATCAGATGTGGATTAAATCACATTTTTTTCCATATTGATTATTTTATCGCCAGTGAACAAGCAGGGCGATCTGCACATTGAGTTATGGCATAATGTGCCGGATCTCACATCTTAAAACTTCTTTTACCAGGACATCTCTGTGCTAGTTTCCAGCAACGTCACAATGCAGTTCGGCAGTAAGCCGCTGTTTGAAAATATTTCTGTCAAATTTGGCGGCGGCAACCGTTACGGCTTGATCGGCGCTAACGGTAGCGGCAAGTCTACCTTTATGAAGATCCTCGGTGGCGATTTAGAGCCAACGCTGGGTAACGTTTCACTTGATCCGAACGAACGCCTCGGTAAGTTGCGTCAGGATCAATTCGCCTTTGAAAAATTCACCGTGCTCGACACGGTAATCATGGGCCACGCTGAACTCTGGGAAGTAAAAGAAGAGCGCGACCGCATTTACGCGTTACCAGAGATGAGCGAAGAAGACGGCTACAAAGTGGCTGACCTGGAAGTGTTGTACGGCGAAATGGACGGTTACACCGCTGAAGCACGCGCGGGTGAACTGCTGTTAGGTGTCGGCATTCCTGTAGAACAACATTACGGCCCGATGAGCGAAGTTGCTCCAGGCTGGAAACTGCGTGTGTTGCTGGCGCAGGCACTGTTCTCAAACCCAGAAATTCTGCTGCTTGATGAACCGACGAACAACCTGGACATCGACACCATTCGTTGGCTGGAAACCGTGCTGAACGAACGTAACAGCACCATGATCATCATTTCGCACGACCGTCACTTCCTGAACATGGTGTGTACTCACATGGCGGATCTGGACTACGGCGAACTGCGTGTTTATCCAGGCAACTACGACGAATACATGACGGCAGCAACACAAGTGCGTGAACGCCTGTTGTCTGATAACGCGAAGAAAAAAGCGCAGATTGCAGACCTGCAATCCTTCGTTAGCCGTTTTAGTGCCAACGCCTCTAAATCTCGCCAGGCGACTTCTCGTGCGCGTCAGATTGATAAAATCAAACTCGACGAAGTTAAAGCATCCAGCCGTCAGAACCCGTTCATTCGCTTCGAGCAGGACAAGAAACTGTTCCGTAATGCGCTTGAAGTTGAAGCTATGTCTAAAGGCTTTGATAACGGCCCACTGTTCAAAGGCGTTAACATGCTGCTGGAAGTGGGTGAAAAACTGGCGATTCTGGGTACCAACGGCGTGGGTAAAACCACTCTGCTTAAAACCCTGGTTGCTGAACTGACTCCAGACGCAGGTACTGTGAAGTGGTCTGAGAATGTGCAAATCGGCTATTACGCGCAGGATCACGAATACGAATTCGAAAATGACCTGACGGTGTTCGACTGGATGAGCCAGTGGATGCAGGAAGGCGACGACGAGCAAGCGGTGCGCAGCATTCTTGGCCGTCTGCTGTTCAGCCAGGATGACATCAAAAAGCCTGCTAAAGTGCTTTCCGGTGGTGAAAAAGGCCGCATGTTGTTTGGTAAGTTAATGATGGAACGCCCGAACGTTCTGGTGATGGATGAACCTACCAACCACCTGGATATGGAATCTATCGAGTCGCTGAACATGGCGCTGGAAATGTACCCAGGCACGCTGATCTTCGTTTCTCACGACCGTGAGTTTGTTAGCTCGCTGGCAACGCGTGTGATTGAGATTACCCCAGAGCGTGTGATTGACTTTACCGGCGGGTACGAAGATTACCTGCGCAGTAAAGGCATTGACGGTTAATTTAGTTTTGTAGGGTGGATAAGCGCTAGCGTCATCCACCATTTGCACCTGATTGTCGGATGACGCTGCGCTTATCCGACCTACGAAATAGCTTCGTCAGCAGTTTTAAACCGCCTTTCGGCGGTTTTTTTATATCTTAAATCTTCAATAAATCCTGCTCAACGCCATCAACAACCAAACGGCGTTTTTCCCCAGCAGGAAGCGTCAACTTCATCTCGCTCCATGCCGGTTGATAATCCCCTTTACGGCTAAACGACACATGAACCTCATCCGCTGTGCAGCGAATTTCCCAGCTCAGCCACAACGCATTACCTTGCTGATAACCCCATGACTCGCCGTCGTCTTCAAACAGGCTGCCGTGTGAAACGCCTGTCCCTTGCAACGGATACACTTTCAACTCGCGCACATTATCAGCGCTCGCTAACACATGCGTAATGCGTGCAGAGTGCGGCAGGGCAGCACCGGCGCGTACCAGCAGCGGCAGGCGTTCTAGCGGAGCATCAACCACAATTGTCTGGCCGCCGCTATACCACTGGCCGGTGTAGTAATCGTACCAACCCGCGCCGTTTTCTGGCAGCCAGATTTCGCGCTCGCGTTGGCCTTCTTCCACCACACTTGCGACCAGCAAATCACGGCCCAGCATAAAGTCATCACACTCTTCGAAGGTTTTCGCGTCGTGCTCATGATCAAGGAAGGTGGAGCGCAGCATCGGTTCGTCGTCAGCATGGGCTTGCCACAGCAGCGTGTAGAAATACGGTAGCAGGCGATAGCGTGTTTCAATCGCGCTACGGATTGCCGGAGTCACACTTGCGTACATCCACGGCTCGTTGACAGTCTGGTCATCATTCCATGAGTGAATGGTGAAGCGCGGGTGCATCACGCCATTTTGTACCCAACGGACAAACAGCTCGGCATCTGGTTTGTCGCCAGAGAAACCGCCGACGTCATGCCCGACGTTATACAAACCTGACAGGCTCATGCCCACGCCCATACGAGTGTTGTAGCGCAGCGTATTCCAGTTGGTGCGGTTATCGCCGCTCCAGGTTTGCACGTAACGCTGCATCCCGGCGCAACCTGAACGCGAAATCAAATACGGGCGTTTTTCCGGTGCAAAGGCTTGTTGTGCTTCGAGTGAGGCACGCATCATCAACAGCGGCATGACTGGGCGAATATTTTTGATGGCGATTTCCTGGCCAAAGCCGTAGCAACGTGCTTCGCCATCCCACACTTCGTATTCGTTGTTATCGTTCCAGGTGGAGTCGATACCCATTTCCAGCAGTTGCGTAGTGACGCCGTTTTGCCACCATTTGACCGTTGCCGGGTTGGTGAAATCGAGGTGTGAACCTTCATCGTCCCAGAAGATCGAGCGTTCCGGGCTATCTTGCTCGGAATCTTTAATAAACAGACCTTGCTCAACCACTTCCTGATAACGAGGATGATCCTGCAACAGGCACGGCTTAATGTTCGCCGCCAGTTTGATGCCCGCATCGTGGAATGCCTGGCTCATCACTTTTGGTTGCGGCACTTTGTCGTAGTTCCAGTTGAACACATAACGCTTGTTTTTGATGGAAGTGTAGCCCGATGACAACTGGAACGAATCGCATGGGATCGCGTGTTCGTCGCACAGTTTTATAAAGCTCATCAGCTGGTTTTGCGCATCCGGTGCGTCGGTGTAATGCATGGTTGAACCGCTGTAGCCGAGGCTCCATTTCGGGCCAAACAGCGTTTTACCGGTCAGGCGCACAAACGCTTTGGTGACGTCTAAAACCTGCGGGCCGAGGAACAGGTAATAATCGACATCGCCTGATTCTGCCTGCCAGCGGCGGTAGGGCAGGTGGTAGTTGTCGATTTCGTTACCCAAATCCAGCCAGCAGCAGCTCAGGTTGTCGTAAAACATCCCGAAGCTCACGTCCGGGCGGCGCGTAATGGTAAACGGAATATGTTTGTACAGCGGATCGGTAGACTCCGCGTTATAGCCCATTGCGTCGAGGTTGCGCATTTCATAACGCTTACCGGTGCGCTGCAACGGGCCAGCTTTTTCGCCCAGGCCGTAATAACGTTCTTCTTTGAAGCGGCGCTGATAATGCGCCACGCCATCGCCATGGGCGTTCAGCAGATAAGCGCTGGTTGGGCGGTCGCTTGCCAGCAATTGCCACTGGGAATCCTGATTCAGATATTCCCACTCCAGCCACAGCGGCTGGTGAACAGTGACGCGCAGTTTATCGGTGCTGATGCGCAGAGTGTCATCTAATTCTTCTACCGTGAAACCAGGCAGAGCGAAACCTTGCAGGCTTTCACGGTCGCGGCCTTCCCACGGCACATCACTTTCTGGCGCAATGCTCCAGGTGCGGTTCAGTGCCAGTTTGTTTTCGCGCTTAATTAGCACGCGGAACATGCCTTGCTCCAGCACGAACAAATTCAGGCGATGTTTGCCATCCACGCTTAACTCCACGTGGTGGGCATCAGATTTTAATAGTGTCCAGGTTTTCAACGTTTTCATCGTTCACAATCCATCTATCAGGCGCGCTTAGTGCGGCGTTCAGCAATAAAAGAAACCAGGAATACAGCGCCAATCAGGTCAAAGAAGCCCATGGCGATAAACAGCGGGTTGTAGCCAATTTTGTCGGCGGTGACGCCAATCAACAGTGAGAATAAGAAGCTGGCGATCCAGGCCGCAGAACCGCGCATGCCGTTGACCGTCGCCATCTGGCCTTTATCAAAGGAGTCCACAACCAGCGCACTCAACATGCAGGAAATAATCTGGTGCCCGAAGCCACCAATCGAAATCAATGCAATGGCGACGTACGGATCTTTAGTGATGGCAACCAGTGCCAGCGAGATCATCAGGAAAGCCCCGGTCACCGAACTGGCGACGATGGAGTTGGTGCGTGAGTAACCAAACCAGCGGGTATAAAGCTTGGTCAGATAGCCACTTGCCACGCTGCCGAGGTCGGCGGCGAGGAACGGCAGCCAGGCGAACATGGCAATTTGTTTGAGATCCATTCCACGTTCGTTTGCCAGATACAGCGGAACCCAGAAGCTCAACACTGCCCATGCCGGTTCGGCCATAAAAGCAGGGATAGCAATACCGTAGAAACGCTTGTTTTTGCCGACGGTTTTCAGTGCAGTCAGGAAAGGCAGTTTCACCGCAGCAGGTTCGTTATCTTGTTTGATGAACTCCAGTTCTTCTTTGCTGAGGTTCGGGTGCTGTTCCGGGTTGTGATAGAACATCCACCACAAAATAACCCACAACATGGCTAACACGCCGGTGAACATAAACGCGCCCTGCCAGCCGAAAGAGGCATGCGCAAAATAGACAATTGGCGGTGCCAGCATGGCACCAATCGAGAAACCAACGCCTGCCCAACCCGCAGCAATAGGGCGCTCTTTTTTCGGGAACCATTCGCCAATCGTTTTGGCGTTAGCTGGGGTTGCCGCAGCTTCAGCACCTCCCATAAAGAAGCGCAAAATAGCCAGATGCAGCCAGCTTCCGGCACCTGCGTGCATGATGCACACTACCGCCCAAAGACCTGCGCAAATTAAGAAGCCCAGCTTGAGGCCGATTACGTCAATCAGCCAGCCACAAATTGGTTGGAAGAGGGTATAAGCAAGCTGGAATGAAGCGACAATCCAGGAATATTGTTCAGTGGTAATACCAAGACTGGTTTTCAGCTCTGGAGCCAAAATACCCAGTGAGTTCCGGGTAATGTAGTTAACGGTAACGCCTAACAAGAACAGCACCAGAACCCACCAACGCAGGTTGCGGATGGTGCGCCTGCCCTTTACGGCAGTGACACCCGGATTAATGCCATGACTCATGTCGTTCTCCACGAAGCAGCTGTATCTATCGGAAAAATTTATCCATTCATTGATTGAATAAATTTGTATCTCATTGATTAATAATTATTTTAATGAATGCTTGCCAAGAAATAGCAGGTTCAATCTCGGCAATGGAGAAAGCGTAGAGCAGCAAGAACATTCGCAATAGCGACTTCGGTGCAAAAATTTTCATTTGAAAGCCAATTACGTGCGTTCGATAACGAAAAAACCAGTAATAAAGCCCTACAATTTGTCGTGAAAATTTTTTCATTGCCAAAATGGGCATAGATCACATAATGAGTAAAAAGCTAAAAATCACTGAAATTGCAGCAGAAACAGGGCTCTCCATCAGTACGGTTTCCCGCGTGCTGGCCGGGAAATCGAATACCAGCGAACTGGCCCGGCAACAGGTGCTCAACTGCGCCGAGCGAAAAGGCGTGCTTGAGGGCATGGCGGCGGGGCGTATGTTACTTAACAGCCTGGTCGTTTTTGCGCCGCAGCGTGCATTTGATGAGCGATCTGACGTTTTTTATTATCGCGTCACCCAGGGGCTGAGCAAGGCGCTGATACCCCATGAAGTGCGGCTGCGTTACTGCGCGCTGGAAGAAAACGACAGCGACGCCAACATGTTCCTGAGCAAAATGAATGAGCCAGAAACGGAAGCGGCGATCTTACTGGGCATTGACGATCCGCACATTCACGATCTGGCAGTCGATCTCGGTAAGCCTTGCGTGTTGATCAACTGCCGTGACCGCAAAATGCGTTTGCCGGGAGTGGCACCGGATCACCAGTTAATTGGCGACTTTGCCGCGAGTTATCTGTTTGAACAGGGCCATAAAGAGATCGTCACTTTGCTGTGCTTACGGCGCTATACCATGGAGTTGCGTCTTGCCGGTATTCGCGACGCCTGGGAGGCCAGCAACCTGCAATTTGATGACGCACGCCACCTGATTACCGCGCAAAGTTTCAGCTCCAAAGAGAGTGAAAAGTTAATCAGCGAATTTCTGGAAAACACGCCGCGCCAGCAGTTACCCACGGCTTTTTTGGTGGGTGGTGATTTTATGGCGGCAGGAGTGGTCAGTGCGCTGCAAAACGCGGGTTTGCGCGTACCGCATGATATTTCAGTGATGAGCATCGATGGTTTTAACCTGGCAGCTATCCACGATGTACCGTTAACTTCGGTGCATGTCCCGCGTGACCAGTTGGGTGAGGAAGCGGTGCATATTCTCCAGCAACGTTTAATACGCCCGGATGCGCCAGTGGGGAATTTACTGCTTAACGGCATGCTGGTGGTGCGTGAATCGGTGCGCCGCATTCGCCCACACAAGAGTCACACGGCGGTCAGTAGCGTAGGGCTTTATGACGAGTGAGTGCCGCACACCTCACATTGCGGATTGCGCGGCAGTTTCATCTCGCGGAACTGGCAGGTCATCGCGTCGTACATCACGATTTTCCCGCTGGCCGGCGTGCCGTAATGCGCCAGCAGTTTGATGGCTTCCATCGCTTGTAAAGAACCAATAACGCCGACTAACGGTGCCATCACACCCGCTTCCACACAGGTGAGCGCATTCTCGCCAAACAACCGGCTCAGGCAGCGATAACAGGGTTCACCGTTCTGATAAGTAAAGACGCTGATTTGCCCTTCCATACGAATCGCCGCGCCGGAAACCAGCGGTTTTTTCAGCGTAAAACAACACTGATTGAGCTGATTGCGAATCGCCACGTTATCAGTGCAATCCAGTACCAGATCGTGCTTCGCTACTAACTCCAGCAGCTGCGCTTCATCAAGCAGCGCATTAACCGTATCAATCTGAATATGCGGGTTGATTGCGGCCAGCGCATTGCGCGCAGAGTCGACTTTTAACTGCCCAATTGTGGCATCGCGGTGCAGGGTCTGGCGCTGCAAATTAGACAGCGCCACAGTATCAAAATCTAACAATGTCAGGTGGCCGACACCTGCCGCCGCCAGATACGGCGCGCTGGCGCAACCGAGACCGCCGAGCCCAACAATCAAAACACGCGCGGCTTTCAACGCTTCCTGGCCGTCAAAATCAAAACCACGCAAAATAATTTGCCGGTTGTAGCGCATCATTTCTTGATCGCTCAGTTCAGCGCTCATGGTTAGCCCCCAAACAGATGATTAAATGGCTCAACGTCAACCCAGTCGCCCGCCTCAACGTTACTACGTTCAAGCTCCAGTATGATAAAACAGTTGGCCTGGCTAAATGAGCTGAAAATATGTGAACCCTGATGGCCAGTGCTCAATACTTCTAATTGCCCATCTTCACCGGTACGCATAATGCCACGCTGGAAATCGAGGCGGCCGGGGGATTTTTTCAGGCGGCCGACGGTACGCACACGCTGGCGTGGTGGCAGGGCATTACCTTGCTGGCCGCTTACTTTGGCTAACAGCGGCTGAACCAATTGGTAGAAGGTTAGTGCCGCAGAAACTGGATTACCCGGCAGGCCGCAGAACCAGCTGTTTTTCAGGCGACCAAAGGCAAACGGTTTACCTGGTTTTATTGCCAGTTTCCAGAAACCAACTTCACCGAGTTCTTCAAGCAACTGTTTAGTGTAATCCGCTTCACCGACCGAAACGCCGCCGCTGCTGATCACCACATCGGCCTGGCTGTCAGCTTCGATAAATGCCGCTCGCAGAGTTTCAGGATCATCACGGATAATCCCTAAATCAATGACCTCGCAACCTAATTGCTCAAGCATGATATGCACTGCCAGGCGATTGGTGTCGTAAATTTGCCCTTCGCCAAGCGGAGTGCCTGGCAGTTGCAGTTCATCACCGGTTGAGAACACGGCGACGCGAATCGCGCGTAACACCGCGACTTCGGCGATACCCAGTGAGGCAATTAGAGGTAATTCCGCGGCAGTCAGTTTTTTACCCGCAGGTAGCACGCTCGCGCCCTGGCGAATATCTTCGCCACGCAGGCGAACGTTTTGCCCGTTTTTCACGGCTTCGTTAAAACGCACACCGCTTTCGGTGACGGTGGTTTCTTCCTGCATCACCACCGCGTCGGTACCTGCTGGCACCGGTGCACCGGTCATAATGCGAATGCAGGTTGCCTCCGGCCATTCACCGCTAAAAGGTTGACCAGCGAAAGCTTTTCCCGCCACCGGCAATGCCGTACCTAACGCCAAATCTTTCAGGCGTACCGCGTAGCCATCCATTGCAGAGTTATCAAACCCCGGGACATCAATTGGTGAAGTGACAGGGTGCGAGGTAATGCGCCCGGCAGCCTTCAGCAAAGGGATGGACTCAGATTCGGTGACAGGAACAATACGCGACAACATCTGTTCCATTGCGGTTTCGAGGGGGATAAGACCGGCGGTAAATTCCATGAAAGCTCCTGCAACGCGGGAAAAATATGGCGAACATTATGTCAGAGAAATGCCTGGTGCTGAATGTTCCATTGGGAGTAATCGAATTCGGCATTTTCCTTTACATCACATTTACATCTTTCTATATTCAAAAATCGTCTCATAGCGATTCAATTTATCTGATATTTATAGCTTTCCCTGGTCGGATAAGCGCAGCGTCATCTGACCACACAACGGACTCCGACAATATAACGAACTCTGACAAGGCAATGTCGAAATGAGCAAAGCAGTAATCGCGATTCACGGTGGCGCGGGAGCCATTACTCGTGCACAACTCAGCCCTGAAAAAGAGCTGCTATATATTAAAGCTTTATCGGAAATCGTTGAGGTGGGCCAGTCCGTGCTGGGTGCGGGCGGCAGCGCGTTAGACGCCGTCACCGAAGCGGTGCGCTTGCTCGAAGAATGCCCGTTGTTTAACGCCGGTATCGGCGCCGTCTTTACCCACGACGGCACCCATGAACTGGACGCCTGCATCATGGATGGCAACACCCTCGAAGCGGGTGCCGTGGCGGGTGTCAGCCATATTCGCAACCCCGTTCTGGCAGCGCGCCAGGTGCTGGAACACAGCCCACATGTGCTGTTGATTGGGCGCGGTGCAGAAAACTTTGCACAGCAACAAGGCCTTGAGCCTGTTTCGCCGGACATCTTTTTCACTCAGGAACGCTGGGATCAACTACAACGTGCCCGAACCAGCCAGCAAACCGTGCTTGATCACGATGGTGACGAGCCGATCAATTCAGATACCAAATTTGGCACGGTCGGAGCCGTGGCACTCGATCAATATGGCAATTTGGCCGCCGCAACCTCTACGGGCGGGATGACCAACAAAATGCCAGGCCGCGTAGGCGATTCACCGATTATCGGTGCGGGTTGCTATGCCAATAACGCCAATGTGGCCGTCTCTTGTACCGGAACGGGCGAAGTATTTATGAAAACGCTTGCGGCCTACGATATTGCAGCGTTGATGGAATATGGCGGGCTGAGTCTGCAACAAGCGACAGAACGCGTAGTGATGGAAAAACTTCCGGCGCTGCAAGGCAGTGGCGGGGTGATTGCTATCGATAACGAAGGCAATGTGGCGTTGCCATTTAATAGTGAAGGGATGTACCGCGGCTACGGTTATGTCGGGGACGCCCCAAACGTTGGAATTTATCACAGCCAGGAGCATTGATGCCCCATAGTCACGAACTGCCCGACGACGAAGTGCTGTCTGTTAGCCGACTGAACGTTCGTTTTCGCCAGGAAAATGCCGACACCCAGGCGGTGTCCGATTTGTCGTTTGTGCTAAAGCGCGGCGAAACACTGGCGATTGTCGGGGAGTCCGGCTCTGGGAAATCAGTCACAGCGCTAGCCTTAATGCGCCTGCTGGAAAAGACCGCGAGCATTGTTGAAAGCGAAAAAATTTTGCTGCGTCGCCGCAACGGTGAGGTGATTGAACCGGCGACGCTGAGTACATCGCAAATGCGCCATGTGCGCGGCGCGGATATCGCCATGATATTCCAGGAGCCGATGACGTCGCTCAACCCGGTATTTCCGGTGGGTGAACAAATTGCCGAATCTATCCGCCTGCATCAGGGGCTGGATAAACAGGCGGCGATGGAAGAGGCCAGGCGCATGCTCGAACGGGTACGCATTCCGGAAGCAAAAGCTATTTTGGGGCGTTATCCGCATCAGCTTTCTGGTGGCATGCGCCAACGCGTGATGATAGCGATGGCACTCTCTTGTCGTCCGGCGGTGCTGATTGCCGATGAACCGACCACCGCGCTGGACGTGACGATTCAGGCGCAAATCCTCCAGCTTATCCGCGTGCTGCAAGATGAAATGCATATGGGCGTGATATTTATCACCCACGATATGGGCGTGGTGGCCGATATGGCCGACCGCGTGCTGGTAATGTATCGAGGCGTGGCCGTCGAAACAGGCAGCGTGGAACAGATCTTTAACGCGCCTGTTCATCCTTACACCAAAACGCTATTGGCTGCGGTGCCGCGTCTTGGCGCGATGAATGGCCGTGATTTACCGCGCAAATTCCCGCTGGTGAATCCAGAACATCCTGACCGTACAGAACCTGAAACCGAACAAGACACTATTACGCCTGGCGCGGTGCCGGTGCTGCAAGTGCGCGACCTGGTTACGCGTTTTGATATTCGCAGTGGCATTTTCAACCGCGTCACCAGTCGCGTATACGCAGTAGAAAAAGTGAGTTTTGACTTATGGCCTGGCGAAACGCTGGGGCTGGTGGGAGAGTCAGGCAGTGGCAAATCCACCACCGGACGGGCGCTGTTGCGGCTGGTAGAAACTCAGGGTGGCAGCATTCATTTCAACGGCCAACGTATCGACACGCTCTCCAATGCCGACATGCAGCATGTGCGCAAAGACATCCAGTTTATTTTCCAGGATCCTTATGCCTCGCTCGACCCGCGTCTGACGGTGGGTTATTCGATTATGGAACCGTTGCTGGTTCATAACGTGATGTCCACAGCGCAGGCGCAACAACGCGTGGCGTGGTTACTCGAACGCGTGGGATTGCAGCCCGAACATGCGTGGCGTTATCCCCATGAGTTTTCCGGCGGCCAGCGACAGCGTATCTGCATTGCGCGCGCACTGGCACTCAATCCGAAAGTGGTGATTGCCGATGAGTCTGTCTCGGCACTGGATGTCTCTATTCGTGCGCAAATCATCAACTTGCTACTCGATTTACAGCGTGAGTTTGGCATCGCCTTTTTGTTTATTTCCCATGACATGGCGGTAGTTGAGCGCATTTGTCATCGCGTGGCGGTGATGTATCTCGGGCAAATTGTCGAAATCGGCCCGCGTCGCGCGGTGTTTGAAAACCCGCAGCACCCGTATACCCGCAAACTCATGGCTGCTGTACCGGTTGCCGACCCCGCGCACCGTCGGCCTAAACCTGTTTTGCTTTCCGATGACATCCCCAGTAGCACGCACAAACTGGGGTTTGAACCGCATGTTGCAACGCTTGTGAATGTTGGACCAGGGCACTTTGTTGCCCGGTCACAGTGATATTTTTGGCAGGGATAATCAGGAGAACTTCATGACCGCATTAAAAAGTACCAAGTGGCTAGTGGCCGCAGGTCTGGCAACCAGCGTGATTGCCGCTCCGGCATTCGCTGCAAAAGATGTCGTTGTTGCTGTGGCATCCAATTTCACCACGCTTGACCCGTATGATGCCAACGATACGCTGTCGCAGGCGGTGGCAAAGTCGTTTTATCAGGGGCTATTTGGTCTGGATAAAGAGATGAAACTGCAAAACGTGCTGGCAGAAAGCTATACCGTTTCTGACGACGGGCTGGTTTACACCATCAAACTGCACTCGGGGGTTAAATTCCAGGATGGCACCGATTTCAACGCCGAAGCGGTGAAGGCCAACCTTGATCGCGCCAGCAATCCGGAAAACCACCTCAAGCGCTACAACCTGTATAAAGCGATTGCTAAGACCGAAGCGGTTGACGCCAGTACGGTAAAAATCACCCTCAAACAGCCATTCTCGGCGTTTATCAATATTCTGGCCCATCCGGCAACGGCGATGATTTCCCCGACGGCACTGAAAAAATATGGCAAAGAGATTGGTTTCCATCCGGTCGGCACTGGCCCATATCAACTGGACACCTGGAACCAGACCGATTTTGTGAAGGTCAAGAAGTTCGACGGTTACTGGAAACAGGGTTTACCTAAACTCGACACCATCACCTGGCGCCCGGTGGTGGATAACAATACCCGCGCGGCCATGCTGCAAACCGGCGAGGCGCAATTTGCCTTCCCAATTCCTTACGAACAGGCAGGGGTGCTTGCGAAAAACGACAAGCTGGAACTGGTGGCTTCGCCTTCCATCATGCAGCGTTACCTCAGCATGAACGTGACGCAAAAGCCGTTTGATAACCCGAAGGTGCGTGAAGCTATTAACTATGCGATTAACCGCCAGGCGCTGGTGAAAGTGGCATTTGCGGGTTATGCGACCCCTGCCGAAGGCGTGGTACCGCCATCTATCGATTTCGCACAAATTTACAAACCGTGGCCGTATGACCCGGCCAAAGCGCGTGCATTGCTGAAAGAAGCAGGCTATCCGAACGGTTTCGAAACCACTTTGTGGTCGTCTCATAACCACAGTACCGCGCAGAAAGTGTTGCAGTTCACTCAGCAGCAACTGGCGCAAGTGGGCATCAAAGTGAAGGTTACCGCGATGGATGCCGGGCAACGAGCTGCTGAAGTGGAAGGCAAAGGGCAAAAAGAGAGCGGCGTGAGAATGTTCTACACCGGTTGGTCGGCCTCGACTGGCGAAGCTGACTGGGCATTGTCGCCGTTGTTTGCCTCATCTAACTGGCCACCAACGCTGTTTAACACCGCGTTCTACAGCAATCCGCAAGTGGATAAAGACCTGACGGACGCGCTGAAAACCACCAACCGTGATGAAAAAGCGAAACTGTATAAAGACGCGCAGGACACTATCTGGAAGGAAAATCCGTGGGTGCCACTGGTGGTTGAAAAACTGGTTTCTGCGCACAGCAAAAACCTCAGCGGTTTTTATGTGATGCCGGATGCCGGGTTTAGTTTTGATGATGCGGATTTGAAAGAGTGATGATTTTGGTGGCGTGTTTTCACCCTCAGCCCGACCCTCTCCCTGAGGGAGAGGGGGAACGACAGGCGATCCAATCCCCTCTCCTGGGGGAGAGGGTTAGGGTGAGGGGGGACAATGTTTAACTATTTCCTCAAACGCCTACTGGGCCTGATCCCCACATTGCTGATTGTCGCGGTGCTGGTGTTTCTTTTCGTCCATATGCTGCCAGGTGACCCGGCGCGGTTAATCGCCGGGCCTGATGCAGACGCCACCGTTATCGATATGGTGCGCAAACAGTTAGGCCTGGATTTACCGCTGTGGCAGCAATTCTTACACTATATCGGCAACATTTTGCAGGGCGATTTTGGCATCTCGATGGTGTCGCGCCGTCCGGTTTCCGAAGAGATCGCCAGCCGTTTTATGCCAACATTCTGGCTCACGCTCACCAGCATGGGGTGGGCGGTCATTTTCGGGCTGTTCACTGGCATTATTTCTGCCGTCTGGCGTAATCGCTGGCCGGACAGACTGAGCATGACGATTGCGGTTTCCGGTATCTCTTTCCCGGCCTTCGCACTCGGCATGCTGCTGATGCAGGTTTTCTCCGTAGAACTGGGCTGGTTGCCGACGGTAGGGGCCGATAGCTGGCAGCACTACATTCTGCCGTCTGTCACGCTTGGCGCGGCAGTGGCGGCAGTGATGGCTCGTTTCACCCGTGCTTCCTTCGTCGATGTGCTGCAAGAAGATTACATGCGTACCGCGCGTGCTAAAGGGGTCAGCGAAACACTGATAGTTCTCAAACATGGGCTACGCAACGCGATGATCCCCGTGATTACCATGATGGGGTTACAGTTTGGCTTCCTGCTCGGTGGCTCAATTGTGGTCGAAAAAGTGTTTAACTGGCCGGGGCTTGGGCGCTTGCTGGTGGATTCGGTCGAGATGCGCGACTACCCGGTGATTCAGGCGGAAGTGTTGCTGTTCTCGCTGGAATTTATTGTCATCAACTTAGTGGTGGATTTGCTGTATGCCGCCATTAACCCAGCTATCAGGTACAAGTAAGGATGCGACTCTTTAACTGGCGACGCCAGGCGGTACTGAACGCGATGCCGATAGTTCGGCCCAATCAAGTGCGCACCCCGTGGCACGAATTTCTGCGCCGTTTGCGCAAGCAGCCGGTGGCGATGTTTGCCGGGGCTTTCGTGCTGTTTTTGGTTGCTATCGCGCTTATCGCGCCGTGGATTTCTCCGTTCGATGCGGAAAACTATTTTGATTACGACCGGCTCAACGAAGGGCCGTCGATAGTGCACTGGTTTGGCGTAGATTCGTTAGGGCGCGATATTTTCAGCCGCGTGCTGGTGGGCGCGCAAATCTCGCTGGCGGCAGGGGTATTCTCGGTGTTGATCGGCGCGGTAATTGGCACCGTTTGCGGCCTGCTGGCGGGATATTACGAAGGCTGGTGGGATCGCGTCATTATGCGTATTTGTGACGTGTTGTTCGCCTTCCCTGGGATCTTACTGGCGATTGCAGTAGTGGCAGTAATGGGTACCGGCATGTCGAACGTGATAATCGCGGTGGCGATTTTTAGTATTCCTGCTTTTGCCCGCCTGGTGCGCGGCAATACGCTGGTGCTAAAACACCAAACCTTTATTGAATCGGCACGCAGTATTGGCGCCTCGGATGCGACGATTATCTTCCGCCATATTTTACCGGGCACGGTTTCGTCGATAGTGGTCTATTTCACCATGCGTATTGGCACATCGATCATTTCCGCGGCGAGCCTGTCGTTCTTAGGGTTAGGCGCACAGCCACCAACACCAGAGTGGGGCGCGATGTTAAACGAAGCACGCGCCGATATGGTGATTGCCCCACATGTGGCAATTTTCCCGAGTCTGGCGATTTTCCTGACGGTGCTGGCGTTTAATTTATTGGGAGATGGGCTGCGCGACGCGCTGGATCCCAAGATAAAAGGTTAACCCATTTTGTGTTCCCGTCGGGTGACAAGGCATAACTCTGGTAAGGAATGCACCGGAGGTTGTTCGCCCTGCATGGCATTGAGAATAGCGGTTGCCAAATCTTCACCTATCACCCTGAAAGGGACGTCAAAACCCGTAGGTTTTATCGGCAGAAATGATGAGATATCGCTGCTAAAAACTCCGGCAAAGAACGGGTAGTGACAGCGCTGTTGCCGGGTATAAAAGCTTGCTCCTAGCATCTGTAAGTCGCTAAGAAAGATGATGTAATCAGGAGGGATGGGGAGCTGGTGGAAATAACGCAGCGCCTCGAAACCGGACGCCTCACTGATTTCACCCTGGAAGAGATATTCTTCATTCACTTTCAGGTTTTGCTGGCGTAAGGCTTCGCGCCAGGCCTGCGTGAAGATTGCTCCCTGCGCACTCGATTTTTCCAACGTGACCAGCGCAATATTTTGATATCCCGCCATTTTTCCCTGTTGCACCGCTTCTTTTGCTACCGTGGCAAAATCCAGATCTACCCAGTTGAATTGGCCATTCAGGGTAGAGCTGCGTCCAAGCGTGGCAAACGGGAAATTATTTTTATGCAAATACTCAATACGAGGATCGTTGATTTGAGTGTTGGTCAGTATGACGGCGTCGGCTTTGCGTTGCTCAACAATTTTTTGTAGCCACAGTTTTTCATCTGCATCGTCCAGTGCCAGGTGCAGGATGGTGTCGATATCCTGCTGGCGCAGGCGGGTTTGCAGACCCGCAGCAACGCGCATGAAAAAAGAGGCCGTGTAGAAGTTGTCCCGTTCACCCGATGGTAGCAGGAGCGCAACGGTGTTGACCTTACCCTTGCGCAGATTTCTGCCCGCAGCATTGGGCCGATAACCATAGAAATTTGCCGCCTCAAGTACGCGCTTTTGCGTTGCCATACTGACTTCAGGGTGGCTATTCAGTGCCCTTGAAACGGTGGCAATGGAGAGATCCAGTATTTTTGCCAACTCTTTGATATTCATCTATTCCTTTTCCCACACATGGACGATTACGCCATATCTATATTTTACTCTGCTAAGTTTTACCATTTGCGATGACTGCCGCATAAATATATCACGGTTGACCTGGGGATATTTGAATAATAAACACGAGATCACAACTCTCAGATCCTTTTACTTATTGGGCTAGTTCCTTCATTGACTTGCTGCTTAATGTTAACCATTATCGGAAACGTTTCCGGAAAAATAATTATAACTTCCAATAAATAAAATGAGGTCATGATGAACACCCTACAAATTAAAGATAACTCGCTGTATTGGTCATGGAATGGTTATTACCTTTCCATTTTTCCTTGGGGTAAAGATAGTTTAAGAATTATTTCAGGTATTCAACCTGATAGTAGTGAAATTCCGGGTTGGGCTTTGCTGGAACAACCCGATATTACTGTGCGGTTTGAACGAGATGATACAAGTCTGACGCTGATTAATGGGAATATCAGCGCATCTGTTGACCAGCAAGGACGGATTGCTTTTTATAATCAGAAAAAAGAGTGTTTACTGGAAGAATTATGGCGGCAAAGAGACAATGGAGAGCATTTTTTGGATGAGGGCCATCAATCAAAAAATAAAGTCAGCGCATTAAAAATATCTGGCCGGGAAATGAAACCATTAGCTGGAAATGCAATGGAAATAAATGTCAGGTTTGAAGCTAATCCAAATGAAAAAATGTGTGGGATGGGACAGTATCAGCAGCCTTTTATTAATTTAAAAGGCTGTGCTATTGAATTAGCTCAGCGAAATTCTCAGGCCAGTGTGCCCTTTATGGTCTCGAGTCTGGGATATGGTTTTTTATGGAATAACCCCGCGGTAGGCGAAGTTATTTTTGCGAATAACGAAACGCGCTGGCATGCTCAGGCCGCATCGCATATTGATTACTGGATAACGGCAGGTGATACCCCTGCGCAAATCATCAGAAACTATGCGAACGCCACCGGTAAACCCCCTTTGATGCCCGAATTTGCCCTGGGTCTGTGGCAATCCAAATTACGTTATCGCACCCAGCATGAGTTGCTGAGTGTGGCACGTGAGTATCGTGATCGCGGTATTCCTCTGGCGGTGATTGTCGCCGATTTCTTCCATTGGCCGGTGCAGGGCGACTGGAAATTTGATTCACGGGAATGGCCCGATCCCGCTGCGATGACCGCAGAACTCAAGGATATGGGTACGGAATTGATGGTTTCAGTCTGGCCGACGGTGGATGTGAAAAGTGAAAATTATCCTGCGATGAACGAGCAGGGCTTGCTGGTGAATACCCGCAAAGGGCTAAACATCAACTTCGATTTTTTAGGTAATAGCCGCTTTATCGACCCTACGAATCCTGAGACTCGCCAGTTCGTCTGGGATGTCTGTAAGAGGAACTATTTTGACAATGGCGTAAACCTATTCTGGCTTGATGAGGCTGAGCCAGAATATGGTGTCTATGATTTTGATAACTATCGTTATCACATAGGTAATACCCTCGAAACGGGCAATATCTATCCACTGCATTATACCGAGGCTTTTTACGACGGTCTGCGCGAAGCGGGGCAGAGTAATCCGGTAAGCCTGGTGCGCTGCGCATGGGCCGGTAGCCAGCGCTACGGCGCCTTGGTTTGGTCTGGCGATATCCACTCATCATTTGAGTCGATGCGTAACCAACTCTGCGCTGGGTTAAGCATGGGCATGGCGGGTATCCCGTGGTGGACCACTGATATTGGCGGATTCCATGGCGGTGATGTCAGCGATCCCGCTTTTCATGAGTTGTTAATACGCTGGTTCCAGTGGGCGGTATTCAGCCCGGTGCTGCGCATGCATGGACACCGCGACCCCATTACTGAGCCAGAAATCCCTTACCGCGACGGTATCGCGCAATGCAACACCGGAGCCGGCAACGAGCTATGGAGTTTTGGTGAATCCACCTTTGCGATTCTCAGCTGTTACGCAACGCTACGAGAAAGGCTGCGGCCGTATCTACGCAAACTCATGCAGCAAGCCCATGAGACAGGCGAGCCGTTAATGCGCCCGCTGTTTTATCACTATCCCGAGGATGAGCAAGCCTGGCAGATAACCGACCAATATCTATTTGGTGAAGACGTTCTTGTTGCGCCAGTGGTTAACGCAGGGGAGAGGCAACGTCGCGTCTGGTTACCCGGTAACACGGTGTGGGTTGACGTGGTTTCGGGTGACCGCCATGAGGGCGGCCGGTTTATCAGCGTTGCCGCACCACTCGAAACGTTACCTTTGCTGGTACGTGATGGCGCAGAGGTTCTGCGGCTGATTCGCCCATTCTGACACGGGTAAATAGGGAGAGCATGATGAGTGGAATATCTAATGATTTGGGTGTGGCCAGTCACCCAGTTGGGCTGGCAAAACTTTCAGTAAGTGAAAAGATAGGTTACGGCTTGGGAGATGCTGGTGGCACGATTATTACCGGACTTATCTCGAACTTTTTAACCTTCTTTTATACCGATATTTTTGGGTTAACACCGGCGGTGGTGGGAACACTATTCCTGGTGCTACGTGTGATTGACGCTATTTCTGATCCACTGATCGGGGTTATTGCTGACCGCTCCTCGACCAAAATGGGGCAGTTCCGGCCGTTTATACTCTGGACAGCCATTCCATTAGGACTGATTGCATTTCTGACTTTTAGCGTGCCGGATTTGGCTTATCACTGGAAGGTGCTTTACGCCGTTGTGACCTACTTTGCGCTCTCGGTGCTTTATTCCCTCAACAACGTACCTTATTGCGCATTGATCACCAAAATCACCACTAATCCGCTGGAGCTTGTTTCATGCCAGTCCTGGCGTTTTGCGTTGTGCGGCGTGGCGGGTTTCGCCGTCTCGGTTGGTTTGCCGATTATGGTGGATTACTTTGGCAATGGGAATGCGGTTCGGGGATATCAGTATGGTGTAGGCGTTCTGGCATGTTTAGCCATCGCGATGTTTCTACTGTGCTTTTATGGTGTGAAAGAGCGAGTAGTGGCTCGAAACAATCATACGTTTAACCTGCGTGAAAGCCTGAAAAGTATCCGGCGTAACGATCAGCTTTTGCTGACCTTTGTGATGTCGTTGTTGATCATCAGCATCTTTAATACTAAAGGTGGGGTCGCCATGTATTTCATTACTTATGTGCTGCATGGTGATGCGACCTATACCTCATTATTTTTTGGCATGGCGACGTTGGGAGGAATTACAGGTTCAATTCTGGTGCAATATTTGACGCGCAGTTTTGAGATTAAAACCCTCTATTTCTGGGTGAATATGGTTCTGGCACTTGCTCACTTCGCAGTATGGTTTGTTCCCGGGACAGCGACCACGGTGTGGCTGGTTTTAGTCTTTGTTTGTTGTGTCGTGTTGGGTCTTATTTTACCGATGCACTTTACCCTTGTGACCTTTGCCGATACGTATGGTGAATGGAAGTCAGGCCGCCGTTCATCGGGCATGAACTTTGCGTTTAACCTATTTTTTGTCAAGCTGGCATGGGCAGTAGCAGGGGTTATCGTCAGCGTTGTACTGACCGTTGTGGCTTACCGTTCCGGTATGGAAAACCAGACACCATTGTCTTTGGCGGGGATCACGATGCTTTCCACTGCGATACCCGGTGTGCTGCATTTATTGCTGGCAGCGACGGTGTGGTTTTTCAGGATTGATAATAAAATGGTCGCACAAATGGAGCAGGAATTAGGTCGTTAAAGTAAAGAGCCTTTCCAAACAGGAAAGGCTCTTTTGAAGGATTAAACCACTGAACCCCACAGGTCATATTCGTCTGCGTTTTCCACTTTCACGCGCACGACATCACCTGGTTTCAATTTTGTTTCGCCATTCAGATAAACCGCGCCGTCGATTTCTGGTGCATCTGCCATGCTGCGGCCAATCGCGCCTTCTTCGTCAACTTCATCAACGATCACCAGAATCTCACGGCCCACTTTTTCTTGCAGACGTTCAGCAGAAATCTGCTGTTGCAGCTGCATGAAGCGGTTCCAGCGCTCTTCTTTCACGTCTTCCGGCACCGGATCGGCCAGTTCGTTAGCGGTCGCACCTTCTACCGGGCTGAACTTGAAGCAACCGACACGATCCAGACGGGCTTCTTTCAGGAAGTCGAGCAGCATCTGGAAGTCTTCTTCAGTTTCGCCAGGGAAGCCGACAATGAAGGTGGAACGCAGCGTCAGATCCGGGCAAATCTCACGCCATTGCTTAATGCGCTGCAACTGACGATCCACGCTGCCTGGGCGTTTCATCAACTTCAGAATGCGCGGGCTGGCGTGCTGTAAAGGAATATCCAGATACGGCAGGATCTTGCCTTCGGCCATCAACGGGATCACATCATCAACGTGCGGATACGGATAAACATAGTGCAGACGTGTCCACACGCCCAGTTTGGAAAGCTGCTCGCACAGGCTAACCATGCTGGTTTTCACCGGCTCGCCGTTGTAGAAACCGGTGCGGTGTTTAACGTCAACGCCATAAGCTGAAGTATCCTGAGAGATAACCAGCAACTCTTTCACACCGGCATCAACCAGACGTTTAGCTTCGGACAACACATCGCCAATTGGACGGCTGTCGAGATCGCCACGCATCGAAGGGATGATGCAGAAAGTACAACGGTGGTTGCAGCCTTCAGAAATTTTCAGGTACGCGTAGTGACGCGGGGTCAGTTTCACGCCTTGTTCCGGCACCAGGCTCAGGAACGGGTTATGTTTTGGTTTCGGCACATAGTGGTGAACGTGCTGCAAAACTTGCTCGTAGCTATGCGGGCCGGTGATTTCCAGAACTTTAGGGTGCACTTGGCGGATTTGGTCTTCTTTGGCCCCTAAACAGCCGGTCACAATCACTTTGCCATTTTCGTTCAGCGCTTCGCCGATCGCTTCGAGCGACTCTTGTACGGCACTGTCGATAAAGCCACAGGTGTTAACGATAACCATATCGGCATCATCATAGCTAGGCACTACATCGTAACCTTCGGTGCGCAGCTCAGTCAGGATCCGTTCAGAATCAACGAGATTTTTTGGGCAGCCGAGGGAGACAAAGCCAATACGGGGTTGTTGCATACAGGTCACGCTCACAAAGTAAACAGAAAATAAAAACCGGGCGATTCTACACGGGTTTTCGGTATGGCTCTACTGGTTGTTTTTAAAGTGACGCAGGATCAAATTCAGACTAATCGACATGCCTTAGCTTTTGCTTAGCCAGGACGCAGGCTCTATTATCTCCCCGCTTAACTTAATTGTAACGTCCCGTTCAACCAGAGAATCCCTAATGCCTAAGATTTTAGCCCTTTCCGGGATGCTAATTGCTGTCCTGGCGACCACTGCCTGCAACATTATTCCTACGCCACTTAACACCCCACCGGCAACTGCGCAGAAGTTTGTTTGCGGCGGCGAAAAACTGGCTATCGATGGCGACTACGCCTGGTATAACGGCAACCGTTACTCCTATCAAAATATGACTAACGGGCAGGCGTTTTATCGCTATCACAGCAGTAACTTCGGCCTGAAGAAAGTTGGCGAAAACCGCACCATGCTGATTGGTCTTGATGCCAAACCTTGTGTTGCGGCGAATTAATAAATGAATTCACCCCGTCACCTGACGCGCCTGAGTACGCTGCTGCTCGGTTTTATGCTGGCGGGGTGTGGCACGCTGTCGAACGTTGCTCCTGAGGCGGAAGTGCCGCAAAAGGCGCAACGTGCTTGCGGTTCGCCTGCAAATCACGATATTAACCAGTGGCTGCCCGCTCTGGTTGAACAGCAGTCGCCGGCGATGGTGGTTGGGGTGATTGACGCCAATAACCAACGTCACTACTGGCAATTTGGTGTCACCGATACGAAACACCACCATCCCGTCAATGAACAGACGTTATTTGCCGTCGGTTCCCTCAGTAAAGGCATGACCGCCGAAGCGACCGCGGTATTAGTGGCGCAGGGGCGCCTGCATTGGTCTGATACGCTAGAAACCTTAATGCCGCCGTCGGTGCCATTAAGTGCCGATGCGAAGCAAATCACCTTGCTGCAACTGGTGACCCATACCTCCGGCTTGCCACGGCAAAATATGGATTTGCCGATGCTGACGGCTTTTATTCGTTATCTGGGAAACGGTGAGAATTTTTACGCACATCTCGATAGCGACGAAGTAGTGGCAGATCTGGCTGATTTTTCAAAACCAGGCAGCACCGGGCCTCTATATTCCAACCTCGGCTATGCGGTGCTGGATTATGTGTTGCGTTATCAAACCGGCCAACGCGCCGACCAACTGGTGCAAACGCTGATTTTCGATCCATTAGGGATGCGCAATAGTAGCTTTACCCCGCAAAAACTGAAAAGTTACCCGCAGCGCGCCATCGGGCATGCCGGAAGCCAGCCGAAGTTTATTCCCCGTGGGCAAGTGGTACCTGACTGGCAGTTCACCGGCAATATGCTCGGTGCAGGCGGTTTGTATACCGACACCGCCGATTTACTGACTTTTGCCAGCGCACATCTTGCCAGCACCGGCGATGCCACACTGGATAAAGCCCTCCACGACACGATGCAAACCTATTACCCGCGTGACAAAGAAGCGGCTAATATCGCCTGGGTAACGGACACCTACGGCGAACAAGCCATCACTTATCAGGTCGGATATATCGGTGGTTATTCCAGCTACATCGGTATTGATCGCCAGAATCATTTCGCGGTGGTGGTGTTACAAAATAGCTTCACCTGGCAAAACAACCTTGGACACAGTGTGTTACGTCAAATGTTTGAGGAAAAGTATCAAGCCGCCACTTGCCGCGGGGTAACTGCTTCGTAACACCTTGTTTCTACGTAGATATTACTATTTGTAAAATTTGTTGCTGAGGATCAAGAAATACGGGGAAATAAAACTGGTTTGCCTAAAATTTATCCATACTATTACTGTGTGTTATAGATTCTAATCACACGGGGGGTAAATGTATGAATGGGGAATCACTCAAACGCGATCTCTTGAAAAAGATGATTATCGCCAAAATAGACATCGCTGCTTACCTCTTGATGAGAAAAGCAAAAGGCTATATGTCTGTGATTGAAACTGGGCATTTACGCGATAATTTGTTCGACTTGTCTGCTGAGTATCGTGAGATGGCTTCACGCCTCAATTCCCATCTTGCCGCACCAGAAATGGCGAGCATCAATCAGGGAATTGGCGCGGTATCTTCAGCCGCCGTTTGCCTGATGACAGGGTGTCACGACTGCCCGCAATATATCGCCATAGATGCTGAAAAACTGGAAAACTGCCTGCGACAACTTTCCGCCAGCCTGAAAGATATTATGAGTCACCAACTGGCCGTAGAAAGTTGAAACCTCGAGGGGAGGCGACTCCCCTCTGGTAAAGTTTTTGTAAAACTCCCATCCCTGAAATTCTGCAAAGCTAACCTTATCGGGTAGATCCGCAAAGGAGCAAGCTATGTCACGGTTGCCATTCCGCTCATTCATTGCCGCATCTTTACTGCTTTGGGCAGGCGTTGCCCTCGCCGCTGAGGTCAAAGTGGAGGTGCTACAAAGTAAGCTCGATCATCCCTGGTCGTTAGCTTTTCTGCCCAATAATCAAGGAATGCTGATAACGCTGCGTGATGGGCAATTACGGCGCTGGCGACCAGGCGAAGGTTTAGGTGACCCGATTGTTGGCGTGCCCAAAGTTTGGGCGCATGGACAAGGGGGATTACTGGATGTGGTTTTGGCGCCAGACTTTGAAAAAAGCCGCCGCGTCTGGCTGAGCTTTGCAGAAGCCAACAGCGATGACCAGGCGGGTACTGCCGTCGGTTACGGCACGCTGAGCAGCAATATGCAGCGGCTGGAAAACTTCAAAGTGGTGTTCCGTCAGATGCCGAAACTGTCGACCGGCAACCACTTTGGCGGGCGCATGGCGTTTGATGGTAAGGGCTATCTGTTTATCGCATTGGGCGAAAACAACCAACGGCCAACGGCGCAGGATTTGGATAAGTTGCAGGGCAAACTGGTGCGCCTGACGCAAAACGGCGACGTGCCAGCGGATAACCCATTTGCCGGTCAACAAGGCGCGCGCAGTGAAATATGGTCGTACGGGCACCGCAACCCACAGGGTATGGCGTTTAATCCGGCCAATGGGGAATTGTGGCTCAACGAGCATGGCCCGCGCGGTGGCGACGAAGTCAACGTGGCAAAACCGGGTAAAAATTACGGCTGGCCGCTGGCAACCTGGGGCATCAATTACAGCGGAATGCCGATCCCTGAAGCCAAAGGAGGAATTGTAGCCGGTACTGAACAGCCAATTTATTACTGGAAAGTCTCTCCGGCGGTGAGCGGCATGGCGTTTTACGACGCCGACAAATTTCCGCAGTGGAAAGGGAAACTGTTTATCGGTGCGCTAAAAGAGAAAAACCTGATTGAACTGACGCTTTCTGGCGACAAGGTCACCGATCAACAGCGTTTACTGGATGAGCGGGGTGAACGTATTCGCGATGTGCGCGTCGGCCCGGACGGCTATCTGTATGTCCTGACCGACGAATCTGACGGGCAATTACTGAAAATCAGCCCCTCTGGCTAGTTTTTAGCTCAATGGAATCATAACGATTTTCTTGAATGCCGGGCGCTGGGTCAGTTGCTGATACCAGCGTTGCAGGTTGGGGAAATCATTCCACTTGATATCGAGATTGAACAGGTTATAAACGCTTGGCGCCAGCGCAATATCCGCCACGCTGAATGTCTCGCCACCCAACCATTTTTGCTGCGCCAGTTCGGCGTCCACCATGGCAAACAGGGCGTTACAGGCGTCGACACTGTCTTCAATCAGCTTTTGATCGCGCAATTCCGGCGCGGTGCGCACCAGGCTGAAAAACACGCCACGGTGTGGGCCTGCCAACGAGGTAGCTGCCCAGTCCATCCATTTTTCACCGCGTGCTCGAGCGGCAGGTTGGGCAATCCACAGCGATTCTTTGCCATACTGTGCGGCCAGATAACGCACGATAGTATTGGATTCCCACAGTGTCAGGTCGGTGGCATCGTCGTGAATACACGGCACCAGCGCATTTGGGTTCATCGCCAGATATTCTGCATCATGGGTTTTGCCAAATTTGCCACCAGCCGGAATCGATCGGTATTCGACACCTAACTCTTCCAGGCACCACAAAACTTTCTTCACATTCGTTGAATTGTCTCTGCCCCAAACTGTGATCATTTTGTTTCCTCTTTGTTAGTTTGCATCTCAGTATGCCGTGTGCTGGCGAAGAAAACAGCACGCAAGTTCAACGGTTGCTAAAAAACTCATCAACGTGGCGGCAACTCACGCAGTTATCGAATAAACTTAAAAAACTTTACCAACGCTATGTTTCATTAAGCGGTTTCACACGTTAGCTTACTGGCAACTTGAAATATTAAGTAACGGCGTGTGTCGTGACTTTTTTAGAATGGATACTGGGTGGTGTTATGAAAACTTTGCAAATTCCTGCTTCGCTACGTGCTTTACTGGCAGGGTCAACCCTGCTGCTGTTAGCCGCGCCTGCGGTGAGTGCTGAACAGACGGCTGATGCACCGCAAGTTGATGCTAAAGCCTGGATCTTAATGGATTACGCCAGCGGCAAAGTACTGGCGGAAGGTAATGCCGATTTGCAGCTCGATCCGGCGAGTCTGACCAAATTAATGACCAGCTATGTGGTTGGCCAGGCTATCAAAGCCGATAAAATCAAACTGACCGATATGGTCACCGTCGGCAAAGACGCATGGGCCACCGGTAACCCGGCGCTGCGTGGATCTTCGCTGATGTTCCTTAAACCCGGCGATAAAGTCTCGGTTGAAGATTTGAATAAAGGCGTGATCATTCAGTCAGGCAACGATGCCAGCATCGCGATTGCCGATTATGTGGCGGGCAGCCAGGATTCGTTCGTCAGCCTGATGAACAACTATGCGCAAAAGCTGAATCTCACTAACACCACCTTCAAAACCGTACATGGCCTTGATGCGCCAGGGCAGTTCAGTACCGCACGCGACATGGCGCTGCTAGGCAAAGCCTTAATTCACGATGTGCCAGAAGAGTACGCCATCCACAAAGAGAAAGAGTTCACCTTTAACAACATCAAGCAGCCGAACCGTAACCGCTTGTTGTGGAGCTCAAATCTTAACGTCGACGGCATGAAAACCGGCACCACCACAGGCGCAGGCTACAACCTGGTGGCCTCCGCAACTTCTGGCGATATGCGTTTGATTTCCGTGGTGCTGGGCACCAAAACTGACCGTATTCGTTTCAATGAAAGTGAAAAGCTGCTGACGTGGGGCTTCCGCTTCTTTGAAACCGTCACGCCGATTAAACCAGATGCCACTTTTGTCACTCAGCGCGTGTGGTTCGGTGATAAAAGCGAAGTGAATTTGGGTGCGGGTGAAGGTGGCTCGGTTACCATTCCGCGCGGCCAACTGAAGAACCTGAAGGCAAGTTTCAAACTTAACGATCCGCAACTGACCGCGCCGCTGAAAAAAGGCCAGGTTGTCGGGACTATCGATTTCCAGCTTAACGGCAAGTCAATCGAACAGCGTCCGTTAATGGTGATGCAGCCAGTGGAAGAGGGTGGTTTCTTTAGCCGGATGTGGGACTTTGTGATGATGAAGTTCCATTCGTGGTTCGGCAGCTGGTTTGCCTAATCCCTCCTTCATACTTCGAGCCGCAGATGCGTTGGCTGCACTCGTGAACCCCAGTCACTTACTTATGTAAGCTCCTGGGGCTTCACTCCTTTGCCGCCTTTCTGCGACTCGAATTATTTTGGAGGACTATTTTGCTATTTCCATTGAAGAGAAAGATTCTCTGATGCCGCAAACGCCACAAACTCGGCGTCGGGTTGTTCGTTGCTGATTAGCAAATCAAATGCGGAAAGTGGCCCCATGCAGGCTGCGCGAACTTTGCCAAATTTACTGCTGTCGACGACAAGTACACGCTGTTGTGCCATCGCTAATGCCCAGTTTTTTACGGGTAATTCATCAAGATTAAAACAGGTTGCGCCATGACGAGGGTGAACGCCTGCCGCTGAGAAAAAAGCGATGTCCGGGCAAAAATTATTCAGGCATTCCTGGAAATTAATCGGCTTGAAAATCGCATTGCTGGCGTGAAATTCACCGCCACTTAAAATCACCCGACAGCCGGGTTTATCCTGCAACGCCAGAAAAGTGTTTAACGAATAACAAACGCCGGTAAATTCCAGAGAGTCATCGATGGCTTCAATGATGTACGGCGTTGTGGTGCCGCAGTCAAAAAACACCGTTTGATGCGGACGCACCAGTGCCGCTGCGAGGCGTGCAGCGTGGCGTTTTTCCTCAATGCAACGGGTTTTCTGGTCACTTAGCAGATAGTGATTGGCGGTGACGCTACGGGGTTCGAGAACCACATAGCCGCCCAGCAGTACGACCGGCCCAGCGTCATTGCTCAGGTCACGGCGAATGGTCATTTCAGAGACACCTAACAAAGCAGATGCTTCTTTGAGGTGAATTTTGTCGCTGCGTTTAAGCGCCTGAATCAGGCGGTTGATGCGTTCGTCGCGCCGGGTTTCCATGATGAGCAGCTAAACCTTTTTGTGCCCTCTCCAGGCGGAGAGGGTTAGGGTGAGGGCGTTAATTAACGCATCTTACCTTTGCAAAAACAGTTAGTCACGCACCCAGCCTTTGCGGATGAACAGGGCAAAACAGAAACGATAAGCCTGATGCAGGCTTGCATACATCTGTTTGCCAAGCAGATTCCATACCATTTGCGCCAGCAGACAAGAACAGAGTCCGACCAGCAACCCACCGAGCATATCCAGCGGCCAGTGCACGCCGAGATAAACTCGCGACCAGGCGATGACGCAACCGATGGCAAACAACAGCACACCCGACCACACACGATGCCAGAGCAAAAATGCCAGCGCGAAAGTGAAAATCACTGTGCCGTGGTCGCTCGGGAACGAGTCGTCCGGTGCATGATGCATGAAGTTATAGCCAAATCCAGTGACGAACGGTCTGTCATGCGGGAAGAGATGGCCAATAATCCACGATAACGACACGCTGATAATCAGAGCTAAAGCGGTTTTGATAACCATCATTCGTTGGGCTGCCATGTGTTGGCGTTGGCCCCACAACCAAAGAATGGCAATCAGCAACGGCACGATGCTTATCAAATCTTTGGCGATAAAAATCGCGAGCTTAATTAGCCACTCGGGTGATTCTGGCGTGGCGTTAATCAGCAAGAAAAGTGCCTGATTGAGTTGTTCGAGCATAATGTTTTAAGTCCCTAAACCAGCAAAAATAGCGCCAGGCTAAAAATTCATTGCGCCTTGCTCGGGCACCTGGAGCCAAAAGAGAATTTACAGATTATGTAGAGGATATTAAGAGAACCTTAAACCACAGAACAATCGACCGGTTGTTTGCAACAATGACTATCTACTGCGCTGGCAATTTATTAAACTGCGCATGTTTTTCGTTTCTTCAAGTCATTATCCTTCTGAGTAACTCATGCAAAATAATAAGCGACTGGGTCGCCAGGCATTGCTGTTCCCGCTGTGCCTGGTGCTCTATGAATTCTCGACCTATATCGGCAACGATATGATCCAGCCAGGCATGCTGGCGGTTGTTGAGCAATACAATGCGGGAATCGAATGGGTGCCGACCTCCATGACGGCCTATCTGGCGGGCGGGATGTTTTTACAGTGGTTGCTCGGGCCGCTATCAGACCGTATTGGCCGTCGCCCGGTGATGTTGACCGGCGTGGTGTGGTTTATCGTCACCTGTCTTGCCACGCTGCTGGCGCAGAATATCGAGCAATTTACCTTCTTGCGGTTCTTACAGGGCGTCAGCCTGTGCTTTATTGGCGCTGTGGGGTATGCCGCAATCCAGGAATCCTTCGAGGAAGCGGTGTGTATAAAAATCACCGCGCTAATGGCGAATGTGGCGCTAATCGCTCCATTGCTTGGCCCGCTGGTCGGTGCCGCGTGGATTCATTACGCGCCGTGGGAAACCATGTTTGTGCTGTTTGCGGCGCTGGCGGCATTTTCGTTTTACGGATTACACCGTGCAATGCCGGAAACTGCGACGCGTCTGGGTGAGAAGCTCTCGCTGCGAGATTTAGGCCATGATTACAAGCTGGTGCTGAGCAACGGGCGTTTTGTTGCAGGCGCGCTGGCGATTGGTTTTGTTAGCCTGCCGCTACTGGCGTGGATTGCGCAATCACCGATTATCATTATCAGCGGTGAAAAACTGTCGACCTACGAATACGGGTTGCTGCAAGTGCCGATCTTTGGCGCGTTGATTCTGGGTAACCTGGTGCTGGCGCGTTTAACCTCACGCCGTAGCGTACGCTCGCTGATTATTCTTGGCGGCTGGTGGATTGTGCCGGGGCTGGTGGTTGCCGCTGTAGCAACCGTAGCATCGTCCCATGCGTATCTATGGATGACGGCCGGATTGAGTATTTACGCCTTTGGTATTGGCCTTGCCAACGCAGGACTGGTGCGTCTGACACTGTTCGCCAGTGATATGAGCAAAGGTACTGTTTCGGCGGCGATGGGTATGTTGCAGATGCTAATTTTCACCGTTGGTATCGAGGTGAGTAAGCATGCTTATCTGTTTGGTGGCAATGGTTTGTTCAGCCTGCTGAATTTGTTGGGTGGGGTTATCTGGCTGGGTTTGATGTTCGTGTTTTTGAAAGATAAGAGTGTGGGTAATCGCACTGACGCGTAGCAAAACCACCCTAACCCTAACCCTCTCCCTGAGGGAGAGGGGATAGTCGGTTTTCACTCTGAGGGAGAGAGGAGTCCGGTTTCCTCCCTCTCCTTTGGGAGAGGGCCGGGGTGAGGGGACAAATTACTTAACAGCCATACCCGCTTGTGCGCCGCTATCCGGGCTTAACAGGAAGATATCTTTCCCGCCAGGACCTGCTGCCATCACCATCCCTTCAGAGATGCCGAAGCGCATTTTACGCGGTGCCAGGTTGGCGACCATAATCGTCAAACGGCCTTCAAGTGCGGCGGGATCAGGATAAGCAGAACGGATACCTGAGAACACGTTACGTTTCTCGCCGCCCAGATCCAATGACAGACGCAGCAGCTTGTCAGAACCTTCAACAAATTCTGCTTTCTCAATCAGCGCAACACGCAAATCCACTTTGGCAAAATCATCAAACGCGATAGTTTCAGCAATCGGGTCATCCACCAGTGGGCCAGTTACCGGTGCCGTCGTCGCCTTCACTTCTTCTTTCGAGGCTTCAACCAGCGCTTCAACCTGTTTCATCTCAATGCGGTTATACAACGCTTTGAAGGTATTCACTTTATGGTTCACCAGCGGGGTGTTGATGCCATCCCAGCTCAGTTCACAATTCAGGAAGGCTTCAGCACGCTCAGAAAGCGTAGGTAGAACCGGTTTCAGCCAGGTCATCAACACGCGGAACAAGTTAATGCCCATGGTGCAGATGGCTTGCAGGTCGGCATCGCGGCCTTCTTGTTTTGCTACCACCCATGGTGCTTGCTCATCGACATAACGGTTTGCTGCATCGGCCAGCGCCATAATTTCACGCACGGCTTTACCGAATTCGCGGCTTTCCCACGCTTCGCCAATTGACTGCGCCGCATCGGTGAAGGTTTTGTATAACGCCGGGTCAGCGATTTGTGCAGACAGTTGCCCGTCAAAACGCTTGGCAATAAAGCCTGCGTTACGGGAAGCCAGGTTGACCACTTTGTTGACGATGTCGCTATTCACGCGCTGCACGAAATCTTCCAGATTCAGGTCGATATCGTCGATACGTGAGGACAGTTTCGCGGTGTAGTAGTAACGCAGGCTGTCGGCATCGAAATGGTTCAGCCAGGTGCTGGCTTTAATGAACGTACCGCGCGATTTGGACATCTTCGCGCCGTTGACCATCACATAACCGTGGACAAACAAATTGGTCGGCTTGCGGAAACCGCTGCCTTCCAGCATGGCTGGCCAGAACAGGCTGTGGAAGTAAACGATGTCTTTACCGATGAAGTGATACAGCTCGGTGGTGGAATCTTTCTTCCAGTATTCGTCGAAGCTTTCGGTATCGCCGCGTTTGTCACACAGGTTTTTGAACGAACCCATGTAACCGATTGGCGCATCCAGCCAGACGTAGAAATATTTACCCGGTGCACCAGGAATTTCGAAGCCGAAATACGGCGCATCGCGGGAGATATCCCACTGTTGCAGGCCAGACTCGAACCACTCCTGCATTTTGTTCGCCACTTGCTCTTGCAGCGCACCACTTCGGGTCCAGGCTTGCAGCATTTCGCTAAACGATGGCAAATCAAAGAAGAAGTGCTCGGAATCACGCATTTCAGGCGTTGCGCCAGACACCACCGATTTCGGGTCGATAAGCTCGGTTGGGCTATAAGTTGTGCCACAAACTTCACAGTTATCGCCGTATTGGTCTGGAGCTTTACATTTCGGGCAGGTGCCTTTGACGAAACGGTCCGGCAGGAACATGCCTTTTTCCGGATCGTAGAGCTGAGAAATGGTGCGGTTTTTAATAAAACCGTTCTCTTTCAGGCGGCCATAAATCAGCGACGCCAGCTCACGGTTTTCATCGCTATGCGTAGAGTGATAGTTGTCATAGCTGATGTTAAAACCAGCGAAATCAGTCTGATGCTCCTGGCTCATTTCGGCAATCATCTGCTCTGGTGTAATGCCTAACTGCTGTGCTTTCAGCATGATAGGTGTGCCGTGGGCATCGTCTGCGCAGATGAAGTTGACCGTGTTTCCGCGCATTCGTTGGTAACGGACCCAGACATCAGCCTGAATGTGCTCCAGCATATGACCGAGGTGGATTGAGCCGTTAGCGTACGGAAGTGCGCACGTTACCAATAATTTTTTCGCGGTTTGAGCCATAGTAGAAATTGCATCTTCTAAAGAGAAAAGGGCTTTAGATGTTAACCGAGTGCCGCCCCGCGGTAAACCACACAAGGTGCACAAGGAAATTTTTATCGCGCCGGATGGCTTCTGGTATGCTTAACAAACTGCAATGTCCGATAAAAAAACATAAGGAGTCGGGATGAACTCTCAATCCCAGGCAAGCAAATCCCCCGAGCAGCTACGCGCTATGGTCGCCGGGACACTGGCCAATTTTCAGCACCCCACCCTCAAACATAATCTGACCGCCCTAAAAGCCCTGCATCATGTCGCGATGCTCGATGACACGTTACACGTCGAGCTGTTGATGCCGTTCGCCTGGCGTAGTGGTTTTGAGGCTTTACAAGAGCAATGCAGCTCAGACTTATTGCGCATCACCGGCGCAAAAGCGGTTGACTGGAAACTCAGCCATAACATCGCCACGTTAAAGCGCGTGAAAAACCACCCTGGCATTAACGGCGTGAAGAATATTATTGCGATCAGCTCTGGCAAAGGTGGGGTTGGCAAGTCGAGTACGGCAGTCAACCTGGCGCTGGCGCTGGTTGCCGAAGGGGCGAAAGTCGGGATTCTGGATGCGGATATTTATGGCCCATCAATCCCGACCATGCTGGGTGCAGAACACGAACGCCCAACCTCACCGGACGGCACACACATGACGCCGATTGTGGCGCATGGTCTGGCAACCAACTCCATCGGTTACCTGGTCACAGACGAAAACGCCATGGTGTGGCGCGGCCCAATGGCCAGCAAAGCGCTGATGCAGATGCTGCAAGAAACCATGTGGCCGGATTTAGATTACCTGGTGCTGGATATGCCGCCGGGTACGGGTGATATCCAGTTAACGCTGGCGCAAAACATTCCGGTTACCGGCGCTGTGGTGGTCACCACGCCGCAAGATATTGCGTTAATTGATGCGCGCAAAGGCATCGTCATGTTCGAGAAAGTCGACGTGCCGGTACTGGGCATCGTTGAGAACATGAGCATGCACATTTGCAGTAACTGCGGCCATCACGAAGCGAT
This sequence comes from Buttiauxella ferragutiae, assembly GCF_022637515.1. Taxonomy (NCBI): domain Bacteria; kingdom Pseudomonadati; phylum Pseudomonadota; class Gammaproteobacteria; order Enterobacterales; family Enterobacteriaceae; genus Buttiauxella; species Buttiauxella ferragutiae. The sequence goes on from NZ_CP093332.1 coordinate 1,675,302, forward strand.
TTTTGGCACCGGCGGTGCGCAGAAACTGGCGGATCAATACCACACCAAATTGCTGGGGCAGATGCCATTGCACATTACGCTGCGTGAAGATCTTGATGCCGGTAAACCGACAGTGGTCAGCCGTCCGGAAAGCGAATTTACTGCAATCTACCGCCAACTGGCGGGAAGTGTGGCCTCAACGCTTTACTGGCAGGGTGAAGTGATCCCGGCGGATATCGCGTTTAGAGCGGTGTAATTTAAAACAACCCTCATCCCGACCTTCTCCCTGAGGGAGAAGGAGAAAACCAGCCTCTTTCCCTCTCCTGGGGGCTGTCTCTTAGTCACATCTGCGCGAGTCGGGAGACAGTTCCGTTCACCCAGTGTTCAGTGTTTCACATAGCCACTGAACCGGTGAACGTCTTAGGGTGACCACCGTCGCCACCCTAAGAACCCGGACTCCCGGCAAATAAATCGCCGCAAGCGGCAATTTAATCACCGGGCGCCGGGGTTGCCAGGGGGCTGGCGTGAGCCACCTGGCACGTTCACCGTTTTCGGGAATTAAAGAGATAACTGAACACACTGGTGAACGGAAAAACCTCTCATCTTACAGAGCTCAACCTGACAAAATTGCCGGGGTGAGGGCTATTTATTCCCAAAATCAATAATTATTGAATCGCTTCAAAGAAAGTTAAGCGTGAACGTTGTATGTTACGCGCCCTCAAAGACTCAACGGCGGGCGCAATGTACGAATTTAACCTGGTGTTACTGCTGCTTCAGCAGATGTGTGTCTATCTGGTTATCGCCTGGTTGATGAGTAAAACGCGGCTGTTTATCCCGCTGATGCAGGTCACCGTTCGTTTACCACACAAATTACTCTGCTACGTCACCTTCTCCATTTTTTGCATTATGGGTACCTATTTTGGTCTGCACATTGACGACTCCATCGCCAATACGCGAGCGATCGGCGCGGTGATGGGCGGGTTGCTCGGCGGGCCGTTGGTGGGTGGCCTGGTCGGGCTAACCGGTGGGCTACATCGTTATTCCATGGGCGGCATGACCGCGCTGAGCTGCATGTTTTCTACCATTGTTGAAGGCTTGCTCGGCGGCTTGTTACACCGTTTGCTGATTCGCCGTGGGCGCAGCGATTTGCTGTTTAACCCGCTGACCGCCGGTGGTATCACGCTGCTGGCTGAATTCTTCCAGATGGGTATTATTCTGCTGATTGCACGCCCGTTCGCTGACGCACTCAACCTGGTGAAAAGTATTGCCGCGCCGATGATGGTGACCAACACCGTCGGTGCCGCGCTGTTTATGCGCATCTTGCTAGACAAACGCGCGATGCTTGAAAAATACACCTCGGCATTTTCTGCCACGGCGTTGAAAGTCGCGGCCTCCACCGAAGGGATTTTGCGCCAGGGGTTTAACCAGGAAAACAGCATGAAAGTGGCGCAGGTACTGCATCAGGAGCTGGATATCGGTGCCGTCGCGATTACCGACAATGAAAAGTTGTTGGCGTTTACCGGCATTGGCGCGGATCACCATCTGCCGGGCCGCCCGATTTCTTCGGCTTACACCTGGCAGGCCATTGAACGCGGTGAAGTGGTGTATGCCGATGGTAACGAAGTACCTTACCGCTGCTCGCTGCATCCAAACTGCAAGCTTGGCTCAACGTTAGTGATCCCACTGTACGGCGAAAACAGCCGCGTGATTGGCACCATCAAACTGTATGAAGCGAAAAACCGCCTGTTCAGCTCGATTAACCGCACGCTTGGCGAAGGCATCGCACAACTGTTATCCGCACAGATTCTGGCGGGGCAGTACGAACGGCAAAAGCAGATGCTCACGCAATCAGAAATCAAACTACTCCACGCGCAGGTCAACCCGCATTTCCTGTTTAACGCACTGAATACGCTGGTGGCGGTGATCCGCCGCGATAACGAACAGGCATGCCAACTGGTGCAATATCTCTCGACATTCTTCCGTAAAAACTTAAAGCGCCCGAGCGAGATAGTGACACTTGCCGATGAAATCGAGCATGTGAACGCCTATCTGCAAATCGAACAAGCGCGTTTTCAGTCGCGCTTACGCGTGCAACTGAATGTTCCGCAGGCGCTGGCGCTGGTTCGCTTACCCGCCTTCACTTTGCAGCCGATTGTCGAAAATGCGATTAAACACGGCACCTCGCAACTGCTCGGGGTGGGAGAAATTACCATTAACGCCTGTCAAATAGGCGAACATCTGCACTTGTCTGTGGAAGACAACGCCGGGTTATATCAGGAAAACCCCAGTGCCAGCGGGCTGGGTATGAGCCTGGTGGATAAACGCCTGCAAGCCCGCTACGGCGATGACTGCGGTATTAAAGTGGATATGGAAGCAGACCGATTTACCCGTATTACCCTACGTTTACCTCTGGAGGAAACCCCATGTTAAAAGTACTGATTGTCGACGACGAGCCGCTGGCGCGTGAAAACTTGCGCATCATGCTGCAAAACGAGCCTGACATTGAGATTGTGGGAGAGTGTGGTAATGCAGTTGAAGCGATTGGTGCTGTGCATCGTTTGCACCCTGACGTGGTGTTTGCGGATATTCAGATGCCACGCATCAGCGGCCTGGAAATGGCGAGCATGCTCGACCCTGAACAGCGACCGTACATCGTGTTTCTCACCGCGTTTGATGAATACGCGGTACGGGCATTCGAAGAACATGCTTTTGACTATTTGCTCAAACCGATAGACAGCAAACGGCTGGAGAAAACTTTGCACCGTTTGCGCCATGAACGCATCGATCAAGACATCACCCTGCTGGCACCAAACCAGGAAGATCTCAAATTTATCCCGTGTACCGGGCAGAGCCGCATCTACCTGCTACAAATGGAAGAAGTGATGTTTGCCAGTAGCCGGATGAGCGGTGTGTATGTCACTAACGCGCAAGGTACTGAAGGATTTACTGAACTCACATTACGTACGCTGGAAAGCCGCACTCCCCTGGTACGCTGCCATCGGCAATATCTGGTCAATATGAAGCACCTCAAAGAGATCCGTTTTGAAGATGGCGGCCAGGCAGAGCTAATGCTGCGCGACGGGCAATCCGTTCCGGTCAGCCGCCGCTATTTAAAAAGCCTGAAAGAGGCGTTGGGGCTAAAAGCGATGTAGTTTTTATCCACTCATCGGCCTATACTTGTACAATAAATTGCACAAGTGGAGCTTACATGCAGGTTATTACATTTTCTGAGGCGCGTAATCGGCTCAAAACCGTTCTTGATGACGTTGTGGACAATGCCGATATTACAGTTATCACCCGCCGTGATGCTGAAGATGCGGTAGTGATGTCGTTGGATTACTACAATTCCTTGATGGAAACCGTTCATTTGCTCAGCTCTCCGGCAAATGCGACACGCCTGATGGAATCAATGGCGCAGGTACAGGCAGGTAAAATCTCACGGAGAGAGATTATTGATGAAGACAACGAATAGATTACTCGCATGGACCGATCACGCCTGGGATGATTATCTATGGTGGCAAACGCAAGATAGAAAGACGTTAAAGCGCATTAATAAACTGATTGAAGATGCGCAAAGAAATCCTTTTGATGGTTTAGGAAAACCTGAACCGTTACGTGAAAACCTCAGTGGGTTGTGGTCCCGGCGGATAAACGAGGCCGATCGTCTGGTTTATAGTGTTAGCGACGATCTGCTCACCATTTTCCAGTGTCGCCTGCATTACTAAATCTGCGCACAGCTTCAGAACGCTATATACTGCCCGCTTTCAAGATTTAGAACGAGAGAACCATCACTATGATGAATAACGACGTATTACGCAGCGTGCGCTACATGCTGAATTTGGGCAACGACGATATGGTGAAAATTTTCGCCCTCACCGACACTGCCGTGACTGCTGAGCAAATCGTAACCTGGACCAAAAAAGAAGATGAAGAGAACTTCAAACTGTGTCCAGACATCCTGATGGCGAACTTCCTTAACGGTTTGATTTACTTCAAACGCGGTAAAGATGAAAGCAAACCTGCACCGAAAATTGAACGCAAGATGACCAATAACATCATCCTGAAAAAGCTGCGTATTGCGTTTGATTTGAAAACCGACGACGTTCTGGAAATTCTGACCACCCAGGAATTCCGCATCTCAATGCCAGAAATCACCGCGATGATGCGCGCTCCAGAGAACAAAAACTTCCGCGAATGTGGCGACCAGTTCCTGCGTTACTTCCTGCGTGGTTTAACTGCTCGCGTGCACGTCGCGAAGAAGTAAGCCTTATTGCGGCGGATGACGCTTACGCTTATCCGCCCAAAAAAATTATCCCCGAGCTTCGTTTTTCCGTTTCACGATATCCGCCATCACCGCCAGAGCAATTTCTGCGGGTGTCTTGCTGCCAAGCGGCAAGCCAATGGGCGCGTGAATACGTTGCAGCTCTGATGTGCTTAACTCCGCAAGTTTTTCTAAGCGCTCAAGCCTGCGCGCACTGTTCTTCTGCGACCCCATCGCACCAATGTAAAATGCGGGTGTATTCACCGCTTCCATCATCGTCAGGTCATCCATGCGTGGATCGTGGGTCAACGCGACAATCGCGGTATTAGCGTGGCAGGGGTGTTGCTCAAGATAGTTAGCCGGAAACTGTTTCAGCAGCGTAATGTCAGCTTTTAGCTGGGCGGCAAAGTTTTCCAGCACTTCTGGACGGTTCTCGCAAACTAACACTTCAAAACCCAACGCACTGGCAAACTCGGCGCAATACAGCGCCACACTCGACAACCCGGCAATCAGCAGGCGTGGGGCGGCGGCAATATGCAGTGTCACCTGTTGTCCATCGCGTGCAACCTGGGTCATATCAGCGAATTCTTTCACTTCCAGATGGCGGCAAGGCTCAGGTAACGCCAGGCATTTCTCCAGCGCAAAATGGCCATTCAGCGCCTGATGCATCTTTTCGAGATATTCCACATTTCCCGGCGTAGCAGGCAGGTATTCGACCAAAATATCCAGCACGCCGCCACAGGGGAGTGCTATCCTTGGTTCCAGCCCTCCTTCGCCATAACGCACAATCTGGCTGGCTTGCTGATACTCACCTTGCGCAATACGTTGTAAAAAATCCTCTTCTACACAGCCACCGGAAAGCGAACCGCAAAAACGCCGATCGGCGGTGGCGACCATCAAGGCTCCTGGTGAACGGGGCGATGAACCATAAGTGTTTAATACCGTACACAACCAAACCGGTTGCTGAACAAGCCAGATACACGCCTGACGGACCACGCTGATATCAAGGTGCTGCATGATTTTTCTCACTCCGTTGTATCAGTTGTGAGGGGAGGTCGATATCGCGCTGTGAATCGCTATCTTTAACTTCGATAAAATGAATGGTTTCACCATGCAGCAATTCCCGCGCACCGTTGTCACCGGTTAACTGGCAAAGCTTGCCAAACCAGGCCGGTGAAAACCCCACCGGATGGCCAGGTTGTGCATTCACATAAGGGCGCACCAAAGGGTGAAATTCCAGAGCCTGTGCCACTTCGACAAAAACAGAAGGGGGGACAAACGGCATATCCGCCAGATGAATCAGCCAGCCATGCCACTGTGGGGTTGCGCAAACACCTGCGGCAATCGACTCGCCCAATCCGCTGCTCGCGATAAGCGTAAAGGGAACCTGTTGTGCGCGGCACAACGCTTGAATTTCACTATTTTCCGGACGCGTCACCACATGTACCGCAAGGCCAGAAGCCAGAGCATGGTGCAGTGTTTGCGCAAACACGCTGCCATCATTGAGCAACGCATTGAGTTTATTGCCTTGTCCACCCGCTTTTTGGAAGCGCTCTGCACGCCCGGCTGCGGTGATAATAATGCCAGCTTTCATGTTCAAGACTGATTCCTCAGTGCTTTTCTATTTGCGCCAAAACGCCAATGATTTGCGCAACAATGTTTTTTTTATGAAAATGAGATGTTAATTCTCACATGATTTAAGTTAAATACATATACTTATATTCACTACGGAAATACGTTGAAAATACACTCAATTGTTTGAAAAAAAGACAATAATAATTTAAATGGGATGTTTTATGAGCAATTTTAATCCATCACGGCGCAGCTTTATTAAACGCGCGGTGGTTGCCGGAGTCGCGGTCTATCTCGCTCCTCTCTATAGCCGAGCCTATGCCGCGCTATTTGAGCAAAAAATTCTCCAGTCTCCGAACTGGGATGCGAAAAACAAGCGCATCCGTTTCCGTATTGATGGCCGGGCGAAAGTCATGGGGCATAAAGTTTTTGCGCGTGATATTCGCGCTGTCGATATGCCGCACTGGCCGCAGAAACAGGCGCACGCTTTTATTCTGCGCACCACCAAAGCCGACAGGCTGTTTAATGGTATCGATCTCTCGCTATTAGGCGATGACCTGAAACCGGATCGCGTTGTCACAGCCGTTGATCTGGCGCGTGATGGCCTGGCATTCCCGGCGTTTTACGGCGAAGACATGCTCCTGCCGACCGGCAAAACGCCAGCTTACCTCGGGCAAGCGGTCGCTATTCTGATCTACCACGATTTTGCTCGCTTCCGTTTTGCCAAAGATAAGCTGAAATTCAAAGACGAAGTGATCCAGTACGGCGCTGAAACTGGCCCGCTGGAGCGTGACCCATGGGGCACTTTCCGCTTCGTGCGCGTCGGTGGCGCAACTTCGCAAGATGACGACCATTTCTCCAGTCTGAAAGATATGCCGATTTTCCCGTTGTCGATGAGAAGGCATTTGCCGGTCTGGCCGGAAGGGCGTGAAGGCGGCAAACTCGATGAAGAAGGGATGTTCTACGCAGGCCAAATTGCTGACGAACTGAAAAATCCGCCACAAGACTGGCTGGTCATGTCTCGCCGTTACACCACCCAATCTATCGATACCGCGGCACTTGAGCCAGATAACGCCAACGGCTGGTTCGATGAAGCGACCCAAACTTTGCATTTAGTTGTGCCAACGCAATCCCCGCAGGAAGTGGCTGACGAAATGCCGCGCATGCTGGCAAAATGCACCACGCCGGTGAAACAGCTGATTCTGCATCCGTGTTACACCGTCGGTTACGGTTCCAAAGATCACTACAACTTCCCGTATTACGGCGCGGTGGCGGCAATGTATGGCGACGGGCATCCGGTGCGCCTGGCGAACGACCGTTACGAGCAGTTCCAGAGTTCGCTCAAACGCCACGCCTTTGACATGAATTACACCATCGCGGTCAACAAAAATACCGGCATCATGCAGTCGTTCCTTGGCGATATGACGGCCAACGGCGGCGGGCGCAGCAACTTTACGCCGTCTGTGTCGATGGTTGGTGCAACGGCGGCGCAGTCCATTTACTACTTCCCGAAAAGTGATTTATCGGCGGTGGGCGTTGCTTCTCGCGCTATTGATGCCGGTTCCGCTCGCGGATACGGCACGCTGCAAAGCATGGCCGCCACCGAAATGATGGTCGATGAAATTGCTGCAGAACTGAAGATTGATCCGATTGAATTCCGTATGCGCAACGCGCTGAAATCGGGCATGAAAAACACCCAGGGGGCGATCCCGGCTGGGGCGATTCGTGTGGATGAAGTGCTGGCAAAAGCTGCAAAACATGAGATGTGGCTGAAACGTGCTGAACGTAAAGCTGAATTTGAAATGAAGAACCCCGGCAAGCGCTTTGGCGTGGGCTTTGGTTGTGTACAAAAAGATTTTGGCACCGGAGCGGAAACCTCGTTTGCGCGGGTAGAAGTCAGTGCTGACGGGCGCATAGCTTTGCATCACAGCGGCGCGGAAATGGGTACCGGCATGTCGACTTCGCAATCGGTGCTGTGCGCACAATGGCTGGGGAAACCTGCTGACGAAGCGCATTTCTCGGTCACGGACTGGAGCACGCTGCCGGTTGTCACCAGCGGCGACCCATACATTATGTCGCAGGAAGAACAGGACAAACTGGCGGCGAACCCTTCCTGGTCGCCGTCTTACTGTTCGCCATCCAGCGCCAGTAACTCAGCATATTACTTCTCCCACAGCACGCGTGAAGCGGCACGCCTGGTGTTTGAACACGGCTTGTGGCCTGCGGCAATGTCTATCTGGACCACCGGTATTGGCGGCGGTCAGGCTGCACCATTAGTGGTGCGTATCGAAGACGCTCGTTGGGTAGAAGGCGGTTTAACTGCCGCTGGCATGGAAATTTTAAGCCTCGAACTGCTGGCGAAAAAAGCCCACGAAATGGGGATGATGACCGGTGCGACGGTACACGTCTTTAACCGCTGGCAGTGGGCCGAAGCCGATTTCAACATTGGCGGACAAAGCAAACGCCTGCCGATTGACGGCCTGTCGGTGCGTAACGGCAACGGTGAATTCACCACACTTGCCCGCGAACATGTTTACTATCCGCCAACCCAGCGTAATAACGCCTCTGTAACCTATTACAGCGCAGTCGGCACGCTGGCTGAAGTGGCTGTGAGCCTGGCGACCGGCGAAGTCGAACTGTTGAATCACCACTCGATTATGGAGTGCGGCAATTTAATCGTCCCGGAGCTGGTTTCCGGGCAATTGCAGGGCGGGCTGGCGATGGGTATCGGCCACGCGCTACACGAATATTTACCGCTTTATGAAGACGGACCCGGCAACGGCACATGGAACTTCAACCGTTATCACCTGCCGCGTGCCAGCGACGTTGCGGTCTGGAAACAGACTGGCGATGTGCTGCCTGCGCTTTCGGAAACCGACCCGCCAAAAGGTATGGCTGAAGTCGTGATGATCCCAGTGGTTGCCGCGTTGGTTAACGCCATCGCCGACGCCACCGGCCACCGTTTCCGTGATTTGCCTGTCCGTGCTGAAAATATTCGTGAGGTATTACCATGAGCATCAAAACTAAACCAATGACGCTGACCATCAACAACAAATCGTACGGCCCAATCGACGTGCCTGAAGGGTTGATGATGATCGATTTCCTGCATGAATATGTCTATTTGACTGGCTCACGTCTGGGTTGCGGGCAGGGGATTTGCCACGCCTGTGTGGCGATTGTTGATAACCCAAGCGGCACCAGCGAAGAAGTGCGCACCTGCATTACCGGCGCGCATTTCTTTAACGGCAAAAAAGTGCGCACCGTTGAAGGCCACGCCAAAGTTGATGAACAAGGCGAAGTGGTCGAGCTTTCGCCAATTCAGCAATCTTTCCTCGATCATTACAGCTTCCAGTGCGGCTACTGCACACCGGGCTTTGTCAATGCGGCGACGATTTTCGTTGAAAAACTCAAGCGCGAACCGATTGCCCGTGAAGAACTGGAAGGGGCGATTTCTACTGCGCTGGAAAACCATATCTGCCGCTGTACCGGCTACGTGCGCTACTACGAAGCGGTGCGTGATGTGGTGCTGAAAACGCCAGGATTAGTGAAGGAGGCGGTGAAATGAAAAAACGTCTTGCGCTAATTGTGCTGGCGATTGTCGTCATTATTGTGGCGATTTTGTACTGGCGGGAATACCGCACGTATGACGGCCCGGTGCAGAAAGTGACCGCCAGCAAGGAACAAATCGAACGTGGTCGTTATCTGGCAAAAGCCGCTGACTGCGCGGCTTGCCACACCGCATCTGGCGGCGCACCACTGGCGGGCGGCTATCCGTTAGAGTCCCCTTACGGCACCATTTATGGCAGCAACCTGACACCCTCTGCGGATAACGGCATTGGTCGCTGGACGAAGGACGATTTCTATCAAGCGTTGACCGAAGGTGTGACCCCTACCGGGCGTCACCTGTTCCCGGCGATGCCATACACCTCTTACAAAAATATCTCGCGCCAGGATTCAGATGATATTTACGCGTATCTGATGACGCGCCCGGCCGTCAATGTGGCAACACCAGATAACGAAATGAGTTTCCCGTTCAACCAGCGTATCGCGCTGATTGGCTGGAATATTCTGTTCCATAACAAGGATCCTTTACCGGCGATATCTGAAGGCAAATCTGCCGACTGGCAGCGCGGGCGTTATCTGGCAGATGTGCTGGGGCATTGCGGTGAATGCCATACCGAGCGTGGGTTACTCGGACAGATGAAGCTGGATAAAGCGATGCAAGGCGGGGAATTAGGGCGCTTTATGGCTCCTGATATTACGCCAAAAGCGTTAGCACAACGTGGCTGGACGCCTGACGATGTGAAGCAATTCCTCACCACGGGCTTTGCCCCGCAGGGCAGCGCGTTTAGCGAAATGCACATGGTGGTCGACCTCAGCACCCAGCATCTGACGCCTGAAGATCAAAAAGCGATGGCGACGTATCTGATGGGCGAAATGCCTCCTGCTGCGGTTCCGGCGGCATTGGGCAAAGGTAACGAAGCAGGGCGCATGACTTATCTCGACCAGTGCGCCGGTTGCCACGCACGTGAAGGCGAGGGCAAACCGCACGTGGCGGTGTCGATGCTCAACAACGCCACGTTGCGCCAGCCAGATGCCAAAAACCTGATTGTCTCAGTACTTGACGGCCTGCCAGCGCAGAATTTCCCGAACGGCGAAAGTATGCAGAGTATGCCTGGTTTCGGTGACCGCTTGAACGATGAGCAAGTTGCTGAACTGGTGAATTACCTGCGCGTGACGTGGGGTGGTTTGCCGGGGGATGTGACGGCGGAGCAGGTGAAAGCGTTGCGGGCAGCGCAGAAGTAAACTGGGCGTTGGGGCCTATGCCGGGTATGGCGGTGTTCCGTTCACCTGGAAGTTCTCCTTCCCCATAAATATCAATGAACGGTGAACGTGTAAGGGGGATTACGACATCCCCCTTACGACCCCGTCGCCCGGCAAATCAATCGCCGCAAGCGGTAAACACCGTTTTTCACCCAACATTCGGGGTCGTTCGCGACTCGTTCCGGACGATCGCTCTCTCACGTGGTTCCCGACCACGTGACCCCGACTGAAGGGTAAAAAACGGCGCGATTGAAGCCGGGAACAAGGTCAAAACCAGCGCGGTGTGGTCTGTTGGTTTTGGTTTTGAAGTTGACCTTGGGTTCCGGCTTCAATCGCCTCCGTTTTGACTCCAGGTGGCCGGGTCCAGCCGTCGGGAACGGCTGGAGGGCGCGATCGCCGGGAGCGAATCGCAACCGACCCGGACACGGAGGCAAAATGGAGGTTTACCGCGCAGCGGCGATTGACTTGCCGGACGCCTGGATTATCAAGGGGTTGGCGTAAACCCCTTGATACGTTCACCGTTCACTAATCTATGTGGGATCAAATAACTTTCAGGTGAACGGAAAATCGCTGCTCCGCCATAGGCTCCCCTCAGGTGAACGGAAAATCGCCGCTCCGCCATAGGCTATACCACTCACCCCCCCTTTCTAACCGCTCACACGCCAATACAACCACTCACTAAAACTCCCCCCACTTGCCTGAGTCACCCATGCCAGCATATCGCTGAACTTTTTATCTTTGGCACTGGAGTGGGTTATGCAACACGCACTAACGTTTGTTATCGCGACCCTGTGTATTCTGGCTATCTGCTATCGCCTTTACGGGGTGTTTTTCGTCCGTAAAGTGTTGAATGCCGATGACTCGGAAATCACACCGTCACATATTCTTGAGGACGGCAAAGACTACGTCCCAACTAAAAAATGGGTTAACTTTGGCAGCCACTTTGCGGCGATTGCCGCCGCTGGTCCGTTGGTCGGCCCAGTGCTGGCAGCACAATACGGTTATCTGCCAAGCTTCTTATGGCTGTTAATTGGCTGCGTGGTAGGCGGTGCGGTACACGATACCGTGGTGCTTTTTGCCTCCATGAAGCACCGCGGTAAGTCACTCTCAGAAGTGGCGAAAGCGGAGCTGGGGCCTGTAGCCGGCTGGTGTACTGGCCTGGCGATGTTATTTATCATCACGATTACCATGGCAGGTTTGTCGATGGTGGTGGTTCACGCACTGGAACGTAACCCGTGGGGCACCTTCGCGGTGTTTATGACCATCCCGGTGGCGATTGGTGTCGGTCTGTGGGAGCGTTTCACCGGCAGCATGCGTGGTGCAACCTGGGTTGGTATTATCGTGATTTTCGCCTGTGTGATTGCAGGGCCGTATATTCAGGAATCTGCTTTCGGTGAATGGCTGAGTTTCCGCGCATCTACCGTCAGTTTGGTTCTGCCATTCTATGCATTTTTTGCCACCGCACTGCCTGTGTGGATGCTGCTTACGCCGCGTGGTTACCTCTCCAGCTTTATGAAAATCGGCGTATTCGGTGCGCTGGTGATTGGTGTGGTGTTCATTAACCCGGAAATTCAGTTCCCGGCGGTGACGCAATTTATTCACGGTAACGGCCCGGTATTAGCAGGCCCAGTCTGGCCGTTTATCTCTATCACCATCGCCTGTGGCGCGATTTCTGGTTTCCACGCGTTTATCGGTTCCGGTACCACGCCGAAGCAAATCGATAAATGGAACGACATCCTGCCAGTGGCTTTCGGTGCGATGCTGGCTGAATGTGTGGTCGGTGTGATGGCGTTAATCGCGGCAACCGCTCTGCATCCTGCGGATTACTTCGCCATCAACGCGACACCTGAAGTCTTTGCCGGTCTTGGCATGGATGTGGTCAATCTGCCACAGCTTAGCGAATCCATCGGCCTGGATTTATACGGGCGTACCGGTGGGGCAGTGACTCTGGCAGTCGGGATGGCAGACATCTTCACGCGTATCCCGTGGTTCAGCCATTTAGCCTCGTATTTCTTCCAGTTCGTCATCATGTTTGAAGCGGTATTTATCCTGACAGCGGTAGATTCCGGTACCCGTGTTGCGCGTTACTTGCTGCAAGATTTCCTCGGCGACATCTGGTCTCCGCTGAAACGCACCAACTGGATGCCTGGCGCAATTGGCTGCAGCATCGTGGCCTGCGTGTTGTGGGGTTATCTGCTGAACTCCGGCGACATCAACTCAGTGTGGGCGCTGTTTGGGGTATCGAACCAACTGATGGCTTCCATTGGCCTGATGATCGGTGCGACCATTATTCTGCGTATGTCGGAAAAACGCTGGTACGTACTGACCTGTCTGATCCCGCTGTCGTATCTGTATGTGACCGTAAACTATGCCGCTTACTGGATGGTGAAGAACGTTTACTTCAATAGCGCAGCTAAAGGCTTCAACATCTTCAACGGTACGATTTCGATTGTGATGGTCGCGTTGGGGCTGGTGATTATGGTAGCGTCGATTCAACGCTGGTTTGTGCTGTGGCGTGCTCGCGGTAACTCAGAGCCGATTGAATTGTTGTCATAACTTAAGTCGTTATTTAAGCAGTACTAAAAGCCGGTCTTCCATGACCGGCTTCAGATTGCTGATAAAGGGTGATAAATGTGTTTTGTAGGGTGGATAAGCGTAGCGTCATCCACCATTTACGCCAGTTGTGTCGGATGACACTGCGCTTATCCGACCTACGAAGAAGTTTGTCATCAGTCTCAAGCCGGTCTTCCATGACCGGTTTTTTTATTGGCAGGCTTTCATTTCTGCGTTGGTCAAATCAGCACGGCTGCAATCCAGTTCACGGCCTGAAGGGCCTTTAGCGGAAGCTTCACCGGCTGGCATGATCATACCGTTCGCGCGGTTTTTACCGGTCCAGCTAACACCCGCGCTACCATCTGGAGAAATAGCAATCGACAACACTACGCCCTGGCCGGTGGCTTCATAGTAGTTATCGTTTACTTTCTTCAGCTTCATCTGTTTACCGTTGAGATAAACCGGGCCGCCCTGGTCGATATGCACTTCGCCCGGATGACCTTTGCCGTTAAACAGCGGCAATGCGGCACTCGCGGAAAAGGCTACAAAACCCAGAACCAGCGCCATCGTTTTTAGTTTGCTCATCATTAACTCTCTTATCATTATCGTGCTCAATCTTCACCGTGGTGAAGTCGAGAAGTGGAATATTTCCGGTGCGAGATAATGCTGCCGTGCGCCAGATACGATATTGACTTATATCAAATTGGTGAATGAGTTGAGGGGGTAAAGATTCTTAATATTGATGTGTTGAGGGAGCAGAGAATAAAGCCGCAACGCGTTTCAGGCGTTGCGGCCAGGCTCTTATTCTTCAGTTGCGCGTTTAGGGGCAGGTTGTTCGAGAACCATCGTTTGTGTCTGGCTCAGGCTTATCCCTGCGGCACGTAGCATTTTAAGGATCTCGTACAGCAGGTCGCTACGCGTTGAGCTGACCATACGTGGGCTATTCACATAACCGGTAACACTCAGCACAATCCCGGTTGGCCCCAGCTCTTTAAAGCTGACTGACGGCGCGGGGTTTTCCAGAATAGATTCATGCAGCTTATAGGCTTCGAGCAGCAAATTCCGCACTTGCTCCGGGTCGATATCCAGCGGGAATGTCAGCGTAATGGTTGCCACGCCTTGCGCGTTACCCATCGTGGCATTACGCACGTTCTGCGAAATAAGCTGTGAATTGGGCACAATAACCGTGGATTTGTCACCTAACTGGATCTCGGTGGCGCGCACGTTAATACGGCGAATATCGCCCTCAACGCCGCTGATACTCACCAAATCTCCCACTTTCACTGGGCGCTCAGTTAACAGAATCAGGCCGGAGATAAAGTTCTTCACTATCTCCTGTAAACCAAAACCGATACCTACCGACAAGGCACTGACGATCCACGCCAGTTTGTTCCATTCAATGCCCAGCATCGACAGCGTCAGCATGATAATCAGCACGTAGCCGACGTTGGTGAACAGCGTGACCAGCGAGGCTCGCAGGCCCCTGTCCATATTGGTTTTTGGCAGGAAATCGTTATCCAGCCAGCGGCGTGTTGAGCGCAGTACATACCAGCCGACAGCCAGACACAACACGGCGTTAACGGCGTGTGCCGGGATAATATTCATCCCTTCGAGACCTTTACCGCCCCATATTTCGGCAATTTTGATCAGCAACTCCATCGGCGTCGTGGTGCCGAAGGTGCCATTCAACAGTGCAACGGCGGCCATCACCAACAGGCTGGTTTTGCCTAAAGCGGAGAACAGCGTGGCGGCAAGCGAGAGATGGCGGTCATTAAGGCTCAGCGTGCTTTTGAGGAGCTTCCCGCTCTGGGTGGTCGGTGAAAAAACCGCTTCACATAAATCGACCACGAAATGAATCAGCAGATACAGGCTACAAACCACCAGGCCAATCCACAGCAATTCGAACGTGACGAAGCGCGCCAGCGGAATGTAGCCAATCAGCAATGCCATCAGGATAACGAAGGCGGTCAGGCTAATGACCAGATGAATCAGACCGGCAACCGTCGAGCGGGCCTCGGTTTGCTCGCCTTCGGCACTCATTTTTCGGCGGATCCTGTTCACCCGAATCGGTGCAATCAGGCAATTGAGCGCGACCAGTAAGGCCGCCAGTCCGTTGCCAAACAGCGTGGCGGCAATGCTGGCACCGACTAACGCATTCAACTGTTCGATGATGCCAAAGATAAAGATGAAGGTTGCCAGCAAAATTGGGAACGAGGCCAGCGTTTTCGCCAGTGGGTCGGCAATACCCGGCAGACGCCAGGAAGGATGGCTATTTGACAGTAACGCGATACCCAGGCCAGCAATCACCGCTGAAAAATAGGTCAGTTCGACCATCTGGTCGGCAAATTCAAGCACCCATTGCGAGGTGTCAGGCAGGCGGGTCAGGGTATAGCACAACAACTGCATGCTGATACCCAGCGTCAGCGTGGTGCTTAATGTGGTAAAGCAGGCGAGGAAACTGCGACGAAAACGGCCTTGCGGCAGCCAGCGAGGCAGCACCCAATTCATTGGCTTGTCCAGCGCTTTGCGACCAAATAGCCCAATGGCTAACGCCAGCAGCAGATAAACTGCGCTCCCAAAACGCCAGTCGTCGCTCCAGGCCTGATGCCAGGCCGCACTCACTTGTGTGCCGAAATCGTCGAAACGCGAGGCATCTTTATCGCTTGGGTCAAAGACTGGCGACCAGAAGTTCTCGCCAAGAATACTGCCGGTGTTAAGCGCGATTTGGGTTTTCAGCGCGTCACGACGCAGCCCTGAAATTTGTGATGAGAGGTTTTGCGCCCCCACGGCAATGGCTTTGCTTTGCTCTATTTGCGTGGTGAGCAAGGCTTTACTGTTGTTCAATTGTTTGCGCTGGCTGACAACCTGCGGTGTTTCCGTCAGCGTACCCGGTGCCGGGGCTGGCCCAAGCACATCCAGTTGCCCCTGAATCTGTGCCAACTGCGGAGCCAAAGCAACGGCGAGCTTATCCGCATCACTGACCAGTTTTAGCGCATCGTCATTCAGGGTGGTGAACTGTTTGTCCGCTTTCGCAGTCGAGACGCGCTGTTTGAGTGAATCCAGGCGTTTTTGCAACGCAGGTAACTCCGTGCTGGCGTTGACCTTAACCGGTTCTTCCGTAGCAGATTGCCCGGCGGCGTCATCAGCCTGAGAAAGAAAAGGGGTCATTATCAAACAAGATAGCAATGCCAGTAAGAGCAGCGGCATTCTTAATGGTTTACGCATAGAAAGAATTTTCCGGGATATCGAAAAGACAGAAATTGGAGACAAGCGGATAAGGATACTCGGAATTTAGCGGATGCCAATCAGAGTAAGTCTATTTATGTTCCCGATAGCGTCAGGTTGGCGGCCATATGAACCGTGTTGCTCTGCTAATTGGCCACTGGTTTTGTAATGGTACTATTTTTTAATTGGTGACAAATAAATATGGAGCGCATCACAAACCAGTATGCTTTTTTGACTCGGATCTCTCTTTTCTTGCCTCCCCACATAATTCGTTTCCTCTTCCAGGCGGAAAATATCTCTCTTTTTGCATGAACAATATGCTCTAGTATATCAGTCAGCCTAATTACAATAATACGTTGCTGGAGATAGACGTATATGCTCATTACTCGTGATAATATTTTCTTAAATAAAACATTCAGGGATAAGCGGGAAATTTTTTGCTTCCTGGCGACACATGCTGTCGCACAAGGGTGGGCCGAAGATGCTAATAAAATTGAAGCGGATCTTTGGGCGCGGGAGAATCAATATTCGACGGGTTTTGAAAGCCAGATTGCTATTCCCCACGCTAAAACTGCCAATGTTTCCCATGCCGGGGTGATTTTTATTCGTCTGCAAAATCCCATTGATTGGGAAAGTCTGGACGATCTTCCAGTACAAATTATTTTTGGCCTGCTGGTTCCTGAATCTGGAGCGAAATTGCTGCACTTACAAATTATTAATAGCCTTGCAAGCCAAATCGTTGATGACGAATTCAGAGCGCGTTTATTTGCGGTCAACGATGAAGACGAACTATTTCAGTATATGAAATCGCGTATCGCTATTGAGGAGGAAGTATGAATATTGTCGGCGTCACATCATGTATTGCTGGTTTAGCCCATACTCCGATGGCAGCCAAATCCCTGGAAAAAGAGGGAGGGCGTCTGGGGCATCAGATAAAAATAGAGCAACAGGGTGCCATGGGGATCATGAACAGAATCACCGATGATGATATTCAAGCTGCAGATTTCGTACTTATTGCTGCTGACCGTACCATTGAAGAAGAGGAACGCTTCGCCGGG
This sequence comes from Buttiauxella ferragutiae, assembly GCF_022637515.1. Lineage (NCBI taxonomy): Bacteria > Pseudomonadati > Pseudomonadota > Gammaproteobacteria > Enterobacterales > Enterobacteriaceae > Buttiauxella > Buttiauxella ferragutiae. The sequence continues at coordinate 1,692,774 of NZ_CP093332.1, forward strand.
AAAGTCATTATTCGGGTAAAGATAGGCCAATGTGTTAGCCATGCATCTGATGTCATAACGAAATGCGTTTCGGCTGTTGAGGCTCGTCTGAATAAATAACCAAGGTGATGTCATGAAGAAATTAATGATAGAGATAAAGAATCATCTTATGACGGGTATTTCCTTTGCCCTGCCAGTTATTATTGCCGGTTCCCTGATGGTGGCGGTTGCCAAAATTATTGGCCTGGCGATCGGTGAGTCTAATCTTGATGCCTTCGCTAATAGCCATGGGCTGGCAAACTGGCTGTACCTCACGCAGGACATTGGATTTAAAATTATTGGGCTAATGAACTATGTTCTCGGTGCCTATGTTGCCTATTCAGTGGCAGGTAAAAAGGGTCTGGCCTCCGGTTTTACTGCTGGCCTAATTGCCTCGCTAACCGGCTCTGGTTTTATCGGCGCAGTGCTGGGTGGTTTGTTGGCCGGTTATTCTTCTGAGTGGGTCGCACGTAAGATAAAAATTACCGGCTCGGCGGCAAGCTCCGTCCCGCTGATTATTCTGCCATTTATCACCGTTGGCTTGCAGGTACTGGTGATGTTATTGCTGCTCGGGGATGTGCTGAGCTGGCTGAACACCTCGCTGATGGCCTGGGTTCAGCAGATGACGAAAGATGGCACCAGTACAGTTGTGCTGGCGGCTGTTCTTGGCGGGATGATTTGCTTTGATCTCGGCGGGCCGGTTAACAAAGCGGCATGGGGAACAGCAAATGTTTTGTTCCTGAGCGGTGTATATCTTCCTGCTATTCTGGTTAATGTCGCCATTATTATTCCACCGCTAGGCTACGCGGCTGCTCGTTTTTTACGCCCTGACAACTTTAATCAGACGCTGAAAGAAGCTGGCAATGGTTCGATTATTATGGGGATTCTGGGGATCTCCGAAGGTGCCATTCCCTTCACCCTGCGCAACCCGGCGCGGTTAATTCCTCTTAATGTTCTGGCAGGGACTCTGGGGGCGGTTACCGTTGCGTTATTAAAAGCTTATCCAATTATGCCGCCGTTGGGTGGGCTATATGGTGGTTTCACCGTTGGAAACCCGTGGGCTTATTTCATTGGTGCATTGGTTGGCACTGCTGTTATTGCTTTTGGGGCCAATCTACTGGTGAATTTCAATGATGAAGAGTCAGGTGTTAAATCCAGTAATAATCCTACTGAAGAGATTGAAATAAAATTTGATTAAGTTTTGCACTTTGCGTAATGGGAGATTGGTATGAAAAATAAAATTGTCCATATTTACACCCATACTCACTGGGATCAGGAGTGGTATTTCACATCATCGCGTTCACGTATTTATCTCTTTAATCACATCAAAAATGTGATTCGTATACTGGAGAATAACGATGACTTTCCCTGTTACCTGCTGGATGCGCAAAGTGCGTTAATTGAAAGCTATTTGCTGTGGGCTCCGGAAGACAAAGATGTATTGTTCAAATTAATTGCTGAAAAACGTCTGCTCACGGGACCGTGGTACACCCAAACCGATCAACTGGTTATTCATCAAGAGTCGCTGGTACGCAACCTCTGGTATGGAATTAAGGTCGCTACTGATGCGGGCAGCAGCATGGCTCTGGGCTATGTTCCTGACTGTTTTGGTCAGGGGGGCAATATGCCGCAGATCTACAAACAGTTCGGTATTCACCACGCGCTTTTCTGGCGTGGTATCGCGGACAACACGCTGCGGGAAACCGAGTTTATCTGGCAGGGTGAAAACGGCGATCGGATCTTTGCAGTGCAGATGCCATGGGGTTACCACTATGGTGGGCTTCTTGATGAAACTCCCGAAAAAATGGCGACCTTCCTGAATGAAAAAATGTCACCGATTGAAGCGCGAAGTGCCCGTGAAAACTTGCTTTACCCGCACGGTTTTGATCAGGCTCCGGTGCGTGAGAATCTGCCGGATCTGGTGAAGCAATTCAATGCCTGCGACGATGAACGACACTACCAGATAAGTAGCCCTCTGGACTTCCTGGAGGCGCTGGAAAAAGAGTCTGCAAACGATGTGCGGATACTCCAGGGCGAGCTGACTGAGGGCAAACACTCCCGCGTGCACAAGACGATTTTCTCATGCCGGGCCGATCTGAAGTTACTCAATAACGAGATTGAATCGCTGTTGGTCAATACGCTTGAGCCTGTGCTAGCCATTAGCCGCGGCCTTGGGCATGCGTATCCGTCAAAAATCATCGCTGATATTTGGAAACTGATGTTTTATAACGCCGCCCATGACAGCATCGGCGGTTGTAACAGCGACGATACTAATCAGGATATTTTCTTCCGCTATAAGCAGGCTCGCGATTTAGCCATCAATTTGCTGGAGCTGCATAGCCGATTAATTGCCATTCGTACCCAGCGCGAGCACGATTACACGTTCACTGTATTCAACCCGCTAACTAATCCAACCGCGCCACAGGTGACCTTCGAGGCATGGTTGCCGGGTATCCCATTCACCCTGCGCGATTCGGCGGGCAATGCATTGCCCTATGTGATTGAACAACAGACCGATTTGACCAGTTACGTATTGAACCAGACCATTCGACTTAATCCTGGCAAGCCATATCATCAACCGGAGAAGGTTTATCGCACTAAAGTGACGGTGAACAGCAGTGACTTACCTGCTCTCGGTTATACCCGCTGGCATCTTGATTTTGATGCTGATGGGGCAAGTAAGCGGGTCACGGATAATATGCTGGTCATCGAGAACGCATTTTATCGCATGGAAGTGGAAGAGAACGGGTTGCTCACCATCAACCATAAAACCACCGGTAAACGCTATGAGCGCCAGATGCTGTTGGTGGAAAATGGCGATGATGGAGATTCCTACAACTATTCGCCGCCGCGTGGTGACTTGATTGTTACCTCCGAAGGTTGCCTGGTTTCAGCTCGCCGGGAGAATAATGGCCTGAATCAGTCGTTGTTACTTGATTATGTACTTAAAGTTCCTGGCAACCTCGAAGAGCGGGCGCAGGGTATCGCCACCTCTACAATGAAAGTCGCGGTGCATGTGACTCTGCAGAATGACGACATAATCCGCTTTACAGTTGACGTGGATAACCAGGTGCTCAGTCATCGTTTATGCGTCCATTTCGCGACGGACATACTAGCAAATGTCTCTTATGCGGATCAGTTGTTTGGTGTGGTTGCGCGTCCGGTGCAACTGAGTAACGCCCTGAAAGTGTGGGAAGCTGAAAACTGGCATGAAAAACCGATTTCCATTGAGCCAATGCAAAGCTACGTGAACCTGCATGATGAAAAGCATGGTTTCACGTTGCATACCAATGGCGTGCGTGAATATGAAATCGTCGGCGACAATTTCGATACCATTTCCGTTACTCTGTTCCGTTCGTTCGGTTACATGGGCAAGGAAAACCTGCTCTACCGTCCGGGGCGTGCGTCGGGCGAGTCGGTCGTAGCAACGCCTGATGCGCAACTTTCTGGACCGTTGTCCTTCGCATTTGGCTGGCGTATCTATAGCGGCTCGTTTGACGAGGCACAGCATGCGCGGCTATCGAAATCGTTGCTGACATCGTTTCCGGTCTATCAGGATAGCGACTTCCTCAATGGCCGTCTGCGTTTTTGCCTGAGCGATGAACAACGCACATATCCGCAGGAATACAGTCTGCTGGCCCTGCCTGATGGCCCGGAAGATGCACTGGTCAGCGTGGTGAAATGCGCAGAAGAGGGCGAGGGGTTAATTTGCCGCTTCTATAACCCAAATCTGAATGCCACAGCCACCATTCCGGCGCTGAATAATGCTCGTTACGTCTTGCTGGACGAGAAAACCCCGTCACAGGAAAGGGCGGCGCTAAACCCTAATGATGTGCAGACGTTGTACATAGAAATAGTGTGAAGAGAGAAATGAGACTGTTTACCAATAAGCGGATCAGAGATATTTTCACCCAGATTGCTCAAGGGAATGTGACGCAAACCTCTTTGGCCAAAGAGATGAATGTGTCCACGCGAACCATCCGCAGTGACCTGAAAGATCTAAATGATATCGTTGGCGGGTTTGGTAACAGTCTCATTCACCATCGTAAGAAAGGTTTTTCCATTCAGGTTAACAATCCGGCGGGTCATAAAACGCTGCTTGAACAGTCACAAAGGCCCTGGAAAGAGACTCGTTCGACAGCAGAACGCCGCCGGGCTTTACTGTCGACGCTATTGCGCCAGGATGCGGAAATCTCGCTTGAGGAGTTGGAGTCGACGTGGTTTATCAGTATCTACAGCCTGAGAAACGACATTGCTTTGCTTAAGCGTCATTTTGCCCTCTATGACCTGAGTATCGTTTCTGGAGGGGTCGATAAATTTAAACTCTCTGGCAGCGAAATAGCGTTTCGTCGCTGCATTTACGATAACCTGCTGCGCTCAAAAGAAGCGGAAGAAGATTACCAGGGGATCTTTGATTCGTTGGCGAAGATTTCCAACATCAAACTGGCGCTGAGTGACTACTTTGTTAGCCATGGATTAGTGGTAAGCGATGTCAATTTGCGTTTTTTTACCCTGATTTGTGGGATTACCTGTGAACGTATTCTCCGGGGAAGTTGGCTGTTGGATTATGAGTTTGACGCTTGCGAACCGCACTTAAAAATAGTCGCGCGCGATATTCTTCCCCTGCTGCTGGCGGATGCCGTACCTAACATTGCGCAAAGCGAAATCGATTATATGGCGATGAACCTCGCCGCGTTTTGTTCAATGACGAGTGAAAATACGCTCGAGCATGAGCAGCACGACGCCGAGCGTGCGGTGATGAACCATTTTTTGAGTTATGTCAGTTCGTCCTGGTTCTGCGACGTCAGTTATGATGAGCTGTCACGCAAGAATCTGCTTAGTCACATTCAGGCCATGCGTATACGGGTTAATAATAACATCACTATTATCAACCCGTTGATTGAGCAAATTAAGCGTCACTATCCGTTGATGTACGAAATGACGCTGGCTGCTTTTAGTGAGCTGGAACACTTCTTCTCTAACAAAATTAGCGATGATGAGATTGGCTATCTCGTCATGCATATCGGGGCCATTCTTGAAGAGATTCATCTGAAAGACGAAGGTCACACTATCAGTGCATTAGTCGTCAATGATCAAGGTGAAGCCTCAACCCGGATCGTCTGCCAGAAAATAATCCGGATGTACCCCAACATTGCTATGACAAAGTGTGTTTCGGTTGAGCAGTACAAAGCGATGACCCGTGTGGAAGAGAGCATTGTCATAAGCTTTGTAGCCATTGAAGAGAAGAACAAACGTGTTATCAATTTGCCTCCGTTGCCAGAAAGATGGCAGTTAGAAAACATGAAGTACTTTTTAACCGCTGAAAACACGCCACCTGCGGCGATGGTGAATTATTTTTCTGCGGATCACTTTTTTGTATTTGAAAGCCACGTCCATACCAAGGAGTCGCTGATTAACTTTCTCTCCTCACAATTAGAATTAAAAGGAAGAGTTGATGAGCATTATTTAGACTCAGTAATTGAACGAGAAGTGCGAGCGTCAACATTGCTGGATGATAAAATCGCCATTCCACATCCATTAGGTCTGGTAGCATTAAGTACTATGGTGACGGTGGCTATATTTCCTGATGGAATTGAATGGGATGTGGGGAAAAAAGTTAAACTGGTCTATATGCTAGCCATTAGTGAGGATGCTTTTGTCGATAGCATGATTATTTATGATTATCTGACAAATATTCTTGATAACGACGTTATTGATAATTTAAGTCAGTGTGAAAATTATTCTGAGTTTATAGCATTGTCACAAAAATATTTTTTATAAAACATTCGGAATAAGAATGTTTTAAATAATCATTTTAGCCGCTTACAAAATCCCTCCCGGTATCCTTTCCTAACGTCTATACCCTAAATAATTCGCGTTGCAGCCAGGCGGTAAGGCCAGCACTCCCCGGTACCCTGTAGCGTAGCATGGGGTGAATTTTAACAAGTTTGAAACAAATTTCTTAATCCAGAAGATACTAATAACCTACTGTAATAAAAGCTATTTAAGTAGCAAATCACTATTATTTACTGATTTCCCGCCGTTGTTTCCTGGTCTTTAATAAGACATTCCTTAGGCAAGATAAAGGATTTACACATGTTATTAGCTATGCGATTAATTTAAATTATTAACATCGAGAAGATGGTGTTTTAAATGTTAATTCATCGTTTTCGAGAAGGTGAAAATATCTCCGCATGGATTGGGGAGTTGGGGGCTATTTGGCTCAGTAAATCAACTGGAATAATGAATGAAGGATACATTATTCAAACAGGATATTTTAATAATTAAAGGAATCTCCATGAAATTTAGTAAAATTGCTTGCTCTTTGGTTGCTGGCATTGCATTAGTGAGCGGTGCGGCACAGGCCGATGCGGTGACGGTAAATGGCGGCACCGTACACTTTCAAGGTGAGCTGGTGAATGCTGCCTGTTCGGTAAGCACCAAGTCTGCCGATCAGATTGTGAAACTCGGCCAGTACCGTACCGCGGCGTTCACTAAAGTGGGTGACACTTCAGCGCAGATCCCTTTTACCATCGTCCTGAACGATTGTGATACCAGCGTATCCACACTGGCTTCTGTGGCTTTTTCAGGCCAAACGGATGGTACTGACCCAACGCTTCTGGCTATTAACTCTGGTGATAACAGCACCACCGCAGGCGGCGTAGGTATCGAAATTCTGGACAATAAATCGCAAGTATTGACCCCGGATGGCAGCACATTCTCTACCGCGAAAACTTTGGTTGATGGCACCAACACCTTGCCATTTACCGCGCGTTATAAAGCGACCGCTGCCACTGCAACAGCAGGCCAGGCGAACGCAGATGCCACCTTCGTGATGAAATACGAGTAATCGGACCAGGCAGGGATGACGATAGCCACAGGGATGAGGCTAAACAGAAGATTATTATTCCGCATGCCGCACCTGGCTCTGTTACGTCGATTAATAATAATGATGGTGCTTTGTAATGACGACTTTATTTAAACCAGGTCTGGCGGTAATGCTGTGCCTGTTATTAACATGTTTTAATGTGCATGCTGCTGGAGGCGTTGCTCTGGGGGCAACACGAGTTATTTATCCGGCCGATGCCAAACAAACTTCGCTCTCAATTAATAATAGCGATGACAAAGAGCGTTATTTGGTGAATTCGTGGATTGAGAATAACCGTGGGGAAAAAGACAAAAAATTTATTGTTACGCCCCCGCTTTTTGTCAGTGAGCCTAAAAGTGAAAACACGCTGCGGATTATTTACGCCGGGCCACCGTTGCCAACCGATCGTGAGTCCATTTTCTGGATGAACGTGAAAGCGATTCCCTCGGTGGATAAATCCAATCTCGCAGGCAATAACGTGCTGCAATTGGCGATTTTGTCACGTATCAAATTATTTGTTCGCCCTAAAAACCTGCAAATGCAGCCAGATGAAGCGTTTAAACAACTGCGTTTTAGCCGTAGCGGCGAGCATCTGAGTATTCACAATCCTTCGCCTTATTACATCAGTACGGTCAATCTGAAGGTCGGTAACGAGAAACTGGCAAATACCATGGTTGCGCCAAAAAGTGTGGCGCAGGTGACGGTCCCAGCCACGCTAAAAGGAACCATCTCCTTCCAGACCGTGAATGATTACGGTGCGGTAACCCCTGTGCAAAAGGGCGCAATGCTGTAATGCGGGCTCTGCACAACAAGGATACCGGGCAGATGATGAACAAGTCAGTTACTCCGATTGCGGCGATGGTGATGGCAGCGCTTTGGCCTGCAATCAGTTCAGGAGAAAGCTATTTTAACCCTGGTTTTTTGTCGCCAGAAGATGCTGCTGTTGCGGATTTATCGCGTTTTGAAAAAGGGAGCCAACAGGCTCCTGGTGTGTATCGTGTGGATATCTGGCGTAACGCTGAATTTATCGCAACCCAGGATCTGCGCTTTGATGCCAGTAACAAGGCGGATGGAAAGGTAAGCGCGGACGGTCTGGTGCCGTGCCTTGATACAGGCTGGTTGCAGCGTCTGGGGCTGAATATGCTTGCTTATCCTGCGCTTGCGAAATTAAAGCCTGGGGAATGCGTGCCGTTGGCGGAGCTCATCCCTGGTTCAGAAACCCACTTTGATTTTGCCAAACTGCGGTTGGATATAAGCCTGCCGCAAGTGTCGTTGCTTAATAGCGCTCGCGGGTATATTCCTGCGCAAGAATGGGACGAAGGCATCCCTGCGGTACTGCTCAACTACAGCTTTACTGGAAACCACGGCAGTTATGACGATAACTATTATTTAAGCCTGCAAAGTGGCCTGAACTATGGGCCGTGGCGGCTGCGCAACAGTGGTGCCTGGAGTTATACGCGCGGTGATGGTTACCATTCCAACAACTGGAATAACATCAGCACATATGCGCAGCGGACAATCATCCCACTCAAAAGCGAGTTGGTGCTCGGCGACAGCAACACCAGCAGTGATGTGTTCGATAGCCTGGGTTTTCGCGGTGCACGGCTCTATTCGGCAGACAGCATGTACCCGGATAGCCTGCAAGGTTACGCGCCAACGGTGCGCGGCATCGCACGGACAAACGCCAAAATCACCATCCGCCAGAATGGTTTTGTGATTTACCAAAGCTATGTGTCACCGGGCGCGTTTGCTATTAACGACCTGAATCCTACCTCCTCAAGCGGCGATCTTGACGTTACCCTGGAAGAAAAAGACGGTACGCTGCAAAAATACACGGTGCCTTATTCCACCGTTCCGCTGTTACAGCGTGAAGGGAGGCTAAAATTCGACCTGGTTGCCGGGGATTTCCGCAGCGGTAGCGACCAACAAGAAACGCCATTTTTCACTCAGGCTACGCTGATTGCCGGTTTACCCCGCGGTTATACAGCTTACGGCGGCACACAACTTGCCGAGGATTATGCCTCGGTGGCGCTGGGCGTTGGTAAAAATATCGGGGAGTGGGGGGCCATTTCACTTGATGTCACTCATGCCCGTAGCAAACTGGCGGATGACAGCGAACATGAAGGCCAATCGCTTCGTTTCCTGTATGCCAAATCCCTCAGCAATTACGGTACTAACTTTCAATTGCTCGGCTACCGCTACTCAACTCGTGGCTTCTACACGCTGGACGAAGTGGCCTACAAAAATATCGAAGGTTACGAATTCGCCGATGAACAAGACGGCAACCACAACACTGAACCGGTGGTGCAGAGTTATCACAACTTGCGCTACAGCAAGCGTGGACGTTTTCAGGTCAACATTTCTCAGGGGCTTGGCGATTATGGCTCATTCTACGTTTCAGGCAGCCAGCAAACCTACTGGGAAACCAACGAGAACAACACCTCTTACCAGGCAGGATATGCCAGTGGCTGGCGCGGAATCAGTTACTCGATGTCGATGTCATGGAACAAATCGGTCGGTATTTCCGCAAGCGATCGCATCATGGCATTTAACCTCTCGGTGCCGTTCAGCACGTTATTGGGGCATGGTTACTCACGTTCCAGCACCCTCGACCGCGCCTACGCCACATTTGCCGCCAGCAACAATTCAGAAGGTGACTCCACGCTGCAAACTGGGATCGGCGGCACATTACTTGAAGGGCAAAACCTGAGCTACAACGTCACTCAGGGATACAGTGACAGCAACGGCTACACCGGAAGTGCCAGTACCAACTGGCAAGCCACTTACGGCACGGTGGGATTGGGTTACAACTACGACCGCGACCAACATGACTATAACTGGCAAGCATCGGGTGGTGTGGTAGGACATGCCGATGGCATCACTTTTAGCCAGCCGCTCGGAGATACCAATGTGTTAATTAAAGCGCCGGGTGCCAGCGGTGTTGGCGTCGAAAACCAAACCGGGGTGAAAACCGACTGGCGCGGTTACGCCGTGATGCCTTATGCCACGGTTTACCGCTACAACCGTATCGCACTGGATACCAACACCATGGATGACCATACCGATGTTGAAAATAACGTCAGTAGCGTGGTGCCAACGGAAGGGGCATTGGTACGGGCCGAATTTAAGGCACGGATTGGCGTGCGGGCTATCTTCAACGTGACGCGTGGCGGGCGCGCCGTGCCATTCGGCTCGATGGTGCGTGAAGAAACCAGCGGTGTCACCAGTATGGTGGGAGATGAGGGGCAAATTTATCTCAGCGGCTTGCCGCTGCAGGGAAAACTGCTCATTCAGTGGGGCGATGGCAAAGATTCACACTGTTACGCACCTTATACATTACCGCCAGAAAGCCTGACTCAGGCAGTCGCCGTGGTGAGTGCCACCTGTTCATAGAATGGCGCACTATTCAGGGATTTGTTTATGAAATTGATGACATCTTTAGCAGGGGCGGTGCTTCTGGCATGTGTACTACCGGCGTCTGCCACGGTCTGCAAAAACTCAAACGGCGTGCCGACGGATATCTTTTATGACCTGTCAGACGTATTCACCAGTGAAAATAATAACGTCGGGCAAATCATTACGCTTGCTAACAAAACCGGTTGGGTTGGCGTCAATGCCACCTGCCCGGCAGGGACCAGCGGCAACACCACCATGCGTAGTTATGTGAACGCGTTGCCGGTGCAAGAAACCATTGGTGGGTATCAATATATGAAACTCAATGACTATCTCGAAGGGGCAATGAGCATCACCGACAGCTATTCGGGGCAGTTTTTCCCGCCGAAAAACTATATCCAGATGGGCAGCCATCCTAATGTTTCTAAACAACAACCCTTTCCAGTTAATGATTCTAAACTGGTTTTTAAACTCAAAGTGACACGGCGATTTATCAACATGGTGCCGATTCCAAAACAGACCATGTTTACGGTGTATGTCACCACGCGTAACACCGACCCGTTGACCACACCGGTTTATACCATCAGCTACAGCGGTAAAATTGAAGTACCGCAAAGTTGCGAAATCAATGCAGGCCAAATCGTCGAATTTGATTTTGGCGACATTGGTGCTTCGTTATTTAGCCAGGCAGGAGCCGGGAACCGTCCGCAAAGTGTTACGCCACAAAGTAAAACCGTTGCCATCAAGTGCACCAATGTGGCGGCGCAGGCCTATCTCTCTTTACGTATTGAAGCTGAAAAAGCTTCCGGCAATATCATGGTCTCTAACAACGACGATCTCGGCTTTGTCGTTGCGGATAGCAGTGGTTTGCCGTTAATTCCTAATAATCTGAGCAGTAAAATCCATTTTCGCCTCGATGATGCAGCTGCTGCGCAGGTGGGGATTCGCGCCTGGCCTGTGAGCGTCACCGGGAATAAACCTGCAGAAGGGCCGTTTACCGCGCGGGGCTATTTGCGGGTGGATTATGACTAAAACCTGGAGTGGCAATTTTCTGCTGGTCTGCATGCTGGTCGCTGGCGTCATGAACAGTGCGCAGGCCGATTCCCCGCTAGGCGAAGTCAATATCGAGCTGCGTGGCAACGTGGTGGATTTTAGCTGTTATGTCGAAATGGGTGATGACAATAAAACGGTGCAACTCGGTAGCTGGCCGACAAAACAACTGCGTACTGCAGGCAGCACTACGCAAAGTATGCCGTTCAGTTTGAAACTAAACGGCTGCCCGCCAGGAGCGGCATCAATCACTTTTTCGGGGAAGCAAGCCACTGGCAACCCCGGTTTGCTGGGGTTAAATGAGAGTAGTGTCAGCAATGTGGCTATTGAGCTGCGCGACCGGGATAAAACGCAATTGCCACTGGGGCAGGCAAGCCAGGATGTGGTTGTAGATGAGAATGGTAATGCGGTATTAGCCTTTTTTGCTAATTACATCGCCCTGGCCGATAACCCGCAACCGGGACCGGCCAACGCAGATGCTACGTTTATGATTAATTATTATTAACGGATAAAATATACCGCAGTGAAATAATAAAGCCGGGTTTTATTCCCGGCTTTATTATTTTAATTGTGACCTGCGACGTGTTTTTATAATAATTCTTTTACACGGGCATAGTCGATAAGTTCGACAATCGAGGAGACGTGAAGCTTGGAGAAGATATTTGACTTATGTGCGCTAATGGTCTTGCTGCTGAGCAGCAGTTGTTCGGCGATTTCCTTATTTGATAACCCATTAGCAAGGTGACGTAATACGGTTATCTCCCGATTAGATAATGGCATGTCGTCAGTTGCACCATTGCGTGATGCTGGGTTGCTAATTAATTCCAGGGTTTCAGAGGGAAAGAACGAATACCCTGCAAGCAACATTTCTACCGCGTGATAGATATCTTCCTGTTCTTTCCTTTTGCTGACAAAGCCGTTTGCACCAGCTTGAATGGCGCGGCCAGCATAAAATTTTTCAGACTTAGATGACAAGAAAAGTATGCGGGTGTCGGCTTGTATGCTTTTGATTCTCTTTAATAAAGCAAATCCGTCGATGGACGGCAATTCAATGTCAAGAATCACCAGGTCGACAAGATGGCTGCTCATGTAGTTAATGACCTCGCGGCTGTCATCTGTTTTCATCACGACTTCTATATCTTTATTTTTCTGTAACAGTACTTCAATCGACATTCTGACAATAGGGTGTTCGTCCATGATAATTACGGATGCAGGTTTCATATTATTGCCTCATTTTTTGAGAAACTCATCGCATTGATACATAGTCACTGGCGGCTAAAGTGATGAAACGCTTTATTAGCTATTATTTTATAATGTATGCAATATGTTCCCTTCAACTTAAAACCATACCTCAATGTACTGTTTGCTAATGATTTCGAGTGTAACTGGATAATTGTTTGTCTAATCGAAAATACATATTTAGATTTTCTAATCAAGCAATTTGATTATACATCTATATAAATTCAGAGAAAGGCTGCTGTTATCTATAGCCAGTAATGGTGCGATCAAATTCTAATTATTCAGGTTGAGTATTTGTTATTTGGATAATACAGCCGCGTTAGTTAAAATATTTGGATAAAAAGTTTGTTTTTAATGTGAAGAATAGTACGATATCTCAAATGTGTATTATTTGTTATATCTGGCATGAGGTTGTCAGATGGGACATCGTTCTTTAGTCGCTTGGCGGGCGGAAAAAAGAGTGTCCAGGAATAGTTATAATTGTTAATTACTTGCTCTGATTTAACAAAATTAATACATTAAAAATAGGCAATTTCCTATGTTTCGCTCGAAAGTGCTTTCTTTAGCACTTCTGTTTGTTTCAACTCAATGGCGGGAGACATTTTATTCAGCAGATGTATCAGAGATTTATTGTTCTCAAGATCAAGGCGAGCGGCAATACGTCCAAGGGTATAAACGACGTAGTGATAGGGCTTGTTTAATTTAACGGCAATTGCTTTCAGCGATTCTCCTTGCGCCACCCCCAACAGAATATTCCACTCCCGATTAGAGAACAGTGTCGAAGAGGATAAATCCGATGAGGAAGATAGCTCCTGCAGGCTTTGTTGCTGTGTCAATCGGTTGACCAGATTGGTGATTTCCTGCCAGCGTTCCACGACAGGAAAGCGTGACGCAGCATTAATCAGCTTCACGGCGCTTACGCAGCGGCAGGCTGTTAATTGCGTTATGTTGAGTTGCGGCCAGGTTTTTTGCCATTGCCGTATCGTATTCAACATATCAAGGGGCGCTTCATTAACACCATCAAGATCGAGGAAAATGCGTGGCAGGGGAATTTGTTCAAGCCACGCCTCAACTTCCTTTAGAGAAGCGCAGACCTGCGTATGTTGAGACTTGAAAAAGTGTTGCGTCAGCGCCAGGGCAAGCCAGGAATCGGTTGTCACCAGGATAAGATCAAGTGGTTGCGCAAGGGGTTCTGCGTGATTTTTTTGTTGCAGGTATTCCAGGCGGTCAAAGACAATCAGTGTTGTACTGCTATAGAGATTGGCCATGCTGCCATTTCTGATACGACGATATCTGCGTTTGCGTGCGGCTATGTACAAATGCTTAGCCATCCACTGCGCGAACTGAGGGCGTGTTCGCTCTGATTTGGACCAGCGTCACTGTTGAAGCAGATGTCATTTCCATATTTTTCGCTGACAGTATGAGTTAATACTGAGATTGCATCGCTAAAATTAATCAGAAGCTAAATGATTTAGACTTCTGATTATATCGTTACAATGTATTCTGTCAGAAAATAAAAATATAATATATTAGGCATGCCTTAAGAGCATGTAAGTAGTTTCTTAAAGAGATAATAACATTTGTGGGTGTTAAATGATAAGGAACGCTAACTAGTCGTTGCGGCGCAAAAATATTGGCTAATGAATTAAAGAAAGAAGATGGATTTTTATAAAGTTCATCAACTCATACTGGTCCCGGATTTTCAGTTTTTTCATTATCACTTTACGATATATTCTTGCAGTATCTTCCTCTATCTGCATTAGATGGGCCGCATCCTGTAGCGAATGTCCCCGGGCGATGTAGATAAGTAACTGCCGTTCAGCACTGGTGAAATTGCATGTGGTGCAGTAGTAGCAAATCCTGGCAGACACCGCCGTGGTGTTGTTTCTGCGCCAGCCAGTCTCCGTCCAGTGGGCTATTTTACGGGTGACTTCATCAACCTCATCTTCGCGAAAGATAACTGGAAGCATATACAGGCATGGGCGGAACATGAGGCTTTGGTGTTCTTTATGTCGGCAAATAAGAATAACTCGTTGGGATTTTGTCGCATTGGGAATTTCAAAACAGTCAGCAGTAAACCAATTATCAGCCAGTGACATAAAAACAATATCGGCAGTACTATGTTCTTCGCCGGGTAAAAAATAAAAATCTTCATTTCGCTGGCGGTAAATTTTTTCAATGATAATTTTTAGACCATGAGCAAAATGACTATTATTTTCCCGTATCGCAATTGTAAGCATGGGGTTTCTCGGTGAGTAATAGAACGGATAACGATCGTAATGAAATAAATACTGAAATTAAATAACCTGAAACTTAATTGACAACTCGCTCGGGATGAGACATTGCCAGGGGATTTCCTGGTGGTTGGTAGCCAAGTGAAGAAATGGCGAGAATTAAAAAAATGAATCAACCCATTTAGCCCACAGTGATATCCCTGGTTTACAGCGCTGGCCACTCGCTTTATCCTGATGGGCGATTAATCACATATACGATTAATCAATGACTCGGGGTGCCCTTCTTTGTGAAGGCTGAGAAATACCCGTACCACCTGATCTGGATAATGCCAGCGTAGGGAAGTCAGATGCCTGTCCGGCATCCCTTCTTCACGCCGGACAGGAGCTTTATGATGCAGCCTGACCTGCTACCCGGCCACCGCGCCGTTTTGTCTTTACAGCAACTTCGCAACATTTCCCCGCTTGTTCACTGCATGACTAACGACGTCGTGCAGAGTTTTACCGCCAACGTTTTGCTGGCTATAGGTGCGGCTCCCGCCATGGTGATTGAAGCACAAGAAGCCGCTCAATTTAGCCCGGTTGCCGACGCGCTGCTGGTCAATATTGGCACGCTGACAGCCGATCGCCGTGATGCCATGCTTGCAGCCATTCATGCTGCAAATGAATCCGCCACACCCTGGGTGCTGGATCCGGTTGCCGTTGGCGGCCTGACGTTCCGTACTCAATTCGCCCATCAGGTGCTCGCGCTAAAACCTGCGGCCATTCGCGGGAATGCATCTGAAATCCTCGCACTGGCGGGGGAGCATTCTGGTGGAAGAGGCGTGGATAGCACCGATGATGCGTTTTCCGCACTACCTGCGGCGCAGGCGCTTGCTCGACTGACTGGCGCGATTGTCGCGGTGACGGGTGAGCGTGATTACATTACCGATGGTGAAAACAGCTGGAGCGTGTCGGGCGGCGGCATTTTGATGACGCGTGTGGTCGGCACCGGTTGTGCGCTTTCAGCGGTAGTTGCCGCCTGTTGCTCTTTGCCGGGCTCGCGGCTGGATAACGTCGCTGCGGCTTGCCAGTTTATGAAGTTTGCAGGTCAGCAGGCTATATCAGCCAGCCGTGGTCCCGGGAGTTTTATTCCGGCATTTCTCGACGCAATTTACGGGCTGAATGGGGAGGCGCTGGCATGAAAGGGTTAACACGTATCAATGCGCTGACCATTGCCGGAACCGACCCGAGCGGCGGCGCGGGTATTCAGGCCGACCTGAAAACTTTCTCGGCGTTGGGGGCATATGGCACCAGTGTGATTACCGCGTTAGTGGCGCAGAACACGCGTGGCGTGCAGTCGGTTTATCGTATTGAACCGGCCTTTGTTGCCGCGCAACTGGACTCCGTGCTCAGTGATGTGCGCATCGATACCATTAAAATCGGCATGTTAGCGGAAACCGATATTGTGGAAGCGGTGGCTGAACGGCTGGCGTTTTACCACGCACAAAATGTCGTGCTCGATACGGTGATGCTGGCGAAAAGTGGCGATCCTTTGCTTGCGCCCTCGGCGGTTGACAGTTTACGCCGTCGGCTTCTGCCGCAAGTGGCGCTGATTACGCCGAACCTGCCGGAAGCCGCCGCCTTGCTGGATGCCCCACACGCACGCAATGAACACGAAATGAAGCTACAGGGCGACGCATTGTTAGCTATGGGCTGTAAAGCGGTATTGATGAAAGGCGGACATCTTGACGATGCTGAAAGCCCGGATTGGCTATTTACCCGCGATGGCGCACAGCGCTTTACCGCGCCGCGCGTACAAACGCGCCATACTCATGGCACTGGCTGTACGCTTTCTGCGGCACTCGCCGCACTTTATCCACGCTATCACGACTGGCCGCAAACAATTCTGGCGGCGAAAACGTGGTTGTCTCAGGCTTTAGAGCAAGCAGATTCGCTGGAAGTGGGTAACGGAATTGGACCGGTGCATCATTTTCACCAATGGTGGTGATTGAGGTAATACCACTATAAGACCATTGAGTTATACTGGTTTCACCTTATCTTCCGGACATTTGCGCGACATGGAACAGGTTCACACTCAGCTCATTGAGCAACTTATCCAGCGGTTTTCGCAGGCTGATAACACGCCGCTGTATTTGAAATTCGCCGAAACGGTGAAGGCGGCAGTACGCAGCGGTATTTTGCCGCAGGGCAATATTTTGCCGGGCGAACGCGATCTCAGCCAGTTGACTGGCGTTTCGCGCATTACGGTGCGCAAAGCGATGCAGACGCTGGAAGACGACGGCGTGGTGACGCGATCCAGAGGTTACGGTACGCAAATTAACTCCACTTTTGAGTATTCGCTCAAAGAGGCGCGCGGGTTTTCTCAACAGGTGGTTTTGCGCGGTAAAAAGCCGAACACGCTGTGGGTCAATAAACGGGTGGTGAAATGCTCGCCGGAAGTGGCAGAACAATTAGCCGTGGCGGCAGATAGCGACGTGTTCTTGCTCAAACGTATTCGTTACGTTGATGAAGATGCGGTATCAGTGGAAGAATCGTACGTTCCTGCGGAGTTGATCGCCGACCCTGATGAAATCGGTGTTTCATTGTATGACTACTTTCGCAGCCAGAACATTATTCCTCAGCGCACCCGTAGCCGCGTCAGCGCCAGAATGCCGGACAGCGAATTCCAGTCGCACATCAAACTGGAAACGCCAGTGCCGGTTCTGGTTATCAAACAGGTTGCTTTTGACCCACAAAACCGGCCCATCGAGTACAGCATCAGCTACTGCCGCAGCGATCTATACGTTTTTGTTTGCGAGGAGTAGACCCATCATACTTCAAGCTGCATCTTTGTTGGCTGCGTTCTCTCACCCGAATCACTTAGTTTACTAAGCTCATCGGGACTCGCTCTCTTGCCGCCGCGATGCCGCTCGAATTATTTTGGGTATCGGTATAGTTGTTCCAGAAACGGCGCACAGTCGCCGCCCCGATGGCTGACAACATAAGACGCAACTGCATTTCCCAGACAAACGGCCTCTGCCAGACTCCATCCTGCAGCCAGCCCCGCTAACGTGCCGCCCGCATGGCTATCGCCCGCACCAATGGTATCAACCACTTGTGCCGGGAAAGGAGCCACCAGCGCGATGGCGTCGTGGGAGCCAAACCACGCGCCTTGTTTATCGAGCCGCACGATGAGCGGCGCGTCATAACGTTCAAGCCAGGCACGGCAAATCCCTTCTATATTGTCGCCAGCCACCTCCAGCCATTCGGCTGCAATCGCGGCCTCCTGGCGGTTAAGCGAAACAATCGGTTTGCAGGCCATAATCCGCGTCAGCAGCGGGGCGGGAATATCTGCAATGCGTGGGCCAAAATCGATAAATGCCGTGACGCCGTTCAGCGATTCAAGCCAGCTCACCAGCAGTTCCGCACATGGCCCGGCCAGTTGATAACCCGAAAGCGACAGCAAAGTGCCAGGAGCGAGCTGTAACTTATCCAGCCACGGTTGATTCCACTGATGTTCGACACCGCGAAACGACATAAACGTTCTTTCGCCATCCGGCTCGACCAGCGCCAGGCACCAGCCGTTATCACCGCTGTTGGTGTGGATTTCGCTTTCGATGCCTTGTTTTTCAAGACTGCTGCGGATGATATCCGCCCAGGTTCCCTGGCCAATGGGCAGCGCATTTTTCGAAGCGATGCCGAGGCGTGACAGTGTTAGTGCGATATTCAGTGCACAGCCGCCGATATTCACGCTTTGTTGTTGCAGCTCGATATCGCAACCGCGCCACGGCAGAGAGTAAGCGTCGGCAATGACATCAATCACCGCCGAACCGAGTACGCAAACCGGGCGTTTTGCTGCCAGCCCTGGTAAGCGGGAACGTAATTCAGCGGCTTTCATTGCGCGCCTCCCGCTGCTGGCGGTACGCCATAAACAGGCGGCTGTAACGCGTAAAGTCGAGCTGGTTGACATCATCAAGCTCGCGTTTGAGTTCAGTATCAATGCTCTCTACGCCGTGCAGTGCGCCACAAATTGCCGTCGCCATCGCGCCGATGGTATCGGTATCGCCGCCGAGATTGGCGCATAAAATCGCGCAGCGGTTAGGATTGGTTTGCGCCAGTTCCACCATCGCAATCGCCGCCGCGACTGATTCAATGGTGCTGGTGCCGGTGCCGACCAGCTGGTAAACCTGCTCCGAGCCAGACTCGGTGCCGCGCGCGGTTCTGGCCACGTTGAGCGCCAGTTCGATACGCGCGCCCAGGGAAGCATTAAATGTGGTGACGCGCTTTTCCTGAGCGTGGCGGGCAATCGACGGCAGTTCATCGCAGATGGTTTCCCAGCTTGTTCCTTCAATAGCTTTCGAAATTGCCCAGGCAATGACCACCGCACCGGCAAGGGCGAGGTCGGATTTGTGCGTCGGGCTTGAGGCGAGCGCCACTTCATCAATAAAAGCATCAAGATTGCCGGTAGGCAGCAGGCAGCCCAACGGTGAAGCGCGCATCGCCGCGCCGTTGGTTACGCCATTGTTTTCCAGCGCGCTAACCGGCGTGCCTTGTTTAATCGCATTCAATGCAATCTTTGATGTCGGGCCGAGGACGTTTTTATTGAACGCATCAAAGCCTTCAGCCCAGCTTAAAATGTGGCGGCCAATGGTATCGGCATTAATGACGCCATCATGTTCGATAATCGCGTCCGCCAGCGCCAGCGCCATCGAGGTGTCGTCAGTAAACTCTGCACGGTTAAAATAACAGGCGGCGTTATTTTCCGCAGGGCCGGGCAGGAAGCGGTCAATCCAGCCAAAGTGCGCTTTCACTCGCGAGCGTGGCCACAACTCTGACGGCATTCCCATTGCATCACCTAACGCCTGGCCATAAAAGGCTCCAAGAATTCGATTTTCCATCATTTATGCTTCCTTTAGATCTTTTTCAGTTTGATTGCCAGCAACGGCAATAGTGGTGATCTCTTTGTCCGACTCGCGGAAAAACACCATAAACAGCACGGTAATGACTGTGATCATGATGGCACCAAAGCCCCACATTCCGGCCCAGTTGAAGGTCTGACCGTTTACAGGCGTTGGGTAGGCGAACATTTTTTCCATCAGCGCTGCACCGATGCGATAGCCGAGCAAGCTACCGAACCCCTGACAACACAGCGTAATCAGCCCTTGTGCTGCGGTGCGCATATGGACGGGCGCTTTTTTATCAACGTAAATGTAGGCGGTGACGTAATAGAAGTCGTAACTCACGCCGTGCAACAGAATGCCAAGGAACAGCAGGCCGTAGGTAAAGATGTGGTCGGCGCCACCGTAAACGAAGAAGCCGTAGCGGATGGCGGCGGTGATAAGACCAAGCAGTAATACCTTTTTAATGCCAAAGCGCTTAATAAAGAATGGCAGCGCCAGCATAAAGAAGATTTCGGAGAACTGGCCCAGCGTCATCCATCCAGTGGCGTTATGCATACCGACTTCGGTCAGATACCCGTTGGCGAAGATGTAATAGAACGCCAGCGGCATAGCAAACAGGAATGAACAGAAGAAAAAGACCAGGAAGTTTTTGTCTTTGAGCAACACAATTGCATCAAGACCGAGCATCACTTTCAGGCTCATTTTGCCGGTGCTTTTTGGTGGCGTGTTGGGCAAGGCCAGAGCAAACACACCGAGTAACGCAGAGCTGCCCGCGGTGATAAGCAACGGGATGTTGGTCGGCGAAATATCGCTAAAGCCGAGCATCTGCGGCAGGAAACCGCACACTAAACCCGAGGCAATCCAGCCGATAGTGCCCATTACACGAATGCGCGGGAAGTCCCGCTCCACATCATCGACATTGGAAAATGCGATGCTGTTAGTCAGCGCGATGGTTGGCATGTAGGTCAGGGAATAGGCCAGCAGCAGCGGGAAGAAATAGACAAACTCGGTTTGTTGCGCCGCCAGATACATCAGCACCGCACCGACAAACATCAGCAGTGCCAGCACCTTTTGCGCGGCAAAGAAACGGTCGGTCAGCGAGCCGACCAGAATCGGCGACAGAATAGCGGCGATAGCGGTACAGGCGTAAGACCAACCGATTTCAGTTGGGCTAAAGCCACTTTTGTTGAGGAACAGCCAAAGCGGGACGAACCAGGCGCCCCAGATAAACCATTCAATAAACATCATGAATGAAAGGCTAATTGTTGTACGTTTCATACGTTGAACCTTCATGATTGTGTTGGGTACACCATAACCATACCAATCAATAATACCTTTTAAATACCTTTGTGTTGATTATATGATCGGTGTGGCAAAAAAACGCATCCGTGTTTACCAGACTATACAACCCAAAACCAACCAAAAGTGCTCCCGGAGTGGCGAAGAACGCCACTCACGACCAGGATTAGGTCTGCTTGTTTTTTAGCAGGACTATTCATCAACAGCGGGCAGGGCGCTCGCTGAAATAACGGGAGCGTATTATGACTGATATTGCGCAGTTGCTTGGCAAAGATGCCGACGGCTTGTTACAGCATCGTTGTATGACTATTCCGGCAGACCAGTTGTCTCTGCCTGGCTCGGATTATGTAGACCGCGTGATGGTGGATAACAACCGCCCGCCTGCGGTGCTCCGTAATATGCAGACGCTGTATAACACCGGGCGGCTGGCAGGCACCGGTTACCTGTCTATTTTACCTGTCGATCAGGGTGTGGAACACTCTGCTGGGGCATCGTTTGCGGCCAATCCACTCTATTTTGATCCCAAAAACATTGTTGAGCTGGCGATTGAAGCGGGCTGTAATTGTGTTGCCTCAACCTATGGCGTGCTGGCCTCTGTGTCGCGCCGCTACGCGCACCGCATTCCTTTCCTCGTCAAACTCAACCATAACGAAACCCTCAGCTACCCAAACACCTTTGACCAGACGCTATACGCAAGCGTTGAGCAGGCGTTCAATATGGGCGCGGTGGCGGTCGGCGCGACCATTTATTTCGGCTCGCCAGAATCACGCCGCCAGATTGAAGAGATCTCGGTTGCATTTGAGCGTGCGCATGAACTCGGCCTGGTGACGGTGCTCTGGGCATATCTGCGTAACCCCGATTTCAAAAAAGAGGGCGTGGATTACCACGTTAGTGCTGACCTTACCGGCCAGGCGAACCATCTGGCAGCGACCATTGGCGCGGATATCGTGAAGCAGAAAATGGCCGAAAATAACGGGGGTTACAAGGCGGTGAACTTTGGATACACCGACGACCGCGTGTACACCAAACTGACCAGCGATAACCCGATCGATCTGGTGCGTTATCAACTGGCGAACTGTTATATGGGCCGTGCCGGGTTGATTAACTCTGGTGGTGCAGCGGGTGGTGAAACCGATCTTTCTGACGCGGTCCGTACCGCGGTGATCAACAAGCGTGCAGGCGGTATGGGGCTGATTCTGGGGCGCAAAGCCTTTAAGAAATCTATGTCTGAGGGCGTTAAGTTAATTAATGCGGTTCAGGATGTTTATCTGGATAGCAAAGTGACTATCGCCTGATTTATTGCCCCTCTCCCTGAAGGCTAGCTCCAGTGCCTGTGGGAGAGGATTAGGGTGAGGGCACTCATCCGGGAGTTAACCCAGCAGCGGGCAGTTTGGTGGCAGGCGGCAACTCAACGCATTGGGATGGATATCAATGCGGAATTTCTGGCTGGTCAACGGCTCGCCATCAAGGTTAAAGGTAATGTCGTGCGGGGCGGTTATCTCAAACCAGGATGAACGCCCATCAATAATATTGGGGTTGTCGTCTGATTGCGTGAGAGTTTTAAAAATTGCTGGCAGCAACTCTTCGCCAGTGAAAATCCGCAACTCTAACAAACCATCATTAATCAATGCCTGCGGGCAAAGTTCCTGCCCACCGCCCGCCTGGCGGCCATTGCCGATACCGATCACCAGCGCATCACCTTGCCATTCAAAATCTTCCCCACGAATTTCGCAGCGGTCAGGTTTGAGCGTGTCCAGGCGAATCAAACCATGAACAAAATAGGCGATACCGCCCAGGGCAGCTTTTAGTTTTTCTGGTGTTTCAGTGGTGATACGCGTGCCAAAACCGCCGGTCGCCATGTTGATAAAGAAGTAAGACTCGTTAACCTGCACCAGGTCGATATCGACACCTTTACCGACAATCGCCAACTGCAAAGCTTTGTCGAGTTCCTGAGGAATGCCGACGCTGGTGGCAAAATCATTGGCGGTGCCTAGCGGGAGAATGCCTAGCACCGGACGATGTTCCGGAGCAAGTTGTGCCAGCGCCGTCGCCACTTCGTTGATAGTGCCATCGCCACCGCCCGCAACCACGGTATCCGCGCCTATGCGCGATGCTTCTTCCACATAACGAATCGCATCCCCTTTTTCCCAGGTGACGCGAATATGTAACGTATATCCTTCTTCGCGCATGACCTTCACGGCGCTACGCAAGATGTCGTTTTCCGCACCTTTGCCGTTCAGGATAATAAGCGTGACTGGAAACTGCTCCATGGTACACCTCTGGAAATGTGGTTGAGTTCAGAGTGTATCTTATCTGTGGCAATGACGAGTAAGAACAGGCTGAGTCTGTGGAGTTAAGCAAAAAAGAAGTTCCTTGGCAGAGATTTTATTTTTAATAGGATGTTGTACTTTTCACGAGTTAATTTATTTGAATTACGTCAACAATATTTCCCGTAATTAAACCTGAACAATATCACTATTAATTAATGGGCAGATAAAGTCGTGCCTGCATAACGGTGGTTCATCTGCGTTGATTGCGTGTAAAACCCTGGTGTATCGAGCTAACATCAACACTAAAAGCAGGGTTATCAGACCAGTTGATGAAGTTGGTGTTATGTTTATTTTTGGATGTAAATGCGACTAAATTGCATTTGAGTTGGTTTTTTTATCTTTTAAATGGTTTTAAATTGCTATAATTCACTAAGACTTTTTCTTAGATCGGTAACCACGCAGGCAAACGCTTCGGCAGGGAAAAACGAGCGTGAATGAGGCTGAAAATGAGCCTAAAAAATGTGATCTATGTCATGTTTTTCAGTAACATAATGTCAGTGTTTGAATTGTTTTAATATTTCCAGTAATCAACTTTTAATGATTTTTAAGAGTCGCGCGCTCTTATTTTTCGACGAAAATTATCACAATTATCTTGTCAATTTCACTTATGTTGCATTATATTTCGCCCCCAATATAGATACGTGTCATGACAAGTGACCTCGCTACTGGTACTTCTTCTTAAGAAGTATCCTGTACTTCATGGATATTATAATTACTGGAAGTAATAAATTTAATTATGAAATTAAATAAGCCTAACAATTTTAAATTGTCATTGCTGGCATCTTTAATCGTTTCTAATATCTCGATTTCTTATGCTGCTTCAACAATGGATTATGAACTCGAGGTTTTAAAAAATGTCGGGCAAGGTACGGCAATATCTTCTGATGGTAGTGTGATCGGTGGTACCTATGAAATATCTGATCAGGTTTACCGTTCATTTATCAAAAAAAATGGCCAGGATATTGATATCTCAGTATTGAATAACGATGGTCGTGATGTTTATATCACCGGGATTTCCGATAACGGTGAAGTTGCGACGGGTTACTTTAATGATGCTCAAGCCACTGAGTCAGAAGCCTATGTATATAACCTGGTCACGGGTAACGTCACCATTGTAGGTAAAGATAAAAGCCTTAAGGAAGTTTCTGCTCTTGCGGTATCTGGTGATGGTAAAACCATTGTTGGTTTGGCAGACCAACACGCCTACCGTTTTTCAGAAGTTGAAGGGCTTTCATTTTTAACTAACAGCAATTCCGGTCCTTCTAGTGCCAACGGCATCAACTACGATGGCAGTGTTATTGTCGGCCGAGCGTTAATCAACAATGAAGCTCAGGCATTTAAATATACTGATGCTAAAGGTGCTGTTTCATTAGGTTCTTTGCGTAAAAATAATGATGGTTCATCCGCTGCCAATGCCGTTTCTTCAAATGGCCTGGTGACGGTGGGTTATTCAGATGATGACAATGATGAAATGCATGCATTTCGTCATACTGATGCCGAAGGCATGAAAGAACTAGGCACCCTGAAAAAAGACAATACCGGTTTTTCATCTGCATCTGCGGTTTCACATGATGGCGAATTTATTGTCGGTTCTTCATGGAATGAAGATGATAATCAGCGCGGATTTGTCTATGTCTCAAGCGCGAACAAAATGTTCGAGCTAAGCCCTCTGGATAAAAGCCTGAATGGTGGCGAGTCCAGCGCCGAGGCGATTTCTGATGATGGCAAAGTGGTTGCCGGATATGTAGAAACGAATAACGGCGAAACGAGCGCAGTACTGTGGAAATTACACTACTCCACAGGTATGACGCCACTTGAGCCGTCTAAACCCGTTGAACCACAGAAGCCTGTTGAACCGATTGACCCACCAAAACCGGTAGACCCAGTTGATCCACCGAAACCAGTTGATCCGGTTGACCCGCAGAAGCCAGTTGACCCAATTGTTCCGCCGGACACGGATGATCGCACTCAACCATCAAAACCAGTTGACCCGATTGTACCGATTGATCCGCGTGAGCCGACAGTGCCCTTGGTATCAGACCCAATTGATATCAATAAAACACGCCAGTCAATCAACAAAATGGCAGAAAACGGCTATAAGATTCTCGATCTCTATCAGACAGCGTTATATAACCTGGCTGAAAGCCGTTGCCAGATGGGTGATAGTGACCACTGTGTAGGTTTATTTACCCAGTATGATGACGTTCACCAAAATAACCGTATTGCGACAGGTCTGTTTGGTTCATTCCGTTTCCCGGCAGAAAACTGGACGATGGGTGGGTCACTGAATTTAGCCAATCATACTAATCTGGTCGAGGGCTATAAAACCAGCGGGAATAACCAACCAGGCGTGGGGACGTGGTTACGTTACCAGGAAAATAAAGATAACGTCGGCTTCAGTTCGGAAATTTCAGCGGCCTTCTTACAACAAGGGCTGGAAATTAGCCGTGCCGCTCAATATGGGACAGAAGCGGGCAAAGGGAATTCTAAAATTAAAGGTTATTACGCCAGCTTAACCGCCAGCTACGGTATTGTTCTCAACGAACAAACACGCGTAACCCCACTGGCTGCGCTGAAATATCATAAGGTTTCTCGTGCCGGTTACACTGAACAAGATAATATTGATTTCCCTGCCACTTATGGGCGCATGGGCAATGAAAACTTCGATCTTCAGTTAGGTGTTGATATGAATCATCAGCTCACTGAGTCTGTCGAATTAGATGCGGGTGTCGGTGCTGATATTAAGCTTCATCATAAACGTGATGCGTTCACCGGCTTGATTCAGTATGTCAACGATGCTGATTCTATTTACGACCGTGGCGATAGCCAAAGCGTTAAGCCTTATGCACAAGTCGGCGTAAATTATTACATCACCCCTAATTCAACCCTGCGCGGGAATGTCGGCTACCAGACGACTGATTATCAGAACGACGGTATGCAGGTTGGGTTGAGTTATTCTTACCACTGGTAATGTTAATACACCTCATTCTTTAAGCGGGTACAAAAAAGAAGGCCTGCGCAAGGGAGATTGCACAGGCCAATGAGGTGGTTCCTGGTACATACCCATCATACTTCAAATTGTAGATGCGTTGGCTTTCCTCGTTCACCCCAGTCACTTACTTGAATAAGTGACTGGGGATTCACTGCGTTGCCGCCTTTCTACAATTCGAATTATTTAGGGTATAGCTTGAATTTATGGGTTATGTTTTTCAGCTCAGCGATAATAACCGCATCTAACGAAGCGGTATGTGATCGGTTTCTAAGAAATCCTCTTGCGCTAAAAAATCCCCTAAATTAACTATTTAGCGTGAGGATCGCGTGAGGTCTGACCTGCCAAATTGCGCATCAGCAGCGCATAATCCAGCGAGACATCTTCCGGCACAGGCATCCATACGGTGTGACCATCGCCCGGAGCCACGTCAATCGGCTGCGCTTTAGTATTTTCCAGCACTTCCAGCGTAAAAGTGACGTTACCTTGCGGCGTCATTAATTCCAGGCTGTCGCCGAGCAGGAATTTATTCTTCACTTTTACCGCCGCCAGCTCGCCACGACGCTCACCGGTAAATTCGCCGACAAACTGTTGGGTTTCAGAAACCGAATGGCCGTAATCATAATTCTGATACGAGTCGTGATTGTGACGGCGCAAGAAACCTTCGGTGTAGCCGCGATGTGCCAAACCTTCAAGTGTGGTCAGCAGCGTTGGGTCGAATGGCTTACCGGCAGCGGCATCGTCAATCGCGCGGCGATAAACCTGAGCGGTACGCGCGCAGTAGTAATAGGATTTGGTGCGGCCTTCGATTTTCAGTGAGTGCACACCCATTTTGGTCAGGCGTTCAACGTGTTCAATGGCGCGCAGATCTTTCGAGTTCATGATGTAAGTGCCGTGTTCGTCTTCGAACGCGGTCATGTATTCGCCTGGGCGTTTGGCTTCTTCCATCATAAACACTTTGTCAGTCGGTGCGCCTGCGCCCAAAGTTGGCTCGATATTTTGTACCGGAATCGGCTCATGAAGATGCACGATATTACCGACATCATCTTCTTTGCCTTCTTCAACTTTGTATTCCCAACGGCAGGCGTTGGTGCAGGTTCCCTGGTTCGGGTCGCGCTTGTTGATGTAACCAGAAAGCAGGCAGCGGCCTGAATAAGCCATGCACAATGCGCCGTGAACGAAAATTTCCAGTTCCATATCCGGCACTTGTTCACGCACTTCGGCGATCTCTTCGAGTGACAGTTCACGGGAAAGGATCACGCGGGTCAGCCCCATTTGTTTCCAGAACTTCACGGTTGCCCAGTTTACGGCGTTGGCTTGCACCGAAAGGTGAACATCCATTTCCGGGAATGCTTCACGCACCATCATGATTAAACCAGGATCGGACATGATCAGCGCATCCGGCCCCATATCGATAACCGGTTTCAGGTCACGGATAAAGGTTTTCAGCTTGGCGTTGTGCGGGGCAATGTTGACAACCACGTAGAATTTTTTACCCAGCTCATGGGCTTCGTTGATGCCCAGTTGCAGGTTTTCGTGATTGAATTCGTTATTGCGCACCCGCAGGCTGTAACGCGGTTGGCCCGCATACACAGCATCGGCGCCATAGGCGAAAGCGTAACGCATATTTTTTAGCGTTCCGGCAGGCGAAAGAAGTTCTGGTTTAAACATGATTTTCTCGTTCTGATTTCAGGTCAGAACCACCGCACAGGATGCGATGGTTTTAAGGCACAATTTTAGGGCGGGCATTGTATCGCCAGTGAGCGCCTGAGTAAACGGCTACACCATCGGGTTGACCTCGCCTGGCAGTTCGGAGGCCGGGATACGCGCGGTGTGCCAGGCGTAACGTAAACGTTTCCAGAACGTGTCAAAATGCACCACAGCCAGGCAATCTCTTACCACATCACTATCCGGATAGAGTGCTTCGGCAAAATGGGCCCATCTCGCACTTTGTTTGATATTAAACAACGTCTTATCCTGCTTGTTGCCATACAAACGCGACAGCGTCACCATCGCCTGCAACGTGCCTTTGTTAGCTTCTTCCTGCACCAGCGCCAAATGCGCATGTGCCAGCGTCAAATCGGTGACTTCAAAAATATTGAGCATGAATAGTGCCCAGGCCTGTTCGTGACCCAACTGGTGCGCCTGCCAGAGGTTATCCAGCAGATTTTTTTCGTAGCCGGGCCACTTAGCACAGTCGCTTTCTTCCTCGCACAATCGTTGATTACAGATAGCGAGGCTGAAATGAATATCCCGTAAATCCGCTTCATATTCGCTATAACCGCCATTGGCGATCAGGCTCCGCGTGCTGTCGCGAAGCGCGATTTGCTCGAGCAAAATTTGTGCGGCGCGCTGATAACAGTCCAGTGCAGTCGCGGTTTGATAAGGGACAAGAGTGCCATCGATACGATTGTTATATTCATCACCCAGCCATTGGAGTGCGCCGGGGATATTACGCTGCGCACCAGCTTCTGCCAGCGCTACGCAATACTCCGGGCGGTTGAGCCAGCCGAAGGAGCGGATGGTCCATTTCCAGGTCGCGCTGTATTTTATGGCTGAAACTTTCGCAAGCCAGGCGTTACCCTGTTGTTCATTTTTCTCAAAGCCAAACAGCCCTGCGTGCTGGAAATAACCGCGATAAATCAACGCCGCCCAGCCTTCTGCCTGTTGTGAGTTTTGGCAAATAAAATTATAAATCCAGTGGCTGTCCGGGAAATCGCGGAGCGCAAATTTGAGTGCCTGATAGGTGAAATAGTTACTTAGGCTCTTTTTCTCCATGACTACTCGCTGGATACAGCGCCAAAGTGCTTCTTCATTCTTTGAGTCGTCATAGCAGTCCAGCAGCCATTCCAGCGCATTGTGGCGGTCTTCCTGGTTGCGGGCATGGCAGGCAATGGCTTCCGCTTTGGCGATGGTTTTCTCAAGGGTTGCTGGGGAGTCAATATCTTTGATGCGCAGGTCGCGGCATTCGTCCCACCAGATCAGCAGTTCCAGGTGCTCACGCTCGCTATCAGACAGATGCGCACAGGATGGCGATGCGAGGAACTCCTCAATTTCTTGATGGGAACCGCGCCAGCGTGGCATGCGAAACGGAAGATACTCGTCCAGAGCGTGGTATGCCGTCGGGAAAATGGCCAGACATACTGTTATCCAGTATTTTTGGGGGGATTCGTTGTCGGGTGCTGGCAGCACCTGTGGGCGTGGCAGGGAGGGGCAGACGGCTTTGTCCAGTGATAAACCGGAATACGCCATCAGCGCGTCCATTTCTTGCGGTGAACGCAGATGAAATTTAGCCAGTTTCGGTACGCCAGCGGCGCCAGCAGTCTCTGCACCTTCCAGAAAATCAGCCAGCCAGTCGGGTTCGCCAAATACCTGCGCGTTGGTGCTGGCGAGTGAGGCCGCCATCCACTGGCGCGGTTCGCAGTCAATAGCGTTGATTGCAGCAATCACCATCTGTTCATTGCAGGCGCTGGCGCAAACCCACATTGCGTCCG
Source organism: Buttiauxella ferragutiae (assembly GCF_022637515.1). NCBI lineage: Bacteria > Pseudomonadati > Pseudomonadota > Gammaproteobacteria > Enterobacterales > Enterobacteriaceae > Buttiauxella > Buttiauxella ferragutiae. The sequence goes on from NZ_CP093332.1 coordinate 1,722,568, forward strand.
TCGTATCGCGCGCCCAGCCGTAGCTGCGGTATAGCCAGGCACGATGGTTCCAGTATTGCGCTTCGGCAAGCCAGGCGTGAGTGGAACGCGGGCGGGCATTTTGCCAGGCTTTGATCAGCGCCAACCCTTCTGGGCCAGCTTCAACCAGTGGCTCCATATCATTGAGGGGGTTACACATCTGTGTCCAGGCGTGGAAGTAGCGTCTTTCCGCCTCGCGGCTGGTGAAGCTTTCCGCCAGCGCATGGTTAAACAGGGCGTCCAGTTCGTCGTAGCGTTTCGCTTGCAGCTGGCTGGCAATGTCGGCGATAAACCACTCTCGTTGCCCGCTATTTTCCTCCATTTTGCTGTTACACATTGTCGCGGTGGCGTTAATAACGGCATCGTTCAGTTCCATGTGTTCATCCCTCAATTCAGTTCGAAAATTTTAAATTCATTCCACGGCAATGCCCGCCAGTGACTGAACGGATCCTCCAGATATTGCATGACGATCTGGAGATCGCGCCCGGCAACCGTCGCTGGGGTACGGTGGAGTTCCAGCCAGATCTGGCGAGCGCGCACGTAGGCGGTGGCGTAATCTTCCCAACTGCTGAAACAGTCCTGGGCGCGCTGGGCGTTGAGCAGTAAAACCAGCCACGCTTGTTCGTCACTGCACCAGCCTAACCCGGCGATGCAGCGTGTTAAAAAGGCGGTGCGCGCGCAGTCGAAAGCCAGTGCGTCGCGTACCTGCCCACGGGCGGCTAACTGGTCATAAAAACCGTAGGGTGTTTGACCCACACCGCCAGGCCAATGATTTAAAATATCAGCCACTTGTCCGCGTAGTGCGCCGCCATCAAGATCTTCTTTCAGCCCGAGTTCTTTTTTTACCTGTTGCGCCAGTTGCTGGCGTTTAGCGTTATCAATCTTGAACGTTAGCGAGATGTCTTTAGTTTTAAGCCCGTTACGCAACATGAGAATATCAGCCAGCGCCAGTGCCCATTGGCGTCGACGGGTATCGCGGCGTCTTTTCTCAAGATGTTCTTTTCCTGGTTCTTGCGCTGTTCTGGTTTTAGCTCGCTTTGCTTTTTTTCTGGCTCTCCAGAAAATAATCAGCATGGCGATTAGCAATGAAAGGAGGAGATGCAACGTTACTTCCTCTCGTCAGCGGTGAGATAGCGGGTGGTTTGCAGCGTGAGGCCTTCAATTTTAAACGGTTCGCTGCTGGTGTTTTTCCCGGCAAATGTCGGGTGCCATTTTTTTTGCGGATACAGCATTTCAGCCGCGGTTGCCACCGTCGGGTCAATGGCTTGCAGATGGTGCAGTTCGCCTGGCGCGCTGTGAAGCAGCAACCACTGGAACGCGATGGGCGGCGTGGCGAAGTGTTGCAGCAAATGGAAATTGTTGTGCAGCACGCTCAGCAGAAATCCCTCGTCCTGGATATCGGTAATGAATTTCCAGCCTTGATGTTCCGCTGTCTTTTCATAAACGATACCCATGCCTTCGCAGTCGGCATGGCGTACCGGTAGCGGGGCAACATGGCGCAGTAAATGCAGAACGTCGGTGGCGTATTTTTTTACCGGATGGCGGTTTTGCTTACCTTTGATCTGCTCGATCTCAGGCCCATCCGGGGTGACCCGCAGGCTGATGGTGACGTGGGGAATATTGTTATCGTCGCGCAGGCTGAACAGGCGCATCGCTCCCTGTTCAAGGCGGCTGGCATAGTGATCGCCGTAACCGCCAGTGAGGGCGTTAGCATCCTGGAAGTGCCCCACACAGTGCTGCATATGCCAGGATTCATAGGCCATTTCACTGCGTAGCGCCGGATGCGTGGCGTCAAACTCATACAGCGTCCCGCTGGCCACGCTGATGACTTTTTTCAGCACCTCCTGGGTGGTGGGGCACCAGCCTTGCTGACGGCGGCGCTGCATTTTTTTATGCTCAGCCTCGCGCATCTCCAGTACGGTAAAACAATTGATACGCTGTAGTTTTCCAGCCAGACGGGTGTCGTTTTGGCGGGAGAGAAATTCCACCACATTACGCTCAGTGGCGTGGATGTCCGGATGCTGTGGGTCGAGATAATAGAACGTGCCGCCATCGGCCAGTTTCGGCGGTAACCATGCAGGCATGTCAGTGCCGGTTCCGAACCAGGTGGCGTAATCAATTGCGTTGCGTACCGGGTTTACGTGAGGGAAACTGCCAATCACCCAGCGATAAAAATGGTTGGCCAACCAGCGGCGAATGTCTTCACTATCGCTGCGCTGTTCACTGCGCATGACGATTGTCGCCATGACATCGGTCGAGTTGATGACATTGCGCGGTTGATAGGTTTTTTGAGCGTTATTGTCACACATGGCTTTCCCTTGCCTGGTTTGTCAGCGTCAGTCTACTCGCAGATAGTGCCCATCGGCTCGGACGTTCATGCCAAAACCGCATTCAGCGGGTTCACCTGTGGTGGCGTCGATGGCTTCGGGCGAAACGGTGAGCGAGATGTCACATTGAATATAGTCGCCTTCCCGCAGAGCGATAACCCCTTTGTTGTTTTTGAGTGTCACCTTCTCTGAGAACTCGCCCATATTGGGGCCGTAATAAAGCGCCATCATGCCGAGATAGTAACCCTGAAAATCAACAGAATAGGCGGATTCTTTTTCGAGGTCTTTTAAGGTGAATGTCTCCCAGGATGCCAGCCCAGCGTAATTCCAGTATTCACCCGCAGCGGAAGTCGGCTTCGGCAAGGCCGCCAGCTTTTCTTTGATAAGCCCCAGGTTGTAAACAGACTTGGCATCGTCAGGTTTGAGCATCAGCCAGGCGCGAGCTTTACGCCATTCTTTCTGGCGCATCCAGGTGAGTGCCACATTGTTGTACGCGGTGGCGATAGCCTGGTCATCGAGTCGGCAACCTTCGCTCCAGGTCACCTGATTTTCGAAGGCTTCGCGTGCTTTAGGGTAATCTTTGGCTTTGTAGAATTGTTCGCCCTGGCTTGCGTAAGAAGGGATTTTGGCGCAGTCGGCGGCCATTTGTTGTTCGGTGATTTCTGCATGGGCCATGCCCGATACCAGCAGCAATAACGCACAATTGCGTATCTTCATTGTCACTCACATCCGTATAAATGAGGTTAATCAATCCGGCTGGCATCGGCTTCCCAGCGGTAACCCACGCCATACACGGCACGGATAAACGACTGTTCTTCATCCAGCGCTTCGAGCTTACGGCGCAGGTTTTTAATATGGCTGTCGATGGTGCGGTCGGTGACGACGCGGTAATCGTCATAAAGCTGGTTTAACAGTTGTTCGCGTGAAAAGACTTTACCCGGTTCATGTGACAGGGTTTTTAACAGACGAAATTCAGCCGGAGTTAAATCCAGCAGTTTGTCGTGCCAGCTGGCCTGGAAGCGGCTTTCATCGATAATCAACGGGCTAATTTCATCGGCAGCGATGGGGTCGCGCTGGCGTTTGCAGCGGCGCAAAATGGTTTTGACTCGTGCCACGACTTCACGCGGGCTGTAAGGTTTGCAGATGTAATCATCGGCACCAATTTCCAGCCCTAACAGACGGTCGATTTCCTCGATTTTGGCGGTCACCATCACGATGGGAATTTCGCAGAAGCGGCGGATTTCACGGCACAGTGTCAGGCCGTCGGTGCCGGGGAGCATTAAGTCGAGCAGGATTAAATCCGGTGGTGTCTGGCGCACAAAAGCCAGCACTTTATCGCCGTGGGTAATTAATTCTGGTGCATATCCCGCAGCACGTAAGTAATCAATTAACAGTTGGCCGAGCTTAGGCTCGTCTTCAACAATTAAGATGCGCGGTGTGTTTTCGTCAATCGGTAACTCGGTCATACAGGTCTCAACGATTCTGGCTCCAGCGGTAACTCTACTGTAATGCTAACCCCGCCGAAAGGCGAATGGGTCGCGGAAAGCTTGCCATTATGGGCGTCGACAATGTTCTGGCAGATAGACAACCCAAGCCCTGAGCCGCCACTGGCGCGGTTGCGTGAACCTTCGGTTCGGTAAAAGCGCTCAAACAACATGGTCAACTGTTCGTCATTGACGCCCGGCGCGCTGTCGGCGAAGTGCATCACGAAACGCTGATTCACCACTTCACCGGAAATAACCAATTGCCCACCGGCATCAGTATAACGCAGGCTGTTTTCCAGCAAATTATTGAATAATTGCATTAAACGGTCACTATCACCAAAAATGGTCACGCTGTCCGGCAGTGCCAGGCTAATGGTTAAACCGCGCGAATTAAAACGCTCACGGAACGCGCCAGCAACAATTTCCAGTAGGTTGATAATATCCAGCGACTGCTTCTGATAGGCCAATGCCCCTTCGTCGGACATCGACAACTGGTGCAAGTCATCAACCAGTTTGGTTAGCGTCGCGACTTCCATTTGTAGCGAGACAACGGATTCAGGAGTGAATTTGCGCACGCCATCCTGAATCGCTTCCAGCTCGCCACGCAAAATGGCTAGCGGGGTGCGTAATTCATGGGAAATATCCGCCATGTAAGCGCGGCGCATGTTGTGGTTTTTCTCAAGCGTACTGGCAAGTTGGTTAAAGTCTTGCGCCAGTTTGCCCAGTTCATCCTGGCTGGTGGGATCGACGCGAGTGGTGAAATCCCCAGCGGCCAGTTTATGAGTGCCTTCAACCAGCCGTTTCACCGGAGCCAGTAACCCGCGAGCGAGGAAGAAGGTGGCCGCCGCCGCAAGCAGGGAGGAGAAAGCGACGATAATCCAACTGGTGCGACGTTGCTGCCTGTCGAAATTAATATCGGTGTTGCGTGTGAGCCGTTCAACGGGCGAAGCCACTACCCAACCTGCGTCACGGCCATTCACGTTAATCGCCCGGCGCATACCATCGCCGGGAACCGGGCCGCGCGGGCCAACCAGTACTTTGTAATCTTCATCGACAACCCAAAACTGGGTGCGCCAGCCGTGGGGTGGCAGGTTATGATTTTCATCATCGCTATGCTCAAAAGAGCGCAATAGCTTGAACATAAAACGGTCGTTGTTGCGCAGGAACTGCCAGTTACCGTGCTGCGCATATTGTTCGCCCAGCGCTTCGCTGAGCATCTCCAGACGCTGTTCATTGCCGCGTTTGATGTAGTCAATAAACCCATGTTCGAAGCTGAGCCGCACGCCCCAGTGCATGGTGGCGAGTACCACCAGGCAGGTGGAGAAAATCGCCAAAAACAGTTTGCCGGTAATGCCAGGCCGCCACAGCTTCATGAGCTACTCCTTTTACGCCGCGCAATCACGACATTTTTGGTGGTGTCCTTCGGGACGCGAGCAAAAATTAGCGCTGGCAGAGCGATAACCACTGCCATGCTGAGATACGTATACATAAAGACCCTGTGAACCACGGTGCTATCTGCCGTCAGTTGATGATGGCCATACATGCCCAGTAACAATCCGGCGATGGTGACGCCAATACTCATCGAAAGCTGCATCACCATCGACAACAAACTGTTGCCGGAGCTTGCCAGATCGTCAGGTAGATCTTTTAGCGTCAGGGTGTTCATTGACGAGAAGCGGGTGGAGTTCACCATTCCGAGCAAGAACAGCACCACCGGCAGCGCGTAATACCAGCCCATCAGCGCGGTTGCCATAAACAATAAGATGACCAGCGCCAGAGCAAGCGTGGAGGTGACTAACACGTTGCGGTAGCCAAAGCGATTTACCACCTGCACCACAATGCGTTTCATGCCCATGCTGCCCAGCACCATCGGGACCATCATTAACCCAGCGTGGAACGGCGAAAACCCGAGGCCGATTTGCAGAAACACTGGCGTCATAAACGGGATCATGCCGCTGCCGATGCGTCCGCAGAAGCTGCCCAGTAAACCGAGTGAAAAGGTCTGCGTCTTAAATAGATTGAGGTTGAACAAAGCGTTGTCATTGGCTTTGGCGTGCCACAAATAGAGCGCCATTGCCGCCGATCCGCCGCCGACCAACATCCACAGCGTTGATGGCGTGATGCCCAAACCTTTGGCGCCATCCAGCGCAATGGTCAGCGCCGCCATACCGAAGGCCAGCAGCACAAAACCCATCATGTCGAATTTGCGCGTCTGCATGGTGTAGTTTGGCATTAGCCACAGCGTGGCGATGGCACCGATAATGCCCACCGGAAGATTAATTAAGAAGATCCAGTGCCAGGAGGCGTATTCCACCAGCACGCCGCCGAGCGCCGGGCCAAGCAACGGGCCAATTTGCCCAGGCAAGGTGACGAAGGTCATCGCCGCCATATACTGCTCGCGCGGGACGATTTTCATCACCGTCAAACGCCCAACCGGCACCATCATTGCGCCACCGATCCCTTGCACCACGCGCGCCATCACCAGCTCGTCAAGGGTTGCAGCATGGGCACATAACAGCGAACCGATAGTGAACAAGACGATGGCGGTGAAAAAGATATTGCGTACGCCAACACGGTCAGCCAGCCAGCCGCTGGCGGGTAACATTACCGCCACCGTTAAGACATACGACACAATCACCGAGTGCATATGCAGCGGGCTTTCACCGAGGCTCGCCGCCATGGAGGGCAGAGCGGTATTGACGATGGTGGTGTCCAGCGACTGCATGAAGAAGCCGAAGGCGACAATCCACAGTTGCCAGCGCACGGCAGCAGGCAGTTCAGTCATTTAACTATCCTTCATAAACGGTGGATGACGCTGGCGCTTATCCACCCTACAACGGCAAGGTTTTGTAGGGCGGTTAAGCAAAGCGTCACCCGCCAGCGATTGCTGAAGTGGTTTTACGCGCAAACCGCATCCGTAAACGGTCAAAGAACAGATACACCACCGGCGTGGTGTACAGCGTCAGCAATTGGCTGACCACCAGACCGCCGACAATGGTAATCCCGAGCGGCTGGCGTAGTTCCGCGCCATCACCGCTGGTAAGCACCAAAGGTAATGCGCCAAACAGCGCTGCCAGCGTGGTCATCATAATCGGGCGGAAACGCAGCAAGCAGGCCTGGAAAATGGCCTCTTCAGGTTGCAGATTGCCGTTGCGCTGCGCGTCGATGGCGAAGTCCACCATCATGATGGCGTTCTTCTTCACGATGCCGATTAACAGCATGATACCGATGAGCGCAATCAGGCTAAATGGCGCACCAAAAATTTCCAGCGCCAGCAATGCGCCAACCCCCGCAGACGGCAAAGTCGAGAGAATCGTCAACGGGTGAACGTAGCTCTCGTACAAAATTCCCAACACGATATAGACCGTGGCGATGGCGGCGATGATTAACAACACCTGCGATTTCATGGTGTCCTGGAAAACTTGCGCGGTACCGGCGTACATGCCGCGCACCGTTGAAGGCACGCCGAGCGCGGTCATGGTACGGTCGATAGCTTCACTGGCTTGTGACAACGAGACACCCGTCGGCAGGTTAAAGGAAACCGTCGAGGCGGCAGAAAGCCCCTGGTGGTTCACCGACAGCGGCGCATTTGCGGGCTGCCATTTTGCAAACCACGACAGCGGTATCGCTTTGCCTTCTTTATTAATGACGAACATTTGATCCAGTGCGCTGATGTCTTGCGTATAGCGCGGGTCAACTTCCATCACCACTTTGTACTGGTTAAGCGGCTGATAGATGGTTGAAATCTGGCGCTGGCCGAAGGCGTTATTCAACAAGGCATTGGCGTCTTGTACGCTAATTCCCAGACGCGCCATCGAGTCACGGTCATAAAGCAGATCCATTTCCGCGCCATTGTTTTGGCTGTCGGAGTTAACGTCAGCAAGTTGCGGCAGTTTGCTCAGCGCCTGGCGGATTTTTGGCTCCCAGGTTCGCAGATCGGCCAAATTATCGGAAAGCAGCGTGTACTGGTAACTGGCGTTGGCCTGACGGCCACCGACACGAATATCCTGCACCGCCATCAAGAACAGGCTGGCACCCGGCTCTTTTGCCAGTGATTTGCGCAGGCGGTCGATCACTTGTTGCGCGGTTTCTTTGCGCTCGGAAAGTGGCTTGAGCGAGATAAACATCATGCCGCTGTTAACGCGCGAACCACCGGTAAAGCCGGTGACGTTCTCCACGGCCGGATCATCACGCACAATCTTCATGAAATCCTGCAACTTACCGCGCATCGCCTGGAAGGAAATGCTTTGGTCGGCCTGAATATTGCCCATCAAACGTCCGGTATCTTGCTCCGGGAAAAAGGTTTTCGGGATGGCGATATACAGCCAAACGTTGAGCGCCATGGTCGCCAACAGCACTACGCCAACCAGTTTGGTATGATTCAACACCCACTTCAGCGAGCGGCCATAGCCTTGCTGCATCGCCACTAACAGGCGACCAAATCCACGCTGACGAGTCGGAGAATGCTTCGGGTTATTCTTTAATAACCAGCCACACATCATCGGCGTCAGGGTAATCGACACCACCAGCGAAATCCCGATGGCGACCGACAGCGTGACGGCAAACTCTTTAAACAAGCGGCCAGGCAACCCGCCCATTAATAGCAACGGCAGGAATACCGCCACCAGCGATAAGCTCATTGACAGCACGGTAAACCCGACTTCGCGCACCCCCTGAAGTGCGGCCTGCAACGGTTTAACTCCCGCTTCGAGATGACGTGAAATATTTTCCAGCACCACAATGGCGTCATCCACCACAAAACCGGTGGCAATCGTTAGCGCCATTAGCGACAAGTTGTTCAGGCTAAAGCCGCACAGATACATGGCGATAAACGTGCCGATTAACGACACCGGAACCGCTACCGCTGGAATAAGCGTGGCGCGGCCAGAGCGCAGGAACAGGAACACCACCAGAATCACCAGCGCGACTGAAATCACCAGCGATTGCTCGACTTCCGCAAGTGAGGCACGAATGGTTGGCGAGCGATCCTGAGCGATTTGCAAATCTATTGAAGCCGGAATGGTTTCACGCAGATCGGGGATTTTTGCCCGAATGCGGTCCACCGTTTCGATGATGTTGGCTTCCTGTGACTTACGGATCATCAGCAAAATTGCCGGTTTCGCGTTTGCCATCCCTGCGTTACGCACATCCTGCACCGAGTCGCTCACGGTGGCGACATCGCTCAAATGCACCGCCCCACCGTTGTTGTAATGGATGATCAACGGCTGATATTCGGCTGCGGTTTTCAGTTCATCATTAGTCTGCAATTGCCAGCGGCGTGAGCTGTCTTCCACCACACCTTGCGGGCGACGGACGTTGGCGTTATCAATAGTGGTACGCACGGCATCCAGTGAAACGCCCTGGTTAAACAGCGCTTGCGGGTTGAGCGCCACGCGTACCGCCGGGAGCGAGCTGCCGCCGACATCCACATCGCCCACGCCATCAATTTGCGCCACGGTTTGCGCCAGTTGCGTGGAGGCAAAATCATATAACTTCCCCTGGGAAAAGGTGTCGGAAGTCAGCGTCAGAATCATAATCGGTGCATCTGACGGGTTGGCTTTGCGGTAGGTCGGGCGGCTTGGCATTCCGCTCGGTAACAAACTTTGCGCCGCGTTGATTGCCGCCTGCACATCGCGTGCAGCGCCGTTGATATCCCTGTCGAAGGTAAATTCCAGAATGATGCGCGTACTGCCCAGTGAACTTGATGAGGTCATCTCATTCACGCCCGCAATGCGCCCGAGTGCGCGCTCAAGCGGTGTGGCAACCGACGAAGCCATAGTTTCTGGCGAAGCGCCCGGCAGTGATGCACTAACCATAATCACCGGGAAATCCACCTGCGGCAGCGGGGCTACCGGCAGCAGACGGAAGCCCAGCACGCCGCACAAGGTAATGGCGACAGTCAGTAAAATGGTGGCGACTGGCCGATAGATGAACAGTGCGAAGAATTTCACAGCACTTCCTCATCACGACGAGCAAAACGGCGACGCACCGCGTGCGACAGGTTATCGAACAGCAAATAGATAACCGGCGTAGTAAACAGCGTTAGCACCTGGCTGACCAGCAACCCGCCGACCATGCCGATACCCAGCGGGCGGCGCAGTTCCGCACCAACACCCATCGACAGCATCAACGGTAATGCACCCAGCAATGCGGCAAGGGTGGTCATCAGTATCGGGCGGAAGCGCAGTAAGCAGGCCTGATAAATCGCGTCGTAGGGTTTCATCCCTTGTTCACGTTCAGCTGCCAGCGCGAAGTCGATCATCATGATGGCGTTTTTCTTGACGATACCGATAAGCAAAATGATGCCGATAATGGCGATAACATCCAGTTCAGCTCCCGCCAGCATCAGCGCCAGTAGCGCCCCGACACCTGCCGTTGGCAACGTCGACAAAATAGTAATCGGGTGAATAAAGCTTTCGTACAACACGCCGAGCACGATGTACATCGCCACTACCGAGGCAACAATCAACCAGATGGTGTTGCCTAACGCCGCCTGGAAGGCGAGGGTGCTACCCTGGAATTGGGTGCTGATGTCCGCTGGCATCGCCAGATCTTTTTCCGCCGCCGTAATCGCCTGCACCGCTTCGCCGAGCGAATGGTCACTGGTGACGTTGAAGGAGAACGTGGACGACGGGAACTGGTCGAGATGGTTGACGGTCAGCGGTGCAAAACGCTGCTCGATTTTGGCAATGGCGCTGAGCGGCACGCTGCCGCCATCGGTGCTGGCAAGGCGAATGTTATCCAGCCCGCTTAGCCCAGGCGTGGTACTGGTGTCGTGTTCGAGCACCACGCGATACTGGTTGGCCTGGGTGTAAATGGTGGAAATCAGGCGCTGACCAAAGGCGTTATACAGTGCGTTATCGACATCTGACATCGAAATACCCAGGCGGCTGGCGCTGGCGCGGTCAACATTGATATATGCCACCAGCCCCTGATCCTGCCAGTCGCTGCTGACATCCGCGAGTTCCGGCAGCGCGCGCAGTTTTTCGGTTAGTTGCGGTACCCAGGTGCTGAGTTCGTCAAGCGAGGTAGCCTGTAAGGTGAACTGATACTGCGTGCGGCTGACGGTGGTGTCGATGGTCAGATCCTGCACCGGTTGCAGGTAAAGCTCGACGCCCGGCACTTTAGCCACATTATTTTGCAGCCTCTGAATCACCACTGGAATACGGTCGTCACGGTCGTTCAGCGGCTTGAGGTTGATTTGCAAACGCGCACTGTTGAGCGACGGGTTGGTGCCATCCACGCCAATAAACGACGTCAGGCTTTCGACCGCCGGATCTTTCATGATGACATCGGCAACCTGCTGCTGGCGCTGCGCCATGCTGGAAAACGAAACCGATTGGGGTGCCTGCAAGGTGCCCTGAATAATCCCGTTATCCTGAATCGGGAAGAAGCCTTTAGGAATGAAAATCCACAGCACTACCGTCAGCGCCAGGGTGCCAAACGCCACGCCCAGTGTCAGCCACGGGTGGTGCAACACGCGGGTCAACAGGCGGCCATATCCGGCAATCACACGGTCGAAGAAACGCTCACTGGCGCGCGAAAAACGGTTCTGTTTGCGCAGCGATTCGTGGCTTAACATGCGTGCGCACATCATCGGCGTTAGCGTTAATGACACTACCGCTGAGATTAAAATGGCGATCGCCAGCGTGACGGCAAACTCGCGGAACAGGCGGCCAACAATATCGCCCATAAACAGCAGGGGGATCAGTACCGCAATCAGCGAAAAGGTCAGCGAGATAATCGTGAAGCCAATTTCTCCGGCCCCTTTCAATGAGGCAGCCAGCGGCTTTTCGCCTTTTTCGATATAACGCGAGATGTTTTCAATCACCACTATCGCGTCATCAACCACAAAACCGGTGGCGATAGTGAGCGCCATTAGCGTCAGGTTGTTGATCGAAAAATCAAGAAACACCATCACGCCAAAGGTACCAATCAACGACAGCGGAACCGCCACCGCCGGGATAATGGTCGCCGGGACATTGCGCAGGAACAGGTAAATAATCATCACCACCAGGGCGATGGCGAGCATCAACTCATGCTGGGTGTCGCTGACCGAGGCACGAATATTGGTGGTGCGGTCGCTGAGTAATTTCACTTCGACCGATTTAGGCAAACTTTTGGTTAATGCGGGCAACATCGCACGAATGCTGTCGGCGGTGTCGATGATATTCGCGCCAGGCTGGCGTTGCACGTTCATCACAATCGCCGGCTGCTTGTTGGCCCATGCACCGAGCCAGGCGTTTTCCGCCCCTTGCTCAACGGTGGCGACATCGCCAAGGCGAATCGGCGCACCGTTCTGGTAAGCAATAATCAGATTGCGATACTCCGCGGCAGACTGCATTTGGTCGTTTGCAGATAGCGTCACGGAGCGGTCCGGGCCATCAAGGCTGCCTTTTGCCGAATTGACGTTGGCGCTGGTAATTGCGGTGCGTACAGTTTCGCTGGTTAAACCTAGTGCGGCAATCGCTGGTGCATTCAGTTTCACGCGCACCGCAGGGCGCTGGCCGCCGGAAAGCGTTACCAGGCCGACACCGGAAACCTGGGAGATTTTCTGCGCCACGCGCGTTTCCACCATATCTTCGACTTGCGTCATCGGCATGGCGGTTGAGGTGACGGCGAGCGTCATAATCGGCGGATCGGCCGGGTTCACTTTGCTGTAAACCGGCGGGTTCGGCAGGTCAGTCGGCAACAGGTTAGTGGCGGCGTTAATCGCCGCTTGCACTTCTTGTTCGGCGACATCAAGCGGCAGCGTTAGCTGGAATTGCAGCGTCACCACCGAAGCTCCACCGGCACTTTGCGAAGACATTTGTTTCAGGCCAGACATCTGCCCAAACTGGCGTTCAAGTGGGGCGGTGATCGCCGATGTCACCACATCCGGGCTGGCACCTGGATAGAGTGTGACGACCTGAATTGTCGGGTAATCGACTTCTGGTAGCGCTGAAACTGGCAGGAAGCGGTAACCGATAATCCCGGCAATTAAGATAGCCACCATTAGCAGGGTGGTGGCAACAGGCCGCAGGATAAACAGGCGCGATGGGCCTCCTGTGGCGCCAGGGGGTAATACCTGCATCAGGAAGCCGCTCCGTTACGATGATGTTTTGCTGGCGCGTCAGTGCTTTTTGCCGGCGTGGTTGAGGTCGCGGATTGTGCTTCAACCACTTCCACTTTGGCGCCTTCGGTCAGGCGGTCAATACCGTCGGTTATCACGCGGTCACCTGCAGAAACCCCGGCGGTGATCACGACTTTCTGGCTATCCTGAATGCCGATGGTTACCAGATGTTTGCTGACTTTATCTTCGCTATTAAGCACCCAAACGAAGTTGCCTTCGTTACCCATTTGTACTGCTGCAGTCGGGATGACGACTGCATTTTGCTGGGTATCTACCAACATGCGCGCGTTAACGAACTGGTTTGGGAACAGCGCGTCGTCTTCGTTATTGAAACGCGCCTTGAGTTTGATGGTACCGGTGGTGGCGTCGATTTGGTTGTCGAGACTCAGTAAAGCACCGCTGCTTAGTTTCAGCTTGTTGGTACGATCCCACGCTTCGACGCTCAGTGTCATACCCGCTTTCTGTGCTTTTACCACCGTGGCAATATCATTTTCAGGCAAGGTGAAAATCAGGTCGATAGGGTGCGTTTGGGTGAGAACCACAATGCCAGTGGTATCACTGCTGGAAATCTGGTTGCCGACATCGACTAGTTTTAAGCCGACGCGGCCATCAATCGGTGCGGTGATGCGGCTCCAGTCGAGCTGTAATTGCGCGCTGGCAACGGCGGCTTCATCGGCCTTAATGGTACCGACAGATTCATTGACTAACGCTTGTTGGGCGTCCAGTTCCTGGCGGGATACCAGGTTGGTTTTGACCAGTTGCTGAAAACGCGCCAAATCTCGGCGGGCATTGGCGAGAGTCGCCTGATCTTTTGCCAGTTGGCCTTGAGCCTGGGCAAGAGCGATTTTGAACTGGCTTGGGTCGATTTCTGCCAGCAAATCACCGGCTTTAACTTGTTGCCCTTCCTGGAAGTGAATCGCCTGTAATTGCCCGTCGACACGGCTGCGTACCGTCACGGTATTTGCCGCAGTAATGGTACCGAGGCCAGTGAGATAACGCGGCACCGATTCACTGGTCGCTATTGCCGCCTGAACCGGAGCAAGCGCCGCACCGCGCATCCCATGACGACTGCCAGCGGAGCGTTGTTGTGCTGATTGCGAACCCGAGGTGTCGTTACTGGAATTCGTGCTGCGCCAGTAAAAAACGGCGGCAATAACGACAATGACTGCGGCTGCAATCCATAACCCACGTGCGGTGCGAGTGCCTTTCATAGTTGTAAGTGTTCTCTTCCTGGAGCCTATAGGCCTAATGATACTAGTGTAGTGAGTGAGGGTGGCGGAAAAATGGAGGAAATATGAAGTACTGTATGGATAAGTCTTAGAAGGCGGTTTTTTGCGTACAGGCTCGTAGGAATACGCTTGAATAGTATCCTGTTCATATCTTCAGCAATAAACTGTAGTTTATATTTCAAATATAACCTATAGTTTATAAGGCGACGCTATGACATGGAAGATATTGACTACAAAACGGTATGAAGAATGGTTTGATGAGCAACACAATGATCTTCAGGAAAAGATGCTTGCAGTGATGGGGCATTTACGGTTTTGGGGGCCTTATTTGCCTCGTCCCTATGCCGACACTGTAAATGGTTCACGTTTTGCCAACATGAAAGAGTTGAGAGTTCAGCACCAGGGTAAGCCCGTTCGGGCATTTTATATTTTTGATTACCGCCGGAATGCTGTTCTGTTGTGCGCAGGTGATAAGTCGAAAACTAAACGGTTCTACGAATCGATGATCACGATTGCGGACAAAGAGTTTATAGCTTGGTTGAAGTCACAGGAAAAATAATATGAAAAACAATCCGAAAGGTTACAGCACATTAGAAGAGTTAATTGCTCGTCGTTCACCTGAAAGTCAGCAACGAATAGCTGAAGCGACTCAGGAACTGATTCTGGAAAGCTGTTTGAATATGATTCGCGAGCAAATGGGCTGGTCGCAGCAACAACTGGCCGACGCGATGGGCATTAGCCAACCGGCGGTGACGGCGATTGAAAAACGCGGTAATGAAGTCAAATTGGGAACGTTAAAACGTTATATCGAAGCGTTGGGCGGCAAGCTTTCGCTGCAAATTGAATTTCCCGATGGGGTGAAACATCTGAAAATCTAAAACGCCGTGAGTTTCCCCACGGCGTTGTGTTTTAGTCTTTAAATACCACATCAGCCCAGCGGGCCAGACCTGCGGTCACCGAGCCGAAATCATCGCCGCCTGCCAGCGGAATGCCTGGTAATTGCTGCGCCAGTGCCTGTTTTAGCAACGGTGAACGGGCGCTACCGCCGGTAAGATAAATCACATCCGGTTTCACGGCGCTGTTTTCCAGTGCCAGCGTGACTTGCTCCAGAATCCGTTGCAGCGGCTGGCTAATCGCACTTTCCAGCTCGGGTTGGCTGATTTCGCAGCCTAATTCTTTGCTGATAAACGGCAGCAGCGTGGCGACTTGTTGGCTGTCGGAAAGCGCAATTTTGCTCTCTTCCGCAGCACGCACCAGGCGATAGCTCAGGCGCTGACGCCAGACTTTTTGCAGATACGCGACTTTTTCAGGATCGCGTGAATCACGTACCAGTTCATTGAGCATGCGGCCATTGGCACTGCTGTAAAAATCGTTTTGCGCGGGAACGTCATTTATCGCCACCGCATTCCACCACGGCAATACTGGCAGTGCGATGCCTTTCTCTGTTTGACCACCCATCCCTAATAATGGGGAAAGCTGTTTGAACGCCAGCATAATATCGAGGTCGTTACCGCCAACACGGCAACCACTGTGGCCGAGCAGGCTTTGTTCGCGGTCGCGACGGGCGCGCCATTGCGGCCCCATCAACAAGACTGAGCAGTCGGTGGTACCGCCACCGATATCGACGACCAGCACCTGTTTTTCTTCGGTTAGCGTGGCTTCAAAATCCAGGCCTGCGGCTACCGGTTCAAACTGAAACACCACATCTTTAAAGCCAGCACGATGTGCTGCGCGATCAAGAATACCTTGCGCCTGCTGGTTTGCTTCATCGCCACCTAAGCCCTGGAAGTTAATCGGGCGGCCAATCACGGCCTGGGTAATCGGCTCGGCCACCTGGCTTTGCGCCTGATTGCGGATGTGCAGCATCATGGCGCAGACTAAATCTTCAAACAGCGCGACTTGCTGCGGTTTTAAGCCGGTGGCGCCAAGGAAAGATTTTGGCGATTTAACAAAGTAAACCTCTTCAGGGTCTTCCATGTACTGGCGCAGGGAACTGAGCCCGAACTGCACACTAGCGGGCAAAACATCAATATCTTCTTCGCGGTTAAAAGAGACCGCACGGCGTAGCAAAGCCTGGGTTTCTTTCCCGGTTGCCGGAACCTCATGATGGCGATATAACCACTCACTGACCGCTTCACGCGTTGGTGCACACAGCATCGACGGAAGCAATGTTGAACCGTTTTCCATCTCCAGCGCTTGTGGAACACCATCGCGCATCACTGCTACAGAGCAGTTTGCAGTACCATAATCAAAGCCTATAAATTGCATAACGTCCCCATGCCGGTGAAGAAGGGGGGCGACTTTAGCGGAATGTCAGGCGTCGGGCAACTATTTGGGCAGAAGTTAACGAACCACAGGACGAGATAATGTATCAACTGAACTACAACCCGCCTTATGACTGGCAGTGGATGTTTGGATTTCTCGCTGGCCGCGCGGTCAGTGGCATTGAAACCGTCAGTGAAACGAGTTACTGCCGCAGCTTTGCACTCGGTCACTATCAGGGATTACTGACGCTAGTTCCTGACGAAGCGGCCTGTCAGTTGAATGTGACCCTGAGTGCAGGTTTGCAGCCGGTTGCCAGTGAAGTTCTGGAACGTATAAAGCAACTGCTGGATCTCGAATGCCAGCCGCAGATCATTCTTGAAAGCCTGGGGGATTTATCGGCGGCCCGCCCAGGATTGCGTTTGCCGGGTTGTATGGACACTTTTGAACAGTCGATACGGGCGATTTTAGGTCAACTGGTGAGTGTGGCGATGGCGGCAAAACTCGCCAGCAAACTGGCGCAAGCTTTTGGTGAGCCAATGGCCGAAGACCCGAACTGGCGGATTTTCCCAACGCCCGAGCGCCTGGCATCATTAAGCCCTGAACAGCTCAAAGCCCTGGGAATGCCGCTTAAACGCGGCGAAGCGATTATCCATCTGGCGCGTTTAATGGTGGCAGGGGTATTTCCGCAACAGTGCCCTGCAGATGTGGAACAAGGGGTCAAGGTGCTGACAACGTATCCAGGCATTGGCCGCTGGACAGCAAACTACATTGCTTTACGCGGCTGGCAGGCCAGCGATGTCTTCCTGGCCGATGATTACCTGATTAAGCAACGATTCCCGGGTATGACACCGGCGCAAATTCGCCGTTATGCCGACCGCTGGAAACCCTGGCGGTCTTATGCGTTGTTGCATATTTGGTATAGCGAGGGTTGGCACCCCGATATTCCCGATTGAATCCCAATTCCCACAGGGAATCAGTTAATCGCGAAATAGCTGGTATTAAGCAACATCTCCAGCGGCAGCGGTTGGGTGACAGCTTCACCATAGATCAGGTCGATGCCGATGCCGGAAAGCGTGTCCATTACCATCGGCATATCGGCTGGCCCGGCAATGGTTTGCAGGAACTGGCGCTGTGCATGACCGTGGATAATGGTGACCATCATTTCGTCCATCAGGTTGGAATGCACGTTCTGAATCAGTTCCTCATCAACAATGATGTAGCTGAACTTCTGGCGTGAAATTCGTTTAAAGATGTCGAGGTCACGCCCGACGTGACTGAGGATTAAATGGCAGCCGCTGTCACGCAGGCGTTGCAGGTTGCTGTCAATCTTTTCATCTTCACTCTGTAGCGCTTCGCAATGGATGACCAGGTGCAGCAAGCGTGCTGGCAACACACTGCGCGCTAAACGAGCCAGGATTTCATCGACCACTTTGTCACTGGCGAGACCGTGAGAGGAGAGGGCTAGCGCCACTCCAAAGCCTTTACTGGTCACTGGCTGGGCATATTTACTGAAGAACTCTTCGAAAATCCGCAGATCGAGCGTGCATTGCAGCTCTTTGTCCGTTACTGCGGCGCGGAATGCAGACTCATCCAGCACCGCGTCGTCACTTCCCCAGAAACGTAATGACAGCAGATAGAAACTGGTCGATTCCGGGATGCGCGGTGGGGCAATGGCACGGGCGACCATCAGGATTGGGCTGTCGTTAATGATGCGCTTTTGCTCATCCATCGGCAGGTTTTGGTTCTCTTTGCGGATGCTGTGCTGTGAAGATTCAAACACCGTAACCCGGCCACGCCCGCCATTCTTCGAGGCGTAGCAGGCAATATCTGCCTGCGAGAGTACTTCAGACGCAATACGGTTGTCGGCATCAACTTGCGTGATACCGGCACTTGCGCCGATACGATGTAAACGCCCATTCCACGTAAAGTGATAGTCGTTAATGCTTTGGATTATTCGCTCAGAAATATGGCGCGCATTATCCGATGAGCAATCAGGCAGCAGTAAGCCAAATTCATCGCCACCCAGGCGCGCGAGGAAATCGCCGGTGCGTAACATGCTGAGCATCAATGACGACAATTCACGCAGTAACGCATCGCCAGCAGCGTGACCTGCGGTGTCGTTTACCGCTTTAAAGCGGTCGAGGTCGATAAACACCAGGGCATGGCGTTGACGATTTTCTCCGGCACTTTGCAGCAAACGTTTGAGATGATTTTCGAAGCTGACGCGGTTGGCAAGGTGGGTTAGCCCATCGTGCGAGGCGCTGTAACTCAACTGTTTGAGCATTTTGCGCGATTCGGTCACGTCCTGAATAACCAGCACTGAGCCGATACTTTGCCCATCGAGCGTGGTGAGCGGCGTGATGCTGTAATGGATATCGTAACTGCCGCCATTACGGCAATGCAGAACCACCTCATGTTCGATGGTGGTGCGTGAATAATCGCCGCTATGAATGTTTTCCATCACCGGGCCTGTGTCGCCGAAAGTGATGTGCAGGATAGCCAGAATATGTTGGCCGATAGCCTGCTGTTGCGGCCAGCCGCTGAGCTTTTCGGCGATCGGGTTCATAAAGGTGATATTCATATCGACGTCGGTACAAACTACGGCCTCACCGATGGAGTCCAGCGTGATGTGCAGACGCTCTTTTTCCTGATACAGCGCTTCGTTCAGTTGCTTAACTTCCGTCATATCCATGTTGATGCCGAGCAGGCGCTCAACATCACCATTTTTATTCAGCACGCGGTTTGCCAGCGAACGGATATGGCGAACGCCTTCTTTAACATGGATGCGGTATTCCATCTTAAACGGAATACGAGCTTGTAGGGCATCGCGCACCGTTTTCTCAGCAGCGGCCGCGTCATCTGCAACAATACGTTCAAGCCACAAAGCGTATGTTGGTTTCACATGTGGCGGGACTTCGTAGAGGTCGAACATGCGTTTATCCCAACTGATAACATCGCTCCCCAGATCCCATTCCCAAATACCAATGCCGCCTGCTTCATTAGCCAGCGTGATGCGCTCCATCAGACGTTTGTTCACCCACTCGGTATGTTTGAGGTCGTTAATGTCTTCAATTTGCGCGATTAAATAGAGTGGGGAACCGTCAACGTCACGCACGATAGAAACGGCCAGTAACGCCCACACCACATCACCTTTACTGGTGTAATAGCGTTTTTCCATCGAATAGCTATTAATACTGCCGCTGACCAACATATTGAGTTGCTGTAGATCGGCGTGTAAATCTTCCGGATGGGTGATTTGTTGGAACGTCAGCGAACGCAGTTGTTCTGCCGTATAACCGAGGAATTTGCTCAGCGATTTATTGACTTGCAGCCACTGGCCGTCTGTCGAAACCAGTGCCATACCGATGGCGGAATACTCCATCGCGTTACGAAAACGCGCTTCGCTTTCAGTGATGTGCTTGCGCTCTTCACGGAATGAATACATCACCATGGTCATGACGTTGGCAGGCAATAAAATCATCAGGAAGGGGAGCCACGGAGCATTATTCATTACCGTGGTATGAGGCTCCATGGAGACCTGGTTGTGAGTAGCCATCATTAATGAAACAACCATCAATGTGCCGAGGAAAACAATAAAGGCTTCCAGACGTGGCAGGCGAATCGCACTCCACATCAGAAACACAATAATAAAGGTAAATGGCCACGGCATATAACGCAGTGTCAGGTAGCTAAGGGCCAACGTAACGACCAAAGTGAATATGGTTTCTAGTAATAAATTGGGATTTTTATGACGCAATAAATAGCCAAGTTTAAACAATAACGCCGTTGGCACTAACGCAAGCGCGCCGATAGTTTCGGAGAGCACCCAGACGAAAAAAGTTTTGGCGAGGTTACCGCTATCAGGACCTGCCAGCCATAACGCCAGTACGCCGCCGACAATAGGCGGAACGATCGCGCTACAGATGACCAGCTTGACCCAATTGCTCAGGTTTTGCAGCGGGTTATGCTGCGGCAACATGCGGCGCATTAATGAGGCGCCGAGCAACGCCTCAATAATATTAATGATGGTGTACCCGAGACTAATCTCATGCAGTGGCTGAAAAATAGCGGAAGCGCACAGATTCCCTAATGTACACACCGCAATGACCATGGGCCATTTACGGAAAGTATTGCGGAATAAAGCCACCATCATTAGGGAGGTCGGGAACCACAGTGGGGCTAAAACAGTCCCTACAAGAGATAATTCCAGCGAGTACCAGGTAAATATAAAGCTTAAAAGCCCCAACCCCACAGGCAGTACGAAGGAAGGCATCGCGAATAACTCTTTTGTGCTTTGTTTGATCATTACCGCAAATCCGTTAAGGCGTGCCGCCAGGTGCCATGCCCGGATGCAAATAAAAAGATAAGTTTCGGTTTATGCTAGTACAAACAATTTACATTTCCTATGTAGTCTGGTCATAAATTAGCATCAAGAAGTCATAAATACTGATATTTGACAGACTTATTTTCCTTTTGCATGAAAAACCATTCTTATTGCATGGGTATTGATTCCTTTGCATTCCTTTGCTTTGTGCAGCTTATCTGTCTGGTAGCTTAAATCACCTCCCAAAGCGCATTACTCTGGTATCAGCGGGCGGATCTCCCTATAATTGCCGCGTTTGACGTCTCTCACGTCGCCCCTCCTCAACATTTAAGTCAACAAGGCTCGTTACAACATGACTGACAAGTCCCATCAATGCGTCATCATCGGGATAGCCGGTGCGTCGGCTTCAGGAAAAAGTCTTATAGCCAGCACACTGTATCGCGAACTGCGTGATCAGGTTGGTGATGAACACATTGGTGTCATTCCAGAAGACAGTTACTACAAAGACCAAAGCCATCTTTCGATGGAAGAACGAGTCAAGACCAATTACGACCATCCCAACGCGATGGACCACAATTTGCTGTTCCAGCATCTTCAGTCGCTGAAAGCCGGTAATCCGATTGAGCTGCCGGTTTATAGCTATGTGGAACATACCCGTACCGGTAACACTGTTCACTTAATGCCCAAGAAAGTGATAATTCTGGAAGGGATTTTGTTGCTGACCGATGCGCGCCTGCGCGAAGAGATGAACTTCTCCATCTTTGTGGATACGCCGCTGGATATTTGCCTGATGCGCCGTATGAAACGCGATGTTAACGAACGTGGCCGTTCAATGGATTCCGTGATGGCCCAGTATCAGAAAACCGTTCGTCCTATGTTTTTACAATTCATCGAACCCTCCAAGCAGTATGCCGATATCATCGTGCCGCGCGGGGGAAAAAACCGTATCGCCATTGATATTCTGAAGGCGAAAATCAGTCAGTTCTTTGAATAACCCTGGTATTTACCTGTCGTAGCGTGGCTATATCTGGCGCGCTGTGGCAGGGTAACCAAAACTGAGCTTGATAAGGAGCATCAACGATGCGTTTGTGTGACCGCGATATAGAAGCCTGGCTTGATGACGGGCGCTTAACGATTACCCCTCGTCCGCCAGTTGAACGCATTAGCGGTGCGACTGTTGATGTCCGTTTGGGGAACAAATTCCGTACCTTCAGCGGCCATACAGCACCGTTTATTGATTTAAGCGGCCCGAAAGATGAAGTGAGCGCCGCTCTTGAACGCGTGATGAGCGACGAAATTGTCCTCAACGAAGGCGATGCCTTCTACCTGCACCCTGGCGAGTTGGCTCTGGCGGTCACGCTTGAATCCGTTACGCTGCCTGCTGATTTAGTCGGTTGGTTAGACGGACGTTCATCCCTGGCACGTTTGGGGCTGATGGTGCACGTCACCGCACACCGTATTGACCCAGGCTGGCATGGCTGTATCGTTCTTGAGTTCTATAATTCCGGTAAACTACCGCTGGCTTTACGCCCTGGCATGATGATCGGTGCACTGAGCTTCGAGCCACTCTCAGGCCCGGCGGCACGCCCTTATAACAGCCGCCAGGATGCAAAATATCGCGATCAGCAAGGTGCGGTTGCAAGCCGTATTGATAAGGACTGAGTTCCCATCTGTATGAGGGCTGTATGAAACGATTTTTAACCACGCTGATGATCTTGCTGGTGGTACTGATAGCCGGTCTTTCTGCGTTGGTGCTGTTGGTTAACCCCAATGACTTTCGTGCATATATGGTGCGCCAGGTTGAATCACGCAGTGGCTACCAGTTGAATCTGGATGGCCCACTGCGTTGGCACGTCTGGCCACAACTGAGTATTTTATCCGGGCGTATGTCACTCACGGCACCCGGCGCCAGCCAGCCATTACTCACGGCTGAAAACATGCGTCTGGATGTCGCGTTAATTCCGCTGATTTCCCACCAATTAAAAGTTCACCAAGTGATGCTCAAAGGGGCGGTGATTCAACTTACCCCGCAAACTGAAGAGCGCCGTGCGAAAGATGCCCCAGTTGGCCCATCAGGCAATATCCCGGAACCTGACGAAACACGAGGTTGGTCTTTCGATATCGCCAAATTGAAAGTTGCCGACAGCGTGTTGGTGTTCCAGCACACCGGTGACGAGCAAATCACGGTGCGTAATATCAATCTGCAAATGGAGCAGAATGAGAAAAAACAGGCGCACATTGAGCTGAGCAGCCGCATTAACCGCGATCAACGCGATATGAACATGTCGTTGGTCGCCGATCTGAATGCTGCCGATTATCCGCAGCAGCTTAGCGCCACTATCTCTAAGTTCAATTACCAGCTTCAAGGGGCCGATCTTCCTGCTAACGGGATTTCTGGCACCAGCTCGATGACGGCACGCTGGATTGAACCTGAGCGTCGTCTCGAACTCAGCCAGTTGCAATTGACGGCGAACGACAGTGATTTGCAAGGCAGTGCGAGTGTGGTGCTGGAAGAGAAACCTCAGTGGGTGCTCAATCTCCGCTCCAATAAATTGAATCTCGATGCTCTGGTGGCTGCGAATGCAGTAACCAACACCCAGGCGGTACAGCGGGCGCAACAGCAACCGACGTTGCCACGGCCGATTATCGCCTCAGGAATTGAAGATACCACTTACCAGAACCTGCGCGGCTTTAGTGCGCAGGTTAACCTTGCCGCTTCCAGTGTGCGCTGGCGCGGGCTGAACTTCACCGATGTGCAATCGGCGATGACTAACCAGTATGGTCTGATGACGGTGTCTGAGCTGACGGGGAATCTGGGGCGCGGTAGCATGTCGTTCCCGGGTGAACTTGATGTTCGCAACAACCCACCGCAATTAACCTTCCATCCGAAAGTAGACAACATCGAGATCGGGCAGATTCTGACTGCCTTCGACTATCCGATTGCCCTGTCTGGCTTGCTGTCGATGGAAGGGGAGTTTAACGGCGACAAACTCAATGCCGACGCTTTCCGCCGCAGTTGGCAAGGTGATGCGAGCATTACCCTGTCAAATTCCACTATGCAGGGGATGAACTTCCAGCAGTTGATTCAGCAAGCGGTAACGCGCAGCAATAGCGATGTGCAGGCTAAACAAAACTTCGACAATGTCACAACGCTTGATAACCTCACGGCGCAGGCCAGACTCAATAACGGCAATCTGGAGCTCAAGAAAATGGAAGGGAAATCTTCTATGCTGGAGCTGACCGGGCAAGGTTCACTGGATTTAGTCAAACAGCAATGTGATACCCGGTTTAATGTCACCGTGCTGGGCGGTTGGGAAGGGGACAGCAAGCTGATTGAAGTGCTGAAAACCACGCCAATCCCATTGCGCGTGTATGGCCCGTGGCAGAAGCTGAATTATTCATTACAAGTCGACCAGGTGTTGCGTAAGCAGTTGCAAAGCGAAGCGAAACGTCGATTGAATGACTGGCTGGATAAGCACAAAGACAGCAAAAATTCGAAAGATGTGAAAGAGTTATTGAAGCAGCTTTAATCACATCAATATGGCGGATGACGCTTGCGCTTATCCGCCCTACAACGGCTAAATCTCTTTCGTAGGTCGGGTAAGCGAAGCGTCACCCGACATTAACTTCGCGCCTTACACTTCGTAATCCATCTCTTCATCGTCCTCGAGCGGCACAATCTGCACTTTCTGAACACGATGGCTTTCCACTTGCAGAGTGCGTAACAGGAAATTCCCTACCTCAACCGTTTCTCCGGTGACCGGAATATGCTGGAGCGATTCCATCAATAACCCGGCAATAGTGTGATAGTTACGTTTGTCTTCCAGCGGCAACGGTACGTACTGGACTAAATCCTCGAGCGGCATATGGCCGTTTGCCGTCCAGCTTCCATCCGGGTTTTTCTGGATGTCGTGGCGCGCATCGATCTCTTCCACTTCATTGGGCAGATTACCAGCGATGGTTTCCATCACGTCACTTAACGTCACCACTCCTTCGACGGAACCAAACTCATCCACCACAAAAGCAAAGTGTGTACGGCCATGACGGAATTGCTCCAGCGCCGTCAGCAACGGCAGTGTTTCCGGGAAAACCAGTGGCTGGCGAATCAGCACTTCAAGATTTAACGGCTCGCCATTAAGCGACTGCTGGAGCAAATCGATGATATGCACCACACCCAGAATTTCATCGTCATCTCCGGTTATCACCACGCGGGTATGTTGGTTTTTATCCAGTAGCGCGCGGATCTCTGGCTCGGGCTCACTCAGGTTGATGTGTTCGACGTCATGGCGTGAGGTCATGATGCTGCTCACTGTGCGCTGGTTCAGGTTCAGCACACGTTCAATCATCAGCCGTTCTTGCGGTTCGAAAATTTCGTCTTGCTGCGCGTGATCGGCAATCAACGCTGCCGTCTGTGCGTCTAACTCAGCCTCTTCCTTTTTACCGTTTAACAAACGCAACACGGCTTCAGCAGTGCGCTGGCGCAACGACTGGTCGGCTGATAAGAAGCGGCGGCGATTGAAAATGGCGAGTTGGTTCAGACTTTCAATGATCACTGAGAAGCCAATGGCGGCGTACAAATAACCTTTCGGGATATGGTAGCCAAAGCCGTCAGCCACCAGGCTAAAACCAATCATCAGCAGGAAGCTCAGGCACAAAATCACAATAGTCGGATGGCTATTCACAAAACGTGTCAGCGCTTTGCTGGCTAACAGCATCAGGCAAATCGCGATAATCACCGCCGCCATCATGACGGGTAGATGGTCAACCATCCCGACGGCCGTAATCACCGAATCCAGCGAAAACACGGCATCCAGAACCACAATTTGCATCACCACGGGCCAGAACCGCGCCCCGCGCCGCTGGGTCTGGCTTTCGCTGTCTTTGCCCTCGAGCCGCTCATTAAGTTCAACGGTCGCTTTGAATATCAGGAACAACCCGCCGAATAACATGATCAGATCCCTCGCACTAAAGGCGAGATCGGCGACATGAAACAGCGGGCGAGTCAGCGTGACAAGCCATGATATCGAGGCCAGCAACAGCAAGCGCATCAACATGGCGAGGATAAGCCCGGTTACGCGTGCGCGGTCACGTTGGGCTGGAGGTAATTTTTCGGCAAGAATAGCAATAAACACCAGGTTATCGATTCCAAGGACTAGCTCAATAACGACCAGTGTTACCAGGCCTGCCCAAATCGAGGGGTCGGCAATCCACTCCATATGCTTTTCAGTAGCTCCACTAAAGATGACAAATGTCACCATGAAATGATGGTGAACCAGGATAAAAAATGCAATGTCAGGGGTGGGATAAATCCTGCACCGCTTAAATGCCAGGTAATCCTCCGCTTAAAACCTTTTAATTGCCATGGTAAACGATTCATTATTTTGTGAAATAAACGCCGATTGCATTTTCTTATAATGAAATTCACATGAGATAGTTCTGTATATTATTGTTTGACGTACCACTTATTAATTTTCTGTCAATATAAAGAAAATCCTAAAGCGATATAAATGTGCGGTTAATATTATTCTTAAAAGTCCCGATATTGTTCGGTGGTGCCTTGCCTGATATAGGCTTAACTGCAACAATCGATATCGTTATCTGATAATAGATGTATTTTTATTATTTCCTGTATACAAAACTATTTTATTTTTAGTGGGTTGGTAGCTGCAAGCCAGGGGCGGTAGCATGCTTGAAGGCCAGAGAATAAGCCTCAATTATTCTGTCAATAGGATGTCGGGAAATAAGTGTTTTTTTAGGATTGATGCCAGTTATTCCTAACGGCAACCAGGTTTCAATTCATGCCTCATTCATAAACCTAACGAGTCACTTATTTTATTCGTTCAGGATAATTACTCTGCCATAGTGATAAATACTCAATGATAAAATACAAACTTAAATTGATGCCTTTATTGGTGTCGGTAACCCTTATGAGTGGTTGCACAGTCCTCCCCGGAAGTAATATGTCAACGATGGGGAAAGATGTTATCAAGCAACAGGATTCAGATTTCAATCTGGACCGTATGGTTAACGTGTATCCGTTAACACCGCGCCTGGTAGAACAATTACGCGTTCGTCCGGCTGTCGCGCAGCCAAATATGTCCCTCGATCAGGAAATTTCTGCTTATCAATATCGCGTAGGGCCAGGTGACGTTCTGAATGTCACCGTCTGGGATCACCCGGAACTCACCACGCCTGCGGGTCAATACCGTAGCTCAAGCGACGCCGGTAACTGGGTGCAGTCTGACGGCACCATGTTCTATCCGTATGTCGGCAAAGTAAAAGTTACCGGTAAAACCCTTTCTGAAATTCGTAGTGATATTACCAGCCGCCTTGCGACGTACATCGCAGATCCGCAGGTGGACGTTAATATCGCTGGGTTTAGATCTCAAAAAGCGTACGTCTCGGGCCAGGTCAACAAATCAGGGCAGCAGGCGATTACCAACGTCCCGCTCACCGTTCTGGATGCGATCAATGCCGCAGGTGGCCTGACCGATGCTGCCGACTGGCGCAACGTCGTGCTGACGCACAACGGCCAGGAAAAACGGATTTCCCTGCAAGCGTTGATGCAAAACGGTGACCTGAGCCAGAACCATCTGCTCTATCCTGGCGACATTTTATTCGTGCCACGCAATGACGATCTGAAAGTGTTCGTGATGGGTGAAGTGAAGAAACAGACCACCCTGAAAATGGACTTCAGCGGCATGACGTTGACCGAAGCGCTCGGCCAGGCCGAAGGTCTGGATATGACCGCCTCAAACGCCAGCGGTATCTTTGTGATTCGTCCAATCAAAGAGAAGCAGGGCGGCAAAATTGCCAACATTTATCAGCTTGATATGTCCGATGCGACTTCGCTGGTGATGGGCACCGAATTCCAGTTGCAGCCTTATGACGTGGTGTATGTCACCACCGCACCGGTCACGCGCTGGAACCGTCTGATCAACCAACTGCTGCCAACCATCAGTGGCGTTCGTTATATGACGGACACCGTCAAAGATATCCATACCTGGTAAGGCGCTATGTTCAACAAAATATTGGTTGTCTGTGTGGGGAACATCTGCCGTTCCCCAACCGCTGAGCGGTTACTGAAAAGTTATCACCCGCAGCTTACCGTGACCTCGGCGGGGCTCGGGGCACTGGTGGGGAAAGGGGCTGATGTTGGCGCTGTACGTGTGGCGCAACAACATAACCTCTCACTTGAGGGGCATTGCGCGAAACAGATCTCCGGCAAACTGTGTCGCGAATACGATCTGATTCTTGCGATGGAAAAGCGCCATATTTCGGCAATTTGCGAAATGGCTCCAGAGATGCGCGGCAAGGTGATGCTGTTTGGTCACTGGGATGCGGAGCGGGAAATTCCCGACCCGTATCGCAAAAGCCACGACGCTTTTGAAGCGGTTTACGGTCTTCTGGACCAGAGCGCCCAAAAATGGGCTCATGCACTCAACGCTCATCAGGGATAACAATGACAGAAAAATCACACCGTTCGAGCGCCCCGACTGAGGGCAATGATGAAATTGATATTGGCCGATTGTTTGGTACGGTTCTCGAAGCCCGTTGGTGGGTTTTGGGGATCACGGCAATCTTTGCAGTGCTGGCGATGGTTTATGCGCTGTGTGCCACGCCAATTTATAAAGCCGACGCCCTGGTGCAAATCGAGCAAAACGCCGGTAACTCACTGGTCAATAATATTAGCTCCGCACTGTCTAACAAACCGCCAGCCTCTGCCGCAGAAATTCAGCTGATTCAGTCGCGTCTGGTGCTGGGTAAAACGGTTGATGATCTTAACCTTGATATTGCGGTGCAGAAAAACAGTTTCTGGCTGTTGGGTGCCGGTTGGGATCGGCTACAAGGTCGTCAGAATGACACCGTCGTCGTAGACTCCTTTACCCTTCCGGCAGGGCAGGGCAAAAATCTCTTTACCCTGGAAGTGCTCAGCCCAACGCAGTATTTACTGACCAGCGATAACGGGCTCAGCGCGAAAGGGCAGGTAGGGCAACCGCTAAGCAAAGATGGCATCACCATCAATGTGAATGCGATTAAAGCACAGCCTGGCGATAGCTTTACGGTGACCAAATACTCCACGCTCGGCATGATAAACCAAATTCAGGGCAACCTGACGGTGGCCGAAAATGGCAAAGACACCGGGGTGCTGAGTCTCTCTTATACCGGCGAAGACAAAGAGCAAATCCGCGCCATCCTCGACAGCATCACCCGCAACTATCTTGAGCAGAACATCCAGCGTAAATCGGAAGAGGCGGCGAAAAGCCTGAAATTCCTCGCCGAACAACTGCCGGACGTGCGCAGTCGTCTTGATGCGGCAGAAAACAAACTGAACGCCTATCGTCAACAGCAAGACTCCGTTGACCTGTCACTGGAAGCGAAATCTGTCCTCGACACCATGGTGAATATTGATGCGCAACTCAACGAGTTGACCTTCAAAGAGGCTGAAATCTCCAAGCTTTACACCAAAGTGCATCCGGCTTACCGCACGCTATTGGAAAAGCGCCAGACCCTGGAAGAGGAAAAAGCTCGCCTGAACGGGCGTGTGACCGCGATGCCGAAAACTCAGCAGGAAATCGTGCGTTTAACGCGTGATGTTGAGTCAGGCCAGCAGGTTTACATGCAGTTGTTGAATAAACAGCAAGAGCTGAAAATCACGGAAGCCAGCACGGTCGGCGATGTGCGCATTGTCGATGGGGCGATCACCCAACCGGGCATGGTCAAACCGCAACGCGCGCTGATTATCTTTGGCAGCATTATTCTCGGCCTGATGTTATCGATTATGGGCGTGTTGTTACGTTCGCTGTTCAACCGTGGCATTGAAAGCCCGGCGGCACTGGAGGAGGCGGGAATTGGTGTCTACGCCAGTATCCCACTTTCTGAATGGCAGAAATCCCACGACAACGCCATTGTGCGCAATGTTAAAGGGGCGAAACGCAATAAACAGAGCCAATTGCTGGCGGTGGGCAACCCGACGGACCTGGCCATCGAAGCGATTCGTAGCCTGCGCACCAGTCTGCACTTCGCCATGATGCAGGCGTCAAACAATGTGCTGATGTTAACTGGCGTCAGCCCGTCCATTGGTAAAACGTTTGTTTGTGCCAACCTTGCGGCGGTAATTAGCCAGACTAACAAGCGCGTGCTGTTGATCGACTGCGATATGCGCAAAGGCTATACCCACGAATTGCTGGGCACGACCAATACCAATGGACTGGCAGAAGTGTTGACAGGCCAGGCAGATATTACCCGCTGCGCACAAAAAACCTCGGTGCCTAATTTCGACCTCGTACCGCGTGGCGTGGTGCCATCCAATCCTTCCGAACTCTTAATGAGCGAGCGCTTCGGCGAACTGGTGAGCTGGGCAAGCAAGAACTATGACCTGGTGTTAATCGATACCCCGCCAATTCTGGCCGTGACCGATGCCGCAGTGGTTGGCCGCCATGCTGGCACCACGCTGATGGTGGCGCGTTACGCGGTGAATACGCTCAAAGAAGTCGAAGCCAGCCTCAGCCGCTTTGAACAAAATGGCATCGCCGTGCGTGGCGTGATCCTCAACTCAATCTTCCGCCGCGCGGCAGGATACGAGGATTACGGTTACTACGAGTACGAATATAAATCTGATGCGAAATAGATAAGTTTGTCGCCCTCACCCTAACCCTCTCCCCCAGGAGAGGGGATCTATTGCTCCTTCTCCCTCAGGGAGAAGGCCGGGATGAGGGTTGTTTACCACTGACTCGTCATAAAAAATTTCAAGGGGAGTGTCATGAAACGCCCACTTATCTCTATCTATATGCCGACCTGGAACCGCCAGCAGTTGGCGATCCGCGCCATCAAATCGGTGTTGCGTCAGGATTACGAAAACTGGGAAATGTTAATCGTGGATGACTGTTCTTCCTCCTTTGAACAGCTCCAGCGTTTTGTCGACGAACTCGGCGATGCTCGTGTGCGCTACATGCGCAATGATTTCAACTCTGGTGCGTGTTCGGTGCGTAACCAGGCCATCAGCCAGGCTTTGGGCGAGCTCATTACCGGGATTGACGACGACGACGAATGGACGCCCAACCGTCTGTCGGTTTTTTTGGCGCATCAACACCAACTGGTGACGCACGCTTTCTTGTATGCCAATGACTATGTTTGCGAAGGCCAGGTTTACTCGCAGCCAGCCAGCCTGCCGCTGTACCCGAAATCGCCGTTTTCCTTAAAGCTGTTTTATAAGCGCAATATCATCGGCAACCAGGTGTTTACCTACGCCGATCGCTTCAAAGCCTGCCTGTTTGATACCTCGCTGGCAGCCGCTCAGGATTACGACATTTTCCTGCGCATGGTGGTGGAATACGGCCAGCCCTGGAAAGTGGAAGAAGCCACGCAAATTCTGCATATCAACCACGGCGAAATGCAGATAACCAAATCCCCGAAAAAGTTCGCCGGTTACTTTCACTTCTATCAAAAGCACAAAGACAAATTCGACCGCGCCAGCAAGAAATACCAGCTGTTTACGCTCTATCAAATTCGTAATAAGCGCATGTCTTTGCGCACCTTATTAGCGTTGCTGAGTGTGCGTAACACCAAACGTCTGGCTGATGGATTACGGGGGAAATAACGGTGCTTGAAGATCTGCGCGCAAACTCCTGGAGCCTTCGCCCATGCTGCATGGTGCTGGCTTATCGCATCGCCCACTTTTGCTCGGTATGGCGTAAAAAAAGTGTCATTAACAACCTCTGGGCTGCACCCGTCATCCTGCTGTATCGCTTTATCACCGAGTGCCTGTTTGGTTATGAAATCCAGGCGGGTGCCACCATCGGACGACGCTTCACCATTCACCACGGTTATGCCGTGGTGATTAATAAATTCGTGGTCGCTGGCGATGATTTCACTATTCGTCACGGCGTCACTATTGGCAATCGCGGTAAAAATCTTGCCTGCCCGGTGATTGGCAACGGGGTCGAACTGGGCGCGAACGTGGTGATTATTGGCGATATCACTTTGGGTCATAACGTGACTGTCGGTGCGGGCAGTGTGGTACTGGACAGCGTGCCGGATGGGGCGCTAGTGGTCGGCCAGAAAGCGCAGATAAAGGTTATAAAATGAATATCATGCAATTTAACGTGCGCCTCGCCGAAGGCGGTGCTGCGGGTGTGGCGCTGGATCTCCACCAACGCGCCCGCGCGGCGGGTTTCAGTTCACGTTTTATCTACGGTTACGGCAAAGGCGGTAAGAAAAGCGCCAGCCACGATAAATTCCCTGGTGTGGAAAAACATACGCCACGCCTGACTTCAATTGCCAACATTGTGCTATTTCGCTTTTTTAACCGCGACCCGTTTGGCAACCTCAATAACCTGTATCACAAAGTGACGCGTAGCGCAGGGCCGGTGGTTCTGCATTTCCACGTGGTACACAGCTACTGGTTGAATCTCGAAGAGATGGTGACATTTTGCCAGCGCGTCAAAGCGCATAAGCCGGATGTCACGTTTGTCTGGACGCTGCACGATCACTGGAGCATTACCGGGCGTTGCGCGTTTCTCGACGGCTGCGACGGCTGGAAAACCGGCTGCCAAAAATGCCCTTCTTTGAATAACTATCCGCCAGTGAAGCGAGACCGCGCTCATCTGCTGATCGACAGCAAGCGCCAGCTGTTTCGCGAAATGTTAGCACTGGGCTGCCAGTTTATTTCCCCGAGCCAGCACGTAGCCGATGCCTTTAACCGCATTTACGGGGCAGGGCGCTGCAAAATCATTAACAACGGCATCGATGTGGCGACCGAAGCGATTCTGGCAGAACTGCCGCTGACGCACGCAACACGAACAAAACCGAAAGTTGCCGTGGTGGCGCACGATTTACGTTATGACGGCAAAACCAATCAGCAACTGGTGCAGGCGATAATGGCGCTGGGCGACGAAATCGAGTTGCACACCTTCGGTAAATTCTCGCCATTTAACGGCGCGAACGTCGTCAACCACGGTTACATGACCGATAAAAAAGCGCTGATGAGCCAGCTGAATGAAATGGACTCGCTGGTGTTTAGCTCGCAGGTGGATAACTACCCGCTGATTTTGTGCGAAGCGTTGTCGATTGGCGTGCCGGTGATTGCCACGCAAAGTGAAGCGGCAGATGAAGTGCTGCGCAAAGTCGGTGGTAAAACCTTTAGCGATGGGCGCGTGCTTGAACTGGTGAAAATGCCAAAAGAACAACTGGCGCAGCAGGTGTTTGGCAAAGAGTTGCCGGCGTTTAAAAGCGCCAGTCGCCAGGCGTTTAGTGGACAACAGATGCTGGAGGAGTATGTCTCGTTCTATCAAAATCTGTAGTTATCTGCTGCTGCCGTTCATCTATCTGGTGGTCAACGTCAAGTTGGCCTCACTGGGGGAAAGCTTCCCGATAACGATAGTGACCTTCTTGCCCGCGATCCTCTTTTTGTACATTGAACGCATCAACGTAAAAAAATTGATGATTGCGTTGGGCATTGGCGCGGGGCTGACGGCATTTAACTACATCTTTGGTCAATCGCTGGATGCCAGTAAATATGTCACCTCGACACTATTGTTTGTTTATATCGTGCTGATTCTGGCGATGACCTGGAGCTGCCGCTTCAAAACTATTTCACAGCATAATCACCATAAAATACTAAGGGTATTTTATGGTGTAGTCGGCATTATTGTGATGCTGGCTGCGGCGGAAATGGCACAGATTATTCTGACCGGCGGCAGCAGCCTGATTGAGAAAATTTCGAAGTTTCTTATTTACAGTAATAGCTATGTTCTGAACTTTATTAGCTTTGGCGGTAAGCGAACGACGGCATTGTATTTTGAGCCAGCATTTTTTGCTCTGGCATTAATCTCAATTTGGCTCAGCATCAAACAGTTCGGTATCAAAACACCAAAAATTGATGGTATGATTCTGGCAGGGATAATTCTTTCAGGATCGTTTTCAGGGGTAATGACTTTTATCCTGTTTTATCTTCTTGAATGGGCATTTCAGTACCTTAATAAAAATGCCATAAAGAAGAAGTTGCCTCTGGCAATTATTTCTCTTTCCGTATTTTTAGTCGGGTTGATATTCGCATTCCCTTATATCGCGACGCGTCTTGGCGATTTAGGAACGGAAGGGTCGTCATCGTATTATCGTATCATTGGTCCGTTAGCGATGGTCGGATATTCATTGAGCAATATCGATGGGGTAGTTCGTTTCGGATCTTTATATGAATATGTCGCATCATTCGGAATCTTTAACGGTGCGGATGTCGGTAAAACAGTAGACAATGGTTTGTATCTGCTGATTATTTATTTTTCCTGGTTCGCAGTATTACTGACAATTTGGTATATGTCGAAAGTCGTTAAAATGATGCGCACGGCGTTTGGGAATAATGAAAATTTCCGTGTGCAATTATGGCTTTTTACGCCTGTATCACTCTTTTTTACCGGCTCAATATTTAGCCCTGAATATGCGTTCTTAATTGTTTGCCCATTTATTTTGCGTAAGGCACTCAAAATTACGAACACCTGAGGTCCAATATGTTATTAAGTGTCATCACTGTTGCTTATAAAAATCTCGCCGGTATAGAAAAAACCTGGCAGTCGCTGGCTCACTTAGCAAAGGCACCAGGCATCACATTTGAGTGGGTTGTGGTGGATGGCGCCTCAAACGACGGCACGGCAGAATTTCTGGAAAACCTCAACGGTCAGTACCAGTTACGCTATGTCAGCGAGAAAGATAACGGCATTTATGATGCGATGAACAAAGGTATTGAGATGGCTCAAGGCCGTTATGCTTTGTTCCTCAATTCAGGTGACATTTTCCATTCGGATATCATCACTGTCGCGCATCAGCTCGCTGCTATGCCGCTAACCGATAATGCGATGGTGATTGGTGATGCATTATTAGACTTTGGTGATGGCACCAAAATAGAACGCCGGGCAAAGCAGGGCTGGTATATCTACCATAGTTTACCCGCCAGCCATCAGGCGATATTTTTCCCGATGTCTGGGCTGCGCAAATATCCTTACGATCTGCAATATAAAGTTTCATCTGATTACGCGTTAGCCGCCAGAATGTATAAAAAAGGCTATGCATTTAAACGCGTCAAGGGTCTGGTGTCCGAATTTTCCATGGGCGGCGTGTCGACTTCAAATAATATTGAGCTGTGTCGGGATGCAAGAAATGTACAGCGCAAAATATTAGGCGTGCCGGGTTTTATTGCAGAATTATCTTACAGGCTTCGTTTGCGTACCACTGGAAAAGCTAAAGCACTTTATAACAAAGCATAAGGTGGATGACGCTGGCGCTTATCCACCCTACAACTACGACTGACCCGTAGGTCGGATAAGCGTAAGCGCCATCCGACAAAGTGAATAAGAGAATATTATGCAAGAATTAAATGGCTTCTCGGTACCGAAAGGTTTCCGTGGCGGGCACCCTATTAAGGTT
Organism: Buttiauxella ferragutiae; assembly: GCF_022637515.1. Lineage (NCBI taxonomy): Bacteria > Pseudomonadati > Pseudomonadota > Gammaproteobacteria > Enterobacterales > Enterobacteriaceae > Buttiauxella > Buttiauxella ferragutiae. The sequence goes on from NZ_CP093332.1 coordinate 1,757,745, forward strand.
CAACTGTGGTGGGCGGTACAAGCAACATTATTTGCCTGGTCGCCACAAGTTTTATATCGCTGGAGAGCCTTTTTATTGCGTTTATTCGGCGCACGAATTGGCAAAGGCGTGGTGATACGTCCGTCAGTGAAAATTACTTATCCATGGAAATTAACTCTTGGCGATTATGCCTGGGTTGGCGATGACGCGGTGTTATATACGCTGGGTGACATTACCATCGGCGCAAATTCCGTGGTGTCACAAAAGTGTTATTTATGTACCGGTAGTCACGATTATATGAGCAAACATTTCGATATTACTGCCACACCAATTGTTATTGGTGAGAAATGTTGGCTGGCAACAGATGTATTTGTTTCACCTGGCGTGACGATTGGCAATGGCACCGTCGTCGGTGCGCGCAGCAGTATTTATAAATCATTACCGGCAAATGCCGTTTGCCGGGGAAACCCGGCTGTAGTGGTTCGGGAACGTATTACGCCCTAATGGGGTTAAACGTCGCCCTCACCCTAGCCCTCTCCCCCAGGAGAGGGGACCGCTCGGTGTTCTCCCTCTCCTGGGGGAGAGGGTTGGGGTGAGGGGGATGTCGACATGTTAAAAGAGGAAAAATCCATTATGACTAAAGTAGCTCTCATCACGGGTGTAACCGGGCAAGACGGCTCCTATCTGGCGGAACTGCTGCTGGAAAAAGGTTATGAAGTTCACGGTATTAAACGTCGTGCTTCTTCTTTCAACACCGAACGTGTTGACCATATTTACCAGGATCCGCATTCCGGTAATCCTAAATTCCATCTGCACTACGGTGATCTGACGGACAGCTCCAACCTGACCCGTATTCTTTCCGAAGTGCAGCCGGATGAAGTGTATAACCTCGGCGCAATGAGCCACGTTGCGGTTTCATTTGAATCGCCGGAATACACTGCCGATGTGGATGCGATGGGAACCTTGCGTCTGCTGGAAGCGATTCGTTTCTTAGGCCTTGAGAAGAAAACCCGTTTCTATCAGGCATCTACTTCTGAGTTATACGGCCTGGTACAAGAAACGCCGCAAAAGGAAACCACGCCTTTCTATCCGCGTTCGCCGTATGCCGTCGCCAAACTTTATGCTTACTGGATAACCGTAAACTACCGCGAATCCTATGGCATGTACGCCTGTAATGGGATTTTGTTCAACCACGAATCCCCACGCCGTGGCGAAACCTTCGTGACCCGCAAAATCACCCGCGCTATCGCCAACATCGCGCAGGGCCTCGAAAAATGCCTGTATCTGGGCAACATGGATTCCCTGCGTGACTGGGGCCATGCCAAAGACTACGTGAAAATGCAGTGGATGATGCTGCAACAAGAAACTCCAGAAGATTTCGTGATTGCCACCGGTGTGCAGTATTCCGTGCGTCAGTTCGTGGAAATGTCAGCCGCGCAACTGGGTATCAAACTGCGCTTTGAAGGCACTGGCGTTGACGAGAAGGGCATCGTTGTTTCTGTTACGGGACACGACGCACCTGGTGTGAAACCAGGCGACGTGATTGTCTCCGTTGACCCACGTTATTTCCGTCCTGCTGAAGTGGAAACCCTGCTGGGCGACCCAACCAAAGCTCACGAAAAGCTGGGCTGGAAACCAGAAATCACGCTTAAAGAGATGGTTGGCGAGATGGTCGCTAAAGATCTGGAAGCGGCGAAAAAACACTCGTTGCTTAAGTCACACGGCTACGAGGTTGCCATCGCGCTGGAGTCCTGAGCATGAATAAACAACGTATCTTTGTTGCCGGCCATCGTGGGATGGTCGGTTCCGCCATCGTGCGCCAGCTTGAGCAACGTGCAGACGTTGAACTGGTGCTGCGTAACCGTGACGAGCTGAACCTGCTGGATGGCGCGGCGGTTAACGCTTTCTTTGCAGAACAGCGTATTGACCAGGTTTACCTGGCGGCGGCAAAAGTCGGCGGAATTGTGGCGAACAACACTTATCCGGCGGACTTCATCTACGAAAACTTGATTATCGAGAGCAACATTATTCACAGCGCGCATACGCACAATGTCAATAAGTTGCTGTTCCTCGGCTCATCGTGCATTTACCCAAAAATGGCGAACCAGCCGATGGCGGAAAGCGAGCTGCTGCAAGGCACGCTTGAAGCGACTAACGAGCCGTATGCGATTGCCAAAATCGCCGGGATAAAACTGTGCGAGTCGTATAACCGCCAGTACGGTCGCGATTACCGTTCGGTGATGCCGACTAATTTGTATGGCCCGCACGATAACTTCCACCCAAGCAATTCGCACGTGATCCCTGCGTTACTGCGCCGTTTCCACGAAGCGACACAGCAAAACTCGCCGGATGTGGTGGTATGGGGCAGCGGCACGCCAATGCGTGAGTTCCTGCATGTTGATGATATGGCGGCAGCCAGCATCCACATTATGGAACTGGCTAGCGAAGTGTGGCAGGAGAACACTCAGCCGATGCTTTCGCATATTAACGTCGGCACCGGTGTGGATTGCACCATCCGCGAACTGGCGCAAACCATCGCCAAAGTTACGGGATACCGTGGTCGTGTGGTATTTGATGCCACCAAACCCGATGGCACGCCGCGCAAACTGTTAGATGTAACGCGCCTGCGCCGTTTGGGTTGGTATCCGGAAATTACTCTGGAACCTGGCCTTGCCAGCACCTACCAGTGGTTCCTCGAAAACCAGCAACGGTTCCGGGGGTAATGATGTTTCTGAGTGCTGAAGACTTCGCCACCGTTGTCCGCTCCACGCCGCTTCTCTCCATCGATCTGATTGTTGAAAATCAGGCAGGCGAGTTCCTGTTGGGGCAACGCACTCAGCGCCCGGCACAGAACTTTTGGTTCGTGCCGGGTGGCCGGGTACGCAAAGATGAAACTCTGGAGCGGGCTTTTGCGCGCTTAACCGAGGCTGAATTAGGCACGCCGCTCACGCTGCAGGACGGTGAGTTTTACGGCGTGTGGCAGCACTTCTATGACGACAACTTCTCCGGCCCCGAATTTTCCACGCACTACATCGTGCTGGGGTTTCGCCTGCGCGTCGACGCTGATGCGCTGCAACTGCCGGACGCGCAGCACAGTGATTATCAGTGGTTAACACCTGCTGATTGGCTTGCACGCGGCGATGTGCATGACAACAGTCGCGCTTATTTCCTTGCTGGTAAGACAGAAAAGGTCATCGGATTATGAAGATTCTGGTCTACGGCATTAACTATTCACCGGAGCTGACGGGCATCGGCAAATACACCGGCGAGATGGTGGAATGGATGACGCGCCAGGGCCATGAGGTGCGGGTGATTACCGCACCACCTTACTATCCGGTCTGGGAAGTGCATCCCGATTATTCCGCCTGGAAATACCAGAAAGAAGTGGGGGCCGCCACCGTCTGGCGTTGCCCGCTGTATGTACCAAAGCAGCCTTCAACCTTAAAGCGCCTGATTCATTTGGGCAGCTTTGCACTGAGCTCTTTATTCCCGCTGCTGGCGCAACGCCGCTGGAAGCCGGATCGCATTATCGGCGTGGTGCCGACGTTGTTTTGTGTGCCGGGCATGCGCCTGCTCGCAAAACTCAGCGGTGCACGCACCTTGCTCCATATTCAGGATTACGAAGTCGACGCGATGCTCGGCCTCGGAATGGCGGGCAAAAAGCAGGGCAAAGTGGCGCGCCTGGCGCAGCGCTTTGAACAGAGCGGGCTGCATAACGTCGACAACGTTTCGACGATTTCCCGTTCGATGATGAACAAAGCGGCCGAAAAGGGTGTTGATCCTAAACGCGTGATCTTCTTCCCGAACTGGTCGGAAGTGGAGCGTTTTCGCGGTATTTCCCGCGAAGAAATTCTGGCGGTACAAACCCGCCTGCAACTTCCTGTTGATAAAAAAATCATCCTCTATTCCGGCAACATCGGCGAAAAGCAGGGGCTGGAAACGGTGATTGAAGTGGCGGAACGTTTTGCACTCCAGCCGTATGTATTCGTGATTGTTGGCCAGGGCGGCGGCAAAGCTCGCCTGCAAAAACTCACACAAGACAAAGGGCTGCACAACGTGGTGTTCCATCCGTTGCAGCCTTACGACGCGCTGCCCGCTTTGCTAAAACTCGCCGATTGCCATCTGGTTATCCAGCGCCGTGGTGCGGCTGATGCCGTGCTGCCATCAAAACTGACCAACATTCTTGCGGTGGGCGGCAATGCGGTGATTACCGCAGAAGCAGACACCGAGCTTGGCCAGCTTTGTGAGGCGTTTTCCGGTATTGCGGTGTGTGTCGAACCGGAATCGGTTGACGCCTTAGCCGAGGGCATAGAGCGCTGCCTGCAACTTCCAGAACACAACACTGTGGCATGTGACTATGCCGAGCGCACGCTCGAGAAAAACAGCGTGTTGAATCAATTTATTGCGGACATTCAGGGTTAATTATGACTCATTCCAGACTCTATCCGGTCATCATGGCTGGAGGAAACGGCAGCCGTTTGTGGCCGTTGTCCCGCGTGCTTTACCCGAAACAGTTCCTGTGCCTGAAAGGCGAACTGACAATGTTGCAAACCACCGTTAACCGTTTAAACGGCGTCGAGTGCGAAAGCCCGGTGGTGATTTGCAATGAAGAACACCGTTTTATCGTCGCCGAACAACTGCGTGAGTTGAACAAGCTGACGGAAAATATTGTGCTGGAGCCTGCCGGGCGCAATACCGCACCGGCAATCGCGCTGGCTGCACTGGCGGCGAAGCGTAACCAGCCGGATACCGATCCGCTGATGCTGATCCTCGCTGCCGACCACGTTATCCAGGACGAAGAAGCATTCCGAAGTGCGGTGCGTAATGCGCTGCCGTATGCCGAAGCCGGGAAACTGGTCACCTTTGGCATCGTGCCTGACTTACCAGAAACCGGCTACGGCTACATTCGCCGTGGAGAAGTCACTAACACGAATACCCCAGACGCGGATGCCGTGGCCTTTGGCGTGGCGCAGTTTGTCGAAAAACCGGATATCGACACCGCGCAGGCTTATGTTGCCAGCGGTGAGTATTACTGGAACAGCGGCATGTTCCTGTTCCGCGCCGGGCGCTACCTGGAAGAGCTGAAAAAATTCCGCCCGGATATTCTCAGCGCCTGCGAAAAAGCGATGGCAAATATCGACCCGGATCTTGATTTTGTGCGTGTCGATGAAGCCGCATTCCTCGCCTGCCCGGATGAATCCATCGACTACGCGGTAATGGAAAAAACCGCCGACGCCGTGGTAGTACCGATGGACGCGGGCTGGAGCGATGTCGGTTCATGGTCATCGCTGTGGGAAATCAGCACCAAAAACCAACAAGGCAATGTGCATCACGGCGATGTCATCAGCCACTCTACCGAGAACAGTTACATCTATGCCGAATCCGGCCTGGTGACCACCGTTGGCGTGAAAGATCTGATTGTTGTGCAGACCAAGGATGCGGTGCTGATTGCCGACCGCGATCACGTGCAAAGCGTGAAGAAAGTGGTGGAGCAAATCAAATTTGATGGCCGCCATGAACACCATAACCACCGCGAAGTATATCGCCCGTGGGGCAAATACGACTCCATCGACGAAGGCGAACGCTACCAGGTGAAACGCATCACCGTGAAACCGGGCGAGGGCCTGTCTTTGCAGATGCACCACCACCGTGCCGAGCACTGGATTGTGGTGGCGGGTACCGCAAAAGTGACGCTGGGTGAGGAAGTGAAACTGCTGGGCGAAAACGAGTCCATCTACATTCCGCTGGGCGTCACGCACTGCCTGGAAAACCCCGGGAAAATCCCCCTCGACCTGATTGAAGTGCGTTCCGGCACTTACCTCGAAGAAGACGACATTGTGCGTTTTCAGGACCGGTACGGGCGCATTTAGCTTTTGTCGGATGACGTTGCGCTTATCCGACCTACGAAATCTGTTGCTCCAGGGAGCGAAAATGACACAGAAACTGACCTGTTTTAAAGCCTACGACATTCGTGGTCGCCTGGGCGAAGAGTTGAACGAAGACATTGCTGAACGTATCGGCCGCGCGTATGGCGAGTACCTGAAGCCGAAAACCATCGTGCTGGGTGGCGACGTGCGCCTGACCAGTGAGCGGCTGAAACTGGCGCTGGCGAAAGGGTTGCAGGACGCGGGCGTCGATGTGCTGGATATCGGACTGTCGGGCACCGAAGAGATCTATTTTGCCACCTGGCATCTGGACGTGGACGGCGGCATCGAAGTGACCGCCAGCCATAACCCGATGGACTACAACGGCATGAAACTGGTGCGCGAAGGGGCGCGCCCGATCAGCGGCGATACCGGCCTGCGTGATGTGCAGCATCTGGCGGAAGCCAACGACTTCCCGCCGGTAGATACGGCTGCTCGCGGCAGCTACCAGAAGATTTCCGTGGTTGAGGCGTATATCGACCACCTGTTCTCGTACATCAATGTGGCCAATATCAAACCGCTGAAGCTGGTGATTAACTCCGGTAACGGCGCGGCAGGCCCGATTGTCGATGCCATCGAAGCGCGTTTTAAATCGCTCAATGTGCCGCTGACGTTTATCAAAGTGCACAACCAGCCTGACGGCAATTTCCCGAACGGTATCCCGAACCCGTTACTGCCCGAGTGCCGCGACGACACCCGCAACGCGGTGATTGAACACGGCGCGGATATGGGCATCGCCTTTGACGGCGATTTCGACCGCTGCTTCCTGTTCGACGAGAAAGGGCAGTTTATCGAGGGCTATTACATCGTTGGCCTGCTGGCGGCGGCGTTCCTCGAAAAACAGCCGGGGGCGAAGATTATTCACGACCCGCGCCTGTCGTGGAACACGGTGGATATCGTGGAGCGGGCAGGTGGCACACCGGTGATGTCGAAAACCGGTCATGCGTTTATCAAAGAGCGGATGCGCCAGGAAGATGCGATTTACGGCGGTGAGATGAGCGCCCATCACTATTTCCGTGATTTTGCCTACTGCGACAGCGGGATGATCCCGTGGCTGTTGGTGACAGAACTGTTGTGTCTGAAGGGCAAAACTCTGGGCGAACTGGTGTGTGACCGCATGGCAGCGTGGCCGGCGAGCGGGGAAATCAACAGCAAACTGGCCGACCCGAAAGTTGCGATTGCACGGGTGCAGCAGCACTTTGCGCCACACGCTGAAGAAGTGGACCACACCGATGGCGTGAGCATGGCGTTTGCTGACTGGCGCTTTAACCTGCGGAGTTCAAATACCGAGCCGGTGGTGCGCCTGAATGTGGAATCTAAGCGCAATGAGCAGCTGATGCAGGCACGAACGCAGGAAATTATGGAACTGTTGAATCAGTGATCTGACCAGGCATAGGTCGCCCTCACCCTAGCCCTCTCCCCCAGGAGAGAGGATGTTCTTTGTTCCCTTTCTGGGGGAGAGGGCGGGGTGAGGGGGAATTTTAATAAAGGTAAAACGATGACAAACCTAAAAAAGCGCGAGCTACCAAAAACCAACGCATCGTTGATCTCTATGGTGCAACGTTTTTCTGACATCACCATTATGTTTGTTGGGTTGTGGGTGGTGTGTCAGGTCAACGCGTTACCGTTTTTGTACATGCACTTACTGATGGCGCTACTGGCTCTGGTAGTTTTCCAGATGATTGGCGGAATGACCGACTTTTACCGTTCATGGCGTGGGGTGAGGATCACCAGCGAGCTGATGTTGCTGCTGCAAAACTGGACGTTGAGCCTGATCTTTAGCGCCGGATTACTGGCGTTTAATCCCGACTTTGACGGATCTTTCTGGGTCTACCTGGCCTGGTACGTGCTGACGAGTTTCGGCATGATGCTGTGCCGTTCGTTTATCCGTCTGGGTGCCGGTTGGTTGCGCAATATGGGCTACAACACGCGGCGTATTGCTATCGCCGGTTCGCTCCCGGTGGGTTATACGCTGGCCGAGAGTTTCCGCAACGAACCGTGGCTGGGCTTTGATGTCACGGGCGTGTATGACGACCAGCAACCAGAATCTCCGCATGGTGATTATGCGGGCTGTTTCGCAGATTTAGTGGAACAAGCACGCGCCGGACGTATCGACAATATCTACATCGCGATGGCGATGAGCGAAGAAGTACGCATTAAATCACTGGTGCGTGAGCTAACCGATACCACCTGTTCAGTGATGCTGATCCCCGATGTTTTTACCTTCAATATTCTGAACGCTCGCACTGAAGAAGTTAACGGTGTGCCCGTGGTTCCGCTATTTGATACGCCGCTCAACGGCATTAACCGCGTGCTGAAACGCCTCGAAGATATTGTGCTGTCTGCCATGATCCTGCTGTTTATTTCGCCGGTGTTGTTGTGCATCAGCGCGGTGGTGAAATTGACCTCCCCTGGCCCGGTTATCTTCCGCCAGACACGCTACGGCATGGACGGTAAACCGATCAAAGTCTGGAAATTCCGCTCCATGAAGGTGATGGAAAACGACAGCGTGGTCACGCAGGCCACCAAAGGCGACAAACGTGTGACGCCAGTTGGCAATTTCCTGCGCCGTACTTCTCTGGATGAACTGCCGCAATTTATCAATGTGCTGATGGGGGAGATGTCGATTGTCGGCCCGCGTCCACATGCGGTGGCGCATAACGAGCAGTATCGTTCGCTGATTGAAGGTTACATGCTGCGCCACAAAGTGAAACCGGGCATTACGGGCTGGGCGCAAATCAACGGCTGGCGCGGCGAAACCGACACGCTGGAAAAAATGGAAAAGCGCGTTGAGTTCGACCTGGAATACATCCGCGAATGGAGCCTGTGGTTTGACATCAAAATTGTCTTCCTGACCATTTTCAAAGGCTTTGTTAACAAAGCTGCGTATTAGATGACAAACCTTTTGTAGGTCGGATAAGCCTCGCGTCATCCGACACTAACGACGTAAATGGTGGATGACGCATGCGCTTATCCACCCGACACATTAACGGATAACACCATGAGCCTGAGAGAAAAAACCATCAGCGGTGCTAAATGGTCTGCCATCGCCACGGTGATTATTATTAGCCTCGGCCTCGTGCAGATGACTTGGCTTGCACGCATTTTCGACAACCACGAATTTGGTTTGTTGACGGTATCGCTGGTGATTATTGCGCTGGCGGATACGTTGTCAGATTTTGGGATTGCCAACTCAATTATCCAGCGTAAGGAGATAAGCCATCTTGAGCTGACGACGCTGTACTGGCTAAACGTCGGCCTTGGCGTAGTCGTGTTCGCGTCGGTATTTTTACTCAGCGATGTTATCGCCTCGGTGCTGCGTACCCCGGCACTTGCCCCGTTGATTAAGACGCTTTCATTTGCATTTATCATCATCCCGCACGGCCAACAATTCCGCGCATTGATGCAAAAGGAACTCGAGTTTTCAAAGATTGGCTCGATTGAAACCGTTTCAGTGATGGCCGGCTTTGGTGTGACGGTTGGCGCTGCGATGTTTTACCCGTTTGCCATGACCGCGATTATGGGTTACCTGGTCAACACCGCGGTACGTACTGCATTGTTTGGCTTCTTTGGCCGCAAAATCTATCGCCCTGGCCTGCATTTCTCGCTGAAATCGGTCAGTTCCAATCTGAAGTTTGGTGCATGGTTAACTGCTGACAGCATTATCAATTATGTGAACACCAACCTGTCCACGCTGGTGCTGGCGCGCATTCTCGGTGCCAGCATCGCCGGTGGTTACAACCTCGCTTACAACGTGGCGGTGGTGCCACCGATGAAGCTGAACCCGATTATCACTCGCGTGCTGTTTCCGGCCTTTGCCAAGATTCAAGACGATACCGACAAGTTACGTATCAACTTCTACAAACTGCTGTCGATTGTCGGGATAATTAATTTCCCGGCGCTACTCGGCCTGCTGGTGGTGTCGAATAATTTTGTGCCGCTGGTGTTTGGTGAGAAATGGCAGTTTATTACGCCAATCTTGCAACTGCTGTGTGTGGTCGGGCTGCTGCGTTCTATCGGTAACCCCATCGGCTCGCTGCTGATGGCTAAAGCACGGGTTGATATCAGTTTTAAATTCAACGTATTCAAAACCTGTCTGTTCATCCCGGCGATTATTGTCGGTGGGCATCTCGCTGGCGCATTGGGCGTGACGTTTGGCTTCCTGTTTGTGCAGGTGGTGAACACCGTTCTGAGCTATTTCGTGATGATTAAGCCAGTGCTCGGTTCCAGTTATCGCCAGTACATTCAGAGCATCTGGCTGCCGTTTTATCTCTCTATTCCAACCGTTGTGGTCAGCGCTGCTTTGGGCATCGTCCTTAAAGGGCATCTTTCGCTCGGCCTGCTGGTCGGCGTGCAAATTGCAGCCGGTGTCCTGGCCTTTATCGTGATGCTGGCAGCCTCCCGTAATGCGCTGGTGGTAGAGATGAAGCGCCAGTTTATTCGCATTCACCCTCACCCTAACCCTCTCCCTTAGGGAGAGGGGATCTGCCGGACTCCTCCCTCTCCTGGGGGAGAGGGCTGGGGTGAGGGCGCCCATTTGAAAAAGAGGTCTATATGAAGTTATTGATTCTTGGCAACCACACTTGCGGCAACCGCGGTGACAGCGCCATTCTGCGCGGATTGATTGATGCCATCACCACGATTGATGACAGCGTGCAGGTCGATGTCATGAGCCGTTATCCAGTGAGTTCGGCCTGGCTATTGGGTCGCCCGGTGTTGGGTGACGGTCTGTATAAGCAGATGAAACAACATAACAACGCGGTCGGGCTGATGGGGCGCGTGAAAAAAGTCCTGCGCCGTAAGTACCAGCACCAGGTGTTGATGGCGAAAGCCACTGACAACGGGCGCTTGCGTAATATCTCTATCCCACAAGGGTTTATCGATTTCGTTAAGTCGCTGCAAAAGTATGACGCGATTATTCAGGTCGGTGGTTCGTTCTTTGTCGATTTGTATGGCGTTTCGCAGTTTGAACACGCGCTGTGCAGTTTTATGGCGAAAAAGCCGGTCTACATGATTGGTCACAGCGTTGGACCATTCCAGGACCCGCAATTTAACCACCTGGCGAGCTATGTTTTCGGCCATGCCGAGGCGCTGATTTTACGCGAAACCGTCAGCCTGGATTTGATGAACCAAAGTAACATCGATAGCAGCAAAGTGGAGCAGGGCGTCGATACCGCCTGGTTGGTGGATCATCACAATGACAGTTTTGTGCCGAGCTACGCGGTGCAGCACTGGCTCAATACCATCAAACGCAAGAAAACGGTCGCCATTACGCTGCGTGAACTTGCACCTTTTGACAAACGTCTTGGCACCACGCAGCAAGCCTATGAGCAGGCATTCGCCTCGGTGGTGAATCGCGTGATTGACCAGGGTTATCAGGTACTGGCGCTCTCGACTTGTACCGGTATCGACAGTTACAACAAGGATGACCGCATGGTGGCGCTTAACCTGCGGCAGTATGTGAACTCTCCCGAGCAATATCACGTCGTCATGGATGAGCTTAATGACCTGGAAATGGGCAAGATTCTCGGTGAATGTGAGCTGACAGTTGGCACGCGTCTGCATTCCGCCATTATTTCGATGAACTTCGGCACCCCAGCGATTGCCATCAACTATGAACACAAATCCGCAGGCATTATGAAGCAGCTAGGCATGCCGGAAATGGCGATCGAAATCCGCCAGTTGTTGAATGGTTCCTTACAGAGCGTGGTAGCGGATGTGTTAGGGCAATTGCCGGCAATCAATGAACGCCTCGCGCATGCCGTGCGTGCCGAACGTGAAGATGGCCTGCGCATGGTGGAGTCAGTTCTGGCGCGCGTGAAGGGGGTGAAATGAAAGTCGGCTTCTTCTTGCTCAAATTTCCGGTGGCATCCGAGACTTTCGTGCTTAACCAAATCGTCGCGTTCATTGATATGGGCTATGAAGTGGAAATCGTCGCCATTCAAAAGGGCGATTTGACCCATACCCATTCGGCTTTCAAAGAGTACCAGCTCGCCGAGAAAACCACCTGGCTGATGGACGAGCCTGCGGGCAAGGTCGCAAAACTGCAATCCCGCGTGTTGAATACTTTGCGCGGTTCGCTGCGCCCACGAACCTGGCGCGCGCTCAATGCAAAACGCTATGGCGATGAAGCTCGTAATCTGATTCTCTCCTCGATTTGTGGCCGTAACCCACAATCTGTGCAGGCTGACGTCTTTATTGCCCACTTCGGCCCGGCGGGTGTGACAGCGGCAAAACTGCGTGAACTTGGCTTGCTGAAAGGCAAGATCGCCACGGTTTTCCACGGCATCGACATTTCTGGTCGTGAGGCTTTGGCGCATTACACCCCTGAATATCAAAAACTCTTTAGCCGTGGCGACTTGATGTTGCCAATCAGCAATTTGTGGGCAGGGCGTCTGCAAAAAATGGGCTGCCCAGTCAACAAAATTAGCGTGTCACGCATGGGCGTCGATATGGAGCGCTTCTCGCAGCGCCGCGTGAAAGCTCCCGCTAAAACGCTGGAGATTATCTCGGTGGCACGGCTGACCGAGAAGAAAGGACTGCATGTGGCGATTGACGCCTGCTTGTTGTTAAAAGAGCGCGGCGTGAACTTTCGTTACAACATTCTTGGTATCGGCCCCTGGGAAACGCGCCTGCGCACGCTTATCGAACAGTATCAGCTCGACGATGTGGTGTTTATGCCTGGCTTTAAGCCGAATCACCAAGTGAAAGCGATGCTCGATGAAGCCGACTTATTCTTGCTGCCGTCGGTCACGGGTGAAGACGGCGATATGGAAGGGATCCCTGTCGCGCTGATGGAAGCGATGGCGGTCGGGATCCCGGTGCTTTCTACCGTACACAGCGGTATCCCGGAGTTGATTGACTCGGGGCGTTCTGGCTGGCTGGTACCAGAAAACGATGCAGGAGCGCTGGCAGATAGCTTGCAGGACTTCGGCAATATCGATGAAAGCGAGCTAAAACCGATGCTGAATTTGGCTCGTAAGAAAGTTGAAACCGAGTTCAATCAAAAAATTATCTATCAGAACTTAGCTCGCCAGTTACAGATGTTAAGTATGTAATGAGGACGTATGCGTAAACAGTCTAAAACTCCCCACACTTCCTTCTCTTCCTCACGCCGCCAGTTACTCAAAGCCAGTTCCGTGCTGGCCGCGGTGCCATTCATCTTGCCACGTAGCGTGTTCGCGGCAGCGGGCAACAGCGCAATCAGCGTGCAAAAATTCTATAGCGGCGACTGGATTGCCGCCTTCAAACAGGCTTTTACTACGGCTGATACTGTCAGCGTTCCCGCCGATGTAGTCTGCGATAACATCAACACTGCGATTTTTATACCGGAGGGGAAAACCTTGTTGGTTGCGGGTGGTTTGAAGGGCAACGGCAAAGGGCGTTTTGTGCTGCAAGACGGCTGCCAGATTTTGGGCGAGAAGGGCGGGCGGTTTAACAATATCACCCTTGATGTGCGGGGTTCAAACTGCACCATCAAAGGCATTGATATGAGCGGCTTTGTGCCAGTGACGCAAATCTACATCGGCGGCAAAGACCAGCGCACCATGCGCAACCTGGTGATTGATAGCATTACGGTACACGATGCGAACTACGCCATTTTGCGGCAGGGTTTCCACAACCGGATGGAAAACGTCAAGATCACCAATGGCCATTTTAGTCGATTGCAGGGTGACGCCATCGAATGGAACGTGGCAATCAACGACCACAATTTGCTTATCTCCGACCATGTGATTGAAAACATTGATTGCACCAATGGGAAGATCAATTGGGGGATCGGCATTGGTCTGGCGGGCAGCACCTACGACAACGAATATCCGGAAGATCAGGCGGTGAAAAACTTTGTTGTTGCCAATATTACGGGTAGCAACTGCCGCCAGCTAGTCCACGTTGAGAACGGTAAACACTTCGTTATTCGCAATATTAAAGCTCGAAATATCAATCATACTTTTAGTAAGAATGCAGGCATCGATAACGCGACAGTGGCTATTTATGGCTGTGATAATTTCGTTATTGATAACGTCGATATGGTCAACAGCGCGGGATTTCTGATTGGTTACGGGGTAATTAAAGGTAACTACTTGTCTATTCCGCAAAATTTTAAACTAAATGATATTACGCTTGATAATACGGACATGCGGCTTAAAAGTAGGGGTATCCAAATTTCATCAGGCAATGCGACATCTTTCGTAGCGATTACCAATGTGGCGATGAAACGCGCAACGCTTGAACTGCATAACAAACCGCAACACTTGTTTCTGAGAAACATCGATGTGATGCAGTATTCTGAAGCCGGTCCAGCGTTGAAGCTAAACTTCGATTTGCGTAAAGACGTGCGTGGCCGTTTTATGGCCAAAGAGGATACGTTGCTGTCGCTTGCCAATGTGCGTGCGGTGAACGAGAAGGGCAGTAGTTCGGTGGATATCGACCGGGTAGATCATCAACACGTGAACACCAGTGGATTGAATTTTGCTCTGCCAGCGGTGAATAAGTAGATTGTCAAATCAGATTGCGATTTATCCGAGCTTTTGAAAGGCTTAAATCAAGACTTTGGTTTTGCGTACTTTCTTGAGAGCGTTAAGATGAAGGTCTATTTTTTGGGGATCAATTCATGCTGGCATCAGCGCACGAAAAGACTATAATCCCCGAACCATTTTGAGGTGGGTTTGAATATGATTAATTTGAAAGCAGTTATTCCGGTAGCAGGCTTGGGTATGCATATGTTGCCTGCCACAAAAGCGATTCCAAAAGAGATGCTACCGATAGTCGATAAGCCGATGATTCAATATATCGTCGATGAAATTGTGGCTGCCGGTATCAAAGAAATCGTGCTGGTGACGCATTCCTCAAAGAATGCTGTGGAAAACCATTTCGACACCTCATACGAACTTGAAGCTCTGCTTGAGCAGCGTGTTAAACGCCAGTTGCTCGCGGAAGTTCAATCTATCTGCCCACCGGGCGTGACCATTATGAACGTGCGTCAGGCTCAACCGTTGGGTCTTGGTCACTCCATTCTGTGTGCTCACCCTATCATCGGTGATAACCCATTTGTTGTTGTATTACCTGACGTTATCCTCGATGGCGCCAGCGCTGACCCATTGCGTTATAATTTGGCGGCAATTATCGAGCGTTTCAGAGAAACGGGGCGTAGCCAGGTTCTGGCAAAACGTATGCCGAACGTAGATTTGTCTGAGTACTCGATGATCACCACTGAAGAACCTCTGAGCAACGACGGGCAGATTGGTCGCATTGTTGATTTCGTGGAAAAACCTGACCAGCC
Source organism: Buttiauxella ferragutiae (assembly GCF_022637515.1). NCBI lineage: Bacteria > Pseudomonadati > Pseudomonadota > Gammaproteobacteria > Enterobacterales > Enterobacteriaceae > Buttiauxella > Buttiauxella ferragutiae. The sequence goes on from NZ_CP093332.1 coordinate 1,772,928, forward strand.
ACAGACTCTGGATTCCGATCTTGCAGCGGTAGGGCGTTATGTTTTATCTGCAGATATCTGGCCTGAACTCGAGAAAACCGAACCGGGTGCCTGGGGCCGTATCCAGCTTACCGACGCCATTGCGGCACTGAGCAAAAAACAAGCAGTGGAAGCTGCGTTGATGACCGGCGAAAGCTACGACTGTGGCAAGAAAATGGGTTATATGCAGGCATTTGTGCAGTATGGTCTGCGTAACCATAAAGAAGGCCAGAAGTTCAGGGATAGCATTCAGAAATTGTTAGCTCGTTGATTGCTTTGTAATCAATGAAGATAGGTGTCTGATGAAAAGAATGGCAGTCAAAAGTGGCGGTGCGGTTACAATTTTGTAACTTTACTGCGGCTGACTGCCTTTTTTTTTGGGTAAAATCGGGTATAACAATTGCCGCTGCGTATTCGAATATTCATCATCCTGAATATCCGAATGTGTTGCAAAATGTAGGTCGCTACCTGGCGAAACGGGTAGTACGAGAAGAAGTTCAGTCCACTGGTAGCTGTTGAGCCAGGGGCGGTAGCATGCCTGGGGCTAAATCCATGCCTGAGATAGATGATATAAAAGTAATTTAATTCTGAAAGAAATTAACTGAAGAATATACTTTATATTAATCCTCAGCATGGGAAATAAATATTAGCGATTGGTAATGCTTGTTTCTTGTGATTAAATGTTTAAATGCTTTTGAAATGGAAATGAGAAACAGAGCGTCTTTAATAATTGTTATAATTACAAACTGCTGAAGTTACATCATATATATTGAAATAATCATATGATAAAACGATTTCTAAATGAAATTATAATTTTTTTACTTGTGTCAGGAATTTCACGCTTATTACCATTCCTGCTCACTCCTGTATTCACTCATTATATATCCCCCACGGAAATGGGGAGATTAGAAATAATTCTATCTAGCTATAACATCCTGATTGTGCTTGGTATGTGTCAAATTGATACAGCCGTACAGCGGTTTTATTATGAGCGAGAATCAATCTCTAAGGCTGCTATTTTCACAGTGGCTAAGTTGTCCTCTATAATTGCACTAATTACAATAGTGGCATCCCCTTTATTGATGTATTTTTATTTCAAAAATGAAATGCTGATCCCAGATGTAATGATTACAGCAGCAAGTATTGTATTTGGTAACATGTTTATTATTAATGGTTTGATTGTCAGGTACTCAAAACCGATAAGATATATTGCAATACTGAATCTTACTCAGACGATATTATTTGTGGTCTGCGCGTATTATGGTGTGGTGGTTCTTCACATGGGTATTCGAGCATATTTGCTAGCCATGCTAATATCATATATATTGTCTAGCATATTATCGCTTGTTTTCATTAAAGATAAAATATCATTAAAGTTTAGCTGCGTAGATACAAATAAATTATGGGGTTTTGCATTGCCTCAATTACCAGCAAGAGTTGCAAGTGCGTTATCACAGTATGGCAATCGCTTTTTATTATTATGGATTTTTAACCAGTCAATTGTTGGTGTTTTTGCAATCGCAAACAAAATCTCATCTCTAATGCTAGTTGGACTTACTGCTTTTTGTATGGTTTGGTATCCAATGTTATATTCTAAAGAAAATAGAAATAATATTGAAATTAGAAAATTGTTTAAGCTTGTGATAGTACTCTTAATCCCTTTAATTCCTGTGATGTTGATAATAACTCATGTTATTTTTAAATTTTATGTGGCCGAACAATATTTTGAGGCCGAGTATGTTTCATATGTATTGATAGTTGCGACGTCACTTTTAGTAATTAAAGAAATGGTTGATTCAGGTATTAAGCTTAGTGGAAAAGTTAAATTTATATCATATATTTATATTTTAAATACAATTTTCCTGTTTGTTGCAATGTTTTTAGCTGGGAAAGAATGGGGGATTATCGGTGTTAGCTACGCAATACTCATTTCAAATGTAATTCTTATATTCATGACTTGGATCGTTTCAGAAAAATGTTACGCTATAGGATTTAGTGTCAACTACTTTATTCTATATATGCTTTATTGTATGACAATCGTTGCTTTGATTATTTATGTAATGCCGAGTGTAGAAATAGGATAAATAAAACTAATAATATATGGCATTAGAGATATTACTGACAAATAGATACCAAAGGCTAGGATTAATAAATGGATACATTTACTGTATTTTATACTGGACCATTCAGGTATCCAGATCAGGACGCTGCCGGTAAACGAGTAGATCAAGTTGTAAAAATTATAGAAGGCCTAGAGGAATGCAAACACATTACTGTTGGTGGATGGGAGTCAGGGGTATTACAGGAGAAAGTTGTATCAAAAAAAACTAGAAAGGTATCTTTTTCGCTATTAGGAAAACATAAAAAAACTAAATTACTAAGGTTAGTTAACCATTTATTTATGGGAGGGCGAGTTATTAAATGGATGATAACTAATAGAAATAAAATTTCACTTATTATATTGTATAATCCACCATTTGTTTTTGCACTCTTAAGTTTATTATATGCTTTTTTCTATAAAAAGAAAATCGCATTAGACTCCACTGAATGGTATCAAAGCGAGCACTTACCTGGTGGCAGGTTTGGATTAGCATCAATTGAAAATTGGTCGCGAATGAGAATTGCTTATCCTCTATTCAAAAATGTAATAGTTATTTCCGATTACCTAAATGATTATTTCAATAATCTGGGGAGAAATATAATAAAAATACCACCGCTTGCCGAAAAATACAACGGCTCTCCAAAATCAATAAATACTAATGCTATAAATTTTTTTTATGCTGGTTCTCCAGGAAAAAAAGATAAACTTGCAGGGTTTGTAAATAAACTTATATCAATAGATACTACCATGTACCCAGGCGTAAAGTTCTATATCGCTGGTTTAACATTAGATGATTTTCATTTACTGTATCCTACTTTTGTGAATAGAAAAGAAGAACTAAATAAAATCTGCATATTTCTCGGGCGAATAACTATGACTGAAGTTTATAGTTGGTATGGGAAAATAAATTTCTGTGTGTTCTTCAGAGATAAAAAAAGATATTCATTGGCCGGGTTCCCTTCAAAATATGTTGAGGCATTATCTTATGGTATACCTGTGGTAAGCAATAGCATAGGTGATATATCATTGGAGCTTCCATATATTGGATATATATTCGATCCTGAAAAAGATAACATTAAAATTTTACTAAATGAATTGTGTGACTTGAGTGTATATAGAAATAAATGTTTAAATATAGAGAGTGTTTTTAACAAAAAGTATTGCTCAACTGCAAACACATTAAATGTTCAACATTTTATTAGAAAAATAAAATAATGAGAAGCCCTAGTTCACCAGAGATTATATTTAACTGTGCAACAAATGTTATTGGTGGTGCAGTACAGAATGCTGTACATTTTATTAGGGGAGTAATTAACTTTGAGGGATTTGGTCTTAATTGGTATTTTATTTTGAGTCCTCAAGTCTACGCTCAGGTTAAGCAACTTCTACCACCTCATAAATTTATTGTCTTAAATGAAAGCCCCGCATTTTCTTTAAGAGCTAGACGGTTGTTGGGTTCGATAGTGCAAGATATCAAACCACAATTGGTATATAGTTCAGCAGGGCCGGCATATGTTAAATTTAGTGTTCCTCATGTTATGGGATGCAGCAATCCATATATATTGGGTGCATCTGATTATGCTTATGAACTGTATGGCGGCTTTTTAAGCCAGTTAAAAATACGATTAAGAACTAAATATCAAACATATAAAATTAAGCAAGCAGATGCTTGGATAACTCAAACTGAATCATCTGCTAATAATTTAAAGCGCATTTTGGGAAATAATTCTGATATATACATTGTATATAATTCTATTTCTCCTGAATTTCTAAACTATCTAAATGATTACTCTCATCAGGAAAAAAGTAAAATAAATTCGATAACGAGAATATTAGTACCAACGGCGTATTACCAGCATAAAGATCTAGAGCGAATACCACAGGCTATAGCTAGGTTAAGAGAAAAATATGGAGTTGAGGTAAAGATCACTTTGACTATAAATGACAAAGAGGCGTATAAAAAAACATTAGCTATAGCCAAAGATTTGAATATTGATTCAAGCTTTCAAAATATTGGAGGCTACGAGCATAAAGACAGTTTAAAAATATATACTGAACATGATGTTGTTTTACAACCTAGTGTACTGGAGGTTTTTTCTACTAGTTACATAGAAGCTATGTCAGCTTTGAAACCATTAATTGTGCCATCGTTTGATTTTTCAAAATCAATATGTGCTGACTATGCTCACTACTATGATTGCTTAAGTATAGATAGTTATGCGGCTGCAATATACGCAGCAATAGTTGATACAAGTGTCGAAGAAAGACACGAAAAAAGTATAGCAATTGTAAGTAAATATGGGTCTCAAGACAAAAGAGTTGCGAAAATAGTTGAGATTCTTAAAAAACATATTATTAGAGGTGTTGATTGTGTTCAAAAATAAAATTTTATTAATAACCGGTGGTACAGGATCTTTTGGTAATGCTGTGCTGACTAGATTTATTAATACAGATATTGCAGAAATTCGGATATTCAGTCGTGATGAAAAAAAACAAGATGATATGCGTAAAAAATATAATAATCCAAAATTAAAATTTTATATAGGTGATGTAAGAGATTATCACAGTATCCTTAATGCCACCCGTGGTGTCGATTTTATTTATCATGCAGCCGCTTTAAAACAAGTACCATCCTGTGAATTCCATCCTATGGAGGCGGTTAAAACAAACGTTTTAGGGACTGAAAATGTGCTTGAGGCTGCGATAGCAAACACAGTGAAACGAGTGGTATGTTTAAGTACTGATAAGGCTGTATATCCTATTAATGCAATGGGTATATCAAAAGCTATGATGGAAAAAGTCATGGTTGCAAAATCTCGTAATGTAGATAAAACAAAAACAGTTATTTGTGGAACGCGTTATGGCAATGTCATGGCATCGAGAGGTTCAGTAATACCATTATTTGTTGATTTGATAAAAATGGACCAGCCACTAACGATCACTGACCCTAATATGACTAGATTTATGATGACCCTTGAAGATGCGGTTGATCTGGTCTTGTACGCATTTGAACACGGTAACAACGGCGATATTTTCGTGCAAAAAGCTCCAGCAGCGACAATTGAAACGCTAGCAATTGCATTGAAATCACTATTAAAGCAAGAAGAGCACCCTATAAATATTATTGGCACACGTCACGGTGAGAAGCTTTATGAAGCTTTGCTTAGCCGCGAAGAGATGGTTGCTGCAGAAGATATGGGCGATTACTTCCGTATTCCTCCTGACCTCCGTGATCTCAACTATGGGAAATTTGTTGAGCAAGGTGATAAACGCATCACTGAAGTCGCTGACTATAATTCGCATAATACTCAGCGACTTGATGTCGAGGGAATGAAAACACTATTACTCAAGCTTTCGTTCATAAATGCACTACGCGCTGGTGAAAAATACGAACTGGATTCTTAATATGAAAATTTTAGTTACCGGTGCAGATGGATTTATAGGCCGAAATCTATGTATACGTCTTGAAGATACTGGCTATGAGAATATTATTCGTGTTGATCGTAATACACCTAAATCAACTTTATATTCAGGATTAAATTCTGCAGACTTTGTATTTCATTTAGCAGGAGTTAATCGGCCTATTAATGAGTCGGAATTCGTTGAAGGAAATGCCGATCTAACAAAGAGCATTGTTGATTATCTCAAGGAACACAATCCTAAAGCTTCATTTATACTTAGTTCTTCAACACAAGCATTAGCAGATAATGGCTACGGAAAAAGTAAAGCACTAGCTGAAACTATCGTTGAAAAATATGGTAGGGAATCTGAGGCAGATTATTATATCTATCGTCTTCCTAATGTGTTTGGAAAATGGTGTAAACCTAATTACAACTCATTCGTTGCAACTTTTTGTTATAATATTACAAATGATATTGAAATAACAATAAATGACCCAAAAACGCCAGTAACACTTATTTATATCGATGATCTTTGTGATGAATTAATAAAGTTACTTAAAAAAAATAGAGGTAGTGGGTATCAGCGAGTATCTCCGGAGTACCACACTACAGTTGGTGAAGTTGCGGGGATCTTGAAAGGGTTTAAAATAAGTCGTAGTAGTTTAGTTATTGATGATGTTGGGGTAGGATTTAAACGAGCTTTATATTCCACATGGCTGAGTTACCAAAGTCCTGAACAATTTAGTTACAATATTCCAGCGTATGCCGATGAAAGAGGTGTATTTTGTGAAATGTTAAAAACTAAAACTTCAGGGCAATTTTCCTTTTTCACTGCTCATAAAGGGGTTACACGTGGTGGGCATTATCATCACACGAAAAATGAAAAATTTCTTGTGATTAAAGGTAAGGCTCTTTTTAGATTTGAGCATATTATCACTCATGAAAGATATGAGTTAATAGTTAATTCGGATTCTTACCAGGTAGTCGAAACCGTTCCTGGCTGGACCCATGATATAACTAACATCGGTGATATTGAGTTGGTAGTTATGCTATGGGCAAATGAGATATTTGATAGAGAAGCGCCTGATACAATTACGAGAGTTTTATAATGAAAAAAATGAAAGTAATGTCTGTTGTTGGAACTCGTCCAGAAATTATACGACTTTCTCGTGTTCTGGCTAAACTTGATGAATACTGTGAGCATATTTTAGTTCATACTGGTCAAAATTATGACTATGAATTAAATGAAGTATTTTTTAATGATTTGGGTGTTCGAAAACCTGATTTTTTTCTAAATGCCGCAGGTAAAAATGCTGCAGAGACAATTGGTCAAGTAATTATCAAAATTGATGAAGTACTTGAAAGTATTAAACCTGAAGCGATGCTGGTTCTTGGTGATACGAACTCATGTATATCTGCAATTCCTGCCAAACGACGTAAAGTACCTATCTTTCATATGGAAGCAGGTAATCGGTGCTTTGACCAGCGGGTCCCTGAGGAAACAAATCGTCGAATTGTAGATCACACTGCAGATATTAATCTAACATATAGTAGTATTGCTCGTGACTATTTGTTAGCTGAAGGCATTCCACCTGACCGTGTAATAAAAACGGGAAGCCCGATGTTTGAAGTTTTAACGCATTACATGCCTCAGATAGATAGTTCCGATGTTTTAACTCGTTTAAATCTAAATCAATTTGATTTCTTTGTAGTTAGTGCGCATCGTGAAGAAAATGTTGATTCACCCAAGCAATTAGCCAAACTTGCGGATACTCTCAATACTATAGCTGAGAAATATGGACTTCCAGTGATTGTCTCGACTCATCCACGGACTCGTAATCGCATTAATGCTCAAGGTATATCGTTCCATGAAAATATCCAGCTGTTGAAACCTCTGGGTTTTCATGACTACAATCATCTGCAGAAAAACGCACGAGCAGTACTTTCTGATAGTGGAACTATTTCGGAAGAATCATCCATTATGAATTTCCCCGCAGTTAATATTCGCGAAGCTCACGAACGCCCAGAAGCATTCGAAGAGGCTTCAGTAATGATGGTTGGCCTTGAGTCCGAAAGAGTATTGCAAGCATTAACTATTTTGGAATCACAACCCCGCGGTGTAGATAGAGTGCTAAGGCAGGTATCTGATTACAGCATGCCAAATGTTTCAGATAAAGTTGTCAGGATTATCCACTCATATACTGATTATGTTATGCGTGTGGTCTGGAAGCAATATTAATGGATCTGGCTCTTGTTATTGATGATTATCTGCCCTACAGCACACGTGTGGGTGCAAAAATGTTCCATGAATTGGCCATTGAGTTAAAATTACGCGGTCATCAAGTGACGGTAATAACTCCAAATTCTCAACAAAAAGAGACACTAAAGGTATTTGAACTAGATGGTATCACAGTTTGGCAGTTCAAAAGTGGGCCAATTAAAGATGTCTCAAAACTACGTCGAGCTATTAATGAAACATTGTTATCGTTTAAAGCTTGGAATGCTATTCGTCATCATGTGAACTCAAATAGTTTTGATGGTTTGATATATTATTCACCTTCTATTTTCTGGGGAGGGGTAGTTAAGAAATTGAAAATGCTTTGCAATTGCCGAGCTTATCTCGTTTTACGTGATGTATTCCCTCAATGGGTCATTGATGCCGGTTTGTTGAAAGAAAACTCAGTATTAGTGAAATATTTTCGATATTTTGAACGTAAAACCTATGAACAAGCAGATCAAATTGGAGTTATGTCGGAAAGGAATTCTGAATTATTTGAAGTGTGGAATGAAGCATTTTCTTGTGAAGTGTTAAGAAACTGGGCAAGTACTAAAAATATCATCAAAATTAATAATGGTTATATTTCTGTACGTGAGCGTCTTAATCTAAATAATAAAGTTATTTATTTTTATGGCGGTAACATAGGTTTTGCGCAGGATATGGCCAATATAATGCGCTTGGTAAAAAAAATGCAGCGTTATGATAATGCTCATTTTCTGTTCGTAGGCCAAGGTGATGAAGTATCTTTGATTAATAATCTTGCAAAAGAGTGGAACCTTGAGAATTTTACCTACTTACCATCTGTTAATCAGGATGAATTTAAAAGTATTTTAGCAGAAGTTGATGTGGGTCTTTTTTCTTTATCTGCAAGACATAGCGCTCATAATTTCCCTGGGAAACTATTGGGTTATATGGTTGAATCTCTACCTATTCTTGGTAGTGTTAATGCTGGAAATGATTTATTGGATATTGTTAATAGCAACAATGCTGGATTTATTCATGTAAATGGTGAAGATGATTTATTATTTTCATCTGCTCAGAAATTATTTCTTGATGATGAATTACGAAAATCACTAGGGATGAACGCTAAACAATTATTAATTAATCAATTCTCTGTTGAGTCAGCGGCACAACTGATTGTGTCTAAATTAGGAGGCTAAAATGAAATTAATTGATAAAAACACTTTTAACTGTTTATATGAGGAAGCTCTTTCTTCTGAACGAAAGCGAGCTCACTACTTACTCCATAAATCTCATGCGGACAAAGTTCAACGTTTACTGATTGCAATGGTTCAAAATAGTTTTGTAGAACCACATTATCATGAGTTGGCCACGCAATGGGAAATGTTTCTTGTAATAGAAGGTTGTATAAAAGTTTGTTTGTATGATCTAGACGGGAATGTTATTGATAGTTTTGTTGCTGGCCCTGAAATGGATCAATCCATTGTGGAGTTTTTACCTGGTGATATACATAGTGTAGAATGCATTACATCAAAAGCAATGATGTTAGAAGTAAAAGAAGGTCCGTTTCATCCTGAAACGGCGAAAGTATCATTGAGTACTAGCTGATTTTTTTTATTTTATTTAAATAGTGTATATAAGTGCAATGTATATGTGGTGGATTACATTTCAGTCTCCAACTTTTATTGGCATTACGCCATTTTTATTTCAACAATATAATAACTGTTGTTAGTATTTTTAAAATGTTAAAAGATAAACAGAGCATGTATACATATATGATGACAGCTGTAATGTGAATTGTGTTGTAAGGACATTAAGCGACACCTACTATGCATTATGCTTTATAATTTTAGTGACTCCTGGAATTTCGTTTCAGATATTTCAAATGTATTTTGATAATGCCGACTCAGGTGAATGGATTTGTTTTTTATGGAATCAGAAAAAGAAGTGCTATATGTAAATCATTAGTGCTCATGTCTTTATTAATCAGTTCCTCACTTAGCTCGCTATTGTAATTTGGAATACACGCTAGGGAGTGTCTAAAGATATTATGAATGTTAATTTAAATACATGGCTATCGTAAAATGAAAATTATAATTATCGCAACTGCTGCAGTTGAGGGTGGAGCTCTTTCAGTTTTGAATGACTTGGTTGGTTATATAAAAAGAGATAATAATTTTTATATAGTTTATATTAATGAGAAAGCATTAAATAAACTCCCTCAGATTGATAATGTTGAATACAGGATTGTAGATACTAAGACATTGTATAAACGGTTTTATTTTGATTTCTATGGTTTTAATAATTTCGTAAAGCAAGAAAAGCCTAGTTTGTGTTTTAATATGCAAAATGTTGCCGTGAGAACATCATGCCCACAAATAGTGTTTATCCATCAGCCAATACCATTCTCGGATGTTAAATTTAACTTCTTTAATAGGGTGGAGCTTAGGTATAATATGTACAAATATATATACTTTGCATATATGAGGCTCAATAATGCGTTTGCAAAAAAAATTATAGTCCAAACACATTGGATGAATAAAGCGGTTAAAGTCAGATTGAAGCGGAAAGAGTCTGACATTATAATAGTCAAACCTAATGTTGATATTTCTTTGGTAAGAACTTGGACATACGAAGGAGGGAATGATTTTTTCTACCCCGCAGCAGAATACTCATATAAAAATCATGAGATATTGATTGATGCATTTGCATTATTATCTAAAGAGTTTTTAAGGAACAATCACGTAAGGTTGGTTTTCACACTAGAAATAGAATCTTTAAGTGAAAGGATTATAAATAAAATCAAGCATTGTGAACTCGCTGAGTTTGTGATATTTCTAGGAAAGGTAAGTCGAGATGATGTACTTAATAGACTTCTTAAATCAAGAGCACTAGTGTTCCCTTCTATTCTTGAGTCTTTTGGCGTACCACTTGTTGAAGCAGCTAAGCTTTCGGTTCCAATAATTGCTTCTGACTTAGAGTATAGCCGTGAGGTGTTAAATGATTATCAGCGTGTAATATACTGCACCTCTACTAATGCTGAAGAATGGAGCCATGCTATTGAAAGGACTGTAAACCGACAGGAATTAACTGAAAGTATTAGTCCAGTTTTTTCATATGGATCAGATTGGGATAAAATTCATTATATATACGATGAGATTGCCATAAAACAATAATCACCAGTTGTTCTCTAATTACAATGACCGGCGTTTTTACTTCCAATTTTTGACGGGAAACTGTTGGTGTTATAGGATGAATCTAAAACTACTCAAAAATATAATGTATTTACTGTTGATGCAAGGAGTGAGTTATCTTATTCCTCTTGTCACACTGCCATATTTGACTCGTGTGCTCGGTTTACATGATTATGGGGCCTTAAGTACGGCGATTACATTTATTCAGTATGCAGTTCTTTTTGTTGACTTTGGTTTCAATTTTACCGCGACTAAAAAAATTGCTGATCATCGAGATGACTTTGGATATATATCATTAGTGTTTTGGGAGACTATCTATGCCAAAATGCTTTTAGCTTTAATTGTTATAATCATTTTTTATTTTATTATTTATTTTACACCACAATTTAATGGCCTAAGTATTCTTTTCGTGGTTATGATTCCGCAAATTCTAGGCAGTGTTTTTTTTCCTGTGTGGTTTTTTCAGGGTGTTGAGAAACTAAGTTTGATATCAGTAGTAACAATGATGTCTAAATTAAGCACTATTCCGTTGTTACTACTTTTTGTACATAGTGCTAGTGATATAGTAATGGCGGCGGTAGTAACATCTTTCCCTCTATTTTTTGCATCGTTAATATCACTAATGTTTATTTATCATGGTAGATTAATTCAACGGCCTTCATTCTTTAAACTCGATATTCTCAAGGCTATAAAAGATTCCGTACCTCTTTTCTTGGGAACAATGGCTATTAGTTTATATATACTTAGTACTCCTCTAATTTTAGGTTTAACAAGTACTTTCGAACAAGTTGGGCTTTTTGTTGCTTCAGATAAACTGCGTACTGCCATGATTGGCGTATTTTTAATACTGGGGCAAGCGATATATCCACGGGTTAATGCATTGCTTTCTGAAAATACTGATGGCTATTGGAAGTTTATTAAGGTGCTATTTATATTGCAATTTGTTTTATGTGGTGGAGCATTTGTATTTTTTTATTTTCTCATTCCTGTAATCGCACCCATGCTACTTGGGAAAGGATTTGATGGTTTGACAGATATACTAAGAATTATGTCTCCAATGATTATGTTGGTACCGATGTCTGTTATATTGGCAAATTTCATTTTATTACCTCATGGTAAAAAAAGAGTGTATGCCATCATACCTGCAATAACAGCAACATTGCATATTTTCTACTCATTTATACTTTGTTTCTATCTGGGCGCTTTTGGTGGTGCATTATCAATCCTTCTGACAGAAATTATAAGTTTGTCTTTATTAATTTATATTTGCTATAAAAATCATTATTTACATAAGGTACTAACGTAGGTATAACATGAAACTAAGTATTATAATACCTTGCTATAATGTAGAGTTATATATTGGTGATTGCTTATCATCTATCAAAAATAATGTGCCGTATGAGTTGCAAGCATCATTGGAATTAGTAATTGTTAATGATGGTTCAAAAGATAGAACACTACAAATAATTAAAGAGTTTGATTGGACTGATAGTAATTTTAATATCAAAGTAATTTCGCAAGACAATATGGGGTTATCTTCAGCAAGGAATATTGGTATAGCTGAGTCTTCTGGTGAATATGTTGGCTTTCTCGACAGTGATGACATATGGTTATCATCAATTTCAAAGGTCTTGGAGTATATCATTAAGACTTCTGATGATTTTGATATAGTTGAGTTTGATGCTATTAGGTTTCATGAAAATATTAAGTCTGGAAAGAGTGGTATATTCAACTATATAAAATTAAATAAAACTTCTCACCGTGAATCTTATAAAGAAATTGTTTTTAGTAACAGTGTTTGGATGGTTTGGTCGAGATTTTTTAAGCGTGACATTATCGGTGGGAAACTTTTTCCCGTTGGAATTACATATGAAGATATCATTTTTACTTCAGAATGTTATCTTGAAGCAGAAACTATAATTAGTTTTAATGCTATATGCGTCGGATATAGATTTAATGATTCGTCTATATCAGCGAAAGTTAATAACAAAGATAAAATATCTATGGAGTACATCTTAGAAGATGTTTTTAGTAGGTATCAGCATGAACCTTCAATTTATCGGTATTTATTACTATGTAATACATATTTATTTTATCAAAGCATTTTGTTTGCACTCAACGTGCAAAAAGATTTAACAACGTATGAACACTGTATCCAGTCCAACAAGTATTATTACAAGTTGGGGTTGATAAAGAAATTTAAGATTAATCATAAGGTATTGTTTTCCATGATTAAGAAAATTTTTGTTGGAGTTCGAAATGCCATTTAATGTCTTCATTTATTTTATTCCTATGATGTTCTTAAGTTTTTTAGAAGTAGCTAGTAGGAAGAAGACACAAGTTTTTTACCTTTATATAATGGCTTGTGCTTTGACGATATTTTTCATCGCTTTTGCTTTTCATCTAGGTGTTGATTGGTTGGAGTATCAAAGATTTTTTCTTGGGATATCATCAAGTGAAGCTAATTATGAGATGGGATATACTTTGCTTAATAAAGTATTATATATCTCCGGGGCGGATTTTTGGTTTTTAAATTACATAGTCAAGTTTTTCTTTTTCTTTACTTTATTTTGTTTTATTTATAAATTTAGTTTATTACCTGTTTTTTCACTGACGTTTTTTATTGGGATAGTATTTCCATTTATTAATGATCCTTTGAGGCAGTTAATATCCTCATTGTTTCTCTTTGGCGCCTTTTTATTGCTGAATAGACCACCAAAAGTTATTGCTATTATTATTGGTTCAATGTTTCATTCTTCTTTTTTTGTAAGCTTGGTTTTGTTGTTTAGGAAATATCAGAGGAAGAATATAATTATTATTTTTTTTGCTGCTGGTTTGTTTTTTTTCATGTTTACATTGTCTAGTTTTTTATTAGGGACAGTTAATTTTTATCCTCTTAATTTGATAATGCTAAAAATATCATATTATATGAAGAACAATGAAAATGCTAGCTATGCATCTACGTCAGTTAGGATTGTATTTTTAGTCTTTGTGTGTTTTTCTGTTAAGGTTAGAAATTGTAATGTAAATTATTTCGGCTATGATCATGAAAAAACATTTTGGGTTTTGGCATTATTCTATTTAATTCTTGAAATTGGTTTTTTAAATTTACCGATTATACCACAGCGAGTAAGGATTTATATCTTGCCTTGTGTGATAGTTTTATTTTCCAATTATTTGTTTAACGTGGTTTCGACTGGTTTCCGTTTGGTTATTACAGTTATTATATTTGTATACTGCTCACTCTCGTTGTATTCATTCATCAGTAAACCTGTTGGTTCATATTATACCCTTGATAATAATCTAATTATACATAATTTTACTGGTGATAAAGTTAAAAGTAACAATGAAGTTGATGACTTTTGGATTTATCAGGATTGAATTTATACATTGTTTTTATTTTTAGTTTAATGATGCATTTAACTTAAAGTGTTGTTGGTATTGACTTAAGTAGATTGGTGTGACTAGTTTAGTTCTTCTTACATTCGGGGTGCAGCCTTATTTTAATGTTAGAAGTCGATAATGGACTTATTCGAAGTGGTTTGTTGTGACATATATTCATAAGCTCAATGTTACACATTATTACTAATTACAGGCTTTTAGTTTGGCATTTAAAAGTAAATGCTTTTAGTAATGCCTGATAGCAAGTATCATCATTTACCTGCATTCCGTAAAGCTTGATTAACAATTAGTCCCCATTAGTATGGGATATCATGCTGTTAATCTTTCAATATCTAGGAGTATATAATTCATGTACAAGCAACAAATCGGCGTCGTCGGTATGGCAGTGATGGGGCGTAATCTTGCGCTGAACATCGAAAGCCGTGGCTATACCGTTTCCGTGTTCAACCGTTCAGGCGATAAAACTGAAGAAGTTATCGCTGAGAATCCGGGTAAGAAGCTGGTTCCTTATTACACAGTTAAAGAGTTTGTGGAATCCCTCGAAACTCCTCGTCGTATTCTGTTGATGGTTAAGGCTGGTGAGGCCACGGACAAAACCATTGATTCACTCAAGCCGTATCTTGAGAAGGGCGATATCCTGATTGATGGTGGTAATACCTTCTTCCTGGATACTATCCGTCGTAACCGTGAACTGTCTGCTGAAGGGTTTAACTTTATCGGCACTGGTGTATCTGGTGGTGAAGAGGGTGCATTAAAAGGCCCATCCATCATGCCTGGCGGCCAGAAAGCCGCTTATGAATTGGTTGCGCCAATTCTTAAACAGATTGCTGCTGTAGCAGAAGACGGTGAACCATGTGTGACCTATATCGGTGCTGATGGCGCAGGTCATTATGTGAAGATGGTTCACAACGGTATCGAATATGGCGATATGCAGCTTATTGCTGAAGCTTATTCTCTGCTGAAACATGGCCTGAATCTGTCTAACGAAGAGTTGGCTGCAACCTTTACCGACTGGAATAAAGGTGAGCTGAGCAGTTACCTGATTGATATCACCAAAGATATCTTCACTAAAAAAGATGAAGACGGTAAATATCTGGTTGATGTGATTTTGGATGAAGCGGCTAACAAAGGTACGGGTAAATGGACTAGCCAGAGTTCACTGGATCTGGGTGAACCTCTGTCATTAATTACTGAGTCAGTCTTTGCTCGCTACATCTCTTCTTTAAAAGAACAGCGTGTTGCTGCATCTAAAGTTCTTAGTGGCCCGCAGGCTAAGCCATTTGATGGTGATAAAGCTGAATTCTCTGAGAAAGTACGTCGTGCATTGTATCTGGGTAAAATCGTTTCTTATGCTCAAGGTTTCTCCCAGTTACGTGCCGCATCTGAAGAGAATAACTGGGATCTCAACTATGGCGAGATTGCTAAGATCTTCCGTGCGGGTTGTATTATTCGTGCCCAGTTCCTGCAGAAAATCACCGATGCGTATGCAGAAAACCCAGCCATTGCCAACTTGTTGTTAGCACCATACTTCAAGCAAATTGCTGACGAATATCAGCAGGCGCTGCGTGATGTGGTTTCATACGCGGTGCAGAATGGTATCCCAGCGCCAACCTTCTCTGCGGCTATTTCTTACTACGACAGCTACCGCTCAACGGTTCTGCCAGCCAACTTGATTCAGGCGCAGCGTGACTACTTCGGTGCGCATACGTATAAGCGTACAGATAAAGAAGGCGTATTCCATACTGAGTGGATGGAAAAGTAATTAGATATCTGTAGGTTGTGATTTTAATTAAAACCAGTGGGGAATAAGCTTCACTGGTTTTTTCTTTATAATAAGTACATAAAATTTGCTTTACTATTTCTATTGCCGAAAGTAATGAAGGTAAATTAACAAGATTCATATTCGTTGAGGTTTTATGAAAATCATCGTAACTGGTGGGGCGGGATTTATTGGTTCCGCCGTCGTTCGCCACATTATTGAAGAAACTAGCGACGAAGTTTTGGTTATCGATAAGTTGACCTATGCCGGAAATATTGAATCCCTTGCGCCTGTCTCTGGTAACACTCGCTACTCATTTCACCAAATTGACATCTGCGACAGGGCCGCTTTAGATGCTGTTTTTCAGGATTTTCAACCTAATGCGGTGATGCATCTAGCCGCGGAAAGTCATGTTGACCGTTCTATTGACGGTCCCGCTGCATTTATCGAAACGAATATAGTTGGAACCTATGTTTTATTAGAAGCAACTCGACACTACTGGAACCAGTTGGCCTCATTTGCAAAACAGACTTTTCGTTTTCACCATATTTCTACTGACGAAGTTTTTGGCGATCTGCACGACACGGAGTCACTGTTTACTGAAACAACGCCTTATGCACCAAGTAGCCCTTATTCTGCTTCTAAAGCGTCAAGCGATCATCTGGTTCGTGCCTGGCTGCGAACTTATGGCCTGCCAACCATTGTGACCAATTGCTCAAATAACTATGGGCCATACCATTTTCCAGAGAAATTAATACCATTAGTTATCCTGAATGCTTTAGAAGGCAAACCTCTGCCTGTTTATGGGAATGGTTGCCAGATACGTGATTGGTTATATGTTGAAGATCATGCCCGAGCTCTTTACAAAGTACTTACCGAGGGGGAGTCGGGTGAAACGTATAATATTGGCGGAAATAATGAGAGGAAGAATATTGATGTTGTGAAGACTATTTGTTGTTTACTTGATGAAATAATCACCACAAAACCTGCGCAAATAGAACATTTTGAAGAGCTGATTACTTACGTAACAGATCGTCCTGGTCACGATCTGCGATACGCTATTGATGCTTCCAAGATCGAGCGGGAACTTGGCTGGAAACCCAGCGAAACCTTTGAAAGTGGTATCAGAAAAACCGTTGAATGGTATCTGGCTAATGAGTCATGGTGGCAACGTGTTAAAGATGGTTCATATTCAAGAGAACGTTTAGGTCTGAATAGTTAATCTGGAATATAAGGATTTTGATATGAAGGGGATTGTACTGGCAGGCGGGTCGGGAACACGGTTGTATCCGATTACACTAGGGGTCTCAAAGCAACTGCTGCCCATTTATGATAAGCCTATGATTTACTATCCACTCTCTGTGCTTATGCTGGCTGGCATTCGTGACATCTTGCTTATCACAACGCTCGAGGATCTTCCTTCATTCCAGCGTTTACTTGGGGATGGTAGACATCTGGGGATTAATCTGAGTTACGAAATTCAGGCTCGTCCAGAGGGGTTGGCACAGGCTTTTATCATTGGTGAAGAATTCATCAATGGTGAGAATTGTGCTTTGGTGCTTGGAGATAATATCTTTTTTGGCCAAGGGTTTGGCAGCAAACTTGAAATGGTGGCGCAGCGGCAAAATGGGGCCACTGCTTTTGGGTATCAAGTGATGTCCCCACAACGCTTCGGTGTTGTAGAATTTGATGAAAATTATCGTGCAGTATCGATTGAAGAAAAACCTATTCAGCCGAAATCTAACTGGGCTGTGACCGGTCTCTATTTTTACGATAAGAAGGTTGTAGAGCTGGCGAAGCATGTTAAGCCATCAGAAAGAAACGAACTCGAAATCACGAGTATTAATCAGATGTATCTCGAGATGGATGAACTAAACGTTGAACTGCTTGGGCGCGGTTTTGCCTGGTTGGATACAGGTACGCACGATAGTTTGATTGAAGCCTCTCAGTTTGTTCATACCATTGAAAAAAGACAGGGTTTTAAAGTCGCTTGCCTCGAAGAGATTGCCTATCGTAAAGGGTGGTTAACTCAGGAACAAATTCTTGAAAGTGCAAAATCTATGGAAAAAACATTATACGGTCAATATTTGAGCCAGTTGGTTGCTAAGTGAATTCGGGGGAATGAGAATTTTTTGGTTGAATAATCTTCAATTTTCTGATTTCCACTTTGCAGTAAATATGATTGTATTTCTAGATGCCAGCCCCTGATTTTGGGGCAATTGGTTGCATTGTGGATTAATAACCATCAATTCGGCATTAATAGAACTAACCTATATATTTTCAAGCAATTTTTTCGGGGTTTTCTGACTAAAATCACTACTTCTTTGCGGGAAATTTTTCTTTTATCTGATTATACTGAGCTCGTACTATTAGTAATTTATGCGCCAATTTTCTTAGGGTAATCATGAATCAAGATAACAATAACGTGGTGAAAAAAACGATTCCCACGGATGCAGAATCTATTGATTTAATAGATCTTTTAATGCAATTGTGGAAAGGGAAAACCACGATCATCGCTATCACTATCGCAACCGTAATCCTTGCAGTTATCTATCTGTTCGTTGCTAAAGAGAAATGGACCTCTGAAGCTATTATTACATCGCCAGATGCTGGTCAGATAGCGAATTATAACAATGCAATGGATGTGTTATATAGCCAGAATTTATCTGGATCCCCATCTGTTGTTGAGATACGACAACGTTTCTTTGGCCGTTTTAATTCCGCCTTATCTGCATTGTCAGAACAGTTAGATAATCAGGAAAAACCCGAAAAACTGACTATAGAAGAATCGGTTAAGGGGCAGCCGGTCCCTCTGAAAGTAAGCTATGTGGCGACAAGTGCCGCAGAAGCGCAAAAAACGCTCACAACTTATATTCAGCAAATCAACAAACGTGTAGTTACTGAACTGGATGATGACTTGCAAACCAGCATTAATTCTAAAGTTGACGATCTGAAAGTAGATTTAGCAACTAAAGAAAAAATTGCTCAGGAACGCAAAGACAAGCGTCTGGAGATCCTGAATCAGGCATTGATTGTTGCGCAGCAATCCAACATCAAAAATACCCTGGTTCAGCAGGCTGAAACGCTGTCTGAAGACACCTTGTTTGTACTGGGTAGCGATGCGCTCTCTGCGACCATAAAGAACGAAGCGACGCGTCCATTGCCGTTGGATGAGTCTTACTTCAATGCGCGCCAAACTTTGTTAGCGATTAGCGCTTTGAAATCTAAGCCAGATACCACTTACGCGTTTCGCTACGTGATGAAACCAAGTTTACCTATTCGACGTGATAGCCCGAAAAAGGGACTAACGCTTGTGTTAGGTGCTTTGGTTGGTCTGATTCTTGGCTCGGGTGTTGTGCTTGGTCGTAACGCATTGCGTAATTACAAGCCTGTTGTATAAGCATCAGTGATAGTTATAGTAAAGGCCGCGCAAGCGGCCTTTTTTACATCTAAACGTCCAAAACCTACTTATGCCTCTCCCGTAAATTCTCAATCACCGCGCTCAAATCCAGTTCCTGATCCTGCAATAGCACCAGCAAGTGATAGACCAAATCCGATGCTTCATTCTTCAGCTCAAAGCGGTCATTAACCGTTGCTGCCAGCGCCGTTTCCACGCCTTCTTCACCCACTTTCTGGGCAATACGCTTGGTTCCACTTGCGTATAGTTTCGCGGTATACGAACTTTCCGGGTCTGCACTCTTACGCGAGGCCAGTAGTTGCTCAAGTTGATACAAGAAGTGCCAGTCGTGATGGGTTTCACCGAAGCAGCTTGAGGTGCCTAAATGGCAGGTTGGCCCAATTGGGTTCACCAGAATCAGCAGCGTGTCGTTATCGCAATCTGGGGCAATACTGACCACGCCCAGGAAGTTTCCGGAGGTTTCACCTTTGGTCCACAAACGCTGTTTGGTGCGGGAGAAGAACGTCACTTTTCCGCTTTGTTCAGTCTGTGCCAGCGCTTCCGCATTCATGTATCCCAGCATCAACACTTCGCCAGATTTCGCGTGTTGGACGATGACCGGCATCAGGCCAGCGGTTTTTTCCCAGTCCAGTTTTTCTCTTTGTTCTTGTGTTAGCACACTCTTATCTCCACGCCTTGTTGAGCCAGAAAAAGTTTTAACTCACCAATATTGATAATTTGCTTATGGAACACTGATGCAGCCAGTGCGCCGTCGACATCTGTATCACGGAAGGCTTCAAGGAAGTGTTCCATGGTTCCCGCACCGCCTGACGCAATTAATGGCACGTGGCAAACTTCACGCACTTTCTTCAATTGCTCCAGATCGTAACCGTTACGCACGCCATCCTGGTTCATCATATTCAGGACGATTTCCCCGGCTCCACGCTTTTGCACTTCCTGCACCCAGTCCACGGTTTCCCACTGCGTTACGCGCGTGCGGCTTTCGTCACCGGTATATTGATTGACGTGATATTTGCCGGTTTCGCTATCAAACCAGGTATCGATACCGACCACAATACACTGCACACCAAAACGGTCCGCCAAACGAGTGATTAGCTCTGGATCTGCCAGAGCAGGGGAGTTGATGGAAATCTTATCCGCGCCATATGAGAGAATTTGTGCCGCATCTTCAATTGACTTAATTCCGCCTGCCACGCAGAAAGGTATATCGATAACTTCCGCCACGCGCGACACCCAGCTTTTATCTACCACACGGCCATCGCTCGACGCGGTAATGTCGTAGAACACCAGTTCGTCGGCGCCTTCGGCAGCGTAACGTTGCGCGAGCGGCACGATATCACCGATGATTTCATGGTTGCGGAACTGCACACCTTTTACGACTTGCCCGTCGCGTACGTCCAGGCAAGGAATTATCCGTTTTGCCAGCATGAAATCGCCTCCGTTACGTTGAATTTCCCTTCCAGCAGTGCGCGACCAACAATCACACCTTGTACGCCAGTGCCACGCAGTGCGGCTATATCGTTAATGTCGCCAATGCCACCGGATGACTGGAACGCCACTTGCGGGAAACGTGCGCAAACTTCTTCATACAGCGAAACGTTCGAACCAGCCAGCGTGCCATCGCGAGAAATATCGGTACACAGAACGTGCTTGAGCCCAACGGGTAGATAGGTTTCCACTAGTTCTTCAAGCGAAACGCCGGAGTTCTCTTGCCAGCCACTCACCGCAACATGTTTGTTGCCTTGTTCATCGATACGCACATCCAGCGCTAGCACCAGTGCATCCGCGCCAAAATGCGTAAACCAGCCTTTCACGACTTCAGGTGATTTAACGGCAGTTGAGCCCACCACTACGCGGGCGACACCGGCTTCCAGCAGCGCGGCCACATCGTCTTCAGTACGGACTCCACCGCCGACCTGAACCGGAATATTGACGCCAGCCACCAGTGTTTTAATCAGTGGGATTTGGCGTTTTGCCGGGTCTTTTGCGCCGGTCAAATCGACCAGGTGTAACACCTGCGCACCTTGCGCTTCGTAATCTTGCAGGCGCGGTAACGGATCGTTGCCGTAATCGCGCTGTTGGCCGTAATCCCCCTGATGGAGGCGCACCACTGTGCCGTCTATTAAATCGAGAGCGGGAATGATCATGGTGCTTACATCTCCAGGAAGTTTTTCAGTAATTTTGCGCCTGCCGCACCCGAGCGTTCCGGGTGGAATTGCACACCAAAGAAGTTATCTTTTTGCACCGCTGCGGTGAAGGCTTCGCCGTAGCTGGCTTGCGCGATGGTATTGGTGCAAACCGGCATCGCATAGCTGTGCACAAAGTAAAAATAATCGCCGTCGTCGATGCCACGGAACAAGCGGTCGCCCGCTTTCGGGTAAACGCGGTTCCAGCCCATGTGTGGCAAAGGCAAACCGTGGTCGACCATTTTCAACACCGGTTGCTCGATAATGCCCAGCATATCTATGCCGTTGCTTTCGTCGCTGCGCGCGCCTAATAGCTGCATGCCGAGGCAAATCCCCAGTACCGGTTGGGTACAGGCTTTAATGAGATCGACCAGCTCACGCTCGCGGATTTGGTTCATTGCCGCCTGAGCGGTGCCCACACCGGGTAAAAAGAGTTTATCGGCGCGTAGCACCACATCCGGGTCGCGGCTGACCAAAGGTTCATAGCCGTGGCGCTGAATGGCTGATTTTACCGAATGCAGGTTGGCGCAACCGGTATCGAGGATCACCACATCCATCACAACACTCCTTTCGAGGAGGGCAGCGTGTCACCTTCAACTTTAATCGCCTGGCGCAGCGTGCGGCCAAAGACTTTAAACAGGCTTTCGACACGGTGATGGTCGTTTTTGCCTTTGGTTTTCAGGTGCAGCGTCACGCCCATGGTGTATGACAGCGAACGGAAGAAGTGCTCGACCATCTCGGTGCTCAAATCACCCACGCGCTGGAAGTTGTACTCGGCTTTATATTCAAGGTGCGGGCGGCCAGAAATATCCAGCGCACAGCGTGCCAGGCATTCGTCCATCGGCAAGGTGAAACCAAAGCGCGTAATACCGCGTTTGTCACCCAGCGCAATTTTCAGCGCTTCACCCAGTGCCAGGCCGGTGTCTTCAACGGTGTGGTGGTCGTCGATGTAGAGATCGCCTTTCACGCTGATATCCATCCGGAAACCGCCGTGGGTCGCAATCTGGTCCAGCATATGGTCGAAGAAGCCCACGCCAGTGTTAATTTTGCTGCTGCCTTCGCGGTCGAGCCAAACCTGCACGTCGATTTGCGTCTCTTTGGTGGCGCGTTCAACATGGGCGTAGCGGTCACGTTTAGTCAGCTTTTCGCCGATCATCGGCCAGTTCAGCGTTTCACCGTGGTAGCGTAAACCCTGAATCCCCATGTTTTCAGCCAGTTCGATATCTGTCGCACGGTCACCAATCACATAGCTGTTTGGCTTATCCAGCACACCTTCTTCCAGGTAACCTTTCACCAGAGCCATTTTAGGCTTACGGCAATCGCAATTGTCCGCGGGTAAGTGCGGGCAAATCAGCACATCGTCAAAATTTACGCCCTGCGAGGTAAACACTTGCATCATCAGGTTGTGCGGGCCGTCGAAATCCGCCTGCGGGAAACTGTCGGTTCCCAGACCATCCTGATTGGTGATCATCACCAGCTTGTAGCCCGCTTTTTGTAATTGCAGCAGGGCGGGGATCACTGCTGGCTCAAAGGCCAGTTTGTCCATACGGTCTACCTGGAAATCTTTTGGTGGTTCGGAAATTAAGGTGCCGTCACGGTCGATAAAAAGAATTTTCTGGCTCACACGCCCTCCGTGGCCGTCAGGCCGGGTTGTTCACGCAGCGCAGCAAGGGTGCGCTCGCACTCAAGACGGGTGCCAACGGTAATCCGCAGGCAGCCGCTTAATGATGGTTGTTTGTTTTGGTCACGTAAGATAATGCCCTGATCCCACAGAGATTTAAATACAGCACTTGAGGCAGTGATGCGCGCGATGACATAGTTTGTTTCGGAGTCGAAAACTTGCTCAACGCAGTCAATGTCTTGCAGTGCGGTGACCAGGAATTGGCGATTCACCAGCACTTGCGCCACACGTTCGCGCATCGCATTAATGCCTTGCGGGCTTAATGCCTGAGCGGCGATATCAGCAACCGGCGTCGAAAGCGGATAAGGCGCGATGACTTTCATCAGCAAGTTAATCACTTCTTCATTCGCCAGGGTGAATCCACAGCGTAATCCGGCCAGCGCAAATGCTTTGGAGAGTGTACGCAGCACCACAAGGTGCGGATATTCATTCAACCAGCCAGCGAGTGTGGCCTGCGGGCAAAACTCAATATAGGCTTCGTCGGCTACCACCAGTGCTTTACCACGTGCCATTTCCAGCAGAACACGCAAATCCTGTGGATTGATCAACTGTCCGGTGGGGTTGTTCGGGCTGCAAACGTAAATCACTTTC
Source organism: Buttiauxella ferragutiae (assembly GCF_022637515.1). Taxonomy (NCBI): domain Bacteria; kingdom Pseudomonadati; phylum Pseudomonadota; class Gammaproteobacteria; order Enterobacterales; family Enterobacteriaceae; genus Buttiauxella; species Buttiauxella ferragutiae. The sequence continues at coordinate 1,796,918 of NZ_CP093332.1, forward strand.
ACGCCATCAAGATTTTCGGCGATAGCGGGCAAATCAAGTTGCCAGTTTTCCAGTGCCTGCACGGTGCGGCATTCCACACCAATAGTTTCAGCGCTGACGCTATACATACCGTAAGTCGGCGGGCAATACAGCACCGCGTCTTTACCCGGTTCGCAAAATGCGCGGATCAGCAGTTCGATACCTTCATCGGCACCACGGCTTACCAAAACTTGCTCGGGTTTCACGCCAGCGTATTCGGCGTAGCGCTCAATCACCAGTTTTGGCTGGCATTCCGGATAGCGGTTCAGCGTCTGTTGCGTCAGCTGATATTCCACTGCCGTGGGATATTCATTGGCGTTTAACCACACATCGCCATTACCGCCCAGACGGCGAGCCGACTGGTAAGGGGTCAGGGCGCGGACATTTTCGCGGGCTAACTCAATAATGCTCATTGCATCTCCTTCAGCGCAGCAACGCGCAGGGTAACAGCGTTTTTGTGGGCATCCAGCAGCTCGGCGGCGGCCAGAGTTTCAATGGTTTTAGCCAGGCTTGCAAAACCTTGTGGCGAGAGTTCCTGAACCGTCATGCGTTTCTGGAAATCCGCCAGGCCAAGGCTTGAACAGGTCGAGGTGTAACCGTAGGTCGGCAGGACGTGGTTGGTGCCAGAAGCGTAGTCGCCAGCCGATTCCGGTGACCAGTCACCGAGGAACACCGAACCGGCGCTGGTGATGCTATCCACCAGGTCTCGGGCGTTACGCGTTTGGATAATCAGGTGCTCCGGGCCGTACTGGTTAGAAATCTCAATGCACTGCTCTAAATCACGGGCCACAATCAGGCGGCTGCTTTCCAAAGCTTTACGCGCCGTTTCAGCCCGTGGCAGAGCTGCTAACTGGCGTTCGACGGCTTCGGCAACGGCTTGCGCCATTTGCGCGTCTGGCGTCAGTAAAATAACTTGCGAATCCGGGCCATGCTCTGCCTGAGAAAGCAGGTCGGACGCTACAAAATCAGGTGTTGCGCCGCTGTCGGCAATCACTAAAACTTCAGACGGGCCAGCAGGCATGTCGATGGCCGCGCCATCAAGACGCTGGCTGACCTGGCGTTTAGCTTCGGTAACAAAAGCGTTACCTGGCCCAAAAATCTTATCCACTTTTGGGATGCTTTCGGTGCCCAGTGCCAGCGCGGCGATGGCCTGTGCACCGCCTACCTGAAACACTTCCTGCACACCACACAGTTGCGCGGCATAGAGAATTTCATCGGCAATCGGCGGTGGTGAACACAACACCACTTTTTTGCAGCCGGCAATACGTGCAGGCGTGGCAAGCATCAATACGGTTGAAAACAGCGGGGCAGAGCCGCCAGGGATATATAAACCGACGGAGGCAACCGGGCGCGTCACTTGTTGGCAGCGTACGCCAGGCATGGTTTCAATATCGACCGTCGCCAGTTGCTGAGCCACGTGGAATTTTTCAATATTCGCAACAGCCACCGCCATCGCCTCTTTAATTTCTGAACCCAGGCGCGCCACGGCTGCGGCAATTTCCTGCTCGCTGACTTTCAGTTGTTGCACATCGGTTTTATCGAACTTTGCGCTGTATTCGCGCAACGCCGCATCACCGTTGGCTTTCACATTATTAAGTATTTCAGCAACCGTGCGGGTAATGCTTTCCGATGCAGAAATGGCAGGGCGGGTGAGCAACGCCTGTTGCGCTGCTGCATCGCACTCATTCCAGTTAATCAACGTATTGAAGTTTGCCATGGTGTTACTCCATCATCTTCTCAATTGGTAACACCAGAATTGAACTGGCTCCCAGCGCTTTCAGTTTTTCCATGGTTTCCCAGAACAGGGTTTCACTACTCACCATGTGCATCGCTACGCGTTGCTGGTCGCCCGCCAGTGGCAGAATGGTTGGGCGTTCAGCGCCTGGCAGCAGAGAAATAATCTCATCCAGACGCTCGCTTGGTGCATGCAACATAATGTATTTCGATTCACGTGCCTGAATCACACCCTGGATGCGGGTCATCAGTTTGTCGATCAGTTGTTGTTTGGCTTCTGGCATTTCGCCGTCACGCTGAATCAGGCAGGCTTTAGAGCGGTAAATTACTTCTACTTCGCGCAGGCCGTTAGCTTCAAGTGTTGCGCCAGTGGAAACCAGGTCACAAATCGCATCCGCCAGTCCCGCACGTGGTGCAACTTCCACAGAACCGTTCAGTAAACAGGATTTGAATTGCACACCTTTGCCATCAAGGTAGCGCTTTAACAGGTGCGGGTAAGAAGTGGCGATACGTTTATTGTTGAGGCTTGCCGGGCCATCCCAGGGCTCATCAACTGAAATCGCCAGTGAGAAACGGCAGCCACCGAAATCAAGGCGACGCAGCGTGAAGTAACGTGGGTCTTCGCCCTGGGCGCGGCGCGTCAGCAACTCTTCTTCCAGCACGTTCTCGCCAATAATGCCGAGGTCGACCACACCGTCCATAATCAGCCCAGGAATATCGTCATCACGGACACGCAAAATGTCGATTGGCATATTTTCTGCCAGCGCAATCAGGCGCTGAGTGTGCAGGTTGATTTTTATGCCACAGCGAGCGAGCAATTCGCGTGAATCATCGCTTAAACGGCCTGATTTCTGAATAGCTATGCGTAAACGGTTGTTGTCTAACATGGGTAAATACTCCTGATAAATTCTTGTCTGACGCCCAAAAAAAAGCCCCCGGAAGAAATCTTCCGGGGGCTTATTGACTCGTTCATGCACCACTGGAAGATTTTTCTGTCTCCCAGCACACATCGCCTGAAAGACTAGTCAGGATGATGGTGATGATGGTGGTTAGTATTTTGAACGCGTGTCATAAAATTCTCGTATGAATGACTATTCATTGTGTGCAATTAACCTAAACCAGTTCCCCCTTTCAGCGCAAGTGCTTTTTATCCCCGCAATTAATATTCTGTTTAGCAGCACTGATTGTCAGTTGCGCAGTCCTGGCGTAGCCTTAATCAAGAGCTAAAAATCGCAGCAGTGAGAAATGCTGCAATCCAGGAGAGAATGCATGAAAAAAGTTGCGATTGTCGGGTTAGGCTGGCTGGGAATGCCGCTTGCGATGTCTTTGTCAGCGCGGGGTTGGCAAGTGACAGGAAGCAAAACCACCCTTGATGGCGTCGAGGCCGCGCGCATGAGCGGTATCGACAGTTATCAACTGCAACTGACCCCTGAACTGATTTGCGAGAGCGACGATCTAGATGCATTGCTCGATGTGGATGCGTTGGTCATCACGCTGCCTGCTCGGCGCACCGGTGAAGGCGACGATTTTTATCTGCAGGCGGTGCAGGAAATTGTCGACAGCGCGTTAGCTCACGATATTCCGCGTATCATTTTCACTAGCTCCACCTCGGTGTATGGCGAAAGAGAAGGAACGGTGAAAGAAACGTCGCCACTTGAGCCGGTTACCGCCAGTGGTCGCGTACTTAAAAAGCTGGAAACCTGGTTACATGATTTGCCTGGGACGTCGGTCGATATTCTGCGCCTGTCGGGGTTAGTCGGGCCGGAACGCCATCCCGGCCGCTTTTTAGCTGGAAAAACTGACGTGGCGAATGGTGCACATGGCGTCAATCTGGTGCATCTGGAAGATGTCATTTCAGCAATTACGCTGTTGTTACAGGCTCCAAAGGGCGGTCACATCTATAATTTATGTGCGCCAGATCACCCAACGCGTGCCGAGTTCTATTCTTTGATGGCACGTCAGATGAATCTCGACGCACCACAGTTCAGAACTGAAGTGCAAAATGGCCGCGGTAAGCTGGTGGATGGCAACCGTATTTGCAATGAACTTGGGTTTGAATATCAGTATCCAAACCCGCTGGTGATGCCCATGCAGTAACTGCTGTGGGGCATGACTCGTGACTGCCAGGAACGAGTATGAAACCACTGCTGGATGTATTGATCATTCTCGATACCCTTGATAAAGAAGGGAGCTTTGCTGCGGCGGCGGCAAAGCTCTTCAAAACGCCTTCCGCACTCAGTTACACCGTTCAAAAACTCGAAAACGACCTTAATATCCAGATCCTCGACCGCTCCGGCCACCGCGCGCGTTTTACGCGAACGGGTCAGCTTCTGCTGGAAAAAGGCCGCGAAGTGCTGCATTCCGTACGCGAACTTGAACAGCAGGCAATCAAACTTCATCAGGGCTGGGAAAATGAGCTGGTGATCGGCGTCGACGATTCGTTTCCCTTTTCTTTGCTGACGCCGCTGATCGAAGCTTTTTACAAAAGTTACAGCGTGACACGGCTGAAATTCATCAACGGTGTGCTGGGTGGTTCATGGGAAGCGCTGACCGAAGGGCGGGCCGATATTATTGTTGGTGCGATGAGTGACCCGCCATCCCTCAGCGGTTTCGGTTTTACCTTGCTCGGCCAACTCGAAAGCGTGTTTGTCGTCGCACCTCATCATCCACTGGCCGATGCCGAAGAGCCGCTGAATCGCCGCGTCATTAAACGCAATCGTGCGGTTATTGTGGGGGATACTTCGCGCCTGGAACCGTCACGATCGATGCATTTACTCGAAGATCAAGATGCTATCACCGTTTTTGACTTCAAAACCAAACTCGAATTACAGATAAGCGGCATTGGTTGCGGCTACGTTCCGCGCTATATGGCGCAGCGTTTTATCGAAAGCGGCGTGTTGATTGAAAAAGACGTCGTTTCCCATGTGCCGTTTGTGCCGGTGTGGATTGGCTGGAATGAGCAAACCGCAGGGCTTGCCAGTGAATGGTGGCGCGAGCAAATCGTCAATAATCCTGAAATCGCGGTGGTGTACGGAACCTCGAAAAATAATACCAATGGGTGAGTGGCAGGTCATATTCATCACATCTATTGTTTATAGTGGAACGATATTTCTTCGAAAAGTGTCTTCGCGTTTAAATTCTCTCCTCAACTTTGTTTTATTGAGGTTTTTTGTGCGCAAGGAGTCTGTATGAAGCAAACCAATCAGCAATGGCAGTCACGGCGTGAGCAAGCAGTTCCGCATGGGGTCGGCAATGCGTTGCCGGTCTATATTGAAAAAGCGAAAAATGCGGAAATTTGGGACGTTGAAGGCAAACGCTATATTGATTTTGCTTCTGGTATTGCGGTGCTGAATACCGGGCATAACCATCCCGCAGTGATTGATGCAGTACGTCAACAGCTTGAACAATTCACCCATCCTTGTTTCCAGGTCACGCCTTACGGCAACTATATTGAGCTTGCCGAACGGTTGAATAAACTGGTGCCGATAAGCGCACCTTGCCAGACCTTGTTCCTGACAACAGGAGCAGAAGCGGTGGAAAATGCCATTAAAGTGGCGCGTATTGCTACCGGGCGTTCGGCCATTATTGCATTTCGTGGCGCGTTCCATGGGCGCACGCTGCTGGGCATGGCGTTAACCGGTAAAGTTCAGCCGTATAAAAAAGGTTATGGCCCGTTCCCGGCTGGTATTTACCACGCGCCATATCCTGCTGCTTATCTTGGTGTAAGTGATACTCAGGCTTTGGCATCACTGGCGGGTATTTTTGCCGCTGATGTTTCGCCGGATGAAGTTGCCGCCATCATTATTGAACCGGTACAAGGGGAAGGTGGCTTTTATGCAGCATCACCTTCCTTTATGAAACAATTGCGTGCGCTATGTGATAAGCACGGGATTGTGTTAATTGCCGACGAAATTCAAAGTGGTTTCTGCCGTACCGGTAAAACCTTTGCTATTGAACACAGCGGTGTGGAGCCGGATCTCGTCACCATGGCCAAAAGCCTGGCGGGTGGCTTCCCGTTATCCGCGCTAGTCGGTAAGAAATCGCTGTTTGAAAAAGCGATGCCGGGTGGGCTCGGCGGTACTTATGCCGGGTCGCCGGTGGCAATTGCAGCAGCGCTGGCCGTTACAGACATTATTGAGCAGGAAAATCTCAATCAGCGCGCCCAGATTATTGGCGAGCAAATCACCCTGCGTTTACAGCAAATGGCAGAGCAATTTGACTGCATCGGTGATGTGCGTGGATACGGGGCAATGATTGCGATGGAACTGGTCGAAGAGCGTGACAGCCATCGTCCGAATAAAGAATTAACTCAGGCACTTGTCAAAGAAGCAGGCAAGCAGGGACTGGTTTTATTGTCCTGCGGCGTGCGTGCGAATGTGATTCGTTTTCTTGTCCCTTTAACAGCCGAAAAAGAAATTGTTAATGAGGGCCTCAATATCTTGTCTTCTTGCCTCGAATTAGTGCAAAATACGCGCCTCACTAAATGAGAACAAAAAACCGACGTTAAACGCGTCGGTTATTTTTTTGCATTAAGTTCAAGCAGTCAAACAGGCATCCGCCAAAAAAACCAAGAGGCCGGGCTTCGTACCGGATAGATACTAGCTTTTAAAAAACGACAGTCGTGTCGCCGAGGAAATTTAGATGGGGCAGCTTTTTGCTTTTGCGCAGGTATTCGCCGTTTGGGGGAATGACCATGTCGCTTAACGTCACCGCAGGTGCAAAATCTCGTGTTGAACTCCGTAAGAGCCTTACGCTTATTCCGGTAGTTATGATGGGCCTCGCTTATATGCAGCCTATGACCTTGTTCGATACATTTGGGATTGTATCTGGCCTTACCGACGGACATGTCGCGACGGCTTACGCGTTTGCCCTTGTGGCAATTTTGTTCACCGCGTTAAGTTATGGAAAGCTAGTACGCCGCTTCCCGTCTGCGGGTTCCGCTTATACCTACGCTCAAAAAGCAATCCACCCAGTGGTTGGCTTTATGGTGGGTTGGTCGGCATTGCTTGATTATCTGTTTATGCCGATGATCAACATCCTGTTGGCTAAAATCTATTTTGAAGCCCTGGTACCGTCGATTCCTTCGTGGATTTTCGTGGTGCTGCTGGTTGGCTTTATGACTATCTCCAACCTGCGCGGCATTAAAACTGTGGCAAACTTCAACAGCCTGATTGTTGTGCTGCAGATGATTGTTATGGTGGTTATCACCGGTCTGGTTATTTACGGTGTGGCAAACGGCGAAGGTGCCGGTACGCTTGCCAGCACACGTCCATTCTGGTCTGAGCACGCCAACGTGGTGCCGATGATAACCGGTGCGACCATATTATGTTTCTCGTTCCTTGGTTTTGACGGCATCAGCTCGCTGTCTGAAGAAACCAAAGATGCAGGCCGTGTCATCCCGAAAGCGATTTTCCTGACCGCCCTGATTGGCGGCGTGATCTTCGTTGTGGTGTCTTACTTCCTGCAACTGTACTTCCCGGACATCTCTCGCTTCCATGATCCGGACGCGTCGCAGCCTGAAATCATGCTGTTCGTGGCAGGCAAAGCCTTCCAGTTCGGTATCCTGATTTTCTCCTGCGTGACCGTTCTGGCTTCTGGTATGGCGGCACATGCGGGTGTTTCACGCCTGATGTATGTGATGGGCCGTGATGGCGTGTTCCCGGAGCGTTTCTTCGGCTACATTCATCCGAAATGGCGTACCCCTGCGCTGAACGTGGTTCTGGTGGGTATCATTGCATTGTTCTCGGTTAAATTTGACCTGGTTACTGCGACTGCGCTGATTAACTTCGGTGCGCTGGTGGCGTTCACCTTCGTTAACCTGTCAGTGATTTCCCAGTTCTGGATCCGCGAAGGCCGTAACAAGACCATCAAAGATCACTTCAACTATCTGGTGCTGCCAACTTGTGGCGCACTGACAGTGGGTGCATTGTGGATTAACCTGGAAGAAAGCTCGATGATTCTGGGTCTGATTTGGGCGGCTATCGGCCTGACCTATCTGGCCTTTGTGACTCGTCGCTTCCGTAACCCGGTTCCACAGTTCAACGAAGATTTAGCGTAATCGCTAAACACCAAAAAGGCCGCGCAAGCGGCCTTTTTGTTATGGATGCTTTGTCCTGAACGGGTCTTGTCCTTTGTAGCTACCGTCTTGGACGTCAAGCGGTAGCTGCATAATTTTCATCCCATGGTAATCGGGTTTTCAGTACGCCGAAGCACATATGTACCAGCTTACGCATCACTGCACCCAGGGCCGCTTTTTTCGCCTTACCTTTCGCTACCAGCCTTTCATATATCGCCTTCGCGGGTTTATTCCACCGGATTGCACTCAGGGCTGCTACATACAGTTTGGCTCTGACTATTGAGGGGCCTGTTTTTGACATATGTGCCCGCCCGCGTACCGAACTGCCGGACACTCTCTCCACCGGTATTATTCCCAGATACGCTGCCACCTGCGAGGCACTTTTGAACGTCCCGTCTTTCAGTAGTGCCAGCATCTCCCGTCCCACCTGCTCCTTCACACATTTTATCGATTTCAGCAGCTCCAGATCGGCCTTCAGTCCCGGGTCGTTATCTGTGTGGTCAGTAATGAGCTTTTCTATCCGTCCCAGTTCATCACTCAGCCAGCCGTGTGTCCGCTCCAGTGAGGCTATGACCTCCCGTGGTGTCGAGGTTGAATGCGCTTTTTCAAGCCGGTTGGCCGTCCTCTGCACATCCTCTTTCAGCGCGTCGCGCTGACGCAACAACGCCCTGAGTTTACGGACTTCAACTGACGGTGGGACCCAGGCATCGGGATGCTTCAGCTCGCCATAACAGGCCAGCACAAATGCGTCCACTGTGTCATTTTTCGTGAGGATATCCATTCCGCAGGCAAACTCACGGACACGGTATGGATTGGCCATGCAGACAGAAATCCCCGCATCATGAAGCCCATACGCCAGATTCTCATGGTAGATACCCGTGGCTTCCATCACGACTGTCATATTATCAGAGGCGCATTTTTGGGCCTCCAGCCAGTCGATGATTTTGCGGGCCACACAGGGTTCATTGGTGAAGACTTTCTGCTTTTTCTTACCTTTAATACCGGCAACAAGCAGACAGACATCTATTTTATTTTTGCTGATATCAGCACCGAGAAAAGCCATATTTCATCTCCTTCCACGTGAACCAACACGCCATTCCAGCCTTGTACATGCGAAGTCAGAGCTTCTGGTTACCGTTCGGATTTTGAGTGGCGTGAAAGGTGAAACGGAGGGCTTAAGCTACGTCGGAAGATCGAGGTCTTCAGGTCGGATACAAGCTTCCTCCGTTTCATATAACCGGTAGCTAACCAGCTACCGGTTCAAGATACAAGGTCGGATAAGCTTGCGCCATCCGACATCTTGCTATCACCCCACTAAAAACTGCGCATACTCGAACAGCTCCTTCAACAACGCCGTCTTCTCTTTATCACTTTCATGCAGGTTATACAGCGCTTCCAGTTCTTGCGCGTAGGCTTGCAACGCTTCCTGAGACAACACTTCACGGCGATGCTGCAACCAGCGCTGCTGCTCGGCTTCATCCAGGGTGCCGGGGAAGTTACGCGCCCGATAATTAAACAATAGCTTCTCAACCCGCTTATCGGCGAAGGTAATGTCCAGCGCGGGTAAATTCTGCGGATCGGTTTGCAGCACAATACGCATGGCTGCGCGGTCGGCATCGCTGAAAAAGCCGTTATACAGCTGCGCATCAACATTATCTGAAGGCACAAAAGGCTCAGCTTCAGCAAAAATCGCCACCGCTTTCTCGCGTACGGAAGGGTGCTCTCGCAATAGCTTCAGGTTATCCAGGCAACGTTGACGATCGATTCCTAAACGTTCTGCATCTTCCGGGCGCAACGTATTCGCCACCGCTAAGACCGGGCATTTATTCAAATGAACCAGCTTGATTGGCACGGCCGCAGTATCACCAAGTGCGGCTTTCGGCGTATACAACCGCTCGCGCAACGCATCCGCATCCAGCTCCAGAAGTGGAGAAATATCACCCGCCAAATCGACCATAATCACCGCGTTTTTGTTATCCGGGTGCCAGGCGAGTGGGGCAATCCAACTGGTGTTACCGCGCCACGCGCCAAACATTCCCGAGACATGTACCAGCGGTTTCATCTGCGGAACATCAATCAGCGTGGTGAGTTTGTGTTTGGATCGGTGGCTGTAGAGATACTCAAACAGGCGCGGCTGGCGGGTTTTCACCAGTTGCGCCATCGCGATAGTGGCGTACACATCAGACATCGCATCATGTGCATTCGCATGCTCAATGCCGTTGGCTTTGGTCAAATGTTCAAGGCGGAAGCTGGGCAAACCGTCTTCGTTTTCCGGCCAGACAATTCCTTCCGGGCGCAATGCGTAACAGGCGCGCATCACATCGAGCAAATCCCAGCGCGAATTATCGTTTTGCCAGCTCCAGCCATACGGATCATAAAAGTTACGGTAAAAGATATTGCGCGTCACTTCATCATCAAAGCGCACATTGTTGTAACCCACGACGCAGGTTTTTGGATGGGTAAAAATGGCGTGAATTCGTTTTGCAAAATCCGCTTCGTTGACGCCACGCGCCAGCGCTTGTTGCGGAGTAATGCCGGTAATCATCACGGCTTCTGGCTGTGGCAGATAGTCATCCGCCGGTTTGCAGTAAAAAACTTCCGGTTCGCCAATCACGTTAAATTGAGCGTCGGTACGGATCGCCGCGAATTGCGCCGGGCGGTCGAGCGATGGACTTTTACCGAAGGTTTCATAATCATGAAAAAGGAAGGTCGGTTGTTGCGTTGTCTTATCCACGGTTTACTCCCGCCCTTGAGTGTTGTTTAACGTACTGTTATTAAACTGAAATCCCACTAAAACCCTCTCCATGGGCCAATCATTGTTATCAGGTACTGCAACCGCCAATGGTAAACCATTAACCGCCCTGCAAGAAGTCTTCGCGATGACGGAATAGTATATTCCTCAACTGTATGCGAGCGCTCTCATTCATATCTTTTTGCAATTTAATTGCGAAAAAAGTCGCAAACTGCAGTAAAAGTGGCGGCTGAATTTTTTGTTACTGAGGGTATATCGTTGAAGATCCGTCTGTTTGTTGTCTGTTCCTTGCTGTCACTTTCTGCTCACTCCGCTTTTGCCGACGATACCTTTGTTAATGCGCCACCCCCTCCACAAATTCAGGCGGGCTCTTGGGTATTGATGGATTACACCACCGGGCAAATTCTGGCAGCGGAAAATGAGCATGTGCGACGCAACCCGGCGAGTCTGACCAAACTGATGACCGGCTACGTGGTCGATCGTGCCATCGACAGTGGCCGCATCACGGCAAACGACATGGTCACTGTCGGCAAAGATGCCTGGGCAAAAGGTAATCCGGTATTTGATGGCTCGTCGCTAATGTTCCTGAAAGCGGGTGACCGACTGACCGTCCATGACCTCAGCCGCGGGTTAATTATTGATTCAGGGAATGATGCTTGTGTTGCGCTGGCAGATTATGTCGCCGGTGGGCAGCCACAATTTGTAGCGATGATGAACAAATACGTGCAGCAACTCCGCCTGCGCGATACCCACTTCGAAACGGTTCATGGTCTGGATGCACCTGGCCAGCACAGCACAGCTTATGATCTTGCGGTACTTTCGCGCGCAATAATCCACGGTGAACCCGAGTTTTATCACATGTATAGCGAGCGCAGCCTCACCTGGAATGGCATCACGCAACAGAACCGTAATGGTTTGTTGTGGGACAAAGGGCTGAATGTGGACGGCCTGAAGACCGGCCATACTGCGAGCGCTGGCTTTAATCTTATTGCGTCAAGCGTGGTCGGTGAGCGCCGTTTAATTGCGGTGGTCATGGGCGCTGAAAGCCCGAAAGGGCGCGAAGATCAGGCGCGGAAATTACTGCACTGGGGCCAGGATAATTTCGATACCGTACAGGTTCTGCATAAAGGCAAAAAAATTGGTACTGAGGCTATCTGGTACGGTGATAAAAAACAGATCGAAGTCGGTACAAATCAGGATGTTTTTTTGGCGCTGCCAAAATCTGAAGTCCCTAACATCAAAGCCAAATATGTCCTCGACAAACAAGAGATCGAAGCGCCGATTGCTGCCAACCAACATGTGGGTGAAATCGAGCTTTTTGATCGCGACAAGCTGATTGCCCACTGGCCGTTGGTGACGCTAACGGGCGTCAAAAAGGGCAGCACATGGTCGCGGTTTAGCGACTATCTGAGCCACAAATTGTAATTCCTTAATCAGTGTTAAAAGGGTCGACAGTCATGTCGGCCCTTTTTTTCATCTGAACGGCTGGTCTGTACTACGATCTACAGGCGGATCTACAGGCGAAAGTTTTTCAAAAAGCGATCCTGCTCGCAAAGCAACCACATCACCCTGACAATGGATTGTTTCCCTGCACAAGAGTGGTGTATAAACATACAGTATTTTTAAATCTGTCAGGAGGTCATATGGAATTTAACGTACAACAAGTGAATGAACGTAAAGTCGCTGGTTTTCATATGGTTGGGCCGTGGGAACAAACGGTCCATCAGGGCTTTGAGCAACTTGCCCTGTGGGTCAAAACCCACCAGATAGCCGGGGAAGAATGGCTGGCGGTTTATTACGACAACCCCGACGTCGTACCCGCAGAAAAACTGCGCTGCGACACCGTGGTCTCGGTGGCTGAAAACTTTACCGTGCCGGATAACAGTGAAGGCGTGATTGTGACGAGCATCCAGGGCGGCCAGTATGCGGTGGCACGCGCCCGCGTGGATGACAACGACTTTGCCAAGCCGTGGAATCTGTTTTTTGACAGCGTCCTTGCTAATAATAGCTACCAGATAACCGGAAAACCCTGCTTCGAACACTATCTTAACGATGGTTCAGAAAGTGGAGTCTGGGAAATAGACATGTATATTCCGGTGGCAGATCAAGTCTGATGCTAAAGGGGGCTTATGCCCCCTAACTTTGTGATGTTCATTCCATAAAAACAGGTACAATCCCGTTTTTTATTTTCTGGGGAACTGAGTGTGCGTCCTGACAAATCACTAAGCCCATTTGAGATCCGCATATACCGCAATTACCGTATCGTGCATGGGATCCGCATCGCACTGGCTTTTATTCTCACCTTTCTTATTGTTCATCTTCTGAAAGTGCCCGAAGGGACATGGCCGTTGATCACGCTTGTGGTGGTCATGGGGCCGATCTCTTTTTGGGGCAACGTCGTGCCACGCGCCTTTGAGCGCATTGGTGGGACGATATGCGGTGCAGTCATGGGACTTGTGGCGCTAAAACTTGAGCTGTTCTCGCTACCGCTGATGTTGGTGTGGTGTGCCATTGCCATGTTCATCTGCGGCTATCTGGCGCTGGGGAAACGCCCGTATCAGGCTCTGCTGATTGGCATCACCCTTGCGGTAGTGGTTGGCGCACCGGCAGGAGACATGGAAATTGCCCTTTGGCGCAGCGGCGATGTCATCTTCGGCTCGTTGCTGGCGATGTTATTTACCAGCATTTATCCGCAGCGCGCCTTTATCCACTGGCGCATACAAATGGCGAACTTCGTCACTGCCTTTGGCCGGGTTTACAACGCGGGCTTCTCACCTAATTTATTAGAGCGCCCAAGGCTTGAAAAACACTTACACAAAGTGTTGAGTGATGTCGTAAGAATGCGTGCACTCATCGGGCCAAGCAGCAAAGAAACGCATATTCAAAAGTCTATCTTCGAGGCGATACAAACCGTCAGCCGCAATCTGGTGTGCACTCTTGAGTTGCAGGTCAACGCTTACTGGGCATCAAGGGAAAGCCACTTCCTGATGATCAACGCACACACGCTGCGCGAAACGCAACAAATGACCCAGGGCACGCTTGCCGCAATCGCACTGGCCTTGCACGATGGCAACCCGTCGACGATTTCAGCGAACAATGAAAAGCTGACTGAAATCGTCAGCGAGTTGCGCGAGCTCATACAAAATGGCCAAAATGGGAAACTTCAGGAAACGCCTATTCATGGTTACGTCTGGCTGAGTCTGGAACTTGCTCGTCAACTAGAATTGCTGTCGCAGTTGATCTGTCGCGCGTTACGCAAATAATTGCTCAGCCTGGTGTGAATTGCTGGTTTCGATTCAGCAGCAATTGAGGTTAAGATAGCGAAACAATGAATTATCAGCGGCTGCCGCTACCATTAAGGTTATCTTATGGCGGCTGTCTTAACGAATCCGAGTATGAAATTAGCAGGGGTATAAAAATGGAACCAATCAAACCATCTTTCCAGGACGTGCTTGAGTTCGTGCGTCTGTTCCGTCGCAAAAACAAACTGCAGCGTGAAATCCAGGACGTACAGAAAAAGATCCGCGATAACTCAAAACGTGTTCTGCTGCTTGATAACCTGAGCGACTACATCAAACCGGGTATGAGCATTGAAGCTATTCAAGGCATCATCGCCAGCATGAAAACCGACTATGAAGACCGTGTTGATGACTACATCATCAAAAACGCTGAACTGTCTAAAGAGCGTCGTGAAATTTCCAAAAAACTGAAAGTAATGGGCGAAATCAAGGCCGATTAATTAGCTGTCGTAGGGTGGATAAGCGAAAGCGTCATCCACCGTTTGCGCCAGTGTTGTCGGATGGCGCTTCGCTTAGCTGACCTACGCAGAGTTTTTCCAACAGTGTTACCAACCGCCGCCAGGCGGTTTTTTTTATCCCCAGTCTCTGGGGGGCAGATACGCGTCAGCGACATTTACCGTAAAGATTAAAAAATCAGTAAAAATTGTCATAGCGCAACTCTCGAAATCTATTAGCTTTTACACTGTGTCTGCTTTTAAATATTTAAGAGTGTGATGCTTTGAAGGTCATGCTCGCAATAACTGACTCGTTTATGCCACGCGATTAACCAAAATAGTCCGTGGCTGGGAAGGGGGTGACAATCCCCCGCAGCCCCCGCTGCTGTGATGCCGACGAACCCGCAAAACCACTGATCTAATGATTGGGAAGGGCGGGCGAGAGAGACGCTAAGCCAGAAGACCGACTTGTCATCCTTATTCTCAACAACTCCTTCGGTGGGAAGTCAGTTGTCATCAGATGCGTGCAGCCTCAGGGTGCGCGTACGTGCTGACATCCGTGCTTTGCCGAAACAGTGATAAGGCAACCATGGCAGCGGCAGCAAAACACGCATTCGTCATTGCAGGCACCAGCAGCGGCTGTGGTAAAACCACCGTCACGCTCGGGCTGCTCCGCGCCTTCATGCAACGCAACCTTTGCGTTCAACCCTTCAAAATTGGCCCCGACTACCTCGACAGCGGTTGGCACAGTGCAGTAAGCGGCATTGCCTCGCGCAATCTCGATGCTTTCATGTTGCCCACTTCCACGCTAAATGGTTTGTTCGCTAAACAAATGCAGCACGTAGATGTGGCCGTCATCGAGGGGGTGATGGGGTTGTACGACGGCTACGGCACCGACCCCAACTATTGCAGCAGCGCCGCGATGGCAAAACAGCTCGGTTGCCCGGTGATATTGCTGGTCGACGGCAAAGCGGTGTCTACCTCCATTGCCGCCACTGTCATGGGCTTCCAGCGCTTTGACCCAACGCTAAACATCGCAGGTGTTATCCTCAATCGCGTCAACAGCGACAGCCACTACCAGTTACTTGCTGATGTCATCACCCGTTACTGCGGCTTGCCCGTCTTAGGGCGCTTGCCGGTGATGGCCGATGTCGAGTTACCGTCGCGCCACCTCGGCCTGGTTCCGGCACAAGAACACTCCCCGCAAGATGAACACTGGCAGCGCCTGGCGCAGCAAATTGAAGAAACCGTTAACCTCGACCATCTTCTGGCGTTATCTCGCCTTAATACCCTGCCTCAGGGTGCTGCGCCCGCCATTGCTGATGCCGCACTGGCCGACGGGCTAACACTCGCCCTTGCTGAAGACGAAGCTTTCAACTTCTACTATCCCGATAACCTCGAAATGCTCGAGCACGCCGGGGTGAAAATCCAGCGCTTCAGCCCGCTGCATGACGCAAAAATCCCTGACTGCCAGATGATTTGGCTTGGCGGTGGTTACCCCGAAGTCCATGTGGCAAAACTCGCCGCGAACAGTCGCATGCGCGAATCCCTGCAAGCTGCCCATCAACAGCACATTCCGCTGTATGCCGAATGTGGCGGCTTAATGTATTTGGGCGAAACGCTGACTGACAGCGAAGGCGAAACCCACTCGATGTGCGGCGTGTTGCCAGGCCATAGCCAGATGGGCCAACGCCTGACACGTTTTGGCTATTGCGAGGCCACCGCTGTGCAAAACACCTTGCTGGCGAAAAAAGGCGAAACCTTGCGTGGCCACGAATTTCATTACTCCGATTTCAACGGCCCGCTGCCCGCAGCGTTAGATTGCTGCAAATGGCGTGATGGTGTCGCCGTTTCCCGCTGGCAGGGAGGCGTTCAGCAGCAGGCGACTTTTGCCAGCTACCTGCATGTCCATTTCGCTCAACGCGCGAATTTGCTCAACCCCTGGCTAACGCTTGCGAGGAATCACCTATGACATTGCTTGCCTGGGCCGTGGCCTGGCTGCTGGATTACTGGTTTGGCGACCCGCCGCACTGGCCTCATCCGGTGCGCTGGATAGGCAATCTAATCACCGTAACCCAACGCATTATTCGCCAATTTTGCAAAAGTGACCGCGCGCTGAAAATCGGTGGTGGCGTGCTGTGGCTGGTGGTGGTCGGCACCACATGGGGCGTGAGCTGGGGCGTATTGTATCTCGCCAACCTGCTGCATCCGTGGCTCGGGTGGTTAGTCGAAGTGTGGATGATTTACACCGTACTTGCCGCACGTTGCCTGAGCGATGCCGCACTCGACGTTTACCGCGCGCTCAAACATGGAACCCTTGCCGAAAGCCGCGAAAAATTGTCGTGGATTGTTGGGCGCGACACCTCGCAACTTGAGCGCCCGCAAATCACCCGTGCGGTGGTAGAAACCGTGGCTGAAAACAGTGTCGATGGCGTGATTGCTCCGCTGTTTTTCCTGCTGTTAGGCGGCGCACCGCTGGCGATGGCCTACAAAGCGGTCAACACGCTGGACTCGATGGTGGGGTACAAAACTGAAAAATACCGTGCCATTGGTTATGTCAGCGCCCGGCTCGATGACCTTGCCAATTATTTTCCTGCTCGCCTGAGCTGGCTGCTACTGACCATCGCCGCTTTTTGCTTGCGGGCTAATCCCCGTCAGGCTCTGCGCATTGGCTGGCGCGATCGCTATCAACACAGCAGCCCAAACTGTGCCTGGTCTGAAGCCACGGTTGCAGGCGCACTAGGGATCAGGCTCGGCGGGCCGAACACCTATTTTGGCGAGCGGGTAGAAAAACCGTGGATGGGCGATGAGCAGCGCGGCGTCGCCATCGACGACATTACCCGCACTATTCAACTGATGATGCTGGCTTCCCTGTTGGCTTTACTGCTCTTTGCCGCCATGCGCGCACTCGTGCTCGGCATCGCTTAAGGACACCCGATGAACTACCTGCAACAACCGCAGCTTATTGAACAACACAGCTTTGAAATCATTAGCGAAATAATTGCTGCTGAGCACCCAGCGTATCGTTTTAACGATGCGACCGAGGAAGCGATAATCAAACGGGTTATCCACACCACCGCCGATTTCGAGTGGCTGGATATTCTGTGGTTTTCGCCGGATGTCATTGCACAACTGACAAACAGTTTGCAGCGCGGCTGCACCTTGTACACCGACACCACCATGGCGCTCTCAGGCATTAATAAAACCCTGTTGGCCGAGTTTGGTTGCAGTTGCCGCTGTTATATCAGCGACCCGCGCGTGGTGGCACATGCCAAAGAACAGGGTGTGACCCGCTCGATGGCGGCAGTGGATCTTGCCTTAGAGGAACAGGGCGAAAAGATCTTCGTCTTCGGCAACGCGCCTACCGCACTGTTTCGCTTGCTGGAAAAAGGCGCGCAACCGGCGGCGGTAATCGGCGTACCAGTCGGTTTTGTCGGGGCGGAAGAGTCCAAAGAAGCGCTGGTGGAAAGCGGCTTACCGGCGATTGCGGCGCGTGGGCGCAAAGGCGGCAGCAACGTTGCGGCGGCGATTGTCAATGCGCTGCTTTATCGCCTGCGGGAGGCTCAGTGAGCGAACAACCTGCCGATTGCGTCTGGCATAAAGGTAAGGCGTATCGCAAAGGGTACACCACCGGTTCTTGCGCTACGGCGGCGGCAAAAGTCGCCGCACTCATGGTGCTGCGCCAGCACGTCATTGACCAGGTTTCAATCGTGACACCGTCTGGCGTCACGCTACACCTCAACGTTGAAATGCCCGTCATCGAAGGCCAACAGGCGACGGCGGCTATCCGCAAAGACGGCGGCGATGATGTCGACGCCACCCACGGCATGCTGATATTTGCCCGCGTGCAGCTCAACGACAGCGGCACTATCACCCTGCGCGGCGGCACCGGTATTGGCGTGGTCACACGCAAAGGTATCGGCTTGCCTATTGGCGAATCAGCAATCAACCGCACGCCACGGCAGACTATCGACGCGGCGGTACGTGAAGTGATTGGCCCTGAGCGCGGTGCGGAAATTGAAATTTTTGCCCCGGAAGGCGAGGCGCGTGCGCAGAAAACCTATAACCATCGCCTCGGGATTTTGGGCGGCATTTCAATCATCGGCACCACCGGCATTGTGATGCCGATGTCTGAAGAGAGCTGGAAACGTTCGCTGGCGTTAGAGCTGGAAATGAAACGCGCCGCCGGGCTGGATAAAGTGATTCTGGTGCCGGGCAACCACGGCGAACGCTTTGTGCGTGAACAACTGCAACTGGATGGTGAATGCGTGGTGACGATGAGCAACTTTGTCGGCTACATGATTCAGGAAGCGGTGCGCCTCGAATATCGCCATATCGTGCTGATTGGCCACCCCGGCAAACTGGTGAAAGTCGCCGCCGGAATTTTCCACACTC
Source organism: Buttiauxella ferragutiae (assembly GCF_022637515.1). NCBI lineage: Bacteria > Pseudomonadati > Pseudomonadota > Gammaproteobacteria > Enterobacterales > Enterobacteriaceae > Buttiauxella > Buttiauxella ferragutiae. Next base: position 1,815,626 of record NZ_CP093332.1, read on the forward strand.
ACAGCCACATCGCCGACGGGCGCATGGAAACGCTGGTCGCTCACCTCGCGTTAATGGGCGCGCCGTTTGCGTTACTCGAAGCCGTCAACCAGTGCGACACCACCGAAGCGGCGCTCGAAATCATTACGGAACAGGGCTGGCAAAGGGTGTTTGAACGCCTGGCAATGCGTATCTGTGAGCGCGTTGCCGAGATGCTGCGTTTTACCCAATCCCCGCCAAAATGTGACGCCATTTTGTTCTCGTTCGAAAACCAGGTGTTAGGCAGCAGCCGTCCGGTCGCAGAGATTGCCGGGGAATTAGCGGGAGAAAAGCGATGCTAACCGTGGTCGGAATTGGGCCTGGTGCCACGGAATACCTCACTTTGCAGGCGCACGCTGCAATTAATGAAGCGCAGATTCTGGTCGGTGGTGCACGTCAGTTGGCGCTGTTTGCTGATATCGGCGCTGAAACCCGTCTGCTGGATAGCGATCTTGACGGCTTAATTTCTTGGCTCCGCGAGCGCCTGGATAAGCGCGTCGTGGTGCTGGCCTCGGGCGATCCGCTGGTTTACGGCATCGGCAAACGGCTGGCGGCGAATTTCCCGCCCGAACAGTTACGCATTATGCCAGGCATTAGCTCTATCCAATATCTGTGCGCTAAAGCAGCGGTTGATATGAACGACTTATGGATAACCAGCAGCCACGGGCGTGAACCTGATTTCAATGCCATTGCGGCGCATCAAAAAGTGGCAATGGTGACGGACCAAATCATCGATCCTTACGCCATCGCCCAGGCCATGCTGATGCGCGGCCTGAACCCGACGCTCATTATTGGCGAGAACCTGTCGTCAGCGGATGAACGAATCCATCGCTTGCCAGCCAGTGATGTGGCGCAAAGCTACGCGATGAACGTAGTGGTGATCCTCAATGAAAGATGAACTTTTTTTACGCGGTGCCCGCGTGCCGATGACCAAAGAAGTGGTGCGTACTCAGGCGCTGGATCGCCTGCAATTACAGCACGCCACGCACTTGATCGACATCGGCGCTGGCACCGGCAGCGTGTCGCTGGAAGCGGCAATACGCTACCCACAATTGCAAGTTAGCGCGATTGAACGCAACCCCGATGCACTGGCGTTAATGGCGGAAAACCGCCAGCTCTTTAACTGCCTGAACGTTGAAATCATCAGCGGCTACGCGCCAGTTGAGTTGAATGTGATGGCCGATGCGGTGTTTATCGGCGGCAGCGGCGGGCAATTAACCGAGCTTATCGACTGGTCGCTGGCCCATTTGCATCCTGCCGGGCGGCTGGTGATGACCTTTATTCTGCTGGAAAACTTAACCTGCGCCTTAGCGCATCTCGAGCAGTGCGCTGTGAGCGACGTTGACTGTCTGCAATTGCAGGTCGCGCAATTCACCGGGCTTGGCAGCGGGCACTACTTCAAACCGAACAACCCCACGTATTTGATTTCTTGCCTCAAGGAAGGAAGCCATGACTGAACAATTTGATACCCGCAAAGTGTGGTTTGTTGGTGCGGGGCCTGGCGACAAAGAACTGATCACCCTGAAAGGCTACCGCGTCTTGCAACAAGCGGAAGTGGTGATTTACGCCGGATCGCTGATTAACCCTGAACTGCTCGACTACTGCCCGCCAGGCGCGCAATGCCATGACAGCGCAGCACTTAATCTTGAAGAAATCATTGAACTGATGGAGAGCGGCGTAAACGCGGGCAAGCTGGTGGTGCGCCTGCAAACCGGCGATCTCTCGCTGTACGGCTCGATTCGTGAGCAGGGCGAAATGCTGACTGAGCGTGGAATTGGCTATGTTTCCGTGCCGGGTGTGAGCGCATTTCTGGGCGCTGCCGCGCAACTTGGCGTGGAATACACCGTGCCGGAAGTCTCGCAAAGTTTGATTATCACGCGCATTGAAGGCCGCACGCCGATGCCTGCGCTCGAACAGTTAGAAGCATTCGCACAGCACCAAACTTCGATGGCGATTTTCCTTTCTGTGCAGCGCATTAACCGCGTGGCAGAGCGCCTGATTGAAGGGGGTTACCCTGTGGATACGCCAGTGGCGGTGGTCTACAAAGCGACCTGGCCCGACTGCCAGGTGTTACGCGGCACCCTGACCACCATCGCCGAACAAGTGCGTGAAGCAGGAATTCGCAAAACCGCGCTGATCATGGTCGGGGCATTCCTCGGCGAGGAGTACCACTACTCGAAACTTTATGACGCAGGGTTCAGCCATGAATACCGCAAAGCCTGAGTCGATGGCGCTGTTTTGTCTCACCCCTGGCGGCGTGGCGTTAGCCGAACGGTTGCGCGCGACCCATCCACTGACCTGTTTCACCAGTGAAAAACTGCTGCAACCGGGGTTTATCCCGTTCGGCGGCAGCTTCGCGCAAACCGTGCAACAGGCATTTAGTCAATATTCGGCGCTGGTATTTATCGCCGCTACGGGAATTGTCGTGCGGGTGATTGCACCGCTGGTGAATGACAAGCTGCACGACCCGGCGGTGGTGGTGATGGATGAACGCGGCGAGCATGTGATAAGCCTGCTTTCCGGCCATCTTGGCGGCGCGAATCAACTCACGCGCCAGCTCGCCGCCACCCTGGGGGCCGATCCGGTCATTACCACCGCCACCGATGTTAACCAACTGGCGGCACTCGATACGCTGGCGGCAGCGCTTGACGCCACAATGCAGGATTTCCGCCAGGCGGTGAAAACCATCAACCAAATGTTGGTCAGCCAACAGCGCGTTGGCCTGTGGTGGGACAGCGAATTTGCGCTACATGCCGATCGATACGACACGCGCGGTTTTATCCCGGTCGACAATCTTGATGCGCTGCCAGAGCTGGATGCGTTGGTGTGCGTCACGCTGCGCGTCGCGTTACCGCCACAGACGATCCCGTTGTTTAAAGTGGTGCCAAAGCGCGTGGTTGCGGGGATTGGCTGCCGTCGTGATACCGCGCCACACACCGTCGCCAGCTTGTTAAACCAGCAACTGGCGGCCAATCATTTCGACCCGCTAGCCTTGCGGGCGATTGGCAGTGTGTCCCTCAAGCAGGACGAACCCGCGTTGTTAGAACTGGCACACCTGCGACAAATCCCTTTCGAAATCTTTAGCGTTGACCAACTTGCCCAACATGAATATCGCTTTCCGGCGTCGGAATTTGTGCGCCTCACCGTCGGCGTGGGCAGCGTGTCACAACCCGCTGCGTGGCTGATGAGCAACGGAAACCTGGTGGGCAACACGCTGCGCGAGCAGGGCGTCACCATAACTTTAGGAGTTTCAGACAGATGTTAACGGTAATTGGCATTGGCCCCGGCAGTGAAGCCATGATGACCCAGGAAGCGATTGCGGCCTTGCAGGAAGCGGAAATTGTCGTCGGTTATAAAACCTATACCCACCTGGTGAAGCCATTAACCGGCGACAAACAGGTGATCAAAACCGGCATGTGCAAAGAAATCGAACGCTGCCAGACCGCCATCGAACTGGCGAAAGCCGGGCATAACGTGGCGCTTATCAGCAGCGGCGACGCCGGAATTTACGGCATGGCAGGGCTGGTGCTGGAGCTGGTGACTTCGCAGCAACTGGATATTGAAGTGCGTCTTGTGGCGGGTATTACCGCCAGCATCGCCGCCGCGTCATTGCTCGGCGCGCCATTGATGCACGATTTTTGCCATATCAGCCTCAGCGATTTATTAACGCCGTGGCCGGTTATTGAAAAACGCATTATTGCTGCCGCGTCTGCCGACTTTGTTATCTGCTTCTACAACCCGCGCAGCCGTGGCCGCGAAGGGCACCTGGCACGTGCGTTCGAATTAATGCGCGAGTTTACCCTGCCGCAAACGCCGGTTGGCGTGGTGAAAGCCGCCGGGCGCAAAAAAGAACAAAAATGGCTGACCACCTTTGGCGCAATGGACTTTGAGCCGGTCGATATGACCAGCCTGGTGATTGTCGGCAACAAAACCACCTTCGTGCGCGATGGATTAATGATTACGCCGCGAGGTTACGAGCTATGAGTGAACCTCTCGCTCCGGTAGGTCGGATAAGCGCAGCGTCATCCGACATCATGCACCGAACACTCGATTCCGTAGGTCGGATAAGCGCAGCGTCATCCGACATGATGCACCGAACACTCGATTCCGTAGGTCGGATAAGCGAAGCGTCATCCGACATGATGGCCCCAGGCGCATCCCCGGTGCTGGTATTTGGCGGCACCAGCGATGCGCGGTTCATCTGCCAAATCCTCGATGAACAACGCATTGCCTACACCTTGTCGGTGGCGACGACGGTTGGCGAATCACTGGCGGGCGACATCGGCGGGCAAATCCGCGTCGGGCGTATCGACCGTGATGAAATTGCTGACTGGCTGCTGCGCCACGCGGTGCGCTGGGTGATTGATGCCTCGCATCCGTATGCTGAACTGCTCAGCCGCAACATTACCGCGGCCTGCGAAACGGTGGGGGTAACGCTCAGCCGTTATCAACGCCGTAGTGAACTCAATGACCTGGAACACCCGTTGCTGCACAAAGTCGCCAGCCTGCCAGCCGCCTGTGCCGTGGCGCAGGAATATGGCCCGCGCGTGCTGCTGACCACCGGCAGTAAAGAACTGGCGGCCTGGCAGCAAGGAATGCCGGGCAAAACGCTACTGGCGCGGGTGTTACCGACCAGCGAAGTGATTACCGAGTGTGAAGCACTGGGGTTGGGCGTCGACAACATTATTGCGTTGCGCGGCCCGTTCAGCGCCGAGTTCAACGCCGCCATTTACGCCTTCTGCTCACCGGATGTGGTGATCACCAAAGAATCCGGTGCCGAAGGCGGCTATCTCGACAAAGTGAATCCGGCGCTGGAGCGCGGCATTCCCTGTGTGGTGGTGGTTCGTCCACAGCCGTTAGTCACTGGACCCGAATTACTGCAAAGCCGTGAAGATGTGAGCCGCCGTGTGACACGCTGGCTGCAAGAGAGGAAAGCATGAAAAAAGCCCTGTTGGTGATCAGTTTCGGCACCAGTTACCACGAAACCTGTAGCAAAAATATTGTTGCCTGCGAAGAACAACTGGGGCGCACTTTTGCTGACCGCGACCGGTTCCGCGCCTTTACCTCCGGCATGATTATCCGCAAGTTAAAAAAGCGCGATAACCTGGAAATCGACTCCCCCGCGCAAGCGTTAAAGCGCCTTGCCGAACTGGGTTATCAGGATATTGCCGTGCAATCGCTGCATGTGATTAACGGCGATGAATACGAAAAAATCGCCCGTGAAGTGCAGGCATACAGCCACTTATTCCAGCGCGTGGCCTTAGGCACGGCGCTGCTGAGTGATTTCAACGACTACGAGTTGTTGCTTGATGCCTTGCAAAGCCAGATGCCAAAACTTGCCGCCGACGAACGGGTGGTATTTATGGGCCACGGAGCCAGTCACCATGCGTTTTCTGCCTACGCCTGTCTTGACCATTTAATGGCAGCGCGCCAAATCCCCGCCCGCGTTGGCGCGGTAGAAAGCTACCCGGAAATCGACCTGATCGTACGTGGCTTGCAGCAAGAAAAGGTGCGCAAAGTCCACCTGATGCCGCTGATGTTAGTGGCGGGCGACCATGCGATTAACGACATGGCATCCGACGAGGAAGACTCCTGGAAAACACAGTTGCAGGAAGCGGGAATCGAAGCTCAGTCGTGGCTGCAAGGTTTGGGGGAAAACCCGCAAATCCGTGCGATGTTCGTTAACCATTTGCAGCGTGCGCTGGAAAAATCACTTGTTGAGGTCGCGGCATGAGCGGGCGTTTATATGCTCTTGGCACCGGCCCTGGCGCCAGCGACCTGATAACCGTTCGCGCCGCCCGTATCATCGGCAAGCTCGATGTGCTGTACGCGCCAGCGGGGCGCAAAGGCGGTGACAGCCTGGCGCTATCGATTGTGCGCGAATACTTAAGTGACAGCACCGAGCTGCGCACTTGTCACTTCCCAATGAGTGCCGATAACGACGAAAAAGCGGTGGTGTGGGATGAAACTGCCGCCGCCCTTAAACATGAAGTGGAGCAGGGTAAACAGGTGGGGTTTATCACCCTCGGTGATTCAATGCTGTTCAGCACCTGGGTGTTTTTGCTGGCGCGAATCGGTAACCCGGAATGGCTGGAAATTGTGCCAGGTGTAACTTCATTTGCCGCCATTGCTTCCCGCGCACAACTGCCGCTGGCAATGGAGGCGCAATCGCTGGCGGTGATGTCGTGCACCGCTTCCCATCAAGAATTAAGCCAGGCATTACGCGCCCACGACTGCGTGGTGTTGATGAAAGTGTACGGGCGTTTTGCACAAATCAAAGCGTTGTTGCAACACCTCGGCATCATCCAACACGCGGTGTTAATGGCGGAGGCGACGTTACCAAACGAGCAGTGTTTCCGTAACCTGGAAGCGGTGCCAGACGACCAGCAATTACCGTATTTTTCGACCATTTTGGTTAACAAGCAGTGGTAGATGTCGGTCGGATAAGCGAAGCGTCACCCGACATTAACGGCTAAAGGAAAATCATGGAATCGTTACTTAAAAAACTCTCGCTAAGCGGCTTAGGCACGGGAATGCTGTTGCTCATTGTGCCGCAAGAAGCGTTCGCCATGCACATTATGGAAGGCTTTTTGCCGCCAATGTGGGCGCTGGCGTGGTGGATTTTGTTCCTGCCCTGTTTGTATGTTGGCCTGGTGCGTTTACGCCAAATCGTCGCCCACGACAGCAACCAGAAAGTGCTGTTGGCACTGTGCGGTGCGTTTATTTTTGTGCTCTCGGCGCTAAAAATCCCGTCGGTCACCGGAAGCTGCTCACACCCGACGGGCGTGGGCCTGGCGGTCATTCTGTTTGGCCCAGGTGTGGTGGCGGTTTTAGGTGCCATCGTGCTGCTGTTCCAGGCGTTATTACTGGCGCACGGCGGCCTGACCACGCTTGGCGCAAACGGCATGTCGATGGCGGTGATTGGGCCGCTAGCCGGTTACCTGGTGTGGAAACTGGCCTGCAAAGCCGGTTTTCGTCGTGACGTGGGCGTGTTCCTGTGCGCGATGGTCGCCGACTTAACCACCTATTTTGTCACCTCGATACAGCTCGGCGTGGCGTTCCCGGACCCACACTTCGGCATCACCGGCTCCAGCCTGAAATTTATGGGCATCTTCTGCCTGACGCAAATCCCGATTGCGATTGCTGAAGGTCTGCTAACGGTGATGATTTACGACCAACTCATCAAGCGACAAATGCTTCCAGCCAGGAGCCAATAACATGAAAAAAACGCTGATTTTGCTCGCCCTGGTGGTGGGATTAATGGTGGTGCCGTTCTTTATTCCCCACGGTGGCGAATACGGGGGATCTGATGACCAGGCTGAAGGCCAGATTCAGGTCATCGCTCCAGACTATAAACCGTGGTTCCAGCCGCTTTATGAACCGGCGAGTAGCGAAATCGAAAGCCTGTTGTTCACCTTGCAAGGCTCTCTCGGCACGGCGGTGATTTTCTACATTCTGGGGTTCTATCGGGGCCGACGCGGCGACCATGCTGGGGATTGATAAACTCAGCTACCAGAGCCGTTGGTGCCGAGTTTCGCCGCTGCGCAAATTCGCGTTGTATCTGCTGATGATGACGCTGGCGTTTGCGTTACCGCCCGTCGGGCAGGCACTTTGGTTGTTGATGCTTGCGGCTCTTACCTGTTGGTTGTTGCGCGTCGGGCCAATGCGCTATTTGCGCTGGCTGGCGGTGCCGCTGGGTTTTTTACTCATCGGCGTAGTGACTATCGTTTTCAGCGCATCGCATAACGCACAATCGCTGTTATTGAGTGTGCCGCTCGGTTCGTTTTATATCGGCATTGATGCGCAAGGTTTACTGGTGGCGAACCAGACGTTCTGGCGCAGCCTGGCGGCACTGGCTGCCACTTACTGGCTGGTGCTCAATCTGCCGTTTCCGCAGCTCATCATCTTACTGCAACGCTTACGAGTGCCACGGTTGCTGACCGAGCAAATCCTGCTCACCTGGCGTTTTATTTTCATCCTGTTGGACGAAGCACAGGCCATTCACCGTGCTCAGTCGTTACGTTTCGGTTATCGTACCTTGCCTGGCAGTTACCGCTCGCTAGCCATGTTAATCAGCATGTTATTTACCCGCGTGCTGCTGCGTTACCAGCAAATGTCCACCACGCTGGATGTCAAACTTTACCAGGGTGATTTCCACCTGTGAGAACCGCTCCAATGCTTAGCACGCAAAATTTATCTTTTTGCTATCAGGACGATACCGTACTACACGGTTTAAACTTCGATTTTGGCGCGTCCCCGGTGACGGGGATCGTCGGCAAAAATGGCTGCGGTAAATCCACCTTGTTTATGAACCTCAACGGCGTGTTACGGCCGCAACAGGGCGCGGTGTTGTGGCAGGGCAAAGCGATAAATTACACTAAAGCCGGGCTGATTGAGCACCGCCAGCGCGTCACCACCGTGTTTCAGGACCCGGAGCAGCAAATTTTCTACACCGACATCGACAGCGATATTGCCTTTAGTTTGCGTAACCTTGGCGTCGATGAAGCTAAAATTGCCCGCCGTGTCGAGCGCGCGATTGAACTGGTGGATGCGCAATCTTTCCGCCACAAACCGATTCAGTATCTCAGCCATGGGCAAAAGAAACGTGTGGCAATTGCCGGGGCGCTGGTGATGGAAGCCGACTATTTACTGCTCGATGAACCGACCGCCGGGCTTGACCCATCGGGCCGTCAGCAGATGATTGAAATCATCGCCCGTATTACCGAGCAAGGTAAGCATGTGGTGATCTCAAGCCATGATATTGATTTGATTTATGAAGTCTGTGACCGCGTGTATGTGATTAACGGCGGCAAAATTGTCGCGGCAGGTGAGCCAGGCGCGGTCTTTAGCCAGGCCGACATGCTGCGTGAAGCCGGGCTGGTGCAGCCGTGGCTGGTCAAATTGCACAGCCAACTTGGGTTCCCGCTGTGCAAAACCGAAACTCAATTATTCGACGCCTTGCGCGTTGCAAAGGAAGCAGGATGAGCCTTTCAATCATGGTGCAGGGCACCGCCTCAGACGTGGGCAAAAGCATGCTGGTTGCGGGGCTGTGCCGGATTTTCGCCCAGGACGGCCAGCGTACCGCGCCGTTTAAATCGCAAAATATGGCGCTCAATTCCGGCATTACGCCAGACGGCAAAGAGATGGGCAGGGCGCAGATTTTCCAGGCCGAAGCGGCAGGCATCGCCCCCGACGTGCGCATGAATCCGGTGCTGCTCAAACCCACCAGCGACTGTAAAGCGCAGGTGGTGTTGATGGGTAAAGTCGCCACCAATATGGATGCGGTGACTTATCACAATTACAAACCGCAACTGAAAGCGCAAATCCGCGAGGTCTACCAAAGCCTTGCCGCAGAGCACGACGTGATGGTGCTGGAAGGCGCAGGCAGCCCGGCAGAAATCAATTTACGTGACCGTGACATCGTTAATATGGGGATGGCAGAACTGGCGGAATGCCCGGTGATTTTGGTTGCCGATATTGACCGTGGCGGCGTATTCGCCGCCATTTACGGCACCATCGCGCTGTTGCTGGAACATGAAAAATGGCGTGTCAAAGGCGTGATCATTAATAAATTCCGTGGCGACGTGGCGCTGCTGTATTCCGGTATCGAACAGATTGAAGCATTAACCGGCGTGCCTGTTCTTGGCGTGATGCCGTGGCTGAACGTTGATCTGGAAGATGAAGACAGCGTGGTGCTGGAAAGCGGGAAATATGATTCCGTGACCGAGAAAGATTTAGATATTGCAGTGCTGCAACTGCCGTATATGTCGAACTTCACCGACTTTAACGCGCTGGCGGCGCAACCCGACGTGCGCCTGCGTTATGTCAGCAAACCAAATGAACTGCAAAACAGCGACCTGGTGATTATACCGGGCAGTAAAAATACGCTGGGTGATTTGCGCTGGCTGCGTGAAAACGGCCTTGAGCAGGCGCTACTGGCGCATCACGGTAAAAATGGCGCGGTGCTGGGCGTTTGCGGCGGTTATCAAATGCTCGGGAAGCATATTTACGACGAAGTGGAATCCGGTCTTGGCGAAATGCCAGGTATCGGCCTACTGGATGTGGTTACGCGTTTTGCCAGTGTCAAAACCACCACCCGCGTGGCGGGGCAGGTTCAGGCAGATCTTCCGGGCGTATTTGCTGCCAGTTCCGGTACTTCGCTCCAGGGTTATGAAATCCATATGGGTGAAACGCAGCGTGGTGAAAATACTGCGCCATTTGCTACCTTCACCGAATGCAATACTCAGCCTTATCATCACGTTGACGGTGCAATCAGTGACGACGGGCGAGTGCTGGGCACTTATCTGCATGGTCTGTTTGATAGCGGCGAATTTACCCGTAGCCTGCTCGACAGTCTGCGCCAGCGCAAAGGGCTGACCGCCTGGCAAGGCGAAGTGTTCGACTTTCAAAAGCATAAGGATCAGCAGTTTAATATCCTTGCCGACGCGATGCGTGAACACATTGATATTGAAAGAATCTACCAAATCATGCGTGAGCATCAGGAGCAAGCAGTATGAAACTCCTCACCGGCGGTGCACGCAGCGGCAAAAGCCGCCACGCCGAGCAACTGGCGGCAAACTTTGAGCGCGTGTTGTATATCGCCACCTCGAAAATTTTCGATAGTGAAATGGCAGCGCGCATTCAGCACCATCGCGATAGTCGCCCGGCGCACTGGCGCACGGTTGAGCAATATCGCGACCTAAACACGGTGATTAATCAGCATAATTCAGCGCAAGAAGCGGTGCTGCTGGAATGCATTACCACGCTGATTACCAACGTGATGTACGACGCGGCGGGCGATGAGCCGGAAGACGACTGGGATTTTGAGTCGATGGAGCAGGTCGTGAATCAGCAGGTCGATATTTTGCTGGCGGCCATTGCGGCAACTCCGGCAGAGGTGATTTTAGTCACTAACGAAGTGGGAATGAGCATTGTGCCGGAAAACCGTCTGGCGCGGCATTTCCGCGATATTGCCGGGCGCGTCAACCAGCGCCTGGCGCAGCGTGCCGACGAAGTCTGGCTGGTGGTTTCAGGGATAGGAGTAAAAATTAAATGATTTTCCGTTTGTTCTTCGCCACCTTGCAGTTTATGAGCCGCATTCCGGTGCGCGCCCGCTGGGCGGATGGTATCGAAACGCATCAGTATGTGCGCGGCATTGTGACATTCCCGTTTGTCGGACTGGTACTGGGCGCATTAGCGGGCGTAGTGTTCACACTGCTACAACCGTGGGCGGGTTTACCTTTAGCGGCAATGGGTTATGTGCTGGCGCTCGCGCTGCTGACCGGCGGTTTCCATCTTGATGGCCTGGCGGATACCTGCGACGGGATTTTCTCGGCGCGAACGCGTGACCGGATGTTAGAAATCATGCGCGACAGCCGCCTTGGCACCCACGGTGGGCTGGCGCTGATTTTTGTGATTGTGACAAAAGTGCTGGTGGTGAGCGAACTGGCGTTGCGCGGCGGCAACATGCTGGCGCTGCTCGCCGCGGCTTCTGTCGCCGGGCGCAGCGCCAGTGTGCTGCTGATGCATAACCACAAGTATGCGCGTGAGAAAGGGCTGGGGAATCTGTTTATCGGCAAAGTGACCGGCACGCAAACGCTGCTGACGTTGCTGGGTGGCGCGGTGTTATGCACACTTTTGCTGCCGTCTTCCGGCCTGCTGGCGTTGGTTATCACGCTGCTTGCGATATATGGCCTCGGCTGGATGTTGAAGCGCACGCTCGGCGGGCAAACCGGCGACACGCTGGGTGCCGCTATTGAGTTAGGCGAGCTTGTTTTTTTGTTGGCAATGTTGCGCTAGTTGTCGGATGACGCTGCGCTTATCCGACCTACGAAAACCGATTTGTCGGATGACGCTGCGCTTATCCGACCTACGAAAACCGATTTGTCGGATGACGCTGCGCTTATCCGACCTACGAAAACCGATTTGTCGGATGACGCTGCGCTTATCTGACCTACGAAAACCGTAGCGTCATCCACCATTTTTTGTCCCGATGTTGATAACGTTGTATAGAGAAAAAAATGCAAACACTGAACTCCCTTTTGGCCACCATTTCCCCGCTTGATAGCGAAGCCATGGCGCGCGCGCAACAACACATTGATGGCCTGTTAAAGCCTTTCGGGAGCCTCGGGCGCCTGGAAGCATTAGCGGTGCAACTGGCGGGAATGCCAGGCATGAAAAATGGCCTGAACACCAACCGCAAAGCGATCCTCGTGATGTGTGCCGACCATGGTGTGTATGCTGAAGGTGTGGCGATTTCCCCGCAAATTGTCACCGCGATTCAGGCGTTGAACATGACGCGCAAAAATACCGGCGTATGCGTACTGGGCGCGACCGTCGGTGCGGAGATTCATGTAGTTGATGTCGGTATCGATAGCGATGCACTGCCTGGCGTGCTGGATATGAAAGTCGCGCGTGGCAGCGGCAACATCGCGCAAGGCCCGGCGATGAGCCGCCAACAGGCCGAAGATTTGCTACTGGCTACCATGCAACTCACCATGGCAAAAGCCGCTGAAGGCGTCACGCTGTTTGGCGTCGGCGAACTGGGCATGGCGAACACCACGCCTGCGGCGGCGATGGTCAGCGTATTAACGGATTGCTCACCAGACGACGTTGTGGGTATGGGGGCGAACTTCCCGTCTGACAAAATGCACCACAAAATTGCCGTCGTGCGCCAGGCGATTAAAGTGAATCAGCCTGATGCCGCAGACGGTATCGACGTGCTGGCAAAAGTGGGCGGCTTTGATTTGGTCGGTATGACGGGCGTAATGCTTGGCGCGGCGGCAGCGGGTTTGCCGGTAGTTCTTGATGGCTTCTTGTCTTATGCCTCAGCGTTGGCGGCCTGCCAGATTGCGCCAGGTGTGCGTGAATACTTAATTCCTTCGCATTTGTCTGCTGAAAAAGGTGCGGTGATCGCAATGAATAAGTTAGGGCTGGAGCCATATTTGCAGATGGGCATGCGTTTAGGCGAGGGTAGCGGTGCGGCACTGGCGATGCATCTGGTTGATGCCGCGTGCGCAATGCACAATGAGATGGGTTCGCTGGCGGACAGTAATATTGTGCTGCCTGGGTGATTTCCCCCGTCACCCACTTGCCACGATATACGCCGTCTGTTGGTCATTAACCTGCACCTGTCGGGCTAATCCTTCATGTACCAGAACGCGCAACGCGGTGCGGGCGGTACCGTCCGAAACGCCCAATAGCTGGCTGACCTCCGCGGCGGTGTACAGCCTCTGAGGTTCAGACAACATAATATTCAGTAATGCTATCTGGCGCGGTCGCAGTCTGGAAAGTGCGCCAGAGGCTGCCAGTTGGCTATCAACCGCCGCGCGGCGACGGATAATTTCATGGATAAAATCGAGATATTTCGTCGTCGCCCGTTTGATGGTACTTGCCTGGTGCTCCAGAAAGTAAGTGATGTCCATACCATCATGCTCGGTGTACTGGTAGCTATGGGCATATTTAACCGGCGCGGCATGCAGAAGCTGGCTTATCGAGACAAAGCGGAAGGCTTCGTAGCCATTTTTTAGCATAAACCAGTAAAATAGCGCGCGGCTGGTGCGGCCATTTCCATCCCTGAAAGGATGCTCGTGCGCGAGCATAAAATGCAGAATGCACGCCCGAATGAGTGGGTGAATGTATTGCCCGTCGGTATGGTTGGCGAAATCGCAAACCTCTTGCAGGCGTTGGGGAATAGTGGCCGCGGTGGGTGGTTGATGGGCGATATTGCCATCGTAATCCGCAATCACAATGTCATCGGTGTCCCGAAACGTGCCGGGTTGGTATTTCGCGTCGTTGATGCCGCTCATCCCAACAGCATGGAAATGCCGGATAAGCTCGATGGTGAGCGGTTCAGCCAGATGTTCGGGGATTTTAGCCATTAGACGGGCATTCCCGGCAATCATTTGCTCATCTTCGGTACGCGGCTGACGCCCGGTTTCCAGCATATTACGCGCAACCAGTGTCGTGGTATTGGCCCCTTCAAGCTGGCTACTGGTTATCGATTCATCGAGCTGTAATTGCGATAACTCGGCACCCCCCGCAGGCAGTTGTTGGAGATATTCTCTTAAGGCCGTTTGTGTGGTGTGTTTGTCCGCCAGTTCACACACTTCTGAGATAAGTGGCGTGATATTGAACCCTGCTTGTTCCCCAGCTTCATTACGGTAATTGACGGGTTGTAAGGCAGCGCTACGGGCGTTGCGCGTCAGCGTCCAGGCTAGCTCCAGATCCTCACCGCGTTTGACCCGATGGCGAAATTCATCGAAGGGCAAATAACGGCCTTTATTGTCCAGAATACGGCTGTATTGCTGGTGGGTTTCTAATTGCGCACCAGTGAATGCGGAAAATGGAATTAAGCCTGGAGGGTGCTTCATCAATCTATCTCAATTTTTAATATTATTGAGATAGATTAGTCGTGGAGGGGGATAACTACAACAAACTATCTCAATTTTTATAAATATTGAGATAGTTTGCGAAAGAGGCGAGAGCTTACTTCACCTTAACTAACGTGCGGCCCTGAATCTCATTGTTCATAAAGCTCTCTGCCACAGCAGGCGCTTGCTCCAGACTGATTTCCGTCGTCGCCATCTCATAGAAACTCTCCGGCAGCAACTTCGCCAGGCGCTCCCACGCAGCAATTCGGCGCTCAATTGGTGCGCTCACTGAATCCACACCTTGCAGGCGCACGTTACGCAGAATAAATGGCATCACCGTAGTTGGCAGCGCGAACCCGCCCGCCAGGCCACAGGCAGCGACACAACCAGAGTAGTTCATCTGCGCCAGCAATTTAGCGAGCACATTCCCGCCCACGGTATCGACCGCACCAGCCCACACTTGTTTTTCCAGCGGGCGAGTTTCTGCAAATTCGCTGCGCGGCAGAATGCGGCTGGCGCCCAACTGGCGCAAATAATCATGGGTCGATTCACGGCCAGAAACTGCCACAACCTGATAACCCAGCGCGTGGAGCAGGGCGATGGCAGTGCTGCCCACGCCACCACTGGCACCGGTTACTACCACTTCACCGCTTTGCGGTGTAATGCCGGCTTCTTCCAGCGCCATGACGCACAACATGGCGGTGAAGCCGGCGGTGCCGACGATCATCGCTTTGCGTGCGGTTAAGCCTGCAGGCAACGGAACCAGCCATTCAGATTTCACACGAGCTTGCTCGGCAAGGCCGCCCCAATGGTTTTCGCCCACTCCCCAGCCGGTCAACACCACTTCTTGCCCTGCGCTAAACGCGCTGTCGCTGCTGCTCGCTACGCGGCCTGCGAAATCAATGCCTGGCACCATCGGGAAGTTGCGGATGATTTTGCCTTTACCGGTGATGGCCAGCGCGTCTTTATAGTTCAGGCTTGACCAATCGACGTCGACCAGCACATTTCCCAACTCCTCAGCTGGAACGGCAATTTGCTTCACTTCGGCTTGCGTCTGGCCGTCAACTTGTTCAAGAACCACAGCTTTCATAATCAATCCTCTTATTTTGTTTCTCATGCCCCACACGGTATACCCGAAGCCGTTGAGAATAAAGAAGCCCGGTACTTTTTACCGCCACTGTCCGGCGGAAGTATCCAGATTCGCTTGATCGGGATAGGACTTGCCCAAAGCGGCATCACGCAATGATTCCGGTACATCCCAGATCATCACTTTTTCAACGCCGTCGTTATTTTTTAAATAGACCCACAATTTGTCGCCTTTCCAGCTAAAGGCGCTTGCAGCAACGGTGTAACCTGTATCAGGAACCAGTTGTGCAATAATCGTCCCGCTTTTCATCTCAAGAACAGTGGTATCCAGGGCCAATAATCTTCCGTGAGCCGTGCGCGCTACGTGGGACACGGGTTTGTCGAATTTCAGATAAGGTAATCCGCTATCCAGATTGATGATAAAAATGGGGTTAGCCAGGTAAGCTGAACCTTCTGACGGCGCGAGTCCCCATCTGGATTCCAGGCTACCAAAGAACATCCCATCAACGTTTGTTTTGACACTCTGGACGACTTGCCCTGTTTCAGCCGATAGACCATACCCGCCCCAGTCTTGCCGCCAAACCAGGTTGTCGTTAAATTTAATGGAGGTGAGGTTTCGCGATTTAGATGAATTCACCAGCCTTATCGCGGCTTCGCGTGATTCAACCATCCCTGCTTTGCTCATCAGTTCCCCCTTTTTGAGGGACAGGTTAAAAACTGGGCTGTCATTGCTACTCCAAAGCGCGACGTTTTCCCCCGGATTGATTAACCAGTTTTCCAAAAATGCCTGCCGTACGCCAGGGAGCGCAATCTCGCGGCTTTTTTTACCATCAGGTGTCCACGAAAGTAACTTATAGATTACGCCGGGTTGCTCGCCGTTGGCCGACGAGGTGACTTTGTCCAGCCCCCATAACCTGCCGGTATCATCAAGTTTGAGGGAGGTAATGGCGGATTGCCCCTGGAAATTGTGCAATAACTTGATTTTATTTTCTTTAAAATCAAATGATTGCATTTTAGCGAATGTTGATACGATCAGTTGATCATCGGGCAATAGCAGCATCTGCCAGTCTTCAAAGGACTGGCTATAGATTTTGAACTGCTCGGGATCGTTACCTGAAAACTCGGGGATTTTACTGACGGGGACATCGAAAACAGGGGCCGGTGTGGTTGGATTGCCAGTGATGGCTATTTCTGGCACCTCTGGCTGTGCGTTTTGTGGAGCTTCTTTTTCCTGAGTGAACCACGGTTGCATAATAGACATGGCTTCAGCATCGGGCAGTACTTGCATGTCTGCCAGCGAATTGTTCAGGCTGTGTTGCAGCGCCTGGTCTATTGCGCTTGTTGTCGTTTTAGTGGTTTGAATGTGGGAATCGGGAATTGGGCCTATTCCGCCCAGGCCACTGAACATTTTGAAGGTTTTTTCGGTTTTGGTTTCCAGACCGCCATACCAGACCAGTACCATCGGGCCGCGAGCTAACATAGGGGATACGTCCATCACGTAACCGAAGTCCTCATGCAGGATTGAATGGCGCGCTGACACTGACCGTTTGAATTCCCAGCGGCTAATGCGTTGTTCGAAAAACGGCGCCTTAGCAAGCTCAAGTCGTGCCACATAGTCTTTATCTTGCTTCGGAATAGCCTGAAGCAGTTCTGCCTTTTCACTGGCACTGAAGGCACCAGCCTGTTGAGCGTTGTCCACTAATGCAGTAGTCGCCTGATCTATGGTTTTTTTTAGCTCCGGATGGTTGGCGAAACTGGCTTCAAGCCACGGGTGTTCCATTTTGGACAGTACGTCAGAATCATCCTTCCATTGAAAATCACCCAGCCCTGCATTCTGGAAACCTTGAGTCAGTTTTTGTCTGACCTCGTTGACTGTGCCGGGGATCAAAAAGTACGGTCCATTGTAGTAGTAATCCTGGTTATCTTTTTGATTATAAGTAGGATTTTTCAAGGTTATTGTGCTTAAGCCAACATCTGCTGCTGCTGATATCAGGGGGAGTGATATCAGGATGCAGAGCGGCAAGAGACTCATCATTCGTATTTTTCTTTTTATATACATATGGGTTTTCACTGTAGTGAATACCAGCCTCTTAAGGTTGAACCAGACCACGGGTATGAACCCAACCACTGGTGACATTCTGGGTTGAAGGATGGGTATAACGCACAAAAGTGAAACCTGCCTGCGGAGGTTTATCCGACGCGGGGACTTTGTCCCCATCAATAAGAAAAGCATTCGTGCTGTTCTGGCAAATTTCATTTGGCGCATCATAAAAATAGAGGCGCTGATGTTGGTTAGAGACTGTGCGTATAACAAAATTTATGGGTGCTGCATTTTCGCCGGTTGCCTGTTGATTAGCGGTATTACAAATTTGCTCTTTTGTTTTAACGACCTCTCCAGGTAACCATCCTTCAATAATTTTTTTGGTGACAGGATGGACATAACGACTCCAGATAAAGCCCGGTTGTTGCCCCCATGATAGCGCCAGTATTTTGTCGTTATTCACAACAAATGCATTTACGGTGCACTCTTTGTTCGGTGCCCAATAAAGGTGTTGGCGTTTTTCCTGGCTGGCAATATAGCGAACGCTCGAGTCCCCCTCTACTTCAAAGGCGTTAGGGTAGAAACCTCCTGTCGGATCATCCGTCATGTTTTGGTTTGCCTGAAAGCACCGATCATCTTGCATCTTGCACATGCGGTAGTTTTCTAATGCGGCAGGATCCGTGGTGAGCTTTTGCGGGTGCTCCTGATCGCGTTCATCCCACAACTCCCCCGTTTTTTCATTGTAGACAACCCAACCAAAATGCCCGGCGCCAGGGGCTGAATCTGCATGCGCCTGCCGCACGTTGATGATTTGAATAAACCACATTTCCTTGCGGTCATCGTGTTTCTCCATAAGGACATCCAGATCGGTTGCTTTGGGATGTTCGGCGGCAATCATAGATTGGTTACTGCTTGCTAAGAGTTTTCTTAGCGGAATACGACAGTCACGAACAGGAGCAACGGCTGCATTATCACTCCATGTAACGGTCGCTGTTTTCGCATATGAAATAGAAATGAGCAGCGAATGAGAGATAAGCAATATGCCCATGATAGAACGAAGCTTCATAATTATTCCCTGGTCTGCACCTTGCAAAAATAATGTACTTCCGACTCATCGGTTTTTATGTTTGCCTGTGATAAATCACAATTCAGCGAAACACGATCGTTAGATGAATAGCCTGAGAAAACACCGCCAATACCTGAATCTTGATATCCGGTGAGTGTCTCTGAACCCTGCTCAATAATCACCGACCAGCGAGTGAAACGGTCTTGCGGCCCAATGGGAATAAAGACATTCCATTCACCTTTTGGCGCTAGTGAAAAGTAACCCTTCGAATCAGTCGTGGTGGTTTGCATGATTTGCGCCGAATTGGCTAATGAAACGTTGACGTTAGCCAACGGTTGCCCTTGCCTGGTTAAAACACCTTCGATATGCGGACTGTTGTAATCATGGTAAACGCAGCCATTTAAAAAGGTTGCGGCTGCTAAAACTATCATCAGCGATAAAACTTTAAAAACCGGCGCTCGATTATTCGACATTGCGGGATAACTCTAGATAGTGAAATGCTCCATTGGGAGGAATCTATCATATCAGGAAGATGAGGGGCGATCGCGGAGCCAGGTCGTAGCAAAGTCATCAATGTTACCTGCTGCAACAACCAAAATATCTTTGGAAAACGACTCGCAACTTACTCATTAGTGGGTTGGTTAACACTAACGGCTACGGTATAGTCAGCGCCGCTGCGGCAAAATCCGCAGCCAGGTTTCGCAGCCTGAATATCACATCGGGAACACATACAAATTTTCTCCTGGAGAATATTTATGACGTTACCCAAAAGTCTTATCTTATTGACTACTCAAAACGACTGGCATCCTGCGGATATCATCGCTGCCCTGCGTAAAAAAGGCACTTCACTGGCAGCTTTATCCCGTCAGTCAGGATTGAGCTCTTCAACGCTTGCAAATGCACTTTCCCGCCCGTGGGCAAAAGGGGAAATGCTGATAAGCCAGGCGATTGATGTTCCTGCTTATGTTATCTGGCCGAGTCGCTATTACGATGCAAATCGCAACCCAATTAACAGACCGATGCGTGAGCGTCTAGCATCGCAATAGCTAGATGAGTAATGGTGTGAGTTTCTGGCTTGCTTTGCGGATTAACTGAAAGAACAAGCCCAACCAAAGAAAATTGGGTGGGCTTTCTAGTTTGAAACGTCTGGGCGCAATGAGTTTCGAGAGTCTGTTTTGGTGCCAGGAGCGGACGTTATTCACTTATCATGGTGTCGATTACAAAGTAACTGGTCACATGTTATTAGCTTCCAGAAAAAGTTAAGGTATAGTTTATAACAGATTAACTTAATCGCATGGAATATGTTAAGTGGACATAACTCGATGATTAGAAATTAAAATTATGCTATTGAAGAGTCATTGCTTTTCTCTGGGAAGCGGTTTTTCTTTTTGGGTGAATCTATTCACGGTGTGTCGGAATATTCAAGATTGAGATTAGAAATTGCTGAATGCTATTTTTACAAGCAAACCATTTTGATATTTTAAGCTGATAGTAATGGAATGTTACTATCTCATCAGAACAATGAAGATGCTCATTCCAGACTGAAAAATTTTCCGCGAATACTACGTCCCCTCCATGTGGAGCACCAAATGCCAGATTACTGTTTTTTTAAAAAGGGTAAGCAAACCGTCGCACTTGAAAGAGTAAACGTGGACGGTGCCTCTCAACTGACAGCAAAGGGCTATGAAAAACAATTTGAAGAAGTCTCCGCTACTGATGAAAAACACGCGCTAGCCCGTTTTGCTGATATCCGTAGGGAAAATCGAATAAATCACCATAACTTCTTAGCTGGCGCAGGAGTCCTGCCCTTTATAGGGGTTCTGACTGCAATCGCTGTTTCTCTTTTTCGGAAAAAGTAGCCGGAAAATAAATACTACTTACGATTGCACCGGATTGAATGACTTCAGCTTTAAGAACGGTTGAGGAATAGCTCCCCCAGAAATTACGTTCTGCAAATCTCCTTGTGTCGTTCATTCCGCTCATCGATGTAGTGATTTACTGAATTTGGCCACCTCAACAGAGTTGATATGTTGACTTTGACCGACTTAGCCACTCATTCAACGTTAGTGAATATAGAAGGCTTGGAGATGCACTTTAACATCGAGAATATTACCTCCAGACTTCTGATATCGAATGAACTTTCTTGCGTGAACTGATGCATGCTAATTAAAGCACACTTCAGTTTTGACGGAATTGCTTTGATAGACTCAGGTCCCTGAGAATGAAAAAGGAGAGAACATGCAGGCAAGAATGAAGGAAAAAATCATCAGAACGTGTGAGGCAAAAATCGCGGCCAAGGGCAGTAATGTAGGGCTGTCGTTCTATGCTTTTTTTGCCAATAAAAATGATGATCCAGAGCTGCTGATGGAGGTTGCGCACTGGTGGATTATGGATATGAAACTGGATCATTTTGAAAAGGCTGAAAAGATAAAATCTCTCGTTTTAGCAATGTAACGAACCCGTCAGTATTCGGGATTTCGGTTGAAGCAGTTCGCTACCCGGATATTATGGTTAATATCACAGCGGAAAGGAGGGGGTATCTATGCGGACAGTAATAGTGGTGCCATACGATAAACAATGGCCGCTGATGTTCGAGTCTGAAAGTTCGCTGATACAGGCATTGCTTGGTGAGGTAGTTAAAGGCATTCACCATATTGGTAGTACGTCCGTGCCTGGTTTGGCAGCAAAGCCAGTCATCGACATACTGCTGGAAGTTGTCGGGGTAAGCGAGTTAGACAAATGTAATTCTGTAATGACTCGAGCCGGATACATTGCGCGTGGTGAGAACGGAATTCGCGGGCGCCGATATTTTATTAAGGGTGGTGATAAGCGTAGCCATCAGGTGCATGCATTCGCAGTGGGTGATATGCAAGTCGTAAAACATCTGGCTTTCCGTGATTATCTGATAAAAAACAGGGAGGAAGCAGTGCTATATACCGAGATAAAGCGAGCTGCTGCGTTAGCAAGTAAGAACGATGTTCAACGCTACTGTGAATTAAAGGCGGGCTTTATAGAGCATCATCTGCAGCTGGCACTCATTGGTTTTAAACGATAGATAGAATTCGTCACCCAAGTGTTATGGTGAATATAGTGACTGGGTTGTTCAGGTGACGCAGGGCCAGCATGGTCGATTCATGATTTCATCCAGACCGAAGAAGTACATCAGTATGAGGCTGTCGGTATGAAAACACCATTGTCTTTCCAGGCACTTTTGGAGCATTGCTTCGCTTCGAAGTCCTCTGTGTGCCAATAGCGAACTTTGCTAACAGGTCGGTACAATGAGTAGCGGGATATAGCACAGTCACTATCGCTGTAAATAAAAACATGTTTTAAAAAACAGTATTGACCTCAAATCTCAAATGAGTAAATTAGTACTCAGCAGCACAATGAAAGTGATTAGTAAGTTAGTGAATAGATAGAAGTTCTGGGAAAGCCATTTTGCCATACAGGCCACGAAGTTTGTTGTTTGGGATGTAGTTGTTTTCAGGCCTTGTAGTGATTGTGCTGGTTCGCAAAATGGTAGTGTTAGCGCGACGATGTAAGGCCTTGTTTTTTTAGTTGATGCTGCCGGTTTCGTTTGTTTTTGGTAACCGTATCAGCAACGGGCAACGCATCAAAGAGTATATGTCGCGATGGGGGATGTGCTTGTTTAAGTTGCCACGCTTAGGTTTTGAAAGCGCAGGCAGGTGTATGACGAGATAAATAGAGGGAGGATTTTTAGTATTAATGCCCAATATTATCTGTAGTAAACGGGTACATTTGAAAGCAGTATAAATAGCAGTATCATTTTATTAAGTCCATTAATGTTAAATCTGAAGTCTGTAGTACCTTAAAAGCCCTGGCTGCAATGGTCAGGGCTTTTAAGATTACTCCCCCTTTGAATTGTAAGTTCTCCCAACAAATCATTGATAAAACTCACCTTGCATAATATTTCCAGCCACGCTGATTTTTGGGCTAAAGGTGCGGGTCACGCTGACCTGACTACCCACCAGATAACATCATTACAAATGACAGTCAGCCCCTAGCTCAACACTGTCCCTGGATAATCCCATTGGCGACTGTGTTCCAATAAGCGGACGACACGCTAATCAATTATGAGGTGTCTGGATAGTCCGTTTAGCCAGTTTCCTTTGAAGTATTATGACCATTACGGGAAATCCAGATGCGGCTAATGCACTAACAACCAACAGTCTGTTTAGATTTTGCGTTGTTATTCCCTGGTCAGGAAGTAATAAGGAAGACAGAAAGAATGCGAGAGTTGTTATCAGGGACATAATTGCTGCCTGTAGTGAAGAAAAACTGGCTCGTTGTTCATTCTCAGGATACTGGATAGCAACCGATGAAGCGGAAACAAGTCGGCTATATGAGGCTCCAAGAAATAAGGTTATAAATAGAACTGTATTATGATAGCCCATCGCAGGAATCAGTAAACTTGCCACAAACAACAGAGTTGAAATTGTTGCCAACATCAGAGCAGATAAACGCGATGTTAGAATACCTGTTATTTTTGTAGACAGATAACCTGCAATACCTCCACTTAAGAACAATAAAGGTAATAGGTTTTGTTGTGCGCCCATATACTGCGTCAATAATGGAGTCAAAATGGGAATAATCAGCATTGGACTAAATTGTACTATTGCAGTACAAGAAGCGAAAATTAAGGTTTGAGTATCAATAGATAGATTACTCTTCACGCCTGATTGAACCGTATCCCTGGGGATAATAAATACTATCAACGGTAAAGACAGTAGGCAAAGTGAACTGATTAACCACAGTGCAGTATGCCAACCATAGTGCGTACACAAAAATAATATAGCTGGCATGCCGACGATACTTACCATCGAAAATGATGCAATCACTGTTGCCAGCATTTTTCCACGTAAGTTAGCTGGAGCATAGTTTATCAAAATGCTCGTACCCACCCCCATTGTCGTACCACCAACCAATCCTGCGCAAAATCGTAGCGCGAGTAGAGTTTCAAAATGAGTAGTGAGTGTGGACAAAAATGTTAATGCTCCCAGCAGCACCATATTCTTGACCAGGAATTGTTTTTTATTAAACCGGTCGATCATATAAAAAGCAACAATGCCAGAAAGCACAGCACCCAGTGTGTACATACCAGAAACATAGCCAGAAAATGATACAGGAACCGAAAATCCGTCTGCCATAAAAGCAAAAACAGGCGTTAACGCCATATACTCCAGCGCATTAGTGAACTGGATAAAAGCCATTACAATGGCTATCCGCATGAGTGTTTTATGATTAAACGTCTGTGTGACCAGTGGCATAGCAAGCAACCCTAAGGATGAAAGATATCCGAGTTTAACTGCTATCAATGGTGTTCATTAGATGGTAAAAATGGCACTTATTATTATCATATATGGGATAATTGATGCGTCCGGCTCTTGATTTTAATACTCTGAAAGTGTTCATTGCTGTGGTTGAAAATGAAAGTTTTGTTGGGGCATCGAAAGTCCTTGAAATGCCGACATCAAATGTCAGTCGTTGTATTTCTCAGTTAGAAGAAAAACTGAATCTTCAGCTCATTGAGCGCAGCACCCGACATATGAAACTCACCCAGGCGGGGCACCTACTCTATACCCGAGCGAAGCCATTACTGGAGGCGCTTGAGCAAACTGAGACAGAATTAACCTTGCGACAAATGCAACTTAAGGGCCCATTACGGATCTGTATTCCCAACGAAATTGGTCCTGCATTGCTGGGTTCTGTTATTGCCGATTTCGCCTGTCAGTACCCGGATCTGGAGATCAGCTGTGTCACAAATTTGTCAGGTTTCGAATCCCTGCGAGAGGATCTGGATTTAGCTATCATTATTACCCGTGGTCAAATGGATGACAGTGACTACATAGCCCGTCATCTGGTGACTATCCCTTGCACCATTGTTGCAGCCCCCTCCGTCATTCAGCGTTATGGCACCCCTTCACACATTCAGCAATTTGAAGAATTACCCTGTATTACAACGGTAAGTGCTCTGAAAGGTGCTCCCTGGCAGTTTGTTAATAAAAAAGGAGGATTCGAGACGGTTAAGGTCAAAGGGAGCTATCGGGTAAACAGCGGTGAGATGGCAGGAAGGGCTGCGTTAGCAGGTGTCGGTTTTGCAATTTTATCGAAACAAGCCTGCCAACCCTACATTAAGGATGGACGATTAATCGAGGTTGAGTTTGAACAATCGGCAGCCCCTTTGCAATTGTTCGCACTTTATTCAGATCGGCGTTATTTGCCCGCCAAAACAAGAGCGCTCATTGACTTTATTCATCAGAAATTGAGCAATATATCCTTAGCAACATAAAGAGGCATTGAATCGCCACAGAGTCCAGCGGGGACAATGAATCTCCACTCAACACAGAAGGTCTGCTCCTCGCTCACAGCGGACTGAATGTGCCGCACCGGCAGGTAAGTGCCAGAAACTGAAATTAGGGTGCATTATTTTTTAGGGAGCAGGTAAGTTTTTCGGCAAGTATGTTGATGATCAAATCGTGTGGAAAGATTGTTTCATTGGTGTGTCTGAGTTCCTTCAATGCCCACCAATAATGAGCGCGAATAACTTTCTTTTCGTTGTTACTCCAGCCTGAGCATTCGATCTCTGATTCATCTGCGTAAATAATAAAAAAACGTTCTTCTGCGAGAACTGTTTCCCCACTTGGTAGCATCATTGTGAAGCTTGAGGCTCCTACTTGCGGCCCTGTAGTGTTTCTTCTCAACCCCGTTTCTTCGTGTAATTCACGTAAGGCGGCTTGCTCAAAAGACTCATTCAGTTCAAGTCCCCCACCGGGAGTAGCCCAATAAGTCATTCCACTCAACGCGTCATCTTTGTGGCAGAAATTAAAGAGTAGGACGCGATTTTCAGGTGAAAGGACTATCAATCGAGATGATGGACGAGTACGCACAAAGCCTCCTGATATAAAATATTAACTCCGACTCTCAATTATCATCGTTACGCCATCAGTCGTCTTGTTGCAAGCCAGATGTCTGATTTTTGTTCATAGCTGACTGAGAGCTAACCTATAGGCGGCTTCGTGCCAGAAGCGGATGGTGCAACCATCACAATATGCTAACTGCAGGAAGGGGAGTTGACAGCAAGGCTTTCAGTTTGCGTAAACTCAAAAGCCCCAGGATTAACCAACTGACCAGCGCTATAGGAAATATGTATGCCTGTTAATAATTTATCCCGCATGGGTACCGCTAAAGTGGCGCTTATTGTGGATGAAACAGGTCATCAAGTAATCGAGAAATTTCCTGCCAGTGATGTGGAGTACAGTTTTTATCAACACGCAGCCAAGAATCTCGCTCAGGTAGACATTCCCACCCCAATGCTATTATCCGCCGATCCGTCTTTACGCAAGTTGAGACTGGAATATATCCCACACCTGGTTGACCAGGACGCAGTTGGGCGTGATGAGGTGTTGTCAATTCTGTCACGTTTACATTGCTACCCTCCAGACACTTCATGGGTTTATCACAACCACACCTGGTCAGAATCAGACCTCGAAAAATCTCTCACACTATTGGAATTACCGGGAAGAGCAGAAAAACAGTTACGATATTTTCAGCAGGTAAGTGATGCTCTGTTTAGTGGCCAGTGCTTAATTTCAGGCGATAGTAATGCGGGCAATTGGGGGAAAAGGGATAACGGTGATTTAATTCTTTTCGATTGGGAGAGATTCAGCACTGGAAGCCCAGCTATTGACCTTGCCCCCCTTATAAAGGGAATGGGGTCTATACAAAAATTTATTGAGTTTGCAACACGCTATAACTGTATATCTTGTCATTATAACCCTAATGATTTAACCAGAGAAATTGCAATTGCCAAAGCCTGGATTGTTACCGAGGTAGTCGTATTGCTTAATGAACGGCAGAAAAGTGATTTTCAATTCTATCTAAACTGGTACAGAGAAAACCTACCCGCCTGGTTAGATAATACTGTAAGAATACTTTGATGTTTTCAAAACCATTGAGCTATTACCGGTACGGATTCAACTATTCGCTCTGGGCTGCTTTATGGCATTGCAGTTGGCTGCTTTGTGCCAGGTATAGTCATTCGCACCCTGAGAGTTACACTTTTAAGTGATTCAGGGTATGCGCTTATTGGTTACGAATATTGTGCCAGAATCATGTGATTTGATGATTGCCGCTTTGCTTTCGAGCCAGTAAGTGCTCCACGTTCGCTAACGAATACTCAGGGCATGCAGAAAAACTGCTGACTATATTTCTTTCGAAGAGCGTGGAATGCATACCAATCCCCGATAAAAAGGAGTTGGTGATGACTGCGATTAATCAGTTTGCTGCTCATGTTGGTCTGGACTGGGCGGATAAAAAACACGATGTCTGCGTTCAGTTTAAAAATGGCGAGCGCATATTCCAGGTGGTTGAACACACTCCGGAAGCGCTTGATATCTGGCTCAACGAATTGCACCAAAAGGTGAAAGGCAGGATCGCTATCGCCCTTGAGCTGAAGAAAGGCCCGGTGGTGTATGCTCTCCAGAAGTACCCATTTGTCACTGTTTTTCCTGTGCACGCATTGTCACTGGCTCGCTATCGGCAGACCTTCTGGCCAAGCGGTGCTAAGGATGATCCACAGGATGCTGAGCTGGCATTAGAGTTAATGCTGCGTTACCCCCAGAAGATAAAAGCTATTGAACCCGACAATGGTGATATCCGATTACTTCAACAGTTAGTTGAGCAGCGTCGACTGCTGGTTGAGGACAAACGCCGCTTTGTGAACCGGATAATCAACACGCTTAAACAGTATTATCCTCAGCCACTGGAGTGGTTCTCACATCGGGGTAGTTTACTGTTGTGTGAGCTGATTATCCGGTGGCCCAGTCTGCAACAACTGAAACGAGCCAGGCGCGACACGATCCGCAACTTTCTGAATGCCAAAGGTGGCCGCGCAATGGCCCTTACCGAGCAACGTGTTGCGAGTATTGATAACGCGATCCCATTGACGACAGACCCGAGTGTTATAGAGGCGAATGCTTTGATGGCAACAGCACTGGCGACACAAATTAAAGTCGTGAGTGAAATCATCAAAACCTATGACGAACGAATCGAAACGCTGTTTGACATATTGCCAGATGCGGGGCTGTTCAAATCACTTCCGGGCATGGGGCCGTGTATGGGCCCACGGATGCTTGCTGCACTTGGTGATAACCGTGATCGGTTTAACAGCGCTGAAGAGATTCAAAACTATGCAGGTATTGCACCGGTGACCGAACGAAGTGGCCAGAAATCATGGGTTCACTGGCGATGGCAATGTGCCAAGTTCGTCAGGCAGACCTTTGTTGAATGGGCTGCCAAGACGGTTAATTCATCATACTGGGCCAGACTTTATTACCAGGGGCAGCGAGAAAAAGGGAAATCGCATCAATCAGCCATCCGGGCTTTGGCGTTTAAATGGATAAGGATCATTTACCGCTGCTGGAAGACCAGAACCCAGTACGACGAAGCGAAATATTTGCTGGCTCTCGAAGCGCGACACTCGCTCTTACTGAAGCCATAAAAAGCTTGTCGAATGTCTCAGGGCGTGAAGCGGACGTTACTAAGAGATTGTACAAGCTGCTCTCGTAGTGGCATTGCTTTCTTCTGTTAGCAGCTAAGCACTCCCTGTATCGGGGACACATTTCCGAAACAATCAGTAAAGTGTGTTTTTCAATCGCTCCGGCAAGGCCTCGTCGTAAGCCAAACCATCAATTTCTGACTGTGAAATCATACTCAGGATACTACCGGTGCTGGGAAGGGCCTTCCTCTCAATTTGTGTGGCAGGATCCCAGAGTTTTGAGCGAATGATTGCTCTACTACACTGGAAAAAAACGCTTTCCACTGAAATGCGCAATACCGTTTTGGGGGATTGATTATTGATTGCGAATTTATCAAGCAAAGCCGGGTCTTTACGTATTTCAGCTGTCCCACTTATACGCAAAGTTTCGCCAATGCCGGGAATTAAAAAGAGAAGCGCAACCCGGTTGTCATTTAAAATATTGCGCAGACTATCAATGCGGTTATTACCCCTGCGGTCGGGTAAAAGTAGAGTTTTAACGTCCTCAATGTGAATGAAGCCTGCAGGATCACCTCTTGGCGATACATCCAGGCCATCCGGTCCCGATGTCGCAAGCGCCACAAATGTTGATGCCTCAATAAAGGGGCGGTAGGCAGGATGAATATGGTCCGTCACCTTCGTTAAAGAAGGTTTTGCTACTGCACCGTAAAGTTGCTCAAGCTCATGACTATTAGTAATTAGCATGTTTTCATCAACCATCTCATTCACCTCCATTGAGTTCAAAACGGAATGCATGCTGATATTTTATAGCAGATGCTTTTTATTTGTTCATTTTTATGGCTAACCAGCATTTATTTTCCATGAGTAAGGGATTTGAAGCCCAACTGTGCGGAAACGTACGCTAAGTATATTTTTTGAACGATAGTGTCAGGCTAGATTCATCGACATTCTTCTTGATGCGTCTGGAAAATAAGAAAATAACCTTAATCTGACAGTATTTGCTGTTTATCCTGACGTCAGCTTGATGTGTACTTAAACCTGACGTGCAGATTCAATGGTTACTTTCGCAGCTTTGGAGGTAGGCCGCTCTAATTAAAGCGGCACTAGGGTGTCAGAAATCGTTGGTCGTGGATGTCAGCTACGCAGCCACTTGCCGAACTGTTTGCTGACAGCCTCGCAATCAAATTTGTCTTGACCACGCCAACATGCCGCTGCCTCCGACCAGTCGCTCTTTCCGTGAATAGGTCGCTCGAATGACGCAGGTTTGAGCACGCCCAAGTGGGCAAGAATGTCGATGATCACTCGTCGTTCGTTCTTTGAGGACTTTATAACGCTAGCCAGTCGCTTTTCCAATGCACCAGCATGGTCGTTAGGTTGGCTAGATTCAATAATCGCAAGGATATCTCGGAGGATGAGTACGTCCTCATCCGTCGGAGCAGGGATGTCGGCGTGAGCCAATTCTTGCAAATCAAACCACGTGTAGATCAACTGGCCGTGACGGACCCCTCCCCATTTGATCCGCTCGAAGTTGAGGATATTGAGGTCCTCATCAGTATATTTGTCATCACCTATTGTGAGGCCTGGCACCACATCACGACAAACAGCGCATGTATAGCTTGTGGTGGCAACCGTACCATCAGGAAAGTAGCCATTTCCACTAACAACAGGCGTGTAGCGATGAAGGGCCATCTGGCACGCAAGGTGGTATGAGGCTACGCCAGACCGCCAATCAAGTCTCCTTGTCGACAGGCTAGACACAAATGCTTGAGCCGCCTTCGTCGAAGAGATTTTCGTTACCCATGCCAGAATCTCGCTGATGCATACATCGTGCGATATACTCACGGGGTTAAACATCAAACCTTGACCCTTTGCATAGACGAAGTCCTCAGGTTTTGTCTCCCGTTCGGAAAGCCAGCCGTTGCTGCCCCAGTAGGTTTTAAAAAGTATGTTTTTGGCCTTCTTGTCCATGGATGTTCCCACTTTTACTGGATAATGCCGAAACTTGAACGATAGCAGGGGATTTAGGCGCAACGGAACAGTAAACACTGTAAAGTTTAGTGATCTACGTTTATAAACACTAACACCTGAATTTATAACGATTTTTCGACTCACATTATTTAGCAAGCTGATGATACCTAGGCGATTAAAAAACTAGACTTTGAGTCACCCGCAGAGCGATTTAACCGGTGTGTTGCATCCATTAGTTGAACTCACAGCTCAAAGCCGACACTCCAGTGCCCTGCATTTGTCCGTACCGTGCCAGGAGCGGAAGTTGCAGCGACGAAGTATGATAAATTATGTAGGGCTGATTACGATTAAGGAAAACTTAACAACCTTAGCCATTTATGTATCAGCGTGATGAGAAAAAATTAGGGAGACATAAGCTTTGACGGAGACTGAATACAGAGAAGTGTTGCAAGACACGTTAAAAGGCTACACACAAAGTGCAGTCGATATGATCTTTAAGATCAAGACTAACCTTCCAGAAAAAGCTAAGTCAGTCGACGTCGGTATCCATCCTAATCAGGATGAGGATGGATTGTTTTCTGTCATGGTCCATCTTTGTGGCCCGGACCTATATGTTCTCAACAAAGCTATAGCGGATTATCGATTGCTATTTGATGTGAAATTTATCGGGGGCAAATTACAACCAAATGTCCCGATATTGGATCCTGACGAAGTTTCATTTTCGATCAATGACTTGATTGTTGAAGTTAGTATTGATTGGGTTAAGACAATATGGGATTTATCTGGAGGTCTGAAAATTCCAGGATATGTATTTGGAGACGAATGTTCTTCAACAGGCCTTATACCATTGAGCAAATGCACGCCACACAGTGACAAATAATATCACACAGCTATCATGGCGATACGATGACAATTAACGGATTATAAGATCATGATAAATATGGAAGTGGGTACCCAAATTCATTACCCGATATTACTGAAGGTCTGGGAATCATCCGTACGTGCTACGCATGATTTTTTACAGGAACAGGATATTCAGGCGCTATGCTCCCTGATACTGCATACGTATCTTCCAGGCCTGACTATTACGTTCGCTCGTCTTAGCTGTGACAGTTCGATCGTGGGCTTTACAGGGGTAAGCGAAAACCGCATTGAAATGCTCTTTGTGGATGCAGGTCAACGCGGAAAAGGCATCGGGAAATTACTCCTGTTACATGCTATCGACGAGCAAGGTGCTAATGAGCTCGACGTAAACGAACAGAATCCTCAGGCTGTTACCTTTTATAAAAAACATGGTTTTGAAACTGTGGGTCGTTCTGAAGTTGACGGCCAGGGCAGGCCATACCCTTTGTTGCATATGAAGCTACAGAGAACCTAATCTTCCCATACAATCAAGTCCACCCCTCGCTCATAGCAGTCTGATGGCATTATTTTCCTGTTTGGTGCTAAAAGAGGACTACGCATACTCTGGAAAAAACATAAGCGAAAAGGGGGCATAATTGCTGGATTTACGGACCTTTATTCTGTCCCTAAGTGAATGCATTACACTTCACCAATATCATCAATGACCTTTTACCCCCAGCGGCAGTTTCCATTCATTCTTCATGACGGCCCCTCCACACTCGCTGTACTACGGAAAGGCCGTCTTGCTTACCTTGAAGACAAAATGAGTGGTTTAAGGTTGGTTGCTGCGAAAATAAGTTTCAAGCTTCAGCTTCTGCGTACCGTCTTCCGTAAAATTATCAGGCGAAAGCCAGTCTGTAAGAGCCTTTTCTATGACCGGCCATTCAATATCGATAACAGATAACCAGTCAGTATCACGGTTACGTTGCTTACGGGTCATAGCCTGACGGAATCGCCCTTCAAATATGAATCCCATTCTTTCGGCAGCATTTCTTGAAGCCAGATTTAGTGAATCACAGCGCCAGACAACACGACGATAGCCAATGCAGAAGGCATTCTTCAGCAAAAGATAAATGGCTTCCGTTCCCAGTACGGTTCGTTGCATAAGTGGTGACCAGGTAACATGCCCTATTTCCAGCACACCATTAACCGTATCAATATTGTTAAAGCAGACAACCCCAACCGGACGGGCACTTTTTATCTCTGTCACGGCCCATGTCACCAGGTTGCGGTCTTCGATTTTATTTTTAATCCAGAACATCATGTCCTGTAAGCAAGCTGGCTTTTCTGCGCCAAGCCAGGTCCAGTCTCTGTCATCTTCTGCCACAGAAAATGTCTCGAAAAGGGCTTCGCAATGGCTGATTTCAAGAGGTAAGAGATGGCAATGTTGGCCGCGAATTATGCACTGCTCAGGGAAAGGGGCGGGCTGCCAGTCCGGTAAGGAAAAGCCAACGGGCTGACCAAAATTATTTGTATTCAAAGATTATTTACCTCTTATTTTTGAAAGAGCCGCTTCATCAATATACTTCGACACGAGTCCCTAATTTGCGGGCCAGCCCTTTTGCTCCATCGCGCATCACCATATGGTGGTTCCAGCGGAAAACGGGTGCTGCCAGCGGCGCGAGGTAGTTCATCCATCGGGTGTTAGTCCGGATATTCCAGTCATACCTGACGATTGTATCCACTCCATTGTCAGAAAAAGACCATACTCCACGTCCTTCAACCTCGCCACTGGCTTCCCCTTCTAAAAGACAAAAGGGCGTAATATTTAATACATGGATATCAAAGGTGATGCGATAGGGGAGCACACCTTTCCAGGTATAACGATGCAAAGCGCCAATCCCCTGAATATCACCTTTCTTTAACTCAATAATCTGCTCCAGACTTCCCCACCATTCAGGCCACAGGTCCGGATGGCAAAGAATATCCCATACCTCCGATACAGAAGCTTCGACCCGCCAGATGGTGCAAAATTTATAGTCAGCCATAGAGCAAAGCTCCCATTACGGCGCGAAAAAAGCAGAGGGGAAATGGATGTTGATAACCATTGCATCCATGAAGACGGTTTCCAGTAATTTTCCATCCGGGGCGTAACTGGCTACTTTGATGGGAAATCCAGATTGCTTATCTAACCAAATCTCATATTGGTGAACAGCATCGACGGTCTTTCCTTCAGGGCCGGCCACGGATAAGTGCAATGTCGATTTGCCCGCTACTATCTCGTCACCAATAGTGGCTGTTGTACCGCCATGTTGCAGACGACGAATATTATTCAGCAGAACGCCTAAGTCTGATTGATCCACCCGATGACCATTATCATCTTGTATTAGTGAATCTGTTGGCGACAGATTCAAAACAGGAAATGTTCCCAATCCAAATGGCCACAACTTAACTTTGCCACTGACCGGGTTATAGATGAGGACGGCGCCGGAATGTGGCGTAGTAAAATCCATCCGTACATAGCCCGGTTTACGATAGCTATAGCGAATGATTTTAGGTTCATCCTGAGGCGAGCGGGAGCGCACCGTAACCTGGTATGACTGGATTTTTTCAAAATGTTGCAGGGAGAGAATAATGGGATCGGTCATGGCTGAACTCTGCGAAAAAGCCGCCGCCACAGCTGCTTTGTCCGCCGCGTATGCAGTGTCGTTAAAGCTAAAGATAAGTAATGTTGTCAGCATTACTGCAAAAGAGACTAAGTCGCTAATGATTGTCTCCTGCCTTGAAATAGCCGTTAAACAGGATCTCCTGAGAACACTATCAGTATGTCGGATAATATCTAAAAGTGTATGGTCCGTTTAAACGGATACTTACAATTGATTCTCGTGTCTATTCGCTATGCTCAGCGGCTCTTGGATCACAGGGATATCGCATGGACACTGGTTTTCTAAGCGGATCGGCATAGTTGAAGAGCATTTATTTTGAGTCCAATCTGTCCAACAGAACTCCTCATTTCCCTCATTACACCTAAACTTTAAATGGTTATTTTGTATTTCAGTTAATGAGGATGTGATGATGAAAAAGTTATTGTATTTTTCTGCGGTAGTCACCCTTGCTGCACTCCCTTTAATCACCCAAGCCGCCCCAGCCCAGGAGCTACCAAACGGGACCACACTAAAACAGGAGATGGGCTCAGTTTCAGCAAAAGCCAGCACCATTGATGAGCTGGACGCCAGGTTGCGTGCTGAAGCCACTCAACAAGGCGCAAGCGCCTATACAGTCACTTCTGCTTTCGATAATAACCAGGGCGTGTACGGAACCGCGACTCTCTATAAATAACGTTTTATCACCAGACAGGATGTTTCATCTGGCAAGTTAACGGCTCCCTTTAATGGGAGCCTGCCATTTTTTAGGGCGGAGAAATCATCCCGGGATCCAGTTGTCCCATACGGGTAAAGGACCGAGTTCCGCCACCATAAAATCAATAAAGGATCGTACCTTGGGGTTACTGTACTTGCTGGGAAAATACAGCGCATACAGGGCGTGGGTTTCGCAGGTGATGATACTGTCGAGCATCAGCGGGGTGAGTTCTTCTTTTTGAATATGATCACCAATCAGATAGGTGGGCGGGGGGCAAATATTCGCCATCAGGCGCTATCAAAATCAAACCTATTCCATCAAGAAAATCCCGTCTCAGCTAGATGAATAATCCGGTGTTGACTCTGATTCAGGCCAGAGCAAAACACTTCCCAATAAATACCCTCCAAAGCATCAGCGCTCAGGAAATCAACCATAATTAGTAGGGTTATTCAAAGCCAGGAGACAATCATGAAGGAGTTACTAAAGGTCAATATCGACGAGTTCAAAAGCCATTTTCTGGGGGAAGTGATTCTTCCTGACGAGGCAGGCTACGACGAGGTTCGCCAGATCTGGAATGCCATGATCGACCGTAAACCTGCACTGATAGCACGCTGCATCTCACCTGAGGATGTCATGCAGGCCATCGAATTTGGACGAACGCAAAATCTCCTCATTTCAATCCGTGGAGGAGGGCACAACATCGCGGGCAATGCCGTGTGCGACGACGGTTTGATGATCGACCTTTCACTGATGAAGAAAGTGCAAGTGGATCTCTCCACCAGAAGGGCCAGCGTCGAGCCAGGCTGCACCCTGGGCGACTTTGATGAGGTAGTGCAGGCACATGGCCTTGCCACGCCCCTGGGCATCAACTCGACCACCGGTGTGGCCGGCCTGACACTCGGTGGGGGTTTCGGCTGGCTGAGTCGCAAGTACGGTATGACTATAGATAATCTGGTCTCCGCGGAGGTTATCACCGCGGATGGCAGCCAACTTCATGCCAGCGAAACAGAAAATGCGGATCTCTTTTGGGGGCTGCGGGGCGGGGGTGGCAATTTCGGAGTTGTGACTCGCTTCGAATTCCAGCTCCATCCCGTTGGGCCGAACGTGCTGAGTGGGCTTATCGTCTTTCCGTTCTCTCAGGCAAAACTTGTTATCTCGCAGTTCGCCCGGTTCACCGAGACGATGCCGGAAGAGCTCAATGTTTGGATGGTCACGCGTAAGGCGCCTCCACTTCCGTTCTTGCCCGACGACGTTCACGGGAAAGAGATGGTCGCGCTGGCGCTGTGTTATGTGGGCGACCCTAAAGAGGGCGAGAAGCTTATCGAGCCGCTACGTGAGTTCGGCACGGTGCTTGGCGAGCATATCGGAGTACAGCCTTATATCGCCTGGCAGCAGGCATTCGACCCGCTATTGTCGAAGGGGGCGCGCAATTACTGGAAGTCACATAACTTCTCGCAACTCAGTGAGGGCGTTATCGATGCCATCATCGAGTACGCTGCCAGATTGCCATCACCTCAGTGTGAGATTTTCATCGGGACGATTGGAGGCCAGACAGCAAGCGTCGCGCCCGATGCCATGGCTTACTCAAGCCGGGATGCCAATTACGTGATGAATGTGCACGGTCGCTGGGAGTCGGCCGCCGAGGATGAGCACTGCATTGCCTGGGCGCGCGAATTCTTCGCTAAGTCACAACCATTTGCCAGCAGCGGTGCGTATATCAATTTCCTCACCCAGGAGGAGAGCGACCGTATCGCTTTTGCTTACGGTGCAACCTACAACCGACTTGTGGAACTCAAGAATAAGTACGACCCGACGAACCTCTTCCGGATGAATCAGAACATCAAACCGATATGAGACCAGGTATTGCGCCTAACAACAGTATGTAGCCGAGACGCTACGCACACTGTGAATGTCGGAAGTTAGGCGCAGTCACGATGCAGCTCCTATTGCAATGGGATGGGTATCGACTTCATCGGCATATCTATCCATTCCCCGGCGATTTAGTCAGCTCGGTATATTCCTCTGGTTCAAATGCTTGTCGGAACATCGGTATCAATAACTGACTTCCAAACTCACTTAGATGATTATCATCAGAGTAGAGCGGTTGACCACCCTGGTTACCCCAGCAACGACCACTGTGGCAAAGATAAGGTAGAGGGTCGAGAATTTTGACCCCACACTGCATCGCGGCCACATCTTGCGCATCCCAAATCACCTTTTGACGTTGCTGATATTCTTTCAGTGAAATAGATATATCGCGGGCGGGGTTGCCAAACATAAGCGCTCTGGCCATGGTATTAGGAACATCCATTGCCATCTCAGGGATTGGGCGAACTAAAAATACCCTTTGGCTGTTTTCAATGGCACACATGGTTTTTATTAATTGCGCTGTAAACTGTTTATTTAAATTTGGGTTTGGTCGATCATTTGGGGTGTCAAAGTATCCCATCGGGATATTAAAAAAAGCATCCTTTTCATTTTGCCCAAGGAGAGCAAGAGAACTTCTGTTGGCAATAAAGACCAGTTTGTTTTTGTACTCGTGATTTAGTAATTGAATGGCTGTATCATTAAAAGTTTTACAATCATCATTAATATCTTCCCTTCGTTTAAAATCTAATACAGTCGGGCAACTGGCATAATCCATCTCAATAACAGAGCCGGGTGCAACATCAGCAATAACAGATGCCACCATACCTGCATGGCTATCACCTAATACAATAGCTGTTAGTTCACCTTCGCCATAACTACATTTCGGCGACTCACTACCTTCGCCAGGCGTAAGAAGGCAATCTTGCATACGGGAAGCGTTGTTAAGCTTCGGAGTCATCGCCATTTCAATCGCCGGATTAATACGGTTCTCCAGTTGTTGATAACGAGCCCCCACAGCCAGTAATACGGTACACATCACGGCCGCTCCTAATACCCAATTTTGCTTACCGGGCGATACCGAAGCGAGTACTTTACGGGCCGGGTTTTCTACCAGGAGTAAAGAAGCCTTACCCAGTAACACACTCAATATTATTCCCGCCACAATCCAGCCATGATGGTACTGCTTGCTGGCATAGGTCAACGCGACCACTAAGGGCCAATGCCAAAGGTAAATAGAGTAAGAACTGGCGCCGATTTGGCGGGCGATGATATTGGATGTAAAAATAGACTGCTGGCGATTAGCAATTAAAACTAACATCGCACCCATTACTGGCACCATGGCATAAACACCGGGCCATGGTCGGGAAGAATCAAATAATGTCACCGACAGTGCCATTAATATAAAACCGATAAACTCTAACACGCGGGCAAGTTGCTGCGGCATGGAATGTTGGCGAGTTAGCCACCACACCAAACTACCGGCTAACATTTCCCAGGCGCGCGTGGGTAATAAATAGAATGCGCTCCCGGGTAACCGTGGGCTGGCGTAAAACGAGAGCGCCAGCGACAACACTCCTGCGGCAATCAGCGCAAACTTAACTCCACGACGACCAAACCAACGCCAAATTAATATGCAGCCCAGTGGCAGCAAAATATAAAATTGCCACTCCAGCGAGAGTGACCAGGTGTGTAGCAACCAATTTTCGTGGGAAGCAATATCGAAATAACCCGCTTCACGCCAGAACTTTAGATTGGAGACAAAGGTTAACGCCGTTACAGCATTGGCCGCCAGTACGCGATAATCTGCCGTGGGCAACCATAACCAGCCAATAATGAGCAACACCGCGCATAACACTATTAAAGCCGGAATAATCCGTCGGGCTCGCGCCAGATAAAAAGCCCACAGCGAAAATTTCCCGAGTTCCAGCCCGTTTATGATGATGGCCGTCATCAAGAATCCAGAGATGACAAAAAATACATCAACCCCGACAAAACCGCCGCCAAATCCAGGTATACCAAAGTGATAAAATACGACTGCTAATACTGACCAGGCTCGCAGTCCATTGACATCATGGCGAAATGCTTTAGGTGTTATCGAGGCAGGACGGGACAAATTAATAACCATAAGTTACCAGATTCCAGTATATCGCGATAATGCAGCCAACCTGCATCGTGACAAATCAATCCCGACAAGCGCATAAAATACACTTGGGGTGAATATAATTTCATCTCTGACATAACTACCAGGAAACGTGTACTGAACAACACAAATTTATCCGGGGAATGATTTGTCTGAATGATCAAGCAGACAGTTCTTAATCATTCAGTGAAGCATAATACTTTTTCTCCGCTTTTGCTGGCGGATATATTCAGCGAGTAAATAAAACGATGAAATCATCTATTTCATCAATCAAACCATACGAAAAGTTCTGCTGCGCTATACCATCAGCTTCCCCTTTTAGAACGGGCTGGCGTGATGGGCTTTGATCAACTCCCCGCTAATGGGATGAACAAAATGCAGCTCACTGGCGTGCAGCATTAGCCGAGGTGTTTGTTCTGTGCCTGGCAGCAGGCGGCCACCATACAGGTCGCAACCCAAAATAGGGTGGCCCAATTGCTGGCAGTGGATGCGGAGTTGATGAGTACGCCCGGTTTCTGGGGTGAGTTGTACCCGCGTCAACGGCAGTAACGTCCCGTCTTCCAGTTCATGATAAAAGCGCTCAACGACCTGATAGAAAGAGCGAGCTGGCTTGCCGTGGATTGCGCAAATTGACATCAGCGGGAACAGCGCCGGGTCTTTGGCAATCGCTGCGTCTATCATTCCTTCGTTGTGCTCGACATGCCCACACAGCAGCGCACTGTAAACTTTGGTCACTGTGCGCTGGCTGAACTGTTGGCAGAGGGCGGCATTTATCGCTTTATTGCGGGCAATCACCATCAGCCCGGAAGTTCCGAAATCCAGGCGGTGTACCAGGGTGCAGCCTGCGAATATCTGTACCAGCCGATGATGCACCGAATCGAGATTTTGCGGATTTTTCCCCGACAGGCTGAGCAGCCCGCTGGGTTTATTGATAATGACCAGGTGATCGTCCTGATAGAGATTTTCGATCGTGTCATGGCACGGCGG
The DNA here is from genome assembly GCF_022637515.1 of Buttiauxella ferragutiae. Taxonomy (NCBI): domain Bacteria; kingdom Pseudomonadati; phylum Pseudomonadota; class Gammaproteobacteria; order Enterobacterales; family Enterobacteriaceae; genus Buttiauxella; species Buttiauxella ferragutiae. The sequence goes on from NZ_CP093332.1 coordinate 1,854,893, forward strand.
GGCAATAAAGGTATCGATAATCGTAGACATCAGGCTACCCGGATGAAGAGTGGGGGCGGATGATAACCAATTTTAAACTGACTGGCGAATTTGGCTCCCGAAGCCGGGAGCCGTTTAGTCAGTTAGCTTTTGTGTCGGCGTAGCCAGATTAATTTGTAGGCCGCCGGAATGATAAACATCGATAACAACGGTGCGGTAATCATCCCGCCGATCATTGGCGCAGCAATTCGGCTCATCACTTCTGACCCCGCTCCGGTTCCCCACAAAATAGGTAACAGGCCAGCAATAATCACTGCCACCGTCATCGCTTTTGGCCGGACGCGCAACACCGCGCCGTGGTAAAGCGCATCATCAAGCCCTTCGCTGGTGAACGTTTCCGGGCGCGCGAGTTGCGGATTCGCTTCAATAGCCTGGCGCAAGTACATCAGCATCACCACGCCAAACTCCGCGGAAACCCCAGCGAGGGCGATAAAACCGGTACCGGTAGCGACTGACATATGGAACCCTTGCCAGTACAGGAACCAAATACCGCCCACTAAAGCGAACGGCAGGCTCATCAGAATCAGTAATGCTTCATCAAAGCGGCGGAAGGCCAGATACAACAACACAAAGATAATCACGAGGGTCATTGGCACCATCAGTTTCAGTTTCTTGTTGGCGTGTTCCAGTAATTCAAACTGCCCGGAATACGACACGCTGGTGCCCGGTTTAAGTTTCACCTTTTCATCAATTACCTTTTTCAGATCGTCGACAATCGACACCATGTCACGCCCACGCGCATCAATGTAAATCCAGTTGGTCGGGCGCGCGTTCTCGGTTTTGAGCATCGACGGGCCAGAGAGAACGCTGACGTCGGCCACATCACCGAGCGTGATTTGCTGTTTCATTGGCGTGAGGATTGGCAATTTTTTCAGCGTTTCCGGGCTATCACGCAAGCCTTGCGGGTAACGAATGTTGATTGGATAGCGTGCCACACCTTCCACCGTTTCACCCACCGTGGCACCGCCGATGGCAGAGGAGATAAACAGCTGAACGTCGCCCACGGTCATACCATAGCGTGAAGCTTTTTCGCGGTTGATTTTCACATCAATATAGCGCCCACCTTCCAGGCGGTCGGCCAGTGCCGAAGTCACACCAGGAACCGTTCTGGCGACTACTTCAATCCGCCGTGCAGTTTCATCCAGGTCGGTAAGATCGGTGCCGGAGACTTTGATACCGATCGGGCTTTTGATGCCGGTAGACAACATATCAATGCGGTTGCGAATCGGCTGAACCCAGAGATTCGCCAGCCCCGGTAAGCGCACCGTGGCATCCAGCTCTTCAATGATTTTGTCGACGGTCATCCCTGGTCGCCACTGATCCTGCGGCTTCAGTTGAATGGTGGTTTCCACCATTTCCAGCGGGGCGGAATCGGTCGCCGTTTCTGCTTTGCCAGACTTACCAAACACCGAAGCCACTTCCGGCACGGTTTTAATCAGTTTATCGGTGGTTTGCAGGATTTGCGCTGCCTGGCCAGGAGAGACGCCGGGCAGCGTTGAGGGCATATACAGCAAATCGCCTTCGTTAATTTTCGGCAGGAATTCCCCGCCTACTTTGCTGAGTGGCCATACCACGGTAATTATTGATAACACCGCCACCAGCAGCGTTAATTTTGGCCATTGCAGGACTTTGAGCAAAAACGGGTGATACATTTTTATCAGCATGCGGTTCAGTGGATTACTGTTTTCCGCAGGGATTTTCCCTCTGATCCAAAAACCCATCAGAATAGGAATGACCATAATTGCCAGCAACGCGGAACCGGCCATCGCATAGGTTTTGGTAAAGGCCAGAGGCCCGAATAAACGTCCTTCCTGCCCTTCCAGAGTAAAAATCGGAATGAACGACAGGGTGATGATCAGCAGGCTGATAAACAGGGCAGGGCCAACTTCAACGGAGGCATCGGTAATCACTTTCCAGCGCGTTTCGTTATCAATACTTTTCCCCGCGTGGTTATGCCCCCAGTCCTCAAGCCGTTTATGCGCATTTTCTATCATCACAATGGCGGCGTCCACCATCGCCCCCACCGCAATCGCAATGCCGCCCAGCGACATCATGTTGGCGTTTAGCCCCTGAAAATGCATGATGATAAAGGCGATACACAGCCCGAGCGGGAGCGAAATAATAGCGACCAGTGCGGAACGCAAGTGCCAGAGGAACAGGGCACAGACCACGGCGACAACAATAAATTCTTCCAGCAATTTATGGCTGAGGTTTTCAATTGAACGGTCAATCAACTGGCTACGGTCATATGTCGTCACCACTTCTACGCCTTCCGGCAGGCTTTTTTTCAGCACCTCAAGTTTGTCTTTAACCGCGGCAATAACATCGCGCGCATTCTTGCCGGAGCGCAACAGCACCACGCCTCCGGCAACTTCTCCCTGACCATTAAGCTCGGCAATGCCACGGCGCATTTCTGGCCCAATCTGCACGCGCGCCACATCCCTTAAATAAACCGACACACCGTTTTCGGCGGTTTTCAGCACGATGTTATTGAAGTCATCAATATTTTGCAGATAACCACTGGCACGAACCATGTACTCCGCTTCGGACATCTCAACGGACGAACCGCCGGCTTCCTGATTAGAAGAGCCAAGCGCATTTTTCACCTCGCCCAGCGTCACGCCATATTGCGCCAGCTTCATCGGGTTGATCTGGATTTGGTACTGCTTAACCACGCCACCCACCGAGGCCACTTCCGCGACATTAGGAATGGTTTTTAACTCATATTTCAGGAACCAGTCCTGAAGTGAACGTAATTCGGCGAGATCATGTTTACCGCTGCGGTCGACCAGCGCGTACTCAAACACCCAGCCCACGCCGGTCGCATCAGGGCCAATCTCGGTGTTAACGCCCGCAGGCAACTTAGCCTGCACCTGGTTGAGGTACTCCATGACCCGCGAACGCGCCCAGTACAGATCGGTGCCATCTTCGAAAATCACGTAGACGTATGAGTCACCAAACTGCGAGAAACCGCGCACCGTTTTGGCGCCAGGCACTGAAAGCATGGTGGTCGTCAGCGGGTAAGTCACCTGGTTTTCAACAATCTCAGGCGCCTGGCCTGGGTAGCTGGTCTTAATAATCACCTGAACATCCGAGAGGTCAGGTAAGGCGTCTACCGGCGTGTTGATAATGGTCCAGGTTCCCCAAATGCTCAGGAACAAGGCCGCCATCATTATCAGAAAGCGGTTAGCCACAGAGCGCCTGATAATCCATTCAATCATCTTCGTCTCCTTACTTTTCTGGATGCGCGTTGGCGGAAGCATTGCTCTGAAGCATACGATCCAGCGCGCCGCTAATATTGGCTTCCGAGTCAATCAGGAACAGACCACCGACAACAACGGATTCACCTTCACTCAGGCCCGATTCAATCCCCGTCTGGTTTTGGGATTCATGCAGTACTTTGATTTGCTTCGGCACAAACTGGCCTGCATGATCAACGGTAATCACCCGTTGTTCACGGCCATTGTCGATAACCGCCTGCGAAGGGATCAGCAACATTTCCGGGCTTTGGGTATTGAGCTTCAGGTAGGCGTTCATACCGGGTTTCAGTTGCTCATCTTTATTATCGACTTGCAGGCGCACTTGTAGGGTTCGCGTAGCCGGGTCGAGGCTCGGCAGGATTAACCATTTTTCGATGGTGAAAGTTTTGCCAGGGTAAGCCGGGACAGAAATCTCAAACTGGGAGGACTCTTTGAGCAGATACACGATAGATTCGGGGACGGCGGCGCTAATCCACACCGGGTCCATGCCCTGAATCTGGGCAACCACTTTATCTTTTGAAATGTTCATCCCGGTTCTCAGATCAAACGCGGTGATCACGCCATCAATCGGCGCTTTAATCGTGAAGCGGGTCTGAATAGAACGCGTGCTGCGTAAGCGCTGAATATCTTCTTCAGACATCCCCGCCAGACGAAGACGTTCGAGCACACCTTTGAGTTGTGTCGCGGAGCCACCGGTTTCAGACAGTAATAGATATTCGCTCTGCGCCTCGACCCATTCAGGGATCGTAATATCCACCAGCGGGGTGCCTTTTTTTACTTTATCGCCAATCGTCAGCGGATAAACTTTTTCAATAAACCCCTCTGAACGCGCTTGTACAATAACAAACTGGTATTCGTTAAAACTGACATTGGCGGGAATCGTCTGGGAATAGGTCAAGCGCCCCATTTGGACTTTTTCAGTTTTCAGCCCCAGATTTTGCACTTGTGCCGGATCGATACGAATGCCCTGATTATTTTCGCTGCTACCTTCATCGGCATATTTCGGCACCAGATCCATATCCATAAAGGGCGACTTCCCGGGCTTATCAAACCTGGTATCGGGTTTCATTGGGTCATACCAAAAAAGCACCTTACGCTCGGTCGATTGCGTGGCCATTTTAGGGACAGAAGCAAAATAGCGGTAAGCAGCAACGGATATTATCCCTCCGACGATCAGACTGCTGATAATAAGCGCAGTATTTTTTATTTTTAAAGAAGCCATATTTCTTCCTGATAAATAAAATGGCAAGCGGGATTTGTAGGGTGGATAAGCGATAGCGTCATCCACCATTTTGAAGTGAACCTCACTAATTAGCCTTAATTTCCTGAAGCAGAGAAGTATTACCTTGCTGAATAAAACTAAAATTTACATTATTCCCAGCTTTCAGTGATTTAATATTGGCGTCTAATTCGCTGAAGGTAAATCGCATGGTCATTGCTGGCCAACTGACTGCCGGAATAGCCTCATGTGCAATCGTAATTTTCTTGTTTTTAGTATCAATATCTTTGATGACACCCTTGGCCGTAATCACTTGCTGTTGTGCGGCGGTAAGGGTGGCAACCGCATCGCTTTGGGGCGATTCTGCTGCCTGAACTCCGGCAACCATAGCAACTGAGAAAATGCCAAATAAAGCAATTTTAATTGAACGCATATTAATGATTCCTCTGATATCAAAACGAAAATAATTATTGAGTCCAGCCGCCACCCAGAGCCGTAAACAAGGTGATTTTATTAACTTGTTGAGAATATCTCAGGTCGAGTAATGATTGCTGTGTTGAAAATAGTGAACGCTCTGCATCGAGTACCTCGATATAACTCACGGCACCGCTGGAATATAACCCTTTGGCACGTTGTAGCGTGATTTGCAGTGAGGCAAGATAACGTTGCTGTGCCGTAATTTGTTGGCTGATGGTTTCACGCAGCGCAAGAGCATCAGCAACTTCTTTAAAAGCGGTCTGAATTTTTTGCTCGTAATTGACAACAGACTGCTGCTGGCGAATTTTTGCCAGTTCAAGGTTGGCACTATTACGCCCGGCATTGAAAATAGGAATTTCAATTTTCGGGACGAAATTCCACATCCCACTGGCAGGATTAAACAGGCTTGAAAGCTCGGTACTGCTGCCTGAAACCCCACCCGTCAATGAAATAGAAGGGAAGAATGCGGCCCTGGCGGCACCAATATCGGCATCGGAGGCTTTTAACAGATGTTCGGCTTCCAGAATATCGGGCCTTTGCAGCAAGATCTCAGAAGATAAATTCGGCGGAAGTTTCACCGGGTTAATATCTTTGTCGCTGTGGATTTTGTCATCAGGTTGAACGGTATAAATCCCCAGTACCAGTTGCAGCGCATTGTTCGCTTGTGCCAGTTCACCTTCTCTTTTGGCGATTTCTGCTCGCGTGCTTTCAATCAGGCCACGGGATTGTTCTAACGCCAGTAAGTTAGTACTGCCGGTGATCAGCTGTTTTTCCACAAAGGCATAAGATTGCTGATAATTCTGGAGCGTTTCTCGGGCAATATTCAATTGCTCAGCCGCCAGTCGCTGGTTGAAATAGCTCTGCGAAACATTAGAAATCAGCAGAATATGCACTGCTCGCTGTGCTTCCTCACTGGCAAAGAATTTTTGCCGGTCGGCATCACTCATGTTTTTCAGTTTGCCGAAGAAATCCAGTTCAAAGCTAAGGGCCATACCTGCTTCATATTTTTGGTCAGTGGAACTGTCACTTTTTAACCCGCCACTGTAGGTAGTTTCTGCCGAGGCGTTGAGCTGCGGGTATCTGTCAGCGTCCGTGACATTGTATTGCGCACGCGCTTCCTGAACTTTTAACGCCGCCATCCGCAGATCTCGGTTGTTTTGCAGTGCGGTATCGATAAGCCTGATGGCCTGCGGATCGGCAAAGAAGTTACGCCAGCCGGTGTCCTGATAACCGGCCGTTGCCGGAACCAGTGCATTTTTCGAGAGTGAGAAACGCTGTGGCACCGGCGTTTCAGGGCGCTGATAATCGGGTGCCAGCGAAATACACCCTGTCAGAATGAATAACGTACTCAGTGTTAAAAGCTTAAGTTTGAACATGTCACTTCTCGTCCCTGCAAGCCGGTTACATCAGGCTGATAAATTCTGCAGACACTTTACGGGAGCGACTCTGTTGGGTGAGTGACAGGATAATGACAAAGCTGTCATTTTGCGCTTATCTCATTGATCTCGCCCTGTTGCCCACTAGAATGGCACCACCACACTGAAAGGGAGGAGAGGTTGTGAAAATATTAGTCGTCGAAGATGAGGCCAAAACCGGTGAATATCTGTGCAAAGGTTTGAAAGAGGCCGGTTTCGTCGTTGATCTCGCAGACAATGGTTTGACGGGTTACCATCTGGCGATGACCGGTGATTACGACCTGGTGGTGCTGGATATCATGCTTCCTGACGTGAATGGCTGGGAAATCGTCCGCATGCTGCGGGCCGCGAAGAAAGGGATGCCGGTCCTGCTGCTTAGCGCCTTAGGCACCATTGAGCATCGTGTGAAAGGCCTTGAGCTGGGCGCGGATGACTACCTGGTAAAACCTTTTGCTTTTGCAGAGCTGTTGGCTCGCGTCAGGACGCTGTTACGCCGTGGCTCGACAGTAATCGCCGAAAGCCAGTTTCAGGTGGCCGACCTGACACTTTTTTTGGTTTCCAGGAAAGTGACCCGTGGCGCAAGCCGTATCACGCTGACCAGCAAAGAATTCACACTACTGGAGTTCTTTCTGCGCCACCAGGGCGAAGTCCTGCCGCGCTCTCTTATCGCCTCCCAGGTTTGGGACATGAATTTTGACAGTGATACCAATGCAATTGATGTTGCGGTGAAGCGGTTACGCGCCAAAATTGATAACGATTTTGAACCCAAATTAATCCAGACCGTTCGCGGTGTCGGGTATGTCCTTGAGGTGCCTGATGAAGATTAGCGCGAAACGTCGACCTTTATCTCTGGCAGTCAGGTTGACCTTATTTATTAGTCTTTCGACTATTCTCGCTTTTCTGATCTTTACCTGGGTGATGATAAATTCAGTAGAACAACATTTTTCTGAGCGGGATGTTTATGATCTGAAACAAATCAGTTCAGTGCTGGAAAATATCATCAAAGAACCGAAAAAAAGTGAAGCGCAGAAAATAGAAAAGCTCAGTGACATCCTGACCAGTTACCAGAATATTACGGCTTTGCTTCGTGACGGGAATAATAATATTCTTTATCATTCGTCTAAAGGTGCCGACCTGAGTGCTATTCTTCCTTCTCAATATCCGGGGGCAGGAAAGGTACTATTGTGGTCCGGGAAAATGAGTGAAAATGAAAAACACTCTACTATGGCGAATAAAAACACCATTTACCGAATTATAGAAACACCCATTAAAACATCTGAAAATACCCATGAGGCGCCTTATATTTTATTGACGGCAATGTCCTTTGACTACCACCAGCATTACATTGATACGCTAAAGGTGGACCTTATTTATATTGCCCTGGCAATCAGTGTTTTGATTGTTCTCATTGTTTTATTTGCAGTTTATAAAGGGCACCAGCCATTAAGAAATGTCAGCATGAAAATAAAAGACATTTCTTCTGAGAACTTAGATGTCAGACTGGAGCCAGACCGGGTGCCGATTGAGCTTGAACAACTGGTTATTTCTTTTAATCATATGCTTGAACGGATAGAAGATGTGTTTATCCGCCAGGCTAATTTTTCTGCGGACATCGCCCATGAAATACGCACGCCGATTACCAATCTGGTGACGCAGACGGAAATTTTATTAAGCCAATCAAGAAGTAATGACGAGTTGAAAGAGGTTCTTTACTCTAACCTCGAAGAATATAATCGCATGGCGAAGATGACCAGCGACATGCTATTCCTGGCTCAGGCGGATAATAACCAACTCATTCCTGAACAAGTGACGCTCGACCTCAGGGATGAAACCAGCAAAGTCTTCGAGTTTTTTGATGCCTGGGCTGAGGAGCGCGGCGTCCGCCTTGCCATTAACGGCGATGCTTCCAGAGTCAAAGGTGACCCACTGATGCTGCGCCGGGTGATTAATAATCTTGTCTCCAATGCGATTCGCTATACTCCCGGCAACATGACCGTCACCGCGCATATTAATGAACGCGAAAGATGGGTTGACCTGATTATTGAAAACCCAGGAACACCTATACCTGAAGAGCATCTCAACCGATTGTTTGATCGCTTTTATCGCGTTGACCCGTCAAGGCAAAGAAAAAGTGAGGGCAGTGGGATTGGCCTGGCCATTGTAAAATCTATTATTACCGTCCACCAGGGTAAAATTAGCGTGGCTTCAGATGCGGTTTCAACTCGTTTTACCATCTCACTGCCCAAATTTTCCGACTGACTCCCGCTTATCATTTTGTAAGACTTTCCTCACAAAAAACTCAACGGAGGGTTATATTTAGCTTATCTATATCATGTTTGAGAACAGGGAAATGATGATTCGATTATCCTGGCTGGCTCTGGTGCTTGCCTCCGTTAGCAGTAGCGCTCTGGCAGTCAGCTATCCGCTACCACCCGAGGGTAGCCGCCTGGTCGGTGCGCCGTTAACCATTAGCGTTCCGCAAGGGAATACCCAGCCGCTGGAGTATTATGCCGCGCAGTACGGGCAAGGTTTCAGCAATATGCTGGAAGCCAACCCAGGTGTCGATCCGTTCCTGCCAAAAGCGGGTATCCAGTTGATCATTCCACAGCAGGTGATTTTGCCGGACACCGTACGCCAGGGCATTGTGATTAACGTCGCCGAAATGCGGCTTTACTACTACCCACCGGAGAGCAACACGGTAGAAATCCTACCTATTGGTATTGGCCAGGCTGGGCGCGAAACACCGCGTAACTGGGTGACGAGGGTGGAGCGTAAGCAAGAAGCTCCGGGCTGGACACCAACGGCGAATACCCGGCGCGAGTACGCGAAAGAGGGTAAAACCTTGCCAGCCTACGTGCCACCAGGTGAGGAAAACCCGATGGGGCTTTACGCGATTTACATCGGCAAGCTGTACGCTATCCACGGCACTAACGCCAACTTTGGTATTGGCCTGCGCGTCAGCCAGGGGTGCATCCGTCTGCGTAAAGACGACATAAAATATTTGTTCGATAACGTGCCGGTGGGGACGCGCGTGCAGTTTATTGACCAGCCGGTGAAAGCAACCGTCGAGCCAGACGGGCGGCGTTGGCTGGAAGTGCATGAGCCGTTGTCCCGCAACCGTGCGGAGTTTGAATCTGACAATAAAGTCCCACTGCCTATCACCCCGGCACTGCGCAATATGACCGAAGGTTACGACGTGGATGCCGCCACAGTCAGTGCCGCGTTAACCCGCCGTTCCGGGATGCCGGTGCCGATTAGCATGGTATCCGGAAAAACCGGGTAGTTTTAAATACTGGGATAAGGGCAGGCGCGGGAATTCGAGACGCGAAAAGTAAAAACATAAAAGCCCGCTTAAGTTTCCTTAAGCGGGCTTTCGAATTTGGCTCCTCTGACTGGACTCGAACCAGTGACATACGGATTAACAGTCCGCCGTTCTACCGACTGAACTACAGAGGAATCGGTTAACGGGGCGCATATTAACGATTAGCTCGTGGCATGTCAAAGGGTTCGCGCAAAACTTTTTTGTTTGCTCTTTTTATAGTCAACTTGTTGAGTTTTAACACGAATTGTCCTGGTCTGGGTTGAACTAACAGCATCCCTTCATTATGTAAGTTCTTTATTGGTGCAAAGCCGCTTCGTTCATCACTTATTTGCTTTATTGTTAAGCAGATGTGATCCCCGCTGTAATTTCATCGCGTTGTGCCGAGCGCCTTACCAGCGCACTCTATACTGACATATGTCGAAACATTGACATTTGGTTAACAATTCTGGCAACCATTTTGCTTAATGTTCAAGGCCGTGATTAATCACAGGGAAAAGCAGTTTGTATTTTGTTCGCGTTTTTGCTTTTGAAAATGGCTCTTACACCGTTTTGCATAAACCTCTTTGCTGATTTGCTAAGGAACATACAAATGTCGCTGAAATTTATCAGAAGTCCTCTTTCTCTTGTGTTGGCTGGTTGTCTGGTGACGGCGTTTTCCGCCCACGCCGATATTGTGATTGGTGTTGCTGGGCCATTTACCGGGCCGAACGCGACTTATGGTGATCAGTACTGGCATGGCGCGACGCAAGCCGCGGAAGATATTAACGCCGCCGGTGGCATCAACGGCGAAAAAATCAAGCTGGTGCAGGGTGATGATGCTTGTGAACCAAAACAGGCAGTGTCAGTTGCTAACCGTCTGGTGGATCAGGATAAAGTGAATGCTGTGGTCGGGCATTTTTGTTCTTCATCTACCGTACCGGCCTCAGAGGTGTATAACGACGCCGGTATTCTGACTATCACCCCTGGGTCGACTAACCCAATTATCACTGAACGAAACATGAATGATCTGTTCCGCATGTGTGGGCGTGATGACCAGCAAGGGCAGGTCGCCAGCGATTTTATTATCGACAAGCTTAAAGCCAAGCGTGTGGTGATCATTCATGACAAAGATACCTACGGGCAGGGGCTGGCGGATGCCACCAAAGCAGCGCTGGCGAAACGCGGCGTCAACGATGTGATGTACGAAGGGTTGTCGCGCGGCGAAAAAGACTTTAATGCGCTGGTGACCAAAATCAGTGCACAAAAACCTGACGTGGTGTTCTTCGGCGGTTGCCATCCGGAAGCGGGTCCACTGGTACGCCAGATGCGTGAGCAGGGCGTGCAGGCCAAATTCTTCTCCGGCGACTGTATCGTCAACGAAGAGATGGTTACCGCGGCAGGCGGACCGCAATACACCAACGGCATCTATATGACCTTCGGCAAAGATCCGCGTTTAATTGCTGACGGTAAAGCGGTTATCGATAAATTCCGCGCGAACAAATTTGAGCCAGAAGGCTACACCCTCTATTCCTACGCCTCTGTGCAGGCTATCGCTGCGGCATTTAAAGCCACTGGTGGCACCGATTCGGCTAAAGCCAGCGCCTGGCTGAAAGCTAATCCGGTGGATACTGTGATGGGCAAAAAAGCCTGGGATAGCAAAGGCGACCTGAAGGTGTCGGACTATGTCGTTTATGAATGGGACGACAAAGGCAAATACAAAGAAGTCCAATAAGGTTCGCTGGACAACAATACGCTATTGGGGTTTGTAGGGGGGATAAGCGGTAGCGTCATCCACCATTTACGCCTGTGATTGCAGGTGAAAGTGTCGGGTGACGCTCCGCTTACCCGACCTACAAAAGAAGTTTGTCCGCCGCCCTAAAAGAGATTGCCTATCTATGGACGCATTCTTCCTGCAACAGTTGATTAATGGCTTAACGCTAGGTTCCGTCTACGGGTTGATAGCCATTGGCTACACCATGGTTTACGGCATTATCGGCATGATTAACTTCGCGCACGGCGAAGTGTATATGATCTCCGCTTATCTGTGCGCCATCGGCCTGGCGCTACTGTCGTTCTTCGGCCTGCAATCATTCCCGTTACTGATCCTCGGCACGCTGGTGTTTACCATTGTGGTGACGGGTGTGTATGGCTGGACCATTGAGCGCATCGCCTATAAACCGCTGCGCAACTCGACGCGTTTAGCGCCGCTGATCTCCGCCATTGGCATGTCGTTGATTCTGCAAAACTATGCACAAATCAGCCAGGGGCCGCGCCAGCAGGGCATTCCCACCATGCTTGATGGCGTGCTCCGTTTACATATTGGCGATGGTTTTGTGCAAATCACTTATACCAAAGTGTTCATCCTGATTGCTTCGTTTGCTGGCATGTTGCTGCTTACCTGGATAATTGGTAATACCAGGCTGGGACGCATGTGCCGTGCGGTTCAGCAAGACCGCAAAATGGCTTCGATTCTGGGGATTAATACCGACCGCATTATCTCGCTGGTGTTTGTGATTGGTGCGGCGATGGCGGGGCTGGCGGGTGTGTTGATCACCATGAACTACGGTACTTTTGATTTCTACGCCGGTTTTATTATTGGCATCAAAGCGTTCACGGCGGCAGTGCTGGGCGGGATTGGCTCGTTGCCTGGCGCGATGCTTGGCGGCTTAATTCTTGGTATTGCCGAGGCGCAGTTCTCGGGCATGGTGAATTCCGATTACAAAGATGTGTTCTCGTTTGGATTGCTGGTGGTGATCCTCATTTTCCGTCCTCAGGGGCTGCTTGGCCGACCTTTCGTTGCCAAAGTGTGAGAGAGAAAAAATGACAACAGAAACGGTTATGCATGAAGGTTTTTCCCTCAAACGCTGCGTGCTGGACGCGATTTTCGCCGGTCTTGTCGCATTGATTGTTTTTGGCCCGATAGTCGGTGTGGTGCTGGATGGCTACAGCTTTAATTTCGAAGGGCAGCGGCTGGTGGTCATTATTGCTGTGGTAATGGTCGGGCGTTTTTTATTGAGCGCTTTTTTGACCACACACGCCGGGATACGTTTTTTGAGCCGCTTTGAAACGGATAACTCGGGTGTGTATGTGCGCCCACCGGAATACAAAAGCCGCCTGCGCTGGATTATTCCGCTGGTGATTGCACTGGCAGTTTGTTTCCCGTTTGTGGCGACCAAATATGTACTGACAGTAGCGATCCTCGGGCTGATTTACGTGCTGCTTGGCCTTGGGCTGAATATTGTGGTGGGCCTCGCGGGGTTGTTGGACCTGGGTTACGTCGCCTTTTACGCCATTGGCGCGTATGGCCTGGCGCTGGGGTATCAATACCTCGGGCTGGGTTTTTGGTCGATGTTACCGCTTTCGGCGCTGATGGCGGCGGCGGCAGGCGCGCTACTTGGTTTCCCTGTATTGCGTATGCACGGTGATTACCTGGCAATTGTGACGCTGGGATTCGGGGAAATTATCCGTCTGGTGCTCAACAACTGGCTGACGTTTACCGGCGGCCCGAACGGGATCTCCGCACCGCCGCCGACGCTGTTTGGCCTTGAGTTTGGACGGCGCGCCAAAGAAGAAGGCGGAGTGCCGTTCCATGAGTTTTTCCATCTTACCTATAACCCCAACCTGAAGTTTATTTTTATCTACACCATCCTGGTGCTGGTGGTTTTGCTGGTGCTGTACATCAAACACCGCCTGACACGCATGCCAATTGGCCGCGCCTGGGAAGCGTTGCGTGAAGATGAAATTGCCTGCCGATCGATGGGGCTGAATCATGTGCTGGTTAAGCTATCTGCTTTTACGCTGGGTGCTTCCACCGCGGGTATTGCCGGGGTCTTCTTCGCCACTTATCAGGGCTTTGTTAACCCGACATCGTTCACCTTCTTTGAGTCGGCGTTAATTCTCGCCATTGTGGTTTTGGGTGGCATGGGGTCGACGATTGGCGTGGTGCTGGCAGCGTTTGTGCTGACCGTGACACCCGAACTACTGCGTAGTTTTGCTGAATTTCGCGTGCTGCTGTTTGGCATGTTAATGGTGGTGATGATGATTTGGCGGCCACGTGGCCTGATTCGCATCAACCGTAGCGGCTTTGTGGTGCGCAAAGGAGTGGCGCCATGAGTGAAATGATTCTTAGCGTCGAACATTTGATGATGCACTTCGGCGGTATTAAAGCGCTTAACGACGTGAATCTTGAGGTGCGCCGTGGGTCGATTACCGCACTGATTGGCCCCAATGGCGCGGGGAAAACCACGGTATTTAACTGCCTGACCGGTTTTTATAAAGCCTCCGGCGGCAATATCCTGTTTAACACGCGTGATAAAACCACCAACGTGATTCAAATCCTCGGGCAGAAATTCCAGCCTGGCGACTGGGTTAATCCGGCGCAACTGGGTTCGCGTCTGTTCTACAAAATGTTCGGCGGTACACACCTGGTAAACCGCGCCGGGCTTGCGCGAACCTTTCAAAATATTCGCTTGTTCCGGGAAATGTCGGTGGTGGAAAACCTGCTGGTGGCGCAGCACATGCAGGTGAACCGTAATTTGCTGGCCGGTGTGCTGAATACGCCTGCGTATCGACGCGCCGAAAGCCGTGCTTTAGACCGCGCGTTTTACTGGCTGGAAGTGGTAGAACTGGTGGATTGCGCCAACCGCCTGGCGGGTGAGATGTCTTACGGGCAACAGCGGCGGCTCGAGATTGCCCGTGCGATGTGTACCGCGCCGGAAATGATCTGCCTCGATGAACCGGCTGCGGGTTTGAACCCGGTTGAAACCCGCACGCTGAGTAAGATAATCCGCTTCCTGCGCGACCACCACAGCATCACCGTGCTGCTAATTGAACATGATATGGGCATGGTGATGGAGATTTCCGACCACATCATTGTACTCGACCACGGGGACGTGATTGCGCAGGGTAAACCTGAACAAATCCAACACGATGACAAAGTGATTGCCGCCTATCTGGGCACCGACGAAGACGAGGTCAGTGTATGAGTGAGGCGATGCTGGAATTTCGCAATGTGGACGTTTTTTACGGCGCGATTCAGGCGCTAAAACAGGTTTCTTTGCAGGTCAACGAAGGGGAAACCGTGGCGTTGATTGGCGCGAACGGGGCCGGGAAATCGACGTTGTTGATGTCGATTTTCGGCCAGCCCCGTATTCGCGCCGGGCAAATTCTGTTTCGTGGCGACGACATCAGCCATAAATCGACGCACTTTGTGGCGTCTGGCGGCATTGCCCAAGCGCCGGAAGGGCGGCGGATTTTCCCGGATATGACGGTCGAAGAAAACCTGCTGATGGGCACCATACCCATCGGTAATCAGTATGCCACGCAGGATTTGCAGACCATGTTTGATCTGTTCCCGCGTTTAAAAGAGCGCCGCAAACAGCGAGCGATGACCATGTCAGGTGGCGAGCAGCAAATGCTGGCGATTGCCCGCGCGCTGATGAGCCGCCCGAAATTGTTACTGCTGGATGAACCAAGCCTGGGTCTGGCACCGATTGTGGTGAAGCAAATCTTCCACACGCTGCGTGAACTGGCGCGCAACGGCATGACGATTTTTCTGGTGGAGCAGAACGCCCACCACGCGCTGAAACTTTCTGACCGCGGTTATGTGATGGCCAACGGGCAGATCAGGTTGAGCGGCAGCGGCGAGGAGTTGTTGGGGAACGAGGAAGTGCGGAAGGCGTATTTGGGCGGCGATTATCCCCGTCATACTTGAAGCTGCCTCGGCGTTGGCTGCACTCACTCACCCCAGTCACTTACTCATGTAAGCTCCTGGGGATTCCTGAGTTTGCCGTCTTGATGCAACTCCAATTATTTAGGGGATAGGATGATGAACCTGTTTTATACAAAAAACTCTTTGCAGGATAACGATTTGTAAATCATTATTTGAAATGTGGTTTCACTTCCCCCCAAGGTCAATCTTGAACTTACAAGCAGCACTTCACCAGCGTGTGGCTAAAACACGCTGGTATGCCAAACGAAAAAGTTATCGTGTCCTGTTCTGGCGCGAAATAACTCCCCTTGCAGTGCCTATCTTCCTGGAAAACACCTGCGTTTTATTGATGGGCGTGTTGAGTACCTTCCTGGTGAGCTGGCTGGGGAAAGAGGCGATGGCAGGCGTCGGTCTGGCCGACAGCTTCAATATGGTGATTATTGCGTTCTTTGCCGCGGTGGATCTCGGTACTACGGTGGTGGTGGCGTTCAGCCTCGGTAAACGTGACCCGAAACGGGCGCGTGATGCAGCACGGCAGTCGCTGATCCTGATGACGATTATTGCCATCGGGCTGGCCGCCGGTATTCACCTTGCGGGTGAATATGTGGTGAATATTATTGCTGGCGCGGCAACGCCTGAAGTGAAAGCGCTGGCGTTGTCTTATCTACAAACGACAGTCTGGAGTTACCCGGCGGCGGCGATTGCGCTTATCAGTAGCGGCGCATTGCGTGGGGCAGGGAACACCAAAATCCCGCTGCTGATTAATGGCGGGATGAACATTCTCAACATTATCATCAGTAGCATCCTGATTTATGGCGCGTTGGGCTGGAACGGGCTGGGCTTTTTTGGCGCCGGACTTGGGCTGACTATTTCACGCTATATCGGTGCGCTGGGCTTTATTTATGTTCTGGTGGTGGGTTTTGCCCCTTCGTTGCGTATCTCGCTGAAAAGCTATTTCCGCCCGCTGAAAGTCGGCATTTTGTGGGAAGTGCTGGGGATTGGTATTCCCGCCAGTATCGAATCGGTGTTGTTTAACGCCGGTAAATTGCTGACGCAAATGTTTGTTGCCGGAATGGGCACCAACGTGATTGCTGGTAACTTCATCGCCTTTTCCATTGCGGCGTTGATTAACTTACCGGGGAACGCGCTGGGTTCGGCATCCACCATTATTGTCGGCAAGCGTCTTGGGAAAGGGCAAATTGGCCAGGCGGAACGGCAACTGCGCCACGTATTCTGGCTGTCTACGCTTGGCCTGACGATTATTGCCTGGGGAACCGCGCCGTTTGCCGGCTTGATGGCGTCGTTTTACACCAGTGAAGATGACGTCAAAGAAGTGGTTAAAATCCTGATTTGGTTGAACGCCGCATTTATGCCGATTTGGGCGGCTTCGTGGGTTCTACCTGCTGGTTTGAAAGGGGCGCGTGATGCGCGTTTCGCCATGTGGGTTTCCATGGCAAGTATGTGGGGCTGTCGCGTGGTGGCGGGCTACACATTAGGCATTGTGCTGGGAATGGGCGTGGTCGGTGTCTGGATGGGGATGTTCTTCGACTGGACAGTGCGCGGCGTATTGTTCTACTGGCGCATGGTCAGCGGTCGCTGGCTTAAAAAATACCCTCGTCCTAAAAAAGAACCGCTCCCGTAAACCGTTCATCTGGACGGTTCTTCCCTGGTCGGATTCGCAGTAGCGGTATCCGACTTTTATTCTGCATGATTAATTATCCACCAGCTCAATATCTCGTAATTCGTCCAAAACATGATATCTATCACCTGTTAACGTCTCGTTTTGACTATTAACGTAAAGTTAGTAGCTGTTAATTATTCTAAAATGTTATTAATTGCACCAAACAATAACTTCTATGAATGAAACAGTGAGCAGAGGTAGGAATGAGTACAACGACAAGGAACACGGAAGGTCGTCTAATGACAGGATTTCTCAACGCTGTTGAGAAAGCAGGGAATAAATTACCCGAACCCGCTTTGATCTTTTTCTATTTTTTATTGGTCGTTATGGCAATGTCGGCGGTGCTTTCCACCATTGATTTCGATGTCATAAATCCTGTTACAAATGAAGCCGTTAAGATTAATAACCTGCTTTCAGCTGAGGCCTTAACGGTCACCATTTCTTCGATGGTCACCACATTTACCAGTTTTGCACCGTTGGGGATCGTGCTGGTGGCGATGCTCGGTGTCGGCGTGGCAGAAAGCTCAGGCTTTATTAATACCGGCCTGAAGAAAATGCTGCGTGTGACGCCGAAGAAACTGTTAACCCCGATGATTATTTTCGTCGCCATGTTCAGCCACGTGGCGGCTGATGCGGGTTACGTGCTGGTGATTCCATTGGGCGCAATTATCTTTATGTCTGCCGGGCGCCACCCGTTAGCCGGTATTGCAGCGGCATTTGCCGGGGTATCGGGCGGCTTTGCGGCCAACATGGTGCCAACCGGTAACGATGCGTTACTGCAAGGCTTCACCCAAACGGCGGCGCAGTTGCTGGACAACACTTACACCGTTAACACGCTATGTAACCTGTTCTTCGGCATCGGTTCGACGGTGATGATTACGCTGGTTGGCTGGTGGGTAACCGAACGCATTGTTGAGCCACGCGTGTCAAAACTGAAAATCGACGGTGATTATCAGCATAACGAAGATATGAGCAACTACAGCATACAGGAAAGCCGTGGTTTTAAAGTGGCTGGCCTGGTGATGGTTCTGGGGCTGGCTGGGCTTGCCGCTCTGGCATGGCCTGAAACTTCGTTGCTGCGCGGTAGTGATGGCTCGCTGACCAGTTATGGTGCGCCAATCATGAAATCTATCGTGCCGCTGATTTTCTTGATCTTTATTATCCCTGGTATTGTTTACGGTTTTGTCGCCGGGACATTCAGCAGCGGTAAAGACGTCATCAATGCGATGAATGAATCCATGAGTAAAATGGGTTCGTACATGGTAATGGCCTTCTTCTGCGCCATGTTTATCAAAGCGTTTGGCGATTCCAATATTGGTACCTTGATTGCACTGGCCGGTGCCGATGTGCTGAAAACCATGGCGTTGCCAGGTGAAGCTACCATTATTGGTATGATTTTGCTGACGGCGGTTGTGAACATTCTGATTGGTTCTGCTTCGGCAAAATGGGCGCTGTTGTCGCCAATTATGGTGCCAATGCTGATGGCGGTGGGGATCTCCCCGGAACTGACGCAGGCTGCGTTCCGTATCGGTGACTCAACCACCAACATTATTACGCCGCTGATGGTGTTCTTCCCACTGGTGGTGGTGTATTGCCAACGCTATGTGAAATCCACCGGTGTGGGTACGCTGGTATCGATGATGGTGCCGTACTCGGTGATCTTCTTTATCTGCTGGAGCATCTTCCTGCTGGTGTGGTGGGCAGTTGGCTTGCCGTTGGGCGTTAACGCGCCGTACACGTATCCGATTTCGTAATCGGTTTAAATGTAAAGGGTGGATGACGCAGCGCTTATCCACCCTTCGAGTTACACTTTTCGCGACGAAATCTGTAACTCGTCGCAACGCTGTTTCACCGCTTGATGTAACAAGCGCACTGTGGTTGAAAGCTGTTTACGATGCGGGCAAATCAAATTCAGCGGCACACTATCACCCTGATACTGCGGCAGAATAATCTTCAAACGGCCTGCGTTGACATCTTCGCTAACATCCAGCCATGATTTATAAGCAATCCCTTCCCCCGCCACCGCTAAACGGCGTATCACTTCGGCGTCATCGCTGATCATCGCGCTTTTCACCGCCACATGATGCGCATCGCCATCCAGGTTTAATGTCCATTTGTCATAAACCCGCCCGCGAATCGCATAGGTCAGGGCTTCATGCTGCACCAGTTCGCTGATGGTTTTCGGCTCGCCACAACGTTCAAGATACGACGGAGATGCCACCACCACGCGATGGTTATCCGGTGCCAGTGGCAGCGCCACATATGAGGCATCGTCGTTATTGCCGTAACGAAACGCGACATCCACTGGATCTTTAAATACGTCGGTCAGTTGGTCGGAAAACAGAATTTTCAGATGCAGTGCCGGATGCTCCCGGCGAAATGCCTGAAATACGCCCAGCAGCATATTACGCCCGAGATCGGACGGCACCGCAATTTGCAACACGCCGCGCACTTCATCACTCGCAGGCTGGATTTGTTCAAATCCGGCTTCCAGGGTTTGCAGCGCGGTAATGGCATACGGCAGCCAGGTTTCGCCTTCGGGCGTTAACCGCAGGCTGCGAGTAGAACGGGCAAACAGGCGGATATTCAGCGTTTGTTCAAGGCGTTTAATCGCGGTGCTAACCTGTGCTGGCTGCAAGCCGGCTTCACGCGCGGTGTCGCTAAAACTGTTTAAGGCGGCGGCCCTGACAAACAAAGTGAGGTCTTCCAACCTGAGCATTTTAACTCTCCGAGTATAAGTGTTGTTTTCTAACGGCTGTTTTTCGCCAGCAGCACACCTTGTACCATGAGTTCATTCACACGATGAACCCTTTAATCTCTGGAGCACCCATGAAAGCAATCGCGATAACCCAAGCCGCACAGGATGGCAGCAATCTGGACTTTCTGAACGAGATAACTGTACCGACGCCGGTCGCGTCAGGCCATGATTTGCTGGTCGAGGTGAAAGCGATTTCGGTGAACCCGGTAGATACCAAAGTTCGCGCCGGTTTTAAAGCCGACCAGCCACGGGTATTGGGTTGGGATGCCGTCGGGGTAGTGGTGGCAACGGGCGAAGCGGTTAGCTTGTTTAAGCCTGGCGATGAAGTGTGGTACGCCGGTTCGTTGACGCGCCCTGGCAGCAATAGCGAATTCCAGTTGGTGGATGAGCGCATCGTGGCTCTGAAACCCAAAACGATTGATAACGCCTCTGCTGCTGCATTGCCTTTAACCGCGATCACTGCCTGGGAACTGTTGTTTGACCGCCTGGGTGTGAAAGAAAAGGGCAATGAAAACGATGTGCTGCTGATTGTCGGCGCGGCGGGTGGCGTGGGTTCTATCCTCACTCAGTTAGCGCGCAAGCTGACCAACATTACGGTTATCGGCACCGCCTCACGCCCGCAAAGCCAAAAATGGGTGACAGATTTAGGGGCGCATCATGTTATCGACCACAGCAAGCCGCTGGCGGAAGAGCTGACGCGGATTGGCGTGAAGCAGGTGACTCACGTTGCCAGCCTTAACCAAACCGAACAACACTACAGCCAACTGATTGAAGTGCTGGCACCGCAAGGAAAACTGGCGTTGATTGACGACCCGGAAACGCTGGATGCGCGTCCGTTGAAGGTGAAAAGCATTTCTCTGCACTGGGAATTTATGTTCACCCGTTCGATGTTTGAAACCCGCGACATGATTGAGCAACACCGCCTGTTAACTCGTGTGGCCGATTTAATTGACCAGCGCGTGCTGCAAACCACGCTGGGCGAACATTTCGGAACGATTAACGCGGCAAACTTACGTCGTGCCCATGAATTGATTGAAAGCAATCGAGCGGTCGGTAAAATCGTGCTTGAAGGCTTCTAATTACATAAAAATCATAGAGAAAACATCATGGATATCATTCAATCAGCAGCTTCACGTTACTCAACTAAAGCGTTTGATCCGAGCAAAAAAATCACCGCTGAAAACATCGAAAAAGTGAAGGATTTGCTGCGCCTCAGCCCGTCCAGCACCAACTCGCAGCCGTGGCATTTTATTCTGGCCAGCACACCTGAAGCCAAAGCGCGTATTGCCAAAGCAACGTCTGGTTTCTATGTGTTCAACGAGCGCAAAGTACTTGATGCTTCACATGTGGTGGTGTTCTGCGCGAAAACGGCGATTGATGAAACGCATCTTTCTAAACTGTTGGACCAGGAAAATGCCGATGGCCGTTTTGCCAGCCAGCAGGCGATGGAGGGGCAGCACAAAGGGCGTTCCTATTTTGTGAATATGCATCGCTTTGATTATAAAGATGCGCAGCACTGGATGGAAAAGCAGGTTTATCTCAACGTCGGTAACTTCTTGCTGGGTGTTTCCACGCTGAATATCGACGCGGTGCCAATCGAAGGTTTTGACGCGCGCATTCTGGACGAAGAATTTGGCCTGCGTGAAAAAGGTTTCACCAGCCTGGTTATCGTGCCGATTGGTTATCGCAGCGTGGAAGACTTCAACGCCGCATTGCCAAAATCGCGTCTCGAATTCAGCGAAATTTTAACGGAGTGCTAAACGTGGCTGATAATACGCTGTCGATTATTGCGGTGCTGAAAGCGAAAGCCGGGCAACGCGAGCAATTAAAATCTGCGTTGCAGGCGCTGATTTCACCGACTCGCAAGGAAGAAGGCTGCCTGGATTACGCCTTGTTCCAGCTTGAAGACACGCCAGATGTGTTTTACATGCGTGAATCCTGGAAAGGGCAGGAAGCGCTGGATGCACACATCGCGCTACCGCATTTCCAGGCGTTTGTACAGCAGATGGATGAGTTGCTGGCTGAGCCTTTGCAGCTAGTGCGTTTGAATGCCGTAGAAGCGTAACTCCCGTGAGGGCGATTAGCGTTAAACGCTTTCGACCCTCACCGTTTTTTCTCCCGCCCGAAACTCACCTTGTTGCACATAACCGATATGGTCAGCCATCAGTTGCGCTTCGTGCTCGCTGTGCGTCACTAACAACGCTGTTTGCCCGGCCTCGCGTAAGATATCGCGTACCTCGCGCCCAAGCCGTTCACGTGTTTGTTTATCCAGACTAGAAAATGGTTCATCCAGCAACAGGATTTCAGGATTCGGCGCCAGCGCACGCGCTAAAGCGATGCGCTGTTGTTGCCCGCCAGAGAGTTCATGCGGATAACGGCTGGCATGGCTATGCAGTTCCACCATTTTGAGCAGTTGAGTCACGCGGACTTGTTGCTCCTCGCGCGGCAGGCGGCGCAGGCCAAAGGCCACGTTTTGTTGGGCAGTCAGATGCGGGAATAACGCGTACTCCTGAAACACCATCCCGACCTTGCGTTTTTCAGGTGGCAGATGAACACCCGCTGCGGCAACACGCTGTTGCGATACATAAATCTCACCACTTTGCAGCCGTTCAAAACCTGCCACTGCGCGCAATACCGTCGTTTTCCCGCAGCCAGATGCCCCCAACAAACATGCCAGCTCGCCTTTGCGTACTGACATCGAAAACCCTTTCAGCACCGGCTGCTGACTGTTGCCGTAAGCCACACGCACATCCTGAAGGCGTAACGCAATTTCTGACATAAATATTTCCTTTAACCTGTGCGAGTCATCTGGTGACGAACCAGCAAAATAACCGGTAGCGTGCCTGCGAGAACAATCATCAACGCAGCGATGGCGCCTTCTTCATAGGTTCCGCGCGCGGCTTCAGCGTAAAGCAGTGTCGCCAGCGTTTCGAAATTCACCGGGCGCAAAAGTAGGGTCGTCGGCAGCTCTTTCATGGCATCGGCGAAGACCAGTAACGCACTGCTGACTAGTGCCGGGCGCAGCAACGGGAGATGAATCCGCGCAAACGTCCCTGCACCATTTTCGCCAAGCAAACGGGAGGCTTGTTCCAGTGAGGGCGGAATGCGGCTCAGGCCGGAATCCAGCGCACCAATGGCAATGGCCTGAAAACGCATGGCGCAGCAGATAACCAGCAAGACCCCGGCAGACATCAGCGGCAAGCCACGCACCTCCAGCAAATCTGCCAGCCAGCGGTCTACGGCCATGGCGGGTGTGAGAAAACCAATTGCCAGAATCGTACCCGGCACCGCATAGCCTAATGACGCAAGGCGCATCACGCCACGGCGAAAACCTGGCAGCGCGTTGTCTGCGGCACTGTGGCGTGCACTCCACGCCACCAGCAAACTGACACAAACCACCACCAGTGTGGTTCCCGCCGCCAGTAACAAGGTATTTTGCAATGCCGAAAGCAACGCCGGTGAGAGTGGGTTTTCTTCGCCAAAACGTTTCATGCTCTCCCAGGCCAGAAATATCACGGGCGCGACAAAGCCCAGAATGACCGGCAGAGCAATAACGCTGGCAAGCAGCCAACCACGCCAGCCGCGTATTGCTGTTGGTTGAATCTCACGCAGGCTACGGCTGCTGAATCCCTGCTTTTTACGGCCATAAAATTCCAGCGTCAGGATGCAGAAAATAAACATCAACATCATGCAGGCGATTTGCGCGGCGGCAGCCAAATCAGACCGTGAAATCCAGGTGGTGTAAACCGTGACGGTTAAGGTTTGTACGCCGAGAAATTCCGACGCCCCAATATCATTGAGCGTTTCCAGAAGCGCCAGGCTGATACCCACTGCCAGCGCCGGGCGAGCCATCGGCAACGCGACACGAAAGAAGGTCCCCGCAGCGCTGCAACCCAGTGTACGTGCCGCTTCCAGCAAATGTGCTGGCTGGCTGATAAACATAGCGCGGGTCGTCAGGTAAACGTAAGGATAGAGCACCAGACCCAGCAGAATAATCGCACCAGGCAATGAGCGTAAGTCGGGAAGCCGGAACTGGCGCGGGCTGTCGAAGCCCAGTAAAAATCGGATGAAGGTTTGCAGCGGGCCGATAGGGTGCAGCAGATCGAGCCAGGCGAAGGCCACGATGTAGGTCGGCATAGCCAACGGAAGTAACAGCGCCCAACTGAGAATTTTACGCCCGGGGAAATCCCAGGCGGTCACCGCCCAGGCGCTGCCAACACCAATCACGCCGACTATCACGGCCACGCCTGCCAGCAGCAAAACGGTATTTTTTAGCACCGAAGGCAGGACAAATGTGACCAGATTATCCCAGTGCGAAAAATCAGCCTGCGTCGCCTGCCAGATAAGCGCAACGACAGGCATTAGCACGCCTAATGCGACACACAACGCAGCAAGATGGAGCGGTGTTAATAATGACTGCGGCCCGGAAACCAGGCCGCGCAACGTCGGAAGACGAAGTGATTTATTGATCGAATCCAACTTTATCTACCAACAGGCTCGCTTGTTTACGGTATTTAACAATTTCAGTTAACGGGACTTTATCGACGTCAATTTCACCGATAGTCGCACTAATTACCGGATCAAGCTGGACGCCTTTCAGTACCGGATATTCAAAGTTGGCTTGGGCGTAAAGCTGCTGGGCGGGTGCGGAGACCAGGTATTCCATCAATTTCACGGCTTCAGCTTTGTTCGGTGCAAAGCGGGCAACCGCAGCACCGCTGATGTTGACGTGGGTGCCGCCTTGTTCGAAGGTTGGTTTCACGACTTTAATCGCATCGCCCCATTTACGCGCATCGCTGCCTTCTTTGGCGTTTTTCATATGGCCAATGTAGTAGGAGTTCGCCAGGCCGATATCGCAAATGCCGCCGAGGATGTCACGGGCAACATCGCGGTCGCCACCGGTGGCTTTACGTGCCAGGTTCGCTTTCACGCCACGCAACCATTCTTCGGTTTTCGCTTCACCGTGGTGAGCAATCATCGCCGCGATCAGCGCGGTGTTATACGGATGTTGTCCGGAACGAATACACACTTTGCCTTTGTATTCCGGGCTGGAAAGTTGTTCGTAATGCCAGTTATCAATCGGCAGGGATTTGTCTGCATAGAGTACGCGTGCGCGCATTGATAGCGCGAACCACTGGTTATCTTCACCACGCAGGTTGGCTGGGATCGCGGTTTTGAGCATCGCAGAATCCACAGGCTGTGTCACACCTGCTTCAACTAAATCAATGAGATTACCTGCATCGACGGTCATCAGCAGGTCGGCAGGTGAATTTTTACCTTCCGCTTTGACGCGCTCAAGCATGCCGTCTTTGATATACACCGTGTTGACTTTCACGCCGCTGGATTGTGTCCAGCTATCCAGCAATGGCTGAATCAGACCCGGTTCGCGGGTGGTGTAGAGAGTCAGTGAGTCTTGTGCAAAAACCGGCAGGCTGACGGAGAAAACCAGTGCGGATGCAAGCGTGATACGGCGCAGTCCAGTGCGAGGCAGAACAAACTCATTCATCGTTGTGTATCCCTGAGTGATTTGAACTAATGGGGTTCAGTGCGCAGAGGCATCCCTGCGGGCTGGCGCAAGATAAATGATAATCACTATTGTTTGCAATCGCGAGCGAGGGTGGAATATCGACATTTACACAACTTTAACTGGAAGGGTTAGATGTGTCACACAGGCAGATGTGGCAGGGCTTACAGGAGAGGGGGGCGATTCTCAAAGTAATAAGTCACAAAAGCAAAAAGCCTGCTTAGTTTCCTAAGCAGGCTTCTTAAATTTGGCTCCTCTGACTGGACTCGAACCAGTGACATACGGATTAACAGTCCGCCGTTCTACCGACTGAACTACAGAGGAATCGTTTGAACGAGGCAAATAGTAACGTCACGTTCAAAAAGAGTCAATAACAAAAATAACACCTTGATTCAGATGATTAAATTAAGCTCAACTTGTTGAATTAATGCACCGTGTTTCCGTGAGATGTCGGGCTGTTTTCACTCTCACGCAAGCGTAACAATGGATTTTGGCAATAAAACTGGCAAAACCGTTGATAAAGTGAGGGGAAACGAGGAGCGAAAAGCTCGGGTGCACTGAAGAAATACTCTGAAAGCACCGCAAAACATTCTGCCGGTTCCGAAGCGGCATAGGCATCAATGCTGGCGGCGTTTTCACCGACCATGTCGATTTCATCCTGAATGTTGCTCATTGCCGCATGGAGGTCATGTTCCCAGCCTGCGACATCGCGCAGGGCAATCAGTGGAATTCCACTGGCACGGTCGCCGTTGCGCATATCCAGTTTATGGGCCACTTCATGGACCACCAGATTAAAACCAGAGGCATCAAAAGAGTCCTGCACATCGAGCCAGTTAAGGACAATAGGGCCTTGCTGCCAACTTTGCCCGGACTGTACGACGCGCTGATGATGCACAAGGCCAATATCATCTTGCCACTCGTCGTCTACAACAAACGGGGCAGGGTAGATAAGCACCTCATGAAAACCATCAAGCCATTCAATGCCCAGCTCCAGAATGGGCAAACAGAACAGTAATGCAATACGCGCACTTTTTAGCTCATCAAGTTCAAAACCTTGCAAAGGTACCAGGCGTTTTTGCTGTAAAAAACGATCCGCAAGACGGGTCAACTTTTCTTGCTCAGCTGGCGTGAGTGTCGCCAGAACAGGAATAGATAAAGCCTGCTCCCACGGCAGTGCTGCGACAGCAGATGAATCACTTGCTTTCCAGGGCCACTTAATCATGTTACTCGCTCGCAAAGTCATCTCTTGAACGGAAAACTACTATACCGTGACTGTAATACCAGACCAGCGATCTGAACAGCGCTGGCGAGAAGACGAGTATGTGTATTCTCTGTGACATTATTCAAACATTTACCCGTTCACCATTCAACGACGAGTGTCACAGCTTGTGCGGTGAGGTAGAAATTATTTCATATATCAATAATTTCAGTAGAAGCGTAGCTAATTGAAATGAGTGCGAGGCGGGGGAATTAAAAGAGCAAGGCCCGCTTGCGCGAGCCTTGAGGTAAAGCAATAACGGGTTAGATCAGATTAGAACTGGTAAACCATGCCTACACCCACAACGTCATCGGTAGAGATGCCTGTTGCAGCGTAGAAATCGTCATCGCCATCCAGCAGGTTGATTTTGTAATCAACGTAGGTGGAGAAGTTTTTGTTGAAGTAGTAGTTCGCGCCAACAGAAACGTATTTAACCAGGTCTTTGTCGTTCCAGTCGCTGTTTGGTGCGTAGTCTTGTGCCAGGTCTTTACCTTTAGATTGCAGGTAAGATATTTCTGGACGCAGACCGAAGTCGAACTGATATTGTGCAGTGACTTCAAAGTTTTGAGTTTTGTTGGCGATAAACCCATCAACATCACCAAACGGCGTCATGTTGCGGGTTTCCGAATACATGGTGGCCAGATAGATATTGTTGGCGTCGTATTTCAGGCCAACAGTCCAGACGTCTGCATCTTCACCGCCAGCAGTTGAGCCGGTTTGCTGTTCGTTGGTACGGTCAGATGAGGCGTATGCTGCACCTGCGCTGAAGCCCATGCCGAAATCATATGTGGTGGACAAGCCCCAGCCATCACCATTTTGTGAATTGATGTCATTGTGACCGTTGTTAGTGCCTTCCTGATCAAAGGCTCCGTTAGATCCTTCATTCGCGCCCTGATATTGCAGAGCAAAGTTCAGGCCTTCAACCTGACCGAAGAAATCGGTGTTGCGGTAAGTCGCCATGCCATTGCCACGGCCAGTCATGAAGTTATCGCTATAGGTGTAAGAGTCGCCACCGAACACTGGCAGCATGTCGGTCCATGCTTCAATGTCGTAAACTACGCCGTAGTTACGGCCATAATCGAATGAACCGTAGTCACCAAATTTCAGGCCAGCGAAGCCTAAACGAGTCCATGACTGGTTACCGCTATCGCCTTCAGTGCTGTCTGCCTGAATGTTATATTCCCACTGACCATAACCTGTCAGTTCGGAAGTAATCTGAGTTTCACCTTTAAAGCCCAGGCGAATATAAGTGTCATCGCCATCCTGACCTGAATCATCAGAGAACACATGACGAGCATCAACTTTGCCGTACAGGTCCAGTTTATTACCGTCTTTATTATAAACTTCCGCAGCGTGCGCAGAACCCATTGCCAATAAAGCAGGGATCACTAATGCCAATGCTGTTCTTTTCATTTATATATTCCTTTAAGTCATAATTATTATGAATGATTACTTATATTTCGTCCTCAACATCCACAGCAATCTTATTACACTTAGTTCAGTTTATTTATAAATAAACATGTAACTGTATTGGTTGAAATCTGACTAAATATTTCAGTGCGTTATTTGGTTATATTATTGAAAAATAAGTAAATTATAAATTTTTAGGATATTTCCAATGCATTGTGAGTATGTGTTTGCTATTTTTTATATCAAAACACAATGCATTTTTATCGATGAGTCTTTGTGAGTGATAGAATTGGCATTTAGAAAATAAGTCTTTTTATTTTTGTATTTAATTATCGCTAAATTTTATATTAAGGGTGTATAAAATAAATAACGTGGGAATGGTTGATAAATACACAAATGTAATTTTATTGTTAAAATTATGAAGGATGGCCTGATATATTGCCAATTTGAGAATCTTCCGGATTAAATAGAGAGGTTTTAGGCTGTCATAAAACGGCATAAATGTGATAAAAATCACATGCAGCGGATGGGTATCCATCGCATTACACAAACTAAACAGTTGAGAGAGTTATGTCAGACGTTATGGACGCGAAACCCGCCCGCACACCAGGTGGGAAATTGGCATTATGGTTGTTTTATGGATTTTGCCTGTACATGGTTTGGGCAGTTCTGCGTTACTTCTGGGTGGTGAGCAATGTCACCAGCGGGGACATGGGTTCGATGGCTGGAAAACTGCTCGGGGCATTAATGGGGTTGCTGGTTCTGGGAGCGGTAGCCGCATTATTAGGTGGGCTCGCCTGGTACACGCGGGCCAGGTGAATAAATCGTGCCAAAGTGGGTTGTTGTCACGGTGATACTTGCTAATTTTGTGATCTTGTACTCATATTAAGTACCGGATCCCGCTGTGAAGTAAGGAGCACGTATGCCAATAGCCCACTGGCAAGAGCGTTTCGAAGAGTACTTGCACCATCACTGGTTGCAGGACGATAAAGCCCACGATGTGGCCCACTTCAGACGCGTATGGAAAACCGCGCAACAGATCATGGAAACAACCGAAGCCGACTGGCTGGTGGTACTCACCGCCTGTTATTTCCATGACATCGTCAATTTGCCAAAGAACCATCCCGAACGGCATCTCGCTTCTACACAGGCGGCACAAGAAACATTACGTATTCTTGACGCTCATTTTCCCGATTTCCCTCGTACGTTATACGATGCGGTTGCTCATGCGGTGCGTGCTCACAGTTTCAGTGCTCAAATTGCGCCGCAAACTCTTGAAGCGAAAATTGTGCAGGATGCTGATCGCCTGGAATCACTTGGTGCAATTGGCCTGGCGAGAGTGTTTTATATTTCAGGTTCGCTGGGTCGACCATTGTTTGATAGCGAAGATCCGTTAGCGTGTGGGCGTGAGTTGGATGACTCCACATATGCACTTGACCATTTCCAGAAAAAACTGCTGAAGCTCCCTGAATCCATGCAAACTGAGGCAGGGCGTAAACTGGCCTGGCTCAATGCTGATTTTTTGGTTAACTACATGGCCAAGCTGTGTGCAGAACTGAAGGGCGATTATTGCGGTATCGATCGTGGTGTTGTCGAGCAATTCGCCTCCCCCAAACAGTCCTCATAAATTTCGTTCTAAAACTAAAATGATGCCCGCATTGGTTGCGGGCTGTTCTGTTTTTCTCTGGGTCAAATCAGTGATAGAGTTGCACTCTATTTTCCCTAAACTGGTTCATGATGAACGACTTCGACGCCATTGCCGAGCAACTCTCACAACAATCCCAACGCCTGCAACAACAGCAACTAGAAGAAGACTTTGCGCTAGTGAGCCGAATTCTGGAAATCTATGACCAGAAAACAGTGGCCCATCATTTGCGCCAGGTCAGCGGCGACTGGACACGTGAATCGCTAAACCGCTGGTATAACCGTAAATCTTCGCCTCGCACGCTGACACCAGCAGAAAGCGCCATGCTGCAAAATATGTTGCCGCAGTTACCTGCACACCACGGGAAATACGCTTTTAAATTCGTCGATTTATTTGCCGGTATTGGCGGCATTCGTAGCGGGTTTGAAGCCATTGGCGGGCAATGCGTTTTTACCAGCGAGTGGAATAAATACGCGGTGCGCACTTATAAAGCCAATTGGTACTGTTGCCCTGAAAATCATCAGTTCAATCAGGATATCCGCGATGTTACTCTCAGCCACCGTGTTGACGTCAGCGATGAACAGGCCACTGCACATATTCAGGCTATCATGCCGGATCACGACGTACTGTTGGCCGGTTTTCCATGCCAGCCCTTTTCCCTGGCAGGCGTGTCGAAGAAAAATGCTTTAGGCCGTGCTCATGGCTTTGCCTGTGAAACTCAGGGCACACTGTTTTTCGATGTCGCACGCATTATTGACGCGAAACGCCCAGCTATCTTTGTGCTGGAAAACGTGAAAAATCTAAAAAGCCACGATAAAGGCAACACCTTCCGCGTCATTATGGAAACACTGGATAGCCTGGGTTATGAAGTCTCTGATGCCGCAATCATGGGGGCGGGCGACCCTAAAATTATCGATGGTAAAAACTTTCTTCCTCAACATCGCGAACGTATTGTGCTGGTCGGTTTCCGTCGTGATCTCAATGTGCATAAAGATTTTACACTGCGCAAACTCAGCGAATGTTATCCGCAACGCCGCCCGACGTTTGGTGAATTGTTGGAACCCACTGTGGATGCGAAATATATTCTCACGCCAACACTCTGGAAGTACCTCTATAATTACGCGAAAAAACACCAGGCGAAGGGTAATGGTTTTGGCTACGGTCTGGTTGACCCTAATAACCCAGTGAGCGTGGCACGTACGTTATCCGCGCGTTATTACAAAGACGGGGCAGAAATCCTCGTGGATCGTGGTTGGGATAAATCGCTGGGAGAGGCAGATTTTGATAATGCGGAAAATCAGCAATGTCGCCCACGCCGTTTAACACCGCGTGAATGCGCGCGCTTAATGGGTTTTGAGGCAGTGCAGGGGAGTAAGTTCCGTATTCCAGTATCTGATACTCAGGCCTATCGGCAGTTTGGTAATTCGGTGGTGGTGCCTGCTTTTGCGGCGGTCGCTAAACTGCTTGAGCCAGTCATAAAGCTTGTCGTTACTGGTCAGGATAAATAATCAGCCGTTGTCGGGTGGATTAGCGTCAGCGATACCCACATCTATGTTGAGAAATCTATAAACCCGTATTCTGTTGGTGCGCCAGTACTAAGGCGCACCAACAACTTGAATCAGGAGATATTAATCAATGACATTAATTATTTGTCATGAATGAATGCTGGCTTAATAAATAGTTAAGCTGTTTTTAATTTCTGTTCAAGGATTGCCTGCTTAGTAAATATAAGTGCAGGAGTGTTGATGGTAAGGGGGCATTTGGTGATGTATGAAATGAAGGTGATTTTTATAAACAGTTAATAACTCATTAAGTAGATGTGTTGTGTTTATCTCGCTTAGTATGTGGATTACTAGTTGCTGCACTAATATCAAACGGTAAATTAACCACATGAGTAACACTCAACATAAATTAAGTAAGTCTCGCCCCCCACGCGTGCAAATAACCTATGATGTGGAAGTAGGTGGTGCACAAATCCAAAAAGAATTGCCTTTAGTCATCGGTGTTGTCGGTAGTTTTGCCAGTGACGAAGCACCGTTACGTGAACGCCGCTTCACTCATATCGATAAAGATAATTTTAATGATGTTATGGAAGGGATGAACCCCTCCGTTGACATGTTAATTGAAAGTGCTTTACCTCAAAAAGAAGGTCAACTGGCGGTTTCGCTTAAATTTAATTCTATTGATGATTTTTCTCCTGAAAATATCGCAATGCAGGTAGAGCCGTTACGTAAGCTTTTGGAAATGCGTGAGCAATTGAGTGACTTGCGCAACCGTACTGCCAGTAATGATCGCCTGAAAGAGCAATTGCTTGAATTAATACAGCAGCAAAATACGGCTTCTGGTGCAGTAACTTCTGACGAAGGAGAGGCAGAATGAGTGATATTCAAGTCATCAATGCCGCAGAAGTTGCACAAACAAGCGATTTCCTCGATCAAATTATTGATAATACTCAGGCGATTCGCCGTGAGTCAGATCGTAATAAAGTTAAGGTTCAGATGGACAACTTATTGTCAGAAGTTGCCTCTGGTGCTGTTGTTATTTCCAGCGATTTAGTCGGCAGCATTGAAATGCGTATTGCCGCTATAGATGCACTGCTTTCCGCGCAGGTCAGTAATATTATTCAGGCTCCAGAATTCCAGAAAATGGAGTCTTCCTGGCGTGGTCTACACAAACTGGTACAAAGTAGCGTGACTGAAAACACCAAAGTGCGTGTTTTCAACTGTACTAAAAAAGAGCTGTTACGCGATTTCAAATCAGCTTCAGATTTTGATCAGTCGTCATTATTTAAAAGTATCTACGAAAGCGAATATGGCACCTTCGGTGGTGAACCGTATTCTGCATTTGTCGGTGATTTTGAATTTGAGGCAATGCCAGAAGATATTCTGTTACTGGAGCAGATTTCTCATGTCGCAGCCGCTGCACATGCACCTTTCCTGACGGCCGCTAACCCGGGAATGTTCTCAATGGGCAGTTTCTCCGAGATGCCTCGTCCACGCGATCTCGGCAAATTGTTTGATACCTCAGATTATGCTCGCTGGAAGTCCTTCCGCCAGAGCGATGATTCCCGCTATGTTGGATTGACACTTCCGCGTGTTATCGGTCGTTTGCCTTATGGGGCGAAAACAGTTCCAGTAGAGATGTTTAATTTCGAAGAAAAAGTTATCGAAAATAATGATGGCTCCAGCTATTTGTGGATCAATGCCGCTTATGAGTTAGCCGGTCGTATGGTGGAAGCCTTTGAAGAACATGGCTGGTGCGCAGCAATTCGTGGTGTAGAAGGCGGTGGGCTGGTGAAATCCCTGGCAACACATAGCTTTGTTTCACAAACCGGTGAAAAAGTGATGCAGTGCCCAACAGAAGTGGCTATTTCCGATCGCCGTGAGAAAGAACTCGCCGACCTTGGCTTTATTCCATTAGTTCATTGTAAGGGCACCGATTACGCCGCATTCTTTGCGGTGCAATCAGTCAATAAACCCCGTAAATATGATTCTGAATTGGCTAATGCCAATGCCAAACTTTCAAGTCAGCTGCAATATATTATGACGACATCGCGTTTTGCACATTATATGAAATCTATTGTGCGCGATAAAGTGGGTAGCTTTATGTCCAAATCCGAATGCCAGGATTTCCTGCAAACATGGATTAACCAATATGTTGTCGGTTCCGATAATGTTGGTGCTCATATTAAAGCCAGCCATCCATTGCGTGAGGCAACAGTAGAGGTCGTTGATGTTCCTGGTAGCCCAGGAAGTTACCGCGCGGTGGTTTATCTTAAACCCCATTTTCAGCTGGAAGGACTCAGTATGTCACTGCGTCTGGTAGCAGAACTCCCTGCATCTACAGGTGCATAATCATTAGTTAAAAGGAAATATATCAATGGCAAGTGCTGATAATCTATTCATGCAAATTGACGGTGTTAAAGGTTGTGTGAGTGATAAAAAATATGACGGTTGGATTTCAATCGGTCATGTTAATAATGGTGTTTATAGTACAGCTAAAATTAGCAATGGTTCAGGTCAGTTGAATAGCGATGGCGTTAATTTTGATTCTGTTTCTTTCTCTAAAGAGCTAGATGCAACTTCAACTGATTTGGTTAATATGGTTGCCCAGGGCACCAATATTAAAAAAATCATTGTTGCGATGAACGTTAAAACTGACGACAAAGATAATGAAATGGTTCGCTGGACCTATGAAAACTGCATTCTGACCAGTCATAGTATCGGTGCGCAGAGTGCAGGGGATATTCCACAAGAAACTCTGAGCTTCGTATTTAGCAGCTTTAAATTTGAAACTCAGATGGTCGATCCTGGTGGTAAAACCAAGAAATATGGTCCAGTGGGTTGGAATATCACTGAAAATACCAAGCTGTAATAAATTAAACAGTGTGCAAAGCACACTGTTTTACTGAGATGAAAATATGAACTCTTTACTACAGCGCCTGGCGGATGATAATCCGAATGATCAATATGACGATGCGGAGGGTGAAGACAAAAGCGATGTATTAGTTTCTGAAATACTGCTTCTTTTGTCTTCACGCCCTCTGAATTACCATGTTGAGAACATTCGATTAATTAATGAGTCAATCATTAATTATGGGGTCAGTGATGTGTTCACCAGCGATACCTCACGCCTTGAGAAAATATCTATTATGCAGGCGCGAATTACACTCGCATTACAACGATTTGAACCAAGGCTTAAAAGTATTAATGTTTATCCAGGTGAAACGCAGAAACATATCAACTCCTTTGTTATTGAAGCAGAAGGTTTTTTAGGTAATGTCCGTTATCACCTCATGTGGGACGACGTGTTGAATCAGTTTTTCCTTCGGGATTAAAGAGCATTAATCATGTTAGCTAATAAACTCATTTCATATTATCAAAAAGAACTTGGCTACCTTAAAATCCAGGGAAAAGCTTTTGCTCGTCATTTCCCTAAAGTTGCTCGCCGTTTAGGTATTTCTGAAGGAATGTCGGAAGATCCGCACATCGAAAGATTAATCGAATCTTTCGCGCTGGTGACTGCGCAAATCCAGCAGCGTCTTGATGAAGATATGCCTGAAGTGACCCACGCGTTGCTTAATGTGTTGGCTCCGCAATTGCTGAGGCCGTTTCCCTCAGTGTGTATCGTACAAATGTCTCCTGACGTCAAAGTCAGTGCGCTGACTTCTGGCAACTTAATCGAGGCCAAAACGTATTTATTCTCTCGTCATGGTGAGAATCAAAGTTGTCGTTTTCGCACCGTTTATCCAGTGATGATTCAACCGGTTAGTTTGACAAAAGCTCATCTGAATCTCGATGAGGTAAC
This sequence comes from Buttiauxella ferragutiae, assembly GCF_022637515.1. Taxonomy (NCBI): domain Bacteria; kingdom Pseudomonadati; phylum Pseudomonadota; class Gammaproteobacteria; order Enterobacterales; family Enterobacteriaceae; genus Buttiauxella; species Buttiauxella ferragutiae. The sequence goes on from NZ_CP093332.1 coordinate 1,889,897, forward strand.
GTTATGCTGGAACCTCAATATAAAACTGACAACCTGGCCAGGTGCGACATTAAGCGCGAATTCTCTGCGTGTCCATCTGAGTGGCGCTAACAATATCGTTAACATTCTCTACACGCTGTTATGCAGTGAAGTGCTGTCGATTCATTTGCAGCAGGATGAACAGCGCTATCAGCTTTCTGCCCAGCATATTTGTGGTATCGGTTTTGGTGAGAATCAAAATCTGCTCGCGGGTGACTCGAGAATTTCACCGACACATAGCCTGTTGCAGGATTATTTCTTTTTTCCTCAGAAATTTCATTTTATTGATATTCCGTTACCTGACGGTTTTGTCGCGGGCAGCAAAAGTGAATTTACCCTGAAAATAGCCTTCAACCGCTGCACGATTGCCAATCAGCTGGAAAAAATGGCGGCCATGGTCAACGAGAATTTATTTTTGTTGAACTGTACGCCAGCGATTAATTTGTTTGAGCATCGCGCTGAACCCATCACGCCAGACCATGAAATCGCGGAGTATCTGGTGATCCCTGATATTCGCCATCAGAACGCCATGGAAATCTGGTCAGTGGATAGCGTTTCGGCGATGCGTAAACAAGGTAATGAAACGCTTTCCCGCCCCATTTATCCATTATTTGGTTTAGACCATTCGGCACAAGATGGTGAACCCGGACTTTTTTGGCAATGCATGCACCGCGAAACTGACAGCTGCGAGGGAAGTGTCCCGGCGTTGTTTATCGCATTTTCCGACCGCAGTGAGCAGCCTTTGACGCCAGGAAGTGACGTCGTCAGCCTGAATCTCACCTGCACGAATCGTGAACTTCCTTCGACGATGCGTAACGGCGATCCAGACGGCGATTTTGAGTCGGAATTGCCGATTGCCGGGATGAAAATCACCGCATTAACGCGCCCGACTATTCCGGTCAGGCCGCCGTTAAAACAGGCTGCACGCTGGCGTTTAATCTCGCAACTTTCGCTCAATCATATGCTGATCGGCGGGCCGGAAGGGGTACGCGTGCTCAAAGAGACGCTGGCGTTATATAACTTTGTTGATAATCCAGGGATCGCCCGTCTGATCAATCTGCTGTTGCGCGTTGAGTCTGCCCCTGTCGTCGCAAGGTTAGTCCCGCAGGATCCGCAATCCCTTTCACGCGGTATTGAGATACGCATTACGTTTGCCAGCGAAGCCAGCACCGAAGCGGAATACTTCCTGTTTTGCCGCTTTATCGATTGTTTTTTGGCGTTGTATGCACCGGTTAACAGCTTTACGCGTGTGGTCACGGCCATTGAATCCAAAGAGGAATCTCAGCGTGTCTGGCCGATTCGTGCGGGTCGCTTGTCATGGCTCTGAATATCTGTTTTAGCCCGCATAATTTTTTCCAGCAGGTGCGCATCATGCTGCGCCATCTGACGAAAAAACAGGGGCTTGAAAGCAAGCAAACACTGGAAAATAACCTGCGTTTTATTTCCCCACTTTCGCTTGATACACCGTCAGGCGAAATCGGCGAGATTGAACAATTAGCTAAAAATCAGTGGCAGGTGGAGGTCGCGGCTTTTGGGTTAACCGGGGCGCTCGGCGCATTGCCGACGGTTTACACCGAATGGTTGATTGAACGCCATTACCGCTATGGCGATAAAACCGCTAAAGCGTTTCTCGATATTTTTAACCACCGCCTGCACACCCTGCGTTACCTCGCCTGGCAAAAGTACCACTACTACGCGATGGCCGAATTCTCGGCGACGCTGCCTTTAAGCGACGCGGTTCAGGCGCTGGCGGGAGTGATGCAAAGCCCATCTTCTTTTCAGCAACTGCGCTATGCCGATTTGTTCGCCCATTCGGTTCGCTCGATGCTCAATTTAGAAACGTGGCTAAAACATAGCTTCTCCGTGCCAGCAAAAATCACCCCGTTTACCGGGGAATGGCGATCGATGGAACCGACGTTGTGCTGCTGCCTTGGGCAACCGTCGCAAACGTTGGGTTCAGCACCGATGCTGGGGCGTGTCTACTGGGATCGGCAATCGCATTTTACCGTCTCTCTTGGGCCTGTGCCGTTGCGGGATGTCGGTCTGTTCCTGTCAAAAGGCAGACATTACAAAAATCTGTGGACTCATATTCGCGACTATGTAGGCGCAGGGCTGGATTTTGATATCGACATCCTCATCCAAAATACCTCAAACGGCATGACTGAACTGGGGACGGGGCAAATTGGCCTGGATATTTGTCTTGGGCGCGCCTCTGAAGCGGGCCAGCACACCATTCGATTACCCGTCTATCGGGAAGGAAAATAAGACATGCCAAATGTATTAGGGCAGAACAATAGATTCATCCGCTTTGTTGGGGATGCGGCTAATTCACTGACATTAATGAGCATTGAAGGTGAGGAACAACTCTCATCCACTTTCCGCTACCAAATCCAGTTTCGTACGGAATTAAGCAGTGCGCAGATGGGGCGTTTCCTCGGTAAAGAAGTCGCCTGTGAGATTGGGCGCAATAGCCGCAAGCGTTATGTGCATGGCGTCATCACCCATATTGTGGAAATGAATAATACCGATGGTATCAGCACGTTTGTTGGCCGCCTCGAGCCACGTATGGCTTTCTTGCGTCTGGGTCGTAATCTGGCAGTGTTCCAGAATATTACGGTGCCTGATTTAGTGTGCCAGCTGTTGCGCCAGCAGAATATCAACCAGATCGAGTTACGCCTGCGTGCAACCTATAAACCTCGTGAATATTGCATTCAATACCGCGAGTCAGATTTTGACTTCATCAGCCGCTTGCTGGAACAAGAGGGGATTTACTACTTCTTCAGCCATACCGCGGGGCAGCACCAACTTGTGCTGGCTGACCATCCATCCTGCCACCATTCCACGGCACCGGCGCAACTGCCTTTTATGCCGCAGACGGATTTGGGGGAGGGGAACGGCATTTTAAGCTGGTCGGCGCACTCATCACTCGCTGCTTCTTCCGTGCTGTTAAAAGGCTTCAACATGGAGCAGGCAGCCAGTATTGAAGGGGAGTCGAAGGTGGCCGACCAGGATTACGCGGTTCAGGGGGTCAGTTACGTTGATGCCAACGGTCACGACAACCGCTCTCTGCTTGAGGCGCAGGCCAGGCTTAAGATGGAGCAACTGGAAGCCGACAGTCAGCAATATCTGGCAGAGACTTCAGCTTTCTGGGTGCACTGCGGTGAAAAATTCACTCTGACTGACCATCCGTCATGCCACGGCGACTACCGCATTAAATCGGTTCATCTGCGGGTAAGCAGCAGTATTGATGACAGCACCCCGGATTTCCATTGTCAGATTCATTTGCTGAAAGACAGCGTGTCATGGCGGCCTGAGCACACCACGCCTCAACCTTATATTCCCGGTATTTTGACCGCCACGGTGGTTGGCCCTAAATCGGAAGAAATTCATACCGATGAATACGGGCGTATCAAAATCCAGTTCCCCTGGGATAACGAACACAAAAAAGACGACGGCAGTTCATGCTGGGTTCGCGTGTCGCAACCCTGGGCGGGTGGCCGTTTTGGCGCGATGTTCCTGCCGCGGGTTAACAGCGAGGTGATCGTTAGTTTTGTTCATGGCAACCCGGATTATCCGCTGGTTACCGGCACGGTATTTAACGGGCAAAACAAACCGCCACTGACGCTGCCTGATGAAAAAAATCACAGCGGATTCGTTTCCCGTAGTTCGCTTGATGGCAGCGTTGAAGAGAGCCATCAACTGCGATTCGACGATAAAAAAGGCGAAGAACGCCTGGTGATTACCTCACAAAAAGATCTGCTGTTGACGGTGAAAAATAACGTCATCACTGAAATCACCAAGCAAGTCACCGAAACCATCGGCGAAGACCGTGCAACTGAAATTACCAAAGGCAATGAAACGTTAACCCTGAAACAGGGCGATCGTGCGCTGATGCTGGAAAAAGGCAACCACAATACCACGCTGAAAAGTGGCGATTACGCGCTTGATATCAAAGGTAATTTAAAAGCCAGCCTCAGTGGTGGCGAACATCAGATGGATATCAGCGGCGGTGGCAGCAAGGTGAAAGCCGATAAAGCCTGCGTGATTGAATCGACGCAAAGCATCGAACTTAAAGTGGGCAGCAGCAAGATATCTATCACCCCTTCTGGCATCACATTGAGCGCGACCACTATCAAGGTTGAAGGCAGCGGAACCGCAGAGCTGAAAGGCGCGATGGTGACAGTTAAAGGCAGCGGTATGACGCAAATTAAGGGTGGCGTGACCATGATTGGTTAAGGCGATGATGATGAAAGAAAAATTAATGACTCCAGAAGCTTTTGCCGGTTATCGCAGTGCTGACAGTGGCTATGAAAATGCACTCAATCTGATGGTTTCCGGCCAATGGGAAGATGCGCTTGCCAGCCTGGTACTTGATAAAACGCCAGAAAAAGTGCTCGGCTGGGTGGTGCAACAAGTCACACAGTTGCCATTAAATCCACCGGCTCTCCAGTGTGTGGCCGACATCAATCAGTGGCTGAAAACCCACGATGAAGGGCTGCGTCGGGATATTTTCCTGCAGGCGGAAACCCTCGGTTTTGATACCCCAGTCGGTGCGGCAGGGCTGGCGCTGTTCTGGATGCAGGGCAGCATGACACCCGACGAATTTGAGGCTGTTTATCCCGAAGCACATTTAGCCCCGTTGATGCTGCACTGCGCGCTGAAACAGTTGAGTGTCCTGCTGGCGGCAGATAACGCCCCGTTTATCGGTGCACAAAACCTGCTTGCCCAATGGCACACCGTGCAAGGGGGTCATTAATGGGCCAGCCCGCTGCACGAGTCGGTGACATGCACGTTTGCCCGATGGTCACCCCCGGTTTGCCGCCCATCCCCCACGTCGGTGGGCCAATCACCACGCCGGGCTCTCCGACGGTGCTGATTGGCGGGGTTCCTGCCGCAACAGTCGGTTCAATGGCGGTGTGCGTCGGGCCTCCTGATTCAGTGGTTAAAGGCAGCACCAAAGTGCTGATTGGTGGCAAGCCAGCCGCACGGATGGGAGACAGCACGGCTCACGGCGGCACTATCGTTGTTGGCTGCCCAACAGTTTTGATTTCTTAGAGTGTGATGCAATGAAAACAAATTTTGATGAACTGTTGGTGCCGATCGGTGAAGAGCAACCCGCTGGTCGCAACGTTGAATATCAACAAATTTATGACGATATTCGCCAGGCGCGCGAAAGCGATCCTGATTATTTGCCGCAGGGTGAATGGGCAACCGAATTACGCAAGGCCGACTGGCTCAAAGTCATCCGTCTGAGCCGTGAAGTCTTGAAAAAGGAGAGTAAAGATCTCCAGGTCGCCTGCTGGTTTGTTGAGGGTTTAACTCAGCAAAACGGCCTGGCGGGTTTACTGGAGGGAACGCAGTTTCTGGCAGCGTTTCTCGAACGCTATTGGCAAACCGCCTGGCCTGAGCTGGATGAAGACGGTGCGGTTATTCGCCACAGCATTCTGAATCGTCTGGATCGCCAACTGGCGCTGATGTTGAACAGTTATCCGTTACTCGGGCAGCCAGAAAGCTCGCTGGACCACTGGCAAAAAGTGCTCCTTCAGGAACATCAATCCACCATGGCCCGCAGCCGTACTGATTCAGACAGTGACTTCTCTATGGAGACATTTAATCGTTGGGCACTCTCGCTTGTACCACAAAAAATTGTAACGCAGAGCGAAACACTTGAGCAGCTCATCGAAATGCTCAATCACCTGGAAGCGACCTACGACGAGGTCAACCCGCAGGCAGATTCATCTGCGCTGGGGCAAACGCGTAGCGTGATTGCCGAGATGCAGGACTTTATCAAACGGCTGTTTGACCGTGCGGCACCCGCTTATGACGACATCATGTCGCTCAATGTATTAGCGCCACAAGAAGCCGATTTATCTGCTGAGTCCGCCATGTTTGCTGGCAGGACGCAAAAGCAGGAGATGTCGCGAGATTTAGCCATCAGCCAAATGCTGACAATTGCGCATTTTTTCCGTCAGACAGAACCCTCCAGCCCGGTCCCTTTTTTGATGGAGCGTGCGGCGCGTTGGGCGGGAATGACACTGACCGAATGGCTTGATGAAATGCTGGAAGACAAGAGCTGTATGCGCGACATCAACAAAGTACTAAAAGGGCAAGAAACAGAATGAAAGGTCAAATCAGCTTCGTGGGTCTGTTACTCAGCATGCTTATGCTTGCGGGGTGTAGCACGGGCGACCAGGAAGCGCGTCAGCAGTCTATTGACAAGGTATCCGCTCCGTTTGCCAGCGGTGCCATTACCCTGAACCTGCGTGCAGAGCCGGGGCTAAACAGCGTCAATGAGCTGCCGAACAGTTGTACGGTTTTGCTGTTACAGACCAAAGATAAACCGGCGCTGGATAAGCTATTGAATAATCCGACGTTGCTTAAAAGCCTGTTTGCCGGAGCGGGCAACGAAGGGGATGTATTACAGCTTGATCGCTATGTCGTGATGCCTGGACAAAGCAATATTCTGCATATTGATCGTGCACAGAATACGCGCAACCTGGCGCTGATTGCCGGGTATTACCCGTTCCCGACTAAACAACACATGTTTACGGCAGAAATCCCGGTCAGCACGCACAGCACCGGCTGGTGGTCGCCCGTGTGGCAATCGGCACTTTCACCCGTCACATTTTCCGTCACGCTGGGCAGTGAAAGTATTGTCAGTGCCGGCGAACCCAATGCGACGGAAAACATCGCCCAGAACACCGCGCCCGTTGCCGTCGAGGAAAAAGGGTAATGTACAGCGAACAACAACAAATTTACTGGCACTCCGGGTTATATCTTCAACCGCAGCATTTTCAATCGCTTGATTTGCACCATGAGTGGCAACTTGCCCAGCGCATACAGCTCGCGCAACCTTATAACCATGGGTTGATTGAAGTCGAAATCAATAAAGCGGCGCTGGACGATTATGTGGTCAGTGTCGATCACATCCGCTTTATCATGCCTGGCGGGACATTCTTATCGATGCCAGGAAACTGCCAAATTGAAAAACGAAACTTCCGCGATATCTGGAAGCAACGCGACCAGACGCTGCCCATATGGCTGGCATTGCGTCGTTTTGATCCGCAGCACAGCAACGTCACGACGCTGGGAAAAGAGCACGATCGTGCGGTCACCCGTTGGGTGAATACCGGGGAAGATCGGGTGATGAAAGATGTCTATGATCATGCGCCAGACGCTACAGTCGCGCGCTTGTGTTACAACGTGCGCCTGCTTTCAGATGCTGAAAAAGCCGATGCCGTAGATTGCGAATGCATTCCATTAACTCGCTTACGTTATCTCAATGACCGGGTCACGTTAGATGAGGCGTTTTCCCCACCATCGGTGACGCTCTTTGGCTCCCAAAGTCTCGAGAAACTTATCGAAGCCATCTATTTTGAGCTGAGCGCCAGAGCCAGAAAACTGGAGGAATATAAACGTTCCGAACGTCTGGTGAACGATGCTGAACGTGGCGACCAGGTGACGCAGCTGCTGGCGATGCGCTCTCTTAATCGTGTCTTGCCGATGCTGAAAAACTATTGCCAGGCACGGCAGGTTCACCCCTGGACGGTTTACAACCTGCTCTGCCTGCTGATTGGCGAGCTTTCGTCCTTTAGCGACAGTTGTTCTTTTGACGGGCAGTGGCGAGACAGCGAAAGCAAGCTGCTGGATTATAACCATAATAGGTTGCTGGATTGCTTTGAAAGCGCACGCAGGACATTGATTTCCCTGCTGAACAGCCTGATTCTTGAGGACAACACGTATGTCACGCTTGAGAAAGATTCTCAGGGCGTTTTCAGCGGTGAGTTCAAAAGCCTCGAGTTTAAACAAAGCGAAACGGCGCTGTTATTGCTGCGTTCTGCCAGCATCCCGATGGAAAACCGCCAGATAAAAAACCAGGGCGGTATCAAGCTGGCACCGCCGCAAATGATCGAAATGTTAATCCAGCATGCTTTGCCGGGGATTCCGGTGAGTGCCTGCCGCCAACCTCCGCGAGGCGTGCCGAACCGTAGTGACTCTCACTATTTTGTTATCGAACAGGATAGCGACCTGTGGAGCAAGGTTATCAAAGGAAAAGGTATTTCCTGTTACTGGCCTGATATGCCGGACGATTTGCAGGTTCAAATTATTTTTGTGGTGCCATCATGATGAGTTTATTGAATTGTTATTTACCTTTATTCCGTCTGGTGACCACGTTATTGACTCAACCTCAATTACATGAGGATTACGCGGTTTTTCGCAGTCAGTGCATAGAGTTATTAGAGCAAGCATTATGTGAATCTGAATTGCACCATGAACAACAAGAATGTGAAGATGCTTATTTTGCGGTGGTGCTTTATTTAGATGAACGGGTGTTATGTTCGACCATTCCCTGGGTTAAGGAGTGGCGCGCAGCATTACTGCAAAAGCACTACTTCAATATTTCTGTTGGTGGCGAAGAGTTTTTCACCCGCCTTGATACCCTCGATAAAACCAATACGCCATTAAGAATGGTGTATCTGTTTTGTTTATTGATGGGCTTTCACGGGAAATATACCCAACAAGATGCCCAGTTATTACAACAACGTATTGATAGTGAAAGAGAGTGCTTACCCGAAGCCTGGCGACAGTGGCCAAACGAGGCAAACCTGGTTGAACCTGGCTCAGGAACCCTTAGCGGAAACCAACAAACGCGTAAAAAATTGCGGCAACGTAAAGGGTTGCTGTTGTCATTACCGTTATTTATCTATGCCCTTATGTTAGCTATTGGTTCAGGTTTTTTTACCGGGTAATAAAATGTTTAAAAAACTGATTGAATTTTTTGCATGGGCAATATTGCTGTGCTTGCTATTTGTTTTTTGTTTGTGCATTGCGGTGATTAGTGAACGCTCTTTTACCGCTGCGGTTATTCTGTGGTTTGCATTAATTATTGCTGTTTTAGTGGTTCGTTTAATCTGGTTTTCGCTGCGCGGGATCTCTCAGAGCAAATATGTTCTTTATTTGAAACAGCGCTTAACGCTGACCCGAATGGAACATGTTCTGTTTGAACACTGGAAAGCGGGTGAGTCGGTGATTAAACGCATCAAAAGGCGTAAACAGCACCTACCCTGGTTTATCTTAACGGGTAAACGCAGCGGTAAAACCACGCTGATGGCGAGTGCTGGTCTGCCCCTTTTTTCAAACGAGCCTGAAAGTGCACTGGTGGTGCCGACGCGCACCCTGCGCTGGTGGTTTTTCCACTCCTCCGGTTTCCTTGACCTTTCGAGCCATTTCCTCAGTAAAACGCCTGCTTTTGAACGCGGCTGGCTCAATCTGGTTAACTGGTGCCAACGCGTACCTTCTCCGGCGGGCATTGTGGTGTGCGTTTCCATCGCGGATTTACGGGGAAAAGAGGCGGCAGATTTACATCTCAATGCCCGTCTTGTTCGAACGCAAATCGAGCCATTGATTAAAAAACTCAAGCGCCGTTTGCCGGTCTACCTTTTTGTCACCTGTTGCGATCAAATCGCTGGTTTTAGCCAGTGGGCAAGCAAACTTTCACCTGCTCAGCGTCAGCAGGCGTTGGGCTATTACTGGCTGACTTCGCCGGTTGTTGATGGTAAAGACCCCGCTTTGCTTGACCCGCTCTTTACCTGCGTGAAAGACGGGCTGGATAAAGTCCGGGTCAGCATGTTGTCTGGCGGTGATCCCGATAATGACACTCTCTCATTGCTGGATTTCCCGGAACAACTGATGCAGTTGCAGCCTGCTTTGCAGCGTTATCTGGCGGCATTATGTGAACCCGACGCTTACTTCGAACCTGCACAATTAGGTGGGATTTGGTTCAGCGCCACCGAACAGGTAAGTAAAAATAGCGCCGCACGCAAAGCGCTATTTACCCATAATCTGATCAGCCACTTGCTGCCAACGCTTAGCCGCCAGCGGGAAATCGCGCCGATCGGGTTTAGCCGCCGTTATTTTCAACGCTGGGGAGTCATGACCTTTAGTGTGCTGGCGTCGCTCTACCTGGCCTGGAGTGGGGCGAGCAGCTACGGCCTGGGGGCCGGGAACCTTCAGGATATGACGCCTGAGCAGCAGGTTCAGCAACTTAAAGGTATTGAGAGCTGGAACGAATCACCGTTGCAGCATCTGCTATTCGTGCCGTTGCTTAATCAGCGGCACCACCAGCTGGAAGAAACGATTCTGGCGGCCACTCCGCGCAGCACGGTCAACATGCAGGCGGCTGAACAACGCTATCAGCAATTGTTTGCTGAAGCTCTGCCGCAGGGGAAACGCGAGTTAGTCCTGAACCTGGCCAGCGCCATTATGACCAAACAGGCAATGCTCGATGGGCAGTCACTTGCCGAACTGGAAAAACACCCTCCCGTGTCTCCTTTGTTGAGCCTGACCGGTGCGGACTCTTCGTTACCTCTGGCCTATGACATCGCGCTACAGCGTGAGTTATTACAGCAACCCGGCGGCGTGGAACAACTGAATTCATTACGCAAACTGTTGGGGCAACTGGTCAACAGTGATACTTCCTGGACATGGCTGATAGCCCCTTCCCAGGCACTGACGCCGGTTAACCTGGTAGATTTCCTGCCCTGGGCACAAAACAATGTGCAGCTCGATGGCCTGTGGACGGTACAAGGATCGGTGCAACTCCAGCACTGGCTGGATACAGTCCGGCAAGCGGCGGGTAAAAATGTCAACATGCCGGTACTGGCAGCCTTTGAACAAAACTGGAACACACTGCGCCAGAACCAATGGATGACCCTGATACTGGCGATGAGCAACCAGCCCGCACCGGTGCTAAATGGGGCTCAGTGGCAATCTACCCTGGTGTCAATCGACCAGGGCAATAGCCCGTCAATGGCATTTGCCCACTATGCCACGGAACAACTTGCCGATATTCCCGGCCAGCATGCCAGCCGCTGGCTGCGGGAACTGCGTCAGCTAGAAAAACTGCAACAGACTCCGCTAAACGGCTCAGTGATGAACAGCGCCGGCCGCCTGGAAAAAGCGTTCTTACAGAAAGTGGCGAGTGTTATCAAGCTGGACAACAAAACGCTAAATAGCGCGGTGAGCGACCTCAATATTAAAAATTGGCTGGCCTGGAAAGGGAGCCTGCGCGCTGCCGTTTCTGATGCGTTTGTCACGCCAGTAAAAAGTGAGCGACTCACCCGTGGTTTATTTCTGAGTGGGGAAGATGCTGCGGCTAATCCTTTGCAGCAACTGGACACCCGCTTTGCCACGCTGCGCAAAAGTGTTTCCGCAGAACAAGATGACTTCGCGCTCAATGCCGTCTGGGCTTTATATAAAACCGATGCTCACTGGCTGGTGGCGCATGCCATGCAGCGATCGGGCTGTTGGCTTCAGGATCAATGGCAAAGCCGGGTGCTGTGGCCGATGGAAAAAAATGCCGCACGTCTGGATTACAAAGAACAGCAAGAATTGAGCGGGCAATACCTCGCTGATTTTATTCGCGGGCCAGCAAAAAGTGTTCTTGTAGTGGGGGACAACGGGCCAGCGGCGGGGCAGTTTGATGGCCTGACAACCGGCCTGACGCCAGAGTTTTTGCGGATGGTTAACCACGTTCTGCGCCCGGATGATGTGCTGGCCATGCCAGAACGTGACAGCACGCGCAATGATGATGTGCTGGCATCCCTGAAAGAACAGCAGAGCAAACTTGAAACTCAGATAACGGCGCTGGAAGCAAAATCCATCGAGATCACGCTAAAAAGCCAGCCTGCGACCATTCCTGGTGGTGCACGTCTGATGCCAACCGGCACGCGTGTGACGTTGTTTTGTGATGAACAACGCTGGACTCTCAGCAGCATGAACTTCAGCGAACAGGCACCTTTCCGCTGGCGTCCTGGCCACTGTAGCCGCATCACGCTGGTGGTGAACTTCCCTGGTTTTGACCTGACGTACGAGTACTTTGGCGATTCGGCCTGGACTGACTTCCTTGAAGACATGTCCGACGGACAGCATCGCTATCTTGCCAGCGACTTCCCTGAAGATGCGGCGCAACTCGACGCCATGGGCATCAAAGAAGTTCTGGTGCGCTACCAGACGGGGCCGCAAGACAAGGTTCGGGAAACCTGGCAGCAATGGCAGGCGCTCAACCAGTCACTAAACGACAATGCCGATGCACAACTTGCGTTGCAGGACAAAAAAGCGCAGCAGCGCTCAGCGGTGCCAAATAATCATTTCTCTCAATTGCCCGCCCGCATTGCTCAATGCCAGTGAGCGCCTGGGGTCATTTTAAAAAATAATGAATGGAATCAGACAATGGGTAGCTACCTGAAAAAAGTTGTTGAAAGACTGAGTACTGAAGCGCGCGGTTGCCTCGATGCCGCGATAAGCCTGGCGGTGAGCCGTACCCATCATGAAGTTGAGGTTGAGCATTTACTGCTGGTGTTGATAACCCGTAAGCCCGCCATGATTGAGCAGTTATGCCTGATTGCTGGCCTGCAAGGGGATGTGTTACTTGAGGCGCTACAAGTTAGCCTGAGCCAACAACGCAGTGGCAATACGCGTAGCCCGGTGTTGGCTGAATCGCTGGTTGAGCATCTGGAAATGTCCTGGCTGCATGCCAGTGTCTGCTGGCAACAAACACAACTGTCGGTGCAGGCGCTGATGGGATGCTTGTTCGTGGATGCCAAACGCAGCCAGGCGCACTTTGCGCCAGTGCTACAGCAAGCGCTGTTATGCAATAGCGAAAAGGCAGAACAATTTCTGCACGAAGCTTGTGCTTCGTCTCGTACTGCGGCGGCAGCCCATGCCGACCACAATATAGATTCCGCGCTGAAAAAATTTACGCGCAACCTGACTGAACAGGCGCGAAACAGCACGCTGGATCCGGCTTTGGGCCGTGAGTCGGAAATTCGCCAGATTATTGATGTGCTCCTGCGTCGTCGCCAGAACAACCCTGTTTTGACCGGTGAACCAGGTGTAGGCAAAACGGCTTTAGTGGAAGGGCTGGCGCAACGCATCATCGAAGGCACCGTGCCTGATGCGCTAAAAAATATGGAAATCCTCTCGCTGGATATGGGGTTACTCCAGGCCGGTGCCAGCGTAAAAGGGGAATTTGAGCAACGTCTGCAAACCCTGTTACGCGAGGTGAAAGAGTACCCATCTCCGGTGATTTTATTTATCGATGAAGCGCATACCCTGATTGGTGCAGGCGGCCAGGCGGGGCAAAATGATGCAGCTAACTTGCTCAAACCGGCACTGGCGCGTGGCGAAATGCGCGTGGTTGCGGCAACAACCTGGGCGGAATATAAAAAATACTTCGAGAAAGATGCCGCCCTGGCTCGCCGTTTTCAGGTGGTCAAAGTTGCCGAGCCGGATGAAGAAACCGCCATCGCGATGCTGCGTTCACTTAAACCTGCGCTCGGTAAACACCATAACGTGCAAATTCTGGAAAGCGCGCTGGTTGCGGCTGTGCGGCTTTCCAGCCGTTATATCTCAGGCCGCCAGTTGCCGGATAAATCAATCAGCCTGCTGGACACCGCCTGCGCCCGCGTCGCGGTTTCTCAATGCCATGCCCCTAAAGAGATTGAAGATCTTAATGCCTTACTGAACAACCTGATTGCCGAGCGCGAAAGCCTGCAAAAAGAGGGGGGCAAATCCCCACGCCTGGAATGGCTGGATAAGCGCGAGAAAGAGATAAGCCTGAGCCTGAGCCAGTTGCAGCCGGTATGGCAACAGCAACAGGAGCTGGTGGCGCAAATCAATGGCACCGAAGACAGTGCGCAAATCGCCGTATTACGCGGGCAATTAGCCGAGCTTCATAAAGATCAGGCGCTGGTCTATGACTGCGTGGATGCCACCTGTGTGGCAGACGTCATTGCCGGGTGGACGGGTATTCCGCTGGGCAGAATGATGGAAAAGGAGCAACAACAGCTTGGTGATTTGGTGGCGCGCCTCGAAGCGCGGGTTATCGGCCAGCCACATGCGCTGGCAGAAATCGCCCAACAGATCCGTATCGGGCGCGCCAACCTGAGTGACCCGGCCAAACCGACCGGTGTTTTCATGCTGGCGGGTCCATCGGGGGTCGGTAAAACGGAAACGGCGCTCGCGCTCGCGGAACTACTCTATGGCGGTGAGCAGAGCCTGATTACCATCAATATGTCGGAATACCAGGAAGCCCATTCGGTTTCCGGCCTGAAAGGTTCGCCTCCGGGCTATGTCGGCTACGGTCAGGGCGGGGTGTTGACTGAGGCGGTGCGCCGTCGTCCGTACAGTGTGGTGTTACTGGATGAAGTTGAAAAAGCGCATCCGGACGTCATGGAAATCTTCTATCAGGTGTTCGATAAAGGGTTCATGGACGATGCCGAAGGCCAGCAGATTAACTTTCGCAACACGCTGATTATTCTGACCAGCAACCTGGCAAGCGATTTGGTGATGGAGGCCTGCCTGGCCGGTGATGCGGATAACAAAAACCTGACCAGGCTGATCCGCCCTGAATTTGACCGTTTCTTCCGCCCGGCGCTAATGGGCCGCTTGCGTTTGATCCCGTATCTGCCTGTTGTGGGTGAAACGCTGGCGAAAATCATCCGTCTGAAGATTAACAAAGTGTGTGAACGCTTTGCTCATGCCGGGGAAGAGGATTGTGCACTGACTTACAACGAGAAAGTGGTGGAGTTTGTCGCCAGCCGTTGTCAGGTAGCACAAAGCGGAGCGCGGGAAATCGACGCCGTACTTAATAGCGAGCTGCTGCCATTGTTGACTGACCGACTGCTGGCAAGCGAAGAAAAAGCCGACGTTCGTTTACAGCTTAGCGTTGCCAGAGGGCAACTCACGTTAGCAAAACAGCCTCTGTCAAAACGCGCGGCGGCCAAAGCTCAGTCGTAATCCGCTAAGGAACAGTATGAAATCGATGGTAAATCTCAGGGCATTAAAAATTAATAGCCATGACCCACGGCTCAGCAAAGCATTTTTGTTACTCAGCAGTGAACTGAGCCACCTCAATGGTGCGCTTTCTGGCGCCACAGACTGGAAAATGCTGGAGGATAAGTGCTTCCAGCTCTTTCGGGATTACGGCTACGACTTGCAAAACGGCGTGTGGTTTTGCCTCATCAATATGCAGCTGAAAAGCTGGGCAGGATTAGCCGAGGGGCTGGATCTTCTCACCACAGCTTTTACCCATAACAATGTGCGCTGCTGGCCACCGGTGGCTGCTGTGCAGGCGCGGCAATCTTTGATTGACTGGTTTTGTGCCAATGTCGCGACGCACATTTACACCCTGAAGTATGGCCCGGAAAACAACGGTGAAATGCGCTCGGTGGAAAGAAGCATTGGTGTGCTGTACGAATACTCGAAAAATCTGCAATCACGCAGCCATGATTCGCTAAAAAATCTGCACTATTTTTTACAGGTTCGTTGCCGCTCTGTCCCTTATCCGGTGCAGAAAGTGGTGGCGAAAACGCCCTCTACGGTGAGTGCAGTAAAACCGCCGATAGTAAAACCGCCGATAGAAAAACCGGAACCGTTGCCAGAACCAATACTGATGCCGGAAATGGCGCTGGCGGTACCGGCTCAACGCCCGTTACTGTGGGCGCTGGGAGGAATGGCGGCGGGTCTGGGATTGAGTCTGGCGGTTGCGGCAGGTTGGTACACTCTTCAAACCCCGAGTTTAAGTGAAAAGCTCGTCGCATCGGTGGCGCAATTAGAGCAAGGCGGCATTCAGGCTGCGTCTGTATGGCATGACGTGCCGCCGGAGAAAATTCAGCAACAAAAGCAGGCTATTTTGCAGCAGGCAGGTGCAACGCTTAACTGGCTCAGCACCCAACCCGCAGATGCATTAGTGGGGCGGGGTGAACGTTTATCCGACTTATTACAGCAGCATTTCCCGAATAATGAGGTGAGTGCGCAATGGCTAACAGCGTTGAAAGAGAAAGCAGGCAGTATTCCAGCTCTGGATGGCTATATTAAAGCGAACAAACATCTGGATGAACTGGATGCCCGCTTATTAAATGCCGAGAAGACTCAGAGCAAATATATGACGGTGTCGGAGTTAAAAACGGCGGTTTATCAAATCAGGCAGGATTTACAAAGTAATGGCGCTGCGGCGGAAACATTGTTGTGGGAAGTACAGCAAACGGGTCCCGAGAAACGTGACCCGGCGGTGATGAAGAAAATAGAGCAACGGATCGAGGCATTAAATAGTCGCTATCTTCTCCTGAAAGAGAAATGATTCTATCTTTTAATTTTACTGTTTGTAGATTATTGAAAACACTGGCAACTTCTTTATACGTATGTCGGAAGTTGCTTTTTATTATCTTAACCGGATGAGCGTCTTTACAAAGGAATGATCACTATTCCGGCCTGGTATATTAATTTTTAATGCATGATTTTTATCACGTAACGTATTGCACGCCACAGCGATCCTTTTGGGTGTCCAGATATACTGTTCGCCACCAAATAACCCAAATGCCTTATGGTATAAAGGTGACCCTTTTAACCCAGCCTTGAGAACACGACTGACAACAGTGGCGCAGTTTTTTGACAGCGGAGAAAAAGACGGAATGGCACTGCTCTTTATTTTATGCCATTCTTTCAGCATGTTATAAGTATTTAAATCTCTCAACCCATAGATAACATGCGGGCAATCAGCTTCATCATGAACATCACTCTTATAATCACTGGTGAAAAATTCAAACTTATGCGTTGAGTTATTGAAAGAACTTTCCCTATAGGCTGGTGTTTTTTTTACGTAGGAGGAAAGTTTGGATTTGGTTTTCCCTGGCCACCAACTGATATAAGGGCTGTTGTCGTCTAAGTCGCCAATCAGCATGGCTGCATGCCCCAGATGATGATCCTCAGGATACCAGATGAAAACCCAGGCATTTATTTCACCGGTAAAGGTACAGTTTTTGGCTTTTAGAAGAGCAACATCACAAAGTTTCTTTAAATTTTCAAACATAAAGACTCTAAATATAAAAGAAGAAGTATTGGAGAATTTTGAGTGGACGTTTTAGTTTCATTGTTACGTGAAAACAGATTCAATTTATTATAATAAATTGAGTGCTTTTCACAACTTATTATGTTGTTAAGATATTTGTAATACAGTAAAAGGAAATAATGATTTCATAGAGTTAGCTGAGAAATGTTGTTTTTCGCTTAGGTGTATTTTTTCAACAAGTGTTTTATCAGGGTAATGTATGGCATTAACATCATTCATTCTCTCAATAAATTATTGTCGAGTGGATTAGTCTCAGCAACATCCACCCATTTTAAATGATTAAAAATTCATGTACCGCCATGTGTTCTTTTTTTCTCAATACTGGCTCCGTATCTGGCGGTCATAATACCCGTCTGGAATTCCATGGTTTTGATTTGTTCAAAAGCATCATTGCCGTCTTTAGCATCTAAAACCCGCAACTGAGCATTCAGTGATTTGATTAAAAGATCGCCATTTCCTTGATGCTGATAATCAGCACCTTCAAGGCAGGAAAGGGTTGCCAGACGGTCAAATAGCTGCAGGTCCTCAGACAGGAAAGCGTTCTGCGTCATATGAGTGCCGGTCTTTTGTTCCCACTGGTGAATAATCTCGCGCCGAAATTGTTCAGGTGCTGCCGTTTTACACAGGTTGATTATATCTGTGCCGAGCGTGAAGGTCGGCGCAATTTGCCCCTCGGTGACGGCATTCCAGTCAGTGACATAATCATCGGTGATATTATTTTCAGCGTCGCTGGCACAGGCATTGAATACGGCACAGAGCAGTAATGCCGGGATGATATATTTCATGGTATTTTATTTAAAACCCGTTATAGATGTTAATAATATTAACAATTGAAGCGTTAATTTATAATAAATAAAGATATGATGAATCTATGCTGCCACTTTAATTTGCCGGGTTAAAGCTGAAAATATTTCACTTGTTGGTTATAAATTAACCCGCCAGTGGTTAATTTATATTTGATACATGATGTTACGGGAAAACGTGTTTTGGCTTAATAGCCAAAAATGCACACAATCAGATCGCCAGTTATTATTTTTCAGCGTTCTGCTAATCTGGTAGCTAATCAGGTGATTCCCGTCAGCCCATAAAAGGAACCGTGATGGTGGATGTCCACAGCAAGACTATTCGCAGTAAGAATATGCGGGCTATCGCAACGCGTGATACTGCGATCGAAAAGCGGTTGGCGGGTTTATTAAGCGAGTGCGGTTTTTCCTTCCGCACGCAGGACGCCACCCTTGCTGGCAGGCCAGATTTTGTTATCGATGAACACCGCTGCGTTATCTTCACCCACGGTTGTTTCTGGCATCACCACCACTGCTATTTATTTAAAGTTCCGGCAACGCGCACTGAATTCTGGCTGGAGAAAATAGGCAAAAATGTGGCGAGAGATAGTCGCGATACAACGCGTTTATTAAGCGAAGGCTGGCGAGTACTTTTGGTTTGGGAATGTGCGCTGCGGGGCCGCGAAAAACTCAGTGACATCGCACTTTGTGAACGTCTGGAGGAGTGGATTTGCAGTGGCGGGCATCACGCACAAATTGACACCCTTGGCATACACGAGCTTAAAGACGACGGGTGGCAAGCGCCACCCGCAGGCTAATTACTTCTCTACCTCACAGACTGTCACTACCGGCTTTGGGGGCAGCAGATATTTCCCTAAAGTCACCAACACCACGGCGAAAATAATCACGCCAAGCGCCAGCCATTCAATGGGCGATAAACTTTCCCCGGCAAAACCCGTTCCCAATAACACCGCAACCACAGGGTTGACGTAGGCGTAGCTGGTGGCAACTGCAGGCGCGACGTTACGAATCAGGTACATGTAAGCGCTGATGGCAATAATGGAACCAAATATAGAGAGGTAAGCCACCGCCGCAAAACCTGCGGGGGTTGGTAAAGACGCGAGATGCTCACCGGTTAACGCCGAAGCGGCCAGCAACACAATCCCGGCCGCCAGCATTTCTACCGCTCCCGCCATTAAGCCCGTGGGGAGTTCGATGCGCGAACCGTAGACTGAACCGAAAGCCCAGCTAATCGAGCCAATCAGAATTAACATTGCGCCCCACGGATTACCGCTCAGGTTGCCGCCGCTATTGAGCAACACGATACCACCCAGACCAATCGCGATACCGAGCCATTCCAGCTTGCGAGTTTGAATACCGAACAAGCGGCTAAAGCACAGCGTAAATAGTGGAACGGTTGCCACCATCACCGCGGCAATACCTGAAGGAACATGTTGATGCTCAGCGACCGTAACAAAACCGTTGCCCACTGCCAGCAATAAGACGCCAACCAGTGCGGCGTTAAGCATCGGGCGCAAGGCGGGTAATTTATGGCCTCGCAGCAATAAAACCGCCATCAGCAATATGCCAGCGGCCATGAATCGCACCCCGGCCATCATAAACGGCGGCCAGCTTTTCACGCCAACGGCGATGGCAAAATACGTTGATCCCCAGATGATATATAACGCAAATAGAGCTGCAACCAAAGGCAACAACTGACCAGAACGAACGCGCATGTGTCTTCACATCCTTTAGCAAGAGAGCTAATAGTTAACGTCAAAACTATCTGACTGGCGAGCATTTTACTTGTTGTGATTATGTTAATTTTTATTGACAGCCTGCTTTGATTTTCGTTAATGCACTTTTCTTCCATATACTGTTAGGCAGACAAACTAAAAAAGGACGTTCATTTAATGGCTGGAAGTAGCTTATTAACCTTGCTGGATGATATCGCCACGCTGCTGGACGATATTTCGATGATGGGAAAAATGGCGGCGAAGAAGACGGCTGGGGTGCTGGGCGATGATTTGTCGCTCAACGCGCAACAGGTTTCTGGTGTAAGAGCTAACCGCGAAATACCTGTGGTCTGGCAGGTGGCGAAGGGTTCTGCCATCAACAAAGTGATCCTCGTTCCGCTGGCGCTGATCATCAGTGCATTTGCGCCGTGGGCTATCACGCCTTTATTGATGATTGGTGGCGCATTCCTTTGTTACGAAGGTGTTGAGAAAGTGGTGCACAACATTCATGCCCGCAAACACAAGGAAACGCCCG
Organism: Buttiauxella ferragutiae; assembly: GCF_022637515.1. Taxonomy (NCBI): domain Bacteria; kingdom Pseudomonadati; phylum Pseudomonadota; class Gammaproteobacteria; order Enterobacterales; family Enterobacteriaceae; genus Buttiauxella; species Buttiauxella ferragutiae. The sequence goes on from NZ_CP093332.1 coordinate 1,909,877, forward strand.
AAGCCCGCCAACAACGGCTTGATGAAATCGCCGCGCAGGACCCGCTGGTGTACGAAAAGGATAAAGTTAAAGGTGCCATTCGCACCGACTTTATTCTGTCTGCCGAAATTGTCGCGATTACCTTAGGGATTGTGGCAACGGCCCCTTTGCTTAACCAGGTGCTGGTGCTGTCCGGTATTGCCATTGTCGTGACCGTCGGGGTTTATGGCCTGGTGGGCATTATCGTTAAACTGGATGACCTCGGTTTTTGGCTGGTAGAAAAAAGCTCGGTGGTGGCTCGTGGCATCGGGAAAGGGCTATTAATTCTTGCCCCGTGGCTGATGAAATTCTTATCAGTAGTCGGCACATTGGCGATGTTCCTGGTCGGCGGCGGTATTTTGGTGCACGGCGTGCCAGTGTTGCATCACGCCATTGAAGACTGGGCGCAGAAGTTGGGCGGCATTGCTCATTTGCTGGGGCCAACAGTGGCGAATCTGGTGATCGGATTTATCATCGGGGCCATTGTGCTGGCAGTCGTAAATGGCATAAGTCGCTTGCGTAACAACACAGTTCACTAATTTTTTGCAGTTATTTACGCTTATCACCAGGCAAAACAGCAGGTCATTGTCTATAACTGTAGAAGTTTTCACCCCTGATACAGGAGGCAGTTATGGTCTTTGTGGTCAGCGATGAAGTCCAACCTAAGAATGGTGGCCCAAGGATGATTGTTACCGGGTTTTCCAGCGGTATGGTGGAGTGTCGTTGGTATGATGGTTATGGTGTAAAGCGTGAGGCCTTCCGCGAGGATGATTTAGCCCCACTGGCAACAAGGAGCGCCTCACAAGGATAAACCTGAAACGCCCGGTCAATGATCGGGCGTTTTTATTTCTTGAATACCGTCAGTTGCGGGAATGATATACTTTTCATGAATATGTTTATGATTAGTAATCACTGCGAGTGATAATATGCAGCACTATTAATCAGAACCGTCCCAGCTTTGCGAGAAAAAATTACGGCAGTTGTGACAGGCTTTTAGATGATTGCGGTATCCGGGAGAGTGTGAGTGTTTGGCGATGCAATTCAGCGCGAGATAAGCCGTTTCAAAAGTCCAGGGAAGGTGGTTAACCTTTGTTTTATCGTGGTATTTATCTTTTCCACTGTGCTGACATGGCGTGAAGCTGTGGTGCTAGAAGGTGCCTACGTTGCCAACCAGCGCAATAGCCTCGACAGCGTTGCGACCCTGCTCGACAGGCAACTTCAGCACAACATTGATAGCCTGCTGTTTTATCGCAATACCATGCACTATGCGCTGCAATCTCCCATCTCAACGGACCGAACTCGTAAATCCCTGGCTGAGTTTGACCTTTTCCGCACCCAACCTTTTTGGCAATTACGGCTGGATTTACATCGCAGCTTGCCGATGAATGGCGTGTCGGACGAATTTGTTAACAGTAGCCCGTTGCTTGAACGCGATGACGAGACTCTCCACACGGAGCTTAGCGCAGCCCTTGAATTGAGCTATATCATGCGCTTATCAGACCGCTCGCGAACGTTACCACAACGGATATTTTATGCATCGCGCAGTGGTTTTTTTCTCTCCAGCAGCGCTCCTGTTAATGACCCGAAGATAGTCTCGCTGTATTACCGTTTGATCGCGCAACCCTATTTTTCTTCTCAGTCGCCGCAAAATAACCCCTCGCGGGTTTTGCGATGGACGCACACCTTTAACCCGAACAGCACTTCCGGGCAGATAATCACGGCGGCGATTCCACTGGATTTCAACGGGCGTTGGTACGGCGTGCTGGCGCTAGATTACCCGATTGACTCGTTGCATAGCTTCTTACAACAAGCCAAATATGACGATCACGAGGGTACGGTGCTGCTCTATGACAACGAACTCAATCCAATCGCGACTTCGGCTAAACGGATGCCGAAACATGCGTTATTTACCGCTCCTCAACTGGCTCAAATTGCCAATGCCGTGACGGCAGCGAAGCCCGGAGAGCAGGGTGAATTACGTTTGGATACTCGTTTTATTACCTGGGCGAAACTCAACAACTTCGACGGCTTGCTGATAAAAGTTCATACCCTGGAAGAGGGGGTGCGTGGTGAATTTGGGCGTATTAGTATCGTGCTCAGCGTGTTGTGGTTGTTATCCACCCTAATGCTGTTTGTGTCGTGGATGGTGATCCGCCGCCTGGTGAGTAATATGTTCAGCCTGCAACAAACGCTGAGCTGGCGCGCGAATTACGACACATTAACCCGTTTATACAATCGCGGCGCTTTCTTCGAGATTGCGAACAAAATCGCCCAGGAATGTAAGCAGCAAGCGCAACCGTTCTCTGTCATTCAGATGGACCTTGATCTCTTCAAAAGTATTAACGACAGGTTTGGTCACAGCAGTGGCGATAAAGTCCTGACACATGCCGCCGCGATGCTTAGTGACGCGTTTCGCCAGGGCGATGTCGCCGGGCGAGTGGGCGGAGAAGAGTTCTGTATCGTTTTGCCTGACACGACACTGGAAGAAGCGGTAAAAGTGGCGGAGCGCATCAGAGTGCGTATCAACAGCAAAGAGTTGCTGTTAAAGCAGGGGAACACCACCAGAATCAGTGCGTCGTTCGGCGTTAGTAGCGCGCTGGAATTTAACGATTACGACTTCGAACGGCTGCAATCTTACGCCGATCATCGCTTGTACAAAGCGAAGCAGGGCGGACGTAATCAGGTCTGTAGTCACGACTAAATCAGCGAGACGGGGTGGTGATGAAGTGGTCAAGACCCTCTTTCCATCCTTCAGGGCCGTAGTTCTGGCTGCGATACACGCGCTGTGGGGTGTCGTTTTGCAGCGTGATGGGTTGCCTGCTGTAACCTTTGACGACAACCGCGTAGTCGACGCTATCGAGCAGTAAAGCGTCACTTGGGCTGTCACCAAGCCCAATGGTGATGTAAGTTTTCCCTTCGCGTTGCTGAAATTGCTGTTGCAGCCAGTGAATGGCTTTGTCTTTGCCCGCCTGCATATCGAGAACATGCCAGAATCGCCCGCCTTGCAACATCATCAAACCCAGCGAGGCAAGCTGTTCGCTAAACGCGGTCATCATCTCCTCGCTATCGCGCCAGATTAATGTCTCCGAGGCTTCATTAAGTTTCGCAAGGCTTGCCTGTGTGCGTGTCAGTCCCGTCAGTTCGCAAAGGATGTGCTCGTCGACATCGGCAAAACAGGTGAATTTGAAGCCAAATTTCTGGCGCAGTTTATCGAGCACAGCAAACAGTTCTTGATGGTGAATTCCGGTCAACAGGCGAGGGTAGGCATCACTGTCACTCCATCGGGCGTCAAGCTGAATCACCGCGCCGTTTTCAGCAATAAATGGCAGGCCCGTTAACGAAAGTTCGTGTTGCCAGTCCAGGATTTCAGCGGCGCTTTTCGCACTACATAAAATTAGCGGGATGCCGTGTTGACGGAGCACACTGATCCACGGACTGGCGGCTTCCCAGCGATAGGAATGATGCTCCAGCAGCGTGCCATCAAGATCTGAAATGATTAATAACGGATCGTGCAAAAGTGGCATGGCGCTTCTCCTAAAATTCAAATAGTGAGATCCCGGTGCTTAAGAATCTTCTCAATCAAACTAACCACTTAATCCTTTATGGGTAGGCAAACAACGACCGGAAAGCCGCGGCTGATAAGGAGTTCAGGGCCCGTTTCACCCCGTCATATTCAAAATATAAATATGCATATGGTGAATATTTCATTGTGTTGAAATAAATCTGAGGTAATGTGAACGCACATCAGATTTCCTGATGTAACGAATTTTTCAAGTGCTTCTTGCTTACGCAAGTTTAATCCCGGCGACTCTGCCGGGATTTTTTTACCCTTCATACTTCAAGCTGCAGGTGCGTTGACTGCATTCCCTCACCCGAATCACTTACTTAAGTAAGCTCATCGGGATTCACTCATTTGCCGCCTTCCTGCAACTCAATTATTTTGGGTATATCTAGCGGTTCACTTCATTGACACTAAAATCGTGTATATCCAACTCGAAGGCTTCCGCCAGTTCGGTGTAGGTATGCCAGGTGCGTCCATCGATACTGACCCGATGGGGATCGTCGCTATCGCTCGCACGCGTAACTTCACTTTCGCTGATCTCATTGATGGCCGCCAGTAACGCATCAACATCGATACGCGCGCTATCATTGAGTTCTTTCGTGCTCTTCATGCCGTAGTCCTCCAGGGGTACCCGAGATTAAGTATAGACACCCGATGCGAATGAGTCGTTTTTGATCTAAACTGGCACAAAGAAACCGGAGGGATTTTGTTATGAATATCAACGATCGCGTCACCGTGAAAACCGATGGCGGCCCGCGTCGGCCAGGCGTGGTATTAGCTGTTGAGCAATTTAGCGAAGGGACGATGTATCTGGTGTCGCTTGAAGAGTATCCGTTGGGCATCTGGTTTTTTAACGAGTCAGGCCACCCGGATGGTATTTTTGTAGAACGCTCGGAGTAGTCTGTTGCTGGGTGGTTCTGGTGGAGTCGCTTGCGCTAATCCACCCCACACCTGCCGTTCCCTGGTCGGATTAGCGTAGCGACATCCGACATTCACTTGCGGTTTAATCTCTAACGCAAATTAACAAAAATACCATTCGTCACATTATCCGTCAGGCGCACCACATGATAAATCACCTGCTTATTATGGGTTTTTATCTTGCGTTTTATATTTCCTTTATGCGATGACACCGTTTTTGCTTTGATATTCATCTGATCTGATATTTGAATGGTGCCTTGCCCGGACATCCACATTTTAAGCATGCTCGACTCAGTGCGGCTTAATGATAACGTGGGTAAATTAATATGGCCGATGCAATGCGCATTTTTTGCTAAATATTCCGAAAGAATTTCATCTAGTGATTCGGGTTTTATTGATTTGGAGCTAATTAACAGATTACTGCGAACCAAAAGATATTCATCAAAATGAATATTAGCAATTGCCATAAAGACTAAAAATAATGTATTGGGATGCTGATTAATGATCTGCTTAATTTTCTCGCTGCTCTGAGCATCATGGATGAAACAGTCTTCATTAATAAACACCACATTAGGCGACTGCGACTCACAGGCGTGAGCCAGCTCCTCGGTAGTCTCCACGTTGGTCATCTGCCGTTTTCGGATGCCACGGCTGGTCAAATATCCTGTTAATCCTAGCCGGGTATAACTGCATAAATCCATAATGATCGTTGACATAACATTCCCCCCCTTTTACCCGCGAAGTATTTTTAGGCATAACAACTATCCAGTAAAGTTATGTATAATTTGCTAAGAAATTTCTCAAAGTAAAGTGAATGTTAGATTCTGTGAGATAAGTAAAAGCATATAAGCCGCGCCGGATATATCCTGGTGGATGTTATTTAAGAAAGCTTTTAGGAATATCCTCATGAAGGCTATACAAATAATGTGGGATTAATTTGCGGGTATTTCACTCACAATATCAGCAAGCAAATTAAATACTTCACTAAATAAATGTTCGGCGAAAGGAGCCATCAAAGGAATTAAGGCAGTCATGACTAACATGCCGACGGCAAGAGTCAGTGGAAAACCAATCACAAACACCGAAAGTTGTGGGGACATACGGTTGAGTAAACCCAGAGCAATGTTCAGGGTCAGCAATAACGTTATCAGCGGCAGTGCCAGCATCAAACCGTTAAGGAAGATTAAACCACCCGCACGCGTCAGCGCCATAAACGCATTACTGTTGATCGGGTCACCGCCGATCGGCAGGGTGTGAAAAGTGTCGACCAGCATCGAAATCAGCCATAGATGACCGTTAAACATCAGAAACAGCAGCATCGCCAGCATATCTATAAACCGCGCCAGCACCGGCATGTTCAGACGGCTGCCAGGGTCAAAGAAGGTGGCGAAAGACAGTCCCATCTGTAAACCGATGATTTCCCCGGCGGTGCGGATAGCAGCAAAGGCAAACTGCATGGTGAAGCCCAGCGCAATGCCAATCAGAATTTGCTGTGCGGCGAGCCAAAAGCCCGCCGCTGAGAAAATAGTCACATCAGATGCGGGAATGGTGGGGGCGATTATCCAGGTGATCATCAGCGCGAGGCCGACTTTCACCTTTTTGGAAATAGAACGCTCACTGAGAATGGGAGCGGTTGAGATCAGGGCCAGAATACGAATAAATGGCCAGAATCCCATACTCAGTAAGGTGAGCCACTGCCCGCTATCAACGTGAATCATCCAATGTTCATCGGGATGTTCGTTAGCAGCGTGCGCATGTAGTCCAGCAACAGATTAAGCATCCATGGCCCGGCGACGATAATCGTGACAAACACCGCCAGAATTTTTGGGATGAACGAAAGAGTCATTTCGTTAATCTGTGTGGCGGCTTGCAACATGCTGATGATAAGACCGGTGACCAGAGCCACCATCAACAGCGGGGCGGCGAGCGCCAAAGCCACTTTCATCGCTTCGGTGCCCATCATCATGACCGACTCAGGAGTCATCTTTTTCCCCTCTAACTGTAGAAACTTTGCGCCAGCGAGCCGACCAGCAATTGCCAGCCATCCACCAGGACAAACAGCATTAATTTAAAGGGCAGGGCAATGGTTGCCGGTGGCACCATCATCATCCCCAACGCCATCAGCACGCTGGCGATCACCAGGTCGATAATCAAAAACGGAATGAACACCGTAAAGCCAATCTGGAAAGCCGTTTTCAGCTCGCTGGTAACATAGGCCGGAAGCAATATGCGCATCGGTACCACTTCCGGGCCTTCGAGCGGTGGCGTATTCGCCAGACGGGCAAACAACGCCAGATCCGCTTCACGGGTTTGGCGCAGCATGAACTCGCGCAGCGGTTGAGAACCTTTTTCCAGCGCTTCATCCATCTGGATTTTGTTTTCACTAAACGGCTGATAGGCATCGGTATAAATTTTATCGAACACTGGCGCCATAATGAAAAAGGTTAAAAACAGCGCCAGCCCCAGCAGCACCTGGTTTGGCGGTGCAGACGGCGTACCCAATGCACTACGCAGCAGGCCAAAAACAATAATGATGCGCGTGAAGCTGGTCATCATCAGCAAGATGGCCGGTAAAAAGGTCAGCGAGGTGATAAACACCAGCGTCTGAACCGGTAGCGACCAGCTTTGCCCGCCGTTGGACATCGGCTGGCTGATAAGCCCCGGTAATTGTGCGAAGGCGGCTGGCATCACAAGCAGCAAGCCGAGCAACGAGAAGGGGATCCAACGTTTCATCAATCTTTCCCGTTACGTTTAAGCAGGTTTTTCATCAGGCTTTTTTTCATCAAATCATGGAAATCAGCAGGGGCAACCGGGGAAACCGTTTCACTGACCGCTGCGGCGGGCAGCGTATGCAGATGAGTAATTTGCCCGGCGGTGACGCCAAGTACCAGACGCGCGTCTGCGACATCCACAATCACCACCCGTTCGCGAGCGCCAACGCTACAACTGGCGCTGACTTTCATCTCTTTGCTGGAGCCGTTTTTGGGTGCCAGGCCAAAACGTTTTGCTACCCAGGCGGCAAGTAAGATAAAAATAATAATCGCCGTTAAGGCTCCGCTCACTTGCACCAACGAAGAGCCGGTGCTGGCGGCAGTCGGTTGCTGTACTGTTGCCTGGGTTTTCATCGAATTAACGGCTCAGACGACGCATACGTTCAGATGGCGTAATGATGTCGGTGATGCGCACACCGTATTTGTCGGCCACGACGACCACTTCACCCTGGGCAATCAGATAGCCGTTGATCAGAATATCCAGCGGTTCGCCTGCCAGGCCATCCAGCGCCACCACCGAACCTTGCGATAAACGCAGCAGTTCTTTGATGGTCATACGGGTACGGCCCAGTTCCACTGTCAGCTTGACCGGAATGTCCATAATCAGGTCGATGTCCTGCATCGCCCCGGCAATGTCATTGCCTTCCAGCGCACGGAACACGCTGTCAGCGGTACTCTTGGTGGAGACTTTTTGTTCGTTTAGCGCATCAGCCCACAGATCGTCCACGGAGCCTGCATTGTCGTCGGACGGTTGATTAATATCACTCATTTGGGCTGTTCCTCGTTCAGCGAATTCAGGATTGGGTTGATCAAATGTTCGACGCGCAAAGCGTACTGACCGTTAAGTGTGCCGTACTGACTGGTCAGCACCGGAACACCGTCAACGTGCGCCAGAATGCGCTCCGGTTTATCCATCGGCAGCACGTCACCAGGTTTCAATTTTAAAATTTGCGACAGACGCAGCGGTATGTCAGCGAAGTTGGCGATCAGTTCCAGTTCGGAGTGCTGAACCTGGCGCACCAGCGTATCGCGCCAGCTTTGGTCTTCCTGGCGGGAGTTTTCCAGCGGCGGATTCACCAACAGCTCGCGCAACGGTTCAATCATGCTAAATGGCAGGCAGATATTAAACTCGCCGGTCAGGTTGCCTATCTCGACATGGAACGGAGTGTTCACCACGATGTCGTTTGGCGACGTGGTGATGTTGGTAAATTTCACCTGCATCTCGGAGCGCACATATTCCACATCGAGCGGATAAATCGCTTTCCACGCATCGCTGTACGATTCCAGTGCCAGTTTCAGCATGCGGTTAATCACCCGCTGTTCGGTATGGGTGAATTCGCGGCCTTCCACTTTTGTCGGGAAACGCCCGTCGCCACCAAACAGGTTATCCACGGCGATAAACACCAGGCTCGGTGAAAACACGAACAAACCGGTACCACGCAGCGGTTTGAGGTGCATCAGGTTGAGGTTGGTGGGTACCGGCAGATTGCGGGCAAATTCGTGATAGGGCTGAATGCGGATCGCCCCGACCGTGATGTCCGGGCTACGGCGTAACAGGTTAAACAACCCCATACGGAACTGACGGGCAAAACGCTCGTTGATAATTTCCAGCGCTTGCAGGCGTTCACGCACCACACGACGCTGAGTGTTAGGGTCATACGGACGAATGTCCGTTTCTGGCGACGAGCCAGCTGTCGGTTCGTCGCTACTGTCACTGTCGCCATTTAACAGTGCGTCAATTTCGGCCTGAGAAAGAATGCTATCGCCCATGGGATTACCGCAAAATAAAGGCGGTATACAGCACGTCGCTGACTGCCTGTTGGGGTTGCCCGGCGACAAGCGGTGGAGCCAGCGTATTCTTGATGGCTTCAACCAGTTTTTGTTTGCCTTCATCGGTCGCCAGGGCTGCACCATCCTGACGGGAGAACAGCAGCAGCAAGCGGCTACGCACTTCTGGCAGGAATTCGCTCAGGCGTTGACGCGTGGCATCGTCTTTCAGACGCAACGTGATACCGATGTACAACACGCGGTCAGCGTCACCGAGGTTAACGGTGAACGTATCCAGTGCGTAAAACACGGGCGCGGGTGGTGGCTCCGGTGCTTTCGTCTGAGCAGAAGCCGGTTCTTGCTTCATACGCCAGTAGCTGTAACCTGCGGTAGCACACGCTGCAAGAGTAATCAGGACCAGTAACATCATCCAGATGGAGCCCTTGCGGCTTTTTGGCAAAGCGGTGTCAGTCATAAAACGCATCTTTCCTGTATCGGTACTGCATATGGGTCAATTATCCCGTGTCTGCGGGCGTTCAAAGGCCCGAAAACAGGGGATTTTTATCTCTACATCTGACGTTTAGCTTAGGGAGAGCGACTCAGGCAAAAATATCCACCGCGTTATTTCCCGACGCTAAACGTTGAATACTGGCAGGAACGGCCAGCGATTCAGACTCTCCCATCGACGGGAAGCTGCCTGCTGAACGTTGTGCCTGTTGCTGCTGTTGCCCGGATTGCTGTTGTTGCTGTTGTGCAAAACTTTCACTGCTGATACTGCTTTGCCCCAGTTGAATGCCGCTTTCCGCCAGCGCAATACGCAAGTTGGGCAGCGTGGCTTCGAGTGCGGCACGCACATGGCTGTGGGCTGAAACCATCTGCAATTGTGCCTGGTTATCGTCGAGTTTCATGCTGATTTGAATCTGGCCGAGATCTTCAGGATGCAAACGTAGCTCAGCCGTTTGCTGGCCCTGGCGGGTGAATAAAGCGATGTGCTGGCTTACCGACTGCTGCCACTCCTGGCTTCCCAGTTGTGCGCTAATCTGTGGTGCGACAGGCACGGCAATTTGAGTTGTGGCCGGTGTGGCAACGGTTGCGGTACTGAAGGCTGGCGCGGTGAGCGTTGATGTAGTGGCCGTATTGTTGGCGGCATTATCGCGGCTGCCATTTTCCACATTGTTTAAGGCGGCGAAGGTTTTCGTGTCGACCACGGGTTCGTTGCTGGTGGACGGCGCAGTATTCCCTGGCGTGGATTTATCCAGAAGCCCAGGGGTTTTGTCCAACGCGCTAGCGTTGTCACGGCTATCCGTCGTCAGGGTGTTTTTGATACCGCTGCCTGCGAGCAAAACATTTAGCGCGTTTGAACCCTCGCCATCCGTTTCAGGCTGCATATTCAGGGCGCTGGCGGTTGGCGTTTGCTGCGGCAACATGGCAAACAGGGCGCTCAACGCCTGCATATCCGCATTGCTCAGGGTATGGTTTTGCTCACTCGGCGCTTCAATTTGCGCTGTTTTATCGTCGCTGCTGGTTTTCTTCACATTAGCAAGCAGGGCGGAAAGTGCTTCTGGCGTGTCGAGATTGCTCAGCAGTGAGGCGAGAGTTGCTTTTTCATCGGCAGTGCTGGTGCCTTTGCTCGCCGTTTTATTCAGCGCGGCTTCAAGCGACACGGTTTTGCCGTCTGCCAGCGAAATCTCGCCGGGTAACGCTTTACCGAGCAGGCTCAGAAAATCTTCGCTGAAACCTTTATCTGCGACGGTGGCACCGCCCGCAGTAGTCGAGCGGCTTGCGACATCAGGAGAAGTGATTATCAGGGGCTGCATCATTGTTCGACCTTCCTCAGTGTTGCCCGCTGGGCATATTCATCCATCAGTTTTTGATCAAGCTTGTTTTCGGCCAGTAACACCTGCGCGGCTTTTCGGTCTTGCAAAGTTTGCCAGGCCTGTAATCTTTTTTGCTTCTCTTGCCAGAAGTTGAGCGCCAGGTTGACCTTATTGTTCCACTGCGAGAGTTGCTGGCGGTGCTGGTCAATAGCTTTCTCAAGTGTCTGTATAAACTGCTGATAATTCTGCCAACGGTTACTGGCGATCCCCTGGCTCATGTTGTCATTCAGGCTGCTGCTGTATTCAAACTGATAGTTAATCAGCATGTTGAGTTGTTCTTCCGCCTGCTGGCAGCCGCGACGCATTTCACCTAAGCGAACTGCTGCATCGTCGACCTCTTTTACTGCGAGGTCACACAGGGTATCCAGTGCGGTGCTTTGGTTCATACCGATCTCCCATCAAGCTAGTGTCGGATGGCGCTTCGCTTAACCGACCGACGAAACCCGTCATCCACCGTTGTTGTGAACATCAAACCCCAGGGAAAATAATCTCCAGTGACTGGCACGCTTCTTCCCAGCCGCTGCGCTCGAAAATCCCTTGCTGCAAAAAGGCTTCCAGTTGCGGCCACAACACAATGGCTTTGTCGAGCTGCGGATCGCTGCCTTTGGCATACGCGCCAACGCTGACTAAATCGCGATTACGCTGGAAGCTGGATAACAACTGCTTGAAGTGACGAACACGGGCGTAGTGTTGGTCGGTAATGAGTGAGGTCATGGCGCGACTGATGGAGGCTTCAATGTCGATAGCCGGATAATGTCCGCCTTCCGCAAGGCGGCGCGACAACACGATGTGACCATCAAGAATGGCGCGTGCGGAGTCGGCAATCGGATCTTGTTGGTCATCGCCTTCGGTCAACACGGTGTAAAACGCGGTAATCGAACCGCCGCCAGAGATGCCGTTACCGGCACGTTCAACCAGCGCCGGGAGCTTGGCAAACACCGACGGCGGATAACCTTTGGTAGCCGGAGGTTCACCAATCGCCAGCGCGATTTCACGCTGCGCCATCGCATAGCGGGTGAGGGAGTCCATAATCAGCAACACATGCTGACCGCGGTCACGGAAATCTTCGGCGATACGCGTGGCGTACGCGGCACCCTGCATACGCAATAACGGTGAAACATCTGCTGGAGCGGCAATCACCACAGAACGGGCGCGGCCTTCAGGGCCAAGAATATTCTCGATAAAGTCTTTAACCTCACGACCACGCTCGCCGATTAAACCCACCACAATCACATCAGCCTGGGTATAACGCGCCATCATGCCCAACAGCACGCTCTTGCCGACGCCGGAACCGGCGAATAGCCCCATACGCTGCCCGCGCCCGACAGTCAGCAGTGCGTTAATTGGGCGCACGCCGACATCCAGAACGTGTTCGATAGGCGTTCGTTGTAACGGGTTGAATGGCGCGGCACCCAGCGCCCCCATAGTGGTGGTTTCAGGGGCCGGAAGGCTATCTAGTGGACGGCCACTTCCATCAAGTACCCGTCCTAATAGTGCCGGGCCAAGTGGCAATTTTTTCCCGCTATGCAGGCCACCTTCAGCGGTGGCGCGCGCGTAAACGCGAGCACCTGGCAAGATCCCTTCGACTTCCTCAAGGGGCATCAGGAACAGTTTCTTGCCGTTAAAACCGACAACTTCGCACTCAATATCTCTGGAGTGCTGTTCGATAATGCAGGTCGCCCCAAGGGGCAATTGCAAACCGGTGGCTTCCAGCACCAGGCCGGTGGCCCGTGTCAGTCGGCCATAACGGCGAACGGTGGGTAACTGTGACATCCGCGCTTCGAAATTATCGAGCGTGTTGAGCCAGCGTGTTAAACGGGCAGTCATCACAACACTCCTGGAGCTGCAAGGCGGCAGAGTTCCTGCCAGCGTGTTGCCACACTGGCGTCGAGGTCGCCTTCATCGGCAGACACTTTGCAGCCGCCTTGATGCAGACTTGGGTCGCCACGCAGACGCCAGCCATGCAGGCTGAGTGTTGCGCCGAGCATTTCTTCAACACGTTGTAAATCATCGGGATGCACGCGCAACTGTGGTTTGCCACTGAACAGCGGCTCTTGTTGTAAAAGCGCCTGGATCTGTTTAATCAGCGCACTGTTATCAATGCCTTTTGACTCACCAATAACCTGACGTGCCGCTTCCAGTGCCATTTGCATCAAACGCGAAGCGATGACGCTATCGAGCGCATCCAGGGTGTACTGGAATTCGCTAACCAGTTGCTGCATCCGCGCATGAACCGGTGCTTGCTGTTGCTTAGCTTCAGCCAGCCCCTGCTCCAGGCCTTGCTGAAAACCTGCGTTACGGCCTTCTTCTGCACCCGCTGTATGCCCTGCGGCATAACCCAGTTGATGACCTTGTTCGTGCGCCTGCATCTGCATTTGTGCCAGTTGCTGCTGCAAGTTGGGCTCGCTTTCTTCAGGCGATTCAGTGGGTTCATCTTCAGCATCAGAGGCGAACAATGGCTCAAATGCCTGCGACGGCGGTGCTAAATCGTCTGGCGTCCAGATTTTCCACGCAAGCCCGTTAGACATAAGTATCCTCGCTGGTGCCAATGACCATCTCGCCGGTTTCTGCCAGGCGACGAACGATAAGCAGAATGGCTTTCTGTTCGTTTTCTACCTGCGACAGGCGTACCGGGCCACGGTTGGAGAGGTCGTCGCGCAGAATATCTGCCGCACGTTGCGACATGTTGCGCAGGAATTTCTCGCGCAGTGGCTGTTCGGCACCTTTGAGGGCGATAAGCAGCGATTCGGACTCCACTTCCTGCAACAGGCGCTGGATGCTGCGGTCGTCGACTTCGACGAGGTTTTCGAACAGGAACATTTCGTCGATAATTTTTTGTGCCAGCTCGCCATCGAAGTCGCGAACGGCAGTGATAACCGCTTCTTCCTGCTGAGTTTTCATCAGGTTGATAATTTCTGCTGCCGTCCTCACGCCACCCATTTTGCTGCGCTTGAGGTTTTGGCCGTCGAGCAGGTTGTTGAGCACTTCGGTCAACTCAGCCAATGCCGCAGGCTGCACGCCGCCGAAGGTCGCGATACGCAGCATCACGTCGTGGCGTAAACGCTCGTCGAACAACGCCAGAATATCTGCCGCCTGAGCACGTTTGAGGTGAACCAGGATGGTAGCGATAATTTGCGGGTGCTCGTCGCGAATCAGGTCCGCAGCACTTTGCGGTTCCATAAAGTTGAGCGTTTCCATGCCCGACGTGGTTTCGCGGGTTTCCAGAATATCTTCCAGCAGGCTGGAGGCACGCTCTTCGCCCAGGGCTTTGATCAACACCGAACGCAGATAATCGTTCGCGTTGACCGACAACGCGGCGTACTGCTCGGCTTCTTGTTCGAACTCGGCCAACACCTCGGTCAGTTGCTTATTAGAAATCTGGCGAATGCTGGCCATCGCGGCACTGAGATGCTGGACTTCACGTGGACTGAGATGCTTGAACACCTCCGCCGCACGGTCTTCGCCAATGGTCATCAACAGAATGGCGCTTTTCTCTGTTCCGCTAATACTCATAGTTCGTTACTCATCCATTGGCGTATCACCAGCGCGACCACGCGCGGATCGTTATCAGACATCTCGCGAATACGCTGGCTCATGACTTCAGCGCCGAGGCGTTGGTTAACTTTGCGTTGCTGCTGCTGTTCGTCTTTCGTCAGGCGTACAGAAACGGCGTCTTCCTCTTCCACACGCTGGCGTTGGGCTTCAACCAGGGCTTGTTGTGCCATTTCTTTGCGTTGCAGTTGTGGGCGCACCACTTTGCGCCACAGCAGCCAGGCAACAATCAACACCAACAACCAACGACCGGCCGACATCAACATCTCGAAGAAGGCTTGTTGCTTCCAGAACGGCAGTTCCGCACTGGTTTCATCGCTGGCGCTAAACGGTGAGTTAACGACATTGAGCGTATCGCCGCGTTTATCGGAATAACCCATCGCTTCACGCGTCAGATTTTCAATTTGCTTCATCTGATCGGCAGTCAATGGCAGTGGTTTGCCATCGGTAAGCTGGCGGTAGTTCACCACCACCGCGACAGACAGCCGCTGAACATCACCGACGTTCAACTTGGTATGCAAAATGGTGCGGTCGACCTCGTAGTTGGTGGTCTCGTCACGCTGGGTGTTACTCGAGCCACTCTGCGCAGATGTGGATGTTGCCTGTGTTTGCTGCGGCTGAGCATTCGCTGGCGTAGCTTGTGGCGGTGTTGAAATGGGGGCGTTATTCGGTGGGGCAGGTTGGTTAGATAGTGCACCTGGCACACCACCTGGGTTACGGCCATTCACTTGCTCGCTTTGGTTAAGCTGGCGCGAACGCACCGCTGCCTGAGAGGGATCGCTGTTCGGGTGATACTGCTCTTGTGTTTGTTCTTTATTAGAGAAGTCAATTTGTGCGGTGACCTGCGCGTGGACATTATTGTTGCCGACAATCGGCCCAAGAATGGCTTCGATGCGGCGCTGGTAACGGCTTTCGACATCCATTGCATATTTAAGCTGTGCATCGTTAAGGTCACGGCCTGCGGTATTGGACTGCGTCAGCAAATGCCCGCCCTGGTCGACCAGCGTCACATTGCCTGGCGGCAAACCAGCAACCGCACTCGACACCATATGCACCACGGCACTGACTTGTCCTTCGTCTAACGCACGACCAGCTTCCAGGCTAAGTGTGACTGAAGCAGAAGGGGATTTTTGTTCGCGAACAAACAAAGAAGGTTTAGGCATCGCCAGATGCACACGCGCTGTTTTGACCGGGCCAAGCGTTTCGATGGTACGCGCCAGTTCGCCTTCCAGTGCGCGTTGGTAGTTCACCTGCTCGCTAAACTGGCTGATGCCAAACTTTTCTTGATCCAGTAATTCAAAGCCGACTGCGCCACCCTTCGGTAACCCTTGCTGTGCCATGCGCAAACGCAGATCGTAGACTTTATCTGCCGGGACCAAAATCGCGCTGCCGTTATCAGAGAAACGATAAGGCACATTCATCTGGGTCAGTTGAGTGACGATGGCACCGCCATCTTGCTCGGCCAGATTGCTGTACAGCACTTTGTAATCAGGCGTTTTGGCCCACAGCACCAGCGCGACAAGAATGGCGATAGCCGCAGCGCCTGCGACCGCTAGCGGGATTTTAGGATTTGCACGAATGCGGGCCAGCCACTCCTGGGTTTTGTTTTGCGGCGTTTGTGGCAGGCTTGCTGCGGTCATTGAGCACCTCGCAGCTGGGCGTAGACAACATATTTAATAGACAGAGTGAACAAAACGAGCTCCCACAACAAAAGTTCCACAAAGATGGCAACGTTATTATTTTCTTTCTTAGCGGTTTTGATGGCTGAATTAGCTCTATTTATTGCCGCTATTTAGCGCCTTTGTCCTGGTGACAAGGTGTTAATCTTGCCGCGTTTAAAATCACTGGGGCAGGGAAATGGCAATTCAAGGTATCGAAGGCGTACTTCAGCAGTTGCAGGCAACCGCGCTGTCAGCGGGGAATCCGGTTCAGAATTACGAGCCAAAAGTGAGTTTTGCCGGTGAGTTACAGGCAGCTCTTGGCCGTATCAGTGAAACGCAAACCGCTGCCCGTACTCAGGCTGAAAATTTTGCCCTCGGAACACCGGGTGTTGCGCTCAATGATGTGATGGTCGATCTGCAAAAATCGTCGGTTTCGCTACAGATGGGTATCCAGGTGCGCAATAAGATGGTGTCGGCGTATCAGGAAGTGATGAATATGCAGGTTTAGTGGTTTAAGCTATCTGATAAATAAAGAAATTATCAGGATATTACCACGTAGAACGTGAGAGTAGCCTCTTCAGGTAAGGCTCATTGACAGAGATGAGTTTGAGCAGATTTCTGTGCTCATTAATAGCATCCCAGATTTGGTCGTTAGTATCTCCATCCCATTCAGGATTCATTTTCAGTTCAGCCTTGAGCATTTTTAGCCTGATATGAATGGTGGCAATTTCGTCACGCCCACATTGGCGAGCCATTGCTATGAGGGCTGTCTCTGGTGTTCTCTCGTATGGAGATAAACCCACGCGGGATTTAGTGTAAAGGTTGTAAAGTTTGCTCATTTCAGGTGTGTTTTATTGGTTGAGGTTTCCTGAATGATTGCATCTGGTTGTTTCTCAAACAACAAACATTAAATCTATTTAACTGTATTTTTTTGCATGGCTCTGCGCCATCGCTGCTGAGAGCATGTGACAAAATGTTACATATGGGATAGGGATTTGAAAAAATTAATTATCGCTTCAATGGTTGTAGTAGTGCTTGCTGGGTGTGCATCATCGGGGAATAAGCATCTTCAAAAAGAAACTGAAGTCAGCATGCAGTCAAAAATTAAAGAAGGCTCTACCACCAAAACACAAGTTAAAAGCATGCTTGGCTCACCGGAAAATGTTTCTTTCACTGATGGTGGTAAAGAAATCTGGAAATACTCTTATGCCAAAGTGAAAGTAGACGGGAAATCATTCATTCCGTTTTATGGGCTGTTCCATAATGGCGCAAGCGGTACCAAAAAAGAGCTGACCATTCTTTTTAAGGGTGACACCGTAGAGAAATACACGATGGCTGAGTCAGCAATAAATACTAAATCAGGTTGGGCCGATTAATATTTATCTGATGTGCAGAACATCAACCTTCTTTGGAAACGGTTAAAAACGGGTTTTGTAGGGGGATAAGCGTCAGCGTCATCCACCATTTACGTCGGATGTCGCTGCGCTAATCCGACCTACGAAAAAGAGTTGTCATCTCTATCAATTTTCTTCCGGGGAGGGGTGAATTAAGTCAATACAACTAAAGTATGAGATTGAATGATATTTAGATGGTTAAAGTTTCGTGTTTTTCGAGAATAACCATTTTATTGCTGGAAATGACTGTGCTATTTGCTGGGACGCTTTTTAAAACCAACGTTCCAACGCCAATGGTCACGTTGTCGCCTATCTCAATATCATCACCAATGATGCACGAATGGGCGCCCATATTGACGTTGTTACCCACGTTAAATTTGATATCTACACCATTTTTATTGCTACCAAGGGTACAGAATTGCCGGATGGTAAAATTCTCGCCAATAATACAGTTTCTGTTAATAATCATTGAGTTGCCGTGCCATATTTTAAAGCCTTTACCAATCTTTAAATGATAATTCAGTTCGACACCAAACAATCCTTCATTAACCACTCGATTGAGAATCACAAACATCAATGAAAGCGGGTACAGCGCCTTTGTTTTGGCGTGAATAGTTGCCATTCTGAATATTAAAATAATGAGCTTAGATTTGGCAGTGTTGATTTTTAAGTCATATTTTAATGTCGACAAGAAATCACGCATGGCGTTGTTCCATTTTAGGGTTATAAGAATAATCTTAATTCATAATTGTTAACTCGCCATTGAGTTTGCGAAATCTTTTCTAAGCTTGATAAGCATTGCACATTTTAGATGAATGGCGAGGGTTTTATCCCTCGCTCTGGTTGTTCAGCGTTGAATCAAATAGCGAATAGTTGGGCCGTCTTGTTGAATATCCAGCACCGTGTAGCCGTGGTTTTTGGCATCTAAAGGGATGTTATTTATTGACTGCGGGCAGTCGCTCACCACTTCAAGAATTTGGCCTTTCGCTAATTGTGGCATGGCCTCCAGTGTGGCAACTGCCGGGTAAGGACAAGGTTCACCGACCATATCCAGGCGGAAATCTGGTACATAATTGTGGCTCATACGCTCTCCTTAATAGGCTGGCTACTGTGCAGGTTTTTACGACGGAAGAACTGTTTTTCCCAACCGACAATGAACAAAAATGCGGCCAGCAAAAGCAAATAGGTGACCAGTAAACCGCCGAGCGGCCCAAAGGTATCGAGTAAGTTGACTTTGTCCCACTGGGTGGCGAGGGCAGGTGAAATATCGTCCCAGTAGTATGCAAGGATCGTGGAACCGATAACGTTGCCTAATCCTACCCACCAGTAATGAACTTGTCCTTCAACCGCGCGATACATCCAGCCGGTTTCACACCCGCCAGCCAGTACAATCCCAAAACCAAACAACAACCCACCGATGACAGCGTTAGGGCCAGCCCACATAATTTTTGGCGCAATACCAAGCTGAACATAACTGAAGATACCAATAGCACTGACCGCCATACCTAAAATGATTGCTTTCGCCATATGCGTACGACCAGTGATCCACATATCCCGGAAAGCCGAGGTAAAGCAGATTTGCGCTCGCTCAATTAACAACCCAAACCCAACGCCAAACAGCATGGCGATACCGAGTTTCGGTTGATTCATCGCGGTAAGTGCGCCCCATCCAACCATACCTGCGAATACCAACATACCGATGCGGAAACGGCGTTTTGCTTGCTCAGGGCGTTGGGTGAGTGGCGAGGCGGCAGAGACTTTTTGTAGTTTGACGGGAATACGGAACAGCGGGAGAAGGGTGAATTTTGCACCGAACCACGAACCCATCGCAGTCGCTAAGGCGAAGAACCAGGCATGCAGAGAAAACTGGGGAATACCGGTAAAAAATGCCGCCAGATTACAGCCCATTGCCAGACGTGCACCAAAGCCGGCAATGATTCCGCCTAACACCGCCTGGATAATACGTATGCGGTGTTGGGGCATCCGCAGCTTCACGTTATTGGCCCACAATGCGGCCGCAAAACATCCACCGAACATGCCGATAATCATCATGCCGTCAATGCGTGTTAAAGGGTTGCCATCAAGATGAATGAGTTTGAAATATCCCCACTCTTCAGCGTGAACACCCATTAATTGCAGAAGCTGCCCACCCCAGCGGGTAAATTCGCCGGTGACAGCCCAGAATGTTCCTGTAAGGCCGAAATAGTAAGTTGAAAGAATACCTGCTGCGATAACGGCGGGCATCGGAGCCCAGAACTTAACCAGATAATTTAATTTGAATTGTTGCCAGGACATTTTCTTACCTCTGAACTCAGAAGGTGATATGTTGCATAAGGGGCTAAAATATATACTCTTTTCCCTTTATCCAAAACCTCTGCAAAACTATTCTTCAAAATACCCCTGCTTTTTATGACAACAATCAAATAACCAGCCTGATCCATTCCTTTCCCCGAACCATGCAGCTGAAAAATGCATTCATGAATAATTTAATACATATAAGCATTAAAAGACCCGCCGGGGCGGGTCTTTGTCTTTTTGATTATTTTAGATTCGTGCTCAAGTCTGATTTGTTGGAGCAAAAACGCGTTGCGTAGTCGTCAGTCTGAAAGGATTGTGATCGGTATTTTTCACAGTCACTCGCAATATTAAACTTAGCGATGTGTCGTACAGTGTGAAAATACTGGCTATAAAGGTGAACAGACTCCGTTGATTCTTCAACCTCGCTATCCACCATAATGGCGCTCACCACCACAACAACAACCAAGAAAACCACAGCAATCATCCATTTCATTTCTCACGTTCCTGGTTGGTTAAATTTCTGGTAACCCTGGTGATCATCTTTCTTATATGCGTGAGCTTTAGCGAGGAGTCTTAACACCTCTCAGTGGGCGGGCGTGTTTTCATTTCTTTGCGCTTTTGCTGATTGCGAGCGCTGCTTTCGACATATACACAGCACAGGATTGCTATTGCTGCAATTATCCATTCCATTACTGTCACTCCGCTGATTACCCTAAAAAATAGGCGCGAAATTTAGCGCCCATATCGTTTGTTTTCTCCTCTTTTTGTGCTGTCGATCACATTTTCAAATTGGTTTTTGCTTAGCGATAAGCATGGCTGATGTCTTCGCTCCAGACTCAGTTTGCTTTTGACGGTGCAAACTGCCGTTTCAGCAGATTGGCAGACGCCGCCTTTTCCCAAAACAGAGAAACACTGGCGAGCTAAGTGCTTTAATGCGAAAATTATTTTTTCTCCGCGGTCAGGATAGATGATGAAGAAGATTGCATTATTGACAGTGTTGCTGGCGTTGAGCGGCTGTGTGCAGGTTGAAAATTACCGCGAAGTGGTGAAAGCACCAGCACCTGCAGGGCTTGCAGGGTACTGGCAGTCACAAGGTCCGCAAAGTGAGATGGTGAGCCCCGAAGCGATAGCGACGCTGGTGGTGACTTCTGCGGGCGATACGCTGGATTGCCGTCAGTGGCAGCGCGTAATGGCTCTGCCGGGTAAACTGATAGTGCGTTCAGACGATTGGTATAACGTCACGAACAAGCGTGAAGTTTATAGCGTAGAGCGCTTCGGAGATACGCTGGAGTATGCGGGGATGACGCTGAAACGTGTTGAGCGTCCAACGCAGGAATGTGCTGATTATTTGCAGAAAAACCCGCTGCAAACCAAATTACCGTAGGGTAGGGTATCCCTCTCCTTATGACTGGAGAGGGAGGTTCCAGACCCATTTATAACACTTCTTCTATCACCCAAACGCTGACACTGCCGCCGTTACAGGCGAAGGTTGCGCTACCGTTGGCATCAGTCGTCACAGTCTCCTGCCGATTGCCCAAATAATCTCGCCAGTTTTTGCCACCGTAATTATCGCCAAGCGTAATGGTTTTCTCGCCTTCATCGCCGTTAGATAACACCACCACGCAACCGGGGTGTTCATCAGTACCGCTGCGGCTGAATGCGATGCAATTAGGACTATCGAAGTAAAGAGTTTGCACACCGTGAGCAAAGAGTTCGCGGGCGTGAATTAAATCATCCAGCTGTTCAATTACGGGCATGTCAATGTGATAAGTCTCGCCATCGCCACCTTCGTCGTCGTAGCTGGCACCGAATAAATCCGGGTAGAACACGCTTGGCACACCATTTTCGCGCAACAAAATAAGCGCATACGCCAGCGGCTTGAACCACGGTTCAACGGGCGCTTCGAGGGATTGCAGTGGCTGAGTGTCATGATTGGCGACAAGGGTAATGGCGTGGAACGGATCGGCTTCTACCAGCGTGCCGGTGAAAATTTGGCTCATGTCATATTCGCGGCCTTGCTTTGAGGCCTGGTGGAATTTCATTTGCAATGGCGCATCAAACAGCATCGTTTTGCCATCCACCTGGGCAATATATTCCTGAAGTTTATCAACTTCGTGCGACCAATATTCCGCGACGATAAACAACGGTTGTTCCGCTACTTCCTGAACATGCTCAATCCATTCTTTGTAGAACCATGCTGGAATGTGTTTCACCGCATCAAGACGGAAGCCATTACAGCCCGTTTCTGCCATCACCCAGCGCGCCCAATATTTCAGTTCTTCCGTCACGGCATGGTTACGGAAATCGATATTCTCGCCCATTAAATAGTCGAAATTACCCAGTTCATCATCAACCTGATCGTTCCAGCCTTCGCCGGTGTAGTCGTTGATGATTTTAAAAATGCCGTCTTCCGTCGGGTTTTCGATATGGTCGACGCCGCTAAAACATTTGTAATCCCAGATAAATTGCGAATATTTACCGGCGCGGACAGGGAACGTGTAGCGTGTCCACGCCTCACATTCGATCACGCCGTCGTCTATCTCATTGCGGTTTTGTTCGTTGACGCGATTCACGCGAATACGTTCTTTTTCGTCCGCGCCCATTTTGTGGTTAACCACTACATCGAGCAGAACGGAGATTTCATTCTCCTGCAGGGCTTTTATCGCGGCCAGTAGTTGTGCTTTGTCGCCGTATTTAGTCGGCACAGAACCTTTTTGGTCAAACTCACCGAGGTCAAAAAGATCATAGCTGTCATATCCTACCGAGTAGCCACCGGAACTGCCTTTATAAGCTGGCGGTAACCAAACCATATTGACGCCAATATCATTGAGCGTGGCTGCACGTTCTGCCACTTCAGCCCACAACTTGCCCCCGCCGGGGTAGTACCAATGGAAAAATTGCAACAAGGTTGGATTGCGCATGTACAGGCTCCATAAAGAGGGATCTCAATTATGGATGATATGCCTGGAAATGCCTGGTGCGAAAAGCTCAGTCGTTCTCGCACCAGGAATAGAAGATCAGGAAGTGATGTCCTGATTGTCTTGCGGAGCCAGAATCTGGCCTCCCTGTTTACCATAAGCGGTTAACACGGATTGTTGTATGGAAGATTGCCCTACCAGTTTCGCCAGTTCATCCATGCGTATTTGCAGTAAGCGTTTAATCTCGCTTTCGTTGTCCAGAATATTCTGGAGCACAGGGCTGAGTTGCTCCTGCATCAGCATGGAGAGCTTAATGTCGCTCATGAATTGAGTGAGTTCATGCACCGCGTTAACGTAATCCATTTCACTAGCGATTAATTCGTCCCACATTCCTTTGCGGGCGTTGTTTAGCATCACCTGGCTCTGCTCTAATAATTGCTGATAGCGAATGTACAGTTGCGGTGCGTGGTTCATTAGACTACGTCCTGAATCCGGTTAGGCATCAGAGCAACTTCTTTCCAGGCATCGGCAATATTTCGCAGCAAGTTCTCGACCTCTTCGATCGCGCTGACATCATTGTGTAGATTGGCCTGGAAGATACGTCGCACCATGTAGGTATAAAGAGCGTGCAGATTCTGTGTCAGTTCGTCGCTGCTGGTTTCATCAATGCCGATTTTCAGCCCGTTATCGATGATATTAATGGCTTTAGACAGCGAAAGGCCTTTCCCTTCCAGGTTGCCATCCTGCAAAAAAAGACGCGCACGGACTAACGCGTTGAGCGCACCATCAAACAACATAGTCACTAGTTGTTGCTGGCTGGCACTCATCACCGCGCTTTCCACTTCAATTTTTGCATAGGCCTGAGTCGCTTTTGCCCCGTACATATCTGCTCCTGGATTAATTATTTTTTGCTGGAACTGGTATCAAACTGTTGAGTCAGATAGCTGCTGGTGGAGTTCAGTGAACTCATCATCACGTCCAGTTGAGTAAATTGCGCCTTGTAACGCGCCATCTCTGAGTCAATACGTTCACTGGCTTTGTTGTACTGTGCGGTCAGACTGTTCAGCGTCTTGCTCACACCGTCGGTTGCCGCCTTGATGATCCCGGTGCTGGAGAGCCAACTGGTCAGGTTGTTGCCGATGGTGGTGGTGATGCCGCTGGTTTTACCGTCGCCAACAATCATCTCCTGGACCCCAGCCGCATCTTTTTTCAGCGCCGTTTTCAGTTTGTCGCCATCGAGTTCTAACTTTCCGGTGCTCGGGTCTGACGTCACACCGATTTGTGCCAGTGTCTTAAATGACGAACTGCTCTGGGTATTGTTGAGTAACCCTTTGAGTTGTGTCTGGATAGTACGCAAGGTGCTGTCGCCAAGCAGTGCGCCGTTGCTGGAGTCTTGAGTAGCGCCAGAATCAACCGAGGTGTATTTGGTTAAGCTGCTGAAGGTATCCTGCAAAGAGTTATAGGCATCGACCCAGGCTTTGACCGCGGTTTCTGCTTTAGAAGTATCTTTGGTGATGGTCAGCGTTTGGGTGCCGGTGGTGACATTATTCAGATTGAGGGTGATGTCTTCCAGCGCATCGCTGATGGTATTGCTGCTGTTGGTTATTTTAATGTTGTTCACCGTCAGCTCGGCATCTTGCGCGGTAACGCTCTCTTCCATACCATTCGCGGCATCTGTGCTGGTGCCGTTGTAGCCCATAAAGCTTTGCAGGGCGCTATCACCGCTGACACTCAGGCTCATGGCATTGTCGTTGCCGGTATCGTCAGAGGTAATAGACAGACGATATTGGCCGTTGCCGACGTTGATAATACTGGCGCTAACACCCGCCTTAGCATTATTGATGGTGTCGCGAATGCCGCTCAGCGAGGAGTTGGCAGCACTAATATCAATGGTGACCGGTTTTTTATCGCCACCTTGTTGAATGGTCAACACGCTGTCGCCGGTGGCAATCGCTGTTTTGCTGTCGGGCTGGGTATTTTTGGTGGTCAGCGTTTGCGATTGCGCCAGTTGAGTGACGTTAATCGTATATTTCCCGGCCACTGCATTACCGGTAGTGGTCGCGCTGAACGCGGTGCTACTGCTGCTGGTTGATGTCGCAGTAAACAGATCGGTTTTATTGAGCGCGGTGTTGGCGGTCTGGAAGCTGACCAGTGCACTCTTCAGGGTACCGTAACCGCTCAATTTTGCTGTAAAGGAACTTTGTTGTTTTGAGATTGGTGTTAGCGTCGCTTTTTGTGCTGCCTGCAGGCTATCCAGAATGCTGCTCAGATCCAGACCGGACCCGATTCCCAGCGTAGAAATACTAGCCATATTATTTCCTTAATGTATCGATGCATAAAATGAATACCGGGAGTATCGGCCTGGAAAAAACAAAGTTTACGATTAATTTCTTTTTTTTAATGGCAAGAATAGCGGCAGAGGGCGAGAGTATTTCCGGTGCTAAAAATTTTACTGTGAATGTAAAAAAATTCTAAAGGTTGTGGGGGACCAGACGATAACAGGTTTAACGGCAACGAAGCCGACGGGTGGAAACCCAACCCATAAACCGTAGACTTGAAACACAGGAAAAATAAATCATGGCACAAGTCATTAATACCAACAGCCTTTCGCTGATTACTCAAAACAATATCAACAAGAACCAGTCCGCTCTGTCGACTTCTATTGAGCGTCTGTCTTCTGGCTTACGTATTAACAGCGCGAAGGATGATGCTGCAGGCCAGGCAATTGCAAACCGTTTCACGTCCAACATTAAAGGCCTGACTCAGGCAGCTCGTAACGCCAACGACGGTATCTCTCTGGCGCAGACTGCGGAAGGCGCACTGTCAGAAATCAACAACAACTTACAACGTGTGCGTGAACTGACGGTTCAGGCAACGACCGGTACTAACTCAGATTCTGACCTGTCTTCAATCCAGGACGAAATTAAATCCCGTCTGTCTGAAATTGACCGTGTATCCGGTCAGACTCAGTTTAACGGCGTGAACGTGCTGGCAAAAGACGGCTCCATGAAGATCCAGGTTGGAGCTAACGATGGCCAGACTATCTCTATCGATCTGAAACAAATTGATTCTTCTACTCTAGGTCTGGATGGTTTTTCCGTTTCCAAGGGGGCGCTGAATGTTGGTTCGGCAATTTCTCAAGTAGCTGATACCGTAACAGGTCAGATGGCTAATGTAGATTTGTCTGGTGTCGCGACTAAATTAGGCGTTGATGCTAAATCTTTAAGTCTGCATAACATTAAAGGCACTTCTGAATATGTTGTACAGTCTGGTAGCGACTACTATTCCGTTTCTGTAGATAACGATAGCACTGCTAATGATGATGCTGGTGCTGTGACGTTGAATACAACAGATGTCACTTATGGTGATGTGCAAAATGGTATCGGTAAGAATGGTGCCAGCATGACAGGACAACTGATTAAAGTTGGAACTGACGATAAAGGTGCAGTAACCGGTTTTGTTTCAGTGCAAGGAAAAAATTACACTGTTGATGCTGATTACCTTAAGAATGGTGCTGACGCTACCAAACCTGTCGGGACTGATGCTGCTGCTACAGATGGTACAAAAACTGCGACAGTTGATATTGAGCTCAGCGCGGATACTGCAACTAACGTTAAAGCATCAACTCAATTTGCTGGCGCTTCAACTAACGATCCATTGGCTCTGCTGGACAAAGCTATCGCATCTGTAGATACCTTCCGTTCTTCCCTAGGTGCGGTACAGAACCGTCTGGATTCAGCGGTAACTAACCTGAACAACACCACCACTAACCTGTCTGAAGCGCAGTCCCGTATTCAGGACGCCGACTATGCGACCGAAGTGTCAAATATGTCTAAAGCGCAAATCATCCAGCAGGCGGGTAACTCCGTGTTGTCTAAAGCTAACCAGGTTCCACAGCAAGTACTGTCTCTGCTGCAGGGCTAATCGCCTGATACCTGACCAAACCCTGCCTCGGCAGGGTTTTTTCGTATTAATTGTTATCCATAACCGCAAATAACCCCTCATTTCACCCACTATTCTTGCGATTAAAAACCCTCCAGAAACGGATAATCATGCCGATAACTCAACTAACGCAGGGCTGTTTATCGTGAATTCACTGTATACCTCTGAAGGTGTAATGGATAAACACTCGCTGTGGCAGCGTTATGTACCATTGGTGCGTCACGAAGCATTGCGCCTGCAGGTACGCCTGCCCGCGAGTGTGGAGCTTGACGACCTGCTACAGGCGGGCGGCATCGGGTTGTTGAATGCAGTGGACCGTTATGATGCCCTGCAAGGAACGGCATTTACTACCTACGCGGTGCAGCGCATCCGTGGGGCGATGCTTGATGAGTTGCGCAGCCGTGACTGGGTGCCACGCAGCGTCAGGCGTAACGCTCGCGGTGTTGCGCAGGCAATGGGTCAACTGGAGCAAGAGCTGGGCCGTAATGCCACTGAAACTGAAGTGGCAGACCGGTTGGATATCCCGCTCAACGAATACCGTCAGATGTTGCTCGACACCAACAACAGTCAACTTTTCTCTTATGACGAGTGGCGTGAAGAGCATGGCGATAGTATCGAACTGATTACTGAAGAGCATCAGCAGGCGAATCCACTACAACAACTGTTGGAAGGGAATCTACGCCAACGCGTAATGGACGCCATCGAGGCGCTTCCGGATCGTGAAAAGATGGTGCTGACCCTTTACTACCAGGAAGAGCTGAATCTGAAGGAGATTGGCGCGGTACTGGACGTTGGGGAGTCGCGCGTCAGTCAGTTGCACAGCCAGGCGATTAAACGCTTACGCACCAAGCTCGGTAAGTTGTAGGCCGTACATTATAATACGTCCGGGATAACATCATGACGGTGCAGAACTTAAAAAAGCGTCCTTTAAGCCGCTATTTAAAAGACTTTAAACACACACAGACCCATTGTGCTCATTGTGCGAAATTGCTCGACAGAATTACGCTCACCCATCGTGGCGAGATCGTCAGTAAAACGGCTATCGCGCAGCTTGATACGTTAATTGATGAACACAGCTGGCAGATTGAACGCCCGTCCTGGGCGGCGTTGTGCCGTTTTTGCGGCGATTTATACTGCAAAGAGCAGGATCACTATTTCGATATTATCGGCTTTAAAGAATACCTGTTCGAACAAACCGAGATGAGCCATGGCACCATCCGTGAATACGTGGTGCGCTTGCGCCGTCTGGGTAACTATTTATCTTCACAAAACGTTCCACGGCCTTCTTCGCCTGCCGCTTACCTCGACGACTCATTTGATGCGTGGTTGCCGCCAACCAGTACCAACAATTACCGTATTGCTCTGCGCAAGTACGGACAATTTCAAACCCTCAATCAAAATATCACTGCCCATTACCAGGAAAATAAATCAACTTCTGATATATATTAAAATGGCATAAGTTGTAGCACAGTGGTTTTGATTGATTATATTAAGTCGCTACAATACAACAATAATATCGACATTCGGGGTAACTATGAAATTAGCAATGGTGGGGCGTCAGGCGCTGATGGGCGTGCTGGCTGTGGCATTGGTTGCAGGTGCGAGTGTTAAAACCTTCGCCGCCGAAAATTTACTGGCAAAAGTCAAAGAGCGCGGCACGCTGCTGGTTGGGCTTGAAGGGACTTATCCTCCATTCAGCTTTCAGGGTGATGACGGCAAACTGACCGGTTTTGAAGTGGAATTTGCTGAGCAGTTGGCACAGCATTTGGGCGTAAAAGCCTCACTGAAGCCGACCAAATGGGATGGCATGCTGGCGTCGCTGGACTCTAAACGCATCGACGTGGTGATTAACCAGGTGACCATTTCTGATGAACGTAAGAAGAAATACGATTTCTCTACGCCATACACCGTTTCGGGTATTCAGGCGTTGGTGAAAAAGGGTAACGAAGGCAGCATTACTGGGCCGGATTCCCTGAAAGGCAAAAAAGTGGGTGTGGGTCTGGGGACTAACTACGAAGAGTGGTTGCGCGCCAATGTGCAGGGCGTTGACATCCGTACTTATGATGATGACCCAACGAAATATCAGGATCTGCGCGTAGGCCGTATTGATGCGATTCTGGTCGACCGCCTGGCCGCGTTGGACCTGGTGAAGAAAACCAAAGATACCCTGGCGGTAGCGGGCGATGCATTCTCACGTCAGGAAGCTGGTGTTGCAGTGCGTAAAGGCAACGAAGACCTGGTCGAAGCGATTAATAAAGGTATTGCTGAGATGCAGAAAGATGGCTCACTGGCCAGGCTTTCCGAAAAATGGTTTGGCGCTGACGTCACCAAATAATTAATTTGGGATGCCCAGGGCGGATTAGCGTAAGCGACATCCGCCTTTTTTATTTGTATTTGCCAGCATTTTGTCAGGCTGGTGCATAATGAATAAATCTGGATTTTATTCAAAGTGTAATGGAGTTGCTCATGTCTCTGCACAATCTGACGCGATTTGCGCGTCTGGAATTTATCGGCGCTCCGACGCCACTCGAATATTTGCCACGTTTTTCCGATTACCTTGGCCGCGAAATCTATATTAAACGTGACGACGCCACGCCGATGGCGATGGGTGGAAATAAGCTGCGTAAACTTGAATTCCTGGCGGCAGATGCGTTGCGTGAAGGTGCCGACGTGCTGGTTACCGCTGGGGCGATTCAGTCAAACCACGTGCGCCAGACCGCGGCAGTTGCGGCAAAACTCGGCCTGAAGTGCGTCGCACTGCTGGAAAACCCAATTGGTACCCAGGCGGAAAACTATCTCACTAACGGTAACCGTTTGATGCTCGACTTGTTTGATGTCGAAATAGAAATGTGTGATGCGCTAGATTCGCCGGATAGCCAACTGGAAGAAATTGCCCTACGTCTCGAAGCGCAAGGCTTTCGCCCGTATGTGATTCCTGTTGGCGGCTCGAATGCGCTGGGCGCTTTGGGCTATGTGGAAAGTGCGCTGGAAATCGCGCAGCAGTGCGAAGGTGCAGTCAATGTTTCATCGGTGGTGGTCGCTTCAGGAAGTGCCGGGACGCATGCCGGGCTGGCGGTTGGCCTTGAGCAAGTCATGCCTGATGTTGATTTAATCGGTGTTACCGTTTCGCGTTCTGTTGCCCAGCAGTTGCCAAAAGTGGAAGCGTTGCGGCAGGCGGTCGCGCAATCGCTAAGTGTCAGCGCGTCAAACCCAATACATTTATGGGATGATTATTTCACTCCGGGCTATGGCCATCCTAATGAAGAAGGGCTTGAAGCCATTAAAATTTTGGCGCGCCTCGAAGGGATCTTGCTGGATCCGGTTTATACCGGCAAAGCGATGGCTGGGTTAATTGATGGAGTGGCCCAGAAGCGTTTCAAAGATGAAGGCCCGATAATCTTTATTCATACCGGTGGTGCGCCTGCGTTATTTGCTTACCATCCGCATGTTTAATGAGATTTTGAAGGGCGACACCCATTTGGGTGTATTACAAGAATAAAAAGACAGACAGGGTGTAATTCAAGTATGCATGAAAGTATTCAACTGGTGCTGGATTCGGCACCGTTTCTGCTTAAAGGTGCCGTCTTTACGCTGCAACTCAGTATTGGCGGCATGTTCTTTGGGCTGATACTCGGTTTTATGTTGGCGTTGATGCGTTTGTCACCGTTTTGGCCGTTCTCCTGGCTATCGCGTTTTTACGTGTCGATTTTTCGCGGTACGCCGTTAATCGCGCAGCTGTTTATGATCTATTACGGCCTGCCGCAGTTTGGTATTGAGCTGGATCCTATTCCTGCGGCGATGATCGGCTTGTCGCTGAATACCGCGGCTTATGCTTCCGAAACCTTGCGTGCGGCGATTTCGTCTATCGAAAAAGGGCAGTGGGAAGCCGCAGCGAGTATCGGTATGACGCCGTGGCAAACCTTACGTCGGGCGATTTTACCGCAGGCGGCTCGTGTCGCACTGCCGCCGCTGAGCAACAGTTTTATCAGTCTGGTGAAAGACACGTCCCTTGCGGCCACTATTCAGGTTCCGGAATTGTTTCGCCAGGCGCAGCTTATTACCTCGCGTACCCTCGAGGTATTTACCATGTATCTCGCGGCGTCATTGATTTACTGGGTAATGGCAACGGTGCTTTCTTCGTTGCAGAACTACTTTGAAAATCAGTTAAATCGCCAGGACAGGGATCCCAAATGAGCGCAATCGACGTAAAACAACTGGTCAAAAAATTCCACGGGCAGACCGTGCTGCATGGTATCGATCTGGAAGTGAAAGCGGGCGAAGTGGTGGCGATTATCGGGCCAAGTGGCTCCGGTAAAACCACCTTGCTGCGCTGCATAAATTTGCTGGAACAACCCGAGTCCGGCACCATCAAGGTCGGAGAGATTTCCATTGATGCGGCGCAATCATTGAGTAAGCAGAAAAATCGAGTGCGCGAACTGCGTCAGCATGTTGGGTTCGTGTTTCAAAGCTTCAATCTTTTCCCGCATCGGACGGTGATTGAAAATATCATCGAAGGGCCCGTGATTGTAAAAGGCGAACCGAAAGAAGAAGCTATTGCGCGGGCGCGTGAGTTGCTGGCGAAAGTTGGCCTAAGCGGTAAAGAAACCAGCTATCCGCGTCGTCTTTCCGGCGGCCAGCAGCAGCGTGTAGCCATTGCGCGCGCACTGGCGATGCGCCCGGAAGTGATTCTGTTTGATGAACCGACATCAGCGCTTGACCCTGAGCTGGTGGGTGAAGTGTTGAGCACTATTCGCCAGCTTGCGCAAGAAAAACGCACCATGGTGATCGTGACGCATGAAATGAGCTTTGCGCGTGATGTTGCAGACCGTGCCATATTTATGGATCAAGGCCGTATTGTTGAGCAGGGGCCTGCACGTGAATTGTTTGCTAATCCTCAACAACCACGCACTCAGCAATTCCTGGAAAAATTCCTCACCCAGTAATTCGTATGGCCCCACTTTTGGGGCCATTATTAAAATATTTATAATATTGATAAATGTGATAGCGTTTGGCATTACATTTGGAAATGATATTAGTGTCAGGAGAAATGCCAGACATAATGGATGATCGCAACTTTTTTAGCTGGCGGCAGGATGCGCTGAATATCTTCCAGTCTGTTACGCAGGCTGACGAAATAACTAAAATCCTACATCAGCAAACGGAGTCGCTGGAATTTGACTATTACTCTCTGTGTATTCGTCACCCAGTGCCATTTACTCGTCCCAAAACGTCATTAAGGTCGACTTATCCTCAGCCGTGGCTCGATCATTATCATGCTGCAAATTATTTTGCGATTGACCCAGTTTTGCGTCCTGAAAATTTCATGCGTGGGCATCTGCGCTGGAATGACGAGCTTTTTAGTGGTACTCAGGATTTCTGGGATGCGGCACGGGATCACGGCTTACGGCGTGGTATAAGCCAGTGCGTGATGGCGCCTAATCGTGCATTGGGGTTTTATTCAGTCTCGCGTACAGCGGGGAAAGGCAAAATTATGCCTGACGATGAATTGCAACTACGTCTGCAATATTTAGCCGAACTGAGTTTAATGACTTTAACGCGGCTTAATGATTCATCCATGGCCGCCATGCCATTAAAGCTTAGCAAACGTGAGCGAGAAATATTGCAATGGACGGGCGAGGGGAAAACGTCATCAGAAATCGCCATTATTCTATCGATATCAGAAAATACTGTGAATTTTCACCAGAAAAATATGCAGAAGAAATTTAATGCGCCAAATAAAACGCAAATTGCCTGTTATGCAGCAGCGATTGGGATAATTTGAAGGGCGTGATTTAACGAGGGAAGTCAACGAAGCGGCTGGAGAAACTGAATTCATCCAGCCGTCGCGATTCGATTACTGACGGTAAGCCTGTTTAATTTGCTTAACAGTATTACCAAAAACGTCTGCTTGTGCCGGGTCTTCCATTTGAGCGATTTGCTTTTCCATTTTAATGATAACTTTGCCTGCATCGGCCTGACCCATGGCTTTCAGCATCTGAGTCAGCATAGCTTTCAAGCAGGTGACTTCAATAGCCAGTTCACTACTGTTGTCTGCGGTGGAAAAATCAGGAGTGCTCATTTGTGTTCCTCGGTCTTGGTTGGTACACCGTTGTTTCGTGTAACGGTTTCTTAAGGCGGCGGAGTATAACACAGTCGTAAACCATTTTATTAGTGGTTACGTGAAGGCCGTAACATGCTTACGGTGCAAAGTGTGTATTTGTTTTAATTTTGTTTATTTTTGGTTAAAAAAATACTTCCACGATCTTTATTTAATCCTTTTAATGGGCGTGAATTATAGTTTTTTTAAATATGAAAAGCGTTTTTACTATTTATAACTATGAAATGAGTCTGTTTTCTGTCCAGTATCCACTGTACATTTAAATTTCCAGCACGGCATGAGATTCCGAAAATCTGTTTTTATAATTTAAAGTTACCTGAAAACCCGTTAATATGGCTCAGTAATTTTAGCAGCGTAATCCCTATTCTGGAGAGGTCCCCTTGATCAACGTACTTCTTGTTGATGACCACGAACTGGTGCGCGCAGGGATACGACGCATTCTTGAAGATATCAAAGGGATCAAGATATCAGGTGAGGCAAATTGCGGCGAGGATGCCGTAAAATGGTGCCGTAGTCATCCGGTTGATGTTGTCCTGATGGACATGAATATGCCGGGAATTGGTGGCCTGGAAGCCACGCGTAAAATCGCGCGATATTCAAACGATATCAAAGTGATTATGTTGACAATACACACCGAGAATCCACTACCTGCAAAAGTGATGCAGGCGGGTGCCGCTGGATATTTAAGTAAAGGTGCAGCGCCACAAGATGTGGTTAATGCGATTCGTTCGGTCAATGCCGGGCAGCGCTACATTGCGTCAGATATCGCCCAACAAATGGCATTAAGCCAGATTGAACCGGAGAAAACAGACACGCCATTTGCGAGTTTGTCTGAGCGTGAATTACAGATTATGTTGATGATAACCAAAGGCCAAAAGGTCAATGAGATCTCAGAGCAGCTTAATCTTAGCCCTAAAACGGTTAACAGTTACCGTTACCGCATGTTTAGTAAACTGAATATCAGTGGCGATGTTGAACTGACACACCTGGCCATTCGTCATGGTTTATTTAGTGCGGAGACATTAATAAGTAGTGAGTGAAATCTTTGACCCGCGAGCGTTTCTTAAAACCGTAACCAGTAAACCTGGTGTCTATCGTATGTATGACGCCAGTGATACGGTCATTTACGTCGGTAAAGCCAAGGACCTGAAGAAACGCCTGTCGAGCTACTTCAGGAGCAATCTTGCCAGCCGTAAAACAGAAGCGCTGGTGGCCTTAATTCAGCATATTGACGTGACGGTGACTCACACCGAAACAGAAGCGTTGTTGCTGGAACACAATTACATCAAGCTGTATCAGCCGCGTTACAATGTGCTGTTGCGTGATGACAAATCCTATCCCTATATTTTCCTTAGTGGCGATACTCACCCGCGGCTTGCGATGCATCGTGGAGCGAAACACGCCAAAGGGGAATATTTCGGGCCATTCCCTAATGGCTATGCTGTCCGCGAAACACTGGCGCTATTGCAGAAAATCTTCCCGATTCGCCAGTGCGAAAACAATGTTTATCGCAATCGCTCGCGCCCATGCTTGCAATACCAAATCGGGCGCTGCCTGGGGCCTTGTGTGGCGGGCTTAGTCAGTGAAGAAGAGTATGCCCAGCAGGTGGAATATGTCCGTTTGTTCCTGTCCGGTAAAGACGATCAAGTTCTGAATCAGCTGATCGCTAAAATGGAAGAGGCAAGCAAAAACCTGGCGTTTGAAGAGGCCGCGAGAATACGCGACCAAATTCAGGCGGTACGTCGCGTGACTGAAAAACAGTTTGTTTCCAATACTGGCGATGACCTGGATGTGATTGGCGTGTCGTTCGATGCCGGCATGGCATGTGTGCATGTGCTCTTTATCCGCCAGGGTAAAGTTTTAGGTAGCCGAAGTTATTTCCCTAAAGTGCCAAACGGCACAGAACTCGCTGAAGTCGTCGAAACTTTTGTTGGTCAGTTCTATTTGCAAGGCAGCCAGATGCGTACCTTGCCTTCTGAAATCCTGCTTGATTTCAATTTGCCGGATAAAACCTTGCTGTCAGATTCTTTGACGGAACTGGCGGGGCGGCGTATTAATGTGCAGACCAAACCACGCGGCGACCGCGCGCGGTATCTCAAACTGGCCCGTACTAATGCGGCCACGGCGCTTGTGACGCGTCTGGCGCAGCAATCCACCATTCATCAACGCTTAGCAGCCTTAGCCAGCGTACTGGAGTTGCCCGCAATCAAACGCATGGAGTGCTTCGACATCAGCCACACTATGGGCGAGCAGACCGTGGCTTCCTGTGTGGTTTTTGATGCCAACGGTCCATTGCGCGCTGAATATCGACGCTACAACATTGAAGGCATTACACCAGGCGATGATTATGCGGCGATGAACCAGGTGTTGCGCCGTCGCTATGGTAAGGCGATTGATGAGAGCAAAGTGCCTGATGTCATTCTGATTGATGGTGGCAAAGGGCAGTTGGGGCAGGCAAAAACCGTGTTTGCAGAACTCGACGTTCCGTGGGATAAAAACCATCCGCTGTTACTGGGTGTGGCAAAAGGGGCCGATCGCAAAGCGGGGCTTGAAACCTTGTTCTTTGAACCGGAAGGGGAAGGGTTTTCACTGCCGCCAGATTCACCCGCGCTGCATGTCATCCAGCACATTCGTGATGAATCACACGATCACGCTATTTCCGGGCATCGCAAAAAACGTGCAAAAGTAAAAAATACCAGTGCGCTGGAGACCATCGAAGGCGTTGGCCCAAAACGTCGCCAGATGTTGTTGAAATATATGGGTGGATTGCAACCATTAAAGAACGCATCCGTAGAAGAAATCGCAAAAGTGCCGGGTATCTCGCAAGCGTTGGCAGAAAAGATCTTCTACTCGTTGAAACATTAAGGCCTCTGTAGCAACATAGAGACAATTTCCACTTACGACAGACAGTTAACCAGCACTATGCAATTTAATATCCCAACATTGCTTACTCTGTTTCGTATCATCCTTATCCCATTCTTTGTGCTGGCTTTTTATCTGCCGTTTAGCTGGGCGCCATTCCTGTGTGCGTTTATCTTCTGGTTTGCCGCAATCACTGACTGGTTTGATGGTTTTCTGGCGCGTCGCTGGAACCAAAGCACACGTTTTGGTGCCTTCCTTGACCCGGTAGCCGATAAAGTCATGGTGGTCGTCGCTCTGGTGCTGGTGGCTGAACATTACCACGCCTGGTGGGTGACGCTGCCTGCGGCAACCATGATTGCTCGTGAAATCATTATTTCTGCTTTGCGCGAATGGATGGCTGAAATCGGCAAACGCAGCAGTGTTGCCGTTTCCTGGATTGGTAAATCCAAGACCATGGCGCAAATGCTGGCGCTGATTGGTATGCTATGGCGTCCAAACATGTGGATCGAATACGCGGGGATTGGTCTGTTCTTTATCGCAGCAGTGTTAACATTCTGGTCAATGTTCCAGTACCTGAAAGCGGCAAGTAAAGACTTGCTCGATAACTCTGGCGTTTAATCTTTTCCAGCAACCAGTCTCACATTTCAAATTAACGAGAGTTATCTATCCTGACGGTAACTCTCGTACTCCGCTCTACGGTAACCTTTGGTGCCTTCTCCCGGTCCTGCATGATTCACGCTCAACACTACCGACTATAATCTCGCTTAGGTCAGAATAAACAAGGAGCAGGTGTTCTTATGCGGTTTGATATTATCGACTTACGGCTGTTTCTGAACGTTTATAAAGCGGGAAGCATCACCGGTGGTGCTGTGCTGTCAAACCTGACGTTGCAGTCGGCAAGCGAGCGTATCCGTGGTATGGAGGGGGAGTTGGGTGTCGAGCTGTTTAGCCGCTCCAGAAAAGGGGTCAAGCTATCTGACGCTGGGTTTTCGTTGGTCAACCATGCCAATATTGTGTTGCAACAAGTTGAGCACATGCGCAGTGAATTACATCAATACGGCAAAGGGTTACGCGGGCATATCAACCTGCTGTGCAATTCATCGGCGCAGAACGAATTTTTACCCCAGTTGCTGGGTTCTTATTTAAGCCTTAAACCCAATATTTCTGTTTCTGTTAAAGAAATGCTCAGCTATGACATAGTCGCCGCTATTAAAAATCAAATGGCCAATTTAGGCATTGTTGCTGACTCAACAGAGCTGAACGGCTTGGTATCATTACCGTTCCGTGATGATGAATTAGTGGTGTTTGTGCCCGCCAAAAACGATTGGCATGATAGCGAGAGTATTGCTTTCCGGGATATTGTCACTGCTGAATTTACGGGATTATCTGAGGGGAGTGCGCTTCAGGAGCACATTGAAGGGCATGCCAAAAAATTGGGATATCGTATTAGCTATCGCGTTCGTATGGCAACATTCGATGCCGTGATGCAAATTGTCGACAGTGGCGTCGGCATTGCTATTATCCCCAGGCGTGCCGCCGAGCGATTTAATTCCATGAATGGCAGCAAAATAATCCGTTTAACCGATAGCTGGGCTGACCGCAAACTGATCATTTGTGCCCGGGATTTTACTGAACTGCCTGGATACGCGAAAGAATTCGTTGATTTCATGACACAACGTCAGAATGACTCATAACTATTATTTTATCGTCATATAAATTCCAAGTGCGATAAGCCCGATAAAAAAACAGCGGCGGAAGGCGAGTTCACTGATCACTTTACGCAAGTATTGGCCTACATACATTCCTGCGATTGCAGGAATCAACGCAACGGCAGACAGATAATAATCAACGTGAGCCAGTTTACTGTCCAATGACAGATGAATGGCTAAGGCAATCGTTGATGCTGTGAAGGCTAATCCGAGAGCCTGGATAAGATCATTTTTATTTAACTGGAGCGATTGTAAATAGGGTACTGCCGGAATCACAAAAACACCGGTTGCTGCGGTAATGGTACCGGTAATATAGCCTGCTACAGGTGATAGCCATTTTTCTGATTGAACTGATGATGGCAACCTTTTAGCGATAAGCCCCCAAAGACCGTACATTATAAGCACAATACCCAATGCCGTTTCTGTCCACGATGATGCAGACGTTAATCCAGGTAAGAGGCTAAATAATGTACCAATGAAAATGCCTGCTATAAATCCCCATAATCTTTTAATTAAATCGATGAATGTTGGCCCGGTAAATAACTGCCATATATTTGTAACCAGAGAGGGTAAAATTAGCAAGCCCGCAGCGCTGGCGGGCGTCATGACGACAGTTAATAATCCCATTGCTATAGTGGGTAAACCCAAACCAATAACACCTTTTACAATGCCAGCCAGCAGGAATACACAAATGATAGTAATCAATTTAATCCCTCGGTTATAACAAACTTGATAACAAAATATTAAATTGAGCGGTAATTTCTGTATATGAGTATTTAGCTGAGGATGTATCAGGGAAAAACTTATTTAACAAGAAGATGCAGATCTGAGGGAACGGAAGGATTTAGCGCGGATCTATAAAGCAAAAGCCCGCTTAGTTTCCTAAGCGGGCTTCTTAAATTTGGCTCCTCTGACTGGGATCGCCTTTGCCAGTAACTGGCTAATAAATAAGCTAAGCCTGAATTCCCTTTCTGTCAAGACCACCAGAATGACCACCAATGGGCACATGTTACTTAAACGCTGGTTTGAAGGTCCATGCTGCATGTGATAATAGTTACTATGATACAGGTAAGCCCACCGGCCATTGACCTTCACGTAGGTTTCATCAATGTGTCAGGAGCAGAACCCGAAAGGGTTTCGCCAGTACCAGCGCAGCCGTTTTTCCATTTCGGGGGCATAGTGCTGAACCCAGCGATAAATCGTGGTGTGATCGACATTGACGCCGCGCTCAGCCAGCATCTCTTGCAGCTCACGGTAGCTGATGCCGTATTTACAGTACCAGCGTACCGCCCACAGGATGATGTCACGCTGAAAATATCGGCCTTTGAATGGGTTCATGTGCTGCTCCGTCAGCAAAAGATGAGGATGAGTTTATCACCTCCAGATTTTTGCAACAGAGCCTAAAAAAGTATTTATAACAAAGGAAATTATACTTTCGTTTTTAAATTCGCCTGGTTTTTGTCGTGAGATATAAATGAAAAATGCAGAAACTAGCGAGCCGAAAAGCAGTGGTGAATGTCATTAATTATCTTTAAATTACCTGAAGTCTTACGTAGTCGTTCCATTCGCAGTTGTTCCTGTTGGTTAGTGTGCAACTGGCAGAATATATATGCCAGAACACCAGGTAAATGAGTCTGGCGTTTAGCTGAAATATCCTAAAAATATCAATGTTAGCCTTACGTAATAAATTTTGTAGGTTGTACGGTATGTCAAAATGTCGGTTAATGGCTGGCTAACCAAAGCCTGGCAGCATTCGCCATATATCTACAACCGTATTCACTTTTCCAGTTGAAGCCGTTATCAAAAACATTTTACGCCAAGGTATAAACTCCGCTGATTGAGCGCCATGCATTGTTCATTGTGGATGAAAACCTCTGATTTACATGAATTATATTTGCTATGTCGATGAAGGTTCATCACGCCAGGTTATGACCCGTTTCTGGTGTGTTTATTCACTGTTCAGGCTGGCGCTATGTTCGGGGTTGTTTATTCTGAATGGGGGTATTTTATTGCTGTCACGCTGGAATAAAATGCCAAAACCAAATGGTATGCCAACAAATATCTTCGGTGAATATGCAATTCAAGCCTTTGCTCTCTAATGTTTGAATATTCTGAAAATAGAGGGAATCATTAAAAATATTGTGCGAACACCTGCTCTTTTTTGTTATTTAATTATTGTTGGATGCAAAGGGTATTAAATGTGGGTTCTGATGGGCAGATATCAGTACGGCGATGAACCTCTCTTTGATGGATTAATAACAAAAGAATTTCACAATGAATATCTCAGTGAAGAAAAGGATTGTCGCTCTTTTAATTCTGACCCTGACACCACCGGTCCTGTGCTTTGCGGCCCCTGATTCCGCGCAGCCAGCACAACAGTTCCTCAATCAGCAGCATCGCCAGCAAGATCTCGAACAGCAACTGACGCCGGTTGCACCGGATGTCAATCTTTCCCCGGCACAACCATCACTCCCCAAAAAGGGTTTCCCGACCGAAATACCCTGTTTCCCCATTTCACAGGTTGTGCTCAGCGGTACGCAGGCGTTGCCCCACTGGCTGCCTTTGCAGCGACAGGCGGAAAAGGCTGTCGGGCATTGTCTGGGCGCAAAGGGGATTAATTTATTGATGAGCCGGCTACAGAACACGCTGGTAGGGCATGGCTACGTCACCACCCGCGTGCTTGCCCCGAAACAGGATTTGAAATCCGGCACTCTGCGCCTGGTCATGATGGCCGGTTATATCCGGAATGTTCGTCTGACGCCGGACAGTAATACGTATGCCACGCTTTACAGTGCTTTCCCGGCTCACCGTGGCAACGTACTGGATTTGCGTGATATTGAGCAGGGTCTGGAAAATCTCCAGCGCCTGCCGACGGTTAACGCCAGCATGGATATCGTCCCCGGCGATAAGCCCGGGGAAAGCGACATTGTGATGACCCGCCATCAGGAGCGGATGTGGCGTGTGGATACCTCTCTTGATGACTCCGGTTCGCAGACCACGGGCGAATATCAGGGCAATCTGACGCTATCGCTGGATAATCCGTTCTCTCTCAGTGATTTATTCTATCTTTCAGGCTCTCACAATCTCGATGGCAACGGCGGGGGTAAATCTTCCCGGAGTCTGACGGGTCATTACTCGGTACCGTTTGGTTACTGGCTCGCGGGTGTCACCGGCAGTGAATACGATTATGTACAAACGGTGGCAGGCCTGAATGGCGATTATCAGTACAGCGGTAAAAGTAAAAACATCGATTTCCAGGTCAGCCGTTTGCTGCACCGCAGCGGCAGCCAGAAAACCACCCTGATCGCCGATGTGCTGGCTCGTGAACAGAGCAACTTCATCAACGATACCGAAGTGGACGTCCAGCGACGTCAGACCGCCGCCTGGAAGCTGGGGTTGCAGCACCGTCACTATATCGGCAGTGCCACCCTGGATGCAGGCGTGAGCTACCAGCGTGGGACGCGCTGGTTTGGTGCGCAGCCAGCGCCTGAAGAATACTGGGGCGAGGCCACAGCACTCAGTAAAATTCTCCAGTTAAACGCGCAACTCAGTTTGCCATTCTCTGTCGTCGGGCAGAACTTCCATTTTACCACCCGCTATCAACGCCAGATGAGTCATACCCCCCTGACGACACCGGACATGATTTCCATCGGCAACCGCTGGACAGTGCGGGGTTTTGACGGTGAAAGAACGCTTACCGCCAGCCATGGCTGGTATGTCCGCAATGATATTGCCTGGCTAACCCCGCTTCCGGCACAGGAACTTTACCTGGGGGCCGACTATGGCGAAGTGAGTGGTACCGGAAGTGAAACGCTGGTGGGTAAACATCTTGCGGGCGGTGTTATGGGTTTGCGGGGGCAATATCTGCGAGCCAGCTACGACCTGTTTGCCGGTATCCCACTCTCAAAGCCTGACGGCTTTAAAACCGACCCTGTAACAACCGGATTCAGTCTTAGCTGGAGCTACTGATGGAATGGAAAGGTTTCACCGTACAGTGCCCGCTGGTGCTGGGCGGTAGCGTGAGTGAAGCTGAAGTGCTGGGGGCCAGTGTCTGGCTGTGGATGCATTCTGCACGACATAAAAACGCCCCGCTGGAAGCGCTTGCGACGATGTTGTTGCCGGCGATTAAAGAACGACAGTACGTGCTGGCTCATCAGGAGGGTAAGCCGGTGTTCTTTATGAGCTGGGCCTGGTTTGATGAAGATGCCGAGCAGCGCTATCTCACCCGGCTGCCTCTGCCACAGGAGAATGACTGGCGCTGCGGTAACCGGATGTGGGCAATCGACCTGGTCGCCCCCTTCGGACACACCCGGCAGATGATCAATCTGGTGCTGAGTGAACTGTTCCCCGAACACTGTTTCCGGGCGCTCTGGCACCGTGGGCGTGAACGAGGGAAGCGCGTGAAACATTTCCGGGGATACCGGGTTTCACGTCTGGCATTGCAGGACTGGCAGACAGCGCACCCGTTATGTGCAGATGTTCAGGAATGCGGTTTACCCGGGGGCAGGGAATAGCGGCCCATAACGAAGAGAAGAGGAAAAATCAATGAAGAAGGTGATAACGGGGCTGGCCCTGGCGGGATGCGTGATGGTGTCTCCGGTGGCGCTGGCTGCAAACCAGACAGTCAGCGTGGGATATGCCCACAGCAAAATTGACAATGCTTTCGACCTCAACGGGATCAATCTGCAGTATCGCTATGAGTGGGACGCTTCGTGGGGAGTAATGGGGTCATTTAGCTGGATGAAAGGGGATAAAACCTACCACGGTGACTTCTACACCTCTGATGCTAAAGCGAAGTATTACTCATTAACGGCAGGCCCGACTTACCGTATTAACGACTGGATCAGCCTGTACGGCGCTCTGGGCTTTGCTCATGTCAATACGAGTGAAGACATTGACTATTTCGACAGTTCGAGTGAAGCGCGCTCCGGTAATTCCACCTCGCTGGCCTGGGGGGCTGGGGTCATATTTAATCCTGTTGAAAATCTGTCAGTGAACGTGGGTTACGAGGGCACTAATGCTGACTACTGGAATAAAAACTATGCCATCAACGGATTTAATGTGGGCGTTGGCTGGCGTTTCTGAGTGAGCTCTTTTCACGCGTCTCTGGGCGCGTGTTCCTTTCCGGATATTGCCCCGAGGCTGTTGTGGGGCACTGACCAGCGGGAGTCAACGGCAATGAATAAACTTTTTTACCGTATTATTTTTAACCAGGCCCGTGGCCTGCTGATGGTGGTGGCAGATATCACACGCTCCCACCGTGCCGGGGTGTCGCCTTCATCTGATCCAGACAATAAAACACCGGCTGAATTGACCGCACGGCTATCACCGCTGGCGTTGGGTTTACTCCTGACGTTTGGCTGGATTACGCCGGTCACGGCAGGGGTTGTCGCTGACCGCAGCGCGCCAGGTAACCAGCAGCCGCAAATCACCCACAGCGCCAGTGGCACCATGCAGGTGAATATCCAGACTCCGAGTACGGGTGGGGTATCGCGCAACACTTACAGCCAGTTTGATGTGGATAACCACGGCGCCATTCTCAACAACAGCCACAGTAATACACAGACCCGTCTTGGCGGGATGGTGGCAGCAAACCCGAATCTGGCGAAAGGGGAAGCAACAGTTATCCTCAATGAGGTTAATTCCCGTGACCCCAGCCAGCTTAAAGGCTACATCGAAGTCGCCGGGCAAAAAGCGCAGGTCGTCATTGCTAACCCTTCAGGCATCAGTTGTGATG
The DNA here is from genome assembly GCF_022637515.1 of Buttiauxella ferragutiae. Classification (NCBI taxonomy): domain Bacteria; kingdom Pseudomonadati; phylum Pseudomonadota; class Gammaproteobacteria; order Enterobacterales; family Enterobacteriaceae; genus Buttiauxella; species Buttiauxella ferragutiae. The sequence goes on from NZ_CP093332.1 coordinate 1,952,981, forward strand.
GCTGTGGTTTTATTAATGCCAACCGTGCGACGCTCACCACCGGAACCCCACAGTTCAGCCACGATAACCTGACCGGCTACCGGGTGAATGGCGGGGAAATCACCATTACGGGGAGTGGCCTGGACAGTTCTGCTCAGGACTATACCGATATTATTGCGCGTAGCGTGAAGGTCAATGCAGGGGTTCGTGCCCGTGACCTGAAAGTGACCACTGGACGTAATCAGGTGGATGCGGCACATCAGACCATCACCGCACTGGATGATGACGGCAGCGCAAAGCCGGGTATGGCGCTGGACGTTTCGGCGCTTGGCGGCATGTATGCCGGAAAAATTCGTCTGACGGGTACCGAAAAAGGCGTGGGAGTCAACAACGCGGGTGAGATGGGTGCCACGGCGGGAAATGTGGTGCTGACCGCTGACGGACGTATTGAAAACAGCGGACAAATCAGCAGCTCTGGCGACACTCAGATTGCCAGCCATGGCGACATCAGTAATAGCGGGGGGATTCACAGCCAGCAGCAAATCACGATAAGCAGCGATGGCACGCTCACCAATAGCGGTTCGCTGGCCAGCGGTGGCTCGCTGACGGCCAGCGCGAAAACCGTCAACAGCACGACGGGCAGCCTGCTTGCTGCCGGTGTGGACAGCGCCGGAAAGCTGACGCAACCGGGAGATATCACCCTGAGCGCCGACGGGCAGCTCAGCGCCAACGGGCGGAACCTGGCCGGTGGCGGTATTCAGGCAAAAGGCAAGGGAATGGATATCAGTGGCAGCCAGACGGCAGCAAAATCAATCTCACTGGATGCGCAGAACGCAGACTTGTCGACCCGCCATGCGACCGTTGAGGCGGAACAAACGCTGATTGCGCACACGACCGCCGCGCTGAACAACGACGGGGGATCGCTGACGGCGAATAAGCTCACGCTCTCGTCCCACGACCTGAGTAACCGCTCAGGCATGCTTGTTCAGGTCGGTGAAGATGATTTCAGCCTGAATCCGGCAGGAAAGCTGGATAACCACGGTGGCCATATTCGCAGCAACAGCAAGAATCTGACGCTGAGTGCGACAGCTCTCGATAACAGTGAAGGGGAAGTGACTCACGCCGGGGCTGGTGAGTTACACCTTGCCGCCGAGCAGGGTATCAATAATGAAGCCGGTTCTGTTAAGAGTGCCGGAGATCTCATCTCAGCGTCTGTCGATTTTAATAACGCCAGCGGTCAGTTTGCGGCCACGCGGAAGCTGGATCTGAAAGCCACAACGCTGAGCAACCAGAGCGGCAGCATCGACAGCGGCGGTGATGCTGCCATTGCGCTGTCAGGGGGGATGGATAACCGCCAGGGCAAACTGATTAGCGGCGGGAAGCTGACGCTCACCACCACGGATCTGCTTAACCAGCAGGGGCTCCTGGCGGGCGGCGGTGCATTCTCACTGCACGCCAGCTCTCTCGACAACCAGGGGGGAAACATAAAAGCCGGTGGTAACGCACAGTTCGCCATCAGTCAGCAGCTTGATAACAGTCACAACGGGGTTATCGGAACGGACGGTAACCTGGATGTGCAGGCCGCAAGCGTACTGAACAACCAGGGGAAACTGATTGCCAGGGGCAACGGGAAGATTGACAGCGCGCTTATCAATAACCGTGGTGGCCAACTGGCGGTGCAGTCGGTGCTGGATTTACACGCTGACACCCTGAATAACGATGACGCCGGGCAGCTGCAAAGCGGTGGCGATATGACGCTCACGGTGAGCCACCTCAGTAATACCGGCACCGTCGATGCTGGCGGCATCAGCAGCAATGGTCACCTTACGCTTACCACCTCTTCGCTGGATAACAACACCGGCCTGCTGCTGGCAGGAAAAAGCCTGACACTGCTCAATACGCTGTTGGCGAATCAGGGAGGGCAGATAGTCAGCCAGGGGGCGCTGGCGGTTTCTACCACTGGCGATCTGAATAACCAGAACGGTGTGATTCAGGGGAGCGGTATCACGCTTGATACGCAGGGGCACGCGCTGAATAACCAGAGCGGCACGCTATACAGCCTGGCGGCGCTGGCAGTAAACAGCCGCGACCTGAACAATCAGGGCGGTACGCTGGGCGCAAAGGGCGATACCACGCTGACCGTCAGTACCCTTGATAACCGCAATAGTGGACGGGTGGTGTCAGCGCAGTCTGCCCTGGTGACCGCGCAGAGCCTGCAAAACCAACAGGGTCAGATCCAGAGTGCCGGCGATTTAAGGCTGAATCTGACCGGGCTGTTGAATAATCAGCACGGGCTGATACGAAGCGGGGTCACCACCACCGTGCAGGCTCAGCAGGCAGATAACAGCAACACGCAGGGAACGGATCAGGGGATTGAAGGGCAGACAATTGCGCTCACCAGTGATTCGCTGAATAACCAGGAAGGCAGCCTGCTGGCGAATAGCGACCTGACTCTGACGGTTGCCGGGGCGCTCAATAACACCCGGGGGCTGATATCCGCCAGCCGTACGCTGCTGGCAAAGGGGAGTGCGCTGCAACTGACCAACACCGGAGGCACACTCAGTGCCGGTTCACAGCTGACGCTGAATGCAGATAGCCTGAGCGGTGATGGAAAGCTGCTGTCTGTCGGGAATATGACCGTCACCAGCCAGCAGGATTTCAGCAACCAGGGAACGCTGATTGCTAACCAGAATCTGACCCTGACCATCAACGGGGATGGGGTTAACAGCGGGAAGATTCTGGCGGGAGACACACTTACCCTGAACGCAGATAACCTCTCCAACCTGAAAAGTGGCGAAATTAATGCCGGAACCGACAGGCTCACGCTAGCTAAAACCCTGACGAATACCGGCCTGATCGATGGCGGGTTGACCTGGCTTGAGGCGAACACACTCAACAACACCGGGAGTGGGCGCATCTACGGCGACAGCATCGGCGTGAACGTGATCACGTTCAACAATAAGGCCGCCGACGGTGTCGCCCCGGTGCTGGCCGGGCGTATGCAGGTCAATATCGGGGCGCAAACGCTCAATAACTACGCGCATGCGCTTATCTACAGTGATGGCACTCTGTCTGTGGGCGGCCAACTGGCCAGTGATGGTGCCGTCACCGGGCAGGCCGGGGAAATTAACAACCACAGCGCCACGATGGAATCTGCCGGTGACACGCAGTTAAACGTTAAGCGTCTGAATAATATCAACGACCATTTTTCCACGGAGAGGGTGACGGTATCGGTGATTGATAAACTCCTGTACCAGTGGAAAGGCGTGACCTATGACACCGCAGATTACAAGGTGTCGCTTAACAAAGATGAGACCTGGATTATCTGCATTGAAGGTGTGACCTGCCATGACTCCGGAAGCGGGGATAACTTCAATGAGTACCGCTATACCGAAACGACGAAAGAGACACAGGTCAAAGAGAGTGACCCGGCGAAACTGCTGGCGGGGGGCAACCTGACGATTAACGGTAACACGGTCTATAACGAAAACAGTGAGATTGTGGCCGGTAAGACCCTGACGGTTAATGCGGACAATGTGGACAACCACCAGACGGAAGGTCAGCGTATTATCACCGACGACGGAACGCTGAAGCATTATTATCGCAAGCATCATAAAGGGGGAGACTCGCCGGGGATCGATACCTCTGACTACAGGCCACCGGACACCATTCAGACCATAGCGCTCAACCCGGGGCGGATGGACGGTAACAGTCGCTTTAGTGGCAGTGGTGAAACGATTGACGCTCAGGGCAACCGCACGACAGATGTCAGCACGGGGGGCGCTGGAAATACCAGTACCCATGTGAACGGCAGCAATAAAACACCGGTGCAGATACCGCCCGGCACGCAGTTTGATGTGGCACCGGAAAGCGGTGAGAAGGATACCGTGATCCGCACCGTGACACCGGATACCCGGTTGCCGGACAACAGCCTGTTTACTGTCATGACGGACAATAACAGCCGCTATCTTGTCCAGACGGACCCGCGCTTTACCAATAATAAGAAGTGGCTTGCCAGCGACTATATGCAGGAGCAGCTCGGCCTTGACCAGACCATGAAGCGCCTGGGTGACGGTTACTACGAGCAGAGACTGGTACGAGAGCAGATTATTGCGATGTCTGGCAGGCGTTATCTTGACGGTTACAGCAGCGACGAAGAAGAGTATAAGGCGCTGATGGACAACGGCGTGGCGTTTGCAAAACAGTACCACCTGCGCCCGGGTGTGGCGCTGAGTGCAGAGCAGATGGCGAAGCTCACCAGACCGCTGGTCTGGCTGGTCAATAGCACGATTACCCTGGCGGACGGGTCGCAACAGACGGTACGGGTTCCTCAGGTATACGCTCAGGTTAAAGCCGGGGATCTGAATAGTAGCGGTGCGCTGATGTCCGGCGGTAATGTTGCAATGAACCTGACGGGCAACCTTGCCAACAGCGGGGTGATTGGCGGACACAAAGCCACAAGCATCACCGCAGAAAATATCCTGAATAATGCCGGCAGTATTCAGGGAGCGGATGTCAGCCTGACGGCCCGCAACGACATCACCAGCATCGGCGGTAGCCTGCAGGGGCTGGATTCCCTGGTGGCGAACGCCGGACGCGATATAAATATCACCACAACTACCCGTAGTGCGGGCAGCCAGAACGTTACCAGTCAGTTCAGCCGGACCACACTCGATAAAGTCGCCAGCATGTCGGTGGTCAATGACGGTGGCACCCTGGTGCTCAACGCCGGGCGTGACGCGAACCTTACAGCGGCGCAGGTAGTGAATTCGGGCCACGACAGCAAGACGCTGCTGGCCGCCGGGCGCGATGTGAACCTGAACACCGTGACCACGGCAAGCCAGGATGATGTGGCATGGAACAAGGACAACACCCTGCATCAGGCACAGCGTAACGAGGTCGGTTCAGACATCGCCGCAGGCGGTGGCGTGTCGGTCGCCGCCGGGCAGGACATTCATGTCCGGGCTGGCAACATCAACGCGAATGACGCTCTGAATCTGGCGGCAGGTCGCGACATCAGCGTTGTCAGCGGAGAGAACCACAGCGAGCTGGATGAGCGCCACAAGGAAACGGGCAGCAGCGGGATGTTCTCAAAAACCACCACTACTACCCGCGACACCTGGAACAACAACAGCGCGCAGGCAAGCCAGCTTGGCGGTAACACCATCTCCCTGGGGGCGGGGCATGACCTGCTGATTAAAGGCAGCGGTGTGGCGGGGACGCAGGATGTTTCGCTGCGTGGCGGGCATGATGTGACCCTCACGGCGGCAGAGGAAAGCCATCAGGAACTTCACCTGATGCAGCAGAAAAAATCCGGTCTGTCCGGTACCGGTGGCATCGGTATCAGCTACGGCACCCGTGACCTGAAAACCACCGATACCACCACCACGCATAACAGCGCGGGCAGCACGGTCGGCAGCGTCGGCGGCAATGTGAAAATCGTGGCGGGCAATGGCCTGACGGTGAAAGGGTCGGACGTGATTGCCGGGGGGAATATGGCCCTGCAGGGCAAACATGTCGACATTCTTGCCGCCGACAACGACAGCAGCCAGACTCATAAAGTGGAGCAGAAAACCAGTGGCCTGACGCTGGCGCTGAGCGGTACGGTCGGCAGTGCGATAAACCAGGCTGTCACCACCGTCAGCGATGCGCGTAAAGAAGACAGTGGCCGGCTCGCGGCTCTGGATGGTGTGAAAGCGGCACTGAGCGGTGTGCAGGCGTATCAGGGAAACCAGCTGGCGCAGGCACAGGGTGACCCGGGCAGCATGATTGGCGTCAATCTGTCTTACGGCAGTCAGAAGTCCACGTCGACCCGGACACAGACCAACCACGACAGCCAGGGCAGCACCGTTCAGGCGGGAAAAAACCTCAGCATTCACGCCACCGGCAGCGACATCACCGTGCAGGGGGCGCAGATTAAAGCCGGCAATGACATCACGCTTGAGGCTGCGCGCGATGTGAACCTGCTTTCGGCTGAAAACACCCGCCAGCTTGAAGGCAAAAACGAGAGCCAGGGGGGCTCGGTGGGCGTGGGCATTAACTTCGGCAGCGGCAGTAACGGGATTTCAGTCAATGCCAGCGTCAACAAAGGCAAAGGCAGCGAAAAAGGCAACGGCACCACACACACCGAAACCACCCTTGATGCGGGTAACCGCCTGAACATCACCAGCGGGCGCGACACCACCCTTATCGGGGCGCAGGCTAACGGCGATAAAGTGACGCTGGATGTGGGGCGCAACCTGTCGCTTTCCAGCGAGCAGGACAGCGACAATTACGATTCGAAGCAACAGAATGCCAGCGCCGGCGGCAGCGTCAGCATGGGCGGTGGCAGCGCGTCGGTGAGTCTCAGCCAGGACAAAATGCACAGCACCTGGGATGCGGTGAAAGAGCAGAGCGGTATCTTCGCGGGTCACGGCGGTTTTGATATTACCGTCGGCAAACATACGCAGTTAAACGGTGCGGTGATGAGCTCAACGGCAGACGCCAGCAAAAACAAACTGGACACCGGCACGCTGGGCTTCAGCAATATCGACAACCACGCGGAATACAGCGTAGAGCACCAGAGCGCGGGCATCAGTACGGCGGGCAGTATCGGCAGCCAGTTCCTGGGTAACGCTTCCAGTACATTACTGGTGGGGGCAAACGGTAAGGGGAGCACGGCCTCCACCACGAAATCGGCGGTCAGCGCGGGTCGTATCACTGTCCGGGACAAAGACCATCAGACGCAGAATATCGCTGACCTGAGCGAGGATGTGGCACATGCCAACCCGGGTCTGGATGTTATTTTTGACAAGGAGAAAGAGCAGAACCGCCTGAAAGAAGCACAGATGACAGGGGAAATCGGCAATCAGGTGATGGATATCGCGAAGACGCAGGGCGATATTGCCGACGCGAAGGCGCAGAAAGATCCGAAAGCCAGGGAGGACGCGAAGAAGGCCCTTGCCAGGCAAGGTGTCCGGCATCCGACAGACAAACAAATCAGCGAACAGGTCAGCGCGACGGCGACGGCCCCTTACGGCCCGGGCAGCGACCTGCAGCGAGGGCTTCAGGCGGCGACAGCGGCGGTTCAGGGGCTGGGTGGCGGTGATATGGCGAAGGCGATTGCGGGTGGCCTGAGCCCGTATATGGCGGAACTTATCCACAATCAGACAACGAGTCCGGACGGTACGGTCAACAAAACCGCCAACGCCATGGCCCACGCAGTGTGGGGAGCCATCGCCGCCCGGGCCAGCGGCAACAGTGCTCTTGCCGGAGCAGGCGGAGCCGTCAGTGGTGAATTGATGGCACGCACAATTGGGGGGATACTGTATCCGGACGTGAAGCCGGAAAACATGACCGGGGAACAGAAGCAAACCCTGTCGGTCCTGGGTACCCTGGCCGCCGGGCTGGCAGGCGGGTTAGCCGGTGACAGTTCAGCGAATGCCGTGGCGGGAGCACAGGCCGGGAAGAATGCGGTTGAGAATAACTATCTGAGCGATAAGCAGAAAACCCAGAGAGAAAAAGAGTTCGCTGATTGTAATGACAGTACAGCCTGCAAGCTTCAGGTAGGAAGTAAATGGGATCTGATTGATGCCGGGCAGCAAACCTCTTACGGGGCCGGGATGCTGGTCGGTGTGCCTGCGGGTCTGGTTGATTCTGTACAGTCAATCGTCAATATGGGGCTTAGCCCGGTAGAAACGTATGACGCACTGAGGTCACTGTTCAACAGTGGTGATGTACTGGGTAATGTCTCGGATGCGGTGAAGCAATCCTATATTGCCCGTATCAACTATATGGAAGCGGAATACCAGAAAGCCGGGGCAAGTGGCTCGTTTAATGCCGGTGTTGAAGGTGGGAAACTGATCACGGATATTGCCTCGCTGGTTGCGGGTGGTGCGGGTATCGCGAAAGGCGGTGTCGCACTAACTGAGAAGATAGCAGCGAAGGTTGCTGGTAAGGCTGAATCGGCAGCAGCTAACGCGGGTAATGCGGCTCACAATGCGGCAAACTATGCTGGTCTTAAGCTTGATTTAAAAACGACTGAAGCGGCAAATGATCTTGTGGACAGCCTGCGAAATACAGGGCAACTTCCTCAGAATTATGTAAATAAAATGGATGCATATGCAGCTGGATGGTCAGAAGGGAAAGCTGTTAACAACTATGTACCTGGTGGACAAATTGGGGGCGACATCTTCAGAAATAGTGACGGGTTACTGCCATCAGCACCAGGGCGCACTTGGTTTGAAGCAGATATAGGACTTAGTAATACAATGTCCCGTAGTAATGCTGCTCAGCCAGCATCCCGTTTGTTGTACTCCAGTGATGGCTTATTATATGTAACACCTGATCATTACGGCTCTTTTATACCTGTCGGTACTTGGAAATAGGACATGAATGTAATATTAGACGGTTTATCCATTGAATCTGAAGATGATTTTCATGATGTGATTGCAAAGGAGCTTAATCTTCCTGGTTGGTATGGTCGTAATCTTGATGCGTTGTGGGATGTCCTTACAGGAATGGTTGAACGTCCTGTAAACCTTGTTTGGATAAACTCTGAAATATCTCGCACACGTCTGCAACGGTATGAAAAAATAGTAGAGTTGCTGAAAGATGTTGCAGAAAGGGATGTTGCATTAGGGCGTATAAGTAAATTTGAATATACGCTTCAATAACAGGTATCAGGCTTGTTATGAACTTAAATGAATCCCAGCCCTCAGTGGCTGGGATTTTTTTGTCTGTCAGCCAGCCGTCAGCCCCACTTCCCGACAGATGACCGCTTGGTGGTGATCACCGCAATAAACTCAAGGATCTGCTGTTGCTTGCGGCCTGAGAGCTTACAGATCTTCTTCAGCGTCTGCATGATCTCCGGTTCCCAAAGAGCGTCTGGCAGTCATGACGGATGTCACAAAACAAAATCAAGGGCTTACCGGTGGTTGTGGTTAACTGCTCTTTAACAGCGTCGGGGAAAGTGGCTAACGGGGTGCAAAAGTGCGCGTCGGGGCTTATGCGTCCGTACATCAGAATGCACTGGCAAAACTGGGTTTTAACCTGCTGACTGTGCTAGGAAAACTGGTGTTCGGTGGCTGACTTCGCAACGGATAAAGTTGTTGTGGAGAATAACTCGCTGAGTCTGGTCGCCAGAGGCTGTGCAATCGCGGCGCCATGCCGGACGAAGGTTGCGGAGCAGTTGCTGGAAATTGGTGTCAAGGCCGGATTGACGGGAGCTGTGGCGAAGATGCTCGCCGACAAACTGACCGCTGATGAACTGGATCATCTTGTTACCCTTGAAATGATGGGGAATGATGAGATCACCGGAAACTATCTCAGTTCGTTGCAGGATAAGTACGGTTCTGGGAGTTCTTCTGCTCCAAATATTGGTAAAGATCTGACTGATGCAGAGAAGGCTGAGTTGGGCGGTTCCGGCTCAGGAACCGGGACCCCCCCACCACCGGAAAATGATCCTAAGCAGCAAAATGAAAAACCTGTAGATAAGCTTAATCAGAAGCAAGAAAGCGCGATTAAGAAAATCGACAACACTATAAAAAATGCTCTAAAAGATCATGATATCACTGGAACTCTCAAGGATATGGATGGTAACCCAGTTCCTAAAGAGAATGGTGGATACTGGGATCATATGCAGGAAATGCAAAATACGCTCAGAGGATTAAGAAATCATGCGGATACGTTGAAAAATGTCAACAATCCCGAAGCTCAAGCTGCGTATGGCAGAGCAACAGATGCTATTAATAAATTAGAATCAGCCTTGAAAGGATATGGAATATGATTACCTTCCGTAAATTGATTGGAAACATCAACGTGACGCAAGAGCCTGGGCAACAATCACCGCTTGAACGATGGTTCGAACGTATTATTGATGTACCAATTGAAAAATTAACAGTGGAAGATCTCTGTCGCGCTATCCGACAGAAATTATGCATTGATCAGTTGATGCCAAGAGTGCTGGAAATTTTGACTGAAGATCCGTTGGCGGGTGAATACTACGATGGAGAACTAATTGCAGCCTTATCAACGATAAAAGGAGAAGATCTAAAAGATCAGAAAATTACTTTTTCCCAAATAAGGCAACTTATAAACCAGCTAGGCCCTTCAGATATTAATGATGATTTAAGCAAAGATATATTAAAAATCAATCAAATAATCGTTTAACTAATCCCCGCCACAGAGTCGGGATCTTGCTTTAATCGTCAGGCTTATCCAAACAGCCGCTGGTATGATGTACGGGCAGTAGCTCTTTAACAGTGAAAAAAAACGCGTCGGGGCAAAAAGTTACGGTACCGGAAGTACAGCAGGGAAAAGTTGCTGTAACCAATGGAAAGTAAAGGGAAAAACCTGTTCCGATCCGGCAGGTCGCACTGGAAAGAGTTGTTGTTGAGAATAACCTGCTGGGTAAAGCGCTGGTTGAAGGATGTGCCATTGCTGCACCATGTCGTAACAAGGTTGCAGAGCAACTACTGGAGATCGGCGCTAAAGCAGGGATCGTTGGGCTTGCCGGAGCGGCTCTCAAGGATGTTGCCGATAAGATGACATCTGATGAGCTGGATCAACTTATCACTCTGAAAATGATGGGTAACGACGAAATCACTGGCAAGTACCTGAGTTCGTTGCAGGATAAATATGCTCCAGCTCATACTGGCGGTGACCAGCTTGCAGGTACGGAAGGGATCGGCAAACTGGAAAATCCGGTTCAAGATGGGAATAAGGGAACGCCGCTAATCACACCGGATCAGTCCGGTAGCAATAGCTCCATTATTACTATATCTCCTGAAACCCAGCCGGGAAAAAACGACGGAATCTTTATCAATCCGAAACCAGCTGAAAATACTGGTATTAGCTATATCTCTGAGTCATCTGATAAAAAAAATCCTATTAGTGCTGGTGACTTTTTTAAAGGGACGACCTATACAGATAAAGTCAAGCAGCAAGCTTCTTCTGGCGACTTCCACTCGTTCCCAGAATCTGTGGATGGCCATTCGGACCAAGGGAAAATATCTGTAATTACAGGCGGCGATGGCGTGGAACGTCTTAAGTTAGAAATATCAGGTAGTTATCGCGGTAAAGAAGGTGTGTTTGAATATATCCGAGAGCCGAATGGCTCTATAAATCATCGTCTTTTTGTTCCTAACCGATGAGTAGGAGTGATTGAAATTAATGACCAATAAAATATTAGAGTTATATGCGCGGTGTGGGAAAAGCCTGTTAGATAATGGGATTAATGATGCAGTGTTGCCAATGTCGGTAGCTAATGAGGCTTTGGCTCTATTTGCTGAGGCTAAATGGGTAGTGCTTGGAGGAGATGTTTACCAATATGAAAATAATGCAATGAGGAATTTTTATGCAGATTGGTACTGTAATTTGACTGTTTCCTCCGAAAGCTGCGATTACGCCAAAGAACATCTGCAAAAATTAAGAGGTGATAATATTTATATCTCTTTTACAATAAAAAATTGAAAACTCATCCCAGCTTTGGCTGGGATGAGTTTTCGCCCGTTGTTTGCTAAGATTGTGCCCGTTTTTATCTGTAAAGCGTATGGCCCCGACACCCTAGCAGAATTATTGCAATTTAATGCAAGTTAGTGCAACTTAATGAAATTACAAAGGAGTCTGACAAAAATTAGTGCAACTCTGTGCAACTTAACGCAACTTAACGCAACTTAACGCAACTTAATGAAATCGTGAATGCATCAGAGAGGCACGTTACCGACTGTATACACAAGTCGTGTGCCAAAGGGGAACCCTTTGAGAACCCGCTGACGCCTCGCATTGCTCGTTGTCCAACGATAAATACTGGCAGATTAAAATCTGTCAATATTTACCGTTACTGTTATTAATTATAGTTATATATGCAGGTGGATGTTATTTGTGGGATGTATTGCAGGTGTCTGGGATGAGGGGATATAACTTATCTTATTTAAAAAAATAAAAGATACCCAAACCATGCACTGATCGTGCATGGTTATTTTTTTATTAACTGTCTTGTGTGACGGCCTTTTTTAACCGTCAGTCCTTCTAACTCAACACTCTACGGGCCTGATGTTTTAAAATGAGCGCATCAAGAACCGATGTCACTGACTTCAGTTCCTCTTCGTCCATCTGTTTAATCGCTTCAAACTTCAGCTTCAGCTCATCCTGTGGCTCACGCTCGCCTTCTTCGAATATCAGCCAATCAGCCGATACACTGAAAGTTACAGCAATGCGCTTAAGGATCTCTAAAGAGGGCTGTGCTTCACCCGATTCGTAACGACGAACCTGGGTCAAATGTATACCCACTTTATCTGCCATCTGTGGCTGGGTCAGTCCGTGCTCCTTGCGAAGTTGCAGAAACCGGGTCGAAAAGCTCATCCAGAACACCTTCTGATAATCAATGTTGTGGCTCATTATCACCCCCTGTTCTGAATAGACTTGACTAAGCGCTCTATGTAGACACTATAATAGTATCTATAAAGAGCATTGACAAGGTTTTAAAAGGAGCACTTTATGGCCCGAATCCCTGCCCGTGAACTGGATGAGTTGAAACGATCGCGGTGTCTGCTAACGCTGGCGCAGTCGCAGGGTCATAAGTTCAGACGCCATTCTCCAGACAGCTTCGCTTGCCTGTGCCCGTTCCATACCGAGAAAACGCCGTCCTGTGTGGTAACTCCTGCAAAAGGGCTGTATCACTGCTTTGGCTGCGGGGCGAAGGGTTCAGTCATCGACTGGCAGATGAACACCACCGGGCAGACTCTGCGGGAAGCGGTTAAATTCCTGAAAACCCGACAGGTGGAGGTTGGTGGTGAGTCGGTGTCATCAGCTCCTTCTTTAGCTGTCCCGGCTGAATCGGTGGCTCCGCGTCCAAAGCTGGCGGATCTGGATGATGACGGACAGGCGTTGCTTAATCAGGTGGTGGACTTCTATCACCAGAGCCTGCTGAACAGCCCGGAGGCACAGGAATGGCTGGTTCGTCGGGGGTTGAATCATCCTGAACTGGTGAGTCATTTTAAGCTGGGCTTTGCCGGGCTTCATGGTGTGTCCGGGGAGGCGGGAATACTGCCGTCATCTGCCAGCAAGGAAGGACGTTCGCTGCGTGAAAAACTGGCCGGGCTCGGTGTGCTGCGTACCAGCACAAAGCAGGATCACTTCCGTGGCTGTATGGTGATGCCGGTTATCGGCTGGTCTGAATCGGCAAACGTGGCACATCGCGGGCGGGTGTTGCAGTTGTATGGTCGCCGTACTCAGCCGGACTATAAGATCCTCAAAGGGTCACCAAAACACCTTTATCTGCCCTCGCCGCTGGCTGGCGTATGGAACGAAGCCGCGCTGAAAGCGTCGTCAGAGGTGATCCTGTGCGAAGCGTTAATCGATGCCATGACCTTCTGGTGTGCCGGGTTCCGCAATGTGATCGCTGCTTATGGTTGCAATGGTTTTACGGCTGACCATCTGGGGGTGTTGCAGTATCACGGCGTAAAACGGGTGCTGATCGCCTTCGATCGGGATGAAGCCGGGGATCGGGGTGCTGATGCGGTAGCGGCTGATCTGCTGGAAAGTGGTATCGAGGCCTGGAGGGTGCGCTTCCCGCAGGCGCTGGACGCGAATGCGTTCGCACTGAAGAGCGGTAATCCTGAATCCGCGTTAGGTCTGGCGTTGCAACAGGTGCAGTGGATGGGGAAAGGGAGTGGTCCCGGTGCTGTGTTCGGGCATGAAACACTGGCTGAACCGTCTCCTTTAACTGTCCCGGCCCCGGTGGTGGATGGGGTGCCGTGTGAGCAGACGGTCTCCGGCGAACTGTTGCTGAAAAGTGGCCCGCGCGTCTGGCGGGTACGTGGCTGGCAGAAAAATACCGTCCCGGAAGTGATGAAAGTGAACATCCAGGTGCGGGATGAAACCTCGCAGGCCTTCCACGTTGACCAGCTTGATATGTACAGCTCGCGCCATCGTCAGGGCTACATCAGTGCAGCGGCGGCAGAGCTGGGCTGTGATGTGGCGGTTATCAAACGGGAATGTGGCCGGGTGTTGCTGATGCTGGAGCAGAAGCAGGATGAGGCACTGCGCCAGCACACAGAGAACACACCGACCAGCGTGACGGTATCGGCTGAAGATGAACATGCCGCACTGGCGCTACTGAAATCCCCCGATCTTGCTTCACGTATCACGGACGATCTGGCGGCGTGTGGCGTGGTCGGTGAAAGTACCAATCTGCTGACGGGTTATCTTGCGGCGGTGAGTCGTAAGCTGGATCGGCCTCTTGCTGTGCTGATACAAAGCAGCTCGGCGGCGGGTAAATCGTCGCTGATGGACGCTGTTCTCGGGCTGATGCCGGAAGAAGAGCGCATCCAGTACAGCGCCATGACCGGGCAAAGCCTGTATTACCTGGGTGAAACCAGCCTTCAGCACAAGATACTGGCGATAGCCGAAGAAGAAGGCGTGCGCCAGGCGGCCTATGCGCTGAAGCTGTTGCAGTCGGACGGTGAACTGAAAATAGCATCAACCGGTAAGAACGAGCAGAGCGGCGAACTGGTGACCCGAGAGTACAAAGTCCAGGGGCCGGTGATGTTAATGCTGACCACCACGGCTATCGACGTGGACGAAGAGCTGTTAAACCGCTGTCTGGTGCTGACGGTTAACGAAAGCCGCGAACAGACGCAGGCAATACATGCACTGCAACGGCATCACCAGACACTGGAAGGGTTGCTGGCGGTGAGTGAAAAAGGCTATCTGACGAAGCTGCATCAGAACGCGCAACGGCTGCTGCGCCCCCTGAAGGTGGTGAACCCGTTCGCCCATCAGCTGACGTTCCTGAGTGATAAAACGCGTACTCGTCGCGACCACATGAAATACCTCACCCTCATCCAGTCGATAGCACTGCTGCATCAGTATCAGCGGGAGGTGAAGCGGGTACAGCATCGCGGGCAGTGGCTGGAGTATATTGAGGTGGAGCGGTCTGATATCGAACTGGCGAACCGGCTGGCGCATGAGGTGCTGGGGCGAACACTGGATGAGATGCCGCCACAGACCCGGAAGTTACTGGTTCTGCTGCGTGACCAGGTGAAAACCTGGGCAGAAATCCAGGCGGTTAATACTGAGGAAATATGCTTCTCGCGTCGCGATGTGCGGGCGGCACTGAACTGGGGCGACACGCAGCTTAAGATCCACCTGGCGCGACTGTTGGAGATGGAGTATCTGGTGCTGCACCGGCGTGGCCTGAAGTATGAATATGGGCTGTTGTGGGACGGTGAAGACAACGGGCAGACGCACTTATGCGGCTTGCTGGACGTGGGCGATGTGAAGCGGTCGGAGTCAGAAGAGAAGCGGTCGGCCCCTGGTCGTGGTCTGGTCGGTGGTCGGTCGGATAGTGGAAAAGTGGCTCCAGAGCTGTCAGCACAAGGGTTAGTGGGTGAGGCGGTCGGGGTGTCTGAAAATACAGTAATAAGAGAAATAAATAATCGTGTCACTGCCGTTGCCCCTGATGGTGAGGTAATGCAGCATGGCTAACCGTAAACCTCGTGCTGATGCCCTGCTGACAGTTGATGATGTCTACCGCAAACCCGTAGGCCCGGCCAGTGACCCGAAGAGCCTGTATGCGCTGCTGTTGCGGTTCGTGGCGTGGCGCAGAGAGCGCAACTGGTCAGAAACCACCCTCAAAACGCAGACCCACCATGACTACCGCTTCATCCTGTGGGCGGCAGAGCGTGGGTTACATTACGGTGCAGAGATAACGCGCCCGCTCCTGGAACGCTATCAGCGCCATCTCTATCAGTATCGAAAGAGTAACGGTGACCCCCTCTCCACCCGGACACAGCGCACAGCGTTGCAACCGCTTCAGGCCTGGTTCCGCTGGATGGCACAGCAAAGCCTGATACTGGCAAATCCCGCCGCGGACCTTGAACTGCCGAGACTTGAGAAGCGCCTGCCGCGTACCATACTGAGCGTGGAGCAGATGGAGGTCGTACTGGGGCTGTGTGACCTGAGCACGGCACAGGGCATCCGGGATCGGGCGTTGCTGGAGCTGCTGTGGTCAACGGGGATCCGGCGTGGAGAGGTCGCCAGACTGGATATCTACAGCCTGGACTTCTCGCGGCGTATCCTGACCATCGTGCAGGGTAAAGGCAAACAGGACCGGGTTATCCCGGTGGGAACACGGGCACTACGCTGGCTTGAGCACTGGTTGTATCAGGTACGTCCGCAAGTGCGGGTGAATGCAGACGGTAAGGCACTGTTCCTGGCCATGGATGGGGTGGCCGGGTTGACGGTGAGCGGTATCACGATGGCAGTTGTACCATATCTGAGAGCGGCAGGTATCGAAAAAGGCAGTTGCCACCTGTTCCGCCACGCAATGGCCACGCAGATGCTGGAGAACGGCGCTGATCTGCGCTGGATACAGGCGATGCTGGGTCACAGGAGTGTAGAGAGTACGCAGATCTACACGCAGGTGAGCATCAGTGCGCTGGCGGCAGTGCATGCTTCAACGCACCCGGCTGAGCAGGACAGGGGAGATAAAAGTGGTCAACAGGGAGAGCTTGACGGTAAGAGAGAAAAAGAAAATACTAACAGATAGTAATAAATAGTACACCAGTCAGGAGAACGGTTATGCCAACCAGTATCGCCCTCAGCCCTCACTTCGAGAGTTTTATCCGGAAACAAATAGAAAGTGGTCGCTATAACAATGTCAGTGAAGTTATCCGCGCCGGGTTACGTGAACTTGAAGAACAGGAGCAGAACCGAAAGCTGGAAGCCCTTCGCGCTGCGGTAGCAGCCGGAATAAGCAGTGGTGAAGGGGTCCCTGCTGAAGAAGTGTTCCGGGAACTTCAGGCCAGATACCAGAGAATGGAAGACAACAGGCGGAAATAATGGCGTTAATCTTATCGCCGCTGGCGATACAGGATATCGAATCCATCGGGGACTATATAGCGGACGATAATCCCGGTCGTGCAGTCAGCTTCATGAAAGAGCTTCATCTGCAATGTCAGCAGATAGGAGAAACGCCGACGCTGTATCGGCAGCGCCCTGAACTGGGTGAAACCATAAGATGTTGCCCTTATGGGCGCTACCTTATCTTGTTCTCTGAACAACAAAATAACGTCAGGATACAGCGTGTCCTGCACAGCGCCCGGGATGTCCCGCAGTTATCTCTTGACTGAAAGTTAGCGTTGTTCCCTTCTGTATGGTTGTCTGCCTCACCCACCTTCAGAGTCACCGGCGGTCACCCGTGTGGCCCGGTCGCTACATGTCCACCTCAGCAAGACAGTGTGGCTTGCTGCCGGTATAAGCATCCAGGTTGCGTGCAGCAGCCCTCACTGACACCGTGCAGTCGCCGCCGTCCATGATGGTGGCACCGGTGGAGACGTCTACTCCCATAGCAGTCGCCGAAGCCTGTGAAGAAGGCAGTACTCATCCAGTTAACCCCCTGAATAATCCATAAAACCCACATTACCCATAAAGTGAGTATGAGTTATCATGTGTGCATGAAAAACCTGTTAACGCGTGTGATGAGCCAGTTACTGTACCTGGTGTTAATCGCGCGGGCGGTAGCGTGTTCGGGCGAAAAAGGCGCGTCGGGGCAAAAAGTTACGGTACCGGAAGTACAGCAGGGAAAAGTTGCTGTAACCAATGGAAAGTAAAGGGAAAAACCTGTTCCGATCCGGCAGGTCGCACTGGAAAGAGTTGTTGCGGAGAATAACTTCCTGAGCGTGTCTGAAAAGACAGAGCTTGAACTGGCGAAGCTTAAACTCAACAGTAAAGACCCGGTTGAACGCGAGAAGGCGCAGCAAACTGTTAATGAACTGCGTGAAAAAGATATCACCAGTGACCAGAAAGTCATTGATGCGTGTGGTAACGGAAATGCCGGAAGTGCGGCGTGTGCCGGAGCAAGGCTTGAGGTTATCGCAGCCAAAGGTGAGTACGAAAACACCGGTAACTACAACTCAAAAGCCAGCCAGCAATACGCGGATGCTTATGGTCAGATAGTGAACCTGCTGAATATCACCAGCGTTGATGCACAGAATCAGCAACAGGTGAAGGATGCGATGGTGAATTATGCAATGGCGCAACTTGAGGTTGATAAAGCCACTGCTACGGCGTACATCGAAACCTACGATGGGATGAAGATTGTTGCTGCGTCTATAGCTCCAGTGTTAGGAGTTGCCGCTGCTGGAAAACTCAACGGGTTAATGGCTGAGAGTTCTATCAGGCCAGAAAATCAGAAATATGTCGATATCCTTTCTCCTGAAGCGAAACAGCATATTTTGTACGGGGATAGCCCTACACAGGGTGGACATTTATATCCAGGAAACCCAGGGAAAACAGTCTTTCCGCAAAATTGGTCAGCGGACAAAGTTGTTCATGTAATAGGTGACATGGCTACGTCACCTGATACTCAATGGTTCGCTCAAACCGGGACAGGAGGTGTGTATACAAATGCTGGGAAACCAGCAAGATGGGTTGCTTGGGCCGAACAAGATGGTGTTAGGGTCCGTGTGGTATACGAGCCAGCCAATGGGAAAATCGTTACGGCATTCCCGGATAGCAACCCGACTCCTTCAGCGTTAAAACCGATTAAGAAATAGAGTGGTCACAATGGATATTAATGACAAAATTAGATCATTTGGTGAAGGGTTAAAAGATCGATTAGATCCTTCTTTAGTCGACTTTGCACTTGAGTACATTGGGTTCTCAGAGAATGTATTAGCGTTCGAAACACTATGTGATCATATCGCTGATCATGATGTTGTAATTAGCCACGATGAATATATGCAGGTGCTTAAAATAGTTGATGATCTTGGCCTGGAAATAGATAGTAGATATAACTATATAAACCCAGAGAAATAATCTTCTTAAACCTGTAAAAAAAATCCCAACCCTCACGGTTGGGATTTTTTTACCTGTCAGCCAGCCGTCAACCCCACTTCCCCGCTGGCGGCCGTTTAGCTGAAATCACCTCAATAAACTCGAGGATCTGCTGTTGCTTGCGACCTGAAAGTTTAGTGACCTTCTTCAGCGTCTGCATGATCTCCGGCTCTGGCGGCGGTGCGGGTAGCGGCTCCTGGGCGGTGAGCACCAGACAACCGGGCATCACGCGGATCTTCAGTGGTGTACCGGTTGTAAACCCTGCATCTTCCAGCCAGTAACCTTTAAGCGTGATGGTCGGTGCGGGTTCGTGGGTCTGCCAGTCGCGGATGTAACCCACGGTATAACGGCGGGTTTTTAGTTCTGGTGCTTCAGTTGTGACAACTTCTGACTTAGAATCGTGCTCAGCCATGATTAACTCCGTAATAGTTAGTTGTGGTCAGCGGTCTTATCGTGTTGCAACCACGGTAAGATCGCGTCAGATCAGGTTTATCCCAGCACCCGCCGGGCCTGATGTTTTAAAATCAGTGCATCCAGAATCGATGTCACCGACTTAAGTTCTTCCTCGTCCATCTGCTTAATCGCCTCGAACTTCAGCTTTAACTCGTCCTGCGGCTCACGTTCGCCGTCTTCAAATATCAGCCAGTCAGCAGACACGTTAAATGTCACCGCAATACGCTTGAGAATATCTAAAGAGGGTTGCGCCTCCCCGGACTCATACCGGCGAACCTGTGTCAGATGTATCCCCACTTTGTCAGCCATCTGTGGCTGGGTCAGTCCATGCTCCTTACGCAGGGACAGAAAACGGGTTGAAAAGCTCATCCAGAACATCCTCTGATAATCAATGTTGTTGCTCATTATCACCTCCTGTTCTGAATGGACTTGACTATATGCTCTATATGGAACATATAATAATACCCATAGAGGACATTGACAAGGTTTTAAAAGGAGCATTTTTATGGCCCGAATGACCCCGGAAGAGCTTGAGCATCTCAAGCGTGACGTATCGCTGCTGAAGCTGGCACAGGATCAGGGCCATAAGCTGAAAAAACAGGGGCATGACTTCGTGACACTGTGTCCGTTCCACCGGGAAAAAACGCCATCCTGCGTTATCTCACCTTCAAAAAACCTGTATCACTGCTTTGGCTGTAACGCTGCTGGTTCGGTGCTGGACTGGCTGCAACACACTGAACGACTGACGTATCCACAAACACTGCTGCGGTTGCGTGAGCTGGCCGGAGCCTCTTCTTCAGCCGCCGATGTTCCTTCTTCACCACCACGCCCAAAACTGGCTGACCTGGATGATGACGGTCAGGCGCTGCTCAATCAGGTGACTGGCTTCTATCACCAGAACCTGCTGAACAGCCCGGAGGCCATGCAGTGGCTGGAGAAACGCGGCCTGAATCACCCGGAGCTGGTGAGTCACTTTAAGCTGGGGTTCGCCGGGTTGCATGGCGTATCCGGGGAGGCGGGAATATTACCGTCTCCGGCAAGCGGTGAAGGTCGTCGGCTGCGTGAAAAGCTCGCCAGTCTCGGTGTGCTGCGAACCACCACAAAACAGGACCACTTCCGGGGTTGTGTGGTGGTGCCGGTGGTGGGCTGGTCTGAGTCGGCAAACGTAGCACACCGTGGACGGGTGTTGCAGTTATATGGTCGCCGGACTCAGCCGGACTATAAGATCCTCAAAGGCTCACCAAAACACCTTTATCTGCCGTCACCACTGGCTGGCGTATGGAACGAAGAAGCGCTGAAATCCTCGTCTGAAATTATCCTCTGTGAAGCGTTAATCGACGCCATGACCTTCTGGTGTGCGGGGTTCCGTAATGTGACCACGGCTTACGGTTGCAACGGCTTCACGGCAGACCATCTTGCGGCGTTGCAGTACCACGGCGTGAAACGGGTACTTATCGCCTATGACCGTGATGAAGCTGGCGATCGGGGTGCTGAATCGGTAGCCGGTGATCTGCTGGAAGCGGGTATCGAAGCGTGGCGGGTGCGGTTCCCGGCTGGAATGGATGCCAATGAATATGCGCTAAAAAGTGGTAATCCTGAATCCTCGTTAGGTCTGGCGCTGCAACAGGCTGCATGGATGGGGAAAGGGTCTGGCCCCGGCGCGGTGTTCAGTCATGAAACTGTTGCTGAAAATGGTTCTGAACCTTCTTTATTAGCTGTCTCTGCTGGCTCACAAATGGAGCCGGTGCCGTGTGAGCTATCGGCTTCCGGTGAGCTGTTACTGAAAAGTGGGCCGCGTATCTGGCGGGTGCGTGGCTGGCAGAAAAACACCGTTGCGGAAGTGATGAAAGTTAACGTTCAGGTGCGGGACGAGACAACCGGCGGCTTCCATGTTGATCAACTGGATATGTACAGCTCGCGCCATCGTCAGGGTTATATCAGCGCAGCAGCGGCAGAGCTGGGCTGTGATGTGGCGGTTATCAAGCGTGAATGTGGCCGGGTGTTGCTGATGCTGGAGCAGAAGCAGGACGAGGCGCAGCGCCAGCAAACGGAGAACGCCCCGGCCAGCGTGACGGTATCGGCTGAGGATGAAACCGCCGCACTTGAGTTACTGAAATCCCCTTCTCTGGCTGAACAGGTGGTGAATGACCTCGCGGCGTGTGGCGTGGTGGGTGAAAGTACCAATCTGCTGACCGGGTATCTGGCGGCGGTATCGCGCAAGCTCGATAAGCCGTTAGCGGTGCTGATCCAGTCTTCCAGTGCTGCCGGTAAAAGCTCGCTGATGGACGCCGTTCTCGGCCTGATGCCGGAAGAAGAGCGTATCCAGTACAGCGCCATGACCGGGCAAAGCCTCTACTATCTCGGTGAAACGTCGCTTCAACACAAGATACTGGCGATAGCGGAAGAAGAAGGTGTGCGCCAGGCAGCCTATGCGCTGAAGTTGTTACAATCTGATGGTGAACTGAAAATCGCCTCTACCGGCAAGAATGAGCAGAGCGGTGAACTGGTGACAAGGGAATACAAAGTCCAGGGGCCGGTGATGCTGATGCTGACCACCACAGCTATCGACGTGGACGAAGAGCTGTTAAACCGTTGCCTGGTACTGACGGTTAATGAAAGCCGCGAACAGACCCAGGCCATACACGCGCTTCAGCGGCATAACCAGACGTTAGAGGGGCTGCTTGCGGTATCTGAAAAGGGCTATCTGACGCAGTTACACCAGAACGCGCAGCGGCTGTTACGGCCGCTGAAGGTGGTCAATCCGTTCGCGCAGCAACTGACGTTCCTGTCTGATAAAACCCGTACCCGGCGTGACCATATGAAATACCTGACGCTGATACAGAGCATCGCGCTGTTGCACCAGTACCAGCGGGAGGTAAAGCGGGTTCAGCACCGGGGCCAGTGGCTGGAATATATCGAAGTGGAGCGGTCTGATATCGAGCTGGCGAACCGGCTGGCGCATGAGGTGTTAGGGCGAACGCTGGACGAAATGCCGCCGCAGACAAGGAAACTGCTGGTCCTGCTGCGTGACCAGGTGAAAGCGTGGGCAGAGAAACAGGCGGTTAAGGCAGAGGAAATACGCTTCTCACGCCGTGATGTTCGTGCGGCGCTGAACTGGGGAGATACGCAGCTAAAGATCCACCTGTCCAGGCTGCTGGAAATGGAATATCTGGTGCTGTTCCGGCGTGGCTTAACTTATGAATACGGCCTGTTATGGGATGGCGAAGACAGCGGCCAGCCGCACTTATGCGGGTTACTGGGCGTGGGTAATGACAACCGGTCGGGGTCAGATGAAGAGCAGTCGGCCCCCGGTCGGGGTGTGGTCGGTAGTCAGTCGGACAGTGAAAAACCGGCTTCAGGCCAGAACCAGCAAGGCTTAACGGGTGAAGTGGTCGGGGTTGCTGAAAACGCAGTAATAAAGAGAAAAAGAAAATGTGCTGCCGCCATCGCCCCTGACGCTCAGGAGGTGCTGCGTGGCTAACCGGTATAACCGTAAACCTCGCGCCGATGCGCTGCTGACGGTGGATGAGGTGTACCGTCAGCCCGTTGGCCCGGCGACCGATCCGAAGAGCCTGTACGCCCTGCTGCTGCGGTTCGTGGCCTGGCGGCGTGAACGCAACTGGTCGGAAACCACCCTCAAAACCCAGACGCATCATGATTACCGCTTTATCCTGTGGGCCGCAGAGCGCGGCCTGAACTATGGCGCAGAGATAACCCGCCCGATCCTTGAACGTTACCAGCGTCACCTCTATCAGTATCGAAAGGCCAACGGCGAGCCGCTCTCCACCCGGACACAGCGTACCGCGCTTGAGCCTCTGCGGGTCTGGTTCAGCTGGATGGCGAAGCAAAACCTGATACTGGCAAACCCGGCCGCCGATCTGGAACTGCCGAGGCTGGAGAAGCGTCTGCCGCGCACTATCCTGAGCGTGGAACAGGTGGAAGCGATACTGGAGCTGTGTGATCTGACGACGCCAATGGGCATCCGTGACCGGGCGTTGCTGGAACTGTTATGGTCAACGGGGATCAGGCGTGGTGAGGTGGCAAAGCTTGAGATCTACAGCCCGGACTTCTCACGACGCATCCTGACCATCGTGCAGGGCAAAGGTAAACAGGACAGAGTGATCCCGGTGGGGTCACGGTCACTACGCTGGCTCCGGCGGTGGCTGTATCAGGTACGCCCGGAGGTGCTGACCAACCCTGAATGTAAGGCGTTGTTCCTGGCAATGGATGGTGTGGAGGGACTGACGACCAGCGGTATCACTGGGGCGGTGGTGCCGTATCTGAGAGCCTCGGGCATCGACAAAGGCAGTTGCCATCTGTTCCGCCATGCGATGGCGACGCAGATGCTGGAGAACGGCGCAGATCTGAGGTGGATACAAGCAATGTTAGGCCATCGCAGCGTGGAGAGTACGCAGATCTATACGCAGGTAAGCATAAGAGCGCTTGCGGCGGTTCATGCTTCGACTCACCCGGCTGAGCAGGATATGGAAGATGAAAGCGGTCTGCTGGCAGACCTGAGCGCGAGTGATGAGCGGGAGCCGCCGGACAGCCCCAAAAGTTAGCGTTGTTCCCTCACGCATGGCTGAGATCGGGGAAGGCAGACTGTGGGCGTCCATGCCCACAGACTGCCTCACCCACCTTCAGTGTTCCCGGCGGTAAATGCCGCCAGTCCAGCGTTAAACCCCGTCGTTCTCTGCCCGTTGCGTTGCTGGTCTGTCGTCATTCAACATAATGTGGCATTAAGCGCACCGGGCCTGAACAGCCCGGTTCGCTAAACGAACATTATGTCTGCGCCGGAGTGGTCGGGGCGCTTCGCGGCTACATCAGCAAGGGTGTGCGGCTGGCCGCCGGTTGTGGCATCCTGGCGCGGTGTGGCGCACAGCTTCGCTCTGCTGCCAGCTTCAGTAAGCTTCCTCAGCATCGCAGTCGCCGCCGTCCGTGGCGGCTCCGGTGGCCACTTCAGCTTCATCAATAATCCTCAGCAAAAAGCTTATCAGTGGTCGGCCGTTGGCCTCCGCTTAAAGCGTTCATGCCCGCCCGGTGTCGTCTGGCTGCGCCGGGTCGTGCCACGCGGTGAAGAAGCGTGTCACTCCTTACCGTCTCGCCAGCTTCCACTACCCGCCCCGGTTCAGCGTGGTCATGCAAAGTCAAACCCCGGTCTGGCAGTGGTGCAACACAGCGCCGTTCCGTCGCTTACGGGCCTCGCCAGCCCGTACCCGGCCAACCGGTAGCAGGGCCACAGACAAGCAGTGGCCCTGCCACCGGTTCGTGTAATGATGGTGGTCACAAAACAAAAGCAAGGGCTTATCGGCGGCTGACGCCGCCGTTATACTGTTGCGGTTGAAAGCTCTTTAACAGCGTCGGGGAAAATGGCTAACGGGGTGCAAAAGTGCGCGTCGGGGCTTCGTCGTCCGGGTATCAAAATGCACAGGCAAAACTGGGTTGTAACCTGCTGACTGCACTAGGAAAAGTGGTGTTCGCTGGCTAACTTCACAACGGATAAAGTTGTTGTTGAGAATAATGCGCTGAGCGACGACGAAGAAGAAATAGAGCGTACGCACGGAGCATTAGACATTAAGTCACTGAATTTTAATCCTACGGCCGGTGGACCAGTTCTTGACGAACATGGTCACCCTACAGGGGCTTTCACGCCACCATCGGGTGTACCTATTGGCGGTAAAGGTTCACGTCCCACAGCCAAGCAATCGGAGAAGGATGTTGGAGGGGAGCTAGGTAATGGCTGGAAGGAGCAGGTTAGCTATAAAGATGGAGAAGTTGTTCCTTATGGTACAAAAGGAAGTACACGCCCAGACTGGTGTAACGGTAGTACTTGTAGCGTTGAAGTCAAAAACTATAACATTGAAAAAAATCAAAGTGGGTTGATCAACAATGTTGTCAAACAGGCAATAACTCGGCAGGCTAATATTCCACCGGGTATGGATCAACGTGTAACAATCGATATCCGTGGACAAAATGTAACACCAGAACAAGAACGTTCAATCATTCGAGGGATTGTACAAAAATCAAATGGCATCATCGATCCTTCGGCAATAGAATTTAAGAGGTAATAATGAAGCATATCGGTTTCTATGGTGGAAGTTCGATTGTCGAGTTAGGCAATGCTGAAGAAATGTTTCTTTTTCTAACATTTCTTCAGCAAAGCGCTGAAAGTCTCGAAGAAATCGAGGTTATTACTCGATTGTTCAAAAAGTATCTTCGATTACAGGATTTAGATGTGATGTTAAATTTTCTCAATAAGCTATGTGGGGAAAATAAAAATAATAACTATGATCGCTATGTCGAAGGGTTGATGCATTGCATCATTTCTGCAAAAGGGTTTTATGAGGATTGGAATATTTATAAGTCGGTAAAAGTATTACCCACTGATATGCCTGATTTCATGACAGAACGAGACCGTCCACTTGAGGATTATGAGCACTTGCATGTTAATGACCAGCCATTTTGGTTGAGACATCAGTAACCCAACGCCTCGTAAAATAATAAGAACATTTTGAATGCGGGCCGGGATCTTTTTATGTGTCACTCAGCGACTAATGGTCTGATCACTAGTTTCCCGTACTTAACAACAATGGTAACTGGCATATCAGTCCCAAATCCCGCCTCTTCCAGCGAGTAGCTTTTCAGGGTACTAGGGCAATATGCCGGGCGGGATGATTTCTGCGGCGGGTAACAGCGGGCATGCGGAAGGCAGCACGCAGGCAGCCATTGCCGATGGCAGTATCACTATCCGTGACAAGGACAAACAGCAACAGGATGTGGCGGACCTGAGTCGAGATACCGATAACGCCAACGGTCACATTGATAAAATCTTCGATAAGGAAAAAATCCAGGAACAACAAGAGCTGGCGGCAGTGTTCGGGCAGATGGCCAATCAGGTGGCGGGCGACATAGGCGTCGAGATGGGCTGGGGAGCAAACAGCCCGGAGAAAGCAGCCATCCATGGAGTGATAGGTGCGATACAGGCGAGCTTCGGTGGTGGCAATGTGCTGGCAGGTGGCCTGGCGGGAATGGGCAGCGAGGCCCTGGGGCAATTTGTTGATGACTACCTGAGCAGCAATACTCAACTGGGTGTGAATGAAAAAGCGGCGATAACCCAGTGGGCAGCGGCGCTGGGTGGCGCAGCGGTTGGCGGTGTGACGGGGGGCAGTAACGGTGCCATGTCGGGTGCGGCGACGGCGCTGGATTCGGTGCGTTATAACTACCTGGACCACAAACAGATAGAAGAGTTTGCAGAAAAAACGAAGGGCTGTGAGGCGCGTAACGATTGTCAGCAGATCGTGAAGGAAATGGAAGCTTTGAGTCTGAAACAGCAACAGGAAATGATTGCTGTTTGTGCCTCTGACCCGGTGGGATGCAAAACGATATATGGCGACATACCCGGCAACGGTATGTTGATACGTGAAGCGATAGATAAAGTGTTGGGAGCGGATGTTCCATGGTCAATGAAGAACGATATGTCTTCATTGCTGGCCCAGCAGATTGAGGCAGAAGGTGTTGTTTCCAGTACCGAGTTTGCACAGCGATTACAAAACCGATATGGAATAGATCCACAGCAGGCGGAAATTCTGGCCGGTGCGGCAATGGCCGCGGTTACTGGTGGACTTGGAAAATATCAGCCAAATAAAGGTGCAGTGGGGAACATGGGCGAGTTCTTTAAGCAGACTGGTTTTGGCAGTGAGATGAACAATAATGCCCGTAAAACTAGCCAAATGTATCAAGGGCAAAGTGTCTATCAAGCAAAAGATAATGTTGGCGATTATATTGCTAAAGGCGATAAGTACTACCTTGATGGTTCACATAAAAATCATTTAGAAGTTTTTGATAGTAAAGGAAAGGTTAAGGTGGTGTTAAATCTTGATGGTTCATTTAATGACGCCAAAACGCAAGCAGCTATTAAAGAGGGGCGGAGATTACCAAAATGACAACTAATTCATTCCTTGATGAAATGAAGAAAAATTTTCTATATATCCTGAGTCAAAAATCATCTACCTCAGTAGATATTGATGATTTATCTATTAATTACAATGATTTGTTGGATTGTTCATTAACAAAATATCTAACATTATTGCAGTCTAAAGCGGAGTTACTAGCTCTCGCAAAAAAAAACAATGACGAGATTGCAATGCAATCGGCTTTACTAAAGTTGAGAGCTCATGCAATGAGTTTATCTAGCTTCTTCGACGCTATCGGAGAAGATGTAGAAAAGATACTTCGAACCGGAAAATGGGCTGAAATCCCAAAGGATTACAAAGTACCAGCGCACTACAATGATCCTCCGCAGAAATAGCAACAATCCCGGTCATAAAGCCGGAGATTTATCTATCACTCAACGATAGGCCGGATCGCCAGTCGCCTACTGGCGGGGCAGCTCAACCATGGTCGACTAAAGGCCGTATAAAATATGTTGAGCTTCCAACCGAAGGTAAGATCCGCTTTGTTCCAGATAGTAATTATTCATCCAGTAATCCACTTCCCAGAGGTCCCAGTAATGGTTACCTCGATAAGTTCGGTAATGAATGGGTAAAAGGCCCTTCTCGTACGGCGGGTCAGACATTCGAATGGGACGTTCAGCTAGCTGATCAGAAGGATGTACTGGCTGATCTGAAAGCCCTTGCCGCATCACCAGAATGTACCGCGAAGTGTCAAGAATTGGCTGCTTACTCCATTTCAGAACTTGAACCCGTCGCTAACAACACGCAACTGCATGAAGACAATCTTATAAAGGGAATACTGGCGGGTGTTATTTATGCACTGACAGTGGAGAAACCCTCATCAGGAAGCGATAAATCAGGTGTAAAACCAACTGTACCGTCAACAGCAGGTAAAACGAGAACATCTGCAATAGATGATATTGTTAATCGTGAAGCTCAGACGGCAAAAGGTGGAACTGCCAGAGCTCAGAAATACTCAGATAATTGGCCGACTGGTAATCTTGATGCAGCAATTAAAAAATTTGCAGGTAGTGATCCTGTTGTGACTACGACTGATAAAGGAAAGCGTATTTATACTAACCCTCAAACAGGTGTTCAGGTCGTTGAGGATACTTCTGGAAGTTACTTCCGGATTTATGACCCCAACTTATCAGGCAAGAGAGCTTATATGGACTTGGATGGAAATATCCCAAATAACAAGATATTAGATAATGGTAAGCAATCTGGAAGAACACAGGGTGAGTATAACGAGGCAACTCACTTTAACATTGACAGGAATAAATAATATGAAGTGTATCTCAGTGCCTATAAGTGCAGATGCTATGAAGCGTTTAGATTTTGATGAATGTGTCAACGGTGATCTGATTGAAGTCCTCCTTAGTGAGGAAGAATATAATAGTCTCTGGAATACTGGCGTGATAAATAAAATCAATAGTGCTCTGCATATAAATATTGATGATTATGAGGACGAGGAACTTCTGGGTAGTACGAACCTTCTTCAAGCTAAGGGAATTATTGAGTCTGAATTATCTTCATGCATGAATGAGATTCTTGAAAAATTGTTATTACAAGTGAACAAAGCAATTGAATACAATACAGGTGTATTTTTTTATTTTTAATGAATTGCCCCGGAAACCTTATCCGGGGTTGCTATCGATAACGGTATTTCTGCTGTTCGAACACCAGATCTGTGGGTTAATGGTATAGGTAAAGTTGATGTTTACACACCTCAAACGTCAAATTTAGGTAATGTTGTCAAGGCTATAGAGAAAAAAGATAGTCAAACAACAGCAGTTCTAACTCAAATTGATTTGTCTCTACAAGATATGCAATCTATGTCATCTAGATTATGGGGAAAACCATCAGTTAAGAATATAAATACATTATTTTTCCAAGATTCAAAAGGGCAAGTTTACCGTTTTGAACGACCAGCTTCAGGAGCAAAATAATGTCAAAGTTGGAATGCCAGTGTGGACACATTATGGTTGTACATACAATGGAAGAAGACTTTCTATATGATCTTATATCTCAAAGAAAAATAATGGATCTTTTTAATAAATGGGATGAGCTTGGAGATAAATTTGATTCAGAAGCCTTCTTTAGTGAATACAATCAATTTAGATCCGATGTATATAAATGCCCTGAGTGCGGTAGGTTATCAGTTGAAGAGCCTCCAGGGAGTAACCAGTTTAGTTCTTATATAAAAGAAACGAAGTAGAAGTAAAGATCCCGGCTGTTGTGATGAACTTCGCCGGGATCGTTTATCTGCTACTCAACCACAGGCCGGATCACCAGTTGCCCCTGCTCCACAGCGACGGTAACCGGCGTATCCGTCCCGAACCCCGCCTCTTTTAGCCAGTCGCCTTTAAGATGCAGGCTGGGATGGCGGTTGTAATAGGTGGTCATGAGAGTGACCCGGCGAAACTGCTGGCGGGGGGCAACCTGACGATTAACGGTAACACGGTCTATAACGAAAACAGTGAGATTGTGGCCGGTAAGACCCTGACGGTTAATGCGGACAATGTGGACAACCACCAGACGGAAGGTCAGCGTATTATCACCGACGACGGAACGCTGAAGCATTATTATCGCAAGCATCATAAAGGGGGGGACTCGCCGGGGATCGATACCTCTGACTACAGGTCACCGGACACCATTCAGACCATAGCGCTCAGCCCGGGGCGGATGGACGGTAACAGTCGCTTTAGTGGCAGTGGTGAAACGATTGACGCTCAGGGCAACCGCACGACAGATGTCAGCACGGGGGGCGCTGGAAATACCAGTACCCATGTGAACGGCAGCGATAAAACACCGGTGCAGATACCGCCCGGCACGCAGTTTGAGGTGGCACCGGAAATCGGTGAGAAGGATAACACCATCTCCCTAGGGGCGGGGCATGACCTGCTGATTAAAGGCGGCGGTGTGGCGGGGACGCAGGATGTTTCGCTGCGTGGCGGGCACGATGTGACCCTCACGGCGGCAGAGGACAGCCATCAGGAACTGCACCTGATGCAGCAGAAAAAATCCGGTCTGTCCGGTACCGGTGGCATCGGTATCAGCTACGGCACCCGTGACCTGAAAACCACCGATACCACCACCACGCATAACAGCGCGGGCAGCACGGTCGGCAGCGTCGGCGGCAATGTGAAAATCGTGGCGGGCAATGGCCTGACGGTGAAAGGGTCGGACGTGATTGCCGGGGGGAATATGGCCCTGCAGGGCAAACATGTCGACATTCTAGCCGCCGACAACGACAGCAGCCAGACTCATAAAGTGGAGCAGAAAACCAGTGGCCTGACGCTGGCGCTGAGCGGTACGGTCGGCAGTGCGATAAACCAGGCTGTCACCACCGTCAGCGATGCGCGTAAAGAAGACAGTGGCCGGCTCGCGGCTCTGGATGGTGTGAAAGCGGCACTGAGCGGTGTGCAGGCGTATCAGGGAAACCAGCTGGCGCAGGCACAGGGTGACCCGGGCAGCATGATTGGCGTCAATCTGTCTTACGGCAGTCAGAAGTCCACGTCGACCCGGACACAGACCAACCACGACAGCCAGGGCAGCACCGTTCAGGCGGGAAAAAACCTCAGCATTCACGCCACCGGCAGCGACATCACCGTGCAGGGGGCGCAGATTAAAGCTGGCAATGACATCACGCTTGAGGCTGCGCGCGATGTGAACCTGCTTTCGGCTGAAAACACCCGCCAGCTTGACGGCAAAAACGAGAGTCAGGGGGGCTCGGTGGGTGTGGGCATTAACTTCGGCAGCGGCAGTAACGGGATTTCAGTCAATGCCAGCGTCAACAAAGGCAAAGGCAGCGAAAAAGGCAACGGCACCACACACACCGAAACCACCCTTGATGCGGGTAACCGCCTGAACATCACCAGCGGGCGCGACACCACCCTTACCGGGGCGCAGGCTAACGGCGATAAAGTGACGCTGGATGTGGGGCGCAACCTGACGCTTTCCAGCGAGCAGGACAGCGACAATTACGATTCGAAGCAACAGAATGCCAGCGCCGGCGGCAGCGTCAGCATGGGCGGTGGCAGCGCGTCGGTGAGCCTCAGCCAGGACAAAATGCACAGCACCTGGGATGCGGTGAAAGAGCAGAGCGGTATCTTCGCGGGTCACGGCGGTTTTGATATTACCGTCGGCAAACATACGCAGTTAAACGGTGCGGTGATGAGCTCAACGGCAGACGCCAGCAAGAACAAGCTCGATACCGGTACGCTGGGCTTCAGCGATATCGAGAACAAAGCGGATTACAAGGTCGAGCACCAGAGCGTCGGCATCAGCACTGGCGGCGCTATCGGCAAAGACTTTGCAGGTAACATGGCAAACAACCTGTTGGTCGGTGCGAACTCAGAAGGGCATGCCAGCTCGACAACGAAAGCGGCGGTATCGGAAGGGACTATCGTTGTTCGTGATACCGCCAGTCAGAAACAGGACGTCAGCACGTTAAGCCGTGATGTGGAAAACGCCAATCCGGGGTTGGACGTTATCTTCGATAAAGAGAAGGAACAGAACCGCCTGAAAGAAGCGCAGTTGACAGGTGAAATAGGTAATCAGGCAATGGATATTGCCAGAACCGAAGGGGCTATCGCGGCGACCAAAGCGGCAAACGAGAAGATGAAGACCGTGCGCCCGGAGGACCAGTCAAAAGCTGAAGCACAGTGGCGCAAGGCCAATCCGGGCAAGGAACCGAAAACGGAGGACATCAGCAAGCAGGTTTACCAGAACTTCTACAATCAGGCGTTTAATGACTCCGGGTTCGGTACGGGCGGCAAGGTTCAGCAAGGGATGCAAGCCGCTACTGCCGCCATACAGGGCTTGGCGGGTGGAAACATGGCAGCCGCGATAGCCGGTGGTGCAGCCCCCTATATAGCGAATGTAATTGCGCAAAGCACCGATGATCTAGCGGCACGGACATTGGCTCATGCTGCGGTGAATGCGGCTATCGCAGCGGCACAGGGGAATAATGCGTTGGCCGGTGCCGCTGGAGCTGCGACGGGTGAACTTGCGGCCGGTATTATCAAAGACCAGTTGTACGGCAAAGACACGCCAATCAGTGAGCTGAGTGAAGAGCAGAAGCAAACCATCAGCGCACTGGCAACGTTAGCCGGTGGTCTGGCTGGCGGGTTGACGGGTGATAGTTCAGCAGATGCGTTAGCAGGGGGACAAGCGGCGAAGACGACTGTTGAGAATAATGCGCTGAGCGTGCCGGACAACAAAGCGCGTGCTCAGGAAATGACTCAGTGCCAGGGCAGTGCTGCCTGTGAAAATACCGTTATTGATAAGTACAAGAAAATCAATGCTGAACAGCATGAAAGCGTGGTGGGATGCAAAGGCGCTCAGGACTGTGTTAACAAAGCCAATGAGGTGGGCCAGTTACAGGCTGATTATGCCCGTCGTACCAGTGAGTTGCTTGAAAAGGCTCGTTCTGATGGTGGTTTAAGCCCGGCAGAACAGAACGAATTATCTGTCCTTCAGGTGACTACTATCCAGCTTGAGGCAGACAGAAACGCGGCGATCCATAATGCGCTGATGTCCGGTGATTCATCTGAAGCGAAACAACTTGCGATAAACTCGTTAGCGCAGGTGGCAGGGACAAGTGCGGCAGGGATAGCGGCGGGGATTGGGAAGTCTGGAGCGAAAGAAACATCGGCAACTGGACAAAGTAGTACTATCGTTCCTGGTGGCGGGCTGGCAGCTCATGAGAAAGCAGGTGGTCATTTGATTGATCGACATGTAGGAAAAACTGAAGCGGAGTTATTTGATAGAGTGTCTACAGGTAATACAAAAACAGCATCTACATTTACTGATAGAGCTACAGCAGAAGCTGTAACAAGTAAAGCCATTGATAGTAATCAATCGAAGATCCAGAGTTATTTATCTGGTAGCCAAAAGGGTTACTTAGAACTTGATTATCAATCTTCTGCTGCTATTGGTATTAGCGTTACTCGTGGTTCTACAAATGTTGTACCAACCACAAATGCCAGAATTATCATTGGAAGGGATCCTTCAATGCCAGATGGGTATAAAATCATTACAGGATATCCAACGCCATGAATAGTAACGAAAAATATCCTTCTTTATCATATTTGCTAAGATGCTACTTTAACCAAGATTTTGAAGTGCTCTTTGGCAATGCGGATGAAACATTAGCAGCTTATAAGGCTACCGAAACTGCGGAAGAACGATTGCAGATGAAAGCTGAAATAGATTATCTGTTGGCACTTTCTCTGTCAGATGATGAATTACAAGACATTCTGCTTAACAAAATTGATTGTAATTATTATTACCCTAACGAATGGTCTTCATCTGAAGAATGGTTGAAGCATATACACAAACAAATGAACTGAAAGATCCCGGCCACCGAGCCGGGATTTTTTTGCTTGTCAGCCAACCATCAGCCCCACTTCCCTACTGGGTGGTCGCTTAGCCGTGATCACCTCAATAAACTCAAGGATCTGCTCTTGCTTACGGCCTGAGAGCTTACAGACCTTCTTCAGTGTCTGCATAATCTCCGGCTCTGGCGACGGGGTCGGTAATGGCTCCTGGGCGGTGAGGACCAGACAACCGGGCATCACGCAGATCTTCAGTGGTGTACCTGTTGTAAACCCCGCATCCTCCAGCCAGTCGCCCTTAAGTGTGATTGTTGTGGTTGCTCTTTAACAGCGTTGGGGAAAGTGGCTTACAGGGTGCAAAAGTGCACGTCGGGGGGGGCGTCCGACCATCAGAATGCACAGGCGGAAATGGCCTGCAATATACTGATAGTACTGGGAAAGTTAGTGTGCGCTGGCTGGCTTCGCAATGGATAAAGTTGTTGTTGAGAATAACTATCTGAGCGCCAAGCAGATAGATGATTTTGCAGCGAGGGCTAAGGGCTGTGATGCTCGTGGTGACTGTTCTCAGATTGTGCAGGAAATGGAAGAGCTGAGTCTGAAGCAACGTAATGAGTTAATTGTAACTTGCGCTTCGGATGCAGCGGCCTGTAAAGAGAAATACGGTGATATCCCCGCTAACAGTATGTTAGTGCATGAAGCGATAGACAAAGCGCTGGGTGAAGATATCCCGTGGAGCATGAAGAATGACTTATCGGTCTTGCTGATGCAGCAGATGGACGAGTCAGGAATAGTTAACAGCACCGAGTTTGCCCAACAGCTCCAGACATTGTATGGCTTGGATAGTCAGAAAGCTGAAATCTTGGCTGGTGTTGCCATGGCCGCTGTTACAGGCGGTATGGGTAAAGGTAAGGGAAGCGCGATGCCTGTACCTACCCCAACGAAAGCTGGCAATGGGCTGGTTTATCAATCGAATGGGAAACATACTCCTGGTCAAGTCGGATATAATAGAAACGCCGGAACCGAACCTACAAACTCTATTCAATTGTTTGGTAACTCAGTAGAGAATGGGAAAAAGAGGTACGCATTAGACGAAAAAGGTAACGTACATCAATTTACGAATACAAATGATGGTTCGTGGCATTGGTCAGGAAGTACGGGAGATGCATCCGTTCCATTGAAAAAAAGTGATATACCAAACGCTGTTAAAAAAGAGTTTGGTTTACCTGGGAAATGGAGGTAAATATGATTTTCGGTGATCCGTATCGTTTTGCTATCTGGGTAGAATGTATTCCTCAGTGGAGTGATTCCTATAAGAATGGTTTTTTTTATTTTTTTGTAAATGGAAATATGTATCCAGAAGATGTCAGGACATCAACGTTAGATATTGATTTTTATGATGTCACTGATAAAAAAAATGCTCTTATCTCTCAGCCACGCAATGATGAAATTTTCAATGCACCAACAAATGAAGCTTTTGATGCCTTGTTTAAACTGGCATACCCAGAATCGACACAAGATGATGAATATCCAGAGCAAGTGTTTGATTTTTGTGCTTCCCCCACGATCATCAACGACTCTGGGGCCTATTTCTTTGCTGTTTCAAATGAAAGTTCAGTGAGGATTGTTGGGGGGAAAATAACGAAATTAGTTGATGGGCATAATGGAAGGATCTGGGAGGATATAGAGTGTCCGGTCATTGAGGATATAACTATTCCAAAAAATGAGATAAGTGAAATAATTACAAGCTTGAAAAAATATTCAACTTATTTATTTTAGTTGGCGTTTTAGTCTTGAAATAATTCTACTTCCCGCCGCTGCAACCGGATCACACCGGGAGTGGCAAGGGGCGGTGGCTGGTATTGCTCTTTAACAATGTAGGGGAAAATGGCGTCACGGGCTGAAAAAGCGCGTCGAGGCAAAAAGTTGTCGGTGTGAAAATGCACTGGCGAAAAGTGGTTGTAAAGTGCTGATTGCACTAGTGAAAATGCCGAACGATGACGGACTCCGTATCGGAAGAAGTTGTTGTTGAGAATAACTATCTGAGTGCCACGGAAGCATTGTCATTTGATCAGGAGCTACAAACCTGTACAGCCAAAGGCAACTGTGATGCGGTTTGTGAGAAATATGGAAAACTCAGCGAAGAAAATAGCGAGAAATTAAAAGCTGTTTGTCAGGAAAGTCCATTGACTTGTGAGGTTTATTACAAGGAGGTTATTCAAGGTGGAATAGCTACGACAGAAAGACCGGACTGGCTATATAAGTCGATGAGTACAGATGAGGCTAAAGCCTTCGTTCAGCAGGCTAACGGTCAAGATTTAGCGCTGATCGATACAACTTCTGAATCGTGGATGAAATTTGCGGCATTTGCATCAGATCCAGAAAATCAGGCAGCGGTTTTATCTTTGGGGGTTGCGGGAAAAAATCTGATTCAGTTAGCCAAAAATAGTTTAGCTACTAAATCTTTACTCAAAGAAATGACAGCTCAGGGTATTAAATATTCACCTGAAAATATTGTCAACGTGGCAAGGGATGCAAGTGGTAAAATTATCTTTCTTGAAACCGGCAGTCCTACAGCAGGGTTACAACATATTATAAAGGAACATGGAAGCCAATTTTCTCAAATAGGTGTTTCGGAAGCACAAATTCCAAGTGTGGTAATGAAAGCTGTAACACAAGGAAAAGTAGTTGGTTATCAAGGTTCTGGTACTGGTCGCCCGATTTATGAAACTATTATCAATGGTCAGAAATATAACATCGCAGTTACTGTTGGAAGTAATGGATATATTGTAGGTGCGAACTTGAGAGGTGCAGTGAAATGAAGAAAATAAAATTAATGGCTGATTATGGGTGTTATCCCCTATGGGGAACAACGCCTGATGATTTTGGGGATATAGCACCTGATTTATTACCTATATCTACAGACCTCCAAGAAAGTCTTCAGCGATGGGCGGATCGGTTTGAAGCAATACTTAATATTGATGATCCTGCATCTTCAGGTTTTAAAAATGAATTGGAAGAAGAGACTTTTATAAAAGATGGGTATGTGCTAGCTCAGCGGTTACGTGATGAACTTGGTAGTGAATATGAGATTATTTATCAGTAACGAGAGCTGAAAAGGTTGGCAAATAGCCCCAGATATTCACACTGGGGCTATTTTCTGTCAGAAATTACTATCAGTCTGAATAATTAGCCGCCCGTGCTCAACGGTCACCGTCACCGGCGTATCCGTCCCAAACCCCGCCTCTTTTAGCCAGTCGCCCTTCAGGTGCAGGCTGGGATGGCGATTGTAATAAGTGGTCATACCCGTTCAGCGGTCTTCGTGGCGGACGCTGACATAGCCCACTTTATAACGGCGCTGTGTTTTGGAAATAAACAGTATCATGCTCTTTAACAGTGTCGGGGAAAATGGCTTACGGGGTGCAAAAGTGCACGTCAGGGCTTCGTCATCCGTACATCAAAATGCACTGGCAAAACTGGGTTGTAACCTGCTGACTGTACTAGGAAAAGTGGTGTTCGCTGGCTAACTTCGCAACGGATAAAGTTGTTGCGGAAAATAACTATCTTCATGCGGATCAAGGGCTGGCATTTGATAAAGAGCTGTCAGAGTGTCGCAAGTCGGGCGGTGATTGCGGTGCCATCATCGACAAGTACAAAGCGTTGAGCGACAAGCAAAGCGCGGAGCTTGACGACAAGTTGAAAGATAATCCGCTGGACGCTCAGGTGTACGACAAAGAAGTGGTGCAAGGTGGTATGGAGATGGCCGAACGTCCTAGTTGGATCGGTAATCTCCCTGGTGTGGATGTGATGACTAGTGAGGAGGCGAAAACTTACGTTCAACAGTGGAACAGTCAGGATCTGGCAAATATTGATGTGAATAGTCCCGGATGGACGAAGTTTGCGGCATTCGCATCAGATCCAGAGAATCAGGCGGCAGTCGCTTCATTGGGGATGTTGGGTAAGGATCTGACTCAAGCCGCGATCTCCTTTATGGGACGTAACACGGCAACGTCTACTGTCAGTGCCGCTGAAGTGGGCATAAAATGGGGTCAAGGCAATATGAAGCAGGGTATGCCTTGGGAAGATTATGTAGGGAAACAACTTCCGTCAGATGCGCGGTTGCCGCAGAACTTTAAGACCTTTGATTATTTTGATCGAGCCACTGGTGCTGCGGTCAGCGCTAAATCGATGGATACCCAGACCATGGCGAAGTTGGCTAATCCTAATCAGGTCTACGGTTCAATCAAAGGAAATATTGATGCAACGGCGAACTTTAAAGGTGCCACTCTATCTGGGGTGAATATTAACCCATCAATGATCACCAGCAAGGAAGTCCGCCTAGCCGTGCCAGCCAATACCACCAAAGCTCAATGGACAGAGATAAACCGGGCGATTGAATACGGTAAGAATCAAGGTGTTAACGTGATAGTAACACAGGTGAAATAGTATGAATGATATTGTAAAAAGTGCATGGGCTTCGGTCAAAATGAATGCGGATTTTATCTGTGTCGAAACTTATTCGGGTTATAGAAGCAACCAATATGATCCACAAGGTGTTCAGCACTTAAGCCCTCCAGATGTGGGTGATAAAGAGTTGGGTGAGATGGTCAAGGATGCGTTAGCACACAGCCGTTTTGTCTTGTCGGCTCCGCGTACAGATGTCTGGATACATCCAGAAGTGACGTTCGATAGTGAACTGTATGACTACAAAGCGACAGCCGAGCGCTATGCCGAGTGGATCAGAAAGCTTATGGATCGTTATGGGTATAAAACCAAACGAGCCTTGTTCAAGGATATGAAAAGCTGTGAAATCCGTTGTGCAAATGAGGTCATTACTATCACTCCCTCTTGGCATGAAAAGTTGGAAATGTGGAGCGGTGACCGGATCAGCGATGTAGATCATGTGATCTTGTCAATGGACAGCCCCTCTGCTGAAATCGGTGCTGGGCTAAGGCTGGCGCTAAATCGCTGTAAGTAACAGTACAAGAACCCCAGCTTCGGCTGGGGTTGTCGTTTTTAGGCATTGAAAATAGTCAGTGTTCGTTGCTTCACCTCGATCCTGCCCGGTGCAGTTAAACGGTGCGGTGATGAGCTCAACGGCAGACGCCAGCAAAAACAAACTGGACACCGGCACGCTGGGCTTCAGCAATATCGACAACCACGCGGAATACAGCGTAGAGCACCAGAGCGCGGGCATCAGTACGGCGGGCAGTATCGGCAGCCAGTTCCTGGGTAACGCGGCCAGTACATTACTGGTGGGGGCAAGCGGTAAGGGGAGCACGGCCTCCGCCACGAAATCGGCGGTCAGCGCGGGTCGTATCACTGTCCGGGACAAAGACCAGCAGACGCAGAATATCGCTGACCTGAGCGAGGATGTGGCACATGCCAACCCGGGTCTGGATGTTATTTTTGACAAGGAGAAAGAGCAGAACCGCCTGAAAGAAGCGCAGATGACAGGGGAAATCGGCAATCAGGTGATGGATATCGCGAAGACGCAGGGCGATATTGCTGACGCGAAGGCGCAGAAAGATCCGAAAGCCAGGGAGGACGCGAAGAAGGCCCTTGCCAGGCAAGGTGTCCGGCATCCGACAGACAAACAAATCAGCGAACAGGTCAGCGCGACGGCGACGGCCCCTTACGGCCCGGGCAGCGACCTGCAGCGAGGGCTTCAGGCGGCGACAGCGGCGGTTCAGGGGCTGGGTGGCGGTGATATGGCGAAGGCGATTGCGGGTGGCCTGAGCCCGTATATGGCAGAACTTATCCACAATCAGACAACGAGTCCGGACGGTACGGTCAACAAAACCGCCAACGCCATGGCCCACGCAGTGTGGGGAGCCATCGCCGCCCGGGCCAGCGGCAACAGTGCTCTTGCCGGAGCAGGCGGAGCCGTCAGTGGTGAATTGATGGCACGCACAATTGGGGGGATACTGTATCCGGACGTGAAGCCGGAAAACATGACCGGGGAACAGAAGCAAACCCTGTCGGTCCTGGGTACCCTGGCCGCCGGGCTGGCAGGCGGGTTAGCCGGTGACAGTTCAGCGAATGCCGTGGCGGGAGCACAGGCCGGGAAGAATGCGGTTGAGAATAACTCTCTCAGCTTCGGAACTAGCATGGATAGTATCGGTGCAGCTAATGCATCGTGGAGCCAGTACGCGGTAGACAATAACTTGACACCAGAAGAAACACAGGCCGGACTGGATAAAATAGCAAAAGGTGATATGCCAGAGAGTACCAACATCACGAAAGTAATAGTGGATGGCTATAAAGATGGTGTGTTAATTGCGGGGGCTGCTTATTTAGGCCCGGCAGCGTCAGCAGGTAAAGTTGTGGGTGGTATAGTAATAGCTGAAGCGGCTAATGGTACTTATCAATGGTTCGATCTGAGTAAACCTGATAATGAAAATAAGACTTGGGATTACTTGGGGAGCGCTTCAGCGGGTATCACTGGTGCATTAGCTCCTGGCCGGAATATATGGCAAAACGCGGGGATTGCGGCAGGTGGAACCTTATTTACTGATGGGCCAGATAAAGGTGCCTTAACTGGTGCCGGAGCTGGCTGGGCATTTGGTACAGTAGCGGGTTTAGTTGCACCTCCTTTATTTGACCCTGTCTTAGGGGCAGGTTCTGCTCCTGTAGGTGATATCATTGGGTCAATAGGCGGTGAGTTTATAAGTAATGCAATTAAGGATGAGGTTCATAAAAATGAAAAGAAAAAATAAACCCACAATTTGGTTACTGTTCCTAAGCATTGTTTACATGTTTGTTTGCTGCATAGTTTTTTTCTCTCTGGCTTTGATAGTTGTGAAATTAGTTATCAGCCATAGTGTGAGTATTGAGCAATCGGATATTAAAAATATTCTAATAGTAAGTGGTATTGCAGGAACAGCTGCGGCTCTTAGATCGTGGATTTTCGCCAAAATAGACGAACGAAAAGCCCGAAAATCCACCCCGTCGGATCCTGAGTAAGCTTATCAATCCCGCCCTTAGTCGGCGGGATCTTTTTACCTGACTTTCAGCTCCACTTCCCGACAGATGCCTTCTTAGCCATGATCATCTCTATAAAATCAGTGATCTGCCGCTGCTTGCGGATCGGGAGCTTACAGACCTTCTTCAGCGTCTGCATGATCTCCGGCTCTGGCGGCGGTGCAGGTAATGGCTCCTGGACGGTGAGCATCAGGCAGCCCGGCATCACGCGGATCTTCAGTGGTGTACCTGTTGTAAACCCCGCATCTTCCAGCTAGTCGACCTTAAGTGTGGTTGTTGTGGTTGCTCTTTAACAGCGTTGGGGAAAGTGGCTTACAGGGTGCAAAAGTGCACGTCGGGGGTTGTGCGTCCGACCATCAGAATGCACAGGCGGAAATGGCCTGCAATATACTGATAGAACTGGGAAAGTTAGTGTTCGCTGGCTGACTTCGCAATGGATAAAGTTGT
Source organism: Buttiauxella ferragutiae (assembly GCF_022637515.1). NCBI lineage: Bacteria > Pseudomonadati > Pseudomonadota > Gammaproteobacteria > Enterobacterales > Enterobacteriaceae > Buttiauxella > Buttiauxella ferragutiae. The sequence continues at coordinate 1,993,953 of NZ_CP093332.1, forward strand.
TGTGGAGAATAACTTCCTGAGTGTGTCTGAAAAGACAGAGCTTGAACTGGCGAAGCTTAAACTCAACAGTAAAGACCCGGTTGAACGCGAGAAGGCGCAGCAAACTGTTAATGAACTGCGTGAAAAAGATATCACCAGTGACCAGAAGGTCATTGATGCGTGTGGTAACGGAAATGCCGGAAGTGCGGCGTGTGCCGGAGCAAGGCTTGAGGTTATCGCAGCTAAAGGTGAGTACGAGAACACCGGTAACTACAACTCGAAAGCCAGCCAGCAATACGGAGATGCTTATGGTCAGATAGTGAACCTGCTGAATATCACCAGCGTTGATGCACAGAATCAGCAGCAGGTGAAGGATGCGATGGTGAACTATTTTATGGTCACTAAAGGTGTTGATCGCAAAACCGCAGAGGGTTACGCCGAAACGAAGCAAGGTATGGATATTATTGTTGCTTCGGTTACTCCGGTTCTTGGAGCGGCAGCGGCGAAACAACTTGGCAAGATTGTAGATGCGAATCTGAAGGTTGTTGCGAAAGGTAATGTTGATGGAGCTAAATTCTCAGATACTAATCAGGGAGTAAGGCCTTCACAGTTAGCAGATTTTAATAAACCAACTCTGATTAACGATGTTGTACAAGCCAAGATAGATAAGCGCCCTGACAAAAACTATCCGAATGGAAATATGGGAACTGCTCATGCTGAAGTGGGGGTGATCCAGCAAGCCTTTGAGAAAGGTATGACTAATGATCGGAATATGTTGATGTCGGTGAGTGGTGAAAAAGTCTGCTCGTACTGTAGTTCTGACTTAGTGAAAATGGCTCAAAAATCGGGACTCAAATCACTAACAATTTATGAAGAAAAAAGTGGTGATGTGTTGTATTGGGAATCGGGAATGACTAAATTTACTCGGAAATAAGTATATGGAAAAAGAATTTGAAGCAGATTTTTACCTTTATGGTAAAAAATCGTTTACAAGAGTTCGTCGGCCTGAATGGAATGATGTCAAGGAATTATTGTTAAAGCTGAAAGATAAAGCCGGATCGGTGCGGCTGAATATATTGCCTGATCCTAGCATCGGTCCATCCCATCTTAATGTGTCGACTGATAATGGTTTTTATTTATTGACGTTACTGGAATATTCTAATGATGACTCAGATGTGCGCTCGTATTGGGACATGTCGTTGCCAGATGAGAAAATTCTGATTTATGGTGATTACTGGCCTGCTCGACAGTTAACAAAAGACTTTGATCTTGTTGTCAGGATCTTTAAAGAGTTCTTCGATACTGGCAACGTATCAACGGATGTTCTGAATTGATTGAGGAAATCCTGGCCACTTATGAGCCGGGATCTTTTTATCTGTCACTTAACTGTCAGCTCCACTTCCCGACAGGCGGCTTCTTAGCGGTGATCACCTCAATAAACTCAAGGATCTGTTGTTGCTTGCGGCCTGAGAGTTTAGTGACCTTCTTCAGCGTCTGCATGATCTCTGGCTCTGGCGGCAGTGTGGGTAACGGTTCCTGGGCGGTGAGGACCAGACAACCGGGCATCACGCGGATCTTCAGTGGTGTACCTGTTGTAAACCCCGCATCTTCCAGCTAGTCGCCCTTAAGTGTGGTTGTTGTGGTTGCTCTTTAACAGCGTTGGGGAAAGTGGCTTACAGGGTGCAAAAGTGCACGTCGGGGGTTGTGCGTTCGACCATCAAAATGCACAGGCGGAAATGGCCTGCAATATACTGATAGAACTGGGAAAGTTAGTGTTCGCTGGCTGACTTCGCAATGGAAAAAGTTGTTGTGGAGAATAATAACCTAAGTCTGCCATCCGGCATGATGAGTTCTGGTCAGGCTTCATCTACTTTGGGGCAATTTATGGCGCAAAATGGAGCGACTGCCGCAGAGATAGCACAGGCACAAAGTGACTTGGTTAAAGGAGTGGGAACTGGCGCACCACAACCCGCCAGTGAACTGGTGAAATCCTGGGCATTACTGATGAGTACCGCAGCGACGATGGGCACGGGTACGGCTGCGGGGATCAGTGGAATGGCAACTGGTGGGGTTATCGGTGGTGCGGCTAACGCCAGTACCCAACTGACGGTGAATGGTGATAAACCCTTTAGTTATACCGATGCACTCATCGCGATAGGAACCGGGGCATTAACACAAGGTAAAGGTGCAGTGGTTACGGGAGGTATCAGTGTCGGTGGCGCTTATGCAGGCAGCATGATCAAAGGTGAAGACCCAATTAATGCAATGATCGGCGCTGGGATTGGTGCGGGGGCAGGTAGTGGGGCTAGTAAGGTTGTCACTGACCAGCTCAAACCAATAATATCACATGGAGCAGCAGAAACGTTAGGTAACATAGGTGGTTCGCTTGCTAGTGAAATAGTTGGTAGCAAAGTTCAGGATAAACTTAATGAGTCTGGAGATAAAAAATGAAAATCCAGAACGTTGGAATAAAGTTTTTTACTGTTTTGATTGGTTATTGCGTTTTGATCCTCACTGGAGTCGCGCTATTAGCATGTCTATGTGCGGCACTTTTAGTTTTTCTTAAGAATGGATCGTTTATTTTTAGTTGGGAGGGGGATGTTATTTACTCAGTTAAAGCAGGTCTGGCCGCTGGCATCCCAGCAGGCATCGGCATCTGGTTTATGTCGTGGATGAAAGCCCGCAAAAAGAAGCAGCCTCCACCACAGGAATAGCTGTGTAGCAGCTTATTTTAACCACTAAGGAAGGGATATGCTAAGACTCTATAGGCGGATTCTGTTGTTGGTTATCATCAGCCTTACCTTATTCTGTTCTTTAAGGTCTGGGGCCGTTACCTTTGAAGAAATGTTGAAACTTGATGCAGCCTACACGGTGGGGAGTTTTATTGCTTGCCAAGCGGAGCTTGAAGGTAATGGTAGAGATCGGCAACCAATGCTCATAAAAGTACACGGACAGGTTACCGATAGAGCCGAAAATGTGACCCGCTATAATGTTCGTATACAATTTATCTCTAAGCAGACATCAAGTATTTCACTCACCCTGAGCTACCGACAGACTGTCACCTTGGAAGAGAATGGTCAGATAGTTCATATCGAGCCAGACAGTTTAACAGTATCAATGCCCGGAAGCTCTGCTATCAATGAGGGTATTGTCGCTAAAGTGTTTCGCGATCGGTTTGCTTCAGAGAAGAACCATGAGTCTTATAAGTCGACTGAAATTACCGACTTCCCATCCTATATAGTTAGAAAGCCAGACGAACCTCCTCTTTACTGTCATAAAGATAGTTGAGAATAATTCAATGTCTGGGCTTGTGCCGCCTCGCGTACAGCAGGATGCTTCTCTGGCGTTTGATCCGAGTCAGCAAGGAAAGAGCGCCGAAGAGGTCAGTGATGCAATTGATGCGTCACATTTGGGGCCTTCCTGGGGTACAGAGTATAAAGTTAAACCATATGTAAAAGGTGAAGTAGCCGGAGGCGCAGGGGCCGGTTATTATTTTGATACGAGTATAGACCCATACCAGATTTCAGCTAATCGTGGAGAAACATTAGCTGTCGGTGGACGCATCTCCGGGCAAATAGGGATTCAGTTTGGACCATATTTCCCTGGGACTATTGATTCCGAAAGAAATAGTTCCATAGGCTTAGGGGTTGGGGTCATTTCTAGCGAAATCTCTTATGGAAAAGATGGTTTTGGTTTTAGTTTCGGAGCGGGACCTGCATGGGGATGGAGCGGCGTGTCAACCAATGCTGTCGGTGAAAAAGTGGATATCAATGGTTCCTCTGGAACTGAATTCTATCATCATGACTTCGGCCAGGATAAAGCAAAATGAGCCCCGACATCATCACGATCACGTTATCAATGGCAATCTTTTTTATGTCATTCTATCACTATGCTAGAAGTAGCAAGATGACCCTTAACTCCCCAGTAGGTATGAACGAGTATTTTAGTGGCATATTCTTCCTCAGAAAAAGTTCCTTTAGTTTGTTTTTGGGGCGAGTAGCATTACTTATTGGATTCCCTCTGTCATATGCCCTTAAGTTTATCCGTGATGGTGAAGGTGCCGTTTACTTTCCATTGATTGTGATAACTTGGTTTATCGCGTTATATTTTTATAAGTATGCTAACCTTTTCAATATGGTAACTGAGGGACAGAAAGGTTTTTTTAGCATACTTCTAAAAGGAAAAACCTGTGGGTTGGCAGGTGCTTTATTATGGCTGCTCCGCGCTTTATATATTACATCAGTGATATATGTATTCTTGAATAGATAAGGTTGTCATCATTTAGAAATATTGTTGTTGAGAATAACTTCCTGAGCAGTACTCAGGCATTGGCCTTCGATAAGGAACTTTCTGACTGTCGGAAATCCGGTGGTGACTGCCAGTCGGTTATCGATAAATGGAAGAAAGTCAGTGATGAGCAAAGCGCCACAGTCGATGAACGACTGAAGGATGAGCCCTTAACTGCCGTTGGCTGGGATAAGGAAGTTGCTGAGGGCGGCTACGATATGACGGAGCGCCCCGACTGGCTGGGAAATATCGGCGCTGATGTTATGTCCAGTGACGAAGCTAAGATCTACGTTCAACAGTGGAATGGTCAGGATCTGGCGAAGATAGATCAAAACAGTCCGGAATGGATGAAGTATGCGGTATTCGCATCTGATCCGGAAAACCAGGCCATGTTGGTCAGTGGTGGATTGCTTGCAAAAGATATAACCAAAGCGGCGATATCGTTTATGAGCCGCAATACAGCAACGGCTACCGTCAGTGCCTCCGAGGTTGGAATACAGTGGGGTCAGGGAAATATGAAACAGGGTATGCCGTGGGAGGATTATGTTGGAGCTCCTTTGCCCTCAAGTGCTAGGCTGCCACAGAATTTTAAAACATTTGACTATTACGATGTGTCAACAAAAACAGCTGTGAGCGCCAAATCATTGGATACACAGACAATGGCGAAGCTGGCTAACCCTAATCAGGTTTACAGCTCGATCAAAGGAAATATTGATGCGGCTGCAAAATTTGACACATACACACTCTCACGAAAGACCATTGATTCTTCGATGATCTCTAATAGAGAGATTCAGCTTGCTGTTCCTGCTAATACAACTAAAAATCAGTGGACAGAAATAAACCGAGCCATTGAATATGGCAAGAATCAGGGTGTGACAGTTAAAGTGACACAGGTGAAATAATGAAATTTAATAAAAATCAGGATTACAGGGCTAGTTGTTACTATACCTCTGAATTTTTGCTTATTGAGACTCAATCAGGACTGGGTATGGTCGCTGCTGATCCTCTATTTCCTTCGCACTTATTACTACCGGATGCGAATAATCAGAGTATTGGTGAAGTTATTTTACAAGCGCTATCAGCTAGTCGGACATTAACGGTTGAAGAATGCGAGGCTTTCTTTGACCTTGAAAAAGCTAAGAAACAATATGCTGTCTGGATAGCTATGCTAATGGAAAAATATGGCTACAAAACCAAACGTGCAATGTTCAAGGATATGAAAAACTGTGGCATTCATTGTGTGAATGGTGTCATTACCATCTCACCAACACGTCATGAAAAATTGGAAGGTTGGGGCAGAACTAAAGGTGATGGCATTGAGGATGTTGTTCTCCCAGTAGAAAGCACCCCAGCCGAAATCGGTGCGGGCCTCCGGTTGGCATTAAGTCGCTGTAAAGGATAACTCGAAAACATCGTCCCTTGCGGGCGAAATTTTCTACTCAAAATTTGCTTAGTAACTATGCTCAGAAGATGTTTGATGAGTTAGGAATCAAGAATAGAGGGAAAAAGCTGTCAATGAATAGCCACATTAAACTAATAAAAATCATCGCTGACTTCTCTATATTCCTTGAGTTTACGAGCGAAGAGCAGTTGGATGCGGATACTGCTGTAGAGATGATGGAGCAAATGGCAGCAGAATTACAGCTACTAGACGCGGAGGACAGGCAAGATATTGCCATAGACTTATTAGCCATATCGGCAGAATATACTGGCGATAAAAGCGAGTTTGTGAAGGAATTACCCGAGTCGTTAGGACTAATTTAATAAAAAAGATCCCGGCCAAGTCGCCGGGATCTTTTTATCTGTTACTCAGCGGCTAACGGTCTGATCACCAGTTGCCCGTGTTCAACGGCTATGGTGAGCGGTGTACCCGTCCCAAACCTCGTCTCTTCCTGGCAGTCACCCATCAGGTGCAGGCTGGGCAAACGGGGCGCGAAAATGCACGTCGAGGCTTGTACGTTTGCACATCAGAATGCACTGGCAAAATTGTTTGTAACATACTGGCTTAATAGGTGAAAAATTATGTTCGCTGGCTAACTTCGCAACGGATAAAGTTGTTGTTGAGAATAACTCGCTCAGCTTCGGGACGGGCATGGACAATACTGTTGCGGTTAACGCTGTATGGAATCAGTATGCGGTGGACAATAATCTGACTCCGGAAGAAACACAGGCCGGACTCAATAGGATCGCGAAAGGCGATATGCCAGCAGGACAGGCCCCGGCAACTGGCTTAATAACGGCCTGGGGGGCAGGTGCTACGACGGTTGTAGCACCTGTTCTGTTGCCAGCTACAGCAACGGCGGGAAGTGTTATTGGAGCCGGTGTAATTGGTGGTTCGGCTAATGTATTTAATCAGTTGAACAGCGGAGGACCATTCAGTGCCACCGATGCGGTTATAGCCACGGGTATCAGCGGATTAACTCAGGGTAAAGGGTTCTGGTTTACTGAAGCTGCAAGCATCACTGGTGCGTATGCAGGGGCTAAGTTGCAGGGGAAAGATGCTACAGCCCCGATGATCGGAGCAGGCTTAGGAACCCTTGGAGGTGCCGCTATAGGAAAAGGTGTGGAACGACTGCAAACTACAACACCTCAGTTTAATATACCTAAACTTACAGGAGCTGTAGCTGAATCCGCAGGTTCTGAATACCTTGGAAATTCCGCACAGAATCTAGCTGAAAAAGTTCAGCAGAAATTGGAGAAAAAGAGTGATGAAAAATAAGAAGATTAAACTCTTATTATTATTGGTTACATCATGGATGGTTGGCCTTTTCATTATTCTTGTAGGTGGTCGGTTTCTTATATCTCTAGCATCCTATTTTTTAGTGGGTGATTTTGACTTTAACCGAAATGACCTAATTAGAGGCATTGAAATATCAATCGGATGCGGAGTGATTATTGGCGTGGGACAATGTGTCATGTCGAAAGAGAAACCTACCTCACCTTCAAATCCAAAGTGACATCCTCACATCCCGTCTACTGTTGGCGGGATTTTTTTGCCTGCGAGCATCACCTACGAATTTATTGCCCTCAAAAGAACAATTTGCTCAACATATTGAAAATGTGGTCAAGAATCCAACATCGACAAAAGAGCTAACCAATGGCAGATCTGCGTACTGGGATCAATCGAGTGGTACTGTTGTAATTCGTAATCCAAAAGCAGCAGATGGTGGCACAGCGTTTAGGCCAACAAATGGACGTGCGTATTTTGATAATCTGAGGTAATTCATGGAATTATTAGCAGTGATTAGGCAACAAGCAGACTTAAGACTTACAGAGGATGAGCTATTAATATTAAATTCGGCACTCAACGAGATCTGTAACGGTATATCTGTATCAGAGTTTGATACCAGAATCGGAGCAACGCGAGACGATGTAACATTGTTGCTTGAGAAAATAGGTCAGACTTTGGATGTAATAGCTACTTTAACGTGAAAGTAAAGATCCCGACGAAGTCGCCGGGATTTTTTTATCTGTCACTCAGCAGCCCGGATCACCAGTTGCCCGCGTTCCACGCCAATAGTAACTGGTGTATCCGTCCCAAATCCCGCCTCTTCCAGCCAGTCACCAATCAGGTAAACGGGTAAAACGGGGTGCGAAAATGCACTTCGGGGATTGTGCGTTCGCACATCAGAATGCACTGGTGAAAATTGGTTATAACCTGCTGACTGCATTAGAAAAAATGGCGTTTACTGGCTAACTTTGCAACGGATAAAATTGTTGTTGAGAATAACTCGCTCAGCGATGATGATGACGAGCACGACCGTGAAACCGGTAATCGTCCTATAAAGGTATACCGGCCTGGTTATACTGGTGCTTTGCTGGATGCGGATGGTAAACCGATCCCTGGTACTACAACAATGCCTGTACCTGGTGGTGTGCCAATCGGTGGTAGTAAGGTTATAACTATTAATAGAGATAAGTATCCAGAATCATCTAAACATATTGAAGATGCGCAGGCAGCAGGCCAGCCAACAGTTTTAACAATTGATCGTAGCGGTGCAGCACAACGGCGGCGGGATTCGTTGAAAGATACTTCCCCAGTGAAAGGAATGGATCGGGATGAATATCCGCCAGCAATGTTTAATGAGGGTGGTACAGGGTCTTCTGTCAGACCAATTAAGCCCTCTGATAATAGAGGTGCAGGCTCTTGCATCGGGGCACAATGCCGAAACTTACCAGATGGTACATCTGTCATTATAAAGACTGATGGAGGGAAACGATAATGGGACTTTTTGTAGAGAAATTATTGTCAATTTGTAGTGATGATTTGTCCTTAAATCGGGCACCGAAGAGTTGTATAGCTTTATGCAACTCGCCATTGGCTGGCGAACTAGAAAATCTATTAGCGAAAAAAAATGGTTTCTATGGGTTTGAGTCAGCCCTGCATGTTTTTCCATATGAAACGACTGATAAAGAAATCGGTTTGATGGACTGGAATGAAAAAACGCTCTGGATATCTTCCTATGAAAATATGGCTTTAGATGCATTTTTTTTTGCTGAGGATATTTTCGGCGGGCAGTTTTGCTTAAAAAATGATGGTGTTTATTCGTTTGATCCTGAAACTGGTGAATTTAATAAGCTAGCTGGAAGTATAAATGAATGGTGTGGAAATATACTATCTGAATATCAATTGCTTACGGGGTGTTCATTAGCGAATGCTTGGCAAAAAATAAATGGAGAACTTCCTGCAGGATATCGTTTAGTGCCAAAAATTCCATTCATTGCTGGCGGTCAATATGATCTTGATAATCTTTATTTAAGTAAGTCATATGAGTCATTAAAATCGAGAGCAAATATTGCATTGCAAATAAGAGATATTCCAGATGGAGGTAGTATTCAGATAGTAATAAAAGATTAAATAGAAATCCCGATCCTGATTGACGGGATTTTTTTGCTCCGCAATTTTTTCGGTAATTACTGAATCCATCCCGGCAGGCTATTTCACGATACAGGCGATGCTGGGTCACAGGAGTGTAGAGAGTACGCAGATCTACACGCAGGTGAGCATCAGTGCGCTGGCGGCAGTGCATGCTTCAACGCACCCGGCTGAGCAGGACAGGGGAGATAAAAGTGGTCAACAGGGAGAGCTTGACGGTAAGAGAGAAAAAGAAAATACTAACAGATAGTAATAAATAGTACACCAGTCAGGAGAACGGTTATGCCAACCAGTATCGCCCTCAGCCCTCACTTCGAGAGTTTTATCCGGAAACAAATAGAAAGTGGTCGCTATAACAATGTCAGTGAAGTTATCCGCGCCGGGTTACGTGAACTTGAAGAACAGGAACAGAACCGAAAGCTGGAAGCCCTTCGCGCTGCGGTAGCAGCCGGAATAAGCAGTGGTGAAGGGGTCCCTGCTGAAGAAGTGTTCCGGGAACTTCAGGCCAGATACCAGAGAATGGAAGACAACAGGCGGAAATAATGGCGTTAAGCTTATCGCCGCTGGCGATACAGGATATCGAATCCATCGGGGACTATATAGCGGACGATAATCCCGGTCGTGCAGTCAGCTTCATGAAAGAGCTTCATCTGCAATGTCAGCAGATAGGAGAAACGCCGACGCTGTATCGGCAGCGCCCTGAACTGGGTGAAACCATAAGATGTTGCCCTTATGGGCGCTACCTTATCTTGTTCTCTGAACAACAAAATAACGTCAGGATACAGCGTGTCCTGCACAGCGCCCGGGATGTCCCGCAGTTATCTCTTGACTGAAAGTTAGCGTTGTTCCCTTCTGTATGGTTGTCTGCCTCACCCACCTTCAGAGTCACCGGCGGTCACCCGTGTGGCCCGGTCGCTACATGTCCACCTCAGCAAGACAGTGTGGCTTGCTGCCGGTATAAGCATCCAGGTTACGTGCAGCAGCCCTCACTGACACCGTGCAGTCGCCGCCGTCCATGATGGTGGCACCGGTGGAGACGTCTACTCCCATAGCAGTCGCCGAAGCCTGTGAAGAAGGCAGTACTCATCCAGTTAACCCCCTGAATAATCCATAAAACCCACATTACCCATAAAGTGAGTATGAGTTATCATGTGTGCATGAAAAACCTGTTAACGCGTGTGATGAGCCAGTTACTGTACCTGGTGTTAATCGCGCGGGCGGTAGCGTGTTCGGGCGAAAAAGGCGCGTCGGGGCAAAAAGTTACGGTACCGGAAGTACAGCAGGGAAAAGTTGCTGTAACCAATGGAAAGTAAAGGGAAAAACCTGTTCCGATCCGGCAGGTCGCACTGGAAAGAGTTGTTGTTGAGAATAACCTGCTGGGTAAAGCACTGGTTGAGGGATGTGCCATTGCTGCACCATGTCGTAACAAGGTTGCAGAGCAACTACTGGAGATCGGCGCTAAAGCAGGGATCGTTGGGCTTGCCGGAGCGGCTCTCGAGGATGTTGCCGATAAGATGACATCTGATGAACTGGATCAACTTATCACTCTGAAAATGATGGGTAACGACGAGGTTACTGGAAAGTATCTCAACTCGCTTCAGGATAAGTATGCTCCTGCGCATACCGGTAGTGACCAGGTAGCGGAGTCAGGCCCAGGTAATACGGGCGGGAACCAATTACCGGCGCAAGGTCCAAATCATACCGGTAATAATGAACAGGTTGATACCGGGAGAAGTCACACTGGAAATACTGATGGCGTACCGAATACGGGTGGTAGCACAACGGTAACTCCAATCCCTGATGGGCCGAATAGCGATGATTTGACTTATTTGTCTGAAGATAATAAATATGTACCAAGCCCTAAACATGCGGCTGGAGGCTGGGGAACACCAATGGATCTAAGTGATTCTAAAGCCCAGGAAGTATTAAATAACTCCATACAAGGAGGTAAGCAGCTTTATGGGATATCTGATGGAAAACTTTATGAATTCCAACCAGATAATGTTGGCGGCTGGCATGGTTACCCTATTCCCGGTACAGAAGCACCTCCAAGAGTGTTACGTGAGTTCCTTGCTCGTGGGGATATAAGTAAGGCCGAGTATAATAAAATGGTTAAGGGTAAATAGTCATGAATAATCTGGAAATAACTTTATTAGACAATAATGAGCAGGCTGATGCTCAACTTATAAAATTATCGATCAATTCAAACGTGAACGCTGAGTCACTATTTACAGGAAGAGTAGACTTACGTTCATTAATTGACTGGCTTCTTGAAAAAGAAAGAGCGATAAGGGAAGATGATTTTCCAATTAATAATTTAAATGGTCATTCTTTGGCCGAGAATTCTTATTGTTTTTACGAGAGTGTAGATAGTGATAATGATGATGCTATTGATGCGATGTATAACTACCGAACATCGCACTGCTTGAGGTTTGCTTGTAGAGGAACCAACATACCTGACATTTATATTGGTAGAAATGAGGGGGAGTATGAAATTTCTAAATATACTCTCGATGAGGAATGGCGATACTTTTTTGACATAAATGACTTTTTCTCCAAAATTGAAAGGTATAAGTTTAGCTATTAGTTATTGAGAATAACTCGTTAAGCGGAGACAAGGCTCGGGCAGCGGTAAAAGAAAGTGCTGAACACTGGAAAGATCAGGTCAGAAATGCTTTAGGTGAAGGCACAACATCCTCTCTTGCCAATGGCATTATTAATGCGAGGATGCTCAGGCGGGATGAATACACCAGCATGGAATCGATATAGCGACCTGTTCCGACAATCCGAGTGGATCTGCATGTCAGAAAGCAATGAATGAACGTGGTGCCGTAGCGTTGACACTTGCTAGCGGAGAAATTAATCCTGTTAACGCTGCTGTTGCTGGTTGGGTGAATGTTGTTTCGATGTAAGTGAACAGTGAACTGGCTAACAGGGATTTTAAAAATTGATAACATTACAGTGTGTTTTTTATAATTAAAAGGAAAGTATATGAGATTATTGAAGTATGTTCTTATTTTTGTGATTTCGAATATTTCAGGGTGTAGCACTTTTTTCCCTGAACCGAAAACCTATGTGCCGCCAGTTAATAGTATTGATGTCGCAAAAATCAGGTTGATAGGTCCGCCAATGAGCTATGCGATCTATCCGAAAGACAGTAATGGAAAACAAACAGGTGGATGGGTTGAAAAACATAACCGTTATTTAAACCCATTCCTCGGCTCGACTAAAGATATAGGGCTTCCGAAAGTAACAGGGAAAATTTATAAAGATGATTATTTTGAAACATACCTCTCTCCGGACGTGGAAACATCAATTTATCATTCATTGTATCAAGGGTGTCATGTAAGTCTCGATTTCAAGCCTGCTAAAGCTAAAATTTATGAGGCACATATTAGTTATGGTGATAAAACGGGATACTGCGTCCTTTATTTAAAAGAAATTGTCATGGATAAAATCAATGGTGTTTATGTTGAAAAGGATATAGATAAATGAATTTTTCATATAAATTAATCATTTTAAGTCTTTCTTTGATAATTATTTCTTGTGCATCTAATATAGACAGAACAAAAGAAACAACGCTTGCTCAATATTCGGAGAAAGAGATCCAGGGTAAGCTGACTTCCCATGTAACCACACGACGAGATGTGCTGATTGCGTTTGGAGTTCCTGCACATCCTGCGGACTATAATAGTGCAGATAAGTGGTATTATCATTCGGAAAAACTTGATCGCCGTATTTATTTTTTGATCCCATTTATCAATGATCGTAACCAGAATCTGGTATTAAATTTTTCTGATAAAGGAGTATTAACAGATTACAGTTATACCGATAAATAACCGGATCATCCTGATGGCGGTAGCGTGCTCGGGCAAAAAAGGCTCGTCGGAGCAAAAAGCTGCCCGGGCCAAAATGCATCGAGAAAAAGTGACTATAACCTACTGATAGTAAGGGTAAAGTGCTGCTCTGGCGGCCAGCTTCGCACCGGAAAGAGTTGTTGTGGAGAATAATGCGCTGAGTGATGCATGCCCGAAAGGAAACCCGATGCTAATGGGTGCCTGTGGTGGTCCGGGGAATAATGTACTGGCCGGAGCAACCGGTGCGGCAATAGGTCTGGGTATCGCCGCCGGGATGTCGGGTAGTGACTCAGAGGCTGAAAAGCAACCAAATGCTGGCAAAGATCTGACGGATGCAGAGAAGGCCGAACTGGGTGGAACGGGATCTGGCACACCGGGCGGTTGGGGGCCGGAGGATGAGGAAAATGCTCGAAATAGCGATCGTCAGAACATAACAGTTGAAGATCTAACGTCAACATCATCAAAAGGGCAAGAAACTACGGGACGTTCGAAACTATTTGAGCGTATGGGTGGAAGTAACGCAGCCAATAAAGAGTTTGATGCTCTATCACCAAGTGACGTAAAAGATATCCCTAGTGGGAGAGTCGGAAAATTACCTGATGGCAGAACCGTCATTGTGCGTGAACGTAGTACAGATGGAAGGCCAACATTAGAAATCCAATCAGGTAAAAATAGGATCAAGTTTAGGTATGATGAGTGAGTGTATATGACTGAAAAATTGATAAAGATTGACTGCAATTACTCATTGTATAACAGTCAATTAGAAGGCATGAGATATTCATCTGGAACTCTCGAGTTAGTGTTAACTTCAGAGGGAACGAATAAGTTCAAAGTTGTGTTTGACTGGATTCATTCTTTTAGACTAACTGATGAAGGCGATTTGCTCAAAATGCAAGAAGAGCAGAATGGGGAAATGCTAACAGGTATCTATGTTGTAGATAAGTCTACTTATTTAGAATGGTTTACCGATCAAAGCATTGGTATTCATGATGGTGAGTCAATAACACACTACTTAATTGTTACCTCTAATGACGTCATTGATGTCTTATCTTCAGTCACTCCTTTGATATCTGTTTGCTAGTGAAGGTGATCCCGGCCACCGAGCCGGGGTCTTTTTACCTGTCAACCGTCAGCCCCACTTCCCGGCTGGCGGTCGCTTAGCAGTGATCACCTCGATAAACTCGAGGATCTGTTGTTGCTTGCGGCCCGAGAGCTTACAGACCTTCTTCAGCGTCTGCATGATCTCCGGCTCTGGCGGCGGTGCGGGTACTGTCGAGGTGATATTGCAGAAACTGCTGGTGCAAAATCAATCACCGTCTATGCTATTGATGATATAACCGGTTTGCCAAAAACATACACTTGGCAATCGGGTATGAAATCTATAAAGGAAATAAAATGAGTCTGGATATGGTGATTGGTTGCTTTAGCCTGACGTCTTCAGGTGACAGAGAGTAGATATCGCCTGTTGTGAGGCCTTCAGAAGAGAAGCTACTTGAGTTGTTAAAGTATATAAAGAATCGAACAGGTATATTGAGTATAAAAAAATAATGCACCCTCTGAAGTAGGTCCTTATCAATTGTCTTTATACTCACAAAATAATAATTACTTAATATTATTAAGTGAATTCGATATAGATGGTGAGCATATAGTAAGAACTTCAGTTAACCAGGAAGCACTTGATGGTTATGTTGATATTTTTGGTGAAATGCATAGTGCTACAAACTGTAATCGAAGACTTCGATCTCGTAATTAGGGCTTTTAAAGAATTTTGCGATACTGGAGATGTTTCAAAAACTCTTTTTAATTGACAGGAAACCTCAACTCGTAGGCGCTGAGGTTTTGTTTTATTGACTACTACAGATAGACGTATCCCACCGCAAAAAGCTCCGTTTAATTCACAGGGTCACCTGTATATTTTTATTGTAAAAATTACATAACATCTGATGACTGACAATCATAATGTTACTAATGCTTGGAAAATGTTTGATCGTAAGTAAGCATCCGGTGAACTCATATTGACGGAGCGGTTTTGAGCGAGGTGTGAGTTTCCTGCATACAGTTGTTGACGGGATAACGGGTCAGGACTGGCTTTACTGAGTACGGTGAACTCGCTCAGGGATGAACAGGACTACGCAGGTGATTATTACTCTCAAGGCCTCGTGATATCTGGCACTGCTGGATTGACTGTCTCCGGTTCGCGTTTCCCGACATCAGGTTTTTCGGCAGGACTGTCAGTTACTCACTGAACCTGTATGCCGGGAACGGCAGCAACTCCTGCAGCCGTCCTTCCGGTAATAACGGCAGTCGCTTCAGCACATCGTTCAGCCAGGCATGCGGTTCAAGACCATTCATCTTCGCGGTTTCCAGCAGACTCATGATTTTCGCTGCACGCTCACCCGCAGTTACTGAGCCTGCGAACAGCCAGTTGGAACGACCCATGACCACCGGCCTGATGGCCCGTTCGCAGCAGTTATTATCCAGTGGTAACGCGCCATCCTCCACGAAGCGGCTCAGCGTAAGCCGACGTTTCAGCGCGTAGGCGATCGCTTTACCCAGCCCGGAGCTCTCCGGGCACGCATCCTTCTGCTGCTCCAGCCATTGCCACAGTTTTTCCAGCACGGGTCGCGCATATCGTTGCCGCCACTGGCGGATCTTTTCTGTTGGCCTGTGCCGGATCGCCTTCTCCAGACGATACAACCCGGCGATCTGCCTGACCGCCATCGCCGCTCGCGGATCCTTGCTGGCTTTCCACAGTTCGGCGAAGTTTCTGCGGGCATGGGCCCAGCAACCGACAAGCGCGACCCCTTTGTTCTGCCCCGCCAGGGTTTCATACACCGGGTACCCGTCAACCACCAGGCTACCGGCCCATCCCTCAAGGTACTTCGCTGGATGCTCACAACCCCGTCCGGTCTGGCTGTCGAAGCAGACGATAGCGGGGCCACTTTTTTCACCACTGACGTAAGCCCACAGATAGCCGGAACGGGTTTTACAGCCTTTCTTCGTGTCCAGGATGCGCATTTTCGTCTCATCCGCATGCACCACCGGGCACCTCAGCAATGCCTCCCTCAACCGCTCTGCCAGCGGGGCCAGTGCGACGCCGGTCCTGCCCACCCAGTCCGCCATCGTACTGACCGGCAACTCAACATCCGCCCGGGCGAAGATATGCTGCTGGCGATGAAGCGGCTGGTAATCACGGTATTTGCTGACCACGACCTGTGCCACCAGGCTGGTTTCGGCCAGACCTTTAGGAATAAGCTGCGCGGGCATGTCGCCGGTGATCATCCGCTGGCAGCAGGTGCAGCTGTACTGCGGGCGAACGTACTGGTTCACCACGAAGCGCGCTGGGATATATTCCAGTTTCTCACTGATTTCATCGCGGATGACGCGAAGCGTACCCTGACAGTCCGGGCAGCTTTCGGTTGAGGCGGGTTTGATGGTTTTTGTGACTCTCGGAAGATGCGCTGGGAGCGGTTTTCGTACCGGGTGGGACGTCTGTGCTTTTTCTTCAGTATTATCCTGTTGCAGCAGTTTGCGGATCTGAGCTTCGGTTGCCGCGATATCGGCATCCAGATCCTCTTCGAAGAGCTGGCGCTGCAGACCTGCCATCGTTTCCGTTTTGCGGCCGAAGCGATGCTGACGCGCCAGTATCAGTGCCTCTTCCAGCAGATGGATACGTTGCTGGAGATCGGTGTTGTGCTGGCGGAGTTTCTCTTTTTCTGTGTTTTCAGACATCACGTTTTGCACCATGGCAAGAGCCATAGCGCGAAGTTGTTCGATGTCACTGGTGGTGGAGAGAAGCGAGATATCCATACCGATAATAATACTATTTTCAGCATGGATATTCACTCGTTTTCATGAGGTTACATGCAGGTTGCTGACGTTTCCCTGAAGACCCATTTTGCCAGGTCATGACCATTGAGTTGCTGCCAGTCAACGCCGGTGATCAGCCAGTTAAACTCGTCGGATGTCAGCGACCATGCAGTGTCGTTTGCCCGTGGCCAGCGGAAGTGACCTTTGTGCAGACGACGGACACACAACCAGACCCCGTGTTTATCCCAGCGCAGCACTTTGATTCGGGAGCGGGCTTTGTTGGTGAAGATGAAGGCGGCGCCTTCGTGCCACGATGATTTGAGCTCATCCTGAACATACTGCGTCAGTGTGTCGATGCCACGTCGCATATCCACGGGTTTCACGGCGAGAAAGACATTTTCAGGCGTTAGCATGTTTGAGCGCCCTGAAGACATCAGTGAGCTGAGTGGAGTGGCAGCTCATGCGAATGCCCCCGGGCAAAAACAGCATGACAGGATCGTTCACCCCCTGCGGCGGGTTTGCAGCAGGAGATTGAGTGGAGATATGTACGGGAAGCAGTCCTGACTCATTTGCCCTGCGTTCAGCTTTCGCGACATCCTGCGGCCATTCGCGCATGGAATTAAAAGAAATGGCGTGCAGTTCGCAATATTGCTGGCGGGTAAGGCCGCTGGCACGCCAGTTTTCGACGTGCTGTTTTTTCTCTTCAATGGACCAGCGTTTTTTTGGCATCGATTGATTCCGGTAGGTACGGTTAACTGATGCCGGTAATGCTAACTGACTGAAAATATCTGTGAAGATGAGTTCACCGGATGCTTACCAATAACTACGCGCATGCGCTTATCTACAGTGATGGCACTCTGTCTGTGGGCGGCCAACTGGCCAGTGATGGTGCCGTCACCGGGCAGGCCGGGGAAATTAACAACCACAGCGCCACGATGGAATCTGCCGGTGACACGCAGTTAAACGTTAAGCGTCTGAATAATATCAACGACCATTTTTCCACGGAGAGGGTGACGGTATCGGTGATTGATAAACTCCTGTACCAGTGGAAAGGCGTGACCTATGACACCGCAGATTACAAGGTGTCGCTTAACAAAGATGAGACCTGGATTATCTGCATTGAAGGTGTGACCTGCCATGACTCCGGAAGCGGGGATAACTTCAATGAGTACCGCTATACCGAAACGACGAAAGAGACACAGGTCAAAGAGAGTGACCCGGCGAAACTGCTGGCGGGGGGCAACCTGACGATTAACGGTAACACGGTCTATAACGAAAACAGTGAGATTGTGGCCGGTAAGACCCTGACGGTTAATGCGGACAATGTGGACAACCACCAGACGGAAGGTCAGCGTATTATCACCGACGACGGAACGCTGAAGCATTATTATCGCAAGCATCATAAAGGGGGAGACTCGCCGGGGATCGATACCTCTGACTACAGGCCACCGGACACCATTCAGACCATAGCGCTCAACCCGGGGCGGATGGACGGTAACAGTCGCTTTAGTGGCAGTGGTGAAACGATTGACGCTCAGGGCAACCGCACGACAGATGTCAGCACGGGGGGCGCTGGAAATACCAGTACCCATGTGAACGGCAGCGATAAAACACCGGTGCAGATACCGCCCGGCACGCAGTTTGATGTGGCACCGGAAAGCGGTGAGAAGGACAGCGTGATCCGCACCGTGACACCGGATACCCGGTTGCCGGACAACAGCCTGTTTACTGTCATGACGGACAATAACAGCCGCTATCTTGTCCAGACGGACCCGCGCTTTACCAATAATAAGAAGTGGCTTGCCAGCGACTATATGCAGGAGCAGCTCGGCCTTGACCAGACCATGAAGCGCCTGGGTGACGGTTACTACGAGCAGAGACTGGTACGAGAGCAGATTATTGCGATGTCTGGCAGGCGTTATCTTGACGGGTACAGCAGCGACGAAGAAGAGTATAAGGCGCTGATGGACAACGGCGTGGCGTTTGCAAAACAGTACCACCTGCGCCCGGGTGTGGCGCTGAGTGCAGAGCAGATGGCGAAGCTCACCAGACCGCTGGTCTGGCTGGTCAATAGCACGATTACCCTGGCGGACGGGTCGCAACAGACGGTACGGGTTCCTCAGGTATACGCTCAGGTGAAAGCCGGGGATCTGAATAGTAGCGGTGCGCTGATGTCCGGCGGTAATGTTGCAATGAACCTGACGGGCAACCTTGCCAACAGTGGGGTGATTGGCGGACACAAAGCCACAAGCATCACCGCAGAAAATATCCTGAATAATGCCGGCAGTATTCAGGGAGCGGATGTCAGCCTGACGGCCCGCAACGACATCACCAGCATCGGCGGTAGCCTGCAGGGGCTGGATTCCCTGGTGGCGAACGCCGGACGCGATATAAATATCACCACAACTACCCGTAGTGCGGGCAGCCAGAACGTTACCAGTCAGTTCAGCCGGACCACACTCGATAAAGTCGCCAGCGTGTCGGTGGTCAATGACGGTGGCACCCTGGTGCTCAACGCCGGGCGTGACGCGAACCTTACAGCGGCGCAGGTAGTGAATTCGGGCCACGACAGCAAGACGCTGCTGGCCGTCGGGCGCGATGTGAACCTGAACACCGTGACCACGGCAAGCCAGGATGATGTGGCATGGAACAAGGACAACACCCTGCATCAGGCACAGCGTAACGAGGTCGGTTCAGACATCGCCGCAGGCGGTGGCGTGTCGGTCGCCGCCGGGCAGGACATTCATGTCCGGGCTGGCAACATCAACGCGAATGACGCTCTGAATCTGGCGGCAGGTCGCGACATCAGCGTTGTCAGCGGAGAGAACCACAGCGAGCTGGACGAGCGCCACAAGGAAACGGGCAGCAGCGGGATGTTCTCAAAAACCACCACTACTACCCGCGACACCTGGAACAACAACAGCGCGCAGGCAAGCCAGCTTGGCGGTAACACCATCTCCCTGGGGGCGGGGCATGACCTGCTGATTAAAGGCAGCGGTGTGGCGGGGACGCAGGATGTTTCGCTGCGTGGCGGGCATGATGTGACCCTCACGGCGGCAGAGGACAGCCATCAGGAACTTCACCTGATACAGCAGAAAAAATCCGGTCTGTCCGGTACCGGTGGCATCGGTATCAGCTACGGCACCCGTGACCTGAAAACCACCGATACCACCACCACGCATAACAGCGCGGGCAGCACGGTCGGCAGCGTCGGCGGCAATGTGAAAATCGTGGCGGGCAATGGCCTGACGGTGAAAGGGTCGGACGTGATTGCCGGGGGGAATATGGCCCTGCAGGGCAAACATGTCGACATTCTAGCCGCCGACAACGACAGCAGCCAGACTCATAAAGTGGAGCAGAAAACCAGTGGCCTGACGCTGGCGCTGAGCGGTACGGTCGGCAGTGCGATAAACCAGGCTGTCACCACCGTCAGCGATGCGCGTAAAGAAGACAGTGGCCGGCTCGCGGCTCTGGATGGTGTGAAAGCGGCACTGAGCGGTGTGCAGGCGTATCAGGGAAACCAGCTGGCGCAGGCACAGGGTGACCCGGGCAGCATGATTGGCGTCAATCTGTCTTACGGCAGTCAGAAGTCCACGTCGACCCGGACACAGACCAACCACGACAGCCAGGGCAGCACCGTTCAGGCGGGAAAAAACCTCAGCATTCACGCCACCGGCAGCGACATCACCGTGCAGGGGGCGCAGATTAAAGCTGGCAATGACATCACGCTTGAGGCTGCGCGCGATGTGAACCTGCTTTCGGCTGAAAACACCCGCCAGCTTGACGGCAAAAACGAGAGTCAGGGGGGCTCGGTGGGTGTGGGCATTAACTTCGGCAGCGGCAGTAACGGGATTTCAGTCAATGCCAGCGTCAACAAAGGCAAAGGCAGCGAAAAAGGCAACGGCACCACACACACCGAAACCACCCTTGATGCGGGTAACCGCCTGAACATCACCAGCGGGCGCGACACCACCCTTACCGGGGCGCAGGCTAACGGCGATAAAGTGACGCTGGATGTGGGGCGCAACCTGACGCTTTCCAGCGAGCAGGACAGCGACAATTACGATTCGAAGCAACAGAATGCCAGCGCCGGCGGCAGCGTCAGCATGGGCGGTGGCAGCGCGTCGGTGAGTCTCAGCCAGGACAAAATGCACAGCACCTGGGATGCGGTGAAAGAGCAGAGCGGTATCTTCGCGGGTCACGGCGGTTTTGATATTACCGTCGGCAAACATACGCAGTTAAACGGTGCGGTGATAGGGTCAACGGCGGATGCCAGCAAGAACAAGCTCGATACCGGTACGCTGGGCTTCAGCGATATCGAGAACAAAGCGGATTACAAGGTCGAGCACCAGAGCGTCGGCATCAGCACTGGCGGCGCTATCGGCAAAGACTTTGCAGGTAACATGGCAAACAACCTGTTGGTCGGTGCGAACTCAGAAGGGCATGCCAGCTCGACAACGAAAGCGGCGGTATCGGAAGGGACTATCGTTGTTCGTGATACCGCCAGTCAGAAACAGGACGTCAGCACGTTAAGCCGTGATGTGGAAAACGCCAATCCGGGGTTGGACGTTATCTTCGATAAAGAGAAGGAACAGAACCGCCTGAAAGAAGCGCAGTTGACAGGTGAAATAGGTAATCAGGCAATGGATATTGCCAGAACCGAAGGGGCTATCGCGGCGACCAAAGCGGCAAACGAGAAGATGAAGACCGTGCGCCCGGAGGACCAGT
Source organism: Buttiauxella ferragutiae (assembly GCF_022637515.1). Lineage (NCBI taxonomy): Bacteria > Pseudomonadati > Pseudomonadota > Gammaproteobacteria > Enterobacterales > Enterobacteriaceae > Buttiauxella > Buttiauxella ferragutiae. The sequence continues at coordinate 2,015,490 of NZ_CP093332.1, forward strand.
CAAAAGCTGAAGCACAGTGGCGCAAGGCCAATCCGGGCAAGGAACCGAAAACGGAGGACATCAGCAAGCAGGTTTACCAGAACTTCTACAATCAGGCGTTTAATGACTCCGGGTTCGGTACGGGCGGCAAGGTTCAGCAAGGGATGCAAGCCGCTACTGCCGCCATACAGGGCTTGGCGGGTGGAAACATGGCAGCCGCGATAGCCGGTGGTGCAGCCCCCTATATAGCGAATGTAATTGCGCAAAGCACCGATGATCTAGCGGCACGGACATTGGCTCATGCTGCGGTGAATGCGGCTATCGCAGCGGCACAGGGGAATAATGCGTTGGCCGGTGCCGCTGGAGCTGCGACGGGTGAACTTGCGGCCGGTATTATCAAAGACCAGTTGTACGGCAAAGACACGCCAATCAGTGAGCTGAGTGAAGAGCAGAAGCAAACCATCAGCGCACTGGCAACGTTAGCCGGTGGTCTGGCTGGCGGGTTGACGGGTGATAGTTCAGCAGATGCGTTAGCAGGGGGACAAGCGGCGAAGACGACTGTTGAGAATAATGCGCTGAGCGTGCCGGACAACAAAGCGCGTGCTCAGGAAATGACTCAGTGCCAGGGCAGTGCTGCCTGTGAAAATACCGTTATTGATAAGTACAAGAAAATCAATGCTGAACAGCATGAAAGCGTGGTGGGATGCAAAGGCGCTCAGGACTGTGTTAACAAAGCCAATGAGGTGGGCCAGTTACAGGCTGATTATGCCCGTCGTACCAGTGAGTTGCTTGAAAAGGCTCGTTCTGATGGTGGTTTAAGCCCGGCAGAACAGAACGAATTGTCTATTCTTCAGGTGACATCTATCCAGCTTGAAGCAGACAGAAATGCGGCAATCCACAATGCGTTGATGTCTGGTGACTCGTCTGAAGCGAAACAGCTTGCGATTAACTCGTTAGCGCAGGTGGCTGGGACAAGTGCGGCGGGGATAGCTGCCGGGATTGGAAAGGCTGGCTCAGGAAAAGGTAATATTCAGCAAGATTCGATGCTGGGTCAGAATGGTGTTCAAACTGCCAGTAAGACTATATGGAAAGGTACAGGAAAAGAACGAATAGATGTTGAAAACCCTAATCCAGGTCAAAGACCAGGACAGTTACATTATCAGGATAATAAGGGAAATAAATACCTTTACGATCCCCAAACAAATTCATTCCCTGATGCGCCTAAATCAGTAAATAACTTATTGAATGACAGCTCATTTAAGAAAGCTATCGATAAAGGTATGACGCAATATCTAGGAGAGAAAAAATGAAGTGTAATTCACTGATGATGAAGGAAATTATCAATGCAGACTGGAAGGGCCTCTCTCTTCCTGAAGAACTTCAACTATGGGTGGATTGTGGTTTTATAAGAGTTGATGGATGTGTCTTTTTGGCTGGTCTATTCAAGGGTAACCTTGGGATAAATAATCATTTTGATAAAACAGGAATTGAGTGTTTCGTGAATTCCTTCCATGTCGATGATTACGTTTCAGAAAGGTATCTAGACTATTCTTGTTTATTTTGTAATGAAATACTAAGTCAATGGGAACGTAATAATGATAATAAGGCTGAATATCTAAATGTCATTATTTCTCTTGATGATTTTGGAGCTGTTATTAAAGTTCATATGAAACGCGAAGGTGAAAATTGGTTAAATAGTAATCTTGATAAATATGAAGATGCTATTCTGGAAACGAGTACACCACTTTGAATTGTAAAAAAAACCAACCCTTGAGGTGCAGGCTGACGGTGCTGCTGTAATAAGTGGTCATTTTATTGGCACGCTTTGCATGCCTGATACTACTACGGTTGTTATAGTTGCTCTTTAACAATGTCAGGAAAATGGATAGCGGGGTGCAAAAGTGCGCGTCGGGGCTTGTGCGTCCGTCCATCAAAATGCACTGGCGGAAATGGCCTGCAATTTACTGATAGCACTGGGAAAGTTAGTGTTCTCTGGCTGAGTTCACAAAGGATAAAGTTGTTGTTGAGAATAACTCTTTGAGTCTTGTAGCCAGAGGGTGCGCGATGGCGGCAGGCGGCACCGTGCAGGACGAAAGTTGCGGAGCAATTGCTGGAAATCGGTGCAAAAGCGGGGATAGTGGGCCTTGCCGGAGCCGCGATCAAGGAGGTTGCGGATAAGATGACCTCTGACGAACTGGATCATCTTGTTACCCTGGAAATGATGGGTAACGACGAGGTTACTGGAAAGTATCTCAACTCGCTTCAGGATAAATATGCTCCTGCTCATACCGGCGGTGACCAGATAGCTGAGTCAGGCCCAACCAACACGGGCGGAAACCAACTACCAGACCAGAGCGTAAATCATACAGGTAACAATAATGGTCAGACTGACTCGGGACCAGGTAATACAGGTGCTAACCAAACTGTAGACACATTACCAAACAACACGGGTAATACCGAAGCTGTACCTGAGCTACCTAACCATATGGTAAGTGATGGACATGATAATGGGGCGGAAAAACCATCTAATATAAAAGTCGCTGATGATAAATTCCTCAAAAATAACGGTGTGGATGCTCATCAAATCAAGAAGGATTTCCTCGGTGCTAAAGCGGAAATAAAGCTTTATGACATTTATGTTGATAAAGATAATGGGCAGTTGTGGATTTTCAGGAAAGGTGGGAAAGGTGAAGGTATCCCGACTGGCGAATTTATTAATAAGTAGGGCAGTTACATGGATAAAACAACAGTAAAGGCAGAATTTTCCATTTGCGGGGATGTCTTTGATCCCAATGAGATAACTGCTTTACTGCAGATAGAGCCTATGGAGGTTCATCTCAAAGGTATCATCAGCGGAACGAGAAAAAGACCGAGTACAGAGACGAGCTGGTCAATCTGTACAGAGAAAGAAGAGTCCTATGATGTAGATGAGCAAACAAGAAAATTGTTGTCTTCGTTAAGATATAAAACTGAAATTTTGGAAGAAATAAAAGAGAAATATGGTGTTACGTTCATTTTTTCTCTTTTAATAGAAATAGAGAATGGGGAAAAACCATCCATCTATTGGTCAGCAGAAACGAATCAGTTTTTGGGTAGTATTGGGGCTGAAAGTTCTATTGATTTATATATTTACAGTTAAACACCCTATGGTTTAGTTGTATAAGATCCCGGCCAACAGGCCGGGATCTCTGGTTCTACGCGGCTTTGTTGTTGAGAATAACTCGCTGAGCGTGGTTGTTCAGGGTGGAAAACTGGCAGTACAGGGTTGTACCAAAGTAGCGGCGTGCCGGAATGCCCTGGTTGAAAAAGGGTTGGGTGCTCTGTTGGGTATTGGTGCAGCGGAAACAGCCCTGGATAATTTATCCTCTTCAGATCAGCAGTATGTCTTTGCTGTGGCAATGAATGGTGGGCAGGCCGACCTCGTAGAGAAACTGACGCCGGAACAGCGTGCAGCTTATGATTATATTGTTGAGCAGGATAAAAAAGGGACATACTCACTATTACCGGCCCAGCAAAGTTCAACGGACAAGCCCTCATCAGGCCCGAATGTGGCGAAAGATCTGACGGATGCGGAGAAGGCTGAAGCGGGTGGAACCGGTACTGGGACGCCGCCACCGCCAGAAAATGATCCAAAAAATTCAGAAGAGAAAAAAGTCGATAAATTGAATCAGAAGCAAGAAAGTTCTGTTAGAAAAATCGATAACCTCATAAAAAATTCATTAAAAGATCATGATATTACAGGCTCTCTTAAAGACATGGACGGTAACCCTATCCCTAAGCCGGATAGTCCAGGGCAAAACTGGAATCATATGAAAGAGATGCAAGATGATCCTATCCACGTAATGTAGACACGGTCCTAAGCGAGATTCAGATTTTCAAATTGTTCCGGGCTGAGTCCGCCACAGGCACTGTGGCGACGCCACCGATTGTAATCACACTCGATATAATTAAACACCGTCGTCCGCATCATTTCCCGGCTGATAAAGCGTTCACCGTGGATACATTCGACTTTCAGTGAGTGGAAGAAGCTTTCTGCACAGGCATTATCGTAACAACAACCCTTTGCACTCATGCTACCGCGCAGGTTATGCCGCTTCAGTAGCGCCTGATAATCCGCTGAGCAGTACTGCCCACCACGGTCGGTGTGAACGATGACATTTTCCGGGCGCTTACGTCGCCACAACGCCATCTGTAGCGCATCGCAGGCCAGCTGCGCTGTCATCCGCGATGACATTGACCAGCCGATAACAGCACGTGACCACAGATCGATGACGACAGCCAGATATAGCCAGCCTTCATCAGTACGTAAGTAGGTGATGTCACCCGACCATTTCTGGTTTGGACCGCTGGCGTAAAAATCCTGCTTCAGCAGGTTCTCCGACACCGGCAGGTCATGCTCGCGGTAACTGACCGGGCTGAACTTCCGTGACGCTTTCGCCCGAAGCCCCTGACGACGCAGGCTGGCTGCCACGGTTTTCACGCTGAAGCGGTAACCCTGAGCATGCAGTTCATCGGTGAGGCGCGGTGCGCCGTAGCGCTGTTTTGCCCGGTGAAAAGCCTCGTGTACGGCGCTGTCACAACTCAGACGGAACTGCTGGCGTGAGTTTAGCCTCGCACGCCGCTGAGCCCACGCATACCAGCCGCTGCGGGCCACCCGGAGGACGCGACACATGGCTTTGATGCTGAACTCAGCCTGATGTTTTTCAATAAAGACATACTTCATTTCAGGCGCTTCGCGAAGTATGTCGCGGCCTTTTGGAGAATGGCCAGCTCCTCGTCCCGTTCCGCCAGCTGGCGTTTGAGACGAGCATTTTCAGCAGCGAGTTCATTTTCACGCTCAGAGGATGAGAGCTGTTGCTGCTGTTTACTGCGCCAGTTATAAAGTTGCGATTCATACAGGCTGAGTTCACGGGCAGCGGCAGCAACACCGATGCGTTCAGCGAGTTTCAGGGCTTCACTGCGAAATTCAGGGGAATGCTGTTTACGGGGCTTTTTGCTGGTTGATACTGTTTTTGTCATGTGAGTCATATATGGACGCCCAGTGTTATGCAAATACTGATTTGATACGGTTCGCTGTCATATATCCGGCGTCATTTATGGAAAGAGGTTTCCTGCGCCATGATGTCATCCGCACCCTGTTTCCTTATCACCTCACCGGTATGTTGCTACCAGAACTCACGCCAGGATTTTACAGGGTCGGTCTGCCGTTTTCTCATCAGTGTCTGCAAACTCAGTTAAACTATGGTGATTCCAGAAAAACGGGCAATTAGTTTGTTGCAAAAGCTTTGTTAATATTGAAATTTTCTGACCCTGTTAATAATCGCCAGATAATGCGTGTGAGCTTATTAGCCAATGCCACCGTCGCTTTCATTTTGCCTCTTCGCTCAATAAGATGTTTCATCCAGCTTCCCAGTGCATCATCGCGCTTCTGTGACCAGAACATGACTGACCGTGCTCCATGGATAATCAGCGTTCGGAGATCACGGTTTCCATTTTTAGTCATTGAGGACAGGTTGTTTTTTCCTCCCGAACTACGCTGCCTGGGTACAAGACCACACCAGGAAGAGAGTTGCCTGCCATTCGTAAACTGTTCTGCATTGACCTCACTTAGAAATGCAGCGGCAATGAGAGGTCCTACTCCCGGTATCGTCATCAGTACTTTGTATTTTGGGAGCTGTTGACATAAAGCCAAAATGTTGTGTTCCGTCGAACGGATGCGCTCATCAAGCAAATGAAGGTTTTCCAGTAACGAAAAAAGTAAACCGCGTAATACCGGGGAAATATCCAGCGCCGGATCTTCAATAAGTTCAGGCAATCGTTGTGACAGGATATGAATGCCCACAGGGAGTTCAATCCCCTGTTCAGCAGCCAGTGCCCGGGCTTGATTTGCCACCGCCGTGCGTTGTTCGACCATTAGCTGGCGGGCGCTGCGAAGTGCTTTAATATCCTGTTGCCCGACGGTTTTTATCGTCACAAAATGGATACCAGGGCGTAGCGCAGCCTCACAGATCGCCAGTGCGTCATTAGCATCATTTTTCTGATGACGGGTAAAAGCCTTAACATGTTGGGTTGGGATAAGGCGAACGAGAAGCCCGATTGACTTGAAGGTTCGTCCCCAGTAATGCGAAGTAGCGCAAGCTTCCATTGCAATCAACGTATTAGCTGGAAACTGGCGAAGGGTATCCAAAAGTTTATTTCTGGGAATTTTTCGATTGGATGCAACAGTTCCATCACTCATCCAGACACATACCTGAAAAACAGACTTAGCTAAATCGATCCCGACAACTTTTATCGAGTTCATGATGTTGTTCCTCTGCGAATAGACATTCAGCATAAGTGTGGCAGAACTTAGGCTGGGAAGGGGCGTCCATCACATCACCTCTGGTTGAGAGTTTACTCACTTAGTCTCGTGTCCACTATTCGCGGGTAGGATCAATGCAGGGCCGGGTGGATTAGGTGGTCAGGGTGGACGCGGTGGCAATATGGAGGACACGACGGATCTCCCGGAATGAGTAGTGCTTAAACATCGGAATTATTCTCCCCTTGCAGCCAGGAGATTGCGCCGGGCATTAATGGGATCGGTTGGGTGTTAAAACCCCAACGGTCCCTGTACGCAATAACAAACTCCATACCGGGAAGGTCTGCCAGCAATTAAGAAGCTGGTCGCGCAGCCGCACCGGAATGAATGCCAGCATTAGACAAAATGACACTGTTGCAAATATGAAGATGGACAAGACTCCGGCCTCATAATAAAAGCTTACATTTCAAAAGCTTTCCTCACCAGACTCATCTCGCCCAGGGGATGACCAAAGTAAAATGATTCGGCCGGACCTTTGCGCAGTGCACGCATGACTTCAATGCCCTTAATCGTGGCGTAAGCCGTTTTCATGGATTAAAATCCCAGCGTGGCATTGATTATCTGTTTCAGCTTGCCATGATCGCATTCAATCACGTTGTTCCGGTGCTTTATCTGTTGGTGCTCCACATCCGGCGGACATTTTCCTTCGTGCTTCAGCAACGCCAGTGCCCGCCCGTATGTCGGGGCTTTATCGGTATTAATCAGCCGTGGAATTTGCCCGCGCTTCGTATTATTCAGGAGTTTCCCCATAAAGCGGTATGCGGCTTTACTGTTGCGGCGTGAGGAGAGATAAAAATCAATAGTACAGCCTCTGCTGTCGACTGTGCGGTACAGATAAGCCCATTTTCCATTAACTTTGATATAAGTTTCATCCAGTTGCTGCCGTCCGCCGGGTTCTTGGTATGATCGTGGTCGATATGGTGAACCGCTAATTCGTGCAGGTTGGAATACACAAATTCGCGCGAGTAGCGTCCGCAGACCCACGGATAGATATAGCCGGAGAAATGAAAAAATCAGACTTAGTCTGGGTGAAAAACACTTTCACATGCCAGGGCTACGGCCAGTAAAAAATGCTCGTCCCGCGTCTTTGTTAACAATTCCATACCAACCGGTAAACCTCTCTCAACCTTGCCACAGGGCAATGTAATGGCGGGCAGGCCGCTGATTGCGGCCAGTTCAGGGGCACAACCCGGCGGCATTTTATCAAGGCTTATCGGCTGACTGCCGACGGTGGGATAGACAAAAGCATCAATGCGGTAATGGTCTGCCGCCTGGGTGAGTGCCTGGAATAAACCGCGCTGAAAGCGACGGCCGTTGAGCCATTGCGGTGTTTTCAGGCTGTGCGAGGTGAGCATCTGTTCCAGTAGAGTATGAAATTCGGGGAGGTACTCCCCGGAGGCAATAATCTCCCGCAGGCTGTTTGGCCCGTTTTGCTGTTGCACCAGCCAGCCATTGAACGCCACCTGAAACTCATACAGGCTGAGGCAGGGCTGCGATTTCACCTTCGCCAGAATTGGCAGGTCCACGTCAACAAGGGTCGCCCCGGCCAGCCGCAGCTGGTTCAGCGCGTGATGCCAGACGCTAAGCTGAGCCGGATCTTCGCCTTCCAGCGTGTTAATTACCCCCAGACGAAGCGAATGTAAGGAGGCGGCCTCCGGTTGCGTTGGCTGTTCGCCGTGCATAATGGCGTGCAAGAGTGCGGCATCCCGCACGGTGTGAACCATCGGGCCGACGGTGTCCTTACTCAAGGCTAACGGGGCAACGCCCTCAAGCATGTCGCGCCGGAACGCGGGTCGCAATCCGACGAGGCCGGTATAGCTACAGGGAATGCGAATCGAACCGCCGGTGTCTGTACCCAATGCACCGTCGGCCATTCCTGCCGCGACCGCAGCCGCACTGCCTCCGCTTGAGCCGCCTGCTGTTACCTGAGGCTGCAAGGGATTACGCACATCGCCGCCGAGCGAGCTGCGGGAACGGACGTCAAAAGCAAACTCAGACATATTCGCTCTGGCAAGAATAATCGCCCCGGCAGCCCGTAGACGCTGGATGACCCGAGCATCTGAAATCGCTTTTACCGATGCCAACCCTTTGCAACCGAGCGTTAACGGCCACTCGCCGCAGGCGATATTGTCTTTCACGATCAACGGCACGCCATGTAATGGCCCAATAACAGCACCGCTCCGTCGGCGCTGCTGGTAGCATTCAGCTAACGCCATTGCATCGGGATTGACGCCAATAATCGCATTTAACTTCTGATGGTCAGTGATGGTCTGAAGCCGCCGGGCTATCTCTTCGCGACAATCCAGCGGAGGGATAAGACGCATTGCACGCATAAGGTAATGTCCTGAAGAAAAAAATGGCAGGCCATTGAGCCTGCCTCTTTATTCGCTTAGTCCCGGCTGCCCGCCGTAATGGCATCGATTTCCTGCGGGCGCAGGCGGATCTCAGCTGCACGGCGGTGGCCCTGCATACCCTCGGTGCGGCTCTGGCGAATAGCCGGTTCGGCGATAGCCTGGATGCCTTGCTCATCAATCCACTGATGGGTACAGACTTTGACATACGCCCCGACCCACAGCCCGCCGGTATAGCGTGCCGCCGCCATGGTCGGCAGCGTATGGTTGGTTCCGCAGCATTTATCCGAGAAGACGACGCTGGCGTTTTGCCCGATAAACAGTGAACCATAATTGCGGATCTTCGCCGCGGTGGCGTGCGGATCGCGGGTATGAACCTGTAAATGCTCGGTTGCCATATAGTCGGCAAAGGCTATCAGCTGTTCTTCCGTATCGCAGACCACGATTTCGCCCTGACGACGCCAGGCTTCTCCCGCCGTCGCGGCAGTGGGCAGGTTGCCCAGTTGACGTTCAATTTCAGCAAGAGTACGGCTGGCAATATCCTGGCTGGTGGTCGCTAGGCCGACGCGCGTGTGGATGTCATGCTCCGCCTGGGCCAGCAGGTCGGCGGCCAGAATACGCGGGTCGGCGCTCTCATCTGCCACGGTGAAAATCTCACTCGGCCCGGCCAGCGCATCAATACCGACTTTTCCAAAGACCTGACGCTTGGCTTCGTTCACGTAGACGTTGCCGGGGCCGACGATTTTATCCACTGACGGGATGCTTTCCGTTCCCCATGCCATGGCAGCGATGGCCTGTGCGCCGCCGACTTTAAAAATACGGTGCGCCCCGGCCAGATGGCAAACGGCGATCATCGCCGGATGCGCGCCCGGCGGCAGGCAGGCAATAATCTGCTCACATCCTGCCACGGTGGCGGGCACAATCGACATCACGGGGGCGGAAAGGATAGGGTAGCGCCCACCGGGGACGTAGCAGCCGACGGTCTGGACAGGAATGATCCGGTGTCCGAGGTGGACGCCTGGCAGCGTTTCGACTTCCAGGGGTAACATGGTGGCGAACTGCGCCTTAGCAAAGCGGCGCACCTGCGAAATGGCAAACTCGCTGTCGCGACGGGTCTGCGGATCCATCCCGGCCAGCGACTGCTCAATTTCCTGCGCCGAGACTTCAAACTGCTGCGGTACTACCTTGTCAAACTGCTGAGAGTAGTCGCGCAATGCCGCATCACCTTCCTGCTTCACGCGGGCGATGATGGTGCTGACAGTATCGGTCAGGGAACGATCGGCTTTTTCGTCCTGTCCCTGCGGGAGTTTGATCCAGGTCACCTGGTTAACAATTGATTGTGCAGACATTATGCGTTCTCCATCTGACCGAGTTTGATTTGTGCCAGCAGTGCCAGGTGATCGTACACCACCCACTCATCGACAATTTTGCCGTTCACAATGTGATAATGAGACATGCCCATCACGAACAGACGTTCTCCGGTCGGTTTGCCCAGTTCGCCATAACCAAGGTGATGGCCTTCCATGATCCAGCGGATAGCCACTTTTACGCCGCCTTCATCGCAGGGATTAGAGCAGATATGCTGCGGCAGCCATGCCCCGTCCGAGATCATGCCAATCAGCGCCAGGGTCTGGTGCGTGACCGATGCCACGCCGTACAGCTCTTTCATCAACGGACCGTGGTATTGCACGTTAGGGGCATACACCTCTTTGATTTTGCCCAGCATCCGGCGGTTATAGATTTCATGCATCCAGCGCAGGCACTGCTCTTCGGTATCGGTATGGGCAATAGAAACATCGCACTCCACCTCCGGTGGGTACTGGCCCAGCATCCGGCCATTTTCACCGATATCGGTGACGCGGAAGCCTTTATCAAACTGCTCCTTCGCCATGTTAAACGCGATCTCATCGGTATTGAGGCCCAGCTGTTTCATCATCGACATGTTGTCACTCACCACCCACTCGCGATAAATCTTGTTCTCGTGGATCATGCAGTCGGCGACGGTACGGGTGACAAAGGTACGGTTAGTGGGTTGGCCGAGATGGCTGAATTGGGTATGACGGCCGGTGCCAGTCACCAGATGGGAGGTGTAGAAACCATCGACGTCATTGCCGTTCCAGATGACCTGCGTCGCCATGCCCCGACGTTCCGGGAAGGCCACCAGTCGTTTCAGCGTGTCCTGCACCACCTCTTCGCGGGTATACAGCGTTCCCAGCGCGTTATACAGCACGCAGTTATGCGTATAGTGGGTATAAATTAAACCCACGTCGCGTTCATCCCATATTTTATGGGTGCAACGCACGATATAATCGACAATATCGGTATAACACTCATCAAAGCCTCTTAATGAATGTGCGCGCGGGCGTTTCTCCGGCACCAGATCGATAAAGTCCCGGCGTTCAATCTGTAATACCGGTTCGTCACGCTGAATTTTATGGGTATTTTTCTCGGGTACTGCTGGAGCTTTATTGGTTGCTTCAGTTGAAGACATAGGACCTCCTGCATTGATGTTCAGAGTTTTTCAGACAATACGATCCCTGCATCCATAAAAATGAATGAGAGGGTAGTGCCGCAATTAATATTGCGGCGGGTAAAAAGGTTTAGGCTATTAAAATATTATTGAATGACGATTTGTGACCAAATAGCTAATTCATCTATGCCTAAATATTCGCGAATAATTAAACCATCGCGTAATTCAAGCTGGCTAATGCCGGTAATCGAAATAGGCTTGCGCGTCGGTGCCCCAAATTTCCCGTAGCCGTCATGCCAGGTTAATAATGACCAGCGCAGGGAGATACGCACCGGTTCATTGGCATCTTTACGCACAATTAAATGGTGAAGCTGGGTTTCGCTGTCGGCGAACGAGGCACGATAGCCTGCCAGCAGTGCGCTGATTTCCGCCTCTCCGGTACCCATGCAGTGGCCGGGGGCATACAGGGTGGCGGCGGGGTGATACAGCCCGGGAACCGTGCCGCTGTTACCGCCGGCCCACATCGTCAGATAGCGTTCGATGACCCCGGCGACAGGGCTGCTAACATCATCGCCTTCAGGCCCGCCCGCCCAGCGCGCATCAAGCACTTCCGCCGTAGGATCCTCTAGCCCCAGTTGCTGCCGCGCACGGCTCAGGCTCTGGGCAAATTCACGCATGTCCAGCCCTAACTGGGCCACAATCGCGGCTCTGTCCTGCAATAACCACTCCTGACGCACCGCACCATCGGCGCAGATGCGATCCGCCCAGGTGCGCACCCACACGTTCTTCCCGGTTGGCGGGCCGAAGAAGCCTTCGCCCTGATGGCGAATCGAGGCCATCGTGCGCTGCGAGGCATAATATTCGCCGCCTGGCGCGTCGGTGCAGAGAATATCTTCCGTCAGCACGCTGCGCTGGGGGAAGCTGTACATCGCTTCCAGGGTGTGGCGCATAAACTGTGACAGGTCGGTCAGCTGTTTCTCTGGCGTAATAAACACCACCGGCGAGCCGTAGAAATCGGCGAGCTGACCGATATCTTTTTGCTCCCAGACAACATGCGTTAGCGTCAGAATAAACTGCTGGATGGAGTCGAACTGGGGGCTAAAACCAGGCAATCTGCTCATTTGCTCTCCTGAGGCTGAAACAGGGATACACCCTCTTTTTCGATAATGCCGCTGCGCGGGCGGCGGGTGGAGTGGCGCACAACCAAAATGCCCGGGACCGTAATTTGCTCCGGCTCAATGGTGTCGCTCTCAATTTGCTTCATTAACAATTCTACCGCCGCGTCCACCATCTCCTGCACAGGCTGCGAAACGGACGTCAGAGCGTAAGAAGGCCAGCCCGACGGGCCGGTATCGTCATAGCCAACGATGGAAACATCCTGTGGAATTTGCAGGCCGAATTCGTAGCGGGCGACGTCCATCACCGTGAGCGCCATGTGGTCATTGGCGACAAAAATGGCGTCCGGCGCGGGCGTCTGCGAAAACAGGCTGTAGGCGGCACGCACGGTCTTACGGGTGTCGTAATCACCGTTAACCACTTTGACGTCGTCAATCCCGTGTTCCTGTAATGCTGTCAGATAGCCACGCTGGCGAGCGATGTTGACGGATGAATCCGCCACGCCGCCGACGTAGGCATAGCGCTGGTGGTCCCCGGCCACAAAAAATTCAGCGATTTGCCGCGCAGCGGCTTCGTTATTGCTGTTCACGCTGGACGCCATACCGCTGTCTTCGCTGCGGTTAAACAGCACCACCGGGATGCCCGCCGCCAGACATTCTTCCGAAAGATCCAGCGACAGCGTGACCGACGCCAGCACGATGCCGTCCACGCGATATTGCATAATCTGATCGAAAATCCTGTCCACATTGCCGTCTTTGTCGGCAACAAAAAGCAGCAGGTGGTAGTTCAGGGTGTCCAGTTTTCGCGCCAGCGCTTCGAGAACCTGCGGATAGAACGGGTTCTCGAAATAGGACACCACCACGCCGATAATGCGCGACCGGGCGGTATTAAGAGAGCGGGCAATCGCGTTGGGACGATAGCCAAGCTCCCGGGCAGCCTTAAGCACTTTTTCTCGCGTCGCCGGGGAAATGCTTGCCCCGGGCGTAAAGCTCCGTGATACCGCCGACTGCGATACCCCCGCCAGTTGCGCCACCTGCTGCGAAGTGACCGCCGCAAAACTCTTCCGCTTCATTACCCCAGTTCCTTATTTTTGACTCTCGCCGTCGCCGTTGACTTCAGGAGACGACCCCATCAGACACGCCGGGAAGAGAGGGTGTTTTTTATACTTACACCATCTTTGCATGCGTATGCAACACACAAAATTAATTTTCTCACAATGCTACTCAGGTCACTTTACAAAATTGAAACTTTTTCGTAACTTCAGTTCTTGAATACGTATTCATTGAAATATTTATGCCGTCAACGATACCGGGCAAATGGAGACAGAACCAGAGGGACAGAGCCGGTAAATGCCGTACTTGACTGGTTAAAACCATTACATTTCAGAGGTTCACAACCATGTTTCGAGCACTGTTACGCCGACCTGAAGCCCGGCTCTTTTTCGTCATCAGTATTCTGTTTTTCATCTGTATCGACAGCATTGACGCCTTTCTTGCGCCGATGCTGCTGGAGCAGGGCATCGAACCGCAGGTGATGGGCATGATCATGGGTGCCAGCGGCCTGGCGACTTTACTGATTCGCTTCCCGCTGGGGATCGTTTCTGATGTGGTCAAAAGCCGCAAAATATTCATTCAAATTAGCCTGTTATTGCCCATTTTCACTTGGCCTTTAGCCTGGCTGGATCCCAACCCGGTCACACTGGGTCTGGCCAAAGCGGCGGATGGCGTCACCGCCGCGACCTGGGTATTGTATAACATTTTGTTTATGCGCTATTTTGATCGCAGTGAAGCCCCGGCAGCCGTTGCATTACTGGCACTGGCAGGGCCGGTAGGGGTGTTTATTGGCAACTGCATCGGCGGGTTGTTAATTCATTATTTTGACAACAACATCGCCTTTTTCCTCTCCTGTATATCCGGTCTGCTGGCGCTGCTTCTGACCACGCGCATTACCGATGTACACGACGCCGTGCGGGCACCAACGTTACAGGCCTGCGTTGCGGCGGCGCGTAAACAACTCAGCGATCGTTCGGTGTGGATGATTGGTATTCTGGCGACCATTGTGATTCTGGTGCCGTTTGCCACGCGGGATACGCTCACGCCAATCTACGCAGAACAGCTTGGGGCGCGGGCAGGGATTTTGTCGTTGTTAAGTAATATTCACCTGGTCTTTTATGCGGTAGCCGTCGCGCTGTGTAGTTCGGTGTTTTATAAGCGCCTTGGGGTGGTGAAAACGGCAGTCCTCGGGATTATTTTGCAGGTGCTTTCGAGTATTGGCATTCCGTTCACCAGCAATATGTATGTCATCTACGCCTTGCAGGCGTTGGCCGGGTTCTCTTTTGGTATGGCGTTTGCCGCCTTTATGTCTTTAAGCGTGGTGAATACCACTTCCGACGAACAGTCCACCCGAATGGGGTTGTTCCAGACGATTTATTCGCTGGGCATGTTTATTGGCCCGGTGATTATGGGCGTCATGCTGCAACATATTAATATGACCTCTGGTTATATCGTTATCGCCGCGCTGTCAGTAGTCGCCGTCATTATTACACCACTGTCTGCGCGCTGGGTTTATTCCCGACAAATAAAAAACGCAGATGAGCCAGCCGCGAAAGGGCAATTAGCCGCCGCACGCGATAGGTAATTTTTATAAGTAAATAACCCATCCTGGTTTATCGGGAGGGGAGCTCTCATTCCAATTTTTCAAGGAGTACATTATGGCCTATGCCTTAAAAACCAGTAAACCTGTTCAGGAACGTCAGGAAGCCCAGCGTCAAATAAGAGAAACGGTGGAACTTATCCTGGCGGATATCGAAAATCGCGGGAATAAAGCGATTCGCGAATTATCAATTAAATTCGACAACTATGACCGACAGGATTATCGCCTTAGCGGGGCCGAAATTAATCAGTGCATACGGCAATTGAGTCGTCAGGATATTACGGATATCGAATTTGCTCAGGAGCAGGTGGTTAATTTCGCTAGCCAGCAGAAATCCTGTTTGCTGGATTTGGAAGTTGAAACCCGCCCGGGGGTGATCCTCGGCCATAAAAACATTCCGATTAATGCGGTAGGTTGCTATGTGCCGGGCGGAAAATATCCGCTACTGGCCTCGGCGCATATGTCAATCATCACCGCCAACGTTGCGGGCTGTTCGCGGATTATCAGTTGCGCGCCGCCGTTCAATGGCGCACCGGCCCCGGCCATTGTGGCGGCCCAAAAGATGGCGGGCGCAACGGAGATTTATGCGTTGGGCGGCATTCAGGCTATCGGTGCGATGGCACTGGGCACCGACACGCTGGCCCCGGTGGATATGCTGGTGGGGCCGGGCAACGCCTTCGTGGCCGAAGCCAAACGCCAGTTGTTTGGCCGCGTCGGGATCGACCTGTTTGCGGGCCCGACCGAAACGTTGGTGATTGCCGATGAAAACGTGGATGCGGAAATCTGTGCCACCGATCTGCTGGGCCAGGCGGAACATGGCGTCACCACGCCCGCTATCCTGCTGACCAACTCGGAAAAGCTCGCCAGAGAGACGATGGCAGAAATTGAACGGTTGCTGATGAAACTGCCTACCGCCGATATCGCCCGTCGCGCCTGGGAAGACTACGGGGAGGTTATCGTCTGCGAGAGTTACGAAGAGATGCTGAAAGAAGCCGATCGTATCGCCTCCGAACATGTGCAGGTGATGACCGAACGGGACGACTGGTTCCTCGCCAACATGACCAACTACGGCGCACTGTTCCTTGGTCCGCGTACCAACGTGGCCTATGGCGATAAAGTGATTGGCACCAACCATACGCTGCCGACGCAGAAAGCCGCCCGTTACACCGGCGGTCTGTGGGTCGGCAAATTCATGAAGACCTGCACCTGGCAAAAAGTACTCACCGATGAAGCGACCACGGAAATTGGCAGCTACTGTTCGCGTCTCTCCCTGCTGGAAGGCTTTGCCGGGCACGCCGAGCAGGCCAATATCCGCGTGCGCCGCTACGGCCAGACGGATGTGCCTTACGCGACGCCAGCCCCGGTGAGAGTGAAGGTGTGAGCATGACGCTACCACAAACGCCTTCATTCTCCCTGCACGGCAGGCGGGCGCTGGTCACCGGTGGCTCGAAAGGACTCGGCTTTGCCAGCGCGGTAGCCCTGGCGAACGCCGGGGCAGAGGTGTGGATGGCCGCCCGAAACCGTGATGACCTGGCCCGAGCGGTCGAGTTGGCTGCAGGCGGCGAGTTGACGCTGCACCCGCTGGCGCTGGATATCACGGCATCGAAACAGGTGACTGAAACCCTGAGCACGTTGCCGGCGATGAATATCCTGGTCAACAGCGCCGGATTAGCGCGTCACCAGCCGTTCCTCGAGGTCAGCGAAGATAATTTTGACGCGGTGATGGATCTCAACCTGCGGGCGACCTTTTTTATCAGCCAACAGGTGGCCCGGCGAATGCGTGATCAAAATATTACAGGCTCAATTATTCATATCTCATCGCAAATGGGCCACGTTGGCGGCCCGCAGCGCAGCGTCTACTGCGCGTCGAAATTCGCACTCGAAGGGCTGACGCGCACCATGGCGCTGGAACTGGGCGAGGCGGGGATCCGGGTCAATACCCTATGCCCGACCTTTATCGAAACCGAACTGTCACGCTCGTCGATGGAAGATCCGGATTTTCACCGCTACGTGATGAGCAACATTAAGCTGCCGCGCTTGGGCAAAGTGGAAGATGTGATGGGGCCGGTGGTGTTTCTCGCCTCTGACGCGGCGGCGATGATCACCGGCAGTGCGCTGATGGTGGACGGAGGCTGGACGGCGACATGACCCGACTCCCGTTGATAGATAACAGCCACACGCCGTTAGTGCTGATTGGCGGCACGTTGTGTAACGCCCGGCTATGGTGGCCGTTGGTTGAGCGCCTGAACGTGCCCGCGGTTATCTGCCTGACGTTAGCCAGCGCCGACTCGGCCCCGACATGTTCCCTGCGGCAGTTAAACGCGTTGCCGCCACGTTTTCTGCTGGTGGGGTTTTCGTTGGGCGCTATCGTCGCACTGCAAATGGCTGCCGATGCGCCCGAGCGGCTGGCAGGCCTGGCGCTGATGTCGGTCAATCCGTTGGCAGACCGGCCTGAGAACGCCGACACCCGGCGTGCGGCGGTGCAGGCAGCGCGTGAACAGGGGCATGGGGAGTGGATCTCTGGCACGCTTTGGGAGAACTACGTGGCACCGACGCATCTGCGCAACCGCACGTTGCACGACACCCTGTGCCTGATGGCCGAGGAGACGGACAGTGAAACCTTTTCCCGCCAAACGGAAATAGCCATCAGCCGTCGCGATAACCGTGCCGCGTTGCGCAGTCTTCGTTGCCCGGTGCTCATCCTTAACGGCGAACACGATCCCATTTGTACGCCGGAGCATCACCGATTGGCTGCCGAATGTGCGCCGAATACGACCTGGGTCACCCTCAATTCAGCGGGGCATTTTAGTGTCCTTGAATCGCCGGATAACGCGGCGGCCCCGCTTCGACAGTGGATTATGGAGTCCTTGAAATGCGAATAAATAACATCAAAAAGGCGGTTACGAAAAACCGCCCGGTCATTAACGGCTGGCTGGCTATTCCGTCCAGCTACAGCGCCGAAATTATGGGCCATCAGGGATACGATGCCATCACCGTGGATTTGCAACACGGCATGATTGATTTCGCCAGCGCGTTAACCATGCTGCAGGCGCTGTCCGCCACGCCTGCGGTACCGCTGGTGCGCGTCGCCGACAACACTCCGGCGCAGATCATGCGGGTGCTGGACGCCGGTGCCTATGGGGTCATCTGCCCGATGATCTCCACGCCGGAGCAGGCACGCCAATTTGTCTCCGCCTGTCGATATTCACCGGAGGGCATACGCTCGTTCGGCCCGGCACGCGGCCTGCTGTATGGCGGGGCTGACTACCCGCAGCACGCTAACCGCGAAATCCTTACCCTGGCGATGATTGAAACTCGCGAAGGGCTGGCCAACATTGATGCCATTCTGGATACCGACGGGCTGGACGGGGTTTTTATTGGGCCTAACGATCTCTCTCTGACGCTGACGGGGGCCGCTAGCGCCGAATCCACCCATCCCGACATGCTTGCGGCGATTGAATTGGTGGTCAGCCGCTGTCGTGATAAGCACAAAATCGCGGGTATTTTCTGCACCTCGGGTGCTGCCGCCGCACTGCGTATCGCCGAAGGATTTAACTTTGTGACTCCGGCTAACGACGTTATGCAATTGGGCCGCGCATCGCGCGAAGCTATCGCACTGGCCCGTGGCATCGCTATCCCCACTACCGGTGCGTCCGGTTATTAACAGGAGCTGATATGAAATCCATAACCTTAACCTCTGGTCAGGCTCGGAGTCGCCTGGTCGCCCCGCAAGACATGGTTTCCTGCAATCTGGCCTTTATCGACTGTAAGCTGCCAGGCTCCCACCTCAAGCAGAACTATTCATTTATTGGTCCAGGCGTGACGCAGTCTTCGTCCCAGGTGGTGAATATTCCTGAACCCCACGGGTTTAACATCGGTGCGGCGGCGATGCCGAAGGGGGTGACCAATAATTTACACCTGCACTTTACCGCCGAGGTCTTTTTGATTCATGAGGGAAGCTGGCGTTTTCGTTGGGGGGCGAACGGCGAACATGAAGCGGAATTTAGCGCACCGGCTATTCTCAGCATTCCGACCTGGATATTCCGGGGCTTTACCAACATCAGCAAGGAAGATACCTGTGGCATGGTTTACACCGTGCTGGGTGGCAATAATACCGGGGGCATCATCTGGCATCCGTCAATTCTTGAAGCGGCCAGCGAGCATGGGCTTTATCTGAGCAAAGATAACATGCTGATCGACGTCAACGCGGGGGATGTTCTGCCTGAGCCATCCGCGCTTTTGCCACCGTTGGCCGCCGAGGAAATTGCCGCTTTGCGGGACTATTCCATTGAGGAAATGCGCCAACGGGCGGTAATGGGCGAAGCACGTCAGTGGTCAACAGAAGGGTTGCTGGATGCGATTCTGCCTAGGCATGGCGGGGAAATAGCCCCGGTGATTGGCTATGGCATCTCGCAGGATAAACACAGTGCGCCGCCGCTCACCCAGCCGCACGGTTTTTCCGTCGAGTGGCTTCGTTTGCAGGACGATCATCAGGTTGGGTGCCATCTTTGCCCTGACGTTCAGGTGATTATGGTGTTCAAAGGCATGCTGGAAGTCACCTGGAATCAGGCAGGGGAAGAGGTCAGCATTATTGCCCCGGAACGGTCGATAGTCTCTATCCCGGCCAACAGCTGGCGGCGTTATCGCGCGATCGACGGCGGCACGGAATTTATACTCACCACCCAGGGTGATCAGCGCAAACGTCTGTACTGGGATGAGGACATTCTACTGCAGGCCAAGGCGTGCAATCGCGGCCTTGATCCCGACGGTTATGTCAGCAAACTGGATATTCTGCCCGCTACTGCCCGCCGCGCTGGGGCAAAAATAGAAAGTCTGGTTGAAGAGGGATAATCCGCAGGACAGGTTGCCGGAGCAATGGCTCCGGCAACCTGTCGCCGCCACGCACAATACAGATATAATCTAGGGAAATATTCAACCGGTTTATACACGACAATGACAAAACTCACCTTACAAGAGTAGATGCTCAAAGCGGGATTAGTCTCCAGCAAAAAATGGCCAAAGTCCAAAGAACGGCCAAAAAATCACGCGTTCAGGCGTGAGGCAAGAGAGGCTGTTGAAGAGAATAAAAAGGCCCAGTTTGAGCGTGACAAACTGCTTAGCGAACAACAAAAACAAGCGGCTTTATCGAAAGAATATAAAGTGCAGGTAAAGCAGCTGATTGAAATGAATAAAATCACCATTGCCAGAGGCAATATTTATTTTAACTTCACCGATAATAATTTAATTAAAAAAGTGGTGGTCTGATGCTGAGTAATACACTCAGTAGCCCCTTAGGCAAACTCGTTGATATGCTGCTGGTCGAGGTCATTACGTATACGGTGAGTCAGCAGACAGCTAAATAGCTGCGCCTATTATCGCTCCATTTTTATTAATCCGTGATGATTACCGGGGAAAGGTGAAGCGGCTTTCATAAACTGTCTGACATTTTTCAGTAGTTGCCACATTGTCCTGCAACGGTGGTTACGCGTTTCCGTTTCATGCAACGCCAGCCACAGGAGTTCTATTCTGTTCACCCATGGTGAGTAAACTGGCTGATAAATAACAATAATTTTTGGATTTACCTTCAGCCACTCCTGTGTCTTTTTACTCTTGTGAATGATGTAATTATCAACGATTAACGTGATCGTCTTTGCACTGCGGTACGTGCTTTTCAGGTGATTTAACATACTGATAAATAACGCTGAGCTTTTACGGGTTCCACTGACGTAATCCACTCTTCCCGTTCCGGTATGCAGTGCTCCGGCAAGGTAATGCTTTTCATTTTTTCCAGGCGTAGGGATACGTTTTTGCTGGCCCTTTTTTTGCCAGTCAGCTCCGATTTTGGGATTCAGATCAATGTCCACTTCATCCTCGTAAAAGACCGGGTGTTCGGCGCTACACCGGACAAGAGCTTCTGCGATGACGGCCATTTTCTCTTCTTTATGCGGGTCGCGAATGTGTAGTGTCGGGGCCGCTCTGCGCCAGACAATGCCCGCACCGGGTAGCCAGCGGCGAAGCGAAGCTGGATGTAACGTTGAGTTAAATAGTTTATTTATTTCAATCGTTAACATCTCAGTACTCCATCGTGAACGCAGGTAGCCGAAATCCTGAGGAGAGCGCTGAACAAGTAAATCGAGCATGCGCAACATAGCCTCAGCAGGCCACTTTTTTTGACGACCCGGTGGAAGACTTTTCAGACCTTCAGTATCCGATAATGTGAACCAGTTAATCCAGCGGCCAACGGAGGAACGCGCTGCACATAAGGTTTTTGCTATATGGGACAGAGAGTCACCAGAATGTAACATCAGCATGGCGATAAGCCGCCGGGCATGGTTTTTATCGGGTGTTTTATGGATAATTTTCTGCATGTTGCGTCGTTCATTTCGGGGTATGGGTGCTATGATCGGCATGACTCAGTCTGGTTGTGAGGGTTTGTGATGTTTGGCGATTGATCAGATCGCTCAAACCGGATTGAGTTCTCTTCAGTGATCTACTATTACGCGCAGTTATTTAGTGCAATTCTGCCAATGCACCTAACCTGCTGTCGCCATACATAAAGGTGTAATACCTCACTCTATACGGTGAATCATCACGTCCGGTAATACCAGACAATACCAGTTGTGAAAAGAGTATCATCAGTGCTATGCCGGATAAGTAACATCAGGTAATCTTCCAGCATGCATGGGAAATGGATGGTAAAGGCATGGAACGAAAATTCATTGAGACACTGAAAACGTATTGCGACGATACTAATCGTGGAGCCGGACCACTTTATCTGCGCCTGGAGAGAGGTTTTCGTGACATGATCACCCGTGGTGAGCTAAAAGCTGGTTATGCGATTCCCAGTGAACGTGAACTTTCAGAGCTGTTAAACTTATCCAGAGTAACGGTACGTCGCGCATTAAGTGAACTTGCAAACGCGCAGGTTATCGTGCAACGACGTGGTGCACGCAGTACTGTGGCAGGAAGGGTCGAAAAACCACTTTCATCGCTGACCAGCTTTAGTGAAGATATGATTTCTCGTGGCTATCAGCCTGGTGCCAGATGGCTGGAGAAAGTTCTTGCCCATGCCTCTCCCTCTGAAATTATTGCCCTGAACCTGTCACCTGGGGCACTGGTATGGCGGCTCAAGCGCCTTCGCACGGTAGATGACCGCCCAATGGCAGTGGAAATCGCCGTGGTGCCACAGATATTCATTCCTGAAATGGATGAGCTGGGAAATTCACTGTATGCAGTGTTCCAGTTGCATGGTTTCATGCCTGTACGCGCTTTACAGCGTATTCGGGCTGAACCATTGAGTCGTGATCACAGTCAGTTACTGGATATGCCAGCACACAGCCCAGCGCTGCATGTTGAACGTCACTGCTACCTGGAAGATGGCCGCCCGATTGAATACACCCATACCTGGTATCGGGGCGACAGTTACGATTTTCTTGTTGAGCTCCAGCGCGATATCTCGTCTGGTATGTAATTATCGTTACTGGTGTTGTGCCCAGTCTGCAACACCCAGTAATCCTGCATCGGAGCCTCCCAGTGCGGGGGTAACTGGCAACTTAAACAGCTCAGGAAATTCCTGGAGCGCCTTCTGTACTCGCTCCAGCATGCCATCAGCCAGACCCACGCTTCCGCCAATCACCACCTCTTCAATATCCACTACCATCAATGTATCTGCTATTGCTTGCGCGACCGCAACGGCGGCGTTATTAACAATTGCATCGGCTTGTGGGTTTGTATCGGCAAGCTCAAAAAGCTGGCGACTGTCGAGGGGACGTCCAAAGCTAGCTGTGGCCTGCCGTGCCAGCGCAGTACCGGAAGCAACATGTTCCAGACAACCGATACGTCCGCAGCCACAACTCCCAGCGCACGGATCCATGGGGGCGATATTGACTGTCGCATGGCCGATATGCCCGGATAGCCCGTGCGGACCGATACGCAGTTTCCCATCATAAATAAGCCCCCCACCTACACCGGTAGAAAGCGTGATAAACAACAGGTTTGAGAGCTGTTTGCGGCGCGGAAGGAACTCTCCCCATGCGGCAGCTTGTGCGTCATTCAGCATGACGACCGGACAGTTAAACTGCTGTTCTAACACAGACCTGAGAGGAAAACCTTTCCAGAAAGGAATCGTATTCTGATTTACTGACCAGACACACCCCTCTCGTAGATAGCCTGTAGCAGCTACCGCGACACGTTCGACCGGATAATCAGATTGTGTGATCTCACGAAGTGCAGTAATAAAACCTGTTTCATCGTGGCGCATTGCGACCTGCTTACGATCAATACAGTGTTGACCTTCTAGCCACGCCGCGGAAAGTTTGGTACCGCCGATATCCAGAGCCAGGATCATGTTGGTGTTCTCCCGTTGATGACCTCGGCCAGCGCACTGTTATACCACTCAGTGATATGTTCAACACGCGTAATGGCTGAACCCACGGTTACCGCAAAAGCACCGGCTTTAAGCGCTGCCGCTGCATGAGTGGGAGTACGTGTACGCCCTTCTGCCATGACAAGATAGCCACGCTCGGCCAGTTCAGAAATAAGTTCGATATCCGGACGATCCATAGGTTGACTGGTTGTTTCCTCCGTATAGCCCGAGAGCGTTGTGCCAATCAAATCGAATCCCAGCTCTGCAGCGGCGATACCCTCCGCTAACGTTGAGCAGTCCGCCATCACCAGTACGCCTGACTGACGTGCCAGCTGGTAAAGTTCAGCAATGGGCACCGGGCGAGTACGATCCGTGGCGTCAATCGCAATGACACTAGCTCCGGCAACAATCAATGCTGAG
Organism: Buttiauxella ferragutiae; assembly: GCF_022637515.1. Lineage (NCBI taxonomy): Bacteria > Pseudomonadati > Pseudomonadota > Gammaproteobacteria > Enterobacterales > Enterobacteriaceae > Buttiauxella > Buttiauxella ferragutiae. The sequence continues at coordinate 2,039,201 of NZ_CP093332.1, forward strand.
ACATCGTTCAGGAAGGGGGTAATACGCACTGGTGAATCGTCCAGATCGCGTTTAACGATCCCGATAACGGGAATATCCAAGTATCTGGAAACCTGACGTACATTGTCAACGCCTTCAATCCGTACTGCACCTGCACCTGCCAGTTCAGCACTGCGCGCCATAGCCACCACGATGTCTGTACTGTCCATAGGCCCATCAGTTACCGGCTGGCAAGATACAATTAGCTGATCTTTAAGTCTATTTATGTCAATCGCCATTTTTTCGTTCCTTTTGTTTTGCAATTGTCAAGTAGATAACCACAATAATACCAGATGTGTAAATTGGTATTTTAAATTAATACTTCTTGCATTGTGACGATGCTCAAATTTTGATCTCAAGCACTGTAATTGTACTGGACAGGGCTAAAAAACAGGCAGTATAACAGGTTAAATATGTTGCAATAATTCGCAAGTAAATGTTAATTGCATTGATTTTTATGTATTTTTATTTTTTGGTATTAATCTGGACTTTTTCTGGTGTGTTAATTGAATCGCTGAACATGTCGCGAGGTTGTTACACAGTTTTTTTCAAACTAAGTACTGAGGAAAGTGAGATGACAGATAGCGTGATTAAAGTGTGCGTCGTCGGCGCAGGCTTCATGGGGGCAATGCATGCCCGGATCTGGCAACAGATGTATGGCGTGGAGGTGGTTGGCGTGGCTGATCCGGACTTATCTCGACTCGAAGCGCTGAAGGAGTGGATCCCGCAGTTGAATTGCTATGAAGATTTCAACCAGATGCTGGAACAGGAAAAACCGACCATTGTCAGTATCTGTACCAAAGATGACTTCCACCTTGCACCCGCACTCGCGGCGGCTAAAGCGGGGGCACACATTTTTCTCGAAAAACCGATCGCAGCCACGATGGAAGATGGTGAAGCTATCATCCGTGCTGTGCATGACGCAAATGTGAAACTGGGGATCGGCTTCCTGCTGCGCTTCGACCCGCGCTACTCCCGCGCACAGGAAATCCTCGCTACCGGTAGTGCAGGAGAAGTGAGTCATATTACTGCACGTCGCAACAGTCCTGCGATAGAAGGTCCGGCTCGTTACGGCGGTAGCCTGCCATTGCCACTGCACGTCACTGTTCACGACGTTGATATGATCCTCTGGCTGCTGAAGCATACCAGGCCGGTAATTGTTTATGCGCAGACCACTAACAAACTGCTGGGTCATCTGGGTACAGAGGATTCAGTTTTCGCCATCATCCGCTTTGAAGATGGAACCGTGGTGAATCTGGAAAGCTCATGGGCACTGCCCGCCGGTTCACGCACACTGCTTGACGCCAAAATGTCGATTCTCTCGACCAAGGGCCTGATTGAAATTGAATGCGGTGAGTCCGGTCTGTATCACGCATCCGAAAGCATGAACCACGATATCGACACTCAACACTGGCCGCTAAGCCAGGGGGAAATCAAAGGTGATCTGCGCGAGGAGCTGATGGCATTCCTTGCTGATGTTCGCACCGGTTCGACCAGTGTGGCTACCGGCGAGGAGGCTAACGAAGCCTTGCGCATTACCCTTGCCATTATGGACTCTGCCCGTACTGGGGAAATCGTTCGGGTCAGACATTCTGACTAAATAACCAGGTGATGAGATGAGCATAAAAAAAATAGGTATTGCAAGTATTATCAGCACGCTACTGCTGTCTGTTAATGCCAACGCACAGGAAACTATTCGTGTCCTGCTTGAGGGGCATAGCACCAGTGATTCCATAAAAGCACTATTACCAGAGTTTGAAAAAGAGACCGGTATTAAGGTCCAGGCTGAGATCGTACCTTACAGCGATCTCACCTCTAAAGCTCTGCTGGCCTTCTCCTCACATAGTGGACGTTACGACGTCGTTATGGATGACTGGGTACACGCTGTAGGTTATGCCTCGGCAGGCTACATTACACCTGTCGATAAGTGGATGAAGAGTGATACTACATTTTATGACAAAGCTGATTTTGTCCCGAGTTACGCCGAGACGCTGCGTTATAAAGAGGGTTACTACGGTCTACCTGTGTATGGTGAAAGTACTTTCCTGATGTACCGTAAAGACCTGTTTGAGCTGTACGGTATTACTGTTCCGAAAACCTTTGATGAGCTGGTAACCGCGGCGAAGACTATCAAAGAGAAAACGAATGGTCAGGTTGCTGGTATCACTCTGCGCGGAGCGCAGGGGATTCAGAATACTTTCGCATGGGCTGCATTCCTCTGGGGCTATGGAGGGCAATGGATCGATAACAGTGGCAAATCTGCTATCTCATCACCACAGGCAATCGAAGCGACGAAAGCTTTTGTTAATGTCCTGAAGAACTACGGTCCGATTGGTGCAGCAAACTTTGGCTGGCAGGAAAACCGCCTGGTATTCCAGCAGGGCAAAGCAGCCATGACCATCGACTCAACCGTCAATGGTGGTTTTAACGAAGATCCAAAAGAGTCTTCCGTTGTTGGGAAGGTAGGGTACGCACCGGTACCGGCACAAACGGGTGACCATAAAGGTAACAGCGGTGCGCTTCAGGTTCACGGTATGTATATTTCTAGCGACAGTAAGAATCAGGCTGCCGCGTGGAAATTTATCAGTTGGGCAACTGAAAAACAGACTCAGATGAAGTCGGTAGAACTGAATCCGAACGCTGGCGTGAGCTCACTTAGCGCTATCAATAGTGACGCATACACCAAACGTTACGGTGCTTTTAAGGATGGCATGCTTGCGGCGCTGAAAAACGGCAACGCGAAGTATCTTCCGACCGTTCCGCAGTCAACGCAGATTATCAATATCACCGGTATAGCGCTGTCTGAGGCATTGGCAGGGACTCAGACAGTGGAGAGTGCACTTCAGGCAGCAAACACCCGTAATGATAAAGCGTTATCCCATTAACCACTTTCCGCCAGTGCAGTTGCGCTGGCGGATGTGAAATTACTCTGCAGGTCCAGGTAAAACTATGAAAGCAAAACTCACGCAGAAGGCGTTTACTCTGCCGTTACTGATTGTATTGCTGCTGGTTTCGTTCTACACGCTGGGTTACGCCATTTATCTGTCAGTGTACGACATCGATCTGATGTCCCCACCACCGTTTAATTTTATCGGCCTGGCGAACTTCATCGAAGTGCTGAAGGAACCACGCATGTGGTTATCACTCTGGCACACTTTGGTTTATGTGGCAGGTTCAACGATAACAGAGCTGGTATTTGGCGGTGCGGTAGCGTTGCTCATCAGTCGCGACTTTGTGGGGCGTAAACTGGTACGAGCGCTGCTGCTGCTTCCTATGATTGTCACGCCAATTGTCGCAGGGCTTATCTGGCGAATTTTCTACGATCCTAACGCGGGTTTATTTAACTGGCTGGCGGGTCTGGTGGGGATCTTGCCGATTGACTGGTTGGGTAATCCGGGTACTGCTATGGCATCACTGATTCTGGCAGATATCTGGCAGTGGACCCCATTTATTATTCTGCTGGTTTCTGCCGGGCTTGATGCGCTACCAAGTGAGCCGCTGGAAGCTGCAGAGCTGGATGGGGCGCGTGGATGGCGCCTGCTGGCGTTCATTAAACTGCCGATGATGAAGCCGATCATTCTGATGGCGCTGTTCCTGCGTATGATTGATGCCTTCAAATCTTTCGATCTTATCTATGTGATGACCCGCGGCGGTCCTGCGCTCGCAACGGAAACCACCAACATGTATGCCTATCTCACCGGGTTCCAGGATTTTCGGCTCAGCGCGGCGGTGGTCATTGCCCTCATCAATACGCTGCTGGTGATCGCGGTACTGTCATTTGCCAGTAAAAAGGTGATGAAAGATGAGTGATTCATTGAAGTTTATCTGCCGGAGAACTGGCTTCTATCTCGTGCTGGTATTGATCCTGGCGTTTTTCCTTTTGCCTATTTACTGGCTGGTGACGATGTCGTTTAAAACTTATATCGACGCATTCGCCATGCCGCCCAAACTGTGGTTTACGCCGATTCTTGATAATTACCGGCAGGTGCTGAGTAACGGAGATTTTATCCGTGCTTTTGGTAACAGTCTGCTGATATCGCTAGTCTCAACGCTCTTGTGCTTGGTACTTGGCTCTCTGTTTGCCTACGGAATGGCATTCTTTATCGAACGCAAAGGGCAGGCGAAACAGTTCATCATGAGCCTTCGCTATGCACCGGTGATCATACTGGTGATTCCTGTTTATTACCTCATTACCAAACTCGGTATGACTGACAACTATCTGGTGCTGATTCTGGTGTATACCGTGGCGAATGTGCCTTTCACCATACTGATGGTTACTACCTTTTTTGAAGATATTCCACCCGAAATCCGTGAAGCTGCCCGTGTTGACGGGGCGAGTGAGTGGCGAGTGTTCTTAAGTATCATGCTGCCACTTGCACGCACCGGTCTGGCGGCATCAGGTGTGCTGACTCTGTTTTTTATCTGGAACGAATTCCAGATTGTCCTGACGCTCTCTGGTGACTCCACACAAACGTTACCTGTCGCAATCACCTCATTCCTGACCTTCCAGGGTACTGAGTGGGGGCCGCTGACGGCAGCAGGAACTCTGGTGATGTTTCCAATGCTGGTACTGGGTCTAATGGTACAAAAACATTTGGTGCGCGGTTTAACCATGGGCAGCGTTAAGTAGCTCAGAAGAGGGGAATTATAAATTATGTCGGGTATACGTCTAAGCAATATCTTTAAGCGCTTTCATGAGACACAGGTCATTAACATGGTCGATCTGGAAATCAAAAATGGTGAATTTTGCGTGTTCATCGGGCCATCGGGTTGTGGAAAATCGACGTTGTTGCGCATGATTGCTGGGCTTGAAACCATCACTTCAGGGGAGATCACCATTGGGAATAAGGTTGTGAACAAACTCGCACCGGCTGATCGTGGTGTTGCGATGGTGTTTCAGAGTTATGCGCTTTATCCGCATATGACCATTTATGACAACATGGCGTTTAATCTGAAGTTGGCGAAAACCGAACCGGCTGAGATCGAACGTCGGGTCCTGAACGCTGCGAGGATTCTGCAACTGGAGCCATTATTACAACGTTTGCCAAAGGCGCTGTCTGGCGGGCAGCGTCAACGAGTGGCGATCGGACGGGCTATTGTACGTAACCCCGATGTGTTCCTGTTTGATGAACCGTTGTCTAATCTTGATGCTTCACTGCGTGTCGCAACGCGTGTGGAAATTGCCAAACTGCATCATCAACTTGGCAACACGATGATTTATGTAACTCACGATCAGGTCGAAGCAATGACATTGGCGGATAAGATTGTGTTGCTGAACAGTGGTGCTGCGATGCTGAATGAAGGTTCGATCGCGCAGGTAGGTCATCCGCTGGAGCTTTATCACCATCCGGTAAATGATTTTGTCGCAGGATTTATTGGTTCACCAAAAATGAACTTCCTGACGGCCAAGCTGATTAAAGGAACTGCGCAGACCGCCAGAGTGCGTCTGGGTGGGGCATGTGAAGAAATTGAGGTGCAGGTCAATACAGCCGTAGCTCGTTCGGGCGAACAGGTAAAAGTGGGCGTTCGTCCAGAACACTTACGTCTGTGTGATAAATCTGAAGCACACCTGGTCGGGCAGATTCAGCATATCGAACACCTTGGCGAAGCCGCTTACTTCTATGTATCCGTTGACGGATTTGATCCTCTGTTAGTAAAGCATTCAGAAGAGCCGGGCCTGGGGCTAGGTGATGACGTTGGACTAATGATCCCATCGAATCATGCGTACCTGTTTGATGAGAAGGGGGTTGCATTCCGCCGAACAGCGGTAGCGGTACAGAAGCAATTTGCACCTGTATTAGAGTTAAACTAAAACTTTATGGAAAAAATGCTGGGCATATACCCAGCATTTTCGTCGGTTATTGTAATACAGTATTGAGAGTAACTGGGGATTGTCATTGGCTATATATTACGTCGCCTTTGTTTTTGAAGCGTCCGATATCGTTGTTGACTGTACGGATAATTTTGATGCGAAATATCTCATCAATGATGTTTGCGAGAAGAAACGAACGCCGCTGGTGTATGCCTCTATTTTTCAATACGAAGGGTAATCAGCCGTTTTCCATCATTGCAAGAATGGAGAAACAGCATTGAGCTATCGCGATTTGTTCCCGGAGCCCCCACATGCCGGGCTGCGCGAAAATTGCAGCGACGCGGGTGTACTGGGAATGCTCCCGGGGATACTGGGGACGATGCAGGCCGGGGAAGTGATTAAGATAATTACCGGCATTGGGGATGTACTTACCGATAGCGTCATGATTTATGATTCTCTGAGCAACCGGTCCTCATTATTACAGCTCAAAAAACGTGGTCGGGTAGTTATCAAACCGGCCTGTGATGAGTTAGGTGAAATTGAAAGCATCAATTTCAATCAGTTGGTTGCGCTGAAAACACGCAATGACGGTCTGTGTTTACTGGATGTCAGGGAACCGGCTGAACGTAATGTTATTTCCATCGGCGGTATGCATATCCCATTGCGGGAGTTGCCAGCACGCATCGCAGAACTCCCTCAGGATCAACTGATAGTGTGTTACTGCAAATCAGGGAGCCGCAGCAAACGCACTATCCTGTTTTTACAGGATCAGGGATTTACCCAAGATGTTAACCTAACCGGCGGGATTATGGGGCTAACACAAAGCGAAAAGCAAAATGTGCGCGAATGGGATGGGCTGTATGAAAGTTGATGTGTTGATGCCTCTTGGCCCCCGTATCTTCTTATTGCAAACGGGCACATCGCTGGGCATGGTGTCGGGGCATATTTTTCGCCTTGCCATGGCCTGGTGGTGCCTGCAAGTCACACACTCGGCGGTCGCTTTTTCTTCACTCATTGCGATATCCGTGGCGGCAGAGATTTACCTTAAACCGTTTCTGGCGTCATTTGGCGATCACTTCAATCGAATCAAATTTATCATCGTTTGCCAGTTCGCTGTGTTAGGGATCATCGCATTATTCTGCCTGGCAAGTTATCTCGGATATTTCAATCTGGCGTTTATCACCTCGGGACTCGTGGTGATGAGCGTTATCTCATCTGTGCGTGAGCCGACGATTATGGGGCTAATTCCCGATCTCGTTGCAGAAGGGGAAGTGACGCAAGCTATATCGCACCGTTCAACTATCAATTCCATAATTATGTTGATAGGTCCGGTGATTGCGGCTTCGCTTATTTCAATTTTTTCGACAGGAGTTGCGCTGTATATTTGTGCGTTGGTTTTTGTATCGTCCTGCATCGCATTTGTTGTTCTATTATTTAAATATGATGTGGATGCTGTTTTAACTGGCGAAAAGGAGACCTGGTTCCATAAAACGAAAGGGGCATTTAAAGCGATTTATCATGTTAAATCAGAGTTTCATATTGCATTAATTTCATCCGTTATTAATTTTACGATGTTCCCTTTTTTTTCTGTGACTATACCGTACTGGATGAATTCTGAATTAAAGCTTCCCGTGGCCTATCTTGGGGCATTCGAATTCTCATTTGCTTTGGGGCTGATTGTTAGTAGTCTTTATATTAACACTATTGTAAGAGAGTGGGCGGGGCGGCTCAATAATGTTTTATTTGGTTTTGTCCTTTTAGGCAGTAGTGTGATAGCAATTGTATTGATGGGGAATATCTATATTTCAATCGTGTTAGCGTTCTTATGCGGTACGGCATTTATTTTTATCAATGTCAATCTCAGTACGCTGCGTTCGACGGCAACGCCGCGTGACTACCGAACGAGAATGAGCGCTATGGCTGCCTTTTTATCCAGCCTAGCGAATCCTTTTGGCGTGGCCATTACAGGGTGGTATATAAATTTATTAGGTGTGGTTCCGTTTACTGTCATTTCCGGTGTCATAGTGATGTTGATTGCACCCGTTATTTTACTTTCATTTCATTTACGTCGGGCACTTTCACTCGATGAAGCTGAGATGAAAGGGTATTACGAAAAAACCTATCCGAAAGCATTTTACAAACGCGAGGAGCACAAATATGAAACCTGAAAACTATGCCATTGATGTGTTTCTGGGGCATGACCGTTTTCAACAATTCATGCACTGTTATCAGCAAAATAAAGTTTTTAAATGCCAGTTTGATGTGGCAGCAGCAGAGATTCTGACGCCTGCGGAACTTGAAGAGATTATCAACACACGCCGCCTGTCCTTTCCGCGCTGTAGATTAGTACGTTCGGGAAAGCCGCTTGCGCCTGCAGAGTATAATGAACGGAGCCACTCGGCTATGGGGGAGGGGATAATTAAACTCATTCCTCAACGTGTAATACAGGAGATTGAAAACGGTGCCACCCTGGCGCTGGATTTTGCTGAAGATCTGTCAACGACTATCCGGCGGTTGCCGAATCATTATCTGTTTTTTTTCAGGAAAAGACCGGAGCAACCGTTTTTTTCAGTGTGGGCGACAATAAAGGATTTACTACTCACTGGGATAATAGCGATACGCTTATGTTTCAACTAAGCGGCAAGAAAAAATAGCATCTTTATGAACCTGATTTTGCCTTTCCGGTTGCAGAAAACAAATCCGCAATGTCTGCTCCTGAGGGTGAGCCCAGTGAAAGTTTTATTCTGAAAGAAAACGATTTTTTATATTTTCCACGGGGGCATTGGCATGCTCCTGAACCATGTGGGTCTCACTCTCTTCATATTTCTTTTGCATTTCGCAGGAGAAATGGTATCGATTTCATGAAGTATCTTTTACCACAATTGGCTTCACAAATAGCCTTTCGATTGGACATTGATAAAACGGGTAATGAACTAACAAATCACGATTATGTTTCTGGCTTACTATTAGCCCTAGAGGACATAGTCAGTGTTGAAAATCTGGAGAGTTTTATTGGTTTTTGTGGGAGCAGAAAATTCATCACTGATGCTGTCCGATTTGAAAATATTATACTTAACGATAAATGAAAGGGGGGGTACTTTCATTGATTTAGTCTGAATTGGCACCATTGCAAAGAGTATTGGAGCTGGAATTTTTTTTCGCAGATTAATATCATTTAATTATCGAAACGATTTTGGTGCAATGTCATTCTGGTTTCTTCATATCTGAAATTGACGGAGAAACCAATGGCCTGGAAAACCACAACTGAACAAAATGTAGTGATGTGATGGACGACCCTCACTCAGCGCAAGTCCTGCCACACTTATGCAGAGTGTTCTTTTTTCAGGGGTAATGCATCATGAACTCAATAAAAGTCGTCGGCATCGATCTGGCTAAATCTGTCTTTCAGGTCTGAGTCTGGATGAGCGACGGGAGCATTGCATTTAACCGTAAGGTTTCCCGGGTTAAACTGCTTAATACCCTTCGTCAGTTTCCTGTCGGTTCGATTAAAGCATTCACACATCACCAAAAAAACGATGCCAATGATGCGCTGGTAATTTGTGAGACAGCGCTTCGCCCGGGTATTCATTTCGTTGCTATCAAAACGGTTGAGCAGCAGGATATTAAGGCTCTTCGAAGCGCGCGTCAGTTGATGGTGGAGCAGCGTACTGCTCAGGTAAACCAGGCCAGGTCACTGGCAGCAGAACAAGGGATTGAGCTCCCCGTTGGTATTCATTTTTTACAGCAACGGCTGCCCGATATTACTGAGGATGCAGAACAGTTAATTTCCCCTGTACTACGCCAGTTGCTGTTCTCGTTGCTCGAAAACATACACTCACTTAATGAGCGCATTCTTTCTGCAGTACACTGCCTTGCGGCTCTGTGCCAACAACAACCCAAATACAAAGTGCTGATGACAATACCGGGTATTGGCTCACTTATTGCCGCTGCTTTTCTGAGTGAAGTGAATGCTGAACAGTTTACTAACGGGCGGTAATTATCCGCCTGGTGTGGTCTGGTTCCCAGACAACGTAGCTCCGGTGGGAAAAGCAGCCTCTCATCCATGACCAGGAACGGGAATCGTGACCTCAGGACGCTGATTATTTATGGTACCCGTTCTGTTATGCACTGGGCTCATAAGCGAGATGATGCATTAGGTATATGGCTGAAGCACCCTTACTGACCGAAGGGGTAAAATGAAAGCCATTGTCGCACTGGCCAATAAACTGACACGCATCGTCTGGCGTTATAGAATAAATCAAAGCGTCAGTCGGCGGGGAAATTGCTGGGATAATAGCCCTATGGAACGTTTCTTCCGCAGTCTGAAAACAGAATGGGTGCCGACAGATGGTTACGCAGGCAAGGACGAGGCCCGGCAGCAAATTAATGGTTACATATTGAACTACTACAATAGCGTCAGACCTCACCATTATAATGGTGGGCTGACGCCGGAAGAGCCAGAGAACAGATACCATTTTTACTGTAAAACCGTGGCCAATATTACTTGACATCACTACAGTGATGTAATATCAGCGGTTTCCTGTCCAGATATAGGTAATACCTCCGCACAAGACCCTATCTGGCTCAGGAACCGCGAACTGGCGCTTCAGTAAAATGGGCAGGCTATTAAGGTGTCCGGTATTGCCGAACCACTACAACTGGACTTTATAGTTCTGGAATGCTTCAACCCGGCTGAGTCATATTAAGAACAGTGAAACTTTGTTTTTTAACATGTGGTGATTTATTAACTTTGTATAGGGTAACAACATCATGCCAAATATGACCCTTCATATTTTAGATGCGCAGAAGAAACTCACAGCTTACTGTGAATGGCTTAATACCTGCCTTACTGATACCTACGCACAAGCTCAAAGATTGATGCTGCTCCCTTCTCTGGATGTTGTGGTGAAATCTGGAACCTATGTCATCTCAGAAAAAGGGCATTCAGGATATTGTCCCGAGTCCGGCGTTGTGTATATAACTGTTGATCCTGAAAATCCTGCATTTTGTAAAAACGATGCTCAATCTATTGAACGAATGTTTGCTCATGAACTACACCATGCAGCGAGGTGGGCTGGTCCGGGATATGGTTTTACTTTGGGCGAAGCTATTGTGTCTGAAGGGCTGGCCGGACATTTTTCTCTTGAGCTTTTTGGAGGTATGCCTGAGCCCTGGGAAAGCCTCAATTTAGACGAAGTACAACCGCACCTTTTACAACTTCATGAAAACTGGAATCGTACGGATTACGACCATAATGCATGGTTTTACGGAACCAGCCATTTGCCAAGGTGGTTGGGTTATACCGCCGGGTTCAATCTGGTTTCCAGTTACCTTTTAGCCGACCCAGTTGTAGTTCTAAGAGCCTCGATGCTTGCGAACGTAAATGCAGAGGAGTTCAGAGCATTTATTCAAATTGAATAACTCCAACTTAGGTAGACATGAGCTGAATCATTACTGTGTCGATGACAAGGTAACGGGCCAGGTACTCTTAGCGGCCAGAAAAAGTTAAGATATAGTTCATAACAGATTAACTTAATCACATGTAAATATATTAAGTGGATATCACCCGATGATTAGATCGACTAGTTATGCTATTGAAGAGTCATTACTTTTCTCTGGGAAGCGATTTTTCTTTCTGGGTGAATCTATTCACGGTGTGTCGGAATATACAAGGTTGAGATTGGAAATTGCAGAGTGCCATTTTTACAAACAAGCCATTTTGATATCTGAAGCTGATAGTAATGGAATGTTGCTTTCTCATCAGAACAATGAAGATGCTCATTCCAGACTGAAAAACTTTCCTCGAATATTACGTACTCAAGAGACGGTGAATTTGTTAATTTGGGCGATGTCCAGACTAATCCCTTGCCTTGGGATAGACTGTATTCCTCGTAGGGTTTTAACTGATTTTCCTGTCGAGCGGCATTTAATTCGCCAGCGTGAAACTGACGAATATATTAAAGCCAGGTTCTCCCCAAATTTTTTTGAATGGCGTGATAACCAGATGGCTAAACAATTGGTCAATATATCGTCAGAGCATCCAGAATATCGCATGCTAATTATGCTGCATAATCTGCATATAAAACGCCGTGGTAGCCAGGAGTATGGAGAGTTAAAGCTGAAATCTGTACGAGAACACTTGGAGGAAACTCTTCCTCTACAAAGTCATTCTATTGCTCAACTTGCGCGGAGCGGGAGTGCTTTACACAATGATTTATCGTCGTTCAGTTTTCATATTCATGATCCTCTTTCTCTTGAAGTCTATTCCGATGCGACTGTGTGTACTTTACTCACAGAGTCACGAATACCTGATGCTTGCATTGCCTGGCATCACGCTTTCGAACGTGAAACAGTCCCAGCAAAAAAACAATATGAGGGATGTTTTATCTTCAAAGAAGTGCAGTCCCCAGTGTTGGTTTGACTTGACAATATATCAACAGAACTCCCTCTCAGGGTTATATGTTAAAAATATTCATGATTACTGTGTTAACGTCCACTTCTTTTCATTATTCCCCTTCCACTTTAGTTAATGCTATTTCAGATTTTTACCAGGAACGAGAAAATGATTTTCTAGCGCATATCAACTAAACTGCGAATATACCGGAAGATATATATGGAATTAACTCCAGCCAGATATGTTGTTTAATCACGTCCCATCCATGTGGAGCAACAAATGCCAGATTATTGTTTTTTTAAAAAGGGTAAGAAAACCGTCGTACTGGAAAGTGCAGACCTGGACGGTGCCTCTCAACTGACTGCAAAGGGCTATGAAAAACAATTTGAAGAAGTCTGCGCCACTAATGAAAAACACGCTCTAGCCCGTTTTGCTGATATCCGTAGGGAAAAGAGAATAGATAGCCATAACTTCTTAGCTGGCGCTGGAGCCATGCCCTTAATCGGGGTTCTGACGGCAGTTGCTGTTTATCTTTTCCGGAAAAAGTAGCCACCGGAAATTACGCTTTGTAAATCTTTTTGAGCTGAGTATGCCACTTACCTGGGTATTGAGCTTAACTGTACTCGCTTCGCTCACACTGCCTGTGGTTATTGTGACAGGTGCGCATGTACGATGAGCAGAAGTTAGAGCGGTTGGGGAAAACGCTAATGCGGGGGTGGAGTGCATAAAAAATTCGAAATTGTGCGTTGTCGTGGCATGGTAGAGCCTGAGTTACCCCGAGAACGATGAGAGGTTTATGCTATGCAACAAATAGATTTTTACATGGTAGATGCCTTTACCACCGCTACTTTTGGTGGTAATGCCGCAGCAGTATGTCCCTTAACGGAATGGTTGCCCGATGTGACATTATTGAAAATGTCTAAGCAGCATAACCAGTCAGAAACAGCATTTTTTGTCACAACCGATAGAGGCTTTGAGCTGCGCTGGTTTACCACTCAGGGTGAAATCGATTTGTGTGGGCATGCCACACTCGCTGCTGCACACGTCATCTTTGAACATCTTGATTACCCGGGCACGATTATCCATTTCGATACCCGGTTTGTTGGCCCGCTGGCGGTGACACGCAGTGGTCAATGGCTGACGCTTGATTTCCCCGCCTGGAAAACCGAATCCGTTATTCCGCTGCCTTTACTGCTGGATACGTTGGGCATCGCTGAATGCAAAGAAGTGCGCGTGGCGCGTGATTACATGGTAGTGATGGAGAAGCAACAGCAGGTAGAAGCAGTATGCCCGAATATTAATGCCATGCTCCCACTGGGAAAAATGGTTTGTATCACGGCTCCGGGGGAAGGGAAATACGATTTTGTCAGCCGTTTCTTCTGCCCTGGAGAAGCAGTAGCGGAAGACCCTGTCACAGGTTCTACGCATAGCATGCTCATTCCTTACTGGGCAGAAAAATTGAACAAAACACAGATGCTGGCGCGTCAGGTTTCCGGGCGTGGTGGGGAATTACACTGCCAGCTAGTGGGTGATCGTGTCCACATAGGCGGGCAGGCAACAACTTATCTGACTGGTAAAGTACTGTTGCGCTAGAACGTCCAAAATAAGGCGATAATCATTAACTTCGCTGATTTTCACAATCAAAACAAACTACTACGAAATAGACTGAAAAGAGGTGAGTTTTGCACTTAGCTATCGAGGCCGTAACTCCCGGAACTTCAGGCTTTAGTCATCTGAAATCTGAAAGCATAGCAAATGGCTTCAACATGTTGTTTAGGCTGGAAGAAAACTGGGTAAATGGTAGTAACCAGTTTAATGCTCCTGGTGAAAAGTTACTGGGTGTATTGAGTAATGGCATGCTGACTGGAGTTTGTGGGTTGAATATTGACCCATATGATTCGCAACGTCGGGTCGGTAGAATCCGGCATCTTTATGTCGGGTACGAGTACCGGCGCCAACAGACTGGCAGTTTACTTCTAAGCAGGTTAATTGAAGAGGCTGATGAATGGTTTGATTATTTAAATACGCATGCGCCGCAAGCCGCATTCCATTTTTACGAACGAGCTGGTTTCATTCCTATATCTGATGTTGAGAGAGTGACTCACCGGCTTTATTTATAGGGGTGGGGAAACCGTTTTAATCCGCACTGCCAACATTAAAACGCAACCCACCGTGGTAGCATTCTGGTAAATGTAGGTGTCGTTTACTTGACCGGGGCAGCTATGGATTGTAGTGGCATAGTGAATTTGGCCACCTGAATAGAGGTGATATCATCACCTCATAGTCAAAACAGGTGACATTATGACCGGACGTAACAGATGCAATTTTAGCCCCGAGTTTCGCCTCGAGGCTGCCCAGCTTGTACTCGATCAGCATTACACCGTTGCCGCCGCTGCCACTGCGATGAATGTCGGCAAATCCACGATGGATAAATGGGTTCGACAACTGAAAGAAGAGCGAGCGGGAAAATCACCCATAGCTTCACCCATGACACCTGAGCTGATTGAGATACGTGAGTTGAAGAAAAGACTTCAACGCGTTGAAATGGAAAGGGATATATTAAAAAAGGCTACCGCGCTCTTGATGTCAGACTCCCTGAACAATTCTCATTAGTTGAGAAACTCAGGGCGCGGTTTCCTGTTGCCGTTGTGTGCAACGTGTTTGGGGTTCATCGCAGCAGTTATAAATACTGGCGGCAGCCCAGGAAGCCTGACGCCACGAGAGTGGCATTACTGAGCCTTGTGCGCGAAGTTTATCGCGAAAGTAACGGTTCAGCAGGAGCGCGAAGCATTGCCGCAATGGTCACCACCAAAGGTATAAAACTGAGCCGCTGGCGGGCAACAAAGCTGATGAAAGCGCTCAATATTATCAGCTGTCAGCAACCTGGCCATCGTTATAAGAAGGCGTCTAAGGAACACATTGAGATCCCTAATTATCTGGATCGCCAGTTTGCTGTTACCGAGCCTAATCAGGCCTGGTGCGGTGATGTGACTTATATCTGGACGGGAAAACGCTGGGCTTATCTGGCTGTTGTACTCGATTTGTTTTCCCGTAAACCGGTTGGCTGGGCGGTGTCATTTTTCCCTGATTCCGCACTGACAGGTAAAGCCCTGTCGATGGCCTGGGAAGCACGGGGAAAACCGGCTAATTTACTGTATCACTCGGATCAAGGCAGTCACTATACCAGCAGGAATTTCAGACAGTTACTGTGGAGATATCAGATAAAGCAAAGCCTGAGTCGCCGGGGAAATTGCTGGGATAACAGCCCAATGGAACGGTTCTTCAGAAGCCTGAAAACAGAGTGGGTACCGGATAATGGCTACGCGAATTTTAGCGAAGCCAGCACGGCAATAACGAATTACATCACAGGATATTACAGCCAGCTCAGACCTCATCAATATAATGGTGGTTTGACGCCGAATGAATCAGAACGATTGTTCTGGAAAAACTCTAAAGCTGTGGCCAGTTTTTGTTGACCACTACACATCTTAAAGGCCTAGAGGCCAAGGTCCGCTTGTCGCTGCCTGTCATACCTGCTTAAAAAACAGGCTTAACCTAGGATATTTTCAGTATTCCAAGCGGACCCCTATTCTGCTGTGGCGGATATCAGGAGCTGCTACTGCTGTATGACGTTTTGTTCGTCAATCTGTATCTAACAACCTCCCATAGGCTCCACTACTATTTGCCTGCTCCTTCCAGGTACATACCATCTGAGATTGCGAAAGCCGTTTTATGCTGATTTCGAATCGCTCTATGCTATAAAAGTTTCGATTTTGAAGTGGGTCAGTCTTGCGTCGGCACGTGGTCAATTCGGAGCCTGCATCAATATTTTTAACTCAGGGAGTATCGGTCGTGGCACATCGAATGGGACGCACAAACAGATCGGTGGTTCGTATCGGGGCTTTGGTCCCACTCACTCGCCCTGGTTGGGTTGAGGCGGGTCGACATTTGCTTGCTGGACTCGAACTGGCCGTCAGCAACGTCAACGCCTCCGGCGGGATCAACGGAAGGCCGCTAGATCTGATCGTGCGAGATACGGCGGCGGACCCGAAGAAAGCGGAGGCTGCAGTTGATGAATTGGCAGAGCTGAACGTGGTCGCCTTGGCGGGGGAATACCACAGCGTCGTCGCCCGCGCTGTCGCCACCAGAGCCGATGCACTCCGTGTACCATTTCTATGCTCATCAGCGGTTCTTGACGCACTTATTGACCAACCAACGAATTGGGTGGCGCGCATTGCGCCCGTGCAATCTCACGGTTGGCGGATTTACGCAGACTTTCTCCTAAACGCAGGCCACCGACGAATAGCAGTAGCGAGTCAATCAAGCCTCTATTGGGCATCTGGAATCCGCGTTCTTCAGGACTATTTCACCACACGAGGCGGGACAGTCGTCGAATTTGACTTGCACTCGTCCGGGCCGGCGAACGTGTGTGACGAGCTTGTCAACAGTCGCGCCACAGCTCTCATTCTCTTGGTCGGTTACCCCGAGCCAGCAGTGTCAATCGTCAAGTCCGTCCGCCGCGACCAGCGTCTCGCCCAGATCATGATTGGTGCTCCAGCCGGGCAGCCGGAGTTCGCTGATTGGGCGACTTTGCTCGGCGACGATAGCGTCGCGATTCCGTTTTTGCGTTATCGGCCTGAGCGCCTCAGCCCGTTCGGCACACGAGTTGAGACGGCCCTGCACGAACGATTAGTCGAAGCACCCTCCTTCGTCGCTTTCGAGGGCTATGACACAATCACTGTCCTTGCTCATATGCTGCGGTCATATGGTGAGGATCGGACGCATATTGCCGAGTCCTGGCCTCGCGTTTCAGTTGAAGGTACCCGCGGACAGATACAATTCTCCCGCATGCCGAACATCAACGTTTGGCAATGTGGTTGGCCACCAATCCAAGTTGTGGATCGAGAGCCGGCCAGACCGGATCGTTTTCGGACACTCTACGTCGGCGAAGCGGCGGACTGAGTGTTGGAAGGCGGCCTCTGCCCCCCGCTGACTTTCACTCGTTGCACAATTCCTGAGTTTATCGCTTAGAGGGAAAGGATTAGGGTCAATCCCGGGCGCGATACCCATCAGCGAAAGGCTACCTGAAGCTGTGGGTTCAATCGGTCGTTGTAACACACTGATTGAACCGTTCACGGAGCTTACATTGCAAGACGGGTTATGTGACAATCTACAGGCTCTGGCGCTGCCAGGCGAAGATTGTCACACAGACGGACGTATAAATTACAACCTTGATCGGATATGCGCGGGTGTCGAAAGCTGATGGCAGCCAGGTTCACGACCTCCACGCGATGCACTGGCCAAGGCCGGTGTAGAGGCTGAGAACATCAACGAGGACTCCTCGTCTGGATGCTGGATCGTCTCGGCCGCGATCTTCGTCACCTCGTCGACGATCTGACCAAACGGAACATCGGCCTGAAGGTGCTCGCCGGCGAAGGCGCGTCGATCGACACTTCGACCACTAATGGTCGGCTGGTATTCGGTATATTTGCCACACTGGCGGAGTTTGGACGGGCGCTGATCGTCGAGCGGACCAAAGCGGGCCTGGAGGCCGCAAAGGCGGCTGGCCGTTCAAGATGACACCTGCGAAAATACGTCTTGCTCGTGCAGCAATGGGGCAGCCGCAGACGAAGGTGGCCGATCGTTGTGCCGAGCTCGGCATTACCTGACAGACGCTCTATCGTTTTGTTGGACCGAATGTGAACTTCGACACGATAGTGAACGGCTCTTGAAACGCAAAAAATTGGTCTGATTATGTACAGTTCAAAAATGCAACAGTTGTTGGTCGTTGATGACATTCATGGGTTTCCCGAAACCTTTGTTAAACTATTGGATGTTGGATCCTTTGAGCATCGTGTTTTACAATTGGCCGACCTGAGCGGGCGTCCCGGTCTGCGCGGAGACGACCTTCACGATCATCTTGTCAACAAAGACGGTATGCAGCATGCCGTTCGGGCACTTCGCGAGATTAACGGACGCCCGTGCTTTGGGATCGGTTTCAGCTCCGGTGGAACTGCTCTGTGGAGTGCGGTCAAAGAGGGGTTGGAGATCCAAGCTCTGATCTGTGTGTCATCAACCAGACTGCGCTTCGAAACGTCTCCCTTGAATATACCCACCATGGTATTTTGGGGGGAACTTGATCCACATCGGCCAACTGAAATTTGGAATGATGCTGTTCCTGAATATTGCAAGATCTACGCAGGCAAGCAGCACGACTTTTATCGTGTTGACGTTCTTGCGCCTAATTCCCCATTGCGAACAGATATTGGCGCCTTCATCGAGAGCGTTTCTGGTTTTGAATTTTGATGACTAACTTCCGCAGCTAGAAGTTGACTGTCAAATTTTATCCGAAGTATTCTTGATCAGATCTGCTCCCTGATTTTTCACATTTCCGACCGATTGTGTAACAGGATGCCAGGTAAATTCATCTGCTGGCACAGCTGCATCAAGGGCAAGTTCGCTGACCTGTGCACCGGTAGTTTCCGGATCCATCCATTCCAGTGCGGCTTCTGGTGTAAATACCAGCGGCCTGCGGTCGTGAATATCGACCAGACCTTTATCGGCCGCCGCAGTCACAATCAAAAAACCCTCTGCTTCATCCCCTACATCAAAAGGCTGCTTTCCGATCGCCGCAAAGAAAAGTGGTTTTTTATCTTTCCGGTAGATGTAGTACGGCTGCTTTATATCTCCTTCCTTCTTCCACTCAAACCATCCATCTGCGAACACAATCGCCCGGCCATGATTCCATAGTGACTTAAACATTCGGCTGGTGGCCGCAGTTTCAACCCTGGCGTTTATCAATGGAGGTTTGTCCCACCATCCTGGTGCATATGACCAGAGCACCGGGTCGAGGTGGAATGAATTATCGCGGTTATTTAGCAGAAGAACTTTGGTGCCAGGCGCAACGTTGTAGCGGCTAATGGGCTCAGGGTCGTACGGGATGTCGTTTTCGGCCTCTTCGACCAGAAACGCCAAATAGTCGTCACGAGATTTGATCTGGGTGAAGCGTCCACACATGGTCACCTCCAGTAAAACTGAAAGTATAGATGACGACAGAATGACAACGTTTTCCCCTCGTAATTCCCATCGTTTACTTGTTCAATTTGCAGGCATAAAGAACAGCCATGACAGGATATGAACTTCCGCACCTGACACCCCATGATTGGTAGCAAACTAAAAATGTGACTGAAAACGCTTCTGCAAAACTCATTTATTTTTCAACAAATTCAGTTAGTTAAAAAGCTGATATTTGATAGTAAAATACTCGTAGTAGTGATGATATTTATTAGTTAATTCAATCAAATATGGTTAATTTTTTTCTCTGCTGCTCATTCAGATCCAGTGACGAGTCTATCCAGTCTTGTGCTGGACTGGGAAAACCAGCAGAACACGAATTTCCGTAGAAGGGCAGAGCAAGGCGGAGATTGTGGGTGGGGGTGATAAGTTCTGCTTTCATGGCAATAACTCAAAAAAATACTGTTAATATATACAGTGTAATTTATTCACCTCGTTTATCAAGAGGTGTTTCCAGAACATCCCTTTAAATCATTGCAGTCAAGCCCCGCCGGGCATTCCACACTCATAACGATCAACTTCAAGGGCTTTCACCTGCGCGGCATAAGGGGCGCTAAGTCCGGGTATGCACATAGTCACATTCTCCTGTGTTGCCTTTCTCCTTCGTATCAGCTTCCGGTAATCGTTCCCCGTCACAACCTGGCCCGCAAGGGTGTATGAACGCTACGCGCCCTTGCTGGCCAGAACGATTCAGGGGTGTCGAACCGTCAGGCGATACGAAGACGAAATTCACACTGACGGAGAAACAACCATGACTATGAATCTGCATACCCAGACAAGCGCCCCTAATACCGCACCGGCGACCAGCGTATCCCCGCTGGAGCAGTCAGGCTCCTCAAAAACGAAATTTTCTAAAACCAAAACCGATATATATCAGACTGTCACTAACAGCATCATCGAGGCGTTAGAAAAGGGGGTTAAGCCGTGGGAATGTCCATGGAAACGTCACGGTGCGGTGTCAGGCATTCCATCCAACTTTGCCACTGGCACGAGTTACAGCGGGATGAATATTATGCTGTTGTGGTGCAGCGCGTCAGAGCAGGGTTTTACGGATTCCCGCTGGTTGACTTACAAACAGGCTCAGGAGTTGGGCGCCCAAGTTCGCAAAGGTGAAAAGGGCACAACGGCTATTTTTTATAAGACGATCGAGAAGGAAACCGACGCGGGGGACGTTGAAAAAATCCCTATGTTGAAATCGTTCACCGTGTTTAACGTCGCACAAATCGACGGTCTGAAAACCGGCACCGAAAATGAGCCGCAGGCGGTGAATGAATTTGACCCATTGCCGCAGGTTGAAACCCTTTTCCAGCGTTCTGGCGCGAAAATAACAGAGCGTGGTCAGCAGGCATTTTTCAGACCGACAACTGATGAAATTTATTTGCCTGAGCGCCACCTTTTTGTTGATGCCGCGAATTTTTACGCAACGGGTTTACATGAACTGGTTCACTGGAGTGGGGCGAAAAGTCGTTTAAATCGTGAAATGAAAGGGCGATTTGGTTCACAGGATTATGCATTTGAAGAACTGATCGCGGAGCTGGGCAGCGCGTTTTTAATGGCTGAGTTGGGGGTGACGGGGGAAGTGCAGCACGAAAGCTATATTGCTTCATGGCTGGATGCGTTGAAAGGTGATAAACGGTTTATTTTTAAGTCCGCCAGTGCCGCCTCTAAAGCACACCGTTATTTGATGGATATCTGAGGAGGGAGCGTTATCCACAAATCCACATAAGAAAAGCCATTGAGCTGGGAGGCAACCAGGCCACCCCAGCGAACGGGAGCGCCCGGAACGGCGGAGCAAGCCGATCCGGGTCGATTGTGGGGTTGTGGGTAACGCGGGAGGGATAAGTGAATTGTTTAAATTTTCTGAATGATGACAATTCATCGCCACATTTTCATAAGTGGATGAATTTAAGCTTTTCATGGTATCGCCAGTTGCCGCTGGCCAACGTCTTTCAGCGGCGACCGGCGACGAACAAATGCCCTGAGAACATCAAATAGTTTGATGCTTTCAGTAACGGTTTTTTAGGGGATCTGACTCGTCCCACAACCGGTTAAATTCAGTCTGATAAGTTTGCGCCAGCGCCGGTGCATTTTGCACGAAAAGCGCATTTTCTGCGTTGCGCTTTTGAGCGCTGGCCGTGTCGGGTAAGGACATGGTGTTACCACCGCATCCTCCCCTAAGAACCGTGCGTGCGAGTTTCCCCGCACACGGCTCAAGCCTTTCAAAACCTGTTTAAAAAGGCCGGCTTTACCACTGTTAAACCATTGGTATGGAGTTTCTGGTGACATACTGGATGCAGGAGAACCCTGTTTGCCAGTGCGTCGCTGCCACCGTGTTGTCGATAGACAATATGGTGATCATGCCAGCCTGTTTCTTTGGTTAAAACTTCGCTACACATGGCGCACCGACCTTGTTGTGAATGGTATAATTTTGCCCATTCACGGCGATGCCCCATATCGTTTAGCATCCGTTTTTGCCTCAGATTTTCTCCGTAAAGCTCCCATGCTGATGAGTAGGGATGATAATCAGACTTTGTTTTGACGTGCCGTTTTATCGGAGCCTCTGACATCTGGTGTAGCAGATGCAGGTAGACACCTTTTTCCCTTTTAACTTTCGCTGCAAATACCCAGCTTCTGTTACCCACCGCATGAAAATATCTTCGTTTAACCCATGTTACCGCTTTGTTTGGGTGACGCCTTCTGGCCCATCGCCAAAGCAACTGGAAAATCTGGTGCTCCATGCGATAGAAAATGGCTTTCGAAACAACATGCTGATGATATTTCCCCCAACCACGCAACTTTGAATTAAGTGCATATATGAGTGATGTTTGCTCAGTCGTCATGTTATTTTTGACAGTTTCTCTTATGTTTTGGTAAAACCGTTTCATATTGTCGGCGCTCGGTTTAACGAGCAATTTTCCGGCATATTTGCGGAAGTTCCAGCCCAGAAAATCAAAACCATCATCAATGTATGTGATGCGTGTCTTTTCCTCTGAAAGAGTCAGCCCCCGTTCCCGAAGAAACTGCTCAATCCATGGTCTGACCACGGAACTCAGTATTTCACTGGTTTTCCCGGTGATGATGAAATCATCGGCATAACGCACTACATTGATTTTCTGAAGGATTGTGTTGCGAACCCCGAGCGTCATTTTCAGATACACGCGTAGGTCAGATTCCAGCCCGTTCAGTGCCATATTTGCCAGCGTGGGAGAGATTATTCCTCCCTGTGGCGTTCCTGCGGTTGTCTCCTGAAATTCGCCATTGAATACAGTCCCCGCTTTAAGCCAGGTATTGAGCGCGCGTTTATCGACAGGGATGTTCTGAAGGAGCCAGTCATGGCTGATATTATCGAAACATCCTGCTATATCGGCTTCCAGCACCCATTTCGCGGAGCGTTTCGGGGCTAAACAAGTGAATATTTGTTCTTCAGCATCAGCCGTCGAACGATTCAGACGAAATCCATAAGAGTTCGCATCACTGGTCGATTCGGCTACGGGATCCAGCGCCATGTGATACAGCGCCTGCATGGCTCTGTCTTTCATGGTCGGGATCCCCAGAGGGCGTTTTTTCCCGTTAGATTTAGGGATATAAATGCGCCTCAGCGGCTTCGATTTGTAACCTCTGATATTCAGTTGTCCGATAGCCCAGAAACGGCTTTCATGGGTATCCCAGAGAACATGGTCAACGCCAGATGTGCGTTTACCCTGGTTTTCAGTCACTCGCCTCACCGCCATTGCTCTGGCGGAGAAAGAGCGGGTCAGTGATCGTTGCAGAGATTTAACTCTGCGCCAGTCGCTGGCCTGTGTTGCCTTTGCAATTCTAATCTGCATCCTTCTGACGTTCTTCACTACCCGTCTCCAGTTAATGGAGTGCCAATCGTGAGGAATATCGGAAAGCGCAGATCCGTTTGTTACACCGGACACTACCATGCTGCTCTCCCACTATTTGAGAAGTTAGTCAGTTGTTTTGCAATGAAAGACCCGATGGAAGTGGGCATGCTTTCGCATCAGGGCAAAGTCTGAACCCTTATCATGGCCATTACAGTCATGCCTTCGCTTTTTCCATCCTCCTGTACCCGCACCACCAACAGCATTTCTTACGATTTGCCTGCCCGAGGGCAGCGGTACGGGCTTACCACGTTTCTGATTTATCACACGACCGGGTTAGGATTTGCCTATCTGCCGGGGGCTGTTGTGGCGACGTGTTCCAAAACTACAGTGAAACATCCAGCCTCCTTTACCTTTTGGTTAATGCCTGTCAGCCGCTTTGGCATTTACATCGTTGACGACATTTATTAGCAATTCACTCTCGTTATCCATACCGGTCAGCCTAGCCTCTTGGCCCCCTTTCGGCTGGGAGCGTCTGCTTCGGATCTCACGATCGCGGAGCACCCTTATGGGGAGTACATTGTCGAGGGAGCTTCAGACAATTCCGTTACCAGCATTGCCTGTCCCTGTAGGCTACAGTCGGTCGCACGACTGGTTAACTATCAGTTTCCTTGTTTGGAGCCTGATTCTAACAATGATAAATCAGACAGTTACGCTGTTAAGCGTATACGTGTCGCACGTAATTGAACGATCCCGTTTGTACCGCATCACCATCAACGACCATAAATTTATTGTGCATGATGGCGTATTGCGCATCGAGACGTACCGGAACACCCTGGTTCGCCAGGAACGTCACGGCGGTGTATCTGTCATTGTTGGCCTTTTCATCGGCCACCACCCGGACAGACACCCCGCGATTTTTAGCTGCGACGAGTGCCGCCGCGACCGGCTTGCTGGTAAAGCTGTAAGCGGCAACATCGACAGGCTGTTGTGCGCAATTAATGGCGCTTAAAACGACCTGAAGTGCGCTCTGACCGGATAAAGGGGAAAAGCCCACTGATATTTCCGGTACAGAACTGGCAATAACGGGCGTGACCATCGTGATGGCCAGCACGCAAAAGAGATATTTACGCATAGTGAATTAACTCCAGATTTTTTAATTCTTCAGTTGTATAGATGCGGAAAACGTTGCGGTGTTTTTCTTCAAGTGGCACATGCTGATTGTTAACAATCACATGTTTTATGGTGTCAAAAAGAAGCGTCAGGGCGCGTTTTTTTTGCTCGTCCGGGACGACATAAAAAACGTGCATCCAGTGCTTGTTTGTTCTGGCCAGCAAATGGCTGGCCATGATGGACTGATAACGCGCCTTTGTTTTTAACCGGCGTTCGCTTTCAACGGCAATAACCTTCCCGCCGGGAAGGGTTATCAGCCCGTCCGGGCGGTGCTTCACACTGTACTGGTTCAGGAACGTTGAGCGATCACCGTTAATCCAGTTCGTCGCACCTTTCTTTTCCAGCGTCAGGCGCACTAACTGATTATCGAGATGATGATCCAGTGACCAGCCGGTTATTCGGTATGCCTCAAACCGGGCGGGCATCACCTTATCATCAGGGGTGAGCACGACGGCAATGCCGTCGTTTGTAATGCCCCACAGCGCAATTTTTCTGGCGCGGGATTCCAGGGTGTGCTTTTGAATCAGCCCCATTTTAGTGACCTTATCAAGCAGGCTATAAAGTGACTTATGGTGCTTAAAACCAAATAGCATTTGCAGGGTTTGAAAGTCGCTATAGGTTTCCTCTTTCAAAAAATTCAGCAGGAAGCGGATTTTTTCGTTATTGCGCTCGCGGCGCTCGCTGTTCGTGGTTAAAAGCATTACGCCTCCTTAAAAATCCAGCAGAGATAATTTCTCTTCTTCTTCTGGTGGTTTCGATTCTGGTTCAGCCTTTTCCGGCTCAGGCTCGGCTAACCATTCATCTTCATGGGGATCGGAAACAGGCTGGGTTTTATCCGGCTCTTCTAATTCAATGATTGATAAAACGGGCGTCGTAATTTCTGTTGGCGGGGTTTCATCTTCGTCAAAATCCAGCGCTTGTTTTACTTCCGGCACAGCAAGGGCAAGAGAAGGAGCCAGCGTGTAAATTTCCAGTGGCTGTTTTTTCACTTTTAAAGGAGAGATCATTGAGGCGAACGGAAGGGCTGTGGCGGTGAAAATATAACTCACGAATTTAGGCAGGTTTTGCAGCATATTTTCATCAATAAAATAGCGGTCTGCCTGCCTGATGGTTCGTTCGTCATCAATCTTTTCGACCAGCATTTCAGAGGTTTTAGCTTTACGGCTTTCATCATCAACCAGAATAGTGCCGGACATTCTGGCTACCCACTTTGCCGTATCCGGGTCTTGCAGTTTATACACCAGTTTGAACTTAGCGTTTTCAACGACAGCCCCAACAACAGCATCACCATTTAAATCTGCGGGACAGTCCCTTAAATCAGCAATCGACTGATGCGCCATAATGATGTGCACACCTTTATCACGAGCAGCCCCCAGACCTTCCAGAGCCGGTTTTGAAAGATGGTATTTAAGTTCGTCCAGGAAAATCGCAATGGGTCGAAGGTTACCGACGACCCGGTCACGTAATTCAGCCCACTGGAACAAACGCACTAACGTCATTCGCTGTGCGGTGATGATTTTAGAGTTACGCATCGAACCGATGATGTAACAGCATCCACCTTCATCAAAAATCTGATTTAGTGAAAAACCGCCGGGTGCATTAATGCTATTAAGCAGAGCGAGTTCTTCGGTTTTTCCATGAAAAGCCTTAATGGTTTCGCCAATTCCCTGCACATATTCGCTGTTGTACACATCGCGAATTGTTGCACCGGGATTGTTTGCCACAAACTGAGCTGCCAGTCTTGCCGCCTTGCGATCATCGATACGGTAAAAATCGGCAGCCTCACCTTTTTCAGCCAGGCTGAAACCGGCGACAAAGAGTTCCTCTAAATGGTCAGGTGTAATCCCGTCAATTAAATTGAGCTGGTATTCCCCTTTATTCAGGTCAATCAGAACAAAAGGTTTACCTGCATCGATACACGCCTTTTTATACAGGTGTGGTGCCCATTCATCATTTTTGGGGTCAAGAACGAAAACACCTTCACCGGCTAAAATACTTTGATAAAGCAAAATACCGGTGATTACACCCTTACCGGCACCGGTGGTGCCGATAATGTCAGCGTGTTGTGTTTGCCAGTCTTTTACTGGAATGTATTGCGGGTTATGGTCGCGATCTAATCCAATGAAAATTCCTTTTTTCAGATCTATATAATCTGCGGGTTCATATTCAATGGATTCGGGTAACAGATCTTTGATTTTTCGGACATCCGTTCTGACATCTCTTTCAAGGCTGGTTTTTTTAACCAGCTGACGTTTGACTTTATCCAGTTCTGGCGAAATCAAACGGCGCAAAATAATATGCGCGGCTAATCCCGCTGCCGTAAACGCCAGCAGTACCATCCACGTTAAAGCCGGGACTGCCACCTCGTTTCGCCCCGCATACATGCGTTGCAGAAACCAGATCGGCACAGGTGCGATGGTGCCGAAAAGAAAACACAGCATGGATGAACCCAAAATCAGCTTCTTCCATAATGGCGCTTTTTGATGCTCGTCCTTTTTCAGAGAAAATATAAAGGGAAGCATCAAGCCAGAGAGCAGCGCTAAAATCATCTGGTGCGTCTGCATAAACCAAAAAAACCACAGGGCACTATTTACTATCGGTGATAGCAAATAGCTCATTCTTTCGAATGGCATAGTCAGATCCTTTTGAGTTCTCGCCGCATGACTTCGCCGCATCCTCCCGCCGCACAGTGTGCGTCGAGAAGATGCGGCGAGAGCATACAGCCGATGAAGGTGGCCGCGATGCGGCCATGCTCGCGGAGGTATCCTTCCGCGATCTAACGGAATGCGCCATTTCTTGCGGGCTGAACGCCCTTATTCCATGTCGCAAGGGGGTAATGTCCGGGCTGAACGCCCTGCCAAAACCCCCGAAGGTCAAAGGCGGCACACCGTCTTGCGCTACGCGCGACCACCCCCTTTAAGACGCCTGTTTTGACCCTTTTCTTCTCTTTGGTCGTTCCTCCCAAATCGAATTAAAGGGAACCAGGCTTTAAAGGGGGTGGTCGCGCCACGCTACCGGCTTTTGGCCGGAGACTTAGGCTCGACGGTGTGCGGGGCAAGCCCCCCAAATAAACCGACGCGTGGGCGCGTCTTTTTGCTCGCTGGGGCGGCAAAATTTATTCGGCTCCCCCCAGCCTGTTCAGTTCACTTTGGGTGAACGTTCACAGGTGCGTTTGGCGACGCAAATTTGCGATTTCTTCGAAATCGAATTTACTCGCCGCCCGGCACTTTTAATTCCATGCGGGGCATGTCATTAAAAGCCTGAAAACCCGCGCCGATGAATGTCGTTGCGATGGTGGGGCGTATTTTTGATTAATGAAAGTAGTCATCCTGTGGATTGACTTTCATCAGTAGAGAGGCAAATAAAAGAGCCGTAATGACAGCTGATAATATATAGGTATAACGGCTGTTATCTCGGCACGATTTTATCAAACTTTGAATTAAGTAAAAAAAACGAGAATCCAAAAAGCAAGGAGAGAGCAAAGAATAATACTGAAGCCATTTAGTTACCCTTAATTAAATACTCATTGAGTTGTTTTCCGCTATTTACCCCATCCTGAATCGGGCGTGGTGTTCGTCCGACTCCATACCAGTATTTAGTTATGCCATCCTCGATGTAAACATATTTAGGCTTGCGTTTGGGATACTTTTTTGGTGTAACTTCTCCGAGTAATTCATTCATAGAAAAGCCTTCTGCGGCAATTAACGCCATCAGTTCGTTACGCTTTTCTTCGCGATCAATTCGTTGTTTTTCGAATTCCTCATGCTCTGCCTTTTTAGCTTCCAGTGCTGATAAGATGCGTTTATTGAGCGCATTCAGACAATCGAAGTCAGCATCTTTTAAAAATTTTTTAAGGGTGCGCTCCGAGCTTAAATACGAAATTATGTCAGTGGTTTTCATTGCTATTTGTCCTTGAATTTGACACGCGATTATCCACATACCCACAATCGACCCGACACGGCTTGCGCCGCCGTTTTGGGCACTCCCGTTCGCCCGGAGGCATTTTGGCCTCTCAGCTCACTGGCTTTTTCTCATGTGGATATCAGCGCGTACAGAATCACCCGGTGTATGTGGCCACGGCGGGGCGATAAAACCGGGCTTAAAGCTCATGACTTGTTCTCCTTCATCCATTTACTGGCGTTTTCTTCGTCCATCGGTAACGTCATGAAAAAATCGGCATGGACAGTACCGAAGAGAAGAACGTTTTCCGCCCAGTCGTTAATGTCTGGAATTTGTGTGAGTACAGGGGGGCTAACTGGACGAGTTCGGGTGAGTTAGCCTGAAATGAGGTGGCATGGGGTTTGATTTCGGCAAGGACGGCAAGAATGTCCTCCAGTGCCTCCGGGGTGAGTTCTTCGTCGGCCAGAAGATCGGCAAAATCTTCCAGAGTCACGGTCTGGTCGGGTGCATTCATCCCTTTAATCTCCCGAACTTGCTGATGATTTTGTCCACTATGCCGCCATCGGCACTCGGGCATTCGTTCAGTTTGCCTTTCCTGGCATCGGCGGTATGGTCAGGCAAAAAGCCGTGTTTGTTCTTTTTCTTAATGGACATGAAATTCTTGTACATCGGGTCACATTCGGCGGGATTGCCGCCATTCAGTTTCCCGGCCATACACAAAAACATTGCACAAGGATCGTCAGGGTCTGCATTCTGGCCTTCAGCCTGTGCGGGGATAGCAGCGAATGCGCACAGCAAAGCCGCCGCGATAACGGTTTTATTCATGGTGGTTCCTCTGTTTTGAGTCGTGCGAAAGGGGGATGCGTTTTATTTCATCGCGGGGAAACTATCGGTAAAAGAAGATTTCTGTGGTGTTGCAGTTAAAGCAATTATCTTTAGGGCTGAACTCGATTAAACCTTTGTAACCGCCCTGTCGTAACCAGGTTTTGGCCGTGAAATAACGTTCGCTGTCAGGCGCACTGACCGTGACCTGTGAGGAGTGAGCGACGGCATAGGACACGGCAGGGGTAAAAATGTTTTCCGGGTTGAAACTGGCGATGTGCTGTGACCAGTGACCCGTGACCACGGACGCAGGTATCACGGCATTATTTTCAGTCCATTGGGGCAACGTTTCGTTCATTGAATCAGCCGGTTTATCCCATTCTACCGGTACAGGTTCTGGCGCGGAGGAACAACCGGCCAGCAGGGCGACCAGTACAGAAAGGCAAAGCATATTACGCATGGCTAAATTTCTCCTTCATGGCGTCCAGATGGAGATATTTAAAATAAATATCCCCCATACGGCGCACGTTGCCGCTGATATCGACACTCACAATGACATCCATACACCGCAGAACCTTACGCAAAAGTACCTGCTCAGGCATTCCGCGACAGGCGGGATGTTCCATGCAACGGTCAATAAGACCTGAAATGCACTCCTGCGGGCTGCCTGCATGAAGCGATGACATAAAACCAGGATGGCCAGACTCGATGAGTTTCAGTGCATCCCAGGCTTCGCGTCCGCGTACTTCCGCCAGAAGAGGGCGATCAGGGTTCATACGGTAAATGGCGCGAACCAGGCGATCTGAGGTCACAATGGCATCCTCACCGGCATCCGCCGGATAAAACAGATGCACATAGTTTTGATGTTGCCAGAATTTTATCTCCGGGTTGTCCTCGATGGTAATAATGCGAAGTCCTGCCGGAATATAACGGAGCAGCATTTTCATATAGGTGGTTTTACCCGAGCCGGTTTCACCCACGACAAAAATCGTTTTCCCATATTCCACGCACTTTTCCATAAACAACGGGATATTGCCGCTGTGATATATCTTTGCTAATTCATCATCTTTGGTTTCTTTTTTCTCCTTTCCGGTGACGCGATTATAAAAACCGGCCTCTATATACGACTGGTGCGTTCGCTGAAAATAATCAGGTATACGAATGGTTACCGATATGGTTCCTCGTTCACAGGCGGGTGGGAATACCACCTGGCAACGCTGGCCACTGGGGAGCGTTGCCGAAAGAATAGGGGACGTTTCATCGATATTATCGTCCTGCCACACGGCCAGCGCACTGGCAAACGCTTCACACTGTTCATAGGTCACACTGCATTCATGCATCGACCATACCCCGTTAATCCTGGTATGAAGTTCGCCGGGTCGGTTAATGGCAATTTCTGTTAGCCCTTCCGTATCAAGGTGTGTGCCTAAAATTTCATCGCGCATGTATTCAAGTGCGATATTCGTCTTTTCCATTTATTACCTCGCGTGTAATGTCCATACACTGGAAAAATCTATATCAGCACCGGTTGCAATGCCGATAACATCCCCCTGGTTGAGATACATCGTCGGGGGTATGTTGATACTGTTCTCCAGCACGGTTTTCGCCATTTCAGCCGTGGCAGAGCGGGTGTTCTCTGTATAATCCGTGTTGCGGTCTTTGCCAGGCGATGAACCAGCCACTGCTGCTGCAAAGTCCTGAGTCGTCGCCAGCAAGATGGTATTGCCGATGCGATCCCCCCAGTGTTCGTCTATCCAGCCCGCAATCCCGTTTTCACCCAGCTGGCCAACGGCCTGGCTGTCAATCAATGGAATACGCATCGCCCCCGGCTCGGGTGTGCGCAGTTCAGTCCAGGCGATATACATACGCCCCATCCCGTTCTTCAGCGTACCGGTTTTGTAAATCCCCCTTGCAACGGTTCCCGCAGGGATCAGTCGAACGAAATGATTGGCGCTGTAAACATCCTCGCTAATCTGGCAGGTAATATTCCCCGCCACGTCTGAAACGAAGCGTTTCAACATGGCGCAGGGGATATAACGGTCAACGGGAATATACAGATTGGGATCAAGATTCAGGCGTGTCACGCCGGTGACTCTGGCGATATTGTCGTTTTGGGTGCCGCTTTCAGCCGCACCGGTGGCCGTATCCGGGCAATACAGCTTACCGTCAGGCGCTCTGGCCAGCACTTTTTTACACTGTGCGAGTGCTGCATCCGAAGCCGGGTCAGCGGCGTTGGCTGTGCCGGTTGGATAAGAGGCCGCAGACGACGCTGAGGAGGGGGAGGATGAGCCAGAATTTGCCAGGGCAATGACTTTATTGAATGTCACCGATGGTTGTGGCAGCTCCTTCCGGGATACCTGTCTGTCTGTCGTTTCGGGTTCCTGTTCACCCTCAAACGGGTTGAGGTCTTTCCCCATACCCTGCCGCTCATTGCTGGCGTTTGCCCTGCTGCTGGCTGGCGGGGCTTTCGTTTCCTTTTTCTCGAGGGCTTTATCACCTTTGAGCGTATCCATCAGGTAATCACCGCCGATGGCGAGTCCTGCCAGCAGGAACAGACTCAGAATGCACACGATCAGGGTACGCTTACCTTTGGGTTTATTGTGCTTAACCACTTGCGGTTGACCTGAAGGGATACCCTCTGCGGTGGTTTTTTCACTGGCTATCTCAGCCTTAGCGCGGGCGCGGGCTTCCGTTTCCAGTTCCGCCGCCGTTTTGATTTCCTGCTCTTCCATTATTTAGCCTCCAGCGTGACTGACGGCGAAACCGTGTCGCCGTTGGCGACAGTGACTTTACCGAACCCGGCGTTCTCGATGCCAACGACCTGCCCCGCTTTATCATTGCCATAACGCAGAACAAAACGTGGAGAGAGTGAGCGCAGAACCATCACCCGATAATTTCCCTGAGTCTCAAAGCCTGGCGTAATTTGCTGTTCGTTACCGTTCACGACCACGAACGGGGCAGGAATGCGCTTTTGAGGGGAGAAGCCCAGATAGGTAAAACGTCCATCATCGTAAGCAAAATCCGGGCTGATGGATTCAGACCCTGCTGCCACACGGCGGGTATAGCGCCAGTTCTTCGGCGTGGTGGCTTTTTTAAACCGCGCCTGAATCAGCTCTTTTTCCTGCATCTCCTGTAACTCTTGTTGTCTGGCTGCTTGTGCCGCCGCTGTTTGTTTCTGTACGTCACCCGGATAGCTGTAACGGACAACAAACGCCAGGCCTTTAACCTGTTTTTCATCGTCTATGACATGCAGCATGATGCTGTAATAGCGCCTGGTGGTGGTCACAAACAGGTTGGTTTGCCAGTCCTTATCTGTGGGGGTAAAGACCTGATCGACATTTTTACCGTCAGCGCCGGTAACGGGCTGTTTAATCGGTTCGGGGCGGATGCCGACCCGGTTTTTGTCTTTCGTCACTGTCCAGCCCGCCTGAAAACCTGGCTGGGCGTCGATAACTTCTTCATCGTCATCAAAAATGAGAGTGGTGACGAAACCGGAACGGGTATTCACTATCGTTGAATTCTGGCTGTTATAGGCGATGTTCTGCATGTGGCTGTCATATGCGCTTCCTTGTGGTATTGCCGCACTCCAGGCACCTGATGAAGCAAGCAGCAGCGTCAGCGCGATGGCTTTTTTATTCATCGTTTTTTTCCTTAAATCGCTGGTAACTGGTGATCATGAAACCGAACGGATTCACTTCACGCTGGGAGAGCGTGAATTCTTTTTGAGGAACGTAGCGATAAGTGAGGCGTATGCTCCAGAAATCATGGCTTTCGGCACCGTCTGCAATCCGGCGGATAGTGCGCTTGATGCGCAGCATACCGATACGGTCTGGTTGGGTGCCTTCCGAATGCACATTAGAAATGACATCGATGGAAACCAGATAAGCGGCTTTATTGAAAACGACATCCGGCGCTTGCGCCCCTTTAAAACGCGCCAGATATTCGTTATTCACATCCGGACTGTTAAAGAGTTGCGTATCGTCATAGTCCCGCTGTAACGCAAAGTAGTTATAGCGTTCACGACGTTTAACGTAGCTGGCGGCTTCAAAGTTATTCAGTGCATCCGATTCAGACAGGGCGGATTTTTCAACGGTAGTGACCTTATCAATCCTGCCCGCTTGCTGATTGAGGGCGTAGAGTTCAACGGTGGTGGTCTTTAACGGAAGGATAATCAGTATGGCAGCTATTGCCCCGGTTAACAGAAACCCGAATACCCCCGACAAAAACCAACCCAGCTTTTTAAAACGTTCGTCCCTCTCTCTTAATGCTGTTTCAAATGTTCTGGATTCACTAACCGCGTTTTTAATTATTTCAGACATGATTATTTAACTCCTGAATAATAGCCGGAGAGTTGACAGGCTCCGGTTCACCGGAAACCGGAGGAACCTGATTTTGATGTGCGCAGCCCGTAAGCAGCCACAGCATCAGGAAAGGGATGCTGTATTTCATTTTCAATCCTTATGATGATTAGCGCGTTATCGCTAAATAACGCGTCACAATTGCGGATAAAACGAGGGGGTAATAAAACGTGTTGCTTTATTTACGCTGTTGATTAGAACGTTGCATTGTCTGAATAGAAGATTTTCTTGCCGCAGAAGGCGATGAGGAACCGGCGTTAAGGTTTTTCGCAGCACGATCCCCCATTTTACCCAGTGAACCGCTAACGGCATCACTCATGGGCTTTGTGCCACTCCCCATCGAACCTATACCGGCCATCGCTGCACCCTGCATTGTGGCCTGAACTGCGGCACCCGTCAGAGCTGAGGCTATTTTTGCAGAGAACCAGATAATTAAAGCCGAGGCAAAACAGGCAAGTAAGGATTGAATGGCCAGTGTGACCATGTTTTTATCCTGGGAAACCGCTAACGCAGTATCCAGTATTATCGTCATATACTTAATACCAATTCGCAAAAATAAAGCAGAAAACAGAATGGTTAATAAGGCATTCAAAATGACAGATAACCAGCTGCTGAACATTGAGCGTAAAAATCCATATGCCAGACAGAATATAAAAAGGGGGGCAGTGGTTCCCATTAATAAAATGGTGATTTCAGCTAAAAGATTAACGAGTGTTGAAACAGCCAGAACAATAATCGCGCCAGCCCATACAAGGAACTCGGCTGTCATTCCTTCCAGTGGAACAGTTGAATCATCCATTTCATAAAGCTTTTTAGCCAGCTTCTGAGCTTTCTCCCATACTGAGTCAAGTAATACCCATATATTATCACTGCCACTTACACCGTCTTTAAACCCATCAAGGGCGCTGATTACCGTATCCAGCCAGCCCCCGAGGTTGAGAACAAACATCATGATTAATAACATTCGTCCTGTATCCCACATAACATCTTCTGCGGGGCGGATAAGTTTACCGGCAAGCGTCTGGTAACCGCGAAAAATAATATAGGCCGTAAAAGAGCTTGTTGCTATCACACTTATCATGTTTCCGTATGTGGACGATTGCCCTACTAATACGGTATTTATACTACTCATGATAAAGGTGTGCATGCCGACCATCGAGCCTGACATAATAACCTCGCTTAGAAATGACTCGTTAAAAATGATTTAAATCAGGCACCTTTTGACGGGCTATTTGTTTATCTAGCGCATCAAATGCGGCTTTACGGCCTTTTTCAACATCCGGCTGCCCACGCTCCTGCTTCATGGCATTTTTGGCGTTCTGGCAAATCTGTTCACTCCATGAATGGTCTAAAAGGCATTCGGTGTATTTAGCAATCATTTCATCATGATTTTTAATAAACCATTCTTTCGAATACTTATCCTCACAGCCTGTCAGTAAGAACAGGGGAATAAAAATTAAGGTGACCAGTGTTTTTTTCATCATGACATCCTGAGTATTGATGTGGTTTCAGGTTTGGGTCGTTATACCCAATCAACGGGGAGAATTAGTGACCGATATTATTTAAGTCAGCAATCGGCGCATTTCGTTGCTGCTCTGAAAACGCTTTTTTCTTTTGAATCTCCAGCATCTGACTACGCTGTTCGGCCTGTTTGACACTCATTTCCCACTGCGTGGTTAATGCACTCAGTTGTACACTTTTGGCGGAAACCACATTAGCCAGGTCCTGAGATTCTTTGGAATCCTTTGAATACTGAATACGATTAGAGAGATCAGCAATATCACTTAGCGTGTCGGAAATTTTATCCTGTACCTCGGTTGTGTCTTCGATTGCGGCGGCCTGATTAATGATCACCTTTTTACAGCTTTCCAGATATTGACCCGTAGCCCCCTCGTTGCAGCTATCAAACACCTTGTATTTATCGTACAGACTGTTTAAATCGCCTGAATAGGCACCATCAGGGTTAGACAGCAGGTCATTCAGAGAGATCCCTCGCTCTTTCATGGCCTTAATATCATTAGCCAGATTTTTAGCCTGGCCCAGAAACGTCTGCACATCGCGGATACCTGTCACTGTTGCCAGTTGTGCCTTGTAGGAATCCATCTGATCTTTATAGTGCTGGACGGTTTGCGTCCATTGTGACAGCTTCTGGAGCCACTGATTAACTGAGGTGGTGTTAGCCAGAATATCAACAGTCGGAACACCGGTACTGTGCGCCCCGGAAGAGAATATTAACGTAGCGGTGGCCGTTGCAATTAACTGCTTTCTGAATTTCATGACAGATCCTTAATTTAAATGGCTCGTCTGAGCATTTCGGCTTTCCAGTCTTCTGGCTTCATCCCATCTTTATAAATGGAATCAAAAATCTGGAGATTATCCGCGCTGCCACTCAGTAATTTGGTATAACGTCCCAGTCCTGAAAGGTCGATCGTGGCGATGGAAATAAAGGGGCGGGTTTCTCCTCTTCTGAGCGGGGTTTTTAAAATAACGATCTGACGGGCGCCTGGGTCAAGGTCTTTAACGATTTCATAGACACTTTTCGGAACTTTCAGTTTGTCGACATAATCAAATGCGCTGGCCTTGGGGTTAGCCATAAATAATTGTGTCCCGCACTGCTCAATAATGGCCGCTGAAATTTCATGTTTACACATTTCTTCCGGTGACTGGGTCGCCGGGACGAATATGCCATTTAATTTACGAATGACCTTGAGCATATTTAAAGCAAATCTGGAAAATTCAGGATCAAGCAACCACTTCCAGAACTCGTCCATAAATAACACTAAGCGGCGGCCATCTAACAGGCTGGTGACGCGATATAACAGGTAAAAGGTAATCGGGGAACGAACATCCTTATCATCCAGAAACTCTGTACCATCAATACCAAAATTATCAATATTGTCGACATTAAAGGTATCTTCTTCATTATCAAATACCCAGCCGAACTCTCCCCCTTTCGCCCACTGCTTCAGGCGAATACGTAATCCATTAGTTCTGGATTCCTTGGTGGGCGGTTCGGGCAGGATTTCCAGTAGGCGGGTGATAATACAACCACGCTTATCAGGCGGATAATCAAGCATGATACGGTCTACCGCTTTGCTGATACGCTCCTCGTCACGGGGATCAAGAACGTTTCCATTACGGGTACAAATCAGGCGGATCAGCTGCTTGTTCAGATTAATGTTTCGTTTAGTGGCGGGGAGTCGCCCTGGCGCAAACCCGGATGGCTCACCTGACCTGATGCGGAAGTATTCCCCTCCGGCCTGCCGAATAGACATTTCAGCAGAACGATCCTTATCAAAGGTCACTGTCGTAAAGCGTTTTATTTTCGCATCAGGTGAGAAGCTATCGGGGCGACGATATTTCTGCATCAAATGCTTCATCATTTCCAGCAGTGTGGATTTACCTGTCCCGGTACTCCCGATAACAATGGCATTACCAGGATGTTTTTCGTTGAAGTCATCCACACCTTCCTGGCTGTTATGAAGATTCAGGTAATAGTTTCCTCCTGATGGGGTTTTCAGTATGCAGGCGGCTTCGCCCCAGGGGTTACCGTCGCGCTTATGGGGGTGAAAATTATGTAACCCGGCCATATCAGCAAAATTCTGACTGCTCACCGAAACAAGACGGGGTCTTAGCTCATAAACCCCTGGTAGCTGCGCAAGATAGGCCGCGGGCAGAGACATTGTTGAGAGCGTCATAATGATGCCAAGATCTTTAATGGGGTCAGCCAGTGCGTTAGTGTCCCTGACGACCTGTTCGGCATCAGGGGAACTGACAATGAGCGACAAATGGTACTTACCAAACGTGATATGGCCAGACTGGAGAAGGTCACGCGCAACAATCAAATCTTCCTGTTGTGAGATAGCGTCATCTTCAGCGGATTTCAGTCTGTTCTGTGTCAGCTTGATATGGGTTTTCGCTTCGTCTTTGGCCATACAGGTAAATGACTGCGTCATAACGTAATCGCACTCAGCATAGAGCAGGGCATCAAATAAGCCGGTGTAGGTTTCAGTGGCGTGATCCTTGATTTCCAGACTCCGGAAATAAGACTGGCCATCCACGCTGTTGCACTGACCTGTATCTGTGGAAAAAAAGAGGTCGACAGCACCCATAACATCATAAAACGGGGTGCGGGTGACGGCGTATTTCTGCCACTTGCCACTGACCAGACGGTTATAGAAGGCTAACTGGGAAGAATAAAGACGCTCATTTTCCGTGTATAACCCGAGTGGAGATGCTGAATAACGTGACAGGGACGTGTTGAGCATCCCCCAGTATTCCAGCATGACTTTCAGTGAATCATTCAGCACATTTTCCCGGTCACCGGTATTCTTGCGTTTTAATGCTGCCCGCTCAATCTTGCTCAGGGGGATATAGCAGGCGGTAAAGAATAAACGACACCGGCGAAAAGGTTTTGTATCGATAGACTGTTTGTAAAGGTCTGCAATCTCGTCGGAAAAGGGAATGCCGGAGTGAGAATCAAAGGCGTCTTTATGGCTTTCTCTGATCCGGTGGATGTAGAAAGTAAAGGGCAACCCTTCAAACGATCTGACCAGGTTGTTTAACTGCATGGTCATAATGTCAAGATGTTGCTCGTCTTCACACTCAAATATCGTGCCGCCCAGTTCCCATGTGGCGACTAAATCTCCTTTTTTATTCTTCACCACATTTTCATGAATATGGGTTGAATAAGGGATGTATTTAGCTATGCTGACACTCTCGTTTAATCGCATTTTTTCATTAAACTCCGTGATATCAATTTTTTCATATTGACCACTGATAATGGTATTGGCCGCAAAGTATTTATTGATTTTCCGCTTACCACGTGTTTTAAACGCAATAAGTTTCAGGTTGAAATAATGAATATCTTTACGCGCTTTACTTCTCATTTCTGTCAGCGCAGGGATCAGCAAAAACAGGCACCAGTAAAAATGCGAATAGACGGCAATAATAACAATGAGAGAAAAAATGATAATCAGTGGAACCAGTGGCACACCAAAGAGTGCCGCAGGACGCGTGAGCGCCTTATTTAATATGGCCATGTGACCCCTCTTGTTATGCCATATACCAGGCACCGAAACCGGAAGCGCCGGAAATGAGAATGCCGCCGATGATGACATTTCGCATATCGTGGAGTTGCTTCCCATCGAACAAAACCTTGTAACCAACCCACATAATGCAAAGCGTCACTGTTGCAACGGCCAGGCTACCAAGACCGATCACCCATTTATTCAGGCCTTCGTTCGCTTTCTGAAAACCGTCATCCGCTGCCAGTGCCTGGGCTGCGGGCAGAATACCCATCGAGAAGGTTAAACAGGCAGATTTGAATTTCGAATTTAATTCAGATACGAGTGTCATTTAATTATTCCTTTTGTTGCGCTGTGAGTAAGCGCCCGCGCACTATCTGAGGCGCATAATATGAATGGTTAACAGTGGTGTTTTCGTTTACGGGAAGATTGCCACGAATGATTTTGTCAGGGTAAATAACGGTGGTGGTTTGATTCTCCTCTGGTATGTCACTGGTTTGTCTGTCCTGCCGGGTTGAGGGGACAACATAGCCAATACGTTGAATGTAACTGGTATTGCCAAAAGATGACTCCGAACGTTGTCCGGTTTCAAAATTACCAGAGTAATAGCAACTTAATGCACGTTTCAGGGATCCGCTCCTCACATAACAGTCAGTGAGGATGCGCTCAAAAACGGACAGGTTGATGCACGGGGTGAACAGGTCACTGGCTGTGACACCATAGTGACGGAAATTGGTGCTGGTGATCTGCATCAACCCGACTGAATAGCGACGTCCTTTTGCTGCAAGTCGCGCTGCGATACGGGTAGCTTCCGCCCTTGTGACCGGCATATGGGAAATGACACGGTTGCTGCCAGGTACCATTTCGGCAATAGCGTAAGGGTTAAAACCAGATTCAGTCCTGGCCACATCGAACGCAGTGGACGGGTGAATGCTGGCAGCGCATTGTATGGCTACCGTCAAAAAGGTCGTGGGAGAAAGCATAGTGGCCTCAGTGAAGCAGGTCCGGCAACAGCACGCGGATCAGACGTGAGGTTACCGGGCGCCTGGTGATCGACGGTTAATCGGGCTAAACGTCCTGCTGCGTATCGTTATCGTCTCTGGGTTCGAGGAGTACCAATTTGCCGGAAACAGCAATACCGGGAGTCAGCACAACATTCAGGCCGGGTTTGCTGTTGTGAGGAAAGGCAACACCAACTTTTGTCCAGTACGTGGCTTTTTCTCCTTGCTGATCGGGCAACGAGTCCTGGGTAACAAATACGTAATAAATGGGTTTTCTCATCAAACTCTCCTTTAATGAAAAGCAGTGGTAGAGTAAATGAATCACATCCCTGCTCTGCATTCCGGTTCTGACGGGTTAGCGAGAACATTCAGCGGCACCCTGAATTGTGGTTTTGTGACAGCCCGATTTACATTGTTAAAGAGCAATACCCATCCCGGACGAATAAACGTCTAGAAAGCTCGCCAGTGAAGTGGGGGAGTGGGCAGAGTGTGCTATCTGGTTCAGGCTGGGAATAATAAAATCAAACAATAAATTAAAGAGAAAATATATAGCGGTGAATTTTATTGGATGGGTTTAATAACTGTCAGGAATTTATTCATTTCGTATATCATCAGTAAAATACTTATAGCGATTTATTCAGATAATAAAAACGTGCAAAGACGATAATCTCTCTGCACGTTTTTCGTTCTGTTATCTGCGCTGACGTCGCTCAAGAATACTCTGGCATTCCGTACAGGTTGTCACGCCTTGCAGGGTTTGCCGCCGCTTTTCGGGGATCGGGGCACTGCACAGGCGACAGTAACGTAATGAGGGTGTTGCTGCAGGGCTGAACCGATTCTGTTCAATCTGCGTTTCCAGGCACTGTTCATTAAACTCCTGATCGCGGTCGATCTCATCTGGCATAGGATGACCTCCTGTCAGAGGCTTCCTGCTCGCAAAGCGTGATGCTATTCCAGACGGCTGTGAGCGAGAGACTCTTCTCCTCTGTGCACAATGAGTCGGTTATCTGCATCATGGCTTCCAGTGCGTCGGAAGATGCGATGTTATCGGGGCGGCATTTTTGCCAATACCGCCAGATTTCGGCATCGGTATCTTCATCCGGGATAGGCGTTCTTCCATGTGGGACACAGATCCCCAGCAACCGGCGACGAATGCAGACTTCATTGGAGGTGAGACCAAAATAGTGGTTCAGAAGAGCAATCGAACCACCCAGACTGATGGCCCGGTTTATCTGCTGCTGGCGATGAACTTCCTGACGAGATATGACAAGGATCTGGCTCAAAGCATCATGGTGGACAGTGACAGCCATAAATTGCATCGATGCCCGGCTGACGATAAACAGTTCATCAAGGGACAACTGATTGAGCGCATTCATTTCATCGAAAGTAAAGCCCAGAGATTCGCAGTAACGAAAATTACCCTCCTTCAGTGCATGCAGGGCTTCGGTTAATACGGTGTAATTGAGTGATGGGATCATAATATTTTTCCTCACGCTTAAATGTTTTCAACGATCATTTAATTTAATGTTGATCCATTCATCAATTTCAGACTCCAGCCAGGCAACGCTTGCCGGACCAATCTTAATTGAGTGGGGAAAGGTGCCGTTTTTCATATACAGGTAGATTTGGGAACGCTTCAGACCGGTTTTTACTTCAACCTGCTTCAGACGTAATAACTGATGAGATGTCATCGTTCCTCCAGTACGGAAAGGGGCATGCATGGAGATGACAAAAAAACACAGAAGAGGGGAGAGGGAAAGTTGCTAAGCCCGTATTACGGGTTTTGTTGCCCTTAATACGGAGGTCCAGACAGAACAGCGGAATAACATATTAGTTTGGTGCTGAAATGGACGAGGGGGAGCCGCGTTCAAGTGCGGTTTTCAATGTATCACCGCTCAGTCTGTCGGTAATACCTTCGGCAGACGCCCATTGCTCAAAAATAGACAGGAGTTTGTAGGGTTGTCTGATTAACGGGCATATGTCTTCATTATGCTTACAAGCCAGCCAGAAAAGCCGGGACAGGGGAGTAGAAATCCGGGGTGAAGATGGTGGGGGATCCTGGTTTTTAACGGGGATATTGATTAACTTTTCAAGCTCTGTGTAGCGGATAACAAAGCAAGCATCCTGTGGTAAATGATACAGGGGGAAATATGCTTTATGGTTATATTCGCTCATGTCAAGGGATGAGATATATCGGTTAAATTTCTGTGCGGCATTTATAGGTAATTGTATTATTTGCTGAGTAATTCTTTCTGGCCATGTAACCTTTTCGAAAAGCAGGAATGATTCCCCAGACACAGTGACTGAAATTCCATAAATGATATCATTTGCTCCTGTCACAGGAAGGGGGATATTGAGCGACTCAGCCAGTAAACGTTGTACCGCAACATATTCATGCCCTAACAACGGTGTATCTATGATCCGGTGGGGCGGGGAAATATATTTTCCTTCCGTGTTGACTATCAAATTAGTTTCATTAAGAAAACAATTGCTATCAAGAAGGCACAGTCGGTTAATCGGTGGATCCTCCACCAGTTTAAGCTTTATTTTGTTATTGGCGGTGCTGATTTTTCGTAATGCAACAGGTGATGGGAAATATATGGAAAGAAAAATATTCCCACATAATGCATTGCGATATATATCACCTTCAGTAATTCTTTTATGTGTGAGTTCATTCGCTATATGGATTGCTTCCTGAATCGTCAGCCAGTCTGATTCTTTTCTTTTAACGTTAAATATGGCAGAGTTGTTTGACATAATGCATTTCCTTGTTTTTTTCGCAAAAAAATTGCACGAAAATTATTTTTTTTTTGAGCTTTATGGGGCTGTGCTTTATTGAGAAAGTCAAGACCGGAGGAGATTATTTCCTGATAGGGAAATATTTCAGTCAACATGTAATTGTTTCTGAAATGTCTGCACGTATCATTTTTTAACGTGCGCGGTATTACTATTTTCGCTAACGAAAATTTAGTGTACGTCGGAAGATCTTTAAAATTGGATGGTTCGTTTAAGTGAGATTTATCTCCTTCATTAAAAATAGTGAGTTAGTTTAACATGACGAACTGCTTGCAATGATGGTAAATAGTTCGAGTCGCAGATAAGTGGCAAAAAAATTTCCCTCTACGGCTCGCGGAATGAAGGGGATCAGAGCATGTTCCTACCGTAACCCATGTCGGATACACCGAAGTGTTTCGCCACGGTGTGGCCGATATCCGCGAAGGTTTCACGGTGACCCAAAGAGCCCGCTTTCACTTTTGGACCGTAGACCAGTACCGGAATGTGCTCGCGAGTGTGGTCAGTACCTTGCCAGGTTGGGTCACAACTGTGGTCAGCGGTGAGGATCAGAATATCGTCCTCTTTCAGCAATTCCATCAGTTCTGGCAGACAACGGTCGAACAGTTCCAGCGCGGCGGCATAACCTGCTACGTCACAACGGTGACCGTAAGAGGATTCGAAATCGACGAAGTTGGTGAACACGATAGTGTCGTCGCTCGTTTCTCATTGTCATATACATTACTCATTAAATTTATTTGAAGAAGTTAACTATAACTGAGCCCATATAAACTCCAAAAATCCCAACTACGCCGGAAAGAACAGGAGGGGCAGGGAGGGGAAGTTTTAATAAAGTAAAAACAATACCGGTCACACTACCGACTAGCAATGCAATAAATATCTCGGACATTATATACCCCATACATTAATTAAAGTAGGCTGGATATACCAGCCTGGAATTTATGAACCAAATACAGACATGTAAAAACTAATTATTGCTGCACTCATCAAGTTGGCTAATGTTGAACCCAGAATCACACGCCAAGCCATTTTGGCTATGAACCCTTTACGTTCTGGAGCAAAATTACCTAATACACCTAACATAGCTGCAGGAGCAGATAAATTTGCAAAGCCGGCCAGTGCCATAATTACAATTGTTTGAGATGTTGGACTTAATAATTCTCTGTTTTTAGTAAAGTCAAGGAAAGCAACAAATTCATTTAATACCAGTTTTTGCCCCAAAAAATTACCGGCGGCGAGTATTTCATTTTTAGGAATGCCTAAAAGCCATGCAAATGGTGAGAAGATATATCCGAAAATTTGCTCGAGCGTAATAGTATCAGCGCCAAAAAAACTGCCAACGACAGAGATAATACCATTTACCATGGCAATTAAGGATATTAATGCTAATAACATGACTCCTACAGATGCGGCTACTTTTAGACCAACAAATGCACCTTCTGTTGCGGCTTCAATTATATTTACAGGTTTTTCTTCTTCGAGATAGACATCAAGAGAAATTTCCTTTACCTCTTCTGTTTCTGGATAAATCAGTTTAGCAAAAAGCAAACCTGCGGGTGCAGACATAAACGCAGCGGTTAAAAGAATTTTGATATCTATACCCATGGCTGCATAGCCGACCAATACAGATCCAGCGATTGAGGCAAAACCACCGGTCATGACAGCAAAAAGCTCACTTTTAGTGAGATCTTTTACATAGGGTTTTACCATTATGAAAACATCAACATTGCCTACAAAAATGTTTGAAGCAGCTGCAGTTGATTCGATTTTTGATGTCCCCAAAAGACGTCTGACTCCTGCACCAAATAGAGAAACTATTTTTTGCATAAAACCAAGGTAGTACATCACAGACATCAAAGAACTGAAGAATATAATTATAGGTAAAACTTGGAAGG
The DNA here is from genome assembly GCF_022637515.1 of Buttiauxella ferragutiae. Classification (NCBI taxonomy): domain Bacteria; kingdom Pseudomonadati; phylum Pseudomonadota; class Gammaproteobacteria; order Enterobacterales; family Enterobacteriaceae; genus Buttiauxella; species Buttiauxella ferragutiae. Next base: position 2,083,292 of record NZ_CP093332.1, read on the forward strand.
CAAACAAAAAACCATTTCTACCATCATTTAAGTTGCCAAATAAGAATCTTATACCATGATTTGAAAACTCAATAATTGCAGATACGGCTTTTGTTAGCAGTCCCAAAAATTGTTGTCCTACAGGTACGTATAATACAAATGCACCAATAAGTGCTTGTATTATAAATGCGCCAATAATAGGTTGGAATTTAATTCTCTTTCTATCAACTGAACACATATATGCAATGAACAATAAAGTAAACATGCCACCTAGCACAATAATAGTATTCATAAATCACTCCAAGTCTGCATCAATAATTTTTCTAAACATGTCCTGGAACAAATTATCTCTTTCTATATATTTCACGACACTTATAAAGTGACGCCTGTTATCAAAACTCCATTTCAAGTCATCATTTATAATTGGAGACGTTTTTAGCTCAATGGTGTACCATGAAGGATCTAAAATCAGTCCTACAGTAGTAATATCCCATATGACTTTTCTGGAGCCAAATCCAATCCAAGGGCACCTTGGTGCTATCTGTGAAAAATAATTACCCAGTTTACTTGTATTATCAAAATAAAATTGCATTTCAGGCACTGATGTTGCCATGCAATTTGAAACGCCAAAACATGGAATATGAGTAAGTGCGACACCGCTATCAAATAAAATACGGCTAGCCATAACATCTTGCATTAAATTAAATTCATTATTATCTTGCCAGTCATAACTGTTACCACCTAACCATATAACATGTATATTATTAATGATGTCTGGCGCAAGTAGAAGTGCATTCGCTATATTTGTAGGCGCGGCAATAGCGAGTATGTGTAACGTTTTAGTGCTATTCCTTGCACGATTAATTAAATCTAACACTGCTTGGTTTTTCTCAGGAACATTACTATCTTTCAGATAAGTTGTTGAACCTTTGAAAACAGGGGGGCGTGAAAGTGATGTTGGTAATTTATCAAATACCCGATAAATCTCATCATAGCTTAATGACATTCCTTGTTCTGCACTGTTGACATAAGTATGAGAACTACCTTCGCCAAACATATCATTTGTAAATGGAGCAGCATAAACAGCCTGAAGATCAATACGTTCAGGATGTAACATTGCCCAGGCAATAGCAATTTGATCATCTATTTCATTGAAAGTATCACTATCAATGACAATTGATACTTTTTCTTGTGTATCGATGGTCATTAATTCCATTCGTTTTGAAGGGGATAGTTTCGGCCAATTAGTCATAAATGAATCCTATTTGTTTTTTCTAATAAAATTAAATTATTGAGTATGTAATCTCTTGTTTACTGCATCGTGTGGTGGCATATTAGCTGCCCCTTCACGCTCAACAGCCAATGAAGCAAATGCATTAGCGTAAATAATTGCAGTCTCTATATCATCTCCTTTTGCAACTCTTGCGGCAAATGCACCATTAAATGCATCTCCTGCCCCAGAAGTATCAATGTTGACCGCTGTAAAAGCAGAGAAATGTCGATGATTTACACCATTAAAATACCAGCACCCTTCTTTTCCTAACGTAATAATTACGTTCTTTACGCCTTTATTATAAATATTTTCTGCTGCATTTTTTATATCATCTTTAGTTGATATTACGCCTCCAATTATTGATTCAGCCTCAGTTAAATTAGGGGTGAGAATATCCACCCATTGTAATAAATCTGAAACATCAGCTCTCCATGGTGCAGGATTCAAAATTGTTGTTATATCACTTGCATGAGCAAACCGAAGAGCTTGTGATATTGCTGAAGTGTTATTTTCCATCTGTGTTAAGAACACATCGCTTTCTGAAATAAAACCATAGCAAGAAATAATATCCTGCTCGGAAAACATTTGATTGGCGCCAGGGTAAATAATTATGGCATTATCACCTTCATTTTCTGATACCATTACCACAGCACTTCCAGTAGGGCAGTTATCTGCCTCAAAGTTAATTATCTGTTCAAACATTATGCCCTTCAAAAATTGTATGGCTTTTTTGGCAAATTCATCATCTCCAAGTTTTACAGCGAAATGAGTTTTTGCTTGAGCCATTACACTTGCTACTGCTTGATTGCTACCTTTTCCACCTGGAAGGCAATAGCTTTTTGTTGCTTGAATTGTTTGGCCTGATTTAACAAAGTCATCTACTCGATAAACGAGATCTGTATTGAAAGAGCCTAATACAAAGACTTTTCCATTGCACTCGTTAGATAATTCACTCATTAAAATTCCCTTGATGTTAGAACTAATTAGACCTAAAGTCATATCTCTATGCAAAGAGATATTTCCTTTTTTATACATTTCATGTTCTGCATTTACGACTAATTCGGCCCCTCCGTGGAAACATTTAATCCTCCCTATACTTTCTAACTCTTGTAAATCACGTCTTATAGTTCTATCTGTCACACCTAAGTATCTTGCAAGGGATGATACCTGGACATTTTTTTCTTTTAATATTAACGACATTATAAACTTGTGCCGCTGAATCTTATAAGTAATAAACATGTGTTCTGACTCCAACGACGATAAAATATTGATATATAATTTAGCATTCTGCTATCTAACAGATAATGCACAGTGTCACATTCTTGCTCTCTAATCGGACAATATGTCCTATTTCTTCTTGTAATATGAATGGAACCGTTTACATAGCAATATTTATAACAATTTTAAATTTCCTCCTACTATTTGTGGCTATTTTTGAAAGCAGCTACTCTAATCTGTAACAGTTAGAATGTAGGCTTTGTTAAATAAATCACACGCCGCATAATAACACTCTGATTTTGTGATGAATTCAGTATGTGTTTATTCCCACCTTGTAGCTTGTAGGGGGTAGCCCGATAGACGTTTTCACTAGGTGTCGACGGTTTGTAGCGGGCATTTATTAACTTAAGCCTTTTACCTATGCTGGCCTATAGAGGTAATACAGAGTTAATGTTATTAACTTAAAAGGCATGGGCTAGCCCGCAGCGCTAGGTAGCTCACACTCTTAAATACTGTGCAATGGTGTTGGTATATATTATTCTCTCTATGGGCATGCATCAAGGGTCTGGACTGAGTTGTAAACTCATTAGACTAAATAGTATTAGTTTTTGTTGATAAGTATTTTTTACTAAAATAGTCTCTCAGTCCTGAGTTCTTTAATTTATTAGAAATCATATGCAATTCTATAGATAAGGATGTCCCCATATCCATCAGCACCCAGTTTATTATAAAAATAGCGATACATGACAGTTGTTGAAATATGATTGGTGATTTTCCATGTTAGATTCAATCCCCCATTTAGACCTTCATGACCAAAATTATTTGATGCATAATCATCATTTCTATCCAGTTCTATTTCATTCCAGTTTGAAAGCAAAAAATCTTGCTCAAGGAATTTAAATGCATAACCGGCATTCCATCCAATGGAAAAACCATTTAAACCATTAACATCATATGCTGGACCAAAATTGTTGTGTGCAGTGATATATTGCCTTGCAATCCATGGTTTGAACCACCAACCATCTCCTTTGAGGTCCGTATACCCCAAACCCAAAAACTGGTTCGTTTCTTTGAAGTCGGGACTTTGAGAGTTATATACTTTTCCAAAAAGACTTACCCCAGAATCACCAAGGTATATATGAGTTTCACCATTAGCAGTTTGCCCTTGCCCCCCACTTTTTTCTGTAATATTTTCATAGTCATAGAAACCGTACATTTCTCCCCAGTTAAATCCAATTCCACCTTCAACACCAACTACTGCTTGTGTGAAATTTAGATCTTTAAAACCAGCATTCCAGTCTTGATAATCGAAGTGTATGTTCCCCCAACCGTACTTCTGTTCGGCGTGTGAGGCAGTAGTAAAAGCGCATAGAGATAATGCAAAAATTATTTTTTTCATAATGAACTCTTATTGTTTAGATTGTATTGTTGAGGATGGAGTTGATTTTTAATAAATTAATTGTTTATTTGAATATATGTTAATTCAATGTTGATTTAATTAAAATGTCATGTATCACAGAACTCCAAGCTATATGGACATCATTGTCCGAATCGGTAAATTTATATTTGAATGTCACAAGGCATTGAATTGTTAACTCCTTGTTTTTATTTAAAAATGTTTTCCATGAATGGCATTTGATTTAATGTTGGAGTGCTTGTGCTACGGTTAAATATATTCTTGTCAGATAGGAGGTGGCGAGATATTGTTAGGTTTGCTACAGCGTGTATGGGATTTTTGGCATAACCCAGTAACGGTTTTTTAATTAGGATATATGATGATGAGTACTCCACATATTAATGCAGGAATAGGTGATTTCGCAGATGTTGTTCTGATGCCTGGAGATCCTCTGCGTGCAAAGTATATTGCAGAAACGTTTCTTGAGGACTTTCGTGAGGTAAATAATGTTCGCGGGATGTTGGGTTACACCGGTACATATAAAGGACGTAATATTTCCGTCATGGGCCACGGCATGGGGATCCCCTCCTGTTCTATTTACGCGAAAGAGTTGATCACCGATTTCGGAGTGAAGAAAATCATCCGTATCGGCTCCTGTGGTGCGGTGAGTACATATGTGAAATTACGCGATGTGGTTATCGGTATGGGGGCTTGCACTGATTCCAAAGTGAACCGTGTGCGTTTCAAAGACCATGACTTCGCTGCAATTGCTGACTTCGAAATGGTGCGACATGCGGTGGATGCTGCGAAAGTACTGGGTGTTGATGTCCGGGTGGGCAACATTTTCTCTGCGGACCTGTTCTACACACCAGACCCGCAAATGTTTGATGTGATGGAAAAATACGGCATCCTGGGCGTGGAAATGGAAGCTGCTGGTATTTATGGTGTTGCCGCAGAATTTGGGGCAAAAGCACTCACTATCTGCACTGTATCTGACCACATTCGTACCCACGAACAGGCCAGTCCTGAAGAACGTCAGACGACATTTAACGATATGATCAAGATTGCACTTGAGTCAGTGTTGCTCGGTGATATTGGATAGTTGTTTGCTGGATACGTTTAAAGCCACTTTTATATTTGAAGTGGCTCCCTGGCAAACACAATGCTAAATAGAAAAAATACTTTTAAATATCAAAATGTTGTCATGAATTCTGAGCAGGGTTCATCCGGGGGTTTTTCCTGCTTTTGTTTTTTTGAGGAGATTCAATGTACACCAGACAAATTCTTGCCAATGCTATTCGTGCACTCAGCATGGACGCAGTACAAAAAGCCAAATCCGGTCACCCGGGTGCCCCTATGGGTATGGCCGACATTGCCGAAGTCCTGTGGCGCGATTTCCTGAACCATAACCCGCAGAACCCTGCATGGGCTGACCGTGACCGCTTCGTGCTGTCTAACGGCCATGGTTCAATGCTGATTTACAGCTTGCTGCACCTCACAGGCTATGACCTGCCGATTGAAGAACTGAAAAACTTCCGTCAGCTGCATTCCAAAACTCCGGGTCACCCGGAAGTGGGTTACACCGCAGGCGTAGAAACCACCACGGGTCCACTGGGTCAGGGTGTGGCAAACGCAGTCGGTATGGCCATTGCTGAACGCACCATGGCAGCACAGTTCAACCGCCCTGGTCACGATATCGTTGACCACTTCACCTGGGCCTTTATGGGTGATGGCTGCATGATGGAAGGCATTTCCCACGAAGTTTGCTCGCTGGCGGGTACGCTGGGTCTGGGTAAACTGGTTGCCTTCTATGATGACAACGGTATCTCCATCGACGGCCACGTTGAAGGCTGGTTCACTGACGATACAGCCAAACGTTTCGAAGCTTACGGCTGGCATGTTGTGCGCGGCGTTGACGGTCACGATGCTGATGCAATCAAACGCGCTGTTGAAGAAGCCAAAGCGGTTACCGACAAACCTTCACTGCTGATGTGCAAAACCATCATCGGTTTCGGTTCACCAAACAAAGCCGGTACCCACGATTCCCACGGCGCACCTTTGGGTGACGCAGAAATCGCACTGACCCGTGAAGCACTGGGCTGGAAACACGCGCCATTCGAAATCCCGCAAGACATTTATGCTCAGTGGGATGCACGCGAAGCAGGCCAGGCGAAAGAAGCAGCATGGAACGAGAAGTTCGCTGCCTACGCTCGCGCCTTCCCGCAAGAAGCCGCAGAATTTATCCGTCGTATGAAAGGCGACATGCCTGCTGATTTCGCAGCTAAAGCGCAAGAGTTCATCAAGAACCTGCAAGCTAACCCTGCGAAAATTGCCAGCCGTAAAGCGTCCCAGAACACCATCGAAGCATTCGGTCACTTGTTGCCTGAATTCCTTGGCGGCTCTGCTGACCTTGCACCGTCTAACCTGACTATCTGGTCTGGTTCCAAAGCCATCAACGAAGACCTGGCCGGTAACTACATCCATTACGGTGTACGTGAATTCGGTATGACGGCGATTGCCAACGGTATCGCGCTGCACGGTGGTTTCCTGCCGTACACCTCTACCTTCCTGATGTTTGTTGAATATGCCCGTAACGCGGTGCGTATGGCAGCACTGATGAAGCAACGCCAGGTGATGGTTTACACCCACGACTCAATCGGTCTGGGTGAAGATGGCCCGACTCACCAGCCAGTGGAGCAGCTTGCTGCCCTGCGTGTGACGCCGAACATGAGCACATGGCGTCCATGTGACCAGGTTGAGTCTGCGGTGGCGTGGAAATACGCTGTAGAACGTCACGACGGCCCGACCGCGCTGATCTTCTCCCGTCAGAACCTGGCACAGCAGGATCGTACGGAACAGCAACTGGCGGATATCGCCCGTGGCGCATACGTTCTGAAAGACTGCGCAGGAACGCCTGAGCTTATCCTGATTGCCACCGGTTCTGAAGTTGAACTGGCGGTTGCAGCCTGGGATCAACTGACTGCTGAAGGCATCAAAGCGCGCGTGGTTTCCATGCCGTCTACCGATGCATTCGACAAACAGGATCCAGCGTACCGCGAAGCCGTGCTGCCAAAAGCAGTGAGCGCGCGTGTTGCTATCGAAGCCAGCATTGCTGACTACTGGTACAAATACGTTGGCCTGAACGGTGCGGTTGTGGGTATGACGACCTTTGGTGAGTCTGCTCCAGCTGAACTGCTGTTCGAAGAGTTTGGTTTCACTGTTAAAGCTGTGGTTAAGAAAGCAAGGGCTTTGATGCCAGTATTATAAATATGTAAGCGCAGGATATATTTTGGGGATGGTAACCGGTCTTGTTTATTTTACCCACTTCCTGCGCTTACATCTCTGTTTTTATCGAAATACCGGGCATAAGTGTATTGCCAAAAGTGTTTTTTCTAACAGTAATTTCAGTCCTGGTTTATACGATGCAATAGATATTTATCATGTTTATGTATTTTATGTTGATATTTTAATGAATACAGGTGAGGTGAAAGTTATGTCCTTAAACATAATCCCAAAAGTTGTTTTACATGAACATATTGAAGGGGCTATAACCCCAGATATCGCTTGCAAGCTCGCCAGAAAATATGGTGTGACTATTCCAGAGGACTACCTTGATCTGTCAGGAAGAAAAATTAATATTGATAATAGAGGTTTTTCTTCATTTATCAAAGTATATGATTTTTTCGCATCACTCATCCGTGATGAAGATGATTACTATATAGTCACAAAAGACTACCTCGAAAGAAATGCAAAGCTGGGGCTTATCTACTGTGAGTTAATATCTTCACCATTACATATGGCCCCAGGCAAAGAAAAATATTTTGATTGTAAACAGTACAAAGCTTGCCTGGATTCAATCAGAGCAGCAATCAATGAAGTTCATAACCAATATGGTTTGATCACTAAACTACACGTTGTGGCGATCAGGCATTTAGGTTTAATGCATATAGCCTCGGTTATAGATTTAGCTGACAATAATCAAGATGATCTGGTAGTTGGCCTGAACATTGCTGGTGATGAACGGGAAGGGAGTTTCCAGGAGATATCTGAGCTAACAAACAGGACCGTACTAATGAAATCGTTTCATGCGGGTGAAATATGTGGGCCAGAAAGCATTCATCAGGCTATAGAGGCTGGGGCGGTGCGTATTGGACATGGAATAAATGCCATTTATGATGATGTTCTCATTGACAGGCTTATATCCGAAAATATTTTACTTGAGATTTCAATAACCAGTAATCTTACATTGCTTAATGAATATCGGGATGATCCTTCTTTACATCCAGTGAAAAAACTTTATAACGCAGGAGTCAGAATAAATCTGAATACCGATGATGCAGGGATATTTGATACGGATATTGGCAAGGAATATAATATTGCCCGTGATATTTATGGGTTTAGTGATGCTGAATTGCTGGATATATCCCTTTGCGCACTGGAGGCCTCATTTATTGGTGATGACAAGAAATCCACTCTGTTAAATCGGATGTATTGTGATTTTGGAGAACAAGACATTCTTGAGCTAAAACTTAAAGCATACAGTCAGGATATCAGCCTGGCATTACAAGAAAGGCTGGTAAAACGTATAGCTGATATTGATACTTTGATGATCTCGTTAAAGAGTTAAACATGCATTGACTGAAGGATGGTTGAAAATTTTCAATCATCCTGTTGACTGCTATCACCTTTAATAAAAGCAGAAAACACTAATGATTTTTATCGGACATATAAAGCAATGCCATAAGCCAGAACAGGTATTGTTTTTTCACAGCAATACCATGAAGAATACAGCACCTGTAAAAACAGGTGCTGTATTTAAGCTATCGTCGATTACACCTGGTGGTGGTTAGCTCTGCTCCAGATATAGGGCGGGATATACTCTCTCTGGCACATATCCAGATAATCTGACCACCACTGCATCATCGTCTGGCGTGCGTGAAGATGCTCTGCTTTATGGATGTATGCAAGTCGTACACTGTTGCGTTCCTGATGACTCATCTGGCGCTCCACTGCATCCTGAGACCACAGGCCGGTTTCCATCAGAGCACTGCACGCCATTGCGCGGAAGCCGTGCCCGCAGATTTCAGATTTTGTATCGTAACCCATCAGACGCAGTGCCTTGTTGACCGTATTTTCGCACATTGGCTTATACGGGTTATGGTCGCCAGGGAACACCAGTTTCTGATGACCTGAAATATCTTTAATTTGTATCAGAATATCGATGGTCTGTCTGGACAAGGGCACAATATGCGGAGTACGCATTTTTGCCCCCCGCCCGGAATAGCGGACTCCGGGAAGGATTTCTCGGGTAGCGGGAAGGGTCCAGATATTGTTTCGAAAATCAATCTCATCCCAGCGGGCAAAACGCAGTTCACTGGAGCGGATAAACAGGTGCAGGGTAAGTAATACCGCCAGCCGGGTTAATTCCCGTCCCTTCTGGTAGCCATTAATGCGAGTCAGTAATTCAGGGAGGCGTTCCAGAGGCAGGGCGGGATAGTGGTTTTTCACGGGCGGGGCGGTCACACCGTCCAGATTCGCCGCTGGGTTGTTTTCGATTAACCCCTGGTGTACGGCATAGCGCATGATATTACACAGGTGTTGCCGTGTGCGGGATGCGACCTCCAGCAGACCTTTTTCTCCGATACCTTTCAGAAGCGCGATGAAATGGGGGGTTTTCAGTTCCGTCACTGGCAGATGACCTATCACCGGGAAAATATGGTTATTCATGCTGGCAAGCAGGCGGTCTGCGGTATTCTGCGACCATTTTATATTGCTCTTATGCCACTCAAGTGCCACATACTTAAAGACCTTTTCCGGTGAGCGGGCTGCTTTTTCGGCGAGACGTTGTTGGGCGGGGTTGATGTTCTGCGCGAGCAGCTTGCGGATACCATCACGCTGTTGCCGTGCACCAGACAGGGATACATCGGGGTAAGCACCTAAACTTAGACGGGATTCTTTTTTGTTGATGCGATATTTGAGATACCAGAGACGTGAACCGCCTGGATTGACCAAAAGGTACAGGCCGTGTGAATCGGAGACTTTAAAGGATTTATCAGAAGGCTTAAGACTGCGGATTTTCGTGTCGTTGAGAGACATATGGGGGTCACTCCATTATCGAACCAATCTGACCCCAAATCTGACCACCAATTTCTCCCGATGCAGAGGGAAAACTGAAAACGCATCGGGAAGATTTTTCACGTTAACTTATTGAATCTTAATTAGATAGGGATTCGCAAAGAGGCATGAAAACAAAAAATTGGCTCCTCTGACTGGACTCGAACCAGTGACATACGGATTAACAGTCCGCCGTTCTACCGACTGAACTACAGAGGAATCGGTTAACGGGGCGCATAGTAACGAGCGGCCGCAGGGTTGTCAAAGGCTGTTTAGATGAAACATGATTGATTGCTGGTTTAATCAGCAAAAAGAAGAAAAGAGCCGCAAAAACACGGCTCTTTGGCGTTTTTACAGGCGTTGCGTTCTGACTGGCGCAGTGGCTTCAATCAACCATGGTCGCGCTTCGCCAGAAACCAGTGGCGATAATGTTTCGCGTACTTGCTGATGGTACTCATCAAGCCAGGCAATCTCTTGCTCGTTCAGCAGTGACAAGTCAACCGCGCTTAAATCTATTGGGATAAGCGTTAGCGAGGCGAACTGACAGAAACCCGGACGTGAAGCGATGACTTCAACCTGGTTCTCAATGCGAATGCCATGACTTCCTGCGAGGTAATATCCCGGTTCGATGGTCAGAACATTACCCGGCAACATTGGCCATGGGTTCACTTTCTTCGCCATACGATGCGGGTTTTCGTGAATCAGCATGCAGTGGCCGACACCGTGACCGGTACCGTGGTCATAATCCAGACCCAGTTCCCACAATGGACGACGTGCAAACGCATCGATTTGGTGCCCCTGGGTGCCTTGCGGGAATTGCAGTGTAATCAGCGACAGAAACCCTTTTAACACCGCGGTGTAATGCAGGCGGCGTTGAGCGTCCAGTTGCCCAAAGTTCATGGTCCGCGTGGCATCCGTGGTGCCGTTGTAATACTGGCCGCCGGAATCGTTGAGATAAAACTCTTTACTGGTGATCGCAAAGTTGGTTTCCGGCGCGCTGTGGTAGTGGCACATTGCCGCGTTACTCGCAGACGCGGAAATAGTGCCAAAACTTTGCTCCCAGAAGTTGTTACATTCCTGACGGAAAGCGAGTTGCTTTTCCTGGGCTTCAAGTTCGGTAATCGGCTTACCTGCCGCTTCACGCAACGGGACTTCATGGCTCAGCCAGGCGAGGAAATTCACCCATGCTGCGCCATCTTGCACGTGGCTTGCACGGAAGCCCTCCAGCTCAGTGCTGTTTTTGTTCGCTTTCATCAGCGTAACAGGATCCGCCTGCCACTTGATTTCCCCGCCACCTTGTTCAACCGCAAAGCGCACGGCAACCCCGGCATTGTCACCATCGAGCAAGAAGCGTTTTCCCGCCGCAAGCTGCGCACAACGCGCGAGAAACGCATCAGCAGGGTGGGTCTTAAGCGAGCCGAGCAAGGTGTTATCAAGCTTTGGCAGTTTGGCTTCATCAACAAACCATTCCACGTCACCGTCGTTTTTGACCAAAGCAAAAGAGAGGGGGACTGGGCTCATGGAAATATCGGAACCGCGAACATTAAGCAGCCAGGCGATGTTGTCTGGCAAAGTCAGGGCCAGATAGTCCACGCCCTCATGCTTCAAGGCTTCTGCAACGCGCGCGCGTTTTGATGCGGTGGATTCACCGCTAATTTCATCCGGCATGTGGTGAATAACCCCGCGAGGTGCCGCCGGGCGATTTGTCCAGATGTCGTTAATCGGATCATCATTGACGGCAACCAGATCACAACCGCTGGTACGCAGTTGTTCATATTGGCTGTTCACGAACAGCATCGGCTCAAACGCGATGCGTTTACCAGCAGGCAGATTCTCGTGTATCCAGAGGTGGATTGGTTCGTCATGCAGGTGATGAATTTCAAACTCGCTGAGGTTAACTTGCTGACGCGCCTGAACCTGGTAGCGCCCGTCAACAAACAGTAGCGCGCGGTCGGCTAAAATCAGAGCCAGGCCCGCTGAACCATCAAAACCACTGATAAATTCAAGCTTGGTGTCATAGGGGGCACAGTACTCACTTTGATGCGCATCGGCTCGAGGGATAAGCATGCCATCAAGTTCACGTTCTTTTAGCAGGCTGCGTAACGCAGCCAGAGGTGATGTGGGTTGCATTATTTTTCTCTTATCGGAAAGGTGGCTCATTAAATGTTCTTAATTTGCGCGAGTGCAGGCGTTCACCTTCAGCTCGCAGCAGGTCAATGGCGCAGATGCCAATTTGCAAATGCTCCGAAATCGCCCCTTCATAGAAGCGGTTTGCCTGACCGGGCAGCTTTATTTCACCGTGCAGCGGTTTATCGGATACGCACAGCAAAGTGCCATATGGCACGCGGAAGCGATAACCTTGCGCGGCGATGGTGGCACTTTCCATATCAATTGCTACCGCGCGGCTCAGGTTGAAACGCAGGGCTGAAGCCGAATAACGCAGTTCCCAGTTACGATCGTCAGTTGTGACGACAGTTCCGGTACGCAAGCGCTGTTTAACTTCCTCGCCCGGCATGCCACTGACCAGTTTAGTCGCGTCGTACAAAGCGCGCTGAACTTCGGCGATACTTGGAATCGGAATGTCCGGCGGCAGCACGGCATCCAGCACATGATCGTCGCGCAGATAAGCGTGAGCCAGCACATAGTCGCCAATCGACTGGCTTTCACGCAGGCCGCCGCAGTGGCCAATCATCAGCCAGGCCGCCGGGCGTAATACCGCCAGATGGTCACAAATATTTTTGGCATTCGATGGCCCAACGCCAATGTTAATCAGCGTTATGCCGGTGCCGTTGGCATCAATCAAATGCCAGGCTGGCATTTGGTGTTTTTTCCAGGCGAGATCGGAAATGGCTTCTTCAGGAGCCTGGCTATCGGCGGTTAACCACACGCCACCGGCACAAGACAGCGCAACATAAGGACTTTCCGGGTCAAGAATTTGCTGGCAGCCCCAGCGTACAAACTCATCGACATAACGGGTGTAGTTGGTAAACAACACGAAGGGCTGGAAGTGCTCAACCGGCGTACCGGTGTAATGGCGCAGGCGGGCGAGCGAGAAATCAACACGACGCGCGTCAAAATGCGAAAGCGGGTAGTACTCAGTCGGGTGGAACAGGCCATCCGCTGTTTCATCGCCAATTTGTGCCAATTCAGTGGTTGGGAAATGGCGTGGTAAACCGGCACTCATCGAACGGTCGAGCGACAAACTCGAACCATCAATCACATACGGATACGGGATTTCATGCAGCGATAAACCGACTTCAATCTGCGCACCATAATCTTCATAAAGTAGTGTTAATTGTTCGGCGAGATAATGGCGAAACAGTGCAGGGCGGGTAACGGTGGTGGTATAGCTGCCGGAATGAGTGAAGCGAGCATAGGCGCGTGTTTTGTTGGGGTGTTTGATGGTGCCATCCCAACTGACGCGTAACTCCGGGTAGACAAATAATCCTGCGGCACGCTTTTGTATTTCGGGTAAGGTGCCGTTTTCAACGTACTGGGCAATGGCGTCACGCAATGCGTTGACCGAAGCATCGTACAGCTCCTCTAATTTATCGAGGGCCTGGTTCGGGGTAAGGGCAGTGTCGGCTGTCTGATGCGTCATCTTATCTCCTTATCCTGCAGATTTACGCAGGGCTGTTTCGATAGTATGTCATCGGAGGGAGAGAACGGAAGGGGCCGGCGGAGCCTGTAAAGCAAAAAGCCTGCTTAAATTAGCAGGCTTCAGATTGCTGACAAAGGGTGATAAATGTGTTTTGTAGGGTGGATAAGCGTTAGCGTCATCCACCATTTACGCCGTTGTGTCGGATGACGCTGCGCTTATCTGACCTATGAGGTTTCATAAGGATTTGTTTTTGTAGGGTGGATAAGCGTTAGCGTCATCCACCATTTACGCCCGTTGTGTCGGATGACGCTGCGCTTATCCGACCTACGAGGTTTCATAAGGATTTGTTTTTGTAGGGTGGATAAGCGTTAGCGTCATCCACCATTTACGCCGTTGTGTCGGATGACGCTGCGCTTATCCGACCTACGAGGTTTCATAAGGATTTGTTTTTGTAGGGTGGATAAGCGTTAGCGTCATCCACCATTTACGCCGTTGTGTCGGATGACGCTGCGCTTATCTGACCTACGAGGTTTCATAAGGATTTGTTTTTGTAGGGTGGATAAGCGCTAGCGTCATCCACCATTTTACGCCAGTGGTGTCGGATGACGCTGCGCTTATCCGACCTTGTATCTTGAACCGGTAGCTGGTTAGCTACCGGTTACATGAAACGGAGGAAGCTTGTATCCGACCTGAAGACCTCGATCTTCCGACGTAGCTTAAGCCCTCCGTTTCACCTTTCACGCCACTCAAAATCCGAACGGTAACCAGAAGCTCTGACTTCGCATGTACAAGGCTGGAATGGCGTGTTGGTTCACGTGGAAGGAGATGAAATATGGCTTTTCTCGGTGCTGATATCAGCAAAAATAAAATAGATGTCTGTCTGCTTGTTGCCGGTATTAAGGGTAAGAAAAAGCAGAAAGTCTTCACCAATGAACCCTGTGTGGCCCGCAAAATCATCGACTGGCTGGAGGCCCAAAAATGCGCCTCTGATAATATGACAGTCGTGATGGAAGCCACGGGTATCTACCATGAGAATCTGGCGTATGGGCTTCATGATGCGGGGATTTCTGTCTGCATGGCCAATCCATACCGTGTCCGTGAGTTTGCCTGCGGAATGGATATCCTCACGAAAAATGACACAGTGGACGCATTTGTGCTGGCCTGTTATGGCGAGCTGAAGCATCCCGATGCCTGGGTCCCACCGTCAGTTGAAGTCCGTAAACTCAGGGCGTTGTTGCGTCAGCGCGACGCGCTGAAAGAGGATGTGCAGAGGACGGCCAACCGGCTTGAAAAAGCGCATTCAACCTCGACACCACGGGAGGTCATAGCCTCACTGGAGCGGACACACGGCTGGCTGAGTGATGAACTGGAACGGATAGAAAAGCTCATTACTGACCACACAGATAACGACCCGGGACTGAAGGCCGATCTGGAGCTGCTGAAATCGATAAAATGTGTGAAGGAGCAGGTGGGACGGGAGATGCTGGCACTACTGAAAGACGGGACGTTCAAAAGTGCCTCGCAGGTGGCAGCGTATCTGGGAATAACACCGGTGGAGAGAGTGTCCGGCAGTTCGGTACGCGGGCGGGCACATATGTCAAAAACAGGCCCCTCAATAGTCAGAGCCAAACTGTATGTAGCAGCCCTGAGTGCAATCCGGTGGAATAAACCCGCGAAGGCGATATATGAAAGGCTGGTAGCGAAAGGTAAGGCGAAAAAAGCGGCCCTGGGTGCAGTGATGCGTAAGCTGGTGCATATGTGCTTCGGCGTACTGAAAACCCGATTACCATGGGATGAAAATTATGCAGCTACCGCTTGACGTCCAAGACGGTAGCTACGAGGTTTCAGAAGGATTTGTTTTTGTAGGGTGGATAAGCGCTAGCGTCATCCACCATTTACGCCAGTGGTGTCGGATGACGCTGCGCTTATCCGACCTACGAGGTTTCATAAGGATTTGTTTTTGTAGGGTGGATAAGCGCTAGCGTCATCCACCATTTACGCCGTTGTGTCGGATGACGCTGCGCTTATCTGACCTATGAATAAGTTTGTCATCAGTCTCAAGCCTGCTTAAATTAGCAGGCTTTTGAATTACACCCGTTCGATTTTTGCCGGAAGCCCCTGTCTGACTGACGCTCCGGAAACCC
The DNA here is from genome assembly GCF_022637515.1 of Buttiauxella ferragutiae. Classification (NCBI taxonomy): domain Bacteria; kingdom Pseudomonadati; phylum Pseudomonadota; class Gammaproteobacteria; order Enterobacterales; family Enterobacteriaceae; genus Buttiauxella; species Buttiauxella ferragutiae. The sequence goes on from NZ_CP093332.1 coordinate 2,099,017, forward strand.
AGTCCAGCCAGGTATTGGCGACCTTACGCGTTGGGTCAGCAAACCCTAAATCATTCAGGTTAACTCCCGCTTTTATCTGCGTATCCACCGCCATAGCTTCTCCGTCGAGATAATGTTGCGCGGCACCCATTTCCCGGTGCCCGTAACCGTGCTCAATGGTGATGACGCCAGGCATCACGCCGTGGAGCAAACTGATTTGTGCCTCAACGTGCCCGCCAGGTGTGGTGATGCGCGCAGTATCACCGTGGGTCAAACCGTAACGTTTACCGTCCTCAGGATTCAGCGCCACCAGGTTAGTGGGTTTGAGATGATGTAAGCGCGGGATCACCGTAGAGGCGCTGGCCATGGTATTAGATTTAAAAGAAATGAGCTTCAGTGGCCACTGCTGCACTGGGAATATGTCGTCAACTGAACGCCCGTCAGACAACCGTGAAGGATACCAGGCCGGACAGCCGCTGTAGCGTTCACCGGTTATCGCATGGCGATGTGCAGCAACATCGGCATTCCAGATTTGCAGCGGTTTTTGCCAGACATTGCCCACACTGTTGTCGGCGCGCCCGCTGCTGTCCGGCGCAAAACGCCCGCCACGGGAATAGATGAACGCCACACGCTCCACTTCGTCCGGTTTTAGCGTCTGCTGAATCACTGGCAGAATTCGTCGCACGCCGCTTAACGTCACATCTTGATGATTCGCTGGCGTGACGGGCGCTTTGCCCATATATGCGATATTGGCGGCAATGCGCAGATAGTAATCTTCCGCGCGATTGAGCGGGTAGCTGTTGCCTTGCAGATCGGTAATCGCATGGTCGCCAAAACCAGGCAGTTGCAGGCGCTTCGCTACGGCGATGCAGAAGGCTTCCATTGACACCGGTTGCCCGTCTGCGGTCTGGCTTGTTGCTGAAGCAACGATCGGCCAGCGGGCGGTGGTGGCTTTACTGGCAACCCCTGCCCACGGCGCACTAAATCCCCAGCTTTCGAAGTTATGGGTGTCCGGAACGATGTAGTCTGCCAGGGCAGTAGTTTCATTCATAAAGGCGTCAATGGCGATAAACAGCGGCAGGCGTTTAGGGTCTTTGAGCTTATCTTCCGCCACGGCCCGCAACCCAGGAATGCCGTAGAACGGATTGGTCATATTGGAGATCCACGCTTTCAGTGGATAAGGGTAACCCTCCAGTGCGGAGGTAAGTAGTTCAGTCAGTTGCCCTGCCACAAACGGATACCACGGTGCTTTGGCAGGGAAGGGGGAAACCCCTGCGGCCACTTTATTGCGATACTCTTCTGAAGACTCATACGCCGTTTTGCTGCGCGCGATACTCAACCCTTGCGGTTTGACCTTACCTGGGAAGCTGTCCATGTTATAGCGCGGGCCATCGGTCGCACCGTTGAACTTCCCGCCGCCGACAAACACACCGCCTTCCAGACTAAGATTGCCGATCAGCGCGTTGAGCATCATGACCGCCCAGGCGTTGTAAAACCCGTTGCCTGCCATCATCCCGCCGTGGGCGATCACGGCGGCTTTGCGCCCGTGCTGGGTGAAAGCCTCCGCCAGCGCAGCAATTTTCCCCTCCGGCACGCCACACTGCTGGCTGTATTGCGTAAGCGTCAGTTTATTGGCCGACTCTTTTAGCAACTGGAAGCCACTTTTCACGGTGACGGCTTGGCCGTCCGCCAGCGTGACCAACTGTGAGACAAACAATTGTGCGCGCTGGCAACGGCTGGCAGAAACCATCTGCTGGTTTTCGTTCATCACCACCGGTTCGTTTGCGCCATCCTCACTCAGATGCGCCAGCGTCAAATGCTGACCGGCAAGTTGCGGCAGTTCATCGCTGATCACCAGATGCGAGGCGTTGGTCCAGCTTTTTTCGCCGGCTTGCTGCATCGCTTGTGCGTCGGGGATGGCCAGATAGTCGGCGTTATAACGTTGTTTTTCGATAATCCAGCGAATCATGCCCATCGCCAACGCCGAATCACTGCCAGGAATAACCGGCAGCCAGTGGCCGCGATCGTCAGCCAGAACCGTGGTTAACGGCAGCGCCGGAGCAACCACAACATACTGAAAATTATCGCGCAGACGGGCGCTGGAGAGTTGCCGGGCCTGGCGCTTAAATGGGTTGCCGGATTGTGCGGGAGATGTGCCGATAAACAGCGCGAATTCAACGTGATCCCAGTCAGGTTTAACATGCGAGTTCTTTTCAAGATCGCCCATCAGTGCACCGGAGCCTGCCCGGTAGGCAAGGCCGCAATAGGCACCGTGTGCACCGAAGTTTTTGCTGCCGAAACTGTTGAGCGCAAAACGGCGCAGGAAGGTATCGCGCCCGTCATCACTGGTATTGGTGACCAGTAACTGGTTGGTCTTCGGGCCAAACCCTGGATGCGCCGGGTCGATAAGCGTCGTTGGTGCATAAAGGGCGCGCAGACCTTCTACATTCCCCTCGCCAAACAGGTCGCCACCTTCCACGACTTCTTCAATAAGTTGTTCAAAACTGACGCGTTGCCATTTCCCCTCGCCACGTTTACCGACGCGTTTCATCGGTTCCAGAATCCGCAGCGGGCTGTACAGGCCTTCCATCAAGGTCGCGCCACGTGCGCAAGCGGTGGAGCGGGAATCGAGGCCGCTTTCTCCGGCAAGTTGCGCCATCGCTTCTGCAAACGGCACGGCGGAATTGATGTGATGTTCATGGGATAACGGGTGATAAGGGTTACCGGCAATGCGCAGCACTTTCTCCTTTTCGCAATCGACCCTCACCCGCACGCCGCACTGCGTCCAGCAGCCAAAACACTGCGTCATGGAGATCACCTGTTGCGGGTTTTGTTGCCATTGCGGTTGCGCGTGAGCGTGAGCCTCGGGAATGAGCGCATTTGCGAAGATGCGGTCGCGGGTTATCTTGCCGGAGGTTCCGTTTTGCAAGCCGTCAATCGCCCGCTTTGCGACATCCCGGTAACTCAGCCCAAAGGTTACCATTCCGCCCACGGCAAGGCCGACTTTAAGCCACTGACGACGGGTTAAATTAGCCATGTTGTATTCTCCTTGCGAATCCGTTCACGGTTTCACGGATAATAATGAGCAGCGCTATCCACAAACCAAAGGTACCGAGGATGGCAAGCCAGCCATCAGTCCCCGCGGGCAGGGTGTAAGGGTTAAATTGAGCGTTGAATTTCGGCACAGTTTGCACCTGAATCAGTAAGGTCCAGCGCATTAGCCAGCACAACGCCATGGCGCTTAACGCCTGCAAAATGCGTAACGGCATCGTTAGCGGCTGGAATAACGCCACACCACCAAGACCCAGCGAGATAAACCAAAGTACAGCCCAACCAGCTGCGTAGTGCCTGGCCGATGCAGACACCGTAAGCCAGTCGCGAATAGCTACGCCGGAGAGCGTGTCGCCGTTGACCCAAAACACCACGACGAAGGCAAGTCCACCTAAAGTCCAGAGCTGCCACAGAGCCAGTTTGCGCTGTAACGCCGGTTCACCGCGCAGCGACAGGATAAGCAGCGCGAAAAATGTATGAAAAGCACTGAGAAACATAGCCACCGGAAATGTATAGCTAAACCAGATGGGGCGCGCCTGTACGATAGAGACTTCACGTCCGGTATACAGCAGCAATCCTGCTGCGGTCAGTGCACTTGCCAGTGCCAGCCATTTGGTCGCCCGGTAGCTTTTTTTGGTAAAGCGTTTGAGCTGCAACGCCAGAAACCATAAGCCTAAAAAAGCGGTGAACAGCGGCAAAAATAGTGCGCCCCATGGCATCCACGACCACGGCGTTGGATAAGCGTAGAAATGCCAGAAGCGGGCGGTTTGATGCAGATCCGCCGTAAGTGCCAGAGGCGCGGTGATGGCACAGGTTAAGGCAATCAGCAGCGTCAGGTTTTCCAGTTTTGCCGAATCGCTTTTACGCCAGTGAAGCACGCAGGCAAACAGAGCGGCACAGGCGGCAATGCCGATGAAAAAGAAGTACTGCACCGCCCAGGGAAGCCAGCTAATTTCCTGCGGCCGGGTAAGTACTTCTTCGACTAACAGAGAATGGGTCATTTAAACCTCCTGCCAGAGTGCGGGCTGAGCGCGCCCCATCAACGGGGTGGTGAACGTCTCGTCCAGACCTAAATAGAAAACATGGGGTTGGGTGCCGTTCTCCGGTTTCAATACTTTGATGGCTGCGTGGTGGGCGTGGAGCATCTGCGCGATGCGGCTATTTGGGTCTTGCAGGTCGCCGATAATACGTGCGCCACCAACGCAAGACTCCACACAGGCGGGGAGCAATCCGACCTCCAGTCTGTGGACGCAGAAGGTGCATTTATCGGCAGTTTGGGTTTCGTGATTGATAAAGCGTGCGTCATAGGGGCAAGCCTGAACGCAATAAGCGCAACCGACGCACCGTGTGTTGTCGACCACGACAATGCCGTCTTCCCGCTGGAATGTGGCCTGAACCGGGCAAACCGGCACGCAGGGAGGGTTATCGCAATGGTTACACAGGCGAGGAAGCAGCACGTTGGTGACGCTCTCCTCGCCTTCAACTTGCACCTGATATTGGTTTACATGGGTGCGAAATTCACCCTGTGGGGTCTGGTTTTCGATAGCGCAACTCACTGTGCAGGCCTGGCAACCAATACAGCGGCGCAAGTCGATAAGCATGGCATAACGGTGGCGTGCGGAACCTTCACGTCGCTCAGGAGAGAAGGGGAATTTTGCCTGAGCCAGTGGCACTAAAGAGGCTCCTGCACTCAGGATGCCCAGTTGCTGGAGAAACTGCCGTTTACTGCTGTCCATATTTTCTCCCGTCATGATGCAACAACAAAACATTGGTCACGTCATTGTTCGGCTAGTGATGTATAAAAAATGTCTATGATTTACAGTGTAAAAATCAGGGAGTGGCGGCTCTATTGTGGTTAACCACATAACCAGCTTGTTGTTGATCTAAAACAACATAATCAACAGGGATAATTCGGTGATTGGGACACAGATGAGATGTCTGGCGTTATTCATGTCAGCCATCATGATGAGCGGTGTTGCGTGGGCGGAATCGTGGAACATTGGTGTTCTGGCGATGCGTGGAGAGGTGTTGACCCGCAGCCACTGGCAAGCGCTGGAAACCACGCTCAACCAACAACTTCCCGGCGAGGCGTTTCACATTCAACCGCTCGATCTGCATCAAATGCAGGAGGCTGTTAACCGCAAAACGGTACAGTTTGTGGTGACCAATCCGGCGCAGTTTGTGCAACTCAATAGCCATTCACCGCTGCGTTGGCTGGCTTCTTTGCGTTCTGCTCGTGGTGGCAAAGCGGAGAGCAATGTAATCGGCAGTGTGATCCTCGCCCGTCGTGACAGCGGTATTACCTCGGTACACGAGCTGATTGGCAAAACGGTAGGCGCTATTGATGCGCAGGCTTTTGGCGGCTATTTACTGGGATATAAAGCGCTCATTGATAGCGGTATCCGCCCGGAACGTGACCTGAATTTGCGCTTCACCGGTTTCCCGGCTGATGCTTTGCTCTATTTGTTACGCGAAAAAGCCATTCAGGCGGCGATCGTGCCGGTCTGCCTGCTGGAGAATATGGAGGAAGAGGGACTTATCCATAAGCAAGATTTTGTCGCGCTGTTAAACCATTCGGCCTCTATTCCCTGCTTAACCAGCACGCCGCTTTATCCCAACTGGTCTTTTGCCGCAATGCCGATGGTCAGTGATGAACTGGCGGATCGGGTCACGAAGGTTTTGCTTAATTCCCCAGAAAGCGCGTCTTTTCGTTGGGGGGCTCCGGCCTCGACCAACCAGGTCGAAACACTGTTGCAAGACATACGCCAGCATCCGCAACAGCGACGTTTGTGGCTGGATATCAAAAGCTGGTTGATTCAACATCAGCTGGCAATGGGCACCGTGGCGTTGGTCCTGCTACTGCTCACGCTAAATTACATCTGGGTGATGCTACTGGTACGGCGGCGTGGCCAGCAGCTAGAGCGCAATAATGTGCTGCTGCGTCAGCAGGAGCAGGCGCTGGAAACGGCAAGACAAATGAGCGTGCTGGGAGAGATGACATCTGGTTTCGCCCACGAGCTGAATCAACCGCTCTCGGCCATTCGGCATTATGCCGAGGGATGCCTGATTCGCCTTGAGGCGCAGAATGAGCAACATCCACTGCAGGCGGCGCTGCAAGAAATTGACCGGCAGGCACAACGTGGAGCCGACACTTTGCGTAACCTGCGCCACTGGGTCAGCCAGGCGCAGGGTAACCCAGTGATGAGCGAGGAGTGGGGGCAAGTCAGCATTCGTGATGCGATGTTACATGTCTGGCGATTATTGCGCATGGAGCAGCATTTCCCGGCATTAACACTGCAAATGGAGGCCAATTCCGCACAGACTTTGCAGCTGCCGCCAATGCTGCTTGAACAAGTGCTGACCAACCTGACCCTGAATGCGGCTCAGGCGGGAGCCACAACGATCTGGTTAATGGTGGACGATAAAGACAGCGGCACGCGAATTACCCTACAAGATAATGCCGGAGGCATTGATGAGGTGTTACTGCGCCAGGCTTTCCAGCCTTTTATGACCACCCGCGACGAGGGAATGGGACTCGGACTGGTGATATGCCAGCGTTTAGTCCGTTATGGCCAGGGAGAGATCAGTATCCAGAATCAAAAAGCCGCGGATGGTCAGTTGGGTGTGGCGGTGGTGTTAGATTTTACGCGCAAGGAGGAATGAAACAGCAATGGCGATAATTCATCTGTTAGATGACGATATGGCAGTGACTCAAGCCTGTGCTTTTTTGCTTGAAAGCCTGGGATATGAAGTTCACTGCTGGCATGAAGGGGCAATGTTTTTTTCGCAGGCAGAGTTATACCAGACGGGTGTGCTGTTGTTGGATATGCGTATGCCGGTTATGGATGGCCAGGCCGTGCATGAGGAAATGTTGCGACGCGGCAGTACGCTGGCGGTGGTGTTCCTCACCGGCCATGGTGATGTTCCGATGGCGGTAGAACAAATGAAACGCGGTGCGGTCGATTTCCTGCAAAAGCCCGTATCGGCAAAGCCCCTTCAGTTGGCGCTGGAACATGCATTACTGGTTTCTGAGCAGACATTTGAACGGCAAAAAATTGTCGCCTGTTATCAGCAACTGACACCTAAAGAGCGGGAGCTGGCGGGGCTGGTGGCAGATGGGTTAATCAACCGTGAGATTGCCAGCACCATGAATATTGCGGTACGCACGGTGGAAGTGCACCGCGCCAGGGTGATGGAAAAAATGCAGGCAGGCAGCCTGGCGGAACTGGTGAACCGACTGCAGCAGATACTGGACGACAGAAATGCAAAAAATTATCTGGTTTCCTGAGCGGGTTTGAGACTAATGATGACCCTTTTTCGTAAGCTGGATTAGCTCCGCGCATCATCAGTACATCAGGATGTGCCGGTTAGTGCTGCCGCTGGTCAAAGTACTCTGAGGCTGAAATAATGGAGAACGGTGATTGCTGAAAACGCCGCCTGAATTTCTTATATAAACCGAAAAACGTGACAAGTAATTTATTAATTAAAAGTAATCAAATGGAGAGTAATGGTGGGGATATTAGAAGGCTCTAAATCGCAGTGTCCACGCTTGGGAAATACTGTCGGCAGGATAGTTGCTGGTGCATTAATTTTAATGAGTTGTAGTCCTGTTTTCGCCCAACTGAAAGAAAGTGATATCGATACCCTGCTCACAACAGCACTCACTGAGACTCAAAATATACCTGCTAATGCTTGTGTAAGTATGCCCAATCCAGGCGTTAAACTTCCAGGGAATACTGAAACCGCTTCATTGATGTATCCGTCAGGGGATATCAGAAAAGATGTAGCTGCACTGATTGATGCTGGTTTAATCACAGTAAAGTTTAATTCTGGTGAGGGGGCGTCTGCATTGGCCGTTTTTAAGGCAAAAGCTGCTGGCACTGACTCATCAACATCCCCTAATGTTGCGTTAAGTTATGTAGAATTAACCCCGCTAGGGAACAAGTTTTATCGCTATGATGATCCTAAATCAGGTCATCTTCCTCAAGGACTCTACGGCGCAAACCGCTTTTGTGCACATATTCAGTACGGTGGCGTGGAGAAATATATGAAACCATTAAAGAACCCCTATGATGATAATCCTCATCTTGTTTCATGGGTTAATTTTAAATGGAAACTCGATCAACATAAAACACCGTGGCTGAATAATGCGGTACTAAAAGAACAGTTATCCATTTACAGTGATAAAGATTCATGGTCGCGTAGCGGAATTCTTATTGAGCTGAATGACGATAAATGGGAGTTAGGGAATGAACCCTATACCATTCGATGGTGAAGCGGTAAGACGTCTGGTTCGGTATGGCGTTCGTTAGCGACGTATTAACCCGCGCAATATTGAGTCTGGTCGTCTTTTCGTTTATACCGCAAGAATTCAGACAACTAAATAGTCATAAAAATTCGCATGAAGTCTAACAGTAAAAAGCCCGCTTAGTTTCCTAAGCGGGCTTCTTAAATTTGGCTCCTCTGACTGGGATCGCCTTTGCCAATAACTGGCTAATCCTGAATTACCTTTCTGTCAAGACCACCAGAATGACCACCAATAGCTGCTGGTTACATAAACCTGGTATGAGCAGTTCCACTGAGTGGGATGATAATTATAATGGTGTTCCTTGTAGGAAGCGTAGTCAGAGCGAGTAACGAGGGACTTTCCCCGTAGTGCAACTGTGTCTAAAGAGAGCTGACAGTCCGTTTATTCCGAAGCGGACGTTTCAGACTTAACAATACGTTCAAAGATGAGGAGCAGCCCAGTTTCCTGTGCGTGCTTCTTAAATATCCGCTCCAACCTCACTACTACCCGATAATGCTGTTAATGTCGCTGACCGTCGCTGCCGGCAGCATATTGGGATAGCTCCACATAAAGCAAAAATCAGGAGCGGTTTGGATACTGAGGATACAGGAAGCCGGTGATTGAACGTGTTGCGAAGCGAATAGCAAATTGTTCGCTGATTTAACAATTTCCGGATTGACACAACAAACGTATCGAACGTGACCGGCTAATGAAATGTTATAACTATTTGCATCGCCAATCTGATCGTTTACTCCAGTCAATAGATCAATTTTACTGAATTTCTTGAAATCCTTTAATTATCACCTTTGTTGATAAATACAAAGAACATAATAATCAAAGTGAATGTATTCATTAAATGAATTTTAATGAAGCATTTTGTTTCAAATAAATCGAAGAAATCATCGTCTATTTTTGGATTTTCTTTCGGGGAAATTCTTAGTTTTTAAAATATTCCCATGCTTATTATATAAAAACGGTTTTATTCACTTTCCAGTCTGGACGGGCTTATTAATAAAACTGTGACGTACATCAAAAAAATCAATTAGTGCTTTGTTTATCTAATTTAACGAAAACAAACAGAATATATGACTGCATTAAATGTTAAATTTAGTTAACAAATCTTCTGTTGTGCTCATTTTCAGTTCCCCTCATTTGCCTGACTCTTGTACTTGTTTAGTGGAAAATTCTTAGGAATTTTCTAATAAAAGTTCAATGAACTGTAAATTTGATCTGGGTTAGCTATTTGCTCTATCATGGTTTTGTAAAGAAACCCTATGGATTTTGTCTTAACCGTTAACATACTAAGGGAATGATATGGCTGACTCGACCTTCCAAAGCGAGATACCAAAAGCACGCGTTAACATCCGCCTGGACCTGCATACAGGCTCAGCACAGAAGAAAGTTGAATTACCGCTGAAGCTACTGGCAGTAGGGGATTTCAGTAATGGAAAAGAAACCCTCCCGCTTTCAGAAAGAAGCAAAGTGAATATTAATAAAAACAACTTTAATAGCGTCCTCTCTGAATTAAACCCTGAAGTTAAATACTCTGTCTCAAACACACTTTCTAATGATGGCACTGAGGAAAATGTCAGCCTGAGTTTCCAGGAAATGAAAGATTTTGAACCAGAGCAAGTTGCTCGCCAAATACCTCAGCTCCGCGCCATGCTTGCCATGCGTAATTTACTTCGCGATCTGAAATCTAATCTTCTGGATAATGTTACTTTCCGAAAAGAGCTTGAAAAAATTCTAATCGACCCGGCGTTAACCCAGGAATTACGTGACGAATTGAGTGCCCTTGCCCCTGAATAATCACAGGGTGAAATATTTAATGGATTAACAGAGAGAATGCTGATGTCTGTAAATAGCGAAACACATTCAGTACAGGGGCAAACGACTGTCCTGGAAAAAACGCCACACAATAGTGTTTATGCTTCACTGTTTGAAAAAATCAATCTGACTCCGGTCCATAATCTGAGTGATATCACCGATTACCAGGACGCCAACATCATGGCGGAAGCCTCAACAGATGAACGTGTCACTGCGGCGATTCAGGTCTTCATGCAGGTGATTACCAAGTCAGGCCAGAAAGTCGAAAAACTCGATAAAAACTTACTGGACCAGCATATCGCTGAACTGGACTGCCAGATCAGCCGTCAACTGGACGAAGTGATGCACCACCCTGAGTTTCAGCGCATCGAAGGCCTGTGGCGTGGACTCAAACATACCGTTGACCGCACGGATTTCCGCCAGAATGTGAAGATTGAAGTTCTGGATGTCTCTAAAGATGACCTGCGCCAGGACTTTGAAGACGCGCCGGAAATCATCCAGAGCGGGCTGTATAAACATACCTATATTGATGAATATGATACCCCTGGCGGGGAGCCGATTGCGGCCATCATTTCTTCATATGAGTTCGATGCGTCTGCGCAAGATGTGGCGCTGCTGCGCAATATTTCCAAAGTGTCTGCTGCTGCCCATATGCCGTTTGTCGGCTCGGTTGGCCCTAAATTCTTCCACAAATCCAGCATGGAAGAAGTGGCGGCGATTAAAGACATCGGCAACTATTTTGACCGCGCCGAATATATCAAATGGAAGTCCTTCCGTGATTCTGAAGATTCCCGCTACATCGGCCTGACCATGCCGCGTGTGCTGGGCCGCCTGCCGTATGGCCCGGATACGGTGCCGGTTCGTAGCTTCAACTATGTTGAGGAAGTGAAGGGACCCGATCACGAAAAATACCTGTGGACCAACGCTTCATTTGCGTTTGCCGCCAACATGGTGAAAAGCTTCATCAACAATGGCTGGTGTGTGCAGATCCGTGGTCCACAAGCAGGTGGTGCCGTCACCGATCTGCCAATCCATCTGTATGATCTCGGTACCGGCAACCAGGTGAAAATCCCGAGTGAAGTGATGATCCCGGAAACCCGCGAATTTGAATTCGCAAACCTCGGCTTTATCCCGCTGTCGTACTACAAAAATCGCGATTATTCCTGCTTCTTCTCCGCGAACTCCGCGCAGAAACCGGCGCTGTATGACACCGCAGATGCGACGGCTAACAGCCGAATCAACTCCCGCCTGCCGTATATCTTCCTGCTGTCGCGTATCGCGCACTACCTGAAGCTGATTCAGCGTGAAAACATCGGTACCACCAAAGATCGCCGCCTGCTGGAGCTGGAGCTGAATACCTGGGTGCGTAGCCTGGTGACTGAAATGACCGATCCTGGCGATGACCTTCAGGCTTCCCACCCGCTGCGTGATGCCAAAGTCGTGGTTGAGGATATTGAGGACAACCCGGGCTTCTTCCGCGTGAAGCTGTTCGCGGTACCGCACTTCCAGGTAGAAGGCATGGACGTCAATCTGTCTCTTGTCTCGCAGATGCCAAAAGCCAAAGCCTAAGGTGGTTGCAGGGATGAAAATCTATCGTCCTCTGTGGAATGAGGGGGCATTGCTGTCCCCTCAGCAATTCCAGCAGCAGGCAGCATGGGAATCTTTTCGCAGTGCCGGTGTTTCGGCACTGGCTTCCCCCTTTCCGTGGGGGGTGGAAAAGGTTGAATTTGATGACAACTTGCTTTCATCCGGACTGATCCAGATCTCGCAACTGCGTCTGTGGCTGGAAGATGGTTCGCTTATCGACACCCAAAACAGTGACCTTCCACCGCTGCCTCGTGAGCTTGCATCTTCGCAGCTTGCTGGCCTCGATGTGGTCACGGTAGTCATCGCACTGCCGCTGATGCAGCCTGGTATGAGCAATGTTCAGCAGGAAAACGTCGTTTCTGACAGACCGCTGCGCTATCGCGAAGAATGGGTCACCGTGCAGGATGCCTTCGGTGCTGAAGAAGAGTCGATGGCCGTTGCCCGTTTCAATTTTACTGTGCGGTTTGCGCATGAAAGTAACGAGTCATGGAAAACCTGCCCGATTGCACGTCTTATCCGGGACGGGCAGGGCGGATGGCGTCAGGACTCGACTTTTATTCCGCCGCTGGCGTTATTCTCCGCCAGCCCGTCGCTGCGTGAGCGCCTGGTTTTGCTCAATCGCCAGCTTCGCTCCCGCCGCCAGCGCCTGATGTCGATGCGCCGTGAAAGCAACGAACGCCTGGCTGATTTTGCAGTCGCCGATGTTTCGCTGTTCTGGTTGCTCAATGCCCTGAATTCCCATGCGCGAGTACTGACGGAATATGAACGCTTCCCGGCCCGTCATCCTGAACAGGTCTGGGCTGAACTGGCTCGCCTGGCAGGCAGTATGCTGACTTTCTCTCTGGACCACGATCTGGATGCCATCCCTGGTTATGACCATGCTGAACCGGCCAGCACCTTCCCGCCATTGTTTGAGCTGATCACCGGTTTGCTGGAAGCCAGTTTGCCATCCAGGGTCATCGTGCTTGAAATGTCCCGTCCGGATGAGCAGACCTGGAAAGCCAGCCTGCACGATATCCGTCTGCGCGAAGAAGCCGACCTGTATCTCTCGGTACGTTCCGACATTCCGGCGTGGCAGATAGCCGACCGCTTCCCGGCACTGTGCCAGGCAGGTTCACCGGATGATGTGAACGAAATCTACAGTGCGGCACTGAAAGGCATTCCGCTTATTCCAGTTAGCCGCGTACCGGCGGCGTTACCGGTGCGTATGGAAAACCAGTATTTTGCACTCGACATGGAAAGCGCTGCCGCCCATGAGATGCAGGAACAGGGCGTGTGCATGTTCTATGTGCCTGCCTTACTGGGTCAGCTTGAGCTTGAACTGTTTGCGGTACTGCGCTCATGAGAAACGACATTGATATCGACGAGTTGATGGCGGAAACCTGGTTGATTGTCACCATGCTGAAAAAAGGGTCGACGACACCGGATGGCTCAGCGTTGTACGACAAATGCGTCAAGCAGGTTGAAAACGTGCGAGAAGCGCTGGAACGCGCTGGATATGACGCGGCCAGCATCGACCATATTTCCTATGCCCAGTGCGCTTTGCTGGATGAAGCGGTGATGAGTCGTAAGCCGGGGAAAGCAGCAGCGGGCGAAGCGCCTCTGGTTGATGAAGGCCAACTCGCCTGGCGTAAAGCCCCCCTTCAGGCACGTTTTTTCGGCTCCCTGCATGCCGGAGAAGCTTTGTGGGACAGGATTGCGGAAGTGCTGCGCCAGCCTGCGCCCAATCATGCGGTTTTGACCTGTTATCACCGCGTGATTGCACTGGGTTTCCAGGGGCTGTACAGCCTGCAAGCAGTGAGTCAGACACAGCGTGAGGAAGTGATTAAAGCGCTGTCAGAACGCGTTTCCCAACCCGATGCCGGTCTGTCTCTGGTCGTTCACCGGACGGGTAAACATCGCTGGAGCCTGATGCGTTCGGTCTGGTTCTGGGTCGTGCTGGCGGTGGTGCTGACGGGCGTGGTCTGGTGGGGAGGGCATCTGTGGCTCCAGGCGCTGCTATCGGCGCAAATACCGGAGTTGCCACGTTAATGCGTAAATCAGTCATCCTCTCGGTTGTTTTACATACCCTGGCCGGGTTTGCGGCGTTGCTGTGGCTGCTGTGGTATTTCATGCCCGTCAGTAACGTGTTCAAAAGCCTGGCCACGTTGATGCTCGCCATGCTTGCAGGCTGGCTGGTGTGGAAAAACTACCGCTACCGCGTACAGCAAACCAACGGGTCGGATGCCTTTATCGAGCTGCCGTTACTGGATACCCAGGGGCCGGTTGTACTGGTTTGTGGCGACGCTCTTGAGACGATCTTTCAGGGGCAACCTCTCCGCAAAACCGCTCAGGGCTGGTGGTTGCACGCCGGAGAAGTGGGCGAGTTAACGGACATGGTGCGCAGCATTCAGGTGCAGCAACCGCGCCAGATTGGTCAGCTTTCCGTGATGTATGTCTGTCTGGCCGACCAGCACCAGGATGAGGCCGTGCTGCGCTCAGCACTGAAAACACTCCGTCAGCAAATCAAACAGTTGAGTGCTTTGACCGGTTTTACATTACCGGTGGTGGTGAGCTGCGAATTCTCTGGTCCGCAAACGCCATGGGTGATTGTTCGTGGTAATAAGCCTGTGGTGTGTCCGGCCAATGAATCGCCGCAGGCGCTGATTGACTGGCAGCAGACGCAAGAAAATCTTGCCACGCTTCCGCTACTCAGCCAGGCATTTGGCTTTATTCGCGAAACGCTGCTTGATGAGCTGGATAAAGCGGACAGATTAATCCCACCGGTGCGCGCTTTTGCTGTGGCGTTGCGCCTCGGTGCCACAAATACCGACCCTGCTCCCCAGTCTGTCTGGTCAAACTGGCTGTTTCGCCGCACCTGTTTGCAGTTCCCCTGTGTGGTGGCAGCCAATGACCCGGCCAACCGTTTTCCTGATGCCATTCTGCCGTTACTGGCGCCGTTTGCGGCTCCGGTACAGGGCGGGCAACGTACCCGTCGCGTCGTGTTTCTGATGTGGTTGTGTGCGCTGGCGGCACTGGGGTTTTCTGCACTCAATAACCGGAATCTGATACGCGAGGTCGGTGCTGATCTCCAGCGCTGGTCCGCCATTCCGATGAACCATTACGCCCCTAAAGCGCAGTCACTTGTGGCACTTAAGCAAGATGCCCTTGAGCTTGAACGCTGGCATCGCCAGGGGGAACCGATGCGTTACAGCCTGGGTTATTACCCAGGACAACGACTGTGGCTGGCACTGCAACAGGCCATTGATACCTATGTTCCGCCACCGGCCCCGAAACCAAAGCCAGTACCGAAAATTGTGCGCCTCGACAGCATGTCGCTGTTTGATTCTGGCAAGGCGGCGCTCAAAGACGGCTCCACCAAAGTGCTGGTGAATGCGCTGGTGGGCATCAAGGCTAAACCGGGCTGGCTGATCGTGGTCAGCGGTCACACGGACAATACCGGTGGCGTTCAGCTTAATCAGACTCTGTCGCTGCGACGGGCTGAAGCGGTACGCAACTGGATGCGCGATACCGGAGATGTACCGGAAAGCTGCTTTGCGGTGCAGGGATATGGCGATAGCCGCCCGATTGCTTCAAACGAGACGCCAGATGGCCGTTCGCATAACCGGCGTGTCGAAATCAGTCTGGTACCGCAGGCAGATGCCTGTCGTATACCGGGCGAAAAACCAGCGTCACCGGATGTACGTGACGTTTCAACTCAAGAAATGGAGAAGTAAAACATGGCAATTCCAGTCTACCTGTGGCTCAAAGACGACGGCGGTGCGGACATCAAAGGTTCCGTTGACGTAAAAGATCGTGAAGGCAGCATCGAAATCGTGTCACAGGACCACAACCTGTACATCCCGACTGACAACAACACCGGCAAACTGACGGGGACCCGTATTCACACCCCGTTCCTGTTTACCAAGGAAATCGACTCTTCAAGCCCTTATCTGTACAAAGCGGTGACCACCGGTCAGACCCTGAAATCTGCCGAGTTCAAATGGTACAAAATCAACGACGCGGGCCAGGAAGTTGAATATTTCAACACCAAGCTTGAGAACGTTAAACTGGTTAAAGTGGCACCAAAAATGCACGACATCAAAGATCCGGGCTACGAGAAGCACAACCACCTGGAAATGATTGAACTGCGCTACGAAAAAATCACCTGGACTTACAAAGACGGCAACATCATTCATTCCGATTCCTGGAACGAACGTACCACCGCGTAACACCCCACAGCAGACGGTTCACCGTCTGCTGTTTTTGTTTGCCCCCAGGTCGGATAAGCAAAGCACCATCCGACAATCCTGTAGGCAAACAAAAACAGCATCTATCAATCGACCTTATGGGCCTGGGTTTCCTGCAAAAGGAAAAGGCTAAGGGCGGTAGCGTACCCCAACAAGGAGCCATCATGGAACAGCAGTCAGCCGTACTACTTCGTCGCTTAAACCCCTACTGCGCCCGTGCACTGGAAGCAGCGGCCACGCTGTGCCAGACCCGCGCCCATGCCGAAATCACCCTTGAACACTGGTTGCTGAAACTGCTGGAGCTGGGCGAAGGCGACATCACCGTGCTGGCGCGTCGCTACGAATGGGACATGGATGAGTTATGGCGCAGCCTGCTGGCCCATCTGGATGTGCTGCCGCGTTCGGTACACACCCGTCCACAACTGGCCGCTGACCTGCAAACGCTGATGAAATCCGCCTGGCTTGCGGCGTCTTTACAGGAAGACAATCAGTCGATCCGCAGTGTTCATCTGCTGGAAGCCTTAATCAGCCAGCCAAAACTGCTGCGCTGTGAAGGCCTGTGGCCGCTGTTCAGCCTGAGTGAAACGCAGATTAACCGCCTAAAACCGTTGCTGGATGCGCAGTCCGATGAACGCCCGGACGTGCAGCAGCAGGAAAGCCTGAACCGCGAGCCGTCCACGCTGGCGGAAGAAAAACCGGCCACTGTCTCCGGCACTAATCTGAGCGAAGCACTACAGGCGGTTCTGGATAAATTCACCCTCGACGTCACCGCGAAAGCGAAAGAAGGGAAAATCGACCCGGTGTTTGGCCGTGACAACGAAATCCGCCAGATGGTGGACATCCTTTCGCGTCGTCGCAAGAACAACCCGATTCTGGTCGGCGAACCGGGCGTGGGGAAAACCGCGCTGGTCGAAGGTTTAGCCCTGCGCATTGCCGAAGGCAACGTGCCGGACAGCCTGAAAACCGTCAGCCTGCGCACCCTCGACCTCGGCCTGTTACAGGCGGGGGCGGGCGTGAAGGGCGAATTTGAACAACGCCTGAAAAACGTTATCGACGCGGTACAAAACTCCCCGACGCCGGTGCTGCTGTTTATCGACGAAGCGCACACCATTATTGGCGCGGGTAACCAGGCGGGCGGCGCGGATGCGGCTAACCTGCTGAAACCGGCGCTGGCGCGTGGCGAACTGCGCACCATCGCCGCCACCACCTGGAGCGAATACAAACAATATTTTGAACGCGATGCCGCGCTGGAGCGCCGCTTCCAGATAGTCAAAGTGGACGAGCCGGATGACGAGATGGCCAGCCTGATGTTACGCGGCCTGAAATCCCGTTATGCACAACACCACGGCGTCCATATCACTGATGAAGCCGTTAAAGCCGCGGTCAGCCTGTCGCGCCGTTACATCACAGGCCGCCAGTTGCCGGACAAAGCCGTCGACCTGCTGGACACCGCCAGTGCCCGCGTGCGCATGAGCCTCGACACGCTGCCGGAAACCCTCACGCAACTGAAAGCCCATATCACCGCGCTGGACATGGAAAACCAGGCGCTGCTGGAAGACATCGCGCTGGGCAGCAACACCCAGGGCGAACGTCTGACACAAATTGAACAGCGGACTGCGGAGCTGACCCGTGAGCTGGCGGAACGGGAAACCCAGTACCACGCCGAAAAAGCGCTGACCCGGCAACTGCTGGAGGTCCGTCAGGACATCAGCCGCCAGGCCGACATCAGCACGCTGCAACACCAGCTCACGGAGTTGCAGGGCAGTGCGCCGTTGCTGTCGCTGGATGTCGACGTGCGCACCGTCGCCAACGTGATTGCCGACTGGACCGGCGTGCCGCTGACCAGCCTGCTGAAAGACGAACAAACCGACCTGCTGATGCTTGAGCATCATCTGGCTAACCGCGTGGTTGGCCAGGACAAAGCACTGGTCGATATGGCGCAACGCCTGCGCGCGGCAAAAACCGGCCTGACACCGGAAAACGGCCCGCTGGGCGTGTTCCTGCTGGTTGGCCCGAGCGGCACGGGCAAAACTGAAACCGCGCTGTCACTAGCCGACAGCCTGTTCGGCGGCGAGAAGTCACTGATTACTATCAACCTCAGTGAATACCAGGAAGCACACACCGTTTCCCAGCTCAAGGGTTCCCCTCCGGGCTACGTCGGTTACGGCCAGGGCGGCATTCTGACCGAAGCGGTGCGCAAGCGCCCGTACAGCGTGGTGTTGCTTGATGAAGTGGAAAAAGCGCACCGCGACGTCATCAACCTGTTTTACCAGGTGTTTGACCGTGGCTTTATGCGCGACGGCGAAGGGCGGGAAATCGACTTCCGCAACACGGTTATTCTGATGACCGCCAACCTCGGCAGCGACCATCTGATGCAGTGGCTGGATGAACAACCGGACGCCACCGACGGCGATTTGCAGGAACTGCTGCGCCCGATCCTGCGCGACCACTTCCAGCCCGCGCTGCTGGCGCGCTTCCAGACGCTGATTTACCGCCCGCTGAACGCCGTGGCGTTAAGAACCATCGTGGAAATGAAACTGGCCCAGGTGGCGAAACGCCTGAAAAACCATTACGGCCTGAAAACCACTATCGACGACAGCCTGTACGACACGCTGGTTGCCGCCTGCCTGCTGCCGGACACCGGCGCGCGCAACATCGACAGCCTGCTGAATCAGCAAATTCTGCCGGTACTCAGCCAGCAGTTGCTGCAACGCAAAGCCGCGCAGCAACGTACCACTTCACTGGTTTTAGGCTGGGATGAGGAAGAAGGGATTGTGCTGGAATTTGATGGACAAGAGTAATAAGCGTTTTTTACTAAATAAAAATAGGGAGCAGTAAATATGTATAAGAGTTTAGTGGCAGTTTCAATTATTTCGATGTTTTCTTTTAGCGCCAATGCGGGCTTATTTGATTCGAATGATTTTAAATGTGGCAGGGATGATGCAAATAATGCCATCAAAAAATATATAAAGGATGAAGCATCTGGTGTTTTGCAAAGTAACTATCTGGCAGCTGGGCAGGATAAATTTAGCAAACCATTAAGTGCTTATCAGAAGGAGTTGGATTTAATCAGCGTCAGTACTTCGAATGTTTCCACCATGCGTAACAATGATGATGGACTGGGATGCAGTGCCACTATTTCAGTTAAGGTCTCACCAGAAACACTGGCGGTCATTGGTGATGACCCATCAAGGCTTTATCGCATTACCCAAGGGAGTGGGAAATTTAATAGTGGAAGCGTGATCTGGAAGAGTGTGAGCTACAACTTGAAATTAGCAGATAATGGCAAGGATATTCAGGTGGATAACTTTAGTAATTATAACGATATTACTGTTTCCCTTTACCAGTCATCTTTGATGGGCGTAGATAAAGAGACCATTATTCAGGGGAATGGTGAAAGCAGGCTGCAAAGCGCTAAAAGAAGTTATGATGAAGCCGATGCCACATTAAACCAGGTGTGGAAATACCTTCCTGAATCTGCCAGAAATTCAATGCGTAAAGCTCAGGGGGTGTGGGTGAATGATAAAGTGGCTAAGTGTGGGAAGTTATCCGATGCAGAGCTTTTAACCACGGCTATTGAGCAGAGAATTAAAACATATCAATGCCAAACTAAACTGACGCAAGAACGCATTACTTATTTGGGGGGGAATGATCAGGGCTAATTGTCACGTTATACAATATTGACTCTGATCTTGTGTGCTGTCGGTTATTTATGACTTTCTGATTGAACGTGAGTTAATAAATAACCGATTCATTACTAACAAATGCTGGAGTGGCTCATCCGCTCCAATGGATATGAATATCTAAAGGAGTTTCAGGATGAACAGCTCTCTGGTAAATAATGCTGTCAGCCAGATAAAACAACTATTGAGCCAGTCACGCTACCGGATGGATGTGCATGGCAGCACTGATTTTCTGGACGTGCTGAGCTTCGGTTCGGTGGAATCACTCAGTCAACCCTGGCGTTACGATGTCTCACTCACCTGCATCACTCCGGATATTGCCTGCGATACTTTACTGCTGAAGCCCGCTTGCTTTACCTGGCAGATGCCGATGTTTACCGGCGCGCCAGCTGTACCGGTGCGTAGCGTTTTTGGTGTGGTTGAATCATTCCGCCGCGTATCGACCTCGAAAGATGAAACACGCTATGCACTGACGCTGGTGCCACGTATTGCGTTGTTAGCCCATACCAAAGGTAGCGAGGTTTTCCTCAATCAGTCGGTTATCGAAGTCGTCGAGCAAGTGCTGCGTAAGCATTGCCTGGAAGGGCCGGACTTTGAGTTTCGCCTGTCGCGCGAATATCCTGCCCGTGAACTTATTACCCAGTGGCGCGAAACAGATTTGCAGTTCGTGCAGCGTCTGCTGGCAGAAGTGGGGATTTTCTGGCGCTTTGAGATGGACAGCCGTCTTGAACAGGATGTGGTGATCTTCCAGGACACTCAACAACAATATCAGTTTGGCGTCAACCTGCCGCTGCGTAACCAGGCGGGAATGAGTGACAACGGCCAGGAAAGTATCTGGGATATTCACACCGCATACCACGTTGTCAGCGGCAGTGTGGCGACCCGTGATTACAACTACCGGGACGCACTGACACCGCAGGACAGCTCGGAAAGCATCAGTGGCAAAGAAGGGATTACTTCCGGGGAAACGTACCACTACGCGGAGCCATTCCTGTCAGAAGGCGATACCGAAAGCACTGAAACCGGCGCGTATTTTGCCCGCCTGCGCCATGAACGCATGATGAACGCGCAGTACACCGTCAGTGGGCATTCCTCCAGCCCGTTGCTGGCACCAGGCCAGGTACTGGAAACCGACGGAACGCTGCCCGAAACCGTGAAAGACGGGATTGTTATCACCACGGTGCGCAGCAGTGGTTCGCGTAAAAGCAGCTTCACGCTTGAATTCGACGGTATCCCCTACAGTGAATCTGTCTGCTACCGTCCGGCACTGCTTAATCGCCCGGTCATATCCGGCTCCCTGCCAGCCCGTGTGGAAAGCACCCAGAAGGGCGACACCTATGCCTGGCTGGATGAGCAGGGGCGCTATCGCGTGAAGCTGGACTTCGACCGCAACAGCAGCGAACCGGGTTATGCCTATCTGTGGTTGCGTATGGCGAAACCGTATGCCGGTGACACCTATGGCTGGCACGCGCCGTTACTCGATGGCACGGAAGTCTCGGTGGTGTTTGACAGTGGCGACCCGGACAGACCTTACATCGCTTACGCCCAGCATGACTCCGAACACCCGGACCACGTCACCAGTGACAACCATACGCGCAACATCTGGCGGACGCCGGCGAACAACAAGCTGCGGATGGAAGACCAGCGCGGTGAGGAGCACATCAAACTCGCCACGGAATATGGCAAAACGCAGCTGAATATGGGGCACCTGGTCGACGCCCAGCGCAAACAGCGCGGCAGCGGATTTGAGCTGCGCACTGATGAATTTGGTGCAGTCCGTGCGGCGAAAGGTATTTTCCTGACGGCGAATGAACAATCAAAAGCGCAGGGTCCGGTACTGGAAATGACGCCTGCGGTTAACCAGATTAACCAGGCCAACAGCCAGATGCAGTCGCTGAACAGTGCCGCTGAAGCGGCTGGCGCATTAGTCTGCGATATCAGTACCCAGATAAACCTGGTGACCGACCGACTCAAAAACCTTCAGTCTGCCGTCCTGCTGGCGAGTGCCCCGCAAGGTGTTGCCCTGACTTCCGGTGAACACCTTCAGCTCACCAGCACCCGCAACACCATGATTAACGCAGGCCAGCACCTCGATATGGGCGCAATGAAAAACCTGTCAGTGACGGTCGAAAAGGCGCTGGGACTGTTTGTGCATAAGGCCGGTGCGAAGCTTGTCGCCAACCAGGGGGATATCGAAATCCAGGCCCAGCACAACACCATGGCGCTGTTCTCGCAAAAGCAGCTCACGGTGACCTGTAGCGACGACGAAATCATTATCACCACCCCGAAAACGCTGACGCTCAACGGCGGTGGCTCGTACCTGAAACTGAGTGCGAACGGGATAGAGCATGGGTCGGATGGTGATTATCTGGTTAAAGCTTCGCGCTACCAAGTCCCTATGGGGGGGGCGTCACTCGACACCGAAATGCCTGTCTTTGATAAAACCTCTCTTGAACTTCTGCCACCTGCAACCGATGGTAATTTGTCACGCTAAGGACTGCTGAAATGAAAATATGTTTCCCGGTACGCAAACAAAATGGCAGTCAATATGCCAGCCTTGACGATGTAATAGGGCTTATTGGTCGTGAACCGCATGGTTCATGGCTTGCAGGTACAAATCAACTCTGGCATGGGGGGATTCATATAAGCCAGGCTTCTGCCCCAGGTTCAGTGTTGAGTGCTGATAATGTTGACTCAGCCGTTCCATTGCAGTGCATGGCAAAAGGTGAAGTTGTCGCCTGGCGTCTTAATCAGGATTACAAAACAGCGGATTACAACGGAAAAGAACTGAAATATTCCAGTACTTTTGTGCTGGTGAAATCGCGCTGCCAGCCTGACCTTGAGAAAGAGAACAGTTGGCTGGAGTTTTACTCGTTGTATATGGGGCTTGCCCCCTTATCGGCATTCCCCAAAGCGAAATGTTTCAAAGCCAAATCAGACCTTCTAAAACGAGTTGCAAGTAACTTTGCAAACAGCACATCATCGGATGGCATCGCAGCGGCTCCAGCCAAAAGTGGCGAGCTTAAAAAAGATGAACGGGTGATAATCCAGAGGCAGCAGGATTTTCGTAACGGCGGGACTGTACAGCCTTTTGGGTTAGCGAAAATGCTCAACGCCAGTGGTGAAACCTCAGGGGAGGTGTTCTGGATAACACTACTACCAGAATTTATGGAGCCAGACGGCGAGCGGTACGCTCAGATGCCAGTTTGGATGCATAAAGCGGTAGACCTGGGGGAACTTGATTCTGTGACTAAACCCGCAGCGCCGCTTGAAATAGAGGCGGGTGATGCGATTGGTTTTCTCGGAGAAGATATTGCCCCAGCTGGCAAAGGCAATGTAGATACCTGCCATTACGCGCATATCGAGGTTATCAGCACTGATTCACGAATGCCGGAATTCCTGAATAATCCAGCCGGTATCACCAGCGGGCAACGGTATATTCAAATATTGTCAGGCAAGTCTCTTTACCAGAGGACTGGCGAGGGTAAGGACAGTACGTTCATGGCAATGTCCTGCATCGTTCTTAAAGATGGCGGAAAAATACTCCCTCGGGATAAGTGCAATCCGTTTGAAGACAAGGACGGTAAGACGTGGTTTGAAGTCAGCCCCCGAAACTGGATGAGCCAGGATGATGTGAAAGAATTACATCAGTTTGACCTGAAGGAGCTGGGGTTCACAACCCTTGAAGAGGATCCCTCACCAGATGTATCGAAGTCGTTGCGTGAAAACTGGGTTAAAGGTGCTTACGACTGGATGTCGCAGAGAGTAGGGAAAGAACGGGGAATACAGCAAAAGCAGGTCTCTGCGTTCTATAAAAATCTGATCAAGAAAATCGATGCAGATGGCGATGGTGAGCTCTCCGGAGCGGAGCTTTATAACGCTCTTCATCATCCGGAGCTGGGACTCAGGGATATTGCAGCCCGCCTGATAGTAAAACACGACAGTGAATGGTTTGGAGGCAGCAGCCATCACAGATGGAGCGTGTTCTTCCAGAATTATGACAGTCTGCGAGTAGCCTACGCTAAACAGTGGCTTGATGACTGTGAGTGGATGAGTAAGGTCGATGCATTTAAGAAGGGAGAGCCGGTGTGGCATTTTCATCCGGTGGTCTTCTGTATAGCATTAAATAACAGCGATCAATATGAAATCACAGTTAAAATGATTGAATCTCTTTTAGGTCACAAGAATCCGTGGTTCACAGGGAAGAGTGGAGGAAAAGTATTTGCAAAGAACTTCCAAGCTAATTATCCGGATGTTTACGAATTTAATAAGCAAAAATTTGTCATTATGCTTAATGAAGTAATGACAGCGTATGGTATTACGGGGCCTTACCATAAAGCACACTTCCTCTCTCAATGTTTACATGAGTCTTCTCATTTGGATACCACTCTTGAGTTTGGTTCTGGAAGACAATATGACCCGGGTGTTCATCGTGATGCATTGAAGTATGAAAATAAAGTAGTAGGTGATGGTCCTAAATATAGAGGTCGAGGACTTATTCAATTAACATGGAAAAAAAATTACAGATTGTTTTCTGAGTATTCTGGTGGAGGATTTGTAGCAAACCCTGAACTGATTGCTGAAAATATGGAAAACACAATCAAAGCCTCAGCATGGTTTTGGCGGAATAACGGTGGTATAACAGAGAAATTCAATGCGAGGGGCGATATTAATGTGTTAATTGATAATGACAAGAATAATGTTCGCTTAATAACTAAGGCCGTAAATGGAGGTGATAATGGATTGGCAGAAAGACAGCGCTACTTCAATGAAATCAAAAAAACATGGAGTTTGGAATAATGTTAAATAAAATATTTTATTTCATTTTTTTTATCTGCTTCATTCATTCAGGCATAGCGATTAGCAATGCTTCCAGTTGCAACTCAAATGGTTGTGAAGGTCTTTCAATTCCGTCAGAAGCTAAAAAAATAATCAACAGTGGCTATGAATACGTATCAATTGAAAATTATTTAGGCAACAAGTATTTGGTCGCAACAACAGTTAGTGAAATAAACAAGTGTTCTGTGCTGTTTGGAATTAATGGTGATACGATTAATAATGTTCCAACAGTTGGGGTAAACAACCAAATTTGCAATCTATCCATGCACGACAATAAAATTATCAGTTCGTGGCGTGATGCCGGAGAATGGAATGAAGATATTTACCAAATAAATACTGGTGGTAAGTGGAAACTTCTTTTCAGAGATTCATGCGTTGGTTGTGAGCAAACTAAAAGGACCTATTTCTTAGATGATAAAAAAACAGACACAATTTTATTGTCTGGTGGTGATGACTTTACAAAAAGAAAAGAGTTGATTGGGCAGGTTACAGTCAACAAAGCCATTCTTTTTAAGAGTGCAGACCTGGATTCCATAACAAAATCTTATTTAATTAAAGGCGATAATGTAACACTAACTGACATGTCTAAGAATGGGGCGTTTTACAAGATTAAATATAAGACAGGTTCTGGGAAATTCATTGAATATTGGATGAAGTCTGAAGATTTTGATTTACAGTAAATATTTTATAAATATCCGTGCAACCGTTTATTTTAAGGCTCTGGTCTCATCAAGCTTAAAGGGGTTTTGATGCTAGGAATTATTCGAATCGGAGACAAAACCACCCACGGCGGTGCAGTTCAGTCAGGCTCATCCTCGATGATTTTTGGTGGTATTGGAGTAGCCCGTAAAGGAGATAAGGTTTCCTGTCCTGTTGAGGGGCATGGGCCAACAACCATAGTAGAAGGTAATCCCGATTATCTGGACAATGGTATTCCAGTTGCTTTTCACGGTCATAAATGTGGTTGTGGCTGCACACTTATTACCTCTTTACCGGACGCACTGGTCGGTTAATTATGCCTGTAAATCTCGATGCTATTCCCGATAAAGCGCCTGATATCCAGAGACCCAGAACAGTTCGTTGGGTCATAGCTGCAGTGATAATTCTTCTGACCGGAGTCGGTTTAACTCTCTGGTTCTGGCAAGGGGCTCGTACTGGTTTCAAATTTTGGTTTGCAGCAATTTTTTTACCTGTTCTGGCATGGGGAAGTCTTTTTACCTTGCGCCGTGTGGGATACAAACTGGAACGTGTCGGTATCCATTCATGGAATAAAGAACGGGAAGCATTAATTGCATCTGAAACATCCCGGGGGCAACGCTTTGCCTGGCTAGTGGATGAATATCTTATTAATGCCCTTGAAACAGGTGAGCCTGGCGACAAGAAAACGCAACAGGCTGCACTGGATAAATCTTCAATTATTAATCATTGCCTGGCAAGAGATGGTGTCAGCACGATAAGGCATACAGCCTTACCAGACCAGGGGAAACCAAAAGCCATATTTGAGAGTTATAGTGAGGATATCAGCGGACATGCCAGAAATATGGTTGCCCGATTACCCGCCACAATGCCGTGTTACGTTGCATTTGACCTGAGCGAAAATCTGTCTGAATCAGCAGATGCATTATTTTCAAAGATTAATTTGCCTCTGCGAAGAATACGGAATCTGACAGGGGTCAGTATTATCGATTACTGGCTAGACAGTCACCATAATAATCCCACGGCATTACTTATTATCAGTGCTCAGATTTTTGAATCCCCTCCACAAGACAGTGGAGAAGCCGTCACCATGATTCTGCTGAGCAACCGGCAACTTGCAGCTATACCTTCATCTGCTGTTCGGATTCATCGCCCTCAAATTAATCAGCAAGATACGCTCAATCATGCTCTAAGCAGGGCAATGCTCTGGGGACAACTTGACATAACAGCACCGCTGAGGGGATGGATAACGGGTGGGAAGCTATCAAGTGGTGAGATATGGAGTAATGCCTGTACTGCTTTAGCTCCGAAATTGGCTGCACAACGAAATGTAAATATAGACTCGGTAATCGGATATACCGGTGCTGCGGCTCCCTGGCAATCATTGATTCTGGCAGCAAGACAATGTCAGACCGATGCAGAGCCACAGATTATTGTCGTGGAAACCTCCTCTTCCTGCCACCAGTTATGTGCAGTGACCTCAGAAAAAACATCAGGGATCGTGTAAATCAGTCATGAAAATCTCATCCATTATTGGCTCTATAGCGCTGTTTCTTATTTGCATGGTTCTGATGATATCCGGTCTTTTCTGGTTCTGGCCGGAGGCAACTGCAAGGGTTACGGGCTTTGGACCATTCGACGGTATGGGCATCGCTCTGTATTGTGCATTACTTGTGATTGCCGTAGGTATTATTGCCTGGACTATCGAACGCATGTTTGAACGGCTGGGGAAATCAGGTTTGTATGTCAAATGGCGCGCAAACCAGCAGGCGGACAATGAATTATCTGCACTCACTAGTCATACCGATGAAGTCACATCGCAATTTCTCTCTGAGTTTATCGTAGAGCATCTTAGCCTGCGCTATGGCCGCCACTGGAAAACCAAAGTTCGGATTTTACTGGTTCAGGGTGAAGATGCAGACATCGAAAAAGCCGTTCCTGGCCTTAGCCGCGATATGTGGCAGGAAGGTGACGGGAGCGTACTTATTCACGCAGGTAGTGCCTCGTTGCAACCCGATGAAGCGTTTCTGTCAGAGCTGAAGCAAATTCGCCCACGCCACCCCATCGATGGCATCGTGCAGGTAATAAATACCTCCGCGTTACCGACAGACATCGAACGTGACGCCTTTTTACGCAGCCGGCAGAAAGCCGATAAACTGCTGGGCTGGCAGGCACCTGTCTGGGTGTGGCTGACCGATAAAGAGATAGGCTCTCAGGGTGAGAGCCAGCCAGCGGCTGTCGGCGCGATGTTTGGCCCGGTCGCCATACCGGATGACGCCAGTTCAACGCTGGATACGCTGATACCCCGCCTGCGCCAGGTGGGGATGTCTCAGATATTGCACAACCCGCAACATGACGGGCTGCTGCAACTCTCTTCCCGTTTGCAGGGCGAACTGAAAGCGAGCCTGAATGTTTTGTTTACCGGCATGATGCAGGGTTCCGCGGCTTATCGCCTGCGGGGCGCGATGTTTAGCCCTGAGCTGGCGGTTGCCGGTTCGCTACCCAATACACGTCTCGACACCCCGGCATGGAAAGCCATCATTGACGACTGCGATGCTGTCCGTCCAAAGAAAATCACCTTCGACTGGCTGCAAGGGCTGCGTTTGCTCATTCTTGCTCTGGTGGTTCTGTGGGGCGCGGGTACGCTGCTGTCTCTCACCGTAAACCGTGCGCAAATTTACCAGGCACAAAACACCGCCCGTATCGCAGCTGACAGCAAACTGCCACTGGCTGAACGCTTGCGGAATCAGCTCGTTCTACAACAGGCCATTGCCCGTCTGCAAAACCGTGAAGCGAAGGGCGCGCCATGGTACACCCGCTTTGGGCTGAATCAGGACCGCGACACGCTGGCTGCACTCTGGCCGTTGTATGCGCGCAACAATACCTTGCTGATGCGTGATGCCACAGCAGCCCACCTGAAGCAGCAACTGAACGCATTTGTGCAACTGCCCCCTGCCAGCGATGCCCGTACCCAGAGCACTCAGCGGGCATACGATGTGCTCAAAGGCTATCTGATGCTGGCCCGTCCGGATAAAGCAGACGCGCAGTGGCTGGCGAAAAATGTACTGGCTTCCTGGCCGAAACGTCAGGGGGTACCGGACGGCACCTGGCAGGAGCTGGCCCCAAAACTGCTGGGCTTTTATGCACAAAACCTCCCGGCACATCCGGAATGGGCAATTAAGCCCGACGCTGAACTCATCAGCACGGTGCGCCAGATTTTGCTCAAGCAGATCGGGCAGCGTAATGCTGAATCAGGGTTGTATCAGGACATGCTTAAACGCATTGCCAGCAACTGGCCTGATCTTACGCTGGCAGACATGACCGGTGACACTGACTCCTCAACGGTATTCAACACCGAAGAAGTGGTGCCGGGGATGTTCACCCGCCAGGCGTGGGAAGAGCAGGTGCAGGAGGCGATTGACGAAGTGGTCAAAACCCGCCGCGATGAAATTGACTGGGTGCTGACGGATAAAACCCGTCAGCCGGGCGGTGATATTGCTCCCGAAGCCCTGAAAGAGCGTCTGACAGAACGCTACTTCACCGATTTTGGTAACGCCTGGCTCAATATGGTCAACAGCATTCACTGGGAGGAAGCGGCTTCGCTTTCTGAGGCCATTGCCCAGCTCAACTTGATTGGCGATGTCCGCCAGTCTCCGCTGGTGGCGCTGATGAACACGCTCGCCTGGCAGGGGAAAACCGGGCAGAAGGGTGAAGCATTGGCGGATTCGATTGTGGATTCTGCGAAACAGCTGATCGGCAAGAAGAAAAATGCCAAGCAGTTTATCGAGCAGGCGCAGGGGCCAAAAGGCCCGCTTGATGGGGTATTTGGTCCGCTGATGGGGCTGATGGATGGCAAAGAGGGCACCGGCAATGACGGTAATCTCAGCTTCCAGTCCTGGCTTGCCCGTGTCACGCAGGTGCGACTCAAACTCCAGCAGGTCACCAGTGCACCCGATCCCCAGGCGATGTCCCAGATGCTGGCGCAAACCGTGTTCCAGGGGAAAGCCATTGATCTGACCGACACTCGTGATTACGGCAGCCTGGTCGCTGCCAGCCTGGGGCAGGAGTGGAGTGGCTTCGGCCAGTCTGTGTTTGTGCTCCCGCTGGATTTGGCCTGGCGACAGGTGCTGGCCCCAGCGGCGGGAAGCCTTAACACCCGCTGGCAGACCACCATTGTTGACCAATGGAACAAAGCCTTTGCCGGTCGCTATCCGTTTAATGCGACCGGTAGCGATGCCTCATTACCGCTGCTGGCCCAGTTCCTGCGCAGTGACTCGGGGCGAATCACCACATTCCTCAAAACTAACCTCGGTGGCATCCTCCATCAGGAAGGTAACCGATGGGTGGTTGATCCTGCGGCAAGCCAGGGGATGGTGGTGAGTGCCGATTTCCTCAGAGCGATTAACCAACTGGCCGAGCTGTCGGACATTGTTTTTGCCCAGGGTGACGCTGGCGTGAATTTTGAACTGATGGCGCGCCCAACGCGGGATGTTGCCCGTATCCAACTGACAATAGATGAGCAGAACCTCGACTACTTCAACCAGATGGAAAGCTGGCAAAGCTTTACCTGGCCGGGGAAAACGTACTATCCCGGCGTCAGTCTCAGCTGGCGTAGCGTGAATAGCGGTATGCAGCTGTATACCCACAATCAGGGCAACTGGGGATTCATCCGCTTACTGGATAAAGCACAGGTCACCCCCCTTGATGGAAGCCGCACTCAACTGGTATGGAAAGCTGCGGACAGCAATCCGCTGACGTTCGTGATGCGCAGTGAACTGGGTGACGGCCCGCTGGCACTGCTGAAACTCCAGGGGTTCAGGTTGCCGGAGTCTATCTTCAGCGTTGATGCGGGTAGGGAGGAATAAAAATGAGTTCACCAGAAGCGCTGTTATCCGTATGCAGCACCAATAATGAGGAGCAGCAACGCCTGCTCTCGCGGGCGACGGACGCCCTGCCACTCTGGGATAACTGGCTACGCCCGTTTGCTCCCGGACAGGAAACCGGCGACGATCCGGCGTATGACGATAATTTTCTGCTGATGCGTGAGGAGATCAATAAGCTCTCCGGAACCGATGCAGAATTATTGTGTGGGCTGGCGGAAAAGTGTCTTTGCGAGAGTGCCAAAGATATTCGGGTCGCGACCTGGTACAGCCAGGCCCGTCTAAGCCGCGACGGCGAAAAAGGGCTGGCGGAAGGCTTATTGCTGTTATCGGCGATGATCTCCCGCTACGGTCAGCTTTGCCATCCACAGCGCCCCAATGCCCGCAAGGCCGCGCTGGAATGGCTGAACAGCGCCAAAGTGCTCGACACACTCTCGCAGTGGCCGGAGGTCGACCGCGATGACGCGAGTATGACCGTTGGGGCTGTGAACTTGCTGGCGGCAACGGTTGCTGACTGGCCTGACAATGAAAAACCCTCTTTTGCCGGCCTTTGTACGGCGCTTGAAAATCGCCTGGCACGCTCTGGCGGGATGGATGCGTTAGTCCCCCAGAACAGCAGTATGCAGGATGCCGGGCGCGAATCCGTTCTTACTGATTCCCCGAAGCTGTCAGTGGTGAAATCTGGACGCGATTTACTCGACCAGACAAAGTTACTTTCCCGCTGGCTGGGTGAACAGCCGCAGGGCTGGCTGGCCTCTCACCGCATGATGAAAACCGTGCGTTGGGATACAGTCGAGCAGATCCCGCCGCTGGACAGCAGCGGACGTTCGCGCCTGGTCCCGCCGAAACCGGAATACCGGGCGCAATTAAAGCGCCTGTATCTGCAAAAAAACTGGGCTGAGCTGGTCGAACAGGCCAGCCAGATGTACTGCGAAGGGGTGAACCATTTCTGGCTCGATCTCCAGTGGTACCTCTGGCAGGGGCTTAGCCATGCCGGTCAGCCGTGGGAAGCCTGGTCCGACTCCATTCTTTTTGATCTGCGCTTTTTCCTCAAACGTTTACCCGGCCTGGAAGGGCTGGCCTGGAACGACGGAACCCCGTTTGCTGATGAAGTCACCACCGCGTGGATTGCCGAAAAGGTCAATGAGGAAGCGCTTATCTTCCGCGACGAACCGGCAACGGTGACCAACGGCCAGCCGGACGATGTGTTGTTACTGGAATCGGAAGCGATGGCAAAGGGCGACATTGAAGGTCCGGAAGCCGCGCTCGCCTGGCTCCAGTCCCGCCCTGGAATGGACTCTCCGCGTCATCGCTGGCTGGTGCGTCTGCTGATGGCACGCGTTGCCGAGCAGTACGGGCGTAACGATATGGCGCTGCATCTGCTGGGCGAACTGACGTCCAGCGCCCCGCAACTCACCCTTGGCGACTGGGAACCCGCCCTGTTATTTGAAGTGCAGGCCCGCCGCCTGAAACTGCTGCGCATGAAAGCCGGTCGCAATGAGAGCGATAAAGCCCGACTGATGCCCGAAATGGATGCTCTGCTGGCAGGATTGATTGCCATCGATCCTGCTCGTGCCATGGTGCTCTGCGGCTAAATTTTTGTTTGATAACCTTCAGGAATTCCGTGCATGGATGACTTAACCCTGCGCTATTACGAAGCCGAAATGCGCTATCTGCGCGAAGCCGGTAAAGAATTTGCCCACGCCCATCCGGACAGAGCTGCGATGCTCAACCTGGATAAACCCGGTGCGCGCGACCCCTACGTAGAACGCCTGTTTGAAGGCTTTGCTTTCCTGATGGGGCGCCTGCGTGAAAAACTGGATGACGACCTGCCGGAACTGACCGAAGGGCTGGTGAGCCTGCTGTGGCCGCACTACATGCGCACTATCCCGTCACTGGCGATCGTGGAATTTTCGCCAGACTGGCGAAGTCTGCGTCAGTCTGAACGGTTACAGGAAGGTTTCTCCGTATTATCGCGACCGGTCGGGCCGAACAGAACACCCTGCCAGTACCGGACCACGCGTGATGTACCGCTCCAGCCGCTGACCCTTACCGATGCCCGGCTGCACACCGAAACGGACGGGCGCTCTGCTATTCGCCTGAGTTTTGAATGCCCGGAAAAAGTGGACTGGAGCAAGGCTGGCATCGACAAAGTCGCCATCTTTCTCAACGCCGAAAGCCCGGTCAGCTCGGCACTGCATCTGGCGATGACCCGCCAGGTACACGCGATGTATGCGCGTCATGCCGGTACCCACACCGAGCGGCATAAGTTTGCTGGCTGGTGCAAACCGATGGGCTTTGATGACAATGACGGTCTGTGGAAGAAGGCCGATTCCGCTTTCAGTGGTTATCAGCTGCTGCTGGAATATTTCAGCTTCCGTCCGAAGTTTATGTTTATCGAACTGCGTGGGCTTGAAACTATTGGTCTTAACCCTGCCAGCAACTGGTTTGAAATTGACATTGTGCTCAGCGAAGCCTGGTCGTCTGACTTACCGTTTGAGACTGAAAACTTCCGCCTGCACTGTGCGCCGGTCATCAACCTCTTCACCCTCGAAGCTGACCCACTAACGCTTGACCCGCTGGACAATGAATACCTGCTGCGCCCGCTGCGTCTTCAGGACGGCCACACTGAGATCTACAGTGTTGACAACATCCATGGCGCGGTGAAACACGGCAAGCACCCGTATGTGCCGTTCACCAGCTTCCGCCATCGCGGTGGCATGATGCGCCACGATGCACCGGAGCGTTATTTCCACACTCGGGTGAAACGCGGGGCCTCTGGCCTGTATGACACCTGGCTGATTCTCGGTGGGCGTTCTTTCGAGCTGGATCAACTGTCTGAGAAACCCGAATCGCTCTCGATGCGCATCACCGGCACCAACGGCCAGCTCCCGCGCAAAGCACTGGAAAGCACCCTGCTGGACCGGGTGGTCAAGGCGGGCAAAGTCCCGGTCAGGGTACTGAATGTCTCCGCGCCGACCATGCCGTTGTATCCCCCCGCCAGCGACCGTTTCCACTGGCGAGTGATGAGCCATCTGGGTTCGAACTTCCTCAGCATGATGGACAATCCTGAAGTGTTGCGTGGAACGCTGGCGCTGTATGACTGGACGGACGATGAGATGAATCGCCGTCGCCTTGAGGCGATTGTTGCAGTGAAACACACGCTGATCCGCCGTTTTGAGAAAGGATTTATGCTGCGCGGCGTGGACATCGAGGTCACGCTGAATATGGACAATTTTGCCGGCGAAGGCGATGTAAATCTCTTCGGCGAGATGCTGCACCGCTTCTTCGCACTGTATGCGGATATTCACCTCTTTAACCAGCTCACACTGGTGCTGCAACCGACAGGGAAAAGACTGAGATGGCAAGAGAGTCACAGCCAGCACGTACCGGGCTGACGCTAGCCCTCAACAAGGACATCTGGCGGGCCAACTTTTATCGCTTCTGCCAGTTGCTGGAGCAGGAAAGTCCGGACGCACCAAAGCTCGGGGCGACCAGCCATCCGGCAAACGATCCGGTGCGCTTCCGCCCCTGGCCGGGGATGGGATTTCCGGTCAGCACACTGAAAACCGTCGAGACTGACGAAGATCACCCTGAGCGGCCCCCGACCGTGCGCACCACCTTTCTGGGCATGTACGGCGTGGATTCACCGCTCCCAGGCATGTATCTGGATGACATTGCGCAGCGGCGGGAAGGGCATGAGGCGCTCACTTCGTTTCTGGACATCTTCAGCCACCGCATCACCACACAGTATTACCGGATCTGGCGTAAATACGCTTATCCGGCCACCTTCGAGGCGGGTGGGCGTGATGCTACGTCACAATGCCTGCTGGGGCTGGTGGGCCTGGGCATTCCGGGTACCGCTGAACAGGTAGCGACACCGGTTTCGCGCTTTCTGGCACTGCTGGGAACCATGCGCTTGCCGACCAGAAATGCGGAAGGTATTCGCGCCCTGGTCAGCCTGCTTGCCCCGCATACGCGGGCCATGATCACTGAACCTGATCCCGTTAAAGTGCATATCGACAACCGCAGCGGCCTGGGAGGCGCTAACCGCATACAGCTTTCACAACGGGCGACGCTGGGTAAAACCGCCAAAGAAGCCTGCAGCCGGGTGCTGGTGACGCTCATCACCGAAGACCCTGATGAAGCCGAAGGCTGGTTACCTGGCGGACATATCCATACCGACTTGCTGGTACTGATGCGTGTTTATCTGGGCTACCGCAGCGATGCACGGTTGCGCCTGACCGTTCCGGTTCGTCTGCTGCCAGAACCGCGCCTGGGCAAAAGTCGCCGTATTCAACTCGGGCGCACTGGCCTGCTTGGTCTGAAAAACGGCAAGCTCTGCGATAACCGGGAAACCCTGACGGTCAGCCTGGGGTGTTATGAAGGGCTGCACTGCCAGATGTTACCGTCGGCTGAAAACGGCCACTACCGCTTCGACTAACCACGCTTTCTCCCTCTCTTAAAAGGAACTTATGTATGGCAACAGTTACCCGCTGGCGGGCGCTGACGCTTATCGGCTGCTGCCTGCTTGCAGGCTGCGGTCTGACCCAGACCGTTACGGACGGCACGGTCAATATGACGAAATCCATCTTTTATAAAAAGATCAAAACACTTCATCTGGATTTTGCCCCGCGTACCGCAATTAACGCCGATGGCGCTCAGACACCGCTGGCAACCATGGTGCGGGTCTATCAGCTCAAAGACCGCAAAGCGGTGGAAGCCGCCGATTACCAGACGCTGTTGCGTAACGCCGATACGGTGCTCAAAGAGGATGTGCTGGCTTCAAAAGAGTTGCTGGTGATGCCCAACGGCAACGTCACACTCGACACGCCGATGGATGAAAACGCCCAGTTTGTGGCGATAGTTGCCCTGTTTAACCGCCCGGATTTAAAAGACAACCAATGGCGTCTGGTGCTGAGCCGCGACGATCTTGACCCGGATGAGCCGCGCACCATTGAACTGGGCGATGGCTGGCTCAGCCTGGTACCGGTAAAGGAGTGAAGTGATGGATAACTGGTTAGCGCTATTTGACGGGCAGACCCGCTATTTGCTGGCGATTAATGACAGCACCGTCCAGCCTGAAGTGCTGAAGTTTCGCGGGCGTGAAGCATTAAGCGAGCCGTTCACATGGGACATTGAATTCACCACCCCGCAGGCAAATATTGCCCCGGAACAGGTGCTGATGAAGTACGCCACCTTCCGGATGCGCAGTGGCAAAACGGTGCATGGCATCATGACCCGTCTGGAATGGCTGTCTACCTCCGCTGACCAGTCGCACTATAAAGCTACGCTCAGCTCGCGCCTGGCGCTGATGTCCTACAGTCGCCAGTGTGCGGTTTTCCAGAACCAGTCGGTACCGGAAGTGGTGGAGCAGGTGTTGCGTAAACACGGGCTGGAAGGGGCTGATTTCGAATTTCGTCTGGAACGCACCTATCCGCCGCGTGAAGTCATCACCCAGTGGCGGGAAACGGACCTGGCGTTTGTTCAGCGCATTCTGTCTGAAGTGGGGATTTACTGGCGCACGGAGATGGACAACACCCGTGAACTGGACATGTACATTTTTGCCGACAGCCAGCTGAATTATCAGTTTGATGTGCGCCTGCCGTACAGTGAACCTTCCGGTCTGTTCGATGGTGCAGCGGAATCGGTGTGGGACGTGCGCATCTGGCACCATCTGGTCACCGGTAGCGTCGCCACCCGCGACTACAACTACCGTACAGCCAGCACACCGCTGGACAGCACGGTCAGCGTGCGTCATGAGGCGGTGACCACGGGCGAACATTACCGCTACGCCGCACCGTACCGCGAAGCCGGTGATGATACCGATCCGGAGCCGGCCACCGAAAGTGGGGCGTTTTACGCCCGTCTGCACCATGAACGTGAACTGAACCGGTCTGCGCGTATTCACCTGTTCAGCAATGCGTCAAACCTGACGCCGGGACAGGTGCTGGAGCCGCAGGGCAGTGTGATTGCTGCGTTGCAGGAAGGTGTCATTCTCACGCTGGTCACTTTTGCTGCTTCACGGGATTCGCGTCTGCATGTCTCCGTGTGGGGCATGCCTTACAGCGAACGCTACAGCTTTCGCCCGGTTGAAATCTCGCGCCCAGAAATCCACGGCACGTTGCCTGCGCGAATTGAAAGCCGCGAGAAGAACGATATTTACGCCCACCTGGATGAACTGGGCCGCTACCGCGTAAAACTGGACTTTGACCGGGAAGGAACAGAGCAGGGTTACGGTTACCTGTGGCTGCGCCAGGCAAAACCGTATTCCGGTGACACCCTCGGCTGGCATACGCCGCTCACCGACGGTACGGAAGTGGCGATAGCCTACAGCAACGGCGACATCGACCTGCCGTATATCGCTCATGCGCTGCACGACTCAGAACACCCCGACCACGTCAACCGTGACAACCACACCCGCAATATTCTGCGCACGCCGGCGAACAACAAGCTGCGGATGGAAGACCAGCGCGGCGAAGAACATATCAAACTTGCCACGGAATACGGCAAAACCCAGCTCAACAGCGGCTATCTGGTGGATGCGCAGGGCAAACCCCGTGGTAAAGGCACCGAGCTGCGCACCGATGAACGCGGCACCATCCGCGCCGGAAAAGGGCTGTTTGTCAGTGCGGACAAGCAGGGCAAAGCCCGGGGTGAGGTGCTGGATATGGACGCGGCACTTAAGGAAATCGACCAGTTAAACCAGCAACTGCAACAGCTTGAAATGGCGGCAGAGCAGGCAGAAGCCCTGAAAGCTGATATTGACAGCCAGATACGGATGTTTGAACAACGGCTGAAACCGCTTAACGACGCGGTGCTGTTCTCCGCCCCGCAAGGGATGGCATTCACCAGCGGTGAACACCTGCAAATGACGGCCACAAAAAACGTTGCCATCAATGCCGGGGGCGATATCAGCGCTGGCGTGATGGGCAATATGACCGCGCTTGCCGGGGAGAAACTGGGGCTCTTTGCCCGCACCGGGCAGCTAAGCCTGAAGGCAGGGGAAGGCCCGATAGACATGCAGGCCCAGAACGCCAGCATGCGGCTGTTTGCAGAGAAGAAACTCACCCTGACCTCAGAAAGTGATATCTCGTTTGCCGGGAAAAAGCGCATCACGCTGATGGGTGGTGGCAGTTACCTGAAGCTGGAAGCAGGGAAGGCGGAGTACGGCACGACGGCAACATATATGCGTAAGGTGAAAAGGACCATGGCGGCTGGGGCGGCTTCGCAGAAACCGGAAATGCCGTGGCTGTCTGGCCCGGTAAAAGACTCTGCCGATGCGCTTATGCAGTATCTGTATCATGACGATGCTCCAGTAGTGGGGGCGCCCTTTACGGCGACACTGGCGGACGGTTCGGTGCGCACAGGAAATCTTGATGGTGCCGGATATCTGCATATGGAAGATATTCCGGCAGGTGGTATGCAGGTTGAATTTGGTCCTGATACGCGGAGTTATTTGCGCAAAGATAAGATGGATAACCAGCAGTTTATCGGTTCATCTTTCACTGAATCCGATCTGGATTCACTGATAGCAAAACACAGCGGAGGTGTTGAATGAGTATGCCGGGTGTTGCGTGGTTCAAAGAAACCAGCCTGGAAACGGGGCAATGGATATGGGGGACGCTTCAGGGCTCTTTTAATGAAAAACAGACCATCAGCCAGATTATTGTTGATGCGGTGATTGGCATGATCCCGCTGGTCGGTGATGTGACGGCAGTACGTGATTTGATCGCCGTCTCTATGGGGCTTGCGAAAGATCCCCGTAAACGGGAAAGCGTCAGTGAATGGGTATTCCTGGTGATCCTGCTGTTTGCATTGATCCCGGTAATTGGTGGTGTGATTAAAGGGGTCGGGCGTCTGGCACTGAGGGTGACAAAAGAAGCGGCAGAGAATGTTGAAACGCTGAGCGATATCATTAAGTTCCTGAACCGTGTAGGTGAAGGCGATGCAGTGAAGTGGCTGAATAAACTGAATGTGGTTCAGTATCAGGCGCAGCTTATTGAGAAGATGAGTGATTTTTGCCATACCATGATCACGGCGATAAACCAGATACTGAAAGCCCGAATCGGGCAGATGTTGCCGGAAAAGTGGCAGGCCGATTTGATCCGTGTGCGGGATGGCTTTGCGGCACTGCAACCGCTGGCGGCGAAGATGATCCCACAGGCGCTGAAAGAGCTGGATGCGAAACTGCGGGTGCTTCAGGCCATGGTGTATAAGGGTGAAATCCATACTGTGGCGACCGGGGCGGGACGTGCAGAAGTGCGGCGGGAGGCTGAGGCGTATTTGCTGGAAAAAGAAGTTCATGTTGCTGCAAAACAGGGTTCACGCTTTCCGAGTAATTCGGCGGAAGTAAAGGATTTTGAAAAATTAAGTGAGCAGTATTCAATGGTCGGATACCCAGATTTACTGGCTTATGAAGGGGGAAGCCCGGCTTTTGGGAAGAAAAAAATATTCCCAGCTGTAGCTTCATTTAGCGGTAAAGTCACTGCAATGAATGCGCAAGATTTGGCAGGAAGCACACTTTACCGGGTGTTTGGTCATGCGACAAAAGATGCTCAGGAAAGTTATGCTGGAGGTCGCGCGACCGCTTTCTGGGGTTTTGAAAAGGTTCCTACATCGGCAGAAAACTGGCGATTACCAGCAGCAGTACTGGATGAGTGGAACGGTAATGGATTTATTGTTGTGATGAAACTGCCTGATAACTTTGCATCAATTATGCCTCATGTAACTGCCTGGCATGGCAATATTGCTGAACAGTTCGGTAAAGAGTTACCCAATCAGTATCTTGATGGCGGCGGTAAACAGGTGATTATCAATCTGGGTGATCTGGCTCAGAAAATATCGGATATCGGGAAAGAAGTTAAACAAAGTAATAAAGCATTCAGTACTGAAATTAATGGCATTCATATTGAGTTCAAACCTACGGGCTGGCAAGAGGTGAATGGAAAATATGGTTTTGACAACCCTGATAATATTAAACCACCCTTTGCTGAAACCCGTCAGTTGTCTGACACTGAATTACAAAGCAAAACTGGAACGCGAGCAGTCGTTAGCGGTGTTCGTGCAGAACATCAGACTTCAAAGGCAGAACAGGAATAATTTATGAAACTGCTGAATACGTATTCAATGAATGATGATAACACCCGTCGGCAGGTATTCTGGTTGCTTAAGCGACTCAGCAGTTACAGCCTATGGAAGCGTAAACGAGATGCCTGGGCGATATTTGCAGCAACCTATGAACAGGCGGTAAAAACCTGGCCGGAAAATGATCCCGATGCGTTAGACCCCAATAATCTTGTCAGAATCTATGAAGCTCTATGTCTTTATGATCAAGGCATTGAAGAGCTTGGAAAAGGTCACCGACATGTATGGCGCACAAATGGTGATTTGTACCAACTCTATAAGCCAGTTGATATAGTTAAATCACGTTTCTTTGGCCGATACCATGAACGAGGAATACAAGAGTGGCCTTATCCTCCAAAGGTTGAACAGATCAATAAATTGCGTCTGGCAGAAGAGTATGCGGGAACAGAATATATAACAGAACCACAAGACATGGTGGCTAATATTACCAATGTTAATTTCTTGTTTAGTGATATTTTATATGAGAGTGAATTTTATTCATTACCCCGCCCCATTTTCCCAAAGAATTTGCCAATGGTTCCTAATGAACAAAAGAAAATGATTTCTACTGGAGATATTGTTCCTTGTGACGGTATATGGGAGCCAGGAAAACTCAGTTTGGACTTTAAATGGAAGGTCATTCCAGTTGGGATTGGTGACTTTGTTAATAAGGGCTGTTTTAATTATTTAATAAGTGGCGCAAGGGCTCCTTTCATTAATGTTTTCGAATCACATGAAATGGAAAAAAAATCAATTGAATGGCGCCTTATTTGGGAAGACACTCGTTATTGCGACGGTACTATTCCAGATGAATCAGAATATTTCTTGGATGATAACCCGGGCAAGCGAATTACCTGCCGGAGTGGTGAGCATTGCCCTCATTCAGGACGCTGGGCGACTATAGCCGGAGGGCAACAGCAGTTTGCTCACGTTGAGGCTGGGAAATTGATGCCAGAAGCTGCTCAATATCAGGGAGATATGTTTGCGCCGATAAAACCGATCCCTGCCACATGGAAACTTCTGATGAGGGATGATGGTGGAAGTGTTTATATAAGCTAAGAAGGTGGTCGATTATTCAGCACCTGATTATGACGGACAGACACGCTATTCTCTTGAGATTAACGACAGTAGCGTGCTGCCGGATGTGCTGAATTTTACCGGGCGGGAAGCGTTAAGCGAGCCGAATTTACCACCCCGCAGGCAAACATTGCCCCGGAGCAGGTGCTGATGAAGTACGCCACCTTCCGGATGCGCAGTGGCAAAACGGTGCATGGCATCATGACCCGCCAGGAATGGCTGTCGACCTCGGCTGGCATACGCCGCTCACCGACGGTACCGAAGTGGCGATAGCCTACAGCAACGGCGACGTCGACCTGCCGTATATCGCTCATGCGATGCACGACTCAGAACACCCGGACCACGTTAACCGCGACAACCACACCCGCAACGTTCTCAGAACGCCTGCGAACAACAAGCTGCGGATGGAAGACCAGCGCGGCGAAGAACATATCAAGCTCGCCACGGAATACGGCAAAACCCAGCTCAACACCGGCCATCTGGTGGATGCGCAGGGAAAACCCCGAGGTAAAGGCACCGAGCTGCGCACCGATGAACGCGTCACCATCCGCGCCGGAAAAGGGTTGTTTGTCAGTGCGGACAAGCAGGACAAAGCCCGGGGTGAGGTGCTGGATATGGACGCGGCACTTAAGGAAATCGACCAGTTAAACCAGCAACTGCAACAGCTTGAAATGGCGGCAGAGCAGGCAGAAGCCCTGAAAGCTGATATTGACAGCCAGATACGGATGTTTGAACAACGGCTGAAACCGCTTAACGACGCGGTGCTGTTCTCCACCCCGCAAGGGATGGCATTCACCAGCGGTGAACACCTGCAAATGACCGCCACGAAAAACGTCTCGATAAATGCCGGTGGCGACATCAGCGCTGGCGTGATGGGCAATATGACCGCGCTTGCCGGGGAGAAACTGGGGCTCTTTGCCCGCACCGGGCAGCTAAGCCTGAAAGCGGGAGAAGGCCCGATAGAGATGCAGGCCCAGAACGCCAGCATGCGGCTGTTTGCAGAGAAGAAACTCACCCTGACCTCAGAAAGTGATATCTCGTTTGCCGGGAAAAAGCGCATCACGCTGATGGGTGGTGGCAGTTACCTGAAGCTGGAAGCAGGGAAGGTGGAGTACGGCACGACGGCAACATATATGCGTAAGGTGAAAAGGACGATGCTTGCGGGGCCTGCGACATTGCCGCTGAATTTACCAAAGATGCCACTGGCAAATCTCCTTTCTTCTCAACCTGTCAGTCAGAACCTGAAACCGGTGCTCCGTTTGTCTGATGCGCCAGGCACCAACGGGCTTGCACAATCGGTCCGGCAGTGGCAAATCGTGGAGGCCGACTCTTACATGCAGGCTATCACGACGGATGATGTTCTGATGAACGGACAGACGGATGACGCCGGGAATGTGCTCCAGTCTGAAGCGCAACAGGAGCAACTGACAGCACTGGCCTCACAATATTCGTCCCGCTTATGGATAGTGGCAGGTCACCGTGCTCATCGCTTGTATTTCAATAGGATAACCGCAGATGCCAGTGAGAGTTCAAAGGACTTCTGTGCACAGGATGCGATGGGATTTCATCGTATGTTTAATTCTGTCTGCGACAGGGTTCAGCCAGGCGAAAAGCTGACGGAATGTATCCAGAGCGAGCAACAGGTTAAGGGGTCAATGCTCGCATCACTCAGGGAGGAAAAGTAAGATGGCATCACAAAAACTTGATGATGGTATGAATCAGAGCAGCGTATATTTTGACGATAAAAGCGATGAGAGTTATACCGCCTCAGTCACTCACAGTCACTGGGTGCATTACACCAGTGGCCCGGAGCGTCAGTCAGAAAACTTTGCTGAGTATACCGAAGGAAATGCCGTACAGGCGTTTCTGGGTGGAAAGGCATATTTCGCCGCGTTACTGGCAGCCTTTAAACAGGCCACGAAATGTATTTACATTACCGGCTGGCAGGTGAACTGGGATGCGCAACTGGCGGAAGGGGTTCGTTTGGTGGATGCCCTGCTGGAAGCGGTGCAGGCATCACCAGAGCTACATGTTTACATCATGCCGTGGAAGAATCCGTCACAGGTAGAAACCTGGTCTGCTGCTACGGAGCAGGTGTTCGCGGCGATGAACACCCACCTGAAACGCAAGGCCTTTTATGTCCAGCGTGCCGGTTCTAAATCCGGAATGATGTTTTCACACCACCAGAAATGCGTAATTGTGGATGAAAGGCTGGCATTTGTCGGGGGGATTGACCTGGCCTATGGGCGTTATGATGATAACTATGGCCTGCTGGCAAATGCAGACGGGCGGCAGGGGATGAACATGTACAACTCATGCATCCCCCCTATTGCCCGGGGCAGTAGTTATAACCCGATGGAAGAATATGTCATCCCGGCAGGGAGTTACCATCGGGATAACCAGCGAGATGAACGGCAGAAGGCAGAACGTCGGCAGGAAGACAGCGTACAGCATGTTATTGATGCCGTGTTGAAACATCAACTTTGGCAGTCAACCGATACGGCAAAGAACAGTTTGTATCTCGACCCGATGGTTCAGCCCCGGATGCCGTGGCAGGATTATCATATGCAGATTGAAGGCCCTGCGGTTTATGACCTGGTGCGCAACTTTGTGTTTCGCTGGAACAGCTATGGTCATCCTTACCCAAACAGCCCGTTGAAAACACCTGTTCCTGAACTGGACATATCCGCCGCGCCATCAGAAAAAAAAAGGCAGTTGTCAGGTACAGGTATTGCGCAGCGCGTCGCTGGCTATGCGCCAGGATGAGCATAAGTGCATGCCGGATGTCGCACCAAAAGCCAGGCTGAAGCAGGATGATGTTTTGCGCAGTGTGCATCTGCTTATCAGTAAGTCAGAGCATTTTATCTATATTGAAAATCAGTTCTTTGTGTCAGCGTTCGGTGTGTCGTCTGTTGTGGGCAATAAGAAGCTAAGTCCCGCAGCTGACAGCATCAATCAGCCGATCAATGCGTGGGCCACCCGGATACTCCCTGATGATGAGTCCCCGCAAAACCCGGTGGCCGAATGGCTGGGTGAGCGAATAAAACGCGCGATATTCAGCCAGATGCCACAGCCCTACCACGTGTATATTGTGCTGCCGGTTAATCCGGAAGGCAGGCTGGACGACCCGACGATTGTGGCGCAAATCCATCTGACCCGGCAGTCACTGGTCTTTGGAACAGACAGTCTGCTCAACCGTATTCGCCGCAGCTTGTGGGTGAAACAGCAGCTTGAGGCGCAGTCGGTGCCGCGCCGGGAATGGCACAGGCGCATCCCGGAACTGGAGCAGACGTGTGGTGAGTTATACCGGGATATTGAATTCTCTGAGTGTGACCCGTATGTCACGCTGCTGAATTTTCGCGACCATGCTGAGCTCAATGGCAGGCCGGTCACGGAAATGATTTACGTGCACAGTAAGCTGATGATTGTCGATGACCGTTATGTGCTGGTCGGCAGCGCGAATATCAATGACCGCAGCCTGCTGGGTGACAGGGACTCCGAACTGGCGGTACTGATATCCGACACCGCCCACGGTTATACCGACCTGGATGGCAGTGGCACTGCCGCCCCCACCCGTAATTTTGCGCGTGAACTGCGCCAGAATGCCTGGCGTAAATGGCTGGGCAGCGCGGCAGGTGAATGTGCCGAGGCGCTGGATAAACCGGCGCTGAAAGCCGGGTGGGAGAAGATACAGGCGCTGGCCAGGGATAATGCAGGAGTCTACGAGAAGGTATTTAATTTTATTCCCAGAGACGATTATCAACCTGACGAAAATAATCAGAATGATGCAGGTGTGAAAAGTAAAAGAGTGAATAAGAAAAGATGGACATCCCTCTGGCCCGTTATGGAGTCTAATTCGATACCAACACCTGGCGATGCGAAACAGATGCCATTTTCAGAAGGATTCTGGGGAACAGATAAAATAATTCAGCGTGGGAGCGGTAATAAAATGAAGAATGTTAAGGGGTATTTTACTGCATTGCCGGTTCACTGGACCGAAGGCGAGAATAACCTGAATCCGTATAATATGCGC
This sequence comes from Buttiauxella ferragutiae, assembly GCF_022637515.1. Lineage (NCBI taxonomy): Bacteria > Pseudomonadati > Pseudomonadota > Gammaproteobacteria > Enterobacterales > Enterobacteriaceae > Buttiauxella > Buttiauxella ferragutiae. The sequence continues at coordinate 2,143,311 of NZ_CP093332.1, forward strand.
CTGATTACTGATAATAACGAACCCGATAATCCTGATATTCAGATTGCTGATAATCCGGATGAAAGCAATACTAGTGGAGCATTGTCATGAAAACCCTATCTACAACTGTTTTATCTGCCTGCCTGATGTTTTCATATAATGCTTTCGGTCAGGAATGGAAAAATGAGTGTGTCGGGTATTATCAGCTTCAGTTGCCCGCAGGGCTGGAAGTGGCATTATACCCGATTGAGGATTTTGTTAATCCAGATAAACGGCCGGAAAGTGCTAATGGTATAAAGGTCCAGCTCTACGGGGTTCCAGAAATAACATTCAGAAAGAATTATGATTTAAAAGACATTGATGCCGTGCAGGCGCAGTTTACTGAATTCTATTACGGGAACTATGAATTGGGTATCTCGACTGAAGGCAAAGAGCCCATTGACTGGTCCGCTTATAGAAAAAGAGAGGAAGGTGACCGGGATTTTGCAGCATTTGTCGCCAGGGAATATGAGTTGCGTGATTTGCGTTTATTTGATGAACCCCTTACGCCGGAGGCTGAATTTAAAAGGAAACATGGTTATCTGACAAAGGAATATCCCGATGCATTTTCAATATATACAAACAGAACTTACAGTGTCTTTATAAATAAAGATAATCGCCTGTATCATTTTTGGAAAGAAAGTAAGAAAGATACCAGTGATAAATCACCGACAGCAGAAAAACAACTGCGGGATAATGAACCTGAAGTTCTGTCATTACTTAATCGCTTCAGGGCCCGCAAGCTTTATGAAGTGCCCACTGAACAGGGATTCTGCTTACCATATGGATTTATAGTCGGGGATTCCGGGCATGAAAAACGCAATATGGCTGTCACTTACCGTCTGAAAGACCATCCTGAAGTAAGCATATTTTTCCAGGATTCGGGGACAAATCCCGGGCCTGGCAAGCAACGACCGGATGATAAAAAGAGCGCCAAAGATTATGTAACCTATTTATGGAATGTGGAATATGGACATTCATTCCGGGATATTAAACTATTTGGCAAAGGCTTTAGTTCACCCACAATAGATAATCGTAAAGGTACTGCCGCTTTTGCAAAATTCACGCGGTACGGAAAAGAAGTTGATTATGGCTATGTTGCGTATGTTAAAAGCGGTGCTGATGATAATGAGCCAGGATTATTATTTTACGTTATACGTGACAGTCGTCAGGCCAAAAATCAGCCATCAATGGACAAAGATGAACTGGAAAAACTGGCCGAGCATATTGTCAGCTCAGTGAAGCGGCGATAATTCATCAGATTTGTTGTTGCGGTGCCGGAAGTGGTGGAGCAGGTCTTGCGCCAGCACGGACTGGAAGGGCCGGATTTTGAGTTTCGCCTGGAGCTGACCTATCCACCGCGTGAAGTCATCACCCAGTGGCGGGAAACGGACCTGGCGTTTGTTCAGCGCATTCTGTCTGAAGTGGGGATTTACTGGCGCACGGAGATGGACAACACCCGTGAACTGGACATGTACATTTTTGCCGACAGCCAGCTGAATTATCAGTTTGATGTGCGCCTGCCGTACAGTGAACTTTCCGGCCTGTTCGATGGTGCAGCGGAATCGGTGTGGGACGTGCGCACCTGGCACCATCTGGTCACCGGTAGCATCGCCACCCGCGACTACAACTACCGTACCGGAGCTAGAGGGGGCGTGTGGTGATGAATATAAAAATATTGTCTGGGATGAATGCGATCCATATGTCACGCTTTTGAACCTGCGCGACCATACGCAGTTAAATGGTAAAGCAGTAACTGAGCAGATTTACGTGCACAGTAAACTGATGATTGTCGATGACCGCTACGTATTGGTGGGCAGTGCAAATATTAACGACCGTAGCCTGCTGGGTGACAGGGATTCTGAACTGGCGGTACTGATATCAGATACTGCCAACGGTTATACCGACCTGGATGGTACGGGTGTTGTCTCACCGTACCGTAATTTTGCACGAGAACTGCGGCAAAACGCCTGCCGTAAATGGCTGGGCAGCGCTGCGGGTGAGTGTTCGGAAGCGCTGGATAAACCAGCCCTGAAGGCCGGTTGGGAGAAAATCCAAGCGTTGGCGAAGAAAAATACCGAAGTCTACGACAAAGTATTTAAGTTTATTCCGAAAAATTATGTGGGGAATAATATTAATCATTCTGAAAAACCACGTTCTGTTTCTGATTCCACCAGTAAAATTGATGATAGGCGACCTGCATCAATCTGGCCGATTATAAAATCTGATACAATTTCCATCGATCAGGCAAAGAATATGCCGTTCACAGAAACATTCTGGCAGAATTATCAATATCAGGATAATGGTTCCTTACAAACAATTAAAGGCTACTTTGCAGCCTTGCCTGTGCATTGAACTGAAGGAGAGAATAACTTGATCCCATATAATATGCGACTGATTGCCAACAATGTTGCTCCAGAAAATAATGCGCAGCAACTGGAGGATCATCGGGGGAGTAATGGAGTTGAGGGAGACTGGTCATGAAAATACTACAGTTATCCGTATTGCTTGGTTGTTTGGTTTTTCCATATTGTGCTACTGCTCAGGAATGGAGAAGTGAGTGTGTCGGCTATTATCAGCTACAGTTGCCAGATAATCTGGAAGTGGCATTACTGCCGGTAGACTTGATCATAAATCCACGTAAAAATCCGGCATGGACAAAAAATGAGTTTGTTCGTCGCTACTTATTCCCAAAAATATCTTTTGGGAATAACCGATATCAGGATAACAACGATAGAACTCAGGCCCAATTCTCTGGGTTTTATTATAGTGATTATGAAATTGGGGTTTCTTCTGATAGTAAATCAGAGATCAATTTAGGTAATTATAAAAATAAATTTGAAGAAAGGGCTAATGATCATATACAGGACTACTGGGACGAAAGAAATTATGAATTATCACTGAAACTTCCCGTGCTGTCTAAAGAAATAGCCGAGCAATCGCTGATGTATAGTATAGATAACTATACTGATGCTTTTTCTTCCGCAGATTCAGGTGGTTATTCTTTATTCATAAATAAAAATAGACGGTTGTATATTTTTAATAAAACCAGTGAGGCGCAGTCACTTGCTGAACAACTGAAAATAAGCAAACCTGAAGTACTCTCACTGCTTAACCGGTTCCGCCCTCGTAAACTCTATGAAGTTCCCGCAGAACAGGGTTTCTGCATGCCCTATGGTTTTGTTGCCAGGGATTCCGGGCAAGAACCACGCAATATGGGCGTCACCTATCGTCTGAAAGACCATCCTGATGTGACGATATTTTTCCAGGACCTGGGGATGGAACCCAATGCAGGGAAAGAAAGTGAATTGAATGATAAGGATTATGTTACCTGGTTATGGAACTGGCAATACCAGTGGTCTGCTGTTTCCAAAGAATTGATAAGACCTAAGTGGCGTTCTATCAAAATGGGGGGTAAAGAAGGATTAGGGACATTTGCAAAATCGGTTTTTAAAAATGGCCGCACCGATTATGGTTATGTCGCTTATGTCCGGGGAAACCATAAAGCCAGAAATCTGGAACCTGATTTATTATTTTATGTCATGCAGGATAGTCGTCAGGCCAAAAATCAGCCACCCATGGATAAAGATGAACTAAAGAAAATGGCCGAACATATTATCAGCTCAGTAAAACGCAGGTAAGCAGAATGGCTGGGCGATAAGCTGCAATGAATTCGTCGCAGTCTGTGGGTAAAGCGGAAGCCTGAGGTAGAGTAATCGTAGTAGAAATGTTGCAGAGGGAGACTGGTCATGAAGGTATTGTTGTTATCTGTTTTACTTGGTTATCTGTTTTACTTGGTTGTCTGATTTGTCCCTATTATGCCAGCGCCCAGGAATGGAAAAATGGGTCGTGTATTCAATATGGTGAATAGCATTACAATACATAATGTTCACACTCGATAAATGTACCAATGATCTTGTCATGCATTTCTGTCGATTTTGAGTACCCCTGTGTCTTACGGTTTGGTCGTTTCAATCTGTTGCGAAGGTTCAGGTTTTCACGCTCAATATGTTGCGTGTAAAGCTTACCCGTAATATGTTTTTCATTCGGTAACACGTCATAAGCACTGAAATTATCTGTGCACCAGAAGGCCACATTAAAACCTGACAGCAACCCCAGTAACTGACGAAGCGTTTTCTTGCTCCGGCGACCAAAAGCATGGGCAATAATACGTTTGAGACGAGGTTCCCATGCGTACCACAGCCAGCGTTGCTTCTTTTTATTGCCGACAAATGACCACAGTTCATCCACTTCGCAAATGAGCTGAATTTGCAGATTACCCAGAGGAAGAAAGGTTACGTTTTGCGGCGAGAGTTTTTTAGTGTACGCACAACGGCATTAATGCTGATATTCAGTGCCCGAGCGGTGTCTCGGATACCGGCATTATTCATGACAAGATCAATAATTTGAGTCTTCATACCCTGTTGGCAGGCACGATACTCATATTCAAGTTGAAAGCTCCGGCAGCACGCCTGGCAGCGATAACGTTGATGTCCGGAACTCCCCTGTCCGTGTTTTTTTACCGGGGCTGTTTGCTTACAAACCGGACATTTTACATCAACCTTAGCCATCAGAATCCCATTGATAAAAACGATGAGTTTATCTGATGATCTCCGGATTGAATACACGAACAAAATTATGATTAAGCTTAATTATTTGAATGGGATTTTATTATCTATCTTTGTCACTGGAGTCAGTTACGCAGATGTCGTAATTAAATCTCCAGAGGGTAGTACTCTGACTTTTTCTAAGGAAAAAAAAGGAGAGCATTACGATAAAAATGCATGGGGAAAAATAATATTTTCTACTAATAGTTATTCAGTAGATCTCAGTCGTAGTGATCGATACTACACAGAAGATGGCACCTCTAAAGTATCGCCGTCCGGGAGATACCTGATCGTCATCAGCGTTTCTGGTGGGAATGTAGAGTACGGAGATGGCACCAGTAATTACTCAGATAAAGCTTATTGCAGTGTTATTGATATGACCAATGGTTGTATTGTTAGCGACTGGGATGGAGAGGCATGTGGGTATACCTGGGTTGGGAATGAAGATGTTTTGGCTAGTTCAGAGAATGCGGGTGCTAATAACTTTGATTTTAACTCAATGCGCCCTTCGATTAATAAAATAAAAAACAAACTATCCACAATAGATGCCAGGCGCGTTGGTAATATTCTTCGTTGCGACGTCCCATCCAAAGAAAATATAAACAGTTATCAGCAATTGGCAACTGAGAATGGAAAAACAAAAGAGATTGTACACGAATCTATCGCTAACTATTTGCATGGCGTTACAGAGGAGTCTTCAATAAAATCGAAGTCGAAATTATTTAAATCACCAATCGATGACAGTGAAACCAAGGGTTACCTGGTTTCAGGCGATAAAGTGAAAGTGATACAAGTTTCTTCTGATGGTAAATGGGTGAATGTTGGTTACATAAATCCAAAAGGAGTACCACTCATTACTTGGGTCAAGGCTGATACAGTAGCAGAATAACAAATTTGAATCGAAAAATAAGTGTAGTGATGTGATGGACGTCCCTCATTCAGCGTAAGTCCTGCCACACTTATGCAGAGTGTTCTTTTTTCAGAGGTACTGCATCATGAACTCAATAAAAGTCATCGGTATCGATCTGGCTAAATCTGTCTTTCAGGTCTGCGTCTGGATGAGCGACGGGAGCATTGCATTTAACCGTAAGGTTTCCCGGGTTAAACTGCTGGATACCCTTCGTCAGTTTCCTGCCGGTTCGATTATTGCAATGGAGGCTTGTGCTATTTCGCATTACTGGGGACGCACTTTTCAGTCAATGGGTTTTTTCATCCGACTCATCCCCACCTAACACGTAAAAGCATTCACACATCACCAAAAAAACGATGCCAATGATGCGCTGGCAATCTGTGAGACAGCGCTTCGCCCGGGTATTCATTTCGTTGCTGTCAAAACGGTTGAGCAGCAGGATATTAAGGCTCTTCGAAGCGCGCGTCAGTTGATGGTGGAGCAGCGTACTGCTCAGGCAAACCAGGCCAGGTCACTGGCAGCAGAACAAGGGATTGAGATCCCTGTTGGTATTCATATTTTACAGCAGCGACTACCCGATATTATTGAGGATGCAGAACAGTTAATTTCCCCTGTACTACGCCAGTTGCTGTTCTCGTTGCTCGAAAACATACACTCACTTAATGAGCGTATTCTTTCTGCAGAACACTGCCTTGCGGCTCTGTGCCAACAACAACCCAAATACAAAGTGCTGATGACAATACCGGATATTGGCCCACTTATTGCCGCTGCTTTTCTGAGTGAAGTGAATGCTGAACAGTTTACTAACGGGCGGCAATTATCCGCCTGGTGTGGTCTGGTTCCCAGACAACGTAGCTCCGGTGGGAAAAGCAGCCTCTCATCCATGACCAGGAACGGCAATCGTGACCTCAGGACGCTGATTATTCATGGTGCCCGTTCTGTTATGCACTGGGCTCATAAGCGAGATGATGCATTAGTTATATGACTGAAGCGCCTTACTGACCGAAGGGGCAAAATGAAAGCCACGGTCGTACTGGCCAATAAACTGACACGCATCGTCTGGCGGCTACTGACTGAATCAACAAGTTTTAACATCAACAGGGCTTTCGCTATGAGTTGACCACTGTTGTGCCTGAGCAATAGCATTCCTCCTGCGTTTGCAGGTACTGATGAGAGAACGGTAAACCGACCCTGTAATAGCCTGAACTGTGCCGTGGTAGTGACATACCGATGTAGTGATAAGGAAACAGGGTGTGGATGACATCATGGCGCGGGTCATTAGATCCACCAACGACGCCGGATATATGGCAGCAAACCGTATCAACTCAGGACTTGCACAACACGGGACGTCCATGTATGGCATAGTTAATTTGGCCACTTGATTGGAGGTGATATCCTCTTCGCAATTCAAACAAGTGACTTATGAACCCGAAAACAAGACGAACCTTTTAAGCTGAATTCAAACTCGGATGTGCTCAGTTGATCCTTGATAAAAGCTATTCCTACCGTGCGGCGAGTGAAGCCATGAACGTCAGCTCATCTGCGCTCGAATCCTGGGTTAAGCAACTCCGACAGGAGCGTAATGGAATGACTCCTGCTGCTGCTCCATTGACTGCGGAAAAACAGCATAAATTTTTATTAACTATACAGTGAATGGTATTACGGAAAAGACGACCCACTGTGGGCAACGTATCTGGATTCACTAATTAACGATGCGCCGCAGTGGAAAACTTACCTGGAAACCTTTATCGGTAAATGACGTTGATTAAGAAAGTTGACAACTTGGTACCAGACCAGTGGCTTATGCATATCGGTGGTATTTTGGGATGCGTTTATTCAAGAATCAAAAATCACACAAGAGATGCTCAGGCAAATTTTAACTGACTCGGTTAAAGTACCTGATGCATTATTAGGTGTTGTAGAGGTAGAACTGAATGATGGTTTTGAACAGTACAGGATTAAAACGAGAAATCGATTAAATCACATCCTGGTCCAGGTTTTTCTAAAGTTGGGCTGGAATTTGATCTTAACCATAATTGTAAACAAACATGATGACCACAATGCTGACCGGTTTAATAATTTAGAAATGTTATTATACGAAGGGATGTTTAATGAAGTATTTTAGTTTCGTGATTCTGTTTTTTATAACCATGAATGTCTATGCGATCGACTTTGAGTTAAAAGCCGGAGATGATGATCTGGATGGGACAAAATACTACACACTTGTTGTTAAAAATGATATTGGAAGAAAAAATATTGATGTTGCCTTAGAGGGGAACGCCAATACTGCAAAAATCAGAGAGCACTTGGTACTCACTTGCAAATGGGGGGCGGTTGAAGGCGTTAAGGTTGGGATGACTTCACTAACCAATGACGGGGGAATGGTTGTCGATTCATATTATTTTTTTGATGAACAGTTGAATAATATCCTCTCCAAATCTTATGCTGTAATGAATGAAAAAAAATCTTATACACCACTTTCACTTAACCACTCAGTTTGCATACGCAATGGGAAAAGTATTAAAAAAGATACGAGAACTGGCAAGGATTATATTCAAGATTATGAAGTTATCGCTGATGGACCATTTGCTCTAAAAGGTGTTCCGAATGTAATTGTGAAATATGTTACTGATAATGGATTGAATTTTATTAAAGAAAGCAAAACAGGGGGTGTTATTGTAGATGTTTATAAAAACAAAGGTAATATGTCTCCAGTTAATTCCTCAGTATTCTTTATGAATATCGCTTCCAGGCGGAATATTGTAAATTTGATATCATGGGGGAGGGCAACTAATTCTAATGAAATGATTTGCTATAAGATCTATGCATATGTATACGATACTGAAGGGAAACTTTCACAAAATGCCTCTGTAGCCAATGATATGAATTTATCTGGATGTGAAGGCGGGGGCAAAAAATTCAGCTATACAAATGCGCTAGCAATAAAATCATATATCAATAAAACATATGGCGTTAATAATTAATGTGGAGACCAAAAGTGGGTCGTGTATTCAATCCGGAGATCATCAGATAAACTCATCGTTTTTATCAAAGGGATTCTGATGGCTAAGGTTGATGTAAAATGTCCGTTTTGTAAGCAAACAGCCCCGGTAAAAAAACACGGACAGGGGAGTTCCGGACATCAACGTTATCGCTGCCAGGCGTGCTGCCGGAGCTTTCAACTTGAATATGAGTACCGTGCCTGCCAACAGGGTATGAAGACTCAAATTATTGATCTTGCCATGAATAATGCCGGTATCCGCGACACCGCTCGGGCACTGAATATCAGCATTAATGCCGTTGTGCGTACACTAAAAAACTCTCGCCGCAAAACGTAACCTTTTTTCCTTTGGGTAATCTGCAAATTCAGCTCATTTGCGAAGTGGATGAAATGTGGTCATTTGTCGGCAATAAAAAGAAGCAACGCTGGCTGTGGTACGCATGGGAACCTCGTCTCAAACGTATTATTGCCCATGCTTTTGGTCGCCGGAGCAAGAAAACGCTTCGTCAGTTACTGGGGTTGCTGTCAGGTTTTAATGTGGCCTTCTGGTGCACAGATAATTTCAGTGCTTATGACGTGTTACCGAATGAAAAACATATTACGGGTAAGCTTTACACGCAACGTATTGAGCGTGAAAACCTGAACCTTCGCAACAGATTGTAACGACTAAACCGCAAGACACTGGGATACTCAAAATCGACAGAAATGCATGACAAGATCATTGGTACATTTAACGAGCGTGAACATTAAGTATTGTAATGCTATTCACCATAATGAATACACGACCAAGATTCATGGTCGCGAAGCGGTATTCTTATTGAGCTTAATAATGATAAATGGGAATTGGGGAATGAACCCTATACCATTCGCTGGTGATACATCGTAGATATATATTTTAATATGGAATGATCATGGACAGAAAATCCCCTTCGCTATACGAAATTCTTACCGGCAATTTCACCGGTGATTTACCCCTCGAACTGGCAAACGAGGAGGACCAGGTCATTTTATCCGTACTGGATAACATTCAACGGATACTAAATTCTCGCGCCGGTACTATCTCCCATTTACCAGATTTCGGTTTACCGGATATGACTAAAATCCTGCAAGGCATGCCCGGAACCGCCCATGAGCTGATAGATACACTTTCCGGCGTTTTACTGAAGTATGAGCCTCGTTTGCAGACGCTCAATGTCACACTGCTTGAACAGGAGGTGCCCGGAGAGTTGCGTTACGCCATCGATGCCGAGCTAAAAGGAGTTGGTCTTGTACGCTATGGAACCGAATTTATGCCTGAAGGAAAAGTGATGCTCAGGCATCTGAAACAGCAGCAGTATCTGGAAAAAAATCAGTTTATTTAACCTTTCACAACCTCGATCCACATTCGATACGGATTTCACCATGTTCCAGGCAACCGAACGCTATCTTAAGACGGGGGGAGATCCCCGCACAATGCCAGATTTTTCAGCGCTACGTGATGAACTCGCTAAGCTTTCCCATCCTGCCAGGCCAGATGTGAACTGGAAGTATGTTGAGAAACTGGCGCTAAATCTTTTCGATACTAATGGTGTCGAGCTTCAGACCGCGGCATGGTACACCCTTGCCAGAACCCAACTAGCGGGTATTCATGGGTTTAACGAAGGCATGGCGATTCTGGATGCCCTGATCCGTTATCAGTGGTCAGCGATGTGGCCTGCATCTGCCCATGCCAGAATGGAGATACTCAGTAGCCTGAGTAAACGTCTTCAGCAGATATTCCGGACCCTGACATTCCAGAGAGCTGATTTACCCTCGCTGTACCAGAGCGAGATATTGCTGGGAACCACTGGCGAGGCGTTAAGGCGCCTGGAACTTAACAGTGCAGCCGGTACCGATGCTCTTCGTCAAATGCTGCAAAACACGGTAGTCAGACTTGAAAATAGCGATATCCCTTCGGGGGATGCCGAGGGGATTGGTTCTGAAGTCACTCTGCCAGCGAGAGCAGGGCATTATGCTACCGAAGAGAACAGCCCACGATGGGTATTTGTTGTCAATTCGCAGCCAGCGGTTGATGTGGAAGTCATACAAAAACCGGCTTCTCGATTCACACCCGGCAAAGCGTTCGTCACTGGTGTGTTAACCAGCGCAATATTGAGCCTGGTCGTATTTAAGTTCATACCGTCGATGCTCAACTCTCCACAGGAAGATGCGTTGGCGTCCTCACTTGCAGCTTTGCCTGTGACTTTGCCACTTCCCGTTATCGACCAACTACGCCTGGATTCACCTGCGTGGCTTAATAACAGTGAACCATACGCGAAGAAATTAGACGCACGCCTGGATGAACTCAGCACACTTCCACCTTACTGGCCGCTAAAATATGGAACCCAACTGGTAGAACAAACCCGTCATCTTTACCCTGGTTCAGAACTGGCACAGAAGGTGTCAGCGGCCTGGCAATCAAAGATGGCGGCGAATTCTTTGCCTGATGCCAGCATTTACGGATGGCATCAAGGATTCACTGAACTCCAGAAACTTCAGGACCGGCTTAACCAGCTCGATGAGAAGAAGGGGAAATACATGACGGTCAGCGAACTCAAAACCGCGGTGTTCTCTATTTCAAAGGCATTTAATGACAGCGTACCGGCTGAAGAGTTGATCCGGCAATTGCAAAACTCACCGGACAACCAGCCGCTGTCGCAGGATTTACTCAACCGAACAGACCTACAGCTTAGACAGTTGAACAATAGCTATATGTGGGTTACAGAACGGAAATGACCCAAAATATGGCAACCAAACAACGATAAATATTCGCAAGAGACAGAAAAGCAAAAAGCCCGCTTAGTTTCCTAAGCGGGCTTCTTAAATTTGGCTCCTCTGACTGGGATCGCCTTTGCCAGTAACTGGCTAATAAGTAAGCTAAACCTGAATCTGCTGCCTGTCAAGACCACCAGAATGACCACCAATTTTAGTTAATCTCTCGGTGGTAAATGCCTGCTATCACACCTGCGGTGATATCGGATATTTATGTTCGATGTAACAATACTGTTGAGTTCTTTTATAGTGTATTACTTAAAACACCCTCAAGAAATTCAAAGTAGGGGCTATGTTACTAATTCTAATGTTTACTCTGTCGAGAAACATCTAAAACGAAAACATCGATTAAACCACGGAGATCAACCGGTAACACTGCTTCAATACTGATTTTAAGTTCCTGAGCGGTTTTGATGCCGTGGAGCTTGCGGCCTGCAACGGTCTCACTCTCTCCAAACCATATAACAAGAAAAATACCCTGCTGCTCGGCATCTGGGTGGATAGAATAACGATCATAGAGTTGGGCTGACGCGGCCGAATATAACTCTCTGTGCCACTGGCCTTTGACTTCCGTAACAAGCAGCCGTCTTTTTCCACCAATCAACTTAGATGCCGTGAAGTCACTCCTGTTTTGACCTTTTAACTGATGCTCAGGTGTTATCGATATGCTCTGAGGTTCGAGTCTTAAATTGAGACGTTCAGCAATGATCTCCGTAGACTTTACCTCATCAAGGCGTTTATTTTTTTCATAGAAGCGATCTGCCGAGTTAAACTCCCCGCCATCAATCGCTTTCTGGAAATCATGAAGCTCCTGAAGAACTAACCGACGCAGGCTTTCAACAGTAACCACTGAATCACAATCCAGATGTTGGACTATTTCATCTGGCGTAGGTGGTTCAAAATCCCTGAGTGCTTTTTTCCTGAGCTGGCCAGCATATACACTTTGCAGCCCTTTGTGCTGGCTTGTGAAACGTGGATCGGTAAGAAGGCGACCCAGTACAGGTATTGCATTGTCAGGAATATCTGATTCAAGTGACCAAATTAAATCAGTTAAAAAGCGGTAGGCTTTTTCCTCTTCAGGGCTATCGCTGCCCCAATGACTTGGCAGTTCAACACGCGGCCATTGTTCAAAGAAAGCGTCTAAAATAGCTTCAACCTTAATTGATGTAAGTTCCGGCCAGGCACGGTGCTCACTTCGGTTCATGCGCCCAGAACGTTCATAAAAATGTAGTAAATTATCTTTGTCAGATTTTAGCCATGCCCAATAAGTAGCTGTAATGCTCTCGAGAAAGTAGAACTCCCGTACCAGCCAGAATATTCGCTTGCGTTCAAAATCCTCATCTTCTGTCGGATTGGGCCAGCCTGATATAATCTCTGAGCAACGCTCTGCAATAATCTCTTTTAAATCACCACGATCGCCATATTGAGCAGCAATTTCAAAAAGTGTATCTACTGACTTAAAAGATAAATCAGTAAAACGACGAAGCCATTCAATGGAAAGTTTAGCGCGTGAATGACGAAAGACCTCTTCTCCACTCAACATCCAGATTTCAGGATGAGGACATGGCTGAGCGAGTTGGGGTTCTACGTACTGTCGGAGATATTTTTCAGCATTTTCACTATCAGGAAAAATGAGGCGGTCGATTTCAGTCTGTAGCGCGTCACGTTCTTCCGCCGAAACTGAGTTGTATCCCATGTGAATGTTAGTTCTTAAGGCTGTAAGTAACTCAATATTGACACATTCAAGATTGCCTTCTGCACGTAGAATCTCCAGACAAGCTGCATATAAAATCATCACAGAATGTCTGCATTTTGATTTGCATTGCAGGGCCGCTAGTTCGTGAAGTGTGGGAACCTCGGAGGTAATAAAATCCAGACAATTTCGCAACGCAGTCCGAACCAGTTTCTCGTCACCAAATTCAGATTCAATTTTTTCCGGATTCATGAGCACGAGTTCTGCAAAACGCACCAGACAACCCCAGTGACGACCGCACTCTATAATATCTCTGTTTTCATTAACAAATTTTATGTTTTTGGCATGGATCTCTTGCTGCTTTCTGTCATGACGTTTCCTGCTTCGGCTATGTCTAAATCTCCAGACCTGATGATCCTGCGCGGATAATTGCATCGCATTGTTGTATCTGGCCCATTCGCGCATAAATGCGGGTTTGGAAAGGGCGTGCTGACGCATTTGCGTGCGTAAATCATCGGGAGCTTGCTCTTCCTTGTTTCTGTAGCGTTGGTGGCTGGTAAGAAAACTCGCCCACAGGTCTACATTATCTATTTTAAACGCCAGATTTAGGATAAATTTATAGTCATTCCTCCATAAATGGAGGCCTGAGTGTGAGTGCAGATGTCCGTCGAACTTTTCTACTCTTGTGTTGAATATTTCATTACGATCCGTTAGTGGCCCGAACACATGGGCAATGATCTCCTGACGAAGTGTGTCATTTTCCCGAAGCACCTGTACCGACCTACTTTGATCGGCTTGGCATTGGCGATGAAAATTGAGATTACCTATCCATTGCCAGATCCTCACAGGGTCAAACGGCGCTTGAGCTAATTCAAAATAGCGATCAGCCATTGAACCGACGATCTTGCTAATTCCATTGCGACAGTCACACTCATAGGATCTTTTCCCACAATGGCAATGAAGATTATTGGTTAATTCGTCTAGAAGAAGTTCAAGAGTATGCTGTGAAAAACAGGAAATAAGCTTTTTAATAAAATAACGAGAGCCAATGACCCTTTCAAATTGTTCTTTGTGATCGGGATAGAGGTTCGCACAGACGCGTAAGAATCCAGAGAGATATTTGTGATCAAATTTATCTGGTCCTGTAACTTCGATGATGTTAGCTGCAATATTGAGTGAAATATTACTGGCTTCAAAAATTAAAACGGCTAAAGCGCCAATAAAATCGTACTCTTTGACATTGAGTAAGCATTTGCTTGCTAAGGTACGAATGTGTTTAGACTCGTTGGGATTTAAGGTAAGCAGACTTAATTCAGACGTCAACTGACTGTTTACTGGTGAGTCTGTCAGAAGTTCTAAAATTAAATCACGTAAATGACCATCATTACCAATCGTTAAAAGAGGCTTTATTTCTTCAATAACATCTTGCGTGAAAAAATCAGCCGCGCTGAACCGACGCCAGAAATCGCTCCGACGAAAGTAAGGGTCTGCGGCTTCAATCTCTTTGAGTCGATGAAGAAGTTTTCGTTTCGATGAGCGTTCAAGCTGTGATGGATCGCCGTTTGCGAGAACTGCATAGGCGTCAAGCTCAATAATGGATTCCTGTACTGACTTGTTGCCTAATGCCGCCATCCATCCGAGCAGACCTCTCAACTCATCCCTGGCAGTACCATTCGGTGCAATGACAGGTAAGCACTTTGTTAAACTGAGAGTATCCCCTGGGTCGGCTATTCGTTTAATAAGATAATCTGCTGCGCAGTATTCAGCGACGATCTTATGAACCGGGCGGTGCTGGTCTTCCTTATCGCCGGGTTTGAAAAGCTGAGTTGACAATATGTCGTAACAGGCAGTACTGCCGCTAAATAACGCTGTCAGCATTGGATACATCCGGCTTGTAGTCACGTCGATGGTGCTGACTCCCTCTGCGCCCGACAACAGAAGTTTGGCATAAACCTCGGCAGAAAATGCGATCTTCTGTGCAACTGAAAGAGATATAGAGGCTTTCGGAATATCTGGATTGATTTCCTTAGCCAGTCGTTCGACCGCTAAAGCAAAGATTGAACGCTTGTCAGCAAATTGCCTGCCACTTTCTAAGTAGGCATCGGTGAACATTTTCAGAAACTGAGGGTTTGGTAACAACATTTCTAAACTAAACCGTGTTATTTCGGTCTGGAATGCAAAGAAGTCTTCTTCTGGTGCATGGTGCTTAAAGATGGCGTGTTGTTCGCTTTGATCGAATTCTCTCAGCCTCACAATCATAGGAGAGAAACCAAGAAATTTCTCAAAAATACTGGTAGAAGCCAGCCCCCATTCGCTTGACCTGCTTGACATGATTACGCGAGTCGGCTTTGATGTTCTGGCGAGTGCAAGGAGTTTATGAATACCTGATTGATCGATCCTAGCGACTTCATCAACGGCATCAATTACCAGTGGGCTATTTTCTTTATCTGCTCCCACGTAAGCAAATACGCTGGCATTTAAGACAGAAGTGTTCAACTTCTGAGCGATATTTTTCATCAGCTCTGTTTTCCCGCCACCGGGTTCTGCTAACACAACAATATGCGTTGATGCAGCCAGCAACTCTGTCTCTGTGTACGTCCTGTCACTGTGCGTAAAATTACGTTCAAGATAGAAGATTGAATTCATAGTTACAAAATGCTTCGCTTTGAATAGCCCAAATATTCCAGCAGAAAAGAACGCCGCGCCTGATTTTTCTTGCTTCTACCAGAGATAGTAAGGCATTTTTTCTTTATTGGGGGACTGTTTTATCAACTTCTGACCGCGTTATACAACTTATCGACATTCATCACATTTAGTAATCGTGATATGCAAGTGATCTTACCCATCAATAGTGGATTCGTGACTAATTGAGTGCATTTTAGGTGAGAAGGTCATACTGCCAAAGAAGGTCTGAGTTAATACCGCTATTTAAACCCCAAACCCATTTCGCCTTTGCTGCGTAAGAGGCGCTACGCCCGACTATGCAGGGGCAGTTTTTTCTCCCCAGTGATTTCCGTTCCCGTATCAGCTTCCGGCTAATCGTTTCCCAACACAACCCGTCCCGCAAGGGTAAATGGCACGCATTCTGCGCCCTTGCGTGCCGGAACGATGTCGGGAAAACGAACCGTCAGGCGATACGAAGACGAAAATCACACCACTGACGGAGAAAAAACCATGACGATTTCCCAGCATACCCAGACTAGCTCACCTAACGCCGCAACGGCGACCAGCGTATCCCCGCTGGAGCAGTCAGGCTCCTCAAAAACGAAATTTTCCAAAAATAGAACCGATATTTATCAGTCAGTTACTGACAGTATCATTGCGGCACTGGAAGCCGGAGTTAAGCCGTGGTCTTGCCCGTGGCAGCGCGTACCGGGCATGTCAGGATTACCTTCAAATTATGCGACTGGCGCTGCATACAGCGGGATGAATATCATGTTGTTGTGGAGCTGTGCGTCAGAACAGGGATTCAATGATTCACGCTGGATGACCTACAAACAGGCGCAAGCGGAAGGCGGGCAGGTGCGTAAAGGGGAACATGGCACTACCGCCATTTTCTCTACCACACTGGAAAAGGAAAATGACGACGGAGAAACTGACTTTATCCCGATGCTGAAGACGTTCACCGTGTTTAATGTTGAGCAAATTGATGGTTTGCATCTGAGTGACGAAGTAGTTTGCCCGGCAGAGACCTTTGAGCCCTTACCGCGTGCGGAAGCGCTTTTCCGTAACAGTGGTGCAACCATCATCGAGAAGGGACAGAATGCCTTTTTTGCACCATCAACTGACGAAATCCGCTTACCGGAACGGTATCTTTTTGCCGACGCGGCCAATTTCTACGCTACGGGCCTGCATGAGCTGGTTCACTGGAGCGGGGCAAAAAGTCGGCTGAAGCGTGAAATGAAAGGGAAGTTTGGCAGTGAGGGATATGCGTTTGAGGAGTTGATCGCCGAACTGGGAAGCGCGTTCCTGATGGCGGACCTGGGGATTGTCGGAGAGGTTCAGCATGAAAGCTATATCGCTTCCTGGCTGAAAGCACTGAAGAACGACAAACGCTATATTTTCAAGGCCGCCAGCGCGGCATCCAAAGCGCATCGTTATTTGATGGATAAAGCCTGAGGGAAGAGGGAAAGAAGCCACAAAAGAATGTGGCTTTAATCTTATAGGTAAGTGGGCAGAGTAAAGCTTGTTTCAGGGGGTATAATTCCCCCTGAGAATTTTCCTGGTGCTTGATGCCAGGAAAATTCTCAGGCTGCAGGGCGGGAGGCAAAGAGCCCGCTTCGCCCTTTATATATATTGCCTCAGACTTGATCTGGCAGTGTTCTCTGTTAAAACAAGATTCAACCTTACAGTCGGCAACGACCTAAGGGCAGAAGTTTCAAAAGCTTACACTTATCGAAATGTATGAAACAATGGGGTGTAGGTCAACTGCATAGTATTTAAGGTGACCTGACAAAATAGCTATGATAAAAATCGTCAAAAGACATGCTGACGTTGAAGGGAAAAATGGATTATAAATTCAATGAAGTAAGGGAGTATTCCAGAGCAATCCTGCTCTTACGAAAGGTTATTCTCATTAGTAAGCTGAGCATCTTAGTTTCTATTCTCACTATTGGAGTTAGCTACTATGTTGTCATAGCAGACTATTTTCAGCCATATGATCTCACAAACTCAACCATTATAGAAGCGATGATGGACAAAGATTACCAGTCCATCAATACTAACACTTTTGATATACTTAATAAATATAATTCCGGTGAGTCCAAAATAAAGCCTAGCGACTTTTATGCATTCCTCCCTGGGCGTTACAATGCGACTTCCGTGCATGTCCATGGGCATCTTGTACCCATGGGGGAGAGCATACATACAAGTCATAACAACTTTACTATGTATCGCTATGATTTTACATACCGAGTTAGTATATCTCAATTTGGTGTGATGATTTTCTCCCTAATTCAGGTATTCTTGCTTTCTTCTTTTCTTTATCTTCACTTTAGCACCAAATCAAAACATGAAAATGACTTTGAAGATAAAATTGTAGGCACATACTTTGATATGCTATCTCATCCGCTTGAAGAAAGAGAACTAAGTGATGTCGAAAAGTTAAAGTTAACACTGAGAAAGTTTAATGCATTTCGATTGGCATTAAACAACAGATATGATAATCGCCCCGGTTATGTAATCAACGATGAGTACGATGTTCAGGATTTGCTGCGTGCAATACTGGCATTAAACTTCGAAGATGTAATTAAAGAGAGTGCCATTCCCTATTATTTAGGATCAAATTCAAGAGTGGATTTTTTGATACGTGATCAAAGTATTGCGATAGAAGTCAAAAAGACAAGGAAGGAATTAAGAGACGGTAAGTTAGCGGACCAAATTATTTCTGATCTCCATCGTTATCAAGCATATTCTGCTTGCAAAGATATTATATTTTTTGTGTACGATCCCGATCATTTTATACAAAATCCGGCGAGTTTGAAAAAGGATATCAAGTCGATAAAAAGTGAAGCCACATTGCATTTTGTTATTGTTCCTGAGGTTTAATGTGCGGAGGTTTTATTCGTCGGAATGTATCGTACCTCAACGTGGAAGGTTTGACCTGCTCTCCTCTAATTAATGTAGTGCGGACTTGGTAACATCCGCTACTGGCACGGAGCGGCCAGGTTTAAGAACAAGTAAGGTCTACAATGAGCGAGGAGCGGAAATCAGCTATCGTTCTCACAGATGTTGGCTGATAAACCCATAGCAAATAATATGTGTTATCGCTTAATTGGCCAAAGGCACACCAATGTATGTGTGTGAATAGTCAGTTTCGTTTTTCTAAGTCGGCTAATGCATATCTTCCGCGTTCTGCTACTGATGGCGACATATCAGAAGCCAATATATTTGCCAGATTAAATGCTTCATCACCGATGTTATCCAATTCTTTTATGAGCATTTCGCCAGCTATACGCCGAACCATTGGCGAGCGGTCGGTTGTTGCCTTTCTCAAAGTATCAATAAAGGGGGGAGTTGTAGGTATTATTCGTTCTTTTAAAGCAGGGATGCGTCGCTGTATGCCGTATCTTTTGTCAACCCACTGCCATGTCAGCCCTTCAGCCCAAACAAATTTACTTTCAAACTGACAACGATACGCTTTGGCTCGCAGGGAGGGTTGAATTGATTTTTCTGAAATTTCAGCTAAAAATTTATCCAAAGCTGTTGTGCGTCCTGCCTGCGAAAATATATTAGCGACAGGCCCTGAAGAGGATGTTAGAAGCCGTTTTTTTAAAGCATTAGTTACTTTCTCCATCATAACCACTTTCATTAACACCTCTTTCTCGATATCTTCCATTCTCCCCCAGGAATCCCAGTAGGGAAGAGTTATAAATAAGACATCAACAATAAACTCAGGGTCAGATTCTTCAGCAACCAATGGCAAAGCATCACGGGCTGCATCTCTTACCTGCGGAACCCAGTCATTTAGCTTCCGAACAACTAAAGCTAATAAAAAACTATTTGGTGCTCCACCAGATAGTGTCCTTAGCGCTCTTTCGCGTCTGTAACCATCAGAGCTACATATGTCCATCCATCTGAGTGAACCAACTTGCTGGAAATCATTATCACTTTGCTTCTGACTATACTGTCGAAGTGAATAGAAAATCTCTGCTCGAATTAATCGTTCCCAATCATCGAGGCCTTTTAAGGATAGCTTCGAGGTGGCAATGATAAATTTTGATATGTCAGGTCTTATTCTTTGATATAGAATATCGAAAGTGAGTGATTTTTTAATAGATGCAATGATTTCTTGCTGAAGGCTATCCTGCGGCAACATGAGCCAGCGTCCTTTATAAAATTCTATACGATTACACTTCTTTTAAAGTGACAAATATCTAAAGTCAAGAATCATTTATCTATCAGATTTTTCTTTATATATGGTTCCCCGATTAAAAGGGGACGAAATGCGCAACATAATAGACTGCACAAGCAAAGTCAGTCTTGAGCTTCCAGACAATGCGTCCGCTCCTGGCACTAAGCTGCCCAAAGGACATCAGGCGACTTTGAGCAAATAACGGAAGTTATCCTCACACGGACATAATCAGTCTGTCGGAAGATCTCTAAAAGTGAATGGTTTGGCGGGATACTTATACTGCGTCCGGCCATAAAAAAACGGTAAGTGAACTCTCACCTACCGTTCTATTTACAGTGAAAAAATACAATCAGAGTTTAAAACCAGCTACAACGGTTTCCAGTTGAACCGTCTGATCCTGCATAGCCTGAGCGGCCGTAGATACCTGTTCCACCAGCGCCGCATTCTGCTGAGTGGCGTTATCCAATTGGGTGATCGCGACGTTCACCTGCTCGATGCCGAGGCTTTGTTCCTGACTGGAAGACATGATTTCGTTCATCAGCGTCGCCACGTTATTCACGCCGCCCATGACTTCATCCATCGTCGTTCCGGCGATTGCCACCAGCTGGCTGCCCGTGGAGATATCTGCCACGGAATCTTCAATCAGCTTTTTAATTTCGCGGGCGGACGTTGCTGAACGTTGTGCCAGGCTGCGCACTTCAGATGCCACGACAGCAAAACCGCGGCCCTGTTCACCGGCACGCGCCGCTTCGACGGCAGCATTCAGCGCCAGAATGTTGGTCTGGAAGGCGATACCATCGATCACGCTGATGATATCGACAATTTTGTGCGATGAGCGGGTGATAGAGCCCATGGTATCGACCACCTGTTTCACCACTTCCGACCCTTTCTGCGCAACCGCAGACGCATCACGCGCCAGCTGATTAGCACCTTCGGCGTTGGCTGCATTCTGTTTCACCGTGCTGGTCAACTGCTCCATGGAGGCCGCCGTTTCAACAATCGAACTCGCCTGCTCTTCGGTACGCCCGGAGAGGTCCATGTTGCCACTGGCGATTTCACGCGATGCCGAGGTGATAGCCAGACTGCTGTCACCGACCTGACGGAGGATCGATTGCAGGAATGACAGGAACTGGTTGAAGCTTTGGTTCACACGGTTGAATTCCGGACTACGGCTATCCGGTAAGCGACGGGTCAGATCCGCGCCACCGGCGGAAAGCTGGCTGATATTTTTATACAAGGCATCCAGCTGACGCATAAAGATTTTGATAGCCAGAATCAGAACCACCAGCAGTAAAATCACCATCGGGATCTGCACCAGCCCAAGACTTTGCAGGATACTGTGCGTACGCGTCAGCAACTGACTGGTTGGCATGTTCGTCGCGATGTACCACGGCCCCTCAATCTTACTCATGAACAGGGTGTGTGAGGGACCGTCGTTATCGTAGTCAGCAACCAGATTCTCCTGCCCGTTAATTTGATCGAGGCTTTTACGGATTTGTATCGCAAGCGGTGAGGTTTCACCCAGAGAGGCCAGCTTCGGCAGTTTTTCATCACTGGAATGACTGGTGCCTACGATAATGCCGTCTTTCTCAACGATATAAATGGTGCCGTGAACTTTATTCTCCATTTCCGTGACCAACTGGTTAAAGAACCCCAGCGTGACGTCAATAGTCGCCACCCCCCAGAGTTTATCGCCTTTATAAATCGGCATTGCGCAGTTGGTACGCGGCTGGGTACTGGCGTCGTCAAAGTAGGCAGGTGCCCAGACACACTGGCCCTTTACACCTTTTGAAGCCGCAAGATACCAGGACTGCTCGAAGTAATTCGGCGATTCGGCACTGTTCCAGAAGGTGTTTTCCGACAGTTGATTGTTATTATTACGAGCAAAAAAGGTGCTGAATTTGATTTTTTCCGGGTCACGCTGATTCGGTAAAGGCCAGATCCCGCCTCCAAATACGGCGGAATCACCATATTGATCAACCAGCGCGGGCAGCAATCGGTCAATGCTGTCGCTGTCCATTTGAGCGACGGTTTGAGTGATGGTACGCACCTGAGATTCAACTTTGTTCAGCCGGTCATTGATAACGACGGCGATATCTTCAACCTGATTCGCAACCAGAGTGCTTTCTGTTTGTTTCAGCTGAGGGGCAACAAAGACCTGGATCACTATAAGCGTGACGATGACCAGCACAATAAAAAACAAGCTGATCAATGCGATAAAGCGGGATTGCGTTGTTTTTAACATTTTTAGGGTAACCCACATGCAAAGCAGCGAGATCGCTGTTTAACTAATAACGGCATTTTCTGAGGTTTCTTTATGAGGAAATAAATAGAAATATCTGGTGCTCAGATCATATAGGCGACCGCAGCGATTCCATGACAAAGACGCAACTACACGAGATAAATCAGCCTTAAAGCAGAAATTGACCTCTTATTTTATTGCTGCCACAGCACAGGTTTCGGGCTTATTAAGCGTTAAATAACCGGTTCAAATATCATGATATTTCCAACGTCACACAGCTCTCTATAACAAACTAAAACAGCACGTGAAATGACAGTACCAAACAGTACTCCTTCAGAGATAAGCAGTATTTGTGTTCTCAATCTGAATGGATAAATCTTCTCAATTAATACCGATGGGATCCAATGTACGACAACTCTGGAATTGGATAACGGCACCGATCGAACCGGCAACTGGAATCTGGATGTAAAAAGAAAATTCAAACATGTGGTGCTGAGGGCAAAATGGGTATTCACATTCACTTGATCCCCATTTGCATATCACTTGACTACCAGTTAGCAAAGTACTTGGTCGTTTCCAACAAAAAAACCCGGACAGAGCAATCCAAATTCACGGGCAGGTTTGAGCGAACAGCAGACATTCGGCTCTCTGCCGTATGCCATGACAAAGAGCTCGCCAGAAATAAATGGATTGCGCTAGTACGCCTTACATTTTTGACGGGATGTGACAAATGCCATCGCTACCGCTCCCAGAAGTAACAAACTACTCAAGCCAAAAGCACTTCGCCATCCCAGACTGTCGAATACCAGACCTCCTGCAGTTGAACCAAGTGCAATCGATAGCTGGATCACCGCAACCATGAGACCACCACCCGCCTCTGCATCTTCGGGCAGAGCCCGTGCTATCCATGTCCACCATCCCGTTGGTGCAGCCGTCGCAAGCAGCCCCCACAGGCTTAGCAAAACGGCAACAGCCCAGATGCTATGTCCGACCAACAGTAACATACCGGCAATCGCTGCCATAAGCAGAGGGATCATGATTAAGGTCTGATAAAACCTTGCGTTCAGGAATGTCGTTACGATTATTGTGCCGACAAAACCTGCTACGCCAATTGCGAGTAAAATCATGGAGAGGCCAGAAGTACCCAAGCTGGTTACGGTCTCCAGAAAGGGGCGCACGTAGGTAAATAAGGCAAACTGCCCCATAAAGAAGAGTCCGCAGGCCAGCAGTCCTGTTGGTACGATGGAGACGCTGAACAGACGAAGCACAGATCCCTTTGGCATTTGTTTTTTATCGCTTTCCATCGGAGGCAGGCTGATGCATTGCCAGATGAACGCGGCTATCGCAAGGGGGACTAGACATAAAAAGGCCCCACGCCAACCGACTGTCGCTCCCAAATAGCTGCCAAGCGGCGCAGCCACAACGGTAGCCAGCGCGTTCCCGCCGTTAAATATCGCCAGCGCCCGGGGAACCTGCTGCTGCGGTACGAGCCGAATGGCGGTTGCAGCCGACATTGACCAGAATCCACCGATGACGACACCAATCAGAGCCCTCCCCAGCATATAAACCGGATAGTTGGGCGCTATGGCGATAACTATTCCCGATATGGCCATTAAGACCGTAAGCCCCAGTAGTAGGGACTTGCGATTCCTGTTTCCAGCCAGCGTCGAAAGAGTCAGGCTGGTCAGGACGGCCAGCGCACCGGATATGGCAATTCCCTGTCCTGCCAGCCCTTCCGTTACGCCTAAATCACGGGCTATCGGCGTAAGCAGGCTAACGGGCATAAATTCCGATGCAATCAGCACAAAGACACACAGTGTCATGGCAAAAATGCCGCCCCAGTAAGCGTGCAGATTATTCTGTGATGGTGTTTGGTTTAGTATCGACATATTCATATTTCACAAAAATCAGGATAAAAGCCACCCGGGTAGACAGGTGGCTTTTAATCTTCTCAGCAGAGGGTTTATTTCAGGTTGGTTTTGAAAAACTGTTCGAACTTCCCGAAAGGTATTTTACCGGCCGCATTGTCGTAAAGGTCCACATGATTTGCACCGGGGACGATCACCAGCTCTTTTTCTTTACTACCAAGAGCCTTATAAGCATCTTCGGCAAAATAGCGTGAATGTGCGTTTTCACCGGTCACGATAAGCGTAGGGATGGTGATTTCGCTGGCGTAGCTCAGCAGCGGCATATTCATAAATGACAGCGGCGTCGTTGACGTCCACGCCCCGGTAGAGTTCACGGAACGCGCATGGAAACCACGCGGCATGCGGTAGTAATCAAAGAACTCTTTCAGTACCGGATGAGGATCCGCCGGGAGCGTTTCTGGCAGAATGCGCTCGCCCGCGCTGACCTTGCCGTTGCTGTCGACGTTAATATCATGGCCGCCGTATGCGAACGTTCCGCTTTCCGCATCTTTCCAGCGCTGTTCATTTAGATACTGCAGTACGGCACGACGGTCAGCGGCTGAGTAACGATCTTGTCCATCACCCACGCCATGCCCCATCGCCCGGCTCATGTCGTACATCACACTGGTGGCCACCGCTTTGACGCGGGTGTCCATTGCGGCGTCGTTTAACGCCATGCCGCCCCAGCCGCAAATACCGAGCAACCCGATACGGTTGCGATCCACCTCTTTTTGCAACCCTAAGTAATCTACCGCTGCGCTGAAATCTTCGGTATTGATATCCGGTGAGGCGACGTTACGCGGATAGCCACCGCTCTCACCTGTATAAGAAGGATCAAACGCCAGGGTAACAAATCCCTGTTCCGCCAGCGTCTGCGCATACAGGCCGCTGGATTGTTCCTTCACCGCGCCAAAAGGCCCGCTCACGGCAATCGCTGCCAGCTTGCGATCGCCGCGATCTTTGGGCAGGTAGAGATCGCCCACTAAGGTAATCCCATATCGATTCTGAAACGAGACCTTACGATGATCGACTTTCTGGCTCTCGGCGAACGTCTTATCCCATTTATCGAACATCGAAACAGGGGTATTCGGATTGGTTGAATCTGCATAACTCATTGTCGTGACTCCACTTAATGATACGAATAGCAGCATGGCAGGCATCGCGGTTTTTAGCGTTCGAGTGAAAGCTTTCATAAAAATCCCCATGAAAATAGAGAGATACAGGTTTCCTACGGACAACACTGCTGTGCTTTGTTTTGATGGGCTCATTGTAGTTAGCAGAACTAGTGCTGATTAGAGGGTAAAAATTGCTAAAATTAATACCATATTGTTATAAATCAATGCTGACACTGGCGTCATTCGAGGGGGGGAGTAAATCAATGGCAAAAAGGGAGAACTACAACGAGCTTTATTTGTTTATGCAGGTGGTACGGGAAGGCAGCTTTACAGCTGCGGCTCAGAGACTGGGGCTTGCTCAATCGGGGGTAAGCCGTTCTGTTCGTGAGCTTGAAGAAAGACTTGGGGTCCAGCTACTGGTGCGCACCACGCGTAAGCTGTCGCTGACACAAGCGGGGGAGCAGCTCTATCAAAAAACGGAGTCCGGATTTGATACGTTAGATCTTGGCCTTGCCACGCTGGCGCATTATCGCGAGACGCCCTCTGGCACGGTACGTATCAATGCCAGCCAGCACGCGATTGATAAATGCCTTCTGCCAAAGCTTGCGGTATTTAAACTGCGCTACCCTGATATCCGGCTTGAACTCATGAACGAGAGTCGTTTCGTCGATATTATCGAGGAAAGATTCGATGCGGGCGTCCGTCTTGGGCCCGAAGTAGGTCAGGGCATGGTCGCAGTGCGCATTACGCCCGATATGGAGATGGCCATTGTGGGTACCCCTGAGCATTTTCGTCGCTATGGCTTTCCGCAAGTCCCCGCAGATTTAGCGGTGCATCCCTGTATCGCTTATCAGTTTGGTGACGGAAGCCTGTACGCATGGGAACTTCACCAGGATGGTAAAAAAATCACCCATCGGCCGCAGGGGCAGTGGGCTTTCGCAGACAGCTATATGGAAGCCAAAGCAGCCAGGCTGGGCCTGGGACTGGCTTATATCCCGGAAGAGCTGGTGTCTGATGATTTAGAACAGGGGTCGCTCATCAGAGTTTTACAACGCTACAGCGAGCGCCTGGAAGGCTCATTTCTCTATTATCCTCACCGCAATGTGTCGCCCGCTCTGCGAGCGGTTATCGAGACATTAAGAATTTAAGGGATGAAGATGAGCCGCCCCGATAATCCAGGAGACAACACTCTTTGTTCCACGGTGACGTATTCATACTCAAATCTCCTGCAATGTTGGAGATTTAAGTATGATTGTCCCTCATGAGCGATCAGCAGATCGTTTGCATTTTCGCTCATGCATCGATAAATGAAATATGGCTTACGGATTACATAAAAAGAGCCCGGTGTAATCGAACAATATAATCAGCAGTCGGATTGGATTGCTTATCGCCCATTCGCTCCTGAATTGCATGGACAGCAATATCCCGACGCGCAGGCAGCCGTGTTTTTTCCGTTGCGGCGATCGCTGACTTCATTTCATCATATGTGAGGTCAGTACAGTAGCAAGGTGCACCCGGCTGTTGACGCCATGACTCCTCAACAGTACCTGCATCGAAAGCGTCGAACCCCGTATCACTGACAAGACGCATAACCATTTTCTTGTGCTCTTCGATATTCCCTGCCACCGGAATTGAAATTCGTCCTGCCGTGCCCTCTGCTGTACCTTTTGTCACGAGAGAATCTGAACCTATTGCATTCCAGGCCTTCACCAGCGGACGGTTCAGGAGATCTGCCACCCACGCGCTTTCGACCTCCCCATCTGAGAACGCATCAATGTTGCCGTCGCGATGTGGATAATAGTTAGACGTATCAGC
Organism: Buttiauxella ferragutiae; assembly: GCF_022637515.1. Lineage (NCBI taxonomy): Bacteria > Pseudomonadati > Pseudomonadota > Gammaproteobacteria > Enterobacterales > Enterobacteriaceae > Buttiauxella > Buttiauxella ferragutiae. The sequence continues at coordinate 2,170,262 of NZ_CP093332.1, forward strand.
AACGATAACATGCCGGGGTAATTTCCGGATCAGAGGAGCGATATCCGCAAGCTTTGCCATAGGTATGGAAAGGATGACAACCTGTGCATCCTGCATGGCATTGACTGCATCAGCTGCTTCAGCGCCTGTTTCAAGCACGTCGGGGGCTATCGTTTCAGGTCCGCGAGAATTGGCGACCTTAACGGAGTAACCGGCAGATGCGAGACTGCGAGCAAGCGTTTTACCGATGTGGCCGGTTCCCAGAACAGCAATCCGTTACTTTTCATTATTAATCATAATTTTCCCTTTTTGGCTCAGGCCGTTACTGCACGGTTACGTTTGACGATAGCATCATGAGTGAGTTGTTCGCCTGCAGACATAAACTCCCTGATCAACGCATCTCTGTTCAGTGGAGCGCGAGTTTTATCCGCTGCCTTAAGGGCTGCTTCAAGCTCTCCGGTTTTTAGCTCAGTACAGTAGGCTGGCGTGCCGGGCTGTTGCCGCCATGATTCGCTAAGCGTACCGGCATCTACTGCATCGAAACCGGTCTGATTGACCAGTTCAAGCGCAACAGATTTTGCTACCGGACTGTCGCCGGCAACCGGGATAGCGATACGGGACGGTGAACCGGCAGCCAGCCCTTTCTCTTGAAGCGTCTGGGCCAGAACAGCGTTCCAGGCTTTGACAAGAGGGCGTTTGACTATTTCACTGGCGTACACGCTTTCAGGTTTGCCTTCACGGAGCTCTTCAATGTCCCCGTCGCGGAAGGGGTAGTAATTAGAGGTATCAATGACGACGACGCTTTCCGGAACATCACGCAAGAGTTCAGCCAATTCAGCATGCTTATCAAAGGGTATAGAGAAGATGATGACGTCCACATCTCGTACGGCCTCCTGGCGCTCAACCGCCAGCGCACCCACTCTTCGCGCCAACTCTATAATGGTTTCCGGTCCTCTTGAGTTGGCCAGTTTGACCTCATGGCCCTGCACAGAGAGCTTATGTGCCAGCGTCGCACCAATGTTTCCGGCGCCAATAATGCCTATTTTCATACCAGAACCTTTTATCTGAGTGGAGGATGATCAGTTGTCAGCGGGATGGGCAAAGCTATTCAGGGTATCTCGTAACTCCTCGAGCTTTGTATCCGATAACTGACAGGCTGATTTGATTCTTTCGGTTACGCGCCACAGCTCGCTTTGCAACGCGAGCCCGTCATCGGTGAGGGTAATGAGAACCCGCCTTTCATCTGCGCGATCCCGCGTGCGGGTTATGCGTCCGGCAGCCTCAAGTCTTTTGAGAATAGGAGTAATGGTGCCGGTGTCCATGCCAAGCTTATTCCCAATATCACCCACGGTGCGTGGGGTTCCGTTAAACAACTCCAGCATGACCAGATACTGGGGAAAGGTAAGGCCCAGCGGGTCCAGGAACGGCTTATGTAACCGGTTCATGCGGCTCGCCGCACCATAGAGCGCAAAAGAAAGTTGTGTCCCTATTTCCTGTCGTGACTGCATGTTCATATGCCAACCCATTATCTTGTTGATGATTATATAGCGCACTAGATAAAAGCATATAGCAAACTTTTCATTAGTTAAAGAGTGATGAATAAGTAATTCGTGCGGTATGACAATGACAACAAATCAGGGTGAGAAGTCTCCAGACGGACGGGTATTATCGTTCTGAGCTATTCAAAAAGGTCTGCTGTTGGCACCGAGCTGCCTGTCAGATTAGGTTTGGCCCTGTGTCGTAGTTGTGCCAGGTCAAGTCTGAGCTAAGACAAAATATCAGTATCTTTCTGAAGCGTCTGAAGGCGCTGTTCCAGGCTATCCAGTCTTTCTTCGAGGTCATGGCTCTGCTGCTCAATATCTTCCAGTGTTTCTGACAGAACATCACGCAGCAGCACAAAATTTGCGTGCAGGGCATAGACAAAATCGTGGCCGCGAACCAGTAATGCTTCGCGCGGTATGTCCTGCAAAGCGGAATGCGTCATCCATGTCACCAGCGCTTTTGCGCTCATTTCGGTCAGTACGTCCGAAAGTCGGTCAGTTTCTCTTTTCATTTGGTGTCCTGTCTGTTCTGATTTTGGGTGAGTATTTCGAAGGGTATTATTTCAGGTCGTTGTGCTGCTGGCGGGCGGGTTGGGGCTGTAAGTGATAGAGAAGAACTATATGCCGTGGTCTACATCGAGCCGTTGCAGCTCGTCGAGCGTGTAGATGCGGAAGACATTCCGGTGGCGGGTTTCCAGCGGGATGTGCTGATGGTTAACGATGACGTGCCTGATGCTGTCAAACAGCCGTTCAAGGCCGCGCTTTTTCTGCGGGTCCGGCACGATATAAAAAACGTAAATCCAGTCTTTCCGGGTCCGCGCCAGCAAATGGCTGGCGATGATCGACTGGTAACGGGCTCTGGTTTTCAGGCGGCGCTCGGTCTCAATGGCGATCACCGTGCCGCCGGGCAGGGTGAGCAGCCCGTCCGGGCGGTGACTGACCTGATACCGGCTGAGGAAGGTTGTGCGATCGCCGTTTATCCACCCTGATGCACCTTTTTGCTCAAGGATGATACGGGCGGTCTGATTATCAAGGTGGTGCTCCAGCGTCCAGCCGGTAATTTTTGACGGCTCAAACCGCGCCGGGAAAAGTGCATCGTCGGGAGTTAACACAATGGCCAGTCCGTCACTGGTAATGCCCCACAATGAAATTTTCATCGTGCGCGATACCAGGACATGTTTTTGTATCAAGCCCATACCCTCGACTTTTGAAAGCAGGGAATACAGCGATTTATGATCCCTGAACCCGAACAGCAGCATCAGTGTTTTAAAGTCACTGTACGTTTCTTCCTTCAGAAAATTCAGTAGTCGTTGTATTTTTTCGCGGTGTCGCGTCTGGCGTTCGCTGTATGCGGTGATCAGCATCATTACCCCCATTAATAATCCAGCAATGACGGGTTTTCCTCTTTATCGGCATTCGGTGTTGTCGTGTCTTTTTCGCCCACCTCATCAAAAAAAAGATCGGATTGAGTTGCTGTGATATCCGGCGTTGATGCGGGTTCGGGGGAAGTTTCCTCCTCGCTAAAATCCAGGGATATGTTTACCGTTGCTGCGGTGGCGGCAATAGCAGGTGACACGGAGGAGATCTCCAGTTCGCGTTTTTTCACCCTGATGGGCGAAATCAGAGAAGCAGAGGGGAGAGTTTTTGTCGTGAAGATGAAGCTGACAAAATCGGGTAGGTTCAGGATCATATTGCTGTCGGTAAAGAAACGCTCGGCCTGTCTGATGGTGCGTTCACTGTCGATAGTCTCTGTCAGCACGGCATCGGTTTTCGCTTTGCGGACCTCATCATCGACTAATATAGTACCGGACATTCTGGCCACCCATTCAGCGGTGTCCGGATCCATGACACGATAAACCAGTTTGAATTTGGCGTTCTCAACGACAGCGCCGACAACGGCGTCACCTTTCAAATCTGCCGGGCAGTCTTTTAAATCGGCAATCGACTGGTGGTCCATAATAATATGCACGCCTTTATCGCGTGCCGCGCCTAAACCTTCCAGCGCGGGCCTGGATAAATGGTATTTCAGTTCGGAAAGATAAATAGCAATGGGGCGGGGCACGTCTTTCACTCGCTCGCGCTTTTCTGCCAGCTGGTACAGGCGAACCAGCAGCATGCGCTGCGCGGTAATGATTTTGCTGTTGCGCATTGAGCCAATCACATAACAGCAACCACCTTCCTCAAATATCGTATTAAGTGAAAATCCTGTCGGCGCATTAATGGCATTGAGCAAGGCCAGTTCTTCAATTTTCCCGAAAAAGGCTTTTATCTTATCTGCAATACCCTGAACGTAGTCACCGTTATACACATCCCGAAGGGTGGAGGCAGTATTACGGGTGACAAATTGTGCGGCTAGCCGAGCCGCTTTCCGGTCATCAATGCGATAAAAGTCCGACTCCTGACCTTTCTCTGCCAGACTGAAACCGGCAACAAAAAGCTCTTCCAGTTCATCGGCGGTGATCTCTTCAATCAGGTTAAACTGGTATTGGGGTTTACGCAGGTCAATTAAGGCAAAAGGTTTGCCTGCATCCTCGCAGGCCTTGCGGTAAAGGTGGGGTGCCCATTCATCATCCTTGGGGTCCATCACAAATACGCCTTCACCGGCCAGAATACTTTGATAAAGTAATATCCCGGTGGCAACGCCCTTACCAGCTCCTGTGGTGCCGATAATATCCGCGTGTTGTTTTTGCCAGTCTTTTAACGGCAAATACATCGGCTGAATATCTCGGTCAATGCCTATAAATAACCCTTTATTCAGGTCGATATAATCCAGCGGGTCATAATGCAGCGTTTCCGGCAGCAGGGATTTCACCGTGCGCACATCGGTGCGTAATTCCCGTTCAAGAGTTGTTTTCCTCACGAGGTGTTTCTTTATTTTGTCTAATTCAGGTGTTAATACCCTTCGCAGCAGAATATGCAAAATAAAACCCGTTACAGTAAAGGTAATCAGCACCGGCCATGCCAGAGCGGGAATGCTGGCGACTACCCGCCCTTGATAAAGCCACTGGAAAATCCAGATAAGTACCGGCCCCATCGTACCGGAAAGAAAACACAGCAGGGAAAAAGCAATAATCAGCTTTTGCCACAACGGGGCTTTTTGCCGTTCATCGCTTTTCATCGACGCGAAAAACGGCATCGTCAGCCCCGATAACAGCGCCAGCATCAGCTGATGCTGTTGCATAAAAGCCATGAAGCTCAGCGCGCCATTCACTATCGGCGACAGTGAAACGGCCAGCTTATTCAAAATCACGATGCCTCCTTCGTCTGCAGTTCGCCCCATGACATCGCCCCATCAGTTCGCCCCACGGTGTCGGGCGAAAAGGCGGGGCGACCATCAGGGACGAAGAAGGTGGCCGCTGTGCGACCATGTGCAGGAAAGCATGCTTCCCGGCACGAAACGGCGTGCGCCAGTACATGCGGGCTGGACGCCCTTATGTAATGTCACATGGGGGTAATGTCGCGGCTGGACGCCGTGCCAAAACCCCCGAAGGTCAAAGGCGGCACACCGTCTTGCGCTACGCGCGACCACCCCCTTTAAGACGCCTGTTTTGACCCTTTTCTTCTCTTTGGTCGTTCCTCCCAAATCGAATTAAAGGGAACCAGGCTTTAAAGGGGGTGGTCGCGCCACGCTACCGGCTTTTGGCCGGAGACTTAGGCTCGACGGTGTGCGGGGCAAGCCCCCCAAATAAACCGACGCGTGGGCGCGTCTTTTTGCTCGCTGGGGCGGCAAAATTTATTCGGCTCCCCCCAGCCTGTTCAGTTCACTTTGGGTGAACGTTCACAGGTGCGTTTGGCGACGCAAATTAGCGATTTCTTCGAAATCGAATTTACTCGCCGCACTGCACTTTTAATCCCATTCGGTGAATGGAATTAAAAGCCTGAAAACCCGCGTATGGACGATGTGCGATTGCTGCTAATAATGTGTAATCAGGAAACTGTCGAGATTTTTTCCTTCATTCAGAGCTTCCTGGATCCGGCGTGGCGTTCGCCCCACGCCGGACCAGTATTTAGTTATGCCATTCTCGGTGGAGACATATTTGGGCTTGCGTCTGGAGTCATTCTTCGGTGCTTCCTCACCGACTAATTCATTAAGAGAAAATTCCTCGGCGGCAATTAATGCCATCAGTTCGTTACGCTTTTCTTCACGATCAAGACGTTGTTTTTCGAATTCTTCATGTTCAGCTTTTTTAGTTTCCAGCGCGGATAAGATGCGAGTATTGAGAGTATTCAGAAAAGCGAAATCAGCAGCTTTTAAAACTGTTTAAGGGTGAGAACCTCGCTTAAATACGAAAGTACGTCAGTGGTTTTCATGGCTATTTATCCCTGAATTTGACACGGGATTATCCACATACCCAGAATCGAACCGGCTCGGCTCGGCTCGGCTCGGCTTGCTCCGCCGCTCCGGTCGCTCCCGTTCGTCTGGAGGCTTTTTAGCTTCTCAGTTCACTGATTTTTTCTCATGTGGATATGAGGATATTGCTTTGTATTTTTATGCGGCGTCAGTACGGTGCCATTGGGGGAAGTGGGAGAGTCTTTCTTCTGCAGTGAAAAGACAAAATTAGTTTTACAGGTGGTTTTGTCTTTCAGACTAATGAATTCCGAAAATGTTTCATCGGGTATTTTGTGCTCTTAAATGCTTTTATCCAGTGCGTGGTTTTTTCTCCCAGAGGATCAGGCAGCGTTTCCTGAGTGACAAATATGTTATAAATAGATGTTCTAATAAGCTTCCCCTTTAATGAATAAACAGCAGTAGAGCAAATGAATCACATCCCTGCTCCGCATTCCGGTTCTGACGGGTTAGCGAGAACATTCAGCGGCACCCTGAATTATGGTTGCGTGACAGCCCGACTCACATTGTTAAAGAACAATATGTTCCCTGGACAAATAAACGTCCATGAATATCATCAGTGAATAATGGTGTGGTCAGGGTGCGTTATCTGATTCAGAACGGAAACCATAAAATCAAACGGGAAATAAAAGAAAAACAGAAAAATAATACAGGTATTTTTGTGAACGTTTCAGATCGGTTTTTACTTCAACCTGCTTCAGACGTAATGTAAACGCCTCGTCCAGGACGTCTTGAGAAGATTACCTTGTCTAAATAACTGCGCGTAATAGTATATCACTGAAGAGTGAGGTAACCTGAGTTTAACGGACAGTCTTTCCTGAAATAGAATGGGGTTAAAAGGAGTTCGTCATGACCAGAAAAACTCAGCGTTACTCGAAAGAATTTAGAGCCGAAGCGATCAAGACCGTCCTGGAGCGGGGCCTGTCGATTAGTGAAGGCGCATCGCTGTTATCCATTCCTGCAGGCACGCTGGGGCAGTGGGTCACCGCAGCAAGAAAAGACCTGGTGACGATGCAGGGTACGTGTTCTGTTGCTGAGCTGGATCTAATGTTCTCCTCCTGCAGAATGCTTTACATGAAGTTCAGCTTGAACGAGATGTGTTTAAAAAAGCGTATTTTGCCCGGGAGTCGCTGAAAAATACGCGTTAATAGAGCAATGGCGACATGAGGCTCCTGTTGTTGTGATGTGCCGGTTATTTGGCGTTTCCCGCAGTGGCTATTACTACTGGGCACGGCATAAATCGTCGAACAGAAAACTGCGTGATGAGCGACTGAAGCTGGAAATTAACGTGGCACACACCCGCACCCGTAAGACCTATGGAACCCTTCGGTTACAGACTGAACTTGCCTTCGATGGGATCACTATTGGCAGAGACAGGCTGGCACGACTGCGCAGGGAAATGGGGTTACGGTGTAAGCAAAAACGCAAATTTAAAGCCACGACAAACTCGGATCACAGCCTTCCAGCGGCACCTAATCTGCTGGGGTAGGTCTTTGCACCAACAGCGCCCAATCAGGCCTGGATGGCCGATATAACCTAATATTGCGACCAGAGAAGGCTGGTTGTATCTGGCGGGTATCAAAGATGTATTAAACGTTATATCGTCCGTGAGATTTATCCACTTATTTTAATCGATCTGGCCCAGGCTAACCGGCACCCATTGACACAGGAGCGTCAATGCGCCAATGGAGAGCTTCTGGGGAACACTGAAGAATGAAAGCCTTAGCCACTATCGGTTTAATACGCGTGAAGAAGACGCTTCAGTCGTGCGGGAATACATCGAGCTCTTCTACAACCGGCAGCGTCGTCATTCCCGGCTGGGTAATCTCTCACCGGCAACCTTCGAGAAGAACGACTATCGAATGGCCGCTTAAAAAAGAACAAAGGGTAGTGTCCGCTATTGCCAGCACACCTCAGACCATTTACTGACCTCATTCGGGTTTTCGTATTCGGGCAGGAGTCCGTCGTTCACGAGTTCATTTCTCCATACAGATACCATAGATGCACTCACACCAAGGGCTTTAGATATTCTCCGATGTGCCCAGCTATAAGGCGGTAATAGCCAGGTTTGCCCCTGCTGCTTTATATCAAAAGGAATTAATTGTGGTGCCATAACGTTATCTCTTCAGTAACAACAAAGCGACAACTATGCTGACACATAGAGGGAATCCATGATCGGAACAAATCGGAATCGGCGATCCTGAGTTTGGAATCAGTGATCGGTTTGCGTCGGAATACGCAGACAACAAAGAAAGCATGGCGACGGTGCAAAAAACACTCAGCCAATCGGTTGTGTGCGAATACAGAAAAGCATTAGACTATCCAAAGCAGGACGATATCGTCCTGTGAAAGCCGGACGGTCATGGCATACTCATGTTTTCAGGAAAAGAAAAAGCGCATGTTACTGAGCAACATGCGCTCATAATATGGCGGTGAGAGAGGAATTTGTGTTTCGACCTGGAACAATCGTGGTGTACTCAACGTTGGCAGTGGCGGAACGGGGGGCTGATTATTAGAATCCAGGGTGCAGTCGTGGCGAATAGCCTAACCGTTACGGGTGATTCCAGTACTGTGTTTATCGGTGATCAAACAGGGGCGCCTGCGGCGACAGGAACACTGGATGCGGATCTAATTTATTACCAAAACGAAAGAATGGAGCAGGGTGATAAATGGCGGCAATGCTATTGATGTCGCCATTTGAGAAAAAGTCACCGTTCTATTCCTGCGAGTCTGGCCCCCTGAACTCTCGTGACTTCATATTTCAATTCGACTGCTTTGTTCTGGCATTTCTGCAATGCCTTAAACCAGTGTTCTTGTGTTGGTATTATAGAAAGATCTTGTGATACGTCGATGATATAAAGTAATCGTCCCATACCAAGATCCCCTGCAATTAAGCAAGCAATTTTGGTTGTACCCATTAATTTAATACACGCTTTACGCATCATGATTAGTCCTGGTTAGCCATTGATGTGAATGTATATTCTAAGAGAAGATCGCAATAAGCATTGACAGTGTTTCACGATTGATCTTCCCTGAAGATATGATATGGCAGAAAATAAGTGGTGAATCAGTGATCAATACTGGGGAAATGATATATCCATTGCTTTATGACGTAAAAATCATCATTGAGTAATGATTCTGTCATTTACTGTATAAAAATACAAAGCACATATAAGAAACGTAATAGAAGATTCTCGGATGCTTGCTTCAGAGATGTTGTAATACTGAATCCAGATCCGGAAAGCAGGCCGTATAAATTAACCGGGGATGATACTACAGTGGTAATGCTTCCAATTAGTTGAAGGCTCATGGAAAATACGGGTTTTTAAGGTGCTTCAGTGGTCACTATCGCCGTTCATTGCCCCCGTTGTCAGTCAGCCCTGGTTTACCGTCACGGACAACATCCTAAAGGTCGTGACCGCTTTCGATGCCGTGAGTGCCATCGGGTATTTCTGCTCACATATACTTATGAGGCCAGAAAACCCGGCGTTAAAGAGCACATTACCGAAATGGCTTTCAACGGCGCTGGCGTTCGGGATACCGCAAGAGTGCTGAAAATCGGCATCAATACCGTTTCCGCACTCTAAAAAACTCTCGCCGAAGCGAATAACGTCTTCGCCAGTCACCCATGCTGATGTGGCCCTCATCTGCGAACTTGATGAGCAATGGGGCTTCGTTGGCAGTAAAGCCCGGCAACACTGGCTCTGGTACGCGTATAACACCAAAACAGGCGGCGTGGTGGCCTACACCTTCGGTCCCCGTACGGATGAAACCTGCCGGGAACTACTGGCGTTGTTGGCTCCGTTCAATGTTGGCATGATAACCAGCGATGACTGGGGCAGTTATGCAAGAGAAGTACCGAAAGATAAGCATCTGACTGGCAAAATCTTTACTCAGCGCATTGAGCGAAACAACCTGACGCTGCGCACCCGAATAAAACGCCCCACCCGTAAAACAATCTGCTTCTCACGCTCTGTCGAGCTCCACGAAAAAGTCATCGGGGCCTTTATTGAAAAATACATGCTCTACTAATTGGAGGCATTACCTGACAGATTATGGTCGTGAATTCACCGTTCGGGCTGGCGCTATGTTCGGGGGTATTCTGAACGGGGGGATTTTATTGCTGTCACGCTGGAGAAAAATACCAAAAAATATTTATACCAATAAATACCCTCAGTGAATATGCCTTGCAAACATATTCTCTCTGAAGTTCGAATATTCTGAAAATATAAAAACGATTAAAAATGTTGTGTGAATTCCAGCTCTTTTTTGTTATTCAATGGTTGCCGGGGTAAGAGGTCTTAAATATGGTTTCTGTTGAGCCAGATATCAGCATGGCGTTAATTTTGTCATGCAGGACGATGAATCTCTCCCGAATAATTCAATAACAGAATAATTTCAAAATGAATATTTCAGTGAAGAAAAGGATTGTCGCGCTTTTAATTCTGACCCTGACACCACCGGTCCTGTCTTTTGCGGCTGTTGATGACCCCCAGCCAGAGCAACAGTTCCTTAATCAGCAGCATCGTCAGCAAGATCTCGAACAGCAACTGACGCCGGTTGCACCGGATGTCAATCTTTCCCCGGCACAACCATCACTCCCCAAAAAGGGTTTCCCGACCGAAATACCCTGTTTCCCCATTTCACAGGTTGTGCTCAGCGGTACGCAGGCGTTGCCCCACTGGCTGCCTTTGCAGCGACAGGCGGAAAAGGCTGTCGGGCATTGTCTGGGCGCAAAGGGGATTAATTTATTGATGAGCCGGCTACAGAACACGCTGGTAGGGCATGGCTACGTCACCACCCGCGTGCTTGCCCCGAAACAGGATTTGAAATCCGGCACTCTGCGCCTGGTCATGATGGCCGGTTATATCCGGAATGTTCGTCTGACGCCGGACAGTAATACGTATGCCACGCTTTATACTGCTTTCCCGGCTCACCGTGGCAACGTACTGGATTTGCGTGATATTGAGCAGGGTCTGGAAAATCTCCAGCGCCTGCCGACGGTTAACGCCAGCATGGATATCGTCCCCGGCGATAAGCCCGGGGAAAGCGACATTGTGATGACCCGCCATCAGGAGCGGATGTGGCGTGTGGATACCTCTCTTGATGACTCCGGTTCGCAGACCACGGGCGAATATCAGGGCAATCTGACGCTGTCGCTGGATAATCCGTTCTCTCTCAGTGATTTATTCTATCTTTCAGGCTCTCACAACCTCGATGGCAACGGCGGGGGTAAATCTTCCCGGAGTCTGACGGGTCATTACTCGGTACCGTTTGGTTACTGGCTCGCGGGTGTCACCGGCAGTGAATACGATTACGTACAAACGGTGGCAGGCCTGAATGGTGATTATCAGTACAGCGGTAAAAGTAAAAATATCGATTTCCAGGTCAGCCGTTTGCTGCACCGCAGCGGCAGCCAGAAAACCACCCTGATCGCCGATGTGCTGGCTCGTGAACAGAGCAACTTCATCAACGATACCGAAGTGGACGTCCAGCGACGTCAGACCGCCGCCTGGAAGCTGGGGTTGCAGCACCGTCACTATATCGGCAGTGCCACCCTGGATGCAGGCGTGAGCTACCAGCGTGGGACGCGCTGGTTTGGTGCGCAGCCAGCGCCTGAAGAATACTGGGGCGAGGCCACAGCACTCAGTAAAATTCTCCAGTTAAACGCGCAACTCAGTTTGCCATTCTCTGTCGTCGGGCAGAACTTCCATTTTACCACCCGCTATCAACGCCAGATGAGTCATACCCCCCTGACGACACCGGACATGATTTCCATCGGCAATCGCTGGACAGTGCGGGGTTTTGACGGTGAAAGAACGCTTACCGCCAGCCATGGCTGGTATGTCCGCAATGATATTGCCTGGCTAACCCCGCTTCCGGCACAGGAACTTTACCTGGGGGCCGACTATGGCGAAGTGAGTGGTACCGGAAGTGAAACGCTGGTGGGTAAACATCTTGCGGGCGGTGTTATGGGTTTGCGGGGGCAATATCTGCGAGCCAGCTACGACCTGTTTGCCGGTATCCCACTCTCAAAGCCTGACGGCTTTAAAACCGACCCTGTAACAACCGGATTCAGTCTTAGCTGGAGCTACTGATGGAATGGAAAGGTTTCACCGTACAGTGCCCGCTGGTGCTGGGCGGTAGCGTGAGTGAAGCTGAAGTGCTGGGGGCCAGTGTCTGGCTGTGGATGCATTCTGCACGACATAAAAACGCCCCGCTGGAAGCGCTTGCGACGATGTTGTTGCCGGCGATTAAAGAACGACAGTACGTGCTGGCTCATCAGGAGGGTAAGCCGGTGTTCTTTATGAGCTGGGCCTGGTTTGATGAAGATGCCGAGCAGCGCTATCTCACCCGGCTGCCTCTGCCACAGGAGAATGACTGGCGCTGCGGTAACCGGATGTGGGCAATCGACCTGGTCGCCCCCTTCGGACACACACGGCAGATGATCAATCTGGTGCTGAGTGAACTGTTCCCCGAACACTGTTTCCGGGCGCTCTGGCACCGTGGGCGTGAACGAGGGAAGCGCGTGAAACATTTCCGGGGATACCGGGTTTCACGTCTGGCATTGCAGGACTGGCAGACAGCGCACCCGTTATGTGCAGATGTTCAGGAATGCGGTTTACCCGGGGGCAGGGAATAGCGGCCCATAACGAAGAGAAGAGGAAAAATCAATGAAGAAGGTGATAACGGGGCTGGCCCTGGCGGGATGCGTGATGGCGTCTCCGGTGGCGCTGGCTGCAAACCAGACAGTCAGCGTGGGATATGCCCACAGCAAAATTGACAATGCTTTCGACCTCAACGGGATCAATCTGCAGTATCGCTATGAGTGGGACGCTTCGTGGGGAGTAATGGGGTCATTTAGCTGGATGAAAGGGGATAAAACCTACCACGGTGACTTCTACACCTCTGATGCTAAAGCGAAGTATTACTCATTAACGGCAGGCCCGACTTACCGTATTAACGACTGGATCAGCCTGTACGGCGCTCTGGGCTTTGCTCATGTCAATACGAGTGAAGACATTGACTATTTCGACAGTTCGAGTGAAGCGCGCTCCGGTAATTCCACCTCGCTGGCCTGGGGGGCTGGGGTCATATTTAATCCTGTTGAAAATCTGTCAGTGAACGTGGGTTACGAGGGCACTAATGCTGACTACTGGAATAAAAACTATGCCATCAACGGATTTAATGTGGGCGTTGGCTGGCGTTTCTGAGTGAGCTCTTTTCACGCGTCTCTGGGCGCGTGTTCCTTTCCGGATATTGCCCCGAGGCTGTTGTGGGGCACTGACCAGCGGGAGTCAACGGCAATGAATAAACTTTTTTACCGTATTATTTTTAACCAGGCCCGTGGCCTGCTGATGGTGGTGGCAGATATCACACGCTCCCACCGTGCCGGGGTGTCGCCTTCATCTGATCCAGACAATAAAACACCGGCTGAATTGACCGCACGGCTATCACCGCTGGCGTTGGGTTTACTCCTGACGTTTGGCTGGATTACGCCGGTCACGGCAGGGGTTGTCGCTGACCGCAGCGCGCCAGGTAACCAGCAGCCGCAAATCACCCACAGCGCCAGTGGCACCATGCAGGTGAATATCCAGACTCCGAGTACGGGTGGGGTATCGCGCAACACTTACAGCCAGTTTGATGTGGATAACCACGGCGCCATTCTCAACAACAGCCACAGTAATACACAGACCCGTCTTGGCGGGATGGTGGCAGCAAACCCGAATCTGGCGAAAGGGGAAGCAACAGTTATCCTCAATGAGGTTAATTCCCGTGACCCCAGCCAGCTTAAAGGCTACATCGAAGTCGCCGGGCAAAAAGCGCAGGTCGTCATTGCTAACCCTTCAGGCATCAGTTGTGATGGCTGTGGTTTTATTAATGCCAACCGCGCGACGCTCACCACCGGAACCCCACAGTTCAGCCACGATAACCTGACCGGCTACCGGGTGAATGGCGGGGAAATCACCATTACGGGGAGTGGCCTGGACAGTTCTGCTCAGGACTATACCGATATTATTGCGCGTAGCGTGAAGGTCAATGCAGGGGTTCGTGCCCGTGACCTGAAAGTGACCACTGGACGTAATCAGGTGGATGCGGCACATCAGACCATCACCGCACTGGATGATGACGGCAGCGCAAAGCCGGGTATGGCGCTGGACGTTTCGGCGCTTGGCGGCATGTATGCCGGAAAAATTCGTCTGACGGGTACCGAAAAAGGCGTGGGAGTCAACAACGCGGGTGAGATGGGTGCCACGGCGGGAAATGTGGTGCTGACCGCTGACGGACGTATTGAAAACAGCGGACAAATCAGCAGCTCTGGCGACACTCAGATTGCCAGCCATGGCGACATCAGTAATAGCGGGGGGATTCACAGCCAGCAGCAAATCACGATAAGCAGCGATGGCACGCTCACCAATAGCGGTTCGCTGGCCAGCGGTGGCTCGCTGACGGCCAGCGCGAAAACCGTCAACAGCACGACGGGCAGCCTGCTTGCTGCCGGTGTGGACAGCGCCGGAAAGCTGACGCAACCGGGAGATATCACCCTGAGCGCCGACGGGCAGCTCAGCGCCAACGGGCGGAACCTGGCCGGTGGCGGTATTCAGGCAAAAGGCAAGGGAATGGATATCAGTGGCAGCCAGACGGCAGCAAAATCAATCTCACTGGATGCGCAGAACGCAGACTTGTCGACCCGCAATGCGACCGTTGAGGCGGAACAAACGCTGATTGCGCACACGACCGCCGCGCTGAACAACGATGGGGGATCGCTGACGGCGAATAAGCTCACGCTCTCGTCCCACGACCTGAGTAACCGCTCAGGCATGCTTGTTCAGGTCGGTGAAGATGATTTCAGCCTGAATCCGGCAGGAAAGCTGGATAACCACGGTGGCCATATTCGCAGCAACAGCAAGAATCTGACGCTGAGTGCGACAGCTCTCGATAACAGTGAAGGGGAAGTGACTCACGCCGGGGCCGGTGAGTTACACCTTGCCGCCGAGCAGGGTATCAATAATGAAGCCGGTTCTGTTAAGAGTGCCGGAGATCTCATCTCAGCGTCTGTCGATTTTAATAACGCCAGCGGTCAGTTTGCGGCCACGCGGAAGCTGGATCTGAAAGCCACAACGCTGAGTAACCAGAGCGGCAGCATCGACAGCGGCGGTGATGCTGCCATTGCGCTGTCAGGGGGGATGGATAACCGCCAGGGCAAACTGATTAGCGGCGGGAAGCTGACGCTCACCACCACGGATCTGCTTAACCAGCAGGGGCTCCTGGCGGGCGGCGGTGCATTCTCACTGCACGCCAGCTCTCTCGACAACCAGGGGGGAAACATAAAAGCCGGTGGTAACGCACAGTTCGCCATCAGTCAGCAGCTTGATAACAGTCACAACGGGGTTATCGGAACGGACGGTAACCTGGATGTGCAGGCCGCAAGCGTACTGAACAACCAGGGGAAACTGATTGCCAGGGGCAACGGGAAGATTGACAGCGCGCTTATCAATAACCGTGGTGGTCAACTGGCGGTGCAGTCGGTGCTGGATTTACACGCTGACACCCTGAATAACGATGACGCCGGGCAGCTGCAAAGCGGTGGCGATATGACGCTCAAGGTGAGCCACCTCAGTAATACCGGCACCGTCGATGCTGGCGGCATCAGCAGCAATGGTCACCTTACGCTTACCACCTCTTCGCTGGATAACAACACCGGCCTGCTGCTGGCAGGAAAAAGCCTGACACTGCTCAATACGCTGTTGGCGAATCAGGGAGGGCAGATAGTCAGCCAGGGGGCGCTGGCGGTTTCTACCACTGGCGATCTGAATAACCAGAACGGTGTGATTCAGGGGAGCGGTATCACGCTTGATACGCAGGGGCACGCGCTGAATAACCAGAGCGGCACGCTATACAGCCTGGCGGCGCTGGCAGTAAACAGCCGCGACCTGAACAATCAGGGCGGTACGCTGGGCGCAAAGGGCGATACCACGCTGACCGTCAGTACCCTTGATAACCGCAATAGTGGACGGGTGGTGTCAGCGCAGTCTGCCCTGGTGACCGCGCAGAGCCTGCAAAACCAACAGGGTCAGATCCAGAGTGCCGGCGATTTAAGGCTGAATCTGACCGGGCTGTTGAATAATCAGCACGGGCTGATACGAAGCGGGGTCACCACCACCGTGCAGGCTCAGCAGGCAGATAACAGCAACACGCAGGGAACGGATCAGGGGATTGAAGGGCAGACAATTGCGCTCACCAGTGATTCGCTGAATAACCAGGAAGGCAGCCTGCTGGCGAATAGCGACCTGACTCTGACGGTTGCCGGGGCGCTCAATAACACCCGGGGGCTGATATCCGCCAGCCGTACGCTGCTGGCAAAGGGGAGTGCGCTGCAACTGACCAACACCGGAGGCACACTCAGTGCCGGTTCACAGCTGACGCTGAATGCAGATAGCCTGAGCGGTGATGGAAAGCTGCTGTCTGTCGGGAATATGACCGTCACCAGCCAGCAGGATTTCAGCAACCAGGGAACGCTGATTGCTAACCAGAATCTGACCCTGACCATCAACGGGGATGGGGTTAACAGCGGGAAGATTCTGGCGGGAGACACACTTACCCTGAACGCAGATAACCTCTCCAACCTGAAAAGTGGCGAAATTAATGCCGGAACCGACAGGCTCACGCTAGCTAAAACCCTGACGAATACCGGCCTGATCGATGGCGGGTTGACCTGGCTTGAGGCGAACACACTCAACAACACCGGGAGTGGGCGCATCTACGGCGACAGCATCGGCGTGAACGTGATCACGTTCAACAATAAGGCCGCCGACGGTGTCGCCCCGGTGCTGGCCGGGCGTATGCAGGTCAATATCGGGGCGCAAACGCTCAATAACTACGCGCATGCGCTTATCTACAGTGATGGCACTCTGTCTGTGGGCGGCCAACTGGCCAGTGATGGTGCCGTCACCGGGCAGGCCGGGGAAATTAACAACCACAGCGCCACGATGGAATCTGCCGGTGACACGCAGTTAAACGTTAAGCGTCTGAATAATATCAACGACCATTTTTCCACGGAGAGGGTGACGGTATCGGTGATTGATAAACTCCTGTACCAGTGGAAAGGCGTGACCTATGACACCGCAGATTACAAGGTGTCGCTTAACAAAGATGAGACCTGGATTATCTGCATTGAAGGTGTGACCTGCCATGACTCCGGAAGCGGGGATAACTTCAATGAGTACCGCTATACCGAAACGACGAAAGAGACACAGGTCAAAGAGAGTGACCCGGCGAAACTGCTGGCGGGGGGCAACCTGACGATTAACGGTAACACGGTCTATAACGAAAACAGTGAGATTGTGGCCGGTAAGACCCTGACGGTTAATGCGGACAATGTGGACAACCACCAGACGGAAGGTCAGCGTATTATCACCGACGACGGAACGCTGAAGCATTATTATCGCAAGCATCATAAAGGGGGAGACTCGCCGGGGATCGATACCTCTGACTACAGGCCACCGGACACCATTCAGACCATAGCGCTCAACCCGGGGCGGATGGACGGTAACAGTCGCTTTAGTGGCAGTGGTGAAACGATTGACGCTCAGGGCAACCGCACGACAGATGTCAGCACGGGGGGCGCTGGAAATACCAGTACCCATGTGAACGGCAGCAATAAAACACCGGTGCAGATACCGCCCGGCACGCAGTTTGATGTGGCACCGGAAAGCGGTGAGAAGGATACCGTGATCCGCACCGTGACACCGGATACCCGGTTGCCGGACAACAGCCTGTTTACTGTCATGACGGACAATAACAGCCGCTATCTTGTCCAGACGGACCCGCGCTTTACCAATAATAAGAAGTGGCTTGCCAGCGACTATATGCAGGAGCAGCTCGGCCTTGACCAGACCATGAAGCGCCTGGGTGACGGTTACTACGAGCAGAGACTGGTACGAGAGCAGATTATTGCGATGTCTGGCAGGCGTTATCTTGACGGGTACAGCAGCGACGAAGAAGAGTATAAGGCGCTGATGGACAACGGCGTGGCGTTTGCAAAACAGTACCACCTGCGCCCGGGTGTGGCGCTGAGTGCAGAGCAGATGGCGAAGCTCACCAGACCGCTGGTCTGGCTGGTCAATAGCACGATTACCCTGGCGGACGGGTCGCAACAGACGGTACGGGTTCCTCAGGTATACGCTCAGGTGAAAGCCGGGGATCTGAATAGCCGCGGTGCGCTGATGTCCGGCGGTAATGTTGCAATGAACCTGACTGGCAACCTTGCCAACAGCGGGGTGATTGGCGGACACAAAGCCACAAGCATCACCGCAGAAAATATCCTGAATAATGCCGGCAGTATTCAGGGCGCGGATGTCAGCCTGACGGCCCGCAACGACATCACCAGCATCGGCGGTAGCCTGCAGGGGCTGGATTCCCTGGTGGCGAACGCCGGACGCGATATAAATATCACCACAACTACCCGTAGTGCGGGCAGCCAGAACGTTACCAGTCAGTTCAGCCGGACCACACTCGATAAAGTCGCCAGCATGTCGGTGGTCAATGACGGTGGCACCCTGGTGCTCAACGCCGGGCGTGACGCGAACCTTACAGCGGCGCAGGTAGTGAATTCGGGCCACGACAGCAAGACGCTGCTGGCCGCCGGGCGCGATGTGAACCTGAACACCGTGACCACGGCAAGCCAGGATGATGTGGCATGGAACAAGGACAACACCCTGCATCAGGCACAGCGTAACGAGGTCGGTTCAGACATCGCCGCAGGCGGTGGCGTGTCGGTCGCCGCCGGGCAGGACATTCATGTCCGGGCGGGCAACATCAACGCGAATGACGCTCTGAATCTGGCGGCAGGTCGCGACATCAGCGTTGTCAGCGGAGAGAACCACAGCGAGCTGGATGAGCGCCACAAGGAAACGGGCAGCAGCGGGATGTTCTCAAAAACCACCACTACTACCCGCGACACCTGGAACAACAACAGCGCGCAGGCAAGCCAGCTTGGCGGTAACACCATCTCCCTGGGGGCGGGGCATGACCTGCTGATTAAAGGCAGCGGTGTGGCGGGGACGCAGGATGTTTCGCTGCGTGGCGGGCATGATGTGACCCTCACGGCGGCAGAGGAAAGCCATCAGGAACTGCACCTGATGCAGCAGAAAAAATCCGGTCTGTCCGGTACCGGTGGCATCGGTATCAGCTACGGCACCCGTGACCTGAAAACCACCGATACCACCACCACGCATAACAGCGCGGGCAGCACGGTCGGCAGCGTCGGCGGCAATGTGAAAATCGTGGCGGGCAATGGCCTGACGGTGAAAGGGTCGGACGTGATTGCCGGGGGGAATATGGCCCTGCAGGGCAAACATGTCGACATTCTTGCCGCCGACAACGACAGCAGCCAGACTCATAAAGTGGAGCAGAAAACCAGTGGCCTGACGCTGGCGCTGAGCGGTACGGTCGGCAGTGCGATAAACCAGGCTGTCACCACCGTCAGCGATGCGCGTAAAGAAGACAGTGGCCGGCTCGCGGCTCTGGATGGTGTGAAAGCGGCACTGAGCGGTGTGCAGGCGTATCAGGGAAACCAGCTGGCGCAGGCACAGGGTGACCCGGGCAGCATGATTGGCGTCAATCTGTCTTACGGCAGTCAGAAGTCCACGTCGACCCGGACACAGACCAACCACGACAGCCAGGGCAGCACCGTTCAGGCGGGAAAAAACCTCAGCATTCACGCCACCGGCAGCGACATCACCGTGCAGGGGGCGCAGATTAAAGCCGGCAATGACATCACGCTTGAGGCTGCGCGCGATGTGAACCTGCTTTCGGCTGAAAACACCCGCCAGCTTGACGGCAAAAACGAGAGCCAGGGGGGCTCGGTGGGCGTGGGCATTAACTTCGGCAGCGGCAGTAACGGGATTTCAGTCAATGCCAGCGTCAACAAAGGCAAAGGCAGCGAAAAAGGCAACGGCACCACACACACCGAAACCACCCTTGATGCGGGTAACCGCCTGAACATCACCAGCGGGCGCGACACCACCCTTACCGGGGCGCAGGCTAACGGCGATAAAGTGACGCTGGATGTGGGGCGCAACCTGACGCTTTCCAGCGAGCAGGACAGCGACAATTACGATTCGAAGCAACAGAATGCCAGCGCCGGCGGCAGCGTCAGCATGGGCGGTGGCAGCGCGTCGGTGAGCCTCAGCCAGGACAAAATGCACAGCACCTGGGATGCGGTGAAAGAGCAGAGCGGTATCTTCGCGGGTCACGGCGGTTTTGATATTACCGTCGGCAAACATACGCAGTTAAACGGTGCGGTGATAGGGTCAACGGCGGATGCCAGCAAGAACAAGCTCGATACCGGTACGCTGGGCTTCAGCGATATCGAGAACAAAGCGGATTACAAGGTCGAGCACCAGAGCGTCGGCATCAGCACTGGCGGCGCTATCGGCAAAGACTTTGCAGGTAACATGGCAAACAACCTGTTGGTCGGTGCGAACTCAGAAGGGCATGCCAGCTCGACAACGAAAGCGGCGGTATCGGAAGGGACTATCGTTGTTCGTGATACCGCCAGTCAGAAACAGGACGTCAGCACGTTAAGCCGTGATGTGGAAAACGCCAATCCGGGGTTGGACGTTATCTTCGATAAAGAGAAGGAACAGAACCGCCTGAAAGAAGCGCAGTTGACAGGTGAAATAGGTAATCAGGCAATGGATATTGCCAGAACCGAAGGGGCTATCGCGGCGACCAAAGCGGCAAACGAGAAGATGAAGACCGTGCGCCCGGAGGACCAGTCAAAAGCTGAAGCACAGTGGCGCAAGGCCAATCCGGGCAAGGAACCGAAAACGGAGGACATCAGCCAGCAGGTTTACCAGAACTTCTACAATCAGGCGTTTAATGACTCCGGGTTCGGTACGGGCGGCAAGGTTCAGCAAGGGATGCAGGCCGCTACCGCCGCCATACAGGGCTTGGCCGGTGGGAACATGGCCGCAGCACTCGCCGGTGGCGCAGCGCCATTTATTGCAGAAGTGATAGCCAAAAGTACCGATGATCTGGCGGCACGAACGTTGGCTCATGCGGCGGTGAATGCGGCGATTGCAGCAGCGCAAGGTAATAATGCGTTGGCGGGTGCAGCCGGAGCCGCAACGGGTGAACTTGCCGCGGGTATCATCAAAGACCAGTTGTATGGCAAAGACACGCCAATCAGTGAGCTGAGCGAAGAGCAGAAGCAAACCATCAGCGCGTTGGCAACCTTGGCCGGTGGTCTGGCAGGTGGATTGGCAGGGGATAGCTCGGCGGATGCAGTGGCCGGAGGACAGGCGGCGAAAACGACTGCGGAAAATAACTCGTTAAGCGGAGATAAGGCACGAGCAGCGGTTAAAGAGAACACTGAGGTAATGAAAGCTCAGGTGCGAGAAAAAATGGGGGATAACATCGCTTCCCAGCTTACCAATGGTGTACTGAACGCGGTTAGTGAAGCCGGTGATCTAGCGATGGCCGGTGGTGATACGGTACTGGATGCTGCTATGGCGCTGGCAAGTTGCGCAACCGGAGATAATTATTGCAGCACAGCGATCAATGACCTGAATAAGAAAGATCAGGCGGCTGGAAACGCCCTGAACTCGCTAGTTAATGGTGATGCGTGGAATGCAATCAAAACGACAGCGGTGAAAGCCTATCAGGGAGATCAAGTTGCTCTGGAGAATCTGGCAGGGGTATTAACGGGGATAGTGGCACCGTCAAGTAAAGTGCCGTTTACTGGGAAAGGTAGCTCTGTAACAGAGCAGACGGTGAAGACGACTAACTCAATATCTGATCATGTAAAATCTAATATCGCTCTCAGCGAAAAAGCTCGTGAATCATCTAATTTTGCGATTCATTCTGCAAAATCTGATCAATTGCAATGGGGGTACGCCGCAGATGAATGGAGTATGACAACCCTACCGGCAGGAAGTAAAGTCTACGGGGGCATACCTGGGCAGTCTGCGTATTATACTACTGAGCAAACGCTGCTAAATGCTAATTTTGGCCGGGAGTCACTGTTCCAAAGTTTGCAGGTTTCACCTCATCCTGAGTTCGGTTATCGGCCAACAATGGGCGTGTATGAAGTAATTAATCCTATAGTTATTCCGTCGGGTATTGTGTGGGAAAACCCCTTATTAGGACCTGGCGGAGGAACACAGTTCTTTATCAAAGATTACAATAACAATCTGAAATTAATAGATAAGATTGATTTAGGAAAATGAAATGTTCAAATCCCCACATATAAGCCAAGCAGTAGCCATCGCGATAGCAGCAGGTTACATGGTTAAGGAAGTCTCTAACGGTTGGTCTAAAGTAGATCAGGTTGTTCATATGTCTGGCAACTTGACTGCTGATGTTCGTCAGTCCATCGAAAAAGAAGAACCTTCGTTAAGGTATTGGTCAACTGACAGAACACCACATAATCCAGCTGAAGAGGGCTTTACCTGTGATGAGTACAAAGTTGCTATGTCATTCCCTAAAAGCTAATTAACCAGACTCTTACTATATAAGCGTCAAGAACCCCGACCTTCAAGTCGGGGTTCTTACTTCTAGGCATTGAAAATAGTCAGTGTTCGCCGCCTGACTTCGATCCTGCCCGATGCGAGGGTGATGTCGATGTATTCCGGTTGGGTGATGTCAATCTCGGTGAGCCAATCCCCGCCGATGATCAGTTCACCATTATCGAGAACCCAGTCGGCACTGAGATCCGGGCGGTTCTGGCTCTCTTCGCACACCGCTTCCCAGAGCTGCGGGTCGTTGACGATATCGACGTAAAGCGCCGAGTTCTGGTGCCGAACCGCAATCCAAGTGATCCTACCCACGTAATGTGGCCACGGCCCTAAGCGAGGTTCTGGTTTTCAAATTGTTCGGGACTGAGACCGCCACAGGCACTGTGTCGACGCCACCGATTGTAATCACTCTCGATATAATTAAATACCGTCATCCGCATAATTTCCCGGCTGATAAAGCGTTCCCCGTGGATACATTCCACCTTCAGCGAGTGGAAGAAGCTTTCCGCGCAGGCATTGTCGTAACAACATCCTTTGGCACTCATGCTACCGCGCAGATTATGCCGCTTCACCAGCGCCTGATAGTTCGCCGAACAGTATTGCCCACCGCGATCTGTATGGACAATGACATTTCCCGGTCGCTTACGTCGCCAGAGTGCCATCTGCAGCGCATCGCAGGACAGCTGCGCTGTCATCCGCGACGACATCGACCAGCCGATGACAGCCCGCGACCACAGGTCAATCACCACCGCGAGGTACAGCCAGCCCTCGTCGGTGCGAAGATACGTGATGTCTCCTGCCCACTTCTGATTCGGGACACTCGCGTAAAAATCCTGTTTCAGCAGATTTTCAGACACCGGAAGGCCATGTTCTCTGTAGCTGACCGGGCTGAACTTCCGGGCAGCCTTTGCACGAAGTCCCTGACGTCGCAGGCTGGCGGCAATGGTTTTGACGTTGTACTCAGGCAGCTCGTCAGCGAGACGAGGCGCACCATAACGCTGTTTTGCCTCAGTGAATGCCTTACGGACAGCAGTATCACAGACGAGTCGGAACTGCTGACGTGGTGTTATCTGCTGACGACGCAGACACCACGCATACCAGCCGCTGCGGGCGACCCGCAGTACCCGGCACATGGCTTTGACGCTGAACTCAGCCCGATGATTTTCGATGAAGACATACTTCATTTCAGGCGCTTCGCGAAGTATGTCGCGGCCTTTTGGAGAATGGCCAGCTCGGGGGTGCGGATGTTTTCCTGGACTCTCAGGAGATAATCTATGTATTCACACGAGGATCGGCTTCGCGCTGTTGAGCTTTATTTTAAATATGGCAAAAAGGTCGTACAGATAGTTCGCGAATTGGGTTATCCGTCGACAAAACAACTCAGACGCTGGGTTCAGGCATGGCAAACCAGAGATGTACTGGTTGAGCGTGTGCGTCGAAAACCACGTTATACCGATATGAAAAAGCATGCCGCTGTGGAGCACTACCTTAAGCAAGGTTGCTGCCTGGCATTTACTTGTAGAACGCTGGGTTATCCCAGTGACGTATTGCTGAGTCGCTGGGTGGATGAACTTCATCCCGGTAGACGTCAGATCCTCTCCAATTTAAAAAATCTGCATGCTCCCTTTGACACTGAGGTGAAGCGCCAGGCTGTCAGCAATCTCTGCATCCGGTCCGCATCCGCCCGCGAAATCGCGCAAAAGGTTGGTGTCAGCCGCCAGCAGCTATATAAATGGAAGGATGAACTGATCGGTAACGAGGATTATCTCGCCATGCGTAAAAACAAGGATCTTTCCACTGAGAAGGATCGTGACTCACTGCTTGATGAAGTCACTCGTCTTAAACAACAGATCCTACGCCAGCAGATGGAACTGGATATCCTGAATAAAGCGGAAGAACTGATAAAAAAAGACCGGGGCATCAGCGCTCAATCCCTGACAAACAGGGAAAAGACACTGGTTGTTGATGCCCTGAGACACGCACATCCCACAGCCAGGTTGCTCGGTGCTCTACAGCTTGCCCGCAGTAGCTATTTTTACCATCGTGCATCACTGTGCCTGGGTGATAAATATGCGGCCATTCGCACCACAATGGCAGAGATTTTCAATGGTAACTACCGTTGTTATGGCTATCGGCGATTACATGCAATGCTACGGCACGAAGGTCTGGTGCTCTCAGAAAAAGTTGTACGCCGGCTGATGGCAGAGGAACAGCTTGTAGTGAGTCGTTCCCGCCGCCGGCGCTACAGCTCGTACTGCGGAGAAATCGGCTCTGCACCCGACAATCTAATCGCCAGAGATTTTAAAGCGGCTTTGCCGAACCAAAAATGGTTGACGGATATTACGGAGTTCCAACTCCCAGCAGGAAAAGTGTGGTTGTCACCCGTGTTAGACTGCTTCGATGGTAAAGTTGTGAGCTGGTCACTGAGCACGCACCCAAATGCAGAGCTGGCTAATACGATGCTGGAAGACGCGATCGATACGCTAAAAACAAGCGAGAGTCCGATTATCCACAGCGATCGGGGTGGGCATTATCGCTGGCCAGGATGGCTGGCGAGAGTGAATGCAGCGGGTCTTATCCGCTCAATGTCTCGCAAAGGCTGTTCACCGGATAATGCGGCCTGCGAAGGGTTCTTCGGCCGTCTGAAAAATGAAATGTACTATGGTCGGGACTGGTCAGGTGTGACGCTGAATAATTTCATGCAACATGTAGATATTTACATCAGGTGGTATAACGAACGCCGTATAAAGCTGTCGCTGGGTGCAATCAGTCCGGCAAGATATCGGCAGCAACTTGAGATCACACAATAAAACAGTCCAGGAAAACATCCGCACCCCCCTCCTCTGCCTGTTCCGCCAGTTGGCGCTTAAGACGGGCAATTTCAACGGACATTTCCTGCTCACGTTCGGAAGAGCTGTGGGCATTGTTAATCTTACTGCGCCATGCGTAGAGCTGGGATTCGTACAGGCTGAGTTCCCGGGCAGCGGCAGCAACACCGATGCATTCAGCGAGTTTCAGGGCTTCACTGCGAAATTCAGGGGAATGCTGTTTACGGGGTTTTTTGCTGGTTGATACTGTTTTTGTCATGTGAGTCATATATGGACGCCCAGTGTTATGCAAATACTGATTTGATACGGTTCGCTGTCATATATCCGGCGTCATTTATGGAAAGAGGTTTCCTGCGCCATGATGTCATCCGCACCCTGTTTCCTTATCACCTCACCGGTATGTTGCTACCAGAACTCACGCCAGGATTTTACAGGGTCGGTCTGCCGTTTTCTCATCAGTGTCTGCAAACTCAGTTAAACTATGGTGATTCCAGAAAAACGGGCAATTAGTTTGTTGCAAAAGCTTTGTTAATATTGAAATTTTCTGACCCTGTTAATAATCGCCAGATAATGCGTGTGAGCTTATTAGCCAATGCCACCGTCGCTTTCATTTTGCCTCTTCGCTCAATAAGATGTTTCATCCAGCTTCCCAGTGCATCATCGCGCTTCTGTGACCAGAACATGACTGACCGTGCTCCATGGATAATCAGCGTTCGGAGATCACGGTTTCCATTTTTAGTCATTGAGGACAGGTTGTTTTTTCCTCCCGAACTACGCTGCCTGGGTACAAGACCACACCAGGAAGAGAGTTGCCTGCCATTCGTAAACTGTTCTGCATTGACCTCACTTAGAAATGCAGCGGCAATGAGAGGTCCTACTCCCGGTATCGTCATCAGTACTTTGTATTTTGGGAGCTGTTGACATAAAGCCAAAATGTTGTGTTCCGTCGAACGGATGCGCTCATCAAGCAAATGAAGGTTTTCCAGTAACGAAAAAAGTAAACCGCGTAATACCGGGGAAATATCCAGCGCCGGATCTTCAATAAGTTCAGGCAATCGTTGTGACAGGATATGAATGCCCACAGGGAGTTCAATCCCCTGTTCAGCAGCCAGTGCCCGAGCTTGATTTGCCACCGCCGTGCGTTGTTCGACCATTAGCTGGCGGGCGCTGCGAAGTGCTTTAATATCCTGTTGCCCGACGGTTTTTATCGTCACAAAATGGATACCAGGGCGTAGCGCAGCCTCACAGATCGCCAGTGCGTCATTAGCATCATTTTTCTGATGACGGGTAAAAGCCTTAACATGTTGGGTTGGGATAAGGCGAACGAGAAGCCCGATTGACTTGAAGGTTCGTCCCCAGTAATGCGAAGTAGCGCAAGCTTCCATTGCAATCAACGTATTAGCTGGAAACTGGCGAAGGGTATCCAAAAGTTTATTTCTGGGAATTTTTCGATTGGATGCAACAGTTCCATCACTCATCCAGACACATACCTGAAAAACAGACTTAGCTAAATCGATCCCGACAACTTTTATCGAGTTCATGATGTTGTTCCTCTGCGAATAGACATTCAGCATAAGTGTGGCAGAACTTAGGCTGGGAAGGGGCGTCCATCACATCACCTCTGGTTGAGAGTTTACTCACTTAGTCGTGTGTCCACTATTCGCGGGTAGGATCACACAAGGTTGTTTGTAAGAACCGCATTATCGCTTTCGCGTGTCCCTCTATCTTGCACCCATCCCCTCGCTTTAGTGGACAAATGCTCATTAAAGAATTGTTTGTATCCGAGACGTTTAGGGGGATGGGAATCGGACGCGGTTTGATGAGACATATAGCAAAAGTTGCCCAAGAAAAAGAGTGCTTAAGACTCGATTGGTTATCAGTCAAGGCTGATAATCGAGCCCAGGATTTTTATCAGTCTGTGGGGGCTAAGGTCATTGAAGGTGTTAACTATCACCGTCTTTTTGGACAAGCCATATCTGACCTGGCTAAAGCTGATGATTTATGTATTGTTCTTTACTCTCGCTGTTAGTGGTTATTAAATATCTTCAACTTTACGGCTTCTCGCTCACAACTGCCCAAAGTAACCCATGTGGGCAGTTTAGTGTCAGATATAGTCATTCGCATCCTGATATACTAGTCGTGGCGGACCGCCAGGTCTTTTCTGAAAGGAATAATCATGGAAGCTCTTGTTTCTCCGCAGTGGCTTGCTGATAATCAAGCCATACGTGACATCGTAATACTGGATGCCACGCTAAAAAAAACTATGAATACCGCTAATGTAACAACAGGTGAGGTGATCCCCGGTTCGGTCTTTTTCGATCTGGAAAACACCTTTTCCAATCCTGACTCTCCACTTCCTCATACTTTCCCTGTGCTCTCCAGCATGTCATCTCTCTTGGCCAGTATTGGCCTGACACCGGAGTCAGTTGTTGTTGTTTATGATCAGCAGGGAGTCTATTCCGCTCCTCGGGTCTGGTGGATGCTTAAAGTTATGGGGATACAGAATGTGTATCTGCTTGACGGTGGCTTGCCCGCGTGGAAGGAAGCTGGCTTTGAGGTGTCCGGAAACTATACCTTTCTTGGCGCAAAGATTGCCGGGCACTTTTGCGGTCAGCCAAAACAAATAGTTGATAAAACCTCCGTTTCTCAAAATATCGAAACATCTCATTTCGTTTTGGTTGATGCACGACCAGCTGCACGTTTCAATGGACTCCAGGCTGAGCCTCGGTCGGGCTTACGATGCGGACACATTCCGGGTTCAGTTAATATCCCATTTACTGAAGTGTTAACCGGAGGAAAATACAATTCGCCCGAATTACTGGAATATCTTTTCGCACAAAAAGGGATAGTTAACCCGAGAAAACTGGTGTTCAGCTGTGGATCAGGAGTAACGGCGTGCATTGTTCTGCTGGCTGCTTATCACGCAGGTTTTACCGATTTACGGATCTACGATGGCTCATGGGCTGAGTGGGGGGCGTGTAATGAGACAAATGCGGTTATAACAGCGGAATGACGCCAGTTGCTAATAATGGTGGTTCAGTCACTCAGCAACTATAGACAAAAAAATTTTGATGGTAAAAGCGGCGATGCATTTTCTGCATAGGGCGTCCGCTTCACGCCCTGAGACATTCGATAAGCTTTTTATGGCTTCAGTAAGGGCGAGTGTCGCGCTTCAAGAGCCAGCAAATATTTCGCTTCGTCGTAGCGGGTTCTGGTCTTCCAGCAGCGGTAAATGATCCTTATCCATTTGAATGCCAGAGCCCGGATTGCAGATTGGTGAGATTTTCCTTTTTCTCGCAGTCCCTGATAATAAAGTCTGGCCCAGTATGATGAGTTAACCGTCCTGGCAGCCCATTCGCAAAGGTCTGCCTGATGAACTTCGCGCATTGCCATCGCCAGTGAACCCAGGATTTCTGGCCACTTCGTTCTGTCACCGGTGCAATACCTGCGTAGTTTTGAATTTCTTCAGCGCTGTTAAACCGGTCACGGTTACCGATCCTTACCGCTATGAGCTAAAACCCATCGCATGATATCCGGTTTTCGCAGAGTATCATCCGATGATGACAAGCTGCCTAATGCGATGGCATTCATCCGCTGTCTTCTGATCCTTTCGGTACATTACAATATCCGCCTGTCTGATATCACTGAAGGCTCATAGTTAATAGCCCGTCTGATTAACGGCTAGCACACCGTGCCGGGATAGATTGCTTTAAGCAGTGTGTATCCCGGCAGTTTATGAAGAAATTCTCGTGGTAACTGGTTGCAAAGTGCCAAAATGGACGTTGTTAAAAGCATAGTGTGCTAATTTGTACGAAGTTGCTTTTAGGAGGTTTGTTTGAATGCGCTATAGCTGCATGAATAATACAAAATGGAATGAGATCAGGCTTGCAATGATTAGTATGAAATCACCTCCTTTATGGAAAATCACTTATATCAATGGCTATGAAACTGCAGTTGATGGTGAGTGGTTTTATCATTTCAGTGAGGGTGGTTATTTAGATATCCACTATCTTGATGTGATAACAAATTCAGTTGAGCAGCATGCTTTGGTTGGCGCTATTCTTCGGATTATTCATCTACCTGGAATGGAGACTGAAACCGGTTATAGAATTTTTGGGTACGCAGATTCATTCGGCAATGTGAATTATCTTTAGGTGGACAAAACCGTTAAGCGGCCAGCAGGATAACTTAAATCGTTGTGTTGAATTGGCTTCCGCTCTTCGTTCATAGCAGATCCGATCCTTTTAACAGGCAGCTTTGTGCTGGGAGCAGACGTTAAAAAATTATGTAGATACAGTTAGCATGCTCAGATTTATAAGTTAAAATAGCCGTACACGGTAAGGCTGTTATCATCTTTTGATAGACACGAAAATATAATCATGAATAAAAGTTATTATTTCGAAAGTAAATATAAAAATGGTCCATTACAGTCGTGGTATGCATCATTATGGGCGGATGGTTCTGGTATATGTTGTGGGCATCAAGTATCTCCCATAATACCATTTTACAAAAATCGGTGCCTGAGTGGGCAACGTATATTTCTTTTGGTGTATTGATTGGATGCTTCTCATTTATTCACGCTTTTTATCTTCGCACTTTTAACAAAACAATAAAGTATCTTTGTAATGAATTCTTTGGCGGTTTTTGCTTGGAATTTGTATTGAGTTTAAACTGTTACGATGTCTATGTTTATATCTTCCCGGACAAAATAATTGGCTATGAATCTGCATATGAGGTTGTCTTCCCTAGACCATCCAGGGGTAAGCATGGGCATTGTGAAGCAGGTATCTGGTTAAAAGATCAGAATACCACCAGATGGATACAGCTTTGTACAAATAAAGAATTTCTACGCAGCCACCGTAAGCAAGGAATGACAGGAGTATGGGTATCAGCTCGTGTTAATAAAATTGGAACCTACATCGTGAAATACGAATTTATTTATATGTAAATGAAATAATCTGAATATATTACAATAGATAAGGTCGCCACTTTTTTGTGTCTGTGAAAATGAATGATAGCCAGCGTCTGCTCTTCGCTGTGAGTTCAACTGGTCGATGCAACGCTATCCATTGGTTGAAGTCGCAACGGATTCCGGGAATCGGAAACCAAGTGCAGCGACTGCTGTATGACGTTTTGTTGGGTAATCTGTATCTAACGCGCGCCCTTTGACGCCACTACTATTGCCTGATCCATCCAGGTGCATACCATCTGAGATGGCGAAAGCCGTTTTATGCTGATTTATCGGAGCTCACAATTCGTTATTTCTTCCTTTGGAGTTACGCCATGCCCGAACTGTCCAACTTGTTTGCCTACGGTCTGATCTCACTTGGCATGGTGCTGACTCCCGGCCCGAACATGATTTATCTCATCTCGCGGTCGATCTGCCAGGGACGAATGGCTGGACTGATTTCCTTATGCGGTGTGGCATTGGGTTTCGTCGTCTATATGCTTTGCGCTGCATTTGGCATCACGGCCTTGGTATTGGCTGTTCCTTATGCGTATGACACCCTGCGACTTGGCGGCGCGCTCTATCTGCTCTACCTCGTTTGGCAGGCCGTCAAGCCCGGTGGCCGCTCTCCGTTTCAGGTGCGCGACCTTCCCAAGGACAGCCCGCGCAAGCTGTTCATCATGGGCTTTTTGACCAACCTGCTGAATCCAAAAATAGCGGTCATGTATTTGTCGTTGCTGCCCCAGTTCATTAACCCCGTCGACCACGGCAGCGTACTGGCGCAATCCATCGTGCTTGGCTTTACGCAGATCGTCATTAGCGTGAGCGTCAACGGCCTGATTGCCGTCATGGCTGGCTCTATCGCGGTATTTCTTGCAAGCAGGCCCGGGTGGCAGATCGTCCAACGCTGGATGATGGGGACGGTGCTCGCGAGCTTGGCCGTGCGCATGGCCGTCGAATGGAGGCGCTAAATCCGGCCGTTTGAGTTTGGCGCGAGCACTGAATGGCCCGCTGATCGATTTAGCCAATCTGTTGCATCGACCGGTTGAACCCACAGCCAAAAGAGGGCGTTAAAATAATTATGATGCGCTGTATTTTGGAGAGCAGGTTAACTTGCCTTCAAGTATGTTAATGATCAAATCGTGTGGGAAGATTGTTTCTTTAGTATGTCTGAGCTCATCGACTGCCCACCAATAGTGATCGCGAATGACTTTCTTTTCGTTGCAACTCCAGCCTGAGCTATCGATATCTGATTTATCTGTATAAATAATAAAAAAACGCTCTTCAGCAAGAACTGTCTCCCCACTTGGCAGCATCATTGTAAAGGTTCTGGATGCTATCTGCGGTCCTGCTGTTGTTCTTGTCAGACCGGTTTCTTCAAATAATTCGCGTAAAGCAGCCTGCTCATAGGATTCATTATGTTCGAGCCCTCCACCTGGAGTTGCCCAGTATGTCTTTCCACTCAAAGCATCGTCTGTATGGCAGAAACTAAAAAGTAGGACGTGATTTTCAGGCGAAAGAACGATCAATCGAGATGATGGACGAGTGCGCACAAGGCCCCCTTAAATAAAGTTAAACCCTAATTTTTGAATTTATGTAAACATAAGCGGCATTCTTACGTGACTAATATAGCAGGATTTTTCTCAGCTTTAACTGCATTCAACGTCCTCTTCACGCCCTGAGACATTCAACCGATGGATGCAACACACTGCTTAAAGCGCTAGACGGGTGACTCATAGTTTAGTGTTTTTCTCGGTCTCTCGTTAAGTTGCCCAGCAACAACCATCGCCATGGAAGCCTGTGGTGGTTCTCACTTTATGGCGCGGAAGTTGACCGAACTGGGTCATTTTCCAAAGCTGGCATCACCACAATTTGTCCGTCCATTCGTTAAAACCAATAAAAACGATTTCGTCGACAAAGGCAGCGAAAAAGGCAACGGCACCACACACACCGAAACCACCCTTGATGCGGGTAACCGCCTGAACATCACCAGCGGGCGCGACACCACCCTTATCGGGGCGCAGGCTAACGGCGATAAAGTGACGCTGGATGTGGGGCGCAACCTGACGCTTTCCAGCGAGCAGGACAGCGACAATTACGATTCGAAGCAACAGAATGCCAGCGCCGGCGGCAGCGTCAGCTGGGCGGTGGCAGCGCGTCGGTGAGTCTCAGCCAGGACAAAATGCACAGCACCTGGGATGCGGTGAAAGAGCAGAGCGGTATCTTCGCGGGTCACGGCGGTTTTGATATTACCGTCGGCAAACATACGCAGTTAAACGGTGCGGTGATGAGCTCAACGGCAGACGCCAGCAAAAACAAACTGGACACCGGCACGCTGGGCTTCAGCAATATCGACAACCACGCGGAATACAGCGTAGAGCACCAGAGCGCGGGCATCAGTACGGCGGGCAGTATCGGCAGCCAGTTCCTGGGTAACGCGGCCAGTACATTACTGGTGGGGGCAAGCGGTAAGGGGAGCACGGCCTCCGCCACGAAATCGGCGGTCAGCGCGGGTCGTATCACTGTCCGGGACAAAGACCAGCAGACGCAGAATATCGCTGACCTGAGCCAGGATGTGGCACATGCCAACCCGGGTCCGGATGTTATTTTTGACAAGGAGAAAGAGCAGAACCGCCTGAAAGAAGCACAGATGACAGGGGAAATCGGCAATCAGGTGATGGATATCGCGAAGACGCAGGGTGATATTGCCGACGCGAAGGCGCAGAAAGATCCGAAAGCCAGGGAGGACGCGAAGAAGGCCCTTGCCAGGCAAGGTGTCCGGCATCCGACAGACAAACAAATCAGCGAGCAGGTCAGCGCGACGGCGACGGCCCCTTACGGCCCGGGCAGCGACCTGCAGCGAGGGCTTCAGGCGGCGACAGCGGCGGTTCAGGGGCTGGGCGGCGGTGATATGGCGAAGGCGATTGCGGGTGGCCTGAGCCCGTATATGGCGGAACTTATCCACAATCAGACAACGAGTCCGGACGGTACGGTCAACAAAACCGCCAACGCCATGGCCCACGCAGTGTGGGGAGCCATCGCCGCCCGGGCCAGCGGCAACAGTGCTCTTGCCGGAGCAGGCGGAGCCGTCAGTGGTGAATTGATGGCACGCACAATTGGGGGGATACTGTATCCGGACGTGAAGCCGGAAAACATGACCGGGGAACAGAAGCAAACCCTGTCGGTCCTGGGTACCCTGGCCGCCGGGCTGGCAGGCGGGTTAGCCGGTGACAGTTCAGCGAATGCCGTGGCGGGAGCACAGGCCGGGAAGAATGCGGTTGAGAATAATGCGCTGAGCGTGCCGGACAACAAAGCGCGTGCTCAGGAAATGACTCAGTGCCAAGGCAGTGCTGCCTGTGAAAATACCGTTATTGATAAGTACAAGAAAATCAATGCTAAACAGCATGAAAGCGTGGTGGGATGCAAAGGCGCTCAGGACTGTGTTAACAAAGCCAATGAGGTGGGCCAGTTACAGGCTGATTATGCCCGTCGTACCAGTGAGTTGCTTGAAAAGGCTCGTTCTGATGGTGGTTTAAGCCCGGCAGAACAGAACGAATTGTCTATTCTTCAGGTGACATCTATCCAGCTTGAAGCAGACAGAAATGCGGCAATCCACAATGCGTTGATGTCTGGTGACTCGTCTGAAGCGAAACAGCTTGCGATTAACTCGTTAGCGCAGGTGGCTGGGACAAGTGCGGCGGGGATAGCTGCCGGGATTGGAAAGGCTGGCTCAGGAAAAGGTAATATTCAGCAAGATTCGATGCTGGGTCAGAATGGTGTTCAAACTGCCAGTAAGACTATATGGAAAGGTACAGGAAAAGAACGAATAGATGTTGAAAACCCTAATCCAGGTCAAAGACCAGGACAGTTACATTATCAGGATAATAAGGGAAATAAATACCTTTACGATCCCCAAACAAATTCATTCCCTGATGCGCCTAAATCAGTAAATAACTTATTGAATGACAGCTCATTTAAGAAAGCTATCGATAAAGGTATGACGCAATATCTAGGAGAGAAAAAATGAAGTGTAATTCACTGATGATGAAGGAAATTATCAATGCAGACTGGAAGGGCCTCTCTCTTCCTGAAGAACTTCAACTATGGGTGGATTGTGGTTTTATAAGAGTTGATGGATGTGTCTTTTTGGCTGGTCTATTCAAGGGTAACCTTGGGATAAATAATCATTTTGATAAAACAGGAATTGAGTGTTTCGTGAATTCCTTCCATGTCGATGATTACGTTTCAGAAAGGTATCTAGACTATTCTTGTTTATTTTGTAATGAAATACTAAGTCAATGGGAACGTAATAATGATAATAAGGCTGAATATCTAAATGTCATTATTTCTCTTGATGATTTTGGAGCTGTTATTAAAGTTCATATGAAACGCGAAGGTGAAAATTGGTTAAATAGTAATCTTGATAAATATGAAGATGCTATTCTGGAAACGAGTACACCACTTTGAATTGTAAAAAAAACCAACCCTTGAGGTGCAGGCTGACGGTGCTGCTGTAATAAGTGGTCATTTTATTGGCACGCTTTGCATGCCTGATACTACTACGGTTGTTATAGTTGCTCTTTAACAATGTCAGGAAAATGGATAGCGGGGTGCAAAAGTGCGCGTCGGGGCTTGTGCGTCCGTCCATCAAAATGCACTGGCGGAAATGGCCTGCAATTTACTGATAGCACTGGGAAAGTTAGTGTTCTCTGGCTGAGTTCACAAAGGATAAAGTTGTTGTTGAGAATAACTATCTGAGTGATAAGGATATCAAAACCTTCACTGAGAAATATGCCGCTGCGAAGACTGATGCCGAGAAAGAACAGCTTGTTGCTGACCTGAAAAAACTGGATACAGATAAGCAGAAGCAGGCGTTATCCACAGGAATTTCGATAGCTGATCAGAAGGATGTACTGGCTGATCTGAAAGCCCTTGCCGCATCACCAGAATGTACCGCGAAGTGTCAAGAATTGGCTGCTTACTCCATTTCAGAACTTGAACCCGTCGCTAACAACACGCAACTGCATGAAGACAATCTTATAAAGGGAATACTGGCGGGTGTTATTTATGCACTGACAGTGGAGAAACCCTCATCAGGAAGCGATAAATCAGGTGTAAAACCAACTGTACCGTCAACAGCAGGTAAAACGAGAACATCTGCAATAGATGATATTGTTAATCGTGAAGCTCAGGCGGCAAAAGGTGGAACTGCCAGAGCTCAGAAATACTCAGATAATTGGCCGACTGGTAATCTTGATGCAGCAATTAAAAAATTTGCAGGTAGTGATCCTGTTGTGACTACGACTGATAAAGGAAAGCGTATTTATACTAACCCTCAAACAGGTGTTCAGGTCGTTGAGGATACTTCTGGAAGTTACTTCCGGATTTATGACCCCAACTTATCAGGCAAGAGAGCTTATATGGACTTGGATGGAAATATCCCAAATAACAAGATATTAGATAATGGTAAGCAATCTGGAAGAACACAGGGTGAGTATAACGAGGCAACTCACTTTAACATTGACAGGAATAAATAATATGAAGTGTATCTCAGTGCCTATAAGTGCAGATGCTATGAAGCGTTTAGATTTTGATGAATGTGTCAACGGTGATCTGATTGAAGTCCTCCTTAGTGAGGAAGAATATAATAGTCTCTGGAATACTGGCGTGATAAATAAAATCAATAGTGCTCTGCATATAAATATTGATGATTATGAGGACGAGGAACTTCTGGGTAGTACGAACCTTCTTCAAGCTAAGGGAATTATTGAGTCTGAATTATCTTCATGCATGAATGAGATTCTTGAAAAATTGTTATTACAAGTGAACAAAGCAATTGAATACAATACAGGTGTATTTTTTTATTTTTAATGAATTGCCCCGGAAACCTTATCCGGGGTTGCTATCGATAACGGTATTTCTGCTGTTCGAACACCAGATCTGTGGGTTAATGGTATAGGTAAAGTTGATGTTTACACACCTCAAACGTCAAATTTAGGTAATGTTGTCAAGGCTATAGAGAAAAAAGATAGTCAAACAACAGCAGTTCTAACTCAAATTGATTTGTCTCTACAAGATATGCAATCTATGTCATCTAGATTATGGGGAAAACCATCAGTTAAGAATATAAATACATTATTTTTCCAAGATTCAAAAGGGCAAGTTTACCGTTTTGAACGACCAGCTTCAGGAGCAAAATAATGTCAAAGTTGGAATGCCAGTG
This sequence comes from Buttiauxella ferragutiae, assembly GCF_022637515.1. Lineage (NCBI taxonomy): Bacteria > Pseudomonadati > Pseudomonadota > Gammaproteobacteria > Enterobacterales > Enterobacteriaceae > Buttiauxella > Buttiauxella ferragutiae. The sequence continues at coordinate 2,206,652 of NZ_CP093332.1, forward strand.
TGGACACATTATGGTTGTACATACAAAGGAAGAAGACTTTCTATATGATCTTATATCTCAAAGAAAAATAATGGATCTTTTTAATAAATGGGATGAGCTTGGAGATAAATTTGATTCAGAAGCCTTCTTTAGTGAATACAATCAATTTAGATCCGATGTATATAAATGCCCTGAGTGCGGTAGGTTATCAGTTGAAGAGCCTCCAGGGAGTAACCAGTTTAGTTCTTATATAAAAGAAACGAAGTAGAAGTAAAGATCCCGGCTGTTGTGATGAACTTCGCCGGGATCGTTTATCTGCTACTCAACCACAGGCCGGATCACCAGTTGCCCCTGCTCCACAGCGACGGTAACCGGCGTATCCGTCCCGAACCCCGCCTCTTTTAGCCAGTCGCCTTTAAGATGCAGGCTGGGATGGCGGTTGTAATAGGTGGTCATGAGAGTGACCCGGCGAAACTGCTGGCGGGGGGCAACCTGACGATTAACGGTAACACGGTCTATAACGAAAACAGTGAGATTGTGGCCGGTAAGACCCTGACGGTTAATGCGGACAATGTGGACAACCACCAGACGGAAGGTCAGCGTATTATCACCGACGACGGAACGCTGAAGCATTATTATCGCAAGCATCATAAAGGGGGGGACTCGCCGGGGATCGATACCTCTGACTACAGGTCACCGGACACCATTCAGACCATAGCGCTCAGCCCGGGGCGGATGGACGGTAACAGTCGCTTTAGTGGCAGTGGTGAAACGATTGACGCTCAGGGCAACCGCACGACAGATGTCAGCACGGGGGGCGCTGGAAATACCAGTACCCATGTGAACGGCAGCGATAAAACACCGGTGCAGATACCGCCCGGCACGCAGTTTGAGGTGGCACCGGAAATCGGTGAGAAGGATAACACCATCTCCCTAGGGGCGGGGCATGACCTGCTGATTAAAGGCGGCGGTGTGGCGGGGACGCAGGATGTTTCGCTGCGTGGCGGGCACGATGTGACCCTCACGGCGGCAGAGGACAGCCATCAGGAACTGCACCTGATGCAGCAGAAAAAATCCGGTCTGTCCGGTACCGGTGGCATCGGTATCAGCTACGGCACCCGTGACCTGAAAACTACCGATACCACCACCACGCATAACAGCGCGGGCAGCACGGTCGGTAGCGTCGGCGGCAATGTGAAAATCGTGGCGGGCAATGGCCTGACGGTGAAAGGGTCGGACGTGATTGCCGGGGGGAATATGGCCCTGCAGGGCAAACATGTCGACATTCTTGCCGCCGACAACGACAGCAGCCAGACTCATAAAGTGGAGCAGAAAACCAGTGGCCTGACGCTGGCGCTGAGCGGTACGGTCGGCAGTGCGATAAACCAGGCTGTCACCACCGTCAGCGATGCGCGTAAAGAAGACAGTGGCCGGCTCGCGGCTCTGGATGGTGTGAAAGCGGCACTGAGCGGTGTGCAGGCGTATCAGGGAAACCAGCTGGCGCAGGCACAGGGTGACCCGGGCAGCATGATTGGCGTCAATCTGTCTTACGGCAGTCAGAAGTCCACGTCGACCCGGACACAGACCAACCACGACAGCCAGGGCAGCACCGTTCAGGCGGGAAAAAACCTCAGCATTCACGCCACCGGCAGCGACATCACCGTGCAGGGGGCGCAGATTAAAGCCGGCAATGACATCACGCTTGAGGCTGCGCGCGATGTGAACCTGCTTTCGGCTGAAAACACCCGCCAGCTTGACGGCAAAAACGAGAGCCAGGGGGGCTCGGTGGGCGTGGGCATTAACTTCGGCAGTGGCAGTAACGGGATTTCAGTCAATGCCAGCGTCAACAAAGGCAAAGGCAGCGAAAAAGGCAACGGCACCACACACACCGAAACCACCCTTGATGCGGGTAACCGCCTGAACATCACCAGCGGGCGCGACACCACCCTTATCGGGGCGCAGGCTAACGGCGATAAAGTGACGCTGGATGTGGGGCGCAACCTGACGCTTTCCAGCGAGCAGGACAGCGACAATTACGATTCGAAGCAACAGAATGCCAGCGCCGGCGGCAGCGTCAGCATGGGCGGTGGCAGCGCGTCGGTGAGCCTCAGCCAGGACAAAATGCACAGCACCTGGGATGCGGTGAAAGAGCAGAGCGGTATCTTCGCGGGTCACGGCGGTTTTGATATTACCGTCGGCAAACATACGCAGTTAAACGGTGCGGTGATAGGGTCAACGGCGGATGCCAGCAAGAACAAGCTCGATACCGGTACGCTGGGCTTCAGCGATATCGAGAACAAAGCGGATTACAAGGTCGAGCACCAGAGCGTCGGCATCAGCACTGGCGGCGCTATCGGCAAAGACTTTGCAGGTAACATGGCAAACAACCTGTTGGTCGGTGCGAACTCAGAAGGGCATGCCAGCTCGACAACGAAAGCGGCGGTATCGGAAGGGACTATCGTTGTTCGTGATACCGCCAGTCAGAAACAGGACGTCAGCACGTTAAGCCGTGATGTGGAAAACGCCAATCCGGGGTTGGACGTTATCTTCGATAAAGAGAAGGAACAGAACCGCCTGAAAGAAGCGCAGTTGACAGGTGAAATAGGTAATCAGGCAATGGATATTGCCAGAACCGAAGGGGCTATCGCGGCGACCAAAGCGGCAAACGAGAAGATGAAGACCGTGCGCCCGGAGGACCAGTCAAAAGCTGAAGCACAGTGGCGCAAGGCCAATCCGGGCAAGGAACCGAAAACGGAGGACATCAGCAAGCAGGTTTACCAGAACTTCTACAATCAGGCGTTTAATGACTCCGGGTTCGGTACGGGCGGCAAGGTTCAGCAAGGGATGCAAGCCGCTACTGCCGCCATACAGGGCTTGGCGGGTGGAAACATGGCAGCCGCGATAGCCGGTGGTGCAGCCCCCTATATAGCGAATGTAATTGCGCAAAGCACCGATGATCTAGCGGCACGGACATTGGCTCATGCTGCGGTGAATGCGGCTATCGCAGCGGCACAGGGGAATAATGCGTTGGCCGGTGCCGCTGGAGCTGCGACGGGTGAACTTGCGGCCGGTATTATCAAAGACCAGTTGTACGGCAAAGACACGCCAATCAGTGAGCTGAGTGAAGAGCAGAAGCAAACCATCAGCGCACTGGCAACGTTAGCCGGTGGTCTGGCTGGCGGGTTGACGGGTGATAGTTCAGCAGATGCGTTAGCAGGGGGACAAGCGGCGAAGACGACTGTTGAGAATAACTCTTTGAGTCTTGTAGCCAGAGGGTGCGCGATGGCGGCACCGTGCAGGACGAAAGTTGCGGAGCAATTGCTGGAAATCGGTGCAAAAGCGGGGATAGTGGGCCTTGCCGGAGCCGCGATCAAGGAGGTTGCGGATAAGATGACCTCTGACGAACTGGATCATCTTGTTACCCTGGAAATGATGGGTAACGACGAGGTTACTGGAAAGTATCTCAACTCGCTTCAGGATAAATATGCTCCTGCTCATACCGGCGGTGACCAGATAGCTGAGTCAGGCCCAACCAACACGGGCGGAAACCAACTACCAGACCAGAGCGTAAATCATACAGGTAACAATAATGGTCAGACTGACTCGGGACCAAGTAATACAGGTGCTAACCAAACTGTAGACTCATTACCAAACAACACGGGTAATACCGAAGCTGTACCTGAGCTACCTAACCATATGGTAAGTGATGGACATGATAATGGGGCGGAAAAACCATCTAATATAAAAGTCGCTGATGATAAATTCCTCAAAAATAACGGTGTGGATGCTCATCAAATCAAGAAGGATTTCCACGGTGCTAAAGCGGAAATAAAGCTTTATGACATTTATGTTGATAAAGATAATGGGCAGTTGTGGATTTTCAGGAAAGGTGGGAAAGGTGAAGGTATCCCGACTGGCGAATTTATTAATAAGTAGGGCAGTTACATGGATAAAACAACAGTAAAGGCAGAATTTTCCATTTGCGGGGATGTCTTTGATCCCAATGAGATAACTGCTTTACTGCAGATAGAGCCTATGGAGGTTCATCTCAAAGGTATCATCAGCGGAACGAGAAAAAGACCGAGTACAGAGACGAGCTGGTCAATCTGTACAGAGAAAGAAGAGTCCTATGATGTAGATGAGCAAACAAGAAAATTGTTGTCTTCGTTAAGATATAAAACTGAAATTTTGGAAGAAATAAAAGAGAAATATGGTGTTACGTTCATTTTTTCTCTTTTAATAGAAATAGAGAATGGGGAAAAGCCATCCATCTATTGGTCAGCAGAAACGAATCAGTTTTTGGGTAGTATTGGGGCTGAAAGTTCTATTGATTTATATATTTACAGTTAAACACCCTATGGTTTAGTTGTATAAGATCCCGGCCAACAGGCCGGGATCTCTGGTTCTACGCGGCTTTGTTGTTGAGAATAACTCGCTGAGCGTGGTTGTTCAGGGTGGAAAACTGGCAGTACAGGGTTGTACCAAAGTAGCGGCGTGCCGGAATGCCCTGGTTGAAAAAGGGTTGGGTGCTCTGTTGGGTATTGGTGCAGCGGAAACAGCCCTGGATAATTTATCCTCTTCAGATCAGCAGTATGTCTTTGCTGTGGCAATGAATGGTGGGCAGGCCGACCTCGTAGAGAAACTGACGCCGGAACAGCGTGCAGCTTATGATTATATTGTTGAGCAGGATAAAAAAGGGACATACTCACTATTACCGGCCCAGCAAAGTTCAACGGACAAGCCCTCATCAGGCCCGAATGTGGCGAAAGATCTGACGGATGCGGAGAAGGCTGAAGCGGGTGGAACCGGTACTGGGACGCCGCCACCGCCAGAAAATGATCCAAAAAATTCAGAAGAGAAAAAAGTCGATAAATTGAATCAGAAGCAAGAAAGTTCTGTTAGAAAAATCGATAACCTCATAAAAAATTCATTAAAAGATCATGATATTACAGGCTCTCTTAAAGACATGGACGGTAACCCTATCCCTAAGCCGGATAGTCCAGGGCAAAACTGGAATCATATGAAAGAGATGCAAGATACCCTTAATGGTTTAAGGAATCATGCAAACACCCTGAAAAATGTTAATAATCCAGAAGCTCAGGCAGCATATGGAAGGGCAACAGAAGCGATTAATAAAATAGAATCAGCTATCAAAGGATACGGCATATGACAACGTTTAGAGACCGGTTAATGGCGAAAGGTTGTAATTATGAGCCTAACGCTAGGTCATCTCTTGATGAGTGGTTTAGCAGTATTGTAGATGTACAACTTGATGAATTGGACGTTGGAGATATTGCGCGAGCTATAAGACAAGATCTTTTTTTAGGTGATGTGTTACCAATAGCCGAGGCTATCTTGCAAGGTGACCCCTTGGCTGGGGATGATTACGATGGGCAGCTAATATCATCAATCGCATCCTTAAGCCATAACGAAGCAAAGAGCGTATTACCTTACCTTAAAAAAATAAGTTTACTTTTAAATCAATTGGATAAAAGTGATTTTGACGAGCAGTTACTGTTAGATATAAAGAAAATAGATAAATTAACTGCTTGTTAGAAATAAAGATCCCGGCCACCGAGGCGGGATCTTTTTATCTGTCATTCCATCACAGGCCGGATCACCAGTTGCCCCCGATCAACAGCGATGGTGACTGGCGTATCCGTCGTAAATCACGACTCTTCCAGCCAGTCACCCATCAGGTGCAGGCTGGGCAAACGGGTAAAACGGTGCGCGAAAGTGCACGTCGGTTCATCAGAATGCACTGACAAAACTGGGTTGTAACCTGCTGACTGTACTAGGAAAATAGCTGTTCTCTGGCCGACTTCGCAACGGATAAAGTTGTTGTTGAGAATAATGCGCTGAGTGAGGACGAAGAAGAAATAGAGCGTACGCACGGCGTTTTAGAAATGAAACTTCCGAGATTAGATCTCGGGATCGGCGCGCTGCGGGATGAACACGGAAACCCAATACCGGGAACGGCAGGCTTGCCTGGTGGCGTTCCGATTAATAAAGGTCAGCAAAATAAACATATACCGGGCACAAATGAGTACAAAATCGCTTCAGATGCAGGGCTGAATAAAAGTACTCTTACGGTTCCTGCGGACTCATTACTCCCACAATTAGGGACTGGGCAACAGGTTGGTAACTCTCCAGTGGGAACACTTGGGTCCAAAGAGAGAATTAACTACGGTCAGAATATTGGTAACTATATTGACCCACAGACTGGTATTTCCACGCCAACGACGAATGGAATAGTCCATTATGGAAAAAATGGTGTTCACATTGTCCCGGCCAGACCTTCAGAAAAATAGAAGAGGATATTCTTAATGAATAATGCAGATTTAAATGGGTATTTTAGGCTTTCATTGCAAAGAGCATTGCTAGGTAACGTGACTTGCAATATAAGAGGGGTTCTTGCATCGTTGGATGGTAGTCACATCGAATTGATTTTTTATTATGATGGTGATATTAGCGAAGGCGATAAAGCTAATGCTTCAGAAATAGAAACTGAAGTTATCGCTGATTTTGATGATGATTTTACGATAAATACAAGTACAGAACAGCTTGATTACCCTCAACCAATAAAATTAGATAGTGGATTCTTAGTATATCTACGAAAAGAATAAAAAAATCCCGGCGATCACTTGCAGGGATTTATGTGGAGAATAATGCGCTGAGTGCACCGCAGATAGATGACTTTGCGGCAAGAGCGAAAGGGTGTGACGCTCGCGGTGACTGCGGTCAGATCGTGAAGGAAATGGAAGAACTGAGCCAGAAGCAGCGTAATGAGCTAATTGTTACTTGTGCTTCGAATGCAGTGGCCTGTAAAGAGAAATACGGTGAGATCCCGGCTAACAGTATGCTGGTTCATGAAGCGATTGACAGAGCGCTGGGTGAAGATATCCCGTGGGCAATGAAGAATGATTTATCGGTTTTGCTGATGCAGCAGATGGATGAGTCAGGAATAGGTATATTGAGTATAAAAAATAATGCACCCTCTGAAGTAGGTCCTTATCAATTGTCTTTATACTCACAAAATAATAATTACTTAATATTATTAAGTGAATTCGATATAGATGGTGAGCATATAGTAAGAACTTCAGTTAACCAGGAAGCACTTGATGGTTATGTTGATATTTTTGGTGAAATGCATAGTGCTACAAACTGTAATCGAAGACTTCGATCTCGTAATTAGGGCTTTTAAAGAATTTTGTGATACTGGAGATGTTTCAAAAACTCTTTTTAATTGACAGGAAACCTCAACTCGTAGGCGCTGAGGTTTTGTTTTATTGACTACTACAGATAGACGTATCCCACCGCAAAAAGCTCCGTTTAATTCACAGGGGCACCTGTATATTTTTATTGTAAAAATTACATAACACCTGATGACTGACAATCATAATGTTACTAATGCTTGGAAAATGTTTGATCGTAAAAGAGAAAGGATGGGGACTTATGATAGTGATTTAAACAGGATTAAGGAGGTAATTTATGTTTGGCATATTCCCCGGGAATACCCCAATAACTATGAATGATGAACTGGTTCTACCTGCAGAAATTGTTATTGATGATTTTCAAGAGAAACTGTACATCCCTATAACTTATTGGAAGTTAAGCGATTACAAAATGAGTTGGCTGAAGTCTCTTGAACACGGACTCACCAATAAAGAACACTCGGTATTAGCTGTATCTATGTATGAGCCTGTCGACATGAATTTCATATTTATATGGGTTATATATTTTCATGATAATAAGGTGTTCATACAAAACAAAGTGTTATTTCTTGATGAACACCCGGATTTTACTGTTGATAGAATTAACGACTTTATAGACTCTTGTATTACTTATAATGAAGATGGAATGAAAACATCCGAATGGAATACGGATCTAAAAAGTGTCATTCATTTTTATGAGAGTCTTAAATAATAAAACAATTCCGACCAAGTCGCCGGGATATTTTTACATATCACTCCACAGACCTAATCACCAATTCCTGGTCGAATGGGTTTAATGAAAAACCTAATGTTAATGATGAAGGTGAAATAATTTTTGGTGGGAGTGAAAAATACAAATGATAAAGTATTTTTTATTCTTGTCAGGGATGTCTTTATCACTATCCATATGTTTATTTTTGTATGTGGACATGAATTTTTAAAAGGAAAATGACAGATGCTTAAAAAAATAGTAATCGCTGCAGTTTGTGGTTTAGCAATAATAACAAGTGGTTGTGCGACAGAGTCATCCCGGTCTGTTGAAGTCGCAAAGGTCACAAGTGCCAGTACGCAATGGCATGGTCCTCGTAGTCCAATATCTGTTGGGAAGTTTGATAACCGATCTGACTATATGAATGGCATTTTTTCCGATGGTATTGATCGTCTGGGTAGCCAGTCAAAAACCATTCTGATAACTCATTTACAACAAACCGGACATTTCAATATTCTTGACCGCGCTAATATGGCCGAAATTAAAAATGAAGCTGAGATTAGTGGTAAAGGACAGCAGCTTAAAGGCGCTACGTTTATTATTACGGGTGATGTTACTGAGTTTGGTCGAAAAGAAACTGGAGACCGACAGCTGTTTGGTATTCTGGGTCGAGGTAAAACTCAGGTTGCTTATGCCAAAGTTGCATTAAATGTTGTCAACGTTAAAACCTCTGAGGTGGTGTTTTCATCTCAGGGGGCTGGTGAATACGCATTATCAAATCGAGAAATTGTTGGTTTTGGTGGAACGGCAAGCTACGACTCAACATTGAATGGCAAAGTGCTGGATCTGGCAATTCGTGAAGCTGTAAATAATCTTATTGCCGGAATTGATAATGGTAGCTGGAACCCCTCCAACAACTAATATAAGGATAATATAAAGTGAAGAATGTAAATAAAATAGTCTTGAGTTTATTTGTTATTACCCTGGCAGGGTGTGCAAAACAAGAGTCAAAAAAAATATACCAGTGGGGAAATTATCAGGATACGTTGTACAGTTTCTATTCTAATAATACGGCTCCGGAAGCGCAAATTGGTGCATTACAGGAGGTAGTTGAGAAAGCAAAAGCCACTGCAAAACCCGTTCCTCCAGGATTACACGCTCAGTTAGGTATGCTTTATAGTAAAACAGGTAAGTTGGATCTTGCGATGGTTGAATTTAATAAGGAAAAGACAATGTTCCCAGAGTCTGCCCCATATATGGATTTTCTCACCAGTAAAGACAAAGGAAGCCTGAAATGAAATCATTATTTGCGGTATCACTCTTAATAATAAGCCTGCTGTTAACAGGCTGTGCAAAACCAGGTCAGGTTCAGACTAAAGATTACTCAGCATTTAAGGAAAGTAAACCTCGTAGCATTTTAGTCTTACTGCCTAAAAATCAGTCAACAGATGTTGATGCAGGCCATAGCCTACTGTCTGTAGTGACCTATCCTCTTGCTGAAGGCGGTTATTATGTATTTCCGGTTGCTGTAGTGGAAGAGACATTTAAACAAAATGGTTTGTCAAATGCTGAAGATATAAATGCTGTCAGTACCACTCGATTGCATCAGATTTTTGGGGCAGATGCAGTATTGTATTTAAATATCGAAAAATATGGGACCTCTTATCAGGTTATCAACAGTGATACCCGGGTTTCCGCCAGTGCCAGATTAGTCGACTTACGGTCAGGCAAGGAATTGTGGACGAATTCTGCGACGGCTTCATCTGACGAAAACGACAATAATTATAATAATGGTCTACTTACAATGGTTGTTAGTGCGGCCATTGAACAAATAGAAAATACTGTGGGTAATAAATCACATGAGATAGCTGGTATCACAAGTGCACGTCTACTAAACGTGGGTTCGTCTGGCGGATTGCTGTATGGTCCTCGTTCCCCTGTGTATGCGAAGACTGCACTGTAGTTGATAATAATGCGCCGGCAGTTCCGATGCCACCTCCACCTGTAGCCGGTACGAATACAGGCGACGCCGTTACTGAGGCTAACATTGTAATGTAATATCAGCGGTTTCCTGTCCAGATATAGGTAATACCTCCGCACAAGACCCTTTATGGCTCAGGAACCGCGAACTGGCGCTTCAGTAAAATGGGCAGACTATTAAGGTGTCCGGTATTGCCGAACCACTACACATGGCGGGGGACTTTCAGCAGAACAAAATGGGCGGGATATTGTTTTTTGCGTTCGCCTGTTAATGAAGTAATGTTCTTTGCACTATTCATTGCGAAAACACTGCAGGTGACAGAAATGTCATCATTCAGTCATGGGATAAACAGAGGCTGGTTTTTATAATTAATCCTAAATAAGGATCAGGGTGATAGACAGATTTCACACTGGTTCTTGAGTGACGATTAACCAGATCCCCTATTAAATGATTTCATGATATTTATTTAGCTTATTAATAATTTTGCGGCAGAGTTCTTGCCATGTAAAGATCCTTGTATCGCTTGTTGCCGTTATGGCCTTTACTTCGTCTTCCAGTTGCAGACTAAAGAGCATCGTAGCCAAGTTACCCAGAATTAACCCGTAGCTCCACTTGTTAGACCCTCATTTGACGCCGCTTTAACTGGCTAACGCTCCTCAACAGGGAGCGCTTTTTTCACACAGGGCCTTCCTCATTAATTTAACGATCAACGTCTACGACTTTCACCAGAGCGATATAAGGGGCGCTCAGTCCGGGTTGGCACATAGTCACATTCTCGTGTTGCCTTTCACCTTCGTATCAACTTCCGGTCATCGTTCCTTGTCACAACCTGGCCCGCAAGGGGGTATGAGCGCTACGCGTCCTTGCTGGCCAGAACGATTCCTGGGCGTCGAACCGTCAGGCGATACGCAGACTAAATTTTCAAAAACAGATACTTATCAGACTGTCACCAACAGCACAAATTACAGCGGGATGAATATTATGCTGTTGTGGTGCCGCGCATCAGAGCAGATGTTTACGACTCCCCGCTGGTTGACCTACAAACAGGCTCAGGAGTTGGGCTCTCAGGTTCGCGAAGTTGAACAGGGGCAAAGGCCATTTTTTTATAAGATGCTCGAGAAGGAAAGCGGCACGAGGGAAGTTGAAAAAATCTCCGTGCTGAAATCGATCACCGTTTTAACGTTGTACAAATTGACGGCCTGGCAACGGGCGCTGAAATCTAGCCGCAGCCGGTGAATGAATTTGACCCATTGCCACAGGCTGAAATCCTTTTCCTGCGTTCTGGCGCGAAAATGAATGAATGTAGTCAGCAGGCCTTTTTCAGACCGGCAACCGATGATATCTATCTGCCTGAACGTCACCTTTTTGGCGATGCCGCGAGTTTTTACGAAACAGGACTGCATGAACTGGTTCACAGGATTATGCATTTGAAGAACTGATCGCGGAGCTGGGCAGCGCGTTTTTAATGCCTGATTGGGGGGACGGGGGAAGGACAGCACGAAATCTATATTGCTTCATGGCTGCATGCGTTGAAAGGTGACAAACAGTTTATTTTTAAGGCCGCCAGTGCAACTGCTAAAGCACACTGTTATTTGATGGATGTCTGTGGAGGGAGCGTTATGGGAACAAGCCAAGACGCAAGCACCGGAGTGCCAGTTACGAGGCCCGGATAGATTCAAGCAAGTCAATGATATCTTCAAAATCAGTTTTCCAGAGGGTCAGCATAAATAGGAATTTTTCGGATGCTTTTTCGTTATAATTTCGGATATTATTTTTCGGCAATATCTTGATGATAAACATATGATGTACTCCGATTTCAGGCTGCAGTGGTTGCAGCCTTTTTTTACTAATTAATTCACTGTATTTAAATTAATTTCACGTATTTTTCCGATAAACGCCAGCATTCTGCTATGTTGCGCCCCCCAAATAAAGCGACATGTCTATTCGAAACCGGGATGTATCATGTGAAGCAACTGTCCGGGGGGCATCTGATGCTGCGGGGCTATGATGGCCTGGTCGGGGAGGCTATGGTCATGATCCGGGTATTAAAAAAAATGACGCGTGCGGGTATGCCAGAAAGTGTACATGTTGCCTGATAGAGCACCAGTTCAGGGGGCTATGTTTCCCAAATCTGATTTATTCAACAAAGCCGACAATACCATGAAGAATGCAGCATCTGTGAAAACAGCTACTGCATTTAAGCTATCGTCGATTATCCCTGGTGGTTGTTAACTCTGCTCCAGATATAAGGAGGGATATACACTCTCGGGCACATGTCCAGATAATCTGACCACCACTGCATCATTGTCTGGCGTGCCTGAAGATGCTCTGCTTTGTGGATATACGCAAGCCGCACACTGTTGCGTTCCTGGTGGCTCATCTGCCTCTCAACGGCATCCTGAGACCACAACCCGGATTCCATCAGGGCACTGCACGCCATGGTGCGAAATCCATGACCGCAGACTTCAGATTTTGTGTCGTAACCCATCAGACGCAGCGCCTTGTTGACCGTATTTTCGCACATGGGCTTATACGGATTATGGTCGCCGGGGAACACCAGTTTCTGATGACCTGAAATCTCTTTAATTTGTATCAGAATATCGATGGCCTGTCGGGATAAAGGCACAATATGCGGAGTACGCATTTTTGCACCACGCCCGGAATAGCGGACCCCGGGAAGGATTTCCCGGGTGGCGGGAAGGGTCCAGATATTGTTTCGAAAATCAATCTCATCCCAGCGGGCAAAACGCAGTTCACTGGAGCGGATAAACAGGTGCAGGGTAAGTAATACCGCCAGCCGGGTTAATTCCCGCCCTTGCCGGTAGCCATTAATGCGGGTCAGTAATTCCGGCAGGCGTTCCAGTGAGAGGGCTGGATAGTGGTGTTTGACGGGCGGAGCGGTCACACCATCCAGATTCTGAGCCGGATTGTTTTCGATCAAGCCCTGATGGACGGCATAACGCATGATGTTGCACAGGTGCTGCCGTGTGCGGGACGCGACCTCCAGAAGACCTTTTGCCTCTATATCTTTCAGAAGTGCGATGAAATGACGGGGTTTTAGTTCCGTCACTGGCAGATGACCCATTACCGGAAAGATATGATTATTCATGCTGGCAAGCAAGCGGTCCGCGGTATTCTGCGACCATTTCTGATTGCTCTTATGCCAGCCCAACGCCACTGTTTTAAAGACCTGTTCCGGCGAACGGGCGGCTTTTTCGGCGAGACGTTGTTGGGCGGGGTTGATGTTCTGCGCCAGCAGTTTGCGGATACCATCACGCTGTTGACGGGCGCCAGAAAGGGATACATTGGGGTAAGCACCTAAACTTAAGCGGGATTCTTTTTTGTTTATGCGATATTTGAGATACCAGAGACGTGAACCGCCAGGGTTGACTAAAAGATACAGACCATGAGAATCGGAAACTTTGAAGGGTTTGTCAGAAGGTTTGAGACTGCGGATTTTAGTGTCATTAAGGGACATATGGTGGTCACTCCATAATCGAACTGAAATGACCCCAGATCAGACCACCAATTTTTCCCGATGCGGAGGGTAAAGTAAAAATGTATCGGGAAGATTTTTCACGCTAACTTATTGAATCAATAATATATAGAGATTCGCAAAGAGGCATAAAAACAATAAAATGGCTCCTCTGACTGGACTCGAACCAGTGACATACGGATTAACAGTCCGCCGTTCTACCGACTGAACTACAGAGGAATCGGTTAACGGGGCGCATATTAGCGAGGTGTTTCAGGCTTGTCAAAGCCTCTCATCACGCGGTTGGTTCGTTTGCTGATAAAACAAGCAAACCGTGTCATTAAACGCCATAGACATATCTTTACAGCGCATAAGTTGCCAAACCGAGGCGACGGGCTAAGATATGCGGTTCAAATGGAGTGAAGAATTCATGTTAAAACAGCAGCAAATTGCAAAGTGGTTTTTGTTCCTGGCGTGTCTGGTGGTGTTAGTGTGCACCGCGCAGCGCATGGCGGGACTGCATGCTTTGCAAATGAAAGCTGCCGAAAGCGTGATGATGGCGCAAAACGGTGTTACCGATACGGATAAAGCGTCTCCCATTACGCCTTGTGAATTGAGCGCTAAATCGCTGCTTGCCGCGCCGCCAGTGCTGTTCGAAGGTGCATTGTTTATCTTCAGCCTGCTGCTGACACTGCTTGTGCCATTGCAGCCGAACTCTTCTTCTATTGTCCCCGTTCGTGAGTTTTCCTCGCCCACCCTCAGAGTCCATCTGCGATTTTGCGTATTCCGTGAATGAAAACGGCTGTTTAACACAGTCCGATTATTCATTTATGGAGAAACAATATGTTGAGTATTTTCAGGCAGGCGTTGCTCTGCCTATTGCTGCTATGGTTGCCAGCCAGTTGGGCTGCGCAATCCGGCTGGCTACAGTCAGCTGACAATAATAATGTCAGCGTGCGTCTGCGCGCTGACACTTCACCGCAAGGCGAGACGCAGGTTTTGCTGGATGTAAAACTTGAGGATGGCTGGAAAACTTACTGGCGTTCGCCTGGTGATGGTGGCGTTGCACCGATCATCAACTGGAATAAGCCGGTAAAATCAGCCCTTTGGTTCTGGCCCGTACCACAGCGCTTTGATGTGGCTGGGATCACCACTCAAGGCTACCAGCATCAGGTCAGTATCCCGATAAAACTGGCAGGCGAAGCGCCGTCTAAAATCGCCGGAGTGCTGACGTTATCAACGTGCAAAGATGTTTGTCTGCTGACCGACTTTCCGTTTGAAATCACGCCTGCTCAAAGCGATGCGAATTTTGCCCATGACTATGCGCAAGCCATGGGCAAAGTGCCGCTTGCTGGCGGCCTGACTGATAAACTAACTGCCGGATATCACCATGCAGAGTTAGTGGTACAAGCCACTCGCGCAGCGGGCTGGCAGAAACCAGAGCTGTATCTGGATATGCCGGAAGATGCCAGTTTTGGGAAACCAAAATATCAGATAGCAGGTGAAACGCTGTGGGCGACGATACCGGTTAGTGATGGTTGGGAGGGGGCGGGGCCGGACTTGCGTGGCCGCGATTTATCAGTGGTTATCGCTGATAACGGTGTCGCGCAGCAAAGTAGTATCACGATAAAAGATGCGCCAGCTGTGCCCGATGTGGGGGAGGACTTCACGCTTTGGCAGGTGTTGCTCTTTGCCGTGTTGGGCGGTTTTATCCTCAACCTGATGCCGTGTGTTTTGCCGGTTCTGGGTATGAAACTCGGCTCGGTGTTGATGGTGGAAAAACAAGATCGGCGCAAAATACGCCAGCAATTCCTCGCCTCTTTTGCCGGGATCCTGCTCTCCTTTATGGCGCTGGCGCTGTTAATGACCATCCTGCGCTTGACCAATCAGGCGGTGGGTTGGGGCATCCAGTTCCAGAATGTCTGGTTTATCAGCTTTATGGTGTTGGTGATGCTGGTGTTCAGCGCCAACCTGTTTGGATTGTTTGAAATTCGACTGTCATCGAAAGTGACAACCAAACTCGCAACTCAGGGTGGAAATGGCTTAAGTGGGCATTTCTGGCAGGGCGCACTGGCAACACTTTTGGCGACACCTTGCAGCGCACCGTTCCTCGGAACCGCTGTCGCTGTTGCGTTGGGAGCCGCGTTGCCCGCGCTGTGGGGAATATTCTTCGCCTTAGGCGTGGGGATGGGCTTGCCGTGGTTATTGATCGCCATGCGCCCATCGCTGGCGTTACTTCTGCCAAAACCGGGGCGTTGGATGCTATGGCTGCGTCGCATCCTGGCGGTGATGATGCTGGGTTCGGCACTATGGCTGGCGAGCCTGTTGCCGGTGCATTTTAGCGCTGCAACAACGGTCCCGGCAGAAGAAAATATTACCTGGCAGCCGTTAAGCGAACAGGCGATTCAGGATGCGCTCGCACAAAACAAGCGAGTGTTTATTGATATCACCGCCGACTGGTGTATCACCTGTAAAATTAATAAGTTAAATGTCATTTCCCGTGCTGATGTGCAGGCTGCATTGCAGGAGCCTGACGTGGTTGCACTGCGTGGTGACTGGACACTCCCTTCAAAAGAAATCACTGAGTTTCTCAAGCAACGCGGGCAGGCTGGTGTGCCTTTCAATCAAATCTATGGGCCGAACTATCCTGCCGGGAAACCGCTACCGACACTTTTATCGCGCGATGCGGTACTGAATGCGCTAACTGATGCGAAAGGAAATAAATCATGAAACTGCTGATGACACTTGTGCTGTTACTTGCCCCCATCTTTGGCGCCTTCGCCGCGACTTCAACCGACGAAGAACAGTTGCAGGAGATGATTTACCAGGCGTTGTACCACGATCCATCCAGCCCGCGGATAGGTGCTACCACTGCAAAACTGACGATTATCTCTTTTACTGATTACAACTGCCCTTACTGTAAACAGTTCGACCCGATGCTGGAAAAAGTGGTGCAGAAATATCCTGATGTAGCGGTGGTGTTTAAGTTGCTGCCTTTTCGTGGTGAATCTTCCTCGCTTGCCTCACGCGTGGCGCTGACAACCTGGCGTGAGCATCCGCAGCAGTTTCTGCCGCTGCATCAAAGTTTGATGTCGAAAAAGGGTAACCATACGGCGGCCACCATCGACGCTGCGGCAACCAAAAGTGGCACCACACGAGTCGAGCCGGATGAATTGAGCAGGGAAACACTGAACCTCAATCTACAACTGGCACGGGTTGTTGGGGTACAAGGAACGCCTGCGACACTGGTTGGTGATACGTTACTGGCGGGTGCCGTACCGTGGGAATCCCTTGATGAACTGGTCCAACAGAAACTGGAGCAGGCTAATGATCGGTAAGCTGCGACGGTGGGGGCGGGAAGCGTTGGTGATGGTGTTGGTTCTTATCACCATCGTAGTGCTTATGGACTGGTGGCGCGCACCCAAAATGCCGACCACTTTTGACAGCACGTCGCTACAGACGCTGGATGGGCAAACGTTGACCCTAAATGCCCTGAGTGAAGAACGCCCGTTGTTACTCTATTTTTGGGCGAGTTGGTGTGGCGTCTGCCGTTACACCACGCCATCGGTATCACGGCTGGTGGAAGAGGGGGAAAACGTAATGACGATTGCGTTGCGTTCTGGCGAGCCACAAGCCGTGTTGCGTTGGCTGGAGCAAAAGAAAGTCCAGCTTCCGGTGGTTAATGATGCCTCGGGTGAGTTGTCGCGCAACTGGCAGGTTGGCGTCACGCCTACGTTGGTTGTGCTTTATAAAGGTGAAGTGGTTTCTTCAACCACCGGCTGGACCAGCTATTGGGGAATGAAAGCGCGGCTGGAATGGGCCGCTTTATAAAATTGTGAACAGGCGCACTTTTATGGTGCGCCTGTACCTCTTATGGGGCATAAGCGAACCACTGTTTCAATTTCAAATCCCGCCATTTTAATCACTTTCTCTTATTATCCAGCTGGTTAGCGCATCTGGTCGGATGTTTGTAAAAAGTGGCAAGCATATTGCAATTCCTTAAGGGACATCACTGCCGAGACTGGCGTTGGCATTCCGTGTAGGAGGCAAAATGAATTTAAGACGACTGAAGTACTTCGTAAAAATCGTCGATATTGGTAGCCTGACTCAGGCCGCAGAGGTGCTGCATATAGCGCAGCCAGCCCTGAGCCAACAAGTCGCTACCCTTGAAGGTGAAATGGATCAGCAGCTGTTAATTCGCACCAAACGCGGCGTAACGCCAACAGAAGCAGGAAAAATCCTTTATACCCATGCGCGGACGATCCTGCGTCAGTGCGAGCAGGCGCAATTAGCCGTTTGCAATGTGGGCCAAACTTTGGGCGGCCAGGTTTCAATTGGCCTGGCACCAGGTACCGCAGCATCTTCAATCACCATGCCTTTATTACAGGCAGTACGTGCGGAATTACCCGACGTGCTGGTCTATCTGCATGAGAACAGTGGTTCTGTCCTGAATGACAAGCTGTTAAGCGGCCAGCTTGACATGGCGGTCTTGTATGACCGTTCTCCGACGGCGGGCATCATTAGCCAACCGTTACTTAAAGAGGAGTTGTTTCTGGTCGGCACCCGCGACTGTCCAGGTCAGACAGTCGATCTCACTGCGGTGGCCGAAATGAACCTATTCCTGCCGCGTGACTACAGCGCTGTGCGTAAACGCGTAGATGAAGCTTTCTCACTGCGCCGATTAACGGCGAAAATTACTGGCGAAATTGATTCGATCTCCACACTCACGGCGGCGATTGCCAGCGGCATGGGCGTGACGGTGTTGCCAGAATCTGCGGCGCGCTCGCTGGTGAGTTCAGCTAATGGCTGGATGGCGCGAATTACCAGTCCATCGCTGAATTTACCGCTCTCGGTTAACTTGTCGGCGCGCACTGCTTTGTCGCCGCAAGCGCAGGCGGTAAAAGACATTTTGATGTCTTTAGTCGTTCGTCCGGTTCAGGAAAATCGCGAGCTGTTATTGGTGGGTTAATCTGGCTTATTGCTAAATCGAATAAGTTGCTGGTTTTTATTATTTGTTATCTCGGGGTTGCCACTTTAACAATAGTGTAAAGAACGGTGATGCCCCGGGGGCAATGTGAACTTCCAGCAACTGAAAATTATTCGCGAGGCGGCTCGGCGGGACTACAACCTGACCGAAGTCGCCAACATGCTTTTCACCTCGCAATCTGGTGTCAGCCGTCATATCCGTGAACTGGAAGAAGAACTCGGTATCGAGATTTTCATTCGCCGTGGCAAACGGCTGTTAGGCATGACGGAGCCAGGCAAAGCTTTGCTGGTGATAGCTGAACGCATTCTTAATGAAGCCGGCAATGTTCGGCGCCTGGCAGATGTTTTTACTAATGATGCCAGTGGTGTTCTGACCATTGCGACCACCCATACACAGGCTCGCTACAGCTTGCCAGGCGTGATTAAATCTTTCCGCACGCTATTTCCGGAAGTCCGTCTTGAGTTAATACAGGGCACACCGCAAGAAATAGAAACCCTACTGCACAACGGTACTGCGGATATTGGTATCGCCAGCGAACGTTTGAGTACCGATCCTTTAGTCGTCGCTTACCCGTGGTTCCGCTGGTATCACACGTTGCTGGTGCCACACGGCCATCCTCTGATTCACGCTAATCCGCTTACGCTCGACGATATCAGCCGTTGGCCGATTATTACCTATCGACAAGGCATAACAGGGCGTGCGCGTATTGATGAAGCGTTTTCCCGACGTGGATTAACGCCGGATATCGTCCTGAGTGCGCAAGATTCTGACGTAGTGAAAACCTATGTGGAATTAGGGTTGGGGATTGGCCTGGTCGCGTTTCAGGCTAGCGGCGATGAAGGCGGGGAGTTAGTCAGGCTGGATACGCGTCATCTGTTCGAAGCCAACACGGTTTGGCTTGGGCTCAAACGTGGACAGCTCCAGCGTAATTACGTCTGGCGCTTTATCGAATTATGTAATCCGGAACTCTCCGTTGCGGATATTAAGCGATTAGCTCTGGAGCCGGAAGAAACCGCGCTGGATTATCAAATTTGAGGTGTGTCAGAAAATAAAAAAACCTGCTCAGAAGCCTGAGCAGGTGGGGAATAGAAGCGAATTAAAACGGTCCCCATTTAATTGCGACACCAATGAGCAACATGACAATACAAATCACAAACCATAGGGCAATGAGCGGGGCAATAAATCGCAGCCATTTTCCAAAGGAAACGTTGGCAGTAGCCAACACGGCCATCAGCACGCCAGAAGTTGGACTAATGGAGTTGACGATTCCTTCACCTAACAGTGCGGTTTGCACGATTACCTGACGGGTTAGACCCAGGCTATCGCCTAACGGCGAGAAAATAGGAATCAGCAGGGCAGATTCCCCGGAGCCAGACGAAATGCCAAAGTGAATCAATCCAGCGCTGATGAACATCCCGATGGCTGCGGCTGTGGGAGGGAAGGGGGTCAGTAAATTCGACAAGTAGCCCACGATAGGATCAAGAATATTGCCTTGTTGCAATACGATTGAAATTGCCGTCGCCATCCCGACGATAAAAGCCCCTTTAACCAGAGTGGAGCAACCCGCCAGAAAGGTATTGGCGATTTCGGAGCCAGACATCTTCCCCTGCAACCCAACCACTACCGCCAACAAAACAAACATGGCGGACATTTCATCCGTTCCCCAGTGAAACTTAATTGTTCCGCCGATGAAAATCAGTAATGCCAGCGCCGTGGTTGTCAGAATCAGTTTGTGGCGGCCAGATATCACCATTCTGCTTTCTGCCGATGTGTCCAGTTGAGGGCGACCACGGCCCTGAAGCCGCTCGCGGCGAACATGCCAGATTAAATACCCCACGGCAGTGGATACAAACAGCAGGCAAGTCAGGCCGCGTAATAGCATTCCGGAAAACAGTGGGAGTTGAGCCAAATGCTGAGTTAGCCCAGTGGTGGCAGGATTTAAAATAGCGACGTTAAATCCGGATGCGCAGGTTAAATACACCAGCGAGGCACCCAGAATTGGCGGCAAGCCTATTGAGCGTGCAACCAACAGACCAATGGGAACAAAGGCTACGACGGCGTTGACTACCACTCCTGTGGTACCCAATAAAGCAAAAATCACGCCGAAGATCAGGATAATACGCGTATCGCTTAGGTGAGTGCTGCGTGACAGATGATTAAGAACTGCGGCGATAGCTCCGGTTGATTCCACCACGGCCAGCACGCCGCCAGTAAACAGTATTAAGAAGATAATTGGCGCGGATTTGACCATACCGCTGACAATCGCTGTAAATATCTCAAGCGGGTAGATTCCAGATTGTGGGACGGCATGCAGGCTGTCTTTCACGGCAAACTTAATCCCGTCGCGGGTGATGAAGTCAAATTCTCCGGCGGGAATTAGCCACGTTGCCAGTGCTGCCAGCACCAGAATAATAAACAGCAGCAAATAGGGACTTTGCCCGCTTTTGGGCGGCGAAATGGCAGCATTGTCGTTATTAATATTTAATTGAAGCATCGTATTTACCCTTCAATAGTTACGTTACCGAGGATCATTCCGGCGACCAGGGCCGCACGGGGGACAATGTCAGCAATAAGAATATGTTCGTGCCGGGCGTGAATTCCTGCGCCTGAGGCTCCAAGGCCGTCCAGGGTAGGCAAACCCATAGCAGCGGTAAAATTACCGTCACTGCCGCCGCCAACAGCTTTCCCTTCAACAGAAAATTCCAGTGCGTGTGCCACTCGCTGTGCTCTTTCAAGAAGAGCAGTGGATGCTGGAGTTTGCCGCATTGGCGGGCGGTTCTGGCCCCCCGAGACGGTTAATGAAACCGCCGCGGTATATGGCGTGAGTTGGCTAATAGCATTGTGAATACGTACCGCTTCTTGCTCGCAAGTGACCCGGGTATCAACACTCAGCTCAGCATGCTCCGCCACTACGTTCGCGCGGCTCCCGCCATGCGCTATGCCGACATTGACTGTCGTGCCGAGTTCAGGAACATTTAAACTGTGCAGGAACAGAATTTGCTGTGCCATTTCCTGCACTGCGCTAATACCTTCTTCCGGGTTATTACCCGCATGAGCGGCTAACCCCGTTATAGAAACGTCATAACGACCTGTCCCTTTGCGGGCGATTTTTAACGCGCCGCTGCCTGCTATAGCGGGTTCCATCACCAGAACCTGAGACGAGCCTTGTGCATGATGTGATAGCCAGTTTTTTGAGCCAGGGCTGCCCAATTCCTCGTCACTGTTACATAAGAAAACGACGCGCTGGTCAACTAATAGATCCAATGCTGCGAGGGCGCGTACAGCCCAGATGGCCTGCACCAAACCGGCTTTCATATCTAATATGCCTGGGCCATGAAGCTTGCCGTTATCTTCACGCATTTCCAGAACACCTGTATCCCATACGGTATCAAAATGCCCCAGAATGGTGGTTTGTGGCTCGTCATCACCGAAAGTGAATTTGAGGTTATTGCCAAAGTGTTGCTGCGCATCCACTTCTGCCGGTATCCCCAGACGTTTCTGGAAAATATGCTGTAGTACTTCACCGCAATGATCTACCGCATTTTTGTTGGTGGAAGGGGACTCGGCCTGCACCAGTAGCTTGATATCAGCAACAATTTCAGAGAAATGTTGCTGCAAATAATCTTTTATATTTTTCATGTTGTGCCCTTTCTGTCTTCAGGATCATGGACAGTATGCGCAGGAAGGGGTGTTAAAAAAATGTACTGCAAATGCTAATATTGTTGACCTGAGAGCAACAGACAGGCGAAAAATATGATGTTGTCCACGTATCCTGAAAAGCCCATAAGCTATTTGTATTTGGTTGGTGAGCATGGTGGCATTCGCCGCGCAGCAGATGTCTTGGGCATTAATCCGTCAGTTGTGAGCCGACAGCTTTCATTTCTTGAACGTAGCCTGCAACTGCCGCTGCTCGAACGGCGCGGGCGTAACGTTGTACTGACGGAGGCAGGGCTGCTGCTGGCAGATGAATATGCAAGGACTTGCCTGCGGCGGGAACAATTAGAACGCCAGCTTCAGGATCTACGCCATATGCGCGGTGGATCAATTAATATCCGTGTCGGGCAGGGGATGGTTGAAGATGTGGTTAAGTATGTTGTGAAGGAGTTTTCCGCGGCCTATCCCAGTGTCTTTGTGAATTTGATGTCAGGTGATATGCAAACGACGGTGATGCTGATTACCAAGGGTGAAGTGGATATGTCAGTCAGCTTTGGGCCAACGGGGGCTCACGGATTAACATGCCATAGTTTTAACCGTGGCCCGATTTGTGCCATTGTCCCGCCGGAACATCCTGTTGCGAGTTTGCCCAGTGTTGGAATTGCCGAACTGGGCCAACATCGACTAATCGCGATGAATGAAAACTTTGGCCTGCAACGCTACATGAATGCCATCTTTAAAAGTGAAGGGGTGATTTATACGCCCTCATACTGCTGCAATTTATTTTCCAGTGCCATTGCCTTGAGTCAGGCGGGACTCGGTATCGCGTTTATGACCGCACAATCGATTAAAGAGCCATTGGCGCGTGGTGAACTGGTGGCTGTTCCTATCAACCACCGTTTAGCGCGCGAGAGCCAATGTCACCTATTGCGTAACGGAGATCATCGTTTAACGCCTGCCGCTCATTATTTCTGGCAACTGTTGTGCCGCTATTTCAACGCGGAGGAAAAAGGAGATATTTGATCCTTTCCTCTTTGATGAGCTAATTTTTAGCCGCTTTGGGGCGGTAATTGCGTGAAGCGTGATCGGTGCGGTGCAAAATTCAGCAAACGGAGCGCGGTAACTGAAAATTTCGTTGACTCACCGCGTCAGGTAAGTAGAATGCAACGCATCGAACGGCAGCACAGCTTGCCAGAAGATAGTAAAATCAAATGATTAGCTTTAAGCTTAATTAAAATGATTTTGCGGGAATAGCTCAGTTGGTAGAGCACGACCTTGCCAAGGTCGGGGTCGCGAGTTCGAGTCTCGTTTCCCGCTCCAAATTTATGTAGCAGAAATTCTGTTACAGCCTGCAAAGGTAAAAAGTTTTGGCGCGTTAGCAAAGCGGTTATGTAGCGGATTGCAAATCCGTCTAGTCCGGTTCGACTCCGGAACGCGCCTCCACTTTCTTCCCGAGCCCGGGTGGTGAAATCGGTAGACACAAGGGATTTAAAATCCCTCGGCGTTCGCGCTGTGCGGGTTCAAGTCCCGCCCCGGGCACCATGGGAATAAAAGCTATAAAATCAATGATAAAGCAGTGTCGTGGAAACCACCTTCGGGTGGTTTTTTACTTTCTAAAAACTACTTTTCATAATATCACTTCATAATATTCTATTGTCCTCTCACCACCGGAACGATCGCAATTTTTTGTCATAGCGAGCTGTCTGCTCCACATTTTTATGACCAGAGATTGCCTGTTTCTCGTAAAGATTCTCTTTCAGATCCGAAATGTCTTCTTACGCTTTTCGCCACCGGCTATTAAATCCATCCTTGGTGTATTTATTGCCGCTGGCTGGTGGATGATGTAGAGGCGGCTCATTCCTGAATTAAGCGGTAGCTCTTTTGCCATGCTGATTGCAGCCGTTACCCGCCGTACATCCGTAACGGTGAGTTGCTCCAGGTAAAGCGCATTGGCATTGCGCGGCCAAACGGCAAAAAATTGATTATGGCAGAAGCTGACTGCGAGCCATACCTTTTCGGCTGGCAGGCACTTGACGCTAAAGCCCGTTCGGTTGTGATTTGTGAAGGTGAGATCGATTACATGACTTATACCCAGTTCGGCATCAATTCGCTGTCAGTGCCGTTCGGAGGTGGGAAGCCTTTCTATGATGTGCTGGTGAAGGAGTGCTACCTTGCGGAAGGGCAGGCCGAAAAAGCCTTTGAGGCAATAATTAAAAATTGAGAGATGTGCACAATGTTTTGCCTTTTCACCTTAAAAAGGTTGATTTTATCCGAAGTTGTCGTGTAGCACGCTAGTGCGTGGGAAGTTGTTAATACCGCCATACACACATGAAACCTCGCTTCGGCGGGGTTTTATCTTTTCCGTGGGGTAAAAATGAAGTCGCACACCGGACAGCGCCGGGATACCGATACCAGAGCGAGTTCAGTCATCGGTACAGAGTTCATTGCTTTCAATTGTGTATCTATGGGAAATCTACCGGGGTGGAGGCGGTCGTCCAGTCAAGGGTAATCGAAAAACCATTCTCTGCGCTGTCGATAGTGACAATGTAGCCTGCTGAAACGAATGAGTGAATGAGTTCGTTAAGATAACGCTGGGCACCACCATTTGCGGTGACTGGGTATTGTTCCCTGGAGAAAAAACAAGACAGAGAACCCAGCTTATGTAGCTTCGGGTCCCTTAACCCTCTGACAAGTTTACTTGCCATCATCTTTTTTTCCGCTTCGGATTGCTGAGTCACGTTACACATGTTTTTTTCATAAGTTTGCCGCAGAAAACGGGCATTGGGTATAATCATTTATTTTAACATTCTTTTTTTCAGTAACCTGAGAGCCATCAAAGGCAAATGGTATTTTTGCCATTCATCATCGTGTAAAGAGAAACCTTTGTGAGTGGACAGGCATTAAGTGTTCTGTTTTAGTTTTCGTAAACATACATACCTACAATGTCCGTATCCCGACGAATGATACGCGAAGTTTGAAGCGGAATGGAAAGGGAAGATGTGTTGTAAATGCAGTAATGTGTCTATTTTTAAATACATTATTTCTTGATGTAGAGTCGGAATATTAGATCGCAACGGATGCGGTCTGACATATTTCGATGATGATGTGCTGACCTCCTTAGCAGTCTTCATCATATTATAATGCAGGTGGTGAATAGAGTGCAGAGCATGAAATTATGCACCTCAGTAATTTGTGTTGAGCTAATAGGTAATCGAATTTGTTAAATTAATGAGGGGCATGGTTAAAAAAATATCCATTCATAAGCAAGTAAATAATGAGGGTCGCGGTGGTGATGTATATAGCCATGGCAAGCTGTACTAAATGGTTTTGTTTTATTTTTAAACCAAAAAATTTTAATATTTTATTTTCTTGATACATCTCGTTACCTGTTGTTGCGGGTTGTAAAGTTAAGTTGTGGTATAAACACACTCTCACTTTAATATTCTCAATAGCCACATAATACCAGTAAGATATTTAAGCTGGGATTTTATGCGGCGGCATCCCTGTGCTGATGTTTTGTATGCCTGCTATGCATTATGTTATTTATTTTTTTACACACTTATAAAGTGAAGGTGCGAATTGTGAATGGTGTTCTTGAAAAATTCATCGTGGAAAACATTTATTTTAAAATGTGTTTTTTATGGAATTGTTTTTTGAATATGTTAATAACAAGTTCCAGAGGTATTAGTTAGGGTTGCCCTACAAATGTTTTGCTAATACTTTAAACGGCACAGCTACGTCTGGCCAGTCACTTGAATAGAAGTAATCACATTTTCGCCACACTTGAGAGTATTTAATGAAAATTTTGAACTTTCAACACTTTCTACTGATGAAGCTTACACACTCTGTAATAAAAATAATTTATGGTAAAACAAAAACGCGCTAAAAATTTCGATTTAAATACCTTGGGTAATACAGGGATGTGCCATGACACCTGCTGACCTGCTGACCTGCTGACCTGCTGACCTGCTGACCTGCTGACCTGCTGACCTGCTGACCTGCTGACCTGCTGACCTGCTGATTAACACACCTCGATGTTAATCATGTCTTCATAAGCCACTACATTAAAAGCATTTAATTTTTAAGCGAATTGTGCCGCTTACATATTGTGTGCTGTACATTTTATTTATGTTTTAACGAGACAACAAATGGTTTCAATGATCTATTGTTCTAATCTCTTGAATTTAAAACGCTAATTGACCATGCGAGAATCTTATATATCTACGCAACTGATTTTTTAAAAAGGAATTAACGGTAAAACCATGTCGTCTATCGAAGTAAAAGCCAACCAGTCAGAAAATGTTTTCCCTTATCAGTGCCCCCCTCATCGTGAGGAGATTGACCTACTGGAGATATTGGCAACCTTGTTTGCAGCCAGAAAGCAGATAGTTGTCATCATGTTTCTCTTTGCCCTGGCTGGCCTTGCTGCCAGTTTCCTGATCCCGCAAAAATGGACCAGCCAAGCCATTGTTACCAAATCTGAAAAAAAGCAGGTAATTGAACTGACTCACTCGGTGACAAATATGGCAGCGCTGGGCGTAGACGTGAAAGTTGAAGTGGACAGCATCTATAATACGTTTTTGAAAATGTTTGATTCTCAAGAGTTGCGTGGAGAATTTCTTGCTCAATCGCCTTATGTTAAGGCGCTGTTGGACAATAAAGAAGTTAATAAGAGTGAGCTGAACCGGGCGATTACCATTGTGTCGGGGAATTTTAAGTCCCAGAACAACAGTGATCCGAAAAATACAGATAGCGCACCTTATTCTTCCTGGACCCTGAGCTTCACAGCCCCTGATGCCAATGACGCTCAGCAGCAGCTGGAAAACTATATTCAATTTATTGTCGCCAAAGTGAAGAAAAAAGTGATGGAAGATCTGAAAAACTCTATCGATCTAAAAATTTCGACAGAGAAAAGTAAGCTGGCATTAGAACGCGCGTATCTTGAAAATCAGCATCATATCAAGGTGCAACGCCTTGTTTACTCTCTACAAGTAGCCAACGCTGCAGGGATCAAAAAACCGGTCTACAGCAATGGTCAGTCGGTCAAAGACGATCCTGATTATTCTGTTGCACTGGGTGCTGATGGCTTAACTGAAAAGCTCAAGATTGAGAAATCCATTAATGATGTCGCTGAACTGAATGCACAACTGCAGAACAGTGAGCATTTGTTAACTCAGCTTAAAGCGATTCATCTCGGTGATGTTAATTTCACGCCGTACACTTATCAGATGCAACCTTCTTTGCCGGTGAAAAAAGATGGCCCGGGTAAATCCTTAATTATTGTTCTTGCAGCGCTTCTGGGCTTATTGGTTGCTACGGGTATGGTATTGATGCGTCATGCGATGGGGAACCGCATGGAAAAGGAACAGCTGATCTAAGACCTTTTTTACGTTTGATGAATTAATGGCTCCCAGAGGGAGCCATTGTTGTTTGTAGCTTCGTCTCATTCAGACGATATCCAGTTTCTGGCTACTTAGCGTCGGTGTTCCCGCCATATTCCTTCTTCAACCTATTACGTTGTGTCATTGGTAGTTAGGAGGTACGCCTTTATTCTGGATAAGTAGTCAAAAGTAGGGAATATCCGATGCATACGCTTTGTCAGTTTGGCAAGTATGATGTCTTTGGCACCCGGTAAACCTTCCACATGCGATTTGCTTCCCGTCCTGCCTTTAGCTGGTCGTCCGTGACCGGCTTGATTAGATTCTTTATGTGACTAACCGAAGATCATTTTTGTGACTGGCTCAGGTCGACACCCGCGTTACGTAGCATTTTAAGTATTTCGTATAGAAGGTCACTGCGCGTTGAGCCGACAATACGCGGACTGATGACATAACCGGTCACGCTCAGCACAATGCCATTCGGCCCCAACTCCTTAAAACTCACTGATGGTGCAGGGGCTTCAAGAATCGATTCATGCTGACGATAAGCATCCAGCAATAAGGTACGAACCTGTTCTGGATCGATATTCAGCGGGAAGGTGAGGGTGATAGTCGCGACACCCTGTGCATTACCCATTGTGGCATTACGCACATTTTGCGAGATAAGCTGCGAGTTTGGCACAATCACCGTGGATTTATCACTGAGCTGGATCTCAGTGGCGCGAACGTTAATACGGCGAATATCCCCTTCAACCCCACTGATGCTGATCAAATCACCCACTTTCACCGGGCGCTCAGTCAACAGAATCAGACCGGAGATGAAGTTCTTCACAATCTCTTGCAGACCGAAACCGATACCGACCGATAAGGCACTGACTATCCATGCCAGTTTGTTCCACTCGATGCCAAGCATAGAGAAGGTCAGCATGATGATTAACACATAGCCAATGTTGGCAAACAGTGTCACCAACGAGGCACGCATCCCGCGGTCAAGCTTGGTTTTTGGCAGGAAATCTTTATCCAGCCAGCGACGCGTAGAGCGTAATACATATAAGCCGACGACAAGGCACAGCAAGGCATTCATCACCCGGGAAGGGATAATATTTGAGCCTTCGAGTCCTTTTCCACCCCATATCTCTGCAACGTTGTTGAGTAACTCAAGAGGTGTGGTACTACCGAAAGTGCCATTTATCAGTGCAACCGTGGCCAGCAGCAACAGCAGGGTTTTACCTAAACCGGTGAACAGTGTGTCGGCAAGTGACAGATGTCGGTCGTTGACGCTCAATGAGCTTTTGAGCATTTTCCCGCAATAGGTGGTCGGCGAAAATACGATGTCACAAAGATCCACCACAAAGTTGGCCAGCAGATACCAGCAACTCAGAACCAGTCCTATCCATAACAATTCAAAGCTAATAAAACGTGCTAGTGGGATATAGCCAATTAACAAGCTAAGTAGAATCACCATTGACGTGAGGCTTATTGCCAGATGAATAAGCCCGGCAATGGTTGATCGTACTTCAGATTCTTCACCCTCATCACGCATCATACGGCGTATGCGGTTGACCCGCAGCGGGGCGACCACGCCGATTATCCCGACCAGCAAGGCCAGCAGGCCATTACCCAACAGCGTCAACTCGATGCTTGCCCCCACCAGGGCATTCAGTTGCTCGAATGTGCCGAAGATAAAGATAGAGGTTGCCAGTATGGCTGGAAACGGAGCCAGGATTTTTACGACGGGATCAGCAATACCAGGTAAACGCCAGGAAGGTTGGCGGTGAGAGAGTAACGAGATCCCTAAAGCGGCAACCAACGATGAAAAATAGGTTAACCCTACCAACTGTCCGGCAAACTCATGCACCCAAAGCGAGGTTACGGGCAAACGAGTAAAAATATGGCACAGCAGTTGAACGCAGATCCCCAGCGTTAACAGGCACTCGAGGACGGTGACTGAGGCCAGGAAACTACGGCGAAAACGGCCCTGTGGCAGTACATGCAACAAGATCCAGTTGATAGGTTTATCCAGCACTCTGCGGCCGAATAAACCTATCGTTAGTGCCAGTAGCAAATAGACAGCAGAACCTATCTGCCACTCTTTGTCCCACGCTTGCTGCCAGGCATCACGCAGTTGTGACGAGAATTTGTTGAACCGTGCGACATCCTGATCGCTTGGGTTGAGCAGTGGCGTCCAGAATGCTTCACCTAACAGTGTTCCTGTGTTCAGTGCTATCTGGGTTTTTAGTGCACCGCGTCGCATTTCATCAATTTGCGCTGATAGATTTTGCGCACCAATGGCGATGACTTTGGCCTGCTCAATTTGTGTGGTGAGCAATGCCTTGCTGCTGTTTAAGCTTTTACGTTGGCTCACCACCTGGGTGGTTTCTGTTAACGTGCCGTTCGTGGGAGCGGGGCCTAATACCTCAAGTTGCGCCACGACTTGCGCCAGTTGTGGTTCCAGCGTTGCCATCAGTTGCTCGGTATCATTGGCGAGTAACTGGGCATCATTATTCAGACTGGTGAACTGTTTATCGGTTTTTGCGGTAGAAACCTGCTGTTTAAGCAAGTCCAGCCGTTGTTGTAGCTTTGGTAATATGCTGCTGGAATCAACCTTAACCGATGCTTGCTCGATGGACGGTTCGACGCTTTCATTCGCCCAACTCGTAGATTGGGCGAACAACAGATATGAAAAACATACCAGTAACAGGGATATTCGTAATCTTTTTTGCATAGAAAGCGGCGCTCAGGAATGCGAAAACATTGATGTCAGGGGATAAACAGCTAAGGAAACTTATTCGTCAGAAGAGGCATGCGACAAGTGCTTGATTCAATAGTTGAATAATGAATCTGTGTCACATTAACGGTAAGTTACTATCTGGATTTTACATAAATTCGAGATATGGATCACTATTATTGCCTCATCAAAGCGGAAAAAACCTTGTTGATGCTGATAATTACTTTATTTATTAGTGTGATATTAGTCGTGAAATTTTCTGTGCGAATTACGGAGCGATAAAGGTTAATCAGGTTGCCAGTAATGGAGGCTAAACGGTTGTTCTTTATGTAATTTACATATTCATCATATCCTTCCTGATAAAAACTTCATTTTTAGGTTAAAGTCGCTGCAATTCACAGGCCGAACAGAGCATAAAAGTCTGCCTGCTAAATTCGAATTAAAAATCAATCACTCTTTGGAGAACACAGTATGAATCATGGGCCGCTAAACGAAGAAGAACTGGAATGGCTGGATGACACTCTCACCAAATACGGGAGTGATGATTCCGTACTGGATGTCTCTGAACTGGATGGGATGTTAACCGCGATTCTTTCTGCACCGAAGATGATTACGCTTGCCGACTGGCAAGCAGCAGTGTGGGGTGGTGAAAAGCAACTTCCGCATTGGGAAAGCGCACAAGAACAGCAGCGCTTTAACGAGCTTGCTTCTCAGCATATGAATGATATTGCAGAACGTCTGTGCCATGCACCTGATCAGTTCGAGCCACTGTTTGGTTATCGAGAAGTGGACGGAAATGATTACACCATCGTTGAAGAGTGGTGTTTTGGCTACATGCGCGGTGTCGCGCTAAGTGGCATTACAGCTTTGCCAGAAACACTGCAAGGCGCGCTGGAGGCGATAGCATTACATGGTGAAGAAGCCAATATCGCTAAGCTGGAACAGATGACCGAAGAAGAATATGAAACGAGTCAGGCAGCTATTGGGCCAGCAGCACTGGAATTACATCGTTATTGGCAAGCACAGTCTGCGACAGAAACCGTTCATTAATCACACTTTTTAAAATATTTATTTCAGAAACAAAGTATTCAGTAAGCGAATACTTTGTTTGCTTTAATTTCCGCTAAACCATTCCTCCCAACGAACCTAAGTTAAATAGCAGCCTAAAAAACTGATCTAACTTATCTATACAAAACAAATACCTGACTACCCGTAACGCCCTTCATCAGCTAAATGTTGCCACCTTAGTTGAATGAAGTTATCTTTTACAATTCATAACAATCTTACATCGTATTCTTTACACTTATGGTATAATCAACGCGGGAAAGGACTATATCAATAATCATAATTCGACTAAGCGCGAGTCTAACAATGCTGAGAAATTCGCTGAAATTTACCCATGGAGGGTATCCAGTATTTATTAAGTTAGTTGATTTCATTTGTATTAACTCGATTTTAATATTGAGCGCCTTGCTATTATCGATGGAATCAACTAGCACTGTATTAATGTTCAGCATTCTCTTCTCTACCGCGTTTTTACTATTTGGTGAATATACCGAGCTTTATCTACATCGACCTAAAAACTGGAGTGTGCGTGGCCAGTTGCGTTTGATCTTATGTTCCTTCTTTACTGTTGTTTTTGTTGAAGTTATTAGGTTTTTATCTGGTGGTTTGCAATCAGTGGGTTATTTAAACGCGCTGGAAAATAAGTTTGTTCCTGTAACTCTATTTTGGTATGCGATTCCTCTTTTTTTACTTTATTTAATCCATTTATTTATTCTCAAGAAATCAACGAAAAAGAACATTCGCGTAGCTATTGTTGGGGTGACATCTAACGGGCTGGCCGCAGAAACTGCATTGCTCAAAGAATATTCAAATGTGAAGTTAGATATGGCGTTTTACGATGAACGTGATGCTTCACGATTTAGTGAGTTGATTGACCGAATTAATAGCCCTTTTAAAGGTTCAGTCAGTGGTTTGGTTGAAGAGGCAAAAGCGGGTAGGATCGATGAAATCTATATCGCTTTACCGTTAGTTGCGTTGGAAAGGATTCGCCATTTCCTGGCGGTGATGTCCGACACGACAGTCGACACTTACATCGTGCCAGACTTCAATTCTTACAGTTCTCACATGTCGGAGCTGCGCTCAGTCCATAATTTACAAACCATCAGCATCCTGAGTTCACCGTTTGAAGGTTTTGGTTCCTTTGTCAAACGAGCCGAAGATTTGGTACTGGGGAGTATTATCATGGTATTGATTTCTTCTCTGTTATTGGTGATTGGTATCGGGATAAAGCTGACTTCACGTGGGCCGGTATTTTTCAAACAAGACCGTTACGGCTTGAGTGGGCAAAGAATAAAGGTCTGGAAATTCCGGACTATGCGCGTTATGGAAAACTCAGACACTGTCGTTCAAGCGACCAAAGACGATCCGCGGGTTACCCGCTTCGGCGCCTTTTTACGTCGTACATCGCTTGATGAACTACCGCAATTTTTTAATGTGCTACAAGGCAGCATGTCGATTGTTGGCCCAAGGCCGCATGCCGTCACGCATAACGAGCAATATCGCAAGCAAGTGGAAAACTACATGATTCGCCACAAAGTTAAACCTGGGATCACAGGATTGGCGCAAATTAACGGCTATCGTGGCGAAATTGATGCACTTTATAAAATGGAAAAGCGCGTACAGTACGATATTGAATACATCCAAAGCTGGTCGTTGTGGCTAGATATCAAAATTATTATAAAAACTATTTTCAAAGGATTTATCGGGAAAAATGCATATTAAATATATTCTCGTTGCCGGAATAGTTTTAACGCACCCGGCCCTGGCGGACTTAACCCCGAAATCTCATATCGGCTTTGCAGGTATTGATTTTCAAGGCACAGCGGGTGTGAATTATGGTTATGACGATAATGTGACTTATCAGCCACATGATAGCGATGCTATTGGCTCAAACTTCTTGAGCGTTACTCCGGTATTAAGCATGGCGGGCGAAAGATACCAGGATAAATACCTGGTAATATATTCAGGTGATTATCGCAATTATAATAATGACTCTGCGGATAACTACAATGACCACTTCTTCCGTTTTAACGGCGTGTGGCGTTATGGATTAAAGCACGGGTTAATGTTCAATGTTGAAGACTCAATTGGCCATGAAGACCGTGGGCGTGGTATCACCGAAGGTTTTGTACCTGAGCAATTTCAAGAGTTTGGCATCGAATCGCCGCTGACCACCAACTTGCTCAATAGCGAACTACGTTACAGCTACGGAGCACCTGAAGGGCGTGGAAAAGCCGAAGTCGCCCTGCTGTATAAAAAGCTTCGTTTTGGTAATACCCAGGATGCACAGAATACCGACGACGACTTTTACAATTATATTCAAGAGCAAGAATGGTATGAAAATAGTCTGGTAGCCGAAATTTTCGACCAGTACTCACGGGAAACTCGTTTCCGTTATAGCTTTATTACTAACCAACGGCATTATGATAATGCTAATGAAAAAGACAGTAACGAATATTATTTGATGTACGGAATAAAGTCCCAGGTGACGGGAAAAACCAACATCGATATGAACGTAGCCTGGTTGTATAAAACGTTTCAGAACAACCCTGACTCGCAGGATTTTAATGGACTAAACTGGGATATTCAGGGCGAGTGGAAACCACTCAAACAGGCTATTTTTACGGCGCATACCTCGCAACGCATTAAAGACCCTTCAGAAGTTGGGGGCTACATTCTGGTTTCGCAATACGGTATTTCTTATCAACATTTTTGGCTCAACGATCGTTTCTCTACCTTGTTAGATTACTCCTACACCACGGAAGATTATAAGAAACAAGATAAGGATAGAACGGACAGAGATGGCGTATTCACATTTTCTATGAGTTACGACTTCAGACCTTCGGTTAATTTTGAACTGAAATATCAAATAGATACCTTGCGTTCGAATAAAGAGACCGATTCGTTCTATATCGGTGCTGACGACGACCGTGAAGTCCTGAGAACATTGGGCTACGACAATTCGCTGATTATGTTTACAGCTAAGGTGCAGATTTAAAATGAAAATAATGAAACTCTGGGCATTTTTATTATTCACGGTGCTTTTGGCTGGGTGTACAACATCCAAGCCACCACTCATGGATAATCCTGATGCTGAATCAATGGGATATCTTCTCGATGCAGGTGATACCGTCAGTATTAATGTCTACGGCGAACCTGATATGACGATGAAATTTATTATCGATAAAAGTGGAACGATTACCTTCCCTTATATCGGTAAATTAGTGCTCAAAGGAAAAACGCCGGAACAAGTGAGTGCCGAGTTAACCAATCGCCTAAGTGGAGATTATCTGCAAAACCCAATGGTGACCGTGAATATTGCGGAATTCCGTAAATTCTTTGTTTCAGGTGAAGTGAAGAACCCGAATGGTTTCGCCTACGAACCTGGACTCACGGTTGAAAAATCTATTGCACAGGCCGGTGGTTTCACTGACCGAGCGGATCGTAAAAATATCAATATTCGTCTGTCGGGGAGTAACCAATTGCTTGAGAACGTGGACGTCAGACACTCCGTTCACCCCGGTGATATCGTTATAATTGGCATGGGCTTCTTCTAACTATGAAACTATCAATCGTAGAAAATGGCAAGAAGCGAGAAAGCGCGATCGATTTCTCCAGGTTTGCCAAAGAAATTAAAAAGAACAGTTGGAAAATCCTCCTCGCCGGCGTGATTGCGGGGGCGGTTGCCTGGCCATTAATCAGCATGATGACATCTAAGTATGTCTCAACGGCGACGGTGCTTATCAAAGCCCAACCGGATAATATTTCCCCATTCCCGCAGGTAGACGGTTATGACTCGACACGTAATGGTTATTACGAAACTCAATATGCATTGATGCAGTCGCGTATTGTGCTGGAGCAGGCGGTGCGCAATTTGAAACTGGATGAAAATCCTGATTTCATCGGCGAAAATTCGGACAGCAAAAATGCGAATACGCCTGAGAATCAGCAAGCGCGTGTTGATAAGGCACTGAAGACGTTGCTGAAAAACCTGACCATTAACGGTGTGCGCACCACGCATCTGGCATCAATCTCTTATGAATCCTCTTCGCCTGAGGTTGCAGCACAGGTAGCCAATGGTGTGGCGCAGGCGTTCATTGATTACAGTGCGGCGCAAAAGCGCGGCAATACGCTGAAAGCGCGTGAAAGCAACCAGCAGCGTATGCTCGAATTGCAGCAGCAAATTGCCGGGCAAAAGCGGGCCATTGATGATTATCTGAAGCAAGAGGGGTTGTTGACCTTCCGCGGTGTGGATGGTTTTGAAACCGAGCAGTTAAGTATTGTCACTAACCGCCTGGCGGATGCGACTCAGCGTCGTGTTGCGGCAGAATCGCAGTATAACGAAGTGCGCAGAAGCGCCGGGCGATCGCTGGAAGATGTGATCTCACTGCCAGTGATTTCAGACCATGCTCAGATTCAGGATTTACGCATTGCACTCGTTCAGGCGAAACGGACGCTCTATGAACTGCGCAAATCGTATGGCCCGAAACACATCAAGATTCAGGAAGCTCAGGCGCAAGTTCAGGCCGTTCAGGATCAAACCTACAGCGTGCTGGGTGAACTGGAAACTGGCCTGCGTCAGCAATATCAGGCAGCACTGGCTGATGAAAATAACTACCAGAAACAGCTGAATGAGCAAAAATTGATCTTCCAGAAACTTGCTTCGAAACGTGAAGGTTATAACGGGTTGAAACTGGCGCTGGATAAAACGGAAGATTCATATAAAACGCTGTATCAACGTACTCAGGAACAGACGCTGTCCGGTAATTATGCTGATTCGGATGCCGTCTTGTATGACCCGGCGGTACCTGCTGAACGCCCATCTAAACCTAACAAACCGTTGTTACTTGTCATGGTGGTGTTATTCGTTTTGGCTTTTAGCATCATGTACTTCATCGTTAAATCAGCAATGGACAGCACCATTAATAACCTGAGCCAAATGAAGAAACGGTTGAACCTCGAGCCATTAGGTGAGATTCGCCGCTATTCGGGTCTGGGGAGCCGTGCGCAAATCCGCGACGTAATCTCCAATAACCCGCTCAATGCCGATATCATTCACAGTATTCGTACCCGTATCATGCTCGATAATCGCCAGTTGCAGGCGGTTTCGGTGACGTCGACTGACCACGGGGAAGGCCGAACGCTGTTGGCTAACCTGTTAGCAAATTCATTTAGTTTCGATCAGAAAACGCTGCTGGTTGATCTCGATTTCTTCAATAAAGACGGCTTATCAAGTGAGCTGGCGAAACCGTCTGCCCATGGCGTTGCTGAGCTGCTGCGCGGCGAAGGCACGCATGAGAACCTTAGTGTCAAAGTGAATGAAAATCTGGATTTTCTTCCTCGTGGCAATGCAACGATCTCCTCACTATTGCTGTTGTCGTCGGAAAATCTTGAGCATCTGATGCGTGAATTACGCAGCCATTACCAGCGTATTATTATTGACGTTGCTGCGGTGAATCAGAGCCAGGACAGCCAGCTGATTAGTCGTGTCATTGATGGGCAAATTTTCATGCTGAAAGCGGGTGCGGCACCGGCGGAACATATTATCCAGGCGCTAGATAAACTCGAATCTAATCATTCTGTTGTTGTCGGTGTGGTGCTTAATCAGGTCGTGGATAAAAATCTTGAGACAAAAGAGGGTTTACGCTCACTCAACCTGCAAACCAGTGAATTGATGAGCAGCACAGGCCGGATATGAGTTTACTGAGAAGCGCGTCCACAATTGCGGGTTCATCAGTCATTTCACAACTGATTGGTGCGCTGTCTATTTGGTTAATTTCACACAAATATGACCTGGCCGAAGTGGGGCTGTACGCGCTTAACTACAGTATTGCGTTGATTGGGGCTCAAGTTTGTACCTTTGCATCACAGTTACTCATTCCTAAGCAGCAAGATGATGAACTGGCGCAAAACGTGGTGTTTTGCTTGTTGCAAAGTCTGATTATCGCTCTGCCTTACGCGCTGCTTACTGCATGGCTGTTTAATCAGAATATTTTCTTCCTTTATCTGCTCACGCTTTCAAATACGTGGATTTTGATTTCGGAAAACTTATCGTTACGTACTGCTAATTTTGGCTTTTTGGTCTTCCAGCGTATCTCTGTCTCCGTGGTAGTGGTGCTCTCCGTGCTACTCACCACGCATATCCAGGCATTTTACTGGGCGTGGGCAGGTTCGATGATGGTGTTGACTATTGGCTGCATTCTTCGTGCTTTCGATATTCGTAGTGTGCAACTGGCACATTTGAGCCCCAAAAATAACCTCGCATTCTTTAGTAAGCACGTTCATCACATCACTAAAGTCGGCAGTGCGGAAGTGCTGGCGATGGCGAACA
The DNA here is from genome assembly GCF_022637515.1 of Buttiauxella ferragutiae. Classification (NCBI taxonomy): domain Bacteria; kingdom Pseudomonadati; phylum Pseudomonadota; class Gammaproteobacteria; order Enterobacterales; family Enterobacteriaceae; genus Buttiauxella; species Buttiauxella ferragutiae. The sequence goes on from NZ_CP093332.1 coordinate 2,244,153, forward strand.
GTAACTTGCCTATCATGTTGATAAACTTTTGGTTCTCAGCATTGACTGCGGGTTATTTTTCTATTGTCAGCCGCTTCTGCCTGGCGCCAGTGGTGATTGTCGGGAATGCGGTACGCAACGCTATTTTCTCGAAATGGTCGATAGATTTCAGGCATAACACCTTTAACTTTGAAGAGTACAAAAAGGTCCGTTTGCTGCTTCTGGTATTGGGTGTTGTGTGTACACTGGGGGTGTTTCTGTTTTATCCCATCGTTATGCACCTGGGCTTTAGTGAGGACTGGATAAACTCGATTCCCACTTCACGCTACATGTTGCCATATTTATTCCCGGCTTTAGCGGTGTGCCCGTTGACCGTGATTGAACTGATTTTTGGTTCGCACCGTTATTTCCTGCGTATCCAGTTTGAACAATTAGCGATTGTACTGATTGCGTTTGTCATAGTGCCTTATTTTTATAATGACTATGCCACTTCGATTATTCTGTTCTCAGTACTGACTTTCGTTCGTTATGCGTTTATTTATCTCAAGGTAAATAAACGCGCCAATCTTTTGAAAGACAGGCCGGTGGTATTATGAATCTCAACACTGGGAATTATTTACAGACATACTCTTTCATGACCCTGATGGTCTGCGGGTTAGTTCAGTACTTCACGGGTGTGTTGGCGGTGCTGTGGATCCCATTCTTCCTGACATTGCTGATGTTCATTTTGCTGGTGATGCAAACCCGCTATGAAAAATTGCAGTTGGATAAACAAGAAATCGTGGTGCTGACGCTGTACCTTATTTTCATGGTCATGGCGGGAGTATCGACAATTTTGCAGGCCGGGGTGACTGACGCGATTGTCGGTTTTAAAAATGAAATCGCACTTTCACTGGTGATGTTCTGCCTGCTGTTAGGCTTTTGTCGTGAATCGCAGGTCTATCGCGTCACACGTTCTTTATATTGGGTGTTTTACGCTCAATTTCCGGTAGTGCTTTATCAATTGCTGTTTGTTCTACCCCAGCGTGTTGTGGTGCGTGGCGAAGAAGATAAATGGGATTCGGTGGTTGGGACCTTTGGCGGTGACCCATTGGGAGGCGGGAATACCGCTGCGATGGGGTTGTTTTGCCTGCTGATTATGTTGTTAAAAGTCTCCGAATTTAAGCATGGGCTAACCAGTTTTAAATCGATGGCCTTGCATGTCATTTTGGGTTTTGGCTTGTGTATTGTCGGTGAAGTGAAATTTGTCATTCTGTTGTCACCGATATTACTGGCATGGGTTTGGTTGATGCCGAGCTTCGTAAAAGGCATGAATAAAGTGAATATCAAAGCCCTGCTGTTGATATTCACCGCTATGGCATTACTCATTGCCTTCGCCATTGTCATTTTAGCAGCGGGTTATTCCACGGCCTATGGTACTGACCCTACACAAAGCTCGCTTGCTGTTTTTATTAACTCACTCAGTTACATTTTTGACCCAAACTATATTCTGCCTTCAGGCGAAGTGGGGCGGTTTACAACACTGCTATTCTGGATAAAAAATAACGATCTTTGGGGGCTTTCAGGGACGCTATTTGGTTACGGATTAAACGCGACCAACAGCGGAAGTGTGGTGTCGCCAGGCTTCCTGAATCTCACCTATAATTTAATTCTCGATTCGACTTCTTTGAGTATGTTGCTCTGGGAAGTGGGCGTGGTGGGAACCCTTTTGTTTATCGGTTTAATTCTCTACATCCTGAAAATTGTGCAACCTAAAGCTCTGTTAGATCGCGAGCAATTAGACCCACAGGATCTGCAATTACTCAGTTTTGCGCCTGCATTTAATGTTTTTGCTATCAGTTGCTTACTGAGCTTGCCCTACAGTCAGATACTCACTATCACACCAATGCTCCAATTCCTTTTCTATCTGGCACTGGGCTCAAGTCTGGTTATTCGTCGAACCGTATATCGTTTTGCAGAGCAATAATATGAGTCATAAACCGTTTATCTCCGTGAGCATTAAAACACTTAACGAAGCCAAGTGTATTGAAAAAACGATTGATAGTATCCAGCGGCAGATTGCTGAATATCCTCATAAAATTATTGTTGCCGACAGCTTATCAACCGATAGCACTCAGCAATTGGCCAGCAATAAAGGGGTCACCGTGGTGTCGTTAACCCAGCCTGCGGATCGCTGTTGTGGCGTTGGCCATCAACTTGGCTATCTGTATAGCGAAGGTGAATATTTGTTGTTGATGGACGGCGATATGGAGCTGGAAAAAGGATTTATTGATAGCGCTATTACCTTTCTGCAAAGCCATCCCGAATATGCTGGTGTTGCGGGAACGGTGGAAATGGATGATGCCTCTAACTATGAATTTAAATCGCGCAAACAGCGGCTACATGAAATTTATCCGCTAGGGGATTGCGACCATTTAGGGGGCGGTGGTTTATATCGCCGCACCGCAATAGAAAAAATTGGCTATCTGACCAACCGCAATCTTCATGCCTATGAAGAGGCTGAACTTGGCATGCGTTTAGTGGATGCGGGTTATAAATTACACCGCCTGAATGTGCCTTATTTCAGCCACACATCGCACAATATGCCGACACTAAAACTGCTGATGTACCGTTGGCGCAGTGGGTATAACAAAGCGCCAGGTGAATTATTACGCAGTGCCTGGGGTAAACCCTGGTGGCCCATTGCCATAAAAATGGTCAAAAACGAGATGATTTTTGCGACCTATATGCTGCTATTACTGGTGGCGATATTAACCTTTAATATTGATATTATCGCGCTGGCTTTATTGCCGCTGATTGCATTTATCATACTGAAAACGATAAAAAATCGTTCATTAATTAATGGCTTGCAAAGTGTACTTAATTTAGCCGTACTCTCTGCGGGATTAATCAAGGGATTGACTCATCCTGTGCGCGATCCTATGACGCCACCCGACAGCAAAGTCATTCATGAATAGGTGGCCACGATGAAAATTTTACTGGTAAACAAGTTCTTCTACATTAAAGGTGGCGCGGAAACTGTCTATTTCCAGGAACGCGAAATGCTGAAACAAGCAGGCGTCGAGGTGATTGATTTTTCCATGCAGCACGAGAAAAATTTCCCCTCTGACTATGCTGATTATTTTGTCAGCAATGTCGATTACCATAAAGGTAGTAACCTGCTCGGCGGGATTAAGACGGCAATTGAATTTATCCACAACAACGAAGCCTGCAAAAAAATGAAGGCTCTGCTTGAGAAAGAGCGTCCGGATATTGTTCATTTTCACAACATTTACCATCAGTTGACCCCATCGATAATTAAAATTGCCCGGGATTTTGGCTGTAAAACGGTATTAACCGCCCACGATTATAAAATTGCCTGTCCTTCCTACGCCATGTTACGCGACGGCAAAGTTTGCGATGCCTGTATTACGGGCTCAGTATTTAATGCGTTTAAATATCGCTGTTATGAAGGTTCAGCATCCAAGAGCTTGCTGCTGACCTTAGAAGCCACCTGGCAATATATTGCTAAGAATTATCAGGCTCTTGACGTCATTATTTCACCCAGTGAGTTTCTGCGCGGCATCATAAGACACACGTTGCCAAATTCACGTATCGAGGTGATTGTTAATGGCATTGATGACAGCCAACCCTTCGAAGGTATTGAAGACCACGGCTATTTGCTGTTTGTCGGGCGTATCAGCCCTGAGAAAGGGATTCAAACATTAGCGCAGGCTCATGAGCTAATGCGTAATAAAATCCCGCTGAAGATAGTCGGCCATGGCCCGATCTATCATGACCTGATGAAGCAATTCCCACAGGCAGAATTCCTCGGTTATGTGCAACAAGGCGAAGGATTAGACTCATTGATTAAGCATGCGCGCGCGATCGTCGTGCCTTCTGAATGTAATGAAAATTGCTCGATGTCGGTGTTAGAAGCCATGTCGTTTGCGCGGCCGATTGTGGGCTCGCGTATTGGTGGGATCCCCGAACAAATACGTGATGGTGTGGATGGTGCATTATTTGAACCGGGCAATGCTCAGGAGTTGGCGAATATCCTTGATTTTCTGGCTGAAAACCCGGATAAAGCACACCACATGGGGTTAAATGCGCACCAGCGGCTCTGTGATAAATACGCCATGCGTAATCATATGGAAGCGTTGCTTAACTTGTACCAAGAACTGTTGAGCAAACCCTAATATGACCAGGAAAATTACTGTCATTGGCACACGTGGCATACCCGATGTGTTAGGCGGAGTGGAAACACATTGCCAAAATCTTTATCCGGCTATCAAAGAACAGTTTGATGTGGATATTTGTGTTATCGCTCGCGCTCCGTATGTTGGTTACAGTAAGTCGCAGTACAAAAATGTGGAAACCGTGGCGCTATGGGCACCTAAAAAACGCTCACTGGAAGCCATTGTTCATTCCGTTTTGGCTGCGTTTAAGACCTGTTTTGATAAATCCACTATTGTTCATGTGCATGCCATCGGGCCGGGCCTGGTAGTGCCACTGCTACGTTTACTGGGTAAGAAAGTGGTGTTTACCCATCACGGTCCTGATTATGAACGCCAGAAGTGGGGCCGAGTTGCAAAACAGGCTCTCTTATTAGGTGAAAAGTTTGCGGTTAATTATGCCAATGAAGTGATCGTTATTTCTGAAGTGATTAATCAACTGATTCAGAAAAAACATGGTCGCATGGATGCTCATCTGATTTATAACGGCGTAAATACTCCGCAAACGCAGGCCCCGGAGATGATTCATAAAACACTCGACCGTTATGCCCTGAAGCCTAAGAATTATCTTGTTGCGGTGGGGCGTTTTGTGGAAGAGAAAGGGTTTCATGATTTAATTACTGCCTACCAGCAATCAGGGGCGTCCGAGCCATTAGTTTTGGTTGGCGATGCGGATCATCCTTCTGATTACAGCATGCGCCTGAAGGAATTAGCGATAAAAACCCCGAATGTCATTCTGACCGGTTTTTTAAAAGGTGACGCACTGAAGGTGGTATTTTCTCAGGCTAAGTTATTTATCATGCCGTCGTATCACGAAGGATTACCTATAGCGCTGCTGGAAGCTATGTCTTATTCATTGCCTGCTGTGGTGAGTGATATTCCGGCAAATCTGGAAGTCGGGTTGCCCGCAGATGCCTATTTTAAAGTCGGTAACGTGCTTGATTTAGCTGAAAAAATTAACGAAAAACGTGGGTTGGCTAGTGCGGATTACAGTAAATATCTGCAAACCTACGACTGGCGTGAGATTGCCAGGAACACGGTAAGTGTCTACCATTCAATAGATAAATCAATAGGTTAAATTTGACGAATTCTACTCGACGCCCAATCGTCATCGACAGATTCTATGAAGTGCTTGATGAACAAACTCAGGCGCAGCTCACTGCTGAGCAAAAGCAGGAGATAGAGAACGCGATCGTTTCTATCACGCTCTCGTCGCACCATCGGATCGATATTCGTAAAAGCTTTCCCTTTTTTGGGACGCGCTACTACATGGTCTTTTTGTTGGGAAGAGATTTCCGCAAACGGTTACGTAAAGAATCGACGCTGGTGCGTATCGTTGTGACGTTGCTGATTCTTTGTGGCGCAGTTTTCGCCATTTTGTGTCTATTCTTAACTCTCTACATGATCAAATCCGCTGTGGGAATCGACCTGTTTCGTAATTTCCACGTCGGGATTTGGGATTGGTGGCTCAGCTTGCGAAGTAACTGATCCTGGGAAGTTAACGCCCCAACAGAAGCAGGAAAGACTATGAATATGAAAACGTTAGTTTCACTGATGTGCATGGTTTTTCCGGGGGCGGTAATCGCCGTACCGACGACAGTTGTAACGCCAAAGGCACTGTCAGGCCCCATCACCAATCCCGGAACGGGAATCGCCAGCTTTCATCAAGGTTTTGGGCAACAACTGACGCCCGCGCAATATCCTGATACCGGGATTGAATACGAGCGTTTTTACTGGTCTGAGCTTGAGCCGGTTGAAGGGCAGTATAATTTTGCACTGGTCGATGATGCTTTCAGGTTTGCGGCGGCGCATCAACCGGCGATGAATGTCGGATTGCGGGTTATGGTTTTGGATGGCCCCGAGAGCGGGAGCAAAATCCCTGACTGGTTGATCAGAAAAGGGGTGAAAGGAGTCTGGACACCCGATAGAAAAACCTTCGCGCCGAATTTAGATGACCCTATTTTTCTTGAATACAGCCAGCGCCTGCTGAATGCCTTCGGTAAACGCTACGACGGTAATGAAAATCTTGCTTACATCGATATCGGCATGGTGGGCTCCTGGGGCGAATGGCATAACAGCAACTTTCCTTCCTTGCCGCCCCTTGAAGAACGCTACACGCCAGCCCAACTAGAAAAGTACGTTAAAATGCACTTCACAGCATTTCCTAAAACGCCAAAAATTATGCTGATTGCCGGTAACGAAAATCTCGCGAGTGCAGTGAGGCGAGGTGCAGGCTGGCGCGCTGACTGTCTTGGGGACTGGCGGAACTTTTCCACAACCTGGAATCTCATGGAAGATGATTATCCTCCGCGCTTAGAGGCAGCCCAGGCGGCATATTCCGGCTTTAACGATGCCTGGAAACGCTCGCCGATAAGTTTTGAGATCTGCGGTCATATGACGGAGTGGAAAACAGTACAGCACTATACCCGTGAAGAAGTGCAACGAACATTTGACTGGGCCATAGAGAAACATGCCAGCACGATTAATCTGAAGTCGAGTGAAGTGCCGGTGATGTATCGAGCCATCGTCGATAACGCGCTGACAAAACTGGGTTATCGTTTCCGTTTAGTCTCGTTAAGCCATGATTCTGTGGTCACCAGAGGCAGTACACTGACGCTGAATAGCCAGTGGGCGAATGATGGCATTGCACCGAGTTACCGGAAATATGATGTGGTGTATCGCCTGGTAAATAATACGAACAAAGTTATCGCCCAGGGGAAAACATCCGATGACATTCGCAACTGGCTGCCAGGTGAGCGTTCACTGAGTTATCGTCTGTCACTGCCTGTAGCTTTAGCGAATGGGCAGTATTATATCGAGGTGGCAATGCTGGACTCTCAAGGCAAGGCGAGAATTAATCTGGCTAACGAAGGCAAACAGAGTGACGGTTGGTATCGGGTGTCGAAGGTCCGCGCTCAATAATATCCTTCATTCTTCAAGCTGCATCTTTGTTGGCTGCGTTCACGAGCCCGAATCACTTACTTTAGTAAGCTCATCGGGACTCGCTCTCTTGCCGCCGCGATGCAACTTGAATTATTGTGGGTATTGAAGCTATGACGGCTAAGAACTAAAGCCGTTCGGGTTATTTTTCTGCCAGTTCCAGGTATCACGCATCATTTCATCAAGTGAACGGGTCGCGATCCACCCCAGTTCTTGTTTGGCTAAAGACGAATCTGACCAACATTCCGCCACATCACCCGGTCTTCTGGCGACGATTTGATAGTTAATTTTCGTTTGTGCGGCCTTTTCAAAAGCCTTAATCAGGTCAAGAACGGAATAGCCGACACCGGTCCCCAGGTTGATGGCTTTGAATGGTGAACCCTCAGCTTTATGGTCTAACGCCGCCAGGTGCCCGCTTGCCAGATCCAGAACATGAATATAATCACGAACCCCGGTTCCATCCGGCGTTGGGTAATCGTTGCCGAATACCGACAGACATTCGAGCTTTCCGATTGCCACCTGAGAAATATATGGAACCAGGTTGTTAGGAATACCGTTGGGATCTTCACCAATACGCCCTGAAGCATGCGCACCAACCGGGTTGAAATAGCGTAAGCAAGTAATGCGGAACTCAGGTTGTGCATGCGAAAAATCACGCAAAATCTGCTCAACCATTAATTTCGACGTCCCGTATGGGTTAGTCGTACCACCGACTTGGCACTCTTCGCTTAGTGGTACTTTTTCGGGGTTACCGTATACCGTTGCGGAAGAGCTGAAGATAAGGCTATTGACACCAGCGCGTAACATCTCATTGAGCAAAATCAGCGTCCCAACGACATTGTTCTCATAATATTCCAGCGGCTTTCTGACTGATTCGCCTACGGATTTTAAACCAGCAAAATGAATAACATCGGATATGTTGTGTTTTGAGAAGATCTCTTTTAGCGCTTGTTTGTCTAAAATATCGGCAACATATAATGTTGGTACTTTCCCGGTTAATTCTGTCACCCGCTCCAAAGATGTTTTAGACGAGTTAGAGAGATTGTCTATAACGACGACATCATCACCTCTTTCCAGTAATGCCAGAACGGTATGTGAGCCAATATAACCAGCACCACCAGTTACAAGAATTGCCATAGTATCTCCAGATTAAGATTACAAAATGCGCGTATTGATGTGACCCTCAGTCAAGTCGTTCAATAGTATCAGCAATCACCCAGCCATTCATCTGGTGTTTCAGGCAAAAAAATGCTTCCTGTATTTAACAAAACACTTAAAGAAAATCTTTTTTAACGGCGATAACAGGCTGAATGTCAAATTTTTAGTATCATAGGCAATATAATCATTTGTGAAGTTTAAAGTATGAATACCTGCGCTTTGATTGATTGTTGGAACAATATTAGCAACAAGTTTCTCTTCAAAAATCAAAGGGCTTAAATGAACTATCTCTTTGATATAAACGGACTTACCATAAAAACCTAAATGACATTCTTGGGTTAGAATATAAAGTTTGTCATCGATGGAATAGGGGGTTCCAGCACCACGATGGTGGCGGTTACATAATGTTAATGAGGGTTTTATTTTTTCCCACTCACCGAATAAGCCCCTTGCTGTATGAATGACAATATCGTTATCCAGAGTCGTAGAAATAAGATAGTGGGTTCCCTCATGAGTGAAGAGAACATTATCGGTATATTCGACGTTGGAAAGTAATACTTTTACTTTTTCCCAACGACCAGGGAATTCAATAGATTGGAAAAGAATGACTTCCTTTCTCTCTGATGACTCCGGAATCATATACAGTTTGTCGCCAGAGCTAAACATAAAAGGAAATGACAGGTGACATTTCAAATCGTCAAAACCTTCCAGTTTGATATCTTCTAGCTCTTCCAGTTGGTTATTCAGAATACGGCACTTCAGGAATCCCTTAGAGTTCAGGAAACTAAATGCTTCATAGAAAACATACAGCTTATCGTCTTTTTCGATAATAAAAGGGTCGGCCTGAAAAGTGTATTTTTTATTAAGCAGTTGTGCTTTGGAATTGCTGAGAATATCCAGAGTATTATCAGGAAACGAATGTGTATCATTTTTAATGATCATGATGTCCCATGATTCATGGAAAAATAACTTTTTAATTAATTTATTGTTTTTGTTAAACATTTATCATCTTGTCCATGTTAGTAATCACCAGATGCAGGAAGAAAATGACAGGTACTATTTTAAATTATAAGTCATGCTTAAGGTTATAATTACGGTAAGAAATAGTTACCAAAGAGACGCAATGCCGCTTTCTGGCTAACTGCCGCCCGCTGAGTTGGGCTTAGCTGTCGCCGATAGCAAACAACGAAATGCTGCTGTTTTGCAGTATAGACGCTCATGCAATATTCGCCTTTCTTAAAAATGCCTATTTGAGGTTACAAGCGAGCATGGCAAACTTTGCTGTGGGAAAGATCTTGATGAACAAATAGTTACCAGATAACTGAGGCGATTAATAAGATGCCTGACGAGAGAAAATCAGCGAGAGAATATTGAGGAGATCAAGAGATGATTTGGTTAATGAAAACCGGTAAACATAAGGCATGCTTACCGGTTAGCTATTATTAAGCTTGAGTATCTAGTGTAGAAAGTTCTTTATCAACGAAATACAAGCCTTCACCGCTTTTACCGACCAGACTTAATTTATCCAGCACAGATTTAAACAGTTTTTCTTCTTCATGCTGTTCAGAAACATACCACTGCAGGAAATTAAAGGTTGGGTAATCCTGAGAGGTCATCGCCGCATGCGCCAGTTCATTAATTTTACGGGTAATTAACTGTTCGTGTTCGTAGGTGGCGTTAAACAGGCTATCCAGTGAATCGTAATCCTGGTCTGGTGCAGGAATTGCATTGATGCGCGGCAAGCTTCCGGTATCTGTTAAATAAGCAAACAGGCGTTGCATGTGTTCCATCTCTTCCTGGGCATGGCGACGCAGGAAAGCGGCTGCACCTTCGAAGCTATGGTAGCTGCACCAGGCACTCATTTGTTGATAAAGCAGGGAAGAGTAAAGCTCAAGATTCATTTGTTCGTTAAGTTTTTCGATCATTTCAGCTTTAAGCATGATGCGCTCCAGGAGAATCAGATAATTAACAATGGCGCTACTTTAATTTTATTATTTCTATAATGCAAAGGAATTGTTAATTATATTATTGTAATGAGAATGGTTGCTAATATTATTCTTTTTTATAAATAATAGCTTAATACTAATAAGAATGATTGTTATTTAATTAATAGGGTTGAACAACAATTATTGCCCAACCCATATAGGCGTTAAGCTCAATTATTGTACGGCTATTTCATCTCTCAGGTACTTCTCCATTCCGTTCCCCCTGCATTGGTACTCCAGTGTGACGGTTTGGTTCAGGCACAATGCGCCACTGGTCAGGCTGCAGGTTTTGATCGGATCGCCATAAGGGAATGCCGCACTATACCCCCATTGTTGACACTGGTGGCTGGCAGCCGACTGAGCAACGTAGGTGTCGACTTTCGCTCTTTGTAATGGCGCAATATCAAACCCGAGACGAACAACACCTGCCACTTCGCTCCCTTTGATGGGTTGTGGCGTTTTATTCATGGTGCAACCGCTTAATAACGCAGTCACTAAAACTAAATATATTGTTTTCATCACGCTGAGTCTCAAAAGATATTTCTTCTTATTTTAGCATGCTGCCAAACAGAATATTACCAACAGTATAAAGCTGTGTAATTGCATTTAAGGTCAGTAATAATCCATCTCTTAACCTAAATTTCGGGCGTATATCAAAGGGTAATTACTGTGGTATTCACCAACGGTTTTCAGAAGATTTCTGACAGCAAGCATGGGTGTGCTGGAGAGAGGTTTTGCGCTGGTGGTAAGCGAAGTGCGTAACCGGGCAAAACTCAGAAGTGTGAGCACCTCTTAATTTTTTAAAACAAAATTTCATTAAATTTGAAAGTATGTTTGCCAGATAGTATCGTTAAGGTATACCCAAGCTATTCACCGCGGGAAATCCCGTGACCCAATCAGGAGACGGAAATGAAAATAGCACTGATGATGGAAAACAGTCAGGCTGGCAAAAATGCAATCATTCTTAATGAGTTGCAAGCGGTTGCTGCTGAGAAAGAGTACCCGGTTTACAACGTCGGTATGAGCGATGAGCAGGATCACCACCTGACCTACATCCACCTCGGTATTATGGCCAGCATTCTGTTGAACTCGAAAGCCGTTGATTTTGTTGTGACCGGCTGCGGTACAGGTCAGGGCGCAATGATGTCTCTGAACATCCATCCAGGTGTGGTTTGCGGATACTGCCTGGATCCAGCCGATGCTTTCCTGTTCGCTCAAATCAACAACGGTAACGCGCTGTCACTGGCATTCGCTAAAGGTTTCGGTTGGGGTGCAGAGCTGAACGTCCGTTACATGTTCGAGAAAGCATTCACTGGCCGTAAAGGCGAAGGCTACCCAATCGAGCGTAAAGAGCCACAGGTTCGTAACGCGGGCATCCTCAACCAGGTTAAAGCGGCTGTAGTGAAAGAAAACTATCTGGACACCTTACGTTCTATCGACCCTGAGCTGGTGAAAACCGCGGTAACCGGCGAGCGTTTCCAGAAGTGCTTCTTCGAAAATTGCCAGGACAAAGAGATTGAAGCGTTCGTTCGCGAAATCCTTGCCTGATAATGATTAATATGAAATACGGCCAGTTTTTGCTGGCCGTATTTTTTTGCTTCAATACCGCCTAATTTCCGGCGCTTTACGCGCGATCTTTCTCAATTCCTATCATTACTTCCTGCTATCGAACTGATGCGACTGCATATCAGCGTGTTGTTGCGTCTGACGCGCGGCTTCAAGGTGTTCTGCATCCCAGTGTTGAAGGTTGATATCAGCTTGCGGCTCTTCGGGCCAGCGCTGTTGCACACCGTTATGCAGACTCGGTTTATGCAACGCAGGGAAGCTTAAAGAGGGGGAATGGACGCTGGGTTCGGCGGCAGTGACCTGAAAACTGACCAGCGATATAAACAGTATTAACCTTAATGTCATGTGTTTCATAACGGCCTCAACGGCACTCAATCTATAGCGTTAAGTATAATTGTGGCCCGAAACACTATGCAGACTTACTGCATTATTGCTTTTTGGAAACGCTGCTCCCGGCATTTTGCGGTAGCCGTAACAAGTCGACCAGCCCAAGCAAGCAAATCAGCGTAATCATCACAAATGAAATTTTAATCGGCATGCCGGGAATTGATGTGACATCAAACCATTGGCTGATTTTCTCGCCAAGGCGAATACCAATTGCGCCAAGCGTGATCCCCAGGCCTACCGACAACTGCGTCGCGGTGCTGAAAAGCGTATTGGCGTAGCTCATTTGCGCAGGTGGCACATCGGAAAAGGCCAGCGTGCTGATGCCAGTAAATTGCATTGAGCGGAACATGCCACCAAAGAACAGGATGGCTATCGTCAACCATGCCGCGGTGTGCGGCGTGAGAAATGCACACGCCAATAAAGAAGCGACGTTCAGCAGACCGTTAATAATCAGCAGTTTTTTGAAGCCTAACGCACGAATCAACGGCGTGGTGGCGGGTTTCATGGCGAGGTTCCCGGCAAATACGGCTAACACCAGTAAGCCCGAATGAAACGCGTCCATACCGAAACCGACCTGAAACAGCAGCGGCAATAAAAACGGTACCGCACTGATGGAGGTGCGGAATAGCGAACCGCCGTACATTGTCACGCCAAAAGTTTGCACCCTTAAAGCATCAAGACGAATCATCGGATGTTTGGCATGTTTAAAATGCCGCAGTGAAAACCATAACGAGGCGGCTCCCAATAGCAGCAGGCTGACGGTTGGCAACACATTCACCTGCGATTGCCCGAGCATTTCCAGCCCGTAGACCAGGCTAATCATCGCCACGGCGGTACTGGTAAAACCGATGCCATCAAACGGGCGGCGATCGTCATCATGAATATCAGGAATCAGCCGCCACGCCAGCGCCATTGCTATCAACCCAAGCGGTAGGTTGATATAAAAAATCCAGCGCCACGAGGCGTAACTGGTGATGAATCCCCCCAGTGGCGGGCCAATAATTGGCGCAACCAAAGCCGGCCAGGTGAGTGTGGCGATAGCGGTTATCAGTAAATGCTTGGGCGTGGTACGTAACACCGCAAGCCGCCCGACCGGTACCATCAACGCACCGCCAACCCCTTGTAAGATGCGCATGGCGACAAACTGTTCCAGCGTATTGGCAATCCCACATAGCACGGATGCAAAGGTGAAAATCCCCAGTGCGAGGGTAAAAACTTTGCGGGCACCAAAACGATCGGCAATCCAGCCACTGGCCGGAATTAACACCGCCAGAGTCAGCAAATAAGCGCTCATACCGATATTCAGATCAACAGCATCAACGCCAAATGTTTTTGCCATTTCCGGGAGTGCTGTGGCAATCACGGTTCCGTCGAGAAATTCCATAAAAAATGCGCCAGCAACCAGTAGCGCCATACCAGAGATGCCGCGTTTTGGAGACTGAGAAGGGGAGTTTTCCATGCATGAAACTCAAAATTAAAATAATGTTTTAAAAAATAATTGAGCCAATTAACCAGTTAAGTGTTGGATTTGCAAGCCATTTGATGTGAATGGCTTGTAAAATCCACAATGAAAATGTGTGATGCGCATCACAAAACTATTGATTTGTGTGACGGATGTCATATTATAGGCCCCATAACGAGCAACACCTGCAAAACTAAAAACTGGAGCACACAATGAAAATGCGCAAAATCCTGAAAAGTATGTTCGAGCAGTACTGCAAAACCTTCAAAGATGTACCGCCAGCTGGCATGTTTTGATCTGTCAGCCTGAATAAAAAAACCTGCCGCGGCAGGTTTTTTTATGCCTGAAATTTGGCTTCTAACGCTGCATATTCCACTTTATATCGACAATTTTTGCTTTAGCACTTTTTCGCATAACGTTATGCGTTTTACACTTATTTACATTGTGGGTATGGCTGGTGCACTATGCGGACTCTATTTGAGATGGAGTCCGTGAATAAATGCGTAAACCTCTGTTGTTATCTGCGCTGTTTGCCTCTTTGGCCCTGGCACTTTCTGGCTGTGATGATGCGAAAACCGAAACTGCAGCCGCGTCTGCTCCAGCAAAACAAGCTTCCCAGGATGGCGGCAATTTAATTGTCGGTATTACTACCGGTGATCCATTAGCGGTGAACCCACTGTATGCCAGCGACCGCACCACGCTGACGATTATGCAGGCGCTGTACGCCCCACTGTATAGCTTCAATGGCGACAAGATTGAATGGGGGCTGGCAGAAAGCCTGACGCCATCCGAAGACAACCTCTCATACCTTTTAAAACTTAAACCCAATCTGAAATGGCAGGATGGCAAAGCGATTACTGCCGATGACGTGGTGTTTACGTTCAACAAATTGCTCGATGAAAAACAACATAGCTTCTTCCGCAGCATGTTCGTTTATGGCGATAAACCCATTCAAGTCAGCAAAATTGATGACCAAACGGTGAAATTCACGTTGCCGCAGGTGAGTGCGGCATTTGTTGGGACTCTGGTTCAGATTTACCCTATTCCGCAGCATGTTTTTGCTGACGAAAAGGGCGATATGGAAAAGAGCACCAAAAACGATGCGCCAGTCGGTTCTGGCCCGTTCAAATTTAAAGAGTATCGTGCCGGGCAGTATTACGCACTGACCCGTTTTGATGACTACTGGAACGGTAAACCGAAGCTGGATGCCGTGACTTACCGTTTTGCTAAAGACAGCAACTCTGCCAACCTTGCGCTGCAAAATGGCGAAATCAACATGAAGATGGTTGATCCGCAAGACGTCACCCGTCTGAAATCGAGCGGTAAATTCGACTTCGTTATCTATCCTGAAGGGCGTCTGGCCTATATGACGTTCAACCAAAACATCGACAGCATGAAGAATAAAGCGCTGCGTCAGGCTATCGCTTATGCCATCAATAAAGATGAACTGGTGCAGGCGGCATTCTCATCGCTGGATTACGCGCAACCTGCCGCGTCTATTTTGACGCCAGACACGCTGTATCAAACCAACGATGTTGAAACCTATAAATACGACGTTGAAAAAGCGCAAGCGCTGCTCAAAGAATCAGGCGCTCCGGCTAATCTGAAACTGCGTCTTGCTTATATCAACACCAACAAAACCCAGGAAAGCATGGGCCTGTATATTCAGCAGCAGCTGAAGAACATTGGTGTCGCGGTAGAACTGATGCCAATGGACGCTAACGCTATGTCGCAGCGCAGCCTGGATATGAAGAACACCATGTATGAGCTGAGCCTCGGTGGTTACATCATGGGTATGGAGCCTGATGGCTATAAGTCGTTGTATATGAGCAATGAAGCTTATAACTACGCGCATTACAAGAACCCGGCGTTCGATGCGTTATGGAACCAGGGCGCGACTGAAACAGACAAAACCAAACGTGCTGAAATTTATAAGCAAGTTCAGCAAACCGTCGCAAATGATATGGCATGGTATCCGATTGCTTATACCAATGCGGTAGTCGCGGTAGACAAACGTTTTGCCGGGACCAAAGAGGCTGAACCTAAGCCGGTTTATATGTTCCAGGACCTGTCAAAAATCTATCAACAATAATAAGCACTTGCCCTCGGATTACGGTTTACCCCGTGCCGGGGGTTTTCTTTTGGGTAAAACCTGGAAAGCAGTATGAACAATGTGTTAGTACGACGCCTGGCGCAACTTGTGCCGATGCTGTTCTTCATTTCGCTGGTGTCGTTTTTGCTGGTCAAACTGGCACCTGGCGATCCGGTGCAGGCTTACATTACGCCACGTATGAGCCCTGAGGATATTGAACGTATCCGTCATAGTCTTGGGCTGGATAAACCGATGTTTATGCAATACCTGTTGTGGCTAAAAAACGTGCTGCAAGGGGATTTGGGTTATTCACTGATTTACCATCGCCCGGTATTAACCATGATTGCTGAGCGTATTCCGGCCACTCTCGGTTTGATGGGCGCATCACTGGTTCTGGCGATGGTCGTGGCTATTCCACTCGGATTATTGGCTGGTGCTTATAAGCATCGCTGGCTCGATCACTTCCTGAATATGTTCGCTTATATCGGTATTTCAGTGCCGATTTTCTGGTTCGGTATTCTGCTTATCACGGTGTTCTCGGTGCAACTGAACTGGCTGCCGAGCATGGGGATGCGCACCATCGGCGTTGAAGATTCCTGGCTGGATGTGATTCGCCACGGCATTTTGCCGTGTATCGCACTGAGCTTTTATAACCTCTCGAACTATGTGCGTTACATCCGCTCCAACACCATCACACAACTGTCGGCAGATTACGTGCAAACCCAGCTGGCCTACGGTGCCACTCGTCGCACAATCTTATTCCGTCATGTCCTCAAAAACGTGCTGCTGCCGGTGATTACTTTGTTTGGCCTCTCGTTTGGCGAACTGGTGGTCGGGGCGTATGTCACCGAAAGCGTCTTTTCCTGGCCGGGCATGGGCCTGTTAGGGATCCAGTCGATAACCTCGCTGGATTACCCGTTGATCATGGCGATGATCATGCTGTCATCGACCATGCTGATTATCGGTAACTTATTGGCAGACTTGTTATATCGCGTGGCCGACCCGCGTATTAAGGCATTGAGGTAAGACGATGAGTAGACGTTGGCAACAAGTTAAACATGGCCTGAAACGTAATCGTCCAGCTCAATTCTCGTTACTGGTTCTGGTGATTTTCAGCATTGCCGCATTACTGGCGGCTCTCAGCCCGTGGGACCCTAACCAGATGTCGCTGACCGCAAGGTTGCTGCCGCCAGATGCCGCGCACTGGTTCGGTACTGATGACTACGGGCGCGACTATTTCACTCGAGCCTTGTACGGCGGCCAAATTTCCCTGATGGTCGGTTTCCTGTCGATGCTCTTTTCAACCTTGATTGGTACGCTGGTGGGGACGATTAGCGGCTACTTTGGCGGGCGTATCGACAACCTGATGATGCGTGTGGTCGATATTTTGCTGTCGATTCCGGCGTTCTTTTTACTGCTGGTGTTAAACGCTTACCTGAAGCCTGGCATCGCCAACATCATTTTAATTATCAGTGCGCTGACGTGGATGAACATGTCGCGCCTGGTGCGGGCGGAAACTTTGTCGGTCAAAGAGCGTGAATATGTGGTGTATGCGCGCGCCTGTGGCGAACACTCGCTGATCATCATTGCCCGCCATATTATCCCGAACATTTTGCCAACCATTATGGTCGCGGCGACGCTCAACATTGCCTCGGCAATCCTGATGGAGTCGACGTTAAGCTTCCTTGGGCTGGGTGTCCAACAGCCGAATGCCTCGTGGGGCAGCATGCTAAATAACGCACAATCTTTCATTGGCGAAGCCACCTGGCTTGCGATGTTCCCTGGGGTCTTGATTTTGCTGACGGTGCTGAGTTTTAACGTGCTGGGTGATGTTTTGCGTACCGCCTTTGAGCCAGGAGCGAACCGCGATGAATAACTTACTGGAACTCGACAACCTGCAAACCTCTTTCTTCACCCGCGAAGGGGAAGTGAAAGCGGTGCGTGGCGTAAGCTTTGCGGTGCAGCGTGGCGAAGTGGTGGGGATTGTTGGCGAATCAGGCTGCGGCAAAAGTGTCACCTGTAAATCGGTGCTTAAACTGCTGGGCAACAATGGCAAAGTGGTGGGCGGGCATGTCCATTTCAAAGGCGAAGATTTAGCCCGCAAAACGCCGGAACAGATGCGCCAACTTCGTGGCAATGACATTGCGATGATTTTCCAGGACCCGATGACCGCGCTCAATCCGGTGCTGACCATCGGCAAACAGATGAGTGAGATCCTGATTCGGAATCAAAATCTCAGCAAAAAAGCAGCCAAAGAAAAATCTATCGCCATGCTGCAACAGGTGGGGATTGGGAATGCTGAACAGCGTTATAACCAGTATCCCCATGAATTCAGCGGCGGGATGCGCCAGCGTGTAATGATTGCCATTGCGCTGTCTTGCCATCCAGCATTGCTGATTGCCGATGAGCCAACCACCGCGCTGGATGTCACTATTCAGGCGCAAATTCTGCGTCTGTTAAAACAGCTGCAACAGCAAACCGATACCGCCATTATGCTGATCACCCATGATCTCGGCGTGGTGGCGCAAGTGTGTTCGCGTGTGGTGGTGATGTACGGCGGTCTGGTGATGGAGCAGGGCAGTGTGGAAGATATTTTCTACCGTCCGGCGCACCCGTACACTCGCGGCTTGCTGGCTTCACTGCCGCGACAGGGTGAAACCGGCGCGCGTTTATCGCCGATTGACGGTTCGCCGCCGGGCTTACTCAACCCGCCACCAGGTTGCCCGTTTGCCGAACGTTGTCCGCAGCGTATGGCACGTTGCACCAGTCTGCCGCCGATGTATCAGACAGGTGAAGGGCATCAGGCAATGTGCTGGTTATGGGATTCGGAGGTGAACAATGCAGGACGTTAAGCCATTGGTTCGGGTCAGCGGGCTACGCAAATATTTCCACAGCCAGCAGGGTTGGTTTAACAAAACGCCCCCGGTGAAAGCGGTGGATGGTGTGAGTTTCGACATCTATCCCGGAGAAACTTACGGGCTGGTGGGCGAGTCAGGCTGCGGTAAATCGACATTAGGGCGCAGCGTGCTGCGTCTGTTTGATATTACTGAAGGCGAGATTGAGTTTGCCGGCCAGAACATTGCCAACATGAGCGACAAGCAACTCAAACCGTTGCGCCGCCGCATGCAGGCGATTTTCCAGGACCCGTATTCGTCACTCAACCCAGGCATGACGGTCGCGCAACTGATTGCCGAGCCGATGAAAATCCACGGCTATGGCAAAGCTCAACGCGAAGCACGCACTATTGAATTGCTGGAAAAGGTTGGCCTGAAGGCGGAGCATTTAAACCGCTTCCCGCATGAATTCAGCGGCGGTCAGCGCCAGCGCATCAGCATTGCTCGCGCTTTGTCGGTTAACCCTGAATTTGTGTTATGCGATGAACCGCTCTCGGCGCTGGATGTTTCGGTGCAGGCGCAGGTAGTGAATATTTTGCAGGATTTGCAGCAGGCATTGGGGCTGACGTACCTGTTTATCGCGCACGATTTATCGATGGTACGCCATATTTCTGACCGTATTGGCGTGATGTATCTGGGCTCGCTGGTAGAAGAAGCCCCGGCGGAAATGCTCTATACCGAACCGGCGCATCCATACACACGGGCGCTATTGGCATCGATTCCGGTCGCCGATCCGCATGTACAAATGCTGGAAAGGGGCGGTATTAGCGGGGAGTTACCGGGGGCGATAAGCGACTGGCCGGGTTGTAAATTCGCCAATCGCTGCCCGCGAGCGATGGATAAATGCCAGAGCCAAAGCCCAGTAATGCAGGAGATTTCTCCTGGTCACCGGGTGGCATGTTGGCTGTTTGAAGAAAAGTAAGCGTATTTAGCGTGGTGCCAGAGCGAGAATGACATGTTCAGGGTCATTCTCGATCGCACGTAGTAATGCTTTTGCTGGGCCTGTCGGTTCACGGCGGCCTTGCTCCCAGTTTTTCAGCGTATCGACGCTCACGGAGATCAGCCGGGCAAAACCGGCCTGCGATAACCCCGTCGCCTGACGAATGGTTTTGACCTGAGTCGCGGTGACTTCCGTTGCGCGAGATGGCTCGCGTTTACCTTCTACAATCTCATTCATTTGCGTCATGCTTTCAGACAGACGCGCGAACAGTTGTTTATCCATTTACCACCTCTCGTTCATTTGCCGCAAAAAACGTTTTTCCGCTTCATCCAGCTCGTCTTTGACCCCTTTCGGGTAAATCAGCAATAGTCTGATGATGCTATCGACGTTTTTATGGAAATAGATGACTCTAACGCCACTGCGTTTTCCCTTGTTTTTTGCAGGCCACCGCACTTTACGCAGGCCACCAGTATGGGGAATCACATCGCCGCTTTCCGGGGAAAACGTCAGGAATACCTGAAACAATCGGTATTCTTCATCCGTGAGCAGTGCGTTGACATCCTCTGTAAAAATGGGCGTTTCGATAAAAAGCATAATATCCGCCATTGGCGTATAGCCAGGATTAGGTTAACAGGAAGTGTGCATAAGTCAATGGCGTACTTAGATAGCATGCAAAACTCCGGTGGTTAACTGAATTCACAAAGTTTTAGTACGTTCTTCGGGATGCATTCCAGAATGGATTATTGCCTCAGGGATAGAGGCGCGAGTACTATGACGCCCATTGCGAAACAGGAGAGAAAGAATGTCCGAACAATTATCTGCCGACCAGGAACTGGTTTCTGACGTGGTGGCGTGCCAGTTAGTGATTAAACAAATTCTGGATGTCATTGATGTGATTGCGCCGGTAGAAGTCCGTGAAAAAATGGCGAACCAATTAAAGACCATTGATTTCGCCACTCATCCGGCAGCGGCGGATCCGGTGACCCGCCGCGCGATTCAAAAAGCCATTTCTTTGATTGAACTGAAATTCACCCCGCAAAACGAAGCGCATTAATTCCGAATTATAATCGCCCTTATTCAAGGGCGATTTGTCATCAGAAGAACGTCATCACTAATAAGTAACTCGCTGCACAAGCACAGCTCACGCCGATTAAGCCGGGCAAAATGAAACTGTGGTTAATGATGAATTTACCAATTTTTGTGGTGCCAGAACGGTCAAAGCCGATGCACGCCAGGTCGCTTGGGTAAGTCGGCAACACAAAGTAGCCGTAAGACGCCGGGAAGAAGGCAATCAGCATTTTCGGTTCAACACCCAGCATCAACCCCATCGGTGCCACGGCAGTTAACGCGGCAGCCTGGCTGTTCACCAGTTTAGAAACCAAAAACAGCACGATGGCATAAGTCCACGGGTGGCTTTGCACGACGCCTTCCAGCGCCATTTTTAGTTCTTCAAGATGTGCCTGGAAAAAGGTATCACTCATCCACGCCACACCAAATACCGAGAAAATAGCCACCATACCGGCTTTGAATACCGCGCCGTTAGAGACAGCCGAGGCATTCACTTTGCAGGCGATCAGCATTACGGCACCGGCAATCAACATCATCATCTGGATAACCAGATTCATCGATAGCGGCTTGAATGAGCCTTTTACCTCGAAGGCCGGGCGCAGCGCCGGAATTGCCCCTAATAACACCACCACCAGAATCCCGGCAAAGAAGATCCACGTTGACCAGTAGGCTTGTTTTGGGAACACCTGGTTCATCAGCGTTTCGCTGCTGCCGTAGATAAATTCACGCTGTTTCGGGTCTTTGAGTTTTTCCTGGAACTCTTCGTCGTCCTGCAAATCTTTGCCGCGACGTAAGCTCCACAGTGCTGCAATCAGCACGCCAAACAATGAAGCAGGAACGGAAACGCAGAGGATATCGAGGATGCCCCACGCCTGACCAATACCATGGTTAGCCGCCAGAATCGAAATCAGCGAAACCACCGCCACAGAAACCGGAGACGCGGTAATCGCCATTTGCGAAGCAATTGATGCCACCGCCATTGGGCGTTCCGGACGAATGCCTTTCTTCAGTGCGATATCGGCGATAATCGGGAACATGGTGTACACCACATGACCGGTGCCGCACAGGAAAGTCAGCATCCAGGTGGTGAACGGTGCGAGCAGGGTGATGTGCTGGGGATGTTTGCGCAGCAGACGCTCTGCAAACTGCATCATCACATTCAGGCCACCCGCAGTTTGCAATGTGGCGGCACAACCAATCACAGCAAGAATGGTCAGCATCACATCAACGGGGGGTTTACCTGGCTCAAGCCCAAAGATGAAGGTGAGAATAAACAGCCCAATGCCGCTGATTAGGCCAAGCCCCATCCCACCAAAACGTGTGCCCACTAACAGGCATAAAATAATGACAATAAATTCAATGGTTATCATGGTAGACCCTTAAAGTTGTATATGTAATTAGCATTACAGAATGTAAGGATTACCGCTGGGACACAGATCTTGTTTATTAAACTTCAATTAAAACAGCTTGTTAGTAACAATAAATTAACACTCCGCCCGAGACAGGCGGAGTGAATAATCATAACGGGAGATGGGAATACTGAAGGCGTGGAAGGATAGCGCTGTCGTTTGCTACGTCGACGACTACAACGTCTTCGCCATGTTTAAGCAAAATACGCATGCCATTGTTATCCTGGGTAATCTGCATATCGGTGATAGGTCGCTGGTGGTCGAAATCCCAAACGCTTACAAACACGGGATGCGTTTCATGGCTCCGTAACACCAGATAACTCAACTCACCAACGGCTGGATTATCCGGCGCGCGTCCTTGCCACAACTCGGCATGTCCATACAGCCATAGTGCTTGCCCGTGGTGGGCTGTGGCGAAGTGGCGCGGCTGGCAATTGGTTAACGATACGCAATGCGCATCATTCATGATAGACAACGGGCCGTGAGCACTAAACTGCGCCTGTTCACCTTCAACATCCAGTGCTTTCCCATGCAGATGTAGCGTCCAGTCGATTTGCTGGCAATGCGGATTATGCACGCTGCTAATGTCAATTAAGGCGTTATCCAGCCATAACAGACGGCGGCGAAAACGCACGTCACGCCAGGCTTCACTGTCCCATTGTACGCGGGTATGGCTGTCGAGTTCAGGCGGCGTTTGTCGCCAGTCAACCTCTGTATCCAGCCAGCAGAAAGCCTGGCTTTCATGATACTGGAGGACCACAGGAACGGCAGGGGGTTGGTTGGTTTGGTTGACTGTAATGGTGTTATGCGTGGCGCTATTTTTGTAATACGCATAGTGCATTGGCGCGCCATAACCGGTCGTACCAAGATCAGGCAGGATCTCTTTTGCACCATTAAACAGCAGAATGTTCAGGCGGTCATAGTGGTCATGCTCGCCGCCATAGGGCGTATGCTTAACCAGTAATGCGCGTTTCTTTTCTGTGTTACGCCACACGGTCAGACCGCTATGCGGGGCATGAGTATGACCCGCAGGAATCAGGTCCGGTATCTTTTCTGGCAGTGGTGTGGTGTAAAGCAGGGCATCAAGACCAGGACGCGGATGTTGCGCATTGATAGCCTTAAGCGCGGCGGCATACTGCTCATCGCGATAGTAATGCCAGGCAAAGTGATAAAGATGACCGTGGTCGAGTTTTTCCTGGCCATAGATACAATCGTTGATACGCGGAAAAGTGCCGTCTGGCATTAACAGAGTCAGCGGGAAACTAAGCATTTTTTTATAGTAAGGTTCATCCAGCAAACTCCACTGGGTGCCTATAGCCAGTTTTTCAAAAGCCAGAAAACCTTGCAGGGCGTAGAAGTGGTAATGAATAGATCCCTCGAACCACAGCCCTTCCTCGAACAGGCCCTGTTCAAGCTGATAACGCAGACCGTAAGGTTGGTTGACGGCAAATTCGACTAATGCGGCATCTTCCAGCACCAGCCCCAACACACCCACCGCGCAGCCAATTTTCACTTCATGGTTGTGTAATTGTGCAGTGCGATGGGCCATCAAAAACTGCGCACCAGCGCGCAATAAACGAACTGTAACGTACTCGCGCTGTTCGGCAGTGAGTGCCTCAGCGATGCAATCAAAACCGAGGGCGAAATCCAGCATGCAGTTCGCTTCGCAAAGTGTCTGGGCATTCATTTTCCCCGGACCATTGTACGGAATGCCACCGTGAATTTTGTAATCCGGATAGAACTTAGCGTAACGCATCAGCAATTCACTGACTTTATCCAGATAGATCTGCTCGCCAGTAAGTTGCCACAATAAACCCAGCTGGTGGCAGGCTTTGGCATTCAGGCCGTTGAGCTCACGCCACCACGCACCATCATAGGGTTCACCGCTAAAGTTTTGGCCGTCTATCGGGCAGCAATGGCAGGTTGGCGAGGCGCGATCCCACACCAACCTGACGCCGTGGTCGGGGCAGAAATAATAGAGATTCCAGGTTGCCAGGGCGGTTTCTGGCACAACGACTGGATTGTTGAGAACCACACTGTTGTCGGCAATCAACTGCTCAATAATGGCGGGTTGAGCGCAAACTCGTTGCTGAAGAAGAATAAGTTGTTGCGTGGTGAACTGCTTCATCGCTCGATCCTTATTCTCTATCACTGTTGCTTTAATGGGGTAATCAGATGCGAGATATCATCTGGATACTTCGCCATCAGCCATTCGGCTTTTTCAACAAACAGTTTGTCGTCAGGCCAGGCTCGTGCGGCACTGACCATATTCACCAGTGCTTTTTGATCATCCATTTTATCAATATCCTTCCAGGGCCAGGTTTCAGTGCTATTTATGTAGTGCGCGAGGTAGCGATAGCCCTGGCGCAAGCTATGGTCATCAAGAGTGAAATTCCAGACATCAACCCCAGCAATGTCCCCTAAACGCCCCAACTTGTTGTAAGCCTCAAGATGGAAATTGCTGTAATGCCACGGGCGAGTGCGCTCAATTTCCGCCATCTGGCGGCCTTCTTTATCAAAATGGGAGGGAATACGTCGTAGTTGGGTGATTTGTAGTCGTTTTTTAGCGGCGGTTATATCGCCACTAAACAGGGCAAATGACGCTGCCTGTAAATCAAAATAGGTGCCGTGATTGTTATGCCAATTGTCTTCTTCAAATCCGTTTTGGCTGGTGCTCATCCAATGGTAAAAATCGCCATACCATTGTTTTATCTTCTGATAATCTTCATCGCTGACCACATTCGCTGGGCGTAATAATTCAACGGCATCAATCACTTCTACCAGTGCGCGACTGTCAATCAGGCCAATCCCTCGGCCATCGTTAATCCCCGGAATAGCCTGCGCATGTTGCAGGTTAGGATTCATGCGCGTTTCTGGTTTCACAAACCAGTTCAGCAATTGGTCACGTGCTTTTTCGGCGTATGCCGGGTTGTGGGAAAATTGCCACGCCAGCGCCAGTGTCCAAACGTCATTGCTCATGTTCACCAGACGTTTTTTGTCCGTGGCATCACTATTGGCATCAGGGTTGGTTTGGCCATCTTTGCGAAGGTAGGGCAGGCCATCTTTTTTGTTCGGATCGGGCCACCAGTACGGTGGAAAACTGTAGTAATCATGTTTATCGCCGCTGGCGGCGATTAGCGTTTTATCCATCACTGAATACAGTGGTTTGTTCAGCGCCTTGTCTGCGTTGGCAATCAGTTTTTGATAAGCCCCGGTAAATTGTGGATTTTGTGCCTCTATCTGCTGCTGGCTATAGCGTAGATCATCGAGCTTAATTTGCAGTGGATGTGCATCGGCGGCATATAACGGTGAGGCCAGTAATGAACCCGCCACCGCCAACGAAAGCAATGACAGGCAAGATAATAAACTGGGTTTTGTCGGGCACATATTTTCTCCGTCCATCGATGGAATGAATTCAGGGTGCTAAGAATGTTCGCCTTATTAGTATCAATGTGTTGATACCGTTAATGGTGTTATTAATTTTCGTTAAATATGAGGCTAGAAATAAATTTTTTTGGATTGAGTGCGCAGTGTAAGAGGCGGAATAATTATTTGTGTGATTAACTTCAAATTAATATCAGAGATGTAAAATAACGCCTTGTAATGAGATTTGCATCACGAAAATGAGTGCTTTCAAATACTTGTTTATATTGTGCAGGTTTTTTTTAATTTTTTATCTTTATGATTTTAAAGGTTAAAAATGTTTATGTGATTTTTGATATGTTTTTTAGTGTGACTTCAAACACGTTTTTTCATTGTGAAACAGTATTTCTGTTTTATGGCGTTGTGTTTAATAAGGGCATTCTATTTAATTGCTGGGCAGCCTTTTCATTAGCGAAATAACCTGCTTCACTCCATTTTTGTTTCAACAATTAAATCTCTTAAAATAAGGATGTGAATATAAATGTTCCCTACAAAATTAAAATCCGCATTACTGATCTCTGCTCTTGGTTTAAGTGCATCGCAAACCTTTGCAGCAGAAACTTTGAACGTCTGGATTCGTGCCAGTAACGACTCCAAAAATATTTACAAACAAGAGGCCGAAACCTTTGAGCAAAAGACCGGCATTAAAATCGAGTACTTTAATGCTACCACCGACTTCGAACAGCGACTGGCGCGCGCGGCAGCCGGTAATGCACTACCTGACCTGATTTTTAACGATGCGGTCGCCATCGGACAATTCATCCAGCTCGGTATCGCGGAAGAAATTGACCCGAAAACTATTGCCGGTGGTGAAAACCTTTACCCGACCGCCTGGGAAAGTACCCGCTATACCGACGGTAAATTCTACGGCGTCCCCACTTCGGCCCAAACCTTCGCGCTCTTTGTGCGTAAAGACTGGCGTGAAAAATTAGGGATGCCTGCGCCAAAAACATGGAGTGACGTCGAAAAATTAGCCAAGGCCTTTACCACCCAGGACCCTGACGGCAATGGCAAAAACGACACCTACGGCTTTTTGCTCCCGGGCTCAACCACACGCGGCTACGCTAGCTGGTTTATGAGTGCCTTCTTGTGGCAAGCCGGTGGCGATTTTATTCGTGAAGGTGCGAAGGGGGAGTTTAAAGCTTCGCTAGACGAACCTGAGACCCGCGAAACGTTGCAATTTATGCGCGGCATGTTGTGCGAAAAAGTCGTGCAACCTGGAGCTATTAACGCCACGACCGCCGACATCATTCCGTCCTTCCGATCCGGACAAACCGGGATGTTCTTCACCGGCCCTTATCACATCGCTTTATTTGATAAAGACCCGGGTAAGGACAACTTCGAAGTGGTGACCCTAACTGGACCAAAAGGGAGTGCGACGCTTGCGGAAGGCACCACGGTCTTCATGATGAAAAGCAGTAAAAACAAAGAGGCGGCGCGCAAATTTATTGAATTTATGATTTCCCAGGAGGGGCAAGAAATTGGCATGGGTAAAGGCAGTAAACACATGCCTGTGGTCCGTTTGCCTGTCAATAAATTGGTCGATACCCAGGCGGTTTACAACGATGAACGCTGGGCAACTTTCGCCAAACTTTACGCTGAACAAGGCCGTTACGTGCCGCAAGTTCCAAACTGGACGCCAATTCGCCAAATAACCGCCGATGGCTTTAACCGCATTCTGGCGGACTGCAATAGCGATATTGCCGCTGAACTCAAAACCACCAACGAGAAGGTCAACGCTGAACTTGCCAAACAGCAGGTACTGGCGAAGTAAGGGTAGTTATAACGTAACCCTCACCCCATCCCTCTTCCATCGGGAGAGGGGGAAAGAACTTTCGCTCTCCTTAGGGGAGATGGCAAGAGTGAGGGGTAATAACGAAAACCGTAAAAAATGAGTGAAAATAACGATGTTGACTCCTCGCCAGAAACGAAATCTGGTGCCATGGCTTTTCCTCGCTCCGGCACTGGTCATTTTCACCTGGTTTAAATTCATCCCGATGCTGCAAGGCCTGGTGATGAGTTTTTACAAAGTGAACTTCAATCAACCAGATGAATGGGTTGGATTTGCCAACTTTGCACGCGCGTTCGCCGACATAGAACTGCATTCGGCAGTTTTTAACACCTTCCTGTATGTGGTGGTGACAATGGTGGTCGGGGCGGTTTTGGCATTCTTCCTTGCCATGTTGCTTGAAGGGCCTGCTCGCCATTTGCGTTTCATCCGTACGGCGATTTTCTTACCCGCGGTCACCAGTGCAGCAATCGTCGCCGAAATGTGGCGTATCTTGTTCAACCCAACGCCTAATGGTGTTGTGAACCACATCTTGAGCTGGTTCGGTATTGCCGACCAGGGGTTCCTGGCCAGTGCCGATCAGTCGCTTTGGGTGATCATGCTGCTGCATATCTGGAAAGCAGTACCGTACAACATGGTGATCTTTATTGCTGGGTTGGCGGGCATTAGCCGTGACTTGTACGACGCTTCAAACGTGGATGGTGCGAACTGGTGGAACCGACTGCGTTACGTCACGTTGCCTGGCATGATCCCGGCGATTTCTGTGGTGCTGATGTTGTCATTTATTCGTGGCTTCCGTGTGTTTGCAGAAGTGTATGCCACTACGGGGGGTGGGCCATCCGGCGCCACTGAAATGATCATGACTCATATCTACAAACTCGGTTTTGAGCAATTTGACTACGGCTATGCTTCGGCGGTGTCGTTCCTGTTATTCGCTTTCACCGTCGTGTTGACGATTTGTCATCTCACTTTGAAAAAGCGCATCGCCCGCTATTAAGGAGCCGCCCATGTTAGGTAAACGTTGGGATACCGTAGGCCGCTGGATGATTTATGGCTTGCTGTTAATTGTATTTGTCGGGCCATTCTGGGGCATTGTCGCCACGGCCTTTAGCGGAGCACCGGTTAAACCGGGCGAACTGCTGGCATGGCCAAATGAGTTTTCCATGGAGAACTTTATCTTTGCCTGGCAAGACATTGGCGTCTGGCAATATTTGCTGAACTCAATGGTGGTGGTGTTCTTTGGCACCATTTTGCAGGTTGCCGTTAGTGCGCTTGCCGCCTATGCGTTGGCACGCAAGAAGTTCATCGGCGTTTCATTGGTTAGTCTGGTCATTCTTTCCACCATGATGCTGCCGGAGGAAGTGATCGCCATTCCGCTGTACATGATTATCAACTGGCAACTGCCGCTGATTGATTCGTCACTCTACAACACCTATCTGGGCATGATTATGCCGGTTGTGGGTTGGGCGTTTTCGATCTTCGTCTTAAGCGAATTTATGGCGGCGATCCCTAAAGAGCTGGAAGAGGCGGCGCGTATCGATGGGGCAAATGAGTGGCAAATATTCTTCCACGTCATTTTACCGCTGGTGAAACCGGCACTCGGCACCGTTGTGACGTTTGGCTTCATCATGATTTGGGACCAGTACCTGCTGCCGCTAATTGTGGTGAACCATGACAGCCTGAATACCATCCCGGTTATTCTTGGCCGTCTGCGTACGGACGAAAGTATTACACCAAACATTTTCATTGCCATCACCTTACTGGCGATGTTGCCAAGCATCATTGTTTATCTCGGTCTGCAAAAACATTTCAATCGCGGGATTATGTCCGGCGCGGTCAAAGGATAAGGAGCGACACATGGGTTCCGTGGTACTGAAAAATGTCTGTAAATCATATGGTGATGTGCATGTCATCAAAGATGTCTCTTTGACTATTCCAGATGGAGAGTTCTGTGTGTTGGTTGGCCCAAGTGGCTGTGGGAAATCAACGCTGTTGCGCATGATCGCCGGGCTAGAGGAAATTACTGGCGGTCAGGTTGCGATCAATGAGAAGGATGTCACTGACGTTGAGCCAAAGCTGCGTGATATCGCGATGGTGTTCCAGAGTTACGCACTGTATCCGCAAATGACAGTGCGCGAAAACATGGGTTTTGCGCTCAAAATGGCAAAACTGCCTAAAGCGGAAATCAGCCAAAAAGTGGAAGCGGCCGCTGATCTGCTCGGACTAGGCATCCTGCTGGATCGTTTGCCAAAAGATCTTTCCGGCGGCCAGCGTCAGCGCGTAGCGATGGGGCGCGCCATTGTACGTAATCCTCAGGTGTTTTTGTTCGATGAACCGCTCTCTAACCTTGATGCAAAATTGCGTACTCAGGTACGTGGTGAAATCCGCGAACTGCATCGCCGCCTGAAAACCACCTCGGTGTACGTGACGCATGACCAAATTGAAGCCATGACCATGGGGCAGATGATCGTGGTACTGCGGGAAGGGCGTATTGAGCAGGTGGGTAGCCCGCTGGAGTTATACGACCGTCCGGCTAATTTGTTCGTTGCCGGATTTATCGGTTCGCCTGAAATCAATCAGTTAAAAGGTGAAGTGACACTACAAAACGGCGAGATGATGTTACGCCTCAATGATGGCTCTTTGTTAAGCTTGCCGCCGGGCGTACAAGTCAAGCCGCAGCAAAAAGTGGTGTATGCGATTCGCCCGGAACAGGTCAATGTAGTGAGCGAAGCAGAACAGAGCGGGGCGCTGAAAGCGACCATCACAGCCATCGAAAATACCGGTTCTGATATGCAGTTATTCTGTAACACAGGAGGCGGTGCATTTACTTCGGTGTTTAAGCAACGCTTAAATGTTCGGGAGGGGGAAACGGTATGGTTGCAGCCTCGACTGACCGGTATCCACATTTTTGATGCCGAAAGTGGGCAGCGAATAGCCTGTCATTAAGGAGCAGTAAATGAAGTTGTATACCCTGGATGTGACGTGTCTTGAGAATGCTCGCCGTGGCTTACAGCAGCCTTTTTCTCCGTTACAGCTGGCACTGGGTCAGCTGGTCAGAGAGGCGGATAAACTCCGTGGTCAACCGCTGGAAAGCGTGGTGCATAAAAAATTGCGTCCGGTGAGTGGCGATCCACATGATTACTACAGCCTGGGGACATACTGGTGGCCCAATCCGCGCAGGCCTAACGGCCTGCCGTATATTCGTCGCGATGGGCACACCAACCCGCAATGTCAGAATAACGACACGGATACCACGCGTATAATCCGTATGTGTGAACGCAGCCTGACGCTTGGGCTGGCGTGGTACTTCACTGGACAGCGCAAGTACGCGCAGGCGGCGGCGGAACAAATAAAATGCTGGTTCCTTGACGAACAAACGCGGATGAATCCGCATTTGAACTACGGTCAGGCGATCCCAGGGATTGTTTCTGGCCGTGGTACCGGGCTTATCGATACGCGCTTGTTATGGATGGTGATTGATGCCATTGGCCTGATTAGCCCAGCGGGAGTGTTGGATACCGACGACATTATCGGTTTGCACCAATGGTTCAGGG
Source organism: Buttiauxella ferragutiae (assembly GCF_022637515.1). NCBI lineage: Bacteria > Pseudomonadati > Pseudomonadota > Gammaproteobacteria > Enterobacterales > Enterobacteriaceae > Buttiauxella > Buttiauxella ferragutiae. The sequence goes on from NZ_CP093332.1 coordinate 2,275,013, forward strand.
ACTTTAATCACTGGATGTTTTACAGCGATGTGGGTCACTCTGAATATGTCTGGCATAACAACCACGGCACCTGGTATGACGCACAGCGTGCGGCTAATGCACTGTTCTATGGTGATAAAGGGCTAGTGGCTCGCATCATTCAGCAGGGGATAACCCAACGCATGGCGGCGCAAATCGACCAGGAAGGGAAACAGACAATGGAACTGGAGCGTCCGGTGCCGTTCCACTATTCCTTGTTTAACCTTGAAGCGCATTTGTTGTTGAACCGTTACGCTGAGCATGTCGAGTTTGACCGCTGGAATGCCGTGCAGGATGGTCGAAGTGTGAAGCTCGGTATCGATTATTTGATGCCGTTTATCGCCGACCCGGATTTATGGCCGTACAGTGATTTACAAGGCATTGTCTGGGATAGCGCCTTGCGCATCATATTGCAATCGATGCGCGGGTATCCCAAAGAGGCTGCGCGTTATAAAACCGTGTTGGGCAGCTTCCCTGAAGATACCCTGGGTCTGCATGAACAACTGATGTGGTGCGCTTAGGCAAGGGTGTGACCTGGCCGGGCCTTAGTCATTGACCCGACCAAAAGGCCTCAATGCTGCTGATGATTCACCAAATTCGTCAAATGCTCATCGGTCTGGCTCATGCACATTCCGGCTTTATGTGCATTACGGACTTCATCGAGAATGGTATTGAGCAACACACCTTCGTCTTGCTGCTCCCGATCCATGGTTTTCAGGAAAGTGAGCGTCGAGAAATCATTTAATGCGGTAGCTTCTGCGGTCAGTGTGGTTAATGTCGCGCAACGTTGGTCATAATCGGCCACCGTTTGCTCGAACAACGTTTCTAATGAATCGCATTCGCGTGGCGGTTCTTCAATCGTCGCCACAATAGGATTACCACCGGCTTGCTTCATAAAAGTAAAAATACGCATCATTTGCGTGACGCTGCATTGTGCCTGATTTCTTAAAAAGATCGCTGTGCCCGTTAAACTCTTTTCGGAGCACCAGTGACTTAAGCGCAAATAAAGGTTGGAGGAGTAGAAGTCGCGGTTTATCTGTAAGTTAAGTCTTTGAACCATGCCGGAAGTTGCCATAATCATTCCTTTATTGAATCGGAACATCGGTGAAGATGGGGTAAACAATAAAAATTCATGGGGGATGTTTAAACCATACCTCTTTAGGGGTATTCGGAGAACTATTAATTATGTCGTTTTATCACTATTTTCAGCCTGGAGTACTAATAAATAGCAAAGGCTAAAAATGAAATGATTATTAATGCGCGACTTTGTTTTTATATTTTATAAATATAATGAGCTAAATTGTGATTCACAGCTGAGTACTGGAATAGGCTAGTGCTTGTTTATTGTGTTAGATCATATTTTCTGCCCATCGGATAATTGCGCTCGTGACTGTTTCCGGTACTGCAACGGAGTTTGATTCATCATCTTCTTAAAACAAGTAATGAAATAAGTGTCCTCGATAAACCCCACTTCCTGAGCGATGGCGTCAATGCTTAACGGCGAAGTGCGCAACAGGTCGCAGCTTTTCTTGATGCGCCGCGTCAGTAAGTACTCATGAATACTGCCGCCGGTCTGCTGGCGAAAAATACGTGAAGTGTAGCTGCGCGATAATCCAATAGATTGTGCAAGTTCATCCAGTGAAAACTTGGTGCTGTAATTATTCTCGACCCACTGCATGATGCGCGAGGCAACCGTAGGCTGTTGCGGGATAAATGCCTGCGGCTGCGCGGGGAGAAACGCCATAATCTGCATCACCATAAACGCAACATCACTGGCCGTTGAGTGCGCTGTCGGATCCAGCTTATCGAACCCGCCAAGAATCACTTCCATAAATTCTGCCTGTTCACTCAAATCGTACACCTGCGCGGGCACGTTGCTGGCGGCCAGGGCTGAAAATTGAGCCTGTTGGCGCGCAAATGCCTGCAAAGAGCCGATCACTGAAGAGTGCTCAATGTGCATAGTGGTGCGGTGATACTGGTTTTTGTCACTGGCTTCGACATGCACTTTGTGCAAACGGAACGGTGGGAAAATAAATAACCGGCCAGGCCGCGCGGTGTAATGTTGATTATCCACGACAACAATGCCATAGCCTTTTGAAATATAGAGAAATTCAACACATTGATGCCAGTGATAGTACTGAGCACTTGAAGCGCGTAAACGGTGAAATGAGATAACCTGGCTATCAAGTGTGATGCGCTCCATCAATTGTGCTTCGCTCATTTCCCCTCCAGGACAACAAATTTAAGTTTTTACGCCATCATTTGTAATTTATTCACCTTGCGAATAGAAAAATCCAGCGAAATTGAAATGGCGGTTTATTTTTGTGATGCGGCTCACTCTGAGCCTTGAATAAAAGCGACTAATCTGTTCATCAACGCGAAGTATTAGCGCACTGAAAAATAGCTATAACAATAACTTACTCTATTCTCGTGTTTAACGGGAGGACATCTTGCAACCTAAAAACATTACAATAAACAACCGCCTTGAAAGCAGGGACGATCTACAAAAACTGGTTAACGAATTATTGAATGCCGTTTCGCCATTCTTTAAAAAAGATGCCAGTCGGGTCGACCTTGCTAATTTCACTGCACATTACGGCCAGCAGATTGCCAATATGGAAACTTTCTCGCGTTTGCTGTGGGGGGTGACTCCATTGCTGGCGGGTGGAAGTGAACCAGAGCAATTCTCTTTTTATATCCAGGCGATAAAAAACGGTACTAACCCGGAGCACGCAGATTATTGGGGGGAGGTGGCACCTTTCGATCAGCGCATTGTGGAAATGGCAGCCTACGGGTTAATGCTGGCGATAGCGCATAAGCCGCTGCTGGCGCATTTCAATGAACAAGAAAAACAGCATCTTTGGCAGTGGCTCAGGCAAAGTGAAAACCAGGATATTCCAGATAACAACTGGCATTTCTTCCCAATTCTGGTGCAGGTAGGTTTCCATCGTTGTGGAATGCCGAACAATACTGATGCGCTGGAAACGCATTTTGCTGCCATGGAACAATATTATCTCGGCGATGGCTGGTATTCAGACGGCCCAGGACGCCCGCGTGATTACTATATTTCGATGGGCTTCCATTTCTACGGGCTGATTTACGCCAAATTAATGGCGGATGTTGATCCTGAACGTTGCAATAAACTGCGCGAGCGGGCGGCCCTGTTCGCTGCCGACTTTATCCATTTCTTTGCGGACGACGGCGCTGCTATTCCCTTTGGCCGCAGCCTGACTTATCGCTTCGCACAGGGCGCATTCTGGAGTGCTGCGGCATTTGCCGGGCTGGAAGTCTTTGAACCTGGCGTGGTAAAGGGCATTGTTCTACGCCATTTACGCTGGTGGCTGCAACAACCGCTGTTCGACCGCGATGGTGTGCTGAGCGTCGGTTACAGCTACCCAAATCTTGTCATGGCGGAAGATTACAACGCACCGGGCTCTCCGTACTGGGGGCTAAAAACCGTATTGGTGCTGGCGTTAGGCCAGGACGATGCCTTCTGGCAGGCGCAAGAGTTGCCGCTGCCACCTGGTGACGCACACCATAGCATTCCTCATGCTGCGCAAATTCTGGTTCATCAGCCTAATCATTTATGGATGCTAACTTCCGGCCAGCTTGAGCTGAATAACTTCGTTAATACCGAAGCTAAATACTGCAAATTTGCTTATTCCACACGCTATGGTTTCACCATTGAGCGGGGGCGTTACGGCTTAAATCACGCGGCTCCAGATTCGATGTTGCTGTTATCTGAAAAAGACGATTACTGGCGCGGGCGTCGCGATTGCCAGAACGTCACAACCGCGGATGGCATGATTTACAGCCGTTGGCTGCCATGGAGTGACGTGACTATCGACACCTGGTTACTGCCGCTGGGCGACTGGCAGGTGCGTGTGCATTCCCTCAAAACCGAACGTGAACTGGATTGTGCTGAAGGCGGTTTCAGCCTGCCAAACCGTCCGCTTCCCGAAGCGCAAATGGCGAAAGCTTGCTGCCAACTGACCTCCGTCACGGATACCAGTGTCATTTACTGTTTGAGCCCGCAACCGCGCAATGGCGACCAGGTGTTAACGCCGCCAAACAGTAACCTGCTCTTTGCTGAACGGGCTGCGGTTCCGCTGTTGAAAGGGGAGTTGAGTAAAGGCACGCATCTGTTAATCAGTGCTGTCTGGGCAGGGGATTCAGCGGTATTTGATGCGAACACTCGCCCGCAAGCCATGGTCAGCGAGGGTGTTGTGCGCCTGGTGATGGGTAAGCTCGAAACACAAATCATGTTGAATAAACTGCCGTGATGATTCTGGAGAAACACCAATGAACATGTCGACAATAACGCGTACCGCACAAATAAAAATGAGCAGTTTCATTTTTCTCTACTTTTTCACCTGGTCCTCAAGCTTCGGGCTATATGCCTTGTGGCTGAGTCAAAAAGTCGGTTTAGACAGCATCACGATCGGTAGTGTTTTTGCTATCAATGGAGTCTTTGCCGTAGTGATGAAACCGGTCTATGGCTACATCATGGATAAGATCGGCATGAGTAAATGGCTGCTCTATTTTGTCTGCGCCGTTTCCGCACTGATGGCCCCGTTCTTTGTTTTCATCTACCAACCTTTACTACTGACGCACACCATGGTGGGGATTGTGATTGGTGCGCTGTACCTGAGCCTGGGCTGGTATGCCGGTGTGGCCGCTTCCGAATCCTATGCTGACCGCTTTAGCCGCATGTATGGTCTGGAGTTTGGTCGCATTCGTATGTGGGGTTCACTGGGCTGGGCAATGGCCGCTTCGGTTTCCGGTTTGCTGTTCAACTACACGCCGCTGGCCAACTTCCTTGTCAGCAGCGCCACGTCAGTGCTGATGCTCCTGATGTTGGTCAGCCTGAAAATTGGCGACGAGCAACTGCGGAGTAACAACGTGATTTCCGCAAACAAAATCGTCTTTGCCGATGTGCTGATGTTACTGAAAAACCGCAAATTCTGGATGTTTAGCCTCTATGTCGCCGGTGTGGCATGGATGATGTTTGTTGCTGAACAGCAGTTCCCGCGTTACTTCGTTTCGTTCTTCGACACCAAAGAGCAGGGCAATGCGTGGTACGGCTACCTGAGCACCGTCCAGTCCGGCATGGAATTCGTGATGATGATGTTCATCCCGTTGCTGGTAAATCACTACGGTGCCAAAAAAGGGTTGCTGTTCTGTGGCTGCGTAGTCGGAGCCCGTCTGATTGCATCCGGCCTGACCAGCGACCCGCTGATCATCTCGATCATCAAACCGTTCTACGGTGTTGAGATCTCGCTCCTGCTGATTTCGGTATTCAAATACATCGCGGAGCACTTCGACAAAAAAATTAACGCCACCATGTATCTACTGGGTTATCAGGCCATGATCTACGTCGGTTCCGTGGTTGTGGCACCGCCAGCCGGATATCTGTACGACAAAATTGGCTTCGGGCAGACCTACTTAATCATGGGAAGTTGTGCGCTGCTGTTCACCCTGGTTTCTGCTTTCACACTCTCGCGCTGCCAGTCAAAGCGCGATGAGTCCCGCAATTTCGCACCCGCTTTAAATACCGCACCGGCCGAGCCGGTAAAACATTAATCTTAGGAGACGTTATGACCCGTACTGTTGCCACTGAAAAAGTCGTGACCGAGCCGCTGCGCCCGATTGAATTACATCAGGTTGACCGTCTGGCACTGAATCGCAAACTGGATGCCGCGTTAAAAAGCGTGACCAAAAAACTGGACAAAAACATCATTGCCCTGGGTGACAAGTTCCCAAATGAAGCCTGTGAAGGCGGAAAATGGGCACCAACAGGCAACGTCGAATGGACAACCAGTTTTTGGACTGGCCAGTTGTGGCTGATGTGGGAGTTGACCGGCGATGACAAATATCGTCAAGCCGCCGAGCGCTACTTGCCCTCTTTCGCGGAACGTTTAGACCAGCGTATTGAAACCGCGACTCATGACCTGGGCTTTCTTTATACCTTGTCATGCATCAATGCCTGGCGGTTAACGGGTAATGAAACGGCTCGTCAGACTGCGCTGCAAGCGGCTGACATTTTAATGGAACGTTACAACCCGGTCGCCAAAATCATCCAGGCGTGGGGCGATTTGAATGACCCGGAACAACAGGGGCGGATGATTATTGACTGCAATATGAACCTTCCGCTGCTTTATTGGGCGAGTGAACAAACGGGTGATGCGCGTTACGCGCAAGCGGCAACAGCACACGCACAGCAGGCGGCAAAATATATCGTGCGTCCGGATTCCTCCACTTTCCATACTTTCTATATGGATGTGGAAACGGGCGAGCCACGATTTGGTAATACGCATCAGGGCTTCAGTGACACTTCGTGTTGGTCGCGTGGGCAGGCTTGGGGCATCTATGGTTTCTTGCTCACTTACCTGTACACCGGTGACACCAGCATGGTGGATCTCACCCGCAGCCTGGCACATTACTTTATCAACCGCTTGCCGGAAGATGATGTCTGTCATTGGGATCTGGCATTGCTGGGAACCGATGCGGTGCGTGATAGCTCGGCGGCGGCGATTACCGCCTGTGGCTTGCTGGAACTGGTCAACACGCTGCCGGTGTTGGATGAACATCGTGCCCATTATGAAGAGATGGCGCTGCGGATTATCCAGTCACTGACGGATAACTATCTGGCACGCGACGATGAAGCGTGTGAAGGCTTGTTGAAACACTCGGTTTATCACATGGCAAGCGGCAAAGGTGTCGATGAATGCTGTAGTTGGGGTGACTATTTCTACCTGGAAGCACTGACCCGCGTGCGCAAGGTATGGAATCTCTACTGGTAAATATTTCGCCCCCGCAGGCCTGCGGGGGCAACATGGAGAGTTGGAATGAAAACTGTTGCTGTTCTGCTGGCTCCTGGTTTTGAAGAAGGTGAAGCTATTGTCATTATTGATATTTTGCGCCGCCTTCAAGTTAACGTTCGTACACTGTCTTGCGTAGATACGCGCGCCGTGGTGAGTTACCACGATATTCCGATGGTTGCCGATGCCACATTAAGCGAATGTTTTGATGAAACCTTTGATGCCGTGGTTTTACCCGGCGGCCCGGAAGGCAGCGCCTTTTTGGCAGGTTGCGCCAGTGTGATTGCCTTCGTGCGCCGTCATGACGAACAGGGCAAATTTATCTGCCCGATTTGCTCCGCCGCGGCACGTGTCTTGGGTGGAAATGGTTTATTGAAAGGCCGCCGTTACGTCTGCTCCGGTGATTTATGGCAGCAGGTGAAAGACGGTGAATATGTTGACGCTGATGTCGTTGAGGACGGTAATCTGATTAGCGGAAGGGGGCTGGGCAAAGTGTTTGATTTTGCATTGACCGTTGCAGCTCGCCTGGAAGGTGATGAAGCGCCAGCCCGCGACCAGGCGGATCATATTTATTATCCGTGGTAGTGGTGAATACTCAGGGAATATTTTATTCCCCTGAGTATTCGTATTAACAAAAAAATCGTATTACTCCCGCATTGCTTTTTATTAAAACATTTTATTTTCTGATCAATACTTTTCCCGCCTGATAGTCAACAAAGCCGCAAGGATGTGCTGGCTGTACTTATGGATAATTCAGCTAATTACCTCTCAATTCATCATACATATCTGCTCATTCTTATGCCTTTAATGGCTGAATGTATGTACGCTTTTACTGTATTTCTGGCGTGTGATTGCGCTCTCCTATGGATGATTAATTTCCCGCTACAACTATCGTAAGCCCAATAGCTAAAAGTCGAAACGGCTAATGGCTTGTTTTAACTAAACCTTACCCTACATAAAATAAGATCGAGCGGGAGTTTACCATGCACAAATTTACTAAGGCGCTAGCGGCCATCGGCATTGCGGCGGTTATGTCACAATCCGCTATCGCTGAAACCATGAAGCTCGGTTTTCTGGTGAAACAACCAGAAGAACCCTGGTTCCAGACTGAATGGAAATTTGCCGATAAAGCCGGCAAAGATCTCGGTTTTGAAGTGATTAAAATTGCGGTTCCGGACGGCGAAAAAACCCTTAATGCTATCGACAGCCTGGCCGCCAGCGGCGCGAAAGGTTTTGTTATCTGTACGCCAGATCCAAAACTGGGTTCAGCAATTGTCGCAAAAGCGAAAAGCTACGACATGAAAGTCATTGCCGTGGATGACCAGTTTGTCACCGCCAAAGGCGCACCGATGGACACCGTGCCGTTAGTGATGATGGCAGCGACCAAAATCGGCGAGCGCCAGGGGCAAGAGCTGTACAAAGAGATGCAGAAACGTGGCTGGGATGTGAAAGAGTCGGCGGTGATGGCGATTACAGCAGATGAACTCGACACCGCTCGCCGTCGTACTTCTGGCTCGATGGACGCTCTGAAAGCCGCCGGTTTCCCGGAAAAACAAATCTACAAAGTCCCAACTAAATCTAACGACATCCCTGGGGCATTCGATGCCGCAAACTCCATGCTGGTTCAGCACCCTGAAGTGAAACACTGGCTGATTGTCGGCATGAACGACAACACCGTGCTGGGCGGCGTGCGCGCCACTGAAGGTCAGGGCTTTAAAGCGCCAGACGTGATTGGTGTAGGTATCAATGGGGTGGATGCGATAAGCGAGCTGTCGAAGGCGCAGGCTACCGGCTTCTATGGTTCACTGCTGCCAAGCCCGGACGTTCACGGTTATAAGAGCAGCGAAATGCTCTACAACTGGGTCACTAAAGGGGCTGAACCACCGAAGTTCACCGAAGTGACTGACGTGGTGCTGATCACGCGCGAAAACTTTAAAGAAGAACTGGCGAAAAAAGGTCTCGGCGGTAAGTAAAGTTTGTGGTGGATGGTGCTTGCGCTCATCCACCCTACCCAAATCTCACCAACGTCAACACCAACTGTAGGTCGGATAAGCACAAGCGTCATCCGACATTGGGGTATGTCATGCAACACCAGACACCGTATCTCTCTTTTCGTGGTATAGGCAAAACCTTCCCCGGCGTGAAAGCCTTACAGGACATCAGTTTCGACTGCTATGCCGGGCAAGTTCACGCTCTAATGGGGGAGAATGGCGCAGGAAAATCAACGCTGCTGAAAATCCTCAGCGGGAACTATGCGCCTACTGAAGGCAGCATTGTGCTGCGTGGGGAACCCGTTACCTTTGCTGATACCCCTGCGGCACTTAATGCCGGTGTCGCGATTATTTATCAGGAACTCCACCTGGTGCCGGAAATGTCGGTTGCCGAGAATATTTACCTTGGGCAACTGCCGCATAAAGCAGGGTTTGTGAACCGCTCGCTACTCAATTACGAAGCTAAAATACAGCTTGAGCATCTGGGGCTGGATATTGACCCGAGCACGCCGCTCAAATATTTGTCTATCGGCCAGTGGCAGATGGTGGAAATCGCCAAGGCGCTGGCGCGTAACGCAAAAGTTATCGCTTTTGATGAACCCACCAGTTCGCTTTCACGTCGTGAAATCGACAATTTGTTCCGCGTGATTCGTGAATTACGCGCTGAAGGCCGCGTCATCCTTTACGTTTCGCATCGTATGGAAGAGATTTTCGCCCTCAGCGATGCGATTACCGTGTTCAAAGATGGTCGCTACGTGCGCACCTTCGATGACATGAAACAGGTCAACCATGATTCGCTGGTACAGGCGATGGTCGGGCGCGACCTCGGTGATATTTATGGCTGGCAAGCACGCGACCATGGGGCTGAGCGTTTGCGGCTTGAGGGCGTAAAAGCCCCAGGTGTGCGCACGCCGATTTCGCTTTCAGTTCGCAGTGGCGAAATCGTTGGGCTATTTGGCCTGGTCGGTGCCGGGCGTAGCGAATTAATGAAAGGAATGTTTGGCGGCACGCGCATAACGGAAGGCAAAGTGCAGATTGATGGCGAAGTTATCAACATCAATAAACCGGCGGATGCGATTCGTGCGGGCATGATGCTCTGCCCGGAAGACCGTAAAGCGGACGGTATTATTCCGGTGCACTCGGTGCGCGACAACATCAATATCAGTGCGCGGCGCAAACATATTAGTGCAGGCTGCCTGATTAATAACCGTTGGGAAACCGACAACGCCGCCTCTCACATCCGTTCCCTGAATATCAAAACCCCATCGGCTGAACAGCTGATCATGAATCTCTCTGGTGGTAACCAACAAAAAGCGATTTTAGGGCGCTGGTTATCAGAAGAGATGAAAGTGATTCTGCTAGATGAGCCAACACGCGGCATCGACGTCGGCGCAAAACACGAAATCTACAACGTGATTTATGCGCTTGCGGCTCAAGGTGTGGCGGTGCTGTTTGCCTCCAGCGATTTGCCTGAAGTGTTAGGGCTTGCCGACCGCATCATTGTGATGCGCGAAGGGGAAATAGCCGGTGAACTGCTGCATGGCGAAGCCAATGAACAGCAAGCATTAAGCCTGGCGATGCCAAAAACCAGCGCGTCAGCCGCATGAGTAAGGAGAGAAAAATGTCTGCATTGACTCCATCATCAACGAAAGCATCATCAACCAATGCCTCGTCGGGCGATAGCAAGAAAAAGTCGTCTTTAAGTCTTGGGCGCATCTGGGACAACTACGGCATGCTGGTGGTGTTCGCGGTGCTGTTTATCGCCTGCGCCATCTTTGTGCCAAACTTCTCTTCTTTTGTGAACATGAAAGGGTTGGGATTAGCCATTTCGATGTCGGGAATGGTGGCGTGTGGCATGTTGTTCTGCCTGGCATCCGGTGATTTTGATTTGTCTGTTGCGTCAGTGATTGCCTGTGCGGGCGTCACCACGGCGGTGGTCATCAACCTGACTGAAAGCCTGTGGATTGGCGTGGCGGCTGGGCTGTTGCTTGGCGTATTAAGCGGCCTGGTTAACGGTTTTGTCATCGCCAGGCTGAAAATCAACGCCCTGATTACCACCCTTGCCACCATGCAGATTGTGCGCGGACTTGCGTACATTATTTCTGATGGTAAAGCGGTCGGCATTGAAGATGAGCGCTTCTTTACGCTGGGTTATGCCAACTGGTTGGGGTTGCCTGCACCAATCTGGCTGACGGTCGGTTGCCTGATAATTTTTGGCTTCTTACTCAATAAAACCACGTTTGGCCGCAACACGCTGGCGATTGGCGGTAATGAAGAAGCGGCGCGTCTTGCAGGTGTTCCTGTGGTGCGCACCAAAATCATTATCTTCATTCTTTCTGGCTTAGTCTCGGCTGCTGCAGGGATAATACTGGCTTCGCGTATGACCAGCGGCCAGCCAATGACCTCTATTGGCTACGAACTGATTGTGATTTCTGCCTGCGTATTGGGTGGCGTATCGCTGAAAGGGGGGATTGGCAAAATTTCCTACGTGATTGCCGGTATCTTGATTCTCGGCACCGTAGAAAATGCCATGAACTTACTGAATATTTCACCATTTTCGCAGTATGTGGTGCGCGGTCTGATCCTGTTAGCAGCGGTTATCTTTGACCGTTACAAACAGAAAGCGAAACGCACGGCATAAATACCCGGCCTCGCAGAAAAGTCATCCGGTGGATTAGCGTAAGCGACATCCACCAGTTTTTTAATGTGACATCACTTCACTTATCAGTATTTCCGTCCAGAAACTAATGCAAACCAAGAGGTGAATCACTGAAATAGTCACGCTGCTAAAGTATAGTTGGCGGCGTTGAAATTCGGCCTCAAGGAGATGAGCCAATGAGCAGTGATGTAAACTACACCAGCAGTAAAGTACGTGTTCCTGAAAATCGTAAGTTTGATACCACCTGGGTATTAAGTCTGTTCGGAACCGCCGTCGGGGCAGGGGTGTTGTTCTTGCCAATCAACGCCGGAATGGGCGGATTTTGGCCGCTAGTCGCCCTCGCGGTGATTGTTGGGCCGATGACCTGGCTTGCACACCGTGGCCTTGCACGTTTTGTTTTATCCTCACGTAACCCTGGCAGCGACATCACCGAAGTGGTGGAAGAGCATTTCGGCGCTAAAGCGGGCATCTTAATTACACTGCTCTATTTCTTCGCCATCTACCCAATTCTGCTGATCTACGGCGTGGGCATCACCAATACCATTGATTCTCTGATGGTTAACCAATTGGGAATGGCGTCTCCACCGCGAGCTATTTTGTCGATTGTGCTGATTGTCGCGCTGATGGCGGTAATGTTGACCAGCGAACGTGTGATGCTGAAAATCACCGAACTGATGGTTTACCCGTTAGTGGGTATTTTACTGTTCCTCTCACTCTATTTGATTCCTCACTGGAATACTGCTGCGCTGTCGCAGATGCCAAGTGCTATCGATTTCACCAGCACCATGTGGCTGACCATTCCGGTGCTGGTGTTTGCTTTCAACCACTCTCCGGCTATCTCCTCGTTTGCGCTGTCACAGCGCCGTGAATATGGCAATCACGCGGATGAAAAATCCAGCCAGACATTGCGTAAAACCTCGACGATCCTGCTGGCATTTGTCATGTTGTTCGTCTTTAGCTGTGTTCTGAGCGTGACGCCTGCGGATTTGCTGGCAGCAAAACAGCAAAATATTTCGATGCTGAGCTTCCTGGCGAACAAATTCGATAACCCGTTAATCTCCATCTTTGGCCCACTGGTGGCAATTCTGGCGATTTCCAGTTCCTTCTTCGGTCACTACCTGGGCGCGCGTGAAGGTCTGCATGGTCTGGTTAAGAAAATTGCTCGCCACAACGGCAAGCGTTTTGATGACCGCAAACTGAATAAAGCGATTGCGCTGTTCTTCCTGCTGAGCCTGTGGCTGGTGGCAACACTGAACCCAAGCATCCTTGGCATGATTGAATCGTTGGGCGGCCCAATCATCGCGATGATCCTGTTTATCATGCCGATGTACGCTATCCACAAAGTGCCGGCACTGGCGAAATTCCGTGGCAAAGCGAGCAATGTGTTCGTTACGGTCATGGGGCTGGTGGCTATTTCAGGCCTGATCGCCAGCTTCTTCTAATCTCTGCCATACCATGACACCAGGCTGCATGCAGCCTGGTGATTTATCCTGGAAAATTGCGACACCCGTCACCCTGTCTATACTTACATGGCTAATCATCATCTCTCGTTACCGTTACGGTGGCGAGATTAACCATGTAAGGAGGAGCCGCTGGTGGCTGAAGTCTCATCTGTACCGCCTCTACTTTCAGGAAACCTTGCCTTTTTCTTTGACCTCGATGGCACGCTAGCAGAAATCAAACCGCACCCGGATCAAGTCTACATTCCGGCCGCCGTGCGCACGTTACTGCAAAAAATGTCCGTGATGAGCAACGGGGCACTGGCATTGATTTCAGGGCGCTCAATGTCCGAGCTCGATAGGCTCGCGACACCCTTTCACTTCCCGCTTGCGGGCGTGCATGGGGCTGAACGCCGTGACATCAATGATAAAACCCATGTTGTGACCCTACCTGAGCCGGTCGTAAACGCGCTCCAGCAGCAATTAAGTGAAGCACTCCTGCCGTTTCCGGGCACAGAGATTGAAGCCAAAGGCATGGCCTTTGCGCTGCATTACCGCCACGCACCGGAGGCCGCCGATGCCATTTTAGAACTGGCGAAATCGATGACGTTACGCTATCCCGAACTGGCATTACAGCCAGGGAAATGTGTGGTGGAGTTAAAACCGCTGGGCATCGACAAAGGGGCCGCGATACGCGCATTTATGCAGGAAGCGCCTTTTGCCGGGCGCACCCCGATATTTATTGGTGACGACCTTACGGACGAGGCGGGATTTAAACAGGTCAATGCCCTTGGCGGGCTGACCATCAAAGTCGGTGCGGGCGTGACAAGTGCCCATTACCGACTGGCAAATGTGCGCATGGTTTATCACTGGCTTGGAAAATTAACGCATTACATAGAACAACAAAAGTCAGACATTTTACGGGGAGAAGATTATGAGCCGCTTAGTGGTAGTCTCTAATCGCATTGCGCCGCCGGACGATAAAAAAACCAGTGCCGGTGGCCTGGCGGTGGGAATTTTAGGCGCGTTAAAAACGGCGGGTGGATTATGGTTTGGCTGGAGCGGTGAAGTGGGAGACCCCGATGCTGCTTTAAAAAAGACCAAACGAGGTAACATTACCTGGGCGTCATTCAATCTGAGCCAACAAGATTACGAAAGCTATTATCTACAATTCTCGAATGCGGTACTTTGGCCAGCGTTTCATTATCGTTTGGATCTGGTCGATTTCCAGCGAGAAGCCTGGGAAGGATATCAACGGGTCAATACTCTGCTGGCCAGCAAACTCAAGCCGCTGCTGGAGAATGACGACATTCTGTGGGTGCACGACTACCATTTGCTGCCTTTTGCCGCCGAATGCCGCAAACAGGGGCTCGATCATCGTATTGGTTTCTTCCTGCATATTCCGTTCCCAACCCCTGAAATATTCAACGCGCTGCCGCCACATGGCGAGCTGATTGAGGCGTTGTGTGAATACGATTTGCTGGGCTTCCAGACTGAGAACGACCGTCAGGCTTTCCTCGATTGTGTCGCCACCCAGACGCGTCTGGAAAATAAAGGTAAGAACCAGCATCAAGCGTTTGGCAATAGCTTCCGCACCGAGGTTTACCCGATAGGCATTGAGCCGCAAGAGATCAAAAAGAGCGCCGAGGGGCCGCTGCCACCAAAACTCGCACAACTCAAAGCCGAACTGGGGAGCATCAAAAACATCTTCTCTGTAGAGCGACTGGACTACTCCAAAGGGCTGCCGGAACGCTTCCTCGCTTTTGAAGCTTTGCTGGAAAACTACCCGCAGCACCGCGGCAAAATTCGTTATACGCAAATTGCGCCGACGTCGCGCGGCGATGTTCAGGCGTACCAGGATATTCGTCATCAACTGGAAACGGAAGCAGGACGCATTAATGGTAAATACGGGCAACTGGGCTGGACGCCGCTGTATTATCTGAACCAGCACTTTGACCGCAAACTGGTGATGAAAGTGTTCCGACATGCCGATGTCGGTTTAGTAACGCCGCTGCGTGACGGCATGAACCTGGTGGCAAAAGAGTACGTGGCGGCACAAGACCCGGCTAATCCAGGGGTATTGGTGCTGTCGAAATTTGCTGGCGCGGCGAATGAATTATCGTCCGCTCTCATTGTTAACCCATATGACCGCGATGATGTTGCCGCGGCACTGGATCGCGCATTAACCATGCCGCTTGCTGAGCGAATATCACGCCACAGTGAAATGATGGCGGTGATTGAAAAGAATGACATTCATCGCTGGCAGCAGAGGTTTATTGACGACCTAAAGAAGGCCGTGCAGCGTTGCGATGAATCAAATTTGGATAAGAAGGTGGCGACGTTTCCGAAGCTGGCGTGATTTCCGCGCCAACTTGTTTTGTCGGATGACGCTCACGCTTATCCGACCTACGATTTCTGGGGCAATTTATACCGGGAACAAGGTCAAAACCGGTTCGGTGTGGTCTTTATCCTTTGATGTTGACCTTTGGTTCCGGCTTCAATCGCCTCCATTTTGGCTCCAGGTGGCAGGGTCCAGTCGTCGGGAACGACTGGAGGGCGCGATCGTCGGGAACGAATCGCAACCGACCCTGACACGGAGGCAAACTGGAGGTTTACCGCTTGCGGCGATTGATTTGCCGGACGCCGGGATTATCAAGGGGTTGGCGTTAACCCCTTGATACGTTCACCGTTCATTGAGCTATAAGAGAAAGAAGATTTACGGGTGAACGGAAAATCACGGACTGCCATAAACATTAGCCATAAACATTAAGTGCCCAATGGCACCAACAACACATCCACCTTGCTTGACTCGACTACCGCCTTCGCGGAGCAAATTATCTTGCTGAAAAAGGTTTGATTGTGGTTGCCGCAAATCACTAAATCTACCGATCTCTGGTTACAGATTGCCAAAATATGCTCACTTAATTCGCCCGTAGCAATAACAGTATTAGCAATGGGGTAATTAGCTTTTTCGAGCAGTTCATCAATAAAGATCTGCGTCTCTTCAAGCATTAATTCCCGTAAGTTTTCAAGCATAGGCGCGGCGAATTGATTATAGAGTTCGGGTTCCGAGGCGAGTGTAATTAAAGTGATTTTCCCATTAACTGGCCGGGCAATAGAAACTGCCCGGGCGACCAGCAAATGGCTTTCAGGACTGACAGCGACAGCAACCAGTATATGTTTGTAACTCATTACAACCTCCTGTTGCCTGAGAACCAGACGGTTAACATCTTCCTATATCAATCTACGTTATTGCGCAAGTATAGTAACCACAGGAACTGTGAGCCTGCTCAAGAAAATTCATAAATAACGCTAATGTAAAATAGTTGTAATGAGAATGTGAAGTATAAATTGCTCGTTTTACCATCAAACTTTTGTATTATTTTTTCTGGTTACCATGCCGCTCCAATTCAATAGCGAATGACTTCTTTTTCTTAGGCAAAATAATGTCTTACAAGGTGTTACATGCTGAAAGTAGGATTTTTATTAGTGTATTCGTTGGTCTAATTGAAAATGCGAGATAAATCACACAGATAAGATAATTCCTGACCGTGTTATTGCTCGTAAGTCATAGGGTTGTTAGCGCGAAGATAAGGTTTTTCCAGATAAACGTAACGGATATACCGAGTTTGTTTATAAAACATTCAAATGGAAAGTCTCACTGATGTTTTAGTGGGATGCATACAGTAAATATATGTGATCTCCATCACATAAACTTGAAAATTCAACGACCCCCGCATTGTATGTCTAAAGGGCTACGAGTAGAGTTTGCGCGGAATTAGGAAAAATCTTAATTTCTTACAAATTTTTACGCTCGGATATGAACGCACCCACAAGGAAGTTTCACTGCATTTTTGGCGCGGTGGATTCAGTGCATCCTATCGGTTAGTTAACGAGCTTTTTTTGGTTGTTTTAATTTTAACCGGGAATTCCCGGCGACTCACGGGGTGCGGCATCGCCGCATGTATAAAAGTTAGTTTTTCAGGATGAACAAAATGCATACATCCGAGTTGTTAAAACATATCTACGATATTAATTTGTCGTATTTACTTCTTGCGCAACGCCTTATTAATGGCGACAAACCTTCAGCAATGTTTCGTTTGGGCGTGAGCGAGGATATGGCCAATACCCTTAGCGAATTAACCTTGCCACAAATGGTAAAATTGGCGGAAACCAATCAACTGATTTGTCAGTTCCGTTTTAGTGATAACCAATCAATTACTCGTTTAACACAAGACTCACGTGTGGACGATTTACAGCAAATCCATACTGGCATTTTGTTATCCACCCGCTTATTAAAAGAGGTGTCGCCGATAGACGAGGCACCTCGCAAAAAAAGGGCGTAACAAAATGAGCGAGAAAAGTATTGTTCAGGAAGCCCGCGACATACAACTGGCGATGGAATTAATCACGCTGGGCGCTAGATTGCAGATGCTTGAAAGCGAAACACAATTAAGCCGTGGCAGACTAATCAAACTTTATAAAGAGCTCCGCGGGAGTCCTCCGCCGAAAGGAATGCTACCTTTTTCTACCGACTGGTTTATGACCTGGGAGCAAAATATCCATGCTTCCATGTTTTGCAACTCCTGGCAGTTTTTACTACGCACCGGATTATGTTCCGGTGTTGACGCGGTCATCAAAGCTTACCGCCTCTATCTTGAACAGTGTCCGGCACAAGAGGGTGGCCCGCTACTGGCGCTGACTCGCGCCTGGACCCTTGTCCGTTTTGTTGAAAGCAATATGCTTGAATTGAGTAGTTGTAATTGCTGCGGTGGTAACTTTATCACCCACGCACACCAGCCAGCAGGCAGCTTTGCTTGTAGTTTGTGCCAGCCTCCATCGAGAGCAGTAAAAAGACGTAAACTTTCTTCGAATACTGCCGATATTATTCCACAACTGCTGGATGAACAGGTCAAACAGGCCGTTTAACAGTTCGGTGTGGATAAACACTCCAGCAGCGATAAGCAATTATCGCTGCTTTTTTTTGCCCCGCGCCTGACTGTTTTCACCTCTGATTTGTGATTCCTCGTCACATTTAACAGCAGAAGGATGTACTCGTGCTGATTGTAATAGGTTATCTGGTCGTTATTGCGACAGTATTCGGCGGCTATATGATGACTGGCGGTCATCTTGGCGCACTCTATCAACCAGCTGAATTTATCATCATTGGTGGGGCGGGTATTGGGGCCTTTATCGTGGGTAATAACGGTAAAGCGATTAAAGCGACGATAAAAGCGTTGCCATTACTTTTTCGTCGCTCGAAATATACCAAAAGCATGTATATGGATCTCATGGCGTTGTTATATCGCTTGATGGCGAAGTCACGTCAACAAGGGATGTTTTCGCTGGAACGTGATATTGAAAATCCTAAAGAGAGCGAAATATTCGCCAGCTACCCGCGCATTTTAGCTGACACTTTGATGCTGGATTTCATTATTGATTATCTACGCCTGATCATCAGCGGGAATATGAACTCGTTTGAAATTGAAGCGTTGATGGATGAAGAAATTGAAACCCACGAAAGTGAAGCGGAAATACCGGCAAATAGCCTGGCAATAATGGGGGATTCCCTTCCGGCATTCGGCATTGTTGCGGCAGTGATGGGCGTGGTTCACGCACTGGCTTCCGCCGACAGACCGGCAGGTGAACTGGGGTCGCTGATTGCGCACGCCATGGTCGGAACCTTCCTTGGGATTTTGCTGGCTTACGGTTTTATCTCGCCTCTGGCGACCGTTCTGCGTCAAAAGAGTGCTGAAACCACAAAAATGATGCAGTGCGTGAAAGTCACATTGCTCTCAAGCCTTAACGGTTACGCGCCGCCAATCGCTGTCGAATTTGGCCGTAAAACTCTTTATTCCAGTGAACGTCCGTCGTTCATTGAACTTGAAGAACATGTGCGTGCTGTTCGTTCCCCGAACACGCAGCAGCGTGCCACGGAAGAAGAAGTATGAAACACAACGCGCGCCCGATTGTTGTCGTAAAACGACGCAAACACAAAGCCCACGGCGGCGGCGCGCACGGTTCATGGAAAATTGCCTACGCGGATTTTATGACCGCGATGATGGCCTTTTTTCTGGTGATGTGGCTGATTTCCATCTCCAGCCCTAAAGAACTGGCGCAAATTGCCGACTACT
Organism: Buttiauxella ferragutiae; assembly: GCF_022637515.1. Classification (NCBI taxonomy): domain Bacteria; kingdom Pseudomonadati; phylum Pseudomonadota; class Gammaproteobacteria; order Enterobacterales; family Enterobacteriaceae; genus Buttiauxella; species Buttiauxella ferragutiae. The sequence continues at coordinate 2,294,075 of NZ_CP093332.1, forward strand.
TCCGTACACCACTTTCTGCCGCGATTACCGGCGGGCAACGCATTGCCGATAGCCAAAGTCCGATTCCTGGCGGTGGCGATGATGTGACCCAACAACAGGGCGAAGTGAAAAGACAGCCCAACATTGAAGATCTCAGGAAAAAAATGGAAACCAGTCGTCTCAAGCGATTGGCCGACAAACTGGATCAATTGATTGACGCCGATCCCAGGTTGCGAGCACTGCGTCCGCATCTGCAGATTGACCTGGTTCAAGAGGGGCTGCGGATACAAATCATCGACAGCCAGAACCGCCCAATGTTTAAAAACGGTAGCGCTGAAGTTGAGCCTTATATGCGCGATATTCTGCGCAGTATTGCGCCGTTACTTAATGATTTTCCTAATAAAATTAGCTTGTCTGGTCACACTGATGATTTGCCTTATGCCATGGGAGAGCGTGGTTATAGCAACTGGGAGTTATCTGCGGACCGGGCAAATGCTTCGCGTCGCGAACTGATGTCGGGTGGACTTATCGACGGCAAGGTCCTGCGTGTTGTGGGCATGGCATCCACCATGCGCCTGACAAACCGCGGACCTGGCGATGCGATCAACCGACGCATTAGTTTGCTGGTACTGAATAAACAAGCTGAAGAGGCCATCGTGCACGAAAACGCAGAAAGCGATAATCAGCCACTAAGCATTCTCCAACAACCTGTGGCCGTAGAACCGGCGCAGAACACATTACCGCCACAATCCGGTACGAGGTGATAGCGTGAGTATGGATATCAGCGATTTTTACCAAACATTTTTTGACGAGGCCGACGAGCTACTGGCTGATATGGAACAACATCTGCTGAACCTGGTGCCTGAAGCGCCGGATTCAGAACAGCTGAATGCCATATTTCGTGCTGCGCACTCGATCAAAGGGGGCGCGGGAACGTTCGGTTTCTCCATTTTGCAGGAAACCACGCACTTAATGGAAAACCTGCTGGACGAAGCGCGACGTGGTGAGATGCAACTCAACACCGATATCATCAACCTGTTTTTGGAAACCAAAGATATTATGCAGGAACAGTTGGACGCTTATAAAAACTCCCAGGAACCGGATGCTGAGAGTTTCGATTATATCTGCAAAGCGTTACGCCAACTGGCTCTGGAAGCCAAAGGTGAAACCCCAACGCAGGCTACAAAATTAACGGTTGTTGAAAAAGAAACTGTTGAAACAGCGCCTGCCAGTGACGGCTATTTACGCATTGCCATTACCGGTTTAAAAGCCAGCGAGCGCAGTTTGTTGCTCGAGGAGCTATCTAACCTCGGCACGATAAGCGATGTCGAGCAGGGTGAAAGTTCAGTGACCGCAACGCTGGAAACCACCGTCTGTGCCGATGACATCAGCGCAGTGCTCTGTTTTGTTATCGAACCTGAACAGATCGAATTCCTGCCATTAGTGGCAAGCGGCACAGCAGAAGAAGTTGCGGAAGTTGTAGCAGCTGAAACGCCGGTTGCTGTTGCTGTGAATGCAGAGCAACCAGTGGCTGCGGTTGCGCCACCCGTTGCACCACGTAGCGAAAGAGAAAGCAAACCGCCGCGTGTCAGTGAGTCAAGCAGCATCCGTGTCGCCGTGGAAAAGGTCGATCAGCTGATTAACCTGGTAGGCGAACTGGTGATTACCCAGTCGATGTTAGCCCAACGTTCCAACGAACTTGACCCGGTTGAACACGGCGAATTGATTACCAGTATGGGTCAGTTACAACGTAACGCTCGTGACCTGCAAGAGTCAGTGATGTCTATCCGTATGATGCCAATGGAGTATGTCTTCAGTCGCTTCCCGCGTCTGGTGCGTGATCTGGCGGGTAAATTGGGTAAACAAGTCGAACTGACTTTGCAGGGTAGCTCAACGGAGCTGGATAAAAGTTTAATCGAACGCATTATTGACCCATTAACTCACCTGGTGCGTAACAGTCTCGACCACGGTATCGAATCGCCGGAAAAACGCCACGCGGCGGGTAAATCGGCAGTAGGAAATTTGATTCTTTCGGCAGAACACCAGGGCGGGAATATCTGCATCGAAGTTTCTGATGATGGTGCTGGCCTGAACCGTGAGCGCATTCTTGCCAAAGCGCTGTCGCAAGGCATGGCGGTACACGAAAACATGTCTGACGATGAAGTGGGCATGCTGATTTTTGCCCCAGGGTTCTCCACCGCCGAGCAGGTCACTGATGTGTCCGGGCGCGGTGTCGGTATGGACGTGGTGAAACGTAACATCCAGGAAATGGGTGGCCATGTTGAAATCAAATCGCAGGCCAATGTCGGCACCACCATCCGCATTATGTTGCCGCTGACCCTCGCTATTCTTGATGGCATGTCGGTCAAAGTTTGTGACGAAGTCTTTATCTTGCCGCTCAACGCGGTGATGGAGTCGTTACAGCCGAAGGAAGATGATTTGCATCCGCTGGCGGGTGGCGAGCGCGTGCTTGAAGTGCGTGGCGAATACTTGCCGCTGGTTGAACTGTGGAAAGTGTTTGATGTGACTGGCGCTAAAACTGAAGCGACGCAGGGCATCGTGGTGATTTTGCAAAGTGCCGGACGGCGTTACGCACTATTGGTCGACCAGTTGATTGGTCAGCACCAGGTGGTGGTGAAAAACCTCGAAAGTAACTATCGCAAAGTGCCGGGTATTTCTGCTGCCACCATTCTTGGCGATGGCAGTGTGGCGCTGATTGTTGATGTTTCTGCGCTGCAAGGTTTGAACCGTGAACAACGTATGGCCGGCCACGCCGCCTGATCCTCCGGGTTTTAGAATAGGATAATTAAATGACTGGATTAACTAATGTGACAAAAATGACCGGGGAAACGGTAGGGCAAGAGTTCCTCGTTTTCACTCTCGGCGACGAAGAGTACGGCATCGACATTTTAAAAGTGCAGGAAATTCGCGGATACGATCAAGTGACGCGTATTGCCAACACGCCTGCGTTTATCAAAGGGGTGACCAACCTGCGCGGTGTGATTGTGCCTATCCTCGATCTGCGCATTAAGTTTGCGCAAGATGACGTGGAATATAACGATAACACGGTGGTTATCGTGCTGAATTTCGGCCAACGTGTGGTGGGGATTGTGGTGGATGGCGTGTCTGATGTGTTGTCGCTGACGGCTGAACAAATCCGCCCGGCACCTGAATTTGCCGTCACGCTGTCAACGGAATACCTGACTGGTCTCGGCGCACTGGGTGACCGTATGCTGATTCTGGTGAACATTGAGAAGTTGCTGAATAGCGAAGAGATGGCACTGATCGATGATGTTAGCCGCGTAGCCTGATTTGGCTTAGCGGGTTGTCGGGTGGCGCTTGCGCTTGCCCGACCTACGCGATGCGGTTTTTTTGTAGGGCGGATAAGCGCAAGCGCCATCCGCCACTATCATCAGCGTATTACGCTTCTACGCGTTCGCCAGCTTCGACTTCTTCTTCCATCTCGCCTTCGTTTTTCGACAACATCGCTGTTGCCACACCGTTACCCAGCACGTTAATCGCTGAACGGCCCATATCGAGGAAGTGGTCGATACCCATCAGCAGCAAAATACCTGCCACCGGGATATTAAAGCTTGGAATGGTGGCCGCCAGCACCACCAGTGCAGAACGCGGCACCCCAGCGATACCTTTCGATGCCAGCATCAACGTCAGCATCAGTACCACAATCTCAGAGAAATTCAGGTGGATGTTATAGGCCTGGGCGATAAACATCGAAGCAAAAGAGCAGTACACCATCGAACCGACCAGGTTGAACGAATAACCAATCGGCAGAACAAAGGATGCAATGTTACGTGAGCAACCAAAGCGCGTGAGCTGATCCAATGTTTTAGGATAAGCCGCTTCTGAGCTGCTGGTAGTAAACGCAACCAGAACTGGGTCTTTGAGCATGGCAATCAGGCGGAACACATCACGCTTGAGCACCATGTAACCGACGCCAATCAGCACCATGCAGGTGAGGATGATCGCCAGATAGTAACCGCCGATAAACGAGGCGTAGTTGAGCAAAATGCCCAAACCTTCGGTGGCCACCACAGAAGATATCGCGGCAAAAATTGCCAGCGGTGCCACGTACATTACATAACCCGTCACTTTCAGCATGATGTGGGAAACCACATCCAGCGCTGCCACTAATGGCGTGTTGAATTTCTCGCCAAGCGAAGCGCCCGCAATACCGAAGAATAAAGAGAACACCACAATTTGCAGGATTTCGTTATTCGACATCGCACCCGCAATACTGGTTGGAATGGTATGCGAGATAAAGGCTTTCAGGTTCATGCCGCTAACCGCAAGGCCGGTTTGCACATCACCTGCAGGAACCTGGAGATTCATGCCCGCACCTGGCTGCTGAAGCGTGACGATGAACAAACCCACCAGAATGGAAAGGATGGAAGAGGAGACAAACCACACCATCGCTTTACCACCGACGCGGCCAATAGTTGACGTTTCGCCCATCTTCATGATGCCAACCGTTAAGGTGCTAAACACCAAAGGGGCAATCACCATTTTGATCAGTCGTAAAAAAATGTCGGTAAACAGCGTGATGTTTTCGGCATAACTTTTGATGTTGTCTGCGGCAGCGTATTCATGAATGGCGGCGCCCGAGAGAATACCGGCGAACATGAATAGCAAAATAAACAGCGTGAGTTTGTTTGAGTTTGACACTTACGTAGTAACCCCATCCGGTTTAGTAACAATAATTTAACCTATTGAACCATATATAATTATTATGTTTGCCCAATAAGTATTCGGCCCATAAATTGAAGCAAACAGCGTCCGGATTCAACTATTTTTTACTTTTTGTCGCATTTGTTAATACAGAATGCCTTATGCAACAACATGTCAGCAATCATGCAACTACCGCCATTGTCCGCTCGTCCGTAGGTTGGGCAAACGCAGTGCCCCGACGTCCTTATCCGACAAAAACATCCCAAAAGTTTCACGTAAAGTTTCGACACCGTATGCCGATAACACCGATAAGAAATCATTAAAAGGGTGTTATATGTTGAACCGTATTCGCGTTGTCACCGTGCTTTTGATGGTGTTGGTGGTGTTTGCACTCCTCCAGCTCATCTCTGGCGGAATGTTTTTTAACTCACTTAAAGATAATAACGACAGTTTTAAAGTTTCCAGAGAGTTACGCGTTCAACAATCGGAACTGGCTAATACCTGGGAATTGATGCTGCAAACCCGCATCAATCTCAGCCGCTCCGCCGCTCGTATGATGATGGATGCCAGCAACGGGCAAAGTGCGGCTAAAACCGAACTGCTCAATAACGCTAAAAAATCCCTGGCCAGCGCCCAGCAACATTACGCCCTGTTTAAACAAATCCCCGCTATTAACCCAGAGCTGGAAACCCTGGTCAAAGGCATTGATGACGATTACCAGAACTACAACCAGGCGCTGAGCGAACTGGTGGGTTACCTGGAAAGTGGCAACATGGACGCCTATTTTGCGCAGTCCACGCAAAGCCTGCAAAACGCCCTCCAGACTGAATATGGTAATTACATCGCCATGAACGACCGCATGTATGAGCAGTCGTTTATTGCCAGCACCCATAATTACAACTTTGCCAAATGGCAAATCGCCGGACTGGCGTTAGCGCTCTTTGCAGTGATTCTGCTGGTGTGGGCTGGGATGCGCCGCATTCTGCTGCAACCGCTGTCAGTGGTTATCGGCCATATTCGTGAAATCGCTAACGGCAACTTGACGGAAAATATCGTGTCCAGCGGGCGCAATGAAATCAGCGTGCTGACTTCCAGCGTGCGCCATATGCAGCAAGAACTGATTATCACCGTTGGCAGCGTGCGTGATGGTTCCGACGCGATTTATAGCGGAGCCAGCGAAATTGCCGCCGGAAATAATGACCTTTCATCGCGCACCGAACAGCAAGCCGCTTCGCTTGAAGAAACAGCTGCCAGCATGGAACAGCTTACTGCGACGGTGAAACAGAACGCCGAAAATGCCCGCCAGGCTTCACAACTGGCCTTAAGCGCCTCCGAAACGGCCCAGCGTGGCGGCAAAGTGGTGGATGGCGTGGTGAAAACCATGCACGACATCGCAGGCTCCTCGAAAAAAATCGCTGACATTACCGGCGTAATTGATGGCATCGCTTTTCAGACCAACATCCTGGCGCTGAACGCCGCGGTGGAAGCGGCACGTGCCGGTGAGCAAGGCCGTGGATTCGCGGTAGTCGCGGGCGAAGTGCGTAATCTGGCGCAGCGCAGTGCGCAGGCCGCCAAAGAGATCAAATCGCTGATTGAAGATTCAGTTTCCCGCGTGGATACCGGCTCAGTGCTGGTGGAAAGCGCCGGGGAAACGATGAGCGACATCGTCAATGCGGTGACGCGCGTGACAGACATCATGGGCGAAATTGCTTCCGCCTCTGACGAACAAAGCCGCGGTATCGATCAAGTTGCGCTGGCGGTGTCTGAAATGGACCGCGTCACGCAACAGAACGCTTCACTGGTGGAAGAATCGGCTTCTGCCGCAGCCGCCCTTGAAGAACAAGCCAGCATGCTAAACCAACTGGTCGCAGCCTTCCGTTTACAGGCTGAACCTGCGACGACGCCTGCTGTTATTGCCTCGAGTGTGGCGACACCGGTTCTCAAGACCAGTAAAGCCACCGTCAGTGGGCATGACGACAATTGGGAAACTTTCTAAGAATCATTAATGGCTGCCAGACATGCCAGCTGAGGGGATGTGATGTTCAACCGTATCCGAATTTCGACCACGCTGTTGTTAATCTTGATCGTCTGCGGCGTATTGCAGATTGGCAGTAATGGACTGTCCTTTTGGGCATTCAGGGATGACTTTCAGAATTTAAAAATGGTTGAAGTCGGAAACCAGCAACGTGACACCCTAACGCAAAGCCGTGCGGCTTTGTTGCAGGCCAGCACGGCGCTGAGCCGGGCCGGGACGCTGACGGCACTCAGTTATCCGCAAGACGATATTAAACGGCTGATGGCCAACGCGCGCGGCAGCCTGAAACAGGCTGACATGTTGTTTAACCAGTTTCTGGAAATCCCACCTTTGAATAAAGAAGGTGAGGAGATGATGGCGTCAACCAAACAAAGTTACGCCACCTATCGCGATGATCTGCAGCATCAGTCGACCTGGCTTGAGAGCAATCAGCTTTCTGATTTCCTCAGCGCGCCGATTCAGAAGTCACAGGATATTTTTGATGCCAACTTTAATGCCTGGCAGCAAAGTATTAATGACATCGTGGCGGCGTCGAGTGCAGACAGCAAAACCAATTACCAGATCTCGGCCATTATTTTTGCCTGTGTCACGGTGATTGCGATTCTGATGCTGATTGGCTCAATCGTCTGGTCACGCAGAATGCTGGTGCGCCCACTTGAAATCGTCCGCAGTCATTTTGAGCATATTGCCGCCGGGGATTTGGCACGCCCGATCGGTGTCTTTGGGCGTAACGAAATCTCTGAGATTTTCCGCAGCCTGAAAAACATGCAGCAGGAGCTTAAAGAGACGGTGGGGCAGGTTCGCCAGGGCAGCAGCGCGATGCACACCGGTATCGCAGAAATTGCTGCGGGCAACAATGACCTTTCATCACGTACCGAACAGCAGGCTGCGTCGCTGGCGGAAACCGCCGCCAGTATGGAACAACTCACCGCAACCGTGAGCCAGAACGCCGACAACGCGCGCCAGGCAGCGCAGCTTTCTCGCACTGCCGCCGATACCGCGCAGCAAGGCGGCCAGCAAGCGGCCAATGTCGCACGTACCATGCACGACATCGCCGGAAGCTCGAAGAAAATTGGTGACATCACCAGCGTGATTGATGGCATCGCTTTCCAGACCAATATTCTGGCACTGAACGCCGCCGTTGAAGCGGCTCGTGCTGGCGAGCAAGGGCGTGGATTTGCCGTAGTCGCAGGCGAGGTGCGCAACCTGGCACAACGCAGTGCGCAGGCGGCAAAAGAGATCAAAGTGTTGATTGAAGAGTCGGTTGACCGCGTGCATCAGGGTTCGCAACTGGTGGATACCGCCGCGACGACGATGGCGGAGATCGTCCGTTCGGTGACGCAGGTTAACGACATTATGGGCGAAATTGCTTCCGCCTCTGACGAGCAACGTCGCGGCATCGAACAGGTGGCGCAGGCCGTCAGCCAGATGGATCAGGTCACCCAACAGAATGCTGCACTGGTAGAAGAAGCCGCAACCGCCACCGATGCGCTGGCAAGCCAGGCCGAACACCTGAGTGGTGTCGTTGCAGTGTTTAATCTGGAAAGTGCTACTGAACAAGGCATCAGCAAAGATTTAGTCACTAACGGGGTGCTTGTCACTCCATGATCAAGAAGGCGCTATGACATCACCACTGTCCAACGGACAAACGTCATTAATGTTACAGATGACACAGCGTCTACCGCTGTCCGACACGCATTTTCGTCGGATCTGCCAGTTGATTTACCAGCGCGCAGGTATTGTGCTGGCCGATCATAAACGCGACATGGTTTACAACCGCCTGGTGCGCCGTTTGCGCACTTTAGGGCTGGAGGATTTTGGGCACTATTTGAGCATGCTGGAAGCCAACGGTATTAATGCCGAATGGCAGGCGTTCATTAATTCCCTGACCACAAACCTGACGGCATTTTTTCGCGAGGGTCACCATTTCCCGATTCTCGCAGAGCATGCGCGTAAACGGAGTGGTGAATACAAAGTGTGGAGTGCTGCGGCCTCGACCGGAGAAGAACCTTACTCCATCGCGATTACGCTCGCCGATGTTATCGGGATGGCGCCGGGGCGCTGGAAAGTGTTTGCCAGTGATATTGACACTCAGGTTCTGGAGAAGGCGCAAAGTGGGGTTTATCGCCAGGATGAACTGAAAACGCTGGCTCCACTCCAGTTGCAGCGCTATTTCATGCGCGGCACCGGGCCACACGATGGGCTGGTGCGCGTACGTAGCGATCTGGCCAGTCATATGGAATTTGCGCCAATCAACCTGTTGGACAAGCAAGCGCCAATTCCTGGGCCATTTGATGCCATTTTCTGTCGCAACGTGATGATTTATTTCGACAAAGAAACGCAACAGCAAATTTTGCAGCGCTTTGTACCGTTGCTTAAACCGGGCGGATTGCTGTTTGCCGGGCATTCGGAAAATTTCAGTAATCTCAGCCGCGAATTTTTGCTGCGTGGGCAGACGGTATATGGACTGAGTAAGGAAAAATCATGACAAAAATAACTGTGCTGTGTGTCGATGATTCTGCCCTGATGCGTCAAATCATGACTGAGATAGTCAACAGTCATGATGACATGGAAATGGTGGCAACCGCGCCAGACCCGCTGGTGGCGCGGGATTTGATTAAAAAATTTAACCCGGACGTACTGACGCTGGATGTCGAAATGCCACGTATGGACGGGCTGGATTTTCTCGAAAAATTGATGCGTCTGCGCCCGATGCCGGTGGTGATGGTGTCATCACTGACGGGGAAAGGTTCGGAAGTCACTTTAAGGGCGCTGGAGTTGGGGGCGATTGATTTTGTCACTAAACCACAGTTGGGGATCCGCGAAGGGATGCTGGCGTACAGCGAAACTATTGCTGAGAAAGTGCGCACCGCGGCCAAAGCCAAACTGGCCGCACGCGCACCAGCGGCGGCACCGATGGCAATCAAAGCCGGGCCATTGCTCAGTTCAGAAAAATTGATAGCCATCGGTGCATCAACTGGTGGTACTGAGGCGATTCGCCATGTGCTGCAACCGTTGCCGCTTTCAAGCCCAGCGGTGCTGATCACCCAACATATGCCGCCAGGTTTTACGCGCTCATTTGCCGACAGGCTCAACAAGTTGTGCCAGATAGCGGTGAAAGAAGCCGAAGACGGCGAACGTGTCTTGCCGGGGCATGCGTACATCGCCCCTGGTGATAAACATATGGAGCTTGCTCGCAGCGGGGCGAACTACCAAATCAAGATTCACGATGGCCCACCAGTGAACCGGCATCGCCCGGCCGTGGATGTGTTGTTCCATTCCGTGGCGAAATTCGCTGGGAGAAATGCCGTGGGCGTGATTCTCACCGGAATGGGGAATGACGGTGCCGCCGGGATGCTGGCAATGCATAAAGCCGGGGCATGGACCATCGCCCAAAACGAAGCAAGTTGTGTGGTGTTCGGCATGCCGCGTGAAGCCATTAACAGTGGTGGCGTTAGCGAAGTGGTCGATTTAAGCCAGATTAGTCAGCAGATGTTGATGAAGATTAGTGCCGGACAGGCAATACGTATTTAACCGAAGGAACTCTATAAATGGCAGATAAAGAACTCAAATTTTTGGTGGTGGATGACTTCTCTACCATGCGTCGCATTGTCCGTAACCTGTTAAAAGAGCTGGGTTTCAACAACGTTGAAGAGGCTGAAGATGGCGTTGATGCGTTGAATAAACTGAATGGTGGCGGCTTTGGCTTCGTGATTTCTGACTGGAACATGCCGAACATGGATGGCCTGGAGTTGCTGAAAACCATTCGTGCCGATGGCGCAATGGCGGCAATGCCAGTGCTGATGGTGACGGCTGAGGCGAAGAAAGAGAACATTATTGCCGCAGCACAAGCCGGGGCGAGTGGTTATGTGGTGAAACCGTTCACCGCCGCCACTCTGGAAGAGAAGTTGAACAAAATCTTCGAAAAGCTCGGCATGTAAGGAGAGGCACATGCACTCATCTACAAACCCCGCGTCAGAGTTAAATTCAACCGGCGATATTATCGTTCGGATAGGTAGCCTGACCCGTATGCTGCGTGATAGCTTGCGCGAACTGGGCCTTGACCAGGCGATTGCTGAAGCGGCGGAAGCTATTCCTGATGCCCGCGACCGTCTGGACTACGTGGTGCAAATGACGGCGCAGGCCGCCGAACGCGCACTGAACTGCGTGGAGCTCGCACAGCCTCACCAGAATAAAATGGAAAGCGATGCCAAAGCATTAACTGGCCGTTGGGACGCCTGGTTTGAAAACCCCATCGAGCTGGGTGATGCCCGTGAACTGGTCACCGATACGCGTAGTTATTTATCTGGCGTCCCGTCGCATACCAGTTTCACTAATGCCCAGCTTCTGGAAATCATGATGGCACAGGATTTCCAGGATTTAACCGGCCAGGTAATCAAGCGCATGATGGATGTTATCCAGGAAATTGAACGCCAGCTGTTGATGGTGTTGATGGAAAACATGCCAGAACTGGATGCCCGAGCAAAACGCCCGGCTGACAGCCTGCTTAACGGCCCACAAATGAACGCCAGCGCGGCGGGTGTGGTGGCAAGCCAGGATCAGGTTGATGATTTGCTGGATAGTTTAGGGTTTTAATTTTTAATAAAAACACCCTGGTCCTTTCCTTCGTTTGCGGGAGAGGGCTGGGGTGAGGGTGTTTTAACGCCGCAAACAAACCCACAAATCCCCCCGTTTTCCTCCCATTAGCTTTATCCCCCTCTGGCATGCTGTGCTGGTAATTGCGGCCATGAGATTGTTGCGGTGTCTGAAGAAAGCGACGACGATAAAACAGAAGCACCCACACCCCACCGACTTGAAAAAGCTCGCGAAGATGGGCAGATCCCCCGTTCCCGTGAATTAACCTCACTGCTGATGCTGCTGGTGGGAATCAGCATTATCTGGCTGGGAGGAGAACCACTGGCACGGCAACTGGCTGCGATGTTGTCAGCTGGTTTGCACTTTGACCACAGCATAATTAACGACCCAAATCTAATCGTCGGCCAGATCAGTTTGTTGATTAAACAGGCGGTGTGGGCATTGTTACCATTGATTTTTGGTTTGGTGATTGTGGCCATTGCCGCACCGATGCTGCTGGGCGGTCTGTTATTTAGTGGCAAATCAATACAGTTTAAGTTCAGCAAAATGAACCCGATCGCTGGGTTAGGGCGCATGTTTTCCGCGCAAGCCGGAGCTGAATTACTCAAAGCCATCCTGAAAGCCATTTTGGTGGGCAGCGTCACGGCCTGGTATTTGCTGCACAAATGGCCGGAAATGATGCGGCTGATGAGTGAACCTCCGTTGGCGGCGTTAGGCCACGCGCTAAATATGGTGGCGGTGTGCGGCATGTTGATTGTGCTGGGGTTGACGCCAATGGTTGGCTTTGACGTGTTTTTCCAGATTTTCAGCAACCTGAAAAAATTGCGCATGAGCCGCCAGGATATCCGCGACGAATTTAAGCAGCAAGAAGGTGACCCGCACGTAAAAGGCCGTATACGTCAGCAGCAGCGGGCAATTGCGCGCCGCCGCATGATGGCTGATGTCCCAAAGGCCGATGTGATTGTCACCAACCCCACACACTATTCCGTGGCGTTGCAGTACGACGAAAACAAAATGAGTGCGCCCAAAGTTCTGGCGAAAGGTGCGGGTTTGGTTGCTCTGCGTATCCGTGAAATTGGCAACGAACACCGTATTCCGATGCTGGAAGCGCCTCCGTTGGCACGTGCGTTATATCGCCACGCGGAAATAGGTCAACAAATTCCCGGCCAGTTGTATTCCGCCGTGGCAGAAGTGTTGGCGTGGGTATGGCAACTGCGACGCTGGCGTGTCGCTGGTGGTTTAATCCCGAAAAAACCTGAAAATCTTCCGGTGCCTGAAGCACTGGACTTTGCAAACGAGAAGGACTCCGATGGCTAATTTGCTCGCTACGTTGCGTCTGCCTGCCACAATGAAATCAGGGCAATGGCAAATTCTTGCCGGGCCGATACTTATCCTGCTGATCTTGTCGATGATGGTGCTGCCGCTCCCCGCGTTTGTACTGGATTTGCTGTTCACCTTTAACATCGCGCTGTCCATCATGGTGCTGTTGGTGGCAATGTTCACCCAGAAGACCCTGGAGTTTGCCGCCTTCCCGACCATTTTGCTGTTTACCACGTTATTGCGCCTGGCGCTGAACGTGGCTTCCACGCGTATCATTTTGATGGATGGTCACACCGGTGGTGCGGCGGCAGGTAAAGTCGTTGAAGCCTTCGGCCACTTCCTGGTGGGTGGGAACTTTGCCATCGGTATCGTGGTGTTCATCATCCTCGTTATCATCAACTTTATGGTTATCACCAAAGGTGCCGGGCGCATTGCCGAAGTGGGGGCACGTTTTGTGTTGGATGGCATGCCAGGTAAGCAGATGGCGATTGATGCCGACCTGAATGCCGGGTTGATTGGTGAAGAAGAGGCCAAAAAACGCCGTTCTGAAGTGACTCAGGAAGCGGATTTTTACGGCTCGATGGACGGTGCCAGTAAGTTCGTACGTGGTGATGCCGTAGCCGGTCTGATGATCATGGTGATTAACGTGGTCGGTGGCTTGTTGGTGGGTGTCCTGCAACATGATATGGCTGTGGGAGCTGCGGCAGAAAGCTATACGCTACTGACCATTGGTGATGGTTTGGTCGCGCAGATCCCTGCACTGGTTATCTCAACGGCGGCAGGCGTCATTGTGACCCGCGTGGCAACCGATCAAGACGTCGGCGAGCAGATGGTGACCCAACTGTTCAACAACCCGCGAGTGATGATGCTCAGTGCGGCCGTGTTAGGGTTGCTCGGCATGGTGCCTGGAATGCCTAACTTCGTCTTCTTGCTGTTCACCGCAGCATTGCTGGCTTTGGCCTGGTGGATGCGTGGCCGACAGATGGAGTCACCTGCAGCGCCAGCGGCTCCCGTGAAACCGCACGAAAACCCGCAGGCAGTTGAAGCGACGTGGAATGATGTTCAGCTCGAAGACTCGCTGGGAATGGAAGTCGGTTATCGCTTGATCCCGATGGTCGATTTCCAGCAAGACGGCGAGTTGTTAGGGCGTATCCGTAGTATCCGTAAGAAATTCGCGCAAGATATGGGCTTTCTGCCGCCGGTGGTGCATATCCGTGACAACATGGATTTGCCGCCAGCGCGTTATCGCATTCTGATGAAAGGCGTCGAAATTGGTAGCGGTGATGCTTATCCGGGTCGTTGGCTCGCCATCAACCCTGGTACTGCCGCAGGTACGCTGCCGGGCGAAACGACCACCGATCCTGCCTTTGGTCTTGCGGCCACCTGGATTGAAAGCGCCTTAAAAGAGCAGGCGCAGATTCAGGGCTTTACAGTGGTGGAAGCCAGTACCGTCGTCGCTACCCACCTGAATCATCTGATTGGACAGTTTGCCCCTGAGTTGTTTGGCCGCCAGGAAGCGCAGCAATTGCTCGACCGTGTCTCGCAAGAAATGCCTAAGCTAACCGAAGATCTGGTGCCTGGGGTGGTGACGCTGACCACACTGCATAAAGTGCTGCAAAACTTGCTGGCTGAAAAAGTCCCTATTCGCGATATGCGCACCATTCTGGAAACCCTCGCGGAGCACGCGCCAGTGCAGAGTGACCCACATGAGTTAACCGCAGTGGTGCGTGTCGCACTTGGCCGCGCGATTACCCAACAGTGGTTCCCGGGGAATGGCGAAGTCCAGGTTATTGGCCTTGATGCAGCGCTGGAACGCTTGTTATTGCAGGCGTTGCAAGGTGGCGGTGGGCTTGAACCGGGGCTTGCGGATCGTCTGCTAGAGCAGGCTCAGGATGCCCTGAAGCGCCAGGAAATGCTCGGCGCACCGCCAGTGTTGTTGGTCAACCACGCATTGCGCCCACTACTGGCGCGCTTCTTGCGCCGTAGCCTGCCGCAATTAATGGTGCTTTCCAGCCTTGAGCTTTCGGAAAATCGTAACATCCGTATGACTGCGACTATCGGAGCGAAATGATGGGTCGCTGGTGGATGCTCATATTTTTACCCTTTATGGCCCATGCCGCAGGCGAAGGGGCATGGCAGGCAAGTGGCGTGGGCGCGACACTCAGCCACCGCGGAGTTGCTGCGTCATCGCGTGCGTTGGCTCCGTCACAAGCGGTAAGTGGCGTAATGACAATGGTCGCCTGGCGCTATGAGTTGATTGGGCCAACGCCCGCAGGATTGCTGGTCAGATTATGCTCGTTGTCGCGCTGCGTTGAGATAGAAGGGCAGAGTGGTAATACGCGCGGGTTAACCAATGTGGCGGCAAATGAACCGCTGCGTTTTGTCTGGGAAGTACCCGGTGGTGGTTCCCTTTTTCCGCCACTAAAGGTCCGTAGTAATCAGGTTATCGTAAATTATCATTAACCCTCAAAGCCGCATTTTGTGCGGTTTTTTCCTTTCAGTACCTCATTTCTAACACTCTCTTTTGATAAAAATAAACCATTGTTTTATAAAATGGTGAGGCAGGTGCCAGGACTCTTTGTGATTTTGCCAATATCCGCCAGGGCATGGCAAAAATGGAAAGGTTTCAATTGCCGGGTCATTTTACCTTAGCTTCCTAAGATTCTCGCAGGCACCAAAAGGCGCCAGAACGAGCAATCTCTTATAACAAAAGCAACGGGGTTTGACGGCAATGAAAACACGTAAGATTGGATTAGCAAACTATCTTGCCTATGGATCGGGCGACTTTCTTGGTGCAGGCACAACTGCGTTGACCGCTGCATGGCTACTCTATTTCTATACTACTTTCTGTGGACTGACACCGATTGAGGCGACATTCATTTTCGCCCTGGCCCGCGTGCTTGATGCGGTCGTCAGTCCGTTGATGGGCTTTCTGACCGATAACTTTGGTTCAACCTGGCTTGGTAAACGTTTCGGTCGCCGTAAGTTCTTTATTCTGCTCGGCATCCCATTAGTCTTCAGCTACAGCTTCATGTGGGTTGGTGAGATGAGTTACTGGTATTACCTGGTAACCTATCTGATTTTTGACGTGGTCTACACCATGATTCTGGTGCCTTACGAAACACTGGTACCGGAAATGACAGATGACTTTAAGCAGAAAACGAAATTCTCCGGTGCGCGTATCTCAATGGCACAGTTGTCGGCAATTCTTGCCGCATTCCTGCCGGGTATTCTGTTAAGTCACTTTGGTAAAGACAACGCGATTTCCTTCTTCTACTCAAGCCTGGTCTTCGCTTCAATCTGCGCAATTGTACTAACTCTGGTGTGGTTCTTTACCTGGGAACGCCCGCGTAGCGAGTGGACGGAAGCCGCACTGCGCGCCGAAGAAGAGAAGAAAAACCTGACCTTTGCTCAGAGTATGAAACGTTTGAACGTTGAGCTTACCTCAACGTTGCGAGTGAAGATTTTCCGTCAACACCTCGGTATGTATCTGGGCGGCTACATCGCGCAGGACGTGTTCAACGCCGTGTTTACCTATTACGTGGTGTTTGTGTTGATGCAAAGTGCAGCGATGGCATCCAGCCTGATGGGTACGATGGCCATTCTGCAATTTGTCGCGGTTATCGGCATGATCCCGCTGTGTATTAAGTACGGCCCGGCACCTTCTTACCGTTTAGTGGTGACATTGTTCGGCATGAGCTCCATTTCTTTCGCGGTGCTGTATTACGCCGGTTTAAGCGACGTCTTCTCGTTGCTGTTGCTGGTTTCTGCACTTGCTGGTCTGGGCCGCGGCGGTATCAACTACGTACCGTGGAACATCTACACTTACATTGCAGATGTGGACGAAGTTATTACCGGCCAACGCCGTGAAGGTATCTTCGCCGGGATTATGACTCTGACGCGTAAAGCCTCTCAGGCTGGTGCGGTGATGCTGGTGGGTATTGTGATGCAGTTTTCCGGTTTTGTTTCCGGGCAGACCACGCAGCCACCTGCGGTAAGCCATACCATTTTAATGATTCTGAGTTTTGGTACGGTCGCGGTACTGATTTGCGGTTTCTTAATTTCCTTACGCTTTAAATTGAATATGCAAACTCACAGTGTGCTACGTGAAGAAACAGCGAAGATGCGTGAGGCTGGCCGCGCGGTGCCGGAAGCAATTACCCCAGAAGCGCGAGCGACTGTAGAACTGCTGGCAGGCATGCCATATGACTCGCTATGGGGCAACAACAATATTGGTTATCTCAATCGTAACAAGCCTGCAGCACCATCGTTGAAAAAGGCTTCAGCATTAAATTCGAATACATCACAGAGGTTAAGTTAATGATCATTTATCCCGTCAAACACAGCCCATTACTGTGCCAGCCGGAGCATTTTATTGCCCGGGATGAGCTTAATACCCTGATCCACAAGGTGACGGACAATCTGATTAATATTAAGGATGAAACGGGCCAATTCTTGCTGCGTCTGGATGACGGACGAGTCATTGATACCAAAGGCTGGGCAGGTTGGGAGTGGACTCATGGGGTCGGCTTGTACGGCATTTATCAATATTATCGTCAGACTGGCGATAAGAAGATGTGTGAGATTATTGATGACTGGTTCACCGACCGTTTTGCTGAAGGTGCAACCACCAAAAACGTCAATACTATGGCGCCATTCCTGACGCTGGCGTATCGCTACGAAGAAACGCGCGATCCGTCCTATTTACCGTGGCTGGAAAGCTGGGCGGAGTGGGCGATGTACGAAATGCCGCGCACCGAACACGGTGGCATGCAACACATTACGCTGGCGGAAGAAAATCATCAGCAAATGTGGGATGACACGCTGATGATGACCGTGTTGCCGCTGGCGAAAATTGGCAAATTGCTTAATCGCCCGGAATATGTCGAAGAAGCAACTTATCAGTTCCTGCTGCACGTACAGAACTTGATGGACCGTGAAACCGGGCTGTGGTTCCACGGCTGGAATTACGAAGGTAACCATAACTTTGCTCAGGCGCGTTGGGCGCGTGGCAATAGCTGGCTGACCATTGTGATTCCTGACTTCCTTGAGCTTGTCGATTTGCCAGAAAATAACGCGGTGCGTCGTTATCTGGTGCAAGTACTGGAAAGCCAGGTGGCTGCGTTGGCAAAATGCCAGGATGAGAGCGGTTTGTGGCACACCTTGCTTGATGACCCAAATTCCTATCTGGAAGCGTCAGCGACGGCAGGTTTTGCCTACGGCATTCTGAAAGGTATCCGTAAGCGCTATATCGGCAAACAGTATGCCGAAGTGGCGGAAAAGGCGATGAAGGGTGTTGTGAAAAATATCTCGCCAGATGGGGAGTTGTTGCAGGTTTCATTTGGTACGGGAATGGGCAGTAATCTGGAGTTCTATCGCCAGATCCCACTGACGTCTATGCCATACGGCCAGGCGATGGCGATCCTCTGTCTGGGTGAGTATCTGCGCATTTATCTGTAAGTTCATCGTGCAGGCCTGGGGAACCGGGTCTGCAATTTTTCATAAAATCAAATAGACTCGTCATTACTGCAAAGTTCCGCCAATTTAATAATAAATAAATGGCGTATTGTGTCGCGCATTTCATTATTATTCATGTCGTCGATAAGCCTTCCACTGCTTTCCCCCCTTAACGATATTCGAATGGCGAGGCTGCGCTTCCCGTTCATCTCTCCCTGCTTGTTAATCCACGTTCTGGATTAATAATTAACCGATGCTGGCGTTGTTTTTGCTGTGCCTTCATCAGGAAACATTTGATGTCAATTTCCCCGTTAGCTCGGGTGGCCAGTAACAGTGTGGTTGAGCCTGGTGTTGTGCTCGGCGCTCACGTGAGCATTGGTCCATTTTGTGTTATTTCCGCAGGTGTAGTTATTGGCGAGGGAACCATAGTCGGCTCGCATTCTGTCATTAATGGGCTTACCACCATTGGGCGCGATAACACTATTGGTCAATATGCTTCTATAGGTGAAGTTAATCAGGATCTTAAATACGCTAACGAACCGACAAAGCTAGTCATTGGTGACCGTAATCAGATTGGCACAAAATCCACACTTCATCGCGGCACAATTCAGGGGCAAGGTACCACCTTGATTGGCAATGACAATCGCTTTCTCGATGGTGTTCACATCGGCCATGATTGCGTAGTGGGTAACGGCACGTTGATGGGCGACAACAGCGGATTGGCCGGGCATGTGATTCTTGATGATGGGGCGCAGGTTGGTTTCCTGTGTGCCATTCACCAGTTTTGTGTGTTGGGCGCACATGCCAGAGTGGCAGACCAGTCGGGCGTGGTGCAGGATATTCCACCATTCGTGATGGCCTATGGTAACCATGCGAGTCCTACCGGCGTAGATGTTAATGCAGCAGCCTTTCTGGCATTAGAAGCCAGGCAGCAGGATTTTGTGCATACGCTTTATGGCATGCTGTATCAGCAGTCTTTATCGATTGATGAAGTGAAGATCGCGGTAAAAGCATCGCTCAGCGATTTCGCTATTGCGGCTGTTTATGAACGGTTTTTTGCGCATTCAGCGCGTGGGATTATTCGTTAAACTCATTCAAAGCAGGCTCGCCGTATAAAACGGCGAGCCTTGTACTGTTACATACGTTCTACGGTTTCGATACCCAGAGTATCCAGACCTAATTTCAGCGTTTTCGCTGTCAGCAGCGCCAGTTTCAGGCGGCTGTTACGTGCTTCTTCAGAGTCTGCGGCCAGAATTGGGCAGTGCTCATAGAAACCAGAGAACAGACCGGCAACATCGTACAGATAAGTACACATCACATGCGGCGTACCGTCACGCGCAACCACATTCAGCGTTTCTTCGAATTGCAGCAAACGTGCCGCCAACTGGGCTTCACGATCTTCACGAATCACGACTGGCGCTTTTAGCAGTTCTGTTTCGTCGATAGCGGCTTTGCGGAACACGGAAAGCACACGTGTGTAGGCATACTGCATATACGGCGCAGTATTACCTTCAAAGGCCAGCATGTTGTCCCAGTCGAAGATATAGTCGGTGGTACGGTTCTTCGAAAGATCCGCATATTTCACCGCACCAATACCGACTGCATTTGCCAGCGCTTCCAGTTCGTCAGCAGGCATATCCGGGTTTTTCTCAGTCACCAGGCGGCGTGCGCGTTCCAGCGCTTCATCCAGCAGGTCGGTCAGTTTTACGGTGCCACCGGAACGGGTTTTGAACGGTTTGCCGTCTTTGCCCAGCATCATGCCGAACATATGGTGCTCTAACGGTACAGAATCTGGCACGTAACCGGCTTTGCGCACGATGGTCCACGCCTGCATCAGGTGCTGGTGCTGGCGGGAGTCGATGAAGTACAGCACGCGGTCAGCATGCAGGGTTTCATAACGATATTTCGCACACGCGATATCGGTCGTGGTGTACAGGTAGCCGCCATCCTTTTTCTGGATGATGACGCCCATCGGCTCACCTTCTTTATTCTGGTATTCGTCGAGGAAGACCACGGTTGCGCCTTCGCTTTCAACCGCCAGACCTTTTGCTTTCAAGTCAGCGACAATGCCCGGCAGCATTGGGTTGTACAGGCTTTCACCCATCACGTCGTCGCGGGTCAGGGTCACGTTCAGGCGCTGGTAAGTAATTTGGTTTTGCGTCATGGTCACATCGACCAGTTTGCGCCACATGGAGCGGCAGTATTCATCACCGCCTTGCAGTTTCACCACATATGCACGAGCGCGTTCGGCAAATTCAGCATCTTCGTCGTAATGCTTTTTCGCGGCGCGATAAAACTCTTCGAGATCGGACAGCGCCATTTCACCGGCATTTTCTTGCTGCTGTTTTTCGAGATACGCGATCAGCATGCCGAACTGCGTACCCCAGTCACCAACGTGGTTAGCGCGGATAACTTTATGGCCGAGGAATTCCAGAGTACGCACCGCAGCATCACCAATGATGGTGGAACGCACGTGACCGACGTGCATTTCTTTCGCCACGTTTGGCGCAGAGTAATCAACCACCACGGTTTTCGGTTCGGAAATGGTCACGCCTACGCGATCTGAGCTGACTGCCGCATCGACACTTTTCGCCAGGAATTCCGGGTCGAGGAAAATATTGATGAAGCCAGGGCCGGCGATTTCAACTTTGCTGGCAATGCCGGTCAAATCCAGATTCGCAATCACCAACTCTGCGACTTGTCGTGGTGGCTTGCCCAGTGATTTCGCAACTGACATCACGCCATTGGCCTGATAGTCGCCGAACTGAACTTTTGCTGACTGACGAACTTGCGGTTCGCAATCCGCAGGCGCACCTGCGGCAATCAGTGCCTGACTGACTTTATCTGAGAGAAGAGCCTGAATATTCACCGGGATACCTTACTTTTGCTTATGGCAGCCGTTAATTTACAGCAGCCGTATCGTTGGGGATAAAATTAGGGCGTAAGTATAACTGTATTTAATCCCTTGAGTCAGCAAAAGCCTTGCCCAGTGCGCCCTGTACTACTCTTAACGGTATAGGGTTTAACCATTCAGAAAATTAGCCGCCCAATGGGTGTTGGTGATGCTGAATGAAAAAGGTAGATTAGCCCCCATTCGTGATTTGAGAGGATAGGGCGATGGCCAACTGGCAGACAATTGAACAACTGAATGATATTTCAGCGGATCTCCCGCGTTTTACCGAAGCGTTAGCTAACCTTGCTGCGCGCCTTGACCTGGAAATAGCTCCGCTTGACGCCGATCACATTTCATTGCGTTGCCATCAAAATACAACGGCTCAACGTTGGCGCGAAGGTCTGGAAAAATGTGGGACGTTGCTTTCAGAAAATATCATTAATGACCGGCCAATTTGCCTGTTTAAGCTCGATGAACCGATTTGTGTTGCACACTGGAAATTTAGCGTCGTTGAACTGCCGTGGCCGGGTGAAAAACGCTACCCGCATGAAGGTTGGGAACATGTGGAAATTGTGCTGCCGGGCGAGCCTGCAACACTGAATGCGCGGGCGCTGGATTTAATGTCTGACGCGGGGTTGCGCCAGACGGGAATTTCGGTGAAAACCAGTTCGCCAAAAGGTGAACGTGAACGCTTGCCAAACCCAACACTGGCGGTCACGGACGGCAAAGTGACCATCAAATTCCATCCGTGGAGTATTGAAGAGATTGTTGCCAGTGAGCTAGCGGATTGATTGTACAGCCGCCTTCATTCGTTTAATCGCTTCTTCAAGGTTTGCCGATGTGCAACCGAAGTTAATCCGCACGAATTTTGCCTCGCCAAAGTCGGTGCCTGGCGAGAAGCCCAGGCCGGCTTTCTGGAAGAACAACGTAGGGTTGTCGACCGGTAAAGCCGTTGCATCCACCCATCCCAGATAAGTCGCTTGCGGTGTTGCCATGGTCAAACCAGGTATATTGTTAATCGCGCTTACCAGGCGGTCGCGGTTGCAACGCAAATACGGTAATAACTCCTGCAACCAGGATTCGCCATCACGCCAGGCTGCGGTCGCGGCGGTCAATGCCAGCACATCAACACTCGGCACAATGCCATCACGCGTGGTATTGAATTGCTTACGTAATTGCGGGTCAGGGATAATCGCCAGTGATGCGCCAAGACCAGCGATATTAAAGGTTTTGGATGGCGAGAGCAGGGTAATGGAACGTTGTTCAGCGTCTGCACTCAGTGTTGCGAAAGGAATATGTTTCGCATCAGGATCGAGTAACAAATCACCATGGATCTCATCCGAACAGACAATTAAATCATGGCGTTGTGCAAACTCGAGTTGCTGCTGCAATTCTTCGCGACGATAAACGGTACCGCCAGGGTTTTGCGGATTACACAGCATCAGCAGTTTTTCTTTGCCGGTGAGCAAGGGTTCGAGTGACGGTAAATCTATAATCCAGCGGCCATTTTCCAGACGTAATGGCGCATTGAGCTGTGGACGCTGGGCAAAAGCGGATGATTTTCTAAACGGGGGATAAATTGGCGTGGGTGCAATCGTTGATTCATTCGGTGAGGTGAAGGCTCTGACACTTAAATTCAGCCCTGCAACCACGCCGGGCAAAATGACAATCCACTCAGGTTTAATCTGCCATTGATAGCGGCTAGCCATGCGTTCAATGACCACTTCTATTAACTCTTGTGGCCTGACACTGTAGCCGAAAACGCCGTGTTCAACCCGCTGATGGAGCGCATCGAGGATACAAGGAGGTGAGCGAAAGTCCATATCCGCCACCCACATTGGTAAAACTTCATCACCATATTTATTCCACTTCGAGCTGTCGCTGTGACGACGGTCGATGCCTTCATCAAAATTGAATGCCATGATTATACTCGTCATATTTCAAGTTGCAGGGGGGTTGGCTGCTCTCAATTATCCGAATCACTTATTCAAGTAAGCTCATCGGATAATCTCCTTTGCCGCCTACCTGCAACTCGAACTATTTAGAGTAAGGCTACCTTTTTGGGAGCGTCGTTTCAGATTATCATTCTGAACCTGTGGCACAACCACCAGGCTGAAGATTTTTAAGGAGTAATCAATGCCTTTGCTTGAGATATGTTGTTATGGAATTGACTGTGCAGTCACGGCGCAACAAGCAGGAGCGGACAGAATTGAGTTGTGTGCCGCGCCAAAAGAGGGGGGCTTGACCCCGTCTGCGGGCGTGTTACGCCAGGTGAAGCAACGAGTTTCGATCCCCGTACATCCAATTATTCGCCCGCGCGGCGGCGATTTTTGTTACACAGATGCTGAATTTGAAACCATGCTCGAAGACATCGCGTTCGTGCGTGAATTGGGGTATCCGGGGTTGGTTATCGGCATGCTCGATGGTGAAGGGCATATTGATGTTCCTCGCATGAAGCGGGTGATGGAACAAGCTCAAGGAATGGCGGTAACGTTCCACCGTGCGTTCGATATGTGCCATAACCCTCATCAGGCGCTGGAGCAATTAACCGAATTGGGCGTGGCACGCATCCTGACTTCAGGCCAGCAGCAGAATGCTGAACTAGGACTTTCACTACTAAGGGAACTAAAACAGCTTTCCCGTGCTCCAATAATAATGGCGGGTGCAGGCGTCAGGCTGAGCAACTTGAAAAAGTTTGTCGAAGGCGGCATTGATGAAATGCATAGCTCTGCCGGGCAGACAGTGGCTTCACCGATGCGTTACCGTAAAGCGGGTGTATCAATGAGTGCTGATGCCGAAGCTGATGAATTTAACCGTTACTGCGTTGATGGTGACGTGGTGGCTGCAATGAAGGCCGTGTTGGTTGCAAGTGAGCCTGCAACTTGAAAGATGAAGGCTGAAAGTTTTTGACCGTGCATCATGTTGCCCATGTGATGCTCGCTCGTACCAGGCCCCAGCGTATTGCTGGGGCTTTTTTTATTTATATCTATAAGCTTATTTTCTATTTCTCGTCATAAATACAGTTGATTTTTGAGAAATAATAAATGGAAAACTAAGATTGTGCGGATGTTATTTCTAATACCGCTTTTTGCTTCTTAATTCTTCTGGCGAGAACTGTAGAGCACACGAAGCCAAGCAGGCTGAAGGTTACCATCATGCTAAATACATAATTATATCCGGTAATTCCTTTAAAATTATCCAGAAGAGCACCGTATAGGGTATAAGCAAACATTGCTGGCATGTAACCTATGATGCAACCAAATGCCATTGCTGAACCACTATACTGACGTGATATTCCGATCTCATCCATCGGAGCAAAGAATATCGCACGTTGGGAAAATATTATTGCGCCAAATCCTAACGTTACCGCCATACCTACATAGACATTCATGGATTGGTGAGGTAACTGAATGAAGCAAATCATGGCAATAGCAGCGAGCAGGAATGTCCACTTCAAATAGACTGTCGGAGATTTGGTTACTTTATCGGCAAGGAATCCACCAATAGGACCACCGACCATTTTTAACGCATATTGGTTGATGATACCGTAGGCCCCAACAAGGGCAACGGGTAACATATAGATATCCTTTAAGAAAGGAATGAAATAAGTTAATCCACAGTAAGCCGCATATACAAAGAATATGCCAAATGCAGCCAGCCAGACGTTTGCACAGGAAAGGACATGCTTGATACCTCTGATGACTTCCATATTCGCATTGCTGTTATCCTGAGTGGTAACTTTGTCATCATCATCAACAATGAAGTATGTAACAACACCTACAGCAAGTGTTATTAGCGTGTAGAAAAGTAGACCAGCCTGCATGCCTGCTTTTCCCTCGCCGAATTGAACAAAAATAAACAATGCTCCTGATGCGACAATGACATCCACTACGCCACGTCCAGCCTCAAGAAAACCAAACATTCGTCCTTGTTCTTCTTTATTTCCCAGCAGGCGTACCGCTTTTAATAACACGGGCCAGAAAATAACATCCCCAAAGAAGGCCATTGCCGCAAAGCAAAGCAGGAAGCCTGTAAATGAAGGCAGGGTTGATAAATACAACCCACATAGTCCAACACCAATCAATCCAAAGGGTAACAGTATTTTCTTAGAGTAGCGGTCAGCAATATAAAGAGAAAGAAATAGTCCTGTTGTCTGGACTATTGTATATACAGTAAAACCAAGACCAATCTGTGTGTTAGTTAAACCCCAATCATTTTGCATTGGGACGTAAAATACATCCTTCATACTTGAAAGCTTAAATATCGTTCCACCGCCAAGGACTAAAAAACACAGTCGTGCCCACTTGTTCATGAACATAATTATTCCTTCACTTACATAGAAGCGTAGAGAGATTAACTTTCTATATTCACGATTGAGCAATGTCACTGTGATTAGAAAGTTATGTAAATTGTGCCTGTGATGTTGATTGGAAATACTTTAAATTATTTTTCGTTAATAAATTTATTACATATATTTCTGACGTAGTGTATTTGCTCTATTGCGTGTTCTGCTTCCTGAGCAAGGCGTTCATCAACTTTATCGGTTTCAGGAAGTGGCGTATAACTTGCGGTTCTCCAGGGTATCCATGGATTATCGCCTTCATCATCGAAACGGAAAGCAGGGGCGAAGTATTCGACTTCTTCCTCCAGTCCGAAAGAAATTACCTGGGGCTTATCTTCTCCAAGCAGCAGTAACTCCCTGAGCATGTCTTCCATTGGTAATTCCCCATACCCCGAGCGGCATGCTTCATGCGCCCATCCGGAATTATCCTTAATGATTTTGGCATCTTTTACATGTACTTGTGTTATATAAGGAGCCATTGCGCGTAGGGCGTCGAGTGGTTTTTCGTTAGCATTGATCATATTGCCAAAATCAAAAAGAATTGAGAGATTCTTCATCCCGCTATGTTTTACTAAGCTGACCAGTTCCTCCCCTTTCAAATCTTCATGCTGCTCAATTGTGAATGTTAAGCCGCAATCATCAAATTGAGATAAGTATTCTATATCCAGGCTTATTTTTTTCATTACATCTTGCAGATGCCCTTCATAGCGAGGATAAAAACGTACTGATGATGCGCCGGTCAGGTTGGCAATCCTGATGGCATCATTAAGAGTTTTTTGATCAGAAGCGCTTGTCTCAATATTAACATCAAGACCGTAGTTTTCTGCTTTCTTCCTGAAATCAATTAACTGAAGGTCACTCAGCATTTGTAATGCCTGAGACTCACCATCTTCAACATGAATTTTCACACCCCGTAATTGGTTCTGATGTGCGATATCCAGTAGATCTCCTGGCAAAATTTGTTCGTAACGCATATTTAAATGAAATGCGTAGGCATGTAAATATAGGGGGATATTCCTGGCTCGCTCAGCAAGGCAGACTCTTTCAGATGTTTTCATTTTTACCCTCATTCATCCTGGATATATAGCTCAACGGACTCCAATCTCCAGTATTCGAAGTCAACTTGAACGACTCTTTTTTCACGCGTTGCCCGATGCTTTTCAACCAGAATAACGAACGAATTTGGCGCAACACCTAATTCCTTGCATGCCTGGTCGGGTATTTTTACGGGCTTAAATAGCATGCTTTTTATACTCAAAAACTGGCCATATTCTTTTTCCCAGACATCTGCAAATGACTGATTGTTTATTTTTTTGATAAAGTCAGGGGCAAAGTCAGCATCAATATAAGACTCGTGATAAAAAACTTTGTGCCCATCAAGGCCACACCAGCCAGTAACTCGATAACTGCGAGAATTATCTGAGAAAGCCTTTGCCACATTAAGGGGGGGCACTTCGCACTGTTCTTCTTCCAGGTATCCCCAAAATGGTTGCCGCCCCTGCGCCCGGGCTTCTGCATTAAAGCTGGACTGTGCTTTAGGGTTATAGATGAATCGCTTGGGGGCAATAAACCAGCCGCTACGATTTTTCCTGAAGATAAGGGATGCAACTTCCAACTCCAGCAAAACTTGCCGTAATGTCATTCTTCGGGTATCCAGCAATTCACATAGTTCCCGCTCTGAAGGAAGCCGTGAACCCGGTGTCAAATTTGTCTCAGATAACCACCTTTCCAGGCGTTCTCTGTTGATATCTACATTGCTTATATTTTTCATTTTTCGCCAGACTGGTATAAACCAATTTTTCCCTACGGTAAGATATTCTGATGAAACGGCAAGTTATTTCTCAAAACATGATCATAATTTGTGCCTTTGATCTCAGATATCGGCATTGTTGAGTAAAGGCTTGATGCTTCTTTCTTTGAATGGGCAGATCCTGTCATCTTTTTCTTCTCAGACTTTTCCTGTGCTCTTTTTTCCCGAAACCCTCCCCGAAACGCGCTTTAATCCTCTGCTAGACTTTAGTTTTATTAATATCCATTAATGGCTGAGGAGTAGTGAAAATGACGTTATCCAGCAAAGAGCCATCTGGCAAAATAACGAATCGCGATCATTTACGTTTCCATCGTATTCACCAGCATTTAACGCCAACCTTCGGGGAAAGTTGGTTTGCATTAAAAGCTGAAGCGTTTGCCCGGTTTTTTGGCACGCCTTTTTTTCTTGGCGCACAAACTCTTATTGTTTTAGTTTGGATCGTTCTTAACGTTACGGGCGTGAGCCATTTTGACCTCTATCCATTTATCTTGTTAAACCTGGCATTTAGTCTCCAGGCTGCTTATGCCGCTCCACTCATTTTACTTGCGCAAACGCGCCAGGCTGAAAGGGATAAAGCACACGGGGAAGCTGATGCTTTGCATCGGGAAGATTTAGCGCAGGCCAATGAAAAACGATTAAAATTTGCAGCAGAACAAGCCGAACAGATGATCAAATTGATTGAGATGAATACTGAGCTAACAAATGTCACTAAAGAGCTAACAGAACGCATCGAGAAAATAGCTGAACAGTTGCATAAACAACTAGTGAAATAGACATGCTGTGAGCGTTATGCATGGCGACCCAGCATAGAGATGTTCTCTGCGTCATAGCCGTTCTCTGAGACTTTGATTCTCGATATACATAATGACAGCAATAAAATGGGTGGTTGTAGCTAATTTGTTAAATATTGGTTGTTTTTGTTGCTTTGTACATAGCGTTACATACGGATACCAATCACTCAATGAATAGAGTGGTCCATTTCTTTATTATCAAAATCCCTTTAGAAATATGTTGATAGAGTAATATTTTCTATTTTATTTGGTTTCGATAAAGTTGTGCCGATCATGAAAATAAATAAAGCTATTTTATTGCACATTTCCATGGCAATCCTTGCTGCTTTGGTTTTAACCATTCCACCTTTTATCGATAGCTTACAACCGGCATTAAAATTTCTACCATTAATAAAAACAATGGAAGGTACACGTAAAGTTCAGGCAGAGAAAATGGCAACCATTTCGTATGCTCTGAATGGTCACGCCATTTTCTTCCTCGGAGCATCGGAAGTTGCCACGTCTGAAGATGAGCATTTTGCGGTATATAATTTTTTTAATACCAAACTGCATCAGCCCACTGTGGCTTACGGTGATAGCTTCGTCGATAACATGACGCAACTCGCCTTGCTGACGCGCTTTAAACAAGATCTGTCACCAAAAACGAAACTGGTATTGCTCTTGTCACCCGATAGTTTCTTTTTTGATGGTATTCCTCCGACGATTTTCGCTGACCATTTCCCGGACTCGGTGTTTAAACCATTAATGTCAGATGCCACCATACGTCCTGTTTTGACCCATTATTTAACCCATATCGATGCGCAAGATGTGGATCATCTCACTTTTAGCCAGATGCGTATTTTTGGCTGGCACACAAAAATTGTCTGGCGTGAAATTAAATATCAGTTCTCTTCATTCTGCGAAATGATCAGAGATTATTTCTTATCACTGGCACATATTCGCCAGTCAAATACGCAGCCGTGGCCGGTGGCGCCCGCTAACGAGTTAAATATTGACTGGAATGCAGAATTACAGCAAGCCCAGCAACTTAACCGTGCTCGTCATGAAAGTGCCGCCACGTTATGGATGGATCAAGAGATATTTGCCGACGATAAAACGCCAGAAGATTGGTATACCGCGCCTCCATCGGGCCGAGAAAAAGAGGCGTTTATAGCAATGATGAAGCTGCTGCATGAACGCCAGGTTAATGTCGTCGTCATTATCGATCCGCTTAATCCGTGGGCGCTAAAGAATACGGATAAATTCCAGCCGACAGATCGCTTCATCCAGCAGACGTTGAGAAAATATAACACGCCTTATTTTGATATGTACGACCAAAGCTATCAACCGGGATGGAACTGGGATCGTCTTCATCCTACTGAACTGGCATGGGTGGCCATGGACCGTTTTATTTCCGAGGCATTCAAAAAATGAAAAAAGCCATCCGACTCTTTTTCCTTTATCTGTTTCTGCTGGTAACCATCGTGACATGGTCTTCAGTGGATAACAGCATGAATATCAAATTGCATTTTGAATATCAGCAATTTTAGGAGTCAGTGAATGTATACCAGTGCACCTTTCTTTGCTGTGTTGTTTGCCAGTTCGCTATTGTTTGCGGGCGTTAATCGTTTGCTGGGTAACCGATTGACCTACGCTTCACTGTTTTCTGCATTTGCGTTAATTGCTGTCTGGGGATACGTTTTCAAAAACCAGATAACCATTCCGTTATTGATGTTTGCGTATTTATATGTGATTGCGGCTTTAAAAGATAAGTCGTGGCTGAAAACCTGGCAGTCGGTGACATTGAGTTTACTGCCATTGGTTCTGGTTAAATTACATCTGAATAATCATTGGGGAATGTTAGGTCTTTCTTTCATGACTTTCAGAGCGGTGGACGTTTTACTTTATCGCAATAAGAAAGATTCCCGCAATTTCTTACAGTACTTTAGTTACCTCTTTTTACCCTTTGTTATTCTCGCCGGGCCGATGTATCGCTGGCGAAGCTGGGTTCAGGATATCACTCAACCTAAATTTCGGCTGACAACTGCGGTGTTCCTGCAATCTATGGAACAAATCTTTTATGGCATCGTGCAGAAATTTTTGTTTGCCATGTTGATTGATAACCTGGTGATTAGCCACTGGAGCCATCGGCCTTTTACGCTGACTGTTGGCGTAGTGATGTCGCTGGCATATAGCTTCTATCTCTATTTTGATTTTGCGGGTTACAGCAATATGGCGATAGGCGCCGGGCGTTTGTTTGGGCTGAATTTACCCGCCAATTTCAATTTACCGATACTGGCAAAAAACCCGCAAGATTTCTGGCGTCGGTTCCATATTAGCTTATCGGAGTGGTTGCGAGACGTAGTCTTTATGCCGATTTATATGAATCTGATGAAGGTTGAGTTTTTCAGAAACCACAAAGTGACAGCGCAAAATATCGGTATTTTCTGCACGATGTTTTGCATGGGAGCCTGGAATGGACTGGAGCTGAATTACGTTGTCAGCGGTGCGTTGTTTGGTGGCATATCGGTTATTCACAATTTGATCCTTTGGCTGGCAAAGCGCAGCCAAAAAATGTCCACATGGTTAAAAATGCCTTTAATTGTCTTTATGGGGCGAATGTTGACGCTGGCAAGTGCAGCAGCCTCTCTTTATATTTTTAGCGGAATGTCTCCTGTATGAAGAATAATGACGAATTACAACAGCTAAGTGATTATCTACATGCTGTGTTACTTGAACCGAAAAACGCTCAGCAATTGGCGATAAGTGGCAGCGATAATAGTTTGAGCTGGCGGCAACTCGGTTGTGCTGTGCTTGGCTGGGCGGAACGTTTTGCTGTGCTAAAACTCGCCAAGAATGTTCCTGTGGTGCTTTATGGACATCAACAAGCAGAGTTTGCCAGCGCCATTTATAGTTGTTTATTACATCAAATCCCCTATATTCCAGTTGATAATATCTATCCGGCAGAACGCCTGAAAGAAATCTGTGAATTAGCCCGTGCGCCTTATTATTACGACGTTCAGCAAAAGGTATTTGTAGCAACCGGAGTCACGGCTCAGCAGTTGGAAGAGCAGGATTTAGCCTACATTATGTTTACTTCGGGGAGCACCGGTAAACCTAAAGGAGTGCAGATTGGTCGCGAAAGCGTCTGGAATTTCATGCAGTGGGTTCGCAATGATTTTTCTTTGCCTGCGCATCCGGTGCTGATGAATCACGCGGTATTCAGTTTTGATTTATCGTTAATTCCATTACTCGGCAATTTGGCGACTGGCGGTCATATCGTGCTTAATGCTAAAGAGGATATTACTGCGGATAACTGGCTAGCCCATTTGCAACAGCAAAAAGTCTCTGTATGGGTTTCTACTCCATCTTTCGCTTATCAAAAATTATTGCTACCAGAATTTCGTGCAGAATATCTCTGCGATCTGAAAGTTTTTGTCTTTATTGGTGAGGTGCTGAGTAAAACCCTGGTAAAACATCTGCGCCGTCTTTTCCCTGAGGCAAAAATACTCAACTCTTATGGCCCAACTGAAGCGACCATTGCCACCACGGTGATTGAGATAAGCGATGAGATCCTGCACGAAGAAGGAGATCTATTGCCTATCGGCGCGATGATGCCGCATTCAGAAATGGAAATTACCGCAGATAACGAATTAATTATCTGGGGTAAAAATGTGATGCGTGGCTATCTTGGATTACCAAAAGAGAATGCTGAAAAGCTTTTGTGGAATGAAAGTAAGCATTGGCGCGGCTACAAAAGCGGTGATTTAGGGCGCGCGGGTAAAGAGTATTTATATTGCCAGGGGCGTAACGACAGCCAGATTAAACTCAATGGCTATCGTATTGAAATTCATGAAATTGAAAGCCGATTGCTTGCGCTTTCAGGCGTCAGTGAAGCAGTGGTTTTACCGCTGACCAAAAAAGATGGTGCTGTATTACGCCTGGCTGCCTTTTGCGCTTCAAAGCTCTCGGAAAAAGAGATTAAAGCTAACCTCACGCAAATTTTACCCTCTTACATGGTGCCCTCGCAGATTGTCATCATGGATACCTTACCTCTTAACACTAACGGCAAAATTGACCGTAAATTACTCGATGTTCAGGCGCGTACCTGCTGAAGATCTAAGGGCATATATATGGAACAGAAAGTATTAGCGATATTTGAAAATGTGTTGTCCCGCAAAGTCGCGTTTAACGACGAGCTTATTGAATCCGATATTCTTGATTCAATTACTGCAGTAGATATCGTTCTGGAAGTGCAGGCACAATTTGGCTGTGCTATTCCACCGACGGACGTTGCCAGTGTGTTGAAAACACCCGCAACGCTTGCGGCATGGATTGAAGAAAACGCCTGAGGTATAAAAAGCCCAGATTGCTGACAAAGGGTGATAAATGTGTTTTGTAGGGTGGGTAAGCGTTAGCGTCATCCACCATTTACGCCAGTGGTGTCGGATGACGCTGCGCTTATCTGACCTACGAAGAAGTTTGTCATCAGTCTCAAGCCCCGAGATTTATCGGGGCTGGATTGTGCAGATAATATTACGGTTTACGCGCTACCAGAACGGCACGTAGCGGGGCAGGGTAGCCTTCGATAGTTTTGCTACTGTCATTCGGGTCAAGGAAGTCGGCCAGCGATTCGGTCGTCAGCCAGCTAGTGCGGCGCTGTTCTTCGCTGGTGGTGTAGCAATGGTCGACAATTTTTACGTCAACAAAACCACATTTCTCCAGCCAGTTTTTCAACGCTAATGCCGATGGAATGTAATAGACGTTACGCATTTGCGCGTAGCGTTCGCCAGGCACCAGTACCGTATTTTCGTCGCCTTCTACCACCAACGTTTCCAGCACCAGTTCACCGTCTTTGGCTAACTGGTTTTTCAACTGGTAAAGGTGATCGAGCGGTGAACGGCGGTGATACAGCACCCCCATCGAAAAGACGGTATCAAAGATGTTCAGCTCTGGCAGTTGCTCAATGCCAAGTGGCAGGACATGCGCGCGTTGGTCATTACCCAGCAGCTTACGCACCGCTTCGAACTGGCAAACGAACAGTTGCATTGGGTCGATACCCACAGCCAGATGCGCGCCCGCGCCAATCATGCGCCACAGGTGATAACCGCTCCCGCAGCCGACATCCAGAATCGTGCGCCCGGTAAGTGGAGAAATGTGTGGCAAAACACGATCCCACTTCAGGTCTGAACGCCATTCGGTGTCGATGTCCACGCCATACAGCGAATATGGCCCTTTGCGCCATGGCATCAGGTTGCGTAGCAGTTTTTCAATACCCAGACGCTGACCATCGCTGAGCGGTGCCTCAGATTCTGCCGTTACGCTGTGCAATAAATCCAGGCGATATGGCGCCAGTTCAGGCAGGTATTCAACGGTGTTGTACCAGTGTTTGAATTGACCGTGCAGGTTCTCGCGCTGCCAGGTGGCAATTTGCGCCGGCAGTGTTTCCAGCCAAGGGGCCAGCGGGCTTTTCGCGATAAGCTGATAAAAATTACCAAAGTCGATCATGCAGATGTTCCTGATTTCAGTGCAACCAAAGAGCCAAAGTTAAAGCACTGGAACCATAATTCTGCGTGGTCAAATCCGGCTTGTTTGAGGCGTTTTTTATGTGTTTCGACAGAGTCGGTGAGCATCACGTTTTCCAGCATGCTGCGCTTTTGGCTGATTTCCAGCTCGCTGTAGCCGTTCGCACGTTTAAAATCGTGGTGCATATTGAAGAGTAATTCGCCGACTTCGCCATCTTCAAAACTGAATTTTTCCGACAGCACTAACGCGCCGCCAGGGTTCAGCCCCTGATAGATTTTTTCCAGCAGCAGTTTGCGGTCATCGGGTTCAAGAAATTGCAGGGTGAAATTCAGCACCACCATCGAGGCATTTTCGATAACGATATCGCGGATATCACCTTCGATGACCTCGACCGGAGTTTGCGCTTTGAAGGCGTCAAGATGACGGCGGCAGCGCTCGACCATTGCAGGGGAGTTATCTACCGCGATAATTTTGCAGTTGTCATGCTGGATGTTACGACGCACCGATAATGTTGCCGCGCCAAGTGAACAGCCAAGATCGTAAACCTGGCTACCCGGTGCCACAAAGCGCTCCGCCAGCATGCCAATCATCGAAATGATATTCGAGTAGCCCGGTACCGAACGTTGAATCATATCGGGGAACACTTCAGCTACGCGTTCGTCAAAGGTCCAGTCACCTAATTTGGCGATCGGGGCGGAAAACAAGGTATCGCGGTCAGACATAATGTTAAATCCGGAAATTCGAAATTTCGAAAGGGGCATATTTTGCGTTAATGCAGCGAGAAAACCAACTCCCATGGCATATACCACAGGTTAGCCAGCACCATCAGGATCAATGAAGCCCAGGTGGCGCTCATGCCGGAACGACGCCAGCGGATTAAACGGTGGTGAAAACCGTGCGCATGCATCAGGCGGCCAACAATCAGCAGCAACCCACTAACATGCACCATCCAGGTTTCAGCGCCGTTCATTTCCATCAATAATAAAAGCAGTAATGCGACAGGAATATATTCCACTGCATTACCGTGAATACGAATCGCACTCTGAAGTTCGCTAAAGCCACCATCACCATAAGAGACCCGGTATTGCGAACGCATACGGACAACATCAAACGAGAACTTAATCAGCAACAAAGCACCCAAAACGGCGTAGAGCGCGCTTACCATACTCACATCCTTTAGAGATAGTTCCAGCACTGCATATAATAGCAGTGCAACCTATAAGCTGTCGCTACCCCTAAAATAGGGAGTTTTGCTTAGGAATGGCAGGTTCATTGCCCAAATCGGGAAGAGCCTGCTGCAATCCGCGCCATAGTGTATGGACTAAATCCTGGACTTGCCCAATGTCAGGCGTATGCAGGAACAGGTAAGGCGTGGCGTTTTGTTGCCATTTTGGCAAGGTTTTAAGCCAAACGTCGAAAAGCGCCTGATTTTGCACCATATCGTCACTGCCGATAAAGCGCACCATCGGGTGATTTGCGGTGACGACGGCATGAACCGGTACTTTGGGTTTTTTACGCTGGGCTTCGTGCATCGCTTCGTTGTTGGCGATAGCGCTGTGCACCGGACGGCTATCCAGAATAACCCGGTTAACACCACGCAGATGCAAACCCCGATTAAATGCTTGCTCATCGGCACTCTTATCGAAGAAAGAAGGGTGGCGAACTTCGACGCCGTAGGTGAATTCTTTTGGCAAAGCGTCGAGGAAATTCCACAGCGCAGGTAAGTCGGCAGGGGCAAATTTTGCGGGAAGTTGCAGCCAGTATTGCCCGATGCGCTGTGCCAGTGGAGACAGGCGATCAAGAAATTCGGCGGTCAAATCTCCGCACTGACGAAGTGCGGCGTTATGGGAAATGGTGGCCGGGAATTTAAAGCAAAAGCGGAAGTTGTCGTCGGTCATCTCGCGCCAACGAAGTACCGTCTCCGCTTTAGGCAAGGCGTACAGCGTGGTATTGCCTTCCACACAATTGAAGTGGCGAGCATAATCTTCCAGAGAAGTTATACCAAGACGCCCCCATTTAGGGTGCGACCATTGGGGAAGGCCGATATAAATCACAGTGCAGCGAGGATTTCGTCAGTGCTGCGTACGCGCCCAATGCGCGGGAAGATATTCGTCATGCTGCCTTGATGTTGTTCGCTGCTTGCAGCACTGCACGCATCTTCAGCAATCACCAGGTTGAAGCCCAATTCCCATGCGTTACGGGCAGTAGATTCCACACCGATGTTGGTGGAAATCCCACATAGCACGATGGTGTCGATGCCACGACGGCGTAACTGAAGCTCCAGATCGGTGCCGTAGAAGGCTCCCCACTGGCGTTTAGTGACTTCAATGTCGCTGTCTTTTTTACCCAGTGCTTGCGGGTAAAGCCACCAGTTTTCCGGCAAAGCATGAGCGCCTGCCTGTGCATCAACCGGTTGTTTGAGTGCTTCGGCAAAGTCTTTAGACCAGCCAACACGCACCATAATAACCGGGGCGTTATTCTCGCGGAATTTATCAGCCAGCCTGGCTGAACGAGCCACCACATCCTGTGCGCTGTGCGGGCCGCCTGCAAATGGCAAAATGCCTTCCTGCAAATCAATAACGACTAGTGCGGTTTTGGAAGTATTCAGTTCTAACATTCGGTGACTCCGGTTCAAAATTGAATTATCTCGCAACACATTACGACGGAACATATGTTCGACAGTTTACAAATTTTGTTAATTTTTGTGAGAATAGGCCAAACAAGGCGCATTGAAACGCGTCAGTTCTTATCGCGGGCCAATATTTCCAGTATAATAGCCCCCTTTTTTCAACTATATCTGACATACAAAAATAGTGGCCACCGGTGCAGGTTGCACACAGTGAGCGGCTAATTTAAGGGATATCTCATGCGTACAGTATATTGCGGGCAGCTCAATCAATCCCATGTGGGACAACAAGTAACACTGTGTGGTTGGGTCAATCGTCGTCGTGACCTCGGTAGCCTTATCTTTATTGATATGCGCGATCGCGAAGGCATCGTGCAGGTGTTTTTCGACCCGGACCGTCAGGACGCGTTCCAGCTTGCTTCCGAACTGCGTAATGAGTTCTGCATTCAAATCACCGGCACCGTTCGCCCGCGTGATGAAAAAAACATCAACAAAGATATGGCAACCGGCGCGGTGGAAGTGTTCGCTACCGACCTGACCATTATCAACCGCTCTGAAGCGTTGCCGCTGGACTCCAACCACGTCAACACCGAAGAAGCGCGTCTGAAATTCCGTTACCTGGATTTGCGCCGCCCTGAAATGGCGAACCGCCTGAAAACCCGTGCGAAAATCACCAGCTTCGTGCGCCGTTTTATGGATGACCACGGTTTCCTGGATATCGAAACCCCAATGCTGACCAAAGCCACGCCAGAAGGCGCGCGTGACTACCTGGTGCCGAGCCGTGTTCACAAAGGTAAATTCTACGCATTGCCGCAGTCCCCACAGTTGTTCAAACAGCTGCTGATGATGTCTGGCTTTGACCGTTACTATCAAATCGTTAAATGCTTCCGTGACGAAGACTTGCGTGCTGACCGTCAGCCTGAATTTACTCAGATCGACGTTGAAACCTCCTTCATGTCTGCTCCGCAAGTGCGTGAAGTGATGGAAAAACTGGTGCGTGAACTGTGGTTAGATGTGAAAAACGTCGACCTGGGCGATTTCCCAATCATGACTTTCGCTGAAGCTGAGCGTCGTTACGGTTCTGATAAACCAGACCTGCGTAACCCG
Source organism: Buttiauxella ferragutiae (assembly GCF_022637515.1). Lineage (NCBI taxonomy): Bacteria > Pseudomonadati > Pseudomonadota > Gammaproteobacteria > Enterobacterales > Enterobacteriaceae > Buttiauxella > Buttiauxella ferragutiae. The sequence continues at coordinate 2,331,222 of NZ_CP093332.1, forward strand.
ATGGAGCTGGTGGACGTTGCTGACCTGCTTAAAGACGTTGAGTTTAAAGTGTTCGCCGGCCCGGCAAATGATGCTAAAGGCCGCGTTGCAGCACTGCGAGTGCCAGGTGGCGCACAGTTAAGCCGTAAACAGATTGACGATTACGGCAAGTTCATTGAGATTTACGGCGCGAAAGGTCTGGCTTACATCAAAGTGACCGAGCGTGCTAAAGGCATCGAGGGGATCACCAGCCCGGTCGCTAAATTCCTGAACGCAGAAATCGTTGAAGCTATTCTGGCCCGTACCGGTGCGCAAGATGGCGATATGATTTTCTTCGGTGCGGACAATAAGAAAGTGGTTGCTGACGCGCTTGGCGCACTGCGTCTGAAAATCGGTAAAGATCTGAGTATCACCGATGATAAAGCCTGGGCACCGCTGTGGGTTATCGACTTCCCAATGTTTGAAGACAATGGCGAAGGCGGCCTGACCGCGATGCACCACCCGTTCACTGCACCAAAAGATATGACCCCAGAGCAACTGGCGGCAGATCCGGAAGCTGCTGTTGCGAACGCATACGACATGGTGATTAACGGTTACGAAGTGGGCGGCGGTTCCGTGCGTATCCACAACGGCCAGATGCAGCAGACCGTGTTCGGCATTCTGGGCATCGCCGAAGAGGACCAGCGCGAGAAGTTCGGCTTCCTGCTCGATGCCCTGAAATACGGTACACCACCGCACGCAGGCCTGGCATTTGGTCTGGACCGTCTGACCATGCTGTTGACCGGTACCGACAACATCCGTGATGTTATCGCGTTCCCGAAAACCACCGCCGCAGCGTGTCTGATGACTGAAGCCCCAAGCTTCGCCAACCCAACAGCGCTGGCTGAACTGGGTGTCGCGGTGATTAAAAAGGCTGAGAAAGAATAATGGGCTATAAGCATCCCGTTTCGGTATTAGTGGTGATTTTTGCACAAGACACCGGGCGGGTGCTGATGCTACAGCGGCGCGATGATCCTGATTTCTGGCAGTCGGTTACCGGCAGCCTGGAAGAAGGGGAAATTGCGCTGCATGCCGCACAGCGTGAAGTAAAGGAAGAGGTTGATATCGACGTTGTTTCAGAACAACTGGCTTTGATTGACTGCCAACGCTGTGTGGAGTTTGAAATTTTTACACATTTGCGTCATCGCTATGCTCCGGGAATTACGCGCAATACGGAATATTGGTTCTGCCTTGCGCTGCCTCACGAACGCCAGATAACCATTTCGGAACATCTGGCCTGGGAATGGACGGACGCACATGCTGCGGCGGCTATGACAAAGTCGTGGAGCAACCGGCAAGCGATTGAAGAGTTTGTAATTAATGCCGCCTGAAAAAGGCGCTTTTGGAGATAGTTATGGCAGGTCATAGTAAATGGGCCAACACAAAGCACCGCAAAGCTGCGCAGGATTCCAAACGCGGTAAAATTTTCACCAAAATTATCCGTGAGCTGGTAACTGCAGCCCGTTTGGGCGGTGGTGATCCGGGTTCTAACCCGCGTTTGCGTGCAGCGATTGATAAAGCGTTGTCTAACAACATGACGCGTGACACCTTAAACCGCGCGATTGCACGTGGTGTGGGCGGCGATGAAGACGCGAACATGGAAACCATCATTTATGAAGGTTACGGTCCTGGCGGTTCAGCTGTAATGGTTGAATGCCTGAGTGACAACCGTAACCGTACCGTGGCAGAAGTACGCCACGCGTTCAACAAATGCGGTGGTAACCTGGGAACTGATGGCTCCGTAGCCTATCTGTTCACCAAAAAAGGCGTTATCTCTTATGCTCCTGGCAAAGATGAAGACACCGTAATGGAAGCCGCGCTTGAAGCGGGTGCCGAAGACGTCGTTTCTTATGACGACGGTGCTATCGACGTGTTCACCGCCTGGGAAGACATGGGCGCTGTCCGCGATGCACTGGAAGCAGCAGGTCTGAAAGCTGATGAAGCCGAAGTTTCTATGATCCCATCCACTAAAGCGGATATGGATGCAGAAACCGCACCGAAACTGATGCGCCTTATCGATATGTTGGAAGACTGCGATGACGTGCAAGAGGTTTATCACAACGGTGAGATCTCTGACGAGGTTGCGGAAACCCTGTAATGGTGTTGTCTGAAACCTTACAGCTGTTTATGAGGGACGCGTGATGGCGATTATTCTCGGCATCGACCCGGGGTCACGCGTTACCGGTTATGGCGTTATACGCCAGACTGGCCGGCAGCTAACCTATTTAGGCAGCGGCTGTATTCGTACTCAGGTGACCGACTTACCCTCGCGTTTGAAACTCATCTACGCGGGGGTGAGCGAAATCATTACCCAGTTCCAGCCAGAGTATTTCGCTATTGAATCAGTGTTTATGGCGAAGAATGCCGACTCTGCTTTAAAGCTCGGACAGGCACGAGGTGCTGCGATTGTTGCGGCGGTAAACCATGAGCTTCCGGTGTTTGAATATGCCGCCCGTCAGGTAAAACAGACGGTAGTGGGTATCGGCAGTGCGGAGAAAAGCCAGGTGCAGCATATGGTACGCACTTTGCTCAAACTCTCTGCTAACCCACAAGCGGATGCGGCCGATGCACTGGCAATTGCCATTACGCATTGCCATGTGACGCAGAACTCGATGCAGATGAGTGATACACGGCTTAATCTGGCACGGGGACGATTAAAATAAATAAGGCTGGATATCTATCCAGCCTTTTTAATATGATAAGCAAAATTTTTGGCATAAACGCTAAACGCAGGAGCATATCGTGATTGGTCGACTCAGAGGCATCATCCTTGAAAAACAACCGCCGCTGGTACTTATGGAAGTCGGTGGCGTAGGGTATGAAGTCCACATGCCGATGACTTGCTTCTACGAATTACCGGATATCGGTAAAGAAGCGGTGGTATTCACTCAGTTCGTGGTGCGTGAAGACGCGCAGTTGCTCTACGGTTTCAACAACAAACAAGAACGTACCTTGTTCCGTGAGCTCATCAAAGTGAATGGCGTTGGCCCTAAGCTGGCGCTGGCCATCCTCTCCGGTATGTCTGCACAACAATTTGTGAATGCCGTAGAGCGTGAAGAAATTGGTTCATTGGTCAAATTGCCAGGCGTAGGTAAAAAGACCGCTGAGCGCTTGATTGTTGAAATGAAAGACCGCTTCAAAGGTATGCACGGCGACCTGTTTACTCCGGCGTCTGATCTGGTGCTCACCGCTCCGGAAAGTGGCGTGGCTGACGACGCAGAAGCAGAAGCGGTTGCGGCACTAGTATCACTGGGCTATAAACCACAAGAAGCCAGCCGTATGATTAGCAAAGTAGGGCGTGCCGGTGCTGATTGTGAAACGCTGATCCGCGAAGCACTCCGCGCAGCACTTTGAAGCCCCTGAGGTAGATGAAGGATGATTGAAGCAGACCGTCTGGTATCGCCAGACACCATCACCCCTGATGAGTTAATTGACCGAGCCATTCGCCCGCGTTTTCTGGCGGATTATGTCGGCCAGCCGCAGGTTACATCGCAAATGGAGATCTTCATCCAGGCGGCAAAACTGCGTGGGGATGCGCTTGATCATCTGTTAATTTTCGGCCCACCAGGTTTGGGTAAAACCACGCTGGCTAACATTGTTGCCAACGAGATGGGCGTTAACCTGCGAACCACTTCCGGCCCCGTACTGGAAAAGGCAGGTGACCTGGCAGCGATGCTGACCAACCTCGAACCGCATGATGTTTTGTTCATTGATGAAATCCACCGCCTTTCACCGGTTGTTGAAGAAGTACTGTATCCGGCGATGGAAGATTACCAGCTCGATATTATGATTGGTGAAGGCCCGGCGGCGCGTTCAATCAAAATTGATTTACCCCCGTTTACCCTGATTGGCGCGACAACTCGAGCGGGTTCTTTGACTTCGCCACTGCGTGACCGTTTCGGCATTGTGCAGCGCCTCGAGTTTTATCAGGTTGCCGATTTGCAGCACATTGTTGGCCGCAGTGCCAGCGTGCTGGGGCTTGAGATGAGCGAAGAGGGCGCGCTGGAAGTGGCGCGTCGTGCGCGTGGTACACCGCGTATTGCTAACCGTTTATTGCGTCGCGTGCGTGACTTTTCGGAAGTACGGCACGATGGCACCATTAATGGTGACATCGCTTCGCAAGCGCTGGATATGCTGAATGTTGATACCGAAGGCTTTGACTATATGGACCGCAAGCTATTGTTAGCGGTAATAGACAAATTCCTTGGCGGCCCGGTCGGGCTGGACAACCTCGCGGCAGCAATTGGTGAGGAACGGGAAACGATTGAAGATGTACTCGAACCCTTCCTGATTCAGCAGGGCTTCTTGCAACGTACGCCGCGCGGGCGAATGGCAACGCCAAGAGCCTGGACTCATTTTGGGATTGTGCCACCCGCACAGCCTTGAATGATCTATACCCTAAATAATTCGAGTTGCAGTTAGGCGGCAAGGGAGTGAATCCCCAGGAGCTTACTTCAGTAAGTGACTGGGGTGAAGAAGTGCAGCCAACACCCCTGCAGCTTGAAGTATGACGGGTATAAAAAGCTGCTCATCTATTGTTGATAACCCCGGCTTTAGTCGGGGTTGTTTTTAACTACGGTCGTTTGTAGATAATCCTATCTAAAGTACTCGGTTGGTATTACTGGAATGTGTAACATATCGAACCGTTTTCAATCAGAATCGTTCTGACGCTGTTGCTGCGGTAAAGTCTGAACAGGCAGCAATATGATATCAACAGGGCTTCTCCCGATGCTAATGAACGGTCAGGTCACTGTGAAATGAGTTTCATAGGCTTTTACGAGACAGATTCCAGTTTGTGAAATTGTCTTAATTATCATAGAGAAAAACTCTAGTCGTCGGTAATAGTTAGCGGTATCTTTCCTGCGCACCTGCAAAATCAGGCGTCGGGATTGGAACCTCTGGTGGTGGAAGTTAAATCTTCTTATCGGAGGTTGCCAAATGGCTACGACCTCAACCCAGACTCACCCATCATCAACGCTTTCTAAAACCCATCGCCGCTACACCGTCAGCTACGTGCCTGCTCAGGGAATTCACGATACGCCTTCAATACCTCTTCCTGGAGAATGGCTGGCAGAAGCCGGGCCGTGAAGTTGTTGTACATTTTCTTTGGTGTGTAATGACATCAACGTTACGCAAGCTGTATACTTATTACCCACAAACATCTATGAGGAAGATATCATGCCTGGTGCACAAAACATCGGTGTTAAACGTGAAACGTTAAATTTGCGTATTAAGTCCACCGAGCGCGACCTGATCGACCGTGCAGCAAAAGTCAGAGGGAAAAATCGTACTGATTTTGTTCTGGATGCTGCTCGGGCAGCGGCTGAAGAAACGCTGCTTGAACAGCGTATTATTATGGTGGACCCCGAAGCTTATCAGGAGTTTCTTGCTCGCCTTGATCAGGCGCCGGAATCCAATGCGGCACTGCGTAAAACCATGCAGACAATCGCACCCTGGAATCATAAAAAATGATTGCCGCTCCTGAACCTCTACGCGCTGAACATGTTGTTAGCCAGTTTTGTTGCGGAGTGGAGTCTATGGATAGCTGGCTCAGACAGCGGGCGATGAAAAATCAGTTAACCGGTGCATCCCGTACTTTCGTTTGTTGTGATGAAGCAAGGGTGCTGGCTTACTATTCACTGGCATCAAGTGCGGTTGCACCGAACTCAGCGCCAGGTCGCTTTCGTCGTAATATGCCTGACCCGATCCCGGTAGTAATATTGGGGTGTCTGGCAGTTGATAAATCGTTACACGGGAAGGGCATCGGCAGGGCGCTGGTGCGTGATGCCGGACTACGGGTCATTCAGACAGCAGAAACGATTGGTATCCGTGGGATGCTGGTTCACGCCCTCTCTGAGGAAGCCAGGGATTTTTATTTACGCGTCGGGTTTGAACCCTCACCAGTAGAACCGATGACGTTGATGATCACTACTGGAGATTTAGTCGCCGCTCTTTGAACTGAGCGCCAAAAAGCGACTCAACTGTTCTTGTCACCCGAACTATTGCCAGTAGTCCGGGTCCTAAATAATTGTTTATGCCGCTTGTTTCTTCGCCATACTCAGCACAAACAACACCGCCGAACTCAATACCACTGATGGCCCTGCGGGCGTGTCATAGAATGCTGAGAACGTCAGCCCACCCGTCACGGAAAGCATCCCGATAATCACCGCGAAACCTGCCATCTGCTCAGGCGTGCGCGCAAAACGACGTGCGGTTGCCGCAGGAATAATCAGCAGCGAAGTGATAATCAGCGCACCAACAAATTTCATTGCAACGCCAATCGTCAGGGCTGTCACCAGCATCAACAGCATCTTCACTCGTTGCAGGTTAACCCCATCTACATGGGCGAGATCCGGGCTAATAGTCATCGACAACAAGTTGCGCCATTGCCAAAGCAGAACGCCGACGACCACCGCAACGCCCAACGCAATTGAGATAATGTCTGGCATGGTGACTGAAAGCAGGTCGCCAAACAGATAGGCCATCAAATCGACACGGACGTTAGACATCAAACTCACGACCACCAGACCCAGCGACAAAGCACTGTGTGCCAGGATACCTAAGAGGGTATCTAATGCCAGATGTGGGCGTTTCTCGAGCCAGACCAGGCCGAAAGCCAGCATTAACGTCACAGCAATCACGGCATAAAAAGGATTCACATTGAGCAATAAGCCAAAGGCCACGCCTAATAAAGAAGCGTGGGCGAGGGTATCGCCAAAGTAAGACATTCTACGCCATACAACAAACGAACCAAGCGGGCCAGCAGCGCACGCCAGCAGGATCCCGGCAAGCCAGCCGGGTAACAACAATTCAATCATGACTGGCCATTCCCTCTGCGCAGAACGATACGTCCGGTAAGATCGTGACGGTGATTATGGTGGTGACGATAAATGCCTAACTGCTCCGCACCACGCTGGCCGAACATCGAAATGAATTCCGGGTGCATCGACACCACTTCTGGCGTACCGGAGCAGCAAATGTGGTGGTTAAGGCACAGCACATCATCAGTTTTTGCCATCACTAGATGCAGGTCGTGGGAAACCATCAACACCGCGCAATCCAATTCGTGGCGCAGTTGATCAATCAGGTTATACAGTGCCAATTGGCCATTCACATCAACACCTTGCGTAGGCTCATCAAGCACCAGCAATTGCGGTTGATTGAGCAGCGCGCGTGCCAACAGGACGCGTTGGTTTTCACCGCCGGAAAGCTTTTGCATCGGGGCTTCAATCAGATGAGCGGCTTGAACGCGTTTAAGCGCTGGCAGAATATCCGCTTTTTTCACGCCAGGGCGCAGGCGCATAAAACGACTTACCGTAAGCGGCAGGGTGGCATCCAGATGCAGTTTTTGCGGCACATAGCCAATACGCAGGTCGCGGTCGCGCTTGATAACTCCTTCGTCAGGTGCTACCAGCCCAAGAACCACACGCACCAGCGTTGATTTTCCAGCGCCATTTGGCCCGAGCAGCGTCAAAATTCGGCCTGGCTTGAGGTCGAGTGAAATATCAGACAGCACACGGCGTTGTCCGAAAGAAACAGAAATATTTTCCAGTGATACCAGATTTGTCATGACAATTTCAGGGGTTGCAGAAGTTAGCGAATGTTATAATATCACACATCTCTGATTCATAACGATGATAAGTCGCATTATGTTACATAAAAACTCATTTCTTTGCGCAGCTTTAACAACTGCTTTTATGGCTACCGCAGCCGTGCCCGCACAGGCCGCCGTGGTTGCCTCTATCAAGCCATTAGGTTTTATTGCCGCAGCGATCGCTGACGGCGTGACACCGACAGAGGTTTTACTGCCAGATGGCGCTTCTGAGCATGATTATGCACTTCGCCCATCGGATGTAAAACGCTTACAAAGCGCGGACTTAGTGGTGTGGGTTGGCCCAGAAATGGAAGCCTTCATGCAGAAGTCGGTTAATCAATTAGCTGAACAAAAACAAGTGCAATTGGCTGTATTGCCGGGTGTGAAACCGTTGCTCATGAAAGGCGGTGACGACGACGACCATGGTCATGAAGGACATGACAATTCAGCCGAAAATAGTGATGTAGATCACCATCATGGTGAATACAACATGCATATTTGGCTTTCACCAGAGGTAGCGCGGCTGTCGGCGGTTGCAATCCACGATAAATTAGTGGAACTTATGCCCCAAAATAGAGCCAAACTTGACGCCAACTTGCAATCTTTCGAGTTAGGATTAGCCAACATCGACAAGCAAGTGGCTAACGTGCTCGCACCGCTCAAAGGTGAAGGGTATTTCGTTTTTCACGACGCTTATGGCTACTTTGAAAAACACTACGGTCTAACACCTCTTGGTCATTTTACCGTGAACCCTGAAATCCAGCCCGGTGCGCAGCGTTTACATGACATCAGAACACAGTTGGTTGAGCAAAAAGCCGTGTGCGTATTTGCTGAACCACAATTCAGGCCAGCCGTGATCAATGCCGTAGCCCGTGGTACTAACGTCCGTTCCGGAACGCTGGACCCACTGGGGATTGAGGTTAAGCTCGGCAAAGACAGCTATATGCAGTTTTTGAACGGGCTTGCGAACCAGTATGCGAGCTGCCTGAAAGGAGATTAACGAGGAAGTGAATACGTGCAACAGATAGCCCGCTCTGTCGCCCTGGCATTCGACAATTTGTCCCGGCCCCACCGCGTTATGCTGGGGTCGCTTACAGTTCTTACACTTGCGGTCGCTGTTTGGCGACCGTACGTCTATCATCCTGAAGCCAGCCCTGTTATCAAAACCATTGAGCTTGAGAAAAACGAGATCCGTTCGTTGCTTCCTGAAGCCAGTGAACCTTTAGACCAGTCTCCAGACGCTGAAGACGACACCATTCCGCAAGATGAACTGGATGATAAAACCGCCGGTGAAGCTGGGGTTCATGAGTATGTCGTGTCTACCGGGGATACGCTTAGCAGCATCCTGAACCAGTACGGTATTGATATGGGTGATATCAGCCAGCTTGCCGCGGTTGATAAAGATCTGCGTAACCTGAAAATCGGTCAACAACTTTCCTGGACGTTAAATGCTGATGGCGAGTTACAACGCCTTACCTGGGAAATGTCGCGCCGTGAAACACGCACCTACGACCGTTCAGGTACGGCCTTTAAGCTCAGCAGCGAAATGCAGCAAGGCGAATGGGTTAACAATGTTTTGAAAGGCACGGTAGGCAGTAGTTTCGTCAGCAGCGCGAAAGATGCTGGATTAACCAGCGCTGAAATCAGCGGAGTTATCAAGGCCATGCAGTGGCAAATGGACTTCCGCAAAGTGAAAAAAGGCGATCAGTTCGCGGTGTTAATGTCTCGCGAAATGCTTGAAGGCAAACGTGAGCAAAGCCGTTTGGTTGGTGTGCGTCTACGCAGTGGCGGTAAAGATTATTACGCCATTCGTGCAGAAGACGGCAAGTTCTACGACAGAAGCGGTTCGGGTCTCGCGAAGGGCTTTATGCGCTTCCCGACGGCTAAACAGTTCCGTATTTCGTCAAACTTTAATCCTCGTCGCCTTAACCCGGTCACCGGTCGTGTTGCGCCGCACAAAGGTGTCGACTTTGCTATGCCACAAGGTACGCCAGTGTTGGCTGTCGGTGATGGTGAAGTGGTGATGGCAAAACGTAGCGGTGCGGCAGGTTACTTCGTGGCTATTCGCCACGGGCGTTCATATACCACCCGCTACATGCACTTGAAGAAACTGTTAGTGAAGCCAGGTCAGAAAGTGAAACGCGGCGATCGTGTAGCATTGTCAGGGAATACCGGGCGCTCTACGGGGCCGCATTTGCATTATGAAGTGTGGGTTAACCAACAAGCGGTGAATCCGTTGACCGCGAAACTGCCACGTACCGAAGGGCTGACAGGCTCCGATCGTAACGAATATCTGGCTCAGGTTCGTGAAGTCACTCCACAGCTCAGTTTCAATTAATCCAGTGCTGTGAATAAAGCCGGTTCCCAGTAACCGGCTTTTTCTTTGTCTGAAAGGCATTACCCCGCTAAGATACTGATAAATTCATGTCATCAATGATTTGATGCTGTACTGAGAATATGAATGGAAAAAACTAAAAAAAGTCACAGTGAGTTCATTCCTGAATTTCAAAAGGCCTTCTTGCACCCGAAATTTTGGGGCGCCTGGCTAGGCGTTGGCGCTTTCGCTGGTATTGCGATGTTACCGCCGTCAATACGCGATCCTCTGCTGGGTAAAGTTGGGCGTATAGCCGGGCGCTTTGGTAAAAGTGCCCGCCGTCGCGCACAAATTAACTTGCTGTATTGCTTCCCGGAGATGCCGGAAGCCTCACGCGAAGCTGTCATCGACGAGATGTTTGCTACTGCTCCTCAAGCGATGGTGATGATGGCTGAGTTGGCGATCAAGGACCCGAAAAAGGTCATGCAGCGTGTTGACTGGCATGGCAAAGAGATTATCGACGAGTTAAAGCAGCGGGAAGAAAATGTGATTTTCCTGGTGCCGCACGGATGGGGCGTGGATATTCCGGCGATGTTGTTGGCGTCGCAGGGGCAAAAAATGGCCGCCATGTTCCATAACCAGGGTAACCCATTATTTGACTACATGTGGAATACCGTGCGCCGCCGTTTCGGTGGCCGGTTACATGCGCGTAATGACGGGATTAAACCGTTTATCAGCTCTGTGCGTCAGGGGTATTGGGGATATTATTTGCCTGACCAGGACCACGGTGCTGAGCATAGTGAGTTCGTCGATTTCTTCGGCACCTATAAAGCGACATTACCGGCAATTGGCCGCTTGATGAAAGTGGCACGTGCGCGCGTTGTGCCATTGTTCCCGGTGTACAACAGCAAAACTCACCGCTTAGACATTCATATTCGTCCTCCGATGGACGATTTAGTTGATGCGGATGACAACACCATTGCTCGCCGAATGAATGAAGAAGTCGAAATTCTGGTGGGGCCGAATCTTGAACAATACACCTGGATTTTAAAATTGCTCAAAACCCGCAAGGAAGGGGAAACAGAACCCTACCGTCGCAAAGAGTTATATCCGAAGAAATAAGAAAGGGGCCAATTTGGCCCCTTTGTCATACAGCGATTGAATTACTCAACGCACAGAATGCGCGTCGTGTTGGTGGTACCAATGGTACTCATCACGTCGCCCTGGGTCACGATAACCAAATCACCGGAAATCAGGTAGCCTTTGTCACGCAGCAAATTCACTGCATCATTTGCAGCAGCAACACCGTCGCTTGGGCTATCGAAATGTACAGGCGTCACACCACGGTACAAAGAGGTGAGGTTCAGCGTACGCTCATGACGGGACATGGCGAAAATTGGCAAACCAGAGCTGATACGGGAAGTCATCAGCGCGGTGCGGCCTGATTCGGTCATGGTGATGATGGCGGTAACACCTTTAAGGTGGTTTGCCGCATACATTGCCGACATCGCAATCGCTTCTTCAACGTTGTCGAACTGCACGTCCAGACGGTGTTTAGAGACGTTGATGCTTGGGATTTTTTCTGCACCCAGGCAAACACGCGCCATTGCAGCAACCGTTTCAGCCGGGTATTGACCCGCAGCGGTTTCTGCAGAAAGCATCACCGCATCGGTACCATCAAGAACGGCGTTCGCCACGTCCATGACTTCGGCACGAGTTGGCATTGGGTTGGTAATCATTGACTCCATCATCTGAGTCGCAGTGATCACCGCACGGTTCAGTTTACGTGCGCGGCGAATCAGGGTTTTCTGAATACCGACCAGCTCAGGGTCACCGATTTCAACGCCCAGGTCGCCACGGGCAACCATAACCACGTCAGAAGCCAGGATAACGTCATCCATTGCCGCTTCGTCGCATACTGCTTCAGCACGCTCAACTTTTGCGACAATCTTCGCGTCACAGCCTGCTTCGCGCGCCAGGCGGCGAGCGTAGTTCAGATCTTCACCACAACGTGGGAAGGAAACCGCCAGATAATCGACACCGATTTTCGCTGCAGTGATGATGTCAGCTTTGTCTTTATCGGTCAGCGCTTCGGCTGACAGGCCGCCACCCAGTTTGTTGATGCCTTTATTATTCGACAGCGGGCCGCCTACGGTGACTTCGGTGAACACTTTCATACCCTGAACTTCGAGTACTTTTAGCTGAACACGGCCATCATCGAGCAGCAGGATGTCACCGGTGACAACGTCAGCGGGCAGACCTTTATAATCGATACCGACTTTTTCTTTATCGCCTTCACCTTTACCCAGGTTGGCATCCAGTAAGAATTTGTCGCCGATATTGAGGAAAACTTTACCTTCTTTAAAGGTAGAGACACGAATTTTTGGCCCTTGCAAATCGCCCAGAATAGCGACATGACGACCCAGTTTCGCGGCAATTTCACGAACTTTATCAGCACGGATCTGATGATCTTCTGCAGTACCGTGGGAGAAGTTCATACGCACCACGTTTGCGCCGGCTGCGATAATCTTTTCCAGATTATTGTCGCGATCGGTTGCCGGGCCTAAAGTGGTAACGATTTTGGTTCTACGTAGCCGTCTGGACATGTATTACTCCGTTGACTGAAACAACTTTGGTGTTGTGTTAACAAAAGATTCGGTAAATCGGAATGCGTTGAAAAACGCAATGTAACAACTTAACCGAATGACCTAAAAAGTTACAGCTTTGTTATATCTGTCTTACTTCGAGCTGCGGGAGTGCTGGCTGCAACTCAAACGATTTAAGCAGACTAATTTTGTTTTACTGGCTATCGCCAGAAACGAATAGCTCCTTATCAAAACGCGATTCTTTGAGCGCTTCTTTGACTCGCTTCAAGTTATCTCTGAATTTCGCGCCACGACGTAAAGTAAAACCGGTTGCCAGTACATCAATCACCGTTAATTGCGCGAGGCGAGAAACCATAGGCATATAAATGTCGGTATCTTCTGGCACGTCCAGCAGTAAAGAGAGGGTGGCTTCGCGAGCCAGTGGTGAGCCTTCAGAGGTAATGGCCAGCACAATGGCGTCGTTTTCACGCGCTAATTGCGCCAGTTCAACGAGGTTTTTGGTGCGTCCGGTATGCGAGATAAGCACGACAACATCTTCTTCACTGCAATTCATGCAGCTCATACGCTGTAACACCACATCGTCAGAATAGATAACTGGCACGTTAAAACGGAAGAATTTGTTCATCGCATCATGTGCGACCGCGGCCGAGGAACCCAAACCAAAGAAGGCAATTTTCTTCGCCTGCGTGAGTAAATCTACTGCGCGATTAACGGCTGCCATATCCAGTGATTGCCTGACCTGGTCAAGACTTGCCATCGCCGATTCAAAGATTTTGCCGGTATAAGCTTCTACACTGTCATCTTCGTCAACATTCCGGTTTACATAAGGAGTGCCATTCGCCAGACTTTGCGCTAAATGTAATTTAAAATCCGGGAAGCCTTTGGTTTCGAGACGGCGGCAAAAGCGGTTGACTGTCGGTTCGCTAACGTCAGCGCTGCGGGCGAGGGTAGCAATGCTTGAGTGAATGGCATCTTGCGGTGCGGTAAGAATCACTTCTGCGACTTTACGTTCTGATTTGCTAAGGTGTTCCAGTTGGGACTGGATTTTGTCCAGCATATTCATAGGTGTCCGGCACTCATGGATTTTGTCGATTTCACTAACAGGAGAAATCGCGACACGATTTAGCAAGAATATACGCTTGCCCATCATCGATTGGGCGGGAGAATAGGTGTAATGATGTTGTTTTTTTTCATTACATGATCAGCGTCTAACTTTAGACATGATATACATCAACAATAAATCGTCAGAAAATTCCACGGCACATCGCTAAAAGTGGCACTGACGGGCAAATGTTGCCCATGAATGTGATCTGATAATGGGCAAAGGTTTACCTGAATTCACTAAAAGCAGTACATTATTCTGTAATAAAATTACAAACGGGCCGGTGAATCCCCCCGGACATCCGAAACGAGGAGAATAGACATGGCGGTAACGCAGACAGCTCAGGCATGTGACCTGGTGATTTTCGGTGCAAAAGGCGACCTTGCGCGTCGGAAACTGCTGCCATCCCTGTATCAGTTGGAAAAGGCGGGGCAGATTCACCCGGACACTCGCATCCTGGGTGTAGGCCGCGCAGACTGGGATAAAGAGGCGTATACCAAAGTGGTACGCGAAGCGATCGAAACCTTTATGAAGGAAAAGATCGACGAAAGCCTGTGGGATAAGTTGAGTAGCCGTCTCGATTTTTGCAACCTGGATGTTAACGATACTGCGGCGTTTACCAAACTCGGTAAGATGCTCGATCAGCAAAACCGTGTCACGATTAACTACTTTGCGATGCCACCAAGTACTTTTGGCGCCATCTGCAAAGGTTTGGGTAAAGCGAAACTTAACGCTAAACCTGCTCGTGTGGTGATGGAAAAGCCACTCGGCACCTCACTGGTGACTTCTCAGCAAATCAACGATCAGGTTGGTGAGTATTTTGAAGAGTGCCAGGTTTACCGTATTGACCACTACTTAGGTAAAGAAACCGTACTGAACCTGCTGGCGCTGCGTTTTGCGAACTCCCTGTTTGCCAATAACTGGGATAACAAAACTATCGATCATGTGGAAATCACCGTAGCGGAAGAAGTCGGGATTGAAGGGCGCTGGGGTTACTTTGACCAGGCCGGTCAAATGCGCGACATGATTCAAAACCACCTGCTGCAAATCCTGTGCATGATTGCCATGTCACCACCATCCGATCTGACTGCCGACCATATCCGCGACGAGAAAGTGAAAGTTCTGCAATCCCTGCGCCGTATTGACCGTAGCAATGTGCGCGAGAAAACGGTTCGCGGCCAGTACACGGCGGGCTTTGCACAGGGTAAAAAAGTCCCGGGTTATCTGGAAGAAGAAGGTGCCAACAAAACGAGCGGCACGGAAACCTTCGTGGCTATCCGTGTGGATATCGACAACTGGCGTTGGGCTGGCGTGCCATTCTACCTGCGTACCGGGAAACGTCTGCCGACAAAATGCTCTGAGGTCGTGGTTTACTTCAAGAGCCCTGCACTGAACCTGTTTAAAGATTCCTGGCAAGATTTGCCGCAAAACAAACTTACCATCCGTCTGCAACCGGACGAAGGTGTGGATATCCAGGTGCTCAACAAAGTGCCAGGGCTTGATCACAAGCACAACCTGCAAACCACCAAACTGGATCTGAGTTACTCCGAAACCTTTAACGAAACACATCTGGCAGATGCTTACGAGCGCCTGCTTCTGGAGACCATGCGTGGTATTCAGGCACTGTTCGTGCGTCGTGACGAAGTAGAAGAAGCGTGGAAATGGGTCGACTCCATCACTGAAGCATGGGCTGCGGACAATGATGCACCTAAGCCATATCAGGCCGGAACCTGGGGACCAGTGGCATCGGTGGCGATGATTACCCGTGATGGGCGTTCATGGAACGAATTTGAGTAATCCCCGTCATCCTTCAAGTTGCAGGGGGGTTGGCAGCACTCGCTCACCCCAGTCACTTACTAATGTAAGCTGCTGGGGATTCGGTCATTTGCCGTCTACCTGCAACTCGACTGATTTAGCGGATGGAATCGGTGTCATTGTGTAAAAATCGTGTAACAAACGATTCGTATTTTACCGGTAACATGATCTAGCGCCAAAGTGGTGAAAATTTTTTAATATAAAAGCCCTGACTGGATTCACCAGCAGGGCTTTTTTATTTACACTAGCTGAAGCGATTTTGCCCTGATGGTACGGATTGCCGCCTCATTGAGAGAAAAGAGCCGGTAACCTCGACCACCTGCCCAAAGCGACGGCAGCCACTTTAAAGAGGATCTTTTATGAATCCAATTTTGTTACGCGTAACAAAGCGCATCGTTGAACGTTCCCGCCAGACCCGTGAAACTTATCTGGCTCGCATCGAAAAAGCGAAGTCCAACACAGTCCACCGATCTGAGCTGGCGTGCGGAAATCTGGCCCACGGTTTTGCTGCTTGTCAGCCGGAAGATAAAGCTTCGCTGAAAAGTATGCTGCGTAACAACATTGCGATCATTACCTCCTACAACGACATGCTCTCCGCGCATCAACCTTATGAGTATTACCCTGATCAGATTCGTAAAGCGTTGCACTCTGTTGGTGCCGTAGGGCAGGTTGCAGGTGGTGTGCCAGCGATGTGTGATGGCGTGACTCAGGGCCAGGACGGCATGGAGCTTTCATTGCTGAGCCGCGAAATTATCGCGATGTCCACCGCTATCGGCCTGTCCCACAACATGTTCGACGGCGCGCTGTACCTGGGCGTATGCGACAAAATTGTCCCCGGTTTGACTATGGCTGCACTCTCATTTGGCCATTTACCAGCGGTGTTTGTGCCGTCAGGCCCAATGGCCAGTGGTTTGGCCAATAAAGAGAAAGTACGCATTCGCCAGCTTTATGCTGAAGGCAAAGTTGACCGTCTGGCATTACTGGAATCTGAAGCTGCTTCTTATCATGCGCCAGGCACCTGTACTTTTTACGGCACCGCCAATACCAACCAAATGGTGGTTGAGTTTATGGGGATGCAGCTCCCGGGTTCTTCGTTTGTTCATCCGGATGCCCCTCTGCGCCATGAACTAACGGCAGCAGCGGCACGTCAGGTAACGCGCCTGACAGGAAATGGCAACGAGTGGATGCCACTCGGTAAAATGATTGACGAAAAAGTAGTGGTCAATGGCATTGTTGCGTTGTTGGCAACCGGCGGTTCTACCAACCATACGATGCACCTGGTCGCGATGGCGCGTGCAGCAGGTATCATCATTAACTGGGATGATTTCTCTGATCTTTCTGATGTGGTGCCTTTGCTGGCGCGCCTGTACCCGAACGGCCCGGCGGACATCAATCACTTCCAGGCCGCGGGCGGTGTGCCAGTGCTAATGCGCGAATTGCTCAAAGGTGGCCTGCTGCATGAAGACGTGAACACTGTTGCGGGCTTTGGCCTGCATCACTACACCATGGAACCATGGCTGGATAATTGGCAGCTTGCATGGCGTGAAGGTGCGACAACCGCACTCGATACCGATGTCATTGCAACCTTTGAAAAACCATTCTCCAAACACGGCGGCACCAAAGTGCTTAGCGGTAACCTCGGCCGTGCAGTAATGAAAACCTCTGCAGTTCCCGTGGAAAATCAAATTATCGAAGCTCCCGCCGTCATCTTTGAAAGCCAGCATGACGTTTTGCCAGCGTTTGAAGCAGGTCTGCTGGACCGTGACTGCGTGGTTGTTGTGCGCCATCAAGGGCCAAAAGCGAATGGCATGCCAGAATTACATAAACTTATGCCGCCACTTGGGGTATTATTGGACCGCTGTTTCAAAATTGCGTTAGTCACTGATGGACGACTGTCGGGTGCATCAGGTAAGGTGCCCTCAGCAATCCATGTTACGCCAGAAGCCTATGATGGTGGGTTGCTGGCGAAAGTCCGTGATGGCGATATGATTCGCGTCAATGGTCAAACGGGTGAACTGACATTGCTGGTCGATGATGCAGAGCTTGCAAAACGCACTGCATATCACCCGGACCTCAGCGCGGATCGCGTTGGAACCGGCCGTGAACTATTTAGCGCGTTACGCGAACAGTTATCTGGCGCGGAACAGGGCGCGACCTGCATTAAATTTTAAGGACCAGATGTAGCAATTGCCGCACTGGAAACGAATTATAAAGTTGGTTGAAGAGGCCTTATTAGATGAAAAACTGGAAAACTACTGCGGAACAGATCCTGAAAACAGGGCCGGTTGTCCCGGTTATTGTAATTAACAAACTGGAACACGCAGTACCAATGGCTAAAGCATTAGTTGCTGGTGGCGTGCGCGTTCTGGAAGTGACTCTGCGTACTCCATGTGCAATGGACGCGATTCGCGCTATCGCTAAAGAAGTACCAGAAGCGATTATTGGTGCGGGTACCGTTCTGAACCCAGAGCAACTGGCAGAAGTGACCGAAGCTGGCGCGCAGTTCGCTATCAGCCCGGGTCTGACTGAGCCACTGTTGAAAGCGGCAACCGAAGGCTCAATTCCATTGATTCCGGGTATCAGCACTGTTTCTGAACTGATGCTGGGTCTGGATTACGGCTTGAAAGAATTCAAATTCTTCCCGGCTGAAGCGAATGGTGGCACCAAAGCACTGCAAGCTATTGCGGGCCCATTCTCTCAGGTTCGTTTCTGCCCAACTGGCGGGATCACACCGGCTAACTACCGTGATTACCTGGCACTGAAAAGCGTTCTGTGTATCGGTGGCTCATGGTTGGTTCCGGCTGACGCACTGGAAGCAGGTGATTACGACCGTATTACTCAGCTTGCTCGTGAAGCGGTTGAAGGCGCGAAATAATACGCCATTCTTTAAGTTGTAGCTGCGTAAAACCGGTCACATAGATAACGATGTGACCGGTTTTTTTTATCCTTTGACGATAACCGCTTTGGTTGCGGCAATCGCACGCGCAATCGCATCTTCCACGCTAGAACCTGTTGCCAGCGTGACACCCATACGGCGTTTACCTTCAATCTCCGGCTTACCAAACAGACGCACCTGCAAACCGGCACCTACCGCACCCGCGACGTTACCGTACTGGACGTTATCACTGGTTAATTCTGGCAGGATCACCGCAGAAGCCGCCGGGCCATACTGGCGAATATCGCCAATTGGCAAGCCGAGGAAGGCGCGGACATGTAATGCAAACTCTGACAAATCCTGAGAAATCAGCGTCACCATGCCGGTATCATGTGGACGCGGGGAAACCTCGCTGAAAATGACCTCATCGCCACAGACAAACAGCTCAACGCCAAACAATCCGAAGCCCCCCAGGGATTTCACGACTTTCTCGGCAATTTCCTGCGCGCGACAAATCGCAACATCACTCATCTTTTGTGGCTGCCACGACTCACGATAATCGCCGTCTTCCTGACGATGACCAATTGGCGCGCAGAAATGCACGCCATCGATTGCGCTGATGGTCAACAAAGTGATTTCAAAATCAAAATTCACCACCCCTTCGACAATGACGCGTCCTTTGCCTGCCCGGCCACCGAGTTGAGCGTATTCCCAGGCTTTGGCTAACTGGTCGGCATTGCGGATAAAGCTTTGCCCTTTGCCTGAAGAGCTCATTACCGGTTTAACGATGCAAGGGAAGCCAATTTCTTCGACGGCTTGCAAGAAAGCGCTTTCGCTATCGGCAAAGCGGTAGCTTGAAGTGGGCAGTTCTAACTCTTCAGCTGCCAGACGACGAATACCTTCGCGGTTCATGGTCAACTTAGTGGCTCGGGCGCACGGGACAACGTTCTGGCCTTGCTGCTCCAGTTCTACCAGCATATCCGTGGCAATGGCTTCAATTTCGGGAACGATAAAATCGGGCATTTCAGCAGCGACCAGCTTTTTAAGTTCGGCACCATCAAGCATATTAATGACATGACTACGGTGCGCGACGTGCATCGCTGGGGCATCAGCGTAGCGGTCTACGGCAATCACTTCCAGCCCCAGACGTTGACATTCAATTGCCACTTCTTTTCCTAATTCGCCTGAACCCAACAACATCACACGTGTAGCTGAAGGACGAAGCGCTGTTCCCAACATTGACATAATCTGTATACCCAAACGGAGAAAATAGACCGGCGAATTATAAACGAAAACGTTTGCGTACGCAGCGACTTTCCCGCTTGCGATGCAAGGGTAATATTATTATACTGTTTAAATAAACAGTTAAGCCGGAGCTGCAAAATGGCGGTTGAAATCAAATACGTTGTAGTACGAGAGGGGCAAGAAAAAATGTCATTTGCCAGTAAAAAGGACGCAGACGCCTATGACAAAATGCTCGACCTGGCCGAAGTGTTGAGTGACTGGCTCACTCAAAGCCCAATTGCTCTCGAAGAAGGCCAAAATGACGTGCTGGCCATGTGGATGGCAGAAAACAAAGATGTGCTTTCGACCGTACTGAAAAGCGGAAAATTGCCAGAGCTGGAAACGGCAACAGCAGCAGATGAAACGCCTGAAGTCGTTACTGAAGAAGAGGCTTCTGATGATAAAGTAGCCGAACATCCACGTAAACGCACCAAAGCCGCTTAAGTTTTATCGCGTCGGAATACCGGCGCGGTTCTTTTCTCATCTTTAGTCTTATCAGACACTTCTTGACAGCCTTTCACCTAACCTCAGTGGCTATGTTCTAAAACAAGGGTGTCTCTCATGAGTAATTGGTTACAGCAGCTTCAGTCTATGCTGGGGCAAGCGACACAGCCCGGCCAAAAATCTTCCAGGCACAATCAACCCACTCAAGATCCTCAGGGGCTGAGCAAATTACTGGTACCTGGCGCGCTGGGTGGCTTAGCGGGGTTACTGCTGGCAAGTAAATCATCGCGTAAATTACTCACTAAATACGGAACCAGCGCGCTGTTGGTTGGCGGTGGGGCAGTCGCTGGAAGCGTGATGTGGAGCAAATATAAAGATCGCGTCCGTGAAACCCATCAGGGGGAGCCGCAATTTGGGCAGCAACAATCGCCAGTTGATGTGCGGACCCAGCGTCTGGTAATGGCATTGGTCTTTGCCGCGAAAAGTGACGGCCATATCGATGACAAAGAGCGCCAGATAATCGAACAACAGTTGCGGGATGCGGGTATTGAAGAGTCAGGCCGTACGCTGATTCAACAGGCTATCGATCAACCGCTTGATCCACAGCGTTTGGTACAAGGCGTTAATAACGAAGAAGAAGCTCTGGAACTTTATTTCCTCAGCTGTGCGGCAATCGACATCGACCACTTTATGGAACGTAGCTATCTCAGTGCGTTAGGTGATGCGCTAAAAATCCCACAAGATGTGCGCGAAGGTATTGAAAAAGATATTCAGCAACAGAAACTCAATCTGCCGGGTTAACCCCGGCATTTTTCTCAAAATCCCACGTTACGCTTGCAAGGCTGTCTTAATTTGCCACCCTTACAGGGTGTTAACTCAAAAATGAAAATCGACATGCCACCAAAAGCTAAAAAAATTCCTCACACCATGTCAGTTCATGGCGATACCCGCATCGATAACTATTATTGGTTGCGCGACGACGAGCGCGCAGATGCGCAAGTACTTGATTATCTGCATCAGGAAAATGATTACGGCCATCAAGTCATGAGCACGCAACAGGCGCTACAAGAACGCTTGCTCAAAGAGATGATCGACCGTATCCCACAACGCGATGTCTCCGCGCCCTATACGCAAAATGGCTATCGTTATCGCCAGGTTTTTGAAACCGGAAATGAATACGCCATTTATCAGCGCCAGTCGGTGATGCTGGCTGAATGGGAAGAGTGGAGCACGCTGGTGGATGGTAATCGCCGTGCTGCCCACAGTGAATTTTATACGATGGGCGGGATGAGCATCACGCCTGACAATACTGTGCTGGCATTGGCGGAAGATTTTCTTTCGCGTCGCCAGTACGGTTTGCGTTTCCGCAATCTGGAAACCGGGAACTGGTACCCGGAAGTGCTGGAAAATGTCGACAGCAGTTTTGTCTGGGCGAATGATTCCGCCACGCTTTACTACGTCCGCAAGCACCCTAAAACGCTGCTGCCATATCAGGTCTGGCGACACACGGTAGGGCATCCTTCCACGTCCGACGAGTTGGTTTACGAAGAGAAGGACGAAATGTTTTATGTCAGCGTGCATAAAACGACTTCGAAGCATTTTGTCCTGATTTACCTGAGCAGCGCGACGACCAGCGAAGTGTTGTTGCTGGATGCCGAGCTGGTGGATGCGCAGCCACAAAGTTTTGCACCACGCCGTAAAGACCACGAATACACTCTCGATCACTATCAACATCATTTTTATCTGCGTTCGAATCGTGAAGGCAAAAACTTTGGTTTGTATCGCTCAAAAGTGCGCGACGAAAGCCAATGGGAAGAGCTGATTCCACCACGTGAAAACGTCATGCTGGAAGGGTTTACGTTGTTTACCGATTGGCTGGTTGTTGAAGAACGCCAGCAAGGGCTAACCAGCCTACGGCAAATTAACCGTAAAACGCACGAAGTGACCGGAATTGCTTTTGACGATCCGGCATACGTAACTTGGGTTGGCTACAATCCTGAACCGGAATCTTCCCGACTACGTTACGGTTACTCGTCAATGACTACGCCTGATACCTTATTCGAGCTGGATATGGATACCGGCGAGCGGCGCGTCATTAAACAAAGCGAAGTGGCGGGATTTGATGCCAGTCACTATCGCAGTGAACATTTATGGATAACGGTACGAGATGGCGTCCAGGTGCCGGTATCACTGGTTTATCACCGTGAGCATTTCATCCGTGGGAAAAACCCACTTTTGGTGTACGGCTACGGCTCGTATGGCAGCAGTATGGATGCTGATTTCAGCAGCAGCCGTTTGAGCCTGTTAGACCGTGGTTTTGTCTATGCGATTGCCCACGTGCGTGGTGGCGGTGAGCTTGGCCAACAATGGTATGAAGACGGCAAATACCTAAAGAAAATGAATACATTCAATGATTATCTGGATGTGTGTGATGGTTTGCTGAAGTTGGGATACGGCGATGAAAATCTGTTGTATTCCATGGGGGGGAGCGCAGGCGGGTTATTAGTGGGCGCGGCTATCAATATGCGTCCGGATTTGTTTCACGGTGTGGTCGCGCAAGTGCCATTTGTTGACGTGCTTACCACCATGCTGGACGAGTCAATTCCGTTAACCACGGGTGAATTTGAAGAATGGGGGAATCCGCAAGATGTTGAGTATTACCACTACATCAAACAGTACAGCCCATATGACCAAATCACCGCGCAGGCTTATCCGCATATACTGGTGACCACGGGCTTGCACGACTCGCAAGTGCAGTATTGGGAACCCGCCAAATGGGTCGCAAAATTGCGCGAAACACGTATCGACGATAACTTGCTGTTGTTATGTACTGATATGGACTCGGGGCATGGTGGGAAATCAGGGCGATTCAAATCATACGAAGGTGTGGCGCTGGAGTTCGCGTTCTTGATTGCCCTGGCGCAAGGCACCTTACCAGGGCGTGTGGAGTAATGCGTTTTTACCCTTCGAGATAATGTTTCAGCGTCATTCTGAGATCCGGTGCTAATTCTTTGATGTTATTTAACATCCAACGTAAATAGCCCGGATCTTTATCCGCAATTTCAGCAATGGGCTGGCCACGATACTTGCCAAATGCCATGGTGGTGACCATCGCTGGACGGCCAGTAATAGTCACCATCTGATCGGGTGTCCAGCCGGATTCTTCCATAATCCGCAACAGCAAAGCGGCGGTAATGTAGCAATCGAACAGGGCGCGGTGGTGATGCAAGCCTGCCGGTGTTTCCACTTCAAGCTTGAGCGATTTATATAAACCCATGTTGCTGTATTTGATACCGGGCCATAAACGGCGGGCCAGTTTTACGGTACAAATCCATTCGCTGTCAGGCAGTTCAGGCAACATTCGCTGGTCAAAGCTGGCGTTATGGGCGACATAATAGGGGCTGCCGTGGTAGCGCGGAATGACATCTTCAATCCACGGTTTATTCGCCACCATTTCTTCAGTAATCTTATGAATGGCCATCGCCTGGTGACCAATGGGACGATCCGGACGCACCAGATCGCTCATTGGATTAACAATTTCACCATTGACGATATCGACAGACGCCACTTCCACCACGCCGCCCTGCAAACCGCAGGTTTCCGTATCAATAATGCGCAGCATATTCACTCCATCAGAACTTCGCTGGTTTCAATAACGCGCTAGCGTAATGGAATGATTTCTCCGTGCCAACCTTTCTCATCGCGCCGACCAACGGCCAGCAATTCGCCATGATCGGCGCGCACCACTAACTCGCCGCGATCATCCCAACAGGCGCTACGTCCCGCGGAGCGGTATTTGCCGGTCGAAAAAGCATGATTAGCCAGCAATACCGGCAAATTGTATTTACGCGCCCAACGTTGCAGATACATTTCATCGTGCTGGTAACTGATTTCGTTAATGAACTTGCCTGTGGCGTAAAGACTTGCGCCCATCTCAGCAGCGCTGCGTGGCCAGGTTTCTTCATCGCTGCCGGTACTGAACCCCATCGCGACGCTACGATTATGCAAACCAACCAAAGGGGTATGCTGGCCTGGAAGGTCAATATCGCTTGAAAGAGGTTTGCAACAGGCGACGCGCGAACCATCAGGCAAAAAGCCTACAGAACCGGGTGAAACACCTCCTTTACACCGCAGGGGCAAACCCACGACGATAGTCATTTTGTGTTCTATGGCGGCATTTTGCAGAGGATTAAGACGTTCATCAGTGAAGGGTAGTGCGCAGTCGTGGTGATTTTCTATGTTGAAACCAGTGAGGGATAGTTCGGGAAAAATCAGGAGATCAATTTGTTCACGGACTGCACAACGAACAAAGTCTAAGTGATGTGAGATATTAGATTCGAGGTCATCGGGGGTGGCGCCGTATTGCGCCGCCGCAACATTCCAGACAGGCATATGCTCTTCCTTAATCAATCTACCTAACAGCCATCTTCCTATGGCCGCAACAGGTAATTCCTGTGTTTGGTTCTAAAACCCAAGAAAAATCTTAACATCAATTTTGTCAGGAAGTTTAAGGCTGTGAATATTTATTTCACTTTAGGCTCATATGGCAGACGTGAAAGATTAACTGATGCCAGGCGATGTGCAATCAGGCGTTCTCTGAACCAATCACGTAGGTGGGCAGGTTGCTCGCGTTCAACGACTTCGGCAATCACCGGCATATTATAACGTTCCTTAAAGGCCACGCCTGCCGCAGCAAGATCCACATTGATCTTATCCATTTCGTCCTGGGGTAATTCAGCAAGATTGTGATTCATTTTGGTCTCCTGTTTTGTGCCGCAAAGGTACTTGCAGATGAAGTTGATGACAAGTCTTTACATTTATTGATAGCTGTTCTCATCTCGACTTCACCTGGGCTCAAGGTTATCCTTTTGCCGTCTTGAATAAGAAAAAGGAATAGTTGATATGGCTTTCACTCGATCTCGTCTTTTTACCCTCGCGACTCTTTTAACGGCTCTTACCGCTTCTGGCTCAGCATTTGCGCATGCGCATCTTGAACATCAATACCCTGCGGCAGATGCTTCAGTCACGGCGTCACCGCAGGCAATTACCCTCAATTTTTCTGAAGGAGTAGAAGCTAATTTTAGCGGGATTACGCTGACCGGGCCACAGCAAGTCGCCGTGAAAACCGGCATGGCAAAACGTAACGAAAAAGACGAAAAACAGCTCATCGTGCCAGTCGAGGAGGCACTGAAACCAGGTGCTTACCAGGTCGACTGGCATGTGGTGTCGGTTGACGGACATAAAACCAAAGGGAAGTACCTGTTCTCGGTGAAATAAGCGGGATGCTACCTTCTTTCTATATCGCGCTGCGATTCATCCATTTTGCTGCCCTTATGGTGCTGCTTGGCAGCACCATTTCATGCTCAATGTTAGCGCCTCAGGCATTTAAGCCGGTCCTCATCCGCCGTCTGCAATGGCAGTGGCATTCTGCAGTCTGGATGACAATGCTTAGCGCAGTATTGCTGTTATGCGCTCAGGCGGGAATGATGGGCAGTGGATGGCAGGACACCATCAATCCACAGGTTTGGCTAGCCGTGCTGGGCACGCGTTTTGGTTCTGTGTGGCTGTGGCAGATTTCACTCGGTGTCGTGACGGTTGTGGTTCTGATGTTAAAACCGCGCAACTTGCAATCTTTATTGCTAACCCTCGCCGCAGGGCAACTCATTTTGCTGGCTGGTGTTGGGCATGCCGCAATGCGCGAAGATTTTTATGGTGGCTTACAGCGCCTGAACCACGCAGTGCATTTACTGAGCGCTGGCTGGTGGGTCGGAGGCCTTTTGCCGCTGATTATGTGCATGCGCATGGCTAGAAAACCACGCTGGCGGGGGGCTGCGATCACCGCGATGATGCGTTTTTCCCGTTACGGGCATCTGGCGGTTGCCGCTGTGCTACTAAGCGGATTAATCAACAGTCTGATGATTCTGGGCTGGTCATTGCCACTGGAAAGCGACTATGTGCGTTTCTTGTTGGTGAAGGTTGTCTTTGTTGCCGTGATGGTTATCATCGCACTGTATAACCGTTATTATTTGGTGCCCCGATTCAACCGTGCTCCAACGGCAACAAAACAGTTTGTCCGGTTAACCTGGCTGGAAATCATTTTGTCGGTGGTGGTACTCCTTGCGGTTAGCATTTTCGCTACCTGGGAACCGTACTGAAGACATTATTTGCTCAAGAGAAATTCATGAAAAAAAGTATTTTGACATTGCTGTTGCTGGCTTGCGCAGGTGGTGCGTTTGCGGCACCACAAATTATCACCGTGAGCCGTTTTGAAATGGGTAAAGATAACTGGGCGTTTAACCGCGAAGAGGTGATGTTGAGTTGCCGTGCGGGCCAGGCGTTGTTTGTCATCAACCCAAGCACACTGATGCAGTACCCGCTAAATGATATTGCTGAGCAACAAGTGGCGAGCGGCAAGACCACTGGCCAGCCAATCTCTGTCATTCAGATAGATGATCCACAGGCGCCAGGGCAAAAAAAGAGTCTCGCGCCATTTATTGAGCGTGCACAGAAGCTATGTAGCTAAACACGCTAACTTCTTTATTTGTCATAAAAAACCGCCATATCCGAGAGCCGGATATGGCGGTTTTTGTCTTAAATGTCACCTGTAACACAGTTTTTTTTCGAACACTTTAGCGCCCGACTGGAAAAGCTGCGCCGGTAAACTATTCTTAGAAGGCAAGGCGAAGTCTGCCTGCATTAATGCCAACTTTTAGCGCACGGCTCTCTCCCAAGAGCCATTTCCCTGGACCGAATATAGGAATCGTATTCGGTCTTTTTTTTATCTGTATTTCAAATCAATAGCTTATATCGCTACATCCAAAAATATCCTAAAAATCGATATTCGGTCCTTTTGGATTTCCGTAACACAGTCATAACAACATAAACTCCTTTTCCCTCGAATCCAAATATTTTTCTGTCATTTTTTGAGACTTATTACCCAAAAGTTTCTGGGTGAATTCCTTTCTGTGCCCCGTTTCTTACACTCTACTGGTCTGGCTGTTTTTTTATGCCGGAACTAATCAGAACTCAGAAAATTTCATTAGTGCGCATCGTCACTGCGTTGATTGGTAGCAGGGGGACGGGATCCATTGCAAGGGTAAACCAAGCTGGCTGGGTAGGAGATTAACCGCCTTAAAGCCTATGAGTTCACCAAAACCAGGTAAGAAAAAAACGCGCTGAATGAGTGGCGGCTCTAGGTTTGATTGTTAGCTCACATTCATGAATGTAAGGCGTCAAAATATTCACAAAATCAATGGATTGTTGTGTTCACTATCGTTATAATTTTTCCTAAATCAGGGATGGTCAAGAAGTGATTAAACTGAAGTTGTTTATTTTAAAGTCTGTTTATACAAAAAGACAAACTATCACTAAAGATTTTTAATGGATTAATTTTATCTATGAACAGCAACCACCTTTGCAACATTCAATCAAAAAATACAATAGACCATCTCAAAGAGTGTTTACAAATAGAAGTGATAAACCGAAGTGGGAATAAGCATTTCTCATGGTTTAAGGTTTTTCATAGGGTTATTTTTAGCCGAAAGAAGCGGTTTTACTTCTGGTGGCGTATTGCCAACTATCTATATAGTTTACCTAATAACCGTTATAAGAAATTAGCTCGGAAAATTA
Source organism: Buttiauxella ferragutiae (assembly GCF_022637515.1). Taxonomy (NCBI): domain Bacteria; kingdom Pseudomonadati; phylum Pseudomonadota; class Gammaproteobacteria; order Enterobacterales; family Enterobacteriaceae; genus Buttiauxella; species Buttiauxella ferragutiae. The sequence goes on from NZ_CP093332.1 coordinate 2,358,903, forward strand.
ATGATAATCTTCGTCATAAATATGGGGCTGATATGAGCATAGCAGCGCACATTGGTGCTGGTATGAAGATTAATCACTATCTGGGTATTGTAGTTAGGTCAGAGTGTATCATTGGTAAAAATATGAATATTCGACAAAATACTACGATTGGTCGTAAAAGCTCACGAGGTGATATTGGCATTACCTTCATAGGGGATAACGCAGATATTGGAGCTCATAGTTGCATAATTGGTGATATAAAAATTGGTGATAACGTGACTATCGGTGCAATGACTTTTGTAAATAAAGACATCCCTGATAACTCTGTTATTTATAATACCGTTTCTTCCATCATTAAGAGCAAGTAAGAATCATTTTATATAGAATAGTACTTAGGAAATGAAGAGCGTTGTTGAATAAATCAAGCTTTTGTCCTGTAGTCCTGGTGCAGGTTAAGTGGAGTACCCCAAGCCTATAGACTCTTCCTATGCTCAAACTATAGGGCAGAATTGTCTACAGTCTTGGGGTAAAGACCAATAAGCCTGTTACTTCACGAGCAAGTCATTTTCAACCATTCGTACACCCTTAACCGTTTTGGTTAGCGCAACAGCTTTATTTGCCTCAGCTGATGAAGCGACAAAGCCGCTAAGTTGTACTCGCCCTTTAAACGTGACGACACTGATATCCGTAGATTTCAGTGATTTCTCTGCCAGCAGAGTCGATTTAACTTTGGTTGTAATAACCGTATCGTCGATATAGCCGCCGGTACTTTCTTGTTTTGAGGAACCAGCGCATCCTGTCAATGTTGTTGCTGCCAGAGCTATTGCGCAAAAAATAGCCATTATGTTTCTATTTTTCATAATTAATCTCCTTGAGGTCGACATGTACACAGGCCGTTATCTTACCCGATGATTTCACGATAATCAGCAGTTCTGCTAACGCAATTGATAGCGAAGCTTATCATTGATAAGTTGCTGTGACATCGGCAGTTGTACGATGTCATCAGGGGAGGTGAGTGGAGACATAAACCACTTGTTATAGAGCTCATCAAATCGTTTTGTGGCAAACATGGTCTTTATGTTGGTATTAATGATTTCTTCCATTTCATCCGCATTTTTATCCACGGCTAAACCATATTCTAATGTATTACCAAAACCACTGGCGTTGATCTGGTAATCTTCTTTATTTGGCATTTCAGCCAATTTACCACGGATAATAACGTCATCAGTGATGAATGCTGAGATATGACCATCGGCAAGCAAATCAAAACCATCATTAAAATCGCGCACTAACTTCACCGAAATTGAGTAATTGTAATTTTCATTCATCTTTGCCAATTCTAATGCGGCGGTACCGCCACTGATAACACCGACTGTATGCCCACTCAGTAACTCTTCATTCAAAACTTGCTCTGATTTCTTGGTCAGAATATTCATTTTGGTGTAAAACCACGGAATAGAGAATTTAACTATTTTATGACGTTGCCCGGAGTTCGCTGCGACTGCACATAAAACATCCGCCTGATTATGGGATATAACCTCAAAGCGAGCGGCTGCGGGGATTTTTGTCCATTTGACATCTAATTTGGTGTTGTAGCGTTTTTCTATACTTTGTACGACATCGAGGCAGATATCTATCACCATGCCAGAGGGTTTGTTATTTAATTGCCAGGCAATGGGTCTGGTGTTATCGACCCATGCCAGGGTTATGCTATGGGTGCTGAGTATTTTGTTCAGTACTGGGTCAGCAAAAACATTCCCACAAAATAGCATCATGGTAGTCAACAGGAAAATACCTGTCGATTTACAATTAGTTAAGTAGCTAAACAAAATGAATCCCTCAATAAATACAAAAACTAAAACAATTTTTATAGAATTTTAAAAAGCCATCATTATTGTAAGTGTTTTTATGCTGTGTTCCTATCGATAGCGTTTTTGAATAATAGGTATTAATCGACATTCATGATGAAGGTTGGGCAAGCCATTCAGTGTTCAGAATGTTATACATCACATTAATTAGCATCCTCACTAACGTCTCTGTACAATCACGCCCGGCCTGAATGGGCCATAGCGAATAACGATAAACCTGCAAAGACGAAAAATATGACCACCACTCAAACCGAAAACCATAGCCGTGAGAATTCTCTGGCGTATGTTTTGCGTAGTCCACGCCTGTTAGCCCGGGAATCCCTTGCGGGAGTGGTTACAGCATTAGCGTTAGTTCCAGAAATCATTTCATTTTCAGTTATCGCAGGGGTTGACCCGAAAGCCAGTCTGGTGGCCTCCATTGTACTGTGTTTATCCATGTCAATTTTTGGTGGTCGCCCTGCAATGGTGACCGCAGCTGCAGGGTCAGTTGCTCTGGTTATCGGGCCAATGGTGCATCAGTATGGTGTTGCATATATTTTCCCTGCCGTATTGCTGGCGGGGTTGATTCAAATTGTGTTCGGCGTAAGCGGGCTAGCTCGAATGATGCGTTACATTCCCTTATCGGTGATGACCGGTTTTGTGAACGCATTAGGTATCCTGATTTTCTTTGCACAGGTGCCTCATATTTGGGGAAATAACCCGTTGGTGTGGGGGTTGTTTGCACTGACGTTATTGATTGTTCTCCTGTTGCCACGGGTGTTCAAAATGGTGCCTTCGCCGCTGGTGGCGATAATTGTCATTACTACACTTTGTATCGGCATGGGGCTATCAGTCCCGACAGTCGGAGAATCAGGGCCAATGGATGCCGGCTTACCAGGATTAACGGAATTAATGGTGCCGTTAAACCTGGATACATTACGGATAATATGGCCTTGTGCGTTGAGTATCGCATTTGTGGGATTAATGGAGTCATTGCTGACAGCTAAGCTGGTGGACGAATTGACAGATACACCCTCCAGTAAACGCCGTGAATGTTGGGGATTGGGGATATCTAATATCTTCGCCGGTTTCTACGGTGGGATCGCAGGTTGCGCCATGATTGGCCAGACCATGGTTAATGTCGAGCTTGGTAAAGGGCGTACACGAGTTTCTACGCTTGCCGCAGGGCTGGTGCTGCTGTTGCTGGTTACCGGTTTAAGCGAACTGATGGCAAAAATCCCGATGGTTGTTCTGGCGGGGATCATGGTCATCGTGGCGGTGAAAACTCTTAACTGGCACAGTGTGAAACCCGCCACATTGAAAAGAATTCCGCTTCCCGAAACTCTGGTGATGGTGACGACGGTGACAGTCACCGTTGCGACAGGAAACCTGGCTTTGGGTGTCGTTGGCGGAGTCATCTTTGCGATGATTTTGTTCGCCCGACGTATTGCTCATGTTGTTCATGCACAACGGTCATTGTCTGATGATGGGCAATCCGTTCGGTATACGGTGACCGGGCCGCTGTTTTTCGCCAGTAGTAATGATTTATTCGAACATTTTCAGTATGCCGATGACCCGCAGCAGGTGATTATTGATTTATCTCAGGCACAAATCTGGGATGTCTCGACGGTCGCGGTGCTTGATGCGATTGAAACTCGCTACCAACGCTATGAATGTAAAGTGAAAATTGTGGGGCTGGATTTGCGCAGCAGTGATTTTCATGAACGGCTGAGCGGTAAAGTATGATCAAAGCGTGCAAGGATTAATTTGGCATTTTGATCGGCAGATGGCAAAACTGTGAATCTGCCGTTACTTTTCGAACGTCAGGACTGCTAGATTAATCTAAGTCCCAGAGTGAAACGGAGGTGCCAGAAAGTTTGAAACTGATCCTCGATAGTAAGCTGGTGGGGTACGTGGTGGAACTGATTACCACGCACTCTTTGGTATAAACCATATTGAAACGCTTGAAGAAGCGGAAAAATTTACCAGATAACTCGTATCATCTCTCTAAAGGCTGCAAATTTGCAGCCTTTTCTATTTTTATCTCCCGCTCAATTTCTCTTATCTCACAGCAGCTAACCTGTGCTTATTGTTTCATGAGCGGTATAGCGGCAGAATCATTAAAAAAGATTCAGAAGGAAATGAAAATGGTTAAAGAAGCACCACGTCTGGAAACTGAACGTTTAGTTTTGCGGCACTTTGCATTGGAGGATTTCCCGGATTTAGCGGCTTGTTGGGCTGACCCGGAAATGGTGAAATTTATCGGTGGTGGTCAACCGCAAGGGCAGGAAATGACATGGAGTCGCCTGTTACGTTACATCGGTCATTGGCAGGCACTGGGTTATGGCTACTGGGGGGTGTTTGAAAAAGCAAAAGGGCGTTTTGTCGGGGCGTTCGGTTTTCAGGATGCACAACGTGAATTAACGCCAGCCCTTGAATTCCCTGAAGCCGGTTGGACGCTCATTCCAGCCGTACACGGTAAAGGCTACGCCAATGAAGCCTTGGGTGCGATTTTAGAATGGGCAGACCGTGAATTTACCACGCCCGTTTGCTGCATTATTGATGATGATAACCATCGCTCCATTCACCTCGCCGAGCGTTTTGGCTTCCGGTTTGAACACCCTGTGGAATACCACGGTAAACGGATAAAGATGTTCGTTCGCCCAACCTGCTAACCATCGCCGCACACTGGTTTATAATTGAGCAATAAATAAGCGGTGTGGGGTCAGTATGTATCAGCGAATTGAAGGTGAGAACTGGCGGCATATTTTTGTTGTTGGCGATTTACACGGCTGCCTTTCTGAGTTAATTAGCCAGCTTAAACTCCAGCATTTTGATTACCATCAGGATCTTATTATCTCGGTGGGGGATCTTATCGACCGCGGTGCGAATAGCCCCGGTTGTCTGGCCTTACTGGGTAGCAAGTGGTTTAAAGCGGTGAAAGGCAATCACGAAGAGATGGCTTTAGAAGCGTTGGATGAGGGCGAGGGGATTCTTTGGCAAATGAACGGTGGCGATTGGTACCGGGAGTTGCCAGCACTGCGCCAACATAATGTGCAAGAGGCTTTATTACATTGCCGTGATTTGCCGTTAGTGATTGAGCTTCATACCCATGGGAAAATACTGGTTATTGCTCATGCCGATTATCCTGCATCACATTACAGTTGGAATCAGCCAGTTGATGAGCATTTGCTGGTCTGGAGCCGGGATCGGCTCAATAAAAATTTACAGGGACGCGGTGAAGAAATAGAAGGGGCGGATGAGTTCTATTTCGGCCATACACCACTCAAAGAAGTCGGTCATTTTTACAACCAAAACTATATTGATACCGGCGCAGTGTTTGGTAACAAGCTAACGATGGTGCAGGTACAGTAGTTATAGCGAACTGTATTCATGAGCCGGGCGCCAGAAACCATCGATAAAATCTTCTATTGGGAAGCATCCGCCATAACGGATCCGTTGGTCATCCATGGCCACCACACATTGCTGCTCGGTATTAAAAACGTCCACAACAATATCTTCGCAATCACCGTCCAGGTAACAAACAAATAAGACTAACGCAAACATTAACGCCTCAGAGTTTCACCGTTTGGTTTAATTGTAGGGGAAGCCATGGGAAGAGGGGAAATCAGTACAGATTAATTAACCCGCCTGAGCGACGGGTTGATTGGAATCATGCAAGACGCATGACCCAGGCATCAGATTTTTGGTCGTAATGTTGACGGTAGAGGACTGAATGTTCGCCATCAAGGACGGCGGGAATACTGGTTTCATCATCCCAGGCATCAAGTTGCATGCACAAATCCGGGTCAGATTTACAAGGGATGCTCAAAGTGCGGTCCCCTTGTTGCTCGCCATGTAATTCAGCATCATCAATTTCGAAGATGCCTATTCGTACGTTAGTTTTCGTCATCTTACTCTCCTTGGGTCTGGGTGCATGTGGTATGACCAGTAAGGCCTCCCACACTAGAGCGTAGACAAACGTACAAAAACTGCAAATCACATGGCGACAATATTTTGCGAATTAGGCCTTCGTCGCGAACAGTTTGCCATCGCGTACCAGTTCACGTGGGTAACTGTTCTTCAGTCGCGATCCCACTTTCCTGGCCAGACCCAATGGTTGGTCTTGCCAGGTGACAATCACTTCATTAAGTGACGGCGTCACATCTGGGTAAATGTCGCGCCCGTGATACCATTCGTCAGCTTCAAACTCCGTCAGCGCGAATGCCAGCGGCGAATCCCCGGGCACTAAAGCAATCACTGCTTCATGCTGCCAGCGGTATCCCTTGTTGTACTGTTCCGCCAGACGTATGCCAATCCGAGAAAAACGGACCTTGCCGAATAACGAAACAATCTCCTTCGGAAACAACCAAATTTCTTTATCGCGTTGCCAAAGCTGTTGGTCATCTTGCCAGCTTATCCCAGATTTTTTGGCAGCCGCGGTGACTTCAGCGGCTTGCTTGCCAAATAGGGGGCTGAACGGGAAATTACCTACTTTGTACCCTGGGGTCGGGAGTGCTTCGATTGATGCCGTTTTGCGCAGGCGCGCGACGAAAAAGCCTTCACAATCATAAATTTGTGGGAAAACATGCAGGTAACCTTCAGCAGTGATGGCTCTCCCTGCCTCCGGGAACAGGTCGTTAAGCGGGGCGATTTCCACGGCATCGGGCCATTCATCAAGCAACCACTGGCAAATCTGTTGGTTTTCTTCACGGTTTAAAGTGCAGGTGGAATAAATCAGCGTGCCTCCGGGGCGCAAGGCATGGAAAGCGCTGGCGATCAATTCGCGTTGCGTATCGGCAATACTGGCGGTGCTTTCTGGTGACCAGTTACGCAATGCATCGGGATCTTTACGTACTACGCCTTCGCCTGAACAGGGGGCGTCGAGCAAGATCGCATCAAAACATTCCGGTAAGGCTGCACCAAATACCCGGCCATCAAAATGCGTCAGTGCCACATTGCTAATTCCGCAGCGGCTGATATTGGCATGCAGCACTTTCACCCGGCTGGCGGAGTATTCATTGGCAAGAATCGCACCGTGATTGCCCATGCGTGCGGCAATTTGCGTGGTTTTAGAACCAGGTGCGGCAGCGACATCCATAATACGCACCGGCTGGTTGCCGTCCGCAAACAGCGCCGCAACGGGCAACATCGAACTGGCTTCCTGGATGTAGAACAATCCACCCAGATGTTCTGCTGTGCTACCGAGTGGCAGGCTTTCTTCATCATCTCGCTCAATCCAGAACCCTTCAGCACACCATGGAACAGGTGTCAGATGCCAGTCGTAAGGTGCAACCAGGGCGAGAAAATCGCTGACTGAAATTTTGAGTGTATTGACTCGCAAGCTACGCCGCAGAGGACGTTGGCAATACTCGATAAAGCTTTCGAGCGTTTGGTCGGCCGGAAGTGCATCGCGAATAACATCAAGAAAGGATTGCGGGAGAAAGGCGTTTTGAGAGTGAGCCACGAAGGAAGTCCAGAAAAAAATGAAGAGTGGAGTCTAGCACAAACGCCCCGGTGAGACACCGGGGCGCGGGCATTAACGTGGTAGTGCAGTTCCCCACTGACGCCATTCTTTCGGCTCAGTTTCCTCAAGCAGGAAGTGTTTACCAGTGACCGCTTTCGGCGCGAGCGGTGTTCCCGGTGGAGTTGCGAACGCGATACCGCCACGAATGAACTGGTTGAAGGTGCCGGTTTTCACCACGCCGCCTGTCAGGCCAAAATCGAGGCTGTAGCCCGAGGCAAGCCAGAACACTGAGCTATCACGCACCAAATGCTGGAAACGTTTACTGATGCGCAGGCCGACCATCACGCGGTCTGATAGATTGCCGAGGGTTAAACCGGTTACCGTACCGACTTCAACACCACGGAACAGAACGGGTGTACCAATGCTCAATGCCCCCGATTCAGGGACTTCCAGCACGATACTCAGGCCATCAGAGTAACGAGAGTCGGTAATCGAGGTTTCCTGCAACTCGAAGTCACGTCGTGGTGCGCCTCGCCCTGGTTCAACGTTAATATACGGCTGGAGAATAGTGTCGAGATTATCAACACCCGAGGCTGAGATTTTCGGTGTCACAACCGAGAAGCGTGTGCCACCGCGAGCAAAAGTATCCACAAATTCAGGATAGAGCACCGCTTTCGCTTCGACTTCGCTGCGTGACGCTGTCAGATTCAGTGACTCGAGCTGCCCAATGTCAATTCCCAGATAGCGAATCGGCATTCCCGCAGACAGTTTCCCGGCATCGAAGGTATGCAAGGTAATCTGGCTACCGACGGCGCGCGCGGCAGTTTCAGACGCGTACAGTATGCGTTTGTCACCCTTTTTCAGACCGGCGCTGGCACCGCTCAGGTTGTCAAAGCTGATTGCACCTTTTAGAGCGCGAGAGAGCGGGGAGGCTTGCACCGTCAGACCGTTGCCGTTGAGTTGCACGCGTGCGCCACCTTCAGCCCAAAACACACTGTTGTCTGTCAGCAGGTTGCGGTATTCCGGCTTGATATTCACATCGATATCAAAGCTATTGGCGCGTGGACGGACACTGATAATCTCACCGACCTGGAATTTACGGTACAGCACCACGGAGCCCGTTTGAATATCCGGCAGGCTGGCGGCAGTTAGCGTTAATGTCGTTGTCGGCAAGTCGCTCAAGCTATTTTCGACCGCTTTTTCAAGGTTGGCATACAGCGGATAACTCTTTTTCATCTCGCCTTTGTTGCCAGGAATAACCCTGACCCCACCATTGATCCATTCACTGGCGCTGGCACCCAAAAATTCAACACCATCGATACCAACTTTGACATCAATACGGCTGTTGACGACGAACTTGCTGTCGCCCTGAATCAGTTGGCGGTATTCAGGATCAATGGCGACAGAGAAGCTGACACCCTTAGCGGACAGTGTGCGTTCAAGAATTTGCCCAACTTGCACGCCATGGAGAATGATAGGTTGGCCAGCATCAATACCGTAGCTTTCAGGTGCAGTCAGGTTTAGCGTCAGAACGTTCGGCTGTTGTAGCGGTGTTTTATCACTTGGGAATACGACAAAGTGATTCTGTGGGTCACCTTCCCCTGGCACTAACTCAAAGGTGCTACCGGTTAGCAGGCTGCTGAGGTTTGGATTGCTGAGCGAGATTTTAGGGTTACGTAGCTCAATACGTGTACCACTGCGCATTAGGTTGACCACACTTGGGTCAACGGTCATCTGGCCTGTGACGGTGCTACCAGGATTCAGGTTCAGCTTGGTTAGCGTACCGACTTCAAGGCCTTGATACATCAGCGGGGTTGAGCCTGCTTTCAGGCCTTCACCATTTGGCAGGGCAAGATCAATGATCACTCCCCGCTGGCTATGTGCCAGATCCTCATACAGCCCAAATTCATCTTCAGCCTTCGCTTCAGCGGAGTTTTCCGGTGAATCAAAGGCAATTGCGCCATTCACTAACGCTGCGAGGCTTTCTAACTGAACTTGTGCTCCGGAAAGGCTGAAGTTGGCTTTTACCCCTGATACGTTCCAGAAACGACTGCCTTTTTTCACCAGTTTGGTAAAGCGGCGGTCGATCAGTACGTCAATGGTGACGCCCTGCGTATTGTTGTTAATGGTGTAGTCGTAAACCCGGCCAACAGGAATTTTACGGTAGTAAACCAATGAGCCGCTGTTGAGCGAACCTAGATCAGGGGCGTGAAGATGAATCATCAACTCGCCATTATTCAATCGATATTTGGGTTGAGTATCCAGAGCGGTGAAGTGCTCCTGGGGTTTGCCTTTGCCAGGCATCATACCGATATAGTTCCCGCCGACCAGTGCATCCAGGCCGGAAACGCCGGCCAGTGAAGCTTTCGGCGTCACCAGCCAAAACTGAGTATCCTCACGCAGCGCATTTTTCATATCGCTTTTCACGCTGACTTTGACTTCGATTTTGCGCAGGTCTTTGCTCAGGCTGATGCTTTGCACGGTTCCCACTTCTACGCCTTGATAACGTACAGGTGTTCGCCCGGCGACAATACCGTCGGCTGAAAGGAAATCAATGGTCGCAGTGGTACCACGTTCTTCCCATGTCGACCAAATGAGCCAACTGGCAATCATCAATGCGATAATCGGCAGCAACCAGAAGGGCGAAATTCGGCGTTTTGTTTTAATTCGCGCTTCAGTCGGTGAAGCGGGCATTTCCTGACTCATGTGCGTCCCAAAGTAGTCGGCTATCCAGCCATTCGACTGCAAGAATAGTTAAAATAACCGCCGCGCCAAAGTAAAACGCAGCCGGCCCCATAGTGAATGCCAATAACTGATCTCGATTAACCAGTGACATCGTAAGCGAAATAACAAAGAGATCGAGGATAGACCAGCGGCCAATCCAGGTAATAAAGCGTAGTAATAAAATGCGCGTTCTCAACCCTCGCTCGCATTTGAAATGAATACTTAACAACAATGAAATCAGCACGATAACCTTGACAAAAGGCACCAAAATACTGGCAATGAAAACCACTGCCGCCACGGCAACATTACTGTTGCCGAGGGAAATAATACCAGAGAGGATAGTATCTTCCTGACGCGAGCCATTGACGTACAGAATTGAAATCGGCAGCAAGTTAGCAGGAAGTAAAAAGATTAACGAGCCGATTAACGCGGCCCAGGATTTCTGCAGGCTGTGGCGGCGGCGTTCTCTTAATGGCACATGGCAACGCGGACAGCGGCCACGTTTATCCGGCACACCAGTAAAATGGCACCCGAGGCATACACGCAGTTGCGCATTCCAGGCGCGCGGCGGGCGTTGCGGGTAGAAGCGTGACCACAGTTGTTCTACGTTTAAGTGAATCAGGGTTAATAAGCTCAATATGGCCAGCGCGATAAACGCCACTAAACCTATGCCGGGCTGGATGTAGGCGAACTCTCTGACTTTTATGCAGGCCACGCCAATGCCGACCAGATAAATATCAAGCATGACCCATTCTTTGAGCTTATCGAGCATCAGTAAGACCGGGCGTAAATTCATCCCAAGAATATTACCAAAGTAGAGATAGATGATACCCGCGACCAGTGTGGCGGGGGCACCAACGGCACAAAACATCACTATCGCGGCCGTAAGCGGATCGCCCTGTTTGGTCATCTGCCAGATGCCCTGAAATAGATTGGCATCGATGGCCGTACCTAATAAATAGATGCGGACCAGTGGCTCTGAAAAGGCAACTGTCATCAGTAGCAGCATGGCGGTTGCCATAGCGGCCAGACGTGTGAGTGACCAATCACGACCATGGAAGACTTTAGCGTCACAACGTGGGCAATACGCGCTCTGCGACGATTTAACCAGCGGTAACGAGAAAAGTGTATCGCATTCGGGGCAACGCTGATAACGTGCCTGCGGTACAGCATTGCTAATGGCGTGTATTTTCATGTGTTGTCGTATGCAAGGAATACCGTTGGCGCATTGGGTATCTCTTTAGAAAATCAAATATTCGTTAAGCGTATATTAATTCATGGAATGATACACCTTGTGGCATAAGGCATTTAATGCTTATTTTACTATGCTATGCAGTTGAGTAAGACAACATACTATGGTTAATCAATGAACAAAGAACAATTTTACGCGGACTTGAACCGCGATTTTAGTGCGTTAATGGCAGGTGAAACAAGTTTTCTGGCAACGTTGGCAAATACCAGTGCTTTGCTGTTTGAACGTCTTGAAGGTGTTAACTGGGCCGGGTTCTATTTACTGGAAGGCGATACGTTGGTTTTAGGGCCTTTCCAGGGCAAAATTGCCTGTGTGCGCATCCCGGTAGGTAAAGGTGTATGCGGTACAGCAGTTTCCACCAGGAGCATTCAGCGCGTTGAAGATGTGCATGCTTTTGATGGTCACATCGCCTGTGACGCCGCCAGCAATTCCGAAATCGTTCTGCCGTTAATGGTAAACGATGAGTTAATCGGGGTCCTGGACATTGATAGCACTGAGTTTGGGCGCTTTACACCTGAAGACCAACTCGGCTTATCTCAACTGGTAACGCAGCTTTCGCTGACGCTTGCCGACACGGATTTTAAAAAATTCTTCACTCGATAGCATGATAAACAACGGATAACGTGGCATTTGCTGATAGCGTCATTATAATGTCGCCTGTTCATGCCTGCGGATTGTTGGCAACTCCGTTGTAATCAGGAAATTTCATGGAAAATCAACCTAAGTTGAATAGTAGCAAAGAAGTCATCGCCTTTTTGGCAGAGCGTTTCCCACAGTGCTTTAGCGCTGAAGGTGAAGCCCGCCCCCTGAAGATTGGTATCTTCCAGGATTTAGTCGCGCGCGTTGAAGGGGAGATGAGCCTCAGTAAAACTCAACTTCGTTCCGCGTTACGTCTTTATACTTCAAGCTGGCGTTACCTGTACGGTATCAAAGTCGGCGCGACCCGTGTTGATCTCGACGGTAACCCATGTGGTGAACTCGATGAGCAGCACGTTGAGCATGCTCGTAAGCAGCTTGAAGAAGCAAAAGCTCGTGTTCAGACACAGCGTGCAGAGCAGCAAGCGAAGAAACGTGAAGCGGCTATTGCTAACGGTGAAACCGTTACCGATAAGCCTCGTCGCGATCGCAAACCTCGTCCTGCACCGCGTCGTCCAGAGACTACAGAACGTAAACCTCGTGCAGAAAAACCGGCGGCTCCTCAGGTTCCGCGTGAAGAAAAACGCACTCCGGTTACGGACATTTCTGCATTGCAGGTGGGTCAGGCAATCAAAGTCAAAGCGGGTAACAACGCGATGGATGCCACCGTACTGGAAATTACCAAAGATGGCGTACGTGTACAGCTAACTTCTGGTATGGCAATGATCGTACGCGCAGAACACTTGCAGTTCTGAAACGGAGGCCAGACCCGGGCATGAACAAACTCTTTAAGCGTACGGCAGTCGCTAGTCTGTTGTTTCTTGCAGGTAGCGCACTGGCCGTCGAAAATATCACGCAAGCTTCTCAAATCCCGCAGTTAAAGGAAGAGACACAGCATGCAACGGTGAGTGAGCGTGTAACTTCGCGCTTCACTCGCTCGCATTATCGCCAGTTTGATCTGGATGAAAATTTTTCCGCAAAAATTTTCGATCGCTACCTAAACCTCCTCGACTATAGCCACAACGTGCTGCTTGCCAGTGACGTTGAGCAGTTTGTGTCGCGGAAAAAACAGATTGGCGATGAATTGCGCACCGGTAAACTGGACGTATTTTACGATCTCTATAATCTGGCCCAGAAGCGCCGTTTTGAACGTTATCAATACGCGCTGAAAGTGCTGGAAAAGCCGATGGATTTCACCGGCAATGACACCTTCAATGTGGATCGCAGCAAATCTCCGTGGCCTGCAAGTACCGCCGAGTTAAATAGTCTGTGGGACAGCAAAGTTAAGTTTGACGAATTAAGTTTGAAACTGACCGGTAAAACCGATCAGGAAATTCGTGAAACGCTGACTAAGCGCTACCAGTTTGCGATTCGCCGTCTGGCGCAGTCTAACAGTGAAGATGTTTTCTCTCTGGCAATGACCGCCTTTGCTCACGAAATCGATCCGCATACTAACTATTTGTCTCCACGCAATACTGAACAATTCAATACTGAAATGAGTTTATCTCTGGAAGGTATTGGTGCGGTGCTGCAAATGGATGATGACTACACAGTGATCAACTCGATGGTTGCGGGTGGTCCGGCGGCGAAAAGCAAAGCGATTACCGTAGGCGATCGTATTGTGGGTGTCGGTCAAACCGGCAAAGCCATGGTTGATGTGATTGGCTGGCGTCTTGATGATGTGGTTGCGCTGATCAAGGGACCAAAAGGCAGTAAGGTTCGTCTTGAAGTCTTACCTGCGGGCAAGGGCACTAAAACACGCATCGTCACGTTAACGCGTGAACGTATTCGTCTTGAAGACCGTGCCGTTAAACTCACCATTAAAACGGTTGGTAAAGACAAAGTCGGCGTGCTGGATATTCCAGGCTTCTATGTTGGTTTGACGGATGACGTCAAAGTCCAGTTGCAGAAGATGGAAAAACAGAATGTGAAGAGCGTGATTATCGATTTACGTTCTAACGGTGGCGGTGCATTGACCGAAGCTGTGTCGCTTTCTGGCCTGTTTATCCCTGGTGGCCCAGTTGTTCAGGTACGTGATAACAACGGTAAAGTGCGTGAAGACAGCGATACCGATGGCGTTGTGTACTACAAAGGCCCACTGGTTGTTATGGTTGACCGTTTCAGTGCCTCCGCATCTGAGATTTTCGCCGCTGCAATGCAGGATTATGGCCGTGCGTTGATTGTCGGTGAGCCGACCTTCGGTAAAGGGACTGTTCAGCAGTATCGTTCGTTGAACCGTATCTACGATCAGATGCTTCGCCCTGAGTGGCCTGCATTAGGCTCTGTGCAATACACCATCCAGAAGTTCTACCGCATTAATGGCGGCAGTACTCAGCGTAAAGGTGTTACGCCAGACGTGATGATGCCGACCGGTACGGAAGAGACAGAAACTGGCGAGAAGTTCGAAGATAACGCGCTCCCATGGGATAGCATTAATGCCGCAACTTACGTCAAGTCAGGCGATCTGACACCGTTCGAACCGCAACTGCTCAAACTGCACCAGGACAGAATTGCAGCCGATCCTGAGTTCCAGTACATCATGAAGGACATTGCTCGCTTCAATGCCCTGAAAGAGAAGCGCAATATTGTTTCCCTGAATCTTGCTCAACGTGAGAAAGAAAACCAGGAAGACGATGCGACGCGTCTGGCACGCATCAACGATCGCTACAAGCGGGAAGGTAAAGCTCCGTTGAAGAAACTGGAAGACTTGCCGAAGGATTATCAGGAACCAGATCCTTATCTCGATGAAACGGTTCATATCGCGCTGGACCTTGCAAAAATGCAGCAAGATAAGCCAGCCGAGCAACCGGCTCCTGCTAAGTAACTCCCCAACAGGCACAAATTTTTGTGCCTGTTTTTTTTACCTCTATCAAGCCGCGTAAACCTAGCTCTTTCTGAATGTAAAGTTATGTATTATTAACCACTTGGCAACGATGAATGCTTGAAAATAGCAGGCTTGCCCCTACGATGTGGGGTAACGCAGAATGCGTATTTTTAACCGAGGTAAAAAGAAAATTATGATGCGTATCGGGCTTTTCCTGTTGACCAACCTTGCAGTCATGGTCGTATTCGGGCTAGTGCTAAGCCTGACGGGGATCCAGTCGAGCAGCGTACAGGGTCTGATGATCATGGCGGTGTTGTTTGGCTTTGGTGGTTCAATCATCTCGTTACTGATGTCCAAATGGATGGCATTACGTTCAGTTGGCGGTGAAGTAATTGAGCAGCCACGTAATGAAACTGAGCGCTGGCTGATGGAAACCGTTCGTCAGCAGTCGCAGCAGGCGGGTATCGCTATGCCTCAGGTGGCGGTTTACCATGCGCCAGATATCAACGCGTTTGCTACTGGCGCACGCCGTAATGCCTCGTTGGTTGCGGTCAGTACCGGCCTGTTGCAGAACATGAGCCGTGATGAAGCAGAAGCGGTAATTGCTCACGAAATTAGCCACATTGCGAACGGCGATATGGTAACCATGACGCTGATTCAAGGTGTGGTGAACACCTTCGTTATCTTTATTTCGCGAATCATTGCACAGGTTGCCTCAGGCTTCCTGTCAGGTAATCGGGATGAAGGTGAAAGTAACAACGGTAACCCGTTTGTCTATTTTGCAATTGCGACCGTACTGGAGTTGGTATTCGGTATTCTGGCCAGCATCATTACTATGTGGTTCTCACGTCACCGTGAATTCCACGCTGATGCCGGATCTGCAAAATTAGTCGGCCGTGAAAAAATGATTGCTGCTTTACAGCGTCTGAAAACCAGCTATGAACCGCAAGAAGCCAGTAGCATGATGGCGTTTTGTATCAACGGTAAGGCGAAGTCAATGAGCGAATTGTTTATGACTCACCCACCTTTGGACAAACGTATTGAAGCACTGCGTAACGGCGAATATCTGAAGTAGTGATAAATATTGATAAAAAAGCGTGCCATCGCTGGCACGCTTTTTTTATGCCTGCGAAGCAGTAGGTTGAGATAACCGCAAACTGCTAACAATAGCCGCGACGGTAGCAAAACTGCCGGCCAGAAGTAACGAGGCGTGCGTTCCGTGAGTGGTGAACAGGTTGAACATCAGTGCTACCAAAGCTGCACCACAACTCTGGCCGAGTAACCTGGCCGTGCCTAACATGCCGCTGGCACCACCGCTGCGGTGACGCGGAGCAGAAGAGATAATGGTGTGGTTATTGGGGGACTGGAACAAGCCAAAACCTGCACCGCACAAGAACATGCGCCAGATAATATCTATGTCAGAAGGGTTATGTGGCAACAGCGCCAAAGCAAACAGACCGCAAGCCATCATTACAAGTCCGATTCCACCTAATAATCCCGCATGTACTCGTCCAATTAAATGACCAGCGACCGGAGCCATAATCATGGTTGCGATGGGCCACGGCGTCAGTAGCAGGCCAGTTTCCACTTCACTACGACCTAATGTCGATTGCAGGAAAAAGGGTAAAGAAACCATTGCCAGCATCTGCGCGGTAAAAGAACACACTGATGTTCCAATGGATAAAGAAAACACCGGGATACGCAGTAAATCGACCGGCAATAATGGGAAAGGGAGTTTTAACTGGCGGCGTATAAAGAAAGATCCAATGACTAGCAAGGCTGCCAGTTCACTGAGAATAAGCCAGCCAGACTGGCCCTGAGCAAACCCGCTGATGGCAGAAATCAATAAGCCAAACGTCAGGGCATTCATGATGGCGCCTGGAATATCAAAGCGCTGCCCCTGGGATTTTTGTTGGTTCGCTGGCAAGAAACGCAGAGCCAATAATAGTGCAATGATGCCAATGGGCACGTTAACCAAAAATAACCATTTCCAGGAAGCAACGGATAGAATGGCGGCAGCAATAGTCGGCCCGGCAGCTGATGAAACGGCAACAATAAATGAGTTAATTCCCATGCCGCGGCCAAGGTGTTTTTGTGGATAAATAAGCCGAATGAGCGCGGTATTTACGCTCATTAATGCCGCACCGCCGAATCCCTGCAGTACGCGAGCAAATGTCAGCATGGGTAAAGAATTCGATAACGCACAAAAAAGGGATGTCACACAAAACAGCATTAGCCCGCACTGATATACCCGGCGATAACCAAAAATATCCCCCAGAAACGACATGGAAAGTAATGAAACAATTATCGCTATTTGGTAACTGTTAACAATCCAGATGGATTCTGCCGGACTGGCATTAAGTTCGCGGGCAATGGTGGGAAGGGCGACGTTAGCGATTACGCCATCAAGCACGGCCATAGTAATACCTAACGCAATGGCTAAAATAGCACCATAGCGCCGCGGTAATGGCAGCCCATCAGCAAGGGTTTTATCCATAGGAAAGATTGAATTCACGGGGCTGTATTCGGGGAGAAATAATAATAGCACTAAATTTACGGGATATGTCGCAGATTTGTAACGATATAGAATAGATTCATTGCGATGACATGGTAGTCAACTTATACTAAAAACCGGTTCTAATTTTTATAAAACAAATGCGATCGAGGTGATTTAATGGCAATCGCAGATCTGGATAAACAACCTGATTCTGTCTCTTCTGTCCTGAAAGTTTTTGGCATCTTACAGGCTCTTGGCGAAGAACGCGAAATTGGTATTACTGAATTATCGCAACGCGTAATGATGTCAAAAAGCACCGTCTATCGCTTTTTGCAGACAATGAAATCCTTGGGTTATGTGGCTCAGGAAGGCGAATCTGAGAAATACTCGCTTACGCTGAAGTTGTTCGAACTTGGCGCGCGTGCGTTGCAAAATGTTGATTTGATTCGTAGTGCTGACATCCAGATGCGTGAACTGTCGCGTCTGACAAAAGAAACGATCCACTTGGGTGCGTTGGATGAAGACAGTATTGTCTATATCCACAAGATCGACTCAATGTACAACTTGCGTATGTATTCGCGCATCGGTCGTCGTAACCCGTTGTACAGTACTGCAATTGGTAAAGTGCTTCTGGCCTGGCGTGACCGTGAAGAAGTACGTGAAATTCTTGCCGATGTGGAGTACACCCGCAGCACTGAACGTACCATTACCAGCACCGACGAATTGATGGATGTTCTGGATACGGTGCGTAAGCAAGGTTTTGGCGAAGATAACGAAGAACAAGAAGAAGGTTTGCGCTGCATCGGCGTGCCGGTATTTGACCGCTTTGGTGTTGTGATTGCCGGTTTAAGTATTTCATTCCCGACTTTGCGTTTTTCTGAAGACCGCCTTCACGAATATGTCGCTATGCTACATGACGCTGCGCGCACTATTTCTGAGCAAATGGGTTATCACGAATATCCATTCTGATGAAAAATTAAACGCCGCTAAATAGCGGCGTTTTTTTACTCTTCGATTATCTACTGTCCGTTATCAATAACCTTGTCACTTTTACGCAATACAGGGCAATCACTCAGTCCGATAATACCACTTTCACTATGAATGAATTGTGCAGTGGTGATATTTCGTGCAGTGAGGTATTTGCATTGCAGTCCCATACCCGCTGCATTTTGATGGCTCCCAATCAATACTCCGTAGCCAGAGAGGAGTAAACCGATCCACAGCAGCACTATCACCAGAATAGTGCGGATCACGACACGCATATCTACCTCTTATTATTACTTTATTAGAGTGTTAAGCGTAGCGCGTAGCACTAAAGTATCAATGTGATGATTCTTAAATAAAATCTGAGTTGAGTGATGCCTGGTTTAGGTTGCGTATGCCAGACTTACTCTCTAAAGCTTTTAATGTGGAGAATGTAGTGAAAAAGTACAGATGGTTCATCTTAGTTGCGGTTTTTTTCGTCTGCTTACTACTCTGGACGCAGATGGTCAACGTGATGTGCGATCAGGATGTACAATTTTTCAGCGGGATTTGTACAATTAACAAATTTATTCCCTGGTAGACTCTTTTTATCCACACGATACTTACCTTCGGGCGCAGCAGGTGTAGAATAGCGCGTTTTACTGAGGTGGTAAGATGAACGAATTAAGTGTTGGCGCGTTGAATATCGTGTCCCTGACAGTTTCCCTGGTGGTGCTGGTTATCGGCCTCGTAATGTGGTTTTTTGTTAACCGAGCGAGTAGCCGTAGTAATGAACAGATCGAGCTGCTTGAAGAGTTGTTGGAACAGCAGAAACGACAAAATGCTCTGCTACGCCGTCTGTGTGAAGCCAATGAGCCGGAAGTTGTGAAGGAAGAACCGCAAGAGATTAAGGAAGAAGTTGCAGAGGATGACGATTTTATTCGTCTGGTGGCAGAACGCTAATCCTTACATAAGCGTTTACGTCGCTTTGTCGTGACTCATGCGTTGGATGAATCCCTGGTTTGATCCTCTAAAATCTCATCTTTAAATCGACGGTTTTCGTAATGTGTCACCACAGTTACGAAAATCGGCTGATGTTACGCTTTGACGAAAGCATGGAAAGAGCAGGGAATACACCAACCCTCTGGCAAGACTATGGCGGTGAATCGCTGTTCATGCCACGACATGTAGGTCAAACTTTACTCTTGCTTAAAATAATAGTTTAAATATTATCCAGAAAGTTAAAGTGTTATTTTGGATAACCTAAGATAATTTTATTATATGGCTAATATAATGAAACGTTTTTATTGCCTCATTGTGTAGCAGAGTGTCATTAAACTTTCATTATTTTGGTGCAATATAAAGAGCTTACTGTTCATACTTTATTCATTCTGGTAATCGCGTTATTTCCATCGCCTATTTCAATCTGTCTTGAGACGTTCTGTGCTGCTCATTTTTTGAATAGCTATGCTAAAAAAATCATAAGGATAATGTCTGTGGTGTCGACTTTTTCGTCCTTCGTCTGGACGAAAAGTTAGCTTTGGGCTATGGTAAAAACGTTGTCTGCGGTCATCGCCTGAACGCTTGGAATCACGTTTGTTCGCCGTTAATTTTATGCACATTTTGTGCATTTCATTTTTATGAACAATATTGGTTTCAGAATTTGTGCGACAGATCGATTCACGCCGAAAAATGGCTTGCCATTGATTGCGTTGTATGTGATAACACTTTGGGTTAAACGAGGTACAGTTCTGTTTATGTGTGGCATTTTCAGTAAAGAAGTTCTGAGTAAACACGTTGACGTTGAATACCGCTTCTCTGCCGAGCCTTATATTAGTGCCTCATGCAGTAATGTCTCTGTTTTAGCTAAGTTATGCCTTCGGGCAAAGAAAACAATCTAAGGAATTTTGCAAAATGGCAAAGATCAAAGGTCAAGTTAAGTGGTTCAACGAGTCTAAAGGTTTTGGTTTCATTACTCCTGCTGACGGCAGCAAAGACGTGTTCGTACACTTCTCTGCAATCCAGGGTAACGGCTTCAAAACTCTGGCTGAAGGCCAGAACGTTGAGTTCGAAATCCAGGACGGCCAGAAAGGCCCAGCAGCAGTTAACGTCACTGCTATCTAATTCCGTTGAATTAGACCTGGCGCGAATAACGCCAAATTTTGATGAAAGCCCCGCTCATGTAGCGGGGCTTTTTCATGTCTGAATCTTATGCACTACTTGTCCATATGTTTCTACAAGCCGTGACTAGTTATGTTTTGTAGCAAAGCAGTGCATCTTGTAGCACTGTTCCTGTCCGGTTAATTTCATCATTATGTTTAAATTTTCAATCGCTTAGTTGTTGTGAAGGATTGAAAGTGAGAAAAATTGCCCCTGGAGTCGTGGGTAACTTTATTCAGTGGCGTTTTGCTCTGCTTTGCAGTGCTATTCTTATGTGTCTGGTATTTTTATTAGGACGTGTAGCCTGGTTGCAAATCATCTCGCCAGAGAATCTTGTCAAGCAAGAGGACATGCGTTCACTACGCGAAGAGACGATTACAGTTCCACGTGGCATGATTGAAGACCGTACGGGCCGACCATTGGCAGTCAGCGTACCGGTAAAAGCTATCTGGGCCGACCCCAAAACGGTGATGGAAAAAGGTGGTGTGCAAGTGAATAGCCGTTGGCAGGCACTTGCGACAACGCTCAATATGCCGCTCAATGAGATCGCCGCGCGTATTCGTCGTAGCCCTTCCGACCGATTTATCTACCTTGCCCGTCAACTCGATCCACAAAAAGCCCAATATATTGAGAGTTTGAAACTACCGGGGATTTCGTTGCGCGATGAGTCACGCCGCTTTTACCCGGCAGGGCATGTCGCAGCAAATTTGCTCGGTTTTACCAATGTTGATGATCAGGGTATTGAGGGCATAGAAAAGAGTTTCAATCGACAATTGATGGGGAGGGGCGGGGAGCGATTAGTTCGCAAAGACCGACACGGTCACGTCATTGAAAATATCACTGAAAATCCGGCAAGCCCCGCGCATAACCTAATGTTAAGCATTGATGAGCGTCTGCAAACGGTGACTGAAGATGCGTTAAGCAACGCGGTTTCGTGGAATAAAGCCGAATCAGCCGCCGCAGTTATCCTTGATGTTAATACCGGTGAAGTTCTGGCTATGGCAAGTTGCCCGACATTTAACCCGAATAACCGTGATGGTGCCACGTTGAACGATTTCCGCAATCGGGCAATAAGTGACACCTTTGAACCCGGCTCAACGGTCAAACCCATGGTAGTGATGACCGCACTGCAACAAGGTATTGTGCAACCCGACAGTGTGGTGGATACCCATCCCTATACCATTGACGGGCATCGGATTCGGGATGTGGGTTATTACCCTCAGCTAACGTTGACCGGGATCCTGCAAAAATCGAGCGATACCGGGGTATCACGTCTTTCGCTGGCAATGCCTATCCAAAAACTTTTGGATACCTACAAAGAGTTTGGCTTTGGTTCGCCGACGGGGTTGGGCCTGACAGGAGAAAGCCGCGGTTATTTACCACATCGTAAGTTCTGGGGAGAACTGGATCGTGCAACCTTCTCTTTTGGCTATGGTTTGATGGTCACGCCGCTGCAACTGGCCCATGTTTACGCAACCATTGGTAGTTACGGTATTTCCAGACCGCTGTCGATTACCCGTGTTGACCCACCGGTCGTTGGGAAACGCGTGATGTCTGAAGTCATTGCTCATCAGGTTGAACATATGATGGAAAGCGTGGCGTTGCCTGGCGGCGGTGGAGTAAAAGCGGCGGTGCACGGATATCGTGTCGCGGTAAAAACGGGCACGGCGAAGAAGATTGGTGATGACGGTAAGTACATCAATAAATACATTGCTTACACGGCCGGTGTTGCGCCAGCCAGTAATCCACGCTTTGCGCTGGTTGTGGTGATTAACGATCCAGAAAATGGGGCTTATTATGGCGGAGCAGTTTCAGCCCCGGTATTTAGTCAAATTATGAGCGATGTGTTACGACTGGAAAATATTGAGCCTGATGGTCTTCCGGACGGTGACCCAAATTTAATGGTGTTAAATAAGCCTGTCGCAGATAACTCCGCCGGTTAGTTGCTTTTCGAAACAGGGCGTTTAGCGTTACACTTGCGCCCTTTATGATTGCCTGGAGTTCCCATGTCCTATCTTTGTCCGCTTTGTCATGCGCCGCTTACCGCTGTTGGCAAGAGTTATCTTTGCCCACAAGGCCACCAATTCGATAAGGCAAAAGAAGGATACGTCAATTTGCTGCCAGTACAGCATAAGCGTTCTAAGGATCCAGGCGACAGCAGCGAGATGATGCAGGCACGCAGAAAGTTTCTTGATGCCGGGCATTACCAGCCTTTGCGTGATGCCATTTGCCAACAACTTGAACAAGCGTCACCCGTGACTTTACTCGACATTGGTTGTGGGGAAGGGTACTACACTGCCGGTTTTGCACAGGTAGTCGCAAAACAAAATGGCACGACCTGGGGATTAGATGTCGCGAAAGTGGCGATTCGCTACGCGGCTAAACGTTACCCACAGGTGCAATTCTGCGTTGCTTCAAGTCACCGTTTACCATTTGACGATAATAGCCTTGATGCTGTTGTGCGTATTTTCGCGCCCTGCAAAGCGGAAGAACTGGCGCGGGTGGTAAAACCTGGCGGTATCGTCATTACGGCGACCCCTGGTCCCCGTCATTTAATGCAGTTGAAAGGCCTAATTTACGACAATATTGTGTTGCACAGCTCTGAGTCTGAATCTTTGCCTGGTTTTATTGCAGAACAGACTCAGCAAATTAGCTGGCCGATGACATTAAAGGGTGATGAAGCGGTAGCATTGCTACAAATGACGCCGTTTGCCTGGCGCGCTCGCCCGGAAGTGTGGCAAGCCTTAGCGGCTGAAACGGCATTTGAATGTGAGACTGACTTTGTGGTTCGCGTCTGGCGACGCGAAGCCCAGGTAGCTTGAATATTTAACTTAGCGCGCTGAAATGGCCGTAAAGGATCTGGCAACCAATCCCAATTAACACCACGCCGCCGAGAATTTCGGCGCGTTTACCCAGTAGTGGGCCAATAAAACGGCCCAGCATCATACCCATCGTAGACATGATCATGGTCGCGCAACCAATCGCCAGCGCAGTTTCAATAATGTTCACTTGCAGAAATGCCAGGCCGACACCCACCGCCATTGCATCAAGGCTGGTTGCTATAGCTGTCGTGACCAATAACCAAAATCCATGACGTTGTAGCTTAGGTGTCTCTTCATCATCGTTGCCGCGAATCCCTTCATAGATCATTCGGATACCGAGGAAAACGAGCAGGATAAAAGCAACCCAATGGTTCCATTCCAGCACAACTTTACTGGCTAACATCCCCAGACACCAGCCAATCAGCGGTGTGAGCGTTTCAATAACGCCAAAAATCAGGCCGGTACGTATGGCTTCGGAAAACTTAGGTTTATGGAGGGTGGCACCTTTCCCGATTGATGCAGCAAACGCATCCATCGACATGCCAAAAGCAAGAATAATTGTAGCGGAGAGATTCATACAAACGCCTCAGTTGGGAATATCCATATACACGTCGACCATCCCCAACTAAAACGATGGCTACGTGCCTATGGTCTCGCCTACTCAGTGTTTGAGTCGTACATGCCACGTTATTTTCTTGTTTAAAAAGCCTGCTAAAACAAGTAACGAGTATGTTGACATGTACATTTTCGCAATGGCGAAAATCGGCTACTCCCCAACGACGGGCGCAACCTTAACATATTATTCAAAGATAAAACAATATTTGAAAACTATTATTCCAGACACTTAAATGATAACGATTTTCATTTAACTTAATAAGTAACTTAAACGTTAAAATAATAGCACACTAATTGTGCGAAATAGCATCGGCTATATTTAAATGACTGTACAAAAAATATCAAAATATAGACTTTGCTATATTTGTAACTTATTGATTATCAACCATTAGTTTATAAATTTTTTCCAGGTCATCGATATTTTTAACCCGAATCAGTAAACGGTGTTGCTCTAGTTGCATCACCAACACTCCGTCTTCAGATAAATTCATTTCTTTAATTCGTGAATATAAAATCCACACGTTTGCGAAGAAAAAACCTTCTCTTTTAAACAATAATTTAGGCTGACGGATCCACGAAATATAAATAGCGAGTAACGCGAGTGCAGATAATAACCAGGTTGTCAGTGGTGTGCCGTGAGTGGTGACGTTGTTATAGATGAGGATGGCAACCAGACCAACAAAGATGGTGCTGTCGATACGATTACGGCGCAGCAGGGTGATTTTGAGTAGGGTTTTGCCCTTGAGCTTATCCATGATGAACTCATCATAGATTGACCACGCGAGCAACAGCACAATGAAAACGAGTAAAACCACATCCGTCAACGTCATAACACTACCTTCATTCTAAACAATAAAAAAACCGGGGCAGGGGCCCCGGTTTGCATAACATGGTAATTACAGACCCAGCAAGCCGATAGAATAACCGGCAATACCGATAACGAAGAAGCCCATGATGATCCACAGCGCGTTGACTTTCTTACGCAGCAGCCACATACAAGCAAACGTTAGCAGCAATGGCACAAGGCCTGGCATCAACTGATCAAGAATGGTTTGAACCGTGGTCACTTTAACTGCGCCGGTCTGGTCGGTAATTTTCGACACAACCAGCGGTATGTTAACGTGCGTCCACTTGTTTACCAGTGCCCCCATGACAAACAGGCCGAGGATTGACGCCCCCTCAGTCAATTTCTGCAGGAAGCCGCCGCCCATATCCTTAACGATATCGATCCCTTTACGGTAGCCGTAAGCCACACCGTAGTAACGGGTTAGCAAACGGACTGCGTTGAACAGGATGAAGAACAGCAATGGGCCGAGCAGGCTGCCGCTCATGGCAATGCCGGCACCTAGCGCTGCAAATACTGGGCGTACAGTACCCCAGAAGATTGGGTCGCCCACGCCCGCCAGCGGCCCCATCAAACCAACTTTGATACCGTTAATGGCACCATCATCAATTTCTGCACCGTTCGCACGTTGTTCTTCCATCGCAAGGGTAACGCCCAGAACCGGAGCGGCTACATAGGGATGGGTGTTGAAGAATTCCAGGTGACGTTTAATCGCTTGTTTACGCGCATCGTTGTTCTCAGGATACAGGCGTTTAATTGCCGGAATCATTGAGAAACAGAAGCCCAGCGCCTGCATACGTTCGAAGTTCCATGACCCCTGGAAGAGGTTAGAACGCAGGAACACGCCACGAATATCGCCCGGAGTGAGTTTCTTCTCGGTAGTTACTGTTTTAGTGGTATCAACCATTTCGCTCACCTATTAATCTAATTCGTTATCGAGGTCGTTAGCACCGGCAGCAGGCGCTGTAGCACCGGCAGTACGGTTGTATTTCGGGCTCAGCTGGATGTACAGAATTGCCATCACAGCACCAATCACACCCAATGCAACCAGGTTGAAGTTGGTGAAAGCCGCAGTAACGAAGCCCAGATAGAAGAATGGCATCAGGTAGCCTGCGCGCATCATGTTGATGACCATCGCATAACCCACTACCACAATCATGCCGCCGGCGATGTTCAGACCGCTGGTTACCACCTCAGGAATGGCGTTCAGCATGTTCTGCACTTCGCTAGTCCCCACGGAAACCGCGACGATAACGGCAGGAATGGCGATACGCATTGCTTGCAAGAACAGGGAGGAAACGTGAATCCAGGAGAGTGCCGATAGGTTGCCATTTTCGGCGGCCTTATCTGCTGCGTGCTGGAAGCCCACGGTAATAGTACGAACGATAATGGTCAGAACCTGGCCTGCTGCTGCCAGTGGAATGGCCAGAGCGATACCAGAACCGATGCCCTGATGTCCGGCGATAACCAGAATGGTCGAGATAATTGACGCCAGAGCCGCATCGGGAGCAACCGCCGCACCGATGTTCATCCAACCCAACGCGATCATTTCAAGTGTACCACCGATAATAATACCGGTTTTCATGTCACCGAGGACCAGACCAATTAAGGTACAGGCGACCAGCGGACGGTGGAACTGAAATTCATCGAGCACCGACTCCATACCGGCAATACAGGCTACGACAAACACCAGCACAATCTGAAGAGTGGTAATCTCCATTGTACTTCTCCTTAAACGAGTGACTTATGTGTGAAAACTGAGCAATACGTAGAATCAAACTAATTACATTAGTAATTAGTTTTTCACCTTCGCGATCAGGTCCATCATTTTCAATTTTTGATCGGTAGAAACCTTACGCGCTTCCAGTTCAATGCCACGCGCGTTCAGTTTCTTAAAGGCTTCAATATCCGTTTCATCGACAGAAATCGCGTTGTTCACCTGAGTTTTACCCTGGCGGAACGCCATACCACCGATGTTGACTGACTTAATATTCACCCCACCTTCCACGACGCGTTCAACATCAGTTGGGTTAGTGAACAGCAGCATCACACGGTCGCCTGCATATTTCGGGTTATTCCACACGCGGATCATTTTTGCCACATCAACCACGTGTGCTGTTACGCCTGGAGGCGCAACTTGCGTCAACAGAGTTTTGCGCACGGTATCGGCGGCAACTTCATCGCTGACAACAATAATGCGCGTCACGTTAGTTTCTTTAGTCCAGCGAGTCGCCACCTGGCCATGAATCAAACGGTCATCAATACGTGCCAGACCAATGTTCATGTAGTCATTTGGACCCATTGGCTTCAGCGGTGCCGCAGGTTTTGGTGCAGCAACGGGCGCCACAGGTGCTGCAGTTTCAACAGGTTTTGCTTTCAGGGCTTTAACCCCTTCGCGACCTGTTTCTACTGCCAAAGCCACTAATTCATCAAATGAAGGGTTATCATCACGTGCCATCAAGGTTTCGACCAGCATCGGAATATTGACCCCGGCGACGACCTCGTAATGCTCTTTATCGACGACAATACGGCTAGCCGCATTGAAAGGGCTACCGCCCCAGGTATCGACGAGAAACAGCACACCTTTGTCGGTTTTCAGGTTTGCCAATTGAGCGTTATATTTTTCGATCAAAGTTTCGGCGTTTTCACCGGGAACGAAATCTATCCAGCCAACATTTTCTTGTTCGCCTAATAGCATTTCAGCGGTTTTCAGCAATTGTTCTGCTGCCCAGCCATGCGTGCCTATGACAATAGCAATAGTCACTTGCTACCTCCTGTGTTGGACATAACCACACCCTTAAAATGGGTGTTTTGTAGATTATCCGTTTCATTGAGCGAATCGATTCAGATAACGGTATGAGTAAAGATGTGTAACTGAAGACGGATTTATTTTAGTCAGTGAAAAAAATATTTTATGTGATGAAGATCCGTAATTTAGCTTTGCTTCACACATATTGTTTCGCGGAGCAAATTATGCGCTTGGTCAATGACAGTAAAATTGCAAAATCAGGTAAATCTTTGCAAAAGGGTAATTTGCTCTGATATTGTTTGCATCCCGTTTAATAACTAAGGAGTAAAGGGCAGTAGCCCACCGTATGGACCGTCACCGACGTCTTTTCATTTTCAGGTCTGAATCCTCAGCCTTTCATAATGGCGTAACACGCCCCGTTAATACCTTAATTCAACTTTCTGCGTCCGTATTTTGCGGGTTGCCGCGCAGTGATTCCCAAAGCTGGAGCTTGTCATGGAACTCTTAATGGATCCCCAAATATGGGTGGGTTTACTGACACTTATTGTTCTGGAAATCGTACTGGGTATTGATAACCTGGTCTTTATTGCGATTCTTGCGGATAAACTTCCACCAAAACAACGGGATAAAGCGAGGCTTATCGGTTTATCTCTGGCATTGGTGATGCGACTAGGCTTGTTGTCATTGATCTCATGGATGGTGACACTGACCCAACCCCTGTTTAGCGTCGCAGATTTGACGTTCTCCGGGCGCGATCTCATCATGCTATTCGGGGGCTTATTCTTGCTGTTTAAAGCCACGACCGAACTGCATGAACGGCTGGAAAACCGCCAGCATGATGATGGGCATGGGAAAGGCTACGCTAGTTTCTGGGTCGTAGTACTGCAGATTGTTGTATTGGACGCGGTGTTCTCGCTAGATGCGGTCATTACCGCCGTAGGGATGGTGAATCACCTGCCTGTCATGATGGCGGCGGTTGTGATTGCGATGGGTGTGATGCTGATGGCGTCAAAACCGTTAACGAATTTTGTTAACCAGCATCCAACGGTCGTGGTGCTGTGCCTGAGCTTCTTGTTGATGATCGGCCTGAGTCTGGTTGCTGAAGGCTTCGGTTTCCATATTCCTAAGGGCTACCTGTACGCAGCGATTGGCTTCTCGATAATCATCGAGTTCTTTAACCAGATTGCGCGTCGCAACTTTATTCGCCATCAGTCAAATGTACCGCTACGTGCTCGTACAGCTGATGCGATTTTGCGCTTAATGAATGGTAAGCGCCAGGCGCGCTCACAGAATGAAGACAACAAAACCATCACCCCGATTGAAGCGGAATCCTTCGCTGAAGAAGAACGTTACATGATAAACGGGGTACTGACGCTGGCTTCACGTTCATTGCGTAGCATTATGACGCCTCGTGGTGAAATCTCCTGGGTTGATGCCGATAAATCGACGGCTGAAATTCGTGAACAACTGCTGGAATCTCCACACAGTCTGTTCCCGATATGCCGCGGTGAGCTTGATGAAATCATCGGGATCGTGCGGGCTAAAGAGCTGCTGGTGGCGCTGGAAAATGGTGGCGATGTTGCGGCTATTGCGGCCCAATATCCGGCGATTGTGGTTCCGGAAACGCTGGACCCTATCAACTTGCTGGGTGTACTGCGTCGTGCTCGCGGTAGCTTCGTTATCGTCAACAACGAGTTCGGCGTCGTTCAAGGTCTGGTGACGCCATTAGATGTCCTGGAAGCCATTGCGGGTGAATTCCCGGATGCTGACGAAACACCAGAAATTGTGCGCGACGGTGACGGTTGGTTGGTGAAAGGTTCCACTGACCTGCATGCGATTCAGCAGCATCTGGATATCAATACACTGGTTAACGACAGCGAAGATATCGCCTCGATTGCCGGATTGGTTATCTCGGTGAATGGCCAAATCCCGAAAGCGGGTGATGTCATTGAAGTTGCTCCGCTTCGCATCCAGATTGTCGAAGCGAACGATTACCGTGTGGACCTGGTCCGTGTGGTGAAAGAACGCTCCGAACATGAAGATGAAGAAGAGTAATCAGCGCAGCGGAACGACCGAAATAGGATGACCTCTATGGCGCGGGGGGCGTGTGCTCCCCCTTAACCAGCGAGGGAATTCGCTCAGTGGCATTGGTCGCGCATACAAATAACCTTGCAAGACATTCACGCCGTGGCTGCGCAGATACTCTGCCTGCTGCGGCGTTTCAACGCCTTCGGCCACCAGAGAGATTCCCAGCCTCTGCGCCAGTGCGATAATAATATCGGTCACCGTCGAGTTCACCGCATCAGTCCCGATAGCCGCAGTAAACGACTTATCAATTTTCAGTACATTCGGATTCAGTGTTTCCAGATAGGCCAGGGAACTCTGCCCCGTACCGAAATCATCTATCGCCAAACCCACGCCCATACGATGCAAATCACGCACCACACGATAGTCAACATCTGGCAACGCATCTCGTTCCGTTAACTCCAGAGTCAATTTTTGCAGCGGGTGTGCAGGGAACCAGGAACGGCGCAAATCGGCAATAATCTCAGCTTCATGGAAATGGCTGGCCGCCACGTTTAGCCCGATGTGGAAATGACGTGATTTGGGAAAAATATCAAGGTGGCGAACGGTTTCATCCAGCACATAGCGGGTCAACGGGGCAATCAGGTTTTGCTGCTCAGCGAGGGGAATAAATACATCGGGGGAGATCCAGCCCTGGCGTGGATTATTCCAGCGCAATAGTAGTTCCACACCGACACACTGCAGATTACGAGCGCTCACTAGTGGCTGGCAGAAGACCTCGAATTCATGAGAGGCCATACCAACATTAATTTCCCATGAAAAACTCATGCGATTGGCGGTTGCAAGCCAGGCGATATAACCAATCAGCATACTGAGAATCAGTGCCAGTGGAAGTTGAGTTGGCAAATTGCTTAATGCCAATGCCCCAGGTGAGGGGCCAATGGTGGTGATGGAAAACGCAAAGTGTTCGGAAGCCATTTCATGGATGACTTGCCCATCTTCAACAACAATTCGCTGCAAAAGTCCTGCACCATATTCGAGGTGCGAATCTGCGACATTAAGTACAGCACGCGATACCCATGGGCGTTCAGGCTCAAGGATTAATCCGGTCAGCAATTCAATATTAATGATCTGCATGACGCCTTCGTGACTGCTGTTGGATGACGGTGTCCAGGACAACAGAATTGGCGTGCCTTTCAGTAATGAACGGTCAATTGAGAGAAACAGCAGTGGAAGAGATGAAGGTAATTTGGGTTGTAGCAAATTAATCGGGACGTGGCGGCTGCCAAAAATACTTGAGCAATAAAGAATATCATCCTTAATCAGCCCGATTGAACGCACTGTTTGCAGGCGTGCTGCGTGTTCGCGCATTTTGAGTTGCGCGGCCTCACAAGACATTCCCACTAAAGCAATAAGCTCTTTGTTGCCTTGTTCAAGGGGGAGCAGAATACTCTCTAGCGTGCTGATAATACGTTGATTAAACGCCTGCAAATGCTGTTCATTCACTTTGCGCTCAGCAACATAGCGTGCGCTCAGAGTCAACACGAGTGCCAGAACAGCTAAGCCGATACAGACAATTAAACGCCTGCGACGGTAGCCTCGTAATATACGTTGAGCTGTCTGCATCCGTGATCACCTTGTGTAGAACCGCGACCGAAATCGGCACACAGAACATTCAAAGTGTAGTGGGGGATTTGTAGAGCGCTGGAAAAATAACCTTTTTTTTGCGTTTCGTTGTTCAGGAGCCGCGTCGTTGAGCAGACGCAGCACCTTTTAATGGCTAAACAAGCAGTTGGCTTCTCAAGTTCAGGTGACTGACCCGCACTAGCCTGGCCCTCATCACTGAGGGCCGGAAGGGATTAATCACACTGGACTTTAATTGCCAGGCCACCGCGGGAGGTTTCGCGGTATTTCGCATTCATGTCTTTGCCCGTTTCATACATGGTTTCAATCACTTTATCGAGAGAAACACGAGGTTCACTGGTACGGCGCATTGCCATGCGGGTGGCGTTGATCGCTTTCACAGAAGCAATCGCATTACGTTCAATACACGGCACTTGAACCTGGCCCGCAACCGGGTCGCAGGTCAAACCGAGGTTGTGTTCCATGCCAATTTCCGCAGCAACACAAACTTGTTCTGGGCTGGCCCCGAGAATTTCAGCAAGGCCGGCTGCCGCCATTGAACAGGCCACACCGACTTCACCCTGGCAACCCACTTCAGCACCAGAAATTGACGCGTTCATCTTATACAACGCACCAATCGCACCGGATGCGAGGAAATAACGGATGTAGGTGTCAGGGCTGACTGATTCGATAAAGTGATCATAGTACGCCAGCACTGCAGGGACGATACCGCAGGCACCGTTGGTCGGAGCGGTAACCACACGTCCGCCCGCGGCGTTTTCTTCGTTCACCGCCAGCGCAAACATGTTCACCCAATCAATCACGTTCATTGGGTCATTGGAGAGTTTATCGCTGGATACCAGCATACGGCGCAATGCGGAAGCACGACGCGGTACACGCAATGGGCCAGGCAGCACACCTTCAGTATTGACGCCACGGTCGATACAAGCGCGCATGGTTTGCCAGATGTTGGCAAAATACTCTTCAATTTCTTTACGGCTGTGCAAAGCCAGCTCATTCTGCATGATCACGCCAGACAGGGACATGCCGGTCTCTTTACAGTGATTTAGCATTTCTTCCGCGGAATTGAACGAGTAGGGCACGACAACTTCATCTGCTGCCTCTTTGCCGAAATGCTCTTCATCAACGATAAAACCACCGCCGATGGAATAATACGTTTTGCTGTAGATCTTTTGATCGCCGCTGAACGCGTGGATAGTCATGCCGTTCTCATGTAACGACAGGTTGTCGTTACGGAAACACATGCCGGTATCTTTCGGGAAATCAACTTCGTGGCGACCCTGGGCAAGCCACAGACGTTCACGCGTTTCTACATCGCGAATAAACGCAGGAATGGAATCAATATCAACAGTGGCAGGTTCGTTACCTGCAAGACCCATGATGATAGCGATATCAGTATGGTGCCCTTTACCAGTCAGCGACAGGGAACCGTAAACATCGACGGCGATGCGCGTCGTGCTTTCCAGTAATCCATTTTCGAGCAGCGAGTCGACAAACAACTTACCGGCCTTCATCGGACCGACGGTATGGGAACTGGATGGCCCAATGCCGACTTTGAACATGTCGAATATGCTAATCACACTAAACTCCTTTCAGGACACCGGCTAAATAAAATTTGCTGCTGCAAAACCGCAGCTAGCTAGTTTAAAAATTTATTGGTCACTGTAGTAAACTATTCACATGAATTAAACTAATGGTTAACCATAACTTGACTAATCCGGTCCGCAGAATGCGCTTCCAGGGAGTAATCAGTCACATCAACCACTCTTTTTATTGCCCCTTGTGTCTATAGGGGAATAAAACTACAGCAAGACACTCTGCTAAATATAGCCGTATTTGCAGAATTAAAGAGTGATCACGGTTCCACACCTATCTGTAAAGCTAACTCACGGATAATTCCGGCAGTCATACCCCAGACAAAGTAGTGTTGATACCAGGAAAGCCAAACGCGATGGGCGTTACCACGACGGTGAATATCCAGCGGATGATAGCGACCCAGGGTGAGCGCTTCCATTAATGGCATCTCAAAAACCGCTGCAACTTCATCTTCACAGGCCTGGTAAGGTAAATCGGGAGGGATGATGCCGACAACTGGCGTAACCTGAAACCCGGTGACGCTATCGACCGGCGGCAAAGTGCCGATCACTTCAACATGCTCTGGCGAAATGGCAACTTCTTCCCATGCCTCGCGCAGTGCCGCGGCAATCAATGACTCATCAGTGTCGTCCACCGCACCGCCTGGAAAGGCAACTTGCCCGGCATGTTTACGCAGCATGGTCGAACGTTGGGTCAACAGCAGCCCAGGCTGTGGGCGGCGTACAATAGGAATCAGCACCGCAGCCTGGCGATGATTACTCGTCGTGCGCGTTACGGGCGGTTGCAACAGCTGAAAACGCGATAAAAAATCGTTCATACTCAGGGACGAACCAGACATCTCATCACTTCTCTAGTTGTGGAAGAATACGATTAACTTTATCAAAAGTTTCCTGATATTCCGCAGATTCAACACTATCAGCCACAATTCCACCTCCCGCCGAACAGTAAAGTTTGCCTCCTTCGGCGGTCAGAGTCCTGATGGTAATACTGGTGTCCATATTTCCGCAGAAGCTTAAATAGCCGATACTTCCACACCAGGCATTACGCCGCTGCGGCTCGAGTTCTTCAATCACTTCCATAGCGCGAACTTTTGGTGCACCGGTAATCGACCCACCAGGGAAACAGGCGCGCAGTAAATCTGTTGCCTTAAGATGCGAAGGCAATTGTGCGGTTATGGTACTCACCAGGTGATGTACTGCCGGGAAGGGCTCAACAACAAATAACTCAGGGACTTTTACACTGCCCGGTACCGCAACACGGCCAATGTCATTACGTAGCAAATCAACAATCATCAGGTTTTCTGCGCGATCCTTTGGTGAATTCGCCAGTTTTTCAGCCTGCTGCGCATCGGCCAGAGGATCTTCAAGGCGCGGTAAAGTGCCTTTAATCGGGCGCGTTTGTATGTTGTGATTCTCCAGCAGAATAAACCGCTCAGGCGACAGGCTTAAAATCACGCTGTCAGGAAGCCGAATAAACGCACTGAACGGAGCCCGATTCGCCGCGTTCAGGCGTTCGAATGCTTGCCATTCATCGCCTTCGTAACTGGCGTTAAAGCGCTGCGCGAGGTTCACCTGGTAGCAATCGCCGCTTTTGAGATATTCCTGTACCTGACGGAATTTAAGTCCATACTGCTCGCGGGTCATACTGGACTGCCACGCGCTCGTCAGGCGGAACGGTTGGCGAGGGCTGTACGCGGTCAGCGTTTCAAGAAACTGTTGGCGAGCATCAATATCCCCCCAACACAGCAGAGTCAGGCACTGATTTTGATGGTCAGCAATTAACGCCCAATCGTAAATGCCTATCGCCATATCGGGTGTAGTAAGATCGCGTTGTGCCCGCTCGGGTAATTTTTCGAAGTGGCGACCGAGGTCATAACCGAACAACCCCAACGCACCGCCTAAAAAGGGGAGTTCCGGGTGTATCTCTGGCTGATAACCAAAACTATCCAGAGTTTCCTGTAGTAGATGCAGAGGATCGCCGTGATGCGTTGAACTGATACCGTCCACGCAAATTGTTGTTTCAGGACCACGCGTCACTAATGTTGCCCGAGGTTCTGCAACCAGAATATCAAAGCGATTATGAGGATGGTCAGCGAAGCCGGAATGCAGAAGCATGGCCCATGGCTGCTGTGCAGTCGCTTTGAAAGTGTGTTGAACAGCATCGGCATGCCACGGCAAAGTTCGAAAAGTGAGAGTCTGCAACGTTATAAACCACAACTAAAAAAAGAGAGTGATCATCCTGCTATACCAGTGAACCCGCTGGAAACCCTGTTAGCAGCGTGAAATAATTAACCCAGGCAATGTATCAGGAGTCGAAAATGTTTTCAGGATTACCCGCATTATCCCATGAGCAACAGCAGAAAGCTGTAGAACGTATTCAGGAACTGATGTCGCAGGGCATGAGCAGTGGTGAAGCGATTACACTGGTCGCCGCAGAAATTCGTGCCAATCATACTGGCGAGATGGTCGCGGTCCGTTTTGAAGATGACGACGTCGGTAACGCTGAGAGCGACGAAGAAAACACGGATGAAAACGATGAAGAAGAAAGATATGTCGACCATTACGAAGAAAACGACGACGATAAGTAAAGCGGGCTACAGCCCGCTTAGTGTCACACTGCCGCGATAATCTTAATTTCTACTTTGTAGCGCGGGTTCATCAATTTTGCCTGCACGGTACAACGCACCGGCGCATGACCCGCAACAACCCATTCATCCCAGGCTTTATTCATCGCGGCAAAGTCGGCACTTTCCGGCAGGAAAATGGTGGCATCGAGGATCTTACTCTTATCGCTGCCTCGTTCTTCAAGCACAGTATCAATTTGCGCAAGCGTGTTGGCGGTCTGCTGGTAAGCATCCGCATCAAGGTTTTCTGGCACACCGGTGTAATACAACGTGTTGTTATGAATGACCGCATCCGACCAACGCGCTTCCGGTTTTATACGCACAATACTCATCACTGTTTCCTTTTCAGCTTGTTCATACTGTGGCACAGCCTGCCACAATCTACAGAAGGCTTCCACTGGCTTAACACCGCTCAGGCTGACATAATCACTGTCAATAAACCCAGGGGGTAATGTGACAGACGATTTTGCAGCAGACGGCCAACTCGCTACGGCGATAACGGGTTTTAAACCGCGTGAACCACAACGCCAGATGGCGCAAGCCGTGGCTGAGGCTATCGCTTCCGGGCGTGAGCTGGTGGTGGAGGCGGGTACCGGTACGGGTAAAACCTACGCTTATCTGGCTCCGGCTCTGCGTTCAGGCAAAAAAGTCATTATCTCTACGGGATCAAAAGCCTTACAGGATCAGCTCTTCTCACGTGATTTACCAACAGTGGCGAGGGCGCTGGATTTCAAAGGGCGGCTGGCGCTGTTAAAAGGGCGTTCGAACTATTTATGCCTTGAGCGTTTAGAACAGCAAGCGCTGGCGGGCGGCGATCTGCAAGTCCAGACGCTAAGTGACATCGTCAAATTACGGGGTTGGGCGATTGAAACGGTGGACGGGGATATCAGCACTTGCGCCAGTGTTGCCGAGGACTCTGCCGTCTGGCCGATGGTGACCAGCACCAACGATAACTGCCTGGGGCAAGATTGCCCGCTTTACAAAGATTGTTTTGTGGTGAAAGCGCGTAAAAAAGCCATGGATTCAGACGTTGTGGTGGTTAACCATCACCTCTTTTTGGCCGATATGGTGGTCAAAGAGGGCGGTTTTGGCGAGCTGATTCCGGAAGCAGAAGTGATGATTTTCGATGAAGCCCACCAAATCCCCGACATCGCCAGCCAGTATTTTGGGCAATCGGTCTCCAGCCGCCAGTTACTCGACATAGCCAAAGATATCTCCATCGCTTATCGCACTGAAGTGCGTGACGCCCAGCAATTACAAAAAAGTTCGGACCGTCTGGCGCAAAGCACGCAAGATTTTCGCCTGCAAATGGGTGACCCAGGTTACCGCGGCAATTTGCGAGAATTACTGGCCGAACCGTCGGTACAACGTGCGTTATTGTTGCTCGATGATGCGCTTGAGCTGTGTTACGACGTATCCAAACTTTCCCTTGGGCGCTCTGCATTGTTGGACGCGGCTTTCGAACGCATCGTGATTTTACGTGGGCGAATCAAACGCCTCAAAGAGGTCGATACCCCGGGTTACAGCTACTGGTATGAATGTAACGCGCGCAACTTCACGCTGGCGCTAACACCGCTTTCCGTCGCCGATAAATTCCAGGAAGTGATCAGCCAAAAAGCAGGTACCTGGATTTTTACTTCGGCAACGCTTTCAGTAAACGACCAGCTTAGCCATTTTACAGAACGACTGGGTATCGCCAATGCGCAAACCTTGTTATTAGCCAGCCCGTTTGACTATGCCAGCCAGGCGTTGTTGTGTGTGCCGCGTGGTTTACCAACGCCTAACCAACCGGCAGCAGGCAAACATCTGGCAAAAATGCTCAAGCCGCTTATCGAAGCTAACAATGGTCGTTGCTTCATGTTGTGTACCTCCCATTCGATGATGCGCGATTTAGCCGAGCAATTCCGCGCCACTATGACATTACCGGTGTTGTTGCAGGGTGAAACCAGCAAAGGCCAGTTGTTGCAGCAGTTCGTTGACGCAGGTAACGCATTGTTGGTCGCGACCAGTAGTTTTTGGGAAGGTGTGGATGTGCGTGGTGATGCGCTGTCACTGGTGATTATCGACAAACTGCCGTTTACCTCGCCGGATGACCCTTTGCTGAAAGCACGCATGGAAGATTGCCGCCTGCGTGGGGGCGACCCGTTCGAAGACGTGCAACTCCCCGATGCCGTTATTACCTTAAAACAAGGCGTTGGACGCCTAATCCGTGATGTTGATGACCGTGGTGTGCTGGTGATTTGTGATAATCGCCTGGTGATGCGCCCTTATGGTGCTGTATTCCTCAACAGCCTGCCGCCCACACCGCGCACACGGGATATTAATCGGGCAGTTGAATTCCTTAACCACCGCTCGGCGCAGTAATTTGTGCCAGGCTATGGTATGATGCGCGCCGATTTTTGACCTTATTTTCCTGCCAGAGGTTGGCAATACCATGCGAATTTTAGCCATCGATACCGCGACAGAAGCATGTTCGGTTGCCCTGTATAATGAAGGGGCGACCCTTGCCCATTTCGAGCTCTGCCCACGCGAACACACCCAACGTATCCTGCCGCTGGTGCGAGACATCCTCAATGAAGGGGGTGTTGGTCTGACCGCATTGAATGCGCTTGCTTATGGCCGTGGCCCAGGTAGTTTTACCGGCGTGCGTATCGGTATTGGTATTGCGCAAGGGCTGGCGCTGGGGGCTGAATTGCCGATGATTGGCATTTCGACTCTGGCCACCATGGCGCAGGGTGCCTGGCGTATGACCGGAGCGACCCGTGTATTGGCAGCTATCGACGCGCGCATGGGTGAAGTGTATTGGGCTGAATACCAGCGTGATGAACTGGGTGTCTGGCACGGTGAAGAAACTGAAGCTGTGTTAAAACCAGAAGCGGTTGCTGAACGGTTGAAGCATCTTCAGGGCGAATGGGCGACAGTAGGCACGGGCTGGCAAGCCTGGCCAGATATGGCGCAAGGCAGTGAACTGCAGATCCGTGATGGTGAAGTCACACTTCCTGCAGCAGAAGATATGTTGCCTTTGGCAATTCAGGCATTAAATGATGGTTGTACGGTGGCGGTAGAACATGCCGAGCCGGTTTATCTGCGTAATGAAGTGACATGGAAGAAGCTTCCAGGCAGAGAATAATTCCCAACGTTTTTGGGAAGCCGAAACTGCGTCAAGGAGAAAGGTTATGGCTGGTTTGAATCTCAGAATTGTTAGCCGATTACTGGCAGTTGCTGCCGTAGTTATGCTGAGTGGTTGTGTCACCATCCCTGATGCGATTAAGGGCACCAGTGCCACGCCGCAACAAGATTTAGCGCGAGTGATGAATGCACCGCAACTCTACGTTGGGCAAGAAGCGCGTTTCGGTGGGCGAGTGGTGAACATCGATAACAAACAAGGCAGAACACGTCTGGAAATTGCCACCGTCAGCCTCGATGACGGTGCACGCCCGCAATTGGGTGAGCCTTCAAGAGGGCGTATTTACGCTGACGTGAATGGCTTCCTCGACCCGGTCGATTTCCGTGGCCAGTTGGTCACCGTTGTGGGTCCCATCACAGGTGTAGTGGAAGGCAAAGTGGGCGAAACCGCTTACAAGTTTATGGTGATGCAGGTCAATGGCTATAAACGCTGGCGTGTTACACAACAAGTGATCATGCCGCCACAGCCAATCGACCCGTGGTTCTGGGGCGGGCCGTACCCTTATCGTGGGCGTTACGGCTACGGCGGGATGTGGGGCGGCGGATGGTATAATCCAGGCCCGGCACAGGTTCAGACTATCGTAACTGAGTAACTCACTGTTTTAAAAAGTTAAATAGGCAGCGGCATGTCCGCTGTCTATTTTTTTCTACAATCGCTAAAAAATAATTAGTGATGTGCTTCGCAACCTTAAATCAGTCTAATTAATAAACTGGTACGCTGAGTTAATATTATGTTAACAGCGTGTTTATATATTGGGGTTGTGATGACGACGAATAATAAATTCAGAGGTGGATCCTTGAAGAAGGTTTGGCTTAACCGCTACCCAGCCGATGTTGCGGCTGAGATAAATCCTGACCGTTATCAGTCCCTGGTTGATATGTTTGAGCAAGCAACGGCACGCTATGCGGATCAGCCTGCGTTCGTGAATATGGGCGAAGTGATGACGTTCCGTAAGCTGGAAGAGCGAAGCCGTGCTTTTGCTGCGTATTTACAACAAGGTCTTGGCCTGCAAAAGGGCGACCGCGTTGCGTTAATGATGCCAAACCTGTTGCAGTATCCCGTCGCGTTGTTCGGTATTTTGCGTGCGGGCATGGTGGTGGTGAACGTCAACCCGTTGTACACCCCACGTGAGCTTGAACATCAGCTTAATGACAGCGGTGCCAGCGCCATTGTGATTGTTTCGAACTTTGCGCATACGCTAGAAAAAGTTGTCGATAAAACTCAGGTAAAACACGTTATTTTGACCCGCATGGGTGACCAGCTTTCTGCGGCAAAAGGGACGTTAGTCAACTTTGTGGTTAAGTACATCAAACGCCTGGTGCCGAAGTATCATCTTCCCGATGCCATTTCTTTCCGCAGTGCCCTGCAACACGGCTATCGTCTCCAGTATATTAAACCTGAAATTCTGAATGCCGACCTCGCGTTCTTGCAATATACCGGTGGCACAACGGGCGTTGCCAAAGGGGCGATGCTGACGCACCGCAATATGTTGGCGAATCTGGAACAAGTCAGAGCGGCTTACAGCCCATTGTTATTCGAACGCAAAGAGCTGGTGGTGACGGCCCTGCCGCTTTATCACATCTTTGCACTCACCATGAACTGCCTGCTGTTTATTGAGCTTGGTGGGCAGAACCTGCTTATCACTAACCCGCGTGATATTCCGGGGCTGGTGAAAGAGTTGGCGAAATATCCGTTTACCGCCATGACCGGTGTTAACACATTGTTCAATGCGCTGCTCAATAATAAAGAATTCCAGCAACTCGACTTTTCTAGCCTGCATCTTTCGGCTGGCGGCGGGATGCCAGTACAACACGCGGTGGCTGAACGCTGGGAGAAACTGACCGGCCGCTTCCTGCTTGAAGGTTATGGTTTGACGGAATGTGCACCGCTGGTCAGTGCTAATCCGCATGACATGGATTACCACAGTGGCAGTATCGGTTTACCGGTGCCTTCCACCGAAGTGAAACTGATTGATGACGAAGGAGAAGAAGTGCCTCCGGGCGAGCCCGGCGAGCTGTGTGTGAAAGGCCCGCAGGTGATGTTGGGTTACTGGCAGCGCCCGGATGCAACAGATGAGATTATGCATGACGGTTGGCTACGTACCGGTGATATTGCTGTGATGGACGAGGAGGGCTTTATGCGTATCGTCGATCGCAAGAAAGATATGATTCTGGTCTCCGGCTTTAATGTGTATCCAAACGAAATTGAAGACGTGGTTATGCAACATAGCGGCGTACTTGAAGTCGCGGCGGTTGGCGTTCCAAATGGCGCGTCCGGTGAAGCGGTAAAAATCTTCGTAGTGAAAAAAGATCCAGCTTTAACTGAAGAGGCATTGGTTGTTTTTTGTCGCCGCCACCTCACAGGTTATAAAGTACCTAAGCTTGTTGAGTTCCGTGAAGAACTACCAAAATCAAACGTTGGCAAAATATTACGACGAGAACTACGTGACGAATCGGTCAGTAAAGGCAACAATAACGCCTGAGCTCCGAGTCCGTCGCCCTAACGCCGGTAAACCGGCGTTTTTTATGGGCGCAAACCTAAGAGAACTGAATTTGACTTACCAAATGATTGTTACCGATGAAGCCCTTGCCACAGTGTGTGAGGCCGCTCGTCACTTTCCAGCGATAGCGCTGGATACCGAATTTGTTCGTACCCGTACTTACTACCCGCAACTGGGTTTGATCCAGCTATTCGACGGTGAAACAGCTTCGCTTATCGACCCGTTAACCATCACTGACTGGTCACCGTTTAAAGCGCTACTGCAAAATAAAGCAGTGATTAAATTCCTGCACGCGGGTAGCGAAGACCTGGAAGTATTCCTCAATGCGTATAGCATGCTGCCCGATCCGTTTATTGATACGCAGATCCTGGCAGCGTTTAGTGGACGCCCACTCTCGTGTGGTTTTGCCACCATCGTTGAGTCCTTCACGGGGATCGCCCTGGATAAAAGTGAATCACGTACCGACTGGCTTGCTCGCCCGCTGACCGAGCGTCAGTGTGACTATGCCGCCGCAGATGTCCTTTATTTGCTGCCCATTGCGCATAAATTGATGGAAGAGACACAAGCTGCAGGCTGGATGGAAGCGGCACTCGATGAGTGTAACTTGATGGCAGCGCGTCGTCAGGATGTACTGGACCCGGAAGAAGCCTGGCGCGAAATCGGTAACGCATGGCAGTTGAGAACACGCCAATTGGCTTGTCTGAAGAAACTGGCCTCGTGGCGACTGCGCAAAGCGCGTGAGCGCGACATGGCTGTCAATTTTGTGGTGCGTGAAGAACATCTGTGGCAGGTCGCGCGTTACATGCCTGGTTCGTTGGGGGAACTGGAACATCTTGGCCTGAGCGGGAGTGAAATCCGTTTCCACGGCAAAGCACTGTTAGAGATGGTCGTTGAAGCTCAGGCACTATCTGATGATGAATTGCCAGAACCGTTAAGCAATCTGGTTGATATGCCGGGCTATCGCCGCGTATTTAAAGCGATTAAAGCGTTGGTACAGCAAGTGAGCGAGGATTGTGGTTTAAGCGTTGAATTGCTGGCTTCACGTCGACAAATTAACCAACTGTTGAACTGGCACTGGAAATTAAAATCACCATCAACACAACCGGAATTAATTAGTGGTTGGCGTGGGCGAGTGATGGGTGAAGCATTAAAAACGCTGTTGGCTGATTTTTAATATTTGTTGATAGCTACTGGGAATAATTACAGGGATGTGTTGAGTAATAATGGAATAAAACCATTAACTATTTAAGAATAGTCTGTATTAAAAAGTTGTCTGCGCGTAAAAATAAATAAGCCCCCCAGGATTAATTCTGAGGGCTTATTTTGGGCAGTTGCATCACGCAGATTTTGTTGTTGCTTCCTGTGCTTCTGGCAACGTGACATTAAGCTCCAGAACAGAAATATCGTCATCTTTTTGATCAAGAACGACGGTTAACATCTCTGGATCGATTTTGACGTATTTGCAAATCACTTCCAGAATATCGCGTTTTAGCTGCGGTAAATAATGCGGTTCACTATCACCACGGCGCCGTTCTGCAACGATAATTTGCAGACGTTCTTTTGCAATGTTGGCGGTGTTCTTTTTCCGTGAGAGAAAAAAGTCTAGTAATGCCATAACTTATCCTCCGAACAGGCGTTTGAGGAAGCCTTTCTTCTCTTCTTCAATGAAGCGGAAAGGGCGATCTTCGCCAAGCAGGCGCTCAACAGTATCTGCGTAAGCTTTACCAGCATCAGCCTCCTGGTCAAGAATGACCGGCTCACCCTGGTTTGACGCGCGCAGAACAGATTGATCTTCCGGGATAACCCCGACCAGTGGAATGCGCAGGATTTCCAGCACATCTTCCATGCTTAGCATGTCGCCGCGATTAACACGGCCTGGGTTGTAGCGAGTAAGAAGCAGGTGTTCTTTAATCGGCGCTTCACCGTTTTCTGCACGGCGAGATTTAGAAGAAAGAATACCAAGAATTCGGTCAGAATCTCGTACTGATGAAACTTCAGGGTTAGTAGTAATAACCGCTTCATCAGCAAAATAGAGCGCCATTAATGCGCCAGTTTCGATACCTGCAGGGGAATCACAAACAATAAATTCGAAGTCCATATTTTTCAGGTCTTCAAGCACTTTCGCCACGCCTTCACGCGTGAGTGCGTCTTTGTCACGGGTCTGTGATGCCGGCAGAATATAAAGCTGCTCGGTGCGTTTATCTCTGATTAACGCCTGATTTAATGTGGCATCGCCCTGAATAACGTTGACGAAATCGTATACCACCCGACGCTCGCAGCCCATAATCAAATCCAGGTTACGCAGGCCAATATCAAAATCGATTACGACGGTTTTTCTTCCCTTCTGGGCCAAACCTGTAGCGATGGCCGCGCTGGACGTGGTCTTACCGACGCCCCCTTTAC
This sequence comes from Buttiauxella ferragutiae, assembly GCF_022637515.1. Classification (NCBI taxonomy): domain Bacteria; kingdom Pseudomonadati; phylum Pseudomonadota; class Gammaproteobacteria; order Enterobacterales; family Enterobacteriaceae; genus Buttiauxella; species Buttiauxella ferragutiae. The sequence goes on from NZ_CP093332.1 coordinate 2,402,260, forward strand.
CCGATGTAACAACAATAATGCGTGCCATAAAGGAATTCCTTGTTAAAAGGGCTTAATTCAAAGGTTGAACGGAGAGAGCACCACTCGCCAGACTCAGGCGTGCTGCTTTCCCATAATAATCAGCTGGTATTTGTTCACTCAGCCAGTATTCACCCGCTATTGAGACCAGCTCAGCAGCAAGATTTGTACAGAATATTTGTGCATCACGATCGCCGCTGGCACCCGCCAGGGCACGGCCACGCATCATGCCGTAAACATGAATATTACCATCAGCTATAAGTTCTGCACCGGCACTGACGTGATTGGTGATAATCAAATCACAGTTTGGTGCATAAATGCGCTGACCGGAACGAACAGGGGTATCAATCAAACGTGTTTTTGTGATCGAGTTAACAACGGGTTCGACAGGGGCGGCAATCTCAACGGGCGCGGCCTTAGCACGTGAATTTTTTTCTTTCCCTTCCGTCAGAAGTGGCAAGCCCGCACGCTCAATTTCTTTTTTCAGCGCTTCGTCTTTACAGCCACTAATACCGACGACACGCAAACCGGAAGAAACCACTGCTTGCTGGACTTTTTTCCAGTTAACTGAACCATCGAGACTGGCAACATTCACCACCACCGGGGCATTTTTCAGAAAGGCTGGAGCCTGAGATACTTTTTCCTGGAGGGCCTGGAGAATCACCTCGGGTTGTGCGTCATGTAAATGAAGCACTGATAAGGTAAAACTGCTGCCTTTTAACTCGATTGGCGTGTTTGACATCCTGGCCTTACTCAATTCAGTTTTAATCCCCACTGCTGTGGGACGATATTCCGAAGTACATCTGGCATGTTATAGTCACAGGTATATTCAGGCAAGCCACCATCTGGCGAAAATAGAGTAAAAAAAATGTTTTGTGTGATCTACAGAAGTAGCAAGCGTGACCAGACATATCTATATGTCGAAAAAAAAGACGATTTCTCTCGGGTTCCTGAAGAATTGATGAAAGGTTTTGGTACACCCCAATTGGCGATGATATTGCCGCTTGATGGCAGTAAAAAACTGGCCAACGCTGATTTTGATAAAGTAAAGCAAGCACTCAAAGATCAGGGCTATTATTTACAATTGCCACCGCCCCCAGAAAGTTTGTTAAAAATGCACCTCGAAAGTAGTCCGAAAAAATAAGTTTCAGACTAGTGCCCAATTCTTTCCTATACATATACTCTAAATACTACGAGTTGCAGGTAGGCGGCAAGGGAGCAAATCCCCTGGAGCTTACTTGAGTAAGTGACTGGGGTTTGTGAGTGCAGCCAACGCCCCTGCAGCTTGAAGTATGACGGGTATAAAGGTAGATGATATTTAGAACAAATAACCGCGGGGAAAATAATGAATACTCCAGCAATTTGTTTAACGGTCATCGCCTTTATCCTGGGTGGTTTTAGCGTTTCATCCGCCGATGCGCAGACGCAATCTGTTGTAAACACACCGATTGCGCCGCAGCCTGAGGCTAAGCCCGCGCCGACCACGCTTGCAGAACAAGGGCGTAATCCCGCCGAATTCCCCGCTTTTGTTGAAACCCTTAAGACCCAGGCCCGAGCACAGGGTATCAGTGAACGCACCATCAACAGCGCTTTTGCCAACGTCCATTTTGTTGATCGGGTCATAAAATCTGACCAGAACCAGCTTGAAAAGAAAATCATGCTTGATGAATATCTGGCACGAGTGATCACGCCGAAAAAGATTGAAAAAGCGCGTGTGCAGTATCGCCAGCATCAAAGTGAATTAAACCAGGTCAGTGAGCGGACTGGCGTACAAAGCCAGTACATTGTGGCTCTATGGGCCATGGAAAGCTTGTTTGGTGAAATACAAGGGAAAGAGGACATCATTTCTGCACTGGCAACGCTCGCTTTTGAAGGGCGGCGTGAAGCCTTTTTTACCAAAGAGTTGATGGCATCGCTGAAAATCCTCGACCAGGGGCATATCCCGGTACAAGAGTTGAAAGGCTCGTGGGCAGGCGCGATGGGGCAAAACCAGTTTATGCCGACTTCCTATCTGCACTACGGTGCTGATGGCGATGGTGACGGGAAAATTGATATCTGGCAGAACACTAGCGATGTTTTTGCTTCCACGGCTAATTACCTGAAAAAAGAAGGTTGGCAAGCAGGTGGCTCATGGGGTAAAGAAATAACTTTACCCAAAGGTTTCAATAGTGCCCTTGCAGGTACTAAATCTAACCAGGGCAAAACCGTCACTCAGTGGCGAAAATTAGGTGTCATACAGAAAGACGGCACACCACTGCATCTGTCGAAGAAAAAAGCCTGGATTGTGACACCGGATGATAATCAGGGGCGCTCATTCCTGGTCTACAACAACTTCCGCACAATTATGCACTGGAACCGTTCTTACTACTTTGCGCTAAGTATCGGCACAATGGCGGATGCGATTGTGCAGTAACCCAGACTCATCAGCTCTTATATACCCAATATACGCAACGAGGCAGAGGAAAGCATGTATCAGCATCATAACTGGCAGGGGGCGCTGCTGGATTTTCCGGTCAGCAAAGTAGTATGTGTAGGCAGTAACTACGCGAAACATATCAAAGAGATGGGCAGTGCGACGCCCGATGAGCCGGTGTTGTTCATTAAGCCCGAGAGTGCGCTGTGCGATATTCGTCAGCCGTTGGTTCTACCGCAGGATTTGGGTTCCGTTCACCATGAAGTGGAGCTGGCAATTCTGATCGGCTCAACGTTGAGAAAGGCGACGGAAGAGCATGTGACCAAAGCCATTGCAGGATATGGCGTAGCGCTTGATCTTACGTTGCGTGATTTACAAGGCAAACTTAAAAAAGCGGGCCAGCCGTGGGAAAAGTCCAAAGGGTTTGATAACTCTTGCCCGATTTCAGGTTTTGTTCTCGCCAGTGAATTTAGCGGCGATCCGCAAAACTCAGAGCTTGCGTTAAAGATCAACGGTGAAATCCGCCAGCAGGGCAGTACCTCCGATATGATCCATAAAATCGTGCCACTCATTGCCTATATGAGTCGGTTCTTCACCCTGCGTGCCGGAGATGTCATTCTCACCGGGACCCCGGAAGGTGTTGGGCCGCTCAACAGCGGTGATGAACTAGAAGTGAGCTTTGCTAACCGTAGTTTGACTACGCGTGTTCTATAATCAATTTGCCGCCTGTGGGCGGCAAAACTTGCATCTGCGGCTCAGACTGTTTATAAGGTGCGCTTGTTTTTATTACAGGACACCATCATGACAACAGCGCCGTTCTGGCAGTGCAAAACTCTTGACGAAATGAGTGATGCGGAGTGGGAATCTCTCTGCGATGGCTGCGGCCAGTGCTGTTTGCATAAATTGATGGATGAAGACACGGATGAAATCTATTTCACCAACGTTGCCTGCAAGCAGTTAAACATCAAAACTTGCCAGTGTAAAAACTATGCCCGTCGCTTTGACTACGAGCCAGATTGCATCAAGCTAACGCGTGACAATTTACCTACCTTCGAATGGCTTCCGCATACTTGCGCTTATCGTCTGTTAGCTGAAGGCAAAGACTTGCCGGCATGGCACCCGTTGTTGACTGGCTCAAAAGCGGCAATGCACGGCGAACGCATTTCTGTGCGTCATATCGCAGTGAAAGAATCCGAAGTGCGCGACTGGCAGGACCACATTTTAAACAAACCTGAGTGGGCTGATTGACCCGTACGGTTGAATAGCGCTATGGCAATGTGTCATAGCGCCAAATGACCTGTAGACCGTATTTTCACAATATCCAATTCTTTAAATTCTCGTCATATTAACTTTTATAATAATTCTCATTATTAACGTCACACATCACGTTTGTATTTTATTTGATAAATTATTGTAAAGTAAATTTCACTGTAATAAATAATGTATATTTCGATAATTTGTATATAATTGCCGCCCGTTTTAACAAAGTAGCACTATTTCTCAATTGAGAATGTGATTTTATTAGTGTTCATGGCGATTTAAGAAATGCAGAAAATATCGACAAACAAAGCCATAATGATCCACATGTCTGTCATGTTGATTCCTTTTATCTTCCTCTGCACTTGTGCACTTTTCTACATTAAGTACGAAAAAGAAAACGATTTTAGAGATACGATGAGAAGGTTTACCGATAACTCTGCAAAATCCTGCGTGGAACGTCCGGTGGACGAGATGAAACTATTATTGCTTTCGCTGTCAGATAATATGAAAGGGAATGCAATTGAAAAGTATTTGTCTTCAGAATACATCGATCTGAATATGGTCATTCCCTCAATTGTTGACTCGACCATGTTTTTTAGTTCTGCGTTGGTTTCTGATGTTTTTGAAAATTACAAAATTTACCCAGAAATTAGACTAAGTCCATTTGTTCCAAGTGCGAGGCCATGGTACCCCCACGCAGGAATAAAAGATGAAATAATTTTTTCAGACCCCTATGAAACATTGAAACTCGACAGGGCAAAAGATCAGTCCAAACTTTCTGTCTCCGTCAGTATGAATATATTCGACTCACATTCGGAACAGGTCGGAAACGTAGCGTTCGATCTTGATATGAAGAACATGAGCAGAATGCTTCAGGATGTCTCCATACCTTATGATGGCAGATTTGAGGTCGCATCGCGCAGCGGCGTTGTTGTCATGTATTCAAATACAGATATTGTGTTTAAAAGAAGCGTACCAAAGTCATGGTTAGATAAAACCACCGAAAGATATGGATCTTTTGTCGATGAAGAAACAGGGAAGGTTGTTTATTATCGTGCCTATAATAATCCTGGTTGGATAGCTTATACATCTGTAAACATATCAACCTATACCAATACCTTTGAATCTGAATACAAGTTATTGGCTTTAGTTATTTTAATATCTTCTATTTTTTACTTTGTGGTTATTGCGCTGTTTAGAATCTATTTCAAACGCTTGATTAGCCTGTTATACATGAGTAGTAATGGACTGGAGGTTAATAGTCAGGTTGATAACTTTGAAAGTCTTTATGAAGGTATGGTGCAAAAACATAAGCATCTTAAAGAAGTTGAAACTCTTTCTGTAACCGATACTTTGACTCAAGCAGGTACGCGTCGTAAATTTGAGCAAGATGCCGCTGATTTACATAACAAGAATATCAGTTTCCACCTGGCCATCATCGACCTGGATAACTTCAAACAAATCAATGACACGTTTGGTCATCCCGTCGGTGACACGGTGCTTAAAAATGTCTGTCGTATTGGGGCAAGAATATTGGGGGACGATTATTCAATTTACCGCTTTGGCGGCGAAGAAATGGTGGTGATTTTCCCTGGTATCACTTTTAAGCAGTCTTACGAACTGATGGATGAGTGGCGAAATGAAGTTGCTCAACGAATCTGGCGCGAAGAATCACTTAAAGTGACGTTTAGCTGTGGAATGGTAGAAGCTGATTCTGCGTACGGTCTGGATAACATGCTGGAGCAGGCTGATAAGTTGCTTTATGAGGCTAAAAACAACGGCAAGAATCGTATCGTAGGCTTCATATAAGCTCTCTGTTGATTAGCCATTCCTGAGAGAATGGGGCGTTGTAGAAGCAATTGCTAAGGTTTGTCCGATTTGCAAAAATAAATCGTACAAACCTGTTTTTCCCTGATACAGTATCCTTTCAATAACAAGTAAAAGTAGGTTTTTATCCAATATTTAACATTTAAGTGTCCGTCATGTGGCGGTTCACAGTATCGCACTTCCCCCTACGATGTCCGAGAAACAAATCCCCACGGCGCTGTTTGTATCTTCTGTAAATCAGGGATGCACCTCCTTCATCAAGCGATGAGTGCGATTCATCAACATAGCGTGTCTGCTCGCTAAAAACGTCTGCCGCTGATTTTGCTTTCCCCAGTCCTGCACTGTTACCATTCGGCCTCCATAACGGAGGAATAATGAAAAAAATAACACTAGTGCTTGGGGCAATCATACTCAGTGGCTGTTCATCTCCAGAACCCACTGCACCCAAACCGCCTCAGGTTATCGGCATGCCGAACCCGGCGTCAGTTTACTGCAAAGACAAAGGCGGTGAATTAAGGACGGTGAAAACCGATTTGGGTGAGCGTGGTGATTGCTTATTGCCGAGCGGTGAACGTATGGACCAGTGGGAGCTTTATCGTCGCGACCACTAATAATAAAAAACCCGCCTCGGCGGGTTTTTGTTTTCTGGAGAGCTGGACTTAACGACCGAATAGGTCACGACGTTTTGGTTTGAATGGCTGAGCAATCAACACCAGCACAGCAATCACCAGGAACACAGCAAAAACTCCTACCAGCCACTGCACCATATCCAGCGACAGGAATTCCCATTGACGCACGGAACAGTCCCCTGTCGCCACAAAAACCTGTGGTAACCATTTATCGAGTGGCAACCAGCCTGGGAAACGAGCGGCAAAGTCACAGGTTACAAACGGAGAAGGGTGAAGTTGCAGCATGGTATGTTCCCATGCTAACTGCAGACCTTTCCCGGCACTATAAATCCACAGTGCAATTCCGGCATAACGCAACGGTGATTTCGGCGCAATCGCACCAACAATTCCCGCACCCATTACACCAAACAGTGCACAGCGCTCATAAATACACATTACACAAGGTTTCAGCAACATGACGTGCTGGAACCACAATGCCACCATCTCCAGGGCGAAAGCCGTGAATGCCAAAAGAAGCCAGGCACCGCGCCCACGGGAGCATTGGTTCAAATATCGCAACATAATCAGTATCCCTGCAACATGCTTTTAGTCGGCAGTGTAAACGAATTCGGTTTCAGCACCAGTACGCACATCAAAATAACATGCTAATTGAATGTTTATCAGACAAAAAGGTAAACGGGCAGCAGGCTGCCCGTAAATTTAGCTTAGTGCGGTATGGCGTCTATAGCGGGGGAGGAAATCAAACCAGTTTGCATCATCCATTCCGTGGCTGGCAGTAGAGTAAATTCTACGCATAACAGGCCGACCACAGTTAGCACCAGCGTATATGGCAGAGCCATTAGCACCATGCGACCATAAGATAGGCGAATCAGTGGTGCCAGCGCCGAAGTGAGCAGGAATAAAAATGCTGCCTGGCCGTTCGGTGTCGCAACTGATGGTAAGTTAGTCCCAGTGTTAATGGCCACCGCGAGCAACTCAAACTGTTTAAGATCGATAATGCCGCTGGTTAGCGCAGCTTTCGCTTCGTTGATGTACACGGTGCCAACAAACACGTTATCGGAAATCGATGACAAAATACCGTTGAACAAATAGAACAGCGCCAGTTGCGATTGCGGTTCGGCTTGCAATACAAATTGAATCACCGGCGTAAACAAATGCTGGTCGATAATCACTGCGACCACCGCAAAAAACACCGTTAACAGGGCAGTGAAGGGCAGCGCTTCGGTGAAGGCTTTACCTATCTGGTGTTCATCAGTCACACCACAAAGTGCAGTGGCGAAGATAATCACCGATAAACCAATTAACCCGACTTCAGCCAGATGCAGTGCCAGCGCAATAACCAGCCAAACACCAATCAATGCCTGAACGATGAGCTTCATACGGTCCTGGCGCGTGCGCTTCTGCGCGCTCCTGGTATCGTAGTCTTGCAAAATCCCACGGACTTTTTCCGGCAGTTTTTCGCCGTAACCGAGGATTTTGGTGGACTCAAGCAGAACACAGGTGAGCAGTCCGCAGACGAGAACCGGTAGGGTAACGGGTGCCATACGCAGGAAGAAATCACCAAAATGCCAACCGGCATTTTTCGCAATGATCAGGTTTTGCGGTTCGCCCACCATCGTCATCACGCCACCCAGTGCCGTGCCGACACCTGCGTGCATCATCAGGCTGCGTAAGAAAGCGCGGAACTCTTCAAGCGTATTGCGATTCTCGGAATCAAGGCGCGAGTCATCCTGAAGATCCCCGTCAATGTCGCCAGCGGATGCCACACGGTGATAAATGTCGTAAAAACCCACTGCTACGCTGATGACCACCGCGACCACAGTAAGGGCATCGAGAAATGCTGACAAAAAAGCCGCAGCGAGACAAAATGCCAGCGAGAGTAAAATCTTCGAGCGGATACCCAACAGCAACTTGGTAAAGACCAAAAGCAGGAGTTGCTTCATGAAGTAGATGCCCGCCACCATAAAGATAAGCAACAGCAAGACTTCGATATTCGCGGCGATTTCTGTGCGCACATGGTCTGCACTGGTCATGCCGATGAACACCGCTTCAAACGCCAACATACCGCCTGGCATTAACGGATAACATTTCAGCGCCATCGCGAGGGTAAAGATAAACTCTGCTACAAGTAACCAGCCTGCCAGAAATGGGCTAACAAACCAAAAAACTAAAGGGTTAATGACTAAAAAAGTCAATAAAGTCAGCTTGTACCAATTCGGAGACTGGCCTAAGAAGTTGCGAAACAGCGCACGCCCGGTAGACATTTCCATCGTTGAATTATCATGCTCCTGTGACCCGTCATGTCTCAGATACAGAGCGGATGGTTATCAGCCTGCGTTAAAAATGAAACATTTCGGATACATTATAAAATTGCGTTTTAATCGAGGTGTTTCAGGTTAACCGCGCACAAGATTTCAATCAAGGTATTGGAATATTATTTGGATGTGTGATTACGTGCAAAATTAAACCACGATTCCACATTTGGCGGCTGTCGCTGCTACCTGCGCCGCAAGGCATCTGGTATGATGAGTCTCTTTAGCAAAACCTGTGTAATGGAAAGCATACTATGGTCATTAAGGCGCAGAGCCCAGCGGGTTTCGCGGAAGAATACATCATTGAGAGTATCTGGAATAACCGCTTCGCTCCGGGGACAATTCTTCCCGCTGAACGTGAGTTATCCGAGCTAATTGGCGTCACTCGTACCACATTGCGCGAGGTGCTTCAGCGTCTGGCGCGTGATGGCTGGTTAACCATTCAGCATGGCAAGCCGACCAAAGTGAATAACTTCTGGGAAACCTCAGGTTTAAACATTCTGGAAACGCTGGCACGTCTCGATCACGACAGCGTGCCACAGCTGATTGATAATCTGTTATCCGTTCGTACCAACATTGCGACGATCTTTATCCGCACCGCTGTTCGTCAGCATCCGGATAAAGCACAAGAAGTCCTGGCGACGGCGAATAGTGTTGAAGACCACGCTGATGCGTTTGCAAAGCTGGATTACAGCATTTTCCGTGGCCTGGCGTTCGCTTCTGGCAACCCGATTTACGGGCTAATCCTCAATGGAATGAAAGGATTATATACCCGTATCGGTCGTCACTATTTCTCAAGCCCTGAAGCGCGCAGCCTGGCATTAGGCTTCTACCACCGTCTGGCAGAAATTTGCCAACAAGGCCTGCACGACCAGGTATTTGATACCGTTCGTACCTATGGCCGTGAAAGTGGTGAAATCTGGCATCGGATGCAGAAAAATTTACCGGGCGATTTGGCGATGCACAGCCGTTAATCTGGCATTTTCATATCAACCCACTTAATACGAAAAACGCTTCCCGAAGGAAGCGTTTTTTTATGCCGGTGCAGTGACGGTTACAGGCTATTGAGCCGTGGAGGGCAACGTTCAAGCAACTCAACGCTACCATCTTCATTTTGCTGCTCGAGCGTCACATCAAAGCCCCACAGACGATGCACATGTTTGAGGACTTCACGACGCCCTTTATCCAGTGGCGCTCGGTTATGCGGGATATAACGCAGCGTGAGCGAACGGTCGCCGCGTAAATCAACGTTCCACACCTGAATATTTGGCTCAAGGTTGCTGAGATTGTACTGAGCGGACAGTTCAGCACGGATCTTCCGGTAGCCTTCTTCATTATGAATAGCGGCAATTTCCAGGTAATTATTGCGGTCATCATCAAGCACGGTAAACAAACGGAAATCGCGCATCAGTTTTGGTGACAGGAACTGGCTGATAAAACTTTCGTCCTTGAAATCACGCATCGCGAAATGCAGTGTTTCCAGCCAATCTTTACCCGCAATATCCGGGAACCAGTAGCGATCTTCTTCGGTCGGCGACTGGCAAATTCGTTTGATATCCTGGAACATTGCAAAACCGAGGGCATACGGGTTAATCCCGCTGTACCACGGGCTGTTGTACGGCGGCTGGAACACCACATTAGTGTGGCTGTGCAAAAACTCCAGCATAAAGCGGTCGGTCACTTTACCTTCATCGTACAGATGATTAAGGATGGTGTAGTGCCAGAACGTCGCCCAGCCTTCATTCATCACTTGTGTTTGTTTCTGCGGATAAAAATACTGACTGACCTTACGCACGATACGCAAAATTTCACGCTGCCATGACTCCAGCAGCGGTGCATTCTTCTCCATAAAATAGAGCAGGTTTTCTTGCGGCTCAGAAGGGTAACGACGTGCTTCAGCAACTGTCTTTTCCTCTTCACGGCGTGGCAGGGTGCGCCAGAGCGTGTTGACCTGGCTTTGCAGATACTCTTCACGGCTTTTCTGCCGGGCGGTTTCTTCCTGCAATGAAATCTTCTGCGGACGTTTATAGCGGTCCACGCCGTAGTTCATCAGGGCATGGCAGGAGTCGAGCAAACGCTCTACTTCATCTACGCCATAACGCTCTTCACACTCGGTGATGTATTTACGGGCGAAAATCAGATAATCAATAATCGAGCTGGCATCCGTCCAGCTACGGAACAAGTAGTTGTTCTTGAAGAAAGAGTTGTGCCCATAACAGGCATGCGCGATAACCAGTGCCTGCATTGTGATGGTGTTTTCTTCCATCAAATAAGCGATACACGGGTTCGAGTTGATGACGATTTCATAGGCCAAACCCTGCTGCCCATGTTTATAAAGCCGCTCCGTTTCAATGAATTTTTTACCAAATGACCAGTGCGGGTAGTTAATCGGCATCCCGACACTTGAATAAGCATCCATCATTTGCTCGGAGGTAATCACTTCAATTTGATGAGGATAAGTCTCCAGCCGATAGAGTTTAGCGACACGGTCAATCTCAGCGAGATAGACATCAAGCAGTTCGAACGTCCAGTCAGGTCCATCACTAAGACGTTTAGAATCCTTTGTGGCGGAATCAGTAACAATAGCCATCAGCGCGCCCTCATTGTTGGCGGCTCTCTCTGGATGGAAAGCCTCACCTTCAAGAATAGACAACTCCTGAAACTTAGCCGCTGCAAGCAAAATTTTTTCCTCACGATTTACTCATCTTAACACCCCGTATTTGACGAGAAATGCAGAATAATATTCTGCGTAAAATAGAATCATCGCAGGAGATTCTAATTATCGCCATCCTGCTGTATCAGCTAAGGATGTGAGGAAAGTCACTATAATAAAGCCATATGTTGAATAACATTTTCATCTGGGTTATCAATTTGTAATCAGAAGATTATTCTTTTAGCTAAATGGTGGAATGGATATGCGTGTTGTGGTGCTGGGAAGTGGTGTTGTTGGTGTCAGCAGTGCCTGGTATTTGCGTCAGGCTGGGCATGATGTCACGGTTATCGACAGGGAAGCGGGGCCTGCCATGGAAACCAGCGCGGCCAATGCCGGGCAAATATCACCGGGTTACGCCGCCCCCTGGGCGGCTCCTGGTGTGCCGCTTAAAGCTATTAAATGGATGTTCCAGCGCCACGCTCCACTGGCCATTAGCCTTGATGGCACGCAATTTCAGCTGAAGTGGATGCTGCAAATGCTGCGCAATTGCGACATGCGCCATTACATGGAAAACAAAGGCCGCATGGTGCGCCTGGCAGAGTACAGCCGCGATTGCCTGAAAGAACTGCGCCAGAGCACCAATATTCAATATGAAGGACGGCAGGGCGGTACGCTGCAACTGTTCCGCACCGCGCAGCAGTTTGAAAACGCGGCCAAAGACATTGCGGTTCTCGAAGATGCCGGTGTGCCGTACCAATTGCTGGAAGCCAGTCGTTTAGCCGAAGTAGAGCCTGCACTGGCTGATGTGGCCCATAAACTGACGGGTGGCCTGCGTCTTCCTAATGATGAAACTGGCGACTGCCAGTTGTTCACGCAAAATCTGGCCCGCATGGCCGCCGAAGCGGGCGTAGTGTTTCGTTTTAATACGCCAGTCGATCGTTTGCTGTATGAAGGCCAGAATATTTTTGGTGTGCAGTGCGGTAAAGAGGTGGTGAAAGCCGATGCCTATGTTGTCGCTTTCGGTTCGTATTCCACGGGCTTATTGAAAAATATCGTTGATATTCCAGTGTATCCGCTCAAAGGCTATTCCCTGACTATACCTATTGCCGATGAGCAAGGCGCTCCGGTTTCGACTATTCTCGATGAGACATACAAAATTGCTATCACGCGTTTCGACCAGCGGATTCGCGTCGGCGGAATGGCAGAAATTGTTGGATACAACACTGAATTACGGCAACCACGTCGTGAAACCCTGGAAATGGTCGTCCGCGATCTTTACCCGCGCGGTGGGCACGTTGAACAGGCGACATTCTGGACCGGTTTACGTCCGATGACGCCAGACGGCACGCCGATTGTCGGGCGGACACCGTTCAAGAATTTGTGGCTCAACACGGGGCACGGAACGCTGGGTTGGACGATGGCCTGCGGCTCAGGTCAGATGTTAAGTGATTTAATTTCTGGAAGAACACCGGCGATACCGTTTGATGATCTCGCGGTAGCGCGTTACTCCCCAGGCTTCAATCCGACAGGCTCACAGCGTCTGCATAACGCTCATAATTAATTTTAAACAAGGAGCGGACATGACCCGTCCTGTTCTTGCGACGCTGGATCTCAGCGCGCTGCGTAACAATTTAAAAGTTGTCCGCCGGGCAGCACCTCATTCACGCGTCTGGTCGGTCGTCAAAGCGAATGCTTATGGTCATGGTCTGGAGCGTATCTGGTCGTCATTAAATGAAACTGATGGCTTCGCGATGCTCAACATTGAAGAAGCTATTTTGCTGCGTGAACGCGGCTGGAAAGGGCCGATTTTGATGCTCGAAGGCTTTTTCCACGCCGATGAACTGCCGCTGTTTGACCAGTACCGTCTCACCACCAGTTTGCACAGCAACTGGCAGGTGAAGGCTCTGGCGAATGCCAAACTTAACGCACCACTCGATGTTTACCTGAAAATGAACAGTGGCATGAACCGACTCGGGTTCAGCGCTGATCGGGTGCATTCTATCTGGCAGCAATTACGGGTTATTGCCAACGTCGGCCAGTTAACGCTGATGGCACATTTTGCCGATGCGGAGCAGCCTGAAGGGCTTGTTGAACCGATGAAGCGGGTAGAGCAGGCAGTCGAAGGTTTAGATTGCCCTCGCTCACTCGCGAATTCTGCGGCGACGCTGTGGCACCCTGAAGCGCATTTCGATTGGGTTCGTCCGGGTATTGTGCTGTATGGCGCATCGCCGAGCGGCCAATGGTGCGATGTCGCCACCAGCGGCTTGCAGCCGGTCATGAGTTTGCAAAGTGAAATTATTGGTATCCAGAATCTCAAACCGGGCGATGCCGTCGGTTACGGCAGCCGTTATCGCACTGATGCTGAGCAGCGAATTGGTATCGTCGCTTGTGGTTATGCGGATGGTTACCCGCGTCATGCACCGACGGGTACGCCAGTGCGTGTCGACGGCGTGTTAACGCACACTGTCGGGGCGATATCCATGGACATGCTGGCTGTTGACCTCACACCATGCCCACAGGCTGGGATCGGTAGCCCGGTTGAGTTGTGGGGTAACGAGGTTAAAATTGATGATGTCGCTCATGCTGCAGGGACAGTAGGGTACGAACTGATGTGTGCACTGGCACCGCGAGTGCCTGTTGTGACACAACCTTAAAAGCTGACGGATGACGCTTACGCTTATCCGCCCTACAAAACGTGGATGTCGGATTAGCGCAAGCGATATCCGACACCCACTTTGTTACTCGGTTTCTTCGCTTTCGACTCTGACACCGATTTTAAGCACCTGGTTATCTTCTTTCTCGGCAACCGTCCAAATCATGCCAGCGAATTCTACCTGGTCACCGACGACCGGCGCTGCACCAAGCATGCCTACCACAAATTCACCCAACGTTTGCTGCGTGTTCACACTGTCATCCAGCTCAAGCCCATAAATGGTCGCGACATCGGCAAACTGGGCGCTGGCTTCGAGGATAAAGTCCCCAAAGAAGCGCTGATCAAGCGCCACAGGAGGTGACTGGCTAAACATTTTACCGAGTGCAGGCAGATCGCGCTCACGGCCAATAACACAGAGCACATCACCGACTTTCAACCGCGTGCGGTCGCCAGGATTCATCAGAACATTGTCACGAAACAGTGCCGCTATTCGCGTGTCTTTCGGCATTTTCAGGTCGCGCAGGGAGGCACCGATGCACCATTTATCTTCACTTAGCTGATACACGAACTGTTCCCATGGATTCTCAGGATGAATATCCAGACCGACACGGGAAACCGGCCAACCGACTGGCGGCACCACAACTTTGGCTTTTTTAGCCGCCCAACTCAGAGACGTGCCCTGTAACAACAGCGATACCAGCACCACGAAGAACGCCACATTGAAGAACAAACGAGCATTTTCGAGGCCCGCCATCATCGGGAATACCGCGAGGATAATCGGCACCGCACCGCGTAATCCTACCCAACTGATAAACACACGTTCACGCAGATTAAAGCCACGGAATGGCAGCAGACCGAGGAACACAGACAGCGGGCGGGCAAAGAAAATCATCCAGATAGAAAGCAGCAACGCCGGAATGGCAATCGGCAACAAATCAGTAGGGTTCACCAGCAATCCCAGCACCAGGAACATGCCGATTTGCGCAAACCACGCCAGCCCGTCAAAGTTTTGCAGAATACCAAAGCGGCTGCGAATCGGGCGGTTACCTAACAGGAAACCACAAAGATAGACCGCCAGAATCCCACTACCGTTCAGCGCCGTGGTGATGCCAAACACCATAATCCCGCCGCTCAACGCCAGCAGCGGATACAAACCTTGTGGCAAAGTGATGCGGTTGATCATCTGCAACAATAGATAACCGCCGCCGAGGCCGAGCAAAATTCCCAGCCCAAACTGCTGAATAAGATGCACCACGAACATCCAGCTCAAGCCAGTTTGCCCCTGCTGAATCATCTCAATCAGCGTGATGGTCAGAAACACTGCCATCGGATCGTTACTGCCAGATTCAATCTCCAGTGTGGCGCCAACACGTTCGTTAAGCCCTTTGCCGCCAAGCAATGAAAACACCGCTGCCGCATCGGTTGAGCCGACGATAGCGCCAATCAGTAAGCCTTCGATTAAATTAAGATTGAACAGCCAGGCGGCCGCCATACCGGTTAAACCCGATGTTACCAATACGCCAACAGTGGCAAGCGAAAGCGCGGGGCCAAGGGCTACACGAAACGAACTGGCCTGGGTGCGCATTCCGCCATCAAGCAGGATCACCGCCAGTGCCAGGTTACTGACCAAATAAGCGAAAGGATAATTATCAAACGGAATGCCACCGATACCGTCGATCCCCGCTAACATGCCGATAGCGAGGAAAATAACCAGAATGGGGATACCAAGACGAGAGGAAAAAGAACTTAATAAGATGCTACAAGTTACCAATACGGAACCTAAAATAAACAGACTGACGATCGCCCCTGCGTCCAAAATTATCTTTCCCCTTTTGCCTGTGCCAAACGTGTACATATGTTAACACGGAAGGCATTGATTAATTGTGCTATCTGCAGGGCGAAAGTTACTTTTTTTGCCTCATAACGGGGTGACCACTGACGGTCAGGCTGGCAGTTTGCCCATCGTGATGCAGTTCACCCCAGGCACCCAGTGGCAGGGTAACTGTTTCGGGTTCATGGCCGAACGGTAAACCCCGCAGGACCGGTATCGATAAGCGTTGTTGCAACATTTGGCACATTTCGTCGAAATCATACCCGCCATCATAATCACTTAGCGTTGCACCATTAAAACTGCCCAGAATCAGCGCTTTTTGACGCGCTAGAATCCCTGCGTGATGAAGTTGCAGCAACAAGCGCTCCACGCGGAACGGGTGCTCGTTAATATCTTCAACCACTAAAATGCCGCCATCGATAACCTTGAGCCATGGCGATCCAATCATCGACACCAGCATCGCCAGATTTCCTCCCCACAACGTACCGCTCGCGGTACAGGCTGGCGTAGGGCTTTGCCAGTCCACGGTAAATTTCGGTTCAGTAATTGCTTGCCAGAAATGCTGCCAGGTGAAGCTATTCAACTCTTCAGCGCCAAAGTTACCGGCAAGCATTGGCCCGCTGAAGGTAACCGTCCCGGTTTGGGAAAGGAGCGCTAACTGAATTGCGGTGAAATCGCTATGCCCGCAAATGATCGGTGTCCGTTCAGCAAAGGCATGTCCAAGGCTCGAATAGTCAATCTTTTCAAGCAGACGCGTTGCACCATAGCCGCCGCGTACCGCCAGCACGATATCGCATTCTGACGGCAGTGCAGATAAATCCTGAATATCGGCCAGTCGTTGTTCGTCTGTTCCGGCAAAACGCTGGAAGCGTCGCGTCACCACAGACTGGTTCTCAACCCGGTGACCTGCGGCTTTCAAACGTTCGATGCCGCGGGCAGCAGCAGCCTGATTAACACAGAATCCAGAGGGGGCAATTAAACGAATCGTCGACATGGCATTTCCTTGCGTAAAGTGAATTGGTTATCATGCCGCTTGAAACGGTGGTTGTCACCCGTCGACAACGACGAATCGCGGTAACTACGGCTTAGTAATATAAGGATAGATGCGTGAATATAAGATGGCTGATTGTATTGGTTCTGGTATTAGCGGGTTGTTCGAGCCACACAACCAAACAACCCGAGTGGGATCCAACAAAACCGGTACAACGCGCATTAACATGGATGCCAATTACCGAACAAGCGGCAAAAGAGTGGGGCGTAAGTCCACGCGTGGTGACAGCCATTATTGCTGTGGAGTCCGGCGGTAACCCTGCGCTGGTCAGTAAATCCAATGCTGTGGGTCTGATGCAGATTAAAGCCTCAACAGCTGGCAAAGATGTTTATCGCCATCTGGGGTGGGGCGGGCAGCCGTCAACCAGTGAGCTGAAAGACCCGGCTCGTAACATCTCAATTGGTACTGCGTATTTGAGCATTCTCGAACACGGCATTCTGGCCGGTATTGAGGACCCGGAAACGATGCAATATGCGTTACTGGCCTCGTATGCTAACGGTGCGGGGGCATTGCTCAGGACGTTCTCCTCAGATCGCAAAAAGGCCATTGATGAGATCAATGACCTAAGCCCAGACGAGTTTTACCAGTACATCGCGAAGAACCACCCGGCACCGCAGGCACCACGGTATTTGTATAAGGTCTCTAAAGCGTTAAACGCGATGTAACTGTTTGCTATTTCACCCGGCCTGCTTTCTCGCGGGCCGACCGTTCCAGCGAGAAAATAATACGCTGCAATTCGCGCTGCACGGCGGGGTTAACGTTAAGAAAGCGGAAACTCAGGCGTGGGGTACTGACAGTCTGGTTCTTACTGTCGATCACTTTCCGTTCAGATAAGGTGATCAACTGCATATCAAAATGGAATTTCCCCCACTGTACTAAATCGAGTTCCACCTGAGAAAAACGCATCCCATCTTTCAGCCCTTCCGGCAGTGGGCCATCAACCAATGCACCCATTCCACCTAATGACAAATCACACAGCCTGAACCGGAAGGGAGAACCATCGGGTAGCGTTGTGTTGCACAAATAATACGGCTGCAAGGGGGCTGAAATTCGGAAGTACTCGCGGCGTTGAACAAACCATAAAGCCGGTGGAATAGGGGCGTGGAATGCCGGTAAGTTCAGGTAATTTATCGCCGTGATTTTCGGCAAGATAAATTCAACCTTCGCCCCTTCGGTTTCGGCGGTGAATTGAATGTTTGCTGCTTTCTGCGCGCCCTGGTTTTCCTGCGCCTGGCTACCAAAATCCACAATCAAACCTGCCGCAGTGACCTCAAGAATCTTGCTGATGAATTGCCCGGATTGCCAGCTCAGACGAATCGGTACCTGCTTTTTATGGAGATCACGTAACACGCCTAATACTGCCAGAGGACTTTGTTTCAGAAACTGCTCGTTATAGTTACTCAAGGCCAGGTCCATGTTGTGTTTTGAAAGCTGTAAGAAACTATATCGGCACAAAAGTGAAAAACTTAAGATAAATCTCGGTTTTTTATCTTCACAAATTCAATATGTTGGTGACGTCAGTCACATTTTTCTAACACTTGATTATACTTAGCGTACCGACAAACAGAAGCCGTGGTCATGTTGACGTGGATTCTGACTTGTTACGACCAACACAATAATGAAGAGGACGTTTAACATGGGTATTCTGGCCTGGATTATTTTCGGTTTGATAGCGGGTGTTATTGCAAAACTTCTTATGCCTGGTCGAGACGGTGGTGGTTTTATCCTTACCTGTATTTTAGGGATCATCGGTGCCGTTGTAGGGGGCTGGATAGCGACATTTCTTCATATTGGTGGCAGTGTTACGGGCTTCAACTTACCGAGTTTCCTGGTTGCCGTTGCGGGCGCGATTATTGTGCTAATTATTTATCGCATGGTTCGACGATAATTTGTGCAAATGGTGGATGACGCTGGCACTTATCCCACCTACCACTACTTTTGTAGGTCGGGTAAGCGTAGCGTCACCCGACAAAAGCTATTCTCAGCGGCCCCATTTCTGGGGCCGTTTCATGTTTACTGTTTTTGCGTAAAGAAGTCGTTGTACAGCATATAAAGATGCGCGGCACTCCATGAGAAGTTAGGTGCGCCTTGTTGTTCACCGGTTAGTGGATTGTAGTTCTCACGAATTGGCCCGTCGGTAATCAACCCGTTAGCATGCGCAAAGAAGCGATTAGCCATTTCGACCGCATCAGCACGATAACCATAGCGCTCCATTCCTTTCAGCCCGAAGTAGAACTGATCCACCCACACGCGTCCGCGCCAGTAAATATCCGGCCCGAATGCCGGATTGGTGAGGGCTGCGGTGCCCAAAGGCACGTAAGTGTTGAACTCTTTCGGGTCTTTCATCACCTTAACCACGGTGTCAGCATGTGGCTGGGTGGCGGCACCGTTAAATAACGGTGACCAGCCTTCCGGCCCTTTGCCACGAGCGACGATAGGTTTCCCCGCGCAGCCATTTGCCAGCGGTTTATCCTCAATGCGGATGTCGTAATAGAAGCCGGTCGCGTCGTCGAACATACAGGTGTTAATGTAATCAGCCAGTTTTTTGGCGTGACCACGGAATTTCTGCGCATCATCCTTTTTGCCCAGAATATCGGCCATTTCCGCCAGGTAACTACTGTCGCTGTACATGTAGCTGGCCTGATCAACCGACTCCTGGAGCAACGAATAGCCCAGCAAAGTGCCATCTGGCGCGCGGTTTTCCGCGAACAGCACCTGCCAGTCTTCGCGCTTACCGCCTTTATCCAGATAACGCTGCAACTGGTCTGGTTCAATAAAACCAAATACCGCTGCACCATCACGCCCTGATTCCCAGGCTGCCGCCACCTGCGCCGGAATATCGATGCTGTCATACTTTCCGCTGCGTAACACGCGGTTGTAATTCTCCAGACCGACCATTTTTTGCTCTTTGTTGCCGCGTTTCACGGTAAATATCATCTCGCCATTGGCGGTGTTATGCGCTTTGTCGCGAGTCGCGCCGTATTCCGGCACACCGTTGTGGTTATGGTCGCGGTTGCGTAACCACCAGTCATGATAAGCCACCAGATGCGGATACATCTCTTCCAGCCAGGCTTTATCGGCGGTGGTTTTATACACTTCCATCACTGACCAGGCGGCGAGACTTGGCTTGGTATTGCGTTCGTTCCAGTTGCTACCATCGCCCCCGCGCTCTGGGTTGGTGTTATACGCCAGCAGATCCGGCACAAAGCCCACATCCCAGGGGCGCACAGGGTCATCAGCCAGGATTTGCCACGCAAATACGGCGCGGATGTTATCTTTTGCCACATCCGGGTTGAAATGCGCCATCGCGTAAGCCTGTTTCCAGGTGTCCCACGGCCAGGTCTGGTTACCGGAGAACCAACGTCCGGTCACCGATGGCGTCACGGAGTCGAACTTCATCGCTCCGGCAACACCGCGCCAGTTGCCATTGAGCGTCTCAATCGATTTCACTGCAACGCGAGTCTGAGCCGCTGTGGCATCAGGGTTGTTTAATCCTTTCTTCAGATAACCTTCCCAGCGTTGTTCCGAGGCGCTGAGATACGGTTGCGGATGCTGAAGAATATCGGTGATTTTGGTTTGTTCTTTTTGCACTTCCGCCGCATTCAGCAGGTGCGAGTAGGTAGTATAAATAGTGGTGGAACGGGCAATATTCGCCTTTGCCACAAAACTATGCCCGTTGATTTGCGTGCTCATCGGTAGCGTTTTGTGGATTTGGTATTGCGACTCGCCAGACGTCATCAGATTAGAGTCGGAGCGCACTTTACCAAAGCTCACGTTCAGTCCGTCTTGGGTGGCGTGTAGTGTGCGGTCATATGCAGGGAATGCCTGGTCAATCGTCTCGTTTGACTGCGGTTTCTGTTCCTGTAGATGGTATTTTTCCAGCAACTGCCCATCCCACACCAGCTCAAGTGGCGTGTCGGTGGTGATTTCTGTCGCCAGTAAAGAGGTGCGGGAAGTGACAAAACGCAGCGTCATTTTTACCGTCACACCAGGTGCGGAGAGCGTTTGAATCAAAGCCCCAGGAATGCTGTACGCCTGCATGGTGAACGCCACTTTCTCACCGTTTTTATACACGCTCAGGCGGTCGAAATTATTCGCCATAAAGTTGATGTACTCTTCGGTCAGTAGCGCAGGCCCCGGGAATCCGCCCATACCTTCGCTGCTTGCGGGCAGCAAATGCCCGTGCCACGCACCATCATCAAACAGCGGGTTAAAGCGCTGATGCTCATCAAAATCGTAATCGAGCATCGCTTGCGGCGCGCCGCTGCGGTCAATAACGTTGTGGAACTGATTAGCTTTGAGGGTTGTCGAGTCATGGTCTGTTGACTGACATCCCGACAACGCGAGCAACACCGCCAGTGGGGCAAGTCGAAGTACTGGTTTCATGCCGTTTCCTTACCAATAAAAGAGTGCATCAGAAGTATCGAATGGTTATGCCGTTTGCTTGCATTATTGTTACGGCAGGGTAACGGTAGTTATCTTAGATAATATTTTACTAAAAAATACACTTGAAGCAGCAAAGCGATAGCTGGCTCACAACTTCAGATTGCCGTGAAACAGGTTAAACGAATGGGTATACACGGGTCAGTTATGACATTAAGCTGTTGTTTTCATCAGGTGATTATTGGGGTGTTATGGCTACATTGAAGGAAATTGCTGAGGCGGCTCAGGTCTCTGTGGCGACCGTTTCACGCGTGCTCAATGACGACCCGAGTTTGAGCGTCAAAACACAGACACGCCAAAAAATCCTCGAAGCCGCCGAAAGACTGGAATACAAAGTCCCCAGCGCGAAACGGCAGGCAAGTCAGCGGCTGACGTTTGCGGCACTGTATACCCACGGACAAGAGCTCGAGATTAACGATCCCTATTATCTGGCGATGCGCTATGGCATTGAAACGCAATGCGAAAAATTAGGCATTACTCTGGTTTCTTGTTACGACTTTAAAAGCGAACGTCCGGTTGTTGCCGCCGTCGATGGTTTACTAATAATTGGTAAACCTCTGCCAGCTGCCAGGGCATGGCTTGAGCAACAAGAACTCCCTCTGGTGTTCCTCGATGGCGTGACTGATGATCCTCGTTTTGATTGCGTTAACGTGGACTTGTACAAAATCAGCCGTAAAGTTATCGATTACTTCATCTCGCGCGGCTATATGCGGATTGGTTTTATTGGTGGCCGCGATGACCCAGCCTATGCCGACCAGCGTGAAGAAGCTTTCGTAGAGTATGGGCGTAGTAAGAAAGTGGTCAGCGCAAAAGATGTTTATTACGGCGACTTTAGCAGCCAGTCTGGCTACCAGTGCGCGTTGAAAATGCTTGCTACATCAGGTGATTACCCGCCAGCGTTATTCGTTGCTACCGACTCCATTGCCATTGGTGTGTTGCGTACATTGCATGAACACGGGGTTAAAGTCCCGCAGCAAATGGCGTTAATCAGCGTTAACGATATTCCTACCGCACGCTTTGTTTTCCCCGCGTTGTCTACCGTGCGTATCCATTCTGAAACGATGGGTGCCCAGGCGGTAAATCTTTTAATGGAACGCCTGCGTGATGAACGTACTATTCCGCTCTCGGTGTTTGTCCCAAGCTCGTTGCAGTTGCGAGATACTACAACCTCATAAAATCCCCGTCATTCTTCAAGCCGCAGATACGTTGGCTTTCCTCGCTCACCCCAGTCACTTACTTGAGTAAGCTCCTGGGGACTCACTGCGTTGCCGCCTTTCTGCAACTCGAATTATTTAGGGGATTGGCTCTATTATTGTGATCCCCTCGTCATTTAGTAAAATTCGATTTTAAGTTTTAGTAAATATTTACTATTGTTTGCCTCATACACACGTAATGAGGATGTTGGCGTGAATAACTGGGAAAACATAAACAAACAATCTGAGAACCGGCTGCCACCACGCGCCTGGTTTCATCGTTACGCAAGCGAAGCGCAGGCTAAAACGCTTGATCGGCAAGAAAGCCTCGGCTTTATGTTACTTAGCGGGAAATGGACGTTTAACTATTTTGACCATCCTGCAAAAGTGCCTGAAGCGTTTTACCGTCAGGCGATGCCAGAGTGGGGCGAAATTACCGTTCCGGGCATGTGGCAAATGGAAGGTCACGGTCATTTGCAGTATACCGATGAAGGATTCCCTTTCCCGATTGATGTGCCTTTTGTTCCCACCAACAATCCAACCGGTGCCTACCAGCGCCAGTTTTCCCTGACCTCCGAATGGCTACAACGCCAGATCCTCATCAAGTTTGATGGCGTAGAAACCTACTTTGAAGTGTACGTTAACGGCCACTACGTTGGGTTCAGCAAAGGCAGCCGCCTGACGGCAGAGTTCGACATCAGCCCTTACGTGCAAGTCGGTGACAACTTACTCTCGGTTCGCGTCATGCAGTGGGCGGATTCAACCTACATCGAAGACCAGGATATGTGGTGGATGGCGGGGATTTTCCGTGACGTTTACCTGACCGGTCAGCCGAATGTGCATCTGCATGATTTTACGGTCGTCACTGAATTTGACGAAAACTACTGTGATGCCCAACTTCAGCTTTCCTGTGATGTGCGTAACATCACAGCGACGCCTGCCGAAGGCTATCAACTACTGGCACAGCTATTTGATGGCGAAAAATGTCTCGCCGAACAGCAACACGATGCGCTGTCTGTCCACAGCGATTTGCGTTGCCAGCTGGTGTTACCGGTCAAACAACCTAAACAGTGGAACGCAGAACAGCCGAATCTTTATTTGCTGCTGCTAACTCTGCGCGATAACCGTGGCGAGATCGTCGAAGTGGTGCCGCAGCAGGTCGGATTCCGCGATATCAAAGTGCGCGACGGCTTGTTTTACGTGAATGGTCGCTACCTGAAACTGCATGGCGTCAACCGCCACGATCATGACCATCAAAAAGGCCGCGCCATTGATATGGCACGCGCCGAGCGCGACATCATTCTGATGAAGCAGCACAACATCAACTCGGTACGCACCGCGCATTACCCTAACGACCCGCGCTTTTATGCCTTGTGCGACCAGTACGGGCTGTTTGTAATGGCGGAAACCGACCTGGAAAGCCACGGTTTTGCTAACGTCGGTGATATTAGCCGCATTACCGATGATCCCGCCTGGGAGCAGGCTTACGTCGAACGCATCGAACGCCATGTTCTGGCACAGAAAAATCATCCGTCGGTCATCATCTGGTCATTGGGTAATGAATCCGGCTACGGCTGCAACATCCGCGCGATGACCGCACGTTGTAAGGAGCTGGACCCGACACGCCTGGTGCATTACGAAGAAGATCGCGATGCCGAAGTGGTGGACGTCATCAGCACTATGTATTCCCGCGTCTCAATGATGAATGCCTTTGGCGAGTACCCGCATCCGAAGCCGCGCATCTTGTGCGAATACGCCCATGCGATGGGTAACGGGCCGGGCGGGCTGGCGGAATATCAGGCGGTCATCAATCAACATAAAAGCCTGCAAGGGCATTACATCTGGGAATGGTGCGACCACGGCTTGTTGGTGCACGACGAGCAAGGACGTGAGCGTTATCAGTACGGTGGCGATTACGGCGACTTCCCAAACAACTATAACTTCTGCATGGATGGGCTGATTTATCCCGACCAGCGTCCAGGGCCAGGGCTGCGTGAATATAAGCAGGTTTTGTGTCCGGTTGCGGTGCAGCAAACCGAAAAAGATGATGTGTTGCTGGTGGAAAACCGTTATTGGTTCAGCGCGTTAAACGACATCGAACTCCAGGTCAGTTATCAGCTCGATGGTGAAACCCTCGCGCAACAGACTGTGGCGGCACCTTGTTTACAACCCGGTGAAAAAGAACAATTGCGCCTCAATGCTCCGTCGCTGCCAGCTGGCGAAGTGTTTATTAATGTCGAAGTTTACAAACGTCACGCAACACCATACAGCGAAGCGATGTCTTTGCTCGGCCACTATCAAATCCTGCGCCAGGCGGCAGGCGCGCGTGAAGCGCTGCCAGTGAAACCCTCCCGTTCGCTGCACAGCGAAACGCGCGGGCATCAGCAAATCGTCAGCGGTGCAGATTTTTCCCTGACCTTCTGCCGCCTGACGGGTGAGTTGACTTCATGGCTGGTGAATGGTGAAGAGATTGTCGGTCGCGCACCGCATCTCACCTTCTTCAAGCCGACGATTGATAACCATAAGCAGGAATTTGAAGGGTTGTGGCAGCCGTATCACCTCCACCTGATGCAGCACCATTTCCGCGCAATGCGCCAAACCACGCAAGGTGACGATCTGGTCATTGAAGTGGATAGCGTGATTGCGCCGCCAGTTTTCGATTTTGGCATGCGTTGCACCTACCAGTGGCGGATTACCCCTGCGGGCCATGTGTCGCTTGAACTTTCGGGCACACCTTACGGAAATTATCAGGCGATTATTCCAAAAATTGGCCTCGATTTTGGCATCAGCAAGCGTTTCAGCGAAGTGGAATATTATGGCCGTGGGCCGGGTGAAAACTACGGCGATAGCTGCCAGAACAACCTGATTGGGCATTATCGTCAGCCGGTAGACAGCCTGTTTGAAAACTATCCGTTCCCACAAGATAACGGTAACCGCCAGCAGGTGCGTTGGTTAACTGTTGAAGATGCAAAGGGGAATGGTCTTTTTATTCAGCCGCGTAAACCGATTAACTTCAGTCTCTGGCCGTACAGCGCCGACATGCTGCAGCAGGCGCAACACATCAATGAGCTTGTGGAAAGCGACTATCTGACGCTGAATCTTGATGACCAAACTCTCGGCTTAGGTTCTAACTCCTGGGGTTCAGAAGTGCTGGATTCGTTCCGGGTTTATCTAAAACCGTTTAGCTACGGCTTCACCATGGTGCCATTCAGTCAGTCACAAATGACCCCGGTTGAATTGGCGAAATACGATTTCCAGCAGGCTTCACCAGCGAGGGAAGTGGAATGATTATTTTAAACACCTTAGAAGATTTTAAACGCATCTATCATGCCGGAAAGAAATGGCAACGCTGCATGGAAGCGATTAATAACCGTAATAATATTAAAGCCAATGTTTTTTATTCAATTGGCGATTCGCTGGTCTATCGCCTGGCGGAAGGCAACAGCGAAAATAGCGAATTATTTGAAGGGAATCGCCGTTATTTCGACGTGCATTATTACCTCGCTGGGCAAGAAACCGTTGAAATAGCGGATAAAAGCGACTTAACCCATGAAATGATTTATCGCGACGAAACTGACCGTGAGCATTTACGCGGGCGGGGCGAGGCTTATCGTCTCAAAGCTGGCAATGTGGTTATTTTTGAAAATCATCAGGCGCACCGTTTTTCACATGGTGAGGGCATGAGAAAGGTAATTTTAAAAGTGACGGTTGAGGAAACCTATTTCCTTAATAAATAAGGTGTTAAGCACCGCTTAGTGTCGGATGACGCTGACGTTTATCCGACCTACAAAAAGCAGTTATAAAAAATATACCCTACACAATGTGGAGTTCTCATGGCTTCAACAAACAGAAATACCATTGGCAAGTTTGGCTTATTGGCAATGACATTTGCGGCGGTTTTTAGCTTCAATAACGTCATTAACAATAACGTGCAACTTGGCATTGCATCGGCACCGGTTTTCCTGGTGGCTACGCTTATTTACTTTATTCCGTTCTGTTTAATCATCGCTGAATTTGTCTCGTTAAACCGTAATTCAGAAGCCGGGGTTTACGCCTGGGTAAAAAGTGCACTTGGTGGCCGTTGGGCATTTATCACCGCCTACACCTATTGGTTTGTGAACCTGTTTTTCTTCACCTCGTTATTGCCAAGGGTAATTGCCTACGCCTCGTATGCGTTCCTCGGTTATGACTATATTTTCACGCCATTAACCACGGCTATCATCAGTATTATCCTGTTCGCATTCTCCACCTGGATTTCAAACCACGGGGCGAAACTGCTCGGGCCGATGACGTCAGTAACTTCTACGCTGATGTTATTACTCACTTTCTCCTACATTGTGTTGGCAGGTGCTGCGGTGATTGGCGGCGTTGAACCGGCTGACCCAATTAACGTGCAGGCCATTACTCCGCAATTTAGTTGGGCGTTCCTCGGCATTATTGCGTGGATTTTCCAGGCTGCTGGTGGCGCAGAGTCCGTGGCGGTGTACGTCAATGACGTTAAGGGCGGCAGTAAAGCGTTCGTCAAAGTGATCATTCTTTCTGGGCTGTTTATCGGTGTGCTGTATACCGTTTCATCGCTGCTGATTAACGTCTTTGTCCACCAGGCTGATTTGCACTACACCGGTGGCACGGTTCAGGTATTTGGCGGCCTGGCGCAACACTTTGGCCTGCCAGTGGTACTGATGAATCGCTTTGTCGGAATTGTTTCGTTCACTGCCATGTTTGGTTCTTTGCTGATGTGGACGGCGGCACCGGTCAAAATCTTCTTTACTGAGATCCCGAAAGGTATCTTTGGTGCGAAAACGGTTAGCCTGAACCAGCATGGCGTACCGACTCGCGCGGCCTGGATTCAGTTCTTGATTGTCATTCCGTTGATGCTTATCCCAACTATTGGTTCGGGTAACGTGCAGGAGTTGATGAACACCCTGATTAACATGACGGCAGCAGCGTCAATGTTGCCACCGCTGTTTATCATGCTGGCTTACCTGAACTTGCGCCTGAAATACGATGAAGTGAACCGTGATTTCCGCATGGGTTCGCGAATGCAGGGCATCGCTATTGTTAGCGTCTTAATTGTTATTTTCACCGTCGGGTTTATTGCTTCAACCTTCCCGACGGGGGCGAGCATTATGACCATTGTGTTTTATAACGTTGGCGGTCTGGTTATTTTCCTCGGCTATGCCTGGTGGAAATACAACAAATACGAGAAAACTCTCGATGCGAAAGGGCGTTATGAAGCGGATACGCCACTGGCGCAACTCGCGCTGGAAAAACAGCAGGGTGCAAAGACTGACGTGAAGATTGCCGGGAGTGTCATTCAGTAAAAGGTCAAATAAATATCGGATGGCGCTTGCGCCATCCGACACCCACTTCACTGATTAAAAATCATATCCCACAGTAGCAATCACAGAACGCTCCGCGCCCCAGTAGCAGTAACCGGTGCCGTAACAACCCGCAACGTAATCACGGCCCGTCAGGTTATTGGCGTTAACTTGCACGAAGGCACCTTTCAGTGACGGCGTCCACGCCCCCATCTCAGCACGCACCATTGCATCAAGCAGCGTTACAGAAGGCACGCGCAGGGTGTTTTCATTGTCCGCCCATTGCTTGCCGATATAGCGAATACCTGAACCCAGGCTAATACCGAAGTCGGCTTTGAACATTCCCCACAGGCTGGCCATCTGATCTGGTGTGACGTATGGCGTGTTGCCATCGTTACCGTCGATGGCATCTTTAAAGCGCACTTTGTTGTAAGTGTATCCGGCAACGGTCGAGAAACGTGGATGCCACTGAGAATGTGCTTCCAGCTCAACACCTTGCGAATGAACTTTACCCGCTGGCTCATAGTAACTGCCCTGAACCACGCGGTTCCCGACATCTTTCTGCGTCAGGTCATACAGGGCGAGGGTGTAGAGATCCGCCGTACCCAGCGGCTGGTATTTCATCCCGGCTTCATACTGTTCAGCGGTGGTCGGTTTCAGCAGCTTGCCTTCGGCATCCGGCAGAACCTGCGGCGTGATGGCCTGGCTGTAGCTGATGTATGGGGATATCCCATTGGTGAATGCGTACAGCAACGATGCGCGGCCACTGAAGTGATCGTCAGTACGGTTATCGGTGACGACGCTATCAATGGCATCTGCCACAATATGGCTCTTGGTCACGATGTGATCGTAACGGCCAGAAAGCGTCATGTGCCATTGATTCCACTGCATATCATCCTGCAGATAGACACCCGTTTGTTCATACTGGCGTTTACCGGCTTTGGTCAGCAGGCCCTGATTGATGGTGGAATACGTGGGGTCGCGTGGGTCGTAATAATAGAAACCGCCAGGGCCGCCAGACTCACCCGTCCACGGGTTGAGGTTGGTGGTGTAAGCGGAGTCATCGGACAAATTGTTGGTGAACTTATGGAATTCGCCGCCGAGCACCACTTTGTGATCCAGCTCGCCAGTTGCAAAATCGGCTTCCAGTTGGTTATCCATGGCGTAAGCGTCAAGCGATGAAGTTTCGCCGCTGTAATAACGCATCAGTTCGTCATGCGCCACGTCTGCCCAACCAATCTGGTAAGCCTGTTTCAGGCTGACGTTCGAGTGGGTATAACTGGCGTTGGAGCGGAACGCCCACACATCGTTAAAGCTGTGTGCAAACTCGTAGCTGTAAATTTGCTCGTGGCGTTTGAAAGCGTCATTGCCCGGTTCGACGTCAGAGAAACCGGTGCTGAGTTTGCGCCCGGTGGATGAATAAATACTGCCATCAGCCGGAACCGAGCCGTGGAATCCGCCTGATGGATCTTTTTCCAGATAGGCGCGCAGCAACAGCGAGGTATTTTCGCCGGGTTGCCACAGCAGGGACGGGGAAATCGCATAACGTTCGTCCCGCGTGTTCTCGTACTGAGTGTCGCTGTTTTTGGTTAAACCAATAATCCTATACGCCCATTCTTCGTTAATCGCATTGGTGTAATCAAATGCGCTGCCGTTGGTGTTGTGATTACCGTACATCGCACGAACGTGGCCTTCCTCGACAAATTGCGGGCGCTTTGAGGTTTCCATTACCAGTCCACCTGGTATGGTTTGGCCATAAAGTGCCGACGATGGCCCTTTAATCACATCGATTCGCTCGAGGAACCACGGGTCAACCTGAATCACGTTGTAGCTGCCGCCGTCGCTCATCAGGCGCAGGCCATCGAGGAAGGTGTTATTGACGTCGCCGCCGTGGAAACCGCGCAAAGCCACGGTGTCATAACGCGTTGCACCACCGGCAAAGCCGGTAAATACGCCAGGAGTGTAATTTAGCGCGTTGTTGACGGTGAGCGCGCCCTGGTCTTCGATTTGTTGGCGGGTAATCACCGAAATGGATTGACCGGTAGTAATCAGCGGCTCATCGGTTTTGGTTGCTCCACGGCTGACCGTTGCGCTGTAACCTTCGGTTGGGCTGGTGGAGGTTTGTGCGGGGGAGGCGGTAACGACGACGGTGTCTTCTGCCAATGCGTAAGTGGGGGCCGCGAGTGCCAGCGCGCAGAGTAAAGCAGAGCGCTTTACTGTAAATGCCAGTTTCATTTAGTTATATTCCCAGGAGGTATTGATTTAGCTATTTGTGCTAATAAATTGAATGCGAATTATTATCGTTATTGTTTTTTGTTTCAAGTGCCAATTTTGGCGGGGGAGCGGGCGCCCTCATCCCGTCCTTCTCCCCCAGGAAAAGGGGAAGGACAAGGCGAAAACAAAACAATCCCCTCTCCTTCGGGAGAGGATGAGGCTGAGAGAGAAACCAGACAATCCCCTCTCCTTCGGGAGAGGGTTAGGGTGAGGGGAAAACTACTTCGCAGAACTAGCAGGCTGAATCGTCTCTTTCACCGGCCCCGGTGTTGCAGAAGGCAATTTGTCCGGTGTGGAATCACACGGTTTCTCTTTGCCACACAGCAAATCGAGCATTTTCAAGGTGACGCCGTTAGTCCAGCCAAATCCATCTTGCAGCGGATATTCACCGCCGCCACCGCCGGTACCCGTGGTGGATACGTCATATTTCTCCACCAGTTTTTGCTCGCGGTTATAGGTTTGCTGCACGTTGGTCATAAAGCGCCAGGTGACTTCCATTGCCAGATCGTTATGGCCGTAATTTTGCAGGCCTTCAGTGGCCACCCACTGCAATGGCGCCCAGCCGTTTGGTGCGTCCCATTGCTGGCCCGTTTTCAGGTTGGTGGTCGCCAGTCCGCCAGTTTTCAGTAATTGCGAACGGGTGATGGCCGCCATTTTTTCAGCGCGATCTTTCGAAGCGGCATGCACATACAGCGGGAATAGCGCGGCAGCGGTCAGTTGCGAACGAGCCGCGTGGTTCTTGAGATCGTAATCCGCATAGAAGCCTTGCTTATCGTTCCACAGATACTTTTCGATGGCTTTTTGACGGGCATCGGCCAGTTGCTGATATTGCGTGGCAGCTGCGCTGTCCTTCGCCACATGGCTTGCTTTCGCGAGGGTCTTTTCCATCTGGAATAGCAGAGCGTTCAAATCAACCGGAACGATAGAGGTGGTACGAATCGAGCCCAGTTGCTGCGGGTTATCCATCCAGCGCGAGCTAAAATCCCACCCCGAAGCCGCAGCTGCGCGTAAATCGCGATAGATTTCCGTCGCCGGGCGGTTGGGGTTGTTCTTCGCGGTGGTCACGTCATCCAGATACGATTCGGCGCGCGGTGTATCGCGATCGTCCCAGTAACGGTTTAGCACCGAGCCATCTTTTAGTTTCACCACCCGCAAGTTTTCAGCGCCTGCTGCCAGCGTATCGCTGCCCTGCATCCACCAGGCATACTCAGCTTTCAACTGCGGTAGATAGGTGGTGTAGGTTTCGTCACCTTTGTGGCTGGCGAGCAGTTCGACCATAAAGGCAAAGAACGGCGGTTGAGAGCGGCTCAGATAGTAGCTGCGGTTGCCGTTAGGAATATGCCCAAAGGTGTCGATTTCATGGGCGAAGTTATCGACCATGTCCTGAACTTTGTCCCAGTGGCCGCTTTCCGCCAGCCCCAGCATGGTGAAGTAACTGTCCCAATAATAGACTTCGCGGAAGCGCCCGCCTGGTACCACATACGGTTTCGGCAACGGTAGCAGCGAATCCCATTTATCGGTGCTGTCAGTGGTGCGCGTCAGCACCGGCCATAAACCGTCGATGTGCTCGCGTAACGTTTGGCCTTTAGGCGGGACATACTTTTTACCTTCTTTTGGCAAGGTAAAGTTAACGTCGACAAAATGGCGTAAATCGAAACTCGATTGATTGCGCTGCATGCGGTAATCCGCAAGGATCATCAACGGATCATTCTTGGGAACCGCATCGGCAAATGTTTTCTGATCGGGGAATAATTTTGCCGTCTGGACATCGGTAAACAGCGGGCCAAGGATGACATCAGGCGGTTGTGGCAGGCTGTCTGCGGCTGAGGCAGGCAAAGTGACGAACGTACAACCGATAGCTATTTGAATCGCAAAAAATAACGTGCGAGGACGGCGCAAAACAGGATTTATCATTAATCGTTCTCCTTTACAGGCTACCGCGGCGAAAGTTTACCGCGATCAACCCTATGAAAACCTTAGCCGAATTTCTGGCTAGTGCTACGGGAGATGTCTCATAATCTGATAAAGCAGATAATTTACCGCCTGGCTAAACGTCCATTTACCCTTGCGGATTGACCAACCATGTCCCCGCTTTTTCAACCGATAACGTCATGCTTCGCGACAGATTTTTATCACGCAACGTAAGCTCATATTGGCCCGCAGGCAGTTGCAGGAAGCCATAACCATTGGCGCCCTGTGTCACTTTTTCGGCCTTGCCATTAACATCCAGTTGTTCGCCATCATTCATGCGCACATAAATGCGCGCTATCGCGCCATCCGCTACAGGCACCACGCTTTTAGTCCCGGCAGCTTCCGCTTTTTCCGCAACCGGTTTGTCGGTTTTGGCCGTCTGGGTAGTAGAAACAGAAGGGGCGTTGTTATTAAAAATGAAACCGCCAATCGCCACGCCTACCAGTAAACTGGCGGCTATCTGTAGCGGCAGTTTGTAGCGTTTTTTGAACGGTGATAGTGGGGTGATTTCCGCATCTTCCACCTTGACCAGCATGGTGCCAGGCTGTTTCAACGGTGCCGCGCCGTTGATACCACTTAACGGCATGTCCGCCAGCGCCGCAAATTCTGCAATAGACTGCGGGCGGTCTTCCGGTTTTAACGCCAGCGCGTTATCCACCGCCTGCAACAGGCTATGGGAATAACCTTCAGGCCGATTTTTTGCCAGCTTCACGCACGGGTCTTGAATGGTGCGGGTAACGCTGGCAGGTGGACAAGTGCCGGTGATCAGGGTGTAGAGAATCGCCCCCAGTGCGTAAATATCCGTCCATGGCCCGAGCCGGTTTTCGAGGTCATCAGCATATTGTTCAAGCGGCGCAAAACCTGGATTGAGTGGCGTTTTAATCTCATCGCCATTTTCGGTTTTTCCTGGACGCGGAGCGCCAGCATTCAATAGCAAAGGCGCGCCGTTATCCTGAATTTGAATGCTTCTTAACGACAGGTCACGATGGATAAACCCCTCATCGTGTAATGTTGCCAGCGCTCCGCACAACATCGGCAAGATGCGCCGAATCCAGGCTTCATTAATCACTTCAGGCTGATGCTGATGCAATTCAGCCAGCGTTACGCCGTTGGAGTAGCGTGTCGCCGCATAGGCGGTTTCGTTTTGTGTCCAGAAGCTAAACACTTGCAGCAAATTGGGGTGGTTAAATTGTGCGAGCTGGCGAGCAGACTGCACAAAACGATTCATTCCGACATTAAACGCCTGGCTGTCTTGCTTGCTGCGTAACACCAGCTGCATATTATCGCTGCGTACCGTCAGCGCACGCGGCATAAATTCGCGGATAGTGACCGGGCGCTCAAGCTGGTGGTCCCACGCTTTATACACCACGTTAGTATTGGTGGATTCAGTCACTTGCTGAATTTCAAACTCGTCGAAACGGAAGCCAGGCGGCAGAGCGTCGGGTAGTTCGGAGTTGTAATCTTTATCAGTCATGATGGCCTTACTCTGCTCGAAATCGACGAAAATTCAGGGTTACTTCTGGGAGCGCCATGCGCCAACCGCTGGATCACGCAATTGCGGACGCAGGGAATCAATCAACAACAAGGTGATAGGGGTATCCGGTGCAAGCCACTCCGACCAAACTTTGCGCACAATATTTAAACGCTTCTGGATAGCGGCTTCATCTACTGCCAGTTCGCGTGGTACTTCAACGGCAACCATGCCAGTGGCTTTCCAGCCATTCAGCTCTGAGTGATAAGGCAAAATCATCCAACTCTGCGGAGCATGTTCATTACTGACCACCATCCGCTCGTTATTGAGACTGGTAATCAGCAGGCTGTCAGAACCGGCATCGGCGCTTAATCCGCTGACCGGGAAGCCATGCACAAAGGTCATCACATTGCGTGTTTCGCCTTTAGCGCCGCTCTGAATGATTTCACTGTGGCCATTCAACCAGCCGCCTTTTTCACATTTACCATTTGGGATAAACATCGCTGACGAATTAGCATCACCCTGCCAGAAAGTGCGCAAATGACAGCCGTCTTGCAGCGTAAACTCCTGCCACGGCGTGCGGTCCGCTAACGGTGAGTTTTCTTCGCGAGCGGGTTGGGTGTTGAGTTCGCTGGAAACAACCGGCGCGATAATCACCGTCCAGTCGCTGCTTCTGCTCGCAGTGCCAACCGCGAGTGCTTGACCCTGTGGATCTTCCATCCGCCAACTGACTATTTGCACCGCGCTACATTGGCTTTCCAGGAGTGTTCCCAGACGTGGCATAAAAACATTGAGCAGCGCCGGATTTTTATCGCCATTGGCGACGATTCGCAGGGGAAGTTCTTGCGCACACCAGCTTTGCGGCGTGTTGTTTTGCACATCGTCAATCCAGACATCCAGCTTTTGCGAAGGAGACTGGACGATACGATAGTTACCAGCCGCCCACACTGAAGTAGATGCCAGCAGTAGCGCCAGACTCGAAAGCCAGAGTTTCATAGAAATCCTTCTTAGCCGAACAGTTTTAAACAACAAGGTATGACGTAAAACGTCGACAGTTAATCAATGATCCAGGTGCCGCTGTTCGCATTCTGGCAGGCTTTGCTACTGCCATCGACCGCAACGCAGGTGGTTTTTTTGGTGGCCTTGCGTGGACGAGGGCGATCTTTTTTCAGCGTTTGTGCATACAGTTCACTTTTCACCAGCGCACGTGCAGGAACATAACCCAACATTTCCTGTTTATCCTGCTGCGCAACGGCCAGCCAATTATTCTCGACTTGCCCCAAAACGGTGTAACTTTGCCCATTATCAAGGGTGCTGACGACTTTTCCGCCGAAGTCCGGTTTGCTCATAATTGACCCTGCATACAGCGCCCTAAAACTTGCGTTGACTGGGGTGAATTCTTTTGGCGCGCTAACCGCATAACGGTGCGTCAATGTGACACCATTGACCTCACTGGTGACGAGAGTGTCGTCCGTCATTTTTGGTGGGGGCGCTTTACAGCCCACAACCGTCGCAACAACAGCAAGGATCAACAGATTTCGCAATTTCATCGTAACGTTCCCTGAAAAAATGGTTCAAACCTGGTCGCCGAGAAGGAGGTGATATGGCGAAGAAGAAGTCCAGGAATCTGAAGAATGATTCACATCAGCAATACATATTAACGTTAATTTTACATCGCCTGATTAACAATTCAATGCTGATGTAACTGATTGACATTATTAAGTGTTAAGCAGGACAAGAAGCACACTGCTAGCGGTGATTCAGCGGGTGAATCATCTTGCTTTACTGGTAGCCTTCAGCATAGATCATAAAACAGGGTTTCAATCCCAGGTTTAAGGATGAAGATGGAAGCGTTATTGCCCGATATCTGCAATTGTATTGCGCAAAGTGCGCCGGAAGCGGTGATGACTCCGGCGCTATGATGACCGATGTTTGAGATTAAGGCGCACATTCACCCTCAGCCAGGACCCGGTAAACCGATGAATGCGCTGAGCAAAATCGATAGCTTATTAGTGTTCCAGCATCTCGTGGACAATTTGCTTGCTGCTTAATGAGTACTCATAAAACGTCGGCCAGTTGTCCATTTCTTTTAATAATGACTGCTGGGAATCATTACCCATGTAAATATGGAAATGTTCAGATCTGCGCGGACCGATAATATGGTCGCTAAATTGCACATATTTTGGGGCTTTTGACTGGCTATCTTTACACTCAAACAAATAGCGCACACCTTTTTTGCCAGAGGCGTAATTCAGGATTTTAAAACCAGAGTAGGCGTAGTGGCAGGTGTTGATCGTTTTGCCAGTGTGAAACTCTATAGTGTTGTTTTCGATGCCAATAGTATCGATATCCGTCGCGTAACCTTTCTGATAGTACGCTTTGTATTGCGCCACCGTTTTAGTGCCATCTTTTTGGGCTTTTTTCTCCATCACCGGATCTAAGTCGCCGTTTAACAGGTAAGGATTCACCGACTGCCACATCCCATCCCAATCGCTGAGGGTGCGGTCCTTGACGTCGTTATCGTCGAAAACTCCGGCGCTGGCTTTCTGTTCAGCTTCAGTTAACGGCTTGCCGTGTGAATGGCTATGCGCCAGTACATGAGCACTACTCAGTAAAATGCCAGCGCCCAGCAGCGCGGCGGAAATGCGTTTAGTCATGAAGTTCTCCAGTGGGTATGTGAATTTATAAAATGTTATAACATAACATTATCGTAATTCAATCACTGCTTTCGCTTCAGAAGTTCTGCTTAATGATCTCCGCCAGACGAATAAACGAGGCCTCCATATCGCTATCCTGAATGCTGGCGAAACCGACTAATAGTCCTTTCATTTTCTGTTGATTAAAATAATAACGCGACAATGGCCGGACCAGAATCCCTTCAGCATTCGCAAGCCTTGAGATGCCAATATCATCAGCTTCAAGGGGGAATTGAATAATCAGATGCAGACCGGCGTTACTGTTAAAATAACCAAGATAGGCTTCACCCAGATACTGTTTAATCAGTTCCACCAATAAACTGCGGCGTTTGCTATATAACTGGCGCATTTTGCGAATGTGCGCGGCGTAATAACCTTCACGGATAAACTCTGCTAAAGCTGCCTGAACTATCTGATGACCACCGCGATAAAGCTCGTTATGCACCTTTTTAAGTGGCGCCGCTAACGGCTTAGGCAGCACGACATAACCCAGACGCAGTGCGGGATACAGCGTTTTACTGAAGGTGCCGATATAAATGACTGGGCTGTTTTCTTCCAGCCCTTGTAGTGACGGTATCGGCTGGCCGGAAAAACGAAATTCACTGTCGTAATCATCTTCGACAATCCAGCTTTTAAATTCCCTGGCCTGCGAAAGTAATAACTGCCGTCGAGGCAGGCTCATCACCGAACCAAGCGGATATTGATGGGAAGGGGTCACGAAGATTAATTTTGGCCGCACGGCGGGGGCAGGTTCTGGAACTAATCCCTGATCGTCGACATCACACGCCGTCATATTGACGGCATTGATGTGTAATATATTCTTAATGCCCCAATAGCCGGGCTCTTCAATCCACGCATGGTCGCCTGGGTTACATAACGTGCGGGTGACTAAATCCAGAGCCTGATGAATCCCTTCGGTGATTAATATCTGGTCGGTGGAACATTTTACTCCACGCGCGGTACGCAAATAATCAGACAACGCGGATTTCAACAACTCGAGCCCGCCGTCTGCGTCATAAGTCAGATATTGCGGGTCAGGGGACCTGGCGATGCGATCATAAATCTTCTTAAATATGCGGTGCGGGAAGCTATTCACATCGGGCACACCAGGAATAAAAGCCCCCCATTGCGCTGGGCTGGCACTGGCATTTCCCAGCAGTTCAAGGCCACGGTCTGAAAGAGTTGCAGGTGCGTCAGGCTGTGTGGTTTGTACCGTTTTAGTGACGTGCGTGGTGAGATTATCCAGCACACTTTCGGTGACGAATGTGCCGCTGCTGGTGCGTGTTGAAATATAACCTTCTGCCTGCAACTGCTCATACACCCGTAATACGGTATTTCGCGACAGTACCAGTTCATTTGCCAAATCCCGGGTCGGTGGCATGCGTGCTGCTGGACGTAAACTCCCTTCGAGGATGCAGCTGCATATCGCAACATAGAGTTTCTTATGAAGTTTCTCGCCAGGCGTGTGGATAAATGCCTGCTTGATCACATCTACGGCAAGTGAACGCATTTGGATCCTATTATTAAAACGATTTGGCTCTCGATTAAGGTACCAGATACTGTCTAAATGAATCAGGTAATACAACCTGTCTATTTGATAAATGTGTGAGGGATAAAAAAATGAGTAATAACGAACTCCATCAACGTCGTCTGGCTGCTACTCCACGTGGCGTAGGTGTGATGTGTAATTTCTTTGCCCAATCGGCTGAAAACAGCACCATCAATGACGTTGAAGGCAAGCAGTACATTGATTTTGCCGCCGGGATTGCCGTGCTGAATACCGGCCATCGGCATCCTCGCCTGGTGCAGGCGGTTGAGCAGCAACTTCAAGCGTTTACTCACACCGCTTATCAGATTGTCCCTTACGAAAGCTACGTTCAGCTTGCAGAGAAAATTAACGCCGCCGCGCCAATCGCTGGGTGTAAGAAAACGGCCTTTTTCACCACCGGGGCTGAAGCGGTAGAAAACGCGGTGAAGATTGCCCGCGCCCATACTGGCCGTCCTGGTGTGATTGCTTTTAGCGGTGGGTTCCATGGTCGCACTTACATGACCATGGCGTTAACCGGCAAAGTGGCTCCCTACAAAATTGGTTTTGGCCCATTCCCTGGGTCCGTCTTCCATGCGCCGTATCCGTCCGAACTGAACGGGATTTCCACTCACGATGCGGTGAAATCCATGGAACGCCTGTTTAAATCCGACATTGAGGCAACTCAGGTAGCGGCGATTATATTCGAACCTGTGCAGGGTGAAGGCGGCTTCAATGTGGCTCCGCCTGAATTTGTGGCGGCGATTCGCCAAATTTGTGATACCCACGGCATCGTGATGATTGCTGACGAAGTGCAAAGTGGTTTTGCGCGCACCGGCAAAATGTTTGCCATGAACCATTACGCGCATCAACCTGACCTGATGACTATGGCGAAAAGCCTGGCAGGCGGCATGCCGTTATCTGGCGTGGTGGGTAAAGCGGAAATTATGGATGCACCTGCGCCTGGCGGTTTGGGCGGGACTTACGCCGGTAACCCGCTGTCGGTGGCGGCAGCCCATGCGGTGCTGGATATTATTGCTGAGGAAAAACTCTGCCAACGAGCCGAAGCACTGGGTGAACGGCTGACATCTGCGCTGCGCGAGATCAAACAAAATTGCCCGGCCTTAGCGGAAGTGCGTGGCCTTGGCTCGATGATTGCCGCAGAATTTTACGACACCACAACTGGCGAGCCGTCTGCGGCAATTGCCCAGCAAGTGCAGAAACGTGCGTTGGAGCAAGGCTTGCTGCTACTGACCTGTGGTCAAAATGGCAACGTGATCCGTTTCCTTTACCCGCTGACCATCCCTGATGCTCAGTTCGATAAAGCGCTGGATATCATTAAAACCGCGACGCAAATGTGAGACCCAAGATGATCAATTTAAACAATACAGACCTGCTGCTCGACAGTTGCCCGGTTGGCGGCGAGTGGAGCCACGCCCAGTCGGGTAAAACCATGTCGGTGGTCAATGCCGCGACGGGGCAGAAAATCGCCGAAGTGCCGTTGATGGGGCAAGCTGAAACTCAGCAGGCAATCGCGGCGGCAGAGATGGCGCAAAAAGCGTGGAAGATGCAGACTGCGGCAAGCCGCGCAAAAATCCTCCATCGTTGGGTGAGCCTGATTCAGGAAAATACTGAAGATCTGGCGCGGCTGATTACCAGTGAAGGCGGCAAACCGCTGGCTGAAGCGCGTGGCGAAGTAAACTATGCTGCCTCGTTCATTAGCTGGTTTGCGGAAGAGGCGAAAAGAGTCGATGGCGTGTTGTTGCAACCGACCAACCCGGATCAACGTTTTATCGTCTCGAAACAACCTGTTGGTGTTTGCGCGGCAATCACCCCGTGGAATTTCCCGGCGGCGATGATCACCCGCAAAGTAGCTCCGGCATTAGCCGCAGGCTGTGCAATTATCGTTAAGCCCGCGGAACAAACACCACTGACCGCGCTGGCGTTAGCCAAACTTGCCGAACTGGCAGGTTTGCCAAAAGCCCTGTTGCAGGTCATTACCGGAGATGCCAAAGAAATTGGCGGTGAACTGTGTCGCAATGCCACGGTACGCAAACTCAGTTTCACCGGCTCCACGGAAACAGGGCGCTTATTAATGGCGCAATGTGCTCCGACCATCAAAAAGCTCTCGCTGGAGCTTGGCGGAAATGCGCCGGTTATTGTCTTTGACGATGCCGACCTTGGGCTTGCCGTAAAGGGCATTATGGCGTCGAAATTCCGTAACAGCGGGCAAACCTGCGTGTGCGCCAACCGCATCTACGTGCAGAGCGGGATTTATCAAAAGTTGTGCGATGAACTGGTGAAAGCGGTTGAAGCCCTGAAAGTCGGCAATGGTATGGATGACGGCGTGACACAAGGGCCGCTTATCAATGCCAAAGCGATTGAAAAAGTTGAGCTGCATCTGAATGACGCGCTGCAAAAGGGCGCCACGCTGTTAACTGGCGGCCATAAACATCCGTTGGGTGGCAATTATTTCGCTCCGACCGTGGTGGCCAATATCACGCAAGAGATGCGTTTTGCTCGTGAAGAAACCTTCGGGCCGGTGGCTGCGCTGTTTAAATTCGACCGTGACGACGAAGTAGTGAATTACGCCAACGATACCGAATTTGGCCTTGCCGCGTATATATTCACGCAGGATGCGAAGCGCCAGTGGCAAATTCCTGAAGCACTGGAATACGGCATGGTAGGGGTCAACACCGGGCTGATTTCCAACGAAGTTGCGCCATTTGGCGGCATCAAGCAATCAGGGCTGGGGCGCGAAGGCTCACGCTTCGGGATTGATGAGTATTTAGAGATGAAATACGTCTGCGTTAACCTCGCTTAACCCATTCACATTTACAACCTTCTGGCGGGTGACACTGCGCTTACCCGTGCTACAAAATCCAAATTTCTGGCGGGTGACACTGTGCTTACCCGCTCTACAAAATCCAAATTTCTGGCGGGTGACGCTACGCTTACCCACCCTACAAAATCCAAATTTCTGGTGGGGGACGCTACGCTTACCCGTCCTACAAAATCCTGACTTCTGGTGGGTGACGCTGCGCTTACCCGCTCTACAAAATCCAAATTTCTGGCGGGTGAAGCTGCGCTTACCCGTGCTACAAAATCCAAATCGTAGGTCGGATAAGCGTAGCGTCATCCGACAATTCTCTTGTTAAAATCTTGCTCAAAATCTTTAACAATAATGTGACATTAAGCGTATACATATAACATATTATGTTTTATAAAATACACACACTGCCTGCCCTTATGCCACATAAAGAGAAAAGATATGGACCAGACGACAGACAAACAACATCACCAACATCAGCCAGTTAAAGGCGAGCAATTCAACCGCTCGATAGGGCTGATGTCTAACTTCGCATTGGGATTTACCTACCTTTCGCCACTGACTGCGGTTTATTCGCTGTTTGCATTGGCCGTGACGCTCGCGGGGCCACCGGCTATCTGGTGGATATTGATTGTGGCGTGCGGGCAACTACTGGTGGCGTTAGTCTTTGGCGAAGTGGCCTCGCAATATCCGATTACCGGTGGCTTATATCCGTGGGCGAGAAGACTTTGGGGTAAAAAATATGCCTGGATTGCCGCCTGGATTTATCTTTGGGCGTTAGTGGTTACCATTACTTCGATTGCGGAATACACCTCTACCTTCGTGGCCTCGTTATTCCACTACGCCACTAGTGCGGGCAATATGATGGTGACGTCTGTCGTCTTGCTGCTGATTATGATGGTCGTGAATATGTCAGGCACCAAAAACCTGGCTCGCGTGGCGAGAATTGGTTTTTGGTGTGAAATCGTCAGCGTTATTGCACTCGGCATTTATCTGCTGATATTCCATCGCTCGCAACCTTTCTCCGTGGTATTTGACTCGATGGGCGTGTTGGCTAACGACGGCAATTACACCACCGCCTTTATGTCAGCATCTTTGATGGGGTTGTTTATGTTCTTCGGCTTCGAAGCCTGCGGTAATGTGGCAGAAGAAGTGAAAAACCCAGGTAAGAAAATTCCCGTGGCGATGATTTTAAGTATCGTGTTTGGTGCCATCTCTGCGGTAATTTCGATTATGGGTTATTTGTTATCGTCCCGAGATTTAGTCAACATTGTAAACGGTAAAATTTCCGACCCGATTCCGGCGATTCTCAACGAAGCGTTGGGGCCAACCGGTGCTACGGTCTTTATTGTGGTCGCGGTGATTGCGATGTTGTCTTGTATTCTTTCTTTGCAAGCTGCCTTGAGCCGTCTGATATTTTCCTTCTCCCGCGATAACATGCTACCTGGCAGCGAATGGATGTCGAAAATCTCCAAACATAGCGTGCCGGATAACGCCATGATGGTGAGCTGTTTGTTACCGGTGATTATCTGCGTGTGGGTCTATTTCCAGCCTGATAGCCTGGCGCGTATTACCGCATTTGCGGTCATCGGTATCTATATTTCCTTCCAGATGGTGGTACTGGCGGCATTGCGCCAGCGCCTGAAAGGGTGGAAACCTGCCGGTGAATGGACGGTGGGTTCGTGGGGGATTATCGTCAATATTCTGGCACTGGCTTACGGGTTGTGCGGTATTTGGTTACTGGCGCAACCGGCCCAGAGTGAAAACTTTATGGACCGCTGGACGGTGCTGGTAGGACTGGCGATTGTGATTGGTTCGGGCCTGATTTATATGTTCGTCAGCAAACCGTTTGGCCGCTCGAGTGCACCCGAGAATGATGCGATTGAATACGCTCGTAAATTAAATACCGAACAAGTTTAATATTAATATCAATGTCGGATGTCGCTTAGCGTAGCGACATCCGACTTATTCACATATATAAATTAAAATAATCATTCTCAAAGACAATACTCGTCACACTGGCATCCAGTAAATCACTGACGCGGAATCGTGGATGGGTAGAGAAAATAATTCTGCGCTCTTTATTGGTTAGAATAACTTTATCATTAGCCGCATAAGGTAATAGCTCATCCTCTACACGGCTGACTAATAAATCTATCGCCGCAACACCTAAAAACTGATCCTGAAAATGAACCGGGACGGCGCAGGTGAGGGTGTACGAAGTATTGCAAATATAGTCGACGTAGGGGCCATGGATAAAGGCGTTATCCACCGATGGTGCTTGCTTAAACCATTCAAAGGTACGGAAATCCAGGCGCTGTTGTGTGGCCTGGTCCAAATCCAGATTCACCTGTTTTACACCATCGGCTTTCTTATACCACCACTCCAAAAGCCAGAATTCCTTATTGCTGACGCTGCTTTCAATATGGCTGGCAAAACCGGCACCCGCACAGTAACCATTACTATTCAGAGTTTGTTTAATATGATCCTGAATGGTTTTTCTGACTGACGGCTCAAGCAGATGCTCCAGCTTAACGTCTTTAATTTCAGCCAACGAAGCTTCAATTTCCCTGGCAAGCAACACGGTGGATTCAATAGTCGAGTTAATGATTTTATCAATTTTGGTGCTTAGAGTACGGAGTGATGTTGTTTGTAGCATATTTATGCCTGTTGTTTTTATTGGTTATTATTTACGTTGTGCTTCAATTTATTTTCTATCAGATAGAAAGTAAACGTGTCGATTAATTTTTTGGCAATGTTAACTGACTCGATTTCATTGTGAGATTCCAGCGTGTCAATTAACGAGATATACAGATCAACAATCTCGCGATGTATATATTCTGAACGGAACAGCATCGCCACCAGTGACGACCATTCAGATTGCAAAATCAGCTCCTGGTTTGCCAGACGTGCTGACTGTGAACAGGCGGCAATGGCTAACAAACAGCGCATGTCGGCCTGAGTACGTGCCTCGGGCGTGGTGGAGGCGGCAAGTACTGCAACAAAGTCGCGCAGGCGGGTAATATCGGCGTTCGTCATACGGCGCGACGCAAGCCTTGCGCTGTGGCTAATAATCGCGCAGTGCATCTCGCCCAAATCAGACAGGTAATCAGTGCTCAGGGTTTTAAAAGGATTAAGAGAGTGACTTAATTCCCACGCTTGTTCGCACACAAAACTGCCACCGTTACGCCCACGCACCGTATGAATTAAATTATTCGCGCGCAGCGTGTTTAACGCTTCCCGGATGGTGATGTGCGAAACCCCCATCATTTTTGCCAGATCGGCTTCATTCGGTAGCTGCTCGTTTGCCTCAAGCAGGCCGGTAATAATGGCGTTGGAAAGCCGCTGAACTATCTGATCGGAACGGCTGGCCTGACCGATTGGCGCGAATATCACCGCATGCGTAATCATAATTTTCCCTGAAGAGAGACTCCTTGAATAAGGCCACTGAACATAGCATACAAGCGCTGCGTAAAGAATCACTTCGGAATGGGATGTATATCATATTGTTAGTAGAATGTTATTGAATTTAATCTTCATAAAACATATTACATAATATAATATATGTTTAAACCAGCGGAGAGCACGATGAAGATTCTGAAGCATTTTATCAATGGGCAATATGTCGCGGGTTCGCAAGAGAACCTCTTTGAGCTGGTTAGCCCGGTGAATGGTGAAACCTACGCACTGTCGCCGAGCGCCGGTCGTGCGGAGGTCGAACAAGCTTATCAGGCGGCGAAAACAGCTTTTGCGGTGTGGAAACACTCCACGCCGTCGCAGAGACAGCGTGCGCTGCTGAAACTGGCGGATGAAATTGAACGTAATGTTGAACGCCTGATTCAGGCGCAAAGCGAAGAAACCGGGCAGCTGCGGCATTTCATTGAAAAAGAAGAGATTGCGGCATCCTGTGATGCGCTGCGTTTTTTTGCTGGTGCTGCGCGTTGCCTGGAAGGAAAAGCCTCCTATGAATATGCCGAGGGCTTAACCTCGACGATTCGCCGCGAACCGCTGGGGATTGTCGGCCAGGTCACCCCGTGGAACTATCCCTTCATGATGGCGGTGTGGAAAATCGCACCGGCACTGGCCGCCGGAAACACGGTGGTGTTAAAGCCCAGCGATACCACGCCCATCAGCACGTTG
Source organism: Buttiauxella ferragutiae (assembly GCF_022637515.1). Classification (NCBI taxonomy): domain Bacteria; kingdom Pseudomonadati; phylum Pseudomonadota; class Gammaproteobacteria; order Enterobacterales; family Enterobacteriaceae; genus Buttiauxella; species Buttiauxella ferragutiae. Next base: position 2,446,771 of record NZ_CP093332.1, read on the forward strand.
ATTCTGGCGGAACTGGCAGCACCTCTTTTCCCGCAAGGGGTATTTAACGTGGTGCTCGGCAAAGCGGAAACCGGCTCGCTGGTGGTGTCCAGCACCGAAGCGTCACTGGTTTCGATAACCGGTTCGGTTCGTGCGGGGTTGCAAGTTGCTGCCTCTGCTGCGGCTAATTTGACCAAAGCGCACCTTGAATTGGGCGGTAAGGCTCCGGTCATCGTCTTTGCCGATGCCGACATTGCCAAAGCGGTGGAGGTCATCACCACCGCAGGGTTCTTCAATGCTGGACAAGACTGCACCTCGGCGACGCGAATTTTGATTGAAGACTCTATCTATGCGCAATTCCTCGAAAAATTGGTCACCAAAACCCGCGCCATCAAATTTGGCACGCCGGAAGATAAAGACGCGTTGTACGGCGCGTTAAACAGCCGCAACCAACTAGAACAGGTCAAAGGTTTTATCAGCCGCCTGCCGTCACAAGCCGTCATCGAAACTGGCGGCAAAGCGGGGGATGGCCCAGGCTTCTATTTTGAACCGACGATTATTTCCGGGCTTGATCAACGCGATGAGGCCATCCAGCACGAAGTGTTTGGCCCGGTGATGACAGTGCAGAAGTTTTCCTCCGAGGCGGAAGCGCTGGAGAAGGCCAATGATGTGGAATATGGCCTGGCAGCGAGCATCTGGACCAGCAACCACAGCCGCGCCCAACGTTTCAGCATTCGCCTGGATTTCGGCACCGTATGGATTAACAACCATATTCCTCTGTGTGCGGAGATGCCTCACGGCGGCTTCAAAAAATCTGGCTATGGCAAAGATTTATCATCCTACTCACTGGATGAATACACGCGAGTGAAACACATCATGTGTGACATCTCTGAATAATTAACGCCGCTCCGATTAGACTTTAAGGTGATGAAATGAAAGCAATGAAAGTCGCTGTTCTGTCCCTGGCGCTGTTCTCAAATTTGGCATTAGCGGAAGTGTCTCCGTTAACGGTGGTTAAAGATTATATGTCGGCGTGGAATGCCCATGACGCCGCAAAGGCCGCGCAATATTTATCCAATGATGTGGTGTATTACGATGCCGCCAGCGGCACGCCGGTGAAAGGGAAAAGTAACGCCGAAAAAGAGGTGATTGGCGCGTTTATTAAAGCGGTGCCAGATTTAACCTGGAAAATGACCAGCAAGCCAGTTTACGATCACGACACTATCGCTTTTCGCTGGGAATTCAGCGGTAAAAATAGCGGCGAATGGGCGGGAAGCCCGGCCACAAATAACCCGATTAAATTTGAAGGAGTCAGTTATATCACCGTCAATAACGGGAAAATAACCTGGCAGGGCGATTATTACGACTCCAAAAAGCTCGACGAAGAACTAAAGCCACAAGCTAAATAAGGACTGATATGTCTATCACCAGACGTGATTTTCTCAATGGAGTGGCAATTACTATTGCCGCAGGGATGACACCACTTGATTTTGCAAAAGCTGCCGGAAAAGCCAGTGTGATGATTGGCGATGACTATTATCCACCGCAGCTCACTGGGCTGCGTGGGAATCATCCCGGTTCTTTTGAAATGGCACATGCGATTGGCCGCGATCATGAAAAATTTAGTACCGACCATCTGCCCATCGAAGAAGAATATGATCTGGTGATTGTTGGCGGCGGGCTAAGTGGTTTATCTGCCGCCAGCTTCTGGCATGATTTGGCGGGTAAGAATAGCAAAGTGCTGGTGCTCGATAATCATGATGATTTTGGCGGTCACGCGAAACGTAATGAATTTAAAGCGGACGGCAAAAAAATCATTGGCTATGGCGGCAGTGAAGCCTTTCAATCGCCGAGCCGCAATTTTAGCGATGAGGTAAATGGGCTGCTGTCTACCGTCGGCGTAAGCGTCGTCAGAATGAAGGAAAGCTTTGACGTTAATTTCTACCCCGATTTAAAACTCAGCCGTGGCGTTTTCTTCGACAAAAAGAACTTTGGTGAAACCAAAATTGTCAGCGGTGATCCTGGGCACGCCGTCGCTGATGATATTCCGCGCGATAAACTCAATGGTCGCCCCCTTGAAGCATTCATTAATGATTTCCCGTTGAGCGAAAGCGATCGCAAAGCCATTTTGGATCTGCATGTGAATCCAGTGGATTACCTGAAAGGCATGACCGCCGACGAAAAATCCGCGTGGATGGACACCCACAGTTACCGCGATTTCCTGGTAGAAAAAGTCGGCTTGAGCAAAATGGCGCTGATGTATTTCCAGCAACGCACCAACGACTTTTTTGCCATCGGTATTGAAGGCGTAAGTTGTAGCGATGCCCGAACCTGCGCGCTTCCGGGAATGGATGCCATGGATTTACCGCCGCTTGATGAAGAGGCACAGGCCGATCTCGATGAACCCTATGTTTATCATTTTCCTGATGGTAACGCCGGGCTTGCGCGGCTGATCGTCAGGCACCTGATTCCAGATGCGCTGCCGGGTAACACCATGGAGGATTCCATTACCGCCAGGCTTCATTATGAAAAGCTCGATCTGCCGGAAAACAGCACACGCCTGCGCCTTAACAGCATGGTGATTAATGCGGCCAATAGCGAAGACGGTGTGGTGGTGACTTACGTGAATGACGGTAAAGCGCATCGCGTGAAAGGGAGAAAAGCCATCATGGCGGGTTACAACATGATGATCCCGTATCTGGTGCCTGAAACGCCGGAACAGCAAAAGGCTGACCTGCGGCTCAACGTTAAAGCGCCGCTGGTGTACACCAATGTGGTGGTCAAAAACTGGCAGTCATTCATGCAATTAGGCATCCACGAATTTTATTCACCCGCCGCACCATATAGCCGCGTGAAGCTGGATTATCCGGTCAGCATGGGCGGTTACCAGCATCCGCAAAATGCCGATCAACCGATGTGTCTGCATATGGTTTATGTACCGACGTATCCGGGAAGCAAATTGAGTGCGCGCGAACAATTCCGCCAGGGGCGGGCGTATTTACTGGGTACGCCATTCGACACCCATGAAAAAATGATTCGTACACAATTGCAGGAAATGCTCGGGCAAACCGGTTTTGACCATGAACGGGATATTACTGCCATCACCGTTAACCGCTGGGCGCACGGTTATTCTTACTACGCCACCGCCTTGTTCGATGATATGGACAAAATGCCCGAAATCATTGAGCGCGCGCGTCAACCCATTGGCCGCATTGCGATAGCCAACTCTGATTCCGACTGGGACGCCTACGCGCATACCGCGATTGACCAGGCGTGGCGCGCGGTCAACGAACTTAAAGCGATGGGATGAGCGACATGAAACAGACTTTATTGGCTATTGGCTGCTTGTTCGTCGCGGGGAATGCCGCCGCGAGTTCGGCAGGCGAATATATGGCAAAGATTTCAGATTGCGTGGCGTGCCACACCACCGAAGGCGGAGCGCCGATGGCGGGCGGGAAAAAGTTCTCCACGCCGATTGGCGATATTTACGCCACTAACATCACGCCGGATAAAACCTTCGGCATTGGTAATTATTCATACGAAGAGTTCGAAAAAGCCGTGAGGCAGGGCATCGCAAAAGATGGGCATCCGTTGTATCCCGCGATGCCGTATCCGTCCTACGCCAAAATGACGGATCAAGATATTCGCGCACTGTATGACTATTTCATGAATGAGGTTCCGGCGGCGGATACAAAAAACAAAGACAATGAGATCCCTTTGCTCTTGTCGGCCCGCTGGCCTTTGCATGTCTGGAACTGGTTGTTCGTCGAAGAGACGGCCCCTGAAAATAAAACCGGGCAGCCCACTGATTTATTAGCCCGAGGTGCTTATCTGGTGGAAGGGCCGGGGCATTGTGGTGCGTGTCATACCCCAAGAGGTGTGACGATGCAGGAAAAAGGCTATGACGCCTCCAGCGCTGAATATCTGACGGGGGCGATGATTGAAGGTTGGTATGCACCTTCGTTGCGAAACATTTCTATGTCGAGAGATGAATTAAAAGATCTGCTGCGCATGGGGCGCAGCCAGCACGATGCGCTTTCCGGGCCAATGAGTGAGGTGGTGACGCAGAGCACGCAGTATCTGACCGACAAAGATCTGGATGCGATAGCGTTTTATTTGCTGAACTTTAACCACAAAAATGGCGTGCCGGTGGCTGCCGATGGCGCCATTGTTTATGCGCCGACAGACGGTAAAACGCTGTATTCGATGTATTGCTCCACCTGCCACGGTGATGACGGAAAAGGCAAAGATTTCACCGTCCCTTCGTTAGTGAACAACACGGTAGTCAACGCCAAAGACCCGTCATCATTGATTTCTGTGGTTTATCAGGGCGCCGAAACACCGCAAACCCACGGCAATATTTCTTTCAAAATGCCGGCATATAAAGAGGTGATGTCTGACGATGAAATGACCAATGTGGTTAATTACGTCAGAGGAACGTGGGGCAATGGCGCGCCGCAGGCGACCAAGGATGAGGTTAGTGCGATAGCGAAATAAAGTCCTGCGGTGGATGACGCTAGCGCTTATCCACCCTACAAAAACAAAGCCTTATGAAACCGCGTAGCTCGGATAAGCGCAGCGCCATCCGACATTTTCACGTGTAACGACAGGTGCAAGCGGTGGATGACACTAGCGCTTATCCACCTTACAAAAACAAAGCCTTATGAAACCGAGTAGGTCGGATAAACGCAGCGCCATCCGACACCACTGGCGTAAATGGTGGATGACGCTGGCGCTTATCCACCCTACAAAAACAAAGCATTAATGAAACCGCGTAGGTCGGATAAGCGCAGCGTCATCCGACACCACTGGCGTGAATGGTGGATGACGCTGGCGCTTATCCACCCTACAAAACAAAGCCTTATGAAACCGCGCAGGTCGGATAAGCGCAGCGCCATCCGACACCACTGGCGTAAATGGTGGATGACGCTGGCGCTTATTCACCCTACAAAAACAAAGCATTAATGAAACCGCGTAGGTCGGATAAGCGCAGCGTCATCCGACACCACTGGCGTAAATGGTGGATGACGCTGGCGCTTATCCACCTTACAAAACAAAGCGTTATGAAACCGCGTAGCTCGGATAAGCGCAGCGCCATCCGACATTTTCAGGTGTAACGACAGGTGCAAGCGGTGGATGAAGCTGGCGCTTATCCACCCTACAAAACAAAGCCTTATGAAACCGAGTAGGTCGGATAAACGCAGCGTCATCCGACATTTTCAGGTGTCTGACGTTGGATTAACTCCGGCACCCGCGGAATAAATCACTATCCGCGTGGTAATCGCGGGTGGTGATGTCCCAAATCCCCAGCACCGATGAGAACAAGTTGTCATGGGAGTACGGGTTCTTCGCAGCATTATTTTTCAGACACTTCATATTAATGTGCTTATCCGCGATAAAACCGGGTGACATCCACACCTGCATCGGTATATGCGTTTGCTGATCCGGTGCCAGTTTGTACGGCGTGCCGTGCAGATACAGGCCACTTTCCCCCAGAGACTCGCCGTGGTCGGACACATACAGCAGCACGGTGTTGTACTTGTCGCTATAAAGTTTGAGCTTTTCAATCATTTGTGCCACGACATAGTCGGTATAACGAATGGTGTTGTCGTAGGTATTGACCAGTTGTTCTTGCGTACAGTTTTCAATGTCGCTACGCGCACATTCCGGCATAAAGTGGCGTTGTTTAGCCGGATAACGCTGGAAATAGGTCGGCCCGTGGCTACCAATGATATGAAAGGCAACCAGCTTATCCCCGGCCATTTTTGCCATCTCTTCATCGATATTTTCCAGCATCACCTCGTCGAAACAGGTTTCGCCATTACACAATTTCGGGTTATCGGTCGGTTTAATTTCGATAGTCGGTAACCGTTTACACACGCCTTTACAGCCACCGTCATTATCTTTCCACAGCAGCGAAACCCCGGTTTTTTGCACGATATCGAGGAAGTTTTCACTGTTAGTCGCTTTTTTGGCGTTGTACTCGGTGCGGTTCATATTTGAGAACATGCAGGGTACGGAAACCGCAGTGGCCGTGCCGCACGAATGAACGTCCTTAAACGAAATAACATCGCCACTTTGGCTGGTGAAAGCGTTGGTATCACGCTCATAACCGTTCATCGAGAAATTCTGGCTACGTGCGGTTTCGCCAATCACCAGGAACATTAGTGTCGGTTTGTCTTTATTGGCAACACGTTTGGCGTCATCACCCAATGTCTGGAACGGCTCTTTGGTGGTGAAGTAGGTATCTTGCAAATAGCGGACGGTACTGTAGACGTAGTTCGCCGGGATAATCTCTTTGTTTAGCGTTGAGTTATTGCGCCCGACAGAGGCGTAGTCCTGGTAATAAAGTGCGGCCACACCCGCAATTAGCAACAGTGATGCCGCCATAGACAACAAACGGTATGTAATGCCCTTATACCACTTGGCTGGATATTCAATCTTAATTAAAAACAGCAAGATAGCCGGAAGTATCCCGGTCAGCAGCAGCCATAAAATGATCGAGCCATTCAGATAAGAATGGGCTTCTTGTGGATTGGTTTCGACGATGTTTTGGATCATAGACTGATCAAACATCACTTTGTATTTCAGCGTCGAGTAACTGACCATTGAGCCTGTCACAAATAACAGTGCAAAAAACGGTTTCAGCAAAAATCGAATCGAAAAGGGCATAAAGACAAAGTTAAGTGCCGCAACCAATACAAACGGTATGGAGATGGCAAAACCCATTTTGACGTGCTCAAGGTGCGTCAAAATATCGTAAAAATGCAGTAATACGGGCCAGTTAAGCAAGAAGGCAAAAACCACCGCCAACAGTAAAACCAGTGGGATAAGCTTAATCCTGAAAAGTACGGGCATTAATATCTCCGAATAATTGCCGCCAAAGTAAATACCATTTGGCATCTAAAACGTGCTGACAATTTTTACCAAGTGTTTGAAATTTGCTCAGAATAAATAAGTTGCGGTGAAGTTAAGAAATACTCTCTTAAATATCCCAAAAAACAACTCACGATTTCTTTTTCAAGAGTGGTTATTTATTCATTACAAACCTTAATTTAACCTTAATAGATTAAAAACACTTAAAAAAACATGAGTCTTATAGATGGTGTTTTCGTTAAAAGTTAATGTATTCATGGTGTTGTATTGATTTTTGTGGTTTTTGGATGTCTGTCAGTATTTTCCATTAAGGTGATTTTTATTCTGGCTGGTGCAATCTTAATATTGAGCTAAGAAAACTCTGTTAAGTTGATTTCAATTTAATCGCGGTTTAGATAACTGCATTTTGAATCAGTCATGTTGCACGTTTATTTAATAACACAGGGTCATGATAAATACATTCGTGCAACGTCTTAATCTGGAGTCACTCCAGGAGTGAACACCGTGCGGCTAATTCGTGCTGCTAATAATGGGAATATTCAATGAGTGAATTTCTGCCTTTCTCACGTCCCGCTATCGGGCCAGAAGAACTCGCCGTGGTGAGTGAAGTTTTGCAGTCCGGTTGGATAACCACTGGCCCAAAAAATCAGGCACTTGAACAAGCTTTTTGCGAGTTAACCGGCAATAAACATGCGATTGCTGTCAGCTCAGCCACCGCCGGAATGCACGTCGCGTTGATGGCAATGGGCATCGGTGCGGGTGACGAGGTAATTACGCCTTCGCTGACCTGGGTTTCCACCCTGAATATGATTGTGTTACTGGGCGCTGAACCGGTGATGATTGATGTTGACCGCAACACGCTAATGGTGACCGCCGCCGCCATTGAGGCCGCGATAACCCCGCGAACTCGCGCGATTATTCCGGTTCATTATGCCGGAGCGCCAGTGGATATTGACGCGATCCGCGCCGTGGGTGAGCGCCACGGTATTCCGGTGATTGAAGACGCGGCACATGCGGCGGGAACGTACTATAAAGGCAAACATGTTGGCGACCGTGGGACGGCAATTTTCTCGTTCCATGCGATTAAAAACATGACTTGCGCAGAAGGCGGGTTAATCGTCACCGACGACGAGGCGTTCGCCAACCGCATGCGTAGCCTGAAATTCCACGGGCTGGGTGTTGATGCCTTTGACCGCCAGACGCTTGGCCGTGCGCCGCAAGCCGAAGTGATAGCGCCTGGTTACAAATACAATCTTGCCGATATTAATGCCGCTATCGCGCTGGTGCAGCTAGGCAAACTTGCGCAAAACAATGCTCGCCGTACAGAAATCGCCGGACGTTACTTAGCTGAACTGGCGAACACGCCTTTCTTGCCGCTTATCCAGCCAGAGTGGGAACACCAGCACGCCTGGCATCTATTTATTATTCGCGTTGATGAAGCGCGTTGCGGCATTTCCCGTAACGAACTGATGGATGCCCTGAAAGCAAAAGGCATCGGCAGCGGTTTGCATTTCCGCGCCGCCCATACCCAGAAGTATTACCGCGAACGATACCCAACGCTCTCTTTACCCGATACCGAATGGAACAGTGAGCGAATTTGCTCTATTCCGTTGTTCCCAACGATGACTGATGACGATGTCTCCCGCGTGATCAACGCGTTGCGTGAAGTCGCAGGAAAATAATATGACCAAACCAGTAGCCATCCACAAAGTCTCTGTGGTGATCCCTGTTTATAACGAACAAGAAAGCTTGCCCGAGCTTATCAAACGCACTACCGCGGCGTGTGAAACGCTGGGTAAAGATTACGAAATCCTGCTGGTTGATGACGGCAGCACTGACAATTCAGCCGATATGCTAAGCGATGCCGCCGAAGCGCCAGGCAGCCATATTGTTGCGGTGTTACTCAACCGCAATTATGGGCAACACAACGCGATTATGGCGGGCTTTAGCCATGTTACCGGCGATTTGATTGTCACGCTGGATGCGGATTTACAAAACCCGCCAGAAGAGATCCCCCGCCTGGTGGCGAAGGCCGATGAAGGTTACGACGTGGTCGGCACCGTGCGCCAGAATCGCCAGGATACCTGGTTTCGCAAACGTGCTTCACGGCTGATCAACCGCCTGATTCAGAGCACCACCGGCAAAGCGATGGGCGATTACGGCTGCATGCTGCGCGCCTACCGCCGCCACATTATCGACGCGATGCTCAATTGCCACGAACGCAGCACCTTTATTCCCATTCTGGCGAATACCTTCGCGCGTAAAGCCACGGAAATCCCGGTGCATCACGCCGAGCGCGAATTTGGCGATTCGAAATACAGCTTTATGCGCCTGATTAATCTCATGTACGACCTGGTCACCTGCCTGACGACCACACCACTGCGCATGCTCAGTGTGTTTGGCAGCATCATCGCGGTAATGGGGTTTGCGCTGTCCGTTCTGCTGGTGGTTTTACGACTTGCCTTCGGGCCGCAATGGGCGGCGGAAGGGGTGTTCATGCTCTTCGCGGTGCTGTTTATGTTCATCGGCGCACAGTTTGTTGGCATGGGGCTATTAGGGGAATACATCGGCAGGATTTACACCGATGTCCGTGCCCGGCCACGTTACTTTATTCAGCGGGTGGTTAGCCGCGAGTCAGTTTCAATTTCTGAGGAAAATCAACAATGAAAGCTATCGTTTTTGCTTATCACGACATGGGCTGCGCGGGTGTTAACGCACTGGTCGCCGCCGGTTATGACATCGCGGCTATTTATACCCACCCTGATTCACCTTCTGAAAACCATTTCTTTGGCTCAGTTGCGCGAACGGCGGCGGAACATGGTATCCCGGTTTATGCACCGGATGACGTCAATCACCCGCTGTGGGTTGACCGTATTAAATCGGCACAGGCTGATGTGATTTTCTCGTTCTATTACCGCAACTTGTTGTGCGAAGAAATTCTGCAAAGCGCAACGGTCGGGGCATTTAACCTTCACGGCTCGTTATTGCCAGCCTACCGTGGCCGCGCGCCGTTGAACTGGGTGTTGGTGAACGGCGAAACCGAAACCGGCGTTACGCTGCATCGTATGGTTAAGCGTGCTGATGCCGGTGCCATCGTCGAGCAAAATCGCGTCACGATTACGCCACAAGACACCGCGCTAACCCTGCACAAGAAACTGACGGAAGCGGCTACTGAACTGCTGGAAGATATTCTGCCAGTCATCAAAACCGGGCATTTCCCGCAGGTTGAGCAAGACCACAGCAAAGCAAGCTTAGTTGGCCGTCGGACACCACAAGATGGCTGCATTAACTGGCAATCCACCGCGCAGGAAATTAATAACCTGGTGCGAGCCGTTACCGACCCATGGCCGGGTGCTTTCAGCTATGTTGGCGGCAGCAAATTTATCGTCTGGAAAAGCCGTGTGCTGGAAGGGTTGCAGGCAGCGAAAGCCGGAACCGTGCTGTCCGTCAGTCCGCTGGTGATCGCCACGGGTGGCGGTGCACTTGAAATACTCACCGGGCAAACGGACAACGGCGTATACATGCAGGGCGCGCAACTAGCGCAAACTCTGGGTCTGGTGGCGGGGGCGTTACTCAGCAGCCAACCGGTTTCGGCTATTAAACGCCGCACTCGCGTGCTGATCCTTGGAGTAAACGGTTTTATCGGCAACCACCTGACCGAGCGTCTGTTGCAGGACGACAACTTTGAAGTGTACGGGCTGGATATTAGCTCTGATGCCATCAGCCGTTTCCTCGGCAACGCGCGCTTCCACTTTGTGGAAGGCGACATCAGCATTCACTCCGAGTGGATTGAATACCACATTAAGAAATGTGACGTGGTGCTGCCGCTGGTGGCGATTGCCACGCCGATTGAATATACCCGTAATCCACTGCGCGTCTTTGAGCTAGATTTCGAAGAGAATCTGAAGATTATTCGCGACTGCGTGAAGTATCAAAAACGCATTATCTTCCCGTCTACCTCTGAGGTGTACGGCATGAGTACCGATAAGGTCTTTGATGAAGATAACTCGAACCTGATTGTTGGCCCCATCAACAAACAGCGCTGGATTTACTCGGTGTCCAAACAACTGCTCGACCGCGTGATTTGGGCTTATGGCGAGAAAGAGGGTTTGCGCTTTACGCTGTTCCGTCCGTTTAACTGGATGGGGCCACGCCTCGATAACCTGAATGCTGCACGTATCGGTAGTTCACGCGCCATTACCCAGTTGATTCTCAACCTGGTAGAAGGCTCACCGATTAAGCTGATTGATGGCGGGCGTCAAAAACGTTGCTTCACTGATATCAGCGACGGTATCGAAGCGTTGTTCCGTGTTATCGAGAATAAGAACAACAATTGCGATGGGCAAATCGTCAATATCGGTAACCCGGACAATGAAGCGAGTATCAAAGATCTGGCTGAAATGCTGCTGGCGAGCTTTGAAAAACACCCGCTGCGCAACCATTTCCCGCCGTTCGCTGGCTTCCGTGAAGTGGAAAGCAGCACCTATTACGGTAAAGGTTATCAGGACGTGGAACACCGTAAGCCAAGCATCCGCAATGCACAGCGCTTACTAAACTGGACGCCAACGGTCGAGATGGGAAAAACCATCGACGAAACGCTGGATTTCTTCCTTAATACAGTTGAACTGACGGAACCTCAGGCATGAGAAAAGTTGGCCTGCGCATTGATGTAGATACATGGCGGGGCACCCAACAAGGGGTTCCGCATCTTCTTGAGATCTTAAGTTTGCATGGTATTCAGGCCACATTTTTCTTAAGCGTTGGCCCGGATAACATGGGCCGCCATTTGTGGCGCCTGGTGAAACCGCAATTCCTGTGGAAGATGCTGCGTTCGAAAGCCGCATCGCTCTACGGTTGGGATATTTTGCTGGCGGGTACCGCATGGCCGGGCCGCAAAATCGGTGACGGCAATGCGGAGATCATTGCAGCGGCGGCGGATCATCATGAAGTCGGGTTGCACGCCTGGGATCACTTTGCCTGGCAAACCTGGGCGGGTGTCTGGGATAACGCGCATCTTGAGAAACAAATTCGCCTTGGCCTGGAATCATTGGGCCAAATTGTCGAGCAACCGGTGAGCTGTTCAGCGGTTGCCGGATGGCGTGCTGACCAGCGCGTGGTGCGGGCAAAAGAGTCGTTCAAATTCACTTACAACAGCGACTGCCGCGGAACCACACCATTTCGCCCGCTATTACCCGATGGCAGCAGCGGAACGGTACAAATTCCGGTGACGCTACCGACCTGGGATGAAGTGATTGGTAAAGGGGTCAGTCGTGAAGGCTACAACCGTTTTATCCTTGACCGTATTAAGCAAGATAGCGGTACGCCGGTGTACACCATTCACGCCGAAGTGGAAGGGATGGTGATGCGCAAAGACTTTGATGAACTGCTGACCATGGCAGCACGGGAAGGTATTCAGTTTTGCCCACTTAGCGAACTGTTACCGCAAGATTTAACCACTTTGCCATTGGGGAGAGTGGTGCGCGGTGTGGTCCCAGGTCGTGAAGGCTGGTTAGGCTGCCAACAACTTATCGGGCGCTAAACGGATGAAATCAGCAAAGTACTCGCTTGTTCTGTTATTAGGTTTTGCTCTGCTTTACCTGCTGCCGCTAGAATTCCGCGCCCTGTGGCAACCGGACGAAACACGCTATGCGGAAATCAGCCGCGAGATGCTGGCGGCGGGTAACTGGATCGTCCCGCATTTTCTCGACGTGCGTTATTTCGAAAAACCGGTTGCCGGATACTGGATCAATAATCTCAGCCAGTTGATTTTCGGCCATAACAATTTCGCGGTGCGCTTTGGCTCGGTGTTTTCTATTACGCTAAGCGCACTGATGGTGTGTTGGCTGGCGTTGCGTATCTGGCGTGACAAGACCGTTGCGGTGCTGTCTGGCGTGATTTTCCTGACTTGCCTGCTGGTTTATGGCGTGGGCACCTACGCGGTACTGGACCCGATGATCACGCTGTGGCTTGTGGCGGCGATGTGCAGCTTCTGGCTTGGCACCCATGCGCAGACCACCGCCGGAAAGGCGGGCGGCTATATTCTGCTCGGCCTGGCCTGCGGCATGGGGGTGATGACCAAAGGTTTCCTTGCATTAGCGGTGCCGGTGCTGGGCGTGTTGCCGTGGGTTATTGCACAAAAACGCTGGAAAGAGGTGCTGTTGTTTGGCCCGCTGGCGGTATTGAGCGCGGTGGTTATTACCTTGCCGTGGGCGTTGGCTATTGCCAAAGCGGAGCCGACATTCTGGAACTATTTCTTCTGGGTTGAGCATATTCAGCGTTTCGCCGAGAAAGACGCGCAGCATAAAGCGCCATTCTGGTATTACATTCCTTTCCTGATTGCCGGTTGCTTACCCTGGCTGGCGTTGCTGCCGGGTGCACTAAAACGCAGTTGGCAGGAGCGTTCAAGCGAAAGCGGCTCGCTCTATTTACTGGGCTGGGTGGTAATGCCGCTACTATTTTTTAGTATCGCGAAAGGCAAATTACCGACTTATATTCTGCCGTGTTTTGCCCCGCTGGCTATTTTGCTGGCGCGCCATGCTACGCAATTACTGGCTTCGACTCGCACCCTGAAAATCAACGGCTGGATAAACGTCGCTTTCGGCGGGATTTGTACCTTAGCCGTGCTGGTGGTACTGGCGCCCTGGGGCGTGGCAAAACATCCGCTTTATGCCAGTCACGAAGTGCTCAAAGCGATACAGGCGGCAGTGGCTTTCCTGGTCTGGGCGCTGGTCGGCTATCTTACCCTGCGCAATAACGCCAGGCACTGGCAGTGGGCGGCAATATGCCCGCTGGGTCTGGCGTTGTTAGTTGGCGGCGTGATTCCTGACAAAGTTATCGATTCCAAACATCCGCAAGTGTTCATCGACGTAGTGCGCCCGGAGCTGGAGAGCAGCCGTTATATTCTTACCGATAGCGTTGGGGTAGGCGCGGGTATCGCCTGGGAGTTAAAGCGCAGCGATATTACGATGTACGCCAAACCGGGGGAGCTCAATTACGGCCTGACGAATTTCGTCGATGCGCAAGATAACTTTGTCTCCCGCGAGGATTTCGCCAGCTGGCTGGCGGAACATCGCCAACAAGGCAATGTTTCGTTGGTGCTGTTGCTGTCGAAAGATAAAGTGCCGGAAGACCAGGATGTACCACCGCCCGATAATATTTATCGCAAAGGCCGCTTTGTGCTTTTCTTCTATGAAAAAACGCCATGATAGCGTGCTGACAAAGGCAGAAAATCTGGTTTTGTAGGGTGGATAAGCGTCAGCGCCATCCACCATTTTGAAGTGAACCCCGAAAAAGGTCTGTCATCAGTCTTATGAGTTATTTGCTGATAGTGCTGGCGAGTTTACTGAGTTGTGGCGGCCAGCTTTGTCAGAAGCAGGCCACTTACAAACGCGGTCGGCTGCATTTATTGGGCTGGCTGGCGTTAAGCGTGCTGTTGCTGGGCTGCGCGATGTTGCTGTGGCTGCTGGTTTTGCAACGCGTGCCGGTGAGCGTTGCGTATCCGATGTTGAGCCTGAACTTTATTTTTATCACCCTGGCGGCGCGTTTTATTTGGCATGAGCCGGTGTCACTGCGGCACTGGCTGGGCGTGGTGGTGATCATCTGCGGCATCAGCATACTGGGAGGTGCCGCCTGATGGGCTACGTTTGGGCCTTAATGAGCGTGCTGTTGGTCACTTGCGCGCAGCTGATGATGAAATGGGCGATGATGGCGCTGCCGCCAATTGACCGCCCACGCGAGCTTTTTTCGGCATTCTGGGGAATTAGCCCTGGCGCTGAAATACTGGTGATTGGACTGCTGGCGTATGTCTGCTCGATGGCATGCTGGTTTATGGCATTACGCCGCGTGTCGCTCAGCAAAGCTTACCCACTGCTCAGTTTGAGTTACGTGCTGGTCTGGGCGGCGGCTATCTGGTTGCCGTGGCTGCATGAGCGTTTCAGCGCCGGAAAATTGGTCGGGGTTGGGGTGATTTTCATCGGCTTATTGCTGGTCTGTATTCCCGATAAAAAACGCTAAACCTGGCTGCGGGCAAAAAAATGGTGGATGTCGCTTGCGCTAATCCACCGACCTTGCTGTGATTAATATTTTTTCGGCGGGGTAAACAATTCAATTAACACCCCGCGGTCTGTCACGATGTAACCCCCTTCCTTTAATTGCGCAAGAATCTTCATAATGCTGCTGCGCGATAAAAACGTTCTGTCCTTGATATAAGTGGCGACACTCACTTGATTTCTGACGTCTTCAGGTTCGTTCATCAATTCATAGAGTTGGTGGCAGATTATCTCATAGGACGACAGTGACGATATTTTGCTGCAATGATCATAAATCCGCGTAATGGTGTAAATCATCAAGTAGCTTAACTGCTTCCATAAATTATGGCGGGCGATGATTTTGTTGGTGTCATCAATCGATAAAAAGCTGATCTCTGAGTCTTCATTAGTGCGTATAGAAAGATAATCCTGCGCAAGGTGTTGGGTGCTAAGCCCGAAAATGTAGGGGGCAGATTCTGAGTTTAATATTATCCCATCGTTGCGGCGGTAAAGTGTCACGCTGCCTTTATGTAGGATAAAGCACATACGCTTATCGCTTTCTTTATGGTTAATGAATTGTCTGTCAGTTGTTTCTAATTTGTTGCTCATGGGGGTCAGATATTTTATTAAAGCCATAATGTCATCAACAGGCTTCTTGCTTTTGGATAGGTAATTCTCTGAAAAAAAAGGATTTTCGTATTGAAAGTCTTTCATTTTAGGCTTGCCGTTATTTGAAAAATAATAAAATTTGATGGTTGGGATTATGCTTAAACAAAATATTTTTAAAAGAAATTAGCGGTGTAAAAGTACACCCAAAAATATGTTGAAATGATCTCTGTGTTTATATCAAAATCTGCCCTGTAAATAGTAAGGGTAAAAATTGCTGTATTTAACTAAAAGCAATTAATAACTAGCTTCACTATTTAACTATCTGAAAGCCTGAGAATTGCTCAGCAATAAATGTTGATCATTAAACAGAGATAGCCCTTTTACCTTATTAAAGATAAAGGGCTATGGCTTTCTATTAACGGTAAATATATTCAAGGAAAGTGTTATGAAAAAGAATTTAATCGCTGTTGCATTCGCCGCTACTGCCATTCTGTCTACTGCTTCTGCTTTCGCTGCGGGTGGTCAGGTTAATTTCCAGGGTGAAATCATCGATGCCGGCTGTACGATTGTGAATACCCCATCTAACCCACTGACAGTGACTTTAGGTAGCGTGGCAAAAACTGAATTCACAGGTGCAGGCTCTACAGCAGCTGCTACTAAATTCACTCTTCAATTAACTAACTGCCCAGCGACCGTACATAACGCCATGGTTAAATTCGATGGTACTAACGTTAGCGGTGATACCTCAGTTTTGGCTCTGACACAGGAATCTGGTGTGGCAACGGGCGTAGGTATTCAGCTTTCTGATGATGCGAATACCGTGCTGCCATTGTTCACCACTTCTAAAGCGTATCCGCTGTCCAGCACTGCTGATAACAACCTGGAATTCGTTGCGCGTTATATCGCGACTTCTTCCACTGTGACCGCGGGCCCTGCGAACTCTACCGCTGACTTCTCTGTCACTTACAACTAATTCAATTTGAGGCCTTGTGCGGGCTGAGAGTTGAACAGCTGGCCGGTAGCTACTGTTACCGGCTTTTATCCCTGATTATTCTGGAGTGTAGTAATGAAATTTATCCCTGGAACTTTGCTGGTTGCCCTGCTGGTTAGCACCTGCGCAGCCCAGGCTGGTGTGATTGTTGGTGGCACGCGCTTGATTTATGACGGCGCCAGAAAGGAGTCTTCACTCAGCGTCAGCAACCCCGACAAACAGCCTTTTCTCATCCAGTCGTGGGTGGAAATGGAAAAGGGTGGCGCTGAGAAAGCCCCCTTTGTGGTGACTCCGCCACTGTTCCGTCTTGATGGCGGGCAAAATAACGTCTTGCGCGTGGTACGTGCGGGAGGCAACTTGCCTTCCGATAAAGAATCGCTTTATTGGATGAATATCAAAGCTATTCCTTCCGCTGATGTCGCGGCGAATATTAATACACTGCAAATTGCCGTGAAAACGCGCATTAAATTGATCTATCGCCCGCAGGGATTGAAAGGGGTTCCGGAAGAGATGACCGATAAATTATCCTGGCACCGTAGCGGGAATAATATACAAGTCAGCAACCCGACGCCGTTCTATATGAATTTCATGGATGTGAAAGTGGCGGGTAAAAGCGTGCAGGATGTGACTTATGTCGCTCCCGGCGGTACCGCGAGCTTCGCAATGCCTGTGGGTGCCAGCTCCGGTAGCGTCACCTGGACGATTATCAGTGACTACGGCGCGATTGGGCCGGAGCATAAAAGCTCCCTTTAAATCTTCAGCAGACATATAAACCGATAAACCACCAATAAATGTTTACCACATTACCAGGGTATCTCATGCCTTTTGCACAAGGAGTTAATTGATGTTTATTATTAAAGGGAGCAACAAACCTGTCCCTTCATTTAATATCAGTAAATTGGCATATTTAATTTCTGGCTATGTGGTTTTATTGAATGCTTTTTCATTCGATGCGCAAGCCCGTGATGTATTTAACCCCGCTTTACTGGAACAAGGTAATACAGCTCTGGGGAGTACGGATCTTTCTGTGTTTGAAGATGGGGCAGGACAACTCCCCGGTACTTATCGCGTCGATATTTATCTTAATAACGAACAACAACAGACGCGTGATGTTGAGTTTAGTTTGCAAAAAGATGCACAGGGCAAAGAGAGTTTACAACCCTGCCTGAGCGTGGCGGACCTCAGCGACATGGGGGTTAAAACTCCGCAGTTCCCCGATCTAGGCGCAGCCGACGAGAAATGTGCCAATTTAACGGCGATCCCTCAGGCTTCAGCACAATTTCGTTTTAGTGCTCAGCAGTTATTGTTGAGTATTCCGCAAATAGCCATCTCACAAAAAGCACGCGGATATGTACCCGAAAGCCAGTGGGATAATGGTATTACGGCTTTCCTGCTTAATTACAATCTCAGTGGTGCGAATAATACCTCGCGGGACAGCAGTGGCAATGACAGTAATACACAATATGCCAACCTGCGTCCGGGTATTAATATCGGGCCGTGGCGTTTGCGTAACTATACCACCTGGAATCGGGATACTAATGGCCAGGATAAA
Source organism: Buttiauxella ferragutiae (assembly GCF_022637515.1). Taxonomy (NCBI): domain Bacteria; kingdom Pseudomonadati; phylum Pseudomonadota; class Gammaproteobacteria; order Enterobacterales; family Enterobacteriaceae; genus Buttiauxella; species Buttiauxella ferragutiae. Next base: position 2,464,805 of record NZ_CP093332.1, read on the forward strand.
TGGGACACGGTATACACCTACGCCCAGCGCAATATTATTTCGCTAAAAAGCCAATTAACCCTCGGTGATAGCTCATCGCCAGGTGATGTTTTTGACAGCGTGCCATTCAGAGGCGCGCAAATTGCCTCCGATGACGACATGTTACCCGACAGCATGCGTGGTTATGCCCCAGTTGTTCGCGGTATTGCGCGTACCAACGCGCAGGTGATCATCCGTCAAAACGGTTACATCATTTACCAAAGTTATGTCGCACCGGGTGCCTTTGAAATCACGGATATGTTCCCAACCGGTGGGTCTGGCGATTTGTACGTCACTATTAAAGAGGCTGACGGGAGTGAACAGCAGCTGGTGGTGCCATTTGCTTCGCTGCCGGTACTGCAACGTGAAGGGCGGCTGAAATACAGTCTGACCAGCGGCCAGTATCGCTCTTATGACGGCAGCGTCGATAAAACCCCATTCACCCAGGGGACGGCTATTTATGGTTTACCTGCTGGTTTCACGGGCTATGGCGGCGGGCAGTTTGCCAGCCATTATCAGTCACTGGCGCTGGGTGTCGGGAAAAACTTTGGTGATTTTGGCGCCGTCTCAACTGACGTGACTCAGGCCTGGTCAACCATGCAGGATAAGCCAAAAGATAACGGCCAGTCGTGGCGCGTGCGTTATAGCAAGAATATCGTCCAGACCGGCACTAACTTTGCTATCGCCGGTTACCGTTATTCGACCAATGGTTTTTATACCCTCCAGGAAGTGATGGATACCTGGCGCGACGGCACCCCAAGCCCAATTATTGAAAGACGCCGCAACCGTAGCGAGATGACGATTAGCCAGAATCTGTGGGAAAACGCAGGTTCATTATCATTAAGTTGGGTCAGTGAAAACTACTGGAATAGCCATCGTACCATGCGTTCAATTGGGGTTGGATATAACAACAACTGGAATGACGTCAGTTACGGGCTTAATTACAGCTACAACGAAAACTCACAGGCGAGTAATAGCAGTGATGCAGCAGGCCACGGGCGTATTTACGATCGTGACCAGATATTTAGTTTAAATATCAGCGTGCCATTAAGTCGTTTCTTGCCCAATACCTGGGCCAGTTACAACTTAAATACCAGCAAACAGGGTAATACCACCCAGAGCGTTGGCCTTAACGGAACGGCACTTGCGGACAATAACCTGAGCTGGAGCGTGCAGGAAGGTTATGGCACCGAGGGGACGGGTAACAGCGGCAACATGAATGCCGATTACCGTGGTACTTACGGCGAAGTGGAGGGGGGTTATGGCTATGACCGCCACAGCCAACGCCTGAATTACGGCGTGCAAGGCGGGGTTGTCGTGCATGAGGATGGCGTGACGTTTGGTCAGCCGTTAGGTGAAACCATTGCGCTGGTGAAAGCGCCGGGTGCCAGCGGTGTGGGAGTCAATAACCAAACTGGCGTGAAGACCGACTGGCGAGGCTACGCGATTGTTCCGTACACCAGCCCGTATCGCAAAGACCGTCTGCAATTAAATTCAGAAACGTTGCCGGACAATGTGGATCTGACACTCACCGACCAGAACGTGGTGCCAACGCGCGGTGCGGTGGTGCGGGCAAACTTTGAAGCGAACGTCGGCCAACGTGTGCTGATGACATTACTCCGTCCGGGTAGTCAAACCGTACCGTTTGGCGCAATGGTGAGCGACCCCACTCAAAAAATCGCACAGGCATTTATCGTTGGTGATGCAGGGCAGGTTTACCTGACCGGGATGGCGGACAGCGGCACGTTGAATGTCACCTGGGGTAGCGATGCCAGTCAAAAATGCCAGGTGACCTATTCCCTGTCAAAACAGACAAATAACACGGCTGGCATCCAGACCGTTAATGGCCAGTGCAAGTGAGGAATGAAATGGGCTTATTTATTATTGCCAAAAGAATAATGATGCTATGCAGTTTATTATTGGGGCTGTGTTTAATCTCCCCCAATGTATTCGCTGCTAATACCGGATGTGTCTCTACGCCAGCGATACCGGGTATCGCGACGTTATCGTCAACGGCGGTGGATTCAACCTTGCCAATAGGTTCAACCATACCCGGTACTGAACGCGTATTCAGTTTCTCAGGCAACTGTTCGACAATATCGGCGGTGCCGCAGGGGATTGCGATTATCACCTGTTATTACGGAACGGGAACTGAAGTTTCGGGTATGCCTGGCGTCTATAATACCGGGGTGGCTGGCGTGGGTATTACCCTCATTAACTCGAGTGGTCAGAGAGTAACGGGGGCAGGGGCGTCGTGTGATACACGAAATACTCCATTAGGTTATATCTCTAACACCAGTGCCAAAACCTATTCAATTAGTATGACTCTGGCATTAGTTAAAACCAGCAATACTATTGGCAGTGGTGCTATGGACCCAGGACAAACCAAGTTTGGTATCGGGATGTATAACACCGGTTATGGTCTGGGTAGCAATACTGATAGTTCGGTTTCCTATACCGGCACACTTTATTATCGCGCTGTTTCTTGTTCAGTGGATGCCAATATTCCGGTGCCATTAGACGATATGATCGTGGCTAATTTTTCAGGTATTGGATCAACCGCCGGGGATAAGGCTTTTAATGTGCCGGTAACCTGTAATGCGCCAGTGAATGTGATGATGAATATGACCTCTGCGGCCTATATTTCGAAACCCAATGCGGTGATGGCATTAACAGCGGGTGCGAATAATGCCAGCGGGATTGGTATCCAATTACTCTATAACAGCAGCCCAGCGGTGTTTGATAATTATTTCTCAGCCGGCAATGTGGTTAATGCGGGGGACACATTAAATGTGCCATTCACCGCCAGATATTATCAGACCGCCAGTACGGTGGTGCCCGGTACAGCCAATGCAACGGCCACTGTGACCATGGCTTATCAATAATAAAAAGGGAAGAATATGCTGCCACTTAAAGTGTATTTAATGGTTGCCTTGTCCAGCGTATTTTCTGTTGGGCCAGTGTTTGCCGCAGATATAGTGAATATTAATGTGACAGGCCGAATACTGCCCACACCTTGTGTGGTTGACCCAGGTTCAGTGAGTCAGAATATTAACTTTGGGCAACTACTTGGTACCGATCTCAGAACGGCGGGCTCGGCTTCAGCGTGGGTACCGTTCACCGTTAAACTGATCAATTGCCCGGCAGCACTTGTCACAGCAACGGTCACATTCCAGGGAACACCTTATCCCACGGATGCCACGCTCTATCAAAATGCCACATCGTCAGGCAGCGCGACAAACATGGCGATTCAAATGGTGGATAACAGCAACCGTACACTGGCGAAAGGCAACAGCACCACCATGACGTCAAATATTGATCCCACTCTGCGTACCGCCACGTTTGGCCTGGCTGCTCGGGTCATCACGCCTGGCGGGAATGTGGGTTCAGGAGCCATTAATAGTGTGGTCACCATGACGTTCACCTACCAGTAGCCGCAGTAATAAAAGAGTAAGGAATATTGATATGTATTTTTTATATCGCTATGGACCATATCTGATTAAAGGATTAATTATCGCTACGCTTATAGGGTGCATGGTATGGAGTTTATTGCCGGAATCTGGCGTTGATTTTTAATCAATAACGGGTGTTCGAGGAAATTGCTGTTGTCGATTCTTGCTGGGGCAGTGGTATGTTAAAAATTGTTATTGATGAGCAAAATGCTTTATATCGCCATGGACTGGAAATGCTGTTGAAGCAGATATTTTCAGCAGAAATGAATGTAACAGTCGAGATTGTTACGTTAAACGAAACCAATATCGCCACGGCGGATATTATCTTTAAAAATTATGATGTCGGCGTCAGCTGTATTTGCCAGCCCTTACTGCACACCCGCAGGAAAAACAGCCTGGTCATTGGCTTATATGAAGGTAGTAAAAACCCGCGCTACGCAGAGTTACCGTTATGCATTACTGATATTGCCTTTGTGAACCGCGCTGAGCCGGTGAATAAAACTAAAACCACGATTATGCGCGGCTGGGAGGATTGCCGGGCCGCACAGGAGCAAAAGAAACAATGGAGCTGCCTGGATTGCCGCCATCGCACGTTATCACCGCAACAGGTCAAAATTGCGGCGCATTTTTATCGTGGTGATACCACAGAAAAGATCGCCAGTGATTTACAGATCAACCCGAAAACGGTTGGCGCGCACAAGCGCATGATTATGACCAAATTTAACTTGAATACGGATTTTGAGTTATTGACCTTTTTAAATAATTTATTAAAAGAAAAACGCACGCTCGAATTATTTAATCAAAGTCTGGAAGCGAATTAAAACAGGATTTTCTCAGGGCGATAATTCAAAGGAATGGCAATGAAACCTCTGGCTCTATTATGCCGGCAGAGTCTGTGCTGGGCGTTAGTTTGTTATTGCAGTAACAGCGTTGCCGCAGGGCTTGTCAGTAATGACGCGCAATTGCGCAGCGATCTGACCTGGCTGGCGGACAGGGACGTTATTCACATTAACCTTTCCACCTGGCCGTTAAGCCAGGAAGAAATAACCCGCGCTATTTCACAGTCAAAATTGCAGAGCAGTGCCGGAAACCAGGCCGTACTTCAACGTGTTGAGCAGCGCCTGGCTTTCCTGAAAGCCCCGGTAAGAATAAAGGGCTGGACGCAATCCGACCACCCGCCATTACCCCAGGGTTTTGCCGACACGCCTGCCAGTGCACATGGGATCGGTGCGGCACTTGCCAGCAATGGTGATTTCTGGGATGTGAATTTGCAGGCGCAGTTTGAAAGCCATCAGTACATTGCGGACTCTGCCAACATCAACCTTAACGGCGCTTACGCGGGGGTGAAACTGTTTAATCAGTGGCTGGCATTTGGTGAAATCCCACAATGGTGGGGGCCGGGTAACGACGGCAGCACCATTCGCTCGGATGCGGCGCGCCCGGTGGTGGGCTTTTTAGTGCAACGCGCTGACCAGTCGCCTTTTGAAACACCGTGGTTGTCGTGGCTGGGAAGCTGGCAGTATCAGCTATCGGCCGGGCAATTACGCCAGTATCAACGTCCGCAACAACCGAAGCTGATTGGCGGTCGCTTGACTATTTCCCCGTTCAGCGCGCTGGATCTGGGGGCTTCGCGCATGATGATGTGGGGCGGAAAAGGGCGGCCCAATACCTTCCACTCGTTTGGCGATGCATTTATTGGCCGTGACAATACCGGTAGCCAGGACAGAGATCCCGGTGACCAGTTAGGCGGGGTGGATTTTCGCCTGAAACTCGCGCCGCTGATCGACCTGCCACTGAGCGTTTACGGGCAGGTGACGGGTGAAGATCAGGCGGGCGTTTTGCCCTCGCACAATACTTTTATTGCCGGAATAGAAGGTCATCATGCCGTAAATGTGTGGGGTGAAAGCCAGCTTAACTGGACACTCGAAGGGGCCGATACCCGCTCAGGGATGCAGAAAACCGGCATTATCTATTACCACTATTGCTATCAGCAGGGTTACTACCAGCAGGGCTCGCCGCTGGGAGAGGCGATGGGCGGCGACGGTACTCGTTATTCGGGAAAACTCGAACTGGTACTGGCGAATCAACAACGGCTGAGCGCGCGCGCAGTCTGGGTGCGGGTGAATCGCCTGTCGCAACCGATAAATCAGGCTTTCCCGCATTCAGACACGCTGAAGGGCCTCGAACTGGGCTGGCAGACGCCGCTGTATAAGCAAATCACACTGAACAGTGGGGTGGGTTATACGCAGGGTAGCTCGACAAAAGAGAGTGAACTGGGCGTTACTTTCGCGTTTGAATTGCCGCTGTTATTTAACTGATCAGTACTTCTTCGGCAAGTGGTGGATTGACTTCAATACACCATTTTCTATCTCGATATACTTCCCTTGTTTCAACTGCGCGAGAATTTTCATCACCGCACTTCGTGATAAATGGCTGCTGTACAAAATGTAATTTGCCGCAGAAATGGATTCGCGTATGGCCTGAGGTTCCTGCATCAGTTCGAGGAGTTTAAAGCGGATAATTTCATAAGCGCTGGGTGCAGTCATTCTGCGGTAATGGGTAAATAAGTTGCTGGTTATTTTAGTCAGATGCCCGGATAACAATTCCCATGCATTTTGCTCGGTGATCAGCTGTTTCGCTTCTTCAATGGTTAATGATGCAATCAGGCATTCATTGATGGTTTCGATAAACAAACCGGCAGAATCATTGGTCGCCGAAAGATTAGAAATACCTAGCAGGTAGGGAGTGGGCAAGGTGGTCATCATGATCTCGTCTTCGTCACGATGCAATTTCGCAAGGCCAGCACGTAAGAAATAACAGTGCTTAACGCCATTGATACGGAAATAGAACCGACTCCCCGGTTTTGCAAGAGAGTAATTAATAAAGGGATCCAGTTTTTTAACTAGCGCTATTGTCTCCGGCGACTGCATCGGATGCAGTTTTTCTTCCGGACTATCAATATGGTTCATCAATAACACCTGGAGCAGATGATTCTTAGAGTAAGTATAACACGCGGCATGAAAGTATGTTTTAGCGAGGAATCTACCATGTCGAGTATCCCTGACGGGATGCGACTTATGATTGATAAGCCGCCAGAAACTACGACGAACATCTTAACGATCAATCCCTGTATCTGATTCATATTCTGAGAGCGGAATCTGCACGATTTCGGCGTTGGTTTACCGAACACTCTCAGATGTGAGGAATACAAATGTTTGGACTGGAGACGCTTGATGTTCTGATTGGGTTGATGACCGTGTATTTCATGTTCGGAATAGCCTGCACTGCCATTGTGGAGGCCATTTCCGCATGGGCCAGTATTCGTAGCCAAAATCTTGAAACGGCACTCAAAGAATTATTTTCAGGAGACCTGGCACCGGGTCAGCCGTTTATTACCAAATTCTTTGAGCACCCTTTGATTCAGTCCCTCAGCAAAGGTGAAAATGGTCGCCCCTCTTATATTCCCCCGGATCTTGTTGCACGAGTCGTAGAAGCGTTAATTGTGGGAAGAGCGGCCACGGCAACACTTGCGGCTGGGGTGCAACTACTGCCGGATACAGTGGATAAAAATCGTATTAAAGGGATCCTCGAAACATTAGTGACACAAACAGGTAATGATGCCGCCAGGTTTCGCTATGCGGTCGCTAAACTGTTTGACGCCGTGATGGACCGTGCCTCCGGCTGGTACAAACGCAGAATGCAGACCACTACGCTTATCGTTGCCGCCGTGCTGGTCCTTAGCGGAAATATCGACTCTATCAACCTTTCGACATTGCTGGCCTCAAATCCGGATACCCGAGCAAAACTGGTGGCAATCGCTCATGAAAAAGTGACTAACGAGCTAGCGTTGCGCGATAAAGCAAAGGGTGACAGCGTCCAGCAAGCAGAAGAAAAGGTCAAAATAGCCGAAACGAAATATGACAGTGCGGTTTCCGAGTTGCAGTCAGCTGGATTCACCCTTGGCTGGAAAGAGTATCCGCATGACTTTATAGGATGGCTGACAAAAGTCGCGGGGTTGCTGGTCACTATTTTCGCAGTCTCCCTTGGCGGACCATTCTGGTTCGACATTCTTCAGCGCGTGATGCAGGTACGTTCCACAGGGCCAAAACCTTCGCCAGTCGGTAAATAATCGGTATGGCACTCACCAGAGTTCAGAGAGAGTTCAAAGCAGGAAATAAAAATGCAGCGATTAGATACTTTTTTCAAACCCAGCATATTGGTATTGCTCTGTCCCCTTTTATTACTAAATGGATGTGCCTTATTTGTTTCACACTACGACGCAGGCGCTTACCAAAATTTCACCAATTTGAAGGCATTTCACCTCAAATTTCTGGAAGACAATACCGTTGCACCAGAAAAAAATTCGATGAACCCAAAGTAAAGGCAACCTGTGATGCCGGAGATCTTAAATTTCGCGAAGCGACAGAATATGCGGCAGGCAAGCATGATGAGTCACGTTTGCATGCCATCCGCTACCTCGATAACGTATTCAAAAATAACTGCGAAATAGCGATAACGGAGAATAAGTTATTTAGCGTCGTTTTTGCGAAGGAAGAAATTGACAACGTTAAACCAAACTACGACCTTGCCATTCGCGGAGAAAGTTCTCGCGTGGGTAATCAAACAAAATAGGGGACAAAAAAATGTCAGATATTGATGATGTCATTGACTCAATCAAAGATGAGGCCGTTGTACTCATTAAAGAACAATTGAAGGATCTCCTGCTCTCCGCTGCGGAAGAAACAGACGCGGTAATCAGGCAAACAGGCGAAAAAATAACGTATTGGTTGTTGCTTCGGGCGCGGGGCGAACTCAATGATAGTGAACTGGAAGCGTTGCTTTATGCAAGAGATCAACTTTTGCGCCAATATAAAAACACGCTTCAGATTGAGGCATCTGCCCGTGTTGAGAAGATTGCCATCGCTTTGGTCAATATTGTTCTCGACAAATTACTCGGTCTGGTTTTTCACTGAGTAGTCGATCATTTGTTGTTTTTTTTATGTTTTAGAAAAGGGACGAAGCTTTGAATGTTTCTTTAAGAATGGTGCGTCCGAGTGGACTCGAACCACCGACCCCTACCATGTCAAGGTAGTGCTCTAACCAACTGAGCTACGGACGCACTGTGTGTTGCGGTACTACATATTGCAGTAAAACTAGAAAATGGTGCGTCCGAGTGGACTCGAACCACCGACCCCTACCATGTCAAGGTAGTGCTCTAACCAACTGAGCTACGGACGCACTGTGTTGTCTGTGACAACGGGGACGAATATTAGCGGCACCCCTTAAACCTTGCAAGCGTTAAACCGCAATTTTCTTCCATATTTCACTCGTTTGCTGCGCATCTGCGCAACTCGATGGAAAAATAGCCGCCATAACGGCGGCTATTCGGGTTTAATGTGCAGCGCGCTGCAAAATTGTCACGGATGGCTGGCGTTGTAACCAACGCATCCTCAGCATCATCATAATTGCCGCTGACGTCAGACCGATGATAAAACCGGTCCAGAATCCTGCCGGGCCCATCGGTTCGACCAGCCAATCGGTCAGCGCCAGGATGTAACCACTCGGTAAGCCCAGAACCCAATAGGCGATAAAGGTGATAAAGAAAATCGAACGGGTATCTTTATAACCACGCAACACACCGCTACCGACGACCTGAACAGAATCAGACAATTGGTAAACCGCCGCCAGCAGCATCAGATGTGCTGCCAGGGCAATCACTTCCGGATTGCTGTTGTAGAGCAGGGCGATGTGTTCACGCATCACTATCGTGAAAATAGCGGTGAGCGTCGCCATACACATTGCAACACCAATCCCCGTCCATGCCGCCGTTTGGGCATCAAGCGTTGAACCCTGGCCCAAACGGAAGCCGACGCGAATAGTGACCGCAGCTGATAGCGACAGCGGCAATACGAACATCAGCGAGCTGAAGTTCAGGGCAATCTGGTGACCGGCGACGTTAATAATCCCCAATGGCGCAACCAGCAATGCTACAACCGCAAACAGCGTCACTTCAAAAAACAGCGCCAGCGCAATCGGCAACCCAAGCTGAGTTAAGCGCTTCATCACTTTCCAGTCGGGCTTGATGAAGCCTTTTTCCAGCTTCAAATCGCGCATTGAGCGGGCTTTCTTCACATAAGAGATCATGCAGAAGAACATTACCCAGTACACCGCAGCAGTGGCAACGCCACAGCCCACGCCACCCAGTTCTGGCATGCCAAAGTGACCATAAATAAAGATGTAGTTGACCGGAATATTGACCAGCAGGCCGATAAAGCCCATCACCATGCCGGGTTTGGTTTTCGCTAAACCTTCACACTGGTTACGCGCCACCTGGAAGAACAAATAGCCCGGGACACCCCACAACAGCGCACGCAAATAGCCGACGGCCTTATCGGCAAGTTGCGGGTCGATATTCTTGGTCGCGTGAATAATATATCCCGCGTTCCATAGCACAATCATGATGATTGCCGAGACGATGCCCGCCAGCCAAAAGCCCTGGCGAATCTGGTGGGCAATGCGCTCACGACGGCCAGAACCATTGAGTTGGGCGACGGTGGGCGTCAGAGCCATTAACAAACCATGGCCGAAAAGTATCGCAGGTAGCCAGATAGAGGTACCGATTGCCACTGCGGCCATATCGGTTGCGCTGTAGCCACCGGCCATCACGGTATCGACAAAACCCATTGAGGTTTGTGCAATTTGCGCCAGCATTACGGGTATCGCCAGTGCTAGCAACTGGCGGGCTTCAACTATGTACTTCTGCATTTATACACCTGATTATTTTTAGTTATTAGATAGACAACAAGACCGCCAGAAGAGGCAGGAAAATAGGAATAGCAGGGGAAATAGCCTGACTATTGTAGCGGGAGAAAACGAATACGCCAGTCAAATAATGGTGGGGTAGCGCGGATGACTGGCAAGGTTTTTTTCCAACTGTTAAAGTGCTGCCATATAATTTTCAGCTGCCGTTAATTACCAGGAGCTTTACGATGTTTACAGGTATTGTGCAGGGCACAGCAACCCTGGTCTCCATTGATGAGAAACCTAACTTCCGTACGCACGTTGTCGCAATGCCAGATGCGATGTTACCAGGCCTTGAAACTGGGGCATCGGTGGCGCACAACGGCTGTTGTCTGACGGTCACCCAAATCAATGGCAATCACGTCAGCTTTGATTTAATGAAAGAGACGCTGCGTATCACCAACCTCGGCGAGTTAGTGGTGGGCGACAGCGTTAACGTCGAGCGTGCCGCCAAATTTAATGATGAAATCGGTGGGCATTTGATGTCGGGGCATATTATGACCACGGCGGAAGTGGCGAAGATCCTGACGTCGGAAAATAACCGCCAGATCTGGTTTAAAATGCGCGATAAAACCTTGATGAAATATATCCTGCATAAAGGATATATCGGCATCGATGGTATTAGCCTGACAGTGGGCGAAGTGACGGCTTCACGTTTCTGTGTACATTTAATTCCAGAAACGCTTGAGCGCACCACATTAGGCAGCAAGAAATTGGGCAACCGCATTAATATTGAAATCGACCCGCAAACGCAGGCGATTGTCGATACCGTTGAGCGTGTGCTGGCACAACGTGAAGCGACTTTGGAAGCGCTGTTACCGAAGGAATAAGGATTATACGGTGGATGACGCCTTTGGCTTATCCACCCTACAATTTCGAGCCGTATCCGACATTCTTACGCAATCAATAAACTGCCGCGCACCACATCGCTGGTCTGGCGTTCCCCTAACAGTAATTCCACCGCCCGACGCGCCATACTTTCCAGCGGGTATTGAATCGCCGGAATGGTGTTCGACCCAGGCATTCGGGTGGAGCCATCCAGACTAAATACCATCACTTGTTCGGGCACTTTTAACTGGTACTGGTTGAGCATCATCACGGCTTCTTGTGCCTGGGTATCGTCTGTAACTAACAGGGCGGAAAACTTCACCCCACGGTTAATCAGGCGTTGCAGTGCAATGCGTACTGATGACTCATCTTCAATCACTAACTGGCGGTTAAAAGGCACCACATGGTTGTGCAGCGCCTGGTGATAGCCCTCGAGTGTTAACGCTGCCGCTTCTCCGCTGGCAAAGTTGATTAAGGCGATTTGCCGCCGTTGCTGGTTACACAAATAGTGCACGGCGGTTTCTGCGGCAAAAACATGGTCGCATTGAACGCTGAAATTTTCGGCACCGCTCAGGCAGTCAATCAGCATGATGTCGTCAGCAAGCGTCGGCAGTGGGAAACGCGCGCCGACCACTACCAGTGCGTCGCATAACCCCTTCGATAACTCCTGAGCGGCTTGTGCCACGCTGTTGTGGTCATTGGCGAAGCGTAATAACAAGTGCTTGTGATGTTGATTGAGCTGTTTTTCAAGCGCTTGCAGGTAACCGGTAGACTGCTGAATATGTTCGGTGGCACAAATCACACCGATGCAGTTCGTCGACTGGCTGCTCAACGATTGCGCAATGGCATTAGGGGTGTAATTCAGAATTTCGGCGGCGCGTAAAACCGCCTGACGACTCTCTTCTTTGACGCCGCGACTGCCGCTTAATACGCGCGAAACCGTGGCTTTGGAAACCTGCGCAAGACGTGCAACATCATTAATATTCGACATAGTCTGTTTCCCACTTCTCAGCCAGAAACGGGCCTTGCGGCCCGAGTGCTGAGATTACGTCCGGTCGTTAAAGCCATTTTCTGCAGCGGTCGTGCGATACCACTCACCGCTTTTCTTGATAGTGCGTTGCTGTGTCTCAAGGTTTAACGAGACAAAACCGTAACGGTTTTTATAGGCGTTACACCAGGACCAGTTATCAATAAATGTCCACATGTGGTAACCGAGGCAATTGCTGCCTTCGCTGATACCTTTATGCAGCCACTTCAGGTGGTCGCGTACAAAATCAATGCGGTAATCATCCTGAATCTGGCCGTTTTCATCGAAACGCTGCTCGTTCTCAACGCCCATGCCGTTCTCTGAAATATAGCAATTTGGGTTGCCGTAATTTTCACGCAGATTGGTGAGAATATCGTAGATCCCTTGCTCGTAGATTTCCCAGCCACGGTACGGGTTCATTTTGCGGCCAGGCATTTCGTAGGATTCGAAGAACCACTCTGGCATAAACGGGCTGTCAGGGTTCACTAGCGAGTCGCGGCATTTGATGCGGCGCGGCTGGTAGTAGTTGATACCCAATAAATCGACCACACCCGCCGCCAGCAGAGCTTTGTCTTCTGGCTGGCAGACTGGCAATTGGCCGTGTTCTTTCAACAGCGCCACCAGTTCTTGCGGATATTCACCACGCAGCGCCGGGTCGAGGAAGCTGCGGTTAAACATCAGGTCAGCAATATTTGCCGCTTTCACATCTGCCGGGTTTTGTGAGCGTGGATAAGATGGCGTGAGGTTGAGGATAATGCCAATCTCGCCGCCGTCGTTACGCTCGTGGTAGGCCTTCACCGCCAGAGAGTGCGCAATCATAGTGTGGTAAGCCACGGTGGCTGCACGTTTGAAATCCACTACATTCGGGTAATGGAAGTCGTACAAATAGCCGCCTTCAACCGGTACTACTGGCTCGTTGAAGGTGAACCAATGCTTTACACGGTCGCCGAACAATTCGAAACACTTGCTGGCAAATTCAGCATAAGCCGTGACAACGTCACGATTCTCCCAGCCGCCTTGCTGCTGCATCACCATTGGCATATCAAAGTGGAACAGGTTGATGAACGGCTTAATGCCTTGCGCCAGTAATTCATCAATAACTTGATTGTAGAAGGTCACCGCTTCCTGATTGACCGTACCGCGGCCTTCCGGAATTAGACGAGCCCAGGAAATCGAGGTACGGAAAGTGTTGTGATTAAGCGCTTTGAGCAGCGCAATATCTTCTTTCCAGTTCTTGTAGAAGGTGGAAGTCTCTGCCGGGCCTACGCCGTTATGGAAACGGGTCGGTTGCTCTTTAAACCACCGATCCCAGATGGTGGCCGTTTTGCCAAATCCGAGTGTTTCGCCTTCCGTTTGTGGTGCTGAACTGGCGCTGCCCCACCAAAAATTATCAGGAAATTGGTATTTCATTTTTGTTCCTCATTTGACGAGCCTGCCATACCGGCAGGCTATAAAAAATTAACTTACAGTAATCGGGTTCTCGTTTTCCTGTGCATTGCGCTCTTCGTCCTGTTTTAGCAGGGTGCGCTCGTAAGCCTTCAGGAAGGGGTAATACATCACAGCCGACATGACCATACAAATCAGGCACATGATTACGGGACTTACCGCCCAATTTGCGGCCCACGACGCGCCAATGGGTGCCGGGGTTGTCCACGGTGTTAACGACACAACTTGTGCGACCCAACCTAATTTAGTCGCGATGTAAGCCAGGGTTGCGTTAATCATCGGCACCAAAGTAAACGGCAAGAAGAACAGCGGGTTCATGATGATTGGCGAACCGAACAAAATGGGTTCGTTGATGTTAAAGAAGCTTGGCACCACGCCCATTTTACCGATAGTACGCAGGTGAATGGCGCGGCTACGCAGCAGCAAGAACGCCAGCGGCAATGTTGAACCGACGCCGCCAATCAGCAGGTAGTGATCCCAGAAACCTTGCAGGTAGATATGTGGCAGCACGTTACCGGCGGCGAGTGCGGTCTGGTTCGCCGAAAGGTTGGCCATCCAGAATGGGTTCATAATCCCGGTGACAATCAGTGCACCGTGGATACCGGCAAACCACAGGATCTGGCAGATAAACACCGAAATCAGAATCGCAGGCAATGAGTCAGAGGCCGAAACCAGCGGTGCCAGCAGGTGCATGATCGCTTCCGGAATAATCATTCCGGTGGTCGATTCAATAAATAAGTTCAGCGGATGGAGCGTGGCGACAATCACCACCACCGGAATCAGGATCTCAAACGAACGCGCAACACCGGTTGGGACTTCTTTCGGCAAGCGGATAGTGATGTTGTGGCGTTTGAGGAACGCATACATTTCGCTGGCATAAATGGCCGTCAGCAGAGCGGTAAAGATGCCCTGTCCAGAGAAGTATTGTGTTGAAATCTGCCCGTCTTTATACGGTGCTGCGACCAGTAAAAAAGCCATAAATGCCAGTAAGCCGGTCATAATCGGGTCGAGCTTATAGTGCTTTCCGAGGCTTGCACCAATACCGACCGAAATAAAGAATGTCATGACACCCATGCTGAGGTTAAACGGCAACATCAGCTGTTCGCGGTAGGTGAGAGAAAAACTCAACCACGAGCGGGCAAAGCCCCAACTACTGTCAGGTGAGAACGGCGGGAAAATAAATACTAACAAGAAAGAACCGATGATCATAAACGGTAGGGCAGAGATAAAGCCGTCGCGGATGGCGATGACATGGCGCTGAGAGCCCATCGCTCCGGCCATGGGAGTGACTTTTTGCTCAATCACATTGACCATTTTTTGGTACATGCTCATGGCGGTATCCTTGTTATTGTCGGGGTAAGTGGATTGATTGTGAAACAACAGGGAAACCGGTTTCCATTGAATAAAGAGATAAGTGTTAGCGAGATCAAACTCGTGAGGAAAGGAGAGCTGGAAACGTGAAGAAGTTCACGATTTGTTAAGAAAATGCTAAACCCCGGACTAGCCGGGGCATTAAATCAGTGCGGGACGCGTAAGCCGTGTTCGATGCCGCGGCTAAAGACGATTTGCCACAGCTGAATATCGCGGGCGCGGAAGGCTCCGGCACACGCATTAAGGTAATAACTAAACATCCGTTTGAATCGTTCTGAATAGTTACTGGCAAATTCCGGCCAGGTATTCTGGAAACGCTCGTGCCATGCCATTAACGTTTTATCGTAGTCGGCACCAAAGTTATGCCAGTCTTCCATCACGAAATGGCCTTCATTGGCATCGGCAATCTGGCACACGGACGGCAGGCAACCGTTCGGGAAAATGTATTTGTCTATCCACGGGTCAACGCAGTTATCGGTTTTATTCGAACCAATAGTGTGCAGCAGGAAAATACCCTCTGGTTTCAGGTTGCGGTCAACCACATTGAAATAGGTGGCATAGTTTTTCGGCCCGACGTGTTCAAACATGCCAACTGAAACAATGCGGTCAAACTGCATTTCTAAATCGCGATAATCTTGCAGCAAGATAGTCACGTCCAGCCCGAGACAACGTTCCTGAGCCATTTTCTGCTGCTCGGCAGAAATGGTCACGCCATGAACCACGGCCCCATAATGCCGTGCGGCATATTCCGCAAGCCCACCCCAGCCGCAGCCGATATCCAGCAGCGTCATACCTGGCTCAAGATGCAACTTATCGCAGATCATTTTCAGTTTGGCATTCTGCGCATCGCTAAGGGTAGTGGCTGATTTCCAGTAGCCGCAGGAATATTGCATATGTTCATCGAGCATCCGGCTAAATAAGTCGTTGCCAAGATCATAATGTTCTTTACCGACAATCCAGGCGCGTTTTTTGGATTGCAGATTTAATATTCGGGCTGCAGCAATGCGCAGGGTGTCTTTTAAATGGCGGGGGAGTTGATTCTCAAGTCCGGCACGGATGGTGTTATTGAAAAATATATCCAGCCGTTCGCAGTCCCACCAGCCGTCCATATAGCTTTCACCCAGCCCGAGGGTGCCTTCTTGCAGCACGCGCTTAAAAAAATCGGGATGCTTAACCTGGATATCGAAAGGGCGCGGGCCGTTAATTTCCACGCCAGCCTGCGTGAGCATTTCGCTCACGATTCGATACCACGGGTTATTTCTTATGCTGACTTCTTCTATACACGATGAACTCATAGCTTCTCCATCACCATTGTGAGAGGAACCTTAAAACAGCGTAGACGCTATTTTGGGCATGTGAGAAATGTCACGGAAAATACCGCGAGCCTGATATCCGACGTAGAACAGAGAAAGGGGGGCGAGAGCCCACAAAAAAAGCTTCTAAAACAACAAACGGGAGCACAAAGGCTCCCGTCAAAACGTCATTATTATTGTGCTGACGGTCAAGCCGTAAATAAGTATAGGCTCGCCCAGGCGGTGATTCAATGAAATATTGTTAGCAAGCTAACTACATTGCTGTCACGCAAACGATACATTAATGTGCATCGGATTCAGCAGGTTGCCAGACTTTGACATGACTACGGCGTTGCAGCAAGTAGCCCAACATGGCTAAGACGATGGTCACCAACATGACGCTGGTGGTGGTCAACAACGGGGTTGCGACCAACCATGACACCATCAAACTTGCCAGGAAGCACAAACCTAATTGCAGCGTATTTTGCAATGCAGCTGCTTTACCGGTGGCCTGTGGGAATGGCAACAAGGCTGAAGCAACGACGATCGGGTAAATCGCACCATTAGCAATCGCCATCACGCAGAATGGAATCAATAGCAGCGTGAGGCTGGCATGGCCGCTGACCGCCACACCCCAGGTACCGAAAATGCTCAGGGTGTAGAGCGCAAGTAACCATGGCAACATTTGCTTGCCTTGCCATTTTTGCAGCGCGCTACGGCAGCCGTAGCCGCCAATCAAGAAGGCGATGGTTTGCGGCACATAACTCAGGCCAATAACCGCCGGGCTATAACCCATATCGTTAAGAATGAATGGCGAACCGGTCAGCCAGGCAAAGAAGCTGGCGGAGCAGGCGGCATAAATCAATACGTTCCCGCTGTACACGCGTGAGCGCAGCAAAGAGGTAAAGCTGACTTTATTATCTTCGGTTTGCGGATGATGCTGAGTGCGGGGTTTCAGACGTAAAGTCGGGATCATCAGCACCAGCGTGATGGCAAACAGGGTAGCGAAAATCGCCTGCCAGTCAAAGTGAGTCAAAATCCAGCTACCGAGCAGCGGTGCCAACGCCGGAGACAAGCCAACCAGTGGCATAATGGTGGCGAAAATACGGTTAGCGCGATTCGCCGGATAGTAATCGGTCACCAAAGCTTGCCAACTGACGGCCGCAGAACAGACGCCAACCGCCTGAACAAAACGCAGTACCAGTAGCGCGGTGGCGCTTTCAACCCACAGCATGCCGATACAACCGATGGCGAACAGGCTTAAACCCGCCAGTAATACCGGTTTACGACCGAAGTGGTCTGACAATGGACCCCACATCAACTGGGCAAACGCAAAGCCGGCAAGGAACAGACTCAGGCTGGCACTGACGGCAGAGGCGTCGGTCTGTAAATCTTGCTGAATGGCAGCGAAAGCAGGCAGATACATGTCTGTGGCGAGGAACCCCAGCACACTTAATCCGGCCAGCCAGATAAGAAATCCTTTTGATGGTTGCATAATTTTCTCTTGTTTTATCTTGCAGGTTAATCGCCGCGAGAGTGTACGGAGTGCAATTACGCTTGTGAAACGCTAATATTTGTAGGTTGCGTTCAAAAAATTTGTGAGCAAAGAAATGTGGTCAGAATACTCGCTGGAAGTCATCGATGCGGTAGCGCGCAATGGCAGCTTCAGCGGTGCAGCACAAGAGTTGCACCGCGTTCCGTCTGCCATTAGTTATACGGTGCGGCAACTCGAAGATTGGTTAGCCGTTCCGCTATTCGAACGTCGTCATCGGGATGTTGAATTAACCCCTGCTGGCGTCTTTTTTCTCAAAGAAGGCCGCTCTGTTATCAAAAAAATGATGACGACACGGCAACAGTGCCAACAGATCGCCAATGGATGGCGTGGTCACCTGGCGATTGCAGTTGATAACATTGTAAAACCGGAGCGAACGCGGCAACTGGTGCTGGATTTCTATCGCCATTTTCCTGATATCGAATTACGTATCTTTCAGGAAGTGTTCAACGGCGTGTGGGATGCGCTGGCGGATGGACGCGTAGAAGTGGCGATTGGCGCGACTCAGGCGATTCCGGTTGGGGGGCGTTATGCCTTCCGTGATATGGGAACGTTGAGCTGGCGTTGCGTGGTGGCTTCCTCGCACCCACTGGCACAGTGCGATGGGACGTTAAGCGATGATGACCTGCGTGCCTGGCCATCGCTAGTTCTGGAAGATACTTCGCGTTCATTACCAAAACGAATTACCTGGCTGTTAGATAACCAGCGCCGCGTGGTAGTGCCTGATTGGGCGTCCGGTTCGGATTGCTTGAGCGCGGGGTTGTGTATCGGCATGGTGCCGTTACATATTGCCAAACCGTGGGTTGCTTCAGGGAAATGGCGCGAATTAACGCTGGATAATCCATTCCCTGACGCGGCATGTTGCCTGACATGGCAGCAAAACGATGCATCGCCAGCGTTGGCCTGGCTGTTGGATTACTTAGGCGATAGTGACACGATGAATCAGGAGTGGCTACAGGAGCCGCTGTAAGTCTGCTGGATGTCGCTTGCGCGACATCCGACACACACTTAGCGGCGATAATCGCGAAACGGGCCATCAGCCACAGAGCGGCGTTCAATCAGACGCGGGTGAACCTCAATCGACTGCGACTCTTCGCGTTTGTTGACGATTCTATCCAGCAGCATATTAAACGCCGTTTCCCCTAGCGAATCTTTCGGCTGGTGGATGGTGGTCAATGCCGGTGAGAAGTAACGCGCGTTGCGCACGTTGTCGTAACCGATAACGGAAATATCCTGCGGCACGCGCAGCCCCATTTCATCAGCAGCGCAAATAGCACCCATCGCCATAATGTCGCCGCCACAGAATACCGCTGTTGGGCGATGAGACTGGCCGATGATCTGCTGCATGGCGCGGTAACCTGATTCAGGTTCAAAGTCACCCTGAACAATCCAGTTTTCCGGAATGGAAATTCCCGCTTCTTCCAGTGCTTTCATAAAGCCTGCGTGGCGGCCGCCACCGGTGTTACGTTCCATTTGCCCGGGAATGGCGCCAATTTCGCGGTGGCCGCGTTCAATCAAATAACGTCCAGCAAGATAACCGCCGTGGAAAGCGTTATCGACCACGGAGTCGGTGAAATCGGCACGAGCCTCGCCCCAGTCCATCACCACCATAGGGATGTGACGGTACTCTTCAAGCATGGTGAGCAATGATTCAGGATATTCAGAGCACATCACTAACAGGCCATCGACTCGCTTTTGTGCCATCATCGATAAGTAAGCGCGCTGCTTTTCAAAGTTGTTGTGCGCGTTGCCCAAAATCAGGGTGTAGCCTTTTTCAAAGCAGCTATTTTCCACCGCTTCGATTATCTCGGCGAAATAGGGTGCTTCACTGGAAGTGGCAAGCAGACCAATCGTTTTGGTGTGATTAACTTTCAGGCTTCGTGCTACGGCGCTTGGCGAGTAGTGCAATTCTTTAATTGCTGCCCACACCGCATTGCGCGTTTCTTCCGCCACAAAACGGGTTTTGTTAATCACATGTGATACGGTTGTAGTGGAAACGTTTGCGCGCTTCGCCACGTCCTTGATTGTCGCCATTAAAATTCACTCCGGGCTATATCGTAAACCCTTGATTGCTATTATGTTAAACGTTTGCGTACGCTGACTCCACAGGCAACATGATGGTTGCAGGTATGCCGGGATTGCGACATAAAACGGGAGGAGGGCATTGAATTGACGATACGCAACAAATTAGCGAGGGATTTTGGCCTATCCAGGCGAAAAGTGGAAGAGGGAAAATTGATATCAGATTAAAACCTGGAGGATTTTTATCTCTGGTTGTGGGAAAATCACCCTGACACATCGATTGTATGGATATAAAAGGAGTTTAATGATGAGCACCGATTTGAAATTTTCAATCACGACGACGGTAATTGTTTTGGCTTTGATTGTTTTCGGCGCACTAACTGCCGTACTGCACTGATTTTTACGCTTTGATCAAGATGGGCCGCAAATCGCGGCCCATTTACTTTTGCATTAAGCTGCTAAATTCTTCGCAACAAATGCCCAGTTCACCAGCGCCCAGAAATGCTCAAGGTAGCCAGCACGAGCATTGCGGTAGTCGATGTAGTACGCATGTTCCCACACATCCACAGTCAACAGCGGTTTAGCTGCAGTCGTCAGTGGGGTGCCAGCGTTAGAGGTAGAAACAATCGCTAATGCGCCATCTTCCTGTTTAACCAGCCATGTCCAGCCAGCACCGAAGTTCTTGATAGCAGCATCAGTAAATTGCTGCTTGAACTCAGCGAAGCTACCAAAAGATTTATTGATGGCTTCCAGCAGTTCGCCAGTTGGCTCGCCGCCAGCATTTGGTGCCAGGCAGTTCCAGTAGAAAGTGTGGTTCCAGACCTGAGCGGCGTTGTTAAATACGCCACCTTCGGAAGTACGAACGATCTCTTCGAGGGTTTTACCCTCAAACGCGCTGCCTTTAACCAGATTATTCAGGTTAGTGACATAGGTTTGATGGTGTTTACCGTAATGGTATTCCAGGGTTTCGGCGGAGATATGCGGTGCTAAAGCATCTTTTGCATACGGTAGTGCAGGTAGTTCGAACGACATTGCTAACTCCTTATTATTGTTTACATCTAGACAACACTTTTAGTGCGGGTTTAGGGTAACAAATTGAAAGGGTAAGCAAAAGAGGAACACGCCTGCCCAATGAAGGGCAGGCGCAGATTTTCGACGAATTTTTAACGAATGGTTTTGGAAGTCATGACACGTTTAGCGCCAACATAGTGGCGTTGCCAGTAATCTTCGCTCAAGGAAGTGATTTGGATATCCCTGCCAGAACGTGGAGACTGAATGAACTTACCGTTGCCTACATACACGCCTACGTGATCCGCAGTGCCGCGACCTTGTGTACGGAAGAATACCAGGTCACCTGTTTCCAGCTCACCACGATCCACCGAAGAGGCATCACGCAGGTGATACATTTCGTTAGCAGTGCGTGGAATACGGAACTTCACCAAATCTTTATAGGCGTAATAAACCAGACCGCTGCAATCGAAACCGGTACGCGGTGAAGTCCCACCCCAGCGATACGGTTTGCCAATCTGGCCCATCAATTTGTTCATCGCCGTTTTCTGTGCTTTTTGCACCCGGACTTTATGCGCAGCGGCAATCGTCGTTGGTTGCTCTGCTTTGACTTTCACGCAATGCGTTTTATAACCTTTACGAGGTTTACTGCATTTTTCGGTGAGAGCAACAGGCTGGACTTTCGCGAGCTGAGAGGATTTTTTGCGGTCTTTACTGGCAAGATTTTTTGTTTTAGCACTGCTGGAGTTTTTAGCGGTTTTACTCGTTGAGGCAGTGGTTTCTTTTTTCTTGCTGGTTGTTTTGGAGGTGGTGTTGGTTTTCTTGCTGGCGGTAGTGGTTTTATCTTTACTCTTACTGCTCTTTTCTGTGCTCTTGGTTGTGCTTTTCACAACGTGCGCTTTATGCGCCGCCACGGGACGAGCGTGCTCAGACGCCTGCGTCAATGGTGTATACGGCAAGGTAAATAGCAGAGCACAGAGCGTGATAGAAATTTTTGTTATCCGCGCCACTCGACAATCCCCTGGTTAAAATGAATGCATGATAATTACCATCATGCCCGTGTATGATTTTGCGAAACCCGCCGATTCTAATCTATTAAGTGAGATAAAGTTAACAACCTTTTACCTATCGTCGTGCTGTTTCGTAACCAGTCGCAAAAAAAATCATCAAACTTAAGGTCATAAGGTGATTTATTGATCAGGGATAGGGTTAATTCCTGATTTGCAGCTACCGGAAAAGTGTTATTCTTGAGACATGTTATCCCTCCATCGCGTAGTACACAGAAACCCTGCAAAAATTGGTGTTTTCTGGAGAGGGTATCGATCGCTACAATGGCAGGCTACTGCCGAGACCAGGTTTGAGGAAGCAAGCAATGAGCACTATTGAAAAAATCCAACAACAGATTACTGAAAACCCAATCCTTCTTTATATGAAAGGTTCCCCGAAACTGCCTAGCTGTGGTTTCTCAGCCCAGGCTGTGCAGGCGCTGTCTGCCTGTGGTGAGCGTTTCGCCTACGTTGATATTTTGCAGAACCCGGACATCCGTGCTGAGTTGCCAAAATATGCCAACTGGCCGACTTTCCCACAATTGTGGGTTGATGGCGAGCTGGTTGGCGGTTGCGACATCATCATTGAGATGTATCAACGTGGTGAATTGCAGGCGCTGATTAAAGAATCTGCTGCTAAGCATAAATCTGAAGAGCCAGACGCAGAGTAATTTGCTGTTAGTTATTAAAAAGCGACCGTTAAGGTCGCTTTTTTTATGCTCACGATTCGGGGTCTGCAGGGAGTGGCAGCGGCCAGCCACCTAAACGCTTCCAGCGATTCACTATCTCGCAAAATAGCTGCGCGGTTTGCTCGGTATCATAAAGTGCAGAGTGCGCCTGGCTGCTATCAAACGGCATACCAGCAGCAATACACGCTTTCGCCAGCACCGTTTGGCCTAATGCCAGTCCGCTCAGTGCGGCGGTATCAAAGGTGACAAACGGATGAAAAGGGTTACGTTTTAATGACGCGCGTTCTGCCGCGGCCATCATAAAGCTGTGATCAAAGGTGGCATTGTGCGCCACCATAATTGCACGGTTACACCCACTGTCTTTGATGCCTTTGCGCACCATCTTAAAAATCGCATGTAGCGCGTCATATTCACTGACGGCACCACGCAACGGGTTGTGCGGGTCAATACCATTGAAGGCCAGCGCTTCAGGCTGAAGGATAGCGCCTTCGAAAGGTTCGACATGGAAATGCAGGGTTTCATCAGGCATTAACCAGCCGTCCAGATCCATCTTTAAGGTGATGGCAGCGACTTCCAGTAAAGCATCGGTTTTCGCGTTAAACCCAGCGGTTTCAACGTCAATGACTACCGGATAAAAACCACGAAAGCGGTCACACAGGCCTTGCAGTTGCGTGTTGTCAGACATCAGGATCTCTTAATACGGGGAAAAAGCAGCGCGCATTATGGCAAATTTTAAGAAGGGAAGCTAACGGGCAGGTTTACCGCCCGTTAGTTGAGTATTAGTTACCCAGGCCTTTACCCGCATCTTTGCTCTCGATGAGCTCGATTTTGTAGCCGTCTGGATCTTCAACGAAAGCGATAACGGTGGAGCCGCCTTTTACCGGGCCAGCTTCACGGGTTACATTGCCACCGTTGTTGCGAATACGCTCGCAAGCTTCGGCGGCATTATCAACGCTCAATGCGATATGGCCGTAGGCGTTGCCCAGATCGTAGCTCTCGGTACCCCAGTTATAAGTCAGTTCGATAACGGCTTCTTCGGTTTCCGGGCCGTAGCCAACAAACGCCAAAGAGTATTTATATTCTGGGTTTTCACTGGTACGCAGCAGGGTCATGCCCAGTACGTTGGTGTAAAAATTGATAGAGCGTTGCAGATCGCCAACGCGCAGCATGGTATGAAGTAAGCGCATAAATTCCTCTTTTCCCCTTCATTCTTCAAGTTGTGACGGTGTTGGCTGCACTCACTCACCCCAGTCATTTACTCAAGTAAGCTCCCGGGGATTCCTGAGCTTGCCGCCTGGCCACAACTAGAA
Organism: Buttiauxella ferragutiae; assembly: GCF_022637515.1. Classification (NCBI taxonomy): domain Bacteria; kingdom Pseudomonadati; phylum Pseudomonadota; class Gammaproteobacteria; order Enterobacterales; family Enterobacteriaceae; genus Buttiauxella; species Buttiauxella ferragutiae. The sequence goes on from NZ_CP093332.1 coordinate 2,488,667, forward strand.
TTATTTGGGTAAAATTAAAGGGTTAATTTCTAAATGTGAGGGTAAGTATAGCGGCGAATTCACGCCGCTATCAATCGACAGGTCTTATAAAGTTGGGTAATCGGTATAACCTTCAGCACCGCCGCCATAGAAGGTTTCAGGACGTTGGGCGTTGAGTTCGGCATTGTGATGCAGGCGTTCGACCAAATCAGGATTGGCGATGTAATCGCGGCCAAAAGCGACAGCGTCGATTAAACCTTTCTCGATTAACGACTCCGCTTTCTCTGGGGTATAAGCGCCCGCGCCGATGATCACGCCGTTGAAACGTTCACGCACTTTCAGACGGAACTCTTCGCTATACGGTTTGCCGCCAGCCCAGTCAGGCTCTGACATATGCAGATAAGCGATGCCGCGCTTGTTCAATTCTTCAATCAGATACAACGCATCGGCTTCTTCATCCGGGCCGTTATCCACGTTTTGGAATGAACCGATTGGCGAGACGCGGATACCAATTCGGTCGGCACTCCATTCTTTGCTCACGGCATCGACCACTTCCAGTACCAGACGCGCACGGTTTTCGCGGCTACCGCCATATTCGTCCGTACGATGGTTGGAGGTCGGTGACAGGAACTGGTGCAGCAAATAACCGTGCGCGGAGTGCAGTTCGACCATGTCAAAACCAGCATCACGGGCGTTACCTACCGCCTGACGGAAATCATTGACGATGCCCGGGATTTCATTCAGCTCAAGCGCACGTGGCAAAGAGGTGTCGACGCGAATGGCGTGGCCATTTTCATCCCGCAGTGAGGTGCGCGTACCGGCAGAAATCGCCGATGGCGCGACAGGCGCTTGCTGGCCTGGCTGAATGCTGGAGTGAGAGATACGGCCGGTGTGCCAGAGTTGTACCGCAATGCGACCTTTTGCCGCATGAACACCGGCGGTGATTTTCTTCCACGCAGCGATTTGCTCATCGCTGTGCAGACCGGGTGCGCCTTCATAACCTTTAGCTTGCGCAGAAATTTGCGTGGCTTCACTGATGATAAGGCCGGAGCTTGCGCGCTGGCGATAATATTCGCCCATCAATGGGGTTGGGATATCGCCAGGCACAATGCTGCGAAGACGAGTTAATGGCGCCATAAAAATGCGGTTTGGTGTGGTAATGGCACCGACTTTCAGTGGGGTAAATAATTTATCTGCTGACATGGGTTATCCTTTGAATAGACCGGTCGTCTAGTAATTGAGTAAATAAAAAAGCCTGTCAGGAGACAGGCTCCGCTAATAATTGGCTAACGTGGGCGAGGGCGCATTCCAGCGGTATCGCGCTACGTGAAATTTTCGCTTGTAAGCTGGCTCCCAGCCACAGGGCATAAATCACTTGTGCCTGGTTTAACGCCGAGTCGGTTAATTTAAGGCTTGATTCGGCATGCCCCTTCTCCAGTGCATCTGCAATCTGGGAAACGATTTGCGCCGAACCTTTATTTAAGGCTGTGCGCATATCTTCTGAAAGATCACACACCTCAGCCGAAAGTTTAACCGTCAAACAACTGATCAGGCTGCCATGTTGCGAAAACCAGGTGACAGTTTCCTGATACCAGGCGATTAATTTCTCACGGTAATTCCCGCTGTCTTGCGAAAAATGCTGCTGCAATCGCAGGTTATAAGCGGTGTAATACCTCTCCAGCATCGCCACGCCAAACGCCTCTTTTGAGCGAAAGTAGTGATAGAAGGAACCTTTCGGTACTTCGGCGGTGCTTAACAGTTCGCTTAATCCCATGCCAGTAAACCCACGTTGCAGACAAAGCTGCTCGCCGGTAGCAAGAAGATGTTCACGAGTGTCATGTGCGGGATGTCTGTTCATGGAAAGAACTGTAATAGACCAGTCGGTCTAATGCAAGTATCAGGTGGCAGAATTTTTACGATATTTTTGTGGTTACGGAACAGCGAGGCGTAGTCTTTATAAAATACGGAAGTCACCAGAATAATGATTAGCAGACCCGCCAGTACGCCAACGGTGCGCGATAGCAGGGTGTACCACCAACGCGAAGGTTTGATTTTAATCGTGGCCAAAAACACTGCGCATACAATACCGGTGAGCCCAGTCCACATCAGTAATTGCGGTGTAACCAAAGTCACGACGTTGGTCATCATGTTTTTGTCGATAACTGCGCCACAGGTGAACATAAAATAGTTACAGGCCGCGCAGCCAGGCACCAAAATCACCAGTAATGGTTTACGCAACCACGGCAGGTTAATCAGGCTAAAGATTATCAACCAGGCGCTAAATAAAACCACTGGCACCGAAATGGCGAAAATCCAGCTGTGGAACGAATTTGGTTCAATAATTTCCCAGCTGCGTTTGATCAACAAGAAATTGATTATGGTGAAGAAGAACGCGCAGTAGAGATTAAACTTTGAATCGTTACACTGTAACTTTTTCAGGGTTTCCATGACAGCCATAAGTGCTCATAAGTAATGGGCACAGACTAAAGAATGAAGATTAGGTGAACCTTAATTTAAGCAAAACGGTCATCGTCCGCTATTCGGGATACGTGTTGAGAATATTCACCGCCGCGCTTGCAACATTTTGGATGAAGGGCTTCAATTGAAATAACACAAGATTACGGGGGTGAGGGTGTCTGAACAGCTAGAGTTTTTCCCGATACAAAGCCCATGTCGCGGGATCTGCCAGTCGGATGAGCGCGGCTTTTGCCGTGGTTGTATGCGTAGCCGCGATGAGCGTTTTCAGTGGCAGCAAATGAGCGATGGGCAAAAGCAGGAAGTACTGCGCTTATGCCGCCAGAGATTGATACGCAAATTACGCGCAAGCAAGTCCACTCCCCCCGAAGAACCGCAGCAACCCTCACTTTTTTAATTCGCTGATCTCGCTATACTCACTCGCAGAATTCGTTTCTTACTGAGGATAGGCTTTATGGTACAGCGCACTACGATTTCCCCGCAGGGACCTGAGTTTTCTCGGCTTGTTATGGGCTATTGGCGTTTGATGGAATGGAACATGTCCGCTCGCCAGCTGGCCAGTTTTATCGAAGAACATGTCGACCTGGGAATCACTACAGCCGATCACGCCGATATTTACGGTGGTTATCAGTGCGAAGCTGCCTTTGGCGATGCGATGCGCCTGGTGCCACACCTACGGCAGAAAATGGAAATTGTCACCAAGTGCGGGATTGCCACCACCGCAAATCCAGGCCATGCACTGGGGCACTACATTACTGACAAATCACACATCATCAGCAGTGCCGACTCTTCACTGCAAAAACTGGCTACCGACTACCTCGATTTGCTGTTAATTCACCGCCCGGATCCGCTTATGGATGCTGACGAAGTGGCTGAGGCGTTTACCTCGCTGCATCAGAGCGGCAAAGTGCGCCATTTTGGTGTCTCTAACTTCACTCCTGCGCAATTTAGTCTGCTGCAATCACGTCTGCCGTTTACGCTGGCGACTAACCAGGTAGAGATTTCCCCAGTGCATCAGCCAACGATTCTTGATGGCACGCTGGATCAATGCCAGCAACTGCGCATCCATCCTATGGCGTGGTCATGCCTGGGCGGCGGGAGCTTGTTTAATGATGAAACTTTCCAACCGTTGCGTGATGAGCTGCGTGCTGTGGGAGATGAACTGGGGGCGGAAACTATCGAACAAGTGGTTTATGCCTGGGTGATGCGTTTACCCGCGAAGCCGTTGCCAATTATCGGCTCCGGTAAGATTGAGCGCGTACGTTCAGCGATTCACTCTTTAAGCCTCGATATGAACCGCCAACAGTGGTTCCGCATTCGTAAAGCTGCGCTGGGTTACGACGTGCCATAACCACAAAAATAGCGATCTCCCGGAGCATTCGACTGGTATGGCCTATGCTTAACAGGCTGAAAGTCAATCCGGGAGATATTATGAAGCGAATTAGTCTGGCTTTTCTTACGCTATTTAGCTGTGCTGCTGTTCAGGCTGCCAGCACTGAAGTGCAAATGAATCTCGTCACGTCAAAGGGAATTGACCATTCTCTTGGCACGGTGAAAATAACCGAAACCGATAAAGGGCTGGTTTTCGCGCCCGATCTTCGAACTCTTCCTCCTGGTGAACATGGTTTTCACGTTCACGCCAATGGCAGTTGTGACCCCGGAATGAAAAACGGTAAGCCTTCGGCTGCTGAGGCCGCTGGTGGTCACCTTGATCCTGACAAAACCGGTAAGCATATGGGGCCGATGGGGGTTGGACACTTGGGTGATTTACCGGTGTTGGTGGTCGATAATGATGGCAGCGCAACTGAACCAGTCACGGCACCGCGCATGAAAACCCTTGATGAAGTCAAAGGTAAGGCGCTGATGGTTCATGTTGACGGCGATAATATGTCCGATCAACCTAAACCGCTGGGTGGTGGTGGTGCGCGTTACGCCTGCGGTGTAATTCAATAAACTCAGTGGCTGCCTGCCAGCGTTCCGGCAGGTGGCGCTTGTTCTAGCTGTGAAAGAGAGCAGTAAAGCCGCCAGATGATCCCCGCCAGTTCGCGCGCTGCCGGATTATGATGATGCGAGAGTGTTTCCGACATCCGCTGCAATTCCTGCAACGAGGTGGCTAAAGAACGTTGTTGAACCCCACGCTCGCTCATCACGTCACGCAAAGTATGAATGCACACATCACGTACCTGAGAAAGCGGGTCCGAGCGAGTTTCCCATCCGCGTAATTGCCAGACAACATGCGAACAATTTAGCAACACCACACCCCAACGCAGTAGCCAGCGGCGTGCCACGTCATCTTTACTGCTACTGAGCTGGCTGATGTGGTGATAAACCAATGACTCAAACTGATTCTCAGAATGTTGCGGTTTACGGCTAAGTTGGTCCACGAAGCCACGGCGCAATGCACGAATATGGCGGCGGCCTTTGCGCGTATCAGAACCGGGGCGCAGCACCGAAAACGCAACCCACGACAGCCCCACGCCAATCACTTTTGCCAGGTTGTCATTCAGAAAATCAGCGAAGTCATAGACTGGCGGATTGGTGACGGCAATAAACGACCCCATGAAAACTATCAGTTGCCCCCACAGTCCAGCTAGCTTGGGTTGCTGTAGCTTCAGTAACTGCATGGTTGCCAACAGCGGCAGTAAGAAAACAAGGAATTGCCACAGATCGGTGATTTGTACCATCAGGCCAAATTTGACCAGGAAGCTGAACACCGAAAGCCACAATAAGGTGCGCATTAGCAGGGTCAGCGAATTCAACGGCGATGGTACTGACGAGTAGAGCACACAACTAATGGCCGCCAGTGATAACGCACCACTCCCGGCGTCCCATTGGGTGCTGATACACCAGGCACCAGTAACGGTGATCACACAAAACGTGCGCAAAGCACTCCAGACCGCTTCGGTATTATCAGTATGACGAGTCAGTGGCGGTGTTTTTGGCGGGCTTAATTCAGCGACCGGCGTGGCATTTTCCAGCTCGCGTAACCAGCGACTGCTGTTGAGATAGAGCCAGCAAAAGTAGCGCAGGCGATGCCAGAAAGCCTGATGCCGGTAATCATCTTCAGTACTGGGGGCGATCTGCGCAAGCAGTCGTGCAATGGTGTACTTATGAACTTCTTCCCGCGCCAACTCTTTGATTAAAGCTTCGAGAACTGGCCACAAATTTTCAGGTGGGTTTGGCCAGTTCATCAACATCCGGCGCAGGCTGGAGATCACACTGGTCAGGCGCAATTGCTGATGAATGAGGTAGTTAAGCAAATTGTTCTGGCGGCGGAAACGATAATGGCTCCAGAATGCCTGAATTCTGAGTAAATTCATGGTCAAAATTTGCCCAATTACACCTTCATGCGCGGTGCGGATGGCATCGGTGGTTTCTGGTTTCCACAGCATAGATGCGTGTTCTAACAGCCGGGCGTGCATATTCCGCAGAGCTGTCAGCAGGGTGGTGCCATCCGATGTGCTGGGTAGCACCATCATCATAAATGCCCCACTCAAAATCCCGACGATCACTTCGCAAACACGCGCTTGAGTGATATCCCAAAGTTGCGTGGTATCGACGGTATTCACCATAGGGAAAGCGATGATTGCGGCGGTGTAACCTGCCAGCATAAACGCATAGGCAACGTTATTCTGGAAATGACTTGAACTCCACGTACACAGCGCCAGCCAGGACGCCATTGCGAAGGTAAACAGCCAGGGGTCGTTCAGCGTATTCCCCGCGATGATTAGCGAAGCCGTCGCACCAATCAGGCTACCTGCAACACGCCCCAAACTTTTACTGACTACACCGCCTACGGTGGGAAAACTGACCACCGCCGCTGAAGTCATCGCCCAGTACGGTTCGTCCAGATCGAGATAATAGGCAATAGTTAATGCGAGACACATCGCAATAGCGTTACGCAGCGCATAACGCCATTGCCCGGCATTCGCCTTTCCCCACGGGGTGTTTTGCCATTGCAGGGCGGAGAGTTTCATCAGCCGATTAATGCTTTATGGTAACTGTGCAGGTGGTGCCGGAAACCAGCGTAACGCCTTCGGGAATTCTATCTAATTTGATGCGCACCGGAACGCGCTGGGCGAGGCGCACCCACGGCACATTGGGTTTGATATCTGGAACTAAATTGCTGTCGCTTTCCACGCTTTGATCGTAGATAGCGCGGCCGATACTTTGCACTTTGCCGCTTAGCGGGACATGGCCGCTGTACAGCACAATCTGCGTAGTGTCACCGGGTTGGATATGGCGCAGCTTGGTTTCTTCAAAGTAACCGACCACGTAAAAAGAGTGGCTGTCGATAAGCGCAAAGACCGGTTGACCCACAGTGGCATAGTTACCGGTACGGGTCGAGAGATTGGTGACCCAACCATCAACTGGCGCGCTGACGGTTGTTTGAGTCAGTTGCCATTTCGCGTGCTCAAGTGTGGCTTCGGCAGCTTTAACTGCGGCTTGTTCGGCTTTGACATTGATATTCGCCGTATCCATATCTTCAGCAGAAATATAATTACGCGGTAAATTTCTGCGGCGTAATGCTTCATTGCTGGCTTTCGCCAGTTCAGACTGCGTTTGGGCTAGCTGCGCTTGTGCATTGAGTTGGGCAATGTGATAAGGCGTGGGGTCAATAGTGAACAGCACGGTGCCCGCTTGAACGAACTGGTTATCTTCGACATTCAACTGAGTAATGGTTCCCGACACCTGAGGGGTGATGCTGACTTGTTCGGCACGCACTTTCCCATCTCGCGTCCACGGGGATTGCATGTAATAATTCCACAACATCCAGCCAACAATAATGGCGACAGCGAAAATCAGCAGCGTGGAGAAGTACTTTATTGTTTTCATGTTATTGCTTACCACATCACTAAAATGACAAGTCCTGCGCTAACGGACAGCGAAAATAACGACAAATCCATTAATGTCGGATGCCAGATATCGCCGGAATACATCCAGTCACGCAGCAAATGATGCAGAATGAGCCAGATAAAAAAGCCAAGGATAACGGCTTTGAAAAGAGGGGGAAAGTAGATGGAAGCCCCGACAACCAAGTCCTGAAGAGGTAAGCCTGATGTTATAAAACTGAATATCACGTCAGATAATCCTTTAAATTACTGGGGATGACTGCCGTTTCCCCTGACTTAGTTGTAAACTAAAAGTATAGCTGGTTGCTTAACATCAGCAAAAGTAAGGAATTTAATTTTTCAATGAATGCCTGCACAATAGTTTAAAATCAGTATAATAAGTTAGCAAGCTAATTATAAGGAGATGAAATTGGAATCGCCACTAGGATCAGATCTGGCAAGGTTAGTGCGCATTTGGCGTGCTCTGATTGACCATCGTCTAAAACCTCTGGAGTTGACACAGACGCATTGGGTTACGCTGCACAATATTCATCAGTTGCCGCCCGAGCAGTCACAGATTCAGTTGGCGAAAGCGATTGGTATCGAACAACCCTCATTGGTCAGAACGCTCGACCAGCTTGAAGAGAAAGGGCTTATTTCACGTCAAACCTGCGCGAATGACCGCAGGGCAAAACGTATTAAGCTTACTGAACGCGCTGAGCCAATCATCAATGAGATGGAAACGGTGATTAAAAAAACGCGCAATGAGATTTTGTTGGGGATCAGTTCCGACGAGCAAGCGCTACTTCTTGATCTGATTAATCGACTGGAACAAAACATCGTTCATCTTCAGACTAAAGAGTAATTTCTCTCAGTAAGCCTCATCTCTCGGTGAGGCTTACTCTTTAGCAAACTTCGCGCTACAAACTTTGTTCCACCGCAATAAAGTAGGGCGACCTGCAAGCAAGCCACCTCTTCATTATTAATTTGGTGATACAGTCGTTTGGCTGCCGTTGCTGGCGATTCTTACACGTTGACCAGCAGCAAACTGGGTCTTACCTTGTTTTTGCACGACCAGAATAGTATTGCCATCATCTTTACGGATTTCCAGCTCAACACCATCAGTTTTGTTGATGGCGCTCTGGACGCTCTGACCCGCTACGCCACCTGCCACAGCACCTGCAGCTGTAGCCAGTGAACGGCCCGAACCGCCGCCGACAGTATTACCCAGGAAACCACCCAGAACTGCACCACCAATCGCGCCCATCACATTTGAATCATTGCCAGCCTGGATTTGTACCGGGCGAGTGGAGACCAATGTGCCGTAAGTTACGCTTTGAACTTGCTTAGCATCTGAGGCGCTATACACATCGCCTGAAAGCGTACTGGTGTTAGCGCAACCAGCCAAAGTTAAACCTACTAACGAGACCGCCAGTATACGTGAAATCATTTGTGACTCTCCTGATCATCTTAAAACGCCCAACCGAGCATCCATCGGGCCTAATTATATGGTATTTAGGTGCCGAATTTAATATTAGTTCAGCCACATGGTCGCATTGATTCTAGATAAGTGAGTTTTAACAGGGCTTAAACCATTTGCCATTGTTGAGGTATAACAGCGCTTTCAATATCATTTTGTGACGCAACGTGGTTAAAAACTATTAATCAATCACTGTGTTGAATGTTAGTTTATGGGGCACTTAATCCCACAATTTGGCGAGCTTTCAGGAGTAACAGATGAAATCAGGGCGTTATATCGGCGTGATGTCAGGCACCAGCCTGGACGGTATTGATGTCGTTCTTGCTGCGATTGATGAACATCTTGTTGCTCAGCAAGCGAGTTACAGCCATCCCATTCCTTTGGATATTAAAAATGCCATTCTGGCAATCTGCCAGGGCCAGCAATTAACTCTTTCTCAACTCGGTCAGCTCGATAATCGACTGGGTAAATTGTTCGCTGAGGCAGTACAAACTCTGATGACCGAACAGGGCCTGACGTATACGGATATCACCGCTATTGGCTGCCATGGGCAAACTGTATGGCATGAGCCACAAGGTGAAGCGGCGCACACTATGCAAATTGGCGATAACAACCAAATTGTTGCCCGTACCGGAGTCACCGTTGTCGGTGATTTCCGCCGCCGTGATATGGCTCTGGGTGGGCAGGGCGCTCCACTAGTCCCTGCCTTCCATCAGGCTTTACTTGGGCATCCCACTGAACATCGCATGGTGCTCAATATTGGTGGTATCGCTAATCTCTCTTTGTTGATTCCTGAACAACCAGTGCGCGGTTTCGATACCGGGCCGGGAAATATGCTGATTGATGCCTGGATCTGGCGTCAGCGCGGGAAAGCCTATGATAAAGATGCGCAATGGGCGATCAGCGGCAAGGTGATTATCCCCTTACTGCAGCAAATGTTGAGTGATCCTTACTTTGCGATGCCAGCACCAAAAAGTACCGGGCGCGAGTATTTCAATTATGGATGGCTTGAGCGGCAGCTCGCAGCATTCCCTGGGCTTGCCGGAGAAGATGTCCAGGCAACGCTGACCGAACTGACTGCAGTAACGATTTCAGAACAAGTATTGTTGAGCGGTGGTTGTGAGCGCTTGATGGTGTGCGGTGGGGGAAGTCGCAATCCTTTATTGATGGCTCGTTTGGCAGGGCTGCTGCCAGGAATCGAAGTCACGACAACTGACGAAGCAGGAATCAGTGGCGATGACATGGAAGCGCTGGCTTTCGCCTGGCTTGCCTATCGAACGTTATCTGGATTACCGGGCAATTTACCTTCGGTAACGGGAGCATCGGCTGCTAGCGTGATAGGGGCAATTTTTCCTGCCAACCCACTGTACAATATTCCCTGAAAAATCAGAGTTAACTGAAATTAACTTAAGCACTAAATCTCTAAACTGAAGTGAATGGGGGAAGTTATGCTCCCCCTTTATAAGAAATAATAAGAACTTCAGGATATGCAGATGAAAAAACTACTTATTGCCACCATCCCCTTCATGCTTGCCGGATGTAGCTACTACAACACTTTTGTTGAGCGTATGCAGACCGATACTTTGCAGTATCAGTGCGATGATAAACCCCTCACCGTTAAATTGAATAACCAGAAAAGCATGGTGAATTTCGTTTACGACAATGAATACTTGTCCCTGACTCAGGGATTATCGGCATCGGGTGTTCGTTATACTGATGGGGTTTACGTGTTCTGGTCGAAAGGCGATACCGCCACGGTTTATCGGAAAGACACTGTTGTGTTAGATAATTGCCAATTACAAAATCCCAAGCGTTGAGATTTCTAAGGGTGGAGCGCACAATAGCTCCACCTTACGATAGCCTGACGTAACGCCATGTCTGATAACGACTCTTTGCAACAAATTGCGCATCTGCGCCGCGAATACACAAAAGGTGGTTTGCGCCGCAATGATCTTACTGAACAACCGTTAGCCTTGTTTGAGCGCTGGTTAGCTCAAGCTTGCGAGGCAAAACTTGCTGATCCTACCGCCATGGTGGTGGCTACTGTCGATGAGAGCGGTCAGCCATATCAGCGCATCGTTTTGCTCAAACACTATGATGAACGCGGGCTGGTGTTTTACACCAACCTTGGTTCGCGCAAAGCGCATCATTTGGAAAATAATCCGCGTATTAGCCTGCATTTCCCCTGGCATATGCTTGATCGCCAGGTGATGGTGCAAGGCACTGCGGAGCGTTTATCCACCCTCGAAGTGATGAAATATTTCCACAGTCGCCCGCGCGATAGCCAAATTGGTGCCTGGGTTTCCAAACAGTCCAGCCGAATTTCCGCACGAGGTATTCTGGAAAGTAAATTCCTCGAGCTGAAACAGAAATTCCAGCAAGGCGACATTCCATTACCCAGTTTCTGGGGTGGCTATCGCGTAACAATTGAACAAATGGAATTCTGGCAGGGCGGCGAACATCGTCTACACGATCGTTTTTTATACCAGCGCGAAGGCTGTTCCTGGAAAATAGACCGTTTGGCGCCATAACATAGGGAAATTGTTGTTTTAAGCGCTGGCACTCCTGCTGTTGGCGCTTTATCCTATGTCCCCTAAGAAATTAACTCCTTTCGCCAACAGGCGGAAAGCCGTGTACCGGCCAAGGTGCAGTCGTATATAGATGGAGAATTTGATGGCGAGCATCAATTTGATAAAACAATTGCAAGAGCGGGGCTTAGTCGCCCAGGTAACGGATGAAGAAGCGTTAGCACAGCGACTGGCGCAAGGGCCAATTGCTCTGTATTGCGGCTTTGATCCTACCGCTGACAGCTTGCATTTGGGCCATCTGGTTCCACTGCTGTGCCTGAAACGCTTCCAGGAAGCGGGCCACAAACCAGTTGCGCTGGTGGGTGGTGCGACAGGTTTGATTGGTGACCCTAGCTTCAAAGCCTCAGAGCGTAAACTGAATACCGAAGACACAGTGCAAGAGTGGGTGGAAAAAATCCGCCGTCAGGTTGCACCTTTCCTCGATTTCAACTGCGGTGAAAACTCAGCTATCGCGGCTAACAACTACGACTGGTTTGGCGGAATGAACGTTCTGACCTTCCTGCGTGATATCGGTAAGCACTTCTCTGTTAACCAGATGATTAACAAAGAAGCGGTGAAGCAGCGCCTGAACCGTGATGATGTTGGTATCTCTTTCACCGAATTTTCCTACAACCTGTTACAAGGTTATGACTTCGCGTGCCTGAACAAACTGCACGGCGTGGTGCTGCAAATTGGCGGTTCTGATCAGTGGGGCAATATCACCTCTGGTATCGACTTGACTCGCCGTTTGCACCAGCAACAAGCGTTCGGTCTTACCGTTCCGTTGATCACCAAATCTGACGGTACCAAATTCGGTAAAACTGAAGGTGGCGCAGTATGGCTTGATCCGAAGAAAACCAGCCCGTACAAGTTCTACCAGTTCTGGATTAACACCGCAGACTCCGATGTGTATCGCTTCCTGAAGTTCTTCACTTTCATGAGCCTCGAAGAAATTGACGCACTGGAAGAAGAAGACAAAAACAGCGGTACCGCTCCGCGTGCGCAATACGTGCTTGCCGATCAAGTGACTCGTCTGGTTCACGGCGAAGAAGGCCTGGAAGCAGCAAAACGTATCACCAGCAGCCTGTTCAACGGCAACTTGAGCGATTTGACCGAAGCTGACCTTGAGCAACTGGCACAAGACGGCGTACCGATGGTGGAAATGGATCGTGGTGCTGACCTGCAACAGGCGTTGGTTGATTCTGAACTGCAACCGTCACGCGGCCAGGCACGTAAAACCATTGCACAGAACGCGATCACCATTAATGGCGAGAAGCAGTCTGACCCGGAATATACCTTTGCTGATAGCGATATTCTTTTCAATCGCTACACCTTGTTGCGCCGGGGTAAGAAAAATTACTGCCTCGTTTGCTGGAAGTAATTGAGAATAAACTTAAAGGGCGTGGGAAACCACGCCCTTTATTTTTGCCACCCGTTGTCATTTCGCAACCCCTAAAAAAATCGTTGCCTCCGAGTAGAGAAATGAAAAATATCCTTGCCATCCAGTCTCATGTCGTTTTCGGTCATGCAGGTAACAGTGCTGCCGAATTCCCGATGCGCCGTCTGGGCGCCAACGTATGGTCGCTGAACACAGTCCAATTCTCAAACCATACCCAATACGGTAAATGGACAGGCAGCGTGATGCCAGCCAGCCACCTCAGCGAGATTGTGCAGGGGATTGCAGATATTGGGCAGTTAAAGCGTTGTGATGCAGTACTGAGTGGTTATCTTGGCTCTGCCGAGCAGGGCGAGCACATTCTTTCTATTGTTCGTAAAGTTAAAGAAGCTAATCCGCAAGCGAAGTACTTCTGTGACCCGGTAATGGGGCATCCAGAAAAGGGCTGTATCGTTGCACCTGGTGTTGCCGAATTCCATACTCGTTATGCCATGCCAGCCAGCGACATTATTGCCCCCAACTTAATCGAGCTTGAGATTCTCTGCGGTCATGCGGTTAACACCGTTGAAGAAGCGGTCAGTGCCGCGAGAGAGCTGATTGCCCAGGGGCCAGAAATTGTGTTGGTGAAACACCTGGCGCGTGCTGCGTTCCAGCATGACCGCTTTGAAATGTTGTTGGTGACGGCAGATGAAGCCTGGCATATTCACCGCCCATTGGTCGACTTTGGCGACCGTCAGCCAGTCGGAGTGGGTGATGTGACGAGTGGACTGTTATTGGTGAATCTGCTACATGGTGCCACGTTACGCGAAGCGCTGGAGCATGTTACCGCCGCGGTATACGACATCATGGTAGTAACCAAGAAAATGGAAGAGTACGAACTGCAACTGGTGGCAGCGCAAGAAGGTATTGCAAATCCAGAGCATTATTTCACTGCAGTGAAACTGTAATAAAAAATGGCGGATGAAGCTTGCGCCTATCCGCCGTATTAATTAAATCCCTTCAGCTGTTAATGCAGCAGCCACTGCCGGACGCGCTTTCATACGCTCCATAAACGCTTCGATGTTGCTCAGCCCTTCCAGATTCAGTTTCACCGCATTCGCCCAGCGCAGCACGGTAAACAAATACGCATCTGCCACGCTAAAGCGCAGGCCCATCAGCCACTGTTTATCATTCAGCTCTTCGTCAACGTATTTGAATTTCTTCTCCAGTGCGGCACGCGCAATGGTTTTGTATTCGTCAGGCGTTGCTGGGTTGAACAACGGGGAGAAGCTCTTGTGCAACTCGGTCGCGATGTAGTTCAGCCATTCGAGAGTGTGGTAACGCGTCATGCTGCCTGCCGGAGCGAGTAGTTGGCGGTCAGGTACTTTATCCGCCAAATACTGAACAATCGCCACGCCTTCAGTTAGCAGTGAACCGTCATCCAACAGCAACGCAGGGACTTGCCCCTTCGCATTGACTTCAAGATAGTCATCACCTGCTTCGGTTTTCTTCGCCGCTAAATCGACCTTAACCAGAGAGAAATCAATACCCGTTTCACGCAGAATAATATGAGGGGAGAGGGAACAGGCACCAGCTTTATAATACAGTTTCATTACTGAACTCCTATAGGGCGCTAAGATACCTTATGTTAGTGCGCTTACCGGCAAAAAAAAAGCCGTTAAGCATGAAGCTAACGGCTTAAAATTTTATGTTTCCCGCTACATTACGCGGTAGCTGTTTCCGTAGAGGTTTCAGTTTTTTCATCACTGAAGGTCATACGGTTCAGTTTTGGTGCAATGATCATCATCAGAACAGCGATAACAGCAGTAGCGATACCGATCTGCATGAACACGTGACCGTAAACAGCCAGAGATTGCAGCGGATCAGTCACGTTCTCAGGAACCGCCATCAGGTTAGCCACTTTACCGGCAATGATTGCTGCACCAGCGGTAGTCAGGAACCAGCTACCCATGATGAAGCCCATCAGACGCTGTGGTACCAGTTGTGCAACCATTGCCAGGCCCAGGCCGGAAATCATCAGCTCACCGATACTCTGCAGCGCATAGCTCAGAATCAACCAGCTAACCGATACGATACCGGCGTCAGATGCGAACTTAGCGCCAACAGGCAGTACCAGGAAGGCCAGGGAACACAGCACCATACCGAAGGCAAATTTATGCGGCATCGGCATACGGTCGCCCATTTTATTATAGATAGCGGCCAGAATTGGGCTGCCGATCATAATCCAGAATGGGTTCAGTGCCTGGAACTGCTCCGGTTCGAACGTAATACCCAGAATCGCGTGCTCTACGTTACGAATAGCAAAGAAGTTCAGAGAAGTAGGCATTTGGCTGTACAGCACGAAGAACACAATCGCTTCAACCATCAGGATGAACGCAACAATCATCTTGCGACGCGCAGCGCCCTGCATGGCAAAGGCTTCTTTAGCAAAGATAATCACGATGCCCAGAGCCACAACGCCCAGTACCATACGTGCGATACCCTGGTTGTGCAGCAGCCAGGTTGCAGCTGTTACCAGCACAATGACGCCCGCGATAGTGGCAATCAGTTTACCGAAGTGAACAGGTTCAAAGTCTGGTTTGGAGCCGTAGTCTTTTACCCATCTCTTACAGAACATGAAGTTCACAAGAGTAATCAGCATACCGACGAAGCTGAGGGAAAACGCAACGCTCCAGCCGTACTTCGCAGCAAGCCACGGTGTGGCAAGCATAGAGAAGAACGAACCAATGTTGATGGACATATAGTACATAGTAAATGCACCATCAAGACGCGGGTCATCCTTCGCATAACAGGTAGAAAGCAGGGCCGACGGGTTAGCCTTGAACAGACCGTTACCCACAGCGATAGTCGCCATACCCATGTACACCACTGCCACATCATGACCGGAAAATGCCACCAGCGCATAACCGATAGCCAGTACGATAGTACCGAGCATAATGACACGTTTGGTGCCGAGAACTTTATCGCCCAGCCAACCACCAATTGCTACTAAGCCATAGACCAGTGCACTGAAGGAAGAGAACAGGGTGATGGAGTCAGCTTCGGACATCCCAAGCATTTTGACCAGATAAACGGCCATGATGCCCTGGAGGCCGTAGTAGCCAAAACGCTCCCATAATTCGATAGAGAAAATCAGGTAGAACGATTTAGGTTGTTTGAAAGCATTCAGACTGATGCTTTCTGCTGGTTCTTTGTTTGCAGTCGACACATATACCTCTTTTTTTACATCCCAATTTAACAGGAATTTTTTAAGCGTTATGCCGAGTGTGCATTCGCTTTTTTAGTTATAAGAAAGGGGAAACGGCGGGTAATGTTCACTATCCTGAGGCTTCAGGCAAGAGGTTTGTAACGATCTGTTACATTTATCCCGTGCAAGATAAAGCTCCGCAAACCAAATTGTTATTCAGCGTTAAATTTTATCAAAATGCGCTTTACCAATTTATTCTCTCATAAAATGATAAAATAACGGCAATTTAGTTATATGTTCTGCTCTACTGGCAAATGTGTAGTGATATAGGCCAGGTGTAAAGATTTGTACAGGTAATTGTCCTGCCTGGTTGGAGTTATCACTGTGTATTACGTGGTTATTTGTTTCATTTTGATGACCAAAATTTAACATCAAGTTATCAGCGTGATCTTCGTCACATATTTATGGAAAATTCTTATCGTAAAAAAACGATTAACCTGGTCGGGTGATTATTCACCAGATGAAGTAAGTGAAGTGGTAACAATACGCAGAACAAATGAATGGATTTATTGGTATTGGCAGCTATGAGGAAGTGTATAAGGGAATGGAATGCCCTGCTTCTTAAGAAGCAGGCGGGAAATCAGAGTTCAACTTTCTCTTTGAATTCGCACAGATCTTCAATGATACATGAGCCACAGCGCGGTTTACGAGCAATGCAGGTGTAACGGCCATGAAGGATTAGCCAGTGATGGCAATCGACTTTAAATTCTGCCGGAACCACCTTCAGCAGCTTTTCCTCAACCTGCTCAACATTTTTACCTGGTGCAAAATTAGTGCGGTTACAAACGCGGAAAATATGGGTGTCGACGGCAATAGTGGGCCAGCCAAATGCGGTATTGAGCACCACATTGGCGGTTTTACGCCCTACACCAGGCAGGGCTTCCAGGGCCGCTCTGTCTTCAGGGACTTCACCGTTATGTAGCTCAATGAGCATCCGGCAGGTCTTGATGACGTTTTCCGCCTTGCTGTTAAACAGGCCAATGGTTTTGATATACGACTTCACGCCGTCCACGCCTAAATCGAGCATAGCTTGTGGCGTATTCGCCACCGGATACAACTTTGCCGTGGCTTTATTGACACTGACATCAGTGGCCTGCGCTGACAGCAGAACCGAGATCAGCAATTCAAACGGTGAGCTGAAATTCAGCTCCGTGGTTGGGTGAGGGTTGTTATCACGCAGACGTGTCAGGATCTCTAGCCGCTTGGTTTTATTCATTACGCTTTCTCTGGATTCCCTTCCGGTGCCGTCGCTTTCGCGGTACGGCGCGTTTTCATTTTTTCATCGATCAGATACTTCACCGCCAGCATCAAACCCAGGCCGATGAACGCACCCGGTGGCAACATCGCCAGCAGGAAAGGGGTATCGGTGTGGAAGACTTCAATGCGCAGCACCTTAGCCCAACTGCCAAGTAACGCATCAGCCCCATCAAATAACGTTCCGTTGCCAATGATTTCGCGCAGGGAGCCTAATACAAACATGGCACTTGTGGCACCCAGGCCAATGGCAAGCCCATCGAGGGCGGCCAGTGGCACACTGCTTTTGGCGGCGAACGCTTCGGCGCGACCGATGACAATACAGTTGGTCACAATCAGCGGAATAAATATCCCCAAAGACTGATATAAACCATAAGCATAGGCGTTGATGAGCATTTGTACGGTGCTGACAACCGAGGCAATAATCATCACGTAAATGGGGATGCGAATCTCTGCCGGAACCCAGCGGCGCAGGGCAGAAACGGCACTGTTAGTCAGCACCAGCACCAGTGTGGTTGCCAGACCAAGCCCGAGGGCATTGGTGGCGGTTGATGTTACTGCCAGCAGTGGGCACAGGCCCAACAATTGCACTAGTGCGGAGTTATTTTTCCATAACCCCTGAACGACAATATCTTTTACTTCGCTCATGGCTGTGCTCCACAAACAGGAAGGTTATCAATTTGCGATGGTAATGTTTTAGCGAACAGTCCCGCTCGTTTTACCGCATTGACGACTGCACGTGGTGTGATAGTGGCCCCGGTAAATTGATCAAACTGCCCACCATCTTTTTTCACCGCCCAGCTTGGGTCATCACTGCCACGAATGGTTTTACCGGCAAAATGGGTAATCCAGTCACTCAGTCGGGTTTCTATTTTATCGCCCAGCCCCGGAGTTTCATGGTGTTCTGTGACACGTGACCCCAGTACCTTGCCATTAAAATCGGCCGCAACCAGTAATTGAATGGCGCCAGAATAGCCGTCAGGCGCTGTCGCTTCCATCACCACGGCAACGGGCTGTTGGCCTTTACGCGCCACGTAAATATGGCGTTCACCTTTGCCCAATTGTGGCTCACTGACGACCAGGCAACTGGACTGAATATTATTGTCGTAGAGATCGGGGGAAATCACCTGATCAAACAATAGCTTTTGTTGGGCCACGGCCTGTTGCTCGATGGTGTCTTTGGTTAACGCATTGACGACTGCCGTAAGTCCGGTCGCCATTACGGCAAATAGCGCCAGAGTCACGCCATGTTTTTGCATTGTTTTCAGCATGACGACTCCTTAGCGGTGCCCATAAGCACGAGGCCGGGTGTAATAATCAATCAACGGGACGGTAATATTTGCCAGCAGTACGGCAAATGCCACGCCATCCGGATAGCCGCCATAGGTGCGAATGAGCCATACCAACACACCGGTCAGTGCGCCAAAAATCAGGCGTCCTCGATTCGTCGTCGAGGCAGTGACGGGGTCGGTGAGAATGAAAAATGCACCCAGCATGGTTGCGCCAGAGAACAGGTGAATCACCGGTGAGGCACATTTTTCCGGGGAAAACACCCAACCCAGAGTGGAACACACCGCCAGTGTTATCAGGAAACTGACCGGAATATGCCAACGAATTGCGCCTTTCATTAATAAGAACACGCCACCCAGCAGGAAGGCCAGGTTGACCCACTGCCAGCCGATTCCTGCCAGTACGCCTGTGTAGATAGGTGCCTGCATCAGGGACGTTGCGGAATGCCCGGCACGTAACCCGGTCTTAAAGGTATCAAGCGGAGTCGCCTGACTTATACCGTCAATGCCCATACGTAGTTGCGACATGCTGTCGCCCACTGCAGTCGCACCCGAGAAAATAACATGCACTGAATCAGCAAAACCCGGCACCGTCGCGGCAAGAGTTTGCGGCGGCAGCCATGATGTCATTTGCACAGGAAAGGCAATCAGTAATACCACGTAGCCGACCATCGCCGGGTTAAAGGGGTTGTGACCAAGCCCGCCATATAACTGTTTAGCGATGATGACGGCGAATAGGGTACCGAGAATCACCATCCACCACGGTGCAAGGGGCGGAATACTCATACCTAACAGCAGGCCGGTTAACGCAGCTGAATTGTCAGCCAGGATTTTCAGGGGTTGCTTACGCAGTTTGAGCACAAATAGCTCTGCGGCGACGGCGGTGAGGATACCTAATGCAATCTGCACCAGGCTTCCCCAGCCAAACCAGTACCACAGCATGGCGATTCCTGGCAAAGTGGCGCAGGTCACCAGCAGCATAATCCGCGATGTGCTGCGTTGGTTATGGGTATAAGGGGAGCTTGCTATCTTGAAAACCATCTATTCCTCTGATGCCATTTGTTGCGCTGCTTTTCGTGCCTGGACTCGGGCGATGGCCGCAGCAACCGCGGCTTTGCGCGGATCTTGTTCTTCGGCAGATTCTGCTACAGATTCGGTTGTAGCCTGAGCCGCTTTACGCGCTTTAGCACGGGCGATAGCCGCTTCGACAGCTGCTTTGCGCGGGTCAACGGCGTCGACTTTAGTGACTTCAGCACTCTCAGTTACCGGAGCAGATTCGCCAGCTTGCGCCGCTTTACGCGCTTTAGCGCGGGCGATAGCCGCTTCGACAGCTGCTTTGCGCGGGTCAACGGCGTCGACTTTAGTGGCTTCAGCGCTTTCAGTTACCGGAGCAGATTCGCCAGTTTGCGCCGCTTTACGCGCTTTAGCGCGGGCGATAGCCGCTTCAACGGCTGCTTTGCGCGGGTCTGTCGCCGTGGTTTCTGCCCCGCTTGTTCGCGTATCTTTCTCTGCCTGACGAGCGCGAGCCTGCGCTTTGCGAGCTTCACGCGCCGCAATAACATGCTGGTTATCTGGCAGACTACCTGCCTGAATCACAATCGGTTCATTGCTTTGTGCTTGCTTGTTTTTCACGCGAGCAAGAGCTGCCTGAATTGCATCGTTATCTTTCGCAGTTGGCTGAACCGCTGCCTTCTTATGGCGTTCCTGACGAGCGGCTTTTTCACGTTCAAGACGCGTCTGGCGTGCCTCAAAGCGAATCTTCGCTTCAGCAGTGCGTTTTGCTTCCAGCTCGATTTCGCGGATCTCGGCTTTTTCCTGACGGAAGTACTGCACCAGCGGAATGTTGCTGGGGCACACATAGGCGCAAGCGCCGCATTCAATGCAATCTTTCAGGTTGTGAGCCTGGGCTTTATCGTGCTGCTGCCCACGGCTAAACCAGTAAAGCTGCTGTGGCAACAAATCAGCCGGGCAAGAATCGGCGCAGGCGCTGCAACGGATACAGTTCTGTTCTTCCTGCGGCTCACCCATTTCATTGGCCGATGGGGCCAGCAAACAGTTGGTGATTTTAACTACCGGAACATCCAGCCACGGCAGACAAAAGCCCATCAGTGGGCCGCCCATAATCACTTGTTGATCATGGCCCGGACGGAATCCTGCAAAATCAAGCAGATGGCGAACCGGAGTTCCTAACCGTGCCCAGACATTACCTGGCTGTTGAACGGCACCGCCGGTTAACGTCACCACGCGCTCAGTTAAAGGCTCACCATCAACAATGGCGCGCTTCACCGCGAAGGCCGTCCCGACGTTTTGCATCAGCACGCCGATATCGGAAGAACGCCCACCCTGTGGTACCTGTTTCCCCGTCAGAATCTGAGTCAGTTGCTTTGCGCCACCAGACGGATATTTGGTCGGGATGACGCGTAGTTGAATGCCGTGGGTATCACATAACACCGCACGCAGCATCGAAATCGCCTGCGGTTTATTGTCTTCAATACCGATTAAAACGCGCTGAGGTTTTAAGATATGTGCGAGGATGCGCACACCTTCGACGATTTGCGCGGCACAATCCTGCATCAGGCGGTCATCGGCAGTAATGTACGGTTCGCATTCAGCCGCATTGATAATCAGCGTCTCGATTTTATCGCCGCCACCGTGCAATTTATTCCCCGTGGGGAAACCTGCTCCACCCAAACCTGCCACGCCAAACTGATGAATGCGCTCAATCAGCTCCTCACGGCTGCGGGAGGTATAGTCCTGCCAGCCGTCGCGTTCAATCCATTGGTCTTCGCCATCGGCTTCAATCAGGACACTCAACTCAGCCAGCGCAGAAGGATGAGCTGTAGAGTGGGGCGCAATGGCGGTAACGGTTCCTGAGGTAGGAGCGTGAACCGGCAACATGCGACCACGCCCGCGAGTCAATGGTTGACCACGCAGCACGTAATCACCGGGTTTCACGCACAGCTCGCCCTCAGCACCAATGTGCTGCTTTAACGGGATAACCAGTTTTTGCGGTAAAGGAACCTGGCGTAGCGGCGTACCGTTGGATTGAGTTTTCATTTCCGGTGGATGAATACCACCGTCAAAATCCCAAATTTTATCTTTTTTGAAACGGGTAAATAGCTTAAACATTTTGCTCCACCGGAATGAGTCGAACCGGGATGGTTTGCAGATCCCACTTCCAGCTTTCTGTGGTGGTTTCGACCGGGCGCAAATCAATACAGCGCGTTGGGCACGGGTCGACACATAAATTGCATCCGGTGCAAAGGTCACTAATAACGGTGTGCATGGCTCGGGTTGCGCCGACAATGGCGTCAACCGGGCAAGCCTGAATGCACTTGGTGCAGCCAATACAGTTGGCTTCGTCGATAACCGCCAACATACGCACGGGCTCTTGCGCATCGGCATCACCATCAATAGGTTGCGGGTCGACGTTAAGTAATGTGGCAATTTTGTGCATCACCGCCTCACCGCCGGGTGCGCACAAGTTGATATTCGCACCCTGGTTTCCTACCGCTTCGGCATAGGGACGGCAGCCTGGGTAACCGCATTGACCGCACTGACTTTGCGGTAGCAACTCATCAATTTTATCGACAATCGGGTCTTCTTCGACACGAAAACGGCGTGAGGCATAGCCGAGGATCAGCCCGAATACCAGGCCTAACAGGCCCAGAGCTATCACCGCAATCCAAATAGTACTCATCAGAACTTTACCAGGCCGCTAAAGCCCATAAAGGCCAAAGACATCAAGCCTGCGGTGATTAGTGCAATGGCATTCCCGCGAAAAGGCGCAGGCACATCGGCAACAGCCAGACGTTCCCGAATAGCCGCAAACAACACCATCACCAGTGAAAAACCTACCGCAGCTGAAAAGCCATAAAGCGCGGATTGCAGGAAGTTGTGGCCAAGATTGATGTTGAGCAACGCAACGCCGAGCACCGCGCAGTTAGTGGTAATCAGTGGCAAGAAGATCCCCAACAGGCGATAGAGCGCCGGGCTGGTTTTGCGAACCACCATTTCGGTAAATTGAACAACAACGGCAATCACCAGAATAAAGGCCAGCGTGCGCAAATAGACTAAGTCGAGAGGAATAAGGATCAACTCATTGACCAGCCAGGCGCAAATAGAAGCCAGCGTCAGTACAAAAGTGGTCGCCAGCCCCATGCCAATAGCGGTCTCCAGTTTTTTGGAAACCCCCATAAACGGACACAGACCAAGAAACTTCACTAATACGAAGTTATTGACCAGCACCGTTCCAACAAAGAGCAGCAAATAATCTGTCATGAATAAGACCTGAAACCAAAAAAAAGCCGCCTATTATCGGCCAACAGGCCGATGACGACAACAGAACGATTATAGGGTTATTACGGTTTAATAAATGTTTGCTTCACGCGCTGTGAACGCTTGAGGTAAGGAACCAACAAGGCGGCAGCCAATAAAGGAAACATCAACTGACGTAATGCCAGGCTGTCACTTACTGGGGAAAATGCGAAGGCTTTAATCGCTAACAGTACTGACAGTAATAACCAAAGAATATAATGACGTACCACATTCTTACGACGTTTGAAGAAGGCAATAGTCAACCACATGGTGTAACCCCACATGGCAATGGCACAGGCAATTGAGGTGTACCAAAGGAGCACCATTTTGGGGCCTTGTGCGCTCATAAGTCGATGGCTTTCTGGGGTGATGAGCATCATAAGATAAATGGCTAGCGCAATAGTGCTGCTGAGAAGCGTCATCAAAAGCCAGGCGAGAGGGGCCAGAAGCCAGCCTGCAATACGAGGTGCTTGCATGGGTTCTTGGGTCGTCGTCATGTTACCTCCCGAAAAAGTATGAGACTTTCCTTATGCGAATCATAAGGCGGGAGGATTATAAGGTTTTTTCAGCGCTTTGCTACCTGTGATGCTAGAGCACATACCGCCAGACCGATTTTGGCACACAGCCTAAATCAAACAGACGTCCGCCTGAAACTAATTCCGCCCGACGATGATCGGCTGCGCGATACATATTCATCAGTTCATTATTATCTGTCAGGGTGTAGTTAAGATGATCAAACAGTTTTTCAAGGCTTTCGGACGAACTGATTTTACGGAACTTCATTAAATAATCGAGAGCAGTCATGGGGGGTGGTTATCCATAAAATAAAAGAGGAAAGGGCACGCAGTACGTTTGTTTTGTCCGAATAATAACCGTAAATCGCTTTTTATTTATCTACGAATAACCCGAGTTTAAATTTTTAGGAGTTTTCATCGGCTGGTTATGGCAAAAACGCCAGTTGGATGCCGTCTTACGGACAGGTAGGCTGTGGAATACGCAACTAGCACGCAACAATATAATTACCTGTTGTTACAATCTGTGGGATGGTGTCAAATGAACCGTCAAAAATAATGAGGAACGCAAATGAGTGATAACATTCGTGTCGGACTAATCGGTTACGGTTACGCCAGCAAAACCTTTCACGCACCATTAATTGTCGGTACGCCTGGCATGGTCCTGGCGGGTGTTTCCAGCAGCGATGCCACGAAAGTTCATGCTGACTGGCCAAACATGCCGGTTGTCTCTGACCCTCATCATCTTTTCAACGACCCAAATATCGACCTGATTGTTATCCCAACACCTAACGACACGCATTTCCCGTTGGCTAAAGCCGCGCTGGAAGCAGGCAAGCATGTGGTGGTCGATAAACCGTTTACCGTGACGTTGTCACAAGCGCGTGAACTGGATGCACTGGCAAAAAGCTGTGGTTTGTTACTCTCAGTATTCCATAACCGCCGTTGGGACAGTGATTTCTTAACCCTGAAAGGGCTGCTGGCAGACGGTACTTTGGGCGAAGTGGCCTATTTTGAATCGCACTTCGACCGCTACCGTCCGCAAGTTCGCAATCGCTGGCGTGAGCAGGCTGGTGTCGGCAGTGGTATCTGGTACGACTTAGGGCCACATCTTATCGACCAGGCGCTAAATCTTTTCGGATTGCCGGTAAGCCTGACCGTGGATTTAGGCCAGTTGCGCCCGGGTGCGCAAGCCACTGACTACTTCCACGCGGTATTGGCCTATCCTCAACGCCGCGTTGTCTTACACGGCACTTTGTTGGCGGCGGCAGAAACTGCTCGTTATATCGTGCACGGAGCGCGTGGCAGTTACATCAAATATGGCCTGGACCCACAGGAAGATCGCCTGAAAGCGGGCGAACGTCTACCGCAGGAAGACTGGGGTTATGATATGCGTGATGGCGTATTAACGCTGGCGCAGGGCGACGTGATGGCGGAACAAACGCTGTTGACAGTGCCTGGTAATTACCCGGCTTACTATGCGGCGATTCGTGATGCTCTTACCGGTCACGGCGAAAACCCAGTGCCGGCAGCACAAGCTATTCAGGTTATGGAAATGATTGAGCTAGGGATGGAGTCTGCCAAACATCGCGCCACGCTGAATCTGTCATAGCCCGCATTTATAGGACATCTCACCCTGGTCCAGGGTGAGATGGACTTGTTTACTGCGCGGTAGGTTTTAACAGACTGCCGCTGGTTTTGTGCTCTGTCAGATACTGATGCTGGAAAATGCACATCCGGATAGTGTTGCGATACTCACCATTAATAAAGAATTCGTGGATTAATTCGCCTTCCACCATAAAGCCCAGTTTCTTATAGATATGCACGGCTTTGGCATTTTCTTTATCAACAATTAAATACAGCTTGTACAGGTTCAGCACCATAAACCCGTAATCCATCGCAAGTATAGCGGCTCGAGATGCCAGCCCTTTGCCCTGATAGTCTGGCGAAATAATTATCTGGAATTCGGCACGGCGGTGAACATGGTTAATTTCGACCAATTCCACCAGACCGGCTTTCTCGCCATTACATTCAATGACAAAACGCCGCTCACTTTGGTCGTGAATATGTTTGTCGTACAAATCTGACAATTCGACAAACGCCTCGTAGGGCTCTTCAAACCAGTAGCGCATCACGCTTGCGTTGTTATCCAGTTGATGGACGAAACGGAGATCTTCGCGTTCTAGTGGGCGAAGTTTGATTTGCAAATCGTGGGGCATGTGAGTTCCTTTCAAAGTGGTAAGGCTTCCAGGCAGAAGCCTTATTGACTACAGTTGCCAGTTACGGTGCGACATCGCGACCGGTACGACGGTCCAGACAACGCAGGGTGTTGGGTTCCCAATAGGCGTTAAGGTTGGTGCTTTTCTGGCAATTATCACGGGCATCGAAAGCCACGTCGGCTTTATCCCACTCTTTCTCGGTGCGTTTGTTCACTTTCTGACGCAACTGGCGTGTGTCATTCCATTGCTCTTTGTCCATCGCCGCATCCTGGCGAGTTTGCGCATTGTCACCTGACTCAACGATCAGCTTACTTGTCTGAGCATGAGCTGGTTGAACAAACGCAACTGCGCTCAGCAACATTGCCAACGGCAAAATTGCCACGGACAGACGTTTGCGAAGGATTGTGTTCATTGTCGATTCCTTTTAGGGTGAAGCCCCTTTTGTTGATGTAAAAAATACCACTGGCGAGTGGGATATATCAGATGACCCACTTATTGACCTCATTATTCCAGACAATGTTCAATATGATCAAAACAACCTTGCTCTTTTTTGTTACTGCGCTCGCTGAAATCATCGGCTGTGTTTTACCGACGCTTTGGTTAAAACGCGATGGTTCGGCGTGGTTGCTGGTTCCCGCGGCATTATCACTGGCGATGTTTGTCTGGCTGTTAACCCTCCATCCGGCAGCTAGTGGGCGCGTGTATGCCGCTTATGGCGGGGTTTATGTGATGACAGCTTTGCTGTGGTTACGCTGGATTGACGGCGTTAAGTTAAGTACATACGACTGGGTGGGGGCGGCCGTCGCGTTTAGCGGCATGTTAATTATCGTGGCGGGTTGGGGCCGCGCCTGATACGTCATTTCCCTTCGGATAATCTTCCTGCTTTTCTCGCATTCCCACTGAAACACTACGCAAGAGTCACAAATTAATTGTGACTCAACACGCTAAAATTCAATAAGCATACTTGTATGGTAGTTGGTCGTGACGTAGTTTTACATGCATTGAAGACTGTCGACCAATGTGTTGTAAGGGAATCCGAATGAAGATTGTAAAAGCAGAAGTTTTTGTCACTTGCCCTGGACGTAACTTTGTCACGCTAAAAATTACTACTGACGATGGACTCACCGGGCTGGGCGATGCCACGTTAAATGGCCGCGAGTTGTCTGTCGCCTCCTACCTCAAAGATCATGTCTGCCCGCAGTTAATTGGCCGAGATGCACATCGCATCGAAGATATCTGGCAGTTCTTCTATAAAGGTGCGTACTGGCGTCGTGGCCCTGTCACTATGTCGGCAATTTCGGCGGTCGACGTGGCGTTATGGGACATTAAAGCCAAAGCCGCCAACATGCCGCTATACCAATTGTTGGGTGGCGCATCCCGTGAAGGAGTGATGGTTTACTGCCACACCACCGGCCATTCCATCGACGAGGTACTGGACGACTACGCGCGTCACAAAGAGTTGGGTTTCAAAGCCATTCGCGTGCAGTGCGGTGTGCCCGGCATGAAAACGACCTACGGCATGGCAAAAGGAAAAGGGCAGGCTTACGAACCAGCAACCAAAGGCGACTGGCCGGAAGAACAGCTGTGGTCCACTGAAAAATATCTCGATTTCACACCGAAGCTTTTCGAAGCGGTGCGCAATAAATTTGGTTTTAACGAACATCTGCTGCATGACATGCACCACCGTCTGACGCCAATCGAAGCTGCGCGCTTTGGTAAGAGCATCGAAGAACACCGCTTGTTCTGGATGGAGGACCCGACACCTGCCGAAAACCAGGAGTGCTTCCGTTTAATTCGTCAACACACCGTTACGCCGATCGCAGTGGGCGAAGTATTTAACAGCATCTGGGACTGTAAACAGCTTATCGAAGAACAGCTTATCGATTACATCCGCACCACCATCACTCACGCGGGCGGCATCAGTGGGATGCGCCGAATTGCCGACTTTGCTTCGCTTTACCAGGTGCGCACCGGTTCGCATGGGCCTTCTGACCTTTCGCCAATTTGCCACGCTGCGGCGCTGCACTTTGACTTGTGGGTACCGAACTTCGGCGTGCAGGAATACATGGGTTACTCCGAACAAATGCTCGAAGTGTTCCCACACAACTGGACGTTCGACAATGGCTACATGCACCCGGGTGAAAAACCGGGCATCGGAATTGAGTTCGACGAAAAACTGGCCGCGAAATACCCCTACGAACCTGCTTACTTGCCGGTCGCACGCCTTGAAGATGGCACCTTGTGGAACTGGTAACAGGAGAGAAAACTATGAAAAGCGTAACCATACAGCAGCCTGAAAAATTGGTCATTGAAGAACGTCCCGTTCCACAACCACAACCGGGAGAAGTGCGTATTCGTGTGAGCAGCGCCGGTATTTGTGGTTCCGATGTGCATATTTATCGTGGCCATAACCCGTTTGCTAAATACCCACGCGTCATTGGACATGAGTTTTTCGGCCACATAGATGCGGTGGGTGAAGGTGTTGAGTCTTCACGCATTGGCGAGCGCGTGGTTGGCGACCCGGTGGTGAGTTGCGGTCATTGCTATCCGTGTTTAGTCGGGCGGCCAAATGTTTGCGCTGAACTTCAGGTGGTTGGCGTACATCGCGATGGCGGGTTTAGCGAATATGTCACTTTGCCTGCCCACAATGCGCATCGGGTGCCAGACAGTATTCCCGATAACGAAGCCACCATGGTCGAGCCGTTTACCATTGCGGCAAACATTTGTAGCCAGATGAATCCTGGCCCGCTGGATACGGCGCTTGTCTATGGCGCAGGCCCAATGGGGTTAACCTCGATTCAGGCACTGCGCGGTGTTTACGGCGTGAAAGAAATCATTGTTGCTGATCGTATTGATGAACGCCTGGATATGGCGAAAGCCAATGGTGCTGACCGGGTCATCAACAACACTCATATTGAGTTGAAAACCGAACTCGAAAAACTGGGCATTCGCCCGACGCTTATCATTGACGCTGCCTGTCATCCTTCGATTTTGCCGGAAGCTATCGGCATTGCCTCGCCTGCGGCACGTATTGGCATTATGGGATTCTCTTCTGATCCCTGTGTTCTGAGCCAGCAGGCCATCACTAGCAAAGAACTGACTATTTATAGTTCGCGCCTTAACAGTAATCGATTCCCAATGGTCATTAACTGGATGACTGAGCGGAAGATCCAACCGGAGAAACTCATCACCCACCAGTACGCCTACACACAGGTGCTTGATGCAATGGAACTCTTCGAGAAAGACCAAAAGCAATGCTGCAAGGTCCTATTGAAATTCTAAGCAACAACCTCTGAACCCGAATATTTGCTGTACCTACAACGACAAATTGCAGAGAACAGAAAAATGAATACAAAAATAGAGCTAAATAATAGTCAGCCTGAAAGAAGTACATCCGATTTAGTTAAAGCCGCGGTTTCCGGTTGGCTGGGAACCGCGCTGGAATTCATGGATTTCCAGTTGTACTCCCTTGGGGCGGCACTGGTTTTCCACGAAATCTTCTTCCCGGAACAATCTGCCGCTATGGCACTTATCCTGGCGATGGGGACTTATGGAGCCGGTTACATCGCCCGTATAGCGGGGGCTTTCTTCTTTGGCCGCATGGGGGACACCATTGGTCGTAAGAGAGTGTTGTTTATTACCATCACCATGATGGGGATCTGTACCACCTTAATTGGCGTGTTACCGACCTACGCGCAAATTGGTATCTTTGCGCCGATGTTACTGGTGTTGCTGCGTATTATTCAGGGATTGGGTGCGGGTGCCGAAATATCCGGTGCCGGAACCATGCTTGCTGAATATGCGCCAAAAGGTAAGCGCGGCATTATTTCTTCGCTGGTGGCGATGGGGACTAACTGCGGCACATTATCAGCGACCGCTATCTGGGCCATCATGTTCTTCTTCCTGTCAAAAGAAGAGTTGTTGGCCTGGGGCTGGCGTGTGCCGTTCCTCGCAAGTGTAGTGGTGATGATTTTTGCCATCTGGCTGCGTATGAACCTCAAAGAAAGCCCGGTATTTGAGAAAGTAAACGACGAAGCAGGGAACACTGCGGCGGCAAAACAAGCCGCGGATAAAACCCATTCTTTGGGTGCGATGTTCACCAGTAAATCATTCTGGCTGGCTACAGGGCTGCGCTTTGGTCAGGCGGGTAACTCAGGGCTGATTCAAACCTTCCTCGCCGGTTACCTCGTTCAGACACTGCTGTTTGAGAAAAGTGTACCGACCGATGCCCTGATGATTAGCTCCGTGATTGGCTTCTTTACCATTCCATTCCTCGGCTGGCTGTCCGATAAAATAGGGCGTCGTGTTCCTTATATTATCGTCAGTATCTCCTCGATTATTCTCGCGTATCCAATGCTGTCGATGATTATGGATAAGAGCAACGAGGTGAATGTGATTATGGCCTCGATCATCATTATTCATAATGTGGCGGTACTGGGGCTGTTTGCTCTGGAAAATATCACCATGGCAGAAATGTTTGGTTCGCGTAATCGCTTTACCCGAATGGCAATATCTAAAGAGGCGGGTGGTCTGGTAGCCGTCGGCTTTGGCCCGGTGCTGGCGGGTATTTTCGTCAACATGACCGATTCCTGGTGGCCGATTGTAGTGATGATGATTGCTTACTCTGTCGTTGGTTTGATTTCAGCACTGCTGATGCCGGAAGTCAGAGACCGCGACCTCAGCGTACTGGAAGATGCCGCTGAAACGCCAAAATCACAGCGCGCGGTAAAAGGCCTGCATGTGTGAAAGCGCAAACCATGAGTTGTTATACAGCTTTGAATTTCGTGTCATACCAAATGGCTAAAGTTTAATTCAAATCAAAATGCAGACTACCATAGCAGGTAGTCTGTAGCTGTCCCCAAGTTACTACACAGCGAGTTGTAAAAATGGAAAACAAACTCTTATCTGCAAAAGCTATTCTCCCGAAATATGACCGTAGCAAACTGGTATCACGCATCGTTCATCTGGGTTTTGGTGCGTTCCATCGCGCACATCAGGCAGTTTATGCCGACATCCTGGCTAATGAACATGGTAGCGACTGGGGTTACTGCGAAGTCAATTTGATTGGTGGCGAGCAGCAAATTGTTGATTTGAAGCAGCAGGACAACCTTTATAGCGTGGCAGAAATGTCTGCCGACGCCTGGCATTGCCGCGTAGTGGGTGTGGTGAAAGACGCCATTCATGCGCAGGTTGATGGTCTGGAAGCGGTATTTAGTGCACTGACCCAACCTGAAGTGGCCATTGTTTCCCTGACCGTGACTGAAAAAGGCTATTGCCACACTCCAGCTACCGGCACCATCCTGCTGGACCACCCGTTAATCGCCCATGATCTTGCTAATCCACAGCAGCCAAAATCTGCGCCAGGTGTGATTGTTGAAGCGCTGGCGCGCCGTAAAGCTGCGGGTCTGCCAGCATTTAGCGTGATGTCTTGTGACAACATGCCTGAAAACGGTCATGTCACCCGTAACGTTATTACTGCCTATGCGCAGGCGTTGAACCCGGAACTGGCGGCGTGGATCCAAGCGAATGTGACATTCCCATCCACCATGGTTGACCGCATTGTGCCAGCGGTTACGGCTGAAACGCTGGAACAAGTGGCACAAGCGACCGGCGTTGCTGATCCTGCGGCTGTGGCTTGCGAACCTTTCCGTCAGTGGGTCATCGAAGATAACTTCGTTGCTGGCCGTCCTGAATGGGAAAAAGCAGGCGCGGAACTCGTAAAAGACGTTCTGCCATACGAAGAAATGAAACTTCGCATGCTCAACGGCAGCCACTCCTTCCTGGCTTACCTGGGTTACCTGGCGGGTTATCAGCATATTTCTGAATGTATGCAGGATGAAAACTACCGTCGGACTGCTAAGGCATTAATGCTGCAACAACAAGCACCTACCTTAACCGTGCAGGGTGTTGATCTGGCAAAATATGCGGATTCATTAATTGCCCGTTACACCAACCCGGCACTGCGTCACCGTACCTGGCAAATTGCCATGGACGGTAGCCAGAAGCTGCCACAACGTTGGTTAGACTCTATTCGTTGGCATCTGGCAAACGGTAGTCAGTTTGATCTGTTGGCGCTGGGTGTTGCAGGTTGGATGCGTTATGTTGGCGGTGTTGATGAGCAGGGTAATCCAATTGAAGTGAGCGACCCATTACTGCCGGCGATTCAGCAAGCGGTGGCGTCAAGCAAAGAAGGGGAAACCCGTGTTAAAGCTCTGCTGGGGCTGAAAACTATCTTTGGTGAGGATCTGCCAGCTAACGAGAAATTCGTTCAGCGAGTCACTGAGAGTTATTTGGCGTTACGTGAAAACGGTGCGAAAGCGACAGTGGCTAAGTTCTAAATACTACATATTAATCTCGCCCGGTGACGGGCGAGACTTCAATCATTCTTCTTCAAACATTACTCTTCACTAAACCAGTCACGCTTCTCTTTACGAATCAATAATATCGACTGGCTAATCTCATGCAGATGGCGGTACATCGCCTGATCCACACCGTCTTCATCATGGCGTTTTAAGGCGTCGAAAATATCGTAATGTTGTGCGAGCAGCATCTCTGGTGGCGAAACGTGATCAAGGCTCATATAACGCACCCGGTCCATCGTCGCTTTGATGTTTTCGACCGTGTCCCAGGCCAGGCTACAATCGGCAACCAGCGCCAGTTGCTGGTGAAATTCGTCATCTAACTGGAAGAAGTCGTCTAACTGGTTGCGGTCAATGGCGATGCGTTGTTGGTTCAGCAATTGCTCGAGCATATAAAGGTGCTCGTCTGTCGCCATACTTGCCGCACGCTTCGCTACCGCACGCTCAATCGCTTCACGGATAAAGCAGCCGTTCTTAACATGGCTGACGGAAATCTTATTAACGTAAGTTCCACGCTGCGGGCGAATTTGCACCAGGCCAGTTTCCGCCAGTTTGATAAAGGCTTCACGAACCGGTTGGCGGGACACTTCAAAGCGGATTGCCACTTCTTTTTCAGACAGCGGCGTTCCTGGCGGAATCAGGCAACGCACAATATCGCGACGCAAAATGCGATAGATTTGTTGGTTAACGGGCTGAGTGGGGTTAAGCAATGTTGACGGTAGCATTAAATTTTTCTTTTTTTGGAAGAACCGTGCAAATTTAACATTTATTTGCACGGTCGCCCATACCCGAAATCCCTTCGAATATGGACAAGGTGATTAACCTTCGCGGTGAATGCTTAATCCAGCAAACGTCTGGCTAACCGGCATCATCTCAAGCGTATTGATGTTGACGTGTTTAGGCAGTGTCGCCACCCACCAAACCGCTTCGGTCACATCTTCAGGGGTTAAAGCGTTGGCGTTTTCATAGGTTTTCTCGACTTTGCCGTCATCACCTTTGAAACGTACATTGGAAAACTCAGTACCGCCGACCAAACCAGGCTCGATATCCGTCACGCGGATTGCCGTCTTATGCAGATCGGTACGTAAGTTCAGGCTGAACTGGCGCACAAATGCTTTCGTGGCCCCGTACACGTTGCCACCAGCATATGGCCAGTTAGCCGCGGTAGAACCGATATTAATAATATGACCGCGATCACGCTCGACCATGCCAGGCAGCACGGCGCGCGTCATATACACGAGGCCTTTGTTGTTGGTATCAATCATCGTTTCCCAGTCATCCGGGTCCGCTTTATGAGCTGGTTCCATACCCAGCGCCAGGCCCGCATTATTCACCAGCACATCGATGTTGCGCCAGGCCGCCGGTAACTGTTCCATCGCCACTTCGATAGCCGCACGGTTACGCACATCAAGTTGCAGCGTAATGATGCTTTCACCCAGCTCATCTTTGAGCTCTTGCAGACGTTCCTGACGGCGTCCAGTAGCAATGACTTTATGACCCTGTTGTACGAAACGACGAGTAATACTCTCACCAAATCCGGAAGTTGCACCGGTCACCAAAATAATCATCTCACTGTTCCTCAAAGGTTTTTGTTTGGTAATACCTTAGCATGCTAAGGCAGTTAGTGATAATTCAACTTTGTGCTAAAAACGACGTTGCAAGGGCCTGCACGCTGCTGGTGCAGCGGTATCTGCCGTGTGCAACTTTCTGGTGCATGAGACCCCGCGGATTTTTGCATCCTCAACTAATAATACCAAAAGGCAACCGATTGCGACCAAAAGCAACCGATTGCCCTCTCTAAAGTTGCTTAAATGTTGCGCAGCAAAGGAAAATGTATTCTAAGCTACTGTTATAAAAAAGATTAAAGACAAACCTCAATGTGGCATCAACATTGCAATCATTAACTCATTCTTCACAAAACCATTACAGGCATAGCGATGACAGTTAATTACACGCAGGCGTTACGCGGCCAGTTCTTCGATATAACCCAAACCGGGACTCGTCCTGACGAGTTGCTGGCGAATGCGCGTCACCATGATGATGCGTTGTTATTTATTGATGGCGGTACGGTGGTGGCTTTGTTGCCATGGGAAGAAGGGCGCATGCATTTGCGTAGCGAAAGTGATTATCTCGATTATCGCGGCAAATTAATCATTCCCGGCTTTGTTGATACCCACCTGCATTATCCGCAAACAGAAATGATAGGCGCTTATGGCGAACAGTTACTCGAATGGCTACAAACTTACACTTTCCCGGTTGAGAGCCAATATCAGGACAGTTCGTACGCCGCGAAAATGTCAGCATTTTTCCTTGGCCAACTGTTGAGCAACGGTACCACCACCGCATTGGTTTTTGGCACGGTGCATCCGCAGTCGGTGGAAGCGCTTTTCAGCGCGGCAGAACATCTTTCCATGCGCATCATTGCGGGCAAAGTGATGATGGATCGCAACGCACCGGAATATCTTACCGAAACACCGGCGCAAAGTTATCAGCAAACGCGTGAGTTGATTCAGCGCTGGCATAAAAAAGGGCGCCTGAACTATGCGCTGACGCCGCGTTTTGCGCCGACATCTTCACCTGAATTACTCAAAGTGGTGCAGACACTGCGCGAAGAATTTCCCGATACCTGGCTGCATACCCATTTAAGTGAAAACAGTGCCGAAGTGGAATGGGTGAAAAACCTGTGGCCCGACGCTGAAAGCTATCTTGGCGTTTATCACCAGTACCAACTCACCGGAAAACGCAGCGTGTTTGCTCACGCCATCCATTTGCAAGAGTGTGAATGGGATTGCCTGCACCGCACTGAATCGGCCATCGCCTTTTGCCCAACCTCAAATCTGTTTCTCGGCAGCGGGCTGTTTAACCTCAAACAGTGCCATGAGCGGGGGATCCGCATGGGGATTGGCACCGACGTTGGCGCAGGCACCACCTTTAACATGCTACAAACCCTGGCCGAAGCATACAAAGTTGCCCAACTGCAAGGATACCGTCTGTGCGCTAGCGAAGCGTTTTATCACGCTACATTGGGAGGTGCACACGCGCTGGATCTGGATGATAAAATCGGCAACTTCCTGCCCGGTAAAGAGGCGGATTTTGTGGTGCTGGACTTAGCCGTAACGCCATTGCAGAAACTGCGCTACGCCAACAGTCGGGATATTTATGAAAAGTTGTTCGTGCTGATGACGCTCGGCGATGACCGTAATATCTGGCACACCTGGGTAAACGGTAAATGCGTCTGGCAACGTGGCACGCTGGAGGTCGCGGCATGATTCAATTTTTGCTCAATCAAACCTTAAAGACCCTTGATAACGTTGACCCGAATACCACGGTGCTGAACTGGCTGCGCGGCAGTGAACTGCGCTGTGGCAGCAAAGAAGGGTGCGCATCGGGTGATTGCGGGGCGTGTACGGTGGTGCTTGGCCAGGTTGATGGCGAGAAAATGCGCTATGACAGCGCCAATAGCTGCATCACGCTGGTCAGCCAGCTTGATGGCAAACAGTTGCTGACCGTGGAGGATTTAGCAGACGGCAGCAAATTGCATCCGGTGCAGCAGGCGATGGCCGATTGCCACGCTTCGCAATGTGGTTTTTGTACCCCAGGTTTTGTGATGTCGGGATTCGCACTGCAAAAAGCGCATAGCCCGACTGACCGTCATGAGATAGAAAAACAACTCGCCGGAAACCTGTGCCGTTGTACGGGTTATCGGCCAATTATTCAGGCGATGCAGCAAAGTTGCGGTACGCGTACTGACCAGTTTACTCGCACTGAGATGCAAACTGTCGCACGCTTAAAGTCGCTGCAACAATCGCAGGTCGCCGAGCTTAGTAAATCCAACCGCTGCCTGTTGCCAAAGACCGTTGAGCAACTGGCATCGCTGTACCAGCAAAATCCGCAGGCTCGCTTGCTGGCTGGTGGTACCGATCTGGTGCTGACTATCACCCAGCAATTTCAGACACTGCCATTGATTATTGCACTCAATCAGGTGGATGAACTCAAAACGGTTTCCATCACCGACAGCCAAATTCGCATTGGGGCGATGGCAACATTGCAGGCGTGTCAGGAGGTTTTACAGCCAGCGATCCCGGCGTTTTCGCAGATGCTCGACCGCTTTGCCTCGCCGCAAATTCGCCATCACGCCACGCTTGCCGGAAATCTGGCAAACGCTTCGCCGATTGGCGATGGTGCGCCAATGCTGCTGGCGCTCGGTGCGCAACTGGAATTGCGCTGCGGTGATGAACTGCGCACGTTGCCGCTCGATGAATTCTTCCTCAGTTATCGCAAAACAGCTTTGCAACCTGGGGAATTTATCACTGCGGTTATTATTGAGCGGGCGGCAGTCTCCCCGACGTTTGCCGCATGGAAAATATCCAAACGGATGGATGACGATATTTCGACAGTCTTTGGCGCATTCAACCTGCATTTTTCCGCCGGAAAAGTGCAGAGCGCTCGGCTGGCTTTCGGTGGCATGGCGGCGGTTCCGGCGCGCGCAAAAGGGGCTGAAAACGCGCTGACAGGTTTGCCGCTCAACTCGCAATCACTGGCTCAGGCGTGTGCCGCGCTGGCCGAAGATTTCCAGCCGTTAAGTGATTTCCGTGGCAGCGGAGTCTATCGCCTGAAACTCGCGCAAAATCTGCTACGACGCCTGGTGCTACAACACGCCGAAACGGCTTACGCACTGGAGGTACAACATTATGTCAACTAATCCTGTGCGCCTGTCAGAACAGTCATTGATCGAGCAGTTTTCTCGCAAATTGCACGGTGGCGCAGGCGAAAGCCGCAAACATGAAAGCGCAGATAAACACGTCAGCGGCAAAGCGGAATACATTGATGACAAACTGACTTTGCCCGGCATGTTGCACTTATGCCCGGTTCTCAGCCAACACGCCCACGCGCGCATCCTCAATATTGATACTCGCGAATGTTACGCCATTCCCGGTGTAGTCCGCGTTTTTAGCTGGCAGGATGTTCCCGGCGAGCTGGATATTGGCCCGTTAGCGCCAGGCGACCCGCTATTTGCCCGCGACAAAGTTGAGTATCACGGCCAGGTTGTCCTCACGGTAGCCGCCGATACCCCAGAAGCCGCGCGTGCAGGCGCGCAAAAGATCGCTATCGAATATGACGTGCTTGAAGCGGTGCTGGATGTTGAAGAGGCATTACGTCGCGAACACTATGTTCAGGAACCGCACGTTCATCAACGCGGTGATGCTGATGCTGCGCTGGCAAGCGCTGCGCACCGCATTCAGGGGCAATTTCATATCGGTGGCCAGGAGCACTTTTATCTCGAAGGACAGATTGCGGTGGTACAGCCTGGGGAAGATGGCTGCGTGATGGTCTGGTCGTCAACCCAGCATCCGACAGAAGTGCAAAAGCTGGTGGCTTCAGTGCTTGGCGTCACGATGAACAAAGTCACAGTAGATATGCGCCGCATGGGCGGTGGGTTTGGCGGCAAAGAAACCCAGGCGGCGGGTATTGCCTGCCACGCCGCGCTGGTAGCGGTATTAACTGGCCGCCCGGTAAAAATGCGTCTTGCACGCCGTGACGACATGCGTATTACCGGCAAACGGCATCCGTTTTTTGTGCGCTATGACGTGGGTTTCACTGATTCTGGCATGTTGAACGGAGTGGTTATCGATCTGGCGGCTAACTGCGGATATTCGCTGGATCTGTCAGGATCGATCTGCGATCGCGCTATGTTCCACGCCGACAACGCTTATTACCTCGGTGATGCGCGCGTGACTGGCTACCGTTGCCGCACCAATCTGGCATCGAATACCGCCTACCGTGGATTTGGCGGGCCGCAAGGTATGGTAGCCATCGAACAGATTATGGACCACATCGCACGGGAGCTTGGCCTTGATCCGCTGGAAGTGCGTAAGCGTAACTACTATGGCGACACTGAACGCAATGTGACGCACTACCATCAAACGGTCGAACACAACATCATGACGGAAATTACCCGTCAACTCGAGGCCAGCGCAGATTACGCAGAGCGCCGCACAGAAATCACGGATTTTAACCGCAGCAGCCCAATACTCAAACGCGGTCTGGCGCTGACGCCGGTAAAATTCGGCATCTCTTTTACCTCCAGTTTCCTCAACCAGGCGGGGGCATTGCTGCTGATTTACACCGATGGCACGGTGCAGCTCAACCACGGCGGCACAGAAATGGGCCAGGGGCTAAACACCAAAGTGGCGCAAGTGGTGGCGGAGGTGTTGCAAATCCCCGTCGAACAGATCCAGGTCACCGCAACCAACACCGGAAAAGTGCCGAATACCTCACCGACGGCGGCTTCATCGGGTGCCGATCTTAACGGTAAAGCGGCGGAAATTGCCGCACTGACCATTAAAGAGCGGCTGGTAGAAATGCTCTGTCGTTTACACGGTTGCGAAACCGAACAAGTGGAGTTTCGTAATGGCGTGGTGAAAGTCCCTGGGCGGCATTTTAGCTTTAGTGAAATCGCCAGTCTTGCCTGGCTGAACCAGGTCCCGCTGTTTGCCACCGGGTTCTACAAAGTACCGGGAATTCATTACGACCGTGCCGCCGGTCGTGGGCAGCCATTCTATTACTTCTCCTGGGGGGCGGCTTGTTCGGAAGTGATTATCGACACGCTGACCGGAGAGTACCGTCTGTTGCGTACCGACATTCTGCATGACGTTGGCAATTCGCTGAACCCGGCACTCGACATCGGGCAAATTGAAGGTGGTTTTGTGCAAGGGGCAGGCTGGCTGACTTGCGAAGAGTTGGTCTGGGATGACAAAGGACGGTTGCTGACCGACAGCCCGATGAGCTACAAAATCCCGGCGATAAGCGATGCGCCAGCCGACTTACGGGTTAAGTTGCTGGAGAATTATGCCAACCCTCAGCACACCGTTTATCGTTCAAAAGCCGTCGGTGAACCGCCGTTTATGCTGGGAATATCCGTGTGGTGCGCCTTACAGGACGCCGTGGCAAGTGTCACTGATTACCTGAAACACCCAATGCTGGATGCGCCCGCCACGCCAGAACGCGTATTTTGGGGTTGTCAGGAGGCGCCATGAACGACGATGAATGGATCGCTATTTTGATGCAGTTGCGCGAGCGGCGCGAACCTTGCGTGTTGTTGACTGTGTTGGCTGACAAAGGCTCGGTGCCGCGAAACTGTGGCACCAAAATGATTGTTGGCCGTGAACAGACGTTTCTGACTATCGGTGGCGGGCATCTGGAATATCAATCTATCGCCATGGCACGTGCCATGCTGGAGAAGCAAAGCACGATGCTGCATACCGAGCATTTTAATCTGGGCGCCAGGCTTGGGCAATGCTGTGGCGGCATGACCACGGTGCTGTTTGAACCGTTGATTCAGGCACAACCGCAGATCACGGTATTTGGCGCAGGCCACGTCGGGCAGGCGCTGGTGGCGCTGTTATCAACGTTACCCTGTCACATTACCTGGGTTGATGAGCGCGCCGATTTATTTTCTGACGCCCCGCAAGGGGTGAAAACCGTTCACGCAGAAGACCCGCTGGATGCAGTTCACGCCGCACCTGCGCAGAGTTATTTTATCGTCATGACCCACAGCCATCCGCGGGATCTGGAGTTGACCGAAGCGATACTTAAGCGCGGCGATTACCGTTATCTCGGGTTAATTGGCTCGCAGACTAAACGCCAGCGCTTTGAGTATCGGCTGGCGGGAAAAGGCATCACGGCGGAACAACTCAGTACCTTACGTTGCCCGGTGGGGCTGCCGGACGTGAAAGGTAAACTGCCAGCCGAAATTGCTGTAGCCATCACCGCCGAAATAATTGCTGTGTATCAGGCGGCGAGTTGAGCCTGGTGGATGACGCTCACGCTTATCCGCCCTACAATCACTTAACTTTCTTCGTAGGGTGGAAAAGCGTGAGCGTGTTCCACCTTCCTGCAGGACTTATTTCAGGAGTTCAGGATGCTGTCAGTTAATCCGTTTTACCGCATCAGTTTATTGCCGTATCAAGCCCCTCACTTTGATGACATCAAAGACAGTCACTATCGTCCTGCTTTTGACGAAGCGAAACGAATTAAGCGTGAAGAAATTGCGGCGATTGCCAACGAAACAGCGGCTCCAACGTTTGAAAATACCTATCTGGCGCTGGAAAAAACCGGCCACATGCTGGCGCGCGTTACTCAGGTTTTCTTTGCCATGACCGCGGCAAATACCAATGATTATCTGCAACAGATCGATGAAGAGTTTGCCGCCGAGTTGGCCGAATTAGCCGATGAAATGCGCCTCAATAGCGCACTGTTTTCGCGTTTAAACAGTGTGTACCAGCGCCGTAATACGCTGGGGCTTGATGACGAATCCCTGCGTCTGGTTGAAGTGGTCTGGCAGAGTTTTACCCTGGCGGGATCCACCCTCAGCGACGATAAAAAAGCGCGCCTGAAAGTACTGAATAAAGAAGCCGCACAGTTGAACAGCCAGTTTAATAATCGTCTGCACGCCGCTAATAAAGCGGCGGGGCTGGTGATTGATGACGTACAGCAACTTGATGGATTAACTCCGGCAGAAATTGCTGCTGCCGCGCAACAGGCCAGTGCTAAAGGGCTGGAGGGGAAATACGTCATTCCTTTACTCAATTTCACCCAACAGCCCGCGCTGCAATCGCTGCGTGACAGACAAACGCGTGAAAAGCTGTTTAATGCCGGTTGG
This sequence comes from Buttiauxella ferragutiae, assembly GCF_022637515.1. NCBI lineage: Bacteria > Pseudomonadati > Pseudomonadota > Gammaproteobacteria > Enterobacterales > Enterobacteriaceae > Buttiauxella > Buttiauxella ferragutiae. Next base: position 2,529,255 of record NZ_CP093332.1, read on the forward strand.
CAACGCACACAACATAACGATTGCAACGATACCAGGGCGATTGTGGCGCGCCTTGCAACCCTGCGCGCTGAACAGGCGCAACTGCTGGGCTTTGAAAGCTACGCGGCGTGGAAAATTGCCGACCAAATGGCAGAAACACCACAGGCAGCACTGCAATTTATGCGTGATATCGTGCCTGCGGCGACTGCCCGCGCGCAACGGGAACTGGCCGACATCCAGCAAGTTATCGATGCCCAGCAGGGCGGCTTTAAAGCAGAAGTCTGGGATTGGGCATTTTATGCCGAGCAAGTTCGACATGCGCAATACGACCTCGATGAAGCACAAATCAAACCTTATTTTGAACTCAACAACGTGCTAACCAATGGCGTCTTTTGGGTGGCGAGCCAGCTTTTCGGCCTGAAGTTTGTCGAACGTTTCGATATTCCGGTTTATCACGATGATGTACGCGTGTGGGAAATCTTCGATAACGACGGGCGTGGCATGGCGCTGTTCTATGGTGACTTTTTTGTCCGTGATAGCAAAGGCGGCGGGGCATGGATGGGCAACTTTGTGGAACAATCCACGTTGTTGGAAAATGACCCGGTAATTTACAACGTCTGTAACTACAACAAACCTGCCAGCGGCGAAGCGGCACTGATTTCCTGGGATGATGTCGTGACATTGTTCCATGAGTTTGGCCATACCTTGCACGGGCTGTTTGCCACCCAGCGTTATGCAACACTTTCCGGTACCAATACGCCACGCGACTTTGTCGAATTTCCTTCGCAAATCAATGAACACTGGGCGCGCCAGCCGCAGGTTTTCGCCAACTATGCGCGCCATTATCAAACCAACGAACCGATGCCCGAGGCGCTGAAAGATAAATTGTTCCGTGCCGCGCAATTCAATAAAGGCTACGACATGACGGAGTTACTCGCTGCCGCGTTGCTGGATATGAACTGGCACAGCTTGCCTGCGGGCAGTGAAATCGATGATGTCGCATGGTTTGAAACTCAGGCACTCGAAAAGGAACGGATTAATCTGGCTACGGTGCCACCACGTTATCGCAGCAGCTATTTTGCTCATATCTTTGGCGGGGGTTACGCCGCAGGTTATTACGCCTATATCTGGACGCAAATGCTGGCGGACGACGGTTATCAGTGGTTTGTCGAACAAGGCGGGCTGAGCGCGCAAAATGGCCAGCGTTTCCGCGATGCGATTTTGGCACAGGGCAACAGTCGCGAACTTAAAACCTTATACAGCGACTGGCGGGGACACGCGCCATATAGCGAACCGATGCTGAAAAACCGGGGGTTACAGGGCTAATACCTGGCGGGCAAATTATTCAGCGCTTTGAGAATGCCGTCTTCAATTTGCACGTAGTCACCTTGTTTTAACTGCGCAAGGATCTTCATCACCGAGCTACGAGACAAGTGCGTCCGGTCCATAATGTATTTGGCGGCGGACGTCTTGTCTCTGAGGCTTTCGGGTTCACGCATTAAGCCAAATAACTGGAAGCGCACAATTTCGTAGGCCGTAGGCGCAGTCAGTCTGACCTGAAGAAGGTAAATATTACTGGCAACTTTAGTCACGTGTTTCGCCATTAACTCCCAAAGATTGAGATCATCGACCAGTTTATGTGCATGTTCGGTGGTTATCGTTGCTATCTCGCACTCACTGAGTGTTTCAAGAAACAGTCCCGCTCCCGTTTTAGACAATAAATTAGTGATTCCGGCAATATTGGGCGTTGGCAGCAAGCTGAGCACAATTTCATCGATGTCGCGGCGAATGTGTACTAACCCCGATCGGATGAGATAACACATGTCGACGCCTTTCGCGGAGTAGTACAGGCGACGGCGCGCCGGTACTTTCACATACGTGACATGGGGGCTGAGTTTTTCCACTAAATCGAGGGTGGCCTGAGAGCTCAGCAACTGTGTGTTTTGTTCTGCATTGTCACGGGGTTTCATAGCGACCAGCTTGGGTTAGCGCGGAATAGGGCGCGGTTTGCCTTCGGTATCAACTGCCACATAAATGAATATGGCTTCTGTTGCTTTATAACGCTGACCAATAGGTTCAGATGAGACTTTTTTAACCCACACTTCCACGTTAATGGTAATGGAGCTGGTTCCGCTTTGTACACATTTGGCGTAGCAACACACCACGTCACCCACCGCGACCGGCTTGAGGAATGTCATCCCATCCACGCGAACCGTCACTACGCGACCTTTGGCGATTTCTTTGGCCAGAATTGCGCCACCCATATCCATTTGTGCCATCAACCAACCACCAAAGATATCGCCGTTGGCGTTAGTGTCTGCAGGCATTGCCATCGTACGTAATACCAATTCCCCTGAAGGAGTGTCTTGCTGAGTCATTTGTCTTCCTGAAAATTACTAAGGGTCAGTTACTATGTATCTTGCTATAGTTTAATAGCATCAGACAATTCAGTCACGAAGTAGCATTATTGACTTAAAGGCTTTGTTTTAAGACTGGCAAAATCGCGGTTTAATTGATACTACACAGTGGACAACATGAAGAAATTCGCACTTATTGCTCTTAGTCTTCTCACGCTATCCAGCCAGCCCAGTTTTGCGGGAAGCAAAACGCTGGTGGAATACGGCGTTGTTCAAAATAGCCAAATTATCACCACCCAGACTCATTCCAGACCATTGCGTACCATTGCCGCAGGTGCTGCAGGTGCCGCTATTGGTAACCAGTTCGGTGGTGGTTCCGGGAAAACTATTATGACCGCCACGGGGGCGGTTGCCGGGGTAGAAGCCTCACGCCACCGTCAAAGCCAGCAGCAGAACCCTCAACAGGTGAATTTGCAGATCAAGACTAATGGCGGGCAAATAATCCAGGTGGTACAGGATTATAACGGCAGCACCACCTTTAAACCTGGGGATAAGGTTCGCATCATGACTTCAGGTTCGAATACCACCGTGGATAAATCGGTGTAATTGTTAATTGCCAGAAATGAAAAAGCACACTTTTAAAGGTGTGCTTTTTTTTGCCTTAAAGCTTGAGAATTACTTCTCTTCTTGCGGCATATGCTTGTAGATATACACGCCGCTGAGCAGAGTAAACACCAGTGTGGCAGCTGTCAGTCCAAACACTTTAAAGTTGACCCACACGCTTTGTGGCAGCCAAAAAGCTACATAAATGTTCAGCGCACCGCAGGCGATAAAGAACAGTGCCCAGGCGATGTTCAGCCGCGACCATACCGTTTCTGGCAGCGAGATTTCTTTACCCAACATGCGTTGAATCAACGGTTTGCCCATGAAGAACTGGCTAATCAGCAACGCGGCAGCAAACAACCCGTAAATCACCGTCACTTTCCATTTGATAAATTCATCGTTATGGAAGAATAGAGTCAGGCCGCCGAATACAGCCACCATCAGGAAGGTGATCAGCGCCATTTTTTCCAGCTTGCGGAATTTGTACCAGCTGTACACCAGTGCAAAACCGGTGGCGACAATCAGCGCACCGGAAGCCACGTAGATATCGTACATTTTGTAGAATGCGAAGAAGACAATCAGGGGCAGGAAGTCGAGAAACTGCTTCATAATCTGTTCCGTAAAATGACTCCTGAGCGCCATGCTCAGGAGCAGGTGAAAGTTATTGGCGAACCAGCATATACAAACGGAATAAATAGATGAGCAACACCGCAGAAATAAGGTTGCTGATCGTATTTGCAATCACCGCGCCAACAGACGGTGAGAGCGCCGCAAATGAAGACGCGAGCATCAAAAGAGCAGTTTTCGCCAGTAACCAGCTAATCACCGCAGGTGCCACCAGACGCATATTTGCCCAGGCAAGACGCATGCTGATGCGCAGTGACTGGAAAACACCCGCTTTATCCTGAACAACCATAACCGGTGCAAATGAAAGCAGAATCGCTAACAGCACACCCGGAACCACAATCAGCATAATGCCAATTTGCACCAGGAAAGTGGTCAGGAACATCAGAATAAAGATTTTTGGTAACACAGGCGCCGATGTGCCAATGGCGCGAAGGGCACTCACACGTTGTCCGGCACTGACCATCTGGATGAGTACAAGCACGCTACCTGCGAGGATAGCATTGCCGATCAGACCAGAAAATGTCGAAGCCGCAGAGGCTTTGAGTAGCACTTGCTGTTGCTCAGGCGTCATGTTCTGCACAAGGTCAAACAGCCCAACGCTATTGGCTAAATTATCTCCCTCACTAAGGATAGACATTTGCTCGTCGCTGGGTGAAAAGGCGTGACCGATCACAACCGAAATAAAAGCACAAAGCAACGCGATCAGTAAGACAGTAACAAACTGATTGCGTAGAAAATTCCCCGTGTCACGGTACACAGAACCCGCCGTGATAGACATGCACTCTCCTTGATGTTGCTCGGTTAAAAATCAGCGGCCAATTGTACCCTGGTTGAAGGGATGTGGCACCGACAAGATGTAAGCCTTGAGTAAGTTACTGTCAGTAAGAAAAATTGATCTGGAGTGGGTAAGTGGCATTTTAAGCAATATGCGGAAAAATTAATCCAGATCATTAAATGTTAAATTAGCCAGTGAAGTGTGATCGATGCTAGATCACTTTGTACTCATTAATGAGTATATTCAGCCCGCTGTTAAAACCATAACAAGGAGAGGGCTATGAAAAAACTGTCTGTGGCGTTACTCGCATTAACCTGTTTGTCAGGTGAAGCGCTGGCACATCAACAAGGTGAATTCTTCATGCGCGCCGGTTCTGCAACCGTGCGTCCAACGGAGGGTTCGGACAATGTGCTGGGAATGGGCGGGTTTAGCGTCAGCAACAATACCCAACTGGGACTGACATTTGATTACATGGTGACGGATAACATCGGTATCGAACTACTGGCCGCCACTCCATTTCGTCATCACGTTGGCTTAGGGCCAACGGGCGACATCGCAACCGTGAGCCAATTGCCGCCAACACTGATGGCGCAGTGGTACTTTGGTAATGCGCAAAGTAAAGTTCGCCCGTATGTCGGCGTGGGTATTAACTACACCACTTTCTTTGATGCTGATTTTAACCAGACCGGCAAAGATGCAGGCTTATCGGATTTGAGCGTTAAAGATTCGTGGGGTGTGGCAGGCCAGGTGGGGCTGGATTACATGATCAATGAAAACTGGCTGCTGAACATGTCGGTTTGGTACATGGATATCGACACTGAAGTGAAGTTTAAAGCCGGTGGCGAGCAGCAGAACATCAATACGCGTATCGATCCGTGGGTGTTTATGTTCTCGGCGGGTTATCGTTTCTAATGTTATTGAGATAACAAAGGCCGGAATTGCTCCGGCCTCTGTGTTTGCTTATGCCGTGCGCGTCGCGGCTTTCAAGCTCTGCACAAAAGCTTTCAGCTCGCTTAACATCACTTCCGGCTTATCAAGATTCTGCTCGATAATCTTCACAATGGCCGAACCTGAAATCGCCCCAGCAGCGCCCGCAGCAACCGCATCCTTAACTTGCGAAGGTTCAGAAATCCCAAAACCTTGCAGTGAAGGGGCTGCACCAAACTCAGCCAGCTTTTCCACCAGGTGATGAAGCGGCAATTGAGCGCGTGTTTCGGCACCGGTTACACCAGCACGAGACAACAGATAAGTATAACCGCGACCATGTGTGGCGATTTCACGCAGCAGCGCGTCATCGGCATTCGGTGGACAAATGAAGATTGGCGCAACGTTGTGGCGCATGGCGGCCTGGCGGAAAGGCGCAGACTCTTCAATCGGCACATCGGCAATCAGCACCGAATCGACACCCACTTTGGCGCACAGTGCATAAAACTCATCAATGCCACGGTTAAACACCAGGTTGGCGTACATCAGTAAGCCAATTGGGATGGTTGGGTGTTTCTGGCGAATTACCGCCAGCATTTCAAAGCATTGTGTTGGCGTGACACCGGCGGCAAATGCACGCAGTGCGGCATTCTGAATGGTTGGGCCATCAGCTAACGGGTCAGAGAAAGGAATACCCAACTCCAGCGCGTCAGCACCCGCTTCAATCAACGTGTCGATGATCTTCAAAGATTGTTCTGGTGATGGATCACCCAGAGTCACGAAAGGAACAAATGCACCTTCGCGGCGTTCTTGTAACTGCTCAAATGCGTGTTGATAACGTTCCATTAGATTTCCCCTCGCGCTTTCAAAATGTCGTGAACGGTGAAGATGTCTTTGTCACCACGGCCAGAGAGGTTCACCACCAACAGTTGTTCTTTTTCTGGATTTTCTTTCATCATCTTCAGGGCGTGAGCCAGCGCGTGCGAAGATTCCAGTGCCGGGATAATGCCTTCTTTGAGACACAACGTTTTGAAGGCTTCCAGAGCTTCGTCATCGGTAATCGAAACATAATCTGCACGGCCAATGCTGTTGAGGTGTGCATGCTGCGGCCCGACAGACGGGAAGTCCAGACCGGCAGAGATGGAATACGACTCTTCGATTTGGCCTTCGTCGGTTTGCATCATCGGCGATTTCATACCGAAGTAAATCCCCACACGGCCATGTTTCAGTGGCGCGCCGTGTTCACCGCTTTCGATACCGTGACCCGCCGGTTCAACACCAATCAGACCGACTTTAGGTTCGTTGATGAAATCAGCAAACATGCCGATGGCATTCGAACCACCGCCGACACAGGCGATAACCGCATCTGGCAGACGGCCTTCTTTTTCAAGGATCTGCGCTTTGGTTTCTTCGCCAATCATGCGCTGGAATTCACGCACGATAGTCGGGAATGGATGCGGGCCGGCTGCGGTGCCGAGCATATAGTGCGCGGTTTCGTAGCTGCCGGACCAGTCGCGCAGCGCTTCGTTACACGCATCTTTCAATGTGGCGGAACCACTATGTACTGGGATGACTTCTGCACCCATCAAACGCATACGGAACACGTTTGGCGACTGGCGCTCAACGTCTTTTGCACCCATGTAGATGCGGCATTTCAGGCCGAGCAGGGCGCTGGCTAAGGCTGATGCCACACCGTGTTGACCCGCACCGGTTTCGGCGATGATCTCAGTTTTGCCCATTTTCTTTGCCAGCAACGCCTGGCCGAGCACCTGGTTAGTTTTGTGCGCGCCGCCGTGCAGCAAATCTTCACGTTTTAAATAGAGGGTAGTTTTGGTGCCGGCTGTCAGGTTGCGGCACTTGGTCAGCGCTGTTGGACGGCCGGCGTAGTTTTTTAGCAGGTCGTTAAATTCAGCCTGAAATTCTGCATCGCTTTGTGCTGCTACAAACGCTTCTTCCAGTTGGCGCAGTGCAGGCATCAAAATTTGTGGCACGTACATGCCGCCAAACTCACCAAAATAGGGATTCAATAATGTCATGATATTTTCCTTAGTAAGCCCGCAGCGTCTGGAAGACGGCAGCCAGCTTGTTAGCATCTTTAATACCCGGTGCGCTTTCGACACCTGAGTTGAAATCTAAACCTACGCAGCCCGCTTTCGCTGCTTCTATGCAGTTATCAGCACCCAGTCCGCCAGCGAGAATCACGTTTTCCAGATTCTGGCCTGCAAGGAGTGACCAATCAAAACGTTGGCCGCTACCGCCCTGGCCGTTGTCGAACAGGTATTTATCGATATGGTTTAAATCACGAGCGGGCAGGCTTTCTTTGACACTTAACGCTTTCCAGATTTGGACACTTGCCGGAAGGGCTGCGCGAAGTTGGTCTATATAGGCCTGGTTTTCTTCGCCATGCAGCTGCACGGCGGCGAGATTAAATTGCTCTGCTTTTTGCACGACATTGCCAACTGGCGTGTCGCGGAACACTCCGACATATTTCAGCGGCGTTGCGGCAATAACTGCAGCGGCTGTTTCATCGCTGACAAAACGCGGTGATGCAGGCACAAAAATCAGGCCGCCATAAATTGCCCCGGCTTCGAAGGCGGCGCGGGCATCTTGCGGACGAGTCAGGCCACAGACTTTGTTTTCACCCAACGTTACACGGCGAACCGCAGCATTCAGGTCATCTTCACCCATCAGGGCCGAACCAATCAGGAAGCCGTTAGCAAAGTGGCTGAGTTCACGGATCTGGCCGTAGTTGCCGATCCCCGATTCGCTGATAACCGTCACACCGTGGCCTAAACGAGGCGCGAGTTGGCGAGTGCGGTTCAGGTCGATGGATAAATCGCGCAGGTCGCGGTTGTTGATACCGACAACTTTAGCTTTCAGCTCAATCGCACGTTCCAGCTCTTCTTCATTACTCACTTCTGTCAGCACGCCCATATTCAGGCTATGCGCAACAGCAGCAAGCTGGCGATACTGTTCGTCATCGAGCACCGACAACATCAGCAGACAAGCATCGGCCTGATAAAAACGCGCCAGCAGAATCTGATAGGCGTCGATAATAAAGTCTTTGCACAACACCGGTTGCGTGACGATGTTGCTGACAATGGGCAGGAAATCAAAACTGCCCTGGAAGTATTTCTCGTCTGTCAATACCGAGATAGCAGACGCGTAGTGCTTATAAACGTTGGCAATGCGTGCCGGGTCAAAATCATCACGGATCACGCCTTTGGACGGAGACGCTTTTTTGCACTCCAGAATAAAGGCAGTTCGGGCACCTTGCAGTGCGTGATAAAAGTTGCGTGTCGCCGGCACAATGTTGTTCTGGAAACTTGCCAGGGGTTGTTGTTGCTTGCGTGCTTCAACCCAGATCGCCTTATCATCGACGATTTTCTTTAATACGGTTTCCTGCATGACTTATCCTCTTCCGGCCAGTGCTGTAACCCGGTCATATGCCGCGCCGCTGCGCAACACTTCCAGCACTCGTTGTGCGTTCGCTTTTAGATCTTCTTGCCCATGCAGACGCATTAACATAGCGACGTTCGCGGCTACTGCAGACTCATGAGCAGTCTCTCCTTTACCTTGTAACAGGCGGGTGAGAATGTCACGATTTTCTTCTGGCGTACCGCCTGCCAGCTGATCCTGATGATAAGCTGGCAGGCCAAAGTCGGTGGCTTCCAGTTGGTAGCTTTTGATCTCGCCATCGTGAAGTTCGGCAACCTGAGTGGTGGCATGCAGAGAAACTTCATCCATACCGCCGCTGTGTACCACTGCCGCACGTTTGTATCCCAGCACACGCAACGTTTCTGCAATCGGCAACACCAGCTCCGCACTGTAGACACCAATCAGCGCCATCTGTGGATGTGCGGGGTTAATCAACGGCCCAAGCACATTGAACAAGGTGCGCGTTTTTAGCTGCTGGCGCACAGGCATCGCGTGGCGAAAACCGGTGTGGTATTTCGGTGCAAACAGGAAGCAGACGCCCAAATCGTCAAGGGCTTTACGCGACGATTCAGCACTCATTTCCAGGTTAATACCGAAGGCGGCCAGTAAATCCGACGAGCCAGATTTGCTGGAAACGCTACGGTTACCGTGTTTGGCTACTTTCAGCCCAACCGCGGCGGCAACAAAGGCGCTGGCGGTGGAAATATTGATGCTGTTACTGCCATCGCCACCGGTACCGACGATGTCAGCAAACGGATAGTCCGGGCTTGGGAACGGTGCTGCGGCTTCCAGCAACGCGGTGGCTGCACCAGCGATTTCATTCGGATGTTCACCACGTACTTTCATACTGACCAGCGCCGCCGCCAGTTGTTCAGGTTTCAACTCGCCACGCACAATCGCGGCAAACAGCTGGTGGCTCTCTTCGCGGCTCAGGGTTTGCGCCTGATAAAGTTTGTCGAGAATAGGTTGCAGCGTGTTGGCTTGTTTTAATTTCAGCAGCGCCCAGTCGAGAGTTTGTTCAAGCAAACGTGCACCATGGGTGGTCAGAATGGATTCCGGATGGAACTGGAAACCACACACCCGATCTGCATCGTGGCGAACCGCCATCACCATGCCCTCAAAATGGGCGTTAATGGTTAAACCCGCCGGAATATTGCTGCCAACTAGTGAGTGATAACGGGCTACAGGAAGCGGGTTAGGCAAACCGGCAAACATCGCCTCGCCATCGTGAGAAATAATCGACGCTTTGCCATGCAGAATTTCACCTGCCTGACCGACATAACCGCCGTAAGCTTCAACAATCGCCTGGTGGCCCAGGCAAATACCAATAATCGGTAATTTGCCACGCAGACGCGTTAACAGTTCAGGCATACAACCTGCTTCGCTTGGCGCACCAGGGCCTGGCGAAAGCATCAGCACCGGGTTGTCCATGGTCGCCAGACGTTCAATTAAAGTCTGTGCAGGAACGTGATTGCGGTAAATAACCACATTGTGACCATTGGCACGCAGCTGATCGGCAAGGTTATAGGTGAACGAGTCGATGTTATCGAGCAGCAGAATGTCAGCCATCAGAAAATCTCCTGTGCGTGATGCGCGGTAGCAATGGCGCGCAATACAGCGCGGGCTTTGTTGCGGGTTTCATCGGCTTCAGATTGCGGCACAGAGTCCAGAACCACGCCAGCCCCGGCCTGAACGGTGGCGATGCCATTTTCAACGTAGGCGGAGCGAATGACGATGCAGGTATCCAAATCACCATGGGCGGTGAAGTAACCCACTGCACCACCATAACTGCCACGACGTACGCCTTCGGCTTTGGCAATCAGCTGCATAGCGCGAACTTTCGGTGCGCCGCTCAGGGTGCCCATATTCATGCAGGCGCGGTAGGCGTGCAGCACATCAAGATCTTTATGCAGTTCGCCAACCACGCGCGAAACCAGGTGCATCACAAAGGAATAACGGTCGACTTTAGTTAAGTCTGCAACATAACGGCTGCCAGGTGTGCAAATACGCGCCAGGTCGTTACGCGCTAAATCAACCAGCATCAGGTGCTCGGACATCTCTTTATGGTCGGTACGCATTTCCAGTTCAATGCGGCTATCGAGATCGCGGTCAAGCGTTCCGTCTGCACGGCGACCACGCGGGCGAGTCCCGGCAATCGGGTAGATTTCAATCTGGCGCGAAGTGGCATCATATTTGAGCGAGCTTTCCGGTGAGGCACCAAACAGGGTGAAGTCGTTATCCTGCATGAAGAACATGTACGGGCTTGGATTGCTCTTTTTCAGTGTCTGATAAGCGGTGAGCGGAGACGGGCAAGGCAGTGAAAAACGGCGCGATGGCACGACCTGGAATATCTCACCGATGCGAATTGCTTTCTGCATCTTACGAACCACGTCGCCAAATTCTTCATCGCTCTGGCTGCATTCGCAGGTCATGCTTTCCACTTTTTGTACCGGCAATGCAGCTGGTTCTTGCTCCATTTGTTTAATCAGCTGCGCAGTGCGCTGAAGCAAACGCTGTTTTTCTGCGGCTGATGGGGTAAACAAGCTCGCCTGGATGCGGGTGTGTTTTTTCTGATGGTCAATAACCAGCAGAGTTTCCGCCAGATAAAAACAGTAGTCAGGGCAACGGTTGTCTTGCACCAGTTCAGGCAAATCTTCAAAACCCGCGACCAGGTCATAGGCAAACAGGCCGCCGAAGAACATCGCTTCGCGCTCATTGACCGGCACAGTAACCAGTTGCTGCATTAAACGGAAAGCATCGAACACTGACAGCGAACACAGACGCGCATCTTCATCCAGCAGGGAACTAACAACCGGGAAGCGCAGAACTCGGCCCTGCGGAGAGTGTGTGTTTTCAACACCCGCAGGCAGCGCGGCATCAAGCAGGGGTAGCAGTGAGGCACCGTTATCTGAAAGCGCATGAATGGTTACAGTGTCACCTAATGCAGTAATGCGCAGCGCGCTGTCAACTAACAGCAGGCTTTTCAAATCGTCTTTACTATCGATATCTGCCGATTCCAGCAACAACGTTGCCGGACGCGCTCCGCACAGCTGATGGAAAACTGCGCCAGGGTTATCGCGATAGGGCGCTTCATTAATCAGGAGTTCGAGCGCTGGTTTTTGTGTTTGCATGTTCTGCTCTCATATTTTGTTCAAAAAAAAGCCCGCTTCGTTGGCGGGCCTGGTATCTGGGCTGAATTACAGCCATAGCGATTACACTGCCCGTTATCAGGAAGTACGCCACCAGCTGTGCATGCGGATTATCGCTTTCATTTTCAGATACCTTTATCGTGTGAACTTGCGTACTAGTTAACTAGTTCGATGATTCAAAGTCAATAGCGATTTTTAGTTATCGATAAAATCGCTATGATGAGCGGCGTTTTTTAAGTTTACTAACACACCCGGAGCCATTTTGAGCGAACCCACACTTGCGGTGATTTACGACTTACATAGCCATACCACCGCGTCAGATGGCCTGTTAACGCCCGAGGCGTTGGTGCAACGTGCTGTCGATATGCGTGTTGGTATTCTGGCAATCACCGACCATGACACAGTAGCCGGAATTGCCGCGGCAAGGGAAGCAGTATCACGTCTGCAATTGCCATTGCGTTTAATCAGTGGTGTTGAGATTTCCACCCTCTGGGAAAATCATGAAATCCATATCGTTGGGTTAGGTGTTGATGAACATCACCCGGCACTGGCGGAATTTTTGGCGCAACAAAGTGAGCGCCGTGTACAACGTGCGGCGTTGATCGCCGAACGGCTTGAAAAAGCACATATCCCCGGTGCGTTAGAAGGCGCGATGCGCCATGCCAACGGCGGGGAAGTCACGCGTGGGCATTTTGCACGTTACCTGGTGGAGTGCGGTAAAGCCAAGACCATGGCGGACGTGTTTAAGAAATATCTCGCAAAAGGGAAAACCGGTTACGTTCCGCCACAGTGGTGTACAATAGAACAAGCTATTGATGTGATTCATCATTCTGGCGGGCAGGCGGTTCTGGCACATCCAGGCCGTTATGACCTGACGGCTAAATGGCTGAAAAGATTGCTGGCGCAGTTTGCCGAAAGTGGTGGCGATGCCATGGAAGTCGCGCAGTGTCAGCAAGCCCCCAATGAGCGCACCCTGCTTGCCAGTTATGCCCAGCAGTTTAATTTGTTGGCATCACAGGGCTCAGATTTCCATATGCCGTGTGCGTGGATTGAGCTAGGACGCAAGCTTTGGCTCCCGGCAGGTGTGGTGCCTGTCTGGCAGAATTGGGGGGGCGGCCACATCGCAAAAGAGAGGGTTTTATGAGTCAATTTTTCTATATTCACCCGGATAACCCACAGCAGCGCCTGATCAACCAGGCGGTTGAAATTGTTCGCAAGGGCGGCGTGATTGTTTACCCAACCGACTCGGGTTATGCACTGGGCTGTAAACTTGAAGATAAAACGGCAATGGAGCGTATTTGCCGCATTCGCCAATTACCCGACGGGCACAATTTTACCTTGATGTGCCGTGATTTGTCGGAGCTTTCAACTTACGCATTTGTTGATAACGTGGCGTTTCGCTTAATCAAAAATAACACGCCAGGTAATTACACTTTTATTCTCAAAGGCACCAAAGAAGTTCCGCGTCGTTTGTTGCAGGAAAAACGCAAAACCATCGGTTTGCGTGTGCCGTCTAATCCGATTGCCTTAGCCTTGCTGGAAGTCCTGGACCAACCGATGTTATCAACATCGCTGATGCTGCCGGGCAGTGAGTTTACGGAGTCAGATCCGGAAGAAATCAAAGACCGCCTGGAGAAGGTTGTCGATCTGGTTATCCACGGTGGTTATCTTGGCCAGCAACCGACAACCGTGGTTGATTTAACGGATGATGCACCAGTGGTTATTCGTGAAGGCGTGGGCGACGCAAAACCTTTCTTATAAGTGCATCTACAGCTATACTGTCCGGCCTAAAATGGGGCTGATGTGCCCCATTATCCCAATTCGACGCCTGTGAAGGCGACACCCGAGGAAGCTCAATGAGCGATAAGAGCGAAAAGTTACAAAAAGTCCTGGCTCGCGCCGGCCACGGTTCACGCCGTGAAATTGAAACCATTATCTCCGCAGGCCGCGTTAGCGTTGATGGCAAAATTGCCAAGCTGGGCGACCGTGTTGAAGTGACTCAGGCCCTGAAAATCCGTATTGATGGTCACCTGATCTCGATTAAAGAATCCGCAGAACAGATTTGTCGCGTGCTGGCTTACTATAAGCCGGAAGGCGAATTGTGTACGCGTAACGATCCGGAAGGGCGTCCAACTGTATTTGACCGTTTACCAAAACTGCGCGGTGCGCGCTGGATTGCGGTCGGTCGTCTGGATGTGAATACCTGCGGTCTGCTGCTTTTCACGACGGATGGTGAGCTGGCAAACCGCCTGATGCACCCAAGCCGTGAAGTAGAGCGTGAGTATGCAGTGCGTGTCTTCGGCGAAATTGACGACGACAAAGTGAAGCAACTGGGTCGTGGTGTGCAGCTTGAAGATGGCCCTGCCGCATTTAAAACCATCAAGTTTACCGGTGGCGAAGGCATTAACCAATGGTACAACGTGACCCTGACCGAAGGCCGCAACCGTGAAGTGCGTCGCCTGTGGGAAGCGGTAGGTGTGCAGGTTAGCCGCTTGATCCGTGTGCGTTACGGTGACATTCAGTTGCCGAAAGGCTTGCCACGTGGCGGCTATACTGAACTCGACCTGGGCCCAACCAACTACCTGCGTAAGCTGGTAGAGTTGCCGGAAGAGACAGAAAGCAAAGTGGCGGTTGAAAAAGACCGTCGTCGCATGAAGGCGAACCAGATTCGTCGTGCGGTGAAACGCCACACGCAAACCACTGGCGGCGGCCGCCGTGGTGGACGCAGCAGCTAAAATATCAAACCCCTCAACTGAGGGGTTTTTTACTAATAGTCGATACCTATCTGTGCTTTAACACCCGCATCAAAAGCATGTTTCACCGGCCTCAATTCACTCACCGTATCCGCCACTTCAAGAATATCCCGATGACACCCACGGCCAGTAATAATCACGGTCTGGTTCTCAGGACGCTGTGTCAGCGCGGCCAGCACCTCTTCTAGCGGTAAATAATCGTATGCCACCATATAGGTTATTTCGTCGAGGATAACCATATCCAGTGCGCTATCGGCGAGCATACGCTTTGCGTGTTGCCACACTTCCAGGCAGGCGGCGGTATCCGTTTCGCGGTTTTGCGTGTCCCAGGTAAAACCTGTCGCCATTACCTGAAATTCGACACCGGCAGGTTCGAGTAAATTACGCTCCCCATTCGGCCATTGACCTTTGATAAACTGAATGACGCCCACTTTTTGTCCGTGCCCAACTGCGCGGGTGGCGGTGCCAAATGCTGCGGTAGTTTTACCTTTACCGTTTCCGGTAAAGACAATCAAAATACCGCGTTCTTCTTGCGCTGCTGCAACACGGGCATCCACTTTTTCTTTCTGGCGCTGCTGGCGTTGTTGATAACGATCTTCACTCATTCGGAAATTCCTGGTTTACGGTTGGGTTGCGCGTCAAAGCTCATGCCTGTTTTACGGCGACTATCATCACCCATCAGCCATAAATAAAGCGGCATTAAATCCCGCGGTGTTTTCAGCTTTTCGGGGTCTTCAGTTGGAAATGCACTGGCGCGCATGGCGGTGCGCGTCCCGCCTGGATTAATGCAATTTACGCGTAGGTTATGCTGTTTATATTCCTCAGCCAACACCTGCATCATGCCCTCAGTGGCGAATTTTGACACCGCGTATGCCCCCCAACCCGCACGACCCTGACGGCCAACACTGGAGCTGGTAAACACCAGCGAACCTGAATCTGACTTCAGTAATAAAGGAAGCAGGGCCTGGGTCAGAAAGAAGGTGACGTTGACATTCACCTGCATGACGTTGTGCCACGTTTGCGGATCTTGTTCGTCCATTGGCCGAACATCGCCGAGAATCCCTGCATTGTGTAATACCCCATCCAGACGAGGAATGAGCCCGGAAAGTTTTTGCGCCAGATGCTGGCAATCTGCAGGTGTAGCGGTGGCAAAATCCAGCACGAACCAGTGTGGCTGGCCACCGAAGCGGGTGTTAATCTCCTGGGCTGTGGTGCGTAATTTTTCTTCATTACGCCCCAACAACACGAGGCTTGCCCCATAACGCGCATAGGTTAAGGCGGCTTCACGCCCGATGCCATCGCTGGCACCGGTGACTAAAATGATGCGGTTTTGCAGTAAATCATTTTTCGGTTGATAGTGCACTTTCAACTCCTCGCGCGATGCAAAGCTCGCGTCTTAATTCTCAGAAATGCCTGGGTTTATTTGGCCTTCAGGCTTTATGCCTGAAAGAGGCGGTTATTTCAATCAGGCAACAGGAGACAATACCTTTGATTAACATTTTGCAAAAGTTTCCTTTTACTAAAGCCGTTCAGGAATGCATCTCGCAGCATTTATAGTTGGTTGCAGACGTGGAATCAGTGCTCGGTTACACTGGGCGACAGGTATTTAATGCTCTGAACGGAAGGCGGAAAGTGTGGATCTAATTGCAAACTATGGGCTGTTTTTGGCGAAAATCGTCACTGTCGTTGCGGCTATTGGCATTCTTGTCACCATTATCGTGAATGTGGCAGGGCGTAAAAGACATCAGCGTGGGGAATTACGTCTCACCAATTTAAGTGAACAATATCAGGAAATGCAGGAAGAAATGCAGGTGGCAAGGCTTGACCATCACCAGCAAAAAATCTGGCATAAAGCAGAGAAGAAAAAACATAAGCTGGAAGCAAAACAAGCTAAAGCGCGTGCTAAACGGGGTGAAAAGGTTATTTCTGATAAACCAACACTTTATGTATTGGATTTTAAAGGAAGTATGGATGCCCACGAAGTGACTTCGCTTCGTGAAGAGATAACAGCGGTATTAGCGGTCGTCAAACCTGAGGATGAAGTTCTGCTGCGCCTGGAGAGCCCAGGCGGAGTCGTGCATGGTTATGGCCTGGCTGCTTCGCAATTGCAGCGCCTGCGTGACAACAAAGTCCGTCTGACGGTCGCAGTGGATAAAGTCGCTGCCAGCGGTGGCTATATGATGGCCTGTGTGGCAGACAAAATTGTCGCAGCACCGTTTTCTATTATTGGCTCGATTGGTGTAGTCGCGCAGGTGCCTAACTTCCATCGCCTGTTAAAACGTAATGATATAGATGTTGAGCTGCATACCGCAGGGCAATACAAGCGCACCTTGACGTTGTTTGGTGAAAACACCGAGCAGGGGCGTGAGAAATTCCGCGAAGACCTCAATGAAACTCACCTGCTATTTAAGCAGTTTGTTCATGACATGCGCCCGACACTTGATATCGATTCGGTGGCGACAGGTGAGCACTGGTACGGTACGCAAGCACTGGAAAAAGGCTTGATTGATGCAGTAAGCACCAGCGACGATTTACTGATCAATCTGATGAAAAATCATGAAGTGATTAATGTTCACTATACGCGCCGTAAGAAAATGATGGACAGATTTACCGGCAGTGCGGCAAATAGCGTTGATAACCTGCTGATGCGCTGGTGGCAGCGTGGTGAAAAACCATTGCTGTAAGCCAGTTATGGCTGAACAACATTAAATGAAAACGAGGCCATTTGGCCTCGTTTTTTTCATTAGTCTTGCAGGTGATATTTATCTGCAAACACATGCGCAAGATGCTTAAACATATTAAAAATCGCGGTGCTTTTCCCGGTAGGTAAGCCTTGCTCATCAAGGAAGTATTCACCTTTGAACACCAGCACCCCGTTTTTTTGCTCTACGTCCGTTGCTTCCATTCCGTGCATGAAGTCTTCATGTGCGCGGATGACTTTGTTGGCTTCAACGAGTAGTGATTGTTTATCGATAGGTTGAGTGGTTGGTTTCATTATTTCCTCCTTTAAAAACTGGCAGTAGTGTACTTCCGCTATACTGCAAAGGGCAATATTCCTGAGTA
This sequence comes from Buttiauxella ferragutiae, assembly GCF_022637515.1. Classification (NCBI taxonomy): domain Bacteria; kingdom Pseudomonadati; phylum Pseudomonadota; class Gammaproteobacteria; order Enterobacterales; family Enterobacteriaceae; genus Buttiauxella; species Buttiauxella ferragutiae. The sequence continues at coordinate 2,546,923 of NZ_CP093332.1, forward strand.
AACCCAGGGTGATTTAATCCGTTTACTGTTCTGGCAGGAATCGCTGCTGCATGCTAATAAAGTTGCTTAACTCATTTTATCAGGTAGAGTGTGACGCTTTCGCAAATCTGGCAACGGAATTGCTTGACATTCAACCAAACTTCCGTCGTGCTATGTCACCGATGCGAAAGACTCGCTATCTCAATCACCTGCGCATTTAGCTCAATCAGGCTGGTGATGAAAAAAGAGTTGATATCCATTGACGCTGTCGCAATATAGAAAAGCGAGTCGCCAGTGGAAGGTGAAAGTAACGTGCGACGTTCCTGGAAGAATTACATTAGGTAAGGTGAATATGGGTAAAGCTCTCGTCATCGTTGAGTCCCCGGCAAAAGCCAAAACGATCAACAAATATCTCGGCAATGACTACGTGGTTAAGTCCAGCGTAGGTCATATCCGTGATTTGCCGACCAGTGGATCAACCACCAAGAAGAGCGCTGACTCCGCCTCCACCAAAGGGACCAAAAAGGTCAAAAAGGATGAACGCGGCGCGCTCGTAAATCGTATGGGTGTCGATCCCTGGCACAACTGGGAAGCACAATATGAAGTGCTGCCTGGTAAAGAAAAAGTGGTTTCAGAACTGAAATCACTGGCTGAAAAAGCAGACCATATCTATCTCGCAACCGACCTTGACCGCGAAGGGGAAGCCATTGCATGGCACCTGCGGGAAGTTATCGGTGGTGATGACACGCGTTATAGCCGCGTGGTGTTTAATGAAATTACTAAAAATGCCATTCAACAGGCGTTTGAAAAGCCGGGCGAACTGAATATCGACCGTGTTAACGCACAGCAAGCGCGTCGCTTTATGGACCGTGTTGTGGGTTATATGGTATCGCCACTGCTGTGGAAGAAAATTGCCCGTGGCCTGTCTGCCGGCCGCGTACAGTCTGTTGCTGTACGTCTGGTTGTTGACCGCGAACGCGAAATTAAAGCGTTTGTGCCAGAAGAATATTGGGAAGTTGACGCGAATCTGACGACGCCGAAAGGTGACAGTCTGCCGGTTCAGGTCAGCCACCATAAAGACAAACCGTTCCGCCCGGTTAACCGCGAGCAGACCATGTCTGCGGTTAGCGAGTTGGAAAAAGCACGTTACTCAGTGCTTGAGCGTGAAGATAAACCAACCAGCAGCAAGCCTGGTGCGCCGTTTATCACATCCACGTTGCAGCAAGCCGCAAGTACCCGTCTTGGTTTTGGTGTGAAGAAAACCATGATGATGGCTCAGCGTCTGTATGAAGCGGGTCACATTACTTACATGCGTACCGACTCAACCAACTTGAGCCAGGATGCCGTGGGCATGGTGCGTGGCTATATCGAAGAGAGTTTCGGTAAGAAATATCTTCCAGCCGCTGCAAACCAGTACTCCAGCAAAGAAAACTCGCAGGAAGCGCACGAAGCGATTCGTCCTTCTGACGTGAGTGTGGTTGCGGAGTCGCTTAAAGATATGGAAGCTGACGCGCAAAAACTCTACCAGTTGATCTGGCGTCAGTTTGTAGCGTGTCAGATGACTCCTGCACAATACGACTCCACCACCCTAACGGTGCAAGCGGGTGATTTCCGTCTTAAAACGCGTGGTCGCACGCTGCGTTTTGATGGCTGGACGAAAGTAATGCCTGCGCTGCGCAAGGGCGACGAAGACCGCACATTGCCTGCTGTTGAGCAGGGTGATGAACTGGCGCTTGTAGAAGTCATCCCTGGACAGCACTTTACCAAACCACCGGCGCGCTTTAGTGAAGCCTCGTTGGTTAAAGAGCTGGAAAAACGTGGCATTGGCCGTCCGTCTACCTACGCATCGATCATTTCCACCATCCAGGATCGTGGTTATGTGCGTGTGGAAAACCGCCGTTTCTATGCGGAGAAAATGGGTGAAATTGTTACCGACCGCCTGGAAGAAAACTTCCGCGAGTTGATGAATTACGATTTCACCGCGCAAATGGAAAGCAGCCTCGACCAGGTCGCTAACAATCAGGCCGAGTGGAAAGGGGTGTTGGATAACTTCTTCAGTGATTTCAGTGAACAGTTGGGTAAAGCTGAACTGGATCCGGAAGAAGGCGGCATGCGTCCAAACCAAATGGTTCTGACCAGTATCGATTGCCCAACGTGTAGTCGTCAAATGGGTATCCGTACCGCCAGTACTGGTGTGTTCTTAGGTTGCTCAGGTTACGCGTTGCCCGTCAAAGAGCGTTGCAAAACCACCATTAACCTGGTGCCGGAAAATGAAGTCCTCAACGTCCTCGAAGGGGATGATGCGGAAACCAATGCGCTGCGTGCGAAACGTCGTTGTGCTAAATGCGGCACCGCAATGGACAGCTATCTCATCGATCCGAAACGTAAGTTACATGTTTGTGGTAACAACCCAACTTGTGATGGCTACGAAATCGAAGAGGGTGAGTTCCGCATCAAAGGTTATGACGGTCCAATTGTTGAGTGTGAGAAATGTGGTTCTGAAATGCACCTGAAAATGGGGCGTTTTGGTAAGTACATGGCTTGTACTAACGACGATTGTAAAAATACCCGTAAGATCCTGCGTAATGGCGATGTGGCTCCACCGAAGGAAGATCCGGTTCCATTACCAGAGTTGCCTTGTGAGAAATCAGACGCGTACTTTGTACTGCGTGATGGCGCGGCCGGTGTTTTCCTTGCGGCAAACACTTTCCCGAAATCTCGTGAAACACGTGCGCCACTGGTTGAAGAACTGTATCGCTTCCGTGACCGTCTGCCAGAAAAACTGCGTTATCTGGCTGATGCACCACAGCAAGACGCTGATGGCAATAAAGCCGTTGTTCGTTTTAGCCGTAAGACGAAGCAGCAATATGTTTCCTCCGAGAAAGAAGGCAAAGCGACCGGTTGGTCTGCGTTCTTTGTGGATGGTAAGTGGGTTGAAGGGAAGAAGTAACTCTCTTTAACATTGAAAGCCGGGGCCTGTGCTCCGGCTTTTTTATATCTGCGTATATAACCTTATTATTATTTTTTCTTTCAAACTATACATAGAAGATATAACTGATATAGTGGCTTAAGAAAATTTCACCACGTCTGAATCCCCGTCGCTGTTCATATCGGGGCTGCTTTTACTGCGGATGGAACACCATGAAACTACAGCAACTTCGTTATATCGTCGAGGTGGTCAACCACAACCTCAACGTCTCTTCGACGGCCGAAGGGCTTTATACTTCTCAGCCGGGGATCAGTAAACAAGTTCGGATGTTGGAAGATGAACTGGGGATTCAGATCTTTGCTCGTAGCGGCAAGCACCTGACGCAGGTGACGCCTGCGGGACAAGAGATTATCCGTATCGCCCGTGAAGTGCTGTCGAAAGTCGATGCGATTAAATCGGTTGCGGGTGAGCACACCTGGCCTGATAAAGGTTCTTTGTACGTCGCCACGACGCATACACAAGCGCGTTACGCGCTGCCGAATGTGATCAAAGGCTTTATTGAACGCTATCCGCGAGTATCGCTTCACATGCACCAGGGCTCGCCAACGCAAATTGCGGAAGCGGTTTCCAAGGGGAATGCTGATTTTGCGATAGCAACCGAAGCATTACACCTTTACGATGATTTGGTGATGCTGCCGTGCTATCACTGGAACCGTTCGATCGTTGTCACCCCAGATCATCCGTTAGCATCGAAAGAGTCTGTCTCTATCGAAGAGCTGGCGCAATATCCGTTGGTCACTTACACCTTTGGTTTTACTGGGCGCTCCGAGTTGGATACCGCATTTAATCGTGCAGGTTTGACGCCGCGTATTGTGTTTACCGCAACAGATGCTGACGTGATTAAAACTTATGTAAGGTTGGGGTTAGGTGTGGGCGTGATAGCCAGTATGGCGGTTGATCCTGTCTCTGACCCGGATCTGGTCCGTATTGAAGCACAGGGCGTATTCAGCCACAGCACGACCAAAATTGGTTTCCGCCGCAGCACGTTCTTACGTAGTTACATGTATGATTTTATTCAGCGTTTCGCACCACATCTGACTCGCGATGTTGTCGATACTGCGGTCGCATTACGTTCAAACGAAGATATTGAGGCGATGTTCAAAGATATTAAGTTACCCGCAAAATAATATCCCAAGGTATCTTTTCCATAGGGAAAGATACCTCTTCTCAGTTGCACTTAAGAATATGTTTCAACCCGCCTGATAATTAATATCCCGCCAGATTTTTATTAACCATAAGATGTAAGTGGTTAATCTGTCTCAATTAAGAGACAACCGTAGATAATAATTTACCGCCATGCAAATTTAATGTTTCAATTATTTATTTGAGGTCAAAAGATTAAATCTTTTCCTGCAATCGGGGAGCAATTTCTCTGGCTTTTGTACTAGAGTTTCTTTAGGATTAATCCCAGTCAGCGATTAATTATACCGATTGTTTGAGTTTATATGATAAGTGGTGCCGATTGTATGAGGTTAGCAATGCCTTCTGGAAGTGAAGAACCGCAAAGGGAATCAGGGCTGAAACGTAAAGCCTGGATGGCGGTGTTTCTGGTCTCAGGTTTGTTTTGGCTAGTCGTTGCAGTGGCTGCATGGCATTTTTGGGGGTAACAATGACTTCCTTTGCTCAAACACAAGCGCAGAAAACGGTGCGTCAGAAAGATGACAAACCACAACAAGAAGCGAAACCTGGAAAAGCTCAGGTGCCAGAATCGTGGCAACTGACGCAACAACAAAAAGACTTTATCGATCTGTTTTCAACAGACGAACATATTAAACAATAAATATAATTCTCATTTACCTTTATTTAACTTGCTGTCAGTCACACTTTATAATTAAGCGTGATTAAGAGCACACTCTTTAAGTAATCACTACACACAGCAATATTCAAATCGACTGATTAATTATTCAGTCACAGTGTTTACTAAAATAAAGAGAGCGGCTTATGAATACTCACTGTAGCGTCAAGTACTGGTCATGGTTCACCGCATTTACCGTTTCGTTAGCCTTTTGGGCGCAAATGGTCTGGATGCTGACTCAGTAACACTTTCTTGCTTGTGCCCTGGTTCTCTGCCGGGGCGCTGATTCACTCTTCCTTTCCCTTTACACCTTCTGATTTATCAATTCGGGTTGTTATCAAATCGTTACGACATCTTTGTGTTATCTTTAATACTGTCCCTGATCTTCATCCGGGATACCGCTATCCTAAGAAATTTAAGGAGGAGCTATGTCGTTAACCCTACGCGAGGCCAGTAAGGACACTCTACAGGCGCTGAATAAAACCTATCATTATTACAGTTTGCCACTGGCTGCAAAGGAACTTGGGGATATCACCCGTTTACCCAAGTCGTTAAAAGTTCTGCTTGAAAACCTGTTGCGCTGGCAGGATGAAAACTCCGTTACTCAGGACGATATTCATGCCCTGGCAGGTTGGCTGAAAAATGCCCATGCCGATCGTGAAATAGCTTATCGTCCCGCACGTGTACTAATGCAAGATTTTACCGGTGTTCCCGCCGTTGTGGATTTGGCCGCGATGCGCGAGGCGGTAAAACGTCTTGGTGGCGATGTCGCCAAAGTCAATCCTCTGTCCCCAGTTGATCTGGTTATCGACCACTCGGTAACGGTTGACCATTTCGGTAATGACGAAGCTTTCGAGGAAAACGTGCGCCTCGAAATGGAGCGTAACCACGAGCGTTACGTTTTCCTGCGTTGGGGGCAGCAGGCATTCAGTCGCTTTAGCGTGGTGCCACCGGGAACCGGGATTTGCCACCAGGTTAATCTCGAATATCTGGGTAAAGCGGTGTGGAGCGAAATGCAGGGCAATGAGTTGGTTGCCTATCCTGACACGCTGGTCGGCACCGATTCCCACACCACGATGATTAACGGCCTTGGCGTTTTGGGTTGGGGTGTCGGTGGTATTGAAGCTGAGGCCGCCATGTTAGGCCAGCCGGTTTCCATGCTTATCCCGGATGTCGTCGGCTTTAAACTTGATGGCAAATTGCGTGAAGGTATCACCGCAACAGACCTGGTATTGACCGTCACACAAATGCTGCGTAAGCACGGAGTGGTTGGCAAGTTTGTCGAATTTTATGGCGACGGCCTCGACACTTTACCACTGGCCGATCGTGCGACCATTGCCAATATGGCGCCAGAATATGGCGCGACGTGTGGTTTCTTCCCGATTGATGCGGTGACACTGGATTACATGCGCCTGAGTGGACGCAGCGAGGAGCAAATCGCGCTGGTAGAAGCCTATGCGAAGGTGCAGGGGATGTGGCGAAATACTGGCGATGAACCGGTATTTACCAGCACACTGGCACTGGATATGGACGAGGTTGAAGCAAGTCTGGCTGGGCCGAAACGGCCACAGGATCGCGTGCCGTTAGGCGATGTTCCTAAAGCGTTTAATGCCAGCAACGAACTGGAAGTGAACACCTCTCATAAAGATCGTGCTCCAGTTGACTACACCATGGACGGGCGTGAGTACCAATTACCCGACGGTGCGGTCGTGATTTCAGCCATTACCTCCTGTACTAACACCTCCAACCCAAGTGTATTAATGGCCGCGGGGCTACTGGCTAAAAAAGCAGTGACCTTAGGGTTGAAACGCCAACCGTGGGTGAAAGCTTCTTTGGCTCCGGGTTCTAAAGTCGTTTCTGACTATCTGGCCAAAGCTGGGCTAACGCCGTATCTCAACGCCTTAGGCTTTAATTTGGTGGGTTATGGCTGTACCACGTGCATTGGTAACTCCGGTCCGTTACCCGATCCGATTGAACAAGCAATCAAGAAGGGCGATCTTACCGTTGGGGCCGTGCTTTCGGGGAACCGTAATTTCGAAGGGCGCATTCATCCTTTGGTGAAAACCAACTGGCTGGCTTCACCGCCGCTGGTGGTGGCTTATGCTCTGGCCGGGAACATGAATGTGAACCTGACAACCGATCCGCTGGGGCATGATAAAAAAGGCGACCCGGTTTATCTCAAAGATATTTGGCCGAGCAGTCTGGAAATTGCCCGTGCAGTCGCGCAAGTTTCGACAGAAATGTTCCACAAAGAATACGCGGAAGTGTTCGAGGGTACGCCGGAATGGCGCAACATTGAAGTCGCTCACTCAGATACTTACGGCTGGCAGAGTGATTCTACCTACATCCGCTTGTCGCCATTCTTTGATGATATGGAAGCCACACCTAAACCGCTGCAAGATATTCATGGTGCGCGCGTGTTGGCCATGCTGGGCGACTCTGTTACCACTGACCATATTTCGCCGGCAGGGAGCATTAAGCCTGATAGCCCAGCGGGGCGTTATTTGCAGAATCATGGGGTTGAACGTAAAGAATTTAACTCCTACGGTTCACGCCGTGGTAACCATGAAGTGATGATGCGCGGGACTTTTGCCAACATCCGTATTCGCAACGAAATGGTGCCTGGAGTAGAAGGCGGCATGACTCGCTTGCTACCAGGTGATGAAGTTATTTCGATTTATGATGCGGCGATGCGTTATCGCGATAAAGGTATTCCGTTAGCCGTGTTTGCCGGTAAAGAATATGGTTCGGGATCCAGCCGCGACTGGGCGGCTAAAGGGCCACGGTTGCTCGGTGTAAGAGTGGTGATAGCGGAGTCATTCGAGCGTATTCACCGCTCCAACCTGATTGGTATGGGCATTCTTCCTCTGGAGTTTCCAGACGGTGTGACGCGCAAAACGTTAGGGCTGACTGGCGAGGAGTTTGTTGATATTAGTGGCCTGAACGACCTTACGCCGGGCGTTTCGGTTCCTGTATCATTGACGTTTGCGGATGGAAGAAAAGAGGTGGTTGAATGTCGCTGCCGAATTGATACCGGTAATGAACTGACGTACTTCAAAAATGACGGCATCCTGCATTATGTGATTCGTAACATGCTGAACTAGCCAGAATTCTCCCCCAGCGATGGGGGAGAAAATAACTTAATCTTCAGACAGCAAGTGGCCCATTTTAGCGGCTTTAGTATCCAGATAATGTGCGTTCTTAGGGTTACGGCCCACGATGAGCGGCACACGTTCCACAATATTAATCCCTGCTTCGCTGAGAATTTCTACTTTGCGCGGGTTATTGGTCAGCAAACGAACTGCATCGACACCTAATAACTTAAACATATCGGCGCATAGCGTGAAGTCACGTTCATCAGCGGCAAAACCAAGCTGATGGTTAGCTTCCACGGTATCGTAGCCTTTATCTTGTAAAGCATAAGCGCGGATTTTATTAAGCAGACCAATATTGCGACCTTCCTGGCGGTGATACAACAACACACCACGGCCTTCTTCGGCGATATGGGTTAATGCAGCTTCAAGCTGAAAACCACAGTCACAGCGCAGGCTGAATAGGGCATCGCCCGTCAGACACTCTGAATGTACACGCGCCAGAACAGAATCATTTCCGGTTATATCACCAAAAACCAGAGCAACATGATCTTGCCCGGTTGCCAATTCTTCAAAGCCCACCATCAGGAAATCGCCCCATGGGGTTGGCAGTTTGGCTTCTGCCACACGTTTAAGCTGCATGTGATTCTCCAGGTACTTATAGTGGCACTTACGGTGCCTGCCAACTGACTGGCTTGTTTAATTACTACTGCTTAGTTTGCCACAACGCCGACCACTTCGCCTAATAGACTGGGCAGACTCCTGGTTTTACCCTATGTAAGACTTCCCGCTTTCCCTTCGATGCTGTTTATCGGGTATCCTTGAGATTCAAATAGCATAAGGATAAGCAATGCGAGCGATAGCAAAACGAACAACAATGGGTGCTGGATTACTGTTGGTGATGCCTTTAGCCGTGTGGATCTCTGGTTGGCAGTGGGTTCCTGGCGGGCAGGGTAGTTGGTTGAAAATGATGTATTGGGTCACGGAGACCGTCACCCAACCCTGGGGCATCATTACCCATGTTTTGCTATGTGGCTGGTTTTTATGGTGCCTAAGGTTTCGCCTAAAAGCCGCGCTGATGCTGTTTGCGATTCTCGGAGCCGCTATTCTTATTGGGCAGGGCGTTAAATCTGTCATCAAAGACAAAGTGCAGGAACCTCGTCCTTTCGTGGTATGGCTTGAAAAAACACAACATATTCCGACAGATGAGTTCTACAATTTAAAACGTAAACAGCGTAGCGAGTTGGTAAAAAATCAGCTTAAATCGCAGCAAGAATTACCAGAATGGTTACGCCAACACTGGCAAAAAGAGACCGGTTTTGCTTTCCCGTCAGGGCATACCATGTTTGCGGCAAGTTGGGCATTATTGGGAGTAGGGCTACTGTGGCCCCGCCGAAGAACCTGGACCATCGCTTTACTGTTGGTTTGGGCGACGGGGGTGATGGGCAGTCGATTAGTGCTCGGAATGCACTGGCCCCGTGACTTAGTCGTTGCCACACTTATCTCTTGGGTGCTGATAACACTGGCAACCTGGCTTGCTCAGAAATTGTGCGGACCATTATCGCCGCCGCCGCAAGAAGCTGACGAAATAGCCGAACGGGATGCCGAGCCTTGAGATTATTGATTTAACCCCCATTTCTTATGAATTGAACGCGCTCAATGGATTCCACGAAGAACCGGGAAATGGTAGTTTATATAGTTGGAAAAACATTAGCGCTTAATGTATCTCCAACAACCTTCGAGCTGCGCGGATGTTGGCTGCACTCACTTACCGGATGACTTACGAACGTAAGCTCATCGTGATAAGTTTTCTTGCCGCCGGCCAGCCACTCGAATGTTAATGGTGATAGTCGCGTAAGACCACATGACGGGAAGTAATGTGAAATATTTATTCATTTTCTTACTGGTGCTAGCGATTTTTGTGATTTCAGTCACTTTGGGCGCACAAAACGATCAGGTTGTTACTTTTAACTATCTGCTGGCACAAGGCGAATATCGAGTCTCCACATTACTGGCGACCCTTTTTGCTGCGGGTTTTTTACTGGGTTGGATTATTTGTGGCCTGTTTTGGCTGCGTTTGCGTGTTTCGCTGACACGTGCCGATCGCAAGATCAAACGCCTTGAGCAGCAAATTACGACGGATTCTGACGCCATAGCAGCGGCGGTACCGGCTGTGAAGGAATAACCTGCCATGCTGGAATTGTTGTTTCTGCTCTTGCCTATTGCCGCCGCTTACGGTTGGTATATGGGGCGCAGAAGCGCGCATCAAGATAAGCAACAAGAAGCTAACCGCCTGTCGCGTGACTATGTGGCGGGGGTTAACTTCTTGCTGTCGAACCAGCAAGATAAAGCTGTCGATTTATTTCTCGATATGCTTAAAGAGGATACCAGCACTGTTGAAGCTCACCTCACGCTGGGTAACTTGTTCCGTTCTCGTGGTGAAGTTGACCGCGCCATTCGAATCCACCAATCATTAATGGAAAGTGCCTCGTTAACTTACGATCAGCGCTTGCTGGCTGTACAACAGTTGGGCCGTGACTATATGGCCGCTGGTCTGTATGACCGTGCCGAAGATATGTTCGCGCAACTGATTGATGAAACTGATTTCCGCATTGGTGCACTACAGCAGTTGCTGCTTATCCACCAGGCTACCAGTGACTGGCAAAAAGCCATTGATGTAGCAGAGCGCCTGGTTAAGCTTGGTAAAGATAAGCAACGCACCGAAATTGCCCATTTCTATTGTGAACAAGCGTTGCAGTTGATTGCCAGTGATGACCTGGAACGTGCCATGTCATTGCTAAAAAAAGGGGCCGCAGCCGATAAAAACTGCGCGCGCATTTCAATCATGATGGGCCGTATCTTCATGGCTCGTAATGAATACGCTAAAGCCGTGGAATCGCTACAACGTGTTATCGATCAAGACAGCGAGTTAGTCAGCGAAACTCTCGAAATGTTGCAAACTTGCTATCAACAGTTAGACAAACGACCAGAGTGGGAAGCGTTCTTAAAACGTTGTGTTGAAGAAAATACCGGGGCAGGTGCTGAACTGATGCTTGCTGAGATCCTTGAGCAAAAAGAAGGTTCTGAAGTCGCGCAGGTTTATATCAACCGCCAACTCCAGCGTCATCCGACCATGCGTCTGTTCCATCGGTTGATGGATTATCACTTGCAGGAAGCGGAAGAAGGGCGTGCTAAAGAGAGCCTGATGGTGCTACGTGATATGGTTGGCGAACAAGTGCGTACCAAACCACGCTATCGCTGCCAAAAATGCGGTTTTACCGCTTTCACGCTGTACTGGCATTGTCCGTCTTGCCGAGCCTGGTCGACGATTAAACCTATTCGGGGGTTAGATGGGCAATAACGGTTAGTTATTGCCCAGTTATAAAAAAACACCATACTTTAGTTACAACATACTAATAGTTAATCCTGGTATCCTCACATCAACACCGTGTCGTTTGTGCCTAGCAAGGTGCAATGGCAACTGTAATTTTGTGTCTCCCGCGGGTAGAATGCTTGCCGTTTATCTCTTGCGCCGCATTGCTGCCCAACATCAGAAGGTTTAGCCATGAATTCAACTGCATCCTCCTCCTCCCGTGTTGCCACTGATTCTCCTATTGTCGTCGCACTTGATTACGATAATCGCGATAAAGCTTTAGCTTTCATTGACCGTATCGACCCGCGCGATTGCCGCCTGAAAGTGGGCAAGGAGATGTTTACTCTGTTTGGGCCACAACTGGTGCGAGACATCCAGCAACGTGGCTTTGATGTGTTCCTCGATTTGAAATTCCACGATATCCCAAATACCACAGCTCGTGCAGTTGCTGCCGCAGCCGAGCTTGGCGTATGGATGGTAAACGTTCATGCCAGTGGTGGGGCGCGCATGATGAGTGCTGCTCGTGAAGCTTTGTTGCCATTTGGTAACGATGCTCCGTTGCTGATTGCAGTAACCGTGTTGACCAGCATGGAAGCCAACGATTTGGCCGATCTCGGGATTACGGCCACGCCTGCTGAATACGCAGAACGTCTGGCTCGATTGACACAGAATTGTGGTTTGGATGGTGTGGTTTGTTCCGCACAAGAAGCTGTGCGTTTTAAAAGTGAACTGGGTCAAGACTTCAAACTGGTCACCCCAGGAATTCGTCCGGCTGGTAGTGATGCAAGCGACCAACGCCGCATTATGACACCACAGCAAGCGCAGATTGCAGGTGTAGATTTCATGGTTATTGGACGCCCGATCACCCAATCGACAGATCCTGCTCAAACTCTGCGTGATATCCGGGCCTCTTTACAGCAGGGGGCGTGATGAAAGACGATAACAGCCGTTTAGTGTATTCCACAGAATCTGGACGTATTGATGAGCCTAAAGCCGCGACCATCCGCCCAAAAGGGGATGGTGTGGTGCGCATCCAACGTCAGACCAGCGGGCGAAAAGGCAAAGGTGTTTGCCTGGTAACCGGTATTGATATGGATGATGCGCAATTAGCGACTTTAGCGGCAGAACTTAAAAAGAAATGTGGTTGCGGTGGTTCGCTAAAGAATGGAGTGATTGAAATTCAGGGTGACAAACGCGACCTGATTAAGTCACTGCTTGAAGCTAAAGGTATGAAGGTAAAATTAGCAGGCGGTTGATTCACCTATCGAAATCTAAAATAATTAGGCCACGGTAAAATTACCGTGGCCTTTTATTATGACTGCCGGGAGTCAGACCTGAATATTATAGCTTTTATAATTATTAAAGCGTTTACGCTTTTGCTGGCAGCAAAAATTATTTACTCACCTGATGGCCAATAATACCACCAACCGCCGCACCACCTAAGGTACCCAATGCACTACCATCGGTTAAGACCGCGCCACCTACAGCACCTGCACCGGCACCAATCGCAGTGTTACGGTCACGTGTAGACCAGTTAGAACAGGCGCTCAAAGACATCGCAACGGTCAAGGCCAAAGCAACGGCAGCAATTTTTTTGTTATTTAAGGTCATAATACTCTCTCCTGAATTATTGATTCACGGAAATAAGTCACTTTAAGTATAGAGGCAATTAACCTACTTAAAGAAAGTTACCGTGAAACTGCATGTCGATATAGACCTAAAAGATAACGCCAGTGATTATCACGTTCTGTTATATCGCTGTTAAATATTCTAATTTATACGGTGAATTACAACAGGTAAATAATCTTAAAGGGTGTGCAGGATAATTCTGATATGAGGACTGCCTGCGGGGGATGCAGGCAGTTAAACGTCGTGATTACGTAATGGGAAATTGTTTAACAATATTAACTTGAACACCAGTGTCTTGCAGTTGCTGACCGGTGATTTCGCTAATACCGTCATCAGTGATCACGCGATTGATACATGAAATCGGTCCCAGCGTGTAGGGGTGCATCGCACCAAACTTGGTGCTGTCTGTCAGAACAATGATTTCACTGCCTTTTTCCAACACGGTATTCACCACGTCGGCACGCATCATATCGCGGCTGGTGAATCCAGTTTCAGGCAAGAAACCGTCAATGCCGATGAACGCTTTGCTGAAGTGTACCTGCTGGATAAATTGACGTGTCAGAGGCCCAACCATACTTTCGCTTTTTTTCTGGTAGATGCCGCCAAGCAAAACAACTTCACAGTCAGTATCTTTCAGAAGATGAGCAATGTAACTGCTGACAGTAATCAGAGTGATTTTTTTCTGCTCGGCCAGTGCCCGTGCCAGCAGCGCATTACAACTGCCATTCTCGATAAAAATCGTTTCGCCATCGTTAACTAAAGTCGCTGCAAAATCAGCGAGATGCCGTTTAAGCGAATAATTGTTCATCATTCGCGTTTCAACGTCTTCGCTATCCAGCGGAACGGCATAGCCATGGATACGCTTCAGATAGTTTTTTTTCTCCAGAAGATTGAGATCCTGGCGAATGGTCACTTCTGAGACTCCGGTTTTTTTAGCGAGATCGGTCACACTCATGCGACCTTGATCAATCACCATCTGTAAAATAATTTGTTGTCTGGAATTCATGTCAGCCAAATTTTGGGCGGTGCATAAAGCACCGCCTGGATTATTAAAGTGTGTGTTCTGTGCGGGCTATAATATCATCCTGAGCGTCCGGAGATAAGGCGGTAAAGAAAGCAGAATAACCTGCTACACGAACCACCAGATCGCGATACTTATCAGGATGTTGTTTGGCATCTAACAGGGTTTCACGGGAAACAATGTTGTATTGTACATGCCAGCCTTTATGCTCTTCGAAGAAAGTCCGCAGCATAATCATCAACTTTTCACGGTCACGTGGGTTATCCAGTGTCGCCGGATTCAGTTTCTGATTCAGTAGCACACCGCCCAGAATTTCACTGGTTGGCAATTTGCCCACTGAACTGATTACGGCTGTTGGCCCAAGGCGGTCGGTTCCTGAAGCGGGGCTTGCTCCTTCAGCCAGCGGTGTTGTCGCTTTGCGTCCATCTGGTGTTGCCATGGTTGCAGCACCAAACGGCACGTTTGCAGAAATTGAAGAGGTCCCTGCGTAATATGTCCCGCCGATAGGCCCGCGGCCAAAACGAGTATTGTGATACTGCTTTAGCTCATCAATGTACGTCTGATAAGCGCGCGCCAGCAGTAAATCGACATCGTCTTCATCGTTACCATATTTTGGCGCATTGTTAATCAGGCGTTGGCGCAGTTGCTCACCCGTCAAACCGTCAAAATCATTTGCCAGCGCTTCGGCTAATTGTTGCTGGCCAATGACACCTTGTTCGAACACCAGTTTTTTCACCGCAGCAAGGCTGTTGCCAAGGTTGGCGATACCGACTTGCAGACCTGAAACCCAGTCATACTTAGCGCCGCCTTGCTTAATGCTCTTACCGCGTTCGATACAGTCATCAACCAGTGCAGAGCAAAGAATATCGTGGGCATTTTCTTCCAGAACGGTATCAACAACACATTCGATTTCGATGGATTTCTGAGTGTAATAGCGAATCTGTGTATCCCAGGCGTTCATCACCTGATCAAACTGGGTGAAGTTGCCTGCTGAGAGCGCATGTTGTTGTGGCAGGAAGATTTTACCGCTGGTTGCATCGCGCCCATGTTCCAGCGCCGCCAACATCACCCGCGCGAAGTTAATGAAACTCATGCCTGTGCAACGATAACCCCACTTGCCACCAACCGCCGTTTCGATACAGCCGATAGCGGCATAATCATAAGCATCTTCGCGGCTGACGCCCAGTTTGATAAATTCTTCAATGACGATTTCATCGTTGTTAAACGCTGGCATCCCGAAACCACAGCGAATCACCTGCACGCAAGCGTCGAGGAAGTCATTACTCATCCCTGCGTGGTAGCGCACACTCAAGTTTGGCTGTGTTGAACGTAACTGGCCGCATGATTCAAGAATGGCGTAAGAGAGTGGGTTTACCGCGTCTACGGCCTCACCATTTACTAGCGTTTGGCCACCAATGGTCACGTTTTGGTATAGCGGGCTACCAGCAGATGCTTTCGAGTGGGAACCTGAACGAATCTTGTTAACTTCGAGCAACTTCAGCCAGCAGCTTTGCAGCAACTCGATAGCCTGGTCACGGCCCAAAGTTTGCTCAAGTTCAACATCGCGGCGATACCACGGATACAGAAACTGGTCCAGGCGACCAAACGAAACGGAGTGACCGTTAGATTCAATCTGCAAGACTAACTGCACGAAGTAACTTAATTGCAAAGCCTGCCAGAACGAGGTCGGTTTTTGGTGGGCAATCAGCTCGCAGTTTTCGGCCATGGCCAGTAACTCGTCACGGCGTGCAACACGTTTTTCGCTGGCCGCCAATTCTTTAGTAAGCACCGCAAAACGCTGAATATGATCGCTTAACGCGACAAACGTAATATCGATAGCTTTCAGGAACTGTTCTTTATGCAAATCTTCCCAGTCGGTGAGATGCAGGCGTGAGCGGCGTTCAGCGACTTTGGCACGTAAACCATCAATACCTAGTTCCAGCAACAGCGGGAAGTTGACCGCCAGGTGCGCATCGCCAGAGGTCATATTGCCTTCGGCTTTGATAATCCCGGTTGCCAGCAACTCTTTTTGCTCGTCGGTGAACATTCCGTAGCAGCGATCTTGTACCGTCTGGCCGCGCCACCAGGGGCAAATTTCGTGCATTACCGCTTTATCTGCATCTGAAATCGAGAAGCCAGCGCCAGGGCGGTCGCCCAGTTCATCGATCTCGGTTTCGATCCAACCTACCGTATATTCAGGAAAAAATGGTGCACCGCGCACATGGCTTGCCTGGTTCCCGACAATCAGCTCATCATGCTTAATCCAGATAGTACGTTCAGCAAGGTGATGGGCGAGGGCGAGGGCGCGGCGCACGGGTAATGGCTTGTCCTGATGTTGCTGATAAATCGCCGTATAGTGTTGTGCGCGCTCAGTACAAACCGGCGGCTTAACGATATGAATCAACGCTTCTTTATGATCTTTGATGCGTTGGCTTAAGGTGTTCAGATTCAGTTGGGTCATCGGTTTATCCTCTTATCCAGGCGGTCATCCCTTTTTGGCTTGCGTACTGCTCAGCAAATTGCAGCAGTTCTGGCGCATCAAGCGGTTGGTGCGCGGCCGTATAAGGAAGATTCAGGAGCTTGTATTTGTTAATACCTAAAGTGTGGTAAGGCAAAAAGTGAATCGCTTTGACGCCAATTTCATCGGCGGCAAAATCGCAGATGGCACGAATAGATTGCTCATCAGCATTAAAGTCAGGGATTAATGGCACCCGTATCGTCATTTCGACATTGCGTGCCGCCAGCTTGCGGAAGTTATCCAGCACGCGTTCGGCGCTGCCATCGGTCCATTGTTTGAAACGCTTCGCGTCAACATGTTTGAGATCCGCCAGCAGCAAATCGAGATGTTCGAGCGTCGGTTCGATATATTTCCAGGGTACATGCAAGCAAGATTCAACAGCGGTATGAATCCCCGCTTCTTTGCTTTTTCGCAGCAGTTGCTCAGCAATATCAGGCTGCATAAAAGGTTCGCCACCGGAAAGCGTAATGCCGCCACCGCTGCGTTCGTAGAACGGTTTATCACGTAAGACTTTCTGCATGATGGCATCAACACTCTGTGTCTCACCGCACACGCTTAATGCTTGAGTGGGGCAGCAGTCGGCCAGAGCGCCCATATCGTCATCCAACAATTTCTCACGTGCGATAACCAACGAGTCGTCAACACGGCTGATAGCGTGGGGAGCCGCTTGTGAGCATAACTCACAGCCTGCAAGACATAGGCGCTCATCAAACAGAACGTCTTGACTGCGTGCACGGCTTTCAGGATTCTGGCACCAGCGGCAGCCTAAGGAGCAGCCTTTCAGGAACACCACGGTGCGGATACCTGGACCATCATGTGTTGAGTAACGTTGGATATTAAATAGCATAAGCCCGCCTTTATCTTCTGTTCGTAAATTAGATTACTTTCGAATGAAAGTTTTATTGATTTCGATCAGCAAAGGAACAGACAGTGACGTTATGATGTAAGCAATGAGATATTCGACAAATCTGGAGAGTTTATGGAACTGTATTTAGATACTGCTGACGTTGCCGCAGTGAAACGCTTAGCGCGTGTTTTGCCTTTGCAGGGCGTGACTACCAACCCATCAATTGTAGCTAAAGCGGGCATTTCCCTTTGGGAAGTGTTGCCCGCGTTGCAGGATGCGCTGGGTGGCGAAGGCAAATTATTTGCTCAAGTCATTGCCGCACAAGCTGATGACATGGTGAAAGAAGCCGAGTTGTTGGTGAAGCGCGTTCCGGGTCTGGTGGTAAAAGTTCCAACCACAGTCGAAGGCCTGGCGGCAATGAAGCAATTAAAAGCACTGGGCATCCCAACACTCGGGACAGCGGTTTATGGTGCCGCGCAAGGCTTACTGGCAGCGCTGGCAGGTGCAGAATATGTCGCACCGTATGTGAACCGCCTGGACGCACAGGGTGGCGATGGTATTCAAATGGTGCAGGACTTACAGCAATTGCTGACGCTTCATGCACCACAATCGAAAGTTCTGGCTGCCAGTTTCCGTACGCCGCATCAGGCTATGTCTTGTCTGTTGGCGGGTTGTGAAGCGATTACGTTACCGGTTGATGTCACTGAGCAATTGCTGACAACGCCTGCGGTGAATGCAGCGATTGCAACATTCGAAAAGGACTGGCAAGGGGCGTTTGGTTCACTGAGCTTGTAAAACTGTGCCGGTTTTCGCCGGCAGCAGATCAAATCTCCCAGGGCGACTTTTTTAAGTCGCTTTCTTTTTGTTCATCACCATTTGCGATGAGTAGCAATTCAGCTTTCAAAATCTCCAGGTTATTAATGGCTGACGTATGATCGCCTCCCACTAAAATATCCAGCACGGTATCAATACGCTTTGCGAGTTGCAGAGGGTCCACTGTCGGCATAGTGCATCCTGTTTTTCGGGAAAAAGTTACCGTCATAATGCAAAAAAAGCCCTCAAAAGAGAAGGTGCTAAGGCGCTTTTTTACTCTTATCCATCAATCAATTATCGAATAATACATAAGTAATAATTATTAAATACTCCAATACATTCATACCAATGCAGTAGTGGATTAGTCTGATCCTGCGTGTAACGCGCTTTCATAACATGAGGATAAGATAATGACAGTCATTAACCAGCCAACTTGCAAATTGTTCACGGACACTACTCGATTCACTCAATTGTCTGGCTATTATGAAGTAGAACGACGCACTGTATGGATGATGTTACGAGCCCAACCTCGCCCTTGTTTCAACCATAAATTAATCGAAGAAATCATGAACCTGCGGTATCTGGTGCAGCAGGAGGGTTTTGTCGTTGATTTTTGGGTGACCGGCTCATTGGTGCAAGGCATGTATAACACGGGGGGCGATTTGGGCTTCTTTGTTGAATCAATTCAGCAAGGCCGTCGTGAAGCACTTCGTGCTTATGCTCGCGCTTGTGTGGACTGCGTCCATGCAGCTTCCCGCGGTTTTGATAGTGGAGCGATTAGCCTTGCAATGGTCGAAGGGAGTGCATTAGGAGGCGGGTTTGAAGCCGCACTTGCGCACCATTTTGTCCTGGCACAACGGGATGCGCGCATGGGGTTCCCGGAAATCGCCTTTAACCTGTTCCCTGGAATGGGAGCGTATTCGCTGGTTGCCCGTCGCTCTGGTATGAAACTGGCTGAGGAGCTGATTTATAAAGGGGAGTCACATACCGCTGAGTGGCATCAGCAATTTGGCCTGGTGGATGAATTATTTGAACCGGGCCAGGGTTACCTTGCGACGCGAACCTTTATCGATACCTTGCAGCCTAAGCTAAATGGTGTTCGGGCAATGTTGCGCGCCCGTCAACGTGTCCTCCAGTTACCTCGCTCGGAATTAATGGATATCACTGAAGACTGGGTGGATGCCGCATTCTGCCTCGAAGCTAAGGATATTGCTTATATGGAAAGACTGGTGCAGTTGCAAAACCGCCATACTGCAACGGTATTGCGTAAAGCGAGTTAAGGTTTAAGAGTATTGTAATACGGCTCTGCCGTTGGTTGGCGCTGTTCTTCAGAATGGCGTCTTCTTTTTGCTGCGCGGTTCAGGGGAACAATGAACCTGTTCAAGAAACGTTTTCAGAACAGGCGACTGATTTTCCCTGGACCAGACGACAGCGATGCCCATCGTCAGGTGATGAGATTCTTCCCTCAACTTACGAAAAACCACGCCTTGCCGCTTGATACATTGCAATGATGCAGGAACTAGCGCGATCCCGTTTCCCTCGGCAATTAGCCCCAGCATGATGTGATGATCTGCTGGCTCAGGGATCACATTAAGTTTGAAATTGATGCGCTGGAAAAACGCCTGACAATGATCATAAAAACCAGGATTCATACGCCTTTCGAACCAGAATATCGGTTCGCCACGAAGGTCGTCGAAACTTAAGCTACGTTTCGCTGCAAGTCGATGATGCTGGGGTATAGCCACGACTAACGGGTCATTTATGATTTTTTCGACAGCCAGATCTTGGGTATCGGAGTGCAAACCAACGAACGCGGCATCCATCGTGCCATTTTGCACTTCACGAATCAGATTAACGGAATAGTTTCCCTTTGAGAGGATGTGCCAGTCTGGAAAACGTTGGGTCAATTCATTTGTTACATTAGGGATAATGCTGCGTTCGAACACTGTGGTGTAGCCGATAACAAACCTTCCACCATCCTGACCTTTCGACGCACGGGCAACCGCAATCGCTTTTTCAGCCTGCAACAAAGTCAGTTTTACTTCCGGCAAAAATGCTGCACCCGCCTCGGTAAGTGTCACCCCAGTTTTACTGCGTAGAAATAATTGTACGCCAAGCTGCTCTTCCAGTTGGCGGATCTGTCGGCTTAAAGGCGGTTGCGAAATATGCAGGCGTAACGCAGCACGGCTGAAATTGAGTTCTTCACTCACTGCCAGAAAATAACGAAGTTGTCGCAGATCGATTGCATCATTCATACCGAAAAGGTATCACAAAAAGGGTATTGGATACTGTGCTGCGGAAAATTTAGAGTGCGTTCATCCCATAACTGAAAGGATTAAAAAATGGAAAACGAACGCTACTTACGTGGTCTTGCAAAATTAAAAGAAGTTGATGGAAATGCAGGTGAAAATGTCATTAACAGCTTGAGCGACATTGCACCAGATTTCGCAAAACTGCTGATTGAGTTCCCCTTCGGTGATATTTACTCACGCCCAGGTCTCGATTTGAAATCCAGAGAGATTGCGGTGGTTGCAGCACTGACAGCGCTTGGCAATGCGACACCACAGCTCAAAGTGCATATTCAAGGGGCATTAAATGTTGGCAATTCAGAGCAAGAAATTGTTGAAGTGATGATGCAAATGGCGGTGTATGCCGGTTTCCCATGCGCACTTAACGGGCTGTTTGCCGCAAAAGAGGTTTTTGCTCAAAGGGCTAACCAACACTAACTATGCTGCACTATTAAGTGCCATATCAGGTGGATGATATGGCACTTATCTGTTTGATAAATCAGTTAACGTGCAGTTCTGGCTTGATAACGTTTTAACCAACGTTCGAATACGGCTGCGGGCATGGGTTTCGCAAACAGATAACCTTGCCGTTCGTTGACACCATTCTTAGTCAGAAAGGCATCTTCTTTTTGGTTTTCCACCCCTTCAGCAATCACCTGCAAATTCAAAGCCTGCGCCACTGCAACGATGGCACGCACTAGCGACTGGGAAACTGATTGCTTATGAATATCGCGCACGAAACTTTGGTCGAGTTTAATGGCATCAATCGGGAAACGAGCGAGTTGAGAAAGCGAGGAATAACCCGTTCCAAAGTCATCCAAATGCACCTGGGCACCAAGACGACTGAACTGCTGAATCACCGAAAGGGCTAACTCTTCGTTTTCAATCAAGCAGCTTTCTGTGAGTTCGACATCGATAGGGCAGTACTCAAAGTTGAGATCTTTGAGTGCTTGCTTCAAATCGCTAAAGATTGTTTGGTCTGCTAACTGACGTGCAGACACGTTCACCGCGACGCGTAAGTTGATACCTTTATCGCGCCATTTCGCCACCTGTTGAACCACGCTCAACATTACCCAGCGGCCAAGCGGAACAATCAAACCGGACTCTTCTGCATAGGAAATGAAGTCCAGTGGTGGAATCAAACCACGCTCTGGCGATTGCCAGCGAACCAACGCCTCCAGGCTTCTGACTTCGCCGCGCCAGGTCATTTTCGGCTGGTAGTGAATAACCAGCTGATCGTTTTCCAGCGCTTTACGTAAGTTGGTATCGAGCCACAAGTATTCAAAGACCCGCTGATTCATTTCCGGTGAGAAGACACAGAACTTGCCGCGCCCACTCTCTTTTGCGGTATACATCGCGGTATCTGCGTTGCGAATAACGCTTTCCCGGTCTTCACCATGCTGGGGAGCCAGTGAAATACCTAACGAACAACCGGTGTAAACTTCAATTAACCCGATACGGAAAGGTTGCTTCAGGCGGGTTAAAATTCGCGACGACATCGCTTCCAGAGTGGCTTGCGAAGTGTCAGTAGCCAGAACAATAAACTCATCCCCCCCAAGGCGCGCCAGAATTTGCCCATCATCAAGACAACTCAAAATCGCTAACGACACCGCCTGCAAAAGCTGATCGCCAAACATATGGCCATAAGCATCGTTCACTTTTTTAAAGTTATCGAGGTCCAGATAAACGATGCCAGCCTGAGTTTCACCGCGATTATCGATAGCGGCAGTGATGAGGTCATTAATTGCATTGCGATTGGGGAGGCCGGTAATCGTATCGGTATTTGCCAGCACTCGCAGGCGTTCTTGTGCGCGGCGTTCTTCGGTAATGTCGGTACCAGAACAAATCAGATAGATTTCGTTCTTGCCACTGCCACTGTGGACGAATTTATTGCGAAACAAAAATAGCCGCTGTCCTTTGCGGGTTTTTATCCAGCGTTCGACTTCGTAAGAGTTTCCGTTGAGAAAGAAACCGCTAATATTGCGTTTGGATGCGGCGGCTTCACTACGGCTCATGAATAATTTAAAGACGTTTTGGCCAATGACATCTTGTTCTTTAAGACCGGTATATTCTTCACTCAGGCGATTGAAGCGCTGAATATTCCCTAATCGGTCGAGAATGACGATCACCGAGTTTGCCTCAGAAACCACCTGTTCTGCAAAAGAGAGGCCTTGCACTAAATCACGCGCAACAGAAGGGGTATCATTCCATGCTGAGGCCGTACCGGCCCACTCCTTTTTTGATACTTTTCGTCCTACCAGATGGACAGAAACTTCGCTGCCAAACAAAGAAATTGACATGGTTACGCTTGAGGTAATCACCGTCATTTGGCGGATTTGCTCTGCCTGTTCGGGATCCAAAGCGATGACCTGACTCACATCTGAATCTTCGCTGGCTGCTAATTGCAGCGCATTGCTGTCGGTTGGCAAACGCCAATATGGGCTGGTTGTCCCTAAATAACGGTAGAGCAGATTCTGCTCCAAATCGTCTTTCATGCTCTCTCCTGAACCGGGCCGACATATCGTGTCAGTCTGATATTTATATTAGCAATATAAAACCGATCTCAAAGCGACAACTGTCTGTAAAAGACATTGTTTTTGCAGAAGATGTGAGAAATCTGAATCTTCGGCGCTAGATTGGCAGTTTTTCGGGAGACAACGCAAGTAAAAAAAGTGTTACAACTCTAATCATTTCCCCATTGTTACTATTTCCCGAAATCCAGTTGTCGGTGGAAAAGTTCCAATAAAAAAGCTGAACACAAGGTTCAGCTTTTTAGGAAGATTTTTAAACTTGCGTTTAAATTGCTGGACGGGCAATCACGCTACGCGTTTCCATACGCACTTCGGCGATAGTTACATCGATAACGTCAGTCACTTTAAAGGCGACTTCACCTTTAATTTGCACTGTACCAAGCTCCTGGCTGCACACCATTTCATCACGAACAGAGTGAATGAATGGCGCAGGGATGAAGGCTACCGCGCCGTTTTCAATCAGGCGTACACGCATCCCGCCACGGCTGACATCAATGATTTCAGCTGCAAAGCGTGTGTCGGTTCCCGCTTTATCTTGCAGGAAGCGCGCATATAACCAGTCGCCGACATCGCGTTCTGCCATACGGTTCAGGCGACGGCGCTCCGCCATCTGTACCGTGATCTCATCTTGCGGACGCGTTGCGGTTTCACCCTTGATGATCGCCTTTAACAGACGATGGTTGATCATATCGCCGTATTTACGAATCGGTGAAGTCCAGGTGGCGTAAGCTTCGAGGCCAAGACCGTAATGCGGACCAGGTTCAGTGCTGATTTCAGCAAATGACTGGTAACGACGAATACGGCTATCAAGGAAACTGGTTGGTTGTGCATCAAGCTCACGGCGCAGTTTACAGAAGCCGTTCAACGTCAGCACTTCCTGGGCGTCAACTTCCAGACCGTGGCCTTGCAACATGTTTGCGAGCTGATCAATGTTAGCTGGGTCAAAACCGGTATGGACGTTATAAACGCCAAAACCGAGCTTTTCACGCAATACAATGGCTGCACAGACGTTGGCGGCAATCATGGCTTCTTCAACGATGCGGTTCGCAATACGACGCGACTCAGCGACGATATCCAATACTTCGCCTTTTTCACCTAATACAAAGCGGTAATCAGGGCGATCTTTGAACACCAGTGCATGCGTACGACGCCATTCAGCGCGGCTCAGACAAACGCGTTCCAGCAAACGGATTTGTTTGGCAATGGCGTCACCTGGCGGCTGCCAGTCGCCTTTTTCTTCCAGCCAGTCGGATACATCTTCATAGGCCAGTTTGGCTTTAGATTCGATGGTGGCGACGAAGAAATTAATGCCTTCATCGATACTGCCGTCTTGCGCGATAACCATGCGGCAAGCGACAACCGGGCGCGTGACGTTGGCACGTAATGAACACAGGTCATCAGATAATTCACGTGGCAGCATCGGGATGTTAAAGCCCGGCAGGTAGTTGGTGAATGCGCGAACTTTGGCGATGCCGTCAAGCTTGCTGCCTTCAGCAATCCAGGCGGTAGGGTCAGCAATGGCAACCGTCAGTTGCAATTTGCCGTCGGCCAGTTCTTCAACGTACAGCGCATCATCCATATCTTCCGTGCTGGCGCTATCAATGGTGACGAAATCAAGGGCGGTTAAATCTTCACGCACCAGGCCTTCATCTAACATTTCAGTCGACACACCGTTAGGTGCTTCGCGTTCCAGATTGTGGCGCGACAGTGTCACCCACCACGGGGCAAGATGATCGTCGCCGAAGGTAATGAACTGCGTTAATTCAGCGTAAAAAGCGCGATCGCCTTTCAGCGGGTGGCGCTTCATTTCAGCTACGGCCCAGTCGCCATTCTGGAAATCATGCGTCACGTTACGATCCGCACGACACTGAATCGCGTCACGTAGTAACGGATGATCCGGCACGATAGACAGGCGGTCGTCTTTACGTTGTATACGGCCAACAAACCGGCTGAGGAACGGTTCGATAAGCTCTTCTGGCTCAGCGGTTTCGCGGTCCTTGTCGGTATGAATCACCGCGCTCACGCGGTCACCGTGCATCACTTTTTTCATCTGCGGAGGCGGAATAAAGTAACTTTTCTGGGAATCCACTTCGAGGAAGCCAAAGCCTTTTTCCGTGCCTTTAACCACGCCTTCAACGCGTGGAGTTTGGGAATGCAGTTGCTGTTTAAGCTGCGCGAGCAGCGGGTTATCCTGGAACATGTATTTTAGTTTTCGTGGCCAAAAGAGCGGCTGACAGTTTTACGCGAAACCACTCATTGCGGCAAGCGATGATTGCCGTAAAAACGTGGGATATACAATGTCTAGCTGGCATTTCCCAACCCAATTTTCAGTCGATTCAACCAGCCATACAGCCCTGAAATCACCAGTAATCGCAACGCATCATCGTTGCTAAAACCTTGTTCAAATAAGGGTTGAAGCTGGGCGGCACTGAAGCTGCCTGGTGCTCGAGTTAATACGCGAACAGCCTGTATGATCGCGCGCTCCCGAGGATGATTGTGGCTCCAGGCCTGTAGCGCCCGTTCTCCATTGCGTATCGCTTCGGGTAAACCATTTTCTGCATGCCAATGAGCAGTCGCATGACTAAAGCAACTGACGCTTCCATTAATGCGTGCCGTCAGCAGGTTCACCAGCACGAGATCGTCACCGATTTCTCCATCGGGCGGGAGTAACAGGCTGATAAGCTGACTCAGCACAGAAAGCGGTTCAGCATCGTGCGCCAGCAGCCAGCCAATCGGGTTTAAAACGCTTTGTGACTGGCTCAGGTTCAAAACATCGAGCTGTTGCGTGTTCGCGTAACGTTGCTCGACAGGGGGTAAATCAGGTTGCCAGGATTTATCGCCATCAAGGAACAAATTCGCGCTGGCATCTTGTTGGGTATCAAGCCCAGGAAGCCAACGCACAGGTAGACCCTGAAGCGCCTGAAAGACGGCAATCACACGAGCCTGAAAACCGATAAACCCAATCAATTGGTTAAATGTCACTATGTCATTTACTGATAGAGCGACTTCATCGAGTTGCTGGCGAGAATTATCATCAATCAAGGTGGGCTGGCTGGCCAACTGGCGGGCGTACTGAGTAATTTGTGTCAAGCGGCGATTGCTCTCGCGGGAGGAGTCTGGCCCGGGTTGTGGTGCAAGGCGTGCGGCGTAATGATTGCACAGCCGTTGTACGCCATACACTTGCGCGACAGTCAGCGCGGTGCTCAACCTGTCATAACAACTGAGCGTGTGTAAACGGGTGACAGGGCTGTTTTCAGGCAGTAAACATGTCGCGCCCTTGAGGGCGACAGAAAGCCAGGCTGCTTCGGATGCATGTTGCTCGGTACTCAATTCTAGATCGAGTAAAAAACGGTTTTCGAGGTAAGCGGCCTCGGGAACTAACGGTAATACGGCGGCGTCGCTGCGGCTGGACTGTGTTTCATGATACCAGTGGCCTTTGCCAGAGATTCGGCGTTGTTCCATGGTCGTTCCTTGGTCAAAGAGTTTACAAGCCCGGGTGAAACACCTGAAGGCCTGATTTGCTGCTTTATCCTGGCTTAACCACGTGAGGCGACAAAAGAATGATCGGTGATAATAAATATCGGAAAGGTATATGGAAGTAAAGTGGGGGCGAGGCGAGGGAGTTTATGGGGCAGGCGGCAGCCCACCCCATATGAACCGAATTAGTCTTTCAGTTCCAGTTCGTTCATGGCAGCGATGCTGAAACCGCCGTCAACGTGCAGAACTTCACCGGAAACACCGGCAGACAAGTCTGAACACAGAAACGCTGCGGAGTTACCCACATCTTCAATGGTCACAGTACGACGAATCGGAGTAACCGCTTCGCAATGTGACAGCATTTTACGGAAATCTTTAATACCAGATGCTGCCAGAGTACGGATTGGACCTGCAGAAATGGCGTTAACACGTACACCTTCTGGACCCATCGCGTTTGCCATGTAGCGCACGTTTGCTTCCAGAGATGCTTTAGCCAGACCCATAACGTTGTAGTTAGGGATTGCACGCTCAGCACCCAGGTAAGACAGAGTCAGCAGAGCAGAACCTGGATTGAGCATTTCGCGACATACTTTTGCCATTGCGACAAAGCTGTAAGAGCTGATGTCATGAGCGATTTTGAAGCCTTCACGGGTAACTGCATTCACGTAGTCGCCATCTAACTGGTCGCCTGGTGCGAAACCGATAGAGTGAACGAAACCGTCAAACTTCGGCCAGGTTTTAGCCAGCTCGACAAACATTGCATCGATGCTTGCATCTTCAGCCACGTCACACGGCAGGACCAGGCTTGAACCCAGATCGGCTGCAAAGCCTTCAACACGGCCTTTCAGTTTTTCATTCTGGTAAGTGAAAGCCAGTTCAGCACCTTCGCGGTGCATCGCCTGTGCGATACCGTAGGCAATGGAGAGTTTACTGGCGACGCCAGTGATCAGAATGCGCTTACCGGTAAGAAAACCCATAGCTTTGAATCCTTATAGTTTCTGCTAATTTTATGACTTTAAAATCATCAAATTACGATTAGTTAGTCACAATTTTTCAACACGAAAGTGAAATTATATCCCACTCCACTGCAGTTGTGTCACCTTATTTTTACCGCCCAGGCTGACTGGCTATCACGTCACCAGAGGTCGGAACAGCCAGACCATGATTCACGTACTACGCTTTAGAGGATATTTTTTGTTCACTGGTCACTAACTGAGAGCGTAATGATGAAGATAAATGTCGAAACGCAGGTAGATGCACCTGTTGAGAAGGTTTGGCAGGCTTATATCGACCCGGAAGCCATCAAACAGTGGAATACGGCATCACCGGACTGGCATACGCCGACTGCAGCGGTAGATTTTCGGGAAGGCGGGCCATTCTCATTTCGGATGGAAGCCAAAGACGGCAGCATGGGATTTGATTTTGCAGGTGTCTACACCCGCATCGTGCCGCATAAATTAATAGAATATAAGTTTGGCGATCGTGAAGCGAAGGTGGAGTTTACTCCAGCAGATAAGGGTGTCGACGTTCGTCTGGAATTCGATCCTGATGGGCAATATCCCGTCGAGCATCAAAAGAGCGGTTGGCAGGCTATTCTGGATAATTTTGCACGTTATGTGGAAGCAAAAACATAACGTTTAAAAGGCTGACATCTTCACTTATCCGCCTTGCACAATGCGGTTGTAGGGTGGATAGGAGTACATCAATTGAGCCGTGTTCAATCATTTTGCAAAAATAAGTTAACCCGCTAATTATAATGCAGTGATGCAAATGGATTTATATATTGTAAATACACGATGGTTAAAATACTTCACATTCGCAGATTTAATAAATTTGTCCTGGCTGTCTAAATAGACAGTATTCCCCCATTCGTTTTATGAGACCTGCATCTAATAAAATCCTATTTTCGTTACGCTGCTCACAAAACTATTATAACTAGTGAAATTTATTTTTGAATAAATCTCAATGGTTTTGTTGTGGCTTATTTATCCTGCTGAGGGATATAGTGTAAAAATAATTTGATATTGCTAATTTTAATAACAGGCACTCGTTCTGTGGCTTGTGTGATGTATTTTCCATGCCTGTTGTTATTCTGGAGTTGCTCTAACTTTGCATTGATTATTTTAATTCAGGAAGAAATATAATGAAGATAAAACTCTTACCCCTTGCTGTGTCCGTAGGACTTTCAGTACTCCCCTCAGTTGTATTTGCAAGTGAGGCTGCGGAGCCTGCATCTAAAAGCGTAGCTTTCACAGATCCACTTTCAGGTATTGATTTCTTTGGCTATTTTCGCTCAGGGATTGCCGGTGGAGAAAGTGGTTCGATGAACGAAGCTGTCGGTGGTAGTTTCCAGAAAAATAAACTAGGTCGTCTTGGTAACGAATTTGATACCTATGCCGAAATTGGCTTTGGTAAAGAGTTATATAATACAGGTAGCCAATCTGTTTACATACAGACCATGATTAATATGTATGATGGCGACTCTAACAGTAATAATGGGGATAACCCATTTGGCTGGGAGAATCTGAATATGCAGTTCCGTAACTTCATGGGGTTTGATGAAACAACATGGGTCGGTATTCGCCAGTACAATAAATACAGCATCGATGCTAACGATTATTTCTTCTGGAATAAGACAAATGTTGGCGGCGGTATTGAAAAAATGTCGGTAGGGCAAGGGAAATTGTCAATAGCCGCGCTGCATCGTGATATTGAAGAAGATAATTCAATGGGAGCTGATGGTGATCTCGACAGTGTAGATATTGATGATTTAGTCGATTCCAACCAACTGGAATTGATGTATGACAGTCAGCCATTGTGGCGTGGCGCTAGCCTGGCTGTGGGCTATAAGTACCTCAATGCTGATGCCAGTGATGAGCAAATTCAGCATAACAACCATGATTATTCTGACGGTCAGACCGCTATGGTTATGTTGCAGCAGCAGGTCTTTGAGAAGGGTATCAACAATACCGTGGTGCAATATTATGCGGATGGTTCAGCTCTGCAAGGGGTCACCTTCGGCGCCGCTGATACATTGAATGGCACAGTGAAAAGTGGTAACGGATGGGCAATGCGTAACTATGGCGTAATTCCACTGGCTGAAGACTGGGATCTGAGTCATGCCATCAATTATGCAGCTGCCAACGATATTGAGCGGTGGGATGGCAAAAAAGGGGATGGTACAACAGTTTCCGCCAGTGCCAAAGTTACCTATCACTGGTCGGACTATACCCGCACCTATGTTGAGCTAGGTTACTTCGATGATGAGAAAACGGTGGATGGCACAAACTATGAACGTAGTGGTTCGAAGTACACCGTCGCTCAGGCGTTATCCTTCGGTCGAGACAAGCCTGAACTACGTCTGTTCGCCAGTTATTTTGATAGCAGCACCGATAACTGGGATGATACTGGAAACGCCTTTGAAAACGGCCATTCCAGCGACACATGGGCGGTTGGTCTGCAGGCTAATGTATTCTGGTAAAAAGAATATTTGAACCGCGGGCAACGTAGAAAATTCTGCAGTTGCCCGCAATATCGCGTCATACGCTCATAAATACACTTCAATTAATAGCCTGGTTTGGGATAACTTTACCGATCTTTGCGCCACGCATCGGCCGTCAGCGCTTCGCCAAAGTGGCTGGCAATCAGGCGCTTAGTCAAATCGTGGAGCGGGGAGGCGAGAACATCGGCTGTACTACCGCGTTCCACAACTTCACCCTGGTGTAACACCATCACCTGGTCGCTGATATGTTTCATCATGCCAATGTGCTGAGTCACGTAGATGTAGGCAATTCCCTGTTTTTCCTGCAATTCCAGCATCAGGTTAATGAGCTGCGAACGCATTGACATATCAAGTGACGCCAGCGCTTCATCGGCAATAATGACTTTCGGACGCAAAATTAATGCGCGGGCCAAACCCAAACGCTGCTTTTGCCCTGGGGCGAGCATGTGGGGGTAATAACTGGCGTGGTCGGGTAGCAACCCGACCATTCTGAGAGTCTCGATAATCTGCTTATGGCGCGCTTCCGGCTCAAGGTTAGTATTCAGGCGCAGTGGGAAATCAAGAATCTGCGAAATGCGTTGGCGAGGATTCAGCGAAGTACTGGGATCCTGGAAAATCATACGAATATGCTGGCTACGGTAGGTATAGTCGCCGTAATGCAGCAAATGGTCGTCAATCAACACTTCACCTGTCGTTGGCTCAATCATTCCTGCGAGCATTTTTGCCAGCGTGGATTTACCTGAGCCATTTTCGCCAATGATTGCCAGCGTTTGCTTTTCACGCAAAGTGAAACTCAATGGTTTTACCGCGTCAACGTGCTGACGACGGAACAGGCCAGTTCGGTAACGAAACGTTTTACTTAAATTGCGGACTTCGAGCAGCGTTTCGACCATTACTGACTCTCCATATTCAGCGGGAAGTGGCAGGCATAAAGATGTGTTTTTGCCCCGGTCAGGCGTGGCGTTTCGATACACTCACGTTGTGCATAAGGGCAACGTGGCCCGAGTCGGCAGCCCATCGGCAAGTGTTCCAGTAACGGGATAGCGCCGGGCATGGTATTCAGGCGGCTTTTATGCGGCATTGAGCTGCCAAAGTCAGGGATCGCCCGGATAAGCGCCTGAGTATAAGGGTGATGCGGCGTGGCAATCAGCTCTTCACTGGTTGCGCTTTCCACGGTTTGCCCACAGTACATCACGTTAATTTTATCCGCCCACTGGCTCAACATCTGCAAGTCGTGGCTTATCAGCAAAATCGTCGTGTTGTTGTACTGATTCAAACGTGTCAGTAATTTGAAAATCTGCAATTGCGTGGTGGGTTCCATGGCATTTGTCGGCTCATCGGCAATCAACAAACGCGGCTGGTTTGCCAGCGCAATGGCAATCATGACTTTCTGGCATTCACCGTCCGTCAGTTCGTAGGGATAACTGCGCATCGCATCTTTGTGATCTTTAATCCCGACGCGATGCAACAGTTCGATGGCGCGACGTTTACGCCAGCCAAAACGTTTCCACCAGCGACCCTTAAAGGTCCAGCCCGGGATATTTTGCATCAGCTGGCGACCCACGCGCTCTGAGGGATCAAGGCAAGATTGGGGTTCCTGGAAGATCATCGAAACGTTATGGCCAACCAGACGTCGGCGCTCTCGTCCGCTCAGCCGTAACAAATCAATATCATCAAAAC
The DNA here is from genome assembly GCF_022637515.1 of Buttiauxella ferragutiae. Classification (NCBI taxonomy): domain Bacteria; kingdom Pseudomonadati; phylum Pseudomonadota; class Gammaproteobacteria; order Enterobacterales; family Enterobacteriaceae; genus Buttiauxella; species Buttiauxella ferragutiae. The sequence goes on from NZ_CP093332.1 coordinate 2,578,457, forward strand.
GCATACGGTCTGCCGTGACGCGCCAGTTGTCCTTTGTGACACCGCAAATGGCTTTTGCAATCAGGCTCTTGCCCGAGCCTGATTCACCCACCAGGCCGCGAATTTCCCCTTCGTTGAGGGTCATACTGACACGGTCGACGGCTTTGACCCAACCTTCGGAGGTCATAAACTCGATGGTCAGATTTCGGATATCAAGTAATGGCATTTATTGCACCCCCGCATTTATTGCGCGGCGTAGTCCGTCGCCCAGCAGGTTGACCAGAAGTACACTTACCATGATAGCCCCTCCGGGCAACATGACGGTCCACGGAGCCACATAAATCAGCTCCAGTGCATCACCCAGCATTGCGCCCCATTCCGGCGACGGAAGCTGTGCACCCAAATCGAGAAAACCTAGCGCAGCAATATCCAGAATGGCCATCGACAACGCACGGGTGATTTCTGTAATCAGAATGGCGGCGGTATTAGGCATCACCGCGAACCACAGAATATTAAGCGTTGATGCGCCATCCAGACGAGCGGCAACCACGTAATCTTTTTCCAGCTCGTCATGTACGGCGCTATAGACTGAACGTACCATGCGCGGCAGCAGCGCCAGCCAGACTGCAAACATGGCGTGAATCAGATGTGGGCCGACAAACGCCACCACAATGATTGCCAGCAATAGGGTAGGAATCGACAGCAATGTATCGAGAATGTGGTTCATCACCGCAGAGCGCAGCCCATGAGTCGAACCAGCAAAAACACCCAAAACAATGCCGAATACAGCGGCAGCCAACGTCACAACAAACGCGCCACCGACCGTCGGCGCGGCACCGCTTAATAAACGGCTTAATACATCGCGCCCAAGGTCATCAGTTCCCAGGAAGAACGACACGTCGCCATAGCGTGACCAGGACGGCGGTAACAACTGATAACCCAGGAATTGCTGGTCGATGCCATAAGGTGCAAAAACGCTACCGAATACACACAACAGCACCAGCGCCCCACAGCCATACAGGCCAATCATCGCTGTGGTGTCGCCGTAAAATTTTCGCCAGGTCAGTCGCAGTGTGCTCGGCGGGCGTTTCTCGCGATAGACGCTATCGTAAGGCATACCATTCCTTATGTGTCAGTGGGTTAGCCATAGCACCCAAAATATCGGAGATAACATTCACGATGATAACCAATGAACCGATGACCATCACGCCAGCAGAGATGGCCGTATAGTCTTGTTGACGAATGGCATTTATCAGCCAACGCCCAAGCCCCGGCCAGCTGAACACCACTTCGGTGATCATCGCCAGCGTTAACATGGTTGAAAATTGTAAGCCGAGACGGGGGATAACCGGTGGCAGCGCATTATGTAATACGTGTCGATGCAGGATTGTCAGGCGCGATAATCCGCGAGTGGCGGCCGCTTTAATGTAATTTTGGTCGAATACGTCAATGGTGCTGATGCGCATTAAACGCACCACCTCGGTGGTGGGGGCGACTGCAAGCGTCACGACCGGCAAAATCATATGGCGGATGGCACTCATAATCATCTCGTCACGATATGGCGAGTCCGACAACCAGGCGTCAACTAATGCAAAACCGGTGACAGACTTCACTTCATAGAGTAAATCGAAACGCCCTGAGACTGGCAGCCAGCCTAACGTCAGTGAGAAAAACATCGTCAGTAATAGTGCAAACCAGAATACGGGAATCGAAAAGCCAACCAGAGCCAGCGCACTGATCAGCCTGTCCTGCCATTTGTTGTGCATGATACCAGCCAGCATCCCCACCGGAATACCGATGAGCAAAGCCAGGCCGAAAGCGAGCAAACAGAGCTCCATCGTAGCCGGGAAGACCAGGCTCAACTGTTCGTTAATCGACTGACCATTAATGCTCGATACGCCAAAGTCCCAGTCCAGAATACTTTCAAACCAGAACACCCACGCGTTCCACAGCGACGCGCCTTGTAATGGTGCGTGCGGGGTAAAGTAGTTGAGGCTAAAGCCAATAAGTGTCAGAAAAAACAGCGTCACCAGCAACAGCAGCAGGCGGCGCAGGGTATAGATGATCATGGTTTTTTCACCTCAACATTTTCACGGGATACGCCCGCAAACGATGCGTTACCAAACGGACTTAGCACCAGGCCTTTAATGTCGTAGCGATAGGCTTGCAGGCGCAGCGATGATGCCAGCGGTAATACCGGCAATTGTTGGGCGAGAATATCCTGCGCTTCACGATAAGCCTCAATACGTGATGCCAGTTCTTGAGAAGACAACGCTTTTTGCAGGACTTCATCAAATTTAGGATCACACCAGCGAGCATAGTTGGTCTGTGAACGAATCGCCGCGCAACTTAGCATTGGGCGGAAGAAGCTATCCGGGTCGTTACTGTCAGTCGCCCAACCTGCCAGCGTGAGATCGTGGTTCATGTCCATCAAACGCGCTTCCTGAAAGCGGCCTTCGACTGGCACGATAATGACTTTCACGCCAATTTGAGCCATATCTGCCTGAATAAGCTCTGCGGTTTTCAACGGACTCGGGTTCCATGCCTGTGAACTGGTTGGCACCCACAAGCGCAATTCCAGATTGTTAAGCCCCAGAGCTTTTAACTGCTGACGAGCTTTGGCGGGATTGTATTCGGTGATTTTGGAATCGCTGTCATAAGCCCATGATGCACGGGGCAAAATAGACGCAGCAGTTTCAGCAGTGCCGTAATAAATAGATTGCATCAGACGCTGGTTATTAATCGCCAGCGCCAGCGCATGGCGCACTTCAGGATTATTCAATGGCGCTTTATTGGTATTGAAAGCCAGATAGGCAATGTTCATGCCTGGACGTAAAGTCAGACGCAAACGCGGGTCATCACGCAATATGGTCAACTGACTGGCGGCAGGATAGGCGAGAACATCACATTCCCCGGTGATCAGTTTAGATAAACGTCCTGTGCCCCCAGAACCCAAGTCCAACACTACCTGCGGCATTAATGGTACACCGCGCCAGAACTTAGGGTGACGAGCCAGGCGAATATATTGTCCGGAACGAAATTCGCTCACCTGGAATGGCCCGGTGCCAACAGGTTCGCGATCCATCATCTCTTTTCGATCGGCTTTGGTCAGTTGCGCTGCGTATTCCGCAGACATGACGGATGCGTAGTGAGTCGCCATGTGCCACAGGAACGACGCATCAGGTTTCTCAAGGCGGAACTCAACGGTATTGTTATCCAGTTTACGGATGCTTTTTACCGCGTCTGGGAACTGGAGGCTGTCAAAATAAGGGTAGTTACCCCCATTGACGTTGTGCCATGGGTGGTCGCGATTAAAAACACGCTGGAAACTGAATACCACATCATCGGCATTGAGTGCGCGAGTAGGTTTAAACCACGGAGTGGTCTGGAACTGCACGTTTGGGCGTAAATGGAAGCGGTAAGTGGCACCGTTATCCAGCACTTCCCAGCTTTCTGCTAACTCGGACACCAGGCGGTAAGTATATGGATCGACATCCAATAATCGGTCATATAACTGTGCGGCAAGGGTGTCGACAGTCAAACCACCGCTCGCCATCTGCGGATTAAAGGTATTGACCTGACCGCTGACACAATAAACAAATCCGCTGTTACGGATATCTGCTGGTTTTTGGACAGGTGTTTCAGCTGGCGGTGCAGCAAAAGCTACGCCACTCAGGCAGCTCACTGCCAGTAACAGGGAAGATACAATTGCGCGCATAAGTTTTTGAGTTTTCACGGGTGATAGCCAAAGTGTATCGTACTCTTGAGGGCTTCCCAAAATATGTCAGGCTATTTTGCTTTTTTTATAATCAATGCCGGTAAAAAAGGCCGGGCGATGTTGTTTTTTACAGCGTTTTGATGGCAAAGCTGCTCCTTATTAAGGTTGAACAACGTCGTGCTTTTTAAGCAGTGCACGTAATTGATGGTAAGTCAGCCCCAGTAAATCGGCGGCCTTGCGCTGGTTATATTTCGCCTGTTGTAAGCTTTTTTCCAGTAACTCCTTTTCCTGCTGATTTTGCCAACCACGCAAATCCATCGGTAATGTGGGTAGTGTTTCATCGTGATACTGCACAGCAACCGACTGCCGCGCAAACGGATCGAGGATCACTTCATCAACGGGCTCATCGCTGGTACCGTGGCGATACATCGAACGCTCTACCACATTTTTTAATTCCCGAATATTGCCAGGCCAGCCGTAATTAAGCAGCGTTAGCTGTGCTTGCTCAGTAAACCCCGGGAATAGGGGAAGCTGTAACTCTCGGCACATTTGAATGGCAAAATGCTCGGCCATTAACATGATATCGGGCTGGCGCTCGCGCAGCGGGGGCAGTTTGACCACATCAAAGGCAAGGCGATCAAGTAAATCGGCGCGGAATTTACCCTCTTCGGCAAGTTTAGGCAGATCAGCATTAGTGGCACAAACCAGCCGTACATTGACTTGCAACGGTTGGCTACCGCCGACACGCTCCAGTTCGCCATACTCGACTACGCGCAGCAATTTTTCCTGCACCATCATCGGCGCGGTCGCCAGTTCATCCAGAAACAACGTGCCGCCATCGGCTCGTTCAAAACGTCCCGGATGGCGTTTTTGCGCGCCGGTAAAAGCGCCAGCTTCATGTCCAAAAAGCTCAGAGTCGAGCAAGTTATCATTCAGCGCGGCGCAGTTAAGTGAAATAAACGGCCCTTGCCAACGACGCGACAGGAAGTGTAGACGGTTAGCAATTAGCTCTTTGCCGGTGCCGCGTTCGCCAATCACTAACACCGGTTTTTCCAGCGGAGCCAGACGGGAGACTTGCTCCAGCACTTCAAGGAAACTGTTTGCCTCGCCGATCAGGTTATCTTTGCTATCTGCCATGATTAAATTAACCAATAGTTAGTGAATTTAACCACTATATACGTTGTGGGTAGCGAGTCAAATTTAATCATTTCTATTAAAATCAATAAAATAAAAAGTTGGCACATCACTTGCAATATTCATTTCGTGCAGGGTGCCAGGCACCTGAAATAATGACTAAAGAGGATTGAATTATGGGTATTTTTTCTCGTTTTGCCGACATCGTGAATGCCAACATCAACTCGCTGCTTGAGAAAGCAGAAGATCCGCAGAAGCTAGTACGCCTGATGATTCAGGAAATGGAAGATACATTGGTTGAAGTGCGTTCCACTTCTGCGCGTGCGCTGGCCGAAAAGAAACAGCTCTCCCGTCGTGTAGAACAAGCGACGGCACAGCAAGCTGAATGGCAGGAAAAAGCGGAACTGGCGCTGCGTAAAGATAAAGAAGATCTGGCGCGTGCGGCATTAATTGAAAAGCAAAAAATGACCGACATGATTGCTACCCTGGAAGATGAAGTAGTACATGTTGATGAAACACTGGCGCGTATGAAAAAAGAGATCGGTGAGCTTGAGAACAAACTCAGCGAAACCCGCGCGCGCCAGCAGGCACTCACACTGCGTCATCAGGCCGCTTCTTCTTCCCGTGATGTTCGTCGCCAGTTAGACAGTGGAAAGATCGACGAAGCAATGGCCCGTTTTGAATCCTTTGAGCGCCGAATCGACCAAATGGAATCAGAAGCGGAAAGCCACAGCTTTGGCAAACAGAAAAACCTCGACTCACAGTTTGCTGAACTGAAAGCTGACGACGAAATCAGCGAACAACTGGCGGCGCTGAAAGCTAAAATGAACAACCAGGATCGTGGGTAATTAACTGACTGCGGCGTCGGGAAACGGCGCCATAGTCAAGGCTGACTTGTAAGGAGTACACATGAGCGCGCTTTTTATTGCCATCCCATTAACGATTTTTGTGTTGTTCGTCGCTCCCATTTGGCTGTGGCTGCACTACAACAACCGTGCCGAAAATGGCGGGCAACTTTCTCAGGGCGAACAACAGCGGTTGGCGCAACTGACTGATGAAGCACGACGTATGGGTGAGCGCATTCAGACGCTGGAACAGATCCTTGATGCTGAACATCCGAACTGGAGAGATAAATAATGGTGAAATCAATTTCCGGTCGCAAACTGTGGCGCATCCCAGAAAAAGGGATGGTGAAAGGGGTGTGCGCGGGTATCGCACAATACCTTGATGTGCCTGTGAAGCTGGTACGCCTGATTACTGTTTTGGCGATGGTATTTGGCCTGTTCTTCTTTGTTTTGGTGGCCTACATCGCATTGACCTTTATCCTTGACCCAATGCCTGCGGGGGCTTCGCAAGAAAAGCCGCAACCGACCAACCGAGATTTGCTCGACGAAGTCGACGCCCAACTGGCGGCGGGCGAGCAGCGTTTGCGTTCCATGGAACGCTATATAACCTCTGATACCTTCACGTTACGTAGCCGTTTCCGCCAGCTTTAACTCGGTTTCTCCCTCTCCTGTGGGAGAGGGCCGGGGTGAGGGCATATGGCTGACTATTTCCCCCAGGAGGACACATGTCCAAATTCCAGACGACTGCCAATAAGGCAAAACCAGGCCTGAAAATTATCGGTAAACTCGTGTTTTTGGCCGCTCTGCGTTATGGCCCTGCGGGCGTCGCGGGATGGGCGATAAAATCCGTAGCACGTCGTCCGTTGAAAATGCTGCTGGTGCTAACACTTGAGCCGATGCTTGCTCGTCTGTTGCGCAAGGTTTCGGCTCGCTTTAATGGTACATCCCCGCTTTAAATCCTCACCCTTGCGGGAAGATAGCTAATCTTCCCGCAGCGTTTACTCGTCACCTCTTAATTTCCCAGCCTCACAACTTTTGTCATGAAACGGTTCACAGGAAAACTTTGTCGATTATATTGCGTGAAATAATCCATAGCCTGTGGTTATACTGTGTAACTCATTAATACATATCGATAGCTAGATTTATGGATAATTTCTCGGGCTAAAAGGATTTTGCCAGACGGGTTTTGTAAGATTTCAACTATAATAAAATGGCTTGTTAAAATAATCACAGCTTTTGGAGTTTACCAAAATAAGCTGCGGATTTTTTTATTTTAAAATCAATGAGCGAAGTATCGACATAATAGGATTGGCTCCATCGTTTGTGCTAATCCCTCACCATAAAAGCGAGTCAATATGTCGCGTTTTTTATAAAGCATTCGGTTGTCAACAATAAGGTCATGCTATGTCCCAACGCAACTATCTTACTACCGATGAAGTTCAACGCCTGCTTGATTCGGCCAAACAAGGTTTGAATCCCGAACGTAATCGCTGCATGGTAGCCATGTGTTATCTTCACGGATTCCGCATCAGCGAACTGTTAAAACTGCGGCTGTCAGATATTGATTTACCGACACGGACGCTCAATATTCACCGTCTGAAGAATGGTTTTTCAACCATTCATCCTATGATTCCTTGTGAGGTGAGCCTGCTTGAGTTATGGCTTAACACCCGCCAGAACTGGGCCTCGCTGGATGATGATTCACTGTTTATTTCACGAAATGGTAAACCTCTTTCACGTCAACAGGGTTACAACATTATCAATGCGCTGGGGAAAAGAGCAGGACTGCCGTTATGTTCACATCCTCACATGTTGCGCCATGCCTGTGGGTTCGCCATGGCAGACAACGGGATTGATACACGCTTAATACAGGACTATCTGGGGCATCGTAACATCCGCCACACGGTACGTTATACCGCCAGCAATGCGGCGCGTTTTGAGGGGATTTGGAAAGAGAAAAATATGCGCAGAAACAAGCTATTAGTTCTTTCCTGATAAATATCACCCATGTGCCAGTAGCCTATCAATGGAGCGGTGCCCCATGCTTTCTGGCGCATTCTTGCCTGTGTGAAATAACCAGTAATAACCTCTTTTTTCGAAAAGTACATCTCCTGACTTTAATTTATACTTAGTGACTATTCTAACAAAGGCCCATTTTTATATTAATTAATGATAGTGATTAGTGCGGCTGAAGAAAAAACCATGCAATTAAAAAGTGCAATTTATAGCTAATTATTTTAATCATGATTATAAGCTTAGAAAATTATCTGAGTGATTGGGCTGGGCAAATAAAATAATGTGGTTTTATTGGTTTCATTCAGGCGTGATTAATTTCCGCGATATTCTCTGTGTGAATAATATACGGTGGGTTGAGGGTGGTTTCTTGTGCATTTACCTGTTGATTGAAAACTGAAAAGTAGACAATTAGTTCCAATTTGACAAGTCCGCTCAATAACGAAACTAGAATCTAGCATTTACATTAAAATAACAATGGAGGTTTTTATTTATTTTTAAATAACAATGTATTGGAAATTTTTTGACTATAACGATAAGTCACAAGACCTCTTCATGATATTACTCCAGGCATTTCTCACCCTCAATTTTCCGTGTCTTATTTGTCACCACATGAAGAATTAAAAATCACAAATAAAATTAAAATCAGTTTATTTGACTGCTTTTTCGTACATTTCTGGACTCTTGGGCTGGACTTGTCAAATTGGAACTAATTGTCAATCCCAACTCGGCCTGAAGGTAAGAATTACCCCGCCTGGAAGGCAAAAAATAACAAAAGAATCCACATCGCTCTGCCTTGCTATGAACACCGGCAAGTTGACTTCACTCGTTCCGTTTTTAACGAGTCGGTGTTCGGGTGAGCGATAACGAATGTTATTCATTATTAATCAAGGAATTGAGAAATGAGCTTTAAAACAACCTTCACAACATTAACGAGTGCAGTAGCTTTGTCCCTGGTGGCTTTCAGTGCTCAGGCTGCCAATGGTGGCGAAGGTGTTGTGAACTTCACCGGGTCCGTAATCAATGCAGCTTGTAGCATTGCGCCTGAATCAGCAGACCAGACCATAGACTTTGGTCAGATTTCCAAAACGCATCTTGCGTCCGGCGGCATCTCGGAACTGCGTGATATTGACATCCTGTTGACAAATTGTGACCCAACAAGCCTGGTCGACAAAACCGTAACCGTCACATTCAACGGTGCAGCAATTCCTGCCGCACCAACAGAATTGGGCACAACCGGTAATACCGGCACTGCAATCATCATTAACTCCCCAGCGAGTGGCGATGTGGTATTTGGCCAGCCGGGTAACCCACAGATTATCGGTGATGGCAATAACACCCTCCGTTACGCCAGCTGGGTAAAAATGGCGACTGGTGGCGCCGTTGCTGAAGGTGACTTCACCGCGGTGACCAACTTTACCCTCGCTTATCAGTAAAATTTTTCGGGGCAGCCCTTCGGGGTTGTCCCGTTTTTGTTAGCCACGCGAAGGAGGCGGAATGCTCAGGGAATATCTCTGCGGGCTGACACTGCTGATAGTGCTGTCGGAAGGGGCATTGGCAACATCAACTTCGACCCAGTCATCCAGTCAGAACGCGCCAGAATACCAGGGGCCAGAAGGTGTCTGGTGGCATGGAAGCGCTAATTTTGGCGGTCAGATTATCGCTCCAGCTTGCACGCTTGGTATGGAAGATGTTTGGCAAGTCATTGAGATGGGAACCACGCGCATGAAAGACATGCAGGCGAGTATTCCCGGACCTGAGAAAATTTTTTACCTCGGGCTAGAGAATTGTGAGCTGACCAGTGAGGACGATGTAAAACCGGATGCCGTACTGCCGGACTCCCAAGTGCGTGTCACCTTTGACGGCTTGCGTGGACATTCCCCGGATAGATTTGGCGTGTTGGGGCAAGCTCGAGGTGTGGAATTACAAATCCTCGATAGCCAGGGAAACCGGGCGTTTGCCGGTAAGGCGATGCCGCCTCAATTATTAAAAGGCAGTGAACAGCGGCTTCAGTACGCTCTGCGGTTGATACGCAATGGCGAGCCCCTGCGCGGTGGTGATTACTACGCAGTGGTACGTCTGAAGGTGGATTACGAGTAATGACTTTCTGTGGCCGAGTTCGTTTCGCCGATACATTTTCCTTATCTCAATAAGGAGGAAGAGGTTCACGGGGTTTTGGCTCATCAATAGATTATTTGCGATGACAACATGTTAACTAATCGAAAACTCACAGCCTATTTATCCTGTTGCCCGATTGCGCCGGTGCTGTTGATGTTAACCATTCGCGATGCCGAGGCTGTCGAATTTAACACGGACGTCCTGGATGCCTCCGACCGTCAGAATATCAATGTTAGCCGCTTCTCTCAGGCAGGCTATGTCATGCCCGGCCAGTACCAATTACAGGTGGTCATCAACGGACAATCAATGAGTTCGTCCACTCTTCCGGTGACGTTTGCTGAGCTGAAAAAAACCGTCGAGGAAGGGGATAAGAAAAGTTTGCCTCAGGCCTGCCTGACGCGCGAGATAGTGGCACAAATGGGATTAACGGAGACCTCACAAGGTAAGTTGCTCTGGATACCCTTTGGCGAAACCGAATGCGCGGATTTTAGCCAGCTACCAGGGGTTGAAATACAGGCAGATCTGTCCGATGGAACGCTACTCATCAATATGCCACAAGCCTGGCTTGAATATTCCGATGCAACCTGGTTGCCACCTTCACGTTGGGACAATGGTATTCCAGGCTTGATGCTGGATTACAACCTTAACGCCACGGTCACGCAACCACAGGAACGGGAAGAGTCGCGAAATTTTAGCTTCAACGGTACAACAGGAGCCAACTTTGGCCCCTGGCGTCTTCGCGCGGACTACCAGGGAAACATTACCCAGGTTGATGGTGAGAGCGATGACAATCAGTTTGACTGGAATCGCGTGTACCTGTATCGCGCCATCCCGAAGCTACAAGCGAACCTGACGTTAGGCGAAAATTACATAAGCTCCGATATTTTCAGCGCCTGGAACTACACCGGCGTGAGTCTGGAAAGTGATGATCGCATGTTGCCACCTAAATTACGTGGCTATGCTCCGCAGGTTTCAGGGGTGGCAGAAACCAATGCGCGCGTAGTCATATCGCAGCAGGGGCGCATTTTATATGACGCCACGGTGCCTGCCGGGCCATTTACGATTCAGGATCTGGATAGCTCGATTCGTGGGCGACTGGATGTCGAAGTCATCGAACAAAACGGCCAGAAGAAAACCTTCCAGGTGGATACCGCCTACGTTCCGTATCTGACCCGTCCAGGACAAGTGCGATACAAACTGATTAGCGGGAAGTCACGCACCAACGGGCATGATTTGGAAGGGCCGTTCTTTGTCAGTGGCGAAGCCTCATGGGGTATCAACAACAGTTGGTCTTTATATGGTGGCGGCATCATAAGTGGTAATGATTATAACGCCTTAGCTATCGGTTTGGGTCGTGATATGAACGCCTTAGGCACATTATCAACCGACCTTACGCAGTCGATTGCCAATTTTGATGACGAGCACGGCACCATGAAAGGGAAATCCTGGCGGATGAGTTATTCCAAACGCTTTGATGAGGCTAACGCAGACATTAACTTTGCCGGTTACCGTTTCTCCGAAAACGATTACATGAGCATGCAGCAATATCTGGATGCCCGATATCGTGATGACTTCACTGGCCGTGAAAAGCAACTCTATACCGCCACGCTGAACAAAAGCCTCGGGGAAAATGGCCGAACCTCTGTGGGGTTACAACTTAGCCACCAGACTTATTGGGATGACACTAAACAGTCCAACTATTACACGCTAAGTATCAACCACTACATGGACATCGGCGATTTTCGTGGCATATCGATGAGCCTGTCGGCCTCCCGATCGCGTTATTACGATGAGGACAATGACTCACTCTATTTCCGCATCTCGATCCCGACGGGCGGCGGCGGAACAGCCAGTTATAACCTCAACACCACGGAAGGGCGCGTGAGCCAGACTGCCGGGTACAGCAACTCGCTCAATAAGGGCCTGGATAACTACAGCATTAATGCGGGTGTGAACACCGGGGGCGGCGAATCGACGGACGGACAGTTCAATGGCTACTACAGCCATACGGGAACGCGGGCCAACCTTTCAACCAACCTTGCGTGGGTGAGCAACGATTACACCTCGCTCGGTCTGAACCTTTCAGGCGGGGCGACGCTTACCGCGAAAGGTGCCGCTCTGCATGCGGGTGGGACGAACGGCGGAACGCGTCTGTTGGTTGACACCGAAGGGGTTGCCGGTGTGCCAGTCAATGGCGGAAGGGTAACCACCAACCGTTGGGGAACCGGGGTCGTCACTGGGATGAGTAGCTATTACCGCAATACCACCAGCATTGATTTGAACAAACTCCCGGAAGACATGGAAGCAACACGCTCCGTGGTGGAATCCGTGCTGACTGAAGGGGCTATTGGGTACCGGGAATTCGGGGTGTTGAAGGGGGCGAAACTGTTTGCGGTGGTGAAAAGAAAAGACGGCACGGTGCCGCCATTTGGCGCAAGCGTCACCAATACCAAAGGGACCGAAGTTGGAATGGTCAGTGACGAAGGTCTGGTTTGGCTCAGCGGTGTGGCGTTAGGCGAAACACTGCAAGTCGGTTGGGACGGTCAGCAGCAGTGCAGTATCGCATTGCCAGAAACTGTGCCACCTGAACAGCAACTTTTATTGCCATGTCAGAACGAAAAGGCCTGACAAATCTATCAATAACACACCGCTTTACCCGCGGTGGCGGTAACCCGAATTAACACAGTAAGGAAGATCAGATTGTGAACACGATGATGAAAACAACAGCGGTAGTGGGTTTATGTTTGAGTACCTTGTCTGGCGCTCACGCTGCCATCTCGCTGGACCGAACGCGGGTCATTTTTAATGGCGGCGATAAGTCGATGACATTGAATATTGCTAATGACAACAAACAATTACCATACCTGGCGCAGGCGTGGTTAGAAGATGCCAAACAAACCAAAATTACCACCGGGCCGATAGTCGTTACGCCACCAGTCCAGCGCCTTGAGCCTGGGGTAAAAAGCCTGCTGCGTTTATCCACCACTCCGGATATCGCTAAGCTGCCACAGGATCGTGAATCGCTGTTTTACTTCAATTTGCGGGAAATTCCGCCACGTAGTGAAAAAGCTAACTCGCTACAAATCGCCCTACAGACACGTGTGAAGTTGTTCTACCGCCCGGTATCAATCAAAACTAAACCTAATGCGGTGTGGCAGGACAAACTGGTGCTCACCAAAGAAAGCGGTGGCTACCGCATAGAAAACCCGACGCCATATTTCATCACGGTGATTGGCATTGGTGAAGGGGCCAAACAAACACAGGTCGGAAAGTTCGAAGCGGTCATGCTGGCACCTAAGTCATCGCAAAGTGTGAAAGCGGGTAACTACAACGCGCCGGTTCTGACTTATATCAACGATTACGGTGGCCGCCCGTCCTTGACGTTCCAGTGCAGCAGCAACCGCTGTACTGCGGTGGAAACGGATAAGTAATTATCAACCAGGAGAGCGGGGAATGAAGCCAAACACGCTGATAATTATGGGGCTGACACTGATATCTGCGGTGTCGATAAGCAGTGCGGCGCGGGCAGCCGAAGTTCAGTCCCAAAAAATAATTTTCATCCCTGATGAATCTAATCATCAGCAAGTGAATGAGCGTAATGGTCAGGTGGGTTTTCTGGCTGTCAGCGGAACACTAGTCACCTCTCCCTGTACTCTGAAAACCCAGGAAACCTCATGGACTCCGGTTGTCGGCGGGGTCGTCCCGGTGAATTTGACACTGACAGGTTGTGGTGAAGGTGGCGTGACCAGTGAAGACAATGCGGCACCCATCCATGTTATCCGCAGTGCATTGTTGAAGGATTCGGTTGATGGCGAAGAGCCGATGTATCCAGAACTTCAACTGCCAGAAGAAGCGGTGGCATTGCGATCCGGAGATAACCAACTGACCTATAAATTGAGCCAGCACATGCTGTTGCAGGGTGCGCTGCTGCGCCTGAGTCTGGAGTATGAATGATCAATATCAATAAGTTGTCGGTGCTGTTCGGGCTGGGTTTTATATTTTCGACGCCAATCCTGGCTGAAACGCCTATGGAATTCAAAGGGGTATTGTGGGAATCCCCGTGTGAACTAGCACCAGAAAGCCAGGGGCAAACCGTGCTATTTGGCGACCGGCCGCTCAAGGATTTTCAATATCCACCAGGACGCAGCCCGGATGAGAATTTTTCCATTCAGCTGAATAACTGCACCACTACCACGCTTTATAGCGTGGTCAAACTGACGTTTGATGGCGTCCGGGAAACCAACATGGGAAGCCAGTCAGATTACTGGTTACGCATGGGAACCGGGCCGAATGTCGGAAAACTGGCGGTGGGAATACTGGACGTTGACGGGACTTCACCACTGAAGCTCGGTGAGCCGCATAACCAGGGGGCGGGTACTCAGTTAGACAGCAGCACCATCGTGCTGAACTTTAAAGCGGTGGTACAAGCCACACCGGACGCTCTGGCTGACCAGAGTGTCGTCGCTGGCGATTACAGTGCGCAGGCCAATTTTGTGCTGAATTATGAGTGAGGTGATGGTGATGAAAACCAGGCAAATCGCATCTGCGCTGCTGTTGACAGGAATACTATTCAGCGCAACGACGGCAAGAGCAAACATTAATATCACCATCACCAGCGAAATCTACATCCCGCCTTGCGTGGTTAACGGCGACAGTCTGATTACCGTGGATTTTGGCGATATGGACGCCCAAAAGGTGGATGGCCAGGCCTACGCCAAATCCATCACCGTGCCCGTCAGCTGTACCTATTACAGCGGAGCCGCGTATGTCAGGGTAACCGGTTCGCAGCTAACTGGCGCGCCTACTAATGTGCTGAAAACGGATGCGACCGGAGGCAATGCCGACATCCTCGGCGTGGCATTGTACCAGGGGAACGGAGTGAACAGCAGTTTCCCTTTAACACTGGGTGGTGGCAGTAACGGCTATGGTTATCCACTCACCCAAGGCTGGACGGGCAATGGCACCGCCAGCAGCCAATTCACTCTGACCGCGGTGCCGTACAAGCAAGGAGGCAGTCTGGAAGCGGGTGCCTTCAGTGCCACGGCGACGATGAGCATCAGTTATCTGTAGGAGAAAAGCCCGTGAAAAATGTAAGCAGCAGGGTGCGAAAGTTCATAAATAACCGATTAATGTTTTGGCGTTTACTGGTTTTGATTATTGGGATGAGTGGCTCGGTTCAGGTCTTCGCAGTGGAGTGCGATTTGAGGGGGGCGGGAGGGATGTGGTGGAAAGGAACGTCCACCCACGGTGTTAATGTAAACGTCGAACGGCAGGAATGGATTGGCAATACAGTGGGTCAAGGAAGATACCGTATCACTTTGAATATTTTGATGAACCAAGGGGGTAAAAATTATTACTCCTCATTTAATAACTCCATCTGGAATTCGAATCTTCTACCAGACGGTATTCTCGCGATGGATCAGTCAAATTGTATGGAAGGATTTGTTCTTGATGCGCGAAGCCAGGATGTGAGCATTGGTGGCGGGACATTGAAAACGTATCTGGCTGCTGTGGGGGAGTATAGCGGAACACAAGAAATGAGGATCGTGGATGAAAACGATCCAGGAGCCCTTAGGCCAATCGCAGAAATAATGACTCCGCCGGGTATTTACATGGTCGGAGTATCGAATAATGGTGATTTTCAAATAACAAAATCTATCGATGTCATAGTGGATGCTCTAAATATATCACCGGGAAATTACACGGTTGGTATTCCATTGCAAACTGCTGGGGCAAGTTCATGGTTTATGTCAGGTACCAATAATTGGTGGGAGATCAATCCGGCAGGAGAGCCTGATTATACTCAAACGTTTTACCTGCCGCTGGATATTCGTATTGACGACACCGGTGAACCGGGTAATCCAGACGTTATTTGCTCCTTGTCTGCAACGGATATTACACTCTCTCACGGAAATGTTTTATACAGTAATGCACAAGGGAATATCAAAAAAGAGTCATTCGCTATTACCTGTGATGGTGAAACCACTGTAGACATTATCCTTCAAGGTAACAATAACACTCAGGGTTCCTATACAGAGGTCAACATGGGACCTGGTCCAGGTTTAACCAGTCAACTGTCTGTGTCGTTAGATCAAACAACCTGGTCCAGGACATTGGCGGGTGCGGTATTAATAAATGGTGCCTCCACTTTTTATTTGCAATCTAATTTACAGGCCGGTTCTGATCTCCTCCCTGGTTCCTATACGGGTTCAGCTGTAGCTATTGTAAATATCATTTAGTTATTTTCATCTATTCACTTAACAGTCTGTTGTTTGCCAGAATCGCGCATTCACGGAGTTTGTATTTCAGGAGATAAAAGCGTGATCATCGCAGGTAGAAAATCGTCCTCCAGCCCCTATAAATGTATGAAGTTATGGCGTTTAATGCTCCTCATTATTGGAATGGGCAGTGCGGTTCAAGCGACAGCGGGCGAATGCAATCTGGTTGATGCGACAGGCACCTGGTGGAAGGGAACCTCTGATGATTTTGGGGTGTATGTGAATATAGAAAGACAAGAATGGATGGGTAACACAGCCGGCCAGGGAAAATATCGGGTAACATTAAATATTAGTATGGACCAAGGTGCTAAATATTATGATAACTCGCTGAATAATTTTAACTGGGCACCAAATAGTCTTCCGCCCGGTGTCCTTCCCGATTATCAATCAAATTGTATGGAAGGGCATATTGTTGAAGGGCGTACACAGGATGTGAGCGTCGGTGGTGGGACCCTGAAAACCTATTTATCTCCGGAAGGCGGCGGCAGCGGAACACAAGAGATGAGGATTGTGAATGAAACCGATCCCGGTGCAGTGAGAATCATTGAAACCATACGCTCTTATCAGGGTTCATATATGATTGGGGTGACGAGTAATGGTAATTTTCAAATAACCAAAACAATTGATGTGTTAATTGATGCACTGAATATCCAGCCGGGTAATTACACCGTTAGCATTCCAATACTACTCGCGGGCACAAGTACCTGGTTTATGTCGGGTGCCAATAATTGGTGGACGACAAACCCAGCAGGAACACCTGAGTACAAACAAACGATTTATTTACCGCTCGATATCCGCATTGATGATACCGGCGAACCTGGTAACCCAGATGTTATTTGTTCTTTATCATCAACAGATATTACCTTGTCACATGGCAATGTTTTATATAACAACGCACACAGAAATATAAAACAAGAGTCATTTGCTATCACCTGTGATGGTGAAACCACCGTGGATATTACTCTCCAGGGTATGGATAACACTCATGATCCCTATACGGTGGTTAATATGGGGCCAGGTCCGGGTTTAAGCAGTTATCTGTCTGTATCGTTAAATCAAACCGATTGGGCAAGAACATTAACCGGGGCTGCATTAGTCAATGGGGCAACCACTTTTTATTTACAATCTGAGTTACAAGCCGGTTCTGATTTACTACCCGGTTCCTATACCGGTTCTGCGGTGGCAATCGTCAATATCTTGTAATCAGGCCAGGCCAGATGTGGACGCGGTCGGCGAATCGAAACTCGCTCAGGCCGCCCACAGAAAATGTTGCTGGCAGTGCGCTTAAACCAGTTCTGTTCATTCTGGAACCGAACTGGGGCTTCTTGTACCGTTACCTTCCTGCTTTTTCATTTTAATTTGCGTTACCTCACAATTATTAACCTTCAGCTTTCCTCGCGTTGACAGAAAAATAAAGCGGGAGTAGTCTCGCTTCTCGTGGTACCGCTCCCATGAGAAAATCAAAATGAAAAAAATTATAGAATTACTATCCGCTATTTATGATGACCCGTTAGATGAATCAGTCATTAATACTTTTATTTCCAGGGTAAAGAAGGCCAAAGATACGAATCTGAAAACCCGCAAGCAGGGGTGGGATGAGCGTGATGTGGTGCTTATCACCTATGCCGATCAGTTTCATCAACAAAATGAAAAAACCTTAAAAACGCTGAATGATTTTTATCATCGCTGGCTAGCCAATAGTTTCTCCCACGTCCACTTACTGCCTTTTTACCCATGGTCATCTGATGATGGGTTTTCGGTTATTGATTATCATCAGGTTGATGCAGTATGTGGTGACTGGCAGGACGTCGCACAATTAAATAAATCAACCAGTCTGATGTTCGATTTTGTCTGCAACCATATATCGGCAAAAAGCCACTGGTTCACAGAATATCTTGCGGGAAATCCTGAATATCAGAATTTCTTTATTTCTGTTGAACCGCGGACAGATTTATCCAAGGTTACTCGTCCGCGCGCGCTGCCATTACTCTCACCATTTACCCTGGCTGATGGCTCGCAGCAACATATCTGGACCACTTTTAGCGATGACCAAATCGACCTCAACTTTGCCAATCCACTGGTGCTGTTGGCTATGGTCGATGTCCTGCTGCGCTATTTGCAAGAGGGAGCCGATTATATCCGTCTTGATGCGGTGGGCTATATGTGGAAAACCATTGGCACGAACTGTATTCACCTGGAAAAAACCCACCAGTTGGTGAAGTTGTTCCGTGCGGTTGTGGACACCGTAGCACCTGGTACCGTATTGATTACCGAGACAAATGTCCCGCACAAAGACAATATTTCCTATCTGGGTAACGGCCATGACGAAGCCCAGATGGTGTATCAATTCCCTTTGCCGCCGCTGGTGTTACACGCGATCCATACCGGTTCTGCGCAGGTGTTAAGCCAGTGGGCAAACTCTTTATCTGATGCCACAAATGGCAATACGACATGGTTTAATTTCCTCGCCTCCCACGACGGCATTGGGCTCAATCCGTTGCGCGGAATATTACCGGAAGAAGATATTTTACAGCTGGTGAATCAGCTTCAGGATGAAGGCGCACGAGTCAACTGGAAAAATAATCCTGATGGTACGCGCAGCCCCTATGAAATAAACGTCACGTATATGGATGCGCTAAACCGTCGGGATAGCAGTGATGAGGAACGTCTGGCCAGATTTATCCTGGCTCATGCCATATTGCTTGCATTTCCGGGTGTCCCTGCCATTTACGTGCAAAGTATTCTGGGGTCACGTAATGATGAAGCCGGAGTCGAGCGCCTGGGTTATAACCGCGCTATCAACCGTCAGAAATATGAACGGCATGCAATTGAAAGCCAGCTGCTGGATGAAAATAGTTTACGCCAGCAAGTGTATAAACAATTATCTCATCTGATCAATGTTCGTAAAAATCACCGGGCATTCCATCCTGACAGCAGTTTTATTACGCAATGCATTAATGGCAGTGTGTTAGAAATAAAACGAACCTCGAAAGAGGGAAATCATGTTACGGCATTATTCAATCTGAGCCATCATCGCCAACAGATTACTCTGCCAGGTAATAATATTCAGGATTTAATTTCCGGTATAAAAATTAACGGAAAGCAATCTTACGAAATACAACCTTATCAGGTGTTGTGGCTTAGCTATTAATATAAAGGAATAACCATGAAAACGAAAAAAGCAGTGCTGTTAACAGCACTGGTAGCCGCTGCTTTGCTCTCAGGATGTAAGCAAGACGATTCTGAGCAGGTCACTATTGAATTTATGCATTCGTCGGTTGAACAGGAACGCCAGGCGGTCATCACCAAATTGATCGCTCGTTTCAGCGAGGAAAACCCACAAATCATCGTTAAGCAGGTGCCTGTCGAAGAAGACGCCTATAACACCAAAGTGATCACCCTGGCACGTTCCGGCGCGCTGCCCGAGGTTATCGAAGTCAGCCACGATTACGCCAAAGTGATGGATAAAGAGCAGCTTATCGATCGTGATGCCATCAAAACCGTGATTTCAGGCGTCGGCGAAAGTAGTTTCTACGATGGCATTTTACGCGTGGTGCGCACCGAAGACGGCAGTGCTTTTACCGGTGTGCCTATCAGCGCCTGGTTGGGCGGCATCTGGTATCGCAAATCCGCGCTGGCGAAGGCCGGAGTGAACGAACCCACCAACTGGACGGAATTGCTCAACGCGGCGCGCGTCATGACCGATAGCGCCCACAAGAAATACGGTATTGCGCTGCCCACGGCTGAAAGCGTGATGACCGAACAAACCTTCTCGCAATTCGCGCTCTCAAATGGTGCCAACGTCTTTGATGCTGCCGGAAACGTCACCGCTAACTCACCTGAAATGCTGACCTCGCTCAATTATTACCGCGAGCTGGCGCAGTACACCATGCCAGGTTCCAACGATGTGATGGAAATAAAAGATGCCTTTATGAATGGCACCACCTCGATGGCGGTTTATTCCACCTACATCTTGCCAGCTTTCTATAAAGACGGTTCACCGCAGGATCTCGGCTTCGTAGTGCCTACGGAAAAATCCCCGGCGGTGTACGGCATGATCACCTCGCTGACCATTACCGCCGGGCAAAGCAAGCCAGAAACCGAAGCGGCACAGAAATTTATCTCATTCATGGAGACTGCGCAGAACTCGGCTGATTGGGTGCTGATGTCACCTGGTGCGGCATTACCGGTCACTAAAGCCGTCGCACAAACCGACAGCTACAAAAATAACGAGGTAATCAAAGCCTTTGGCACGCTTCCCGCCGAACTGATTGCCCAATTCCCGAACGTGCAGGTCTTTGGCTCAGTGGGGGAGAAAAACTTTACCCGCATGGGCGACATCACCGGCTCAGCCATTTTGAGTGAAATGGTCAACCAGGTCACGGTGGGTAAACAAGCCACCGCTCCGGCACTGGATAACAGCCAGCAGCGCATCGTCGAATTGATGAAACAACACTGAAATCACAGGATAAGTCACTATGAAGAAGTGGTTCTCAGGCCGCTCTGATATGCCATTTGCCATGATGCTACTCGCCCCCAGCTTGTTATTGCTGGGGGGATTAGTGGCCTGGCCGATGCTATCGAACATCGAAATCAGTTTTTTGCGCTTGCCGCTTAACCCGAACATCAGCTCGCGGTTTATCGGGCTGGAAAATTACCTCAACATCCTGAGCGATACGGCGTTCTGGCACTCGCTATGGACCACGTTCTGGTACACCGCGCTGGTAGTTCTTGGCAGTACAGGGTTAGGGCTGGGCGTGGCGCTGTTCTTTAACCGCGAGTTTCGGTTACGTAAAACAGCGCGCTCGCTGGTGATCCTTTCTTACGTGACACCGTCAATCTCTTTGGTGTTCGCGTGGAAATATATGTTTAACAGCGGCTACGGCATCGTGAACTATCTCGGCGTCGACATGCTGCATCTGTTCAACGAAGCGCCGTTGTGGTTCGACAACCCCGGCAGCAGCTTCTTTTTAGTAGTGCTGTTCGCCATCTGGCGCTACTTCCCATATGCGTTTATCTCATTCCTGGCGATTTTGCAGACCATCGACAAATCGCTGTACGAAGCGGCTGAAATGGACGGGGCGAACGGCTGGCAGAAATTCAAAATTGTCACGCTGCCAGCCATTATGCCGGTACTGGCAACGGTGGTGACGCTGCGCACCATCTGGATGTTCTACATGTTTGCGGATGTCTGGTTGTTAACCACCAAGGTCAACATTCTCGGCGTCTATCTCTATAAAACGGCCTTTGCCTTTAATGACTTAGGAAAAGCAGCCGCCATTTCCGTGGTGCTGTTCGTCATTATCTTCGCCGTCATCTTGCTGACCAGAAAACGGGTGAATCTTAAATGACCGCTAATCATCGCAAACTGTTAGGGCGCGTGGGCTTTTACTCTGGGCTGGCATTGTTCCTGGCAATCACGCTATTCCCGTTCTTTGTCATGCTGATGACTTCGTTTAAAAGTCCGAAAGAGGCCATCTCGTTGCATCCGACCATCTTCCCGCAAGAGTGGACGTTGCAGCATTACATCGACATTTTTAACCCAACCATCTTCCCGTTTTTGACCTACTTCAAAAACAGCCTGGTGGTATCGCTGACTTCCTCTGCCATTGCGGTGTTGATCGGCATCCTGGGCGCATATGCACTTTCCAAATTGCGCTTTAAAGGGCGGATGACCATCAACGCCAGTTTCTACGCGGTGTATATGTTTTCCGGCATTTTGCTGGTGGTGCCATTGTTCAAAATCATCACCGCACTGGGGATTTACGATACCGAACTGGCGCTGATCATCACGATGGTGACGCAGACCCTGCCAACTGCGGTCTTTATGCTGAAAAGCTACTTCGACACCATTCCGGATGAAATAGAAGAAGCAGCGATGATGGACGGCTTAAACCGCCTGCAAATCATCTTCTACATCACCGTGCCGCTGGCGATTTCCGGGCTGGTTTCGGTATTCGTCTACTGCTTTATGGTGGCGTGGAACGACTATCTGTTTGCCTCTATTTTCCTCTCCAGCTCGGCAAACTTCACGCTGCCAGTTGGCTTAAGCACGCTGTTCAGCACCCCGGATTACGTGTGGGGAAGAATGATGGCGGCCTCGCTGGTGACTGCATTGCCAGTGGTAGTGATGTACGCACTTTCCGAACGCTTTATTAAAAGCGGCCTGACTGCAGGCGGCGTTAAAGGTTAAGCAGGTTCATTTGCACTGTTTTGTAGGGTGGATAAGCGCTGCGTCATCCACCACAACATTTAATTACTGGAGTTAAAAATGAAGAAGTTAGTCGCAACCGCACCGCGTATCGCGGCCTTAGTGGACTATGAAGATCGTGCCGTACAGGCACACGAAGTGAAAATCAAAGTGGCCTTCGGTGCGCCAAAACACGGCACCGAAGTGGTGGATTTCCGCGCCGCCAGCCCGTTTATCGACGAAGAATTTTCGACGGAATGGAATATGTTTGTGCCACGCGCAGAAGGTGCAGCCCGTGGTATTGAATTTGGCAAATTCCAGCTCGGTAATATGGTCGTCGGTGAAGTCATCGAATGCGGTGCTGACGTCACCGAATATCAAATGGGCGACCAGGTTTGCACTTACGGCCCATTACAGGAAACGGTTATCGCCAACGGCGTTAACAACTACAAACTGCGCAAAATGCCTGCCGGAGCGAGCTGGAAAAATGCGGTTTGCTACGATCCGGCGCAGTTCGCCATGAGCGGTGTGCGCGATGGCAATGTGCGGGTAGGGGATTTTGTAGTCGTCGTTGGCCTCGGTGCTATTGGCCAAATTGCCATTCAACTGGCGAAAAAAGCTGGTGCATCCGTCGTGATTGGCGTTGACCCTATTGCGCATCGTTGTGAAATAGCCAAACGTCACGGCGCAGATTTCTGCCTGAACCCGATTGGCACCGACGTGGGCCTGGAAATCAAAAAGATCACCAATAAGCTTGGCGCGGACGTGATTATCGAAACCAGCGGCAACGACCAGGCGCTGCAAGCCGCACTGCGCGGTATCGCCTACGGCGGCACCATCTCTTACGTCGCTTTTGCCAAACCTTTCCATGACTTCAACCTGGGTCGCGAAGCTCACTTCAATAACGCCAAAATCGTCTTTTCCCGCGGCAGCAGCGAACCAAATCCGGACTATCCGCGCTGGGATCGTAAGCGTATTGAACAAACCTGCTGGGAGCTGTTGATGAACGGTTATCTGAACTGCGAAGACCTGATTGACCCGGTAGTGACATTCCATGACAGCGCCGAAAGCTACATGAAGTATGTCGATAAGCATCCGGATTTGAGCATCAAGATGGGCGTAACCTTCTAATTTCCCGTCGTCTTTCAAGTTGCAGATATGTTGGCTGCTTTCGTGCATCCCAGTCACTTACTTGAGTAAGCTCCAGGGGATTTACTCTCTTGCCGCCTTTCTGCACCTCGAAATACTTAGGGAAATATTTTCAGGAATAATTAAGGAATAAATCATGAAAATCGGTACTCAAAATCAGGCGTTTTTCCCGGCAGATATTCTGGAAAAATTCAAATACGTCAAAGCGATGGGCTTAGATGGCTTCGAAATCGACGGCAAACTGCTTGTCGAAAATGTGCAGGCAGTGAAAGCGGCGATTGCCGCTACTGGTTTGCCGGTCACTACCGCATGTGGCGGTTACGATGGCTGGATTGGCGACTTTATTGAAGAGCGTCGTTTGAATGGCCTGCAACAAATTACCCGCATTCTTGAAGCATTGGCGCAAGTGGGAGGCAAAGGGATTGTGGTTCCAGCGGCATGGGGCATGTTCACGTTTCGCTTGCCGCCAATGAACTCACCGCGCAGCCTGGCAGGGGATCGTAAAGCGGTTAGTGATTCGCTGCGTTATCTGGATGAAGTCGCGGCACGTACCGGGACCACGGTTTACCTCGAACCGCTTAACCGTTACCAGGATCATATGATCAACACTCTGGCCGATGCGCGTTCGTATATCGAAGAAAACCAGCTAAAACACACGCAAATCATCGGCGATTTCTATCACATGAATATCGAAGAAGACGACATCAGCACGGCGTTTCATGCTAACCGCGACCTGCTAGGTCATGTGCATATTGCCGACAACCATCGTTACCAGCCAGGCAGCGGCAGCATCGATTTCAAAAAGCATTTTGAACAACTTCGCGCGGATGGCTATGACGGTTACATCGTCTACGAAGGCCGCATTCGCGCGGAAGATCCGGCGGCGGCGTACCAACAGTCGTTGCAATTTTTGCGTACCTGCTAAGAGGCAACGTGAGATGAGTCGAAAACTCAGGGTGGCTATTATCGGTGGCGGGCAGGTCGCCCAAACCGTCCATGCGTCGTATTACCTGACAAGAAGTGAACTGGAACTGGTGGCTGTCGTTGATAGCCACACCGGTCGTGCGCAGGCGCTGGCAGACAAACTCGGTATCCCACATGCCTTCAGCGATGCAGATGAAATGTATCGCACATGTGCGCCCGACATTGTCAGCGTCTGCACGCCGAACCGTTTCCATCATCAACATGTGATGCAGGCTCTGGAGCACAACTGCCATGTGATGTGTGAAAAGCCACCGGCCATGACGCCGGAGCAAGCGGCTGAAATGCGCGATGCTGCCCGCAAAGCCGGGAAAGTGTTGGCCTACGATTTTCACCACCGTTTTGCCAGCGACACGCAGTTTTTACGCCAGCAAGTGGTTGCCGGCACGCTCGGTGAAATTTATGTCACCACCGCTAAAGCGTTGCGCCGCTGCGGTGTACCGGGCTGGGGTGTTTTCACCAATAAAGAGTTACAGGGCGGCGGGCCGCTTATCGACATCGGTATTCATATGCTCGATGCCGCAATGTATGTGCTCGGTTTTCCGGCGGTGCGGCGGGTATCGGCGCACTCGTTCCAGAAGCTTGGCACCCGTAAACACAGCGGGCAATTCGGTGAGTGGGACCCAAAAACCTACACCGTAGAAGATGCGCTGTTCGCCACTATCGAGTTTCACAACGGCGGTATCCTGCGTCTTGAAACTTCGTTTGCGCTGAACATTGCCCAGCAATCGGTGATGAATGTGGAATTCTGTGGGGTAAACGCGGGGGCCACGCTGTTCCCGGCGCATATCTACCAGGATGAAGCTGGAGAGCTGGTGACGTTGTCACAAAGAGAAACCGCTGACAGCCAGCGCCATTTCAAAAGTATGCAGGCGTTTGTCGATCATGTTCTTGGTGAGCCAGTCAGCATCGCGGATGCCGAGCAGGGCTACCTTATTCAGCAACTGGTTGCGGCGATTTATCGCGCAGCGGAATCAGGAGCGAGCATCGATTTATGAGCACTCTTACCCGACTGCAAGACCTGCAATTTAGCCAACACACGCTGAATAAATTTGCCACCTTAATGGCCGCTGGAAATGGCTATCTGGGGCTACGGGCCTGCCATGAAGAAGCCTACACCGAGCAGACTCGCGGTATGTATCTGGCGGGGTTTTATCATCGCAGTTCAGCCGTAGAAACCACCGAACTGGTGAATTTGCCTGATGTGCTGCAAATGCGCATCGAACTGGATGGCGAAATATTTACCCTGCTTTCAGGGACGGTGACTGATTATCATCGCGAACTTGATTTGGCTTGTGGAGAACTGCGTCGCAGCCTGGTGTGGCATGCGCCAAACGGTAAACGTTATCAGATCGTGTGCCAGCGATTCCTGTCGGCGGCACAGCATTCGTTGTTGTGCACGCGTGTGGCTATTACGCCGCTCGACGACAATGCGCGGGTCACCATCAGCACCGGTATTGATGCCACCCAAACTAATTCGGGCCGTCAGCATCTGGATGAAACCAGTGTCCGGGTCTTTGAACAGCGGTATTTACAGGGTTGTTATCGCACTCTGGACGGCAGCAATGAAGTGGTGATTAGCAGTTTCTGTGCCTTGCCAGCGGAGAGTTGCAGCAGCTTTTATGCGAAGAACCGCCGTCTGACCCAGCACTGTAGCGGCAAGGTAGCAAAAGGCCAGACATTCGAGTTGGTGAAAACCAACTGGATTACCAGCTCGTTAGATAGCGACTACCACGCAGCCAGTTGCAGCGAACAGGCGTTGAACAAGCTGATGCAGTGTGTGGAACGGGGTTATGAGCAACTGCTGGCCGAGTCCAACCAGGTTTGGGAGACATACTGGCAACGCAGCGGTGTGCAGCTTGAAAGCCAAAATAGCCAGGATCAAATTGCGTTAGATTTTGCGTTGTATCACCTGTTTGCGATGACCCCCGCGCATAACGAGAAATGCAGTATTGCGGCGAAAGGGCTGACCGGCGAAGGCTACAAAGGCCATGTTTTCTGGGATACCGAAGTGTTCTTGCTGCCATTCCATCTGATGACGCAACCAGAAATCGCTCGCCAGTTGTTGAGTTATCGCTGGCATAACCTCGCGGGCGCACTGGCGAAAGCGCGCAAAAATGGCTGGCAGGGCGCATTGTTCCCGTGGGAAAGCGCCTGGTCCGGGGAAGAAGAAACACCAGAGTTTGCGGCAATTAATATCCGTACTGGCTTGCGCCAGAAAGTCGCCTCAGCCGTGGCTGAACACCATTTGGTGGCAGATATTGCCTGGGCGGTAGACGCATATTATCAAGTCACCGGCGACGATGGCTTTATGCGTGAACGCGGAGTGGCGCTGTTGCTTGAAACCGCATGTTTCTGGATGAGCCGCGCAGTTGAGGCTAATGGCAGGCTGGAACTGCACGATGTCATTGGGCCAGACGAGTACACCGAGCATGTTGATAACAACGCCTATACCAACTATCTGGCGTATCACAACGTTGAACGAGCCAGGCACTATTTACAGCAGTTTGCGTTACCGGACGACGATTTCATCCGCCAGGCCGATCGTTTCCTTGCACGTATTTGGTTGCCTGAAGCCCGTGAAGACCATGTTATTGCGCAAGACGACAGCTTCTTCAGCAAACCGACCCTTGATCTCACAAGCTATAAAGAGCAGCAGGGCACTCAAGCTATCTTGCTGGATTACTCACGCGCTGAAGTTAACGAGATGCAAATCCTTAAACAGGCGGATGTGGTGATGCTGGCCTACATGTTGCCGTGGCAGTTTACGCCAGCCCAACTGGCAGCCAATCTCGATTACTATGAACCGCGCACCATTCACGACTCTTCGCTCAGCAAAGCCATTCATGGCGTCATTGCTGCACGTTGTGGACGCCGTGAACAGGCATATCAATTCTGGCAGCAGGCATGTCTTATCGATCTCGGTGATGAACCGCACAGCTGTGACGACGGCATTCACGCCGCCGCGACCGGCGCAATCTGGCTCGGTGCAGTGCAGGGTTTTGCTGGGCTAACCGTGGAATGTGGAGAACTGCATCTGAACCCATGTTTGCCCGAACAGTGGCAATCCATCTCGCTGCCGTTTGTCTGGCAAGGGGTGCGCATCCAACTGACGTTAACTCACCAGCAGCTGAGCGTGACTTCATCGTCCGAAAAACCGATCAATCTTCACCTTGGTAACACCGTGCTGCAAATCACGAGGGCTGCAACTTTTTCGCTGGCTGATTTTTTCACACATTTAACTGGGAGCGGTACCACAAAAGGAACACCACTATGAAACCTGAAGCAGTGATTTTTGATTTAGACGGCGTGGTGACGGACACCGCTCATTTGCATTTCCTGGCATGGCGGCAGGTTGCTGGTGAAATTGGTATTGAGATCGACGAGCGGATTAACGAGCAGCTCAAAGGTATCAGCCGCATGGATTCCCTGGCGCGCATTTTGCGCAGCGGGGGAGCAGAGCTGCGTTTTGACAGCCAGGCAAAAATCAAACTTGCCGAGCGTAAAAACGCGCTCTATGTCGCGTCACTTCAGCACCTCGATCCTGCGGCGATCCTGCCGGGAATTGCGGCGTTGCTCGAAGAACTTCACCACCAGCATATTCGTGTCGGGCTGGCTTCTGTTTCCTTGAATGCGCCACGCATTCTGCAAGCGTTGCGGCTTAAAGGTCAGTTCGATTTCTGCGCGGACGCCAGCCAAATCGAGCATTCAAAACCCGATCCTGAAATCTTCCTTGCCGCTTGTGCAGGGCTGGGTGTCGAACCGGCCAGATGTATTGGCATTGAAGATGCACAAGCGGGAATTGAGGCGATTAACGCCAGCGGCATGCTCTCGGTAGGCGTTGGCTCGGGGCTTGAACACGCCGATTTGCTTCTGCCGACGACGGCAGAATTGAACTGGCCACTTTTGCAAACATTCTGGTTAACCAAACACAGTGCACACGCGGTGTGAAAAAAGGAACAAGTGATGGCACAACTCTCGTTGCAGCACATTCAAAAGATTTATAACAACCAGGTTCATGTGGTGAAAGATTTCACCCTCGAAATCGAGGACAAAGAATTTATCGTGTTCGTTGGACCATCGGGCTGCGGAAAATCGACCACTTTGCGGATGATTGCCGGACTGGAAGAAATCAGTGGTGGCGAACTGTTGATTGATGGCGTGTGCATGAATGACGTGCCTGCCAAGTCGCGCGGTATCGCTATGGTGTTCCAGAACTACGCGCTGTATCCGCATATGTCGGTTTACGACAACATGGCGTTCGGGCTGAAGATGCAGAAACTCGACGCCAACATTATTGATGAACGCGTACAGTGGGCCGCCTCTATTCTGGGGTTAAAAACCTACCTCGACCGTAAACCTGCTGCTCTTTCCGGTGGGCAACGCCAGCGCGTGGCGCTAGGACGCGCCATCGTACGCGAAGCAGGTGTCTTTTTGATGGATGAACCGCTATCCAACCTGGATGCGCGGTTGCGAGTACAAATGCGTGCTGAAATCAGCAAGCTCCATCAAAAACTGAATACCACCATGATCTACGTGACCCACGATCAGACCGAAGCGATGACCATGGCAACGCGCATCGTTATCATGAAAGATGGCATTATTCAGCAGGTTGGGGCGCCTAAAACGGTTTATAACCATCCGGCCAATATGTTTGTTGCCGGGTTTATTGGCTCGCCATCGATGAACTTTATCCGTGGCACACTGGATGACGGCTGCTTCGTCACTGAAACATTAAAGCTGCCTATCCCGGATGATAAATATGCGGCAATGAACTTAGCTAATTATCAACATAAACCAGTGATATTGGGTATTCGCCCTGAGGATATTATCCCGGTGTTACAGGATAAAGGCATTGACGCTCATATTACGGTGGCTGAGCTAACCGGAGCGGAGTTTATGTTATACGCCACCGTAGGTGGCCATGAATTAACCTTACGCGCCAATTCAGATAGTGATTATCGGGCTGCACAAAATATAAAAATAACGTTCGATATGAATAAAAGTCATTTCTTTGATTCTGAAACTGAATACGCGATTAACTAATAATATTCTGTACCCTGCCGGGAATTAACACTCCCGGCTTTTTCTCTCTGTGTAAATTTTACAAGGAATACAAAAATGAAAAAGCTAATGCAATGCACAGTGCTTATTGCCTGTGCAGGAGCGGCCTGCGTGCAAGCTGCGGAAAATAACGGCTGGAATTATAATATTGGTGCGATGTACGAAATAGAAAACGTTGAAGGTCAGGGTGAGGATAAAGATGGATTATATGAACCCTCTGTCTACTTTAATGCCAGCTATGGTGACTGGTCTATCGCATTAACCATGTATCAGGAAGGTTCGGCGGATTACAGCGACTTATCCCGTGGTACTTACTTTAACCGCCCGGAAATCGATATTCGTTATCAAATTGTCGACAATGATGACTGGTCACTAGGTTTCACTGGCGGCATGCGTAATTACGGCTACCATTTCAAAAATGATGATGGTTCCAGCAATGGTACGGCAAATACCCAGCGTTATAAATTCCAGCCGGACTGGAATGTGAAAATTAACCCTGACTGGAGTTTCAGCGGTTGGTTGGCATACTACCGCTTTGATAACGATCTTGACCAGACCGGCTATTCCGACAGCCGTGTTGAAACGGAAACGGGGTTCAGCTGGCGAATTAATGAAACCGTTACACTACGCACTAACTACTATTTAGAACGCGGCTTTAATACCGATAGCGATAAAAATAACGGTGAGTTTTCTACCCAGGAAATGCGTATCTATCTGCCGATTGCGCTTGGCAATACCACTTTGACGCCTTACACCCGTCTGGGGTTGGATCGCTGGACGAACTGGGATTGGTCTGAGGATATTGACACTGAAAACCATGACTATAATCGTCTGGGTTTATTGTATGCCTATGATTTCCGGAACGGCCTGTCAATGACGCTGGAGTATGCATTCGAGTGGGAAAACCATGACGAAGGTGATAATGATAAATTCCACTATGCAGGTATTGGTGTGAATTACGCGTTTTAAGTTTCGGATTTCGCTGCGCTTATCCGACCTACGAAACTGTTTAGCCGTTGTAGGTGGATAAGCGATAGCATTATCCACCATTTTGAAGTGAATTAATCTCAGGAGATAGAGCCCGTCAACGTGATCTTCGTTGGAATTAATGTTCTGGGAGCGGCATACTTTCCGGAAATTCTCTCAAACAATAGCGCGCTACCGGCAGTGCCTAATTCCAGTGTCGGGACTTCAATTCCTCCTGGCGGTGGGGAGAGCAGAAAACTCAACATGTCGTTGCTGTATCCCACCACTGAAAGTTGCCCGGGGATCTTAATGCCTTTTTCTTGGGCGATACGGTAGATACTCATTAACTTCAGGCTGTCGGTGGCGAATATCGCATCAGGAAGATCCTGATGGCTCAATAATTGTTGAGCAGCTTCAAGTGCTGTTTCATTAGTATAGCCACCATCGACGACCCACTCTTCAGGCAAACTAATATTTTGCTCAAGCAGGCAATCTCTGAACCCAGCGAGCCGGTCTACCGAAACGTGATAATCAAGCGGGGCATGAATGCAGGCTATTTTACGATGCCCGTTATTGATCAGTGTTTGGGTTAACGCAATGCTGTCGCGATAATTATCCGTATCCACCGAACAAACATGCTTGAACTCACCATCTACTTTCCCAATCACGACCACAGGAATAGCGTACTGATCCAGTTCCTCGAAGAATGATTCATCAGTGGGGGAGCTGAGCATAATAATGCCCTTGATCATTTTTTGCTTAATTTTGCTGACACACTTTTGCAGGTCTTCTTTACTATTTTTGGATGTCTGCAATATGACGTCAAATCCTTCTTGTTCTGCCCTGGCGGTAATAGCATGCAGGACTTCAGAGAAAAATGGATTTCCTGCGGTCGTTTTGGTTGAGCGAGTTGAGATAACCATAATCGCGTCAAAACCCGATGAAGTCAGGGCACGCGCTAATTTATTAGGCTGGTAATTTAACTCTTCAATCGCTTTTAAAACACGTTCAAGTGCTTCAGGGGAAATATTAGTCTGCTTATTAAGCACCCGCGATACGGTTGATTTAGAAACGTTCGCCAAACGGGCAATATCATAAATGGTGGGCGACATGACTGAACCGGTCCTGTTCTGCGCCAAAAGATAACGCATATTACTTAAGCTCGATGAGGCTGTCTATGCACGATACGCCGCCTTCAATTGGCTATAAAATTGAGCTATACCCTTTGATTTGCCACTATTTACCCCCATAACCTCCCTCATAACAGCTTCAAAAGGGTGCAACCAGGACGCAGATGAACAGAATCAAGAATGAAATAAATGCCCTGATGAACCGGGGTGTGGACCGACATTTACGTCTTGCCGTCACGGGTTTAAGCCGTAGCGGCAAGACAGCGTTTATTACCGCGATGGTGAATCAATTACTGAGCGTACATAACGGGGCGCGTTTGCCGTTGCTCAATGCGGTGCGTGAAGAAAGACTCCTTGGCGTGAAACGTGTTCCCCAGCGCGACCTGGGTATTCAACGTTTCACTTATGATGAAGGGCTGGCGCAACTTTACGGTTCGCCGCCGAACTGGCCGACGCCGACTCGGGGTGTCAGCGAAATGCGCCTTGCGTTGCGCTATCGCTCAAACGATTCGTTGTTACGCCATTTCAAAGACACCTCGACGCTGTATCTGGAAATTGTCGACTACCCTGGTGAATGGTTGCTGGATTTGCCTATGCTGGCGCAAAACTACCTGAGCTGGTCGCGTCAAATGACCGGCCTGTTGCAGGGCGATCGCGCTGAATGGTCCGCACTTTGGCGCAAATTATGCGAAGGGTTAGACCCGCTCGCACCAGCCGATGAAAACCGCCTGGCGGCGATTTCAGAAGCCTGGACTGACTATCTGTTGCGCTGCAAACGTGAAGGTTTGCACTTTATCCAGCCTGGCCGCTTCGTGTTACCCGGCGACATGGCGGGAGCGCCAGCACTGCAATTTTTCCCGTGGCCGGATGTGGACGCGGTCGGCGAATCGAAACTCGCGCAGGCCGATAAAACCACCAACATTGGCATGCTGCGCGCGCGCTTTGATTACTACTGCGAAAAGGTGGTGAAGGGCTTTTATAAAAACCACTTTCTGCGTTTTGACCGCCAGATTGTGTTGGTAGATTGCCTGCAACCGCTCAATAGCGGCCCGCAAGCGTTTAAC
Organism: Buttiauxella ferragutiae; assembly: GCF_022637515.1. Lineage (NCBI taxonomy): Bacteria > Pseudomonadati > Pseudomonadota > Gammaproteobacteria > Enterobacterales > Enterobacteriaceae > Buttiauxella > Buttiauxella ferragutiae. The sequence goes on from NZ_CP093332.1 coordinate 2,611,086, forward strand.
GATATGCGTCTGGCTCTGACGCAACTGATGCAAAGTTTCCATTACGGCCAGCGCACCTTGTTCCGCCGCCTGTTTTCACCGGTTATCGACAAGCTGTTGTTTGCCGCGACAAAGGCCGACCACGTTACGGTTGATCAACATGCCAACATGGTGGCGCTGCTCCAGCAACTGGTGCAGGACGCCTGGCAAAATGCCGCGTTCGAAGGTATCGACATGGACTGCATGGGTCTTGCCTCGGTGCAAGCCACACAGAGTGGCCTGGTTGATGTGAAAGGAGAGCAAATTCCGGCGCTGCGTGGGAACCGTTTAAGTGATGGCGAGCCGCTGACGGTTTATCCTGGTGAGGTTCCAGCGCGTTTGCCTGGTAGTACCTTCTGGGAGAAACAAGGTTTTCAGTTTGAACAGTTCCGCCCACAAGTCATGGATGTGGACCGGCCAATGCCACACATTCGGATGGATGCGGCACTGGAGTTTTTAATTGGGGATAAATTGCGATGAACGAACCATTAAAACCGCGTGTCGATTTCACGCAACCGTTGGATGTGGAACAAGAACCGAGTTTCAAAGCCGCGCATGCTTTTAGTGAGCCGGAAGCTGAAAAGTTTACTCCCGTCTTAAATTCGCTGGATGAAGTGGAAGATGAAGGGCAGGCCGAAGCGGTTATTGAAGCCGCGTTACATCCTAAACGCAGTATATGGCGGCGCATGGTTCAGGTGGGCCTTGGGCTGTTTGGTGTCAGCGTGGTGGCGCAAGGCGTCCAGTGGACGCATAACGCTTTTGTTACGCAAGACTGGATAGCGCTCGGCGGCGGCATCGCCGGTGGGTTAATTATCGCCGCGGGTGTCGGTTCGGTGGCAACGGAGTGGCGTCGTTTATGGCGTTTACGCCAGCGTGCAGAAGAGCGCGATGAAGCACGCGATTTGATGCACAGTCACGGAATGGGTAAGGGTCGGGCATTTTGTGAAAAGCTGGCGCGCCAGGCTGGGCTTGATCACGGGCATCCGGCATTACAACGCTGGTATGCCGCGATTCATGAAACGCAAAACGACCGCGAAGTAGTTGAGCTGTACGCACGTTTGGTGCAGCCCGTGCTTGATAACCAGGCGCGTCGGGAAATCAGCCGTTCGGCTGCGGAATCGACCTTAATGATTGCGGTCAGCCCGCTGGCGCTGGTGGATATGGCGTTTATCGCCTGGCGTAACTTGCGCCTGATTAACCGCATTGCCACGCTGTATGGCATCGAATTGGGCTATTTCAGCCGTATACGTTTGTTCCGCCTGGTATTGTTGAATATCGCCTTTGCCGGTGCCAGTGAACTGGTGCGTGAAGTGGGTATGGACTGGATTGGCCAGGATCTGGCGGCACGGCTTTCCACGCGTGCAGCGCAGGGAATTGGCGCGGGTTTACTGACAGCGCGCTTGGGGATTAAAGCGATGGAGCTGTGCCGCCCGCTACCGTGGATTGACGGTGATAAACCGCGGCTCGGGGATTTCCGCAAGCAGCTGTTGGTGCAGCTCAAAGAGACCATGAACAAAAAGCCCAATACACCTTCGTAACACGGGTACGCGCCAGCCACTGTCATTGGTCGTTATGTAAATGACGGATGACAACGGTGGATGGTGCTGGCGCTTATCCGTCCTGGAATTGTACAACCCTCCCGTATCATCAGCTTATCTGTCAACTTTTCTTCACACATCACTTTAGACTGCCCGGTATCTGGGGTATCATTAGTATCCCCAATGACTCCGTAATTTGCATTTGAAGGACACCTCCATGCGTCTGGAAGTCTTTTGCGAGGACCGCCTTGGTCTGACTCGAGAATTACTTGATTTACTTGTGCTGCGTAGTATCGATTTGCGAGGGATCGAAATTGATCCAATTGGGCGAATTTACCTGAATTTCTCTACCCTCGATTTCGACACGTTCAGCAGTTTAATGGCTGAAATCCGCCGTATTCCTGGGGTCACGGACGTGCGTACTGTGCCGTGGATGCCTTCTGAGCGTGAGCATCGTGCGCTGAGCGCTTTACTTGAAGCGCTGCCAGAGCCGGTACTTTCGCTGGATATGAGAAGCAAAGTGGAGCTGGCGAACCCGGCAAGCTGCACGCTGTTTGGGCAAAACGAAGACAAACTGCGGAACCATAACGCTGCCAGCCTGGTGAACGGTTTTAACTTTATGCGCTGGCTTGAAAGTGCGCCGGTTGAGTCACATACCGAACACGTGGTGATCAACGGGCAAAATTTCCTGATGGAAATCACGCCGGTTCATTTGGATAACGAAAACGACGGTCCTTCGCTGGTTGGTGCGGTAGTAATGCTGCGCTCCACGGTGCGTATGGGTCGCCAACTGCAAAACCTCTCCAATACCGATGTGGGTGCATTCAGCCAGATTGTCGCCGTCAGCCCGAAAATGCGCCATGTCGTCGAGCAGGCACACAAACTGGCCATGCTAAACGCGCCGCTGTTGATTGTTGGTGACACCGGCACCGGTAAAGATTTGCTGGCGCATGCTTGCCATCTTGGTAGCCCACGAGCGCAAAAACCTTATCTGGCACTGAATTGTGGTTCGATGCCTGATGATGTGGTTGAAAGCGAGCTGTTTGGCCATGCGCCAGGCGCTTATGCGAATGCTGTAGAAGGTAAAAAAGGCTTCTTTGAACAGGCGAATGGCGGTTCCGTTCTGCTGGATGAAATTGGCGAAATGTCACCGCGCATGCAGACTAAGCTGCTGCGTTTCCTCAACGATGGAACCTTCCGTCGGGTAGGTGAAGAGCATGAAGTCCATGTTGATGTGCGGGTGATTTGCGCGACGCAAAAGAACCTGATTGAGATGGTACAAAAAGGGGAGTTCCGCGAAGATCTCTATTATCGCCTGAACGTCCTGACGCTGAATTTGCCGCCGCTGCGCGACAGACCGCAAGACATCATGCCGCTGACTGAGCTGTTTGTGGCACGGTTTGCCGATGAACAAGGGGTGCCGCGTCCGAAACTCTCTAATGATTTGAGCAATGTGCTCACGCGTTATGGCTGGCCGGGCAACGTGCGTCAGTTGAAAAATGCGATTTATCGCGCATTAACACAGTTAGAAGGTTACGAACTTCGTCCACAAGATATTCTGCTGCCTGATTTTGATACTGCGAGTTTGGTGGTTGGGGAAGAGGCGATGGAAGGGTCGCTGGATGATATTACCAGCCGTTTTGAACGCTCGGTGCTGACGCAGCTTTATCGTACTTATCCAAGTACGCGTAAACTGGCTAAACGCCTTGGCGTTTCACATACCGCGATTGCGAATAAATTGCGTGAATACGGCTTGAGCCAAAGAAAAACAGAGTCGTAAGAATAATGCCCCTGGTTAGCGGGGCATTCGAGACTGATGACAAACCTTTTCGTAGGTCGTACAGATAGCATCATCCGACAAAACTGGCGAAAATGGTGGATGACGCTTGCGCTTATCCACCCTACAACACCTGTTTAGTGACCTTTGTCAGCCATCTGGACAATGCCCTCGGTTAGCGGGGGGCATTCACACTTAAGCCTGAAGGGCTTCCAGTGCTGCGGTATAATCCGGCTCGTTAGTAATTTCATTCACTAACTGGCTGAATACCACTTCATTTTTCTCATTAAGAACCACAACCGCACGAGCAGTCAGGCCTTTCAGTGCGCCTTCAGCAATACCCACACCGTACGCCTGCTGGAATTCCGGGTTACGCAGAGTAGACAGCGTAATCACGTTGCTCAGGCCTTCAGCGCCGCAGAAGCGAGACTGTGCAAATGGCAGATCTGCAGAAACACACAGCACAACTGTGTTATCCATTTCAGTCGCCAGTTGGTTGAATTTGCGCACGGAAGCGGCGCAAACGCCGGTATCGATGCTTGGGAAAATGTTCAGTACTTTACGTTTTCCATCGAACTGGCTCAGTGCAACATCAGAGAGATCTTTTGCTACCAGAGTAAAAGCTTCAGCTTTGTTGCCAGTTTGTGGGATTTGACCTGCAACCGCTACAGGGTTGCCCTGGAAATGAACGATTTGTGACATGTTTGATTTTCCTTTTTACATATAATTAACGCCGCGAACAGTGTATGTCAGTATTCAGCTTCTGAATATAAAAAACTGATACTGCAAGTGAAAGTGTTCTCTGGCTATACTCAGCGAATGTCCTGGAACACTGGAAAAACAATGAGAACAGTTAAGGTTTATCAAGAAGCCTGGCCGCTTCACACGCCTTTTGTGATTTCACGCGGTACCCGTAGCGAAGCCGTAGTCGTGGTGGTGGAGCTTGAAGAGGATGGAATTAAAGCCGTAGGCGAGTGCACACCGTATCCACGCTATGGCGAAAGCGTTGCTTCTGTCCTGGCGCAAATTACTACCCTGATTCCTGAGTTAGAAAAAGGGATGTCGCGTGCGCAATTACAGGCCGCACTTCCAGCAGGCGCGGCACGTAACGCCATCGACAGCGCGTTGTGGGATTTGGAAGCCCGGAAAAGTAAACGTACTCTGGCGTATATGGCCGGTGTTGAATTACCAGAGTTGGTCACCACGGCGCAAACCGTCAGTATTGCTGAACCACAGCAAATGGCGGCAGCCGCAAAACTGTTATGGGACAAAGGCGCACGTTTGCTGAAAGTCAAAATTGATGACCGGTTGATTACTGAGCGCATGGTGGCGATTCGTGCAGCAGCCCCGGAGGCTGTCATTATTGTTGACGCTAACGAAGCCTGGCACAGTGAAGGTCTGGCAGCGCGTTGCCAATTGTTGGCTGATTTGAATGTGGCGATGCTTGAGCAACCATTACCCGCAGGGCAAGACAGCCAGCTGGCAAACTTTATTCACCCATTACCGATTTGTGCCGATGAAAGCTGCCATACGCGTGAAAGCCTGGCAGCGCTGAAAGGGCGCTACGAAATGGTGAATGTGAAGCTGGATAAAACCGGTGGGTTAACCGAGGCGCTGGCGTTAACGCAAGCGGCGCGTGAGCAAGGGTTTGATGTGATGCTCGGCTGCATGTTGTGCACATCACGGGCCATCGCCGCCGCATTGCCGCTAGCGGCGAAGGTCCGTTTTGCCGATCTCGATGGCCCAACGTGGCTGGCCGTTGATGTCGAGCCAGGGCTGCACTTCGAAACCGGCAAACTTTATCCGTAAATTTCTATGACTTCTGCCAATGCAGTAAGCCCATCATGGCATCCAGATACCGCTCACTCGCTTCGTCAGCTGAGATGGGCGGGAATTCTGCGGTAATACACGGCAAGCCTAAATCTGCGCACCAGCTGCCAAATGAACCGGGCGTTTCGTAGCCTACGCTGGTCACCAGCGGTAATTCAAACGCTTTAGCAAGCCAGGCTCCGAGCACCGAGTTATCAGGATCTTCGATACATCCCAGTGGGTCATGGAAAGAGACAATCCACGCGGGCTGCAAGGTGTGAATTAACTGGCACAGCGCTGCGGTTTCCGGTTCGGACGCCGGTTTTTTACCCGTCGACAGCACGACATCACGTTTGTCAGCGCTACTGTTCCAGCGATAAACCGTTTCGCCCGATTTCCAGTTGGCAGCCGGGAAATTTCGATTCAAATCCACTCCGTTGGCATTGGCGCGCAAACCCAACTGGCAGCCGTCAGGATTCACCGCTAGCACCACATGATGGCGGCGATGTTCAGGCTCAAGAGTGCGCAGTGCGCAGGACAGCGTGACCATCGCTGCGTTTTCATCGCCATGTGTTCCGGCAATGATCAAACCGCTGCGTTGCTCACTGGGTGCTGCTGGGAACCAGATAAGCGGAGCGCCGAAAACTGATTTTCCAAAGCGTTCGCTTCCTGGAGGGAGATGTCCTCGTTGCGGGCGAGGGCGATGACCGGGCATAAATGTCCTTACTGTGACGAGTTGCAAGACATTATTAATAGCAGTGTTTAGTTAAAATCTCATCTGAAACAACTGTATGCCAGGCCATTATGTATCTTAAGGCTGGGTATCCGGCCACCTCACTTTCAAATGGAGACTGCTTAAGAGGTTTAAAAAATGCGTTTAAACGGTGCGCAAGAAGAATTCGAAATTATGCCCGCAGGAAGAGTAAAAAGGTCATTTGAGTGAGATGCTCCACATAAATTGCATCTTGGCGGGGTGTTTTTCTTATTGGCAAAACAAGTAATTGCGCTACATTAATGGTTCGATCTGGGCAAGGTATTACTCTTACAAAAATAAACAACTAAAGGGGCACTGATGAGAAATCGGTTTCGTATCACCACTTGTGCATTAACACTTGCTTGCTCGTTTTCACAAGCCTGGGCAGCAGATATTCCTGCAGGGACTCAACTTGCCTCCGACCAGAGTCTGGTGCGCCATATCAAAGATGAGCCCGCTTCTCTGGATCCGGTAAAAGCGGTGGGATTACCAGAAATTCAGGTCATTCGCGATCTGTTTGAAGGCCTGGTAAACCAAAATGAAAAAGGGCAACTGGAGCCTGGTGTGGCCACCAAATGGCAAAGTAATGACAACCGCACCTGGACATTTACTTTACGCAATGACGCACGTTGGTCGGACGGTACGCCAGTCACAGCACAAGATTTCGTCTATAGCTGGCAGCGCCTGGTTGACCCAAAAAACACTTCACCTTTCGCCTGGTTTGCCGCCCTTGCGGGTATCAATAATGCGCAAGCTATCATAGATGGAAAAATGCCAGCCGATAAACTGGGTGTAACGGCAGTCGATGCCAGAACATTGCGCATCCAGTTGGATAAACCGGTACCATATTTCCCGAATCTGACGGCCAACTTCTCGTTCTATCCAGTACCCAAAGCAGTGGTAGAGAAATTCGGTAACGACTGGACCAAACCCGGTAATTTGGTGGGCAATGGTGCGTACACCCTGAAAGACCGTGTTGTGAACGAAAAACTGGTCGCGGTGCAGAACAAAAATTACTGGGATAACAGCAAAACGGTCATTACCCAGGTGACCTTTATTCCGATTAACCAGGAGTCGTCAGCGACCAAACGTTACCTGGCAGGGGATATCGATATCACCGAATCCTTCCCAAAAAATCTCTATCAAAAGCTGCTAAAAGATATTCCAGGCCAGGTTTATACGCCGCCACAATTAGGAACGTATTACTACGCGTTTAATACCCAGAAAGGGCCAACCGCTGATGCACGCGTTCGCCTGGCTCTGAGCATGACCATTGACCGTCACATCATGGCAGATAAGGTGTTGGGTACCGGTGAGAAGCCAGCGTGGCGCTTTACCCCTGATGTGACCGCAGGTTTTAAACCAGAACCTTCACCATTTGAGCAAATGAGCCAGGAAGAGGCCAACGCTCAGGCAAAAACTTTGCTGCAAGCGGCAGGTTATGGCCCCAACAAACCACTTAATCTGACACTGCTGTACAACACTTCGGAAAACCATCAGAAGATTGCTATTGCGGTGGCATCTATGTGGAAGAAGAACCTTGGCGTGGACGTGAAACTGCAAAACCAGGAATGGAAAACGTATATCGACAGCCGTAATACCGGCAATTTCGATGTTATTCGTGCGTCCTGGGTTGGTGATTACAATGAACCATCCACCTTCTTGTCACTGTTAACTTCTACTCACAGCGGTAATATTTCGCGCTTCAATTCGCCGGAATATGACAAGCTGATGCAACAGGCAAGCCAGGAAACAACGGATGTTGCGCGGAATAAAGATTACAACCAGGCTGAGCGAATCATTCAGGAACAGGCGCCAATCGCCCCGATTTATCAATACACCAATGGTCGCTTGATCAAACCGTGGCTGAAAGGTTATCCGATTAATAACCCTGAAGATGTCGCGTACAGCCGCACCATGTATATCGTGGCACATTAACCAGTAACACTACGCTTATCCGCGCGACTAAAAGGGCGGATAAGCCTTAGTAAACTGCGTTTCAGGAGGTTGAGGTTGCGTAGCCGCCGACAATAAACCAGGTGATGAAGACGATTGCAGCAATGATGATCGCAATAGGAAACAGAACGCCAATTTTCATTTTTATCTCATTTGTCAGTTAGAAAAAATTTGCCACTGGTTGCGGCCCGCTTCTTTGGCTTTATACAACGCCGCATCGGCTTGAGCGATAAAACGCGTTGCGTTAGTCGCAGGTGTTAAATTTGTAATACCCAGGCTTATGGTTACATAAGGTGCGACAGGCGAGGCGGCATGTTGAATCGCCAGATCCTGGATATTTTGTTGGATTCGTTTTGCCACTTCAATGGCCTGCTGCTGATTGGCTTCAGGCAGCAATATAATAAATTCCTCTCCGCCAAAACGTGCGGCAACATCATGTATTGAACGTGTTGCAGCCTCAAGGCATTTTGCAATCTTCACCAGACACTCGTCACCCGCCTGATGCCCGTAATGGTCGTTATATTTCTTAAAATAATCGACATCCAACATAATTAACGATACGGACGTACCGCATTGCTCGTGGCGTTGCATTGCTTTATCCAACAGCAAGTGGAAAGAACGGCGATTGGCAAGGCCGGTAAGCGGGTCGTGGTTCGCCAGATTCTGTAATTGCTTAATCAGTACTCTGTTTTCTTGCTCGCGGTTGATGGCTAACACAAACCAGCCGCGTAAAATCCGGCGACCAGACTCAAAAAGACAGGCCAGCAGCACGTAGAGTAAGGCATTGAGTACGGTCAGTTCTGAGGGGTAGACAAAATTACATATCAGAATCACCACCCAAATAGGCAAAGTGAAACTGAGCAACACGCGGCCATCAAAATAAAGTGAAATTAGCGCAGTGAAAATCAGTAACGCCGCGAAGGGAAAAACAATCCGTGAATCACCGCTGGCGAGAAACAAGTAAAAACAGCCCACCCATAACGCGCTGATGCACATTAGGGCTCCGTGCAGAAACTTGCTCAACCACTCCGCATATTGATCATGGGCCATACGCAGAATAAAAATTGCCGACGATGCAATAACCAGAATCAGCGCCATGATGATTTCCATAGCGGGGTAAGACTGCGTAATACTGGCCACTTGCTTCAGTGGTGAGAAATAATGACGGCCTAATATAAATAAACAGAACAATAGGTTAACCCATAGGAACCATGGGCCGCTCACGGTGATAGCGCGCTGTCGCATGCTCTTAAGGCGAAAGTCTAAATCAGGACTCTCGTTACGTCTTTCTCGCAAAGCTTATCTCCGTATGCCGCTTTGGCATTGCAATATTTAAAAAACCAACAGAAATGTAACATTATTTATTGAGCAAATTCAGCGTGTTTGCCTATTTTTCCGAGTTACATAACAAAAGAAGACGGCTAGACTAACTGCATTAATGTGGTCACACGTGGAGAAATGCAGTGGAAACCATCAAGGGACATCAGTTAATTGTGCCGGATGCTGTATTTGCCTGGCAATTGGATGGCAAAGGCGGTGTCGATAGCATCGAGAGTAACGACACTATTGATGCTGAGCATCCTGCCTGGCTGCATTTGAATTATACCCATTCAGAGAGTGCGAACTGGCTGGCGAAGACGTCAGTGCTACCAAATTATGCTCGCGATGCTCTGGCAGGGGAAAGCTTGCGCCCGCGCGTGTCACGCATAGGAGAGGGCACTCTTATCACTCTGCGTTGCATTAACGGTAGCACAGATGAACGCCCGGACCAGCTTGTCGCCATGCGTTTGTATATCGATGAACGGCTGATTGTCTCTACGCGTCAGCGACAGGTATTAGCGCTGGATGATGTGGTCAACGATCTTAAAGAGGGCGCAGGCCCGAACGACAGCGGCTCCTGGCTGGTGGATGTTTGTGATGCGCTGACCGATCACGCCAGCGAATTTATCGAACAGCTGCACGATAAAATCATCGACCTGGAAGATAACCTGCTTGACCAGCAAATCCCGCCACGCGGCTATCTTGCCCTGCTGCGCAAACAACTGATCGTAATGCGCCGTTATATGGCACCACAACGCGATGTTTACGCCCGGCTTTCCAGCGAACGCTTACCGTGGATGACCGACGATCATCGTCGCCGGATGCAGGATATTTCCGACAGGCTAGGACGCGGACTGGATGAAATAGATGCGTGTATTGCGCGTACCGCTGTGATGACGGACGAAATCGCTCAGGTGATGCAGGAAGCGATGGGGCGACGCACTTACACCATGTCGTTGATGGCGATGGTCTTTTTACCCAGCACATTTTTGACTGGGTTGTTTGGGGTGAATTTAGGTGGAATTCCTGGCGGCGGCTGGCATTTTGGTTTCAGCATGTTCTGCATCATGTTGGTGGTTCTTATAGGTGGTGTTGCCTGGTGGTTACATCGTAGTAAATGGCTGTAAAATTTAACATTTTTAACATCAGGCGGACTAAAAAAGGCGGTGATAATTGAGCGAGGTCAATAAATGGAACGTCGGTTCAAGGCACTATCTCTCTCGCAGGTGAATGCAACGTCAAGCGATGGGCGTTGCGCTCCATATTGTCTTACTTCCTTTTTTAGAATTACTGCATAGCACAATTGATTCGTACGAGCCGACTATAAGTCGGCTTTTTTTTGTCTGCGATTTGTTGTCTATGCTTAAGGAACGTGTTTCAACGGAGTACTACAGGAGGCAATCATGACTGCATATCGAAGCCTAACGATGAGCGACCCGACCTTTCCGAGTGAACCGACTCCCGTTCCAGACCCGATCCCAAGACCGCAACCACTTCCCGATCCGTTAGACCCCGACCCAAAGCCGATTATTGATCCGCCACCGCACATGTAGGGAATTCCCTCTCTCGGGCGAGAGAGGGACGAGGTGTTTATTTGATTTCGAGAATATCCAGGCGCTGCAAAGGTTGCTCGTTGTCGTCCTCTTCTGGCTGCCAGCCCACTGGTTGCATCGGCAACTCTTCGCGGTCAAAGGCTAAATCGCCGCCATCAACCACATCGGCACCATGTTGAAGACCTTTAAAGTCAAACAGTTCGGTATCACACATGTGTGAAGGCACCACATTCTGCATCGCACTGAACATGGTTTCGATACGGCCAGGGTAGCGTTTATCCCAGTCACGCAGCATATCGCCTATCACCTGACGTTGCAGATTCGGCTGCGAACCGCATAAATTACACGGAATAATCGGGTACTCACGAGCAATGGCAAAGCGCTCGATGTCTTTTTCACGGCAGTAAGCCAGCGGACGAATCACAATATGCTTGCCGTCATCGCTCATCAGCTTTGGTGGCATGCCTTTCATCTTGCCGCCGTAGAACATATTCAGGAACAGCGTCTGGAGGATGTCGTCGCGGTGATGACCCAGGGCGATTTTCGTCGCGCCCAACTCAGTAGCAGTACGATAAAGAATGCCACGGCGTAAACGAGAGCACAGCGAGCAGGTGGTTTTGCCTTCTGGGATCTTATCTTTGACGATGCTGTAAGTGTTTTCTTCGACGATTTTGTACTCAACGCCGATGCTTTCCAGATACTGGGGCAGGATATGCTCAGGGAACCCCGGTTGTTTCTGATCGAGGTTAACGGCAACCAGGCTGAAGTTGATTGGCGCGCTCTGCTGCAAATTGCGCAGAATTTCCAGCATGGTGTAGCTGTCTTTGCCGCCAGACAGGCAGACCATAATGCGGTCGCCTTCTTCAATCATATTGTAATCAGCGATCGCTTCACCCACGTTACGACGCAGGCGCTTCTGTAATTTGTTCAGGTTGTAAGTTTCTTTTTGACTGGTCATGAAGTTCTCAGGCTAAACCAACACGCATAACGCGTAATTCTGGCGTGTATGGTACGGATTAGCGCGCCGAATGCCAGCACGTTTTGCAGTAACCGCTGTTTCGGAAGAGGTATGAACATCAAGTGAAGTACGGTTGTCGTTTCAGCCAGCCTGACAATGGTCGGATAGCATCATTCTGGAAGGTTATTTTTATAATTAACTGCCGGTGAATGACACCGGCAATGATACTTATTTAGAGCAGTAAACGCGTGCATCACGTGGGGTATAGATACCAAAGGTAATAAAGCCCAGGAAACCATCGGCAAACGTTTGTTGAACTTCAGTACGAACCACTTTATCGGCACCGCCACATACAGCCGCCGCATCAACAGTTTTGGTCTGGCCAATTCCGCTAACAAAGAAGTGATGTGTCGTTGTTTGCTGTGGTTTCTCAGCAATATCTTTGTTAATTGTGAAAGTCTGCTGTGCACAACCAGATAATGCCGCTGCTGCTACTACCGCTATCATTAACTTTTTCATAACAACCCTATTTTTTATGTGTGAACTTCGCGTAGTCTCGCATTGAAATATAGGGATTTACAGCCTTGCGATTAGCTGTATGAGAATTTACTTATATTCGTTTAACCACCGTTTAATATCTGTAAATCCAAACTTATCCATTATTACCTGGTCCGTTTCGGATACCGTTTGCACAAAACACAATATTTTACCCACATCTGGCTTTATTCAATTCAGGATAGACTGCTGCAACTTAAATATAGGTCGTGCCTTTAATTGCCTTCCTTTTGCTGGAAACTGCCGCGAAGCCCCCTCAAATCTGCTAACATGCGCGCCAGACGCTGTCTGACAGCCCATTAATTGAGAGTATAACTGTGACATCTTTTTCTACCCTAAACGTTCTGCCAGCAGAACAACTCGCCAATCTCACCGAACTTGGTTACCACACCATGACGCCTGTTCAGGCGGCCGCATTACCCGCGATTCTGGCTGGGAAAGATGTCCGTGCACAGGCGAAAACTGGCAGTGGTAAAACGGCAGCATTCGGTCTGGGCTTGCTGCAACACATTGATGCCAGCCAGTTTATTACTCAATCGTTAGTGTTATGCCCAACTCGTGAACTCGCAGACCAGGTGGCGAAAGAGCTACGTCGTCTCGCGCGCTATATGCCAAATATCAAAGTGTTGACGCTTTGTGGTGGCCAGCCGTTTGGTGCGCAGCGCGACTCGCTGCAACACGCGCCTCATGTGATTGTGGCAACGCCAGGTCGTTTGCTCGATCACCTGAAAAAAGAGACCGTTAATTTAGATGCCTTGCAAACACTGGTACTGGATGAAGCTGACCGGATGTTGGATATGGGCTTTGCGGATGCAATTGACGAAGTCATCAGCCATGCGCCGCAAGACAGGCAAACGTTGCTGTTCTCCGCAACGTGGCCAACCGCCATTGCCGCTATCAGTTCTCGTGTGCAGCGCACGCCAGAAACTATCGAAATTGATTCAGTAGACGAATTGCCGTCTGTTGAGCAGCAGTTTTATGAAATCTCCCGCAGCGGCAAAATCAGCCTGTTGCAAAAATTACTCAGCAAGCATCAGCCTGCGTCTTGTGTCGTGTTCTGTAATACCAAAAAAGATTGCCAGGCCGTATGCGATGCGCTGACTGAAAGCAACCAAAGTGTGTTGGCGCTACACGGTGATATGGAACAGCGCGACCGCGATCAAACGCTGGTGCGTTTCGCCAATGGCAGCAGCCGCGTGCTGGTGGCGACCGATGTTGCCGCGCGTGGTCTGGATATCAAAGCACTGGAAATGGTCATTAACTACGAGTTGTCGTGGGACCCGGAAGTCCACGTGCACCGCATCGGGCGTACTGCTCGTGCAGGCGAAAGCGGCCTGGCGATTAGCCTGTGCGCTCCAGAAGAAGCACAGCGTGCCAGTGTGTTAGCTGAAATGCTGAATTTGTCTCTGAACTGGCAACCAGCCCCAACGGGCGGCAGCATTAAGCCGCTTGAAGCGACCATGACTACACTCTGCATCGATGGTGGCAAGAAAGCGAAAATGCGTCCGGGTGATATCCTCGGTGCATTGACCGGTGATATGGGGCTGGATGGTGCGGATATCGGTAAGATTGATGTTCATCCAATGCACGTTTATGTCGCGGTTCGTGAATCCGTTGCACGTCATGCCTGGAAGCAATTGCAGCAGGGTAAAATCAAAGGCAAATCCGTTAAAGTGCGTTTGCTGAAGTAAGTTTATAACCCTCTCCCCGCCGGATAAGCGCAGGGAGAGGGTAGCTATCACTCTTTCGCTACAGCGTCCAAAACCCGCACCAACTGAGTCACAAAACCGTATTCGTTATCGTACCAGGCCACAGTTTTCACTAACTGCAAATCACCGACCTCAGTCACTTCTGTTTGAGTCGCATCGAACACGGAACCAAAATGTGTCCCGACAATATCGGAAGAAACAATCTCTTCGTCGGTATAACCAAACGACTCATTGCCCTCGGTGGCCTTTTTCAACGCCGCATTAATCTCTTCGACCGTGACCTTTTTCCCCAGAATCGACACCAGCTCCGTGACTGAACCAGTCAACGTTGGCACGCGTTGCGCGTGTCCTTTGAGTTTGCCTTGCAGTTCAGGGATAACCAGCCCAATGGCTTTTGCCGCACCGGTAGTATGGGGAATGATATTTTGCGCGGCGGCACGAGAAGCACGCAGATCTTTGCCTCGCGGGCCGTCAACCAGCGATTGCGTACCGGTATAGGCATGAATCGTGGTCATAGTGCCGAGTTTAATGCCAAAGTTGTCGTGCAGCGCCTTTGCCATTGGTGCCAGGCAATTCGTGGCGCAGGAGGCGACGGACAGTATTTTATCCTCAGGTGTAATAGTGTTGCAGTTAACGTTGAAAACAATGGTTTTCATATCCCCCGCAGGGGCAGAAATTAACACTTTCTTCGCTCCAGCCTCCAGATGCGCACTGGCTTTTTCTTCCGAGGTATAGAAGCCAGTGCATTCAATCACTATCTCAACGCCATCTTTCCCCCATGGGATATTTTTGGCGTCTTTCTCGGCATACACCGCTATTTTCTTGCCATTGACCACCAGAGAATCGTCGGTGAAATCTACGGTGCCGTCGAAGTTACGATAGCTGGAGTCATGCTTGAGCAAGTAAGCCAGCACCTTTGGCGACGTCAAATCATTGATAGCCACAATCTCAACTTCACTTTTGGTTTCCAGAACGCGGCGCAACACCAGTCGACCAATACGTCCAAAACCATTAATACCGATTTTTTTCATGACCAGAACCTCATGTCTAACTGTTGATGGCTGCTTAAATCTTAATCAACTGTAGTGATAGTTCAGAAATGAGGGGGTGGCAAACTCCCGCTGTTAGCGGAAATGTTAGGTCATTTTAGGTGATGTTAATGATTTTCTAAGTAATTGCCGTTATCCTGGCAAAATCATTGTCACAAAGCAGGGCAGTCAAATGCGTAGCAAATACACCGCGTTACAGATAACGCTTCATTGGTTGGTTTTTTTACTGGTCGTTGGGGCGTATTGCGCGATGGAACTCAAAGGTTTTGCACCTCGTTCTTATCGGCCAATCTTTAATGCCACTCACGTCACCTGCGGGATTAGCGTGTTCTTTTTGATGGTTGCGCGCCTGCTGGTAAGGATTAAATACCGTGCTCCCGCGATTATCCCTAAGCCACACCCGGCCATCACCGGTGTGTCGCATTTGGTGCACACCATTATTTATTTGATGTTTATTACGCTGCCAATCCTCGGTTTTTTAACCGTGTACTTCAAAGGCAGTGACTGGTCGGTATTTGGCATTTCTATGCCACATGCGATGGAGCCTGATGAAGATATGGAATTCACCATCAAAAGCTATCACGAACTCATCGCCAATATTGGCTACTTCGTCATCGGCACTCATGCGTTTGCGGCACTTTTCCACCATTACGTATGGAAAGACAACACTTTGCTGCGCATGATGCCAGGCAAAAAAGAGTGAGTTTATTGGCGGGTGTCGCTTCAAACTGATGATCGGACAAAGACCACATCGAAATCATGGGGTCTTTGTTTTATCGTTAAGGGTATTCCGCGAAATCACGCTCTGATTCTGTTTGATTAACGTATTCAAAAGGCAGCAGCTTCATTATTTTCTCATCATAGTGCCATCCCTGCGCATCACGGTTGATGACGTGTCCGGGAACGAGACAACCATCTGTTACGCAACGCACCACCGCAAATTTACCATCTTCGAACGCAACTCTATGAATACAAACGGGAGGGGTCACGCGCAAACATCTTACTTCCAGAATAGAGCCTGCTATTCGTTTTTCCGTATGTCTTTTCATCTTACCCCCTTAAGTCCAAAGTCTGAGTTAAAAATCAAAGTGACATGGTGCCAGGCTTTGTAGCAGCCGATATTGAATCACCATCCATTTTAATTAGAACACCGGAATTTTCCGTGGTTCATTTTTTGTACAGTTTGATATTGGTTGTTACTGGTGTCAGGCGGGATATTTTTCATGTACCATACCCCCCTATAGTATATTGAGGTCGCTATGCCACATTCACCTGAAGACAAAAAACGTATCCTGACTCGCGTGCGGCGGATTCGCGGTCAAACGGAAGCGATAGAGCGTGCGCTGGAAAATGGCGATCCTTGCATTGCCATCCTGCAACAAATCGCTGCCGTGCGCGGCGCAGCCAACGGTTTGATGGGCGAAATGATGGAAATCCATCTTAAAGACGAACTGGTCGCGGGGGAGACATCCGAAGATCAGCGTGCTGTACGCATGGCGGAAGTCGGCCATTTAATCCGCTCTTATCTAAAATAAAACTCACACTCATCTGACGACGGAAGAAGAATAATATGAAATCACGTGCTGCTGTTGCATTCGGTCCAGGCAAGCCTCTGGAAATCGTAGAAATTGATGTTGCTCCGCCACAGAAAGGCGAAGTGCTGGTCAAAATTACCCATACTGGTGTTTGCCACACCGATGCGTTCACATTGTCGGGTGATGATCCTGAAGGTGTTTTCCCGGCGGTGCTGGGGCATGAAGGCGGCGGGATTGTGGTGGAAGTTGGTGAGGGCGTGACCAGCCTGAAACCTGGCGATCACGTTATTCCGTTGTACACCGCAGAATGTCGCGAATGTAAATTCTGTAAATCGGGTAAAACCAACCTTTGCCAGGCGGTTCGCGCCACCCAGGGTAAAGGTTTGATGCCAGATGGCACCACACGTTTCTCATACAATGGCGAGCCGATTTATCACTACATGGGTACCAGTACTTTCAGCGAATACACTGTGGTTGCGGAAATTTCACTGGCTAAGGTGAACGAACAAGCGCCACTGGATAAAGTTTGTCTGCTGGGTTGTGGCGTCACCACCGGTATCGGGGCGGTTCACAACACGGCGAAAGTAAAAGAGGGTGATACCGTCGCGGTGTTTGGCCTCGGCGGCATTGGGTTGGCGGTGATTCAGGGCGCGGTACAGGCAAAAGCGGGTCGCATTCTGGCTATCGACACCAACCCAGAAAAATTCAAACTGGCGACTGAAATGGGGGCGACCGACTGCATCAACCCTAAAGATCATCAGAAGCCGATTCAGGATGTCATCGTCGAGTTGACCGACGGCGGTGTGGACTTCAGCTTTGAATGTATCGGTAACGTGAATGTTATGCGTTCGGCACTAGAATGCTGCCATAAAGGCTGGGGCGAGAGCGTGATCATCGGCGTTGCAGGTGCCGGCCAGGAAATCAAAACCCGTCCGTTCCAACTGGTTACCGGCCGTGTTTGGCGTGGTTCAGCGTTTGGTGGCGTGAAAGGGCGTACACAATTGCCTGGCATGGTAGAGGATGCGATGGCTGGCAAAATCAACCTCGACCCGTTTATCACCCATCGCATGCCGCTTGAGCAAATCAACGAAGCATTCGATTTAATGCACGAAGGAAAATCGATTCGTACCGTTATCCATTTCGGCGATAAATAACCGATAAATTGATCTCACCGATTCCCGGTTAATTTTGCCGGCAGAATCGGTGAGAGCAATACTTTCTAAAGTTGAAAGGTCCCGGCCCGTCGCTCTTTAACGTGATAATAATGCTCACGGAAATCAGCGGCAGACTCTTCGGCGGCTTGACGGATTTCATCGCTATCAGCCTGATGGCGCAGCAACATGTCAGCACTTTTGACGACTAAATACAGGTGACCGTGAGTTTGCGCAGCCGTCTGGCCAGAGAACAAGGCCGCACCAATGACTAACAAAATCATCCCCAGTTTTGATCGTAACTGTTTAACCATCATCTTCAATCTCATTAACGTGACGGGCCCACTGTATAGATGATTTCACCTTGTGACTATTCAACTTTTAGAAATAAAACAAAAGAATTGTCAGCAGTGTAAAAGACCAGATTGTTAGCTTTTGGTTTACGATAGGTTGATTAAAGAGATGACATGCTACAACCCTTTTACCAGTGAAAAGGGCGCAGTCCAGGCATTATAAGGCAGAATTAATGAGCGACTGATTTTGAAAACAGGTTAATGACTAACACACCCAGAATGATCAGCGCCATACCTGCAAGAGCAGGCCAGTCGAGTTTCTGCCCCAAAAATATCCAGCCTACCGCACCAATCAACACGATCCCGGCCCCTGACCAAATCGCATAAATAATCCCGGTAGGGATGGTGCGCATAGTGATGGATAAACAATAAAACGCCACGCCATAAAACAAAATGGTGGTGATACTTGGCCATAAACGGCTAAAACCTTCTGATAGTTTCAGTGAGGTAGTTGCTATCACCTCGGCAATAATTGCCACAATGAGCCAGAAGTAAGTCATATCCGTTTCTCCCACAGGTATTCAGCCCGCCAATGTAAAGATCAAAGCCGTTTCTGGCAAGAACTGGCACCAGAAACCATTGCTCACTTCAAATGTCCTGTAACAATTGTAAATGTCAGCTGAAAACACTGGTTTTGTTGTTGATGGTATAATCTTTGTGATTGTAAATAAGTGCAATATTAGAGTTATCTCCTTTCTGAGTTTATCTTGTTACATTATGATACCGGTAACATATGAGGCTTTTTTGTGTCTGCATCAGCCCTCTTGTGGATGACAGTACACGGTTTCACATGACCTTTGGGGTAAAAAATGGATTGGTTTGTTGATTGCTTTTCAACCTATCTTTACGGGTTGAAAGTCATCGCTATTACTCTGGCGATATTGATGTTAATTAGCGGAGTAGATGATTTATTTATCGATGTCGTTTATTGGGTTCGCCGGGTATGGCGCTCAGCGACGGTTTACCGCAACAACGATTATCTGGACTATAAAGCCCTGTATGAGCCGCAAGAAAAGGCACTGGCAATTATGGTTCCCGCGTGGAATGAGACCGGGGTTATCGGTAACATGGCGAGATTGGCCGCCAGCTCGCTGGACTACGAAAACTATCATATTTTTGTCGGCACTTACCCTAATGACCCGTACACCCAACGCGATGTCGACGACGTTTGCGCGCGTTTTCCAAATGTCCATAAAGTGGTGTGTGCACGGCCAGGCCCAACCAGCAAAGCGGATTGCCTGAATAACATTCTCGACGCGATTTTGCAGTTTGAACGTAGCGCGCGTTTTAATTTCTCCGGCTTTATTCTGCACGATGCAGAAGACGTTATTTCTCCACTCGAATTACGCCTGTTCAATTATCTGGTCGATAGAAAAGATTTAATTCAGATCCCTGTTTATCCGTTTGAGCGCAAATGGACACATTTCACCAGCCTCAGTTATTTGGATGAATTTTCCGAACTGCACGGCAAAGATGTGCCTGTTCGTGAAGCTTTAGCGGGGCAGGTTCCGAGTGCAGGCGTAGGGACCTGTTTCAGTCGTCGAGCCGTGTTAGCACTGCTGGCAGACGGTGATGGTATTGCGTTTGACGTGCAGAGTTTGACCGAAGACTACGACATCGGTTTCCGCTTGCGTCAGAAGGGCATGGAAGAAATTTTCTGCCGCTTCCCTGTCGTGGATGAAAACGACAGCTCAGCAAAACCTTTCTTACAACGTTCGCGTACCGCCAACGTGATTTGTGTACGTGAATATTTCCCGGACACCTTTGCGACTGCGGTGCGGCAAAAATCGCGCTGGATCATCGGTATTGTCTTCCAGGGGTTTAAAACACACCGCTGGAGCCCAAGCCCGATTCTTAACTATTTCTTGTGGCGTGACCGCAAAGGGGCCATTGCCAACTTCCTCAGTTTTGCTGCGATGCTGGTGATGATGCAGCTGGTAGCGATCATGATTTATCAGCGTAGCGTTGATGGTGCGTGGCAATTTCTGTCGATCTTCGTGGGTGGCCCATGGCTGACAACCCTGCTGTGGATTAACTTCGGGTTGATGTCCAATCGCATACTCCAGCGCATGATTTTTGTCACCGGCTATTACGGGATGGGGCAAGGTTTGCTGGTGATCCCGCGTCTGTTCTGGGGAAACCTGATTAACTTTGTTGCTAACTGGCGGGCGATTAAGCAGGTTATCCAGCACGGCGACCCGCGTCGCGTTGCCTGGGATAAAACTACCCACGATTTCCCGACGGTCAGCGAGCAACGTTCCGCTCAGCCTCTGGGTTACATCCTTGTGGATTCGGGAGTGCTTACCCAGCAGCAACTTGAAGAAGCACTGCAAAACCGTATTCCAGGTCTGAAACTGGGGGGTAGCCTGGTACAACTCGGCTATATCACCGCCGAACAACTTGCGGTCGCACTCGCAAAACAGGCCGATGTGCCGATGGAATCAATAGACTCGCTGGCACTGGATCCACAACTGGTCAACAGCATCCCGGCAAAAGTCGCTCAACACCATGCGGTGCTGCCATTGCGCCTTGAAGGTGAGACACTGACTCTGGCCTGCGAAAACACAATCGACCCGGTTTCGCTTTCGGCACTAAGCCGCAAAGTTGGCCGTCCGGTTAAATACGTGGTGGTGCCACGCGGACAGGTGGTGATTGGCTTGCGCTACTGGTACGGCTCAGAGCAATTGCTCAAAGAGAAACAGATACTGGAAAGTGCGGTGAGTGAAGATCTTATCAGCCCGTCACAGGCTGATGACCTCTGGAAGCAATATGTTTCCGGTCAACTTTTTTTTGCCGAAGTGCTCACCAACGAATTCAAGCTCAACGAAGCGGTTCTGCGTGCGGTGTTATTGCGCTATGAGCGTAGCGATTTGATGTTTGGGGAATTCCTGGTGCAAGAAGGTGTGGTCGACCAAAACGTGGTCAGTCGCGCACTGGAACAGCAAGATAAACTGCAACCGTCCCTCAGCCAACTGCTGCAAAATGCCGGTATCACTAAGTTACAACAGGCGCGCCTGGCTAGGGAGGTGTTATGAACATCCGCCTGAATCCGCTGGCCATGTTGATATGCGGTACATTACTCGCAACGCCTGCGCTCGCTGCAGAAGAAGGATCAAAACAAGACCTGGGCTTGAGCGATTACCGCTATTTCAAGGTTTACCCGCATATCGAGCGGGCGCATCAAGCCATGAAGGTTAACGATGAAACGCGCGCCTTGAGCAGTTTTGAACATGCGCATGAAATGGCGCCTGACAGTGTGCGTCTGACATTATGGTTGGCAGAGGCTTACCGTCATTTTGGTCACGAAAAGAAAGCGCAAGCTTTACTGAAACGTGAGCTCAAGACAAATCCGCAAAACCCTGATTTGCAGCAAGCCCTGGCGGCGATTCCGGTTGCCGAGCAGCAAGTGAAATCCCTCAGCCAATTGCAGGAGTTGCAGAAGAAATGCGATG
This sequence comes from Buttiauxella ferragutiae, assembly GCF_022637515.1. Lineage (NCBI taxonomy): Bacteria > Pseudomonadati > Pseudomonadota > Gammaproteobacteria > Enterobacterales > Enterobacteriaceae > Buttiauxella > Buttiauxella ferragutiae. Next base: position 2,632,573 of record NZ_CP093332.1, read on the forward strand.
CCGAGCCTACGGTGGATTGCCGCAGCAAAGTAGGGAATTATGCGGTCAAACTCAACCAGTTAGACATCGCTCGCGCCCAACTGTCTGACCCTCAATTCCGTCACACCAAAGCCGCGCAAGCGTTAACGGATAACTACATCCAGCGGGCGATCTTCAGGCATCAGTGGGCGGCCGCCGACCAGGGTTTTGCACTGTTGGATAGCGATGCCACCCTGAGCGAGGCGCAGTACCAGCAATGGTTTGCCATTTTACTGCATATGCAGCGCGACCAGCGGATCCTCGATTTGCAAAGTCAGGGTGTGATGAACAGCCCTGGTATGCAACTGGCGTATGCTCAATCGCTGGCTGAACGTAACGCGCTGGCACCACTGCGCCGTTATCTCACCAGCCATAAGCCGGAGTTCACCAACCCTGCCGAAGAGCGTAACTGGCTACGGTTACTGGCAACCTACTGCCAGGACCCGGGTAACACGGTTGCCCATTGGCCGGTCAAACACCCAGAAAACCAACAGTATGTGTTGTCGACCTTGGTCCCCATCCGTATCCAACAAGGCGACTGGCAAGGAGCCAACGCGCTGCTCAGTAACTTCCCGGACGATCAGGGACTTGATCAGCGCCTGGCGTTAAGTTTTGCGCGAAAAGACACGCAAGCCAGCATGGAGTTGATCCGCAAAATTAGCCAAATGCGTAGTCTGTCCGCGCAGGAACTGGAAACCGCCAGCTACCAAATGGTGGCTATGGGGCAGGAGCAAGCAGCCACCGAATTGCTGTTGAACTACTGGCCGTTTGAACAAGCCGGTAAGTTGCAGGATTCGCTCTCAACGCGTTTGTACAGCCAGCTTGCGGCGCATCCGCAGTGGTTGTCTGAGGAAAATAAAGCGCGGTTGCAAAAACCGTTACCGACAGCCACGCAGCGCATGGCTCAGGCTCGCGTGTTCCAGGGCGCAGAAAACTGCCCGATTGTGCGTAATTTATTAGGCGATTTGTCGCCACAATATGACGCGGAAAGCTGGTCACATCTGGCGCAATGTTATCCATTCCAGCCAGGTCTTGCTCTGCATGCCGCGCAACAAGCGGCAGCTCGCGATCCGTCACCTTACTACCAACGGCAAGTGGCTTATCTGGCGTATACCGCGGAAGATTATCAGTTAGCACAGGCCAGCTGGGCGCGCGTTCCCGCATCAGAAAGACCGAACCTGAAAACTGACTCAGCACCAGAAATGGATGATGCGGCGCGTGGCTTTGCGCTACTGACGCAAGGCAAACATTCTGAAGCCCGCGATGCGCTGGAAAAAGCCCGCGCTTCTCAACCCGACTCGCCCGAAATCCTGCGCCAACTGGTGTATCTCAACGAGCGACTGGACGATAAACCCAAAACTCGCGAGTACAGCGAGCGGGTAGTCGATGACATAGATAACACTCTCACACCACAGCAAACGCTCAACGAACAGCAGAAAAAAGACCGCTTTGAGTTCCGCCGCACCCACGAAGACAGCGAACGCCGCTGGACTTTTACCTGGGACGGTTCATTCGGTTTAACGCCTGACTCGCTGAACAGTTCGGGCAGCAGCAGCGGCGTACAGCCGAATAAAAGCTACCGTAGCTATCAGCAGTTTGAGGCGGAGTACCGCATCGGTAAAAACCAAATTGTCGACGGTGACCAGCTCTCGGTTTACAGCCGTCTGTTCGCGGGCAGCAGCACTGAAAGCGACCATAACTTCATGCCGCTGTATGAGCCGATGTTAGGGATTGGCGTGCGCTGGAAACCGTTGCGTGACCAGGTTATCTACCTGGCGGCTGAACAGCAGATCCCGTTAGATAAGGCGCATGGCGAAAGTGACCTGATGCTGCGCGCGAGTGCGTCGTTCTTCAACGGCGGTAAATACAGTGATGACTGGCATCCCACCGGTAATGGCTGGATGGCACAAAACCTGTATCTTGATGCGGCACATTACGTGAAAGCGGATTATCAGCTTTACACCGCGGATTACCGAATGAGCTGGCATCAGAAAATCAATCAACACCAAACCATTGAGCCTTACTGGCACGCGCAGTACAACGCCAACACGGGCGACCCATACCAGGACAATACGCTGGGTGGCGTTGGGGTGCGGTTAAATACGTGGTTTGGGCAAACGCATTACGACGCGTTCCCGCATAAAGCGAGCGTCGGGCTGGAATACCAGAGAGTATTTTCCGGCCACAACCGCGATACTAATTCCAAAAATAATTTGTTCCTGACGCTGGGAGTGCGCTGGTAATGAAGAAAATACTTCTGACAACAACGCTACTGCTGGTAGTGCCTTTTGCCAGTGCGATGAATGCCGTGATGTATCAGCCGCAACTGCGCGATACCACCGTTTCCGACGCGCAGTGGCAAAGCGTATTGAGCAAACTTAAAGGGCAGGGAATTGATACCCTGGTCTTGCAATGGAGCCGTTACGACGATGCTTTCACGGGCGGGGAGTCTCGCGCCTGGCTTGAGCGTAAAGCGCAACTCACCACCGCAAGCAGCCTAAAACTGGTGATTGGTCTGGCAGCTGATGGACAGTTTTTCGAACGCCAAAAACAACCAATGCCCGCACTGGAAAACTATCTCAACCACTTGCGCGCCAACGACGTTGCCGTGGCAAAACGCTGGGTTGAAGTACTGGGTGAGCAGGCGATTTCTGGCTGGTATATCAGCAGTGAACTCGATGACCGACGCTGGCGCACCCCGCAAATGCAGCAAGTTGCGGAAAACTGGATGAACAACACGCGTTTGTCGTTGGCCGCTGTCGCGGATAAACCGGTTGCGGTCAGTAGCTTCTTTGCCGGAAACATGACGCCGGACTCATACCGTAAATGGATAACCACCCTGAACCATAGCGGTGTGAAAGTGTGGATGCAGGACGGTGCGGGAACGCAAGTGCTGACGGAAACTGAGCGGGCGTTGTATCTGCAAGCGCCATCTGCCGGAAAGGTCATAGAGCTATTCCGCCAGGATAAGCAGGCCGAAACCTTTAAAGCGCAACCCGCTCCGGCGGCGTATCAGCAGAAATTGTTGTCGACCCCTGTCCCGCAGGGGCAGGACAGAATTTTCTTCTCATTGCGTTATATGAGTGCGGCCAACGGGGTGTTGGCCAAATAGCTTTGGTTTTGTCGGGTGGATAAACGCTAGCGTCATCCACCGCTATTCCGGTCAGGACTTAAACCCCGCCGCGGTCATCAGCAGCCGGAAACCCATCCCCACGGCGGCCAGTGCCAAAACACTGCCGCCCCATAACGCCACCATCCACAACAAACGAACTCCAGTCTGTTTCATCAGTGATACCCCTCGCCATGCGGCACTTTTCCGCGGAAAACGTAATAACTCCAGAAGGTGTAAACCAAAATTATCGGGATAATAAACAGTGCGCCGACCAGCATAAAACCCTGGCTTTGCGGCGGGGCGGCGGCCTGCCACAAGGTAATGGATGGCGGGATCAGATACGGCCAAATACTGATCCCTAGTCCGCTAAAGCCGAGGAAAATTAGCCCTAACGTCAGCAAAAACGGCGTGCTGTGCCAGCTATTTTCTCGACTGACCGAGAGCCATAACCAGGCGCTGCACGCTACCACCAGCAGTGGAACCGGCAACAGGAACCAGAAATTCGGCAGGCTAAACCAGCGGGTGGAAATTTGCGGGTGCCCAAGCGGCGTCCAGATACTGATAACGGCGATGACCGCCAGCATGACCATCAACAGCGGCTTGATGATGTTACGCATGGTTTTTAGTAGCGGGTCTGCGCTTTTCATCACCAGCCAACTGGCGCCAAGCAGCGCATACGCCACCACCAAACCAAGGCCGCAGAACAGATTAAACGGCGTGATCCAGTCAAGCTGGCTGCCGCTAAAAGTGCGTCCTGTCACCGGGAAACCTGAAATCACCGCACCGACTACCACACCCTGGCAATAGGTTGCCAGGATCGAACCACCAATAAACGCTTTATCCCAGAATGGACGGTGCGCTGGCGTGGCTTTAAAGCGGAATTCAAACGCTACACCGCGAAAAATCAGCCCGATTAGCATCAACGACAGCGGGATGGTTAACGCATCAACAATCACCGCATAAGCCAGAGGGAAAGCACCAAACAGTGCCGCCCCCCCTAACACCAGCCAGGTTTCGTTGCCATCCCAGACAGGGGCAACACTATTGACCATCACATCACGGTCTTGTGCACCGCGAACAAACGGGAAAAGGATGCCAATGCCGAGATCAAACCCATCCATCACGATGTACATCAGGGTGGAAAAGACAATAATCACAAACCAAATAACTGACAGATCGATGCCCATTAACGTGGCTCCTCCAGTGAATCGGTGACCGCCGATAGCGGGCGAGAAGGCGTGCCGTGCGTGGAGGGCGTATCGTCATCAAATGGCTGCGGGCCTTTCTTGATAAGCCTGACCATATAGCTATAACCCACGCCAAACACCGACATATACACCACAAAGAAGGTCAGCAGGCTGATACTCATCTGCAAATTCCCGTGTGCCGAAACGGCATCTTTGGTGCGCAGCAAGCCATACACCACCCACGGTTGGCGACCCACTTCAGTCGTCACCCAGCCTGCCAGAATCGCGATAAGCCCCGATGGCCCCATCCACAACATAAAGCGCAGGAACGGGCGGCTTTCGTATAACCGGTGGCGATAGCGCAACCACAAACTGAACACGCCTGCCAGAATCATCAGCATGCCCAGCCCCGCCATAATGCGGAATGACCAGAACACCATGGTGGAATTTGGCCGATCTTCTTTCGGGAACTCTTTTAGCGCCGGAACCTGTTTGTCCAGGCTATGGGTGAGGATCAGGCTGCCGAGTGCCGGGATCTCCAGCCCGTAACGCGTGCGCTCTTGTTCCATATCCGGCCAGCCAAACAGCAGCAGCGGGGTAGGTTCGCCGGGTACGTTTTCCCAATGCCCCTCAATGGCGGCAATTTTCGCCGGTTGGTGTTTCAGGGTATTCAGGCCGTGCATATCCCCAATCATCGCTTGCAGTGGCGCGACGATTAACGCCATCCATAATGCCATTGAAAACATGGTTTTAATCGCCGGAGTTTTGTTGCCCCGCAGCAAATGCCAGGCCGCTGATGCCCCAACAAAAAACGCGCTGCTAAGAAAAGCGGCCACGGACATATGCAGTAAGCGGTAAGGGAATGACGGATTAAACACCACGGCAAACCAGTCAACAGGCACCACTTGCCCGTTATGAATTTCAAAACCTTGCGGTGTCTGCATCCAACTATTGGACGCGAGGATCCAGAAGGTGGACATCAAAGTGCCCAGCGCCACCATGCAGGTCGCAAAGAAATGCAGCCCAGGCCCGACGCGCTTCCAGCCAAACAGCATCACGCCCAGGAACCCTGCCTCAAGGAAAAATGCGGTCAGCACTTCATAGGTCAACAATGGCCCGGTGATACTGCCTGCAAACTGCGAAAAACCGCTCCAGTTGGTGCCGAACTGATAGGCCATCACCAGCCCGGACACCACGCCCATGCCGAAGTTAACCGCGAATATCTTTGACCAAAAATCGTAAAGCGAACGAAAAACCGGGTTTTTAGATTTGAGCCACAACCCTTCAAGCACTGCCAGATAACTGGCCAGCCCAATGGTGATGGCGGGGAAAATAATGTGGAAGGAGACAGTAAAAGCAAACTGAATCCTCGCCAGATGAAAAGCGTCTAAACCAAACATGCGCAACCTCATAGCACAGTAACTTCGACGCTATGTTAGAGGGTTATCCTGGTGGGAATAAGAAACAGAACAACGTTTTTTGCCTATAACAGTTGTGAAATTTAGCGTATTTTTAGCTATCTGATATAGGCAGCAAGCACAGGTTAATCATGAAAAAATACCAGCAACTTGCGCAGCAAATCATTGACCAGATTGCACTCGGGGTGTGGTTGCCAGGGGACAAGCTTCCTTCGCTACGTGAGCAGGTGACGATGAGTGGTATGAGCTTCATGACCGTCAGCCATGCTTATCAAACCCTGGAAAGCCAGGGTTTGATTGTTGCCAGGCCGCAGTCGGGTTATTACGTCGCTTCTCGCCCTGCAGCGCGGAGCACGCTTGCCCCCGTGAAAGTCATGCGTGATGAAGCGGTGGATATCAATACCTACATTTTTGATGTGTTGCAGGCCAGTTGCGACGCATCGGTAGTGCCATTCGGTTCGGCATTCCCAGATCCGCGTCTGTTTCCGCAACAACAACTTAACCGCTCACTGGCCACTGTCAGCAAAACCGCCACTGCCATGAGCGTGATTGAAAACTTGCCACCGGGTAACGAAGCCTTGCGGCACGCCATTGCCAGGCGTTATGCGCAGCAGGGAATGCAGGTATCGCCAGAGGAGATTGTGATAACCGCTGGTGCGCTTGAAGCGCTCAATCTCAGCCTGCAAGCAGTCACTGAGCCGGGGGATTGGGTGATTGTTGAAAATCCGTGTTTTTATGGCGCGTTACAGGCGCTGGAACGCTTGCGCTTAAAGGCTCTGTCGGTGGCAACTGACCCGCAAAACGGCATTGATCTCATCGCACTGAAACAGGCGCTTAACGACTATCCGGTGAAAGCATGTTGGTTAATGACCAATAGTCAGAATCCGCTAGGCGTGACGTTGTCACCTGATAAGAAGCTGCAACTGGTGGAATTGTTACAACAGCATAATGTCACGCTTATCGAAGATGATGTTTACAGCGAGCTGTATTCTGGACGCGATCGTCCGTTACCGGCCAGGGCGTATGACGAGCAAGGCATCACGCTGCACTGTTCATCATTTTCGAAATGCCTGGTCGCGGGGTTTCGCATCGGTTGGGTGGCGGCAGGCAAACATGCGCGGCGTATTCAGCAACTGCAATTAATGAGCACACTTTCCACCAGTTCGCCGATGCAACTGGCGCTGGTTGATTATCTGGCGACCAAACGTTACGACACCCATTTACGCAAACTGCGGCGCATTTTGGCTGAGCGTAAACAGCAAACCTTGCAGGCGCTACATCAGTATTTCCCAGTTGAGGTGAAAATTCACCATAGCGAAAGCGGCTATTTCCTGTGGGTAGAATTACCCGATTATATGGATGCCAGCGTGTTGAGTGAGCAAGCTATTACCCACAAAATCAGCATTGCACCGGGCAAAATGTTTACCACTGGCGGCGCATGGCATAATTATTTTCGTCTTAATGCTTCGTGGGTGTTAGGTGAGCGTGAACAACACGCGGTGATCACCCTGGCTGATTTAATTCGCCAACAAATTAAGGAGTGAACAATGGAATACCAGACCGAGCGCCTGATTTTAAGGCTATGGAAGCAAAGCGACCGCGAGCCGTTTGCCGCGATGAATGCCAGTCCTGAAGTAATGCGTTACTTCCCCAATACGCGCACCCGTGAAGAAAGCGACAATATGGTGAATGCTGTCGAACAGATCCTCGCCGATAAAGGTTGGGGATTATGGGCGGTGGAAGAGAAAAGCAGCGGGGCGTTTATCGGGTTTGTGGGCCTGAATATTCCTGGATACGAACTGCCGTTTTCCCCGGTGATTGAAATAGGCTGGCGGCTGGATAAACCGTTCTGGGGTAAAGGTTACGCACCGGAAGCGGCACGTAAAGCGCTGGAAATTGGTTTCAACCAATACGCAATGGACGAAATCGTCGCTTTTACCGCGCTGGAAAATCAGCCATCACAACGCGTGATGGAAAAAATCGGCATGCATCGTTGCGAAGAGTTTGACCACCCAGCCCTCAAGCAAGGCCAGCCGTTGTGCCGCCACGTACTGTACCGCATCACCAAAAACCAGATGCTTTAGCCGCCGCGCGGGCGATATTCGCACGAAAATTCGATTACCGCCGTTGACGCTTTGGTGGGGGAACTTCTATTATCAGAACGCACCGTTTTGCTTGCCGGGGAGACTTGACCGGCAAACATCTTGAAAACTGACGGGAAGAATATGAGTGCCATAATATTGCCGCAAGGTATAAGGAAATAATCATGTTATTTAAAGTAGAGATGACGGTAAATATTCCACTTGATATGCCAGTGGAAACTGCTGCTGAAATTAAAGCCAAAGAGAAAGCCTATTCACAACGATTACAGCATGAAGGTAAGTGGCGCCATATTTGGCGGGTTGCTGGCTTATATTCCAATGTCAGCATTTTTGATGTTAAAGATGCCGAAGAGTTACATAACCTGTTGATAGAGTTGCCGTTGTACCCGTATATGGATATTAAAGTTGATGCGTTATGCCGTCATCCATCTTCGATTCATTATGATGATAAATAAGCATGCTTTTAAGCCGTTGTTTCGCATCAGGTGACCTCTTCCACCAGACTAGCCGCGCCAGCGCGCAGAATGGTGGTATTTTACCTGGCGAGGGTTGAAGCATTTTTATGGCAAATGTGGACTGAACAGTAAAACATCTGCGAACCTCGCTGGGAGGATGAAAAATCATTCCCTCCCGCGCATTATCCACAAATACGATAGTGTCTAAATAAAAGGATTTTGGCCGTCATACAGGATATTTATTTTATTAAAGTATATATCATCCAATGAGATAACTTCTGTTGCAGGGCTGCCGGAGCTGACTGGAGCGGAATGAAGATAACAAGTTGTATTGAAGACAAAAACAATGCAATACATAGCACTTGCTTCGTACTTCTTTTCACCTAAAAACAGTAAATTATGTGCATAGGTGTTATTCATTGCATCTTTAGCCAACGCCAGGTACACCCCTTTTTTAGCATTGTCTCCCCGGCGAGCCCGATTGGGGTTGGCTGATATCTTTCTTTGCATTTTAATTGCAGCAAGTCCTTCCTTAGAAGTGTAATGAATGTAAATAATCTTCCCGTTAAATAAACCATTATTGATGTGCATATCAATACGATGATCTTTACTGAACATAGTTATGGCTCCATATATTTACGTGTATTTAATTGCTGCATGATAATGTATGTAAAGAATATTTTTCAATGAATTACCGTGAAATAAGAGTATTTATTGATTTGTTGATGGTATTTGTAGCTCAAAAGATAACTTCATTGAGGTATTATTAATTACATATTTAATGAAATTAAACATAGTAATCCATATGAAATCTCAATAATTGAAAAGGCGATAGCCGCCCCGGAAATCGGTGAGCGAAAAAAGGGCCGTTAATGGCCCTGATTTTTTACTTCTTCAATCTGTACCACTGTCGGTTATCAGGACGTTATCTCAATCAGATTACCATCCGGGTCTGCTATCACCGCCTCGTAAAAACCATCGCCAGTCCAGCGAGCTTCATGTACCAGAGCATCGAGCGGTTTAAGGCTGGCGACGAGTTTATCGACCGCTTCCACAGAACCCAGGCTAATAGCGATATGCGCCCAGCCGGTGCGGTTATCTTCGCGCGGCGGTTTATCCACCAGCCCCGGTAGCGTCATCAGTTCCAGTGCGGGGCCATTTTCCAGCGTCACAAAATGGGAGATAAACCCTTCACGGCGCTTTGAGTGATAAGCCTCACCAATATGCGCGTTGAAATGTTGACGCCAGAAGGCACAGGCGCTCTCAAGATTGTTGGTCCACAGGGCGATATGAGCAACCTGCATCTTTTACCTCCATCCATATGAAATTTCGATAGTTGTGGAAAGCAGTAGCGCAGAGTCACCGCTTCGTTTACACCTTGTCTACACTTTAAAAATCATCTGGTTATCTTACTCGTACCGCGATGCCCGTCGCGCTGTTTACTGCGCCCTCTATCACATCCTGGTGAAATATCCGGTTACCGCCATGCTTGCCATATTGGCGCAGACTATTGTTTTTGTACGGGGATTTTTTTGCACTTTTGGCACAAATAACCCATGTCGTGCCGCCTTTATCTTTCCGACAGGAGTAGCAGCAATGCGTACAAAACAGGCTATATGGACTCTATCCACCCTCTGTTTGACCGTGCTTTCTGCACAGGCGGCAGGGCTTCCAGACAAAATTGGTGCCGGTGAAGGGCAGCTCGATATTATCGCGTGGCCGGGTTACATCGAACGTGGTGATACCGACAAAGCCTACAATTGGGTGACGGATTTCGAAAAAGAGACCGGTTGTAAGGTGAACGTGAAAACGGCGGCCACCTCTGACGAAATGGTCAGTTTGATGGCGAAGGGCGGTTACGACCTGGTGACCGCATCGGGCGACGCCTCATTGCGCCTGATTATGGGTAAACGTGTGCAGCCGATTAATACTGCGCTTATCCCTAACTGGAAAAATATTGATCCGCGCCTGGTAAAAGGCTCGTGGTTTAACGTCGACGGCAAAGTGTATGGCACGCCGTATCAGTGGGGGCCAAACCTGCTGATGTACAACACCAAAACTTTCCCGACACCGCCTGACAGCTGGAGCGTGGTGTTCGTCAAACAAGACTTGCCTGACGGCAAAACCAATCAGGGCCGAGTGCAGGCTTATGATGGGCCGATTTACATTGCCGATGCCGCGTTGTTTGTTAAAGCCACACAGCCACAACTTGGCATTACCGACCCGTACCAACTCACCGAAGAACAATACGCGGCAGTGCTGAAGGTACTGCGTGACCAACACGGTCTGATTCACCGCTACTGGCATGACACCACTGTGCAAATGAGCGACTTCAAAAACGAAGGGGTGGTGGCCTCCAGCGCCTGGCCGTATCAGGCCAACGCCCTGAAAGGGGAAGGCCAGCCGATTGGTACCGTATTCCCGAAAGAGGGCGTCACCGGTTGGGCAGATACCACCATGCTGCATGCTGATGCGAAACATATGAACTGCGCCTACAAATGGATGGACCACTCGCTAAAAGCGAAAGTTCAGGGTGACGTAGCGGCCTGGTTTGGCTCACTGCCTGCCGTGGCTGAAGGTTGTAAAGCCAGTACCTTGCTCGGCGATAAAGGCTGTGAAACCAACGGCTATAACTACTTCGATAAGATCGTGTTCTGGAAAACCCCGGTAGCCGAAGGCGGTAAATTCGTGCCGTACAGTCGCTGGACCCAGGATTACATCGCCATCATGGGTGGCCGTTAAGCCTGGAGGAGTTATGCCGTACGCTGTGCAGTTTCGAAACGTCTCGCGCCTTTACGGTGATGTGCGAGCCGTAGATAACGTCTCAATTGATATTGAAGACGGGGAGTTTTTCTCCATGCTCGGGCCATCTGGCTCGGGCAAGACCACCTGCTTACGGCTGATTGCGGGCTTTGAACAGGTCACCTCCGGCGAAATCGCCATTTTCGGCAAACCGGCGCAAGACGTGCCGCCTTATCAACGGGATGTGAATACCGTCTTCCAGGACTACGCCTTATTCCCCCATATGACGGTGCTTGAAAATGTTGCTTATGGTTTGATGGTCAAAGGCGTGGATAAGAAAACTCGCCTCGCCAAAGCGCAAGAAGCACTCGAGCGCGTGGCACTGGGTTTTGTTCACGCTCGTAAACCGTCGCAACTTTCCGGTGGGCAGCGGCAACGTGTGGCGCTGGCACGTGCCTTAGTCAATCGCCCACGTGTCTTGTTGCTGGATGAACCGCTGGGCGCGCTGGATCTCAAACTGCGTGAACAGATGCAGGGCGAGTTGAAAAACCTGCAGCGTGAATTGGGCATCACTTTTATTTTTGTCACCCATGACCAAAGTGAAGCGTTGTCGATGTCCGACCGCGTGGCGGTGTTTAACAATGGCCGTATCGAACAAGTTGATACGCCACGCCAGTTGTATATGAAACCGCGCACTGCGTTTGTGGCGAGTTTTGTGGGCACTTCAAACGTGTTGCAACCGGCGCTTTCCGGGAAAGTATGTGGCGAAGAAGCGTTATTTTCACTGCGCCCTGAACATATCGTCCTGAGTAATGAACCGAGCCTCAGCAACGAAATTCGTGTCAATGGCATGATTCAGGAAATCCACTATCAAGGGGCGGCAACGCGTTTTGAACTGCGTCTTGCCGGTGGCGAAAAACTGTTGGTCAGTGAGGCGAACCCGCAACGCATTATCAGCGAAGAACGCTATCAAATCGGCCAGCAGGTCACCGCAGTCTGGCCCCGGGCGGCGATGGTTCCGTTGCTGGGGGAAGGATGAAATGGATATGAGTCTTCCCGCATCCCATCCTGACAACCGCCTGATGCGCCGCGTTGCTACGTTTTTGTGGCAACGTCCTGGATTCTGGCTGGCTTTGTTACTGCTGCCACCATTGCTGTGGTTTGGTGTTATTTATCTGGGGTCGTTGCTGACACTGTTGTGGCAAGGATTTTACACCTTCGATGATTTCACCATGTCGGTCACGCCAGACCTGACGTTCGCCAACATTGCCGCACTGTTTAACCCGGCGAATTACGACATTATTTTGCGCACGCTAACCATGGCGATCGCCGTGACGATCGCCAGTGCGGTGTTGGCGTTTCCGATGGCGTATTTCATGGCGCGCTACACCACCGGCAAACTCAAAGCGTTTTTCTATATCGCGGTGATGTTGCCGATGTGGGCGAGCTACATCGTGAAAGCGTATGCCTGGACATTGTTGCTTTCACGCGATGGTGTGGCGCAGTGGTTTCTTGGACACATGGGTCTGGAGCCGTTGCTTAACCTGATGCTGACCATTCCGGCAATCGGCGGCAATACGCTGTCGACTTCTGGTTTTGGCCGCTTCCTGGTGTTTCTCTATATCTGGCTGCCGTTCATGATTTTACCGATTCAGGCCGCACTTGAGCGCTTGCCGCCGTCATTGTTACAGGCATCGGCAGATTTGGGGGCTCGCCCGGCTCAAACCTTCCGCCATGTGATTTTACCGCTGGCGATTCCAGGTGTGGCGGCGGGTTCAGTGTTTACCTTTTCGCTCACCCTCGGTGATTTTATTGTGCCGCAGCTGGTGGGCCCGCCGGGGTATTTCATCGGCAACATGGTCTATTCCCAGCAAGGGGCAATTGGCAACATGCCGATGGCCGCGGCCTTTACGCTGGTGCCGATTGTATTGATCGCCATTTATCTTTCACTGGTGAAACGACTGGGGGCTTTCGATGCACTCTGAACGCGCTCCGTTACTGCTGAAAATCGCCGCCTGGGGCGGGGTGATTTTCCTGCATTTCCCCCTGCTGATTATCGCGCTTTATGCCTTTAACACCGAAGAAGCTGCATTCAGCTTTCCACCCAAAGGGCTGACGCTGCACTGGTTCAGCGTTGCCGCATCGCGCGGCGATATTCTGGATTCGGTGACGTTGTCACTTAAAATTGCTTCACTGGCAACACTACTTGCTTTGATTCTCGGGACATTGGCCGCTGCGGCACTCTGGCGGCGGGAATTCTTTGGCAAAAATGCCATCTCGTTATTACTGCTGTTACCGATTGCTTTGCCGGGAATTATCACCGGTATTGCGTTGTTAACCGCCTTTAAAATGATGAATTTTGAACCCGGTTTCCTGACTATTGTGGTGGGCCACGCAACGTTTTGCGTGGTGATTGTGTTTAACAACGTCATCGCCCGTTTCCGTCGCACCTCTTATAGTTTAATTGAAGCTTCGATGGATCTGGGGGCTGACGGCTGGCAAACCTTCCGCTATGTGATTTTGCCGAATCTCGGCTCGGCACTGTTAGCCGGAGGCATGCTGGCGTTCGCGCTGTCATTTGATGAAATTATTGTCACCACCTTTACCGCCGGACACGAACGCACCTTGCCGTTGTGGCTGCTCAACCAGCTTGGGCGCCCACGTGAAGTTCCGGTTACTAATGTGGTGGCGTTGATGGTGATGCTGATGACCACCATTCCGATTCTAGGGGCGTACTGGCTGAGCCGTGGCGGAGATGACGTCGCGGGCAGCGGTAAATAACGTTGAGAAGGGTATCACTATGCAAAGCCAGCTATTAATTAACGGCCAGTTAGTAGACGGCCTCGGGGAAAAGTTACCGGTCTACAATCCGGCAACCGGTGAAGTGCTGTTGGAAATCGCCGAAGCCACGGCGAACCAGGTTAATGACGCAGTGACAGCGGCGGATAACGCCTTCGCCAGTTGGGGGCAAACCACGCCGAAAGAGCGCGCCGAACATCTGCTGAAACTGGCTGATGTGATTGAGCAAAATGGCGATGTGTTTGCCCGCCTGGAATCGCAAAACTGCGGCAAGCCTTATCACTGCGTGTTGAATGATGAAATTCCCGCGGTGGTGGATGTGTTCCGCTTCTTTGCGGGCGCAAGCCGCTGCCTGAACGGGCTAGCGGCGGGGGAATATCTGAGCGGTCATACTTCGATGATCCGCCGTGATCCGGTGGGTGTGGTGGCGTCTATCGCGCCGTGGAACTACCCGTTGATGATGGCAGCCTGGAAACTCGGCCCGGCACTTGCCGCTGGTAACTGTGTGGTGATTAAACCGTCTGAAATCACCCCGCTTACTGCGTTTAAGCTGGCGGAACTGGCGAAAGATATTTTCCCGGCAGGTGTGTTGAATGTGCTGTTTGGGCGCGGGCAAACGGTCGGCGATGTGCTGACCGGTCACCCGAAAGTGCGCATGGTGTCGCTAACCGGTTCGATTGCTACCGGTGAACATATCATCAGCCATACTGCGCCTTCGATTAAGCGCACTCATATGGAGCTGGGCGGCAAAGCGCCGGTAATTGTGTTTGATGATGCCGATCTGGATGCGGTAGTGGAAGGCGTGCGGACTTTTGGCTATTACAACGCGGGCCAGGACTGTACCGCAGCCTGTCGTATCTACGCGCAGAAGGGTATTTACGACAAACTGGTTGAGAAACTGGGGGAAGCGGTCAGCAGCCTGAAAGTTGGCGCGCCGGAAGATGAATCTACCGAACTTGGGCCGTTAAGTTCTGCCGCACATCTTGAGCGGGTCAACAACGCGGTGAATGCCGCCAAAGCTCTGGCACATGTCAAAGTGGTAACGGGCGGGGCGAAAGTGGACGGGCCGGGATATTACTTCCAGCCAACCTTGCTTGCGGGGGCGAAGCAGGAAGATGACATCGTGCAGAAAGAAGTTTTCGGTCCGGTGGTGAGCGTGACCGCATTTGATGAAGAAGAGCAGGTTTTGGGCTGGGCGAATGATTCCAGCTACGGCCTGGCCTCTTCAGTCTGGACAAAAGATGTGGGCCGCGCGCATCGCCTTAGCGCTCGCTTACAGTACGGTTGTACCTGGGTGAATACCCATTTCATGCTGGTTAGTGAAATGCCACATGGTGGGCAAAAACTGTCGGGTTACGGCAAAGACATGTCACTGTTTGGGCTGGAGGATTACACCGTTGTCCGCCATGTTATGATTAAACATTAAGACGCCAATAAGCGGTTGTGCTCATGAAGTCTATAATTTAGGTGTGCCACACTGATGTGCTTTCTTTTGAGGGGTTACTATGAAGAAATATGTATTAATGCTGCTGGCCGCCGTGTTCATGGCAGGCGCTATACCCGCACAGGCAACTGAGCAATCAGAGCAACGCCAGGATGCCCGAGGCGTGCGCCAGGACACGCGCGAAAATTCTCGACAAACCAAACAAGATTGTCGCAATGGCGTGTTCGGTAATGCTGATTGCCGTCAAGAACACCGTCAGAATAAACGGGAAGGCCGACAAACCGCCCGCGATATCAAGTACTGAAAGTGCGAGGTGGGGCATTCGGCCGGACAATATGGATACTCATGTTTGACCCCACACTCCAGGAGTTTTCACCTTGCGAGTTGGCTCAGACACACATAAATTTGTAGGAGTATCCACACTAACAGGAATGAATATGCGTAAGCCTCGCTCTTTATTAACTGCTGCGACGGTTGCTCTTACACTGTCCATCTTTTCCGTGTCAGCATTAGCAAATCCTGGCAATGGAAACGGTGGTGGTAATGGTGGCAGCCAGGGAAACAGTAATGGCAATGGTAATAAGGGAAATAGCGGTAACAAATCCGATAAATCGGCTAAAGCGGATAAGAGTGATAAAGGAAACGGTAATTCAAAAGAAAATCAAGGGAGCCGTAAAAACTACGGCAAGCCAGACCACGTCGATACCGACATCACATTTAATGATGCGCGACGTTTAGCGGTTAACTATGGTTTTACCGGATATAAACCGTTGCCTCCAGGTATTGCAAAAAACCTGGCACGCGGTAAACCGTTACCTCCGGGTATCGCGAAGAAATCGGTCCCGGGAACGATGCTGAATCAACTGCCTTATTATCCTGGTTATGAATGGCAGGCGGTTGGTCAGGACCTCGTGTTAGTCGCACTCAGTACCGCGATTGTGACTTCTGTTATTAATGGTGTATTTGATTAACTGGTTTGTGCATAAAAAAAGCTCGCCTCGGCGAGCTTTTTTGTCTTTGTTAGTTTAGTGATCCAGATACAGGTAGTGCATCCAGCTAGTCATACGCAGTAGCACCTTACGCATCACCGACACATGGGTGAAATGGTCGGAATAGACGGCGACCTGGCCAAAAATCCCATCAGGTAACGCATCAACATCCGCATTAGGGGCAAGCTCAATTATCGCCAACACGCCGTCACTTCCTGGGGTTAACGTCAATGATTGCAGCGTACCTTGTGCCTGATAAGAACCACCAGGGACGACCGGCAAAACTGAAGTGAGTTTTCCAGGGAAAACCTGGCCTGGGAGTGCATTAAACACCACTTCGGCTTCATCACCAGGTTTTAAACGTAACAGCGAATTTTGCCTGAATTGCGCGACAATCAGGCGTTTTTGTTGCGGTATAAACACCATCACCGGGCGCAACGGCAGGGCTGCTGCATAGGTACCTGGGCGGATTAACACTTGAGTCACGTAACCGTCACTCGGAGCACGAACCACGGTTTGGTTAAGGTTGTATTTGGCTTCTGCAAGCTGGGCGCGCAGGCTAACAATCTGGGATTGTTCGCCGTTGACCATGCTATCTAACTGGCTTTTGATTTGTGACTGCTCAGCAACCGAGCCTTTTACCAGTGCGTCCTGTGCAAGATAATTTTGTCGGGCATTATCAATATCACTTTCAGAGAACGGGTTAACCTTCGCTTTACTGCCCTGAAGGTAACGCTGGTAATCTTTGTACAATCTGTCGCGTTCTGCACTGACACGGGCCGTGTTGGCAATGGCGGCATCAAGTTCTGATTTGAGTGACTCCGTACTATGAATGGCAGTGGTTAAATCAGCCTGAAGTCTGTCTACCCGTGCCTGATAGCGGGTGGGTTCTAATTTAAACAGCACTTCCCCTTTTTTAATCATTGTATTTTGTTTATCGGTCACTTCACTCACTATCCCTGTGACTTGTGGCGTCAGCGGAATTGAAATAACCGCTTTTTGCGCCAGGAAAGTATAAGGGTGGTTGTAGTTCATTAATAAAATGAGCGCGCCAATTAAAAACACTCCTCCCAATGCAGCGGTTGGCACTGTCCATTTATTTACTGGTATTTTAAATATCTTGAATATTGACCATGCCAAAGCAACATATGTCAGGATAATGAGTAAATCCATGATATTACTCCGATGGAGTTATTTTATTGTTATCTAACTTTTGCTCCAGCTCAGTCACCCTTTGCTGTAACGAAGCCAGTGTAATCTCTGGGTCTTGCTGCATCCCCCAGCCGCGTTCCGGGCGATAAAGAGTGGCCCAAATCCATAAGAACGGCCATATAACATGCAGGGTAAACAAACTCACCCAACCAGCGACATGAATCGCATCGGCATGTGGGTGATTACGTGATTTAGCAATAAGATAAGGAATGTCGTGAAGAATAATGATCCCGTAAAAGATAATGAGAAACACAAAAATAAGCACACCAAGCGCAAAGTAGTTTAGAAACATAATGGCCTCGAATCATAGAGCGATAAATCTAATCTAAAGATAGTCGCTATCCGGCACTGAGATTATGATTCAGATAAAATCACCCCTTAATGATTAGTTATTTCCATTTAATAAGTTGATGACGCTTGCACTTTTCTTTAAGACAGAGGTTTTCACTACTTAGTGCCGGCGTCATCACCTTTATATATTGTTAATTATTCCGTTTCATCGCGAATATCAGTCGATGCACCATTTTTCTGAACCGATTCAATCCCCTTCTGTGCAGCCGCTTTCGAGGCATACATTTCGCTTTGGGCGATAATTTGCCCGTTAGAGGCCTTTAACACGAAATAAAATGGTTCGGCAGTCGCCTTCGCTGATTTCTTTAAAACGTAGTGACCCATAAAAAATCTCCGCTTTACCCCAGACCCTTTGTCTGGTGAGTAGCTTAAATATAGTGCAATCAATCAATGAGGTGGCTGAGGAGGGGGCGTGATTGTTAAAACTTGATATACGCCACAAAAAAGAGCATATTTTATAGTGTAATTTCACTGCAATCAGCTTATAAAAATGTCGGTTTATCAGAAGATGTTGGTTTTTTATGTGGTTATGTCGTTAATAACCGCGATTATTACATGGTTTTTATCTCGGGATAAAAAGAGCATCAAACTGTTATGTTCTGTGCTGGTAGGGGCAACCTGGCCAATGAGTTTCCCTGTCGCGTTGTTGTTTTCTCTGTTTTAAACTCTCTATACTTCAACTAGTTAAAGAACAGGAACGGTACGTGATGAATGACATAACTTTTTTCCAGCGCTTTGAGGGTGATATTGTTGCCGGCCGTAAAACAATCACGCTGCGTGATGTCTCTGAGTCGCACTTTACGGCAGGCCAGCAATTACGTGTCGGGCGTTATGAAGACGATGTCTATTTTTGCACCATCGAAGTGATCAGTGTGATGCCGGTGTTGCTCGGGCAACTGACTGACGAGCATGCGCGTCAGGAAAATATGACGCTGCCTCAGCTTAAAGAGGTGATTGCGGATATTTATCCAGGTCTGAATGAGCTTTATGCGATTGTTTTTAGGTTGGTTACTGCGGCTTAAAAAACAAAGGAAGGGGAGTTTCCCCTTCCTGAAATTTCACCTACTGACTGGCTTTCTTCAACATCTGATACAACTCATCTTTTAGCCGCAACTTCTCTTTTTTCATCTGCATGACTTTTTCGTTGTATCCCGTCCCTTGCGGCCCCTCCTTGCGTAAAATTTCATCATCAAGCTGATTGTGCTTGTCAAACAAGCTGAGGAAACGCGGGTTGGCGGATTTTAATTCGGTAATCAATTCACGGTACTCAGGAAACATTGCAAACCTCCGGAGTCGAGTAGGTAGGTGATGAATGGATAAGCCCTGGCAATTGCTGCCATTTGCAGTGTAGGCACCGCTCGGCCTGAATTGGAAGCACCGCTTGGTAAGGGTTTGTCAATTTGAGATCCACGAGGCGCGTTAACAATTTAGATTAAATTTTCGGCATGTTACGCCTTGCTTAACGGCAAAAATTGTTAACGACAATCTTATTTCTGTGTGCTAAAACATATCTATGATATATCTTATGTATTCAAAAATGAGAAACAGATGACCTTACAAACCAAACCTAATCTTCCACAACGCGTCAAAAACGAGCTTAAATTTCGTCAGTTAACCGTAAAAAGCAAAGAAACCGTTGCGGGTTGTTTTTATCGCATTGTTTTTAGCAGCCCAGAATTAGCAGGTTTCACCTCGCGGGGGTTTGATGACCATGTGAAAGTGTTTTTCCCGCCAGAAAGTGGTGAGTTTGCTCGCCCGTCAGTCACTGACGACGGCATTGTCTGGGGGGAGGGTCCGCGTCCCATTTCGCGTGATTACACCCCGCTGGAATTTGACGCCGCGCGTAACGAACTGACGCTGGACTTCTATATTCATGACGGCGGCGTTGCCAGTCAGTGGGCGGAAATTGCCACGGCTGGCGATACGTTACTGATAGGCGGGCCACGTGGATCGCTGGTCGTTCCTTGCGACTATTCATGCCAACTCTATGTCTGTGATGAAAGCGGTTTACCTGCCATTCGCCGCCGTCTGCTCTCTCTGCCCGGACATATTGTCCCCACTGTGCTGGTAAACAGCCAACACGCACAAAGCCGCGAGTATCTGAGTGAGTTCAAACAGGCGGATATTCACTGGCTTGATAGCGAATCTATCGCTAAGCACTTAAGCACTCTTGAATTCCCGGAGAGCGACTATTTTGTCTGGATTACCGGAGAAGGTCGCGACGTCAAAAAACTCAATGATGAACTGCTGGAAACCCACGCTCTGGACGCCGATTACGTGCGCGCTGTGGCTTACTGGCATCATAAATAAGGAAACGAACATGAGAATCCATCATCTACACCATCGTCTTTGCGCCAAACATGAACGTCACGAAAGACACGGTTTGCACGGCGGCCATAATCATCACGAACATGGCGGTATGGAAGGTAAAGGGCGCATGCGCCGTGAACGCATGTTTGATGCCAACGACATTCGTTTGCTGATCCTGCATTTCCTTTCAAGCAACAATGCGCACGGTTATGAGTTGATCAAATCCATCGAGGCCATCGCCAAAGGCGAATATGTCCCAAGCCCGGGGATTATTTACCCTAACCTCTCTTTGCTTGAGGAGATGGGCTTGATTACTGCCGTGCAAAGCGACAGCAGTAAAAAGGCGTGGACGCTTACTACCGAAGGCCATGCTGAACTCGTACTACAACAAGACCACCTTGGCCATATCATCGCTAAGCTCGAATCGTTAGGGGTATTAGGCGATAACCGCCGTCTACCTGAAATTCAGCGTGCTATTCATAACTTTAAAATGGCACTTAATACCAAACTTGGGCAAAGCGATTTGCCAAAAGAGACGCTGTATAAAATCATCGATACTTTAGATCAGGCCGCTAAGGATATTGAGCGGAGTTAATTTTGCTATTTCTGTGCAATGAAGCATAAAGTTTCGACGAGTTCTGCCGAAACTATATGCTTCTGTTGTCATGAGAACGCAAAAGCATGTTAAATCGCATAAAAGTAGTAACCAGTCTTCTGTTTGTGCTGGGGTTATTTGGCCTTTTACAAATGACCTCCGGCGGGTTGTTCTTCAACGCGCTGAAAAACGACAAAGAAAACTTCACCGTGCTGCAAACCATTCGCCAGCAGCAATCTACCCTTAATGGCAGTTGGGTTGCCCTGCTGCAAACCCGTAACACGCTAAACCGTGCGGGCATCCGTCATATGATGGATACCAACAATATCGGCAGCGGCGCGACGGTTAATGAGCTGATGCTGATCGCCAGCCAGTCGTTAAAGCAGGCGGAAAAAGAGTGGGCTGAATATGAAGCCTTGCCACGCGACCCACGCCAGAGCGAAGAGTCTACCAATGAAATCAAGCGTAACTATGCGATTTACCATGGTGCGCTGGCGGAGCTAATCCAGTTACTGGGTGCGGGGAAAATTAACGAATTCTTCGACCAGCCTACGCAGAAATATCAGGACGGTTTTGAAAAAGAGTACATCAATTATCTGCAACAAAACGACCATCTGTACCAACAAGCGGTGGACGACAATAATCAGTCTTACTCGCAGGCCATTTGGATCCTGATCGTGATTCTGGCACTGGTTGCTGCGGCGATTGTTACCGTCTGGCTGGGCATCAAGAAAACCCTGATTGAACCGCTGCATCGCCTGATTGAAAGCATTCGTCACATCGCAAGCGGTGACCTTGTGCGTTCTATTGATGTGGAAGGCACCAACGAAATGGGGCAACTGGCGTCCAGTCTGCGTCATATGCAGTCAGAGTTGATGAGTACGGTGAGTGATGTGCGTAACGGCGCGAACGCGATTTATAGCGGCGCCAGCGAAATCTCCATCGGCAATAACGATCTCTCTTCACGCACCGAGCAGCAAGCAGCCTCGCTTGAAGAAACCGCTGCCAGCATGGAAGAGTTAACTGCCACCGTTAAACAGAATGCGGAAAATGCCCGTCAGGCAAGCCAACTGGCATTGAGTGCCTCTGAAACCGCACAGAAGGGCGGAAAAGTGGTGGATAACGTGGTGCGCACCATGAACGACATCGCCAGCAGTTCGAAGAAAATTGCCGACATTACCAGCGTGATTGACGGCATTGCCTTCCAGACCAACATTCTGGCACTTAACGCCGCCGTTGAAGCTGCACGTGCGGGTGAACAAGGGCGTGGTTTCGCAGTGGTTGCCGGTGAAGTACGCAATCTGGCACAACGCAGTGCACAGGCGGCCAAAGAGATCAAAGGCCTGATCGAAGATTCCGTCAGCAAAGTGGATACCGGTTCTACATTGGTGGAAAGTGCTGGCGAAACCATGGGTGAAATTGTCAATGCGGTGACCCGCGTGACCGATATCATGGGCGAAATTGCCTCGGCATCTGACGAGCAAAGCCGTGGTATCGACCAGGTTGGGTTGGCGGTTTCTGAAATGGACCGTGTTACGCAGCAAAACGCCGCATTGGTTGAAGAGTCTGCTGCCGCCGCTTCAGCACTTGAAGAGCAAGCCAGCCGTCTGACTCAGGCCGTGGCGGTGTTTCGTATTAACCAGGATGCCAAAGCCGCAGTTCGAAGCACTGAACCCAAAGTAACGATTACGCCAATGACACCGCGCAAAGCGGCAGTCAGCGAGTCTAACGAAAATTGGGAAACCTTCTGATTTCGGTGAAATGAATGTGGTGGATGGCGCTTGCGCTTATCCACCACCATTACAACTCCGCTTCATCTAAGCGCATTAAACGATCCAGGCGCTGGTGGTAACAACGCAACGTCGCTTCCACGTCTTTTGCGGGCATAAACGAATCTCGATAAACGGCATCTACGATGCGGCTTTCTTTGCGTATATCGTTGAGCAATTTAACAATAAGTTTCTCCGTCATCCCCATACTCAAACCCAACGCCTGAAAATCCATACCAAGATATTCGCCGTAAGCGGTCTTAAAACCTGGCGCTAATTCGCGGTCGCCTTCTTCACATCTTAATAGCGGCAGCGCCATAAAACCGGAGCTAAAAATGGCGGGATAGGGCGCAACCGACACAAAGTCATACACTGGCGACAGCGTTGGTTCGCCAATACGTGGATGAATCAGCCCGAAATTGCGCAAGTGCATATCGTTATTCCCCAACAAATACGCGTAGGCAATGCGCCGGAACAAATCGATTTTAAAGGCGATGTTGCTATTCACATGTTGTGTCAGGAACTCAGCCAGTTGCTGATAACTGACATACTGCTTTCCGTCACTGCCCGTCTTCCCGTACTTTTCGCCGACGTTCATCGCGGCATCAAGCTGTTCCTGATGAATGGCCGCTCCGGTTTGAATATCCCGGTCGAAACGACGGATAACAAATGCCAACTCGCGCTCCGCTTCGTTATCAACAGCGGCAAAGCTCACCAGCCCGTGTGGCGGCACATCAAACCCCAGTCGCGCCATTAACGTCATGGTGGCGTGTTCGTTTTCTGCCAGATGGGGGAATTCCGCCGGAGAAGGCTTGAGGATGTATTCGCCCTGATGTTCAACCACCGCAAATTCGCCGGCGCGCACCACCATTTGCAGTTTCGGCTGGTAGCCGGAAATACTCATGCCACGCTGCGCTTTCGGCAATTCATGAATAAAGTCATCACGGGTAAAACTCAGTTGCGGGTTCACCTTGCCCGAACCCGTCAGCTGTTTCAGGCCTTTGGATGAATAGCCCGACTCTTGCTCTTTGGCCTGGAGCAATGGAGTTAAAAGAATGTGGCAACGCATGGTTAATCCTCCTGCATGCTGACCAGTTGTACCGCGCCAATCAGGTTTTTGCCGTTATCGATAAGCATTCCGAGTAGGTCGTGCTCGTCGCGTTGTTGTAGTTGGCTGTAGCGCTTTTTCAGCCAGCCTTCTGGTGCCAGCGAGGCAAAAAAGGGCGGCAGTGTCTGGCTGCGAAAGTGGCCGACACGCACCGGCAAACTTAGCGACAGCGGCGGGCCGATGTAGTCAGCGCGATAACTAAATTCGAAGCCGTCATCATGCTGGCGCAGTTCGCCGACCGGTTCGCCATATAACCACACCTCTACACGGCGGCGCATAACTTCACACCCAGTGCTTCAGCGACGCGTAACACCGTGCCAAATTTGACCTGTTCCGGATCTTTAAACAGCCGTTTGAGCGTTGAGGCGGACACGCCGGTTTGTAGCTCAAGGGTGGCAAGGTCGATATCCAGCTCTTTGCGGCGCTGGTTCAGTTTTTGCCCCAGTTGCGCGCAGTACGTGATCACTTGTTCGTCAATAATGAGTTCCGATTCTTGCACACGCAGCGTCACGGCTTTTTTAACGTCATTCAATAATTCGCTCATGGCATGCAGTTTGTCTGCGAGCGTGGCATTGTCGTAGTTCATGCGTGACCTTAAATGTGAATTTTTGTATTAAAAAGGGTTGTTAATGGTCTTATGATATCGGAATGTATCATAAATGACCCTTACTTTAATTATTAACCAAAGATGGTTCATTTACGGTCTTTTGTCAATTTCAGGGTTCATAAATAGTATATTTATAGGATTATTTAATGATTCCAGTCCATATATAAGCTATATGGCAGTGTTGCACCCTGGCTTATCCAGTTTATTGCTAACGAAATGTAAATTAATTGTTTCACTCGATTGAGTGGAAACCTTATTAATGAAGGCATGTTAATCAACGCGAGTTTGCTGCATGTCATATCGAATCAGCCTGTTGGATAAAAGCCCGGTCGCTCAGGACGAAACGCCTGCCGACGCCCTGAAACACACGCTGCATCTGGCACAACAGGCGGAAGCCTGGGGTTATCACCGCTTCTGGATTGCCGAGCACCACAACACTTCGCGGCTGGCAAGCCCATCACCAGAGTTGCTGATTGCCTGGATTGTCGGGCAAACCCGCCGCATTCGTGTCGGTTCCGGTGGGGTGATGCTGCAACATTACAGCCCTTATAAAGTGGCAGAAAACTTCAATCTGCTGGCAAATCTCTCACCGGGCCGCATTGATATTGGCGTGGGCAAAGCGCCTGGCGGCTTACCGTTATCTACCCAGGCGTTACAGCGTGGCGGGCAAGATAACGCCTCGTTTGCCGACAAACTCACAGAACTGGATAACTGGCTTTCCTTGCCCGCATTCCACGAAGATGAAGATGTAGAAACTTTACGCGCCACGCCGCTTCCGACGCACAGTGCCGCGCGTTTTCTGCTGGGTGCCAGCCTCGAAAGTGCGAAGCTCGCCGCAAATCTCGACTGGAACTTCGTTTATGCCGCCCACTTGAATGGCGATAAAAATCTGATGCGTGAGGTACTCGGTGCGTGGCGCAGCAGAAGCCAGCGTGAAACGGTGGTGGCGGTACAGGTGATTGTTGCGCAGGACGCACAAAAAGCGGCTGAGCTGGCGAACCTTGTGGAAATCTGGAGCGTTGAGCTGGAAAACAGCCAGCGGGTCAGTGTCGCCAGCGAAGCCCAGGCTTACGCATTTGCTCGCCAGGCTGGGAGTGCCATCAAACGGATTGAACGCCGTGAACCTTCGTTGCTGCAAGGCACCGCCGAGACAGTTCAAGCCGGGCTTGCGGCACTGAGCCAGGAATTTGCCATCGACGAATTCATTATTGATACGCCAGTGAGTGACCCTGCGGCACGTTTTCAGTCGCTTCGTTTGTTGGCTGGCGTGCAGCAGGCGGCGTCGGTATCTGAATTTACCGCCGAACATGAAGCCTGGTAAGGGGAAGCCGATGACATTCGCAGAGCAACTTATCAACTGGCGGCGCGAGCTACACCAGAACCCGGAGTTATCTGGCCAGGAAGTGGCGACCACCACGCGAATTCGTCACTGGCTGGAATCCGCAGGTTTACGTTTGTTGCCTTATCCGCTTGCCACCGGTGTGGTGGCGGAAGTCGGGCAAGGGGAAAAGGTCATTGCGCTGCGAGCTGACATTGACGCACTGCCGATTCAGGAAACCAGCGGTGTTGCGTTTAGCTCACACAATGATGGCGTGATGCACGCCTGCGGGCATGACGTTCATAGCAGCGTGATTCTGGGTGCGGCCTTGTTATTAAAAGAGCGCGAGGCGCATTTATCCGGTCGTGTACGTTTGCTGTTTCAGCCAGCGGAGGAAAACTTTACTGGTGCGAAGGCACTGATAAAGGCCGGAGCACTGGAAAACGTGTCCGCTATTTTTGGCATGCACAACGAGCCTGGTTTACCGGTTGGCACTTTCGCCACCCGAGGTGGCGCATTCTATGCCAACGTCGATCGTTTTGTTTTACGGGTGCGGGGCAAAGGCGCACATGCCGCCCGTCCACATGAAGGTAAAGACGCCATTGTGATTGCCAGCCAACTGGTACTGGCATTGCAAACTATCGCCAGCCGTAACGTGGATACGCTGGATTCTGTCATCGTCAGTGTCACGCGCATACAAGGGGGAAATACCTGGAATGTGTTGCCGGAAAGTGTCGAGCTGGAAGGAACCGTGCGCACTCATCGCAACGAAATTCAGCAGCAGGTCGAGAAACGGATCAGTGAGATTGCAGCCGGTTTAGCCAGTGCGTTTGGTGCGCACATTGAGGTGGAATGGTTTAACGGGCCAATAACATTGATCAACGATGATAAATGGGCGGCATTTGCGATGCAGCTCGCACAACGAGTGGGTTATCGCACACAAACCTCTGAACTGCATATGGGCGGCGAAGACTTCGCGGTTTATTTGCAAACCATTCCCGGCGCGTTCGTCAGTATTGGCAGCGCCAGCGAATACGGTTTACATCATTCGGCCTTTAATCCGGATGAAGCATTAATTGAAGATGCGGCGCGTTATTTCGCCACGCTGGCGGAACAAGCACTACTGGAAAAGTAATTACTTCTAATACGCAGGGGTCAACTCCCCAGGATGCGTGCAGCCTGAAAATGAGGATCGAATATGTCTGATAATCGACAACTGCGCCTTGGAACAATCTTACATGGTGCTTCGGGGAATATGTCCGCATGGCGGCATCCGGCAGCGATTGCCGATGCCAGTATTAATTTTGATTTCGTCAAAGAGACTGCGTTAAAAGCCGAGCAGGGCAAGCTGGACTTTTTATTTGTTGCTGACGGTTTATATATAAATGAAAAATCTATCCCGCATTTTTTGAATCGTTTTGAACCGCTGACGGTGTTGTCGGCGTTAGCCAGCGTGACCACACACTTAGGGCTGGTCGGCACGTTGTCGACCTCGTATAGCGAACCGTTCACGGTGGCACGTCAGTTCGCCAGCCTTGACCATTTAAGCAAAGGGCGCGCGGGCTGGAACGTGGTGACTTCACCACTGGAAGGTTCGGCAAAGAACTTCTCGCGTGAGCAACATCCTGAACATGCGCTGCGTTATCGCATTGCTGATGAATATCTCGATGTGGTGAAAGGTCTGTGGGATTCCTGGGAAGACGGTGCGTTTATTCGTGATAAAGCCAGCGGGCAATTTTTTGACCCAGAAAAATTACACACGCTGAATCATCATGGTGATTTCTTTAAAGTCGCCGGGCCACTTAATATTTCACGCACGCCACAAGGCAGACCGATTGTATTCCAGGCGGGTGCCTCGGATGACGGTAAGAAATTAGCCGCACGCCACGCTGATGCTATTTTTACTCATCACGATACGCTCGAAGAAGCTCAGTATTTTTATCGTGATGTTAAGAGCCAACTTAAAAATCATGGCCGTAATGACGATGATTTAAAAATATTCCAGGGCGTGAGCGTGATTGTTGGCAAAGATGCCGATGACGTAGAAAACCAGTATCAAGCCACTGCGGCACTGGTGTCAGTCACCGATGCACTGAATTATCTGGGCCGCTATTTTGAACATCATGATTTCAGCCAGTATCCGCTCGATGAGCCATTCCCCGATATTGGCGATCTCGGCCAAAACAGCTTCCGCAGTACCACCGATGAAATCAAACGCAATGCCCACGAACGCCATCTGACGCTGCGCCAGGTCGCGCTAGAAGCCGCATCGCCGCGCCCACGTTTTGCTGGCACCGCCCAACAAGTGGCAGACGGATTGCAGCAGTGGTTCGAAAGCCACGCCGCCGACGGTTTTATTATTCAGGGCGGCACTCCAGATACCTTCCCGCGTTTTGTTGATGAAGTGGTTCCGGTGTTGCAGGCACGAGGTTTATTCCGCACGGAATATCCCGGCACCACATTGCGTGAAAATTTAGGGTTGGCAGAACCCGTGAATCAGTTTTCGTAACCTGGACGATGGGTGAAAACGGTGGATGACGCTGCGCTTATCCACCCTACAAAACCAATTCACAGGTCGGATAAGCGCAGCGTCATCCGACAAAAACAACAAACATCACAATAACTAAGAGAACACACTATGCAAAAAACATCGCTCATTCTGGCTATCGCTCTGGCACTTTCGTCTGCACAAACCCTGGCGCAAGAAGTCACCATTAATGGCACCGGCGTCAGCCTGGAAGCTAATAAAACACCTATTAATACTGTCGTTAATCCGGCGGCTGTCGCCCAGTTACCCAAAGATTATCGCTTTGCGGTTCCCGGTAAATTTACCGTTGCAGTCGCGGCACTCAATTCGCCGCCGTTAACGGTGTTTGCGGAAGATAACAAAACGCTGCTCGGCAGCGAAGTGGACATCGCTCGCCTGGTGGCGGACAGCCTGGGGCTTGAGCTGAATGTGGTGCCAACCTCATGGGAAGACTGGCCGCTGGGCGTGACATCGGGCAAATACGATGCGGCAATCAGCAATATCACCGTCACTAAAGACCGCAAACAGAAATTCGACTTTGCCACTTACCGCAAAGATTCCCTCGGCTTCTATGTGAAATCTGATAGCCCAATTAAGAAGATTGAGAAGGCCGAAGACATCGCCGGATTGCGCATTATTGTCGGCTCAGGAACCAACCAGGAATCTATCTTGCTGTCCTGGAACGAGGAAAACCTGAAGAAAGGGCTTAAGCCTTTCACGCCGGTTTACACCAAAGACGATGCCGCACAAACCCTGGCATTGCAGTCTGGCCGCGCTGATGCGTTTTTTGGCCCGAATGTGACCGGCGCATGGAAAGCTGCCCTGACGCAGAAAACTCAGCTGGTCGGTGTAGTCGATGGTGGCTGGCCGAAAGCGGCGCATATCGCCGTCACATTGAAGAAAGGCAGTGGCCTGGTCGACCCGGTGCAAACCGCGCTTAATGGCGTTATCAAAAACGGCGATTACAACAAAGTGCTGAACCGTTGGGGGGAAGGCGTCGAGCAAATTCCGGCGTCCGAAATTAACCCTGCCGGTCTTGGCGATTAAGGAGCTGCAAATGCGCGAACAATTCCGGGATGTTTCACCAGAAGCGGCAGAGCTTCAGCCGATTATCAGCGGGCTGTTTGGTGAGTATGAAGCGCGTTACGGGGACTACTTTTCCCGTGATGCCGAAGTAGAACTAACCGAATGGTACCTGCCGCCACAAGGGTTATTCATCGTGCTGGAGCGTGACGGGGAGATTATTGCAACCGGAGCGTATAAGCCCTTCGATGAATATACCGCTGAGATCAAACGCATCTGGACGCACTCGTCTTTGCGCAAACAGGGCGTGGCTCAACGAGTGATGCGTGAGCTGGAAAGCCGCGCGCAGCTTGCCGGTTATAGCCATATCTTCCTGACCACCGGTTTTCGCCAGCCGGAAGCGGTAAAACTCTATCTGAGTCTGGGTTATCAGCCGCAGTTTGATATTCATCGCAACCCGGAAGAATACAGCGTTGCACCATTCGATGGGCGCTTGCGGTTTACCAAAACGCTTGCTGTCACACAGCGCAAAACGGCCTGAGGAATCATGATGACGACACCATCAACAATTAAAGTGGTTCCGGCGCGTTATCCGCTGCGCACTCTGGGGGCTTTTGTCGCGTTGTTTGTGCTGGCGATTGTGGTTCAGTCGGTGGCGTTTAACCCGCGCTGGGAGTGGAGCGTATTTGCCCGCTGGTTCTTCGACCCGGTTATCCTTGAGGGGCTGGTGCAAACATTATTGCTGACTCTGATTGGCACGGTACTGAGTGTGATATTTGGCGGGTTACTGGCGCTGGCGCGGCTTTCCTCTTCATGGCTGCTCAACAGCCTGGCGTGGAGCTATATCTGGCTGTTCCGCTCGTTACCGCTGATTGTGGTGCTGATTATTCTCTATAACTTTTCCTATCTGTACGACACGTTGTCGATTGGCATTCCGTTCACCCAAATAAGCTGGGGAAGTTACCAGACGATTAACGTGTTGGGGCAGTTTTCTACCGCCGTGGTCGGGCTGACACTGGTACAAAGCGCGTATACCGCAGAGATTATTCGCGGTGGTTTTTTGGGTGTCGATCATGGGCAGTATGAAGCGGCGGCGGCCTTAGGTTTACCGGCCTGGCGGCGCACGGCGCGCATTATTTTGCCACAGGCTTTGCGCACCATTTTACCGTCCGGCTTCAATGAAATTATCAGCCTCGCGAAAGGGACGTCGATGGTTTACGTGCTGGCAATGCCGGAGCTGTTCTACACCATTCAGATGATCTACAACCGCACCCAGGAAGTGATCCCGTTATTGATGGTGGGCGCGGTCTGGTATCTGGTGATCACCAGTGTCCTGTCGCTGATTCAGCATCTGGTTGAACGCTGGCTGGCACGCAGTGAAAGACGCTCAGCGATTAATCAACAAAGTCCGGCGCGGAATGTATCACGCCAGCCAGCGCTGCAAACTCAGGAGACGGCTCATGCACCTGTCCAATAATCCCACTGGTCATATCTCGATTACGGGCGTCAGCAAATATTTTGGCCGCCATAAAGCGCTGGATAACATTTCGCTTGAGCTGGAACCTGGCTCGGTAACGGTGATCCTTGGGCCGTCGGGTTCCGGTAAATCCACTTTGCTACGGGCGATAAACCATCTGGAACGTGTCGACGAGGGGTTTATCCAGATTGATGGCGATTACATTGGCTATCGCCTGGCGGGCGACAAACTGTATGAGCTGAAGGAAAAGGAGATCCTGCGCCAGCGCGTGAACGTCGGCTATGTGTTCCAGAATTTCAATTTGTTCCCGCATCTCACGGTGCTGGAAAACCTGATTGAAGCGCCAATTGCCCATAAGCAGCTCAACCGCAAACAAGCCATTGAGCAGGCTTATCAATTGCTGGATGTGGTGGGGCTGCGCAATAAAGCCGATGCCTGGTCGCGCCATCTTTCCGGCGGCCAGCAGCAACGTATCGCCATTGCGCGCGCGCTGGCTTTGCGTCCACGGGTAATGTTGTTCGATGAACCGACTTCGGCACTCGACCCGGAACTGGTGGGGGAAGTGCTGGATGTGATTAAGAAATTAGCCCGTTCGGGCACCACGCTGGTGGTGGTGACTCATGAAATCGGCTTTGCCCGCGAAGTGGCAGATAACGTGGTGTTTATGGTCGACGGCAAAATCGTTGAGCAAGGCAGCAGCGACGAGGTGCTCAACCATCCGCAACATTCACGAACGCGTCAGTTTTTATCTAAGGTTCTATAAGGAGCAGGCATGAAATTTGTCCCACTGGCGCTATTGATGATCAGTACCACGCTGTATGCCCAAGGGAGTCTTGATCTTAAGGCCAATGAACAACCGATTCATACCGCTAAAGACCCGCTGGCTATCAGCAAAATTCCGCAGGGCTATAAGTTTGTGGAACCGGGAACCCTGACGGTGGCGATATCCGCGCTCAACTCTCCGCCGTTGGCGTTGCTGGCAAGTGATAACCGCACGAGGATCGGCAGCGATCCGGATATTGCCCGTTTGCTGGCCGATAGCCTAGGGCTGAAGCTCAAACTAGTGCCGACCGCGTGGGAAGACTGGCCACTGGGGATTACGTCGGGTCGCTATGACGTCGCACTGGTGAATATTGCGGTGACCGAGCAGCGTAAAACGAAGTTCGATTTCGCGACTTATCGGGTCGATTCGCTGGCGTTTGCGGTCAAATCAGACAGCCCAATTCAAAAAATCACTGGCCCAGCAGATGTTGCCGGTTTACGCATCATTTTAGGTTCGGGGACCAATCAGGAAAAAATTCTCCTGGGCTGGAATGAAATCAATGAGCGCGAAGGGCGCAAGGCAGCCCAACCGATTTATCTGACCGATGACGCTTCCGGCAATTTGTATATTCAGGCTGGGCGGGCGGACGCCACTTTCGGCCCGCAAAGTGTGGCGGCCTATAAAGCGGCACTCACTGGCACCACGCGGGTTGTTGGATTAGGGCCGAAGAAAGCCTATGTTGCCACCACCACCAAAAAAGGTAATGGGCTGGTTTATGCACTGCAAGCTGCACTGGATGGTGCAGCGAAACGTGGTGAATACCAGCAAGTGTTGGCGCGATGGGGAGAAAAGGGCGAAGAAGTGGCGACGTCTGAGGTGAATCCGCAAGGGATTACCTATCCGTAGCGATTTCCGGTTAAGCCAAAAGGACCTGGCTTATAAACCCATGAATATCGTCCAGCGCCTGTTGGCGGGCAAGCGGCGCATTGTCGATAATCAGTTGATCCGAATAGCCGTTTAGCAACGCGCTAAGCTGGCGAGTCACCCGCCCGACATCGGTTTGGCGAAACACGCCACTCTCAATGCCGCTTTCAATAATGCTCGCCAGCAACGCATCCCACTTTTCGGTCAGCGTCAGGGCAAGATCGGCGTACACCTTGTTATGCACCGCCAGCCGCCACAACGAGCCGTACAACTCCCAAACGGCATCGGCGCGGTCAGGTAGATAATCTTCGATGAAAACATTCAAACCTTGCGCAGGTGACTGGGCGCGCGTCTTTTGGCTAAAAGCTTCCAGCTCCGCATACATAAAGCGTTCAAACGCTGCGATACACAACGTCTGCCAGTCGGGGAAATAGTGATAAATATGGCTACGGGCGATACCGACTTGTTCGGTTAGCTCGCGGGTCGTCACTTTTTCTACCCCTTTATCCGTGAACAGCCCGATCGCGGCATCAAGAATATTTTCTTTTAGAACAGACGTTTTTTCTTTCATCACGGTACCTTCGTTGACTTTGAGCAAGTGCTCAAATAGAATCTTTTCATTCTTGAGCAACCGCTCAAGAATAACAATCTAAGAATATAAAGTCATGTCTACTTGTCAGCAAACCGCTCAGCTTAAACCATCGCGCGGTGCATTGAATACCTTAAAAAAACTCGCAAAACTCCACAGTAAAAAGCTCATTGTTACTCTGCTGCTGGTGGTCGCCGAGAACGTCGTTTACTTGCTATATCCGTTAATGGCGGGCTTTGCCATTAATGCCATCATCAAAGGGCAATCCCTGCATGCGTTGTTGTATGCGCTGGTGGTTTTTATTATGTGGGCGATAGGTGCTGCGCGCCGCAGCATGGACACCCGCACTTTCGCCAGAATCTACGCTGGCCTCGCGGTGCCGGTGATCCTCGCACAACGTAAAGATGATCATAGCCACTCAACGATTGCAGCACGTGTGACGTTGTCACGCGAATTTGTCAATTTCTTCGAAACGCATCTGCCGCTGCTGATTACTTCACTGGCGTCGATAATCGGCGCAGTTGTCATGCTGTTAACCATCGAGTTCTGGGCTGGTGTGGCTTGCATGGTGGTGCTGGTTTTCTTTGCGCTGTTCCTGCCGAGCTATACGCGCAAGAACGAAATGCTGTACGAGAAACTGAACGACAGGCTGGAAAAAGAGGTGGGGTTTGTTGGATATGCCAGTGAAAACACGCTCAACAAGCACTACAACTTTTTGGCACAGGTGCGTATTCGGTTGTCTGACCGTGAAGCTTACGGTTATCTGGCAATTGGTATTGCCGCAGCGTTCCTGTTCGCTATGACCATCATGTTGATGACCGTGAAAGGGGTCGGGAACGCCGGGCATATTTACTCGGTCATGACGTACATGTGGATGTTTGCCATGAGCCTTGATGACGGCCCATCTCTGCTGGAGAAATACTCGCAGCTTAAAGAGATAGGCAAACGTGTGAATACCGGGCTGGTGGATTAACCGACCTCAGGCAATGCGCCTGTGGCAATCAATGCCTGGATAACAATCACGGCGATACCGCAAGCAAACACCACAATCAGCAACGGCTTGCCGCCTGCAACGCGGTAGCCCGCTTCTTTCTGCATCTGGCGGCTTTTCCACACTAAAAGTGAAGGGATGATCAACGCCAGAATCGCCAGCGCCACACCGGCGTAACCCAGCGCCATCACGAAACCTTGCGGATAGAACAGGGCAAAGATCAGCGGTGGCACGAAGGTCATTAGCCCTGTTTGCATACGGCCTGACGCTTTACGATTACGGTTGAACAAATCGCCAAGGTAATCGAATAACCCTAACGACACGCCGAGGAACGAGGTTGCCAGCGCGAGATCGGCAAACAGATGAACCGCCAGCTCAACATGTGTTGATGCCACCACTTCACGAACCGCCTGCAACAAGCCATTCAGACCGGAATGATTAGCCAGTAATCCGCTGAACACGCCTGAATCAATCGCGCCTAGTGTCGCCACTTGCCAGAAAATATAAGCCACTAACGGAATGGCGCTGCCAATGATAAACACCCAGCGTAACTTGCGCAGATTGCCGTCCAGATAACTGACAATACTGGGTACGCTGCCATGAAAACCGAACGAAGTGAAAATCACCGGGATCGCCGAAAGTGCGAGGCCTTTTTCCAGCGGCAGAGTCAGCAGATTGGTGTGATGGATATGTGGCATCATCAGCGTCAGCATCACCACCAACATGACGATCTTGGCGCTGAACAACACGCGGTTAAACATATCCACCATATGGGTGCCGATGCAGACCACGCCTCCGGCAACAAGAGTGAACAGCAACACGCCGCTGGTGACCGAAATAGTGGTAGAAAACCATTGGCTCAGGCTTGCGGCCAGCAGTTCGCCCGCGCCACTGATATACGCGGCGGTTAACGCGTACATCAGGAATAACATGCTAAACCCCGTCAACCATTGCCCTGGTTTGCCAAGATAGCGGCGCGCCAGCGTACCCAGCCCGGTATCAGCGGAAACGTGCTGATAAACTTCAACCAGCAACAAGGCTGTGTAGCACATCAACCCCCACAGACTGACCAGCAACACAAACGTCACCCCGAACCCAACACCCGCCGAAGCCAGTGGCATTGCCAACATTCCTGCGCCAATTGTGGTGCCAGCGACGATAAAGATACTGCCAAGAGTGCGATTCTTCACGCTTCCCTCTGAATTTACGCTTGTTATAACGACATTGTGCCGCGCAGATTAAGGGATTATGGCTATGGCGTCAAACAGGGGTTACGCGAAGTGTATTGATATATTTACATTATCGGTGGATGACGCTGGCGCTTATCCACCCTACAAAACCCAACGCTTTCGCAGGTTCTGTAGGTAGGATAAGCGTGGCGCGTACGGTGAGGGATGTCGACGTTTTCGTAGGTCGGATAAGCGCCAGCGTCATCCGACAAAACAACGACATCCCAGCCCAGGTTACTTCTGCTCTTTTTTCCCCGCCAGATTCAGCGTTGGCGTTTCATCGAAGAAGTTCCACGGTTTCAGCAGCGTGTGCACCCATTCCGTTGGCATGATTGGCCACTCTTCAGCGCGAGCCACGTGTGTGGTGCCGGTGGTCATCCACACCACATCATCCTGGTTATCCAGTGATTGATTGTCTTTGCTGTACTCGCCCAGACCCGTGTCGTGCGCCGAACGGTTTGGATATTTCCCTTCCGGATAACGTTCTTCCGGGTTGTAACGCGTCACCCACAGTTGCTTATCCATAAAGCTCAGGCGGTGATAAATCCATTCGTCTGGTGCAAATTTCGCACCGGTCGCTACCGGATGGGTGCCACCTGCATAAGGGATAATTTGATAAGAAACCGGGTTACCCATTTTGTTCTCTTTGCTGGTATTACTCAGCAAGCGAATAGTGCCTGGGTCAAACTTCTGTGCCGCTTCTTGTTCGGTATTAATATCATGCTGGTTGATCTGCATGGTACTGGTGCGCGGGCCACCAGCGGTATTCGGTTTCACTTCAGGGTCGAGCGCCACCAGTTTGTTGTTCTCACCATCCACGTCCATATCGAGGCGGAAGTTGTAGATGTGTTGGTGCGTGGTGCCGACGATATTGTGGTCGATAAGCGTGCCGTATTTAGTGTCATCTTTGGCGGTTTCATCGTGCATGGTTTTGGCTTTCACACCTTTAACCGCTTCAATGCCGGTCGCGCCTGCATCAATGCCGATGGTGCCGTTCTGGTGGAATACCCAGTCAAAAATATAGTCGTAGTTGCCGACGGTACTGATCCAGCGCACCACTAACTCGCGGCGCTCGGTGCTGATATTCGGCTGGCCCATTTCCTGGTGCTTATATTCAGGCCCGGCGTAGCGTTCAAATACCGCTACCGCACGTGGGATAGTGGTCGGTTTGCCGGTGTAATCAGCAATAGTTTCATCCAGCATCACCGCGTTTGTTGGGGCATCTTTGCCGCGAGCTAGCGGGGAAGTCAGCGTACCCATGCCGTAATCACCAGCATCCAGATAAGCTTTGAAATACCAGCCAACATCAGGGTCGCCGTAAGGCACGATCATACCGCCGAGCGAGCCTTCATACATCACTTTGCGTTTGTTACCGTTGTCGTTATAGGTCACGGTAGAGAGAATCGGCCCGACGCGGGAATTCAGGCGCAGGTGGAAATCCCAGTTCTGCCAGTGAATAGTATCGCCAGTAATGGTGTAGTTTTTACCTTCCGGCTCGATGATTTCCAGCGGTTTAACTTCGGGTGCTACGCGGTCACGGCCATCAAACGGACGTGGATTCATCGGCACCGGAACGACCTGGCCTTCTTCAATCTTGATGATTTTCTTCTGCTCAAGATCGACGACTGCCACCAGGTTTTCAATTGGGTGAGCCCAGTAGTTGCCATCGCCAGTATCAAGATAGCTCACCACTTTGAGCAGGCGCTGGTTCTGTTCCAGGCCATCTTTCCCGTCAAAATAGCCGACGGTGAGCGGGGTGGTGATCACTTTAGTTGGGTCGTCGACACCGTGTTTTTTCAGCGCCTCGGCGTACTCTTTGCTGCCGTTGATAATGGTCTGCACGCTGATGAAATCATCAATCAGCACCATGCCATGTGCGCCTTCAATCGGTTTCCACGACACCACTTTACCGGCGCTTAAATCCACCACGCCTTCCACAATATGAATGCCGTCGAGCATAATCACATCGGCCTGACGCGGGGCAGTGACCTCCTGGCCTGTCATAACGAATTGCCAGACCTGATCTTTCGGCGGTTCATGCAGCGATATTTCAGTAAAGCGAATACCCGGTTTAAAATCTGGCGCGCCCTGAACAATTTTGACCGCCTGGTTTATTTCATCCGCAGTCAGTGAATTAAGTGGATGAGGTTTTTTCTCGACCGCGAAAGTTTGATCAAGGCCGGACTGGAAAACTTCGTTAATAAAGTCTTCGGAAATATAAGCGGTTTTCTTTTTAAAAATCACCGGCACTTGTAATTGCAATGTTTTGCCGTTGACGATGGCCGATTTGCTATTAGGTTTTACTTTCACAAACGCACCGTCTTTCACGATGGTGAACATCTGCGCGTAATCATCCCATTGCACATCAGCACCGAATTCAGTCAGTGTTTTCTCCATCGGCACCATATGCGCTTCGCTGCCGTGAGCGAATACACCCGGGGAAGTCAGAAGTGCGATTGCTAAAGCCAGGGTTTTCTTTCCAGTTATTAAATTCATGAAATTCTCACTTTTAGCGTATGTTTTTTATAAACGGGCATGAATTCAACATAACAACTTCTCAGGCAAGATATATTGCGCTGCTTGCCAACCATTTTGCTGGGTTTGCCAAAATCAAAATAATGGTGGATGACGCTGCGCTTATCCCCCCTACAACGGCCTTTCGTAGGTCGGATAAGCGCAGCGTCATCCGACAAAATGTATTAACTCTTACGCGCTACCAGCGTCAAAATGGAATATAAAGCCACGGCCTGTTTATCCTGGTTCATCACTTCTACTGCCCATTCCACCACGCCAACCGGTTTATCTTCGGTGGTTTTCTGCGGCTTGGCGGTCTTACGCTTACAGGTCAGGCGCACTTGCAGGGTATCGCCGATTTTTACCGGCTCGATAAAGCGCAGGTTTTCCATACCGTAGTTGGCGATAACCGGCCCGACACCTGGGTCAACAAATAGCCCTGCAGCGGCAGAAACCACGAAATAGCCGTGAGCGACGCGTTCGCCAAAGAATGATTCTGCCGCACCAATTTTGTCGACGTGGGCATAAAAATGGTCGCCGCTGAGATTGGCGAAATTGACAATATCGGCCTCGGTAATGGTGCGACGAGCTGTCAGCAAACTTTCACCAATTTGCAGGTCGTCAAAGTGTTTGCGGAACGGGTGCACCGCATCTTCTTTCACTGCCGCACCATGGCTCCATTGTTGGCTAACCGCCGCCAGCATTGATGGGCTGCCCTGAATCGCGGTGCGTTGCATGTAATGTTTTACTGCGCGCAAGCCACCCAATTCCTCACCGCCACCCGCTCGGCCTGGGCCGCCGTGAACCAGCATTGGTAATGGCGAACCATGGCCGGTGGATTCCACCGATGATTCCTGGTTCAGCACCTGAATTCGCCCGTGAGCACGCGCGGCACCCAGCACAAACTGGCGGGCAATATCGCCACTCGCCGTGACCAGCGTTCCTGCAAGGCTCCCCTGGCCCGCACGTGCCAGCGCCATCGCATGTTGCGCATTCTGATAAGGCATTACGGTGGCAACCGGGCCAAACGCTTCGAGTTCATGCACCGCTGGGGTTTCATCAGGCTGCTGGCACAGTAACAACGTTGGTGGGAAGAACGCGCCCGCAAGGGCAGTATCGGCGTGGCCGCCGACCACTACCTGGCAGCCTGCGGCAACCAGCTGGTTCACTTTGCTTTGCACATCGTCGCGCTGCTCAAGGCTGACCAGCGCACCCATTTTTACGCCTTCCTGCGCCGGATCGCCGGGCTGGATTTTCTCCAGTTTGCCTTTTAGCGCCTGCACCACGTTTTCAAGTTGCGCTTGTGGAACCAAAATACGGCGGATCGCGGTACATTTTTGCCCGGCTTTAGCGGTCATCTCGCGCACCACTTCACGGATAAACAGCGCAAATTCAGGTTGTTCCGGCGTCACATCTTCGCCCAGCACGCAGCAGTTCAGCGAGTCGGCTTCCATCGTGAAGGGTACTGATCGGGCGACAATATTTGAGTGACAACGTAACTTTTGTCCAGTGCTGGCGGAGCCGGTAAAGGTCACTACGTCTTGCTCATCGAGCAAATCAAACAGGTTAGCGACGCCACCGCAAATCAGGCTGATTGCACCATTTGGTACCAGCCCTGAATCAACAATTGATTTCACCATCGCATGGGTCAACTGCGCGCTGGCAGTACCGGGCTTGATAATCGCCGGCATACCGGCAAGCCAGGTTGGAGCCAGTTTTTCTAACATGCCCCAGCAAGGGAAGTTAAACGCGTTGATGTGCAGTGCCACGCCCGATTTTGACGTCAGCACATGGCGAGCGGCAAATCCGCCTTGTTTAGACAGCGGGATCATTTCGTCTTCTGGCCACAATACATCGTCTGGTAATTCGCGGTTGCCCATCCCGGCATAAGCGAACAGGGTGCCGATACCGCCTTCAATATCCACCCAGCTATCTGCGCGGGTGGCTCCTGTCTGGTAAGAAATCGCATAAAACGCTTCTTTATTTGCCAGCAGATGTTTTGCCACCGCTTTAATCATGGCGGCGCGTTGAACAAAGGTCATCGCGCTTAAAGCGGTGCCGCCGTGGTCGATGGCGTAACGGCGCGCCTGCGCCATATCCAGCCCTTCACTGGTGACCTGATACAGCGCTTCGCCGCTAATTGCATGATTTATCGTGCGTTCTTTGCCATGGCCCATCGCCCACTGACCTGACAGATAACTTGTTAACTGCTGCATCGCATACCCCACTAAGTATTACGTTTAATTGCATCAATGGTTGATTTGTGAATCATAAAAATCAAGATGTAATTTAATAATTTATTAACAATGTGATTACGCGTAGTTTTGGTGATTTGCTTATATACATAAATAATAAAGAATATTTGAAATTTATCGTGATAAAGCTCACAAACCGCGCGTGTTAATTTTGGTGTTTTGGTTAACTTATCTGTAACTTTTAATCATTAAGTGATTCACATAAACCCGATTTGTGAATTTAGTTTGAATCATAAAAGGTGACGACGTGACTGAACAACAGCGTTTTGATGAGCGAATCGCACAGGAAATCGCGATTGAACCGCAAGACTGGATGCCTGAGGAATACCGTAAGACGTTGATTCGTCAGATAGGTCAGCACGCGCATTCCGAGATCGTTGGCATGCTGCCAGAAGGCAACTGGCTGACCCGCGCACCGAGCTTAAAGCGCAAAGCCATTTTGTTAGCGAAAGTGCAGGACGAAGCCGGACACGGGCTTTATCTGTATAGCGCGGCAGAAACGCTGGGCTGTGCACGGGAAGACATCTACCAAAAGATGCTCGACGGCAAGATGAAGTATTCCTCCATCTTCAATTATCCGACGCTGAACTGGGCCGACATTGGCGTGATTGGCTGGCTGGTTGATGGTGCCGCGATCGTGAACCAGGTGGCACTGTGCCGCACTTCATACGGCCCTTATGCCCGTGCGATGGTGAAAATCTGTAAAGAAGAGAGCTTCCATCAGCGTCAGGGTTTTGAAGCCTGCATGGTGCTGGCGCAGGGCAGCGAAGAACAGCGCCAGATGTTGCAGGACGCGATAAACCGTTTCTGGTGGCCAGCACTGATGATGTTTGGCCCGAACGACGACAACTCACCCAACAGCGCGCAAAGCCTGGCGTGGAAAATCAAACGTTTTGGTAATGACGAATTACGCCAGCGTTTTGTCGACAACACCGTGCCACAAGTTGAAATGCTGGGTATGACTGTGCCGGATGAAGGGCTGCACTGGAACGAAGCCAGCGGGCATTACCAATTCAGCGAAATTGACTGGCACGAATTTAATGAAGTGGTCGCCGGACGTGGGCTATGCAACGAAGAGCGCTTAGCCGCCAAACGCAAAGCCTGGGAAGAGGGCACATGGGTGCGCGAAGCCGCGCTGGCGTATGCCGCAAAACAGAATTTGTAGCCCCCCTCTCCCCAGGGAGAGGGAATGCCACCATTGACACCCGAATTTGAAGGAAAAACACATGAGCAAAGTTCACTGGCCGTTATACGAAGTATTTATTCGCAGTAAACAAGGTTTATCCCATCGCCATGTGGGTAGCCTGCACGCCGCCGACGAACAAATGGCGCTGGAAAACGCCCGCGATGCCTACACCCGCCGCAGCGAAGGCTGCTCAATTTGGGTGGTGAAGGCGAGCGAAATCATTGCTTCACAATCTGAAGAACGCGGTGCGTTTTTTGACCCGGCGGAAACCAAAATTTATCGCCACCCGACGTTCTACACCATCCCTGATGGCATCGAGCACATGTGAGGCGTGAAATGACTTATTCCCCGTTAACCACTTACACCCTGCGCCTCGGTGATACCTGTCTGGTGCTGGCACAGCGCTTAACGGCGTGGTGTGGACACGCGCCGGAGCTGGAGATTGACCTGGCGCTGGCTAACATCGGCCTCGATTTACTCGGCCAGGCGCGCAACTTCCTGAGCTATGCCGCTGAACTTCAGGGTGCCGAGTTTGATGAAGACAAACTGGCATTTGGCCGTGACGAGCGCGAATACCGCAATGTGTTGCTGGCTGAGCAGCCGAACGGTGATTTCGCTGACACCCTGATGCGCCAGTACCTGCTGGATGCCTGGCATGTGGTGCTGTTTGAGCGCCTGGCGCTGAGCCGCGATGCACAACTGGCGGCGATTGCCGCGAAAGCTATCAAAGAAGTGCGTTACCACCTGCGCTTCAGCCGCGGTTGGTTGGTGCGTCTGGGCAACGGCACGGAGTTTTCGCAGCAAAAAATGCAGCATTCACTGAACAAACTGTGGCGTTTTAGCGGCGAAATGTTTGAAGCCGACGAGCTGGAAATCGAACTCGCACAACTTGGGATTGCGGTCGACCCGCGCACGCTGCGTACGGCCTGGGAAGAGGAAGTGTTCGGCACGTTGCTGGCGGCCACACTCGTCAAACCACAGGAAGCGCAATATCGCACCGGCGGCAAACAGGGGCTGCATACCGAACATCTCGGCCCGTTGCTGGCAGATATGCAGTACCTGCAACGCGCGTACCCCAATCAGCAATGGTAGTGAGGTAAAGATGCAAACTCTCGATGTGGTGGAACCGGCGCAAACCCGCGAGGTCTGGCGCATTCTCGGGCAAATCAGCGACCCTGAAATCCCGGTACTGACCATCACCGATCTCGGCATGGTACGCAGTGTTCACCATCGTGATGACGGCTGGCACATCGGTTTCACGCCAACCTATTCCGGCTGCCCGGCGACAGATTTTCTGCTGGCGGCGATTCGTGAAGCGATGGAAAAAGCAGGGCACCAACCGGTGCACATCGAACAGATGTTGCACCCGGCGTGGACCACCGACTGGATGACGCCAACCGCCAAAACTCGGCTGCGTGAATACGGCATCAGCCCGCCACAAGGGCATGCTTGCCACGCCACATCAGCTGCGGTGGAAGTGAGTTGCCCACGCTGTGGCAGTTTGCACACCTCGCTGATTAGCGAATTCGGTTCTACGGCCTGCAAAGCGTTATACCGCTGTGATAGCTGCCGCGAACCCTTTGATTACTTTAAATGTATTTGAGGTTGCCATGACAACGTTTCATTCGCTAACGGTGGCGCGCATTGAGCAGGAAACTCCTGAAGCGGTTGCCATCACTTTTGCCGTGCCTGCCGAATTGCAGACACATTACGCCTTTAAACCTGGCCAGCATTTGACGCTGAAAACACGTCTCGGTGGCGAAGAGTTACGCCGCTGCTACTCCATTTGCCGCGCCGAACAGCCCGGTGAAATTTGTGTGGCGGTGAAAGCCATCGAAGGCGGGCGTTTTTCGCAGTACGCGGTGAGCGATTTAGCGGCGGGAATGGCGATGGACGTGATGATCCCGCAGGGGACATTTGGTTACCAGCCGCAGCACGACACCGCAGGCAACTATCTGGCGCTGGCGGTCGGTTCCGGCATCACGCCGATGTTAGCGATTGTTAGCGCCACATTAGCGACTGAATCTGACAGCCGCGTCACTCTGGTTTACGGCAATCGCAGCAGCCGCAGCATGATGTTCCGCCAGGCACTGGCCGACTTAAAAGACCGCTATCCGCAACGCCTGCAACTGATTTACCTGTTCAGCCAGGAAGTACAAGAAAGCGAGTTGCTGAGCGGGCGTCTTGATGGCGCGAAACTCAAAGCGCTGGGTGACAATCTGCTCGACTTGAAAGGCTTTGACCGCACCTTTATCTGCGGTCCGCAAAGCATGATGCAGGAATCAGAAGCGGCTTTACTGACGATGGGTGTCGCACAGCAAAACATCTTTATTGAACACTTCAACACGCCTGGCAGCGCGCCAAGCCTGCGCCGACGTGAGCAAGCGGCAGGCAAAGTGGTGACGCTGCGC
Organism: Buttiauxella ferragutiae; assembly: GCF_022637515.1. Classification (NCBI taxonomy): domain Bacteria; kingdom Pseudomonadati; phylum Pseudomonadota; class Gammaproteobacteria; order Enterobacterales; family Enterobacteriaceae; genus Buttiauxella; species Buttiauxella ferragutiae. The sequence continues at coordinate 2,675,998 of NZ_CP093332.1, forward strand.
CAGGACGGACGCGACCGCAAAATCATCCTCGATTCCCATGACGAAAGCATTCTCGATGCGGCCTTGCGCCAGGGTGCGGATTTACCTTACGCCTGCAAAGGCGGGGTGTGTGCCACTTGCCGCTGCAAAGTGGTCAGCGGTGAAGTAGAAATGGGCGTTAACTACAGCCTCGAGCCAGACCAACTGGCGGCGGGCTACATCCTCAGTTGCCAGGCCTTACCGAAAGGCGACAACGTGGTCATCGACTTTGATGCGCAGGGGCTTTAATGAACGAGCTACTGATTAGCCAGAATGACCGCGTGCTAACCCTGACGCTTAACCGCCCGCAAGCGCGTAACGCGTTAAACAACGCGCTGCTCGAAGACATTGCGCAGGCGCTGGAAAGTGCGCAACACGATGAAAACGTTGGTGCTGTGGTGCTTACCGGCAACGAGCGTTTTTTTGCCGCAGGTGCTGATTTAAAAGAGATGGCGAACCGCGATATGCCCGCCACGCTCAACGATCCTCGTCCACAGCTTTGGGCGCGTATCGAACGCTTTAACAAGCCATTGCTGGCGGCGGTAAACGGTTATGCACTGGGCGCAGGCTGCGAGCTGGCGATGCTGTGCGACATCGTGCTGGCGGGTGACAACGCACGCTTTGGCCTGCCGGAAATCACGCTCGGCATTATGCCTGGGGCGGGCGGCACACAACGACTGATTCGCAGTGTTGGCAAAGCGCTGGCCTACAAAATGGTACTCACGGGCGAAGCGATTAGCGCCGAACAGGCACAGCTTGCCGGACTGGTGGCAGAGGTTTGTCCACAAGCCCTGACGCTGGAATACACCAAAAAACTGGCGGCACGCATCGCACAACATGCGCCACTGGCGTTGCAGGCGGCGAAAACAGCACTGCGCCAGGCGCATGAGCTTTCACTCAGCCAGGGATTACAACATGAGCGCCAGCTTTTCACGCTACTGGCCGCCACTGAAGACCGGCAGGAAGGCATTGCCGCATTTCTTGAAAAACGACCCGCTGCGTTTAAAGGACGATAACCATGAATTTCATTCTTAGTGATGTGCAAAACGGCGTGATGACGCTGACTCTCAATCGCCCTGAACGCCTGAACAGCTTTAACGACGAAATGCACCGCCAGTTGGCAGAAGTGCTGACGCAGGCCGAGCGCGACGAGTCCATTCGCTGCCTGCTGATTACCGGTGCCGGGCGCGGGTTTTGTGCCGGGCAGGATCTCAACGACCGCAACGTCGACCCAAGCGGCGACGCACCGGATTTAGGTGCGTCGGTGGAAAACTTCTACAACCCGCTGGTTAAGCGCCTGGCAAAATTACCCAAGCCGGTGATCGCGGCGGTAAATGGTGTTGCCGCCGGTGCCGGAGCCACGCTGGCGCTGGGTTGCGACATCGTGATTGCAGCACGTTCGGTCAATTTTGTGATGTCTTTCAGCAAACTAGGTCTGGTACCGGATTGCGGCGGCACCTGGTATCTGCCACGTCTTGCCGGGCATGCTCGGGCGATGGGGCTGGCATTAATGGGCGACAAACTGAGCGCAGAACAGGCACTACAGTGGGGGATGATCTGGCAAGTGGTTGACGACGAAGCGTTAAACGATACCGCCCGCCAGCTTGCCACGCATTTTGCCAGCCAGCCAACCTTCGGCCTTGGTTTGGTGAAGAAAGCGCTGTATGCCTCAGAAACTAACACGCTGGATGCGCAGCTCGATCTGGAGCGCGATTACCAGCGTATGGCAGGCAGAAGTGAAGATTATCGCGAAGGTGTGTCGGCCTTCCTCGCCAAACGCCCTGCGGTGTTTAAGGGGAAATGATGATGCTGACTCCACAATCGATTATCGCGGTGATTGGCAGCGGCACCATGGGCGCGGGCATTGCCCAGGTTGCCGCGCAAGCCGGGCATCCGGTTAAAATTTATGACATCCAGCCGGATGCCGCCGTTCGTGCTATCGATGGCATCGCCACCGCACTGAGCGCCCGCGTAGCAAAAGGCAAACTCACCGAGTCTGAGAAAAATGCCGTGGTTAACCGCTTAACCGCCGCACAAGAATTGAATGAACTGGCGGATGCTGCATTAGTGATTGAAGCGGCAGCCGAGCAAATCGACATCAAACAGGCGATTTTCCGCGACCTGGCGACCGTCTGTTCAGCAGAAACTATTTTTGCCAGTAACACCTCGTCAATTTCGATTACCGCGATTGCCAGCGGTGTGCCACATCCACAGCGTGTGGCGGGGCTGCATTTCTTTAATCCGGCTCCAGTGATGAAACTAGTGGAGGTGGTGAGCGGGCTGGAAACCGCGCCCGCTGTGCTGGAGAGCCTAACCAGTCTGGCGCTGCGTTGGGGGAAACAACCGGTGCGTTGCCACTCAACGCCTGGCTTTATCGTCAACCGCGTGGCGCGTCCGTTTTATTCGGAAGCCTGGCGCGCACTGGAAGAACAAATTGCCCCTGCGGGCGTGATTGATGCGGCCTTGCGTGATTGCGGCGGTTTCCCGATGGGGCCGCTGGCGCTGACCGATTTAATCGGCCAGGACGTCAATTTTGCGGTGACCTGTTCGGTGTTCAACGGTTTCTGGCAGGAGCGCCGTTTTCTGCCGTCGCTGATTCAGCAAGAACTGGTACTCGGTAAACGTTTGGGTAAGAAAACCGGGCAGGGTGTCTATCGTTGGCCAATCAATGAAGAATTGCCTTATCTGGCCGCGCTGCCTGCCAGCGCGGGTGCACAGCTGATTGAGCGCCACGGGCGTGCGGGCTGGCTAAATAATAGTAATTTCGGTGACAGTGTCACGGATTCATGGTTACAACTGGACGAAGTGCGGGTTGAAGTCACGCAAGGCGAAACAGCAACTCAATTAGCAAAACGGCTGAATTGCCCGGTGGTGCTGATTGATTTGATTAACAACTGGCAGTCATCGCCATTGGTTGTGCTGGCTGCCGCCGCTGGCAATACGCCAGAACAAACCGCCAAAGCGATTCATTTTTTCCAGCAACAAGGCAAACAGGTGCTGGAGATCCGCGATTACCCTGGCCTGTTGGTGTGGCGCACCGTGGCGATGCTGGCCAATGAAGCAGCAGACGCGCTGCAAAAAGGGGTCGCCAGCGAGCAGGACATCGACACCGCGATGCGCCTGGGCGTGAATTACCCGCGTGGCCCGCTGGCGTGGGGCGCGGAGCTGGGCTGGCAAAATGTGCTGCGTCTGCTGGAAAACCTGCAACAACATTATGGTGAGGAGCGTTATCGCCCGACCTCGCTGCTGCGTCAACGCACGCTTCTGGAGACTCAACATGAGCACTAATGCCTGGGCGAATGCCCGCGAAATGTACGCTCGCGACAACTGCGCGCAGCAGATGGGAATTGAAATTCAGGAAATGGGTGAAGGCTTTGCGCGCTTAACCATGACCATTACCACCGCGATGCTCAACGGCCATCAAACCTGCCACGGCGGGCAACTCTTTACCCTCGCGGATACCGCATTTGCTTATGCCTGTAACAGCCAGGGGCTGGCGGCGGTGGCTTCCGGTTGCAGTATCGATTTTGTGCGTCCGGGTAAAGCGGGGGACACGCTGACAGCGATTGCCCAGGTGCGCACTCAGGGGCGGCAGACGGGCGTCTATGACATTGAAATTATCAATCAGGATGAGAAAACCATCGCACTGTTTCGCGGGCGTTCGCACCGTATCGGAACCACTCTCTCTGGAGCCAAACTATGAAAGACGCCTTTATCTGTGATGGTGTCCGCACGCCAATTGGCCGTTACGGCGGCGCACTTTCTTCAGTGCGAGCCGATGACCTGGCCGCAATCCCGCTCAAAGAGCTGATGGCGCGGTACCCGAATCTGGACTGGAACGCGGTGGATGACGTGATCCTCGGTTGTGCCAACCAGGCAGGGGAAGATAACCGTAACGTGGCGCGAATGGCGACACTGCTTGCCGGACTCCCACAGACGCTTTCCGGTACCACCATCAACCGTTTATGCGGCTCCGGTCTGGATGCGTTAGGCATGGCGGCGCGAGCCATCAGAGCCGGTGATGCTGAGCTGATGATTGCCGGTGGCGTGGAGTCGATGTCGCGTGCGCCGTTCGTGATGGGCAAGGCAAATACGCCGTTTCAGCGCCAGGCAGAACTGTTTGATACCACGATCGGCTGGCGTTTTGTGAACCCGCTCATGGCTGAACACTTTGGTACTGACAGCATGCCCGAAACGGCAGAGAATGTAGCGGAGTTGTTAAGCATAAGCCGGGCGGATCAAGATGCGTTTGCCTTGCGTAGCCAGCAACGTGCAGAGCAAGCGCGCATCAATGGCGTACTGGCACAGGAGATCGTGCCGGTGGTGTTGCAAGGGAAAAAAGGAGCGGTGACTGAGGTTCGCGAAGACGAACACCCGCGCCATGAAACAACTTTGCAACAACTCAACGCCTTAAAAGCGCCATTCCGCAAAAACGGGGTGATCACCGCCGGTAACGCTTCCGGTGTCAACGATGGTGCGGCAGCATTGATTATTGCCAGCGCATCTGCGGCACAGCGCCATGGTTTAACGCCAAAAGCCCGTATTGTGGCGATGGCAACCGCTGGCGTTGAACCGCGTCTGATGGGGCTTGGACCAGTACCTGCGACCCGCAAGGCGCTGGAGCTTGCAGGACTCTCCATCAACGATATGGATGTTATCGAACTGAACGAGGCCTTTGCCGCGCAAGCGTTGGGGGTATTACGACAGTTGGGGCTGCCTGACGACGCCCCACATGTTAATCCCAACGGCGGCGCGATTGCGTTAGGCCATCCTTTGGGAATGAGTGGAGCCCGACTGGCGCTAGCCGCCAGCCACGAACTACATCGCCGCAATGGCCGTTATGCCCTGTGTACGATGTGTATCGGTGTTGGCCAGGGCATTGCCCTGATCCTTGAGCGTGTGAGCTAATCAAACCTGCGAGTACCCTATAATGATAACCTCTACTACAAAGCTGGAACCGATTGAAACGGCATCAATTGATGAGCTGCAGGCCTTACAAACGCAGCGTATGAAATGGACGCTCAACCACGCCTATAACAATGTGCCGATGTACAAACGTAAGTTCGATGCAGTCGGCGTACACCCTGACGATTTCAAAGAGCTGAAGGACATTCGCCTCTTTCCCTGCACCACCAAACAGGATTTGCGCGACAACTATCCGTTCGACACTTTTGCGGTGCCAATGGAGCAAGTTGTGCGTATTCACGCGTCATCCGGCACCACCGGTAAGCCAACGGTGGTCGGTTACACGCAAAAAGATATTGATACCTGGGCGGATATTGTCGCTCGTTCGCTGCGTGCCGCAGGCGGTACGCCGAAAGATAAAATTCACGTCGCTTATGGTTACGGGCTGTTTACCGGCGGGCTGGGTGCGCATTATGGCGCTGAACGCCTCGGAGCCACCGTTATCCCGATGTCTGGCGGGCAAACCGAGAAACAGGCACAGCTAATCCGCGATTTCCGCCCGGATATGATTATGGTGACGCCGTCCTGGTGTCTGAACCTGATTGAAGAGCTGGAACGCCAGATGGGTGGCGATGCGCGCGATTGCTCGCTGCGTGTTGGGGTGTTTGGTGCAGAACCGTGGACCCACGCCATGCGCCGTGAAATCGAACGCCGTCTGGGTATTACAGCACTGGATATTTACGGGCTGTCGGAAGTGATGGGCCCAGGTGTGGCGATGGAATGCCTGGAAACCACGGACGGGCCAACGATTTGGGAAGATCATTTCTATCCAGAAATCGTTAACCCAATTAGCGGCGTACCGCTGGAAGATGGTGAGCAGGGCGAACTGCTGTTTACCACGCTGACCAAAGAAGCGTTGCCGGTGATTCGTTACCGTACCCGCGACCTGACGCGTTTACTGCCAGGCACCGCGCGCACCATGCGCCGTATGGACCGCATTACCGGCCGTTCAGACGATATGTTGATCATCCGTGGTGTGAATGTGTTCCCGTCACAACTCGAAGAAGAGATTGTGAAATTTGAGCATCTGGCACCGCATTACCAACTGGAAGTGCACCGCGACGGCCATCTCGACACGCTTTCTGTCAAGGTGGAGCTGAAAGAGAGCAGCTTGTATCTGAGCCATGAACAACGTTGCTCGGTGTGCCACCAGTTACGTCATCGCATTAAGTCGATGGTCGGGATTTCTACCGATATCAGCATTGTGAATTGCGGTAGCCTGCCACGTTCGGAAGGCAAAGCGATTCGCGTGTGTGATTTGCGCACAGCGGCGAATCAGTAACAATATCCCGCATTAACATGCGGTTCAGGCTGCGTTAATGCGGGCTTCAAAAGCGCTGTCGACAATGATTTCAAAGTCGGTATACAGCGCTTTAGGTTTTACTTTGCGACCGGTTTTGATTAGCTCAACGAATCCGTGCCTGTTTAGCGCCTGCAAAGTGACAGACAGGTTACTGAGCTGGCGGTTGGACAGCGCCGCAAGTTCGGAGATAGTTTCCGGTTGATGTTCGACCATGAGTCGCAAGAGTGCGATGTTTTCAGGATTCAATATTTGCCCTAAGGCGTTGATTGAGACGAACCATATTTTAGGTTCATCCTCTGCCCGGAGATACTTACCGGACACAATAGCCAGCATATACTTTTGAACCAGTGCATTCGACATGATGCCGATTCTTGCTTTCATTGTTGCTTCCTTCGGTTGATTAGTTCTTCGCTGTGTTTAAAAAAATCTTCCAGCAGTTGTGCCGCAGAGGAAAATTCATATACATGCCCTTTATCGGACGCCGTAAGGTGAACGTGGTCACGGACGATTCGACTACCAAACTTCCCTTTGCCGGCTGCTCTGATGCCATGTGCATTGTCATAACCAAAAATGCGTGTGTTGTACTTGTTATGCAAAGTTAACGAATAACGAACACCATGTGGGCAAAGGACCGTAGGGGCGACCTGCCAGACTTCCGCTTTCCACCAATAACCGTCGTCCATTTGGACCGAGACCCCGTGAAGTTCGAGTAACCACTGCAAGCCAAAATCTTCTCTTTCCATCGAGTAAAATCCTTACTTATGACCGAATCATAATATTAGTTTGATTTTTATGCAATGGAAGAATGATGGGGAAAAAATGGCAGTACAATACAGAGACTTAATATTGTGGAAACGCCTCGCAAAACTAAAATCAAAACGGTTATGTCGGATGACGCTGCGCTTATCCGACCTACGAAATCTGTATTTTCGAAAAATGTGAATCACATTGTTAATGACATGATTTTTATTATCTTTGTTGTGCTATGTTTTATGTCTTAACGGTTTTAAACGGAATTTTAGTCTGACGATGAGCAACAAACTGGAACAGTTTATTCAGCAGGCGGTCAGCGCCGTTCCCATTAGCGGAACGTCGCTGATTGTCTCTTTGTACGGTGATGCGCTGGCGCATCGTGGCGGAGAAATCTGGCTGGGAAGCCTGGCGACGATGCTTGAATCGTTAGGCTTTGGCGAACGTTTTGTGCGTACCTCGCTATTCCGACTCAACAAAGAAGGCTGGCTTGACGTGGAACGCGTCGGGCGACGCAGTTTCTATCGTCTCACCGAAATGGGGCAGCGTATGACGCGCCGCGCAGAAGCCAAAATCTATCGTGCCGGGCAACCAGAATGGGACGGTAAATGGCTGCTGTTACTCTCGGAAGGGCTTGAGAAAAACACCCTCCTGCAAGTGAAGAAACAACTTATCTGGCAAGGGTTTGGTACGCTGGCACCGAGCCTGATGGCGTCGCCGTCGCAAAATCTGGCGGACGTGCAGAACCTGCTGCATGAAGCCGGAGTTGCCGATAACGTAATCTGTTTTGAAGCCAGTTCGCCGTTGCAGGCATCAAAAACTGCACTTAAAGCGCGCGTCGAAGAATGCTGGTTGTTGACCGATAAAAACGACCGCTACGGTGAATTTATTAACTCGTTTCGCCCGTTGTTGCCGCTATTACGTGAGGCCGATGAAAGTGAACTGACGCCGCTGCGCTGTTTCCAGATCCAACTTCTGCTTATCCACTTTTATCGTCGCGTGGTGCTTAAAGACCCACTGCTTCCTGATGAGTTACTGCCGCCACACTGGCAGGGGCAAAGCGCTCGCCAGTTGTGCATCAACATTTACCAACGCGTTGCGCCCGGTGCGCTGCTGTTTGTCAGCGAGCATGGGGAAACCTCGGTGGGTGATTTGCCACAACCGGGAAGCGGCTATTTTCAGCGTTTTGGTGGAATCAATCTGAACCCGTAAGGAGAAACTATGCCCGTGTATCAAATTGATGGACTCACCCCCGTGGTGCCGGAAGACAGCTACGTGCACCCGACAGCGGTACTGATTGGCGATGTGATTATCGGCCATCGAGTTTATATCGGGCCGAATGCCAGCTTACGTGGCGACTTTGGGCGCATTATCGTCAAAGATGGGGCGAACGTGCAGGATAATTGCGTGATGCACGGTTTCCCGGAACAGGATACCGTAGTCGAAGAGGACGGTCATATTGGTCACGGCGCTATTTTGCACGGCTGCTTAATTGGCAAAAATGTGCTGGTTGGTATGAATGCGGTGATTCTGGATGGCGCACAAATTGGCGAAAACAGTATTGTCGGTGCCACGGCGTTTGTGAAAGCGCGCGCCGAGTTTGGCGCGAATCAAATGATCCTCGGCAGCCCGGCGAAGTTGGTGCGTGAATTGCGCCCCGAGGAGATTGAGTGGAAAAAGCAGGGCACGCGTGAATATCAGGAACTGGTGATCCGTTGCCAGCAAACTATGCACCAGGTGGAACCGTTGCGCGAAGTGGAAGCGAATCGCGATGAAAAAACCATAATTAGTGCGCACCAGCCAAAAGCGTAAAAGTCGCGCCAGTGGGGGAATCGCGGCTGCGTTATCCCTCGCTAGTTTACTGCCAGCGTTTGCGATATTCCCCAGGCGAAACACCGAAGCGCAACTTAAATGCCGTCGAAAAGTGGCTATGGTCGGTGAATCCCCAGTTATAACCAATTCCGGCTAATTTCTCGGTCGTGCTGACGGTGCGCAGCGCCTGGGCGCACAAATCCAGTCGACGGTTTTTGATGTATTGCGCCACCACCAGACCTTTATCGGCAAACATGCGGTACAGACTGCGCACTGACATTCCCGCTTCACTGGCAATCCATTCAGGGCGTAAATCTTCCGACTGAATATTGTTATCAATCAGCCCCATTACCCGCTCAAGTTGCTTGTCACGTTTGGACGGCAGGGCATCGCGCACCTGCAATACCGGGCGCAGCAGGCAAATAAGTGCTTCCAGCGCGGCTTCACTTTCGCAGGCGTTAAGCGTCGGGTTTTTCATGCTTTCATGCAGCAGACGCTGGCTCATTTTCACCACTGGCATTTCGGCGTTGAGGCGATAGGCACAAGGGAGTTCACCTGAACGACGGTTTTGCTCCAGCATATGGCGCGGAACCAGCAATGAAATTTGTTTGGTTTGTTGGGTGTAATTGATGCTGCACGGGCGTGAAGCATCAATCAGCGTGATATCACCGCTGTGCATCACCGCCTGGTTGTTGCCTTGCTCCAGAACGGTTTCACCATCGAGTTGAAACACCGCGTAATACCAGGCGTCGTTGCTGCGAGCGACTTCATATTGGGTACGGAACAGACGTGAATGAGCGGCATCGACGATGCTCAGCTTCATGGCATTGGCGTGATATTCCTGCAAACTGCCGTGGAATCCACCATCCGTGACTTGCCCGGCGAAAGGCCCGCAGGCACGGTTGATATGATCCAACCAACTATCGAAACGCTCGTGATTTGCCGAATCTGCCATTGTTCACCTCACCAATTGCACCAGGGGTGCCACGTGTTAATTCATTGTTACAGCTTGCGCGATACGGGAGAAGCCCTTCGCGTCTGGTATAGGAATTCACTATAGATAAATTGGCCAATAAAACGGCGAGCTTTGTCGCCAAATGCGTGTGCTGTCACAGGGAACAAAGTAATTGTCAGGCACAGGCAAACCTTTTACGCAGCCAGCCCCTAGACTGCTTACCAGGGCTTGTTGCCAATACGATGATAAGGAGAAACTATGTCTGCTAACGCTGTTGCTGTTCTCGAGTCGGTTCAACGTTTTCTGGCGCGCCAGCATGGGCTGTATATCGACGGAAGCTGGCATGCGTCGGCTTCCTCATCACGCCTGAGTGTTTTTAACCCGGCAGATGGCCAACAAATTGCCACCAGTGCCGATGCCAGTGAAACCGATGTCGACAAAGCTGTCACTTCGGCCTGGCGTGCGTTTACCAGCGGCGTGTGGGCGAATATGTTGCCTGCCGCACGCGAAAGAATTCTGCTGAAATTTGCTGACCTGGTTGAACAAAATACCGAAGAACTGGCGCAACTTGAAACGCTGGAACAAGGTAAATCCATTAACATTTCCCGTGCTTTTGAAGTGGGCTGCGCGCTGAACTGGATGCGTTATACCGCCGGGCTGACCACCAAAATCAGCGGACGCACGCTGGATGTATCGATTCCAATGCCGGAAGGGGCGCGTTACCAGGCCTGGACCCGCAAAGAGCCGGTCGGTGTGGTCGCAGGCATTGTGCCGTGGAACTTCCCGCTGCTGATTGGCATGTGGAAAGTGATGCCCGCACTGGCGGCAGGTTGCTCGATTGTGGTGAAACCATCGGAAACCACGCCGCTAACGTTGCTACGTGTGGCGGAATTAGCCAGCGAAGCCGGTATTCCTGATGGCGTATTTAACGTTGTCACCGGCAGCGGCGCGGTTTGTGGGCGTGCGCTGTCACAACATCCATTGGTTGCGAAAGTCAGCTTTACCGGTTCGACCGCCACCGGCAAAGGCATTGCGCGCGCGGCTGCGGATCGTCTGACTCGCGTCACGCTAGAACTGGGCGGCAAAAACCCGGCGATCGTACTGAAAGATGCCGACCCTGAGATGGTGATTGGCGGGTTGATGGCGGGTAGTTTCCTGAACCAGGGGCAGGTTTGCGCCGCCAGCTCACGCATTTACATTGAATCGCCACTGTTTGACACATTAGTCAGCGGCTTTGAGCAGGCGGTGAAATCACTCTCTGTAGGCGCAGGTATGGATACCGGTACGCACATCAACCCACTGGTTTCAAAAGCGCATCAGCAAAAAGTCGCCAGTTATCTGGATGATGCGCAGCGCAAACATGCGGAGTTGATCACCGGGAACACCGCGCCAAAAGGCGAGGGTTATTACATCACGCCAACGCTGGTTGTGAATCCGTCAGCGGATTTGCGCCTGAATCATGAAGAGGTGTTTGGGCCGGTAGTAAACCTGGTGTGCGTCAAAGATGCCGAAGAAGCGTTGCGCCTGGCAAACGACACAGAGTATGGCTTAACGGCGAGTCTGTGGACCAACAACATGCAGGCGGCGATGAGTTATACCTCACGCATTCAGGCGGGAACCGTTTGGGTAAACAGCCATACGCTTATTGATGCCAATTTGCCGTTTGGCGGCATGAAACAATCCGGTTCAGGCAGAGATTTTGGCCCGGACTGGCTGGATGCTTATACGGAAACAAAATCGATTTGTGTGCGTTATTAGAATAAATAACCCCGAAATCTTTCGGGGTTCACTTCAAAATGGTGGATGACGCTATCGCTTATCCACCCTACAAAACCCGTTTATTACAATGAGTATTAAAATCAACAATAGCTGTGTCATTAAATAAATATAAACGCCAGATTTACATGAAGCTATTAAATTCAATCAATTAAGATTGGTTCCAGCGCTGTTTAAGATAGTTAACTGCTTCCTGGGTTTGCGGCTGGTTGAGGTAGTTCTCTCTGAACAAAATCGTGCCGTTAATTTGTGGCGTCGACTCATTCAAATCGAGCTGTTTTTTCAGCTCCGGCACCCCGCCACGAACCATCCAGTCCGGCTCATTCTTTGACGGTTCGCCCACTTTGTACAACGCCACGCCGATGTAAAGACGGGTGTTAGTTGGCTTCACCACATCTGCCCACCATTTTGCCAGCACATCATAACGCGCGGCATCGCGGGCAAAAGGCCAGTACAACTGCGGCGCAATGTAATCCAGCAACCCTTGTTGCACCCACTTGCGGGTATCAGCAAATGATTCGTCGTATGCGGCAGCACCTCGCGTATCGGAACCCATTGGGTCGAATGAGCGATTGCGCCATACGCCCGCAGGGCTAACGCCGAATTCAACGCCCGGTTTCAGCTGTTTAATGGTGCGAGAAACTTGTTCGATTAACTGCTGGGTATTGTGGCGTCGCCAGTCAGCTTTTGAGTTAAATGCCAGGCCATACTTTTTGAATGTCTGGTTATCGTTAAGCGCAGAACCTGGTGATTCGGTATAGAAGTAATCATCAAACTGGACACCATCAATATCATAGCCTTTGACGACTTCCGCCACGATGTTGGTTATCCAGTCGCGTGCTTCCGGAATGCCAGGGTCCAACACGTAACGGTCGCCCGCAGTACGAATCCAGTCACGATGCAGGACGTAAACACTCGCCGGATTCAACGACAATGTCTGGTTCAGTTCCGCAAGGGTTCGGGGAGTAGTGTTAGTCGAGACACGATAGGGGTTAAACCAGGCATGCACTTTTATGCCGCGCTTGTGTGATTCATCGAGCATAAATTGCAACGGGTCGTAACCTGGGTCTTGACCAATATTACCGGTAAGCACGTCAGACCACGGTAAAATTTTTGACGGCCAAAGGGCGGTGCCATCCGGTTTAACCTGGAAAAAGACGGTATTAATCCCGAGACTTTTCAGATTATCCAGCTTGTCGGTCAGCGCTTTTTTCTGCTGGTTGATACGCAGCTCTGGGCTGCTGATATTCACCGATGACACTGGAGGCCAGTCGAGACGGGAAACCGTCGCCAGCCACACACCACGCACAGGTTCCTGGCTTTTCGATTTTCCAGGTAGTGAATTTTTAACCCCCGGCTGGAGCGGCGTGACTAAAGACTGTGGGGGTTTAGATGAACAACTTGCAAGTAAAAGAGCAAACGCAACGAGCGCTCCTGTTCGTTTAACGTGTGGCATCATCGTGTGTTCGCTCTTTTATGGCGTCAGAAATCTGGAGCTAGCAAGATTATCAGTAAACAAACAGAGTGTCAGTATTCCTTAAAGGCCAGTTCCAGGCGGGCGAGCAAAGGTTTAAACAGGTAGCTCAGGAATGTCCGCTCGCCGGTTTTTATTGTCACGCTGGCGGGCATACCGGCTTTAATTTTGTAATCTCCCAGTAAATGCACGCCTTCTGTCGAGACTTGTACTTCGGCAAGATAATAGGGCTGCTGGGTAGTTTCATCGATCAAACGGTCGGCTGAAATAGTCAACACATGCGCAGGAACCGATGGCAGTAAAGCATGGTTAAGAGCCGGGAATAACACATCAACCATCAGCCCCGGGGTCAGTTTATCAATGGCATGCACCGGGATTTTGGCATCAATTTGCAGAGGTTGTCCGGCCGCGACAATATCCATTAAATGTTCACCAGGCTGAATAACGCCGCCCACGGTGCTGACTTTGACATCCAGAACGATGCCATCAATCGGCGAGCGGATTTCCGTATTATCCAGCTCATGGCGGGTTGACACCAGTTCATCTTCCAGCATCGCCACTTCTTTTTGTTTTTCTGTTAATTCAGATTCCACTTCGCGCAGGTATTGATGGCGCACTTGATAGGCCTTTATTTTCAATTCATTTTGTTGCGATTTGAGTCTGGCAATATTCAGAATATCTTCCGAGACACTGCCGGATATTTCCGCAGCTTCGCGTTCAAGTACCAGTAATTGCGCTTTGGGGTAGTAGTTCTTCTCACTGAGTGCGCGAATAGCACCCAATTCACGGTTGATCAGATTAGACTGATGATCGCGATAGCTCTTTATTTTATTTAAATTATCAGTCTGCTCGACAAGGCCAACGAGTGTTTCCTGAATCATCGACACTTCGTCCTGGATATTTTTGCGGCGCGTATCAAATAATTTTTCTTGCAGGTTTCTCACTTCTATCAGGCGTTTGTTGGTTGAAAACTGTTGTGTCAGCACTTTGTCGAAGGCAATGGTTTCCAGGCCATCTCTTTCGGCCAATAAACGATCTTCATTACTTTTGGCTGAGATATATTGTGCGTTTAATGCGCTGTAACGCATGTCGAGCTGCATTTTATCCAGCCGCACTAATATCTGGTTCTTTTTAACAATATCGCCTTCTCTGATAAAAATATCGGTAACGCGTCCACCGCTCAGATGTTGAATGGTTTTGCGGTTGCTGGAAACCGTGACTGTACCGTCAGCCACCACACCCGCATCTAAAGGAGCCTGTACCGCCCACAATAAGAAGCCACCGACGCCAAGCATAATGACGACGATCCCCCGCAGGATCGGCGGCCAAATTTGCGTATCTACGCTGCCAGAACCCAGAATTTCGCTTTTAATCTTTTTCATCTTCAGGCCTCTCGTTGCTGTTCGTTATTCGATGAGCCAGAGGTTGCCACCGGTTTTAAAACGTTGGCCTGGCGTAGATTGGCAAAGACCTGGTCGCGGGTGCCGAACTCCTGCACCGCTCCTTCATTGAGCAGTAAGACTTTATTTACGACGCCAAGCAGCGTCGGACGATGCGAGATAATTACGGTGGTTTGCCCCTGGGTTCGCAGGGTATTAATCGCTTTCACCAGCGCGAATTCACCCGCGTCATCCAGATTAGCGTTCGGTTCATCCAGCACGAGGAAAGCGGGGTTGTTATAGACCGCGCGCGCCAGCCCAATACGCTGCCGTTGCCCACCGGACAACTGGTGCCCGCCCGCGCCCAGCGGCGTGTCGTAGCCTTGCGGAAGGCGCAAAATCATTTCGTGAACACCCGCCAGAACGGCGGCGGCCACGATAAGTTCGCTGTCGCTTTTGGTAAAACGCGCGATGTTTTGCGCGATGCTGCCGTCAAACAATTCAACATCTTGCGGGAGGTAGCCGATTGACGGGCCAAGTAACTCTTTATCCCACTGGCAAATATCCGCGCCATCCAGGCGAACCTTACCGGAGAGCGGCTTCCAGACGCCGACTAACAGCTTAGCCAGCGAGGTTTTCCCTGATGCGGAAGGGCCAATGATGCCCAGCACTTCACCTTGTTCGAGTTGAAATGAGATGTTACGCAGCAGAGGGCTACGTTGACCAGGTGCTGCGGCAAACAACGCTTCGACGCTGATATTGCCCTTTGGGCGTGGCAACGTGAGAATTTCCTTCGGTGCCGGGTATTCCTTCAGCAATGTCGATAGCTGCTGCCACGCACTGCGAAATTGCACAAACTGTTTCCAGCTACCGATGATTTGTTCCACCGGGTTGAGGACGCGGCCAAGAATGATGGAGGCGGCAATCATCAGCCCTGGGGTAATTTGACCCCCAATCACCAGTAAGGCACCGGCTCCCAGCGCCACGGATTGCAGCAACACGCGAACAAAGCGGCTCAAACTGTTTAAGTTGACGGTTTTATCGGCAATCTGCGTTTGCAGTACCAGGACTTTGCTGTGTTGTTCCTGCCAGTTGAGTTTCAGCGTAGCGAGCATGCCCATCGCTTCAATGCTATCGGAGTTTTGTAATTGCTTATTGAGTCGGCTGGCATTATTGATGGTCAATGAATGGGCTTGCTGAATAGGGCGCTTAGTGGAAAATTCAGACACTAAGGTGAGGATAAATAATATCAGTATCCCGCCCAGCGCCAGGTACCCCAGCAGTGGGTGGACAATAAACGCGATAAACAAATAAACCGGAGTCCATGGAATATCCAGTAGCGCAAATAAGCTGTTACCGGAAAGAAACTGACGAATTTGGTCTAATTCTGCCAACGCTTGCGCAGGGTTATTTTCGCCGGTTGCGACTTTGCGTTTAAACGCCGCATTAAAGACTAACTGGCTTAATTTTACATCAAGTCTGTTGCCCAACCGGACCATCACACTGGAACGGGCAGACTCAATTAACGCAATCACGATATATAAGCCGACAATCAATAACGTTAACATCAGTAAGGTTGTGGTGTTTTTACTCACCAGAACACGGTCATAAACCTGCAACATATAGATTGCCGGCGCCAGCATAAGCATATTAATCACACAACTAAAAAACAGCAGCGTAATAAATGTGGGCTTCGTTCCCTTTAACGCATTCTTCAGTTCTGTTGGCGTATGCTGGCGCGACATAGTCTTCTCCTTACGCGATCAGTGAGTTATTGCCGTTGTTTGCGGCAAAGGTGTTCGGTAATTCCAGGATAAAATCACCAATATTGACGGTGGTGGCGTTGATGCCAACTAACGTGATGGCATCAGTACCAACGGTCACAATGGTGTTGCCATTGCTTCCGTTAATGACCACGCTGCCGGCAAAAGTATCGGAAGTGATGCCCAGCAAACTCAGGTCGAGGTAATCCTGCCCGCCATTGGCATTACTGTCGAAACCGGTAATACGGTCTTGCCCGAAGCTTGCGCTGAAGGCGAAGATGTCGTCACCCGTACCGCCGTCCATGTTGTCATTGCCAGCCTGACCATTAAGGATGTCGTTGCCGACGCCGCCAGCCAGCACATCAGCACCCGCGCCGCCAATCATGACGTCGTTGCCATTGCCGCCTTGTAGGTTGTCGACACCGTCACCACCATCGAGGAAGTCATTTCCTTGCCCGCCCAGCAACTGGTCGTTTCCGCCCATGCCGAACAAGAAGTCGTTGCCGTTGCCACCGGTGATAGTGTTGGAAAGGGCGTTCCCGGTGCCGATGAAACTGCCTTGCCCGGTGAATGTCAGATCTTCAACGTTATCGGTTAAGTCGTAGCTGCCAAGGTTGGTCTGGACGACGTCCGTTCCGCCATTCACCTCTTCAATGACCATGTCGCCAGCATCATCCACGATATAAGTGTCGTTTCCGGCACCGCCAGCCAGGCTATCGGCACCCAGGCCGCCATCAAGACTGTCGTTACCCACACCGCCGGCTAACAGATCGTCGCCTGCACGACCTTGCAAGGTGTCGTTGCCACCTTCACCACGCAGGATATCGCTCCACGCGGTTCCGACGAGGGTGTTCCCGGTATTCGTGCCAACAATAAGGTCGCCAATAGGCTGGGTGGTGGAAGAGGTCAGGACAACAGGGGCGTTGCCTTCATCATCAACCACGGTCACCACCACCTGCAAAGTCCGGCCAACCATCCCCTGGCCTGGCGTGTAAGTCGCGGCAGTGGCACCGGCAATATTGGTAAAGCCGTTCCCGTTACTCATTCGCCATTGGTAGCTAAAGTTACCGCCGCTCAGGCCGTCAGCATCAGCAATACCGGAGACAACGGCGGTCAGCGTTATGCTCTCTGTTGGCGTTAGGTCGTTGATAACCGGAGTACCGGTGGTTGCTTGATCTCGTGGCATCACAGCCTGTGTTTGCCCGGACACTAAGGTTTCAGCATCGCCCATTCGGTCGTTGAAACTGGCAACCACGCGCAGTGGCGCACCCTGAATGGTTCCAGGAACTCTGAACTCTGCGCCAACTGCCTGATTCAGCCATGTGCCACCGACAAATGCCTGCCATGTCAACGTCATCGCCACATTCGCCGCCAGACCGTTGCCATCCTGCAAGTTAGCGACGTTAACCCGCAGCAGATCGCCCACCTGTGGCGTAGCACTGCTGATGGTGAGATCGCCGACGCCCTGTTGCGCCGTGACCCATAACTGCTCACCGTTACCAAACTCCAGTTTTTCGATGTTCAGCAGGCGGTCAATACCATCATTGAGATTCAATGCGGCATTCGGGGTGGCGTGGTCGACTCTGAGGCTGCCATCCGCCATGCGGGTAAAGGCGTAGTTGCTGCTGACATCGCGGTACACCGCAACATCAGTTTCACTGCCATCACCTTCTTGGAGGATTTCGCGCACAATCGAGAGCTGGTCGGGCTTTAAGGTACCGTTGAGCATGTAGGATTTCAGCTCGTTCATGCTGTCGGCACTGGTCACACCCGGCATCCCGCTGACTGCGATTCGCACGTTCAGCCACGCATCACCATCAATGATGTCGTTACCTTCTTTACCCGTCATGCGGTCGCTACCGCCGCCACCGAGTAAAATATCGCTGCCATCATCAGGGTTAAACAGCACCGCATTGGGGTCAGCGGAGTGTTCAACACCAAGAATGCTCTGTAGCCCGGTGATCCTGTCTGCACCTTCCTGGGTCAGATTATTGGAGAGCGGGGCGCCCTGAACTGGCGCGGTGCCGATAGGGCGTTCTGTCCCGACTAAGACATCGTCATGTTTCCATCCCGATAACCCTTCAACCAGGTCGAAACGGTCGCGCAGAATAAACTCTTGTTGGTTGACGAAAATTGGAATACCGAGGTCAGAGTTTGCGCCGTTCGTGTCGCCTTTATGGATTGCCCAGTCGAAACCGGCCATGCCATTGTTGCGCTGAATCCCCGCACCTTGAACCATGATGTCGTCGCCGGCTTCGCCATCGTAGTCAGTGTCGTTACCCTGGCCGTTCAGTACGTCGTGGCCGATAATCGTGCTGTTGAAGAACAGTTCGGAGTTTTCACCGGTTAGCGAGTCAAACCCGTCACCGCCTTCGAGCCAGTCATCGCCTTCGTTACCCAGCAGCGCATCACCGCCCGAACCACCGAGCACAAAGTCATTATCCCGGCCAGCAAACACTTCCTGTGCATCTTCGCCTACCACCACAAAATCACTGCCGCTGCCGCCGAAGACCAGATCGTTGCCGTTACCGGAGAAGATCACATCGTGGCCGCCATCGCCATGCAGGAAGTCGGCATCACCCACAGGTGTGCCAGTGTCGGTAATAATGTCATCACCGTCACCGCCGTGAACTACGTCGGCTTCATCGCCACCATCAAGCCGGTCATCACCAGCGTCACCCCACAGGCTGTCGATGCCTTTACCGCCGATTAACGTATCGTTGCCCGCGGACCCTCCTAGTACCACGTGCCCATCACCAGTGTATTTAAGATAACCGCCGTCAGCCGCACCATCACCGTCCACATCCTGAGAGGCAGCGCGCCGTGTCATCAGCGGCGTCAACAAGTCTTTAAGCGGGTTACCCCAGGTTGGGTCGGCTTCGGTTTGCAGCGCCTGGTTCACTTCGAAAATATGGTCTGGGGTCTGGAACAGGTTAGCGGGCAGGTGAGATGAACCGATTTCGCCCAGATCGCTGTTGCGCATCACCAGTGCGGAAAACGAGTTGGCTTCCAGCTCATTGAGCATGTTCAGCCCCTGAGCACGGCTCAGGTAGTAGAAGCGGTCGCCGTCTTGCAGCAATTCCATTTGCGTTTCAAAGACAAAGTTGAAGGTTGAGCCGAGCATCCCGCCAAACTCATTTTTGCGCTCCGCTAGCCCGCCAATCCAGAAGTCGACCATATTCAGGCCGGATTCTTTGGTCGCCCAGGCACCGGTACTGTTGAAGAAATCCATCGCATCAGCAGGTGGTGGGGTGTTCGGTCCATCGCCGAACAGCAGGAAGTTCACCGCGGCACGTTTGCCTTCGATGGTGGTGGCACTCAGAATCAACTCATGCTGCCCGTAAGCGGCCATAAAGTTGATGATGGAAGCCGGATTTTTCAGGTAAGTGGTAAAATCAGCCCAGCTGGTATAAGGCCGTAATTCACTGTTAGCGCTTAATTCAAAGAATTGTGCGCGAGCCTGATTCAGGGTCGGCATCGCCGTATCACGGCCTCGGGCAATGTTCAGTGCGCCTAAATCAAGCGGCAGGCCAATCAGGTTATTACGCAGGGCATCGGTAATAAATTCATCAATTTCGTTACCAACTTGCCGCGTCATACCGCGCACAATCGCGCCAATCGCCTGTTCATCAGAAACCGCTTCGCTGTTGATCTGATTAAAGGCCAGCGGGTTGAGGAACGCTTCAATCAGGCCAATATCACCATCTTGCATAGCGATATCGGTACGCGCGACGGTTTCTGTCAGCATTGAGTGGCCAAAGCGGTAAACCACGTGAGCAAACTCAGCAAAGATAGCTGGGTTAATATCCGCACTGTTGGAGAAGACAAACGGGTCAACGGCGGGTTGCACAGTACGCGCAAACTCTTCGAAGACCAAATGCTGATACTGCATTTCTGTGGTGAAACGACCCGCCTGGAATAAGTATTCGCCGTTCCACACCAGGGTGCCGGTATCGGCTGGCAACTCAGTTATCTGGTGTGACGGCATTAACCATTGGTTGATAAGGTCAATATCGCCGGTTCCCAGAATCGTGGTTTTATACTCTTCCACCAGGCGGTTATGTTCGCTGTGGAATACCGCGTGTACTGCGGTTAAACCAATGTTTTCATTGCCGCGCCCGTCACCAGTTATAAAGTGTCGGTCGAGCAGTTCATTATCGTAGGTGCCCGCAGCCTGCTCGCCACCAATCACATTGTCGTCATCAGCCACCAGTCCTTTTGGCGTCGCCGTGTGGGCAATGTCATCAAGAAACGCGTGTCCGGTACGGAAGGTATTCGCGGATAAAGCCTCACCGTTGGCTTCAACCAACCCAGCGGTGGTGACAATCTGCACTTTACCGTTTTCACTTAGGATCAAATTACCGTAGCGGTCGGTTGCCAGCAGCGGAACATTAAACACGTCTTGATCGGTGAGTTTAATACCGAGAATATGTTCAGCCTGGAATTTTACATCAGCCCAGGTTGCCAGTCCGCCATTAACACCACCTAATAAATTACCGGTAGGCTCAGGCTTACCATCAATTAATAGATATTCGCGGATGAATATTTGATGTGAAGGGTGGGAAGTGTAAGTTTGGTTTTGATCGATGAATGGGGTAGTGAGGTTTTTCGTTTCATGATTAGCATCAACTTCTGCCCGGGTTAATATCATGAAATTAGTGGGTGAGTCTTTAACCCATAAAGGGTCATCAGGTTGTAACGGAATAAAGACAATTCCGTTTCCTCCTTTGGGTATCAGATCCAAACCGTGGTCAAAGAACTGGCCGAAGAAGGTCATCCAGCCATTAAAAGCGGGGGATAGCCCGACATCGGGAGACAAGTTAGGAATCGACAAGCTGCCATTATCGGATTCTGTACCACCCCCTGGGGCATCAGCTAGACCTTCGTGTGCTTCGACTGCTGCGGGGTTTGAATTGGTTTGATCGGATATTAAGTTACTGATAATACGTGGGTCTGCATCGACAACCATGCCTCCGATTTGGGTATAACTGGTTGACGCATCCGCATCTTGCCAGTTTAACGCGGTTAATCTTGGCATGGTTTGGTCGGCGGAACCGTAGAGCTCCTGACCTGGCAGAAGGTTATTCCAGGAACCATCGACGGTGCGCAATCCATACGGCAATAATGGGCTGGAAACAGCATCGCGTAGTACATCACCATTGATAGTGCCATCTGGGTTTGTCGCGGCTTCAGATATTTTTATCTGCTTAAGGATAAAAGCAAGATCGTGAAGTGTGACAGTAAAGTCATATTGTGAGGCCATAGATAATTACCCCTATGTTTACCTTTTATAAGCTATCATCACTCGTTTCCGCCATGTTTGAAAATTGACAGATGAATGAACCGTATTCATAAAACAAATTAGCTGTGTGTAATAAATTGGCTAAATTCCTTTTTATTTAATTTAGAATATCGACGACCTGTTTTGAGTAATTCTCCTTGTATAATACTTAGCGCGGTAAGTTTATTTCATCCATTTACGACAAGCATTCAGGCAAGTTCCAGGCGGCTTCAGCCCTTTGAATCTGCAAATGAATTCAAAGCGATTGGATTTATAAAGATAAACATTACCGAGCTTGATGGCGTATTGAGATTTCAATCTCACGTTACATTTTTTTATAATTATAACTATGGTTTTTCTTTGAATTACGTCTCTCATACTTTTTTATTACAAATAATTAAATCTGTAATTATTTTGTCACACAGCTTACACGAAAGGTTTTTTTAGTATCAGCGAGGTCGATGCTAAGAGGACGTTATTTAAATAAAACAGGGGTGATGGCTAATTAATATTTAATCTATCACATTGATTTTTATTGGTTATTGTTTTTACCAACTGGTCTTAATAAATATCATCATTCATTGAAAACCCAAATAGGAAAGAGTCTCATTCGCTGTGAAAAAGAAGGGCTTTTCATTTCTTTACATTCGCATTTAACTTAAAGTTTGTTTTTTGTACGCTGCTTTATTAATAACCTATAACCAGAATAACCATAAAAGGGTATTGGTCGTATTTTTAAAATAGAAAAATAGGGGGTGGATATTGAGCCCCCTGAATAACGTTCCAGTTTTCCGGACAGGGAAATGAAACATTCAATTATTCAACATCATCAGCCTGCCGGGGAGTGAGTACCGCCAGTGTTTCAAGCCGCACTGGTGTTAACGGCACTCTCGGCTGCGGTATCGGCCAGTCAAGCAGGTAACGGGCGGCGGTGGCGCAGATTTTCCCCTGGCACGACCCCATCCCACAGCGGCTATTGAGTTTGCAGGCAGTCCAACCGGCCTGGGTATTGATTTGCCCCAGCGTCACATCTTCACAGCGGCACATAAAAGTGTCTGCGGCACCCAGAGTTTTAAGTGCCGGATTTAGCAAAAAGGTTTGGCTGACTGCGGTGGCAAAACGTTGCCATTTGCTGCGTTTTGCCAGCAATGCTTGCGCAGCCGCTGTATTACCATTGGCAGCATATCCGGCAATTGTGCCTTCCACCAAAGCGAGTTCACTTCCACCCACACCGGTGCATTCACCAGCCGCATACAGGTTGGCAATACTGGTTTGCTGCCATTCATCAACGGAAATGGCTGCATTTTCTATCCGGCACCCCAACAACATGGCTAATTCGATATTGGCTACCAGCCCAAATCCGCAGGCTAAACGATCACAAGCTATGGTTCGAATTTGTCCACCTTGTTGGACACGAACGGCGGCAAGCCGCTGCTGGCCTTGCGCTTCCAGCACATAACTGTTTGGGCGATAGCATCGGTTAATTAAACCTAATGACTGCCGCACTTTCGCAGGCCACTGCCACAGCCCTTTGGCGAATGTGACGAGTCTGCTCATCGCGGCTTGTTCGGCCAGCAACGTGACTTTACCGCCCGCTTTACTGACGCTGTCGGCAACCGCCAGTAGCAACGGCCCGCTTCCGGCTATCACCACCCGTTCGCCACGCAACGATAAGCCGTTTTTGATTTGTGCCTGTAAGCCACCGGCACCTGTCACGCCCGGTAAAGTCCAGCCAGGGAAGGGCAGTAACAGTTCGCGCGCGCCACAGCATAAAATTAACCGTTGGTAGTCGATAGTCCCGCAACCTTTGTCATTTTCGTACAACAGTTGCTGTGGCCCGCTTTGCGCCACCACTTTGCTGCCGTTGAGCAGGGTAAAGTGTTCTAACGCATCAATGGCTTGCCGATATTGGCGGGCGAGAGCGGGTAACTCGACTTCAGGCCCATCGCGCCAGATTTGCCCGCCAGGACGCGGATTATCATCAAGCATCACGATTCGTTGCTGGCTTTCACCTGCCGCCAGCGCAGCGGCCATTCCGGCAGGGCCAGCGCCGATAATCAACACGTCGCATTGCAGGTTATTCATTTATTCCCACTCCGTTCGATTCTCATCTCGGGCTGGCACAAAGTTTGGCAGGCCAGTCGTTGCACACCATCAATGATGACCCGGCATTCCTGACACACACCCATGCCACAGAAAGCCGCTCGCGGTTGTTGGCTGACGGAAATTCGGCAGTAATCTTGCCCGCTTAAGCTGAGTGCTGCCGCCACGGTGATGCCTTCTGGTACCTGATAAGGTTGTCCGGCGAGGGTTAAGGAGATCAGTTTCATAAGAGGCACTCGTCTGTGGCGAACATACGCGCAGCCAGATAAGGAGTGTCATCAATGGCGGTGCGCTGTTGTTGGATTTGCGCGGCAATCAATGCCGCACTGCCCATCGCCGTGGTGACGCCAAGACCTTCATGTCCGAGCGCCAACCACAGCCATGAATAATCCGGATGGGGACCAAGCAAGGGAAGGCCATCGGCCGACGCTGCCCTAAACCCCGCCCAGCAGCGGATGATGTTCATTTTTGCCAGCTCGGGCAGGTAGTCTGTAGCGCGTTTAAGCATGGTGGCGAGCAAAGGCATGTCGATGGCTGGGTTGAGGGTGTCAAACTGGCGTGAGGAACCAATCAGCAATTGGCCGGTTGGGCGAGCCTGCACGTTAAAGGCCACGGATGTGCCGTCGGAAGCATGCGCACTGGCTCCATAACCTAGATCCACCAGTTGGTGTTTTACCGTGTGTGGATAGCGGTCGGTGATCGCCAGTTGGCCTTTTTTGGCTCGCAGTAGCGGCGTTGCCAGCAGTTTGTCGGCCTGTAAACCACAGGCTAAGGTGATAACCGGTGCGCTAAATCGCTGCCCACTCGCCAAAACCACCGACTGCTGTTCCAGTGCTACGACTTCACCGTAAATCCGCTGGACGGCTTGCCCCGCATCGTCAACCAACCAACGGGCCGCATTCGGGGCGTAAATAATGCCATCTCCCGGCACGCGCAAACCACCGGCTAATCCGCCACGTAGCATCGGTTCAAGTTGTGCCACCTGTTGTGGGGTCAGAAGTTCACTGTTCACGCCAAATGCGGCCATCCGTTGCTGTTTAACTTCCGCAATCGCCATTTCTTCGGGCTTTTCTGCCAGCCACAAGGTACCGCAGTCGCGCCAGGCGCAGTCTTCCGGCATACGGTCGACCACGCTGCGCCACAAATTCAACGAATAACTACTCAGCGCAAGTTCAGCGGGGTTGTCATCCATACACACCAAATGCCCCATGCCAGCAGCGGTCGCGCCAGGGCGTTGGTCGTCAACCAGCAACACCCGTAACCCTTGTTGTGCTAACTGCCATGCGCAGGCCGTACCGATAATACCCGCGCCAATGACAATCGCATCGGCGGTCGCCATTAACGTATCCCCCAGGCAAACGGGTCGCGTTCATCCAGTAACAATTGGCTATCGGCACAGACAAAAGCTTGCCCGCGAATAAACGGTGTCACTGTGTTTCCGGCATTGGGCTGGTAATAACCGCTGAACTCACTGCCGATCACGCTGGCCTGGCGCCAGATTTCACCTGGTAATAATTTGCCATCTGCGGCCAGGCAAGCCAGTTTGGCACTGGTTCCGGTGCCACACGGCGAGCGGTCATACGCTTTGCCAGGGCATAAAACAAAATTGCGGCTGTCGGCCTGTTCGTCGTCGCAGAAGAGTTCAATATGATCGATAACTCCGCCGTCTTCCCCGTAAATCCCCGCGTTTTCTAGCGCCTGGCGTACCGTCCAACTGAAGGCGGTTAGGGCTTCAATATTGTTAGTGGCGATGCTCAAGTGATGGTCGCTGATGAGGAAGAACCAGTTTCCCCCCCAGGCAATATCTCCGGTAACTTCGCCATAGCCTTCAACAGACACGGCGACTTGCTGGCGGTAACGATAAGCGGGGACATTTTCGATAGTTACACTGCCATCTTCATGCAACGTTGCGCTCACCGTGCCAACCGGGGTTTCAATCTGGTGTTCGCCCACAGCAATGTGACCAAGATACGCCAGAGAGGTGATGAGCCCAATGGTGCCGTGGCCGCACATGCCGAGATAGCCGCTATTATTGAAGAAGATCACCCCGGCGGCGGCGTGTGGAGAGCAGGGCTGGCAGAGCAACGCGCCCACTAATACATCGTTGCCACGCGGTTCCAGAATGATAGCACTACGCCAGTCATCATAATGTTCAGCGAAAAGCGCTTTACGCTCAGCCATGCTGCCACGGCCCAGGTCGGGAAAACCATCGATAATCAACCTGGTAGGTTCACCACCGGTGTGGGAGTCAATCGCGCGTAATGCGATGAAAGGGGATGCAGGTGTCATGGGTGTCTCTCAATGGTTAATTAAATGTTACTAATAGATTAAGACTGACCGAATCCCGCCATCACGGCTTGACCTTTTTCGGCAACGGCGATGCCGAAATCAGCACAATGCAAAATGGCCTAAGCCCACATCACGTAACTCACCATTGAAAGAACAAAAGTTTGTGGCAATCCGCATATTCGCTATAACGCGCTTGATAAGTTAAAGAAAAGTTAATATTGATCCAATGGAGTTAAAAATAACCCACTGCAACCACTCGCGGGAAAAGGTATTGCGATGCAATTAATCCCTGGTTTGAAGGCTCCTCCGCAGGCTCCCTGTCTTCCTGAGCCAGAAGCGGAAGAGTGCTTTGCTGTCGATCAACTCAAATTGCTCTGTGATGGACTGGCACAGCAGCGCCCCAGTTCGTTACGTAGTATGTTGAATTCACTGGCATTGATTGCCCCGCTGCTAAACGCTATTCCCAATGTGGTGTTCTTTATTAAAGACAAGCAGGCGCGCTATTTGCTGGCGAACCTCACATTAGCCAAACGTTGTGGTTTTAAAACGGTGACACCGCTATTAGGTAAAACGTCGGCAGATGTTTTCCCGACCCAGTTAGGTTCAGGCTATACCGAGCAAGATCTTCGGGTATTACATCACGGTGTGCAGATTCAGGATCAGCTTGAAATGCACCTGTACAGTGGCCGTGAAACCGGCTGGTGTCTGACGCAAAAGCTGGCGCTGTATGACCGGCAGGGCAAGATTATCGGCATGGCCGGGATTTCACACGACTTGCAGGAAGCGAAGGCCAATCACCCGGCTTATCAACGCCTGGCGGCACTGGATGTCTATATCCGCCAGCATTATGACCGGCCAATCGCAATGGATGAGTTAAGGGCGCTGACCGGTCTTTCGGTTGCGCAAATTGAGCGTTACTGCAAACGTATTTTCCACCTGACGCCGCGCCAGATGATCCACAAAGTCCGGCTGGAGAAGGCCACCGAACTGTTAGCCAGCGATCTGCCGATTACCGATATCGCTATCCAGTGCGGTTATACCGATCACAGCGCCTTCAGCCGCCAGTTTAAAGCCATGACCGGCTCCACCCCTCGCGATTTTCGTGCCACGTTAGTTCCCTAATCCCCTGAAGTTAATACTTTTATGATGTGGCTGCGTCAGTGCTTTTGCTGCGCGCAGCCCGCTAGCATTGTGCCAATTTCGTCCTCGCATTCGGTGAAAACCGTCAAGCCGCTACTGAGAAATCAGGTCAATCTGTTCTCGAATTTCACCAAATATTAACCATCAATTAACAATTCAGGCGAAAGGACAAACACGATGAGCCATAAAGCGATTAACTGGAGCGGTGTGTTCCCTGCGGTCAGTACTCAATTTCGTAACGATTATTCTCTGGATCTTGATGCCACCCATGCGGTGATTAAAAACCTGGTCAAAGACGGTGTGTCTGGCCTGGTGGTTTGCGGCACTGTCGGTGAGAACACCTCCATGACGATGCAGGAAAAACTGGCAGTGATCGAGGTGGCGAAAGACGCCGCACAAGGCAAAGTGCCTGTTATTGCAGGGATTGCCGAATTCACCACTGCCTTTGCACAGAATATGGCGCGTGAAGCAGAAAAAGCCGGTGTCGACGGCGTCATGGTGATGCCAGCACTGGTTTATTCATCCAAACCACACGAAACCGCCGCACATTTCCGCAGTGTAGCCAGTGCCACCAACCTGCCGATCATGGTTTACAACAACCCGCCAATTTATAAAAACGATGTCACGCCAGACATCCTGACCACGCTGGTCGATTGCGACAACATCGTCTGTTTCAAAGACTCCTCTGGCGATACCCGCCGCTTTATCGATTTACGCAATGCGGTAGGTGACCGCTTCGTGCTATTCGCCGGACTGGACGATGTGGTACTGGAAAGCCTTGCCGTGGGTGCAGAAGGGTGGATCTCTGGCATGTCGAATGCTTTCCCACGCGAAGGGGAAACCTTGTTCCGCCTGGCGAAGCAAAAACGCTTCGAAGAAGCCCTGGCACTGTATAGCTGGTTTATGCCGTTACTGCATTTGGATGCCCGTCCGGACCTGGTGCAGTGTATCAAACTGTGCGAAGAGCGCGTGGGCCGTGGCAGCGCGGTGACCCGCCCACCACGTTTGGCATTGCAGGGTGAAACTCTGCAAGAGGTGACGGCAATTATCGACGCCGCTCTGGCTAACCGTCCGACTCTGCCTGACGTCGGCCTGTAATCCTCCATGACGGCCCGGCATTTCACCGGGCTTTATCGGGCAATCGAACAGGGGAAACCGATGCCGACTCACAGCACTTACAACCTTAGCGGTAAACAGTTTATTGCCGGGCAGCGGATAGCCAGTGGTGACGCCGAACTCATCAGCCTGCGGGCCGATAATAATCAACCAACTGGTTATCGTTTTTATCAAGCCAGCCCGGCAGAGGTGGATGCCGCAGCACAAGCTGCTGCCCAGGCATTCAATATTTATTCACAAACCAGTGCCGAGCAGCGCGCTGATTTTCTGGCGGCTATCGCCGATGAGCTGGATGCGTTGGGAGAAGACTTTTTTGCTTTTGCCGCACAGGAAACCGCTTTGCCTCTCGCTCGTCTGAACGGTGAGCGCGGCAGAACCAGCGGGCAGATGCGTTTGTTTGCCGAACTGTTGCGCAGTGGCCGCGTGCACGCGGCAAGGATTGATTGCGCATTACCAAACCGAACTCCGTTGCCGCGACCTGATTTACGGCAGTACCGCATTGCACTTGGCCCAGTTGCAGTGTTTGGTGCCAGCAACTTCCCGCTGGCGTTTTCTACCGCCGGTGGCGATACCGCTGCTGCGTTGGCTGCCGGTTGCCCGGTGGTGTTCAAGGCACATAGCGGCCATATGATCACCGCTGAGTTGACCGCGCAAGCGATTGAGCGTGCAGTGCAAAAACAGCAGATGCCAGCGGGCGTTTTCAACATGGTATTCGGCGGCAGTATCGGCGCAGACTTAGTGAAACACCCGGCAATCCAGGCGGTGGGTTTTACCGGTTCATTGCAAGGTGGCAGGGCATTATTTGATTTAGCGATGCAGCGCCCACAACCGATTCCGGTGTTTGCCGAAATGTCGAGCATCAACCCCGTGGTGGTTATGCCACAAGCGCTGGCTCAGCGTGGCAAACAGATAGCCCAGGAGTTGGTTGCCTCTTTCACGCTGGGCTGCGGCCAGTTCTGCACTAAGCCAGGGCTAATTATTGGCCAGCGCAGCGCGGCCTTCAGCCAGTTGATCGCCGATTTGCAAAACCATGTTAGTGCTTGCTCACCACAACCAATGTTGAATGCCGGTACCCGCGACCATTATCTGAGTGGTTTGCAAGCATTAGAAAGGCATCCGCAGCTTCGGCATTTGGCAGGGAGCCGGGAAGAACAAGCCCATCTGGCGGTCGCTCAGTTGTATCAGGCCGAAAGCAATTTGCTTCTCAACGCCGACCCTTTGTTGCAGCAAGAAGTCTTTGGCCCGGTGGCCATAGTGGTGGAAGTTGCCGACCGGCAGCAGTTGCTTGCCGCGCTGGATAACCTGCAAGGGCAACTGACCGCCACGTTATTGGCCGATGAAGAAGACCTGGCTGAGGCGAGTTCACTGGCGCAATTACTCACCCGTAAAGCGGGGCGAGTGTTGTTTAACGGCTACCCAACCGGTGTGGAAGTCTGTGAAGCCATGGTGCACGGCGGCCCCTATCCGGCGACTAGCGATGCGCGTGGTACCTCGGTCGGAACCCTGGCCATCGAGCGTTTTTTGCGCCCGGTCTGCCTGCAAAACTACCCGGCCGCACTGTTACCGCCAGCATTGCAGGACAGCAATCCGCTGAATCTGCTGCGCTTAGTTAACGGTGAATACACTCGCGCAGCCCTCCATTCGCCTGCCGGTCAATAAATCATTGGAAAGGTACTACCATGACAACACAGGGCAAATTTAAAAAGCAGCTGACCCTTACCGATCTGACGTTTATCGGTTTGGGTGCAATTTTTGGTTCCGGATGGTTGTTCGCCGCCAGTCATGTTGCTTCCATCGCGGGGCCGGCAGGGATCTATTCGTGGTTGATTGGCGGCGTGGCCGTGCTGTTACTCGGCATTGTTTATTGCGAACTGGGTGCTGCACTTCCTCGCGCCGGTGGCATCATTCGTTATCCGGTATTTTCCCACGGGGAACTGATGGGGTATTTGTTGGGGTTTATCACCCTGATTGCATTTTCCAGCCTGATCTCGATAGAGATCGTTGCCGCCCGGCAATATGCCGCGGCCTGGTTCCCGTCGCTAAGTAAGCCTGGTTCCGGTGACCCCACAATGATCGGTTGGGTGGCGCAATTCATCTTGCTGTGTATTTTCTTTGTGCTGAATTACTACAGTGTCAAAACCTTTGCTAAATCCAATAACCTGATCAGCATCCTCAAGTTCATTGTGCCGGTACTGGTGATCGTGGTGCTGTTCACATTCTTCAAACCTGAAAACTTACACAGCCAGGGCTTTGCGCCATTTGGTTCGGCCGGAGTGGAAGCGGCAATTTCTGCCGGTGGCATCATCTTCGCGTATCTGGGGCTGACGCCGATTATTTCGGTGGCCAGCGAAGTACAAAACCCGCAGAAAACTATCCCGATCGCTCTGATTTTGTCGGTGGTGCTTTCCACGATTATCTATGTGCTGTTGCAACTGGCCTTCCTCGGCAGTATTCCTGCCGATTTGCTGAGTGGTGGCTGGCAAGGTATCAGCCAGCACTTTTCGCTGCCGTACCGTGATATTGCCGTGACGCTAGGGATGGGGTGGTTGGCCTTCCTGGTGGTGAGCGACGCGATTGTTTCGCCAAGCGGTACTGGCAACATCTATATGAATGCCACGCCGCGCGTGATCTATGGCTGGGCGCGGGCAGGGACATTCTTCAAAGTTTTCACCCGTGTTGATGGCGAGTCGGGTATTCCGCGTCCGGCGCTGTGGTTAACGTTCGGGCTTTCTATCTTCTGGACGTTGCCGTTCCCGTCATGGGAAAAGTTAATTGGCGTCGTTTCTGCCGCACTGGTTCTGAGCTATGCCATTGCTCCGGTTACCGCCGCTGGTTTGCGCCGCAATGCGCCGGATATGCCGCGTCCGTTCTTTGTCAGAGGCTTTTGTGTATTAGGGCCGGTGTCGTTCATCATTTCGGCATTGATCGTTTACTGGTCTGGCTGGAATACCGTGTCCTGGCTGCTTGGCCTGCAAATCGTGATGTTCTTTGTCTATATTCTGTTTAAAAATAAAGTGCCGACTCATAACGTTAGCCTTAAGCAGCAGGTCTGGTCCTCACTGTGGTTGATCGCGTTCTACGCGTTGATCATTGTGGCTTCTTATCTGGGCAGTTTTGGCGGCATTAATGCGATTGGTCACCCGTGGGATACCTTACTGGTGGCGGGCATCGCACTGCTGATTTATTACTGGGGTGCTTACACTTGTTTGCCTAAGGCGAATTTCGTCGGGGATGAAGAAGAGTGATGCTAAGGGAGGAAAGGGCAATGACATCAACCGTTAAATTGACTCTGGTAGAGGCTTATCAACTGGCGTATCAAGCTTTGCTGCGTAATGGTTTCAGCGCCGCACATGCCGACGCGGTGGCAAAGAACGTCACCGCCGGAGAGCGCGATGGCTGCCATTCTCATGGTTTGTATCGGGTGCTGGGATGCGTTCGCTCATTGAAAGCAGGGAAGGTAGCAGCAGATGCGGAGTCGACCCTCATCGACAACGCGCCAGCGATTTTACGTGTCGATGCGCAGGGTGGTTTCTCGTTGCTGGCTTATCAAGCGGTATTGCCTGTATTTATCGATAAAGTACGTCACTGCGGTATTGCTGCGCTGGCTATCAACCATTGCGTTCATTTTTCTGCGCTGTGGGCAGACATTGAGCCGCTGACCGAGCAAGGATTGGTGGCGCTGGCCTGCACCCCAAGCCATGCCTGGGTTACACCCGCTGGCGGGAACCAACCGCTATTTGGCACCAACCCGATAGCTTTTGGTTGGCCACGCCAGGGTAAAGCACCGTTTGTGTTTGATATGGCGACCAGCGCTGCCGCACGCGGTGAAATTGAACTGCATCGCCGGGCGAATAAACCGTTACCTGAAGGCTGGGGAATCGACAGCCATGGACAACCGTCTACCGACGCCGCCAGTGTGCTGCAAGGTGCCATGCTGACATTTGGGGGGCATAAAGGCTCGGCATTGGCGGCGATGGTCGAACTGATTGCCGGGCCATTGATTGGTGATATGACCAGTAAAGAATCTTTGGCATACGACCAACAGAGCGGTTCTTCGCCTTATGGCGGAGAACTGATTATTGCCATGGATCCTGAGCGTTTTCTGGGTGCGGATAAAGAGATGCATTTAGCCCGAGCAGAAGTTCTCTTTAACGATATGGCCGCACAAGGAGCCAGAATCCCAGGCGAGCGGCGTTTTAAAGCGCGTCAACACAGTGAGCAGTTCGGTGTGGAGTTGCCGCTGGCGTTATATGAAGAGATAGTGGCGTTGAGTTAGTCACTTCAACGGGCTTCTCACCAAATCGTGAGCTATCACCCTGTAAAACAACGCGGAACGTGGTTAATAGGTAACTCGCCAAGTTCAGGCGCTTTAGCCAACAGGATGCAGTATGGAAAATTACGCGAACATAAGTGGTGACTCACAGGTTGTCAGTTTCCAGATTGATGCCAACTCAATTAAAGTGCGCTTCAAAAATAATCATGTGTATCTCTACGATCTTCGCCACCCTGGACCCGAGCGCCTGGAGAAGATGAAAGAGTTGGCGCGTGCTGGTTGGGGCCTGAACACTTATATAGAAAGTGAAGTGAAATCCGATTTTTCATCAAAAGTATTTTAACTCTCAAAAGTGTGGAAAAGCTGCCTGCCTTAGGTGGGCAGCTAAATTTGGATTTTATCTTTCAAAAATAAGTAATTATCTTGATTCATGCGAGCTCAGATGAAGCACTGGTATTCTGCCAACTTACATGTATAGCAATTGCTATACATTGCTCTTGTGTTATGCTGATAAAGTAATCACCACACATGGAGTTTTTATATGAAATCAGATGTTCAACTCAACCTTAGAGCTAAGGAATCCCAGCGGGCGCTCATTGATGCAGCCGCCGAGATCCTCCATAAATCGCGAACAGACTTTATATTGGAAATGGCCTGTCAGGCGGCAGAGAATGTGATACTTGATCGACGTGTATTCAATTTTAATGACGAACAATACGCTGAGTTCATAGATATGCTTGATGCTCCGCTTTCAGATGACCCAGCCGTTAAGAAATTACTCGCAAGGAAGCCTCAGTGGGACTAGTAACAGCTCCTGAGCCTCTGACAAGTTCTCATCAGCTAGCGGAATTCGTGAGTGGAGAGTCAGTTCTTGATGATTGGTTAAAGCAAAGAGGGTTAAAAAACCACGCTTACGGAGCTGCAAGGACGTTTGTCATTTGTAAGAAGGAATCGAAACAAGTAGCGGGCTTTTACTCACTGGCAACTGGAAGTGTCAACCATACCGAAGCTACGGGTGGTCTTCGTCGTAATATGCCGGACCCAATACCCGTTATTATACTTGCGCGTCTGGCAGTGGACCTTTCTTTCCGGGGAAAAGGTCTGGGAGCCGATCTGCTTCACGATGCAGTACTGCGATGCTACAGGGTGGCCGATAATATCGGTGTCCGGGCCATTATGGTCCATGCACTTACTGAAGAAGCCAAACAATTCTATATTCATCATGGTTTTAAACCATTGCAAACGCAGGAGCGAACATTATTTTTTAAACTTCCGAAAGATGTGGAGGGGACTTAACCCTATGATTTTATGCGAACCATCTTGGTTCATGAAGTAAAGGACCTTTGCAGGCAATTTAACATAATATACATTATGCGCACCAAGGTAGAGATAGACGGGAATTACAGCTTTTTGGTCATGGTTGCTCACATGCTGACGCGCCTCCGGCTTGCCCAACCCGACAACCACCGGAAAAAATTCCGGTATTTCGTCGCGTTCCTGAATGGCTTATCATCACTTCCGCAGTCTGTGCGCGATTATGCTGAGTGGATGGCCATGTTGCTGCGGCACCGGCTAAAAATGACATGCTTGAAGCCCTGAAGAAGCTTCAGTCGCGTTCTGAGCAAATCTTTGGCAAAAAGCCTGGCTGATTCAACCGTTATTAATGAGTGCGACGACAACTTAATACCGTGCTTACCAGTGAATCGTATCTGGCCAGACCCACTCCGTATTATTCATGGTATTCAGCATTTTTGTATCCGGCTTTTCACGGGCATATTGACTCCATAGTGAATCAAAGGAGCAAAGGATCTTATCCAGTTTTTCTTTTCTCTTTGCAGGTGGCTGACTGAGGAAATAACAACACCGGCTGTCAATGTTGTCCTCAAGCCATTCAAAGTCAGAGTCAGCTGCGCTGCTGGCCAGTTTTATCATCACTTCTGCCCGGTTACCCGGCAGAAACTCCTGTAAAGCAGACTCCAGAAGATGCTCGAATGCATACATAATGGATAACTGTTTTTTATCTGTCTGGATGTAACTCATTGAACGTCTGAGGATTGCAGACTGAAGCAAGACCAGTGGCCATAACAGTTCCACGCCATAAAGCTGATAGGAATCCCCTTCTTCATACTGATACTGCTCAGTACGGCGACAACCTTCCCGGGCTTTGCGGATGTCATAGGCCAGGGCCAGCATAAAGCCATCTTTAATCTTTATCAGAGGACTTTCGTCCACAACGAAATGGATAAACTGGTGTAATTCATCCAGTGCTGCCGTATCTCCCCATAAAATAATACCGGCATTATTGGGTGTTAATTCAAATCGAAACATAACGTCCATCTTCTCATTATTTCAGTATGAAAAAAGACTATCAGTAATGATTTCATTCAGCATCCAGTATTAAACAAAACACAGTGATTAATTGAAAAGAAACAGGATTAATGGTCATTTCAATTGAGCCAGATAACGGTCTGTTTAATTGAGGTTTGACAAAGGTAGGCTAAGGAAGAATCCAGTGTTTAATCAACCTGATTGCCCTGGTTGCTGATAGCCTCTGAAAGTTCTTTCTCCAGCGCTGATACCATCACGTTCTGCCTTCCTCCATAATCTCTGGCCGTTCTGCCAAAAAATCTGCATCTGCTTTAGTAAGGTAAGTTCAACCACCGTGCCACCACGGTGGTTGAACAACCTTACTCAACGTTAATCGCAATCGATGATTCCGAGTTGTTTGGCCATAAACAGTTCGTTCCGCTCGACAACTTTCTCGATTAACTCATCAAGCTGAAGTTATTTACTCAACCGCGTGTACAATGCGCAAGTCGCGTTCGACCGCATTGCCTAGAACTGCCAGAGCTTTTTGATATGCAGCAGCTTCATATGCAGCCACCGCTTGTGCGAAATTGGGGAATTCGATCACAACCGTTCGCTCTTTCATTCCCTGTTCCCGCACCTCTTCTGCGATCCCTCTTATGATAAACCGCCCTCCTGATGCCTCAATTGCCTTGGTGGCAAGTACCGAATAAGCGGCAAGCACAGTTTGATCCTTAATAGAGCGGTACGAAGTAACCCAATAGGCTTTGCTCATCCTGGTCTCTCCTAATGTATTTTCTGATACCGTCAAATCTATAACTTTTGATCGTCAGAAGTAGTGCATCCAAGAATATTGTCAACGATTACCGGGCTTTCCCAATAGGTAATGGAAGGCGTTGTATTGTACGTTTCCTTAATAAATTCGTGCCAACTGTCCGTATACCAGGCCTCCGCTGCAGCCTTCGTCGTCCAAAGGTATACACCACCGGAGGAGATGCCGTCCTCCGATAAGATGTAGTACTTGCGCACAAGACCTTCGATCGTCTTATATCGAGGCGCTGTTGAAAGAAATATCTTTTTCCCTTCTTCTCTCGTAATCGCCTTATTAAGTTTCATTGTCACAATAACGGTAATCATATATATCCCCTTAGAATGAATGTTAGGCCTGATTTTCGAAAAACCACGGCTTTTTTTACACGAATACACACGAGGCAAAACTATCTATTAATGGCAAAACGTGATGTTGAACCAGATGGATATAAACGAAAAAATTTACAGTTCGCCGGTCAAAAACTGTGCCACTCCATGACCAAAACTCCAGTCCGCATCGGAGTTGATAGTGATCGATACCATGACGTCACTTGGAGCAATTCCGCAGTGTTCCTGAAGCTCACAGCAAAGTTCGTGATAGAAGGTCTTCTTGGATTGTTCCGTTCTTGGTCGAGAAACGACCGAGACAATGACAATATTTCTGGTCCGGACAATGCCCAGACCAGTGTCCTCGGCAATGAGATGTGAAGCCTTGTGTTCGTTGACCACCTGATAGCGGTCACGTTCAGGCACATCGAATGCCTTCAGCATTGCTCGGTGGGCAGCATCCAACATTATCTTGATTTCTTTCTCACTTCGTCCTTCGACGATGTCAAATTTGATGAGAGGCATATTGTTCTCCTGTTTATGGTTGGATTAGGCCAACGTTGCATAATGCTCTTTTGGCACGTACAGAAACGAACCCAGTCATGGACTGTCTCCTGATAAATAAAGCTGTGACGGTCAGTGTTTGCACAGTGTAGATTGCGCCCATACGCGTGGGTAGCTATCCTAACGCAAACACATTGTTCAAAATTTTGTCGTACGGATAACTACAACTTGAAAAATCCGGCGCGACTTCATTGAAGGATGGAGCTATGAAACGGGACGAAGTGGACGGATTCTGGAGACACTTGCATTGGCTGGCCGTACTGCAAGAACAAGGTAGTTTCAGCAAAGCAGCGTTCAACCTCGGTGTTAGCAAGGCATCGATGAGCCAGCATATTGCTGACCTCGAAAGAGCTGCGGGTATCTCACTGGTGCAAAGGACGACCCGGAGCGCAACGCTCACTGAGGCGGGTAAACAACTGGTCATGTCGACACAAGGTGCCTTCGAGCAGATAGCTATGGGTTTTGCGAGCGTTCGAGACTTGGCTGGGGTACCAAGGGGAAAATTGCGCGTCACCGCACCTGTCGCGTTTGCACGGCAGCAACTATTGCCACACTTGCCCAAATTCCTGCGTAGCTATCCCGAGATCCAACTGGAGCTAGACATGTCCGATCGGATTCGGCCCCTGGCGCAGGAAGGATACGACATCGCGGTTCGCCACACCGACTCCCCTCCTGAGACCCATGTAGCATGGACGCTTGCGCCCACTCGCACGGTATTGGCCGCAAGCCCGTCATACCTTCAAGAACGCGGCATGCCCGAGACGCCGGAAGCGTTATCGTTGCATGCATGCTTACACTATCCACGTACCCAGGGGAGCACAACCTGGATATTTGTTCCTGCAGCTAACAACGCGCAGAGCAATGACGCTGTGTATCCCAACCAGGTGACCGTGCCGATAGCGGGGCCAATAGCCGTCAACAACAGCGAAGCACTACGCAATATGGCAATTGAAGGCATGGGGATAGTGCTTTTACCCGACTTCAGCGCGCAGTCAGCACTGGACTCTGGCAGCCTGGTTGAAGTCCTACCGCAATGGAGACCGACAGAAGTATTCGGTGAATGGCTCTATATCATTCGCCCGTATTCCGCACATACATCGCGGGTGTCACAAGTGTTCATCGAGTTCCTCCGCAGCGCATTTTCCGCTGGTTTTTCATCCCGTTCGTTCAAATTGATTGAATCGTCCCAGCTTCCGGTGATGGCCCTTCCCGACTCAGCCTCAGAACTGACGGGAAAAAGGCCCAACGTCACCGTGAAATAGCATATGGCGCCCGCCGAACCGGGAAATATATAGTTTCTCGATTGATATCACGTTGATCGAAAAAAACAGTTCTGAACTTTCTGATTAATGAATCTGGCTTATTAAAACAGGTCAGATATTTCTTTCACCTAATGCCTGTATCCTGCAGAAAATCAACTTAACACCCTTTTCTCTCTATTCAGCAATAGCAGCATCTAATTGTGGATATTTAATTTGAGGAGTGACTGTTCTATAATTTTTGAGACTCATGCCTGGACTTATGCATCTTTTCTTTTAAATAACTTATGTGGCCGCGAGTATTCCATCCCAAACAAATCAAGGCACCCATTGCATAGGCCACTAAATCCCACCAATCCGGTGTGGAGCCAAACACGACTCTTAGCAAATGGCTCTCGAATTGATAGTCGGCCTTAACGGCCAGTAATTGACAAAGCTCAACTCCAGCGCCAGCCAGGAATGAAATACAGGTGAGTAAAAATGGCTTCGCTTTGACTATTGCAGCCAGCGAGTAGTAAATCCACATCGTAGCCAGAACGTCTCCTCCAAGGCTTCGTATCAATCCCCACTTTGACCCCAAAGTTGCCAGGATAGCCAACATCACGAACAGTATGATGGAGCATACAAAATTGAAGCGTTCAAACCGTAAACTCATAACAAATATCACCTGAAAGAAGTTCAATGAAAAAAGGTATCTCTTTAAGAAACAATCCAATTTTTAAAAATACCAACATGAAAACTTAAGCCAGCGCCGTTATCCGCGTGTGATTAAGATAAGCAAGCACAGCGGCACTCGGTTCGTGTTTACGGCTCACCATCATCAGGTTCGCTGATAGATCCGGCGCGTCAAGAAGCCGATAAACTACACCAGGGATCGCCACCTGCGCTAGCGGTGCAGGAACCAAAGCGATACCCAGCCCGGCTCCGGCCATGGCGAGGACGCTAAGTGAACTGGAGATTCGCCAGGAAATATTTAGCGAATCGCCAAGCAGCCTTTGTAATTGCCTATCCAGATGTGAATCCACATCGTTTATTGAATACATAATCAAGGGCTCATGGGCCAGCATGTCTATGGTCAGGCTCTCTTTAGCGGCGAGTTTATGGTCGCTGGACATCACAACCACCCTTCCCCATTGACCCACCGATTGATAGACAAAAGCAGAGTCATGATCCGGATAGTAATCAGGCATATAACCCACATCCAGCGTTCCGTTGTGGATGGCCTCACGCTGAAGCTGTGGTGCCAGTTCCTGGCAAATTAATTCAGCATCCGGATAAGCCTTGTGAAAAGATCGTACATCCTGCATCAGTCTGCCACTGAAGACGGCATTACCGGCAAAGCCGATTCGCACCCGGCCTGTTTCACCACGAATAGAACGCTCAACGGCAAGGCGCGTATGTTCCATTTGCTCCAGAGTCCGTGCGGCTTCAGCTTGCAAAAGCTTCCCGGCTTCGGTCAGTTCGACCCGACGGCTGGTGCGAATGAATAATGGGCCGCCCAGCTCAGTTTCCAGGGATTTTATCTGCATGCTCAGTGCAGGTTGAACAATATTGAGCCGTTCCGCCGCCCGGCCAAAATGCCGTTCTTCGGCGACGGCTAAAAAATACTTCAGGTGACGTAGATCCATAATGGCTCCATCAATCATTTAAAATGATTAATCAGTAAAATCTATATATTTGAGATTGTCGTATTTTGCATCCAGACTAAATCCAGTCAACTAACAGGAACTAAATACATGCAAAATCCACTACAAGACCGCCAACAACTTAATGACCTGATGAATGGCTGGATGCACCGCGATCTGGGCGAATGGGATCAGCTTCGCGAACTGTTCCACCCTGACGGCACCATTGAAATAACGTGGTTTGAAGGGCTGGGAAGTGATTTTGTTAATGGCTCAATGCGGATGGGCGCTTCCGACTTGCGCACCAAACACCTTATCGGTTCACCTGCGGTAACCTTCAATGATGCCGGGGATAAAGCAATTCTGGAAACCAATGCAATCATCGTTGCCGAGAACGTGAAACTGAACATTGGCTGTGAGTGTCACAACCGTTTTTACGATCTGGCAGAAAAAAGGGATGGCGTATGGAAACTATTCCACCGCCAGAGTATTTACGATATCGGCACATTCACTTTCCCACTTGGCCCAGTCGCGATAGACCAGGCTGTGGTTGTGAAGTATCCACGTGAATATGCCGCGCTGGCCTATTTACTCGAGCTGAGCGGCTTCCCTCTCGGGCGCGTATTCGCCACTCGCGGCAGCGAACTAGAGTTGAAAATGAAAGCCGACGCTAAGCGCTGGTTATCCGCTAGTTAAGAACGGTACCCAGACTTATCTCCACCACATGCCGTTGACCATCATCCTTCAACGGTATGGTTTTTCCTGGCAACG
Organism: Buttiauxella ferragutiae; assembly: GCF_022637515.1. NCBI lineage: Bacteria > Pseudomonadati > Pseudomonadota > Gammaproteobacteria > Enterobacterales > Enterobacteriaceae > Buttiauxella > Buttiauxella ferragutiae. The sequence continues at coordinate 2,716,058 of NZ_CP093332.1, forward strand.
ATATGCCATCTAGCATGAGCTGATATTCGCCCACACTGTGCAACGCATTGATCTGGTAATCACTTGAGCCATGTCTATAAACAAGGCTCACTGAAGGCCAGTCACGCGGCAGTAACGGGTGAACGGTTATTGAGTCGCCATGCCGTTCGATCCCCAGCAACGTTTCGATTATCAACTGATACGCCCATCCTGCCGAACCGGTATACCAGCTCCAGCCACCGCGCCCGCTGTGCGGTGCAACACTATAAATATCCGCCGTCATCACATACGGTTCGACTTTATAACGTTCAATGGCATCGGTAGTAAGTCCGTGATTAATCGGGTTAATCAGCGACCATAACTGCCAGGCCCGTTCGATATTGCCGCTGCGAGCAAATGCCATCACTGCCCAGATGGCTCCATGTGTATATTGCCCACCGTTTTCACGCACGCCCGGCAGGTAACCCTGAATGTAGCCGGGGTTTGGCCCGTTGCCATTAAATGGCGGCGTAAGCAGTTTTATCAGCCCAGCCTCGTTATCAACCAGGCGAGAGTCCAGCGCCTGCATTGCTTGTACACAGCGTTCCTCGCTCCCCGCACCGGACAACACCGCCCAACTCTGGGCAATGGCGTCTATCTGGCACTCTTCTGCGTTCTGCGAACCAAGGGCTTCTCCACTATCAAAATAGCCCCGGCGATACCACGCCCCGTCCCAGGCTGTCGCCTCAATATTGGCTTGCAGTTTTGCGGCTTCTGTACGGCAAAGCACGGCAATTTCGTCATCGTGGATTTGTTCCGCCAGCTGCGCAAATTGCTGCAAGACATCATAGAGGAAGAACCCAAGCCAGACGCTCTCGCCCTTGCCTTCCAGCCCGACGAGGTTCATGCCATCGTTCCAGTCCCCCGCGCCCATCAACGGCAAACCATGTTGACCAAACCGCAGGCCGTGGCGAATGGCTTTTATCGCATGTTGCCAAAGTGTCTCTTCAACTGCGCTGATAACCGGTTGTTCATAGGCTGACTCCTCTCCTGGCTGTAATTCACGGCCTTCAAGATACGCCACGCGGTGTTCTAGCAAATCGAGGTCGCCGGTGGTTTCTACGTAGCGGCAAATAGATAGCGGCAACCAAAGATAATCGTCTGAACAACGGGTGCGAACGCCATTCCCTAATGGGGGATGCCACCAGTGTTGAACGTCGCCTTCAACGAACTGGCGTGATGCGCACAGCAGAATTTGCTCGCGCAAACGTTCCGGTGCGGTATGACTCAGAGCCAGCGTGTCTTGTAGCTGATCACGGAAGCCGAAAGCACCACCAGACTGATAGTAACCACTGCGAGCCATCAGGCGGCAAGCGATGGTCTGGTAAAGCAGCCAGCCATTGGCCAGTAAGTTAACCGCAGGATCGGGGGTTGCTACGACAATTTGATCGAGCATGCGATGCCAGTAACGGTGAACATTCGCCAGTTCGCTACGTGCGGCATCTTCACTTAGATACTGGTTAATCATCAGTTCCGCGTCTTGCGGGTTCTGCCCGATACCCAGCACAAAAATAAATGTCCGCTGATCGCCATCAATCAACGTGGTAGCAGACTGAACTGCACCACACGGGTCCAGCCCCGCGCCCGTTTTATCAGACAACGTGCGCTGTTTCATAGCCGCTGGGTCACGCTGTGAACCATTGCGCCCAAGGAATTCCCGACGGTCACCTGACACTGAGCAATGCACTCCCGTCACCGCGAAAAATGCCGTTCTTTCCGAACCGTTGCTGTTATAGAAGTTATTTGCCAGCACACCGCAGCCGCGCCCGGTTGTCGATGTACGAGTGACAACATGCATGGCCGATTTGCTGCGCGACTCGCCCAGCGTCCATTCAACATAACCGGTAACCGAGATTTTTCGTGTCCGCCCTGAGGTATTACTCAGCGTCAGAATAGCGATTTTTACCGGCGCATGTTCTGCCACCAGTATTGTCAACTCAGTGTCGATACCTGTTTCACGGTGGGCGAAAACGCTGTAGCCAAAGCCGTGGCGTGAAAGATAATGCCCGTTGCCGCGCACCGGCAGCGTGGTTGGTGACCAGACCTCGCCACTTTCTTCATCCCGCAAATAATACGCTTCGCCAGAACGATCGCTGATCGGGTCGTTTTCCCAGGGCGTGAGTCGGTACTCATGTGCATTTTCATACCAGGTGTAGGCCTGTCCAGCTTCAGAAATGACAGTGCCAAAACTAGTATTGGCCAGAACGTTAGCCCACGGCGCAGGTGTCTGGTCATTTTCATCCAGCGTCATCTGGTATTCACGGCCATCTTGCGAGAACCCACCGCGGCCATTGAAAAAGACCAATGCGCTGGTATCAGGCTGCCAGGGATCGTGCTGATTAACCGGCATCACCGTGCGGGGAGTAAAGCTCGGCTGTGCGGGAATAGTTGCCAGAAGCCGCTGATTTAGCTGTTCTTTAAGGCCTCCAGCACGATCATCCAGTACGATTTGCGCCACACTCAGCAGCAACAGGCGGTCCTCTGCTGACATATGTTCGCCATTGCGCACAAAAATGCCACCGGGTTTGTCCATCTGGTTGGCTTCAGAACCCGCCATTAGTAGTTCGATAATTTGGTTTTGCAACTCCTGCTGATAACCGCCAGGGCTATCGTTAAGGATAACCAGATCCACTGCCAGCCCTTTTAAACGCCAGTAATGGTGTGCCTGAATCATTGTGGTGATGAGCAAAATACTTTCATCGCTGGTGACGTTAAGAATCACAATCGGCAGGTCGCCTGAAATAGACCAACCCCAAAGACCTGATTGCCCACGACGGTTACGGCAAAGAGTTTTGGCATCAGCACGCAGTTCGGGGCCAGGGAAAAGCACCGCGCTGGCCAAGCGGTTAAAGAGTGTTGCGTCGTCTTCGTTGGCATTAATCTGGCGCAACACAATTTGGCTATGTGACCACGCCAGTTCAAATACACGGTCGGCAATCGGATGGTCATGATATTTCTCGACCAGTGCCTGACTGTGCTGACGGCTGTCCGTTACGCCATAAATAATGTCGACTGTGACGGGCAAGCCAGGTTGTAAAACTATCGACTGACGAATGGCAAGTATCGGGTCCAGCACTGGCCCGACGCTATTACTTAGCGCACCGCTTTGTTGGGTTGCCAGAGCATTGACCGGGGTTCTGCCCCGCCCGAGAAATTTGGCTCTGTCTGTTTCAAATGAGGTTTCGCTTTGCGCTTGCCCGTGCACCACCATCGTGTGAAACATCCACGGGCAACGCTCATCTGGTGAACGAGGACGACGGTGGCACAGAATGGCGTGCTGATCGGCAAGTAGCTCGGTCTGAATAAACAAATTACTGAAGGCTGGATGGGCCAGATCGCTCTCTTTAGGAGCCAGCACGACTTCCGCGTAAGTGGTTAACTCAATGGTGCGTGGTTGCCGCCCACGATGCAGCAGCATGACGCGGCGCAGCTCAATATCATCTTCGGGCGAGACAACAATCTGCGTTTTAACATTGATCGTACCCGCGACCAGTTTGAACTCCGCGCCGGCGTCGGTAAATGTCGCATCGTACTGGCTGACCGGTTCACCAAGCGGTTGCCAGGTATTACTCCACACCTCATTAGTTACACTGTCACTAATATAGCAAAAAGTACCCCAGTTATCGCAAGTGGCATCGCTGCGCCAGCGGGTCAACGCAATGTCTTTCCAGCGGCTGTAACCGCTTCCTGACTGGCTGATCATCAGATGGTAATCGGAATTCGACAGCAACTGAACTTCGGGTATCAGGCTATCAACGTCGGTAAACTCGCGCACTTCGTATTGTACAGGTTGCAAAACCCCTTCGTGAGATTCGAAATGGCGACGCGGACTATACAACTCAACGGCATCAGGCACCCGTTCCTGCAATAACAAACGAGCCGACTGAAATGATGGGCTGGTCATAAATCGGTCTACCATTGGCGCACCTAACAGCACATGGGAAAGAGCCTGGAATGCCATTCCCTGATGGTGTGCCATCCACGAACGAACCACCGCATACATCTGGCCGTTGGCGAGGCGTGAAGGCGTGTAGTCCAGCGCTTCGTAGAAGCCATATTCCCCACGAGCACCATTTTTTTCTAGTTTCAGCAAGTTTTCGCAAGCTTTATGCGGGAGAGACCGTCAGTGCCATCATGGTGGCATAAGGTGCGATGACCATGTCATCCGCAAGTCCCCTTCGCAAGCCAAGACCCGGCACGCCAAAGGCGTGATATTGGTAATTTTGCAGCGCATCAAAGGAGTAGTAACCTGACTCTGAAATTCCCCACGGCACGCCCCGCTCTTTGCCCCAGTCAATCTGGCGTTTCACCGCTGACTGGCTCATCTCCTCCAGCAAGCTGCCAGGGAAAGTTGGCATCACCAGGTTCGGCATTAAGTACTCAAACATTGAGCCACTCCACGACATCAACGCAGTTTCGTTATCAATGGTGGTGAAGAGTCGCCCCAACGCAAACCAGCTTTTTAACGGCAACTGATTAGTGGCTATCGCCAGAAAACTGGTAAGACGAATTTCCGAAGGCAGCAAGTCGTAATGACTGTTATCGAGCTTATTGTTATCGCAGTTATAACCGACGCTGAGCAGGCTGGTGACTTCGTTATACAGGAAGACAAAATCCATTCGTGCGTGTTCTGTCAGGCGCTGTTCCAGCTCGGTAATAATATCCAGCCGTGTGCGGGCCAGGCGGATCACCGATTCTGAAGGTGTGCCTTCGCCGGTATGTTTTGCCTGTGCAAGCCAGGAAAGTGATGGTAACGATTTACTCTCCCAATGGGCGGGTAGCCACCCGAGAAAATTCGTCCATTCGTGACAGATCAGCACCAACTGGTGTTGAAGATGCTCTACCCAGCGGCGGATACGCCCATCCTCATGACTACAAAGTGCGTGCAGACGATGACTTTGCGCACGCATGTTTTTCAGCTCTGGAAACAGTAACGATGGAGAGAGTGTGGCAGCAGTTTTGCAGTGATTGCGCAACTGCCGCAAAGAGGTCGGCGCATGCTGCCCCCAGGTTTTCTCGAGGATTTGTAATGTGTCATCAAGGCCCATCAGCAATTGTGTGCAATTGAGTACGGGTTGGTTACGCAGCCCCGTTAACCCCGCACTTAGAGTGAGCAAATGCCCTGCCATATTGCCGCTGTCGACACTTGAGATATAACGCGGATTCAGCGGCACCAGGGTGCGGGTGTCGTACCAGTTGTATAAATGGCCGCGGTAATGCTCCATTTTATCCAGGGTGTCGAGCGTCAGCGTGATGCGTTGCAGCATTTCCCCCTGGGGAATATAACCAAAATCCCACGCCGTTAAGTTGGCCATTAGCGACAGGCCAATGTTGGTCGGCGAAGTGCGGTGCGCAATAACCGGATGTGGAATTTCCTGGTAGTTATCCGGCGGTAACCAGTTTTCTTTCTCTGTGGCAAAGGTTTCAAAAAAGGCCCAAATTTCGCGACTGCTTTGGCGCAACAGGCGTTTATTTTCAGCATTAAATGTAATGGTATGGCTTACAGTCTCGCGGCTCAGCCAGCTTAATAACAAAGGAGCCAGACACCACACCACACCGATAGGCACAGCAAAAAACAGCAGCATAGGTGAAAGGAAGGCCGCGAGCAGGATGAGTGCAATACCTGAAACGACATTGAGCCACATTGCCCGATAAAAACGCAGCGGCGAGGCTTTGGCGCGTTCAGTGCTTTGGTCAAAACTAGCCCACTGATTGAGGTTGTGGTGGCTAATACCCAGCCGCCATAACGTCACTGCAATTGCATGAAGCGAATATCCGGCCTCATGAGGAAGCGTGATAAATCCCAGGCCAATGCGCAACAGGCGTTTAAGCCCGCCGGAAGAAACCAGAATCAGATGCTGGACGAATGGCCGCCGTGCTGGCTTACTCAGAATATCCTGCGCTAAAACCAGCACGGTAGGAAGTAGCAGCACAACGGCTAGCACGCCGAGCCAGTAAAAAGGATTGGGGACCAGTAAAATGGCGCAAAACACCAGCATCAGAAATGATGGTGCCACGAGGCTGCGGCGCAAATTATCCAGCAGTTTCCAGCGTGAAAGCGTGCTTAGTGGGTTTTTGTCATGTGTTCCATCTGCTTTTCTGGGCCTGAATTTAAGCCAATTCAATAGTTGCCAGTCGCCGCGTATCCAGCGGGTACGTCTTGCCACATCAGTGAGGTAGTTATTGGGGTACTGCTCATATAGCAAGACTTCACTGAGCAAACCTGAACGGGCATAGCACCCTTCCAGCAAATCATGGCTCAACACCAGGTTTTCCGGGCACGTATTGTGCGTCGCCTGGGCAAAAGTATCCACATCGTAAATACCTTTACCAACGAACGAGCCTTCGCCGAACAGATCCTGATAAATATCCGATGACATCATTGAGTAAGGATCGTTACCCGGCACGTTGCTGCACATCGCGGCATAGCGCCCCTGCCCGTTTCGTGGGATCTCTTCAGCAAGGCCGGGCTGCAAAATAGCGTACCCTTTAACGACACGCTGTTTTACCGGATCGTAGATCGGGTGATTGAGCGGATGCGCCATAGTGGCAACCAGTTTATGCGCAGTGTCACGTGGCAGAACGGTGTCGCTATCCAGCGTGATGACATATTTAACCCCCGTTGGTGGGCTAATCACATTACTGTGTACTTCGGAAAATTGGTCGGTCGGTTCGCGCAGCCAGCTATTCAGCATCGATAACTTGCCGCGTTTACGCTCATACCCCATCCACACGTTTTGTTGTTCATTCCACTGCGCTGAACGATGCAGCAAAAAGAAAAGTGGTTGGGCAACAGAAGCATAGCGTCGATTCAAATTCTGCATTTGCGCTTCAGCCCAGTGCAGCAGATCGCCGCTTTCTGGTGAGTTCTGGTCCGGGGAATCAGCAAAATCGGTTAGCAATGCGAAGTACAGGTTTGGCGAGTTGTTACCCAGATAGCAAACCTCCAGGCTGTTAAGCAGCTTGTCTATCCCGGCGCGGCTGGTGAGTAAGCAAGGGATAACCACCATCGTGCAATACTCCGCCGGGATGCCGGTTGAGAAATCCATGCGTGGCAGAGGCAGTGGCGACCGGAAGCGAGTCGTCGCCTCACTCAGCAAATTGAGAGCCAACTGACTAATCAGCACCACCAGCGGCAGCGCAAGAAGCGCCAGCGGCCAGTTCATCCCTTGTTGATGGGTGCGGGATAAAATGTCAGCAGTGAACGCTGTGGTCAACAGGCTCAGGCTTCCAAGCCATGAAAGCAGAGGAATTTGGTTAAAGCTATGACGCAGCCGGACGACCCACGATGTATTTGCCCCAAGCTTTTGTTCTAGTTGCGAGCGCCCTTCACCAATTAAGTAATAACCCACATGATGAACAGGCGTTGCCTGAGCCATTTCTAAAATATAACGGGCGACTTCCGGTTCACTGTGATGGCTGTGACGGGCGAGGATCTCAACAATATGGCGATAATGGTCGCGGGTATCGAAGTGCATTGCCGGATAAATCCCGGAAGGGTCCTGGCGCAATGTCTGTTCGACCAGACTCATTGCTTCGGCAAAGTCAGCCCAGTTGGTTTCACTTAACAGACGCAACCCGGCAATACTGTTGCTCACTGAAAGTTGGCTTGCAGCAAGTTGCTGGTTAAAGCGATGAATCAGGTAATCCGTGGTGACGCCGGTTTCAGCAAGGCGCTGTTCAACCCAGGTCAGCGGCAAAGAGAGCATGTTCCCTCGCCCCTGCAAGCGGCGAACCAGTTCCGCTACAAAAGCGCTGCTTAATGGCGGACGTGAACGTGCCATATCCGCAATCACCATAATCAAATCCGCTGGCGTGTTTTCAGCACATTCAAAAATTCGTGTGACCCACACATCAGCCAGATTTCGCTCTTTTTGCGCCTCAGCCACTTCAATACTAACGCGTCGTAGATTCTCAATCAGCGCCAGACGCAACATACCCGGCAATGCCCAAAGTTCACCAAGAGTTAACGGAGTCACTTGCTGATAGGCCGCGATATAACTGGTTAGGCTTGCGGCATCCCATCGTCCATCGGCATGAGCGATAGCTTCAGAGGCAATATCATAAATACGCGGGCAATGATTAGGAGCAGCTAACGGTGGCAACCCTTTACCAAAATTCTTTGGTAAATGATGACGAACCACGCGGATCTGTTCTTCGATGAGATAGTAATTATCCAGCAGCCATTCACCGGCCGGAGTAATACCCGATTTTTCCCCTGCATTGAGCAGATAGCAATTACGGGTGATGATGGCTTCATTATCTTCCAGACGCTTGAGTAAATAGTAAGGCAGCTTAGTGGTCGATAATTTATGGGAACGAGCCAGTTTCTGGCCGTAGCGCTCCATTTGGGCGGCAGAAAACAGCTCAGCTTTGATAGGGCTTTCGTTCGCGGGTTCAGAACCCAACCAATCAGGGATTTCTGTAGGTAATTCCCGTGACTTACGCGCAGAAAACCACTGTTTTAGACTTAATTTCATGAATTTGCTCATCAGGCGATGTGAACGCACAGGAGCAGTTGTTCAATCAGATCAGAAACGTTCTCTCAGGATGGGGTGTCAGGCATCAGGGATTTAACAGCTGCAAGGATCTTCTATAAAGTATAGATTAAATTTTGTTCGATTTTCTTGCGTGGATTTTCGTCATCGTAGCACGCCCTGAACGAACAACGCACAGTTATCATTATTCTGGAATTAATAGCAGGTTATGTATATATCCCCATTCTCAGATATGGCTTTTTTATGCTATTTTAATTGTGGGATTATGTTATTAACATAAATTTTCTTTCCATGGACCCTGGTATCGATATTGTTATGAAAAAATTATTGAGTGGGATATTTTTATCTTTAGTTTCAATGGTTAATGCTCACGCAGAATCTAGTGCTGGCAATGACATATTCTCTGGCATGCTGGTACAAGATCGTGACGATATTGTTTTTGTTCGTTGTGATAGACCGTCATTAAAAATGAAGATCGTTGAAACAGACGATGTCAATAAGAAGAACGTCGAGGCCGCATATCAAACCTTCAAGGAAAATAAAGATAAACCTCTTTATTTTACTTTTGTTGGTCATGTGAAAAATGACGATAAGGGTGCATATACGTTTTATTTAACCGATGTTACGGATACCAAACTGGGTTCCAGTTGTAATCTATCTGATTCGTTAGATGAGTTGCTCGGTTAATAACTCTGGTTGATTATATTTTCTATTATTAATAATAAACTCATCTACTGATGCGATGAGTTTATTATTTTAAGCTGAGCTTGAATAAACGTCCGAGAGCTTTTATCCCGGCATCGGTGAAAGTCACTTCTCTGTAACCCGCAGTCCTGGCTATCCACCCCTTTTGGTCAAACGTCACCAACAAAGCCGCACCAGTACTTCCCCCAAGATGAAAACGGCGTTCGCTCCAGTCCAGGCAAGTACAAACGCTTTTTCGTTTTGTGTGCGGGAGAATTTCAACACCAATTTCCTGAAATTTAGCCATACCAATGGGTGATAACGCGCCTCCTTCAGGTAAAAACCAGCCTTCTTTATCCATAAATTCATACATGGCAACAGCAACTTCACCGGCCAAATGATCATAACAGGTACGGGCTTTGCGCAAATGCACAGGGGTTTTGGTGACGCAACCCTTCTGCGTCTTCATTGATACTCCCATCAGGGTTTCAAGCAGTGTCGCTATATCAACTCCTGCTAGTCTGTAGTACCGATGGCGCCCTTGAGACAGACACGTAATTAATTGGCTATTAAGAAGTTTTGCCAGATGAGCGCTTGCCGTTGATGCTGCAATATTAGCTACCGAACTTAGCTCTGTTGCCGTCCATGCCCGCCCATCCATCAAAGCACACAGAATGCTGACCCGAGAAGGGTCAGCGATAGCAGAAGCAATTTCAGACATCGACTTTTCTAATAAATCAGAGTCATCAATATCTGCTTTGAAAGCGTTGGGCTTCATACAGCGGATACATCCCATTTCATGGTGGCTGCGGCTGCCATTTCATTATTGTCGGTCAGCAGAATCAACCGATTACTGTGGTCACTATATTGTACGCTGATATTTATATTATTCCGCGCAAGTATATTGGCAATTTCCCCCAACTCGCCAGGCCGTTCTTGTTTGAGTTTACGAATAAGCGGCTGACTGACACTTTCGACGTGCAGGCCAATATCGGTAAGCACCTTGCGAGCAAGTTCACCGTCTTCTACCAGAAAATGAGCATGGCTTTTATTCCCAGCACTGAATACCCCTCCTCCCTCAAGGCCCACACCATTTTGACCAAGTGCAGTTCCCAGTAATGCAAGTGCTCCTGGGGTATTACTGAGAATGACATGAATATCATACATGGTGGTATTCCTCTTTTTCAGATGAATAATCCCGTAGCACTTGAACGACGGTGATTCTATAAAATGAAAAAATAGATTGCTGCCCTTCAAATTGAGCCGCCATGTGTTTCATGTTCTTCTTCCACTCAAGTACTGCCTCTTCATTTTCCCACCATGATAACGAGAGAATTTTCCCATCTGTATTCAGGCTTTGAAAACGCTCAATGGAAATAAACCCCTTTATGTTATCAAGCTCCGGTCTGAGTTCAGCCGCAAGCTCCAGGTATCTATTCTGTTGTTCGGGTATAGCATTGGCTTCAAAAAGTACCGCAATCATGTTGATCTCCTTAACGTGGACGAACCAACTATAAAGAGTTAATCAACTGATGCTTCGATGGTGGGCGAAATATGGATTTGTCATCGCTTAGAGTAACGCCACCAGCCACACGACCCATAGGGCACCAGTGAAAAACATTGCGCGTCGGCACTGTTTCAATGCGCCCTGCTGGCGCTCGCTAAGCGAAAGCGTCTTCAATCTGTCACGCTGCCAGATAACACAAAGCGCCTCTCCAGCTTGATGATTATTCTCTTCATTTATCAACCTGAAATAGCGTGCGTCCAGCCAAAGACGCCAGCAGCCAAACCACACTATGCCGCACAACAACGTGATCAAGACGCGGAGCAAATCCACCGGTGCAGCAAAGATCACCCACACCATCGGCGGAGCGGAAAACAACAGGAAGAAACGCCAACTATTCAGGGTTTGTTGTACCAAGAGCGATTGCAGTGCGTGGTTATTTGTTACGATGTCACTTTTATCTTCCATCTTTCCAGCAACTCCATATGTTCAGAGGTGAAGACTACCTGCGGTCGCGCCCTACGCACTTGCTCAACGGCATCTTCTGAAGCCAGCTCAGGGTAGCGCTGTAACAACCAGGCGGCAGCGACCAGCGCACTGCGCGACAACCCCAACGCGCAATGAATCAGTACGCTACCTTGCTCATGGCGTAATCGTTCCAGTTTATCTACTGCCAGCGCCAGTGTTACTTCATCGGGTTTCACCAGGTCCAGCATGGGCACGCATTGATACACAACGCCCTGCAAGACACGGGAACGGGGAAACTCGCTGGTTAGATCCAATACGGCTTTTTGTGCGGGAGTTGTCAGCGGATATGTCCCTAAAAACACCCCATCAGTAACCGGACTGAACGCCGGTAGATGGCGGGTATAGAGGCGCATAGAGAGCAACATCCCGACTCGCCAGGGTAGCAACAGCCACCAGGCCGCAGGTGTCAGCCGCCCTTTCCCATCTTTTTGTAGCGCTTCAACGCCAAGTATCCCGTAGGCCAGCGCCACAATCGCCAGTGCCAGCGTTGGCCACCACAGCCAGGTGGTCAGCCAAGTTCCCGCCAGGCAGATTATTGCGCCGCACAGATAACGAACGGCCAGCGTTTTGCGTTTCCCGTCAGCCATTCGCCAGCTCCATTTCCCCTGTTCCGGGATCAACCAGTCGATCACCATTCCGACGCCAAGGCCGGTTAGCACATCAATAAAGTGATGCTGCCAGGTGGTCAAAACAGAAACGGCAATCAGCAAGAACCATGCGCTATTCAATTTCTGCCAGACCCCCGTCAGGTGGCGATGGAAATGCCGCCACAGCAGCCAGCACAGAATAATATGTAACGATGGCGACTGGTTGTACGGCAGGTCGAACTGCTCGAGTTGCCCAAACAACCAACCGGCCAAGCCGGTTATCTCCGGTCTGGTAAACGTAAACTGTAAAGGAAATAGCAAAAAACCCAGGCAGGCAATGACTGATGCCAGCACGAGTCGGCAGACCAGCCGTCGCTGTTCATTCAGCGAGGTGCAGATAAATAGCGACAAGCCGTACAACAGATCCAGGCTCCAGTACGGGAGGATTGTCAGTGGCACAAACGGAATGTGCCGCTCCCAGCTAAACACCAGGCTGCCAATGTTCGCACGTCCGGCGGTAAACTGATTAACCTGCCCGTAGGTTAAAAAGAAAAAGGGCGCAAGCAGAATCAGCCAACCCAAACCCTGCAAGTATAGCGAACGTCGGTTTGTCATGATGCGCGGCGCACTGCCATAGACACGGTGAAAATGCCCCATTCATCAATCAACTGGCCGCATTTATCGAAGCCCGCCTCCCGTACCAGCGCATCCATTTCGCCCTGGCTACGAACGCGCATCACCCACTGTTTACCATCTTTATGGCTGGTGAGTGACCAGGCGATAGTTTTGAGCTGCGGATGCCAGGGTTGCCCGGTGTAAATCAGAATGCCACCTGGTTCTATCGCGTCTGCCAGCCCGGCAAGCGAGTTACGCACCAGGGTGTTTTCTGGAAACAGTTCATACAGGCCAGAGACAATTCCCAGCGTCGGACGTGGCTCAAGCGCGGCCAGTTCTTCGCGGTTGAAAGCATCGCCACGTTCAAAACGTGCATACTCTGCCATTCCACGCGAGGCAATCATCTCCTGTCCTTTCGCTACGTTTAACTCGCTGTAGTCGCGCAGCAAAATGTTGCTCACCGCCTCTTTGCCTTCCAGCGCATCGAGCACGTAGCGCCCGTGCCCGGCGGCAACATCAACGACTCGCACCGTTTTGCCCTGCTCAACCAGCTGCGTGACTGCCTGCTGAATCAGCGTTTGCAGGTGGATTTTTCGCTGGCGGATCCCCTTCCAGCCGACGCTATTGAGATAGTTTTTGTCTATCATCCGCCCCAATGCGCTGCTGCCCTGCGGCTGATTTCGATAGACATAATCCAGCGTGCTGCCGGAATCAAACCCGGTTTCAAATCCCAGGCGTACACCTGTTGACTGTGTCCCCAGCGTCTTCATGCCATAGCGCAAACCGCGATACGCTATATCCTCAATTGAGTAAGGTTCCGGCCCACCGCTTAAGGTTCTCCAGCTGTCCGCTCCCGGACTCCAGCGGTCTTCCTGACTGTAGTCAAAATGCTGTGGCGGCATGGCATAAAGCGTGTCAATAAACTCGCGCATCTTGTCGAACGCCAGATGCCTGTCTTGTTCCCCCAGCGTATCGTGATAGAAGCCAGGCAACACATGAAGTTCTTTGAGTGGGTTACGCAGACGCTGGTAAAAATCGATCTGTGGCTGACGGTGGACAACGAAATCTTCCCCGGAGACCAACATCTGCGTAGGTAAGGTAATGGCGCTGGCGTCGCTGACAATCCGTTCCGCTGTTTTGTAGAGATCGAGCAGGATGTTCACCGCAATGGGTCGGGTAATTAATGGGTCCTGATTGAAACTCGCCACACGCTGTGGATCGTGCGTCAGATACTTGCCTTTGACATAAGAGTTGACGAAAAACAGACCGCGCAGACGGTGCATCAATGCCAGCCCCTGACGGGCAAATGGGACATACAATTTGACCTTAAACGCGGGTGATGCCAGTACCAGCCCACGAATAGGTGGTGCGTAATCATGAGCCCAGGTAGCTGCCATCACCGCACCCACGCTTTGTGCAACCACGACCACATCTTCCATTGCGGCCTGGCTATCTGCGGCGGCGAAACGGACGAACTCTTCAACATCCTGCACCGAGCGGGCCAGCGACGGGCTAAAGCCGCGTTGCCCTGGTGAGCGGCCATGGCCACGGGCATCCCAGGCATAAAACGCGGTATCCGGCATCGACAGCTCATCGACAATATGTTGCAGACGCCCGGAATGCTCATGCCCGCGGTGAAACAGGACAATCACCTTGGGTGTGGCACCCGCCGACACAGCAGGCCAGTGGCGATAAAACAACTCAGTGCGATCGCTGGTCAGAAACTGCCGCTCGTCAGGCGTGCGGATATTACTCATGAGGGTGATTTCCTGTGGTTTGTTGCTGAAGCATCAGCAATTGCTGCTTCAGGTCGTCCATAAACACTTTTTTCTCGGGATGAAAGCGTAACGTTTCACCAATAGTGACATCGATAAACAATGGCAATGGAATACGGTTACCTTTCGCCATCACCTGCTCCGTGCCGCGTAGCCAGACTGGAATAATTGGCACTTCAGGCATGCTTTGACTCAAATGCCACAGTCCGGATTTCAACGGTGCCAGTTTTCCCGGCTCGCCACGCGTACCTTCCGGAAAGAGGATCAACGTCTTGCCATCACGTAGCGCCTGTTCGCACTGCGCCAGCGGGTTTGCTGCTCCGCCCTCACGAGAAATGGGAATAATGTTGAGAATATTCAGCGCAAACCACGCCATCCGTTTATCACGCAGAAAATAGTCGGCAGCGGCCACCGGATGCACTTTCGCCTGTTCGCGTAACGGAAAGAGTGACAGCAGCGCAAAAACATCCATATGGCTGTTGTGATTTGCCACCACAATCGCCGGGCCGCTTTTCGGCAACCGTTCGCGATGTTTGACTCGCAGACCCAGCCATAACCAGATAACCGGCCAGACTATGCACAAGGTAAAAAGCGCGCGAAGCATTCGTGTCATCATAAGTTAGTAACAAAAGTAGCGAATGAAATGGAAGAAGACAGGAGCGGTGAAGATCAGTGAATCCAGCCGGTCAAGAATGCCGCCGTGGCCAGGTAACAACGTGCCGCTGTCTTTAACGCCGATATCCCGTTTGATGGCGGACATCACGACATCACCGCAGAACCCGGTAACCCCGATAATCACCCCTGCCAATAGCGCCATTGGCCAGCTCAGTGGCGTAAGTAGTGGTCCGAGCAACATTGCCAGCAGAGCCGTTGTCGCAACGCCCCCCACTAGCCCGGCCAGCGTTTTATTCGGGCTGACCTTCGGCGTCACCTTTATGCGCCCAAGCGATTTGCCCCACAAGTATTGCGCGATATCGTTGAACTCCGTCAGGCCGACCAGGAACAGCACCAGCAGAGCGCCAGTCTGTTGGCCATCGGCGGGCAGCACCAGTAAAAAGGCGACATGGCTGAAGGCAAACACGGTGGTCATCAGGCTCCAGTGGAGCTGGGATGCGGTACGCAAGAACCCCTGAGTGTCGCCCGCAATCACCATCCGCGCCGGTAAAAATAAAAACACATACACCGGTATAAACACCACAAACATGCCGTACCAACCGATGCCAATCAGCCAGTAGTTAAGAGGAATGGCAATAAACAACCACAGCAAAGGCATTCGGTCGGAATGGCGCGAAGGCACCAGCGTCAGAAACTCTTTTAGCGCCATAAAGCTGACCAGCGCGAAGAAAGTCAGCGCCAGCCAGTTCGGGCTTAACATCGCCAGCGAAAACAGCACGATGATCACCCACCATGTGCGGATCCGCAGCGTCAGTTCCCGCCAGTCTTTATCGGGACGTAGCCACACCAGCAGGCCATTCACTACCGATGCGACCAGCAGAAGTGCAAAAATTACCGCGAGGGATTTTTCCAGCAACATCATTTCGCCGCCTTATCACGCAATGCACTCCGACAACGGTTAACGACCGTCCACAACAGCAACACGGTTGCCAGCCCCCACACGACGTTATTCCATTGCACCCACTGCGGCCAGATTGCCAGCGCCAGCCCCCACGCACCAAACAGCAATGCCCTGTCGCTTTTCCCCAGTGGCCCGGCATAACTGCGCAAGTCGTTAATCGTTTGTGCCAGAACACCACAAAATTCGGTCATTAGCGCACAGAACAACATCACCAGCACCAGCAACATATTGCTTTCGGGTAGCAGCATAAAAGGCAGATAAAGCGCAATGTCGGAGAGCACATCTCCCGTCTCATTGAGGATAGCTCCGAGCCGGGATTGTTGATGGCATTCGCGTGCCAGCATGCCGTCCAGGGCATTGAGTGCCATCCGGATAAACAAGACGATGGGCAGGAGAACGAACAAGCGGGGATCAGGGAAAATAATCAGTACCGCGCCGGTAATAAAGGAGAGTGCCATGGCAGCGAGAGTCACGTGGTTGGCCGTAACGTGGTGTTTATGCAGCCAGAACATCAGCGGGCGTAACAGTGCCTGGAAGGCAGGCTTTATCTGATAAAGCGTCATCATATTCCCTGATAGTTTGTCGATTTCCTTTATAGTGCATTAATTAACCGCACCAGGAGTGATATTTTTCAGCGACCGAAACAATAATCAGAATTTCGATTGCGAAAGGGATAATTGTTACCGGTTTCCCACCGGCGGATACAGACTAGCACATCTAACTTTAAGTGGGTTTCTACCCACCTATTTTAGGGGCAAATCCTGCGCCTGAGGCAGCCCAGTTTTTGGCCTTGCTCACTCATGCCGATAGCGTGTCTTATATCCCGGAGACAACACTTCAGGACGGGTCTATGAACGCCAATTTTAAGAATGAAATACAAACGTTCGGACGGTCGTTGCTATTACCTATTGCTGTGCTGGCACCTGTCGGCATGGTTATGGGCATTTGTAGCGCGCTGGGCCAGAATTATATGATTGAAAAGTTACCTTTTTTAGGTAACGCCATTTTTAAAGATCTGCTCTCATCGCTGGGTTTAATCAGCAGTGTGGTATTCCAGAATATCCCCTTACTCTTTGCGATGGGGGTCGCTTATGGAATGTCGAAAAAAGAAAAAGGCATCGCCGTATTTGCCTCCGTGGTGGCCTACCTAACACTGTTAATTTCGATGCACGTGCACTTAAAACTGGCCGGACAACTGGCGAAAGGAGATTTATCGCTGGTTGGGCAAGGCATGGTGTTGGGGATCCAGACGCTGAAGATTGAGGCGCTGGGCGGCATCATCGCTGGCTTACTGGCAGCAAAAGTGACCGACAAATATTACCGTTTGCAGTTACCGCTGGCTTTTGCCTTTTTCAGCGGTAAAAAATCCGTCGCCATTTTATCTATTGCTTTTACTATTCCCGTCGGCCTGCTTATTCCCTTTATCTGGGATCTGTTTACCGCCGGAATGAACAGCCTTTCGACTGTTCTGATGGCGCCAAATATTGGTGCCGGGATCTATATGACACTCAACCGTCTATTAATCCCCTTCGGCTTACACCATGTTTTAAGTTCTACGGTTCGTTTTACTGCGGCGGGTGGCACTTACTTAATTGATGGGCAAACTTATGTCGGTATTTTACCGGCAATGAACAAAATTCTTTTTGAGTTAGGCCCGAATCATCCGGCATGGAAAGAATATATGCCAACCCTGACCAGCTATCTGGCGTCGTCACAAATGCTGACCACGTTATTCCGTGTTCCGGCTATTGGTCTGGCGATGTACCACATGGCCTACGTGAAAAACAGAAAGTTCGCCAAAGGCATGATCCTGACTGTGGTATTAACCGCTGTACTTGGCAATGTCACCGAACCACTGGAATTCTCGTTCCTGTTTATTGCGCCTAAGCTGTTTATTGTTTACGCCATCTTGTGTGGCCTGCTGACAATCCCACTACAGATACTGGATGTTTCCGTCGGCTATATTCGTGGCACTATTTTTGACTTTGGCATCTTTGGGCTGATGTATGAACACACTCAGTGGCTCAATCTCGTTATCCTCGGCATCGTGAACTTTGTGGTGTTCTACTTTGTCTTCCGTTTCGCCATCCGCAAGTTCGACATTAAAACGCCGGGTCGCGAAAGTGACATGGGCGACAGTACCCTCTTGAACAATAAAGAGTATGACAAAGTCGCGGCGCTGGTAGTAGAAGGCCTCGGCGGCAAAAGTAATATTAAACGCGTTGAGAACTGTGTCTCACGCTTGCGTATCGACCTTGCCGATCAAAAGAAACTGGATATGGCGATTCTGAAAGAAGCAGGCTCGTTGGGAACCTTTATTCCGTCCAGTAACCATATTCATGTTGTATTTGGCCCCCACGTTGAGTTCGTTCGCAACGCGGTGGACGATGCCATGGCCAAACAGGAGAGATAACCATGCGCGCACTTTATGATTCAAAAAGTAAAACCATTGATGACAAAGGAATGAAAGCCTTGTTCACCCACGAAGCGCGGGTTCAGTCCTGGCTTGATGTGGAAGCAGCGCTGGCGACGGCACAGGCTAAAGTCGGCATTATTCCTGCTGCTGCGGCAAAAAATATCGCCGAAAACTGTCAGCTTGACCGTATCGATCTGGCAGAAGTTGAACGCCTGTTGCGGGAGATAGGCCACGGGTTTGTGCCAGTGATTAAAGTGCTGGTTAAAGCCTGCGACGAAGAAAGCGGCAAATATGTGCATTACGGGGTGACAACACAAAACATCCAGCAAACCGCGCATCTCTATCTGGTGAAGCAATTCCACCAGCAACTAATGAGCTTTGTCGATGCCACGCTTGAGAACCTGGCTAGACTGGCCCTGCAACATAAAGACACCCTGATGGCGGGCCGTACCCACGGTAAACATGCCCTGCCCATTACCTACGGTTATAAAGTGTCGGTGTGGATTTACGAGCTTCTGGGTGCCGTTGAACGGATGCAGGAAGCGGAAAAACGAGTCTTTACCGTGATGATGGGCGGCGCAGTAGGCGCGTTTCACGCCACCGGAGAACCTGGGCGGCAGGTACAGGATCTGGTCGCACAAGCATTGAATATGTACCCAATGCGCGTGCCATCCCGTAATGCACGGGTTTATCGTGCCGAGTACATCAGCAATTTATGCCTGCTGGCGACCACCTTCCACAAAATTGCCGAGGAGGTTTATCAGACCTCCAGCGAGGAATTTGGTGAAGTATCTGAGGCGTTTGCCAAAGGCACGGTCGGTAGCAGCACCATGCCGCAAAAAGTGAACCCGAAACTGGCGAAGGGAATCATAGCCAATGCCCAGCGATTGTACGCGGTGATGACATCGTCGTTGTACGTCTGCCCTCGCCCGTTTGAGGCCGACAGTTCTGCCTATTTCATCTTTGATGCCAACCTGCAAGAAAGCATGGAATTGATGGCTGAAATCGTGCTGCGCGCTGAAGAGCTAACCCGCACACTGATCATCGATAAATCCCGTATGCAGCAAAACGTGATGCTGACGCACGGTCTTATCAACAGTGAAAAAATCATGATGAGTCTGGTCGAACGGTTAGGGAAAGATCCGGCGCATGAACTGGTGTACTCAATGGCGATGCGCAGCACCCATGAAGGGCTGGATTACGCCAGTGTGCTGCGTAACGAGCCGGAGATCCGCGACAACTTCAGTGATGATGAAATCCGCGATTTACTTGATCCGGCCGCCTATACCGGGCTTTGCGCCGTGTTGGCAGAAGAACTGGCTAACACCGTTTTTGCCAGAAAGGAGTGAACCATGCGTGACGTCACGGCTCTGAAATCAGCGAATATTGTGACAGCAGACGGCATTCGTGCTGGATACTTGCTGATTGAAAACGGCACGATCATTGGCATTGAGGAGTGCTGGTCCGGCGCGGCCACTGATTATGGTAGCCGTTACCTGATGCCCGGATTTGTCGATATCCATGTGCATGGCTGGGGGCGCGGGTCTTTCGCTTATAAAGGCGACCATGCTTCGTTGGTCAACATGAGCCGTGATTTAGTCAGTAGCGGTGTCACTGCTTATCTGGCGACATCCGGCACCATGCCGGACGACTTTCTGAAATCATCCGTCGCCGCCGCTGCAAATTATTTGGAAGCAGCAACGCCAGCGGACGGGGCGGAAGTCCTCGGTGTACATATGGAAGGGCCATGGATTAGCCCGAAACATCTGGGGATGCAGCGGGCTGATTGCCTGCAGTCCCCGTCTATTGAAGGTTTCGAGCAATTTAATGCGCTGGCAAAAGGACACATCCGGCTGGTGACGCTGGCACCGGAACTGGAAGGCTCCCTACCCTTTATCCGTCATTTACACAGTAAAGGGATTACGGTTTCTGCCGGACATACCGATGCCACGTTTGACCAGATAACCGAGGCCATCGACGCCGGTCTGATGCACTTTACCCATGCATTCAGCGCGATGCGCGGTTTTCATCACCGCGAATTGGGCGTCGTGGGTGCGCTGATGTATTACCCGGATGTATATGCAGAAGTGGCGAAACAAAGTGGCATCACCATTAAACCCCAGGCTTTTGACATTCTCTATCGCCTGAAAGGGGATCGACGGCTGGTATTAATGAGTGATTGCATGGGCTATGCCGATTTTCCGGAAGGTTATGAATTTCATCACTACCTGCGCCAGCAAACGTTTCGCATTCGCCAGGGGCAACTGGAAATCACCGCGCAGAATGGCGAGTGCCAACGTGTCTCACCGGATGACTGGCCAGTGGTGTCCGGGCTGGAAATGAATTTCCTCGATTCGGTGAAGAATATTGTCGGACGACTGGAAAAAGGCCTGGAATCTGTGGCGCAAATTGCCTGTCACAACCCCGCTGTATTGGCTGGCGTGGCATCGAGGAAAGGCAGCCTGGCGGTGGGGAAAGACGCAGATATTCTCTGCCTTGACCATGAATTAAATCTGACTGATGTATGGTGTCGCGGAGTCCGTCAACCGTTACCCGTTCGCTGATAAAGGTCAGATAAAAATTTCAGGATAGCGAGTTTCAAGATACTGCCGTAGCTCGCTATCCGCCAGGTTCCTGCTCTCTTCAATAAAAGTCTCAATGGCGATTTTTTTCTTCGCCCGTGAAAGCCCCATCTGACGCAACGTGGAGATATCTTCTTGTGTCAGATGGAAACTCACTTTGACGTAATCGAACTGATAATAACGCAGATAACTGGAGATCTTATTGGTGAAGGTTAACAGCAAATCGAAAGGGATAGCCTGCAACTGATGTATTTCGTTAATGTTCACGCTTGCAACAATGTCGATATGAAACCATGACTTCAGCACTTCTTTAAAATAGCCGACTTTACTTTCTGATGAGTTGGTGACGATCACCACCCTCTTTTTCACCTCATCATGCAGGCGATTCTGCAACTCGTACTTTTTGAGGATCAGCACCAGCGTCGCAATATGCACCGGTGAAAAATTCACCGCCCACTCTTGCTCAATTTCCCGAACTTCCACACAGACACCCTGATACAGCGCCGGATAGCGATCGCGAACATGGTGCAGTTTCTTATCGTCAAACCACAGATTGAATTTATTCTGCACGATGGCGGTATAAATAAACTGATAGACCTCACCGAACCAGGCTTGCTGGTTATTAACCGTCGCCTGAAGAAAAGGTGCAATCGCCAGGCTAAAGCGCCGTACCTTGTCGATAAGCGGTACGTCATAGAGGGTGAATGGCCGCCAGGTGAACGACAACGAAGAGAGCAACAAATTGAGAAAACGGTTTTCAGCAGGCGGTACCAGCAGGCCGAAATCCATCGCCGTGACAAAATCCAGTGCATGGGTGTCGGTAATCACATGGCCACGGCCGGTGCGCTGTAAGGCAATGCTCATATACACCAGAAAGTATTTTTTGCCGTTATAGCCCAAGGTCAGGCGTGGCGCGATTCGTTGACGGTAAATGTCCGCAGCTTCACGGATTTCCTTCTCGCAATGCTGCAAAAACTGACAGGCGATTGAGCGGTTAATGGGTTCGTTGGCGGAGTGTTGAACCAGGTGGTTATCTTCACCAATCTCAATGGTTTTAAGAATGGTGAGACAAATGGCGATACGCAGTGAGATCTCATCCCCTTGCAGCCGGGAACCTTGCCGGTGAACACTTTGTACTGCAAGTTTATTAGCCTGGAGAAACATCGCCAGCGCCTGATTATCATTTTTCAGGGTGCCTGGGCTTACGTGGAATTTCTGGTAGTAATCACTTTTATTGACGATGTCCTGCAAACACAGTGCCACGGTTAAATCACGCACCCGCTCTTCCGGGCTGGTGAGATATCGGTTGAAGTGAATATTTTCGAGAAATGACACGTACTCACGATAGCCCATCGCGGTGAAAATCGATTGATTTTCAATATGCAGATGAAAAGCGGGATCAAGCTGATCGTTGATTTCTTTCATCGTGCGTTTCAGTGTAGAGAGCGTTTTACCAAAATGCTGGACGGCATCCTCTACATAAACCGGGCTGTGTTCCTGAAGGAATTTCAGAAAGGACAAATCAAAACTGTTCATTAAAAACTCTGACAGGCAACGCCGCACGACGCTATGTTTTCATCATCTTGCCATCGTACATTAGCCACGAAATCAAAACCGTGACCAACGCCGTTATGTCACGGTTTCCACAGCGTCTGCTCCTGGTTTCGCTACTGCCAGAGGCAGTTTTACCCCCCGGAACTACTACGTTTAATTAAACTCACCGGCAATAGCTTATTTTCTTCCTGAGTGTCTTCTAACAACAGCGCCAGCGCCTCGCGCCCTAGTTGTTGTTTGTCTACTGCGATAGTCGTCAAAGGTGGGTTCGACCAGGCCGCAGAATCGATATCATCAAAGCCTACCAGTGCGACATCCTGCGGGACCCGCAAGCCTCGTTGCGCGCAAACCTGTAGCACCACAAGTGCTGCCGCATCGTTATAAGCAAAAATGGCATCGGGAGGTTCGGGTAAATCGAGCAAATCGTTTACGGCATCCACCAGCGCTTGTTCGGTATCCAGAGAAGGTGAAGCGATCGCTTCGTATTCTGGCGGCATCAGTAAACGCGCTTCATACAATGCCTGTCGGTAGCCTTTTTCACGCTGGCGAATACTGTAATGCGACAGTGTGCTGGCGAGAAAAGCGATGCCTTTACGCCCCTGTTCAATCAAATGACGGGTCGCCAGATATCCGCCCTGTGTGTTATCCGGGTTAACACAGGGTAAACCTGGCGCCCATAAATCAACCAGCACCATCGGTAGTTTCATTTGCTGGAGTAGCCCCAGCAATTCAGGTTCGAAAAAACCCGCACAGATTAGAGCATCTGGCTGATGCAGCATCGCCTGTTCACTCACTGCATCACCAGGTCCGATGGAGAGAAAACTCAATGCAATACCCTGATCGCGGCACAGATCTTCAATTCCCAACAGCAGCTGCGAATAAAATGGCAATGCGCGGCTGATGTTGTGTTGTCGGTGCAACAAGAAAAGAACACGCTTGATTTTGTCGCTGCGCAAACGGGAAAAATCGTATCCCTGCTGCTGGGCAGCAGAAATAATGCGCAACCGTGTTTCCTCACGTAGCCCCGGCTGCCCTTTCAAGGCGCGGGATACGGCCCCGAGAGACACGCCGCAGGCCTGGGCAATGTCGCGTATCCTTACAGGTTTTGTCATTTCGCTCTCTTTCATTAATCTTCGCTATGCCATGACTTTTGGCACTGAGATTTGCGCACCCAACCATGCCGCACCTCGAACACCACTGCTGTCGCCGTGTTGAGCCCGCACTATTGGGGTATTGCACTGTTTACCGAACACATACTCTGCCACTCGCTGTTGAAGGTCGGGATACAAATACTCGATATTTGAAACCCCACCACCTAAAACAATGACATCCGGATCAAGCGTATTCACCACTCCCGCCAGCGAGCGCGCCAGTTGATTACAATACTGATCCCATAGCGCCCGCACACCAGCGTCCGCAGATTCTAATCGTTTAACGATAGCCGGAACACTCTCATGATGAGTGAATCGTTGGGTGTACTGTCTTTCCAGACCACTACCGGAAATAAAACTCTCAATGCAGTTCAGTTGGCCACAATAACATTTTATCGCTTCGCCATCCTGTCGGGGATCGTAGCGAGGCAAAGCGTTATGGCCCCATTCACCAGCGCAGGCATTTGGCCCAGAAATAAGATGGTTATCAATACACAACCCGCCACCGCAACCGGTGCCGAGTATTACGCCGAACACCACGCGATAACCTTTTCCACTGCCGTCCATCGCCTCGGAAAGCGTAAAACAGTTGGCATCATTAGTGACTGCCACCGGCATCGCCAGATGCTGCTCGAGATCCCGTGCAAAAGGTTGCTGGTTCAGCACCAGAATATTAGAGTTTTTGATCAAACCCTCGCCGTCTACGGCGCCCGGAATACCAAGACCAATCGACAAAGGGCTTTGAACTGCGGCACTGGCCGTTTCAATCACCTTAACGACGTTTAAGAAAAAGTCCTGATAACTCTCTTTTGCGGTGGCGCAGCGTTCGCGATACATCACCTCACCCTGCGTGTTCAATACCACGGCTTCAATTTTCGTCCCACCAATATCCAGTCCCAGCCTCATCGTTCTTAACCTCATTTCCACTCTGGTTATCCTGAATGCAGCCTACTTAATTTGTTTACTATACACAATGTCACATCTCACAAATCAGACAGAAGCCCGTTAAAAATGGGCTGGTAACAGCATTTAAAAGAATAATGATTTCGCGATCACAAAATCCATTGCCTGTTTATTAAAAATATCGACACCCTTCACAATAGGTCGATGCGAGAGTATACAAGTTGCGCGTAAAGGACCAGGATTGCCGTCAGTACATCTTGTTTACTAAAAGGATAAAGAATGGAACATTTTGATGTCGTCATCGTAGGCGGTGGCTTCTCAGGAAGCATTGCGGCGATTGCCGCCGCCAGAGCCGGGGCAAAAACACTCATCGTTGAGGCGACGGCTTGTCTTGGTGGTTCTCTGACCACCAACGGTGTTAATCCGATGATGACTTTTCACGCAGGTGAGAAGCAGGTTATTCGCGGTATTACCGATGAGCTGATAGAGCGTTTAAAAGCTCAGGACAAATCCCCCGGTCATGTCCGTGACCCTGGGCATTTCACCACCACTTATACCCCGTTCGATGCTGAAGCGATGAAACATGAACTGGAACTCATGTTGCTGGAGGCTGGTGGTACCGTGCTTTATCACGCCTTGCTTGCCGATGTCACACGCGAGGGAAATCATCTCGATAGCATCACCGTATGTACTAAATCCGGCTTGATGAAAATTGCTGCCGCTATCTTCATTGATGCCAGCGGCGATGCCATGCTGGCGGTAAAAACCGGTGTGCCGGTGGTGAAAGGCCGCGAGTCTGACGGCAAATCACAGCCGATGACCATGACCATGAAGATGATCAACGTCGATCGCGAAAAGCTGCGCACCTATATGCTGGAGAACATATCTTCTCTTAACAATGACTATCAAGCCGAAGATATACGCACCGCCACTCACCTTGCCTGCCATGGTTTTGTGAAAGAGTTTGCAGCGGCGAAAGCTGCCGGTGAAATCACCATTCCGCGTGAAGATGTACTGATTTTTGAAACCAACAATCCCGGTGAATTTGTCTTCAACACCAGCCGTATTCTCGGCCATGACGCCACCGACCCGTGGAGTCTGAGCCAGGCTGAAGTGGTTGGCCGCCAGCAATGTCGGGAGCTGGAAAAATTCATGAAACGCGTCGTTCCAGGATTCGAACAGGCTATTGTTGTGCAAACCGGCCCGTCCGTTGGCGTGCGCAGTTCCTGCCAAATCAAAGGCTGCTATCACCTCACCGCCCAGGATCTGCTCGACGAAACACAATTCGAAGACACCATCGCCATCTCTGGCTATCCGATTGATATTCATAGCCCTGATGGTGAAGGAACCGAACATGGCAAGTTACGCCACGGCGGTATGTACGGCATTCCATGGCGCAGCTTGATAGCCCAGGAAGCCGACAATCTCATTGTCGTCGGGCGCTGTATCTCTGCCACCTTTGAAGCGCAGGCCGCAATCCGCACCACTCCAACCGTAGGCGCAATTGGCCAGGCAGGGGGAATTGCAGCAGCACTGGCAGCACAACAAGGGTTAAGCGTACATCAGGTATCTGCAAAACAGTTACAGGATGCCATTCGTCAGCAACAGGGTTATCTCGACTTCTGAGGACAACACATGGACATGTTACACATTTTAAGGATCGGCGCGATCCTTGCCATTTTTGTGGTTTTCTCCGGGTTGATGATGACCCGCAAAATGCCGGCGATTTTGGCATTACCGCTGATGGGGATCCTGATGCCGCTGGTTGCAGGCGTCCCGTTGTTTAGTGAAGATAAAACCACGTTTAGCATCGCGAATAACGTGCTGACCCAGGGTTCTTTGCGTCTGGGCGCGACCATTATCGCTTTGATATTTGGCGCATGGTTTGGCGAAGTCCTGAAAAAAGTCGGCGTGACTGAGGCATTAGTTCGCAAAGCCGCAGAACTTTCCGGTGATAAACCACTGACGATGGCCATTGTCTTTTTCATTATTGGCACGGTGATTTTCTCTTCCAGCGATGGATTAGGAATGGTTATCCTGGTCGGCAGTATTGTGATCCCGATTCTGCTCACTGCCGGGCTTTCACCGCTCACCAGCTGTATTGTCCTGTTAGCCTGCCATGCTTTAGGTAGCCTGTTCTCTGTCAGTGGTTGGGCCCTGATGCACGATCTATATGGCATTTCGATTGCCGATATGGCCCGCTACGCAACTATGTTTGCCATTCCAGCAGCCATTATCTATATCGCGATGGTGGTATGGATGGTGAAACGCGATGTGATCGTCCGCAAAGCGTGGTCCATGCCAGTTGCCGAAAAACTCAGTAAGCGCAAACAAGTGAATGCCCTGGCGTTGCTCTCCCCGCTGGTGCCGGTGGTGATTATCTTTGCATTCAAAATTGAAGTGGTCCCGGCCATCGTTCTGAGTCTGGTGATATGTCTGCTGCTTGCCATGCCAAAACGCCCGACGCATGTGCTTGTCAGCAGCCTGGTCGAAGGTATTCAGAACGTGGCGGGTGCCATTGGTCTGATGGTTGGCATCGGTATTCTACTGAACGCGGTCACCGCGCCTCAGGTCAGCATGGTCTTAAAACCATTGATTGAAACGATTATTCCAACCTCACCACTGACTTACATTCTGTTCTTCTCGATCCTCAGCCCGCTGGCGTTGTACCGAGGCCCGCTCAATAGCTACGGTCTGGGCAGCGGTTTAGGCGTGTTGATGCTTGGCGGTGGCCTTTCACCTCTGGCAACCATGCTGGCGTTACGCTCGGCGACCCTGCTGCAAGGGCTTTCCGATCCGACAAACACCCATAACGTCTGGTCATCTGATTTCGCGAAGGTCGACGTAAACGAAATAATGCGTAAGACCTTGCCGTGGGCCATGGCTGCCGTGCTGGTCTCCATGTTGATGGCGGGTTATATCGCCTTTTAATACCCTGCTCCGGCCCTGGCCGGAGTGATTTTAAGGAATGGTTATGACGGACAAAAAATATCGCATTGGTATTGATGTGGGTGGCACGTTTACCGACGCTGCAGTTATCGATAACGACAACTTTACCTTGATCGCGAAAAAGAAAATCCCCACGACACACCACCATCCTAATGGGGTCGCGCACGGCATTATTACCATTATTCATGAGGTGCTGGCAGAGAACGGGATTTCGCCACAGGAAGTCAGTTTTATCGCCCACGGTACCACTCAGGCTACCAACGCCCTGTTGGAAGGCGACGTCGCGAAAGTGGGCATTGTCGCCATGGGGAGCGGGCTTGAAGGAAAAAGTGCCAAAAAAGAAGCCAACATCCTCGATATCCCACTGGCCGACGGTAAGTTTCTGCACACTTTTAATACCTATATCGACACCCGTCAGCTCAGCGATGACAACATCCGTGCAGCGATTGAAACGCTGCGTGAGCAAGGCGCGGAAGTTATTGTTGCCTCAGAAGCCTACAGTGTTGATGACCCGACCAACGAATTACGGGTGATGGCCGTGGCGGCGGAAATGGGTCTTTGTGCCACGGGTGGCCACGAAATTACCCAGCTGTACGGTCTGAAAACCCGTACCCGCACTGCCGTCGTCAATGCCAGCCTGATCCCACGGATGCTGGAAACCGCCAACATGACCGAACAGGCAATTATCGAGGCTGGCATTACCTCGCAACTGATGATCATGCGCTGTGACGGTGGTGTGATGAGTATTGACGAAGTGCGAAAACGCCCCATCCTCACCATGTTGTCTGGCCTGGCTGCCGGGGTTGCCGGAGCGCTGATGTACGAAAAAGTCTCTGACGGCATATTCTTTGAAGTCGGTGGAACCAGCGTCGATATCTCGGTTATTAAAAACGGCAAAGTGATGATCCAAAATGCCCAGGTCGGCGGTCATCGCACCTACTTGCGTTCACTCGACGTGCGTACTCTGGCGGTTGCGGGCGGCAGTATGATGATGGTCGAAAACGGCAAAATCACCATGACTGGCCCACGCAGCGCACACATCGCCGGCTGTGAATATGAATGCTTTATTGCTGAATCCGCATTTGGTGAAAATCCGCAGCTCACCTTTATTAGCCCGCGCCCAGGCGACCCGCAAACTTATGCCGTAGTGAACGGTGCCGAAGGCAAACGTTACGCATTGACAGTGGCTGGTGCGGCAAACTTGCTCGGCTATGTTCCGGCAGATGACTACGCAGCGGGGAATATTAATAGCGCCCGCATCGCCTGGCAGTTGCTGGGTGACCATCTCGGTGTTTCGGCAGAAGACGCTGCGCGTCAGGCACTGGATATCGCCATCGATAAAGTGATGGTGGTGGTCAACGAAATGATCAACGAATACAAGCTGGAGCGGCACTTCATTACGCTGGTGGGCGGCGGTGGCAGCGGTTGTGTGCTGGTGCCAGCCATGGCTGAAAAAGCAGCCATGAAGCATAAAAATGCCAACAACGCGCCTTACATTTCTACCATTGGTGTGGGCATGGCGATGGTGCGGGAAATGATCGAAAAAAGCGTCGTGAACCCCGGAGAAGCCGAGATAAAACAGATTCGCGCCGAAATAATGGAGCGCATTGTTAAATCCGGAGCCAATGAAGCCACTGTTGATATCAACATCGAGATAGACAAACAAAAAAACGTGCTGCGAGCGATTGCCACTGGGGCGACCGAACTGCGTCAGAAAGAGAGCCTCAACGAAACGCTACCCCTTGAGCAGTTGCAACAAATTGCAGCTGAGTCGATCAATCTGCCTGTCGAAACCACCAAACCGGCCTGTCAGACCGGGCGCTGGCATCTTTTTGAAAACATCAGTGAACATAAGCGTTTCTTTGGCCTGATGAAAAAGAAAAAAATCTGCCTGAGTATGATTGACCGTGAAGGCGTCGTCCGGCTGAAAAAAGAGAATGCGAACTGGTTACTGTGCACGCGCCAGGAAGTGACATCAAGCTTTGCAGAATTCCTTGATGATAATACCCGCTACTCCGAAGCAAATGCCACCATCCCCAAAACCTTCCTGTTCTGGAAGGAGAAAATGCTTGATCTCACTGGCATGCAAACGAAAGAACAGATGCTGTCGATTATCGAGATGGAGTTGGATGTGCTGGAACAAGAGCAGCCAGTTATCGCCGTGGCCTGGCAATAGGAGCAATCATGACCCCTGTTGAACTCAATCGAGTGCTTGCATGGCTGGACCTTCGTAATGATGCGGTATTTAACAAAATACCGCCCGCGAAATACCGCTATTATCTGGACAACGCGCTGGCTGCCGGGGAACAAGCGGCCAGCGAGTTTCACGGAAAAAACATCCGTGATCTGTATGCAGAAAATGGCATCGACATTCAGCTTAAACAGGGGGATGGCCTGTTTTTCACCGTCCAGTTCCGCGCCCAGTTTGAATACAGTGAAGTGAAGTCCATTCGGCGGGTAACGTTGTATCAACCCTCGCTGGAAAGTTTACAACGCAGCTGCGAACAATCTGGGTTGCAACTACCACTCAGTAAAATCATCGATATCCATCTGGCGCACGAGTTTTTCCATTTTCTGGAACACCACCGGCATCAACCTGTTGGGGCAACGCTTGAGAAAGTCTGTCATGTCTCCCTCGGTCCGTTCCGCAGTTATTCGACGGTGTGCGCCACTTCAGAAATTGCTGCGCATCGCTTCTGCCAGGTGCTAAACGGCCTTGAACATTACCCAACCTACTACGATTTTCTTTGGCTGGTGCACAGCGGAAAACAAACTGAGCGGGAGAAAGACGAACTGTTTGCCCATTCGTGGCAGGAACTAAGCCAGATGTGAAAAACATGCTAATTGGGGGAATATTAGGGGAGATTAGAGCGCAGGGAGAACGGTTCTCCCTGCCCTTTATTGCGGAATGCAGGGGTTAACTATTTAATGCCTTCTTTCCTGTAACAATATCATTTCTGATTTTCATGACAAGAATTGAACCCGCAAGGATAAAAGTAATGAAGTTTGGAATGATGACTGGCAATGCATTAGACATAATGCCGTACATTAGCCATAGAGAAATACCAAACACAAAAATAGAGTACATTGTTAAAGATATATCTTTTGTCGACTTACTTTTCAGAACCAAAACTACCTGAGGGATAAATGAAACAGTGGTACATGCACCACCGATAAACCCCACCATATCAATCGTATTCATGTAGTAAATTCTCGTAAAACTAGAGCTTAACGCCAATCAAAGTGTTGATTCGGCATGCTCCTTGAAAGATAGCATTGAGTCTTAACACAGTTATTGGACCAATTATTTTACCTGGTAAACATCTCTCCAGACACCATCTTTTAAAATACCCGCCCTCTCACAAAACCCTTACCATTCCGTGATTATTTCGAGTTCATGGTAAGTCATAACATACTGATTAATCAATTCATTTCCATTATTAACAATGACAATTCAGCTTAATAATTACTGATTCTCGCGAATTAAAAAATTGCCATTATCCAAAAATAATAAATAACCCACTGTTAAAAAACAATAAACAATTCATTTAAAAATAAATTATTTGGTAAACCACTTTCACGCCCCTAAAAAGTTTAAAAATAAACTTTTAAAAAACAAACAATAACAATGTGAATAAAATCACAATTATCAGAGTAATTATCTTGGGTTTTTTATTTATGTGACCGCCAACAACAAACAATCATGTCATACCAATTATTCTCAGCATTACTTACCTGTATGACACAAATAGGAAGTGGTATACAAAATCGCAATAGATTCTTAATATTTTTATTACATGAGAATTAAGAGGGTTAGCTCTATGAGTACCAAAGTTTTAAATGATGAAAAAATAAGAATAGCTGCAATGAAGCCCTTTGGTATGAGGGATAAAATTGGTTACATGTGTGGTGACTTAGGCACCTGCTTTATTTTAGGGCTAGTTAATAGCTTCTTAATGATTTATTACACAAACGTCCTTGGTGTTTCAGGGATCATTGTTGGTTCATTATATTTCGGCACAAAATTGTTTGACGCATTTGTTGATGTGACCGTCGGTCGCATGTGTGACACGTCAAAATTGACAGCAACAGGTCGTTTTAACCCCTGGATTCGCAGAATGAAGTATCCATTCTGTGCCATTGCAATCGTATTATTCCTGCCGTTTGCGCAAGAGTTATCCTATACAGGTAAAATCATTTATATCTGCGTTTCGTATTTTTTATACGGCGCCCTGTTATCGACCATCAACATTCCTTATGGCGCAATGTCTGCGGCTATCAGCTCCAGCCCGGATGATCGCGTGTCCCTTTCTACCTACAGAAGCGTGGGTTCGGCAATCGGTGGCGGCGCAACAGGGTTCTTTATCCCAATCCTGATGTACAAAACGATGGTTGACGGCAGCCAGGTGATTTCTGGACAGCATTTCTTCTGGATCGCCATTGGCTGTGCATGCCTGGCATTCATCTTCCTGACACTGACATGCAAATTAACCACAGAGCGTGTGCGTGTAGAAGCGAAAGAGAGTATGGCCCTTTCACAGCTGCTGAAAGGTCTGCTGAAAAATAAAGCGCTGATCGTTCTGGTGGTGGTTGACCTGCTTATTGTGATCAACCAGGGGTTATCCGGAACCAACATGACTTATCTGTTTAACGATTACTTCCATGATAAACAGGCCATGTCCATCGCCCTCTTGTTCACCTTTGGTTCTCTGGTTTTACTGGCACCTTCTGCATCATTCTTGACCCGCCGTTTTGGCAAGAAAGAAGCCAGCGTTTGTGCACTGATGTTCTCCGTTGCCATGTATTTGATTATGTATTTTTGCCACATAACAGATCCTAAGATCTATTTGGTCTTCCTGTTCCTGGCAACCCTGGGCGCTGGCCTGTTCAACTTGATGATCTGGGCATTTATGACTGATGTCTGTGACTATCATCAGTATGTGACTGGAACGCGTGAAGACGGTACCGTTTACGGAGTGAACTTCTTCGCCAGAAAGATCGGACAAGCTTGTGCGGGTGGGATTGCCGGCTTCATGTTGGCATTAATTAATTACCAGTCTTCTTCGACCGGTGGAACAGTACAAAGCCTCGAAGTACAAGAAAGCATTTATACCATGGCTAACCTTCTGCCTGCATTCTGCTTATTTGCCTCAGCTGTCATATTGATTTATTTCTATCCATTGAATAAGAAAACAACACTGGATATGGAAAAAACTTTGAACAAGATCAACGGCATTTAATCGTAAAAACCATAAAGAGATTTTTAGCATGACAACACAACTTGATATTAAAGACTTTGGTGCAACGGGTAACGGGGTTGAAAAAGATACCCATGCTATTCAACAAGCAATCGACCTGGGTGCAGCACAAGGCAAAGCAGTATTTATTTCAAAAGGGGTTTATCTGGTTGGTGCACTCTTTTTAAAAGAAGGCAGCAAATTAAAATTTGAGGATGGTGCCACTCTGCTGGGCTCTAAAGATCTGGCAGATTATCCAGAAATCGAAACCCGAGTGGCCGGTGTTGAAATGCCGTGGCCAGCAGCAATTTTAAATGCAATCTCAGCCAATAATGTTGAAATTTCAGGCAATGGTTTAATTGATGGGCAAGGCCAACACTGGTGGGATATTTATTGCGGTGCTGATAAAAACAGCGGTTTACGCGTCGACTATGACAAGAAAGGTCTGCGTTGGATTGCCGATTATCTGGTGAAGCGCCCTCGCTC
Organism: Buttiauxella ferragutiae; assembly: GCF_022637515.1. Taxonomy (NCBI): domain Bacteria; kingdom Pseudomonadati; phylum Pseudomonadota; class Gammaproteobacteria; order Enterobacterales; family Enterobacteriaceae; genus Buttiauxella; species Buttiauxella ferragutiae. Next base: position 2,749,121 of record NZ_CP093332.1, read on the forward strand.
CTGCCTGATTTACGAGGCTGAAAACATCAAGATTTCTGATATCACATTTGAGAGAGCTGGTTTTTGGAACTTGCAAATCACCTATGCGAATAACGTATTGGTTCGTAATGTAAAAATTGGTGATAACCATGGGCCAAGCACTGACGGAATTGACATTGATTCATCGACTAATGTTCGTGTCACAGAGTGCGTAGCCTCGTGTGGTGATGATTGCATCGTGATTAAATCCGGACGCGATGGTGATGGTTACCGTGTCGGTAAAATTTCTGAAAACATTGAAATCGATAATTGTAAGATTAAGTCAGGCTACGGTATCACGCTGGGTAGTGAAGTCAGTGGCGGTCTTCGCGGCATTCATATTCATGACATCGAATTTGAAGACTCTGATTGCGGATTCCGAATGAAATCATCCAAAGAACGCGGTGGTTTCATTGAAGATGTGGTGGTGGAAAATCTACATATGAAGAACGTTCAGTTCCCATTCTCATGGATAATGGACTGGCATAACTCATATAACAGAAAACTGTTTGAAAATATCGACCAGTTACCTGAAATGTGGCAGGCAGTGGCGTTGCAAATCCCTGAAAACATGCAAATGACCAAGGTGAGAAATATCAGCATCTCTAATGTTAAAGCCACATTAGATCCAGATTACAAATTACCTGCAAGGGCATTTGATCTCGTCGCGTTCCCGGAAAAACCGATGGAGAATATTCGCTTCAGTCAGTGCAGCATCGAAGCAAAAGAATTCGGCCGCATCGTTGCCGTGAATGGCCTGCAATTTAATGATGTCACTGTCTCGATCGCCGGTGAAAACGATTATTCAAATGATACATTTGATAATCGCTAATCGTACTTATATTCAACATAGATTAAAAAGTGGTTACTAATACTACGGTTTAATTTTGAATTTCAGTACTGTCACCCTTTTGGTATTTTTTCCAGGAGGGTGACAACTGCTTTAACGTAGGAAGTTTGGCCTGTCAGATTTTCGTCTGGTTAACCCTCTTCGACAGTTCCTGATGGCTCTCTTTTCTTTCGCTGTAACGGTCAGAAAGATATCCGGTGTGCCCTTTTAGGATGAGAGTGATTTTGAACAGCTCTTCAGTGACATCTACAATCCGGTCATACCAGGCAGACGGTTTCATTCGCCCTTCATCATCAAATTCTTGCCATGCCTTCGGTACTGATGACTGATTTGGAATAGTGAACATCCGCATCCAGCGACCAAGCACGCGCATCTGGTTTACAGTATTAAATGACTGCGACCCACCGCAAACCTGCATCACGGCCAGTGTTTTACCCTGAGATGGCCGCACTGCTCCTTCACTCAACGGTATCCAGTCTATCTGCGCCTTCATAACAGAACTCATGGCGCCGTGTCTTTCCGGGGAACTCCAGACCATGCCATCACACCACCTGACCAGTTCTCGTAATTCCAGCACTTTAGGATGAGTATCCGGTGCGTCATCAGGCAATGGTAATCCTGAAGGGTTAAAAATTTTTACTTCAGCCCCCATTTCACTCAGCAAGCGCCCTGCCTCTTCGGCGGCAAAGCGGCTGTAAGAACGCGCCCGCACCGAACCATAAAGAATCAAAATGCGTGGAGCTTCCTGGTTATCGCTCTGAAGTTTGCTGGCAATTGCTTCATCAAAAGAGCCTCGGTCAATTGCGGGTAAGTGAGTCATGAAAAATTCTCCGTTTTTAAAGCTGTACTTTAAAACCAATCATATATGAATTAACATATGTATTGTCAATTCATATTGAGGTTAAAAATGCTACAGCCTGTTCAGCTTTTTAAACTGCTTGCCGATGAAACTCGTTCAACTATCGTGATGCTGCTAAGGGAGTATGGCGAGTTATGTGTCTGCGATATTTGTGCAGCCACGGCTGAATCCCAACCCAAAATATCCCGTCATATGGCTTTGTTACGTGAGGCGGAACTGGTAACCGACCGCCGTGAAGGAAAATGGGTTCACTATCGTTTGTCGCCACATATACCTGCCTGGGCTGCCGCGATTATTGACTCCGCCTGGAACTGCGAACGCGAGAACATACGCAATAAACTCAAGAATACTTTGACTGCCTCATGTTGAGGAACAGAAGATACATACGCCTAATCAAATATGAATGGAGTTCATAATGTTATTGGCCGGTGCAATTTTTTTACTCACTCTCGTTTTGGTTATCTGGCAACCTCGTGGGTTGGGTATTGGCTGGAGTGCCTCGCTTGGAGCAGGTCTTGCGCTTCTGACAGGTGTTGTTCAACTGAGTGATATTCCGGTGGTCTGGCAGATTGTCTGGAATGCGACCGCTACCTTTATCGCGGTTATCATTATCAGCCTTCTGCTAGATGAGTCAGGTTTCTTTGAATGGGCTGCTCTGCATGTGGCTCGTTGGGGCAATGGCCGTGGTCGGTTGCTGTTTACCTGGATTGTCCTGTTAGGCGCAATGGTGGCGGCACTGTTCGCCAACGATGGTGCTGCACTGATCCTGACGCCTATCGTGATTGCGATGCTGCTGGCGCTGGGTTTCAGCCCAGGGGCAACGCTAGCTTTTGTGATGGCCGCAGGATTTATCGCCGATACGGCCAGCCTGCCTCTTATTGTTTCGAATCTGGTAAATATTGTCTCGGCTGATTTCTTTAACCTCGGATTCGCAGAATATGCCGCGGTGATGGTGCCGGTTAACCTGGCGGCCATTGCAACCACGCTGGTGATGCTGCACTTGTTTTTCCGCAAAGATATCCCCGCCGTATACGACATTTCACTGTTAAAAGAGCCGAAAGCGGCAATCCGCGATATCAACACCTTTAAAACCGGCTGGCTGGTTCTGGTGCTGCTGTTGGTGGGGTTCTTTGCTCTGGAGCCACTCGGGGTACCGGTCAGCCTGGTCGCTGCCGTTGGCGCGCTAATTTTGTTTATGGTGGCGAAAAAAGGCCATGCCATTAATACCGGCAAGGTACTACGTGGCGCACCGTGGCAAATTGTTGTCTTCTCGCTGGGGATGTATCTGGTGGTTTATGGTCTGCGCAATGCGGGTCTGACCCACTACCTTTCTTCCCTGCTCAACCAACTGGCAGAACATGGCTTGTGGGCGGCGACATTGGGCACCGGGTTCCTGACGGCATTCCTGTCGTCGGTGATGAACAATATGCCGACTGTTCTGATCGGCGCGCTGTCGATAGATGGCAGCACTGCCACCGGTGTCATCAAAGAAGCGATGATTTATGCCAACGTAATAGGCAGCGATCTTGGCCCTAAAATTACCCCAATCGGCAGTCTGGCAACGTTGCTGTGGCTGCATGTATTGGCACAGAAAAATATGACGATTACCTGGGGATATTACTTCCGGGTGGGCATTGTCATGACTATCCCTGTGTTATTCGTCACGCTGGCGGCATTAGCCCTGCGGTTGTCGGTAGCACTGTAATTTTTTGTTTTAACAAGAGATCATCACCATGAGCAATGTGACTATTTATCATAATCCCGGTTGTGGAACGTCCCGTAACACGCTGGAGTTAATTCGTAACAGCGGCACTGAACCGACGGTTATTTTGTATCTGGAAACGCCTCCCACGCGTGCGGAATTGGTAAAAATGATCGCCGATATGGGGATTTCGGCGCGGGCGTTGTTGCGTAAGAATGTCGAACCGTATGAGCAATTAGGGCTGGCGGAAGATTCCTTCAGTGACGAGCAGTTAATTGATTCTATGTTGCAGCACCCTATTTTGATTAACCGACCGATTGTGGTTACCCCTCTGGGCACACGGTTATGCAGACCTTCCGAAGTGGTATTAGATATTTTGCCTGATGCGCAACGCGGCGCGTTCACTAAGGAAGATGGTGAACAAGTTATTGATGCAGAAGGTAAACAGATCAAGAACTAAATAAGATCAAGGGAGCACAGGCTGCTCCCTTGGTTTTTCCGCTAGAAGAGCAACTGCGTCAGATACCCCATCATCACGGCCATGCCTAAAATCACTGTCAGGAAGGCAATAATCATCGGCATTCTGAACATAGATTTAAGCAGAATCACCTCTGTTAAGCTGGCTCCCGCACTGCCGATAATTAGCGCCATGACTGCGCCAGTTCCCATCCCTTTAGTCATTAAAACAGACGCCAGCGGGATCACGGCTTCCGCTCTGATATAAAGCGGAATACCGATAATCGCACTCAATGGGACGGCAAAAGCGTTATTGCTCCCGGCATGGTTGGCAATCCACTCGGTGGGAACAAAACCATAAATAAAAGCGCCAATCAGCACCCCTGCCAGCAGATACGGAAAGACTTCCTTAAACTGTTTCCACGCCTCCTGCCATGCCTGCTTCATCGCTCCTGGTGTTGATGCTGTTGATACCTCACTACGCGTGCTGACACAGCATGAACTACCCGTTTTAATAGATTGAATATTTATCCGAACCGGTGTCGTGTTGCTGTTACAACATGAGGCTACCTGAAGTTTTGTATTGGGTGCAGAGCAGCCTACGGGAGAAGATATTCCTTTGCGCTTCTCGTTAATGACATACCGTTCAAAACCGAACTGACTCAGAATGAGACTGGACAGCACTGATACGACAGTGGCGATAACAATATAGAGCAGAGTGATTTTCAGCCCGAAAGTCGCCCACATCAAGCCAACAATAATCGGGTTGAGCAGCGGCGAGACAAACAGGAAGGTCAGCGTCGGGCCAAAGCCAGCTCTGGCTGACAGCAACCCACGTAACATGGGAATCGTCGAACAGCTACAAAATGGGGTGATCGCCCCGAGCAAAGCCGCAATGACATAGCCTCTGCCCTTGCGTGCCCCCAGCATTGCCTGAATTTTGCTATCTGGAATCTTCTGCCGTAGTAAATTGACGCCCAGGCTAATCACCAGAAACAACAGCGACAACTCGGCGGCCAAAAAAAGGAACATCTTTGACGCATCGGACAGCATTGTTAATCCATTACTCATCTTCATCTCCTCACAAATTTAAAAACTATATTTCTAGTATATTCGAAGTGATTTGTGGGGCAAAAGATATTTCTGGTATTATCGAAATATCAGTTATCGGGAGGTGAGATTATGCAACTGGAAATGGTCGCTAAAGCATTGAAAGAGTTGGGGCACCCTACACGTCTGTTTATTTTCAAACATCTGGTCAAAGCTGGCAGTCAGGGATTACCCGTAGGTGAACTACAGAAACAGTTAGAGATACCGGGGTCGACGCTTAGCCATCATATTTCAGCGCTGGTATCTGTGGGTCTGCTGCAACAAAATCGGGAAAGTCGGACACTGATGTGCGTCGCACAGTACGATGTTCTTGCAAGCATTATTGAGTACTTACAAGATGAGTGCTGCATCAATGGGTCAGAAACTATTCCGGAAAAATAACGCTGTAGCGGCAGAATCCAGGGCAGCCTAATTTTGCTCCGGATACACATATTTTACCAGGCTTCTGGCTCCCTTAACATATGCACAATATTGCATGGATTCATTATCCACCCCCCTTTAAAACCCTCGGGTAAGAGTTCGACACTGTCACAACGAACTACCCCATGTTCTTGTATATGCTGCTGCGCCAGGTTGAAATCAGGAGTAAACAGTTCGAGCCACACCTCGGCCTGGCTCAAACCTGGCGCTTCATCGATCCACAATCGATTTGGGCCAAGTACGAAGCCGGTGGCCGGTAATTTGTCTGTGATTTCAGGGAGTCCAAGAGTATGACGATAAAAATCAAGCGTCTGTTGATACTGATGTGAGGGGACTTTGATGGCAATATCAATCCCCCCCTTAATTTCTGCGTTCATAAACATGACCTCATTCAGAATCGGTGTGAATCAGCTAAGCCTGGTACAAACCTCGGATCTATCAACCTGCTGAATATGATTTCCTCGTTTTACAAAGGGAATCAATAATATTGAATGTTACCCAGTGGCATTTTTCAGCACCAAACGATGGCGTGACTATCCGTACGCTGACGCCGCAGGAAGTGGCAAGCTGGAAAGTGATCACGCAGTATCAACAGGTACAAGAAAACTGGGTGAAAGCACAGGAAGCAAAAGGTGTTAAAGATGCGGCGCAGACGCTCAAGCAAGTGACCGCCATTATGAACGAGAGCATGAAAAAATAGTGTTTCCCGGTCGTCATGACGACCGGTTGTTAGTCACCTTTCCGGTAAACTATTTGTGCGCAAAATTCATACTGCCCTTTACTTTCAATACATCGTATCTAGAATAATTCACTTCATTTCTTCTCTATAGGTATTACGCCAATGCGCCATTGATGCTGCCGTCTGTCTGACGGCCAATTGAGTTGCCCCGCCTGTTCGGGTCAGTTTCTGGCATCTATGGAGTACACCATGACGAATACTTATATCGCGCTGGAAAGCGTCGAATTCACCTTACCTGACGGCACCCCGCTGTTCACGCAACTCACTGAAACTTTTGACACCCGTCATACCGGCCTTGTTGGGCGAAATGGCGTGGGTAAAAGTGTGCTCTCGCAGATTTTAGCAGGGCAAATTCCACCGTCATCCGGGCGCTGCACACGTTCCGGTACCGCCTGGTATCTGGCACAGCAGATTGTCTATCCGCCGGAGTCTACCGTTGCGGATCTTGCCGGTGTGCAGGCAACGATTGACGCACTGGAACGCATCGAAATAGGCAGCGTGTCTACGTCCGATTTTGATCTTGTTGGCCAGCGCTGGGATATCCGTCAGCAATTACAGTTTGAACTTGAAAGATGTGGGCTCGGGCATCTTGACGCATCCACGCCTGTCAGCCTGTTAAGTGGTGGTGAAGCGATGCGCGTTTCGCTGGCTGGTGCCTGGCTGTCGGAGGCTGATTTTTTAATCCTTGATGAGCCAAGCAACCATATCGACAGCACCTGGCGGCGGGCGCTGATTAACCAGTTACAACGCTGGCAGGGTGGGATGTTGGTCGTAAGCCACGATCGGCAACTGCTGGAGTCAATGCAGCGAATTGTGGAATTGTCATCACTGGGTTTGAGTAACTACGGCGGAAACTACTCTTTTTACGCGCAGCTTAAGGCGCTAGAAACGCAAAATGCTCTGCAACTACTTGAACAACGCAAACGTGAGCGCCAGCGCGAACAAAAAGCGCTTCGTGAGCAGAAGCAACGGCTTGAGAAGCGGCAATCCAGGGGAAACCGACAAGGACGCGAAGCCAACCAGGCCAAAATTTTACTGGGCGGGCAAAAACAACGCAGTGAAGCATCAGCTGGGAAATTAAACCAGCAACATCTCGCCGCCCAGGCGCTACTCGATAAACGGGTACATGAAGCGGCAACTCAGGTAGAGGAAAACTCGGCGATTGTGGTGCATTCCCTGGCAGTGAATTCACCTGGCAGACGCATGGTTGCTGAACTCAAAGATGTGCAACTTCCCTATGTGGCTAACTTCCCTGCTCCTCTGAATCTGACGATAACCGCCCAGCAGCGCATCGGGGGTGTCGGAGATAACGGATGTGGGAAATCGACATTAGTAAAAGTGCTGGCGGGTCTGCTTCAGCCATTGTCCGGGGAGTCTCGTGTCTCACACAGTTACGCGTGGCTCGATCAGCACCTCACGAGCCTTGACCCACAATGCACTGTTCTGGAACAGATCCAGCTCGCCAACCGCACTGCTGGTGAAGCGGATTTACGCATGCGGCTGGCGCAGCTCGGCCTTGATGCTGACAAAATCCAGATCCCCAGCGGCCTGCTGAGTGGGGGTGAACGCCTGAAAGCGGCGTTGGCTTGTGTGCTGTACGCCGACCCAATCCCACAACTCTTGCTGCTTGATGAACCCAGTAACCATCTGGATTTAATTTCCATACAGGCTCTGGAAATTATGCTCTGCAGTTACCAGGGGGCATTGGTCGTTGTTTCACATGATGAGGTCTTTTTGCAGAATCTGAATTTATCCGACCGGTTATCAATAACTAAACATGGTTGGCAACTTCAGGTCTGGAGTATTTCATGACCGGGATTTATCGCATAACAGCGTGTTATCGCGGTATCACGAACAGTGATTTACATTTTGGACAGAGCAATGTTTGCCCCTGACGGATTTTATTTGCTGGATGTGAAGATTTGCTTCCACAAATAGGACATGTCACCGAGCTATTTGCCGCATTACCGAAGCGCTTCATTGCGTAATCTAAGAGGGACATGATGATTAGCCATTTCAATGAATGAAGTTCATCGTATCACGCCCTGAACAAATAGCGCACAAGTTATCCTGTGGCCGATCTCTTCGGGCGTGTATGGCTACGGCAAAGGCAAACGGGCATTTAATAACGCTAAATTAAAATGTTTGCCACAACCCTTCTTCAGCCTGTTTCAGTGGATTAGCAGGAACTTTCCTGGGTGTGCCAGTTACGAGCACCCTTTCTTCGTCGCCAAGACGCAAATTATTAGTTCTGGTTTGCAATTCCACAACCTGGTCTTTTAACACATCAGAAGAATGAGCCAGTTCTACCACCACTGCCGCATTGCTGTGTGTAACTTTTTCCAACTCTGATAACGCGACAGTAATTTGCTGGATCCCTTTTTCCTGTTCATGGGTCGAGATAAAGATGTGCTCCATCAGCAAATTAAGATCGTCGGATCCCGAAACAATATCGTGCATATTTTTTTCTGCTTCAGAAACCAGTTTCGCGCCCTGCATCACATTAATATTCGTTTGCTCAATTAACGACTTAATATTTTTGGCAGATTCTGAACTTTTTTTCGCTAATACTCTGACTTCACCGGCGACGACAGCAAAACCCTTACCGTGCTCACCCGCTCTGGCGGCTTCCACTGCGGCATTTAATGCCAGGATATTGGTCTGGAATGCAATACCATCAATTATGCTAATAATTTCAGTCATTTTCTTTGAGCAATCGGTAATCGACACCATATTTTCGGTCAGCTTATGCATCAAATCACTGCCATGCCCGGCAGATTTATGTGCTTCGCTGGTGATGACGTTTAGCTGGCGGGTGTTTTCTGCATTACTCCTGGTCCCTGCGGAAATCTCTTCCATGCTGGCGGCGGTTTGCATCAACATCGCCGATTGTTGTTCTGTTTTTACCGATAAATCCGCACTTTGGTTAGCAAGAGTGCTCGATAACTCACTGGCTGAATTTGAAGACCTCCTGATATCCATAACCAAATTGGAGATTTCTTTTGCCAGGCTGTTTATTCCGGGAATTAATTTCCCTGCACAGTTATTACCAAACTCACGTATAGATATGGACAAATTACCTGTATTGATTTCATCAATATTTCTTTTAACTTCATTAATCGGCCTGACCAGATATTTAGTCATGTAAGCCCATAAGATGAGCAGTAAAACGACACCGATCACAGTTAACATAAGTAAAATATTAACATTTGCTAGTAACAGGAAGGCTATTAAATCCATGGCAGCAATTGCAATTGCTGTAAAAACAATAATTACGGTTCTTACGCTGTAATCTTTAAACATGTTCAGACCTATTACATATTTCACGGGTGTTTATATTTATCGGCGTTATTTATGAAAGATCCAGTGCGCAGTTAAAATCAAAGCTAAATACTGACATAAGCAAATGGCGAAGTTTTTTACACTTCCTTACAAGAGAGGATGGAAAGCAGAGGTGGAACAAAAACATAAAAAAACGGTGCTCCAGGCACCGTTTTATTCTGTATTACTTACCGTTCAGAGCATCATCTGGCCAGTATTTATAGCCGTTAACCATGGCCTGTGCAGCAAGGCCTTTTTCTGTCATTTCATAGACGTAAAGCTGTTTAGGTAACTCGACTGAACTTGGTGCGACAGCACTTGCCGAAGCATTGACTGCAGGCAAACCTTTATCGTCATATTTTGCCGCAGCATTTGCATCAGCGCCAACAATATAACCATTTTTAATAAAGTCGCTCAGCGCTTTGCTGTCATTAAAGACCAAAACGGTGCGTAATTGCTTAACGCCCATCCCGACACCGGCTCCAGCCTGAGCCATTTTCATATAGGTGTCTTTGCCGCTTCTAAGATCTTTCACCACGCCATAACCACTGCCGAACCCTAACACCAGGATTTTGCTGCTATTATTTGAGAATACGGCGTACCCTTTAGACTTCAGAATCTGTTTACGAGCCTCAGGATGAATCTTATACAATTTAGTTAACGTATCAATTCGCATTTGTTGGATAGTGTTACGTTGCTGGCTAGCGGTATCGCCTTTAGCGCTACAACCGGCAATAGCCAAAACTGCAATAAGAAGTATTTTTTTAAACCGCATGTGATCCCAATCCATTTTAAAGAACGGTCATTAAACAACCAGAGTTGTATAAATACCGAAAATAAGGACGCGAATTTTATGACACAGTCGATGTTGTGGTTAATTCTTTTGTGCTAAGCCTGATTTTTTTTGTTTAATTTTAAACAAACAAGATATTGCCTAATTACCATTAATTTTGGTAATGGTTTGGGGCGTAGATTAGAATAGATAAACCAGCACTGCCATGATCACAACGGTCAACGCTATAAAAGCGATAGTGGCAGAAAAACCACCTAAAGAATCCATATTGTCACGGGTGTTTTCATTTAACTTGTCAATGGCTTCCTGCTTGCTTTCCGCCTCAAACTCCAGCGGATATTTTTTAAAGCCGTCTTGTTTTAGCTTTTTGATATCGTCTTTCGACAGTGCGCTACGGGCAAAAATTTTCGTGGCTTCGTCTTTGACGTAAAACACATACTTTTCCATACACCATTCTCCTCTGTGCTCGCACCCACTATAGATAGCCTGGATATCTTCAAGTCGAAGACCATCATAAACCAGTCACCGCTCATAAAAGTTTAACCTGGTTAAAAAGTTGCGCGGTTTCCTGGAAAAAAATGCGCAAAAATCATTGTCAGCGAAGGTCTTTAATTTGTCGAAGTGTGTGATATAAAGACAGACCTCGCGAAAAAGTGACCACAGTTTGACTAAACTCACCGTGGTCGCCACACAAGTCTAAGATGCGCTCCGCGCAATTCTCGACCAGCGTCCTTAAATGCCTGAATAGTTTTAGGCTCGTTACAGGTTTTGCTCCACTCAGTGCGCAACCTGAATACCGACAGGAACGCTTTATGAATAAACCCCTTATGGTAATTTTCACCACTATTGCTCTTGATGCCGTGGGTATTGGTCTTATCTTTCCGATCCTCCCCTCGCTATTAAAAGACATTACCCATAGTGGCAATGTCGCCATTTATATCGGTACATTGACCGCGTTGTATGCTGCGATGCAGTTCGTGCTCGCACCCGTTCTTGGCACGCTCAGCGACCGTATTGGCCGCCGGCCTGTGATGTTGTTATCTCTCGGTGGCGCGGCGGTAAATTACCTGTTTCTCGCCTTTTCACCGAATCTGGCATTACTGTTTGTTGGCCGCGCCATTGCTGGTATGACGAGCGCCAATATCTCCGTCGCCACCGCTTATCTGACCGATGTCTCCGCACCTGACCAACGTGCGCGGCATTTTGGTCTACTCAATGCGATGTTTGGACTCGGCTTTATTGTCGGCCCGTTACTGGGCGGAATTCTGGGGGACTATTGGGTGCGCCTGCCATTTATCGCGGCAGCGGTACTCAATGGCTGCAATTTTCTGCTCGCGCTATTTGTGTTGCCTGAGTCTCATCAACCTGAACGCAAGAAACTCGACCTCACGGCACTTAATCCACTGCGGCCATTTCGTTGGATCTGTTCCATGAAAGGGCTAATGCCAGTAGTACTCACCTTCTTCATTCTTAGTGCCACCGGCGAAGCTTACGGGATTTGCTGGGCACTGTGGGGGTTTGACGCCTTTGGCTGGAATGGTTTCTGGATAGGTTTATCGCTGGGAGCATTTGGCTTGTGTCAGGCGCTGGTACAGGTATTTCTGCCAGGACCAGCGGCAAGGCTATTTGGAGAACGCGGTGCGGTGTTCGTCGGAATCAGCTGCGCCTGTATTGCCCTGATGACCATCGCCTTTGCGCATGAAAGCTGGATGGTGTTTGCGATTATGCCGCTGTTTGCGTTAGGCGGTATCGGCACACCAGCGCTTCAGGCGCTGGCAACTCGCCAGGTGGATGCCGATAGTCAGGGGCAATTCCAGGGGGTACTGGCTTCCGCCGTGAGTCTCGCCTCGATCATTGCCCCGCTGTTCTTTTCCGCTTTTTATTTCGTTGTACAGAAACAGTGGCCTGGCGCTATCTGGCTTTCGGTGGTGGCCGTTTATTTGCTCGCTATTCCTTTGGTGATGTTAGGTACACGCAAACCCGCAACGGCAACAGCCTGACAGGGATGTTTACGGACTAGCAGCAAAGGCTGCTATCCTGTGCGCCATTGTTTCTGTAAATGATTTACCTAATGAATTCTTCAATGTCTGGAAGCCTGCTCTGTGTCCGCGACCTCACCCTGTGTTTTTCCGGTCACTCGCCGCAAGTTAATGCGGTCTCTTTTGATGTTAACGCCGGGGAATTTGTCGCGATTATTGGGCCGAATGGCAGTGGGAAATCAACATTGCTGCGCCTTATCATCAGCGAACTCCAGGCCGCCCGTGGCGAGATAGTGATTCAGGGTAGAACGTTACGCACGATGAAGCTGCTTGAACGGGCGCGCCGCGTGGCGCTGCTCACCCAGCATGACAATGCGGACTCACGGCTGACAGTCAATGAGTATGTGGCGTTGGGTCGCATCCCCTGGCAAGCCGAACACACGCAAACTGAACATAACGAAGCGATTGCTGGTGCGATCAATGATGTCGGCATCAACCACTTGCGGCAGGTGGCGCTGGGGAAATTATCCGGTGGAGAACGACAACGCGCTGGCTTCGCCCGTGTACTGGCGCAAAAACCGGCATTACTGTTACTCGATGAACCGACAAATCATCTCGACCCGCTCGCTCGCTACCAGTTACTGAGCCTGGTTAAGCACAAAAACATCACTACGCTTGCAGTACTTCACGATCTTGAATTGATCCAACCGTTTTCAGACCAGGTGCTTATGATGAATGCCGGGAGCCTGGTTTGCCGTGGTACGCCCGAAGAAGTGCTGGATTCCCCCTGGCTTGCGCGGGTTTTCGGCATGCAGAGCCTGCACGTTACCCATCCCCAAAATGGCAAAACGGTGCGTATTTTTGAAGCCCTGGCCTCAGAAGTTAATGGTTATACAAATAACTAATCATTAATTGATCTAATCGAATCCATTCACACTATTAATTCCTGTAAGGTGCAACGCCTGATGAATCAGGAGTTTGTGTGAAAAATTTAATGCTTGCGGCACTGTTAGCCGCACTTACCGGTACTGCCGGTGCCTCTGGTTTTCCGGTAACTGTCGATAACTGCGGAAAACCGCTGACCTTTACCGAAGCCCCTAAACGCATGGTCGTTCATGACATTAACCTGTCCGAAATGGCGTTTGACCTGCACCTGCAACCCAAAATGGTTGGCATTACCGGTGTTTCTGGCTGGTACAAAAACATCCCGGCGTTTAGGCGATTACAGGGAGATATTCCTGAGCTTGCCGCCAAATATCCGTCAATGGAAACCCTGCTGGCTGCCCAGCCTGACCTCTTTTATGCTGGCTGGAACTACGGTCTGCGCGGTGATGTCACTCCGCAAGCGCTGGCAAAATTCAATATCAAAACGCTTATCCTGAGCGAAAGCTGTATTCACGTTGATAGCCACCGCCCACGCGCCAGTATGGATTTGCTTTACGGCGATATGGAACGACTGGGTAAAGTGTTTGGCAAAGCAGAAGATGCAGCAAAACTGGTGAGTCGCTGGAAAAAGCAGGTTGCCGATTTAAATAACAAAACTGCCGGACGCAAACCGCTGCGCGTGTTTCTTTACGACTCCGGTGAAGATAAACCCTATACCAGCGGGGCTTACGCCATGCCAACGGCGATTATCGAAGCTGCCGGCGGTAAAAATGTCATGGATACGCTGAACAAAAGTTGGGCATTCAGCAACTGGGAAAGTGTCGCCGCGACCGAGCCTGAGTTCATTATTCTGGTGGACTATCAGTCAGATTTTAATGGTGGAGCTGACAAGTTACAGCAGTTCCTCGAACAGCATCCGTTAATGAAAAACACACCAGCCGTTATTCATCACCGCTACCTAAGACTTAAATACCAGGAGCTGACGCCCGGCCCTGCCAATATCACCGCGATCGGCAAAGTCGCCCATGCGCTTTACCCTGGCGCATTCAACTGATGTACGCCGATAAACGATTTTTAGTGGTGTGGATTATCGCGCCGTTTCTGTTGGCGGGTTTAACACTGGCAAACGTGGCGAAAGGCAGCGTGCCGCTCTCTTTTTCCGACGTGTTGACCGCACTGGATTTAATGCCAGGTGAAGTCTCGCCGATGATAAAAAGCATCGTGCTGGAGTTGCGTGTACCGCGCACGTTACTGGGAATGTTGGCTGGAGCAGGCCTGGCGCTGGTCGGTTCACTGCTACAAACCACCACGCGTAACGACCTGGCTGACCCTTTTCTCTTTGGCTTGTCTTCTGGCGCTTCTGCGGGTGTTGTGCTGGTGACCACCCGTCTTGGCAGCACTCTTGGCATGTGGACTTTGCCCATCGCCGCGTTTGCTGGCGGGATGCTTTCTGCGGCAGCGGTGATGATTATCTTTATGTCTCAGTCGCATAAAGGGACAGAGAAGTTGATTATTTGCGGGCTGGCAGTGTCATTTTTGTTTGGTGCGCTCACTAATTATCTGATTTTTTCCGGCGACCAACGCACTGCCAGTCATGCCCTGTTTTGGGCGTTAGGGGGGCTGGGTTTGGCGCGCTGGGATAACCTTGGCTTTGCCGCCATCGCCCTGCTTCTGCTTATCGCATTCATTTCACTACGCTGGCGTTCACTGGATGGCTTGCTGGCGGGTGAACAGACTGCCTGTTCGTTGGGCATTAACGTGACACGCCTGCGTAGTGAAGTCTTTCTTTGTTGCTCAATGGCGACAGCAATCTTCGTTTCACTCACCGGTGTCATTGGTTTTGTGGGGTTGATGGTACCTCATTTGGCACGACCATTTGCTGGCGTGCGGCATCGCAGATTATTGCCGCTGGTTGGCATCCTGGGCGCAATCCTGCTGTCTGCCGGAGATTTGTTGAGCCGAACACTCATTGCCCCACAGGAACTGCCAATCGGGATTATCACCGCAGGTGTTGGCGGAATGTTTGTGTTGGTTATCATGTTGCGTAGAGGGAGCTAAGGATCAGGAACCACAAATTGCAGTCCCCGCTGTGAATCGTTATTCCTGCCCTTTTTTACTCTGCCAATTTGCCCACGGGCTATCAGCAGGGGGTTCTTTTTGAGCGACTTTTTCGTCTTCTAAAGAATCAAGATACAAATCTTCGACTTCTTTACGCGCCCATGGGGTACGGCGTAGAAACTTAAGGCTGGATTTCACGCTTGGGTCACTTTTAAAACAATTGATGTTGATGCGTTTTGCCAGTTCTTCCCATCCAAAACGTGCAACTAAAGCATTCACAATGGCTTCAAGTGTCATGCCGTGCAGAGGGTCTTTCGATGAGTGGGTCATAATGCGTCCAATGAATCTGAATAATGGCGCATACGATAGCAAATTAACGCCCGTTCATCTTTCTAATCGATAACTTTCCTTCCTGGCCGACGGCAGGTATCCTGGCGAGGCGTACATTCATCAAAAGAATGAAAAGGATTAGATAATGAAACATGCAGTATGGACCCTGTCGCTTGCACTCCTCACCAACACTTCTGCGCTGGCTACGGATGCTAAACTCCCTGCCCCGATTAGCGCCTTACAGCAGCAAGGATTTGAACTGAAAGGTGAATTTAAAGGTCCAGGTGACTTACCAGGCTATGTGATGCAGTTTCAGGGACAAGGCACTACCGTGTTCCTGACCCCGGATAAACAGCATGCGATTATGGGAAATCTGGTCGATGCCAGCGGTAAAAACCTCAGCGATGCTCAGGTAGAGAAATGGGTTTATGCGCCGATGGCTAAAGAGATGTGGCAAAAACTCGAGAAAAATCACTGGATCGCAGCAGGTAAAGCTGACGCCCCGCAGATTGTTTACGCCTTTGCCGATCCTTACTGCCCGTATTGCACCCAGTTTTGGCTCAACGCACAACCGTGGTTGAGTTCCGGCAAAGTACAACTGCGTGTCTTAATGGTTGGGATGTTGCGCCCGGATAGCGGTCAAAAAGCCGCAGCCATTATGATGTCTGACGACCCGGCAAAAACGCTGGCGGAATATGAAAACAGCAAGGGCAAAATGACGTTAAACGTCCCTGCGACCATCAAACCAGAAATCACCAAAGCTCTTGAAAACAACCTGGCATTAATGGACGAACTGGGCGGTAGCGCCACACCGTCCATTTACTACCTGAACAAAGACGGGCGCCTGCAACAACATCAGGGTCTGCCTGACGAAGCCACCATGAAAACCATTATGGGCGACGATAAATAAAGGGATTTTGTTGGATGGCGCTGCGCTTATCAGACCTACAAACCGCATGATTACTGGTTTTGTAGGGTGGATAAGCGCAGCGTCATCCACCAATCAAGCCACAAGTTAACCGGTTTTGTAGGGTGGATAAGCGCAAGCGCCATCCACCAATCAAGCCACACGTTAACCGGTTTTGTAGGGTGGATAAGCGCAAGCGCCATCCACCACATTTTTTGATGCTTAGCAGTAACGAGCTACCGCAGCACGCATGCCCTGGCTCAGAATAACCTGCAAATCTTCGCTAACTTTAGCCACCAGACCCGCGACTTGAGTCAAATCCTGGCCCCAATGATCGCTGTCGCTTAACACGGCCTCAACCAGTTGCTGCACGGTGATTTGCTTGTCGCCCAGTGATGTCCAAAGCTGTTGATAACGAACCAACCAATGCTCGTCATCCTGCAATGGATAGCTTTCGTTGTTGCGTTCGCCCTTATAGAAGGCAATCAGTGCCGCCAGTGCGAAAGTCAGACGCGGAGGCAATGTCCCGCTCGCCTGCTGGCCCGCCAGCAATTGCGGCAGAATACGGGTGCGGAATTTAGTCATGCCATTCAGCGCGATGGATAACAACTGGTGCTGAATATACGGGTTCTGGAAACGGCTGGTGACCGCCTGGGCGAATGACTGTAATTCGTCGCGCGGCAAATCCAGGACAGGAATAATCTCTTCCGCAATGGTTTTTTCCACAAAACCACACACTTCGGCATCGTTCATGGCTTCGCCAACGGTATTCAAGCCTGCCAGATACGCAACCGGAACCAGTGCGGTGTGAGCACCGTTGAGGATCGCTACCTTGCGTTCTTTATAAGGCTTAATGTCATCAACAATCAGCACGTTCAGCGGGAATTTATCCAGGCGCAGTTCCTGAGCCAAAGATGCCGGCCCCTGAATCACGAACAGGTAGAAGTGTTCTGCCGCCGCGAGGAAACTATCTTTATAACCGAGTGAATTTTCAATCTCGGTGGCTTCGTCGCGCGGGTAACCGGTTACGATACGGTCAACCAGTGTTGAACAGAAAGTGTTGGCGTCATTCAGCCATTGAATGAATGCTGCTGGCAGTGCCCATTCTTGCGCGTAACGCAGCACCAACTCTTGCAGTGCATCGCCGTTATAGTCGATCAGTTCGCAAGGAATGATCACCCAGCCTTTATCGACCGCACCGTTGAAATGGCTGAAACGTTCAAACAGCAAACGGGTCAGTTTAGCCGGATAGCTTACCGCTGGTGCATCTGCAAATTTATCGCCCGCATGGTAGCTGATACCCGCTTCGGTGGTGTTGGAGAACACAAAACGCATCTCTGGGTTATGTGCCAGCTTAAGGAACGCGTCGTACTCTTGATAGACGTTGATTTCTCTGTTTACTGAGCGAATCAGACGTGCGTCACTTACCGCTTCGCCCTGCTCGTTCAGGCCACGGATAACCGTGGTGTAAAGCCCATCCTGGGTTGATAACGACGGTGGGAATGCACTGTCGATCGGACGTACAATCACCACGCCCGCATTTAAGTCCGTATGTTCATTGAGTAAATCGACTTGCCAGTCAATGAAAGCGCGCAGGAAGTTGCCCTCACCAAACTGGATAATACGTTCAGGATATTGAGCGCCAGGGAAATCATGACGATTTAGAGTTTTCACTATGTTGTTCCTTGGTGTGTACAGGATGAACGACTAGAAATATCCCAAACAAATTATCAGAACCCAACAAAGTGAAACCCCGTTTTGATCAAACAAGAGTTGTTATACCAATTATTTTTGGTACGACAACTAATAAAATGTCGACCTCATCACACTAACTATTAATAACGCACTCGCTCAACGACGCTCTGCTGGTCTGGTTGCGCCCGTTGCGCTTGGACAAATACAGGTACTTATCCGCTTGCGCGAGCTGCGAGTTAAACGCATCGAGAAGCGTTTGTTGTCCTGGAGTCGTTGTTGCAAGGCCAA
Organism: Buttiauxella ferragutiae; assembly: GCF_022637515.1. Classification (NCBI taxonomy): domain Bacteria; kingdom Pseudomonadati; phylum Pseudomonadota; class Gammaproteobacteria; order Enterobacterales; family Enterobacteriaceae; genus Buttiauxella; species Buttiauxella ferragutiae. Next base: position 2,767,531 of record NZ_CP093332.1, read on the forward strand.
TACTGACGGTGATAAACAGCGTTTGTTGCTGGTAACGAAACGCGGTGCGTTCAATATCCTTACGGATTTGCTCCGCGATGGCATACCCTTTTTGTTCGGTATCCGTGCTACAGGCCACCACAAACTCCTCACCGCCAAGACGAGCGACCAGCCCTGTTTCACCGACGATTTCGGATAGACGCCGGGCGAAAGCAGCCAACACCACATCGCCACATTCATGGCCGTGGTTATCATTAATACGTTTGAAATAGTCGATATCCAGCAACATCACGCAGAATTTTTGCTCAGGTTGATGGTTCAGTGGTGCGGTGTTTTTCAACGCTTCATACAGACCTGAACGGGAATAAACGCCAGTAAGGTAGTCATAATCCGCACGCAGCGAGGTTTGCTTAATCAGCCGATTGATTGCATCTACGCTGACGGAAACAATTAGCGGGCAAATCGCCATCGTGGCGATCCCCAGGCGGGCAGAGAACATCTCACTCACTACCAACGGGGTATCGGGGGAAAGCGCCACAATCGAATTTGCCAGCAGAATAATCTCTGCCCCACCGGTTAATAGCGTCAGCAACGCCGTCACCGGCAATGGATAACGAATGGCACACCAGATAAGCGCGGGTAACGGGAACGCCAGGCTACCGGCACCGCCAATCACCACCGAAGCAAGAATTGAAATGACAACGCCCAGCAATGGGTAGAGTTTCGACAACTGCAAAGCAGGCAACGCCTTCCACTGCGGCCATTTGGTCATCAGCAAAAACGGCATCATCAACACACCCGTCGAAAACTGTTCGCTAAACCAGTCAGCGAACAGCGAAATAAAGTGACGATAATCAGATGATGGACCAGTTGAGCCAATGGAGCCTAATAAAGAGCTGAGAACGGCACCAATCAAACAGGTATAAAAAAGATTAAACGCATTTAGCGCCCAATTGTTTTCATCCTGGGTTCTGGAATATCGCAGTAATAAGCGGGCGACGATAATAATAAATACCATGTTAGAGAGGTTTATTATCACCGATTGCCATCCCCAGTGGGTGGTGACGATGTCGTAAACCACCATCGCACTATAGCTGACAACATAATAAACAGGCCGGTTCAGGAACGGGTGGCGGACAAACACCGCCGCCAGCACCGCGTTGAGCGGCCAGAACAGCGACAGTTCATCAATCAGGCGAAGTGACGCACCGAAAAAATAGAACAGCGTGGTAATGACAAATATATTAACGGCATTCGCCAGGCGTTTTTTAGGTGAAAATAACGTAATATGCTTTTGAATAGATATGCTTTTTTGATTCATATTTATGTATGCACTACTTAGAGAGTTAATACACCTGAATGAGTGCAAAAATAAATTTTAGCTTAAGTTTAAAAGATTGATCGGCCAATCCGCTGTGCGAGGATTTCCAGCGCGGCCGTTCCGGCTAACGAGTTACCCGAGGTATCCAGTTCCGGGCACCAGACCGCAATAGACATCTCATGCGGAACGATGGCAATAATGCCGCCGCCAACACCGGATTTACCAGGCATACCCACTCGATAGGCAAACTCACCCGCACCATCGTACATTCCGCTGGTCACCATTAACGCATTTATTTGTCGGGCTTGTTGTGCACTAATAATTGGCTCATCAAGGTGTAATGCACACCCTTGATTTGCCAGAAATAAGAAAGTTTTCGCCAGTTCATTGCAGCTCATTTTTAGTGCGCAATAGTGGAAATAATTCTGCAGGACGGTAATCACATCGTTATCGAAATTACCAAATGATTTCATCAGCCAGGCGATGGCAGCATTACGCGCCGAATGCTCGAATTCAGATTTCGCAACGCGGCTGTCATAGGCCAGATCGGGTTGTTGGGCTATTGCGCGCACCACTTCCAGCATGCGCTGTTTCGGCGCACTCAGGCGTGTTTGCAGCATGTCGCACACTACCAATGCCCCGGCATTAATAAACGGGTTACGGGGTTTTCCCTGTTCAAGTTCTAACTGGAGTAATGAATTGAAAGGCTGCCCCGAAGGCTCTTTACCCACGCGCTGCCAGATTTCGTGCTCATCATAACGCGCCATCGCCAGCGCCAGGCTGAGCACTTTTGAAATAGATTGAATCGAGAAGCGTTCTGCGGCATCTCCGGCGCTGAAGACTTCACCGTCGACGGTACAAACGGAAATCCCCAGTTTATTGCCCGGAACTTCAGCCAGTGCGGGAATATAATCAGCGACTTTACCCTGACCAATGAGTGGCCGAACCTGCGCCAGAATATCTTCGAGTAATTGATTATCTAACAAACCTGGCACTGCAAACTCCTGAATGGCGGGTATTTTACGCCCGCCAGTATATCAGACTGCGTTCGTTGCAGGCAGGTGAAAACCCGAAACTAACGCCGGTCTTTCCATACAGTTTGCACATTACAAAACTCATGCAGACCAAAATGGGAAAGCTCGCGGCCAAAACCACTTTTCTTCACGCCGCCAAATGCCACGCGTGGGTCGCTGGCACTGTAGCCATTAATAAACACACCGCCACATTCAAGGCGTGCGGCAAATTCTTCTGCGAGTTGGCTATTGGTGGTAAATACGGTGGCTGAAAGCCCAAAGTCACTGTCATTAGCCAGTTCCAGCGCATGTTCGGCATCACGGGCGACGGTAATCGTGGCGACTGGGCCAAACAATTCTTCACGAAATGCCACCATCTCTGGCGTGACATTCCCCAGAACGGTTGGCGCATAGAAATTGCCCTTACCCGCCACTTTCTCACCGCCAAGTAGTAAGTTCGCCCCCTGTTTAAGTGACACTGTAACCTGGTGATGCAGCTCATCACGCAAATCATAACGCGCCATCGGCCCAATGTAGGTGGTTTCGTCAGTGGGATCGCCCATTTTTAAAGCTTGCACCGCCGCGACGAACTGCTTCGTGAATTCGTCAACAATTCCTGCCTCAATAATGAAGCGTTTGGCCGCTGCACAAACTTGTCCAGTATTCTGATAACGCCCGGCGACAGCCGCTTTAACGGCTTCATTAAGATCTGCGTCATTCAGCACGATAAAGGGATCGGAACCTCCTAACTCCAGTACACATTTTTTCAACGCAGCACCGGCTTGCGCGCCAATCGCAGCACCCGCTCGCCCACTCCCGGTGACGGTAACCGCTGCAATCCGCGCGTCGTTAATCGCCCGGCTCACACCTTCTGGCGTCACATTGATCACTTCAAACACCCCTTCAGGGAAGCCCGCTTCGCTGAACAACTGTTTGATCAGTCGCGCACTTCCCATCACATTTGGTGCATGTTTCAGTACATAACTGTTACCTGCCAAAAGAATCGGCACCGCACCGCGCAACACTTGCCAGAATGGGAAGTTCCACGGCATCACAGCCAAAATCGCACCCAGAGGGCGGTACTCAATCACCGCCTGTTGGTTTTCCACTGGTGTACTTTCGGTCGCCAGCATCGCCGGGCCGTGTTCGGCATACCAGTCACATAAATTTGCCGATTTAGCCACTTCGCCACGTGCCTGAACAATGGGTTTACCCATTTCAGCGGTGATCATTTGCGCTAAAGCTTCCGCATTGTTGCGAAGTGCCGTACCAAGAGCCTGTAATTTCTCTGCGCGACGCGCCAGCGAAACCTGCCGCCAGAGGTTAAACGCCGCATGATTCCCCGCCAGCGCGTTATCTAACTGTTGAGCCGACTCAAAAGGTGTGGCTGACAGTTGCTCACCGTTAGCCGGATTAATGGAAATAGCGTGTGTGTTCATAATGCCCCCAGAGTTCAGTTGATGCCCTCACCTTAATCGCCCGTGACAATCATGAAAAATGAATAATAATGAGTGAGTCATTCACGAATCGAGAAAGCTTTATGGATCTTACGCAACTTGAAATGTTTAATGCGGTAGCAGAAACCGGCAGTATCAGCGCCGCGGCGGCGAAGGTACATCGCGTACCGTCTAATCTCACTACGCGTATTAAACAACTTGAAGCCGATCTCGGTGTGGACTTGTTTATCCGCGAAAACCAACGCTTGCGCCTTGCGCCCGCCGGACACAGTTTTCTCAGCTACAGTAAACGGATTCTGGCGTTGGTTGATGAAGCACGGATGGCGGTTTCAGGTGATGAACCACACGGTTTTTTGATGCTCGGTTCGCTGGAAAGTACGGCGGCGGTGCGCATTCCCGGTATTTTAGCGTTGTTTAACCAACGCTTCCCCAAAATTCAGCTTTCGCTCGCCACAGGCCCGTCAGGTGATCAAATTGATGGTGTGCTGGACGGGCGCTTGTCGGCGGCCTTTGTCGATGGCCCGGTCATGCATCCGTCGCTTGAAGGAATTTCGGTCTATGAAGAAGAAATGGTGATTGTCGCCCCTGCGGGCCACGTAATGATTACCGATGCCCTGCAAGTCAGCGAAGCCAGTATTTATGCGTTTCGCGCCAACTGCTCGTATCGACGACATTTCGAAAGCTGGTTTCACAGCCAGCAATCAGCACCCGGTAAAATTCACGAAATGGAGTCGTACCACGGCATGCTGGCGTGTGTCATAGCGGGGGCAGGCATTGCATTGATGCCGCGCAGCATGCTGGAAAGCATGCCCGGCAGCCATCAGGTCTCAATATCGGCATTGCCGGAAGAGTGGCGGTTCCTGAATACCTGGCTAATCTGGCGACGGGGTGCGAAAACCCGACAACTCGACGCGTTTATCGGGTTACTGGAACAAACACCTTAGCCGCGCAACAGCACTTTTCCAACTAGATAGGTGGCGGCTTGCCCGGCGATATGCACCCTGTCACCGACTAACTGGCAGCGTAAATCACCACCGCGTTGGGAAACCTGGCGAGCCAACATCTGGGTTTTACCAAGCTTTTGAGCCCAATAAGGGATCAGCATGGTATGCGTCGATCCGGTGACGGGATCTTCGGTAATTGACGACGCGGGCGAGAAGAAACGGCTGACAAAATCATAGCCTTCGTCATTGGCCGGTGCGGTGATACAAACCTTTTGATTCAGCCCCAGCATCAGCTGGAAGTCAGGTTTTATTGCTTCAACCTGCTGTTGCGTACTGAGCACTACGGTGTAAGTACGCCCCAGGCGGACTTCCTGATATTCACTGATCCCCAATGAGTCCAGCAACAACTGCGGCGGTGTGACCGGCTCGCTGCTGGTGGCCGGGAAATCCAGAGTTAACCAATCGCCATTTCGCGTGACGGTCAACGGGCCCACAAATCGCGTTGAAAACTGAATTGCAGTTTCCGGGTAATTCAGATATTCAAAAATCACATGCGCGCTTGCCAGCGTTGCATGGCCACAAAGGTTAACCTCCCCTTGCGTGGTAAACCAACGCAACTCAAAACCCTCATCGGTGGTGACAAAAAAAGCTGTTTCCGATTGATTATGCTGTCGTGCCATTGCCAGTAAGGTTGCATCTGGCAGCCATTCCGTCAGCGGGCAAACCGCAGCAGCATTGCCACCAAAAGTGGTGTCCGTAAACGCATCGACCATATAAAAATCAATTTGCTGCATGGCATTTTCTCCCTCGGTAAGCCTATGACTTCTACCATGTCATAACTTCCATGAAAATCACCACAATAAAATGAGACTTAAATCACAAAATTGGTTGTACAGCTGGTTTGATGGTTTTATGATCGCCTGCTCACCACTCTTTCTAAAACCTGCGCGAATACCATCTATGACTATAAGCAAAGTCTCACGCAAAACGGCGTGGCTACGCGTCGTTACGCTCGCTGTCGCGGCCTTTATTTTTAACACCACGGAATTTGTCCCGGTTGGTTTACTGTCTGACATTGCCGATAGTTTTGGTATGCAGACTGCGCAAGTTGGGATCATGCTAACTATCTACGCATGGGTGGTGGCGCTAATGTCCCTTCCCTTTATGCTGTTAACCAGTCAGGTCGAACGAAAGCGCTTATTGGTCAGTATTTTCGTCTTATTTATCGTAAGCCACGTGCTCTCATTCGTCGCCTGGAGCTTCCCGGTGTTGGTGATTAGCCGCATTGGGATTGCCTTTGCCCACGCCATATTCTGGTCAATTACCGCGTCGCTGGCGATTCGTATGGCACCGGCCGGGAAAAAGGCTCAAGCACTCAGCTTGATAGCCACTGGTACCGCGCTGGCGATGGTTTTAGGTTTGCCGCTTGGACGGATCGTTGGGCAATATTTCGGCTGGCGTACCACTTTCTTCGCTATTGGTGTCGTCGCGGCGCTCACGCTGTTCTGTGTGATGAAACTGCTGCCTAAATTGCCAAGCGAACACTCAGGTTCGCTGAAAAGTTTGCCGTTGCTGTTTAAACGCCCAGCCCTGGTGAGCTTATATGTATTGGTCGCGGTGGTGGTGACCGCGCATTACACCGCCTACAGCTACATCGAACCGTTCGTACAAACCGTAGCCGGATTGAGTGCGAATGTGGCGACTCTGCTACTGTTGGTGCTGGGTGCCGCAGGGATTATTGGCAGCGTGCTGTTTGGTAAACTGGGCAATCGCCATTCATCAACGCTGGTCAGCGGTTCGATCGGTTTACTGGTGTTGTGCCTCGCGTTGTTACTGCCTGCCGCGCAAAGCAGCACTCAGCTCACTCTGTTATGCCTGTTCTGGGGAATCGCCATTATGGTTATCACCCTCGGCATGCAGGTGAAAGTTTTGGCACTGGCACCCGATGCAACCGATGTTTCTATGGCGTTATTCTCAGGGATTTTTAATCTCGGGATTGGCGCGGGCGCGTTGGTAGGTAACCAGGTTAGCCTGCATTTTGATATGTCGAGTATTGGGCTGGTGGGGGCGGTTCCGGCACTGGTGGCGCTTATCGTTTCAGTATTAATTTTCCGTCGTTGGCCGGTTTCCTTAGAAGAACAGCACAGCCACGGTTAGCCAGGATAAAAGGATGTCGGGTAGCGTTGCGCTTACCCGACATTCGCGTTTATTGGGCTGGAAACTTGGTAATAATCTCTAGTACCCCGTTAATAATGAACTGAACCCCCATACACACCAGCAGGAAGCCCATCAGGCGCGAAATCGCTTCAATACCGCTCTTGCCGACCAGGCGCATAATCGCACCAGAACTGCGTAAACTCCCCCACAAAATCAGCCCTACCAGCGCAAAAATCAGCGGTGGAGCCACCAGCACAACCCAGGCGGGGAAATTGACACCATGCTCAACCGTTGACGATGAACTGATGATCATCGCAATGGTCCCCGGCCCCGCCGTACTTGGCATCGCCAATGGGACAAACGCGATATTGGTATCAGGCTCCTGCTCAAGCTCCTCGGCTTTTGTATGTGCTTCCGGTGATTCATGCGCCTTCTGCTGCGGGAACAGCATGCGGAAACCAATAAAGGCCACAATTAAGCCACCCGCAATACGCAAGCCCGGTATCGAAATACCAAAGGTGTTCATCACAACTTGCCCAGCGTAGTAAGCCACCATCATGATGATGAATACATTCACTGACGCCATCAGCGCAGTTCTATCACGCGCCTTTTTATTCATATCGCCAGCAAGGCCGAGGAACAATGCTACCGTTGTTAACGGGTTAGCCAGCGGCAATAACACCACCAGCCCAAACCCTATGGCCTTTACCAAATCCATCATCTTCTAACCCTTAATTGCAGTGACTTTTCGCGATTCAGAGTATAGCAGTCACCCTTCGCGCATTCGTTACAGAACTGTATGTATGTTAACAGTTGAACCGTTTTAGCTATTTGTGTCATCACATATTCATAACGTTGACATATGCTTGCCTGAGCAATAATATCTGCCGTGATTAAATATACTTGCCTGGGCAATAATAGTGAAAAACACTAACGATCTGTTTAACGAGGTGATTCCGCTTGGAAGACTGATTCATATGGTTAACCAACATAAGGATCGCCTGCTAAACGATCATCTTTCCCCACTCGATATCACCGCCACGCAATTTAAGGTGCTTTGCAGCATTTATTGCGAAGAGTGCGTACAGCCTGTCGAGTTGAAAAAAGCCTTATCAGTAGACCTGGGTGCGTTAACTCGCATGTTGGACCGCCTGCTGAGCAAGGGGTGGATTGAACGGTTGCCTAATCCCAACGACAAACGCGGTGTACTGGTACGATTGACTCCGGAAGGGAAAACATTGTGCGAAAAATGTCACCAACTTGTCGGAAAAAACCTGCATCAAGAACTGACTAAAAACCTGACAGCAGATGAAGTGACCACACTTTATCAACTGCTGACAAAGGTATTGCCGTAAAACCTGAAAAGAGGTGAACGATGTCCAGACGAAACAATGATTCAATCACCATTCAAAGCATTTTGGACTGGATTGAAGAAAACCTGGAAACCCCTCTGTCGCTAGAGAAGGTTTCGCAGCGTTCGGGCTACTCGAAGTGGCACCTGCAACGGATGTTTAAAAAAGAGACCGGCCATTCATTAGGCCAATACATCCGCAATCGCAAATTGACTGAGATCGCCCTCAAGCTGAAACAAAGCAACGAGCCGATTCTCTATTTGGCAGAGCAGTATGGGTTTGAGTCGCAACAGACGCTCACTCGGACCTTCAAGAATTACTTTTCTGTACCTCCTCATCGGTTCCGCGTTGCGTGTTCAGGTGGTGAAGGAAAGTATATTCATCCGCTAAATCATTAATATTGTTAACAAACGCTATGCAACCGTCTGTTGAGTCAGACACCGAGGATTTATGAAACGTTACATCTCCGCGGCAAGCCTGCTTTTGATTCTGGCTTCCACCAACGCTCTGGCGGAGCAATCAACCCAATTCAGTGCCACGCAAGCCAATCATGGCAACATGATTATCCCCGCGTCTGAAAACTGTGCTGACGATAGCCACATGATGGGTGACAAGTCTGAGTTGCTGGGTACGCCGTATTACCGCGACAACAGCCACTAATCTCTACCATGGCGGGTCTGGAACGCTGACCCGCCCGGCACACTAATTCGTCACCGTTCTGCGCACCCGCAAGCCGAAGACATTAATATACAATCCGCCCATAATCAGCAGCGCCCCCGCTAACTGTGTCATCGACAAGGTTTCCCCCAGCAGCCATGCGGCACTCGCCATCCCGACAACCGGCACCAGTAACGATAACGGTGCAACACGCCAGGTTTCGTAGCGCCCCAGCAAACTTCCCCAAATCCCGTAACCAACAATTGTTGCTACAAATGCGAGATAAACCAGCGACAAAATCGTCGTCATATCAATGGCTATCAGGCTTTGCCACATCACGGCTGCCCCATCGAACAGAAAACTGGCGGCAAAGAATGGCAGTACCGGAATTAATGCACTCCACACCACCAAAGACATAATTGGCGGACGCGCCTCCAGCTGCATAATTTTCTTATTGAAGATATTGCCGCATGCCCAGCTAAACGCCGCGGCCAGCGTCAGCATAAAACCGAGCAAAGCCACATGTTGCCCACCAAGACTGCCTTCAATCAGCACCAGTACACCGATAACAGCTAAGGAAATCCCCGCCAGTTGCTTGCCTTGCAGACGTTCTTTGAAGACACAAGCGCCGAGGATAATAGTGAAGAACGCCTGCGCCTGAAGCACCAGTGAAGCCAGCCCCGCAGGCATGCCAAATTTAATGGCGCTGAACAAAAATGCAAACTGCCCAAAACTGATCGTCAGCCCGTAAGCGGCCAGCAAGCGAAAAGGAATTTTCGGACGCGCGACAAACAGTAACGCAGGGAAAGCAACCAGCAAGAAACGCAGACCAGCCAATAACAGCGGCGGCATATTATGCAGCCCCATTTTGATCACTACGAAATTCAGCCCCCACACCACTACGACCAGCATCGCCAGCAGTCCATCTTTGCGCGTCATACTTCGACCTCTGTTGATATTACAAATTTGTTAAAAATTACGGCTAAACTAACAGTTTGAATAGATACAGTTGGCACTTTAAAGCTTAGATACAGAAAGCATTCCCTGATAAACGGCATCTATACTTTGCCAAATCTTCATGCTAAATCTGATAACCCCCAATTAATCATTAATAAAAACAAACGATAAAATGGTTTCTTTAGCAACGCGTTTCTCTGGCAAGCAACTCTCCATCAGCGTTTTACTGCTCTCCTCACTGTTACTGACCGTAGGACGTGGGCTAACGCTCCCCTTCATGACCATTTACCTTTCCCGGCAATACAACATGCCGTTAAACGAAATTGGCATGGCGCTGACGATGGCTCTCACCGCTGGGGTGGTTTTCAGCCTGTGGTTTGGCATCCTGGCAGATAAGTTCGACAAGAAAAAATACATGCTGCTGGCAATTGTGATTTTTCTCGGCGGATTTGTCGCGATCCCGCTGGTGAATAACGCCGTTCTGGTGGTGGTATTTTACTCGCTGATTAACTGCGCTTATTCGGTGTTTGCGACGGTGCTAAAAGGCTATTTTTCTGACACGCTGGAAATTCACCAGAAACCGAAAATTTTCTCGCTCAATTACACCTTCGCCAATATCGGTTGGACGGTTGGCCCGCCGATTGGCACGCTGGCGGTGCTCTACAGCACTAACCTGCCATTCTGGTTATCCGGCCTGACGGCGATCATTCCGTTTATCGTGATTAGCCGTTATGTGCATAGCGTGCCGGTGAGTGAACTCCAGCAAGACAGCAACGTCAGGCTTTCGCCGTTGCAAATGCTCAAAGATAAGGCGCTGATGTATTTCACTTTGTCGGCTTTCCTCGGCTCGCTGGTCTTCGGCTCGTTCGCCGCGTGTTTATCGCAGTATGCAATTGCCATCTCTGATTCGGATCTGGCACAAAAAGTGGTGGGTGTGGTTCTGCCAGTGAATGCGTTTGTGGTGGTGGTTTTTCAATACATGGTTGGTAAACGCATTCGCCCGGATAACATTAAAAAGCTGATGGCATACGGCACGCTATTTTTCATCGCCGGGCTGGCAGGCTTTATGATTTCCGGCGACAACTTGCTGTTGTGGGGCTTATCGGCGGCGGTGTTTACTCTCGGCGAGCTTATCTTCGCCCCTGGTGAATATATGCTGGTGGATAACATTGCCCCAGCGGGACTGAAAGCCAGCTATTTCTCAGCCCAACAATTGGGATGGTTAGGCGGCGCATGTAATCCACTATTCACCGGATTAATGCTGACCTGGTTGCCGCCGTATATGCTGTTTGTGGTATTGATGGCCGCCATCGCGCTGGCTTATTTGATGGTTGTGAAAGGGATGGCGGCCAAGCAAACCGAACCGCAGGTCGGACAAGCGTAGGTCGGATAAGCGCAGCGTCATCCGACATTTATGGCTTACGCTAAACCAAATCTTTTCGATACTGAATAAAGCCCGGCTTATCCGCTAACTTGTCATATAACGCCTGGCCTGCGGCATTGGTTTCATGGGTATGCCAGTACACGCGCTGGCAACTTTTCGCCTGAGCATGCTGATAAACCCCTTCGATTAATGCCCGCCCAATGCCTTTGCCGCGTGATTCAGGCGCGGTAAACAGATCCTCAAGATAACAATGATCTTCTGCCGACCAGGTGCCTCGGTGGTAAACCATATGGGTAAAACCGACCATTTTCCCCTGCCCGTCAAACGCCCCCAGCGCAAACATCGGTTCGTTAGGGTCAAGCATTCTGCGCCACGTCAGTTGGCTAATTTCATCACTGAGCTGGCTGTTGTAAAACGTCAAATAACCCTGCCATAAAACAGCCCACGCCGCGTGATCGCCCTCTTCCAGTGCTCTGACTTGCAGCGTGTTTCTGCTGTCGGCTGGACGATGGTGGCTCAGGCTTTCACGAATCTGCGCCAACCCCTGTTTCTGCACGCCATCCGGCATATTCTCAACGCAAAGCCAGCTTTCAAATGCCTGCTGAATCAGCGGCCATTCGCTATCGAGAATCGAAAACCACGCGGTATCGCGAGTGCGCTGCTTGTACACCACGGCCTGGCGGAATAACCCTTCATAACGGAAGCCAAGGCGGATCGCCGCATGGCGCGATGGGCCATTCAGACTGTCACATTTCCATTCATAGCGACGATAGCCCAGGTCAAAGGCATATTTCATCAGCAGATAATGGGCTTCGGTAGCCTGAACAGTGCGTTGCAGCAACGGCGAATACATCACAAAACCGACTTCAACTACCCCGTTCGCCGGGTCGATACGCATTAGTGACAGCGTTCCCCAGGCCTTGCCGCTCTGGCAATCGACAACCGCAAAGTGCAGCGGGTCGTTGCTCTGCGCGGCGCTGGCAATAAAGTCGGCAAATTGCTGTTGCTCAGCAAACGGCCCAATACTCAGATACGTCCAGCCACGGCCATCTTGCGCCGTATTCCATGCGGCCCACAAATCTGCACTATGTGCGTCAGATAGCGGTTCGAGGCGGCAAAAGCGCCCTTCCAGCACCCTACGTTGCGGGCGCGGGCACGGCTGCCAGGCTGGCAGAGCATGGCCTACTGGTTGTTGATATTCGTTTAATCCACTCAAGCGACGCCTCACCAGGTTTTGACATTAGTCTCCTGAATATAAACAACTAAAGGCACAACACAAAGAACCAAAATGTGGCCGTTTTTGTAGACCATGCCGTGGTTTAAATCGCCACCAGTCCCCTGACCCCATCGGTTTCCATATTCCCTCCCGCACCGCGTTGAATGATTGAACCGCGCGACATGACTAAATAGCTGTCGGCAAGGTCGGCGGCGAAGTCATAAAATTGTTCGACCAGCAAAATAGCCATATCGCCTTTTGCGGCAAGACTACTAATAACCTGACCGATCTCCTTAATCACCGAAGGCTGTATCCCTTCGGTCGGCTCGTCCAGAATCAGCAACTGCGGTTTACAGGCCAGCGCACGGCCAATGGCCAGTTGCTGCTGTTGGCCGCCGGAAAGATCGCCGCCGCGCCGCTGCTTCATCTCTTTGAGTACCGGAAACAAGTGATAAATCTCTTCCGGCACTTGTTTAGCTTCACGCCCGGTAAAACGTGAAAGCCCCATCAGCAGATTTTCTTCGACCGTTAAGCGCGGGAAAATCTCGCGTCCTTGCGGCACATAGGCAATTCCTGCCTGTACACGCTGGTGTGGTTTGCGGCTGGTGATATTATTTTGCTGCCAGTTCACGCTACCGGATTTTGCCGGGATCAACCCCATCAGGCATTTCAGCAATGTGCTTTTCCCCACGCCATTGCGCCCCAGCAGGCAGGTGACTTCACCAATCTTTGCTTCAAACGAGACGCCGCGCAGAATATGGCTGCCGCCGTAGTATTGGTTTAGATCGTTGACTATGAGCATAGTTATCCCCGCGTTTGTGTCGGATGACGCTTCGCTTATCCGACCTACATGGACAGTTTTAGGGTGGAAACACGAAGCGTCATGCACCATGAAGTTGTAGGGTGGAAAAGCGCAGCGTCCTCCACCATGAATTTAGCGCCCCAAATAAACCTCAATCACCTGTTCATTAGCCTGCACTTCACGCAGTGAACCTTCCGCCAGCACCTGCCCCTGATGCAACACCGTCACATGGTCAGCAATGGTTTCCACAAAGCCCATATCGTGCTCCACCACCATCAGCGAATGCTTGCCCGCCAGCCTGCGAAACAGTTCGGCGGTATATTCGGTTTCCGCATCGGTCATGCCTGCGGCGGGTTCGTCCAGCAACAGCAAATGCGGCTCCTGCACCAGCAACATGCCGATTTCGAGAAATTGCTTTTGCCCGTGGGAAAGCAGGCCCGCTTTGCGATGGCGTTCGGCAGCGAGTCGCAGCGTTGTCAGCATTTCGTCGATGCGGTCGCGCTGCTCAGAATTCAGTTTTGCCCGCAAACTCGCCCACACCGATTTATCAGTTTTCTGGGCAATTTCGAGATTTTCAAACACCGTCAGCGCTTCAAACACCGTCGGCTTCTGGAATTTGCGGCCAATACCGCGTTTGGCGATATCTGCCGGTTCGAGGCACATTAAATCGGTGGATTGATCGTAAAATGCCCTGCCGCTTTGCGGTTTCGTTTTGCCGGTAATCACATCCATCAGCGTGGTTTTTCCGGCACCGTTCGGGCCAATCACACAACGCAATTCGCCAACGCCAATATTGAGCGACAAATTCGTCAGAGCCTGGAAACCGTCAAAACTGACATTGATGTTTTCCAGCATCAGCACCGGGTCGGTCTGGTCGCGGAAGCGGTCAGCCTCATGCTGGCGGGTAAAAAGTGGTTCGCCGGGTTGCATTATTTCTCTCCTTTACGCAGCAGGCCAATCACGCCGCGCGGTAAAAACAGCGTGACGACGATAAAAATCAGGCCAAGAAACAGCTGCCAGTATTCCGGCACTGCCATGGTGAAGTAGCTTTTCGCACCGTTCACCAGACCTGCGCCAAGGATCGGGCCTATCAGCGTGCCGCGCCCGCCGAGTGCCACCCAAATAGCGGCTTCGATAGAGTTGGTTGGCGACATTTCACCAGGGTTGATAATCCCAACTTGTGGCACATACAACGCCCCCGCCAGCCCGCAAAGTACCGCAGATAGCGTCCACACCAGCAGCTTGAAACCTTTTGGGTCATAACCGCAGAACACCAGGCGGTTTTCCGCATCGCGCACCGCGGTTAGTACCCGGCCAAACTTGCTGCGAGCCAATGTGAAACCTATTCCGAGGCTTGCCATCAGCAACAAAACCGTGGCGATAAACAGCCCGATGCGCGTACCCGTTGCGGTAATCGGCATACCTAAGATAGTGGTAAAGCCAGTGAAACCGTTGTTGCCACCAAAGCCAGTTTCATTGCGAAAGAACAGCAGCATTCCGGCGTAGGTCAGCGCCTGGGTCATAATCGAGAAATAGACGCCTTTGATTTTTGAGCGGAAGGCAAAGAAACCAAACACCAACGCAAGCAGCCCCGGCACCAGTACAATCAGCGCCAACGCCCAGGCAAAATGCTGCGTACCCCACCAGAACCACGGCAATTGATCCCAGGAAAGGAACGACATAAACGCCGGTAGCCCGTCGCCTGCGGCCTGACGCATCAGGTACATGCCCATCGCGTAGCCGCCGAGTGCAAAGAAAATGCCATGCCCAAGTGACAATAACCCGGCGTATCCCCACACCAAATCCAGCGCAACCGCGACAGTTGCATAACAGAGGATTTTGCCGACCAGCGTCAGTGTGTAAGTCGAAAGACTCAGTGGATGACTGGCTGGCAACAGCGTCAGAAACGGCAATGTCAGCATCAGCACCACCATCAGCGAACCCAGCGCCATCGAGATGCGCGGTGCTTTGCGGGTCAGTGTTAACGTTAGCGGCTGGCTCATCAGTCGATAACCCTCCCTTTCAGGGCGAACAGGCCTTGCGGTCGTTTCTGGATAAACAGAATAATCAGCACAAGGATGAGGATTTTGCCCAGCACCGCGCCAATTTGCGGTTCCAGAATTTTGTTAAAGATCCCAAGCCCGAAAGCTGCGGCCACGGTTCCCGCCAGTTGCCCGACACCGCCGAGCACCACCACCAGGAATGAATCGATGATGTAGCCTTGCCCCAGCTCCGGGCCGACGTTACCAAGCTGAGAAAGCGCCACCCCGCCAAGACCTGCAATGCCGGAACCGAGGCCAAACGCCAGCATATCCACGCGCCCGGTTGGCACGCCGCAGCAGGCGGCCATGGCGCGGTTTTGCGTCACGGCTCGCACATTCATGCCAAGACGCGTTTTATTGAGCAGCAACCAGGTGAAGAGCAACACCAGCATCACGAAACCAATCACCACCAGGCGGTTCCACGGCAAAATCAGGTTTGGCAGCACTTGTACGCCACCAGACAGCCACGCCGGGTTGGCGACCTCCATGTTCTGCGCACCAAACACCATGCGCACAATCTGGATAAGCATCAGGCTGATGCCCCACGTCGCCAGCAAGGTTTCCAGCGGGCGGCCATAAAGATGGCGAATCACGGTGCGCTCAAGCGCCATGCCGATTCCGGCGGTGATGGCAAATGCCACCGGCAAAGCGACAATCGGGTAAAACGTCAGCCAGGCCGGTGCATATTGCTGAAAAGCGCTTTGCACCAGCCATGCGGAATACGCGCCCAACATCAGCATTTCGCCATGCGCCATATTAATCACGCCCAGCAAACCGTAGGTAATCGCCAGCCCCAGCGCTGCCAGCAGCAAAATAGAACCCAGCGACAGCCCCATAAATGCCTGACCGAGAATCTCGCCCAGCATTAAACGGTGTTGAATTTTTTTCAGCCCTTCGCTCGCCGCTTTGCGCACCTGCGCGTCGGGTTCGGTCTGCGCGTCCGTCAGCGGTTTGAGTAGTGCCTGGGTGTCGGGGTCAGCCGAGTGACTCAGCAGGTCGACTGCATTTAAACGCACTTTTGCGTCAGTGCTCGCGAGTTGTAGTTGTGCCAGCACGCCTTCCAGCGCGTGGCGGACATTTTCATCCGGTTCAGCTTTCAGCCTTTGTTGCAGCAACGGCAGCAAATCAGGCTGCACGTCGCGTTGCAGCGCCTCTGCCGCTTGCAAACGCTCAGTGACATTGTCACTTATCAGGCGATGACTGGCGAGTGCGCTGCCTGCAAGAACGCGTAATCGGTTAGTCAGTCGGACTTTTTTATCGTTAATGACCAGATTTTCTTGCGCCAGAGCGTTGAGTAACGGTAACCGCTTTGCATCCGGTGCCGCCGCCCATGTTTGCAGCAGTTTTGCCTGTTGCGTGCGGTTTGCTGCGGCAAAATCCTCAGCGTCTCCGGCATGAGCGAAACACGGCAGCAGCCAGGCTACGAATAACAGGCAGCGGAGTAGTTTCATGGGCATCTCCTGGAGTTTATGGTGGATGACGCTGCGCTTATCCACCCTACAAAGGCATTTGTAGGTCGGGTAAGCGTTAGCGTCACCCGACACTGGTTTTGCTTTAGTTGCTCGCCATTTTCACAGGCTCGTCAGACTTCTTGTCGTTACCGGCAATGAACGGGCTCCACGGCTGGGCGCGTACCGGTGCATCGGTCTGCCACACCACGTTGAACTGGCCGTTGCCTTCGATTTCACCAATCATCACTGGCTTATGCAGATGGTGGTTGGTGGCGTCCATGGTGAGCGTAAAGCCAGACGGCGCTTTGTATGTTTGCCCTGCCATCGCCTCACGAACTTTGTCGACGTCCGTGCTTCCGGCTTTTTCCACCGCTTGCGCCCACATATGGATGCCGACGTAGGTCGCTTCCATCGGGTCGTTGGTCACGACCGTGTCGGCATTCGGCAGCTTGTGGGCTTTGGCGTAGGCTTTCCATTCGGCGACAAACGCTTTGTTGGTTGGGTTATCCACCGATTCGAAGTAGTTCCATGCCGCCAGGTTGCCGACCAACGGTTTGGTGTCGATACCGCGCAGCTCTTCTTCGCCGACCGAGAACGCTACCACCGGAACATCGGTCGCTTTCAGGCCCTGATTGGCGAGTTCTTTGTAGAACGGCACGTTGGAGTCGCCGTTAATGGTGGAGATAACCGCGGTTTTGCCGCCCGCCGAGAATTTCTTGATATTGGCAACAATGGTCTGGTAATCGCTGTAACCAAACGGCGTATACACCTCTTCAATGTCTTTATCCTGCACGCCTTTGGAATGCAGGAACGCGCGCAGAATCTTGTTGGTAGTGCGCGGGTAAACGTAATCCGTACCCAACAGGAAGTAGCGTTTCGCCGCCCCGCCGTCTTCGCTCATCAGGTATTCCACCGCCGGGATCGCCTGCTGGTTTGGTGCCGCACCGGTATAAAACACGTTTGGCGACATCTCTTCACCTTCGTACTGCACCGGGTAGAACAGCAGCCCGTTCAGCTCCTCAAACACCGGCAACACTGATTTGCGTGATACCGACGTCCAGCAGCCAAACACCACCGCCGCTTTATCCTGACTTAATAACTGGCGTGCTTTTTCAGCGAACAGCGGCCAGTTTGACGCCGGGTCAACCACCACTGGTTCGAGCTGTTTGCCCAGCACGCCGCCTTTGGCGTTAATGTCGGCGATAGTCATCAGCGCCACATCTTTGAGCGGCGTTTCAGAAATCGCCATAGTGCCGGACAGCGAGTGCATGATGCCCACTTTGATGGTGTCAGCCGCTTGTGCGCTGAAGGCCAGCCCCATGCTGACAACAGACGCGGAGAGCGCGAAAGCTTTAATGAAGGTGCGACGTTGCATAGTGTGTGTACTCCCAAACGTATTATTAAGAAATAACCCCATGCTTCGCCTGATGAAGCATATGGAGAGTAATTTGACGAACCTCTTTCTGACTTGCGGCTATATGGTCGTGTAAGCGGGTCTGCGCCTCCTGAAGTTGACGGTTCAAAATGGCGAGCAAAATCTGCCCATGCTCGAGATACGTGGCACTGACGCGGGGGCGTTTGGTGAAATCCAGCCGCCGCACAATACGAATTTTTTCGGTGATTTCGCGGTGTACCCGCGCCATTTCCGGGTTACCTGCGGCTTCGACCAGCGTCATATGGAAAACTTCATCGTGGCTGGCGACTTCCGCGCCGTCTGGCAATTGCGGTGCATCAATCCAGAACTGCTTTAGCGCCTGTAACGACCGCGAGCGTACTTCTGCAGGCAGCGCACATAGCCGTTTTACGGCTTCCAGTTCCAACACAATGCGCAGATCGTAGAGTGATTCCAGATGATCGAAATCCACCGCTTTGATCTGCCAACCGCTACGCGGCTGCACTTCGACATAGCCTTCTTGTTCCAGCGCATACAGCGCCTGGCGCACCGGAGTGCGGCTCGCCGCCATGCGCACTGCGATGTCGTTTTCGCTGAATCGGTCGCCTGGCAGTAACTGGAAATCAAAAATTTCCTGTTTCAGTAAGCGGTAGATGCGCTCGGCAATGCCTTCTGGTTTTTTCATGCCCTCACCCTCTCCCACGGGAGAGGGGATTGTTCGGTTTTCTCCTTCTCCTGGGGGAGAAGGTCGGGATGAGGGCGTCCGTTACCAAACATCACACCGCATCCAGCCACAACAACGCATCGCCCGGCCCAACCGGATGCCCTTGCTGGCAACTGATTCGCAAGACCGTGCCATCACATGGTGCGGCCACCATCAGTTCCATCTTCATGGCTTCCACCACAATCAACGGCTCACCCTGCTTCACCGTTTGCCCAGGTTCCACGAGGATTTTCCAGATATTGCCGTTCAAATCGGCACTCACCAGATGGCCCTCCTGGTCTTCAATATCCAGCGGCTCCGCCTGCATCGCGATCTCAATGGCAGCACTTTCTTGCTCTTTCCAGTTCGCCACTTCGCGGTTAAATGCCAGTTGTTGGTGCTGGCGGAAATCAGCAATGTCATCGGCGTTGTCGGCAAGGAACGTGGTGTAAGCGGCAAAATCAAACTCGACTTCTTCAACACGCACCTGCGCGCGTCCTTCACGGAAAGCGCTGCGGAACTCGGTCAACTCATCTTCCGTTACCGGATAAAAACGCACCTGGTCGAAGAATTTCAGCAGCCATGGTTCGTCGCCAAACTGTTCGTTTTTAAGGAATTTATTCCAGATAGGCAGCGTGCGCCCCACCAGTTGGTATCCACCGGGTGAATCCATGCCGTAGATGCACATATACATGCCGCCAATCCCGACGGTGCCTTCGGCAGTCCAGGTGCGCGCTGGGTTATATTTCGAACTGAGTAAGCGGTGGCGCGGGTCGAGCGGCACTGCGCACGGTGCGCCGAGATACACATCTCCCAAACCCAGAATCAAATAACTGGCGTTAAAGATGATCTCCCGAACCTCGTCGCGGTGCGCCAGCCCATTGGTGCGCTGAATAAATTCAACGTTATTGGGCAGCCATGGCGCATCGGCGCGCACGGTTTCTTTGTAACGCTCAACGGCGGCAAGGGTTGCACTGTCTTCAAAGGCCATCGGCAAATGCACAATGCGCGACGGGATTTTAAGTTTCGTGACATCGCCGAGCTGTTTTTCCAGGCCAAGCAGTAAAGTGAGCAATTGCGACTGGGAAATATGCTGGCTGTCGTAACGCACTTGCAGCGAACGCACGCCCGGCGAAAGCTCTTCAATGCCGGAAACCCCGACCTGATTGATGGCTTTCATCAGCAGATAAATACGCAGGCGCAGCGCCAAATCCAGCACGTTGTCGCCATATTCGATCAGCACATAGTTGTCACCTGCCTGGCGGTATACCACCGCCGGTAAATCACCCTGCGCCGCCAGTTCTGCGAGAATTGCCGCACTTGAAGTGGTAGTTGGGGTGATCGACGGGTGCAAATCCGGCAGGTTCAACACGTGCAGCAAATTAGTGACCGCCACGTCCTGGGCGATTTCCAGCGACTGAGCATGTTCAAAAGTAATGGCGTGGAAGCGAATACGGTCGCCAGGCTTCACCTGCCCGACTTTCCACAGTTCCGCTTTGGCAATGGTCACTGGGCAAACAAACCCACCAAGGCTTGGGCCGTCGCGCGTCAAAATCACCGGGAAGTCTCCGGTAAAATTCACCGCGCCAATCGCGTATTCACAGTCGTGAACGTTGGAAGGATGCAGCCCCGCTTCGCCACCGTCAGCTCGCGTCCACTGCGGTTTCGGGCCAACTAATCGCACGCCAAGGCGGTTGGAGTTGTAGTGAACCTGCCATTCGGACTCAAAGAACGTTTGCATCGACTCCGGCGTGAAGAAATCAGGTGCACCGTGTGGCCCGTACAACACACCGATTTCCCACACATCGCTGTACTGCGGAATCACCGCCGGTTCCGGCGTTTGCGGCAGTGAAATCGGCGCAGGCGTGGTGCAGGCTGGCAAGCAAGGCTGGGAAATCGCCAGCACATCCGCCACTCGCAAGGTGCGCCCGGCGTGGCCGCCGAACTGCCCAAGGGCAAACGTTGAGCGGCTACCGAGATACACCGGCACATCAATTCCGTTACGCACCGCCAGATAGGTGCGACAACCCGAAGTCGCACGCCCCAGCTTTAACGTTTGCCCTGCTTTCACAATCACTGGCTGCCAGTAAGGAACCGCTTCATTGTCGAGCGTTGCCGGGCAATCCGCGCCCGTTAAGGCAATGGTCGCCGCACTGTGGAAACGCAGCGTTGGCCCTTGCAGGGTAAATTCAAGACCTGCGGCTGACGGATGGTTGCCGACAATGCGATTTGCGAGGCGAAACGCAAAATCGTCCATTGGCCCCGATGGCGGCACGCCAATGTCCCAGTAACCCAGTCGACCAGGGCTGTCCTGCACGCTGCTCCAGGTGCCCGGCTCCAGCACTTCAATCGCATGCGCCTGGTATTCCACACCATCAAGCAAACGCGTCCACATCATTCCGGCTTTAAATTCAGCCAGTTGCACTATTTGGCGCAGGTAATCGAGGTTGGTGGAGATACCGTGTAAACGCGTGGCGGCGAGCGCGGTGTTCAGTTTACTTAACGCCTGCTGACGATCGTCACCATAAACGATCACTTTGGCGATCATCGGATCGTAAAACGCGCTCACTTCGCTGCCCGTACTCACCCAACCATCGACGCGCACATTTTCGGGGAAGAAAACGTCGGTCAGCACGCCAGGGCTTGGCTGGAAGTTTTTCAACGCATCTTCGGCGTAAATGCGCACCTCGATGGATGCCCCTTTCGGCGGTTGCGCTAAACGCTGCCAGTCAAACGTGACGCCTGCGGCGACGTTAATCATGCATTCGATAAGATCCAGACCGGTGACCATTTCGGTAACCGGGTGCTCTACCTGCAAACGGGTATTCACTTCGAGGAAGTAAAACGCATCGCGGGCAGCATCGTAGATAAACTCCACGGTGCCTGCGCTGCGGTAATTCACCGATTCGCCGAGTGCCACGGCGGCGGCGTGAATAGCTTCACGCGTGGCCTGCGGTAAATTTGGCGCGGGCGTTTCTTCAACAACTTTCTGGTTACGGCGTTGCAATGAACAATCGCGTTCGCCCAGCGCCACCACTTTGCCTTTGCCGTCGCCAAAAATTTGCACTTCAAGATGGCGCGCCCGGTCGACAAAACGCTCGATAAACACGCCATCGTCGCTGAAAAACTGCTGGCCCATGCGTTTCACGCTCGACCAGGCGTCAACCAGGCTCGCTTCATCTTCACAACGTGTCAGGCCAATGCCACCACCACCAGCGGTAGTTTTCAGCATTACCGGGTAACCAATTTCAGCTGCCGCCAGTTGCGCTTCTTTCAGCGTTAACAGCAAACCGGTTCCCGGCGTCATTGGTACATCAGCTTTAAACGCCAGGTCGCGAGCGCAATGCTTCAGCCCAAAGTCACGGATTTGTTCAGCGGTGGGGCCGATAAAAACGAGGCCGTTTTCAGCGCACGCCTGGGCAAATTCCGCGCGTTCGGACAAAAAACCGTAGCCTGGGAAAATCGCCTGAGCGCCGCTTTGTTTGGCTGCTGCGATGATTTTCTCGATATCAAGATAGCTTTCAGCCGCTTTCTCACCGCCCAACGCGATGGCGACGTCGGCATCCATCACATGCTGTGCATTGGCATCGGGTTCGGAATACACCGCCACGCTGGCGATCCCCATTTTTTTCAATGTTTTAATGGCGCGAACAGCAATTTCACCGCGGTTGGCTATCAATACTGAGCTAAACATTTTTCATCTCCTCAGGCGCTGTGGTGACGGGCAAGCCAGGCTTTCCAGCCGCCCCACGCGGTAATATCCGTGGCATCGCTTAGTGCTGCGGGTTCGCAAATAAACCCTTTCACGCTCCTGCCGTCTTCCAGAGTCAAAGTACCGATCCCAAGCGGCGCGGGGATCTCCGCCACAAATTCACCGAATCTAGCCAGCGGGATATCCCATAGTTCTACGGCAATCGGCTGCCCTTCCAGACTGCGGGCAAGGCCCGGTTTTGGCGGCTGAGTATTGGCCAGCGCATAAAGGCGATAATTGGCAGCGGTGCGCGATTCTTCGATAAACACCGCATTGCGCGTGGTGAGCTGGTGGTTGAGCGGCATTCCACGCAGATGTGCACCCACCACGGCAACGCGAACGTGGTTTGCCAAGATTTTTGCGGTAATGGTCGCAGGAAGTGCTTTTTCAGTCGCACCCAGCGGCTGGTTCAACGCCTGCTGCCAGCTTTTGCCGAAGTGACTCAGCGCCTGGTCATGCCATGCGGGCGCGATAAGCGTGATTCCGGCAGGAATTCCGTCTGCGCGGAAATCCCCCGGCAGCGCCAGCGCGCAGAGGTCAGCCAGGTTGGTAAAGTTGGTGTAGGTGCCAAATTGCGAGTTGTAGCGCACCGGTTCCTGCGCCATTTCAGCGAGGGTATGAATAGTCGGAGACGTTGGCACCACCAGCGCGTCAAACTCGCTGAGTTGCGCGTTAATTTGGCGCGAGAGTTCAGCGCGGGTGTATTCCGCCTGCCAGGCATCACAAGCCGTGTAGTTCAGGCCGTTTGCCACAATACCGCGCACGATTGGGTCCATGGCTTCAGGCTTATTTTTGAAAATATCGCCAACCGCAACGGTGCGCTCGGCCACCCACGCGCCGTTATACAGTTGAGCGGCTAACTCGTTAAACACCGTGAAATCAATCGGTACCAGTTCCGCGCCCTGCTGCTGCAAACGCGCCAGGGTTTTGGCGAAAGCCACTTCACTTAAACGGTCCCCAAAGAATTCAAGCCGATCGGGAATGGCAAAACGGAGTTTTTCACTAAAACGTGCCGGAGCGGTCTGCGGGTTGGCACGGGAGTAAGGATCTTGCCGATCGTAACCGCCAGCAATCGCTGCAACGGTTTCAGCATCTTCAACGGTTAATGCGAACACTGAAACACAGTCGTTCAATCGACACGCAGGAACCACACCGGCAGTAGAAACCCAACCTTTGGTCGGTTTCAGACCAACAATATTGTTAAAACCTGCTGGCACGCGGCCTGAACCGGCAGTGTCGGTTCCCAGCGCAAAGCACACCAGCCCGCGAGCCACCACCGATGCGGAGCCCGAACTGGAACCCCCGCTGACATATTCAGGGTTGAAGGTATTTTTTACTGCACCAAACGGAGAGCGAGTGCCGACTAATCCGGTGGCAAACTGGTCGAGGTTGGTTTTACCGACCACAATCGCCCCGGCCGCTTTCAGGCGGGCTATCACCGTCGCATCTTTTTCAGGGGTGTAAGTAAATGCCGGGCACGCCGCGCTGGTGGGCATTCCGGCAACATTAATATTATCTTTCGCCGCAAAAGGAACGCCTAATAATGGAAAATCTGCTACTTGCTTTTCACCAGAATTAATTGCCTGAAAAATTGTGGTTAATTGCGCATAAATTTCATCCTGCGTGGCGATATATATCCACGCATTATCATCACGGGATAAATTTGCATTTAATTGCTGATATGCCGCCACTAGCTGTTGCGGGTGCTGGCGGTAACTCGCGACCCATTCAGGCAAGGTTGCTACTGACATAAACTGGAATCCCATCTGGTATACAAGATGGAATGAATAAAGCATTTACCGTGCCAGGTATTTACAGCACTGAAAATCAACAGGTTTAAATATTATTAAGCACGCAGCATTCATTTTCCGCACCCTTATAGAGCGAAGAATTAAGTTAATTATCCAGAAAGGTGCAAATAGATAACTTCATATTATTTTCTTATATTTTAGATTTGTCGGATGACGCTTAAGCTTATCCGACCTACGAAAATCCCCGGGCAAACATAAAAATGTCATGCTCGTGATTTGATAGTGTGATCAACCACCAGGAAAGCAAATTAACCATACAATACCCTAAGTATCGTCTTAAATGCGGCATTAACGCCGCATGCGGATGCGCAAAATAGAATACGATTCCATCACAGATTGAACTTAGGTATAGCGCCAATAGCTGCTTATACTTCCTTAAAATGTCTAAAGGCAAACGAACATGAATAAGCCCGCCCCTACCGGTTTATTGCAGCAACCTAAACCGTTTTTTATGATTTTTTTTGTTGAGTTATGGGAGCGTTTTGGATACTACGGCGTGCAAGGTATTCTGGCCGTTTTCTTCGTTAAAGAGCTCGGTTTTTCACAGGAACAGGCCTTTGTTACCTTTGGTGCCTTTGCCGCACTGGTTTACGGGCTGATCTCAATCGGTGGTTATGTTGGCGATCATTTATTAGGAACAAAACGCACGATGGTTCTTGGTGCCGTGGTACTGGCGCTGGGCTACTTTATGACCGGTTTGTCGCTGCATAATCCTGATATGATCTTTATTGCCCTGGGCACCATTGCGGTGGGCAACGGGCTATTTAAAGCCAACCCAGCCAGTCTGCTTTCAAAATGTTATCCGCCAAAAGATCCCCGTCTGGACGGCGCATTCACCCTCTTTTACATGTCTATCAACATTGGTTCTTTGTTGTCTTTGTCTCTTGCTCCCGTCATTGCCAACAAATATGGCTACGCCGTTACCTACAACCTGTGCGGCATTGGCTTAGTCTTCGCATTGCTGGTTTATTTCTGCTGCCGTGGCATGGTGCGCGACATCGGCTCGGAACCCGATAGCAAGCCGATGAGCTACAAAAACTTACTGCTGGTTTTAGCGGGAACTGTGCTGATGATTTACGTTTGTGCCTGGCTGATGCATAACGTAAAAGTGGCCAATATTGTGTTAATTGTGCTGTCCATCATCGTGATTTTCCTCTTCTTCCGTGAGGCCGCGAAGCAAAACAAAAGCGATCGCAACCGCATGTACGTCGCCTTTGTGCTGATGATTGAAGCGGTACTGTTTTACATTCTGTATGCCCAGATGCCGACGTCGCTGAACTTCTTTGCTATCAATAACGTGCGCCATGAAATTCTCGGGTTTACTATCAACCCCGTCAGTTTTCAGGCTCTGAACCCATTCTGGGTAGTGGTCGCCAGCCCTATTCTGGCTTCGCTGTATACCCGTTTTGGTGCCAAAGGCAAAGATCTGACGATGCCTGCCAAATTCACTCTCGGCATGTTCCTGTGTTCGTTAGGCTTTTTAACTGCCGCCGCTGCTGGGATGTGGTTTGCTGACGCGCAAGGGCTGACCTCACCGTGGTTTATCGTGCTGGTGTATTTGTTCCAGAGTTTGGGTGAATTGATGATAAGCGCGTTAGGTTTAGCAATGGTCGCAGCGCTGGTGCCGCAAACTATGATGGGCTTTATTCTCGGGATGTGGTTCCTGACCCAGGCCGCGGCCTTCCTGCTCGGCGGCTACGTTGCCACCTTCACTGCAGTGCCAGAATCCCTTAACGATCCGCTGCAAACGCTGCCGATTTATACTGGTGTGTTCAGCAAAATTGGCATCACGACCTTTGTTATCGCGCTGATTATGGCCGCAATGGTGCCGTGGCTAAACCGTATGATGAATATGCAACCGGAAGTGAAAACCGCTTAACTTCTTCGTCTTTGTTTCTTATCAAGCCGCCTTCAACGAAGGCGGTTTGTGATAACACTTTCTGAAACTTAAATAATGGTGCCGCCTTTGGTTAAATCATCACGGCGCTGTTCCACTTCCGCTTTGTGATGATGGCCCTTCTGCGCAATGGCGTTACGTAAACGCTGCTGCTGTGCGTAACGGTCTTCGCGGGTTAACTCAGCATCGTCGCTCAGTTCAATCAGCAACTCATTCATATGCTCAATCACATTTTCAGTTACCGCTGCGTCTACGCGGGCAATAACATCTTCCAGGTGCGCCATAACTATCTCCTTAATTTTAGAGGTATACCTTATGACTCCGCGGTGATTTTCTCAAGATCATTAATCATTCGTGCTGTTTACAGAATGAATCTAAAGCTCCGGCCAATGCCGCTGGATTCTCCCATGACATGGAATGCCCGCATTCGGTTAATACCGATGTGCTAATGCCACCGTTTTGAACTTGGGTGAAATCACCGTCGGGGAGCGATTGTTCGCCAAAGATCAACGAACGCGGTTTCTCCAGGCGCGCGAAAATCGTTAACCAATGATTACCCTTGATCAGAATTTCCGCTCCACGCCATACAGCCCAGGGTGCCGCTGCCGCCAAACTTCCTGACCATGGGCCATTTTCATTGTTAACCATTGCATTATGCCGATCTGCGACATAATTCGCTTCAGTTACGCTGCAAATTTGTTGGCTAAAAAAGCCGCCGCCCGCATGGAAATTAGGCTCTGAAACGATCAGCCCGGATAAATTTGCCGTCAATAATTCTGCTGCTTCAATACAGATACTGCCGCCCATGCTATGACCATAGAGAAAATACTTCTCCGGTTTCAGATGACCAATAAATTCAGCCACCACTTGCGCCTGTTCTTTAATTGAATAACTGAAATCGCGGGGTTTTTCGCTATATCCGTAACCGGGGAGGTCGATAAGAATCGCCCTTCGTCCAGCAAAATTTTTATCAGCAACGACGCGGGGATATTCATAAGATGAGGCGCAACCGAGGCCATGAACAAATACAAGCGGTGTGCCGCTGCCGGGCAAGTCCAGCCAGCGGACGCGGCAGTTTGCAGTGGTTGAAAAAAATGACTCCATGTCGTTATTCCTGTCTTTTTAACGGTGGATGTCGCTAACATTCATCCCTACAACTGCTGTCTTGTAGGGGGGATAAGCCGAAGGCGTCATCCACCATTAATGCCAATAATGTCGGAGGTCGCTAACGCTAATCCGACCTACACAAAAGCTTATCAGTTCAATTTTGCTTTCGAGAAGTCGCTACCGTTCAGGCTCACACTGTAACCCGTCACATTACTGCGCGTGGCGTAGAAGGTTTTGCCGTTAGCGAGTGGGATCCACGGTGCTTGCTGGTAGAACACTTCTTGTGCCTGCTCGTAAAGTTTGGCGCGTGCGGCCGGGTCGCTAGTCAGTTTTGCTTTCTGTGTCAGCGCATCGTACTGCTTGTCGCACCAGCGCGCGGCGTTGGAGCCACTTTGGATGCTGCCACAACCGAGCAAGGTATCGGCGAAGTTGTCCGGGTCACCGTTGTCGCTCATCCAGCCAAATAATGCGGAGGAATGTTCGCCTTTACGCATACCTGAAAGATATTCGCCCCACTCAAAGGTGACGATTTTCGCGTTCACGCCCACTTTCGCCCAGTCATGCTGAATCATCTCGGCGATGCGACGTGAATTCGGGTTGTATGGGCGTTGCACTGGCATCGACCATAAATCGGTATCGAAGCCCTTCTCAAGGCCCGCTTGCTTGAGCAACTCTTTGGCTTTGGCTGGGTTGTAGCTGCGATCTTTCAGATCTTTATCAAAACCTAACATGGCTGGTGGAATCGGTGATTTTGCAATGGTGCCCGAGCCCATAAACACGGCATTAATAATGGCTTGTTTATCGACGGCGTAATTCAGCGCCTGGCGAACCAGCACGTTGTCGAACGGTTTTTTGGTGGTATTAAACGCCAGATAACCGACATTCAAACCATCGACGGTATGCAGCTCGAGGTTTTTATCGGCTTTGATAGCTTCGAACTGTACCGGTGCCGGTGCGGGGATAATCTGGCATTCGTTCTTCTGCAATTTCGCCATGCGCGTTTGCACGTTTGGCGTAATCGAGAAGATTAGGTGTTTAGTTGGCACTTCGCCATTCCAGTAATTCGGGTTTGCCACGTAGCGAATCAACGAATCCACTTTGTATTCCTGCAACGCAAACGGGCCGGTGCCGATGGGTGCGGTATCGACCTTTTCTGGCGTGCCCGCTTTTAGCATCGCATCGGCGTATTCAGCCGAAAGAATCGACGCAAAGTCCATTCCCCAGTCTGCGAGGAAGGCCGCATTTGGCTCACTCAAAGTGAACTGAACGTGATTGTCATCGATCTTCTTCACTTCAGTGATGAGCTTATCGAGGCCAACATCGTTGAAATATTCGTAACTTGCCTGCGAGACATTGTGGTACGGGTGTTTCGGGTCTTTTTGTCGCATCACCGAGAACACCACGTCGTCAGCGTTGAAATCGCGCGTCGGTTTAAACTCTTTATTGCTATTGAACTTCACGCCTTTGCGCAGCGTGAATGTGTAGGTTTTACCGTCCGGGCTGATTTTCCACTCTGTCGCCAAAGACGGCACCGGCAGGTTATCACTCGGGCGGAATTCAACCAGCCGGTTGTATAACGTTTGCGAGCTGGCAACAAACGTTGGCCCGGAACTGGCGATTTGTGGGTTGAAGGATTCTGGAGAGGCTTCTGAGCAGTAAACCAGGGTGTTATTCGCGGCAGCGAATGCGGAGCTGGCGGGTAATAAGCTGGTTAACAGCAGCGCGAGGAAGGTTTTCCCTGTCGACATGATTTTACCTTTTGTTTGCTTGCCAAAATGATGAGTGAACTTATTATTTTTAAGGATGAATCACACCATAACCCAGGGCCACTGACAAATAACAAAAGGCTCTCACGTTATTCAGAAACAGGGATATTTGTGCAGTTTTCCGTCAAATACAGCACGATCTCCCGCCAGTCATTTTTACAACAATGCAACGAATCGCTGAAGGATCGAACGTGAAACTGGCGTGTCACTGACAGCCGCCAGTAAAGCATCGCGATCTTTGCCTTTCATCGCCACCCTTTCACTGCGGCTGGTAATGATTTTATTCATCACTGGCGCACTAAATTCCGGGTGGAATTGCACTGAGAATGCGGTTGGCGAGTAACGAACTATCTGATGCGGGTCGTGGCTGGATGCGCCCAACACCACTGCACCTTTAGGCAGCGCGAGCACGCTTTGCTCGTGGCTTAAAAAGGTATCGAACGAATTTGGCAGGCCGCTAAGAAGCGGGTCGTGCTGGGCGGCGTCATTCAACGTGACGGCTATTTGCCCCACTTCGCTGCCTTTTGGATGGTAATCCACTACACCACCCAGCGCGTAAGCCATCAACTGGTGCCCGTAACATACGCCCAGTACAGGCACCCCGGCCTGAATAATTTCCCGCAGCCACTCGGCGGTGCGCTCACTCCACTCTTCATGGTCCGTCACCATTGCCCATGAACCGGTAATCACCGCGCCGCTAAACGTGCCGACAGCGGGAAGTGCTTCCCCTTCAAACGGGCACACCACGCTAATCGGGCCAACATCCCCCAATGCCGCGTTAAACCACTGCGGCTGTTCACCTACAGCTTTGCGAATATCTAACGGCGGATGACCCATTTGAACCAGTAATAACGGCAATGTTTGCGGCATTTGTGGCGCGCTCCCAGACGAGTTGCGAAGAATAATGAGTAGCACAAAACCAGGGAACGTCCCAATGACTTAAGTGCAATCGCCCGATAATTAGAGAAAAAACCCGTCTCTTCCACCGTTCACTTGCGCAAGCTTTCAGTAAAGTGGCAAGCGTGAAGATGGCTCAAACTGAGCTGAAAACAGCAGGATTGATGACGTGGCAAAAACATTATTGCGCAGCGGATGCTTAGATGACTTCCTTTCGCTAGGCGAAAACGGGCAGACAGTGTTCGACTCAGCGCTACAAATTCGCGAAACATTGCGCTTACGCAAACAGCAGGCAGTGGTCGATAGTCTGGCAATCCCGCAGCCAAACGATGAAGGTGACCGGGTTGACTGGTACGCGCCATTTGAAGGCACAGTCGTCAGTTGGGCGGCAGCGAGTGATGAACAACGCAAAAAAGCCCTGCGTTACCTCGATAACTGCCAGGCCAATGTCGCCTCGTTAATTCAGCGCTGCCAGCAGGCGGAAAAAACGGCTATCCAGCTGTTTGGTTCGTTGCTGGCGAATGCATTACAGTTTCCAGGCAGCCAGCATGTCTATCTGGTTGACGGCAAACCGGTCCTCACGTTTTGGGGCTTTGTCAGCCTCAATACTGACGCCCGTACCGATGCCATGGACTGTTTACGCATCGTTGAAGAACATGAACCGGTTATCGAGTTTCTTCCCGAACCGCCGCCTGCCGCTCCGCCTGTAGTGGTGCTTAGCGAGCCGGATGAGCCGCTCTATTCTATTGCGCCTTCTATTATTAATGCCGAACCCGTCATCGAAACGCCGCCGGTGCAACAGCCCGTTGCCCAAACTGTGCCTGATGTTTCACCGGTTAAAAAAACACGGCGCTGGTTGCTGCCCGTTGCGGCAGCAATTATTGCCAGCATCGCTGCCCCGCTCGCCTGGTTTCTGATATCGACCCCGCACGCAGAACCTTTAGCGCAAATTGCCCCAGAAGTTAAACCAAAGGTTATCGCTCCGGCGGTGATTCAGGCGCAACCCGTTGCCCACGTTTCCACATTGCCTGTTGCCCAGGCCGCCGTTATCGAACCGCCCGCGCCTGAGCCAGAGCCGGTGGTTGCGCCTGCTGACATCCCCAAAGGCACGCTGATTTTACCCGCCGACGCATTAAAAGCCGGTTCCACCAAATTCCTTAACGGCAGCTGGCGCGTCGCCATCAATGTGAAAGATTCGATTACCGGCAAACCGCCGACGCTGCGTTATCAAATCGCCAAAAACAAAGGCACTGTGCGCCTGGTTCATGGCGACAACATTGTCTGTAAAGCGGAAGTCTTTTCAGGGTTGATGCAGTCCGGAACATTGATGATTAAAACCCGTGGCAATGCGCGTTGTAGCGATGGTTCGCGCTACCCGCTGCCGGAAATTGCCTGTAATGCTGGCGCGAATGATATCGCGGAGTGCATCGGGCGTTATCAAGGTGACACCGTGGTGCCTGTGACATTTAAAAAAGTGAGTGATTAAGCCATGCTTGCCACCCTGTATCCCTATAAACCGAGCGTGACGCTCATTAAAGACAGCGGCATTCAGTTTCTGGATTTCGGCCTGGCGCCGCAGCCAAACGCCCCGCACACCGGGCGCTTTGTGCGTAAAACGGCAAATGGCCCACTGCTGCGCCTTGATTACGATGTCGTGCCTGGTAAGTTCACCCTGCCCGGCACTCAGGGAGCCGCTCCCGAAGTCGTCAAACCTGAAAGCATCATCACGCTGGGTCACTCGCTAAAACTGCTGGATAAAACCTGGCTGCCGCTGCCGTTCCTGCGTTTTAACCCGCCGCGCACCTTTGTGGGCGGCCCGGATAACTGGGCGCGGGTGCAAATTCGCAGCCTTGAAACACCGGACTCCGCAGGCAACACCGTGCGTATTACCCTCGCGCTGGACACCAAAATTCTGGCTGACGACAACCCAGCCGCACATCTGGCTCCCACGCAAAATGATGTGCGTAACGGCGCACGCTTTGCGCTGGCCTGGCAAAACGAAGAAATTAACGATTTTATTGACCAGACCTGGGTTGATGGCTGGTTACGCGAAGTGTTCACGCAATTTGTTACGCGCCACGAGTCACGCAGCGAGCGTGAACTCAGCCATGCGCTGAAAACCTTC
Organism: Buttiauxella ferragutiae; assembly: GCF_022637515.1. Taxonomy (NCBI): domain Bacteria; kingdom Pseudomonadati; phylum Pseudomonadota; class Gammaproteobacteria; order Enterobacterales; family Enterobacteriaceae; genus Buttiauxella; species Buttiauxella ferragutiae. The sequence continues at coordinate 2,799,713 of NZ_CP093332.1, forward strand.
GAGTATCAGGCACACTACCTCAATATTATTGAGATGCTTGGTGCACAACTGGCGGTGCCGGAAGTGAAAATTGTCACCGCCACGCTGCAAGCGCCTGCCATTCCGGTCGATCTGGTGTTGGACGTTGGTAACACTCACACTTGCGGCGTGTTGATTGAAGACCACGGCGAAGCGAACGATGGCCTGCGCCAGACCGCCGAGCTGCAAATTCGTTCGCTCAGCGAACCGCAAACCATCAATGAAGCGATGTTCACCAGCCGCCTTGAGTTCTCAGAAGCCAAATTCGGCAAACAACATTGCTCGGTAGAAAGTGGTCGCGATGACGCATTTGTCTGGCCATCGATTGCCCGCGTCGGTGATGAAGCACGCAGCATGGCATCTGCCCGTTTAGGAACCGAAGGTGCCAGTGGTATTTCCAGCCCACGCCGCTATTTGTGGGATGAAACACCGGCCAACCAGGACTGGCGCTTTAGCCAGATGGGCGTGAAAACGCAGCGCGAACCGCTGGCCACCGCTTTCCCGTTAATGAACCTGATGAACGACGACGGGCAACCGCTCTATTCATTACCGTTAGAAGACCGCCTGCCAGTGTTCTCGCCGCAATACAGCCGCAGTTCGTTGATGACCTTAATGCTGTGTGAATTACTGGCGCAGGCGCTGATGCAAATCAACAGCGTCGGCTCGCGCCAAAGCATGGGCCACCTGAATGCGCCACGGCAGTTGCGCCATCTGATCCTCACTCTGCCGTCGGCGATGCCGAAACAAGAGCGTGAAATCTTCCGCCAGCGGATGCAGGAAGCGGTTGGGCTGGTGTGGAAAGCAATGGAATGGCACCCGACGGATGACGGTTTCAGCAACGATCGTGATTTCCAGAAAAGTGTGGTTCCGGTTCCTGATGTGCAGATGGAATGGGACGAAGCCACCTGCGGGCAACTGGTGTGGTTGTATAACGAAGCGCTGGTCAACTATGCGGGGCAAAGCGGGAACTTCTTCCAAAGCCTGGCGCGCCCAGACCGCAAATTAGCCGCCGATGAGCTACCAGGTAAAACGCTTCGTGTCGCCTCAATTGATATTGGTGGCGGCACCACGGACATGGCGATCACCCAATATCATCTGGATGAAGGTGTCGGCAGCAACGTCAAAATCACGCCACGTTTACTGTTCCGTGAAGGGTTCAAAGTGGCGGGAGACGACATTCTGCTGGATGTTATCCAGCGTTGCGTATTGCCCGCACTTCAGACACAAATTCATCAGGCGGGTGTGGCAGATACCGCAGGATTAATGACTACGCTGTTTGGCGAATCCGGACGGATGGATACGCGTGGCACGCTGCGCCAACAAACGGCGCTGCAACTGTTTATCCCGCTTGGCCATGCCGTGTTGTCGTGCTGGGAAAATAGCGACCCGGATGACAGCCACGCCATGCTGGAAGCGACGTTTGGTGAACTGCTAACCCAACGCCCAACCGATAACGTGATTAACTATGTTCAGCAGGCGGTCCAACACGCCCTGCCCGCCGATGCCCCAGCGTTTGATTTGTTTAGCGTACCGCTACATGTTGAGTTGGCCCAGTTACAAGAAGCGATGCTGGCAGGCCAGTTTACGCTGACCACCCCGCTGCAAGCGTTGTGTGAAGTCATCAGCCATTACTGTTGCGATGTGTTGTTGGTCACTGGCCGACCAGGCTGCTTGCCGGGCGTGCAGGCGCTGTTACGCTACCAGCAGCCGGTGCCGGTCAACCGTATCGTCTGGCTGGATAACTATCAGACTCATGAATGGTATCCGTTTAGCCAGCAAGGCCGCATCGGCAACCCGAAATCCACCGCGGCCGTAGGGGCCATGTTGTGCAGCCTGGCGATGGATTTACGTTTGCCTGGCTTTAACTTTAAAGCGTCCGACATTCAGGCTTATTCCACAGTGCGTTACCTGGGGATGCTGGATGGCAACAACACACTGGTCGAGAAAAATGTCTGGTATCGCGATATCGATCTCGACGATCCCAAATCCACACTGGATACCCGCCTGCATTTCCCACTGCGCGGTAACGCCTGCCTGGGGTTCCGCCAGCTTGACGATGCGCGCTGGCCTGCCACGCCGCTCTACACTTTGGCAATCAACTCGCCGCAACTAGCCAAAGCCATTGCCGGAGAAGGCGTATTAAACGTGCGCTTGCAACAAACGCGCGAAGCCGACGCTTTTGTGCTGGCGGAAGCCTGGTTGCAGGACGGCAGCAAAGTGCCGCTCAACCAATTAAGTTTTAAATTGAATACTCTGGCAGGAAGCTACAGCGGTGCCAGCCATTACTGGATTGACAGCGGGAGCGTGTACCAAAAATGACTTCAAAAACCTCAACGCTGCAACAATTAGTGGATTGGCTACAGCAGGCTCGTCTGTCGGTTCCGTTCATTGATAACGAAGCCGATGGGCTACTACATAACATGGCCGCCCTTCAGCAACGCCAGATTCAGATGGACTTGCAGGCGGAGCAGCCACTAACTTTGGGTTTATATGGCCACTCGGTAGACGGCAAACACCATCTGCTGACCACGTTATTGGGCGATAACTTCCAGCGCATTGAGATTTTGCTTGGCGGCAAAGTGCTGGATTACCTGACGCACATTAACCCTGGCCATGCCGCGAGTGTGGCGGTGCGCTTTACCCGTCGCGAATTACCGGTTGCGGAACATTACCCGCTGCTGCTGACGCTGTGTAATGCAAGCGAACTGGCTCAACGCCTGATTCGCCAGTATCACGCCACGTCAGCTGCCCGTTTTGCGCAACCTGAGGCGATCGCCGCAAGACTTCGGGAATTGCAGACTAAGCGCCTGGTGCAACCTAACCCAGCGATAACCCAGTTGCAACTGTCTGATATTGCGCAGGCTTATCATCAAGTGGTGCGTCGCCAGTATCATCTGGGCAGCGCGCTGTGGCAGCAAATGGCTGAGCTGATGCCGTGGCTGAGCAGTGCCGATCAGGCCGCGCTGCTGGCTCCGCTATGGGGGGACAACGCCACCAGCACCGCGCAGTGGCAACATCTTGCCGAGATGCTGAATCATTTGGGTTATGCCCGCCAGGTGCTGGCGCCTGCCAATTTGCTGGTGGATACCTTTTTACTTCCCGTGGAAGGTTTTCTGTTTCCGGCCACACCAGACGTGGTGGAAATCAATGCCGACGTGCTGGTCTGCCCGCTGTTCAATCAGGAAATCGCTACGCAAGTGAGTCTTTCACTGCTTGATTTGCAGCAACTGTGTGCCGAAATCACGCTGACGCTTAACCATTTACCCCAGTTGCCACACGTCGATGTGGTGGATATTCCCCTGCTGCAACTCGACGATTACGCACAATATCTGCAACCCGATAAATTAGTGGTGTGCAATGCGGCATCAGAGCGCAGCGAAGTGAACGCCGCAGGTAAAATGCTGGCTCGTTGGGTAGATAAAACCCAGGCCAGCAACGCCACCACGCCAGGTTTAATTTGGGCGATTACCCCGCGAGATGCCCGTTTTAGCGGCGCAAATCTGGATGAAGGCGTGCAGCGTATTATCGGCCTGCCGGGCAAACGCTGGGGTACGCTGCAAGCGCTGGACAGCCGGAATATGCACCGTTTGCTGGGATGGTTGACGGACGCACTGGTTCCCGCGCAACGAACGCTGCGCATTGAAATGTTACAGGCCGCGCTGAACACAGAAATCAGCGCCCTGTTCGCTCATCTTCTCGACGGCGAAAACCTCACGCCGGAGCGCGCACGTTCGCAGGCAGAAGATCTGGTGCGGACACTACAGACTCGCGCTGCCAGCCATGGTGAACTGCTCGCCAGCCTGCTGCCAGAACGCCATGTGCTGCAACAAAGCTGGTTGAGTCATCAGCAATTGCGCAAACAACAACCCGCTGGTTTTAGCCTGGATATCGACCTGTTCGCCGACGAAGAGAGCCATAGCCCACAAACAGCGGGCATCGACAGCTTCGCAAGCGTGGTGCATCTGTTGTGGATTAACCATCTGCGCCAGTTGGCGGCGCGCCGGGAAATTGCCGAGCTTTGCGGGCTGGATAACACTCAGCTTCAGGCCTTGTGCCAGTTGCTGATCATCGCCAGTTATCGCCTGAAACTATCGGAACAACTCGACACAGCGTTGCGCCATGGCGATGGCAGCATGGCGCAGGAAATCACCTGTGTAAGCGCGGTGTTGGGCGATTTTGTCAGTTGGTTAGGCTACGCGCATATTGAACCAGCATTACGCCCGGCAAGCCGCGTCAACAAAGGTTCACCCGTGTTTACCCCGCAAGCCCAGGCAACCGCCAGCACCCGCCTGGTGCGTTTGGGCGACCAACCTGCTCGCGGCAATACGCTGTATGTTTACGACTGGCTGGTGGCGCTGTACACCCGCGCGCTGGAAAACATCGGTTATCGCCATCCGCTGGATGTGAGCGAGCAACAACGCCAGCAGTTGCGGGAGTTATTGATTTAGTGAGTCAAAACCCCAGGTCGGATTAGCGTTAGCGACATCCGACAATCCCCCGGAAATTACAAAGTAAAAATATCTCCCGTCGCCGGAGCAATAACCTCCGGCAACCACCATCGCCCCCATGCACCGGTACAATGGCACCCCAGGACTTTGTTTATTTGTTGTTGATGGAGAAAACGTCTGACCCGCAACAATTCCCACGGTGGTGCACTGCGCAAATGGAACCCGCCAATCAGCGCATAGACCTTCCTGATGCCCGTAATATCCTGGCAATGGCGCACGATATTGATAATCCCCCGGTGCCCGCAACCGGTGATAATCACCAATCCATGCTCGGATTTATATATCAGAACGCCCTCGTCAATAACGTAATCCGCAGCCGCAGGGTTACCACTAATCATCCCGTATGCTCGGGGTTCATCAACAGGGATCTCTCCCGACCATAAGAAACGATCGCTAATCTGTACAGGCGTGCGGCTGTACTCCATGCGGTGGCGGGAGTAATCAATATCCAGCGATAATTTCTTAATTTTTCGGCTAACACCCGCCAGCGTCACTACCGCGTAACGCTCACTGACTATCTGTGGATGGCAAATTATGCGGCTGTTATCGGGTAGCCAGGGCACACCGCCACAATGATCATAATGACCATGGGAAAGTACCGTCGCGGTTAAGCTTGTCAGATCGACACCCAACATTTCTGCGTTATGCACGAAGCTACTATCAGGGCCGGTATCGAATAAAACGCTGGTGGTTTCATCCGCCACCAACAAACTCAATCCTGCCTTAGCCCGCAACAATTCATCTGCGCCGTCAGCACGCCGGTTTTCCAGTAATACCCTGATCGTTAATGCCATGTTTGCTCTTGCCTGAGAGGAAATCCATTTCCTCTTAGTTTGCGGGATTATTCTGAATGGCGCAGTGACAGGCGACTCAAAGCCCGAAAGAATGCCCTTGCCCCTGCCAACCCGTGGTTTGCAAAAATTGCTCCCAGGTTAATGCGTTTGGATTAACCTGGCGACTCCATTGCACATCACGCTCTTTACTGTAGTAACCATATTCAACGGCGTAGTCAGACATCCCGACCAGCTCAGCAACTAACCCGCCCATATCAGCAAATGATGGGAAATATTGCAGCATTTCGTCACGCGTCATCGCCGGGCGATAAGCGGCTTTTATCCCGGTCACACGGCTAAAGGTTTCAACAATCTCTGTTGGTGAAAGAAATTCGCCAACAACCGGTAAAGCGCAGCCTGTGTATTTATTCTGATTATCAAAAATCTCCAGCACCGCTGGGCCAGTTGCAGTTAAAGGGTCCACAAACGGGGCGTGAAAATCTTCGGGTAAATAGATGGGGAAAACTAAAGTATCGCCCTCAAAGCGCGGCTGGTAATACTCAAGCAAATTGGTATAGAAAAACGCCATCATAATAAAAGAGCTGGAAATGGGCAGCGTGCGGATATAGTCCTCAATGCGCCCCTTGTCGGTAAAGTGTGGCACCCATTTCGCCCCGTCGGTAATACGGTCGACATTTTCCAGGCTGGTGAAGACAAGATGCTGTACGCCCGCTTCCACGGCAGCATCGGCAATTTCTTTGCCTAATTCCGTTTCATGTGTCGATGCGTTAACCGCTTCTGGTGTAATACCCGGTGTCATCATAAATACGCCGTGTGCGCCCTTAAAAGCCTGAATAAAATCCTGTTTATGACCAGGCTCCAGCGGCACATTGATAAACTCCACACCCAGTTTTGCCAACTCCTGTGCTTGCGGGGAATCCATGCGGCGGGTTAATGCCCGCACCTGGTAACGCTGACTTTCCAGTAGTGTCCGTACTACGCTGCGCCCTTGTTTGCTGAGTGCGCCAACTACAGTGATAACGGGTTTTTGATTCGATGACATGGTCTTTCTCCTGATGATTCATATGTGTGTGGCTTGAATTATCAGGAGATTTCAGGGATAAGAGAAATCGATTGTTTTTTATTAAGGAATCCACCCAATGGATACCACACGTCTTGATTTAAACCTGCTGCTTACGCTCGAAGCCTTGCTTGCGGAACAGAATGTAACGAAAGCAGCAGCAAGGCTTCATCTCAGCCAGCCCGCCGTGAGCGCCCAACTCAACCGCCTGCGGGATATGTTTGATGATCCACTGCTGATCCCAGCAAGACGCGGAATGACGCCAACAGCCAAGGCGCTGGAATTAATTATTCCGGTACACGAGTCTCTTGAAAAATTGCGGCAAACGCTGCAATCCCACAAAGATTTTTACCCGCAACGAGCAGAACTGACCGTTAATATCGCCTGCACCGACTACACGCAGGCGGCGATTGTGATGCCGCTGGTGCTGGCTTTGCGGCAACAAGCCCCTGGCGTGCGCATCGCGGCCCGTCACTACAATCCTGCCCAGTTTGAACAACAGCTGGCGAGCGGTGAACTTGATATCGCTATTGCCTCGCATGATGCAGCGAAATCGCATTTAAGAAGCAGCCATTTGTTTGACGAAACGTATGTGCTAATTGGCCGACGCGATCACCCTGCTCTTAAAGAAAATCTCTCTATCGAAGAGTTTGTACAACTGGAGCATGTGATTGTTTCGCCCAGCGGTGGCAGCTTTACCACGCCCATCGATGACGCACTGGCGACATTCGGCCACAAACGTAATGTCGTGATGTCGGCGGCCACATTTTTGTTCGTGCCTCAGATTGTTTCCGTCAGCGACCTTGTCGCGCTGGTTCCGCGACGCTTATTGCAGGTGAAATCAGAACTACTCTCAGTGATTGAACTTCCGTGGCTTGCGGAACAATTTGATGTCAATTTGGTGTGGCACGAACGCAGCCACGGGCATGCCGGGCATCGCTGGGTTCGTGAGTTAATTGCTGAATTGCTCTCCCACTCATAAGCCGGGTAAACCACTGGGAAAACAGCCTGAACCTGTCTACACTCGATGACACCTTAACATTTCAATAACAAAAGAGGTGTCCTATGCAACCAACATCCCCTGTGTCTATTTCTATGTTCATCAATGGATTAGCGGTTGAAGCACAAAACCAGGCCACGTTTGAACGCCGTAACCCGCTTGATGAACACGTCGCCACTATCGCACCCGCCGCCACAACCCACGATGCACGTGCCGCCGTCGAAGCCGCAAACCTGGCGTTTGTCAGTTGGTCACAAACTGGCCCGAATCAGCGCCGCGCTTTGCTTCTGAAAGCCGCTGATGCGCTGGAAGCAAAGCAAGCCGCGTTTGTCGCCGCCATGGCGGCAGAAACCGGTGCCACAGCGCAATGGGCAGAATTTAACGTGCATTTAGGTGCCGGGATTTTGCGTGAAGCCGCCGCCCTCACGTCACAAATTAACGGCGAAGTCATCCCCTCTGATGTGCCAGGCAATTTAGCTATGGCCATCCGCCAACCCGCAGGCGTCGTGCTGGGGATCGCGCCGTGGAATGCGCCTGTCATCCTTGGTGTCCGTGCGATTGCGACTCCGCTGGCATGTGGCAACTGCGTGGTGCTAAAAGGCTCTGAAATTTCCCCGGCTACCCACGGTTTAATCATCGAAGCGCTCAGTGAAGCGGGTTTCCCTGCCGGTGTGGTTAACTTTGTGACTAACGCGCCGCAGGATGCCGCCAGCATTGTCGAGGCAATGATTGCCCATCCGGCGGTGCGCAGAGTGAATTTCACCGGTTCGACGCATGTCGGGCGGATCATTGCACAAACCTGCGCGCGCTATCTCAAACCGGTGGTGTTAGAACTGGGCGGCAAAGCACCGTTACTGGTGTTACACGACGCCGATATCGAGCTTGCGGTGAACTGTGCAGCTTTCGGCGCGTTTGCCAACTCCGGGCAAATTTGTATGTCGACCGAGCGGATCATTGTCGATGAGCGCGTTGCCGATGAATTTGTCGCGAAATTTGCGGCCAAAGCCGCCAGTTTACCGTGTAGCGACCCTCGCCTTGGCCCGACGGTTTTGGGTTCAGTTGTTGATGTGCAGACCGTTTCGCGCTGCAATGATTTAATTGATGACGCGCTGGCTAAAGGGGCCAAAATTGTGGTCGGCGGGAAAGCCAGTTCAACATTGATGCCCGCCACAGTGCTGGATTTTGTCACCCCGGAGATGCGTATTTACCACGAAGAATCCTTCGGGCCAGTTAAAGGGGTGATCCGCGCTGAAAGCGAAGAGGAAGCGGTGGCTATCGCCAATGATAATGAGCTTGGGCTTTCAGCCGCCGTGTTCAGCCGTGATACCGCGCGGGCATGGAATATTGCCTGCCGCATTCAGAGTGGCATTTGCCATATCAATAGCCCAACGGTACACGATGAAGCGCAGATGCCCTTTGGTGGCGTCAAAGATTCAGGCTACGGGCGCTTTGGTGGGCTTGCGGGCGTCAGAGAGTTTACTGAGTTACGCTGGATAACGATGCAAATGCAGCCGCGCTCACTACCGTTTTGAGTCACAAATAGTGTATGCCAGCGCCTGGCCCGCTGGCATTTATTGATTATTTCTGCCAGGATTTCACCACTCATCAACTAACTGAATATAAGGAGGATCCCATGCTGTTTTGTGAAATGTTGTTTATTTCGCAGACTTTTGGCGATCGTCATAGCTCAAGCGTTATCGATATCGCACTGCGATAATCCGGCTTGAGCGAAGCAACCCAACACTAAATCTTCCCTCGGGCTTACTGGGTTATCGTCATTCTGACGAGGCGTTTTATCGCCTGACTCTTGAGTAAGCAACAATGAGCACATTATTAACCGCACAATCTCTTAGCCTTGATACCGCTTTCGGCCCACTGCTGGCTGACATCACTTTTACGCTGAAAAAAGGCGACCGCCTGGGCTTAATCGGCCATAACGGCTGCGGTAAAAGTACCCTTCTGAAATTACTCGATGGCACGATTTTGCCCAATTCTGGCTGCGTGACGCGTGCGCATCACTGCCTGCTGGCGCGAGTCGAACAGCATTTACCGGCGGAATTGCACCCTCTTACGTTGCTTGATGCAGTAATGGCGCGTTTAAGTGATGCACAACGCCATACCGATGGCTGGCGGGCACAAGCGCTTCTCGCCAGCATGGGCTTTGATGAAACGGCGTGGCAACTCACCGCCGGAACACTGAGCGGTGGGCAACATACGCGTTTATTGCTGGCGCGGGCGTTGATCACCGAACCCGATCTGCTGCTGCTCGATGAACCGAGTAACCACCTTGATTTGCCGACCTTGCTGTGGCTGGAGCAGTTCTTGCGCAGCTGGAATGGCAGCTTTGTGCTGGTTTCCCACGATCAACATCTGTTGGATAGCGTCACCAACGGCACGTGGATCTTGCGTGACCACACGCTCAGTTTCTTCCAGTTGCCCTGTTCGGCGGCGCGCCAGGCGCTGGATGAGCGCGATAAAACCGATGCCCACCGTCACCAGGCTGAGCAAAAGGAGATCGACCGCATTGCCGCCAGTGCCAAACGCCTCGCTATTTGGGGAAAGGTTTACGATAACGAAGACCTCGCCCGCAAAGCTAAGCAAATGGAAAAGCGCGTCGACAAGTTAAAAGACAGCCAGACCGAACTGAGTGCCGCGAATTTGTGGCAACTGATACTCAAAGGTGAAGCGTTACCCGCTGACCGTTTGCTGGAGATGGAAAACCTGTCCGTCAGCCCGGCAGCCGATTGCCCGCCACTGTTCACCCTGCAAATGCAGCGCCTGAAAAGTGGTGATCGGGTGGCAATAATTGGCCGTAATGGTTGTGGTAAATCGTCGCTATTGCGCCTGCTGTGGCAGCAATATCAGCAACCGCTGAATGACGAGGCGATTCGTCTGCACCCGCGCGTTGAAATGGGCTATTACGACCAAACGCTGCACCAGTTGCGTGATGACGACACGTTGCTTGAAGCACTCGAACCGTTTGCGCCGTTAACCGAGCGCGATCGCAAAATGGCGTTGATCAGTGCCGGTTTTGCGTGGTTGCGCCACGGGCAAACGGTCAGCACGTTAAGCGGTGGCGAGCGTTCCAGGCTGTTATTTGTCGGGCTGACTCTGGCACGTTATTCGCTGCTGTTGCTCGATGAACCGACCAACCACCTGGATATGGAAGGCAAAGAGGCGCTGGCAGAAACACTGCAAAGTTACGAAGGCGGCGTGTTACTGGTGACGCATGACCGCACGTTAATCGCTAAGAGCTGTAACCGCTTCTGGCTGATTGATAATGGCGAGCTGAGCGAGTGGCACTCTTTGGAGGGGTTGTATGCGCAACTGACCAGTGAAAGCCTTGACGTGACGTTGTCACCATCCAAATCTGTTCAGCCAGTGATTAGTCATACAGAGGCCGACGGCTGGCTGGAGCGTTTAGTGGAACTGGAGGAGAAGCTTGCACAGGATTTAGCGCGCAAGCCCGGCCACCAGAAACCCGCGTTGCAACAGCAATGGCGCCACGAGATAGCCGCACTTAGCGTGCGGCTGGATATGGAGTAAGTGCAGGATGACGCGAAGCTTATCCGACCTACAAGCGGCATGGGTAGTTAGCGTCATCCACGGGTTCACAAACTAAAAGGTCGCCCAATTATCGTCATCAGTCACCACGCTGGTGCGCGATATTGGCGCGGCTTTTTTTGGTTTTTCTGCCTTCGCTGTCACCCCATTTGGCTGATGGCTTAAACGGAAAATCCCCACCGCCGCGGTTAACCGCGCCGCTTGTTCTTCCAGCGACACCGCCGCTGCCGATGCTTCTTCAACCAACGAAGCATTTTGTTGCGTGACGTTATCCATTTCGTTGATCGCCAGACCCACTTGCTGGATGCCACGGCTTTGTTCGTCAGACGCCGCGGCGATCTCCTGCATGATATCGGTGACACGACGCACTGCGCTGACAATTCCGGTCATGGTTTCTCCGGCATGTGCGACCTGATTTGAACCGCTATCAATCAACGACACTGATTCACTGATCAACCCTTCAATTTCTTTGGCTGCTTGTGCACTGCGTTGGGCCAGCGTGCGTACTTCGGTTGCGACCACCGCAAAACCGCGCCCTTGTTCACCGGCACGCGCCGCCTCTACCGCCGCATTGAGCGCCAAAATATTGGTCTGGAATGCAATGCTGTTGATCACCGCCGTTATCTCGGAAATTTTCTTCGAACTGGTAGAGATGTTGTTCATGGTGCTGACCACACCCGAGACAATGCGCCCGCCATCGCTGGCTTTGTGCGACGCTTCTTCAGCCAGTTTGGTGGCGTGATGGGCGTTATCCGCGTTCTGTTTCACGGTCGCCGTTAACTGCTCCATGCTAGCCGCAGTCTCTTCCAGCGCCGCCACTTGCTGTTCAGTACGGGCCGATAAATCAGTGTTTCCGGCAGAAATCTCACTGGTACCTTGATAAATCGCCTCCGCTCCAGAACGCACCTCACCGACAGTTTTCACCAGTGAGGCCTGCATTTCCTGTAGGTTCTGATTGAGCTTGCCGATTTCACTGCGACCATAGGCGGCCGACGCCAGGGTTAAATCCCCCTGAGCGATATGTTCGATGCGCGTTGCCGCCTGTTGCAGCGGTTGGACAACCACACGACGCAGCACTACGAAAGTGAAAACGGTCATGAAGATAGCCAGCGCAAATGCTCCTGCCATCAGCATCACACTAAAATGAGAACGGGCCTGAGCTTGTTCTTTAAGCGCCATCGCGCGTTCGGTACGGATTTGCGCCGCTTGCATCAGGACCTTGTTGTAGTCGGCATCAAGCTGACGGGCTTGGTCATTTTCATGGTTGATAATGGCTTCAAACATGCCGTTTTTGGCGTATTTCATCATCGGTGCCATGCCTTTGCTCAGGTACTCGTTGAAGCGCTCGCGCAGTTGGCTATCCAGCGCAGCACCTTCCTCAACTTTGTCAGCACGCGCCATATAAATATCAAAACTCGCCTGTGCCTGTTTAATCAACCTGTCGGCCTCAGCAATATTAGACTTCATATCGTCCATGTCAGCCACACGCCCTGCCGCTCCCGCGTGAATGAAATTTAAACGTGCACTGCGCAAATCAGTGGCGCTATCAGACAGACCGATGCGCACCTGAATTTCGTTAGTCACGTCTTGCAGTGCTTTGTCACTCTGCACTAAAAAGTAACTCGCCAGCCCAACGCACAACGCGAACAGAATTAAGATGCCAACCAATATGGAAGTAAATAACGGCACCAGACGAATGTGATGCCAGAAACGAACGGCCCCTTGCGGGGAGATTTTTGTTTTTGCCATGTCCTGGGTGTCTCTTCTGGTTAATGGTTGTTGTTCCAGGAAGTTCATCGGCCAGCAGAGACAAAAGGTTGAATATCGCGTTGTTGTTTTGTGCTGTGGTTAACACTTTAATGACGAAAAGCTAACCAGATCACAGTATTTTTCAGCAATAAGTGTGCCTTACATAAAAGTTAAACAGGAGTAAACTCAATGTAACAGTAAATGGCGTCACCGCGTGCGGTCGCCCTCAGGACACGAATAAGCATTATGAAATTTAAATCTGCAATAAAACCCTATCATGCGGCAGCCGGTGGTTGGGGCTCGCTTGAAGCCACCACTCGCTTTGTTATCGACAGCAAACATGCCTTAAAAAATCTGCGTAATTTAATGCGCATGAACAAAGCCAAAGGCTTTGATTGCCCGGGATGCGCATGGGGTGATGACAATAAAAGTACCTTTAGCTTCTGCGAAAACGGCGCAAAAGCCGTGACATGGGAAGCGACTCGTCGTTTTATCGACCATGAGTTTTTCGCCCAACATAGCGTCAGCAAACTGTATCAACAAAGCGATTATTTCCTTGAATATCAAGGCCGACTGACTGAACCGCTACGCTACAACCCGCAGACCGACCATTACGAAGCCATCAGTTGGGACGACGCGCTGGCGTTGATCGCTCAGCATATCAAAGCGCTGGATAATCCTGACCAGATGGAGCTGTATACCTCAGGGCGCGCCAGCAATGAAGCCTCTTATCTGTATCAACTTTTTGGCCGCATGGTCGGAACCAACAATTTCCCGGATTGCTCCAATATGTGCCACGAGGCCAGCGGCAGCGGCCTGAAGCGCAGTATCGGCGTCGGCAAAGGCACCATTCATCTTAATGATTTTGATAAAGCCAATGCGATTTTCGTGTTTGGCCAAAACCCTGGCACCAACCACCCACGCATGCTGCACAGTTTGCGCCACGCTGCAGAGAACGGCGCGCAAATCGTCACCTTTAATACCCTGCGCGAACGCGGACTTGAGCGTTTTGCCGATCCGCAAAAACCGTTAGAAGTGGTAACGCCGCTGGCAGGTAATATCAGCACGTATTATTACCAGCCAAATTTGGGCGGTGATATGGCGGCGATTCGCGGTATGGCGAAAGCGTTGCTGGAAGTGCATCGTGGGCAACTGGCACAAGGCGAAGCGGGAATTTTTGATCAGGAATTTATTGCTGAACACACTCACGGTGTGGATGGCTGGTTTGCCGAAATCGACAACACCAGTTGGGCGCACATTACCCAGCAGTCCGGTTTGAGCGAACAACAAATTCGCGATGCCGCCGCCGTCTGGCAGCAGGCTGAGCGTGTGATTTGCACCTGGGCGATGGGGATTACGCAGCACAAACATTCACTGAATACCGTTCGTGAAATCGTTAACCTGCAATTGTTGGGTGGTCACTTAGGTAAACCTGGTGCCGGACTTTGCCCGGTGCGCGGCCACAGTAATGTGCAAGGTAACCGCACGATGGGCATCGATGAAAAACCCTCGGCGGCGTTACTCGACAGCCTGGCGGCGCATTTTGATTTTGAACCGCCACGCGCTCGCGGCCACAATACCGTAGAAGCGCTTGCCGCTATGCTGCGAGATGAAGTTAAAGTGCTGATTGCGCTGGGCGGGAATCTCGCGGCTGCGGCACCAGACAGCCCGCGCACTGAAGAAGCGTTACAGCGCTGCGGCCTGACGGTGCATATCAGCACCAAACTCAACCGCAGCCATTTGGTGCCAGGTAAAGCGGCATTAATCCTGCCAACGCTTGGGCGCACCGAAGAGGATATGCAGGCCAGCGGACGGCAGTTTATCACCGTCGAAGACTCGTTCAGCATGGTGCATGCCTCCGAAGGGATCGGTAAACCGATTGCCAACACTCAGCGTTCAGAAACGGCGATTGTCGCCGGAATTGCCGCAGCCGTTCTGGGATGTGAAAAACTCGACTGGCTGGCTATGTCAGACGATTACAATCTGATTCGCGACCACATCGCCGCCACCCTTCCCGGTTTTAAAGACTTCAACCAGCAGTGCGAAAACCCTGGTGGTTTCTATCTTGGCAATGCGGCGGCACAGTTGCGTTTCAATACGCCATCGCGCAAAGCGGAATTCAGCGCCGCCCCGCTGCCGGAGTCCCTGTTCGGCGAATTAACCGCACCGTTTGTGCTACAGACTTTGCGCTCGCATGACCAGTACAACACCACCATTTATGGGCTGGACGACCGCTACCGTGGCGTTTACGGCCAACGCGAAGTTTTATTTATTAATCCTGAAGATCTTGCCGAACTGGAATTGCATGACGGCGATTTAGTGGATATTGAGACTATCTGGAACGATGGTATTACGCGCAAAGTCAGCGGCTTCAAAATCGTGCCGTACAATATTCCGCGTGGCAATCTGGCGGCTTATTACCCGGAAACGAACCCATTGGTTCCACTAACCAGCATCGGTGACGGCACTGGGACGCCAACTTCAAAATCTGTACCGGTAAAAATCAGCCGTACCGTTTCCGTTGAAAGCCAGCGTATCGCCTAACTCTCCCTTCCCCTCAGCACTTGTCGGGTAGCACCCTGTTACCCGACACCTCAACGCACTTCATTACCTATTCGCAATAAATGCGCGATTTCTCATTAACAACTTTGCAATATCATAACGTGAGATTATGATATCCGCACAATTAACCATTTGGTTCGTTATGTGGTTTTTATCATAAAGAAGTGAATGGAACACACTTCGACAGGAGAACGTTATGGCAAGTTACACTCCCCCGCGGGGCCTGGCATTAGGGCTGCTGTGGGTTCTCGGCGGGCTGATGGCTTTGATTGGCCTCGCTATTGGTATCGGCGGTGCTTATCTCGTCGCACTCGGCGGGACTTTTTATTTCCTGCTGATGGGCATCGTGATGCTTATCTCCGCTGTTTTGATTTTGAAAAAGAAAACTGCTGGCCTGCTGCTTTATGGTCTGGCATTCATCTGCTCTATCTTTTGGGCAATTAGCGATGCGGGAATGGATTTTTGGCCGTTATTCTCGCGCCTGTTTACCTTCGCGGTGCTGGCATTCCTCGCCGCCATCGCGTGGCCGATTTTACGTGCTGCACACAGTCGTGCTCCGGTAAAAAAAGCACCTGCTTATGGCATCGCCACCCTGCTAGCCGTGTGTATGCTGGTGAGTGCTGGCTGGATGTTTGTGCCACAGGTACAAGTTGCCGCCAATGAAGACGTGCCGGTCAAACCGGTTACTGCGGCGGATGCGCAAAAAGACTGGAAACATTGGGGTAATACCACTCACGGCGACCGTTTTGCTGCCCTTGATCAAATTAACAAAGGCAACGTCAACGACCTGAAAGTGGCGTGGATTGCCCACACTGGCGACATCCCACAAAGTAACGGTTCCGGCGCGGAAGATCAGAACACGCCATTGCAGGTTGGCGACACGCTGTTTGTCTGCACGCCGTACAGCAAAGTGCTGGCGCTGGATGTCGATTCAGGTAAAGAAAAATGGCGCTTTGATAGCAAAGCAACCGCGCCAAACTGGCAACGCTGCCGTGGATTAGGCTATTTCGAGGAAACCACTCAACAAGCCTCAACCCCTGTTGCAGAACCTGCGCAACCTGCGGCCTGCCCTCGTCGCCTGTTCTTGCCAACCACCGATGCACGCCTGATTGCGATTAATGCCGACAACGGCAAACTGTGCGAAGACTTTGGTGACCACGGTACGGTTGACCTGAAAACCGGCATGGGTGAAGTCAAAGCGGGCTATTACCAGCAAACCTCTACACCGTTGGTAGCAGGGAATGTGGTGATCGTCGGTGGCCGAGTGGCAGATAACTTCTCCACTGGCGAACCTCCTGGTGTGGTGCGCGCTTATGACGTGCACAGCGGTAAACTGGCATGGGCATGGGACCCGGGGAATCCGGCGATTACCGGTGTCCCGCCTGAAGGCCAGACCTATACACGCGGTACGCCAAACGTCTGGTCTGCCATGTCTTTTGATGAAAAACTCGGCCTGGTTTACCTGCCAACCGGTAACGCAACACCGGATTTCTTCGGCGGCACACGTACTGCGCAAGACGACAAATACAGCTCCTCTATTGTGGCGGTCGACGTCGCAACGGGCCAGGTGCGCTGGCATTATCAGACCACTCACCACGACCTGTGGGATTTCGACCTGCCATCGCAACCGCTGTTGTATGACTTGCCAAACGGCAAAGGTAGTACCACGCCGGTGATTGTGCAGACCTCCAAACAGGGCATGATTTTCATGCTTAACCGCGCCACAGGTGAACCGGTGGCGAAAGTGGAAGAACGTCCCGTTCCACAAGGTAATGTTGAAGGTGAACGCTACTCAAAAACCCAGCCGTACTCTGTCGGGATGCCAATGATTGGCAACCAAACCCTGAACGAGTCGGACATGTGGGGTGCTACGCCAATCGACCTGTTGATTTGCCGTATCGAATTTAAAGAGATGCGCCACGAAGGTGTTTACACCCCGGCGGGTCTGGATCGTTCGCTGCAATTCCCAGGTTCACTGGGTGGCATGAACTGGGGAAGCGTTTCTGTTGACCCGAACAACAGCCTGATGTTCGTCAACGATATGCGTCTGGGACTGGCAAACTATATGGTGCCGCGTGCCAATGTGGCGAAAAACGCCAGCGGTATCGAGATGGGTATTGTACCAATGGACGGCACGCCGTTCGGCGCAATGCGCGAGCGTTTCCTGTCGCCGCTCGGTATTCCGTGCCAGAAACCACCGTTTGGTACCATGTCAGCCGTTGACCTGAAGTCCGGGAAAGTGGTCTGGCAGGTTCCGGTGGGTACCGTGCAGGACACCGGCCCGCTGGGCATTCGTATGCACCTGCCGATCCCCATCGGCATGCCAACGCTGGGCGCATCGCTCTCCACCCAGTCTGGCCTGCTGTTCTTTGCGGGTACGCAAGATTTCTATCTGCGCGTCTTTGATACCGCAAACGGCAAGGAAATCTGGAAATCTCGCCTACCAGTAGGCAGCCAGTCTGGCCCGATGACCTATGTGTCACCGAAGACCGGCAAGCAATATATTGTGATTAACGCAGGCGGAGCACGTCAGTCTCCAGACCGTGGTGATTACATTATTGCTTACGCGTTGCCAGACGCAAAATAAGCCAAAAAAACGGGTGCAGTTGGCACCCGTTTTGCTTTTCATCATTTATTGCCTGCATTGACGTAAATGGTGGATGACGCTAACGCTTATCCCCCCTACAACAACTGTTCGCTTTTCGTAGGTCAGGTAAGCTTGCGTCATCCGACAACCAATTACTTCACATCCACCTGGTAGAAAATGTGTTTACCAAACGGATCAACTTCGTAGCCCGTCACTTCTTTGCGAACCGGCTCGAAAATCGTCGAGTGCGCAATCATCACCGCAGGCATTTGGTCATGCATCATCTGCTGCGCTTCTTTATATAACGCCACACGTTTTTCGTGGTCGCTAGACGTCCGCGCCTCAAGGATCAGCTTATCAAACGGCTGATAACACCATTTCGCCGAGTTAGAACCGCCATCGGCTGCACGACAGGTAAACAGCGGGCCGAAGAAGTTATCCGGGTCGCCGGTTGCCGTGGTCCAGCCCATCAGCGCCGCCTGATGCTCACCGTCTTTCACGCGTTTTAAATACTCGCCCCACTCGTAAGTCACCACTTTCGCCGTCACGCCAATTTTCGCCCAGTCGGCCTGAATCATCTCGGCCATGCGTTTAGCATTCGGGTTATACGGACGCTGCACCGGCATCGCCCACAGGTCGATGGTCATACCGTTGGTGAAACCTGCTTCTTTCAGTAAAGCTTTGGCTTTTTCCGGGTCATATTCGTAATCTTTGAGCGTGTCGTCAGCACTCCACACGCCCGGTGGTAGCAGGTTTTTTGCCGCTGTTCCGGTGCCACGGAATACCGCGTCAATAATCGCCGGTTTATTGATGGCCATGGCTAATGCCTGGCGAACTTTCACATTATCCGTTGGCGCTTTTTGAGTGTTAAAGGACAGGAAACCGGTATTCAGTCCCGCTTTTTGCATCAGGTTAATATCGGCGTTTTCTTTCAGGCGTGGCAAATCCGCTGGATTAGGGAATGGCATCACCTGGCATTCGTTCTTCTCAAGTTTTGCCACACGCACCGAGGCATCCGGAGTTATCGAGAACACCAGTTTGTCGATATTGGCTTTACCCTGCCAGTATTCAGGAAATGCGGTAAACAGAATGCGCGAATCCTTTTGATATTGTGCAAGACGGAATGGTCCTGTGCCGATTGGGTCCATATCCACGCGTTCTGGCGTGCCCGCTTTTAACATGTTGTCGGCGTATTCAGCGGAAAGAATAGAGGCAAAATACCAGCCGAGATCGGCAATAAATGGCGCTTCAGGATGAGTCAAGGTAAAGCGCACGGTATTATCATCGACTTTATCAATAGCGGTAATTAATTTTCCGAATTCTAAACTTTCGAAATTAGAATAGTTTCCATTGGAAACATTATGGTAAGGATGTTTTGGGTCCTTCTGACGCATAAACGAAAAAATGACATCGTCAGCGTTAAAATCACGGCTTGGTTTAAAGTATTTGTTGCTCTGGAATTTCACCCCTTTGCGCAAATGGAAGGTATAGACCCTGCCGTCTTCGCTGACATCCCAGCTTTCAGCCAGGCTTGGCTGCAATTCAGTGGTACCTACTTTAAAATCCACCAGACGGTTATAAACCGGTACCGCGCTGGCATCAACGCTGGTCCCGGAAGTATATAACTGCGGGTTAAAGTTTTCCGGTGAGCCTTCGGAACAATACACTAATGTTTTGGCCGCAACAGTGGAACTGACTGTCAACGCGGCTATTATCAATGCAAGTTTTGTGGTTGTTGTTGAGAGTGTTGTGATAGAAGTTTTCATGCCTGCCCTTATAATTTTATATTTTCCTGACCCAGAAAGAATTAACGCTTGTGCAAAGCAGCTTAATAAATAACATTAAAAGTAGATTGCAAACAATTGAATATATCCAGCAGATTCCAAAAGAAGGATTAACAATGTCATCGCCGCTCGCAAACCAATTAACGCAACGCTTCTTCCGCTACCTCGCGATCACCAGCCAAAGCCAGGCCGGTGCAACCACTTTGCCAAGCACACCCGGCCAGCATGAAATGGCGCAGTTACTCGCCCGCGAACTGCGTGAGTTCGGTCTTGATGATGTAGTGATTGACGAACATGCCACCGTCACGGCAGTCAAAAAAGGCAACGTTGAAGGAGCGCCACGCGTTGGGTTTATCACCCACATTGATACCGTCGATGTCGGTCTGTCACCGGATATTCACCCGCAGGTGTTGCGTTTTAACGGTGAAGATCTGTGCCTTAACCCACAACAAGATGTCTGGCTGCGCACATCTGAACACCCGGAAATCCTCGCCTATCCAGGTGAAGAAATTATTTTTAGCGATGGCACCAGCGTGCTGGGCGCCGACAATAAAGCTGCCGTTACGGTGGTGATGACGCTGCTGGAAAACCTGACACCTGACATGTCGCATGGCGATATTGTTGTCGCCTTTGTACCCGATGAAGAAATTGGTTTATGCGGCGCAAAAGCGCTGGATCTTGCGCGCTTTGATGTCGATTTTGCCTGGACTATCGACTGCTGTGAATTAGGCGAAGTGGTGTATGAAAACTTTAACGCCGCCCATGCTGAGATTCGTTTTACTGGCGTAACCGCCCACCCGATGTCAGCCAAAGGCGTATTAGTGAACCCATTATTAATGGCGCACGATTTTATTAGCCATTTCGACCGTAATCAAACGCCAGAGAATACCGAAGGACGCGAAGGTTATATCTGGTTTAACGGCTTGAACACCACCCAAAATGACGCGATATTGAAGGCGAATATTCGTGATTTTGATGGCCAATCGTTTGAAGCACGTAAACAACAGATTCGTGATGTCGCCGCGATAATTGCTGCACAGCACCCAACAGCTAAAGTCGACGTTTCCATCAGTGATACTTACAGTAATATCAGCAACGCCATTAAAGAAGATCGCCGGGCCATTGATCTTATTTTTGATGCTATGAAAGAGTTGAATATCGAGCCGAAAGTTATTCCGATGCGCGGCGGCACTGACGGCGCGGCACTTTCCGCCAAAGGGTTATTAACACCTAATTTCTTTACTGGTGCACATAACTTCCACTCTAAGTTTGAGTTTTTACCACTACGGGCATTTGAAGCTTCGTATAACGTGGCATTAAAACTTTGCCTGCTGGCCGCAAAATAGATCTATTCCGGGTTCTGGTGTTAGCGTGAACCCGTCTTCCCTTCTGACGCTGCATGTGACCCGATTCAATTTTTTACTGGAGCCTTTAGGATATATTTTCAATGTCTGTCAATAATTAAATTGGTCGGAAATTGGAATGAATAATAAATATAAATTACACGAATTTCTTGATGTCAAACGGCTTCAGACGTTACAGGATAATTTTAGCAAGTCGATGATGATTGCCCTCGTGGTGGTTGATAACGATGGCATTCCGGTGACGACTCCGAGTGGGTTTTCCAATTTTTGTGCGCGTTCCCGCCTTAACTCAGCACTTGCCCAACATTGCCATGAAAGCGACAACGCCGGTGGCCGGGCAGCAATGGAAACCCTTAAACCTGTGGTGTATCGCTGTTACTGCGGGTTTGTCGAGTTTGCCGTGCCAATCATGATTAATGACCATTATCTGGGGGCCTTTATTTCTGGCCAGGTAAAAGTTGAAGAGGAAATGGAGCAAACCATTCCATATATTCTGGATAATAATGAGGTCTGGCAGAAAAACCCGTGGTTAATTAATTTACATGACAACACCCAAAGAATGCCTTATGAACGTTTTGAGTCCACCGCCTCCACACTGCTGCATGTTTCTTCTTATTTAGTCGAACAAGCTCATGCTAATAATATTCAACGTGAGTTGCATAAAAAAGATCTGGAACTTACTGATGAACTCAGAAAACGTGTTGAGATTGAACGTTCATTACATGAGGCTGAATTTAAAGCCTTGTCTTATCAAATTAACCCCCATTTTTTGTTTAATGTTTTAAATACTATCGGACGACTGGCTTACCTGGAAGATGCCACGCGTACCGAAACAATGGTTCATGACTTCTCTGACATGATGCGTTATTTATTACGCAAAAGTAACCATGGGTTAATTACCATGAATCATGAAATAAACTATGTTAAGAGTTATATGTCGATCCAAAAAGTCAGAATGAGCGACCGTTTTGATTACCAGTGTGACGTCCCCGATAAATATCTTGATATTGTCTGCCCGTTCTTAATACTACAACCGCTGGTCGAAAACTTCTTCAATTACGTAGTTGAGCCACGGGATACCAGCAGTTTCCTCCTGATACGTGCAGTCGACGATGGACGTGATGTTATTCTTGAAGTCACCGATAATGGCGATGGCATTTCACAAGAGAACATTGCCAATATTTTATCAGGCGATCAAAATCGCCTGAAAGGCAGTATCGGTATTAATAATATTCAGGACCGCCTGCGCTTGTTATTTGGTGAAAGTTATGGGCTGGAAATTATCAGTGCTCATCAACCCGCAATGGGCACCACTATCAAACTGCGTTTCCCTATGCTGCAAGCCTGATAACGACGGAGAGTTAACATGTACAACATTGTTATTGTGGAAGATGAGCCGATTGAAACTGAGTCATTACGGCGCATTATTTCACGTTGCGTGGATAATGCGGTGATCCATGAAGCCGCCACTGGGAAAAGAGCCATTCATCTCATTGATACGCTGGAACAGATCGATATGATGTTTGTCGATATTAATATCCCGTTGCCTAACGGCAATCAGGTTATTGAGTATTTAAAAAGCAAAAACAATGATACCAAAGTGATCGTCACGACAGCCAATGACGATTTTGATCTGGTCCGCAGCATGTTGAACCTGAAAGTTGACGACTACCTGCTTAAACCGGTGAAACAAAGCATTCTGACCGAAACCATTAAAAAGACGCTGGATGTTAATGAAGCCGATATTGCCGCGCTCAAAGAGCTAAAACAGACCATTATTTGCCTGATCGAAAGTTGCGATTACGCCCAATGGCACAGTTTTATCTTTAAAAAACTCGATGATGCCTGCACCCGCAAATCGCTGACGGCCGATCAACGTAAAACCGTGACGGATGTGCTGGAAATACTGCATCAATATATTACGACGCAGGGCGACAAAATGGTGCCTACCGGGAAAAAAATCGCCGCACTCATTCAGGATATAACCCAGCACGGTTTAACCAGCACGGCCTATTACCGGATAATGATCGGCCTGCTGACCATCAGTGAAGAAGTGTTTGACCATGCTCTGAAGCATTTCAACGGCAATATGGACTTCACCGAGCGGGCAAAATTCCACATCGAAAAGAATGTGTTAAACAATCTCACGCTTGACGATATCGCCGCGAAGTCTTTCGTGAGCACCTGCTATTTAAGCCGTGCATTTAAGAAAAATATTGGCACCGGTTTTTCAAATTATATTGCCAGCCGAAAAATAAGCATTGCGAAATCGCTGTTGCAATTCAGTAACCTTAAGGTCAATACCATTGCCCTTGAATTATCTTACCAGGATGCGAATTATTTCTGCCGCATCTTTAAAAAAGAGACCAGTATGGCTCCATCTGACTACCGCAAAATTGTCTCTCCCGAACTGCATTAATCGCTCCCCCCACTCGCCTTGGCAATATTGCGCAAGGCGTTGTGGGTGAAGCAAAAAAGTCCACCATGCCAACAAGATAGTTTACCTCTGTAGCCAGCCTTGCCCTCTAAGATGGAGAAATCCTGTTTTTCATAGTGGATCCCCTTTGGACGATTATCTATTTACCTCCGAATCCGTGGCCGAAGGGCACCCGGACAAAATGGCCGACCAGATTGCCGATGCCATTCTGGACGCGTATCTGCTCCAGGATCCGTGGTCAAAAGTCGCCTGCGAGTGCATGGTGAAAACCGGTATCGCCATTGTTGCCGGGGAAATCGCATCCTCTGCGGTGGTGGATATTGAATCCATCGTTCGTAACACGATTAAAGCCATTGGTTATGACCATTCCGATCTCGGTTTTGACGGTAATACCTGCGGCGTGCTCAATATCCTCGGTAAACAATCTTCTGATATTGCCAGCGGTATTGCGGGCTCCACTCGCGAATTACTCGGCGCAGGCGATCAAGGGATCACCTTTGGTTTTGCCTGTAACGAAACCCCCGAAGCGATGCCCGCAACGCTGGTTTACGCTCATCGTTTAATGGCGCGACAAGCGATGTTGCGCAAGTCCAGACGACTGCCCTTCCTGCTACCGGACGCTAAAAGCCAGGTAACGCTGCGTTATCACAACGGCCAGATCCAGGCTGCGGATACAATTGTGGTTTCCACGCAGCACCACCCGGATATTTCACTGGAGCAACTGCGCGAAGCGGTTATTGAAGAGATTGTAAAACCGGTGATTCCTGCTCAGTGGCTTACCCCGCAAACCCGTTTTCTGATTAACCCCGCCGGGCGCTTTGTGATTGGTGGCCCGGTGGGTGATTGCGGCCTGACGGGGAGAAAAATTATTGTCGATACCTACGGAGGTGCTGCCTGCCACGGCGGTGGCGCTTTTTCAGGAAAAGATCCCTCAAAAGTTGACCGTTCAGCTGCCTATGCGGCGCGTTATGTGGCGAAGAATATTGTCGCGGCAGGTCTCGCAACACGTTGTGAAGTCCAGCTGGCGTGGGCTATCGGTCTGCCTCGCCCCGTGTCGATTCGTATCAATACCTTTGGCAGCGGGAAACTGGCCGCCAGTACCCTTCAGGAGCGGGTCGCTCGTCATTTTGATCTCAGCGTTTACGGCATCATAAAATCGCTGGATTTGCTGGTGCCACGTTATCGTCAAACCGCCTGCTACGGCCATTTTGGCCGGGATATTTTCCCATGGGAAAAAACGGATAAAGCAGCGGTTCTGCGCGCTGATGCGCGCTAACCCCAAAGTTTTTCACAGGAGAACGTTATGTCCGGGCAAAGTTTAGGTTTGATTGAAACCATTGGGCTGGCGGCGGCAATCGAAGCCGCTGATGCCGCGATGAAATCCGCCAATGTCCAGTTGGTAGGTTATGAACTGACTAAAGGTGGCGGCATGGTCACCGTCAAATTTGAAGGCGATGTAGGCTCGATTAATGCGGCGGTTGCCGCAGGTGTAGCGGCGGCGAACAAAGTGAGCACGGTTTACGCTCATCGGGTTATCGCGCGCACCGCCGAGGGTATTGATAACTTTATTCACTCCGCCGATACCGTGGGGCTTGCGCCGGTAAAAACGCAACAAGCACCACCGGTGGTCA
Organism: Buttiauxella ferragutiae; assembly: GCF_022637515.1. NCBI lineage: Bacteria > Pseudomonadati > Pseudomonadota > Gammaproteobacteria > Enterobacterales > Enterobacteriaceae > Buttiauxella > Buttiauxella ferragutiae. The sequence continues at coordinate 2,824,771 of NZ_CP093332.1, forward strand.
GTCTTGAAATACCGATAGTGATGTTAGAAGACGAAAGCAAGAAAAAGCCGGGTTCAGGGAAACATAAAAAGCGCTAAGCCGTGAGTCGACTGGTAATGGTGGATGGCGCGCTCGCGCTTATCCACCCTATGAAAACAAAGTCTTATGAAACCGCGTAGGTCGGATAAGCGCAGCGCCATCCGACGCTGCATCTCGTAAACTACAATTGGCTATCCTCCACCTTGCACGTATTACACGGCAAATTCCTCGCGATACCGAAGCGATAGATTGCCGCCCCAAGACAGGCTCCAATAATGGGCGCGACTATCGGCACAATGAAATAAGGAATATCACGGCCACCGGTCATTGATACCTCTCCCCAACCGGCGAAGAACGTAAATAATTTAGGACCAAAATCACGAGCAGGGTTCATCGCAAACCCGGTCAATGGTGCGGTCGCCGCCCCGATAACCGCCACCAGAATACCAATTAACAATGGGCCTAATGGGCCGCGAGGCACACCGTTACCATCATCAGTCAGCGCCATAATCAAACCCATCAGCATAGAAGTGATGACGATTTCTACAAACGCAGCTTGCCAGACGCTAATAGCTGGCGACGGGAAGATACTGAAAATGCTGGCTAATTGCAGGCTATCTACGCTACCCCGAACCATGTTGTGCGCGGTCTCATAGTCCGTGAAAAGGTTGTGATACATCAGATAAGCCAGCATTGCACCGCCAAAAGCACCGGCAATTTGGGCAATGCTGTATGGGAGTACTTTGCGCGCCGGGAAGCAGGCGAATAACCATAATGCAATGGTAATCGCCGGGTTAAGATGCGCACCGGAGATCCCAGCAGTTAAATAGACCGCCAGCGAGATGGCCAACCCCCAGACAATACATATTTCCCACAAACCAAAACTCGCGCCAGCGACTTTTACTGCCGCCAGGCAACTGATACCAAAAAACATAAACAATCCGGTGCCGAGAAATTCCGCGGTGCATTGGGCTCTGAGTGAATCGTTCATAGGTTACCCTGTTTGTGATTGATTATTCATATATCGACTAACCGCCGATATGACATTGAAACCCTAATGACTCTATTTCATTCTTTAATAGCGTCATTTTTTCTTCACTTATTTTTTGAACATCACCCAGCGGATAAATACGGCCTAAAAGCTGATATTTATTTTCGCCGTAAGAGTGATAAGGCAATAAATGAATGGTGTCGACATTCGACATTAAGCGGGCGAACTCACCGATACTGCGGATTTCTTCAACATTGTCGTTAACACCCTGAATTACCGGAATACGCACAATGACCTTAGTGATAAACGACATTCTGATCAGGTTTTCAAGAATGCGGCGGTTATCCACACCGGTGTTACTGAGATGCACTGTGGGATTAATCGCCTTGATATCAGCCAGTGCGAGGTCAACATACGGGAATACTTCATCAATCACTTCAGGTTGAGTAAAACCAGTTGTTTCAATGGCGGTGTGCCAACCCTTTGCCTTGCACGCTTTCAGTAATTCACGAGCGAACTCCGGTTGTGCCAGCGGTTCGCCGCCAGATAGCGTAATACCGCCACCTGAACGCCGGTACAGGTTTTCCTCTTTTTGTAATTCACGCATTACGTCAGCCACCGTCATGCGTTTACCTTTCATTTCCAGAGCCTGAGTTGGGCAAACTTCGCAGCATTTCCCGCACTGAATACAAGCTGAACGGTCAATGAAATAAGGATTGGTGACTGATAACGCTCGCTGCGGGCAAATATCCACACATTTGCCACAACGAATACAGTCATTCTTTTTAAAGATTAATTCCGGTTGTGGCCGTTGTGATTCTGGATTACTACACCACTTACATGATAATGGGCATCCTTTTAAAAAAGGAATGGTGCGAATGCCGGGGCCATCATGCAAAGAATAGCGCTGAATATTAAATAACACGCCTTCCATTTGGTCATCGACTTTATTATTTAGCATATTGCTCACGCCCTAAGCAGCAATTAATAAAAGGGTCATGTGACCCACAGGTTCGATACCCGTTAGCAATCGAGTTGCAGGTAGGCGGCAAGGGAGCTACAAATCTGTCTGGAACAGATTTGAACAGCGCTTGCGCTGGCCCGAAGGGTGAGCCTCATGGACTAGGCTCATAATCCCCAGGAGCTTACTTGAGTAAGTGACTGGGGTTAGTGAGTGCAGCCAACACCCCTGCAGCTTGAAGGATGACGGGTATAAATATTAATTAAAGCTGTTGCTCGGTACGGCTTATAATATCGTCCTGAACTTCCTTCGCCAGCACCACAAACTGCGCACTGTATCCGGCGACGCGCACCACCAAATCCTGATGCTGCTGAGGATTTTTTTGCGCTTCCACCAGGGTGTTACGGTCAATAACGTTAAATTGAACGTGCATCCCTTTTTTGTCGAAGTAGTTTCTCACCAGGCCACTAAAGTGGCGCAAACCGTTTTCCCCCGCCAGTGAGGATGGCAGGAATTTCTGGTTGTAGAGCGTTCCGTTAGAAGCAATAAAGTGGTCGAGTTTTGCCACCGAATTTGCCGCTGCTGTCGGGCCAAAGGTATCTTTACCCTGGCGCGGAGAAACGCCATCGGCCAACGGTTCTTTCGCCAGGCGGCCATCCGGCAGCGCACTCACATCCTTACCAAACAGCACGTTAGCCGAAACCGGATAGATGCCTGCCTGGAACTGGCCGCCGCGCGGATTGGTGTATTTCTCCACTTCCTGGCAGTAAATCAGCGCACAGCGACGCGCCACGAAATCAACATCGTCAATGTCGTTACCAAAGCACGGTGTGTTTTCCAAAATATGGCGAATTTCTTCAAAACGAGAGTTGTTGCCGCTGGCTGCTGGAGCCGCAGATACGCTGGCAAGCTGGCGGTAAACTTCATTTTTAATCGCCGCCGCATCAAGCGAGCCGTGGCTATCAATAATGCGTTTTACCACTTCGTAGACGTCTTGCTCACCCAAAGTGGATTTCGCCGCCACGCTTCCCACCTGATGGCCAAAGTTGGCGTCCAGCGCCCCTTTCAGTTCACTGAGCGTCAGTTTGCGATCTTCAAATACCTGCTTCTGGATGGCATAAACCGAGTCGCCGGTATCAGCGATACCAAATGCCTGCGGGCCGGTGAAGTTATAGATTGCCCCACCTTCCTGCAAAGATTTACCGCGCCCGATACAGTCATCCACCAATGCCGACAAGAACGGCAACGGGCAACGTTCGCCATGCGCAATATCGACGCTGTTACACGCTTCAACCAGTTGATGAACAAAGTGCGCCATCTGTTTGCTGAACGCGGTATAGAAATCGTCAATGTTAGTGTACTGGGTCATTTCCCCGGTCACAGGGCCGAGTTGTTTGCTACCGGCACGCCCGTTGTTGAGGGTGATTTCCAGCACTTTTGCCACGTTAAAGAACGCCGCATCGTGCCAGCCTTCTGTGCGATGTGGCGCTTGTGGTTCCACGCAGCCGATAATGCAGTAATCACGCGCATCACGTAGCGATACGCCACGGTTTTGTAGCGCCGGAATGATCACTTCATCGTTGTACATTGCTGGTACACCCAGCCCCAAACGCACCAGTTCACAAGCACGATACAGGAAGGTATCAGGCGAACCTTGCCAGACGCGAATCGAGAACGACGGTTGCGGCAAGCGAACGTGGGCAGTCGCTTCCATACACATGTAGCTCAGGTCGTTGGTGGCATCCAGCCCTTCTTCGGTCTGGCCGCCGACGCATAAATTCTGGAACACCGCATAACCGGCAAAGGCCTGCGCGGAGACTTCATCACGCGTTTTGTTGATGTCGTTAAGTTTGATCCAGCAGCAGTCCACCAGTTCCTGAGCAAACTCTTTGGAGATAGCTTGGTCTGCCACCAGATACGGGTACATGTACTGGTCGAAACGCCCTGGGGAAATAGAGTGGCCGCTGGATTCAATCTGCAACATGCTCTGGATGAACCAGAAAGTCTGGCACGCTTCCCAGAAGGTGGTCGCGCCGAATTCAGGTACCCGCATACAGTTCTGGGCAATTTGCTCAAGTTCGTGTTTACGCGTCGGGTTGCTTTCCTGCTGAGCAAGGCGAGTCGCTTCCTGCGCATAACGATGAGCAAAGTTAATCGCGGCGTTATAGCTGATGATTACCGCGCGATAGAACTGTTCTTTCTTGATGTACCCCGGTTCGCTGCGGTCGAGCGCTTCCAGCGCACGCGTCACTTCATTGATGATGCCGCGAAAACCGATTTTCAGCACTTTGCCGTAATCCACACTCACGTGACCTACGCCGCCGTAGAAGTAGTTCCCTACGGTGAACACGCCGCCCGCCATACTTTCTTTGGTACTTTCTGACATATACGATGCCGCCAGCGAGCTGGTGGTTTTACCCGGCCAATATTTAAAAGCTTCATGCAGGTCTTGGGCGGTTTTTTTCGGAATAATGAAAGGATCGGCAACACGATGTTCCATGGTGTCGAATTCTTTTTCTACCCAGTCGTAAGAAAATTCCGGGCAGATCTCTGTAGAGCGCGGGTTAATAGTCACTGCGCCAACAATTAATTCGTCTGGACGTATCGTTACCGGTAATTCATTAAATATTTTCTCAACCACTTTTGCCCGACGCATAATAGCAGGCAGTTGCTCACTTTCTTTATAAGCTTCGGTTGCCAGCACTGCACGCTCAGATTCCACATAAGGCTTAGCCTGTAGGATCATATTTTTGAGTCTGACAACACGGTCGGTTGGATGAGTAAAACCTTTCTCTAACATAAATACTCCCGGAATGAGTTATTTAATCTAATAGGCTTCAGAGAAATCACCTGCGAGAAGTCATATTCTTTCCATCGCAAATGCTCAGAATGTATTAACGTCGTCTGTTATTAATCGCATGGCTTCATTAACGGCTGACACTTCGCCAAATATGGCAAGGGTGGTAACGTGTTGTGGGCAACTGCCATGAATTTCCGAAACCACAACATGCGCACTTTTACTGGCGACATCGGCAAAGAAATAGAGATCGGGTATTGGCAACATCGCCAGGCCAATCGCATCAATGCGAATCGAGTCCAGACGTGAGCGGAACTCACTGGGCATCCGCCGTTTCAGCATCGCCAGGGTTTCAGGTGTGGGTGCATTAATGATGCGTTTTTTCATCTTCTGGCACCTCAGCGCACGTTCAGCGCTTCAACCATCACACAACGGCGATTTCTGGCGAAAGCCCGCGCCGACGTCAAACCTTCACCGGTCGGCCCGGCAATGGTAAAGGTGGTGTACCCTTCTCCACCGACGCCCAGGCCCGCATATGACGGCCCATTTTTGACAAAAATAGTGGTCTGGATCTGACGTGCCATTTTGGTGAGTTTGTCGACATTGGTAGAGTGCATGATGGCGGTGTGGCGGTTGCCATGTTCGACTTGTACTGCTAATTCAATCGCTTCATCGACGTTGTCGACCCGCACCACCGGCAGCACCGGCATCATCAGTTCATGCACCACAAATGGATGATGTTTCTCAGTTTCAATTAAGATAACTTTTGTGTCACTCGGCGCATTCACACCCAGTTGTTGCAGAATGTAGCGTGCATCTTTGCCGACAAAAGCAGTATTCGGGCCCGTACCTTTTTCGTTTAACACCAGGGTTTGCAGTTGCTGAATCAGTTTCGGGTCACACAGCAAATACGCTCCGCTTTTTTTCATGCAATGAATCAAGTAATCCGCCACCTGGTTCACCACAATCACTTCTTTTTCCGCAATGCACGGCAAGTTGTTATCGAAACTGCATCCTTTCACGATGTCGCGGGCCGCTTTTTCAAGATCTGCCGTTTCATCTACCACCACGGGCGGGTTACCTGCGCCAGCACCGATGGCTTTTTTCCCCGATGACATCACGGTTTTCACAATCGCCGGGCCGCCTGTCGCCACCAGCATATTGATGCGCGAGTCGTTGATTAACGCGTTGGTGTTATCAATGGAAGGTTGCGTCACGGTGACGACCATATTGGCGGGTGCGCCCAGATCTGCCAGTTTGTGGTTAATTAATTCAACCACATACAATGAAACGTTGCGCGAACGCGGATGTGGGCTGAATACCACGGTATTTCCCGCCGCCAGCATCCCGATGCTGTTATTGATGATGGTTTCGGTGGGGTTGGTGGTGGGCGTAATCGAACCAATCACGCCATACGCTGAGTATTCGGTCAGCGTCAGGCCGTTATCACCGCTTAACGCCCCCGTGGTGAGGTCTTCCAGCCCCGGTGTTTTCAGCGCCGCAAGGCGGTTTTTGGTGAACTTATCTTCTATGTTCCCCATCCCCGTATCTTCCACCGCCATACGCGAGATGGCACGCAAGATATCATCTTGCAGGAAAACCTCGCGGATGCCCTGAATAAAGGTGGCGCGGTCGTGCATCGAGCAGTGGCGATACTGAACTTGGGCAACCACTGCCGCCGCAATGGCTTCATCCATTGTGGCGAAAGCGCCGCTGCCCGCGGTCATTGGCTCGCGAACCACAGAAATTGCAGGTTGCTGTGCCAACGCTTTAGCGATAATCGCATCCAGTGGGTCGCTTTCCTGCCCGGTTGTGGCAGCAGGTTTGGCCTGTGGAGCGACATCCGGCGTGGTTTTGGTGTACTTACTCAGCACGTTCGAAACCGCCTGAGCAATGTCATTATCATTCATGCTGTTAATTTCCTTGCTGCACATCGCTTCACAAGCATTTTGCGCCCGCGGCCTAGATATAAGGTTTGGTAGCAGACTGAATCGGTGCGGGGTCCAGGGTGGCGAGCAGTTGCAACCCGACTTCTCGTGCCGCAATCACTGCCTGACGAACCGCTCCGGAATCACCGGCAAAGGTGAAGATCACTTCGTTGCTAAAGCTGGTGCCGTTTGCCGGGCTGGCGTAACCAATCGGCTCGATAATGGCTGATTTTGCTGCGGCGTCAGCTATCAATACGCCGATTGCCGCCGGGCAAGCACAGGTCATGCCGAAGGATTTGCCCACCGGTGCACCAAATGCTTTGTTCAACGCGTGGCTGGCGCGTGCGGTGTATTGAAATTCCAGATGGCCTGCGGGAGAACCGTAAACATCGCCCATGGTGCGGTCGATTTCTGCCAGCGCCACTTCAATGGCACGACGCACGTCAGAAACATCGGTTGCACCGAAAATAATCAGGCAACCGTGTCCACCACCGCCTTCTGTATCGCGAGCCAGCTCAATGGATAATATTTCGCTGTTGGTCGCTTTAATGGCTTCATCAGCCGCAAATATATGTGGCCCTGCCCCAGTACGCGCGCCAAGAATACCGATGGAGCGATATTTCTTGTCGATTTTCATCACTTCATGTAATTGATTATCGACATTGGCAATCACCAAACCAATTGTGTGCCCCATTGCAGTGCCAACAAATTCTGTTAAACCACATGCGGGAATATTGGCGGTATTTTTACCCGTTGCACTGACATCAGTCTGTTTATTCATTACTTCAGATATAATCTGCTCAACAAGATTATCTCTCATGGTCAGTATCCTCTGGCATTATTAACCGACGGCTTTAGGTAGAATTTTTTCTACTTCCATATGAGGACGAGGAATAACGTGGACAGAAACCAGCTCACCCACTTTAATGGCTGCAGCAGAACCCGCGTCAGTCGCGGCTTTCACTGCACCCACGTCACCACGCACAATCACGGTCACCAAGCCAGAACCAATTTTTTCGTAACCGACTAAAGTGACGTTCGCCGATTTAACCATGGTGTCTGCCGCTTCAATTGCAGAAACCAAACCTTTTGTTTCAACCATACCCAGCGCTTCTTGTTGCATAATGACCTCATGTATTTCATTGGTAATTGAATACACGCAGAGGAATAACCAATAAGGTTTTTCTTCTACGCGTAATATATTTTCGTATTACGATACTAGAGATGTCAGGACAAAATGTTTTGCCCGTTAGCTTGATTATTTTGTTTTCAGGAACGCTTCCAGACAATAAAATCCTGTTTTGTTATCACAATGAAGAAATAGCGACTGCATCCATCGCGATCATTTTTTCTTCATTCGTGGGTAATACCGCCACCCACGCGCTATTGGCTGTTGAAATAACCCCACTCAAGCCACCACACATTTGTTGGTTTTTCTTTTCATCGAGCTGTAAACCGAGCACGCCGAGTCGTTTAACCGTCAATTCCCTGACTAACGCCGAGTTTTCCCCAATGCCACCAGTGAAAATTAATGCATCAAAACGGTGAAGCGAAGTGAGATGCGCGCCTAAATGACGAGCCAGGCGGTGCACCATCACATCAATCGCCAGCGTGGCGCGAGCGTGGCCCTCACGTCGAGCTTCCTGCAAAGTACGGCAGTCACTGGAAAGCCCGGACACCCCATACAGCCCGGACTCGTTATTCACCATTTTGTATAGCGATTCAATGGATTGCCCGGTACAGGAGGCGATATACACCGCGGCGCCAAAATCCAGATCGCCACAACGCGTGCCCATCACCAACCCTTCCAGCGGCGTCATCCCCATTGAGGTGTCCACGCTTTTGCCATTTTTCACTGCGCAAACTGACGAACCGTTACCCAAATGAGCAATCAGAATGCCGTGATTGGCAGGATCAAGACCAAATGCGTTGATAGCTTCGGCGGCAATGTAACGATGTGATGTGCCATGGAAACCGTAGCGCCGCACTTGATAACGCTCCTGATATTCCAGCGGAATGGCGTAGGTGTAGGCTTCCGGCGCTAACGTCTGGTGAAAAGCGGTATCGAATACCGCAACTTGTGTCACCGCTGGCAGCAAGGCCATCGTCGCTTCAATGCCAATCAGATTGGCCGGATTATGTAACGGCGCTAACGCGGACAGTGTGCGGATCTTTTCAATGACTTCGCTATTGATCGCCACAGACTGTTTAAATTCATTGCCGCCGTGGGCGACCCGATGCCCTATCGCCTTCACCGCAGGCAGCAATTGGCGCTGCTTCAGTTCAGCAAACAAGGCTGTCAATGCGCTGAGATGGCTGGCTTCCGGCAGTGGCTGGCTTGATTTATTCCCCGCTAGGTCTTTAAACGTGATGCAGGCTTCTTCAAGCCCGAGCTTTTCAGCAAGCCCGGAAAGCACGGGAGCACCATCGTTAAAAGGGATCAGCGAAAATTTCAGCGAGGACGACCCGCAATTAATAACTAAAACCAGTGAAGCGTTGGACATAGTGGTAATCCCAAAGAAAATGGTGGATGACGCTTCGCTTATCCCCCTACCGTAGGTCGGATAAGCGAAGCGTCATCCGACAACATGTTTTATTTGCTGCTCGTTAATACGAAATGTTCGCGGCTAAAACGGCGCAACGTGTTGCTGGCAATAGCCATATCTTGTTCAACACTACCGCCGCTAATGCCGATAGCACCCACTAACGCGCCATTTGCCCAGCACGGCACACCGCCACCAAAACAGCAGATGTCTTTTTCGTGCTGGAGGCCATACAGGCTGGCGCCGGGCTGCACCAGAGGCGCTAATTCGTGAGTCGCCATTTTGAGTGCGATGGCCGTCCAGGCTTTCTGAAAAGCAAGGCGCTGGCTTACCAACAGCGCGTTATCCTGGCTGAAAAAGTAGCGTTGCTGACCGCTGGCATCTACCAGGCTGAAGACGATTGGCAGGTCGAAAACTTGCGCTTCAAGACAGGCATAACGCCCAAGTGCTGCGGCATCTTCCAGGCTCAGAGAGAGCCGCCGTTCAGGTAACTGGCGCGTAATCGCTGAGGCTATCCAACCATCCATGGTTGATGACGCTATGGCTGATGGCTGTGACATATCCGCACCTCGTTAAACGTTAGATTCCAGCGCATCGACGATGCCAACCACCGCCGCATCAATCACCGAATGTTCTTTGCTGTTGCTCATACGCGCAGAGCTGCCGGTGGTAATAATGACGATTTCACCGTTCCCTGCCCCCACGCAATCCACCGCCACCTGGGCGCTGCCGGTCGGTTGGTAGTGTTCATCGAGCCGGGCAACAACCAGCAATTTGCAGCCGTTTAATGAGGCATGTTTGGTGGTAGAAACTAGCGCACACGTGACTTTTGCCAGGTACATATTTCCTCCTAAGGCTCCTGAATAATCGTGATGTTCTGACGGCGAATTTCATCCCGCGCGGCAGGGGTAATCAGGGTGTGGCGTGCAACACGCAAACCCGCATCCCCTGAAAATGTGCGGATGTCGCTCAACGTGAGTAGAGTTTGGCCTGCCGTCGGTATTTTTTTGCCCGCAATGACAATGCCATATTGCTCAAGCGTGGTGACGTACTCTGCCAGGCGTGAAAGCAGCGAAAGCGGAAGCCCCGTGGCCTCGTGATTCAGGCATTCATGATTTAAGGTGGCGATCACTTTTATGCGCCGATTGAGTGCATGAAACACCCATGAACTGGCGATGTTGTCTCTGATTCCCAGCGCAATCTTGCTCAGGCTATTGGTAGAAAGTGCCGGTAAAAACAGGCTGCTGTAATCATCGTCACCAGCGGCGGGTTCTTGTTCGCCATACAATGCCCCAACACAAGTCGAGTCGACCTCGCTGATGAAAGCGGCTTTCAGTCCGGATACGCTGGCGCTATGGGAGAATGTCACCAGCAATTGATATCCCGCGCGATCCAGCGCCGCAAGGCTGAGCAATGCCGCAGGCAAGCTACTGAAATTGTCCCCCGTTACCACCACGCGAACTTTTTTACGCCCGGCGTTTAGCTCACGACGTTTTTGTTCCAGCAGCGCTGCAATCAGTGTGTCCAACCGTTGGGATAAAGCCTGGTGATCCATAGCGCCCTCACATTAAACAGTTGGGTTGATTCGATAAACCAGGTCGCCGTTGCGTAGCCCAAAACCATTGGCTTCTTCCACATCGATATGCAGTTCCAACACCGCATCAGCACTGACGCGCACCACGACATGCCCTAAAACACCGGCTCGCAAACCCTCGGCCTGCACGTCGATTTCCATCCCATCGCGCAAGCCATGCAACTGGGCTTCCTGCGGGGAAATATGAATATGACGCCAGGCGACAATCGTGCCGTGTGGTTTCGCGACGTGCCCTTTCGGGCCGATGATTTCGATGCCCGGCGAATCATGCAGATCGCCGGACATACGCACCGGCGCTTTCACGCCCAGCACGAAACTGTCTGCTACCGAGATCTCTATTTGCGTGGTGTTGCGCAGTGGCCCCAAAACTCTGACGTTGGGGATATCGCCTTTTTGAGTGCGCAATGTCACTGTCTCTTCAGCGGCAAATTGCCCCGGTTGCTTAACCGCTTTCATGCGCGTCAAGGTGGAACCGTAACCGAACAGCACGTCCATATCTTCGCGGCACAGGTGAATATGGCGGTTAGAAACCCCGACCGGAATCATCAACGGCGCATGATTTTTACCGGCAGCTAATTCCTGCATAATTTGCCGGGTGATCCATTCGGCTTGTTGCTGGATATCATTCATAGCTAAGCGGCCTGATAAATAAGTGAAAGTAAGCGGTCAATATCCTGAACATTGGGCTGGCGTGGATTGGTTATAGTGCAACCATCGGCCAGTGCCGCATCAATTAATGGCTGGCGTAACAATTCAAATAACGGCTTATCGGTCCCCAATTCTTTTAATGTGGCCGGAATACCGAACTGGCGATTAATAAGGCGGATTTTTTTGACCAGATGGGAAATAGCAATCTGTGAGTTTTCATGCTCGATGCCCATAATTCGAGCACATTTGATATAGCGTTCGAGCGTAAGCGGTGCCGCAGGAGCGGCATTAAATTCAATGATCAGGGGTAACAACATGGCGTTAATTTTGCCGTGGGGAATATGCAGCATGCCGCCAATGGCGTGCGCCATACCGTGAACCAGGCCCAGACCGGAAGAATTAAATGCCATGCCTGCCATGCAGGAAGCGTTATGGATATGCGATCTGAACTGTAGGTTGCTCTCATCGTTACAAACTTGCGGTAAATATTGCCAGACCAGCGCAATCGCCTTTTCCGCCAGTGCGTCACTGAAATCGTTAGCACCCGTTGAGACGAGTGCTTCAATCGCATGCGTCAGCACATCCATTCCTGTGTCAACGGTAATATGTCGCGGTACGCTTAGCACCAGATTAGGGTCAAGAATGGCCATGTCGGGAACCAATTCTTGCGCCACTAAGGGATATTTACGGCCATTTTTCGGGTCAGAAATAATCGCGTAAGAGGTGACTTCAGAACCCGAACCACTGGTGGTGGGAATCGCAATCAGCTCGATTGCCTGTGAGCGATAGTGTTCTTCAAGTGTGACTTTAATGCCTTTCGCCGCATCCAGTGCCGAACCGCCGCCCAATGCAATAATGGCATCCGGTTTGAATGCTTTAAATTTTTCCGCACCTGCTTTTAAAATGTCGATATTAGGATCAGGTTTTACTTCACTGAATATGGATATTGCCGCATGTGGCATCACATCAATCAGATAACGAGTCTTACCGGATGACACCATAAACTCATCGGTAACGATGGCGACGCGTTTATTATTTAACGCACTTAATGAGCTTATCGCCTCTTCACCAAAATAAATTTTTGGGCAGGAGAAAAAATAATTCGCCATCGCTTAAATACCTATAAACACCAACCGAAAAAGAGGGTTTTAAGCTAGCATGAGGGAATTTAAAACAGGCTACCAATGCTTGTGCAGGATAAGGATTATTTTGCCCGGTTGTTTTTAAAGGCAGCAAAAAAATACCCCCGAACGACAGACACAATGTTGTGGTTCGGGGGTATCACTAAACTTAAACTCCGTTAATTGATGCCCCTCCGTCTACTAAAGACGCGGTGCCCGTGACAAACGACGATTCATCAGACGCCAGCCATAATACCGCTCGCGCTATTTCTTCCGGTTTCCCTACCCGTTTGAGTGCATGTAACCCGGTAATAAATGCCTGCGATTCCGCCGTATCATTCATATCGCGATACATATCGGTATCCACCGCGCCCGGCAAAACAGAATTGACGCGAATATTCTGCGGGCCAAATTCCGATGCTAATGCCTGAGTCAAACCAATCAAACCGGCTTTGCTTGCCGCGTACGAGGCGACTTGTGGGAATGCAAAACTGTAGCCTACAAAAGTTGAGGTGAAGATGACTGAACCACCGCCGTGTTTGAGCATTTCGGCAATTTGATGTTTAGCTCCGAGGAAAGATCCGGTCAGATTGATGGCAACCGCATTGGCAAACCCTTCCGCTGAGACTTCAGTACTCGGGCCATTTTCACCTAACGTCCCCGCATTGTTGAAGGCGATATCCAGGCGGCCCCAGGTTTGCACCGCTTTTTCCACCAGCGCTTTAGCGTAGGCTTCTTCGCGCACATCGCCCGTTACGGCGACGGCCTCGCCTCCCGCAGCTTTGATTTCATCAACCAGTTGAGCAAGTTCGGCTTCACGCCTGGCACCGACGACCACTTTTGCGCCTTCAGCGGCGAACAGTTTGGCGGTGACATATCCGATGCCAGAACTGGCTCCGGTAACAATGGCAACTTTATCGGCTAATCGTTTCATGAAAGCACCCCAGTGGAGCGGTCAGAATTTGACCACTCATGGAGTATGGTTCCGGAAGGGGATTATTGCATTATTGGCTATAGGGATGCCCTCACCCCGGCCCTCTCCTTCAGGAGCTGTCTCTTATACACAACTCACTCTGGCAATTTTGTCAGGGTGAGATCTGTAAGCCTCGCTGATTTTCCGTTCACCCGTGCGTTCAGTTATCTCTTTAATCCCCGAAAACGGTGAACGGAACTGTCTCCCGACTCACGCAGATGTGACTAAGAGACAGCCCTCAGGACAGCGAGAACACCAGACAGTCCCTTCTCCCTCAGGGAGAAGGTTAGGATGAGGGTTGTTTTAAACAGTAATCGCTTCCATCGCCTGCAAAATACGCTTATCGGAAATCGGGTACGGCGTACCTAATTGCTGCGCAAAGAAGCTGACGCGCAGCTCTTCAATCATCCAGCGGATTTCCAGCACGTCATCGTCAACCCGACGAGTCGGTGGCAGTTTGTTTAGCCACTGCTGCCAGGTTTGCTGCACATGCTCAACTTTCAGCATTTGCACCCGGTCGCGATGTGGGTCAACCGCCATTTTCTCGAGGCGTTTCTCGATGGCATTCAGATAACGCAGCGTATCGCCTAAACGTTTGTAGCCGTTTCCGGTGACAAAACCGCGATACACCAGGCCGTTCATTTGCGCTTTCACATCTGACAAACCGAGCGCCATGGTCATGTCCACGCGCCCTTTCAGCCGTTTATTGATGTTGAAAACAGCCGTGAGAATTTGTTCGACCTGTTTGGCAATTTCCACCACGGTTTCGTTGAGTTCTGCACGCACTTTCTCATGCAGCGTGGCAAAACCCTCTTCGCTCCACACTGGCCCGCCAGCCTGCGCAATCAACTTATCCACGCCACAAGAGATGCAGTCGTCAATCAAATCCATCACTTTGCCGTACGGGTTAAAGTACAGGCCGAGCTTGGCTTTGTTCGGCAATTTTTCATGCAGGTATTTAATCGGCGATGGGATGTTCAGCAGCAGTAAACGGCGCAAACCCCGCCACATCGCCTGCCGCTGTTCGAGCGGGTTATCAAACAGTTTGATCGCCACACTGTCTTTTTCATCCACCAGCGCCGGGAACGCCTTCATGCGGTAGTTACCGCGTTTTTGCTCGTAGCTTTCCGGCAATGAACCGAAGCTCCAGATGTGCAACCCGCTCTGCTCGATGCCGTCATCGGCAACCGCAGAGAGCGTTTGCTGGACTTTATCCTTCAACCCGCCCTTCAACTCGGTGAGGTCTTTACCCTCTTTGAGTTTCTTGTTGTTTTCATCGACGATACGGAAAGTCATCTTCAGGTGATCGGGCACCTGATCCCAATGCCAGTCTTCGCGGTCGATGGTGATGCCCGACATGCGGCGGAATTCGCGCTCTAAGCTTTCAAGCAGCGGCAATTCCAGCGGCGTGGCACGGCCTAAAAATGCTTCGGCATAGTTAGGCGCAGGCACAAAGTTGCGACGTACTGGTTTTGGCAGCGACTTAATCAGCGCAATCACCAGTTCACGGCGCACACCAGGAATTTGCCATTCAAACCCGGCCTCTTCCACCTGGTTTAACAACGGCAGCGGGATATGCACCGTTACACCATCGGCGTCAGCACCTGGTTCAAACTGGTAAGTCAGGCGTAGCTTGAGATTGCCCTGATGCCAGAAGTTCGGATAGTCGAGCTTGCTGACTTGTTCCGCGCCCTCTTTGATCAACATGCTCTTTTCGAAATTGAGTAGATCCGGCGTCTCTTTGCTGGCCTGTTTCCACCAGTTATCAAAGTGACGCGCAGAGATCACATCATGGGCAATCCGTTGGTCGTAAAACTCGAACAGTGTGTCGTCGTCTACCAGAATGTCGCGGCGGCGGGATTTATGTTCCAGCTCTTCAATTTCATTGCGCAATTTGAGGTTGTCGCGGAAGAAGGCATGGCGAGTTTGCCAGTCGCCCTCCACCAGCGCATGGCGAATAAACAACTCGCGGCATAACGCTGGGTCAATCTGGCTGTAATTGACGCCGCGCGCAGCAACAATCGGCAAGCCGTACAGCGTGACTTTTTCTGTCGCCATTACCGCGCCCTGGGATTTCTCCCAGTGTGGTTCGCTGTAAGAGCGTTTGAGCAGATGCTGCGCCAGCGGCTCCACCCATTCCGGGTCGATACGGGCGGCAATGCGCCCCCACAGGCGGCTGGTTTCCACCAGTTCGGCGACCATCGTCCATTTTGGTGGTTTCTTAAATAAACCGGAGCCTGGGAAGATAGAGAAACGGGCGTTGCGCGCGCCGGTGTATTCCTGTTTATCAGCATCTTTCTGGCCGATATGGGAAAGCAAGCCGGTCAGTAAGGCGCAGTGAACCGAACGGAAATCAGCCGGTTCGCTGTTAATCGGCAAACCGAGTTCTTTCACAACCTGACGTAATTGGGTGTAGATGTCTTGCCATTCACGCACACGCAAATAGTTGAGGTAGTCAAGTTTGCACTGGCGGCGGAACTGGTTCGACGATAGCTCTTTTTGCTGCTCGCCAAGGTAGTTCCACAAATTGACATACGCGAGGAAGTCAGACTCTTTGTCATGGAAGCGACGATGTTTTTCATCGGACGCTTGCTGTTTGTCCATCGGGCGTTCACGCGGGTCCTGAATGGACAGCCCGGCGGTGATAATCATCACTTCACGAACGCAGCCAAATTTCTGCGCTTCAAGCACCATACGCGCCAGGCGTGGGTCAACAGGGAGCTGAGCAAGCTGGCGGCCCGAAGGCGTTAATTTATAGACGCTATGTTCTTCGTCGCTGGTAATCGCGCCCAGCTCTTCAAGCAGGCGCACGCCATCCTGAATATTGCGTTTATCCGGTGCTTCAACGAACGGGAATGCGGCAATATCGCCCAGCCCGAGTGCCGTCATCTGCAAGATAACGGATGCCAGGTTGGTGCGCAGAATTTCGGGGTCGGTAAATTCCGGACGCGACAGGAAGTCATCCTCAGAATAGAGGCGAATACAAATCCCATCGGATACACGCCCGCAACGCCCTTTACGCTGGTTGGCCGACGCCTGCGAAACCGGCTCAATCGGCAAACGCTGCACTTTGGTGCGGTAGCTGTAGCGGCTGATTCGCGCGGTACCGGGGTCGATAACGTATTTGATTCCCGGCACGGTCAGCGAGGTTTCAGCCACGTTGGTCGCCAGCACAATGCGCCGCCCGACGTGCGACTGGAACACACGGTTTTGTTCGCTGTTCGACAGGCGTGCATACAGCGGCAGCACTTCGGTATGCGGTAAGTTCAGCTTGTTTAATGCATCAGCGGTGTCACGAATTTCGCGCTCACCACTCATGAAGATCAGTATATCGCCGGCACTTTCATGACCGAGTTCGTCCACCGCGTCAAAAATGGCTTGTAGCTGGTCACGATCGGTATCGTCAGCTTCTTCAACAATCGGGCGATAGCGCACTTCAACCGGATAGGTGCGGCCAGACACTTCGATGATTGGCGCATTATTGAAATGGCGCGAGAAGCGTTCAGGATCGATGGTCGCCGAGGTAATAATGATTTTCAGATCGGGGCGACGCGGCAGTAGTTCACGCAAATAACCCAGCAGGAAATCAATGTTCAGACTGCGTTCGTGCGCTTCATCAATGATGATGGTGTCGTACTGCATCAGCAGTCGGTCTTGCTGAATTTCCGCCAGCAAGATGCCGTCGGTCATCAGTTTGACCATGGTGTTTTCACTGACGTGATCGGTGAAACGCACCTTATAGCCTACACAACCACCGGGCTCGGTTTGCAGTTCTTCGGCAATACGGTTGGCAACGGTTCGTGCCGCCAGACGGCGCGGCTGCGTGTGACCAATCAGCCCTGTTAACCCGCGCCCCAGTTCCATGCAGATTTTTGGCAACTGCGTGGTTTTACCTGAGCCAGTTTCACCCGCCACGATAACCACCTGATGGTCACGAATGGCATCGTAAATGTCCTGTTTCTTTTGGCTGACAGGCAGGTTTTCTGGGTAGGTGATTTTCGGTCGCGAGGCTGCGCGCAGCAGAACCTTACCGGCTGCCGCTTCGATTTCCTGGGCCAGAGCCTCTAACACCGCCTGCTGCGATTCAGGATTTTTCACCTTCTTCGCGCCATGTATACGGCGGGAGAAGCGTTGTCTGTCGCGTAGCATTAAGCCGTCGAGGCGAGAGAATAATGAGGACAGTGAGGGTTTTATGTTTTCCATTGCGTAGTCATCTGGGCAGCGCACTGCCTGGTAAGTCTTTATCGTTAATTGGCGCTAGATTAGCACATCACGCCTTTTGACGCCTTGTTCAATAAAATCGAACATAGAGTTCGATATATTGCGCTATCACTGCAATCGGATTGTGAATAAAGTAACCCTCAGCGAACGGGCAATCTGTCCGAATGAACACAATAAAGGAATCACCCATGAGCAAAGTATTAGTCCTGAAGTCCAGTATCCTGGCAGGTTACTCTCAGTCAAATCAACTGTCCGACTATTTTGTTGAACAATGGCGTGAAGAGCATAGCGCAGATGAGATCACCGTGCGTGATTTGGCTGCAAACCCAATCCCTGTACTGGATGGCGAGCTGGTTGGCGCACTGCGTCCAAGCGACGCCCCACTGTCTCCACGTCAGCAAGAAGCGCTGGCGCTGTCTGACGAACTGATTGCTGAGCTGAAAGCTCACGATGTGATTGTTATCAACGCGCCAATGTACAACTTCAACATTCCAACACAGTTGAAGAACTATTTCGACCTGGTGGCGCGTGCTGGCGTGACTTTCCGTTACACCGAAAAAGGCCCAGAAGGCTTGGTTACCGGTAAGCGTGCTGTGATCCTGACCAGCCGTGGCGGTATTCATAAAGATACCCCAACCGATCTGCTGGTACCGTATCTGAACATCTTCCTCGGCTTCATCGGGATTACCGATGTGAACTATGTGTTCGCTGAAGGGATTGCTTACGGTCCGGAAGTGGCGAGCAAAGCGCAATCTGACGCAAAAGCGGCAATTGATAGCATCGTAACTGCATAGTTTTTGATGCAAATGGTGGGTGGCGCTAACGCTTACCCACCCTACGTGAAAAAACGGCAAACATTATGTTTGCCGTTTTTATTAATACAAATTCAACAGATTCAATTTCTGCTGCAACAGTTCCCGTTCTCCACCCTGTATTGTTCGTAACGGGAAAGGCAGACATGGCGTTTGAACTCTGCCCAGTAGTTCGGCAACCGTAGCAATAACCCGCAGGCTTCCATAACGTCGATAAAATACCCATAACGCTTCAAGTGCACCATCAAGCTGATTCACTTTTTCCTCATCCCCGGCTTGAGCGGCTCGGGTAAGTATGCGCGAATACTGTGGAAATAAACCCGCCAGAACGGAATACCAGACGTCACATCCCGCAAGCAAACCACGAGCAGACTGAGCATCCCCGCTAATCCCAATCGTCACGTGGGCAGGAATTTTGCTGCGCAGTGCCGCGATTCGCACGCGGGCTTCTTCACGTTCAGCCGGCAAACTGCCGAGTTTCACCGAGTTTACCCCTGGCAGGCCCGCAATAGCTGAAAGTAGTTCATCACTAAACGAAAAACCGGTCGTCGCCGGATTGTCATACACACACAGTGGAACCGACAATTCGCGGACTACGCGGCTATACAGTTCGTAAACTTCATCACCACCAAGTGGCTGATAAGATAACGGAGCCAGAAGAACACCACTCACGCCCGCTTGTTGTGCGTCAACGGCAAGATTCAGTACTTCTTCTACACGTACAGCACCAATACTGGTCATTACCGGAATACCATTTGCCGCAGTAACGGCAAGTTGCGTGCCCCGTAAACGCTGCGCGCGAGTCAAATAGGCATAACTTCCGGTAGAACCCAGTGCGCCAATCGAATCCACCCTGGCTTCAGCCAGGTTCGTTATCAATGAAACGAAAGTTCTTTCGTCTATTTCGCCAGCTATCAGCGGCGTAAGCGGGAAAGCACAAAGCCCCTTAAACATCTTTATTCCTTTTACACAGTTGCGCCGATTATCGTGCGAACTTACGCGAGCCGATGACGCAACAAATTACTCCGAAAGTCACCGCCACCATTTGCAAACTCACTGTTTCATGGAGCAGTGTCGCCGAAAGCGCCAGGCCAAAGAAGGGTTGTAGCAATTGTAGCTGTCCGACTGCCGCAATACCGCCGATGGCGAGTCCTTTGTACCAAAAGATAAAACCAATCAACATGCTAAAAAGTGACACGTAACCGAGCCCCATCCAGGCCTGAACACCAATATCGCTGAACGTGTCTGGCATCGTCATGAACGAAGCTACTAACATGAAGGGAAGCGAGATAACTAAGGCCCAGCTAATCACTTGCCAACCGCCTAGCGCCCTTGAAAGCGTCGCCCCTTCTGCATAACCCAGACCGCAGACCAGCACTGACGCCAGCATTAATAAATTACCCGCTATCGACACGGACAAATTCTGATAAAGGGCAAAGCCTACCACCATCAGGCTTCCCAATATGGAAAACACCCAAAATGCCAGTGATGGCCGTTCATGACCACGAATAACCCCAAAGATGGCCGTAGACAGCGGCAAAAGCCCGAGAAATACGATGGAGTGAGCGGATGTCACATACTGAAGCGCCATGGCTGTCAGCAGTGGAAAGCCGATAACCACGCCAAATGCGACAACCATTAACGAGAAAATCTGCGATGAATGAGGACGCTTTTCCCGGCAGATCAAAATCAAGATTAGCGCCAGCATGCCAGCGATAGAAGCTCTGAGAAAGGTCAGGAAAAAAGGATTGATATCCATCACGGCCAGGCGCGTGGCCGGGAGAGAACCGCTAAAAATAATCACGCCAATCAGACCGTGTAGCCACCCTGAAAATGATTCTGACCCCGATTTACTTACTGCTGAATGACCCACGATTATCCTCATTTTGTCAGAAGAATAGAGAAACAATGCTTCTTGTTTCATAGACAGAGTGAATGATAATCGCCACAATCCATGACAATCAAAATATTGTCATGAATACATTCAATGAAAGCTCGGTATAAAACATTGGTTGATGAATACGCAGCCGCGATTCGTTCCGGCGCATTACCGGCAGGAACGCGGCTGCCTACACATCGGGCGTTATCAGCTGAAAAGCACATATCACTCGCTACGGCGACACGGGTTTATGCAGAACTGGAATCCATCGGGCTGGTGAGCGGCGAGACAGGGCGTGGGACTTTTGTCAGGGAGATCTCTCTGCCAACGGGACATGGCATTGATCAGCAAGCCATCGCCACGGATATGCTAGATCTCAATTTTAACTATCCCGCTCTGCCCGAACAGACTGAACTGCTGCGCGATGCGCTGCGCAAGCTCACGAGTTCTGGTGATCTCGAAGCTATGCTACGTTACCAGACACATGCGGGCCGACTCAGCGATCGCGAAGCAATAGCAACACATCTTGCAGAGAGTGGAATGACTCCTGACGCCGCTGATGTTCTGATTGTTAATGGGGCCCAGCATGGCCTGGCGGTCAGCGTCATGGGGTGTTTCAAACCCGGAGATGTTGTTGCTGTCGATGCGCTGACATATCCAGGTTTTAAAACGCTGGCGGCAACCTTTCACCTTGAGCTGGAAGCGATTCCCGTATCTGCAAATGGGCCTGACCTGAATGTGCTAAAGAAATTGTGTCAACGCAGACGTGTGCGCGCGATTTATACCATGCCCACGCTGCATAATCCGTTGGGGTGGGTTCTCAATGATGTTCAGCGCCAGCAGTTAGCAACCATTGCCAGAGAGTATGATCTTCTGATGCTAGAAGATGCCGCCTACGCTTATCTGGTCAGCCATCCACCGCGACCATTGGCCTGTTTCGCGCCAGAGCGGACAATTTATATCACCGGTTTTTCCAAAAATGTGGCAACGGGTCTGCGTGTAGGAGTTGTTGTTTGCCCTTCCCGCTATCGTGCCAGCCTGGAGCGCGCAATACGTGCAACCACCTGGAACACGCCATCGCTGATGACAAGTATTGTTTGCGGCTGGATTAAGGAAGGAACGGTCAGCAGGCTGGAATCGCTGAAGCGAGCGGATGCCCAAAAGCGCCAGAGCCTGGCTCGTGAATTGCTTGCCCCACTCCCGTATATCAGCCATCCGGTATCTTACTTTATTTGGCTCCCGCTGCCAGAAGAAGTACGCGCAGAAAGCGTGGTACGCAGGTTGATGGACAAAAATATTTCAATTTCCACTGCAGAACCTTTTAGCACTTCACAAAACGTCCCCCATGCCATTCGGTTAGCATTGGGTTCAGTCAGCGAAGTTAATCTTCGTCAGGCACTCATTACGGTGCGTGAAACAATTGAATATGAGCAATATCGCTGAACGATATGACGAAACTTACAAGAACATAAATATTAATAAGAAAGAGGAGATGAGAAATGTTAATCCAAACCATTGCGTATAAAGAAACGCAAATGCGAAAAGACAGTTCATTATCCACCAAAAGAAAATACGGCTTCGCAGACCATTCCAGTCATATTGTGGATAGCATAAGCGTAAAATATATATCGTAATTGTCGTCAGAATAATCATAACGTTTTCATCCATGAAACGTAGACAAGCGTAGGCTCAAAGAGTGGAGCAATGCTTAACATGCCTTCAATTAATTTTAAGTAATACTAACTGCCTGGATTTTCTTTTGCAATTAGTGTTATTTAATAAAATAATTGAATTTAATCAAGATGTTAGTATTAATGAAAAAAGAAATGATAATTTAAATGAATATAAAAAGAGTTATATATACAGAAAGGTTGGTATTAGGTGGGGTAAATATTAAATGGGCGGTATTAAGCCGCCCATTCAAAATGACTTATTTTTCCAGCAACGGATGTGCTGTCTTTTCGACTAACGCCAGCAGGAGTTTAATATCCTCCAGCGTAACAGTTGGGTTCAGCAACGTCATTTTCAGACAGGTAACACCGTTATGCTCAGTCACACCCACGTTGGCGCGACCAGATTCTAACAACGCATCACCAATCTGCTGGTTCAGCAGCGCGATAGCTGCATCGCTGCTGTTGGCCAGTTGTTCAGGACGGAAACGGAACAAGACGCTCGCCAGTTGTGGTTTCATCACCAACTCCAGCGAAGGTTGTTCAGTCACGTACTGCGCAACTTGCTGAGCAAGCGTAACGCCATGATCAATGATCGCAGCATATTGCTTCTGACCCAACGCTTCCAGGCCCATCCAAAGTTTCAGTGCATCGAAACGACGTGTGGTCTGCAAAGATTTAGACACCAGATTTGGTACGCCAGCCGCTTCATCAAACTCAGAGTTCAAATAAGCCGCCTGGTAGCGCATCAGTTCATAGTGACGGGCTTCTTTGAGCAAGAACGCACCGCAACTGATGGTCTGGAAGAATTGTTTATGGAAGTCCAGGGTAATGGAGTCCACTAATTCAATACCGTCCAGATAGTCACGATACTGCTCGGACATCAGCAATGCCCCGCCCCACGCTGCATCAACGTGCACCCAAATCTGGTGCTGTGCAGCCAGTGCGGCAATCTCACGTAGCGGGTCGATTGCGCCTGCATCGGTGGTGCCTGCAGTAGCAACAATCGCCAGAATCTGCTCACCGTTAGCCTGAGCTTGCGCCACTTTTTCACGCAGATCGTTGAGATCCATACGCGCGAATTCGTCAGTTTTAACCAGCGTCACCGACTGGTAACCGAGGCCCATCAAAGCCATGTTCTTTTGCACTGAGAAATGGGCATTTTCAGAACACATGACTTTAATCTTTCTCAGATCACCGACCAGGCCATCCTGCTGAATAGAGTGACCCTGGCGAGCAAAGAACGCATCACGCGCCAGCATCAGGCCCATCAGGTTACTTTGGGTGCCGCCGCTGGTGAACACACCCGCGTCGCCTGCCTGATAACCGACTTGAGCACGCAGCCACTCAATCAGCTTCATCTCGATGATGGTCGCTGACGGGCTTTGGTCCCAGGAATCCATACTCTGGTTGGTGGCGTTGATCAGCACTTCAGCCGCCTGGCTGATAACCAGACTTGGGCAGTGCAGATGCGCAACACACTGTGGGTGATGCACCGACAGGCTGTCTTTTAAAAAGAACTCGATCGCACGTTCAATCGCAGCCTGGTTGCCCAGGCCCTGCGGATTAAAATCCAGTTGAATGCGCTCACGCAGTTCAGTAACGCTTTTGCCCTGATACATCTCAGGTTGCTGCAGCCACTGCACAACAGCCGCGCTGCTCTGTGCAATCGCCTGCTGGTAGGCTTCAGTGCTTTGCGCTGAGCCTGCCAGAATCGGGTTTAAATCAGACATCGTGGTCATTCGCTCCACTCAGACAGGTTTGATGCCGGACGCTAACAGCGCCTGCTCAAACTTATCGAGGAAAATAGCCAGCTCATCGTTAGTAATAAGCAGGGATGGCAGCAGACGCAGCACGCAACCGTTACGGCCACCGCGCTCCAGAATCAACCCAGCTTTGAAGCAGTTTTTCTGCAGCAATGCGGACAATTCTGGGTCAGACGGGTAGCAACCCATATGGTCTTTAGCTTCGTTTGGTTTAACGATCTCAATACCGATCATCAGACCCAGACCACGCACCTGGCCAATGACCGGGTAACGTTTTTGCATGCTTGCCAGATGGCCTTTCAGCCACTCGCCCTGTGCGGCCACTTTGTCAGCAATCTTGTTTTCAGTCAGATGCTTAAGCGTTGTCAGGCCGGTAGCCATCGCCAGTTGGTTACCACGGAAAGTACCGGTGTGGTGGCCAGGTGACCATGCGTCAAACTCTTTCTTAATGCCCAGCACTGCCAATGGCAAACCACCACCGACTGCTTTAGACATCACGATGATGTCTGGCTCAATGCCAGCATGTTCGTAGGCAAACAGTTTGCCGGTACGGCAGAAACCAGCCTGCACTTCATCGATGATCAGCAGAATGCCGTGTTCTTTGGTGACTTTGCGAATGCGCTGCAACCACTCAGCAGGAGCCGGGTTCACGCCGCCTTCCCCCTGAACCGCTTCCAGAATGACTGCCGCAGGTTTGCGCACGCCACTCTCAACGTCGTTGATCAGGTTTTCGAAGTAATAGGTTAATGCTTTAACGCCAGCTTCACCGCCAATACCCAGTGGGCAGCGGTACTGATGCGGATAAGGCATAAACTGAACTTCAGGCATCATGCCGTCGACGGCTTCTTTCGGGGACAGGTTACCTGTCACGGAAAGTGCGCCGTGGGTCATGCCGTGATAGCCACCGGAGAAGCTGATGATGCCTGCACGACCGGTCACTTTCTTAGCCAGTTTCAGCGCTGCTTCAACCGCGTCCGCACCGGATGGGCCGGTGAATTGCAGGCAATACTCTTTACCCTGTCCAGGCAATAAAGAGAGAAGATATTCAGAGAACTGATCTTTCAACGGCGTTGTCAGATCCAGTGTATGTAACGGCAAGCCGCTAGTAATGACATTTTGGATGCTTTGCAGCACGTCAGGGTGGTTATGTCCAAGAGCAAGCGTACCTGCCCCTGCAAGGCAATCAAGATATTGATTATTCTCAACATCAGTGATCCAAACACCGTTGGCCTTCGCAATTGCAAAAGGCAATTTACGTGGATAACTCCTAACATTCGATTCAAATTCAGCCTGTCTGGCTAAATAGGTTTCATTGTTTCCGTTTAATGAATTCGTACCTAAACTGTCAATACGGACTTTATCCGTCATCATATCTCTCCTACAACTGCTAAATCATTAATTTCGCAGCTGATTAAATGAATTAGAAAAACTAAGGACCCTATAAAAATCGCGGCCAATATAGGTTCTTTTTGCTCTGTGCTCAATAATTTATTTTTCCAATTTCCGAATGTTTCTGGTTTGTCATTGTGATGAAAAACGATGCAACGAACGTCGACCGGATTCTAATGCTGAAAAAAAACAATATTCAGGTGTTAAATTGGATTAAAAATAGATTTTCAGCAGTTTATATCACTTCGTACACAAATTTTGACGGGTATTAATGGGGTTTTTCAGGCGGTTTGACAGGCAAAGTTACACTTTTCATGGTCTAAGTTTGTTCTGACGTGATATCAGCTTTAAAAGAAGATTAGAGAAAGGAGTAAACAGAATAAAAAGAAAGTACATCAATGAGTTTAATCGGTTGTTAACGCATTTATATTTAATCACTTCTACCTCACCCCAACGGAGCGAGGCTCCGCCGGGTATTGCTAATGCACATGTAGCTTAAAGTTTGAAGAGTATTAGTGACGGATGGAACCCGGTTGTCTGAGATTGCCCGTATGCCCAAAGGCGGGCATTGGCGAAGATACCGGATTGGAAGTCTGCGAGTCACTGCTACCTGGCCCTGCCACCGTATCGCTGGTGCCAATACCGGTGACAGTATCACTCCCCAGTAAATCGATGGTGCCCTGAACTGTCGACGTTTGCTGGCTGGATGTGTTGGATGAACTACCTGAACCAGAATTGATGCCAGAGGTTGACGTTAATTGAGCAAACACCGCCGTGCTAACCAGAGACAACGCGACTGCCAAAATAATCTTTTTCATCAATTGTTCCCCATTCGATACCGGCAGTATGGAATAGTTGAGTGGATGAATCGTCCCTGGCTATTTCACGCATACAGAATTGCTGCCAATTGAGTGTAGTGGAGCGCTACTTTTTCATCCACTGCCCGTTAATACCGCGCACATACTCACCCGGCTGTGCCCGCGCCACCAGCTTTTGCCCGGCCAGTTCCGCAACCTGATTGGCCGAAATATTATTGCTATCCGCCAGTTTCTGATAATTTTCTGAACGCGCTTCGTTAATGGTTTTCACTAACTCCAGCGTCTCTTTGTCCTGTTTGATTGGTGCAATAAAGCCGCTGAGTGTCTCCCCTACGCGCCCCTGCTGGCGAGCTTCGGACAAGGTTAACGCCAACACCTGGCTGCTAAACATCATGCTCGCCAACAAAACGCCTTTAACGATATTTTTCATGACGCTCACTCCGTGCCGAACAAATCGCTGCGGTTTTTAAGCAACGTTTCCACGTCTTTATCCACTTTAATATGAATTTCATGCTCAATTTTAACGTTCATATTAATGGTGATAGGTTCTTTGGGCGCCGCCACTTCTATGCGCGGAGTGCAACCCGTTAATGTGGCAATCCCTGTCGCCAGGAGTGAAGCGATGACGATTTTCATTGTGTTTCCTCACAAGCTTTATCGCGTGTCTGACAACGCACATCCGGTAGCGCGGTATGTTGCTCAAGCCAGGTTTGCAAATTATCCCCAAAACGCAGGCTGCGCCAAAGCGTAAAGAGGTTTTCCTGATGGCTGTAATTCAGCCGTACTGCGTTCCTTTTCCCTTCAACCTGGCTAATGCCTTGCACATTCGCCTGCAAAGTTAATACCCCAAGGTTATCTAAATTAATATGGGTCCAGGAATGAGAAATTTCCATATATCGCAACCAGTTAACAGCAACACCTGCGGCAATATTATTCTCAACAATGGCATCCGCCATGTCTTTATCCAGTCGTAATGTCAGCGGCCCTGGGTTCATCAGCCAGCCATCTTTAATTATCCATTGCGGATGATTAAGCCACAGCGGCAGAGCGCCGTTTACCCGGCCAGACATGGTGAATTGTTTGGGATTGACCGCAGTAATCAATTCACTTGAAGAGATATTTTCTAAGCGTAGCAAGGCGGCGTCCCGTTGTGGTAAACGCAACTGCTGCACACGCATTTTTCCACCCAAAATATCAACATTTACGTTACTGAGTATCAGCGGTTGTGCGTCACTCCACGGATACCAGCCTTCAAGATCCGCAGTAATGTTGGTGGTAGTGAACTGGTTTTTGATTTCGGCAATGCGCAGAGTGACCGGCCCGTCCGTTCCCAACTGCCAGGTACTGTCACCAAAACGGAATGGCAGCACAAAATCAATGCCATTAATCTGGTTATCCGGCATCCAGACGCTGCCATTTTTAACTACGCCATGCCCACCTGCTTCAAATCCCTGACCCGGTGCCGCGGAAAAAGCGATCTGTGAATACAACGTGCCGTCCTTTAAGACCATTTTCCAGTCATCTGGGATCAGCGGCTGGAATACGGTCAGGACTTGTTGCGGCCACCAGGCATTTCCGCGCAGGCGTTCCCCATCCCAACGACCATTGACCCGTACCGGACCTATATCTCCGGCATGCAGGTCTCCTTTATATTGGAACGATGATGGGTCAACGCCGCTGACGCTGAAGGTTAATGCCGACGGCGGCAACGTGCTTCCACCGCTGAAGGTAGTTTTCCCGGCATTTAACGTGAACGCACCATCAAATGAGGGTGCGGTTTCATCTCGTTGCCAGTGCAACGGTTTGTCGAGTTTCAGGCGCGGCTCGCTAACAAGCATTGAGCCATACTCAAGTTTGTCAAAACCGGTCGATAGCGACGTTAACTCAATCACACTATCGCGCCATTCCCCATAGCCACGCACATCCCAGCGCGCCTGCATCGGTGTGAATTCGCCATTACCCCAATATTTCCAGCGCCACAAACCTGCATCCGGTAAAAAGTTGTCGGCTTTGCCATCAAGATGTAGCACGAAGTTACCCGTCTCATTCTCATGCGCACGTACGATCGCCTGCAAACGCCCGTCAACACCTTGTTGCGAGACGCTAACGCCCGCCAAAGGCCAGCGAATTTCATCGACATCAATAGAGTCGATAACTCGCCCGCGTGAACGCAACAGCGCGCCAGGCCGGAACAGGAGTTTAGGGTCAGCAATCGCCCCGCTAATTTCCCCCGGTAACACCGCATAAAACACCATTCCATTCTGTTTGGCTTCACCGGTTAACTGCACCGGCAATGCACTGTCTTCCAGACTCAGTTTACCTGGGCCAATATTGAGCACCGCGTTGGCTTTACCCGCCAGCCCCTGGGTAACGACATTCATCC
This sequence comes from Buttiauxella ferragutiae, assembly GCF_022637515.1. Classification (NCBI taxonomy): domain Bacteria; kingdom Pseudomonadati; phylum Pseudomonadota; class Gammaproteobacteria; order Enterobacterales; family Enterobacteriaceae; genus Buttiauxella; species Buttiauxella ferragutiae. The sequence continues at coordinate 2,853,283 of NZ_CP093332.1, forward strand.
GGCCACTGACGACGGCGTTTTCGAACCCTTGTTTCCAGTTATCCACCCGTAGCGCAATGCCTCCGCGCAGTGGAACACCGGTATATGGCCAGAACCACTGTCCGCCGTTTACTTCAAAAATTTTATCGCTAACAGTCCAGGGCAGTGTAACCAAAGGTTCAGCCGCACCTGGTTTTGTCACGGTTAAAGCCCCTTCTTCGGCCTTCCAGCCCAGCGCGACATCAACCAGCTCAGGTTCTTGCGGAATACGCAGTTTTGTCTCGAGATGACCTTCTTCCGGCAAGCTGTCGGTAAGCGGTGGTAACGTTATTTGGCCAGCCAATTCAAGCGGCTCCATCCCCGCTATCGCCTGAACCTTTAACTTTTGTAACTCTAATAGCGGGCCGTTCAGTTGCGCATCTACACTTAAGGAAGCGCCAGCATAATGAATAGATTGCTGCTGCGGTGAGAGAGTCAGGCGTAAGGCGCCAGAGAACTGTTGAAACGGGGTAATGTTGACCTTATCTATAGTGATAAGGCTTTCGGGAAGCAATGATTGCCATTCGGCAAGCGAACGCGGTGCTGCCGGTCCCGACTGGTCGAGTGGTATTTTACTCAGGCAATCGACATTAAGATTGAGCGTATCAAGGTGGATGCGCCAGCGCTGCGGATGGCTCAAGGAGGCGTCTTTAATTGTCGCCAGTACGCAGTCCCCGGCAAGGTAACGCAAATCAGGAACAATAATTGCGCCACGTTTAAATTTTGGGCTGGCCTCCAGGGCGATGCGAGTCCCTTGCGGCAGCCAGATTCCGGCAAGCGTGGGCAGCCAATTAGCGATAGTCATCGTGAGCGTTAGCAACAGTAAGATGATAACCAGCAGCAACGCAATAATGGCTTTATATTTACCCTTCATGGGCGATTAAGATCCTGATTAAGCGACAATTTTGTACCCGGCGATTCGGTAAATACGATGATTCTTACATGATTCAGCCCGGGCGTGAAGGTCAAGCCTGGTTTAAGCGTAGCTAACCCTGAGTTAGCAGCAGAATTTCGTGCCTAAAAATATAGTTTAAAATTTGTATGATTATTTTAAGCGTGGTAATTTTACAGCAATATCATTCTGGAGATAAGTCTCATGAAACTGGCAGTTTATAGCACAAAACAGTACGATAAAAAGTATCTGGAGCAGGTTAACACTGAATATGGCTTTGATCTTGAATTTTATGACTTCTTACTAACCGAAAAGACAGCCAAAACTGCTCTTGGTTGTGACGGTGTCTGTATCTTCGTGAACGACGATGCCAGCCGCCCGGTGCTGGAAGAGCTCAAAAAGCAGGGTGTGAAATTTATCGCGCTGCGTTGTGCCGGTTTTAACAACGTCGATCTCGACGCGGCTAAAGAACTCGGTTTGCCTGTGGTACGCGTGCCAGCCTACTCTCCAGAAGCGGTCGCTGAACATGCGGTCGGTATGATGATGTGCCTGAACCGCCGTATCCACCGCGCTTATCAACGTACCCGTGATGCGAACTTTTCTCTCGAAGGACTGACCGGCTTCACTATGTTCGGCAAAACGGCGGGTGTGATTGGTACCGGTAAGATTGGCCTTGCCGCGCTGAAAATATTGAAAGGCTTTGGTATGCGCCTGCTGGCGTTTGATCCGTATCCAAGTGCGGCAGCTCTTGAGTTGGGCGTGGAATATGTCGATTTGCCAACCCTGTTTGCGCAGTCTGACGTTATCTCTCTGCACTGCCCAATGACACCAGAAAACTACCATTTACTAAACCGTGCATCGTTTGAACAGATGAAAAATGGCGTAATGGTGATCAACACCAGTCGTGGTGGTTTGATTGATTCGCAGGCGGCTATCGATGCCCTAAAAAATCAGAAAATTGGTGCGTTAGGGATGGATGTGTATGAGAACGAGCGCGATTTGTTCTTTGAAGACAAATCTAACGATGTGATTCAGGACGATTTGTTCCGTCGCCTGTCAGCCTGCCATAACGTGCTGTTTACCGGCCACCAGGCATTCCTGACGGCAGAAGCATTAACCAGTATTTCCGAAACAACGCTGGAAAACCTGCGTCAGTTAGAAAACGGCGAGCCTTGTGTTAATCAGGTGAACTAATACGCCCTCGCCCTAACCCTCTCCCCCGGGAGAGGGAATAAAACCGTTTACCCCTTCTCCCTCAGGGAGGAGGCCGGAATGAGGGTGGCTTTAAGAATATCCTTATAATAATCAGATATAATTTTGATATAGTCCCCCTCATTACTCATTGATGAACAGAATAACTTAAGGACAAGAAATGAAAAAATTAGCTTCAATTGCTCTGGCTGCAATGGTACTGGCCGGTTGCGCCCAATCGAACGACAAATCCTCTGTCACCGCGCAAGATCTGCAACATCACCGTTATGTGCTGCAAACCGTAGACGGCAAACCGCTGACCGGCGTGCAACGCATGCCAGAACTGAGTTTCGGTGAAAAGATGCATATCTCGGGTGCGATGTGTAACCGCTTTATGGGCCAGGCCACACTTGAAGACAATACGCTGAAAGCGAAAGGTCTGGGAATGACCATGATGATGTGTGCTGAGCCACAGCTAAACGAGCTTGATCACATGATTAACGACATGCTGACCAGCGGCGCAAAAGTCGCTTTAGCGCCACAACAGCTCACGCTCAAAACCAGCCAGCATACTTTAGTTTATAAACTGGCCGATCTGGTCAACTGATTCGACTAATAAGCCCCACACGTTCCGGCGGCAAGCGCGTTTTCACTACAGCGTTTGCCGTTCGGCATTGCGCACATCCCGATTGCCGTTCCATCTAGCTGACGAGCAACGCTCAGCGAACCACCAATCATTGCACAACTTGCTTGCCCCTGGCTGGACATCGCTGCGCGCATACCCGGCGGTACGTGAGCCGCGGTGGCTTGTTGAGGTGGTTCACTACTGCATGCCGACAACAATGAGGTTGATAATAACAGCGCGGCACAACCGGCTAAAAACGCAGCTCGCATGACTCTTCTCTCCTGAATGTTGCAAAACCTAAGAAGCATAAGGCTGCCGCTGTGTTCCGTCGAGGCCACAAAGCCATAAAAAGTGTGTGATTTTGCAAAGTGGATCACTTAATTGCGCAAAACATCGGCATCTTTCCTTTTCACGACCTCAATCAAAGCTCAACACAGGACACAAAAGCGAAAATCACCTTCTGTGGGGTTTGCTAGAATTAAATGATTATTCTTCGACTCGCGCAGGCATGCGGGTCTATTCATGTTTATTTTGTTGCGCAATGTAAGGGTGTCCCATGATCACAATTGACGGCAATGGTGCAGTCGCTTCTGTGGCGTTTCGCGCCAGTGAAGTAATTGCCATCTACCCGATAACTCCCAGCTCAACTATGGCGGAACTTGCTGATGCCTGGTCTGGAGATGGCAGGAAAAACATCTGGGGAGATATCCCTCGCGTGGTAGAAATGCAGTCCGAAGCGGGAGCGATTGCCGCGGTTCACGGCGCGCTGCAAACAGGTGCCCTTTCCACCTCATTTACTTCATCGCAGGGTTTACTGCTGATGATCCCGACACTCTACAAACTGGCCGGACAATTAACGCCGTTTGTACTGCATGTGGCGGCCCGCACCATTGCAACCCATGCGCTGTCTATCTTTGGCGATCACTCGGATGTGATGGCGATTCGCCAGACCGGTTGCGCGATGTTATGTGCCAGCAGCGTGCAAGAAGCGCAAGACTTAGCATTGATTTCGCATATCGCCACACTGAAAAGCCGGGTGCCTTTTATTCATTTCTTCGATGGTTTCCGCACCTCGCATGAAATCAACAAAATCGTCCCGCTGGCTGACAGCACCATCCTGGAACTGCTGCCGCAAAAAGAGATTGATGAACACCGCGCCCGTGCGCTCAATCCTGAACATCCGGTTATCCGTGGGACCTCCGCCAACCCGGACACTTATTTCCAGTCCCGCGAAGCCAGTAATTTGTGGTACGACGCAGTTTACCAACACGTCGAACAAGCGATGGACAGCTTTGCCGCCGCCACGGGTCGCCAGTATCGCCCGTTTGAATATTACGGCCACCCGCAAGCCGAACGCGTCATTATCCTGATGGGTTCAGCTATTGGCACCTGCGAGGAAGTGGTTGATGAACTGCTGACGCGCGGCGAAAAAGTGGGTGTGCTGAAAGTTCGCCTGTTCCGCCCTTTCTCCGCCGACCATTTGCTGGAAGTATTGCCAGAAAGCGCACGCCAGATTGCAGTGCTCGACCGCACCAAAGAACCCGGCGCACTGGCCGAACCGCTGTATCTTGACGTGATGACTTCCCTTGCCGAAGCCTTTAACCGTGGCGAGCGTGAAACGCTACCTCGCGTGATTGGCGGGCGTTACGGCCTTTCGTCCAAAGAGTTTGGCCCGGATTGCGTGCTAGCGGTATTTAACGAACTGACCCAAGCCAAACCGCGCCCACGCTTTACGGTCGGTATTTACGACGATGTCACCAATTTGTCGTTACCGTTGCCGGAAAACACCCTGCCGAACCGTGCCAAACTTGAAGCGCTGTTTTACGGGCTGGGCAGCGACGGCAGCGTGTCAGCTACCAAAAACAATATCAAAATCATCGGTAACTCGACGCCGTTCTTCACCCAGGGTTATTTCGTCTATGACTCGAAAAAAGCAGGCGGCCTGACCGTTTCTCACCTGCGCGTCAGCGAGCAGCCGATTAACTCGACCTACCTGATTGATAAAGCAGATTTTGTTGGCTGCCACCAGTTGCAGTTTATCGACAAATATCAGATGACCGAGCGCCTGAAACCGGGTGGTATTTTCCTGCTCAACACGCCGTATGGCGCGGACGAAGTGTGGCATCGCCTGCCGCAAGAAGTGCAGGCTGTCCTGAACCAGAAAAAAGCGCGCTTCTTTGTGGTCAATGCGGCAAAAATCGCCCGTGAATGCCAGCTTGGCGCGCGTATCAACACCGTCATGCAGATGGCATTCTTCCATCTGACCAATATCCTGCCTGGTGACAGCGCACTGGCAGAACTGCAAGGTGCCATTGCCAAAAGCTACAGCAGCAAAGGCCAGGAACTGGTGGAACGTAACTGGCAGGCATTAGCCCTGGCGCGTGAATCGCTGGCTGAAGTGACATTGCAGGAAGTGAACGAAAGCAGCCCAATGCGCCCACCAGTGGTTTCCGATGCGGCACCTGATTTCGTCAAAACCGTCACCGCCGCGATGCTTGCAGGACTCGGCGACGCGCTACCTGTTTCCGCGCTGCCGCCAGACGGCACCTGGCCGATGGGCACCACGCAGTGGGAAAAACGCAACATCGCCGAAGAAATCCCCATCTGGAAGCCAGATATTTGTACCCAGTGTAACCACTGCGTTGCCGCCTGCCCGCATTCAGCCATTCGTGCCAAAGTGGTGCAACCTGAAGCGATGGAAAACGCCCCTGCCGGATTGCAATCGCTGGATGTGAAATCCCGCGATATGCGTGGGCAGAAATACGTATTGCAGGTAGCACCTGAAGATTGCACCGGCTGTAACTTGTGCGTCGAAGTTTGCCCGGCGAAAGACCGCCAGAACCCGGAAATCAAGGCCATCAATATGATGTCGCGCCTTGAACATGTTGAAGAAGAAAAAGAGAATTACGACTTCTTCCTCAGTCTGCCGGAAATGGAGCGCACCAGCCTCGAGCGCATTGATATCCGTACTTCGCAGCTGCTTCAACCGCTGTTTGAATATTCAGGCGCGTGTTCCGGCTGTGGCGAAACACCGTACATTAAATTGCTGACTCAGCTGTATGGCGACCGCATGTTGATTGCCAACGCCACCGGTTGCTCGTCAATTTATGGCGGTAACTTGCCTTCAACGCCGTACACCACCGACGGCAACGGACGCGGCCCGGCGTGGGCAAACTCACTGTTTGAAGATAACGCCGAATTTGGCCTCGGTTTCCGCTTAACCGTTGACCAGCACCGCGCCCGCGTGATGCGTCTGGTCGATAAATTTGCCGACCAACTGCCCGCTGAACTTAATGAGCAGCTTCACACCGAAGCCACGCCAGAAGTGCGCCGCGAGCAGGTTATTGAACTGCGCAAACATCTGGCGAATATCGACGACCCGGACGCGCGCCAGTTAATCACCGACGCTGACGCCATGGTTGAAAAATCTATCTGGCTGATTGGTGGTGACGGCTGGGCGTATGACATCGGTTTTGGCGGCCTGGATCATGTGTTAAGCCTGACCGAAAACGTCAATATTCTGGTGCTGGATACCCAGTGCTACTCCAACACTGGCGGCCAGGCATCGAAAGCGACACCGCTGGGTGCAGTCACTAAGTTTGGCGAACACGGCAAGCGTAAAGCGCGTAAAGATCTCGGCGTTAGCATGATGATGTACGGGCATGTTTATGTGGCGCAGATTTCACTCGGCGCACAACTTAACCAAACCGTGAAAGCGATTCAGGAAGCCGAATCTTATCCCGGCCCGTCGCTGATAATCGCCTACAGCCCTTGCGAAGAACACGGCTACGATTTGGCACTCAGCCATGATCAAATGCGCCAGCTCACCGCAACGGGTTTCTGGCCACTTTATCGCTATGATCCGCGTCGTGCCGACGAAGGTAAATTGCCGCTGGCGCTGGATTCGCGTCCGCCATCTGATGCGCTGGCCGATACGCTAATGAAAGAACAGCGCTTCCGCCGCCTGAACGCGCAGCAGCCAGAAGTTGCCGAACAGCTTTGGAAAGATGCCGCTGCAGATTTGCAAAAACGCTACGATTTCCTGGCGCAAATGGCAGGCAAAGCGGAGAAAGCGGACAGCGAGTGAGTCCGTGAAAATGTCGGATGTCGCTGCGCTAATCCGACCTACGATTTTGGCTTTGTAGGGTGGATAAGCGATTAGCGTCATCCACCATTTTCATCACAGCCTAGTTAAAACTAATACGTAAAATATCATCCGGGCTGGTCGGCTCTTTTTCGCGGCTGCCCGGCTGCTTCACGCTAACAAACAACTGCTGCCCATCTGGTGACAACGCCAGGCTATTTGGCAATGCAGGCGTGTCAATAGTCTCCAGCACTTTGTAGCTTTTCGCATCAATCACGCTGACTTTACCGGCTTTGCGATGCGTCACGTAGACTTCGTTGCGCGTCGGGTTGAACAACACATCCAGACCCAGCGGCACATCCACTTTGTTCAGCACTTTGCTGGTTTTGGTATCCACAACCAGTAGCTGCGGTGTCTTGGAATCGCTGATAAACGCACGGTTGTTTGCCTTATCCAGCGCAATATTCAGATAAAAATGCTCACCTTCGGTATCCAGCCTGGTGCGCGAAATAACCTTGTTGGTTTTGCTGTCGATGACGATAAATTCATTGTCGGCATTGGTCATATAAATGCGTGCCGCTTGCTCATCAATTGCCAGGCCGGTCGCCATTTTGCCGAGATCTTTAATCGTATCGCGCATTTCAAGCGTTGCGCCATCAATCACCCACAGTACGCTGGACTCCCCCAACCCGCCCATATACAGCGTGTTGGTAGCCTCGTTGACCACTAACTGCCGTGGAGCCAGCGGGCGCACCGTTTCGCTACGTTTGGTTTCATCAACCACCAATGAATTAATCACATCCCCTGTTTTGCTGTTGATGGCGGTCACCGCGCTGCTGGTGGTGTTACCCAGGAATAAGGTGCCGGTGGTTTTGTTAAACGCCACACCAAACGGCTTCAGGTTGTTATGAATCGCCTGCGTCACTTCGAGGGTTGCCGGGTCAAGACGATAAACCACCCCGCCTTTATCCAGTTTGCGGCTTTGCGAAGTGGCAACGTACAAGGCCGATTGATCCGCACTATAGGCCATTTCATACGCGCCTTTACCGACCGGTTTTCTTTCAACGGTAAACGAGGTATCAGCAAATAATGAACTGGAAAACAGCAGGCTGGAAAGCATTAATGCAGGCAGTACGCGTAAACGAGTTTGTGGTAAAGCAGACATGAATATCCTTATCAATAGTAAGTAAAAAGCTATAACTAACAGGATATTAGCTATAGCTCAAAGCACTGTTGATAATTATTATCATTTCCGCCAACAAAAGTAAATGATTCTCATTTAAATGGAATGACACAAGGGTTAATCAACTTAATTAACCACCATCACAAGGCAACCTTTGCCAGGAACGACAAACCAAAGAATCGGCAAAATCATTAAATACTGCTGCCCCACGGGTTCAGTTCTGCCCGCCAGTCAGTGCCGTCCTAAGCATTTATCAGTACGACTTACCTGCGATCATGACCATATTTCGATCCATTTCTTTTAATTATTGAAAGCTATGATCCATAAGTATTTACAATAATAAACCAGATCAAAAAAAATATCATAAACGAGGTGAGGACTCCGTAAGCAACACTACAAATAAAACCTTCCTTTTTTATTGTGTATAAAATGCAATAGACCCCCCCCTCCACCACCAATAATACTCAATGCAAAAAATAATTTAACATAGAAAAAATAACACCCCTTACCATATAAGCTAATGAATTCCGTATAGATAATAACAGAAACCATGCTAACACCAGCGGCGATTAACAAACTCAAAAATATATTTTTCATAATCAATATGAATACCCATATATACCTGGTTTCGGTGGAAACGGTGACGCTCCCCAACGGCCATTAGTAAAAATAGACATTGCTTCCAATAATAATTTATTTGTTTCTTGCTTACAATTCCTTGCAATGAATAAATTTATATGTTCATTTCCTTTCTTATTTAATTCATTATATGCCTGTTCCACACAATAATTTTCGGCCAGTGTTGGCTTGGACAAATCATTATCCAATGCTTCTCTGGCTGTTTTTATATCGATGGTTGATCTAAATTCCACCCTTTTAAATTTTCATCATTCCCCCAACTATACGTATGCAATATATTCCCTGACCATCTGTCGTTACTGTAAACGTATGTGTAAGTGGATTCCAACGAGATCTAGCCTCATCACCAAGAGCTGCTAGATCTCTACTAACGATATACGACTGAGCGGTTTTAGTTAATCCCAATGGATCTATATACTTAGTAGGATTCAGTGGATCTGTATACCCATTCCACCCACCCGCCAGCCCAATCGGATCCTGGGTAATATATCGCCCCTGTTGCGGGTCATAATAACGATGGCGGTTGTAATATAACCCCGTCTCCTCATCAGCCTGTTGGTCCGGCAGACGGATCAACTCGGGTTCTCCTCCGCCAGCTGGTTGCCCCATTACGCCAGTCATTCTCCCGCTTAATCTCACACTTCAACCTGTACAATATCAACTGAGAATTCTATATTCCTCAACATTAGATCTCCGCTATTTATTGTATAAAAATTAAAGTAAATATTCTCACTTCGCTCTGAAGAGTACATGGAAATACAAAAAACCCTGTATTCCATTCTCCTCATATTTATCCCTGTCACTGTAACACTTATAGACTGAATGTTTAATTCTCTCAACTCTCTATCATGAACTTTTCTTTTTTTAATTTCTTTCAAGGTGTCAGGAATAGATTTTTCATCCATACTCCTTGTAACACACATTCCTTTATCACAATCCATATTATTGTATTCATGTTTAAATTCATTAATCACCCCCTTAACCTTTCTCTTATCAAAATAAAATGTCACAGAACTATAAAGAATTGCAAAAAAACCGCTTATGAAAATTAATTTTAAAACCTTTAGTGTATACCCGCCATCATAATGCCCCCGCGCCCCATTAAAGTAATAGATTGCGCCAATTACCACAATAATAGCAAGGAAAGCTGACAAAGCAGATATCAATATGTATGAGGCCATGGAAATATTTTCATTGAAATTATTACAGCGTTTAAAAAAATACATTTTAATCATTATCATTATCCTTTTTCATTGAACTCCCCACATTATCACTGGTGCCTTCGGAAATTAATCCTGTCGCATAATCACCAATAACATTTGACAACAAAGGTATTTTCCCCAGAAGACCACTTACGAATGATCCAGTCCCTGCACCGACAGCGCCACCGTTACTCCCAGTATTCAAATAAGCAATCCCTGAGGCGATCAATGTATTGGCACCAAGTGAACGTCCAGAATAGAAAACGCCGGTCAATGCAGCGGCGAAAGCATCAGAAGGATTTACCTCTCCATATTCAACCAATTGATATGTTACATTTGCAGAACAAAAAATGGTGCTACTCTTTAAAATATTCACTAAAGATGCCGCTGCCCCATATATAGCTGTCAACCCAGTAATTGGCGTATTAATTGCCCATGCTTTTGCATATTCAGAACCTGGAGTCCACGCTCCTTCAGTGGATGCCATATTGCTTAATGCTCTAACCGATTCATCAGATGATAAACGGGGTCCTGCAGACTCCGCGGCTTCACCATAGTCAACTCCACCTACAGTTCCCAATGAAAAAAAGGTTCCCCAATTATCACTAAGACCTAATGGGTCACTTTGCTGTACTGGATTCGATGTATAGCAATATAAATTCCACCCACCATTCAACCCAATAGGATCCTGGGTAATATACCGCCCCTGTTGCGGGTCATAATAACGGTGGCGGTTGTAATACAATCCCGTCTCTTCATCAGCCTGCTGACCCGGCAGACGAATGAGCTGTTGCAGATGATACGGGTTCTCCTCCGCCAGCTGATTACCCCATTCATCGTATTCTGCCTGCCAGGCTATCGCTCCGGTTTCATCAATCAGCGCCAGCGGCAGTCCCCGGTGGTCGCAGTGGTAAAGATGGATTTTTCTTTCCGGCGTGTGTTCCGGCTCCAGCTGCTTTTCCATCTGCTCCACGCTCAGCCCGCACTGCGTCAGCCACTGGCGGCTCTGGTCACTGAGCTGGCCACTGCATCAGCACCCAGCCCCGCGTCCTGCTGCAGTTTCTCCGCCAGCGTACGGCTTTTTCCAGCGCGGCTGTTGCCGTCATGTCGCCCACCGTGCCGCGGGTTTACCGGTCATACATAAATCCTTTTGTTTACATGAACTGAAAAATACTCTCTGCAGCGGGCCGTATTTTCTGATTCAGCTTATCTCTATTTGTCATCAGTTAAACATTGTCAATTGATCATGTATTTTCATTAGAACATGGTAAATTCACATATGTTATCAATGCTATGAAATCTATTTACCACTCCTCACTTGAGTATTAGAATATTCTACTTTAATTATTTTATAACTATCATTTTCTTTTTTCAGAACAAATAATTCATTTACGGTATATTTTTTATAGTTAGAATAATAAAATAATTCTATTTTTTCACCACCAATAAACCCTGTGATTACGTTAGTTTTTTTTAATTCACTATTCTGATAACCCCCAAATATATCATACACATTGCTCATAAATGGAACACCATTATCCCTATTCATAGATTCTTTAAACTCTTTAGACAAAATCGTATCATAAATAACATCAAATTCTTTTTCATTATATTTAACATGAAATTCTTGCACTTTCTCTTTAGCAATATTCACATTAGTATCATTACACCCTACTAAAGGCAGAAAAAAAACAAAGCAATACAATATCTTTCTATTAATCATAATATTTATCTCAATTAACTATACAGCGAGTATATTGTTGGCAAGTTATACCACCTGAGAATGTTCCCCCTCCCACCCCAGCAGCAAGGGTAGCAGAAAGATTTATAGGACCATTACTGCCATTTATTTCAACCAAGCCAGTCGTAGAACCATTAATAATAAAGCCAACATCGGTCGTTGCCCCGGAAAGAATAGTCATGCCACTGCTGGGAGGTGCATTACTGATAGTACCTGATAGAGAAATAGCACCCGCAGCAACGCCCCCAACTCCCTGACATGCCATAAGATACGAACATAAATCCAATCCTTTATCGCCATTTCCGGTAAGAACTCCACCAGAAAAACTTCCACCAAATACTCCATAACCAGATACGCCGGCATCAGCACTAACTGAAAATAGTAATGGTGAATATGTTGGTCCATTTGCCGCATCTATTGTTGCCGATGCTTCTTCGTATGACATATAGCCTTCGGAAGCAGCATTCACTGCTGAACCAGCCTCCTTACCAAATGCACCACTAAATGTAATCAGCCCTAATGGATCTACTCCCTTAACTGGATCCAGCGGATATGCATACAAATTCCACCCACCCCTCAACCCAACATATCCTTCCGTACAAAATACTCTCCAGACCTTTTAAGTTACACTAACACCTCTGCATTGATGGTTATTTATTATGTTGCGTTGGGAACACACATCCTTTCCCTTCGGCCCAAAAACTGATACCGATCATAATTATCCCGAGCAAAGCACCTCCGTACATGCAAATTAGCATCAAGAAAGAAAACATCTTATCTTCAAATTTAAATACCCGAGCATACATTTCAAACATACCAGTGATTGTATTAAAATCTATGTTTTTCCTCTTGCAAAAATTCATTCCTGAAAAGACGGCAATTAAAGCCAATGAAAATATAATAAAGAACACAATAATTCTGGCAATTCTAATTTCTTCACACATATTTACCCTACCTAGAAAAATGGTACAGATACATTAGGATTGTATGGGATTTTAAGTTCTGGGCCAGCCCCAGGCCCAGCACCAATGTATACTTCTGGCCATGTTGATGTCTGCATTATCTCAATACTTGCAATTCCGAATCCAATAGAAAAGCCAGCAGCTGCTTTTAAATCCTTAGCTTTAGGGTCTCTAAATTTCAGCCCACATGTCGCACTTGCGCGTGCGCCAACAGCAGCAACTGGAATGCTGCCAAGCCCACTAACACCTGTATTTTCATTAGCTGAAACAGATCCTGATACACCAGTACCTAACGCAGCTGTTCCAGATGCCCGACACTCTCTTGACATAGGATTTGGTGGTAAAAATGGCGCCATAGCTTTACTTATTTCCTCCGGAGAATCCCCATGCCCAGTCATCCATTCACCCAGAGAAGCTCGTTCATTGATCCCTGCCCCCATATCAATACCAGTAAATGGTTCTAATCCTAAAGGATCAATATTCTTGTTTGGATTCAGTGGATAAACATACAAATTCATCCCACCCGCCAACCCAATAGGATCCTGGGTAATATACCGCCCCTGCTGCGGGTCATAATAACGGTGGCGGTTGTAATACAATCCTGTCTCTTCATCAGCCTGCTGACCCGGCAGACGAATGAGTTGTTGCAGATGATACGGGTTTTCTTCTGTCAGCTGATTGCCCCATTCATCGTATTCGGCCTGCCAGGCTATCGCTCCTGTTTCGTCAATCAGCGCCAGCGGCAGTCCCCGGTGGTCGCAGTGGTAAAGATGGATTTTTCTCTCCAGGGTGTGTTCCGGCTCCAGCTGCTTTTCCATCAGCTCCACGCTCAGCCCGCACTGCGTCAGCCACTGGTGGCTCTGGTCACTGAGCTGGCCGCTACGCAGCTCCCGCTCCAGGTTATCCAGCAGCGTCACCAGCTCCGGCATCAGTCCCGCGTCCTGCTGCAGTTTCTCCGCAATCATGGTGGCAGTTATAATGTTGTCGTGGATTGAATTATTCAACTCTTCGTTCACTGTTTATTAAATATTGCCTATTTACTATCTTGGGCGTGCCAATTAACTCTAATGACATTGATGATGCACCAAACTGAATGATACTATTTTTATTATTTGTCAATATTTGCCATTTATAATAACTTCCATCATCCTTCGCGAGTAGTGATTCCACCTTCTCTTTTTTAACATCCAGGATAAATACACCCGATCTGAAACCAGTAAACTTACCGTATTGGGTTTCGCCCCATGACAAGTCAAGTATTAAATCACTTACATCATGAAACTTAAGTAATGCCCTTGAAACCGAGAACATTGATTCGTCCATATTTTTAGAACAGCATAGCCATTCCAGTATGTGATCAATGTCGAAATGAATGTCAGAGCTAAAATCACCAACATCTGAAGCAAATGAAACCCCATGAATTAAATTATCATGAAATTGACAATCATTGACCAAGTTAATACCCATAATAAAACTCCCAAATAAAATTAAGGTTCAAGATCATGTGCCAGTAGACACTAAGGTGTACCACATCCGCCAAAAACATGTTCCTGGGGGTAACATCTACATGTTTTCGGATTCTGATTATTTACATCATAATGCCAATGCGTTGGGTTTCCAGTTAGAATTTCACATCCATGAGAACCATCATTTAAACCTCTTCCTGTATGAGCCTGATAATGAATATCAATATTATATTTTTCTCCCGCAGGTGGATTGCATGGAGGGCATTCTTCTTCCTCACTATCACTAAATACTTCATTCAACCATTTTGTTAATGCTTTTACAGCATTATCATTGGCCTCCTTCTGTGCAGGGCTATTTGACCATGGGACTGGGAAAGGTATCGGGCCTGGAAGAACTTCTATTAACCCCAAAGGATCTGTATTTGTGACAGGATTAATATGTATTGGTACAAATTCCATCCCCCTTTCAACTCTATCGGATTAGAGGTGATATCCTATCCCTTTTCCGGCTCATGTTACTCGCCTTGGCCTACGGCACATCATACTGCCACCTAGTTATCATTCACAGCCTCTTTCACTTGCCACGATTCTTATTTATGTTAATTCTAAAATTAATTTTTTAATTAACATAAATAATTTTCATATCACCTCTACCACGAGTCTCTCCTGAATCGGATTTACAGTAGAAGGTGATATGCATATCTTCAGCACCATCAATTATCATAGTGTTAAGTAAATTCCAATTTACATTGTTTCTGAAATATTCAAAGGCCACATCCATTATTTTTGATTGTGTTTCGCCCAAGAAAATAGTTTTCTCATCCAAACACTTTAACGGTATTGTAATAAACCAACAAATAAAAAAGCCATCCCACTTTATTTCATTTACACCTTTCTTTCTGTTTGCGGGGTGAATTTATAATACTTATTATTTGGTGTCGATAAATAACCAACATAATCATGATTACCCACCCCATCATATTTTATCCCGTTAAGATCCTTCGGTGAAAAATGTAAAGAGTCATACGCATCATTCTGAGAGAGCACTGGGTAATACACCGTCCATGCTGCGAGTCATAATAAACAATGAAAAAAACGAGTGCATACATCAAAAATAATATCCACCCCATTAAATACAAATATGAAAGAGAAAACCCACAACCATCCCTTTTTTATAGATAAATACAACCATGCAAGGATGGATAGAAAAACTGCGACTATAGCTATAAAGAAAAGTATATTGTAGGTATTTTCATTCACTACAGTAATATTATCAGAAATCCATGCAGTGATAGAAAAAAACAACCCTAAAATAAATATAAAATTTCTCATCGAGAGGTTCCGCTACCTCTAGAACTACTCCCTTTCGATGATAAATCAAACCCACCCATTGTAACAATTACATTTTTACGTTCAGGTGGAGTTTCCTTATTCCCAGGAGCTGAGTTAAATTGACGTTGACTCCAGCTACGACAAATATCATCATATCCATAATAGCCATGCTCCCCTATTTGATCTTTCATTGCTTTATTAAAAGCTGCATCCTGTTCTTTTGTTGTTTTTTTATACATTTCAATTTTCCCACCATGCTTCATATCATTATAAACCTCTCCATAGGGAAAAGAGCCCATAGCGTAACTGTACGAGTTATAACTGCCATCAGGCAACCCTACGTTTACACTTTGATGAAGTGCAGGTTCATCTGGCCCTTGAGTTTCAATCCAAATATCTAGCCCTAACGGGTCAACAAAACCAAGTGGATCATTATAAACATAAGAGTAAACATTCCCCCCCCTCAACCCAATAGGATCCTGGGTAATATACCGCCCCTGTTGCGGGTCGTAATAACGGTGGCGGTTGTAATATAACCCCGTCTCTTCATCAGCCTGTTGGTCCGGAAAATGGAATGGTTGTTATTTTGTATGATATAAATCTTCTATCTCACCATTTTTTTTTGCTATTTCAATAAAAAAACTCCCTCCAGCTCTATCTTTCTCTTCACGACCTTTTACTATCCATGAGTTTTTTTGTTCTACAATTTTATATGGTTTTTGGTTAATGGCCGCATCTTCCCCATATATGTTTTTTACATATACAAAAGCCAACTCTTCTGCAAAAATAGACGTTGAGACAATATCTTTATAAAAAGACGCAAATGAACACAAGGGTAACAATAAAAAAACAAACAGCCCCTTCATATTTCACTCCTTATTGCATTGAGATGGCATATTATGATTTATGGAACTGCTGCTACTTTCATTGTAGTTATATTTTCGAAAATCACCTTTCGGCGTTGCCAAGTATCCATCTATACCATGCCCAATGGAAATGGAAAAGTCATCAGTAGAAAAAGTTTCATTCCCAATTCCGTATTTAGGATCAAATGAACCGTGTGTATGATACCACGCAACTTCATGATCATTATCATCACATGGACTTTTAAATGGCCACGATGTATCTTGATTACCTTTATTGGGAGCGCTTGCATAATAAAACTCATCTATACCAACTTGTTTTGAACATATTAACCCTGCATATTCTGAACTCTCACAAATTGATCTCCCGTTGATTTTATTTAATATATTTTGGGCCGCCTTATCTATTGATAATGAATACTCCTTTGACTTTAATCCCAGAGAGTCACTATTCATTACAGGATCTAGCGGATAAACATAAACATTCCACCCACCACTCAACCCAATAGGATCCTGGGTAATATACCGCCCCTGTTGCGGGTCATAATAACGGTGGCGGTTGTAATACAATCCCGTCTCTTCATCAGCCTGCTGGCCCGGCAGACGAATGAGCTGTTGCAGATGATGCGGGTTCTCCTCCGACAGCTGATTGCCCCATTCATCGTATTCGGCCTGCCAGGCTATCGCTCCTGCTTCATCAATCAGCGCCAGCGGCAGTCCCCGGTGGTCGCAGTGGTAAAGATGGATTTTTCTCTCCGGCGTGTGTTCCGGCTCCAGCTGCTTTTCCATCTGCTCCACGCTCAGCCCGCACTGCGTCAGCCACTGGCGGCTCTGGTCACTGAGCTGGCCGCTGCGCAGCTCCCGCTCCAGGTTATCCAGCAGCGTCACCAGCTCCGGCATCAGCACCAGCCCCGCGTCCTGCTGCAGTTTCTCCGCCAGCGTGCGGCGTACGGTTTTTTCCAGCGCAGCTGTTGCCGTCTCCACCCGCAGCAGAGGCGTGAAACTTCCCGGCAGGTACACCGTCTGGATACGCGATTTATCCGTCTGCGTGGTGGTCAGCCGGTCGCCCTCCTGGCCGTACCACACGCTTTCCGCAGGCTCTGTCGGCACGTACCAGCCGCCATCATATGCCTCTCCCTGCCACACCTGTTTGCGGATGCGGCGGCCCAGCGGATCATAAGCATAACGGCTCTCTGTCAGCATGTTGCCGTTCTGCATCCGCCGGTAATGCGTCAGCCGGTGCTGGTGGTCATAGCCGTAGTGGTGCGTGATGCTGCCGTGCGGGTGAATGCGCCGTTCGTCTTTTTCAGTCAGCCTGCCGTGCCCGTCGTAATGGTAAAAACAGTGCGCATCTTCGCTGATGCGGTTAGCCGGCCAGCTCTGCGGCAGTGCCGGGAAGGCCTTCCTGTCCGCCACCCGGTTGCCCGCCGGGTCACTCAGGCTCAGTTGCGACAGCGTATGCTGCGCGGAGGTTATCTGGGTGCTGAGTAACCGTCCGGCTCCGTCATACCGGTAATCGCGCTGCTCATGCGGCCCGCGGATACCGGTCAGCTGCCCGTCTGCATTCCAGCCGTAATCGCGGTTAAGCTGAGGGAGGCTCAGGTGATGGTGCTGTAACTGCCCGGCGGGCGTCCAGGCCGTCGTCAGCGCATAATCCCCGAAGGTGCGCTGTGTCTCGCGGTGCAGGCGGTCACGGGTGAAGTCCATCAGCGGTGTGTCACCGAACTTCATGCCCGCCAGATACCCGCTGCCGTAGGTCAGCCACGCCACCGGCGGCAGGTTATCCGGCTTAAACCGGTTCATCAGCCCCTGCTCACTGTAGGCCTGTTTTGTCTCGTGCTGCCAGAGCAGCGCCTGCGTTGCCGGATCATGCACCGTCTGGCGCTCACTGATAAGCCGCCCCCGGCTGTCGTAACCGTAGTGAACCGCCACCTGCTGTCCGGCGCTGAGATGGCTGATGTCCGCCAGCCAGCCCCGTTCGTTGTAGCCCCACTGTTCTGCCGGTTCGTCATTCACCGTGCGGTGTGTCAGGCGGTCTGCCTCATCGTAATGCCAGTGCGTGACAAGCTGTTCATCTTCGCTGCGGATGAGCTGCCCGGTGGGGCCGTAGTGGTAACGCTGCGTTCTGCCGTCAAAGCCGCTTTCCTGCGTCAGCCGGTCCAGCACATCGTACCCAAAGGTGGTGGTGGCACCGTTCTCGTTCATCAGTGCCGTGACACGCCCGGCCGGGTCGTGCTCCATCCGGCGTGTCAGCCCGCCCTGGGTGGTGCTGACCACGTTACCCCACGCATCATACGCCGTGGTGGTGCGGCGGCCGTCCGGGGACATCACGGCGGTGAGGTCACCGGCGACGTTGTATTCATAACGCGTCTGCCTGCCCTGCGCGTCCTGCTGACTGACCAGCCTGCCGCGCGCATCGTAAGCCCGGTAGCGGCTGAGGCCTTCTTCCTGATGCACGGCACTCAGTTGCCCGAACCGGTCATATTCATAGCGGGTTTCATAGCCCGAGCAGTCGGTGTACGTCAGAAGCTGGCCGTAGCGGCTCCAGCTCATCAGGCGGCTGCCAGTGGCATCGTCGCGGGTGGTGGGATATTCGCTGTGCGGATCATCATAACCATAACGCGTCACACTGCCGTCCCGCTGCACTTCGCCGGTCAGCCTGCCGTGCTCATCATAGTCACGCCGGCTTTTCAGTCCGTCCGGGTGAACCGTGCTGGTCAGCTGCTGCTGGCGGTTGTAGTAAAACGCCGTGCGGCGGCCATCCGGGGCGACGGTCTCCGTCAGCTGGCCGCTGCCGGGGCTCAGCCGGTACTGCGTTGTGCGTCCCGCCGCATCCGTCTGCGCCACCAGTCTGCCGGCCGGATCGAACTCGCTGCGGGTGAGGCTGCCGTCGGCAAATTCCTGTTTGACCACCCGTTTCATGCCGCCTTCACCGTCGGTGTGCAGCACCTCGCGGCGGTTCAGGCTGTCGGTGGTGGTGACGCGATTCTGCTCATAGCGGTAGGTGTAGCTTAGCCCTGCGGGGTTGCGCTGTTCCGTCACCCGCCCGTCAGCGTCATAGACATAACGCATCTCCGGGCGACCGGCGTAACGGTGCGCCACCATCCTTCCGGAATGCAGTGCATCATACGTGAAGGCGCGCACGGCGGTGCCGCTGCGGTCATCCACCCCGGCCAGCTCGCCCCGCGGGGAATAGTGATAGCGCACCAGCGGCTCAGCCGGCAGGTTATCCGGGTAAAGCGGGTCACGGGTGAGCCACACTTCCGCCAGGCGCACACCGGTGTCGGTGCCGTAACCGGTGGCGGGCAACGCCTCCGGGAAAGGCGGCTGTTTTTGTTTCCGGGCCTGTTCTGCACGCTGTGCCTGCGTGGTCAGCACCAGCCGGAAACGGCGGCCTGCGCCATCGGTGACACCGGTGATGTCACCGCTGAATTCACCGGCAAC
Source organism: Buttiauxella ferragutiae (assembly GCF_022637515.1). Taxonomy (NCBI): domain Bacteria; kingdom Pseudomonadati; phylum Pseudomonadota; class Gammaproteobacteria; order Enterobacterales; family Enterobacteriaceae; genus Buttiauxella; species Buttiauxella ferragutiae. The sequence goes on from NZ_CP093332.1 coordinate 2,872,925, forward strand.
CTCGCGGTGAAAGGTCATCCTGTGCCCGACATTATCCACCATCCCGGTCAGTATCCGGTACGGCGGCAGCGGCGCGGGCAGCACCTCATCCACGGCGGGGATGCGCTCACACCCGCCGAGCACCCACCACGGCCCCTGCGGGCTGCTGGTGGCGAGGTAGCGATGGGGGCTCAGGCGAAGGTCTTCCGGGAGTGCCCGCCAGAGGGCATACAGCGGGTGGTTATCCTGCAGGGCGGCCACGCCCCCCCGCGCCAGCCAGAGGGATTCACTGCGGCTGAGCGCCACCTCCCCCGGAAACAACGGAGTAAAGTGCAGGCTTCTGCCGCCGTTGTCATTGAGTATCAGGGCGTTATCACGTATCTGTAAGCGCACATCAAAAGGCGCTTTCCAGCCGGGGCCAAACACGCCCACCGGCGCCGGCGTCCGGGTCTGATAACTGCTGTAGGTACGGGAAAGCACCAGCGGCAGCGGCCCCGGCAGGGCAAGGTCGGTTTCGCCGGGCAGTACCTTGGCCCCCAGCAGCGGGTTCACCGGGTGGCCGGAGGTTCTGCCGCCCGGGCACACCGAGCAGGCCACCCCGGTTGGTGCGCCAATCATCACCCCTGGGGAGCCCTGAACTATCGGGCCGCCCATTGCCGTCATGTCACCCATCCGTGCCGCGGGTTTACCGGTCATACACAAATCCTTCTGTTTACATGAACTGAAAATTGATGGTTACGCGGGGCTGCCGTTCAGAACTGCCGCATGTCCGGCGGCTGGCGGCTGTCCGCCTCCGGTGCTTCCGGCGGATTGTCCGTCAGACCGCAGTTCCAGTTAATCATCAGGGCATCGCCGCTGACGCTCTGCACACCCTGCAGATTAATGGCGGTGCCGTTGAGGAAGATTTTCCCGTCCTTCGTCAGCACCAGCCTCGCCATCCCGCAGCGCAGTTCCAGATGCTCACCTGCGGAATACACCGCCACTTTGCCGGTGCTCTCGGTGCGGTTTTTACCCACCGTGAAGGTGACATTCTCCCCGACGCTGACGTGATACCCCTTACCGACCACCAGCGATTTCTGTATCCCCACCTGTGAGGACTGCGTCAGCGCCACCGAGGTGTTCATCACGCCCCCGACGGTGGTCTGGTAAGCCAGCCCCACGGTCAGCGCGCGGACAATACCCACCGTCTCCGACTGGTTCTGGCCGACGGTGATACTCTGGTTTTGCCCCACGATTTCTTTCTGGTTCTGCACCACCGTCTGCAGCTGGTTTTGCTTCACGGTGATGACCTGGTTGCCACCGATGGTTTCGCTATGGTTGACTTTCACATCGGTGGTGCGGTTATTGAGCACTTCAGTGTCCATGTTCTTCTGCGCATGGAGGTACAGCTGCTCCGCTGAGGTCGCGTCATCAAAGCGCAGTTCGTTAAACCCGCTGCCCTTGTAGGTTTTTGAGCGGAGAGTCATCTGCGTTTTCGTTCCCGGCAGGTCTCCCGGTGAAGCGTTAAATTCATGATAAGTCCGCCCCATCACTATCGGCTGGTCCGGGTCACCGTTGAGGAAATCGACTATCACTTCCTGGCCGACACGCGGTATCGCCAGGTGGCCAAACCCGGCACCGGCCCACCCCTGTGACACCCGTATCCAGCACGAGCTGTCTTCCGTGCCGCCGTGATAACGGTCCCAGCGGAATTTCACCCGCACCCGCCCGTGTTCGTCACAGAAAATCTCCTCCCCCGGCGGGCCGGTCACCACCGCACTCTGCGGGCCATCGACTTTCGGTTTGAAGCGCGGGGCCGGACGCCAGGTGCGTGTAGCGGGCATCACACTGAACTGGTTGATGAGGGTGGTGCCCTCACCGCGACTGCCATGCAGCGCCTGCGGCTGGTCACCGGTCAGGATACTGTTCACCACCTGCCATTCCCGGTTCTGGGCCTTTATCGGGTGACCGGAAAGGGTGAAACACACCCCCGGCCATAACGTCGCTGACGTGCTGGTCCCCGTGGCGGTTTCCGCCTGATTGCGGCAGCCCTCGGTTTTGTAACGGGTAAAATCCCGGCCGTGCTGCTCATCCTTGAAACGCCCCGGATAATCATAAATTTCATACTGTGCGCGCTGGCCGTTCAGGCTGTCGGCCTTGTGGTTATACCTCCCCGGCCAGTCCGGTACCTTAAAGGTGTAATCCTGGCTCATGACCGAAGACGGCAGCACGTTCGCTTCGTAACGAAACACGCTGATGCACTCCCTGGTCACGTCCGGGGTATTCGGGTTAAAGGGAAAGGTATTTTCTGCGCGGACCAGGCCAGCTGCGTCATCACACAGCGTCAGTTTCTGCACCTGCGCTGAGGCGTCATCGAAGAAGCTGATGCCTTCCTCGGCCCACAGTCTTGCCAGAAAATCCAGGTCAGTTTCCCCGTACTGAACGCAGAATTCCCGTGCCGGATGGCTCTCATAAAAGGAGGAGGTCCAGTCCGTGACGCCGTTTTCCGCCAGCAACGTGGCGGTGATGGTTCGGATATCCTGCTGCTGAAAAATACGGAAGTTCTGGCGCAGGCCACAGCGCCACAGGGGAGGATGAATGCGGAAACGGTAGCGCATCTGCCAGCCGTTGTTCTCGCTCATGCCGAAGGTGGCAATAATGCCGCTGACATGGCGCACGGCGGTGGCACCCTGCCAGACCGTCAGCGTGGCATTCTGCTCGAGTAACTGTTCGGCAGTCTGGCGGAAGGAGTCGCTGACAACATCGACGTCGAGGATAAAGGAGGAGGAATAATGCTGGCGGAGGAAGAAACTCACCACCGCAAAGGTGTCCGGCTCAAGCCCCGCCACCTGTAGCGTAAAACGCAGTCCTTTTACTGACATAATTCTTCCCTGTGCCGACGCGCTGCCGGACAAATGATAAACATGGTTAACAGGTGAAGAAGAATAAGCAGTCTGGTTTTTTATAGTGTGACCGCGGTCAGTTTTTCAGGTTGAAAATCAAAAAATAGACAAACATATCACTTATATATCAATAGTTTAATTAGTTATAGATATGAATCCAACAAATGAATTCGGGCTGTGAATTAATCGTTTTGACTTAAATCCAAACGGCGGACAAGGAGTCAGGTGCGAGGAGTACAGGGAAGCCGTAGCTTCCCTGTATAACAAATCATTACACCTGCAAATAGACCATTTGCGTTTGCAGATACTCATTCAGTCCGTGGCGGCCATCGGCACCACCAATACCCGATTTACGCCAGCCCGCGTGGAAGCCCTGCATTGCTTCAAAGTTTTCACGGTTGACGTAGGTTTCGCCGAATTTCAGCCCTTTAATCGCTTTCATCGCGACATTTAAATCACGCGTATACACCGAGGATGTCAGTCCGTAATCGCTGTCATTAGCCATCTCAAGTGCTTGTTCCAGCGTTTCAAATGTGGTCACTGGCAGTACCGGGCCGAAGGTTTCATCGTGCATAATTGCCATTTCCTGGCGAACATCCACCAGCAGCGTTGGCGGGTAGAAGTACCCTTTCCCTTCTGGTGCTTTACCGCCCAGCACCACACGCGCGCCTTCGCTGACCGCACGCGCCACTTTCTGCTCGACACGTTCAAGTGCTGCGGCGTTAATCAATGGCCCCATCGAAACATCGTTACGCTCGCCAGTATCACCAAAACTCACCTGTTTAAAGGCCTCGCTCAGGCGAGTAATAAATTCGTCGTAAATGCCCTTTTGCACATACACACGCTCCACACAGTTGCATACCTGCCCGGTGTTGATCATGCGTGAATCAACAATCGCTTTCACCGCGATATCAAGATCGGCATCGTCCATCACAATAGCAGGTGCTTTGCCGCCTAATTCCAGGCACACCTTGGTGATGTTTTTGGCCGCTGCCGCCATGATTTTCTCACCCGCGCCAACGCTGCCCGTCATGCTGACCATCGCCACTTTCGGGTTGCCCGCTAATTCTTGCCCTACCGTTTCACCGCGCCCCAGAACCAGGTTAAACACCCCTTTTGGCAGCCCGATATCGTGGACAATTTCCGCAAAAGCGATAGCGTTGTTTGGCGTGAATTCGCTCGGTTTGATAACGATGGTGTTGCCAGTAATCAGCGCGGGGGCAAGTTTGCGGGCAATCAGGAAGAACGGGAAGTTCCACGGCAAAATACCGGTCGTCACGCCTAACGCTCGTTTAAACACCAGAATATTTTCACCCGGGCGGTCACTTTGCAGAATTTCGCCTTCGTAACGGCGCGCCCACTCGGACATGTAGTCGAGATAATCCGCGGTGAAGGCCACTTCCACTTCCGCCAGTTGTTGGGTTTTGCCACCTTCCGCCACAATCAGCGCGCTGATTGATTTCGCTCGTTCGCGAATACCGGCAGAAATTTTACGCAGCCATCCGGCACGTTCAATGGCGGGCAATGCTTCCCAACCCGCTTGCGCTTTTGCTGCCGCGTCAATGGCATCGCGAGCTTGCTGGGCTCCCCCATCAGGAATGCGTGAAATCAGTGCTTCAGTAGCAGGATTGATCACATCAATCCACTTATCGCCCTGCCATTGAACAAATTGACCATCAATATACATTGGGTGTTGTACAGGTGCTGTCATGACTGGCTCCTTCGCGTTCACTGCTGTTATGTTTCATAGATGTAAATAGCATGTGAATACTTTAGGTAGCAAAAATAGTCATTCGGGCAAAATGGTCATGTTCTGTGATGGTTCTCAATAAAAACGCCGGAAATAAAACGATTTCGCGGCAACTCAGAAAGTTGAAAATGACCGTTTTCAGCGTGCTCACCTGAAAACGGTCATCAAAGGGGAATTACAGCAGTTGGCTGGCGGTCGGGTAGTCGGTGATCAGCACGTCGATATAGCCGCCGTGTAGTGCACCACGAATGGCATTAGCCTTGTCATTTCCGCCTGCAAGCGCCACTACATGCGGGCAGTCGCGGACCTGGCTGAGCTCCATGCCGATAACCGGGTCTTCTTCTTTGCTCAAAACCGGCTCGCCCTGCGCATTGAAATAATGCAGGCAGATATCCCCCACCGCACCGCGTTCGGCCAGGGTTTTCAGCATCGCTTCGCCATAATAGTTGCCTGAGTTTTTCAGCAGCTGAGACGGCTCAAGCTCACCGATACCGAGAATAGCCACGTCCACTTCGGCGAATTTATTCACCACTTCGGCGACATCATCGCTGGCGACCAGTTTTGCTCGCTCTTCAACGGAATGCTCAATACTTTGCGATGGCAGCAGCCAGGCCGGGCAATCGAGTTGTGCCGCCAGGTTTTGCGTCAGAATGGTTGCTTGCACGTTACCGTTCGGCCCCACGCCGCCGAGCAGTTGAATCACGCCGCGCGCTTTAATGCTCTGCGGGTGCAGCTCATCGACCATCGCACGAATGGTCGAACTCCAGGAAGAGATACCGACCAAATCGTTTGGCCGCAAACGCGTTTCGACATAATGCGCGGCAGCACTGCCAATCGCATGCTTGATTTGCGCGGCGGGTGCCGACTCGTCCACATCCACCACAATCGCCTGGCGAATTCCGTATTTTTTCTCCAGCGCCTGTTCGAGCGAAAGAAAAATATTAGCGGGCTGGATAACACTGATCTTTACCACGCCCTCTTTCTGGCAGCGTGTGATGGCGCGTGAGACAAATGACTGCGACAGGTGCAATAACCCGGCGATTTCTGACTGCTTCATCCCTTCTACAAAGTAGAGCGTCGCGATCTTGACCAACAAACGTTGTTCGTCCTGCTTTGACATGAGCGCCTCCTGTTTCTCTACCTGATATTTTTATTCAACCCTGCATAAATAACAAGACAGCATTCCTTTTACCGTTAATTCGTACGATTTGTGATCACATTCGCCTTTTTATCATTTTGATCGATTCCACATGGACAGAACCATAAGCGGGGCATATCGTTACATTGAATAATAAATCATGTTTGAATATATATTCAATGTGGAGATAAAAATGAAATTTACCCTGGTCAAGACCTCACTCGTTGCTGCACTGCTTGCTTCATCTGCCAATCTCTATGCTGCTGATAATGGGCTGATTGCCATTATTACCCCATCGCATGACAACCCATTCTTTAAAGCCGAAGCCGACGGTGCGATGGCGAAGGCAAAAGAGCTGGGTTACACCACGCTGGTTGCCTCTCATGACGATGATGTAAACAAACAAAACCAGCTGATTGAAACCGCTATCGCCCGTAAAGCGAAAGCCATCATTCTCGATAACGCCGGTGCAGATGCCACCGTCGGCCCGCTGGAAAAAGCGAAAGCCGCCGGAGTACCGACGTTCCTTATCGACCGTGAAATCAACAAAACCGGCGTGGCCGTGGCGCAGATTGTTTCCAATAACTATCAAGGTGCGCAGTTGGGTGCTGATAAATTTGCCAAATTGCTTAACGGCAAAGGCAAATATGTTGAACTGCTGGGCCGCCAGTCAGATACCAACGCCCATGTGCGTTCACAGGGCTACCACGACATTCTCGACGACTACCCGGATATGAAAATGGTGGCGCAGCAAACCGCTAACTGGAGTCAGACCGAAGCCTTCACCCGCATGGAGTCCATTTTGCAGACTCAGCCCGACATCGTTGGCGTGATCTCCGGTAACGACACCATGGCGCTTGGCGCAGAAGCCGCCTTAAAAGCCGCCGGGAAAACCAATGTCATCGTGGTGGGTTTTGACGGCAGCGACTACGTGCGCGACTCAATTATCGCGAAGAGCAATATTAAAGCTACCGTGCTGCAACCTGGTTGGGAACAGGCACAAATGGCCGTGGTGCAAGCCGATTTCTACCTGAAAAACGGTAAACCGCAATTGCAGGAAAAACAGCTGATGGACTGCGTGTTAATTGACGACAGCAATGCATCGATGCTGAAAACCTTCAAGCTGGCTAAGTAATCCGGGAGGCTGTATGTCGCTCAAACAATGGGGTATTGGCCTGTTATGTTGCAGTGCCCTGTTGCTCACTGCCTGCCGGGTGGTGGATCTGGATGAAAACGGGCAACCGATTATTCCTGCAGATCCGAATGCGAAAGCGAGTTTCGCCAACCAGACACCCGCGCAGATAGCGCAACAAACCTGGAACAACAAAGTGATGACGCCTGCGCAGACACAAGCGCTGGACAGCAGCGCGCTGAAAACCCGTGCCGCCAGCGCCAATAACGAAAGCGTATTCGTGAAGGTTCAGGGCAAAGTCGACAGCGTGTCTCTGGCTAACGAACGTGAACGCACATTGACCGTCACTGTTAATGATCAGCCACTGCAAGTGCAGGTCGGGCCGATGATTCGCGGTAACGCCATTCGCGACGCCACCGGCTACAAGTTCGAAGATTTCACCAACCAGGTGCAGTTTGCGCAGCTCTCAAAAGCCTACAACCGCGAAGCGGCAAAACACTTGCCGACAGTAGATGAAAGCTGGCAACAACAACCCATCACGGTGGTGATGGCCGTCACCCTGCGCAACGGTACCTTGAGCGATGCCGCAGCAGTTTCACTGGAACGGGGGCAACCATAATGTCGCAAGATCCGATCATTCTGCACACCCGTGGTATTTCGATGCTGTTCCCCGGCACCGTGGCGCTGGACAACATTGATTACAACGTCTGGCGCGGCAAAGTGAACGTCATCATCGGTGAAAACGGGGCGGGCAAATCGACGCTAATGAAGATTCTGGCGGGCGTTCAGCAACCAAGTGTGGGTGAAATCCGTCTGAATGGTGAAGTGGTGCAGTTTAACAGCACGCGCCAGGCCGCCGCACATGGCATCGGCATGGTTCACCAGGAACTGAACCTGTTCGAAAATCTGACGGTTGCCGAAAACATTTTCCTCGGGCGCGAACTGCAACACGGTTTGTCGCCCATTGATGAAGCCACGCAACAGGCACGCAGCGCGGAATTGCTCAAGCGCCTGGATCAGCCTATTTCGCCGAAAGAGATTGTGGCAAACCTGAAAGTCGGCCAACAGCAACTGGTTGAAATCGCCAAAGCACTGGCCGAAGACGCCGACATCTTAATTCTTGATGAACCGACTTCGGCGTTAAGTAAAACCGAAGTGGAAATTCTGTTCCGGGTGATTCGCGAACTTACCCGCCAGGGCGTCACCATTATTTATATCTCGCACCGTCTGGAAGAGTTAATGGCGATTGGCGATGTGATTACCATTCTACGCGATGGCAAATTCCAGGCCGAAGCGCAGGTCAGTGATATCGACGTACCGTGGATTGTGCGCGAAATGTTGGGCAGCGAGCCGGTGTCCAGCTTCCTGAAGCCCGGGCGTGATTTTGGCGCAGCCATTCTGGAAGCGGAACACATCACCTGCGTCAATTCAGCGGGCAACACGGTGGTTAACGATGTCAGCTTCCAGGTCCGCGCGGGCGAAATCGTCGGTATTTATGGGCTGATGGGGGCCGGGCGCACCGAATTGTTCGAATGCCTGTTGGGTACACAACGCAATTACCTCGGCAAATTATGGCTCGACAGCAAACCGGTGCCGCCGCGCCTTGCCACCGCCGAACGCATCCGTATGGGAATGAGTCTGGTGCCTGAAGATCGCAAACGTACCGGAATTTTCCCGATATCATCAGTCGCCAGCAACCTGACGATTGCCAGTTTATGGCGGCGTTTACAGCGAGGTTTTGCGATTTCGCAGCTTGATGAAACGGCGGTGGTCGCCAGCACCATCGGCAACTTATCGATAAAAGTCTCCTCACCTGATGTGGAAATTCAGGCGTTGAGCGGCGGGAACCAGCAAAAAGTGGTGATTGGCCGCTCGCTGTTGACCAACCCGAAACTGCTACTGCTCGATGAACCGACGCGTGGAATCGACGTTGGCGCGAAAGCCGACGTGTTCCGCATGATGGTTCAGCTCTCGGAGCAAGGGATTGCGGTGGTGTTTTCCACCTCGGATCTCAAAGAGATCATGGCGGTTTCCGACCGCATTCTGGTGATGTCAGGCGGGAAAATTACCGCTGATATTCCCCGCGAACACGCCGAAGAATCGGCATTGGTTTCCGCTAGTGCACAAGGGTTCTGATATGAAAACGAATGATACTGTCGCGCTCAACGCCAGACCAGGCTCGCCGTTTAGCTCGCGGGAAAATCTGCTGCTGTTACTGCTCAAACTCCGCACCTTTATTGCGCTGTTTTTGATTGTCGGCTTCTTCGCCATCATGGTGCCGGATTTCCTCGCCATGGGCAGCCTGGTGATCATGATTAAACACATTGCCATCAACGCCTTTCTGGCACTCGGCATCACCTTTGTCATCATCACGGCGGGCATTGATTTGTCGATTGGCGCCACGCTGGGGCTGTGCGGCATGATTGCCGGTTGGCTGATAACCAAAGGTATTGTGCTGCCGATGTTCGGCATCGCTATCTTCCCAAGTGTGTGGGTGATTGTGCCGCTGGTGCTGCTGGTTGGCGGGCTGATTGGCGCGGCCAACGGCTGGATTATCACCCGCTACAACGTCGCGCCGTTTATCTGCACCCTGGGCACCATGTACATCTTGCGCGGGGCCGCCATGTTGACCTCGGGCGGTGAAACCTTCCCCGGACTTTCCGGTAACCCACAACTCGGCAATACCGGTTTTGACCTGATTGGCTCCGGCACGCTGTTCGGTATTCCGTGGGCTATCTGGATGATGATTGTGCTGGCCGTCGCCATTGCCTATGTCGCTCGCCGCCTGCCCTTTGGCCGCCATGTTTACGCGATTGGTGATAACGAACGCGCCGCTGAACTGTCAGGCGTCAAAGTCCGCCAGGTGAAAATTTGGGTCTACACGCTGTCCGGTTTTTGCGCCGCCATCGCCGGGATTGTCGTCTCCGCGCAGCTGGTTGCCAGCCACCCGGCAAACGGCACGGCCTTTGAGATGAATGCCATCGCCGCTGTGGTGCTCGGCGGAACGTCGCTGGCTGGCGGGCGCGGCACCATTCTTGGCACGCTGGTCGGTGCATTCGTGATTGGTTTTCTGGCTGACGGCCTGGTGATGATGGGGGTCAGTGAATTTTGGCAAATGGTCATCAAAGGCATCGTGATTATTGTGGCGGTCATCATCGACCAGATGCAAAACCGCATGCAGCAAAAAGCGGCGGTCGTGGCCCAGAAAGCCATCATGGAAAGTAGCGGGAAAGTGTAGCGCATCACAAATCCTCAACGGCGGGTATTTTTTTACCCGTACGGAATAATTATTCATCTATGATTTTTAATGCAAGAGGTAACACTATGAATCCGTTCGCACTGTCAGTTACGGATCTGGAGAAAAGAGCACGCGCCGTCCGTCGCCGTATCGTCCTGCTCAATGCCAACAGCCCGGCTGGCGGCCATACCGGGGCCGATTTATCACAGGTGGAGATCTTAACCGCCCTGTACTTCCGGATACTGAATTGTTCGCCGCAACTGATTAACAGCGACGAACGTGACATCTACATTCAGTCCAAAGGCCATGCGGTTGGCGGTTATTACTGTGTGCTGGCTGAAGCCGGGTTTATTCCCGTGGAGTGGCTGCCGACTTATCAGCATGCCGACTCTCACCTGCCCGGCCACCCGGTGAAACACAAAACGCCGGGTGTGGAGCTTAACACCGGCGCTCTGGGCCACGGCCTGCCGGTCGCCGTTGGCATCGCGCTGGCGGCTAAACGCAACAACAGCAAGCGCCGCGTTTTTGTGGTGACTGGCGATGGTGAACTGGCCGAGGGCAGCAACTGGGAAGCCGCACTGGTCGCGGCGCATTACCAGCTCGATAACCTGATCATTATTAACGACAAAAACAATCTGCAACTCGCAGGCTCGACCAAAGAGATCCTCAATACCGACCCGCTCGATGAGAAATGGCGCGCGTTCGGCATGGAAGTGACCGAGTGCAGTGGCAATGACATGGCTGATGTGGTCGCCACCCTTGAAGGGTTACAGCCGCACGGCAAACCGCACGTCGTGATTGCCAACACCACCAAAGGCGCGGGCATCTCCTTTATTCAGGGGCGCGCAGAATGGCACCACCGGATACCGAAAGGTGACGAAATCGAACTGGCGCTGGAGGAACTGAAAGATGAGTAATAGCGAACACCTGGCAACCGTAATGGTGAATGCCTTTATTGACGCCGTCGAACGTGGCGTAGACCTGGTGCCGGTCGTTGCCGACTCAACCTCTACGGCAAAAATCTCACCGTTTATGAAACAGTTTCCGGACCGACTGGTAAACGTCGGAATTGCAGAACAGACACTGGTGGGAACGGCGGTTGGCCTGTCGATGGGCGGGAAAATAGCCGTCACCTGCAATGCGGCTCCGTTTTTAATCTCACGCGCTAATGAGCAGATCAAAGTCGACGTTTGCTACAACAACAGCAACGTCAAACTGTTTGGTCTCAATGCCGGAGCCAGCTACGGCCCGCTTGCCAGCACTCACCACAGCATTGACGACATCGCCGTGCTGCGCGGTTTTGGCAACATCGAAATCTATGCACCGTCCTGCCCGATTGAATGCCGCCAGATTATTGACTACGCGCTTGAGCATCTTGGCCCGGTTTATATTCGCCTCGATGGGAAAGCCCTGCCGGAACTGCACGATGCGGATTACCAGTTCAAACCAGGAGCAGTTGAGCAACTGCGCGAAGGCGACGATGTGGCCTTAGTGGCAATGGGTTCAACGGTGCATGAAATCGTTACGGCTGCGGCACAACTCGCCGATTTAGGTATTAATGCGGCGGTGATCAACGTTCCATCTATTCGCCCTTGCGATACCGCGCAACTTCTCACCATGCTTAAAAATTCACGCCATGTGATAACCGTTGAAGAGCACAACGTGAATGGCGGTGTCGGCAGCCTGGTCGCGGAAGTGTTAGCGGAAGCCGGGTGTGGCATCCCTTTGTTGCGGCTCGGGATTGCAGACGGTAGCTATGCTATTGCGGCGGATCGCAAGGAGATGCGTGCTCATCATGGAATTGATGCCGCAGGGGTCACACGTTCCGCCACAGCGCTTTGCAAAGGAGCATAGCCATGTCCAGCCCGGTAATTCTGGCTATTGATGAGGGCACCACCAACGCCAAAGTGGTGGCGGTGAATAGCAACGGGGAAATCTGTGCCCGTTGCAGTGTCGGCGTGGCAATGACGCACCCGGCACCAGGGCTTGCAGAGCAAGATCCCGTTGCGCTGTGGCGCGCCGTTTGCGAAGCGCTGAGCGGCTGCCTGCAACAACTAGGTTCCGTCACCATTGCCGGGATTGCGATAAGCAACCAGCGCGAGTCGGTGTTGGTGTGGCAGCGCCATAACGGCCAACCGTTAACGCCGGTCGTCAGCTGGCAGGATCGCCGTTCAGAGCAGACCTGCGAGCAACTTTTAGCGCAGGGTCATGGCGAGCTTATCACCCGTCTTACTGGCCTGCCCGTCGACCCGTTATTCCCGGCGGCGAAAATCCGCGCCCTGCTCGATGCCATTCCCGACGGCATGAAACGCGCCGCAGCGGGTGAGCTGTGTATCGGAACCATCGATTCCTGGTTGAACTGGCAACTGACTGCCGGACACTCGTTTACCACCGACTACTCGAATGCGGCCCGCACGCAGCTGTTTAATATTTACCGGGGCGAATGGGACGACGAACTGCTGCAATTATTCGGCATTCCGCGTGCAGCACTTGCTGAAGTGCGCCCTTCTGCCGGGCACCACGGTGAAGTGCAAATCAACACCATTCCAGGCTTGCCGATCGGTACGCCGGTGCTGGCACTGATCGGTGATTCACATGCGGCACTCTACGCCCAACGCAGCGTTTGCGGGCAGGTGGTGAAAGCCACTTATGGTACCGGCTCGTCATTGATGCTTTCGCTTCCCGAACCGGCAAACCGCAGCAATCGCCTGAGCACCACGCTTGCCTGGCACGACGGCGAGCTGAATTACGCGCTGGAAGGCAACATCACCCATACCGGCTCGGGTGCCGCATGGCTTGGGAAAATGCTGGGCATCAACGACCCGGCAGAACTGACCCGGCTTGCGCAATCCGCAGAAAGTAACCAGGGCGTTTATTACGTGCCTGCGCTTTCCGGGCTGGGTGCGCCGTGGTGGGATCTCCACGCACGCGGCATGATTTGTGGCCTGACGGACGCCGCTACCCCTGCGGTGCTGGCGCGAGCCGCACTGGAGTCGCTGGTCTATCAAATTGCCGATGTCTTTTTCGCCATGGAACAGGCAACCGGCGAGCACCTTGAGTCGCTGTGCGTTGATGGCACCGCCACCCAAAATCGCTGGTTGATGCAGTTGCAGGCCGATGTACTGCAACGCCCGTTGATCATTCAACCCGCTGCTGAAATCTCCGCACTCGGCGCAACGCTGTTAGCCGGAAAAACCCTCGGTTGGTGGCAAGACGGCACACCGCTTGCCGCACTGGCCCACTGTGGCGAGCGTTTGCAGCCACGGGCAGAACAACAAAAAGCAATGCAACAAAACTATAAACAGTGGCTTGAAGCCGTGGCCCGCTGCCGCTTTGTGCCGAATTAACTTTTACTGGAGTGAAGCCATGTCTCGTATCCCAAAAGAATTAACTTTCGGCGTTATCATCGGAAACCGCGGGTTCTTCCCGAGCTATTTAGTGGCGCAGGCGCACGAACAGGCCGAAGCCCTGTTTGGCAAACTGGGTATCAAAACCGTGATGTTAAAAGATGGGCAAACGCATCTCGGTGGCGTGGAAACCCGTCAGGATGCCAAAGTCTGCGCCGAACTGTTCCGCCAGCATCGTGACGAAATTCATGGTGTGGTGGTGTTATTGCCAAACTTTGGTGATGAAAAAGCGGTGGCAGAAGCGATTCGCCTTTCCGGTTTGAAAGTCCCGGTGTTAATCCAGGCTGAAGAAGACAATCTTGATAAAATGGGCCTGGCGACTCGCCGCGATAGCTTCTGCGGGAAAATCTCCCTGTGTAACAACCTGCGCCAGTACAACATCCCCTTCACGCTCACCACGCAGCATGTTTGTGCGCTAAGCGGTGAAGTGTTCGAACAAGATTTACAGCGTTTTGCGCAAATTTGCCGGGTGGTGAAATCGATGCAGGGCGTGCGCATCGGGGCGATTGGTGCGCGTCCGGCCAGTTTTAACACCGTGCGCTACAGCGAAAAACTGCTCGAAAAAATGGGCGTGGCGGTTGAAACCCTCGACCTGTCGGAAATTTTCACCCGCATCAAACACATCAGCGATGACGATCTGCGGGTGCACGAGAAGCGTGGCATCTTAATTGAAAACGCTGACGCCAGCGGGATCCCAGCCGACAAGTTAACCCAGATGGCAAAACTGTTCGTGGTGATCAGCGAATGGGTAGTCGCAAACGACATCGACACCACGGCGATTCAGTGCTGGACGTCGCTTCAGGAAAACCTCGGCATTAACGTTTGCTCGATTATGAGCGTGATGTCAGGGCAGTTAATGCCAAGCGCCTGCGAAGTGGACGTGATGGGCGCGTTGTCGATGTATGCCCTCGCCAGCGCGTCGCTTAACCCGGCCTCGATTGCCGACTGGAATAACAACTTCGGCGACGATCGCAACAAATGCGTGCTGTTCCACTGCGGAAACTTTGCCAGCAGCAGCCTGGAATCACCGTCGATGGGTACCGCCGATATCATTGGCACTACAGTCGGCAAAGAAAACACCTGTGGCGCGGTGCATGGCCGCCTGAAAAGCGGGCCGCTGACCTACTTCCGTCTGTCATCGGATGATTTTACTGGCGAAGTGAAAGCCTATGTTGGCGAAGGGCAATCGGTTGACGATCCGTTAGATACCGTCGGCTGCCGTGCGGTCATTGAAGTGCCACATCTGGAGAATTTACTGGCGTGGATTTGTAATAACGGTTTTGAGCACCACGTCGCCATGAACCACTCAGCGACGGGCGTGGTATTACAGGAAGCGTTCAGCAAGTATTTGGGTGTGAACTGTTACCAGCATCGTTAAGGTGAAAACGGTGGATGGCGCATTCGCTTACCCACCGTACAAACAACAAATGCGCTTCTTGTGTTGATTTTGTAGGGCGGATAAGCGCAGCGTCATCCGCCGAAATCACTCATATTGATAAACCACGCTCGTGCATCCACTGTGCCAGCGCGGCATCACTGGCCAGAACTTCCCAGGCATTAATCACGGCCAGCGGAATATCTACGTGGGTAATAAAGTCACGTCCGTTTGGCCCGTAGCCCTGCGCATCATCTCTGATTCGCGGGATTTCCCCCAGCGCCAGCGAAATGTAACGCTCAACCGGCCATAATCCTTTTTGATGCGGACGAAATACAGTCTGGGTTTCGTCACTGACCAGCAACGGCACAAACCCCGGCCAGCTGCGCCACTGTGGTTGATGTGCATCATTCTGCCAGGCACGTTCAAATGTCGCGACGGTACGGCGCTGCATGGTGGGATCTTGAATAACGATCGCGCTCGCAGGTGTTATTTTCAGCGTTTGCATCAAGTCATAAGTGAAGCGTGCGTTCTCGCCGCAGTTGGTGGACTTCTCTTCCGTCAGCACTTTTTCAGCGGGGATCTTCCAGAACTGGGTGGCAATATCTTTGATGATTGCAGCTTCAGCGCGCCCGGTGGTTGGGATAGTGTTATAGCGCGGATGTTTAGCGATGGCTGCGTATAAAAAGGTTGTGGAATGCCCAATACCGCCGGTAATGAGCAGCGGCAGTCCGCTGTTAGCTGCAAGCTCGCAGGCCGCATCAATGGTGGGAATGACGGCATTGCCTGCGAGAATAATCAGTTCGCCATCAGTCACCGCGGGCGGTGCATCAAACTCATTGTGAGAAAGCCACTCGCCAAGCGTATTAATAGCCTCTATGGTCGTGGCCTGCAAAGCTGGAAATGTTGTCGACAACATAACCCCTCCTTGTTAAAAACCAGCGCACATCATACCGCAGGCCGCGCCGTTACTGTATAGGGTTGCTCTGAGACTTCAATAAGCGTGGCGAAAACGGTGGATGACGCTGGCGCTTATCCACCCTACAAAACCGTTTTTCGTAGGTCATACAGCAGCGTCATCCGACAAAACTTGTTTAGGTGAGCTTATAAACCCGCGCTTCCCACGGATGCAGCCGATACAGTTCATCCACCTGCGGGTAATTCCCCAGCACACATTCGGCCCATTCGAGCGCTAATTCCTCCCCCGTCCAGCGCGCCGATTTCCCCGACATATTGCACAGCACCACGAATTCCGACTCTTCAAGCACACGTCTATAAGCATAAATTTGTTCGTGGTCTTCCAGCTCCAGCTCGTAGCGCCCATAAATTAACGTGTGCTCTTGTTTACGCAGTTGAATCAACGCGCGATAAAAACTCAGTACCGAATCCGGGTCTTGCTGCTGGCTGGCGATGTTAATCATTTCATGGTTAGCATTCACCTTAAACCACGGTGCGGCATCGCTAAAACCGGCGTTTGGCCAGCCATTCCACTGCATCGGCGTGCGCGAATTATCACGCCCGGTATTGGTGAGGAACGCGATGATTTCAGCTTCACTTTTGCCCTGAGCTTCCAGCTCGCGCCACATGTTTTTCGCAGAGACATCATCAAAATCGTCCAGCCCCTCGAAGCGGGTATTGGTCATGCCAATTTCCTGGCCCTGATAGATAAACGGCGTCCCTTGCATTAAGAAATAGAGTGCTGCAATGCAGGTCGCACTTTCACGCCAGTGGTGCTCGGTGTCACCCCAGCGCGAAGTAATGCGCGTCAGGTCGTGGTTTTCCACATACAACGCATTCCAGCCTCTGCCTTCCAGGGCTTGCTGCCAGGCGGTGAAGATCTTTTTCAGGACCGCCGGTTCCGGGCGCAAACCGGCCTCTGGCTCCCATAAACGCACGTGTTCAAACTGGAACACCATATTGAGCCGCCCACGATGTTCGCCCACCCACTCTTCAGCATGTTCGGAATTCAGGCCGTTCATCTCACCAACGGTGACAATATCGTAGTGCTGGAGCACATTGCGGCTCATGTCATCGACATAATCCAGCAGTCCGTCGTAGTTAAGATGGCTTTTCATTGATGGCGCGTAACGCAATTTGTCCGGATTCGGCACGTCCGCCAGCAGCGGCTCTTTTTTCAGGTGCGCGATGGCGTCAATGCGGAAACCGTCGATGCCTTTATCCAGCCACCAACGCATCATGTCGTACACCGCGCGGCGTACATCGTGGTTTTCCCAGTTCAGATCCGGCTGGCGACGGGTAAACAGATGCAGGTAATACTGTTCGGTGTGCGGGTCAAATTCCCAGGCTGAACCTTTAAAAATCCCTTCCCAGTTATTGGGTTCCGCCCCATTTTTACCATCGCGCCAGGTGTACCAGTCACGTTTCGGGTTATCACGTGAGGAACGCGATTCAATAAACCACGGATGTTCATCGGAGGTGTGGTTAACCACCAGGTCGATAATCAACCGCATCTCACGCGCGTGGGCTTGTTCCAGCAGGCGGTCGAAATCCGCCATGGTGCCAAATTCCGCCATGATTTGCTGATAATCGCTGATGTCGTAACCGTTATCATCGTTAGGCGATTTGTACATCGGGCAGATCCAAATGAGATCGATGCCGAGATCTTTGAGGTAATCGAGCTTTTCAGTGATGCCGTTCAGGTCACCAATGCCATCACCGTTGCTGTCCTTAAAACTGCGCGGATAAATCTGGTAGGCCACCGCCTCTTTCCACCAGCTCGCCATCGTTTACCTCCCGATTAATAAAGCAAAAGATTCATAAGGTTGGAGTTCAATACTGACAGCAAGCCGATCGCGTGGCGCGTAGTTGCTAATCAAACATTCGCCGTGCCAGTTCTGCATCTGATGCGGGATATCGAGCGTCAGGTGCTCAGCGGTGAAATTATTGATGACCAATAACCGCTCGCTATCAAGTGCTCTTAGCCAGGCAAAAACCTGCGGATGCTCGCGCAGTACAGGCTGGAAATCGCCGTACACCAAAACCGGGTACTGTTTACGCAACGCCACCAGTTTCTGGTAATGCCACAAAATTGAATCCGGTTCGGCGAGGGCCGCCGCGACATTGATCTCGCGGTAATTCGGGTTCACGGTAATCCAGGGTGTTCCGGTGGTGAAACCTGCATTCGGGCTATCGTCCCACTGCATCGGCGTGCGCGCGTTATCACGCCCGTTAGCATGAATCCCCTGCATCATCTCCTCATGGCTGACACCTTCCGCCAGCCGCTCTTGATAAAGATTCAGGCTTTCGATATCGCGATATTCATCAATGGTTTCGTAGCGCACGTTGGTCATGCCAATCTCTTCACCCTGATAAATATACGGCGTGCCTTTCAGGCAATGCAGCGCGGTGGCAAGCATTTTGGCCGAAGCCACACGGAACTCGCCTTCGTCACCAAATTTTGACACCGCACGCGGTAAATCGTGGTTGCTCCAGAACAGCGAATTCCAGCCCTGGTGCGCCAGTGCGGTTTGCCACTTCTTAATGACCGCTTTGAAACTCGCCAGTTCAAATGGCTTGCTGCGCCATTTCCCGACGTGCTCATCCCAGAACTGTTTGATGTGGTCGAACTGGAAAACCATCGAGAGTTCTTCGCGCTCGACACCGCTGTAAAGCAGTGCGTCAGCGGGCGTGGCGCTCCAGGCTTCACCCACCGTGACGGCGTCACCTTTGCCAAATGTGGCGCGGTTCATCTGGCGAATCAGAGCGTGCAGATTTTTGCCATTCGCCATAATCTGCGCGTCAACTTCTTTACCTATAAGGTCGATAACGTCCATGCGGAAACCGCCGATGCCTTTCGCCAGCCAGCGGTTCATCATGGCGTGGACTTCAGCGTGAACGCGCGGGTTTTCCCAGTTGAGGTCGGGCTGGCGTGTTGAGAACTGGTGTAGATAATATTCGCCGCTGGCTTCATCAAATGCCCAGCCACTGCCGCCAAAATATGAGTGGAAATCGTTCGGCGGGCCGCCATCTGCCGCGGGTTTGCGCCAGATGTAGAAATCGCGATACGGGTTATCTTTCGATTTCAGCGCTTCGATAAACCAGGGGTGTTCGTCAGAAGTGTGGTTAACAACCAGATCCATCAGGATGTGAATGTCGCGCTGTTTCGCCTGCGCTATCAGGGATTCCATCTGCGCCATGGTGCCAAATTCAGCGGCTATATCTTCGTAATCGGAAATGTCGTAGCCGTTATCGTCCATCGGCGAGCGGTAAACCGGCGAGAGCCAAATCAGGTTGATGCCGAGCTGTTGCAGGTAGTCGAGTTTGCTGATGATGCCGTTAATGTCGCCGATACCATCGCCGTTGCTGTCCATAAAACTACGCGGATAGATTTGGTACACCACCGCGTTGTGCCACCATTTTTTTTCCACTTTTTTCTCCTTTTTTGTCGGATGACGCTGCGCTTATCCGACCTACGAACCGCGTCATCCACCCCAATAATCATCAGCTAAATTCGCACAAATGCCCGCCCGTCATTATTAAACAAATAGCAATTTTCCGGCGGTAGCCGCAGGCCGATACGTCTGTCAGCCTTAATCTCAAGCCTGAAAGTATGGCGCATAACTAACGGTTCGCTACCATAACCGCTGTTCACGTACAGTAAAGTCTCGTTGCCCATCTGTTCGACAAACAACACTTCGCCTTCGATATCCGCCTGCACCAGCTCGGTTATCTGGACGTGTTCCGGGCGAATACCCAGTTGCACCGCTTGCCCTTCTGGCACGCCGGCACTGTTTATCGGCAGCGTAATTTCCTGGCGATTCTCCAACATAACATCGGTACGCAGTGCGCTGCCGTGCGTTAACACACCGTGGATCAAATTCATTTTTGGCGAGCCAATAAACTGCGCGACAAACACGTTCGCCGGGCGGTCGTAGAGCTCAAGCGGCGTACCCACCTGTTCGATTTGCCCCTGATTAAGCACCACTATACGATCGGCCAGCGTCATCGCTTCGACCTGGTCGTGAGTGACGTACAATATCGTGGCGTTGATACGTTTATGCAGTGCGGCAATTTCCATGCGCATTTGCACGCGCAGTGAAGCATCAAGGTTTGAGAGCGGCTCATCGAAAAGAAACAGACTCGGCTCACGCACAATGGCTCGCCCGATAGCCACACGCTGGCGCTGGCCGCCGGAGAGATCTTTGGGACGCCGATCGAGCAAATGCTCAAGCTGTAAAATGCGCGCACTTTCTCGCACTTTTTCATCGATGATTTTGACCGGCAGTTTCGCCATCTCCAGCGCAAACGCCATGTTCTGATACACCGTCATGTGCGGATACAGCGCGTAAGACTGGAACACCATGCCAATGCCGCGTTCCGACGGCGAATCATCGTTAACGCAAACGCCGTCAATACGCATCTCGCCGCCGCTTATCTCCTCAAGCCCTGCGACCATGCGCAGTAATGTCGACTTCCCGCAGCCGGAAGGCCCCACCACCACCACAAACTCGCCGCTATTCACTTCCAGATCGAGCGGTTTAATCACTTCCGAAGTGCTGTTATAGCGTTTTTGAATTTTATCGAGCACAAGTTGCGCCATGGTTATCCCTTAATCGCCCCACTGGTTAGCCCGCTGACAATGCGTTTCTGGAAGATAAGCACCAACACGATAATCGGCAGCGTCACCATGACTGAGGCTGCCATAATGCTGCCCCACGGCAACTCAAAGGTCGACGCGCCGCTGAACATACTGATCGCCACCGGCACCGTGCGTTTATCGCTGGAAATAATAAACGTCAGCGCGAACATAAATTCATTCCACGCGCCGATAAACGCCAGCAAGCCGGTGGTGACCAGTGCTGGAGCCAGAATCGGCGCAAACACGCGGCGGATAATGGTCCAGGTTTTCGCGCCATCGACAATCGCCGCCTCCTCCAGCTCCACCGGAATCGATTTCATAAAGGTGGTAAGCACCCAAACGGTGAACGGCAGCGAAAAAGTGGTGTACGACAACACCAGTGCGCCAAGCGAATCATATAACCCAAGAAAACGCACCAGCTCGAACATGCCGGTTAGCACCGCCACCTGCGGGAACATTGAGACACACAGAATGGTGAACAACAGGAATTTACGCCCGCGGAACTGCACCCGCGCCAGTGCGAATGAAGCCGTAATAGACACCAGCAAGCAAATCCCCACGGTTATCGTCGCCACCAGTACCGAGTTCAGTAAGCTACGCGCAATGCCGTTCGCTACCAGCGCGGTGACGTAGTTGCTCCAGTGATAACCACTCGGGAAATAGGCCGGTAAAAACAGCTCCTGCCCAGTGCGCAGCGAGGTCAGAATCGCGTAATAAAACGGAAAAATACAGAACAACACCGCGCAGGTCGCCCCCCCATAAATCACCAGATTGTGCGCAAATTTGCGCTGCCGACGCGTGGTTTTCATCACCGCTTCTCCTTCTCGTTTAAGCGTGAGACGCGGATAAAACAGGCAGCAATGCCCGCTACCATCATAAACACCAGCACAGAGGCGGCCGACCCCATCCCCATATCCTGATAAGAGATAATTTGCTCGCGGGCATAACCGGAAATCGACATCGTGGCTTCACTATTGGAGGTGAGCACGAAGATCAGGTCGAAAATCCGCATCGCGTCCATGACACGGAAAATCAGCGCCACAATCATCGCGGGCATAATCAGCGGCAAGGTAATGCGCTTGAAACGCTGCCACGCGCTGGCACCATCAACGCGCGCAGCCTCGTAAAGATCGTTGGGGATCAGTTGCAGTGCCGCCAGCAGCATTAGGGCCATAAATGGTGTGGTTTTCCAGACATCGGCAATCACCACCGCCCACATCGACAGCGACGGTTCGGCAATCCATGCCAGATGTGCCTGATAACCAAATATTTTTTCCAGCAAATCGTTCACCACGCCGTACTGGTCGTGGAACATCCAGCCCCACATTTTGGCACTGACGATAGTCGGAATCGCCCATGGCACCAGAATTGCGGTGCGTACTAAGCCCTGGCCGCGAAACTTCTGGTTCATCAGCAGCGCCAGCAACATACCGAAGACCAACTCGATGCCAACGGAAACCACAGTAAACCACAAGGTATTGCCAACGGCTTGCCACCACACCGGATCGACCAACACCCCGCTGCTGTCGCCGTCGTGAGTAGCGTAATAATTTGCCAACCCCACCATTTGATACTCAGACGGGTTGTCGAGCATCGCATTGGTGAAACTGAAAAAGAAGGTGCGCACCAGTGGCCATCCGGCCGCCAGTGCAAGTAACAAGAGTGCGGGCGCCACCAGTATCCACGCGATACGGCGACGCCGCTGTTGGTATGAACGGGCCAATTAGTGCCAGTCCTTACCTTTCACGCGTTCAAGGCGTTTTTGCAGATCCGCCACGGCCGTTTTGCCGTCGCTACTGCCATTGAGCACTTTGAAGGTGACGTTGAAGATAGCGTTAGAGACTCGCGGATACTGGCTTTTGGTGGCGGTTGCTGGACGCGGTACCGCGTTGGCGAAGATTTCTTTAAACAACGTCAGATGGGGTGCGGCTTCCAGCACTGCTTTGTCTTCATACAGGGCCGAACGCGTCGGTGCAAAACCGAGATACTTCAACTGCATTTTCTGCGAATCAGCATCGGTGAGGATTTTCAGCAGCGCAATCGCCGCATCTTTGTTTTTGGTATTCGCATTGATAGACCACTGCCAGCCGCCCAGCGCATTAGCTGATTTGCCCTCAGGCCCCGCAGGCAGAGGTGCCACGCCAACTTTGCCTTTCAGCGGGCTATCCGCCCCTTGCGAGAGCAAATAGGCGTAAGGCCAGTTGCGCATAAACAACGCGTCACCATTCTGGAATACCGCTCGAGACTCTTCTTCTTTGTAACCCAACGCCCCTTTCGGCGTGATTTTACCCATCCAGCCCGCGACCATATCCAGCGCCGCTGCCGCTTTAGGATTGTTAATGGTCACGTTCCCTTTTTCGTCGATAAACGTGCCGCCGCCGTAAGAATCAATCCACTCCAGCGCGTTACAGGTCAGCCCTTCATACGACTTGCCCTGGAAGATCATCCCCCAGAAATTTTTGTGTCCGGCTTTGCGTTCTTCTTCCTGAATTTTGGTGGCGATACGCGTCAGGTCTTCCCAGGTTTTCGGCGGCTGCTCGTTGTATTTTTCCAGCAGATCTTTGCGGTAATAGAGCACGCCAGTGTCGAGATACGCAGGAACCGCTTTCACCTTGCCGTTTACCGTATCGTTCGCCCAGGGGCCGGGGAAGAAATCCCCTTTCATGTCGCCAACCGCATCGGTTAAATCGAGCGTTTGCTTATCGAGCAGACCCACCCAGATGGTATCTGACTGGAATAAATCGACCGCTTTCTCATCTTTAGCGGCGAACAACTGTTGCAACAAAGCCAGCTTTTCGTCAGACGCCGCAGGGAACTCGATAAATTCCAGCTTGTTGCTGGTCTGCTTCTCGAATCGGTCTTTGACGTAGTTGCAGTATTCCTTCCCGCCAGGCGAGATCGGGCATTCCATGCGCAGGGTATCGGCAAACGCAGCGTTAGAAACGCCCGCAAGCGCTAAGGTAATCAGACTTAACGTCAGCTTTTTCATGGCTTCCTCATTTGTTTTGACCAAACTGGAGGGAAAACAGCTACACCATTAAAAAAGCTAGTTAACAACCGCCTACATCAGCAACTTAGCTGGCTAATCTTTGTACGAAACCTCGACCTGGTGCACGTATCGCTATTTTTTATTTCACTTTTGCGCGGGACACGCTACGCGATGTTGGTCACCATTCCAGCCATTCGCCACCGCGATGGCTGCTTTCCCGTACTGTTTCGATAAACTTCATGCCAGCCAGTCCTTCGGCGATGCCAGGAAGCAACGGCGCTTTGCCCCCACGAATTTTAATGGCAGCTTCACGGTAGATTTGCGCGAATCCTTCCAGATAACCTTCGGGATGGCCTGCAGGTGTGCGGCACTGGTGGCGCACAGAATCGTGGTTGTTGACACCATTGCGCGTGACAACGTAACTATTGCCATGATGCGGATGTATTTCAAGGATTTCAGGTTGTTGCTGACGGAAGCTGATGGTCGCCCTGCTGCCAACGATGCGCAGACGCAGGTCGTTTTCAAAACCGGGTGCCACCTGGCTTGCCCACAAACGCCCTCTTGCACCATTGTCATAACGCATTTCGGCGTACACTTCATCGTCCAGCACCCGCCCTTCAATGCGCGTTAGCAGTTCGCCACGCACTAATTCTGGTTCCATGCCGCAGACGAACGCCGCCAGTTGCCATGCGTGGGTACCAATATCGCCAATCGCCCCAGCGCCAGCCATTGCAGGATTACCGCGCCAGCTCGCCTGCTTGTTATCGGTCAGCTCTAACCGGTCGTTCAGCCAGTCCTGCAAATACTCAACTTCAATGGCGCGGATATCGCCAATTTCGCTATTGGCAATACGGGCGCGCGCTTCCCGGACCATCGGCAACGCGCTGTAGTTATGGGTGAGAATAAAATGGCACCCGCTGGTTTCGATAACCTGCGCCAACGCCTGCGCTTCCGCCAGCGTCACACCAAGCGGTTTATCGCAAATCACGTGAATACCGTGCTCTAAAAAGACTTTTGCCACCGGAACATGCAGATGATTAGGGGTGACAATCGCCACCACTTCGATACCGTCGGCACGAGCGGCTTCTTGTTGCGCCATCTCCTGCCAGTTGGCGTAGCACCGCCCGGCATCAACATACAGCGCTTCACCGCTGCGTTTTACCACTTCTGGCGAGGATGAAAATGCACCGGCGACTAATTCAAACTGGTCATCAAGCCTTGCCGCAATACGATGCACGCCACCAATAAATGAGCCTTCACCGCCACCGACCATCCCTAAACGTAGCCGTTTCATGGTTAACCCTCCAGCCCGAGCATACGACGCACCGCAGACACATCGCTTTTGTGATGCGCAAAGTCGTCAAAGGCATAATCGGCAACCGGAATAATATGATCGGCGATAAATTTTGCCCCTTCGCGCGCCCCCGCATCGCCTGATTTCAGGCAACACTCCCATTCAAGCGTAGCCCATCCGTCATAGTCGTATTGCGCCAGTTTGCTGAAAATTGCCTTGAAATTAACCTGCCCGTCCCCCAGCGAACGAAAGCGACCTGGGCGCTCAATCCACGGCTGATAACCCGCATAAACGCCGCTTTTTGCCGACGTCTGAAACTCGGCATCTTTAACGTGAAAGGCTTTGATTCGCGCATGGTAATGGTCGATAAAACCGAGGTAATCGAGGTGTTGCAGCAGCATATGGCTTGGATCGTAGAGAATATTGCAGCGCGGATGGTTATCGACCAGTGCCAGAAAACGCTCGAACGTGACGCCATCATGCAAATCTTCGCCGGGATGCAGCTCAAAACAGACATCAACGCCCGCCTCGTCAAAACTGTCCAGTATCGGTTTCCAGCGGAAAGCCAGTTCACGAAACGCTTCATCAAGCAGTTGTTCGTTGCGCGGCGGCCATGGGTAAAAATAGGGCCACGCCAGCGCGCCAGAAAAAGTCGCGTGGGCATTTAGCCCTAAATTTTGTGAAGCGCGAGCCGCTTGTTTCAGGCTGTTGACTGCCCATTGTTGACGGGCACTAGCATCGTGCGCCAGTTCAGGCGGCGCGAAGCCTGCAAATGCCGCATCGTACGCCGGATGCACGGCCACCAATTGCCCTTGCAAATGGGTCGATAACTCGCTGATTTCCAGCCCAACATTTGCCAGCATTGCGCGAATTTCTGCACAGTATTCCGGGCTTTTCGCCGCTTTGGCGAGATCAAAAATATGCGGTAAGTGTGTTGGGATTTGTAGCGCTTTGTAACCTAACCCCGCCGCCCACTCGGCAAGGGATTCCAGTGAATTAAATGGTGGCTTATCCGTAATAAACTGCGAGAGAAAAATGGACGGCCCTTTCAGGGTTTTCATTACAACATCTCCTTAATTAACACCGTGCGTTGTTCACGAACCGCAAGATCCGCCGCCAGCACCACAGCGAGGCTTTCAATCGCCTGCTGCTGATGCAGTGACAAATCGCTATCATCAAAAATGGCACGGGCAAAAAACTGTTGTTCCCGTTGGCACAAGGCAAAATGGTCCGGTTCATCGCTTGCTGTCACCCATTCATCCTGGTAAGCAAACTCGCCCTGCGCGTTTAATTCGGCGTGATGAATGCGTAACGATTCGGTACGTGTGTGCGCCTCAACATTTGCCGATTGCCCTTCGCCCCCGGCTTCGCGCGCCACGATCGACACCGAACCTTGCGGGCCAATTACATCTTTAATAAAGAAGGCCGTTTGGCTCATCATCGGCCCCCAACCCGCTTCGTACCAGCCAACTGAACCGTCTTCAAAACGCACCTGAAGCTGGCCGTAGTTGAACTGTTCTGGTGCGATATCGTCGCTTAAACGCACGCCAATCGCACTCACCGACAGCGGACTGGATTGCGCCATCTGGCACATCACGTCAAGGTAATGCACACCGCAATCGACGATAGGCGAAAGCGACTGCATCAGCATTTTGTGGGTGTGCCAGGCACTGCCGCTACTTTGCTGATTGAGGTTCATGCGCATCGCCAGCGGTTTGCCCAGCCCGTGCGATAGCTGAATAAACCGCTGCCAGACAGGGTGATGGCGCAGAATGTACCCGACAACCAGTTTCTTGCCCGCAAGTTTCGCGGTAGCAACAACACGTTTCGCCCCGCTCACCGTGGTGGCGAGCGGTTTTTCCAGAAACACATGGCAACCTGCCGCCAGTGCCGTCAGCGCCAGCGCTTCATGGCTATCCGGCCAGGTAGCGATGCACACCGCATCAGCCTGGGTTTCTTTGATTGCCTGCGGCAAATCATCGAACAGAGGAATGTCGGCCGCCAGTTGTGCTTTGAGGCGAACTTTTGACGCTCCGCGAGCCACCAGCCCGCAGAGCGTAAACTCATCGACTTGCTGATACGCGAGGCTGTGGGCAGCCCCCATATTCCCGCAGCCCACAACCAACACGCGCAGCGGCTTATTTGCCATGCTGCTCACCCTCTTTGTAATTGAAGCTGAAGAAGAAGATGGCGGCGATCACCACTGCTGCAATCGCTGGCATCCACCAGAATTGTTGCCATTGCAATAAGCCCTCCGCACCTTTCGCAGTCACTGAGCGGTTAAATACCGCGCCGCTGATTTGCGAACCAATCAACATGCCAAGACCGTAGGTGAACAGCACCAGCAGGCTTTGCGCTTGCCCTTTCACTTTGTTGCCCGCCACTTTGTCGGTGTAGATAAAGCCAATCACAAAGAAGAAGTCGTAACAGACCCCGTGCAGGATGATGCCGATGTAGATCATCCAGCGGGTTTCTTCGGTGATCCCCAACGCGAACATGGCGTAGCGCAGGAACCACGATAACATGCCGATCAGCAGCATCATTTTGATGCCCAGACGACGGAAGAAGAAGGGAATCAGCAGCATAAACAGCAGCTCAGACATCTGACCAAACGCCATCACCCCACTCACATTTTCAAAACCAACCGCTGAAATAAACGGTGCGGCGTAGGCGTAATAAGCCGCCAGAGGAATCGAGATCAGCGTGGCGCAGATGATAAACACCATAAAGTGGCGCTGTTTGAGCAACGCAAAAGCGTCGGCACACACCAGGTCACGCATTGAAAGCGGTTTGCCGCGATCCGGCGCGGGGGTATTTGGCAGCGTAAAGCTGTAGATCCCCAACACCACCGAAGCGATGGCCGCCAGCGTGAAGATGCCGGTGCTATCTGAAAGACCGCTGGTGCCGACAATCAGCCCCGCGACAATCCAGCCGATGGTGCCGAACGCACGCACAATCGGAAACCCTTTTTCGCTGTTTGCCAGGCTGTGGAACGCCACGTTATTGCTCAACGCGATGGTTGGCATGTAGCAAAGCATGTAGGCGAAGACAACCCACAACAGGCCACTCTGCCCGCTTTCAAACATCCCTGGCAGCCACCACAACAACGCCGCGCCGACCAGGTGCAACACGCCGAGCACCTTTTGCGAGGCAAAG
Source organism: Buttiauxella ferragutiae (assembly GCF_022637515.1). Taxonomy (NCBI): domain Bacteria; kingdom Pseudomonadati; phylum Pseudomonadota; class Gammaproteobacteria; order Enterobacterales; family Enterobacteriaceae; genus Buttiauxella; species Buttiauxella ferragutiae. The sequence goes on from NZ_CP093332.1 coordinate 2,900,864, forward strand.
AAACGGTCGACCAACATGCCGAGCACAAACGGCGACAAAATCGAGGCGATTGGCCCAGTGGAATACGCATCACCAATTAATGCGCTCAGGCCGTATTTGCCCATCACCACGCCGAGGGTCACATACCAGGCACCCCAGACGAAAAACTCGAGAAACATCATTAACGACAAGCGTGGAATCACCCATTTATGAGTGACCACTTGTGCCCCAACGGCCGACTGAGAAGACATAAATCCTCCGGTACAGAGTATTGATTTAAGGGTAAGAGGTTATTTTTGTAATCGATTACATTCGCACTTCAATAAAAATGTAATCGATTTCATTTAACTTGCCATCATGCTGGTGAATTATTTGGTAGTATCAATTCAAATCTGGAATGCGGTTCACAATTCAGCCGATCGGGCAAAGGATCAACATGTCGATAGATAAAGTGGCGCGAATGGCTGGGGTTTCTACCGCCACCGTATCCCGGGTGCTGAATGGCAACCCTGCGGTGAAACCCGAGACGCGCGACAAAGTGCTGGCGGCAATTGAGGCCTGTGAATACCAACCTAACCTGCTGGCGCGCCAGTTGCGCACTTCACGCAGCCGCATGTTGCTGGTGCTGGTGTCCAACATCACCAACCCCTTCTGCGCCCGTGTGGTGCGCGGTATCGAAGAAGAAGCGGAAAAACACGGTTACCACATTCTGCTGTGTAATTCTGAATCGCGCCTGACCCGCGAATCGGCCTATTTGCGCCTGTTGAGCGGCAAAGTGGTCGATGGTGTGATCACTATGGATGCCGTCAGTTGTTTGCCTGGATTAACGACGCTAATCGGTGACTCGCCGTGGGTACAATGCGGCGAAGGCGACCCCGGTTATCGTGCCTCGTCGGTGACTATTGATAACTTTAAAGCGGCTGCCGCTGCCGTCGACCACCTGAACAGCGCGGGTTACCAACGCATCGCTTTGATTAACGGCGATTTGCGTTATCTCTACTCCCAACAACGTGAAGCGGGTTATCGCGCATCCTGTGGCAAAAACTGGCAAGCGGTGGTGTATGCCGATGGCCTTGAATATCAGGCAGGCGTGCAGGCAATGGCCGAACTGTTCACCCTGCCAGAACCGCCGGATGCGGTATTCGCGATATCCGATGCACTGGCCGGTGGTGCGCTGCATTACGCCCATGAGCAAGGCCTGCGTGTACCTGAAGATGTGGCGATTATGGGCTTTGATGGCGTACCGTTTGGCGCAGTGACCTTCCCTCCTCTCACCACCATCGAACAACCGATGCACCAGCTCGGTGTGCGTAGCGTGCAATTATTGCTCGAGCGTATTGATAACCCGGAAGTCGAAACCGTGAATGAGATTCTGGACTGGAAGCTGGTGGTGCGTGGGTCGGTGTGACGTCTATAAGTAGTAAGAAAAAACCCCGTTCCTTCGGGGTCTAACACTTTATATAAAAAGGTTAAAACTCACGCTCCAAAACTATCGGGAAGTAGTTTAATCTCAGCCAAGTACTTTCATGGCTTCTTCAAGTCCATAACCAAAATAATCGGTCAAATAATCTGAATTAAAATTCTGGTCTTTCCAGCAGTTTTCTAATGGCAGACTGACCAATTCCGTAAATGGCTCGTCGTATTTATTGGTTATTTTAGGGCGTTTAGAAACATCGAGATTATTGAACCCTTCAACCAAAGCAGGTACGTTTTCAGTTTCTACGATAACAAATTTAGCACCCACAGCTTTTTTATGGGTAATCTCATTGCCCCATGGTTGATGGTTTTCAAGTTTAATACCCGTTTCTTCTTCAAGCTCACGAATAACGGTACCGAAGCTATTTTTATCTCTATTTTCAAATTTCCCGCCGGGGAGATGATATCCACGGCGTTCCTCGGGTGGATTTCCCGACTTGCCACCTTTGGCAACGAGCACGTATTTCCTATCAGTGAGTATGAGATATATTTTAGCCATAATTAATTCCTGTGTTTATATATGAACAACTCTCACCTCACAGGCAAAGACTCAGATTGCCTGTGAGGGAGATTCTTATGCTCAGCTAATTAAATGTATTTTCTACAATGAAGTTATTTTATTGCTGAAAACATCTAGTGACTTATGACCAACTGATGGTTCAAATTGCTCGTGTGAATCAAGATCTAATGCAAAATCAGATACGTGATTAAGAGGTTTTGATTTTGGATTGAATACATAATAGAGATCCTGGCATTTTTTAAGCATGCCAGCAGTATCAATGTCTTTATTTTCTGCTTTAACCGTCACTTGATATACCTGGATAAAATCATTCAGTGTGACTTTGCTCATGTCGACAATTGAACGGTAGAGCACAAATGAGCTGACCTTATCGCATTTTGATTTCAATGATGTGGATGTCACCGTGCGTGACCACCCAGCAAAATCGAGGCGAACCATTGATGCACCTTCAAGAATAGCGCAATACCTGAGTACTTCGCTTTCAGAACCCTCAGTTGAACCAAAAAGAATATTGACAAACCCACTAACTATTGTTGCAACAGCAGATTTATTGTCGCCTGCAACGAAATCTGATACCGAATTATTCACAACGTCAGTAATATTTTTTGCATTATCTGACGTAAAAGCTTTTGTTTGATAAATAAAAGATTGTATTGAACTTATGGGAAACGTTCTATTGGTACCAAGCCCTGCCCCTAATAAATCTGTGTTTATTTTTTCTGCGTAATATTGAGTCTTTGACTGACCCAGAGCCATGAGAGTATCAAGATGAGCTGAGCACTCATCCCTTAACTCCGGGGATAGATCTTGACCAAGCAATGCTTTAGTAATTGCAGCCATAATGACATCTCCAATAACTATTAAACATCAGGAATGTTATTTTTTAAAATCGAAACTATTAATTTCGTCATTAACAATAACAAGATTGTTGGTGAAATTGAATTATGATTCCGCTGGCTTGCTGCATATATAATACTTTCAGTTGACACCAGCGATATTTCTAAATCTTTTCGCTGATATTTTTGTAACAAAAAAAAGATAACAGATCAAAATCAATAATTTCGCCGCTGACAAAAAATATTATTAATTATATCTTGAGTGTAATCATTCTGTGGTCACATCCCATTAACAAGTAATATTCCCAATTAATTCAGTACCGACCAGGTAGATCAAATCTCCCCGTGAAAATTTTGATCGCTTCTATACTGAAAACAAAGGTATTCTTGCAAATACATTCATAGAACTCATGTTCGTTCAATGGGGAGACTGGGAGCAACATGACGGTGCCATACTCTTATGCTTTGCCCATTATTGCTGCGCTGTCGTTAGCCAGCCCGGTGAGTTATGCCGTTGATGCGAGCCGCCCTAAAAAGCATGCTGATGCGGTACTCGCGCTAATGAGTTACACCGTCTGGCCGGATATCACCGCCAGCGATCTGAATATCGATAACGGTACCAGCGGGACGCAAGAGCTATCCATTACCCAGTTCGGCGGTGGCGCAACCATCAGCAAGGAAGTTCCTCTCTATCTTGAAGGGACGATGGGTTACAGCCGTTATGACCCGCAATTTGTCCTTTCCGACGGGACCCAAAGCCGCAAAATCCCGACCAAATGGAACAGTCTAACCGCCACGGGTGGCGTTGGCTGGGATTTTCACGTCTATACCGATAGATGGGGTGGCAACCTGGTATTGCGCCCAATCTTCAATTTCATGCTCGGCACCATGGCCAGTGACCTACGCATTGGCACTTATGTTTTCAAACGACGTACTAATAAAGATTTTGATTTTCTGAATGGTGGGCGGCTCAATGCCTATGGTTTGGGCGGTTCGCTGATGCTCGATTATGAATTGTTCTCAAAACCTCAGGATATCGATATCGAGTTGCGTTATTCCGACATGACTCTGCGCAGTTTTGGCAGCACATCCGAAGCCGTCAGAGGCGAGGCCAACACGCAAAATCTGGGCGTTTATCTGCGTCGTCGTGCTCCTGTCTCGGACTGGACGTTGCTCAATAAGCCGCTACGTTATGTTCTGGAAGGGGCACATACCGAGTATTTGGGGGAGCAACGTGGGCAACTCGGTTTTAATAGTCTGACATCGATGGGGTTAGGGTTCGAGCTAGATAGCAGTGATTATGATGTTTTCATCACCCGCACAAGACTGGTGGCGCGTTATATGTTTGGTAATAACACCAATGGTTACGGTTTAGGATTGGCGATGAGTTTTTAAGGCGGGTTGATTTTGCAAAGCCTGGGAGTTGCCACCCAATCATGTGCACAACATCAGATTGCAGAAATAACGGTTAGCTCAACTACTATTTAAAAAACGTTGATATATCTCAGATGTCATCGAAGCAAACTGGGATACATCAACGGTTGCAGCTTATCTTATACATACCAGTACACGACATTTGTATACAAGCCGGAATTACTCAACCATAAAGTTCATGTGATGCACACGCAAGTTATATTTTTCAACAATAATCTTAGTTGCATTCATACTCGCGATGCGTTGCTGTGAGTTTAACGCTTGTTCCATCGCATTTTTATTTTCATAACTGTGCTGCATCATCAAAATAACACTCTGATGTCGCTCAGACTCTATAAATTCTGGCTTACTCAATACAACACCTTTATTACCAGGGAAAGTACGAATAATTGGTGCAACTTCTTTTTCCATATAATTGTAAAAGTCTATTTTTTCTTCATTGTTTAAATCAGCTTCAAAAAAAGCAGTTCTTATAATAGTCATATATTTATCCTACTGAGTTAATAATTTATCAGTGAAAAAATCCGAATGGTTTATTGTTTGAATAAATTAAAGATAAAAGCCTGCTTTATTGGCTGTTTCTTGCAATGTCTTCTTGGCTTCTTTAATGTTTTCAAACCATTTGTCATCTTGAGCCCACATTTCAATAACAAAAGGTGAGCAATAATCCATAGCGGCTAGAGTTTTAAAAATTGAGAAAAAATCAACCTCACCTTCACCAATCACTAAGTCGCGGAACTGGCCTTTAGACGTACTAGAAACACGACGAGTATCTTTTAAGTGGACTTGAATAATATGGTCTTTTGACAACATTAACTCAGTACACACATCATAATTCCAGCCAGTTATATTCCCCACATCAGGATAGGCCATGAAGTAAGGGGATGGGATTTCACGTTTCAGAACTTCAAATTTACTTAACGAGTTTAAATATGGCGTATCCATAATTTCCACGCCAAGCATTACACCCGCTTTTTCTGCCATTTTCGCAGCTTGTTTCATACCATCAATAAAGCGCAGGTGTGTACTCTCAGATTGAGGTTCATAATAAACATCGTAACCTGCCATCTGAATGCAACGAATACCAAGTTTATAGGCTAATGTGATCGCCTTTTCCATAATAGAAAGCGCTTCCAGGCGAATAGTTTCGTCCATAGAGCCAAAGGGAAACTTTCTATGCGCGCTTAAACACATGGACTGCAATGGCATGCCATGCTTTATGCATAAATTACGTAACTCATATATCTCTTCATCAGACCAGTCCAGTCGGGCTCTTCGCTCATCTGTCTCATCAACTGAAATTTCAACGAAATCAAAGCCAGCATCTTTGGAGTAGAGTAATCTATCTTCCCAACTTAATGTTGCTGGCATTGCTTTCTCATAAATCCCTAGCCTGTATTTTTCAGTAAAGTTAATCACTTGATCCTCCATAATTTAAGTGCTGTTGAATTCTATCAGTAAATACTTTTACTTTATCAGCGATCACCGAATAACCAATCTGCCGCATTTTAGGTGTCAATGTAGACACGCTCACCGCATAAACAGGTGTACCATTTTTGTCAAGGATGGGAACGGCTATACAGGATATTCCAGCCTCATTTTCTTCATCATCAATTGCATAACCTCGGACTTTAATCTGCCCAAGAGTATCAAAAAAAGGTTCTTTGTCTAAAATAGTGTTTTCTGTTAATTTCTGCATGACACTGGAGTTTCGTTGCCAATATGACTCTTTCACAGCATCAGTACTAAATGCTAAATAGCACTTACCTGCTGCAGAACAATACATAGGTGAATGCAATCCAACATAAGTACGGGTTCTAAATGAAGCATCTCGAGGTTCAAGTTTATCCTGGAAAATTATATTATCTGCATCAAAGGATAAAAAATTAACGGTTTCATTTAATTCAGAAAGTAATTCGGATAGGTAGGGTTTAACAACCCCAGTAACGTCTGAATTCAATGCTGCATGGCCTAATTGCATCAACTTCATCGTCAAACGATATTCTTTTCCTGAAAACATCTGGGCAACATAGCCAGATGACTCAAAGGTAGAAAGAACTCTATGAATAGATGACTTATTAAAGCCAGTCCCCTCAGATATATCCTGTAAAGAAACACCGTTAGGATACTGCCCCAAATACTCAAGGATAGTTAAGGCTTTAGATAGTGATTTAATTTGCTCACTCATAAATGTCTACCAATGTTTTTTAATTTCACTATGAAAATGTTGAGCGATATCTGGACCATCTGAATCAGCTAAAGCTCTGCCGGCAATAAATGCTTTAACATTGATGCCCTTGAATAAATGAATATCTTCCGGAACAATGCCACCCGTGATGGAAAGCTCTAATCCTAATTCAGATAGTTTTTTAAGTTTTACCAGATCATCTTCTGTCCAGTTTACTCCAGCTAATTCAGCATCACGAGATCTATGGTAAATAGCTTGTCTTACTCCCATTGCTACCCAATCTCTTGCATTATCATAGGTCCAGTTACCATAAAGCTCTATTTGAACTTCGCCTTTAAACTCATCAGTTATCTTTTTAGCTGCGCGAATAGTTTCTATATGTGCAGCAGCACTGACAGTAACCCAGTTTGCCCCTGCCTGCATGGCTAAACGCGTTAAAATGGCGCTGGCATCAGTAATTTTCATATCACAAACAATGATATGGTTTGGATACTTTTCACGCAAAATAGCAACACAATCAATACCATACGAAAAGGCTAAAATGGTACCAACTTCAATAACATCTAAATCTCTTGATACCAATTCAACAGATTTTAATGCAGATTCAATCGTTGTGGCATCAAGAGCCATTTGCAGTAAGGGCCTGGTCATCTTCATGATTCCTCGAATTCTTTGAAAAGTTGTACAAGCTTCTGATATTTATTATATTTATTCTGGAATTTGATAAAATTATCAGAATCTGGCTTAAATTGCACTGTTTGTGTTTGAATATTTTTAACGCAATCACTGACAGTTGGATATTCATCGGCGCCAACCATAGCAACAATAGCCGCACCTAACGCACCGGTTTCATCTATATTTAAGACTTCAACCGTCATACCGCTCAAATCTGCTAGCATTTGCATCCATGTTCTACAAGAAACAGGGCCTCCTGTTACTTTCAGAACTTTAGCCTCTGGAAATCTAATACGCATTCGTTCTAAATGAACATTATGACAAAATAAAATACCTTCCCATATTGCCTGGATTATATGTCCTTTGGTGTGGTGCGCTTGTAAACCATAGAAACCAGATTTGAGACCTAGTCCCTGATTAGAACCATACAAAAATGGAACAAAAAATACACTGCTAGATGCAACCTCTAGATCTGAAACCAAGGCCTCATTACCTTTATGATTAAAGCTACCATTTTCCCCAAGATAGTTTGAAAACCACTCATAATTCCCTGCCGAGGTAGGGCTCGCTTCATGTATAACATATTCATCAGTGATTGCATGACGACCATAAACGAAATTATATTTTTCTTGAGTAATTGATTTTGTAATCCCGGAGGTTACTGCCCATGTCCCCATTACATAATTAAGTGAATTTTCACCAGAGTTAATACCTGAGCATAATGCCGTTGAGACTACATCAAATAGGCCACCGAAAACAGGCGTTCCAGCAGACAACCCTGTTTCTTTTGCAACCTCTTCAGTAATATAACCACCGATATCATTAGAATTAATTATTGGTGGTAATGCACTCCATACTTCTTCAATGCCAAATAAATGTAATAAATCTAAATCATACTTTCCTGTACGGGCATTAAAAAAATTACTTTCAGACATATTAGTAATTTCAGCGGCAATGACATCTGTAAAACGATAACGAAGATAGTCATGAGCCATCAAGATTGAACCAATATTGCAGTAAGTATCGGGCTGATTATCTTTAAGCCAGCGAACAATCGATACAGGATGTCCAGTCCATAATGTCTGTAATGTTTTTTGATAAACAATATTTGGCAACCCTTCACTCACCCACTTTTTCACTATTGGTAATGAGCGTGAGTCTGAAGACATAATTCCTCGTTCTAAACCATGCCCTCTTTTATCAAGTAAGTAAACACCTTTACCTTGTGCCGAAATGCCCAATCCTTTAATTTTTTTTGGGTCTATTGCCGTTACGGTTAATAATTCTTTAATTGCAATGACTGCATCATTCCATAATGCATTCAGATCACGTTCGACCCACCCTTGCTTTTCATTAATAACACTCGCTGATTTTCTTACTAACCCATGCTGATTGCCATGCGCATCAAACAGGGCCGCTTTCATAAAAGTCCCACCGGAGTCCAAGCCAATGTAATAATTCATAGCACCCCCGCTAATAAATCATTATGTATCTTCACCACTAACTTTCTAACAAATTCAGGTTCTTTATTTATTACATTTGTTATATGAACTACATTTGGTGTAAATAAATAAAACTCACCAGGCATTGCATTCATAATGTTTAAATTAACACAATCAGACTCATAGAATAAAATATCTCTTGTATCATTATAATCACCGAAGTGTGGATGATTTCCTGTGTCTATTGACCAAGCCATTAACTCGGTGCCTGACAACAAAATTTGTAAGTCTGAGTGATACTTATGAACTTCCGGGTGAAAATCAGAAAGTGGACTCGTATGGTACTCCAAAATCACAAACCAGAGTTTCTTTGAGTCATATCCATCAAGTTCATGCCTACCAAGAGGCAACGAACTTAAATCAATTTCATTTAATTTTGACAATACATCGTTCACCACAAAAGGATAACTTTCCGATATTGAATTTTTTTTAACATTTCCAACCAACATATAATTATCCCTTTTACAAATAAGATGAAGAATTAATGACAAAATTTGAACATTATTTTGATAAAAACCCTACTACGCAATCAAGAACCTTACTTGTTCAGCATGATTAGTTCGTATAACAAACCCAAAATCATTTAATGTCATGCTCAGCATTTAGCACTGCTCCATAGAGATTAAATATCAACAAATTAACATCCTAACTGATGACTATTTTTGACCATAATATGAGTTTTTACCATGCTTACGATTGTAATGCTTATCTAATAAAGCAGGATTGATCATTATGCTTTCATTAATCACCCTGGTAGAAATGGCCATTGCCGCGACTTCCTCCAAAACAACTGCATTATGCACAGCATCAAAGGCATCTTTCCCCCAAGAAAATGGAGCATGGCCAGCGATAATGACACCAGGCATAGCATGAGGATCTAAATTATTTTTGCTAAATGTTTCAACAATGACTAACCCTGTATTTTTTTCATACTCAATATTGATTTCATCATTCGACAACTGTCTGGTGCAGGGTACATCACCATAAAAATAATCTGCATGTGTAGTTCCTAACGCAGGGATATCTAATCCCGCTTGTGCCCACACAGTTGCATTACGTGAGTGAGTATGAACAATACCACCAATACCCTTGAATGCTTTATATAACTCCAGATGTGTAGCCGTATCACTTGAGGGATTTAGATCCCCTTCAATACGATTGCCATCTAAATCAACAATAACAATGTCATTGACATTCATAACATCATATTCAACACCAGATGGTTTTATAGCAATAACACCTCTATCTCTATCAATTTCAGAAACATTTCCCCACGTGAAAGTTACCAGTCCATATTTCGGCAACTGGAGATTGGCTCTTAACACACGTTCTTTTAGATCATTAAACATTTAACACCATCCGTTTAGTTAAATTAAAGAAAATAAATAGTCTAACTATGCACCAACAGGAAGACTATTTATTTAATGCCGTTGCAGATTATTGAACTGCGGCTTGAATTTCCTTAATCATGGCATCACCATTTGTTTTGATGTAAGAGTTCCATGCTGGTTTTGCGGCGACCTGGAATGCAGCACCATCAACGTCTCTATTCACTTTCATTCCGTTTGATTTAAGCTCGCTGATCATTGTATTTTCTTTTTCAATACTCAACTTACGCTGCAAATCTACGGCCTCTTTAGCAACATCAGTAATGATTTTTTGATCTTTTGGACTCAGCGTATTAAATTTTTTATAGTTCATTGTTACAACTAAAGGTGAATATGCATGCTGTGTCAGGCTTAGGTATTTTTGAACCTCATAAAATTTAAATGAAAGGGTCACACCTAGAGGATGATCTTGCGCATCTACAACACCGGTTTCCAATGCGCTATACAATTCAGCTACAGGAAGTTGCTGTGGATTGGCTTTAAGCTCGTTAAACATATCATTAAGTGCTTTAGAATCATTCACACGCATCCGCAAACCAGAGAGATCTGTTGGCTCTTTAATTGGTCCACGATTGTTAGTTATATTACGATAACCATTTTCTGGATACCCCAACCCTTTCAGGTTCAGCGCTTCCATTTTTGAAAATATTTCACTCCCTGGTTTTCCATCAAGTGCTTTATATGCTTCCACTCGGGTTGGGAAGATAAATGGTAATTCGAAGGCAGCCGCTTCTGGAATTATGCCTGAGTAGTTATTCAGCCCAACCATGGAAATATCTACAATGCCAGAACGTGTTCCATCAATCATTTGCTTATCATTACCTAACTGGCCTTGAGGGAAGACATTGACTTTAATCTCCCCATTAGTCCGTAATTCTACTTCTTTTTTAAAGAATAATGACATATTTTGCTGAAGGTCTGATTCAGGCGCTGCATGAGCTAATTTTAATGTGGTTTGGGCAATGGCTGATGAACAAAATGCCAGAGTTGATACGATTCCAACTATTTTATATAAATTTTTCATACTCTCTCCTTAGTGTAATTAACCAATTACAAGTTGCATTGGTACTGTAATGATTTCCGGAAACAGAACGAACATCGTTAAAAGCATCAAGTATGCAGCAATAAATGGTATAACCCCTTTAACCGCTGTAGACATTTGAACTTTAGCAACACCACATACTACATTTAATACCGTGCCAACTGGTGGTGTAAGTAGGCCAATCGAACAATTAATAACAAACATTAAACCAAAGTAAGTTGGGTCAATTCCAGCCAATTTTACGATTGGCATTAATAATGGGACCAGTATCAAAATTGTTGGACTTAGATCCATTACCATGCCGACACAAAGTACTAGCAACATAATGACGGCCATTAATAATCTTGGACTATCCACCAACGGTCCTAACATTTCGGCTAATTGTTGTGGCAACTGAGCAACTGTTATCAACCATGCCGCAACCATCGCACAGCCGACCAGGAACATCACCATAGCTGTAGACCTGCCAGCCGCCAATAAAATGTGGAAGAATTTTTTAAATGTCAATTCGCGATAAATAACTGTCGATACGAATACTGCATATGCAGCTGCAACAACAGCGGCCTCGGTTGGTGTAAAGATACCAAAGCGAATACCAACAATAATAATGATTGGTAGGAATAATGCCCAAATACCATCCTTCAATGCTGCTCTTTTTTCTTCTTTACTTGCGCGTTCTACAACATCTAATTTTTCTTTTTTTGCTATGTGTCCCCAAACAAGCATCAGGGTTAACCCCATTAGCAAACCAGGAATAATACCGCCCAAGAATAAGTTTTTAATAGAGATGCCACCGGCAACACCAACGAGGATTAATGGTATCGATGGTGGAATAACTGGGGCGATAATACCGCCAGATGCCAGCAATCCCATTGACGAGCCTTCAGGATATTTTCCAGCCTTCATCATTGGGTAAAGGATACTTACCAATGCTGCGGCATCCGCCACCGCGGACCCAGATAAGCCAGCCAGTAACACAGAGGTCAATATTGCGACATAACCAAGACCACCTTTTCTATGCCCAACATACGTAGTTGCCAAACGAACTATTCGTGTAGACAAACCACCCGTTGACATGACCTCCCCTGCCACTAAGAAAAATGGAATAGCTAGTAAAGTGAAACTATCGACCCCATTCAGCAACCCTTGAGCTAGAATATCTGCACTAAACATATCCATATGGAACATCAATGCGATGGATGATAATAACAGTGCAAATGCAACTGGCAAACCGAGCAGTATTGATATAATTAGTACTGATAAAAATATCGCCAAAGTCATTGTTTACTCTCCATCTCATCTAAATCCAATAACCAATCAGGGCTAATAATTCGGACAAGTGCAATGATTGTCATTAATGCGCCGGATACTACACCTGCTAATGCGAATAGTGCCGTTGGTAATCCAGTCAGTTGTGATACATCTTGCCAGGTTGACATCATCTGTTGATGTGAACCGATTAATAACATTCCCACTGATACTAAAATCACCACTGAACAAATGCGTCTTAATATTGGTACGCATTTAGGCATTAATTTTTCTGTAAATTCAGCAACAGCAAGATGCTCGCCTCGACGTAATACAACGGCAGCACCGAGCATTACAACCCATACAAGACCTAAGCGAGATAATTCTACTGATGGACGTAAACCTGAAGAAAATCCATAACGCAAAGCTACATTGGTAAAAACAAGTACGATCATGCAAGCTAAAATGGCAGCCATAAATATATCGATGCAGTCCCAGACCCACTTAAATACTTTTCGCATAGCGCCCTCCTGGTTTCGATATTTTTACAATGATTTAATTTGTTCCCAAATTTCATCATGAATTTCGATCCCACCGGCTTTTTCGTGTTTATCAATAAATTTTTCAATTTCCGAACCAGCAATCATAACTGACCCGGTTTCCGCTGGTTCAGAAGCTAATACATAATCACGAATGCGCTTCATTTCATTTGTAAATTGGTCTTTTTCAATAGTTCTGGAGAGGTCAATTGCAATTAAAAATTGAGATACACCAAATTCCCCGCCCATATCTTCGGTCAATGCAGGCACAGAATTACCGCCAGAAATGGCTGTCAGCATCATATCCAGCACTATTGCCATAGAAGATCCTTTCCAGAATCCCATTGGCAGTAATCGCTTATTCTTCCATAAAACATGAGGGTCTGAAGTCAGTTCGCCGTTATCATCAAAACCACCAACAACAGGTAACTTTTTATCTTCAAGGACATAATTTTGAAGTTGCCCGTAGGAATACTGACTCATTGAGCAGTCAACTAAAACTGGTGGATCACCAGCAATTGCCATAATTAGAGGGTTTGATCCTACTCGGTGGTCTTTTCCGCCCCATGCAGGCATCACTGCAATAGAGTTTGTTGAGGCAATACCAGCAAAACCCTCACGGGCCATTTTTAAAACATACGTTCCACCGCGCATCCAATGATTAGAGTTGCGCATTCCGACCATGCCAATACCAAACTCGCGAGCCAGTTCCATTGCACGCTCGGAACAAATCAAACCATTCAATACACCAGGACCAAATTTACAATCCCATTGCTCAAGTGCGCCCATGCTGTTTACACATTCAGGGGTGTTGTTTAACTGTATTTGTCCCTTATCTACTTGATCAATAAACACAGGGAAGCGATTTATACCGTGTGAATAAGTCCCTTCATTTGCCATTTCGACAAAACCAGCAGCAAGTTTTGTCGCCATTTCAGGCTTCATATCCCTGGCCAGCAAAACGCGCTCATATTCTTCCTGCAGTTTCTTAGTTGTCACTAATGCCATTTTATTATCCTGTAAATTCCATAATGCGGAATCAGGACTATCTATAATTCCGTTTTCTTTGTCATTATTTCCATTTGGGTTTCATGACAACATGCACAAAAAAACATCTTTTGTGATGAGTATCACCAGTAACTTGTTAAAGAAGTGTTGAAATTTTGCTTGTAATAAGCTCACTAAAAACACATATCGATTACAAGAAAATCACAAAACAGAGACGTGATAATGAAAATTAAGAAACAAGTTGGTAACAAATGGAATTTCATCGCGGGATTTTGCATTGCACTACACTGGATTTATCAGTTCGGACTGTACCTGAAGTACTGCACAACAAGTCATTCGCCAAACCCGTAAAGAAAAAGATGGCAGCCGGGTACACCTGTATCAGGCATTTGACTTACTCTGCCATGATGCTCGGCTCAGACATATTGAGGATGAACGCAAGAACAGTATTTTTGAGGTGTGCTAGCAAAAGGGACACTTTGCTTATTAGTGTGTCCAACTTTCTGGGTTTACTGCAAAATTGGTGGATGTCACGTGCACTAATCTCCCCTACAAATCCACAGCAACAGCGGTTTTTGTAGGTCGGGTTAGCGTTAGCGTCACCCGACACATTTCGAATAATTACTTCAAGGCTTCCGGCAACTTAATCACCCACAGCTCGTTTTGCGATTCGGGTTTATCCAGCGGTTTTATGGAGACTTTTGTGGCATCGGACTTGTCCACGACCGATTGCAGACCGAAATCGTTGTCATTAATCACCGCGATGGTTTGGTTATCGATCAGCGTCATACCTTCAGCTTTCTCTTGCTGCCAGCCGAGTTTGCGCAAATCGACCACCTGCTTTTTCTCTGCCAGTTTGATGCCACGCGCTGTCAGTTGTGCCGCATCATCAAATTCAGGCGCTTTTTCTTTATCGAAGGTGCTCAAGTCGCTAGCCTGGCTGAGATCGACGACATAAACCAGATTGCGCATTACTTTGTTTTTATCGCCTCCCTGTTCGATTACCAGCAGGCGGTTATCGTCCAGCGCCACAATGTCGCCAATTTTGGCGTCTTTGGCTTTCTTATAAACATCGACATCAATTGGGTAGCCATACATCACGGTTTGCCCCGTTTCCGGGTTGAAGCTCACCAGTCGAGTAAACTGCGCACTGTTTTTACTTTTACCGTCGATATCCAGCGTGCTTTGCACCGCCGCAATAATCCGCCCATCAGGCATCCGCGTAATACCTTCAAAACCACGGTTAGCCTGGCGCCATTTCAGGATATTCGGTAATCCACCCGCAACACCCTGCTCGCCTTGTTCTGCCTGCGGGCCGTATTTTTTGAGGATTTTTCCTTTGCCGTCGATGTTGATAATGAACGGGCCGTATTCATCGCACAGCCAGTAACCGCCTTTGCCATCTGGCGTAATGCCTTCGGTATCCAGCCCGCGTTTGTCGCTCGACAATGGCTGTAAAGTATCGCTGAGCGCGATTTCATTGGTCGCACCAATCAACCCTTCCGGCAGTGGCAAACCGCTGATTGGGCCGTTTTCGTCGTGCAATGCATGGGCATCAGTCGCCAGCGCTTTGCCATCAGCCACGCGGATGGTCATCAGCAGCGGAGTGTATTTAGGATTGGCAAAAATCTTTGATTCTTTGTCGCCGACTTTTGGTGAATCAGCATTGGGGCCGCGATCGGTAACGGTGGCAAAAAACAACTTGTCACCCTCTTTACCCATAAACTGCAAACCCGATCCCACCCCAACCGGCAATCCATCAGGGAAATTAGCAGCATAGGCGCCCTGATATTCAACATGGTCACCTTGCGGAAATGTGACAATGTAACGTTCAACTTGCGGATCTGCCGCCTGACTTGCCAGAGGGAATAAAGAGGTCAGTAATAACGCAAAAGGTTTTAATTTCATGCTGTTCGCTTCTCTTGTTTTTGGTCACCCATTTTGGTTTTACAAGATATAAAGCAGCCACATGACACAAATATGACTATTCTCTGGCGTGATTATTTCCGTGGCTAAATATCCCGCCCTTCTTGCCGATAACCTTGTTGTACTGGCTGAAACGAGTCAGATTATTTTTTCAACATAAGGGTATCGCATGTCCGTCAGGCGTTTTTCGATTTTAGTTTTCAGTACATTACTGATTATTTTTCTGGTTAGCACTGCATCCAACATCTGGTCATTAACTCGTAGCAATCAATCTCTGGATAACGTCAACCGCGAGATCCGCGTGGTGTTATCGGTCATTGACCCTATTAACCACAGCCGCACGATGCGTGTTCGCGCTATGGAAGCGTTAGAAGAACATGAGCAAGGGTTGAGTGAGCAAGGGAATACCGCACTCACCGGGGCGCAGGGGGTGTTGGTGAAGGCCAACTCTGCGTTTCAGGCATATCTTGATGCACCGAAACAACCAGGTGAACAAGTGCTGAGCGATGCTTATCAGAGTGCATTTGTTAACTATCGCGAGCAAGGTTTGCAACCGTTGCTTGATGCCGTGAAAGCCAACGATGCCGCGCGAGCTCGCGCTCTGGTGACGTCTACACTGCCACAACTCGACAGGCAATTTGAGGTGACGCTGGATAAACTGCTGGCATTTCGTCAACAGCACGCCCAGCAATTGAACCAGGATGCGCAGGCCAGTTTCAATCAGAGCCTGATGAGCATCGCTGTTTTTGCCCTGCTGTTCGCCGTAATTCTTGGCGCAGTATTCTGGCTGTTGAAAAAACGGGTATTGAACGAGCTGGATAAGGCGAAATCACACTGTACGGAAATTGCTAACGGCATGCTGCATACGCCGATTGTCGCCACCGCCAAAGATGAAATTGGCGCGATGATGCGCGAACTGGAGCAAATGCGTGTTTCGCTGGCGAGTATTATCGGCCAGGTACGTGAGTCGAGCCAGACCGTGGCTTACGCCTCTGAAGAGATAGCCGCAGGCAATACCGACTTGTCTGCCAGAACCGAAGAACAGGCGGCATCACTGGGTGAAACGGCGGCCAGTATGGAGCAGCTTACCGTTACGGTGAAACTGACCTCTGACCATTCACATCAGGCCAATAAACTGGCAAGCGGCATGTTGGTTGCGGCTAATGACGGCAACGAAATCGTCAGTGATGTGATTGATTCAATGCGTAATATTGAGTCCAGCTCCAGCAAAATCGATAATATCATTAGCATCATTGAAGACATCGCTTTCCAGACCAATATCCTGGCGCTGAATGCAGCGGTAGAAGCCGCGCGGGCTGGCGAACAAGGGCGTGGATTTGCCGTGGTCGCATCTGAAGTACGCAACCTGGCGCAGCGTTCGTCCGTGGCCGCCAAAGAGATCAAAGAGTTAATTGAGTTGTCTGGCGAGCAAGTGAATATTGGCAGCAACCTGGTGAACCGTGCAGGCGAAAGCATGCAGCGTATTTCTAACGCGATTAAGCAAGTGACCAGTTTGATGGAAGAGATTGCGGTGTCTACCGGAGAACAGAGCCGTGGCATTGAGCAAATTAACCAGGCCGTGGTGCAAATGGATGTGGTAACACAGCAGAACGCCGCGTTGGTGGAACAAGCTTCCGCTGCGGCGATGTCACTAAAAGAGCAGTCACAGGCGCTAAATGAAACAGTAGCGGTGTTTAAGCTGGCGTAAGTATTGTGAAAGTGGTGGATGACGCGCAAGCGCGTATCCACCCTACAACACCGAATCCGACAAAACCGTTTACCACACCTTTTGGGCAAGCTCCGTCACCAGACGAACTTTAATCCACTGCTGCTCAGGCGTCAGGCTATTGCCCTCTTCGGTGGAGGCAAATCCACACTGGGGGCTCAGGCAAATTTGGTTGATATCGACATATTTCGCCGCTTCTTTGATTCTGTCTTCAATCAATTGTGGGTTTTCCAGCTCACCATTCTTGGTGGTGATCAAACCTAAAACCACCTGCTGATGACCCGGACGCACAAAGCGCAGCGGTGCAAAGTCGCCCGAACGATCATTGTCGTATTCAAGGAAGAACGCATCGACGTTCACGCTGCCAAACAGCACTTGCGCAACTGGCTCGTAACCCCCTTCGGAAATCCACGTTGAACGGAAATTACCGCGACAAACGTGCAGGCCGATGGTCAAATCGTCCGGTTTGCCTTCCAGCGCTTTATTCAGCACTTGCGCATAAATCTGTGCGAGTTGGTCTGGATCATCACCGCGAGCGCGGATTTCTGCACGCTGGGCGTCGGAACATAAATAGGCCCACACGGTGTCATCAAGTTGTAGATAGCGGCAGCCTGCGGCGTAAAACGCCTGAATTGCATCACGCCATGTGGTGGCGAGATCGTCAAAATACTCTTTTAAATCAGGATATACCGTACTGTCGATGGCATTGCGGCCACCACGGAAGTGCAGCACACTCGGGCTTGGAATGGTCATTTTCGGCACTGCGTTACCGCTGATGCTTTTCAGATAGCGGAAATCTTCCAGCATCGGATGCGAACCAAACCCCAGTTTACCGATGACGCGCACGCTGTGCGCTTTGGTTTGCACGCCGTTGAACTGAATGCCTTGCTCAGATTCATAACGCTCCACACCTTGCAGACCGTCAAAAAAGTCAAAATGCCACCAGGCGCGGCGGAACTCGCCATCCGTCACCACATGCAGGCCACAAGCGCATTGCTGCTCAACTGATGCGCGGATGGCGTCATCTTCCACTTTGCGCAACTGAGTGGCGTCAATCTCA
Source organism: Buttiauxella ferragutiae (assembly GCF_022637515.1). Taxonomy (NCBI): domain Bacteria; kingdom Pseudomonadati; phylum Pseudomonadota; class Gammaproteobacteria; order Enterobacterales; family Enterobacteriaceae; genus Buttiauxella; species Buttiauxella ferragutiae. Next base: position 2,919,411 of record NZ_CP093332.1, read on the forward strand.
CCGGCAGCAAATGCCTGACGGGCGTTTTTGATGGTGGCTGGGCGTAAGAAGCTACCGACAATGTCGGCACGGAATGGCGCGCGATGTGGCAAAGAGTGTGGCATGTGATTTCTCCGCTGACCTGGCTAACTAATTTAGCGAGGTGATAATTCATGGTTTGAATATTTAGCCATCTGGACGGCCATATTATGTAACGGAGAATGGCAGATGCGCGACTTGAGGACAAACGAAGATCTTTCATGGTTATTGAAAATAATTCATGTTGTTAACCCAGTGTGAAGTGCAAGTTGATCTGCGTCACAGTTTGCCGTTAAATATGATGTCCTGTTTTTGAGCCTCCTGATTATGATTGTTCGTCCGCAGCAACACTGGTTATTCCGCTTATTTGTCTGGCATGGCTCGGTTCTACAAAAAATCTATTCGCGCCTGCTGCTGAATGTCGCGTTGTCGATCAGCGTGATTTTCTTTCTACCGTGGTATGAAACGCTCGGCATAAAACTCACCATCGCGCCCTTCAGTATTCTCGGCGTGGCGATAGCGATATTTTTGGGTTTCAGAAATAGCGTCTGTTACGCCCGCTTTAACGAAGCCCGTACGCTGTGGGGGCAACTGGCGATTACTCAGCGCTCATTATTACGCGAGATCAAAAGCCTGCTGGGCAACCATGAAAACCAGGTCACGGAGTTTGTGAATTTGCAGATTGCGTTTAGCCATGCTCTGCGGCTGACATTGCGTAAACGCCCGTCTGAAGAAACACTGAAAAAATTCCTCACCAATGATGACTTACAATGGGTGATACAAAGCCACGCACCTTGTAATCGCGTATTGCTGTTGATGGGAGACTGGTTAGCCGATAAGCGCAAACAAGGCTTAATTTCCGACGTGGTGTGGAGCGCTTTGAATCATCATCTTAACGATCTTTCGGCGGTAGCCGGAGGTTGTGAACGCATCGCCGGTACGCCAATCCCGTTCGCCTACACGCTGATTCTGCATCGCACTGTGTATCTGTTTTGTATCATGCTGCCGTTTGCACTGGTCACCGACCTGCACTACATGACACCATTTTTGTCGGTGTTTATTTCCTACACCTTTATTTCGCTCGACACACTGGCAGAAGAACTGGAGGAGCCGTTTGGCACCGAAGACAATGACCTGCCGCTGGATGCCATCTGCAACACCATTGAGCGGGATTTACACGATATGGATGAGAATGAGCATCTGCCCGAGAAGTTGCGCCCAAATCGCCATTATCGGCTGAGCTAACAATACCCGTCATACTTCGAGTTGATGATGCGTTGGCTATGTTCGCTCACCCAATTCACTTAGTTGACTAAGCTCATCGGGATTCGCTCTCTTGCCGCCTTTCCTCAACTCGAATTATTTAGGGTATAGGTAGATTAGATTTGGCCCACAAAATCACGTTTGCCTAACGGCACGCCCGCCTGGCGCAGGATGTCGTAGGCGGTGGTGAAGTGGAAATAGAAGTTTGGTGTGGCAAATTTATACACGTAGTTGCGCGCGGTGAAACGCAGTTCGTGCTCGCGTGCCATCACCACAATTTGGCGCTCGTCATCACCATCGAGTTGCGCATCGCTAATCCCTTTCATGAACGCGATGGTGGCTTCGATACGCGCCTGAAGCTGCGCAATCGTGGTTTCGTTATCTTCCATAACTGGCGCTTCAACGCGGCCGAGGCGTGCAACGGCACGTTTTGCCATATCGGTGGTGATTTGCACCTGGCGCACCAGCGGATACATGTCTTCTGCAAGTGCCGCCGTAAGCAGGCTCTCTTCCGATTTGCCGTTCTCTTTCGCCCACTGGGCGGCCTTCTCAAGGATGGCAGACAAATTGGTTAAACCAAGAATGAACTGCGCATTAGTTTCACTGTAAATCGACATTGTAACTTCCTTTAGACATGACAAAGTGATGGCAAGATTACACTCACTTCTCGCCTCACGGATAGCGAATTCCGCGCTCAGGCGAAGCTAAATCCTTCATCTACCCAACCGGTAATCCCACCAATCATTATTTTCACCGGACGCCCCAGGCGCGCTAATTTTAGCGCCGCGCGGTCTGCTCCGTTGCAATGCGGCCCGGCGCAATAAACCACAAACAAGGTATCTGCCGGCCACTGCGCCATGCGCTCAGCTGATATTTCACGATGCGGCAAATGTAGCGCTCCAGCAATGTGGCGACGGGCATAAGCTTCAGGGCTGCCGACAACATGCAGCAGCACAAAATCCATATCCCCTTCTTTCATCGCGCTGTGTACATCATCGCAATCAGTTTCAAGGTTCAGGCGCTGAAGAAAATGAGCGGCGGCAATTTCTGGGGCGGCAGCGGGAAAATCAGTAACGTGACTCATAAAACCTCCTCGTAGTGGTGAGATCTCACTATAGAGCGCAGCGTGTAGCTTGACGTATGGCAGAAATGACAGATAACGTGAAGATCATGACAATCGTTCGGGATACACCTTTGCAAAACCCTCTTGTTGTTGCACTAGCGTATGACGGCCTGTGCACCTTTGAATTTGGTGTGGCAGTGGAAGTGTTTGGCCTGCCGCGTCCGGAAATGGGCGATAACTGGTATCGATTTGCGGTGGCGGGTATTGAACCTGGTGAACTCAGAGCGACCGGTGGTATACGCATGGCGGTGGATGGTGGGCTTTCTCTGCTAGAGCAAGCCGGAACCATTATTGTACCTGGCTGGCGCGGTGCCGACGCACCGGTTCCCGAAGAACTCTGCACAGCATTACGTGCGGCACATTCGCGTGGCGCACGGATTATGTCGATTTGTTCCGGTGTGTTTGTGCTGGCAGCCAGCGGTTTGCTCAATGGATTACAGGCCTCAACGCACTGGCGTTATACCGAAAAGCTGCAACAACGTTATCCTGATATTCAGGTGATGCCGGATGTGTTGTATATCGATAATGGCTCGGTGCTGACATCCGCTGGCAGTGCCGCAGGCATTGATTTGAGTTTGCATCTGGTGCGGCGTGATTACGGCCAGTTTGCCGCCAACAGCGTGGCGCGCAGGCTTGTCGTGCCGCCACATCGCGTCGGCGGCCAGGCGCAGTTTATCGAACAACCGATACCTGCTGCTTATGAAAGCCAGCGCCTCAGCCCGCTATTTGATTTTTTGCAAAGTCATCTTGCCGATGAGCATACCGTTGAGTCACTGGCGGCGTTTATCGGCATGAGCCCGAGAACTTTTTTGCGCCGTTTTGCCGCGACTACCGGCACCACACCCTCACGCTGGTTGCTGAACATGCGCCTGACACGCTGCCGTGATTTACTGGAAAGCAGCACGTTGTCCATCGACGACATTGCTGAGCGTGTCGGCTTTGGCAGTGCCGCCACATTACGCCATCATTTCCGCGCTAAGCTGTCGACCACTCCCGCGGCATACCGCAAAGCATTTACTTCAGGTAACGAAAAAATGATTACTTGACGCTAAACAACGTGATAGAGATAACGGCATTATTTTATTAGTTCAGCAGATGAATTTATCTGGAGTAGATATGCGTAAATTGAATGTGTGGTTTTTTTCTGCGGCCCTGATGGCCGGTTCTTTACCTATGGCGTTGACCGCTCAGGCAGCAGATGCTCCGGTTGCAACTCCTGCTGCAGAGGCTCCGGTTGCGGCCCCTGCACCACAAAACTCTTATGAAATCACCGAGTTCCATGCCGATTATAAGCCATTCAAAATTGGCGACATCGTACCGGATCTGTACCGTACTAAACCCTATCAGATTGATGCCTGGAAAATCAGAAACCTGCCAGCCCCGGAAGCGGGTAGCCACTGGACGTACATGGGCGGCAACTACGTGTTGATTAGCGACGCGGAAGGGAAAATTTTACGCGCTATGAAAGGTGAGATTTTTTATCAGCACTAAGTAACCGCAGAACAAACCGAGACTGATGCTAAACCTTTTCGTAGGTCGGATAAGCGCTAGCGCCATCCGACAACACCTGTCTAGTGACCCCGGTAATCCACCGGGGTTTTATTTTATCCGGCAGGCAATAGTTTAAGCACTGCGCATGGTTTTAATCTTCGAGTAACCGTACTCAAAAATCATGTCAGTGGTACACATAAAGACAATCACATCGCCCGACCCGCACTCTTCCAGAGTTTCGTTTAACTCCGTATCAAACTCTTTTGACAACTGCGGCATCAGCATCTGCATATCGCCTGGATAGTCCTCATCTTCGTCTGCTGGCATATCTTCAATTTTTGAACCGCGCACCACATAAACCAACACGTTTTTGTCGTTGAACACGATTGGCGCACGCAGATGCTTGCCCGTAGGATGCTTAGCCATGTTTTTTACCCTTTTGCTAATAGCCGAAATTTGGCGCTATCCTCGCAAAAGATGAGGAGAAAAGACAGTCTCAGTGTGACTTTCCCGCTTCCCCCACTCGCCAAATTCTCTCGGCATAGCGCCCGACAAGCGCCAGTGAGATGGCCAGTAACAGAAAGAAAATCACCTTATTGGTGCCGTCCCAGAACAGTTCGAAATAGCGCGTGTAAAGATTAATCCCGAGGAAGGTTAACCCAAAACCTCGCAGCATGCCGTCGTCGGTTTTCAGGCTAATCCAGATACACGCCAGTGCCGCGAGCGCAAACAGCAGCGACCAGTGCAGCAGTTCAATTTGGCGCACGCTCTGCCAGATATCGAAGTCGTAATTGCCAAAGATCGACAAAATCCATAACGCGATAAACAGATACAACAAGCCCATCGCTTTGCTGGTGTTCAATAAATTACGCTGCTGTAAGGGCTTTTGCAGCAGATAGCAGGCGGCAAGTAATACGCCACCAAACAACACAAAACGAATCGGGTAATTCATACCCAGCCAGTAAGCGCCCCATCCTGACGCGTAACCTGTAGATGTCCCAAAATAGCTACCCAACGACAACAGGAAGAACAGCCAGATCAACCCCGAACGGCTCAGGTAGCCAATCACGGCGTAAATCGCACAGCCCAGTAAAAATAGCGGCGCAACGTTCCCGCTACCGTTATCCAGCGCCATACCCACTTGTGACAACGTGAGTGCAGTGAATAAAACGCCGAGGAACATGATCGCTTCGTTGCTGTAGCGCTTTTCTGGCGTGTGTTTCTGGCGACGAAAGCCCCAGAAGTAACAAGCCGTGGCAATTAGCGCCAGAATAATGGCACGGGTGGCATAGCCAAAATCAAACAGTAGCGCCATTAAATACTCATCGGCGACCAGGCTTCCAATGGCGATAATCGCGCAAGCCAATGCAATCCAGAAGGCGTAACGGCTTAACCGTTGCCAGTCAAAAAGTTGCGGCGAGAGATGTTGTTGCAACCGCTGCTGCTCTGCCTCGTCAATAACCCCCTCCTGACGCCAGCCGTCCAGGGTACGCAGGACGATTTTTTGCTGTTTGCGTGTCACTTTCATATTGGTTTTCCTTGCCAGATTATTGACATCACGTTAACGCATTTTGTCGTAATCTATGAGATGCACAATTTCCGATTCATTCATTTTAGTCTGAGGATCAACCGATGCAGGACTGGAACCCCGCTCTTTATTTGCAGTTTGCAGCCGAACGTACCCGCCCAGCCGCGGAATTAGCCGCGCGTATTCAGCACCCTGAGGCGCAACACGTTTCTGATTTGGGCTGCGGCCCCGGTAACAGCACTGCGTTGTTGCATAAGGCCTTCCCACAGGCGACGATAACGGGCATTGATAATTCTCCGGCGATGCTTGAAAAGGCACGAACCGCACTGCCTGATTGCCAGTTTGAAAATGCTAATGTGGCGCACTGGCAGCCCACAATAAAACAAGATGTGATTTATGCGAATGCGTCTTTGCAATGGTTAAGTGACCATGCTCAGTTGTTCCCGCACCTGGCGGCACAACTGGCGGATAACGGGGTTTTAGCGGTACAGATGCCGGATAATTGGCAAGAGCCGACACACACCTTGATGCGCCAGGTAGCGGCTGAACTAGGGTACGGAGATTCCGGACGTGAGGCGTTGTTATCCGCCCAACAATATTACGATTTGCTGGCGCAATCAGGTTGCAGCGTGGATATCTGGCGCACCACCTATTTCCACGTCATGCCGTCTGCGCAAGCAATTATTGCCTGGCTCAGTTCGACCGGTTTGCGTCCGTACCTCGCCAAACTCGATAACATTCAGCAGCAGGCATTTCTCGAGCGTTACCACGCGCTTTTACAGCAAGCCTATCCGCCACAACACGATGGCAATGTGCTGATGTTGTTCCCACGGCTGTTTATTGTGGCGCGCAAAACAGGCGGTATCGCGCTTTCGTAGGTCGGAAAAGCGCAGCGTCTTCCGACGAAACTGGCGTAAATGGTGGATGACGCTAGCGCCTCCCGCCATTTGCACTATTTTGTGGAAGCCGCCTGCGGCTGAAACCAGCGGCCACGCAATGTGTCATAGCCCCAGTTATAAATTACGCTATACGGCAGGAAGAACAGGAAGAAACCAATCTCGACCATAAACGCCTGCAGCAATGAAATGTTGAGCATCCAGGCGGCGAGCGGCAGGCCAATCAAAATAAAGCCTCCTTCAAAGCCCAGCGAGTGGGCGATGCGCAGCGGCAGCCGACGCTTTTCCCCGACCGGGAAGAACTTATCAAACCCGGCGTTATAAATCATGTTCCAGACCATAGCGACGGTAGACAGCATGATGGCCAGCGCCCCCATCTGGAATAAGGGTTTGTTCAGGATCCACGCCGCCAGCGGCGCACAAATCGCAATGGCGATAACTTCAAAACCCACCGCATGCACGACGCGCTCGGCAAATGTTCTTTTTTGAGACTGCATAAAACTCACTCCAGATAAATCAAGCAATATGGCTATGCGGCGTATTATCATCGCTATTACTGGTAGACTGAAGTTAGTAACCATCGATAAAAGCGATAGATTATGAAATATTCTCCCGAATCCCTCGAAGCCTTTTTGCAGGCAGTCGAAACCGGATCGTTTTCTGCAGCGGCACGTAAGCTCAAGAAAAGCCAGTCGACGGTGAGTGCTGCGATTGCCAATCTGGAAGCCGATTTAGGGGTGACGCTGTTTGATCGCCAGAGTCGCCAGCCGGTTTTGACTGACCAGGGGAAGCATGTTTTGCCGTATATCCAGTCAATTATGGCGGCCAGCGAGCGGCTGAATGAAGTCTCGGTACGCCTGGCGGGCGATGTCGAACCGCGTCTGAGTTTCGTGCTGTCTGATGTGTGGCAAACCGCACACCACGAGTCAATCCTGCAACGTTTTTCGCAACGCTTTCCGGATATCGAGTTTGAATGTTTGATTGCCGAGGATGAAGACGTTATCGACCTGATTCAGATTGGCCGCGCCCACGTTGGCGTATTGCGTGTGCAGCCACGTTATCCGGTGGATGTCACGGTGGCTCGTTTGCAGGTCGGTGCTGAGATGGCGATTTTTATTCACCGCCAGCATGAGTTAGCCCGCTTGCCTGCCGTCGAGATGGACACCCTGCAAACCGTGCGTCAGCTCAGTTTGAGTACTTTTACCGACCCGACGCGCAACAAAAGCGGCGGCCCGACGTGGTCGTCACCGTCATTACTGATGCTGCTGGAGATGGCGGAGCAAGGTTTTGGTTGGGGGATTTTGCCGCGCTGGCTGGTCGAGCAGTTTGGTCACGATGTTTTGCAAGAGTTGCCGGTTGCAGGCTGGCCGCAGCGTATTGACGTGGATGTGTTGTGGTCGAATAAAACGCCACCTGGGCCCGCAGGGCGCTGGATGATTGACCAGTTGCGGGCGCAGAGTTAAGCAGCCAATGTCGGATGACGCTTAGGCTTATCCGACCTACAAAACCATTGTAGAATCAGTCACCCAGGTCGGATAAACGCAGCGTCATCCAACAATGTTTATTTGCGTTTCGGCATCGTCTTCAATAAGTCGTCTGGGCTAATGGACGCCACAATCTCGCTGCCCGGCAAAGGCATTTTGAGAATGTGATTCTTCATTTTGCCAATCACGTGCATTTCGCACGGCTTGCAGTCAAATTTAAGCGTCAGCACTTCATCCTGATGCACCAGTTGCATGGGGGTGGCTTTCCAGCTTTTCACCGAACCTTTTGCCTGTTTCGGGCATAAGTTGAAGGCAAAACGCAGACAGTGCTTGGTTACCATCACCGGCACTTCGCCCTTTTCTTCGTGCGCTTCATACGCCGCATCAATCAATTTCACGCCGTAACGCTGATAGAACTCACGCGCTTTGTGGTTGTACACGTTGGCCAGGAAAGTGAGGTGTTCATCAGGGTAAACTGGCGCAGGCTCACTCACCGCTTTACGGCTGCCGCGTTGGTACTGCTGCAAACGCGCTTCGCTCAGTTCGTCAATAGCTTCACGGCGCAACTGGTTAAGCTGGCTATTGGGAATAAACAACGCGGCAGGCAAATTCAGATCGACTTTGCGTGCCTGGTACATGGTTTGCCCCAGTTTCGCCAGGCTGTCACGCAGGCTGCCGTAAGCCTTTTCTGGGTTGTTCGCCACTTCGAACTGCCCTTCCAGCGTTTTACTGACGCTCACACCTTCTTCACTGGTAATCGTCAGAACCAATTGTTCCTGCCAACCGCTTAACTCCATATCTACCGCAATCCGGCGTTCGCTGGACGTTTTCGTCAACGCCTGCTGCCAGTTATGGTCAAGGTTACGGTTCAGAGGATGGTTCGGACGCACATTTTTCAGGGTTTCCGGCATTTCGTTTGGCCAGACGCGGTACTGATTTTTACCGGTTTTCTCTACGGTATTAGCACGGAAACCAACGATTTCACGTTTAATCAGCACGTTCAGGCCATCGCCGTTGGTCAATGAATCGCTGACATTCACATCAAGGAAATCTTTGCCGACTTTCAGCACTTCGCCCACTGGCAGGCCGATGTATTTCGGTGAATCGAACGCGCCGATATCGATTTTACGCTCGTTAACGAAATAGTCGGTGCTACCACGGTGGAAAGTTTTGTCCGGCGAAGGAATAAAGAAATGCGAGGTCACGCCCGAAGAAGCACGAACCAGATCGGTGCGCTGGTCCATTAATTCATCCAGCAACTGACGGTAATACGAGGTGATGTTTTTCACATAGCTCATATCTTTGTAGCGCCCTTCTATCTTGAAGGAACGCACACCAGCATCGACCAACGCCGCCAGGTTGGCGCTCTGGTCATTGTCTTTCATCGACAGCAGATGTTTTTCATAGGCCACCACGCGGCCCTGATCGTCTTTAAGTGTGTACGGCAAACGGCAAGCCTGGGAGCAATCACCACGGTTTGCACTGCGCCCTGTCTGGGCGTGGGAGATATTACACTGCCCGGAATACGCCACACACAACGCACCATGAATAAAGAATTCAATGGTGGCATCAACGTTTTCGTGGATAGCGCGAATTTGTTTGAGGTTCAATTCACGCGCCAGCACGATTTGCGAGAAACCCACATCAGAAAGGAACTTCGCTTTTTCTACACTACGAATGTCGCACTGGGTGCTGGCATGAATTTCAATCGGCGGTAGATCCATTTCCATCACGCCCATGTCCTGCACAATCAGCGCATCGACACCGGCCTGATACAGGTCGTGGATCATATGACGAGCGGGTTCGAGTTCGTTGTCATGCAGAATGGTGTTGAGCGTAACGAAAATTTTCGCCCCATAACGATGGGCAAACGGCACCAGTTCTGCAAGGTCTTGCAGGCTGTTACCGGCATTATGGCGAGCGCCAAAGCCAGGCCCACCGATGTAAACCGCATCCGCACCATGCAAAATGGCTTCACGGGCAATGGCGGTATCACGGGCAGGACTGAGTAATTCGAGATGATTGGCGTGCAGGCGCATAGTGAATTTGTTTTCTGTGTTATGGGCGAAAGGCGGCCATTGTAGTCAGATTGGGCACGTATGCAAAGAGCTGCGCAACCCATAGAAAATGGTGCATCCGCCTCCTCCGCTGCGATTTTTTTCCTCCTGGGCTTAACACACGCAGTAATAACACTGAATTAGCTAAAGATGCTGTACTAGATATTGATATAATTTATACTCACAATGGAAATAATTACCATGAGTTATCATATTAGGTCTGTTTATGTGGGAGCTAAATGAATGACAGAGTTAAGATAATTGAAAATGACAAAAAACCTCGAACACTCAAAGCTCTATCAATCAGAAGGTGTCCGGTTGCTCTACAGCAACTCATTACCCGGCATTCTGATTACCTTTATTGCGGCCACTACCCTTGCCTTCACTTTCACCAATAATAATCTGCATGCAAAAGTCATCTGGTGGCTGGTGATGACAGCTATTCTCGCCGTTCGAGTTGTTGATACACGCATGTGGTTAAAAAGCACTCCAGAAGGCAAAAGCAGAAAGAGTTGGACCATGCGGTTTTCTTGCGGATGTTTGCTCACCGCGTTGATGTGGAGCTTGTATGCGGTCATTTTCTATCAACAATTTTCTATCGAAGAACTCAGCTCTACCAATGTGATTCTGGCCGCCATGGCCGGAGGGGCAACCAGCATTCTTTCCGCTAATTTCATGCTTGCTTCGATATACAACATTATCATCCTGATACCAATGTCAGTTTTGCTCATGATGCAGCCCGAACAATATAAAATTAATCTTGGCGGTCTGGGGATTTGCTTCACGATAATAATGATCATCTCGTCAGCACGTTCCGCAAATTATATTAAAGAAGCCATTTTGTTACGTTACAGAAACAAAAAACTGGTCTCACGCATGGAAGAAACTATCCGCATCAGGACTCAGGAAGTTTATGAGATCTCGAATAAAGATTCGTTAACCCGTTTATACAATCGCACAGCGTTTTTATCTGCCGTCGAACGTGTAGAGCAAGATTTCAACCAACACCATATAACAGGCTTTGCCATCTTTTTTATCGATCTGGATGGTTTTAAAAATATTAATGACACGCTCGGTCATAATGCTGGCGACAACGTATTAGTGAATATCAGTGAGCGGCTAAAAAGCTGTAATGCCGCTGACACGCTAATGTGCCGCTGGGGCGGAGATGAGTTTATCTTGCTGGTAAAAGAAAACCGACATCAGACGATCCGCGCGCTGGCGCAAAAAATTACCGCCACCCTTTCTCAGCCCATAGATTTAGGCGACCAAACCATCACCCTCAACGCCACCATTGGGATTTCAGTGTGCCCGGAACATGACACCTCAGTCACGCGCCTTATCCAACTGGCTGATATCGCCATGTATTCGCAAAAGGGCAAATATCCGGAGCGCATGGCTTTTTATAATCTCAATCTGGAACACAATCTGCATCGTAAAATCATGCTCAACGAGGCGTTAAAATGCGCACTTGAGCGCCAGGAACTGCGTCTGGTGTATCAACCCATTGTTGATTCCGCTGGCCAGATTGTCAGCTTTGAAGCCTTACTACGCTGGCATTATCAAGACCAGGAAATCTCGCCTGTTGAATTCATTCCCTTGCTGGAACAAAGCGGTCGCATTGTCGAAATCGGCAGTTGGGTTCTGGAAGAAGCCTGCAAAATGTTGGTGACGCTGCGCCAGGGCCACGCCGAAATCTGCATGTGCGTGAATATTTCTCTGATTCAGTTTTACGATAAAGATTTTGTGAATAACGTTAAGCAGGTTATCGAACAGCAGGCTATTCCCGGGCATTTGCTGCACCTGGAAGTGACGGAATCGATCTTCCAGTCTGAACAAATGCAGGTTAACCATAAAGTGAGTCAGTTGCAGAAGTGTGGTGTGAAATTTTCCGTCGATGATTTCGGGACCGGTTATTCAAGCCTTTCTGTTATCCAGAATATGAATATCGATTACATTAAAATCGACCGTTCATTTATTCAACACATCGAAAACAAAGGCTTGTCTATTGTGCAGGCGGTGATGGATATGTCTAAAACCCTCAACTTCCGGGTGATTGCTGAAGGTGTCGAAACCGAGACACAGCGCCATATGCTGGAACAGTGTGGCATCCCATATATGCAGGGTTACTTCTTCTCGCGCCCAATGGAACGCCAGGATGCGCTGGCTTATCTCGGAGATGCTTCGCATAAGTCGGAATAACGCAGCAACATTCGAGAATACGATCTTGCAGATTTTTCAATATCATCCGGTCTGTTGTTAACGGTTTGTAATGCTATAGTTTGCCGTCAACAATAAGGAAGATATGATGCGCTCGATTTCGATTCCGTTACCGACGGTGCTGACCGGTTTTGTTGCCGTATTAGTCGGCTACGCAAGTTCCGCAGCGATCATCTGGCAGGCCGCAGAGGCCGCGGGTGCTAACACCATGCAGATCGCCGGTTGGCTGACGATGCTGGGGATTGGCATGGGTATCAGCACCCTGGTACTGACAATTTGGTACCGCACGCCGATTCTTACCGCCTGGTCAACGCCAGGTGCTGCGCTGCTCGCCACCAGCCTGCCTGGGCATTCGCTAAACGAAGCCGTTGGCGTCTTTCTTTTCTCCTCGTTGTTGATTCTGCTGTGTGGTGCCACCGGCCTGTTCGCCCGCTTAATGCGCCTCATCCCTTCAACACTCTCCGCCGCCATGCTGGCGGGAATTTTGCTGCGCTTTGGCCTCGATGCCTTTACTTCATTGCAGGGCAATTTTTTGCTTTGCGCGAGCATGTTGCTTGGCTGGTTGTTGGCAAAAGCATGGGCACCGCGTTATGCCGTTGTGGTCGCCATGGTTATCGGTCTGTTGGTCTGTGTGATGAGTGGAAATCTGCAAAGCGGCAGCGTGCCTGTGGCGATGGTGATGCCTGAGTTTACGGCTCCGCATTTTTCACTCAGCAGCTTGCTGGGTATCGGTATTCCGTTCTTCCTCGTCACGATGGCGTCACAAAATGCGCCCGGTGTCGCTACGCTAAAAGCTTCGGGTTATGACGTTCCCGTCTCACCGCTGATTGTCGTGACTGCCGCTATTGCTCTGCTGCTGGCACCGTTCGGTGTGTTTTCAATCTGTATTGCTGCAATCACTGCCGCAATTTGCCAGGGTTCCGAAGCTCATCCTGATCCGGCAAAACGCTGGCTTGCCGCCGCAGCCGCTGGGGTATTTTATTTACTGGCCGGTATTTTTGGCGGCTCGATAACCACATTACTCACCGCACTCCCGGTGGCTTATATTCATACCCTGGCAGGTTTGGCATTGCTGAGCACCATCGCCGGAAGCTTGTTTCAGGCGTTAAACCACGAACGGGAGCGCGATGCCGCGATAGTGACATTTTTGGTCACCGCGTCAGGCGTCAGTTTGTTGGGCGTGGGTTCTGCTTTTTGGGGACTGGTAGCGGGTGGAATCTGTTACGCGCTGTTCTCACTTTCCCGCCGCGCGTAGTTGCGAAGGTGTCACACCGATTGTGGCTTTAAAGCGATTGCTGAAATGGCTTGCCGAGCTAAATCCGCAAGCCATCGCAATATCGGTCAACGTTAACGGGCTGTTTTTCACCAGCGCTTCGGCGCGTAACATGCGCCGCTGCATCACATACTGATGCGGGGCAAGTTGTGTCGACTGCTTGAACATGCGCGCAAAATGAAACTCGCTCAAACCCGCTTCTACAGCCAGTTCAGTCAGGGTTAAAGGTTCGCTAAGATGTTGTTCAATGTACGCCTGGATATTGCGTAACACCACGGGAGCCAGCCCGCCACGCACATTCGGCAAGCGCCACTGCACATTGCTGTAAGTCTGCACCAGGTGGGTGAGCAACAATGTCGATGCGGTGCTTAACATCAAATGATTTGCCTGCTGTTGCCAGTCGCTGCTCAATAAAAAGTGGCGATATAACTGCGTAATGCGCGGGTCATCACTGAAGATTTTCTCATCGAGCTGGATAGCCGCCGGGCTGCGATCCCAGATTTGCTCGGCAATATTGCGCAGATGCTCATCAGTACAATACAGATGCACAAACGAAAAGTGATTGCGGATATCCCAGGTCGTTTCGCTCTCTTTTGGCATCAGGCAAAAACGGTCCGGCCCGCCGCCATTCTTCCAGCCCGCCGAGGTTTTCTGATAGGTTTCGTAGCCCTCATTCACATACATGCTCAAGGTATGGTGATCGCTGCATTGCGTCACGCGATCGAGGCTGTTTGACCACGCCGAGAGTTGAATCCCGGAGCCTAGCTGCACGTTATCTTCCAGCACCGCGTTGTGCTGGCGAAGATTTTCAAATGCGTGATACGGCTGGGTCATAACGGGCGGCCATCAAAGTTCAGGAGTCACAGTTTAAGTAGTGCGCGAGCCTGTTACCAGCCATTAACAATCCCTCCGGTAAAAAAAACCGCAAGAATATGCAAGCGCCGCAACTGCATGAAAGTATCTGCCCGCGCTTTCACCGATACTCCTGCCATCCGTTTCGGGAGATAACAACATGAATGCGTTACTTTATATTTTGGTGGTAGTGATTTGGGGTACAACGTGGCTAGCCATTTATATGCAGCAAGGCGTGGTATCCGTACCCGTTTCTATTTTCTGGCGTTTTGCCGTGGCGGCGATAGTGATGCTGGTGGTGCTGAAGGCATTGGGGCGCTTGCGTCGTATCAGTCTGCGCGACCATCTGTTCTGTATGCTGCAAGGCGGCTGCGTTTTCGGCTTTAACTTCGTCTGCTTTTATCATGCCGCCGCGTATATCAGCTCCGGCCTGGAATCGGTAATTTTCTCCATGGCGGTACTGTTTAACGCCGTGAATAGCATGATTTTCTTCCGCCAGCGCCCGCACAAAAACTTGCTGCCAGCGGCGGTGCTCGGCATTTCTGGGGTGGTCGCCCTATTCTGGCATGACCTGGTCGCCACGCAACTGGCACCGTCGTTGCTGCTGGGGATCGGCTTAAGCGCGCTCGGTACTTTTGGTTTCTCGCTGGGCAATATGATCAGTACGCGCCATCAGCGCCGCGGGCTGGAGACTCTGTCCACCAATACCTACGCGATGTTTTATGGCACCGTGATCATGGGTGTGCTGGCTCTATTGCGTGGGGATTCGTTTATGCCGGAGTTCACGCTACGCTATCTGGGTTCGCTGTTCTATCTGGCGATTTTCGGTTCGGTGATTGCCTTTGGTGCCTATTTCACGCTGGTCGGGCGTATTGGTGCCAGCCAGGCGGCTTACAGCACGCTGCTGTTCCCGTTAGTCGCGCTTAGTCTGTCAACGCTCTATGAAGGTTACATCTGGCACAGCAATGCGATTATCGGGCTGGTGATGATCCTGCTGGGGAATCTGGTGATGTTCTCGAAACCGGGGATGTTTAACTTGCTGACGTGGCGCAAACGCACGGTGTAAAGCGATTAAAAAGGGAGCCAGGCTCCCTTTAGATTCACGATTTCTGTTGAGTATCAAATGTTGAGGCATCTGTCGCCAGATCATCAATAACCTGTTTAAGCGTATCCAGCGTCATCTCCGTATTTTCATTGCTTAAATCTTCGCCTTCGCCTTTACGCACCACACGCATCACCGTTTTCTGCGTTGCCGCATCAATGAGTTCCGCCTCGAAATAGAGGTTGGTGTTCATAGTACGGTGGCCCGTCGCCGCTTGCGTACCTGCGACAACCAGCGCAATAGGCACCACTTCGTAGAATTGCAGACCTTCTTTAGAACTGTCTACTGCGGTGATGGCACCACGGAAGATCAGGCTGCGAGGGCCTGATGTCGCCACCAGTGGGATGCGCGCTTGGGCAGCACTCTTAAGTTTGGTATTGGTGTAGTTCAACAAACCGTCCAACACTTTCCTGCCAATTTGTGTGTTCGGTTGTGGCTCCGGGTAATAGGTGATCGGGTTATACACCAGGCTGTCGTAATTGCTCCCTTTATAGTCAGGGTCAACCCAACGCACGATAGTTCTGCCCGTGGTCGTTTCAGTTTTTTCCAGCCCAGAATAGTCTTTTAAGAATCCTGAATATTTTTCAGGTTCCGGTGTAGAAGAAGCACAACCCGCTAACGCTAATATTCCTGTAAGACAGACTACTTTTAAAAACATTGAAGTTTTCATTAATCCTCCGTTTAGATTGCATGTAAGCGAGCGCGTTATAGCAATAAAAAGGAGAATAATAAGCGGTGAAAAATGCTAATGAGTTTAAAACCAAACTTTTCAGAGTGAATTTTATTGCTACTCACAGATAAATAATAATTATTTTTGTATGTATAATCTAAAATACATAATTACGACAAATAATAAGGAATAAACATGATCCCTCATCTGCGCATTGCCCGACCAGTTACCGATCTTGCAGAAAGTAAAAAGTTGTATTGCCTCGGCTTAGGTTTGCAAGAACTGGGGAATTTTGATGAACATGATGGTTTTAGCGGCATCATGCTTGGGCGCAGCGATTTAAACTGGCACCTTGAGTTTACTGTATGCCACCGCCACCCGGTCGAACCTGCGGCTACCGTGGACGACCTGTTGGTACTTTATTATCCAGATAACATCCTATGGCAAAAAACCTGCCAGCAAATGCTGAATGCAGGTTTTTTAACCATTAATAGTTTTAATCCTTATTGGGATGTCGCCGGTCGTACCTTTATTGATAACGATGGCTATCGCACTGTGTTACAAAACCGCGCGTGGCCAATAGGTTAATTTTTGCGTGCCAACATAGTGGCGAAACGTAATTTAATACGATTACCTTGCTCGTCGGTCTTATGTAATTCACCGACATCTTCGTTATATTTAAGTAATTCCCAGCCCGCGTAATAATTGCGTAATTCACCTTCAGCAAAAGCAAATGGAAAACCGACAGTACAAGGGAAATCTTCGGTGTCCATGGCGGCAACGATTAAGTTATAGCCCCCAGGTTTGGTGCAACGCTGCATATTCGCAATTAATCCAGGAATGGTATCGCGTTCTAAAAACATCATCACCACAGTCGACAGGATAAAATCGTACTCACCGTCGAACGCCAATGTGTTCAAATCAACCACATCGGTGATGATGTTTTTCAGCCCTTCTGCTGCAATAATTTTATTCAGGTTGCTGATACTTATCTGGTTTTTATCCCAGGCGGTCACATCAAACCCTTTTTGATTCAGATACAAACTGTTGCGCCCGCTGCCACAACCGAGATCCAGCGTTTTACCCGGTGGGACGATGGTGACCGCATTCAGCACTTCAGAGTGAGTGCGGGTTAAACCATATTTCTCGGTGTAATAGTTTTCAGAAGCCATCTTAATTTGTCCTTTTCGTAGGCCGTTCGCTACGTAACAGTAATTTACCCTGGTAAAGCAAGGCAACCGTGCGCACCAGTAACAGACCGATAATAACATTAGTGAAAATAAACAGCGGCAGTGCGATGGCGCTAAAAAGCCCGTCATTACTGCTGTGGCTTAAATGCAGCGCCGTCGTCGCCAGGGCAGAAAGACCGAACGAGAAGCTCCAAAACGACGCGTTAAAGGGTTGCTTCAGATACCAGGGCATCAGGCGCAACATGAACAGCAATTGCAGCAGCCCGTAACCAAACAGCATTTTGGCGAAGAAATCCGCTTGCCCACCGTTGACACTCAGGTACGCATTGCACGCCACCAACGCCGGAGCAAGCTGGATACCAAGCGAGGTACGCACAGGGGTTGGTAACTCACCGCCGCTACGCAAACGTTGCAAAATAGCAGGCTCAAGACTTAACCAGGAAAATACCCCCGCCCCGAAGAATAAAATCCCCAGATCGTGATATCCCAGCGCTCCGCAAGCCATGGCGCTGATAAAATTATTCGCCACCGTCGGCAAATAAAGCCCTGGAGTGGTGTCAGCCGCCGGAAGCTTGCCCCGCCACATCCCCGCACTTTGCCATGCCGCGTAAGCCAGTTGCACCAACGCACCGAAGGCAAACAGCCCAGCAGCCAAAAAGCGAAAGTAAGGTTCCAGCGCGATAGAAACCAGCATCGTGGTTGCGGGGAATAAGCTGACAAAGCTCCCCTTTAGCGGGTGATTGATTTCTTCTACCACGCTGTGCGGATATTTAACCAGACGCACGATAAAAGCCACGGCTAACGCCAGCCAGATAGCCATCGCCAGGCTTTCCAGTGCATCACCAATGGCAGGTGAAACTGACCAAATTTTGGCGGCATAACGCCACGCAAAGCCCATGCCGATGACACCAAGCACGATGCCAAAATACCCAGCCGGGAGGTTGAGCATGGGACGGGTTACTGATTTATCCATTTATTTTAAATCTTAAAATTTAGTTTGGGTGCATTTTATGCGATGGCGCAGCAGAACACCACCAGGGGATTTACCTGCTACGTTTTAAACAGCGATTGAAACAAATACTGAGGCACATCGGATGAACAAGTATCAGCTAATGGGTGACGCACGTCTGCATGATTATCTGGTTGATGGCACAAAACAACAGGTGAAACTTTGGCAGGTGGTCGCACTTTGCGATTTCAGCGATGTTAAAGCCGGGCAACTTGGGGGCTGGATTGAAAACGAAGACAATCTCAGCCAGCAAGGCCATTGCTGGATTTATGGCCACGAAAGCGTGGTTTTCGGTGGCTCATGCGTGACTGAGGATGCGCAAATTCATGGCAGCTCTACCCTTTGCCACCAGGCCCATGTCAGCGGTAAAAGCTTCGTTGAACAATCACTGATCAGCGGTGAATGCCGGATTTTCGATGCAGCTCGCATCCTGAACGGCAGCCAGGTGATTGCCGTTCGTGGGTTGACTGCCGACGACAATAAGTTGCTGCAAATTTACGGCAACGCCACCATAAACGCATCCCGCGTGGTACATCAGGCGCAAATTTTTGGCAATGCCCTGGTCAACAATGCTTTTATTGAACACCGCGCCGAAATTTTCGGCCACGCCATTCTTGAAGGCAATGACGAGAACAATATTTGGGTTTGCGACTGTGCGCGCGTGTTTGACAATGCGCGGATTATTGCCGGGCGCGGCGATGACCAAATCCCAACTATTCGTTACTCCTCGCAAGTTTATGGTAACGCGCTGATTAAAGGCGATTGTGTATTAAAACATCAGGTGCATATTTTCGATGATGCCACGCTTATCGGCGGGCCGATTCAGCTCGACAACAAGGTGCAAATCTACGGCCAGGCGCGCATTACCGGTAATGTGTTAATCGAGAATAGCGTGAACATTTACGATAAGGCGGCGGTGGATGGTCTGGGAGGCGAACTGATTCATATTCGTGGGATTAAGGATATTAACGGCGAACAACGTGTCACGCGCTCGCCATTTTATGGCGTGTATTGAGCCGAGCGGGAAAGGCTATCGCCCTGTTCCACGATTCGTCCGTAAATATTCTGGTCATAAAATACGCCGTTTAAAAACTCGGCCTGTTTCAGACGGCCTTCAAGCGTGAAGCCATTGCGCAACGCCACCTGGTTGCTGGCGGTATTACTGACGATGCACTTAATGACAAAACGGCGCACCATTCCTTCGCGGGAATATTTCTCAACCACGGCCTGTAGTGCGCGGGAAATAATCCCTTGCCCCTGAGCGTCTTTATCCAGCCAATAACCGATGTAAGCCACTTTATTAGTGGGTTCAATCTGGTTAAACGAAATGACCCCAACCATTTTCTGCTGCTGAAATATCAGGAACATTTTCGCGTAACCGCGATGATGCAACAGGTAGTTACCCTGCGCCATTTTGCGCGAATCCTCAACCGACAAAACATATTGCGGCCAATCCATCGCCATTCGCAGCCAGGCTTTATTCTTCTGCACCAGCGCAAAGATTTCATCCACGTAACATTCGTGGATAGAGTGCAACGTAATGCTGTCGTCAATGTTAATCAGGTCGTCTTGCCAGTTATCGGAATCCCGCACGCTACCTCTCCTTCTTTGGTTTCTGTGGGAAATAATGGTGCAGAATAAATCTTTGCACCACCAGGTTTCCCCACTTTTGCACAATAGATTTGCCACGCGCCGCCTGCCACCGCTGAACTGAACGGTTTACCACGCTGGTATAGATATTGCTTAACATCTTTGTAACCCAAAGGAGACTCTGATGAAAGCGATCATAATTGGCGGCGGCATTGGTGGACTTTCAGCGGCAATTGCCCTGAAAAGATGTGGCATTGCAACGGAAGTCTATGAAGCGGTGAAAGAGATCAAACCCGTCGGTGCGGCGATTTCAATTTGGCCCAATGGCGTAAAATGCCTGAACTGGCTCGGCATGAAAGAGCAGCTTCAGCAACTCGGTGGGCCGATGGAATTCATGGCCTACAAAGAGTTTGTCCACGGCCAAACCCTGACGCGTTTTAGTCTCGATCCTTTAATCAAAAGCGTCGGCGAACGCCCCTATCCTGTGGCGCGGGCTGAACTGCAAGACATGCTGATCGATACCTATGGCCGCACAGATATTCAGTTTGGCAAACGCGTGGCTAAAGTCGAAGAATTTGATGGCGGCGTACGAGCGTATTTTGAAGATGGGCATATCGCGGTGGGCGATGTGCTAATTGCCGCTGATGGCACCCACTCCCTGATCCGCCCGTATGTTCTTGGTCACCAGACAGAACGCCGCTACGCCGGTTACGTTAACTGGAACGGTCTGGTGGAAATTGACGAATCTATTGCCCCGGCCAATCAATGGACAACATTTGTTGGCGAAGGAAAACGGGTTTCTTTAATGCCAGTTGCCGGTAATCGTTTTTACTTCTTCTTTGATGTTCCCCTTGAGAAAGGGCTACCAGAAGACCGCACCACCGTTAAAGCTGATTTAACGCGCTACTTTGCCGGTTGGGCTGAACCGGTACAAAAATTGATTTCCGCGATTAAACCCGACACCACCAACCGCATAGAAATTCATGATATCGAGCCATTTATGCAACTAGTGCGTGGGCGCGTGGCGCTACTCGGCGACTCCGGCCACAGCACCACGCCGGATATTGGCCAGGGTGGTTGTGCTGCCATGGAAGACGCGGTGGTACTGGCTATGGCGCTGCAAACCAACTCATTAGGCGTGGAAGATGCCCTGCAACGCTACCAGCAAAAACGTGCCTGGCGCGTCAAAGATCTGGTACTCAAAGCGCGTAAACGCTGCGATGTGACCCACGGAAAGGATATGAACATCACCCACAACTGGTATGAGGAACTGAAAAGCGAAACCGGTGAACGGGTACTTTCTGGGATGCGTGAAACTATTCTTGGCGGGCCGCTGGAGTAGAGAGTGGGTGGCACCCTTTTGTCGGATGACGCTGCGCTTATCCGACCTACAAATGCTAAGGTTTTACACTCGTTTGTCGGATGACGCTGCGCTTATCCGACCTACAAATGCTATGGTTTTACACTCGTTTGTCGGATGACGCTGCGCTTATCCAACCTACGAAAACCGTGCCCTGTAGGGGGTAAGTGCAAACGTCATCCACCATTTTTTACTTCATGATGCGGTCATCAACGTATTTACGTTTATCCGGTGCTGGCGGGAAGTAGTGATACAACCAGGTTTCACTGATGGCATCGCCCTGGCAACGCAGGAACATGCGCATATCGACCGGATCGGTTGAGTCGTCAGTTGGGTACCAGTCAAACAGAATGCGGTAACCGTTGAACGGCTCGACGTACAAAATTTCAATCTGCCTGGCTTCACCGTTAGACAGTGTGATAACCGGCTCGATCCCTTTCGGTGCTGCGTTTTTCAAATCACCACCGATAAAATCAATCGCGAAACGGCGTGACCATTTCTCTGGGAAATGCTCGCCTGGTGCCCAACCTTCCGGGAAACTCCCCATTCCGGTGCGTGTTGCGTAAACGCGCGCCAGCGGCGACTGGATTGGCGGCAAACCACTCCAGTACAAGCGATATTTGAACGACAGTTCATCACCCGCTTTCACCGGTTTTTCCGGCTGCCAGAAGCAAACGATATTATCCAGCGTTTCACCGGTAGTTGGGATTTCCATCAGGCCGATGGTGCCTTTGCCCCACTTGTTCAGCGGTTCAACCCACAGACTTGGGCGTTTGTTATACCAGCCCATAATGTCCTGGTAGTTGGCAAACTCATGGTCTAGTTGCAGCAAACCAAACCCTTTCGGGTTGTTGTCGGTGTAAGCATTGAACTGCAATTTCTGCGGGTTATTCAATGGACGCGTCACCCACTCGCCATTTCCACGCCACATCGCCAGGCGGTCAGAGTCGTGAATTTGCGGGTGGATGGTGTCGCACATCCGGCGTTCGTTAGTGCCACATGCGAACATACTGGTCATCGGCGCGATACCCAGTTGCTTAATATCTTCACGCGCATACAGATGGTTTTCGACATCCATCACCACACGTTCGGATTCGCAGCTAATATTAAATTTGTAGGCTCCGGTGACGCTTGCGCTATCCAACAGAGCGTAGACCACAAATTTGCTGTCACCTGCTTTCGCGGTTTCAAACCAGAACGCGGTAAAGTCCGGGAACTCTTCCAGTTGGTCGGTATAGGTGTTGACCGCCAGCCCACGTGCAGACAAGCCGTACTGGTAAGTTTTATCTACCGCACGGAAGTAGCTCGCGCCAAGGAAGGAAACCACGTCACGACGCGCCAGTTCTGGCGATTTAAAGGCTTTAAACCCGGCAAAGCCAAGATCAATCTGGCCTTCAAGCTGTTTAGTATCTACGCCTGCATCGTTGTATTTGAACAGCTCAGGGCGGAAGTGAATTTCACGCGCCTGATGAGATGTGGCGTCAACAGAGAACATGCGTACCCGGCGGCGGAAGCCCATCCCCACGTGGAAAAACTGCACATCAAGCTGGCGGTTTTCAACGTTATTCCACAGTGAATGCTCAGCATCATACTGAATGGCGTTGTAAGCCTGAGGCGTTAAGTTTGCCAGGGTGTCCGGCAACGGGCGCGGTTTGCCAACCCACGGTTTCTTCGACAGGTCGTGAGCCATTGACTGGAGCACAGAGAAATCGAACTCGGTGGTGCGACCATCGGCAATTTCAGACTCTGACGCGTAAGCGGCGCGTGAGAAGAGCGTGGCAAGTGAAGTTGTGCCGCTGACTGCGGCGAGAGCCATTGAGGCTTTGATAAAACGTCTACGGTTCATGCCTGAAAAATAGTCCTTCATTGTCGATGTGTTTGGTCCCACCAGGGGCAGAACAGCGGCAAAATCTAGACCGCACACTCTAGACAAAAATCACTGAAAAACCAATCAGAGACACAGACCTTTACGCAACGAATCACTAATTATTTCGTGATTTGTAGGGTGGATAAGCGTAAACGGTGGATGACGCTTTCGCTTACCCACCCTACAAAGAAAAACTTACTTCACACTGACATCAATACCCGGGAAATACTTCTTCGCAAGCGTAGTGATGGTGCCATCAGCACGCACTTTGTCGATTGCCGCATCAAGCTGCTTCTTGGTTGCTTCGTCGCCTTTACGCAAACCGTAGCCGATACCGCTGCCCAAAATGGTATCGTCGCTCACCGGCTTGCCAATAAAGCCAAAACCTTTGCCCTGCGGTTTACTCAGGAAACCGGCCTGGCCTGCGGCTGACATCACCAGCGACGCATCAATACGGCCATTGAGCAAATCACCCCACGCCATATTTTGATCTTTATAGGACACAACCGTGACACCGTGTTTTTCCCAGTGTTCTTTGGCATAAGTTTCCTGAATGGAACCTTGCAGAACACCGATAGTTTTACCCTTCAGCCCTTCTGGCGTGGCTTCCATACCGCTATCGGCTTTGCCCACCAGTTGTGACGGAATACGGTAGATTGGCTGGGTAAAATCGATACTTTTACGGCGCTGTTCGGTGATGTTCATCGCCGAGTTAATCGCATCGAATTTCTTCGCCATCAGCCCCGGAATCAAGGCGTCAAATGAGGTTTCCACCCATGAACATTTCAGGCTTGCCGCTTGACAAATCGCGTTACCCAAATCGATATCAAACCCTTCCAGCTCGCCCGCCGTGTTACGGCTTTCAAACGGTGGATACTCGGCTTCCACGCCGTAACGCATTTCGCTTGCTGCAAAAGCAGAGAATGAAGCGCACATCCCAACCAATAAACTTAATGCATAAACTTTTTTCATTATGACCTCGTATCAGCGTGGCTTAACCTGGCAAAGTGCCTGAGCACCCGCACGTAACGTAGCTTCATCTTTCGCAAATGACAAACGAATCAACTTGTTGTCTGTCCCATCGGTATAAAACGCAGAGAGCGGTATCGTCGCCACGCCATATTGAGTAATCAGGCGCTTCACCATTTCACTGTCAGATTCATCGCTGAAATGATCGAACTTCGCCAGCAGGAAGAACGACCCTGCACTTGGCAGCAGCTTAAATGGCGACTCCGCCAATAATGACTGCATTAAATCGCGTTTACGTTGATAAAACGCCGCCAGCGATAAATAAGTGTCCGGGTTTTTCATATATTCAGCAAACGCATGCTGCATCGGCGTGTCGGCGGAAAACATCAGGAACTGGTGCACTTTGCAGATTTCTGCCATCAGTTCCGCAGGAGCCAGGCAATACCCCACGCGCCAGCCGGTCACATGGAAGGTTTTACCAAATGACGAAACGATAACGCTGCGTTCGGCCAGTGCCGGGTGCGTTGCCATGCCGTGATGGCGTTCACCATCAAACACGATGTGCTCGTAGACTTCATCGGACAAAATAATGATGTCGGTGTTACGCGTCAGCGCCGCCAGCATTTCCAGGTCATGGGCGTTGAACACCTGCCCGCTCGGGTTATGCGGCGTGTTGATAATGATCATACGCGTGCGTGGCGTGATTGCCGCGCGGACTTCATCCCAGTCAACGGTGAAATCCGGCAGCGCCAGTTTTAGCGCGACCGGTGTCGCCCCCTGCAAACGGACAATCGGTGCGTAGCTATCAAAAGAGGGTTCGAAGTAAATCACTTCGTCACCCGGATGCACTAACCCGCTGATGGCGGAATAAAGCCCTTCGCTGGCGCTGGCGGTGACTAAAATTTCATCGTCAACGTCATAATGTGAGCCATAAAGCGCCGCCACTTTTTCAGCGATCAGCGTTTTTAGCGGCCTGAAACCGGTCATCGATGCGTACTGGTTATGATTTTCCTGCATCGCTTTGCTGACACCCGCAACCAACTTCGGGTCAGGTGAAAAATTAGGTGCGCCTTGCGAAAGGTTGATGGCGTTATGTTGCGCCGACAGTTGGCCGATAACGGTAAAAATAGTGGTTCCAACATCCGGTAATTTTGAACGAAGTTGCACCGGGGTTTGCATGGTCATGGCCGCTCCTGTATATGCGCGATTTGCATAACTATTCAAACTGTAACGGGTTGCTACCACAACCGAATTGTTGTCATAATAGCCATGCAAAAAATTCATAGCTCAACGGAGAGCCATCACATATGCGGCGCAATTTCCCTCTGAATACGGTTGATGCTTTTCTGGTGACGGCCAAACATTTGAATCTGACTCGCGCCGCAAAAGAGCTTTGTCTGACGCAGGGCGCTGTGAGCCGTAAAATCTCAACACTCGAAGAATGGCTCGGCTATGCGCTGTTTGACCGCCATGCCCGTGGGCTGCATTTAACCCCGCAAGGCAACACCCTGCTGCCAGAAATGCAGCACGCCTTTGAGCATTTGTTGAGTGTGGCGAACAACGCCTGCCATAAATCCAGTGTCATCCGCCTGAAAGCCCCAACCTGCGCCATGCGCTGGCTGGTGCCAAAGCTTGTGCAACTGGAGAGCACCGCACCTGAAATCCAGGTGGCGCTCACCACCACCGTCGAACATGGCGTGAATTTCAAAAACGAGTCATATGATGCCGCGATTATTTTCGGGCATACAGATAACCACGGCACGTTGCTGTTTGAGGAGTGCCTCACGCCGGTAGTCAGCCAACAGTTGCTCCCGGAAGAGCCGCTCACCGCTGAGATACTGAGCCGCTACACCTTCCTGCATCCCACACGCGATCGTACCGACTGGTCACTGTGGCTGGCGCAAAATACCGACATCGCTCCTGTTATGAATAAAAATCAACACTTCGACACCATGGATTTAGCGATCAGCGCCGCGATTCAAGGATTTGGTATCGCAATTGCCGATGCAACACTAGTGGCCGAAGATTTGCGGCGTGGCCGGTTGGTGCAGCCGTTTGCCAGCCAGGTGAAAACGGGGGCGTGTTATCGACTGGTGCTACGCCATGCAAATGAAAACAGCGCCGACCTTGAAGCCTTCAAACACAGTTTACTGACGCTAAGTGAATAATGGTGGATGACGCACCAAAGCGCGTAGGTCGGATAAGCGTGAGCGTCATCCGACATAATCGACATCACCCACCTCAATTGAAATGACCCCTGTTTATTTGCAGGACTCTTTTTTGCTACCGCTGTAACATATTCCCAACACAGCCGTTGCGCTGAATAGATTCGTCCGCATGATGGCGCCAGATCCTTCCTGAAGAGCATAACCATGATTGCCGTTGCTTTAGTTGATGACCACGTTGTAGTGCGCTCCGGTTTTGCGCAGTTGCTGAGCCTTGAGAGCGATATTGAAATTGTCGGGCAGTACAGTTCTGCCGCCGAAGCCTGGCCCGCGCTGATAAAACGCCAGCCCGATGTCGCCGTACTCGACATCGCCATGCCCGATGAAAATGGTTTGAGTTTGCTTAAACGCCTGCGCCAGCATCACCCTGGGTTTCGCGCCATCATTCTGAGCATTTACGACACCACTGCGTTTGTGCAAAGCGCGCTGGATGCCGGAGCAAGCGGTTATCTCACCAAACGCTGCGGCCCTGAAGAACTGGTGCAGGCGGTGCGCACCGTCGGTATGGGCGGCCATTATTTATGTGCCGATGCGCTACGCGCGTTACGCCACGCGGGGCAACCGGCCAAAGTTCTGGAAGCCCTCACCCCACGCGAGCACGAAGTTTTCGATTTGCTGATTAAAGGCGAAAGCGTCAAGCATATTGCCGAGCAACTGAATCTCAGCCACAAAACCGTGCATGTGCATCGCGCCAATATCCTCGGCAAACTGCAATGCGAAAGCACCATCGAACTGGTGCACTTTGCCCTCGACCACCAACTGTTAACCGGGCACTAAATGTCTCGTTCGTGGCGTCATCTGTTGTTATCGCTGTTTATTGTTTTCGCCTGGGGGCTGACCTGGCTTGCCCTCTGGACGATAAGTTTCTACCTCACCAATAACGGCCAGCAAGCCACGCTACTGTTACCGCAAGGCGTGCATCTGGCGTTACTGATTTTGCTGCATCGCCGCTACTGGCCTGCGTTGTTTCTCCCGGTGTTCGGCCTGCTTGGCGGGCTTTGGCAACAGCAGTTGATGACCGAACCGGTGATGCTACTTTCCCCGTTGCTAAGTGCGATCCCCGCGCTGTTTGTCCAGCATTACTGGCACCGTTTCACCCTCTACTGGCAACGCTTGTCACTGTTGATGGCGGCGATCACCAGCGATGCGTTGCTACACACGCTGGTGCTAACCCCTTTTCTCTCCAGCAGCGCTTCGCAAACCTTGCTGGCCGCATTTACCGGCGGCGTAGTGCTCACACCGTTTGTCTACCTGATTTATGAATACCTGCGCCAGCAACACCTCGAAAGCCTTTTGGCGCAAGAAACGCCCAATCCTCCGCTGCGCACCTCGTTGCTAATCTGGTGCAGCCTGTTTTTCATCATTGGCGTGGGTGCGCAAATGGTGGTGTCGCCTGAAATCGAACGCTTGTTGTTGATTGTGGTGTTTTTGCCAAACGTAGTGATGGCCTACAAATTTGGCTGGCAAGGCGGCGTACTTGCCGCACTGTTGGGCAGCATGATGATTACCATCGCCCGCCAGATAGGCAGCGGCTTTAACGGGCTGATGGAAATGGAGCTGTTTCTTTCCACTCAGGCGCTGCTGGGCATTGGGCTGGGGATTGCGATAAGCCGTCAGCAGCATCTTGCCAATAATCTGCACCGTTATCGCCAACGGCTGGAAGTGGAATTACAGGCCAGGCGCGAGCTAATGGAACAACTGGTGCATACCGAAGAAGACACGCGCAAAGATCTGGCGCGTGAGCTGCACGACGAAATTGGCCAGAATATTACCGCGATTCAAATCCAGTCGATGCTGGTAAAACGCACCGCCAGCGGCGATGCCACGGTGCTCGCCGCCGAGCAAATCAACCAGCTTGCCCAACGCATTCACCACTCGACTCGCCATCTGTTGCGCCAGCTTCGCCCGCCGGTGCTGGACGAAATCTCGCTCGATAAAGCGCTGCATCATTTGATTCAGGAGTTCGCCTTTGCCGAACGCGGTATCACCTGCCGCTTCCATTACGATTTACCCGGCCAGCCCGTCAGCGATCCGGTGATTTTTACCCTCTATCGCCTGGTGCAGGAACTACTCAACAATATCTGTAAACACGCCGACGCCAGCCTGATTGAGATTTCTTTAACCCAACAACCCGCAGGCGTACGCCTGGAAGTCAAAGACGATGGCATCGGCTTTAGCGGTAACACCCATAACGGCCAGGGATTACAAGGGATCGCGGAACGCATTCGCGCGTTAGGTGGGGATTTGCAGATTGAAAGCCAGTCCGGCACACGCGTAATTGTTAACTTGCCCACACTTTTTCAACAAAATCAGGGATAACCAGGAAAAATTCCTGGTTGGCTAAAACCTTGTCTCATCCCCTTTGTATCTGCGTTTTCTATAGTCATTCCAATCCGGAGGAATCAGATGATTTCCGAGCAAACTATCGGTCGTGATTATCGTTACTGGCGTCCACGTTTGCTGCTGTCGATGGTCGTGGGCTATGGCGCATTTTACCTGACACGCAAGAGCGTCAGCTTTGTGCTCCCGGCAATGCAGGTCGACCTGGCGTTAAGCAAAAGCGATGTCGGCCTGCTGGGTACGCTGTTTTACCTCTCCTACGGCCTGTCGAAATTTGCCGCCGGATTGTGGCACGACCGTCGGGGCGCACGCTGGTTTATGGGCGCGGGCCTGCTGGCAACCGGAATACTGAACATTCTTTTTGCCTTCGGCAGCAACTTACCGATGTTGCTGGTTATCTGGACGCTGAACGGCTTCTTCCAGGGTTGGGGATGGCCGCCCTGCGCCAGATTGCTAACGCACTGGTATTCGCGCAACGAACGCGGTTTTTGGTGGGGCTGCTGGAATACTTCCATCAACCTCGGCGGTGCCGCCGTTCCGCTGATTTCCGCGCTGATGGCGCTGTGGTTCGGCTGGCAGGCGTCGCTTTTTGTCTCGGGTGGTATCGGCATCATCACCGGGATTTGGCTATGCCGTAGCTTAACCGGCACGCCACAAGAAATGGGATTACCACCAGTCGGTGTCTGGCGACATGACCCGCTAGAAATGCGCCAGCAGCAACTCAGCCCGCCGCTGCCACAGTGGCAAATGTTTCGCAGCACCGTGTTGCAAAACCCAATGGTCTGGCTGCTCGGCGTCAGTTACGTGCTGGTGTACCTGATTCGTATCGCGCTTAACGACTGGGGCAATATCTGGCTTTCCGAAAGCCACGGCGTGAATTTACTCAGCGCCAACGCCACGGTGATGTTGTTCGAAATGGGCGGTTTGCTGGGGGCGTTGTTTGCCGGATGGGGTTCAGATTTGCTGTTTCGCGGCCAGCGCGGGCCGATGATTTTACTGTTTGCGTTAGGGCTGTTTGTTTCCGTCGCCGCCCTGTGGTTATCGCCCGTACACCATTACGCACTACTGGCAGTGTGCTTTTTCTCCATCGGCTTTTTTGTCTTTGGCCCGCAGATGCTGATTGGCCTCGCCGCCGTGGAATGCAGCCATAAGCAGGCTGCGGGTAGCGTCACAGGATTCTTAGGTTTGTTTGCCTATTTAGGCGCGGCACTGGCGGGATGGCCACTGTCGCAAGTGATTGAGCGTTATGGCTGGTCCGGGATGTTCGCGCTGTTAACCGTGGCTGCCGCACTGATTGGATTTTTGCTGATGCCCCTGTTAATGGCGGGCATCAGCGCGCAAGACAGGAGTGTTGGTGCCATGGACCCGGCAATCACCTTACCTCAGGACACTTAGGATAATAATATGAAACTGACCGTGCTCTCTTCTCTGGTTGCTGCGGGTGTTGCGTTGGCTACCCTGTCCGGTGCCGCGCAGGCCAAAGGCCGTCTGGTGGTGTATTGCAGCGCCACCAATGAAATGTGTGAAACTGAAACCAAAGCGTTTGGCGAAAAATACGATGTGAAAACCTCGTTTATCCGTAACGGTTCCGGCAGCACACTGGCGAAGGTGGATGCCGAGAAGAAAAACCCACAGGCCGATGTGTGGTACGGCGGCACGCTGGATCCGCAGTCTCAGGCGGGTGAAATGGACCTGCTGGAGCCGTATAAATCCGCCAACCTCGCGCAAATCATGCCGAAGTTCCAGGACCCGGCAAAACGCAAAGGCAACTACTCCTCTGCGGTGTATATCGGCATTCTCGGTTTTGGCGTCAACACTCAGCGCCTGAAAGAGAAAAACCTGCCGGTGCCCAAGTGCTGGAAAGATCTCACCAACCCAATTTATAAAGGCGAAATCCAGGTTGCTGACCCGCAAAGCTCAGGCACGGCGTACACCGCACTGGCAACCTTCGCGCAGCTTTGGGGCGAAGATCAGGCGTTTGATTACCTGAAAAAACTCAACGGCAATATTTCCCAGTACACCAAATCCGGCATTGCTCCGGCACGTAACGCCGCTCGTGGCGAAACCGCTATCGGCATTGGCTTCCTGCATGATTACTCGCTGGAAAAAGAGAACGGCGCACCGCTGGAGCTGATTTCCCCCTGCGAAGGCACCGGCTATGAAATTGGCGGCGTCAGCATCCTGAAAGGCGCGCGCAACATGGACAACGCCAAATTGTTCGTTGACTGGGTGCTGTCGAAAGAAGCGCAGGAATTGTCGTGGAAAAAAGGCAAGTCCTACCAAATTCTGACCAACACCACCGCTGAAAGCTCCCCGCTGTCGCTCAAGCTCGATGACCTGAAACTCATCAACTATGACATGGACAAATACGGCGCAACCGAGATGCGCAAAGCGCTGATCAATAAGTGGGTTAGCGAAGTGAAAATGGGTAACTAACCCATTAGCAGGTGACGGCGTCACGTCACCTGCCCCCTCCTTTTCTTTTGGCCGATGAGGCACTTATGTCTGAAACTTTACTTTTGCGTCCTGCGCAGAAGCGGGACGCTATTCTCTGGTGGGTGGCGTTGTGCTGGCTGGCTTTTGCCCTGCTGCCAAGCTGGAGCCTGGATTACGGCCTGTTTGAATCAACCGGTGACGAACTGCTCGCGGCTTATAGCTGGTCGGGAATTAACATCAGTTTGCTGTGGTACGTTTTACCGTCGCTATTACTGCTGCGCCCGTTCCATGCCTCAGGGCCGGAAAAGCGCCAGCGCCACTATTTCGATGCAGGCTGGGCGTTGCTGTGCATGGC
This sequence comes from Buttiauxella ferragutiae, assembly GCF_022637515.1. Lineage (NCBI taxonomy): Bacteria > Pseudomonadati > Pseudomonadota > Gammaproteobacteria > Enterobacterales > Enterobacteriaceae > Buttiauxella > Buttiauxella ferragutiae. The sequence goes on from NZ_CP093332.1 coordinate 2,950,729, forward strand.
CTTTGTGGTGGTCAGCGCCACCGTGACGGAACGCGGGCTAGGCTATGCCACACTGGTGCTGTTTATCGCGCTCGGCATGGTTATCACCCTTGCTCTGACGCGCCTCGAATGGCTGGGCGGCGACAGTTTTGTCATTGGCTCGCTGGTGGCGATTGTGGCGCTAATTGGCGTGTTTATTGTCTGGCCAAGCATCGCGATTTTCATTCCGATGTTTACCACCGACAGCGGCGAGTTTGCCCCACTGGCGTTTATGGCGGTGCTCAGCCAGGCGCATATTATTCAGGTGATTATCAACTCCATCGCACTGTCGATTGCGGTGGGCATTGGCTGCACCTTCTTCGGTCTGGTGCTGGCGATTTACACGACACGCATCGCCAAACGTAGCGCCATTATTGGCCGTATCTTCTCGATTCTGCCGATTGTCACCCCGCCGTTTGTGGTTGGCCTTGGCGTCACGCTGATGATGGGGCGTTCAGGTTATATCACCGAATTGATGGTTGACTGGTTCGGGTTGACGAACACCAACTGGCTGTACGGTTTTACCGGCATCTGGCTGGCGCAAGTTCTGGCCTTCACACCAATGGCATTTATGATCCTCGATGGCGCGATTAAAACCATTCACCCGTCGCTGGAAGAAGCCTCTTATACCCTGCGGGCTACACGCTGGAAGACCTTCAAAGGGGTGTTTTTACCGCTGCTGAAACCGGCGCTGGCAAACGCATTTTTGATTGTGATTGTGCAATCGCTGGCGGACTTCAGTAACCCGCTGGTGTTAGGCGGCAACTTTGACGTGCTCGCCACGCAAATCTACTTCTACATCACCGGTTCACAGCTGGATTACCAGGCCGCCAGTACCCTCGGCGCGTTCCTGTTGCTGTTCTCGCTGCTGGTGTTCTGCATTCAGTACATGTGGATTGGCAAACGCTCCTACGTCACGGTTTCCGGTAAATCCAACCGTGGCGACGTACAACCGTTGCCGGTCACCCTGGTGTGGGCAGTGGTGGCGTTATTAGCGGTGTGGATTGCCTTTAACGCCCTGCTCTATGGCAGCATTTTCTACGGCAGTTTCACCGTCAACTGGGGCGTGGATTACACGCTGACCTTCGATAACTTCATCAAACTGTTCGGCCAGGGAATGAGCGATGGCGCATGGCCTTCACTGCTCGACACCCTGCTGTACGCGGGAATTGCCGCGCCCATCACCGCTTTCTTCGGCTTGTTGATTGCCTGGATTGTGGTGCGCCAGCAGTTCCGTGGCAAAAAGACTATCGAGTTCACCACCATGCTGTGCTTTGCGGTACCAGGCACCGTGGCAGGCGTGTCCTACATTCTGGCGTTTAACAGCGCGCCAGTTTACCTGACGGGAACTGCGGCGATTGTGATTATGTCGATGGTGATGCGTAACGTTCCGGTAGGTATCCGTGCGGGCATTGCCGGGCTGGGGCAAATCGACAAGTCACTCGACGAAGCTTCTTTGAGCCTGCGAGCCGGGTCGATGCGCACCATTATCAACATTCTGCTGCCGCTGCTGCGCCCGGCGATTCTGTCGGCGCTGATTTACAGCTTTGTGCGCGCCATTACGACCGTCAGCGCCATTGTGTTCCTCGTCACACCGGATACCCGTGTCGCCACCGCCTACATTCTGAACCGCGTGGAAGATGGCGAATATGGCGTGGCGATTGCCTACGGCTCAATCCTTATTGTCGTGATGCTGACGATTATTTTCATCTTTGACTGGTTGATTGGTGAAGCGCGAATTTCACGTTCAAAAGCCAAAACCAACGCGTGATTACGGAGTAAAACATGAAACAACCTCATTTTGTAGAACTGCGCAATGTCACGAAACGGTTTGGTAATAACACCGTCATTGCGGGCATTAATCTGGCCATTCCTAAAGGGGAAATGGTGACGCTGCTCGGGCCATCCGGCTGCGGGAAAACTACAGTTTTGCGCCTGGTCGCCGGGCTTGAGAAACCCACCGAAGGGCAGATTTTTATTGATGGCGAAGACGTGACGCACCGCTCTATTCAGCAACGTGACATTTGCATGGTGTTCCAGTCCTATGCCCTGTTCCCGCATATGTCGCTGGGCGATAACGTCGGATACGGGCTGAAAATGCTCGGCACGCCACGCGCAGAAATCAAAACGCGCGTAAAAGAAGCGCTGGCAATGGTGGATTTAGACGGTTTCGAAGACCGCTTTGTTGACCAGATTTCCGGAGGCCAGCAACAACGTGTGGCACTGGCGCGTGCGCTGATCCTCAAACCCAAAGTGCTGCTGTTTGATGAACCACTGAGTAACCTGGATGCCAACCTGCGCCGCAGCATGCGCGACAAAATCCGCGAGCTGCAAAAACAGTTCAACATTACTTCGCTGTACGTCACCCACGACCAGAGCGAAGCCTTTGCGGTATCGGACACGGTGCTGGTAATGAACAAAGGCGAAATCATGCAGATTGGCAGCCCGCAGACGTTGTATCGCCAGCCCGCCTCGCGCTTTATGGCAAGTTTTATGGGCGATGCCAACATCTTCCCGGCGCGCTTTGGCAGCGATTTTGTCGAGATCCACGGCTACCGTTTACCCCGCCCGCCTCAGCTCACTATTACGCAAGCGGAAGGCACGGTTGGCGTGCGCCCGGAGGCGATAACGCTGAGTGAACACGGTGACGAAAGCCAGCGTTGCGTGGTGCGCCATGTGGCGTATATGGGGCCGCAATATGAAGTGACGGTGGAATGGCATGGTCAGGCGCTGTTGTTGCAGGTGAATGCCACGCGCCTACAGCCTGATGTGGGGGATAATTACTATCTCGAGATCCATCCGTACGGAATGTTTATTCTGGCGGATGCGGCGTAGATGGTGGATGACGCTAGCGCTTATCCACCCTACAAAACCAATTCGTAGGTCGGATAAGCGCAGCGTCATCCAACGATGGCGATTACATTAATCCGCAACGCTTTTTACTGCGGTCAGTTGCCTGCTGATACAGTTCAAATTCGTCGGCAACCGGCGCGCCCAGCGCTTCTTCAAACGCGACACGGCTGGAATGGCCGTGGCTGCGTTGGCCGCCTTCACTACCCAAATTCGACTGGAAAATCCCAGCCGCACTGACCGGCAGAAAATCTTCATAAATAATCGGTTGTGCCACCAGCCAGCCACGTTCAATTAATGGCTGCGGATCATCACCGGGTTTTATCGCCTGGCGGTGCGTTTCCCCTACTGGCGTTAAACGATAGCGGAAATAAGCCAAATCCTGGCAGCGCATCAGCGTCTCGCTGTCTGGCAGTCGGGTGAAAATTTCCTGCAAATGTTGCTGGTGGCTAAAGTTATCCTGCCCGTTGCCCGCTTCATTAAGTAGCTCGTCATACAACGCGCGCCCTTTCGGGGTTAACGCAACACCTCGCTGCTCAATTTCCCCAAAGCGCGCGGTATGCGTCCCATGATGGACGCCAGCAAAAATAATCGGTTCTTCAAGCGCTTTAAAACTGGTCTGGCGCAACAATATTGGGAACATGCGGCGTGGTGGCCCTTCAATAATCGCTTTCGGCGCAATGCCATATTCCGGCATCAACGCCTGCACACGGTCAATATCCAGGGTGCGTGGCGTCAGGTGGTTAATGTGGCAACCACGGAAACAAACCACGTCGGCAATCAGGCGGTGCTGTTGATGAAATGCCTGGTAGGTTTGCGCATCTACCGTGGCATGGCTGTGCCAACGGAAAGTTTCCAGCGCCTGTTCGACAAACTCATTGGCCTGGGCTTCGCTAAACGCCCCCTGCTGGTCGTAAATATCGAGCAATGCCCGACAACGCGGGGTGAAAATATCGCGTTCTGCGAGGATCGCCGCAGCGGTCTTTCGCAGTTCTGGGTCTTCGATTAATTCAAGACGCAATAACGAGGTGAAAATGCGGAACGGATTACGCGCCAGCGCCGCATCGTCAACCGGACGAAATGCCGTGGAATGCACCGGAACGCCCGCCTGAGAGAGATCGTAATAGCCGACCGGATACATGCCCATCACCGCGAACACGCGGCGTAAGGTTGCCAGTTCCTCTGCTTTTCCCACCCGAATCGCGCCGTGGCGCTCAACATTCAGGCGTGCCAGTTCATCGGCATTTTCCAGTTGCTGTTGCAGATCCGGATTATTTTCCAGCACCGCCAGATTCACGTCGGCGACTAACTCTAACAAGGTTCCGTACTGCGGCACCTCTTGCTGGTACATCGCCGACATAGCGTGCGAAAATTTTTCCCGAATATCATCAGCCGTGATGTTGTTCGCCATGATGTCGTATCTCCAGTGAATATTGCTGAAAGCGTAGAATGTTGCGCAGCGGTTTTGGGCGAAGAATTTTCGTTTTGTGATCGACTCTACAGGCCAACATCAGAAGTAATGCTAACAACGGCTTTCATAGCTAAAGGTTATGATTGGCGGTACTTAAATTCACTTTAATTTAACAATCCATTAACTGAAACTGTTTGGGACGGTACTTAATAAATAAAACATCACCCTCTGCCTGGAGTTCCCAATGTCGAAAGAACTTGTCCATCGCAATTACGATTCCCATCCTCCGGCTTTCGCGCCGGGGTATAAAACCAGCGTGCTGCGTTCGCCGCGAAATGCGTTGATTTCACTGCAAAACTCGCTATCTGAAATCACTGGCCCGATATTTGGCGCGAAAGATCTCGACCCGCTGGATAACGATTTGATCATGAATTACGCCAAAGACGGTTTGCCAATTGGTGAACGTATTATCGTGCACGGTTATGTGCGTGATGGTTTTGGCCGCCCGATGAAAAACACGCTGGTGGAAGTGTGGCAAGCCAATGCTGGCGGCCGTTATCGCCATAAAAAAGACAAGTATCTTGCACCAATCGACCCTAATTTTGGCGGCTGTGGGCGCGTTTTGACTGATGAAAATGGCTATTACTTTTTCCGCACCATCAAGCCCGGCCCGTATCCATGGCGTAACCAGGCCAGCGACTGGCGTCCTTCACATATCCACTTTTCGCTCTCCGGCGAATCCTTTGCCCAACGTCTGATTACCCAGATGTATTTTGAAGGTGATCCGCTGATCAAACAGTGCCCGATTGTGAAAACGATTAATAACGATGATGCTATCCGCACCTTGATTGCCGAGCTGGATACCCATGCGGCCGTCCCGCTCGACAGCCTGGCCTATCGTTTTGATTTAGTGTTACGCGGCCACCGCGCTACGTTGTTTGAAAACCGCACCCAAGGAGCCGTGTGATGAAAGATTATTTAGCGGAAACCGCCTCGCAAACCGCGGGCCCATATGTCCATATCGGCCTGGCTCCGCAAGCGGCGGGATTTAACATTTTTGAGAAAAATTTTAGCCATGTGCTGACGAACTCGCATACCCAGGGCGAGCGGATTATCGTTGAAGGCCGGGTGTTTGATGGTTCCGGCACGCCGGTGCGCGATGTGTTGCTGGAAGTGTGGCAAGCCAATGCTGCCGGGCGTTACAACCACCCCGCCGACCAGCAAACGGATAAAAAACTGGATGACGATTTTCGTGGCTGGGGCCGCACCTGTTCAGATTTCGACAGCGGCGTGTGGCGTTTTGACACCATCAAACCCGGTGCAGTGACTGGCCGTGATGGGCGTATGATGGCTCCCCATCTGAATCTGTGGATTGTGGCGCGCGGGATAAATATCGGCCTGAATACGCGGATGTATTTTTCCGACGAGCACGCGGCGAATGAGACCGATCCGGTGCTGAATTTGATTGAGTGGGAAGTGCGCCGTAAGACGTTGATTGGCAAGCGCGAGCAGCGTGGCGACGAGGTGGTGTATACGTTTGATGTGTATTTGCAGGGGGATCGGGAGACGGTGTTTTTTGACTTGTAAGTTCAGATTAAAACGGGTGGATGACGCGAGCGCTTATCCACCCTAACCCTTATTACCCTCACCCTTTGTTATCAAAACAAATCAATTGTTAATGAATTTTTGCTAGCAAGTTATCAAAATTAAACAACTTATCTTGTCAGCGCGTCGGGTCTGTTTTTAACATCAGGTTATGGAAAAAAACGGTTTGTTCAGTCAGCGCATTCGCTTGCGCCATCTTCATACTTTCGTAGCTGTCGCTCAACAGGGAACGCTGGGGCGCGCAGCTGAGACTCTTAATCTAAGCCAGCCTGCTTTATCAAAGACGCTTAATGAACTTGAGCAGCTAACCGGCACGCGTTTGTTTGATCGCGGACGTCTGGGCGCGCAAATGACGCTGATGGGCGAACAGTTCCTGACACATGCCGTTAAGGTGCTGGATGCGTTGAATCACGCAGGGCAATCACTCACTCAGAAAGATGGCAAAAGCACGTCTGTTATCCGCGTGGGTGCGCTGCCCACGGCGGCGCTGGGGATTTTGCCAAAAGTTATCGGCCAGTTTCACAAGCAACAAAGTGATGTCACGCTGCAAGTAGCGACCATGAATAACACCATGCTGTTATCGGGGCTGAAATCGGGTGAGCTGGATTTAGGTATCGGCAGAATGTCCGACCCGGAATTGATGACCGGGCTGAATTATGAGCTGTTGTTCCTCGAGTCATTAAAACTGGTGGTGCGGCCGGGTCACCCGCTGCTGCAAGAGAACATCACGCTGAGTAAAGTGATGGAGTGGCCGGTGGTGGTTTCCCCGAAAGGCACTATTCCGCGACAAAATGCCGAAGCCTTGCTTGCCAGCCAGGGCTGTAAGATGTCTACGAGTTGTGTAGAAACGCTTTCCGCTTCGCTTTCTCGCCAGTTGACGGTGGATTACAACTACGTGTGGTTTGTGCCGTCGTGCGCGGTGAAAGAGGATTTACGCCAGGGAACTCTGACGTCGTTGCCGGTCACCACTCAGGGTGCGGGCGAACCGATTGGTATTTTGACGCGTGTCGATACGCCGTTGTCGCCGGGTGCGCAAATTTTGTTGGCGTCGATTCGCAAATCGATTCCGGGGTGAAAAATGGTGGATGACGCCTATGGCTTATCCACCCTACAACACTGTTTTCGTAGGTCGGATAAGCGTTAGCGTCATCCGACATGAATTAACCGGCGGTGTCCAGCTCATCAAACACCTGCTGAGCCAGATGCATGGTGGCGTTGGCGGCGGGCAATCCGCAGTACAGCGCCGAATGCATAATCAACTCTTTGAGTTCATCACGCGTCACACCATTGTTAAACGCCGCGCGCAGGTGCATTTTCAGCTCAGCTTCACGGTTTAACGCAATCAACATCGCGATGGTTATCATACTGCGGGTATGGCGCTCAAGCCCTGGACGTGTCCAGATATCCCCCCAGGCATAACGGGTAATAAAGTTCTGGAACTCTTCATTAAGCGGCGTGAGCTGCGTCAATGTACGGTCGACGTGCTTATCACCCAGCACTTCGCGGCGCACTTTCATTCCTTGTTGGTAATGATCTTCATCCTTCATGATGTCAGTCGTCCTGTTGAATAAAGTTGAGTAGTGCGACGTTAAAGCCGTGGGCGTCTTCAATGCTGGAAAGGTGCGATGCTTTAAGCGTCACAAGATGAGAACCGTGAACCTGCTGGTGCATAAATTCGCTGTCTGCCACGCTGCAAACGGGGTCGTTGGCACCCGCAATAAACTGCATCGGCACTGTAATAGCGTCAATTTCACCACGTAGATCGGCTGCGGCTAACGCTTCGCAACAGGAGGCATAACCTTCAGGGTTGATTTGCCCAAGTGTTGCGCACAGCGCATCAACTTGCGCAGGGTGGTGTTTGACAAAATCGTCAGTAAACCAGCGCGATGGTGCACTTTTGGCAATCGCCGACATCCCTTCGTGGCGCACAGTACGCGCTCGTTCCAGCCAGCCGTTTTGTTCGCCGATTTTTGCCGCGCTATTGGCTACCGTCACCGAAAGAAAACGCTCGGGGGCAAAACGTGCCAGCCACAACCCCGTTAATCCGCCCATTGAAATCCCACAAAAATGCGCCTGCTGGACTCCGGCATCATCCATCACACTCAGCACGTCTTCCGCTAACTGTGGCAGCGTGGTTTTCTCGTTTTTGCGTGTGCGCCCATGGCCGTGCGTGTCATAACGCAGCACTCGGAAGTTTTCCAGCAGCGCCGCCATTTGTGGTTGCCACATCTCAAATGTGGTGCCCAGTGAGTTTGATAACACCACCACCGGCGCGCCGCTCGGCCCTTCGAGTTGATAATAATGGCTCATACTAGCTCCCTGTTTTGTTGTGCCGCCCGCGCCAAAACCTGGTTGATAAACGTGTTGTTGCTACCAAGGGCTTGTTGCGGGTCGAGCAGATGTTCGATTTGTGTCAAAGATAGATATGACGCGACTTGTGGGTGTTGTGCGAGCAAAGCCGCAAGCGGCTGGTTTTCATCCAGTGCGCGATGGCAAAGTTGTTCCACCAGATGATGCGCCGCCTGTTTGCCAAGTGATGTCGCCAACGCCAGCGTGACCGATTCCGCCATAATCAGGCCGTGGGTGATATCCAGATTGGCACGCATTTTTTCTGCGTTGACCTGCATCCCGCCGATTAAATCCAGCGCGGTTTGCATCACGCCACCGCTCAGCGTAATCAGTTCGGGAAGGGTTTCCCATTCGGCCTGCCAGCCGCCGAGTGCTCTTTCATGTTGTTGATTTTGGCTGGCGTAAAGTGTTGCCATTAGCCCAGGAATACGGGTGGTTGCGGTCAGGATCGCCGCACAACTCACTGGATTGCGTTTATGGGGCATGGTGGAAGAACCGCCGCGCCCTTCGGCAATCGGTTCGCCCACTTCAGCCACTTCGGTTTGCATCAGTAATGAAAAATCATTGGCAAATTTGCCGAGTGTGGTGCTGACACCGGCGAACCACGCCCCCACTTCCAGTAATCTGTCGCGCTGGCTGTGCCACGGTGTATCGGCCTGGTTCAGCGCCAGCACGTTTGCCAGAGCCAGTGAAACGTTGATGCCCTGCTCTTTTAGCGAAGCCAGCGTGCCTGCGGCACCGCCAAATTGCAGCACTAACACGCGCGGTTTCATTTCATGCAAACGTTGCTGCCAGCGCAGTAACGCATCGAGCGTGCCCGCAAGTTTCAAACCAAACGTTATCGGCAATGCGTGTTGCATCCAGGTTCTGCCTGGCATCACGCTATGTTGATGACGCTGGATTTGTTCGATTAACGCGCTGATTAACTGCCCAAGCAATGCTTCACTGGCAACGAGCGCCGCACGTAGTTGCAAAACCAGGCCGCTATCAATCACGTCCTGGCTGGTTGCGCCCCAGTGAACATAACGCGCGGCCTGTTCGTCATGCTGTTTGACGCAGGCGGTGAGCTGTTTCACCAGCGGAATCGCCAGGTTTCCAGCGCCCGCAGCCGCCTGAGCTAACGCCTGCACGTCCAGTTTATCGACCTGACACTGTACGGCAATCGGCTGCACTGCCGATTCGGGGATCGCGCCACAAAGCGCTGTCGCCCGCGCCAGCGCCGCTTCAAAATCCAGCATCCCTTGTAACGTGCTGTGGTCGCTGAAGATTTCGCTCAACGGTGATGCACGCAACATCGGGTTAAACAGTGTCATGCCTGCTCCTTAAACGCGTTCAATAATTAGTGCAATTCCCTGACCAACGCCAATACACATGGTGCACAGTGCGTAACGCCCGCCGCTACGCTTCAGTTGCCATGCGGCGGTCATCGCCAGGCGGCCACCAGAAGCACCCAACGGATGCCCCAACGCGATGGCTCCTCCGTTCGGATTAACATGTTCTGCGTCATCCGGCAGGCCAAGGTCGCGCATTACCGCCAGTGCTTGCGCCGCAAAGGCTTCATTTAATTCAATCACATCCATCTGCGCGAGAGTTAACCCGGTTTGTGCCAGCACTTTACGCACCGCAGGTGCAGGGCCAAAGCCCATGATACGCGGTGCGACTCCGGCGGTTGCCACGCCCACGACACGCGCCAGCGGCTGTAAACCGTGGGTGTTTAACGCCAGTTCGCTGGCGAGCAACAAAGCACAAGCTCCATCGTTAACCCCCGAGGCATTTCCGGCGGTGACGGTGCCGTCTGCACGCACCACGCCTTTAAGTTTTGCCAGCGACTCAATCGAGGTAGAACGCGGATGTTCGTCACGGTTAAATAACAGCGCGTCGCCTTTACGTTGCGCGATGGAAACGGGAATCAGCTCATCGTCAAAGATGCCCATTTCCTGCGCGCGTGCGGTGCGAAGCTGGCTGCGTAACGCAAAAGCGTCTTGATCTTCACGGTTGATATTGAAATCAGTCGCGACGTTTTCTGCCGTTTCTGGCATTGCATCAACGCCGTATTGCGCTTTCATCTGCGGGTTGATAAAACGCCAGCCAATGGTGGTGTCTTCCATCTTCATGCTGCGGCTAAATGCACTTTCCGCTTTGCCCATCACAAACGGCGCACGGGACATGCTTTCGACGCCACCGGCAATCATCAACTGTGTTTCACCACTTTTAATCGCCCGCGCTGCCACACCTAGCGCATCAAGGCTTGAGCCACACAAACGGTTGATGGTGGTGCCGGGAACCGTTTCCGGCATTCCCGCCAGCAGTAACGCCATGCGCGCCACGTTACGGTTATCTTCACCCGCCTGATTGGCACAACCATAAATCACGTCATCGACCGCCGACCAGTCAACGTTCGGGTGGCGCTCCATCAGTGCTTTCAGCGGCAGCGCGGCTAAATCATCGCTACGTACGCCTGACAGTGTGCCACCAAATCGACCAAACGGAGTACGCACTCCATCACAGATAAATGCTTGATTCATCATAGTTCCTTACGCGCTTTCTGCCAGTTGTTCGAAGCCAAGTGTGACCGGTGTAATACGTTGTAATTCTTCAAATGACAGGCCGTTAAAGATTTCACGTACCACTGGCCCTTTTTCAGTGATATCAATCACTGCAAGGTCAGTGTAAATGCGGCTCACACATCCAATTCCGGTGAGTGGATAAGAGCAGTTTTCTACCAGTTTGCATTCGCCGTCACGCGTGAGGTGATCCATCATCACAAATACCTGGCGCGCGCCGATAGCTAAGTCCATCGCCCCGCCGACAGCCGGGATGGAATCCACAGCACCGGTGCTCCAGTTCGCCAAATCACCGCTGGCAGACACCTGATAAGCCCCCAACACGCAGATATCGAGATGCCCGCCGCGCATCATGGCGAAGGAGTCGCCGTGGTGGAAAAAGCAGCCGCCGGTTAACAGGGTGACGTACTCTTTCCCCGCGTTGATCAATTCGGGATCTTCTTCCCCTTCAGCCGGCTTTGGCCCCATGCCCAACAAGCCATTTTCACTGTGCAGGAAGATTTCTTTATCTGCCGGGAGGTAGTTGGCAATGCGCGTGGGCAAGCCAATGCCAAGGTTAACGTAAGCGCCTTCGGGAATGTCGCGGGCAACACGTTTTGCCATTTCATCGCGGGTGAGTTTTTTCACGTTTTAGCTCCTTATGCGCTCTGTGCCAGTGAGGTTTCGACGGCGACCAGGCGCTGGACAAAAATCCCAGGCGTCACGATATGTTCCGGGTCGAGTTCACCCAATGGCACCACGCGGCTGACTTCAGCAATGGTGACTGTCGCGGCGGTGGCCATAATTGGCCCAAAATTACGTGCCGCTTTGCGATAAACCAGGTTGCCCCAACGGTCGCCTTCATAAGCTTTGATTAGCGCGAAGTCGGCTTTTAATGGGTATTCCAGCACGTAGTGGCGGCCATCGATTTCCCGCGTTTCTTTACCTTCTGCGAGCGGCGTTCCATAACCGGTTGGCGTGAATACCGCACCCAAACCTGAACCTGCGGCCTGAATACGCGCCGCCAGGTTACCTTGTGGCACCAGTTCCAGCTCAACTTCACCACGGCGATACAGGTCATCAAAAATCTGTGAATCCACCTGGCGCGGGAAAGAACAGACCATTTTGCGCACCCGTCCGACCTTCAGGAGGGCCGCCAGCCCGACTTCACCGTTACCGGCGTTGTTGTTGATAATGGTCAGGTTTTTTGCGCCCTGAGCAATCAGCGCATCAATAAGATACGTTGGCTGGCCTGCGGTGCCGAAGCCACCAATCATGATGGTTGCCCCGTCGAAAATTCCGGCGACGGCCTCTTCAAGCGAAGCCACACTTTTGTTGATCATCACGTTTCTCCTGGGGGTGCGCATTTCGCACAAGATTGCGTTGTTCGAACAAAATGTGACCCCGTTAACGAAGCTGGTCAAGGGCGATAATCGAAATATGGTGCGATTATCGAACATCATGTATGTTTGTTTGCAGAGTGTGATCAACAGCGTGATCAACAACGAACATTCAGGAGAACAGAATGGAAATTCAACGTGAAGAACTGGCAGCGGGTGATGGCGATCCGTTTAAGGGCGATCCTAATTTTATGGCGTCACTGGCGCGTGGGCTGGAAGTGATTCAGGCGTTTACTCCGCAGCGTCGGCAGATGTCTATTTCACAAATCAGCCAAAAAACAGGGATCCCTCGTGCGGCGGTGCGCCGTTGTTTGTACACCCTGGGCAAGTTGGGTTTTGTCTATGCTGAAGATGGCAAGTATTACCAATTGCGGCCACGGATTTTAGCGCTCGGCCACGCTTATCTGGCCTCCACGCCGCTGGCGAAATCCACCCAGCCGGTGCTGAAACATCTAAGTGAAATGCTCAATGAGTCTTGCTCGATTGCCACGCTGGATGGTGACGATATTCTGTATATCGCCCGCGCTTCCAGCTCGCGCATCATGACCATTGATTTAGATATTGGTAGCCGCCTGCCCGCGTGGTCGACGTCAATGGGACGCGTGTTGTTGAGTTATTTGCCAGAAGAACAGCTGAATGATTTTCTTGGGCGTATCACCATGATTCGCTACACCCCGCAAACGGTGGATTCGGTGAGCAAACTGCGCGAAGAGTTAAAACGCGTGCGCCAGCAAGGATACGCACTTAACGATCAGGAGCTGGAAATGGGGCTGCGTTCGATTGCCGTTCCGTTGGTTAACCCAGATGGCGCGGTGGTAGCGGCGCTTAACGTCGGCGTTCACGCCGGGCAGGTTTCATCGCAAGAGTTGCTCAACCGTGTGTTGCCTAAGTTGCAGGAAGCAGCGCAGGAGTTGTCGTTATTGTTGAAATAGATGTGGCGGGTAAATCGCGGTTTCAGAAGGTTTTGTAGGGTGGATAAACGCAGCGTCATCCACCAAAGAATGTTTAACGGCTGCGTTTTGCGTGGCGTTCCCAGTTTTCGACTTTTGCCTGCTCAGATTTTTTAAGCGCCACATAGCATGCACCGCTGCCGCCGTGATGGGGCATCGCGCTACAAAAAGCCTGCACTTCTTCAAATTCTGCCAGCCAGCGGGCAACATAACTGCGCACGATATTGGCGTGGGATTTATCTTCGCGTCCTTTGCCATGAACGATCAGCAAATTACGCAGCCCGTCTTTTTTGGCTTGCTGAATGTAAGCAAAAAGCAACTGACGGCATTGTTCGACCGGCTGACGAATCAGGTTGAGGCTGGCTTCCTGTTTATATTTACCCTGTCGCAGTTTATCCAGCACACCAATTTGCAACCCTTCGCGCTTAAATTCAAGCTGTATGGCGAGCGGAATAATTTCCAGAAAATCGGTAGTGAGGAAGTTATCAAGCTGCACGGTATCGAGCTTTTGCACCACCTTCTCTTTCACCGGTTTCAACCACTGGCTGCTTTGGCAATCTTTCAGTGGTTTGACATCCTCCATGGCGTCAAGAAACAGCGATTTTTCGTCAAGGCTCATGGGCAATTCCTCCTGGTCCAGGCTTAATTCTGGAATCACTATAACCGCCGATGTGCCGTGGCTCAACGCCCGTTTAACGGCACTGGCGACGAAACTGGTTGATTAGCGCCACCGTTAGCGGTGCCGGTGTTGCATCGCGCCGCTGAATCAAATAGTAAGTTGCCTGTGGCAGCGTTTCGGTGACATGTATCTGCTTTAACTGGTGCGCCAGCAACGGATCCTGGCCCAGTTCTGCGGGCAAGATACTCAAAAAATCACTTTGCGCCACCAGGCTGATACAGGCAGAAAACGTTTCGCAAACCACGCTGACGGTGGGGATTTCTGAGCGTTTTTGGAACATTTCTTCCAGTTGTTTGTAATAACTGCCACGTGGGGTGGGCATCGTCCAGTTGTAATGCAGTAACTCTTTTAATGAGGTGGCATTAATCGCCGAATGGCCTTCACGGGCAAACACCGCAAAGGGTTTTTCAAGCAGCCGTTCAAAGGTGAATTCGTGATCGTACGGCCCCTGGTAATAGGTATTGATGGTGAAATCCAGTTCGCCCTGGCGCAACGCGTTGATCATCGAAACCAGTTGCCCTTCCATGATGCGCACTTTGACCTGCGGGTGTTTTTGGTGAAACGAGGTGATAACTGGCGGCATCAGTGTGCGTGAAATACTCGCGCCCATACCAATATTGATCTGCCCTGCCAGTTGCCCCTGGCGTTGCAAAATATCTTCTTGCGCGGCGCGTAACTCTTCGAGAATCAGCTGCGCATGCTGATAAAAACTCTCACCGCATTCGGTCAATGCCACACCCTGACTGCGCCGGATAAACAGCCGCGCCGATAACCCTTCCTCTAATTCTTTAATCGATTTTGTCAGCGCGGGCTGCGACATATTTAACGCCCGGCTGGCACCACGAATGCTGCCATTTTGCGTCACAGCGACAAACGCACGAATCTGATGAAGCTTTACCTGGAAGGTCACAGCGCCCCCTGATAACCATTGGCTATCAACCGAAAGATTTTGGCATCTACTGTAATTCAAACTCTTGTGCCAGGGTAATCCTACGACGGCGAAAACTTACAGAAATCGCTGAGTGATAAGTAAAAACTATCACCACGTGAACTTGATCACAGAACAGGATGGGGTATGTCGCAATTAGAATGGGCAGTTCATGAGTTAGCACCACGCATGCAGCACTGGCGGCGTGACTTTCACCACTTTGCCGAGTCCGGCTGGCTTGAGTTTCGCACCGCCACGCATGTCGCCGAAGTGCTGCATCAATTAGGTTATCAGTTAGCGCTGGGGCGTGACGTGGTAGATGACGCGGCACGTATGGGTCTACCGTCAGCAGAAGTGCTGGTGCGTGAAGAACAACGTGCGCTGGAACAAGGCGCACTTAAACAATGGTTACCGCATTTTTCTGGCGGATTCACCGGCATTGTAGCGACGCTGGAAACCGGCCGTCCAGGGCCGGTGTTGGCTTTCCGCGTGGATATGGACGCGCTGGATTTAGGCGAAATGTTGCAACCGGTTCATCGCCCATTTGCCGAGGGTTTTGCCTCTTGCAACGCCGGAATGATGCACGCCTGTGGTCACGATGGGCACACAGCCATCGGGCTGGGGCTCGCCACCGTATTGCAGCAGTTTGCCGACCAGCTTAACGGCACCATCAAACTTATTTTCCAGCCTGCGGAAGAAGGCACGCGCGGCGCTCGTGCGATGGTTGCTGCAGGTGCACTTGATAATATCGACTATTTTACCGCGATTCATATCGGCACCGGCATCCCGCTCGGCACCGTGGTGTGTGGCAGCGACAACTTTATGGCGACCACCAAATTTGATGTTGAGTTTACTGGCGTCGCCGCACATGCGGGCGGTAAACCCGAAGAAGGCCGCAACGCCCTGCTCGCCGCCACGCAAACCGCGTTGGCATTGCACAGTATTGCTCCGCATAGTGCGGGAGCTTCGCGCGTCAACGTCGGTGTTTTACAGGCTGGCAGTGGGCGCAATGTGGTGCCTGCGCAAGCGTTGCTGAAAGTGGAAACGCGTGGCGAAACCAACGTGATTAACGACTACGTGTTTGAACGCTCGCAAGAGATTATTCAGGGTATCGCGACGATGTACGGCATCAAAGCCGAGGTGCGTTTGATGGGTGCTGCGACCAACAGCGTGCCGTCGCCAGAATGGGTTGAGTTTATCCATCAACAAGCGCTTGAAGTGAATGGCGTCAGCGAAGTTGTCGATACCGTGAAAGGTGCGGCGGGTTCTGAGGATGCAACATTAATGATGGAGCGGGTACAGGAACAAGGCGGGAAAGCGTCATATATGGTATTCGGCACCGAATTGAGCGCCGGACACCATAACGAGAAGTTCGATTTTGACGAGCAAGTGATGGAAATTGCCGTGGCTACCATGGCGCGCCTGGCACTTAATTTCCCCTGGCAGCGAGGTGTGTGATGAGCGCAATTTACCAGTTTGTTGATGACGTAATTGAAGCCAAACGCGGCGAGTTTACTGCGATTGCCGATGATATCTGGGATCATCCGGAAACCCGTTTTGAAGAGCACTGGTCTGCTGAACGCCTGGCCTGCGCCCTGGAAGCAGAAGGTTTTAGCGTCGAGCGCAACGCGGGCAATATCGAAACCGCATTCGTTGCCAGTTTCGGTTCCGGAAAACCGGTTATCGCGCTGCTCGGCGAATATGATGCCCTCGCCGGTTTAAGCCAGCGTTCAGGGGAAACCGCGCCAAATCCATTGGCTGAAGGTGCTAACGGCCATGGTTGCGGCCACAATTTGCTGGGAACCGCGGCGTTTGCCGCAGCGGTAGCCGTAAAACAGTGGCTTGAACAATACGGCGGTAGCGGAACGGTGCGTTTTTATGGCTGCCCTGGCGAAGAAGGCGGTTCCGGAAAAACCTTTATGGTGCGCGAGGGGCTGTTTGATGATGTCGACGCTGCGGTCACCTGGCATCCTGAAGCTTACGCGGGCATGTTTAGCACCAGTTCGCTGGCGAATATTCAGGTGGCTTATCGCTTCCAGGGTATTGCTGCCCATGCCGCTAACTCGCCACATTTGGGGCGTAGCGCACTGGATGCCGTGACGCTAATGACCACCGGCAGCAACTTCCTCAACGAGCACATCATTGAAAAAGCCCGCGTGCATTACGCCATCACCAATGCCGGTGGGATTTCGCCCAACGTGGTGCAGGCGCAAGCCGAAGTGCTGTATTTGATTCGTGCACCGGAAATGGCACAGGCGCAGCATATTTTTGAGCGCATCAATAAAATTGCTGAAGGTGCCGCGCTGATGACCGAAACCACAGTGAATGTGCGTTTTGATAAAGCCTGTTCGAATTACCTGCCTAACCGCCAGTTAGAAAACGTGATGTATCAGGCCCTGCAAGCTCTTGGCGTACCTGAATGGAGCGCAGAAGAAATCGCGTTTGCCAGACAAATCCGCGCCACATTGAGCGAAAATGACCTGCAAAACAGCTTAAATAATATTGCTAACACCTCGAATGAAGAGGGAAAAGCGTTTGCTGGTCGCCATCGCGATACGTTGCTGATTGACGAAATTGCGCCGTATGCCGCAAATGACAAAATCCTCCCAGGTTCTACCGATGTGGGTGATGTCAGCTGGAAGGTGCCGGTCGCGCAATGTTTTAGCCCGTGCTTTACCGTCGGCACCCCGCTGCACACCTGGCAACTGGTGAGCCAGGGACGCACGTCGATTGCACACAAAGGGATGCTGCACGCCGGCAAAGTGATGGCTGCGACCGCGCTGCAATTGTTTACCCAGCCGCAGACACTGGAAGCTTGCCAAAGTGAGTTGCACGCACAACTCGCTGAACGCCCGTATCAGTGTCCGATCCCGGAAGGCGTGACACCGTCACCTTTAAAATAATGACATAAAACACAACATCGCAACCGATAGAGGCCCGTCTATGAGTCTTTCGTCCCTACCCACGCCCTCCGGCTCTGGCAAGCTGTACGGCCTTGTCGAGAAAATTGGCAATAAAGTCCCGCACCCTTTTTTGCTATTCGTCTATTTGATTGTCATTTTATCGGTGAGCACCGCCGTGCTTTCGGCATTCAATGTCGGGGTGCGTAATCCCGCAGATGGCAGCCTGGTACAGGTCAAAAATTTGTTAAGCGCCGAAGGGGTGCATTGGTTTTTGCCCAATGTGATTAAAAACTTCAGCGGTTTTGCGCCGTTAGGGGCCATTCTGGCCCTGGTATTAGGTGCCGGGCTGGCGGAGCGCGTCGGCCTGTTACCGAGCCTGATGGTGAAGATGGCCTCGCATGTTAGCGCTCGATATGCCAGTTACATGGTGTTGTTTATCGCGTTTTTCAGCCACATTTCATCCGATGCTGCGTTGGTCATCATGCCGCCAATGGGCGCGCTGATTTTCCTCGCCGTGGGTCGCCATCCAGTGGCCGGTTTGTTGGCAGCGATTGCCGGTGTAGGCTGTGGCTTTACTGCCAATCTGTTAATTGTGACCACGGATGTGCTGCTTTCGGGCATCAGTACCGAAGCCGCTCACACCATCGACCCGATGATGCACGTGAGCGTGATTGATAACTGGTACTTTATGGCGACATCGGTGATTGTGCTGTCAATTGTTGGTGGGCTGATTACCGACAAAATCGTCGAGCCGCGTTTGGGAAGCTGGCAAGGCGAAAACAAAGAAAAACTTCAGCAACTCGACGATGTACAACGCTTTGGTTTGCGTGTTACTGGGATTGTGTCATTGCTGTTTGTGGCGGTTATCGCCCTGCTGCTGGTGCCGGAAAATGGTCTACTGCGCGACCCAGTGAAAGGCACCATCATTCCTTCACCTTTTATTAGCGGGATCGTGCCGCTGATTATCCTGTTCTTTTTTATCATTTCGCTGGCCTACGGCATCGCCACCCAAAAGATACGCAAGCAGGCGGATTTACCGCAGTTAATGATTGAACCAATGAAGGAGATGGCCGGTTTCATCGTGATGGTGTTCCCGTTGGCGCAATTTGTTGCGATGTTCAACTGGAGCAACATGGGCAAGTTTATGGCGGTCGGACTGACCGATGTGCTGGAAGGCTCGGGGCTGAATGGCATTCCGGCGTTTCTTGGCCTGGCGCTGCTGTCGTCGTTTTTATGTATGTTTATCGCCAGCGGCTCGGCTATCTGGTCTATTCTGGCGCCTATTTTCGTGCCGATGTTCATGATGTTGGGCTTTCACCCGGCGTTTGCGCAAATCCTGTTCCGTGTCGCAGACTCTTCGGTTATCCCGTTGGCTCCGGTTTCGCCGTTTATTCCATTATTCTTAGGTTTCCTGCAACGCTATAAACCCGATGCCAAATTAGGGACGTATTACTCTCTCGTCTTACCTTATCCACTGATCTTTTTGGCTGTCTGGTTGCTGCTACTGGTAGCGTGGTATCTTGTTGGCTTGCCTATTGGGCCAGGGGTTTACCCGCATCTCAGTTAACCGGAGCACAGCATGCTGACACTGTTAGAAGACAAGATCGTGACGCCATTAGGCCCGCTATGGATTATCTGCGACGAGCAATACCATTTGCGCGCCGTAGAGTGGGAAGAACATAGCGACAGAATGGTGCAATTACTGGGTCTTCATTATGGTGTCAGCGGTTATCAGCGCGTAGCTTGCGCTAATCCGGATGGGTTGAGCGATAAGTTGCACGATTATTTTGACGGTGATTTAGCGGTGATTGAAACGTTGCCTACCGCCACGGCAGGTACTGCGTTTCAGCGGGAAGTGTGGCAAACACTGCGCACTATCCCATGCGGCCAGGTGATGCATTATGGGCAATTAGCGGAGCAACTTGGGCGGCCAGGTGCAGCCCGGGCAGTCGGTGCGGCGAATGGTTCCAACCCGGTGAGTGTGGTGGTGCCGTGTCATCGCGTGATTGGCAGAAATGGCACCATGACAGGTTATGCGGGGGGCGTGGGTCGTAAAGAGTGGTTATTGCGTCATGAAGGATATTTGCTGCTTTAGCTAATTGTGCGCAGCAGGTTATTCTTTATTCGCTCATGAATAATACACTTTCATAAACAGTCCCATTAATTTCAATGGGATACGTCTTAATCTCCCATCTTATTAGTCGTTATATTCTGAATGGTCTTTCATCATACTTACGTGCTTAAGAAAAAGATGTTAAAATTGACCAATATCAATATAACGGCCCGAGCATATCTATGATCCCTGAAAAGCGAATTATTCGACGCATTCAGTCTGGCGGTTGTGCTATCCATTGCCAGGATTGCAGCATCAGCCAATTATGCATCCCCTTCACTCTCAATGAACATGAGCTTGATCAGCTGGATAATATCATCGAGCGTAAGAAGCCTATTCAGAAGGGACAAACCCTGTTTAAAGCAGGTGATGAGCTGAAGTCGCTGTACGCTATTCGTTCAGGGACCATTAAGAGCTACACCATCACTGAACAAGGTGACGAGCAAATTACGGGCTTCCATTTAGCCGGCGATTTGGTAGGTTTTGACGCTATCGGGACTGGGATGCACCCAAGTTTCGCACAAGCGCTCGAAACCTCTATGGTCTGCGAAATCCCCTTCGAAACCCTTGATGATTTGTCCGGTAAAATGCCCAACCTGCGCCAGCAGATGATGCGTTTGATGAGCGGCGAAATTAAGGGCGACCAGGATATGATTCTGCTGCTTTCGAAAAAGAATGCAGAAGAGCGCCTGGCGGCATTTATCTATAACCTTTCACGTCGCTTTGCCCAGCGCGGTTTCTCCCCTCGGGAATTCCGTCTGACCATGACGCGTGGCGATATCGGTAACTACCTCGGTCTGACCGTTGAAACTATCAGTCGCCTGTTAGGTCGCTTCCAGAAAAGTGGCATGCTGGCGGTGAAAGGAAAGTACATCACCATCGAAAACAGCGAAATTCTCGCACAACTCGCTGGTCAGTCACGCAACGTTGCCTGATTTCTGCTTCCCTAACCAGGATCAATGGATTTTGTTGATTTATTGATCCTGCAATGGGTTATCACCTGTTTCAATTAGCACATATAGGTTAATCTTACTTAACAGACTGTGGTTAAGCAGTTGTAAGGAGACCTGTATGGCAAAATATCAAAACATGCTAGTCGCTATAGATCCCAATCAGGACGATCAACCCGCCCTGCGGCGTGCTGTTTACCTGCATCAACGGATTGGGGGCAGGATCAAAGCCTTTCTGCCTATCTATGATTTTTCCTACGAGATGACCACCCTTCTGTCGCCTGATGAGCGTACGGCTATGCGCAAAGGCGTAATCAGCCAGCGCGCGGCCTGGATTAAAGAACAAGCGCAGTACTACATCGATTCGGGCGTACCCATTGAAATTAAAGTGGTTTGGCATAATCGTCCCTTCGAGGCGATTATTCAGGAAGTGATTAGCGGTGGACACGATCTGGTGCTGAAAATGACGCACCAGCACGACAAACTGGAAGCGGTTATTTTCACCCCAACCGACTGGCATTTGCTGCGTAAATGCCCATGCCCGGTGTGGATGGTTAATGAAAAGCCATGGCCTGAAGGTGGCCGAGCGGTTGTGGCGGTAAATCTGGCAAGTGAAGAGCTGTACCACAACGCACTGAATGAGAAGTTGGTTAAAGAGACGATTCGCCTCGCCAACGATGTTAACCACACCGAAGTTCACCTGGTAGGCGCCTACCCGATAACCCCGATTAATATCGCCATCGAACTCCCCGATTTTGACCCAAGTGTTTATAACGATGCGATTCGCGGCCAGCATTTAGTCGCGATGAAAGCGTTACGTCAAAAATTCGCTATTGATGAGAAAATGACTCATGTCGAGAAAGGGTTACCTGAAGAAGTGATTCCCGATCTCGCGGAGCATTTGCAGGCCGGTATTGTAGTGCTCGGTACTGTGGGGCGCACCGGGCTATCGGCGGCGTTCCTCGGTAATACTGCCGAGCAAGTCATTGACCATTTACGTTGCGATTTGCTGGTCATCAAACCTGATGAATACCAAACGCCAGTAGAACTGGATGACGACGAAGACGATTAACTGATTGGCCTGGGTTCGGTATTCTACGGGCTCAGGCCTTTTAATTTCAGGCTGATTATTTCGTTGTAGCTTCATATAAACACTCATTATGTTATCCAATGAGTGTTTTTGCTTTAGCCCTTATATCAGCCAGTTCGGCAACACTAACGCTTCCCTTTTTTGTCACCTTTCTGGCTCGCCAATCAACGCATGTGATTTGATCGGCCAGGGCTACGCTTTCACGTTCGCCAGAGAGTTCAACCTCAAACGGATAGTCTTTTGCTTTGGTTGTACAGGGAACGCAGAGTAGTAAACCCACTTTATTATTATATGCAAATGGGCTCAGCACCACGGCAGGGCGATTACCGCCCTGTTCGTGTCCTGCTACATGGTCAAAATCAATCCAGATAACATCGCCAGAATCCGGTACAAAACGTGAAACCATCAGATCAGCTCCTTACCGACCGGAGCGCCAAAATCAACTTTTTCATGGATGTTGTCAGGAGTAATCCCGGCTAACAGCGCATCAAGGGAATATTCCTTCGTTTTCACCGGTACAATGACAATACGGCCGTCTTCAACCGAAATATCAACGGTATCATCCACATTCAATGATGCCGCTTGCATAATGGCCACAGGAAGCCGTACGGATGGGCTGTTACCCCATTTTTTCACTATTACCTTCGACATGTTTTCGATCTCATAGTATCAACAATGATGATACGCTATCACTCATCATTAGAAGGGTCAACATTGCTGATACTAGCATTAAATGACGACTCGTTTTTTACGCCAGCGCCTCCATCAGCACCGGATGAAAACGGCGTTTGAAATAGATCAATCCATGCCCTTCTTCGCCCAGTGAAATATTCTGCACTTCAACCAGGTAAACCAGATGGCTGCCGATGGTCTGCACCTGACGGATTTCCCCTTCCAGATTCGCCAGCGCCCCTTTAAGCACTGGCTGCGCCAAAGCGCCACGCTGCCAGCCGACCAGACTGAAGCGCTCATCCATTGCCATACCGGTCATCCCGGCAAAGTGGCGAGCCATGACTTCCTGTTCGTGGTTCAGCACATTTATGCACAATTTGCCGTTACCCTGAAACACTGGGTTCATCGCGCTGTTCGCGTTGATGCACACCATCACTGTTGGCGGAGTATCGGTGACCGAACACACGGCGGTGGCGGTAATGCCGCAGCGACCCGCCTCACCTTCAGTCGTGACCACATTAACGGCAGCCGACAAGCTGGCCATGGCATCGCGAAAACGCAGACGTTGTTCATCTAATTGCATAGTGACCTCCTGCTGTGAATTACTTCAGCAGCTTATCCAGAAGATTAATATCCGCGTTGTTGTGCAGATGCGGAACTGTCCAGCCGTGCTGGTCGTATTCGGACAGACAGCGATCGACCATCGCCATCATTTTGTCCATGTTGCCGGAGGTCTGCGCCTGGCGCAGGCACTGCAGGCGAATTTCATCCTGGCTACCAGAGTAGTTGATTTCATACAGTTCGTGGCGGCCGCCAAATTCGCTGCCGATAGCATCCCACATCAATTTGAGAATCTTGATGCGCTGCACATGGTCCATACCGTTGGAGCCGCGCACGTATTTCGCCAGATACTGATCAATCTGCGGGTTATTCAGGTCACGTGCGCTCGACGGCAGGTAGATCAGGCCGCTGGTCACGTTACGTTCGATAATATTTTTAATTTTGGCGTAGGCCATCGGCGCCATCACACGGTAGGTTTGCAGTGCAGCGTGGTCTGGCAGATATGCCCCGTTCACCCACGGCGTCGCTTCTGAACACATAGAGTCACTCAATGCCCAGAACATATTGCGCCAGGCCACAACTTCACCGAGATCCGCTTGCACACCACGGAATTCAAGGGTGCCAGTACATTCGAGCGATTTTTTCAGCAGCGCGGTAATAAAGTCGAGCTTCACCGCCAGACGCACACAGGCTTGCAGCGGGTACATACGCGCAAAGCCACCTTCCATTGTCCAGCGACGGCAACGATCGAAGTCACGGTAAATCAGTACGTTTTCCCATGGAATAAGCACCTTATCCATCACCAGAATTGCGTCGTTTTCGTCGAAACGGCTGGAGAGCGGATAGTCATACGGTGAGCCAGTCGCACCTGCCACCAATTCGTAAGATGCACGTGAGATAAGTTTCACGCCTTCCGCATCCATCGGTGCAACAAACATCAAAGCGAAATCAGGGTTTTCACCCATCACCTGCGCCGAGCCGAAGCCAATCATGTTGTAGTGGGTCAATGCTGAGTTGGTCGCGACAACTTTCGCCCCGCTAACGATGATCCCGGCATCGGTCTCTTTTTCCAGCTTGATGTAAACGTCTTTGACTTCATCGGCCGATTTATGGCGGTCGATCGGTGGGTTAACAATGGCATGGTTAAAGTACATGCCGGATTCCTGAATACGCGTGTACCAGTGGCGGGCGTTCTGCTCGAATTGCCCATAGAACGCCGGGTTAGCCCCCAGCGCACAACCGAAGGCAGCTTTGTAATCCGGGGTGCGTCCCATCCAGCCGTAGCTCAGACGCGACCATTCGGCGATAGCATCACGCTGTTGACGCAAGTCATCAGCACTTTTGGCGACACGGAAGAACTTGTGAGTGTAACCACCGCTGCCGGTATCGGTGTTCCAGCACAGGGAGTCTTGCAGCTCAGGTTTGTGCAGCGCGTCATATAACTGGCCGACAGATGCCGCCGCGTTGCGGAATGCTGGATGGGTGGTGACGTCTTTAACACGCTCACCGTAAATATAAATCTCACGGCCATCCTGCAGGCTTTTCAGGTACTCTTCACCGGTGAACGGGCGTTTTGTGTCTGCGCGGAAATCTTCAGGTTTCATCGTGACCTCTTCAGTATTAATCGGATTTTGTTAAATTTATGTTTTGTTTTTGTTTCTTAATTGAAGCTCTTAAACCCGATTCGGTGAAGAGACTTTTAGGTCAATGGCTGGTACTTTTCAGGCGGGATGGTGTTCTGTGATCGGGGTCTCCACGGAACCGGTGAACGTCTGCGGGAATCAAACAAATAACTGAACACACGGGTAAACGGAAAATCACGCAGGTTTACAGATCTCACCCTGACAAGATTGCCAGGGTGATTTTTATATAAGAGATAGTCTTGAGATAGTTAGGGTAAGGATGGTTCTATTTAACCAATATTGACAGTCCCACTCCCAATCACAACGCCGCCACAGCTAATACTGTCCCCTGTTCTGGCTGCCGGAATCCCATCGATAAAAACTGTCCCAGAGCCACTTGAGATAGCGCGAGGATGAGGTGGGTGATCTGGCGGTTTGCTGTGCTCAAATAACGGATCCCCCAACCGGGCTGCAGGTAAACCATCAATAAATACTGTTGGTGAACCAGCAATTATCGGCGTGGAATGAAAACCATCGTGTTCAGTTCCTTGATCATTCAGTTTTGCGGCTAACGGCATAAATATCCTTATTACAGTCAGTGAAGATATTAGTTTTTATTTAACGAACTAATACCATTTTACCGTCGATCATGGCGAAGAAGGGGTTCCAGGAGAATATTCTTTTCCCTTCAGCATTGAAGAATTGAATTGGAGAGTTTCTACTTGCCCCACCGATACCAAGACAAAACATTCTATTATTTTGATACATTAACACTTTGTATTTTTTCCAGTCAGGATTTAAAATTACTTCACCTTTTTGGAGTGCGCTAACTAAACCAATAGAATTGAAAAAGAATTCAGTATCATCCGTCAAACCTGCTTTCGCATATTCACCCAAAGCAATTGAGTATTTTTTCTTAATGGTAGTAAGATCTCTTTTTTTCAAATCATTGATTAGCTCATTATAGGCTGCTATCAATTGACTACGTAAAGCCAAATCATCTTTTTGTGGCGTAGCTTTTGTCCATCGCCATACAGGAATTTCTGAAACAGTAAAATTACGATAAGCTGTAAGCCAATCTTCTGGTTTTTCTTCGCCAGAAAATATAATTCGATTTGAAATACCTTTGATAATAGGTTGCTTAGTCCCATCACTTATATCTTGTATAGAATAGCCTTCCAAGTCATTAAATGGCCGATTATTTTTACCATCGAAAAAAACTTTGAAGTTAGTGACTATTTCATCATGCCGATCTGGCACTGACTTCACAATTTTCACTTCACAAGAATATGTTTCAGTTTTTATTTTTGACTCAGAAGGAAAAAATATCAACCCTATACTATTATTCACACCGTTCTCTAACGCATCAGTTATATCACTACCTGTACTAATATTCCTTGATCCTTTTAGTGTACTAAGATAATCAAGCCCATTCACTGAAAGTATACAAGTACTACTGAGTGTTTTAAAATATGCAGAATATCTTACATTATCCATATTGGCTCCAGCAAATATATAATTAGAAAATAATAAAGCACTCGCGATTAATAACTTATACATTATGAACACGCCTCAAAATTTTATCCTAAAGGATGATTGTTCTTTTCCTAGTGCATCACAAATGGTCCATTCCCCCTTTCCTTCTTCCCAACTTTCATCTTGAGACTCGCTCCTCCCAGTAGGGCTTTTTTCATCATCATCATCATTACCGATCTCAACTTTAATTTTATATTTCGCATACATAACAATGCCGTTATGGAAAAAGATCAGTTCAAGATCTTTATCCTTTTTTTTCTCCAATGCAAAACAACATTCAGCAGTGATTTTTGCTTCAGCACTAAAGAATGCCTCCACGATCACAACTTTAAGCCCAGCCTCGACTTTAGATTCCAGTGCTAAACCAAGCGTCCCTTCATTCTTATCACCTAGCTCAGAATGAAAATCATACTTTTCATCCGATAAATAGCGATAAGAAAGATTGATATCGCCGGTAACAATAAGGTTTAAAACGGCTTTGGCATAAATACCATTTCCGCCTTTATTAACATCATCCTCTTGTGATTGCGCTTTTTCTCTTATCTTTGCAATGTTTCTCTCCTGATGAAAATAAGCTGCAAAAGCCTGAATCAAATCGAGAGTGATAGTAAAATTAATCAGCGGCGATAACTTTACATCTACAGCACAGTGAATATAGGGTTTATTATTTTTACCAAGAAATAACTCACCACTCCCTTTAACATCAATTAAAGGGTATTTAACATCAACTTTTAATACCTGTATCTTACTATCATCCGCTTTAAAAAGGCTGGTAACAGTATCAATCGTTTCCTCTGCTTTTTTCAGTAGACTTAATTTATCTTTGTAACGTGTAAATTCCGCCTGCATCGTCTTTTGATAATCTTTACTACTACTTCCGACGCTTATTGACGCCGTGCCATCTATACTCACACCTCGGGTAATCGCATATTTACCTACACTCATTGACTCATTATTATTTCTGCCTTGCAAAATATCATAGCGTTCATCATCAGTGAGTTCTTTGGTGCCATTGTTCTTTCCACCTGTAATATTTACCCCCACAGACCAAGAAAACTTCGGGAATACTATTATTCTGGTATCGACAGTCGTATAGATCGGATATTTAGCTTTATCATTCGCTGTTGTTTTAAGTGGGAAGATCAATTCTTTTACTGGTTGTCCCAGGCATTCTCCTGCCTGTAACTCATATTCTGTTTTATCAATTTTGTTAAGACCATCGAAAACAACATCACTTAAAAAGGTGACTATATCTAAATATTCCAGAGCCCCATAAACATATTTTGATGCAGTTAATTCGCCGCCCTTCGTACCCATTCCCCCCATTGTCAGCTTCAGTTTTTCATCGTAGCTAAGATACTTTAACGTATCGTTATTTATACCCTTTGTTAATTGACTAAGGTAGTAATCATTGTATATAACACCTGACGGGCAGTCAGGACTATTACTAACACATGTTTTACCTGCAAGAGTTGTCGTTACTTTAACCCCTTCTGCATCTTTGTCATGAAGGTAAATGACAGGCAATGATTCACCTTGCTTATATTCATAGGTTGCGTCGGGAGTGCTTGTTTTAATTTCTAATGCATGTGTACAGGTGTCTGGATTTTTACAGGAGCATTTAGGTGAACCTGCTGTCAAACTTATCCCCATGATAACCCACTCCTTTTCCAGACAGGTATTTCACCATAAACATCCAGCAGTAAAAGATCCGTGCGATAATGTCCGGGGCTCATTGTTCCTTCTAAAATAGCCTTGTATCTTGTTGGGATCTCACTCAAATGGTGGATATTATCACGCGAAAATAATTTTGCGATCTCATCTATACTTCGGCGGTCTGTTATTCCTAACTCTCTTAAGTAACTGAATAATTTCCCTGCCCAGTCTATGGAAAAACGTTCTACTGCTCCAGCATCCGAGTTCATAATTCCTGCCAGATCTTCAATGTATCTTCGTTCAAATACTTTCTCTAGTTGTAAGTATTGTGCTTTAGTGATCACCATTAATTTAGACGACTGCTTTTTTCTGGAGTCTGGTGGATAGATTCCATGCAACTCATCTAATAACAACTCCTGACCATGTCGGTAAGTTGTTTCTATTTTTAGAATATTTTTAAGAAAAAGATGTTTTTCCCAGCCTGATAAGACATTTATAAAATCCCAAATATTTCGTGGATCATAAAAGCGAAATATTACAGGTTTTGTTTCATCGGGAAGAAGTACCTGCAGAAATTTTCTTAAATGCTGGCGCAGTATCCGCATCGTGACTTTTGTTGTCAGATATATTCCCCACGGCCTTGTACAAGAATTTAACCAGTTCTCTACATCCGCTGTAACTTCAAGTAAATATGGAGCCAGTTTTACTAATTCTGGCTGTAGTGGCTCAGAGTACAGGCAAGAATGTGGAGGATTATACTCAGACAGAAAATCCAGGAGATCTTCAACGACAGCACCATCAACGATGGCATAACGTACAGAGTCCATGATTACTCATCCTCCATTGGGCAATGAGCGACAAACATTGTTCCGTCACCCGCTGCGGCCTTCAGAATCGCGGGGCTCATCGGTAAAATAACCTCGCCGGGACTGCCCCCACCATTCAGATTGATTTTTGGCCCTTTAATATCGACACCACCTGCATGGATGGAAATAAATGAACCACCAACACGGAAACTAATTTTACTGTCACTGTGTAAAACAATATCGCCCTCAACTTTAATTCCCATTGCGCCTGCAACTTTCTGAGCCAGATCCCCTTTGATTTCAATATGGTGTTCACCTTCAATCAAGCTTAAATAATCTTTAGTGGTCTTATGATCCTGCTGACCTTCAACGGTCACTTTTCTGTCATTGGCTACTACCAACAACTCATCGTGCCCGATGCTGACGGTTCTGTCGTAATTTACACGCACATCTTTACTGTTAAGAACTTTAACCTGCATGTCTTTTTGAGCATGTATCAATAGCAGTTCCTGATCTGTCTTATCCTCAAACATGAGTTCGTTAAACCCGCTACCCTTATAGGTTTTTGAGCGCAGGGTCATCTGCGTCTTTGTGCCAGGCAGACTGCCCGGCGAGCGGTTATCTTCATGATACGTACGCCCCATCACGATGGGCTGGTCCGGGTCGCCGTTGAGGAAATCGACTATCACTTCCTGGCCGACACGCGGTATCGCCAGGTGACCGAACCCGGCACCGGCCCACGCCTGCGACACCCGTATCCAGCACGAGCTGTCTTCTGTTTCGCCGTGATAACGGTCCCAGCGGAATTTCACCCGCACCCGCCCGTGTTCGTCGCAGAAAATTTCCTCCCCCGGCGGACCGGTGACCACCGCGCTCTGCGGGCCGTCGACCTTTGGTTTCTGCGGGCGATTCGGGCGCCAGGTGCGGTCTCCCGGTATGGCCACAAACCGGTTGGTGAGGGTGGTCCCCTCGCCGCGACTGCCGTGCAGGGCCTGTGGCTGTTCCCCGGTCATCGCACTGCTGATGACCTGCCATTGCCGGTTGTGGCTTTTTATCGGGTGGCCGGAAAGGGGGAAACGCACGCCAGGCGACAGCGCCGGAGAATTGCTGGTGCCGGTGGCGGTTTCGGCCTGGTTACGCCAGGCGTCCAGTTTATAGCGGGTGAAATCTTCACCGTGCTGTTCATCCTTAAAACGCCCCGGATAATCCAGCACTTCATACTGTGTGCGCTGGCCATTCAGGCTCTGTGCTTTCTGGCGATAGCCCCCCGGCCAGTCCGGCATCTTAAAGGTGTAATCCAGGCTGGTGACCGATGATGGCGCAATGCCCGCTTCGTGACGAAACACACTGATGTGCTCCGTGGTGGTTCCAGTCGATACATTCGGATTAAAGGGAAAGGCATCCTGCCGCCTGCGCAGGCCGGTCACATCATCAGTCAGCATCAGCCGCTGCCCCCCTTCCGGGGAGACGTCGTCAAAGAAGAAAATGCCTTCTTCGGCCCACAGTCTGGATAAAAAAGCGAAGTCACTTTCCCCGTACTGGGCGCAGAACTCGCGGGCCGGATGGGGTTCATAAAACACCGACGTCCAGTTGGTGACGCCGTTTTCTGCCAGCAACGTGGCGGTGATGGTCTGAATATCCTGCTGCTGGAAGATACGGAAGTTCTGGCGCAGGCCGCAGCGCCACAGGGAAGGATGAATGCGCAGGGAGTACTGCATCTGCCAGCCGTTGTGCTCGCTCATGCCGAAGGTGGCAATAATGCCGCTGACATGGCGCAGGACTTTCTGCCCCTGCCAGAGCGTCAGGGTGACGTTTTTCTCCAGCAACGGGTCAGCCGTCTGGCGGAAAGACTTACTGGCGACGTCAGCATCGAGGACAAATGCAGCGGAGTTATGCTGCAGCAGGCGAAAGCTCACCACCGCAAAAGTGTCCGGCTCCATCCCTTCCACCTCCAGTGTGAAACGCAGTCCTTTTAATGACACAGCGCTCTCCCTGATGTAGAGAAAACGGATCCATGAAACGCATCAGATGCCATCATGTTATTCCTTTAATTTAGATGGAGTTATTAGCCTGAATGTATGATTCAATTTCACACATAATTCAAACAAATATAATAAAATCAATATGATAATTAAAAATTGAAGGTAGGCTTAATCAGAGGGTTGATCAGTGAGCGAGGTCACATTCGGAGATGTTCGGAAATGAACCCGCAGGAGGTTACGGGCATTTGTGGTATTGCAGGAAGAGAAAGTGCCCGTACGGAGAAGGTTCCGTTCACCGTTATCGGAAATTAAAGAGATAACTGAACGCACGGGTGAATGGAAAACCTGCGAGGCCAACTGTTATCCCTCACGCAAAATATCAGAGCGCGAAAAACTTACGACACACGAACCTGCTGAGCACGAAACTCGCTCGGCGAGCAACCGACTAAGCGGTTAAAAAAGCGGGAAAAATAGGCAGGATCTTTAAAACCAAGCTGCCAGCCGATTTCGCTGACGGTGCTGTCAGAAAACAGCAGTAGCCGCTTAGCTTCACGCAGTTGTCTGTCAAAAATAAGCCGCTTTGGCGAGCGGTTGGCGAAACGGCGGCAGATGTCCGTCAGACGTGACTCCGTCAAATGCAGCTCCGCCGCATAGTCCGGCATATTCCAGTGTAAATGGTAGTTTTTATCGACCATCTGGTTAAAACGCTGGAACAGTTTAAGTTCGCCACGCACCCCGCTGGCGGCCAGATCGTCCAGTGGCGCATTACGCAGCAGCAGCGTAAAAACCGCCTGCGCCAATAATACCAGCGTGTGCTCGCGCCCTGGCAACTGCGAAGATGATTCACGTTCAATCAGCCGCCAATAGTGCGCCAATGCTTCCAGCTCCTCCGATTTATCCGCCAGCGATAAACATATTCCCGGCAAGCCAAACGCTTCCCGCGTGCCGGGATACAACACTTCCAGCAGCGGCCAGATGAGATCTTCGCGTACCGTGAGCACGTGGCCGTCGCTGTCTGACTCGGTGATAAAAGCGTGCGGAACCGACGGTGGTGTCAGCACAAACAGCGGGGCTTGCACCGAGTAGCGGTGATCGTCGAGTTGCAGTTCAATCTGCCCGGTATCAAGAAAGTGCATCTGAAAATACTGGTCATGACGATGTGCCTGCATATCACGGCCAAAAAATTCAGCCATGCGGGCAAACGACTGGTAATGCACATCTTTTGTGCCCAGGCTTCCCTCGTACTCTTTGCTGATGTCGATATTGGCGATCGCACGCTGGCACATAGTGGTTCCTTACGGCGTGGCACGTGGGCGCGAGGATTTCATCGGGATAAGCCAAATAACCATCGCCCCAATGACCAACAACGCGGCGACAAACCATAATCCGCTGTTGAAACTGCCGGTAATATCTTTCAGCCAGCCAATCATAAACGGACTTAGCGCCGACCCAATATTCCCCATAGCGTTGATCACTGCGATGCCGATTGCTCTGGCGCGTAAACTGATTGACTGATCTGGCGTGGTCCAGAAAATCGCCATCGCGCTAAACGAACCACTGGAGGCCATGATTATCCCCAATAGCTGGATCAGATTATGGTCGGTCGCCGACGCCAATAACCAGCCCGCAGCAGCAAACAGGAACGGTAAGGCGGTATGGTGTTTTCGCTCCTGATGTTTATCCGAATGGCGGCTCCAGTAAATCATCCCGAGGATAGTAAAAATCTGCGGAATAGCGGCCAGCAGGCCGATGGTGATATTGCTGCTGCCCTCGTTGAAGCTTTTCAGAATTTGCGGCGTCCAGATGCTGATAGCACTGAGCGTGTTAGTCAGGCAGAAGTAGGCAAAGGTGTACATCAGGACAATGGGCGTAAAGACTTCACGCCATAGACTGCGCTGCTGCATGGCATGATGAATGATAGCCCCTTCCGGCTGAACCAAGGTCAGGCGGTCGTTATCCATCATCTCTTGCAGGCATTTCTTGTCATCTTCGGTCAGCCATTTCGCCTTAGCCGGGGAATCATCCAGCCAGAACCAAACCAAAATACCGAGCAGCACCGATGGGAAACCTTCGAGCAAGAACAGCCACTGCCAGCCGTGTAAATTCAACAGACCATCCATCGAGAGAATATAGCCTGAGACTATCGAACCCAGGGCGGTGGTCACGGGCATCGCAATCATAAATAGCGCGTTGGCACGAGCGCGGAAAAACGCCGGGAACCAGTAAGTCAGGTAGAGCAAAATGCCCGGAAGGAAGCCCGCTTCGGTGATGCCCACCAGCATCCTTAGCACATACAAGCTTTTCGGCCCGACGGCGAACATGGTTGCGGTGGAGGCAATGCCCCACAACACCATCAGGGCGGCTATCCAGCGGCGCGCACCGACGATGCTAAGCATCACGTTGCTGGGAATACCGCAAATCACGTAGGTGGCGTAAAACAGCGTGGTGGCTAGCCCGAACATGGTGGCGTTAAGCCCCAAATCCTGCCCCATGGTCAGCCCGGCAAAACCAATATTGATGCGGTCCAAAAATGAGAAGATAAACAACACAAACAAAAACAGAACCAAACGACGAAACAGCTTGTTGATGACTGACTGCTGTCTGGCAGTCAGCTGTTTATGCTGGTCAGCAGGGTTAAGTTGTTCCGGGATTGCAGGTGATGCGTCGCTCATTGTCCTTTCCTCTGATGGGCATTTTTGTAGTGAGACAGCGTGGGTACCACACCACCTGGCGCGATGACACCAGATGGCAATTAGCAATGAATGTTGTGATTGATAGTGCTAGTAAACACCGGACGAATCTGACGAGATTTTCTGCTCGCAAAAGCGCGCGGCTAGTGCCTCGGCTCCACGTGCCAGCAGCGTGGTATCGACACCGACGGCGACGAACAGCGCCCCCAGTTCCAGATAGCGTTTTGCCAGTTGCTCGTTAGCCATCAAAATGCCGGGAGCTTTGCCCGCCTGGCGAATTTGCACGATGGCACGTTCAATGACGGCCTGGACTTCCGGATGCTGCGGGTTACCAGCAAAACCCATGTCGGCACTGAGATCGGCCGGGCCGATAAACACGCCATCGACGCCTTCAACGTCCAGAATCTGTGGAAGATTATTTAGTGCTTCGCGGGTTTCAATCTGCACCAGTACGCACATTGCGTCATTGGCCTGATGAATGTAATCCGGGATGCGGTTCCAGCGCGAAGCGCGCGCCAGTGCACTGCCCACGCCACGAATACCCTGCGGTGGATAATGTGTGGCACGAACCGCCGCGCGAGCTTCTTCGGCGTTCTGCACCATCGGCACCAGCAGGTTTTGCGTGCCGACATCCAGCAGTTGTTTGATCTGCACCGCATCATTCCACGACGGACGAACCACCGCTTGGCTGGGATATGGCGCAATCGCCTGCAACTGAGTGAGCACCGTCTGCACGTTGTTCGGCGCATGTTCGCCGTCAATCAGCAACCAGTCGAAACCCGCTCCCGCTAACAGCTCGGCGCTATAGCTGCTGGACAATCCCAGCCATAATCCAATTTGCGGACGCCCCGCCTTCAGCGCCTCTTTAAAGCTATTTTTCATCATCTTGTTTCCCCTTACACAAAGCGGCAACTGATCGAACCCATGTTGCCGTAGTCGACATGGAAGGTGTCGCCTTTGCTCGCGGCAACCGGACGGGTGAACGAACCGCCAAGAATGATCTGCCCTGCTTCCAGCTGGACGTCGTAAGCGGCGAGCTTATTCGCCAGCCATGCCACGCCGTTCGCCGGATGATTCAACACACCAGCAGCAACGCCGGTTTCCTCGATCACACCGTTGCGATACAGCAGTGCCGAAATCCATCGCAGGTCGAGTTCGTCGGGTTTGATCGGGCGACCACCGAGGATGACTCCGGCATTGGCGGCGTTATCGGAGATGGTGTCGAACACTTTGCGCGGGCGTTGGCTTTCCGGATCGACGTTATGGCAACGGGCGTCGATTAACTCCAGTGCTGGAATCACGTAGTCGGTAGCGTTGTAGACGTCGAACAACGTGCAATTTGGGCCACGCAGCGGTTTTGCCAGCACAAACGCCAGCTCCACTTCGATGCGCGGAACGATAAAGCGATCGGTTGGGATGTCGCCGCCGTCGTGGAAGAACATGTCGTCAAGCAACGCGCCGAAGTCCGGCTCACTGATCTGTGAACTGGCCTGCATCGCTTTTGAGGTCAGACCGATTTTGTGGCCTTTTAGCACGCGGCCTTCAGCAATCTTCATTTCGACCCACAGGCGCTGAATGGCGTAGGCGTCTTCAATAGTGATCGTTGGGTAATCAAGCGAGATCTGGCGAATCTGCTCACGCTGCTTTTCAGCCTGGTTCAACCGCTGGGCAATCAGGCTATG
Organism: Buttiauxella ferragutiae; assembly: GCF_022637515.1. Classification (NCBI taxonomy): domain Bacteria; kingdom Pseudomonadati; phylum Pseudomonadota; class Gammaproteobacteria; order Enterobacterales; family Enterobacteriaceae; genus Buttiauxella; species Buttiauxella ferragutiae. Next base: position 2,985,725 of record NZ_CP093332.1, read on the forward strand.
AATTGATTTATCTAGCATTTTGGTGACCTCAACGGAACAACGCATGCACGTTGTTCTGCTTGTAATTCAGCGTAGGGTGCAGTTCTTCAATCTCGAACGACAAGGCCAGATAACGGCTGTCCATCAGGGCGGCAAAGTGGTTTTTTATCAGCTCAAACAGCATACCCCCGACTTCCTGACGGCTCTCCAGGCTGCGCCCGGTACCGATTTTCAACGTCATGTGTACGAAAGCGTAATCGTGCTTCCCATCGGCCATCTGCCAGGTATCCAGCCAGATTGCCCGGCTACGGATGCCGCCAATCGGGAAGATGCCGGTAGCGGCTAGCGCCTCGTTAACCTGGGCAAACAGCGCGGGTAAATCGGCCTGTTCACGGATGTTGTCGGTACATTCAGCAATAAAATGCGGCATGGTTTGTCCTTAGGCGGGTAGCGGGAAAACAGCGTTCACCTGGCCGGTACCGGAGCTGGCGAACAGCTCGGTGATAAACTCCACCTTGCCGTCATATTTGTCCCAACCCAGCATCCCCAATAGCATTACTGTGTCGTGCATATTGCCTTCGCCGTAGCAGTAATCGGCATACTCCGGCAGCATGGTGCAGAACGCTTTGAAATTGCCCTCGCGCCACAGCTTGACCACTTGCTCATCCATTTGATGGTCAAATTCTCGGGTATAGCTGTTCATTCCCTCTTCCGCACGCTGGTCGTCAATGAAACGATGCGACAGCGAGCCGCTGGCGAACACCGCGACGGTGCCGTCATACTTTTCAATCGCTTTAACAATGGCTTCACCGAGCTTGCGGCTGTCGGCAAAATCGTGAACGGTACAAAAGGCAGAGATGGACACCACTTTGAAATGTTTGTCGCTGTTCATATAACGCATCGGCACCAGCGTGCCGTATTCCAGCTTCAGGCTTGGGATGTTGTGCGCTTTGGCACGCACGCCCAGCGCCACCGCTTCGTCGGCGATCAATTGCCCCAGTTCCGGGTTACCGTCGTAGTCGTAGGTCATGTCGCGAATAAAGTGCGGCAGTTCGTTACTGGTGTAGACCCCGGAAAAATGGTCGGCGCAGTTGATGTGATAGGCGCTGTTGACCAGCCAGTGGGTGTCAAACACGATAATGGTATCAACACCCAGTTCACGGCAACGCTTGCTAATCTCTTTGTGCCCGTCAATGGCGGCCTGGCGGCAACCGTAGTTTTTTCCCGGCAGTTCAGAGAGATACATTGACGGTACGTGGGTGATTTTGGCGGCTAACGCTAATTTGCCCATGATATTCTCCTTAAATGCCCCATTTCGGGATCGGATGGTCGCCCATGGAAATGCAGATGTTTTTCATTTCGGCGAACACGTCAAAACTGTACTCACCACCTTCACGTCCGGTACCAGAGGCTTTCACGCCGCCGAATGGTTGACGCAGGTCTCGTACGTTTTGGGTGTTCACGAACACCATTCCCGCTTCGATACTCCGCGCCAGGCGCAGCACTTTGCTGACATCCTGGGTCCAGATATACGAAGCCAGTCCGTATTCAACGTCGTTAGCCAGACGCAAGCCTTCCGCTTCGTCTTTAAATGGCAGCAAGCAAGCAACCGGGCCAAAAATTTCTTCTTGTGCCACGCGCATACGGTTGTCGACATCCGCCAGCACCGTTGGTCGCAGGAAGTGGCCGCCGCGCAAATGTGCAGGCAAATCGGACGGTTTATCAGGGCCACCCGCCAGCAGTGTCGCGCCTTCTTCAATGCCGAGGCGAATATAGCCGGACACTTTTTCCCAGTGTTGCTGGCTGATCAATGCGCCAACCTGGGTGTTCGGGTCTGTCGGGTCGCCGACACGCAGGCGGTTTGCACGTTCAGCAAAACGTTTGATGAATTCTGGATAGATGCTTTGCTGAATAAAGATGCGTGAGCCCGCAGTACAGCGCTCGCCATTGATCGAGAAGATGGTAAACAGCGCGGCATCCAGTGCGCGCTCAATATCGGCATCTTCAAAAATCAGCACCGGCGATTTACCGCCCAGTTCCATGGAATACTTTTTCAGACCCGCATTCTGCATAATGCGCCGTCCGGTAGCGGTACCGCCGGTAAACGAGATAGCGCGGACATCGTTATGACGCACCAGGGCATCGCCCGCGTTCGCACCATAGCCCTGCACCACGTTCAGCACACCCGCCGGAATCCCTGCTTCCAGCGCCAGTTCACCCAGACGGTCGGCCGTTAACGGCGACAGTTCAGACATTTTCAGTACCGCGGTGTTACCCAACGCCAGGCATGGTGCAACTTTCCAGGTGGCCGTCATAAACGGCACGTTCCACGGCGACACCAGCGCACAAACCCCCACTGGCTGGACGAGGGTATAGTTGAGCATCTTGTCATCGACCGGATAGGTCTTGCCGTTCATCTGCTGGCACACTTCAGCAAAGAATTCGAAGTTATGGGAAGCGCGTGGGATCAACACGTTTTGGGTCTGATGGATAGGCAAACCGGTGTCGGCAGTCTCCATCGCCGCAATTTCCGGCACGTTCTGGTCAATCAAGTCACCCAGGCGGCGCATCAGGCGCGCACGCTCTTTCATCGGCAAGTTAGCCCATTTCGGGAAGGCCTCTTTGGCAGCGGCAACCGCGCTGTTGATTTCAGCTTCGCCACCAGAAGCTACATCCGCCAGTACATCGCCCGTCGCCGGATTGGTGGTCTGGAAGTAGTCTTTGCTCGCGACGTTTTTGCCGTTGATCCAATGATTAATCTTTTTCATTACAGCTGCTCCTCATACGCCTGCTGGCTGATGATGCGGTTGACCAGACGGCCCACGCCTTCAACTTCGACCACCACTTCGTCCCCTGGTACCACGTCAGACAGCCCTTTCGGCGTGCCGGTGGCGATCATGTCGCCTGGTTGCAGGGTCATAAAATCGCTGAGATAAGCAATCAGATACGGGATGTTGAAAATTAAGTCGGCGGTGGTGCCCTGCTGGCGCAATTCACCGTTAACCCAGGTGCGCAAAGCCAGGTTGTGCGGGTCCGGAATATCGGCTTTATCGACAATCCACGGGCCAATTGGGGTCAGGGTATCGCGGCTTTTTACCCGCAGATTTGGGCGGTAGTAGTTTTCCAGGTAGTCGCGGATGGCGTAATCGTTGCAAACGGTATAACCGGCAACGTAATCCATGGCATCGGCCTCACTGACTTTGCGCGCCGTTTTGCCGATAACCACCACCAATTCTGCTTCGTAGTGCATGTACTCGACGTTGTCCGGACGAACTGACTCCTGCTCATGGCCGATAAAACTATTGGCTGATTTGATAAATACCAGCGGTTCTTCCGGCGGCTTAAAATCCAGTTCGCTGGCGTGATCGGCATAGTTCAATCCCAACGCGAACAGCGTGCCGTCGGCGGGTGGCAGCCAGCTAAAAGTGCCGTTTTCGAGCTTATGGCCGCCTGCCAGCAGCACCTGATTTTGCCCATCGACGCAAACGTCAATATCCTGCCCCTGATAACGAATACGAGCCTTTTTCATGCGAGTTCTCCTTCGGCAACTACTGGGTTTTCAAGCGCCGGGAACCCTGTGGCCTGAATACGCACGCGGTCACCTGGACGCAACGTGATACGGGACTGCGGTGTGCCAAGCAAAATAGCGTCACCGGGATTTAAGGTTGCAAATTCGCTCAGCGCGCTTAGCAGTTCGGCGGCATTGCGTTGCAAGTCTGTGGTGATCCAGTGGTCGGCTTCGCGACCGTTAATTTCAGTCACGATGGTGAGATTGTTGACGTCATCAACGGTAGCGATTTCCCCTAGCGGGCAAAAACCATCACGGCATTTCGCCTTGATTGCCGGACGGTAGAAGCTCTCTTCCGGCAGGCTGACGTCGTTGGCCAGTGCATAACCGGCAATATATTGATGCGCGTTTTCAACGCTCACTTTGCGTGCTGCTTTTCCAACAATGAGCGCCACGGTGGCACCGCTCTGCACCGTTTCCCCCTGCGGATACGGAATCGGCTCACCGCCACGAATGACGGTATTGCGCGGTTTGATAAACCAGACCGCCGTTTTAGGGGGTGTTTTATAGGGGGCTTTCTCAAACATCTCATGCCAGGCATCAAGCTGGCTGCGGTGGTTGAGCGCTACGGCGAAAACAGTACCTTTCATTGATAGCTCCTCAGAGACAGCAAACATTTCATTAATATATTAACAATATGTTTTATTCCCCCATTATGCATTTAGCAAGCGCGAGTTAATTTTTTGTGATTTGATTAACAATAAATTTACATTATTTAAATTAAGTTGTTATTTATCAAGTTGTTATTAATTTTTTGTAAAACTTACCGTTATTTCACAGGAAAATAAGCTGTCGATAAAAGCAACATTATTATATTATTCACATATTAATGAGTTCAGACACCAGGAGGCATGATGCAGGTTTCTTTAACCATCGCCTTGATGCAGGCGCGAGAAGTGGCAATGGGCTACTTTCGCCCGATTATTAAGCAGCACAATTTAACGGAGCAGCAGTGGCGGATTATTCGTGTGCTGGCTGACAACCCTTCCATGGATTTTCATGATCTGGCGTTCAGTACTTGTATCCTTCGCCCCAGCCTGACGGGTATTTTGACGCGTATGGAACGCGATGGTCTGGTGCTGCGGTTAAAACCGGTTAACGACCAGCGTAAGTTGTACATCTCACTGACCAAAGAGGGAAATGCGCTGTATGCCCGCGCGCAGGCGCAAGTTGAAGAGGCCTATAAGCAGATTGAAATTCAGTTTACGCCGGAGAAAATGCAACAGCTGACGGCGCTGCTACAAGAGCTTATTGCTCTGGGCGAACCATAAAAAAACCGCCCCGAAAGGCGGTTTTCAGACTGATGACAAACCTCTTCCCAGGTCGGATAAGCGCAGCGTCATCCGACATTTTTATCTGCAACAACAGGCGCAAATGGTGGATGGCGCTATCGCTTATCCCCCCTACAACACCTGATTAGTGACCTTTACCAGCAATCTAAAAACCGCCCCGAAAGGCGGTTTTGCTGAGCATCTCAATTACTTAAAAACTAGAGTGCTTTCAAAATTGCTTCAACGGTGGCTTTCGCGTCACCGAACAGCATGTGGGTATTATCTTTAAAGAACAGTGGGTTTTGCACCCCTGCGTAACCGGTGTTCATCGAGCGTTTGAAGACGATAACGTTCTGCGCCTTCCACACTTCCAGCACTGGCATGCCCGCGATTGGGCTGCGTGGATCTTCAAGTGCTGCCGGGTTCACCGTGTCGTTCGCGCCGATAACCAAAACGGTGTCGGTGTCGGTGAAATCATCGTTGATTTCGTCCATTTCCAGAACCACATCATACGGTACGCGGGCTTCAGCCAGCAGAACGTTCATGTGGCCTGGCAAACGCCCAGCAACCGGGTGAATACCAAAGCGAACTTTGATGCCACGAGCGCGCAGTTTTTCAGTGATTTCAGCCACCGGGTATTGCGCCTGAGCCACCGCCATACCATAGCCTGGGGTGATGATCACTGACGTTGAGTTTTTCAACATGTCAGCCGTGTCTTCTGCCGTGATTTCACGGTGTTCGCCCACTTCTTCGCCTTCACCGGTTGAGGAACCGTCAGTACCGAAGCCGCCAGCGATTACGCTGATAAAGGAACGGTTCATCGCCTTACACATGATGTAAGACAGAATCGCACCCGAAGAACCCACCAGCGCGCCCGTCACGATCAGCAGATCGTTGCTGAGCATAAAGCCTGCCGCCGCCGCCGCCCAACCGGAGTAGGAGTTCAGCATGGAAACCACAACTGGCATATCTGCGCCACCAATGGACGCCACCAGGTGCCAGCCAATAACCAGCGCAATGATAGTCATGACCAACAGCGCCAGCACTTGCAGGCCAACGCTTTCGGTACGCACGAAGATAATCAGCATCGCGAAGGAAACGACCAGCGCAGCCAGGTTCAGTTTATGACGGTTTGGCAGCATCAGCGGTTTAGAGGATATTTTGCCGCGCAGTTTACCAAACGCCACGATTGAACCTGTGAAGGTCACCGCACCAATGAAGATACCGAGGAACACTTCCGTTAAATGGATGTTTTCCATCACTGGCTCAAGACCTGGCGCGTGATCAAGGTAGCTGTTGAAGCCAACCAGAACCGCAGCCAGACCTACGAAGCTGTGCAGAATCGCCACCAGCTCCGGCATTTCGGTCATTTCTACTTTTTTGGCAAGGTGAATACCGATGGCACCACCAATCACCATAGCCACGATAATCCACACGACGTTGCCGGTTTCAGGCCCAAAGATGGTTGCGACCAGCGCAATGGCCATACCCGCCATACCGAACAAGTTGCCTTGTTTTGAAGTTTCGTGTTTTGACAGCCCCGCCAGGCTGAAAATAAACAGAATCGCGGCAACAATGTATGCTGCTGTAACTAATCCACCAGACATGTGTTACCCCTTAGTTCTTCCGGAACATTTTCAGCATGCGCTGAGTGACGGTGAATCCACCAAAAATATTGATACTGGCAATCAGCACCGCAATAAAGCTCAGGAAGCTAACCCAGCCACCATGACCAATTTGCAGCACAGCACCAACCACGATAATCCCTGAAATGGCATTCGTTACCGACATCAAAGGTGTGTGCAATGCGTGCGAAACGTTCCACACCACGTAATAACCGACCACGCACGACAACGCGAATACGGTGAAGTGACTGAGGAACTCTTTCGGTGCGACGTCCGCAAGCCAGCCGAACAAAATGATCGCCAGTGCCATAAACGCATATTTGCGCCACGGTGATGCAGGCTTCTTCTCTTCAACCGGTGCAGCAGGTTTTGCGGCAGCCTGCGGCTGTGCAGACACCTGAATTGGCGGTGCCGGCCAGGTGACTTCGCCATCGCGAATCACTGTCACACCACGAACGACCACATCTTCGAAATCAACCACGGTATTGCCATCTTTCTCTTTACAGAGCAGTTTGAGCAAGTTAACCAGGTTAGTCCCGTAAAGCTGAGAGGATTGTGTTGGCAGACGTCCTGGTAAATCGGTATAGCCAATCACTTTTACACCGTTTGGTGTGACGGTGACTTTGTCCGCCACGGTGTATTCGCAGTTACCGCCGTTTTGTGCTGCCAAATCGACAATCACGCTACCCGGCTGCATGGAATCAACCATTTCACGAGTGATGAGTTTTGGAGCCGGTTTACCAGGGATCAGCGCGGTGGTGACAATAATGTCGACTTCTTTAGCTTGCGCGGCGAACAGCGCCATTTCGGCTTTAATGAAGGCTTCGGACATGACTTTGGCGTAGCCGTCACCGCTGCCCGCTTCTTCTTTAAAGTCCAGTTCAAGGAACTCAGCGCCCATACTTTGCACTTGTTCTTTGACTTCCGGGCGGGTGTCGAATGCACGGACAATAGCACCCAGGCTGTTTGCCGCGCCAATCGCCGCAAGACCTGCCACACCGGCGCCGATAACCATCACCTTAGCCGGTGGAACTTTGCCCGCAGCAGTAATTTGCCCGGTAAAGAAACGGCCAAATTCATGAGCAGCTTCGACGATGGCACGATAACCCGCGATGTTTGCCATGGAGCTCAGGGCATCAAGGGATTGCGCACGAGAAATACGCGGCACGGAATCCATCGCCATCACGGTGACGTTTTTTGCGGCCAGTTTTTCGAGTAATTCAGGATTTTGTGCAGGCCAGATAAAACTCACCAGCGTAGAACCTGCACGCAGTAGTTCGATTTCGCTGTCCTGTGGTGCATTCACCTTCAGAATAACGTCAGACTGCCAGACATCAGCGGTATCTGAAATGGTCGCGCCAGCCTTTACAAACGCTTCGTCATCGAAGCTTGCCAGCTTACCTGCGCCACTCTCAACGGTGACGGTGAAACCCAGCTTCAGCAATTGCTCCACTGTTTTTGGCGTGGCTGCCACTCGGGATTCTCCCGCCCACCGCTCTCTTGGTACCCCAATACGCATAGTATTCCCTTCCATCTGATTTTTTGTTGATGGTTTGTCAGACATTGCCTTGGCAATCCAGACACGTTGCCTGTTTAGAACACAAGGCAATCGTCATTTCCGTTACCGATTCAATAAAAATACATCTGTAACAAACTTTTTATAACCTACTGAAAATAACGCCTGTGATCTAGATCAGGATCTCAGTATTTGTATCATTATCGTAAAAGATTAGCGTTGAGCCTTTCAGACAGCTCTTTTTGACTGACTTTAATCTGTGAGACCTGATAATCCGCTTAAACTTAGCCTCAATTCACGATTCTGAGCCATCGCAAATTGCACATTTAACATTACATTAACTAATTAAGTTGTAAGCTTTACCGCTTTTACTGGTCAAAGGACTCTTTTATTAACATATAAATATTCGTTATGGAAAATATCTGTAATCCGCGTTTGAAGAGTGAAAAATGCCGCAGACAGTTGCAGTGTTTCAATGCCATAATCGGCGGTTAGCAGGTAACCCTCAGAGAATGCGGTATTTGTATTCATTTTGCGCAAGGCGAAGGATTATTTTTATGAAGCTCAAGACCACTCTTCTGGCGTCAGCACTGATATCTCTTACTACGCTGTCCGCTCAGGCAGCAAAAGAGCTGACACCCGATCAAGCTGCTGCTCTTAAACCTTTTGATCGCATTACCATCACTGGCCGCTTTAACTCTATTGGCGAAGCAGTGAAATCTGTTTCTCGTCGTGCGGATAATATGGGTGCGGCATCTTTCTACGTGTTGGACACTAACGATACTGGCAGCAGCGGTAACTGGCGTGTAGTCGCAGATGTGTATCATGCAGATGCCCCTGAAGCTGAGAAAACGACTAATCGCGTGATTAATGGCGTGACGGAATTACCGAAAGATCAAGCCTATCTTCTTGAGCCATTCGATACCGTGACCATCCAGGGTTTTTATCGCAGTCAGCCTGAAGTTAACGATGCGATCACCAAAGTGGCTAAACAAAAAGGTGCGGATTCGTTCTACATCGTTCGTCAAATCGACGCAAACTCCGGTGGCAACCAGCGTATTACCGCTTATATCTATAAAAAAGATGCCAAGAAACGTGTGGTGCAAAGTTCTGATGTGATCCCTGCTGATTCCGAAGCAGGTAAAGCCGCCCTGGCAGCCGGTGGTGCCGCCGCTGCCGCTGTTGAGATCCCGGGTGTCGCCAGTTCCAGTACCCCAAGTGCTGATGTTGGCCGTTTCTTTGAAACGCAAACCACACAAGGTGGCCGTTACACCGTAACGCTCCCTGACGGTACAAAAATCCAGGAAGTGAACAAAGTCACCGCCGCACAAATGGTTCCATTTGATAGCGTGAAGTTCACCGGCCACTACAGCAGCAGCACTGAAGTTTCTTATCAGGTTGCTAAACGTGCTGCGAAGAAAGGCGCTAAGTACTACCACATCACCCGTCAATGGGAAGAACGTGGTGGTAACTTGACTATCAGCGCGGATTTGTACAAGTAAGATATCCCCCCGCTAAAAATTCTAAAAAGGGCCGTGAGTGCCCTTTTTTTATTTCCCCGATGATTTTGTGGCTCATGCCATTGCAAGCAGCTCGTACTCTCCGTAAAATCCCGCGCCTTAGCGTTACCCACCATTTTTATGCACAAAAGCATAATAATTATTCTGGCTCTAATTGGAAAATTACAGGACTGCAATGGAAAAGAAGCTTGGCCTCGCTGCATTAACGGCATTAGTTTTGAGTTCAATGCTCGGTGCTGGTGTTTTTAGCCTGCCGCAAAATATGGCGAGTGTGGCTAGCCCGGCAGCTTTGCTGATCGGTTGGGCCATCACGGGTGCTGGTATTTTACTGCTGGCACTGGCAATGCTGGTGTTGACCCGTTTGCGTCCGGATCTCGATGGCGGGATTTTTACTTATGCACGTGAAGGCTTTGGCGAGCTGATTGGTTTCTTTTCTGCCTGGGGTTACTGGCTTTGTGCCGTCATCGCCAACGTTTCATATTTGGTTATCGTTTTCTCGGCGTTAAGTTTCTTCACCGATACGCCAGAATTACGCCTGTTTGGTGATGGTAATACGTGGCAATCGATTGTTGGTGCATCTGTCTTGCTGTGGATGGTGCATTTCCTGGTTCTGCGTGGCGTACAAACCGCAGCCAGCATCAATCTGGTCGCCACATTGGCAAAATTGATACCGCTGGGTTTGTTTGTGGTGCTGGCGGCGATAGCCTTTAAACTCTCCACTTTTAGCCTTGATTTCAGCGGGATTGCGCTGGGTGTTCCGGTTTGGGAACAGGTCAAAAACACCATGCTTATTACCTTGTGGGTATTTATTGGTGTGGAAGGTGCCGTGGTGGTTTCCGCTCGAGCGCGTAATAAAAATGACGTTGGTCGCGCCACATTGTTAGCGGTAGTTGCCGCATTATGCGTTTACCTGCTGGTAACGTTGCTTTCTCTGGGTGTGATTGCACGTCCGGAACTTGCTGGCATGCGCAACCCGTCGATGGCAGGCTTGATGGTCGAAATGATGGGGCCATGGGGTGAAATTATTATCGCCGCAGGGCTGATTGTTTCGGTATGCGGCGCTTATCTTAGCTGGACGATAATGGCGGCTGAAGTCCCGTTCCTCGCTGCAACGCACAAAGCATTCCCGAAAATTTTTGCCCGTCAGAACAAAAATAACGCGCCATCCGCATCCCTGTGGCTGACCAACATCAGCGTGCAAATTTGCCTGGTGTTGATTTGGTTGACCGGGTCGGATTACAACACCCTTTTAACCATCGCTTCAGAAATGATTCTGGTACCCTATTTCCTGGTTGGCGCCTTTTTGCTGAAAATCTCAACCCGACCGCTGCATAAGGCGATTGGCCTGGGAGCCTGTATTTATGGCTTATGGTTACTTTATGCGTCAGGCCCGATGCACCTGCTGCTTTCAGTGGTATTGTATGCGCCGGGTTTATTAGTCTTTATGTACACTCGCAGCACCCATACGCATGATATTGGGCTGAATCTCAAAGAAAAATCGGTAATTATCTTGATGCTGGTAGCGGCGTTTCCGGCGACATGGGTACTGGTGAAGTAACTAACAAGGAGTCGTCGATGGGGATTACATCATCTGCTCGTCCTGTTTTGATTACCGGTGCCGGTAAACGAATTGGCCTGGCATTAGCACGACACTTTTTGGCTCAGCAACAACCCGTAATCATCAGCTACCGCACGCGTTATGCTGCGGTAGATGAGCTTGAACAAGCTGGAGCGGTTTGTTTGTACGGGGACTTTTCGAGCAATGACGGCATTACGCAGTTTGCTGATGCCGTGAAGCAGCATTGCGCTGGCTTGCGCGCCATTGTGCATAACGCCAGTGCCTGGCTTGCCGAGTCGCCCGACTTATCTCCCGCCGCGACTCTGGCAGCGATGCTGCAAATTCACGTCAATACGCCCTATTTACTCAATCATCTTCTTGAACCATTGCTGCGCGGGCGTGGTCATGCCAGTGCCGACATTATTCATTTCACCGATTATGTCGTCGAACGCGGGAGCGACAAGCATATCGCCTATGCCGCCAGTAAAGCCGCGCTGGATAATCTGACGCGTTCTTTTGCCCGTAAGCTGGCACCTGAGGTGAAGGTGAATGCCATTGCACCGGCAATGATTATGTTCAACGACCATGACGATGCGCAGTACCGTCAAGAGGCGCTCAACAAATCACTGATGAAAATCGCCCCTGGCGAGCAGGAAATAATTGCTTTGGTCGATTATCTGCTCCGCAGCCAATACGTCACTGGCCGGACACATGCCGTTGATGGCGGCCGCCCGCTTCGATAAATCCGTTTACCCGTCATATATGGTTTTGCCCCCAGAACCAGGGTATGTTTTCCTTTTGATTTGATGCGCTGGCCATGAATAAAATCGTATACGTAGAAGACGATCCAGAAGTAGGAGCGTTAATTGCCGCTTACCTCGGCAAACATGACATTGACGTTATTGTCGAAAGCCGTGGCGATCGCGCCGAAGCGACGATTGCGCAGCAGTGCCCGGACCTTGTCCTGCTGGATGTGATGCTACCAGGCAAAGACGGCATGACGTTATGCCGTGATTTACGCCCGCAATGGGATGGCCCGATTGTGTTGCTCACCTCACTCGACAGCGATATGAACCATATATTGTCGCTCGAAATGGGTGCCAACGATTATATTCTTAAAACTACTCCGCCAGCCGTTCTGTTAGCGCGTCTGCGCCTTCATCTGCGCCAGCGCGTTTCAGCACAGCAAACCGTCGAAAGTAGCTCTAATGCGCTTAAACCTCACAAAGCGATGCGCTTTGGCACGTTGTGTATTGACCCGGTAAACCGCCAGGTGACGCTGGGTAGCGAAAATATCACGCTCTCAACGGCTGATTTCGATTTGCTATGGGAACTGGCTACCCACGCGGGACAAATCATGGACCGCGATGCCTTGCTGAAAAACCTGCGTGGCGTGACTTATGACGGCTTAGATCGCAGCGTTGATGTCGCCATTTCCCGCTTGAGAAAGAAACTCTACGATAGCGCCACGGAACCCTTCAGAATAAAAACCGTACGCAATAAAGGTTATTTATTTGCCCCGCATGCGTGGGAAAGCGAAGCCTGACAGTTTTATACCCGTTATAGTGCGAGCCACCTGATTTGATGATGAGTTAAATTCAGGTGGCCAAATTTAATACTCGCTCGCATAGAAATAATAACCTCAGTTATGATAGATTCCCTCTGAATTTGTTTTATTCAAGACAAAACACGTTTTTTAAAATAAATTAGCGAGAATAACTTTAGCGCATGTGTTTATTTTTGGATATAACCAGCACCATTAATTGTAGAAATATGACTATATTTTTCGATGGCATAAACATAAAAACTCTGATTCAGCGCCCTCGATCATCCATGTAAAAAAACTATTAATAGCCATCATTGCTTTAGGTGATTTTGTGATAAAAGAGTGGCTTCACAACAACCTGCTGTGCCGTTTAAATAATAGCCAAATTAAGTTATTAAATAATCGCTATGCCAATGCCATTATCGCCAGCACGATGGCGATAGTTCCTCTTTCGATTGTTCGCGGGCTGGTGATTACCGCTTCCGTAATTTGTGACACTGCAGGCTTCAACAACGCCGCGGTGTGGTTCATGCAGTTGCAGATCGGTTTCCTGTCTCTGGCACCGCTGGTGATGAACATCTATATCGCGGTGCACTGGGCAGTGAGAAACCGGCTTTCACAAATTTATTGTATCGCGCTCAGTATCAGCACCCTGATGATCTTCCGCCGTATACTTGATGACAATGCCCAGTTTTTCCTCGACATCAGTATTCCCATGGCTCTGGCATCCGGAATTATCGGTAATGTATTACAAGAAGTCGTCAGTAAAAACCTGCTAAAAATTCGGCAATGGAAAGATAACAATAATATTACGATTATCTCCTTTTTTGTCACATTGGGAATTATCGCCCTGTTCAGCAGCGTAATAAAATTAGGTGCTGAAATCTATGTCACGAATACGATGAATTTCTTCAGCAGTTTGTCGCTGTATTTTTATCCGACAGATTTTCTACACGGTATTTTGTATGTACTGTTACGCAGTGTGCCATGGTTCTTTGGCCTGCATGGTTATTATCTATTTATGGACATTGATGTCGCATTTACTGCCGCGGCTAAAGTCAATATCAGTGAATGGCATGCCGGACATAGCGCACTCAATATTCTCAGCCCGGTGTTTTATGATATGTGGTGTAATTCTGGTGGTACCGGAAATACGCTAAGCCTGATTATCTGCATTTTGATGCAGAAAAAAAACCAGCACCGTCGCTTGCTGAGCGTTGCCGCTCCGATGGCATTGTTTAACATCAATGAACCGCTGATTTTTGGCTTCCCGATTGTCCTCAACCCAGTGATGATCATTCCGTTCGTCCTGACACCGTTATCCGCCTATCTGGTGGCCTATGGCGCGACGTATATGGAACTCATTCCACGGATTTCAGAAATCGTCAGTTGGTCAACACCTGGGCCGCTAAAAGTGTGGCTAGCCAGCGGCCACTCGCCGGTTGCGGTGCTGCTTTATCTGCTGTTGCTTGCTCTTGGCGTGATCATTTATCGCCCTTTCGTCAAAAGCTCATTAAAACAATCCACTGCTGATAATACCGATCTCGATTTACTGACTGGCGAGATGAAAATCAACCAACCGACTGATTTTGAAATGGTGCCCAATTACAGCCATGTGGTTGAGCAAAATAGCTATATCGAAGCCCAGCGGAAAATTGAGAAATTGCAAACCAGCGGTCAGTTCATCCTCTATTTCCAGCCACAGGTTCGTCTTACAGACCGGAAAATCGTCGCCCTTGAAGTGTTGCTCCGCCACCAGAGCGATGACGGCAAGATTACCCCTCCCGTTTTCCTGAAATACTATGAGCGCACCGGCATGATGCCGGAGATTGATTTCTGGGTCATGGAGCACGCGCTGGATTACGTTCGCGAACATATGTCTGATGCCGAAAACATGACGCTCTCGGTCAATATTTCACCGCAGACGCTGATCGACTACCGGCTGCTCAATATCGTCCGTAAAGTGATGGCTAAACCGCTACCCACTGGATGGCAACTGGAATTCGAAATTACCGAGTCGCAAAAGGTGCAGGAACCGGTACGCGTTGCCGAAGTACTGGATAAAATGCGCAGACTGGGAATCAAAATTGCCCTCGATGACTTTGGCTCAGGATATTCCACGCTGCATTATCTGACCCGCTATCCGCTGGATAAAATTAAGCTGGATCGCTCCATGGTGCTGGGTTTAGCCAAGCCAGATGGATTTTGCTTCCTGCAACAAGTCGTGAAATTATGCACAGTTATTCAGTGTGAAATCCTGATTGAAGGCGTTGAAACAGCGCAAGAGTTGGAGCAAGTGCAAGAAGCAGGAATCGAACTGTGTCAGGGGTTTTTATTCCACCGCCCTTTACCAGGCAATGCCGTTTGCCAGTTGCTGGCAGAACAGCACAAACCGATGAGCCCCACCCACCAATCGGTTGCCGCCACGGTGTAATTCAGACATTTCCCCTGAGTTTACATGCCAGATTAGATGCCGGATATTGTCAGCAGAGGCAAACCCTGCTTACATAGCCAGCCAGATGGGGCAAGAACACGCCGTCCCGCTTGTCCTCGTCGCACTCCTGCCTGACAGGAAGCAGCTCTCATAATCTGATAAACCGGTGATTTTCGTTGAAAAAGCTATTTATTCAGTTCTATCTCTTACTGTTCGTCTGCTTCCTGGTGATGACCATGCTGGTTGGCCTGGTGTACAAATTCACTGCCGAACGGGCCGGCCGCCAGTCGCTTGATGATTTAATGAAAAGCTCGCTGTACTTGATGCGTAGCGAGTTACGCGAAATCCCGCCGCGTGACTGGAACAAAACCATTAAAGATCTCGACCTCAACTTGTCCTTTAAACTGCACATCGAGCCGCTTGAAAAATTCAAGCTTGATGACATGACGATGCGCCACCTGCGTGCCGGTGAAATCGTCGCTCTCGACGATGAATACACTTTTATTCAGCGTATTCCTCGCAGCCATTACGTTCTGGCCGTCGGCCCTATTCCTTATCTCTTTTTCTTGCACCAGATGCGTCTGCTGGACGTCGCGCTCATGGCGTTTATTGCCATTTCCCTCGCCTTCCCGGTGTTTATCTGGATGCGCCCGCACTGGAAGGACATGCTCAAACTGGAAACCGCCGCGCAGCGGTTAGGTGCCGGGTATCTTGATGAGCGTATTCATTTCGACAGCGCTTCCAGTTTCGAGAGATTAGGTGTCGCATTTAACCAAATGGCTGACAGTATCAACGCCCAAATTGCCAGTAAGAAAATGTTGATTGACGGGATTGCCCATGAGCTGCGCACGCCGCTGGTGCGTTTGCGTTATCGCCTTGAGATGAGTGATAACCTGACGCAAGCAGAGTCACTGGCGCTGAACCGTGATATTGGCCAACTCGAAGCACTGATTGAAGAACTTCTCACTTACGCACGCCTCGACCGCCCGCAAACGGAGCTGCAACTGGCAAGCGTGGATGTCCCCCGCTGGCTTGATGAACATATTGCCGATGTCAGAATCATTCATCCGCAGCTCACTATTTTGCTGGATACACCAGCCGCCGGTGATTTTGGCCTGATAGACCTGCGCCTGATGGAGCGTGTGACCGATAATCTGGTCAACAACGCGCTGCGTTACAGCAAAGAGAAACTGCGCATCAGCCTGTGGCGCGATAACAAAACCGCAATTTTGCAAGTCGAAGACGATGGCCCCGGCATTCCAGCCGAAGAACGCGAGCGAGTATTTGAACCATTCGTGCGCCTCGACCCTAGCCGCGACCGTGCCACGGGCGGATGTGGATTAGGGCTGGCAATCGTGCACTCCGTTGCCACGGCGATGGAAGGATCGGTGGTGGTGGATAGCGGTGCTCTGGGTGGTGCTCGCTTCCGCTTTAGCTGGCCGATAAAAACCGAATCAGACTGCTGACAAAGGTCACTAAACAGGTTTAGTAGGGTGGATAAGCGATAGCGTCATCCACCATTTTCGCCTGTTGTTACAGATAAAAGTGTCGGATGGCGCTGCGCTTATCCGACCTGTGAAAAAGGTTTGTCATCAGTCTCAATCCCCTCTGCCATTAGCTTCAATGACGCCACCCTGCTAAAAATCCATTGCCACCTGCCTGACCATCACCACACCGATGGTCAGGTTCATCTCCCTATGCTATAAATCAATTAGTATGTTGTAACTAATGGATGGCGAAATGGCTAAATATGATTTGATTGAACGCCTGAACAGTACCTTTCGTGAGATCGAGCGCGACCTGCATCAATTACGTGAACATCTCGAGAGTTATCGATTATTGGTTGGTCGTGTTTTCCCGCTTCCTACGGTAGATAAAGGGAAAGAGCACGATGCGGTGACTAAAATTGAGGTCACGCAACTACTCGGTAAAACCGCGCACCAGGCCACCCTTTCCCACTTTACTCGCCTGTTTATCCAGCAGCAGTCGGAAAAAACCAGCAGTAAGGCCGCTGTGCGCCTACCGGGTGCGGTTTGTTATCAGGTAAACGAGCAGGAACGCGAGCAAACACGAGAACTGATTCAGCGAATTAATCAGCACAAACAAGAGTTTGAAAATATTGTCAGTGTGGAATCAGGTTTAGCCAGCGTGCAGCGTTTTGAGTGGGTACACCGCCAACTACCTGGGCTGATTACGCTCAACACCTATCGCACCATCACGCTGTTGGAAAACCCGGACACGCTCAATTTTGGCTGGGCGAATAAGCAAATCATCAAAAACTATTCCCGGCGTGAGGTGATCGAGATACTTGAGAAGAGCCTGAAAGCAAATCGCGCTGTGCCGCCGTATACCCGCGAACAATGGGCCGAACAAATTACCCGCGAGCTCAATGACATCAGTCGCCTGTCGGATAACGTGCGCCTGAAAATTAAACGTCCCGTCAAGGTGCAGCCTGTGGCTCGCGCATGGTATCAGGCACGCAAAAAACAGGTGCAACATGCCTGCCCTTCGCCGCTGATTGTATTGTGCAATTCTGACAATGGCGAAATGCCGCCTGAAATCGGGGAGTTACTCAATTATGATGCGCAGAATATCCGCCATCGTTATAAGCCGGATGCGCAACCGTTACGGCTGGTGATCCCGCGCCTGCATCTGTATTGCGAAGAGTGAGGCAGGCGCAGTAAAGCTTACTGTTTCATACTGCCGACCATCTCTTCCGGACGCACCCAGGCGTCAAATTCTTCTTCGCTGAGATAACCGAGCTTTAACGCTGATGCCTTCAGTGTCAGCCCTTCTTTATGGGCTTTCTTGGCAATTTCCGCCGCTTTGTCGTAGCCGATGTGTGTATTGAGCGCCGTCACCAGCATCAGCGATTCATTCAGCAATTGGGCGATTCGGTCACGGTTCGGCTCGATGCCTACCGCGCAATGCTCGTTAAAACTTTCCATGCCATCGGCCAACAAACGCACCGATTGCAAGAAGTTGTGAATCACCATCGGGCGGTAGACGTTAAGCTCAAAATTGCCCGATGCGCCGCCGATATTCACAGCCACATCGTTGCCCATCACCTGGCAACACAGCATCGTCATCGCTTCGCACTGCGTTGGGTTAACTTTGCCTGGCATAATTGAACTGCCCGGTTCGTTCTCAGGAATCGCGATTTCACCAATCCCGCAGCGCGGCCCAGAGGACAACCAACGCACGTCGTTGGCAATTTTCATCAGTGACGCCGCCAGCCCTTTTAATGCGCCATGGGCATGCACCAGCGCATCGCAGGTTGCCAGCGCTTCGAATTTATTCGGCGCGGTGATAAACGGTTGCCCGGTAATTTCAGCCAGTTCTTTGGCTACGCGAACGGCATATTCAGGGTGCGTATTCAGCCCGGTTCCCACTGCTGTCCCACCCAGCGCCAGCTCCGCAACATGCGGTAAGCTGTTCTCGACATGCTTAAGATTGTGCTCAAGCATCGCTACCCAGCCGGAAATCTCCTGGCCGAGGGTTAACGGTGTGGCATCTTGTAAATGGGTACGGCCAATTTTGACGATGTCGCGGAAGGCTTCGGCTTTGCTGTGCAACGTTGCTTTCAGCACGTTCAATTGCGGGATAAGTTGTTCGCGCAGCGCAATCACCGCCGCAACGTGCATAGCCGTTGGGAAAACGTCGTTCGAACTTTGGCTTTTATTCACGTCGTCGTTGGGGTGAACTTTACGCTCCATGCCGCGCACACCACCGAGAATTTCACTCGCGCGGTTTGCCAGTACTTCGTTCATATTCATGTTGCTCTGGGTACCAGAGCCGGTTTGCCAGATGGCTAACGGGAATTCATCCGGGTGTTTACCTGCCAGCACTTCATCAGCCGCGTTGATGATGGCGTTGCCGCGCTCAGCCACCAACAGGCCCAAATCCATATTCACCTTCGCGGCTGCCCGTTTGGTTAATGCCAGCGCCTGGATCAGTGCAGTTGGCATTTTTTCAGTGGAAATGCGGAAGTGCTCAAGAGAGCGCTGAGTTTGCGCGCCCCACAGTTTATCTGCCGGGACGTCAATTGGGCCCATTGAGTCTTTTTCACTACGAACGGCTACCATTTCATTCTCCTTTGAGCAAAAAAAACCGCCCTTATGGGCGGCTTGAGTGGTCTACTTCACGCATCGCGTACATTGCGAAGCGTGTATTTTCTGGAAGAAGTCATTGCCCTTGTCATCGACCAGAATAAAGGCTGGGAAGTCTTCGACTTCGATTTTCCAGATAGCTTCCATCCCCAGCTCAGCATACTCAACGCAGTCGAGGCTCTTGATGCTTTGCTGCGCCAGAACCGCTGCCGGGCCGCCGATACTGCCAAGATAGAAACCACCGTGTTTATGGCAGGCATCCGTCACTTGTTGGCTACGGTTACCTTTCGCCAGCATCACCATGCTGCCGCCATTGGCTTGCAATAGATCGACATAAGAGTCCATGCGCCCGGCGGTTGTCGGCCCGAGGGAACCCGACGCATAACCTTCTGGCGTTTTGGCCGGTCCCGCGTAATACACCGGATGATCTTTAATGTATTGCGGCAACCCTTCGCCGTTGTCGATACGCTCTTTGAGTTTAGCGTGGGCGATGTCACGCGCCACAATTATCGTGCCGCTTAAAGAAAGACGGGTAGAAACCGGGTATTGCGATAGCTGCTTGAGGATCTCGCTCATTGGGCGATTCAGGTCGACTTTAATCGCCTCGCCTTCCCCCGCCTGGCGCAGTTCTTGTGGAATGAACTTGCCAGGATTGTGCTCGAGTTTCTCGATCCAGATACCGTCACGGTTGATCTTGGCTTTAATGTTGCGGTCGGCGGAGCAAGAAACGCCCATCCCTACCGGGCATGATGCCCCGTGGCGCGGCAAACGCACAACGCGGATGTCATGCGCGAAATATTTGCCACCGAACTGCGCACCTAACCCCAGATTCTGCGCTTCTTTGAGCAACTCTTCTTCAAGCTGAACATCGCGGAAGGCCTGCCCGTGTTCGTTACCTTCGGTCGGCAGTCCGTCATAGTATTTGGTTGATGCCAGTTTGACTGTTTTCAGCGTGGCTTCAGCTGAAGTGCCACCAATCACAAACGCGACATGGTATGGCGGACACGCGGCAGTACCGAGGCTGCGCATTTTATCGACCAGGTAATCTTTCAGACGGCCAGGACTCAGCAGCGCCTTAGTTTCCTGATACAGATAGGTTTTGTTAGCTGAACCGCCACCTTTGGCGACACAGAGGAATTTGTATTCGTCACCATCGACAGTATAGAGATCGATTTGTGCTGGCAGGTTGGTGCCGGTGTTCACCTCCTGGTACATATCCAGCGCCGCGTTTTGCGAGTAGCGCAGGTTATCTTCAATAAAGGTGTTGTAGACGCCGCGAGACAGCGCTTCTTCATCGCCACCACCTGTCCAGACACGTTGGCCTTTTTTACCCATGATTATCGCCGTACCGGTATCCTGGCAGGTCGGCAAGATACCTTTGGCGGCGATTTCAGAGTTACGCAGGAATTGCAGCGCGACGTACTTATCGTTTTCGCTGGCTTCAGGATCATTGAGGATATCGGCCACTTGCTGCTGATGGGCCGGGCGCAACATAAACGAGGCATCGTGGAAGGCGTGTTGGGTCAGTAACGTGAGGGCTTTGGGGTCAACTTTCAGGACTTCCTGCCCTTCGAACTCCGACACTGAAACATAATCACTGCTTAGCAAGTAGTATTCAGTTTCATCTTTTTTTAACGGGAACGGCTCTTGATAATGAAAGGCTTTGTTCGGCATTGTTCTCTCACTTACGACATTAGCTACGTTAACTATTTATGGCTTCGGGTACAGTAAACCTGCACCGTGTTAAAAATGAATCACAATATGCTACACAGTTTTTTAACAAAAACTGAGACTAATACGACTTTTTACTCCCCAGGTTACTTCATCACAGATAATTGGTTTAATAGCCGGAACTTTATCTACATTACTACAGGGCTTGATAATGCAAAAACTGATCAACTCAGTGCAAAACTACGCATGGGGAAGTAAAACTGCGTTAACGGAACTTTATAGTGTGCAAAATCCGCAAAACCTGCCAATGGCAGAACTGTGGATGGGTGCACACCCGAAAAGCAGCTCAAAAATTCTTGATAATGGTCAGGCGCGTTCACTGCGTGATGTGATTGATGCGAACAAACCCGCACTGTTGGGCAAGGCCGTTGCAGAGCGTTTTGGCGAGTTACCTTTCCTCTTTAAAGTGCTATGTGCCGATCAACCGCTTTCCATCCAGGTGCATCCTAACAAGAAAGCATCTGAGTTAGGTTTTGCCAAAGAGAACGCGGCAGGTATCCCGTTAGATGCTGCTGAGCGTAACTACAAAGATCCAAACCATAAACCTGAACTGGTGTTTGCCTTAACGCCGTTCCTCGCCATGAACGCCTTCCGCGAATTTGCTGACATTGTTTCGCTTTTGCAGCCAGTTTCCGGTGCACATCCTGCCATCGCTCACTTCTTACAACAGCCTGATGCTGAATGTTTGTCACAGCTTTTCGCCAGCTTGCTGAATATGAAAGGTGATGAAAAGTCCCTTGCGTTGGGCGTATTGAAAGCCGCTCTTAATAATCAACAGGGTGAGCCATGGGAAACCATTCGGGTGATTTCTGAGTTCTACCCGGATGACAGTGGTTTGTTCTCACCATTGCTATTAAATGTCGTGAAATTGCAGCCAGGCGAAGCGATGTTCCTGTTTGCCGAAACCCCGCATGCCTACCTGAAGGGTGTGGCGCTGGAAGTGATGGCGAACTCCGATAACGTGCTGCGTGCCGGTCTGACGCCAAAATACATCGATATTCCTGAACTGGTCGCAAACGTGAAGTTTGAACCTAAACCGGCGGCAGAGTTGTTAACTCAGCCAGTGAAACTGGCAAACGAGCTGGACTTCCCTATTCCGGTTGATGACTTCGCGTTCTCTTTGCACGATCTCAGCGCGCAAAAGACCGAGCTTGCGCAAACCAGTGCGGCCATCGTTTTCTGTACCGAAGGCGAAGCAGTCTTGAGCAAGGACCAACAGCAACTGGTACTCAAACCTGGTGAGTCGGCGTTTATCTCCGCCGAAGAATCACCGGTTGCTATTAGCGGCGTTGGCCGTGTGGCTCGCGTCTATTCCAAAATCTGAGTTTGAAGTAACTTACTGATCTTTTAATTCAGGATTGCTAAGCTTCACAGGATAGATTTCTTAAATGCCGGTTGGCATTTCAATCGTCTGCTGGAGGACTACCAGCAGACGCACTTTATATGGACGACGACTGAATGAAAAAATCACTGGTTGCTGTAGGTGTCATTGTGGCTCTGGGTGTGGTGTGGACAGGTACTGCCTGGTACACCGGTAAACAGCTTGAAGGCCGCATGGCGGAGATGGTGGCTAACGCTAACGCCGAATTGAACAAAGCCTCACCGGAAGCTGGTTTAACGCTAAGCTACCAGGACTATCAGCGTGGTCTGTTCCACAGCTCAATGCAGTTAGTTATCAAACCGAAAGCAGGAGTGACCAGTGCCATTCTCAGGCCTGAGCAAAGTATCGTATTCAATGAAACTATTGATCACGGCCCATTCCCCTTCGCACAACTGAAAAAATTCAATCTGCTGCCGGCCATGGCATCCGTTCACACCACGCTGGTCAATAACCCGACCACTAAACCTTTATTTGATATCGCTAAAGGGCAGTCATTTATTGATGCACAAACGCGTATCGGCTATAGCGGTGATACCTCTTCAGATATCAATTTGCTGCCACTGGACTACGTTAAAGGCGATGAAAAAGTGGCCTTCAGCGGCGGTCAATTCAAAGCGGATGTCGATGGTAACGGTGACAAAATTGCTATCAGCGGAGAAGCACAAAGCGGCCTGGTGAATACCACCAACGAATATGGCCAAAAAGTACTGATGACATTCAATGGCATCAAAACCGAAGGCAATAGCAGCCGTAGCGAATTTATCGAACGTATTGGTAGCCAAAAAGGTTCTATCGACAAACTCGCGGTTTCCATCGAAGGCAAAGAGATGGCCGTGGTGGAAGGTTTAGGTATCGATGCCAAATCCGAATTGCAGGAAGATAAAAAACATCTTTCTGGTCAAATCGATTACACCCTGAAGTCGCTCAAAGTACAGAGCAAAGATCTTGGTAGTGGCAAATTGACGGTAAAAATTGGCAACCTTGATGGTGCGGCCGTGCAAGAGTTCAGCAAGTTGTACAATGCTGAGTCGCAAAAACTGCTGGCAGACCCGGCAACGGCGAAAGATCCAGATATTTATCAGCAGCGAATTGTTGAGCTGTTTGCCGCTAACCTGCCACTGTTGTTAAAAGGCGATCCGGTCATTACCATTGCACCGTTGAGCTGGAAGAATGCCAAAGGCGAAAGTACCTTTAACCTCTCACTGTTCCTGAAAGACCCATCAACCGCTACTGGCGAGCCAACCTCTCAGGAAGAACAGATTAATCGCGTGGTGAAATCCCTCGATAGCAAGCTGGTGATTCCAGTGGATATGGCGACAGAGTTAATGACTCAGATTGCACAGCTTGAAGGGTATCAGCCAGCCGAGGCCGCTAAACTTGCCGAGCAACAAATTAAAGGCATGGCCGCAATGGGGCAAATGTTCCGTGTGACCACAATGGACGGAAATAACGTGGTTTCCAGCCTGCAATATTCCAATAGTCAGGTCACGTTGAACGGCCAGAAAATGCCACTGAGCGAACTGTTTGGCATGTTTGGTTTACCAGATACCGGTGCCGAGCCAGCGCCTGAACTGGAAGTGCCACCGGTTCCAGCACTGCCTGCGGTTCCCGCGGTTCCACAACAGTAAGTATTGGTTTAGTTTGATAGAGCCTCCTGCGGGAGGCTTTTTTATCTCCTAGCCATTTAGTTAAGAATGAAGTTAGTGATACTTAAAATAAAAAATGAGTTGGCAAAGCTCTCCAAAATATAATTCAACACTTTGCCTTAGCACTTCACCAGAAATACCAAAATATTAATCATTACTCACATATCAATTAAAAAAAACTCATTAAATTGACAATCCGCATAAACTTCACATTCAAAATACCTTCTAATTATTGATATTGTTTTTTAGAAAAAAACGTTATTTCATTCATCATAAAAATGAATCCCACTAATACATAAATAGATACGCATTCTTTTATTTCAGAAAAAGGAAAGGAATATATATGGAATTCCGTAATCGGACTCCATTTTCAGTGATGGAATACGCAATGGATGATAAGCATAACGAACGTCATCGGGTGGTTGCCATGAAAACCGGCTTCCGGCTGGTACAGGATGCTGAGGGACTGTGGCAGGCACTACTGATGGAAAACCCGGTGCTACCGTTATGTGTGGAAGATGAATATGCCGGTGAGATGAACCTTTCCCCGGTTCTGCGTGAAAGTGACCTCGCCCCGCTGAAACCTCTCTGCGATATCATCGTCAACGGTACCGCTTATACACCTGGCGGGGCTGCCGCGCAGGAAATGACGGCAGGTATACAGATGTACTCACCTTCAGGCGAAGTACTGGTGGACAAGAAACTGCAGGTAACAGGCAGACGCTTTTACCAGCGCCAGGCGCTAACCGGGGAGTGGTATGACACAGAGCCGGAGCCATTTACTTCCCTGCCGCTGGATTACCGTTACGCCTTTGGCGGCGAGTGTCGCATAGAGGCTGATAGTCATCACGCTGAGCGCATTCCCGAAGAATACCTCCTGACAGATGTGCAACGCCGCGAACATCCCGACCAGAACAACCCACCGCTGGCGCATATGGCCTGCCCGGTGAACCCTTTGGGGCTGGGTTACATGCAGCCATGGTATCTGCACGCCTGCGAGGTTCAGCAGGTTGAAGCTCCCCGTATCATCGCGCTGGACGCCCCCTTTACCCTCAAACAATTCGTTGCCTGCCTTGACGGGAAAGCCGACTGGTTTGCTTCCGAATATCAGCCTGCCGGCTTTGGTTGTATCGGTCGCGCCTGGTTGCCACGCCTGCCGCTGGCAGGAACCTACGACCAGCAATGGCTGGAAACGCAGCACCCCGACCTGCCGGATGATTTTGATTTTGGCTACTGGAATGGAGCACCGCATACCCAGCAGATTCGGTATCCCGAACCGGGACCAGAATTTGTGCTGACAGGCTTTCACCCGGATGGGGATATCCGTTTTATCCTTCCAGCGCATCAGGCAATGGTGTTACTCCGAATGAACATCGGTGGGCTGATACCACAACTGTTATGGATAGATACCCTGGCAATAAATACCGACACGTTCACTGTCGCACTGACCTGGCGCTACCGGCTACCCGTCCGCAATGATATCCGGGTAATGGAAGCCCGCTATCGCACCGAAGGGAAATGAATATGGCGATTAATTATATTGCACGCCAGGACATCCAGTGGCTGGTGATCAGTACCAAACCCGATGTCTGTAAGACACCCATGGGTCCAGCAATTCCCCCGGTCCCCTATCCAGTAACGGCTAGCATGGCCGATGCCATGAATGTGATCCCTAATGTGAGGGCGAATGGCGGCCCGCTGCTGGTACTTGATCAGAGCTTCATGCCCCGGACAAAAGGAGATGAAGCTGGTATCGCGAAGGGAGTGTCGAGTGGCACCGTCGGTGATATCTGCGAACCGCTGGCACACAGTCAGACCGTGCGGGCTGGGGGGAAACCCGTTTTGCGTCATGACGATATATTCTGGATGAATGCCCGTAATACCACGGGCATTATTGTTGGCCAGCCTCCGGCAGCGATTGTATCCGCCCACGATGCTGACCCTGCCATTCAGACTGAAACTGCAGAGGAAAAGGGGTTCTTTCAATCCCTGTTAACATCATATGTCGAGTATCAGCTTCAAAAGGCTCGGGCAATAGCCGACACGGCAAACTCTGTTCAGAACGCGACCACAGATTTTTTCACCGACCATACGCCTGACGATGTTATGAATAGCCAGGCAATAGGTGCAATGCTGAGTGCTGGGAGTTATTACAATATGTCTGCTGAAACGGCGCGGAACATTGCCGAGCAGATAGGCGGAGAGGCGCTTGAAAACTTTAATACTATAGACACACCGCAGAACCGGGCGCTAATGCAGGCAGTTCAGGGAATGATGATGGCATATTCTCTGCGATCTGCGGGGGGCATAGACATGGATGGTGCCAGGGTCAAAGGAAAAACAAAGGGTCAGGCAGGAGAAGGGGAAAACTTTTCATTATCTTTTTGCACCAAAGCGGGTGAGCCTGTTGATGTGGTAACTGGCGATTTTCTTCAGCAACTGAGTGTCCTGGCCCTGCCAGGCACCTTGCCTCTACCCCTCTCGCGCACCTACCGTTCGCAAGCCAGAACTGGTGGTCTGTTCGGCCCGAAATGGACCGATGAATGGTCTACATCTCTGACGGTACACGACGGTGATTTACACTTCACCGACCACGAAGGCGTGGTGCTCTATTACCCCATTCCTCAGGACGGTATTTTCCACGAAGCTGTTAACTCTCGTCAGACGCATTACCGTTTGATGGGGGATATTCGCGATAAACTGTCCGTTTTTGACCGTCGTTCGCAACAGACCCAGGTGTTTTCCCCGGCAGGCTGCGGAACTTATTTACTCTCCACTATTTATGACCGTTACGGCAACCGCATTGACTTTATCCGCACAGATGATCTGCTGACTGAAATCCGCCACAGCGACGGTTACACGCTCGCCCTTGACTGGCAGAACCGGCAACTGATGAGCATTGACCTGGTCACCCCTCAACGCCAGCGCCTTGTCACCTGCCACTATGACAGCAACGGTTTTCTCGCTGAATGCGACACCTTCCAGTTCACCCATCTGTGGCACGAATACTCTCCTGAAGGGTTTATGACCCGCTGGCGGGATACGGATAAAACCTGTGTCGATATCAGCTATGACATGCAGGGCCGGGTCATCAGCACACAGTCAACCGAAGGCTATTACAGTGACCACTTTATCTATAACGATGAAGAAAAATGTACCACCTACCAGGATGCGGAGGGCGGAGAAACCCGTTACTGGTACAACGAAGATCGCCTGGTTACCCGCAGCACCGACCCGCTGGGACGGGAAGAAATCACGGTGTGGGAGAACACCCAGCTTCAGTCACGCACCGATGCCCTTGGGCGCACCACTGAATATCACTATAACGATGAAGGCGATATCCGCCATGTCGCCCTCCCCGGCGGCCACAGTCTCTGGTACGAGTACAACGACGCCGGACAGCTCACCCGCCTGACCACACCGGGCGACCAGCAATGGCTGTGGGCTTACGACGAGCTCGGCAGCGTGGTCAGCCTCACTGACCCGCAGGGCCGGAGCCAGCAGTTCAGCTACAGCGAACAGGGCGATTTACAGGCTCATATTCTTCCCGGCGGCGCGACCTGGCGCTGGAGCCATGATGCCCTGCACCAGGTGCGCGAAACCACTGCCCCGAATGGCGGTATCACACACACAGAACAGGATATGCTGGGCCGTCTGCTGAGTGTCAAAGACCCGCTGGGCTTCACCACGCAGTTCCGCCACAGCAAAAAACATGCCGGGCCACAGGGTAGCATCGAGGAAATTAACCGCCCCGACGGTGTGCGCGAACTGATGCGTCAGAACAGTGAAAAACTGCCCGAAAGCTTCACTGACGGGGAAGGAAAAACCACCCGTTATGAATACGGTGCATTCGACCTGCTGACGGCGGTGATACGCCCGGACGGTGAACGGCTGGAATGCCGTTACGATAAACTCACCCGCCTGACTGAAATCACCAACGCCGCCGGTGAGCACTACCGTCTGACCTACGACAAAGCCGGGCAACTTATTGCGGAAACCGACTTTACCGGCAGAATGCTGAATTACCGCTACGACGCCGCAGGCCACTGTATCTGCACTTCTTTCCCGGATGGCGCCCACCTTAACCGGGTATATAACGTCACCGACCAGGTCGTACGCGAGGACGTCACTCAGGGCGACAGCACCCGCGTACTCAGTGCCACCCTATTCCGCTATGACACCCTCTGCCGTCTGGTCGAAGCAAAGAATGACGATGCTACCGTCAATTATGAATATGATGAGGCCGGTCGCCTTACTGCCGAAATTCTCAACGGCCGACGCACTGAATATACATGGGAAAAAGAACGCGACTATATCTCACAACGCACCACTGAAGGACTCACCGAACACTTCACCCGTGGATTAATGGGAGAGCTGACACAGTGGCAGATAGCAGACCATGCGCCACTGACCTTCACCCACGACCTGCGCGGCCACGAAATCACCCGACAGAGTGACACCGGCTTCCGTCAGCAACTGGGTTACACACCAACCGGGATGCTGACGCAGCAACAGGTCGGCAATCCGGCAGAGCTGAATCCGCACGACCGGCGCAACAAAACCCTGCACCGCCAGTGGCTGTATGACAAAGCTTATAACCTGACCATGATTGCCGACTCACTGCGCGGTACCGCAGTTCACACCCTGACCGCGAACGACCAGATAAGCCACGCCACCTGGACCGGCAACAGCAGTGTGCCGATGCGCGAAGAACGCTTCACCTATGACCAGAACCTCAATATCACCCGCCGCCAGACCTGGGTGAATGACGTAATGGAAAGTGAGGCCTACCAGCAACAGCAGCATGGCCGGGTCGCATCGCGGGAGCACAAAGCCTGGCGGCACACCACTTCGCGCATCAACCCCGACAGCGGGAAACCCGAAGACGGAAAATTTGTCCGGGTGGTGAACGAACACAACATCACCTGGAAATACGATGTTAACGGGCGTCTGGTGGAAAAACTGGTGGATAAAGGCGGCTATCGCCCTCTTCAGTGGCGCTACCGCTGGGACGCCAGAAGCCAGCTCACCGCGCTGGAAACCCCGGACGGCGAACGCTGGGAATACCGCTACGACCCGTCTGGCAGGCGCATCAGCAAACGCTGCACCAACCGCGAGAAAACCGGTTACGACTTCCACTGGAATGGTGACCAGCTGACCGAAGAAATCCCGGTGTATGCCGGTGGCCCCCCGGCATATGACGACAGTATCCGCTGGATTTACGAACCAGGCAGCTTCACACCGCTGGCACGTTATGAAAAAGGCCAGTTGCACTATGCCGTCACAGACACTGTCGGTCGTATTCAGGAATTACTGACCGAAGACGGCACCATCGTCTGGCGCGGCAAGCAACAGCTCTGGGGTCGGGAAGAAAGTGCTAACGATGACAACCTGAGTTGCAGGCTGCGCTTTCCGGGGCAATACGAAGACACAGAATCCGGGTTGCACTACAACCGCTTCCGTTACTATGATAGTGAAACGGGACAGTACATTTCGGCAGACCCGATAGGGCTGCTGGGTGGGGTGAACCCTTACGGGTATGTGGCGAATCCGCTGAGTTGGGTTGACCCGCTGGGGCTGATTGCGATTTATGAAGATGCTCCTTATCACGGAAAAACCGATAATTCAGTTAAAAGCCGAGCACCAACAAATGGGCAAGGAGCTTTAGATAACTCCACCCAAGTTAAATCGACATCACCTCGACGAGTTGGAGTTGATAATGCAACTGGCGAATTCGTTGTTTTAGATAAAACACGAACATTACCTAATGGCGATGATATCTATCATGGACATGTAAGATCGTGGAATGATCTGCATGTTGACCAACAAAATGCGTTGAAAAATACTCGCAAAGTAAATAAGAAAGGAAAATGCTGTGGATAATTATTCAAAAGCAGAGCTTAATGAGCTATTGCATAAATCCACTGATGTAAAAGTTATAAGTGATGCGCTTTTATATGCAACATTTAATATTGATGATGTTGATTGGATTGAAGATTATTGTCTTTCGCTGCTTAACTGTGATAACGATGATATAAGCGGACTTGCAATAACATGTTTAGGTCATGTGGCTAGAATTCATTCAAAAATTAACAAAGAAAAAGTTATCCCAGTTCTTATGAGTAAAAAAAGTAACCATAACTTGATTGGAAGAATTGAAGATGCAATGGATGATATAAATATGTTCGCAACAGATTGATTCAATATCAATTTATTGCGATGACAAAAAGCAGGAAAGATCATCCCGACCTTTCCTGCTTTTTCATTTAACTCGCTATGCCCTGTAATGCAGATTTAATATTCAGATTAGCCAGATTAATTTCCCGCAGTTGCTGACGTAGCACTTCCTGCTCATGCTTCAGCGCGTCAACTTCTTCGCTGTCTTTAATAATCACAATGCAGCCGTCCGATATTTTAACGGTGAGATGTGCACCCGTCTCAAATCCCGTCTCTTTCAGCCATTTACCCTTTAAATGAATATTGGGAGTGCCGGTATCGCCCCGGTTCGGTACATAGCCGACAATAACGCCGACGTTTGAGGAAAGAGTTCAGTAGCTGTACGAGCCGGCGGCACTAACGCCTGTCGCGCGGCATGCGAAGGGAAAACTGCACTATGCCGTCACAGACACCGTCGGCCGCATTCAGGAATTACTGACCGAAGACGGCACCATCGTCTGGCGCGGCAAGCAACAGCTCTGGGGTCGTGAAGAAAGTGCTAACGATGGCAACCTGAGTTGCAGACTGCGCTTTCCGGGGCAATACGAAGACACAGAATCCGGGTTGCACTACAACCGCTTCCGTTACTATGATAGTGAGGCGGGGCAGTACATTTCAGCAGACCCTATCGGCTTGGCGGGTGGGCTGAATCCTTACGGGTATGTGGCGAATCCGTTGAGGTGGGTTGATCCGCTGGGGCTGGCTTGTTGTCCTACTAAAAAGACAACTTACGATGGCAGTGGCCGGAAAGATGCATTCAGACAGGCTAAACGAGACGCTGGAATCCCAATGAATCAGCAGTCTCAATCAGTTACAAAACCTGATTTATTAGATGGTAGTGGTAAGAAATTATTAAACAGTAACGGACAGCCAATAAAAACAAGACAATATGAATTTACTACTGATAATGGAAACTCTGTCTTTATACAAGAGCATAGTTTAGGTCATACCAAGGCTACGCCAGGGCATGGGGCTGAACCACATTTTAATGTCAGACCACCTGAGAATTTGAATACAGGTAGTGTACCTGGAACTCATGGTCATTATAACTTTTGAAAGGAGCCAAGAATGTGGTTTCAACATGCTATAGGTAAAGAAAAAATTCAATTCATGTTTGATAATGAACTTAGTGTACAACACATTGAAATTAATAGCTTTTGCCTGGAGAGGTTTTCAGACTTGAAATTTCATTTTTGCTGTAAGAATATTCCCAAAAAACATCCTGAAAAATGGGATAAAGAACGTTTTAACGCCCTTAGTTTGGTAGTTACTTTTGGTGATATAATTGAATTTGATATTACAGGTTCACGAGTTGGTTTTTTTTGCTCTCCAATAATAAATTCTTTTAAGGATTATTCGGAAATAAAATTAAAATGTAATGAACTTAGTTTGTACTGTAGAGCAAAATTTTTAACTATCGAGGGAATCACTCCTTACATAGATGAAAGATGGGATTAAAAAGAAAGCCAAACCGGGAAGATATTAAGCCTTCCCGGCAATACTATGTTTATTGTCCCTAAACTACCATAATACTCTGTAGGAGATTATCAAAACATATTACGTCCAATTGGAATTCCTATAGGATTATATTAGTTGTGAAAGTAGATAATATTGAGATTTGTAAGCCGACAAGTGATTTAGTATCTTTTTTATTGATGAAAATTTTATAATAATTTAAAATAATACCTGTGATTATCACTTCCATGAAGTCATTATAACAATGAAGGGGGATTTACATACTAATATTAATTATATAAATATTGAAAACATAACCTAACCAAGATCAAGAGTATTTTACTGTAATTGTCATTGGACTTGTGTAAAACACCTCAAAAATACAACAGAAAATTATAAATAATTGCAGAGAAACTCAATCCACGATCTTCTCTGCTGTTTTATGATGTCCCTCCCATCCATTAACCAACTGGGGTAGCGGGAGCCGTTGGCGCAGGCAGGCGGCGGATAAAGTGAGCTGCAACCTGCGTTTTGCGGGTCAGTATGAAGATGAAGAATCCGGATTGCACTACAACCGCTTCCGTTACTATGATAGTGAAACGGGACAGTATCTGACGCCTGACCCGATAGGCTTGCTGGGTGGGGTTAATCCTTACGGGTATGTGTCGAATCCACTGAGGGGCTGGCTGGGAAGGACTGCTGTCAGGGAGTTAAGGGGAAGGTTTCTTCTCCAGGGAATATGCAAAAGCAAGTTGAGAGAGGGCAGGCTCCCAGAGATGTCATTCGAGTAGATAAAGGACATATTCCAGGTCAAGAACCACATGTTCATTATAAAGACGGGACTTCATCCAATCTGAGCGGCGGCGTTCACGACGCACATAATGGAACACCGAATCCGAGTAAAAAAACTCAAGACTGGCTACGAGAACATGGCTGGATTCCACCGGAGTAGTTGGGGTATTTATGAAAATCTACGGTTATGAGTCTGAAGACAGCGACTTAGTATCGCTTAGTGAACTTACACTTCAGCTATCAGTAAAAGAACTTAACGAATTTATTGAATTTCTAAGAAATACGGCAAAATTGATGGAGGCTCATGGCAGCAAGTTTGGACATGAGCATCTTAATGATTTTTATAAAAAAGATAGCAAGCCAGACATAACTATTATTGGGCAATAAGTAAATAGAGTCGGAAAGACCGAAAGATCTTTCCGACTCTATTTCTTAAACTGCCATCCCACGGAGCCGCGCTCTTTATATTCAGATTATATCCCGCAGTTGCTGACGCAGCGCTTCCTGCTCATGTTTCAGCATATCCACTTCTTCGCTGTCTTTAATAATCACAATGCAGCTGTCAGCTATTTTAACAGTGAAATGTGGGTACTCGGCTGCATGTCGAGGATGCTCAAACACTGGAAGTACGACCGGTTCAGTTTGATACAGCCGCCTACGAGAAGCTGTTTTATCCGGTAATCTAACGCCGCAAACTAGCCGGTAAAGACCTCGACCGCGTTCTTGCCACCTTTCTTGGCGCGATACATGGCCTCATCGGCAAAGTGCAGTAAATCATGCACGTTATCGGCCAGGTCTGGGTAAATCACCACACCAATGCTTGATGAGATATCCAGCGCTACGCCATTATCCATCACAAAAGGTTGTTCCAATAAAGCACGGATCCTTTCCGCTACCCTCACCGCTTCGTCCAGACTCTGGGCATCAGGCAACAGAACGACAAACTCATCACCACCAATGCGTGAGACGATATCGGACGCGCGTAGTACGCTACTCATGCGAGATGCAGCCTGAGTAAGCAGCCAGTCACCGGTCTTGTGCCCATGCAAATCATTTACTGCCTTGAATTTGTCGAGATCAATGAAAAGCAGCGATAACTTCTGCTGTTTCAATTTCGCCTGAGCAAGCGTTTTGCCAAGGCGTTCTTCTAACATACGGCGGTTAGGCAACCCAGTCAGTTGGTCGAAAAATGCCATTTTTCGAATGGCATCCTCAGCGGCCTTTCTTGCCTCTGTTTGTTCATGCAGTTCGGTGACATCCGTGGACAAGCCAATCACCGCAGGAAGTTGATCCGGTATTCTCACCAGCTCTTTTATCGTCGAAAAGTAGCGGCGTTCCCCTTGCGGGTTAATCATCATCTCAGTACAGAGTTGCCTATTGCCAGTCTCTAGCACCTGTTTGTCCGTCGCCCAGAAATCATCGACTAACTTTTGCGGAAGAATATCCTTATCCCGGCGACCGATTATCTGTTCCACTGGAAGCCCAAACAGCTCGGCAGTTTTCGAATTAACATAGCTGAAACGTCGATCGCTGGTCTTTAAGTAAACACAGGCATCCACGGAGTTGAGAACCAAATCCAGCAGGGTACGCTGGGCCTTGTTTTGGCGAAAAATATCCATCAACAGCACTTGCAAGAAACTGACGCAAATAAAAACAAATACCGAAATCGCCACCTGTATTCGCCACTCGAACAGGTATTCATTCGGGCTTTCACCCACCAGCTGCATCCATTGACCAAGATGCAGTGGAGTTAACACCACCAGCCTTTCCACACCGTCAACCGGAGACTGGTAATACTTCACGTCCGGCCCATAACGTGTGTTTTGAAAATATCTGTCTCTGATGGCTGGCAGCGCCAAACTATGTTCCTCAACGGGAACACGTGAATAAGCATAGCGATACAGGACCTGCCGGGTGTGGTTATCAAAAATTGATAACACACCGTTTTTGCCCAGATCGAATCCCCGAGCGGTATCCGCGTAAAGCAGCATAGACAAACTACGCGGGCTGGTATAACCAATTACGCTGCCCAGCGGCCGTCCTTCAGGAGATGTCATCATGTGGTACATAATCATGCCGTTGCCCCCCATTTCGGGAACATACTGCCGGGATACAAAAAAGGTAGAATTCGTTCCGCCACGCTGAAAAGTTTTAAATTGCGGTAAATCCCTGAAGGACTGTGTCGCGAAGACACTGGGAGGTAGGATCAATTCCAGCGGGACAACAGACTCAGACGCAATAATCTTGCCAGTCCTATCCAAAACTATGATGGAATCCAGCCCGGTTTGTTCCACTTCACCACGGATATATTCTTTCGCATATCTGAACTGTGCATCGTCCGCCACCGCTTCCCCCACCGAAGCAAGTTGGTAGCTAATCGTCCTTTCGAGTTGTTCAAAACCCCGCAAGTGCATCGACGACACATTTCTCAATGACTGCACCACACCAGATTCAATCCAGTTATGCGACAAGTACAAGTAAATGACTAAACCACCGGCCTGAATGAGCATCACTAAAACCAGTACCCAGCGCTTTTCACCCAGGTTTGATAACACCCGACTCAGATATGATGTAAGGCTAGTCGCAAACACATTCATACAACCATTCCATGAATCCCCGATCAAATCAGGTTTTTTTAAGTATATATCACGAAGAGTATCAACAAGCTGCCAGCCGTAACCTACCGGCAATTGTGGGCGTTTTAATTTTTCCGAATGACTAATCTTGCAGGCATGATCTGACTACGAACTTCTTCGTTGTCGTTTTGTACGCGTTTAAGGATCCTTTGCCCCGCAGTGCGCCCAATTTCTCGAGCGGGTGTAGAAACCCAGGTCAGCGGTAAATCATCCAGTTCATCATCCATCACTTCAGCAAAGGCTGCCAACGCTACATGCCGGTCATAGTAGCTGTCGATGCTCCCTTCTCCACTTTGCCGCCCGGCTCGCAATAATCCGAACCATGCTCCCATCGCCACGGTACTGTTGTGGCAAAGCACAGCGGTAATCGTTGGATTGTGTTGCAGCAGTGTGGTAATCGCATCAGCCGCCTTTTTCTGGCTCGGCTCGCATTCGATGATCCACTCACTATGGAAAGGCAAACCGTATTTCAGCAATGTCGCGCAGTAGCCGCCGACGCGTTCGGCCCGTGTTAATGAAGAACCGTCACCACCCAGCCAGGCGATTCGCTGATGTCCGCGTTTGATAAGGTGCTCAGTCACGAGTTGCGCAGCCTGCATATTATCAGGCCTGATGATATCGGCCTCGTCGAGATAACTGGCGCGGGAGGCAAAAACTAGCGGCAGATTTTTTTGTTCCGCAATGACACGCATATCCGCACCCTGCTCAGCAGCACCCGCCACGATAATACCATCAACGCCTTGAGCGACCAGCATGTCGAAACAACGCTGCATATGCTGACCTTGTGCACCACTTTGCGTCAGGAACAGCAACTTCCCCTGTTTTTCCAGCTCATCGGTCAGGCCAGCGGTCAGTTCAGCATAGAACGGGTTACAGAGGTCACGCACGATGAGGCCAATCACGCCACTTTGGCCTCCACGCAGTGAAACCGCCTGGCGGTTGCGCACAAATCCTAATTTTTCGATGGCTTCGCTCACGCGTAACCCCGTCGCCGGGGAAATACGCCCTTTGCCACTGAGCACCAAAGAGACCGTCGTGACAGAAACACCAGCAGCTTCGGCCACTTCGTTAATCGTGATTTTCT
Source organism: Buttiauxella ferragutiae (assembly GCF_022637515.1). Classification (NCBI taxonomy): domain Bacteria; kingdom Pseudomonadati; phylum Pseudomonadota; class Gammaproteobacteria; order Enterobacterales; family Enterobacteriaceae; genus Buttiauxella; species Buttiauxella ferragutiae. The sequence continues at coordinate 3,021,792 of NZ_CP093332.1, forward strand.
TTTCCTGAGTCGTCATCGGCGAGACGAACCCTCCAGCAGTGATAAAACGTTTAATCTCAGCAGGTGTATTAGGCACTCTGTCGAGCTTTGAATCTGTGATACAGCACGCAATAAAGCTTGGTAAAACGTTTTATCATCCGCTTCGTTTTGTACTGCTACTCATTTATTAACCAAGGTTCAAGGAGTCGTTATGGCGGCTAATACAACACAAAAAATTACGCTTTGGGAGTTTTTTCAAAACCTTGGCAAAACCTTTATGTTGCCCGTGGCACTGCTGTCGTTTTGCGGCATCATGCTCGGGATCGGAAGCTCACTGAGTAGCCACGACGTGGTCACTTTGCTTCCCGCATTAGGTAACCCAGTTTTACAGCTCATTTTCGTCTGGATGAGCAAAGTAGGTTCGTTTGCATTCAGCTTCCTGCCAATCATGTTCTGTATCGCTATCCCTCTTGGGCTGGCGCGTGAAAATAAAGGTGTTGCCGCATTTGCAGGTTTCGTCGGTTATGCGGTAATGAACCTGGCAGTCAACTTCTGGCTTACCGCAAAAGGCATTTTGCCTACCACCGATACCGCGATTCTGAAGGCAAACAACATTCAAAGCATCCTTGGGATCCAGTCAATTGACACCGGTATTTTAGGTGCAGTGATTGTCGGGGTGATTGTTTTCCTGCTTCATGAACGTTTCCACAATGTGCGTCTGCCTGATGCGCTGGCGTTCTTTGGCGGTACACGCTTTGTGCCCATCATCACCACGGTGGTGATGGGGCTGGTTGGGTTGGTTATCCCGTTAATTTGGCCAATTTTTGCCGCAGGCATTAACGCGCTGGGCAATATGATTAACAGCGCAGGTATGTTTGGGCCGATGATCTTCGGTACTGGCGAGCGTTTATTACTGCCGTTCGGTTTGCACCACATTCTGGTTGCGCTGATTCGCTTTACTGATGCTGGCGGCACCATGGATGTTTGTGGTCACAGCGTCAGCGGCGCATTGACCATCTTCCAGGCTCAACTGAGTTGCCCAAGCGTTCACGGCTTCTCTGAAAGCGCCACCCGCTTCCTGTCACAGGGTAAAATGCCAGCCTTCCTTGGTGGTTTACCTGGTGCTGCATTGGCGATGTACCACTGTGCTCGCCCAGAAAACCGCCATAAAATTAAAGGGCTGCTGATCTCTGGCGTGATTGCTTGCGTCGTTGGTGGCACCACAGAACCACTGGAATTCCTGTTCCTGTTTGTTGCTCCAGTGCTATACGTCATCCACGCATTGCTGACTGGCCTTGGCTTTACCATTATGGCGGTGTTGGGCGTGACTATCGGCAATACCGATGGCAACATCATCGACTTCGTAGTGTTCGGGATCCTGCATGGCCTGGCGACTAAATGGTACATGGTGCCAGTCGTCGCAGCTATCTGGTTCGGCGCGTATTATGCCATCTTCCGCTTCGCGATTACTCGCTTCAATATCAAAACACCGGGTCGCGATGTTGACACTACCAGCAGCGCTGAAAAAGCGATTGCCGGTCAGGTTGGCAAGTCTGGATACAATGTTCCAGCGATGCTAGCCGCACTTGGCGGTGCGGAAAATATCGTGTCTCTCGATAACTGCATCACTCGTCTGCGTATGTCCGTAAAAGATATGTCTTTAGTCGACTCAGCCGCACTGAAGAATCTGCGCGCCATTGGTGTGGTTCAGCTTAACCAGCATAATCTGCAAGTGGTGATTGGGCCGCAGGTCCAGTCAGTGAAAGATGAAATGGCGCATCTGATGCAAACTGCTCAGGCGTAAATCACGATGGGCGCTTCAGCGCCCATTTGTTGCGAGGTGATATGTTCGATTTTTCCACCCCCGTTGACCGTTACGGAACCTGGTGTACCCAGTGGGATTATGTCGCAGACCGTTTTGGTGCCGCAGACCTCCTGCCCTTTACCATCTCCGATATGGATTTCCCTACCGCTCCGGTCATTCTGGACGCATTACAAAAGCGTTTATCTCACGGTGTATTGGGTTATAGCCGCTGGAAGAATGACGAGTTTCTTGGCGCGATTGCCCACTGGTATCAAGCTCGTTTTAACAGCGTGATAGATAAAGAAGCGGTGGTTTACGGCCCTTCTGTTATCTACATGGTTTCACAGCTGATTCGCCAGTGGTCAGCACCAGGTGACGCGGTACTGATCCATACTCCGGCTTATGATGCGTTTTACAAAGCCATCGAAGGCAACCAGCGCGAGGTCTTTAGCGCACCGTTGCATAAAACCGATGGCGGCTGGATGTGCGATATGACAGCACTCGAGGCGCAACTGGCCAAACCTGAATGCAAAATCATGTTGCTGTGCAGCCCGCAAAACCCAACCGGCAAAGTCTGGACACACAGCGAACTGGAAACCATGGCCTTGCTGTGCGAACGCCACGGCGTCCGAGTTATCAGTGATGAAATTCATATGGATATGGTGTGGGAAGGAAACCTGCACACGCCATGGTGTGAAGTAGGCAAAGGCCAGTGGGCGCTGTTCACCTCCGGTTCCAAGAGCTTCAACATTCCTGCGTTAACCGGAGCCTACGGCCTGATTAACGATGCTCATGAACGCCAGCAGTATTTGAATGTGCTGAAAGGCCAGGATGGACTGTCATCCCCTGCCATTCTGGCGGTTATCGCCCACATTGCGGCTTATCAGGAAGGTGCCGCATGGCTGGATGAACTGCGCGCTTACCTGCAAAGCAATCTTCGCTATGTGGCAGATGCGCTAAACAGTGAGTTTGCGCAACTGAACTGGCAACCACCGGAATCAACTTATCTGGCGTGGATTGATTTGCGTCCGCTGGGTATTGATGACAACGCGCTGCAAAAAGTGCTGATCGAACAGCAAAAAGTCGCCATCATGCCGGGATATACCTACGGCGAAGAAGGGAAAGGTTTTGTGCGCCTGAATGCTGGTTGCCCACGAGTTAAGCTTGAAGAAGGTGTGAAACGCCTGATTGCGGCAATCAAGTCGCTGCAATAAACGTCTGGGGAGGCAACTCCCCTTTTTATTTGCGCAACGTAGCTTTTTGGACACATTTGTTTTTATAATCTATCGCACTTTAATCAATAAAAGAGTGCGACCATGATTGATACCACCCTGCCGTTAACCGATTTGCACCGCCACCTCGATGGTAATATTCGTGCGCAAACTATCCTCGATCTAGGCCGCCAGTTTAATTTACCGCTTCCGGCTGATTCTCTTGAAGCACTTCGCCCGCATGTACAGGTTGTGGAAACCGCGCCTGATTTGGTCAGCTTCCTGCAAAAACTCGACTGGGGCGTGAAAGTCCTTGCCTCTCTTGATGCCTGCCGCCGTGTGGCATGGGAAAATATTGAAGATGCCGCGCGCAATGGCCTGCATTATGTCGAGCTGCGCTTTTCACCAGGTTACATGGCGATGACGCATAATTTGCCAGTCGCCGGTGTAGTAGAAGCGGTGATTGAAGGTGTCCGTCAGGGCTGCCGCGATTTTGGTGTTGAAGCCCGTTTGATTGGCATCATGAGCCGTACGTTTGGTGAAGCCGCTTGCGAAGCGGAGTTGGATGCACTGCTGACGCATCGCGACCACATTACCGCGCTTGACCTTGCCGGTGATGAACTCGGTTTCCCTGGTAGCTTATTCCTGAATCACTTCAACCGTGCGCGTGATGCCGGCTGGCATATCACCGTTCACGCGGGTGAAGCGGCAGGCCCGGAAAGTATCTGGCAGGCGATTCGTGAGTTGGGTGCTGAACGTATCGGTCACGGGGTCAAAGCCGTTGAAGATCCGGCGCTGATGGATTTCCTGGCGGAACACGGTATCGGGATTGAATCGTGCCTGACGTCCAATATCCAGACCAGCACTATCGCCTCGCTGGATAAGCACCCGCTAATCACCTTCCTGGATAAAGGCGTGCTGGCGACCATTAATACCGATGATCCCGCAGTCCAGGGTATCGATATTATTCATGAATATACAGTAGCCGCCCCGCAAGCGGGTCTGAGTGCTGCGCATATCCGCACCGCGCAAGAGAATGGTTTGAAAATTGCCTTCCTGAGTGAAGCAGAAAAGCAGGCGCTGATCGCTAAAGTTCGCGCCGCTTAATCAGCCAATCCCTTCGTCAAACGCTTGGGTCAGGAAACTGACTCAAGCGCTCTTTTTTCCTTCGCCGTTCTTCGTGCATAACGCTGCGCCAGCACCGCACAGACCATCAATTGCACCTGATGGAATATCATTAGCGGCAGGACCATCATGCCCACGGCACTGGCCGGGAACAGCACGTTCGCCATCGGCACACCGTTTGCCAGGCTTTTCTTGGAGCCGCAGAACACAATGGTAATTTCATCTGCAGTGTTGAACCCCATCAACCGTGCCACACAGGTGTTAATCACCAGCACAATTGCCAGCAGCACAATTGAGCAGCCCAGAACAGCTAACAACGCCACCCCATTAACCTGATGCCAAATGCCTTCCACCACCGCTTCGCTGAATGCCACGTACACCACCAGCAAAATGGATGATCTGTCGGTCATGCTAATCAGTTTCTTATGTTTATCTACCCAACGGCCAATCAGCGGGCGCGACAAATGCCCCACCACGAACGGCACCATCAATTGCAGGATGATCTTTCCAATCGCGTGCAGTGTGTCGGTGGTGCCTTCCTGGGTGTTCATTAATGCCCCGACTAACACTGGTGACAGGAAAATCCCCAATATGCTTGATGCCGAAGCACTACACACCGCGGCGGCAACGTTTCCACCAGCAACCGAGGTGAAGGCGATAGCCGATTGTACAGTTGCGGGCAGCGCGCAAAGGTACAGGAAGCCCATGTACAAGGGTTGGTTAAGGATGGCTGGTGAAAGAAAGCCCATCGCCAGCCCCAATAACGGGAAAAGTGCAAAGGTGCTGAGGAAAACCACGAGGTGTAGTTTCCAGTGCCCCATTCCTGCCACTATCGCCTCACGGGAAAGCTTTGCCCCATGCATGAAAAACAACAACGCAATCGCCGCAGTGGTCAGGTATTCAAATGCCGTTTTTACCGCGCCTTCGCAGGGAAATAGTGAAGCCAGGATCACCACAGCGATCATGATCAGCAAAAAAGTATCAATTTTCAGGCGTTGCAACCATTTCATCCGGCTTCCTTTGTTCGCTATCAATAATAATTGATGTTGTTTTTGATGGTGTAGGTTTCAACTTTAGGCGGTTTTGCACTTTCATTGGTGATGTTCAGCACGCACTCCAGTGGGTTGAAATGGCCGTCGTAATCACAGGATTGTTTGGCTAAGCCGATAGATTTACCGTTCAGTATGCTTTCTGCGGTGTAATCGAGCTTTTTCTTGATGTCACTGCCAGTTTTCGCGGTGATGGTGAGTGTGTCGTCCTGCGATTTAGTTATTTTACCTAACGGATAGCCGTCAGCATCATAGCGATAAACTATCGATGTCTTTTCACCATGCGCGGCAACGACAAAGCCATTATCGTCGGTTTCATAAGTGAGTGCCGCCTGGGGTAATTCCGCCAATTGGCATTTCCCCTGAAGTTTGACCCGTCTTTCATGGCTTATTGCATCAACATAATAATTGGCATTTAGCACCAGAGTGGCACCGGTGTTGTTTTCCAGATCATGGAATTCAAGCTCGTTAAAACAGCCTTCTTCCGACACCAGCCCAACCACGCGTTTGATGACCTCGCCCTTGTCGTTGATCAATGTCTGTGTGAAATCTTTAACCGGCCCGCGCAATGGATCAAAATCAAATTCGTTCGAAAAACTGGCCATTTCTGGCGTGTAGGTCAGCGTAATATTCTGATTATCACAGCCGGCAATAGACACTGCCAGCACACTGAGGATAATGATTTTCTTCACGTAAGTCCGGTCTCCGACTGGAATTGTTATATACATGATATAAGCAAATACAACACTTTACACTACAGCGACTATTCTTATATACCCGTTAGCATTCGAGTTGCAGCCAGGCGGCCTGGGAGCTTATCCCGATGAGCTTACTTAAGTAAGTGATTTGGGTAAGTGAGTGTAGCCAACACCCCTGCAGCTTGAAGGATGACGGGTATACATCATCCTCAACATAAGGAAGAGACCATGCAACGTTCAATCTGGCTGGGTGTGTGCCTGTTGGCAGCGACTGTTCCCGTGCTGGCTGCGCAGACGTCATGTGACAAAGTTAAGGCAGACATTCAGCAAAAAATCATTGGCAATGGTGTTGCGGAATCTGGATTCAGTTTGACGATTGTTCCGAACGACCAGGCCGACCAACCTGACGCACAAGTCGTTGGCCACTGTGCTAATGATACGCAGAAAATTCTTTATACGCGTACCAGCAGTGGCAATTCTCAAGCCAGCAGCACTGCTACACAAGACGGCACACCAGCCGAACCACAGTAATCGATTGCCGGGGCGGCATCGCCCCGCTTTATTTTCTCCGCTCAATCAGCTTTCATTCAACACTCCACACTTACTTTGACCCGTGTTAACAACTGCTACCTCTAAATGAGTAAAACTCATCCCCGCCGATAATATTCGCCTGATAAGCAATATTTCGCGTCCTCGCCGTTCGTAAAAAAATTAGAAACATCCATGACATCCCAACCAGAGATAACACGGAGTGAGTTATGTCGAACCAATGTTGCCATGATGGGATTTCCCGTCGAACCCTGATGAAAACCAGCGCCATCAGCGGGCTGGCGCTGGCTGTAAGTGGAATATCCCTGCCCTTTGGCCTGCGAGCCGCTGCCACTGCGGTGGGTGCGGCTGTTAACCCTGAGACAGAAGACAAAGTCGTGTGGGGGGCATGCTCGGTAAACTGCGGTAGCCGCTGCGCGCTGCGGTTACACGTGCGCGATAATGAAGTCACCTGGGTGGAAACCGATAACACCGGCGATGATATTTATGGCAATCATCAAGTCCGCGCCTGTCTGCGTGGCCGCTCGATTCGCCGCCGAATCAACCACCCTGAACGCCTGAACTACCCGATGAAACGCGTGGGCAAACGCGGCGAAGGGAAATTCGAGCGCATCTCCTGGGATGAAGCGCTGGATACCATCACCAAAAGCCTGAAAGGCACGGTGGAAAAATACGGTAACGAGGCGGTTTACATTAACTACACCTCGGGGATTGTCGGCGGCAACATCACCCGCTCTTCCCCATCCGCCTCGTTGGTTGCCCGACTGATGAACAGCTACGGTGGTTTTCTTAGCCACTATGGCACCTACAGTACCGCGCAAATTGCCTGCGCGATGCCTTACACCTACGGCACCAACGACGGTAACAGCACCTCTGATATTGAAAACAGCAAACTGGTGGTGTTGTTCGGCAACAACCCTGCCGAAACCCGCATGAGCGGCGGCGGCATTACTTATTATCTGGAACAGGCGCGTGAACGTTCCAATGCGCGCATGATAGTTATCGACCCGCGCTATACCGATACCGCCGCTGGGCGCGAAGATGAATGGTTGCCGATTCGTCCGGGCACCGACGCCGCACTGGTTGCCGGTATCGCCCACGTACTGATTAGCGAAAACCTCGTTGACCAGCCGTTCCTCGACAAATACTGCGTCGGCTATGATGAGAAAACGCTGCCAGAAGGTGCGCCAGCCAACGGACATTACAAAGCTTATATTCTCGGTCAGGGTGATGACGGCGTTGCAAAATCTCCGCAGTGGGCGTCCGTGATTACCGGTATTCCGGTAGACAAAATCATCAAGCTGGCGCGTGAAATTGGCAGCACCAAACCGGCGTATATCGCTCAGGGTTGGGGGCCACAACGCCAGGCCAACGGTGAACTGACTTCACGCGCTATCGCGATGTTGCCGATTTTGACCGGAAACGTCGGGATTAGCGGTGGAAACAGCGGCGCTCGTGAATCGACTTACACCATCACTATTGAACGTATGCCGGTGTTGACCAATCCGGTGAAAACGCAAATTTCCTGCTTTAGCTGGACCGATGCCATTGTTCGCGGCCCGGAAATGACCGCCAAACGCGACGGCGTGCGCGGTAAAGATAAGCTCGACGTGCCGATTAAGTTTATCTGGAACTACGCCGGTAACACCATTACCAACCAGCATTCCGACATCAACAAAACTCACGACATTCTGCAAGATGACAGCAAGTGCGAAATGATTGTGGTCATCGAGAACTTCATGACCTCGTCGGCAAAATACGCCGACATCCTGCTGCCAGACTTAATGACGGTCGAACAAGAAGACATTATCCCGAACGATTACGCCGGGAATATGGGCTATCTGATTTTCATCCAGCCTGCCACCGAGCCGAAATTTGAACGTAAGCCAATTTACTGGATAACCAGCGAAGTGGCTCGTCGCCTCGGGCCGGATATCTACCAGAAATTTACCGAAGGGCGTACTCAGGAGCAGTGGCTGCAATTTTTGTACGCGAAGATGCTGGTAAAAGACCCGCAATTACCCTCGTATGAGGCGTTACGCGAGATGGGAATTTATAAGCGTAAAGACCCGAACGGCCATTTTGTTGCCTACAAGGCTTTCCGCAACGACCCGGATGCCAATCCATTAAAAACCCCCTCTGGTAAAATCGAAATCTACTCCAGCAAACTGGCTGACATTGCCGCCAGTTGGGAGTTAGAAAAAGACGAAACCATCAGCCCACTGCCCGTTTATGCCTCCACCTTCGACGGCTGGGATGCGGCCGAACGCAGCACTTACCCACTGCAACTGTTCGGCTTCCATTACAAAGCGCGTACCCACTCAAGCTACGGCAACATTGATGTGCTGAAGGCCGCGTGTCGTCAGGAAGTGTGGATTAACCCGATAGATGCGCAGGCGCGTGGTATCGCCAGTGGCGATATGGTGCGGGTGTTTAATGGCCGTGGTGAATTGCGTATTCCGGCGAAAGTCACGCCACGTATCATGCCGGGCGTCACCGCAATGGGCCAGGGCGCATGGCACGAAGCCAATATGAGCGGCGACCGTGTCGATCACGGTTCATGCATCAACACGCTGACCACTCATCGACCTTCACCGTTGGCTAAAGGCAACCCGCAACATACCAACCTGGTCGAAATCCAAAAGGCGTAAGGAATAGCTGATGACAACCCAATATGGTTTTTATATTGATTCCAGTCGTTGCACCGGCTGCAAAACTTGCGAGCTGGCCTGTAAGGACTACAAAAATTTATCCCCGGACGTCAGCTTCCGCCGCATTTATGAATATGCCGGTGGCGACTGGCAGGAAGACAATGGGGTCTGGCAGCAAAATGTGTTTGCTTATTACTTATCCATCGCCTGCAACCATTGCGAAGATCCCGCCTGCACTAAGGTGTGTCCAAGTGGTGCGATGCACAAACGCGAAGATGGTTTTGTGGTGGTGAACGAGGATATTTGTATTGGCTGCCGCTACTGCCATATGGCCTGCCCATACGGTGCGCCGCAATATAATGCCGAAAAAGGCCATATGACCAAATGCGATGGCTGTTACTCCAGAGTCGCGGAAGGCAAGAAACCTATCTGTGTGGAATCTTGCCCATTGCGTGCGCTGGATTTGGCTCCCATCGACGAACTACGTAAAAAATACGGCGAGCAAGCCGCTATTGCTCCGCTGCCGTCAGCACATTTCACGAAGCCAAATATTGTGATTAAACCCAATGCCAACAGCCGTCCTTGCGGGGATAAAACCGGCTACCTGGCGAATCCAAAGGAGGTTTGAGATGGGAAGCGGATGGCATGAATGGCCGTTGGTGTTGTTTACCGTACTGGGCCAGTGCGTGGTTGGGGCTGTCATTGTCATGAGTTATGCCTGGAATCACGCCAGTAATAACAGTGAGTTGCAGCATAAAATGTTACGCCCGATGTTCTTTATCTGGCTGTTGATGGGCATTGCGTTTATTGCCTCGGTGATGCACCTCGGCTCCCCGTTACGGGCGTTTAACTCACTCAATCGTATTGGCGAATCGGCTTTGAGCAATGAAATTGCCAGTGGTTCGGTGTTCTTCGCCGTTGGCGGTTTCTGGTGGCTGATTTCAATACTGAAGAAAATGCCTGCGGCGATTGGCAAAATCTGGCTCGTCATAACCGTGTTGTTGGGCGTGTTTTTTGTCGCGGCGATGACTCGTGTTTACCAGATTGATACCGTGCCAACCTGGCATAACGGATACACCACGCTGAGCTTCTTCCTCACCGTCTTACTGACTGGCCCACTGCTGGCGGTGCTGTTGCTGCGAAGCATCGGTTACGAATACCGCAGCCGTAGACTGGCAACAGTCAGCGTTCTGGCGTTATTCATCGCCATTGCGGTGATCGTTTTGCAAAGCAACGAACTGGCGGAAATACAGAGTTCTGTGCAGCATGCCAGCGCGTTGGTGCCTGATTACACCTCGCTGCAAGTGTGGCGCATTGCGTTAATAGCGCTGGGTTTGGGTTGCTGGATTTGCTCATTGATACGCCGCACACCAGCCAAAACATCCGGTTTGCTGCTCGGATTCATACTGGTGGTTGTCGGTGAATGTATTGGCCGTGGGATTTTTTACGGTCTGCATATGACAGTCGGCATGGCGGTAGCAGGTTAATTGATACAAAATGCGCGGAGCAATCCGCGCAACAAGGAAGAGAAAAATGTCTACAACGACACAAAGACTGGCGAACATCGCCCTGACCGGAAGAGTACTGGGTGCGCTGTATTATCAAGCTCCCACCAGCCAGGAAGTCGCCGCACTTTACGCCACACTTGAAGATCCTGAATGGGCGAAACAATGGCCGGTGCAGCATGAACAGCTGGATGCTCTCGCCCAACGCATGGCTGAGGGTTTCAGTTATGAACCAGAATCATTGAGCCAGGCCTGGCAACGCCTGTTTATAGGCCCTTACGCACTACCAGCTTCACCATGGGGTTCTGTGTATCTCGATAAAGAAAACGTGCTGTTTGGTGATTCGATGCTTGAATTGCGCAAATGGATGCGCAAGAACGACATCGCCAACGAACAAGCGAGCAACGAACCGGACGACCACATCGGGATATTGCTGATGCTGGCGGCGTGGCTTGCTGAAGAAGGTTTGCAGCAGAAAGTCGACGAACTGCTGGCGTGGCACATTTTGCCGTGGAGTGGGCGTTTCCTGGAGCTGTTTATTGCTCATGCCGAACATCCGTTCTACCAGGCATTAGGTGAATTGACTCAAATCACCCTGGCCGAGTGGCGCAAAGAGATGCTGATTCCGGTTGCCACTAAAGAGCTGTATTTCTAATAATTTTAGAAGCGGTGGATGACACTTGCGCTTATCCACCGCACAAACCAAAAGTTACGCCGTAACTTTAGCTAATGCATTTTAAGACAATTCTTATCTCACCCTCGCAAGCGAGGCGGTGCAGGCCAAAGCATTAATTTCCTCGCAAATCATTAATCTGCTATTTCCCTCATTAGCTGGATTCCTTCCCCTCACATTGTTATAGGTCAAAACACCCTGCCGACACACGGCATAACAACAGGCGATCCATCACGTCGCTATAACGTGCACCCAGGGAGACACACAGCAATGCAGCGTTCATCGTTCATAAAACGCACTTTTTTAGGCGTCATAGCACTGACAATCGTGCTCGGTTTACTCATCTGGGGCATCGGCCCCAACGTCATAAAAGCACGCCAGGTCGACTTATTGTATCTCGGGCAACAACACTTAATTTTGGTGTTTAACTCGATGGCGCTGGCCCTGTTAGTGGGGATCCCTGGCGGTATTCTACTCAGCCGTCCTTGCGCACGGCGTTGGGCTGAGTATGCGATGCAGATATTTAACGTCGGGAATACCTTGCCACCATTGGCGGTGCTGGCACTGGCGATGGTCTTCATCGGGATTGGCGATAAACCGGCGATTATCGCTCTATTCCTCGCCTCGCTGCTGCCCATTGTCCGTAACACCTATTCAGGGTTGTGCGGCGTCCCGGCTTCGCTTATCGAAGCGGCCAATGGGATTGGCATGACCAAGGGGCAACGTTTGCGCCAGGTCGAGTTGCCCAACGCGTGGCCGGTCATGCTTTCAGGGATCCGCATTGCCACAGCCATTAACGTCGGCACGGCGCCGCTGGCTTTTTTAATTGGTGCCAGCAGTTATGGCGAGCTGATTTTCCCTGGCATTTATCTCAACGATTTCCCAACGCTGATTTTGGGCGCAACCGCCACGGCACTCGTTGCCCTGCTGCTTGATATTGCACTCGCGGGCTTAGGGCGCGTGTTAAGCCCCCACACAGCGGAATAACAATAATAAAAAGGAGATAACTATGATCCCGTTTAAACCGTTGTTTGCTGCATTAGCCGCCACACTATTCCTGGCGGGCGCAGCACGAGCTGAGCCGCTGGTTCTGGCAACCAAAAGCTTCACCGAACAACACATCCTTTCAGCTATGACCACGCAGTATCTGCAAGAAAAAGGGTTCCAGGTCACGCCACAGACCAACATTGCTACCGTGATTTCGCGTAATGCCATGGTCAACAAACAAGTGGATATGACCTGGGAATACACCGGCACGTCGCTGATTATTTTTAATCACATCAACAAACGAATGACGCCGCAGGAATCCTACGACACGGTGAAAAAACTCGATGCAAAACTGGGGATTGTCTGGCTGAAACCGGCGGATATGAACAACACCTACGCGTTCGCCATGCAGCGCAAACGTGCGGAAGCAGAGAACATCAACACCATGTCAGAACTGGTGGAAAAAATTGAACATATCCGCCAGACCGACCCTGATAACAACTGGATGCTCGGCCTGGACCTGGAGTTTTCTGGTCGTAGCGATGGCATGAAACCATTGCAGCAAGCCTACCGCATGCCGCTGGACAGGCCGCAGATACGCCAAATGGACCCCGGACTGGTCTATAACGCAGTGCGCGATGGTTTCGTTGACGCTGGGCTGATTTACACCACCGACGGGCGAGTAAAAGGCTTCGATTTAAAAGTGCTGCAAGACGATAAAGGCTTCTTCCCAAGTTACGCTGTTACGCCTGTGGTGCGTAAAGAAACACTCGCCGCCAACCCCGGCCTTGAAGAAGCACTCAATACGCTTTCCGGTTTACTGAACAACGACGTGATTTCCACCCTGAATGCCAAAGTGGACATCGACCATGAAACCCCACAGCAGGTGGCTCGTGAATTCCTGCAGCAGAAAGGCTTGCTCTAAGGAGGCACCATGGAAACGTTGCACTATATGCTTGATAACGCGAGCTATCTCGGCAGTCTGACGCTGCAACATTTATGGTTGGTGTTAATGGCCGTGGGTCTGGCGATTGTGATTGGTGTGCCGCTGGGCATTTTAATCGTGCGTCACAAATGGCTTGCCACGCCGGTGCTGGGTATCGCCACCATTGTGCTGACCATTCCCTCCATTGCCCTGTTTGGTCTGATGATTCCGCTGTTTTCGATGATCGGGCAAGGGATTGGCGTATTGCCTGCCATCACCGCGGTATTCCTCTATTCCCTGTTACCGATTGTCCGTAACACGCATACCGCACTCGACAGCCTGCCGCCAGGTTTGCGTGAAGCGGGTCGTGGTATTGGCATGACATTCTGGCAACGCCTGCGCTGGGTTGAAATCCCCATGGCATTACCGGTTATTTTCGGCGGCATTCGTACTGCCGTAGTGATGAATATTGGCGTCATGGCCATTGCCGCAGTTATCGGTGCTGGCGGCTTGGGTTTGTTATTGCTTAACGGTATCGGCAGCAGCGACATCCGCATGTTGATCGCCGGCGCGGTATTGATTTGTGTTTTAGCGATTCTACTGGACTGGTTGCTACATCGTTTGCAATTAGTCCTGACACCAAAGGGGATTCGATAATGATAAAACTGGAAAACCTCACCAAACAGTTCGCTCAGAAGAATGGCCAACCTTTTAATGCGGTTGATAATATCAACCTGAATGTGCCGGAAGGTGAAATGTGTGTGCTGCTCGGCCCTTCCGGCTGTGGCAAAACCACCACACTCAAAATGATCAATCGCCTGATTGCCCCCACTGGCGGCAATATTCTGATCAACGGTAAAAATACTAACGAACTGGATACCGTGACGCTACGCCGCAATATTGGCTACGTTATCCAGCAAATCGGTCTGTTCCCTAACATGACGATTGAAGAAAACATCACCGTGGTGCCGCGCATGTTGGGCTGGGAAAAAGCCCGCTGTAAAGAGCGTGCCAGCGAACTGATGAGCATGGTGGCGCTGGACCCGAACAAATTTCTCCATCGTTACCCGCGAGAAATGTCCGGCGGGCAGCAACAGCGTATTGGCGTGATACGCGCGCTGGCGGCGGATCCTCCGGTACTGTTGATGGATGAACCTTTTGGCGCGGTCGACCCCATCAACCGCGAAGCGATTCAGAATGAGTTTCTGGAAATGCAGCGCCAGTTGAAGAAAACCGTGATGCTGGTGAGTCACGATATTGATGAAGCACTGAAATTAGGTGACCGCATCGCGGTGTTCCGCCAGGGGAAAATTGTGCAATGTGCCAGCCCCGATGAATTACTGGCTAAACCGGCTAACGAATTTATTGGCTCATTTGTGGGCCAGGATCGCACGCTGAAACGCCTGCTGTTGGTACAAGCAGGAGACGTCACCGGCCAGCAACCGACCGTCACCGCACGTGAATCGACTTCGTTACCAGAAGCTTTCTCGATCATGGATGACAACGATATGCGTTCGATAACCGTGGTCGACGATGAAGGTAAACCATTAGGGTTTGTGAAACGCCGTGAAACGCGGGGAGCCACAGGAGTTTGCGCAGATGTGCTCCACCCCTTCAGAGTGACCGGGCGCGCAGAAGATAACTTGCGTATCGTGCTGTCAAAACTCTACGAGCACAACATGGTGTGGATGCCGATAACCGATGAAGATGGTCGTTATAGTGGTGAGATTTCGCAGGATTACATCGCTGACTATCTCAGCTCGGGACGCACTCGTCGGGTATTGAATATTCACCAACCGTAGCAGGGTTTACTTCACATTGGTGGATGACGCTCGCGGTTATCCACCCTACAATGCTTGCTATGCACCGCTTACACCACTTCCCCGACATGAAAGGCATGCTACGGCGGCTAATATTCGCCGTCTGGATTGGTATCGCCTCAGCAATGGTGGTCTGGCTGTTTCGCCAGTCGATGTATTTCCTTGAAGGTCTTTTTTTAGGTGACCACAGTGGCAGCCTGGTCGCTGCTGCGGCGGCACTACCGCCCTGGCGAAGACTGCTCACCCCTGCAATAGGTGGATTGCTTGCCGGTACGCTACTTTGGGCATGGCAGCGTGCGACACGCCAGCGCCCTTCGGCTCCCACCGACTATATGGAGGCGATTGAAACCGGCGACGGGCGCTTAGATGTTTGCGCAAGCCTGGTCAAATCTGCCGCCTCTTTGATTGTTGTCGCCAGCGGCAGCGCCATTGGCCGTGAAGGTGCGATGGTACTGCTGGCAACCGTCTTTGCCTCTGTTTTCGCGCAGCGTTTTTCACGTTCAGACGAATGGAAGTTGTGGGTCGCCTGTGGTGCGGCAGCCGGGATGGCCAGCGCCTATCATGCCCCGCTGGCGGGTAGCTTGTTTATCGCAGAGATTCTGTTTGGCACGTTGATGCTCGCCTCCCTCGGCCCCGTGGTCATTGCCGCTGTCAGTGCCCTGCTGATGACCCACTTGTTAAATGACGAACAAGCGCTGCTCTACACCGTGCGCGCACTCAGCGCTCCGCAGCCAGTTCAATATTTGCTGATGGCATCCTTCGGTATGCTCGCGGGGCTTGCTGGGCCACTGTTTCTCTGGCTTATGGCGCAAAGCAGCAAAATATTCCAGCGTCTGCATTTAAGCCCGCCGTGGCAACTCGCGTTAGGGGGATTGCTGGTTGGGTTGCTGTCGCTTATCACCCCGCTGGTTTGGGGTAACGGTTACAGCGTGGTGCAGTCATTTCTCTCGCAACCGCCTGCACTGCTGTTCGTGGCAGGTGTTCTGGTTTACAAATTGGCGGCAGTGCTGGCAAGCAGCGGCTCTGGTGCGCCGGGCGGCGTATTTACTCCGACGTTATTTGTTGGCGCAGCATTGGGAATGTTGGTCGGGCAGTGGTACGGGATATGGGCGTGGAGTGGCGATAACATTGCGATTTTGCTGGCATTAACCGGAATGGCAACACTGCTGGCCGCCACCACACATGCACCGATAATGTCCACGCTGATGGTTTGTGAAATGACCGGGGAGTTTACATTGCTCCCCGGCCTGTTGCTGTCGTGCGTGATTGCTTCAGCACTTTCGCGCTGGTTACGCCCGCAAACGGTCTATCGCCAGAGCGCCGCAAAGGCGGGATAAATCGATGTAATTTGCCAAATCACGCTGTTCGGCGCGTGGTAAATAAGGCAGCTCGCCCACCAGCGGCGCTGGCAGTTTTTTGCTTAATACATCAATGATTTCTGCGTAGTGCGCAAGGCCTGGGTTGATGCGGTTCGCCACCCAGCCAATCAGCGGTAAGCCATCATTTGCAATGGCCTGAGCCGTCAGCAAAGCATGGTTAATACAACCTTCCTGAATACCCACAACCATCAACACCGGCAATTGTTCCTGAACTACCCATTCAGATAACGGGCGTAAATCATTCATCAAACTCCGCCAACCGCCAGTGCCCTCAACCACAACGTGGTCCACTTGCCCGGCTAAATTTTGCAACCCGTCAGACAACAGCGAATAGTTAATCGGGCAACTATGACTCACGCTGCTTTCTTCTTCGCTCAGCGCGATAGGATTAATAGCTTCATAAGGCAATTCAAGTGTGGAAACACTTTGCAGAACTAACGCATCTTTGTTGCGCAGGCCCTCTGGCGTCTCTTTACTTCCTTTGGCTACCGGCTTATAGCCGACAACACTTTTGCCGCTGGCTGCAAGCGCCTGCAACAAGGCGCGTGAAACCACAGTCTTCCCGACTGCAGTATCGGTACCCGTTATAAAGAAACGCGTAAGCATGACTAACTCCCAAGGAAATGCTGCAAATACCCGTCTTTATTTATTTGTAAGACGGATATGAGTGATTAGAAATTGAATAATTCAGGAGGGAAAGTCTAAAAGAATAGTGCTTCAGTCAGATTGAGATAGCGCAATTTTTAGTGGATCAAGCCATAAACATTAGCCTTGCAGCAGGCGAATCAATAACGAACCGTTATACATTGCGTCTTTTACCAGCGCTGCACCCGCCATGGTTCCACGGTGATTATACTGGGTACTTTCAACAATCATATGTTCACTATAAGCCGGTAACGACTGCTGACGAATGCAAGCGGTAATCGCCGGATGCAGAATTTCTGCGGCTCGATTAAGTGGCGAACCAATCAGAATTTTTTGTGGATGGAATAAGTTGACCATAATCGCCAGGATTCGACCGACGTTGGTCCCCACCCCAAGAATGATATCTTTCGCTAATAGATCGCCGTTTAACGCAGCATCACACAACGACTCAACGGTCAGTGGCTGGACATGCAGCATGCTGCCCATCGACTGGCTCATGCGCAACTGGGCCAATTCCAGCACACTGTCGATGCTGGCAATGGTTTCAAGGCAACCGTTATTGCCGCAATAGCAGCGTTTCCCGTAAGGGTCGACCTGAGTATGACCAATCTCGACCAGGCTGCTGCTGCCCGCATGAAGCAAACGTCCATCGGTAATCACACCGGCACCGACGTTATTATCAATTACTACCTGAATCACATCGCGTGCGCCCTTAGAGGCACCAAACAGCCCTTCTGCCATGGTCCACGCGCTGATGTCGTGTTGCACATACACCGGCACGCCGGTGTAGTTTTCGAGGATCTCGCCCAAAGGCATGTCACAGACATCATAAAACGGCATGCGATGAACGATGCCGCGTTTGGTGTCGATAATCCCCGGCATGGTGATAGCAATCGCCGTAAGGCGTTCGAGTTTTTGCTGATGACGAATAAAGAACTGGTCGATTTGCGCGATTATCCGCTCAATGAGCGGCTGCTGGTCTTCAACCGCGAGCGAGACGGTATCTTCAACAATCAATTTGCTGCTTAAATCATGCAGACCGAGAGAGATTTCCCCACGGCTAATCCGCACAGACAAATAGTGCCATGCTTCAGTTTCCAGCATCAGACCCACCGCAGGACGCCCCCGGCTACCGGGATCCTGGATTTCCGTTTCCTGCACCAAATGCGCTTCTATCATTTCACGAACAATTTTCGTGATACTGGCAGGAGCGAGTTGCGCCAGACGAGAAAGATCGATTCGCGACACCGGTCCATGGGTATCAATCAGACGATAAACTACGCCCGCATTGGTTTGCTTGATCTGATCAATATGGCCCGGTTGGCTATCAGCAACCACTTGCGACTCCCTTTATTTTCGCGCTTCGAAATAAACTTTGGGCTATGGTGAAACACTTCAACCAAAGGAGTCAAATATTTACCTAGGGTTGTGATTTACCGCACATATTACGGTGTTTTAAATGCCTTTTAATCGAGTTATTGACTCCGTTAGCAATGCGGAGATTCGAAGTGCTGCGGCAGACAACTCGCGATGTTTAGGCCACACCAGCCACATTTCTGATTGTGCCTCGGGTTCTTCAATGGGCAACCAAACCACTTCCGAGATCCGAACGCGTTTAAACGATGCAGGCAGGATCGAAACACCTAGCCCCGCGGAAACCAGGCCGATAATCGTCATCGCCTCGCCCACTTCCTGGGTGATAAACGGCGTAATGTCGTGACGTTGTAACAAACTAAGAATATCGTCATACAGGCCAGTTCCGACGTGCGGGTCAAAAAAGACAAAAGGCTCGTTTGCCAGTTTTTGCAGGGAAATCGCCGTACATTGGGCTAACGGATGGTCGCGATGCACCATCGCCATCAGCGGTTCCCTTAACACCAGTTTCCAGTCGAGAGTGTCCGGCAGCCGCGTATTGCGCATCAGCCCCAGTTCAAGCTCACCTTCATTCAGCGGTGCAATTTGCGCACGTGTGTTAATTTCCCGCATCTGTAAATGCACATCGGGATAACTGCGGCGAAATGTCGACAGGCTGTCAGAGACGGTTTTGATAAACGGTGCCGATGAGGTGAAACCAATGCGTAATTCGCCTGTTTCACCGTGATGCAGCCGGGCGGCGCGGGCGGCGGCGCTTTCAACCTGGCTTAAAATCTGCCTGGCATCGAGCAAAAACTGATCACCCGCCGCGGTTAGGCTCACGCTGCGGTTGGTTCGCGCCAGTAAACGCGCCCCGACTTGTTGTTCCAGAATTTGTATTTGCTGGCTCAGGGGCGGCTGTGAGATTCGCAGACGTGCAGCGGCACGGCCAAAATGCAGCTCTTCAGCCACCGCAACAAAGTAACGCAGGTGGCGCAATTCAATATTCATATTTTAAACATATCAATTGAGATTATTAATATATTAGACAGAACATTCCCGATTTTCTACTCTGAAAAGAAGACTTCAAAAGTGCACTAAGGATCGATTTTGAGCCGTACAACCCTCGTCAACACCGCTCCGGCAGAAGATGTAGACGACAGACTTCCCCTCCAGCCGGCAATTTATATTAAGCGGGGTTCACCCCAATTCATGCGCGTCACCCTGGCGCTATTTTCTGCCGGACTTGCCACCTTTGCGCTGCTTTATTGTGTGCAACCCATTTTGCCCGTGCTGTCGCATGAATTTGGCGTATCCCCCGCCAGTAGTAGTATTTCGCTGTCAGTTTCTACCGCCATGTTAGCCGTTGGGTTGTTATTCACCGGGCCACTTTCTGACGCCATTGGCCGCAAACCAGTCATGGTAACGGCGTTGTTGCTCGCCTCAAGCTGCACACTGCTCTCGACTATGATGACCAGCTGGCACGGCATATT
This sequence comes from Buttiauxella ferragutiae, assembly GCF_022637515.1. NCBI lineage: Bacteria > Pseudomonadati > Pseudomonadota > Gammaproteobacteria > Enterobacterales > Enterobacteriaceae > Buttiauxella > Buttiauxella ferragutiae. The sequence goes on from NZ_CP093332.1 coordinate 3,041,638, forward strand.
AGTGATGCGCGCCTTGATTGGGCTATCGCTCAGCGGCGTCGCCGCGGTGGGTATGACCTATCTGAGTGAAGAGATTCATCCGAGTGTCGTGGCCTTTTCGATGGGTTTGTACATCAGTGGTAACTCGATTGGCGGCATGAGTGGCCGCCTGTTAAGCGGTGTGCTGACTGATTTGTTTAACTGGCGCATTGCGGTCGCCGCCATCGGCTGTTTCGCCCTAGCCTCAGCCTTAATGTTCTGGAAGATATTGCCTGAATCGCGGCACTTCCGCCCTTCTTCATTACGCCCGAAAACGCTGTTTATTAACTTCCGTTTGCACTGGCGCGACAAGGGGTTACCGCTGTTATTTACCCAGGGATTTTTGCTGATGGGCGCGTTTGTCACGCTGTTTAATTACATTGGTTATCGCTTAATGCAAGGGCCGTGGTATTTGAGCCAGGCGGTGGTGGGCCTGCTGTCGGTGGCTTACTTAACCGGAACCTGGAGTTCGCCAAAAGCCGGGGCAATGACCGCCAAATTTGGCCGTGGCCCGGTGATGATTTTCTCAACTGCGGTAATGTTGCTCGGCCTGGTATTAACCGTGTTTTCACCGCTGGCGATTATTTTCATTGGGATGCTGCTTTTTTCTGCCGGATTCTTCGCTGCACACTCGGTCGCCAGTGGCTGGATTGGCCCACGGGCGAAACGCGCGAAAGGGCAAGCCTCATCGTTATATTTGTTTAGCTACTACCTTGGTTCAAGCATTGCCGGGACGCTCGGTGGCATCTTCTGGCACGCATTTGGTTGGGGCGGTGTGGCGAGTTTTATTGGCTCTCTTTTGGTGATTGCATTGTTAGTCGGCACGCGTTTGCATCACCGCGCACATTAACCCCGTTACGGCCTCGTTTTCGGGATGGCTTTTTGCTATTTTCGCTTGCGTAAATCATCTCTTCACGAGGCACTATGGAAAAGCAAAACTACAATCACCTCACCCGCACCTTCCAGCGTCTTTCCCGTTTCGGACACCTCTCAGCCATCGCTGGCTGGGATATGTTCACCAATATGCCACCCAATGGCAGCACCGCTCGTGGCGAAGCGCTGGCGGAACTCAGCGTTTTGCAACACCAAATCCTGACCGATAAAAAAATCGCCACGCTGTTACAGGCTGCGGTTCAGGAAGATCTCAATGATGTTGAACGCGCCAACCTGCGTGAAATGACCCGCCAATATCAGGAAGCCATTTTGCTGCCCGCCTCGCTGGTAGAAGAAAAATCGCTGGTCGGTACGCGCTGCGAGCATGGCTGGCGAACGCAGCGGCCCGCTAACGACTGGCAAGGGTTTGCCGCCAATTTGAAGGAAGTGGTTCGCGTTTGCCGTGAAGAGGCAAAACTGCGTGCCGATGCCAAAGGAAAATCCTGCTACGACGCGCTGTTAGATATTTACGAGCCGGGCATGACTAGCGCCAAACTCGATGTGCTATTTGGTGATTTACGTAGCTGGCTGCCTGATTTGCTACAAAAAGTCGTTGATAAGCAAGCGAAAGAATCGGTTATCACCCCATCAGGCCCATTCGCCACGCACGACCAGCGCGAATTGGGGCTGGAAACCATGAAGTTACTGGGTTTTGATTTTAACGGCGGCAGGCTGGATGTTAGTGCGCATCCATTCTGCGGCGGTGTGCCGGAAGATGTGCGCATCACGACTCGCTACGATGAAAGCGATCTGGTTAGCGCATTATTCGGCGTGATCCATGAAACCGGCCATGCCCGTTATGAACAAAACCTGCCGCGTGAATGGCTTGGTCAGCCCGTTGCTCTGGCACGTTCTACGGCGATCCACGAATCCCAAAGTCTGTTCTTTGAAATGCAGTTAGGGCGCAGTAAAGAGTTCCTGAAACTGCTGCTGCCAATGGTGACCACGCGCTTCGGCAAACAACCGGCGTTTGAAGCGGCGAACTTTATTGCGGTAAACCAGCGCGTTGAACGCGGATATATTCGCGTTGATGCCGATGAAGTCAGCTATCCGGCCCACGTCGTTTTGCGCTACGAAATTGAGCGTGCGCTCATCGATGGCGAAATCGAAGTTGAAGATATTCCGGCACTTTGGGATGAGAAAATGCAGCACTGGCTGGGGCTGTCTACCAAAAACAACTTCCGCAACGGCTGCATGCAGGACATTCACTGGACGGACGGCGCGTTTGGCTACTTCCCGTCATACACGCTGGGCGCAATGTATGCAGCACAACTGTTCAACGCCGCCAAACTCGCCTTGCCGCAGCTTGAAGCCGATATTGCCGAGGGCAACTTCAGCGCACTGTTCGACTGGTTACGCCAGAATATCTGGCAGCACGGCAGCCGATTCACCACTTCAGAGCTGATCACTAATGCAACGGGTGAAGATCTCAACCCGCTGTATTTCCGTAAACATTTGGAAGCTCGTTACTTGTAAGCCACCAAAGCCGGGGAACTTTCCCCGGCTTTGTACAAACCGTTACACGCCGACACCAATCACTCACTGAAGCCATTGATCCACGAGTTTATAGTTCATCTCAACGGCCCCTCAGGGGTTCAAACATAAACAAATTTGAGGATGTCGAGATGAATAAAGTATTAGCTCTGGTTGTAGTCGCTGCAATGGGTCTGTCCTCTGCCGCTTTCGCTGCTGAAACGACTGCAACTGCAGCGCCAGTTGCAACTTCTGCGGCTAAAGCACCTGCTGCCACCACTACTCATCATAAAAAACACAAAAAAGCAGCAACCGAGCAAAAAGCTCAGGCAGCTAAAAAGCACCATAAAAAACCTGTAGCGAAAGCTGATGCTGCGAAACCTGCTGCACAGAAAGCGCAAGCTGCTAAAAAACACCACAAAAAACCTGTAGCAAAAACTGAAGCGGCTAAACCAGCTACTCAGCCAGCAGCATAAGGTTGTCGGGGCAATCCCGAAAGCATAGCCACACTACAAACACCCGGCTCGCCGGGTGTTTACTTCCGGAGTCTGGATGATGTTGCGACGCTATAGTTTTGAAATCATCCTCACGCTGCTTATTCTTTGCGGCATTATTACGCTAAGCTTCTGGCTGTAATGACTTTTTACTCCCACTTTCTGTGCTACCCGTCTATAGTTAATCCATTCACAGGTTCTATATATACCCCTGCAGCTTGAAGGATGACGGGTATAAAAATTAAAATTAATCGCCCCATCAGAGAGTGATATGCGCAAAAAAGTGGTGTTGTTGTTAGGCGTGCTGTGTTTTTTACCTGCCCTTTCCCATGCAGATGACGAGAGCACTGCTGACGTCAAAACGCTGTTCTTTGGTAAGGATGACCGCACACGTGTCGCCGATTCAGCCAGTTCCCCGTGGGATGCCATTGGTCAGCTTGAGACTGCCAGCGGTAATTTATGCACTGCGACCTTAATTTCCCCCCATCTGGCGCTAACCGCAGGACATTGTTTGCTGCAACCGCCGCGCGGGACTCCTGACAAAGCGATTGCTTTGCGGTTTGTTTCGCAGAAAGGAAAGTGGCGTTACGAGATTCATGATATTGAAGGGCGAGTAGAATCCACGCTGGGGCGTCGGTTGAAACCTGACGGCGATGGCTGGATTGTGCCATCTAATGCGGCACCTCACGATTTTGGCCTGATTGTGTTGCACAACCCGCCTTCAGGCATCACGCCGTTGCCGCTGTTTGAAGGCGACCGTGATGCGCTCACCGAAGCGCTGAAAAACCAGGACCGTAAAGTCACGCAGTCGGGTTATCCAGAAGACCATCTCGACGATCTCTACACGCATAATGATTGCCAGATAACCGGCTGGGCACAGAAAACGGTGTTATCACACCAGTGCGACACTTTGCCTGGTGACAGTGGTTCGCCATTGATGCTGAAAACAGAAAACGGCTGGCAATTAATCGCCGTACAAAGTTCGGCTCCTGCGGCTAAAGACCGCTATCGCGCCGACAACCGGGCGATCTCAGTTACCGGTTTTCGCGAGCAGTTACAGAAATTAGCTAGTCAATGATGACACCGCCCGGCACTCATGCCAGGCGGCTTTTCTTTTACGCCATTTTGATGAGCACCATACCCGTAAGCAACAGAACCAGCCCTATCCATCCTTTACGGTTGAGGCGTTGACCAAACAAAATCCAGCCCGCCGCTACGGTGGCGATAATACCGAACCCGCCCCACAACGCGTAAGCCACCGACAATTCGATACCTTTCACCGCCTGAGACAACGCGCTGAAGGCCGCCAGTACCGCACAGAGAGAGAGCACGCCGTAACCAAAACGACGGAAACCATCCGAGTGTTTCAGGAAAATGTTGGCGACAATTTCCAACACAATTGCCGCCAGTAACCATAATGCGTGAATCCATTCAAACGACTGCATGTTCGCTACCCTTTATTGGTTTCCTGGCGCTTTCTTTCTTGGTCGCGGTACCTGATTTAATCAGCGCGATCCCGACCACCAGCGTCGTGAGTCCAATTATTTTTAGCAATGAGATTGACTCATCAAACAGCAGCACACTGAATAAAGTAATAAATAAAATACCGATACCTTCCCACATAGCGTAAGCCACGCCGAGGGCGATTTTTTTCACCGAGAATGATAATAAAATATAAGAAAGTGTGATCATTAACAGCATGAAAATATAACCGAGGTTATCATCGCTAACACTCGACCATTTCATTGATAAAGTGCCGGTAATTTCCGCAGCAATGGCTAATGCTAATAATATCCAATAGATCATGATTCCTCTCCTGACAGAGAAAATAGCTGTACGAAAGCTTTAAAATAAAATGTGTGTATTTTTTCCCTAAATAATTCGAGTTCCAGCAAAACATGCAGACGCAGCTGGGGCGCGAAATATGACGGGATAAGCAGGAGAGCGGATCTAAAGCGCGTTGCGCCAGTGCTGTTCACCGCAAAGTGAATAAGCAAAAGTAAACGAGGGTGTTTGATGGATTTCTGACGTGTGGAGCAGCTTGTTGGTAAGCATAATGTCCATAGTTTTCACAACGTATCCGCGTTGTTGCTTCTCATCAGTTGCGGATAGTAAATTGTCCTCAGTAGCTAAAGATTGCTAATTTGTAGCATATGAAAGAATATTCTCAACCTCTCTTTTCAATTCTTTACGATGATTTGCCAAAAAAATAACGGTGTATTAGTCAGTTGCGCCCCCGTATTATACCCATAATTAAGGAACGAATTATTGTGAAGGAGATCGTCAATAGTGGCAAAACCCATTATTACGTTAGGTGGATTAAAAGTCGTCCTCATGTTCGGGATGCTGGTCATCATCCTGGCAGGAATAAAAGTGGCGGCCGATATGATCGTTCCGTTTATTCTGGCGCTATTTATTGCCATCGTGGTCAACCCGATGATCCGTCGTCTGGAGCGCATTCATGTCCCACGTGTGCTGGCGATTACCCTGGTGATTTCGGTGATTATCTTCCTGGTTGTACTGCTGCTGGCCTATCTTGGCACCATTCTCAATGAACTGACACGCACCGTGCCGCAATACCGTGCCTCGTTTATTTCCCCTCTGCAGGCAATTGACCCGTGGCTGCAACGGGCCGGAATCAAGGTGTCAGTGGATGAACTGTTCAAGTATATCGACCCGAATTCAGCGATGACGCTTGCCACACGTCTTATCACCCAGCTTTCTAATGCTATGTCATCGATCTTTTTACTGCTGCTGACCGTGATATTCATGCTGATAGAAGTGCCACAGCTGCCAATAAAACTTCAGCAATTAATGTCCCGTCCCGAAGTCGGCATGGTCGCGATTCAGCGAGCATTAGACAGCGTAAGCCATTATCTGGTGCTCAAAACTGTGATTAGCCTGGTCACCGGCCTGGTAGTCTGGATTATGCTCATCATGTTAGATGTGCATTTTGCCTTCGTCTGGGCGCTTCTCGCCTTCTCACTCAATTACATTCCTAACATCGGTTCGGTACTGGCAGCGATCCCGCCTGTCGCGCAGGTATTGGTCTTCAGTGGCTTGTATGAAGCCTTACTGGTGGTTGCCGGTTATCTGGCTATCAACCTGGTGTTTGGCAATATCATCGAGCCACGCATGATGGGCAGAGGGCTGGGGCTATCGACTCTGGTAGTGTTCTTGTCGTTGATCTTCTGGGGTTGGCTACTGGGGCCGGTAGGTATGCTGTTGTCGGTACCACTGACGATTGCGGTGAAAATCGCGCTGGAGCAAACCGAAGGCGGCAAGAGTATCGCCGTGTTGTTGAGTGATGTCACAAAAAGCTAATCAGCCAGAGCCGTTCGCCATTGGGGAGCGGCTCTGAGCAAAGTTTACAGGGTGTAACCCGGTTTTTTAGCCAGCGTATCCAGAGCTGGGGCGATCTCTTTATCGTAAACATCCTCTTTCCAGCGATCTTTCTGGATTGGGGTCAACGCGACAGACAATGATTCATCCGTTGAATTGAAATGCTTCTTGAGTACGGCACAAATATCGGCAGCCAGCGCTTCTTTTTGTTCGTCAGTCAGTTCACGCGGAAAGTGTTTTACAGTGATATGTGGCACAGCGGTTCTCCCCTTTATTGGAAACAATATACTTACGTTAAGCGCCCGTTCCTTGCAACCGTTAAGGCAGAGAAATCGCTGCGAATTCCGCAAGACTGAAGCCATAGCGTGGGTGATTGACCCGCAAACCAAATTTATCCTGTAGCAACTGATAAAACTCGGCGGCATCGTCAAGCGTCCGCGGCTGGCCATCGTTAAATTGCCTGTCATTTTGCGTAAACGTTGTGCCATCGGCATTTTTCAAACAGATCATTAAATGTTGGCAGAAATGCGACTGCGGCCAGGTCGAAACATAATAATTAGCCACCTCGAAGTCTGACAGAAACTGGGGCTGCAAATCGAAACGATACAGCGCCAGCCATTTATCCTGCTGATGCGTGCTCAGCAAAAAGTCACCGTCCACCTGCGTTAATTGATAATCACCGAAATCGGTGGTCTGCACGACGTCCATGTCGAATCGCAGCGGGGACGTCAGCGTTTTGCCACCAAAACCAACATCGGCCAGGTAGCGTTGTTGATTGAGGGTGACGAGCAATAAACGATGCGTTCGCGGCGGCATCTCGGTAGGTTGCGTAATCAACACCCGGGCAGCCAGGTCTTCGACCACAAAGCCGATACTCTCAAGAGCCGCACGCAGCAATGCATTTTGCTCGTAGCAGTATCCCCCTCGCCCTGCGACCACCAGTTTTTCAAAAACGGACTCTATTTCTAAGCGGATTTCTCGTCTTAACAGCACATCCAAATTTTCAAAAGGAATGGCGCACGTATGCAGCAGATGAATGCGTTGTAAGGTTTCCAGATCCGGTTTTGCCTCGCCCTGCAAACCAATGCGCGTGAAATATGCCTGAAGGTCAAAAGCCATGATCTCAATCTCTTAAAAACAGATGAATTCACTATAATGCGTTTTTTGCTCGCAGATGATCGATAATGCCCTACACACTCAGGAATATGAGCGCCATAAGGAAACTCACCGTGAAAACCAAGTCGATAACGCTTTACGATGTGGCGAAACATGCCAATGTTTCCTATCAAACGGTGTCACGCGTGATTAATCAGGCGACGCATGTTTCTGATAAAACCCGGCGTAAAGTCGAAGCGGCCATGCAGTCGCTCAATTACGTTCCCAATCGTGTAGCGCAGCAGCTGGCTGGGAAACTGAGCCAGAACATTGGCCTGGTGACCAGTAATTTGTCGCTACATGCCCCGTCGCAAATCGCCGCTGCCATTAAGTCACAGGCCAGCCGGCGGCACTTTAATGTCATGATGTCGATGATTGAACAGCCTGATCCAGAAGCCTGCAAAAGTGCGGTCAACAACTTGCTTGCGCAGCGCGTCGACGGTTTGATCGTCAACATTCCATTGGAAAGTGAGCAGGCACGAATCATCAACGAAATGTCTGGCACGGTGCCCGTGCTGTTCCTCGATGTCTCACCCGCGCTGAATCTGGACAGTATTATCTTTGATGCTACGGCAGGTGCGCATCTGGCGGTTGAGCATCTGGTTGCGCAAGACCACCAGCGAATTGCTTTACTGAGTGGGCCGTTGGCTTCCGTTTCTGCGCGCCTGCGTCTTGAAGGCTGGCAACAGGCGCTGGCAAAGCATCAGCTGACCGCCGTGGCACAATTGCAAGGCGACTGGAGCTCACAAGCGGGTTATCTACAGACACTGGCATTAATCGGCCAGGGCATCACTTTCACTGCCCTGCTGGTCGCCAACGACCAAATGGCACTTGGCGCGTTACGGGCGCTGAATGAATCTGGTTTAGCGGTACCGGGGCAAGTATCGGTAATGGGTTATGATGACACCGAAGACAGCGCCTGTTTTATCCCGCCGCTGACCACCATCAAACAAGATTTTAAGCTGCTGGGTTCTGCCAGCGTTGACCGCCTGATTGAACAAATACGCTCGCCAAATATGCCCGTGCAGGCCACGGTACTGCCGATCACGCTTATCGAACGTAAAACGACGGCCGCGCCAGATACCTCAACCCCTTCCCCACAAACGCTGGCCGATGCGCTGACTGTGCTCGCCCGCCAGGTTTCGCGGCTGAAGTAATTTCTGTGAATCGCCTCACCTGAAGCTGTTTTGCTGCTTTACTTTGCCAGTGACAAAAATCATATTGCTATAAATTGTGAGCGCATCACAAAAATGCAAAGGAACCTCCAGCATGACAATTCAATCAGGTACTGTTGCCGCCTCTCTGGCAGCGATTCTTGGCCGCCGTGACTGGGAAAACCCGGCAGTCACGCAATTAAACCGCCTGCCAGCTCATCCACCGTTTGCCAGCTGGCGTAATGAACGGGCTGCGCGCGAAGACGCAGTTTCAGAAAGTGTGAAACACCTGAACGGGGACTGGCAGTTCAGCTACTTTACGCAACCCGAGAAGGTTCCCGAAGATTGGCTGGATGCGGACTTAGCGGATGCACAGACTTTTCCGGTACCATCAAACTGGCAAATGCATGGTTTCGATGCGCCGATTTACACCAATGTCACTTATCCCATTCCGGTCACCCCACCGCACGTTCCTGAAGAAAACCCCACTGGTTGTTACTCGCTCACATTTAGTGTCGAACCTTCCTGGCTTGAGAGCGGCCAGACACGGATTATTTTTGATGGTGTGAATTCAGCGTTTCACTTGTGGTGTAACGGGCACTGGATTGGCTACGGGCAAGACAGCCGCCTGCCATCGGAGTTTGATCTCAGTGGCGTGCTGCACTCAGGGCAAAACCGCCTTGCGGTCATGGTGCTGCGCTGGTCCGACGGCAGCTATCTGGAAGACCAGGACATGTGGCGTATGAGCGGGATTTTCCGCAACGTGACGCTGCTGCATAAACCCGCCACACAAATCAGCGATGTGCGTATCAGCACGCAGTTAAACGAAGATTTTAGCCACGCGATGTTACAAGCGCAGGTGGTTGTTAAAGGCAATATCGACAGCGCTGGACAAGTCAGCTTGCAATTGTGGCACGGCGAAGATTGCATCGACGAAAAACAGCAAGCCCTCGGCAGTGAAATTATTGATGAACGTGGCGCATACTCTGACCGCACAACATTAAAAATTGCTGTCGCCAACCCGCTGCTGTGGAGTGCCGAGCAACCCCATCTTTATCGCGCAGTGGTGACATTACGCGATAACCAGGGCGCGACGATCGAAGCAGAAGCTTATGATGTCGGTTTCCGTAAAGTTGAAATCCATCAGGGGTTGTTGAAGTTAAACGGTAAACCATTGCTGATCCGTGGCACCAACCGCCATGAACATCATCCGCTTAACGGCCAGGTCATGGACGAACAAACCATGCGCCGGGACATTGTGTTAATGAAGCAGCACAACTTCAACGCCGTGCGCTGCTCGCATTATCCCAATCACCCATTATGGTATCGGCTGTGCGACCGTTACGGCTTATATGTGGTGGATGAGGCGAACATTGAAACCCACGGTATGGTGCCAATGAATCGCCTGAGTGACGACCCGGTCTGGCTACCTGCGATGACAGAACGCGTCACGCGCATGGTACAACGCGATGTTAACCACCCTTCAATTATCATCTGGTCGCTCGGTAATGAGTCCGGGCATGGCGCGAACCATGACGCTCTGTATCGCTGGATAAAATCATTCGACCCCACACGCCCGGTGCAATATGAAGGCGGCGGTGCCAACAGTGCTGCCACCGATATCATTTGCCCGATGTACGCGCGTGTCGACCAGGATCAGCCGTTCCCGGCGGTGCCAAAATGGTCGATTAAAAAGTGGATCGGCATGCCGGATGAAACACGCCCGCTGATCCTTTGCGAATATGCCCACGCCATGGGCAACAGCTTTGGCGGCTTCCACAAATACTGGCAAGCATTCCGCCAGCATCCTCGCTTACAAGGCGGCTTTGTCTGGGATTGGGTCGACCAGTCGTTGATTAAACATGACGAAAACGGTGAAGCCTGGTCAGCTTACGGCGGTGATTTTGGCGACAAACCAAACGATCGGCAGTTCTGTATGAATGGCCTGGTGTTTGCCGACCGCACACCGCATCCGGCGCTGTATGAAGCCCAGCAAGCACAGCAGTTTTTTCAGTTCGCCCTGCATCGTGAAACCCCATTGCGCCTTGAGGTGATAAGCGAATATTTGTTCCGCCCTAGCGATAACGAGCGCCTGATTTGGGAGGTTTCGCAGGCTGGAGTGCTGCTCGCAGAAGGTGAAGTGTTGTTAGATATTGCCCCTGAAGGCACACAGAACCTGGTTTTTGATGCCCTGCCGCCGATAACCGAAAATGGCGACGTGTGGCTGACGGTGAAAGTGCAGCAAATCCACGCTACCGACTGGTGTGAAGCCGGGCATGTTTGCGCCTGGGATCAATGGCAGTTACCGGGCATACTCAGCACCACACCGCTGCCATTTAGCGGTGAAACGCCAGGGCTTGAAACCAGCCATTGTCATTTCACTATTCGCCTCGGCAAGCACCACTGGCAGTTCAATCGTGAAACCGGTTTATTAAGCCAGTGGTGGAAAGCGCAGCAACCCGCACTGCTGCAACCACTGCAAGACCAGTTCACTCGCGCCCCGCTGGATAACGACATTGGCGTCAGTGAAGCCAGCCGTATCGATCCCAACGCCTGGGTCGAACGCTGGAAAGCGGCGGGCATGTATCAACTGGAATCCCAGTTGCAAAATTGTGAAGCCGAACAACTGGCCAACGAAGTGCTGATCCGCACCACTCATAGCTGGCAGCACAACGGGAAAACGCTGTTTGTCAGCCATAAAAGCTGGCGTATTGATTGCGAAGGCACACTGCATATTAGCGTTGATGTTGAGGTGGCTTTTGGCACCCCGCCTCCGGCGCGCATCGGGCTGACTTGCGAATTAGCGCAAATTGATGCGCCTGTCAGTTGGCTGGGGCTGGGGCCGCATGAAAACTACCCTGATCGCCAGCAATCGGCATTATTTGGCCACTGGCAGCGCCCGCTTGAAGATCTGTATACGCCATATGTTTTCCCATCCGAAAACGGCCTGCGCTGCGCTACCCAGACGCTGGAATATGGCGACAACCTTTGGCAGGGGAACTTCCATTTCAATATCAGCCGCTTTAGCCAACAACAATTGCGCGAAACCTCGCATCGCCATTTATTGGTCAAGCAAGCTGGAACTTGTTTAAATCTGGATGGTTTCCATATGGGCGTAGGTGGCGATGACTCCTGGAGCCCGAGCGTATCACCCGAGTTTTGGCTTGATAAAAAACACTATCACTACGCGATAAGCTGGCAGCGCCGCTGATTCCTCGCATCTTCCTCTATGCAGCGCGGGTTTTCCGCGTTGCATTTTCGTAACATTTTTTTCGCGCCCCAACCCCCTTTTTCAAAAAAAGACATTAGCGTCCGTTAACAATCCTGTATAGGATCTAGCGCCCGATTTGCCATGGCGCTGAAGTTATAAAAATGCCAGGCAAATGCACGGGGATCTTTTAACAAGGGAACAGGGTTAACATGAAAGCAACACACAAAACGGAAGCAGAAAAACACGCAGCCAAGCGACGCTGGCTCAATTCTCATGATTCCGGTTATCACAAAGCGATGGGTAATCGTCAGGTACAAATGATTGCCATCGGCGGCGCCATTGGCACCGGTCTGTTTTTAGGTGCAGGTGCTCGTCTGCAAATGGCAGGCCCGGCGTTAGCGCTGGTGTATCTGGTTTGCGGGATCTTCTCTTTCTTCATTTTACGCGCACTGGGCGAGCTGGTGCTCCATCGCCCATCAAGCGGCAGCTTCGTTTCTTACGCCCGTGAATTTCTCGGTGAAAAAGCTTCGTATGTTGCAGGCTGGATGTACTTCGTCAACTGGGCAATGACCGGCATTGTCGACATTACCGCTGTCGCTTTATATATGCATTATTGGGGTGCCTTCGGTGATGTACCGCAATGGGTATTTGCACTGTGCGCACTGGGTATAGTCGGCACCATGAACATGATCGGCGTGAAGTGGTTTGCCGAAATGGAATTTTGGTTCGCGTTAATTAAAGTCCTCGCCATCGTGGTCTTTTTGGTGGTGGGTACTATTTTCCTCGGCAGCGGGAAAATGCTCGATGGCAATACCACGGGTTTCCATTTAATTACCGATAACGGCGGATTCTTCCCACACGGTTTATTACCGGCATTAGTGCTGGTGCAAGGCGTGGTATTTGCCTTCGCCTCGATTGAACTGGTGGGTACGGCGGCTGGCGAGTGTAAAGACCCGCAGAATATGGTACCAAAAGCCATTAATAGCGTTATCTGGCGTATCGGTCTTTTCTACGTCGGTTCGGTGGTTTTACTGGTGCTGTTGTTGCCATGGAATGCCTATCAAGCCGGACAAAGCCCATTTGTCACCTTCTTCTCAAAACTCGGCGTGCCGTATATCGGCGACATTATGAATATGGTGGTTCTGAGTGCTGCATTATCCAGCCTGAACTCTGGCCTCTATTCCACCGGACGTATTTTGCGTTCGATGTCGATGGGCGGTTCAGCGCCTAAATTCATGGCGAAAATGAGCAAGCAGCAAGTCCCTTACGCGGGTATTCTGGTGACGCTTGGAGTGTATGTGATTGGCGTATTCCTGAATTACCTGGTGCCGTCGCAGGTCTTTGAAATCGTCCTTAACGTGGCTTCGCTGGGTATTATTTCTTCCTGGGCGTTTATCGTGGTTTGCCAGATGCGTTTACGCAAAGCGATTAAAGAAGGCAAAGCCGCAGATGTCAGCTTTAAAATGCCGGGTGCGCCTTTCACCTCGTGGCTGACGCTGTTATTCCTGTTCAGCGTGTTAGTGTTGATGGCCTTTGATTACCCGAATGGAACCTACACCATCGCCTCTATCCCATTGATTGCTTTGGTGCTTGTCATTGGCTGGTTTGGTGCACGTAAACGTGTCCATGAACTCGCTCACGATGTTAATAAACACTACGAAGACAACGCCAGCTGACAAAACTTGCGCAAAGGGTGGATGACGCTATCGCTAATCCCCCTGCAACACCTGTTTAGTGGCCTTTGTCAGCCATCTGATAGCCCCATTTTGGGGCTATTTTTTTAGCCTGCCGTTTTTCATCGCATTAACGTTATGTGCCGTTAACACTTTTCAAACATTCATCACAAGTATTAACATATGCACTTGAATGTTCCAGATGGTTCGTCCGGAGCGTAAATGTTCCTACCTGTGAAAATGTCTGATGAAAATTGTGCAACATGGAAAGCTGTCGCTTCCACTTATCTTAGTTCCGGCCCTTTCTTCGTTCGCCCTGCCCGCGCTTGCGGCAGAAGAGACGATGGTCGTGACTGCAACACAAGGCACGATTTCCGAGTTGGATACGCCTGCGGCTGTGAGTGTTGTTAATGGCGATGATATGCGCCAGGCGGCACCGCGTGTGAATCTTTCCGAGAGCCTGGGCAGTGTTGCAGGCTTGCAAGTCCAGAACCGTCAAAACTATGCGCAGGATTTACAGTTGTCGGTTCGTGGTTTTGGTTCGCGTTCCACTTACGGTGTGCGTGGCGTACGCATGTATGTAGATGGCATTCCGGCAACCATGCCTGATGGCCAGGGCCAAACCTCAAATATCGACATCAATAGCGTAGAAAGTATCGAGGTGTTACGTGGCCCCTTCTCCGCACTTTACGGCAACGCTTCTGGCGGTGTGGTGAATGTCAGCACCACTACCGGAACTCAGCCACCAACGCTGGAAGCCAGCAGTTATTACGGCAGTTTCGGAAGCTGGCGCAACAGCATTAAAGCCACCGGTGCAACAGGCGATGGCACACAAGCAGGCGATGTCGATTACGCGGTTTCGGCTTCGCGCTTTACCACTCATGGTTATCGTGACCACAGCAGCGCGCAAAAAAATCTCGGTAACGCCAAATTGGGTGTGCGCCTTAATGAAGCCAGTAAATTGACGCTGCTGCTCAATAGCGTCGATATTGATGCCAACGACCCAGGCGGTTTAACCGAGCAGGAATGGCACGATAACCCCACTCAGGCACCTCGCGCTGAGCAGTACAATACGCGTAAAACCACAAAACAAACGCAGGCCGGCCTGCGTTACGACAGGCAATTAACCGCTAATGATGACCTCAGTGTCATGACCTATGCAGGTGTGCGCGAAACCACTCAATACCAATCGATACCCGTCGCTCCGCAGTTAAACCCAACTCATCCCGGTGGTGTGATTGAGCTGAGCCGCCATTATCAGGGGATTGATTCACGCTGGACGCACCGTGGCAATCTGCTATCTGTCCCAGTGACATTTACCACGGGTCTTGATTACGAAACCATGTCAGAAAAGCGCAAAGGCTATGAAAACTTTGTGGTCGAAAATGGCACCACGGTTTTGGGTGAGAAAGGCGATTTGCGCCGTGACGAACGTAATCTGATGTGGAATGTTGACCCGTATCTACAAACCGCGTGGCAATTCACCGATAAGCTGAGTCTCGATGCTGGTGTGCGTTTTAGTTCGGTTTATTTCGATTCGAATGACGAATACATTACTGCCCGGAATGGCGATGACAGTGGTGACGCGAGCTATCACAAATGGCTGCCAGCGGCGGCACTGAAGTATGCAGTCAACGATGCGTGGAATGTGTATACCTCTGCGGGTCGCGGTTTTGAAACACCGACCATCAACGAACTCTCCTATCGTGATAATGGCCAGGCGGGTTTGAATTTCGGTCTGAAGCCATCCACCAGCGACACCATAGAAATCGGCAGCAAAACCCGGGTCGGCAACAGTTTGTTGACCGCCGCGCTATTCCAGACAGACACCGACGATGAGATTGTTGCCGACCAAAGTAGTGGTGGCCGCACAACCTATAAAAATGCCGGTGAGACACGCCGTCGTGGCATGGAGCTTTCTGCTGATAGCCAGTTAGGTTATGACTGGCGCGTAAAAATGGCGTGGACTTATCTGGATGCAACGTATCGCAGTAACGCTTGTGGGGGTGAAGACAATTGCGAGGGAAATCGCATTCCGGGTATTGCGCGTAACATGGGCTACGCGGCGCTGGAATACGCACCGCCAGAAGGTTTTTATGCCGGTGCTGACGTTCGCTATATGAGTGACATTCAGGCCAATGATGAGAATAGCGAACAGGCGCCTGCTTATACGGTTGCCTCGCTCAACAGCGGTTACAAATTGCGTATTCAGGAACGCTGGCTGTTGGATGTTTGGGGGCGTGTCGATAACTTATTTGATCGGGAATATGTCGGCTCTGTCATCGTCAACGAAAGTAATGGTCGCTACTTCGAACCTGCACCGGGGCGCAATTATGGCGTGGGTGTGAATTTGAGTTACACCTTCTTGTAAGTACAGCTTATAAACAAAAAACGGAACCATTAGGTTCCGTTTTTATTTGGCAAGGAGCTTGATCACTCCATCGTTGCGCCGCCGTTAAGTTTGAAGACCACATTGACAATCAAACCCTGGCCTGGCTTTCCGCTTTCGTAGCGCCATTTTTTCATCGCCATTTTCACTTCACGCTCAAACATATTGGCAGGCGTTGCGGAGAGGATGCTCACGTTACTCACGCTGCCATCCGGGCCAACATCAAACTTCACCCGCACTTTACCTTCAATGCGTAACGCATGTGCACGAGAAGGATACTGTGGCGAATTACGGTTAAGCGCGCGTGGCCCTGTCGCAACCGGAGCGGTAGACGCCACTGGTGCCGTTTTAGCAACCGGTGCCGGACGAGCTGGTGCAGTGTTGGTTACCGCAGTTGCTGGACGGGGTTCAACCGGTTTGGCTTCTGGCTTCGGCTGTTCCACTTTTTTCACCGGCTTTGGCTTAGGCTTTGGTTTGGGTTTCGGCTCAGGCTTATGGATGACTACCGGCGCTTCTTTTGGCGGTTCGGGAATCGGTTCTGGCTCAGGTTCTGCTACCGGCTGCGGAGGCGGTTGCACCACTTCAGGTTGTGGGGGTTCGAGCTCAGCCGGGGTCACCATGGTGACACTGATAGGCTGTGCGGGCGCTGGCAACTCAATAACCTGATGTACCGAGGTATAGAGCAACCCCGCGACAACAGCACCATGTATCACAACCGAGAGAACGGTTGGCCATGGAAAGCGGCGAGGTAAATCAAGGGTCATTGACGTCATAATGGCTTAAGTCTCTTAAACAGGCGTCAATTTTAAATGCAAATAGCAATCATATTCAACAACGCATCGAAGAAAGTGGCTCTTTTTCCTTCCACCTGCAGGTTTTTCCCCCATTCGTGACCGCGATTTAACATCTTGTTTATGTTTCAATTGCAGTCTTTGCGCCATTCACTTACCGTATTTTACAACCCTCATATCAAAAGGAGTGCTGCACGTGCTGTATATCATTTATGCGGAAGATAATGCCGATTCTCTCGAAAAGCGGCTAGCTGTGCGCCCTGCCCATCTTGCACGCCTACAACTTTTACGCGATGAAGGTCGCTTGTTAACCGCGGGGCCAATGCCTGCCGTTGATAGCAATGATCCAGGGGCTGCGGGTTTTACCGGTTCAACGGTTATTGCTGAGTTTGCGTCGCTAGAAGATGCACAAGCCTGGGCCGAGGCCGATCCTTATATCGCCGCTGGCGTCGTTAAACAGGTCGCGATCAAGCCCTATAAAAAGGTCTTTTGATTTATTCTTTAATTCATAAAGGGCACAAATAAGTACTCATCGTATTTTGAAGTGCCTTTTCTTTCTGAATACGACACTCAGAACTTCAACTCTGGGACCAACGCATCGGCATTTTGCATGCATATTTTCCACGCACTCCCCGGTACGTCATTATCCAGAACTGTTGACGTTCTGTACTCAACTGCGCGCAGATTTTCTGTGCCATCGGAGCCTGTCACCACATACTGTAAGGTCGTCCAACGGACGGTAGTTGACATTCCTTTGGCGGTTAATTCGATGGTTTTATTTTTTACTTCTTCTGCACATTGATGCGCGGCGGCATTTACACGTTGGTATTTCTTTTCTTGTGGGGATAAATCATTCTGGGATGCACAGCCTGAAACAAGAACGCCTGTCACGGCAATAACACAGAATTTTTTCAACATGATTCATTCCTTAGGTTACGAAAATCAACCCTTTAGCGGCTTCCCCCTAATAGTAGTCAATGTTATCCGGTTTATTGAATAAATCTAACTGCCGAGCGCAATCATGATCGGCTGACACGGTTCCAATTCACAAGTGTTGCATGAAAATCAAAACAGCAAATTCGTCATGTTTTAGCATTAACAAAATGAGAATTATCCCATCGTTTTTTTGACTTTTCGCCAAGTCATTTCACCTACACTTTATGAGGTAATTACTTTTAATCACTCGTAAGCCTTGAGGATGTAATGATGAAAAATTTACTTTATTTTTCAGTAGCTGCGGTCCTGATAGCCCTTCCGATAACGACCCTGGCTGTTGATACTCTCGCCGATGAAACCTCTTATAACCAACAAAGCGGCACCCTCACAGCAAGGGGGAGCACTATTGAAGAAGTGGAAAACTCCCTTAAAGCAGAAGCAATAAACAACGGTGCATCAGCCTATACGATCACGACCGAGAGTAGCGATGATGGGCAGGTCTACGGAGAGGCGACCCTCTACAAATAACATTGGATAACCAGGAAACATTGTTCAAAGATTCACAAAAGGTGACAATGCGCAGCGTACTGAATGGGTAATTTTAAGTTAATGCTGTTATTGAATTTGTCGGGAAATTTTCATGGATCTTTTTGATGAGTCTTATGAACAACATAAGCAATCGGTGGGAAATCAGGAAGCTCGCTGGAATGCCTGGCTGGCCAGTCACCCAATGGTGTTAGTGGCGGCGGCCACAATAACAGTTCTGATTATTGTACTTGCGATGCATTTCTTCTAAAGGTCGCAGCTAAATGATACTGGGCACCGCGAGCGGTGCCCTTTTCTTTACGACGCCCATTGATCGTGAATAGCAAACAGCAAGGAATTACGCGCGCGGTTTGTCTGGCACTTTCTGATGGCGTGAATGCGCATGTTGCGGCGTGACTGACCTTCCAGCCAACGCGATCTGCGCCGTTGCGTCTGACGAAGCATACGCCACCGTCCGACCTCAGTTCTACTACGCCTCATTTTTACGACTCGGGTTGCATGTAAGACGCGCCATTATAGTGCCTTCTGCCCTACAGACCAGTCGTTTTACGATTATACCCGTCACACTTCAAGCTGTTGGCCCGCTGGCTGCTCGTATTCCCAATTTTGGGTATAGTTTTAGTGTTAACCGCTGGCTGTTGTGCGTAAACTCAAAAGCATACGGTTTCTAAAGGATTTTTGAACGATGACAACCTTCTATACAGTCTTTAGTTGGCTGATAATTTTAGGTTACTGGCTTTTAATAGCCGGCGTGACGCTACGAATTTTGATGAAGCGTCGTGCAGTTCCTTCAGCCATGGCATGGCTTCTTATCATTTATATTCTTCCGCTGGTTGGGATCATCGCCTATCTCTCATTTGGCGAACTGCATCTGGGTAAACGCCGCGCAGAGCGCGCGCGTGCCATGTGGCCATCAACCGCCAAATGGTTGAACGATCTTAAAAGCTGCAAACATATTTTTGCCGAAGAAAACAGCGAAGTGGCGACATCACTGTTCCAGCTGTGTGAGCGCCGCCAGGGGATTGGCGGTGTCAAAGGCAACCAACTCCAACTGCTCACCACGTCAGATGAAACGATGCACGCGTTGATTCGTGACATCCAGTTGGCTCGCCACAATATCGAGATGGTGTTTTATATCTGGCAGCCAGGGGGCTTAGCTGACCAGGTTGCTGAATCGCTGATGGCAGCCGCGCGTCGCGGGATTCATTGCCGATTAATGCTCGATTCTGCGGGTAGCGTCGCGTTCTTCCGCAGTCCGTGGGCGAATATGATGCGTAACGCTGGCGTCGAAGTGGTTGAGGCGCTCAAAGTTAACCTGATGCGTGTGTTCCTGCGCCGTATGGATTTACGCCAGCACCGTAAAATGGTGATGATCGATAACTACATTGCTTACACCGGCAGTATGAATCTCGTCGATCCGCGTTTCTTTAAACAGGATGCTGGCGTCGGGCAATGGGTCGATTTAATGGCGCGTATGGAAGGCCCGGTCGCCACCGCGATGGGGATTGTTTATTCCTGTGACTGGGAGATAGAAACCGGTAAGCGTATTTTACCACCGGCTCCAGACGCGAATATTATGCCTTTTGAAGAGGCGACCGGGCATACCATTCATACCATTGCCTCAGGTCCTGGTTTCCCGGAAGACTTAATTCATCAGGCGCTGCTAACGTCAGTTTATGCGGCGCGTGAATATTTAATTATGACGACGCCTTATTTCGTCCCGAGTGATGATTTGCTACATGCTATTTGCACCGCGGCGCAACGTGGCGTCGACGTGAGTATTATTGTCCCACGCAAGAATGACTCTCTCCTGGTGGGCTGGGCGAGCCGAGCCTTCTTCACTGAGTTACTGGCTGCTGGGGTGAAAATTTACCAGTTTGAAGGCGGTCTGCTGCACACCAAGAGTGTGCTGGTCGATGGGCAATTGAGTTTAGTCGGTACCGTGAATCTGGATATGCGCAGCTTGTGGCTTAATTTCGAGATTACGCTGGTGATTGATGACTCCGGTTTTGCCAGCGATCTGGCGGCGGTACAAGACGATTATATCTCCCGCTCTCGCCTGTTAGACCAGCGTTTGTGGGTTAAGCGTCCAATGTGGCAGCGCGTGGTAGAGCGACTGTTTTACTTCTTTAGCCCGTTGCTGTAAAACGTGGCGCATCAGTATTTAATAAGTGGAACCAGACATGGAAATGGATCTGAACAATCGCCTGACAGAAGATGAAACCCTCGAGCAGGCTTACGATATTTTTCTTGAGCTGGCGGTCGATAACCTCGACCCAGCCGATGTAATTTTGTTTAATCTGCAATTTGAAGAGCGCGGCGGTGCTGAGCTTTTTGACCCGGCAGAAGACTGGCAGGAACATGTGGATTTCGATCTGAACCCTGATTTCTTCGCCGAAGTGGTGATTGGCCTGGCCGATACCGATGGCGGTGAAATTAACGACATCTTCGCACGTGTACTGTTGTGCCGCGAAAAAGACCACAAACTTTGCCATATTCTCTGGCGCGAATAAGCCTTTGTAGGGCGGATAAGCGTTAGCGTCATCCGCCATTTACATCTGACCTACAGCTTAGGTAACGCACTCCCGCAGGATTTGCAGAATCGAGCCTCTTCGTCGTGATTGCCTTTATGGCAGTTTGGGCACAAACGGGCATTCCGCTGTTTCTGAAACTCGTTAGTCATATGCGCGGTAATAATCCCGGTTGGGATGGCAATCACCGAGTAACCAATCAAGATAAGAATTGAAGCGACCATGCGCCCCGGCCCGGTATGCGGAGTGATGTCGCCATACCCCACTGTCGTCACCGTCACCACCGCCCAGTACACCGACGTCCCCAGGTTAGTAAAACCGTTTGGCGGCCCTTCAATGCCGTACATCAGGCCACCAGCGACCACCATCACGATGAGAATAAAGGAATAGAACAGAATCAATTGGTGGCGAGCATTAACAATAGCTTGCCATAAGGTGTGCAACGTCGGCATGTAGCGCAGCAGTTTGAGTATTCTAAGTACGCGGATTGCACGCATTGCGCGCCACGCAAACACGTAATTGACGCCTATTTCAGGCCACAGCCACAACACGTACAGCGGCAAAATCGTCGCCAGATCGATGAAGCCCCAGAAGCTGAAGACGTACTTTCTGGGGTCAGGCCAACACAGCACCCGCAGAATATACTCCAGCGTAAACAGCAGAGTGAAGCCAATTTCCAGAGCCACAAAGAGCTGCCATTCATCGTAGGTCAGATGGTATTGCGTGCCGAGTCCTGACTCGATAAAGACCGCAATCACGCTGAGTAAAGCGAATAACCCGCATAACGCTTCAAAGCGTCGGCCTGAGCGCGTTTTTTGATCAAAGAGAAGATGGTACATCCGCTGACGGGTAACAAGAATAAGCACAGGCAAGTAACCTCACAAACAAAAAGGGCTGGCATCATGCCAGCCCTGCGAGATTATAACGGGTCTACCTTAAGACAGGAAACGGCATGCTTGAAGCTGCCCTCCAGCACCGGGCGAGTTTTGGCACATTCTGGCCCAGCAATAGGACAACGGGTACGGAAAACACAGCCTGACGGCGGGTTAATAGGCGATGGCAACTCCCCTTCAAGAAGTTGTATCGTTTTGTTTCTTTCCAAATCCGGGTCGGGAATGGGTACCGCAGACATCAAGGCTTTGGTGTAAGGATGCAGCGGGTTGTGGTACACCTCGTCGTAAGTACCCAGCTCAACTGCATGACCCAGATACATCACCAGGACGCGATCTGAAATGTGTTTTACCACCGCCAAGTCGTGGGCGATGAAGATCAACGACAGTCCCATTTCACGTTGCAGTTTTTGCAGTAGGTTCACCACCTGAGCCTGAATGGATACATCGAGTGCCGAAACGGGTTCGTCACAGATGATCAGTTTTGGCTCAAGGATCAGCGCGCGGGCAATCCCGATGCGCTGACACTGGCCGCCTGAGAATTCGTGCGGGTAACGGTTGATGAGGTTTGGCAGCAAGCCCACTTTCATCATCATCGCTTTCACACGGTCACGGACTTCCTGACGCGGCATTTTCGGGTGATAGGTACGCAGCGGCTCAGCGATAATATCGCCGATGTTCATTCGCGGGTTGAGTGATGCCAGCGGGTCCTGGAAAATCATCTGGATGTCGCTGCGCACATCGCGCCACTCGTCCTGATTCATCCCCAGCAGATCTTTACCCAGCCACGCAACTCTGCCTTCGGTGGCTTTGACCAGGCCGATAATGGCACGGGCAAAGGTCGATTTTCCGCAGCCAGACTCCCCTACCACACCCAGCGTTTCACCCTCGTACAAACGTAGTGTCACGCCATCAACCGCTTTCAGCGTTTTGGAGGGTTGCCAGAACCACTGTTTGCCGTCTTTGATATCAAAGTGAACTTTAAGATCGGCAATTTCCAGCAGGACTTTTTTATCTTGTGTCACGGCGTTCATACCAACTCCTCCACTGGCTTAAAGCAAGCGCGTAAGCGGCCTTCACCAAATTGTTCCAGCGGCGGAGCCGTGTTGCAGATTTCCATGGCGTGTGGGCAACGTGGCTGGAACGGGCAACCTTTCGGCAGACGTAACAGGTTTGGTGGATTGCCAGGAATGGTCAGCAAAGATTCGCCTTCAGCATCAAGACGTGGAACCGCGTTGAGCAGGCCGATGGAGTAAGGATGAACCGGGTTGTAGAACACGTCGCGCGCCTGGCCATATTCCATAGTACGACCTGCATACATCACCAGCACTTTGTCACAGATCCCGGCGACTACGCCAAGATCGTGGGTAATCATGATGATCGCAGTATTGAACTCACGTTTGAGATCGTTAAGCAGCGTCATGATTTGCGCCTGAACGGTGACGTCCAGCGCAGTGGTCGGTTCGTCGGCAATCAGCAATTTTGGACGGCACAGCAGCGCCATCGCAATC
Organism: Buttiauxella ferragutiae; assembly: GCF_022637515.1. Classification (NCBI taxonomy): domain Bacteria; kingdom Pseudomonadati; phylum Pseudomonadota; class Gammaproteobacteria; order Enterobacterales; family Enterobacteriaceae; genus Buttiauxella; species Buttiauxella ferragutiae. The sequence continues at coordinate 3,064,685 of NZ_CP093332.1, forward strand.
ATCACACGTTGACGCATACCACCGGAAAACTCATGCGGGAACATGCGCATACGCTTACGCGCTTCGGGCATTTTTACCGCATCAAGCATACGAACAGATTCTTCAAAGGCTTCGGCTTTGCCCAATTTCTTGTGCAGCATCAGCACTTCCATCAACTGCTCACCTACACGCATGTAAGGGTTCAGTGAGGTCATTGGGTCCTGGAAGATCATGGAAATCTGCTCTGCACGCAGTCGGTTGAGTTGGTTCTCTGGCAGATTCAGGATCTCTTTACCGTTGAATTTAGCCGACCCGCCAATACGGCCATTCGCCGCCAGCAAGCCCATCAACGCAAATGCTGTTTGCGATTTACCGGAACCGGATTCACCTACGATGCCCAGTGTTTCACCGGCGCGCAGGCTGAAATTCAGATCGTTTACCGCCGTAACGTCACCATCTGGAGTACCAAAGGTGACGCGCAGATCTTTTACGTCTAACAGCGTAGAAGTCTGGCTCAGTGGAGTCACCACCGCAGGATTTTCAATTGTGCTCATCGCGGCACTCCTTAACGATCTTTCGGGTCGAGGGCATCACGCAGGCCATCGCCGATAAAGTTGAAACAGAACAGAGTGATAACCAGGAAGCCTGCCGGGAACATCAGCAACCATGGGGACACTTCCATGGAGTTGGCACCATCGCTCAGCAATGCACCCCAGCTACTTAATGGCTCTTGTGTACCCAGACCCAGGAAGCTCAGGAAAGATTCGAACAGGATCATGCTTGGCACCAGCAGCGAGGCATAAACCACCACCACGCCGAGTACGTTTGGCACAATGTGACGAACAACGATGTTAACGGTAGAGACACCGCCAACCTGGGCTGCTTCGATGAACTCTTTACGTTTCAGGCTCAGAGTTTGGCCACGGACGATACGCGCCATATCCAGCCAGGAAACCATCCCGATTGCCACAAAAATCAGCAGGATGTTTTGCCCAAAGAAGGTCACCAGCAAAATCACGAAGAACATGAATGGGAAGGAGTTGAGGATTTCCAGCAAGCGCATCATCACTGAGTCGGTTTTACCGCCCAGATAACCCGCGAGCGAGCCGTATAATGTGCCAACGACTACCGCGACCAGCGCCGCAGCGACACCCACCATCAGAGAAATACGCCCGCCGATTGCCACGCGAACTAACAGATCTCGACCGGAGGAGTCTGTGCCAAAGTAGTGCCCGGATTCCATATCTGGTGCTGCCGACATCATTCCCCAGTCGGTATCAAAGTAGCTAAACTGCGACAGCATCGGCGCAAAGGCCACGAACAGCGCGATAATCGCCAGAACAATCAAACTGGCAACCGCGGCACGGTTATGCATAAAACGGCGACGGGCATCTTGCCAAAGGCTACGGCCTTCTACTTCTAGTTTTTCACTGAAGTTTTCCAGCGCCTCGCTGTTTTTCTTACTCAACATCATGGCGAACTCCAGTGTCAGTAACGGATTTTTGGATCGATAACGGCGTACAGCACGTCAACAATCGCGTTAAAGAGAATCGTCAGCGCGCCTACCAGAATGGTAAGGCTCAGAACCAGTGAGTAGTCACGGTTCAATGCTCCGTTTACGAACAACTGGCCAATACCCGGTAACCCGTAAATGGTTTCAATCACCATCGAGCCGGTGATAATACCGACAAAAGCTGGGCCCAAATATGACAGTACGGGTAACAGAGCCGGTTTTAACGCGTGGCGCAAAATAATGCGACGCATTGGCAAACCTTTAGCGCGAGCTGTACGGATGAAGTTAGAGTGCAGCACTTCAATCATTGAGCCACGAGTGATACGCGCGATACTCGCAATATAAGCTAATGAAAGTGCAACCATCGGCAGGATCATGTATTGAATGGCACCGCCGTTCCACCCGCCTCCGGGCAGCCACTTAAGTGTTATCGCAAATATCAGAACCAGTAATGGCGCCACCACGAAACTCGGGATAACAACCCCCGTCATGGCCACCCCCATTACGGCGTAATCCCATTTGGTATTTTGATTCAGTGCGGCGATGACCCCCGCTAAAACACCTAAAACAAGCGCAAAGATAAATGCAGCAGCACCTAATTTTGCCGAGACAGGGAAGCTTGAGGCGACCAAATCGTTTACTGAATAATCTTTGTATTTAAATGACGGGCCAAAATCACCGTGTGCCAGTTGTTTCAAATAACTGAAATACTGTGTCGTGATTGGATCGTTTAAATGATATTTAGCTTCGATGTTCGCCATCACTTCTGGCGGAAGCGCGCGTTCGCTGGTGAATGGACTACCCGGCGCAAGACGCATCATGAAGAATGAAATAGTTATAAGAATAAAGAGTGTCGGAATTGCTTCCAGACAACGACGTAGAATAAATTTCAACATTGCCCGTACCTTCTGGCTGTGCCTTTAGCATGCGATTAAATAAGACACGATGGGGTAAGTCCTACCCTTTTTACCCTAAATAATTCACGGTGCAGGAAGGCAACAAACTCATGAATCCCCAGGAACATAGACAAACTATGTGACTGGGGTGAATGAGCGCAGTTAACGCACCTGCCGCGTGAAGTATGAAGGGTAAAACTTACCCCACGAATTGCCATTAATGTTTGATGATATACATATCTTTAGTATAGATATTATCCATCGGGTCTTTGCCGGTATAACCGCCTACCCATGGTTTCACCAGACGGGCGTTCACGTAGTAATAAACCGGAACGATTGCAGAATCTTTGCCCAACTGCTGTTCCGCTTTATCGTACGCGGCGGCACGTTGTGCTTCATCTGTTGCTTTCAGCGATTCCGCCATGATGGCGTCAAAGGCCGGGCTCTTATAATGCGCGGTGTTCATTGAGCTGCCAGACAACATGGTGTTCAGGAAGGAAGTCGGTTCGTTGTAATCCGCACACCAGCCAGCACGTGCAACGTTGTAGTTGCCCTGGTGACGAGTATCAAGGAAGGTTTTCCACTCCTGGTTTACCAGCTTAACGTTCACACCGAGGTTTTTCTGCCAGATAGAAGCGGCAGCGATGGCCAGTTTCTTGTGCAGATCGGAAGTGTTGTACAGCAGGTCGAAGGTCAGCGGTTTGTCTTTGGTGTAGCCCGCTTCAGCCAGCAATTTCTTAGCTTCTTCGTTACGTTTTTCCTGAGTCCATGAGAACCACTCAGGTTTAGTCAGTTTTGCACCGTCAGCATAAGGAGGCGTGTAGCCGTAAGCTGGCAGATCGCCCTGCGCCTTCACTTTATTAACGATGATGTCACGATCCAGGCCCAGTTTCAGAGCGGTACGGACGCGCACATCGTTAAACGGAGCTTTCTGGTTGTTGATTTCGTAGTAATAAGTACACAGATACGGGTCAACGTGTACTTCAGCTGGAATTTCTTTTTTCAGCTTCTGGAACAGTTCGATTGGCAGGTTGTTATATGTCATGTCAATCTCGCCGCTGCGGTAGCGGTTAACATCCGTGACTTCAGAGGAGATTGGCAGATAAGTAATTTGTGAAATAACAGTTTTCGCGTTATCCCAATAATTGGTATTACGCTCCATCACGATACGTTCGTTAACCACCCAGTCCTTCAGTTTGTAAGCACCGTTGCTCACGATGTTGGCAGGTTGGGTCCACTTCTCACCAAACTTCTCAATGGCCGCTTTATTCACCGGGGACATCGCCGGGTTAACCAGAAGTTTGTAGAAGTAAGGAACAGGCTCGCTCAGAGTGACTTCCAGCGTGTGGTCGTCAATGGCTTTTACGCCCAGTTCACTTGGTTTCATTTTGCCGTCGATGATGGCATCAACGTTTACGATATGGCCGTATTGCGGGTAGCTTGCGTATGGGGAAGCAGTATTTGGATCAACCAGACGCTGCCAGCTATAGACGAAATCTTGTGCCGTGACTGGCTCGCCGTTAGACCATTTCGCATCTTTACGCAGATGGAAGGTCCAGACTTTAAAATCTTTATTATCCCAGGACTCTGCCACGCCCGGAATTGGGTGGCCGTCTTTTGGAGAGGTAATCAGTAAGCCTTCAAACAGGTCACGGCTCACGTTTGACTCAGGAACACCTTCAATTTTGTTTGGGTCCAAAGACTGTGGTTCAGCACCGTTATTGCGAATCAACGTTTGCTTTTCTGACAGTTGAACACCGGCAGGAACTTCGGCCGCCATGGCCACATTGCCTACGATTAGCGCGGATAAAATGCTTGCTGCTACCAGACTTTTTTTTGTGATGATGGACATTGTGTTGATACTCCACTCATTATAATTACCGACCCGAAAGCCAGCCTCTTCCCCTCAGGGGTTCCTTTACAGTGCAAGAGCGTTATGCAACTGCCAGGCTTTATTTTTTGTCTTACTTGCTATCACCGACTTTATTTGGGGGATGCTCTTTATGGCACCCTGCTCCGTCGATTCTTAATCAACCTACCCTGTACTGAGGTTGATTTTGATGAGTCATCTGTAAATGAAACATTTTTCAGATAATTGTGTTGTCCGGAAAGTATCAAAAGCACCTAATTCCCGCCAATACAATTTGCAAATTTGTTAACCATTTCTCTTTTATCTATCCAGAACGTCGTCTGGAAAGATGCTGCATCAATGCATTTTGTCGAGTTAACACACTAAAAAATAAAGAAATTGCAGTGTTAATCTGGCTTGTTCTGTTGCAACATGAACACAACACACTAGCGTTCACATAAAATTAACAATTGGTTATTTTTTAGCACATTCATCTACAAGACAGCTTGATTAACTAATATCATCTCAATAAAGCTGCAGCAAGCATCATTGTGTAGGGTTAGTTAAATAACGATTTGATTGTTAACTTTATGTACAACGGACAAATGCCGGGGCCGCTAATATACGGTTTCCAAAGCATTTTCTTATGAATGGTTTTCTAGTGAAAAGAACAGCAGCGCTTATGATTCAAATCAGTTTGTGGGAATTTAACAAAAAAAAGCAGAATGGTTATTCTGCTTTTTCATATGTAGCTTTCAGCAGAACTAACTTAATAATCCTGGGAAAATAGTTTTCAGACCAGTCACAATAAATTCAATACCCAGAGCCATCAATAACAGACCCATTATACGGGTAATAACGTTAATCCCCGTTTGCCCTAACAGGCGCACTAGCAAAGGAGCTAGACGGAAAACTAACCAACAGCAAAAAGCAAAGAGCGCAATGGCAATCGTAAAACCGATTAAATAATTCCAGCTGTGGTATCGCGTGCCCCAGACAATAGTCGAACTGATTGCACCAGGACCTGCCATTAATGGAAGAGCTAACGGAACGACGCCTACGCTTTCGCGAATAGCACTTTCTGATTTTTCTTGTTTGTTCTGTTTATCTTCACCCAGTTTACCGCTGATCATCGACATCGCAATGGTCACCACCAGAATGCCGCCGGCAATTCGGAAGGAATCAATTGATATGCCGAATAATTGGAGGATACCGTCACCGAGGAACAACGACGTCCATAAAATAATCGCTACTGACAGGTTGGCGGTAAGGTTTGTTTTATTCCTCGCCAACGCGGTTTGGTAGCTGGTCATGCTGATAAACACGGGAATGATCCCAACTGGGTTTACCAGCGCGAACAGGCCAATAAAGAACTTAAAATAGGTTGGCAAATCAAATAAGGATTGAGCCACTAAAAACTCCGCAAATGAACGTAGCAAAGGCCGCGGTAATGTAATGGAAAACCAGTTCTGGCGCTACGCCCTTTCGCAGCATAGATAACTACTTTTATGCACAATTACGATATTAAACAATATTGTTACTCACTTGTTGAAAATATGGTAGTTTGTTTTAGCTTTGCTGTGACAAGAATTTTAAAGACTTATCAATAACCTGAATCTGTCATGCTGAATGGAGTCAGCCTTAGGATAATGTGATGCAAGTCACAAAAAACCTACTCAGAAGTGAGTACTCTTGGAAACATCTGAAGAGCGTATGATTCAGACCATGAATAGGTTTTTTCGATAAGGCTCTTTTAGTAAATCAGCAAGATGTTTTGGGAAGTTTTTGGATAGTCGTGGCCCTCTTCTACGCAAGCTGTTGCCCGCTGACTATACTGTCGACTCGAGCAGCTCATTTACTAAAAGAGTTTAAACATTATCAGGAGAGCATTATGGCTGTAACTAATGTCGCTGAACTTAACGCACTTGTAGAGCGCGTCAAGAAAGCCCAGCGTGAATATGCCAACTTTACTCAAGAGCAAGTTGATAAAATCTTCCGCGCCGCCGCTCTGGCTGCCGCTGATGCTCGAATCCCTCTCGCGAAACTAGCCGTTGCCGAATCTGGCATGGGTATTGTTGAAGATAAAGTGATCAAAAACCACTTTGCTTCTGAGTATATCTACAACGCCTATAAAGATGAGAAAACCTGCGGTGTGTTGGATGAAGACCACACCTTCGGGACTATCACTATCGCTGAGCCAATCGGTATCATCTGCGGTATCGTGCCAACGACTAACCCAACTTCAACGGCTATCTTTAAATCTCTGATCAGCCTGAAGACTCGTAACGCGATCATCTTCTCTCCACACCCACGTGCAAAAGACGCGACCAATAAAGCCGCAGACATCGTTCTGCAAGCTGCTATCGCTGCTGGTGCACCTAAAGATCTGATTGGTTGGATTGACCAGCCATCTGTCGAACTGTCTAACGCTCTGATGCACCACCCAGATATCAACATGATTCTGGCAACCGGTGGTCCAGGCATGGTTAAAGCAGCATATAGCTCCGGTAAACCAGCAATCGGTGTTGGCGCAGGTAACACCCCTGTTGTTGTTGACGAAACTGCCGACATCAAACGTGTTGTTGCTTCTATCCTGATGTCTAAAACCTTCGATAACGGCGTAATCTGTGCTTCCGAGCAATCAGTTATCGTTGTTGACTCTGCATACAATGCAGTACGCGAACGTTTTGCATCCCACGGCGGCTACATGCTGCAGGGTAAAGAGCTGAAAGCTGTTCAGGACATCATCCTGAAAAACGGCGCACTGAACGCCGCTATCGTTGGTCAGCCAGCAACTAAAATTGCTGAACTGGCAGGCTTCACTGTACCGGCTGACACCAAGATCCTGATTGGTGAAGTTAGCGTTGTTGACGATTCGGAGCCATTCGCTCACGAAAAACTGTCTCCAACTCTGGCTATGTATCGTGCTAAGAGCTTCGAAGACGCTGTTGTTAAAGCTGAGAAACTGGTTGAGATGGGCGGCATCGGCCACACCTCTTGCCTGTACACAGACCAGGACAACCAGCCAGAGCGCGTTAAGCACTTCGGCGACAAAATGAAAACTGCACGTATCCTGATCAACACCCCTGCTTCACAGGGTGGTATCGGTGACCTGTACAACTTCAAACTCGCGCCTTCCCTGACTCTGGGTTGTGGCTCATGGGGTGGTAACTCCATCTCTGAGAACGTGGGTCCTAAGCACCTGATCAACAAGAAAACCGTTGCTAAGCGAGCTGAGAACATGTTGTGGCATAAACTTCCGAAATCTATCTACTTCCGCCGCGGCTCTCTGCCAATCGCGCTGGACGAAGTGATTACTGATGGTCACAAACGTGCGATGATCGTTACCGACCGTTTCCTGTTCAATAACGGCTATGCAGACCAGATCACTTCTGTTCTGAAAGCAGCTGGCGTTGAAACTGAAGTATTCTTCGAAGTAGAAGCGGATCCAACTCTGACCGTGGTACGTAAAGGTGCAGAGCTGGCGAACTCCTTCAAACCAGACGTGATCATCGCGCTGGGCGGCGGTTCACCGATGGATGCTGCGAAAATCATGTGGGTTATGTACGAGCACCCAGAAACTCACTTCGAAGAACTGGCGCTGCGCTTCATGGACATCCGTAAGCGTATCTACAAGTTCCCGAAAATGGGCGTAAAAGCGAAAATGATCGCGGTTACCACCACTTCCGGTACTGGTTCAGAAGTGACCCCGTTTGCGGTTGTAACTGATGATGCAACTGGTCAGAAATACCCGCTGGCGGACTACGCTCTGACTCCAGATATGGCAATTGTTGATGCCAACCTGGTGATGGATATGCCTAAGTCCCTGTGTGCTTTCGGTGGTTTGGATGCCGTGACTCACGCACTGGAAGCTTACGTTTCCGTACTGGCTAGCGAATTCTCTGACGGTCAGGCTCTGCAAGCACTGAAACTGCTGAAAGAAAACCTGCCAGCATCTTACAACGAAGGCGCTAAAAACCCAGTTGCTCGTGAGCGTGTACACAACGCTGCGACCATCGCCGGTATCGCGTTTGCTAACGCCTTCCTGGGTGTGTGCCACTCAATGGCGCACAAACTGGGTTCACAGTTCCACATTCCTCACGGTCTGGCGAACGCCCTGTTGATTTCCAACGTTATCCGCTATAACGCGAATGACAACCCAACCAAGCAGACTGCATTCAGCCAGTATGACCGCCCACAAGCGCGTCGTCGTTATGCTGAAATCGCAGACCACTTGGGTCTGAGCGCACCGGGCGACCGTACTGCTGCTAAGATCGAAAAACTGCTGGCATGGCTGGAAAGCATCAAGGCTGAACTGGGTATTCCTAAGTCCATCCGCGAAGCAGGCGTTCAGGAAGCTGACTTCCTGGCTCACGTTGATAAACTGTCTGAAGATGCGTTCGATGACCAGTGTACCGGTGCTAACCCGCGTTACCCACTGATCTCTGAACTGAAACAGATTCTGATGGATACCTTCTACGGTCGTGATTATGTAGAAGAAGGTAGCGTGCCAGCATCGACTGCAAAAGAAGCTGCTCCAGCAGCTAAAGCTGACAAGAAAGCGAAGAAAACCGCTTAATTGTAAAGCCTAATAAAAAACCCGCCTCGGCGGGTTTTTTTATGTCTGCTTTTCAAATTCGCAATGTACAGCCCTTCACGAAGACCAGCGGGAAAGACTAGCCTTCCCCTCGCTTTTATTTTTTATGCGCTCTGGATGCCCTGCAGAGAGCCTTTTTGTAGCGCTTCTTTATAATGCTTGCGGCAAACCGACACATAACGTTCATTGCCACCAATAACCACTTGCTCACCCTGGTTATATGGACGGCCTTCCTGATCAAGTCGCAACACCATACTGGCTTTACGACCACAGAAACAAATAGTTTTTAATTCTACTAGCTTATCTGACCACGCTAATAAATAGCGGCTTCCGCCAAATAATTCGCCCTGAAAATCAGTACGTAATCCATAACACAGTACGGGAATATCTAATTCATCCACCACGTCTGATAACGCTAGTACTTGATCGCGTGTCAGGAACTGGCATTCATCCACCAGAACACAATGCACGGCATCACGCTGATGCTCTTCACTTATTTCATTGAATAATTGGGTTGAGCCATTGTAGAGCTTAGCGGGCGACGATAATCCAATACGTGAACTCACCTTCCCAGAGCCAAACCGGTTGTCAATTTCTGCGGTATACACCAGCGTACGCATCCCGCGCTCTTGATAGTTGTATGAGGATTGCAGTAATGCCGTGGATTTACCCGCATTCATTGCGGAATAGTAAAAGTAGAGTTGTGCCATTGGTCAGCTAGCCTGAGTTAAAATGTAAATATTATTAACACGGATTATATCATAAGCCGTTACAGAGTTATCGTTGCCTGAGGTTTGTAAGAAAAAATTCTGTATTGTTCTTCTGATATATAAGTAGTAGAGCAAAATGGTTGTTATGCACCTGATGTTTGAAGTTCGTCACGCTGCACTTAACTTACGGAGTTTTCAGCATTTTCATTGCTATACGATGGAACTCATTGAATCCCTAATAATAATTATCTATTAAGAATATCCACTGTTTTGGACAATAATACCAAAGGTTGATATTTCACCATTAATGCGGTCACACCTCAATTTAGAGCCTCAACAACCCCTGTTACTATCAGGGTTGTTGTTGAAAAAGTGAGTTATCCACGTTTTGTTTTCCCGCCGTATGAAGCAAAATTTAAGTTAATGTTCTTTTATAAATCGACAAAATATTATGGAATTTTGAATTCCTTACATTCCCGCCTATTGCAGAAGTTAATTTAAGCCTCTATTATTAGCCCATCAAGCCAACCATCAATATAAGATTGAGATTACTAAAATGAGCGAAGCACTTAAAATTCTGAACAACATCCGTACTCTTCGTGCACAAGCTAGAGAATGTACTCTGGAAACGCTGGAAGAAATGCTGGAAAAATTAGAAGTTGTTGTTAACGAACGTCGCGAAGAAGATAATGCTGCTGCTGCAGAAATTGAAGAGCGTACTCGTAAACTGCAACAATACCGTGAAATGCTGATCGCTGACGGCATTGATCCTAACGAATTACTGAATAGCATGGCTGCTGTTAAATCTGCAGGCAAAGCAAAACGCGCTGCGCGCCCAGCTAAATATCAGTACATCGACGAAAACGGCGAAAGCAAAACCTGGACTGGCCAGGGCCGTACTCCAGCAGTAATCAAAAAAGCAATGGAAGAACAAGGCAAGAAACTGGAAGACTTCCTGATTGCCTAATTTTCGCTTTTAGTGCTGCTTATTAAATCCCGCTTCGGCGGGATTTTTATTTGTGTGTAATGTTTTTTTAAATTATGCCGAAAACAGTATCCACAAAAAAGGAAGCCTGAGCTTCCTTTTTCATTTTACAAACTAATCACAGTGTCAGCTGACTTTATAGAATGCCTTATACCAGTCTACAAAGTTCTGTACGCCATCGTTTACTGATGTCTGAGGCTTGAAGCCGATAACATCATACAGCGCCTGTGTATCCGCACTGGTCTCCAGTACATCACCAGGCTGCATAGGAAGCATGTTCTTGTGCGCAACTTTACCCAGTGAGGTTTCCAGGGCCGTAATATAATCCATCAGCGTCACTGGGTTGCTATTACCGATGTTATATACACGATACGGCGCTGAGCTAGTTGCTGGAGTTCCCTCTTCTACCGTCCATTGTGCATCAGCTTGTGGAATGACGTCCTGTAAACGCACAATCGCCTCAGCAATATCATCGATATAAGTAAAATCACGACGCATTTGTCCGTGATTGTAAACATCAATACTCTTCCCTTCGACAATCGCACGAGTAAATTTAAATAACGCCATATCCGGGCGCCCCCACGGACCATAAACGGTAAAGAAACGCAAACCCGTCGTTGGCAATCCATATAAGTGCGAGTAGGTATGTGACATCAACTCGTTGGCTTTTTTAGTTGCCGCATATAAAGAAATTGGATGATCGACACTGTCATCCGTGGAGAACGGGAGTTTACGATTCAGGCCATATACTGAGCTTGAAGACGCATATAACAGATGCCCGACTTTATTATGGCGGCAACCTTCGAGCACATTTAAATGCCCTACCAGATTTGAATCCGCATAAGCGTGAGGGTTATCGATTGAATAACGAACACCAGCTTGCGCAGCAAGATGAATCACACGATCGAATTTCTCAGTGGCAAATAATTGCGCCATACCATTACGATCGGCGAGGTCAATTTTTTCGAAACGGAATGATGAATGAGGAGCAAGGCGATCAAGACGAGCTTGTTTGAGATTGACGTCATAATAGTCGTTCAGGTTATCGATACCGATAACCTGGTGACCGGCGTTGAGCAGACGTTCACTAACATGGAATCCAATAAAGCCTGCGGCGCCGGTAACCAGAAATTTCATACAACCCTCATTTATTATGCAATATTGATGGACGCTCCGCGGCCGATTGCATAATAAACAAAGCCGCGCTTGCTGAGTCTCTCAGGATCATACAGGTTACGGCCGTCAAAGATAACCGGTTGCTTTAGTGATTTCTTAATTGCATCGAAATCAGGTGCACGGAAACTTTGCCACTCTGTACAAATAACCAGAGCATCTGCATCTTGTAATGCAGCTTCTTTGGTACCCATCAATTTCAGGTCTGAACGATGTCCGTAAATGCGCTGGGTTTCATCCATTGCTTCCGGGTCATACGCCTGCACCTGAGCACCGCGTTCCCAAAGCGCTTCCATCAGGACGCGGCTTGAGGCTTCACGCATATCGTCAGTATTCGGTTTGAAAGAGAGCCCCCACAGCGCGAAGGTCTTGCCTTTCAGGTCTTCACCAAAGTGACGAGAAATAAACTCAGGGAGTTTTAACTTCTGGTCGTGGTTTACCTCTTCGACTGCTTGCAGAATACGTGGTGTATAGCCAATCTGCTGAGCAGTACGAATCAGTGCCTGCACATCTTTAGGGAAGCAGGAACCACCATAACCACAGCCAGGATAGATAAAGCTGTAACCGATGCGTGAGTCAGAACCGATACCCATACGCACTTTCTCGATATCCGCACCCAGACGTTCTGCCAGGTTAGAGATTTCGTTCATAAAGCTGATTTTAGTCGCCAGCATGCAGTTGGCTGCGTACTTGGTCAACTCGGCGCTACGGATATCCATCAGGATCATACGGTCATGATTGCGGTTGAACGGTTCATACAGTTCACGCAATAAATCGACCACATCATCGTTATCAGTACCGATAACAATACGCTCAGGGCGCATACAGTCAGAAACTGCGGCACCTTCCTTCAGGAATTCAGGGTTAGAAACTACATCGAATGGAATTTCTACGCCACGCGCTTTCAGCGTTTCTTCCATTACGCTGCGCACTCTGTCTGCGGTTCCGACTGGAACGGTAGACTTATCGAGCACAACTTTATGGGAAGTCATGTGCTGCGCGATGGTACGCGCCACAGCAGTGACATATTTCAGGTCAGCAGAGCCGTCTTCATCAGGCGGCGTGCCAACAGCAATAAATTGCATTTCACCATGATGAACACCCATTTCAGCATCGGTGCTGAACTGCAAACGGCCTTCTTCATAGTTTTTCTTAACCAGTGGCGTTAAGCCAGGTTCAAAAATCGGGATCACGCCGTTTTTCAGATTTTCAACTTTCTTCGCATCGACATCTATGCACATCACTTCGTGACCGACTTCTGCAAGCACCGCAGCCTGCACAAGTCCAACATAGCCGATACCAAATACAGTAACTTTCATCTTTCTATCCTGCGTTGAAATGAATTACTTTTTCGCGCCAACAATCTCTTCTAACCAGGCTTTAAAATCTGGCCCCAGAGAACTATGACGGATACCGTATTCCACAAACGCCTGCATGTAGCCGAGTTTATTACCGCAGTCATGGCTAACGCCTTTCATGTGGTAGGCTTCAACAGTCTGTTTTTCCATCAACATAGCGATGGAGTCAGTCAGCTGAATTTCATCGCCAGCACCCGGAGGCGTTTTGGACAGCAGCGGCCAGATATCTGCCGTCAGGACATAACGCCCCACTACAGCAAGATTGGATGGCGCAACATTTGCTTTCGGCTTCTCAACGATACCCACCATTGGCACGCTATCGCCTGCGTTCAATTCAACGCCTTTGCAGTCAACAACACCATAAGCCGTCACATCTTCTACGGGCTCAACCATGATTTGGCTGTGGCCTGTAGCATCAAAACGTTTGATCATTTCAGCCAGGTTATCCTGGGAAAGATCAGATTCGAACTCATCAAGGATCACATCAGGCAGGATTACCGCAACTGGCTCATCACCCACAACCGGGTGAGCACACAACACGGCGTGACCAAGGCCTTTTGCCAGACCCTGTCGAACCTGCATAATCGTGACATGTGGAGGGCAGATAGCCTGAACTTCTTCCAACAACTGGCGCTTAACGCGTTTTTCCAGCATCGCTTCCAGTTCGAAACTGGTATCGAAATGGTTTTCGATGGAGTTTTTCGAAGAGTGAGTCACCAGAACAATTTCAGTAATACCTGCGGCGATACATTCGTTGACCACATACTGAATTAAAGGTTTATCAACCAAAGGCAACATCTCTTTAGGAATAGCCTTAGTAGCCGGTAACATACGCGTGCCTAATCCCGCGACAGGGATTACTGCTTTTCTTACTTTTGAATTAAGGGCAGCCATTGAAAAATCTCCTGGACTGTTCAAGTTTTCACTTGCAAGTCAATTAAAAAACGCCTCGAGTATATCAGCTTAAAAATGAAATCTACGGCTGTTTACCCGATGCGTTGGTAATTTAAGATAAATACGAATGAGTTAATTGCGATATTAACACCCACGCTGTCAGGGGAGAAAAACTAAATGTTTTCAGTCGTCCAGATGCTCATTCCGCAGACAACATCAGGCGTAATCGCCCGCCCGTACCCCAAACCTGGCACTGCCAGGATTCGCAGCGCTGGCTGATTTGGTTGAGGTAAGTATTGCCCAGGGTTCCTAACGGCACACCGTTGCTGACCTGGATTTGATGCTCGCCGGTATTTAAGGTGGCATTCAGCCCCGCCGAGACCAAAATCAGATTCTTGAGCTCGCTATGATAATAGCCCACCATCAACGGGAATTGGCCGGTCAAATTCGCCTGGCGTAATAACTGGTTCACTTGTTTAAGTAAATTCCCTAACTCTGGTAAGCGCTGGCGTTGCTGGGAAAGATGCTCTTGCAGTAAGCCATTAAATAACGCGCGTAATAACAACGCGGCTAACACACCGTTATCCCCGGCGCGGGTCACATCAAGACAATAAAATGCCAGATCGTTTTCTGAAAGCGGCGCGATATCCAGCACAAGCCCAGGCTGATTAAGGGTGATCAGTTGACGGTAATTGATGCGGCAGTGCGACATCACTTGTTGCACGGGAGGTTGCAACTCTTGCAATAATTTGGATGCTGCCTGCGGGTCGCTAACCAGCGCGTCCCAGTCTTTAAATAATCGCTCTTCTTCTTCGACACGAGAATTGAACATGTTGGGATAGAGGCAGGCGAACACCGTTTCACGCAGGCGGTTGAGATCTTTAATCGGTTTGAGCAAGACATCCTGCACACCAAAGCGTAATGCTTTGGCGATATCTGACATATTTTCGGTGGCCGAAATGACCAGTATCGGCGTTTGAATCCCTTCATTACGCAAATGCTCTACCAGTTTTAGCCCGTTCATGCGCGGCATAGCCAGATCGCAAATCAACAAATCAGGGGCTAAATGGCTCATTTTCTCCAGCGCATCAATGCCATCTGTGGCAACCGTAATTATCGCCCCTAAAGAGGTAAGGTAATTATCCAGCAAAGAGCGGAAAACGGGCTCATCCTCAACAATGAGGATGAGCTTTCCATCGAGTGGCTGTGTCATGTGCGCTCCCCTGACTGGCAATAATTAAATAGTGGCATGGTATGGCCTTGGTCGCCTGTCAGAATTGCCAGAAGTCATGTAAATCAGAAAATTCATTCATGGGTACGAACCAGTGGCAGCAACTCATCTATCTTTTTTTCAACCGCCAGGCTCCCGGCACTGATCGCCTCAGCGGCACGGTGGAAATCCAGAGTTGAAATCTGCGGGCAGAAAGGTTGCAGCAAAATATCTGGTGGGTCGCCCGCCATACGGTTGCGTTTCAGGCGGTTTTCCAACACTTGAATGGAAGTGGTCATGATTTCCATCGCCGTTGGCGTAGTACTGGCTCGTCGGGTGGTGATTTTACCCAGTTGCTCACGCAACCGCCCACGCCAGCTATCAGGTTGCACCTGGTTGTCTGCCAAGGGCGTCGTCATATTGACGGAAAGTAAATCTTGCTGCATCAGATGCGCGTCGTGCTGTAGATCGACTGCGATAACGATATCGGCCCCTAACGCTCGGGTTAGCGACACTGGCACAGGGTTGACCACCGCACCATCCACCAACCAATAACCGTTGTATCCAACAGGCGACAACAACCCTGGCATGCTACAAGACGCACGAACCGCCTGATGCAGATCACCATCCGTGAACCATAGCTCGCGGCCAGTACTTAAATTGGTGGCAACGGAACCGAAGCGCAGCGCGCAGTCTTCAATATTTTCTTCGGTGATTATCTTGCGAATGTTATTGAACACTCTTTCGCCACGCAACAAACCGCCACGGCGCCAGGAAAGATCCATCAGTCGCAGAACATCCCAATAGCCGAACGAGCGCACCCAGCGTTCCATCATAGGCAAGCGATTACTGGCATAAGCGGCACCGACCAGTGCCCCTACGGAGCAACCTGCAACGATATCAATCTGAATGCCTGCACGTTTTAACGCATTAATGACACCAATATGCGCCCATCCTTTTGCTGCTCCCGACCCTAACGCCAGGCCGATCTTTACCTGTCTCATTCCGCCTCGGTCTTTGTTCCCCGGTATATCATCCGTGACGAAGTCGCCACTGCTCAGTTAACATATCAACCCCGCGTATTTACGCCGACTCTTTTTTTGTAACCAAGGAGATGCTGTGTCGCAACTTTGCCCATGTGGTAGCGGTCTGGAGTATAGCTTATGTTGCCAGCCTTACCTACGCGCAGACCGGTATGCGCCAACCCCGTCACAGCTTATGCGCTCACGTTATACCGCCTATGTGATGCAGGAAGCAGATTATTTGGTAACAAGCTGGTATCCGCAGACACGCAGCCCGACACTGAAAAGCGATATTTCGGGTAGTTTTGCAACGACACATTGGCTGGGTTTGACGGTGTATGAAACCGCTGACGGACGTGATGAGAACGAAGGTTTCGTCGCTTTCGTGGCGCGTTTTGAAGAGCAAGGCGTAGAAAGTGCCATCATCGAACGTTCGCGTTTCTTAAAGGAAAACGGTCAGTGGTACTATGCTGATGGGATGCGCCCACAGTTTGGCCGTAATGACCCCTGCCCTTGCGGCTCCGGGAAAAAATTTAAAAAGTGCTGTGGCCGATAACGAGCCGTGGCAGACATTGAAGCAAATACACGCACAACAGGACTTACCAAGCGATGCAAGCATTACAACGAAAAGTACTACGCACCATCTGCCCTGACGCAAAAGGGTTAATCGCCAAGATCACCAATATTTGTTACAAACACGAGCTGAACATTGTTCAGAACAATGAGTTTGTTGACCATCGCACCGGTCGCTTCTTTATGCGTACCGAGCTTGAAGGTATTTTCAACGACAACACTCTGTTGGCCGATTTAGATAGCGCATTGCCTGAAGGTTCGGTGCGTGAGTTAACGCCTGCTGGCCGTCGCCGCGTTGTCATTCTGGTGACCAAAGAAGCGCACTGCCTGGGCGATCTATTAATGAAAGCCAACTACGGTGGCCTGGATGTCGAAATTGCCGCGGTTATCGGCAATCACGAAACGCTGCGCACTCTGGTAGAACGTTTTGATATTCCGTTTGAGTTGGTGAGCCATGAAGGGCTGACTCGTGAAGATCACGATAAGCAGATGGCAGATGCCATTGAAGCGCACAAACCGGATTACGTGGTACTCGCAAAATATATGCGCGTATTGACGCCAGAATTTGTTTCACGCTTCCCGAACCAGATTATCAATATCCACCATTCGTTCCTGCCAGCGTTTATCGGCGCTCGTCCTTATCACCAGGCATACGAACGTGGCGTGAAGATCATCGGTGCCACCGCGCACTATGTGAATGACAATCTGGATGAAGGCCCAATCATCATGCAGGATGTAATTCACGTCGATCACACCTACACCGCAGAAGATATGATGCGCGCCGGGCGTGATGTTGAGAAAAACGTTTTAAGCCGCGCGTTATACCAGGTACTGGCGCAACGCGTGTTTGTTTATGGCAATCGCACCATCATTCTCTAGCTGTTGGCGTATGAATTGTTTAGCTTTACAACGTTACGTGTAAAAAAACGGCAAACGATTCATTTTCTTACAGTGAATGCTTTACAGCGGCGCTTCATTTGATATGATGCGCCCCGCTTCCAGACAAAGGACGCGAGCAAGAAAGCCAACAAAATGTAATACCCCTGGCGGGGTTCCCGAGCGGCCAAAGGGAGCAGACTGTAAATCTGCCGTCATCGACTTCGAAGGTTCGAATCCTTCCCCCGCCACCATCATCAAGCTTCAAAAGCACGGCCTGTAATAGCAAACACCCCTGGCGGGGTTCCCGAGCGGCCAAAGGGAGCAGACTGTAAATCTGCCGTCATCGACTTCGAAGGTTCGAATCCTTCCCCCGCCACCATCTCTTAGTAATAACTCCCGAACTTATCCAAATCGCACAAATTTTCATATTCCCGTTGGGGAAGGATGAGAAGCTTCGACTAAGGTTCGATTCGAGCAAAGCGAGAAAGCGTTGCCGCAGGCAACGACCCGAAGGGTGAGACGCAAAGCGTCGAGTCATCCTTCCCCCGCCACCATCTCTTTAGTACCTTCCTAAATTATCCAAATCGCAACATACTCAGCACTTCTTGTTGGATGACGCTTCGCTTATCCAACCTACAAAACCAAAATTCAAAACCAAAATTCAAAACCAAAATCAAAACCGAACCGTAGGTCGGATAAGCGCAACGTCATCCGACACAGCCACTACAAAACCAAAACCAAAACCGAACCGTAGGTCGGATAAGCGCAGCGTCATCCGACACAGCCACGCCAACAAAAGCACAAAAAAATACCCGGCCTAAGCCAGGTATCTTCAAATTAAACAACAAAACTTAGCGACGAGCGCGAACCACCTGATACTTACGCGTCAAATACTCCACCGGCGCGCTCCATACATGCACCAGACGGGTGAATGGGAATAACAGGAACAGCGTCATACCCAATACCAAATGCACGCGGAAGATAAACGCCACGCCATCAAGGTGCTCAGATGCACCGCCCTGGAACGTCACCACTGCCTGCGCCCAGCCGACCAGTTTCATCATCTCGCTGCCATCCATATGTTGGGCAGAGAATGGAATGGTCAACAAGCCCAGTGCGCACTGAATCATCAATAGGCTAAGGATCAGTATATCCGCCGTCGTTGATGTCGCACGAATCCGCGGGTTAAACAGACGACGTTTAAGCAGCAACAAACCACCCACCAGCGTCATCACGCCACATGCACCACCGGCAATCATCGCCATTTTCTGCTTCACATCGATAGGCAGGAAAGACTCATACATCCAGTGCGGCGTTAACA
This sequence comes from Buttiauxella ferragutiae, assembly GCF_022637515.1. Classification (NCBI taxonomy): domain Bacteria; kingdom Pseudomonadati; phylum Pseudomonadota; class Gammaproteobacteria; order Enterobacterales; family Enterobacteriaceae; genus Buttiauxella; species Buttiauxella ferragutiae. Next base: position 3,083,644 of record NZ_CP093332.1, read on the forward strand.
TCCCCAGTAAGTGACCAGCGAAAATCCCCAGAATCCCGATATGGAACAGGTTGGACGCCAGGTTCATCCCTTTGCGATCCAGCATCTGACTGGAACCGGCTTTCCAGGTGTACTGGCCGTAGTCGTAACGCAACCAACTGCCGAGCAGGAATACCGTGCCGCAAATGTACGGATAGATGTCGTAGAAGAACACATTGAGAAATTGCATGATTACTGTCCTCCGATATTCAGATACTGCGGAGCGACAGCCCCGGCAAAACGACGCTGATGGCTGCTGATTTCAGACTCGCCGCACCCTGCGTCAGCCACAAATTTCACCTGTTCTTCTTCCCAGACGGCGTCCAGTGCTTGCGGCGTATCATCACGTGCTTCATCAACGATTTGCTGGCTAACGCTTTCCACCGCCACATCGCTTTGCGAGATAGCCAACAGCACATCAAACAGCGCCGCATAATCGCTTTCACGCTGTTTCAGGCGTGCTGCCAGCAGAGCCAGAATCGGCGCCACATCCTGCAAACCGCCACGCGCCTCGCTTTCTTCCCGCTGCGACAGATATTCCAGATACAGCGGCAGATGGTCCGGCAGCTCACGGCTGTCAATTTCCATACCCGCCTGCTGATACTGGTTCATCAGGTTGACCATCGCCTGGCCACGGTCACGAGATTCGCCGTGAACATGTTCAAACAACAGCAATGAAGTGGCGCGCCCACGGTCAAACAGCTGGCTGTAACTGGCCTGCGCATCCAGCAAATCACGGCTGCACAGCGTCGTAATAAAGCCGTTGAGTTGAGCAGCCTGTTGCAAATTAAGCGCCTCGCCCTCGGCTAAAGCATCGCGTAGCTCTTGTTGATGCTGCCAAAGAGCATCATCCGGGTACTCAAGCAAACGGGAAATGATCAGCAGCTCAATCATGGTTTTGGCTCCGTTTTGCTCGACACATCAATCGCGTCGATACGTTTGCTGTTGAACAGGTTGAATTTGCTATCAGAACCGTGGCAACCGTCGCCAAAACTGAAGCCGCAGCCTTTGCTTTCAGGGAACGCATCCGCCGCCAGCTCGCGGTGGCTTGATGGCACCACGAAACGATCTTCGTAGTTAGCAATCGCCAGGTAGCGATACATTTCCTGCGCCTGCGCTTGCGTCAGCCCAACTTCTTCCAGTGCACGGGTATCGATAACGCCTTCGACCGTTTCAGCACGTTTGTAATGGCGCATCGCCATCATGCGTTTCAGCGCACGCAGCACCGGCGCGGTGTCGCCCGCCGTCAGCAAGTTCGCCAAGTATTCAACAGGAATACGCAGGCTTTCAACGTCAGGCAGAATGCCGGTATGCGGCAGTTCACCCGCGTCAGCCGCAGACTGAATTGGCGACAACGGCGGCACATACCAAACCATCGGCAGCGTGCGATATTCCGGATGCAGCGGCAGCGCCAGCTTCCAGTCGATCGCCATTTTGTACACTGGCGACTGCTGCGCGGCATCAATCACACTCTGCGGCACGCCATCTTTCAGCGCCTGTTCGATAACCGCCGGGTCGTTCGGGTTGAGGAAAATACTCAACTGGCGCTCGTAGAGATCTTTTTCGTTCTCGGTACTGGCGGCCTGTTCAATGGCATCGGCGTCATACAACACCACGCCGAGGTAACGAATACGTCCCACACAGGTTTCCGAACAGACTGTCGGCATCCCCGCTTCAATACGCGGATAACAGAAAATGCACTTCTCTGATTTGCCGGTTTTCCAGTTGAAGTAGATCTTTTTGTACGGGCAACCGGTGATACACATCCGCCAGCCGCGGCATTTGTCCTGGTCAATCAGCACAATGCCGTCTTCTTCACGCTTATAAATCGCCCCGCTTGGGCAAGTCGCGACACAGGCTGGATTCAGGCAGTGTTCGCACAAGCGCGGCAAATACATCATGAAGGTGTTTTCGAACTGGCCGTACATCGCCTTCTGCATGTTCTGGAAGTTCTGATCTTTGGCGCGTTTTTCAAATTCGCCACCGAGGATCTCTTCCCAGTTCGGGCCCGCTTCGATTTTATTCATCCGCTGGCCGGTAATCAGCGAGCGCGGGCGCGCAATCGGCTGGTGCTTGCCTTCCGGTGCGTTATGCAGATGCTGATAGTCGTAATCAAACGGCTCGTAATAATCGTCGATGCCCGGCAGATGCGGGTTAGCAAAGATTTTACCCAGCAACATGGCGCGGTTACCCATGCGTGGTTGCAGTTTGCCGTTGATTTTACGGATCCAACCGCCCTTCCATTTTTCCTGGTTTTCCCAGTCGTTCGGGTAGCCAATCCCCGGTTTGGTTTCGACGTTGTTAAACCACGCGTACTCCATCCCTTCGCGGCTGGTCCAGACGTTTTTGCAGGTCACAGAACAGGTGTGACAGCCGATGCACTTATCAAGATTCAGCACCATGCCGACTTGTGAACGAATTTTCATTTTACGCTCTCCTGTTTCTGGTCGTTGCCTTCACCGTCTAACCAGTTAATGTCTTTCATCTTGCGCACCACCACGAACTCATCACGATTGGAACCGACGGTGCCGTAGTAGTTAAAGCCGTAAGCCAGTTGCGCGTAACCGCCAATCATGTGCGTCGGTTTCGGGCTAATACGGGTGACCGAGTTATGAATCCCGCCACGCTGGCCGGTAATTTCAGAACCAGGCAAGTTCACAATGCGTTCCTGCGCGTGATACATCATGGTCATGCCTTCAGGCACACGCTGGCTGACCACTGCACGCGCCGTCAGCGCACCGTTTTTGTTGAACACTTCAATCCAGTCGTTATCTTCGATGCCCAAATCTTTGGCGTCGATTTCACTCATCCAGACAATCGGCCCGCCGCGTGACAGCGTCAGCATCAGCAAGTTGTCGCTATAAGTTGAGTGAATGCCCCATTTCTGGTGCGGCGTCAGGAAGTTCAGCGCTTTCTCCGGATTACCGTTGGATTTTTTACCCATCACGCCTTTGACGGAGCGGGTATCAATCGGCGGACGGTACACCAGCAGGCTTTCGCCAAAATCACGCATCCACTGGTGATCCTGATACAGCTGCTGGCGGCCAGACAGGGTGCGCCATGGAATCAGCTCGTGAACGTTGGTGTAACCAGCGCTGTAAGAAACGTGTTCATCTTCCAGGCCCGACCAGGTTGGGCTGGAGATAATTTTGCGCGGCTGTGCCTGAATATCGCGGAAGCGAATCTTTTCATCTTCTTTATTGAGCGCCAGATGCGTATGGTCACGACCGGTAAATTCACTGAGCGCCGCCCAGGCTTTCACGGCTACCTGGCCGTTGGTTTCGGGTGCCAGGGTGAGGATCATTTCTGCGGCGTCGATAGCCGTGTTGATCATCGGCTGGCCTTTTGCCGGGCCTTCCGTTTTGGTGTAATTGAGCTTACGCAGCAGATCCATTTCAGACTGCGTGTTCCACGCGATACCTTTCCCGCCGTTGCCGATGGTTTCCATCAACGGACCAACCGAGGTGAAACGCTCGTAGGTCGCCGGGTAATCGCGTTCAACCGTCACCAGATGCGGTGCGGTTTTACCTGGAATCAGGTCGCATTCACCTTTTTTCCAGTCCATCACGCCAAACGGCTGCGCCAGTTCTGCTGCGGAATCATGCTGAATTGGCAGCGTTACCACGTCGGTTTCTTTGCCCAAATGGCCGACACACACTTCAGAGAATTTCTTAGCGATGGCTTTATAGATTTCCCAGTCGCTTTTTGAATCCCAGGCTGGGTCAACGGCTGCAGAAAGCGGGTGAATAAACGGATGCATATCCGAAGTATTCATATCGTCTTTCTCATACCAGGTGGCCGTTGGCAGCACGATATCGGAATACAAACAGGTGCTCGACAAACGGAAGTCCAGCGTTACAACCAGATCCAGTTTTCCATCGAGGCCGTTATCCACCCACTCGACTTCTTCCGGCATCACGCCGCCTTCTTTACCGAGGTCTTTGCCCTGAATACCGTTTTCGGTACCCAGCAGGTATTTGAGCATGTACTCGTGGCCCTTACCGGAAGAACCCAGCAGGTTTGAACGCCAGACGAACAAGTTGCGCGGATGGTTATTGCCGGCATCCGGTTGCTCGGCGGCAAAACGAATATCGCCACTTTTCAGCTGCTGAACGGTGTAATCCGCCGGGCTCATGCCTGCCGCTTTCGCCTGCTGTGCAATATGCAGCGGGTTAGTGTTGAGCTGAGGTGCTGACGGCAACCAGCCCATGCGTTCAGCACGCACGTTGAAGTCAATCAAATGGCCGCTATAACGGGATTTATCTGCCAGCGGAGAGAGCAGTTCTTCTGCGGTCAACGATTCATAGCGCCACTGGCTGGAATGGTTGTAGAAGAATGACGTGCTGTTCATATGGCGCGGTGGGCGCTGCCAGTCGAGGGCGAACGCCAGCGGAGTCCAGCCGGTTTGTGGGCGCAGTTTTTCCTGGCCAACGTAGTGTGCCCAGCCGCCACCGCTTTGGCCGACGCAACCGCAGAAGATCAGCATGTTGATCAGGCCACGGTAGTTCATGTCCATGTGGAACCAGTGGTTCATCCCGGCACCGACGATAATCATCGAGCGGCCATGGGTTTTATCTGCGTTGTCAGCAAACTCACGTGCGATGCGGATAATGTTCTGGCGAGAAACGCCGGTGATTTGCTCAGCCCACGCTGGGGTATACGCTTTAACATCGTCATAGCTTGCTGCGCAATTCGAGTCGTCCAGACCACGATCGAGGCCATAGTTGGCCAGCGTCAGGTCATAAACGGTGGTCACTAACGCGCTTGAACCATCAGCCAGTTGAAGTCGTTTAACCGGCAGTTTGTGCATCAGTACGTTATCGAGCTTCACGTTGCTGAAGTGTTCGGTGCTTTCACCACCAAAGTATGGGAAACCGACATCCGCCACTTCGTCGTGGCTACCCAACAGGCTCAGGCGCAGTTCAGCTTCTTCACCGCTGGTGCCATCGCGCTGCTCAAGGTTCCACTTGCCCTTCTCGCCCCAGCGGTAACCAATCGAACCATTCGGTGCCAGCAGTTCGCCGTTCTGGCTATCGATGGCCACGGTTTTCCACTGCGGGTTATTTTCCTGGCCGAGGCCATCCACCAGGTCAGATGCGCGCAGCATACGGCCTGCTGCGTAGAAGCCGTCACGCTCCTCGAGCATCACCAGCATTGGCATGTCGGTATAGCGGCGCACGTAATCGGTGAAATACTGGCTCGGGTTATCGAGGTGGAACTCACGCAGCATCACGTGGCCCATTGCCAGTGCCATCGCGGCATCAGTGCCTTGTTTTGGTGCCAGCCACTGGTCGCACAGTTTGGCGATTTCGGCGTAATCCGGCGTCACCGCCACAGTTTTGGTGCCTTTGTAACGCACTTCGGTAAAGAAGTGGGCATCAGGTGTACGCGTCTGCGGGACGTTAGAACCCCAGGCGATAATGTAGCTGGAGTTGTACCAGTCGGCCGATTCCGGCACGTCCGTTTGCTCGCCCCAGGTCATTGGCGAAGCCGGTGGCAAATCGCAGTACCAGTCGTAGAAGCTCAGACAGGTGCCGCCAATCAGTGAAAGATAGCGCGCGCCAGAAGCGTACGAAACCATCGACATCGCTGGAATCGGTGAGAAACCCGCGATACGGTCAGGGCCGAAGGTTTTGGCAGTAAAGACGTTGGCGGCAGCAATCAGCTCATTCACCTCCTGCCAGCTAGAGCGCACAAAACCACCGCGACCACGGGCTTGTTTATAGCTTTTGGCTTTTTCCGCGTCGTTGATGATGGAAGCCCAGGCGTCGACCGGGTCAGCATGAAGGGTTTTGGCTTCACGCCACAGTTTGATCAGGCGCTTGCGCATCAAAGGATATTTCAGGCGGTTGGCGCTGTAGAGATACCAGGAGTAGCTTGCACCGCGTGGGCAGCCGCGTGGCTCATGGTTTGGCATATCAGGGCGGGTACGCGGGTAGTCGGTTTGCTGAGTTTCCCAGGTCACCAGGCCGCTTTTGACGTAGATCTTCCAGCTACAGGAGCCTGTGCAGTTTACACCGTGAGTGGAGCGAACCACTTTGTCGTGCTGCCAACGCTGGCGATAACCTTCTTCCCAATCACGGTTGGTATCGAGCAGTTGGCCATGTCCATCGGCAAAAGTTTCGCCCTTCTGTTTGAAGTAACGAAACCGGTCAAGAAATTTGCTCATCGGGGTTCTCCTGATGTGGAGCCTGGAGGCTCTTCTGGTAAGGTCGACATTGCTAAGACTGCTGGCACGGTAACCCGCGCATAGGTGGGGAGAATTGATGAGGATCAACTGGGGTTGAGCAGTTTCCAGGCAAGAACAGCCGATATACCACCAAAGTGGCAAGCGCCAAACAGAAAGTAAGTCATTAATAAAAAAGATTATTTATCGGTATTTACGGCTAAAAAGGAGTTGAAAATTGAGAGGCTGGGTATTAAGGGGTAATCACTGGGGCTTGCAGCAAGGCAAGCCCCAAATATTCATCAGACAGATTCGACAAGTTCAGACTGGCGAGTCGCACGGATGTTTCTCATCAGCAGGCCAGAAACGATAATCCCTGCGCAAGCGAATACCGCCATCAAACCAAACACAATCTGGTAGCCGATAAGCCCAGCGTTGTGGTCCAGAATATAACCATACAGGCTGTAGCAGAACATCGCTGGGGCATAACCAATAAAGCTGCCCAGCGCCATCGCCGCACCGGTGTTCTTTTCACTGATGCCCGCCTCGCCGATAGGGGCAAAGAACACGGCACGTTGGGTAAAGATCACTGCGCCAAACAGCAATGTACAAGCCATACCCAAATAAACAGGCATATGTTCATGTGGTAATAAAATCAGGCCGACTAATGCAATGGCACTAACAATAAAGGTATAGAACAGATACTTGCTTGGTGATTTTAAAACTTTATCGGCAATTAAACCGCCAATTGGGCCACCGACCATTTTCAGGCAATATTGGTTAATAATCCCGTAAGCACCCACCAGGGCAATCGGTAATGCGTAGATATTTCTTAAGAATGGAATAAAGAAAGTCAGGCCGCAATACACCGCATACACAAAGAATACGCTGAAAGCAATTAACCAAACGGTCTTATTTTTTAATACGCTACCCATACCTGGTTTATCTGCTTTTTCCTCAGAACATTCTTGCTTCACCACTTGTTCTTCCGGGCTTTCTTTCAGCACAAACATAATGACCACGCCGACGACAATCGCGATAGCGGAATAGAATATAATAGCCGCTCTAAAACCAAAGTAGTCGCTACCGAACCAGGTAAACACTGCCAGTGCACTGAAGGCAATAATAGTATCAACAATGCCACGTCCGGTTTCGAAGAAGCCAAACAAGCGCCCTTGCTGGGTGTTGTCACCGAGTAAACTGACGGACTTTAGTAGCACCGGCCAGTTGAGCATGTCGCAGGTCACACCAAACAGCGCCCAAACAAACAGTATCCCCCAATAGCCCGGCATGGTGGATAAGTAAATACCTAACAGACCGGTGGCGATCAGTGAAAACGACATGGTAAACCGGCGTGGCAGACGGTCAGAAAAATAAATAGACAGGAAGAAACCAATCGTCGTGACAATCGAGTTGACCGACATCGCGTTACCAATTTCACCGTTGGTGAGATGAAAATACTCCTGCATAGGAACATAAAATGCATCTTTCAATGAAGGCAATTTATATATTGTTCCACCGCACAGAACCAAAAGACTAAATATAGTCCATCTTTTTTTAGTTAGCATAAGACACCCCACCCTGAATTAGCGGTATTTATTATTTTTGAGAATATAGCCATCTCACACAATGTGAGAAACTTGGCTTTAAATGATTCTAATTATTTATTTAAAACAGCTAGCGCATCTTTATTCAAGTCAGCAACAATATTGCGGACATGACTTATTTGATTCATTGCATCATCAATTTCTTTATTCAGCCTTTCAGCCAGCCCCGATGTGGGTAAAGGAGTTTCACTCATCTCACGTAATGGGATCCATGGGTTGCTGTCTTCATCGGTAAAACGAAATGCGGGCGCGTAATAATCCACTTCTTCTTCCAGACCGAATGCCGTGACCTGGGGTTTATCCTCACCCAAACAGATTAATTGCAGCAGCAACTCTTTAAACGGCAATTCGCCTTGCCCGGAAATACATGCGGTATGTCCGCGTCCGGTACCTTCGTGATTAATCAGCGCATCTTTGATATGTACCTGGGTGGTTTCTTTTCCCATCACCGCCAACGCTTCAAGTGGCTCTTCATTGGCATTAATCATGTTGGCAAAATCAAACAGCAGGGAAAGCTGCGGGAAGTCGGCCTGTTGCACCAGTTGCACCAATTCGTGACTTTGCAGATCTTCGTGTTGCTCAAGGGTAAAGGTCAGGCCGCAGTGTTGGTATTGCGCTTTAATGTACTGAATATCCTTCGCAATAATGTCCATTACCTCAGACAACGAACCTTCATAGCGAGGGTAAAACCGCACTGACGTGGCACCCGATTTCAGCGCAATATTGACCGCTTCATCAATCGTCCGCGCATCCGATGCACTGGTTTCGATATGCACATCCAGCCCTAGCTGGCGCGCTTTCGCCGCAAAACGCTCGAGCCGCTCACCGCTGGCATGCCTTAGCGACTGGCTTTCACCATCAACAACATGAATCTTCACCCCTTTCAGTTGCTGTTGGCTGGCAATATCCAGCAAATCTTCCGGCAGGATCTTCTCCATACGCATGTTTAAATGAAACGCATAGGCATGCAGATAAAGCGGCAGATTTGCGGCGCGCTCGACAATTTTTGTAGCTTGGATGCTATCCATGGTAACTCCTATAAATCGATATAAAACTCTACAGATTCAAAACGCCAATATTCAATATCAACCTGAATAACGTGCCCGGCTTCGTCGGCACGGTATTTTTCAACACGGATAGCCGGTGTACCGGGCGTGCCGCCCATACCTTTGCAGGCGCCCGCCGAAAGCCGTGTTGGTTTAAACGCTAAGTGCTGCGTGTGCGAGCTTTTGCCGAAGGCTTCTTGCCACACATCAACAAATGAACGGTCGCCTAATTTGTCGATAAAACCGGGTGCAAACTGCGCATTGATAAAGGTTTCATGATAGAAAACTTTATGATTATCAAGAGCTCCCCATCCACAAATCTGGTAGATTTCATCACCCTCTTTGACGTTCAACAACGCCAAAATTTCCGGCTCAGCACTATAAACACGCTCTTTCTCCAGGAATCCCCAGGATGGCAAACGGCCCTGTTCAAGTGCGGCCTGCTTAAAACTGGTGGACGTGTTCGGGGTGTATTTGAAACACGGTAAGGCAACGAACCAGCCGCGACGATCTTTACGGAAGATCTTTTCTTCCCCTTCGAGAAACAACAGCGCCTGCCGCAGTGTCATGCGCTTGATGCCCAGTAACTCTTCCAGTTCACGTTCAGAAGGTAATTTACTGCCCGGCTGTACCACACCTTTGCTCAGCCAGTCGTTGAGCATCTCTTTTGCGGCTTCTACTGTGGAACGGCTTTTCATGCTTTAACCCATTTGGTTTAAACCAGATTTACGGCAAAGGTACTCTTTGCCTGCGAAAGTGACAATGGTACCAGGGGTAGTAGTTATTCTAAATGTGAGGTTTCTCTCAGAATAAGGCAGGATCAGGGGGGTATTTCAGGCAAAAAAAAGCGCGACCGAAGCCGCGCAAGGGATAACCAAATGGTTAAAAATGGACTATTTACGCGATGATTTGCGGCCATAAACGGCCCAGGTAATCACCACACAAACAATGTAGAACACCAGGAAAACTTTCATTGCCCCCGCCGGAGAACCGGTTAGAGCAAGGGATGTACCAAATGCTTTCGGGATAAAGAAGCCGCCAACAGCACCAATCGCCGAGATAAAGCCCAGTGCCGCCGCCGTATCGGTTGCCGCTTCGCGCAACGCTCTTTCTTCAGTGCCGCCCTGCGCTTTCACACGATCCATGGTCAACTTACGGAAGATAACGGAGATCATCTGGAAGGTGGAACCGCTCCCCAAACCCGCCGTCAGGAACAACATCAGGAATACCCCGAAGAAGGCGATAAAGTTACCGCCGACACCATTGTGTGGCAGCGTGGTAAACAGCAACGCACTGAAAATCGCCATAAATACAAAGTTAATCAGCGACACTTTGGTGCCACCAAAACGGTCGGAAATTGCGCCACCCGCAGAACGCGCCAGCGCACCGAACAGCGGGCCAAAGAAGGCGAAGTGCAGAATGTTGACATCCGGGAACTGGGTTTTTGCCAGCATCGCAAAACCGGCAGAAAAACCGATAAACGAACCGAAAGTCGCCAGATAGAGTACGCCCATGATCCACAAGTGCGCGCGTTTAAGCACCGGCAACTGTTCTTTCAACGAGGCTTTCGAGGTGGCGAGGTCGTGCATACCAAACCACGCGGCGAGAGTGAAAATCGCCAGCAATGGCACCCACACCCAGGCGGCGTTTTCGAGGAACAGCATGGTGCCATCCGCTTGCTCAACGCCAGTTCCACCGAATACTGCAAACATCGACAGCGAAATCACCAGCGGCGCAACAAGCTGCATCACGCTCACGCCCAGGTTCCCCAGACCGCCGTTAATACCCAGTGCACCACCCTGTTTTGCTTTCGGGAAGAAGAAGCTGATATTCGCCATGCTGGAGGCAAAGTTTGCCCCCGCAAAACCGCAAAGCAGCGCGATGATGATGAACACGCTAAATGGCGTTGCTGGGTTTTGCACCGCGAAACCTAACCACACGCAAGGAATGATCAAAATCCCGGTACTGAACGCCGTCCAGCGGCGGCCACCGAATACCGGCACCATAAAGGAGTAAGGCACGCGCAACAAAGCCCCGGAAACTGACGGCAGCGCAGTCAGCATAAACAGCTGGTCAGTAGTGAAGTTGAAACCCACCTTATTCAGGTTTACCGCCACCGCACTAAACAGCATCCACACGCAGAATGCTAACAACAAACAAGGTACGGAAATCCATAAATTGCGGCTGGCAATGCCGTGACCCCTGCTTTGCCAAAACGCCGGTTCTTCTGGTCGCCACTCGGTAATAAGCGATCCCGTTTTTTGGCTACTATCGGGAGACTGGGACATAAACACCTCAAAAAAAGTGAGAGTAATTGCCGCCACATTAGGGGCTAATCAGGAATAGAAATTGATGTGAATCAAGGGATAAACCATCTAAACAACGTTCAAAAACTCACCGTCATTCTTTATGGGTAAGCACTGAAAATGAAAATAGTGTGGTTTTTCACATGGCTGAAAGCAGGTGTTAGTCACCCGCTATCTCGCTATGCCACCCCTGGCAATTAGTGGGTAATCCTTAAGGGGTATGGGTATACTCCAGGGGATGTCTGAGAATACCCGCACTCTCTATCCTGACTCCGGAGTTCACCTTTCGATGCTAAAACGCCTGTTGTCCCCTCTCACCTTGTTTAACCAACTGGCATTGATAGTGCTGTTGTTGGCGTTGCTCGGTGTTGCGGGAATGAGCCTGGCGAGTTGGCTGGCACAAGGTATTCAGGGCAACGCGCACGCTATCAACAAAGCCGGGTCGATGCGCATGCAGAGCTATCGTCTGCTAGCCGCCATTCCGCTCACCGAACAGGACAGCGCCCTGCTCGACGAGATGGAAAAAACCACCTGGAGCAACGATTTAGCACAAGCCGCACAGCAGGATGGGCAACAAGACAAATTAGCTGCACTGCAACATTATTGGCGCGAGGTGCTAGAACCCGCACTGCATCGTGCCCAGAATGCCGACCAGGTCAAACCGCATGTCGCGGGTTTCGTCGGGCGCATAGACCAACTGGTCACCACCTTTGATCACACCACCGAACTGCGCCTGCAGCGAATTATTCAGCTACAAATGGGCATGGCCGCATTAATGGGTTTGCTGATCATTTTCACCGTCATCTGGTTACGCAAACGCCTGCTACGCCCGTGGCAAAAATTATTGACTATGGCTCAGGCGATTGGCCAGCGTGACTTCACCCATCGCGTGCAGGTGCGCGGGCGAAATGAGATGGCAACGCTGGGCATCGCCTTAAACAGTATGTCGGCGGAACTGGCAGAAAGTTACGCCAGCCTTGAGCAGCGCGTGCGCGAGAAAACCGCCGGGCTTGAGCAAAAGAATCAGATGTTATCGTTTCTCTATCAGGCTAATCGCCGCCTGCACTCGCAGGCTCCGCTGTGCCAGCGCCTGTCTCCGGTACTCAGCGAACTACAGCATTTGACGCCGCTGCGGAATCTCGAATTGCGGGTGTATGAGTATGAAGATGAAGAGAATTACGAAGAATACACCTACCAGCCAGACAGCAGTTGCGAAGCCAGCGGCTGCAATCTTTGCCCACGCGAACCGGCACCGCAGCCTTGCGAATCCACGCCGCAAAAGTGGCGATTAACCGACAACCACATTCAATATGGCCTGGTGCTGGCGCAATTACCGATCGGCTGCAGTCTGACGCACGACCAGCAGCAATTAGTGCTGACCCTGATGGAACAACTGACGGCCACTCTCGCGCTGGAAAGGCAATATGAACGCCAACAGCAACTGGTGGTGATGGAAGAGCGTTCCGCCATTGCCCGTGAACTGCACGACTCCATCGCCCAATCGCTATCCTGCCTGAAGATGCAGGTCAGCTGTTTGCAAATGCAGGGGGCCACGCTGCCGCCTGAGATGCAGACCTTACTCAGCCAGATGCGCAGCGAACTGAATACTTCATGGCGACAGTTGCGCGAACTGCTGACCACTTTCCGCCTGCAGTTAATCGAGCCTGGGTTGCGTCCGGCACTTGAAGAGAGTTGCCGCGAGTTTAGTGAAAAACTGGGTTTCCCGGTGGTTCTTGATTATCAAGTACCGCCGCGTCTGGTGCCCTCACATCAGGCGATTCATCTGGTGCAAATCACCCGTGAAGCGTTGAATAACTGCCTCAAACACGCCCGCGCCACCGCGTGTGGGGTAAGCGTGATACATCGCGAGAATCAAATGACCTTAACCATATGGGATAACGGTCGTGGTATCCCCGACAACGGCGAGCGGCGCAATCATTACGGACTGATCATTATGCGTGACCGCGCGCAGAGTCTGAAAGGTGACTGCCAGGTACTGGCGCGCCCAAATGGCGGTACCCAGATCGTCGTCAGTTTTATCCCCGAAATAGCCACAGGAGCCAATCATGAGTCACCCTGAAGCCTCAACCATTTTGCTCATCGACGATCATCCGATGCTGCGCACTGGTGTTAAACAATTGATCAGTATGGCGCCGGAGTTAGCCGTCGTGGGTGAAGCGGGCAATGGTGCGCAAGGCGTGCTACTGGCGGAGGAACTCGACCCGGATCTGATTCTGCTGGATTTGAATATGCCGGGTATGAACGGTCTGGAAACGCTGGATTGCCTGCGTGAAAAACCGCTTTCTGGCCGCATCGTGGTGTTTAGCGTGTCGAACCATGAAGAAGATGTGGTGACGGCGCTGAAAAGAGGCGCAGATGGTTATTTGTTGAAGGACATGGAACCGGAAGATTTGCTGAAAGCCTTGCAACAAGCCGCCGCCGGGGAAATGGTACTGAGTGAAGCGTTAACGCCAGTGCTGGCTGCCAGTTTGCGCGCCAACCGCGCCACCTCTGACCGTGATGTGAATCTGCTTACGCCGCGCGAGCGCGACATTCTCAAACTTATCGCCCAGGGCTTGCCGAACAAGATGATCGCACGCCGTCTGGACATTACCGAAAGTACGGTGAAGGTTCACGTTAAGCATTTGTTGAAGAAGATGAAGCTTAAATCCCGCGTTGAAGCGGCGGTGTGGGTGCATCAGGATCGTATTTTCTGATGGTTTGAATGATGGAAAAGAATGGTGGATGACGCTGCGCTTATCCACCCTACAAAATCCCGTCATCCGACATGACCGCCATCCGACATAACCTACTATTCGGGCAACAACTCATATCTGGGGTCACCAACCGGGTTGACAATCAACGGCTCCGCCAGCTGCAGCGTAATCCAGTTAGAGGTCACTTTCTGGCCTTTATCATCCTCGATAACTACCGAAAGACGGAACTCATTGGGCCCTTGCTCGCTCCATGCTGGCATAATCATGCTCCAGCCGCTGGTGTCACGATTATCTGCAGGTGGCGTCAAACTCAGCGCCTGGGTGTCACCCTGCCAGATTACGCTGCGGATACCATGGCTGGCGCGGATTTGCAGCTTCAGTGCCACAGTCTCACCAGGCTGTAATTCCCAGGGTGGTGTCGCCAAAAAGACCGCCAGCGTTTTACGTTGACGATATTCCATCACCGGCAGCGAATTACGTTCCACGTTGTCGTAGCGGCTACCGCGCAGCGAACTGGTGGTGGCGACCTCAGCCGCAGAAATCTGCTTACTCACCGGCACACCAAAACGATAATTCACTTTCAGGCCAAGGTTATCCTGCGAGACACCACTTTCCCCCTGCTTATGCTGGGCGGTCAGCGTCAATAACGGGATGGGGGTATAATTCAGCCCCATCGTCACCGCCACCGGGTTGCGATAACCGGTGCCGCTATCAAACAGGTCAACGCTGTTACCAAAATACTTCTCAAAGCTCAGGCTAGTATTGATGTGCCGGTAAAACGGTAACCAGGCCTGTGCGGTCACGTCGTAACCCCGTGCCAGGCGCTGCTCCATCGTTTCACTTTCGCCTTCTTGCCAGTTTTTTAGCGGTTGATAGAAATTTGTCGAAAGACGTAGATATTCGCCCCACGCTTCGGCACCAAACCCTGCGCGCTGCGAATGGGTGGAAAGCTGATTGTCGTAAAACGCGTTGTAGCCCAGCAACCAGTCACCGGCAACCCAACGTTGCCCGGCCCCAAGGTTGCCGATGGTGCCATCATCGCGCTGGGTAAACCCCACCTGGCTCCAGGTCAAATAACGGCTGTTATCTTCCCACGGGCTAAACAGCGAGGCGTTGCTGCCATTCCAGTTACCGTGTTCATCCACCCGCAAATTGATACTGGCTTTACCCCACGGCGATAACAGCGATTCCGCTTCGTTGGTCACTTTGCTGGTTAACACATCGCGCAACCGGGCAAAAGCGAACATCCGCGCCTGATCGCCCGCATCCAGCCCATCATCCACCATGCTCGCTTCACCGAATTTCTTCGCCATGGCGGCGATTTCCCGCGCCGTGGCATCGCTTTCCGGCGCCATGCCTAAGTCCGGTAATTGTTCGGTGGTTTGGTCAAAAGGATTTTCGGCTTGTTCGATAAAGGTCTGCCGGGTACTGGCAGCCCCTCCAGCGCTGAGGAGTGCATAAGACAGGGTAAAAAATGGAACGGCTTTTCTAAACATCTGGAAATTATAACATCTCAACCCTGCAATTCACGCCCAAACTGGTAAACACAGATTACTCTGGTTTTACTTCAACAACGCTTTGAGTTCAGGAATACAGGATCCGCAGTTTGTGCCGCAGCGCAGTTTTTCACCCAACTGGGCGACCGACCGGCATCCCCCGGCGATGGCAGCAAGGATCGTTTTCTCTCCCACGCCAAAGCAGCTACACACCGTGGCCCCCGTATCAGGTTGTGTGTCGGGTGCCTTTCCGGCCAGCAGGCGATGGCGTTCCGATGCCGTTGTCGGGGCCTGTTCAAAAGCGCTGAGCACCGCTGCCGCACTGATGTCTTGCCAGCCATTTGCGCTATAAAAAGCCAGCTGTAACTCCCCGTGATACCAGGCGAGCACATGGTGAAACTGACCGTCTCCGCAGGCGGTTTGCAACTGCCAGCCACGCCCTGCGGCAAGCGTTTCAATCCACGCTTTAGCGTCGCTGTCTGCCGCACACAGGAAATGGTGAACACCGGGTGTTGCTTGCTTCCACCAGTGAAACTCCTCGCCGAAGGCGATAGCGACCCTGGCAAAAATCTCTCCGCACCATGCGGGCTGCCAGCGCTGAATACGTACTGCGGTTTGCTTACTTTCAGGCTGCCCGGAATGCGGGTCACATACGCTTGCCACCAGGCTGTTAATCTGCCCTTTTCGCGCAAATTGCTGATTCCAGTGCATCGGCACAAAGACGTTCCCCGGTAACTGGCTTTCGCTCACCCGCACCTTCGCCACCATGCCACCGGAACGCGAGGCCACTCTGACCAACCCTTCATGGGTGACACCGTAACGTTTCGCATCCCTCGGGTGAATTTCCATAATCGGCATAGTGATGTGCTGCATCAGGCGCGGCACGCTCCCGGTACGCGTCATGGTATGCCATTGATCGCGAATGCGTCCGCTGTTCAGAATCAACGGATAATAATGGTCGACTTTTGCCTGCGGTAAAACCGGTTCCACCGGCAGCAGTTGAAACTTTCCATTCTCGCGCCAGCTTTTAAATGATGAATGTGCATCTCCTGAAACCGGCCAGCGCACAGGTTCCAGCGCGTCGTATTGTTCACTCGTCATGTACGCCAGGTTGCTGATATCAAATGCACGAGTGCCATTATTTTCATAACCTGAAAGCGCTGCGTGTTCGCTGAAAATTTGCTGCGGATGCTGCCAGTCAAAGGCCTCGCGATAACCCAGGCGCCGGGCTATTTGCGCCACCATCCACCAGTCGGCGCGAGCCTCACCCGGCGCCGGTAGAAACGCGCGCTGGCGCGAAATTCGCCGTTCAGAGTTAGTGACGGTGCCGTTTTTCTCCCCCCACGCCAGAGCCGGAAATTTAACGCTGGCGAAGCGCGAAGTATCTGTTTCGCACACCACATCTGAGACAATCACCAACGGGCACCGCGCCAGCGCCTGCGCCACACGGGAGTTATCCGGCAGCGATACCACCGGGTTGGTCCCCATAATCCACACGGCCTTCACTTCACCGCGCCCTATCGCCTCGAACAGTTCAACCGCCATCAATCCTGGCGTTTCGGCAATGCGTTCGCTGCCCCAAAAGCGCCCCAGACGGGCAATATCCGCAGGCTCGAAATTCATATGGCAGGCCAGCTGATTCGCCAGACCGCCCACTTCTCGCCCGCCCATCGCATTTGGCTGCCCGGTCAGCGAAAACGGACCGCAACCTCCGCGCCCAATTTTTCCGCTCGCAAGGTGAACGTTAATGATAGCGTTGCATTTGTCACTGCCGCTCGACGATTGATTGATGCCCATGGTGTAAAGCGTCATCGCCCGATTGGCCTGCGTAAACCATTGCCAGAATGTCTGCACCGCAGCGCTTTCGAGCTGACAAAAATCGGCACATTTCTCCAGGCTCCACTCGGCAGCGATTTCAAGCGCTGCGTTTTGGCCATCAAAAGAATTAATAGCCAAAGACGGCTGCAAAATATTCAGCAGCCCGACAAACAAGGCGGCATCACTTCCGGGGCGCAGCGCCAGGTGTAAATCGGCAATGTCGCAGGTGGCGGTACGGCGTGGGTCGATAACCACCACTTTCATCTGCGGACGCAGTTTTTTAACCTGAGCCAGGCGTTGATACAGCACCGGATGCGCCCAGGCCGCATTGGATCCGACCAGAATAACCAAATCGGTTTGCTCAAGATCCTCATAGCTACACGGCACAAAATCTGCGCCAAAGGCGCGTTTATACCCCACCACCGCTGACGACATGCACAGCCGTGAATTGGTGTCGATATTGCCCGCACCGATAAACCCCTTCATCAGTTTATTGGCGGCGTAATAATCTTCGGTCAGCAACTGGCCGGAAGCGTAGAACGCGACCGCTTTTGGGCCAAACTCATTAATAATGGCCTGCAATCGGTTGGCGGTTTCATCCAGCGCCGCGTCCCAGCTCACGCGTTCGCCGCCGACTTCCGGGTAAAGCAAACGCCCGTCAAGGCCAAGCGTTTCTCCGAGCGCGGCGCCTTTAACGCACAGCCGCCCAAAATTTGCCGGGTGATGTTTATCACCGGTTATCTCGTAGCCGCCATTTTCTGCTGGCCGGGCTTCAACGCCACACCCGACTCCGCAATAAGGGCAAGTGGTGCGCACCACGCTATTCATGATGCCTCCGCACGCAAAATTAGCGCCTGACTCCCGACCCACACGGTGCCATGTTCTACTTTGACCGGCCAGGCACGAACCGCCTGCTCACCGTCCTGCATACGCCCATCGCGCAGGCGAATACGATGTTTGTAGAGCGGCGAAATCACAATCGGCTCGCCGGAAGCGTCACCAACAATCCCGCGAGAAAGCACGTTCGCATCGCTGCCAGGCTCCAGGTTATCCAGCGCGTAAATGGCATCACCAATACGGAACAGCGCGATTTGCAACTCGCCCAAACGTGCGCCAATACCTGCCTGCGCCGGGATTGCACTGATATCGCACACCGCCTGCCATGGTTTGGCTGGCGTCGTGGCGGGCAGATGGACAACTTCGCTGACCGGCTGTAGCTGCCCGCGCAGAGTCTGGCGTTGCACCGCTTCGTCGGGTTGTTCGCTGTTGACATAAGAGCGGAACAACGCCAGGTGGTCCGGGCTGTTAAGCGTGGTCTGCCATTCGCACTGGTAAGTCTCCACCACGCCCGCCATCTCTTTTTCCAGCTCATCGGCAAGGCCAAGACTGTCGTTGAGTATGACGTCGCGCAGATATTCAATGCCGCCTTCAAGGTTATCCATCCAGGTACTGGTGCGCTGCAAACGGTCTGCGGTGCGGATGTAAAACATCAGCAAACAGTCGATGGTGCGGATCAGTGTTTCACGGTCAAGATCGCTGGCGAACAGATCGGCGTGCCGCGGCTTCATGCCGCCGTTGCCGCACACGTAGAGGTTCCAGCCTTTGTCGGTGGCAATCACGCCGATGTCTTTGCTTTGCGCTTCGGCACATTCTCTGGTGCAGCCCGAAACAGCCATTTTGATTTTGTGCGGAGAGCGCAAACCTTTGTAGCGGTTCTCAAGCTCAATCGCCAGGCCGGTAGAATCCTGCACGCCGTAGCGGCACCAGGTTGAACCAACGCAAGATTTCACCGTGCGCAATGATTTACCGTAGGCGTGCCCGGTTTCAAACCCAGCCGCCACCAGCTCTTCCCAGATGGCGGGCAGTTCTTCGAGGCGTGCACCAAACAAATCGATACGCTGACCGCCGGTAATTTTGCTGTACAGCTGATAGCGTTTTGCCACCTGGCCTATGGCAATAAGCCCATCCGGCGTGATTTCCCCGGCAGGCACACGCGGTACAATGGAGTAAGTACCGTCTTTCTGGATGTTAGCGAAATAGCGGTCGTTGGTGTCCTGGAGCGGAAGATGCGCTGGTTTTAATAAGTACTCATTCCAGCACGATGCCAGCACCGACGCAGCAAGCGGTTTGCAAATTTCGCAACCGTGCCCATGACCGTAGCGGCTAATCAGCTGTTCAAAACTGTGGATATGGTTAACGCGCACCAGATGGTAGATTTCCTGGCGTGAGTACCGGAAGTGTTCGCAAATATCCTTTTTCACTTCAACACCCTGCTCTTGCAACTGGTATTCCATCACCTGTTTCACCAGGGCTGAACAACCGCCGCAGCCCGTTGCTGCTTTGGTGCAGGTTTTAATGGCCCCCATGTCGCCCGCTCCGTTGCTCACCGCGGCACAAATATCGGCTTTGCTGACGTTATGGCAGGAGCAAATCTGTGCGGTTTCCGGTAATGCCGCAACCCCCAGACCTTTTGGCACGCCACCTGCGGATACAGGCAGAATCAGGCTTTCGGGCTGTGCGGGGAGCGCCATGCCGTTGAGCATCATTTGCAGCAACGTAGCGTATTCCTGGCTGTCACCCACCAGCACGCCGCCGAGCAGGGTTTTGTTGTCGGCAGACACCACAATCTTTTTGTAGATCTGCTGCGGGCCGTTAGTCCACTGGTAGCTTTGGCTGCCGGGTGTGCGCCCGAGTGCATCGCCAAACGATGCCACTTCAATGCCGAGCAATTTGAGTTTGGTGCTCATATCCGCCCCCCGGAATACGGACTCTTGCCCGGCAAGCGCTGCCGCCGCGACGCGCGCCATTTGATAACCCGGCGCCACCAGGCCATAGATTTTCCCTTCCCACAGCGCACATTCACCGATAGCGTAAATCGCGTTATCGCTGGTCTGGCAGCTGTCGTTGATCACAATGCCGCCACGTTCGCCAAGGGCGAGTTCGCTGCTGCGAGCCAGTGCATCCTGCGGGCGGATCCCGGCGGAAAAGACAATGAGGTCGGTACTCAGCGTTTCGCCGTCAGCGAAATTAAGCTGCAAACCATCGGTATCTGTAATGGCCGTCGTCGATTTGCTGGTATGCACCTGCACGCCGATATCGCTGATTTTCTCACGCAGCATCGTCGCCCCCGCGTTATCGAGTTGTACCGCCATCAGATTTGGGGCGAACTCCACCACATGCGTTTCCAGTCCAAGCTGTTTGAGAGCATTCGCCGCTTCCAGCCCGAGCAAACCTCCGCCAATCACAACACCACGTCTGGCGTGACGCGCACGTTGCGCGATAGCATCCAGATCGTCGAGCGTGCGATAGACAAAGCACCCGGGCAAATCGTTGCCGGGAACCGGCGGGACAAACGGATAAGATCCTGTCGCCAGCACCAGTTTATCGAAGTAGGTTTCACGCCCTTCGCTGTCGCGCACAACGCGCTGTTGGCGGTCAATCGCAACGATTTTGCTCTGACAACGCAGCTCAATCCCGTGTTGGTTAAAGAAATCGCCCTGCACCATCGAGAGCGATTCGGCGCTACGGCCCGCAAAATATTCCGAGAGATGCACGCGGTCATACGCTGGGTGGCGCTCCTCGCCGAACACCACGATGTGATAACTGTGATGCAGTTGCTGTGCCACACACTGTTCCAGAAAGTGGTGCCCGACCATACCGTGCCCAATGACTACCAGGGTTGCTTTTGTCATGTCGTCATTTCCAGCAGCCAGTTGCTGCTCATCAGAGTGATATTCATCAAACAGCACGCCAGGTGTAACGGGGGTCGCGCTGAGTAAAATGTCGGTGAGCGCACTGGCGGGCGTGATATCCCCCATCAGCAATGCGCCCACCAGCTTGCCGCCGCGCAAATGCAGGCAGCGATAGTGTTTTGTCAGGGGATCAAAAGCGGTGAGCACACGCGTGTCTGGCTGCCTGCGGATTTCACCTGCGGAAAACAGCGGAATACCGCTGACTTTCAGGCGCGTGCCGCAGTCCTGATAGCAAAAGTCGTGCGCTGTGTTGCCGCATAAACGGGCGGCTAAAACATCGGCCTGTTGCAAGCAAGGCGCCACCAGCCCCCAGGTTTGCCCGTCAATTTCGCAGCATTCGCCCAGCGCGCTGATATGGGGCATCGAGCTTCGCAGTTGCGCATCGACGGTGATGCCACGCTGGCAGGCAATTCCGGACTCTTGTGCCAACGTAATATTCGGCTTCACACCGGTGGCGATAATCACCCGCCCGGCAGGTAATACCTCGCCGTTGCTTAACGTCACACTGGCATCAGAAATGCGTTCAATGCCGCAATTTAACTGGCATGAAATCCCCCTTTGCGCGAGATGTTCCTCAAGCAGCAAACCCGCCTGCGGGTTAAGTTGAATGTCCATTAGCCACGGCTGGCGGTGAATTAAAGTGACGGGAATACCGCGCGCGCAAAGTGCCGCCGCCGCTTCCACGCCCAGTAAACCGCCGCCAAGTACCACGGCATTTCCCTCGCCGCCCAGGATCGCGTCGACATCCGCCAGGTTGCGAAAACCGTGTACATGCGGCAACTGATGCCCGTCAATCGGCGGGATAAACGGGCGTGAACCGGTGGCAAAAACCAGTTCGTCATATTCGAGCATGCGTTTGTCCGAATGCACGGTACGGCGCTGAGTATTCACTTCTAATACCGCTTCGCCGGTTAAAAGCTCAATACCGTGGGAGACATACCAGGCGGCATCGTGCAATTGTGTCGTGCCGGCGGTTTTCTCCCCCGCCAGCACCGGCGAGAGCAAAATGCGGTTGTAGCTCAGAGCGGGCTCCTCACCAAAAACAGTGATGGCAAACTGCCCCGCCGCTTGCGCGACAATTTGTTCGACCAGGCGGATGGCCGCCATGCCGTTGCCGATAACAATCAGACGTCGCATCATGAGCGTTCCCTCAGGCAGCCTTTGGCTGCTTTTCGTAGAGGAAGCGCAGCACTTGCTGGCGCAGATGGTGATAGCGGCTGTCCTCCGCCAGTTCCACACGATTACGCGGGCGCGGTAAATCAACCTGTAATGTTTCACCTACCGTAGCCGCCGGGCCGTTGGTCATCATCAGCACGCGATCTGAGAGCAAAACGGCTTCATCAACGTCATGAGTGATCAGCACGATGGTGGTATGCAACTCTTGTTGTATGTGCATTACCGCATCCTGCAAATGGGCGCGCGTCAAAGCATCGAGCGCCCCGAACGGCTCGTCCATCAGCAGCACTTTCGGTTTCATCGCCAACGCACGGGCAATGCCGACACGCTGTTTCATGCCGCCGGATATTTCACCGGGTCGTTTGTTTATCGCGTGGCCCATTTGCACGCGTTCGAGGTTGTGAACTATCCATTCGCGACGCTCGGCGCGGCTCATGGTGTGACGAAACACTTGATCCACCGCCAGCGCCACGTTTTCAAAGCAGGTCATCCACGGCAGCAGGGAATGGTTCTGGAACACTACGGCGCGCTCCGGCCCCGGCCCGGCGATTTCGCGGTTGTCGCAAAGCAGGCCGCCGTCAGAGGGTAAGGTGATCCCGGCAATCAGATTTAGCAGCGTGGATTTGCCGCAACCCGAGTGCCCTATCAGGCTGATGGTTTCCCCTTCGGCGATATCAAAACTGACGTTGCTCAGGGCTAAAAATTCGCCACTTGCGGTGGAAAAACGTTGGCTGACATTCTGAACCTGGATGATCTTCTTCATTGGTTTCCCCTTATTTTTCCCAGCTAAAATGACGTGCCAATAACATCAAACCCTGTTCGAGCAGCAGCCCGACGACACCGATAATCACAATTGCGATCAGGATGTTTTCGACGTTGAGGTTGTTCCACTCGTTCCAGATCCAAAAGCCAATGCCCAGGCCGCCGGTCAGCATTTCGGCGGCGACAATCACCAGCCACGCAATGCCGATAGATAACCGCACACCGGTTAATACCGCGGGCAAAACCGCCGGGAACAAAATTTTCCGCATCACCGTCCATTCGGAGAGCTGCAGCACACGCGCCACGTTGAGGTAATCGTCCGGGATGCGCTTCACCCCCTCGGCGGTGTTAATCACCATCGGCCAGATGGAACAGATGAAAATGGTCCAGCTCGACGCAGGCTCCGCTTTTTGAAACAGCAGCAGACCAATCGGCAGCCAGGCCAGCGGGCTGACCGGGCGCAAGAGCGAGATAACCGGGTTAAACATGCGGGCTAAGAAGGTAAAGCGACCAATCAGGAAGCCTGCCGGTATACCGACAATGGCGGCGAGGCCGAAGCCAACGGCGACGCGCGCGAGCGAGGCAAGAATATTCCAGCCAATCCCCTGGTCGTTTGGCCCGGCGTTATAGAACGGGTCGGAAAACAGCGTGATGGCCGATTCCAGCGTGCTAAGCGGCGTCGGGAAACCTTTACTGTTCAGCGCGGCAATCTGCCAGGCCACCACTAACAATCCCAGTCCCAGAACGGCGGGCACCAGGCGCTGGAAAAAGCTCACGCAATATTTACGCCACTGCGGTGTACGGCGGCGAACGGTGACGGGCGGCAGAACAATCACTTCCCCAACGGTGGTGCTAAGTGCCGTGGCGGGCGGTTTCTGTGCAGGCTGATTCATGTCATTCCCCTTAGCGTTTATTAATGGCGAAACTTGCGGCGTAGGCGGCAGGGTCATTGCCGTTCCAGGTGCTGCCATCCATCAAAGTGCTGCTGCGCATCGGACTTGTGGAGACGGAAATATTGCCCACGGCGGTTGCGGCCTGCTGATAGATGTCGATACGATTGATGCGTTTGGCGATAGCAAGGTAGTCCGGGTCGCTATCCAGCAAGCCCCAGCGGCGGTGCTGGGTCAGGAACCACATGCCGTCGGAAAGCCACGGGAAGGTCACTTCGCCATCACGGAAAAAATGCATGGCGTGGTCGTCCTGCCATTTCTTGCCGATGCCATTGTCGTATTGCCCGAGCATGCGCCCGGTCAGGAAATCGGCTTTGGTGTTGAGGTACGCCCGCCCGGCGAGCACATTAGCGGTTTCGCGGCGGTTGTCGTCGCTGGCATCAATCCAGCGCGATGCCTCAAGAATGGCGGCGACTAAGGCTCGTGCGGTGTTGGGATTTTGTTCCACCCAAGCACTGCGGGTACCGAGGATTTTTTCCGGGTGATCCGGCCAGATTGATTGCGAGGTTGCAGCGGTGAAGCCGATACCGTCGCTGATTGCCCGTTGGTTCCAGGGTTCACCGACGCAAAATCCCTGCATATTGCCAATGCGCATATTCATCACCATTTGTGGCGGCGGAACGACCACGGTGCGCACGTCGGTAAACGGGTTAATGCCCGCCTGCGCCAGCCAGTAATAGAGCCACATCGCGTGGGTACCCGTGGGGAAGGTATGCGCGAAGGTGAAACTTCCCGGCTCTTTGCTGGCCACGAGTTTTTTCAGGCTTTGCGCATCCGTCACGCCCTGCTTTGCGAGATCCATCGAAAGGGAGATGGCCTGGCCGTTGTTGTTAAGCGTCATCAGGTTCGCCATCGATTGCTGTTTACCCGCAATGCCCATTTCCAGGCCATAAACCAGGCCGTACAACACGTGAGCAGCATCGAGTTCACCGGAAACCATTTTGTCGCGCACCGCCGCCCAGCTTGCTTCTTTGCTCGGTACAATTGAAATACCGTACTTTTTATCAAAGCCTTTGACCGCAGCCATGACGACCGAGGCACAATCGGTCAGCGGGATAAACCCGACTTTCACCGTGTTCTGTTCGGGTTTGTCGCTCCCCGCCGCCCACACGGAATTCATCATGCCAGGCAGCAAATATGCACCGCCTAATGCCGCACCCGCCTGTAGAAATCGACGGCGTGAGAGGGTTATGGTTTTGTTGCTCATCGGTTTCATCCTGATAAAAGGGTAAAAAAAAAGCGCCCAACAATGTGGGTCAGCACATTGAAGGACGCCTTTGTCCAACCCGAACCGCACCGCCATTGGCACAATCCAGGTCAAAAATAATCTTCACGTTATTACTGCAACTCTCGTGCCAGGTTAGAAAGCCGATGAAACACGGGTTTTAGGGTAAATCAGCTAAGTCATGCACCGGAAAAACGCATTAAATGCCCACACTTCGTGCAGCTACTCCTTAGTGGGTAGCCGCCAGATATCCGCCACGGACACCATCGCGCTTGCAACATCCACCATGCGTTTGTTCTGGTTCATCGCCATTTTGCGCAGCGTTTGCCACGCCTGTTCTTCGCTGTAACCCTGGTGATGAATCAGCATGGCTTTGGCCTGGTCGATAACTTTGCGCTCTTCAAGCGTGGCCTTGAGCGAGGCTAACTGTTGAGCCATGGTTTCGAGTTGCTGGGCCTGCTGGCGCACCAGCGGTAAAAGATGGCGATCGAAATAACGCTCGCCCTCCTGACCGCCATGTCCGGCGACCCAACTGGCGATGTCGCTCTCGCCGGGTTCCCTTTCTTGCAACACCTGACCAAGTGCCTGCTGCGCTTGCGCCATCACGGCATCGATAAGCGCGTCTTCCACCTCTTTCAGGGCGTCAATTCGCGTCGTTAGCAGCGCAAACCAGCGCAATGCTCGCTGCGGTTCATCCCCATCGTGCAGGAGTCGGGTGCAAGCCATGCGCCGGAGTTGTTCCGTTTCGCGGCACGGTTCCCCACAGTCGAGGAATTGCTGGCGTAGAGGCAACTCCGCCATGCTGCAAAATGCGTCAAAACAGCGTTGCTGGCTATCGATGCGATCCACCAGTTGCTGGCGCAAGGTGTCGCTAAATTCCCCTTGCGTGAAACCCAGCGCACCAATCGCCCGCTCTTGTCCGGCGAGCTCTTTGCCTTGCATAAAACTAAACAACGCCGCCAGAGCCCGAGCCACACCGGCTTCATCTATCACGTTGCTGGTTTCAGGCACAATACTGAGGAGATGGCGCAAGGTGAGATTGAACTGCTCCATCGCATGCAAGGGCTGAATCTGCTGAGCGGTAATTTGCACTCGCAACTCGGGTAACCGTTCAAGGTAATGCAGCGCACACGCGAGACTGACAAACAGAGCACTCCCCGGCAGATAATCGGGTTCAGCGATAGCCAGGCGAAAATGCGCCAGCTCACGATCAACTTCTGCGATACAGCGCTGATGTTGATCGCCAAATAATTGACCGGAGGAGCACAGCCAGATGTTGGAAGCCCCGCGTTCGCGTTGTAGCATGTGCGCGAGCCTGGCTATGCAGCCAGTCAACTCACCGATTTGCAAAATGTCCTGCAATTGCTCACGCCCACGGGTTCGGGCCGCGATTAAAAAGTCGCGAGCAGTAGGATTCGCGGCGACGGTAGCCTTCATATAACGCTCCTGAGCGGCAAGTGTTGCTCTAATGATGCAAAGAATTAAGCAAAAGTCGTGCCGTCGGGCGCAAAGGAGAACAAATGCAAAAAGTTGTGATTATTGCCAACGGGGCTGCTTACGGCAGTGAATCTCTGTTTAACAGTCTGCGCCTGGCCATCGCGTTGTGCGATCAACAGCCGCAGCCGGAAGTGAAACTGTTTTTGATGTCTGATGCAGTGACCGCGGGTTTACGCGGCCAGAAACCTTCTGAAGGCTATAACATTCAGCAAATGCTGGAGATTTTGACTGCGCAGAACGTACCGGTAAAACTGTGCAAGACCTGCACCGACGGGCGCGGCATCACGGCTTTACCTTTGGTTGATGGCGTTGAAATTGGCACGTTAGTTGAACTGGCTGAGTGGACGCTGGCCGCCGATAAAGTCTTAACCTTCTGACACCAGATTTAATGATGACCAGAGGCGAATTTCCCGCATAAAAATTCATCAGCTGAATGGTCTCAGGAATATGTACACTAAAGTTGATTCGTTACAGCATTTTTTGATCGAAGTCAGCATTTCTGACGTCGGGGTCTGGTGTTATGCATAAAGTGTGATTTGTGAACAACATCACTAATCACCAGCAAAACCAGCGGCGCGGATGTCTAACTTTGTTGTGATAGCGGAGTATAAAAATGCCTGTAGTGAAAGCCAGTCTGCATCTTTTCGGCGGTGATACCGTGGTGGTTCACTGTTCAAATAAAAGCCATATTCATTTGATGAGCGACAACAGTTCTGCGGGCAAACCGCAGGCGGATATTTTGAGCGTGGAAGACAGGCAGTCTGCTTATTTGACGGTGCCGTACAGCGGGAAGTGGAAAGTGCTGATTGATAGCCACAGCAAATCGCTTGAGCATTCAATTAGTTATGTTCCTGCTTAAAAGCAGCATTCCGGCTCTGATTAATAAGAGCCGGAATGAATTTATGCGAAGTGAGTTTGTAAATCCCCGTCATCGCCCTTCGGCTGTAGCCAGTCTCTGACTTTATTCACCAGCTCATCCAGGCAATCATCATGCATCCCCCGCTTGATTAACTCTTGTTCCAGCGAGAAGAGATACTGCGCATTGGTGCCCAACGGGCCGCTGGCGGCGGCAATTAACGGCGCGATAATTTCAGCTCGCGTATCGGCTTCGTACAGCGGATGGCGCGGATCCATGATAAAGACCAGCGCGTTGACGACACGGCCATCATCGAGTCCGAGTTTGCACCACGTCGGCAAATAGCAGCCTGTTATCATCTCCCGCTTCCACACCAGCGTCAGCTCATCCTCAAGCATCGCATCGGGTAGGCGGTAGGCCAGACCCGTGGTGCGCCCGCCTTCTTTGAGCGCCAGCATGCGCCCAGGCTGACAAGCGGTTCCGCGCCCTGCCGTCAAACGCAGGCAAAAAGCACGGTGCCAGCCAACAAGCGTTCCTGCGGCCGACTCTTCATATTCAAATGCCGGGTTCCACATCAGGGAGCCATAGCCGAAAATCCATACGGGGCTGTTATCGGGACGGCAAGCCATCGTCGCGGCAAGTGATGCCGAGCGCTGCTCAGGACTCCACAACAACGATTCCTCAATGGAACCAAAAGCTGTCTTACAATCCGCTTTCATTAAGAAATCACGCGTTAACACCATACACCTCCGCCACTGCATACTTCCGTGTGACTACGTCAGATGTGCCTTCCGGGCTTTTTAGTTACTGCTCATATATAGAGCAACATATCTGAGAACATAAGCAATTAGCGGGACGCTGGCAAGTTTGATGACGATCACAAAACAACAAAAATGTCATATTAACTTGCCATACTGATGTGTGTTGCGGCGTTTGAATATGGATATCAATACATTATGTAAGGTTTACTTTTTCTTGTGCCATTTGTCATCGTCCCCTTTTTGATAACCGTGTTTCACCGCCGCCCAGGCAACTTTGTGGGCTGTTTCTTCGCGACTGGCCTCATCGCGACGGTCATCTTTGTCTTTATATTCATCCCATGCGCTATTAAATGCCTCTTTGTAAATATCCTGGGCGTGGGCGGGAAGAACGTTTTGAACACTTTCAGGGAGGTCACTTCGGCTGTTGTAAGGCATCACACCATCCTCAGTCAGGGAAAACTAAAGTGTGAAACAACATATGTGATTTTGCCAGAAATCGGGGTTATTGCTTTTATACAAATTCTATCTCTATGTTTAGTATTGCTTAAAATCAGTAAACTGTGATTTTTATTCATCAGAAATACTATGGCTATATAAGCGGTAAAACTGAGTAAATTTCCCCATAAAAACGCCTTAGTTTGCTATTTTAACGGGGTTTTAATGTCCGACTATAATAACTAAATTGCTTAATACCTATGCAACTGGAGAAGTATTTTGACCAAAACACAACATGAGGCGGTGAAAACCCGTCATAAGGAGAGTTCCCTCATTTTCCCGGTATTAGCGCTGGTCGTACTGGCGGTGTGGGGAGGAAGCCAGTCTTTACCGGCGGTTGTAGGGATTAATATTCTGGCCCTGGTGGGCATTTTAAGTAGTGCTTTTAGCGTGGTGCGTCATGCTGACGTGCTTGCGCACCGTTTAGGTGAACCTTATGGTTCCCTGATTCTTAGTCTTTCGGTGGTTATTCTAGAAGTTAGCTTAATTTCTGCATTGATGGCGACCGGTGATGCCGCGCCGACACTGATGCGCGATACGCTCTACTCCATCATCATGATTGTGACGGGGGGGCTGGTTGGTTTCTCTCTTCTGCTGGGTGGAAATAAATTCGCCACACAGTATATGAACCTGTTTGGCATCAAACAGTATTTGATTGCCCTGTTTCCCCTTGCGGTCATTGTGCTGGTGTTACCCACAGCGCTTCCGGAAGGTAATTTTAGTACCGGCCAGGCGTTAATGGCGGCGGCTATTTCGGCGGCAATGTACGGCGTGTTCTTGTTGATTCAGACCAAAACGCACCAGAGCCTGTTTGTCTATGAGCATGAAGACGAGTCTGACGACGACGACCCGCATCATGGTAAGCCATCTGCGCATAGCAGCACCTGGCATTCCATTTGGTTAATCGTGCATCTGGTAGCGGTAATTGCGGTCACTAAAATGAATGCCGGCCCGCTGGAGTCACTGCTAACGACACTGAATGCACCGGCGCAATTTACTGGCTTCCTGGTGGCATTATTGATTCTCTCGCCTGAAGGCCTGGGGGCGTTGAAAGCCGTATTGAGTAACCAGGTTCAGCGAGCCATGAATCTGTTCTTTGGCTCGGTACTGGCGACGATTTCACTGACAGTCCCTGCGGTGACGCTGATTGCGATGTTGACGGGCAACGACCTGACCTTTGGTTTAGGGATGCCTGAGTTAGTCGTGATGCTAACTTCATTAGTGTTATGCCAGATTTCGTTTTCAACCGGGCGCACCAATGTGCTCAACGGCACCGCGCACCTTGCGCTGTTTGCCGCTTATTTGATGACCATTTTTGCCTGACGAATTTGCGTCATAAAAAAAGCTCTTATCGTGAGATAAGAGCTTTTTATTTTGGTGGATGACGCTCGCGCTTATCCACCCTACCACGTCAAAAAGTCTGATTTTTGTAGGGCGGATAAGTGCAACGTCATCCGCCATTAGTCCTGACTTACTTGCTGGTATCCAGTGGTTCGAAATTCTTCACCAGATCGTCAATCGCTTTGATTTGCTTGAGGAATGGCTCGAGCTTCGCCAGCGGCAATGCAGATGGGCCATCACAACGTGCGTTATCTGGGTCCGGGTGCGCTTCGATAAACAGACCTGCCAGGCCAGTCGCCATACCGGCACGAGCCAGTTCAGTCACCTGCGCACGACGGCCGCCCGACGCTGAACCAAACGGGTCGCGGCATTGCAGAGCATGTGTCACGTCGAAAATAACCGGTGAACCGTTAGATACCTGCTTCATTACGCTAAAACCGAGCATGTCGACAACCAGGTTGTCGTAACCGAAGTTCGCGCCACGGTCACACAGGATAATCTGGTCGTTACCGCCTTCGTGGAATTTATCAACGATGTTACCCATTTGACCAGGGCTGACGAACTGAGGCTTCTTGACGTTGATCACCGCACCGGTTTTCGCCATCGCTTCTACCAGATCGGTCTGGCGGGCGAGGAACGCAGGCAGCTGAATCACATCAACTACATCGGCAACAGGTTGTGCCTGGCTTGCTTCATGAACGTCAGTGATGATTTTCACGCCGAAGGTTTGCTTCAGTTCCTGGAAAATCTTCATCCCTTCTTCGAGGCCTGGGCCACGATAAGAGTTGATGGATGAACGGTTGGCTTTATCGAAGGACGCTTTGAACACGTATGGAATGCCCAGTTTCTGGGTCACGGTGACGTAATGCTCACAAATACGCATTGCAAGGTCGCGTGATTCCAGTACGTTCATGCCGCCAAACAGCACAAACGGCAGGTCGTTTGCGACGTTGATGTCACCAATCTTAACCACTTTTTGTTCCATCTTTATCTCGCCTTGTTGGGAAACATTTAAAAATTTAGCATCAGTGCAAAGTGACCTGTTTTTGCGAAATCGAATTAATTTGCGCTTTGATCATCTCGCTAATCGGGTCTTCCGGGCACTGCTCGACAAAATAGCTGAGATCGGTAAGAGCCACGTGTTCGCAATCAAGCTGCGCATAAATTAAGCCACGATCGCGAATTTCATACGGGTCTTCCGGATTAAACTGGAGCAAGGTTTCACTGGTACGCAGTGCCAGTTCCATTTGACGTTCTTCCATCAGCGCAGATTTAAGGGTGTCGAGTAATTTACGCACCACTTCCGCGTTATCAGCTTCATCTAAATCTTCATCGAACAGTTCAGCTGTTGGCCCGACATTACCTTTCAACCACACTTCCAGCGTATGTTCGTTGAGCGTATCGCCGTTAAATGGGTTGATCAGCCACATTTCGCCGTCCATCCAGTCGCCACGCAAAATTAGCTGCGTGGGGAAAATTACAGGATTTAACGGGATATCAAGGCGCTCGGCAATCCATAACAGAATCGCCCCCAAAGACACCGCACTTCCCTGGCGTTTTGTCAGCACTTTATCAAGCCACAATGCATCGGATAAACGGTAAACGCCGCTGGAGTCTTTAAAACCCCAACTGCCATAAAACAGCTCGACTAATTTTTCGAGTTGCACATCCTGGTGCTGACCTTCGCAGATCTCTTCCCGCGCCAGGCTTGCCAGGCTTTCCAGTTGTGCACGCACTTCTTCTGCCGGGAAATCATCACGGATCAACTGCGAGACTAAAATCATGCCCTCGCACAACGGCGCCTGATTGAATTCGAAATCGGCTAACGACCTCATGACTTACCCCAGTAATGGTATTTTGGTGGTGGCGAGTTTAATGATGATGTAAAGCACCACCAGCGCCAGCAAAAAGGCAAATAGCCGGATCTGCTGACTGCGCGGGCGTTTGCCCAGCACGATAAACCCTAAAACGATATAGATAATAACGCCAAATAGCTTCTCAGTCAGCCATGCACCTTGCGGCGTGAAGGGATAGAAATGCGTAATCATCACCAGTGCAGCACCGCTGACCAGCAATAGCGTATCATTCACATGCGGCACAATGCGCACCCAGCGCTTGTTCGACATGGCTGAATCGCGGTATTGCCACCAGTAGCGTAAAACGAACAAACTCACGGAAATGATAACCGTCAGAATATGAAAATGCTTGAGCGCGAAGTAAGTTGCCATTTTGCTCAGTTCCTTATCTTTAGAAAAAGCGTCCTGTTGTCAGACGGTCATTGCCACCGTAATCCTGACAGCTTTGTATCTCGGTATATCCGGCGTCGCTAAACAGTTCACGAACTTGTGCTGCCTGCTGCCAACCGTGTTCGAGCAATAACCAACCGCCCGATTCAAGGAAGTTGCGCGATGTTTCCACCAGCGTGCGTAAATCGGCCAAACCGTGGTTATCAGCCACCAGCGCACTGCGAGGTTCAAAGCGAACATCACCCTGTAAAAGGTGCGGATCTTCCTCATCAATATAGGGTGGATTACTGACAATCACGGCAAAACGCTGCGTATTGAGCGCACTAAACCAGTTGCTTTGCAAGACCTCAACGTTGGTTATTCCAAGGCGACTCGCATTATCGCGCGCAAGTTCAACCGCATCAGGTATCAAGTCCAGTGCGACAACGTCACAATCCGGGCGCTCGCTGGCAATCGCCAACGCAATCGCCCCGGTACCGGTGCCTAAGTCCAGCACGGAACACGCGGTGGCAGGCATTCTGGCGAGGGCTTGTTCGACAAGGCATTCGGTATCAGGGCGCGGAATAAGCGTCACCGGCGATACGCGCAAAGGCAGCGACCAAAACTCACGCTCGCCAACCAAATGCGCGATAGGCTCGCCCTTCACACGTCTTGCCAGCAAAACAGCAAGTTGTTGCTGTTGCTCGGCTGCCAGCTCGGTTTCACCAAAAGCGAGGATGAAGGTTCGTGCTTTACCGGTGACAAAACCCAGCAGGATTTCCGCGTCGCGACGCGGACTTTCACTTTCCTGAAGCTGGGCAATTGCCTGTTGTAACCAGTGTTTAAAATCCATTAATCCTGCTCAGACAACGCCGCTAACTGGTCTGCCTGGAACTCCTGCACAATAGGTTCGATCAATGCGTCGAGTTTCCCTTCCATCACTTCATCCAGACGGTATAACGTCACGTTGATGCGATGGTCGGTTACACGGCCTTGCGGGAAGTTATAAGTACGGTTGCGGTCTGAACGATCGCCACTGCCCAGCAAATTGCGACGCGTTGAAGCTTCTTCCTGTTGGCGTTTTGCTATTTCAGCGGCACGAATACGCGAACCCAATACCGAAAGCGCTTTGGCTTTGTTTTTATGCTGGGAACGTTCGTCCTGGCATTCCACTACGATCCCGGTCGGTAAGTGGGTAATACGAATTGCAGAGTCGGTGGTGTTAACGTGCTGACCGCCCGCGCCCGAGGACCGGAAGGTGTCGATACGCAAATCACCTGGGTTGATATCTGGCAATTCTGCCTCAGGAATTTCTGGCATCACTGCCACGGTACAAGCGGAAGTATGGATACGCCCCTGAGATTCAGTTGCCGGAACACGCTGCACGCGATGACCGCCGGACTCAAACTTCAAACGGCCGTAAACACCTTCACCACTGATTTTGGCGATTACTTCTTTAAAGCCACCATGTTCACCGTCGTTGGCGCTCAGTATTTCAACTTTCCAGCGACGTGCTTCTGCGTAACGGCTGTACATACGGAACAGGTCACCGGCAAAAATAGCCGCTTCATCACCGCCGGTCCCGGCACGAACTTCCACAAAAGCGTTGCGTTCGTCATCAGGATCTTTTGGCAGCAGCAAGACTTGCAGTTGTTGTTCTAATTCTTCGCTGTCGCTTTTCGCCTGGTTTAATTCTTCTTGCGCCATTTCGCGCATTTCCGGGTCATCGAGCATGCTTTGTGCGGTTTCAATATCTTCCTGCACTTGACGCCATTTCAGGAAGCAACTGGAAACGTCACTTAACTGGGCATATTCACGTGACAAAGCACGGAAACGATCCTGGTCGGCAATTGTGGCAGCATCCCCAAGCAGTGCCTGAACTTCTTCATGGCGCTCTTGCAGAGCTTCTAGTTTGGCAACGATAGAAGACTTCATGGGCGGTGTTTCACCTTGTAATAAGAGTTTATTTGCTAATCCAGCCCGAGGCTGTTGCGCAGAATCTGCAGGCGTTCGTCATCCCCGTCACGGGCAGCCTGCGTGAGCGATTTGGTTGGAGCGTGGATCAGGCGGTTGGTTAATTTCCATGCCAAATCCTGAAGGACTGTTTCGGCATCGGCACCCTGCTGGAGCGCGGCGATAGCCTTAGCAGCCAGGTCATCACGAACCTGTTCTGCTTGTGTGCGGTATTCACGGATAGTTTCCGTTGCGCTTTGGGCACGCAACCAGGCCATGAACTCACCACTTTCCTGTGCGACAATCGTTTCAGCTTCAACGGCGGCAGCCTTGCGCTGCGCGAGGTTGCTTTGAATTATCGCCTGAAGGTCGTCAACGCTATACAGATAGGCGTTCGCCAGTTTGCCTACTTCCGGCTCAACATCGCGCGGGACGGCGATATCGACTAACAGTAACGGCTGGTTGCGGCGAGCTTTTAACGCGCGTTCGACCATGCCTTTACCAATGATTGGCAGTGGGCTGGCGGTGGAACTAATAATAATGTCAGCTTCCTGCAAGCGAGAATCAATGTCACTCAGGCTTATTACCTCGGCACCGACTTCATCAGCCAGCACCTGAGCGCGTTCACGCGTGCGGTTGGCAATAATCATCTTCTGAACGTTGTGTTCACGTAAATGACGCGCCGCCAGTTCAATGGTTTCACCCGCACCAACCAGCAACACGGTGACAGTCGATAAGGATTCGAAAATTTGTCGTGCCAGGGTGCAGGCCGCGAACGCTACGGATACGGCACTCGCGCCGATTTCGGTTTCGGTGCGAACACGCTTGGCAACGGAGAAGGACTTCTGGAACATGCGCTCCAGTTCGCTGGAAAGCGAATGCCCTTTTTGTGAGTCGGCAAAGGCCTTTTTAACCTGCCCGAGGATTTGTGGCTCGCCGAGCACCAGCGAATCAAGACCACTTGCGACACGCATTAAATGGGTGACTGCGTCGTTGTCGTGATGCCAGTACAGGCTTTTACGCACTTCCTCTTCGTTGAGGTTGTGGTAATTACATAGCCAACGCACGAGCTGCTCGTGCAGGTCTTCCTGTTCTTCGACGCTCAGATACAGCTCAGTCCGGTTACACGTCGACAACACCACCCCACCTTGCACCATCGGCTGTTCGAGCAGGCTGTTCAATGCCTGGTCGAGCGTGTCCGGCGAAAACGTAACACGTTCTCGCAACGAGACTGGAGCTGTTTTATGGTTGATGCCAAGCGCTAAAAGGGTCATTGAGCGGTCTGAGTAATACCGATGTTGATAAGGATTAACTCGGCGCATCATACAGGATGCGTGCAGTCAATAAAAGGGAGCCACTCCTTGTGGGGTATCACTACAATTAATGATTTAAGACAACATGACCATAGACGACCTGACTATGCGCCGCTAGCATAAACAGTTAACAACTAAAATTAATGAGAAGGAACCGTTGCCTCTATGTCTATGACGAAAGCCCGTCTGCTGCGCCTTGCGCCACTGGCAAGCCTTATTTTGACTGCTTGTGTCACGCCAAAACCAAGCGGTCCAGGCAAAAGTCCTGACTCTCCGCAGTGGTTACAACACCAGCAACAAGTACAAAAAATCACCCAATATCAAACACGTGGTGCTTTTGCTTATCTCTCCGATAGTCAAAAAGTTTATGCACGCTATAACTGGCAACAAACCTCGCCGGATCGCTATCGCTTATTATTGACTAACCCGTTAGGCAGCACCGAGCTTGAGCTCAATGCGCAGCCTGGTGTCGTGCAACTGACTGACCGCAATGGCAAAAAGTACGTCGCCGATAATGCAGAAGAGATGGTGGGTAAATTGACGGGAATGCCTATTCCGCTCAATAGCCTGCGTCAATGGATCCTCGGCCTGCCGGGTGAGGCCACTGACTATAAAATTGATGCTCAATATCGCCTGAGTGAAATCAACTACACCCAGGACGGCAAAACCTGGAAAGTGGTGTATAGCGATTATGACGACAGTGTGCAGCCTGCTCTGCCGTCAAATATGGAACTGCGCGAAGGCTCACAGCGTATCAAACTCAAAATGGATAACTGGACAGTCAAATAATGAGAAAACGTTGGCCATCCCCAGCAAAACTGAATTTATTTTTGTATATCACCGGTCGTCGTGAAGACGGATACCATAATTTACAAACTTTATTTCAGTTCCTTGATTATGGCGACACCCTCAGCATTGAGCCGACAAATGATGGTCAAATTCGCTTAGCTACTCCGATTGAAGGGGTGCCGGATGAAGAGAATTTAATTGTCCGCGCGGCTCGATTATTGCAAGACACCGCCCTGCTAATGGGCACGTTGCCGCAGGGTGCCGGGGCAGAAATCAGCGTTGAAAAACGATTGCCAATGGGCGGCGGTTTAGGTGGCGGGTCATCAAATGCAGCAACAGTGTTGGTGGCGCTAAACCATGTGTGGAACACCGGCCTGACTGAAGATCAACTGGCGGCGTTGGGTATCACTCTCGGCGCCGACGTCCCCGTATTCGTGCGTGGATTTGCCGCTTTTGCCGAAGGTGTTGGTGAGAAGCTCACCCCCGTCTCTCCACCGGAAAAGTGGTACCTGGTTGCACATCCTGGCGTCAGCATTCCCACGCCTGTCATTTTCAAAGATCCAGAGCTACCACGAAATACCCCGATCAGATCAATTGACACGTTATTAAACTGTGAATTTGGTAATGATTGTGAGGTTATCGCAAGAAAACGTTTTCGTAAGGTTGATGAGCTGCTTTCCTGGCTGTTAGAATACGCGCCGTCGCGCCTGACCGGCACCGGCGCTTGTGTGTTTGCTGAATTTGACACCGAGAACGCTGCCCGCCAGGTGCTTAAGCAAGCCCCGGAATGGCTGCATGGGTTTGTTGCGCGAGGCGTTAATGTCTCCCCGCTGCATCAGGCCATATCCGGGCAAGCTGAGTATTGGTGACAACGTCACCTTGTTTCAGACGTTGCATCAAGCTCTTTATACACCGCCTGGATGGCGCTACCCCGCCCGCATAAGCTGCGGTAGTACCATCCGCCACTGGACGCATGCCTGAGGTTTTTCTCGTGCCTGATATGAAGCTTTTTGCTGGTAACGCCACCCCGGAACTAGCACAACGTATTGCCAACCGCCTGTACACCTCCCTTGGTGACGCCGCCGTCGGTCGTTTTAGCGACGGAGAAGTAAGCGTACAAATCAACGAAAATGTACGCGGTGGTGATATTTTCATCATCCAGTCCACCTGTGCACCAACTAATGACAACCTTATGGAATTGGTTGTTATGGTCGACGCCCTGCGCCGTGCTTCTGCAGGTCGTATCACCGCTGTTATCCCTTACTTTGGTTATGCTCGTCAGGATCGCCGTGTGCGTTCCGCCCGTGTGCCAATCACCGCGAAAGTGGTTGCTGACTTCCTCTCAAGTGTTGGGGTTGACCGTGTTCTCACCGTGGACTTGCACGCAGAACAGATTCAGGGCTTCTTCGATGTTCCTGTAGATAACGTTTTCGGTAGCCCAATCCTGCTAGAAGATATGCTGCAAATCGGCCTGGAAAACCCAATCGTGGTTTCTCCAGATATCGGTGGCGTTGTGCGTGCTCGTGCTATCGCAAAACTGCTTAACGATACCGACATGGCTATCATCGACAAACGTCGTCCTCGCGCTAACGTTTCCCAGGTTATGCATATCATCGGTGATGTATCTGGCCGTGATTGTGTACTGGTTGACGATATGATCGATACCGGCGGCACTCTGTGCAAAGCAGCTGAAGCACTGAAAGAGCGTGGTGCTAAACGTGTGTTTGCTTACGCAACTCACCCGATTTTCTCCGGCAATGCGGTTCACAACCTGCGTAACTCCGTGATCGACGAAGTTATCGTATGTGACACCATCCCACTGTCTGATGAAATCAAAGCACTGCCTAACGTCCGCACCCTGACTCTGTCTGGCATGTTGGCTGAAGCTATTCGCCGTATCAGCAATGAAGAATCAATCTCTGCGATGTTCGAGCACTAATCGAACTCGTTTAAAAAAACCCGCTGCGGCGGGTTTTTTCTTTTGTAGTATGTATTTATTAAACCAATGCCTCCTTCACCTGCCATATCCCTCATAAATGACAGATGATGCGCTCACGGATGGAATCAAAGTGAAAAACGTATCTTCTTCTATATTACCTTTCCGCGCTCTGGTAGACGCTTGTTGGCGAGAGAAATACACGGTTTCTCGTTTTAGCCGCGATGTTATCGCTGGTATTACCGTAGGGATTATTGCTATTCCCCTGGCGATGGCGTTAGCGATTGGCAGCGGTGTCGCCCCGCAGTATGGCCTGTATACTTCAGCGATTGCCGGGATTGTGATTGCCTTAAGCGGCGGTTCACGTTTCAGTGTTTCCGGCCCAACAGCGGCGTTTGTGGTGATCCTCTATCCGGTGGCGCAACAGTTCGGCCTTGCGGGTTTACTCATCGCCACATTGATGTCCGGCGTGTTTCTTATTTTGTTTGGTTTGGCGCGGTTTGGCCGCCTGATTGAATACATCCCGCTTTCCGTAACACTCGGTTTTACCTCCGGGATTGGGATTACCATCGCCACTATGCAGGTGAAAGATTTCTTTGGCCTGACGCTGGAACACGTGCCGGAACACTACCTGAATAAAGTGGCGGCGCTGGCGATGGCAATGCCAACAATTAATCTCGGCGATGCGGCAATTGGCATCGTGACACTCGGCGTGTTGATTCTCTGGCCGCGTTTTGGCATTCGTTTACCCGGCCACTTACCGGCACTGCTGGCAGGCTGTGCCACCATGGCAGCGGTACATGCAGCAGGCTTCGATGTGGCGACTATCGGCTCACGCTTCCACTATGTATTGGCTGACGGCACCCAGGGCAATGGCATTCCACAACTGTTGCCACAACTGATGCTGCCGTGGAATATTCCCAACTCAAACTTCACGCTGAGCTGGGATTCTTTAAGCGCCCTGCTCCCGGCAGCCTTTTCGATGGCGATGCTCGGCGCAATTGAATCGCTGCTGTGCGCCGTGGTGTTAGATGGTATGACGGGCACCAAACATAACGCCAACAGCGAACTTATCGGCCAGGGGATGGGCAATATCATTGCGCCATTCTTTGGTGGGATTACTGCCACCGCCGCCATTGCCCGGTCAGCCGCCAACGTGCGCGCTGGCGCAACATCACCGATGGCTGCCGTGATTCACGCATTGCTGGTGATTATGGCGTTATTGGTGCTGGCCCCTCTGCTTTCCTGGTTGCCGCTTTCCGCAATGGCCGCCCTGCTGCTAATGGTGGCGTGGAATATGAGTGAAGCGCATAAAGTGGTCAGCCTGCTGCGCCGTGCGCCGAAAGACGACATCATCGTCATGCTTATCTGCATGTCGTTAACGGTGCTGTTCGATATGGTTATCGCGATTAGCGTGGGGATTGTGCTGGCCTCTTTACTGTTTATGCGTCGCATTGCCCGCATGACCCGTCTGGCACCGGTAAACATTCCTACGCCAGAAGGTGTGCTGGCATTACGCGTCACCGGGCCGCTATTCTTCGCCGCCGCCGAGGGATTATTTAATGATCTCGCCCAGCGCGTTGAGCAAAATCATCTGATTATTTTGCAATGGGATGCCGTTCCGGTACTGGATGCCGGTGGACTGGATGCGTTTCAACGTTTTGTGGAAAAACTGCCGGAAGGTTGCGAGTTGCGGGTAACTAACCTGGAGTTTCAGCCGCTTAAAACACTGGCTCGAGCGGGTGTTAAGCCCATTGCGGGTCGCCTTGCTTTCTTCCCGGATATTCAGGCTGCATTGGCTGAGTAAAGTTTTTGCCAAAAAAAACGGTTCTGCGACAGAACCGTTTTCATTTTCTAAATTTAGTTAACTATGTTTATGGCTGTCATCGCGGCGGCAACGTTTATCAAAGTGGCGCACCCACCAGTAACGGTCGCCTACTTGTTCGTGCCCACCGACACGCGCACCAGCCAGCCAAAGCACCGCACCAACAAAAATGCTTAACACAGCACCGTGGGCGAAATATTGCGGGAAATTGAATTGAGGGAGTTGGTTTAAAATTGAGTAACCAACACCACCCACCATGACGACAAGCCCCAAGCCCATGAAAATGTTGCCGAGTAATGAAGCGTTTTTGCGTTTCATATATCACCTCCGGGTGTACCTGGGTCGGCGGGGGAAATCCCCATTCCTTGTGTGTAAAGTATAGACAACACCGCTTCGAATTATGTGCGTGGGCGATCACAATTACGAATGAAAGCCTACATATATTTACAAATAACTCGCTGAATAGCATGAAATTCTAATTGTTTAGATGGTGAACTATTCAACACTTGAATAGGGATTGCATTGCTTCTTTGTCATCGAGTCCTGGGCACAGTAAACTACGCGGCTCTTGTCTGTTTTCAGGATATTAAACGTGAGCATTAAATTAATTGTTGGCCTGGCAAATCCAGGTGCGGAATATGCTGCAACCCGCCATAACGCAGGAGCCTGGTATGTGGATCTGCTTGCACAGCGCCATAATCAGTCGCTCAAAGAAGAAAGCAAATTCTTCGGTTACACAGCGCGCATAAACCTTGCCGGTGAAGATGTTCGCCTGTTGGTGCCAACCACGTTTATGAACCTCAGTGGTAAAGCTGTTGGGGCGATGGCGACATTTTTCCGCATCGCGCCAGATGAAATTCTTGTTGCGCACGATGAGTTAGATCTACCGCCAGGTGTAGCAAAATTCAAACTCGGCGGCGGCCACGGTGGCCACAATGGCCTGAAAGACATCATCAGCAAACTGGGCAATAACCCTAACTTTCACCGCTTACGCGTCGGAATCGGCCATCCTGGTGATAAAAACAAAGTTGTCGGCTTTGTATTGGGTAAACCGCCGCTCAGCGAACAGAAGCTGATTGATGACGCAGTAGACGAAGCGGCACGTTGCACTGAGGTATGGCTGAAGGAAGGTTTAACCAAAGCCACTAATCGCCTGCACGCCTTTAAAGCGCAATAAACGTTCTCGCGGCTTTCAGCAAGGATTTCTGCGCCCGTTATATGCCGTTTGGGTGTATAATGGGGAAAGTTATGATCATTTTATCAATGAGACAACATCAACTCATTGAATATCAAGTAATTAAGGTGAATTAAACCATGGGATTCAAATGCGGTATCGTCGGCTTGCCGAACGTTGGTAAATCAACCCTGTTCAACGCGCTCACCAAAGCGGGAATCGAAGCTGCAAACTTCCCGTTCTGTACCATTGAGCCGAACACTGGTGTGGTACCAATGCCGGACCCACGTCTGGATAAACTGGCCGAAATCGTAAAACCACAGCGCATTCTGCCAACTACCATGGAGTTCGTTGATATCGCCGGTCTGGTGAAAGGCGCATCCAAAGGTGAAGGCCTGGGTAACCAGTTCCTGACCAACATTCGCGAAACCGAAGCCATCGGCCACGTAGTGCGTTGTTTTGAAAACGACAACATCATTCACGTGAATAACAAAGTTGATCCAGCCGATGACATCGAAGTCATTAACACTGAGCTGGCGCTTTCAGATCTGGATACTTGCGAACGTGCCATCCACCGCGTGCAGAAGAAAGCAAAAGGCGGCGATAAAGACGCAAAAGCTGAACTGGCTGCGCTGGAAAAATGTCTGCCACAGCTTGAGAACGCCGGTATGTTGCGTGCGCTTCCTCTGACCGAAGAAGACAAAGCGGCAATCAAATACCTGAGTTTCCTGACGCTGAAACCAACGATGTATATCGCGAACGTCAATGAAGACGGTTACGAAAACAACCCATACCTCGACAAAGTGCGCGAAATCGCCGCTGCCGAAGGTTCTGTGGTTGTTGCTGTTTGTGCCGCCGTTGAGTCTGATATTGCTGAACTTGACGATGCTGACCGTGACGAGTTCATGGCAGAAATGGGCCTCGAAGAACCTGGCCTGAACCGCGTTATCCGCGCGGGTTACGAGCTGCTGAACCTGCAAACTTACTTCACCGCTGGCGTGAAAGAAGTACGTGCATGGACTATCCCAGTTGGCGCTACAGCTCCACAAGCTGCGGGTAAAATCCACACTGACTTCGAAAAAGGCTTCATCCGTGCTCA
The DNA here is from genome assembly GCF_022637515.1 of Buttiauxella ferragutiae. Classification (NCBI taxonomy): domain Bacteria; kingdom Pseudomonadati; phylum Pseudomonadota; class Gammaproteobacteria; order Enterobacterales; family Enterobacteriaceae; genus Buttiauxella; species Buttiauxella ferragutiae. Next base: position 3,125,947 of record NZ_CP093332.1, read on the forward strand.
GACTATTGCCTTCGAAGACTTCATCACCTACAAAGGTGAGCAAGGCGCGAAAGAAGCTGGCAAAATGCGTGCTGAAGGTAAAGACTACATCGTTAAAGATGGCGATGTAATGAACTTCTTGTTCAACGTCTAATTCCCTTTCAGCCCACAGCATTTTTATGCTCAGGGCTGGAAGATGAAACAATTAAAAGTCCACGCTATTGCGTGGGCTTTTTTTATCGTCTGAATATATCCATTATCACCAATAATGAAACTTATCCACTGTCCATTTTTATACAGTAATTATTTATTTAGATGAGGAATAAAGTGTATATTTTTGGACATCGACCACAATAATATTTATCGTTGACGCAGTAAATAGCCAGATTTATAATCCCGCCCCTCTCATGTAAACATTACCTGTTATCCAAACCATTTATTTCATAAGTGTAACGAGTAAGTACTTTTTTCTAACATTACCAGAGCCGTAATTTTAGAGTCAGATCTATAAAGAACATTAAAATTATCAACTTATAACTTTCCTCCAGAGTCTTCTTTAATCACTTAATAAGAGCACGTACAGAACAATGGTTGATAAAGAGCTCATTCGTCATGAAGTTGTGCCGTCGGCAAGGAAGGAGTCCAACAACCATGGGGAGTACCACTGGTATCATTCGATTACCGGGAAGGTAGCCATTTACCTGATGCTTGGGGTCTTGATTGCCTATAGCGTTGGTTCTGGTGCTGGATTTTTTGAAGTGAAGCGCATTTCTCAAACACAGTGGTTTAAGCAGGCTGCGACTAATTCGCAAATTACCAGCTATATTATTCGTAATATCTACACTTCCGTTGCTGTTAAATCCAATAGCGAAGGACAGGTTGTCAGCATTGAATCAGAAAGACCGCTATGGGATGACGAAAGCGTAATCCAGACAGGTTTCAATCCAGCCGATATGCTGACTCTGGTTTCAACGCAAACTCATAATCCAACGTGGTTATTGTATTACGATGATAAACACGGCTTTATTGATACCCAAACGCAACAACAAGTCACGATAACTGATGATAATAAAGGCCCAGGCTTTGCACTCAAGGAATATTACCGTGGATTTGCCACTCTCGGCAGCAAAGAGTATTTCGTCGGCTCGATTCCAATTGTTAATTTGTCAGGCAAGTTACTCGGTGCTGTGGTCACCAGTATCGGTGAACGTGACGCACTGTTGGAGATCCATAATCAATTATTGAATCACACTTTACTGATACTGGTTCTAATCCTCGGCGCGACAGTTGTTGTGGTTAATTGGCTGGTGCGTAATCTTTTTCGCCCCGTTCCCCGTCTTATCCAGGCAGTATCATCGATAGCCGATGAAAAAACCGATCAGGTTACACCGTTCCAGTCTCAGGAGGATGAAATAGGTGAGCTCGCAAGGGCGATTGAAAAGTTGCGGGTCGCTATGGTTGAGCGCGGCTATTTGCAACGCATGCAGGAGATGGCACTAAAAATGGAATACATGGCGCACCATGATTCTCTGACCTTACTGCCTAATAGAGTTGCCTATCGAAATTCCATCGACGGACGGCTGGTCAAAGTGAAAACCGAAGGCACCCTCTTTAATCTCCTGTTAATCGATTTGGATAATTTTAAACCTGTTAATGACACCTACGGACATGTCGTGGGAGACGAGTTGCTCGTCGAATCAGCGACAAGATTGTCCACCCTGGTCAGCAGTGGAGATACGGCTATCCGCTTAGGTGGGGACGAATTTGCCATTCTTCAGCAGGTTAATTGCAACCAGATCTCAGAAGCCGAGGCGTTAGCCAATAAAGTGTTACATGCACTTAACGCTCCCTTTAACTGCAGTGGGCATACTTTTGCCATCAGTAGCAGTATCGGGATTTCTTGCGCACCGCAGCACGGCCAAACCCGCGAGGATTTATTTGCGCACGCCGATCTCGCGCTTTACACCTCCAAAAACTTCGGCCGCAACTGCTTTCATTTCTACGCTAACGGCATGACCATGAACCACGAAGCAATGACTGTAGCGGGAAACTATTTTGACCAGGCGCCAGGCAATGCCCGAGTGACGACAGAGCCGGGCAAGAGAAAATAGAAAAGCCATGAAGAATCGAGTCTCTCATTTAAATTATTCATTATCCTCACTGGCTCTGATACTGACGCTCAGCTTCAGCCTGCTGGCATCTTCTGCCAGCAGAGCAGATGAGCTGGTTTCAAGTATCGAGAAAACCAGCGCGATTACGCTGAGCTATGAGACAGATGTTTTCCCCTTCTCCTATGTTGCAGATAACAAACCACACGGATACTCCATTGATATCTGCTATAAACTGGTCGACATGATCAGGCAGGAACTTCATCTGCCATTGTTGAAGATTAATTGGGTTCCAGTCACCACTGCTACTCAATTTTTAACCATCAAAAATAAAACGATCGATATGGGATGTATTCCCACGATCTACACCGCCGAGCGCCAACAAACCGTGACGTTTTCCGAGCCCTATTTCTTTTCGGCAACTCGTTTTGTCTCGCGTAAGGAAGATGATATTTCGGGCATTACCGAACTTAATGGGCATACGGTGATGGTAAAAAGTGGCACCGTGTTCGTCAGGCACATCCAGGATGCTAATGCTTTGTATCAGCTATCCCTTAACATTGACCTTGATACCGACAATGTTAAAGCCTTCTCTGAACTTGAAAGCGGCAGAACGCCAGCAATTATCTCCAGTGAGGTTTTATTACTTGGGCAAATAGCGCTTTCAGCCAATCCCGAGGCGTTTACCCTATCAGATGACTTGCTAAGCCCGCGCCTGCCCATCGGAATGCCGATGCAGAAAGGTAACCCCCAATTTGCGGAGTTGATTAATCACGCGATGAAGCGCCTGATGTTGAGCACTGAATTCATTACTATTTATAACAAATGGTTTATGCAGCCAATCATGCCTGAAGGTATTACGCTCAACTTGCCATTATCACCTGAGTTGCAGCAATCAACGCTTTCGAAACAATTTTATTCTTATTAAAAGGTTTTCACCGGGGCACCCCGGGGAATTTAGCCAACAATAAAAAGTTAAAAAAATGAAAAAAATGAGTTTTCTTACATATAGCCTAAGTTTTTTATTCGTCTGCTATACAGGACTGGTTCATTCCGACTCAAATCTCTCCACTTTGCAGAATATTTCTGCACGGAAAATGATTAATATTGGCTATCGTGATGCAGCCCCCTACTCTTATAAAACCAGCGATGGGCATGTTATTGGATATGTCATTGACTTATGCAGAGATGTTACCGAATCTTTGAAAAAGGAACTGCATATTAGCAATCTGGCGGTTAATTATGTTCCTGTGCCCCTTACGATGCGCACCACAATGCTAAACCATAATATTATTGATATGGACTGTTCGGTGAACACTGATACGGTGAAACGTGCAAGCCTCGTTCTTTTCTCTCGCCATTATTTATCTGTGAGTACACGTGCGGGGATGCAGGCAGGGAATTCTGTTCACACCTATAACGATTTAGCGGGGAAAACAATCAGTGTGGCAAGAGGCTCATCTGACTTAGTGAATCTTAATCAGCTTAACCGTCTGCAAAAGCTTAATATTTTGATCCTTTCTCAACCAACAATGAAAGAGTCATTTGATATGATGAGCAATCATAAATGTTTTGCTGCTGCCATGAATGAAGTGTCATTAAGAGAACTTATTGAAAATAGTGGGGATTCATCACAATATGCTGTTTCAGATGGGGTTTTTGGTCCTGCCCAGAACCTCGGTATTATGCTACGTCATGACGATACTGAGTTTAAAAAAATTATTGATAAGACGCTTTTAACTCGATTTGAACGCCCAGATTTCAAACAGTTCTATGAACAATGGTTTAATCATACCTTACCAGGAAAAAATATTAATCTTCATATCCCATTGACATCGTCCATGTATAAATATTTAACTCAAAAAGAGTCATGATTATTCAATCATATTTCTGAATATCAGAGATAAAAAAGGGAGAAAGCTTACTTTCTCCCCCAATACAGTTACCATGAATTGATGTTAATTACATCAATTGCAGAATCATGCAGAAAGACATACCGCACAATACACCATATAACAAGTTATTCTGTGCTGTTTTGCGTACGCGTTTTTGAGAATGGATGGTGACGTCTTCCAGTCTTTTACGTACGCTGCGCGAAACCTGAACATGGTGTGATATTACATCTTTTGAACAATGTCGGAATCTAGCAATATCATCCCGAATAAACTCATCGACAACACCCTTGTTAGCTTTGAGTTCGCGGACAATTCCTTCAAGCATTTTCTCCATGCCTTTTACCCGCAGGACAACATCTTCTTCCATTTCCAGTGACAACATAATCAAAATCCGTGATTAATAATAACACTCAGAGGTAAATCATTTACCTCCTATCCATTGTTCAATAATAATGTAGCTAAGAAATAACCTAATCAAGCACATAAAGATTAATAAAACTTAAGTTGAAAATATTTCAAGTGAATTGGCGCTAAATTGCTCATCCGTGAATAACAATTGAAAGCTTACCGTGTAAAGGGCTATTTCTGAATAGTAACGAGATTTGCCAGCGTGGGAACTTCGTTGTCCAGTAAGGGGCTTTTAATGCCCACAATTTGTTTTCAACAAAATATTACATTCTGCAAATAATTTTTAAGACCCATTCATCATATAGAGAAAGCTGAAGCGTTTTTCTGGATGTAAACCCATTGCCAAAAACAGGACACCACTCTTTTTTCCTTACCAGTCTCGGCAATATTTTATTAACGCATTGATAACACTTCGCTGTATTTCTGCGCATTCCGATTTTGAAACAGTGTTTTTAATTCCTTTCGCTGCAAGTTACCTCTATAATATGCGAGGTCCTGACTTGAATGGTTTCAGCACATTGAACTGTCTTATTACATTAGAAAGCAATCCACATCACCGGCAGGCTGAACCGCAAGCACACTTTCCTCTGCACGCTTTATTTCTGTCACCTATCCTTACCAGGTGGCACTTGAACAATACCAGCTTTAGTTTGCGCTCCGGCGCCCGTATCGACCGGAACCGAATTTTCACAATCCTTCTCAACTTACAGATAAGACTGTCATGAAAAAGACTAAAATTGTTTGCACCATCGGTCCAAAAACCGAATCCGAAGAAATGCTGAGCAACATGCTTGATGCTGGCATGAACGTAATGCGTCTGAACTTCTCCCACGGTGACTACGAAGAACACGGTCAGCGTATCAAGAACCTGCGCAACGTAATGGCGACATCAGGTAAGAAAGCAGCAATTCTGCTGGACACCAAAGGTCCTGAAATCCGCACCATCAAACTGGAAGGTGGCAAAGACGTTTCTCTGAAAGCGGGCCAGACTTTCACTTTCACCACTGACAAAACTGTTGTAGGTAACAGCGACATCGTTGCTGTGACTTACGAAGGTTTCACCAGCGACCTGAGCGTGGGCAATACTGTACTGGTAGACGATGGTCTGATCGGTATGGAAGTCACTGCAATTGAAGGTAAAAACGTTGTTTGTAAAGTACTGAACAACGGCGACCTGGGCGAAAACAAAGGCGTTAACCTGCCAGGCGTTTCCATCGCTCTGCCAGCTCTGGCTGAAAAAGACAAACAAGATCTGATCTTCGGTTGCGAACAAGGCGTTGATTTCGTTGCTGCGTCCTTCATCCGTAAACGTTCTGACGTCGTTGAAATCCGCGAGCATTTAAAAGCTCATGGCGGCGAAAACATCCAGATCATCTCTAAAATCGAAAACCAGGAAGGCCTGAACAACTTCGACGAAATCCTCGAAGCTTCAGACGGTATCATGGTTGCTCGTGGTGACCTGGGCGTTGAAATCCCGGTTGAAGAAGTTATCTTCGCGCAGAAGATGATGATCGAGAAATGTGTTCGCGCTCGTAAAGTTGTTATCACTGCAACTCAGATGCTCGACTCCATGATCAAAAACCCACGCCCTACCCGTGCAGAAGCTGGTGACGTTGCTAACGCCATCATCGACGGTACCGACGCAGTAATGCTGTCTGGTGAGTCTGCTAAAGGTAAATACCCACTGGAAGCCGTGACCATCATGGCTACTATCTGTGAGCGTACTGACCGCGTGATGACCAGCCGTCTGGATAACAACCATGACAGCCGTAAACTGCGCATTACTGAAGCAGTTTGCCGTGGTGCGGTTGAAACTGCAGAAAACCTGGAAGCGCCAGTCATTGTGGTCGCAACCCAGGGCGGTAAATCAGCGAAAGCTGTGCGTAAATACTTCCCGAACGCAACTATTCTGGCGCTGACCACCAATGAAGTGACTGCTCGTCAGTTAGTTCTGAGCAAAGGTGTGATTCCTCAGTTGGTTAAAGAAATCGCTTCTACTGATGATTTCTACCGTCTGGGTAAAGAAGTTGCGCTGGAAAGCGGCCTGGCTCGCAAAGGCGACATCGTAGTGATGGTTTCTGGTGCTCTGGTACCAAGTGGCACAACCAATACTGCGTCTGTTCACGTACTGTAAATTTACTGTGAACGAATAATTTGCTTAAAAAGCGCCTTCGGGCGCTTTTTTTATTCGGCTTAGAAGCCATTTCTGATTAAAAAGCAAATCGGCCTGCTCTATTTAAGTCGTGTTTTACTAAGATGAATCCGATTAAAATCCTCTGTTTTTTCTATTTTTTTTAGGTTTTAGCCCCGGTTCGGTGTTTCTTTGAGCGAACGATCAAATTTAAGTGCATTCCCATCAAAAATTTATTCTCAAGATAAAAAACTTTGTGTAATACTTGTAACGCTACATGGAGATTAACTCAATCTAGAGGGTATTAATAATGAATCGTACTAAACTGGTACTGGGCGCGGTAATCCTGGCTTCTACTATGCTGGCAGGTTGTTCTTCTAACGCTAAAATCGATCAACTGTCTTCTGACGTTCAGACTCTGAACGCTAAAGTTGATCAGCTGAGCAACGACGTGAACGCAATGCGTTCTGACGTTCAAGCTGCTAAAGACGACGCAGCACGCGCTAACCAGCGTCTGGACAACCAAGCTCACTCTTACCGTAAGTAAGAGTACTTGTATTAAAATGGCGCACATTGTGCGCCATTTTTTTTGCCTGAATATCCTGCACTCAAAACGCCTCTAATTCATCACCACGCTACTCTGCCCGCTAACCATGCTCCCAGTACTGTTTGTCGCAGGCGCGCTGCCTGTGGTCGTTCTGACGCTCTGTATCGGGGTAATGTTGACGGGTTGTGATGGAACACCTTGCGCAGCATTCACTAATACCGGATAACCCGCTCGCCTCGCGATGGCACTATCTACCTGCGCTTTGTCACTCATCGGGTTGTCGATAAACGAACCAAACGAGGCTGAAATAGCAATCGGCACGGTTTGTGGATTCTCCCAGTCATTACGCGACAACGGCTGATGCACTTCCACATAACGCCTGCCATCAGGTTCGATGCTGAATTTCACCGGCTCGTTGATGATTTGAACCCGTGTCCCCCACGCCACCTGGCTAAACAACGCTTTAATATCCGGCGCACGCATACGCATACAACCCGAACTCACGCGTAAGCCAATACTGTTACGGGCATTAGTACCGTGAATCAAAAACTCGCCGCCGCCCTGCTCCAGGCGCAGTGCATAACGCCCAAGTGGGTTATTAGGCCCTGCTGGCACCACTGCGGGCAGCGTAATACCTTGTGCGGCTGAACGTGCACGAATATTCGCGGTTGGCGTCCAGGTCGGATTAGGGATTTTTTGACTGACGCGAGTCACCATCACTGGTGTTTCACGCCCAAGCTGACCAATACCGAGCGGATAAACCTCAACCCGGTTCTGCCCTGGCGGATAGTAATACAACCGCAACTCGGCCAAATTGATAACAATCCCCTCACGCGGGGCATCTGGCAGAATCATTTGCGACGGTATGGTTAATTCACTTCCCGGTTTCGGTAAGAAAGGGTCAACAGTATTGTTTGCCTCGATTAACAGTAACACTCCGGTATTATATTTCGCAGCAACTGCCTCAAGGTTTTTACCATCACCAGGAACAATATAGGTTTGATTCTCGCCAATTATTCGGCTGCCAGGAGGAGGCAATAAATAGTCAACGGCCCAGGCCGACTGGCTTACCGCCAGAGCACTGATAAGAATTAATGTAATTTGAGAGAACGCGCGCTTCATACTGGATTCCTGTATTCACCGGCTGGAATGCCGGAATGCTGAAAACCGTACGAGGTAATAAAATTACCTCGCGTTTACAGGATGAAAGCTGTTCTTTGAGTTTAGCTAAGATTAGAAGCTTTGGTACGGATTGCGCGGATCATTGCTTCAAGCCCCTGGGAACGAGAAGGTGTAAGGTGCTGAGCCAACTCAAGTTTCTCAAACCATGGGCGAACATCAAACGCAACAATATCCTGCGCAGTCATCTGTTGGTAGAGAATAAACACGATAGCAATCAGCCCTTTGACTATCGCGGCGTCGCTGTCGCCCTCAAGCTTCATCACACCATCAGGCTGTTGCTGCATCACAATCCACACCTGGCTCTGGCAACCCTGAATGGTGTTTTCCGCTTTGCGCTCACTTTCAGGGAACTCGGGCAGACGCCCGCCAAGTTCAATGATGTAGAGATACTTATCTTCCCAGTTGCTGCAGCGGCTGAAATTCTTCAATAACTTTTCTTTGTCGGGCATGGTGGCCATGGCTTTCTCCCTGTTAGCCCAATAGACGATGGATACGCTGTAACCCCGTCACCAGGCGATCCACCTCTTCTTCAGTGTTATACATGGCGAACGAAGCGCGACACATCGCCGGAACCTGGTAGAACGCCATTAACGGCATGGCGCAATGGTGCCCGGTACGCACCGCAATGCCATAGTTATCGAGAAAACTCCCCACGTCGTAGGCATGATGTTTACCCAAATTAAACGCGATCACCCCAAGACGTTGATCCGGGCCGTAAATCGTCAGGTCTGGAACCGCTTTTAGCGCCTGCTGCGCATAACGCATCAGCGATTGCTCGTACTCGCTCACCTCAGTTAAGTTTAGGCTATCGACATAACGTAACGCGGCGCCCAGTCCGATGATGCCTGCGGTATTTGGCGTCCCCGCTTCGAAGCGCCACGGTGCCGCGGCGTAGGTCGTGCCTGCGGTCAGGCTCACACTGGCGATCATCGACCCGCCGCCTTCCCACGGTGGCATGTTTTGCAGGATTTCTTCACGGGCATACAACACGCCAATACCCGTTGGGCCGTAAATTTTATGCCCCGAGAAAAGATAGAAATCGCAATCCAACTCTTGCACATCGATAGTGTGGTGCATGATGGCCTGAGCCCCATCCACCAGCACTTTCACACCAGCCTGATGCGCTGTGGCGATCATTTCTCGCACCGGGTTTTCAGTGCCCAGTACGTTAGAAACCTGGGTAATCGCCAGCAATTTTGTACGCTCATCAATCAGCGTAGGGAACACATCCAGTTGCAAAGTGCCGTCCTGATTCAGCGGAATCACACGCAGTGTTGCACCGGTATGCTCACAGAGGATTTGCCACGGCACGATATTCGCGTGGTGCTCCATGGTGGAAATAATGATGTTATCTCCGGCCTGGATATTGGCACGCCCCCAGCTGTTGGCGACCAGGTTAATCCCTTCGGTGGTGCCGCGAACAAAAACGATTTCTTCTGGCGATTGCGCATTAATAAAACGCGAAACCTGGTTGCGTACGTTTTCCATTAACTGTGTCGCTTCCGCGCTCAGCGTATGGATCCCGCGATGTACCGCAGCGTAACCGTGGCTGTAAAAATCCAGTTCAGCATCAATGACCGCCTGCGGTTTTTGCGCGCTAGCGGCACTGTCTAAATAGACCAGCGGCTGCCCGTTAACCTCCCGGCTTAAAATTGGAAAATCAGCACGCACCCGTTCTATGGAAAAACTCATGCCTCGCCCCCTGCAAACCGTTGGCCGATCCGCGCCAACACTTGCTGTTTTAATGCTTCGTCACGAATGCTTTCCGTAAGCTCTGCGGCGAAGGCATAGATAATCATCTGAAGTGCAGCCTGCTCTTTAATGCCACGCGAACGCAGGTAGAACATCTGTTCATCGTCGATACGGCCGATGGTGGCACCGTGGCTGCATTTCACATCGTCGGCGTAAATTTCCAGTTGCGGCTTGGTGTCCACTTCCGCAAGACGCCCAAGCAACAGGTTGTTGTTGGTCATCTGTCCGTCAGTTTTAATCGCATGCTGCGCCACTTTGATCATGCCGTTAAACACCGCCCGGCCTTTATCGCGCACGATGGTTTTATGCAGCTGACGGCTGTTGCAGTAGCCTTTGTTGTGTTCAAGCCAGGTTCGCGTGTCGCACACTTCGTTGTTAATCGGCAACGCCAGACTGTTCATGCGCAACTGCGTATTTTCGCCATTGAGCTGCGAACTGGTGTTATGGCGCAACACCGCGGTACCCAACAAGAAGCTGTTGCTGTCAACGGTGGCATCCTGGCCTATCACTAAATCGTTATGGGCAAAGTGGTAGCTTTGCGCGTTCTCAAACGCCAGCTTGTAGTGGTGCAACTGGCTGTTTGCCGCTGCATCGACAGTCAAGCGTGCGCCCGTGAAATGCGCCTGATCATTCAGACTGACGTAATGCTCGATAACCGTCGCTTTAGCACCCTCACCAAGAGATAAATGGTGGCGATAGTGCGCAGTATTCATTTCACCCAATTCACTGCCACGGCTGATGTGCATCAATAACAACGCCTTAGCGGGGCTATGATTTCGCGCAACACGGATATGCGTCACGCTTTCGGCGAGGCTTTCAGTGAGATGCAGAAACACTTCACCCTGCACGGCTGCTGGCAAAGAATCACGCTTTTCATCAACGATAACGTCAAAACCGCTATTGGTGAGATCGTCACTTAGCTCAGCGTTAAAGCGCCCATCGACAAACACCAGTCGCCACGCATCTATTGGCAGCACCAGCTCGTCGCGTTGCACAGCTGTAAAAACTTCAGGTGCGGGCAAGATAAACTGATTATTCAGTAGCCCTTCAAGTGGCGTATATTTCCAGTTTTCATGTTTGCGCGTTGGCAGACCCAGACGCAGCATTTGCTGCATATGTTCCTGCGCTTCTTTGCTTCGTTTATCGCCCTGGCTTTCAAACAGGTGGTGCCACTGTTGCAGAGCGTTGCTGTTACTGCTGTTCGGTAAGCCAGCCATAACCCTGCTCCTCCAGTTGTTTCACCAGACTGAAATCTCCCGATTTTACAATCCTGCCCTGATACAACACATGAACAAAATCAGGCTTGATGTAATCAAGAATACGCTGGTAGTGCGTAACGATGATGAATGAACGGTTGCCATCACGCAGGGAGTTAACACCTTCAGCGACAATTTTCAGCGCATCAATATCCAGCCCGGAATCTGACTCATCAAGAATGCACAGTTCCGGTTCAAGCACCGCCATTTGCAGAATATCGTTACGTTTTTTCTCACCGCCAGAAAAACCCACGTTCACTGAACGGCTCAGCAAATCTTCCGGCATTTTCAGCAGTTTGATCTTCTCTTCCATCAAATCCTGAAAATCAAAACGGTCGAGTTCTTCAAGGCCGCGATACTCTCGCACCGCATTCAGCGCGGTTTGCAGGAAGAACTGGTTGCTGACTCCCGGAATTTCTACCGGATACTGAAACGCCATAAAAATGCCTTCTCCGGCACGGTCTTCCGGCGATAACTCAAGTAAGTCTTTGCCTTTAAAATGAACTTCGCCACCGGTCACTTCATAGTCTTCACGACCAGCAAGCGTTGCAGAAAGCGTACTTTTCCCGGAGCCGTTCGGCCCCATAATGGCGTGTACTTCGCCCGGTTTCACTTCAAGGCTCAAACCGCGCAGGATCTCTTTGTCCTCAACGCTTACCTGTAAATCTTTAATGCTCAGCATAATTTTCCCTTAATCCTTAACCGACGCTATGTTCCAGACTGATCGCTAATAGTTTTTGTGCTTCCACCGCGAATTCGAGCGGCAATTCTGAGAACACGTCTTTACAGAACCCGTTGACGATCATCGAAATTGCATCGTCCTGGGCTATCCCGCGTTGCAGGCAATAGAACAACTGATCTTCCCCGATGCGCGAGGTGGTGGCTTCGTGCTCAAGCTGGGCGGTATTATTGCGGCACTCAACATACGGGAAAGTGTGCGCGCCGCTGTCCGGGCCGATAAGCATCGAATCGCACTGTGTGAAGTTACGGGCGTTGGTCGCCGTCGGCATGATTTTCACTAAACCGCGATAGCTGTTCTGGCTATGCCCGGCGGAGATCCCTTTCGAGATAATTGTCGATTTGGTGTTTTTGCCGATGTGGATCATTTTGGTGCCAGTGTCGGCCTGCTGATTCCCGGCAGTCAGCGCTACGGAGAAAAACTCGCCAATAGAGTTATCGCCACGAAGAATGACACTTGGGTATTTCCAGGTAATAGCAGAACCGGTTTCGGATTGCGTCCAGGACATTTTGCTATTTGCCCCTTCGCACAGCGCACGTTTGGTCACAAAATTCAGAATGCCACCCGTGTTGCCATCGCCTGGGAACCAGTTTTGTACCGTGGAATATTTCACTTCAGCATCTTTATGGATGATGACTTCCACCACCGCTGCGTGAAGCTGATAGCTGTCGCGCACAGGTGCTGAACACCCTTCGATATAACTGACGTAGCTGCCTTCATCAGCGACTAAAATGGTACGTTCGAACTGCCCAGTTTTCTCGGCGTTAATACGGAAATAGGTAGAAAGCTCCATCGGGCAACGTACGCCTTTCGGCACATAAATAAACGTGCCGTCGGAGGCAACCGCCGCGTTAAGTGCGGCAAAGAAGTTGTCGTTACTCGGAACCACGGTGCCGAGATACTTTTGCACCAGCTCAGGGAATTCGTGAATCGCCTCGCCAAAGGAGCAGAAAATAATCCCCTGTTCAGAGAGTTTTTCACGGTAAGTGGTGGCAACAGAAACGGAGTCAAAAATCGCATCCATGGCGATATTCGAGCCTTCATGCACCGGAACACCTAGCTGTTTAAATGCCTCTTCTACTTCACCGGTCAGATAGGCGTTGCTGCCGGGTTTCTGAACCGCACCCGGTTGAGACTCACAGTTATCGTCGCAACTCCCGCACGACGGCGCGGAGTAATAGCTGTAATCCTGATAGTTAAGTTTTTCGTAATTGGCCTTCAGCCAGTGCGGCTCTTCCATTTCAAGCCAGGCACGATATGCGCTCAGGCGAAATTCCAGCATCCACTCAGGCTCATTACGCCGCGCAGAAATTGCCCGCACCACATCTTCGTTGATGCCGTGCGCCATTTCGTCGGTTTTTAACTGGGTGAAAAAACCTTCTTTATAAGAATGGCTGCCCGCCCAGGTTTGCACTTCTTCAGACGTTTCAGTGTTACGTGACATAATCCCGCCTACACCCCAAAGCTTTCACCACAGCCACATTCGTGCTGGGCTTTCGGGTTGTTGAATTTGAATATTTCGTTTAATCCTTCGCGCACATAATCGACTTCCGTCCCGTCGATAAACGGCATCGCTGAAAGTGGCACCCACAGCTTTGCGCCGTCTGTTTCAAAAAGGAGATCGTCGGGTTTTGGTTCTTTTACGGTGTCCAGTACATAGCCAAACCCTGCACAACCTGTCTGTTTAATCCCCAAACGCACACCCAAAAATCCAGGTTGCTGGCTTGCCAGTTTGCGAATATGTGAGCACGCATCAGGGGTCAACGTCAGTCCCTTCCAGGCAAATTCACTGGGATCGAAGCTACCGGTTTGCACATCCATAGTTCACCTCTTAATGTTTTGGCGCCTAAAAGCCTACACCCCATGTTAATGATAACTATTATCAATACAACATCCTGATAACAGGGGTATTCGAAAAATGCTGCATTTTTAGGCGTCTTAACTAAGGATAGACCCTACTGAAAGTCTTGCAGGTGGTGAAAAGAGCTATTTAAGCCACTGAATTGAGAAGGATTTAAATGCCGGGCGAATGATTAGGTGATAGAAAGTAAAAGATGTATAGAGAATACCGATTTATGCGATAGGTAACCTAAAATGTCTGAAAACAACGATTTACTGCAACATCAACAATTTAACTATTTCTGCTTAATCTGGTGACGTGAAAATAGCCTCAACACTTCCTGTTGCAAGATCCAGACAGGTGGCCTACGGGCATTTAACTCGAGACTGCATGTTCACTGATTCAGTTCGGACACTGCCAGCGCTGCAACTTCTAATGCTATGGATGCTGTTTCGTTGCTCTCGAGTGACCATGTTGTTGAGAGTCCGCACCACGCAATGATCCATTTGAGTAGACGCTCTCTATCAAGGCCCGCCATTTCGCTAACCAGATTCAGTCGTTGTTTAAATATTCCTGGGACAGTAGCAACCCGGGGTATGGGATTGCCAAGATCCGGATTGGTAAAAATATTGGCAAAGTCGAAACCTCGTTCACCGATGATTCCTTTTGGATCAATGGCCAGCCAGCCTGAGGCACCGAAATCAAGAACGTTCTCATGATGTAAGTCGCCATGTAATACGACCAACTCTTGTGGAGTCGATAACAACTCTTCTGCTATTTCAGCGCTACGCGACAGGATGCCTCCATACAGCTGGGCTGCTGATTGAAGAGGACAAAACCACTCAGCCAGAGTCGGAAGTTGTGGTAAAGGCCGTTTTGGGGTGGTGTGAAGTCTGTTTGCTGTAAAGCATAAAATCCGACACGCCTCAGCATCCTGACTTTCCCGGGACATAGAGGAGAGTGATGCCTCCCCCATTGCGCGTGCGAGAAGAATGGCTTCATTTTCATATGCAATAACCTGTGCTGCGCCATTTCCTTCCCACCATGACATTAGAGCATTACCGGATTGCTCATCCGCATCATCTGTGATTTTAAGCATGGCTTTCATACCTCCTGTTATTGTCTCAACAGGCAAGAGTTTGGAGGTATGGGTTGTGAACGGTGTACCATCTGGAATGAGGTTCCAGCGATCTAACCAGAGTGTGAACCCGCTAATGTCCATAATATTTTCCTTACTTCCTTATCGTGAAAGTCACTGAATGCGACAGGCATGTGAACAATTCTAACTCATAGCTTGAGTAAATTTTTCTCAACTTAAATCTGATGGTTAGGTCATTCATGCAACTGTATTTAAAAATAAGAAAACATAAGATTGTTAAGGTTATAACCTCGTCATATTTTCAAAGTGTGTATTTCCCCTCAAGGAATAAGCATCATGATTAAGCGTCGCACTCTCAAAACTGCATTTGCGGCGGTTATTTCTCTGACGGTCCTTGCAGCCCCCGTTTATGCAAACCCGGGCAACGGCAATGGTGGCGGTAATCACGGTAACAGTGGTAATAGCGGGGACCAGGGCAACAAAGGCCAGGGTAACGGAAAGTCGAATGAGGATCATGGCAAGCGGTGGGTAATGATTTGGTGCTTATTGCTTTAAGCATGGCCATTGTGACCTCCGTCATTAACGGTGTGTTCGATTAACATATTCCCCTGTCCGTGAGCCTCGCATCTGCGGGGCTTTTTTATGCCCAGCGACAATATCCCCTGTTCTTCATTTTGTTAAATACCGTGACCATTAGCCCGGTAATTGTACTGAGTCCTTCATACGCTTAATATATATGAGAAAGTGGCTTTGACGAGCAAGAAAAATCCGTTCGTTAATTTTAATTTTGTTGGTAATTATATTCTACGGAAGGATATCCAATGCGCTATACACCTTTTATAATTGTGCCTTTATTAAGTGCCTGTAGTTTCAGTTTTATGAAGTTTGATAATTATCCGTTAGTACAAGCGACGTACGCGACTAATGCGACAAAAAGCTCCGTTATTGCAGCGGGTGGGAAACCAGACAGTGAGATGAATGTTCCAGAAATCAATGGGACTTGCATCAATTACACGCTAAAAAAAGATGCTGAGACAATGCCTTTTTATGTGGCATTCGATGAGAATGGAAACCGCAAACATTATGGCTATATCTCCTGCCAACAGGCGAGAGCCAAAGGAGTATTTAGCCAGTAAGTCATCATAAAAGATCATTCCTCTTCTCACTCTATACAGTCAGAAGAGGGATGTGTGAATTTCTCTAAATATTAGTAACCTGCAGCCTTATTAGCCGCTTTTATACGCTTATTCCTGCTGTCTTTTTCATGGCTATCTTTAGCCTGCATTATGCCACCAGCAGCATCTACCCAGTCATTAGCTGTACAACCGGATAATACCACGCCCAACATAAGTGCAAGTACATACTTCATTATAGCTCCATAAACTCATATCTGTATAAATAACGTCCGTGTAATACTTAAAGTATTTGACGCTTACGCCGTTATTTTGACAAAAAAAGAGTTCATGGGCAAGGTGCGCTGGATTCAAGGCTGTTTTATATAGCGCGTGAGATACAACTTATAGCTGAAATAATTTAAGTTGCAGGCTATATAATAGACCTGCAACTTAAACAAAATGGATGGATTATTAAGCGGAAGTATTGAGCAGTGATTTATTTGCTTCGAGCGCGTCAACCGCACATTGCTGATCCAAATGCCCGCCAGGTGCGCCGCCAATACCAATAGCGCCAATAGTCTGGTTATCGACTTTGACAGGAACTCCACCGCCCAATAATAAGAAGCCAGGGATATCACGCATATTCTGCGCACCGGCGTTATCCTGTGCACTCTTCATAACATCACCGGTGGCATTTTTGGTAGTCAGCGCGGTGTATGCTTTCATACGGCTGGCTTCTACAGTATGCGGACCTGCGTTATCCATGCGTTTAACAATTTTCACCACACCCGCGCGGTCAACAACCGTTACCGCCACGTTGTAGTTTTTAGCGCTACAGGCCTGGATTGCGCTCTGTGCGAGCTTATCGGCAAACTCGAGTGAGAGGTTCTTTTCGCTCAGCACGTTGCTGGCGAATGCAGGCATTGCTGCGGCACCACTGAACAGAACAGCCGCTAACAAGATTGATTTTTTCATGGTTTCTTCCCTCAACTCGGAGTGATTAATTTACAGGAGTTAAGGTAACCAACCGTGCGATGCGAAACCATTCGGGCGAATACCTGGTAAACCAGGTAATTTTACGTAGTTCCTTTTAAACCACCGTAGATTTTAATCAGCTTCGCCAGCGAGTTTATTTCTAGCCGGGCAAACAAACTCGCGCGGTGCGCTTCCACGGTTCGCGGTGACAACGAAAGATCGCGAGCCATCTCTTTGTTCGATTTCCCCTGCATGATAAGCGCCATCACTTCATGCTCGCGGGCAGAAAGAGTCGCCAGTTTCGCCTGTAAATCGGCCTGATTTTCACGCTGTTGCTGGCTGAGTTTCTGTTGTTCGAGTGCCGCCCCCACTGTTTCAATCAGCAAATCTGCATCAACTGGCTTGGTAAGAAACTCAAACGCGCCATTTTTAAATGCACGACGGCAAAGATCGATACTGCCGTGACCCGTCATCATAATGATTGGCAAAGTGCTCCCCATTTGCTGCCAGTTCTCAAGCAACGTAATGCCTGACTTTCCTGGCATGCGAATATCCAGCAGTAAACAACCGTTCAGGTTTTGCACATCAGGCTCTGCTTCCATAAAACACTGCACGCTTTCAAAAACCTTCGTTTCCCATCCCATGGTCGCCAGAAGTGCGCTTAGCGAAAAGCGTATCGCTTCATCGTCATCAATTAGGTAGATACATTGCGCCATCATGCCTCCTGTTGAGCAAAGGGAAATATCAGGGTAAAACACGCTCCGCCATTGGGGCTATTTTCTGCCTGAATGCTGCCGTTAAGCCGTTGTACCAGCGTTTCGGTCAACGCCATTCCTAACCCCAGCCCTTCTTTTCGAGTCGTGAAGAAAGGCATAAATACTTGCTCTAAGGCCTGTTCGGATAAACCCTGCCCGCCATCCTTGACCGTCAGAATAATGCTGTCAGCCGTCTGGGATGCATTGATTGTGACCCAGGCTTTGTCCGTTTGCTGCTGCGCCTGAATCGCGTTATTGAGCAGATTATGGAAGATTTGCTCAATACCCAATGGCGAGGCGATGAGTGGAGGCAGAGACTCAGGAATCTGGTTAATGACACTGACTTTGCCACGCTCGATTTCGTTGCCCAGCAGCATGACCACTCGTTCCCAAACCTGGCGCAAATTGACCGGTTGCAGTGCCTGTTCGTCACTGTGCAATTTTTCTCTGAATGCCAGTAGCAGAGCGCTGATGCGTTTGGTTTGCATAACCGACGCATCCAGCAGTGGCTGGGCTTTTTCCGCCTGTTGCTGCTTAATTAAACGCTGTGCCGTCTGCGAATAACTTAAAATTGCCGTGAGTGGCTGATTCAGTTCGTGCACCATGCCTGCGGCGATTTCTCCCATCGCATTCAAACGCGCCAACTCTGAAAAATGAGCGCGTAAATTGGCAATATTGCGCTGTCGTTTAGTCATCTGATACTGATTATAAAAGTAGATAACGACCGCCCAAAAAACACCCACCAGCAGTAAACCCAACCAGGGCAAACTTCGCCAGTCCGGATTACTCGTCACCAGCAAATTCAACGGCTGTGAAGGGCTGGCGATGTGCTTTTCCCAACTCCACCAGTCATTCTTGCCTTCCGCCCCCTGCGTGAGAAGCGGCGTATCTTTCCAGTTAAGGCTGAAATGGTGGAATTTCTGGGTGCGAACAAAATCGGCCAGCAACGTTGGCAAATCAATCAGCAAAGATCCCTGCGGCGAGTTTATCCAGTAAGTGCCTGCACGCGCAGGGTTAATATCCGGGCGTGGTGGCTCATGGGGTTTGGTTTGCCAGCGCAGAATATAGGGGAATTTTTGCTGCACGACTTTCGGGTCGCTGCTGTTCGAAAGCAGCGCGAGGATCACATCATTTTGCGCAAGCTTAACCGTGATATCACGGTACAAAATACGAAACTCGGCGCTTTGTTCCTCATACTGCTGATGTAACGCATAGATAACCACGCCGCCGCCAGAGAGCACCGTGAGAATCAGCCAGATGAGTAGTTTACGCATCGCGTTCCTTAATTCGGCGAAGTGTTAAACAGCGGTCAAAGCCATCCTTTCCTGGTAAAGGTGATTCTGGTCGCTTCGTTTAAATCATAGTTGTTCAGGTCTGACGGTTTGACCCAGGCGATTTCCTGAAACTCTTCATTAAAAGTGACCTGGCGATTGGCGCTGATGCAATCGAACAACAGATAAATCATGTAGATTTCTTCTTTGCTACCATCAGCATAGGTTTTTACCCGAATATCATCCGCAAAGGTCCAGGGTTTGATGCGGGTTATCTGTAACTCAGCCCCCAGCTCTTCCTGGATTTCGCGCAATAACGCCTCTTCCATTTTCTCCCCAGGCTCCATTCCTCCGCCAGATAGCGCCCATTGGCCGGGAAAAACACCGCGATCGTCCGCCATCTTACACAGCAGCACTTCGCCATTATTTTCAATAATCGGGCAAACGATAACTCTCTGACGCATTGGATTTCCTTATGTTTTATGGCCGCCGTATGACCTTAACAGATTACTCAATTTGCTTAGAAAAATATTTTGCGAGGCACTTTCCACAATTTTTGGCAGTGGCTGTCGCTCCCCGTTTTCTGGTAATACAGTCGCATTTTCTCGTGACTGAGAAAATATATTACGACTCCAACAGAAACGTACAAAGTACGAGAAAGGACTTGTCAATCGTACTGTGTACGCATAGGATCATCACAAGGAAATGAGTACGATATGGATTATTTTGAATTCATCGAGACAGTAATCTTCAGCAGGCAGAGAGCTACGTTGCTAGATGATGACAGCTTCATGGAACTTCAGGTATTCCTGATCAAATATCATTCAGATGGCGATACGATACGCAAAACCGGTGGCTGCCAAAAGATAAGATGGAATCGCCCTGGTATGGGAAAACAAGGCGGGGTCAGGGTTATTTATTATGTCGTCGAACCTGATAACAGAATTTTTTTGCTAACGGTTTACGCTAAAAATGCAAAAGACGATCTGACTGACGCAGAAAAAAATACATTTAAAAAATTAACTGAAAAACTGATTATTCAAAAACAAATACCCCTCAGCTCAACGGTAAAGGCCTTGATATGGATAAAGAACTTTTTGACGATTTGGTAAAAAGCATGGAAGAGATGGTTGCCATTCATAATGGAGAAGTGCAACCGCCTCCTGAGAGGATTCACCGCCACCCGATGCCAGCGGTAAAAGAAATCCGTGAAACTGCCGGATTAAAACAAGAAGAATTTGCCCGTGCTGTAGGCGTTAGCCCTTCGCTGGTACAGAGCTGGGAGCAAAAACGCCGCATCCCATCAGGGTCATCGCTAAAAATATTGTTGATGCTCGAACACAATCCGGCGCTGATTAATGTGCTGCTGGCACTGTAGCTACAATCTTTTAATGGCTTGAGTTATTCATCATATTTATGATGAGAAATACATCCATTTATTTAAAAGCGTAATTTTTCACTCTATGCAAATCAAAAAAATTGTTTGCGAGTGGCTTTCCAGTATCTGAATCACACGCTTTCGGATGCGTTTTTAAAGCAATAATATACCCACGCACCTGCGAAATCAGGTGCCAGGCCTGGCGTCCTGCACACTGACGGAAAATCACTTTTAATCATTCATTCGTTAGAAAGGACGCCGAAATGGTTGCTTATCTTCACTACTTAACACCTATTTCAATTAACACCAAAAACCTCGATATCATCGATCTTGCCGAACGCTGTGAATTACTCACCGATATATTAATCGATAGCGAAAACCCAGCCGAATGCGTAGCGCTGTGCAATTACGTATATGCACATATTGAAGCGATAAAAGAGAATCTGGATAAACCATTATCGGCTGCACGTATTGAACAATTATCGGTTGACGATCCGTCTGAATTCCCCGATGCGAAATGGCTTGCGGATAGCGACGATCTTTGTGATTACTGCCAGGCTGTTGCGCGAGCGATGTTATGCCGCTCGCTGCCATTGAAAGCAACACAGCAACTGAATGGTTTATTGATGCGGCTGGTTAATGCGCTGGTAGATGATTTAAAAACGCCGCGCTTTTTGCGTACTGTAAATGTAGCCTGAAAAACTGGTGGATGACGCTAGCGCTTATCCACCCTACAACGGCATTTCCCAGGTCGGGTAAGCGCAGCGTCACCCGACATTTTCTTTGTGCTCTTTTTCGTTTTAAAGTAGCAGCGCTGAAAATCCCCCTTTACTGTAAATCCCGTTGCCGTAAATGCAGCGTCTCAGAAGGTTTCTCAAGAAACAAGCGTTGATAGTCCGTCGCAAACTGCCCCAGATGCCAGAAACCCCATTGCATAGCGGCATCTTTCACTGTGCTCCAGGTCGACCATGGGCTTATCAATTCGCGGCGGACGGCATTCAGGCGCAGGGTTTTTAACCACGCATTCGGGCCGATACCCAGCACCGCCTGGAAGCCATTTTGCAAAGTACGGCGGCTAACGTGCAGTTCATTACAAAGGTCGAGCACCGTTAATGGTTCCGACGTGCGGCTTAGCACGCAGTCACGCGCTTGCGACACCAACTTTTGGTAACTGATTTTGCGTGAGATTACCTCAGAAGAGACAGGCTGAGCACTTTCCAGCAGTTCACTCACCCCGGATAACAGATTATGGGTGAGCACTTTACGCACATTCTCATTACGCATAGATTGCGGGTCGATACTGCCGTGAGCCAGGGCATGATGGATAAAACACCACAGTGTCTCTTTCTTCTGCTGGCAAACATCCAGCGCAGAGTTATTCAGCAAAAGCTTAAACAGTGTTTCCGGTTCATGAAACAGCCCGGCGTTACGAAATAACACATCGTTGGCGATGACGACCCCAAGAATGGTGTATTCGTCTGGCGTGCTCAGCTCAAATTCAGCCCCGCCAGGGCGGACCGCGATCTCTTCCTTCCCCAGCAGTTGGGAACCGATAAACCCCTTTTCACCATGAGTAGCAGGTATGCCAAACCAAAAAGCATTTGGCCATACCATGCACGACTGACGAAGCGCCAGACTGGTGTATTCACGAAACATCTGAATATCATCCAGCAGCATCTCCGTCAGCTCCCCCTGAAAATGCCCTGGCTGGAGCTGATCATAGAGTTGCTGCCATGCCGTTATGGTGCAGGCATGTTCATACACATCTTTAGTGACGCGCTGTTGTACGCTCTCTTCTTCAATCAGAGGCATCACTTTTTCGTCCAGCGCGTACTCAGTTTTACGCAAATGGTGTAAGTCAGCATTTATTTTGCTACTCATACGCGATTCCTTGCGTCGCTAATCCGGCTTCAGACGATAGCGGCTGCTACGTTTGCGCAATTTCCCGTCACGGAATAGCGCATCGAGCTGTGCTTTAGCTTCTTCAAGCGGCCAGTTAAAATGTGCCGCAACTTCACCGACGGTCATGCCATGCGCCTGAGTTTCCAGGGCATCAAGCAGTGGCTGGGTATACTGCGGTTTTTTAACCGCAGGTTTACGCCCAAACCCACAAACCAGCCGCTCGATGTCTTCATCCGGGCGGCCCAGTTCCTTACGGCTAATAACTCGCCCGGTGCGGCTGGCAGCAGCAGACCCCGCATCCAGCGCAGCGCGACAGGCCGCGAGGTCACCTTCGACAACCAGCGTCACCATGCCAGGGTTGAGCACTTCGTGGCTGAGTAAACGCACGTTTGCCGCTTTTAGCATCGCATCTGCAGCGTCGATACCCGCCACCAAACCGTAAACTTCCAGTAAGCCGAGAGAGTTCATTATTGGCCCCCTACGCGCGCTGGATTGGGTTACGTGCTATCTCAAGCACCGCTTCGCTAAAGGCATTACAGGCGGCTTTACATGCAGCCTGGCTACCAGTCATAAACGCCGCGGAGTAGTTGGTTTCCGATGGCGGCGGCACGTAGGTAACAATGCTCACATCAGCAGATTTCAGCGCAGCATCAATGCCAAAGGTGGCTTCCAGCGGCGGCGCAACCAGATAAGCCATTGGGTCACCCAGCAAAATTCCGGCGGTAGTCGAAAGATACGACCCTGTACGGGAAATTAAATGTGCCAAAAACGCGGTATCCTCTGCATCGTTGGCCCACTGGAATGCTGGTCCTTGTTCGATAGTGGCAAGCATGGAATCCAGCCCGGCGCGCACTTCCGCCGGATTCGGCCCACCCAGCATAATCAGCACTTCCCCAGCTGTTGGCGATGGACCATGTGCGGCACCTGCGTACAATGAACGGCCAAATACCACTTCAACCTGTGCCTGTTTAGTCGCTTCGTCGGCTGCGATATAGGTTACATCATCGGAATCGGCAGTAATCAAACCCAGGCTACGAATATGGGAAGGCAATTTCAACTGGCGGGCAAATCCTTCGCTCACGTTGGCGATAACCCGCATCGCTTTCACATTCGGTTTAATCAAATCTAAAGCTGGCATGATATCGCTCCCTTTAACGAGTCAGGTTGATGCCCGACGCTTTCTGCGCCAGCATACGTTTTGCAAGTTCGACAATGACGGCAGCCGCTTCTACTGGCGGTGTGCCACCCCGGTGAATGTTGGAAATGCAAGTACGGTCGGCTTCAACCGTGGTGGCTGTTTTTGGTGAATACACGGCGTAGCAAGACAAGCTTTCAGATTGCCCAAGCCCTGGTCGTTCGCCGACCAGTAAAATCACCACTTTCGCACCTAACAGCTCGCCGATTTGGTCTTCTATCTTCACGCGCCCGTAACGCACGAAGAAAGGCGTGCCGACATGCAGACCAGACTGTTCCAGCCCCTGTAGCAGTGGCGGTAAAATCTCGCCGTAGTTGGCGGTTATCGCATCGGTTGAAAGCCCGTCGGAGATAACCACCTGAACATCCGGGTTTTGCTTACAGCTGGTGCGCAGCAATTCGATAGCATTCGCACTCAGACGGCGCCCTAAATCCGGGCGGGTCAGGTATAGGTTTTTGTCGCTGATTTCTGATTGCAGCTCCAGCAAACCCTGTTGCTGCACCCATTCGGCTGGCACTTCTTTGAGAACGGTATCCTTGGAACGGGAATGGTCGGCCAGGAAACGTAGCAACGCCTGAGTACGCGGACGCGGGCCAGCACGCCCTGTACACACACGGGCAACCGTGCTGTGGCGCAATTCTTCCAGCACATCTGCGCGATGCGGGTTCTGCACACCAATCCACATTTTCGCCTCAACAGAACCTAAATCGACGCTACAGCTTTCTTCAGTCGTAGTCGTTGCGGCAGGCGTGGTTGGGGAAGCGGCCTGCACAGGCGGTACTGCATTTTCCGGTGTATCCATGTTTGCCAGAATGCTGCGTACAATTTCTTCAATCTGTTTTTGATCCATGATGATTTCCCTGATGATTTCAGAAGAACAACGACGGGTCGCCCGCCCGTGAAGTTAAACGGCCATTTGCCATCAACCCCATGGTTTCCAGCCATGCCTCAAACTCCGGCGAAGGCCGCAGGTTCAACAACTGACGCACAGTGGCGGTATCGTGGAAGGCCGTAGTTTGATAATTCAGCATGATGTCATCGCCAAGCGGCATGCCCATGATGTAGTTACACCCGGCGGTCGCCAGCAAGATCATCAGGTTTTCATTGAGGTTTTGGTCCGCATCCGCGTGGTTGGTGTAGCAGCAGTCACAGCCCATTGAGATGCCGCTGAGCTTGCCCATAAAGTGGTCTTCCAGACCGGCGCGGATAATCTGGCGGTCGTTATAGAGATATTCCGGCCCAATAAAGCCGACAACGGTGTTGACGATAAACGGATCGTAATGGCGCGCCAGACCGTAATTTCGCGCTTCCATCGTCACCTGGTCTGCACCAAAGTTGGCTCCGGCAGACAGTGCCGACCCCTGCCCGGTTTCGAAGTACAGGCAGTTTTCTCCGGCAATACGGTTGAACTCCGCACCTACCGCGCGCGCTTCGTCCAGCATGGCAAGCTCTACGCCGAATTCCTTCAGCCCCTTCTCGCTGCCACAAATACTCTGGAAGATAAGCCCGCCAGGTGCGCCGCGTTTAATCGCCTCAATTTGTGTGGTGACGTGCGCCAGTACGCAGCCTTGCGTCGGAATGGAGTACTTGTCGATAACGCTGTAAATGGTGTCGAGCACGCGGGTTAAGTTGCCAACATCGTCGGTCACCGGGTTAACCCCAATGACAGCATCGCCCACACCGAAACACAGCCCTTCGTAAATTTGTGCCTCAATGCTGCGCACATCATCGCGGGTATCGTTCGGTTGCAGGCGTGCGCTGAACGTGCCGGGTAAGCCAATGGTAGTGTTGGCTTTTTTGATGACCGGCATTTTTTTGCCGCCATAGACTAAATCTGCGTTTGAGCAGATTTTTGCCACCGCAGCCACCACTTCAGAACTGATGCCTTTGCGCAAGAACGCAATGTCATCAACGCTGGTTTCATCGCTAAGGATGTATTCACGCAGCTCGCTAATGCTCCAGTTTTTAATCCGGGCATAGGAAGTTTCGTTGATGTCATCCTGAATAATGCGCGTCACGCAGTCGTCTTCGTAAGCGATAACCGGGTTCATGCGGATATCCGCCACCGTCATCTCAGACAACACCTGTTTTGCCGCCACACGCTCCTGCGAACTCTGTGCGGCAACGCCTGCCAGCACATCACCGGAACGCAGTTCGTTGGCTTTCGCCAGCACTTCTTTAACATCCTTGAACTGATAAACTTGCCCAAACAACGTGGTTTTTAATTTCATTGTGTCGATCCCTCAGGAAGGAAAGGCGAGCGATTTAATGGTTACCGGAACGACAGCCCCGTCAAACAGTGGCAAACCAATATCGATATAATCGCCAGTACGGGTGACCACTTCGTCGATCACCGCAACTTTGCGCTGCTTCATTTGCGGATAAAGCAGCATTCCCAACGCTTTGCCCAGATCCTGCTCCGCTACCACAATCAGCGGCTGTGAACAGGGAAAACGCTGGTTGAAAATATTCAGTGCATCAATCACTTGCTGTACGGTTGCATAACAGGTTGGTAATTCAGACGGCACCGCCAGGGCGTAACAGTCTTGTGTCGCGTTGAGATCCATCAGCGCCAAAGCCTGTTGCCAGCTCAAAGCCAGGTCGTCGTGGCCGATGGGATGAACTACCGGAATATTGCGCAGCGGTAGGGTCAGCTCATCAAGCCAGATGGTGCTTCCGGAAAGCGAAAGCGTATGCGCACCGGCACCAATGACGGTGGCACGCACGGTTTGCTCAGGAACTTGCACCGGGAGTGTGGAAAACCCGCTGTGGCGATGAATCGCCTGTGCCAGCAGCGGTCCAATATCACCGAATTCAAAGGGGTTGGCTGGCGGCTGGCGATAGCATTCCCCCACTCCGCCAGACAGCGTAATCACGTCCGCAGCTTTCCCGCCAGACAGCGTATCGGTCATTAATAAACGCTGCGCCAGCGGTGAAATATCGCCGGTTATCACTTCAAAAAGCAGTTGCGCCATGCGGTCGGCAACGGCTTCAAGCTGTGCGGTTGTCAGCGAGTGTTGGCCTTCGCCGAATAGCTCGTCAGCAATCCACTTGCCTGGCTGATGGATAAAAGTGACATTGCCGTGGGTATCGGTTTCAAACAGCCGCCCGCCGACATTCAGGCAGGCTGACGCCACCACCTTGCCACCTTCGAACAACACGTAGTTGGCGGTGCCACCACCGATGTCGATATTCATCACTCGATTTAGCTGGCGTTGTGAGAGTGCCTGCGCACCAGAACCGTAACCGGCAATCACCGACTCAAGATGCGGGCCTGCGGTAGCGACGACAAAATCGCCAAGCTGTTGTGCGAGCGCAAGCACGGCAGGCCGTGCATTACGGGTTTTGGCGGTTTCGCCGGTAATAATAATGGCGCCGGAATCAATCGCTTCAGGTGCAATACCTGCGGCCTGATACTGCGCGAGGATAAGCGTTAACAGCTCGGCTTCGCGCAGATGCCCATCGACATCAACCGGGGTGAAAAACACCGGGCTTTGCCAGGTGATTTCACGTTTCACGAACTCATAGCGTGGCACCTGCGAAATCGCAGCCCGGTTGACCAACGCCAGGCAGGAGAAAATCACCTGCGTAGTGGTGGTACCAACATCAATGCCAACGCTCAGGAGTTCGCGGATTTTCACGATTGCGCCTCCGCTGATTCCACCGCAGCCGGAGTATTTTCTTCTTTCGGTACCAGCATCATGGCAACGCCAATCGCCGTCACGCCACCCACCAATTTGCCGACGATCATTGGGAAGATCATCGGTGCCATGTTGGCTGCCGCGAAGCCCAGATGGTCACCGAGTGCGAAAGCCGCCGACACCGCAAACGCGCAGTTGATGACTTTGCCGCGCGCATCCATGTTCTTCATCATGCCGTACATAGGGATGTTGTTGGCCAGTGTCGCCACCATGCCACCCGCCGCAATATTGTTGATTTTCAGCAGATTGCCGACACTCATCAGCGGTTTTTCAAACCAACGAGTCAGCAGCAAAACCATCGGGTAAGCGCCCAGCAACACGCAAGAGATCGAGCCAATCACTTCGATGGCGCGCATCACTTCGCCAGGTTTGTCACCCTCGCTCATGAAGATAGGATCAAGCCCTGGAATGATGGTCCAGCCGACAAGGAATTTCACCACTGCGGCCGCCAGGCCAATGGTGATAAGGGCGACCAGAATTTTGGCGAAAATCTGGAAACCGTTGATCATTTTTTCCGGGATGAACTTCAGCCCCAGCGCCACCAGCACTGCGACGATTATCACCGGGATCATATTGAGTAGAATCAAGCTCATGGTGAATTCAATCGGTTGCCCGTTCACTTCAACACCGGAATACATCGCCACCAGCCCACCGGCAATACAACCGATAGGAATAGTGACAATCCCTGCCAGTACGCCCAATGCGAGATAACGCCGGTCGGAAGGCTCGATAATGCCCAACGCCACCGGAATCGAGAACACAATGGTTGGCCCCATCATTGAGCCTAGAATAAGCCCCGAATACATCCAGGCGGCGACATCCCCACCAGCAAGTTCTTTAGCAAGGAAGAAACCACCCATATCGCAAGCCAGCAAGGTTCCGGCAAACATCGATGGGTTGGCACCGAGCATTTCATAGACCGGGATAATCACCGGGCCAAGCAAGTAAGCCAGAACCGGTGCCAGCGCGGTCATCCCGACCATTGCCAGCCCCAGCGCACCCATTGCCATAAAACCTTCTTCGAACTGGCCACCGGAACCGGAAATACTTTTCCCGAGTTTGCCTAGCCCAATAAAACCGAGGATTTTTTCTGAACCGCCAAACTGGGTGAATACCCGGTCAACGGCGGCAATTAGCATAAAAATCATCATGATGTACATGATAATGTCGTTAATTCCCATATCCCTTCTCCTTCATCGCCTGCTGGCAGGCGGGTGTCATGTCCGTTCAGGCGTCCTGATACAGCTCAATAATCTGGGCTTCCGTCACAGTGCGTGGATTGGTGGTAATACAGATGTCGCTCAGTGCCGCACGAGCGAAGTTGGCAAAGTCAGTTTCGCAGCCTCCTGCTGCACGTAATCCGCAACCAAGTCCTAGTTCGTTAATGAGGTGTTCAACGCAGGCGATAGTCTCGCTGGCCGCGCAAGATTTCCCTGTCAGCGCGTGGCCAATTTCTCCGTAGGTGCTTTTGCATACCAGTTGGTTAAATTTCATCACGGCGGGCAACATGATGGCGTTAGCTTTGCCATGGGGGATGCCATACGCCGCGCCAATCTGATGCGCACTGGCGTGGCATAAACCTAGTCCCGCGTTGGAAAACGCCATGCCCGCCATGTAAGAGGCCAGCATCATCGCTTCACGTGCGGCTAAATCATGCCCTTGCCCAACCGCCAGCGGTAAAGCCTGGCCGATGCTACTAATGGCGCGATAAGCAAGTCCTCGAGTGAGCGGTGTGCCATTGCTTGCCACGTAGGCTTCAATCGCGTGCGTTAATGCGTCGATTCCGGTGGCGGCGGTGATATGAGCCGGGACACCTAACGTCAGGCAGGCATCAATAATCGCCAGGTCGGGTATCAGCATGGCGTGAACCAGCACCTGTTTACGGTGCGTTTGTGCCGCAATAATCACCGCGACATTAGTGGCTTCCGAACCGGTACCCGACGTCGTCGGGATAGCAATAAACGGCAAGCGGCGATTCAGACGCGTGCCTGCCACAAGATTGTCGAGGGCTAAGTCAGGATTGGTGGCAATCACCGCGACCACTTTGGCGGCATCCAGAACGGAGCCGCCACCGAGGGCGATAATGCCATCGCACTGGCAACGGGCGATTTGCTCAACGGCGGCACCAATGTCGCGGTCGACAGGTTCACCCGGCGGGCAAGGCCAGACTTCGTAATCAATGCCGCTGTGCCTGAGATTGCGCTCCAGCACTTCGGTCATTCCGGCACCATGCAACATGCCATCGACCATCAACAAAGGGCGGTTAATGCCACGCTCGCGTAATGCTTCGCCACAACGAGCCACCGCACCCGGCCCCATAAACGTGGCGGGGGGAACAGAAAACTCGCGCACGTTGCGGGCATTCATCATGTCCAGCGCCTGATACAGCGCGGACTGCATTTCTTCACTGCGCATGAGCACCCTCCACTTCTGTCATGCCACAAACCGCGATGGCGAGTGGGGTCATGAATATTGAATGTGGCGGTAGCCGCACCGTGACACCAGGAAAAGACTGTTGGAACAACCCTTCCACACCGGGCTGCATACAGGAACCGCCCGCCAGCCAGAGGTGTTCAATGTCGTAACCTTCAATGTGGCGCGCCACGATATCGGCCATTTTTTCGTATACCGGGCGAACCACCGGCCAGAGAGTCGCATCGCTGCCGCGCTTCATCTGTTCCGCTTCTTCCAGCGCGATGCGCCGATTACCGGCCAGCGTCAGGGAAATGTGGTGCCCACCGGTCGCTTCGTCGCCGGAGTAAATCACTTGCCCTTGCGCCACCACCGCAATGCCCGTGGTGCCACCGCCAATATCCACCACGGCGGCTTTGTCGAGTTGCAGCATATCGGCGACGGCTGTCGGTTCATCCAGCACACGGCTGACTTCCAGCCCGGCGGATTCCAGCACATTGACGGAAATGCGCGGATCGGTGCCTGGTGGAAATGAGGTCGCAGCATGGGTAAAACGAAATCCCAACTGTTGTTCCAGCGTATCGAGGTGACGGCGCACGATTTGCACCGCACCAAAGAAATCCCACACGATGCCGTCACGCACCACATCGGCCCAGTCCAGGCAGACCGCAACTGGCTGGCAGTCACTATCCACAACCAGTGACACCACATCGCAAGTGCCCAGATCGATACCCAACCACAGCGGTTGTTGCGCAGCATCGGGCTGCCCGTTGCACAGCAAAGCAGCATGACTTAAACGGTCGTTGAGCCAGGTCTGTTCGGTACGTGACATGACAAGCTCCTTATACGATGCGGAAAGCATCGACCAGTACACAGCGACGCAGGCGCACAAAGGTTCTGGCCGACGTCACGCCTTCGCCGGTTGGCGTGGTGATGGTCATTGAGGTCCAGCCTTCACCGCCCAGCCCCAGCCCGGCAATACAAGGGCCATTTTTAACGAAAATACTGGTGTCGATGGCATTGGCCATCGCGTTCATATTTTCGATATTGCGTGAGTGCATCGCCGCGGTGTGGTGGCAACCGCCTTCCAGTTTCACCGCCAAAGCAATGGCTTCGCTGACGTTTGCCACGCGAATCATCGGCAGCACTGGCATCATCATTTCGGTGACAGCAAACGGATGGCGAGCCGTGGTTTCGACCAGCAGCAAGCGTGTTTCCGGTGCCACGTTAAGGCCGATGGCCGCGGCAATTTTCGCCGCATCACGCCCGACCCAGTCGCGACTGACTTGCCCTTTCCCGTGCTCATCGACATTTTTAAGCAACACCGGCTGAAGTTGTTCTGCCTGCGCATTGCTGAGTAACACGGCGTGATGGCGCTGCATTTCTTCGAGCAGCGCATCTGCCACGCTTGCCACCACAATCAGCACTTTTTCATCTGCGCAGATGATGTTGTTATCAAACGATGCGCCCTGCACGATGGATTTTGCCGCACGAGAAATGTCGGCAGTTTCGTCCACCACCACTGGCGGGTTGCCAGCACCGGCAGCAATCAGGCGTTTATTGGTGTGTTTGCGCGCGGCTTCTACCACCGCTTCGCCGCCCGTAACCACCAGCAAACCGATGCCAGGGAATTTGAATAAGCGTTGCGCGGTTTCAATATCAGGATTAACCACGGTCACCAGTAAATTCGCCGGGCCACCTGCCGCGACAATCGCTTCGTTAAGCCAGGTAATGGTTTGCTGCGAGACTTTTTTGGCCGCCGGATGTGGAGCAAACACCACGCTATTGCCGGCTGAAATCATGCTGATCGCATTATTAATGATGGTGGCGGCAGGGTTAGTTGACGGAGTCACCGAGGCGACAACCCCCCACGGCGCATTTTCGATAAGCGTCAGGCCGTTATCACCCGTCAGCACTTGCGGAGTCAGGCATTCAACACCAGGTGTGCCGCGCGCCTGAGCAATATTCTTGGCGCATTTATCGGCGACACGCCCCATTCCGGTTTCCGCTACCGCCATTTCCGCAAGCGGTTGTGCATGTTGTTCACCCGCAAGGCGGATGGCCGCAACGGCTTTTTGACGCATCGCTACGCTGGTCAAAGATTTTTGGGCGACATTAGCCGCCTGAACCGCGTCGTCAAGTGAGACAAAAACACCCGCACCGCAGGGTTTCGCAGTGGATTCTGCTGTGGTGTTCACCGCCATGCCTGCGAGTACCGCCTTTACCACCTGTTCAATTTGCTGCCTGTCCATGTCGTTCAACCCTCACTATTTATGGAAGATGATTTCTCTATCCATGACCACTTCATCGACAATGCCTATCACGCACATGTCGACGGGAGAGGCTTCACTGTGGTGTGCCCGGCGGGCGGAGCTGCCGCCCACCAATAACACCCAATCACCGTTTCCGGCACCAATGCTGTCAGTGGCTATTGCACATTCGCCGCTCGGTTCACCCTGGCGATTAATCATCTCCACCATCAGTAATTTGTCGTGTGCCAGCTCGCTATGGCGGACTGTGCAAACGATTTGACCTACGACCATAGCTAGCTTCATGCTCGCCTCCGGACAACATTCAGGTACAACTATCCCGTGCCGCCCTGAGGCTGCCAGATAATTAGATTAAAGAAGGGTGACGTCCGGGGATGACGTCACCGACGATCAGTCGATCGTTTTGTCGCTACCCAGGCCAATTGGGAAAACTTCTTCCAAATCACCATGTGGGCGTGGAATGACGTGAACGGAGACCAGTTCACCAATACGCTGAGCGGCGGCAGCCCCGGCATCTGTCGCGGCTTTACAGGCCGCCACATCACCACGAACCATGGCTGTTACCAGCCCACCGCCGATTTGTTTTACACCTACCAGTTTGACGCGAGCCGCTTTGACCATTGCGTCCGATGCTTCAATCACAGCAACCAAACCTCTGGTTTCGATCAGTCCTAGTGCTTCCATGATTTATTTCCTCTCACTCGGTTAAAAGTCTTGTTTTGTTTCGTTTCACTGCTCGCCTTCATGTTCGCCCTCACCCTAACCCTCTCCCCCAGGAGAGGGGATCAGACTGTTTCCTCCCTCTCCCCCAGGAAAGGGGATCAGGCCGTTTCCTCCCTCTCCCCCAGGAAAGGGGATCAGGCCGTTTCCTCCCTCTCCCTCAGGGAGAGGGTTGGGGTGAGGGTGGTTTGAGCGACCAACACCAATTCAACAATTTCCCGCGAACTGCAACCACGAGAAAGATCGTGAAGGGGTGCATTTAGCCCTTGAATCAATGGACCTAGCGCGCGGAACCCTCCTAAGCGTTGGGCAATCTTGTAGCCGATGTTGCCCGCCTCAAGCGACGGGAAAACCAATACGTTGGCCTGCCCTGCCAGCTCACTTTCTGGCGCTTTTTGTGCCGCGACCTGGGGAACAAATGCCGCGTCAAATTGCAGTTCACCGTCTACACACAAATTAGGTGCACGTTCACGCACCATGTCCGTCGCCTGCTGTACCGTCGCGACACACGGGTGCCTGGCGCTACCATTGGTCGAAAACGACAACATAGCGACTCGAGCAGTTTGCCCGGTAATGGCTTCCCAGCTTTGCGCACTGCTGATAGCAATATCAGCAAGCTGTGCCGCCGTGGGTTGTGGCACCACGCTGCAATCTGCAAAACCCAGCATCCGCTCACCTTCCGGCGGCAACATCAGAAACAGCGATGACAGCGTTTTCACACCCGCCTGCAGGCCGATGACTTTCAGCCCCGCCCGCAAAACCGCGGCAGTCGATGAAATATTCCCGGCGATACACAGATCCGCTTTACCGGCCTGAACCATCGCCGCCGCAAACCACAGCGGGTCACGTAAGCGCACGGCTGCGTCATCTGGCGTTTTGTCGCCGAGACGCTGCGTAAGCTGCTGTTGAAACTGCGTCAGCCAGGCCTGTGACATCGCCGGGTCAATAATCTGTAGCCCGTCAAGCGGTAACCCCGCGGTCAGAGCGAAATGGCGCAAGGCAAACGGATTCGCCAGTAAAATAGGTTGCGCCAGGCCGTAATGCTGTAAGTAGTGCGCCGCTTCGATAACCCGGGCATCTTGTGCATCCGGGAAAACCACGCGCTTAGGCTGGTTTTGTGCCTGGCGACGACAACGTTCAAGCAGCATGAGTGCCTCCGGCTAAACGTCGTTGCAGTGTTTTCGCATCCGGCCACTCTTTTTTCAGACACAAGATCATCAACACATAAACCGCGCTGGAGAGGCGATTAAGCGCCTGCAATAAATCGGCTTTTTGCACGTGGTAATCCACGCCGATAAACACCTGCGCTGCACAGATTTCGCTTTCACGAATACTTGTGCGTAACAGATTAAGCAGTGCCACATCGCGCCCATGAGCCGCGTCGGGAACCAGATGATCGTGCCCAAGGTATTTCAGTGGTTGGTGCGATAAACGGTGTAAATCATCCGCCGATAAGCCGACGATTTGCTGCTCGGGTAGCGCTTTTTCCAGTGCATCGGCACGCATGATATTGCCCAGTAGGGAACGGATATCCGCAAGCCACAGTGCGGCGGATTTATCGAACTCTGTTTGCAGCCATACCGCTGTAGCAATCGAGCTGTCCAGGCTGGCACGAAACGCCAGACGAGGATCATTTTTCGCCACCATCACTTGCGCATTCAGGTGGGTTAACGTGTCAGGCTTTTCCTGCACGTGTTGCTTGCACAACTCACAATGTGCAACCTGTGCGGCGGGTTCACTCGTCAAACCATGTACCGGCTGCAATTGTTCTTGCTCTTCAACAAACAGGCGACCCTCGTCATCCTGGAATTTCACCAGCAGATGGCGAGCGTCAATCAGTTCGCGGGCCGAGGGCGTCATGCGGCTGTCAACCGGCAGACGGATTTCGCTGCCTTCGCTGAGCGTGTGGTTTGCCCGTAGCCAATCTTCGGTGATGAAGGTGCTCATATGCGCCCCGCCTTAGCATTCCTGCCAGTTGGCAGGCCAGGCAACATACAGAAAACGAACGTGGCTGGGGGTGCCAAATTCAATACTGGAACCTTTCGGGATAAACATCACATCCCCGGCCTTGCCAATCAGCGTTTCCCCTTCGTGGCGAATATGTAACTCCCCTTCCAGCACCATATCGATTTCGTCGTAATTCAGCGTCCACGGGAAAAAGCCGTTTTCCCACTGCATGAACCCTGCCGCCATGCTGCTACCATCGGCACCGGTGACCAGGTCGGTTAACCCGACACACGGTTCCTGCGCGCCATCAAAGCGGCCAAATTTCACCGAACTGCCGTCAATGACTTTGATGCCGCCTTTGCCGGTGATGGAGTGAAAACCTGGCTGCATACCGCTGCCAGAACGGGTTTTCTGCTCTTGTTCAACTTTCGCAATCAGCTGCGCCACCAGGCTTTCGGTGAACTGGCCTTCCGGTAGCTGAGCAATGATTTCTTCACGAATACGCTGGCGTTCTGAGCGCTGTGGTGGGCTATCCGCTGCTGGTGCCGGAGCAACCGCGTCTTCCACTAACGCAATCTCTAATTGCTCAGCAACCACACGCGCTTCAGGGGTGACGATGGATTCTTTGAGGACATAAGCAATCGTCTTCAGGCCTTGGTGATGAGCGTCACGAATATCATTCGCCGTAATGAGCTTTTTCATTGAACAGGTTCCTCCTGGCCACATGCTTCAGTCAGATAATTCTCAAGTTGCCTGACGCTTGAAGCATCAAGGCTGTTCAGCGCAAATATCGGTGGCGCAAAACCTGAATTAATTAACAGCTCCTCGGTTTGCGCAATATTTGCATCGGGTAGATCAATTTGGCTTATTACCGCAACACGTTTTAGATGTGGATAAATATCCAATAATCCCGCAGGAATACGGCACTGGGAATCATTTGCGGCGTGGACATATATCAGTAATTCGGCGTCAGTCAGGGTATTAATTAACGCCGCGTACAAACGGGGGTGGCTAAAAAATTCCCCTGGCGTATCAATATTTCCGGTATCACTAAACTCAACGGCCTGGGTTTTCCTCGCCTGCGAATAATTCCCCTGCAACGCATTAAACAACGTTGTTTTCCCTGCCCCCACAGCGCCGACAAACACGATGCGTTTCATAGGGCTAACTCCGTGTCAGCGTACAGACGGTATAACTGAGGATGTTACTGAGGCCGGCAATGGTTTGTTGTAGCGCTTCTTCTACCGAACCTACTGATCCATAAACAACCAGCGCACCGCTGAATCTGTCGAGAAAACCAATTTGTACGCTTGCAGCTTTCGTCGCAAGGTCGCCTGCGATCATCGCGGTTTCCCCTGGAGTAAGGGTCATAATGCCAATGGCTTCAGCGCCAGGAACGCCTATTTTCTTTGCCAGTTCTTCACCGGGGTGGGCAATTAGATGCGCCAGTGTGACCTGTTTTCCAGGAACAAATTCCTGAATAATGCGTTCCTTTTCCATTGCGCCTCCTGAAGAATTTTCTTCATGCTGACAATAATCTGGAAAAGGGAATAACAAATTTCGGCAA
Source organism: Buttiauxella ferragutiae (assembly GCF_022637515.1). Lineage (NCBI taxonomy): Bacteria > Pseudomonadati > Pseudomonadota > Gammaproteobacteria > Enterobacterales > Enterobacteriaceae > Buttiauxella > Buttiauxella ferragutiae. The sequence continues at coordinate 3,162,091 of NZ_CP093332.1, forward strand.
GTAATGAGGAAAGGTGAAGTTGATCACCTAATAAATAAGGAAACACCAATATTGATTTCAAAATGTAAATAAAAAACGGCGAGATAATATCTCGCCGTCATTATTATTAGTATTAATCAGACCACAGCAGTTGTTAATCTGGCAGTGCAACAAAGCCGTTCTTGCTCATCGCTGATTTCAATTTGCCAAACCTGATGGCGACGCCCAACATGAACCGCTTTGCAGACACCGCGCACAATGCCAACACGCGCTGAGCGCAAATGGTTAGCGTTAACTTCTAACCCAACAATATTTTGCTCCCCTTCGGTGCATAAATATCCTGCGACCGAGCCGAGCGTTTCTGCGAGCACCACCGAAGCGCCACCATGTAACAAACCAAACGGTTGGCGGGTGCGATGGTCAACTGGCATGATGGCCTCCAGTTCGTTCTCGCCAATGCGGGTAAAAACGATGCCCACATGCTGCACCATATTGTCGGCACCCATTTTATTGAGCGCTTCAAGATTCACTTCACGTCGCCAGATCATCCCAGAATCTCCAGTAATGCTTGTAGCGGATGGCGAACACCATTGCCTTCCACACGTTTGACCTGGCTGCGGCACGAATAGCCGGTCGCCAGGCAGCGTTGACGCGGCAGGCGCTGCATTGCCTGATGCCACGAAAGTTCGTAAATCCCCAGTGAGTTGGCATGGTTTTTCACTTCATGCCCGTAGGTTCCCGCCATGCCACAACAACCGACGCTGACATTTTCAAGTTTCGCCCCCAGACGCGCAAAAATAGCCGCCCACTGGTTTGGCGAAGTCGGCAGTGCCGTCACTTCGGTACAGTGGCCGAACAAATACCACGACTCGCCGCTCACCGCCGTGGTTTCGCGGTTATCAAGCACCGCTGGCAGCCATTCGTGAACCAGTTGCACCTGGAAATCACCACGTTCATCACCCAGCGTTTGTTTATATTCGTCGCGATAGCAAAGCACCAGCGCCGGGTCGACGCCAACCATCGGCATTCCCAACTTCGCAATGCGGTTCAGCAACTCCGAAGTCTTACGCGCGGTGCGGGCAAATTTTTGCAGGAAGCCTTTTATATGCTGCGCTTTACCATTTGGAGAGAATGGCAGCACCACCGGGTTGTAGCCTAATTTAGTCACGAGACGCACAAAATCCGCCACCACTTGCGCATCGTAATAACTGGTGAACGGATCCTGAACCACCAGCACCGTTTTGGCTCGCTGTTGTGCGCTGTAGCTTTCGAGCTGTTCAAGCGTGGTGTTCGCAGACGCATGCCCGACCAATTCCTGCTGCAGCGTTGGCGTGGAGAGCATCGGTAAATCAATCATGCCAATGTGTTTGGCCGACAGATTGCGCACCCACGGTTGGCTCATAAAGAAGTTGAAGGTTTTAGGCGCTCGCGCCATCAGTGGTGCGTAGCTTTCGACAGTCGCCACCAGATGGTCGCGCATTGGGCGCAAGTAACGGGTGTGATAAAGCTGCAAGAAACGCGAACGGAATTCCGGCACGTCGATTTTAATTGGACACTGCGTAGAACACGCTTTACACGCCAGGCAACCGGACATTGCCTCTTTCACTTCATGAGAAAAATCGTACTCGCCTTTGCGGGCATGCCAGGAGTTACGCGAGCGCTCGATTAGCGTGCGCAGGCTGGCACGTTTTTCCGGCATCTGTTTTTCTAACGCATCCGGGTCGACGCCACGATCGGCTAACAAACGCAGCCATTCGCGCGTCAACGTTGCGCGCCCTTTTGGCGAATGAATGCGATTGCTGGTGATTTTCATCGACGGGCACATTGGGCTATTCACATCAAAGTTAAAGCACAAACCGTTGCCATTACACTCCATCGCGCCACGCCATGAGGAGCGCACCGCAATCGGGATTTGCCGGTCGAAAGTCCCGCGTTTTACCGCATCGACCTGCATCATCGGGTCATCGACACCTAACGGCGGGCAGATTTTACCTGGATTCAGGCGGTTATCCGGGTCAAAGACCGCTTTGATGCGGCGTAATTCTTCATACAACGTTTCGCCAAAGAACGCCGGGCTGTATTCAGCGCGGAAACCTTTACCGTGTTCACCCCACAACAAACCGCCGTATTTGGCGGTAAGTGCCACGACATCGTCGGAAATGCGCTTCATCAGCACTTCCTGATGCGGATCGGTCATATCCAGGGCCGGACGCACATGCAAAACGCCAGCATCAACGTGGCCGAACATACCGTAACTCAGGTGGTGGCTATCAAGTAATGCGCGGAATTCAGTGATGTAATCGGCCAAATGCTGCGGCGGTACGCAAGTATCTTCCGCAAAGGGAATCGGCTTGGCCTGACCTTTGGCATTCCCCAGCAGGCCGACGGCTTTTTTACGCATGTTATAGATGCGTTCAATACCAGCCAGTTCAGTACAAACCTGCCAGCCGATAACGCCGCCCTCGCCTTCGGCCATTAAGCTGTCAAGACGCTCACACAGTGCAGCAACCTGGCCTTCGATTAATTCCAGATCGTCGCCAGCAAATTCCACGATATTCAGGCCGAGCATCTCTTTGCCCGGTACATCGGTGATCAATTCATTCACTGAATGCCAGACGATATCTTCCCGCGCCAGATTGAGGACTTTTGAATCGATGGTTTCGACGGAAAGCGCGCGTGCTTCCACCATAAACGGTGCATTGCGCAGCGCGGAATCGAACGAGTCATATTTGATGTTCACCAGACGACGCACTTTTGGCAGCGGCGTAATGTCCAGCTTCGCCTCGGTGATAAACGCCAGCGTACCTTCGGAACCGCAAAGAATGCGCGTCAGGTCGAACTGCGAAAGATCGTCGTTAAAAACGTGGCGTAGATCGTAGCCCGTCAGGAAACGGTTGAGTTTCGGGAATTTGTCGATAATCAGCTGGCGTTGTTCACGGCAACGCTCAAGCACCGTGCGATAAATCTTGCCGGTCGGGCTGTCGTCACGACCAAGGTCTTGCGCAAGTGCGGTCGACATTGGGTGGGTATCAAGAATATCGCCACTGAGCAAAACAGCGCGCACTCCCATCACGTGGTCGGACGTTTTCCCGTAGACCAGCGAGCCTTGCCCCGAGGCGTCGGTATTGATCATACCGCCAAGTGTGGCGCGGTTGCTGGTAGACAGTTCCGGAGCGAAGAAGTAACCGTAAGGTTTGAGATATTGGTTTAGCTGGTCTTTTATCACGCCCGCTTCGACACGCACCCAACCTTGTTCAGGGTTGATTTCAATGATGCGATTCATGTAGCGCGACATGTCGACGACGATGCCTTTATTGAGGGACTGGCCGTTGGTGCCAGTGCCGCCGCCTCGCGGTGTAAAGACCAGGGATTTGAAGCGTTCTTCTGAGGCAAGCCGGGTCAATAATGCAACGTCAGCCGTAGAACGGGGGAATAAAACCGCATCCGGTAGCAACTGATAAATACTGTTATCGGTTGCCATCGTGAGCCGGTCAGCGTAGCTGGTTGCGGTATCGCCGGTAAAACCTTGTTGTTCCAGTGCCTGCAAAAAATTGAGCACCAATTGAACAACGCCTGGTGCCTGAGAAATTTGTGGGATCATTGCTGGGTCGACCCATATGAGTTGTAAGTTATCGTTTGCGTATATTAATTCTAATATTCATCCTAATACCCTAATTAATTCGAGTTGCAGGCAAAGTGATGAACGCGGTTAACGCATCCACAGCTTGAAGAATCAGGGGTCCCCATTTTTTAACACATTTTTTTAGGACATGCCTGACTGTTTTGTTCCTGTTAAAAATCCTGTAAATACATCATCATTATCGTTACCGCTTTGCGGTTTTAACGCAGGCACTTTGCCCGCGATCGGTTATTAAGGTGATTTTATCTATGGTTAAAGTCAGTCAGCCAAAGGATCTGCTGCAGATCTTGCTGTCGGTGTTGTTTATTTCGGTGATGATGATCGCCTGTATCTGGATTGTCCGTCCGTTTGTGCTCGGCTTCGCCTGGGCGGGGACAATCGTTCTTGCGACCTGGCCGTTGATGATCAGAGTGCAACATTTGTTGTGGGGAAAGCGTTCGCTAGCCGTACTGGTGATGACGCTTCTGCTACTGATGCTGTTTGTTATTCCGGTGGCGCTGCTGGTTAATAGCCTGGTGGATAACAGCGGCCCGGTTATTGAGTGGGCAACCAAAGGCAATATGGAATTGCCGAAATTTGATTGGCTCCATAGCATTCCGCTGATCGGTGACAGCCTTTACTCTGGCTGGAATACGCTGGTAGACAGCGGCGGCAGCGCCATTATGGCAAAAATTCGCCCTTATATTGGCAGCACCACGACCTGGTTCCTTGGACAAGCGATTCACGTTGGCAGCTTCCTGATGCACTGCGGCCTGATGCTGTTGTTCAGCGTGTTGCTGTATGCAAAAGGTGAAACGCTGGGCAATGGGATTCGCCATTTTGCGTTCCGTCTGGCAGGCAAACGCGGCGATGCCGCCGTGTTACTGGCCGGGCAAGCGATTCGCGCAGTGGCGTTGGGCGTGGTGGTCACAGCACTGGTTCAGTCGATATTGGGCGGCGTGGGTCTGGCGATTGCCGGTATCCCCAATGCCACACTGTTAACCGTGGTGATGCTGATGTGTTGCCTGGTGCAAATCGGCCCGTTGCTGGTGCTGATTCCATCCATTGCCTGGCTGTACTGGACGGGTGATAGCACCTGGGGCACCGTGCTGCTGGTGTGGAGTTGCGTGGTCGGCACGATGGATAACTTTATTCGTCCGGTGCTGATTCGTATGGGTGCTGACTTGCCGATGATCCTGATCCTTTCTGGCGTCATTGGCGGTTTGATTGCCTTTGGCATGATTGGCTTGTTTATCGGGCCGGTTCTGCTGGCGGTTTCATATCGCCTGATTTCGGTGTGGATTCATGAAGCACCAGCCCCGCAAGACGACCCCAATGAAGTGGTTGAAGTTCTGGAAGAGCGAGAATAACCGTCATTGAAACTTGTGTTGCTCCCTCAATCGGGGAGTAACACAAGCGTAAAGGTTAGCAATGCTTATCTATCCCTCCGCTTTTATCTTCCGCACAGAGTTTCGATTCGATAAATGTGATCTTAATCGTTAACTATCCATTAACTATTGAGAGGAATCCGAGTGACGCTCCCAGGGGATATACCTACTATTACTTCACGGCTATGAATCAACGCATTGATTTATAAGCATGGAAATCCCCTGAGTGAAACAACGAATTGCTGTGTGTAGTCTTTGCCCATCTCAACGATGGGCTTTTTTTTGCGCGTTATTTAACAAAGTGCTCATCGCCAAGAATGCGCAGCGGATCGATATCGCTCTCTTTTTTTATCACAAGACTGTTCTCAGAACGGACGCACACCCCGCCGTAATGCCCGCCAGTTGTAAACGTGCATAACTGCACATAACGACCAGCCACTTTAGGCAAGCACCAGAGTTGTTGGTAGATATTTTTCTGCCCGGAGAAGTTGCCGCTGGTTTCATCCAGCACTTGCTCCTGGTGACTAATCAGCCCGATATTATTGCCGCAACGTCCGGCGATCGGTTTGACGGCATAACCGCTTTGCTCAAGCGCTTTATTGACTTCGAAATCCGCATTCAGCAGGTAGCGGTGGTTCGGGAATAAAGACCAAAGCACCGGCAGTATCGCTTTGTTGCTGGGAATAATGGTCCATAGCGGTTCAAAAACCATCACTTCCGGACGCAACAAGACATCAATCAACCTGACGCTATCTTGAGAATGCCCGGTACGAATCGGCAGCCCGGCGTAGGCGGCTTCACTCTCAGCGCGCAACTGGTCGAGTGCGGTTTCCCATGCCCACGTCTTCCACACGCAGTTAATCTGGCGATGCTCACCGTCAACCAATTGCCCGGTGGCATCCCATTGCAACTGATCCAGACCATGCAGAATTTTACTTTCGAACCCCGCCTTCGCCAGCGAGCGTTGAACAAACTGCGCATGGTAATTCTCTTCCGCGTCGTTATCTTGCAGGATATGGACAAACGGACGCGCATAGCTATGTTTCCAGGTATTGGTTAGCGCATTAAACAAACGCTCGCCAGGATCGCTACCTTCTGTCACACCCGCTTGCTGCGCCCATTTCGCCAGAATCAAACCGGCCTCGGTATGGCATGAGGCCGAATCCGCATTGTATTCGTACACTTTTAATCCGCGTTCATCCATGCAGAAGTCAAGACGCCCCGTCACCATATGATGGCGACGATTCTGCCAGGAGAGTCTCAGGCGCGGCCATAACACTTCCGGAATATCGAACAACGCCAACAGATCATTATCTTTCAGCACCTTGTCGGTGGCATGCAGATACATGAGATGCAGCTCATTGGTGGCGCGAATGAGTTCCTGTTCCGCACTGTGGGACAGCGTAAAGTAACGATACGGATTGGCATTAACAATGTGCCCTTCTTTGGCCTGAACATAGGCCAACTCGACCGGGTCCTGCTCATCCAGCCAGTGACTGGCAAACTGCCCTTTATCATCGACTTGCTGACAATGAATCGCCAGGCACTGGGCCGGAATTTCCGGTTGCGGCAGGCTGTATTGACTCTCCGCCGTCTGAATCATCCAGCCTAAGATCTCCGTATCATCGAAGGTGTCCTGAATGAAGTATTTCCCATCCTGATTGACCAAAACCAGTTCACGGGTCCATTGCTGGCCGACTGGCAGTGGATGATGGATGACGTTTTGCTCAGCGATCCTGACTTTATCGGCCAGAACCTGAGTAATCACCGCCACATGTCCGGTGTGCTCAAACTCGCCCCCTTGTTGCCAGACCAGCAATGAACCGGCGACTGGTGCGCGTTCACAGCCATTGGCAAACGCCTGAAGGGGAAGAATATTGTCATTGACGACCTGGCGCAGATAGCGCAACGAGAAGATTTCATATGCCATGCTGACATCAGTGAAAACTATCCCGTGATTGATATAAAGAAAGCGGCGCACGAACTCGACACACTGCCACTTATAACCCATGTATTCGTGGTCCAGATAATGTCTGAACCACGTGTCATCCGGCCAGGCGTTGGGGTCAAGCGAATCGTAATTTGAGGAGTAAATGGCCACACCGCCTGGGGCATGGCCTAATAACGCACCAAAAGGAGCATGGCTTTCTGAAGTGCTTACACTCATGACAACAGCCTTAGAAATTTATCGCTGCCATCCCGACAGCAAGGATAAGCATCAATCTTACGCGCTTCGTTCGGAAAAAAGGATCTTTACGCGAAAAAATGCTCTACCTCGCAATGACTTACCATTCGCCACTCCCCGTTGATGACCCGGGTGTCACCGGTGACCCGCACAATTCCCGAGCTTTTAATATCGCCACTTGATGCGCCAACACGAATCTCAAACTCGCCAGGCTCCACCACGCGTTCGCCATTGCGACGGGTGAAATTCAGCATATCGGTGGGAATATCAAAAGTGAGACTGGCACTGGCCCCTGGCTCAAGATGTACTCGCTGGAAAGCTTTAAGCTCCTGTACCGGCCGCACCATCGACGCCACTTTATCGTGCACATAAAGCTGCACCACTTCGCTACCTGCCACCACCCCACGGTTGCTGACGGTCACGCTGACATTCACCACACCATTATCATTCGGCACCTCGTGACGGGAAAATTGCAGCGGGCTGTAGTCGAACTCAGTCCAGGTTTTACCAAAACCAAACGGATACCGGGAACCGAAGTGGAAGGCAAACGGCGTGCCGCCGCTTTTGAGTTTGTGGTTGTAGTAATACGGCATTGCGCCCGCACTTTTAGGGATGGAAACTACCAGCCGCCCGCCGGGTTCTGCGCGCCCTGTTAGCACATCAGCAATGGCGTACCCACCTTCTTGCCCTGGCGCCCAGGCCATCAGTAATGCCGCAACATTGTCTTCCTGGCCGCCTAAATTGTAAGGACGCCCGCCGGTCATCACTACGACCACCGGTTTGCCGGTGGCAATCAGTTGGTCCAGCAATTGCTGCTGTACACCCGGCAACACCAGGCTGTCGGTATCTGAACCTTCGCCCACTGTACCGCTCTGGAATAAGCCGGATAAATCCCCGACACACAGCACCACAACATCGCTTTGTTGGGCGACTTTCATCGCATCAGGAATCAATGAAATGTCGTTTGAAACCGGAGAAGACTGCATCGGTTTGCCGCCGCTATCACCGGGGAAAACAGGCGCGCCAGCCATACGTTTTTCGATAATATGGCAACCTTTGGCATAACGGATGTTGTCGCTACCCAGTTGTTCGCGCAGTGCTTGCAGTGGGGTGACGACTTGTGAAGTTTGTTCCAGCATATCGCTGATGATCAAATGCACCGGGAAGCTATAACCACTGAGCAAAGCCAGCGGGTCGTCGGCCGTTGGCCCAATAACCGCCACGCGCGGCTGCCCTTTCAGCGGTAACGTTCCGTCGTTTTCGAGCATGGTGATGGAGCGTGTGGCGACTTCCCGAGCGATATTTTTTGTCGATTCACTTTGCAATACGACGCCGTTTTCATCGCGATAAGGCTGTTCAAATAACCCGAGGCGGAATTTCTCTTTCAACACGCGAGCGACAATCTCATCCACTTTTTCCATGGTGATTAAACCACGCTCGACGGCTTGGGCCAGATGGCGCGCGCAGTCATCTTTTGGTAGTTCCACATCCAGCCCGGCATTAAATGCCAGCGCCGCAGATTCTGCCGCATCGTGCGAAATACCGTGATGCTGATGCAGCAAACTCACGCCGCCATAATCAGCAACAATCAGCCCATCAAAGCCCCATTGTTCACGCAACACGGTGGTCAGTAAGAATTCATCCGAGTGGCCTGGCTGGTTATCAATATCGTGATAAGCAGGCATCACCGAGCCCGCATTTGCCAGTTTTACCGCCATTTCGAACGGCAGCAGGAAGGTATCGTTTAATTCGCAAAAACCAAGATGGACAGGGGCATGGTTGCGCGCGCCTTCGCTAAATGAATGGCCGACGTAATGTTTTAGCGTTGCCAACAAGTCGCGATTTTTGCCCTGTAAGCCTTTGACATAGTGTGTGGCCATCATGCCCACCAGCCACGGATCCTCACCGAATGTCTCTTCGGTGCGCCCCCAACGCACATCGCGTGACACATCCAGCACTGGCGCAAGTCCCTGATGGCAACCGGTCGAGCGGGCTTCTTCGCCAATCGCTGCCGCCGCACGTTCGATAAGATCAACATCCCAGGTGGAGCCGTAGTTGAGTGATGACGGGAACAGCGTGGCATCTTTGCACAGCAACCCGACTAAACACTCTTCGTGAAACAGGGCCGGAATGCCCAGCCGAGTCTCTTCAATCAGGGTTTTCTGCAAGCGATTAGCCGCACGGACACCCTCTTTAGCATCGACAATGTGGGTGCCTAACGGGCGGGTAATTTGCCCGACGCCCAGTTTCAGACGCTCGCCAAGTGCTGCTTGCTCGGTTACGCCAGCAAACTCATCGCTTAAATCGGTCCGTTCACGGTGATGGCCGTCGCTGGATAAAATCAGCCAATACGCGTGCATTTGGGCGAATTTTTCTTCGGCAGTCATACGTGAAAGCAGATCGCTGACACGTTCATGAATCGGGCGATGAGCTTGCTTATAAATGGCAGACATAGTGTTCCCCTTTCGAGTTCAGCGGTTTGCGAAAGTATCAATATGAGTGATGACTGAAGAGGCAAACAATTGTCAGAATAACCCGCAAGATTACGTTTTTTGGTTTTTAGCCATAAGTGTGACGTAATTCAAAAATATGCCAGAAAAATGAGGCTTTCAGGACGAAGCCGAGGCGATAAGAGATAACCCCGTCACATTTGATAAGAAACATAAAACACAAATGAAAAATTACAATACTCCTGCTCAGATTCACAATTTATAACTAGTGCTATCCGCGAGGTCTATATTCCGGCTCTTAATAAAGGTGAATACATGTCGGTGCTTACAGAAAAAATTACCAACAAAGAAAAAATGGGTTTTGGACTAGGTGATGCGGCAAGTCACATCGTGTTTGATTCTTCGGTCGCCATTCTGGCTTATTTTTATACCAATATTTATGGTTTGCCCCCGGCGGTAATGGGGACATTATTTTTAGTCGTCCGGGTACTGGATGCTATTACCGATCCTATCATGGGTGCGATTGCTGACCAGACCAAAACCCGTTGGGGGAGATTCCGCCCCTGGTTATTGATTATTTGTGTTCCTTTCGCCGTCAGTTGTGTGCTGGTTTATTCAACACCTGATTTCTCGCAGACCGGTAAAATTGTTTACGCCGTTCTGGCTTATATATTCATGACAATAATGTATACCGCAATAAATATTCCTTATTGCTCTTTAGGTGCGGCGATTACGTCGGATCCACAAGAAAACCTGTCCCTGCAATCCTGGCGTTTTGCCATTGCGCCAATTGGTGGTGCGATGGGTACAGCGTTGATTCTGCCACTGGCTGATTTTATTTCGCCGGGTGACAGAGCCGTTGGCATGCAGTGGGCAATGGGGATCTTCGGTGTGATTGGCTGCCTGATGTTCCTGGTGTGCTTTGCCACCACCCGTGAACGTATTACGCCGGTCAAAGAAGAAAACCTGAATATCCTGCGCGACGTGAAAATCTTATTAAAGAACGACCAATGGCGTATTCTGTCGGTTTATAACCTTGCGATGTTGTGTGGTGTCGTGGTACGTGGCAGCCTGCTGGTCTATTTCGTGCAATATATCCTTCATCAAGGCAGTGGCATTATTTCGATGTTTATGCTGGCAACGACTATCGCGGCGGTATTTGGTAGCCTGTTTGCTAAACAATTGGGTAGCTGGATGTGTAAGATCCGCGCCTCAATATGGGTAAACGTGCTTAGTGCGGTGATCGGGTTATTATTCCTGGTGTTACCAACCGAATATTGGATACCGGCTTTCCTGGTGCATATCGTGCTTAATATCCTGCAAGGTATTAATGCTCCACTGCAATGGTCAATGATTACCGATGCTAATAACTATGGTGAATGGAAAACCCAACGCCGTATTACCGGTATGAACGTTGCGGCAAATATCTTCATCATTAAATTGGGTGTAGCGATTGGTGGTGCGTTAACCGGTTGGGGTCTTGCGTGGTTTGGTTATCAGGCGGGTGTGGAACAACAATCAGCCGAGGCCGTGCGTGGCGTACTGATTCTGTTTACTGTGTTACCGGCTATTTTCTACTTAATTACCGCTATCTCGATTCGTTATTACAAGTTAACTGAAGATAGAATGAACAGTATTGTGAGCGACCTGCGTGTCGGCAAGTTCCAGAGTGAAAGTGAAGTCACTGGCGTGATGACGCCAAAAGCCTTGTAATAAACGATTGGTAGGTCGGGCAAGCGCAGCGCCCCCGACATAATCGACGACAATGGTGGATGACGCTGGCGCTTAGCCACCCTACAACTTATCCGACCTACAAATATTAAAGGCTCCTCAACAATGAGGAGCCTTTTTAAAAGAAAACGAATTACTTATTCGCTTCTGCCAGACTCAACCAGGTTTGCACCACGGTATCCGGATTCAGAGAAAGACTATCAATCCCCTCCTCCATCAACCACACCGCAAAATCTTCATGGTCAGACGGGCCTTGCCCACAGATACCGACGTATTTACCTTGTTTCTTCGCCGCTTTGATAGCCATCGACAACAGTGCTTTTACCGCGTCGTTGCGCTCGTCAAACAGTTCGGAAACCACGCCAGAGTCGCGGTCCAGCCCCAATGCCAACTGAGTCATGTCGTTCGAACCAATCGAGAAACCATCGAAATATTGCAAGAACTCATCAGCCAGCAAGGCGTTGGATGGGATCTCACACATCATGATGATTTTCAGGCCGTTCTCACCGCGTTTCAGACCCTGACGTTCCAGTTCTTCCACCACGGCTTTAGCCTGCGCGACGGTACGCACAAACGGCACCATCACTTCGACGTTCGTCAGGCCCATTTCGTTACGCACGCGTTTCATGGCGGCGCATTCCAGCGCGAAGCATTCACGGAAACTATCGGATACATAACGACCCGCGCCACGGAAACCGAGCATTGGGTTTTCTTCTTCCGGCTCATAACGCTCGCCGCCTACCAGGTTGGCGTATTCGTTAGATTTGAAATCAGACAGGCGCACAATCACGCGCTTCGGCCAGAATGCCGCGCCCAATGTGGCAATCCCTTCAGTCAGACGACCGACGTAAAACTCAACCGGATCGTCGTAGCCTTTCATCATCTCGCGGATTTCGCTTTGCAATGCAGGCTCTTGCTGGTCGAATTCCAGCAATGCACGCGGATGCACGCCAATCATACGGTTGATGATGAACTCCAGACGTGCCAGCCCTACGCCTTCGTTTGGCAAGCAGGCAAAATCAAAGGCACGATCCGGGTTACCGACGTTCATCATGATTTTCAACGGCAGATCCGGCATGGTGTCGACGGTAGAACTTTTCACGCTGAAATCCAGCAGTTCGGCATAGACGTAGCCGGTATCGCCTTCAGCACAAGAAACCGTGACGTTCTGCCCCTCGCTCATGCGCTCAGTCGCGTCGCCACAACCCACTACCGCCGGAATACCCAGCTCACGGGCAATGATTGCCGCGTGACAGGTACGTCCGCCACGGTTAGTGACAATCGCCGCCGCCTTTTTCATGATCGGTTCCCAGTCCGGGTCGGTCATGTCGGTGACTAACACATCACCCGGCTGAATACGGTTCATCTCACTAATATCGTGAATCACTTTGACCGGACCTGCGCCGATGCGATGGCCGATGGCGCGCCCTTCAGCGACAATTTTGCCCTGAGCGTGCAACTGATAACGCTCCATGACCTGGCCCTGAGAACGCACCGTTTCTGGACGTGCCTGCACAATAAACAGCTTGCCGGTGTGCCCATCTTTAGCCCATTCGATATCCATCGGACGGCCATAGTGTTTCTCAATTTGTACCGCTTGTTTCGCCAGCTCCTGCACTTCATCCGCCGTGATGGAGAACTGGTCGCACAACGCTTGCGGAACATCTTCAATACGAACCTGTTTGCCATGTTCCTGGCTAGGTGCGTAAATCATACGGATTTTTTTCGAGCCCATGTTGCGGCGCACAATCGAAGGACGCCCCGCCGCCAAAGTCGGTTTGTGAACGTAGAATTCGTCCGGGTTGACTGCGCCCTGCACCACCATTTCGCCAAGGCCATAAGCGGAGGTGATAAACACCACCTGGTCGAAACCTGATTCGGTATCGATGGAGAACATCACGCCCGAGGACGCGAGGTCAGAACGCACCATGCGCTGCACGCCAGCAGAAAGCGCCACGCCACGGTGGTCGTAGCCCTGATGAACGCGATAAGAGATCGCACGGTCATTAAACAGCGAAGCAAAGACGTGTTTTACGGCAACCAACACCGCGTCATACCCTTGCACGTTGAGGAAAGTTTCTTGTTGTCCGGCAAACGACGCATCCGGCATATCTTCTGCGGTCGCGGAGGAGCGCACGGCGAAAGAGGCATCAGCATCGTCAGAGGAAAGTTGTTCGTAGGCATCGTGGATGGCTTTTTCCAGCTCAGGCTGGAACGGCGTGTCGATTATCCATTGGCGGATTTGCGCACCCGCTTTTGCAAGCTCGGTGACATCGTCAATATCCGTTTTATCCAGCAGTTCATAGATACGCTGGTTCACGCCACTTTGGTCAAGAAAGAAGTTAAACGCCTCGGCCGTGGTGGCAAAACCATTCGGCACGGAAACACCCATACCTGAAAGGTTGGTAATCATTTCACCCAGAGAGGCATTTTTGCCCCCGACCCTGTCTACATCATTCATGCCAAGTTGGTTGTACCAAAGCACCAGCGGTGACGAGTTGGACATCGAAACAATCCTTTTTGTGATATATGAATGGGTACCAGAAACACATTACATCCCTTTTAGATTGGCATAATTACTCACAGGAATGAAACCGGTGAATCGATCAAGCAAAATAAAAATTTGAAATTTTAAGATTTATTTACTTTTCACATAACTTATTGATTCTTAATTTAAACCCTATATTAATAATGGTTTAAGCTGATAATAAAAATGAACCACTCATTTCATTAAAAATAAAAACCACGTTTCAGTTTTAAAAATGAATTGAGATTGATCCATGAGGGGAAGTTTTAATTTATGCTTCAGCCAGAAGTCGTCACTTATCAGAGTTACCACTGACAGGATTGAAAAATGGATAGCACAGTAGACAGGCAAGTTTTTTATATCTCCGATGGTACCGCTATCACCGCCGAAGTGCTTGGGCATGCGGTGATGTCACAGTTTCCGGTCGCCATCAACAGTATCACGCTGCCGTTTGTCGAAAACGTCAGCCGCGCGAACGCCGTGAGAGAACAAATCAATGCGATTTACCAGCAATCTGGCGTGCGTCCGCTGGTATTTTATTCCATCGTTTTACCGGAAATTCGTGACATTATTTTGCAAAGTGAGGGTTTTTGTCAGGATATCGTGCAGGCGCTGGTCGCCCCGTTACAGCAAGAATTGAAACTTGAACCGACGCCTATTGCCCATCGGACACACGGTCTGAATCCGGGTAATTTAATCAAATATGATGCGCGTATTGCGGCCATTGATTACACACTTGCCCACGATGATGGCATTTCGATGCGCAATCTCGATCAGGCACAGGTTATCTTGCTGGGCGTATCACGCTGCGGGAAAACGCCAACCAGTTTATACCTCGCCATGCAGTTTGGCATTCGGGCAGCAAACTATCCGTTCATCGCCGACGATATGGATAACATCCAATTGCCTGCAGTACTGAAACCACTGCAACACAAATTGTTTGGCCTGACTATCAATCCCGAACGCCTCGCGGCTATTCGTGAGGAGCGCCGTGAAAACAGCCGCTATGCGTCAATGCGTCAATGCCGCCTTGAAGTGGCAGAAGTGGAAGCCCTGTTTCGTAAGAACCAAATCCGCTATCTCAACAGTACTAATTACTCAGTTGAAGAGATGGCAACCAAAATCCTCGACATCATGGGGTTGAATCGCCGCATGTACTAACAAACTAGTGCAAGGGTGCGATTTTGTATGATAGGCTTTACGCAATCTGGTGGTCACGATTCAGTTGACGGTTGAATTCAACATAAATTGGTTTATCGTGACTGCCATCACTTCCCGGTACTTTTGCCGAGCTGAAGACAAAATTTCTGAGACACCCAATGAATAAAACAGATGAATTGCGCACTGCGCGCATCGACAGTCTGGTTACACCTGCGGAACTGGCACAGCGTTTGGCTGTGTCCCCACAAGTCGCACAAAACGTAACAGCCTCCCGTCGTCGTATCGAAAAAATCCTTAATGGCGAAGATAATCGCCTGCTGGTGATAGTTGGCCCTTGCTCAATCCATGACCTGGATGCGGCAATGGATTACGCCCGCCGTTTACAAGCCGCGCGTGAACAACATCAGCATCGCCTTGAAATCGTGATGCGGACTTATTTCGAAAAACCGCGCACCGTAGTGGGCTGGAAAGGTTTAATTTCCGATCCCGATTTGAACGGAAGCTATCGCGTGAACCATGGCATTGAGCAGGCGCGCCGTTTGCTGTTACAGGTCAACGAGTTAGGTGTACCAACGGCCACTGAATTCCTCGATATGGTGATCGGCCAGTATATTGCCGATTTGATTAGCTGGGGGGCGATCGGTGCGCGTACCACGGAGAGCCAGATCCACCGTGAAATGGCGTCTGCCCTTTCTTGCCCGGTTGGTTTCAAAAATGGCACCGACGGTAATACGCGTATTGCGGTTGATGCGATTCGTGCCGCCCGCGCCAGCCATATGTTCCTGTCGCCGGATAAACACGGCCAGATGACTATTTACCAAACCAGTGGCAACCCGTACGGCCATATCATCATGCGCGGTGGCAAACAGCCAAACTACCACGCAGCGGATATTTCTGCGGCATGCGATAGCCTGCACGAATTTGATTTACCAGAGCAATTGGTTATCGACTTCAGCCACGGCAACTGCCAAAAACAGCATCGCCGCCAGCTGGAAGTCTGTGAAGACGTTTGCAACCAGATTCGTAACGGTTCACGCGCTATTGCTGGTGTGATGGCTGAAAGTTTCATTCAGGAAGGCACGCAAAAAATCGTTGCCGGGCAACCATTGGTTTATGGTCAGTCGATTACCGACCCTTGCCTGAATTGGGAAGACACCAAAACGCTGCTCGATATGCTGGCTGACGCGACAGATAGCCGCTTCTGATATTTTGGTGGATGGCGCTTGTGCTTATCCACCCAACAACTGCCTTTCTGTAGGTCGGGCTAGCGTTAGCGACCCCCGACATTTCTTTAAACTCTCTCGTTAGCTCAAAATTGATCTATTCACAAATTTCCTACAAATAACACTTGATGGCGAAACATAGTTTATTGATAATGATTATCATTGTTGGATTGATTGTCATTTGTATATCGAGTGATACATGGAAAAAAACTTCACTGCTACGAATCCGCAATCTGCGGCCGTTCCCCGCCAGATAGACAGCAAGTTGTTACTCGGCCCTGACGGACGCGTGGTGATTGTTCACGAAGGCCAGCAATACCAATTACGTCAGACCCAGGCAGGAAAGTTAATCCTGACCAAATAAAACCCGTCATATTTCAAGCTGTAGGCGCGTTGGCTGCACTCACTTCCCCCAGTCACTTACTTATGTAAGCTCCTGGGGATAAGCTCCCTTGCCGCCTTCCTACAACTCGAATTATTTAGGGTTTATAAAACATAAATTACGCAAGCCACCCAGGTGTTCCCAAGGCAGCCAGCGATTTTAAATTTTCCTATGGAGATTTACGCATGCCTGCTTTACACACAGTCGGCTTCCGTCTGTCATTACTGACTGTTGCGGTATTTACTGCCCTGCCCACTTTCGCGAAAGATGACCAAATGACGGTGGTGGCTACCGGTAATGAACGCAGCACTTTTGAAGCGCCAATGATGGTCACCATCATTGATGCCGATACCCCTGAAGGCCAAACCTCTTCTTCCGCCGCGGATATGTTACGTAAAGTTCCAGGGATCACCGTTTCCGGTTCCGGGCGCACAAACGGCCAGGATGTGAGTATGCGTGGTTATGATCGCCGTGGCGTATTAATGCTGGTTGACGGAGTTCGCCAGGGGACTGACACCGGGCACCTCAACAGCACATTCCTTGATCCTGCGTTAATCAAACGAATCGAAGTGGTACGTGGCCCTGCGGCTCTGTTATATGGCAGCGGCGCACTGGGCGGCGTCATTTCTTACCAAACAGTGAATGCCAGCGATTTGCTGTATGAAGGCCAAAACAGCGGTTACCGTGTGTTTGGCACCGGTGGAACCGGCGATCATAGCGTCGGAATGGGCGCCAGCGCTTTCGGTCGCACCGATAACTTTGATGGCCTGGTTTCCTGGTCAAGCCGCGACCGTGGCGACATCAACCAAAGCAATGGCGAAACTGCGCCGAACGACGAAAGCATTAATAACTTCCTGACCAAAGGCACCTGGTTCATCGACCCTGCGCAGTCTCTGGCCGGTTCATTGCGTTACTACAATAACGCCGCTCAGGAACCGAAAAACCCACAGGTCACCACGGCTGATCCGAGCAACCCGATGGTGGATCGCTCAACAATACAGCGTGATGCGCAGTTGAAATATCACATTGGGCCAGAGCAAAGTGACTGGCTGAATGCCGATGCCACCGCTTACTGGTCTGAAGCGCGCATCAATGCCCAGGGCCAAACCGACGGGGCTGAATTCCGCAAGCAAACCACCAGCGGCGCAAAACTGGAAAACCGCAGCCGCCTGTTTACCGACAGTTTCGCCGCACATTTGCTGACTTACGGCGGTGAATATTACCGCCAGGATCAGGAGCCAGGCGGTAATACCACCGGCTTCCCGCAAGCCAATATCGATTTCGGTTCAGGCTGGTTGCAGGATGAAATTACGCTGCGCGACCTGCCAGTGTCCATTTTAGCTGGTACGCGTTATGACAATTACAGCGGCAGCAGCGATGGCTACGACGATGTCAATGCTGACAAATGGTCGTCACGCGCGGCACTTTCCATCACGCCAACCGACTGGTTGATGCTATTTGGCTCTTATGCTCAGGCATTCCGCGCTCCAACCATAGGCGAAATGTATAACGATGCCAAACATTTCTCGATTGGCTCGCGTTACACCAACTATTGGGTACCGAACCCCAATCTGCGCCCGGAAACCAACGCCACCCAGGAAGTTGGTTTTGGCTTGCGCTTCGACGATTTGATGCTGGCTGACGATGGGCTGGAGTTCAAAGCGAGCTACTTCGGCACCCGAGCCGAAGACTACATCTCAACGACTGTCGATTTCGCCAAAGCGACCACCATGTCCTATAACGTCCCTAATGCCAAAATCTGGGGTTGGGATATGACCGCGAAATACACCAACAGCTGGTTCAACCTCGATCTCGCCTATAACCGTACCCAGGGCAAAGACGAAGATACTGGCGAGTGGATTTCCAGCCTGAACCCGGACACCGTAACCAGCATTCTCGACGTTCCGGTAGCCGAAAGCGGCTTCTCAGTTGGCTGGATTGGCACCTTTGCCGCGCGTTCAACGCATGTCAGCAGTGAATACAGCGAACAGCCAGGTTACGGCGTCAACGATTTCTACGTCAGCTATAAAGGCCAACAGCAGTTGCGCGGGCTGACGACTTCCCTGGTGCTGGGTAACGCCTTTGACAAGGAATACTGGTCGCCGCAGGGGATCCCTCAAGATGGCCGTAACGGCAAAATCTTTGTTAGTTATCAATGGTAAGGAAACGATATGACTCAGCATTATGAAAACTGGTTACAGCTCAAACAGCAGCACCCGAAAAAATATGCCCGTGACATCGCAAAACTGATGAATATCAGTGAAGCCGAACTGACTCATGCCCGCGTCGGGCATGATGCCTGGCGCTTAAAAGGCGAGATCCGCGATATTCTCACTTCGCTGGAAAGCGTCGGTGAAATCAAATCCATTTGCCGCAACGAATATGCAGTACATGAGCACATCGGGCGTTTTGAAAACCAGCAACTGCACGGCCACGCGGGCCTGGTTCTGAACCCACGCGCGCTGGATTTGCGCCTGTTCCTGAATCAATGGGCGTTTGCCTTCCACGTTCGTGAAGAAACCGCCCGTGGCGAACGCCAAAGCGTGCAGTTCTTTGACCGTCAGGGCGATGCTCTACTGAAGGTTTACACCACCGACAATACGGATTTCAGCGCCTGGGGCGATGTGCTGGCGAAGTTTATCTATGCCGATAACCCAGCGCTTGAGTTGCAGGCGCCAGAAGAAGTGGTGATGACGCCGACGGTAGATGGCCGCCAGGTGGAAGCCGAATGGCGCAGCATGAACGATGTGCATCAGTTCTTTAGTTTGCTCAAACGCCACCAGCTGACACGTCAACAGGCGTTCCGTCTGGTTGCGGAGGATCTGGCCTGCCAGGTTGATAACAACGCTCTGGCGCAACTACTGGCACAAGCCAAACAAGACCAAAACGAAATCATGGTGTTTGTTGGCAACCGTGGCGCGGTGCAGATTTTCACCGGTGTGGTGGAAAAAGTGGTGCCGATGGATAACTGGATTAACATCTTCAATCCACAATTCACGTTGCATTTACTGGGCGACACCATTGCGGAAAGCTGGGTAACCCGTAAACCAAGTGGTGATGGTTTCGTGACCAGCCTGGAGTTATTTGCCGCCGACGGCACGCAAATCGCCCAACTGTACGGCCAACGCACCGAAGGTGAGCCAGAGCAGCAACAATGGCGCAGCCAATTAGAAGCGCTGGTAAGCAAAGGGCTGGCTGCATGAAACGCAGGTTAATTGCCCTGTTTGCCTTGCCAGCGATTGTGTTATCGGCAATGGCCGCCGCCAATCAACGAGTAGTGACAATTGGCGGCGATGTGACGGAAATCGCCTTTGCTCTGGGAACGGGTGGCCAACTGGTCGCTCGTGACAGCACCAGTCTGCATCCGGCAGCCGCGACCAAACTGCCGGACGTGGGGTACATGCGCCAGCTCAATGCCGAAGGCATTCTGGCCATGCGCCCAACGCTGGTGCTGGCAAGCGCGCAGGCCAAACCATCGCTGGCACTGGAGCAAGTCGCCAGTAGCAAAGTCAAAGTGGTGACCATTCCAGCGAATAACTCGCTGGCAGGCATCGATGAGAAAATTGATGCGGTCGCTCAGGCGATGGGGAAAACGACGCAGGGTGCGGCTTTACGCCAACAAGTGCACAGCAAACTGGCGTCGATTCCTGAAAAACCACTGCCGGTAAAAGTGCTGTTTATCATGAGCCACGGCGGGATGACTGCGATGGCCGCTGGGCAAGAAACTGCGGCAGATGCCGCCATTCATGCCGCCGGTTTGCAAAATGCGATGCAGGGTTTCAAACGTTATCAGCCGATGTCCCAGGAAGGTGTGATTGCCAGCCAGCCACAGTTGGTTCTGATCACCGCCGATGGCGTGAAAACGCTGGGTGGGGAAGATAATGTCTGGAAATTGCCCGGCCTCGCACAAACACCCGCAGGCAAAACTCGCCAGTTGTTGATCGTCGATGATATGGCGCTGCTCGGTTTCGGCCTGCAAACGCCAGATGCGATTCTTGCGTTACGGACTAAAGCGGAGCAACTACCTTGATACGCCGGCCCCTGCCCCAACGCGCGCTGTTCGCCATGGTTTTGGCGTTACTGGCGCTGTCTTTGGTTGCTGCTAATTTAGGTGCCATGCGCCTTTCCATTGCGGTGTTATGGCAAGCGCAGGATGAAGCGCTGCGCCATATCTGGCTCAATATTCGCCTGCCGCGCGTGTTGCTTGCCACGCTGGTTGGCGGCGCACTGGCACTTTCAGGCTGCGTGATGCAGGGGCTGTTTCGCAATCCACTGGCCGATCCGGGTTTACTCGGCATCAGCAGTGGCGCGGCACTGGCGGTCGGATTTTCGGTGGTTTTACCGTTGGCGCTTCCCGTGGTGTTGGCATTATATGTACCGATGATGGCGGCGTTTCTCGGCAGCCTTGCCGTCACGCTGATGATTTTCTTCCTCAGCCGTCAGGGCAACAATAGCCTGTCTCGCCTGCTGTTGGTGGGCATCGCCATTAATGCCCTGTGCGGTGCAGCGGTCGGCGTTTTATCGTGGATCAGTAACGATGCTCAATTGCGCCAACTCTCGCTGTGGGGAATGGGTAGCCTGGGGCAAGCGCAGTGGTCCACGTTACTGGCAACCGCCTCGTTGATTATTCCGGCGGCAATTGTGATTTCGTTTCTGTCCAAACGACTCAACCTGTTGCAGCTTGGCGATGAAGAAGCGCATTACCTGGGTGTGGATGTCAAAAAAACCCAACGTCAGTTACTGATTTTGAGCGCGCTATTGGTCGCCGCGGCAGTGGCGGTCAGCGGCGTGATAGGTTTTGTCGGCCTGGTGGTTCCGCATCTGGTACGGATGTGGCTCGGTGCCGATCATCGCTGGTTGATCCCCGGTTCGGTGCTTGCTGGTGCGATGTTACTGCTGGTTGCTGACACGCTGGCACGCACGCTGGTCGCGCCTGCGGAAATGCCGGTGGGTTTGCTGACCAGCCTGCTGGGTGGCCCGTGGTTTTTAGCGTTGATATTCCGCCAAAAGAGGGAAAGTGATGGCTGATCTTTTGCAGGCGCACAACGTCACCTTGCGCCTGGGCGCAAGAAAATTGCTCGATGACATTAATCTGACGTTGACGGCAGGTGAAGTGGTGGCGTTAATCGGCCCAAACGGTGCAGGAAAGTCCACGCTGTTACGGGTGCTCACCGGTTTTCAACCCCCTGAAAACGGTGAAATTAGCCTTGCCGGACGCGCAATAACGGAATGGTCAGGTGAGGCGTTATCCCGTAAACGTGCGGTGATGCGCCAGCGTAGCGGGATGGCATTTAGCTGGGCGGTAGAAGACGTGATTGCCATGGGACGTGCGCCCTGGCCTGAAAAAGACACCAAAAGCGTGGTGCAGGAAGTGATGGCACTGACGGGTTGCGATGCGCTCGCCGGACGCGATTTCTGCCAGCTTTCCGGTGGTGAACAACAGCGCGTGCAACTCGCCCGCGCACTGGCGCAGTTGTGGCATAACGGGCAACCTCATGGCTGGCTGTTTTTGGATGAACCCACTTCCGCGCTGGATTTGTATCATCAGCAACATATTTTGCGTTTGTTACGCCGTTTATCGCTGATGGGCACGCTGTCGGTTTGTGTGGTGCTGCATGATTTGAATCTGGCCGCGCTATGGGCCGACCGAATTGTGTTGTTGCATGAAGGGAGGCTGGTGGCAAATGGCACGCCGCAGGAAGTGCTGGATGAATCGACGCTACAGCATTGGTATCAGGCAGATTTGCGGGTGTTCAGTCATCCCGAACACCCGGTGCCACAGGTTTGGTTGAAGCAGTGATCAACTAAAACTCACTAACTCGAACAACTCACCTCTAACCGTTTGCCCCAGTCCGGTGGGCGCTGTGTGACATCGCCCGAATGATCGGCAAACGGTTGTTGCAACGTTTCATGCAGCTGCGCCAGAACACTCACATCTCCCTGTTCTGCCGCGTCAATGGCGCGCTGAGCCAGCCAGTTGCGTAACACTACGGACGGATTGGCGGCTTTCATCATCTGCTGGCGCTGTTCGTCGCTTATCTGCTCGGTTTGCAAACGAGTCCGGTAACGGGTAAACCAGCTATCAAAACCCGCACGGTCGATAAACTCATCGCGCAATGGCGAGTTGGCTGAGTGTTGCTCGGTCAGGCTTAACATCCTGAAGGTCCGTGTGTAATCACTGCCCTCTTTTGCCATCAGGCCGAACAACTCGGTGAGGATTTCGTTATCCGCCGTTTGTTCCGTCAACAAGCCCAGTTTGCCGCGCATTAACTCACCAAACGCTTTCATCAAGGCGAACTGATAGTGGTCGAGAATTTCATTCAGCCATTCAACTGAAATAAACGGTGACAGGGTTTGCGCCAGTCGTTGCAGGTTCCACAACCCCACGGCAGGCTGATTATCAAATGCGTAACGCCCCTGATGATCGGAATGGTTGCAGATAAAGTCAGGCTGATAATCGTCGAGAAAACCGTACGGGCCGTAATCCATCGTCAGACCCAAAATCGACATATTGTCAGTATTCATCACGCCATGTGCGAAACCGACGGTTTGCCAGTGCGCAATCATCTGCGCGGTACGCTCAACCACATCACGGAACCAAAGCTGATATTTATCCGCTTCATCGACAAGCTGTGGCCAGTGATGAGCAATCACGTAATCCGCCAGTTGCTGGACTTTCTGTGGCTCACGGCGGTAGTAAAAGTGCTCGAAGTGACCAAAACGTGCATGGCTTTGCGCCACACGGATCAGCATCGCACCTTGTTCGGTGGTTTCACGTTGCACCGGCGTGTCGCTGGTCACAATACTCAGCGCGCGGGTGGTGGGAATATTCAGCCCGTGCATCGCTTCACTGGCGAGAAATTCGCGGATGGTGGAACGCAATACTGCGCGGCCATCGCCCATGCGCGAATAAGGTGTCAAACCGGCCCCTTTCAGGTGCCAGTCAAATTTACGCCCGTCAGCCAGTTGCTGCTCACCCAGCAAAATGCCACGCCCATCACCCAGTTGTCCGGCCCAGACACCAAACTGATGCCCGCTATAAACCTGCGCGAGTGGCTGCATACCCGGCAGCAGCGTTTCGCCGCTCCAGATACCAGAATGAGATTCGTCAAACAGTGAGGCATCAAGCCCCAGATCGTTGGCAAGCGGACGGTTATAATAAAATAGTCGGGCATTATGCAGCGGCGTAGGTTTTAGCGCCGTGTAAAAGCCGGGCAGTTCGTCGTGCCAGCTATTGTTAAATTCAGGGTTATTGGTCATGGAACCTCCTGCCGATAGTGTAGTGCTTGTGTGACGATTTAAACACGGCACGTTGGCAGGGGTATTAGTTCAAAGTTGGCGAATTCAGGTGAAACCACTCTTCCAGCTTTGCAGGTGCAATTCCCGGCCAGAGATTTCCTTGCATGGCAAAAGCGGCGAGAGAAAGCACTTTCTGGCGAGCAGCTTCGTCATCAACTCCGGTAATTATCAGAGTCTGACAAAACGGAGAAAGCTGCGCGAGCATGGCTAACATAAATGGCTCGAAAGAGCGTTGTTTAATTTGTTTATGAATAAATGTTTTATCCATAAATACACATTTAAATAGCCCATCAAAGATCGGTTTACTGGTCGCAATTCCTGCACCAAAATTATCCAACGCTAATGGATAATGCTTAGAAATTGACTTTAAACGGACATTTTCATTACCGCGATTTAGCTCGGGAAAGTTCTCGTTGATGGCAAACTCAAGGAACGAAAGCTGTGCCAGACGTGCAATCAACCCGGCATCGGCCAAAATTGCATCAACGATTACCGCGTTTATATTCACCCAGACAGTGATACTTTGAGTCTTAAAGAACGTTTGATAATTTTCAAGTAATTCTATTTGCTCGTTGAATAATATTAATTGCTGTTCCGATTTAATAACCGGCGCAACTAATTCTGTTGGAATACGTACCGGAGCATCAACCCCAACAAAATTCACTATTAGTTCAACGCCTAACACCTCACCGTCTGGTAAGTAAACCGGCTGAAAATAAAAGTCCGAACGATATTGTGTATCGAGATTCAGAATCATGATGCCAACCGTTTAGGTAATGGGGTGGATGGCATCGCGACACGATGAGCATCCAGCGTTAACTGGATTGATTTTATTGTAATTAAAGACAAGTTCATCCCTGAATGTTTTATCATAATCTTCTTTGAAGATAATGATATTATCCTGGATATCTCAATATCGCCAGTTTTAGCGAATTTGGAGAATGGAACCTCGGTGGATTATCTCCGGAGAAAACGATTGATTCTCACAATGCTTATCCAATAATTTCCGGATAGCATAGCTCGCCATTTCGGTTATTGGAAAATGAACACTGGTTAATGCCGGGCGAACAAACGGCGCTCGTTCACCGCTGTCATAACAAATAAGTGAGATATCCTGGGGAATTCTCAGACCATGTTCGGTGATGGCAAGCATCGCGCCTATCGCCAGTTCTTCATTGCAACAATAGAGTGCCGTAGGCTGAATGTTTTCAAGCAGTTGTGAGGTAAGTTGGTAGCCTGAGGGCATGTCGTACTCCCCTCCCAATACCGCAGCAGGTTTCAGTTTTGCTTTAGACATGGCCTCCATGAACCCCTGCTTGCGCAGCAGGCTGGATGTACGCCCGCTCGGACCATGCAGGCAGGCAATCGAGGTGTGCCCGGCATCAATAAACACTTGAGTCGCAAGCGCACTCGCCGCACGGTGATCAAACACCACACATCGCTCTTCAAGCCCCGGAACGTCACGGTCTAAAACAATGAATTTGTGATCCCGCTCAGCCAATTGATAAAGCGTTTCATCGCTGATGGCGCGCACGTGCAGGACCAGGCCATCGCAACGCAGATTAAACAGGCGTTGGATAGCGTTTAGCTCCTTCTCTGCGGTGTCGCGCCCTTGCGTCACCAACAGCTGCTTGCCATGCAACTCAGTTTCACTCTGTACGGTGTCCATCAGCGCACCAAAAAAGCCGCCACGATAGGAAGTGGTGACAAGCCCTAAGGTATTACTTTGGCTTGAGGCTAAGGCGCGAGCCGCCGGATTCGGCGTATAACCTAATTCAACAATCGCCGCTTCGACTTTAACTCTTGTCTGCGCTTTGACTTTGTTGTCGCCATTCACCACGCGTGAAACGGTCGCCCGGGACACACCTGCACTGGCGGCAACATCTTCCAGAGTAACCATAAACTATCCTTTCGAGGGGCGTGATGCTGCCAAATATTACCTGAAATTATGGGTTGTACCTGGGTTAACCACGGAATTGCTGAAGAGTGTCACGTTTAGGGCCAGTGACTGGCCCTAAGACTGGGAAAATTGCGCTAGATGCGGCGGGCCTGCCAAAACTTTTTACGCCAGTAAACGTTATCCAGCGAAGAACGCATCACACCACGGCTGGTTGAGGCATGAATGAATTGGTTGTCCGTGTCGTAAATCCCCACGTGCAGACCACTTTCACCAGCGCCTGTTTTAAAGAAAACCAGATCGCCTGGCAGTAATTCGTCTTTATCAATTTGCGTGCCGATTTTCGCTTGCTGGCGGGTTTCACGCGGCAGCTGTAGCTCGAAGCGGTCACGGAAGGTCACCGAGACAAAGCCGGAGCAGTCGACACCACGGCGGCTCATTCCGCCATAGCTATAGGGAGTGCCACGCCAGCCGTTGAGTTGATCATTGAGCCTGGCAATAACCGTTATTGAATCGGACAAACGAGAATTTGGTGGAGGCGCATGGCTGCTACACCCTGCGAGTACCAGACATGCCACAACAATTATCCATAAACGCATTCAGGCTAATCCTCACCCGTTTTAAAATTTCCAGTAATTTAGCGCTTTCCCATGATTTGGTGCAAGTTTTTACCATCACCTACAATGGGGCTATTAGCATACTATGCCCTTCTATCTGCAATCGACGGAAGTGCATGTTATAAGCTGTTGCTAAATGTTGCGGCGAGAGCACTTCATCCCGATTGCCTTGTGCAATCATTTTACCCGAGCGTAATAACCAGACGGTGTGCGCATGTCGCAAACTGTGATTTAAATCGTGACTGCTCATCACCACGCCGATACCGGCTTCGCAAAGTGCCATCAGGATTCTATCCAATGCGGTTTGCTGCGCGACATCCAGACTGTTCATCGGCTCGTCCAGTAGCAGCAGACGCCCCTGCGGGTTGATTTCTGGATGAATCTGCAACACCACAGCGGCTAAGCGAACACGTTGCCATTCCCCACCCGAAAGCTGGTTCACACTGCGTGTGAGTTTGTCCGCCAGCCCCAAATCTTCGACCAGCTTGAGCATGACCGAATCGGAGGGGCTGACTGACTGGTGCAGTTGCAGATAATGCCAAACGGGCATCGAAAATGGCGGCATTTGTTGCTGAGAAAGATAAGCACGCTGATGAGCCAGTTGCGTTGGCTGCCAGTCGCTGAGATTGCTCCCGGCAAACATAATTTGCCCGGCCCCCGAGCTAAGCCCTGCGGCACGCATCAGCAACGTGCTTTTGCCCGCGCCATTTGGCCCAACAAGATGGACCAGTTCGCCCGTTTGAACAGCGGCGGAAATGGGCCCAAGCCGCTCCGCCACCGCGACATCATTAAGCTGCAACAACACCATTACTTCGCCAGCGCCGACTTAATAGCATCAACAATAGTGGCGTCATCAGGCGTCATATCCGGTGAAAAACGTTGAATCACCTGACCATCGCGGCCAATCAGGAATTTTTCGAAGTTCCAGAGAATATCGCCAACATGGGCCGGTGCGCGGCCTTTGCTGCTCATGCGCTCAAGAAAACCGCTGCCTTCAGGTGCAACGGCAGCCGGTGCGGCGGCAACCAGTTTTTTGTACAGTGGATGACGGTTTTCACCATTAACGTCCAGCTTGCTAAACATGGGGAATGTGACGCCGTAGGTCATGCTACAGAAGGTTTTGATCTCTTCTTCGCTACCCGGTTCTTGCCCCAGGAACTGGTTGCATGGGAAACCCAGTACCGAGAAACCTTCGTGCCCAAGCTCTTTTTGCAGGTTTTCTAATTGTTCATATTGCACTGTCAGGCCGCACTTAGAGGCAACGTTCACCAGCAGTAGCACTTTCCCTTTCCAGCTTTCGAGCGTTGTCGCTTCACCGTCAATGGTGGTTACTTCAGTGTTTAGAATGTCTTGCATCACGACCTCTTAGATTGTTATTTCCCGGCCTTTAATAATAGCCAGATAAATACAGGTGCGCCTAACGTTGCCGTCACGACGCCTATAGGTAATTCGGCTGAAGCCAGTGCCAGACGAGCAATAATGTCAGCACCGAGTAATACAGTGGCACCGGCTAGTGCGCTCGCGGGTAGCAAAATCCGATGATCGGTTAACCCTTTGAGGCGTAACATATGAGGGATAACGAGGCCGATAAAGCCAATAGCTCCTGCCAGCGCGACACTCACCCCCACCAGCCATCCGGTGGTAATCACCAGAATATTTCGCCAAAGCCAGACGGGTAAGCCCAACTGGCGAGCCGATATTTCGCCAAGAGCCATTAAATTCAACGGCGCGTAGTTGCGACATAACCACAGCATCACGGGTGGCAGAGTTATCATCAACCACCATTGCCGCCAGTCCACGCCACCAAAGCCGCCCATCATCCAGTACATTAACTGACGCAAATCGAGGCTGGTACTGAAATAGATAGCCCAGGTCATTAAAGCGCTACAGATAATCCCCAACGCCACGCCAGCAAGCAGCAGGCGGCTGTTTGAAAGGTGACGCTTTGCAAAGCGCAGCAAGATAAACGTGATAACCAGCGCGCCGAATATTGCGCAGATCCCTAACGCCCAGCTCGGTAGCATCCCTTGCCCAAGCAACACCGCAGCCACTAGCGCCACCCCTGCGCCATTAGAAACGCCAAGCAGCCCAGGCTCAGCCAATGGATTTTCAAACAGCGCCTGCATGATGGTGCCAGATACCGCAAGTGCCGCCCCGACCAGCAGAACAGCTAAGGTGCGCGGCATGCGAATCTGCCAGATAAACAGCTGCGCATCTTCACGCATCCAGTGTTGCGGGGAAAACCACTGCTCTCCGGCGCACAGACTCAATACAGCCATTCCCAGCATGGTGGAAAATAAGGCGAGCAGCCAGAGGCGTTCGTGACGTTGTTGTCGTTCGACAAAAATCTGCATCTGGAGGGGGGCGTCCGATTTAAAATCATTCATGCGTCTGATTTTACGGGGAGTATCCGTAACACGACAAGCTTTAAAGGAAAGCTTTTTCTTTGGGGTGAGATATCCGTGAGGCTACTCACTCAATGTTATACAGGAATTAAACAAATAGCAGATCGTAGAAAAAATATAATTTACAACCGCTACTAAATAATAAACACCAGAAATTTATCTGGACGCAATAATATCGTTGGAATGCTAAAAACAACAATAAATTCATGTAATTATAAAAAACACAGGAAACCTAAATATTCTCTAAACGAAAGTAAAAATATAAACCGGCGGGTAATAACCATTCCAGATAACAGGGCTTAAAATAAGTACAAATCTATCAGGAGATAATTACCGTGTCGGACAACACACTGCTAAATACCTATCTGCACAAACCACGCAGAAATATCATTTCAGACCTCATTGCAGGAAAATTGCTCCCGAGCACGATTTGGCATAAGCGTAGTTACCGCTTCAAATTTATGCTGCGCACAGCGCTGTTCTACACACCAACATGTCGCATGCTTGAAAAGCTTGGGCAGCGTTCTGATTTTGAACAAATGTTGAAAGCGCAAGTCACCCTGCCCAGCAAGCCTCATCGCCAGTATTTAGTTCGCGGTTTAAACGCAAATCAGCGAGCGGATGCGGTGATCAACCATTATCAATTCGTGGACGGATTACCTTCGCGACAACTCGCCGCGGCATTAACCTCAGTGTCCGAAACCCAACTGGTCACGTTCTGCGGTAAAGAAGACAGCCAGTTTACCCTTTCCGCCTGCTGCGCAAAAAGCGCCGAGCGTGAAGGTGAAAGCACCATTTGGTTGCGCGATGGCAATGAAAATGTGATCGCCAGCCTGACTTTTAGCGTTATTCGTGAAAACGACCAATGGCATCTGGTGATTGGCGGCTTACAAGGGCCAAGAAAGCAAATTTCTCACGACGTGATTAAACAAGCGACTCGCGCCTGCCACGGTCTGTTCCCTAAACGCGTGATCATGGAGTTTATTTGGCAATTTGCCGCCCAGACGAATATTTCGGGGATTTATGGCGTCAGCGATAATGGCCATGTTTTCCGCGCGTTGCGTTACCGTTTGAGCAAGGGCCGGCATTTCCACGCCAGCTATGATGAGTTCTGGCAATCTATTGAAGGGGTGAAACAGAATAGCTGGCGCTGGCAATTACCTCAGCAATTAGAACGTAAAACACTTGAGAGCATCGCGAGTAAGAAACGCGCGGAATATCGTCGCCGTTTCCAGTTACTTGATGAGATGGCGGAACAGGTAGCCAAACTGGCTGCTTGATAGGTATTGTTTACACAGCAAAGAAAAAGGCCGCATAAGCGGCCTTTTTGGTTTATTCAGGTTACTCGTCTTTTGGCGACGCGTTTTCAACCCTACTCTTCAACTTCTGACCAGGTCGGAAGGTCACTACACGGCGTGCCGTAATAGGAATATCTTCACCAGTCTTCGGGTTACGCCCGGGACGTTGGTTTTTATCGCGTAAGTCAAAATTACCAAAGCCTGATAGTTTAACCTGCTCACCGTTCTCCAGAGCGCGACGGATCTCTTCGAAAAACAGCTCTACCAACTCTTTAGCATCACGTTTGCTAAGCCCTAGCTTATCAAACAGATATTCTGACATTTCAGCTTTTGTAAGCGCCATACGTTCAATCCCTCAATGATGCCTGGAATCGCTCTTTTAATGCCTCTACACATTTTGCAACGGTAGCGGCAATCTCCTCTTCTTCGAGTGTACGGCCCGTATCCTGGAGGATAAGGCTTATGGCAAGGCTCTTATAACCTTCGGCTACACCCTTACCACGGTACACATCAAATAAGTTTACGCCAACTACCTGATTTGCGCCAACTTTCTTACATTCGACCAAAATATCTGCTGCGGGAACGTTTTCAGCGACAACAACCGCGATGTCACGACGGTTCGCCGGGAATCGAGAAATCTCTTTCGACTCAGGCACAGCGCGGTCTGCAAGCTTGTTCCACAGCACTTCGAACACCAGTGTACGGCCATTGAGAGAAAGCTTACGCTCAAGCTCAGGATGCACAACACCAATGAAACCAACGTATTCGCCACGTAAATAAATTGCGGCACTTTGACCTGGATGCAAAGCTGGGTTGCTGGCGACTCTAAATTCAATGTCAGAAAGCTGACCAGTCAGATCCAGTACCGCTTCCAGATCGCCCTTCAAATCATAGAAGTCGACGGTGTTACGCGCCAGATCCCAATGCTCTTCGTAGCGATTACCGCAGATGGCACCAGCCAGCATAAGATCCTGACGGATACCCAGGTCTGCCTGTGTATCAGGAACAAAGCGTAAACCTGATTCAAAGATGCGTACGCGGCTCTGCTGACGGTTTTGGTTGTAAACCACAGTATTGAGCAACCCGGTCAGCAAGGACAAACGCATCGCTGACATTTCAATGGAAATTGGGCTTGGCAGAATCAGATGTTCTTCACCTGGATGCAGCAGTTGCTGAACTTTAGGGTCAACAAAGCTATAGGTGATCACTTCCTGGTAGCCTTTATCAACCAGCATGGTTTTCACACGCTTAAGAGAAAGGTCTGCTTCGCGATGGCTGCCCATGATAAGGCCCGCTTGTACAGGCTCATCAGGAATGCTGTTATAGCCATAAACGCGCGCCACTTCTTCGACCAGATCTTCTTCAATCTGCATATCAAAGCGCCAGCTTGGTGCCACGGCGGTCCACTGGTTGTCGCCTTCAGTGACTTCACAACCCAGACGACGCAAAATATCGCTAACCTGCGCATCTTCAATATGATGGCCGATCAAACGATCCAGCTTGCTACGACGCAGAGTAATTGTGGCAGCTTTTGGCAAATGTGCTTCGCTGGTAACGTCAATAACCGGACCGGCTTCACCGCCGCAGATGTCAGTCAACAGACGAGTTGCTCGTTCCATTGCTTTGTACTGCAACGCAGAATCCACGCCACGCTCATAACGATGGGATGCATCAGTATGCAGACCATGACGGCGCGCACGCCCAGTGATAGACAGTGGGCTGAAGAATGCGCACTCCAGCAGCACATTCTGGGTTTCATCATTCACACCAGAATGTTCGCCACCAAAGATACCGCCCATTGCCAGCGCTTTAGTGTGGTCGGCGATAACCAGGGTATCAGCTTTCAACTTCGCTTCATTGCCATCAAGCAGCGTCAGGGTTTCACCTTCTTCTGCCATACGCACCACGATGCCACCGTCAATGCGGTCCATATCGAACGCGTGCATCGGTTGGCCAAGTTCAAGCAATACGTAGTTCGTCACGTCAACGACCGCGTCGATAGAACGAATACCGCAACGACGCAGTTTCTCTTTCATCCACAGTGGGGTTGGCGCTTTAACGTTGATGCCTTTAACCACGCGGCCCAGGTAACGCGGGCACGCTTCTGGCGCATCAACACGAATTGGCAGCGTGTCGGTGATTGTCGCAGCAACCGCAACCATTTCTGGCTCATGCAATGGCAGCTTGTTAACGACAGCGACATCACGAGCGACACCGATGATACCGAGACAATCGGCACGGTTTGGCGTCACGCTAATTTCGATAGTGTTGTCATCAAGCTTCAGGTATTCGCGGATATCGGTGCCAATCGGTGCATCTTGCGGCAGCTCAATAATGCCGTCGTGATCGTCGGAAATACCCAGCTCAGAGAATGAGCACAGCATGCCTTCTGATGGTTCGCCACGCAGTTTGGCCGCTTTAATTTTGAAATCGCCAGGCAGGACAGCGCCAACAGTTGCAACGGCAACTCTCAGGCCCTGACGGCAATTTGGTGCGCCACAAACGATGTCTAACAGGCGTTCGCCACCGACATTCACTTTTGTTACACGCAGTTTGTCAGCATTGGGGTGTTGGCCGCACTCAACCACTTCACCCACAACTACGCCATTAAATGCACCCGCAACGGCATCAACACCATCAACTTCAAGACCAGCCATCGTGATTTGGCTGGAAAGCTCTTCACTGCTGTTGGCTGGATTTACCCATTCGCGTAACCAGAGTTCACTGAATTTCATTGGATATCCCGCCCTTATTTGAACTGTTTGAGGAAACGTAAATCATTTTCGAAGAATGCGCGCAGATCGGTAACGCCGTAGCGCAGCATGGTCAGACGCTCCATGCCCATACCAAATGCGAAGCCTGAGTAGACTTCTGGGTCAATACCGACATTACGCAGGACATTTGGGTGCACCATGCCACAGCCTAAAACTTCCAGCCATTTGCCGTTTTTGCCCATCACGTCCACTTCTGCGGAAGGCTCAGTGAATGGGAAATAGGACGGACGGAAACGAATCTGCAAATCAGCTTCGAAGAAGTTGTTCAGGAAATCGTGCAATGTGCCTTTCAGGTTGGTGAAGCTGATGTTGGTATCAACAATCAAACCTTCCATTTGATGGAACATTGGCGTGTGCGTCTGGTCGTAGTCGTTACGATACACACGGCCAGGCGCGATAATACGAATCGGCGGCTGCTTATCCTTCATGGTACGAATCTGTACGCCAGAAGTCTGAGTGCGCAGTAGACGGGTTGCATCGAACCAGAAAGTATCGTGGTCAGCACGAGCTGGATGGTGCCCTGGAATGTTCAGAGCATCGAAGTTGTGGTAGTCATCTTCAATTTCAGGACCTGTCGCCACGGTGAAGCCCAGTTCACCGAAGAAGCTTTCGATACGGTCAATGGTGCGCGTAACCGGGTGCAAACCGCCATTTTCGATGCGACGGCCAGGCAGGGAAATATCAATGGTCTCTTCTGCCAGACGTGCATTCAGCGCGGCACTTTCCAGAGCGTGTTTGCGTGCATTTAATGCTTCCTGCACTTTCTCTTTCGCTTCATTGATTACCGCACCAGCGGCTGGACGCTCTTCTGGTGGCAATTCACGCAGGGTTGTCATCTGGAGGGTCAGATGTCCTTTCTTCCCTAAATACTCGACGCGTACGTTGTCTAACGCGGCAACATCATGGGCCTCGTTTATGGCGGCCGTTGCATTGGCAACCAGCTCTGCGAGATGTGGCATGGTATTCCTCTTATGCCGGCACAATTGCCGGGGTAGTTGATCCGTATACAGAAGCAAAAAAAAAGCCTCCATAGTGGAGGCTTTCGGCGCTATTTTTCGTTTCTTTTCTTACGCGCAAAGCCCCCTGATTCAGGTGCTAAAGTAAAAAAAGAAACGGAAAATAGCAGCATTCATGCTTGCAGTTACCTTATTGATCAGTGTTAAACATTACCGCTAGAAATTAAAAGAGGGAGACAAGCTCCCTCTAATAACCGGCTTACGCCAGAGCTGCTTTCGCTTTCTCAACCAGTGCAGTAAATGCCACTTTGTCGAATACGGCGATGTCAGCCAGGATCTTACGGTCGATTTCAACAGAAGCTTTTTTCAAGCCGTTGATGAATTTGCTGTAAGAGATCCCGTTCTGACGAGCTGCAGCGTTGATACGTGCAATCCACAGCTGACGGAATTGACGTTTACGTTGACGACGGTCACGGTAAGCGTATTGGCCAGCTTTGATAACAGCCTGGAAAGCAACGCGGTAAACGCGTGAACGCGCACCGTAGTAGCCTTTGGCTTGTTTAAGGATTTTTTTGTGACGAGCACGTGCGATAACACCACGTTTTACGCGAGCCATATTAGCTCTCCTGTTCTATATTCTGAATTAATTAAAAAGTGCTACTTATGCGTACGGCAGGCAAGCGATGACCAGGCCCAGATCCCCTTTGGAGACCATACCTTTCGGACGCAGGTGACGTTTACGCTTAGTAGACTTTTTAGTCAGAATATGACGCAGGTTAGCGTGCTTACGCTTAAAACCACCACCGGCGGTCTTTTTGAAGCGCTTAGCGGCGCCGCGTACAGTTTTAATCTTTGGCATTTAATAACTTTCCACTTCGCATTGTTAATAAAACGAACCAGAAGGCGAACAAATCTCACGAGGCCGAAACCTCGCGAGAACTGTTACTTGATGGCCTTACTGTTTCTTCTTCGGAGCGAGCACCATGATCATCTGACGGCCTTCGATCTTCGATGGGAAGGATTCGACGACTGCCAGTTCACTCAGATCGTCACGGACGCGGTTAAGCACTTCCATACCAATCTGTTGGTGAGCCATTTCACGACCGCGGAAACGCAGTGTGATTTTAGCTTTATCACCCTCTTCCAGAAAGCGAACCAGGCTGCGGAGTTTTACCTGATAGTCGCCATCATCGGTACCAGGTCGGAATTTGATTTCCTTGACCTGAATAACTTTTTGCTTTTTCTTCTGTTCCTTAGAAGATTTGCTTTTTTCGTAGAGGAATTTGCCGTAATCCATAATTCGACAAACAGGCGGTTCGGCATTAGGACTGATTTCAACTAAATCAACCCCAGCTTCCTCGGCTTTTTCTAAAGCTTCATTCAGACTGACAATACCTAGCTGCTCGCCTTCAATACCTGTCAGACGAACCTCAGTGGCACGAATTTCTCTGTTTATGCGATTAGGACGCGCCGGTTGAACTCTTTTTCCGCCTTTAATAACTCTATTCCTCTAGTTGATTAAGATTGCGACTGCGAATTTCATTCTGCAGTTTTTCAATCAATTCGTTGACGTCCATGCTACCCAAGTCTTTGCCACGACGGGTACGAACGGCTACTTTGCCTGCTTCGACCTCTTTATCGCCACAAACTAACATGTAAGGGACACGACGCAACGTGTGTTCACGGATTTTAAAGCCAATCTTCTCATTTCTCAAGTCTGCTTTTACACGAATGCCTGCATTTTGCAGTTTACGGGTCAATTCGTTAACGTATTCAGACTGTCCATCAGTGATATTCATCACCACTGCTTGTACTGGCGCAAGCCAGGTTGGGAAGAAACCCGCAAATTCTTCGGTCAGGATACCAATAAAACGTTCCATTGACCCGAGAATTGCACGGTGAATCATTACCGGCACCAGGCGTTCATTACTTTCACCAATATAAGACGCATTCAAACGCGATGGCAAAGAGAAGTCTAACTGTACTGTCCCGCACTGCCATGCACGATCCAGGCAGTCATACAGGGTAAATTCAATTTTAGGGCCATAGAATGCACCCTCTCCCGGTTGATAATCAAACGGAATATTATTTTCTTGCAATGCTACGGCCAAATCCGCCTCTGCACGATCCCACATTTCGTCGGTACCGATGCGTTTTTCAGGGCGAGTTGACAGCTTCACAACGATTTTTTCAAAACCGAAGGTGCTGTACATGTCGTAGACCATGCGGATGCAGCTATTCACTTCGTCACGCACTTGTTCTTCAGTACAGAATACGTGAGCATCATCCTGAGTAAAGCCACGAACGCGCATCAGGCCATGTAACGCACCTGACGGCTCATTACGGTGGCAGCTACCAAATTCAGCCATACGCAATGGCAAGTCACGGTAGGATTTCAGGCCCTGGTTAAAGATCTGCACATGGCCTGGGCAGTTCATTGGTTTGATGCAATATTCACGGTTTTCTGAAGAAGTGGTAAACATCGCATCTTTGTAGTTGTCCCAGTGGCCGGTTTTTTCCCAAAGCACACGGTCCATCATGAACGGGCCTTTCACTTCCTGATACTGGTACTCTTTGAGCTTGGAGCGTACAAACACTTCCAGTTCACGGAAGATAGTCCAGCCGTCGTTGTGCCAGAACACCATACCAGGTGCCTCTTCCTGCATATGATACAGGTCGAGTTGCTTACCGATCTTACGGTGGTCACGCTTGGACGCCTCTTCCAGGCGTTGCAAGTAAGCATTCAATTGCTTCTTATCAGCCCAGGCTGTGCCATAAATACGTTGCAACATTTTGTTGCTGCTATCGCCACGCCAGTAAGCACCGGAAGTTTTCTGCAACTTAAAATGATGGCAGAAACGCATGTTCGGTACGTGCGGACCGCGGCACATATCAACGTATTCTTCATGATGATACAAACCAGGCTTATCATCCTGGCTAATGTTTTCATCAAGAATCGCGACTTTGTAGCTTTCACCACGGTTCACGAAGGTTTCGCGGGCTTCATGCCAGCTCACTTTTTTCTTGATGACGTCGTAATCTTTCTCAGCCAACTCGTGCATACGCTTTTCGAGCAGCTCAAGATCTTCCTGCGTCAGCGTGTGGTCAATGTCAACGTCGTAGTAAAAACCGTTATCAATAACCGGGCCAATCGCCATTTTAGTGTGCGGCCACAGTTGTTTGATGGCATGACCCAATAAGTGGGCGCACGAGTGGCGGAGAATCTCCAGGCCAGCTTCATCTTTAACGGTGATAATTGCGAGTTTAGCATCGTGCTCAATAACATCAGACGCATCAACCAGTTCGCCATCTACACGGCCTGCAATACAGGCTTTCGCAAGGCCAGGACCGATGTCCAGAGCGACATCCAATGGGCTAACAGCGTGGTCGTAATGGCGTTGGCTGCCATCAGGAAGAGTAATAACAGGCATTATAAGTCCTTATTCGCAGTGGTGACCCATACGCAAGATCACATGCAACTTTATATAGTTTAAATAAATCAGTGAGTTAGGAGTGGTTGAATGCTTCACCTCGCAAACTGTGTACATGAATCTAAAATGTACCCACTTCAACCTGCTGATTAGACGAGGCAATAGTACACGTCATTGAGGTGAGGATAAAGGCAGAACTTAAGAACTTGTGGATAACATGCTGAAAAAAAAGGAAGAAAAATGAATAATACGTTTGTACTAAATATTTTTTATTAAGATTAATGTATTAATCAAATGTGTTAATCAATAGCGCCATGGTTTTCGCCATGACGCAAATATTTAATTTTCAGTTATTCAGGCGGGTAGAGAATAAGAACTGGAACTATTTAGAACTGATAAACAACACCTACAGCAGCAACATTATCGTTGTTAAGTTGCAAAGCATTGTCGTCGCTTAACAGGTTAATTTTGTAATCAATAAAAGCAGACATGTTTTTAGTAAAAAAATAGGTAGCAGAGACATCGACATATTTTACTAACTCCACGTCACCTACGCCCTCAATATCCTTACCCTTCGAGTAAACGTAGCCTATTGAAGGCCGGAAGCCAAAATCGAACAGATATTGTGCAACAATTTCAAATGCCTGATTCCTATTCGCAAACCCACTAATACTTTGGTTCTCACCATTAATTGTTGCGGTACCAGAAATCGGTGTCATATTGCTCGTCTCAGCATAAATTGCTGCCAGATAAATGTTATTGGCATCATATTTCACTCCCGCATTCCATGCTTCCGCATTATCACCCTGACCATAAGTCAGGTCTCTCTGTGCCAGAGTACGGTTAGAGTTGCTATAGCCCATCCCCATACTCATCCCGGTATCGCTAATGTCATAAGTCAACGATGTCCCTACACCTTCACCGTTTTGCTTACTGGTAGACCGACCGTCATTCTCGTTTTTCCCTTGAAACTGAACGGTCAGTTTTAAGCCATCAACTAAACCGAAGAAAGTAGTATTACGATACGTTGCCACACTATTAGTACGGGTAGTCATGAAATTATCAGTTTTAGCATAAGATTCAGTCGTAAATTCAGGCATGACATCGGTATATGATCCAATATTATAAAGCACACCATAGTTTCGACCGTAATCAAATGACCCAAAATCACCAGCTTTTAGACCTGCGAATGCCAAACGCGTTTTTGCCGTATTGCTATCACCTTCGACTTTGTTGGCTGCAACCTGATACTCCCACTGACCAAAACCAGTGAGTTGACTATTAATTTCAGTCTGACCTTTAATACCAAATCGAATATAAGACTGATCACCATCAACGCTATTATTGTCGCTCAGATAGATTTCTGGCTTTACTCTTCCATAAATGTCTAATTTATTTCCATCCTTATTATAAACTTCTGCTGCATGCATAGACGTTGATGTCAGCAGTAAACTTAATGTCACTCCTGCGAATGTAAAATTTTTCATGTTTGCTCCTAAACCCCTTTCTAATACGCGATAATTAATCAAGAGACACCTTGTCAAAAACGCAGAGATTATTATCGGCATGAGGTTATAGAAATATTACAGAATGGTTTAAAGTTTAAAAATAAACAAAGAAACTACCAATCCTAATTTTGCAAACTAGTTTCATAGATATATCTCAAGCGATGATGACACTTGGTTTTTTAACAGACCAGTAATGACGAGGGAATTAGTTTGCGGGGGTATAAATAAAAAACCGGGCATTATGCTCGGTTTTTTATTTATGTAACTTTTAGCACGAATGATAGGTTATCAAACCTGCGCAGAAAGATAATTAAACAATGCACGTGACTATGACCAGTCCCCGGCAACCAGTGTATGGACATTAAAAGCGTCATCCATTGACTGTCCCGTAGACAGCTCGCCCGGTTGAATATTGGAGCCCGCTTCAACATCGGCAACATTCCAGACAGGTGATGGTGCTGTTTGTGTGCCTGTGGTTGCAGAAGATTGCGCAGCAGAGGCACCAAATGAAAGCATGGAAAGAGTAACAACTACAGCGGCATATTTGATATTTTTCATATTCATTTTTCTCTTATTTAATGGATCAGCAAGCTATTAACCTGCCACAAAATAAGAGTAGATCTAGATCACATTTCTGACAAGACCAATACTTTATCAATTCGTGTCAAATATACCAAAAATATGAATAAAGAAAGAATTAAGGAGAGATTGTGAAGAATTTAAAATTCTTAATTAATTTTATTATAAATAAAACTACGGACCAAAATAATATTAGCGACATGGATAAAAATAAAACAATTCGCTCCAAAACATTCCAGTGCAATGAATGATAGCGGCAAAGAAGCACATCAACAGAAGCTAAACTTAAGTAAGTGATGGGTTTAAAGCCGGGAATGACCCGGCTTAATCAATTACATCTTATAACCAAGAGTCACTGCAGTACGTCTGTCGGTATGTTCAGGTGCAGAATCTGGCGGATTTGAGTTCCAGGTGACGTTATAGCCAACCCGCAAACCAAAGTGCTCATTGATTGCAACTTCAAGCGCAGTTTCAGAGTTTACCGTCGTATCTTCGCTACCCAGTACAGACACGCCCTGGATAAATTTGGCGTTATCTGTTAACTGCCAGTTATAAATACCTGATGCGTAGCCCAACGGCTGAGTCTTATGACCACCATCGGTATACTCGTCATAACGTACACCAGGACCAAATTCCAAACGCAGACTGTGCACTGGGCCATTAAGGAACTGGCGACCATAACCAGCAGTCAGTACATCCCTTGAGTCATAACCGTTATACCGATCAGTTAACCAACTCGCCTGACCGAACAGGTAATCGCTGTCAGTCATGTTGTAACGGCTACGGCCCCCGATGGAATAAGTCTCAGAAGAGCGTTCATCATTAGACGAGGTATTGTTTGCATTGCCCCACAGTGACCATGCGGTTGCCGTTTGGTACCAGGTCAAGTTGGAGTTAGCGGTCAGCGAGGAGCTGGTGGTGTTACCTGATTGTGCAAGGTAGCCTGCATTCAGATTACCTTCGAACGGTTTCTTTGCGGTGGCTGGGTCATCCATGACAGTGAAAACCGAATTATCTGCAATTGCAAAGTGACTCAATAGCGCACTTCCGGTCAGCAAAATTGCAGCCGGTACTGTCTTAACAAAATTCATTTAATCGTCCGTACAACATAAAAAGAAACCATCAAGGTTCCGGAATCTTTTCTGTGGATCAAATATTTATGAGCCAAGAAAGGTAACAAATTATAAAAAAGCTCGAATAACATAGCAATGAATTCTTCTTTCATTTTTTGAATAAGAGAGCTCTTAAAACATCTTAATTTTCATAAACATAGTGCGTAGGGTTATTTTACAAATTATTTGATAAATCATGGTGTTAATTGACATTCTCTTGCCTAAACAGTGCTACGCTTTATCCCAATGCTAAATTAAGGAGGATATATGACACGCATTTACACACTGACACTTGCCCCTTCTCTGGACAGCGCAACACTGACAGCACAAATTTATCCCGAAGGTAAACTACGGTGCACCGCTCCGGTATTTGAACCAGGCGGTGGTGGAATTAACGTTGCGCGAGCGATTGCCCACCTCGGCGGGCAAGCAACTGCCATTTTTCCTTCCGGTGGTGCGACAGGCGAACACCTTAGCAATCTGCTTTTAGATGAACATGTTGCCATTGATACCGTAGATGCTCACGACTGGACGCGGCAAAACTTGCATGTTCACGCCGAGTCTACCGGTGAGCAGTATCGCTTTGTGATGCCAGGTGCGGCCCTTACCGATGATGAGTTTCGCCGCCTGGAAGAAAAAGTCCTCACTATTGAAGCGGGCTCCATTCTGGTTATCAGCGGCAGTCTTCCACCAGGTATTGATGTTTCG
The DNA here is from genome assembly GCF_022637515.1 of Buttiauxella ferragutiae. Classification (NCBI taxonomy): domain Bacteria; kingdom Pseudomonadati; phylum Pseudomonadota; class Gammaproteobacteria; order Enterobacterales; family Enterobacteriaceae; genus Buttiauxella; species Buttiauxella ferragutiae. The sequence continues at coordinate 3,203,320 of NZ_CP093332.1, forward strand.
AAACTCTGCGGGTTAGTCAAAGCGGCCCAAAAATCCGGGATACGCTGCATCGTTGATAGTTCAGGCGAAGCGCTCAAAGCGACTCTGGAAATCGGCAATATTGAGTTGGTGAAACCTAACCAAAAAGAGCTCAGTGCATTAGTCAATCGCGACCTCACACAACCTGACGATGTGCGTAAGGCAGCTCAGGAAATCGTTGATAGCGGAAAAGCCAAGCGCGTGGTCGTTTCGCTTGGTCCGCAGGGGGCATTGGGCGTAGATGCTAATGGTTCTGTTCAGGTGGTACCACCGCCAGTGAAAAGCCAAAGTACAGTGGGTGCCGGAGACAGCATGGTCGGCGCGATGACGCTAAAACTAGCTGAAAATGCCCCACTACTTGATATGGTCCGATTCGGTGTCGCCGCCGGGAGTGCCGCCACACTCAATCACGGCACCCGTTTGTGCTCCATGGAAAATACCCAAAAAATCTACGACTACTTATGCAGTTAACAAGACTGAGTTAACAGGCCGCCCTGCTCGGGGCGGTTCGCCACGACGGCAAATGTCGCCATTTTGTGCAGATCAACTATGCTAAAACCTTCGGGATAACAATGGGGTGAACCATGAGTAGCGGAGACATTGAGCGTTATGTTGTCACATTAAAGTTCAAGGAGCACAATCTCACGGACCTTAACGAACTGAATAACACGCTGACTCGTGGAGGTTTTTTGCTCACCTTTACCGATGACGAAGGGAAAATTCACGAATTAGGCAGCAACTCATTCGGCTTGATAAGTACATTAGAGCAGACTGAAGTTGAAGAGCTTGCCCGTGGGCTCGCTAAACTGGCGCTGGGAATAGAGCCAGAAGTTTCAATCACCACCTGGGATAGCTGGCGACAAGAGAGTCAATAGCCTGGTTTAAAACTCCTGACCGGGGATGTGCGTTAGTTCGAAGTTTGACCCGGTTAACAGCGATAAACTAATGATCTACCAGATAACCTGGAGAGAAGCATTATGTGGCAAGCCATAAGTCGTCTGTTAAGTGAACAACTCGGTAGCGCTGAAATTGAACAACGCACTGAATTACCCGGAGGGGAAATTCATGCTGCCTGGCGAATTCACTATGCCGGTCATGAGATTTTTGTCAAAAGCGACACTCGCGAGCTGTTACCCATCTTCACTGCCGAAGCCGATCAACTTGAACTACTCGCACGCAGCAACACAGTGCGCGTACCGAAAGTCTGGGCGGTAGGCAGCGATAGGGATTACAGTTTCCTGCTCCTTGAATATATGCCCGCTAAACCCCTGGATGCCCACAACGCCTTCTTGTTGGGGCAACAACTCGCGCGCCTGCATCAGTGGAGTGAACAGCCGCAATTTGGGCTCGATTTTGATAATGATCTTTCCACCACTCCGCAGCCCAATGCCTGGCAACGCCGCTGGTCAACATTCTTTGCAGAGCAACGCATTGGCTGGCAGCTTGAACTGGCGGCTGAAAAAGGGATTCAGTTTGGCGACATCGACCTGATCGTCGATTTTGTGCATCAGGTTCTTGCCTCCCATCAACCGCAGCCTTCATTACTGCATGGCGATTTGTGGTCAGGAAATTGCGCGATGGGTACCGATGGGCCATTTATCTACGATCCGGCCTGTTACTGGGGTGACAGAGAGTGCGACCTGGCAATGTTACCGTTGCATCCGGATCAACCACCGCAAATCTACGACGGTTACCAGTCAGTTTCCCCTCTTCCTACAGATTTCCTTGAACGCCAGCCTATTTATCAACTCTATACTTTGCTTAACCGCGCGATTCTATTCGGCGGTCAACATCTAGTCACCGCGCAAAAAGCGCTGGAACGCGTTCTGGCAGCATGAATAATTCGCCACTCCCTATTGGAGTGGCGTTTTTCTAGATGAAGCCGAGCAAAGAAAAGAAGAAATAACCGATAACGATAATAATGATGGGTAAAATATAGAGCGGGAATATTTGCAGGAAAATGGTGTGTCGCGGCACCACGATTTTCGCGTCGATTTGTTCCTTGGTTAACCCTTCGGGGCCTTTGGCTTGTTCCAGTATCAACTGATCCTCTACCCCTTCACGCAGAAACTTCGCCTGGCGGCTCATTCGCGCGCCAGATCCCTGCAATGCCAGACCGACAAAGATCAGCATGTAGATCACCCAAAACAGAATATTGGCCTGTTGATGGAAGTCAGGTTGTGGCGAGTTGTACCAGAAGAAATTTAAGAATGGCGTATTAAAACGCATCATCTCAATCATGACATGTGCGAAGTCCAGCATGACAGCATTAATCCCCGCCTGCTTTTCGCTGTGTTCATACATGAACTTAAGAATTGATATCAGTGTTGAAATCATCGCCGGGATGAAAATTACCCAGCCAGCCACACGTTTGAGTACGGCAATGCGTCCAGCTTGTTGATACGTCATTCGTTCCCCTTGGTTAAGACGTAACTTACACGCACAAAGTTTACCTCTTCCAGGGGGATTTCGCCTGAGCTTTACGGGCGATTCTCACAAAGCAGTGGCAACAAGCGAAAATTCCAGCTATTGATAAGTAATCTTAACTGTAATGCACACCGACAGGAGTCGAAACATGGCTGTGACTCGCCAAATTTTAGCTGCGATTTTTGATATGGACGGTTTACTGATTGATTCTGAACCATTATGGGACAAAGCCGAGCTGGAAGTGTTGGCTAGCGTTGGTGTGGATATTTCCCGCCGCTCTGAACTCCCTGACACGCTGGGTTTGCGTATCGACCTGGTTGTTGACCTGTGGTTTGCCAAACAACCGTGGAACGGCCCATCTCGTGAAGAAGTGACAAACCGCGTGATTACTCGCGCCATTGCCCTGATTGAAGAGACGCGTCCGATTTTGCCTGGTGTGCGTGAAGCTGTCGCTTTATGTAAAGCGCAAGGTCTGAAAGTGGGTTTAGCGTCTGCTTCACCTGCGCATATGCTTGAGCGTGTACTGGAAATGTTCGACTTACGTTCCCAGTTTGATGCCATCGCCTCGGCAGAACATCTGCCTTACAGCAAGCCCCATCCGCAGGTTTATCTGGATGCCGCTGCTAAATTGGCTGTTGACCCGCTCGCCTGTGTGACACTTGAAGACTCCGTGAATGGCATGGTTGCCACCAAAGCCGCACGCATGCGTTCTATTGTGGTTCCCGCAGAAGAAAACCGTGACGACGTGCGCTGGTGCCTGGCAAATGTGAAGTTGTCTTCGCTGAGTGAATTACGCGCCGAACACCTGATTGGCTAATTTATTATGATGCGGGGCTCCCCGCATCATTCTCAAAACCATACCGACATCTAATTTTTTAAAACAGTATTTCAAAAATATTTGAGTTTCCCCCCTCCCGTATCTACTCTTTACAGACACGCGCAAATGCGCTTTTCCGGATACCGGAGTAACTATGATTCTCGATGCTTTTAATCTGCAAGGCAAAGTCGCTGTTGTCACGGGATGCGATACAGGACTGGGTCAGGGAATGGCGATTGGCCTTGCCGAGGCTGGTTGTGACATCGTCAGCGTAAACCGCAAAATCCCGCATGAAACGGCGCAAAAAGTGCGAGATTTGGATCGCCGTTTTCTCGCCATCCAGGCAGATTTAAGCCAACAAGACGCGATCCCTGACATCATTGCGCAGGCCGTGGCAGGAATGGGGAAAATAGATATCCTTGTAAATAACGCAGGCACCATTCGCCGGGAAGATGCGCTGGAATTTAGCGAGAAAAACTGGGACGACGTAATGAACCTGAACATTAAATCAGTATTCTTTCTCTCTCAGGCGGTGGCAAAACAGTTCATTAAACAAGGCACTGGCGGCAAGATTATTAATATCGCCTCCATGTTGTCCTTCCAGGGCGGTATCAGAGTCCCGTCTTACACCGCATCTAAAAGTGCCGTGCTTGGCATAACGCGCCTGCTGGCAAATGAATGGGCGCAACATAATATCAATGTCAACGCGATCGCGCCGGGATACATGGCAACCAACAACACTCAACAACTGCGTGATGATGAAGTCCGCAGCCATGAAATCCTCGAGCGAATTCCCGCGGGTCGTTGGGGTGTTCCTGCCGATCTGCAAGGCCCGGTGGTGTTTCTTGCCTCCAGTGCTTCCGATTATGTCAACGGTTACACCATTGCCGTCGACGGAGGCTGGTTAGCCCGCTAAACAACACGCCGCCGGGGAATCCGGCGGTTGCAAAATGTTACGCCGTCACCTCTTCCGTCTACTGTATAAAAACCCTATACTGTATGAATCGACAGTTTTCATCCGGGTAGTATCATGACGGCGGAAGGTCACCTTCTTTTTTCCATTGCCTGTGCAGTATTCGCTAAAAACGCCGAACTCACGCCTGTGCTTGCTCAAGGAGACTGGTGGCATATTGTGCCTTCAGCCATCCTGACCTGTTTGCTGCCTGATATTGACCACCCAAAGTCATTTCTCGGTCAACGCTTGCCGTGGTTTTCCAAACCCATTGCCCGCGCCTGCGGCCATCGGGGCTTTACCCACAGCTTATTTGCCGTCTTCGCAAGCCTTGCACTGTTCTATCTCAAAGTCCCCGAAAGTTGGGTGATTCCCGCCGATGCCCTTCAAGGCATGGTGTTGGGTTACTTAAGCCATATTTTGGCAGATATGCTCACTCCTGCGGGTGTCCCACTCCTTTGGCCCTGCCGTTGGCGCTTTCGCTTTCCCATCATCAGGCCGCAAAAAGGTAATCAACTGGAACGTGCCTTGTGCATGGTGTTGTTTGGTCTGGCCGTGTGGATGCCGCAAAGTGTGCCCGATAACAGCGCGGTGCGCTGGTCATCGCACATGATAATTTCGCTGCAAATGACCTTTAATAGTTTTTTAAATAACCACCTGGAACAATAATTAAACGAAATAGCTCGAATTGTAATAATCAATTCCTTTTGAATATAAGAGTAACTCCAGGGTTCTGGTACGCTTTACAGAATAAAGGTGGCAATCAGTCCATCTGTTTAAAATATACTCAGGAGATACGGGGATGAATTTTCCACTCATAGCGAACGTTATCGTGTTCGTTATTCTATTGCTGTTGCTGGCACAAACTCGCCACAAACAGTGGAGTCTGGCAAAAAAAGTACTGCTTGGTCTGGTGATCGGTGTGGTCTTTGGCCTTGCATTACACACCATTTATGGCGAAGACAGTCCGGTACTGAAACAGTCTATTCAGTGGTTTAACGTTGTCGGTAACGGCTATGTTCAATTACTGCAAATGATCGTCATGCCGCTGGTATTTGCCTCTATCCTGAGCGCGGTGGCACGTCTGCATAACGCCTCTTCTCTGGGCAAAATCAGCGTTCTGACCATCGGGACATTGCTGTTTACCACGCTGATTTCAGCGCTGGTCGGCGTGCTGGTCACCAACTTGTTTGGTTTGACGGCTGAAGGCCTGGTGCAAGGCACCGCTGAAACCGCTCGTCTGAGCGCAATCGAAACCACTTATGTGGGTAAAGTGGCTGACCTCAGCGTACCGCAACTGATTCTGTCATTCGTGCCGAAGAACCCGTTTGCTGACCTGACAGGGGCTAACCCAACGTCTATCATCAGCGTGGTGATTTTCGCCGCGTTCCTCGGTGTAGCAGCTCTTAAACTACTGAAAGACGATGCGCCAAAAGGCGAGCGTGTTCTGGTTGCGATTGACACGCTGCAAAGCTGGGTCATGAAACTGGTGCGTCTGGTCATGCAACTGACGCCGTACGGTGTTCTTGCGCTGATGACCAAAGTTGTTGCTGGTTCAAACCTGCAAGACATCATCAAACTCGGTAGTTTCGTGGTGGCCTCTTACCTCGGTCTGGCAATTATGTTCGGCGTGCACGCGGTTCTGTTGGCTGTCAACGGTGTGAGCCCGCTGAAATACTTCCGCAAAGTCTGGCCTGTGCTGACCTTTGCCTTCACCAGCCGCTCCAGTGCAGCCAGTATTCCATTGAACGTTGAAGCTCAAACTCGCCGTCTGGGTGTGCCTGAGTCCATCGCCAGCTTTGCCGCGTCGTTTGGGGCCACCATCGGTCAGAACGGTTGTGCGGGTCTGTATCCAGCGATGCTGGCCGTGATGGTCGCGCCAACCGTCGGTATCAACCCATTGGATCCAGTCTGGATTGCCACACTGGTCGGGATTGTCACCGTAAGCTCCGCAGGCGTTGCGGGTGTCGGTGGTGGTGCAACATTCGCTGCCCTGATTGTCCTGCCAGCCATGGGCTTGCCGGTCACGCTGGTGGCATTGCTGATTTCGGTTGAACCGCTTATCGACATGGGCCGTACCGCGCTGAACGTCAGCGGTTCCATGACGGCAGGTACCATCACCAGCCAGTTGATGAAACAAACCGATAAAGAAATACTCAATAGCGACGAAGAAGCCGAACTGGCACATCGCTAAGCAGTAGCTAAACCACCGTAGAATCTGCGACAATACAACGGCTCCTTGAAAAGGGAGCCGTTTTTTATTGATAAAATAGAGCGCCCCAAAAGGGTGCCAAAATAAAATTGTCTCCTACGGACCCCTTCTCTCTATGAAACGACTCTATTTTTTATTGCTGTTGTGTCTCTCATCGGCGTGGGCTGAAACACCGGACAGCCCCTACCTGCAACATGCGCAGGAAGGTGACAGCCGCGCCCAGTTTTACCTTGCCGATACCCTTTTCAGTGCGGGCGAATATCAGCAAGCGGAAAGCTGGGCGGCAAAATCAGCGGCCCAGGGTGACGCCGATGCTATGGCTCTGCTGGCCCAACTCAAAATCCATGATCCTGCAAATGGCGATTACCAGCAGGCAAAATCGTTAGCCGAACAGGCCGTCGCCCACGGCAGTAAACCAGGAAGCGTGGTTCTGGCACGTATTCTGGTGAACACCCAGGCGGGCAAGCCCGATTATTCGAAAGCCATGCAGTTACTGGAAAGCGCCTCACAGGACATTGAGAGTGACTCAGCGGTCGATGCCCAAATGTTTTACGGCATGCTGTACGCAAATGGCGTGGGTGTGGTGCAAGACGATGACAAAGCGGCATTCTGGTTCAAGCGCAGCTCGGCACTTTCCCGCACGGGTTATGCCGAATACTGGGCAGGAATGCTGTTTTTAAATGGTGAAAAAGGCTTTATCGCGACCAATAAACAGAAAGCATTGCATTGGCTGAACGTCAGTTGCACGGAAGGGTTTGATACCGGCTGCGAAGAGTTTGAAGAAATCAGTAACGGCGGGTAAAACCGCCGTCATTCGATACCCGTTAGCATTCGAGTTGCAGCCAACACCCCTGCAACTTGAAGGATGAAGGATAGATCAGCCTACATCATTCTCACTTCTTACCTGCATCGCCCAACGCTGCGCTGACTCTGGTAATGTAAATGGCGGCGACTGACGGAACGCATCTCCCACCAGCACAAAAGCCACATAGCGATTACGCAGCATCCACACGTCTTTAAATCCTTCAACTCGCCACGCATGAGCCGGTGGTACGGGTTCAACGCGTGGTTGATACGTAAGAACAGGGCGAGTATTCGGTTGGCGCAAAGGTTTCATAGGCAATGGAATCAAAACTAAATTGAGGAGTAACTTCGCTATGATAACGGAGAACGCCCCTCCACGTCTCGCGTTGAGATGACCTTGTTCTATAGTTAAAGCTGTTTTGCCCGACAAAACAGCTTTAACTAAAGGGGTAATATTCAATGTCGACGCACAATAAACATCCTTTAACTCACAGTGCACCAATACATGACGCCAATGAATCAAAGCCTGGTATGGATTCTCTGGCACCTGAAGATGGTTCTCACCGCCCTTCCACCGACCCCAGTTCACCAGGAGCGCAACCTACCGCTGCAGGAAGTTATAAAAGCCCGGATACCTCCAACGAAAAACTGAAATCCCTCGATGTACATCGCAAAGATGGAGAAAACTTCCCGCTTACCACCAATCAAGGTGTGCGCATTGCCGATGACCAAAACTCACTGCGTGCCGGTACGCGCGGGCCTACGCTTCTGGAAGATTTTATCCTGCGGGAAAAAATTACCCACTTCGACCATGAGCGTATCCCCGAGCGCATCGTCCATGCTCGTGGTTCTGCGGCTCACGGTTACTTCCAGCCCTATAAGAATATGGCAGAAATTACCAAAGCAGATTTCCTTTCAGACCCCGACAAAATCACCCCGGTCTTTGTGCGATTTTCTACCGTGCAGGGCGGTGCAGGTTCAGCCGATACCGTGCGTGATATCCGCGGATTCGCCACCAAGTTTTACACCGACGAAGGTATTTTCGATTTAGTCGGCAACAACACGCCGGTATTCTTTATTCAGGATGCACATAAATTCCCCGATTTCGTCCACGCGGTAAAACCAGAGCCACACTGGGCAATCCCGCAAGGTGGCAGCGCCCACGACACCTTCTGGGATTATGTTTCCCTGCAACCTGAAACCCTGCATAACGTCATGTGGGCGATGTCTGACCGCGGCCTGCCGCGCAGCTATCGCACCATGGAAGGTTTCGGGATTCATACTTTCCGCATGATTAATGCCGAAGGCAAAGCGACGTTCGTGCGCTTCCACTGGAAACCGACCGCCGGTAAAGCCTCGCTGGTGTGGGATGAATCGCAAAAACTAACGGGCCGCGACCCTGACTTCCACCGCCGTGATTTATGGGAATCTATTGAAGCCGGCGATTTTCCGGAATACGAACTGGGGCTGCAATTAATCCCTGAAGAAGACGAATTCAAATATGATTTTGACTTGTTAGACCCGACCAAACTGATTCCGGAAGAACTGGTTCCAGTCCATCTGGTGGGCAAAATGACGCTCAACCGTAATCCGGATAACTTCTTTGCCGAAAACGAACAAGCGGCATTCCATCCGGGGCATATCGTTCCGGGGCTTGATTTCAGTAATGACCCGTTGTTGCAGGGGCGCTTATTCTCCTACACCGATACACAAATCAGCCGCCTGGGTGGCCCGAATTTCCATGAAATCCCGATAAACCGCCCCACCTGCCCGTATCACAATTTCCAGCGTGATGGCATGCACCGCATGGATATTGACAGCAATCCTGCCAATTACGAACCGAACTCCATTAACGATAACTGGCCGCGCGAAACGCCTCCGGGGCCGAAACGTGGCGGCTTTGAGAGTTATCAAACGCGGGTTGAAGGACATAAGATTCGCGAACGCAGCCCATCGTTTGGTGAATATTACTCGCAGCCGCGGCTGTTCTGGCAAAGCCAAACGCCAGTCGAACAGCAACATATTATCAGCGCCTTTAGCTTTGAATTGTCCAAAGTGGCAAGACCGTATATCCGCGAAAGAGTGCTGGATCACCTGACGCACATTGATATTTCACTCGCCCAACCGGTTGCTGAAAATCTCGGAATTGAGCTTTCCGACGAGCAAATGCACGTTGCGCCACCGAAAGATGTCAACGGCCTGAAGAAAGACCCCAGCCTGAGTCTGTATGCGGTGCCAAGTGGTTCGGTGAAAGGCCGCGTGGTGGCGATTCTACTCAGTGAGAAGGCCAATGCGGCAGATGTTCTGGCGGTGATGCAGGCGCTGAAAGCTCAGGGAGTGCATAGCAAACTGCTGTTCTCGCGCATGGGCGAAGTGAGCGCGGACGACGGTTCTTTACTGCCGATTGGCGCTACTTTTGCCGGTTCGCCATCGGTCAGTGTCGACGCCGTGATAGTGCCGGGAGGCGATCTGCAAACCATTCTGAGCAATGGCGACGCGACATATTATTTACTGGAAGCCTATAAACACTTGAAGGTGATTGGCCTAGCCGGAGATGCCCGCCAGTTTAAAACCAAACTGGGCATTGATAGCCAGGGCGAGGAAGGCGTCATAGAAGGTGACAGTGTCACGAATTTATTTACCGATGAATTCCTGACACTACTCGCCGCACATCGGGTTTGGTCCCGGCATAATAAGGTTGGGCATATTCCGGCTTAACCCAAAAAAAAGGTGGATAACGCTTGCGCTTATCCACCCTACAACTGCATTTCGTAGGTCGGATAAGCGGTAGCGCCATCCGACAAAACTACAATATTATTTCTTGGTCTGTGGGTCAGTATCGTACTCGGCACAAGTCTGATAGCCGGAGTTGATCACATGCCCGGTGTCATCCAGTGCAACAAAGTAAGTCTCGGTTTTGCCTGCACGTTCGCCAAGAATATAAGTCTGGCAAGTCCCACGCGCATGAATCATGGTTACTTCTGACGAAGGTTTACCGGCAATCTGCTGCACTTGCTCACGGCTCATGCCTTTTTTCACGTCTTTCACGACCGGCGTGGCGACCTGATCTTTGGTACGGTCGTAGGCAGTACAACCCGCAAGCATAGTCATAACCGCTGCTGCACATAAAAAACCCGCAAAATTCTTGTTCATATTTTATCCTCGTTTTTCAGGGAATTGCTTAAACGTGTTAGATAAGCCTGGAATATAAAAGCGGTTTTTTCAACTATTCAGACCAAATGAACAAAATTTAGGATTACCCGACATAACATCAGGTTAGCGCCAAATCGCTCTAAATCGCGTCAAATGATTCCGGAGCGATCGCATGAGTCTTGTCGTTTTACCGACAAACGGGTAGTTTTAACAAATATGACTATGGCTGCCTGCGCGCGCAGGCACACCGCAACCGGAGGGTTAAATGGCTCTGCAACAAGAGATTATCCAGGCACTAGGGGTTAAACCACAGATCGATGCCGAACACGAAATTCGTGTCAGTGTCGATTTTCTGAAATCGTATCTGAAAACCTATCCGTTTATTAAGTCTCTGGTTCTGGGTATTAGCGGCGGCCAGGATTCCACGTTGACCGGTAAACTGTGCCAACTCGCCATTAGCGAATTGCGCCAGGAAACCGCTGACGACAGCTATCAGTTTATCGCCGTCCGTTTGCCATTCGGCGTGCAGGCTGATGAGCAAGACTGCCAGGACGCCATCACCTTTATCCAGCCCGATCGCGTATTAACCGTGAACATTAAAGGTGCGGTGCTGGCAAGCGAACAGGCGCTGCGTGAAGCGGGTATTGAACTGAGCGATTTCATCCGTGGCAACGAAAAAGCCCGTGAGCGCATGAAAGCCCAGTACAGCATTGCGGGAATGACCAAAGGCGTAGTGGTGGGAACGGATCATGGCGCTGAAGCGGTGACCGGTTTCTTCACCAAATACGGCGATGGTGGCACTGACATCAACCCAATTTTCCGCCTCAACAAGCGCCAGGGCAAAGCGCTGCTGAAAACACTCGGTTGCCCGGAACACTTGTATCAGAAAGCGCCAACCGCCGATCTGGAAGACGACCGCCCTTCTCTGCCGGACGAAGCCGCACTGGGCGTGACTTACGAACAGATTGACGATTATCTGGAAGGTAAAACTCTGGACGATGCCACCAGCAAAATCATCGAAGGCTGGTATCTGAAAACCGAACACAAACGCCGCACACCCATCACGGTGTTTGACGATTTCTGGAAATAGCCATTTCTGAAAATAGCGTCGGGTGACGCTGCGATCCGACCTACAACGGGTTTTCCCAGCGCAGCGCCATCCGCCAATACCACTCTGGATACACATGGACAGCTCTGCAAAACGCGCCACCGCCTTTGGGCTGCTGGCGATCCTCCTCTGGAGCACCTCGGTTGGTTTATTACGCAGCATCAGCGAACACTTTGGCCCGGTTGGCGGTGCCGCGCTAATTTATACCGTTAGCGCGGTCTGCTTGTGCCTGGCGCGTGGTTTACCGAAAATCCGCGAAATCCCGACTCGTTATTTGTGGATTGGCGGCGGGTTATTCGTCAGCTATGAAATCTGCCTCGCGCTGGCTATCGGGCTGGCGCACAACCGCAGCCAGTCGCTGGAACTGGGGATGATTAACTATTTGTGGCCGAGCCTGACCATTTTACTGGCGCTGTTTATCAATCAACAACGCAGCAATTTATGGTTATGGCCAGGACTTGCGCTTTCCCTTGCGGGCATCGTTCAGGTGATGAAAGGCGATGGCGACTGGTCGGTGCTACAGATGTGGCACAACATTCTCGACAACCCGCTGGCTTACAGCCTCGCTTTCGCCGCCGCGCTAATCTGGGCGTTGTACTGCAATATTACGCGCCGCTGGAGTGACGGGAAAAATGGCGTGTCGCTGTTTTTCTGCGCCACCGCGCTGGTATTGTGGGTGAAGTTTGCCTTCGTTAACGAAGCGCCGATTCACTTTACGCTGCCTGCCACGCTGCAATTGCTATTTATGGGTGCATCGACTGCGCTGGCCTATTCGGCATGGAACCATGGCATTCAGCGCGGCAATATGACGTTGCTGGCAACCGCATCGTATTTCACGCCAGTGCTTTCGGCGTTAATCGCCAGTTTGTGGTTGGGGTTACATCCGGGTTGGGGATTCTGGCAGGGAGTCAGTATGGTGGTTGGCGGGTCACTGCTGTGTTGGCTAGCAACCCGCCGTTATGGTTAACGCTTTATTTCACCATCGGCAGCTTCAAATCATGCTGCTTCGCACACTCAATGGCACTCTCATAACCGGCATCGGCGTGACGCATCACGCCCGTTGCCGGGTCATTCCACAATACGCGGCCTAAGCGCACTTCCGCTTCCGGTGTGCCATCAGCAACAATCACCACTCCGGCGTGTTGCGAGAAGCCCATCCCCACGCCACCGCCGTGGTGCAGGCTGACCCATGTCGCACCACCAGCCGTATTTAATAGTGCGTTGAGCAACGGCCAGTCGGAAACCGCATCAGAGCCATCTTTCATCGACTCGGTTTCACGGTTTGGTGACGCCACCGAACCGCAGTCCAGATGGTCACGGCCTATCACCACCGGCGCTTTTAACTCACCGTTACGCACCATTTCGTTAAACGCCAGCCCTGCACGATGGCGCTCTCCCAGCCCCAGCCAGCAAATACGCGCCGGTAATCCCTGGAAGGCAATACGCTCTTGCGCCATATCCAGCCAGCGATGCAGATTCTGGTTATCCGGGAACAGCTCTTTGAGTTTGGCATCGGTTTTTGCAATATCTTGCGGATCGCCCGACAGCGCCACCCAGCGGAATGGCCCTTTTCCTTCGCAGAACAGCGGGCGAATGTAGGCCGGAACAAAGCCCGGGAAATCAAAGGCATTTTCTACACCTTCATCGAATGCCACCTGACGGATATTGTTGCCGTAATCCACCGTCGGCACGCCCATCTCCCAGAAATCGAGCATGGCCTGAACGTGCACCGCCATCGATTCACGCGCCGCTTTCTCGACCACTTTTGGCTGTGTGGTGCGCTCGCTCTGCCAGCGTTCAACTGTCCAGCCCAGCGGCAAATAGCCGTTGACCGGATCGTGAGCCGAAGTTTGATCGGTGACGATGTCTGGTTTAATGCCGCCCGCCTTGGCGCGTTTAACCAGTTCAGGCACCAGTTCTGCTGCATTACCCAGCAGCCCAACCGAGATCGCTTTTTTCTGCGCATTGGCTTGCTCGATCATTGCCAGCGCTTCGTCAAGATTGGTTGCTTTGTAATCCAGGTAACGGGTACGCAGACGGAAATCAATACGTGACTCCTGGCATTCGATCGCCAGCACCGAAGCGCCCGCTAACACGCCTGCCAGCGGTTGTGCGCCACCCATACCACCGAGTCCCGCAGTCAAGATCCACTTGCCGCGCAAATCGCCACCGTAATGCTGGCGTCCGGCTTCCGCGAAGGTTTCAAACGTCCCCTGCACGATGCCCTGCGCACCGATGTAAATCCACGAGCCGGCAGTCATCTGGCCGTACATCATCAGCCCGGCTTTATCGAGTTCGTGGAAATGATCCCAGGTCGCCCAGTGTGGCACCAGGTTGGAGTTGGCGATTAGCACACGCGGTGCATCGGCGTGGGTGCGGAAAATGCCCACCGGTTTACCGGACTGCACCAACAGCGTTTCATCGGCTTTCAGGCTGCGTAGCGAAGCGAGGATCTGCTCAAAACACTCCCAGTTTCGTGCCGCTTTGCCGATCCCACCGTACACCACCAGATCTTCCGGACGCTCTGCCACATCAGGATCAAGGTTGTTCTGGATCATGCGGTAAGCCGCTTCGATCAACCAGTTTTCGCAATGTAATGTGTTGCCATGTGGAGCGCGTACCGTGCGGGCTACCGCCTGTTTTACAGATTCAGTCATTGTAGTGGCTCCCGGCTTCAGGCCGATGTAGAAGGAAACAGTTGAGTAATCACAGCAGGCAACTCACCGCTGGCACCCCACTGGCGCATGCTTTCAATATCAGGCGCCAGTAAGCGATCTTTCTCGAGGAAGGCGACGCGCTCACGCACACCGTTGAACACCTGCTCCATGAGTGGTGAGCTGCGCAACGGGCGTGAAAACTCGATGCCCTGCGCGGCTGCCATCGCTTCAATGCCCACCACAGCGGCGGTGTTGAAGCACATGTCACCCAGGCGGCGAGCAGCGTAAGTCGCCATCGAAACGTGGTCTTCCTGGTTGGCCGAGGTTGGCAAGCTGTCAACGCTGCCAGGATGCGCCAGCGATTTGTTTTCCGATGCCAGTGCGGCGGCGGTGACCTGGGCAATCATAAAGCCGGAGTTAATTCCGCCCTCTTTCACCAGGAATGGCGGCAAGCCAGAAAGCCCGGTATCCAGCAACAATGCCAGACGGCGCTCGGAAATCGCGCCGATTTCAGCTACCGCTAGCGCGATAATATCGGCGGCAAAGGCCACCGGCTCGGCGTGGAAATTGCCGCCAGAAATCACTTCACCGGTTTCGCTAAACACCAGCGGGTTATCGGATGCGGCATTGGCTTCGATTTGCAGCACTCGTGCCGCGTGGCGCAGGTTATCGAGGCATGCGCCCATCACTTGCGGCACACAGCGAATGGAATACGGGTCTTGCACACGCCCGCAGTGTTGATGGGAATCGACAATCTCGCTGTCTGCCAGCAACGCTCTGACAGCGGCAGCAACATCAATTTGCCCGGTTTGCCCACGCGCTTCGTGAATGCGCGCATCAAACGGTTTTACCGAACCTTTAATCGCTTCGAGCGATAACGCCCCCGCCACCAGCCCTGCACCAAAGACTTTCTCGCCTTCGAACAAGCCGCGCAGCGCAAGCGCCGTCGAAACCTGGGTGCCGTTGAGTAACGCCAGCCCCTCTTTTGGCCCGAGCACTAACGGCTCGACGCCCGCCATTTTTAGCCCGGCAACGGCTGGTATTTCTTCGCCGTTAATACGCACATTTCCTTCGCCCAGTAACATCAGCGAAAGATGGGCCAGCGGGGCGAGATCGCCCGATGCGCCAACCGAACCCTTTTCCGGAATAACCGGCATCACACCGGCATTAAACAGGCGCAATAAGCTGTCGATAACGTTCATACGCACACCGGAATGGCCGCGCGCCAGGCTGATAATTTTGCTCGCCATCACCAGGCGTACCACGTCATCTGGCAACGGTTTCCCTAACCCAACGCTGTGCGAAAGCACCAGATTGCGTTGCAGTTCAGCCAAATGGTCTTTGGCAATGGTGGTTTGCGCCAGTTTGCCAAAACCCGTATTAATGCCGTAAACCACATCGCCTTGGTTGACGATGGCTTCAACGGTTTGTTGTGACTTCACGACAGCATCAACCGCCTGCGGATCAAGGCTTAGAGTGACGCTTCCGTGGTAGATTTCACGCAGAGTGGCGAGCGTTACGCGCCCCGGAGTAAGACAACACAGCTTTTTTTGCAGTGACATAGCGACATCCTGATGGCATCAATTCATATGAACGTATATGGTTGTATAGACAACCTAACGAATAAACCCAAATGACCGCCAGCAGGTAATAGGTAATTTTTATTGAACAGTGAGCGAGATCCCGCTTTCACCGCAAAATACCATTTTTAAGGAACCGTTGATGTCAGATACGCAGCCTCTTGCCCAACTACGCGCCGCTATCAGTGATTTGCCCGCGCCGATTTACTTGCGGGTTAAGCAGGCGATTATTAGCCAGATTCGCAGCGGCAGCTGGCTTGCTCATCAGCGCGTGCCGTCGGAAACTGAGTTGGTGAATGCGCTCAATGTCAGCAGAATGACCATCAACCGCGCGCTTCGCGAGCTGACCGGAGAAGGTTGGCTGGTGCGGATGCAGGGCGTCGGGACGTTTGTGGCCGAGCAAAAAGGCCATACCGCAATGCTGGAAGTGGGCAGCATTGCCGAGGAGATCGCCGCGCGCGGTCACCATTATCGCAATCAGGTCGTGGTACTTGAACAAGTGCAAGCCGATGAAAAACTGGCACACGCCTTTTCAGTGAACATTGGCGAGCCGCTGTTTTATTCGCAACTGGTTCATTACGATAACGATATGGCGGTACAGCTTGAAACGCGGTATGTGAATCCGGCGCTGGCCGCAGATTATTTACAGCAAGATTTCCGCACCATCACCCCGCACCATTATTTGAGCAAGGTTGCGCCGTTAACCTCGGGCGAACATATCGTCGAAGCGGTGCTGGCGGATGAAACACAGCAAGGGCTGCTCGAAGTGACTGCCAGCCAGCCTTGCCTGTTGATTCAACGGCGAACCTGGCATCATTCGCAGGTGGTGACGGTGGCCCGGCTGTTGTATCCGGGCACGCGTTATCAGTTAGTGGGGAGTTTCAGCAGTAGTCAGAGGTAAGTGATTTCGCTAAACAGCAATTTCCCTTCGGTTTTCAGCAAGCGCAAAGTGTGGCGGCCATCTTGCCACCACGCGCCTTGCTCCGGCGTCAGCAGTTTGTCACCCAGTTGCCATTCACCACTCAACACATACACAATGCCGCCACGCGGGGCGAAAGTGGTGAATGTGCGGTCGGCAACGCGCACTTTGGCGCGGCAACGGTCACGATGGGTCATGATATTAAAATCCATCGACATCCCCTGTTTCAGCTCGGCTTTTACGGTGTAATCCCCGGCAAAGGCAAACGGCTGAAAGTGCTTAAGGGTGTGACGAAACGCCTTTCCGGCATCCAGAACGACTTCGCCGCCTTCAAGCAAAGTGATAACACGGTCGACCTGCGGGAATGCCGAAAACTCGCCGCTACTGGCGATTGAAGCGATACTGGCACGCCAGTTGAAATCACGCGTTGCAGGCGGAAAGCAGCAAATTTCTCGGGTTTCTCCGGCCCCGTTTCGCCACAAGCTGACGGGCACTTTCCGTATATCAAAGAATTCCATCACCACTCCTGAAGGGTGCGCATTACCTGCGCAAACTGTGTGTTGCTTTGTTCATCGAGCGGGTGCTGCCGGTCAGAAATTATCTGTTTTCCAGCCACCCACACATCTCTAATTTGGTCACTGCGTCCAGCAAACAACCAGCGGTTAATCAGCGCGTAATCGGCAATATTTGCCAGCCAGGAATCGCGTTCGAGCACTAACCAGTCGGCACGTTGCCCAGGCGCTATCATCCCCATGGTCACCCCGCATGCTTGCGCTCCGCCTACTGCCGCCTGGCGCCAGAGCACTTCTCCAACCTGCGGTAGTTCCGGCAACACGATGCGATTACGACGTTTGTCGCGCAGACGCTGCGCGTACTCGAGCCAGCGTAATTCTTCCAGCGCATTGACGGAAACATGGCTGTCGGAACCAATTCCCCAATGCCCGCCCTGGGCGATGAAATTCGTCGCCGGGAAGATACCATCGCCGAGATTCGCTTCGGTAGTCGGACACAAGCCCGCCACCGCGCGGCTTTCGACAATTTGGGTCAACTCTTCAGCCGACAAATGCGTGGCGTGAACCAGGCACCAGCGGTCATCGACGGCAAAGCGGTTAAACAGCCATTCCACCGGGCGTTCACCACTCCAGGCCACGCAGTCATTCACTTCTTTTTCTTGCTCGGCAATATGGATATGCACCGGCAAGCGATAGTCGCTCGCTTCCAGGACATCTTCCATTTGCTCTTGCGTCACCGCCCGCAACGAGTGGAAACACAGGCCGTGATTAATATGTGGATAGCGACGTAATGCGGTGCCCAGTGCTTGTTGCTGGCGCAAATAACGGTCGACATCCTGAATAAATCTTTTCTGACCGGGTTGTGGTGGCTGCGCCCCAAAGCCCGCATGGCTATACAGCACCGGCAATAGCGTTTGCCCTATTCCGCTGTTATCGGCAGCAAGCAGCAATTGCTGTAGCATCAAATCACCAGACGCGTACGGTTTCCCGTTAACGTCATGATGTAAATAATGAAATTCAGCGACCTGCGTGTAACCGCCCTTGAGCATATCAATATATAAATGCGTGGCAATCGCACCGACTTGCTCTGGGGACAATTTCTGCACCATGCGGTACATCATGTCGCGCCACGTCCAGAAACTGTCCTGCGGGTCGCCCGCCACTTCAGTCAGCCCGGCCATCACCCGCTGAAAAGCGTGCGAATGTAAATTCGAGATAGAAGGAATCACCACGCCCGCCAGCAGCGTGGCATTCTCACCAGACGCGCCAACCTCGACATGAGTAATCGTCCCTTGTTCATTGACGCTAATACGCACGTTGTGCCCCCAACCTTGCGGGAGCATGACCACTGGAGCAAAAAATGCTGGCATAGTTTTAATTCCTTCTTTTGCGATGACAATGATTTAGCGATTAATTCATGCCGACGCAATCCAAATTCATCGTTTGCTAAAAAATTGTGTGACGGACAACAAAATGAGCAGTTGCCCGGTGCTTTAGTCGCAACCTGGTTGCTCAACTTAATATGCTGCGCTAGGTTGTAGTCAATTGTCTATACAACCTGACGTGGAGAATGTCATGACCTACCCTCGCATCTGCGACAGCCTGTGGAGTGGCGCATCGCTTGTCACTATGAAAGACGGGCAGTACCACACGATTGAAGACGGTGTCATCGCGGTGCATCAAGGGAAAATCGTCTGGTTGGGTGCACGTCACGAACTCCCTGCCATTAAGGCGCAGGAACATCACCATTTTGATGGCGGGACTGTGACCCCTGGTTTTATTGATTGTCATACCCATCTGGTGTTCGGTGGCGATCGCAGTGCTGAATTTGAAATGCGTTTAAATGGCGTGAGCTATGCAGAAATTGCCGCAAAAGGTGGTGGGATCCTCTCCACGGTGCGCCACACGCGCGAAGCTGGCGAAGATGAACTGCTGAATTCGGCTCGTCAGCGTTTGCACCAGCTTTTGCAAGAAGGAGTGACGACAGTCGAAATTAAGTCAGGCTATGGTCTGGATATCGACAACGAAATCAAAATGCTGCGCGTGATTCGCAAACTTGGCGAAACATTGCCGGTCGAAGTGTATGCCACTTGTCTTGCCGCACATGCCATTCCACCGGAGTTCAGCGGCGATGGTGACAAATGGGTTGAAGTAGTCTGCGAACAACTTCTGCCGCGAGTCACCGCAGAAAAGCTGGCGGATGCGGTGGATGCGTTTTGCGAGCATTTGGCTTTTAGCCCCGCGCAAACTGAAACCGTTTTTGCTACCGCCCGCGCTTTAGGCATGCCGGTAAAACTTCATGCCGAACAACTTTCCGCTCTCGCGGGCAGTAGCCTGGCGGCGCGTTATCAGGCGTTATCTGCCGATCATCTGGAATACGCCACCGAGGCTGACGCACAAGCAATGGCCGCAGCCAATACCGTTGCGGTGCTGTTGCCGGGGGCATTTTATCTGTTACGGGAAAAACAGCAGCCACCAGTGGCATCATTTCGAAAATATGGCGTGCCGATGGCGGTCGCCAGTGATATGAATCCAGGCACCTCTCCGGCGCTCTCATTACGTTTAATGTTGAATATGGCCTGCACTCTGTTTGGCTTAACGCCTGAAGAAGCGCTGGCCGGTGTGACACTGCATGCCGCGCAGGCTTTGGGGATTCGTGAAAGCCACGGCAGTCTTGAATGCGGGAAAGTTGCTAACTTTGTGCACTGGCCCGTGGCGCGTCCTGCAGAACTGGTCTATTGGTTAGGGGGGCAACTGCCCTGCACCGTGATTTATCAGGGAGAGAAACGTGACAGCACCTTTTAATTTCAGCCGAGGGAAACTGCCGATCCTTATCAGCATTCCTCACGCAGGCACGGCTCTAACGCCAGAAGTTGAGTCGGCGTTAAGCGATGCAGCAAAACCATTGCCAGATACCGACTGGCATATCCCAAAACTTTATGACTTCATCCATAGGTTGGGCGGCAGCGTGATTAGCGGTAACTATTCGCGCATGGTTATCGATTTAAACCGCCCCGCCGATGATAAACCGCTCTACACCACCGCCACTACCGGGTTGTATCCTGAAACGTTGTTTGATGGAACGCCGGTTTTTATCCCCGGTAAAGAACCCAGCCAGCAGTCGCGCAAAGCAGCGCTGGACAATATCTGGCAGCCTTATCATCTGCAATTACAAAGCGAGCTGGAAAGGATGAAAGCCGAGCATGGCTACGCGCTGTTGTTTGACGCGCATTCTATTGCCAGCCAGATTCCGCGTTTGTTTGAAGGGAAACTACCGGATCTCAATTTCGGGACCAACGGTGGCAAGAGTTGTGATGAGCTGATTGAAGAGCATCTGGTGGCTTGCGCGGCTTCGCAGAAACAGTTTAGCTGGGTGGCGAATGGGCGTTTCAAAGGGGGCTACATTACCCGTGCTTACGGGCAACCCGCTCAAGGGGTCCACGCGGTGCAACTGGAACTGGCGCAGTGCAATTATATGGATGAACAGCCGCCATTCGCATGGCGCGGCGATCGTGCGCAGCAACTGCAACCGTTGCTCGAACAGCTTATTCGTTCGATGTTGAGTAGTGCGCAGCAAATAGCCTGAGTGGCGAGTCGTTAATGGTGGATGACGCTGCGCTTATCCACCCTACAAAAAATTTGAAGATTAAGATATTTACCCTAAATAATTCGAGTTGCAGGACGGGTAAAAGAAAACCGCCGGTTCTGCCCACTGCGATAACGCTTTGTGGACAAAACCGGCGGTCTTAAGTCAATCGATCAGTTATTCCTGATCTGCAGGCATTTTACCTTCATGTTGAGGGCGTTCTGTCAGACGCTTCTCAAAATTGGCATTAAATTGTTTTTTCTGCTCCGGCGTCAGAATGTTGTAGATCTTATTCTGCGCTTCCATATGAGCCATCATGCGAGCTTTGTTCTGTTCAGCCATTTTATCGACTTGCGCCTGTGCTTTGGCTTTATCGAAGCTGTCGCTGGTGATGATGTTGTGCGCCGCACGACGTTCTTCTACTGAAGGACGCTCCATTTTACCGCGCTGTTCTTTCATGATGTCACGCACTTGCTGTTTCTGCGCGTCGGTCAGGTTCAGGTCCTTAAACATCATATCGTGGTTGCCGCCACGCATACCTTTATGGTGCATCATTGGTGCATCCGTTTTGGCCGCCGTGGTGGTGTCAGCTGCATGAGCCAGATTTGCCGCGCCCAGAGCCAGAGTTGAAGCAACAAAGAGAGCTGTTAGTTTACGCATATTGTTTATTCCTGTTCTGATTTCTATTACGACAAGGTTTGCCGCGTTGACGAAATTAAGTCTACGGTGTTCTGCGTCAAGTAATAGTCCGCATCGGTAAAGCATTGCAAGGGTAAAAAACAAATTTTCAGCAATTATGGAGAGAATAAGGATAAAGCAGGCAGGAATTGCAACAGAATATAACAAGGCGATGATTTTAAAGGAATTATGAAGAGAGTGTAGCGTAATTAGAATGTTGAATAAAGCATCGAATAAGAATTATCTGCATCTTATTGTCAGCAGGGGTGATTATTTATTGGCCTCAGAATTCGAGGCCAGAAATAATCATATCTCGCGCAGCATTAAACCGGCTCGCAATCCAATTGCCACCTTCGGATTCGGGAATAAAACAAACTCGATATCCTCTTTCACGACATAGCGCGTGTCGCCATCTTCAGCCAGCAAAGTGCCTTTTGGGAACCCGGTGAAGTTTTGCGTTTGCGCTGACATATGCAGCACAAAGTCATCGCTCAGGCGCGTGATCTGCTGCGCCACTTTATAACGTAGCGGTTTGCTCTCGGCACAAGGAGATGTTTCACCGCTCAGCAGTGCCTGCAACGCCTGGCGGGTCACTTCAAACTGGCTAAGATCGTTTTCACCAAACGGTTGTGCTTTTCCCAGCTCCAGCGTGCAGCTCTGCGCATTAAAATGCTCGCTACTGAAATGGGTAAATGTGCCGCCCGGTTCCTGATGAAACACCAGCGCTTGCAAACCGGCACAGCCTAACCACGTGAGAAACTCCTCATCGTAAGGCAAAGCGCGCGCCGGTAACACGCCAAAACGCGGGTGGTACGAGCTGCGGATCGCAGTGTGCATATCCAGATGCCAGCAAGTCGTCTCTTCGCACTCGGCCAGAAACAGATCTAACGCATGCTCCAGGCGACAGGCACGCTGCGTTTCCACGCTTTCCGGGAACTGCTGCCAGCCGCCGCCAAACATGCGATTCATATCACTGTGTTGATAACGCTGGTTGCTTCGCAACGCCGCAGGGTTGCCGAGGATCACCAACACCCGCCACTGCAAAGCCATCTTGCCTGCCAGAAGGCTGTCCACTAACTGCGCGAGGATTTCCACCGGTGCAGTTTCGTTACCATGAATGCCCGCCGATAACACCAGCGTTTTTTCCACGCTTTGATGTGGAATAAGGGTCAAAATCCCTTCATCCCACCATTGCCAATGCAGATGAGTATTCTTACCTGCGCTATGAGTTGGCACTTTCCCTGCCAGGGTTTGCGCCAGAAAATCCAACATTGTGCCTCCAGCTATTGCTGAAACGGATAAACAGAACCTAAGTCTAGTATACGCGTCAGTTCATCGAGTGCTTCGCGACCTTCACGCAGTAATTGCGGATCGGCTAAATCGGCCTGCGTTAACTGGTCACGATACCAGCGATCTACCCAGTTATTGAGCGTGACAAACAAAGTGTCGTTCATCATGACCGCAGGATTAACCGCTTGTTGCTCGGTATCGTTGAGCACCACGCGTAAGCGTAAACACGCAGGCCCACCGCCATTCGCCATGCTTTCACGCAGATCAAACACTTTCAGTTCACTGATTGGGTTATCTGCCGCCAGCACTTCATTAAGGTAGCGCCACACACCCGCGTGCTGGCGTGACTCTTCCGGCAACACCAACGTCATGCTGCCATCGTCACGGCTGAGCAACTGGCTGTTAAACAGGTAGGTTGCCACCGCATCCGCCACCGATACTTTATCGCCCGGAACTTCAATGGCGCTAAAACCAGGCACTCTTTCACGCAACTGTTGGTAAAGCGCCTCTTGATGCAAAAATGCCTGCTCGTGGCAGAACAGCACCTCGCGATTAGATACCGCAATTACGTCGTTGTGGAAAACGCCCTGGTCGATAACCGCTGGGTTTTGTTGTGCGTAGACTGCTAATTCAGGTTTGACCTGGTTCAGGCGTGCCACCGCCTGGCTTGCTTCTAGCGTCTGGCGAGCGGGATAACGTGCCGGAGCCTGTCCGGCTTTGGCCTCTTCCCTGCCGTAAACAAACAGTTGGGTGGATGGCTCACCATACGCACCGCCAAGGCGGTTATGGTTAGCCGCCCCTTCATCGCCAAACATCGCCACTTGCGGCAATGCAGCGTGTACAGAAAAATGCTGCTGGTTACGGAAGATGGCGCGCAGTACGTTTTCAGTAGTGGGCGCTTCACTGGCACGATGGAATTTGTTGTTAAGATTCGCCACCGTGAAATGCACTTTGCCATCTAAGCTGTCCACCGACGGGCAAACCGTTGCTGCGTTCGCCACCCACATAGATGAAGCGGAACTGACTGCCGATAACAGTTGCGGCGCTTGCTTTGCCACTCGCTCAATAATTTGCGCGTCAGTGCCGCTAAAACCTAACTGGCGCAGCAAAGGAATATTGGGTCTTTCTTGTGGCGCAATCACCCCTTGTGCAAAACCAGCATCCGCCAGCGCTTTCATCTTCAGCAAGCCTTGTTTCGCGGCAAGCTTCGGGTTGGAGACACGGAACTGGTGCTTCGTGGAAGCTTCGTTGCCGAAAGACAGCCCTGCGTAATGGTGGGTCAAGCCCACCAGTCCATCGAAATTAACTTCACGCGCTTTCATGATTATTCCTTACCGCTAAAATCAAGCCCAGGGCTGAGGGTGGCAGGCAGCGGGAATGACGGGCTTTCCAGTGTAGCCATTGGCCACGCGCAGTAATCTGCCGCATACCAGGCGCTGGCACGATGGTTGCCAGATGCACCAACGCCGCCAAAGGGTGCCGCGCTGGAAGCTCCGGTTAACGGTTTATTCCAGTTCACAATCCCGGCTCGCGCTTCCAGTAACAGTTGCTCGAATTGCTCACGATGTGGCGAAATCAACCCGCTCGCCAGCCCATAACGAGTGTCATTGGCCATGGCAATCGCCTGGTCGAAATCGGTATAACGATAAACGGTCAGCAACGGGCCAAACACTTCTTCGTCTGGCACATTGGCGACACCCGTTAGTTCGACAATTCCCGGCGTTAGCAACGAGGTTCCGGCTTTCAGTAGCTTCGGCTCAAGCAACGCTTTGCCGCCGCGCGCGATATGCTCCTGCCAGCCGCTCAGCACGCGTTCAGCGGCCTGAACTGAAATTAGCCCGCCAATAAAGGGTTGCGGTACGGCGTCCCAGGCATCAGGGCGAATACGCGCCGCCACTTCTACCAGACGCTTCAGGAATACATCGCCCTGCGCGCCCTGTTTAACCAGCAAGCGGCGCGCACAGGTACAACGCTGCCCGGCAGTGACAAATGCCGACTGAATCACCAGATGAACAGCTCCGTCGATATCCTGAGGATCTTCGACGATCAGCGGATTGTTTCCGCCCATTTCGAGCGCGAGAATTTTCTCCGGCTGCCCGGCAAACTGGCGGTGAAGTTGATAACCGGTATTCGCGCTGCCGGTAAACAACAAACCGTCGAGCGTTGGCTGTTGCGCTAACGCCTGCCCGGTTTCACGCCCGCCCTGCACCAGGTTCAGCACGCCATCCGGCACCCCTGCCTGTTGCCAAAGTTTCATCACCTGTTCGCCAATCAGCGGCGTCAGTTCACTTGGTTTAAAGACAATCGTGTTACCCGCCAACAAACCCGGCACGATATGCCCGTTTGGCAAATGCCCTGGGAAGTTATACGGGCCAAACACCGCTAACACGCCGTGCGGACGGTGGCGTAATGTAGCCGCGCCGTCTGGCATTTCGGTGTGAGTTTCGCCAGTACGCGTGTGGTAAGCCTTAATCGAGATGGCGATTTTGTTGATCATCGCCGTGATTTCGGTGGCCGCTTCCCAGCGCGGTTTGCCGGTTTCCTGAGAAATGGTGACGGTTAATGCTTCTTTGTTGGCCTCAAGCAGCGTGGCAAATTTCTCAACAATTGCCTGACGATGGGAAAACGGGCGTTTCGCCCATGCCGGAAATGCGACACGCGCCGCATCACACGCTTGCCCGACTTGCTGCGCATCCGCCGCAATGCCTTCCCACAGCAACTCGCCATTCACCGGATTATGCTTTTGCAGTGATTCACCCTGCCCGGAAAGCCATTGTCCATTAATCCACTGAGTCATACTTTTTTCTCCTCGGGGCACAAACGCACCAAACGAATCCGATCACCGGAGCTGCATTTCAGGGCATCAGCGGTTTGGGCATCAACAATCAGGCGGTCACCTTTTGGGTTCGCCTTAATCAACATGGCACGAAAATCATTATATTTTTCATTGGCGACCAGACACATCGGCAGCTCTTCGGTTGCCGGTTGTCCAATCACCAGTTCCACCAGGTGGCTTTTACGAATCGCGCGAACCCTGTCGATGTCGCATTCCAGCGTTGGCCCGCCGTCGAAAATATCCACGTAATTGCGGTAGCGGAAACCTTCCGCTTCGAGAACTGCTCGCGCTGGGGCCGTTTGCGGATGCACTTTACCAATCACCGCCCGTGCTTCGGCCGACAGGAAATCGGTATAAATAGGATGCTTTGGCATTAACTCGGCGATAAACGCTTTCTGCCCGGTGCCGCACAAGTAATCTGCACGGCTAAACTCCATTGAGAAGAAGCGGTTGCCGAGGCTTTCCCAAAACGGTGAATGGCCATGTTCATCAATCACGCCGCGCATCTCAGCGACCACTTTGTCGTTAAAACGATCGCGAAACGCTGCCATAAAGAGGAAGCGCGATTTAGACAGTAAGTAACCGTTGCCCTCTTTGCGCCAGTCGGCATCAAGGAATAACGTACAAAGCTCGCTGCTACCGGTGTGATCGTGGCTGAGAAACAGCGTCGGCAACGCGTTGTAAATGTTCAGCTCTTTGGAAGCGTGAACATGCGTGCCAACGTGGTAATTGTACCAGGGGTCGTTTAACCCGACGGCCACTTCAATGGCGCAAATACCCACCACGCGTTCGGTTGAGGAATCTTCCAGGACGAAAACATAGCCCTGTTCGCCTTTTGGCAGGCCACCCTGCCAGGTATGAATGGAGCGTTCGATACGTGCCGACAGCGTTTTTTCATCCGCAGGCAGCGAGGTCAACCCGCCGCCTGTTTTACCCGCCAACGCCAGCAGCCCGGATATATCACCGCGCTCAACCGGACGGATAACCATCATGATTGCTCTCCCGCTAAGAAGCGTTCACAGGCGCGCTCAAAACGATCCAACCCTTGTTGCACTTCGCCTTCGCTGACAATCAATGCCGGTGCAAAACGCACCACATTCGCGCCAGCGATCAGCATCATCAAGCCTTCATTCGCGGCAGCCTGTAAGATAAGTTTAGCTTTTCCGTTGTACTGTGGTTGCAATACGCAGCCAATTAACAACCCCAGACCGCGCACTTCACTGAACAACTGATGCTTCTGGTTAATGTTGTTTAAACGCTCCACAAACCAGGCGTGACGCTGTTTCACGCCATTAAGCACTTCAGGCGTATTGATGATTTCCATTACTCGCCCGGCAACCGCACCCGCCAGCGGGTTACCGCCGTAAGTGGTGCCGTGGGTGCCCACCACCATCACTTTGGCGAATTTATCAGTCGTCAGCATGGCACCGATCGGGAAGCCGCCACCTAATGCTTTGGCGGTTGAAAGCACATCCGGCGTAATGCCGTAGTGCATGTAAGCGTACAGCTCGCCGGTACGGCCCACACCAGTTTGTACTTCATCGAAAATCAGCACTGCGTTGTGACGATCACACAGTTCGCGCAAGCCTTGCAGGAATGTTGGGTCAGCTGGCACCACGCCGCCTTCACCCTGCATCGGTTCCACAATCACCGCGCAGGTATTTTCATTAATCAGTTCACTGGCAGATTGCAGGTCGTTATAAATCGCGTGGCTGATTTGCGGTGGTAACGGGGCAAAATCTTGTGAATAAGCCGGTTGTCCACCAGCGGAAACAGTAAATAGCGTGCGGCCATGGAAGGCATTTTTGAAAGCAACGATGCCGCTTTTCTGCGGGCCAAAGTTGTCATGTGCGTATTTACGCGCCAGCTTTAAAGCCGCTTCGTTGGCTTCAGCGCCGGAGTTGCAGAAGAACACTTTCTCGGCAAAAGTGGCATCAATCAGCTGTTTTGCGAGACGCAAAATCGGCTCGTTAGTGTAGCCATTGCCGGTATGCCAGAATTTTGCCGCCTGTTCTTCCAGCGCTTTGCGCAGTTCAGGATTGGCATGACCGAGAGCGTTCACTGCGATGCCGCCCGCGAAGTCGATGTAATCTTTGCCTTGCTGGTCCCATAACGTCGACCCTTCACCACGTACCGGAATAAAAGAAGCTGGGGCATAAACGGGCATCATCCAATCGTCGAAATTCTGGCGGGTAATTGACTGCGACATAGCGACCTCTTCCGGTAAATAAAAAGTTATTTGAATGTTAAATAATTGGGTGTTTGCGCTGTAAATGTAGATTGCACGCTTCGTGCCAGCCAGCGATATAAATGAATAGCACAGAGGTGTGATTGAAAAATCAATGAGTTACAAATACACGCTATTCACATAAAGTGAATAATTAGTGCATAGTTTTATGGCGGTGTATGGATCGCAACACGAAAACAAGAAATATTATGCAGTAGTAAAATTTAATACTGGATTTGTGATCAATGCTGGGGTTTGCACTAAGTTTGTTGCACCAAAAAACCGCATACGCCCTTAAACAGGGCATATCTGCTCCCAGAAGATTTGTCGGGTGAATGAATACAGCCAACGTGCATGAACTTGAAATATGGCGAGTGGTAGGTGTATTCCCATTTTTTTTATGCGTATGTATAATAAAAACCTAAATGCCCACCATTATAAATATAACATATATATTATTTATATACATGCCGTAAATATATAAACACTACACATCATTGGATGATGAAATAATGTTAACAAGCAAAGAGATAAAAATCGGAGAGAAACTGTTGCGTATAACACGCAACAGATGGTCAAATAAAGCCAGTGAATATATGCTCAGTCGTGGCTCACTATGGTATAGCAATGAGAGTTATCTGGCACAAAAAATGGTTCACGCACTAAGGGTATCTGCCGGAGTTCGCTTTTCTTCCGCAAGCCATCTCTCTTTAAGTAATTACCATTTTTTACGGGAAATGCTCCACCCATTAAGCAGTCGTGAGAAAGTCTTTTTAAGCTATTTCATGGCTACACCTTTTTATGCTTTGCATGCCACAAACAATAATCGTGTCATTAATGACAAAGGAGATTTAGTCCTTTATTCACGCAAACAACTGATGGCTAAAGGAATCCCCTTCCCCTCAGAAAATAGTCATCCATTAGATGTCCACGGACTGGCAAATACAGACTATGTTTTCTTTTCGCTTGAAGCAGGATGTAGTCTTAAAAAAAACAGAAGCCGTTTTGGTAAAACATTCTTTAAAATTAATTACCAGCACTCACAATTTAGTAACTCATCAATGGTTTTACTTGATCAATTAACACTGGAAACACCGAGTTGTAAAATAAACGATCTCAGTGATTACTGTAAAAGCATGCTCGCCGATCGGGAAATACCCAGGACAGATATATTTTTCCAGGGCAGACAGTTTTCACTGCAAGGGTTAGCTCATTACATTATCGCTACCATTCGCTTATTACCTGATGAAGATCAAAATATCCTCTTTGGAATGGTTAGCACCAACCAAATGAATAACTTAATCAATAGTTTTTTCCGCCCAGAAATCCGAGTTCCACGCATGGCAGCATTCAAAAAGGGGCAATTTACCGTCTATAAAAACTGATATTTTGTATAAAAATAACATCCCTGTTTTCTTTCCAGTTACAGCATTAGGCATGTAACTGGAATTCCAACAAAATCAATGCCCAAACCACTTGATTCAGCCATCGCGTAAATAATCCAAAGATGTCATCCTGTCCGGCATTTCTATCGATTTTCTGCTACCATCCTGCAACATTGTTAAGTAACCACGGCAGCGACTTATGAAATTCGTCTCTTTTAATATCAACGGCCTGCGCGCCCGTCCGCATCAACTTGAAGCCATTGTTGAACAGCATCAGCCTGACGTTATCGGTTTGCAGGAAACCAAAGTCCATGACGACATGTTCCCGCTCGAAGATGTCGCAAAGCTTGGCTACAACGTCTTTTATCATGGTCAGAAAGGCCATTACGGTGTGGCGCTGCTCACCAAAGAGACACCGATTTCGGTGCGCCGTGGCTTCCCTGGTGACGATGAAGAAGCACAACGCCGCCTGATCATGGCTGAAATCCCTTCGCCATTAGGTAACCTGACGGTGATTAACGGTTACTTCCCGCAGGGCGAAAGCCGCGACCATCCGACCAAATTCCCGGCCAAAGCGAAGTTCTACCAGGATCTGCAAAACTATCTCGACAGTTCTTTGAAGAAAGACAGTCCGGTGCTGATTATGGGTGATGTGAATATCAGCCCAACCGATCTCGACATCGGCATCGGCGAAGAGAATCGCAAACGCTGGTTGCGCACTGGTAAATGTTCCTTCCTGCCGGAAGAACGCGAGTGGATGGACCGCCTGATTAGCTGGGGCCTGGTCGACACCTTCCGTCATGCCAACCCGGATGCACAAGACAAGTTCTCGTGGTTTGATTACCGCTCAAAAGGCTTCGATGACAACCGTGGTCTGCGTATCGACCTGCTGCTGGCAAGCCATCCGCTAGCTGAACGCTGTGTTGCGACCGGCATTGATTACGATATTCGTAGCATGGAAAAACCTTCAGACCACGCCCCCGTTTGGGCTGAATTTAAGCTGTAAGGGAAAACACCACATCCGATGCGTAAGTTACTGTTTGCCACGCTGGTTGTGGTTTTTGTCCTGCTCATCTTCTTTTTGCCGCCAGGCAGCCTGGCGGCACTGCAACATTATCAGGCACAGTTTTCTGACTGGCATCAGCAGCACCCGCTACAAACGGCGCTGGCTTTCTTTCTGATTTATGTGCTCGTCACTACCCTTTCAATTCCTGGCGCAACACTCTTAACGCTGTTGGCTGGCTCGCAGTTTGGGCTATTCCAGGGCACCGTACTGGTGGCACTGGCGGCGACCTGTGGCGCAACGCTTGCCATGCTGATTAGCCGCTATTTATTACGCGCCTGGGTACGACTTCGTTTCGCCACACCGATGGCTGCAATCAATAGCGGTGTGGAACGCGAAGGCTTGTACTATCTTTTTGCATTACGACTGACGCCCATTTTCCCGTTCTTTCTTATCAATTTGCTGATGGGCCTGACATCGGTCAAAACGCTGGGTTATTTTGCCGTTAGCCTTGTCGGGATGCTGCCAGCGATTGTGGTTTATCTCAATGCTGGCCGCCAATTGAGCCAGTTGCGTAGTCTTAGCGATATTCTTTCACCCGGTATGATGTTGATGTTCGCTCTGCTCGGCTTCCTGCCGCTGTTCTCGCGCTGGATAGTCCGCTTGCTGCGAAAATCATAAGGATCCCATTTTGCGTCTTTTAACGCTTTTGCTGTCGCTGGTTGCGATCGGCTTTTCATGCTTTGCACAGCCTACTGACTGGGATAGCCTGCGCCAGCAGGCAAAAGGCCAGACGGTTTACTTCAACGCCTGGGGCGGCGACCCTGCGGTAAACAGCTATCTCGACTGGGTCGCCGGAGAAATGAAGCAACACTATGGCGTGACGCTCAAAGTCGTGCGCCTGGCGGATGCTGCCGACGCGGTAAAACGTATTCAGAGCGAAGACAGCGCAGGGCGCAAAGATAATGGCTCGGTCGATTTGCTGTGGGTGAATGGTGAAAACTTCCATACTCTGAAACAGGCCGGTTTGCTAAAAGATGGCTGGGCGTGGGAATTACCCAACTGGCGCTATGTCGACCAGAAAAAACCAGTACGTGAGGATTTCTCGCAACCGACTGACGGTGCCGAAGCACCGTGGGGCAGCGCTCAATTGATGTTGATCGGCAATGCGCAAACGGGTGTGAAATTCCCGCGCAGTGCACCTGAACTGCTGGCATTTGCCAAAGCGCATCCTGGCAAATTGAGCTACCCCCGTCCACCTGATTTCACTGGCACCGCGTTTATTGAACAACTGCTGATTGTGCTGACTCGAGAGCCGCAAGCGCTGCGCCTGCCGCCTGATCCGGCCACCTTTAAGCAGGTGACTGTGCCACTGTGGGATTATCTCGACCAACTGCATCCGCTATTATGGCGCGGGGGAAAAACCTTCCCACCAACGCCTGCACGCATGGACCGCATGCTGGCGGATGGCGAGCTGTTGATGTCGGTAACGTTTAATCCGGCGCATGTCGATAACCTTATTGACCGCAAACAACTGCCGCATACCGCAAGGGCATTTGGCTTTGCGCAAGGCATGCTGGGCAACGTTCACTTTGTGACGATCCCCGCCAATGCCCGCGCGCAGGCTGGTGCACAAGTGGTGGCTAATTTCCTGATGTCACCGCAAGCGCAAATCCGTAAGGCTAATCCGGCAATTTGGGGCGATACCACCATTCTGGATAGCGCAACGCTGCCCGCACCTTTGGGCGAACAACTTGATGCCCAAAAACCTGCCCATCTGCAAGCGGTACCGTATCTGCCAGAGCCGCATGCCGCCTGGGTAAACGCGCTGGAAAAAGAGTGGTTACAACGCTACGGGGCGAAATGAGTCTACGTTTATTAGCCTGGTTTGCCGTGGGTTGCGTTTTTGCCCCACTGCTTCCGGGCTTGCTAATGATGGCAACCCCCGCGCTGGAGCCAGGAATCTGGCAGGCACTATGGGCTGACAACCAATGGTCTGGTGCTTTACTGGCAACACTCAACTCGACGGTGATTAGCGTCACGGGTTCGCTGGTGTTATGTCTGGTGCTGCTTTGTGGCCTGTGGCCTGGCGTTCGCTGGCAGCGTTATGCCGCGCAACTGCCGCTTTTATTAGCGCTACCGCACGTCGCATTTGCCAGCGGTTTTTTGTTCCTGTTCGCCGATAACGGTTGGCTCGCTCGCTTATGCGGCATCTCATTTCATCTTGATGAATATGGCATGGGTCTGGGTATTTTGCTGGCGCTCAAAGAGAGCTGGTTTTTATTATGGATAGCCAGCACCCAGCTCAATTACCAAACCCTTTCCCAACAGCTCACCGTCGCACGCAGCCTGGGCTATGGCCCGCTCCAATGCCGCATTCGCGTGCTGGTTCCGTCATTGTTGCCGCGTCTGAAATGGGCATTACTGGCGGTGGTGGCCTACAGCCTGTCCGTGGTGGATGTGTCCATTATTCTCGGTCCGAACAACCCACCGACGCTGGCGGTACTGGCGTGGCAGTGGTTGAACGATGCCGGCCCGCAGCGCGTGGCGATGGGCATGTTGACCTCACTGTTATTAGTCGGGCTGTTAGGTTGTTTTATCGTGTTGGGCTGGATTTTATGGCGCGTGTTTCGCCGCGCAGTCGGGCGTTTTTCAGGTCAAAGACATCTACTTAATATCCAGCCACTGGCATCAAGTTTAGGGTTGGTGATGACGGCAACCTGCATCGCGGCGCTGGCAATGCTGGTTATCTGGTCGATGGCCGAGGGTTGGTTTTATCCTGCTATTTTGCCGGATGGCTGGGCGTTTTCAGGATGGCAAGCGGCTGAGTTGTCGCCATTGGGCACCACGCTGCTACTGGCGCTGGCAAGCAGTTTCACTGGCTTGCTGGTGATTATTCTGTGGCTTGAGGGTGGCAATCCCCGTTTTGATCTGTGGCTAGCGCTACCGCTATTTTTGCCTGCTTTACCGCTGGTCGCCGGGCAATATCGTATGCTGTTAATTTTGCAACAAGACGGCGGCTGGCCCGGTGTTATCTGGAGCCATTTACTGTGGGTTGTGCCGTATATGCTTTTGGTAGCGCGGCCCGCCTGGCAGCAGATAGATCCGCGTCTGGTTATCACCGCCCGCACCTTTGGCTGGTCATCGTGGAAAATTGTCTGTTTGGTTAAATTACCGCTGCTGGCACGCCCTCTTCTGGCGGCGCTAGCGGTCGGGTTTTCAGTCAGCATCGCGCAATATTTACCGACACTGTACGCGGGGGCTGGGCGTTTTACCACTGTCACCACCCAAACTGTGGCACTGAGCAGCGGTGGCGATCCGCAACAACAGGCGATTCAGGCGTTGTTGCAGATGCTGCTGCCATTCATCATGTTTATCATCACGCTTCAGGTTGGCCGCCTGCTCGGGCGTTTTCGACAAGGATTACGCTAATGCTGTGTGTTCAGGATTGCACCATTACCAGG
Source organism: Buttiauxella ferragutiae (assembly GCF_022637515.1). Lineage (NCBI taxonomy): Bacteria > Pseudomonadati > Pseudomonadota > Gammaproteobacteria > Enterobacterales > Enterobacteriaceae > Buttiauxella > Buttiauxella ferragutiae. The sequence continues at coordinate 3,236,948 of NZ_CP093332.1, forward strand.
AATTCCCGCTCGCTGATTCACGCGCTTAATTTCACCGTTTCTGCGGGGGAAGTGCTGACGCTGATGGGACCATCAGGAGCGGGTAAATCAACGTTTTTAAGTTGGATAATTGGCGCATTACCCGCTGAATTTACGGTGACCGGCGAGTTATGGCTAAACCAACAGCGTCGCGATACGCTGCCGACCGAACGGCGAAACATCGGTATTCTGTTTCAGGATGCGCTGTTATTTGACCATCTTAATGTCGGGCAAAATCTGGCAATGGCGATTCCGGCCGCGGTTAAAAGTCGCGAACAACGGCAGCATTGCGTTGAACAAGCGCTGGAAAATGCGCAGTTAGCGGGCTTTTCACGTCGTGACCCGGCGACTCTTTCTGGCGGGGAACATGCACGGATTAGTGTGTTAAGGGCATTGTTAGCGAAGCCAGAAGCTCTGTTGCTCGACGAGCCTTTCTCGCGCCTTGATCAAACCTTGCGCGAGCAATTTCGCCAGTTCGTCTGGCAACAGGTTGAGCAACAAGCTATTCCGGTGGTGCTGGTCACCCATGACCCGCAGGATATTCCGCCTGATGGGCAGATTATTACGCTGTGAATCAAATATGCGGTAACGCAAGGAATCACTCACGTGAATGGCGCAAGATAGCGCCTCTTTTTTCTCTCTTTTTCAGGTTATAAGATGAAACGTGTTTCTCAACTAACCGCCGCCTTGATGTTATCTGGGTTGGCGCACATGGCTCTTGCCGCAGAACTGCCTTCCCAAATGACTTTATCCAACCTTCAGGCGCAGCACGGCGTGGTGATTGATACCCGTCCCAGTGCTTTTTATAACGGCTGGCCGCAAACCCTGAACGGTGTTGGTGGCCACGAGCCTGCCGCGCTTAATTTATCGGCCAGTTGGTTAGGCATGATGAATGACGAGCAACTGCAACTGTGGGCAAAACAACACAATCTGGCATCAGATAGTTTGATTGCGCTGTACGGCCAAAGTGATGAGACAAAAGCGGTAAAAGTGCGGCTGTCCAAACTGGGTTATCAGCACATCGCTCTGCTGTCTGATGCCCTGCAACAACCGGCACGTTTGCAGAAAATGGCCCACTTCGAGCAGCTTGTTTATCCGCAGTGGCTACATAACCTGATGCAGAATAAAGACGTTGTGGCAAAACCTGCGGGCGAAGTCAAAATCATCGAAGCCGCCTGGGGTGCACCGAAACAGTATCTGTTAAGCCATATTCCTGGCGCGGATTACATCGATACCAACGACATCGAAAGCGAGCCGTTGTGGAATAAAGTGTCTGACGACCAACTCAAAGCTTTGCTGGCAAAACACGGTATCCGTCATGACACCACGGTGGTGATGTACGGACGTGATGTCTATGCTGCGGCACGTGTCGCACAAATCCTGCTGTATGCCGGCGTGAAAGACGTGCGTTTGCTGGATGGTGGCTGGCAGAGTTGGGCTGACGCCAAATTACCTGTAGAGCGCGGTTTGCCAAACGAGGTTAAACCGGCAGCCGATTTTGGTGCGCCATTCCCAGGCCAACCACAGCTGATGCTCGACACCGAGCAAGCGCGCGGGTTGTTAGGCCGCAAAGATGCCTCGCTGGTCAGTATCCGTTCGTGGCCGGAGTTTATCGGCACTACCAGTGGTTATAGCTACATCAAGCCAAAAGGTGAGATTGCCGGTGCGCGCTGGGGCCATGCGGGTTCTGACTCGACGCATATGGAAGATTTCCATAATCCGGACGGCACCATGCGTTCTGCTGATGACATCGCCGCCATGTGGAAGAGCTGGAATATTACGCCGGATCAGCAAGTGGCCTTTTACTGTGGTACTGGCTGGCGCGCATCAGAAACCTTCATGTATGCCCGTGCGATGGGCTGGAAGAATGTCGGCGTGTACGACGGCGGCTGGTATGAGTGGAGTAGTAATCCGAAGAATCCGGTAGCTACGGGTGAGCGTAAGCCTCTGTAAGATGTTTTAAGTTTTCCCCTCACCCCGACCCTCTCCCTCAGGAGAGGGGGAAAACACGCGCGGTGAGGGAGAAACCGCTCTATCCCCTCTCCTTGTGGGAGAGGGTTAGGGTGAGGGCTCTTCTTCAACCACCCACGCGCTTTAACGTCTGATAGCCACTCCACACCCGCGTCAATGTTGTCATCCAGCACAATGCTCCAAACACCCACGCAAACCAAACGAACCACTGCGGGAACAGGCAACTCAGCACAAACAACGCGATAGTTTCCGTGCCTTCCGTCAAGCCGCCGAGGTAATAAAACGATTTGTGCGCATAGCCGGGGTTATCAAGTTGATGCTTTTGCGCCACCGCAGCAAAGGCCAGGAAACTGCTGCCGGTGCCAATAAATGCGAACAGTAGCCAACCACCCGCCAGCGCATTTTGTGCAGGGTCGGCAAGAATAAAACCAAACGGCACCAGCGCGTAAAACAGAAAATCCAGCGCAATATCCAGAAACCCGCCCGCATCGGTCAGGCCGCGTCGTCGCGCCAGCGCACCATCTAAACCATCAAACAAGCGGTTGAGCACAATCGCCACCAGTGCTGCGCTATACCACTGCAATGCCAGAAACGGTAATGCCAGCACGCCGATAGCAAAACCAAACAGCGTCAGCCCGTCTGGCGTGATAGTCGGTTTATCCAGGGTTTGCGCCACACGCTCAAGCAACGGTTTAACACGGGGATGAAGGTAACTATCAAACATGTGGCGGCTTCTCAGTCGGGGTGACGCATAACCCTTGCGCCGGAATATCCAGTGCAGCATTAAAGCGGGCTGACAGGTTTTGAAACGCAACTAGTGCTGTTAATTCAGTGATAGCTTTGTCATCGAAATGGACTTTCAATTCACCTTTCAACGCATCACTGATATTCGGCGGAGTGGCTGTCATCGCATCTGCGTAGGCCAGTGCTGCCTGTTCTTTGGCAGTGAATAGCGTTTCTTCATGCCAGTTGGCGACCGCCAGCACTTTGTCCATCGAACCGCTGCGTTCAGCCAGCCGCAGACTATTGGCATCAATACAAAATTCGCAGCAGCATTGTTGGGAAACGCGCGTCATCACCAGCGAACGGACGATGGGATCGATGCCGGAACGCCGTCTTTCAAGGAACCCGACAAACAGTGCCACCAGCCAGAATAAATACGGGAAACGTCCCCACCAGCGTGTGGGGTTCAGCACCGAGCCGAAATGTTTTTTTTGCATGGCAACAATGGGCCGTAAACTGGCGGGCAGCGCATCAAGTGGCGGTACCCATGGGGATCTGTTTTTATTCATCATTCGGGAAGAGCTTCAGATAATCTTTGGTGGCGCGTATTATGCCACGCCCATAGATAAAGAACGGACCGGTATCATGAAAACCATTGATGTTGTTGCGGCAATCATCGAGCAGGACGGTAAAATTTTGCTCGCACGTCGCCCGGAAAGTGGCGACCAAGCCGGTTTATGGGAATTTCCTGGCGGCAAGGTGGATGCCAATGAATCACAACCGGCGGCGCTTGCGCGGGAACTGGAAGAAGAGTTGGCGATTAAAGCGGTGGTGGGCGATTACGTTGCCAGCCACCAGCGAGAAGTGTCCGGGCGAATCATTCATCTTCATGCGTGGCATGTAAGCGAATTCAGCGGTGAATTGACCGCGCTTTGCCACAGTGAACTGGTCTGGTGTTTACCTGCCGAGGCGTTTGATTACCCGCTTGCCCCGGCAGATATCCCATTACTTAAAGCGTTTATGGCCTTACGCGATGCCAGACTAAAGGATTCGTGCTAAGCGTTTTTTCATCACGCTGGCATTGCAGTAAAACGCCGCCCTCGGCTTTTACCACCGCCCCTTCAGAATAATTTTGATCCTGGTAGATGCAGCACTGGCTGCACGGTGCTGCTCGTTGGCCCTGAGTACTGAAGACTTCCGGAGGTACCGAGATATCTACCTGTGGATCAAGACGCTGCGCCATCCCCGGCAGGCTTATCATCAGCAGCACGGCGGCGGCGAGCAGGCTTTTTAGTCGCATCATCACTTCCCTCTTTTTTCGCCCATTGTTTACGCGGTTTTTTCTGCTCGTCAGGGGCTTTAACCCCTTTAAAAGCATGATGCACTGGTTTGGTTCGCGCCTGATGAATCAGGTCATATAGCGTTTGCACCAGCGGCTGCATGAAGTCCTGGTAACGACACTGTTTTTCACTGATTTGCGTCAGCGTCGATTCCCACTGCGCCGTCATATCTGGCCGTGCCGCCAGTTCAGGGAGCGAGTGAATCAAGGCCCGTCCGGCATCCGAAGAGTGGATATAACGCCCTTTCTTCACCAGGAAGGTGCGTTTAAACAGCAATTCGATAATCCCCGCACGGGTCGCTTCAGTGCCTAGTCCGTCCGTCGCGCGCAGGATCTTTTTAAGATCTTTATCCTGCACAAAACGAGCAATCCCGGTCATCGCTGAGAGCAACGTCGCATCCGTGAAATGGCGCGGCGGTTGAGTCTGGCGTTCTATCACTTCGCCTTTTTCACACAGCAATTCATCGCCTTTAGCGACCACTGGCAACGGCGTACCGTCGTTCTCTTCATCGCGCTCTTTACCACCCAGCAACGTGCGCCAGCCAGCTTCCGCCAGGAAACGCGCTTTGGCGTTAAACTTGCCGCCAGCAATATCGAGATCGATAGTGCATTTGCGGAACACCGCATCGGCACAGAACTGCATTAAGTATTGTCGGGCGATCAGGTTGTAAACTTTAGCTTCATTTTCAGAAAGCGAAATTTTGGAACTGCGCGCGGTGGGAATAATCGCGTGGTGCGCGTCGACTTTTTTGTCGTCCCAGCAGCGGTTGCGCAAATCCGTATTTAACGCCGGTTGTGGCAGCAAATCGGGCTGATGAATGCTTATCGCATTCAGTACCGCATGACGGCCAGCAAAATGCTCTTCCGGTAAGTAACGGCAATCCGAACGCGGATAAGTGATAAGTTTGTGCGTTTCGTAGAGTTTCTGGCAGATATCCAGCACGTTCTGCGCACTGACACCAAACCGTTTGGCCGCCTCAATTTGCAAGGTCGAGAGCGAAAACGGTAACGGGGCGACTTCTGATTCCCGTTTATCATTATACGCCGTGACGATGGCTGGCTGTCCGCCGATGCGGTTGACCACATGATCTGCCAGCGGGCGATGCAGCAAGCGCCCTTCTTCATCCTGATAGGGTTCACAAGACTCGCTCGGCTGCCATGTCGCGACAAAACGTTCATCGGCTGGCGTGACGATGTGCGCTTTCACTTCAAAGAAGTCTTTGGCGACGAAATTCTCGATTTCTTCATCACGACGCACCACTAAACCCAGTACTGGGGTTTGTACACGCCCGACCGAAAGCACGCCTTGATAACCCGCGTTACGCCCCAGAATGGTGTAGGCGCGGGTCATATTGATGCCGTAAAGCCAGTCAGCTCGTGCTCGCGCCAGTGCCGAAACACACAGCGGGATGAACTCGCTATTGGAACGCAGGCGAGTAATTGCACGTTCAACTGCCTGCGGGTTAAGGTCGTTAATCAGGCAGCGCTGTACTTGCTGGCGCTTTTCCGGCGCCAGTTGCAAGTAGTCGAGAACCTCATCCACCAGCAGTTGCCCTTCGCGATCCGGGTCACCTGCGTGAACCACTTCGTCGGCTTGCACCAACAGTTTTTTGATAGCGTTGAGCTGTTTGGTGACCGATGGGCGCGGCTGCAATTGCCATTTTTCCGGCACAATCGGCAAGTCAGCCAGATTCCAGCGTGCGTAACGCCCGTCGTAAGCATCCGGCTGAGCCTGTTCCAACAAGTGACCGATGCACCAGGTCACGACTTGCCCATTACCACACTCAATGAAGCCATCACCCCGACGATGAGGTTTAGGCAGCACGTCAGCAATAGCGCGAGCGAGGCTGGGTTTTTCGGCAATAAACAGACGCATCCGACTAGCGAATCTCAATCATCGGGCGGCCGCCACGAGCGGTTTTTAGCTCGCCAATGGCAGTCAGCGTGATGCCATTTTTTTCAGCAACTGCCGCCACCGCAGCTTCAGCATCCGCCTCAACAGCCAGCAACAAGCCACCGGAAGTTTGCGGGTCACAAAGCAAATCACGCTGCGCTTCGCTCATTTCACCCATTAAGTAGCCATAGCTGGCGAAGTTACGCGAGGTGCCACCGGGTACGCAGCCCTGGGCGATATAGGCTTCAACGTCTGGCAATTTAGGGACTTTATCGAACCAGATTTCGGCCTGGACACCCGCACCACGGCACATTTCGCTCAGGTGGCCCAGCAGGCCAAAACCCGTGACGTCAGTCATCGCCGTGACGCCTTCGATATCAGCAAACTCAGCGCCAGGTTTGTTGAGCTGGCACATGATTTCTGCCGCGAGGCCGTAATGTTCTGGTTTGAGCAGCGATTTTTTCTCAGCGGTAGTCAACACGCCGATGCCGAGTGGCTTGGTGAGGAAGAGTTTGCAACCTGGTGTCGCGGAGCTGTTTTTCTTCACCCGATCGGTTGGCACAATGCCGGTGACGGCAAGGCCAAAGATAGGTTCTGGCGCGTCGATTGAGTGGCCGCCCGCCAGAGAAATCCCGGCTTGCTGGCAAACAAAACGCCCGCCTTCAATCACTTTACGGGCGATTTCAGGAGCCAGGGTGTTGATCGGCCAGCCCAGAATAGCGATAGCCATAATCGGTTTGCCGCCCATCGCGTAGATGTCGCTAATAGCGTTAGTGGCGGCAATGCGCCCAAAGTCAAAAGGATCGTCGACGATCGGCATAAAGAAGTCGGTGGTGCTGATGACACAAGTGCCGTTGCCGAGATCGTAAACCGCCGCGTCATCACTGGTTTCGTTTCCAACCAGCAAGTTTGGGTCGACAAATTTGCTCTGCTCAGATTGCAGAATAGTTTGCAGGACTTTCGGGGAAATTTTGCAGCCGCAACCAGCTCCGTGGCTGTACTGCGTCAAACGAACGGTTTGCTCACTCATAGACTACTCCTGTCATTGGCAATCGCTCTATGGTAGCGCTCAATTCAACGAGTAGTAAGACCGCATGTCTGAATTGCCCCATTCCTGGTCACAATCCAGACAGGTTTTGATTGTTTGCTTAGAATTTGCGCACAAACGGAGTGATGTCTGGCACGCTGACCGTAGTAGAGGCTTTGAGTTGCGGGGTACCCAAATACAAGAAACCGACCACTTCATCTTGCTCACGGCAATGAAGTGCTTCACGAACCGCTTCGCTTTCAGTCCAGATACCGGTGCGCCAGATGCCGTTGTAGCCCTGAGCGACTGCTGCCATCTGCATTGCCATCACCGCGCAACCCGCAGAAACCACTTGCTCCCAGACCGGGACTTTATGGTTGTCATCACAATATGCCACCACAGCGATAATCATCGGTGCGCGGAATGGTGCGGTACGTGCCTTTTCAATGCCCTTCTCGTCAAGCTCTTCAGCAATAGCGGCTTGTTCCAGCACGTGGCTGAAGCGGTCGCGGCCTTCGCCTTCAATCACAATGAAGCGCCACGGCTGCAAGGTTCCGTGGTCAGGCGCGCGCATACCGGCACGAATAATGTTTTCCAGAATTTCGCCCGCAGGAGCGGGTTCCACCAGGCGCGAAGCACTGCGACGGTGAAGAAGTAGTTCAAGTGCATCCATTTGATAACTCCTGTCATGATTTTAATCAGCGAAACTAACACGACTGTAGATTTTGTTACAGCACACGGCAGATTTCCTACTGACATTTGCCCTGGGGGTATTTAGGATAGCAATCACTTTAGCTATACCTCAGCTAAAACTGGGTAATTCGGAGAATACATGCGCACTATCGGGCGGTTTATTGCCGGTTTCTTTAAGTGGACCTGGCGTCTGCTTAACTTTATTCGAGAGTTTATTCTCAATCTCTTTTTTGTACTGCTGGTGTTGGTTGGCGTTGGGATCTGGGCACAGATTAATAGTGCCCCAGCAGAGCCTGCACGCGGCGCGTTATTGATGGATATCACCGGTGTGGTGGTCGATAAGCCGTCGGTCAGTAATAAATTAGGTGTCATTGGCCGTCAGTTGCTCGGCGCCAGTTCTGACCGCTTGCAAGAAAACTCGCTGTTTGATGTGGTCGATACCATTCGTCAGGCGAAAGACGACCGCAATATCACCGGTATTGTGCTGGATTTAAAAGATTTTGCCGGTGGTGATCAGCCGTCTATGCAGTACATCGGTAAGGCGCTGCGCGAATTCCGCGACAGTGGTAAGCCGGTTTATGCCGTGGGTGATAGCTACAACCAAGGGCAATATTATCTGGCAAGCTTCGCTAATAAAATCTGGATGTCGCCACAAGGCGTGGTGGACTTACACGGCTTTGCTACGAATTCGCTGTATTACAAAACGCTGCTCGATAAGCTGAAAGTGTCCACGCATATCTTCCGCGTTGGGACTTATAAGTCTGCTGTCGAACCGTTTATTCGTGACGATATGTCCCCTGCGGCGCGTGAAGCCGATAGCCGCTGGATTGGTGAACTTTGGCAAAACTACCTGGGCACCATTGCGGCTAACCGCCAGATTACGGCACAGCAGGTATTCCCTGGGGCGCAAGGTTTGCTCGATAACCTGCAAAAACTCGGCGGCGACACCGCAAAATACGCGCTGGATAACAAACTGGTTGATGAACTGGCGAGTAGCGCGGCGGTAGATAAAGCGATGATTAAACAGTTCGGCTGGAACAAAGAAAGCAAAGATTTCAGCTACACCAGCATGTATGACTATGTGGTGAAAAAGCCTGAGGATAAAGGTGACGCGATTGCGGTGATCCTCGCAGATGGCGCCATCATGGACGGCCAGGAAACTCCGGGTCAGGTCGGCGGTGATACCACAGCGTTGCAAATCCGCGAAGCGCGTCTTGATCCTAAAGTGAAGGCGATTGTACTGCGCGTCAACAGCCCTGGTGGCAGTGTGAGCGCGTCAGAAGTGATTCGTGATGAACTGGAAGCCGCACGTGAAGCCGGTAAGCCGATTGTCGTTTCGATGGGCGGTATGGCGGCATCTGGCGGTTACTGGATTTCCACGCCAGCCAATTATATTGTCGCAAGCCCCAATACCTTGACCGGTTCAATCGGTATCTTTGGGGTGATTAATACCGTGGAAAACAGCCTCGATTCGATTGGTGTTCACACGGATGGCGTGGCGACTTCTGCCCTGGCCGACGTTGCGGTGACGAAGTCGTTACCACCGGAAGTCCAGCAGATGATGCAGTTGACCATCGAAAATGGCTATAAGCGTTTTATCAATCTGGTGGCTGATTCTCGTAAGAAAACGCCAGAGCAAATTGATGAAATCGCGCAGGGTCATGTCTGGACTGGGCAGGATGCCAAAGCTAACGGCCTGGTCGATAGCCTGGGTGATTTCGACGATGCGGTGGCAAAAGCCGCTGAACTGGCGAAGCTGAAAACCTGGCATCTGGATTTCTGGAAAGATGATCCAAGCTTCCTGGATATGGTGTTCGAGAGCATGAGCGGCTCGGTACGCGCCATGTTGCCGCAAGCGTTACAAGCGTATTTGCCTGCACCACTGGCGGATGCGGCTCTGGCGGTGAAAGCGCAAAACGATAAGTTTGGCACCATGAATGATCCGCAGAATCGCTATGCCTTCTGCCTCACCTGTGGTGATGTGCGATAATAATATCAACATCAGCCCGGTATTCACCGGGCTGATTTTTTTGCCCTGCCGTCTTATACTGCGCCCCATTGTGTAAAAGCCCTGAGTTCACTCATGCAAAAGAAATCCATCTACGTTGCCTACACCGGCGGTACTATCGGTATGCAGCGTTCAGAACACGGTTACATTCCTGTCTCTGGTCACCTCCAGCGTCAACTGGCTTTGATGCCAGAATTCCATCGCCCGGAAATGCCTGATTTCACCATTCATGAATATCAGCCGCTGATGGACTCTTCCGATATGACGCCGGAAGACTGGCAGCACATTGCCGATGACATCAAAGCGCATTACGACGAGTACGACGGTTTCGTGATCCTTCACGGCACCGACACCATGGCATTCACCGCCTCGGCGTTGTCGTTTATGCTGGAAAACCTCGGTAAACCGGTCATTGTAACTGGCTCACAGATTCCATTGGCCGAGCTGCGTTCTGATGGGCAAATTAACCTGCTCAACTCACTTTATGTTGCGGCAAACTTCCCGATAAACGAAGTGACGCTGTTCTTCAACAATCGACTATACCGTGGCAACCGCACCACCAAAGCCCATGCCGACGGTTTTGATGCATTCGCCTCGCCGAATCTTGCACCGTTGCTCGAAGCCGGGATTCACATTCGCCGTCTGAATACTCCTGCCGCACCACACGGTGAAGGTGAGTTAATCGTTCATCCGATCACTCCACAACCGATTGGCGTGGTGACGATTTACCCGGGAATTTCTGCGGATGTGGTCGGTAATTTCTTACGCCAGCCTGTGAAAGCGTTGATTCTGCGCTCTTATGGTGTGGGCAATGCTCCACAACACGGGGCGTTCCTCAAAGAGTTACAAGAGGCCTGTTCACGCGGCATTGTGGTGGTCAACCTGACGCAATGTATGTCCGGTAAAGTGAATATGGGTGGCTACGCGACCGGTAATGCATTGGCTCAAGCAGGTGTTATTAGCGGCTACGATATGACGGTAGAGGCGACACTAACTAAACTGCACTATCTACTCAGCCAAAATCTGGATGCTCAGACTATTCGTGAGGCGATGTCACGCAACTTACGCGGCGAACTCACCCCTGACGAGTAAGGAGAAGCCATGCAACGCGCGTTAGTGATAGTCGATTTACAAAATGATTTTTGCGCCGGTGGGGCGCTTGCTGTGCCTGAGGGTGACAGCACGATTGATGTGGCGAACGCGTTAATCGCGCATTGTAAAGCCCGTGGTGACGCGGTGCTTGCCACACAAGACTGGCATCCGGCAGATCACGGTAGTTTTGCCAGCGTGCAAAAAGCTGAGCCTTATACGCAGGGGAAACTCGACGGGCTGAAACAAACCTGGTGGCCGGATCATTGTGTTCAGAACAGTGAAGGCGCGGAACTTCACCCCTTGCTTAATGCGCAGGAAATCGACGCTATTTTTCAAAAGGGCGAAAATCGCCTCGTTGATAGCTACAGTGGTTTTTTCGACAATGGACATCGCCAGAAAACCCAGCTCGACGATTGGTTATTCCGCCACGAGATTAAACAGCTGATTGTGGTTGGGCTAGCGACGGATTATTGCGTCAAGTTCACGGTACTGGATGCGTTGTCGTTGGGTTATGAAGTTACGGTTATCACTGATGGTTGCCGTGGCGTGAATCTGCATCCGCAAGACAGCCTGCGGGCGTTCCAGGATATGTCAGCGGCTGGCGCTACGCTGATGACACTCGCTGATTTTACTTACTAATTTTCTCCAGGGCGTAAAAGCGCCCTTTCCCCTTTTTTCGATTCCGCTCTCATTCTGAACTTTTAGTGCTCGCTCATTGATGAGAGCGCTCTCATAATCAAGTTGCTTATTTATACAGCATTTTAGCTGTATTTCTTATTTGTTCGTCAAAGAGGAACTCCCCAATGGTTTTCACGCGTAAGCTGCTGCCGTTGCTGGCAGTGATACAAATCGCTTGTGCTGGTGTGGCTCAGGCAAGCTCTTACCTCTCGGTAGGTTATTTCAACGGTGGCGGTGATGTCACTGCCGGGCCCGGTGGTGATATCGATAAACTCGATGTCCGCCAGATTACCCATCTCAACTACTCGTTTGGCCTGATCTATAACGATGAAAAAGATGAGACTAATCCTGCGTTAAAAGACGCCTCTAAACTTCACCAAATCTGGCTTTCACCAAAAGTGATGTCTGACCTTGAGAAAATCCCTGCGCTGCGTAAACAGAATCCACAACTGAAAGTCCTGCTTTCAGTCGGCGGCTGGGGCGCGCGTGGTTTCTCTGGGGCGGCGGCTACACCTGAAAATCGCACCGTTTTTATCCGTTCGGTACAGGATGTGATCAAGCGTTACGGTCTGGATGGTATCGATCTGGACTGGGAGTATCCGGTGAATGGCGCGTGGGGGCTGGTGGCAAGCCTTCCAGAAGATCGCGCTAATTTCACCGCATTGCTAAATGAACTGCGTGCAGCACTTGGCAAAGAGAAACTGCTGACAATTGCTGTCGGCGCGAACGTGAAAAGCCCAACCGAATGGGTGGATGTGAAAGCCATTGCGCCTGCGCTGGATTACATCAACCTGATGACTTACGACATGGCGTATGGCACTCAGTACTTCAACGCCAATCTGTATGATTCGAAAACCTGGCCAACCGTGGCGGCTGCTGACAAATATAACGTGAATTTCGTGGTCGATAATTATATTAAAGCTGGCTTAAAACCCGCGCAGATGAACCTCGGCATCGGTTTCTATGGCCGCATTCCTAAACGCGCCACTGAGCCAGGTATTGACTGGGATAAACCAGACGCGGCTAAAAACCCGGTCACTCAACCCTATTTCGGCGATAGCGAGAAAGCGCTGTTTATGTCCTTAGGCGTTGACCTGACTAAAGACAGTTACATGAAATATAACGATATTGTTAGCAAAATGCTTAACGACCCGCAAAAGCGCTTCACTGAAAACTGGGATGATGACGCGCATGTCCCCTACTTGACCGTCAAGCCAGCCGAAGGGAAGCCGTTGTTCGCCATCTCTTATGAGAACCCACGTTCTGTGGCAATCAAAGCAGAGTACATCAAAGCGAAAGGCTTAGGTGGCGCGATGTTCTGGGAGTATGGCGCGGATGACAACAACCGCCTGGCAAAAGAGTTAGCCAAAGATTTAGGGATTAAAACGGAGCATTAACGTCGTTATTCGGTGGGTGACGCAAGCTTACCCACCCTACTCGATCTGTCCCCTCTCCCATTGGGAGAGGGTCAGTGAGAGGGAGAAAAAACAACTCGTTACAGCTTCACGGTCAAAATCGGCGCGGGTTCGATACCAAACTCGGCTTTCAGTTGCTGCTTACTCTTCATCACGATATTGCCATCGGTGCCGATGGTCATATGTTGCGGGTCAGTGTTATGACGCGTCTGCCACATCATCACTAATTGCAAACTGTTCTCTTTTTGGTCGGGTGTCAGTGCCACACCGTCAGGCCATTTCCCCAGCTCAACGGCGGTCACCAGACGTTGATAAACTTCCGGTGTCATTGCTTCTAACATTTCATCCAGGTTCATCATGCGGCAAGTTCCTGTGGAATAATTTGCTGAATCGATTTTTCAGCCTTCGATTTGCTCACCGTTTTTATCATCGGTGAAGTTCAACGAAGCTGAATTTACGCAGTATCGCTCACCCGTTGGCTGAGGGCCATCCGGGAAGACATGACCTAAATGGGCTTCGCAATTGTTACAACGGATTTCTACCCGTTCCATGCCGTGTGAAAAGTCCTTGATATAACGGATTGCGTTGTCACTCACCGGCTCATAGAAGCTAGGCCAGCCGCAGCCTGAGTCATACTTGGACTCTGACATAAACAACGGTGCGTCGCAGACCAGACAGTGATAGACACCTTCCCGCTTGTTATGCAGCAGACGACCGGAAAACGGTGGCTCAGTGCCATGCTTCTGGGTGACATACAACTGCATCTCAGAAAGGTTTTTTTTCGATAAATCAGGAGGTAATTGGTTAGCCATATGCGTACATCTCGGGCAGTGGGTACTGTAACTGATAACAGCATGATTCTAACAAAAAATTAACAACACCGTGCGGTTTTTTGTTCTAAACTTAGCCCTGAATTTCTGGCTCAGCGCCATTTGTGATCGGTGTCACATTCTTGTTGGAATTGATCTTTAAAATTCCTTGTATCATCCCCATTTGGATATAGAGCCAAAAGGGGAGCGCGAGGCGGTTCAGTCGTTCAAATGATGTCCATAGGATTGATTTGTCGCAATGATTGACACGATTCCGCTTGACGCTGAGTAAGGTTTTTGTAATTTTACAGGCAACTTTTATTCACTAACAAATAGCTGGTGGAATATATGACTATCAAAGTAGGTATCAACGGTTTTGGCCGTATCGGCCGTATTGTTTTCCGTGCTGCTCAGGAACGTTCTGACATCGAGATCGTTGCAATCAACGACCTGTTAGACGCTGAATACATGGCTTACATGCTGAAGTACGACTCAACTCACGGTCGTTTCAACGGCACTGTAGAAGTCAAAGACGGCCACCTGGTTGTTAACGGCAAAACTATCCGTGTTACCGCAGAACGTGACCCGGCTAACCTGAAGTGGAACGAAGTCAACGTTGATGTAGTTGCTGAAGCAACTGGTCTGTTCCTGACTGACGAAACCGCTCGTAAGCACATCACTGCTGGCGCGAAAAAGGTTGTTCTGACTGGTCCTTCTAAAGACAGCACTCCTATGTTCGTTCGTGGTGCTAACTTCGAAAAATATGCTGGCCAGGATATCGTTTCTAACGCATCTTGCACCACTAACTGCCTGGCTCCACTGGCTAAAGTTATCAACGACAACTTCGGTATCGTTGAAGGCCTGATGACCACTGTTCACGCAACTACTGCTACTCAGAAAACTGTTGATGGCCCGTCTCATAAAGACTGGCGCGGCGGTCGTGGCGCAGCTCAGAACATCATCCCTTCTTCTACCGGTGCTGCTAAAGCTGTAGGCGTTGTACTGCCAGAGCTGAACGGTAAAATCACTGGTATGGCGTTCCGTGTTCCAACTCCAAACGTGTCTGTTGTTGACCTGACCGTTCGTCTGGAAAAAGCGGCTACCTACGAAGAAATCAAGAAAGCAATGAAAGCGGCTTCTGAAGGCGCAATGAAAGGCGTTCTGGGTTACACCGAAGACGACGTTGTTTCTACTGATTTCAACGGCGAAATCTGCACTTCCGTGTTCGATGCTAAAGCTGGTATCGCACTGAACGACAAATTTGTGAAACTGGTTTCCTGGTACGACAACGAAACTGGCTACTCTCACAAAGTACTGGATCTGATTGCTCACATCTCCAAATAAGTTGAGATGAGTGATTAATCCTGAAGGGCGACTGTGGTCGCCCTTTTTTTTCGCCTTTGATCGATAGGTTGAACAAATGATTAATAAAATTTTTGCCCTTCCGGTTATTGAACAAATCACCTCTTCTGTGTCTCGCCGCCAAATTGACGAGCTGGAAGTTATCGTTGTTGACCATCCACAAGCTCGCGGTTCTGTGACATTGCAAGGCGCGCACCTGCTGTCATGGAAACCTGCTGGTGAAGAAGAAGTGCTTTGGCTGAGCGACAACACCCCATTCCAGGACGGTAAAGCCATTCGTGGTGGTGTGCCAATCTGCTGGCCATGGTTTGGCCCTGCCGCGCAATCAGACTTACCCGCGCACGGTTTCGCCCGTAACTTGCCATGGGCTTTGAGCGCTCATAACGAAGATGAAAGCGGCGTTTCTCTGACTTTCGAATTACAAAGCAGCGATGCAACTCGTAAATTCTGGCCACACGATTTCACCCTGTATGCACGTTACAAACTCGGTAAAACCTGTGAGATGGAACTGGAAGCGCACGGCGAATTCGAGGTTAACTCCGCACTACACACTTACTTTAATGTTGGCGATATTGCTGATGTGAAAGTGAGCGGGCTGGGTAAAAAATATATCGATAAAGTGCTTAATGCTTCTGAAGGCCAGTTAACTGACGGCGTGCAGACCTTCCCGGACCGTACTGACCGTGTGTATCTGGAACCAGAAGAGTGCAGCGTTATCCATGATGCAAGCCTGAACCGCACTATCAATGTTGTACATCACCATCACGTTAACGTGGTTGGCTGGAACCCTGGCCCGGCATTGTCTGCTTCTATGGCAGATATGCCAGACGATGGTTACAAGACTTTCGTTTGTGTCGAAACGGCCTGCGCAAGCGCACCGCAGAAAGCAACTGCAGATAAACCTGCACGCTTAGCGGCGACACTGAGCGTCGCGAAAAAAGCTTAAACCATATCTAAAGGCGTTTTGCGGCCCGGTGCCGGGAACGCCTTTTCCATCAAAGTGATTTCTTCCTGCTTCAATGTAATCTCAAGCGCCAGGGCATTTTCTTTGACATGCGCCACACAGCCTGCTTTTGGAATTGCGACCACGCCTTCATGATGAATGACCCACGCCAGCAGTAACTGCGCAACCGTCACCCCTTTTTGCTGTGCAAGATCATTAAGCACAGGATGGTTCATCAACCCACTACGCAAACGGCCTGCTTGTGCTAACGGGCAATAAGCCATCACCGGCATTTTTTGCTGCTGGCACCAGGGAAGTAAATCATGCTCAATGCCACGTGAGGCAAGATGATAAAGCACCTGATTGGTGGCACATTCGCGCCCCCCCGTAACACGCCACAACTCCTGCATATCTGCATAGTCGAGGTTTGAAACACCCCAACGACGAATTTTGCCCTGTTGCACCAGTTGCTGCATAACGCTGACCGTATCTTCCAGTGCAATATCCCCGCGCCAGTGCAGCAAATAAAGATCGAGATAATCCGTTTTTAGCCGTTTCAGGCTCTGCTCGCAGGCCTGAATAGCGCTCGGCCCGGCGGCATTCCAGGGGTAGACTTTCGAAACGAGGTAAACCTCATCACGCCTGCCGCTAATAGCTTCACCCACAACTTTTTCTGCCCCACCATTGGCATACATTTCTGCCGTGTCGATGAGAGTCAGGCCGAGATCGATGCCCGCTCTTAGTGCATTCACCTCTTCGACATATTGCGCAGACTTTTCCCCCATATACCAGGTGCCTTGCCCAATTGCCGGTAACGGTTGTGTTCCAGAAAAGATTATTTGTTTTGCCATCACATCCCCCTTAACTCGTTGCACCACCATAATGCAAACGGGGCGCAAGCGCCCCGAATAAGTGCATAAATTGCACTGCGTTAGTGCGCGACTAAAAACTATACGTAATGCCTGTCATCAAAATTCCCGTCCACTCTTTATCAATCATCGGGCTATCAGTGACTTCATTAGCCAGGTGCACGTAGCGACCCATACCGAAGACGTTCCAGCTATCTGTCAGCCTATAGTTTACAGACAGTTCAACGTACGGTGCCCAGCTGCTATCCGGGTCATAGGAATCTAAACCGCTGCGCTGCGACTCACTCTTAGTGATGCCATAGTAATATTCATTCTGGTTTTCGCTGCTCAAGGTTATCCCGATACCCGGCGTAAACGTCAATCTGTCGCTGTTGTAGCGATACAACCAGGCGGTATCCCAGTTTACGCCGTTGCTATTGCCCAACGTGTCACCCGCCAGCACAGTGCGCAAGAACCCATATTGCGTGTTATGTACATAAGAAAGCCCGGCCATCAGAGTCGCTTTGCGATTATCCAACTGGCGCATGCTTTTAGAGTCGCTGTCTTTCGCTCGGAAGAAGATCGGCGAATAGTAGGTAATGATGGAAAGCTTGTCAGCCTGGTCATTCCACAAGTAGTAACCTGCGGTTAAGCCACGCAGGTAGAAACTCTCCCCCTCATAACCCACCATTGGGATCGGATACAAACGGTCTTGATCGCCTTTGTACATGTTAGGCGTTACCAGAGCTGCCGCCCCTACAGACCAGGGGCCATCTGCTGCTTGCGCCGCAGGAAAAGTTGATGCAATGAGTACACCCAATGTAATAATTTTGAATTTGCTCACAATCCTTTAAGTCCTTTAATCAAATAATTAGCAATTAGAGTGTAACCCCCTTGCTTTCTCACCCCAAATTTTTTACCAATTTGATACATCAGAGCAACTGAACAACATCTCGCAAACAGGTTTCATCTTCTTTTCAGTTTTATGAATCACATGTGATACCAACCACTTCCCTTTACAACAAAAGGAGAATTATTTGGATGAGTTATTGATATGTCATTGAAATTGGCTTGTGGCCGTATGCAAGTTTTGCAAATGCCATCTACGCTTTATTTTAGGAAGATGAAATACGCTGAACGCGGCAATGAAAATGCCACGCTACCCTGAAACATTCGAGTTGCAGTAAACGCGCTTACAACTTGAATATTGACGGGTAAGAGAAGTTGGCATAAGGGTTGCTCGAGATTCAGGAGACGTCTTCCGGGAGCCTCCATTACTCATACGAACGGCTCTCTAACCTGTGCTAAATACGAAAGGACGGCATACCATGAATATATTCGATCACTATCGCCAGCGTTATGAAGCTGCCAAGGACGAAGAGTTCACACTGCAGGAGTTTCTTGCAATCTGTAAGCAAGATCGCAGTGCCTATGCCAATGCGGCAGAACGGCTATTGATGGCCATTGGTGAGCCAGTGATGGTGGATACTGCCACAGAGCCCCGGCTGTCCCGTCTCTTTTCGAATCGGGTAATTTCCCGTTATCCGGCGTTTGAAGAGTTCTATGGCATGGAAGAAGCCATTGAACAAATTGTTGCCTACCTGAAACACGCAGCCCAGGGACTGGAAGAGAAGAAACAGATTCTCTATTTATTGGGGCCTGTGGGTGGTGGTAAATCATCACTCGCTGAACGCCTGAAAGCGTTAATGCAGCGCGTGCCAATTTACACGCTGAGTGCTAATGGCGAACGCAGCCCGGTGAATGACCACCCGCTGTGCCTGTTTAATCCACAAGAAGATGCTTCTATTCTTGAAAAAGAGTACGGCGTCCCTACCCGCTATCTGGGCACTATTATGTCGCCGTGGGCGGCAAAACGTCTGCATGAGTTTGGCGGCGACATCACAAAATTCCGTGTAGTGAAAGTCTGGCCATCGATTCTGGCGCAGATTGCGATTGCCAAAACTGAACCGGGTGATGAGAACAACCAGGATATCTCAGCGCTGGTCGGTAAAGTGGATATTCGTAAACTGGAAAACCACGCGCAAAACGATCCTGATGCTTATGGCTATTCTGGTGCACTGTGCCGTGCAAACCAGGGCATCATGGAATTTGTCGAGATGTTCAAAGCACCGATTAAAGTGCTCCACCCGTTGCTGACCGCAACCCAGGAAGGCAACTATAACGGGACCGAAGGCATCTCTGCCCTGCCGTTTAACGGTATTATTCTTGCGCACTCCAACGAATCTGAGTGGGTGACGTTCCGTAACAACAAAAATAACGAGGCCTTCCTTGACCGTGTTTACATTGTCAAAGTGCCTTATTGCCTGCGGATTTCCGAAGAGATAAAAATCTACGAAAAACTGCTCACGCACAGTGAATTGTTACATGCACCATGCGCCCCGGGTACCCTGGAAACGCTGGCGCGCTTCTCGATCCTTTCGCGTTTGAAAGAGCCAGAAAACTCAAGCATGTACTCCAAAATGCGGGTGTACGATGGTGAAAGTTTGAAAGACACCGATCCAAAAGCGAAATCGTACCAGGAGTACCGCGATTACGCCGGTGTGGACGAAGGCATGAACGGGCTGTCTACACGTTTTGCATTC
The DNA here is from genome assembly GCF_022637515.1 of Buttiauxella ferragutiae. Taxonomy (NCBI): domain Bacteria; kingdom Pseudomonadati; phylum Pseudomonadota; class Gammaproteobacteria; order Enterobacterales; family Enterobacteriaceae; genus Buttiauxella; species Buttiauxella ferragutiae. Next base: position 3,256,371 of record NZ_CP093332.1, read on the forward strand.
AAAATCCTCTCTCGCGTGTTCAACTTTGACCACGTTGAAGTGGCAGCAAACCCGGTGCATTTGTTCTATGTGCTGGAGCAGCAGATCGAACGAGAGCAGTTCCCGCAGGAGATGGCCGAGAAATACCTTGAGCATCTGAAAGGCTACCTGATCCCGAAATACGCTGAATTTATCGGTAAAGAGATTCAGACCGCGTATCTCGAATCTTACTCAGAGTACGGGCAAAACATTTTCGACCGTTATGTTACCTACGCTGACTTCTGGATTCAGGATCAGGAATACCGCGACCCGGATACCGGCCAGCTGTTTGACCGTGAATCCCTGAATGCGGAGCTGGAAAAAATTGAAAAACCTGCTGGCATCAGCAATCCGAAAGATTTCCGTAATGAAATCGTCAACTTTGTACTGCGTGCCCGCGCCCATAACAATGGTCGTAATCCTAACTGGACGAGCTACGAGAAGCTGCGCACGGTTATCGAGAAGAAAATGTTCTCGAACACCGAGGAATTGCTGCCGGTTATTTCGTTCAATGCCAAAACCTCTACCGACGAGCAGAAAAAACACGATGACTTTGTCGATCGTATGATGGAGAAAGGCTATACGCGCAAACAAGTTCGCCTGCTGTGCGAATGGTATCTGCGGGTACGTAAATCTTCATAACGGCTGAGTCAAAGATGGGGCCACACAGTGTGGCCCCCCTGCGCAGTTGGCAAAGAAGTTTGGGGGAACTATGGCCTATTTTATTGACAGGCGACTGAACGGCAAAAATAAAAGTGCGGTTAACCGCCAGCGCTTTTTGCGCCGATATAAGGCACAGATTAAACAGTCGATTTCCGAGGCCATCAACAAGCGTTCGGTCACCGACGTGGATAGCGGCGAATCGGTCTCGATCCCAAGTGAAGATATCAGCGAACCGATGTTTCATCAGGGTCGTGGCGGTCTGCGCCATCGTGTTCATCCGGGCAACGATCACTTCGTGCAAAATGACCGCATTGAACGCCCGCAAGGGGGTGGCGGAGGGGGCGGTGCGGGTCAAGGCCAGGCAAGCCAGGATGGTGAAGGCCAGGATGAGTTCGTCTTTCAAATTTCGAAAGACGAATATCTCGACTTATTGTTTGAAGATTTAGCCTTGCCGAATCTGAAGAAGAATCAGCATCGCCAAATTACTGAGTTTAAATCCCATCGAGCGGGTTACACATCGAATGGCGTACCCGCCAATATCAGCGTGGTTCGTTCGTTACAAAACTCGCTGGCCCGCCGCACCGCGATGACTGCGGGTAAACGTCGCCAGTTACATGAGTTAGAAGACTGTCTTGAAACGGTAAGCAACAGCGAACCTGCGCAGTTGCTTGAAGAAGAACGCTTGCGCAAAGAGATTGCTGAACTGCGCGAGAAAATTGCCCGCGTACCGTTTATCGATACCTTCGATTTACGCTACAAAAATTATGAAAAACGCCCTGAGCCTTCAAGCCAGGCAGTTATGTTCTGCTTAATGGATGTCTCCGGTTCGATGGACCAGGCCACCAAAGATATGGCTAAACGCTTTTATATTCTGCTCTATTTGTTCCTGAGTCGGACGTATAAAAACGTGGATGTGGTTTATATCCGCCACCACACCCAGGCCAAGGAAGTCGATGAGCACGAGTTCTTTTACTCACAGGAAACCGGTGGCACGATTGTTTCAAGCGCCCTGAAATTGATGGATGAAGTGGTGAAAGAGCGCTACGACCCGGCATTGTGGAATATCTATGCTGCACAGGCTTCAGATGGTGATAACTGGGCAGACGATTCGCCGTTGTGTCATGAATTACTGGCGAAGAAATTACTGCCGATGGTGCGTTATTACAGCTACATTGAAATCACCCGCCGCGCCCACCAGACTCTGTGGCGCGAATACGAAGACTTACAGTCAACGTTTGATAACTTCGCCATGCAGCATATTCGCGATCAGGATGATATTTATCCGGTATTCCGTGAGCTGTTCCATAAGCAGGCGAGTAATAGTTTCAGCTAACACCACAAGTCAGCCAGTTTTATTCTGGCTGACTTTTTAATCCCTCCCGCTTAATTGCAAAATCTTAATTTTTATCATGCAATTGCACAAAATCCTCTGTATCGACTTAAAAAGGCTGACGTCACAGCACACCTGCGCGTAAAGTTATTAATAACAATAAAAACAGCCTTCTCTTTATATTTCGCAAGGAACAGCTATGATCTTCGACTCTACGCTATTAATCCTGTTGGCGCTTGCCGGACTGGGTTTTGTCAGCCATAACACCACCGTTGCGGTATCCATTCTGGTGCTCATTATTGTCCGAGTTACCCCACTGAGTCAGTTTTTCCCGTGGATTGAAAAGCAGGGGCTGACCGTGGGGATTATTATTCTGACCATTGGCGTTATGGCTCCGATTGCTAGCGGTACTTTACCTGCAAGTACACTGTTGCACTCGTTTACCAACTGGAAATCACTGGTTGCGATCGCAGTCGGCGTGTTCGTCTCATGGCTCGGCGGTCGTGGTGTGACCTTAATGAGCAGCCAGCCGAGTTTAGTCGCCGGTTTGCTGGTAGGAACGGTTTTAGGTGTCGCATTATTCCGCGGAGTGCCCGTCGGCCCGCTGATTGCCGCAGGGCTTGTGTCGCTCGTCATTGGTAAACAGTGAATCAGCTACTGTGGTTCTAGCGAGGCAAGATAGCGCCCTGGTGTATTACCGAGCGCTTTTTTGAACATCGTAATAAACGCATTGGTCGAGTCATAGCCGAGTTCGCTGGCCACCTTTTGCACCGAAGCACCACCAATTAATAGCTGCAGCGCGACAATCAGTTGTAACTGTTGCCGCCAACGGCGAAAACTGAGCCCCGTTTCTTTCACCACCAGCCGGGCAAGGTTGCGCTCGCTCATCGCCAGTTGTGAAGCCCATTGCTCCAGCGTCTGACGTTGCTGTGGATCCGCAGCCATTCGTTCAGCAATAAAGCGAATTTTAGGATGCCCCGACATCGGCAAATGCAATTGCTCTACAGCCTGGCGCGGCAATTCATCAAACAATACCTGAACCAGCCGGTGTGTCTCCGGTTGCGCTAAATTGCGTTCATTTTGCTGTGTCAGATGCAGGATCAATTCACGCACTAGCGGAGTAATTCGCAACGTGCAGCATTGTGATGGCATCTCCACAACATCGGGTTCGATAAACAGAAAACAAAGTCTGGCGTTCGCGGTCGCGCGATTACTGTGTGGCATTTCACCGGGGATCCAGACTGCATGCTGTGTGGGAACCATCCACCTCGCCTGTTCAACTTCACAAGTAATCCCGCCATGCAAAGCCAGAATCAGTTGGCCTTTGCGATGCTGATGGAAGGCAATTTCGTTCTCACTTTCAGAAACCAGGATGCTAAACGCCTGAGCAGGATGTCGATTGCTATCAGGGTCGAATCCTTCCAGGGCTAAGCCACGCTCCATAATATTGTCCGATTTTAGGGATAAGCTGGCATTTTACGTTGATTTCTTCCATTCCCAAAACATGTATCTTGTGCGCATCGTCTTACGAGGTATGTGTATGTCTTCAATTTCAACTTCAAATGTGAAAAAAAACGGTCTGCTGTTGCTCGGCATTTTAATGATAGCCACCACGCTGCGCGTGACGTTTACCGGCGCGGCGCCATTGCTGGATATGATTCGCGCATCCTTCAGCCTCACAACTGCACAAACGGGCGTGCTTACCACCCTGCCACTTTTAGCCTTTGCGATTGTTTCTCCACTGGCGGCAGGGATTGCACGCCGGTTCGGTATCGAACGTAGCTTGTTTGCAGCTATGCTGGTTATCTGTGTAGGAATTGCTGTACGTTCGATGGGAAACACGATGCTGCTCTATAGTGGCACCGCGATTATTGGCTGTGGGATCGCCATGGGGAATGTGCTTTTGCCTGGATTGATTAAGCGCGATTTCCCAGGGCAAGTGGCGCGACTCACTGGTGCGTATTCACTGACCATGGGCGTTGCTGCAGCTATCGGCTCAATGATGGTGGTTCCCATCGCGCAACACGGTTACGGCTGGCCTGGCGCACTGATGGCGCTGATGGTTTTCCCCGTGGTGGCATTGCTAGTTTGGCTGCCGCAGTTGTCGAATCACAACATATCGACCTTAAGCAACAGTAATGCCTTACATAACCGGGGGATCTGGAAATCTGCGCTTGCCTGGCAAGTGACTCTGTTTTTGGGGATCAACTCGCTCATTTATTATGTGGTGATTGGCTGGCTGCCTTCAATACTGATAAGTCACGGTTATAGTGAAGCGCAAGCGGGTTCGTTGCATGGCCTGATGCAATTAGCCACCGCCGCCCCCGGTTTATTTATCGGCATGATTTTAGGCCGAATGAAAGACCATCGCGGCATCGCCATCCTCATGGCCTTGTTGTGTGGACTGAGCGCAGTTGGTTTACTGTTAATTCCAGACTTCGCCAGTGTTTGGGTCGTGATATTTGGCTTTGGCTCTGGTGCGACGATGATTCTTGGCCTGACGTTTATCGGCTTGCGGGCAAATAGTGCGCATCAGGCCGCCGCATTGTCTGGTATGGCGCAATGTATGGGATATTTATTAGCGGCTTTCGGGCCGCCGATGATGGGGAAAGTACACGATCTCTATGGCCAGTGGAGCTTGCCACTGCTTGGGTGCGCAGTGTTGGCGTGCGTGATGGCGGTATTTGGTGGTTTTGCCGGGCGTGATGCACAGATCATCAGCCCAGCACAACCTGGCCACCCTTCCTGATTAACGCTGCGCCGCTTTTAGCAACGCTTCAACTAGCGGCGCAGGTTTATCCTTCAATGCATTACGTTCGTGCTGGAAAAGTGTTCCGACAAAAAAAGGATGTCCACGAAGCTCAACTACGCGGATTTCACCTTGATTATCCCACCCGGTTGGCTGCAATTGAGATGTCTCCAGTTGCCCGGCAAAAAAGTCGGCAATACCGTAATTGCAATGGTAGCCTTCTTCAATTATCGAACGCCCATAGGCCTCAGCGATCAGTGACCCAGGTTTTAGCTCAATAGCATCGGATTTCTCCACCAGTGAGCAACTCAATGGCCCAATGACCAGGCTTCCCTGTTGACTCGTTTCTGCATGACCCGCATCTCCCAAATCCAGGACATTGCGCGCATATTCAATAACGGCGTGCTGGAAGCCACCGCATGTGCCAAGAAACGGAATTTGGTTCTCACGAGCGTAACGGATTGCCAGAAAGGCACCGTCTTCATTTTGATAGGGGCTAGCAGGAACACACCAGATGGCGTCATACCCCACCAGATCCTCCGGACTTGTTACTTCAGGTGTAGGCAGCCAGTCATAGTCAACAGTTACGTCAAGGTATTCAGCTGCATTATCTAAAGCCAGAGGAATTGCCTTGTGTGCGATCACCGCAGGGTTGTAATCACCCACCAGCGCAACACGCAGCGTTTCTTTCAAAGGTAATGGAGGCATTTATTTGATTATCCTTATGTTTAACAGCAGCTACTACATAAGGAATAATAGAGTATGCCACTACCTTTTGCCTTGCAACGCCCAAAATTAGCAGGGTGGCGCAGCACCATCACAGTAGTGTACCGTACTTTTCTCACCCGACTTTACGTGGCGAAATGAAAACAAAAATACTGATTAGTGCTTGCCTGATGGGCTTTAAAGTTCGCTATAACGGGCAGGATAAACCTCTCATAAATAGTGTGTTAGCACGCTGGCAACAAGAACAACGGCTCATCGTCCATTGCCCTGAATTGGCCGCAGACCTCACGACGCCGCGTTTGCCTGCTGAACTAGTGGGTGGTAGTGGCCCTGCTGCGCTTAATGGCGATGCAAAAATTCAGGAAAGTGATGGTTCAGATGTGAGTCAGGCATATCTATTGGCAGCTTTCCTGGCATTAAAAACGGCTCAAGACTCTGGATGTCGCCTGGCATTAATGACCGATGGCAGCCCAACTTGCGGCAGTACGAAGATTTACGACGGAACTTTTCAGGGAGTCACACAGCCTGGAATGGGAGTGGCTGCGGCATTACTACGACAAAATGGTATCGAGGTTTACGCTGAAGGTGAGCTTCCTGCGTTAATTGCCCGCATTGAGGCTTTAGACGGAGAGTTAACGCATGAAGAAGATAGCTATCGCGAATGAAGCCCAACAGTCGATCACTGCACAACCTGCTGTTGTTCGCTCTCTGGCAATAATGTCTTGTCGAGTGGCATCAGATATTCTGCCCGAACAAAGGTATAACCTTCGCGCCCATCGAACGCCACCACATTACCCGTCACCAACCATAGCGGATGATTTGCATCATGAGGAAGTTGCGTTACCACACCAGTAACCGGATTAACAAAACTTTCGCCAGGCTCGCACAGGCCAAAAAGCTCGACTGATTTACCGATGTTCACACGCCCTGCGGCAGTACGGGAACCAATAATCATTGCCAGCATTCCCGGCTTTAACTGAAACATAAAACGACTCTGTAGCTCATCAAATAATTGGCTATATCAGAACATTCTTAGGTGTAAAAGTAAACAGAGGGCAGATAAATCCAGCCGGGCACCTCTGGCGAGCGACTCATGTTGTCACCCGCCCCGCCAGCTTTTAAACAATGAATAGGTTTTATTTTATTAATCGCGGGTTTGCACCCAAAACGCGTGGATTAATCCAGGAATATAGCCCAACAGTGTCAGTACAATATTCAGAATAAATGCCCAACCGAATCCTTTAGCCAGCAATACACCAAGCGGTGGTAAAATAATCGTAAAAACAATACGCCAAAAGCCCATAAAAAAACTCCAGTTATTAATGTTATATACATATAAAAAAGTATATTCCGCTACAAGCATAGTCTACTCAGCGTAAACCAACTGAAGGTATATCGTTAATTAATGTAAAGAACAGCGATAACCTTATTAATATTATGTGATTAATAATAAGGAAAAAAGCGGGGTTTAGTGGATTTTAGATAACAAAAAACCCGCACATGGCGGGTTTATTCACTTTGACTTCCGGCTCGGGTTATTCACCGTCTTCGCATGCGTCAGTCGCAGTTATGCGTTAGCAGTCTTACAGAGCAACAACGTTAGTTGCTGATGGACCTTTAGCGCCGTTCTCAACAGAGAACTCAACTTTCTGACCTTCGTCCAGAGTTTTGAAATCATTGCTCTGAATGGCAGAGAAGTGAACGAACACATCTTTGCTACCATTGTCAGGAGTGATGAAACCAAAACCTTTTTCTGGGTTGAACCATTTTACTAAACCAGTCATTTTAGACATAGATACTTCCTCAATATTTTATAGCCATTTTATATGGCGAACGTGGTCTGTATTGCAGAACGTTTCTTATTTAGGCACTTAGGAGGAGACTCACGAAGAAGGGTATCTGATGACTTGATAGCGCTTGAACTGAGGACTGCTTTACTAAAACTGCTTTCATAAGGTCTGTCTTCCAAACCGATGACGCATTAACGCACGGCAGCGTTCTGGAAGCAAGAATTATTTTCAAATAATAATTTTCTCATTAACATAAACCCCCTTCCGTACCCATTTCTGTAACGCTGCATATGGAGTATTTTTCAATCAAAACATCATCGCGCGAGCTATAGTTAAACGGTACGCAACCAGAATTTTTAGGTGATGTCACCATGGTGCGCTTAATGTGGGTGTTACTCTTACTTTCCTCATTTTTGCCGATGACGCATGCAGCCACCGATGACCAGCCTTTGAAGTTTGATACTCAAATCAATACGGTTTTTGGTGACTATGATGTGATGAAACAGCGGCGCATCATTCGCGTTTTGATTCCTTATAGTAAAACTTTTTACTTTATTGATAACAATGGGACTCAGCGGGGCATCATGTTGGAGTTGATGCAACAGTTTGATAAACAAATCAATAAAGGTCTTAAACCTTCACAAAAAACACATCTTGTTTTTATACCAACAGCACGGGACCAACTTATTCCTCAGCTTATCGCCGGACGTGGCGATGTCATCGCTGCTAACTTGACGATCACTCCTGAACGCGAAAAACTGGTCGATTTCAGTACGCCGTTAGTAACCAATGTCCCTGAGTTGGTCATTGCGAGTAATAAGGCACCCGAGCTCAAAAATGCCGATTCGCTTTCGGGGCAATCCGTGTTTGTCAATCCGTCGACGAGTTATGTCTCCAGCATTGAAACGCTGAATAAGAGCCTGGCCGAGAAAAAACTGCCACCCGTAGTCGTTATCAAAGCCCCTGGTAATTTCGAGCCGGAAGACATTCTGGAGATGGTGAATGCCAATCTTGCCGATTACACCGTAGTCGATCGTTACCTGGCCATATTGTGGACACAGATTTATCCAAACCTGGTCGTTTATGAAAATATTACACTCCGTGATGATAGCTCTATCGCATTGGCAATGCGTAAGAACTCCCCTCTTCTGAAAGCACAGCTCGATGAATTTACTGCCGCGCATAAAATTGGCACTTCTTTTGGTAATCAGCAGGTTTATAAATATTTGCGCAACACCAAATGGGTAAAAGATGCACGTTCACAAGCTGAATTAGAGAAGTTTCATCAGGTTACAGAAATTTTCCGCAAATACGGCGAGCAATACAATGTCGACTGGCTGATGATGGCCGCACAAGGGTATCAAGAGTCACGCCTTGACCAAACAGTTCGTAGCAAAAGTGGCGCAATTGGAGTGATGCAGGTACTGCCAACAACCGGCAAAGAGTTAAAAGTCGGCGATATTAGGTTGATCGACCCTAATATTAATGCAGGGGTAAAATATATCCGTTTTATGCGTGATCGTTATTTTGCTGATGAGAAAATGACCGATCTAAATAAATTACTTTTCACTTTCGCCTCTTATAATGCTGGCCCAGCCAAAATAGCCCGTCTACGCAAAGAGGCAGCAACCAAAGGACTTGACCCTAATATCTGGTTTAACAATGTCGAACGTATTGCACAACTACGTATCGGCAATGAAACTGTTCAATATGTAAGCAACATCTTCAAGTATTACGTAGCCTACCAACTCATAATGGAACAGGCGAAAGCACGTAAGGCTGACACCCCACCTGATGCCAGTAAAGTGGAATAGGCAGCGCAATTTTTTTATTGAGTTTCTTTTTTGGGTAACTCCACTTGCCTTGAATGCAGAGATTTATTACTGTACAAAAACACAGCTTTAAGAGGGTAGTATTAATGTTCGTTGAATTGGTTTACGACAAACGAAATGTGGCGGGACTTCCCGGTGCAAATGAAAAGATTCTTGCAGAATTAACAAGGCGAGTTCACGGCCTCTTCCCTGATGCGCAAGTCAGGGTGAAACCAATGCAAGCTAATGCAGTAAACAGTGATTGCACCAAGAATGAAAAAGAGAAAATTAACCGTCTGGTTGAAGAAATGTTCGACGAAGCAGATTTTTGGCTGGTTTCTGAAGAGTAAATATCATCCGAGGTATTGCTGAAACGAGGATTTTCACGAGTTTTCTCCTGTTCTGAGCTACGCAATACTATGCCCAAAATCTTTTAAACAGGTCGAGAAAGCATGAGAAAAACAACGGTGATATTAATTGTGGTGGCAATTGTAGTTTGGTTTGCAAGCCATCAGGGGTGGATCTAACCCCAGAGTCATTGAGGAAGTGTTTGCCGTTAAGCTTCCTCTCAATCACTTCACATTGGCTAAGGCACAGACGAAAAAAAACCACCTGAAAGGTGGTTTTTTTAAATATGGTGCCGACTACCGGAATCGAACTGGTGACCTACTGATTACAAGTCAGTTGCTCTACCTACTGAGCTAAGTCGGCGTGGAGAACACTCTACACAAAGCCGATCAGCTATGCAATTCCCTGCGAATCGTTCGCTTAAAAATTCAACTTATTGTTTTTAAAACAACCAGCCATAAATGAAAATTCGCGATTTTGTATAAACTTTAACCAACAATCACCCAAGGTTAAGTTCTTTGGTAAGACATGTTACCCTTGCATTACAATACATTACAAAATGAGGTGTTTTATGAAACTCATTCTCTTCATTAGCCTTTTAGGCTTCATTCAATCATCCGCCTTTGCCGCCACTGCGACCAAACTGTCATGCCCAATGCGCGAAAATGTTGTCATATCACGGTTTAGCCATAACCTTTCGACAATGAAGTGGGATGATCACTTTCTGGTTGCTTCAGGCGTGAAGAAAACCAAAACAAGGAATGACGTTCCTTTTCGTGTCACCAGTTTTCAGAATGGAGATGACCTGGTTTTCTTCCCTGAAAAGCAGCAGTACTACTTGTTTTATTCGGGGAACCCGAATCCAGATCGCTGCACCATACAAAGCACAAGCACTTATGAGATAACCCAATTACCACGGTATGAAAAACCTGACACGTAATCTGGCTAAAGGCCGCAGGCAGGATATGGCAAATCGGTGAGTGTTAAGAAGGGCTTGTCATCCACCAATAAAAGCGGGGGTAGAATCTTCCCGCTCTTACCTATTTTAGGTAAACACAATCTAATAAATATTTCACGCCCTCTCTTTTTCCCTTTCTCAACTCAAATCAATTGATTCCCACCTTCAACATTGTCCTTCTTTTCCGTGCTACATCATTTTGGTTATATTCCCATGACGATATATTTACGGTTTATTAACACCACAACTCTTGAGCAACTCCAATGCTGTAGAAAAAATCAATAATTATTTTATTTAATAACGAACAAAACAATTGAAACATGATTTCATTTTCTTGATCAAACTATCTCTTTCTGAAAGCAAAATTAATTAGCATCGTCACCAGTCCGATGACTGATTTTTTAATTCACAACAGGGAAAGACTAAATGAAATGTCTCTTTAAACTTAGTGCTTTAGCTACATTATTAGTTTCAGTTTCTTCAGGTGCGGTTACACTGGATTATCGTCATGAATTTAAACCAGAAAGCGGCACCAACGCTGACAGGATTAAAATAGGCCACACTACTGAAGATGGCTATTTTGCGAGCGTTGAAGGCAAAGTATCTGAAAAAACAGAAGTTGATAAAGAAGGCTACAAAAACGGCATTGAGAAATACAGTGGCAATGGTAGCGAATTTGAATTTGGTAAGAACTTCATCATCAATGATCAGTTAACAATTGCGCCAGCAGTTAACCTTGATGTTGGTGATACCTATATTGGTTACCGCGTGCAGGTTAAAGCCATCTACAATATTAACGATAACTGGATGACATCTCTGCGTTGGCGTCCAGGTATTGAGGTGAGTGAAAACGCCGGTGTTGAGGACAAAAACTATAACCAATTTAACTGGGAACTTGGTTATACCTATCAACAATTCTCTATTGTCGGTGATTTTGAATATCGCTTCACAAATTATGAAGATTATGAAGGCGAGCATAATTATTGGCTCTATAACGTTGTAGCCAGCTATAGCATTGATAAACACTGGAAACCATATACTGAAATCGGATATGTTCCACGTTACAATCAAGACCATGAGAAAGACGAAATGGAAGTTCGTTATCGTATGGGTATCAAATATACTTTCTAAATCCAGATAATAAAAATCCCGCTGACATGGCGGGATTTTTACTGCACTAACCAGGAGTAACTCTTACCCCTTATTGATATCAGTGTTTGATATCACGCTTTTCCTGGCGGCAATCGGCATTGCCAACAAGACCGTCACGACATTCTTGCTTGGCTTCGCGCCCATCTTGGCGCTCTTGAGCCTGCTCCGTTGCCAGTACAGATACTGAAGCCATCAGAGTGGAAGCTGCAAGCAGCATTAAAGCATATTTTTTCATGGGAAATTCCTTACGTGGGTTAGCACACCATTATGGCGGGCACAAATCATACACTTCAGTTGCTTAGCCCGTCGTGCCAGAATAAATACAATTTTAAACTAATATTTATGCACTAATCCCTTCTCAGCACACCTCAGTACTTGATATCACGAGCTTTATCACGACCTTCCTGCTTATGTTGACGGTGGTCCTGTCGGCAATCAGCATTACCAACAAGGCCATCGCGACACTCCTGCTTGACGTTACGTGATGCCTCGCGAGTGGTCTGCCTTACATCACGGCCATCCTGGCGCTGCCGTGACTGCTCAGTGGCCTGTGCGGGTATTGTGGCTATCAGGGTAGAAGCGGCCAGCAGGATCAATGCGTATTTCTTCATAGTAGGTCCCCAGAATTGGCAAGTCGCGCCAATATGACGTAGCTAAATTATAGACCCCTCGGGGGTTGCTGCTTAAATCAATACACATTTTCGATTAGGCTGTTGATAAGCCAATCAATATGAACCACCGTGTATTCGTTTCATATAGTTTATTTTTAATGTAAACAAAGACTCCAGTCGATTTTCGCTCCGGCATATCGATATATTTTTTAGATTACCTCTTAAAGAAACACCATGAGAAATCGTTCATAAATCGATAATTTATCCACTGTTTATCTTCTCCCTGCATCTACACTTTAAAGTGCCGATAGATTTCGAACGCTCATCCACTTGAGAGTTACGAGGATGTGAAGATGAAAAGATTGATCTATTTATCTATGACGGCGGCTCTTCTGGTACTTCCTGTAACCGCCATAGCAGCGGCCATAGAGACTCCAGCCCAAGAGTTAGCTCATGGAACGACACATCTACAAGAGATGGGTACCATCTCTGCCTGGGGAGATTCCGCTAATGATGTAAAGGTTTTCCTTGGTACAGAGGCAACTCAAAAAGGGGCGACCCGTTATAAAATAATTTCTGAACGCGATATTGAAGGGCAAGTATACGGAACAGCAATACTCTACAAATAGTATTCATCCGCATGCTTTATATGTAACGGCTCCTCCGCAAGGAGCCGTATTAGTAAGGTCAGCAGTTGTTTTTTTTAATCTAAAAGTATCTCTCAGACTGTAATTTCGCACTAACTTCTCACATGGTGATATAGCTCAGTTGATAGAGCAGCACTACAATTTGAATATGCTGATTTCTTATTCAGCACATCCAGTTCCGATCCACTCTTTGTGTTAACCATAAAGTGAGTGCTGTCAATGAACCAATCCCGTTTCTCCCCGTTAGACCCAATATCCCGTCACTCCGAGATCCTATTCGGTCTGCTGATGGTGCTCACCTTCACGGGCTGTTTTAACGCCTTCGAAGCGGGAAAAGCAGAGGTCAAGGATCTGCTTATCGCCGGTATCGGCTGTAACATCGCATGGGGGATAATCGATGCCATTGTTTACCTCATCACAACTCTGGCTGAGCGAGGACGTTTAGTGCGCCTGGAGAAAAAACTACGCCAGTTACCGGAAGGTGATTCAGCCGCACTGGAAGCCATGCGCGATGCCCTGCCCCCATTTCTGGCAGAGAATTGCTCTGATGCTGAACTTAAAAGCTGGCAGACGCGATTTAAAGAGTCCCATAGTGTGACGATGGGTCGCATGCTCACCTGGAACGATCTGCGTAACTGCCTGGGGGTTTTCTTACTGGTGTTTCTCTCCACTTTTCCCGTTTTACTGCCATTTATGTTCCTCGACGACACCGTACTGGCTTTGCGTCTTTCCCACGCTATCGCTCTCCTGATGCTGGTGTTACTCGGTCGTGGCCTGGCTCGCTATGCCAGTTCAAGCCGTCCCTGGTTTATCGGCTTTATCTTCGCAGCGGTGGGTACTGTGATCGTCGCCATCACGATTGCTCTGGGGGGGTGAACTCCACCTGCCTGCAACAAGGAAAGAAGAGGTTGCTGAATGATTGGCGCTAAATGTGTAAAGGCCCACCGAAGTGAGCCTTTTCACATTTATTGCTGATAAGTTAGACAGCGTTATGAGTTCGTCGGAGTAAAAAAACGGCCCATTATCATGAGCCAACGACTCATTGCTATCACTCTTATTATGGTAAATCTATTACCTGTCACCCTGGTGATGGCTGACGGAGAGAAGGATAAACAGTTACCTTGCGTGATTATTAGGTTTTTGTGCCAAATCACCTAACTTACCAAAAACACGAATGAAAAAGTCCCGGCTCATGCCGAGGCTAAGTGATCTCAGACACTTCAAGTCTATAGTTTGAAATCTAATGGCACATTTTTGAAAACTTCACACACAGCCTTACTTGGCTGTGCGGGTATATGAACCTGTTTGGCTGCAGCCAGTCAGTTGCTTAACTGACTGGCATTACTGCATAAACAACTCAGCTTTTTCTAAAACTATTTGCTTTTTAGTGTTGAAATATAATGCTTAACCACTTCATAAACATAATCCTGGTTTCCTTCCGCTGTTGCCGGGTTATATTTACCACCATTGCTTTTATTATTGGACAGAACTCTTATACCCAAGAATTTCACACCATAAGCGCTTGCAATTTGTGCACCTGCAGCACCTTCCATTTCTTCTACAGATGAACCGTAATTCACATGAAACCAATTAATTCGATCAATTTCATCATTCCAAAAATCTGATGAAGCAATAGTCCCTTCCACAACCTTACCTTTTGTATAGCTATTTTTCACCGCAATAGCAGATGCCAGTAAGTCCTTATCACCTTCGTAATAACGAATTTTTTTAGCATTAGGATCTGATCCACTACCTTCAGAAGCCATTAAGTCCATTGGCCCCCAGGTCATTGGGTTGCTTCCCTGATTTTTACCTAAATCACCTGATTTCAGAGAACCCGTATTTACCGTTCTTTTTCCCAGGACAATGTCACCCACATTTAAATCAGGATCATGCCCACCGGATGTCCCCTGGTTAATAATAGCAATAGGGTGATATTTCTCAATTGCTATAGCGGTATTAGCAGCTGTATTCTCCATCCCTTTACCGGTTTTAGAAACTATAACTGGGTAATTATCCAGCGTACCTATATAAAATACAAAGCTCCCTGATTTCTCAATTTTTACATCAGTTAATTTTTTGGCGAATTTTTCAGCTTCAATAGGCATTGGCCCTTGAATAAGGATTGGCCTTTCCTCAATTTTTTCTTTTTCTGCCGCTAACACCGTTGCAGGAACCCATCCAGCAATACATGCGACGACTAAGCCAGATGTCGCAAACGAAGCTATTTTCTTAACATACTCTCTCATAAATTAATATCCGTTAGTTGTTATTTAATTACCTAAATACTGTCCCACTGAAAAACCTGGTAACCCTGGCTGAAACTCAATGTCATAGCTTTCATTAACGAAACAATGCGCATCCGCATTGTAGAAATATTTTAGCCGCACTCAACTGGAGATTCGTTTTTTAATAAATATAATTTCACAACAGGAACCGGTTGCCGCCATTTTCAGCTAACCCCCATTGATATAGTAATATTACTCTGAGGGGAATTATTTCGTTATGCCATAGTGTGTTGGTCAGTAGAAATATGGTGCAGTTTGGGGTTCTTGTGAAAGCATAAAAAACGGGAGCACCAGGCTCCCGTTTTGAAATCAGAGAAATCGTAAGTTACGGTCTTAGCGTTAATCGCGCCTTCCATACCTTTAACGATCAGGTCAGCCGCTTCGAACCATTCCATATGACTGAACATTACATTCAGGGAAATAACTCAACTATTTGAAAATATTGAAAAATACAATCTCAAGTTTGTACTCTGCTTACTAAAACCACCCTTCGTTAAGTTACTGTTTCTCAAATAGTTAATTTTAGTTTTGGGGATGATTGGTCGTGGAGCGCTTTTATCATGAACATGAAGACGGGGAGTTATTGTCATTGATACGGATACAGTTGACCTCTGCACTCATCAATCCGGCATCGACTGTAGTAATTGGACCACCCGATTTTGTACTTCCGAGCGACGGAGAGTTGATCAATGCCCGCCATGCCAACCCATTCTTAACACGGAAAGCCTCTGCATCCATACCGTTGCCACTAATTAATATGGCAAAGAGAAATGTTCTTGCAAACCGGACACTACTTTGGCAAGGAACGGACTGTTCAGTGCGCTTTTGTTGTACACCATATATATCGGCACTGATGGCAGGAGAAATTCAGTTTCCAGCATCTTTAGGTTGTAACACTCTTTATATTTATTGAACGCGCTTAAAGGGGCAAAAGTCACCGCATCCGACTGCTCAACAAAACTCAGGGCAGCCATAGTGGATGTAGCCTGAAAACGAAATTTTCTCTGCATATTAATCGCATTTTCTATTTCGGTTTTAGCCGCGCTTATTTCGGTGCTATCCGATGTGATACTGACAAATCGTTCGTTGGGTACATCACTGAACATGAGTGTACTTTTAAGCCGGGGATGCGATTGCGAACAGACAGCGACAAATTGTTCCTCGTAAATCTTGTAAGTATTTCGTGACATATTACTATGCGGGCTGACATCAAAAACAATATCCGCCTTTCTGAAAGTCAACACATCATCTACCGACTCTACAGAATTATTATTATTGTCATGAACCAAATGACTTTCTGGGGATATTTTATCCATGATTTTTATTAACGGACCGAGAATTCTTGTTGCTAAAAAAAGAGAACAGTTGATCACCAACTTGTTCTTATTCTCGTTATCATTCTCATTTTTTAAATCGTGAAACTGAGAAACCAAATCGTCATAGGTCCCACCCAATTTTTCATGAATATAGGTAGCATTTATGGTGGGTTTCAACCCTTGACCCTGGCGAATAAAAAGCGGGTCGCCAAAATAAACGCGTAATCGACCTAAAGCCTGGCTTATGGCCGCAGGGGTAGTGCTCAGCACATTTGCGGTGGTGGTCACACTGCCATACAAATAAACAGCTTCAAAAACATTCAGGAGGTTAAGGTCGAATCCCTTCATGGTGATAAAACCATCAACAGCATGACTTTTTTTCATGGAAAAGCTCTCATCTTAGAATATTCCTTAAGTATAGCTTTGATATTGAAACCATAGTGTAAACCCGCATTTGTACGCGAGTTTACACATTTATGCTGTTACCCAAAGCTCTTAAAGATAAATCAAGCTAAAAGTCAGCTGACCATCAATCGGCGTATTATCGATAAGTCCAAGAGTATCCGTTGCCTGAATCCCCGCAGTGACCCCCATCGGGAATTCTGCTGTTGTAAATGCAATAGGGTCCAGGCCAGTCCCTACCGTCATAATACGCCAGTTGTCTTGCTGAAGTGACTGCGCATAGAAGCCACCGCAATCTGTCCATGATCTATCAGGGTTCGAGAAGTTATCTTTCTGTATATAAATTAGATTCGCATTCACGCCATCTGCAGTTACTGCGCTGTTATTAAGCTGCACGGCATAAGATCCAATATTCACGCCCGTGGCTGTTTTTCCCAGACCAAAATTATAGGCGGGGTCAACATTAATGTTATACAATGCCGCATCACTATCCTGACGATCGTCATTAGAGCTGAATCCTACTTTCGTCGGAGAAACACAATTTATGGTTAGTGTGATGTTTTTCGTCTCAAGCTTAGTTGCAGAAGTAGGGTTTAAAGTACTGGCAACTATATTCCCGTAATCAATAACGCCACCGTTACTGAATGTGGGTGTGCAAGACGCGGTTAATATTTTCCCCTCAACCTTAAGCGGAATGCTCCCTGCAGCATAAGAAGAATTAGCCAGGCTAAGAATGACACTGGCCATCATTATGTTCCGCATAAATATCCTTTCATTTTGTTAATTAATAAAAAAAACGTGATTCGTTTTTCGTACCACTAGAGGTAAAAGAGGCTAATTGTCATTTCACCATCCAACGATGTTGTGTCAGTAATAGCCAGTGTATCAGTCGGCTGCACCGTCGCTGCAACTTCCAGAGAAAATGTTGCGCTGTTAAAAGCTACTGGTTCATTAAAACTGCCGAAAGAGGTCACTATGGAGTCACTGCCCCTTAAGACACCCATACTTGTATTCCAGTCACCTGGATTACTGCCAGTCCCCCTGGACATCAGCTGTGCTGTCGAACCATCAACGTTTATTGAAGAGGCGTCAACCCACACACCATAAGAACCGATTCCGATATTCTCTGCGGTTTTTCCTAAACCAAAGAGGTTGTCGTGGTTGGTCACAACATTTCCATTGCTGAACTCGACACTATTATAAGGATTACCCTCTTCATGATTGGAGATAACGGTAAAACCAACCTTGGTGGCTGAATCACACGTAATACTGAGGCTAATATCTTTTTGGCCCAAACTATTGGGTTGCGTCGAGCTTAGGGAGCTAACTTGAATCGTGCCAAAATCCACAATCCCGCCATTGCTCAGCGTGGGAGTGCAGGCTGAAGTGGTCAATGTCCCCTGCACCTTAAGAGTGGTGCTGGTTTCACCCGCAAAAGCGGAGCTGGTTGCCATGGTAAGTAAAGTGGCGAAAAGTAATTTATTCATTTCGATGATCTTCAATTTGGAATGGAGCTAAGTGAGAAATACCCTTTAAAAGAAAACGAGAATTCCTCTCCCGCCGCAGTCATTTATTGATCGTCGATCATCACCAGACCGATATCCGAAGTCAGTGTTGTACGGTCAGACACCTTAAACTCACTCTCTTTCAATACCGGAGTTAGTGTCAGCCTGAAATTCATTTGCTGCCCTTGCACCGCAGAGTTGCCATTAACGGCCATAATCCCTTCACGGTTATGAACCAGCAGTTCTTCCGCGGCGCTGCCGTCCGGCAAAAAGCTGCCGGGATTAACGGTTTTCGCCATCGGGTAGTGTTGCCCGTCAACCATCAGCTGCGACACTTTGCCGCTAAGGCCGCTCTGGCTGCCAAACCTGAAATAGCCTTTATCCCCTGCGTTACCGTGGAAGAACACCGCCATTTTGCGAGGCGTGGTACAGAACACGTTGACGTTAATGTCCTTCTCCTGCATCACGCTCCAGCCTTGCCCGGTCTTTACCGCCTCGTCCTGGCGCAATACCTGTAAATCCACTTCGGGTTGCGAAAGCGTCATCTGGCAATCGCTGTTTGCAAAGCTGGCGGGTACGGCCATAAAGCTACTGATAACCGCCAGCGCGCCGATCGTTGTGATTCGGGAAAATGTTCTCATCGGCATACGCCCTCTGTTTCTTCGTAAAAGGCTTCCTTGTCCTGTTTGTCTGCCAGCTTCCAGTCGATTTGGCACTGTCGTTTACCGTCATCATTGGTGACATAAAGTGCAGAAATCCCTTCTACATCGTTCAGGAAGACATGACCATCATCCACCACGGTAACCACGTAATTGCCCTTATCATCCACCACTGAGCTTCCTTTACTTAACAACTGACCATCCGGAAGTTTCACCTGAATCATGACCCTGCGCGAGTTCATCACTTTGAAACCGACTTTCCCGACCGAACCATGCCCCGCTGCAACCATCTTGGTGCCGTTTGCCAGATCCATGCTCTGAGGCAACGTGTTGCCGTTAATTTCGATACGTGCATTGCGATACAGTGGCATACCCGGTATCACCGCTTGCCCCCAGGCATCCGTCCAGACCGTGCCCTGTGGGGTGGAAATTTCAATGCCGCTCACAGGCTCGCTCAAACTGGCAATCGCAAAGGTGTCTTTCACCGAATAAGGCGAGAAGGTCACACCGTTGTCGTGCATCACGATTCCCCCGCTGAGGCTCATGTTGTAATTGCTTTGATGATCGTTACTGCCACCCGCCCCGACACTCAGTTGCGTGTAGTGGAGGTTGGAATTGATGTTGCCATTGAAGCTGGTGCTGTTGTCGTTCTGATCTTGATCGACGGAAATCGAGTAATTGCTGTTCTTCGTGATCTCGCCGCTGGTGGAGACACCGTACGAGGTGTCATCCCCTTGTTTACGCATATGCGTACTAATGCTTTGCGAGCCAATCGGGATACTGACGTTGACATAAAAGAGATCTTCATCTTCCTGGTCTTCGTCGGTACTCCCCACCTGGCTTTGCCAGTTAACCTGTACCGAGGCGTATTTGAACGTCTTCCCCCACGAGGCATTAACATAGCGGGAATCTTCATTATCATCAGTGCCTTTATTCAGGCTGTAACCGAGGGAAAATGTCCCTAACGGCCCCTGGCTCCAGCTCACCGAGGAGCTAAAGCTGCTCTGATAACTGTTGTAATCATCATTCATGGCATCGGTTAGCTCGCGGTAATCCGCGGAATATTTTGCCGCAGCGAGCGATACCGACAACGAATTCACCGGCGAAAAGCTGGTGGACAGTTCGCTTTTCGTGCCCTGGCTTGAATCACCAAAAGACTCTTTACTGGCCAGCAGACTGGCCCCCACCGTCCAGTTGTTCGACGGGAGATAATCGATCATGGCACCCGCAGCCTGGTAATCAGCGGCCAGTACGCCCGACGCGGTCAGGTTAAAGTTGGGGCTAAGGCTCCAGCCATCTGACAAATTAGCCACAGTCGGGTCACTGTAATCAGAATCGGTATCCCTGACTCTCCCCACCGACATCGAAAACCCCAATGGCCGGGAAAGCCGCTTTGCGTTAAGGCTGGAAGCAGGGATAACAAAATGATTGGTGGTGCCGTCAGTCTCCACCACGGTAACGTCCAGATCGGTATTGGTACGCACAATCGGCACGTTATCCAGCGCGAATGGCCCTGCGGGGACTAGCGTTGAATAAATCAACTGGCCGGTCTGGCGGATTTCAACACGCGCCTGAGGCATACGCGCAATCCCGCTTACCGTAACACCAGAATCACCGGCAATTAAGGCGCTTTCCGGCGTTAACAGGAAACCGTTAATCGGTGCTCCAGCAAACAGACCGGAATTAGCGTTAACCTGCCCAATCTGCAACTGCATTTTTTGGTCGACAAAAGTGTGCGCCGCGTAGGTGTACAGGCTGTTGGCAGAAACGTTACCATCGCTATCGGTAAAGACATAGTTGCTGCGTACAAACCAGTCGGCGATATTCACGCCCGCTTCCAGCTGTGCCTGGCTGTAATCAGAACGGCCACCGTCGTAATGGCTGGAGGTGCTGAACAAGTTGTAGTTCAGCATCCCTGCCGTGCCACCGTGGATAACATTCGCCGGCGTATTATCCAGCGAGTTATTCACCGCTTCCGGGGGGACCACCAGATCCAGCCGTTCCGCGTTAGGCACCGGCGTTATCGTGGCACCTGGATATTCTTCGCGATAGTCATGGCATGACTGCGGATCGGGATCTTTTATGGTTTGCAGGCCGGCAGCCGACAAAAATTCATTATCAACACACAGCTCGCCCTGCGGTCCAAAACGGACCGCCAGCGTGCCTTTATCTTTACCATTAACTTTCAGAGAAACCGAATGCATACCCGGTAAGAATTTTGCTTCATTAGCAAAATAGCTATTAACACTGGAATCGACTCCACGTTGTTTCAGGATATTAGTATCAAAAGTATATTCTCGTGCGTAAGCATGCGTACTTATTAATATCACCACGGGTAGCGCACTTTTAAGCAATGCGTTTACGTAGAGAGATACTGTTGATAATTTAAGCATTAAGTTTTCTCAATAGGTCAATTATTTATTAAGTGGCGCGGTATAACTCGGCACATCAATGCCGTAACGGCTGGCCGGAGTGAATTTCAACTGGTTGTCACTGCCTGGTGATTTATTCAGTGTGGCGGTCATCGTTTCGCCCGGCAGAATATAACTTTTCGCCAGTTTCGCGCGGGAAGAAGAAGGCAGTGTTTCAACGCCTTGCCCCATGCGTACTACGTATGGGCTCGGGTTTTTCACCGTCAACGTGTTGCCTGCAGTGGACCATTTCAGCAACGTCCAGGCATCTTTCACTACCGGCAAGTTTTTCGGATGGATCAGAACCGGAATATCCTGGCGCAGGTTAAAACCTATCTTCATATTTTTAGACGGGTCTTTCGGCGGAATACCCTCAAATACCACACGTTTTAAATGCTCGGTGGTCAGCGGTGCATCCGTGCGCAAAATAAAACGCAGTTGCTGAGTCTGGCCGGGTTCAACACGCACAACGGGCTGCGTCACCGTCAGATGTGTGCCTTTATCGTCCGGTAAATCGTTAATCGTGGTGTAAAGCAAATTAGGTAAAGAGTCGGTATTGGTGAGGTTAATTGTTCCGCCATTCTCAGACTCTTCAATCAGCAGCAACGATGTTTCAGGCACCAAACCTGCTGCTATTGTCGGAGTCATATGCGTTGCGGCAAAAAACAAAGGCAGACTCAACATCACAGCACGAGATAATTTAGAAGGTGAAAACATATTCAGTTAATCCTGTAATAATGCCCAGAATGTTGGGCAATTAGTTGGTTACTGAAGCAAATAACAATGAGTCGCTTCAGACTGGGAATAAAATAAAACCACTTTTATCAGCCTTATTTTCACAAAAATAAATACCAGCCAGTCCGTGCGGCAGTAACAAAGTCATTTTTAATTAATGGTGTTTGTCAGATGAAAATATATGCTGCTTATAAATCAATATTAAAACTAGCAGGGGCTGATTGCCCCCGCTAAAGCTTGAGAAACAACGGTGTTATTAGAGGTAAACCAGGCTAAATGTCAGTTCACCATCCAGCGCCGTTTCATCAGTCATGTTCAGCGTTTGGGTTGGCTGAATTGCTGCTGCTACCGTCATAGGGAAAATACCGGTGATAAAGGCCTTAGGTGTACTAGGATCTCCAGCGGTAATAGTACGGAAATCTCTGTCCTGCAAAGTACCAGAGCTTGCAGTCCATCCTGCATCAGGTGCATGCTCCTTTTGCTGATAAATAATCGGTGTCACAACGCCATCTATAGTAACGTTACCTGCGTCAACGCGAATACCATAAGAGCCAATACCCACACCCTCGGCAGTCTGTCCCAGGCCGAAGATATTATCTGGGTTACCCAGAACAACACCGTTATCAAATTTTACCGAAATATTCGGATCGGTATCTGCACGGGTATCTACATTGGTGAAACCAACCTTGGTAGCTGAATCACACTCAATAGTCAGCGTAATATGCTTGTTGCCCATCTGGGTAATTTCTGTTGCGTTCAGTGAGCTAACAGAAATATCACCGTAATCAACCGCAGCACCATCACTTAAAGAAGGGGTACAGGCTGCAGCAACCAATTTACCCTGTACTTTAAGCTGGGTTGTTTCCGCCGCATAAGAAGAGCAAGTAGCAGCTGCCACTAATGTAGCCAGAATTATTTTCTTCATGTAAAACCTCATTTTGAATGTGAATATTAGAGGGTGGCTAATACGAACCTTAAATTAAGGCTCTATCCTTCCATCATAATTTTTAACATAGAGGGCATTAAGCCCTCTGAAATACGTAGATTAAATAACTAATGAATATCAGAGGTAAACCAGGCTGATAGTTGTCTGGCCATCCAGAATGGTTTCATCAGTAATCGCCAGGTTAGTGCTGTTATCAACCGCAGCGGTCACTAACAATGGGAATGAAGCCTGGGTGAAGGCGACTGGAGCCAGTGAACCACTCTCAGCCACAGTCATATTACGGATAAAACCGCCGTTGCCATTCAACATGCTACCGGTTGCTGATTTGCTCCATACGGTGCCGTCATCGGTGCTGATTGCGTCTTTAGCTGCGCCGTCAGCCGTCACAGAAGGGACGTTTACAGTAACTGCATAAGCACCAATATTCACGCCTTCTGCGGTTTTGCCCAGGCCATATTGCGCTGCTGCTTCAGCAGTATTCCCGCCAATAGCATCAGCATTCACAATTTCAATATTGTTGAGAGAATCATTTCTGTCATCAGATGTTGTCCATGCAACTTTAGCTGCAGAATCACAAGTGATAGAAAGGGTAATATTTTTCTGACCCAATTGAGTCACGTCAGTAGCAGATAATTCGCCAAGGCTAATTGCGCCAAAATCTACAACGCCGCCATTGCTCAGGTTTGGCGTACAGGCAGCGGTAATGATCTTGCCTTGTACTTTAAGTGTTGTAGTTTCTGCAGCATAAGAGGAAGATGCCGCAGCAGCAATCAAACTCGCCAGAATAATTTTTTTCATGAGTAGTCCTTTCATTCATATTGGTGGGGAATTTAAAAAGGTAGTTAAATAAAACATTCATATATTCGCTGCCTTTCGATGGGAAGCATTATCCCCACAAATGAATGAACAGAATAGCACCCTGAACGATAATCAGGTTTTAATGCTTTCTTAATTATCTATGTATACTGTTGTTTTTTAACAAAAAAATCACCATTCATTATTTGAAAATCCAAATAAACGACTCTATTTAAAGAATATAAATAACACCAATTATTTGAGTTAATGCACATATATCATTTATCACGCTGGCGTATTGAGATATAACTCATTCGAGATCCAGACTGACTAAAAAACCCTGATTCATCAGGTCTATGTTTAATCGCGAGATATGCCAGTCTTTGTCTTCCGTGCTGCCAAATCCCTGTGTCGTAATCAGGTTCATTAGCTCGGGTGTCGCGACCAAACCAACATTCATGCCCATCAACCTCTTTTTACTAGCTGTCGAAAAACCTGCTGCGACTTCACGGGCAGACTGTAGATCTGGTTGCGGCCAGGAATACTGGACCACTGGCTCTCCACTGCCAATTCTGAGTATTTTGGTTTTACCGCCGACCGTCGTGACAGATTCACGTGGAGTGATAACCCAGCGGTCGTGTGTCACTTTACTCAGCGCACCGTAGCGCTCTGCCAGTCGCGTTAGCAGATTCATATCGCTCCCACCCAACTGATCAATGTGCTCAATCCGGATGTTGGCCAGCTCCTCAGGTATACCCACCGTTAACTGGTGCTCAGCGGAAATGGATTTGACGATATCCCCAGGCTGACGCCTGACCAGGATCGCGTTTTTTGAGACGGCAGCGTACTGTGGCCACGGGAATTGGTTTTTGAATAGGCGCGCGCCGTGACCTTAAAAATATGAGGCGAAGTGGCTGAACCGCCAGAAGCCAACGCGTCCACAATGTAGGTCCCTTTACCCAAAGACTGCTTGGCCACCGCTCCAGGAAAATGACTGATAAATACAACGATGATCGCGGCAAAGACTGGACCATAGTAGAGGTAAAAACAGGATAAAAAAGCCGGAGTTTGGGGAAAAGTTTTGGGGAAGAGATTTTGTGAAGGTATAAAAAACGGGAGCACCAGGCTCCCGCTTCGAAATCAGCGAAATCGCTAATTACATATGTTCGATCATCGCATCGCCAAACTCTGAACATTTCAGCAGCTTAGCGCCATCCATCAGGCGTTCGAAATCGTAAGTTACGGTTTTGGCGTTAATCGCGCCTTCCATACCTTTAACAATTAAGTCAGCCGCTTCGAACCATTCCATATGACGCAGCAGCAGAGAAAAAAATTAACCATATTTGATTGAATTAACTAATAAATATCATCACTACTACGAGTATTTTACTATCAAATATCAGCTTTTTAACTAACTGAATTTATTGAAAAATAAATGAGTTTTGCAGAAGCGTTTTCAGTCACATTTTTAGTTTGCTACCAATCATGGGGTGTCAGGTGCGGAAGTTCATATCCTGTCATGGCTGTTCTTTATGTCTGCAAATTGAACAAGTAAACGATGGGAATTACGAGGAGAAAACGTTGTCATTCTGTCGTCATCTATACTTTCAGTTTTACTGGAGGTGACCATGTGTGGACGCTTCACCCAGATCAAATCTCGTGACGACTATTTGGCGTTTCTGGTCGAAGAGGCCGAAAACGACATCCCGTACGACCCTGAGCCCATTAGCCGCTACAACGTTGCGCCTGGCACCAAAGTTCTTCTGCTAAATAACCGCGATAATTCATTACACCTCGACCCAGTGCTCTGGTCATATTCACCAGGATGGTGGGACAAACCACCATTGATAAACGCCAGGGTAGAAACTGCGGCCACCAGCCGGATGTTCAAATCGTTATGGAATCATGGCCGGGCGATTGTGTTCGCAGATGGATGGTTTGAGTGGAAGAAGGAAGGAGATATAAAACAGCCGTACTACATCTACCTGAAGAACAGGAAGCCACTGTTCTTTGCAACTGTTGGCAAACAGCCGTTTGATATGGGAGATGAAGCTGAGGGATTTTTGATTGTGACGGCGGCGGCTGACTCTGGCCTGGCCGATATTCACGACCGTAGACCTCTAGTTTTTACGCCCGAAGCAGCCATGGAATGGATGAATCCAGAAACCACCGGTGCTCAGGCCAGCGAGCTGGCCCGTGATATAGTATTTCCAGCAGACGACTTTACCTGGCACCCAGTTGGCCAGGAGGTTGGTAATGTGAAGAACCAAAGCCCTGAGCTGATAAGAAATATCGATATTTAAATATGCACTTCAGCTTAGAGCTCAACCGAGAGATGAGAGAATAAATGCAAGTTATAATGAAGTCTTATGTCAAATTATCTGATTTGATTATTGCCATAAAAAACACTAATTTTAACCAAGGCTCCTATTTTTGCTTATACTCTAAGGACTCTATGGAGCCACTTGCTTCCAGTTCAGTTTGTTTTGTTGATGAGTATCCAAAAGAGAGGGGGGGAGAGGATGTTTTTCCAGAGGACGTTGTCAATAATGATCTGGAGTTATGTTATTATGGCGAACAGTTCGTTGATGTCATAAATAATGTGGTTTCACAAGTCAATGACCCTCCAATATCTGTTTTCATAGATGCCCTTAATTATTACATGGACAATGATGATTTCCTAGATACCAAATAATAAAGGCAATGTGTACATGTCTAGTTTGTACAGATCTAGTTATCACCTTACACCGGCATACAGTCGGTGTTTTTTTGTTCAGTTGAAATTTCACGATTCTGGCAAGTTAAAGAGGATGGTAGTAACTCAAGGCAATCATCGCGCCGATGCGGTGCCACAACTGCTCATACGCTTCCTAGGGGATGCTCCAACGAAGAGGCCGACTGCGAGCTGCGCTATCCCTACAACCGGCACCGTTACTTTAACCCTGCGTTGGGGCTAAGTCAGAAACGAAGATCAATTCAGGTAAAGATGCGCCTTCTGATAGTGGTATATATAGGTTTACTGATACAAACGGTAATGTATACACTGGATCGATAAATGACTACAGTACACGTATGAATCTACATAGCGCGGATGGTAGTTGGCTCCTGGATCCAAAGTAGAATTTACCCCGATTGATGCGCCAGGAAGAAGCTAAAACAGTGCTAGACGCGTAAGACGCTTTTAGGGCATCGGCTTCGATAGTAATCGTATACCGCTACCGAATAAGTCATCAGGGGTTAGAGCTGTTTCTCTGGAAAAATGGAAAAATATACCGGAAGTGATGGACCTCCTGGCTTCAATAACCCATATTTTAAGTAAGTGATAGCATGGATATCTCATCTTTTAAAAAATATATAAAATTGGCGCCAGAAAATGTATCAGAGTGGCAGCGGTGGGAAGATTCATTGCCTACCTTCGATTCTATATTGCCGGCTTTGGATTGTGTTTATAACTCTGAGTGGCAGCGTGATGATTGGAAAGCCATAAGAGCATTCATTCGTAAAGGTTATTTAGAACAAAATAAATCATCTGAATTAGTTGATGGAGTTAAGCATGTTAATATATTCAACTCTAAAATAAATAATGTAAGAGTAGATGTGGCTATTTCATTGAACTGCTCCATCGTTCGTTCATTGGAGTCAATAGATTTATGTTCGAATTCAGTAGAGTCATTAAGTGTGACCCATGCAAGAAAACTCTCTGAGATTACCGGGAATATCCAGGGCTTAAGCTATTTATCTTTAAATAAATGTCAGAAATTAGATGTTGGCCCTATCATTACAATGCTTGATAGCGTAAGAATTCTAGATCTCAGTGGGAACCCACAGTTGTCCAGTATTAGCGAGTTACGTGGAAATAGAAATATTTTTGCGTTATATCTAGTTGAAACGAATGTAATTAAGGCTGAAGAAACAGTAGATGTCTTGGCTTCGATGCCAAACTTGAAAAAACTTTGGATTAAAGCAAACAAAAAAGAGTTGGAGATTTTGAGAGAAGCTCTACCAGGGATTGTAAATTAAGCATGGAAAAAGGAAGGGGACAAAAAGCTGCCGTATTACATCTACAGGAAAGATAGGAAGCCGCTCTACTTTGCCGCGATTGGCAAACAGCCGTTTGATTCAGGGGATGAAGCAGAGGGATTTTTGATTGTGACTGCGGCGGCCGATAAAGGTCTGGTCGATATTCACGACCGCAGGCCGCTGGTATTTACACCAGAAGCTGCACTGGAATGGATGAATCCTGAAACAACAGCGGCACAGGCCAGCGAACTTGCGCTTGATACAGCTGTGCCATCAGATGAATTTACCTGGCATCCTGTAACTCGAGCTGTGGGTAATGTGAAAAATCAGAGTAAGGATTTGATCAGTAATATTGACCATTAATAAGGGCTGTCAGCTGCGAGCGATCAGCGGAAATTAGCCTCGCACGCACAAAATCAGTTTGTCGGAAGGTCTCTAAAAGTGAATGGTCCGGAATTCAGGAAGGAGTGTCAGTTAAACTCAGGCTATCCGCGTCAGACACAATACACCTGTTGTCTTTGTCCTGTTTTATTAAACACAGCGTCATAAATTTACTGGCTTCTAAAATAATGAGTGGGTACGTACTATTCAGTTAGCAACTCGCTTACATTTTACGGAGCAATAAATCTCAACATTTAATCTAAAACCTTCGCTCAGTGAATTGTCGGTGCATTGTTCATCGCATTCTGATTATGCCTCAGCCTAAGAATCAAAAATAAGCACAGGAGTTTAAATGAGCACTCAACTATCAAATGTCATTACGGCAACGACGCACCCGGTAGGTACAGGGTGCACCATCACCCAATTTCGACATGATTTGTTCCCTGCTGCAATGATGTCACCTTTTGTTATGGTTGATCATTTTCACATGTGGGAACCTACGTTTGAGGTTCACCCCCACGCAGGTTTCTCTGCCGTAACGCTGGTTTTTGAAGATGCGAAAGGCACGATGGTGAGCCAGGATTCTCTTGGCAATAATGCGATATTTGGTGCAGGTGACCTCCACTGGACCATGGCTGGTCGGGGAATTATGCACACACAGATTCCTGTTGGAACGCAATCCCATATTCATGCCCTGCAAATTTTTGTCAATTTACCGGCAGCACAGAAAAATTTGCCCGCAGATTCCTTCCACATCAGCAGCGATAAGATGCCGATCATCGAAAACGAAGGGAGTCGAGTGCGTGTCGTAGCCGGGGACTTTCAGGGACATCGTTCTTTAACCCGGGCTCCCCGTCCAATACTGATGCTTGACGTACAATTTCAAAAAAAGAATGTCGATATTGAAGTGCCTATGCCGGGTAAATGGAATGCGTGGATTCATGTGATTAAGGGGCATATCACAATTGATAACAACCGTGAAATTGGAGTAGATCAGGCGATCTGCATCAGTGCCGATGACCAGGGTGGCACTATCAAGCTGAAGGGAAGTGAAGGTGCTCATTGTGTTATTTTGTCTGCTGAACGGATCGATGAACCGGTAATTGCCCGCGGCCCGTTTGTCTTCGAAAGCGAAACTTCACTTGAGAAAGCGGTGAATGATTTTCACGCTGGTAAGTTCGGTTCTGTTGTCTCTAAACCGTATTGATCGAGTAACAGGCCCCATTAAATGGGGTCCCTGCGACTGGCGAGGGCATGAGGTAACGCATCAACCAAATAATCTAATAACTCGCGAACCGATGACAACCACCCCTGTTGAACAGGAGCCACGGCTGTCAGTTGTGAATCACCTGCACACCATAGCGGTAATACGCGGGCCAACCTGCCTTCAGCCATATCTTCACGGCACACATAATCCGGCAGGGCGACCAACCCCAAACCCGCTTCAGCGAACTGTTTAAGCGCAACCATGTTGTTGCTCACAAAGCGTGCGGTATAAGGCACGATAACCGCTGATCCGTCTTGGTGTCGCAGTGACCAACGCTGAGCCGTGCCGCGGCCAAAAGCGATGGCATTGTGAGCCAAAAGATCATCGGGATGTTGTGGTGCCCCTTTCTGCGTTAGGTAGCTCTCAGAAGCAAATAAATGCCAGGAAACCTTCACCAGGGGACGTTGTATCAGCGACGAATCAGGAAGAGGCCCCGAATGACCACGAATGGCCAGATCATACCCCTCACCAATGATATCTGTAATGATATCTGTAGCATGATGTTCAATACTGACTTTCGGAAATTTGTCCATAAAACCGGGAAGTACTG
This sequence comes from Buttiauxella ferragutiae, assembly GCF_022637515.1. Classification (NCBI taxonomy): domain Bacteria; kingdom Pseudomonadati; phylum Pseudomonadota; class Gammaproteobacteria; order Enterobacterales; family Enterobacteriaceae; genus Buttiauxella; species Buttiauxella ferragutiae. The sequence continues at coordinate 3,286,449 of NZ_CP093332.1, forward strand.
TGCGTAACGCAAATTGTGCCACTGTTACGGACGATGTGATCCGAATGGTACCACTGGGTTCCGATTGTCGTTGACGGCCCACATTTTCTGCCGCCTCAACCTCCCGAAGCAAGGACTGCGCGTGATGATAAAACTCGCCACCTACATTCGTGAGTCCAAGCTTTCGTGTGTTTCGGTTAAGCAACTGCACCCCAAGCTCACTCTCAAGCTGTTGAACACGCAGACTTAACGTTGACTTTGATATATGTAGAACCCGTGCTGCGGCAGTAAAACCCTCATGGTTCACCACCTGTACGAAAGAGAATACATTGATCAGATTTAACATTTGAGAGGCTCCCCTGGATACCCAAACAAGCTCAGGCAGCGACAACGGTTAACGTGCGACGTCACAAACATCCGACGCGCAGCTATCCCACACGCGCATAACCTGGCTGATAGCCGCATTCAGTTGGGAAAGCGGCACGCCATCCCGTGCCTGCATGGAAATCCCGGTCAGGAAGGTATAGAACACCGCGCCAAGCACGGCCGGATCAGTTGCAGGAGCCAACTCGCCCGCAGTGATGGCGCGCTGCACGCAAGCGTTCAGACCCGCTCGTGACCTGGAGCGCTCGTTGGCCATCGCTTTCTGGATATGTCTATTTTCTGGTGAACAGGTGCTGGCTGAAAGCACCAGCAGGCAACCCAGAGGGTGGCTGCGGTCTGTCTGCATCCTTGCCGAACGCCGCAATGATTGCTCAATGGCCTCTTTCGGTGGCAACGATTCATCCCAAAGGCTGGCAACAACCTGCCCATACATCCCGATATAACGCCCCACTACTTCCTGGAACAACAACTCCTTCGAGCCGAAGGCTGCATAAAAACTCGGCGCGGAAATTCCCCCCATCCCCTCCTTCAGCAGGGTGAGCGTGGTGGATTCGTAGCCGTGTTCCCAAAAGAGAAGCATGGCCTGATTGATCGCTTCATCTCGATCGAAGTTGCGGGGGCGCCCCATTTTTGCCATGGAAGTTTCTTTCTAAGACAGAATACTTAAATACTAACCGATACAAAAGTGATTGACCAGCCGGGACGAATATCATTATATTTATACCAATCGATATAAATGTGTATAAGGGATCGACAATGAATAAAACGGTTTCATCGCCAGTTCCGGGCATCGTTTGCGCTCCTACAGCCGAAAAGCTTCCCCGTGCGGGTTTGCTCGCTCTGGCAATGACCGGTTTCGTGGCTATGCTGACCGAAATCCTTCCGGCTGGCTTGCTACCACAGATAAGTGAGGGGCTACGCGTGTCAGATGCCATGGGAGGGCAACTCATGACCGTCTTCTCCCTCGGGTCACTTCTGACAGCCATCCCGTTGACCGCCGCAACCAGAGGCTGGCGTAGACGGTCAGTTCTGCTGCTGGCAATCATCGGCTTTCTCATTTTCAACACTGTAACCGCGCTATCAACCAGCTATCCATTGACATTAATCGCACGTTTCCTGGCGGGTGTCGCTGCAGGGCTGGCGTGGGGGTTGCTGGCTGGATATGCACGACGCATGGTGAATGCCCCCTTGCAAGGACAGGCCATGGCGATAGCGATGGTGGGAGTGCCTTTGGCGCTGTCGTTGGGTATGCCTTTAGGGACCTCGGTTGGAACGATGGTTGGTTGGCGCTGCACCTTCGGGATCATCTCGGGCCTGACGTTAGCGCTGGTGTTTTGGGTACTGCTCAAGGTACCTGACTATCCGGGGCAAGAAGCAGACCAACGCATGCCAGTGCGCGAGGTCTTCAGAACCCCAGGCGTGCGTCCAGTACTGATTGTGATTCTGGCATGGATGCTGGCGCATAACATTCTCTACACCTATATCGTGCCCTTCCTGGCATCTGCCGGACTTTCCAGTCGAGTGGATGTTGTACTGCTGGTGTTCGGCATCGCCTCGTTGCTTGGAATTTGGCTCGTGGGCTTGTTGGTCAATCGATGGCTACGCTTACTGGTGATGAGCAGCTTAGGCACATTTGCTCTCGTCGCTGCGGTACTCCAGATCGGCGGCACGGTGCCGATGGTGGTTTACCTTAGCGTTGCAGTTTGGGGGCTGACTTTTGGTGGTGCGCCGACATTATTACAGACGGCTTCAGCCGATACGGCTGGAGAGAATTCTGATGTTGCGCAGTCGATGGTAGTGACGGCCTGGAACCTGGCTATCGCTGGCGGCGGTTTAGTTGGCGGGCTATTGCTCGAAACAAACGGCGTTGCATCTTTTCCATGGATATTGTTGGCCTTACTGCTGGCCGCTCTTGTCGTGGTCTGGCTTGCCAAAGAGCACGGTTTTAGATCAGGACCGCGAGACTCAACAAGATGACTTTTTACCTACCCACACCGGCAAATTGTTGCCCGGTATTTTTCAAAAACGTGATGACAAAGGAGTACAAATGAACACAGGTTCTCTCAACGGAAAAAATGCCCTGGTCACTGGAGCCGGTTCTGGTATCGGTCGACATGTTGCCATTGCTTTAGCGGCGGAAGGCGCCCGCGTGGTACTGGTTGGTCGGCGTATCGCCGAACTTCAGCAAACCGGCGTGGAAATCGAGCGTAAGGGAGGAAGCTATTTGGCGGTAGAAGCTGATATCACGAATGAAGTGAGCGTGCAGACACTTCTGGATAAAGCGCTCGCTGGCCGCGAGCGACTGGACATCGCGGTCAACGGTGCAGGTATGTTTAGTGCCGGTACCATTGACGAGACAGAGCTTGATACCTTCCAGAAAATCCTGACAACCAATACTGTCGGTACATGGCTATGTCTGAAGCATGAAATCCTCGCAATGAAGCGTCAAGGCGGTAACGGCGTCATTATCAACATTGCCTCGAATGTCGGTTATCACCTCACTCGACCAGGAACAGGTGCCTATGCCGCCTCCAAAGCAGCAGTGACCGTCCTTACGCGAACCGCAGCGCTGGAAGCTATTAGTCATGGTATCCGTATTAACAGTGTCAGCCCCGGCCCTGTTGATACATCGATGTCTTACCGCGTGGGAGAAGACAAAGCGGCACGCGATACGCGCGTCGCAGCGACCAATCCGTCCAGGCGTGTCGCAAGCCTGGACGAAGTTTCTTCTGCCGTACTTTGGTTGTGCTCCGACGGAGCCGCCTACACGGTCGGCCAGGATCTGGTCGTGGACGGGGGCGCCTCAGTCTAACGGGTGACTTAATAAGAACGACTGTGTTTGCCATGCCGCTTCTCAGTCAGCCATGAGTGGCTACTTTTGGCTGACCGGGAGTGGAGTGTTGTGACTGTCAACACCAAAAGCTGGGCGTACTGTAACTGGCTCTGTTGCAAACAGGATCGCAAACCAGGTGTTCTCATTGAAAAAAAGACCTAAATCCCAAATACTTTGTTCACCAGACGCTCCTCTCCCTGGGGATGTCCATAATAAAATGACGCAGCCTGTCCTTTACGCAACATGGGTGATGTAAGCTGCAGAGCAGCTAAAGGGCTTTACTGATGAAAGGATTACTCGCTGTGTAAATTTTTCGGGATGAGCCTCCCGAATAGTTTGTGATTACTTCTTCAGTTCGATACTGACCAACATTCCCTCATAGGGTGACAAAATAAAAGCAACATTATCGACAACCCACCTGCAGTCTGCCTGTGGATCAAAACCCTCAGTGGTGACGGTGCACTCCGGGGTCAGTGCCAGTAGTTCAGGCGTGGCAGGCTGCGTGATGGACATCGACATAAGGTAGTCAGGTTCGGGCTTTGACTTTGTCTGGCTGGTGTTCGCGGCGACTCGCTCTGCATCTTGCTGTCGTGACCGTATAAACGCCTCCGCAGCCTGACGACTTGGCTGAGTAAAACCAGACGGTATTTCGGGCATCCCGGAGCCATGCCTCAGTACTTTGTGCTCTCCTGTCTGCGCATCGATATAAGGTACCAGCAGAGTTCCACCATTTCCTGCCGCCGTCTTTGAAGGAGTACTGGCTTTACTGCGGTTCGCAAACTGCCAGTATGTCCTCCCTGAGGGTGTTACGGTCACTTCTGGTAGTGGGTTACCACTGGCTGACTTTCCTGTCCCCTGCACCATAAAGACCTGATATCCACCTGTCGCTTTACTGATGGCGTTGTATTGCCGCGCCAGTTTTGCCAGGAATTCAGCATCGTTTTCATAGAGCTGATCAAGATGCCCGGGCATCTGGTTGTTAAGCTCCGGTGATATGCTGGATAAAAGTCCATTTTCTGCCGCAATGGTTCTGACAATCTCACCAATACTGACATTCTCCCATGAGCGAGTTTTCTGGCTCTGCATATTATACGGATGCAGTGTGTTGCTACTGGGCACAGCCAGCGCGCTGATAGTGATGGCTCGCGGCGGTCCCTGCAGAGAGACTGAATCAACAACAAAAGTCCCCTTTTCCACCAGAAACTCATCGAACCCGATAGCCAGTTTTAATTTTGCACCTTTTGATGGCAGCATCATCGTCGGTGAATCCGGCGATTATCCGTATACACCTCACCTGAAAAAGAGATTGTCGGTGTGGACTTTCCTGTGTATTGAAGGCTGTCACGCTGGCCAAAACGCTGCTGCTCCACCCAGCGCCAGGACAATGACCGCTGGATGCTCTGATAGGTCGCATCATCGATATTGAAATTAAAATCACCGAGGGTCATCATCGTCTTAAAATTATGCTTTACGCCAATATCAAGAAGGGCAAAAGCATCACCGGTCGCGACCTTTGCCAGGCCAAAAATATCCATCAAAAACCCTCCCCGATCAAATCAGATAGCGTCAAACTCCTGAAGTCGATGCCATCAATACCGCCAGGAACTGAACTCAGATAAACCATTAATGAAACGATATTAAGCGTATCGATACCATTTATCCGCCTTACGCCTTCGCCTGGTATTAACAGTACCTTCTCTTTTCCGTTTACTGAGCGCCTGTAATAACTGAGCGCTATTTCTAGTGAGGTTGATTTATTCGCACGCCCAGCACTTCCCGTTGGGTCGGAAGAACTTCTTGATATAAATCCCTCTATTTCATCTTCAATACCCGAAACCCCACTAGAACCAAGATAACCTTCACGAATAACAAGTCTTGTGCTGATAAAAGGTCTGAATCCTATGGCGGCAAGATCATCAAAATTAGCGCCACGGATCCTCAGGCCGGCGATTAATGGCTGTATACCATCATCAGTAATTCGTGGGCCGTCCATGTGACCCGCAAAATACTCCGATGTCTTAATCACTAAATCTGGTGCCCGATATTCCACGGCGTTAGTGATATGCCGTCCACGATGCCAGACAGACCAGCTTTTTAATTGTGACGACATATCATCCTCCGAGCGTTGGTGGTGTCATGATGCCGCTGTCACCAAGACTTAATTTGAAGACATTAATGGCAGCCTCTCCCACATTTTTCCCTATGGTCATGGCATCATCGCCTGATGCAGCCTGAACGGTGACGCTAATAGGGAATTGTTGCAGTGGGGTCACACCGAGCGCCCCTCCTTTTGGTAACACCGGAGTTTCGAACGTAGTGACCGCCCTGAATCGTTCGTCAATGGATAAGGGTCGTTCCTGGGCTTTCTGGAGCTCATTAATATAGATAGGATCTAATTCACGTTGCTTTCTGGCCACCTGCTCATCTTCATGCGCTTTTTTCTCGCGCATAGCCTTTCGATCAAACATCGAAGCATTCGGATTTAGACGATCCCATTCTTCATTGGCAAGTTGTCGGATTATTCCCATATCACTTGTCCTGGTAAACTCAGTTTCATAATCAGCAAAATTTTTATTAATAAATTCGGCTAATACCTGAAGCCCACGCCATAATGCTGAAAGGACAGGGCTGAGCTGATTTGTCCAAAAATCGCTGATTGATATTGCGAAACTGGTAATCCCGTTAACCAGAATTTCTTTCCCACCCGTTGAGAACCAGGCAGAAAACTCATCTGCATACTTCGTGATTGATGGTGCCAGGTCACCAGCCAGTGTGCCTATAACTTCTTGTGCTGCACTGCTTAATGCTGTCCACATACTGGACATAGCCATCTGGCCACTAACAGCTCCTTCTTCACCCTTTTTGGTCGTCAGGATGTACTTTTCCTGTGCAGACATCAGCTCTTCGTACGTTTTGCCTGACATCTTCATGTACGCGAGTATTTTGTTGCCCTCCCCACCCAGTACCATGTCAATCATTGAGCGGGCAACCTGCTCATCCTTCACTTCGAGCGCCCGGTTCAGGATGAGCGCCATCTGCTCTTCGTTTGTCTTTCCAGTGAGTGAACTACTGGTTATCCCCAACCCTGTAAAAGCGTCACTGACGGAAGATTGCTCACCGAGAGCCTTGAACTCACCGATTTTATTGGATAGCTCTTCAGCAAGATCGCCGAATGCCTCTCCATTCATCCCAATCTGTTTTCCTACCGCATCCCAGGCTTTGAACTTATTCAGGCTGACGCCATATCCCTTCGCCACACCAGCCTGTTCTGCTGTAGTAGCATTGATGGCCAGCGCTCCTCCGACTAATCCTGTAGCTACCCCGAAAAGTGGACCAGCCCCAGACATGGCTGCTCCAAGCCCTGCTTTACCAATTCCGGCAGCACCTCTCAGCGGCGCGGTCAAGGCTTGACGAATTCTCAGCGTACGATTGAGCTGTTCCGCATCCCTGTTCGCCTCTTCAATACTTCTTCCAAGCTCCGTATATTCTCTTTTCAGCCGGCTCACATCCTTGCCTGCCAGCGTGCCTTTTTTGATTTTCTGTGCCAGGACTTCTTGCTTTTTAGTCAGTCTGGCAACTGCCATTTCAGCGTCAGTGATCCCTTCCGTGAGCGTTTTTGACGAACTTTTGAAACTATTTGAGACTACACCACCGAACGTCACGGTAGCTTTGAAACTACTCGACACTACACCCATATTACTTTTTCCTTGTCAGAGATAAGAAATCAACAAATACGCGGAAAGGTAAATTGGTAATTTCAGAGGGTTGCCATCCATGCATGGTCAGGGATAATTTAATTATTGCCCGCTGGATTTCTCTTTCTGATATCCCATTTTCTTCAGCAACGCCGCCCGTTTTTGTGGCGGAACCATAAAAACGACAAACTGATCCTCAAGCTGTTTGTAATCGGCAATCGTCAATCCTTTTAGAACATCTGCTTCCTGTCCGCATAAATCAGAAATCATGATTAAATCCTTTTCATCTTCGGAGCATGTCAAATAGCTGAATTTCAGACGATCAAATACTTTCGGCTCACGCATAGAAAGGCACGTCAGTTCATTTCCCTGCTGATCCTTAATAGGGGTATACAGCGTAATAATTTTCACTTCTGCCGGGTATGTCATTTAAAAGCCCTTAAATATAAAATGGGCGCCTGAGCGCCCATTAATGACCGATAACTGGAATGAATTACAGGTTTTTACCCATCACAAAATCTGTGATTTCTTTAAACTGATCAACACCATTAATTCGCCGCACGCCATTAATAGCATCGATATAAATCACCTCTTTCCCGTCGATGGTTCGCGAATATAAAGAAGGGCGCAGTGTGATGGTTACGCCACTTTTGGCACGATCGGTCTCCGTTCTGGCATCGGATTCATAGCGGGTAATTAACCCCTCCATTTTATCCTCAAGGAGGTTTTTGCTCTTTCCGGAGACATATCCCTCACGGACGACAAAACGAGGATTACCACCAGACTGGAAGCCAAACAGCGACAAAATTCGCTCATCGGCCCCTACCAGTTTGATAGTGACGCTCATCGCCTCCATACCATCATCGAGAACCAGTGGCATATCCATGTGACCAGCACGAAACTCAGCTTCTGTGATTCCGAGTGCCGGCGGCGTGTATTCCGATGCATTGGCTACATGAGAGCCTTCGGAATAAAGCGCCCAGCGGGTTAAAAATGTTTTACTCATTGTGCGCCACCTTTAGCATAATTAGGATTCAGACGAACACGGCAGGTAATACGCTCGGTTGGCGATTTGAAACCGTAGTCATAATCGATATACAGATGGCCTGCAATAATGGTTTCTGCCGTATTAATTTCGTCGTCGAGCCACGCCGTGCCACCGTGAATGGCCCCCAGTTCAGTCTGTTCCTTCAGGTAAGCATTCACGGATGCCACCGCGTCGTTTGCCTGCATGATATCCAGTGGCCGATCCATATAGGGGAAAAGCCCGGACTGGATAGAATCGCGCAAGATATCATCGGTTCGCACTGCCACCTCAAACCAGCGCAAGGGATCGATACTGCAGTTGCGGTTACCCCAGTGTCGGAATCCACCGTAATTGATAATGGTACTGACGCCGTTCATGTTGAGCTGGTTGGCAACGGTGTTTTCATCACCGATTGACCAGCTGTCGATCTGCTCAAGTCCTTCAAAACCGTACATCGCCTGATTTGATTTTGACCACCACCAACCCAGGTCATCATCAATACGGGAGCGAAGTCCGGCAGTGTAAGTAGAAGCGGGGCGATAGATTTTCTCGCCTTTATCATTTGTGACTTTCAGACGTGGTCGCAGAATTTCAACGCGCTCACCGTAAAGTGCGCGGCGCTGGATAACACTGGCAGGTGTGGCCATCGAGAGACTATCCAGATAAGTCACGGCCCGGAGCTGCGTGGCCACAGATTCCAGCTTCTTACCCACACCGTCATCTTCGGAAAACTCAGGGGTAATCAAAATCTTCGGCGTCACTGAAACTGCAGCCTGTGCAGACAGAAAAATATCAATGCCTGCGATGATATTGGCAATAGCTTCCGGGTTCGTAGCCCCCTCATCCACGCGGACACCAACAATCAACGCGCCGGTCTGCTCAAAAATCTCACCTATTGCAGTGTGAAGAGTACCTGCCGTACCGAGCTTATCGGCCTGTGGCTGACTGCCATAAATGACGAACGGAGTATTTAACGGAAATGGCTCATCCGTACCACCTGCCAATTGTTGTTTCTGAGAAGGCGCGATAATGCCATCGCCAGTACCGGACAGGGTCGCCAGAATTCCCGGTGTTTCGATTGCATTAACAACCTCGACCACCTCAGCAGCTGTTGATGTTGATGCGCCGCTTGTGGCCACGAGCGTAATCGTCAATTCCTGGTTCGCAAATGTCGCTGCGACTGTTGCCACAGAGTCATCACCCAGCACGGCCACCACGCTTAACGCATTCCCCAACGTGCCAGGAAAGAGCGAAGTGGCAGACCAGGTAATCACGTTATCGAGAATCGACGTCCCCGTGATGAGTGATGCGGCTACGGCACCCGCTGAATCCGGCGCGGTACCCACGATACCAATCGCCGCCGTTTGCACTGTTGCAATCGGGTAGATATTGCCACCCGTTGTTTGCATATCGATGCCATGCAATCCCATATTTTTCCCTTATAAAAAAACCACCCGAAGGTGGTTGTGGTTAATTCATGCCTTGCGGCGGCGAATGCCTTTGGTTTGCTGTTTCTTAAATCATTTTTTTCTAATCATGGCCTTTAGTTTTGCAACTTCTTCCCACAGCAATTCCACTTGCGTTTTTGGCTGTGCTATCTGCAATGTCGTAAAGTTAACCCCATCAAAAACCCACGTCCCGTCAGCTTTAAACCCTGCCGGAAGTTCGTCAATAATTCTGAGGCTATGACCTTCAGGCCAAAAGGCATCGACATTAGCTGCATCACTTCCCACAATGGCGGCGACGACATCAGCACCCGGAGCCACCATGGCGGGAACTGATTTCATAACATTGGCTAGGTGAACGTGCCTTCAGCATGCGTAACAGCCTGCTGAAAAGTAGCGAGCCGTGTTTCGTACTGCGTATCATCCAACTGGAAGCCCAGGAAGAAGCTATCGCTAATGAATTCCGTGACCTGCTGATCGGCAAGTTCAACGAGAAACCAGTGGAAGCATTCATAGGTAACTTCAAAGCGTAATTGCTCTGCCTTAATTGCCCTGCACCCTGGGGCAATTAGTGAAGCGTAATTCCTTTTTTAATCGCCACACGGCGAGGGATTCGTGCAACCAAAATCAGCCGCAGGTGCAGCTGCGAATATATGGAGAAATAACCGATGGGCTTTATACAGACTTTATCCGGCAAGCATTTTCACTATACGAACGCCACTGTTGACGATATCGAGATTGAAGATATCGCCACCGCGTTATCGCATATTTGCCGCTTCACAGGCCATTTACCTGAGTTCTATTCCGTAGCGCAACACTCAGTATTGTGCAGTCAATTGGTAGCGCCTGAATTCGCATTTGAAGCGTTGATGCATGATGCGGCTGAGGCATATTGCCAGGACATTCCCGCGCCACTTAAAGCACTGCTGCCAGACTACCAACGGATCGAAACTTTCGTAGATGGGCTTATCCGCTTTAAGTACAACTTGCCGCCGAAACAGTCCGCCGTTGTGAAATATGCCGACCTGACAATGCTGGCCACTGAACGTCGAGATCTGGACATTGATGACGGTACCGAATGGCCCATTCTTGAAGGTATTCCTACCAGCGACATGATCCAGATTGTTCCTCTGCGACCGGGACAAGCTTTCGGGTTGTTCATGACTCGCTTCAACGACCTGATGGAGCTTCGCACATGCACCAGTATCTTAAAGTAAAAGACCTGGTTGCTGCTGCGTATGCTGCCGTCCCAACCCTGCCACCAGCAGAAGCCAAATTAATGCGTGAAGTTGCCACCAGACTTGATGTGACCTTTATTGCCCTAAGTGAATCTTTGGATCAGCGAGTCACCCTTATGGCAGAGAACGCAATACTGCGTGAGGGAAAAGCTCATGAACACTAAACCCAACGTGCCACCTTCAATTATTGACATGTGCTGCGGGTCTCGCATGTTCTGGTTCGATAAGCAGGATGAACGCGCTTTATTCAGCGATGTCCGCACCGAGCAGCACACCCTTTGTGATGGCCGTAAGCTGATTATCACCCCAGATTTGATTGCCGACTTCCGCGCGCTGCCATTCGCCAGTGACTCGTTCCCAGTTGTCGTGTTTGACCCGCCACACCTTGAGCGTGTCGGTGAAAATGCGTGGATGCGCAAAAAGTATGGTGCCCTGAACAAAAATACATGGCGCGATGACCTGCGCGCTGGTTTCCATGAAGCATTCCGAGTGCTACGGCCACAAGGAGTTCTCATCTTCAAATGGAACGAAACGCAGGTGCCGGTTAGCCATATTCTTGCGCTAACCGACGAGAAGCCGATTATCTGGCAACGTACTGGAAAATCCGACAAAACCTACTGGATTATTTTTGTGAAGAGAGCTGTGTAATGGCGAATACATTACAACCACTCGCAGACTCAGCTCGCTGGATGATACTAAACACTAGGCTAAATACGTGTCTGCTATCTGGAGGATAATTAATCCAGACCACTAATACTGACTAGTAAACGCGCCCTGGTGCAGCCGGGTGTATGGAGGACTTATGGCCAGAACATTAACGTTAGATGCATGGGCTCTTGATGAATTTACCGCTCCTGTACCCAGCAAACCTACTCTGCTGAAGTATGCGAAAAACGGCATGATATCTCCCCCACCTTTTAAAGCAGGGCGATGCTGGCGTGTCGAAGCTACGGCTCGCTTTATTGGCATGACAGATAAACCAGTGATAAAGAAAGATGACAATCCACGTTTAATGAGGATTCTCGAAGATGGCGCGCCCCCGTAAATACAATGTGAATATCCCCGGTCTGTCCTGCTACACCGACGCCAGAACCAAAAAAGTTTACTGGCGTTATAAGCATCCTGTAACCGGAAAATTTCACGGCTTAGGTGATAACGAAGAGGAAGCTAGAGGTATTGCCATCGAAGCCAACACTCGCCTGGCTGAGCAAAAGATGAAGCAACTGTTCTCTATACGCGAAAAAATCAGCACTAAACTCGGACTTTCAATCACGGTAACAAGTTGGCTCGATAGCTACATGAAATTTCAAAACGAAAGGCTGAGTGCTGGAGAAATTAAACTCAACACCTTTAAACAAAAATCAGCGCCCGTAGAAGTATTCCGCCGAGAATGCGGCTCAATGGAATTGCAGTCAGTTGGTGCTCGAGATATCGCGGCCATTATTGAAGAGTATAAAATTCGCGGACAACGGCGTATGGCCCAGATTGTTCGAATGGTTCTGGTCGATGTTTATAAAGAAGCTCAGCATGCCGGTGAGGTCGAACCGGGTTATAACCCGGCGCTGGCCACAAGAAAACCAATCAATAAAGTTCAGCGTGAGAGGTTTAGCATTGATGAGTGGCGGATAATATTCAACACCGCCGAAAACAGTCAAAACTATGTACAGAATTCTATGCTGCTTGCCGTCGTAACAGGGCAACGCCTAGGGGATATTTCTCGGATGAGGTTTTCAGATATCTGGGATGATCACCTGCATGTAGAACAGGAGAAAACAGGGATGAAACTAGCAATCCCCCTTTCTTTACGCTGCAACGAACTGGATATAACGCTGCGCGAAGTGATAGCCAGATGCCGTGACATGATTATCAGTCCGCATATTTTGCATATTCATCACACAACAGGGAAAGCTAAGCGTGGCGGACCAGTTTCAACTGCATCGATAACCACTTCTTTTTCTCGCGTCAGGGATAACAGTGGTCTGAAATGGAAAGAAGGAACGCCCCCCACCTTCCATGAACAACGATCCTTATCAGAACGACTTTACCGGGCACAAGGAATCGACACACAAAAATTATTGGGCCATAAAAATCAGGCAATGACTGATCGGTATAACGATGATCGAGGAAAAGACTGGATTGTTTTAGCTATTTAACCAGTACAAATTTCACTCAGTTTTGCAGAAGAGTTTTGCAGGGGTTTTGCAGAGAGCTTTTCAGAGTGACCATAAAAAACGGGAGCACCAGGCTCCCGCTTTGAAATCAGCGAAATCGCTAATTACATATGCTTGATCATTGCATCGCCAAACTCTGAACATTTCAGCAGCTTAGCGCCATCCATCAGGCGTTCGAAATCGTAAGTTACGGTTTTGGCGTTAATCGCGCCTTCCATACCTTTAACAATTAAGTCAGCCGCTTCGAACCATTCCATATGACGCAGCATCATTTCTGCGGAAAGGATGATAGAACCTGGGTTCACTTTATCCTGGCCAGCATATTTTGGTGCAGTGCCGTGGGTCGCTTCGAACAGTGCGCATTCGTCACCGATGTTAGCGCCTGGTGCAATACCGATACCGCCAACCTGAGCTGCCAGGGCGTCGGAGATGTAGTCACCGTTCAGGTTCATACAAGCGATAACATCATATTCAGCAGGGCGCAGCAGGATCTGTTGCAGGAACGCATCGGCGATCACGTCTTTTACAACGATTTCTTTGCCGGTGTTAGGGTTTTTCAGTTTCACCCATGGGCCGCCATCAATCAGTTCGCCGCCGAACTCTTCACGCGCCAGTTGGTAGCCCCAGTCTTTGAAAGCACCTTCGGTGAATTTCATGATGTTGCCTTTGTGAACCAGGGTCACAGAATCACGGTCGTTGGTGATTGCGTATTCGATGGCTGCACGAACCAGGCGTTTGGTGCCTTCTTCTGAGCACGGCTTGATGCCGATACCGCAATGTTCAGGGAAACGAATTTTCGTTACGCCCATTTCATCACGCAGGAATTTGATGACTTTTTCAGCTTCAGCGCTGTCAGCCTTCCACTCGATACCGGCATAAATATCTTCTGAGTTTTCACGGAAGATAACCATGTTGGTCAGCTCTGGGTGTTTAACCGGGCTAGGAGTGCCCTGGTAGTAACGCACCGGGCGCAGGCACACGTACAGGTCAAGCTGCTGACGCAGAGCAACGTTCAGGGAACGAATGCCGCCGCCAACTGGCGTGGTCAGTGGCCCTTTAATCGCCACGCGGTAATCACGAATCAGGTCCAGAGTTTCTTCTGGCAGCCAGACATCCTGGCCATAAAGTTGGGTAGATTTTTCGCCGGTATAGATTTCCATCCAGGAAATTTTCCGCTCGCCTTTGTAGGCCTTCTGCACGGCAGCATCAACCACCTTAATCATCGCTGGCGTCACGTCCACACCGATACCATCACCTTCAATGAAAGGAATGATTGGGTTGTGAGGAACATTCAGTTTGCCATCTTGCAGGGTGATCTTTTTACCTTCCGCCGGAACAACTACTTTGCTTTCCATTAACCTTCTCCTTCGAGCGCTTCTTTTTGTTAATGATTTGTAATGTGCGTGTCAATACTACTTGAATATCAGGCCCGCGCCAATCACTGGTGATTTCCGTTATAATGCGTTAATCCCTGACGTCTGAAAACACTATGAATAAAACTTCTTTTAGAAATCCAACAGTTAAACGATTCAGCACGCGACGCCCAGTCAAAAAGCCCGCAACAAGTGGGCCGAAGCGGCTGGTTATCTTCAATAAACCCTACGATGTGCTACCGCAATTTACCGATGAAGCGGGTCGCAGCACGCTGAAAGATTACATACCATTACAAGGAATTTACGCGGCAGGTCGTTTAGATCGCGATAGCGAAGGTTTGCTGGTATTAACCAACGATGGCGCATTACAGGCGCAACTGACTCAGCCAGGCAAACGCACCGGTAAGATTTATTTCGTGCAGGTTGAAGGTTTGCCTACGGAAGAAGCACTGGAATCACTGCGTAACGGAATCACGCTAAACGACGGTCCTACCCTGCCCGCTGGCGCTGAACTGGTTTGCGAGCCGGAGTGGATATGGGCGAGAAATCCGCCTATTCGTGAGCGTAAAGCGATTCCAACAAGTTGGTTGAAAATCACCTTATACGAAGGGCGAAACAGACAGGTGCGAAGGATGACGGCGCATGTCGGTTATCCAACGCTACGCCTGATACGTTTTTCTATGGGCAATCTTGAGCTTGCCGGTTTGGCACCGGGTGAATGGCGGGAGATTCCGCTGGATTCGCTATAAAAGCTGCTGCGTATTAACACCATGTTGCGTAACGTGAGAAACCCGGCTGCTGAGGAAAGCATCACCATCCGGGACGGTAATTTCCAGAGCTTGTTCAAATAAAGATGAATGAATCAGGAAGTTCGCGCTACAGGCATTGCTGGCAATCGGTATATTCCAGGCCGTTGCCAGCCGCATTAACGCTTTTACATCAGAGTGATGGGGCACGGCACTCAGCGGGTCCCAGAAGAAGATAAGCACATCAATCTGGCCCGAGGCAATCAAGTAACCAAGCTGTTGATCGCCGCCAATTGAACCGCTCATTAATGCCAGAACGGACAAACGAGTGTGGGATTGCAACAGGTTCCCCGTGGTACCGGTTGCATAAATGATATGGTTGCTGAGCGCCATTTGGTTATCAACGGCCCAGTTGAGAAGGTCAGGTTTGCAAGGATCGTGTGCCACTAAAGCGATACGTTTGCTCTGCGGCATAATGCGCGTGGTAAGTTGCATCGAAGTACCCTCGTGGAAAGTGCCAAACCTCACGAGTATATGGCACAAGGTAAAAATGTGATCCAGATCACTTTAAAATGATCATGCTAATGAATTTGAGACAGGGAGAATAACGATGTTTAAACCGCACGTTACCGTCGCTTGCGTCGTTCAGGCGCAGGGGAAATTTTTAGTTGTTGAAGAAACAATCAATGGCAAAGCCACGTGGAATCAGCCTGCCGGGCATCTGGAAGCTGACGAAACACTGGTTGAAGCCGCTACGCGCGAATTATATGAAGAAACCGGTATTTCTGCGCAACCGCAAACGTTTATCCGCATGCACCAATGGATAGCCCCGGATAACACTCCTTTTCTGCGATTTCTGTTTGCCATCGATCTTGAAGAACAACTCCCTACCTCGCCGCATGACAGCGACATCGATCGTTGTTTATGGCTGGATCCGCAACAAATTGTTAACGCTGAAAATTTACGCTCACCTTTAGTCGCTGAGAGTATTCGCTGCTATCAACGCGCTGAACGTTATCCGCTCAGCATGCTGGGTGCATTTAATTGGCCCTTTAGTTAAGGGTGCCAGGCCCGGTGATGCGTGCTAGAATATGCCGCCTTTAAGTTCAATGTCGTGAGTGACTCCATGTCTGATAACAGCCAGAAAAAAGTGATCGTCGGGATGTCCGGCGGTGTCGATTCCTCCGTTTCCGCTTACTTGTTACAACAACAGGGTTACAAGGTGGAAGGCCTGTTCATGAAGAACTGGGAAGAGGACGATGGCGAGGAGTACTGCACCGCAGCCGCTGATTTAGCAGACGCACAAGCCGTTTGTGACAAACTCGGCATTGAACTGCACACCGTAAACTTTGCCGCAGAATACTGGGATAACGTGTTTGAACACTTCCTGGAAGAGTACAAAGCCGGGCGCACACCAAACCCGGATATTCTGTGCAACAAAGAAATCAAATTTAAAGCCTTCCTCGAATTTGCCGCTGAAGATTTAGGTGCCGACTACATCGCCACCGGTCACTACGTGCGTCGCGAAGACGTGGACGGAAAAAGCCGTCTGCTGCGCGGTTTAGACAGCAATAAAGATCAAAGCTACTTCCTCTATACGCTTGGCCACGAGCAAATTGCGCAAAGCCTGTTCCCGGTTGGCGAACTGGAAAAGCCAGAAGTGCGCCGTATTGCGGAAGAGTTAGACTTGATCACCGCGAAGAAAAAAGACTCTACCGGTATCTGCTTTATTGGCGAGCGCAAATTCCGCGAATTCCTCGGCCGTTACCTGCCTGCACAGCCGGGTAAAATCATCACCGTTGATGGTGAAGCTATTGGTGAGCATCAGGGGTTGATGTACCACACGCTGGGACAGCGTAAAGGTCTGGGTATCGGTGGCACCAAAGAAGGTAGCGAAGATCCGTGGTATGTGGTCGATAAAGACGTTGAGAACAATATTCTGGTGGTTGCACAAGGTAGTGAGCATCCACGACTGATGTCCGTTGGCTTGATTGCGCAGCAACTTCATTGGGTCGACCGCGAAACGCTGACCGAGCCGTTGAAATGCACGGTGAAAACGCGTTATCGTCAGACCGATCTTCCTTGCACCATTACGCCGCTTGATGCGGATCGTATTGAAGTGCGTTTTGACGAGCCCGTTGCCGCCGTCACCCCAGGCCAGTCAGCCGTGTTCTATCTCGGTGAAGTGTGCCTCGGTGGTGGTGTTATTGAGCAGCGTCTGCCGCTTGTTGTTTAATCGCAAAGTTTAATCGCAAACATCGCAAACAAGGACGAATACCTTCGTGGCCAAAAATTACTATGACATCACTATCGCGCTGGCAGGGATCTGCCAGTCTGCCCGTCTGGTTCAGCAATTGGCTCACCAGGGGCATTGTGATAACGATGCGCTGCATGTTTCGTTGAACAGCGTTATCGACCAAAACCCAGGCTCCACGCTGGACGTTTTTGGTGGAAATGAAGACAACCTGAAATTGGGCCTCGAAACCTTGCTGGGCGTGTTGAACGCCAGCAATCGCCAGGGCATGAACGCTGAATTAACGCGTTATACCCTGAGCCTGATGGTGCTGGAGCGTAAACTTCACGGCAGCAAAGGCGCGATGGATAAGCTCGGTTCCAGTATTTCTGGCTTACAACGTCAGCTTGAACATTTTGATCTTGAGTCCGATACGCTGCTGAGCGCCATGGCGGGTATTTATGTTGATGTCATCAGCCCACTAGGCCCACGGATTCAGGTCACCGGTTCCCCTGCCGTGCTGCAAAGCCCGCAGGTACAAAGCAAAGTCCGCGCCTCGTTGCTGGCCGGTATTCGCGCCGCTGTGCTCTGGCACCAGGTTGGCGGTGGACGTTTGCAGTTAATGTTTTCTCGTAGTCGCCTGTGTGCTCAGGCCAAACAAATTCTTGCTCATTGTTAACCTCTTTGGAGTTGTAACTTATGGAATTATCCTCACTGACCGCCGTATCCCCCGTTGATGGACGTTACGGTGACAAAGTCAGCGCTCTGCGCGCTATTTTCAGCGAATTTGGTCTGCTGAAATTTCGCGTACAAGTCGAAGTACGTTGGCTGCAAAAACTGGCCACGCACACAGCGATCAAGGAAGTTCCTGCTTTTGACGCAGACGCAATCGGTTACCTTGATAAAATTGTCGCTGAGTTTAGTGTAGAAGATGCCGCACGCATCAAAACCATTGAGCGCACCACCAATCACGACGTAAAAGCCGTTGAGTACTTTCTGAAAGAAAAAGTAGCGGCTATCCCTGCCCTGCATGCGGTATCTGAATTTATCCACTTCGCCTGTACTTCAGAAGACATCAACAACCTGTCCCATGCTTTGATGCTGGAAACAGCCCGCAAAGATGTGGTACTGCCGTACTGGCGTAAAGTTATCGATGCGGTGAAAGACCTGTCGGTTCAGTATCGCGACATCCCACTGCTTTCCCGTACCCACGGCCAGCCTGCTACCCCATCGACCATGGGTAAAGAGATGGCAAACGTGGCATACCGTATGGAGCGCCAGTTCCGTCAGTTAGAGAAAGTGGACATCCTCGGTAAAATCAACGGTGCGGTCGGCAACTATAACGCGCACATGGTGGCTTACCCGGAAGTTGACTGGCACCAGTTCAGCGAGGAGTTCGTGACTTCTCTGGGCATCCAGTGGAACCCGTACACCACGCAGATCGAACCACACGATTACATCGCTGAATTGTTCGACTGCATCGCGCGTTTCAACACCATTCTGATCGACTTTGATCGTGATGTTTGGGGTTACATCGCCCTGAATCACTTCAAGCAGAAAACCATAGCAGGCGAAATCGGTTCTTCCACCATGCCGCACAAGGTTAACCCAATTGACTTCGAAAACTCCGAAGGCAACCTGGGCTTGTCCAACGCAATGCTGCAACACCTGGCGAGCAAACTGCCGGTTTCCCGCTGGCAGCGTGACCTGACTGACTCCACCGTACTGCGTAACCTGGGCGTGGGTATTGGCTATGCGCTGATTGCCTACCAGTCCACCCTGAAAGGTGTGAGTAAACTGGAAGTGAACCGCGACCGTCTGCTGGCAGAGCTGGATCTCAACTGGGAAGTGCTGGCTGAGCCGATTCAAACCGTGATGCGCCGTTACGGAATTGAAAAGCCGTACGAGAAACTGAAAGAGCTGACTCGCGGTAAACGCGTCGATGCTGAAGGCATGAAACAGTTTATCGACAGCCTCGAACTGCCAGAAGAAGAGAAAGTTCGCCTGAAAGAGCTGACGCCAGCTAACTATATTGGCCGCGCTATTACTATGGTTGATGAGTTGAAATAATTGTAAGCCTGGACGCCCTCACCCTAACCCTCTCCCCCAGGAGAGGGTTAGGGTGAGGGCGTCCTAAACTCAACACCAATCCAACTGTTTACCCAAGGTTTATCCCCTCCCCGTCATAATTAGCGTTAAACTATCAATGCCATTTATAGACTGGGGAAATCGAATGCGTGTACTCGTTGTGGAAGATAATGCTCTGTTACGCCACCACCTCAAGGTTCAGTTGCGTGAGTCCGGCCATCAGGTTGATGCCGCTGAAGATGCCAAAGAAGCAGACTATTTCCTGAGTGAACATACCCCCGATATTGCCATTGTCGATTTAGGGCTGCCCGATGAAGATGGCCTGAGCCTGATTCGCCGCTGGCGCAGTCACGACGTGACGATTCCTATTCTGGTGCTTACCGCGCGTGAAGGCTGGCAGGATAAGGTCGAAGTGCTGGGTGCCGGTGCCGATGATTACGTGACCAAACCGTTTCATCTTGAAGAAGTGGTTGCCCGCATGCAGGTGTTAATGCGCCGCAACAGTGGCCTGGCTTCACAGGTAATTTCTCTGCCCCCCTTCCAGGTTGATTTGTCACGCCGCGAACTGCTCATTAATGACAACCTCATCAAGCTGACCGCGTTCGAATACACCATTATGGAAACGCTGATTCGCAACCATGGCAAAGTCGTCAGCAAAGATTCATTAATGCTCCAGCTTTACCCCGATGCCGAACTGCGCGAAAGCCACACCATTGATGTGCTGATGGGCCGCCTGCGTAAAAAGATTCTGGCTGAGTATCAGCATGAAGCTATCACCACAGTACGTGGTCAGGGCTACCGTTTCGACCTGCGTTAACCATGAAATTAAGCCGACATTTTTTACCGTTATCGCTACGGGTTCGCTTTTTACTGGCGACCGCCGTGGTCGTCATGGTGCTGTCACTGGCCTACGGTTTAGTGGCGCTGGTGGGTTACAACATCAGTTTTGATAAAACAACTTTCCGTTTACTGCGCGGGGAGAGCAACCTGTTTTATACCCTCTCAACCTACGAGAACGGTAAAATTAATGTCGTTATTCCTGAAAATCTTAATCTGAAAACCCCGACGATGGCCCTTATCTATGATGAAAAAGGTAACCTGATGTGGGCTCAACGTGATTTGCCGCATGTGGTGCAACAGATAAAGAAAGAGTGGCTGGTCAGCGATGGTTTTCACGATCTGGACGCGAATTTTGATACCAGTCACGCCTTGCTGGGTAACGATGAAAAGCTCCAGAACCAACTCAAAGATTTTTATGATGGCGATTACAGCGATGAAGTCAGCCACTCAGTTGCAGTCAACAAATACCCGGCCATGGGTAAAATGCCCGCCTTAACCATTGTGGTTGTCGACACCATTCCTATCGAATTAAAACGTTCGTATACGGTGTGGAGCCTGTTTACCTGCGTTTTCCTCGCCAACCTGTTGTTAGTGATCCCGTTGCTTTGGTTCGCCGCGCGCTGGAGTTTGCGCCCAATTGAAGCGCTGGCGAAAGAAGTGCGCGAGCTTGAAAAACATGACCGCGACAGCCTGAACCCCGAAACGACTCGCGAGTTGACCAGCCTTGTGCGCAATCTTAATCGCCTGTTGCGTACCGAGCGAGACCGCTATGACAAATACCGCACCACATTGACGGATTTAACCCACAGCCTGAAAACACCGTTGGCGGTACTGCAAACCACCCTGCGTTCGTTACGAACCAATAAACAGAATATCGAAGAAGCGGAGCCGGTAATGCTTGAGCAAATCAGCCGTATTTCGCAGCAAATTGGCTACTATTTGCATCGCGCCAGTATGCGTGGCGACAGCCCGTTACTTAGCCGGGAGCTTCATTCCGTCGCCCCATTACTCGACAGCCTCTGTTCGGCGCTCAATAAGGTGTATCAGCGTAAAGGCGTGAATATCACGCTGGATATCTCACCGGAGATCACCTTCGTCGGTGAGAAAAATGACTTCATGGAAGTGATGGGCAACGTGCTGGATAACGCCTGTAAATACTGCCTTGAGTTTGTTGAGATTTCAGGCCGCCAACTGGACGACACGCTGCATTTATTTGTTGATGACGATGGCCCGGGCATCCCGGAAAGCAAACGCAGCCTGGTGTTTGACCGTGGGCAACGTGCCGATACCTTACGGCCGGGCCAGGGTGTGGGTTTATCGGTCGCTCGCGAAATCGTCGAACAGTACGATGGTCAAATCAAAGCCTCGGGCTGCGAACTGGGTGGCACACGTATGGAAGTGATTTTTGCGCGCCAGCGTCCAGACCGAGAAGAAGATTGAAAATACTCCCGTAACCGGCAGCACCATCCGTTATAATCCTCGGCAGGCTCCTTCACCTGCCGGATAATAATATGGACTATCAACTCGACCTAAATTGGCCCGATTTCATCGCGAACTACTGGCAGAAACGCCCGGTGGTTCTAAAACGTGGCTTCAAAAACTTCATCGACCCAATCTCCCCGGATGAACTGGCAGGCCTTGCCATGGAAAACGAGGTGGACAGCCGCCTGGTCAGCCATAACGACGGCAGATGGCAAGTCAGCCACGGCCCATTCCAGAGCTACGATCATCTGGGCGAAAACAACTGGTCTTTACTGGTTCAGGCCGTTAACCACTGGCACGAACAAAGTGCGCGGTTAATGCGCCCGTTCCGCGCGCTGCCGGACTGGCGAATTGACGATTTAATGATTTCGTTCTCGGTGCCTGGCGGCGGCGTTGGCCCGCATTACGACCAGTACGACGTATTTATCATTCAGGGTGTTGGCCGCCGTCGCTGGCGTGTTGGTGAAAAAGTCGCTCTGAAACAGCACTGTCCGCATCCTGATTTGCTGCAAGTTGAACCGTTCGACGCCATCATCGACGAAGAAATGGAGCCGGGCGATATTCTCTATATCCCGCCGGGTTTCCCGCACGAAGGTTACTCGCTGGAAAACTCGATGAACTACTCTGTCGGTTTCCGCGCGCCAAGTGGCCGTGAGTTAATCAGCGGTTTTGCTGATTACGTGCTGCAACGCGAACTGGGCAGCCAGCGTTATACCGACCCTGACGTGCCTGCGCGCCAGCATCCTGCGGATGTTCTGCCGCAGGAAATGGATAAGTTACGCGAGATGATGCTTGAACTGATCAATCAGCCTGAGCACTTCAAAACCTGGTTCGGTGAGTTCGTATCCCAGTCACGACATGAACTGGATGTGGCTCCGCCAGAACCGCCATATCAGCCCGATGAGATTTACGACGCGCTGAAACAGGGTGACGCGATTACTCGTTTGGGTGGCTTACGCGTGCTGCGCATTGCCGATGAGATTTACGTCAACGGCGAGAAAATTGACAGCCCACACCGCCCGGCTCTTGAAGCACTGGCGAGCAATATCACTCTCAAAGCAGAAATGTTTGGTGATGTACTGGAAGACCCGTCGTTCCTGGCGATGTTAGCCGCGCTGGTCAACAGCGGATACTGGTACTTCGAGGATTGATCCCTCTCTTCTAGCTCTCAGCCACTTTCTGGCTGAGAGCCAGGAACACCGGGTGGTAATACCCAAGCTACTTCAAGATGCAGGTAGGCGGCAATCGAGTAAATCCCGATGAGCTTACTCAAGTAAGTGATTCGGGTGAATGAGAGCAGCCAACAACCCTGCATCTTGAAGGGCGACGGGTATTTAATGAATGCCTGGTATAGCCTCACCATCTATCATTGCCAGCCCTGTCGTCGTACGAATAAAACGCGGCACCTTCAAATCCTCAGCCAGCATAGTCAGTAATTCAAATAACAATTCGCTGATCTGTTCCTGCTGCTCAGGCATTATTTGCTGGTTCAATAAAACCATGGTTAATGCGGAACAATATTCACAGGTGGTCTCTGAATCTGTTGAAAGTGGATTGCGACATTCAGCAAAATTATTTTCATTCACCGTTAATTGTTCAATTAGATGTTTTGGCAACGGCGACTTTAAAACTACTTTCAGTACATTCAACCCCGCCAGTAAACGCCCGCACAACGCTATATATTCAGAGTGATTATGAATTTCGATTAATTCATCAGCATAACGTTGGCAAATATCCACAACCTGAAATAAATCATGCGTGGCACCCAACGGTATTTTTAATAAAGCTGCGATATCTCCCGCAATAATGGATTGAGTAGCAGTGATTTCAGGACGAGCGAATGTGTTACTATTGGCAACAGCCATAGCGTTACTCCTGGTTAGTTAACGTTTGTGGTTAGCCCTCGTTTGGTGTTACAGCACCATTCGGGGGCGATTCATTTATACCCTTCATATTTCGAGTTGCACCGGTGTTAGCTTGCCGCCTCAATGCCACTCGAATTATTTTGGATATAGGATAATATCTTTCTATCTGCTTACTCTCTGCCAAAAGCACTGTACAAGTCAACAGTGGAGCTGTGCTTAATTATTGGAAACCGAAAATCTTCGGCACAAGTCACAAATAAATGAAAACTGGCAATTGGGATTTCAAGAGTTATTAGCAGTTACTTCAAACGTTATTTATTTTATATAAGCACTGAGTTACTGAATTATATTTAGTTATGGTGTAATTATTTTTTTGATGGTGGCTATTTAGAATGTATTTTTTAATTATGGTGACAAAATACATAGCTCTAGCCACTACCAAGATTTATTGCCAAAGGGAATACTATATGTATGGAAGGCGTTTTAGTGGCCTGGAGTTCGCCTAAGCGAGACTTCCTGAAAGCCATGAACGAACGTCAGCTATGAGCGAGGAGTGGAAATTATATTGCTCGCCTGAATAACGTCTCATGCCCCAAAAAGCATCTATCTTTCTAGTTTCAATAGATGTGTAGAAATTCCCCATCGAAGCCCTGTACATTTCCCGTCAACGAATTCAAAAACAGAGTAACTCGCGTTTGGTTGGGCATAACGAGGAAAATTATCGATAACCCCTTCTTTTAGCTGCGCCAGAACACCTTGGCTAACATGCCCATGAGAAACAATACATACCGTCTGATATTCTTTAGCTTCTTGCAGATTATGTAAGAAATGCATTATTCGGTGAGAAGCCTGAGCCAGTGTCTCCCCCGCTGGGGGGCAATAATTTGCATCGCGCTCGAATAACGCATTTGCATCATCCGGATTACAGCGTGTTAGTCGCTCTGATGCGATCCCTTCAAAAAGACCAAAAGCCTGTTCTTTAAGGGACGGTTCCATGATTAATGGGCAGTGAAGACCTTCCGCCAAACTCACGCCCATCAGCCATGCACGCTCAAGTGGTGAACTGTAAATACACTCTATTGGATATGCTCTTTCAACAAGCGTTGTCACTAATGCAGATGTTTCTCTCATACCCCGAGGAGTTATGATGCTATCGCTATGCCCCTGAATAATCCTGTTCAGATTCCACTCGGTTTCTGCATGCCTCACCAGTATCACTTTCATCGTAATTTTAATCCGTAAGCTCTCATGATTACTCGCACGCCTGATTTCGCAAAATACTTGTATCAATTCTGGGCAAAGTGTATGCGAATAAGGTTGTTATGATGAAATCTAGAGATGGTGACAATCGAGTTACATCGTTAGATAACGTCCTCTTCACGCCCTGAGACATTCGACAAGCTTTTTATGGCTTCAGTAAGAGCGAGTGTCGCGCTTCGAGAGCCAGCAAATATTTCGCTTCGTCGTACTGGGTTCTGGTCTTCCAGCAGCGGTAAATGATCCTTATCCATTTAAACGCCAAAGCCCGGATGGCTGATTGATGCGATTTCCCTTTTTCTCGCTGCCCCTGGTAATAAAGTCTGGCCCAGTATGATGAATTAACCGTCTTGGCAGCCCATTCAACAAAGGTCTGCCTGACGAACTTGGCACATTGCCATCGCCAGTGAACCCATGATTTCTGGCCACTTCGTTCGGTCACCGGTGCAATACCTGCATAGTTTTGAATCTCTTCAGCGCTGTTAAACCGATCACGGTTATCACCAAGTGCAGCAAGCATCCGTGGGCCCATACACGGCCCCATGCCCGGAAGTGATTTGAACAGCCCCGCATCTGGCAATATGTCAAACAGCGTTTCGATTCGTTCGTCATAGGTTTTGATGATTTCACTCACGACTTTAATTTGTGTCGCCAGTGCTGTTGCCATCAAAGCATTCGCCTCTATAACACTCGGGTCTGTCGTCAATGGGATCGCGTTATCAATACTCGCAACACGTTGCTCGGTAAGGGCCATTGCGCGGCCACCTTTGGCATTCAGAAAGTTGCGGATCGTGTCGCGCCTGGCTCGTTTCAGTTGTTGCAGACTGGGCCACCGGATAATCAGCTCACACAACAGTAAACTACCCCGATGTGAGAACCACTCCAGTGGCTGAGGATAATACTGTTTAAGCGTGTTGATTATCCGGTTCACAAAGCGGCGTTTGTCCTCAACCAGCAGTCGACGCTGCTCAACTAACTGTTGAAGTAATCGGATATCACCATTGTCGGGTTCAATAGCTTTTATCTTCTGGGGGTAACGCAGCATTAACTCTAATGCCAGCTCAGCATCCTGTGGATCATCCTTAGCACCGCTTGGCCAGAAGGTCTGCCGATAGCGAGCCAGTGACAATGCGTGCACAGGAAAAACAGTGACAAATGGGTACTTCTGGAGAGCATACACCACCGGGCCTTTCTTCAGCTCAAGGGCGATAGCGATCCTGCCTTTCACCTTTTGGTGCAATTCGTTGAGCCAGATATCAAGCGCTTCCGGAGTGTGTTCAACCACCTGGAATATGCGCTCGCCATTTTTAAACTGAACGCAGACATCGTGTTTTTTATCCGCCCAGTCCAGACCAACATGAGCAGCAAACTGATTAATCGCAGTCATCACCAACTCCTTTTTATCGGGGATTGGTATGCATTCCACGCTCTTCGAAAGAAATATAGTCAGCAGTTTTTCTGCATGCCCTGAGTATTCGTTAGCGAACGTGGAGCACTTACTGGCTCGAAAGCAAAGCGGCAATCATCAAATCACATGATTCTGGCACAATATTCGTAACCAATAAGCGCATACCCTGAATCACTTAAAAGTGTAACTCTCAGGGTGCGAATGACTATACCTGGCACACAGCGGACAGGTTGGGTGGTCATCAGGTCTGCTATGAGCGAGGAGCGGAAATCGTTTTTCGGTCAGGATACCTGCTATGATAAATTATTGATAAAAAGGCATTCAATTGATAGAAATCGGCGAAGGTAATAAAAGGGAGGTGTGATGTTTACCCCAGAGCTTATTAATGATGAACATGGAGAGTTTCTACTTGTAGCCAGCCACAGCCTGGTATCCCCGGAATCTATAAAACTCAGTATTGCGTACAATATTGCCAGAATATCTTACGGACTATCACAGCTTCCATCGCACATTCGAACTTGCCGGGTCGTCTATGATATTAGAGGACAATCAATCCCTGACCAGACCCTGGCCCAGGTCAGACAAGCGTTTGAGCAGGTAGCCATTGTGGAGTTTAAATGCTGATGGGACTTCAGTTAATTGTAAAAGCAGAGCGTAAGAAGATAGAAAAATCGTTGGGGTCACTTACATCAGAATGTGAAATATTCTCGGTCGCTGAAGACCTTTTCGGCATTTCAATTCCAGAGCGAATTCTCTCATCCGTGGGTGAAGATGTTGTTCTACAAAAACTTGAACAACTCAAGCGTTTTGACCTTTGGCAGGGGGGCTGGCAAGAACCGAAGCGACGTTGGCTTTGGTGAGTTTCAGCCTTGAGCGAGGAACGGACGTTATGCTTTGCGATAATGCCCATGTACTGGGAGTCTGAACTCTGTCACCCTTTCATGTTCGTATTCCGCGAACTCAATTGTTATCGTTGGCACCAGGCCACCCTAGCTTAGTCGTGGGAGCCAAATGTACGTAACTGACCCAGCTTGGATAATTAAGAAATGACGCAGACTGAAGTAGTAAGGGAGTGGTTGAAAAATAGACGTTCGGTTTACTTCTTTTTGCCGAATGGCTCTTATGGAAGACCATTTGATAACCAGTATTATGTCGACGAAGTACAAGAATTAAACGAGGGATTTAGCATCCATTTTACTGATGGTTCAGTCCTCCGATTCAATGGCGATGTTGCAGTATTAGAGGCTGAGGCAAAACTAATCATTGAAAGTTTCAGAATATGTGAGTTTGAAATCGATGGGGAAATTAAGTACGAATTTGATTATGGCCATGTTTCGCTATCTTAAGTGCGTACTCTTAGTGTCATCAGGGCTAATTTCCAGCAATGTGTTTGCTGAACAATATGGCACCCCTGTATCAATCTGCCTCAATAACCATACAATACCGTTTATTGACACTGATCGGCCTGCAACCAAGGTAGTTGATGCTGCTTACCAGCAGTGTCGGGAAGTAATCTTGCAATGGGATAAAGAAAGAAAATCACTTCCCCCAGAAATGGTTGCCAGCCAGAACGAGGAGTTCCACTCGTTTTACGTCCATATGATTGAAGCGAGGCGAAGGGCTGCGGAGAAAATAAAATGAAGATAGTTTGTATACCAGCACTAGTTATCGTACTCAAAGCTAAAGAGACTGAAATAGGGCGCTCGCTGAACCGGCAAGAAGTTGAAGATATTCGCGATAACGCAACTGCTATAAGTTTGCCAGATGAAGTAGCCACAGTTATGGCCGACGAGCGAGGTTACCCAGACCTTGATCCGGATAATGTCTGGGATGAATGGGTCGCATATAAAGCGAGGTGGTGAGGTGAGATCCATATATGAACTAAAGATGGCATTGCTCAAAAGCTGGACTGCCACCCGCCACAGTAGACAATCTTGCCCTATAGTTGGACTCCAAACTGAGCGTGCTGGCAATAATTAATTTTGTTCAAATTATATTTGGATGAGGTCTTTCTAAGAAAACAATGGAAATACTGTTTTAACTTCCGCTCATGGCACGCAGCGGACAGGTTGGGTGGTCATCAGGTCTGCTATGAGCGAGAAACGGAAGTTCGCAGTTGATCTCGCAGCCAAATAGTCGCATTACTAACATTGCGGCGTGTTAATCAACGGGGAGCAGATCAGTACCACTTGAATTAAGATAAATTCAGAAGAGATGCAAAAAAGCCCCATATCAAACGGAGCTTTTAAGAAATTAATCATTATACTTCTTGTAAGATATTAATTTTTCTTTATTTTCTGCTGCGAGTGTTAAAGGTGAGCTTACATCGGAAACGTGGAAGCGTTCCAAATGATTCTCGATGAATCTTTGCCCTTGATTTGTTAGTCTATCAATGCTCTCGTTAAGGTTTACAATGTCTCTGTTCAACTCTTCGAGGAAACGAGTGGATGTGGTTATTATATTACCCATTTTAGTATCGACAGCTTTGATTAAAATATCCTTTGCTCTTTCATTATCACCAAATTTTTCTTCTATCCTAAGGAAATCATTCATTGCTTCTTCAATAGCTGTATCCTGAAGTTCTTTATACTGAATAGTTTTATCATATACTAGTTGTTGAGCTCGCTCCTTGAGTTCAAGTTGCATATGCCCTATGGCGTTTATAGTTTCTACATTTAACTTAGTAAGTTGTTCAAGATAAAGGGCAATAGCAGCAGTGGTTCGCTCCATACGCTCAAACTCTTTATCTTTTTTCCATTCTTGGATTTCAGCTACAGCTTTTTCAATTTCACGCACCCTACGAACTTCAAGATCAACTTCAAGCTCTTTCTCTTGAGATCTTAGTTGATGTTTCAGCTCCATTTCTTTAGTTTTGAATTCGTGTTCAGTTCTAGATTGAGCTGTTAACGTATCTATATTACGTTTGTGAGCGGAGTCTTGTGAGGATTCAGTTCTCTCATGAGATCTTGTTTTAAGCGGCTCAGAAGCCCAATCACACAAAACTTCAATTGGCTTACTCACACAACTAAGAAGGGCATTCCCTACATTACTTAACCAGCCCATTTTGCTCTCCTAATAATTTATTGAATAATCTATCAAAAAGAACCTGTTCTTTTCTTCTCAAGTAATTGATTTCTTCAATTCTATCCTTGTCTCTTTCAAAGACTGACAATATATTTCCAATTTGGTTTACTTTATCCTCTAGAAAAAAAACATAAGAATTTGAAGCGCCTCTGGAATGTTTGAAGCCAACAAACTCTTTGGCAATGTATTTCAGCTTGTTTTGCATATTAATATCTTCAAAATTAGTAATATTATTAGAAATTTTTTCTAAGTTATTGTTGATGAAAATAGAGTATTCCCTTTCAAAAGAGAGGGATAAAAGATTCTCATCTTTCTCATATTGAAATAAACAAGAAAATAATTGAGGGTGTTCATTTATACTACGCGAAACTAGGTCCTCTCTTGCCTCTCGTAAAGCTGTTAACAGCTCGATCAGTGACTTTCTCATCGGTTCTTGAGTTGTCTTGGCTTCTATTAATTTTAATCGCATAATTAAATAAAATGTGCTCACTAAGGATTCAATAGCACCGCGATGTAATGCATTTTCTAAGGTTTTAAATTTTTCAACCAAATGCAAAACATTTATTAATTGCCTTACGCGAGCACTTTTTTTCATTCTAAGTTATCAGAAGATAAATTAGGTTTTCTTAATTTCGCCTCAGAACGAATTTTCCCAATAGTATCAAGCGTATGCTCTTCAATTAAGCTGCTACTGAGATCTAAGCTTTTAGTATAACTATCGACTAGTTCTTTTAACCATTTTGAAGCAACTGACTGATCAACTTGAGATTCACTGAGTGTCTCTGAAACCTCTTTAAGGGTCTCAGAAAAAAATTTTGAACGTTCTTTTCGCAAGTCCTCTTGTAAAGTACTGGCGAACTTAATTTCTTCTTTATATGCCTTAACAAGTTCAAGATAGTTTTTCTCAAAAGTGTACAAAACTTCTAGCTTGTTTTTAAGTCGCTCTAGACTGACATAGTCGTTTAGATCTTTTTTTAGCACTTCTGTTAATTGTTTGTTGATTGAGTCATCAGCACCTGATGCTTTGACTGCCGAAGATATTAGCTGAGCGAGATCTGTCATATCTTGTTATCCATTTGGTTTATTGTCATTTTATCTTACATATTTATACATGTTTACATGAATCAAAATCAAAGGAAAATTGTTATTTTTCATCAAAAATTGTGAATAGTCATAGGGTTGGCTGATATTTTAGTTTTGCAATGAACACTTGCCTTTGCTCTGGTCGAACGCGAATCATGACAGTCTGCTTCTCACAGCCCATGCCAGAACTTCAGCACTGTTAGTTCGTCCGCTCACAGCACTAAACAGACTGTCATATTATTCATAAGCTAATATTAAAGGGGCTCCACACCCCTTTATTATCTATCGCCCCACCAGCAATTGGTTATATCAACCCTGCTCAGCAGTCAACTCCGCAATCCTGACAATCACCGCTACCGCTTTCTCCATCCCTTCCAGCGTCACAAACTCGTGTTTGCCGTGGTAGTTATAGCCGCCGGTGAACAGGTTCGGGCAAGGCAAATCTTTAAATGACAACTGTGCGCCATCGGTGCCGCCGCGAATTGGTTTCAGAATAGGTTCTATATCGCAATCGCGCATCGCCTGCTGTGCCACGTCCACAATGTAAGGGTGCTCAGCAACTTTCTCGCGCATGTTGTAATAACTGTCGTCGATAACCAGCTCAATGTAACAATCCGGATGTAATCCTTTACCCACTTTTTTGGCGATATCCATCATCTTGCGTTTACGCGCTTCGAACTGTTCGCGGTCAAAATCGCGGATGATGTAGTGCATTTCTGCACGGTCAACCGACCCTTTCATGCCATGAAGATGATAAAAACCTTCGTAGCCTTCAGTGCATTCAGGGCTTTCATTAGCCGGCACTTCAGCATGAATGCGGGCGGCAAGCGAAAGCGCGTTGACCATCACCCCTTTCGCAGAACTAGGGTGAACATTGTTGCCGACGATCTTGATAGTCACTGAGGCTGCGTTGAAGTTCTCACACTCCAGCTCACCGACTCCACCGCCATCTACGGTATATGCCCACTGAGCATCGAATGCTTCAACGTCAAAGTGTTTAGCACCTTTGCCGACTTCTTCATCTGGCGTGAAAGCCACTCGAATATCACCGTGCGGAACATTTTTCTCTTTCATTACCGCAAGTGCCGTCATGATTTCGGCAACACCGGCTTTATCGTCAGCGCCAAGTAGCGTTTTACCATCGGTGGTAATCAGCGTTTGCCCCAGCAACTGGTGCAGCACAGGGAACATCACTGGTGACAGCACTTCATCACCAATCCCCAGCGCGATGTCGCCACCGCGATAATTTTCTACAATTTGTGGATTGACGTTTTTACCTGAAAAATCAGGCGCGGTATCTACGTGGGAGATAAAACCGATGGCAGGGACTTTTTTATCCACATTAGACGGTAGCGTCCCCATCACGGTGCCATGATCGCCTAGCGTCACATTCACCAAACCCATCTCTTCCATTTGCTCTTTCAGTAACCGCAACAACTTCCACTGCCCTTCGGTGCTGGGAACTTGTTTTACGCCGGATTTGGACTGTGTATCCAAAGAGACATAATGTAAGAATCGGTCAAGTAATTTATCCATGTCGCTATCCTCAATTTTTGTGACTTCATTATCAGTAAGCCACAAATGCAAATATTGCGTCAGGTCACTTTTAACCTACCAGAGATGAAAATAGTCACGAATGTAATGCAATGCGAGCGGATTTGGTGTTTGCTGCTTGAATACCAATCAAATTCAAACGGCTGAAAGGCAGCAAGCATTGGCGATTTCAATGCTTTGCCGTAGAATGCTTGCCCTTACTCAACGTGCAGAAACCGCAAGGTGGTTAATCACAAACCCCGCATCAGCCCGAAATTTGATGCGTCTTATATGGGACAGCGTAAAAAATTGAAGACACTGCAATGTTCGCTCTCGCCGCTGGTAGAACTGGCTGGCGTAGATAAGAGCTTTGAGGGTAAAACCGTTATTTCTGATTTATCCCTCACCATCAATAATGGTGAATTTCTGACACTCCTTGGCCCTTCCGGCTGCGGCAAAACCACGGTGCTGCGCATCATCGCCGGACTGGAAAGCGCGGACTCTGGCACGATCTCACTTGATGGCCAGGATATCACGCAGGTTCCAGCCGAGCACCGCCACGTCAATACCGTCTTCCAGAGCTACGCGCTGTTTCCTCATATGACCGTTTTTGAAAACGTCGCTTTCGGTTTACGGATGCAGAAAACGCCTGCCGCCGAGATTACCCCACGCGTGACCGAAGCGTTGAAAATGGTGCAGTTAGAGGAATATGCACGACGTTTACCGCATCAGCTTTCTGGTGGCCAGCAACAGCGTGTGGCCATTGCGCGGGCTGTGGTCAATAAACCGCGTCTATTATTGCTTGATGAGTCGCTTTCCGCGCTTGATTACAAATTACGCAAGCAGATGCAGAACGAATTAAAAGCGCTGCAACGCAAACTCGGCATTACTTTCGTATTCGTCACTCACGACCAGGAAGAAGCGTTAACTATGTCCGACCGGATTGTGGTGATGCGTAATGGCCGCATTGAGCAAGACGGCACGCCACGCGAAATTTACGAAGAACCGAAAAACCTGTTCGTGGCGAGCTTTATCGGTGAAATCAACATCTTTGATGCGACTGTTATCGAACGAGTCGATGAACAGCGCGTTCGGGCCTTCGTTGAAGGTCGCGAATGCCACATTTACGCGAGCATGCCGGTTACGGTCGGCCAGCATTTGAAAGTGTTGTTGCGCCCCGAAGATCTGCGTGTGGAAGAAATAAACGAGACTCATGTAGCCGATGGTTTAATCGGCTATGTGCGGGAACGTAACTATAAAGGCATGACGCTGGAATCTAATGTCGAGCTGGAAAACGGCAAAATGGTGATGGTCAGCGAATTCTTCAATGAAGACGACCCTGATTTTGACCACACGCTCGACCAGAAAATGTCGATAAACTGGGTTGAAAGTTGGGAGGTCGTGCTGGCAGATGAAGAGCTCGCGTAAATTCCAGAACGTTGTGATCGCCACTGTCGTCGGTTGGCTGGTGCTGTTCGTGTTCCTGCCCAATCTGATGATCATCGGCACCAGTTTCCTGACCCGTGATGACGCTAATTTCGTCAGCATGGTTTTCACTCTGGATAATTACACCCGGCTTGCTGACCCTTTATATGCACAGGTGTTGCTGCACTCGCTCAATATGGCGGTGATTGCTACCCTCGCCTGCCTGGTGTTGGGTTATCCGTTTGCCTGGTTCCTTGCACGACTACCGGAACGTGTGCGCCCTTTATTGTTGTTTTTGCTGATCGTTCCCTTCTGGACCAACTCATTAATTCGTATCTACGGGCTGAAAATTTTCCTCAGCACCAAAGGGGTTATGAATGAGTTTTTGCTGTGGCTTGGGGTGATTGATACGCCGATTCGTATCATGTACACCGAAAGCGCCGTCATCCTTGGCCTGGTGTATATCCTGCTACCATTTATGGTAATGCCACTGTACTCGAGCATTGAAAAGCTCGATAAACCGCTGCTGGAAGCGGCGCGTGATTTAGGTGCCAGCAAACTACAAACCTTTATCCGCATTATTATTCCGCTCACCATGCCGGGCATTATTGCCGGGTGCTTGTTAGTGATGCTGCCCGCGATGGGGCTGTTTTACGTTTCCGACTTAATGGGTGGCGCGAAAAACCTGCTGATTGGCAACGTCATTAAGAGCCAGTTCCTGAACATCCGCGACTGGCCATTTGGCGCGGCGACCAGCATTACCCTCACGCTGGTGATGGGCCTGATGCTGCTGATTTACTGGCGTGCCGCCAGTTTGCTGAATAAGAAGGTGGAATTAGAATGATCGGTCGCCTGCTCCGTGGCGGCTTTATGAGCGCCATCTACGCGTATCTGTACATCCCGATTATCATTTTGATCGTCAATTCGTTTAACAGTTCGCGTTTCGGTATTAACTGGCAAGGCTTTACGGGCAAGTGGTATAGCCTGCTGATGAACAACGACAGCCTGCTGCAAGCCGCTCAACACTCGCTGACGATGGCGGTGGTTTCCGCCACGGTGGCAACGCTGATTGGCTCGCTGACTGCCGTGGCGCTGTATCGCTACCGTTTTCGCGGCAAGCCATTCGTCAGCGGTATGCTATTTGTGGTGATGATGTCGCCTGATATCGTGATGGCGATTTCACTGCTGGTGTTGTTTATGCTGCTCGGCGTTTCGCTTGGCTTTTGGTCGCTGCTGTTTTCACACATCACTTTCTGCCTGCCATTTGTGGTTGTCACCGTCTATTCGCGACTCAAAGGGTTTGATGTACGGATGCTGGAAGCTGCGAAAGATTTAGGTGCCAGCGAAATTACGATTTTGCGCAAGATCCTGATGCCGCTGGCGATGCCTGCGGTAGCCGCGGGTTGGTTGCTCAGTTTTACCCTGTCGATGGATGATGTGGTGGTTTCCTCATTCGTCACTGGGCCAAGTTATGAAATTTTGCCATTGAAAATTTACTCAATGGTGAAGGTCGGCGTTTCACCTGAGGTGAACGCGCTGGCTACTATTCTGTTGGTACTCTCGCTGGTCCTGGTGGTTGCCAGTCAGCTTATTCTTCGTGATAAAACCAAAATTCAGGGGACGTTAAAATGACCAAATGGCCACGCCACCTGCTAGCTGCTAGCGCACTGGTACTGAGTTTCGGCGCTGCACATGCCGATGACAGCAAGACGCTCTATTTCTATAACTGGACCGAGTATGTGCCGCCAGGCCTGCTTGAACAGTTCACCAAAGAAACCGGCATCAAAGTGATTTACTCGACTTACGAGTCGAATGAAACCATGTACGCCAAGCTCAAAACTTATAAAGACGGTGCCTATGATTTAGTGGTGCCATCAACTTACTTTGTGGCGAAAATGCGCAAAGAAGGCATGATCCAAAAGATCGATAAAAGCAAACTGAGCAATTTCAAAAATCTCGCCCCTGAGATGCTCAACAAGCCGTTCGATCCCAATAACGATTACTCCATTCCCTACATCTGGGGTGCTACGGCAATTGGCGTCAACAGTGATGCCATCGACCCGAAAACGGTCACCAGTTGGGCAGATTTGTGGAAGCCAGAATACAAGCAAAGTTTGCTGTTGACTGATGATGCACGTGAAGTGTTCCAGGTCGCATTACGCAAACTGGGCTATTCCGGCAACACAACTGACCCGAAAGAGATTGAAGCGGCGTATCACGAACTGCAAAAGCTGATGCCAAACGTAGCGGCATTCAACTCCGATAACCCAGCCAACCCGTATATGGAAGGCGAAGTGAATCTCGGCATGGTGTGGAATGGTTCTGCGTTTGTTGCCCGCCAGGCTGGCACGCCGCTGGAAATCGTCTGGCCGAAAGAAGGTGGGATTTTCTGGATGGATAACCTTTCCATTCCGGCCAATGCCAAAAACGTCGACGGTGCGCTGAAACTGATTAACTTCCTGCTGCGCCCGGATGTGGCAAAACAGGTCGCAGAAACGATCGGTTACCCGACGCCAAACCTCGAAGCACGTAAGCTGCTGCCAAAAGAAATATCAGGCGATAAGACGCTCTATCCGGATGAAGCCGTGCTGAAAAATGGTGAGTGGCAGAACGATGTCGGCGATGCCAGTGCGATTTATGAGAATTACTTTCAGAAGTTGAAGGCGGGACGCTGAGTTTAGCGTTGATGTATCCCCTCACCCCGGCCCTCTCCCAAAGGAGAGGGAGAACACCCGACGGTCCCACCGGAGTATCCCCTCTCCTTCAAGGCTGTCTCTTATACATAACTCACCCGGGCATTTTGTCAGGGTGAGACCTGTATGCCTCGTTGATTTTCCGTTCACGCGTGCGTTCTGTTATCTCTTTAATTCCCGAAAACGGTGAACGTATCAAGGGGTTAACGCCAACCCCTTGATAATCCAGGCACCCGGTCATTAAATTGCCGCTGCGCGGTAAACCCCAGCTTATCCCCAACATCAGCGTCGTTCGCGACTCCCGGCAGCTCAACCCTGACTTATGGGGAACACTGGGGCAATTTATACCGGGAACAAGGTCAAAACCGGCTCGGTGTGGTCTTTGGGTTTTGACGTTGACCTTGTGTTCCGGCTTCAATCGCGCCGTTTTTTACCCTTCAGTTGGGGTCACGTGGTCGGGAACCACGTGAGAGAGCGATCGTCGGGAACGCGTCGCGAACGACCCCGAATGTTGGGTGAAAAACGGTGTTTACCGCTTGCGGCGATTGATTTGCCGGGAGTCCGGGTTCTTAGGGTGACGACGGTGGTCACCCTAAGACGTTCACCGGTTCAGTGGCGACATTAACACGCTGTCGCCTGGTGAACGGAACCGTCTCCGAATCGGCAGGAACCGTCTCACAAAGATGTGACTAAGAGACAGCCCAAAGGAGAGGGTTAGGGTGAGGATGGTTTTAAGAAAGCCCTTTCAACAATCTATCCACATATTCCGGCACCACTTCACTGGCTAAACCATAAAACTTCTCTTCAAACTCGCTGCCAACCTGGCTCGGTTCAAGATTCAGTTCAACGGTATGAGCGCCTTGCAAGCGGGCTTCGTGGACAAAACCGGCAGCCGGATAGACGTGCCCGGACGTGCCGATGGCAATAAAGTAATCTGCCGTCGCCAGCGCCTGATAAATGTGATCCATACCGAGCGGCATTTCACCAAACCAGACAACATGTGGGCGCAGCGGCGCAGAAAGCTGGCAGCAATGGCAGCGATCCTGCGGGGTGATGTCACCTTTCCACTCAATAACTTGTCCGCTTTGCGCACAACGTACTTTCAGCAGCTCGCCATGCATATGGATAATATTTTTATTACCGGCACGCTCATGCAGGTTATCGATATTTTGCGTCACTAACAGGAAGTGGTCGCCTAGCTCTTCCTCAAGCCGCGCCAATGCAAGATGAGCCGCATTAGGTTTAATTTCTGCCTGCTGAAGCTGCTGGCGGCGCGCATTATAAAACGCCTGCACTAATTGCGGGTCACGGGCGAAGCCTTCCGGCGTTGCCACGTCTTCTACCCGATGTTCTTCCCACAAGCCATCGGTGGCACGGAAAGTCCTAATCCCTGACTCGGCGGAAATACCCGCGCCGGTCAGTACCACTACTCTGGGTTTTTCCATCGCTTCAGGTCCAGGAATGTCTCTGAAAAAAGCGCGCTGACGCAAACGCTGCCTGAGCAAGCGTTTGGTTTTTCTGAACCGGCTGAGCCGATGTTGACGACGCGATAACATAAGTTACTCCGTGAGATGGAGGAATGCCGCACCACGCATGCCACCGGCATCACCATGACGAGCCGGTTCAATGCGCGGCACTTTTGCTACAGGCAAAAGATACTTAGGTAAACGCTCAGGCAGTAGCTGGTACAGCTCAGTAAAGTTAGATAACCCACCGCCGATGACCACCAGATGCGCATCGATTGCCGTTAACAGGCTGCCCAGGCAGCAAGCCAACAGCTCTACGAAACGTTCGACGTGCGCCACAGCGTTCTCATCACCCGCACGATAGCGAGCAACGATTTCTTTGGAATCCAGTGCTTCAGAGTAGAAGTGTTGGTAAACCCACGCAAATCCACGGCCTGAAAGATAGTTTTCGATACAGCCATGCTGACCACAACCACAACGCGTAAGCGGAATATCACGCCCTAGCACGTTGAGCGCATCAACCGGCAGACGGGTATGGCCGAACTCGCCAGTAATGTAGTTACGCCCGGTAATGGATTTGCCGTTGACGATGATGCCACCACCGACACCAGTGCCGAGGATTAAGCCCATAACCACCGGATAATCACGGAACTCGTCATCCCAGGCTTCGGACAGCGCAAAGCAGTTAGCGTCGTTATCCATCCGCACGTCACGCTCAAGCATCGCGCTCAAGTCGGCCTGCACAGGTTTGCCGCTGGCTGCTGGCACGTTTGCCGCATACAACGTGCCATCGTCGGTGACCGGCATACCCGGAATACCGATGCCTACCGACCCTTTAGTACCAAAACGGCTATCGGCTTCCTGTACCATGGAAACGATAGCCGCCAGGAAGTTCTCGTAGCTATCGTGTGGCGTAGGAACGCGCTTTTCCCACTGTAACCGGCGTTCAGTATCATAAACTCCAAGAGCCATTTTCGTGCCGCCAATGTCAAATCCGTAGTACATCGATTTGCCGCTCCCCTCAGTTTTTAGAATTTATTGTCCGCTTAATACCCGTGCTGGATCGATATTACTGGCACGGCGAGCCGGATACCAACTGGCGAGCAAACTCAGTAACAGGGCTGTGATCAGCACATAAAATACGTCCAGCCAGTGAAGTTCAGATGGCAAGAAATCAATAAAGTAGATATCGCCTGACAGGAATTGATGGCCGATTAGTTTTTCAATCACGCGGATAATATTGGTTAATTGCCAGGAGGCTAACACGCCGACAATCACTCCGCTTACGCTACCGAACAACCCCGCTAGCAGACCGTACCAGACGAAAATCGCGCGAATCAAACCGTCTTTCGCCCCCAACGTTCGCAACACGGCGATATCACTGCTTTTGTCTTTCACCGCCATCACCAGCGTAGAGACGATATTAAAACAGGCCACGCCGATCACCAGCACCATCGCCAGATACATGATGGCGCGAATCATCTGGATGTCGCGGTACATGTAACCGTAGGTGCCAATCCAGCTTTTGATGTACACGTAAGCGTTGGTCACTTCACCGGCATCACGCACCAGTTGGTTGGCGTTAAACACATCATTCACTTTGATGGCGATACCTGTGACGCTATCGCCCATATCTAAATAGCTCTGCGCATCCGCCATGGGCACCATCGCAAAACTATGATCAAGCTGGCCGCTGAGCGCCAAAATACCTGCAACTTGCAGACGCACACGCTTCGGTTGCAGCAGTTTGGTGCCACCATCGCTGTTCGGGATCATGATCGAGATCCAGTCGCCCTGTTTCACTTTCAGGGCATCGGCAACACCTTTACCGATAATAATCTGTTGCTGACCGGCTTTAAAATTCTGCCACGCGTTGTTTTGCACATATTGAGGCAAAGCACTAAGGCGAACTTCCTGAGCGGGATCAACACCTTTTACCTGAATAGCGCGCAGATTCGGCCCGTTTTCTACCAGGCCTGTAAAGTTGATATACGGTGCCGCTGCTGCAATACCTTTCACTTTTTCAACGCGCTGTAATACGCCGCTCCAGTCATGAAATGGCTGATTAACCGGCTCGATTTCACCGTGCGGCACCACCGCCAGAATGCGGTTGTTCAGCTCTCGCTCAAAACCATTCATCGCACTTAAACCGACAATCAGCACCGCCACACCCAAAGCAATACCCAGAGTAGAGATGACAGAAATCAATGACACCATGCCGCTGCGACGACGCCCGCGGCTAAAACGCAAACCAATAAGCAGTGACAGTGGCGAAGCCATTAATGGGCTCCCATCAAAGTCAGTTCGCTGGTCAAGCGGCCATCGCGCATTTCAAGCTGACGAGACATTCGACGTGCCAGTTGCAAGTCGTGGGTCACCACCAGGAATGCAGTTCCCTGGCGCACATTCAATTCGCCAAGCAGTTCAAAAATGCTGTCTGCGTTACGCGCATCGAGGTTACCCGTCGGCTCATCCGCCAGCACCAGGCGTGGGTTATTCACCAGCGCGCGGGCAATCGCTACACGCTGGCGCTCACCGCCGGACAGCTCGGAAGGACGGTGATTACTGCGGTGGTCAAGCCCCACAGCTTTGAGCATTTCCAGCGCGCGTTGCTTCGTTTCATCGGGGTGTTTTTTGCCGATAAGTAGCGGCATGGCGACGTTTTCCATCGCGGTAAAATCAGGCAGCAAATGGTGGAACTGGTAGATGAAACCGAGTTCGCGGTTACGCAATTCTGCTTTGGCGGCAGACGACATCGCACTCATCGCCTTGCCATTGAAAATCACATCGCCAGAAGTGGGGGTATCCAGCCCGCCCAGCAGATGCAGCAAGGTACTTTTGCCGGAACCAGAGCTACCAACAATCGCCATTAACTCGCCGGTATTGATGCTGAAGCTGACATCATGCAACACGTCCGTTTGCACTTTGCCTTCCTGATAGCGTTTGCACAGCTTGTCACACTGCAACAGGACAGAATTACTCATAACGTAAAGCCTCAGCGGGAAGTGTCGCGGCAGCGCGCCACGAAGGATAAAGCGTGGATAACAGAGCGACCGCCATAGCGATAATCGCAATCACAATAACTTGTACAGGGTCGATGGCGACGGGCAGCGCGGCACCATCCAGCAACGCGCCAATAATCGGCATTAAATTGTTCAACTGGCTGGCAAGTAACGCGCCTAATAGCGCCCCCAGCAGAGCGCCAATCACGCCCGCACTCGCCCCTTGCACCATAAACACCGCCATAATTTGGCGACGTGTTAGCCCCTGAGTCTGAAGAATGGCAACTTCACCTTGTTTCTCCATCACCAGCAAACCGAGCGACGTAATGATGTTAAAGGCGGCAACCGCCACAATCAGGCTTAATAGCAACCCCATCATATTTTTTTCCATGCGCACCGCCTGGAATAGCTCGCCTTTACGTTCGCGCCAGTCTTTCCATTCGGTGCCTTGCGGCAAGGTTTGTTGGCTCAGCACATCAACTTTCAGCGGTTCGGCCAGCCATAAACGCCAGCCGGTAATATTGCCCGCCGGATAACGCATCAGGCGCGAGGCATCTTGTTGGTTGACCAACATTTGGTAACCGTCGACTTCACTGTTTGCCGCGAAGGTGCCAATCACTGTGAACAGACGCTGGCTTGGCAAGCGCCCCATCGGCGTAAACTGGCTGGCAGACGGCACCATAACGCGGATGCTGTCACCACGTTTTATACCCAGTTGCCCGGCAAGTTGTTCGCCCAGAATGATGTTGTACTTCCCGGCGACCAGGTCGGTCTGCTTAACGTTGACCAGAAATGGCGAAAGTGGATCTTTCTCTTCTGGCTTCACGCCCAGCATCACCCCTACGGCGACGCTACGTGCGCTTTGCAGCACTACATCACCCGTGGTAATGGGGGCAACTCGCGTGACGCCTTCAAGGTTGAGGTCTTTTGCTGGAAGTGTTTCAGGATTAATCGAGCCGCCAGGCGAGGTGATGATCGCTTGCGGCATTAGCCCAAGAATGTTGTTTTGCAGCTCACGCTCAAAACCGTTCATCACGGAAAGCACGGTGACTAACGCCATCACGCCAAGCGTAATGCCGATAGTTGACAGCCAGGAGACGAAGCGACCGAAGCGGTCAGCTGCTCGCCCACGCATGTAGCGCAGGCCTATAAATAACGCGACAGGTTGATACATGTATTCCGTCTTGTTGCAGTTGCGGATGCAAAGTTGCCGAGAAGTATATAAGCGATAACGTATCAAGTAAATGAAACATAACGTTTTTTTGTTTTTTCAGAACAAGTGAAATACCTTTTAAATCAATCTCCTAACATCTTGTTTTCGCAGCAATGCTGCGCAGAAATGGTCATTAATTGTCCCTGCGGAATTTCCGAAATTTTCCAGATTATTACAAAAACAGACAAATCAGATAATAAAAAGCCCGCCATTCTTCCACCCTAAAAACAAATAAAAGCCAACTGAAGGTATTCCTGGCACATGAAAGACAAACAATTGTGGATCAACCATATCAAGGGATTGTGCATCTGCCTTGTCGTTATATATCACTCGGTCATCACCTTTTACCCGCATCTGGTGCAGCAACAGACCGGGCTTGCGGAGGTCATCGCCAAAAGCTGGATTTACCTGAATTTATATCTCGCCCCTTTCCGCATGCCGGTTTTCTTCTTTATTTCCGGCTTTCTCATCACCCGCTACATTGAGAAGGTAAAATGGCGCGACTGCATTGATAAACGCATCTGGAATATCTTTTATGTCCTGCTGTTATGGGGCGTGTTGCAGTGGCTGGGTATTTCATTAATTAACCAATGGCTGGCACCGGAACTGGTGCGTAACCCGGCGTCCAACGCGGTCTACTCAGAAAACCTGCTGCAATTTGCCACCAGCATGGCAAAAGCCAGTACCAGCCTTTGGTATCTCTACGCGCTGCTGCTCTATTTTGTGATTTTCAAAAGCCTGCGCCGCTACAAAGTCCCGGTCATCATGTTGCTGCTGGCAGTGAATGTG
Source organism: Buttiauxella ferragutiae (assembly GCF_022637515.1). Taxonomy (NCBI): domain Bacteria; kingdom Pseudomonadati; phylum Pseudomonadota; class Gammaproteobacteria; order Enterobacterales; family Enterobacteriaceae; genus Buttiauxella; species Buttiauxella ferragutiae. The sequence goes on from NZ_CP093332.1 coordinate 3,328,801, forward strand.
GTGATTAGCTTTATGCCGCTACCGTGGTGGGGAATGAACAGCGTGGTGCGCAATATGTGTTACTACGGGCTTGGCGCGTGGTTTGGCCCGCAACTGATGAGCGCAATGAAAGCGTTTAATCTTCGCCAGCATCCTTTGATGTTCACAGCCACTGCCCTGCTCTCTGCTGCGTTGTATCTGGTTAACATTCCAGTGATGATTTCCGTATTGTCGATTTTTGTCATTATGAAGCTGTTTTATCTACTGGATAGCTGGCGTGAATGCCGTTCCGATGCATTTCTGAATATTGTAGGTTCCAATACCATCGCGATTTACACCACTCACCGCATCGTGATTGAAGCGTTGAGCTTGTTTATGCTGGGGCAAATTAGCGCAGGGCGAATTTCGGGTAACCTGTTGCTCGCCATCTTGTTGGTTTATCCGTTTGCCAGCCTGGCGATATGTACCTTGTTGGGCTTAGGATTCAGAAAATTATCGCGCACTCTGTGCGGTGATATGTTCTTTTCACCGCCAGCGAAAATGGTGGTAGCGACCGACACACGTTAAGCGAGCTTTGGCTGGAAGGACGAAATCTCCGCAGGCTTTGCGATTGGCTAAACGATCGCGGATAATACAAGGCAACTTCTTGACGCGTCTGCGAACTATAGACCCACAAAAAAGATGCAACCTGAGAGATATTGATATCTTCTATGCCTGAAAATTATCGCTATTCCTTACCTGTTAAAGCTGGCGATCAACGCCAGCTTGGTGAACTCACCGGTTCTGCCTGTGCAACTGAAGTAGCCGAAATCGTCGAGCGCCATAATGGCCCGGTAGTGCTTATCGCGCCGGATATGCAGAACGCCTTGCGCCTGCATGACGAGATAACTCAGTTTACGGAAAGCCTGGTGGTGAATCTTGCCGACTGGGAAACGCTGCCGTACGACAGTTTCTCGCCGCATCAGGAAATTATTTCTTCGCGTTTATCCACGCTCTATCAGTTGCCAACCATGCAGCGCGGCGTGTTGATTCTGCCGGTGAACACCCTGATGCAGCGCGTTTGCCCGCACAATTTTTTGCACGGCCATGCGCTAGTGATGAACAAAGGGCAGCAATTATCACGTGATAATTTGCGCAGCCAGTTAGAACAAGCAGGTTATCGCAGCGTCGATCAGGTAATGGAACACGGTGAATTTGCCACCCGTGGCGCGTTGCTTGATCTCTACCCGATGGGTAGTGACCAGCCTTATCGCATCGACTTCTTTGATGACGAAATCGACAGTCTGCGCGTGTTTGATGTCGACACACAGCGCACGCTCGAAGAAGTCGACGCCATTAATTTACTTCCCGCACACGAATTCCCGACCGATAAAAACGCCATCGAGCTGTTCCGTAGCCAGTGGCGCGACAAGTTTGACGTGAAGCGTGAACCTGAGCATATCTATCAGCAAGTCAGCAAAGGCACTCTCCCGGCGGGGATTGAGTACTGGCAGCCGTTATTCTTTAGCGAGCCATTACCAGCGCTGTTTAGTTACTTCCCAAAAAATACTCTGCTGATTAATACCGGCGATATCGAAACCAGCGCCGATCGTTTCTGGCAGGATACGTTTGCCCGTTTCGAAAATCGCGGCGTCGACCCGATGCGCCCGTTGCTGCCGCCAGAAAGCCTGTGGCTGCGCGTGGACGAGCTGTTCAGCGAGTTAAAAGCCTGGCCGCGTATTCAGCTCAAAACCGAATCGTTAGCGGACAAAGCCGCGTTCACCAATCTGGGTTATCGCGCCCTGCCTGACCTTTCTGTTCAGGCACAGCAAAAAGCCCCGCTCGATAACCTGCGTAAATTCCTTGAGTCGTTCGCCGGCCCGGTGGTGTTTTCCGTAGAAAGTGAAGGCCGACGTGAAGCACTGGGTGAGCTGTTATCACGGATAAAAGTGGCGCCAAAGCGCATCTATCGTCTTGATGAAGCCGCCGATAATGGCCGTTATTTGATGCAGGGTTCCAGCGAGCATGGGTTTATCGATACCCTGCGCAACCGTGCATTGATTTGCGAAAGCGACCTGTTGGGTGAACGCGTCAGCCGCCGCCGTCAGGATAGCCGCCGTACCATCAACCCGGATACCTTGATTCGTAACCTGGCTGAGCTACATACCGGCCAGCCGGTGGTGCATCTTGAACATGGCGTTGGGCGTTATGCAGGATTAACCACGCTTGAAGCGGGCGGCATAACAGCTGAATACCTGATGCTGACCTATCACGGCGACGCCAAACTTTACGTGCCGGTTTCTTCGCTGCATTTGATCAGCCGCTATGCAGGCGGTGCCGAAGAAAATGCGCCGCTGCATAAACTTGGCAGCGATGCCTGGTCACGCGCCCGTCAAAAAGCCGCCGAGAAAGTGCGCGATGTAGCTGCAGAATTACTGGATATTTATGCGCAGCGTGCCGCAAAACAAGGTTTTGCGTTTAAGCATGACCGCGAACAGTATCAGCTGTTCTGTGATGCTTTCCCGTTTGAAACCACACCGGATCAGGCCCAGGCTATTAACGCGGTATTGAGTGACATGTGCCAGCCGCTGGCAATGGACAGACTGGTGTGCGGTGATGTGGGCTTTGGTAAAACCGAAGTGGCGATGCGCGCCGCCTTCCTCGCGGTGGAAAACCACAAACAAGTTGCTGTGTTAGTACCGACCACCCTGCTCGCTCAACAGCATCTGGATAACTTCCGTGACCGCTTCGCCAACTGGCCTGTGCGTATCGAAATGTTATCGCGTTTCCGCACGGCCAAAGAGCAAGCGCAAATTCTGCAGGAAGCCAGCGAAGGGAAAGTCGATATTCTTATCGGCACCCATAAGCTGCTGCAAAATGATGTGAAGATGAAAGATCTCGGCCTGCTGATTGTCGATGAAGAGCATCGTTTTGGCGTGCGCCATAAAGAACGGATTAAAGCGATGCGCGCCGATGTCGACATCCTGACGCTAACTGCAACACCGATTCCACGCACGCTGAATATGGCAATGAGCGGGATGCGCGATTTGTCGATTATCGCCACCCCTCCGGCACGCCGCCTGGCGGTGAAAACCTTCGTTCGCCAGTACGATGAACTGGTCGTCCGTGAAGCCATACTGCGTGAAGTGCTGCGTGGCGGCCAGGTTTACTATCTTTATAACGATGTGGAAAACATCCAGAAGGCGGCAGACCGCCTCGCGGTATTAGTGCCTGAAGCACGTATCACCATTGGTCACGGGCAAATGCGTGAACGTGAACTGGAACGAGTGATGAACGACTTCCACCACCAGCGTTTTAACGTGTTGGTGTGTACCACGATTATCGAAACCGGTATCGATATTCCGACTGCCAATACCATTATCATCGAACGTGCCGATCATTTCGGCCTTGCGCAGTTGCACCAGTTACGTGGCCGCGTCGGGCGTTCGCATCACCAGGCTTACGCATGGTTGTTAACCCCACATCCAAAAGCAATGACCACCGACGCACAGAAACGCCTGGAGGCTATCGCTTCTCTCGAAGATTTAGGTGCCGGTTTTGCGCTTGCGACTCATGACCTGGAGATTCGTGGTGCGGGTGAGTTGCTTGGCGAAGGCCAAAGCGGTTCGATGGAAACCATCGGTTTCTCGCTGTATATGGAGATGCTGGAAAATGCGGTCGATGCGCTTAAAGATGGCCGCGAGCCGTCACTGGAAGATTTGACCAGCAGCCAGACCGAAGTTGAACTGCGCATGCCTGCCCTGTTGCCTGATGATTTTATCCCGGACGTCAATACCCGACTGTCATTCTATAAACGCATTGCCAGTGCAAAAACCGGGCATGAACTGGACGAGTTAAAAGTCGAGTTAATTGACCGCTTTGGCCTGCTGCCGGATCCCGCACGTAACCTGCTGGATATTGCCGCGTTGCGCCAGCAGGCGCAGAAACTCGGGGTGCGTAAAATTGAAGGCAACGAAAAAGGTGGCGTGATTGAGTTTGCCGAGAAGAACCATGTCAATCCGGTTTGGCTGATTGGCTTGCTGCAAAAACAGCCTCAGCACTACCGTCTGGATGGGCCAACTCGCCTGAAATTTATTGAAGATCTCGCCGACCGCAAAGCCCGGATGGAATGGGTGCGTAACTTTATGCAGCAGCTCGCGCAGAACGCAGCGGCTTAATCTGCCAGCAGTGCCTTAGAGCTTTCTATCTAAGGCACTCTCTTTGTAACATTTACACATCCTTTCAATCCGCCAGGACTTCCCTACACGCACTCCCGTCATAATCATCGATTAACCTTTTTATAACATGCATACTTTTCATAGGGTTTATTGTGATTACCTCTCAGAGCATTTCATCATCTCGCAAAGCACGCGTCGTTCGCTGGCTGGCGTCGATCATGCTGGTTAGCGCAACGCTGGTCTCATTTCAGGCAGTAGCCAACTCTTATCCTTTGCCACCTGAAGGAAGCCGATTAATCGGCAAGAACTTTTTCCATGTCGTGAAGGATGACGGCGGTTCGCTGGAAGAGATTGCGAAAAAATACAATGTCGGCTTCCTGGCTTTGCTCCAGGCAAACCCTGGGGTTGACCCTTATGTCCCTCGCGCCGGAAGTGTGCTGACAATTCCGCGCCAAATGCTGTTACCTGATGCACCACGCCAGGGGTTGGTACTCAACCTGGCTGAATTGCGTGTTTATTATTATCCGGCAGGAAAAAACAGCGTAACCGTTTACCCGATTGGTATTGGCCAACTCGGTGGAGATACCGTGACGCCAACCATGGTGACAACCGTTTCAGACAAACGCGCCAACCCAACCTGGACACCAACCGCCAATATTCGCGCACGCTACCTGGCAAATGGCATTAAACTCCCGGCGGTAGTGCCTGCCGGCCCGGATAACCCGATGGGCCACCATGCGATTCGCCTTGCGGCCTATGGCGGGGTCTACTTGTTACACGGCACAAATGCTGATTTTGGTATCGGTATGCGCGTCAGTTCTGGCTGTATTCGTCTGCGCGATGGCGACATCAAAGCTCTGTATAAAGAGATGCCGGTCGGGACGCAGGTGCGCATCATTAATACCGCGATTAAGACCTCAATTGAACCCGACGGCAGCCGTTTAGTTGAAGTCCATCAGCCGCTGTCGAAAGATATTAATGACAATCCGCAAGTGCTGCCGATTGTGCTCAATGAGCAAATGAAACAGTTCCAGTCTGCACCAGAAACGGACGCGGTGGTGATGGAAAAAGCCATGCAGCACCGTTCTGGCATGCCGGTAATGGTCAATGCAGACCCTGCGACAACGACCGAAATTTAGATTTCCCCCAATAGAAAAGGCCCTGGTTTTCAACAGGGCCTGAGACTGATGACAAACTTCTTCGTAGGTCGGATAAGCGCAGCGTCATCCGACACCACTGGCGTAAATGGTGGATGACGCTAACGCTTATCCACCCTACAAAACACATTTATCACCCTTTGCCAGCAATCTGAGGCCCTGTTTTCCAACAGGGCCTCAGACTGATGACAAACTTCTTCGTAGGTCGGATAAGCGCAGCGTCATCCGACACAACTGGCGTAAATGGTGGATGACGCTAACGCTTAGCCACCCTACAAAACACATTTATCACCCTTTGTCAGCAATCTGAGGCCCTGTTTTCCAACAGGGCCTCAGACTGATGACAAACTTCTTCGTAGCTACCGTCTTGGACGTCAAGCGGTAGCTGCATAATTTTCATCCCATGGTAATCGGGTTTTCAGTACGCCGAAGCACATATGCACCAGCTTACGCATCACTGCACCCAGGGCCGCTTTTTTCGCCTTACCTTTCGCTACCAGCCTTTCATATATCGCCTTCGCGGGTTTATTCCACCGGATTGCACTCAGGGCTGCTACATACAGTTTGGCTCTGACTATTGAGGGGCCTGTTTTTGACATATGTGCCCGCCCGCGTACCGAACTGCCGGACACTCTCTCCACCGGTGTTATTCCCAGATACGCTGCCACCTGCGAGGCACTTTTGAACGTCCCGTCTTTCAGTAGTGCCAGCATCTCCCGTCCCACCTGCTCCTTCACACATTTTATCGATTTCAGCAGCTCCAGATCGGCCTTCAGTCCCGGGTCGTTATCTGTGTGGTCAGTAATGAGCTTTTCTATCCGTTCCAGTTCATCACTCAGCCAGCCGTGTGTCCGCTCCAGTGAGGCTATGACCTCCCGTGGTGTCGAGGTTGAATGCGCTTTTTCAAGCCGGTTGGCCGTCCTCTGCACATCCTCTTTCAGCGCGTCGCGCTGACGCAACAACGCCCTGAGTTTACGGACTTCAACTGACGGTGGGACCCAGGCATCGGGATGCTTCAGCTCGCCATAACAGGCCAGCACAAATGCGTCCACTGTGTCATTTTTCGTGAGGATATCCATTCCGCAGGCAAACTCACGGACACGGTATGGATTGGCCATGCAGACAGAAATCCCCGCATCATGAAGCCCATACGCCAGATTCTCATGGTAGATACCCGTGGCTTCCATCACGACTGTCATATTATCAGAGGCGCATTTTTGGGCCTCCAGCCAGTCGATGATTTTGCGGGCCACACAGGGTTCATTGGTGAAGACTTTCTGCTTTTTCTTACCCTTAATACCGGCAACAAGCAGACAGACATCTATTTTATTTTTGCTGATATCAGCACCGAGAAAAGCCATATTTCATCTCCTTCCACGTGAACCAACACGCCATTCCAGCCTTGTACATGCGAAGTCAGAGCTTCTGGTTACCGTTCGGATTTTGAGTGGCGTGAAAGGTGAAACGGAGGGCTTAAGCTACGTCGGAAGATCGAGGTCTTCAGGTCGGATACAAGCTTCCTCCGTTTCATGTAACCGGTAGCTAACCAGCTACCGGTTCAAGATACAAGGTCGGATAAGCGCAGCGTCATCCGACACCACTGGCGTAAATGGTGGATGACGCTAACGCTTATCCACCCTACAAAACACATTTATCACCCTTTGTCAGCAATCTGAGGCCCTGGTTTTCAACAGGGCCCGAGACTGATGACAAACTTCTTCGTAGGTCGGATAAGCGCAGCGTCATCCGACACAACGGGCGTAAATGGTGGATGACGCTAACGCTTATCCACCCTACAAAACACATTTATCACCCTTTGTCAGCAATCTGAGGCCCTGGTTTTCAACAGGGTCTGAGACTGATGACAAACTTCTTCGTAGGTCGGATAAGCGCAGCGTCATCCGACACCACTGGCGTAAATGGTGGATGACGCTAACGCTTAGCCACCCTACAAAACACATTTATCACCCTTTGTCAGCAATCTGAGGCCCTGTTTTCCAACAGGGCCTTTTTTTTAGATTCGGAGTTAATGCTCAGAGGGCAGCGTCTTATTTATAAATAACCGCGGTACCGTGCAAAGTGTTTGGACCGGTGACTGAAGTAATACGGTATGAGCTTGCACCCATTTGATCTGCTTTTTCTGCCAGTTGATCTTCCAGAGAACCCAGGTTTGTCCCCCCAGTCGCCGTGATGGTACCGACTTTCTGTTGGCCATTTGGTGTTGCCTGAACTTCAACAGCGGCAAAGCTTGCGAAAGAGATTGAACTAAGAACCACAGCAGCGATGAGAGTTTTAACGTTTTTCATGATTTTTTACCTTGAGCAGATGATTTGTAAGGTCGTTAAGTTATTTACTTAACGATCGATAGGTAAATCATAAACGTGATCTTAATCACACGTCAAATTATTTTTATAACGCTCGTTAATTATTTTATAAACATACTATTTTTCATTACGATAGGATTAATTTATTTTTATCCTAAATGCCTATAGCTACTGAGTGTTATTATTTTTATAATGATCGTTCATTAAACAGACAAAGGTTAAACGGCACATATGTCATCTGATATAAGTTACATCAAAAAAAGCCGTGGCCGTCCGAAGGTGTTTGACAGGGAAGCAGCACTCGACAAGGCCATGGCTTTGTTCTGGCAACACGGCTACGAAGCCACTTCTATGGCGCATTTAGTGGAAGCTACCGGCGCGAAAGCCCCGACGCTGTACGCCGAATTCACCAATAAAGAGGGGTTATTTCGCGCCGTGCTGGATCGTTATATCGCCCGTTTTGCGCAAAAACACGAAGCGTGTTTATTCTGCGAAGAACGCAGTCTCGAAGAGGCTCTGGAAGATTATCTGTCTCATGTTGCGAAGCTTTTCACCGACAAAGACACACCTGCGGGCTGCTTTATCATCTGTACTTCATCAGTGCTGGCGACCTCTTCGGATGATATTTCAGCCGTGATCAAAGCCCGCCATGCCATGCAGGAAGAAACGCTGATACGTTTTCTGAGCAAACGCCAGGCAAGAGGCGAGATTCCGTCTGAAAGCTGTGTCCGAAAACTGGCGAAGTATCTGTGTTGTATCGTTCAGGGGATGTCAGTCAGTGCGCGTGAAAATGCCAGTTATGAAGAGCTGTTGCAGATAGTGAATACCACGATGCGGCTGCTGCCAGAATTGAAGAAAGTTTAAACTGCGCTAAGGCGGATAACGCAAACTTATCCGCCTTAGCTAAAACACTGCTTTACCGTTGCCGCCCTTTACTCCAGTAAGCCATAAAGTTGATAGCATCATGGTTCACGCCACATTCTCCTATCAAATATCGCCGCAGCATTTTCACCACCGTCGACTCTGCCGCAACCCAGCCATAAAACGTATTGCTGGCGGTCGTGGCTTTATCCCACAGTAATTCACCTTCGGCTTCCTCATTGACCGTTTCAGCAACGCCCGCCGTTTTCGGCAGTTGTGCGTCGGCTCTGACTGCTTTTAGCAAGCACTCCCCGTGTCTCGCGTTAGAGGTTTTACGCGGCAACCAGTGAATGCTGGCAAAGCTATATGCGCTTAAATCCACACAATCGCCCTGCTCTGGCACCTCGAAAAATGCCTGTATTTGTGGTGGATTTGGCTGCGTCGCCAGCAGTTCAAGAATGCCTCGTGCCGCAGGCAATGCGGTTTCATCGGCAATAATCAGTGCCTGACGCAGGCCCTGAGGCGGCGTCCATTCATATCCACCACTGTCACCAGAATAAGCAGCATTCGGGGCGACAATTTGTATTTTGTCGCCAGCTTCAGCGGCAATCGCCCACGCAGAAGCCGGGCCTTCGGTACCATGGCTGACGAATTCAACCGTCACTTCCTGGCGCGCAGCATCGACGTGGCGCAAGGTATAAGTGCGCACAATCGGCCGCTTCTCTTTGGGCAATTCTTGCAGTAGCTGATACCACTGTGCTTGCTCTGGCAACGTTGGGATTGAACCGTCCTCTGACGGAAAAAGCATTTTGATGCGCTGATCGGGTGCATCACATTTCATGTTTGCAATGTCCGGACCGCCAAACACCAGGCTCAACAACGAAGGTGAAACTTGTGATTTATGCACTAGCTGCACATTAAACAATCGATAACCTTGCACCCCTGCCATTTCGACTCCTCTGCCGTCTCCGGCTACATCCACAAAAAGTAAACCACAGAAATCATGTGATTATTCATGAGATTAATTTGAGAAATACTATCAATTGAGATTGATAATGAGAACCGTTATCGGCAAAATCCAACTCGTTCTTATTTCAAAATATTTATAAATGTTAATATTTCCCATCTAAGGAATGATGATGATGCATAAAAACGCGCGCTGGGTGCTTAACCCGTTGCTTCTGGCGATGATGGCTCCGGCTGTCGCGCAGCAAACTTCCGAAGAAAACATTCTGGTTTCTGCCAACCGTACACACCGTACTGTGGCTGAAATGGCACAGACCACCTGGGTCATAGAAGGCGCTGAGCTTGAACAGCAGATTCAGGGAGGCAAGGAGCTGAAAGACGCACTTGCACAGTTAATTCCCGGTCTGGATGTCAGCAGCCAAAGCCGCACCAACTACGGCATGAATATGCGTGGCCGCTCTATCGTGGTGTTAGTGGATGGCGTGCGCATGAACTCGTCCCGTACCGATAGCCGCCAGCTAGATTCCATTGACCCGTTTAACATCGAGCATATTGAAGTGATCTCCGGTGCGACATCACTGTATGGCGGCGGCAGTACCGGCGGCTTGATTAATATCGTGACGAAGAAAGGCCAGCCTGAAACCCAGCTGGAATTTGAAAGCGGGATTAAATCAGGTTTCAACAGTAGCAAAGATCACGACGAGCGCGTCGCAGGCGCGATTTCTGGCGGTAACGATCATGCATCAGGGCGTTTATCGGTGGCGTATCAAAAATTTGGTGGCTGGTATGACGGCAACGGCGACCAAACCCTGCTCGACAATACACAGACCGGTTTGCAGTATTCTGACCGTCTGGATGTCATGGGTACGGGCACATTAAATATTGATGAAACCCAACAGCTGCAACTGGTGACACAGTATTACAAAAGCCAGGGTGATGATGATTACGGCCTGGATTTAGGGAATAATTTCTCGGCGGTAACCGGCAATGGCAAGGCGTATGTCAGTGACCAGCTTAATTCAGACCGTATTCCTGGCACCGAGCGCCATCTCATTAGCCTGCAATATTCCAACAGCGATTTCCTCGGGCAGGAATTGGTGGGGCAGATTTATTATCGCGATGAGTCCCTGACGTTCTATCCGTTCCCGACGCTGACACGTAACACAGTCACCAGTTTCTCCGCCTCGCAACAAGATACCGATCAGTACGGTGCGAAACTGGCAATGACCAGCCAACCGCTCGACGGCTGGCAAATTACCTATGGTGTGGACGCCGATCACGAAAGCTTTACCTCGAACCAAATGTTCTTTGATTTGGCAAAAGCGAACGCCTCGGGTGGCCTGAATAACCAAAGCATTTACACCACCGGTCGCTACCCTGGCTACACCATTACTAACCTCGCGCCGTTCTTGCAAACCAGCTATGACATCAACGACCTGTTTACCGTAAGCGGCGGTGTGCGCTACCAGTGGACCGAGAATAAAGTTGATGACTTTGTTGGATTTACTCAGCAGCAAGGTATAGCGAACGGTATCGCAAAATCGGCCGATGCCATCCCTGGTGGCAGCACCGATTACGACAACGCGTTATTCAATGCTGGCTTACTGATGCACATTACCGAGCGCCAACAAGCGTGGTTCAACTTCTCGCAAGGCGTTGAATTGCCTGACCCTGGCAAATATTACGGCAACGGGACTTACCGCCTGGTTAATGGCCATTACCAGCTCGTGAACAGCGTTAACGTTGGGCAGTCTAAACTTCAGGGCATTAAGGTCGATTCTTATGAGTTAGGCTGGCGCTATACCGGTGATAGCCTGCGCAGCCAGATTGCGGCGTATTACTCGTTGTCCGACAAATCTATCGCCATCAACCGTGCAGATATGACCATCAATGTTCAGGATGATAAGCGTCGTATTTACGGTGTTGAAGGTGCGGTGGATTACTTCATTCCGGATTCAACCTGGAGCACCGGGATTAACTTCAACGTGCTGAAATCCGAAACCAAAGTTGACGGAAAATGGCAGAAATGGGACGTGATTTACGCCAGCCCATCGAAAGCCACCGCCTACGTTGGCTGGGCGCCAGATCCATGGAGCCTGCGTGTTCAAAGCCAGCAGACGTTTGATTTGACTGATGCCAGCGACAATAAAATCAACGGTTACAACACTATCGACTTTATTGGTAGCTATGCGTTACCCGTGGGTAAACTCAGCTTCAGCATCGAAAACTTACTGGATAAAGATTACACCACCGTATGGGGCCAGCGCGCACCACTGCTGTATAGCCCAACTTACGGCAGCCCATCGCTGTATGAATACAAGGGCCGTGGACGCACTTACGGTGTGAACTACTCTCTGCTGTTCTAAGGTGGTTTCTACAGGCCGGTCAAAAACCGGTCTGTTTTTACGCCCACAAACAAATTGGTACTCGACCCGAAATCGATAGTCATTTAAAACATAGGGACTCTAATTATAGGTACTATGAATATGTTGGCAGGTATCATTGGTTTAGGTTCGGTCATCGAAACCGCTTATCTTCCGGCTTTACGCCGTATGTCCCTTCCCGCTCTCGAACTTTATGGTTATGACGCTGACCCAGCGCGCCAGCTTGAGGGAATTAGCCGTTGTGATTCGCTTGATACGCTGCTGGCTAAACCGCTCGACGTGGTGCTAATCACCACTTCTTCGCTTCATCATTTACCCGTGCTCGAAAGGGTTTTGCAAAGCCGTGTTCCCGCAATCGTCGTTGAAAAGCCGGTTGCCGCCACGCTCACGCAACTTAAGAAACTCGAAACATTACTCCAGCAACCGCAAGCTGCCGCTCGTGTTCTGGCGCTGGATCACTGGATGATTCGCACTCAAGCTAGCGACTGCATTCACAACATCAGTGAAATAAGCCGCATCGAAGGTTTTTTGCAGGAACCCAGTGGGTTTAATGCCGCTGGTGAGCCTGCCGCGTTGAATTTTGCCACCGGTGAGGCGGATACCCGCCAGCTACGTCATCCTGACGGCGTGATTGTTGATATCGGCACGCATGTCCTCGCCATGATGCGCGAAACACTCCATCAGTTAGGTGGTAACCATCGGTTAGAGATTGAGTTGAGCTACGCACGTGACCGTCTGGGAAATGAGATTGCAGCAGGCGATTTTACCACCGCAGAAGGTGAAGCCCTGCTGACCGGCACCCTCAGCGATATTCCGTTCACTCTCCATCTTAATAAATATGCTGGCCCTGCGGGTGGGCAAAAAGGCATGCGTATCTATCTGCATGATGGGCGAGTCATCAATATCGACCGTGAAGGCCAGAATGAAGTGATTGAACGGACGACTGAGCACGAAACCAGGCGTCAAACCCTTGCAGGGCCGTTATATGACCGTTGTTTACATGACGTGGTGTTTGGTGAGAACAGGCTGTTTTTACGCTTACCCGAGGAGATCCCTGCTTACACTCAGCGACGGATAGCCGAAGTGACGGCGCTGCTGGAATTACAGCAGCAGTTACGTGGCCGCCATTAACAAAAAACCCATCTTTGCAGATGGGTTTACATTTTTTGGTGGATGACGCTATCGCTTATCCACCCTATGATACCGGCATGTTATCGGTTAGATTTTAGTCAAAACCAACTGGCCATTGTTATCCAGCGGGATCTGGTTGCCAGGGTCTTTATCCATGCGGATTTTCCCTTGCTGATCGCCGATGCGGTATGTGACGTCATAACCGAGCATTTTTTCTGACTTGTCGTACACGGTTTTACATTTTTGCTGTGTCGTGGTGTAGGTGTCGCGGTCCTGCATATTGCCTTGCACCTGGTTACCTGCGTAACCCCCACCTAATGCGCCCACCACTGTGGCAACATCTTTACCGCGTCCGCCGCCAAACTGATGACCAATCACGCCACCGGCAACCGCACCCAGTGCTGAACCGATGATACGGTTTTCATCTTGTACCGGTCGGCGATGAGTCACCGCGACGTTCTGGCACTCTTTACGTGGCGTTTTTACCGTTTCCTTAATAGGTGTCGCTGACACCACCTGTGCGAACTGAGGACCACGGTCGAAAACGTTCATGCTGGCAACCGCCGCCACACCCAGTGCTGCGGCCACACCGATACCTATACCCGCTAACATTGATTTATTCACAGGACATCCTCCTGACTTTGCTATTGCTTACAATTTTGCAACCAGAGTAGGACCAGGCAAATCAGACAACGGATGAAAAACGCAGATTCTTACGGAGAAAACAGCTGTTTGAGAGAATTCCTAAGCAAGAAAAACCCGACACGTGGTCGGGTTTGAATTTCATGCTGGCCAGACGATTAGTGCAGTTTCAGACGCGGACGGATCACGCGGTTGATGCTACCCACCAGCATCATCAGGCCGGTTTTGAAGTAACCATGAAGTGCAACCTGGTGCATACGGTACAGCGAGATATAGACGAAACGCGCCATGCGCCCTTCTACCATCATCGAGCCACGCATCAGGTTACCCATCAGGCTGCCAACGGTGGAAAACTTAGACAGCGACACCAGCGAACCGTGGTCTTTATAGATGTAAGATTTCAGAGGCTTATCTTTCATCTGCGCAAGAATGTTGGTTAAAACCAGTGACGCCATCTGGTGCGCCGCTTGCGCACGTGGCGGCACAAAGCCACCTTCAGGGCGCGCACATGAAGCACAGTCGCCAATCGCGTAAATATCAGGGTCACGCGTGGTTTGCAGCGTAGGCTCAGTCACTAACTGATTGATACGGTTAGTTTCAAGGCCACCGATATCTTTCATAAAGTCTGGTGCTTTAATCCCTGCCGCCCAGACCATCAAATCCGCTGCGATGTATTCGCCGTCTTTGGTATTCAGGCCACCTGCGTCTGCGGAAGTCACCATGGTTTGCGTCAGAACACGCACGCCCAGTTTAGTCAGTTCGCTGTGTGCCGCCGCAGAAATACGTGGCGGCAATGCAGGCAGAATTCGTTCACCGGCTTCGACCAGCGTTACGTTTAGCGCTTCGTTAGTCAGGCCTTTATAACCGTAACTGTGCAGTTGTTTCACCGCGTTATGCAGCTCAGCAGACAGCTCAACCCCCGTCGCCCCACCGCCAACAATAGCGATGTTAACTTTGCCGCTGGCACCGAGGTTTGCAGAATACTTGAGGAACAGATTCAGCATTTCGGAATGGAAACGACGCGCCTGATGCGGGTTATCGAGGAAGATACAGTTGTCTTTAACGCCTGGGGTGTTGAAGTCGTTGGAGGTACTACCCAACGCCATCACCAGCGTGTCATAAGGAATTTTACGTTCAGGGACCAGCAGCTCGCCTTTGTCGTCACGCAGTTCTGCGAGCGTCAGAGTTTTGCTTTCGCGGTTAATGTCGACCACGGAACCGAGCTGGAACTGGAAATGATGGTTACGAGCATGTGCCAGATAGCTCAGCGCGTCTACACCTTCGTCCAGTGAACCGGTTGCCACTTCGTGCAGCAGCGGTTTCCATAAATGGCTGTGGTTACGGTCGATAAGCGTAACCTTAGCTTTTTTACCACGACCCAGTTTTTTACCTAACTGAGTGGCCAGTTCAAGTCCGCCAGCACCACCACCGACAATGACAATCTTTCTTAATGGCGTAGTCAAAGTGACCCCCTTAAAATATTAACCAATTGTTAATTAAAGGTTATGTAAATAGCATTTAATTAACAACAAGTTAGCTAAACAAACTCACGAATATGACCAAAGAATAACATGGATGGTGTATTGGTCATACCAAAATTGATGTGCGTCAAATTTTTATGCCGAAAAGATAAACAAAAAGGGCCAGCACCTGGCTGACCCTTTCACTTTTTGCTTATTTAGCCCGCGGCTAGCCGAGAGTCTTGAACGCTTTAATCCGCTGCAAATGTGGTGAGATATTTTTGAATTTATGGGTCTGTTCCTGATCCCATACGATCTCATAGTAATGATGCAGCAGCTCTGCGGCTCGTGCGTTATCCAGCGCTTCGTCATTACGCGACAAAATGGCCAGGCAACGGTCACGGTTTTTCTCGCGGAAATTCTGCACGCACTTGGTGGCAATATCGGTGTATTCCTCAGGACGGTCGATTTTCCCTTCCATATTCTCTTGCGGGAACAGATTTGGGTTAAAAATCACCTGGCGAATATCACACAAGAAACCAATACGCTCGGCCCAGAAACCGCCAAGCCCGACACCGCAAATCAGTGGCCGCTCATCGACACTGAGTTGCAACATTTTGTCTACTTCTTTGAGCAGATGCTGCATATCGTGTTTCGGATGCCGCGTGCTGTAACTGATAAGGCGGACGTCCGGATCGATAAACTGGAGTTGCAGCACCTTTTCATGGTTACCAGGACTATTAGAGTCGAAACCGTGTAAATAGATAATCATTGCATCCTCACCACACGAATTCAGGCCATTTGGCCTGATGAGTTAAAGACCCGCCTTGTGGGCTTCCCACTGCTCATGCAGCGCCTCAAGTTGCTGGTTTGCTTGCTTCCAGCGCGCTGACGACATCAGCTCCTGGCGGGTAAATGAACCTTTATGATACAAACCTGTAACACGCTCTGCTTTGACCGGAGACAGGTTATCTAACACGCTAACCGCACCATTACGATTATTGCAGACCAGGATCATATCGCAACCTGCATCCAAAGAAGCTTGCCCGCGTTCAGCGTAGCTCCCCATGATGGCAGCGCCTTCCATTGATAAATCATCCGAGAAAATAACGCCATTAAAGCCCAGCTCGCCACGCAAAACGGTTTTCAGCCAGTGCGGAGAACCACTCGCCGGAAGCGGATCGACGTCGGTATAGATAACGTGCGCCGGCATAATGGCGTCGAGTTTGTTATCAGTAATCAGACTGCGGAAAATCTGCATGTCGTGTTCACGGATCAGCGCTTCATCACGCGGGTCACGCGGGGTTTCTTTATGGGAATCAGCCGTTACCGCACCGTGGCCTGGGAAGTGTTTACCGGTGGTTTTCATACCTGCGGCGTGCATGCCGTCGATAAAGCGAGTCGCCATCGCCAGCGCTTTACGCGGTTCTTCATGGTAGGAACGCTCACCAATGGCGGCACTGATATGGCCGATATCCAATACTGGCGCGAAACTGATGTCGATATCCATGGCAATCATTTCGCTTGCCATCAACCAGCCTGCTTCTTGTGCCAGTTTCCCACCCAACTCCAGGCCATGTATTGCGGCAAAAGATTGTGCTGCTGGCAAACGGGTAAAGCCTTCACGGAAACGTTGAACTCGCCCACCTTCCTGGTCAACCGCAACCACCAGACGATTGTGAGAAGCTTCGCGGATTTGACGAACCAGCTCACGGAGTTGCTCAGGATCGTGATAGTTGCGGGTAAAAATAATCAGCCCACCGACCAGTGGGTGCTTTAGAATTTCACGCTCTTCGGCATCCAGCTCAAAGCTTGCCACATCTAACATTACCGGACCCACATCGACCTCTCTTAATTAATCAAACGCTCGCAGACGGCACCATGCTTCGTCTGCAAGGGTTATAAATGTTCTGTCTTGCGTTTGTTGCCAGCGGCATTCATACCAGGATGCCATCAGCAAAATAACCCACGGTTGCCAGCGGCTGACCTGTCGGCGTAATTTATCCACCTGAATATGGTTCAATTGAGCATAAGCGCGAACCAAAGACTCGCCATCAATATTATTGGCCGCAATAATAGCCGCCAGCTCCAGCGCCACATCCCCATCACCGGCGTATTCCCAGTCGATGAGTTTGATACTTTGCGCCTGATGCACCAGGTTACCGGCATGAATATCCATATGCAGCGCAGCAAGGCGCAGCGGTTTTGGCTCACCCTGCTTGTTCATCTTTTTAAGCCAACGCAACCAGGTCAGGCTTCTTCGCTCAGGCCCGGCCATTTGCCAATAGTATTCCAGTAAAGGCAACAAATTGATTCGCCAGCCGAAACAAGGTTGATGATGTAAATCATACAGTAAGGAATTGAGCAAATGCAGTGAGGGTAGTTCCGATTTTACCTCCCCAGCTAGCCATTCAACGATTAACCAGCCATTCGCGAGGCAAACTGGACGTGACCCGATTCCTTGCGATATTCGAGTTAATGCTCGATATTGCCGGGCGAGAGAAACACCCGGCATCGGGGTTTCAAGCTGTTGTCGCGCGACATACTCCCGCGTGCCAATGGTGAAATGCAGGCTCCCGCCGCTCAATCCTTCAAGAGGAGAAAAGCAACCGGCGGCCTGAGCCGCCGGAAGATACTTTTCAATCACACTTTGCAGTGTCGAATTATTGGGTTTGTTGAACAGCACTGCTGCCTGACCAAATAATTTCGCCGGTCTGTACCAGCATCAACTGCATTTTCAGCGTTGGTGCATTCACGTTGCCACTGGCATTGGTATACAGCACATATTGCGCACCAACGTTACGGGCAATACCAATCGCTTTAGTACGAGAACCCAGGCTGTCTTGTGGCGATAACCCGAGTTGTTGTTTTGCCAGCGAAAGCTGTTGTGGCGACACAAGGGTAAATTTGCCGTTGTTTGCCAACGCACCGTGCAGCGCTTCGGTCGCTTTACCAGTTTGCAGCGAACCATTGGTGTGATTGTTCACGCTATCCACCAGCAGAACGCCGCCGGCTGTCACGCCATCGGCTTGTAACATTTTGCCAACCATCGGCTGCATCGCGCTGCCCCAATCGTAGCTACGAACTTTAGGTGTGGCAGGAATAGTCGGCTGTGGCTGTTCAATTGGGCCTGGCTGAGTTGGCACAGTCGGCACCGTTGGAACAGTCGGTGGCGGTTCAACTGGCTGCTGCGGAACTGGCTTCACTTCTTCCACAGGAGCAGGAGCTTCACCACGGTTAATACACCCGGATAAAATCATCGCCGCGGCGATAATTACCAGGTAACGATGGATTCCCTTAATCAAAATTCACCCCTTATAAAGAGAGAGATAGACGAACTTGACGTGCGTCTGGATAACTGGCTATGGATGACACCGAAACGCTAGATTTTGCAGGTATCGTAATCGTGCGCGGCTGCTCGAGAGGATGAATTTCCAGCCCTTTGTCGTCATACCAATAAAAACGATAGCTGATGATGACTGGTTTAGACTGCTCATTATACAACTGGCTACGTGAAACAGTGGCACCGCTATCACTTGAAATATCAGGTTTTTCAGCACTAATCCCCGCCGCAAGCACCGAGGTTTCCATCACCAGCGTTTGATCATCGCTGACAGGAATCGCGGGTTTGGAACTGCATCCCACCATAAAAATGATGGCCAGTAGCGTTAACAGCGAGTTCGCTTTCATCAATTTATCCTTTATGCGCCAGCATCGGCCCAAGCACACGGCCACCCAGCAGGTGCATGTGAATGTGGTAAACCTCCTGTCCACCATGGCGATTGCAGTTCATGATCAGACGATAGCCGTCTTCTGCAATCCCTTCTTGTTCAGCAATTTTTGCTGCTGCGATCAACATGCGCCCTAGTGCCAGTTCATGCTCAGTAGTTACGTCGTTAACCGTTGGGATCAGCACATTAGGAATGATAAGGATGTGGGTTGGAGCCTGTGGCGATATGTCACGGAATGCAGTGACTAACTCATCTTGATAAACGATATCAGCCGGAATTTCCCGGCGGATAATTTTACTGAAAATGGTTTCTTCGGCCATGACGTTACCTTTTATTCATGTGTGGCGAACTTTATGTGACATAGCCCAAGAGTATGAGCGAGTTACACCTACTCTTTCAACCTTAACCTGTGAATTGTAGACGTAAAAAAGGGAGGCCAATGGCCTCCCTCAGTCTCCCCAACTTCTTATTAGCTGTTACGGATCCACTCATCCATTTCAGTTTTCAGGTTATCGGATTTAGTACCGAAGATTGCCTGAACACCTGAACCAGCTACAACTACACCTGCTGCACCCAATTTCTTCAGGCCAGCCTGGTCGACTTTAGAAATGTCGGCCACGCTAACACGCAGACGGGTAATACACGCATCCAGGTTAGTGATGTTTTCTTTACCGCCGAAAGCGCTAACCAGAGCTGGTGCCATTTCGCTTGTGGAAGTGGTAGTCGTCTCAGATGTTGCGTCTTCACGACCTGGAGTTTTCAGGTCAAGCGCTTTAATCAGCACACGGAACACGGTGTAGTAAATCGCCGCGTAGCACAGGCCAACAATTGGGAACAACCACAATTTGCTGCTGTTACCGCTCAGCACGATGAAGTCAATCAGACCGTGAGAGAAGGAAGTACCGTCACGCATACCCAGAAGGATACAGATTGGGAATGCCAGGCCTGCCAACACCGCGTGGATGATGTACAGGATTGGAGCAACGAACATGAAGGAGAACTCGATTGGCTCGGTAATACCGGTCAGGAACGAGGTCAACGCAGCGGAGATCATGATACCGCCGACTTTTGCACGGTTCTCAGGTTTAGCTGAGTGCCAGATTGCGATAGCCGCAGCAGGCAGACCGTACATTTTAAACAGGAAGCCACCAGACAGTTTGCCCGCAGTTGGGTCACCTGCCATGTAACGTGGGATATCGCCGTGGAAGACCTGACCTGCAGCGTTGGTGTATTCACCAATTTGCATCTGGAATGGAACGTTCCAGATGTGGTGCAGACCGAATGGTACCAGGCAGCGCTCTACGAAACCGTAGATGCCGAATGCCACAACCGGGTTCTGGTAAGCAGCCCACTGAGAGAAGGTCTGAATAGCCGTACCGATTGGAGGCCAGATGAAGGACAGCACAACACCCATGAAGATCGCAGCCAGACCGGAGATGATCGGTACGAAACGTTTACCCGCGAAGAAGCCCAGGTATTCTGGCAACTTGATGCGGTAGAAACGGTTAAACATGTAGGCTGCAATGGCACCAGAGATGATACCGCCCAGAACACCGGTATCAGCCAGGTGTTTTGCCGCGATCTCTTCAGCAGGAATATGCAGAACCAAAGGTGCAACAACCGCCATGGTCTTAACCATGATGCCGTATGCAACCACAGAGGCTAATGCAGAAACGCCATCGTTATTCGTGAAGCCTAATGCCACACCGATAGCAAAAATCAGCGGCATATTGGCGAATACTGAACCGCCAGCTTCCGCCATTACATGAGAAACGACTGCTGGCAGCCAGCTGAAGTTTGCAGAACCGACGCCCAGCAGGATACCTGCGATTGGCAGTACGGATACTGGCAGCATCAGCGATTTACCCACCTTTTGCAGGTTAGCAAATGCATTCTTAAACATATTGAGAGTGCTCCTGAGTATTTGTGCTTTTTTTTACGCGTTATGCGCATCGGACTGGGGGGAGATCCGGTCCATATACAGGCATCTTAAGTGCCCTTTGATTTATTACGCAGAGTAAAATAAATCGAAGATTTTTTGTTTGACGGCTATCACGTTTCTCTAAAAGCCATATGAAAAACTTTCATTAATTTACAAAACACGTTTCTAAACGTTACAAAAAGAGTCTGCACCACCTTTTTTGGGGTGGTGCACTGTACTCGCTTCGATCATTAATTACGAGCTTTAAAATAACTTAGACTTATCAAACGGATTGCAGGCGGGAGTCAGGAATATGGAACAAAGTGGCGAAGTTTTTTGTCGTCACAACGGCCAATTCCTCAAGTGAAACACCTTTCAGTACCGCCATATATTCCGCCACATCACGCGTCATTGCCGGTTGGTTTTCCTTACCACGATGCGGCACCGGAGCAAGATAAGGTGAGTCGGTTTCCACCAGTATGCGATCCAGTGGCACATAGCGCGCCGCTTCCCTGAGTTGTTCGGCATTGCGGAAAGTCACAATACCGGAGAAAGAGATGTAAAAACCCATATCGAGCAATTTTGCAGCAGTTTCTCTGTCTTCTGTAAAACAGTGTAGTACCCCACCGCAGTCTGTCACTTTCTCTTCATGCAGAATGGCCAGGGTATCGGCGCGTGCATCTCGGGTATGAACAATCACCGGCTTGTTAAGTTCACGGCCAATCTGGATATGATGGCGGAAAGATTCCTGCTGGCGGGGTTTGGTTTCCGGGGTATAGAAGTAATCTAATCCCGTTTCCCCCAGCGCGACGACGCCAGGATCGGCGGCCAGGCGGCGAAGTTCCTCGACGTCATATTCTTCGTCCTGATTCAGCGGGTGTACACCGCATGAATAAGCGACATTGTGACGCTCACCAACTAATTGGCGCATATTGCGATAACCGTCGAGCGTAGTGGCAACCGCAAGGCAGAATTTCACATCACGTGCCGCCGCTTTTTCCAGGACGTCATCGACGCTTTTATGCAGGGATTGATAATCCAGGCCATCAAGATGGCAATGTGAGTCAACCAGGAACATACAGATACTCTTAAAGATGGAAGGAAGGAAGGACAGCACCTGGTTGCATTAAACGCTCCCAGGTGAGCAATTGTTCAGTCAGTAATAATTCGCGGTTCACACCTACGACACTCAGCAATGCTTCGCGGCAGGAAAACCAGCTATGCAAAATAGCTTGTAGCATCGCGGGGCTTGCGCTGTTGGCAATATTTGCCACCAATGTATGTTGATCATCATTGGTCAACCACGGCGTAGCACCCTGCTGCCATTTTAGTGCATCAACCAGCAGTGAGCATAACCAATGGACGCGAACGGTCGCATCATCACTGTTCAAAGCAGGCAATAACGCCAGCATGTTCTTTGTGGCGCAAGCTTCGTTGAGTTTCTCGCACAGTGTCTGGCGGTGCTTCCACTGTTCAGGTTGCAACAGAGCCAGCGCACCGGCGGGAGCGCCAGAACTCAGGCGCAATGCGGCGCGCAGCTGCGCGTTATCCAGCGTGAGTTCCCGGGCCAGCCAGGCGAGAGCAAAGTTTTCGTCTGGGGGAGTCAGATACCAGTACAGGCAGCGACTACGCAGTGTGGCGGGTAAACGCGCAGGTTCACGGCACCCCAGAAAGAACCAGGTATTGGATGGCGGTTCTTCGAGTGTTTTCAACAACGCATTGGCCGCCGCCTCGGTAAGTAAACCGGCATCTTCCAGCCAGACCACTTTTGCTCCACCCTGCTGAGCGTGGCTGTAAAGCTTTTCAGTTATTTCACGAATAGCATCAATGCCAAGACTGGATTTGCCCTTTTCTGGCGCGACCACGTAGCTGTCAGGATGTGTTCCCGCCTGCATCAACTGGCAACTGCGGCACTGGCCACAGCTTTTCGTTCCTTGCGGTTTCTGGCACATCAACCAGCGTGTGAGAGCGTAGATTAATGCGTCGTCCCCCATGCCAGACAATGAATGTAACAACAGTGCATGGTGCCCGCGCCCAGTCTGATACTGGCTGAGGATTTGCTCAAACGGCGCGCGTAACCATGGATACCATTTCATTACGCCAGCCCCTTAGCCCACTCAAGCACGGCGTTACGCACGTCTAGTGAAACTTTATCCAGGGTTTGTGTCGCATCAATGGTACGGATACGGCTGTCGCTTGCAGCGAGTTCCAGATAACGGGCGCGGGTGCGGTTAAAGAAGTCGATAGACTCCTGTTCGATGCGGTCAAGTTCACCACGCGCACGGGCGCGAGTCAGGCCAACTTCCGGCGTGACATCAAGATAAATGGTCAGATCAGGATAGAAATCACCCAGCACGGTATTACGCAGTGCCATCAGTAATTGCTGGTCAATACAACGGCCACCGCCCTGATATGCTTGCGTCGAGAGGTCATGACGGTCACCAATAACCCATGCTCCGCGTGACAGCGCCGGTTTGATGACCGTTTCAACAAGCTGTACGCGTGCTGCGTAGAACATCAACACTTCAGCTTTATCCGTTACGATCTCATCGCCGATACCTTTGTTGTTCAGCGTCAACTCACGCAATCTTTCCGCAAGAGGCGTGCCGCCGGGTTCACGCGTGAAGACCAGATCGGTCACCCCCAGCTCTTTTAAAGTCGCAACCACCACATTATGTGCGTTAGTTTTCCCTGCCCCTTCGAGCCCTTCGATGACGATAAATTTACTGACCATTCTTGTCCTTCAGTGCTTTGAGATACACCTGCACAGCCTGATTATGGCCTGCAAGGTTGGTATTAAATGTATGACCGCCCTTTCCATCAGCGACAAAATAGAGATACGGTGTTTTCGCGGGGTTTGCCGCGGCTTGCAACGAAGCGTTACCAGGAATCGCGATTGGGCCTGGCGGCATGCCACTAATCACATAGGTGTTATATGGCGTCGGCGTTTCCAGATCTTTGCGCGACAGCTTACCATTATAGCTCTCACCCATACCGTAAATTACCGTTGGGTCGGTTTGCAAACGCATGCCGATGCGTAAACGGTTGATGAACACCGAGGCGACTTGATCTCTTTCTGCTGCCACAGCGGTTTCTTTCTCGATTATCGAGGCCATGGTGACCAAATCGTTTTGCGTTTTGTACGGCAATCCGTCTTTTTTGCCATCCCATGCAGTCTGAACGGCTTTGACCATGCGCTCATGGGCGCGTTTTAACAGCGCAATATCGGTGGTGTTAGCAGTGTAAAGCCAGGTATCGGGGAAGAACCACCCTTCAACCCAATCTGGATGCTCAAGCTTTAAAACTTCGGCAACGGTGGCGTAGTTATCATCTTTAAGGGTGTGCTGAATGAACGGTGCTTCGCGCAATTGTTTTAGCCAGTCACTTAAACGAGTCCCTTCGACAAATCGAATAGGAAATTGAGCTTCTTTGCCACTGGCTAACAGTTTGAGCATATCTCGAACCGTCATTTGCGGGGTAAAGCGATAAGTACCCGCTTTAAATTTAGCGAGGTCTGGCTCAACTTTTAACAGCCACTGGAATACTCGTGGGCGATTCAGTAATTTTTCTTCATATAACTGCTTACCCAACGCCAGGCGACCCGTGCCCGGCTTGAGCATAAATATGGTGTCTTGCTTGATGGTCAGATGGCTGTCGGCGAGTTGACGGACTTTATATAAGCCAACACCTGCCGCCACGCCAAGCACCACTAACAACAGCAGGAAGAAACGTAGCATCTTTTTCATTGATAATTGGTTACTCACAAAGTGGTGCTAAAAATTGATAAAGCTCATGCGATTTATATTGCCAGGATTCAGCCTGGTTCACAGGGATAATCGGCATCAATGCGTTGCAAATTAGCACTTCATCAGCCGTCGCCAGGCTGTCTAATCTTTCGCGCACTTCAGTCACCTGCCATGATGAATCAGCCAGACAGGCGATAATATGCTGACGCATGGTGCCGTTCACACCAGATTTATCTACATACGGCGTAAATACCTGTGTTCCTTTACGCCAGAATAAATTAGCGGCACAGCATTCCGTAAGCCACCCATCGCTGTCAAGAACCAGCGCCTCCTGGGCTGGCATCTGTTCAAGATGCGTACGAATCATTACTTGTTCGAGCCGATTCAGGTGTTTAATTCCGGCGAGATGTGGGTTGATACCCATCCGAATTGGGCTAAGCGCCAGGGAGATACCATGTGCGCGCCACTGAGGATAAAAAGCAGGGTAAGCAGAAACCGACAATAAGCGAGTCGGCTGCACGCAATTTGCGGCGCTATAACCACGCCCACCGCTGCCTCTGGTAATGATCACCTTCAACACGGCTTGTTGTTCAACCGCCGCCATTTGCTGCATTTCATTTTCCAGCAGTGACCAATCGACAAATGGAATCAGCAGTTTTTCACAGGCTTGCTGCAATCGAGCGAGGTGTTGTTCTAAAAAACGAATGCTGCCGTTGCAAGCACGCGCCGTGGTGAAGCAGCCATCACCGAACTGCACAGCGCGATCGTTCGCCGCCAGATTTTCCGTTAACTCACCATTGATTAAATACATTACAACTCCTCAATGTTCTGTGAGTTAAGAGTGCCAGTGCGAAGGGTTTGCAGCAAGAGGGGACATTTCAGATGTATAAAGGGCCCGCAAGCGAGCCCTTTATAAGTAACGACTTAGATCTTTTTAAAGATCAATGAGCCGTTGGTACCACCAAACCCGAATGAATTACACAGAGTGTATTCCATTCCTTTCACCTGGCGAGCAACATGAGGAACAAAGTCCAAATCGCAACCTTCGTCAGGGTTATCAAGGTTAATTGTTGGTGGAATCGCCTGATCGCGCAGTGCGAGGACGGAGTAGATTGACTCTACAGCCCCTGCAGCACCTAACAGGTGACCGGTCATAGACTTAGTTGAGCTCACCAGAACACGCCTGGCATCTTCACCAAAAATAGTCTTAACCGCTTGTGTTTCAGCTTTATCGCCAGCTGGCGTTGAAGTGCCATGCGCATTCACATAGCCCACCATACCAGGGGTAATACCTGCATCACGCAGAGCATTTTCCATCGCCAGTGCAGCACCTGCACCTGACTCCGGCGGAGAAGTCATGTGATAAGCATCGCTGCTCATACCAAAACCAACGACTTCTGCATAGATTTTCGCGCCACGTTTCTTAGCATGTTCATACTCTTCGAGTACCATCATGCCTGCGCCATCACCCAGTACAAAACCATCACGGTCTTTATCCCACGGACGGCTTGCCGCTTGTGGGTTTTCGTTACGGGTAGAAAGTGCACGTGCCGCACCAAAGCCACCCACGCCCAGCGGAGTACTCGCCTTCTCTGCGCCACCTGCCAGCATAGCGTCTGCATCGCCGTAAGCGATCATACGTGCTGCCTGACCGATGTTATGCACACCAGAAGTACAAGCTGTAGCAATGGAAATGCTTGGGCCGCGCAGGCCAAACATAATGGTCAAATGACCTGCTACCATATTCACAATAGTGGATGGTACAAAGAATGGGCTGATCTTACGTGGACCACCGTTGACCAACGAGGAGTGGTTCTCTTCGATAAGACCCAGACCACCAATACCAGAACCAATTGCGGCACCGATACGGATTGCATTCTCTTCTGTTACTTCCAGACCAGAATCCAGCATGGCCTGGTGGCCAGCAACAATTCCATATTGAATGAAGGCATCCATTTTGCGCTGTTCTTTGCGCGAAATGATGTCGTCACAGTTAAAATCCTTTACTAAGCCAGCAAATTTCGTTGCATAGGCGGTAGTATCGAAATGGTCGATTAGGCTGATGCCACTCTGACCGGCAAGGAGAGCTTTCCAGCTAGACTCTACGGTATTGCCGACAGGAGACAACATGCCCAGTCCGGTCACAACTACACGACGCTTAGACACGTTTGTCCTCCAGGGAGGGAAAAAATAATACTAGTGGGACAATTAGATAAAACTCAGGCGGTCGAATGACCGCCTGGAGATGTTCACTTACGCCTGGTGACCGTTGATGTAATCAATGGCAGCCTGAACAGTGGTGATTTTCTCAGCTTCTTCGTCCGGAATCTCAGTATCAAACTCTTCTTCCAGAGCCATTACCAGCTCAACGGTGTCAAGAGAATCAGCGCCCAGGTCCTCTACGAAGGAAGCGGAGTTGATAACTTCTTCCTGCTTAACGCCCAGTTGTTCGCCAATAATTTTCTTAACGCGTTCTTCGATAGTGCTCATACTCTTAAATTTCCTATCAAAACTCGCTTTCGCGATGGTTTTCGTAGTGTATAAAATGTTGAAAAAGATGCAACTAAATCCCGGCAGGTCATACCACGATTTTACGCTATTTTGCGGGCATTCGCCCAAATAACGCAAATATTTTGTATCGTGGTTAAACCATATACATTCCGCCATTGACGTGCAGGGTTTCACCAGAGATGTAACCCGCCTCGTCAGAGGCTAAAAATGCAACAGCACTGGCGATTTCTTTTGCGTCGCCTAAACGACCCGCTGGAACTTCCGCCAGTATACCCGCACGCTGTTCTTCAGAAAGCGCACGCGTCATGTCCGTTTCAATAAAGCCCGGAGCAACAACGTTTACAGTAATACCACGAGACGCAACTTCACGTGCCAGTGATTTACTGAAACCAATCAGACCCGCTTTCGCCGCAGCGTAGTTTGCCTGACCAGCATTTCCCATGGTACCAACCACGGAACCAATAGTGATAATACGACCATGACGCTTTTTCATCATAGCGCGCATTACCGCTTTTGACAGACGGAAAACTGATGACAGATTGGTTTCGATGATATCGTTCCATTCGTCATCTTTCATGCGCATTAACAGATTATCACGAGTGATACCGGCATTATTGACCAGAATGTCAACTTCACCAAATTCTGCGCGAATATTTCCTAAAACAGCTTCAATCGAAGCAGGATCGGTCACATTCAGCATATAGCCTTTGCCGTTATCGCCCAGATAATCACTGATCGCCTGCGCACCGCTTTCGCTGGTCGCAGTACCGATAACTTTCGCACCACGGGCCACTAGGGTTTCCGCGATTGCGCGGCCAATACCGCGGCTTGCACCGGTTACCAGCGCAATTTTTCCTTCAAAACTCATGGTCATCCTCGTCTTATTGCTCGAGCGCCGCTGACAGAGCTACCGGCTCGTTAATCGCCGATGCTGTCAGTGTGTCAACAATACGCTTTGTCAGGCCAGTCAATACTTTACCAGGCCCTACTTCCAGCAACTGGGTCACACCCTGTGCTGCCATAAATTCAACTGATTTAGTCCATTGTACTGGGCTGTACAATTGGCGCACCAGCGCGCTACGAATAGCTTCTGGTGATGTTTCGCACTTCACGTCCACATTGTTCACAACCGGAACAGTTGGCGCATTGAAAGTAATATTTTCCAGCGCGACTGCCAGTTTATCTGCCGCTGGTTTCATCAACGCACAGTGAGAAGGCACACTGACAGGCAATGGCAGAGCGCGTTTTGCGCCGGCGGCTTTACAGGCTGCACCTGCACGCTCAACTGCGTCTTTATTACCCGCGATCACGACCTGGCCTGGTGAGTTATAGTTCACCGGAGAGACTACTTCGCCTTGAGCCGCTTCTTCACAAGCTTTGGCAATTGATGCATCATCAAGACCGATGATGGCATACATTGCACCTGTGCCAGCAGGAACCGCTTCCTGCATCAATTTGCCACGTAATTCAACCAGACGCACCGCGTCAGCAAAATCAATCACACCAGCACAAACCAGAGCAGAATATTCGCCCAGACTGTGGCCTGCCATCATAACAGGCGTTTTGCCACCTTGCTGCTGCCAGACACGCCATAAAGCAACAGATGCGGTAAGCAAAGCAGGCTGAGTCTGCCAGGTTTTGTTCAACTCTTCCGCAGGACCTTGTTGGGTCAATGCCCACAAATCATAGCCCAGAGCAGCAGAAGCTTCACGGAAGGTCGCTTCTACAACAGGGTTTGCTGCTGCGATTTCTGCCAGCATACCTGGTGCTTGCGAACCCTGGCCTGGGAAAACAAAAGCAAATTGAGTCATGGTTAAATCCCTAATAATCAAAAACGAACCAGTGCTGAACCCCAGGTAAAGCCGCCACCGAAGGCTTCGAGCAATACCAGTTGGCCACGTTGAATTCGACCATCACGAACAGCTTCGTCAAACGCTGCCGGTACAGAGGCCGCAGAGGTGTTGCCGTGGCGATCAAGAGTCACAACCACATTATCTAATGACATGCCAAGTTTCTTGGCCGTGGCACTGATAATGCGTAAGTTAGCCTGATGCGGCACCAACCAATCGAGATCCGAACGATCCAGATTATTCGCCTCAAGGGTCTCATCAACAATGTGTGCAAGCTCTGTAACCGCGACTTTAAAGACTTCATTACCGGCCATCGACAGGTGAATCGAATTTTCAGGATTCACGCGATCGACATTCGGTAGCATCAGCAGTTCACCATAGCGACCGTCAGCATGCAGGTGGGTTGAAATGATACCAGGCTCTTCAGAAGCACTCAGTACAACCGCCCCTGCACCATCACCAAAAATAATAATTGTGCCACGATCGGTAGGATCGCAAGTACGAGCCAGCACATCAGAACCAATAACCAGCGCATGTTTTACTGCACCAGACTTCACATATAGGTCTGCCACGCTCAGGGCGTAGGTAAAACCTGCGCAAGCGGCTGCAACATCAAATGCAGGGCAGCCTTTAATCCCTAACATTGCCTGCACCTGGCAGGCAGCACTTGGGAAAGCGTGCGTTGAAGAAGTTGTGGCAACGATAATCAGCCCAATTTCAGACTTATCGATTTCTGCCATTTCAAGCGCACGCGTAGCCGCAGCAAAAGCCATTGTTGCAACGGTTTCATCTGGCCCAGCAATTCGACGTTCACGAATACCTGTACGGGTGACAATCCACTCGTCAGAAGTATCCACCATTTTTTCCAGGTCGGCGTTGGTACGCACGTGTTCGGGCAAATAGCTGCCCGTACCAATAATCTTCGTATACATGTACGTCAGTCACTCTTGGGTAATACAGATTCCAGGCGGGCAGCAATCCGTGTAGGGACTTGCCGCGCCACCGCCTGCACTGCCTGTTCAATAGCGACAACAAACGCTCGCTGATTGGCCGCTCCGTGACTCTTAATCACTGTGCCGCGCAATCCTAACAGACAGGCGCCATTATACTGGTCGGGGTTGAGGTGACTGAATCGCCTGGTCAGGCTCTTTTGTAACCAATGCTTCAATATTATTAGCCACCACGACCTTTTTTTCCCTTCACCTTGAGATTTCAAAAGCGAAAGGAACATTCTGGCAACCCCTTCCATCGTCTTGAGGGTGACGTTACCGACAAAGCCATCACACACCAGCACATCGGTTTTTCCCGTCAACAGCTCGTTCGCTTCAAGATAGCCAATATAGTTGATAGAAGGCATTGTTTTTAATAAAGCTGAGGCATCACGAATACTATCGAGACCTTTAGTCTCCTCTTCGCCGATGTTCAGCAAAGCGACTCGCGGGGAGTTGATGCCGAGTACTTCTTCAGCCATCACAGAACCCATTATCGCGAATTGCACCAACATATTACTGTCACAATCAACGTTCGCACCGAGATCCAGCACGACAGTTTTACCCTTTTGTTGATGCGGTAAAACCGTCATCAACGCTGGGCGCTCAATCCCTTCAATCGGTTTGAGCAATAATTTAGCCAGGCCCATCAGCGCACCAGTATTTCCTGCACTGACACAAGCCTCCGCTCGCCCTTCTTTTACTAACTCAAGCGCCACTCGCATTGAGGTTCCGCGACTGTTACGAATCGCTTGCGAAACTCTTGCATCACTGGCAATAACCGATTCCGCAGGAACTATCTGCGCTCGTGAACGTTTTTCAAAATCAGCTTTGGCAAGTAATGGCGTGATGGCGTCGGGGTCGCCGACTAATAGAAGGTTTAGCTGAGAGTTAGAGTCCAGTGCCTGCAAAGCTGCAGGCACTGTCACGGAAGGACCGAAGTCCCCACCCATGGCATCTAACGCAAGGGTTAGACGTCTCAAGGTATCGCCAATTACTTAGCGATAACCTTGCGACCGCGGTAGAAACCGTCGGCGGTGATGTGGTGACGCAGATGAGTTTCGCCAGAAACTTTGTCCACGGACACTGCTGCTGTGGTCAGCGCGTCATGGGAACGACGCATGCCACGTTTAGAACGGGTTGGTTTATTCTGTTGTACGGCCATGGACCTTACTCCTCAATTACTTATGCTTTAAACTGGCTAATACGGCAAATGGGTTTGGTTTCTCCGCCTCGGAAGGCAGTTTGCCAAATACCATGTCCGCCTCGGACACTTCACAGTGTTCAGAATCATGCACCGGAACAACTGGCAAGGAGAGGATAATTTCATCTTCAACCAACGCCAGAAGATCGATTTCACCAAATTCGTTGACCTGAACTGGTTCATATCCTTCCGGGAGTGCTTCAGCCTGCTCGTCTTTGACGATCGGGCTAAAACAATACTGTGTGTAGACCTGATGGGCAAACGGCTTTCCGCAACGCTGACATGCCAATGTTACCGAAACCTTCGCATCACCGGTAAGAACCGCGAGGCGTTGGTTATCGATGGCAAATGACATATCGCATTCCACATCACTGTCTACACTGACTACAAATTCGGCGACACGCTCAACCTGAATAGGGGTGTAAACACCCGTGTAATCAAGGCGTTTTTGAGCCGTACGAACCGGATCGAGAGTCAGGGGTAATTTTACTTTTTGCATAGGGCGCGCATATTAACTTTGTAACGTCATAGAGTCAAAGAAAAAGCCTGTAAACAGCGCCTTTTCTACTTATTCGCACACATTGCGGTGGCATAGTTTAAAATGCCTTTTCTCGGATCGCTATCATTAATGAAAAAAATATGACGCAAATTGTTCTGGCTTCAACTTCGCCATACCGTCGAGAGCTACTAGAAAAGCTCGGTATCCCCTTTACTACCGCGTCTCCACAGGTCGATGAAACGCCGATTCCCGGTGAGAATGCCCGCCAACTGGTCGTGCGACTGGCGCAAGCAAAAGCACAGGCGTTGAGCAAGGAATATCCAAATCATCTGATTATCGGTTCAGATCAGGTCTGCGTTTTAGAGGGAAAAATCGTCGGAAAGCCGCACACCGAAGAAAAAGCAGTGGAACAATTGCTGACTGCCCGCAACAGTATTGTCACTTTTTATACCGGGTTGGCGCTGTATAATTCAGCATCCGGAAATTTACAGGTGATTTGCGAACCTTTTGATGTTCATTTTCGTCATCTGAGTGAACAAGAAATCCGCAATTACGTGCGAAAAGAACAGCCGTTACAGTGCGCTGGAAGTTTTAAGAGTGAAGGTTTGGGGATCACATTATTCGACAGACTGTCCGGTAAGGATCCGAACACCCTGGTTGGGCTGCCGTTAATTAGCTTGTGCGAGATGCTCAACAACGAGGGATGTAACCCTTTACTCATATAGCTGACTTAGAGTGGAGACACCTTCGCGCCTCCACTCTAAACGGTTAGCCCGCGTTGCGTAACACCGTAAGACAGCGTTTCAATTGCTCATCCAGCGGCGCTTCAACACGCATAATTTCACCGGTATTGGGATGGGTGAAACGCAATGCTGCGGCATGCAAGAACAAACGATTCAGGCCAGTGCCTGCGAGTTGCTTATCAAATTCGCGATCGCCATAGCGATCATCGAACGCAATGGGGTGCCCGGCATGCAGCGTGTGCACGCGAATCTGATGGGTTCGCCCGGTGATTGGGCTGCAACGTACTAATGTGGCGAAAGCATAACGCTCTTCCACTTTAAAACGTGTTTCTGACGGTTTGCCTTCACTGTTGACGCGTACAATACGCTCACCGCTCTGCAAAATATTTTTTAACAACGGAGCCTGCACCGCTTTGACATGCGACTGCCATTGGCCACGCACCAGTGCTAAATAATCCTTCTGCATACCCTTTTCACGCAACTGCTCGTGCAGTGAACGCAGTGCGGAGCGTTTCTTCGCCACCAGCAAAATGCCCGATGTATCACGGTCAAGACGATGCACAAGTTCAAGGAAACGCGCTTCCGGGCGCAACGCACGCAAGCCTTCAATCACACCAAAGCTCAAGCCACTGCCACCGTGAACCGCAGTACCTGAAGGTTTATTCAATACCAGGATGTGATCATCTTCATAAATAATCGCATCCGTCAGCGCGGCGACTTTTTGTAGATGTGGCGATACGGCTTGTTCTTCACGTTCGGCGACGCGAACCGGCGGAATACGAATTTCGTCGCCATCCTGGATTTTATATTCAGGCTTAATACGTTTTTTATTCACGCGCACTTCGCCTTTACGCAAAATGCGATAAATCATACTTTTCGGCACGCCCTTCAGGCGGGAGAGCAAAAAGTTATCGATACGCTGCCCAGCTTCATCAGAAGAAATGGCAACGATTTGTACTGAAGGTGTCGGAGTTTTCATGGTCGGCGATTCTAAATAGCGTGCGCGCATAGCGCCACTCATTTTTATGTGCTTAACTGAGAATCTGCCTGGTTTTAAGTCGCCTGACTCCCCTTTTTCAGATTTCTGCGACATGCAGCGAAAAAGTGAGTTAAAAAACTGTAAGAAACGAGGCATCAAAGGCAAAAGTCATCTTGCTATAATAAGGTTAGCAATGGAATAATGTTGCGGTTTTCCGTGTTGATACTTGTTAGAACAAGGAATTTTGCGGAATTACCAGTTTTGCCTGAACGTCCATCCACGCAGCAATGGCGTAAGACGTATTGTACCTTCAGGCAGTTAGCGGGCTGCGGGTTGCAGCCTGACCGGTAAATTGGAATCAACTCTTAAGATATATTCTAAGGTTATTCCCACGATAATTGCGCTGTATTTCCGTATGAAATACAGGCTACCGACACTTTGCGCCTCTCAGCAAGCGACAACCGTGAGGTTGGCGACTTAGCGTTTAGTCACGAGGCCATCGGTTCACTCCCGGTCAGCGTCACCATGCCCGTAGCTTTGTCACCAATGTAAGAATAATGAGTAAGTTACGATGAAAAGAATGCTAATAAACGCGACTCAGCAAGAAGAGTTGCGTGTCGCCCTTGTAGATGGGCAACGTCTGTACGATCTGGATATTGAAAGTCCTGGACACGAACAGAAAAAAGCCAACATCTATAAAGGCAAAATCACCCGTATTGAACCAAGTCTGGAAGCGGCATTTGTAGATTACGGCGCGGAACGTCATGGTTTCCTTCCTCTTAAAGAAATTGCCCGCGAATACTTCCCGTCTAATTATTCATCACATGGTCGTCCGAACATTAAAGATGTTCTGCGTGAAGGCCAGGAAGTGATTGTCCAGATTGATAAAGAAGAACGTGGTAATAAAGGCGCAGCCTTAACCACCTTTATTAGTCTGGCAGGAAGTTATTTAGTACTGATGCCAAATAACCCACGTGCTGGTGGTATTTCCCGCCGCATCGAAGGTGACGATCGTACTGAATTGAAAGAAGCCCTTTCCTCTCTGGAACTACCAGATGGCATGGGTCTGATTGTACGTACTGCTGGCGTGGGTAAATCCGCTGAAGCACTGCAATGGGATTTAAGCTTCCGTCTGAAGCACTGGGAAGCGATTCAAAAAGCGGCAGAAAATCGCCCTGCTCCATTCCTTATCCATCAGGAAAGCAACGTTATTGTACGTGCTTTCCGCGATTACCTGCGTCAGGACATCGGTGAAATTCTTATCGATAACCCGAAAGTACTCGAACTGGCTCGCCAGCATATCGGTGCTCTGGGTCGCCCTGATTTCAGCAGCAAAATTAAGCTCTACACCGGTGAAATCCCGCTGTTTAGCCACTACCAAATTGAGTCGCAGATTGAATCCGCTTTCCAGCGCGAAGTTCGTCTGCCATCCGGTGGTTCGATTGTTATCGACTCCACTGAAGCGTTAACCGCCATCGACATCAACTCCGCGCGCGCAACTCGCGGTGGTGACATCGAAGAAACGGCGTTCAATACCAACCTTGAAGCGGCTGATGAAATCGCGCGCCAACTGCGTCTGCGTGACCTCGGTGGTTTGATTGTTATCGACTTCATCGACATGACGCCTGTGCGCCACCAGCGTGCGGTAGAAAACCGTCTGCGTGAAGCTGTCCGTCAGGACAGAGCTCGTATCCAGATTAGCCATATTTCTCGCTTTGGCCTGCTGGAAATGTCTCGTCAGCGTCTCTCCCCTTCTTTGGGCGAGTCCAGCCACCACGTCTGCCCGCGCTGTAGCGGCACAGGTACGGTGCGTGACAACGAATCCATGGCACTCTCCATTCTGCGTCTGATTGAAGAAGAAGCGCTGAAAGAGAATACCCAGGAAGTTCATGCGATTGTTCCGGTGCCGATTGCGTCTTACCTGCTGAACGAAAAACGTGATGCAGTTAGCGCGATTGAAACCCGTCAGGGCGGCGTGAAAGCCATCATCGTTCCTAACGATCAGATGGAAACACCACACTACTCCGTACTGCGCGTGCGCAAAGGCGAAGAAACTAAAACGCTGAGCTACATGCTGCCTAAGCTGCATGAAGAAGAGATGGCGATGCCTTCTGATGAAGAGTACGCCGAGCGTAAACGCCCAGAGCAACCTGCGCTCGCGACCTTCGTGATGCCAGACGTGCCGCCAGCACCGCCAGAATCTGCACCGGTAGCCACACCAGCTCCTGCTGCTAAACCTGCGGTCGCGAAAACGGCAACAGCTGAGCAACCTGGCTTGATTAGCCGCTTCTTCGGTGCGCTGAAAAACCTGTTCGCAGG
Organism: Buttiauxella ferragutiae; assembly: GCF_022637515.1. NCBI lineage: Bacteria > Pseudomonadati > Pseudomonadota > Gammaproteobacteria > Enterobacterales > Enterobacteriaceae > Buttiauxella > Buttiauxella ferragutiae. The sequence continues at coordinate 3,364,354 of NZ_CP093332.1, forward strand.
CGAAGCGACTACTGAAAGCAAAGAAGTTCAGGAAGCGAAACCGGCTGAGACTGAAGGCCAGCGTCAGGGTCAGGATCGTCGTAATAACCGTCGCCAGAACAACCGTCGTGACCGTAACGATCGTGGCGATCGCAACAACCGCGATCGTGATAACCGTGGCGAAAGCCGTGGTGAAAATCGCAGCGAAAATCGTGATAATCGTGATAATCGTGATAATCGTGAGCCGCGCGAAAACCGCGATCGCGACGATAACCGCCGTAATCGCCGCCAGGGTCAGCAGCAAAATGCTGAAGTCCGTGAAAACCGCCCGGCCGTTGCTGAAGAAGCTGAAAAGCCTAAAGCACGTGACGAGCAGCAGCCACGTCGTGAACGCAACCGTCGTCGTAGCGATGACAAACGCCAGGCACAGCAGGAAGTTAAAGTTCTGCAGCGCGATGAACCGGTAGAAGTTGAAGCTGATACCGAGCAGGAAGAACGCGTCCAGGTGATGCCTCGCCGTAAGCAACGTCAATTGAGCCAGAAAATTCGTTTCGAATCTGCAGCAGATTCCGTAACTGAAACTGTGGCAACTCCAGACGTAGCCGAAGTGACCGCTGCACCTGCTGCACGTACCGAACTGGCGACGATTCCGTTACCAGCAGTTATCGAGAAACCTGTTGTTGAGCATGATGACAACAACGATTCACGTAACGATTCTAACGGTATGCCGCGTCGCTCTCGCCGTTCCCCACGTCACTTGCGTGTCAGTGGTCAACGTCGCCGTCGTTATCGTGATGAGCGTTACCCAACGCAGTCACCGATGCCATTGATCGTTGCTTGTGCTTCTCCTGAACTTGCTTCTGGTAAAGCCTGGATCAGCTACCCGGTTGCCCGTTCCCAGGAAGATTCGCAGTACGAGAATCACGTTGATCATGCTCCAGTCTTTGTTTCTCACGAGCAAGAGCCTGTAGAAGTGGTTATTGTTCCGCCAGTCGTTCAGGCAGTAGCGCAACCTGTAGCGGTTGAACCGGCACACGTTGAAACCACGCATCCAGAAGTGATTGCGGCTTCGGTCACTGAGCAGCCACATCTGATTGCCACTGAAGACGACGTTGTTGCTGAACAAGTGATTGACGAAGTTACGCCAGCTCAGGATGACGTTGCCGTTGAAACGCATCAACAGCAGGCAGCAGCAGTGGCTGAAGTTGCTCCAGTCGTAGTTGAAGAAACTACGCCAGAGGCTCCGGTAGAAGAAGTTAAGCCGGCAGTGACAGAGACTAAAGCTGAAGAGACTCCGGTTGCAGAAACCAAAGCTGAAGAGACGCCAGTTGAGAAAACTGTTGTAGCAGAAACTGTGGTTCCTGAAGTGAAAGCTGCACAGCCTGTTGTTGCTCATGTGACTAAACATGCAGCCGCGCCGATGACTAAAGCTCCGGCACCGGAATATACTCCGGAAGCACCACGCCAGAGCGATTGGGTACGCCCAACATATGAGTTCAGTGGCCGCGGTTCTGCTGGTGGAAACAGCGCAACTCACCAGGCAACAGCTCCAGCTACACGCCCGCAAAGCGCTGAATAATCGCTAAGCGTTGCGAAAAAGCCGGTCAGGAAACTGACCGGCTTTTTTATTTCTGAGAGTCTGGTGGGATAAGGCAAAAAAAAGCCCACTTCGGGGTAATGAAGTGGGCACATAAAGCGCACCCAGTTTCATGGCACGCCCCAAACGGTAAAGCTACTATTTATTCAGCTGGAACAAAGACATCCCCTGCATATCACTGAATGCTTTGTAAGACGCCTGAAGTGCTGCCTGCTGCATCACATAGGAAGATATCGCCGAGTTCCAGTCTACATCCACCAAATCACTCATTTGCTGCGACTGTCCCAACGCACGGTCATTACCTAAATCATCAAGCTTATCCAGCTCATTAAGCTGTGTGCCTAGCTCTGCACGCACGGTCAGAACGTTATTAAGGGAGTTTTTCAGCCCACGGTTGGTTTTATCGATAGCCGCGGTTAAAAGATCTTTGTCGGCATCATCCAGGCCTTCAGCGGGTTTTCTCAGGGTAGCAATCGCAGAATCAAGCATGTTGAACAGATTGGTTTCCGAGTCACTGCCATCAGGTTCCGGCACCGCATTGCTGGTCAGTGAGTTGAACACTTGCGTGCCCGTGTGGCCAATCGTCATGCTGCGTGCGGCATCAACAGACTGGGTCACAGCAGTACCACCGCCCGTATAAACGATGCTGTTTGCCCCACCGCTAAACGGTGCAGAATCCGTTTTATAGCCCGCAAAAATAAAACGCCCGTTGCCATCTGTACTGTTGGCAAGGTTGAGGATCTGATTGCGGACACCTTCCAGATCGGTAGCCAGTGAAGCACGATCGTCATCGCTTAACGTACCGTTACCGGCGTTAACGATTTTCTCCTGCGCAGACTGAATCGCCGTGGTCACCTGCCCCAGTACGTTCTCTTCCAGCGACACTTTCTGTGTCGCAAAAGTACGAGCCAGCGCGTACTGGCTGTTTTGAGCCTGAGCCTGAGACAACACCACCGCTTGCGATGCGGCAATCGGGTCATCAGAAGGTTTAGTGACACGTTTACCCGTCGACATTTGCTCGCCGTAGCGCAGCCACTCACTTTGTGCGTTGGTCACGCCACGCATGTTTTGCTGGTACATCATTGCGGTACTGATACGCATACGCCAGATTCCTTAATTAACGGATGGACAGTAACGCATCAAACAGAGTTGATGCCGTCTGAAGAACCTGGGCATTCGCCAGGTAATACTGTTGGAAACGCTGCAAGTTACCGTACTCTTCGTCAAGGTTGACACCAGAGATGGACTGCTGTTGGTTACTCAACTGCGTGACCACATTATCTTGCGTGGTACTGGTGACTTTCAGCGTGCTGGTTTTGTTACCCACATCACTCACCAGGCTGGCATAGGCATCGTTAAACGATTTGTTGCCGTTGACGACTTTACTGCTCTGCAAATCCAACAGCGCCTGAGCATTACGGTTGTCGCTATCGCCACCCGAAGGATTGGCCGCTAATGCCAATTCACTTTCGTCGCTAATTAAGACGTTCATATTCACCACAACATCTGAAACCGGCTTAATAACGAAACTGTCATTCTTGGTCGCTGGCGTACCGCTAATGTCGATTTTTAAGCCGTCGAAACTCAGGCTCTTGTTGCCACTGCCATCAACGGCCTCGGTTGCGGTGAATTTCTTATTGTCCGACAAGCGAGTGATTTCCCAGTCAGGATCGTTAAACACAGCTTTATAGTCGCTGGCCTGAACCGCTTTGCTGTCAGTGACTTGTGCAGTCAGTACTGTCGATTGAGAGGCATTTTTACTGTTGCTTAAAACAGACGGGCCGCCGTAATCAAAGAAATCTTTCCCCACCGCGCCATTGGCATCAATGCCCGCGCTGTGCTGCTGATTAATCGCATCAGAGAACGCTAAAGCTAACTGCCCGAGGCGGTTACGCGCGCTGTCCAAATCCTGAGAACGGAAAGTCAACATGCCGCCAAGCGAGCCATTCTTCAGCTGGCTTTCAGGGATTTCAGTGGTGCCAGAAACCGGGTCAACATATGCAACAGTAATGCGTGACGGGTCAGAACTGGAGCCGACAGCCGCCAGTTGATTAGCTTTGTCGCCTTGCACCAGGGTTAAACCGTTGGCGATCGACACGTTATACGAGCCACCGTCCTGCACACTGACTTCAACACCGACAATCTGGTTAAGCTGGCTGACCAACTGGTCGCGCTGATCGAGCAAATCGTTTGGTGATGCGCCCGCGCCCACACCGGTAAGGCGTGAAATCTGATTATTCAGATTCGCAATCTGGCTGGCGTAATTATTGATTTGTTCCACGCTGCTCTGGATAGCGGTATTCACCTGCTTATCCTGGTCGCGCAGATACTGATCCGTCACCTTAAACTGGTTTACCAGGCCGCTGGCATTGCCAAGCAACGCCTGGCGAGCAGCCGGGTCTTCAGAATTACTGACCAGCGTTTGCAGGCCAGTAAAGAAACTTTGCATGGTGGTGGCGAGGGTGTTGGTGCTACCCGACAGCATATTGTCGATTTTCGACATTTGCTGATACTGAGTACTCAGACCACTGCTTTGCGTCTGTGCCGCGCGCAGTTGGTTAGTGATGAACGCATCATATTCACGTTGCACACCGCTGACTTGCACACCGTTGCCAATCCATCCTCCAGCACCCAGCGTACTTTTCGACTGAGATAACACGGTAGTCTGGCGGGTATAGCCTGTGACGTTGTAGTTAGAAATGTTGTTACTGACAGTATTCAGTGCCGCCTGGGCAGCACCCAGGCCACTCATGGCACTGTTAATCAGGCTACTGGACATGAAATTTCCTTAGCGCATTAATCACGGTTCCTGTCAGTAAGTATCGGCAGTTCCCGGCAGGACTTGAGTATTTAATAGTGAGAACTTAGAAGAGATTAGACAGGTCGTTGCTATACGCTTTCGCCACTTTCTCACCCATCGCTTTCATCTGCTGAATCATGCCCGTCAGCTTACGGGCATAGTTCGGATCGGTGGCGTACCCCGCATTTTGCAACGCTTGTGCGCCCTGTTCTGCGGTATTGGCATTAGTCACGGCGGCGTAACGCGGGTTGCGCGTCAACAAGCCGACGTAATCAGAAAGCGCCTCCAGATAAGAGCTATACACGCGGAATTTGGCTTTTACCTTTTTCGCTTCACCGTTTTCATATTCGGTGGTGGTGATTTCAGTCACCTCCCCTTTCCAGCTACTGCTGGCTTTGACGCCAAACAGGTTAAAACTCGGCTCACCTTTTTCAGTCAGAATTTGCCGTTGCCCCCAGCCTGACTCCAGTGCCGCTTGCGCCAGAATCAAGTGATGAGGAATGCCGCTCTGTTCACTGGCAAGGCGTGCTGGTAACGAAAGCTGCGCCAGGAAGTCTTTGCTATCACCGGTTAGCGGTTCTTCGTTAGACGGTGCTTTCGGGATGGCCTGACGCACCATTTGCGTGATGGTCTGGTTCTGGAAGCTGGTCACCGTCTGCATATCAAACTTCATCGGCACTTTGCCAGCCTCTTCCGATGGGTCAGCATTGCCGCCCATTTGCTCCACCATCATGTCCGCCAGCCCAAGGCCTTTTGCGCTGAGCTGTTGGGCAATTTGCTGATCATAGATGCTGGTGTACATCCGCGTTTGCTCACTGCTGAACAAGCCATCTTTCGGCAGCGCCTCGCGCATGCTTTTCAGCATCATCTGCACGAACATCCCTTCCACCTGGCGGGCAACCGACTTCATGTTGCCTTTCGGATCTTGCCCGGTTTTGGCTTTTAACTCGTTAAGAGAGTTAGCATCCCACGCCGCATTCGCCAGTGATTGGGACTCGTTAAGCATCAGATAATTTCCACTTTGGCCCGCAAACAACCCGCGGTTTGCATAGATTGCAGAATCGACATCAACTCCATTGGTGATGCGCCCAGCGTGTTCAAAGCACGAACCACGGTGTTCAGGTTGGCACTGGCGTTAACCCGTTGCAGCGCCCCGCCATTCTGGCGCAAGTCGATTTGCGTTTGCGGGGTGACAACAGTTTGACCGCCACCAAATGGTGTATCCGGCTGGCTCACCTGTGCCTGGCGGTTGACCGTCACCGACAAGTTGCCCTGCGCCACCGCACAAGTATTCAGTGTCACTTCCTGGTTCATCACCACCGAACCGGTACGTGAGTTGATAATCACTTTGGCGTCCTGTGCTGGCAGGTTCACTTCCAGGTTCTGAATATCGGCCAGCAAACGCACTTGCGAGCTGTTGCCGGTTGGGACACGAATCTGGATGGTGCGAGCATCAATCGCCGACGCGCTGCCAAAGCCACGCGAACGGTTAATGGTGTCGGTAATTTGCTGCGCCAGCGTGAAATCATCATTGTTCAGTTGCAGGCTGATGAGATTGCCTGAACCAAACGTTCCCGGTAATTCACGTTCGATGATCGCGCCATTGGTGATACGCCCGCCATTCAGTTGGTTCACCTGAACGCTGCTGCCACCCGCAGAAGCCCCCGCACCGCCGACCAGAATATTGCCTTGCGCCAGGGCATAAACCTGGTTGTCGACCCCTTTCATTGGCGTCATCAGCAATGTGCCGCCGCGCAAGCTTTTGGCGTTACCCATTGAAGAAACCACCACATCAATATTTTGCCCCGAGCGGGCAAACGCCGGGTACTTAGCCGTCACCATGACCGCAGCCACGTTTTTGAGCTGCATATTGGTGCCCGCAGGAACGGTAATCCCCAACTGCGAAAGCATGTTGTTCATGGTTTGCGTGGTGAACGGCGTTTGTGTGGTCTGGTCACCCGTTCCGTCAAGGCCAACCACCAGGCCATAACCAATCAGGGAGTTTTCACGCACGCCCTGAACCGTGGTCAGGTCGCGGATACGGTCAGCCTGCGCTAGCGTTGCCACCAGCATCAGCAATCCGAATAAATATCTGGTCATAAATCCCTCGCTTACATCGGCGATAAATTAAGGAAGAAGCGTTGCATCCAGCCCATGTTCTGCGCTTCGTTGATATAGCCGTTTCCGACATATTCGATGCGCGCATCCGCCACTTGTGTGGACGGCACGGTGTTGGAGCCACTGATGGTGCGAGGATTGACCACACCGGAGAAACGAATAAATTCGGTGCCCTGGTTAATGGCTATCTGTTTTTCACCCACGACGTGCAGGTTGCCGTTTGCCAGCACCTGATCGACCGTCACGGTTAAGGTTCCGCTAAAGGTGTTACTGGCATTCGCCCCACCTTTACCGTTGAAACTGTTGCCGCCTTCCACATCCACATCGGCGCGGTTATTACCGAACAGACCTTCGAGATAGCGCGGCGTGACGTTAAAGCCAAAATTAGTTTTGCCATCACGGCTGGCATTCGCCGACGAACTCTTACTGGCACTGACATTTTCCTGAAGCTGGATCGTCAAAGTATCGCCAACGTTACGTGGGCGGCGGTCTTCAAACAGCGGTTGATAGCCATAGTTCAGCGGTTGCGCCGTCTGGAAAATAGAGCCATTAACCACAGGTGCAGGGCCAGGCACAGGTTGGGCCGATGTTGCCCCTTCCACCAGCGGTTTAGTTGGCACCAGTGCGCAGCCACTTGTGGAGAGCACCAGAAACATCACGATAGGACGAAGAACCATTGGGTTTTGCATTGCTTTCATCTTCAGGTCATTCAGATAACGACAGCCGGTGCGAAACACTCACACCGGCAAACGTCTTACAACTGCGTCAGCTTTTGCAGCATCTGGTCAGTGGTTGAAACGGCTTTAGAGTTGATTTCGTAAGCGCGCTGAACCTGGATCATATTCACCAGTTCTTCAGCCACGTTCACGTTAGAGGTCTCAACATACCCCTGATACAAAAGCCCTGCGCCATTCAGTCCAGGTGTGCTTTCGTTTGGCGTACCGGAAGACTGGGTTTCGGCATACAAGTTTTCACCCAGGCTTTCCAGACCCGTGTCATTCATAAAGGTGGTCAAATTCAGCTGCCCCACCTGAACCGGCTGTGCCTGCCCCTGTTGCGTCACGCTCACAATACCGTCACGTCCAACGGTAATGGTGAGTGCATTAGCAGGGATAGTGATCGCTGGCTGAACCTGGAAACCGCCCGCGGTGACCAACTGGCCGTTCTGGTCGACCTGGAAAGAACCATCGCGGGTATAGGCACTAGTGCCGTCCGGCAATTGCACCTGGAAAAAGCCCTGGCCTTTAATCGCCACATCTTTGCTGTTGTTGGTCTGCGACAGGTTGCCCTGGCTGTGCAGGCGCTCGGTAGCCACCGGACGCACACCCGTACCAATCTGCAAACCGGACGGTAATGTGGTCTGTTCAGAAGATTGCGCACCAGGCTGGCGAATCGTCTGGTAAAGCAAGTCTTCAAACACCGCGCGTTGACGCTTAAAACCATTGGTGGAGACGTTTGCCAGGTTGTTGGCAATCACATCCATGTTGGTTTGCTGGGCATCAAGACCGGTTTTAGCGATCCATAAAGAACTGATCATTTTTGATTCCTGTTAGATCTGTATTTCGTTTGTCGGATGAGGCTTCGCTTATCCGACCTACAAAAACCGTTCGGCTATCAACTCATCGCCAACAACTGATTGGCGCGCTGCTCGTTTTCATCAACGCTTGAAATAATCTTCATTTGCATCTCAAAACGACGGGCGTTCTCAATCATGTCGGTCATGGCTTCGACGGGCTTAACGTTGCTGCCTTCCAGCACGCCAGGCATCAACGAGATGCTGGCATCCGCCTGCAACGTGGCACCACGCGTAGCTTGCGCCAGCGCACTCGGGCGGAAGAAACCGTCATCACCGCGCACCACCTCCTGGCCGGTGGCTTTCACCAGTTTCAGGCGGCCAATCGGTGCCACAGTATTGGGCTGGTCACCCGCGTTCAGTGCAGAAATAGTGCCATCTGCCGCGATAGTCAGTTGCGCGCCCTGAGGCACAGCAATCGGGCCACCTTCTCCCATCACCGGTTGCCCGCCGATGGTCAGTTGCCCGGCAGGGCTAACCTGCATATTGCCGTTACGGGTATAAGCTTCAGTACCATCAGCACTTTGTACCGCCAGCCAGCCATCTTGTTGCAGGGCAACATCCAGCGGGCGTTGGGTGTAATCAAGCTGACCTTGCGACATATCCACGCCAGGCGTTGAAGCCGTCACCAGGGTGCGCGTCGGCAACGAAAGCCCTTCTATTGGCACCGAACGCAATGCGGTTAGCTGTGCGCGAAAGCCCGGTGTAGAAGCATTTGCCAGGTTGCTGGCAGTCACCGCTTGTTGGTTCAGCGTCTGACTGGCCGCACCCATGGCGGTATAAATTGCGTGATCCATTAAGCTATCCCGTCAGTGCTTAACGCAGGTTAACCAGGGTGTTGAGGATCTGATCCTGGGTTTTGATGGTCTGCGCATTCGACTGGTAGTTACGCTGCGCGACAATCATGTTGACCAGTTCTTTACTCAGGTCGACGTTCGAAGACTCCAGCGCACCGTTGGTCAGGGTGCCGAAGTTACCGGAACCCGCCGTTCCCAGCAGCGCCACGCCAGAAGAATTGGACGCAGACCACACGTTGTTGCCCTCAGAGGACAAACCTTCCGGGTTGGCAAAATTCGACAGCACAATCTGGCCTAACAATTGGGTTTGCTCGTTGGAGTAATTGCCAACAAGGGTGCCGTCTTCGTTAATCTGGTAGCTCACCAGGTCGCCTGGCTTATAGCCATTTTGATTCGCGGCAACAATGTTGTTGGAGCCGGTGTTTTGCTGCATCGAGTTCAGGAAGCTCAGATCAAATGTCGCCGGAGTCGCACCATTGATAGTCCCGGTGGTCAGGGAGTTAGTGCCACCTGAAATCAGCGTGCCATTTGGGCTAAATACCATCGATGCGCCTTTGGTCGCTGGGCTACCCGCCACGCTGCTATCCTGGGTATACACATCCCAGGTGTTCGCCGTCGTCGATTTCACAAAAAAGACGTTCATATCATGGGCGTTACCCTGGCTGTCATAGACAGTGATAGAACCTTTCTTGTTGTAGGTATCGGAATCTGTCGCGCTGAACGGGGTTTTCGTTGGCGTTGGGTCGGTAGAGTTCAGGTTGATCTGCATCGACGCCGTGGTGGTGGTTTTCGCCGCCATCAAGGTATTTGGCACAGCCAGCCCAACTGGGTTTGCGCCTTCCTGAATCGTTGGCGGCGTACCGGTTGCCGGGTAACCGGTCAACTGCATCCCCTGCATGTTCACCAGATTGCGATTCTCGTCCAGTTTGAACTGGCCGTTACGGCTGTAATACACCGAGCCATTGGTATCGACCAGGCGGAAGAAACCATTCTGGCTAATCGCCACATCCAGGCCACGGCCGGTGTTAGTGGTGGTGCCGTCGTTAAAGTCCTGGGTAATGCCCGCAACTTTTACGCCGAGGCCCACTTTGGAGCCGGCAAACATATCGGCAAAAGAAACGGTGCCGGATTTAAAACCGTAAGTGGCGGAGTTGGCAATGTTGTTACCAATCACGTCGAGGTTGGTGGCCGCAGCATTCAATCCGCTGACCGCTTGAGAAAAGCCCATGTTTTACTCCTGCAAGGGTTGAAGGCTTAAATAATCTGCCTGATGTCGTCGAGGGTGGAGGTGCCGTAAGTTCCGAGGTCGAGCAAGGTCGTACCATTACTGAGTGTCACGCCATTGACCAACGCAAAATTCAGCGGTTGAGCCACCAGTTGTGTCCCGCCATTACTGGCGTTGATAGCGACGTTATAGGCCCCGTCCGGTGCGGTGGTGCCGTCCGTCATGCTGCCATCCCAGGTAAAGGTATGGACGCCTGCGCTAAGCGCCCCCACATCGAGAGTACGCACCACTTTGCCGCTACTGTCGGTAATGGTGGCGGTGACTTTATCTGCGGCCTGTTGCAGCTCAACACCAAATGGCGTGGTCGCTTCGCTGCCTGCCAGAATTTTGCTGCCAGGGATCATCACGCCATGGCCAATCAAGGCGCTGGCCTGCACAGACTGGTTATTAGTCAACTGACCGGAAACCGAACCGAGCGTGGTATTGAGTTTTTCAATGCCGCTCACGGTGCTGATTTGCGCCAGTTGCGTAGTCAATTCATTGTTTTGCAGAGGGTTGGTTGGGTCCTGGTTTTTCAGCTGCGCGACCAACAGCGTCAAAAAACTACTTTGCAGGTCAGCGGCGTTGCTGCCTGTCAGATTATTGTTACCCGAAGTCGCACTGACACCACTGGTGGTGGTGTCATTCATATTAACGGCGATGCCCATCAATCACTCCTTATTGACCCAGCGTCAGGGTTTTCAACATCATGCTTTTCACGGTGTTGAGGACTTCGACGTTGGCCTGATAGCTGCGTGACGCCGACATGCTGTTGACCATTTCACCCACCACATCCACATTCGGCATCCGCACATAACCTTTGGCATCAGCCAACGGGTTACCCGGTTGGAACACCAGTTTGTCCGGTGCCTGGCTCTCTTCAACGCCCGTCACTTTTACGCCACCCGTTTCAGCCCCCGGAGCGGCATCAACCTGGAAAATAACCTGCTTAGCGCGATAAGGCTGTCCGTCAGGGCCGGTGGCACTATCGGCGTTAGCCAGGTTACTCGCCGCCACGTTCATCCGCTTGGATTGGGCCGTCATCGCAGAGCCTGCGATATCAAAAATATTCAGTAATGCCATCGATTAGCCACCCTGTTGCAGCACCGACATCATGCCCTTGATTTGGCCACCGAGAACCGTAAGGTCGGACTGGTATTTCAGGCTGTTATCGGCAAATTGTGTACGCTCGCGGTCCATATCGACGGTGTTACCATCCATCGATGGCTGGTCCGGAACGCGGTAAAGAAGATCAAGCGAAGGTGCTGAGTGTGTTGCCGCAGGGATATGGCGCGCGGACGTGAGCGCAAGCGCAACACCGCTGCCTTCGGCACGACCCCGTTCCATCACTTTTTTCATTTCACTGGCAAAATCAATATCGCGAGCCTGATAGCCCGGGGTATCCGCATTGGCGATATTTGCTGCCAGAATTTCCTGACGCTGGGCGCGCAAATTTATCGCTTCTTGCTGAAATCGCAGCGCGGCATCCAGTTTGTCTAGCATGTTCCCTCCGCATAATTAGGATTTGTCCGACAGCTTAAAGCTCCTTACGCGTGCGTTATCGTTGGAATAGACGCAAAATGCGTCGCTATTTGTCGCCTTGATCATTTCGCTGTGCAGTTAAAATCACTGCCACCTGAACAAGGAGAAACGTCATGACCGGTCTGAAAACCTGGAGCACCATTGCCCTTTTGCTGGCTTGCCCGCAGGCATTAGCCAGCATTCTGGATGCGCCGTTGAGCCAGTTTTTCCAGCAGCGCCTGGCGGGCATGAGTGATGAAGTGTCGGTAATAGTCAAAACGCCTGATGCGCAATTACCTCCCTGCCCACTCCCTGATTTTTCTATGCCGGGGAATAGCCGCCTGTGGGGAAACGTGAGCGTGATGGCGCGCTGCGGTAACGACAAACGCTACATACAGGCCCAGGTGCAGGCCACCGGAAATTACGTTGTAGCCGCGCAGCCATTACCGCGCGGTAGCGTCATAGATGCAGGCCAGCTTCAGCTCAAACGTGGACGGCTCGATCAACTGCCACCACGCGCTATGCTCGATATCAACCAGGCCAGCAGTGCCGTGACGCTGCGCGACATCGCCGCAGATCAACCGATTCTGCTGTCAATGGTGCGCCAGACATGGCGAGTCAAAGCCGGGCAGCAGGTGCAAGTGGTCGCCGCTGGTGAAGGATTTAGCGTCAATAGCCAGGGCAAGGCACTGAATAATGCCGCCGTGGCACAGAATGCACGGGTACGAATGAGTTCGGGTCAGATAGTCAGCGGAGTCGTCGACACGGATGGGAATATTCTGATTAACTTATAAAATTCCGTTAGGGATTAAGAAGGTTTTAAAGGTTCCGTGATGTCTGCCGATAGTGTATTAACAGATGATAGATATTACCCCTCGATGAGGAATTAATAATGAGCATTGATCGCACGTCGCCTTTGAAACCGGTAAGCACTGTACAACCACGCGAAACGCCAGAAGCGCCGATTCAAAAGAGCCAACTGGAAAAAAGCACCACCCCGAAAAGCACCAATGTGACACTCAGTGACGCACAGGCTAAGTTAATTCAGCCGGGTAGCGGGGATATCAATATGGAACGCGTTGAAGCACTCAAAACAGCGATCCGTAACGGTGAGCTGAAAATGGATACCGGCAAGATCGCCGATGCGTTAATCCAGGAAGCTCAAAGCTCTATCTTGAGTAAATAATGGCATGAATCGTCTGTTAGAAGTGATGGATCAAATGACTGCGGTACTCAACTCTCTTAAAGAGGTGATGGACGCTGAGCAACAACAATTATCAGCAGGCCATGTGAATGGCAGTGCATTACAACGTATCACTGAAGATAAAAGCTCATTGTTAGCGACGCTTGATTATCTTGAGCAGCAGCGTCGTGCCGCACAGAAAGTCGAAAGTATCGGCAGCACTGATATTAGCCAACGTTGGCAGACGATTACGCAAAAAACACAGCACTTACGTGATATTAACCAGCATAACGGTTGGTTATTAGAGGACCAGTTAGCGCGCAATGAACAAGCGCTTGCGGTACTCAAACCACATCAGGAACCGAACCTCTACGGTGCCGATGGACAAGCAACGACAGTCAGTCGCGGTGGCAAAAAAATAACGATTTAGCCGCGGTCAAAATTTGAGTGATGGACTGCCAGAAAGGTGAGTCCACACTAAACATATCGTCGATTTATCATAATGATCATTACCTATCATTGTGAGAAAAAAATTTCTTCTTCCTGGCACCATCCCCTTCCTGAACAACAGCTTATTTTCCGATGACTATCACAGTTTGATGATAAGAAATGGCCATTAGCGATGACTGGCGTACATCTTGCTTCACTCAGGAGCTAAACGAAGCGTGACCTTATTCCTGAGGATGGAGACAAAACCATGTCAGAAAGAATGGGTAAAGCACCATTAGGATTGCCCTGCTTGCGGGTGGATGCGCTTGCCAAAATCACCGGGCAAGCCAGATATACCGACGATATACTGATGGCTGGCATGTGCTATGCCAAATACGTTCGCAGCCCAATCGCCCACGGCTATGCCCGTGCCATTGATTACCGCGCCACGCTTGAAATTCCCGGTGTTGTCGCCGTCTTTACCTGGGAAGATGTGCCGGATACCCTCTTTGCCACCGCAGGACATGCCTGGACGCTCGACCCCACAAAACAGGATATTGCCGACCGCCGTTTGCTGACGCAACATGTCCGGCATTTCGGCGATGCTGTGGCAATTGTCGTGGCACGAGATGAACTCACGGCGGAAAAAGCTGCTGAAACGGTGGTGGTCACCTGGGAAGCGTTACCCGTTATCACCTCGCCCGAAGCCGCCCTCACCGCTGATGCCACCGCGATTCATGAAGGGGGCAATCTGCTCAAACGCAGCGAAGCCGCCACCAACAACCCCATCGCAGCGATGCAAGCGGCAGATCACCAGTACTCCGGGCGCTTTAAAACCCCTGTAGTGCAGCACTGCCATATGGAAGGCGTCACCTGCTTTGCCTGGATGGAACAACCCGGCCGCATCACCATAATTTCCAGCACCCAAATTCCGCACATCGTGCGCCGCGTGACTGCGCAAGCGCTCAATATGTCCTGGTCAAAAATCCGCGTGATAAAGCCATATATTGGCGGCGGTTTTGGCAATAAGCAGGATGTGCTGGAAGAGCCGATGGCGGCCTTTCTGACGCTGAAACTGGGCGGTATTCCGGTCAAAGTGTTAATCAGCCGTGAAGAGTGTTTCTACGCCTCACGCACCCGTCATGCCTTCCAGATTGATGCGCAATTGGGTATCTCGTCTGAAGGTGAGTTAAAAGGGTTTCAGCTCGATATTCTCTCCAACACGGGCGCTTACGCCTCGCACGGGCATTCGATTGCCGCCGCCGCGAGCAGTAAAATTTCCTGGCTCTATCCGCGCAGTGCCTATGGCTTCAAGGCGACTACCGCCTACACCAACCTTCCTTCAGCGGGGGCGATGCGCGGCTACGGCGCGCCACAAGTGATCTTTGCGCTGGAATCATTACTGGATGATGCCGCCGTTGCTTTAAACATCGACCCGGTAGACATCCGTTTACTCAATGCCGCCCGCGAAGGCGATATCAACAGCTTGTACAACAGGCCAATATACAGCGCCGGTTTACTTGAATGCCTGAAACAAGGGCGCGAAAGTTTCGGCTGGGATGAACGTAAAGCGCTCTGTTTACAAACTCAGGGCGACGTGCGTCGTGGCGTAGGTGTCGCCTGTTTTAGCTATACCTCAAACACCTGGCCAGTTGGCGTCGAAATTGCCAGCGTGCGCCTGGTGCTCAACCAGGACGGAATCATCAATCTGCAAAGCGGCGCCACCGAAGTCGGGCAAGGTGCCGATACCGTGTTTGCACAAATGGTCGCACAAACCATCGGCATGCCTTTCGAGATGGTCCATACCATTTCCACGCAGGACACCGACATCACGCCTTTTGACCCCGGTGCATTTGCCTCGCGCCAAAGCTATGTCACCGCACCGGCTTTGCGCGAAGCCGCGCAAATTTTACGGCAAAAAATCCTCCAGCACGCGGCACTAATGCTACATCTTCCCGAAATGAACCTGACGATTATCAATGGCAATATCGTACTGGAAACTCGTCCTGAACAGGTGCTACTGAGCGTGGCTGAGCTTGCGATGCACACTTTCTACCATCCAGAGTTGGGCGGGCAACTTTCGGCAGAAACTTCCTTTAAAACCCAGACCAACCCGCCGACTTACGGCTGCACATTTGTGGATGTCACCGTGGATATACCGCTGTGCAAAGTCACCATCAACCGTATCTTAAATCTGCATGATTCGGGGCAAATCCTTAACCCTACGCTGGCTGAAGGGCAAGTTCATGGCGGTATGGGAATGGGCATTGGCTGGGCATTGTTTGAAGAAATCATTGTCGATGAGCAAAGCGGCGTGGTGCGTAACCCTAACCTGCTGGATTACAAAATGCCGACCATGCCCGACCTGCCGACGCTGGAGTGCGCCTTTGTGGAAACTGACGAACCGCAGTCAGCCTACGGTCACAAAGCGCTGGGCGAACCGCCGATTATCTCCCCTGCCGCAGCGATTCGCAACGCGGTGCGCATGGCGACAGGTGTTGCCATCAACACGCTTCCCCTGACGCCAAAACGCCTGTACCAGGAGTTTGTCGAGGCCGGGCTGATAAAAGGATAATGCTATGTATGACATTGAACGTTACCACCATGCCGAGAGCGTCGCGCACGCGGTCGCCCTGCTGATGGAAGATGACCAGGCCCGCTTGCTGGCGGGTGGAACCGACGTATTAATTCAGCTCCATCATCTCAACCCGCGTTTTCGCCATATCGTCGACATTCATGATTTAGCCGAATTGCGCGGCGTGACATGCAACGCCCACGGCGCAATTCGCATCGGCTCCGGCACCACCTTTAGCGAACTCATCGAACATCCGCTAGTGCAGCAACACCTTCCGGCGCTGGCAGCATCCGCTGCCGTCATCGCCGGGCCGCAAATCCGTAATGTCGCCACTTACGGCGGTAATATTTGCAATGGCGCAACCAGTGCCGACTCTGCCTGCCCGTCGCTGATTTACGAAGCCGAGCTGGAAATTGCCACCCCGCAGGGGACGCGCTTTACCTCGATTAACGGTTTCCACACCGGGCCAGGTAAAGTGGCATTAACCGCCGGAGAAGTGCTGGTAGCCTTCCATTTCAAGCCAGAAAATTACCGTAATAAAGGAGCTGCGAGTTTCAAATACGCGATGCGCGATGCGATGGATATTTCCACCATTGGTTGTAGCGTATTATGTGAATTAGATGCGGGCCGCTTCCGGGAAATCAAACTCGCCTTCGGGGTTGCCGCCCCCACGCCGGTACGTTGTGCTCATGCCGAACAAGCCGCGGCTGGGCAGCCTTTAACCCGACAAACCCTGGCGGCAATTGCGGAAGCGGTCGCACAGGATGTGTCACCCAGAACATCCTGGCGTGCTGAAAAATCGTTCCGTTTGCACCTGATCAGCACGCTAACCAAACGCGTTATCGAACAGGCGGTGAAACAGGCTGGAGGGGAAATTAATGAATAGCGACATCGCAATGAACAGCAAAACCATCAACTGCCGGATTAATGGCGCCAACTATCAGTTGAATGTCTCCCCGGCGATGCCGTTATCCGATGTATTACGCGCCCAGGGTTTTCTCAGTATTAAACAGGGTTGCTGCGTCGGGGAATGCGGAGCCTGCACGGTGCTGGTTGACGGCACCGCGATTGATAGCTGCCTTTATCTGGCGGTATGGGCGCACGGTAAAACGATTCGTACCAGCGAAGGGGAATCATTGCACGGGAAGCCGTCCGCCATTCAGCAAGCCTTTGCCGAAAGCGGCGCGGTACAATGCGGGTTTTGCACCCCTGGGTTTATCATGGCCACCAGCGCATTACTGGCAAAACCGCGCAGCCAGCCCATGACAGTGCTACAAATTCGCCAGGGATTGGCGGGCAATTTATGCCGCTGCACCGGTTACCAGATGATTGTCGATGCGGTGCGCAAATGTGATGCCGGGAGCAGCCATTAGCCACAGGTGTCGGATGACGCTAACGCTTATCCGACCCGTGATTGGGTTTTGTAGGGGGGATAAGCCGCAGGCGTCATCCACCTTTTGCGTCATCCGATCTACGAAAGAGGCTTATCGTCAGTACCATACTTCTTTATTTTGCGGTACAGGGTCGCAATCCCTATCCCCAATTCATCCGCCGCCAGTTTCTTATTACCGTGGCGCACCAACGCTTCGGCAATAAGCTGCTTTTCCATCTCCTCTAGCGCATGTGCGCCATGTTCAGGTAATTCGCTGATTTCTTGAGGTTGCTCGGTACGCGCACGGCTGAAATCAACCACAATATGCCGCTGATTGACGATGTTCGGCGGCAACAGCGACGTGGTGATCACTTCGCCCGAAGGAACCACATTCACCAAATACTCCATCATGTTGCTTAACTCACGCAGATTTCCCGGCCATTGATACGCTGCCAGCAGCGCCATAACATCAGCTGCAATCCCCGGATAAACCAGCCCAATACGCTTAGTGTGCAAATTGAGAAAATAGTGGATCAGTAAAGACAAATCCTCTTTGCGATCGCGCAGCGGCGGCAGTATCACCGGAATGACATTCAGACGGTAATAGAGATCTTCGCGAAACTTCCCTTCGGAAACATACTTTTCCAGATTCTGATTGGTGGCAGAAATAATGCGGATATCAACCGGGATGGGGCGGCTTGAGCCAATGGGCTGTACTTCGCGTGCTTCAATGGCACGCAGCAATTTAGCCTGAATGACTAATGGCATATCACCAATTTCATCAAGGAACAGCGTCCCCTGATCGGCGGCCTGAATCAACCCTTGCTTACCGTTGGTCGACGCACCTGTAAATGCACCTTTGACGTAACCAAACAGTTCGCTTTCCAGCAGTTGTTCAGGGATGGCGGCGCAGTTAATCGCGATAAAGGGTTTGTCATTACGGTTGCTAAGTTTATGAATCGCCCAGGCGACCACCTCTTTACCCGTGCCACTTTCACCGGTAATCATCACACTCGACGGGCCAGGTGCGATGCGGCCTATCAAACGCTTTAACGCCTGCATAGGCTGGCATTCGCCAATAAGATGTTCGATCTGCGGAACTTCGTTACTTGAATCAGTATTAATAACCGTGTGTGATTGATGAAATGCCATTAAAAAAATCTGGTTTTCCTGCACCGTAAGCAACTGGCCAATAATTATTTCGCTACGATTATCGAGGGAAATAATATATTGCATATTTCCGCTAGTAAAAGAATTCTGAAAAGTCAGCGCGCGTGCAGAAATCGTTTTCCCCAGCAACTGCTCGTGATTGGATTTTAATATTTTTAATGCGACGGGGTTCGCAAATTTCAGCTGATTATTTTTATCAAAGATCAACACCCCCTGATCCATATTATCGATCAGGCTTAACAGTATCCCGCTGGCGTTACTCTCACCGCTTTGGTCTTCGAGAAGTTTGGATATAAAGATATTGGAAATATGCTGCACGTAATCTGAAAATTCGCGCAAATTGTCTTTTATGCGTTCTTGCTGTTCGCAATTAAGTGCCACCAGGCTAATCACACCAACGCAGGAGTTCTGAAACATGACCGGTGTACCAAGGAAGGCTTTTTCCCGGCAATTTTGCTTATCTGTACATCCTTCACAAATAGGGTCAACACCAGACTGGGTGACGACTTTTTCCTTCTTTGATTCAATGACATGTTTCAACAAACGTGAATTAGCATTTAGCTTGCGTCCCAAAGACTTAGCATAAGGGCCGGTGCCTGCTACACGAACCAGGTTGATATCAACAATCTCAATTTCCAGTTGCAACACACTTGCCAGCATCTTCGCAAAACGGATGATCGTCGGTTGAATCTGCATCAGCACCGACTGAGTATTCACAGCCATCATGATCGATAATTTCCCTTTGCAATTATTGATAGTCTAACTATCCCTTACTGAACTCCTGGTGACCTTAAAACAAGGTTCATAATACTAATCTGGCAAATGAAAACAGTGATAATAATCGGCCTATTTTCATTTACTCACAAATTAACACCCCGATGTTTTCACCGTTAATTTATCAAATTGATAATCCACCATGTGCTGTTATCAATTTGGGGAGTGAGCTTATGATAATCCTGCAATGTGCCGTCAGCTCGCTAAATTTTATTTTTATTTGATTTATCCCGACATGAAATAATCGACACTCAATTCATTAAGAAAGCGTGATTTTAGCGATTGCGTTCACACATTTAATTCACCTGCCCCGCTCAATCGGCCATTTTCCCGCACCTGGCATAATTATTGTTAATCAATAAATAGCTCACACATACCCGTTAGCATTCAAGTTGCAGATAGGCGGCAAGGGAGCAAGTCCCCAGGAGCTTATTTAGGTAAGTGACTGGGGTTTGTTAGTGCAGCCAACACCCCAGTAGCTTGAAGGATGACGAGTATAGATTTGTTGGGTTAATCCTGCACAGTGCAGCCGTCCTGTGACCAGTCATAACAAAGGGTGTTTTGATGAAAACGATTAATGATTTAATTAAAGATCTCAGCAAACTTAACTCTCATCTTCATGAAAAGGATTTCCTGTTAACCTGGGAACAGAGTCCGGATGAGCTTAAACAAGTCCTCGACGTCGCGGCCGCACTGAAATCCATGCGTGCCGATAACATTGCCACCAACGTCTTTACCAATGGTTTAGGCATCTCCGTTTTCCGTGATAACTCGACCCGTACCCGTTTCTCTTACGCATCTGCTTTAAACATGCTGGGCCTGGCGCAACAAGACCTCGACGAAGGCAAATCACAAATTGCCCACGGCGAAACGGTGCGCGAAACCGCCAATATGATCTCCTTCTGTGCTGACGCCATCGGTATTCGCGATGACATGTTCCTTGGTGCAGGCAATGCTTATATGCGTGAAGTGGGGGCCGCGCTGGACGAAGGTTACGAAGAAGGTGTTCTGCCGCAACGCCCTGCGCTGGTCAACCTGCAATGCGACATTGACCACCCAACGCAATCTATGGCCGATCTGGCCTGGCTGCGTGAGCATTTCGGTTCGCTGGAAAATCTAAAAGGCAAAAAAATTGCCATGACCTGGGCCTATTCGCCAAGCTACGGCAAACCGCTGTCCGTACCACAAGGCATCATCGGCCTGATGACCCGCTTTGGAATGGACGTCACGCTGGCACATCCCGACGGTTATGAGTTGATTCCTGATGTCGTGGAAGTAGCAAAAAACAATGCCAAATCTTCCGGCGGCAGCTTCCGCCAGGTCAACTCAATGGAAGAGGCATTTAAAGACGCCGATATCGTCTATCCAAAATCCTGGGCGCCTTACAAAGTCATGGAAGAGCGCACCACCCTGCTGCGCGCCAATGACCACGACGGCCTGAAAGCGCTGGAAAAACAGTGCCTGGCACAAAACGCTAACCACAAAAATTGGCACTGCACCGAAGAGATGATGAAGCTGACCCGCGACGGCGAAGCCCTTTATATGCACTGCCTGCCTGCGGATATTTCCGGCGTGTCTTGTAAAGAAGGTGAAGTCACCGAAGGCGTGTTCGAAAAATACCGCATCGAAACCTACAAAGAAGCCAGCTGGAAGCCGTACATCATCGCCGCAATGATCCTGTCGCGTAAATATGCGAACCCGGGTCAAATCCTTGAAAAACTGCTTAAAGATGCTGTGAAACGTGTCAAATAAAAGGGTCTCTGGCCTACAGGCCAGAGCCTCCTTCAGCAAAACATCTTTTGCTAAATGAGGTTGGGTTATGTCTGTTTTCTCATTGAAGTTAGCTATCGAACAAAACCGTTTATTCAATGGTGAAATATCTCCGCTGTTCACCAGCGAACAAACCCGCAAAGCCCGCGCTTTTCACCAGAAGATTGCCGGTTACCAACCGACCCCGTTGTGTGAACTTAATGAGCTCGCCAGCTTGTTCGGTATCGGCAAAATTCTGGTGAAAGATGAGTCCCAGCGTTTTGGCCTCAATGCCTTCAAAATGCTGGGTGGCACCTACGCCATTGCACAGTTGCTGTGTGAAAAATACCAGATGGATATCAACGATTTCTCGTTTGAGAAAATCAAAAACACCATCAAAGAAAAAATGACCTTCGCCACCACCACCGATGGCAACCACGGGCGCGGCGTGGCCTGGGCTGCACGGCAATTAGGGCAGCATGCGGTGGTTTATATGCCGAAAGGGTCGGCGCAAGAACGTGTAGACCACATTTTGAATCTCGGCGCGGAATGTATCGTCACCGACATGAATTACGACGACACCGTGCGTATGACCATGCAAACCGCCAAAGAACGCGGCTGGGAAGTGGTACAGGACACCGCCTGGGAAGGCTACACCAAAATCCCGACCTGGATTATGCAGGGTTATTCGACTCTGGCCGACGAAGCCGTTGAACAGATGAAACAGCTGGGCATCAAGCGGCCAACACACGTCTTTTTACAGGCGGGTGTCGGCGCAATGGCCGGTGGCGTGCTCGGTTATCTGGCCGATGTTTATGGGGCGCAGCACTTGCACTCCGTAGTGGTTGAGCCAGAACTGGCTGACTGCATTTACCGCTCGGGTGTGAAAGGCGACATCGTCAACGTTGGCGGTGATATGGCCACCATCATGGCAGGTCTTGCCTGTGGTGAACCTAACCCACTCGGCTGGACGGTGCTGCGCAACTGCGCCACGCAATTTATCTCCTGCCAGGACTCGGTTGCCGCACTTGGGATGCGCGTGCTGGGCAACCCGTTAGGCAACGATCCGCGCATTATTTCTGGCGAATCGGGAGCCGTTGGCCTCGGCGTGCTGGCCGCCGTTCATTACCACCCACAACGCGAAACACTGATGGCAAAACTGGGGCTGAATCGCGATTCCGTCGTACTGGTTATCAGTACCGAAGGTGATACCGACGTGAAGCACTACCGCGAAGTGGTCTGGGAAGGCGCGTACCCGACAACTGCGTGAACCCTGGCGGTTCACAGATGAGTTTCATTAAGGGAGTTAGAGAAATGACTAAGCAGGTTCCATTCAAATTAGTATTAGAAAAAGCAGAACACTACAAAGCCGATATGACACGCTTCCTGCGCGACATGATTGCCATTCCAAGCGAAAGCTGCGACGAAAAACGCGTCGTGCATCGCATCAAAGAAGAGATGGAAAAAGTCGGCTTCGATAAAATCGTCATCGACCCGATGGGCAATATTCTTGGTTACATCGGCCACGGCCCACACCTGATTGCCATGGACGCCCACATTGATACCGTTGGCGTCGGCAACATGAAAAACTGGTCATTCGACCCGTATCAGGGCATGGAAACCGAGGAGTTGATTGGTGGACGTGGCGCATCGGACCAGGAAGGTGGCATGGCTTCAATGGTCTACGCCGGTAAAATTATCAAAGATTTAGGGCTGGAAGATCAGTACACCCTGCTGGTGACCGGCACCGTTCAGGAAGAAGACTGCGATGGGCTGTGCTGGCAGTACATCATTGAACAATCCGGCATTCGCCCGGAGTTCGTGGTCAGTACCGAACCGACTGATTGCCAGATTTATCGCGGCCAACGCGGGCGCATGGAAATCCGCATTGATGTGCAGGGCGTGAGCTGCCACGGTTCCGCACCAGAGCGCGGCGATAACGCCATCTTCAAAATGGGGCCAATCCTCAACGAGTTGCAGCAACTGGCCACCCGTCTGGGTAATGACGACTTCCTCGGCAAAGGGACGCTAACCGTTTCGGAAATTTTCTTCACCTCGCCAAGCCGTTGCGCAGTGGCAGACAGTTGCGCGGTTTCTATTGATCGACGCTTAACCTGGGGCGAATCCTGGGAAGGTGCGCTGGAAGAGATCCGCGCGCTCGACTCGGTCAAAGCCGTTAACGCCACGGTGTCGATGTACGAATATGACCGCCCATCATGGACCGGTCTGGTGTATCCAACCGAATGTTACTTCCCGACCTGGAAAGTGGAAGAAGACCACATCACGGTGAAAACCCTCAGCAAAGCCTACCAGGGCTTGTTCCACAAAGATCCGGTGGTGGATAAGTGGACGTTCTCGACCAACGGCGTTTCCATCATGGGCCGCCACGGTATTCCGGTGATCGGCTTTGGCCCAGGTAAAGAGCCTGAAGCCCACGCGCCGAACGAAAAAACCTGGAAAGACCATCTGGTGACTTGTGCTGCGCTGTATGCCTCGATTCCTTTGGCCTACCTGTCTGAACTGAAAAAATAATTGTTACTGGCGATGCTCCGTTGGGCCACCAACGGAGCCTGTTGTTGACGGAGTTTCCAACATGATTCCTTCCCAAATGCCGCCCAAAAAAGTGCTGATTAAAAACGGCTGCGTGGTGAATGCCACAGGCCAGGCACAACATGACGTACTCATCGCCAACGGTTTGTTCGAACGCATTGCTGCGGATATTCCCGTGCCAGACAACTGCGAAGTTATTGATGCCGCTGGCTGCTACGTGATGCCAGGTGGAGTCGATGTGCACACGCATTTTAATATTGATGTCGGAATAGCCCGTAGCTGTGATGATTTTTTTACCGGCACCCGCGCCGCCGCGTGTGGCGGTACAACAACCATTATTGACCATATGGGATTTGGCCCGGCAGGTTGCAACCTGCACCACCAGCTCGAGGCTTATCACGGTTATGCGCGTGGCAAAGCGGTTGTCGACTATAGCTTTCATGGTGTTATCCAGCACATTGATGATGCCATCATCGACGAGATCCCCTCGATGGTCGATGCGGGTATCAGCAGTTTTAAACTCTATCTGACCTATCTCTACAAGCTGAACGACAGCGATGTGCTGCGTGCTTTGCAACGGCTTAACGAAGCCGGGGTGCTGACCACCGTCCACCCGGAAAATGATGCGGTGATTGCCCAACGGCGTGCTGATTTCCTGGCAGCCAACCTCACCGCCCCGCTCTACCACGCACGCAGCCGCCCGCCAGAATGTGAAGCCGAGGCCATCGCACGCATGATTAACCTCGCGCGGCTTTCGGGTAATGCACCGCTGTATATCGTCCATCTTTCTAATGGCCTTGGGCTTGACTACTTACGGCTGGCAAAAGCACGCCATCAGCCGGTGTGGGTGGAAACCTGCCCGCAATATTTAATGCTGGATGAACGTCTGTATTCACGCGAAGACGCATTGAAATTTATTCTCAGCCCACCGTTGCGTGATGTCCGCGAACAAGACGCCTTGTGGTGTGGAATCAACGACGGTGCGATTGATGTCGTCGCGACCGACCACTGCACTTTCCCTTACCAACAACGGGTAGCACTTTCTGGTGGTGATTTCAGCCGCTGCCCGAACGGGCTTCCGGGTGTGGAAAACCGCTTACTGCTGCTGTTTTCCGCCGCGGTCATGAGCGGGCGTATTTCACCCGAACGCTTTGTTTCACTGACCAGTGCCATGCCCGCGCAGCTATTCGGGCTATGGCCACAAAAAGGCTGTATTGCCCCAGGCTTCGACGCGGATGTGGTGATTATCGACCCCAAAACCCGCACCACGATTCTCCACAGCGAACTGCACGACAATGCCGATTACAGCCCGTATGAAGGCATGGTTTGCGAGGGGCAAATACGCCACACCTTGTCACGCGGCAAAAAGGTTTTCAGTCTCGGAAAATTTACCGGAATAGCAGGAGATGGACGTTTCCTGAAGCGCCAGCCTTTTAACTATTCAGATACTTAACAATAAGTTGCTGATGTCGGATGACGCTACGCTTATCCGACCTGCCCGTTCCAGAAAGCTCTGGTTTTGTAGGGTGGATAAGCCACAGGCGTCATCCACCCTTTGCTCCACGAGTGTCGGATGAAACAGCGCTTATCCGACCTGCCCGTTCCAGAAAGCTCTGGTTTTGTAGGGTGGATAAGCCACAGGCGTCATCCACCCTTTGCTCCACGAGTGTCGGATGAAACAACGCTTATCCGACCTGCCCGTTCCAGAAAGCTCTGGTTTTGTAGGGTGGATAAGCCACAGGCGTCATCCACCATTTGCTCCACGAGTGTCGGATGACGCAGCACTTATCCGACCTACCCGTTACAGACAGCTCTGGTTTTGTAGGGTGGATAAGCCACAGGCGTCATCCACCATTGAGGTTTGTCACTAATCTACGAATAAGGTAAGGATGATGAAAAAGACAATTGTGCTGGCTCTGGGGGGTAACGCTTTAGGCGATGGCCTGGCAGAGCAAATGGTCGCTGTGAAAATCACCGCTCGCGCTATTGTCGATTTGGTTGAACAGGGACATAAAGTTGTCCTGACGCACGGCAACGGCCCACAGGTTGGTATGATCAACCGGGCGTTTGAGGCAGCCGCCAAAACCGAAGCCCATACACCGATGTTGCCGATGTCGGTCTGTGTGGCGTTAAGCCAGGGTTATATCGGTTATGACCTGCAAAACGCCCTTCGTGAGGAGCTTCATCTGCGCGGACTGGCAACGCCCGTGGCGACGATTATCACCCAGGTGGAAGTCGACAAAAACGACCCTGCGTTCCTCTCCCCGACCAAACCTATTGGCTCGTTCTTCACCCACGAAGAAGCCAGAGTGCTGATGGCTAACGGGCATCAAATGATGGAAGACGCCGGACGCGGCTGGCGGCGCGTGGTCGCCTCACCGAAACCGGTTGATATTATCGAAAAAGAGACAGTGAAAGCGATGCTCAGTGCCGGACAACTGGTGATCACCGTTGGCGGCGGCGGCATCCCGGTGACTCGCGAAGGAAGCCACCTACGCGGCGCTAACGCGGTTATTGATAAAGACTGGGCCAGCGCCAAACTCGCCGAGATGATCAACGCCGATATGTTAATTATTCTCACCGCGGTGGAAAAAGTGGCGATTAACTACGGCAAGCCAGGCGAACAATGGCTGGATAACCTGAGCCTGAGCGATGCTGAGCGTTTTATTGCCGAGGGGCATTTTGCCAAAGGCTCAATGTTACCGAAAGTGGAAGCCGCTGTGGCGTTTGCCGCCAGCCGCCCAGGGCGTAAGACGCTGATTACGGTGCTGGAAAAAGCCAAAGAAGGGATTGAGGGGAAAACGGGGACGGTGATTTGCCAGTAGCCAATGGTGGATGACGCCTGCGAAACCAAACCGCCCAATCGGTTTTCGTAGGGCGGATAAGCGAAGCGTCATCCGCCAAAACCCTAATCCACCAGATCAACTTCACGCACTGGCTTCTGCTGCATTTGTTGCGGCTTTTTTGGTAACGCCATCATCGCTTCCAGCACCGCACCGCCAATTGCGCGGGCTTTATCCGACACCGTGGTAAAATCTGCCGCCAGTCCTCGCGGGTCTACATCACCAATTTTAAAACCGACGGTGACGCTTAACCCCTCATTGAGCAGCCCGCGCACCATGCCGCCTAACGGCGCAATCACCGGTGTGTCATCAATCCACGCCACCGTGTCCCCTTCATTCACCACATCACCGAGCTTCACACAACAGCGTATTTTCCCGGCGACCGTCGCACGCATCACCCGACGGGTGGTTTCGCCCTTAATATTCCCCGGTATGCCGGTGTTAGCCTGAGCTTCCCCCTGGTAAATCACCCGCCCCAGATAATGCCCACGATTGGTTTCAATCACTGCGTCACAATCTTTTCCGGCCTCAAACCCTGGCCCGAGAGCGATGGTGACCGGAGCCATTGCGCGATGGGTACCTTTGTTCACTTTTGCCAGAATGGCATCCACTACGCCATCAGGTTGCAATACCGACAACAAACTCGCCTTTTCATCGGCTAACACCGGAATAATCCCCGCTTGTAACACCGCCGGGACTTCATCAACATCCGCGACATAGCGCGCTTTAACCCCTTCGACCGTCACTTCGCCGTCAAACATCGCCTGAGCAAAAGCGACCGAACAGCGGATCACCGTAGGTTTTGCCATTTCCAGCATCACCACGCGGAAACCGGAGTGCCAGAGGCGCAATGCCACGCCGGTCGCAATATCCCCGGCACCGCGAATAACCACCAACCGCCCCGCTGTTTCCTGCGTTTTCATTGGGCCACCGGGCGCCTGATGACGGTGCTGGACGATTTCTGCCAGGATACTGATGGCAATTTCTTGCGGTGTTTCAGCGCCAATATTAAAACCAATCGGCGCATGTAAACGCGCAAGCTTCGCTTCGGGGATTCGATGGCTACGCAATTGCTGGAGGAAAGTCTGCGTTTTGCGGCGGCTGGCTAGCAGACCCAGATATTTCACCGGTCGTTGAATCAGGCAATCCAGCGCTTCTTTGTCCTGGCTATTGGTGGCAATCACCACATAATCTTCAGCGTCGATTTGCAGGGCTTCGATGGCTTCAGTGAAGCTTGCCGCCTGGAGCAAACGGGTCGCTGGCGGAAAATAGTCAGGATTAAGATTGTCGGCATACACATCTGCCACGTGGATATTAAAATCCAGCGCTGCCGCCGCTTTGGCAATCGCCTGGTTAACATGCCCTGCGCCCACCAGAACCAGGCGCGGGCTGTGACCATGAACATCAATATAAACGGTCATCGCCCCGCCGCAGTCGGAGCCGACCGCATCTTCACCGTTACGCGCCATACGGCCATGAAATAAACGCGGTTTACGTTCGGCGAGCGCCAGTAACGCCTCTTCAATCACCCGACGCTCCATCATGCCGCCGCCAATCGTGCCCATCACGCTGCCATCGTTGCGCACCAGCATTTGCGCACAATGGCGTGGTGTCGAGCCCCGGCTATCAACAATCTGAGCCAGCGCGAAGGGGCTGTTTTGCTGCTCCAGTCTTGCTGCTTCTGCGAATATTTTCATGATTGCCTCTACAGATTTTTATCCGTCACCGCACCTTCATCGCGCAGTAACACGTGTGTAATCGGTGGAAACTCTCTGACCGCGCCCAGCCAAATGGCATCAAGCCCGCCACTGGCGAGAAGTTCTGGCAGGACGCCGGTGATATTCTCAATATGAGAACATTGATTAATCAGCCAGATACGTTTGGCCTGCGGCGGAGCCTGCTTAAACATGCCGTGCGGATGGTTAATAAACTGCTTCAGGGCTTCAATACCTAACTTGCCCCCCTGCCGCAGCCCTGTGATGGCGCTAAACAATGGCCAGCGATGGACATTTTGCGGCTCTATCGGCTGGTTTATTGCCTGCCCGCCCATCACAGCAATAACGAAATCACTGCTTTGAGCTATGCAAGGTTCGTGCAAGGCCGGCGCTTTAAGTGGAAAACCGTGCGCTCCGTCAGCCTCCACCAGTAACACATCGGCAAGATGGCGTTTTGCCAGTGCATCAATTTCTGCGGGCGAAAACCCGCGCACTTTACCCAATTCTTGGTTCCAGCCCGCAAAGCAGGCAATGGCTGGCGGGGTAAAAACCGCACCCGGAAGCTTTTCAGGGGAGCGACAAAATAGCACTGGAATATTCTCTTCCGGCAAATACATCTGCGTAGTGGTGGTGGCAATGACTCGCTTACCGATGCGGGCAAACTCACGGGCCAGCCAGAATAAGGTGCTGGTTTTTCCCCCGGCTCCGACAATGCTAATCACTGCGGTTTTCTGATTAAATAAATTCTTATTTTCACCGAAAGAGTTCAGAGGGGCCGGAATATTTGCATGAGTCATTATTTCCCCACCTCATCTTTAATAAAACCACTGTAAAATTGGAATGACTTTATATCAGGATGTGTCGGATGACGCTAACACCCATCCGACCTACGTTTATATTCTTCTAAAAATTACCACACCAGCCATTACAAAATAATGTGACTTTACAGACTTCTTTCGTTTAATCGATTGCGTTCAAACAACCGCGCCAGACGCCCTCTTGTTATTATCAAAATGATATTTTATCTCTACTTATGAGAATCAACACAAACTCGATAAACCCCATTTGAAACAGTTATTTATTAATGAAAATCATTCTCAAAAAGACAGATGTGAAGTCTTTCACAAAGAAGTATGAATATTAGAGGCCGCTCGCATTTATTATTCCCCATAACCTCAATTAATTTCTCTGGCGCGATATTTGCACAAACCCATTAACTATTTCTGTGGTCAGGCCACACGCGCTATTACCCTTTAATTTGTCGCAAGGAGAATGTCATGGGAGATATTATGCGTCCGGTTCCGTTCGAAGAACTTTTGACGCGCATTTTCGATGAGTATCAGCAGAGCAATTCTATCTTTGGAATTCCGGCTCAACAGTTTTATCGGGCGGACACGCCTTCCACATTTAATGTGTTTGGTGAAACCTGTGAAACGCCGATTGGCCCTGCTGCTGGCCCTCATACTCAATTAGCCCAGAATATTGTCGTCTCCTGGTTAACGGGTGGCCGTTTTATCGAACTGAAAACCGTGCAGATCCTTGACCGCCTGGAGCTTGAAAAACCGTGTATTGATGCGCAAGACGAAGCCTTTAATACCGAGTGGTCTAGCGAATTTACGCTACCAAAAGCCTACGACGAATATCTCAAAGCCTGGTTCATTCTCCATTTGCTGGAAAAGGTCTTTACGCCGCAACCGCGAGACGCGCAAAAGTCATTTATCTTCAACATGAGTGTCGGATACAACCTCGACGGTATTCGCCAGCCGCCGATGCAGCAATTTATCCATTCCATGATGGATTCCTCGGCGCACCCAGATTTCGCGCGTTACCGCAAAACGTTGCAAAAATGGCTGCAAAACGAGTCGTTCATTAACCGCTTTGCATTACTGGCAGAACGCAAATCTGAACTGGCGGTACTGGCTGAATCCATCCCCGCCACGCTGGTCACCGGGGTTACGCTGTCGACCATGCACGGCTGCCCGCCAGATGAAATCGAAGCCATTTGCCGCTACATGCTGGAGGAAAAACACTTAAATACTTTCGTCAAACTCAACCCGACGCTGCTCGGTTATCCGCGCGTCAGAGAGATTCTGGACACTTGCGGCTTCGACTACATCGGCCTGAAAGAAGAGTCCTTCGGCCATGATTTGAAACTCCAGCAAGCACTGGACATGCTGCAACGTTTAATGGCACTGGCGAAAGAAAAACAGCTCGGATTTGGCGTTAAGTTAACCAACACCCTCGGCACCATTAATCACAAAGGCGCGTTACCGGGTGAAGAGATGTATATGTCGGGGCGCGCACTGTTCCCCCTGTCGATCAACGTCGCGGCGGTACTCTCACGCGCCTTTGATGGCCTGCTGCCTATCTCCTATTCCGGCGGTGCCAGCAAATTCACCATTCGCGATATTTTTGAAACCGGGATTCGCCCGATCACCATGGCTACGGATTTGCTCAAGCCTGGCGGTTACCTGCGTATGCTCGACTGTATGCGCGAGCTGGAAAAATCCAGCGCCGCTGCGCTCACGCGTGTTGACGTTGAACGCCTGGAAGCGCTGGCAAAACGCGCCATCAGCATGGAATACACCCAAAAACACTGGAAATCAGAAGACCAGATTGATGCTGGCGGCCCGTTGCCGCTCACCGATTGCTACGTCGCCCCTTGCGTCACGGCCTGCGCGGTGAAGCAAGATATTCCTGAATACATTCGCCTGATGGGTGAAGGCCGTTATACCGATGCGCTGGAAGTGATTTACCAGCGCAACGCACTGCCTGCCATCACCGGCCATATTTGTGACCACCAGTGCCAAAGCAACTGTACGCGC
Source organism: Buttiauxella ferragutiae (assembly GCF_022637515.1). NCBI lineage: Bacteria > Pseudomonadati > Pseudomonadota > Gammaproteobacteria > Enterobacterales > Enterobacteriaceae > Buttiauxella > Buttiauxella ferragutiae. Next base: position 3,395,188 of record NZ_CP093332.1, read on the forward strand.
CTGGATTACGACAGTGCGCTTAACATTCGCGAACTCAAAAAGGTGGCGCTGGAAAAAGGTTGGGAAGGCTATAAACAGCGCTGGCATAAGCCTGCTGGCTCAGGTAGCCGCCATCCGGTAGCGGTGATTGGCGCGGGCCCAGCCGGGCTTTCCGCTGGTTACTTCCTCGCACGGGCGGGCCACCAGGTCACGCTATTTGAACGCGAAGCCAACGCAGGCGGCGTGGTAAAAAACGTGATACCTCAGTTCCGTATTCCGGCTGAACTTATCCAACATGACATTGATTTTATCGCTGCCCATGGCGTGAAGTTTGAATATAACTGCTCGCCGGATCTGACCTTTGAACAATTGCAAAAAGACGGTTTCCACTATGTGCTGGTCGGCACCGGGACCGATAAAAACAGCGGTGTGAAACTGGCGGGTGACAACCGCAATGTCTACAAATCGCTGCCCTTCCTGCGTGATTACAATCGCGGTGTGAACCTGAATCTTGGTAAGCACGTTGCCGTAGTGGGTGCTGGCAACACGGCGATGGACTGCGCGCGTGCCGCCCTGCGTGTGCCTGGCGTCACCGATGTCACCGTGTTGTATCGCCGCACCGCCAGCGAAATGCCCGCCTGGCGGGAGGAGTATGAAGAAGCGCTGGAAGATGGCGTGAAGTTTATGTTCCTGACCAACCCAGAGCACTTTGCCGCAGACGGCAGCTTAACGGTACGTAAGATGGAATTAGGTGAGCCAGACAGTTCAGGCCGCCGCCGCCCTGTGGCTTCTGAGCAAAGCGAAACGCTGCAATTCTCCGCCTTAATTACCGCCATCGGCGAACAGCAAGATTGTGCAGCGCTGGCCGCAATGGGCGTGCCACTGGATGAACAAGGCTGGCCTGCGGTGGCGTCGGCCACTGGCGAAACCACCAAACCTGGCCTGTTCCTGATTGGTGACGTGCAAAGCGGCCCGTCTTCCATTGTGGCGGCTATCGGCACCGCACGACGGGCGACGGATGCCATTTTGTGGCGCGAAAACATTCAATCGAGCCACGGTGACAAGCACTGGAACAACGTCGACCCGCAGCATGTTTATCAACGCAAAGGCAATATCGCCGTCAACCTGGTGAGTAAAAACGACCGCAATAATTTTGTGAAACAAGAGGCTGAACGCTGCCTGGAATGTAACTACATCTGTAGTAAATGCGTCGATGTCTGCCCGAACCGCGCCAACGTTTCGATTGCCGTTCCTGGTTTCCAGAACCGCTTCCAGACGCTGCACCTTGATGCTTTCTGCAATGAATGCGGCAACTGCGCCCAGTTCTGCCCGTGGCAAGGCAAACCGTATACCGACAAATTGACGGTATTCAGCCTGCCAGAAGACTTCACCAACAGCAGCAACCCAGGCTTTTACGCTGAAGGCAACGACGTCAGCATCCGCCTGCACCAAAAACTGTGGAAGTTAACGCTTGACGATGACAGCCAGTTCCACCAACCGCCGCACGAGCTTGGCGAGATCTGCAAAATTATCAGCCACGTGCATAAACATCATCGTTACCTGTTAGGAAAAGTGGAGGCCTGATTATGTTGATTCTGAAAAATGTCACCGCCGTACAGTTTTCTCCGGCGCAAGTACAACACAACGTTGATATTGCGATTGAAGGTAGCGAAATCGTCAACGTTGGTCCTGGGCTGGCGACAGATTACCCGCAGGCCACGGTAAAAGAGATGCACGGGCGCATCGTGATGCCGGGCATGGTCTGCGCACATAACCATTTTTACTCGGGGTTATCGCGCGGCATCATGGCGCAAATCCCGCCCAGCCCGGACTTTATCTCGACGCTCAAAAACCTGTGGTGGCGACTCGACCGCGTACTTGACGAAGAATCGCTCTACTACAGCGGGCTGATTTGCTCACTGGAAGCGATTAAAAGCGGCTGTACCTCGGTGATTGATCACCACGCGTCACCGCATTACATCGCCGGTTCGCTCAGCACCTTACGCAACGCCTTCCTGAAAGCCGGGCTGCGCGGCATGACCTGTTTTGAAACCACCGACCGCAACGGCGGGATGGAGGAACTGGAAGCTGGCGTCGAAGAAAACGTTAATTTTGCGCGGCTGATTGATAACGCGCGAAGTGCCGGAAAAGAGCGTTATCTGGTTGAAGCTCATATTGGCGCTCACGCTCCCTTTACCGTGCCGGATGCCGGGCTGGCGATGCTTTCAGGCGCGGTTAAATCCACGGGCCGTGGCCTGCATATTCACGCCGCCGAAGATCGCTACGATGTTTCTCATAGCCATGACAAATACGGCAAAGATCTGCTGGTGCGCCTCGCAGAGTTCGACTTACTCAACAGCAAAACGTTGATTGCCCACGGCCTTTACCTGTCGAAAGAAGATATTCGCCTGCTCAATGAGAAAGACGGGTTCCTCGTCCACAACGCCCGCTCCAACATGAATAACCATGTGGGCTACAACCATCAGCTTGCCGAATACCACAACCTGGCGCTGGGCACCGACGGTATCGGGTCGGATATGTTCGAAGAGCTGAAGTTCGCCTTCTTCAAACACCGTGATGCCGGCGGCCCACTGTGGCCTGACAGTTTCACCCGCTATTTGTGGAGCGGTAACGAACTGCTGGTGCGCAACTTTAATGCCAAATTTGGCAGCCTGGCGGCAGGCTATAAAGCCGACCTCACCATTTGTGATTACTTATCGCCAACGCCGCTACAGGCCGAAAATATCGGCGGCCATCTGGCGTTTGGCCTCGGCTCATCGAGCGTTCATAGCGTGATGATTGACGGCGTGATGGTTTATGAAGACCGCGAGTTCGCCTTCGATTGTGAGCCGATTTACGCCGAAGCCAGAAAGGTGGCAGCAAAAATGTGGCGACGTATGGATTCGACAAAATAATCACGCCTGGCGGACACCAGTCTGACCGAAGAGAGGAACATATGATTAAGCAATTTTTCCGTGTCACGACCATTGAGCAAGCGATGGAACTGAAGGAACACTACAAAGATAGCGCGGTGTGGATGGCGGGCGGCAGCAAACTCAATGCCACGCCAACGCGCACTGAATGCAGCGTGGCGATTTCTTTGCAAGGTTTGCCACTCGACGAAGTGGACTGGGACAACGGCACGCTGCGCATTGGTTCGCTGATCACTTTGCAAAAACTGCGCGACACCGTTTTTATCCCGCAAGCCCTGAACGATGCGCTGGGTTTTGTCTATTCACGCCATGTGCGTAACCAGGCCACTTTGGGTGGTGAAATTGCCGCCCGCCAGGCCGAATCGGTGATCATTCCTATCTTACTGGCGCTGGAAACCGTGTTGCTGTTTGCCGATGGTGAAACCTTAACGCTGGAAGAGTATTTGCAGGCTCCGGGCGACCGCTTATTGGTCGAAGTGATTATTCACGACCCATACCGCCGCTGTGCGACGCGTAAATTCAGCCGTTCCGCTGCCGGTTGGTCGGTGGTCACCGCCGCCGTTGCCATCACCGAAAACGAAGAGATCCGTATCGCGCTGGATGGCGTGGCGGAAAAACCGCTGCGCTTGCGCGACGTAGAGTCGCTGGCTCTAGAAGGCGAAGCACTGGAAAAGGCGGTGGGTGCGGCAATTTATCCACGTGCAGACTTATCGGGCAGCGAAGCGTTTAAACGCCATATTGCCGGTGTGCTGGTCGCTGACCTGCTGACCGACTGCCAGCAGCAAGATGAGGTAACAAAATGATGATTCACTTTACGCTGAACGGAACACCCCGCGAAATTGACTGCGTGGCCGGGGAAAATGTGCAAAAACTGTTGTTCGGGCTGGGTTTACACTCGGTGCGCAACAGCGACGACGGCTTTGGTTTTGCCGGTTCAGATGCCATTTGGTGCAACGGAATCATCGTTAACGCCTCTTTACTGATTGCCGGGCAACTTGAAGGCGGCGAGATAAAAACCGCCGAATCACTTGGCAGTTGGAACCAGTTAAGCCTGGTACAACAGGCGATGGTCGATACAGGCGTAGTGCAATCAGGCTACAACGACCCTGCCGCCGCGCTGATTCTCACCGATTTACTGCAACGAATTGCGTCACCGACTCGCGAAGATATTGATGATGCATTGTCAGGGTTGTTCAGCCGTGATGCCGGTTACCAGCAGTTTTATCAAGTGGTCGATCTGGCAAAAACACGTCTGACCGACCCCACTTACCAGCCCACCGTCACCCCAACCTTTCGCCATGACCTCGCGGTTATCGGCAAGCGTCATCCGAAAACCGATGCGGCGATGATGGTGCAGGCCAAACCGTGTTATGTCGAAGACCGCGTTCCTGCGGATGCCTGTGTGGTGAAGATGTTACGCAGCCCGCACCCGCACGCGCTGATTACCCGTCTGGATGTCAGCAAAGCGGAAGCCTTGCCCGGCGTGGTTCATGTGATCACGCATAAAAACTGCCCGGATATTTATTACACTCCAGGCGGGCAAAGCGCGCCCGAACCTTCGCCGCTTGACCGCCGCATGTTTGGCCTAAAAATGCGCCACGTCGGCGATCGCGTTGCGGCAGTGGTCGCAGAAAGTGCCGAGATTGCCCTGGCAGCACTTAAGCTTATCGAGGTTGAATACCAGGTTTTAAAACCGGTGTTGTCGATTGACGAAGCGATGGCGGCTGATGCCCCACGCGTGCATGACGAAAAAGTGGTTTACGTCAACGGTGCGCCAGCGGACCTCGAAGCGCAAAACAGCCAGGCTGCCGATCGTGACGAGCACATGATTATCAATTTCCCGATTGGCGCTCGCCCGGAAAAAAACATCGCCGCCGGTATTCATGGGCGCATAGGTGACGTAGACAAAGGCTTTGCCGACGCCGAAGTGGTTATCGAGCGCACCTACGAATCCAAACAGGTGCAACAGTGCCCGACTGAAACCCACGTTTGCTTCACCCGCTGGGTGGGTGACCGTTTGGTTATCCATGCTTCAACCCAGGTTCCGTGGCACTTGCGCCGCCAGGTCGCGCGTTTAGTGGGGCTCAAGCAACATAAAGTCCATGTCATCAAAGAGCGCGTCGGCGGCGGTTTTGGTTCCAAGCAGGATATTTTGCTGGAAGAAGTTTGCGCCTGGGCGACCTGCGTAACCGGACGCCCGGTCTATTTCCACTACACCCGCGAAGAGGAGTTTATCGCTAACACCTCGCGCCACGTCGCCAAAGTGACGGTAAAAATCGGTGCCAAAAAAGATGGCCGTCTGACCGCCATCAAGATGGATTTCCGCGCCAATACTGGCCCGTATGGCAACCACGCCCTCACGGTGCCGTGTAATGGCCCTGCGTTGTCGCTGCCGCTTTATCCTTGCGATAACGTCGATTTCCAGGTCACCACTTACTACAGCAATATCTGCCCAACCGGCGCATACCAGGGCTACGGCGCACCCAAAGGGAACTTTGCGCTGACCATGGCAATGGCTGAGCTGGCGGAAAAACTGGGTATCGACCAGTTAGATATGGTGGAAATTAACCGCGTCCGTGAAGGCCAGGAGTTGAAAATCCTCGGGGCGATTGGCGAAGGGAAAATGCCCACCTCAATTCCAGTCGCAGCCAGTTGCGCGTTAGAACCGATATTGCGCAAAGGCCGTCAGCTAATCGACTGGGATGCACCCAAACCGGTAGAGGGCGACTGGCATACCGGGCGTGGCGTTGCCATCATCATGCAGAAATCGGGAATCCCGGATATTGACCAGGCCAACTGCATGATCAAACTGGAATCTGACGGGACGTTTATCGTCCACTCCGGTGGTGCCGATATCGGTACTGGCCTTGATACCGTGGTCGGGAAGTTGTCGGCTGAAGTGCTGTGCTGCCCGCTGTCTGATATCCACGTGATTTCGGGTGACACCGACCACGCGCTGTTCGACAAAGGCGCTTACGCCTCCTCTGGCACCTGTTTCTCCGGTAACGCGGCGAAAAATGCCGCGGAGAATTTACGCGATAAAATTCTCTTCCACGGCGCGCAAATGCTCGGCGAACCGCTGGAAGATGTGCAACTGGCCGCACCAGGTATTGTGCGCGGCAAGCAAGGCGAAGTGAGCTTTGCGCAAATTGCCCACAAGGCCGAAACCGGCACCGGATTCGGGACGTTAGTTGCCACCGCCAGTTATATCACCCCGAATTTCGCCTTCCCGTTTGGGGCAAACTTTGCCGAAGTGGCGGTGAATACGCGTACGGGTGAAATCAAGCTCAACAAGTTCTACGCCCTGCTCGATTGTGGTACGCCGATAAACCCAGACCTCGCATTGGGGCAAATCTATGGCGCATCGATGCGCGCCATCGGGCATAGCCTGACTGAAGAAATTCAGTATGACGCACACGGCATCCCACTGACGCGCGACCTGCGTACCTATGGTGCGCCGATGATTGGCGATATTCCCCGTGATTTCCGCGCATTTCTCGTTCCCAGCGAGGACCATGTTGGGCCGTACGGTGCCAAGTCTATTTCAGAAATTGGCGTCAACGGCGCGGCTCCCGCTATTGCGACAGCGATCCACGATGCCTGCAAAGTGTGGCTGCGAGAGTGGCATTTCACCCCTGAGAAAATCCTCCATGCCTTAGGGAAACTGTAAACCGGTAATGGGGTCGGATGGCGCTTACGCTTATCCGACCTACGAAAATCGTGGATGACGGGCTTTTGTAGGGTGGATAAGCGCAAGCGACATCCACCATTACTGGTAGGTACAGGAGTGTCCAGATGTCTGATTTCAGCAATGCCGATTCTGAACTGGTTTATGCCCTGGAAGACAAACCACCGTTTTACCAGTCTTTAGTGGGCGCTATCACCCACCTGTTAGCTATCTTTGTGCCGATGGTTACGCCTGCGCTGATCGTCGGTACCTCGCTGCAACTCTCAACCGCCACCACCACTTACCTGGTTTCGATGGCAATGATTGCCTCAGGTATTGGCACCTGGTTGCAGGTCAATCGTTATGGCCCGATTGGTTCGGGTTTGTTATCGATTCAGTCAGTTAATTTTTCTTTTGTGACCGTGATGATTGCCCTTGGCGGTGCGATGAAGAAAGACGGTTTTCATGAAGAACTGATCCTTTCTTCGATGATGGCGGTTTCTTTTGTCGGCGCTTTTCTGGTGGTCGGTTCGTCATTTATTCTGCCCGCGTTGCGCCGCGTCATCACCCCGACGGTGAGCGGAGTGGTGGTGTTGATGATTGGCCTGAGCCTGATAAAAGTCGGCATTATTGATTTTGGCGGCGGGTTCTCGGCCAAACACAGCGGCACCTTTGGTAACTATGAAAACATTGGTGTCGGGTTGTTGGTGTTGGTCGTAGTGATTGGCTTCAACTGTTGCCGCAGCCCGCTGTTGCGCATGGTCGGGATTGCCGTGGGTTTGATTGTCGGCTATCTCACCGCGCTGTGCCTCGGAATGGTGGATTTCAGCAGTATGCGTAATCTGCCGCTGATCACCATGCCCGTCCCCTTCAAGTTCGGTTTTACCTTTGATATCACTCAATTTCTGGTGGTCGGCACCATTTATCTGCTCAGTGTGCTGGAAGCAGTGGGTTCGATTACCGCCACCGCCATGGTGTCAAACCAGCCGATTGAAGGTGATGAATACCAGTCGCGCCTGAAAGGTGGCGTGCTGGCCGACGGTTTGGTGTCGGTTATCGCCTCGGCACTCGGTTCACTGCCGCTGACCACCTTTTCGCAAAATAACGGCGTTATTCAGATGACCGGTGTGGCGTCACGCTATATCGGGCGCGTAATCGCCGTGATCCTTATCGTACTGGGCTTTTTCCCGGTTATCGGGCGCTTCTTTACCACCATTCCCGCGCCGGTACTGGGCGGAGCAATGACCCTGATGTTCTCGATGATCGCCATTGCCGGGATTCGCATCATCATCTCTAACGGCCTACGGCGGCGTGAAACCCTGATTGTGGCCACATCACTAGGGCTGGGGCTTGGCGTTTCATACGATCCGGATGTGTTCCGCATTTTGCCCGCTTCGTTATTCGTGCTGGTGGAAAACCCCATCTGCGCCGGAGGCCTGACGGCCATCATCCTGAATTTGCTTATCCCGTTAAGACAAAAAGAGACCAGTGCAACCCCGGTGGCGACCGAAGAACCGGAGTGAGTGCTGTGAATCACTGAGGATTAAAACATGACTGGTGTACAAAACCTGAAGGCCGTGCGCGGGAACTTCCTGGATGTGACACGCGTAATTTCGCACCCTGAAGAAATCGAGTCAGCGTTGCGCTTTGTTGAAGATGGATTGCTGTTAATCAGTGAAGGTAAAGTGGTGTGGTTTGGCTCGTGGGAAGAAGGGAAATCACGGGTACCGGATGCTATCCGCGTGCGTGATTATCGCGGCAAGCTCATCGTTCCTGGCTTTGTCGACACCCATATTCACTATCCACAAAGTGAAATGGTGGGCGCATATGGCGAGCAGTTGCTCGAGTGGCTAAACAAGCACACCTTCCCCACCGAGCGGCGCTATAAAGACCCCGAATATGCCCGTGAAATGGCCTCGTTTTTCCTTAAACAGTTGCTGCGCAACGGCACCACCACGGCGCTGGTGTTTGGCACCGTTCACCCGGAATCGGCCAACGCGTTGTTTGAAGCGGCGAGCAATATCAATATGCGCATGATTGCCGGTAAAGTGATGATGGACCGCAATGCGCCTGAATGGTTGCTGGATACGGCAGAAAGTAGCTACCTGGAAAGTAAGGCGCTAATTGAGCGCTGGCACAAAAACCGCCGCTTGCTGTATGCCATCACGCCACGTTTTGCACCGACCTCAACGCCTGAACAACTGGCGATGGCGCAGCGTCTGCGCCAGGAATATCCCGATACCTGGGTTCACACCCATTTGTGCGAAAACAAGGACGAAATTGCCTGGGTAAAAGAGTTGTTCCCGGAGCGCAAAAACTATCTCGATGTTTACCATCACTACGGTTTGACCGGCAAAAACAGTGTCTTTGCCCACTGTATTCATCTGGAGGAAGACGAGTGGGATTGCCTGCATCACACCGATTCCACCATCGCCTTTTGCCCAACATCCAATCTTTATCTCGGCAGCGGCTTATTCAATCTGCAAAAAGCCTGGCGCAAGAAAATCAAGGTCGGGATTGGCACCGACATTGGCGCGGGCACCACCTTCAATATGCTGCAAACCCTGAATGAAGCCTACAAAGTGATGCAGCTTCAGGGCTACCGGCTGTCGGCTTATGAAGCCTTCTATCTTTCCACCCTGGGCGGGGCGCACTCATTAGGACTTGATAGTTATATCGGCAATTTCGACATCGGCAAAGAGGCTGACTTTGTGGTTCTTGAGCCAACCGCCACGCCGTTGCAACAACTGCGCTATGACAATTCGGTGTCGCTGATGGACAAGCTGTTTGTGATGATAACGCTGGGCGATGACCGCTCGATTTATCGCACTTACGTCGATGGCCAACTGGTGTACGAAAGAACATAGCAAACAGGAAAAACCGTCACTTCATCGTTGATAAGGACAGAATTATGTCGACCGATTCATCGCATGTGCCTGCCACAGTGCAGGGAAAAGGGGCGCTCGACCGCTATTTCAGTATTACGAAACGCGGCAGCAGCTTTCGCCAGGAAGTCCTCGCTGGCATTACCACATTTTTAGCCATGGTTTACTCCGTGATCGTGGTGCCAGGTATGTTAGGGAAAGCCGGATTTCCGCCCGGTGCCGTCTTTGTTGCAACCTGTCTGATAGCGGGCTTCGGCTCATTACTGATGGGGCTGTGGGCCAATTTACCGATGGCAATTGGCTGTGCCATTTCACTCACTGCCTTTACCGCCTTCAGCCTGGTGTTAGGGCAACACATCAGCATTCCCGTGGCTTTAGGCGCGGTGTTCCTGATGGGGGTGCTGTTTACCGCCATTTCGGTAACCGGCGTGCGAACCTGGATATTGCGTAATTTGCCAATGGGGATCGCCCACGGTACCGGCATCGGGATTGGTCTGTTTTTGTTATTAATTGCCGCAAGTGGCGTGGGGCTGGTTATCAAGAACCCAATTGAAGGGTTGCCAGTAGCGCTCGGTGGCTTCACCACCTTCCCTGTCATCATGACGTTATTAGGTTTAGCCGTCATTTTGGGGCTGGAAAAACTGCGTGTCCCTGGGGGGATTTTACTGGTCATTATTGCCATTTCGATTATCGGCCTGATTTTCGACCCCAATGTGCAGTATCACGGGCTGGTGGCGTTACCGAGTCTGAGCGGAGAAGACGGCAAATCACTTATTTTCAGCCTCGATATTATGGGCGCGTTACAGCCAATGGTGTTGCCAAGCGTACTGGCGCTGGTAATGACGGCAGTTTTTGATGCCACTGGGACAATACGTGCCGTTGCTGGCCAGGCGAATCTGCTGGATGAAAACAACCAAATTATCAATGGCGGCAAAGCGTTAACCGCCGACTCGGTGAGTTCGATTTTATCCGGCCTGGTCGGTGCGTCTCCTGCGGCGGTTTATATCGAATCCGCAGCGGGAACCGCGGCGGGTGGGAAAACGGGCTTAACCGCAGTGGTGGTCGGCGCACTGTTTTTGGTGGTGCTGTTCCTGTCGCCGCTGGCTTTCCTGATCCCCGGTTATGCCACCGCCCCGGCACTGATGTATGTCGGGTTATTGATGCTCAGCAACGTGGCAAAACTCGATTTCGATGACTTTGTGGATGCGATGGCCGGCCTAGTGTGCGCGGTATTTATCGTGCTGACCTGCAATATTGTCACCGGCATTATGCTGGGTTTTGTGACACTGGTGGTGGGGCGTGTGTTCTCAAATGATTGGCGTCGGTTGAATATCGGCACAGTGCTGATTGCCCTGGTATTGGTCATTTTCTACGCGGGTGGTTGGGCGATTTGACGTAAGCAATACGGCCCGATTATCGGGCCGTATTGTTGGCTATTTCAACGAGAAATACACGCTCTGCAAAGCCGCACTGCGGCGGCGTAGGGTGGCTTGTTGCTTCACCGAATGACTATCATTTTTCTCCAGCGCCGCGGTCGGGCATACCCTTACACATTCGGGGCCGCTTTGGTGCTGCTGGCAAAGATCACATTTCACGATTTGGATGTTTTTTTCAGGCGTCAGAGCTATATCGATGACGCCAAAGGGACAAGCCATCACACAGTTTTTACAGCCAATACACAACGACTCGTTGAGCTGCACACATCTCTCATCCTGCACCAGCGCACGCACCGGGCAAACCGCCACGCAAGGGGCATTCTCACACTGATGGCACATCACGGGCTGAGTGGATGAATGCAGTTTCATCACCTGTAACCTGGGGCGAAAATCGCTGTCACTGTGTGCCTGCCCACAGGCAATTTCGCAAGTGCGACACCCGATGCAGCGATCGGGGTTAACGTGAATAAACTGTGTCATCGCAACGGCTCCTGACTGTGTGAGCACTGAATGGGGGATGAATCACCCAACATCACCAGAATGTCCCGTGCCGCCTGCCGTCCGGCGACCATTGCCGTGACCACTAAATCAGCACCATGAACCGCATCACCGCCCGCGAATATTTTCGGATGCTGCGTTTGAGTGGATAAGCGCCCCGCTTTACCGGTTTCAATCAGGCCGTATTTGTCGAAAGTGACCTGGTGAGTTTGTAGCCACGGCATCGCATGTGGCTGGAAACCAAAGGCCATCACCAGAACATCGGCGGGCAGCACAAACTCTGAACCGACGACAGGCTGCGGACGCCGTCGTCCATCGCTGCCAGGTTCGCCCAAAAGCGTGCGAATCAGGCCAATTCCTGTCACCGCGCCATTGTCATTACGTTCAATGAATTGCGGCTGCGCATTGAAAAGGAACTCCACGCCCTCTTCCCTGGCATTCACCACTTCTTTCTTTGAACCCGGCATGCTGGCTTCATCGCGACGATAAGCACAGGTCACGCTTGCCGCCCCCAGGCGTATCGCGGTGCGCAAGCAGTCCATCGCCGTATCACCGCCGCCAAGTACCACAACGTGTTTCCCAGCTAGCTCAATCCAGGGCGTGGCGGCATCATCAGCAAGGTTCATCACTCTGCGCGCACTAGCAGTCAGTAATGGTAGCGCCTGCACGACCCCCGGCGAGTCTTCGTGCTCCAGCCCGGCACGCATTAAATCGTAGGTGCCAACACCCAGAAATACCGCCTGATAGCTGGACAGCAGTTCGCTAAAGGCGATGTCGCGCCCGATTTCGCAGTTAAGATGAAACTCGATGCCCATCGAATTGAAGATTTCGCGCCGCATGGCAAGCAACTGTTTATCAAGCTTGAAGGGAGGAATACCGAAGGTCAGCAGCCCACCGATTTCAGGATAGCGGTCATAGACATCGACCTGAATACCACGGCGCGCCAGAATATCTGCACATCCTAATCCAGCAGGACCGGCACCAATAACCGCCACTCGCTCTTTGCGTGTTGCGATATCTGGCGACACTTTAGGCCACCAGCCCTGAGCCAGTGCGGTGTCCGTGATGTAACGTTCGATATTCCCGATAGCCACCGCGCCGCTGTGCGGTTTTAAGGTACAAGCCCCTTCACACAAGCGTTCTTGCGGGCAGACTCGCCCACAAATTTCAGGCAGTGAACTGCTTTGGTGGCTTAATTCCGCCGCCTCAATAATCTTACCTTCGGCAACCAAACGCAGCAGTTCAGGGATAGCGTTATGCAGCGGGCAAGTCCAGTTGCAGCGCGCTTTTTGCGCACAATGGATGCAGCGTTGGCTTTCATTAACCGCATGCAAAGAGGACAAGCCCTGATAAATCTCTTCGAAGTGCATTTTGCGTTGTATCGCCGGGAGTTTTTCAGCGCCATTGCGGGCGGGTTTGTCCAATAAACTCTGGCGACGAACCGCAGCCGACGCGCCACTGAGCGCCATTTTCTGCCGCCGCAGGCGTAAGTCGTTTAACTCACGGTCATCCATTAGTTTGAGTGCATCCGCAGGGCAATGGGCCACACAGGCGGGTTGACCGCTTTCACTCTGTTCACAGAGGTCACATTTTTGCGCCAGCCAGATAGCATCCTGGCTGGCATTCACCATTTCTATCGCCCCAAATGGGCAGGCCAGCACGCAGTTTTTACAGCCAATGCAGCGCGCTTCGTTCAGGTGAACCTGCTCGTTCCGGTAGGTTAATGCCCCCACCGGACAACTGGTGACACAAGGGGCATTGTTACAGTGATGGCAGGTGACCGTGACATGGTTTTGCTGGTGGGAAATAACTTCAATGCGTGGATGAAAAGCGGCAATAGACTCTGGCCAACTCTGTCGATTGTGAGCCACTGCGCAGGCAATTTCGCAGACGTGACAACCGATGCATTCTTGCGCATCTACAGCGATAAATTTATTCATTCGCATCCCTTTTTGAAAGCCAGAACTCACTTGCAGCAATGCAAAAACAGGGACAATTTGTTCAGCGTAAGCAGACTAAATCTAAATTTGTGAGCCACTGCAAAGAATGTTGCCCAAAATTGAGGTTATGCAAAGTTCCGGCCTGCTCGCCGCCGCTCAAAAGTGAGAGTGGGCTTATCAAACTGAGAAGATAAACCTCAAACTGATAAAACTCCCCAGACAAAATATTTTCCCCTTCGCTGTCAATACAATCAGTTACGTGATGTTTTTCACACTTCTTCAATCAATTTAGCGCAATGCATGGAACTGGCATCAGTTACGCATGCATTCCCTGAACTCATTTTTTGGAAAAACAGGATTGCCAATACCGCCGCCATTAAAGGAGATAAATATGGACAATAGTGCCTCTGAAATTTCACCCGCGACCACGCCAAATGAAGTCGACCGAATACTGCCGCCAGGGCAATTATTGATCCTCGGCCTTCAGCATGTGCTGGTGATGTATGCCGGGGCCGTAGCCGTACCACTGATGATTGGTGACCGTTTAGGGTTAAGCAAAGAAGTCATCTCTTTATTGATTAGCGCCGATCTGTTCTGTTGTGGCGTCGTCACGCTGATTCAGTGTCTGGGGGTCGGTAAATTTATGGGAATTCGCTTACCGGTGATTATGTCGGTGACCTTTGCGGCGGTCACGCCAATGGTGGCCATTGGCTCTAATCCCGAGATTGGCCTGACCGGTATTTTTGGCGCGACCATCGCCGCCGGGTTGATTACCACCCTGCTGGCGCCGGTAGTAGGCAGGTTAATGCCGCTGTTCCCCCCGCTGGTCACCGGGATTGTGATTACCTCGATTGGGCTGAGTATTATCCAGGTCGGTATCGACTGGGCGGCAGGTGGTGCGGGCAACCCGAATTACGGCGACCCCGTTTATATCTGCGTCGCCTCAGCCGTGTTGCTGTTTATCTTGCTGATTACCCGTTATGCCACAGGCTTTTTATCAAATGTCGCGGTGCTGCTGGGTATCGCTTTTGGTTTTGCGTTGGCTTACATGATGGGCGAAGTTAATTTGTCCGGGCTGGCTGATGCAAAATGGTTCGCCATCGTGACGCCAATGGCGCTGGGTATCCCGACGTTCGATCCCGTTGCCATCCTGACGCTGACCGCGGTGCTGATTATTGTCTTTATTGAGTCGATGGGGATGTTTCTGGCGCTCGGCGATATTGTCGGCCATAAATTAACCGAAAAAGATATTATCCGTGGTTTACGGGTTGATGGCGTGGGGACGGTGATTGGTGGTCTGTTTAACAGCTTCCCGCATACTTCGTTTTCGCAGAACGTCGGTCTGGTGAGCGTAACGCGGATCCATAGCCGTTGGGTGTGCGTGGCTGCGGGTTGTATTTTGATCTTGTTTGGCATGGTGCCGAAAATGGCCGTGTTTGTGGCGTCAATTCCACAATTTGTCTTAGGTGGTGCGGGGTTGGTGATGTTCGGGATGGTGTTGGCAACAGGGATTCGTATTCTGGCTCGCGCCAACTACTCAACCAATCGTTACAACCTTTATATCGTCGCCATCAGCTTAGGGATGGGGATGACACCCACGCTTTCTCACGGCTTCTTCGCACAATTTCCGGCAGCCTTACAGCCTTTGCTACACAGCGGGATCATGCTGGCAACCGCCTGCGCGGTGATTTTGAATCTCTTTTTTAATGGCTACCCAAAAGCGGAAAAGTCACAGGCTTAACAGGCAGGAAGCTTGTAGCGCTCAGAGTTGAGCGCTACAGCATGACTTACTTCAGACCCTGGAGGATCTTCATGGTGGCTTCAACATCAATTTCATCTTCGGAGAAGATTAATGTTGAGCCCTGGAAGGTGGTCACCGCCAGTTTCTTCAGCGTACGCATTTCGCCCGGCTTAGGTTCTGCTTTCGGGCGAATGCTGTTCATCAGCGCGCCAACAGACAGCACCGCGTTCTCTTTATCAATCTTGGTTTCGGCTGGCACTTCTTCGCTGTAAACCAGGAAGGATTTAATCGCCGTGATTTTGATGCGCTCGCCAGCAATAAAGATGTATTTGCTGTCTGGCTCAACTTTCACCGAAAAAGCTGATAAGCCTTTGTTGTTGGTGGTTGGCTCAAAAGTCACCGAGGCATCTTTCTTAATCAGCTCAGGGTTGGCGACCTTAATCACATGAAAATAACGATTGTCACCGTTTTCATCTTTGATAAAACCGAAACCTTTATCTTCAAACCAGGTTGTGATTACTCCGTGCATCGCTATTACCGCCTAATTAATCGTTCAATATGTCAAATTTTTGCAGCGCGCAGTTTAATGCAGAACGCGCCTGGTACCTAGTCTGTTTGCTAAATGGTGCGGCGGGCAAAGTCCTTCACCCTGAAGCCCAGCACCATCAGTGTTGCGAAATACGCCGCAATCCCGGCAACCACTACCGCCATCAGGCGCAGCAAGCGGTAAGGCATGGAGCCAAGATCCCAGGCTGGCATCACGTGCATCATGCCGAACAACACCGCCGCCATCACAACCACACCGGCAAACAAACGCCACAAGAACGCCCACCAGCCCGGCTGAGGCTGGAAAATATCCTGTTTCCGCAGTTGCCAGTATAGCAGGCTGGCATTCAGGCAAGCCCCCAGACCAATCGACAACGACAGCCCGGCGTGTTTGAGCGGGCCGATAAACGCGAGGTTCATCACCTGAGTCAGAATCAGTGTGACGATGGCAATTTTGACCGGCGTCTTGATGTCCTGGCGCGAATAGAAACCCGGAGCCAGCACTTTCACCACAATCAGCCCCATCAAACCGACGGAATAGGCCACCAGCGCACGTTGCGTCATCGCGGCATCAAAAGCGGTGAATTTACCGTACTGGAACAGTGAAACGGTGAGCGGTTTTGCCAGAATCCCCAGTGCCACCGCGCTTGGCAACGCCAGCAGAAAACATAAACGCAACCCCCAGTCCATCAGGCGCGAGTATTCGTCATGGTTGCCACTGGCAAAGCTCTTCGCCAGCGAAGGCAGCAAAATAGTGCCTAGCGCCACGCCTAACACGCCGGATGGAAATTCCATTAAACGGTCAGCGTAGTACATCCAGGAAACCGAGCCTGAGGCGAGGAACGAGGCGAAAATGGTGTTGATAATCAAAGAAATCTGGCTAACGGAAACACCGAGAATTGCCGGTCCCATCTGTTTGATAACGCGCATCGCACCGGCATCTTTCAGATTGACGCGCGGCAAAACCAGCATGCCAATCTTTTTCAGATGCGGTAACTGATACGCCAGTTGCAACACGCCGCCCACGGTCACCGCCCAGGCCAGCGCCAGAATCGGTGGGTTAAAGTACGGTGCCGCAAACAGCGCAAAGCCAATCATGCTGAGGTTCAGGAAAGTCGGCGCAAAAGCAGGAACGGAGAAACGGTTCCAGGTATTAAGAATCGCCCCGCATAACGAAGCCAGCGAGATCAGGAAAATATACGGGAAGGTTATCCGCAACAGGCTGGAAGTCAGGTTGAATTTATCTGCGGTATCGGCAAAGCCAGGCGCGGTGACCATAATCACCCACGGTGCCGCTATCATGCCGATAACGGTGACTACCGCCAGTGCCAGCGTGAGTAGCCCGGAAACATACGAGACAAACACGCGGGTGGCATCTTCGCCCTGCTTACTTTTGTACTCGGCAAGAATCGGCACAAACGCCTGCGAAAATGCCCCTTCGGCAAAAATACGACGCAACAAGTTGGGAAGTTTGAATGCCACGAAAAAGGCATCCGTCGCCATCCCTGCCCCAAAAACCCTTGCCACAATGGCGTCGCGCGCAAATCCGAGCACGCGAGAAAACATGGTCATCGAGCTGACGGCTGCCAGCGATTTTAATAGATTCATTATTATGTGGTTCCACAAACATCAACGCCTGCAAGGCAGGCGTTCAGCGCGTAAACAAAGAAGGAAAAAGCGTGGTTTTTCCTTCTTTGTGGTTATCAGCCGAAAATCAATAAATCGATTTTCCTTGTTTATTTATTTGGTGACATATGTTCGCTTTGCGAAAGAATGAGGTTTGTCATCAAACATCAACGCCTGCAAGGCAGGCGTTGGGATAACAGCAATGACGTCCAATTCATGTCGGATGTCGCTACGCTAATCCGACCTACGAAAGCCCCGCTAGTCTACCTATACACAGACGAAATACTACCGTGTTATTCACTCATGGCATCGCGCCACAGTTTCTCAACCACACGCTGGGCTATCAATGCTTGCTCGCCTGCAGTTTCAGGAACTGTCTGATTTGCCACACAATCGAGGAAATGACGGGCACAACCGACAAAACCGCGTTGTTCGAGCGTGGTTTGCCAGCCGGGAATGGGACGATTGACCACCCCATTGCCGCACTCTTCACGCCATTCGCGCATATCGGTCACATCATATAAGCCGCCATCTGTCACCGCTTGTACCGACTCGCGTTGGCTACCGGCACGGCGGTGCATACTGGTGGTGATTTGCAGGTTGCCACTGGCAAAGTGGTGCTCAGCAAACAGCATGTGGCCGTGATCGTTGGTCAGCAATGTTCCGCTTTGTAACTGTGCTTCGCTCCCCCCCAACCACAACGCGGTATCAACAACATGCAGATAATCATCAAGCAAGGTAAAGCGCAGGTCATTTGGCCCGACGCTGTCAGTGCGATGTTTGTCCATCCGCAACGAGGTGCCGTTCGCTAGTTTCGTTTTCAGGTCACGATACAGAGGAGAAAAACGGCGGTTAAAACCGACCATCAAGGTGCGTTTTTTCTGCTGTGCCAGTTCCACTAAACGCTCCGCATCAGCAAGGTTTTCTGCCAGCGGTTTATCCACACAGACATTGACGCCAGCCTGTAACAGTTCGCTGACTACCGCGTAGTGACTGCTGGTGGCGCTGTGGACAAAGACCGCATCGCACTGTGCTGCGAGTTCGGCAATAGATGAAACATAAGGGATACGGTAGGCATCGCAAACCGGTTGGGCTTTGGCGCGGGTTGGGGAAAAAGCACCTTGCACAATCCAGTCATTAGAGGCTCCTAATACTGGCAACCACGCCTTTTGCGCGATGCCGCCCAAACCCACCACGCCGACGCGAAGTTTAGTCATCAATTAATCCCCAAGATGTGCCAACAGCGAGTCAAGACGTTGCTTGAGTTCAGCGACTTCGCTTTCAAGTTGTTCCACGCGGGCAGTTAAATCATCCGTTGGTGCCGTCGCACTTTCGGCGAGGTTGGCTGGTGATGAATCAACTTCGCCACAGAACAAGTGCATATAGCGGCTTTCACGTTTGCCCGGTTCACGTGGCAAACGCACCACAAATGGGCCATCTTCACGGTTGGCAAGGTTTTCTAGCGTCGCTTCAACTTGCGCCATATCGCTGAATTCAAACATACGCGCGGCGCGAGAACGTAATTCACCCGGTGTCTGTGCGCCACGTAACAACAAGTTTGTGACGACCGCCACTTCCGCCGCCGAGAGTTTCAGATTGCCAAATTCGGAATTGCAGAAGCGCTGCTCGTACTTCGTCACGCGATTACCGAAACCGCTAAGAGTGCGCAAAAAGTGGCGCTTGACCAGAGTATCCAGCGTTTCTTGCACATCATGTTCTTTCAGATCCATCACCGGTTCGCGGTTGGTTTTCTGATTACACGCCGTCACGACGCCGTTGACGGACATCGGATATTGTTCAGGCGTGGTCACCTGTTTTTCCAGCAGGCTACCCACCACACGCGCTTCAACCGCAGTTAACTGATATTTCATTTCTCGTCCTTAACGGCCAGGGGTCCATTCTTTGGTGGTGAGCGCAGTCAAAACATGATCGCGCCAGACACCATCAATCAATAAATATTCTTTGGCATAGCCTTCTTTTTCAAAACCAAGGCGGGCGAGGAGATCGCCGCTGCGCTGGTTATGCGGCATGTAGTTCGCCATGATGCGGTGGATATGCTGGCTGCGCTGCATGTAACGAATCGCGGTGGTCAGCGCTTCAAACATCAGACCTTGCCCCTGCCATTTTTCACCCAACGAGTACCCCAGATAACAGGCATGAAATGAGCCGCGCACCACGTTTGAAAAATTGGCGACGCCGCGAATCTCTTTCTCGTCAGGGTCGAGCAGCGCAAAGTAATAGGCGCTGCCCTGTTTATGCATTTCGCTGATCATGCCCAGACGTGCTTGCCAGCCAGAAGGAAAGCAGTGGCTGTCATCTCGAATCGGTTCCCAGGGTTTCAGGAACTGACGGTTTTCGGCGTAATAATCTGCCAGACGCCAGGCATCTCGCTCATACACCAGACGCACCACCTGGCGGTCGGTTGATAAGCGTACTTTCGGCACGTTACTGCGGTAGCCAAACATGTTCACCCCTGCTCCTCACATCCCATATTTTCTTAGGCAACGTATTTACTATACCTGCGGCTGGCTGCGGAAGGAAAACAACAGCATGCAGATTTTTCACCTGCGCAAACTTTTTCGATTAAAGAGTTCAATCGAAGCCTCAGATTGATGAAAAAATATTGTCATATGCCTGGCTGTCAAAAACTCAAATAGCAGTAGAGAATAGAAGTTCATCACACTTTTAATATTCCCAGGAGGGGAGATGTCACGGGTAGCGCAGGCCAGGAGCCTGGGTAAATACTTCTTATTGCTCGATAACATGTTAGTGGTATTAGGCTTCTTCGTGGTTTTCCCTCTTATTTCCATTCGCTTCGTTGACCAAATGGGTTGGGCAGCGCTAATGGTCGGTATTGCGCTCGGCCTGCGTCAGCTCACCCAGCAAGGGCTGGGGATTTTCGGTGGCGCCATCGCTGACCGGCTGGGCGCTAAACCGATGATTGTCACCGGCATGCTGCTGCGAGCCGTCGGTTTTGCGCTGATGGGTATCGCCCATGAACCCTGGGTGTTGTGGCTATCGTGTTTTATTTCCGCTATCGGCGGCACGTTATTCGACCCGCCGCGCGCCGCGCTGGTGGTTAAACTCGTACGCCCACATCAACGAGGGCGTTTCTTCTCAATTCTGATGATGCAAGACAGCGCGGGTGCGGTTATTGGTGCGCTACTCGGGAGTTGGCTGCTGCAATATGATTTCCGTCTGGTGTGTGCTGTTGGCGCGGTGATGTTTGTGATTTGCGCGTTCGTCAACGCCTGGCTGCTACCTGCCTATAAACTTTCCACCATCCGCACGCCGATGCTTGAAGGGATGGGACGCGTGCTGCGCGATAAACGCTTCATCACTTATGTGTTAACGCTGGCCGGATATTACATGCTGGCGGTGCAGGTGATGTTGATGCTGCCGATTATGGTCAACGAAATTGCCGGCACACCTGCCGCCGTGAAGTGGATGTATGCCATTGAAGCCGCACTCTCGTTAACGCTGCTGTACCCGATTGCGCGCTGGAGCGAAAAACGCTTCCGTCTGGAGCAGCGCCTGATGGCGGGTTTATTCTTAATGTCGCTGGCCATGCTGCCGATTGGCCTTGCCAATAATCTTCAGCAACTGTTCACGCTAATTTGTGTGTTTTATGTCGGTTCAATCATTGCTGAACCGGCCAGGGAAACGCTGAGTGCATCCCTTGCTGATTCCCGTGCTCGCGGCAGTTACATGGGCTTTAGCCGTCTGGGTCTGGCCATTGGTGGGGCATTTGGTTACGCCGGTGGCGGCTGGTTGTTTGATGCCGGGAAAAGTATCAACCAGCCATCGCTTCCGTGGGTAATGTTAGGGATTATTGGCTTCATCACGCTTATCGCCCTGTGGTGGCAATTCAGCACGAAACCTATTGAACCCTCGATGCTCGAACCCGGTAACTAGTTTGCGGCACTCACTTTTCTCCCCCATACTCAATAGTTAACCAACCTGGTTCGCTGATAAATATGGAGGAGAAACGTGAAGCTTTATATCTACGATCACTGCCCTTTCTGCCTTAAAGCACGCATGATTTTTGGTTTAAAGAACATCCCCATTGAGTTGAAAGTCCTGCTCAATGACGATGAAGCCACTCCGACCAAAATGATTGGTAAGAAAATGGCGCCGATCCTGCAAAAAGACGATAGCCGCTATATGCCAGAAAGCATGGATATCGTGCATTACGTCGATAAACTGGATGGCGAACCGCTTCTGACTGGCGCAACCAACGCCGCAATTAGCGACTGGTTACGCCACGTGAATAGCTATGTGCAGCAGTTGTTGATTCCGCGCATGGCGAAAGCGCCTTTTGATGAGTTTGCCACGCCACAAGCACGTGCTTATTTCGTCAACAAAAAGGAAGCGATGATCGGCTCGTTTGCCGACCTCCTTCATCATTCGCCAGGGCTAATCAAAAAAATCTCTGATGATTTACGCAAGCTCGATAAGCTGATTGTGCAGCCGAATGCGGTAAACGGTGAGCTGTCTGACGACGATATTCATCTGTTCCCACTGCTGCGTAACCTGACTCTGGTCGCGGGTATTGAGTGGCCAAGCCGTGTTGCGGCGTATCGCGATAATATGGCTAAACAGACACAAATTAATCTGCTGTCGTCCCACGCGGTTTAAATACACTTATTAATTCGAGTTACCAGCCCCAGGAGCTTACTCAAGTATGTGACTGGGGTGAGTAAACGCAGCCAACTCTGATGTCGCTCGAAGTATGACGGCTATTTCGGTTTTTTCCGGTGGCGTAGCCCGCCCTGGGACATCATAATGCTTTATGTCAGGATCTGTGTTCTATGCAGCATGTTAAGGAATTCCATGAAAAAGATTGTTTTCGCCGCAGCGCTAATGCTCAGCGGGTTAGTGGTGGGTTGCAATCAGTTAACGCAATACACGGTCAGCGAACAGGAAATAAACCAGGCGCTGCATAAACGTAATAACTTCTCTAAAGATATTGGCCTGCCAGGCGTTGCCGATGCCCATATTGTTTTAACCAATTTAAGCAGTGCGATTGGCCGTGAAGAGCCGAATAAAGTGACGTTGACTGGCGATGCCAATCTGGATATGTCGTCGCTGTTTGGTAATCAAAAAGCCACTATCAAGCTCAAACTCAAAGCATTGCCGGTGTTCAATAAAGAACAAGGCGCGATTTATTTGCAAGAAATGGAAGTGGTAAACGCGACGGTCGAACCTGAAAAAATGCAGACCATTGTCCAGACCCTGATTCCTTATCTGAATCAGTCATTGCGTAATTACTTCAATCAACAACCGGCTTATGTGCTGGGCGAAGACCGCAGTACTGGTGAGAACCTGGCGAAAAGATACGCCAAGGGACTTGAGGTTAAACCAGGCCAACTCATTATCCCATTTACTGATTAACCCGTTTTTCCTGGTCGGGGGCAACATTCCCCCGACAAAATCTCGATGAAAATGGTGCAAAGCGAAACGTTTGCGCTTATCCTTGCTCTCCGGCACAAATCATCGTTTTTTCCTTCCTACGCCGGAGCAATTTCATGACCGTATTACCCCAGGTATTAAAAATTCGCCGCCCTGATGACTGGCATGTTCACCTACGTGACGGTGAAATGTTAAAAACGGTGGTGCCTTATACCAGCGAAACTTATGGTCGCGCGATTGTGATGCCAAACCTGGTTCCCCCAGTGACAACGGTTGAAGCCGCCATTGCTTATCGCCAGCGTATTCTTGATGCTGTGCCGCAAGGCCATAAATTTGAACCACTGATGACCTGCTACCTGACCGATTCTCTTGACCCGAATGAAGTTGAGCGCGGGTTTAACGAAGGCGTGTTTACCGCAGCAAAACTCTACCCAGCCAATGCGACCACCAACTCAAGCCACGGTGTTACCAGCACTGCCGCGATTAAAACGGTGCTTGAGCGCATGCAGAAAATTGGCATGCCGCTGCTTATCCACGGCGAAGTGACTCACGCTGATATTGATATTTTTGACCGTGAAGCGCGCTTTATCGAAACCGTTATGGAACCTTTGCGCCAACAATTCCCGGAACTGAAAGTGGTGTTTGAACACATCACTACCAAAGATGCGGCGCAGTATGTGAAGGAAGGAAACTCCCTGCTGGCGGCAACCATTACCCCGCAACACCTGATGTTTAACCGTAACCATATGCTGGTCGGTGGCGTGCGCCCTCACCTGTATTGCCTGCCAATTCTGAAACGCAGCATTCATCAGGAAGCGTTGCGTGAGCTGGTTGCCAGCGGATGTGACCGCGTATTCCTCGGTACAGATTCCGCGCCTCATACGCGTCATCGTAAAGAGGCCAGTTGTGGTTGCGCAGGTTGCTTTAACGCGCCTTCTGCTCTTGGCGCTTACGCGACGGTGTTTGAAGAGTTGAATGCGTTGCAGCACTTTGAAGCCTTCACTTCACTGAATGGCCCACGTTTCTACGGCCTGCCTGTGAATGAAGAATCCATTGAACTGGTGCGTACTCCAGTGCACATGCCGGAACTCATCGAAACGTCCGATGACAGCATTGTGCCGTTCCTCGCCGGTGAGCAAGTGGCCTGGTCAGTAAAAGCATAATTTTTCATGCCCCCTGTTGCATAACCCAGAATATGACTGTATAAATATCCAGTATATTATACAGGGGGCTGTTATGCGTATTGAAGTCACTATTGCTAAAACTACATCTCTGCCGCCAGGCGCTATTGATGCGCTTGCTACTGAACTCTCACGCCGAATTACTCAACACTATCCTGAAGACTCAAATCACGTTCAGGTGCGTTACGCTGCTGCTAATAACCTTTCGGTGTTAGGGGCCAGCAAAGAAGATCGCGATCGTATTAGCGAAATATTGCAAGAGACCTGGGAAAGCGCTGACGACTGGTTTTCTGCGGATTAAAACTCATCATGGAAGGTGGCAGGCTGCTTGAGCCGCTGCTTATTTCAAATATAAGTTTCCCTCGTTATTTTTATGCCGGGTGTCGCCATCCGGTTTTTTTATCGTTTAAAAATCACACTGCAAATAATTCCCTCCTGACACTGATTACTTAGAATCTTCTGATATTCACCAAGCACAACCTGCGGTTTTATTGAGCAACCAAGCACCTTTATGTAAAAAAAGTGTTGCGGGGTATTTATTTATCCGTCGAAATAGCTTAATCATTGATATACTTAACTGGCTTCACATTTAAAAAGAAACAAGAAACAAGCATTAAACCTCGCGAACCGTTGTCTTAAACACACGTATAAAAGGGGTTATGATGGAAAAAAATAGTGATGTTATCCAGACCCATCCCCTTGTTGGATGGGACATCAGCACCGTAGATAGTTACGACGCGCTGATGCTTCGCCTGCACTACCTGACCTCAAATACGCAAAAGCACGACGAAACTGAAATCGGTCAAACTTTATGGCTGACCACGGATGTTGCCCGGCAATTTATTTCTATTCTTGAAGCCGGCATTGCTAAGATTGAATCCAGTGATTACCAGGTAAGCGATTATCGTAAGCATTGATTATTGATGCTGCCCAAATAACGCACAAGGCACCGTAGAGGTGCCTTTTTTATTATTCCTCTTTCGCTCAATTGCCAGGCGACGGAGAATTAATTACCCTGCTATATAATTCATTTTCGCCAAAGAGAAGAGAAAAGCACCATGCATTATGACCTTATCATCGTCGGTAGCGGTTCTGTCGGCGCAGCAGCCGGGTGCTATGCCACTCACTCCGGCTTGAATGTGCTAATGATCGATAGTTGCCATCCCCCTCACCAACAAGGCAGCCATCATGGCGATACACGCCTGATGCGTCACGCCTACGGCGAAGGGGAAAAATATGTCCCGCTGGTATTGCGTGCGCAGGCACTCTGGGATGCGTTACAGGAAATTAGCGGCGAGAAAGTGTTTCACCGTACCGGCGTGATTAATCTCGGTCCGGCAGATTCAACGTTTATCTCAACCGTGCAACGCAGTGCGCAAAACTGGTCGCTGCCGCTTGAAACGCTGAGTGCTGAAGCAGTCATGGCACGCTGGCCACAGGTAACCGTTCCCGAAAACTATGTTGGTTTGTTTGAGCCGAACTCTGGCGTGCTTCGCAGCGAGCTGGCGGTGGAGACCTATATTCGACTGGCCAATCAGGGCGGTTGCGCTCAACTGTTCAATTGCCCGGTGGCTGATATTCGTCATACCGCTGAAGGGGTGGTTGTCGATACGCCAGAAGGTGAATTCACCGCGAGTAAATTGTTAGTCAGTGCAGGAACATGGGTCACTAAATTGCTACCGGAACTGCCCGTCACGCCAGTGCGCAAAATCTTTAGCTGGCATCAGGCCGATGGCCGCTACAGTGAAAAAAACCACTTCCCTGCTTTTACCGCCGAACTACCTGATGGTAGCCAGTATTACGGTTTCCCCGCGGGCGAGGATAACGAGCTGAAGCTGGGCAAACATGATGGTGGTCAGGTGATTAGTGAACCCGGTCAGCGCAAACCGTTTGGTGCAATCGCCACGGATGGAAGTGAAGTATTTAGCTTCTTGCGCCAGATAATGCCAGGTGTGGGCGTGTGTATGCACGGCGCGGCATGCACCTACGATATGTCACCGGATGAAGATTTTATTATTGATACCCTGCCGGGTCATGACAACACGCTGGTGATTACCGGCCTGAGCGGACACGGATTTAAATTCGCTTCAGTGCTGGGGGAAATTGCCTGCCAGTTCGCACTGGGCAAAGAGTCAAGTTTCGACCTGACACCGTTCTCGCTTGCGCGTTTTAACTAGCGTTCGAGTGACAATAGGCGGAATAAAATGTTGTAGGGTGGATAAGCGGTACACGCCATCCACCATTTTCGCCTGTATTCACAGATGAAAACGTCGGATGGCGCTGCGCTTATCCGACCTGTGAAAGAGGTTTCCCCCTTTGCTTTTACTTAGGATCCGGGATCCCTAACGTAGTGTTGAGAACGCCACGGGATTTGTTGAAAATCTTATTACCGTTTTCCCGCCCGGCACGACGACGGCGCTGTTCTTCCGGTGACAGAGCCAGTTCATCACGGCAAATGTCGCTACAGCAGCCAGCAAACTTCTCAGCGCAGCTCGGGCACTGAATAAACAGCAAATGGCAGCCGTCATTTTTGCAGTTGGTATGGCTGTCGCAAGATGTGCCGCACTGATGGCAATGGGCAATCACATCATCAGAAATACGTTCGCCCATACGCTCATCAAAGACAAAGTTCTTACCGACAAAACGCACCGGAATCCCTTGTTCACGCGCACGTCTTGCGTATTCGATAATCCCGCCTTCAATGTGGTAGACGTTCTTGAAACCGTTGTGCAACATCCAGGCACTGGCTTTCTCACAACGGATGCCGCCAGTACAGTACATGACGATTTTTTTGTCTTTGTCTTCCTGCAACATGTCGACCGCTTTCGGCAACTGCTCACGGAAAGTGTCCGCCGGGATCTCCAGTGCATCCTGGAAATGACCCACTTCATATTCGTAATGGTTGCGCATGTCGATAAACACCGCTTCCGGGTCGTCGAGCATCGCATTCACGTCTGCGGCTTTGAGATAAGCACCGACCTGGCTGGCATCAAATGACGGGTCATCAATCCCATCGGCGACAATGCGGTCGCGGACCTTCATGCGTAATACCCAAAACGATTTGCCATCGTCTTCGAGGGCAACGTTGAGTCGCACACCGTTAAGTGCAGGATGGAAAGCGTAAAGTGTTTCGCGGAATCCATCCACACGGCTGTTTGGCACGCTGATTTGCGCGTTAATCCCTTCATGAGCGAGATAAACGCGACCAAATACATTTAGCGATGTAAACGCCTGGTAAAGCGCATCGCGCGTCGTTTGAGGGTCTTCAATGGTGAAATACTTATAGAATGAGATGGTAGTGCGAGGCTCAGTTTCAGCCAACATGCGCACACGCAGTTCATCATTCGATATGCGGTTGTGTAACACTGGCATGGTGTTCGCTCGGCTATCGTTGATAAAAAAGTGGGCTGCATCATATAGCAATTATCGTTAATTTACATCCCCGCATTTTGCGCTACATTTCCGTTATCTATCCGTACAAAACGCAACAATCGTTTGAATATCAAACACTCTGCTGTTGTTAATTTTGGCAGACCCTCAATTAATGTCACAATAGTCTGACTCAAGAAGATCCGGCATTTGCCGTCACAATAGGTTTTACATGACGAACTTACCGCAATTCTCGCGCGCATTACTTCATCCCCGCTATTGGGGAACCTGGTTTGGTATTGGCTTACTTTACTTAGTTACCCTGCTCCCCTATCCGGTGATTTATCGAGTCGGGCGTGGACTTGGCCAACTTGCTATGCGGTTTATGAAGCACCGCGTCACTATTACCCGCCGCAATCTTGAACTCGCCTTTCCCCACAAAACCGCGGAAGAACGTGAGTATTATCTCGAGAAAAACTTCGAATCCGTTGGCCTAGGCCTGATGGAAACCGGCATGGCATGGTTTTGGCCCACCTGGCGTATTCGACGCTGGTGTGATGTTTCTGGTGTCGAGCATATTCACGCGGTGCAGGAAGCCAAACGGGGCGTGTTGCTTATTGGAATTCATTTCCTGACGCTGGAATTAGGCGCGCGCATGTTCGGTATGAACACGCCCGGTATCGGCGTTTACCGCCCGAATGACAACCCCCTGCTCGACTGGCTGCAAACCTGGGGCCGTATGCGCTCCAATAAAAGCATGATCGACCGTAAAGACCTTAAAGGCATGATTCGTGCGC
Source organism: Buttiauxella ferragutiae (assembly GCF_022637515.1). NCBI lineage: Bacteria > Pseudomonadati > Pseudomonadota > Gammaproteobacteria > Enterobacterales > Enterobacteriaceae > Buttiauxella > Buttiauxella ferragutiae. The sequence continues at coordinate 3,423,198 of NZ_CP093332.1, forward strand.
TGAAACAGGGTGAAATCATCTGGTACGCACCGGACCACGACTACGGCCCGCGTGGCAGCGTTTTTGTGCCATTTTTTGGCGTTGACGAAGCCGCCACCACCGCAGGAACATACACTCTTGCACGTATGTCAGGTGCGGCAATCGTACCAATGGTGCCGCGCCGCAAGCCGGACGGTAAAGGTTACGAGTTGCTGATTCTACCCGCAGAGTTTTCACCACCGCTGGAAACCCCTGAAAGTACGGCGATCTGGATGAATAAAATCATCGAGCAGTGCATTTTGATGGCCCCGGAGCAATACATGTGGCTGCACCGCCGCTTTAAAACGCGTCCAGAAGGGGTTCCTGCGCGTTATTAACTTCTGTAAATCGGTGGCATTTTGCCACCTTTTTTCATTCTAAAATTGTGTTTCAGAAACATTGCCCCTCCCCGCCAACAAGCGCATAATTAGCAAGGTAATAATTCCATCACATGTCTTTTCTGCACTGAACTGGAGCGTTATGACTCTCCCCGAGAACCCGATCAACTGGAAACGAAATCTCACCGTTGCATGGCTTGGGTGTTTTCTTACCGGTGTCGCATTTAGCCTGGTCATGCCCTTCCTGCCGCTGTATGTCGAACATCTTGGCGTGACCGGACACAGCGCACTCAACATGTGGTCCGGCATCGTTTTCAGCATTACCTTTTTGTTCTCAGCCATTGCGTCACCTTTCTGGGGCGGGCTTGCCGACCGTAAAGGCCGCAAGATAATGCTACTGCGTTCAGCATTGGGGATGTCCATTGTGATGGTGCTGATGGGCTTTGCGAGCAATATCTGGCAATTTCTGGCGCTGCGCGCACTGCTCGGACTATTGGGTGGATTTGTCCCCAATGCTAACGCGCTTATCGCCACCCAAGTTCCGCGCCATAAAAGTGGTTGGGCATTGGGCACGTTGTCTACCGGCGGGGTAAGCGGTGCACTTCTTGGGCCGATGATTGGCGGTTTTCTGGCGGATACCTATGGCCTGCGTCCGGTGTTTTTCATCACCGCTGGCGTGCTATTTACCTGTTTTGTTTTTACCTTGTTCTGCATTCGCGAACAATTTACCCCGGTGCACAAGAAGGACATGTTGCACGCACGTCAGGTTTTAACTTCGCTCAAAAATCCACGCCTGGTGCTGAGCCTGTTTATCACCACCATGATTATTCAGGTTGCCACCGGTTCTATCGCCCCGATTCTTACGCTTTACGTGCGTGAACTGGCAGGCAATGTCAGCAATCTGGCATTTATCAGCGGGATGATTGCATCTGTGCCTGGCGTTGCGGCGTTAATCAGTGCGCCGCGACTGGGCAAACTGGGGGATAGAATCGGGCCGGAAAGGATTTTAATCTGCGCGCTGGTTATCTCTGTGTTGTTGCTGATCCCGATGTCGATGGTACAAAACCCATGGCAACTGGGGGTGTTACGTTTCCTGCTTGGTGCCGCCGATGGCGCACTGTTGCCAGCGGTACAAACACTGCTGGTCTACAACTCAAGCAATCAAATTGCCGGGCGGATCTTTAGTTACAACCAGTCATTCCGCGATATTGGCAATGTCACCGGTCCGTTGATGGGTGCCGCTGTTTCAGCAAACTATGGCTTCCGCACGGTATTTTTAGTCACCGGTTGTGTGGTTCTTTTCAATGCTCTTTACTCGTGGATAAGTCTCCGTCGCCCGACTGAACGTGTCAGTGTTTCTGGCGACTGACTCAGAAATCTCCGACATACTTGCAACTTTGCAAACAGCGTCAACAATTAACTTGAAATGGCGCCGTAACGCGCTCCCTGACCTGTACAAAGGAGATTACTATGAGTCTGTATGCGACGCTGGAAGAGGCCATCGATGCCGCACGCGAGCTTTTCCTTGTTGAGAACCCGGAGCTGGATGAAGAGAGTGCCAGTGTTCAGCAACTGAACATTCAGAAGTACATTCTTCAGGATGGCGACATTATGTGGCAAGCCGAGTTTTTCGCTGATGACAGCGGGGATGGCGAATGTCTACCGATGGTCAGCGGTGAAGCGGCGCAAAGTGTCTTTGACGGTGACTATGATGAAATCGAGTTACGTCAGGAGTGGATTGAAGAAAATACACTGCACGAATGGGACGAAGGTGAATTTCAACTTGAGCCGCCTCTGGATACCGAGGAAGGCCAGACTGCCGCTGATGAATGGGATGAACGATAAGTTTTACTCGTAAGGCCCATGGCTGGCATCAATCGGCAGCAAAAGTGTGTCGAACACCAGCGAAAAAGGTAAATCGAGCACAGTAATATAGCGCCATGCGCTGTCACGCACATCCCACTGCACACCGGGGTAATACTGATTACCATGTCCCTGCCCCGGTACAGCACGGCTAATAATACTCCCGCATCCGCTCAGTAAGCAGGCGAACAACGCGACCACAAGGATTCTTAACACAGTTTTACTCCAAAAAAATGCCGACCCGAAGGCCGGCATTGATGATGCGTTTCGCGCTCTATTTGGACGGTAACGCCTCAGGGTTCAGGCTAACCGTTTTGTAGCTATCTACCCACGAGGAGTAACGCTGCGGATTCGACCACACACGATAATGCAGACGAGACATAGTGACCGGATCGCTTAACAACACCAAACGACGATCGCGGTTCAGTTTGTCAGGCGTTTCGTTCAGTGCCTGCTCAACGTGACGATCGCGCGCAATTTCCAGCACCTGGCTTGCACGGTGACGTGCTGTTGCCATCGCAGTTGCCAGGGCATTAAACGACGGGTTAAACACCGCGTGCATAAAGCCATCATCCAGCGTACGGCTGCGGTTCAGCTTCAGGTAATTGTCGGTATCGACCAGAACCTGCGGAGGAGAATACTCTTCCGGGATCAGGAACAACTTCCAACGCTTAGTACGCAAACCGATGGTCGCACGACTCGAAATCACCGAGACAAATGGTGACAGAATCAGTGAGAAGACGATTGGCGCAAGCCAGAACAAGAAGCGCAAATCCAGCCATGCCATGCCGACAGCCCACACCAGACCCAACAGAAGTTGAGAACCGTGGCGCATAAACGCTTCACCCCATGGGGTTGAATCATCATCACGCTGCGGCGAGTTCCAGACCACTTCCCAACCGAGGAACGCGCTAACCACAAATACGGTGTGGAACAGCATACGCACCGGAGCCAGCAGCACAGAGAACAGTACTTCCAGCAGCAGGGAGGCCGTCACGCGGAAGAAACCGCCGAACTCTTTCGAGCCTTTGCACCAAATCAGAATGATACTCAGCAGCTTCGGCAGGAACAGTAACACCATGGTGGAAGCAAACAGCGCAATCGCCAGCTCCGGACGCCACTGCGGCCACACCGGGAACAGCTGGCGCGGTTGCAGGAAGTACTGCGGTTCTGTCAGCGCATGAACCACCTGCAATGCAGTTGATAATGCGAGGAACATAAACCACAAAGGTGCCGACAGATACGACATGACGCCCGTCAGGAATACCGCACGGTGAACCGGGTGCATGCCTTTTACCAGGAACAGACGGAAGTTCATCAAGTTACCGTGGCACCAACGGCGGTCACGCTTGAGTTCATCCAGTAAGTTCGGTGGCAGTTCTTCATAAGAACCCGGCAAGTCATAGGCAATCCATACGCCCCAACCCGCACGGCGCATCAAAGCGGCTTCGACGAAGTCGTGCGAAAGGATTGAACCGGCGAATGACCCTTCACCTGGCAGCGGTGCTAACGCACAGTGCTCGATGAACGGCTTAACGCGAATAATCGCATTGTGGCCCCAGTAGTGGGATTCGCCCAACTGCCAGAAGTGCAGACCTGCGGTAAACAACGGCCCGTAAACGCGAGTCGCAAACTGCTGGCAGCGCGCATACAGCGTGTCCATGCCAGACGCTTTTGGTGATGACTGAATGATGCCCGCATTCGGGTTAGCATTCATCAAACGCACCAGGTTGGTCAGACAGTCACCGCTCATGACGGAGTCAGCATCCAACACCACCATGTAGCTGTATTGGTTACCCCAGCGACGGCAGAAGTCATCGATGTTGCCACTTTTACGTTTCACACGGCGGCGGCGGCGGCGGTAGAAAATCTGCCCTTCGCCCTGCACTTCGTTGATCAGTTCCATCCACGCTTTTTGCTCGGCAACACAGATATCCGGGTTGTAGCTGTCGCTCAGGATGTAAACATCGAAGTGCTGCTGTTGGCCGGTCGCTTTTACCGATTCCCACGTCGCACGCAGACCCGCAAATACGCGGTCAACGTCTTCGTTACAAATAGGCATAATCAACGCAGTGCGGTTCGCCGGGTCGATTGGCTCATCACCCACTGTTGAGGCAGAGATACTGTATTTATCTTTGCCCATCAGTAGCTGGAGGAAGCCCATCAACGCGGTCCAGAAACCGGCTGATACCCAACAGAACAGAATCGCAAACAGGATCAAGATGCCGGTCTGCAGCACATACGGCAGCAGCTGCATGAAGGAGACCCACAAATCCTGGTCGAGCATATCGGATGGATTGATCAGCGCCCAGCCCTGGTAAGGCAGAATGGTCTTCATGTACCAGGTCGCCACCACGGTCTGAGAAATGGTCAGCAGCAGCAGAATGTAACGTCGAATAGTCCCGACGGTACGCCATTTCTGCTCAGCTTCAGCCTCTTCTTTCGACATATAGCGAGGATTAACTTCCCGCCCGCGTAAACGATCCCAGAACCGACCAATTGGGTTGGTGCGCCACGGATCGGGGAACATCGAAGAACGCGTTGCTTTTGGCATTGCCTGCAACTGGGTGCGCCCTTCTTCATCCTTAATCAGTTGTTCCGCACCCAACGATCCAGGCCAGCTCGCTTCGAGCCGGGCCTTTACCGAGGCTAAAGGGGAATCATCGGCGCGGTCATAGTGGTGCTCTTGCGCATCCAGCGCCTCATGCACCGCTTGCAGATCCGATGCAGGTAGAGCCGCCTTCTGCTCAGCAGAAAGCGGGAGGGCATCAATATAATCAGACGCAGTATCAGTAAACTTATTCATTGGCAGGTAGCTGGTAGCTCCAGGTTTCACTCAACGTTTGCGAGCCATTGACCAGCGCTGCACGCATTTCAGTCGGTTTCTTCTCGTCTTTGACTTTCAGACGTACTGTCAAACGCCAGCCTTTAGTGACCGGGTTGTAACGTACCTGGCTGTCAACGATTTCGCCGTTGTCACCGATGCTGGTTTGCGCGGTAACCGGCGTATCTTGCGGCAGTTTTTTCATGTCCGCGCCGACGTAATCCACGACAAACGCAATCGTGCCGTCTGGCTGGCGAATCAGATTCGACTGCTTCACATCACCGGTTGAGCGGCGAGTCTGCGTCACGTACGCGTTATCTGGCGCGTGCATTTTGTCTTCGTCACGGCTGAAGGTAATGGTGTATTTGAAGTTCATCTCTTTGCCGGGTTCCGGGAGCTGATCCGGCGTCCAGTAAGCAACGATGTTGTCATTGGTTTCGTCGTTGGTTGGAATTTCCACCAGTTCGACGCGACCTTTACCCCAATCACCTTGCGGTGCAACCCAGGCGCTTGGACGCTGATCGTAACGATCATTCAGATCTTCAAAACGAGAGAACTGACGGCCACGTTGCAGCAAACCAAAACCAACCGGATTTTCTGTCGCGAAGGAACTCACGGCCAGATGTTTCGGGTTGTTCAGCGGACGCCAAATCCACTCACCGTTACCAGCATGGATAGACAGACCGTTAGAGTCATGTAATTCAGGACGGTAGTTGATGCTTGGTGACGGCTGATTTGGCCCAAACAGGAACATACTGGTCAGCGGTGCAACGCCCAGTTTGCCTACTTTGTCGCGCAAATAAACTTTTGACTGCACGTTGACCACGGTGTCACGCCCAGGGGTAATCACAAAGCGATAGGCACCTGTTGCACGTGGGGAGTCGAGCAACGCATAGAGGGTCAGCGTTTTGTCGCCAGTTTTCGGGCGCTCAATCCAGTACTCACGGAAACGGGGGAACTCTTCACCAGATGGCAAAGCAGTATCGATAGCCAAACCACGAGCAGACAGACCATAAACCTGACCTGAGCCAATCACACGGAAATAACTCGCCCCGAGCATGCTGACAATTTCGTCGTTTTTATCTTTGCTGTTGATCGGATAGAGCACTTTGAACCCGGCGAAGCCAAGATCTTTAACGGTGTCTTTATCGTGTTTTACATTACCGAAATTAAAGTAATCCGGGTTGTACTTGATCTTATGAACCGCAGTCGCTGTCACTTCGTTGATAGCAACCGGGGTGTCGAAGTACATACCCTGATGATAAAATTCAAGCTTAAATGGGGTCTTTAACTTGCTCCAGTAGGCTTTGTCGTGATTGAACTGGATCTGCTGATAATCCGCATATTTCATGTCGCGGAAGAGCGAAGGCAGATTGCTTTTCGGTGCTTCGTAGCTTTTGCCCGCTAATGTTTTCGCTTGTTTTGCGACATCATCGATGGTGAAGGCCCAAACCGAGGTGGTATAAAGTGACAACATTACTGCCGCACCGAGCCCACACATTTTCATCATTTTTAGTTTATGTTTCATATTAACCAGCACATCCCCCTTTGTGTGCTTAAATCAATCCAATCCATTTTAATGGAAACTTCTGCTTTCCGACAACCAAATACCCGCATTGTTCAGCACGCTGGCTCAGCCTTTAAGCAAAAAAAGACAACTGCTTACGCTTTCAGAGCCCATCCTGGAGACAGGATGTCATGGTTAGTGTAGGGTTGCCACGGAATTGATACCGTTCGGGACTTCAAGCCTATTGGGATATGTTCTTAAGGATAAGGCGATTCGTCCGATAATGTCTGGAGTATTATGAGTAAAGCACCACAACAACGCGAGTTTTTCCTGGATTCTATCCGGGCCTGGTTAATGCTTTTAGGCATTCCGTTTCATATCTCCCTCATCTATTCAAGCCACCACTGGCATGTCAACAGCGCTGAAGCCTCCTGGGGATTAACCCTTTTTAATGACATCATTCACTCCTTCCGGATGCAGGTGTTTTTTGTCATTTCCGGTTATTTCTCCTACATGCTTTTTCTGCGTTACCCGCTTAAACGCTGGTGGAAAGTGCGTGTTGAGCGTGTCGGCATCCCAATGTTGACAGCAATTCCCTTGCTGACGCTACCGCAATTTTTAATGTTGCAACACGTTAACGACAAAGCAAAAAACTGGCCGGGGCTCACCCCTTACGAGAAGTACAACACGCTGGTTTGGGAACTGGTTTCCCATTTATGGTTCTTGTTAGTGATGGTGGTGTTGACGACAGTTTGTTTATTTTTGTTTCAACAAATGAAAAACCGCCTTGAGAAGGCACCCGAAAATAGTGCGTCAACCATTACCCTGGGAAAACTCTCAATTTATTTCCTTGGGTTCGGTTTTTTATACGGTGCCATTCGCCGCACGATTTTCATTGTTTACTCTCCAATATTAAGTGATGGCTTGTTTAACTTCGTGGTGATGCAGACGCTGTTTTATCTGCCGTTCTTCATGCTCGGGGCTTTAACGTTTGTGCGCCCGCAACTGAAAGCCCTGTTTACCACGCCATCGCCATGGTGCGCTGCGGGTGCTGTGCTGGCATTCGCGGCTTATTTGCTCAACCAGCGTTACGGCAGCGGCGATGCCTGGATGTATGAGACTGAAAGCGTTATCACCATGGTTTTAGGCCTGTGGATGGTTAACGTGGTGTTCTCACTGGGCCATAAACTGCTGAACTTCCAGTCTAAGCGTGTCACCTATTTCGTGAATGCATCGCTATTCATTTACCTGGTTCACCATCCGCTGACGCTATTCTACGGCGCGTTTATCACGCCACATATCACGTCCAATGCGCTGGGCTTTATTACGGGACTGGTCTTTGTGGTGGGGATTGCGGTGATTCTGTATGAAATCCATCTGCGAATTCCACTGCTGCGCTTCTTGTTCTCTGGCAAGCCGCAGAACGTGGCGGTTAAAGTTTCGTAGATCGGACTCCGGTACTTTATGGTGGATGACGCTGGCGCTTATCCCCCCTACAACTTCCCTTCGTAGGTCGGACAAGCGAAGCGCCGCCGACAGAGACTTTAGAGCAACCATTCAATAGGTAACCGATAAACCAGTCTCACCAACACCCGTTGCCAAAAACGGGTGTGCGGTTCTTTCTTCCAGACAATCTCTTTGCCATCACGATTTTCTACCCAATTCACCCGCCCCCATTTGTCCAGACGTAATGCCCAGGCGGCCTCTTTCTGGCTCTGGGTAAAACGCTGGTGAATATCTTCCGCGAGTGCGGCGCTTTCAATCACGAAGCCCATTTCGGTATTCAACATCGCCGAGCGTGGGTCAAAATTGAATGAACCGATAAACACTTTCTGCTTATCGACGCTGAAGGTTTTGGCATGCAGGCTGGAGCCAGAATTACCGGTTAACCCCCTGTCTCGCGGCCTGCGGGGGCTATTGTTTTCTGGCTTTAGTTCATACAGCGCGACACCGTGGCGTAACAGTTTCTTACGCCAGCGGGCATATCCGGCATGCACTACCGCCACATCATTGGCCGCCAGCGAATTAGTGAGAATGGCGATTTTCACCCCTTTACGCACCAACCCGAGAATTTGCGCGATGCCGGCGCGAGTCGGGACAAAATAGGCAGAAATTATGTCTATTTCCTGCTTTGGCAGGCCAATCACGTTGATCAGACGTTGCGGTAACAAGGTGTGATGATGCGCCCTTCCCTGCCCCTTACGCGGGTCATCACTCAGCAAACGGGTCTGAGCCCAGTACATATTTAACCTGCGAGCCACAAGATCCGTCGCAAACTGGCTGGTGGTCAGGCGATCCAGATAGCGCCGAGCTTTTGGGTCGTTGCGCCAGTCGTCTGGCAGTTGTACCCGTTGCTGTAACACCCCGGCGTCAACATCCAGCACCTTTGCCAGCGTCGAAACACACTGGCTTTCCCAATAGCGCTGAAAATCCTGACTGACTTCTGCAACCACCGGGCCAATCGCCAGCACGTCTAAATCTGAAAACAACGGCTGTTTACCGACACCAAAATAAGCATCGCCAACATTACGCCCACCAACAATCGTCGTTTCACCATCAACGGTGAAGGACTTGTTGTGCATGCGGCGGTTCAGGCGAGCAAAATCAGTCAGATAACCGATGGCGCGAAACAAGCGAAATGAAAAGGGATTAAACAGGCGAACTTCAATCTGAGGATGGGAATTAAGCAGCTCTAAAATATCATCCAGCCCGTTGGTGTTATTATCATCCAGCAACAGCCTGACTCTCACCCCACGGTCGGCCGCAGCCAGTAACGCACTGAACAACAACCGCCCGGACATATCGTCCTGCCAGATGTAGTACTGCACATCGAGGGTATTTTCCGCCATGCCGCACAACAGATAACGCGCTGCAAACGCATCAAGGCTATCCGCAAGAGGATGAATACCGCTCACGCCAGGATGCTCAGCAAGCGCCGGGATAATCGCTTTCCCAAGGCGGGTAGCGTGAGGGTTCTTCACGTTAGAGTTGGGCAAGCAGTTGCTGGTAAATACGGGTGTTTTCGTCATCAAAACAGACGAAAACCACTTGTTCAGGCAGCGGGCGCAGACCGATGTATCGATAAACCGTATCAACGGCTATTTTTGCGGCTAGCTCTTTTGGGAAAGCGTACGCGCCGGTGCTGATGGCTGGAAACGCGATAGTGCGGTAACCATTGGCAGCAGCCAAATCGAGACAGTTGCGATAGGTTTGTTCAAGCAATTCAGCTTCGTGATTTTCACCACCCTGCCACACCGGGCCAACGGCGTGGATCACAGCTTTAACGGGGATGTTTCCGGCTTCGGTAATCACGGCATGCCCGGGGGCGCATTCACCTTGCTGTTGGCGAATCACTTTGCAGGCCGCCAATAGTGCAGGCCCTGCCGCGCGATGAATGGCACCATCAACACCACCGCCACCTAGCAAGGATGAATTCGCTGCATTGACGATTACATCAACCTCAGCATGGGTGATATCACCTTGTATCACCGACATTCTTTCGCTCATCAGGAAATCTCCAGTTAGTCTTTGAGAGTAGTCTAAATCAGGCGTACATCACTTCCTAATAAGAAGTTGAGGAGAGAAATCGTCAGGAAATGGCTGTTCACCGCAACAAGCGATCAGCGACTCGTCCACGGTGACATGCTGCAAAAAGCGGCCTGGCGGGCAAAGTGTGTGTAATGGCAGCTCCAGCTGGCTCATTTGCCAGACAGTCCCGCCTCGCTGTTTAAGCACCGCTTCGTGTGCCGTCCAGATACGCCAGAACTGCACGATTTGCTCAACTTCCGACAGAGATTCCAGCCAGTCACACAAATGCGCGGCAAAACTGTAACGGGCAATCGCCATAAAACGCGACCGTGGGCGGATTTGCTCAACATCACAACCAACTTCCCCACTACCCACCAGCACCGCAACGCGGGTCGCATGGTTACTGATGTTAAATTCGGGGAGCGATGGATGATAAGGTTTACCTTGTGCTGCGCGGGCTAGTTTGGGCAAAGGACCGTCATTGAGCAGCATCGCCAGCAGGATCCTCGCAGCAATCCAGTCTGCGCGACGGTGGCCCACTGGCGCATCCTGTAACAGTTCAGGCGACAGCCAACGCGAAGTGGACGCGTCATTCAATACACACGCCACCTCGCCGAACGCCAGCTGATAATCGTTTACCGCCAACGTCGCATCACCAGTGAAGTGTTAATGCCACCAAAGGCAAAATTATTGCTCTGCACAAATTCAGTCTCGATTTTGCGCGCTTCACCCATGATGTAATCCAGTTCACCACACGCCTCGTCCGGCTGAATCAAATTCAGCGTTTCGGCAAACCAGCCTTCACGCATCATTTCGATACTCATCCAGGCTTCCAGCGCACCACACGCGCCAAGCGTATGACCCAGATAGCTTTTCAGCGAAGAGATTGGCGTATTAGTGCCGAAAATTGCCGCCGTCGCCTGGCTTTCCGCAATGTCACCACGGTCAGTTGCCGTGCCATGCGCATTGACATAGCCAATGTCGCGGGCCTCAAGCCCCGCCGAATACAGACCGCGTTCAATACAAATCTGCATGGTTTCTTTCTGTGGCTGGGTGATATGTGCCGCATCGCAATTGGTATGGAACCCGACGATCTCGGCATAAATGGTGGCACCACGCGCCAGTGCATGATCCAGATCCTCGAGGATCAATGTCCCCGCACCTTCGCCAATCACCAGACCATCACGTTGCTTATCAAACGGTGATGGCGTGCTCTTTGGCTGGTCATTGCGTTGGCTGGTTGCAAACAACGTGTCAAACACCGCCGCTTCCGAAGGACATAACTCCTCAGCACCTCCCGCGACCATGACCGTCTGGTAGCCGTGACGAATAGCTTCCCAGGCATAACCAATTGCCTGGCTGCCTGATGTACACGCACTTGAGGTCGGGATCACTCGGCCACGTAAACCGAAGAACAATCCGGTATTCACCGCAGCGGTATGCGGCATCATCTGGACGTAAGTGGTGCCGGTAATATTACGCGTGTGCTTTTCGGTCAGCATGGTGGCGAATTCACTCACTGGCCCCGTACTGCCGGTGGATGAACCGTAAGCTATCCCCGTTTCACCGCAAGTTAAAATCGGATCGTCGAGTAAACCGGCCTGGGTTAATGCCAGTTCAGTGGCTCGAGTCGCGAGCAAAGAAACGCGTCCCATCGCCCGAATACGCTTACGCGTGTAGTGTTCGGGGAGCGTGAAATTATCTATCGGCGCGCCGAGCATGGTGTTTAGCCCATCGTAGATTTGCCATTCTGGCATGTTGCGCACTGCATTCTGGCCGGACTTCAGCCCCGCAGCCACATCCTGCCAGTTATCGCCAAATGCCGTCACACCGCCCATTCCGGTAACCACCACCCGGCGAATCACAACATGCCTCCGTTGATGGAGATAACCTGGCGTGTGACGTAAGCGGCCACTGGCGACATCAAATAACGTGCAAGCCCAGCCACTTCTTCTGGCTGGCCCATGCGCTGGAGTGGAATCAGGCGCATGGCTTCGTTGAGCGCGGCCGCTTCCATTTCAATCATGCCGGTATCAATCAGACCAGGTGCTATGCAATTCACGGTGATTTTGCGTTTCGCCAGTTCGATTGCCAGCGCTTTTGTGGCACCAATAATGCCCGCTTTTGCGGCACTGTAATTCACTTGCCCACGGTTGCCCATCAGGCCCGAAACCGAAGAGAGCGTGATGATTCGCCCTCCCGCACGCAGGCCAATCATCGGCATCACACACGGCTGAATCACGTTGTAAAAACTATCGAGATTGGTGCGGATTACGCCGTCCCAATCATCATCAGTTAATGCGGGAAATGCGCCGTCACGCGTGATACCAGCGTTGTTAACCACGCCCCAGTAAGCACCGTGAGCTTCGATGTCCGCTTCAATCACACTACGGCATTGCTCGCGGTCTGCGCTATCGAACTGCATGACGCGCCCCGTTCCACCCTGAGCCGTTATTTGCTCGAGCGTTTGTTGTGCGCCCGCTTCGTCGCGATGGTAGTGCACCACCACGGCAAATCCGTCGGCCGCCAGCCCACAGGCAATCGCCTTGCCGATCCCCTTGCTGGCACCGGTTACTAATACCGTCTGTGTCATCTTGCTGCTATCCCATTAAAATACCCGTCATACTTCAAGCTGCCTCTTTGTTGCCTGCGCTCACTCGCCCGAATCACTTACTTATGTAAGCTCATCGGGACTTGTTCTCTTGCCGCCGCGATGCAACTCGAATTATTTTGGGTATGACTCATTATTATAAGTTTCGTAGGGTGGATAAGCGTCAGCGTCATCCACCATTTTCATCCGCGTTGTCGGGTGCGCTGCGCTTGCCCGACCTACAAAAAAACTCCTTTAAAAAAACTTCTCTAATTCATTATTATCAGGCTGATAGGTATTGACCCGCCCGCTCGCCAGTACGTTACCGTCCGCGAGAATTTGTCCTTCAAAACTACCAATTTTTTCATCACGCATTAGTAACGTGACATGACATTCCAACTGCAAACCTTGCGCAAGATACCCGGCTGGGCAGCGCAACCCTCGCCCCCCCAGCAGCATCCCAACACGGCTGGCTTCTTCGCCGTTATTCATGGTGTGCCAGCCAGACCACACCCCTACCGTCTGCGCGATAAGCTCGATGGCAAACCAGCCAGGTAAATTCCCCTGCGCATCAAGAAACGGTGCCAGTACCCCATGGTGGCTGACCGTGACCCGACAATGGGCACTTTCTTGTTCCACCGCCACTACCGACTCCAGCAGGCACATGGGTGCTTCGTGCGGCAAATAGTGGTGCGGGGCAAGAAAATCAGTCATGAGATACTCCAAAAATCAGGCTGGCATTGTTACCGCCAAAAGCAAATGAGTTCGACAACATTATTGGTTTGGTAAATGGCTGGGGTGCGCTGAGTAAACCACAAGGCGCAAGGGTGAGGTCTTGATGCGCATCAGTGAAGTCCTGTGCTGGCAGCCTCAGCCCTTGCGATAACAGTAAATAGCAGAGCACCGCTTCACAGGCTCCAGCCGCACCTAACGTGTGGCCGGTCAGATGTTTTGTCGAGCTGCAAGGAACGCTTTCGCCGAACAGTTGATTCACCACTTTGGCTTCGATTTCGTCATTAAGACGCGTGGCGGTGCCGTGCATATTAATATAGCCAATGTCTTGTGCCGTGAGTTCAGCCTCACGCAGCGCCATTTCTATGGCGTGAATCGCGCCCACGCCTTCCGGATGTGGAGCCGACATATGCCAGGCATCTGACGATTCGCCCACGCCCAGCAGTTGTACTTTGCCCGGTTCTTTGGTCAGCAAAATCAGCGCTCCGGCCTCACCGATAGTGATGCCGGAGCGTGCAGCACTAAAAGGTTTACAGCGCGTGCTGCTCAACGATTCCAGGCTGTTAAAGCCGTTAACCGGCATGCGGCTGAGGGTATCTGCCCCGCCGACAATCGCCGCATCGACCATGCCGGATTCAATCAACCGTTGGCCGGTAATAATGGCACGCGCGCTTGAAGAACAGGCGGTTGAAACCGTCAACGCTGGGCCAAACAGTTGCAGATAATCACTGAGAAAACGCGAGGGATCGCCAAGTTCTTGCTGACCATAACGATAAGACGCAGGCGGTTTGCCCGCACTAGTGCCGCTCACCATACGGTCACCTTCATCCAGCCCGGACGTACTGGTCCCCAGCACTACCGCCACACGTTCGTTGCCGTAACGCACAATCGCTTCATCTACCTGTGGGCGAATTTGCGCCAGTGCCGCCAGCAACAAGCGGTTGTTACGGCTGCGGTATTGCACCATGTCTGGTGGGATTTCCGGTAACTCGCCGGTAACGCGCCCGACCCAACATTCGCCTTGCTGCAACCAACCGTCGGTATCCGGCACCATGCCAGGTGCAGTGTTAGCCTGCAAATTTTCGGCGATTTCGGCAAGGTTATTGCCTAACGCATTGACCATTCCGGCAGCCGTTAAAGTAATCATGATTAGTTTTCCAGGTGCTGAATGCTGATGACATAACCGAAACGATGGTGACGCACGCTGACTGGCTGGCGGTTTCCGTCACGGGTCAGGTAATCGATCGTTTCGATGATTTCACCCTGGTCGTCACGTAATTCACGTCGTGAATCGATATCTTTTAGCGTCCACCCCGCAGGGAGTTGCGGCTGCCAGGCGCTTATCGGCCAGTAGCTCAACATAATATCGGCAAGCACCTGGCTGGCTGGCGGTAATTCCGGCAACGTAATCGACTGCTCGGTTTTAACCCCTGTTTGATCGTAGGTCAGGCGGAATAAACGGATCCCCAATGGTGACAACCCTGCCAGCATCACTTTTTGCTGGTCGGCATTCAGCAGCACCATCAGCGACTGCGTTTTACCTTTGACCTGGGCGCTCAGCAACTGTTGTTCGGTGATTGACGGCGAAATCCCCGGCGCGGGTAGCGTCACCAGGGTGCCCGGTTTTAACCAGGCTTGCGGACGGGAGTTATCAGGTTTTGGCGTGCTGCACGCGCTGAGTAAAAATGAGCCCAACAGTAAGGCCAATATCGGTAATTTTTTCATTATTCTCTCTTTCCCTTTCCCTGGGTGGATGGGGGTAAGGCTAATGGTGCGGTTAAAAATGCGCAGAAGATCCCGCAGCTCAACACAATACCGAAACTGGCGATGGCTTGTGTCTGGCTAAAGACCAGCATTCCTAAGGTGAAAAGTGTGGTCAGCAAGGCCACGCTGATGGCGAGCAACGACGTAAGCGCAGTCCCACGCGGATTACTAAAGAACAGGGTGTAATTGATACCGATGCCCAGTACCAGCACCAACGCCAGCAACGAAAACAGATTCAGTGCGTGGCCGCTAAACGCCAGAGCAGCAAGGCCACCGCCGAGTGATAACAGCGAAGGCACCACACTCAGCAGGCCACGTTTTACGCCGAGACGCAGCACATAACTCAACGCAATCGCGGCCACTGCGGCAACCAACAGCCCCGCTAATAAACTGCGGAAATGGCTGAACAATTCATTGAACATCACTTTTCTGTCAACCCAACTGACGCCCGGCAGTTTTGCCGCCAACCCCGCCAGTGCCGCGCTATCACGAACCCCACTGACCGGCACCAGCGCGCCACTTTTACCGTCCAGCAATGTGAGCCACAACAAGCGCCAGCCACTGCTAATAACACTTTTTTGCCAGAGTTCGGGCGTCACCGCCATTTGTTGCAGATTGGGCGCACTGACGGTAATCCCACTTTCGGCGAGGCGTTTTTGTAAAACCGGCGCGGCTTCGCGCAGCAATCGCAAATCCGCCTGTTGCTGTTCAAGCGAGGCGAGCGGGATCAGTCGATAACTGTCGATAAGTTTATTCTTTTGCGCGCTTGCCAGGACTGGGGCCAGCTTTTCGAGGCGCTGCAAGGTTTGTTCGGCTGTCTCGCCGTAAACCACAAACCATTTTTGATCCATGCCCTGCCCGGTCAGCGCGGTAATCGCCTGTTCTTCACGCACCAGATCCTGCGGCAACGCCTGGAAGCTGGCAATGTCATCGTTAATTTTTAATGAAACTATTCCGGCGAGACTAATAAACAGCAACGCCAGTGGTATGCCAAAACGCACCGCTTTATTGTTTTGCCACGCATTCAACCAACCGTTAAGCAACCTGCTACAAGGCACCGGTCTGACGGGTAAACCGCGCACCGCAAACGGATACCAGCACACCACCGTCAGACAAGAGGCGATTAACCCACTGGCGGCGAACACTGCAAGCTGACGAATGCCAGGGAATGGCGCGAGGATCATAATGAGATAAGCGATCGCCGTCGTCGCCAGCGCCAGCAATAGCGCGGGAAGCACTTTGCGTAAACTGGCGCTCGGCGAATTTTGCGCGCCATGCACCATACGTTCTGTCAGGTAATAGAGCGTGTAATCTGCCGAAACACCAACGATGCTCATGCTCATCACCAACGTCATCAGGTGCAATTCGCCAAAGCAGAGCAGCGTAATTGCCGTACCCGCCAGCGCACCAATGGCAACTGACGTGGCGCATAACAGTAATGGGCGCAGCGAACGAAACACCAGTAACACCAGCAGCAGTACGCCAATCACCGTTGCCAGACCCAGCGTTGAAACATCATGCTTAGCCTGCTGGCTGGCGTAATCACTGTAGAATAAGGTGCCGCGCGACATCACCTGTGCATCCGGGAATTGTGATTTCAGCTTTTGTTGTAAAGCCCGCAGTTGTTCAACTGCCACACGCCCTTGCTGCATATCAAACGAGGAACCTTTAAGTTCGCCATGCAGCAAATACCAGTAGCGCCCTTGTTTATCACGCGCCACCAGCCAGCCGTTTTGCAGGCGCATTTGGCTGGCAGTTTGTTGCAGCGCCAGTTGCGAACCGCGCACCAGCATCAGCGGATCGTTAGTCAGCTCTTTACCGCTAACGCCTGAAAACGCCGAGTAAAGTTGCGATAACACCCACTGCGCCTGCGCTTCACCGCCATTTTGCAAACGGCCGCGGGTCTGGTTATCCAGCAGGCCATTGCGGTTTTCGAAGTAGAATTTCCCCCACTCCTGCTGGCTTTTAGCCTCCATCGGCCCCTGCACATTTTGCAGGAACGGTTGCTGTTGCAGTTGTGTTTGCCACCACTGCGCAGCAGCGGCATCCGGTTGGTTACCGGGGCTGACCATCCACATCATCTGTTTGTCCAGACGTTGCAGAAAACCGTTCTCAATTTGCGGCGGGACTTTCCCAAGGCTGCTGGCAGGCAGCAGCGACAATACGCTGCTGTCGAGCCGCGCCCTGGGGAGCAAGAGTGCAAGCAACACCACCAGCAAGCTGACTACCGCCAGCCAGCCCCACGCCAGGCGACGATACACGTCAGAAAGCGAAGCGCTGCTGCTCTTCATTCGTGAGTTTTCGCGGTTCTGGTCGGTGGTTACTAAAGATGATTTCAGTGAAATCGCCCTGCAAATCGTTCAACGCAATGCGCTTCAGATACTTATCGCCCTGCAAAGTAATGGTGCTAAACAGCTTATCGAGCGGCGTTGTTGTCGGCGTTAATACCAGCTGCCATTGGCCTTTGCCCTGGTCGGTAAAGACGCTGGAAAAGTTCTCATCGAGCACTTTGCGGTCAGCCTGGAATAGCGCACGCAACAAATGGTTGAACTGGAACATTTGCGGGTTGCTGTCAGCGGTGATGATTTGCGGTGGCTGAGTGCCCATCTTTTGTGCCATATGGCTGTCATCCAGCACCAGCGTCATCGGGAAAGGATGCTGTTGTTGCCACCACAAGCCTTTGCTTTTGGCGATCAACACTTCACCGCTGGAATGGAGCGGTTGCGCCATGCCGCTAATTTGCCGTTCTTGTTGGAATTTAGCCCGAACCACCGGCTGCGAGGCAAAACTGCGCTGCACATCATCAAGTGTGATGGCGCTCGCCGTAAAGCTGATAAGCAGCAAGGCCATTAAAAAAATCTTATTCATGACTCAAACCCATACGTTCAAAAAGTACTGGAGGGGAAACAAAACACAGCTCTCCGCTGGTTGCCGAAACAGCAACCTGAATGGTGTAACCCGTGGTGGTGCGTTTGCCACTTTGCGCATCGACAATTTCATAGCCGATTTTCAGACGGTTTTCGTATTCCAGTACCGTAGCGCGGACCAAAATCTGTTGTTCAAATTTCACCACATCACGGTATTTGACGCGGGTGTCGACCACTGGCCAAACGTAACCGGACTCTTGCATCGCCCGATAGCCATAAGAAAATTGGCCAAGCAACGCCTCACGCGCCACTTCAAAGTAACGGAAATAGTTACCGTGCCACACCACACCCATTGCATCGACATCATGGAATGGGACTTTGATGCTGATCTCCACAGAGAAACGTGGGTCATTTAACATCCGGACTCCTTTTCTGGCGGTAACTGCCAGAAATCATAAAAATTAAACCAGTCTAGTGGCGAACGCAGTGCGTAAAATTCCAGGCGCTGCGCGTAGCGATCAATGATGTCTTGTAGAGACTGAGAGCGTGTGGTTCGCGGTAGCAACAGCGGATCGGCAAAGTTTTCGGCGTGAATACGCAACTTGCCCTGCTCACGCAATACCATCATAAGAATGACTGGGCATCGTAATGCGGCAGCCAGGATAAACGGGCCTTGTGGAAATGGCGCGGGGTTGCCCATAAACTGGCTCCAGCAGATGCGCCTTTCCCCGCCGCGCTGCGAGTTCACCGCAATTCGGTCACCCACAATCGCCACCCATTCACCAGCGTCAAGTTTGTCTTGTAATAACATTGCTGTCTGCGGCCCAATATGGCTGACAGGGAGCAAGTTCACCGCCGCCTGTGGGGCAATTTCTTCAATAATCTGACGAAAACGTTGGGCATGGTCAGTAAATACCAGCGCATTAATAATCAGCCCGGCCTCCACTTGCGCCAGCGCGCGGCTGGCCTCGATGTCACCGAGATGAGCGGCAAGGATTAGCTTCCCCTGCCCGGCCTGTGGTTGTAAAACTTCACGGCTGCCTGGTGCAAATTCAATGTCACGTCCCCAGACAATATCACCCCGCCAGGCCGCAATCTTATTGAGCATCGCATCCCCGAAACGTAAGAAATGGCGATAGCTATTTAAACCTTGTGGCAAGGTTATTTGCTGGCTTTCTGCCTGTTGCCTGACGCGTTCCAGCCACTGCTGTGAGGCTTTACGCTGCGCGCTTCCGCTCAGCCACATCCACGCCACCACCGGATAAAGCAAGACGTTGAATGCC
Organism: Buttiauxella ferragutiae; assembly: GCF_022637515.1. Taxonomy (NCBI): domain Bacteria; kingdom Pseudomonadati; phylum Pseudomonadota; class Gammaproteobacteria; order Enterobacterales; family Enterobacteriaceae; genus Buttiauxella; species Buttiauxella ferragutiae. The sequence continues at coordinate 3,442,512 of NZ_CP093332.1, forward strand.
CGACGCCCTAAGCGCTGGTAAATGTTGAGCATTAAACGCATTCCCGCCAGCCCTTTACGCTCGGGGATTTGTGCCCAGTGAGCAGCTTTGCGACGGCGCGTGAGCAACGCCGGAATGCGCGGCAACATGCCAAAAAACAACCGAGTGTGCATCCAGGAGATACGCAAGTTATCGTGCAGCGCATCAAAGTGCGACACACCATCCGCTGGATAGATAACCCTGGTGCGCAAAAATCGACTGTCGGTTCCCGCCCAATACAAACGCACCATGATTTCGGTATCGAAATCCATCCGTTTACCCGGACGGTGTTTCTCAATAATCCCGAGCGTGGCCGTCAGCGGATAGACACGAAATCCACACATACTGTCTTTTAATGACAGCGACAATGTTTCAATCCACACCCAGACATGCGTGACATAACGCCCGTAAAGGCGCGATTTTGGTACTGATTCGTCGTATTCCGGCGTGCCGGAAATCAGGCTTTCGGGATGGGCTCGCGCTTCATCTAAAAAACGTGGCACATCTTCTATGCAGTGTTGCCCGTCGGCATCAAGCTGGACTGCGTGGGTATAACCCGCCTGCGCCGCCGCTTCCAGGCCGGTAATCACCGCCTCTCCCTTCCCCTGATTAGTGGGAAGACTGATAAGCGTAACGCCGGTTAATTGTGCCAGTTGCAGTTTGGTGGCTTGTTCACTGCCGTCATCGACAATAATGCAAGGCAGGCCAAACGGTTGCAGGCGTGCCAGCACCGCCGACATCGTCGCGCCGTGGTTAAAACACGGGATCACCACACAGGGGCGAAAAGCCGCAGGTGTTACGGGCATAATTTAATCTTCCCGCTGCTGGCCGGAATGCCGCCATCTTCGGTCAACAAGGTGTAGGAAAAACTCAGCACGTTACGCGTAGCATCCCATTGCAGATTCAGTTCGAGTTCGCTTTGCGGAACAATCGGGCGCTGGAATTTAACGTTATCAATCGCACTAAAGCGCATATCCGGCGCAAGTTCTGCACCGTAGGCCATCACCCAATCGAGTTGCGCGACCCCAGGTAACAGCGGTTGTGTGGGGAAATGCCCGGCAAACCAGCCTAATGTTGGCGGAACCGCAAGCCGCAAACACAGTTTGCCCGCTTCGGGTTGCGCACGCTGTAACTCAACGGGTTTCATCAAATAACTCCTGTAATTGCGCCCACGCGCGCTTGCTCTGGCTATTGAGCGGGATGCGCTCGACGATGCGCCAGTAACGCGGAATGGCGATTGGCTCAAGCCAGGCACTGAGCGCTTCTCGCCACTGTTGCTTGCAGGCTCCTTGCGCCGTGGGGGCCACCACTACGGCACCAAGTGCGATGCGACTCCCTCGAGTGACCGGGACCACAACCGCTTCTTCAACACCTGGCAAAGCTAATAATCGACGCTCAACTTCACTCAGCGAGATACGTTTTTCTTCAATTTTAACCACGCGGTCACGTCTGCCAATTAAACGAAACCGCCCTTGCGAGGTAAATTCCAGAATATCGTCGAGTTGCCCGTGAAGGTGATGAATCAAGGGTGATTCCACGTGCCAGACATCGTCTTGTTGAGTAAACCGCACCGCCGGAAAGGCTTGCCATTCCGGAGCAGTCTGCACATGTTCACGCCATGCCAGAACACCGGTTTCAGTGGTGCCGTAAATTTCTGATACTGGCGTTTTCAGCCAGGCCAGTGCCTGTTGCGCCGTAACATCATCGAGTTTCCCGGCAGCGGAAATCACTCGTTTGAACTGCGGTGCGGCAAGGTTAATATCCAGCCGTTTTAAAAATGCCGGGCTACTGATAAACAGCAATGGATGTGAGGCACGCGCCGCTAATTGTTCCGGGAAGTGAATCATCGCAGCATCTCCCGCCAGGCCAAGCGCCATCGGCAACATCACGCGGAAGGTGAAACCATAAAGGTGCTGATGCGACACCGACCCCACTACGCGACAATCACGCAGGCTATCGCCCCACAGCGCCGCCAGCCAGGCAATTTCCTCATCCAGTGCACGCAGCGTTTTGTAGATTTGTGCCGGTTCCCCCGTCGAACCTGAGGTAAAGAACACCACGCCAGCCTCTTCGGGGACCGGTTCAAACGGCTGGAACGCGGAGTAATTCAGTGTTTGCGGGTTCAGCACCGGGCAACTGAGATTTAGCGGAGTATCACTGAGCACGCCGCAAAAATGTTCTTGCTGCTCACGCAGTTGGGCTTCACGATTATGCCCTGGTAAAACCGGTGTTTTACCCGCGTGCAGCGTCGCTAATAGTGCAGCGATAAAGTCATAACTGTTATCAAAACAGAGTGCCCAGCGCTGGCCGGGCTGGCGCTGTAGCCAGTCATAAATACGCTGCACATCTTTAATTAAATCGCTCTGCGTGAAGCATTGCTGCCCGGCAAACGCCACCACATGCTGCGGATGACGGCTACCATTAAGCCAGAGCGCCAGCGCTAACGGGCTATTCATAGCGACGTTTCACTCGCACTCTGACCAGCCATTCGGCAGCAAATAACATTCCCATGAACAGGTAACTCACCATTCCATTCCATAGAGTCCACCAATGAATGTTGCCCGCAAGGCACGTCCATAGGGCGACACTGCCGTTAAAAATAAAGAACAGGCACCAGACTTGTGTCACACGGCGGGTGTAACGCACGCCCGCAGGCGGCAGATCCCCTTCACGCCAACGCGCCAGGCGCTCGATAAGCGACATCGTCGTAAACAATGATGACCCAAACAAGGTCAGCATCACCGCATTGACGACCACCGGATACCACAGTAGCAGTTGCGCTTCTCGCATCCAGATACTGGCGAGTGATAACACCGCCCCAGCCCACGCAAGACCTTTAAAAGCCCGGCTTAAAGCACCAGTTTTTCCACGTAACACACATAAACGCAGCACAAAACACAGCGCAAGGATCGGCAGCAAAATGTGTAATTTTGGGTATGAGATCGCCAACCAGACGGCAAAGGGCCAACCAATTACGGCTAGCCCCCCCGCTATCGTCAGTGCTTGTTTTGCCCGCACGCTTTACGGCTCGCTATGCAAACGCTCAACCGCGTCTACAACATCCTGTACTGTGCGTACCGATTTAAAATCTTCCGGTTTAATTTTTTTACCGCTGCGCTTTTGTAGATGAACAACCATATCTACAGCATCGATACTATCGAGATCCAAATCTTCGTATAAACGAGATTGCGGAGTGATTTGTTCAGGAGAGAGTTCAAATAACTTAACCAGTAACCCGGTGACTTCCTGATAAATATCTTCTTTCTTCATAACGTACTCGTGGTTTCAATCAGGCGCTGTGCGCAGGGTTTTGACTTTTAATAAATGCGGCGAGATTCGCGACAGAATAAAAATGTTCGCGCATCGCTTCGTTTTCGGCGGATAACACCACACCATAACGTTTTTTAACCGCCAGTCCTAATTCCAGTGCGTCAATGGAATCAAGGCCAAGGCCGTCATTACCAAATAACGCGGCCTCACTTTCAATCTCATCAACGCTTATCTCTTCGAGATTCAAAGTATCGATAATGAGTTGTTTAATATCGGTCTCTAAGGATTCCATATAACCATCCGAGTCTTAACGAGAATCAGGAAGCAGTTCCTGACATAAATATTGGCTAAGACGGCGCGCCGCTAAGCCTGGGGCATCGTCTAAATTGACCATAAAGCTCTGGCTGTCGATCCGCTGTTTGACACTCACGGTAATCATTGGCTTGTGCTGTGGGATCTGATACCAGCGGCTGTGTTTATCGAGATACCGCTGGTCGCAATGAATATGCACTAGCCGCAATTCACATCCGCTGCGCACCGCAATATTAGCCGCACCGCGCTGGATAACCAGCGGTTCCCCTGGGCGTGTGCGTGTGCCTTCCGGGAAAATCAGTATCGCCTCCCCTGCTGCCATACGCTTCTGGCTTTCAGGAAGTAACGTTTCGCCCTGACTGTTAACCAGATAATCGGCTGCACGTATCACGCCTCGAAAACAGGGATTGTTTACCAAACTGGCTTTCACCAGGCAGCCAATATGCGGCGCCTGAGAAGCAATAAATACGTAATCCAGCAACGTCGGATGGTTGGCAACAATCAAACACCCATGATCGTTTGTTAACTGCTCGCAATTTTCGAAGCGATAATCGAACACACCGAGGCCGCGTCCGATGCGTAAAAACAATCGGAAACTGGCGGCAATGCTTCGACGTGCAATCTCACGGCGCTTGCCATTATCACGCACAAATAATAGTAGTAAATTAAACCAAACCAGCGACAGCACCAGGCCACCACTACCAAATAAAACAAATAACCAGCCGGTCATAAGCACCCGCCAGCCCCATTTCAAACGCGCCCACATTAGCAGCGGCTCCAGCACCAGGCGAGGCGTTCACCGGCAACAGTAAAAGTGGGCTGCGAGCTTAACCAGCTGTGCAAAAATGCCAGTCCCTGCGGTAAAAATTGCCCTTCGCTCATTGGACTCGGTGTGGTTTGGCATTGAATTTGCGAACCACTTTCCAATAACAGTGCAACGGAAAATGGCAAATTGACCACGTCACCGGCCAAATGCGGGTGATAAAACTCGGGGATCAAACCATCGAAATCGACCAGCAAAACGCGCTTATACCCGGCATGATGCAGCGATGTGACTTCTATTAATGCCTGGGAAAATGAGTCATAGCCCGCAGAAACAGACGATGACACCAGGGCTTTTTTGGCTGCAATGGTGGTATTACCTACTGACGAGTTGTGTACCGACATCGCAAAATCCGTTGGCGAGAGGCTTTCTTGTTCCGCCAGCGCAGTTAAAATTCGAAAGTTTCTTTCAAGTTCACCATGACGGCTGGCAAAAACCAGCGCATCAACTGACTGTCGGGACAATATTGCCAGTGCACAATCAACGGCAAGACGGCTTCCTGATGACAAACGACGCGCCGTCATCATCGGTAAGTAGCGGCTTTTTGCAAGCGGAGCTGAAATATCAACGGCGCCGGGGGTTTGGCTCCATGCCTGCCACTCCTCAGTTTCAGATAAACCAGGGGCTCGGGCCTGCCAGTCGACAACGTTAAACGCTAACTTCATGCTCGATACCCATATTCATCTAAATCGCCCGACAGATTTTAATCCCGGGACAGTTGCCGACTATCAACTAAGTCTTAATTTTAAGAATTTTCGCTCAAGTTTTGATATTTCGTGCGCTATGGCTTCTCCAGCGGCTGAGAATTGTAACAAAAAAGGCGATTAAATAAATACTTGAGATAAATCCTCTGGCCCGCGGAACAGCAGGCCGTGGATTTTAACGGTAGGTCACTTCCAGAACGGCGAGTTTGCGCTGGGGATCAAGATAATGAATTTGCGTCGTTAGCGGGACGTTGTTATCAGGTTTGTAGTTATTGAGTTGGTTGAATGCGACTGTTCGCACCACTGGTTTTCCGTCTTGTGTGCAGGACAATTTAACGAATTGTTCTCTTTGTGAAAAAGTACAGGGAGCCTCTACTATAGAGCCCCGAAAATGAATCACACCATCGCTGGCATGTGCGTTAAGTAAAGGGACACAGACAGCAAGCATGGACAAAAGCATGAAACATCTTAGGCTTGATATTTTCACGTCAGGAACTCCTCAACCAGGTTATATGAGGGTTATCGGCACCAGGTGACCAGAACTACAGTTAAACCCTGGTATATAGATGAAAGAATTTCTACCTGCCGCGAAATTAATTAAACGCTTCCTGGTGATGCCCACTGTTTTTCAAGATGAATATCTTTTCCATCCGTTATAGTGACAGTAATCGTCACGCTGTCTCCCGGAGAAATATTGAGGCTCAGGCGTGAAAGTTTGGCTGGTTCATTGGCCTTGATAAAAACATGGCTACTCTGGCTGCTATTAGTTTGCCCGCCAGAGCCTGAACGTAATGCCGTCATTTTGAAGGTACATTGGCAATCCTCGGTTAAGGTCGCCACTGGCACAATAGTGTAGATTTCCCCTTGTTGCTGGGTATCAAAGGTAAGTTGATTACTGAGTGCGGCAAGCAATAATAAGGTGTGCATATTTCTTCCCTCTCCCACTATAAAAAGAAAAACAGGGCCAGGGCCCTGTTTTTATATAGTTCAGAAAACCTGTTAGTGCTGCTGAAGGTTAGCGTGGTTGTTGAAGCCAGCTTGAGTCAGCGTAATGGAAGAATCACTAGCAGTTTGATTAACATTTGCTCCATTCAGTCCACCATATTGTTTCACGTCAATAGTGGAATCTTCAGCACTCCATTGAGCGATGGTGGCATTGTTTCCAAAACCATCTTGCAGAAGTGTGATTGTTGAATCGTCAGCACCCTGACCAACATTCGCGCCGTTTGACACGCCATATTGTTTGATATCAACAGTCGAATCTTTGGCATCAGCTTGTAGCGCAGTAACGTTGTTACCCGCACCTTGCTGATACACTTTCATTGTAGAATCTGGACCATGGCTAGGGAATTGTGGGAATACTGCCATTGCGCTACCTGAAACAACCACTGCTGCTAATGCTGCGATTTTGAAAAAGTTCATGGTAAAGCCCCCATCGTATTGAGAATGTAAGTCTAAATGGTCGTGTATTATCGTTGAATAACGCGTACCGCCATTTGAGACTGTTTCTGAACTACAACTGCCGACTTCTGTGTGCCTTGTTGAATAATGCTTGCCTTATTACCCGAGCCTTGCTGAATAATAAGAGCGGCATTACCAAATGACGTTTGCTGTATATCTGCATCATTGCCGTAGCCTGATTGCGCAACATAAGCAAAGTTATAACTCCCTGATTGGTCGACGTTAGCTCTGTTCCCAGACCCAGTCTGAGAGACCAGTGCTACTTGCCGGGTTCCATTTTGGTCAACATTGGCATTATTATTGTTGCCATGTTGCCCAATTATTGCTGCCTGATTTAACGATGCTCTACTTAATTCGTTAATCGCAAAGTTATATTCTGATTTTGCAAGATCTGGATTACTCGCAATAACATAACCAGGCGCACCCAACAATGCTAACATCACTAATAACGATCTGTTTTTCATGTTGTCACCCTGGGCCTGAATACATCTACTAATTGCATCTTAAAACATCACACATTTACTTTTGTTAACGCTAACGATGAAAAGTTATTTCTGCGTTACGGAACTGAGTATGTCTGGCGAAACATTTAAAATATCTCACCCGCACGTTGTATTTTTATATTTCCACTCATTACAAAGTATGAGTCGTATAAAAAAAATCAAATACAACAAAGGGTTCAGGATTGATCATATTAATTAGCTTGCAAGCTTTTAAACCGCCTCGCCAACCACACTGTATTTTGCCGCCTGGTTGGGTTTCCCGCGGCGTTCCAGGCAATTTTTAAGGGGACCCTGTCACGAAGATTATTTTCCTTAAGAATCATCCTAACGCGCAATGTAACATTCACTATTTACATATGTTAAGACCAGTCACGCTCAAAACAAAAATCAAAAATTTGATTTAATTCAATTATATACAATCATTTGTATGATTTTTAAAACTATGCAGTTTATAATATGTGTACAACTTTAGTATTAAAACTAAATAACAAAAAAACTGGATTGCAACATTTTAATATCTACAGTTACATTTTGTAACAGCTTTAACACTTGCTTTAAGATTAGTAACCGCTAGATTGAAATCAGCAGTAACATTTTGTTTAACACATTAAGTCAGGACGCAACTTAGCGTTATTTGACCGTGTTACATTAATTTCAAACACAGCAGTGCAGCATCTATCAGTACCTCTGGTGAATTAACTTTCTGTTAATTCAGCTGGTTGATGCGCAAACTCGGATGGAGTTTCATCATGTTTAATGAAGTCCATACAATGAATAGCCAGGCGTTAAATGCTCAAACTTTATTGTTGATCACTAAACCCTCGCTACAAGCGACTGCGTTATTACAGCATCTAAAGTCTTCACTCTCTATCAATGGGAAACTCCATAATATTCAACGCTCTCTTGAAGATGTCGTGGGTAATTTAGTGGTCCTTTTCGATATGGTTGAAGCCGATAAAAAGCTGATTAACTATTGGCAAGATAACTTAAGTCGCAAACATAACAGTATTAAGCTGTTGTTACTTAACACTCCTGAAGAGTATCAATTCCGTGACATAGAAAACTGGCCGCATATAAACGGCGTATTTTACATGTCAGAGGAAGAGCCACGTGTGGTAGAAGGTATTCGAGGCGTAATGGCCGGAGAGTGCTATTTTTCTCAGAAATTAGCAAGTTACCTTATTAATCACTCAGGGAACTACCGTTTCAATAACGTCGAGTCATCTCTTTTGACTCACCGTGAAAAGGAAATACTTAATAAATTGCGTATTGGGGCATCCAATATTGAAATCGCCCAGTCGTTATTTATAAGTGAAAACACGGTAAAAACGCATCTCTACAATCTTTTCAAGAAGATATCTGTAAAAAATCGCACTCAGGCTGTTTCCTGGGCAAACGATAATCTCAGGCGATAAGGCGATGAAATTACAAACTGCTTTACTGCTAGCGTCAGTATTAGTCTGGACCTCCAACGGCGTTCGCGCCGTTGAAGTCGAGGTTCCTGGATTATTAACGGATCATACCGTTTCTTCGGTGGGGCATGAGTTTTATCGTGCCTTTAGTGACAAGTGGGAAAGCAGTTTTACCGGAACCTTAACCATCAATGAGCGCCCCAGTGCCCGTTGGGGGAGCTGGATAACCATTACCGTTGATCAGGACGTCATATTTCAGTCGTTCTTATTCCCCTCTAAACGTGATTTTGACCGTAATGTCACTATCGCACTGGTCCAAACCGCAGAAGCGATTAAGCGCCGACAAATTGACAAAACATTGTTAAGTACCGGTGATTTAACCAGCGACGAATTTTAGGAGGCTGTCATGCGTATCACTCATGCAGTTATTTCTTTACTGCTGATATCCCCTTTGTCCTGGGGAGGCAATATGACTTTTCAGTTCACTAACCCAAATTTTGGTGGCAACCCCAATAATGGGTCCTTCTTACTTAATGAGGCGCAAGCTCAAAACTCGTATAAAGACCCTAGTTATGACGATGATTTTGGTATCGAAACACCATCAGCACTGGACAACTTTACTCAAGCTATTCAGTCACAACTTCTTGGCGGGTTGCTAAGCAATATTAATACTGGCAAACCGGGTCGCATGATGACTAATGATTTTATCGTCGATATTGCAAACACTGACGGACAGCTACAGTTAAATGTCACTGACCGTAAAACAGGAAAAGTATCGACTATCCAGGTTGCAGGCTTACAAAATAATTCCACTGATTTCTAGTGGAAATTAAATAATCAAAAAAGTATTTAAGGATAAACATCATGCAGCGTTTACTTCTCATCGTAGCAGTGTGTTTATTAAGTGGTTGTTTAACGGCACCACCTAAAGAAGCTGCGAAACCTACACTTTTGCCTCGTGCGCAAAGTTATCGTGACTTAACCCATTTGCCACCAGCAAAAGGGAAACTTTTTGTCTCGGTATATAATATTCAAGATGAAACTGGGCAATTTAAACCTTATCCAGCAAGTAACTTCTCGACCGCAGTACCACAGAGTGCAACATCCATGCTGGTCACAGCATTAAAAGATTCTCGCTGGTTTATTCCTCTGGAACGTCAGGGCCTGCAAAACTTGCTCAACGAACGTAAGATCATTCGTGCAGCACAGGAAAATGGAACTGTAGCCGAGAATAACCGTATGCCTTTGCAATCACTGGTTGCGGCAAACGTAATGGTTGAAGGTTCAATCATCGGTTATGAAAGCAATGTGAAATCAGGCGGTGTTGGCGCGCGGTACTTCGGTATCGGTGGCGAAACTCAATATCAACTGGACCAAATTGCCGTGAACCTACGTGTGGTTAACGTGAGTACCGGTGAAGTGCTTTCATCGGTGAATACCAGTAAAACGATTTTGTCTTATGAAGTGCAGGCTGGGGTATTCCGCTTCGTGGATTACCAACGACTGCTGGAAGGTGAAATCGGCTATACCACCAATGAACCGGTGATGATGTGTCTGATGTCAGCGATTGAAACAGGAGTTATTTATCTGGTTAATGATGGTATTAACCGTGGATTGTGGGATCTGCAAAATCCGCAAGATGTTAACAACCCGGTACTGGCTAAATACAGAGAGATGTCAGTCCCTCCAGAATCCTGATAATTATCAGATAAGAAAAAACCAGCCGCGGCTGGTTTTTTTATTTATTCGGTTATCACCTGTGACTCAGGTTTTGCTTTTCGCGCCGCTAACCATAATCCGCTGTTTTTCATCGCAAACCCAAATACTAAACCCAGCAGTAACGACGGAACGACAAGACGCCATTCTCCCTGGTTGGCAAAGGTCGCGCAGGCACCGATAAAAGTACCTGGTACAAATGACAGCAGCATATGTTTTGCCTGAACGCACATCAGAAATGCCACGACGCCCGTTACCATATAGCCCAGAATCTCCAGATGCGGAGCCAGCGCACTGCCGTGGATAATCACTTCCGCCCACAATACGCCGCTACATAGCGTGCATGCAGAAATAACAAGGCCCTTGATTCCGCCCTGCGGACACGCAAAGTACGCGGTACAACCGAGGAAGCCAGCCCAACTGAGAAGGCCAAGACTCACCGCAACCCAACCCCAAAGGCCTGAGAGAATACCGGTAGTCAATGCCAGAGAAATAAGTATGTTCATAGCGGCGTATCATAGCAGAGCCTTATCGCTCGACTACGATCTGCCGCACAATTTTTGTAAATCAAAAATCAACGTTACATTTTAAATGTGATTTAAATCACATTTATTCATCACTTTCTTCTTCCAGCTCATCACGCATCGCCTGAATAGCTTCACGGCTAATTAATGCCAACGTACGGTAGAAAGCCGTGGTCGAATGCGCTTCCACTTTGCCCAGGAACGTCCCCGCCCATGGCATAATGTACTCATCAAATAAACGCACCTGGGCTTCAAATTCGTCTTCTTGTGATTGATCTTCCAGCCACGAAGCGGCCAGCAACAAAGTGCCAAAATGATCAGCAGGAGTTTCTGCAAGCGGCATGCCGCGTTGTTTCAAGAACTCACGAACGTCACCTTCGTGGCTGCCCGCTTCCCACGCTGAACGATATGGCGGTACGCTGCACTCTTCGCCGACAAACAGGGCATTGTAATCAGCAGCTAGCAGCTGAGGATCGCAGCTTTGTTGCAGGCGAGTCAGTAATTCATCCTGCTCCAGCGGCCAATGCTCTGCCAGCTTGCCTTCACGGATCATCGTCAACAATGGAACCAAAAGCGGATCCTGGGGTTGGCGGTAAAACAGCGATCCTAAGATGCGACAAATAATTGAAAACTCATTCATGCTAGTGGTCCATTAAGTAGAGATTTATTGAGTAAAAACTGTGGTGTGAAAGCTAAAGTGTGGCAAATTCTTCGATTGGCTTCATACCACGGGATTCAAGGAAACCAAGCATCCGGCGCACAGAAACATTGAGAATGCGCGCTTCCGGGAACTCAACTTCTGCCAGAATTTTGCGACATTCATCGAAATCACCAAGGGTGAATGCAGTATGGGAATCAGAACCCAGCGATAACCACCCACCCGCATCACGCACCGCTTCGGCGATAGCACGGCAGTTCGGGCCACTGCCCTTGCGCGAATGAGTAAATGAGGAGTTATTCAGCTCCAGTGCGACCTGATATTTTGCTGCTGCTTGTGCAATGGCAGGAATATCTACCGGGAATTTCGGGTTACCTGGATGGCTGATGATATGAACGTTACCGCTCGCCATGGCAGCGATCATTGCTTCTGTGTGTGTAGCGCTATCTTTTGGGGGAAATACAGGCTCATGAAAACCGGCAATAATAAGATCCAGTGAATCCAACATTGGGCCAGTGCAGTCAATTTCCCCGGCAGTATTTTTAATGTTGGCTTCAATACCACGCAAAATACCAACACCATCAACCATTCGTGGCCAAATACGCATGTTCACAAAATGCCAGTAATGTGGGGCATCAGCCATATCCGGGCCATGATCGGTGATGGCGAACAGTTGGATGCCTTTGCTTTTCGCAATCGCAATATAGTCGTGAAGGGTGCTATAGGCGTGGGTGCTAGCGACGGTGTGCATATGCAGGTCAACGGGATACATGGCTCTCTCCTTTTATCTCTTTCCCGCAAGGATAGCAGTTATCGCCATTGTTTTTTAGCCCGGCACTGGCCGGGCTTAGCATTAATAGCCGTTATGCAAAGAGACCTGTCCGCTCGGTGATTCACCTTTTTCAATTTCACGAATGGTTTTTGCAATGTACTCCATGGCTTCTTGCGGCCGAGTCACCGCCGCCAGATGCGGAGTGATGGCAATGCGAGGATGCTTCCACAACGGGCTGTTTTCAGGTAGAGGTTCTTTAGCAAATACGTCGAGCATTGCAGCTTTCACTTTGCCACTATCCAGTGCAGCCAGCAGATCGTTTTCGACCAGATGTACGCCCCGCGCAAGGTTCATAACATAAGCCTCATCGGCCAGTTGATTGAGCATTTGGCTGTTAATAATACCGACGGTTTGTGGCGTATTGGGCAACAAGTTAATAAGCACGCGGGTGCCATTCAGGAAATCGCTCAGTTCTTCGTTCCCGGCATAGCTTGTGATACCTGGATAATTTTTCTTGCTGCGACTCCAGCAACGAACCGGGAAATCCCAGGCAGCGAGGCTTTCTGCCACTTTTCCGCCTAGCACGCCCGCGCCGAGCACACCAATGGTAAAATCTTCACGGCGATAATCTTCCAGTGGCAACCATTTGGCCTGCAGCTTCAATGCCTGATAATCATCGAAACGGCGGAACCAGTGCAGCACCTGGCTGACGGCATATTCCTGCATTTGTAGCGCCATGCCGGTATCTTCGAGGCGAAATAGCGGCACGCCTTCTGGCAGCATATCCGGATGCGTCTGTAGTTTACTCAGAATGGAGTCCACACCTGCACCTAACGCAAACACACCTTTCAGCTCACTATGCCCGCTGAGCATCTCGACCGGAGGATGCCATACCAGAGCGTAATCAGCTGGCTGATTATCGCCAGGACGCCACTGGCGAACCCTGGCATCGGGAAAGAGCTGCTGCATACCGTCGAGCCAAAATTGCGTATCAAATGTCGGGTGGTGAAAAATAATATCCATGCTTTCTCCATTTATTCTTGTACTTACGCGTAGCGTTTAACAATACAATAGATGAATGTAATAAAAAATCACCTCAGCGTTGCTGTTTTAAGAAGCAAGTTGTTTGAAGTTTGGCTAAACGCACCGACTTTGCTGAAAAGTGAATTGACGCAGCCCCCAGTTTTCCCTACATTAGCGCCCGTTCCGGCAGGTAAGGAACAACAAAACGGTGAGGTGTCCGAGTGGCTGAAGGAGCACGCCTGGAAAGTGTGTATACGGCAACGTATCGAGGGTTCGAACCCCTCTCTCACCGCCACATTTGAAGAAGAGCTCGTATGCAAATACGGGCTTTTTTTTCGCCCGTAATTCATCATCGTTCACACCTTAACCGAACGGTACATAAACCAAAGATTAAACTTGACCGAATGAGGTTGAATCCCTATAGTAGCGCCCCGTTGCCCCCAGAAGTTGGCAACAAAAACAAAACGGTGAGGTGTCCGAGTGGCTGAAGGAGCACGCCTGGAAAGTGTGTATACGGCAACGTATCGAGGGTTCGAACCCCTCTCTCACCGCCATATTTAAAGAGAAAGTCTGAATTCACGTTCAGACTTTTTTTTCGTCCGTAGTTTGTGGTTTTGTCGGATAAAAAAACCCGAACCTAAGTTCGGGTTTAGATTACAGGCAAAGGTCACTAAACAGGTGTTGTAGGGGGGATAAGCGATAGCGCCATCCACCATTTTCGCCTGTTGTTGCAGATAAAAGTGTCGGATGACGCTGCGCTTATCCGACCTGGGAAGAGGTTTGTCATCAGTCTGAACCCGAACCTAAGTTCGGGCTTTTACATGTTAGTCAGTGTTACCTTTGCTAAATCGCTCTCGTATCACCACAAAGAACACCGGTACGAAGAAGATAGCCAACAGGGTTGCGGATAGCATCCCTCCCATCACGCCGGTCCCAACCGCGTTCTGCGCACCACTGCCGGCACCACGGCTAAGAACCAAAGGCATCACCCCTAAAATAAACGCTAATGATGTCATCAGGATTGGGCGTAAACGCATTCGCACTGCATCCAGCGTGGCTTCCATTAACCCTTTACCCTCTTTTTCCATCAAGTCTTTGGCGAATTCAACGATCAGTATCGCGTTCTTCGCTGATAGCCCAATCGTCGTCAGCAACCCGACCTGGAAATAGACGTCATTATTCATGCCGCGCATTGCCGCCGCTAACAGTGCCCCAAAAACGCCAAGTGGCACCACCAGCATCACCGAGAACGGTATCGACCAGCTTTCATAAAGTGCTGCGAGGCACAAGAACACCACCACCAAAGAGATAGCGTAGAGTGCAGGTGCCTGGTTTCCAGAAAGCCTTTCCTGATACGACATTCCGGTCCAGTCATAGCCGATACCGGACGGTAATTGAGATGCCAGTTGTTCCATCAGTATCATCGCGTCACCGGTACTTTTACCCGGAGCAGCCTCGCCTAATATTTCCATTGATGGCAAACCGTTATAACGCTCCAGACGTGGTGAACCGTACATCCAGTGAGATGAAGAGAATGCTGAAAGCGGTACCATTTGCCCGCTGCTACCGCGAACATAAAGGTTGTTGATGTCCTTTGGCAGCATGCGGAAACGAGCATCAGCCTGCACATAAACCTTCTTCACACGGCCATGATCGATAAAATCGTTCACGTAAGTGCCGCCCAATGCACTAGCAATGGTCTGGTTGATATCCGTAATGCTTACACCGAGTGACTGTGCTTTTTCCTGGTCGATTTCCAGTTTGTACTGTGGAGTATCTTCCAGCCCATTCGCACGAACACGAGTGAGGATATCAGGATGTTTTGCCACCATGCCCATCAGTTGGTTACGCGATTCAGTCAGTTGCTGGTGCCCAAGGTTTGCCTGGTCAATCAGTTCAAAGTCAAAACCTGTGGCGGTACCCAGTTCCATGATGGCGGGTAAGTTAAACGGGAATATCATGCCATCACGAATTTTGCCGAACGCTTTGGTCGCACGTTCAACGATGGCGCCAACCGCATTCTCCTTGCCGGATCTTTCATCCCACGGTTTCAGGCTAATAAATGCAATCCCGGAGTTTTGCCCCTGCCCACTGAAGCTAAAACCGTTTACGGTAAATACCGATTCAACATTGGCTTTTTCGGTACCAAGATAATGGTCAGTAATCTGATCGAGCACTTTCTGCGTTCTTTCCTGGGTTGCCCCCGCAGGTAATTGCACCATCGTCATAAACACGCCCTGATCCTCCTCGGGCAAGAATGAGGTCGGCAAGCGCAGAAACAGAAACGCCATACCGGCAACAATAATCAGATACAGCAGCAGATAGCGCCCAGTATTACGCAAAATGTTGCTGACACTGTTGGTGTAGTGATTGGTGCTGTGATTAAACTTTTCGTTAAACCAGCCAAAAAAGCCCGTTTTGTGATGCGTTTCGGCAGTAACCGGTTTTAGCAATGTGGCACACAATGCCGGAGTAAGGATCAGTGCCACCAGTACCGACAGCGCCATGGCTGAAACGATGGTAATCGAGAACTGGCGATAAATAGCGCCGGTCGAACCGCCAAAGAAAGCCATCGGAATAAAGACCGCCGACAATACCATCGCGATCCCGACCAGCGCCCCTTGAATCTGGCTCATCGACTTCTTAGTGGCTTCTTTTGGCGAGAGATGCTCTTCAACCATCACGCGTTCGACGTTTTCCACCACCACAATCGCATCATCTACCAATAAGCCGATCGCCAGCACCATACCAAACATGGTGAGCGTGTTTATCGAGTAGCCAAACGCGGATAAAACTGCAAATGTCCCCAGTAACACCACCGGTACTGCAATCGTTGGGATTAAGGTCGCACGGAAGTTTTGCAGGAACAAATACATCACCAGGAATACCAGGATGATGGCTTCGAACAACGTTTTCACCACTTCATGAATGGAGATTTTCACAAACGGTGTGGTGTCGTACGGGTAAACCACTTTCATCCCTTGCGGGAAAAAAGGTTGTAGCGAGACCAATTTCGCTTTGATCCCTTCAGCGGTATCCAGCGCATTTGCACCTGTCGCCAGCTTAATACCCAAACCAGCAGCGGCCTGCCCATTAATTTTCGCCACTGTGTTGTAGTTTTCCCCCCCTAGCTCAATACGGGCGACATCACTTAAATGCACCACCGAGCCATCCGGATTCACTTTCAGCGTCACTTTGCCGAACTGTTCCGGGTCACGCAGACGCGTCTGGGCAATAATCGAGGCGTTAAGCTGCTGGTTTTTCACTGCAGGCGTGCCACCGAGTTGCCCCGCAGCAACCTGGTCGTTCTGCAGTTTTAACTGATTCACCACATCGCCCGGGTTGAGCTGGTATTTGTTCAACGCCCCCGTATCCAGCCAGATACGCATCGCATACTGCGCACCAAACAACTGCACATCGCCAACCCCGTTGGTCCGGCTGATAGCATCTTTGAGATTCGACGCCACATAATCGGAAATGTCATCCTGGGTCAGGCTTGGGTTGTCAGAGATAAAGCCCGCCACCAGTAAAAAGCTGCTGGAGGACTTTTCAACGCTAATGCCCTGCTGCTGCACTTCTTGCGGTAATAACGGCATCGCCAGTTGCAGTTTATTTTGCACCTGAACCTGGGCAATATCCGGGCTGGTGCCTGATTTAAAGGTCAAGGTAATCGTCACGCCACCAGCGGAGTCACTGGTAGAAGACATGTACATCAGGTTATCGATACCGTTCATATTCTGTTCGATAACCTGCGTCACAGTGTCCTGCACCGTTTGCGCATCCGCACCCGGATAGGTTGCCGTTACCGCAACCGCCGGAGGTGCAATCGTCGGATACTGCGCGACCGGGAGTTGTAATATCGCAAGCGCGCCAGCAATCATCAAAATGATCGCCAGCACCCAGGCAAATATTGGTCGTTCAATAAAAAAATTAGCCATTTTCCAGAACCTTAGCGTGTTTGGGTAGCAGCGCTATCCTGTACCACCTGTACAGCAACACCGGGACGAACGCGTTGAAGCCCACTAACGATGATTTTTTCACCAGGCTTAATGCCTTTTGTCACCAGCCATTGATCTCCAATCGCCTGAGGTGCGGTCACTTCGCGGACTTCTGCTTTGTTATTCTGATCAACCACCATCACGGTGGCGTCACCGCGAGGATTACGCGTCACACCTTGTTGCGGCACTAGAATCGCGTCCGGCTTAATGCCTTCGTCAATTTTTGCGCGCACATACATACCCGGCAGTAACTGGTGCTGCGGATTCGGGAATACGGCACGTAAAGTAATGGAGCCGGTGGTTTGATCGACCGTCACATCAGAAAACTCCAGCTCGCCGTTTATCGGGTAAAGCTGGCCATCTTCCATCAGCAGTTGCACCGCAGTTTTTCCATTAGCTTTCTGCAGGCTACCCTGCTCAACCGACTGCTTTAACTGCATAAAGTCATTGCTGGATTGCGTGACATCGACATAAATCGGGTCAAGCTGTTGAACCGTTGCCAATGAAGAAGCCTGACCATTAGTGACCAGCGCCCCTTCGGTGACATTCGACTTACCAATGCGCCCGTCGATAGGAGAAGAAACTTTGGTATAGGCGAGATTAATCCGCGCATTTTCTACATCCGCTTGCGCCGCTTTCACTTCTGCATCAGCTTGCTGAGCGGTTGCGACTGCCTGATCGTATTCCTGTTTGCTGATGTAATTGGTGCCAAGCAATGGCACATAACGTTTCACCGTCAGATGCGCAATATTCGCAGCGGCTTTTGCTTTAGCGAGCGCCCCTTGCGCACTGTTCCATGCAGCCTGGTAAGGAGCAGGATCAATCTGGTAGAGAGAGTTTCCCGCAACAATATCGCTGCCTTCGACAAAATTGCGCTTCAGGATGATGCCACTGACCTGCGGACGAACTTCCGCCACGCGGAACGCGTCAGTACGCCCAGGAAGTTCAGTCGTCACCGCCAACGGAGCCGCTTTAGCGATATAGACATTGACCTGCGGCGCAGGCAATGCAGCCTTTTCGTCGCCTTTATCATTACAACCCGCCAGAATTCCCGCTGCGACCAGTAGTACCGAAGGCAGGATGATGAACTTGCCATATTTCTTCATTACGATTCCTTAAAGCATGATTCTTGAAGTAAAAACTTGCAGTCCGGGGGCAAAGAAAAGCGCCCCTGACAATGAAATCCTGTTATTTCGCCTTACCAAAACGGCGACTTATCACGACGAAAAATACCGGGACAAAAAAGATCGCCAGCAGCGTGGCAGAAACCATGCCGCCCATCACGCCAGTGCCCACGGCATTTTGCGCACCACTTCCCGCGCCATCGCTGATAACCAGCGGCATCACGCCCAGCATAAAGGCCAGCGAAGTCATCAGAATGGGGCGCAGGCGCATGCGTACCGCATCGAGCGTGGCTTCAATTAACCCTTTGCCTTCTTTGTCCATCAGGTCTTTGGCAAACTCGACGATAAGAATCGCGTTCTTCGCCGACAGCCCGATAGTGGTCAGTAACCCAACCTGGAAGTAGACGTCATTGTTCAAACCACGCAGCGCGGCGGCCAGCAGTGCACCGACCACACCAAGCGGTACAACCAGCATGACTGAGAAGGGGATCGACCAGCTTTCATAGAGTGCAGCGAGGCACAAGAAGACGACTAATAATGAGATGGCGTACAACGCCGGAGCCTGGTTGCCAGATAGACGTTCTTGATAAGACATTCCCGTCCAGTCAAAACCGATTCCAGTGGGGAGTTTCGCCGCAAGATCTTCCATTAGCAGCATCGCTTCACCAGTACTTTTACCCGGTGTGGCTTCACCGAGAATTTCCATAGAAGGCAGACCGTTGTAACGTTCGAGGCGTGGAGAACCATAAATCCAGTGCGCGCTGGCAAATGAAGAGAATGGCACCATTTGCCCACTGCTCCCACGCACGAACCAACTGTTAATGTCCTGCGGTAACATGCGGTTCTCCGCACGCCCTTGCAGGTAAACTTTCTTCACTCGCCCGCTATCAATAAAGTCATTAACGTAGGTACTGCCGAGGCCGGTAGCGATCGTCTGGTTAATATCGGAAATGCTCACGCCCAGCGACTGGGCTTTCTCCTGATCGACTTCCAGCTTAAATTGCGGGGTATCTTCCAGCCCGTTCGGGCGAATACGAACCAGCATATCCGGACGTTTTGCGATAGATGCCAGCAACTGGTTTCGCGCCTCGGTCAGCGCTTTATGCCCAAGGCTCGCCTGGTCGATTAACTCAAAGTCAAAACCGGTGGCGGTTCCCAGCTCGGTAATCGCAGGTAGGTTGAAGGCGAAAACCATGCCATCGTGGATTTTGCTAAATTCACGAGTGGCACGCCCGACAATCGCCCCCACTTCATTCTCTTTGCCAGGGCGTTTATCCCAGTCTTTCAGGCGCACAAAAGCCAGACCATTGTTCTGACCTTTACCGCTGAAACTAAAGCCGTTAACGGTAAATACCGAATCAACGTTTGCGGATTCTTTGGTCAGATAGTATTGGGTTATCTGATCCATGATTTTTTCGGTTCTGGCTTGTGTTGCCCCGGCAGGCAACGTCACCATAGTCAGGAACACCCCCTGGTCTTCTTCGGGTAAAAATGACGTAGGTAAGCGCATGAACAATACCGCCATTCCGACTACAATCAGGACATAAAGCAGCATGTAGCGCCCGGTGCGGCGCAAGATCAGCTTTACGCTGTCGGTATAATGATTGGTGCTTTGTTCAAAGCGAGCGTTAAACCAGCCGAAGAACCCAGTGGTTTTACCATGACTGCCTTTAGCAACCGGTTTGAGCAAGGTGGCACACAGGGCCGGTGTCAGAATTAACGCGACTAAAACCGAAAGCGCCATCGCCGAGACAATTGTTATTGAGAACTGGCGATAGATAACACCTGTAGAGCCGCCGAAAAAGGCCATTGGGATAAATACTGCCGACAGCACCATGGCAATCCCCACCAGCGCGCCCTGTATTTGCCCCATTGATTTTTGTGTCGCTTCTTTCGGTGAAAGCCCCTCTTCCACCATCACGCGTTCGACGTTTTCTACCACCACAATGGCATCATCCACCAACAAGCCTATCGCCAGCACCATGCCGAACATCGTCAGTGTGTTTATCGAATAACCAAACGCGGCCAGAATGGAAAAGGTCCCCAGCAACACCACCGGCACGGCAATAGTCGGGATAAGCGTGGCGCGGAAGTTCTGTAAAAACAGATACATTACCAGGAACACCAGCAAGATAGCTTCGAGCAGAGTTTTGAACACTTCGCGAATGGAGATTTTGACGAATGGCGTGGTGTCGTAGGTATAGACAACGTTCAAACCGTGTGGGAAGTAACTTTGAAGTTTAGCCATTTGCGTCTGCACCGCTTTGGCGGTATCCAGCGCGTTAGCGCCAGTGGCTAATTTAATCCCCAGACCGGCGGCAGGTTTGCCATTGTAGCGGGCGATCACGTTATAGTTTTCGCCGCCTAGTTCAATCCGCCCGACATCGTGCAGTTCAACCCTGGCACCATTCGGCTGCACTTTAAGTAAAATGTGGCCAAACTGTTCCGGATCGCGCAGACGGGTTTGGGCAATAATAGAAGCATTGAGTTGTTGGTCTGCAATGGCGGGCGTTCCGCCAAGTTGCCCGGCAGCAACCTGTGCATTCTGAGTTCTAATCTGGTTAATCACATCTAGCGTGGTTAACTGGTATTTATTCAACTGATTAGGATCGAGCCAGATCCGCATCGCATACTGCGCACCAAAAAGCTGCACATCGCCAACCCCTGCGGTACGGCTGATCGGGTCTTTGATATTAGAAGAAATATAGTCGGCAATATCGTCCTGACTCATGCTGCCATCTTGTGAGATAAACCCAGCCACCATCAGGAAACTGCTGGAGGATTTTTTAACACTGATCCCCTGTTGCTGGACTTCCTGTGGCAACAAAGGCATGGCGAGCTGAAGTTTATTTTGTACCTGTACCTGAGCGATATCCGGATCGGTACCTGACTTAAAGGTCAGGCTCACCGTCACGCTACCCGAGGCATCGCTGGTTGAGGACATGTACATCAGGTTATCCAGGCCGTTCATGTTCTGTTCGATAACCTGGGTCACTGTATCCTGAACGGTACTGGCGTCCGCCCCCGGATAGGTTGCATTAATGGCAACAGCTGGAGGGGCGATTGTCGGGTACTGCGCCACTGGCAAATTAATGATGGACAGCACGCCAGCCAGCATCAAAATGATCGCCAACACCCAGGCAAATATGGGGCGCTCGATAAAAAACTTCGCCATGTGAAGAGTTCTCTGTTAAAGGTCTAATTCTGTGACGGATATAGTGACCGGAAGCTTAACAGAGGCTATTAAGATTAATGATTCATGCGTGTATGTATAAACTTATATTCCTGGACTGGACTTCGAAAAAATTAAAGCACACAATAATTTCGCTTTTTACCTGAATCTCTACTAATAGAAAAACAAATCGTTAAACATGTTAATTCTTGTAACTAATATCCACAAAGAGTTAATTTATCATGGCAAGAAAAACAAAATCAGAAGCGTTAAAAACACGTCAACATTTAATTGATGTCGCGATCACACTATTTGCTAAAAAAGGCGTTTCGACAACAACACTGGCAGACATTGCTGATGCGGCTGGCATGACGCGTGGCGCGATTTACTGGCACTTTGACAGCAAAGTGTCACTGTTTAATGAAATCTGGAATCTTCAATCCAGTTTTGCACTGGAAATAAGACGTAAACTCAAAACACAAACTCATGACAACGATTTACAATTATTCCGTGAAATCATCATTGAAACATTAAAATTCATTTCAACCGATCATCGCCAGCGTGAGTTACTACAAATTCTTTACCATTCGTGCGAATTTAATGGGGAGATGTATTCCGAGCGGGAAATAAGGGAGCGTATTTGGTTTAATCGGGAAAGAATGAAAAAGTTATTGCGCAATTGTATATCAAAAGGGTTAATTCCTGTTAATACCAATATAGAACTCATGATTACCATTATTCACGGTTATCTCAGTGGTATTGTCAAAAACTGGCTGATGCGACCGGAGAATCTTAATCTCAATGAACAAGCCCCAGAAATCGCCGACAACCTGTTGGTGATGCTGAGAAAATCTGCCTGAATGGGTGATAAAAAGGTGATAACTGTTGGATGACGCTACGCTTATCCAACCTACGTTTTGTAGGGTAGATAAGCGTAGCGTCATCCAACAACAGAAAGTCTTACAAATCCTTGAACGACCCTAACCGATAGCCGCGTTCCGCTATCGCATATTTAAGTGAAGCAGAAGTTAATACATCCAGTTCAGCCAGACGTGGGTAGCAATATTTGCTGGCCAGAATAGTGTTATCGATAAATGAAGGGTGGCACATCACTTCAAGCGACAGCTCACCGCGCGCCATAGCCCGATCGAGGGTGTCGAGAAATAGCATTTCGGATATCGAGTCACCATAAAAACCACTGTCAAAGCCCTGAGTGGTTTTTACACCCAGCGGCTCCAGCCCATCGGCTTTAGCGGCATCATAGTCAAAGCGCAGCGGAATGCCTTTCGCCTTCGCGAATGCTTCAACAATTGGGTAGATTTGCGGAATCATATGCACATGATGATGGCTATCGATATGCGCAGGTTCGCGGCCAAATAACTCGACGAATTTCGCAAACTGGCAAGCCAGTTCATGTTCAATTTCCGCCAGAGGCAATGTGCCTTCCTCAGCGCGTTGCCAAATCCATTTGCCCAATTCACCCTTCTCATCCACCAGCCCCGGCATGGCAGACAGCGGACGGCCTAAAGTCAGCACAAAGTGCATACCAATCGCCAGACCAGGATGTTTTGCGCTTAGCGCAACGGCGTGTTCAATCCCCTGGCCGTTAACCATCGCGGTGGTCGACGTCACCACGCCATTGGTGAAAGCATCGATAATTCCGTAATTTTGCGCTTTACACAGCCCAAAATCGTCCGCGTTAACAATTAATAACTTATCCATTGTCGCCTCGGTAAGCTGCCTTCCCCATTCAGGGAAGGCCTCCGGTTATTTAAGTGCAGCAATTGCCTGCGCAAAGTTTGGCAGATTTGCTTCGTGCGCAAGCAACAGATCGCGGGCAATTTTCTCTGCGTCTTTATCTGAGTGGATAAGCGGGCTTAAATTCAGTGCCAGCAGCACGTCGTTAAAGTTACCGCTAAGTGCCGCTTCGCTTGCTGCGACTTCAAAGCCTTTGATGGTGTAAATCAGACCCAGCACTTTCTCATCAAAATGCGTGATGCGTGGAGTGGGTGTTGCGCCATCGCGACCGATAGTACAGGTCATTTCTACCGCCCAGTCAGCCGGAATATTATCAACATGGCCGTGATGCAGTACGTTGACGTAATGCTCACTTTGCTTGTCGTTGTAAATGTCGCTAATCACTTCGCAAGCGGCGTCAGAGTAGTAAGCCCCACCGCGCAATTCCAGCTCTTTTGGCTTCACATTCAGAGCCGGATCTTTGTACAGTTCGAACAGTTGTTTCTCGACTTTCTGGACGACAGTAGCGCGTGCCCCGCCTTTATAGAACTCGCCCATTTCGATAGCCAGCATCTCTTTTTGCTTGAAGTAGTAGAGCAAATAAGAGCACGGAAGCAGACGCAGAGAACGAATCAGACCTTCACTGAATGGCAGATCAAAGATATTTTTCACCGAACCTGCGGTAAGCGTACCTGACGCCACACCATCAAGCAGTTCATCAAAGCGAGAAGTGCCATTAACGATGACATCTTTGATGAACACCATGTGGTTCAGACCGAACAAGTCGATATTCAATTCATCGGTTGGCGCGAGTTTTAACACATCTTTAATGAACATCTTCATGCCCACCGGAATGTTACACACGCCAATGAATTTCTTGAAATCTGTGTGGCGATAAACCGCTTCAGTCACCATACCGGCTGGGTTGGTGAAGTTAATCACCCAGGCATCCGGACAAATTTCTTTCACATCATTAATGATGTCGAAAATGACCGGAATAGTACGCAGGCCTTTAAACAGACCACCGGCACCGTTAGTTTCCTGGCCCAAATAGCCATAACTTAGCGGGATGCGCTCATCCAGTTCACGGGCTTTCAATTGGCCAACACGCAATTGGGTAGTGACAAAGTCGGCGTCTACTAGCGCTTCACGGCGGTCGAGCGTTTTATACAGCGCAATCGGCACAGCAGCGCGTTCAATCATACGCAAGCAAAGATCAAAGATAATATCTTGTTTCTCTTTACCAGCTTCAACATCGACCAGCCATAATTCAGTAATCGGCAATTCTTCGTAACGTTTAATAAAACCTTCGAGTAATTCAGGGGTATAGCTGCTACCACCACCGATTGTAACGACTTTCAATTTTTTACTCATGAGGACTCCGGTACAAGTTTATTGCACTGTAAATTAAGACAGCGATATAGATGTATTATTGAGGGTTATATCCGACGATTGTCATATTGGATATAGTTATCAACCCTCACTAATACATTCACAGGTTATTAATATAATCACTTAATGCTGTATAACTGCTTCCGATAATGCTGAGGTGTAAACGACGTTAACTTTTTAAAGTTTTTGATAAACATACTGGCACTACTATAACCTGACTCGAAAGCAATATCGGTGACGGAATAGTTGGTAATCTCCAGTTGCTTCTTGGCAAAATTAATTCTTATCTCATTGATGATCTGCATCGGCGTTTTGCCGTAATGGCGTTGCGTGGCACGGGTTAGATATTCTTGCGACTTACCGGCCAACTCCACCATATTAACTAGTGCTTTATCACCAAACATTGACTTACCGTGCATCTGCTCGACAGTGTTTTTCAGCCAGACAGGAATATCCCCCCCTGACTCTGATTCTTTGTGATGGCGCAGACGATTAACAATATAAAACGTCACCATTTCCAGAAACTCATTAAACTCACCTTGTCGGAAGTTTAATGATGCCGTAACAGATTCGATATAAGTCAGAAATTCATTCTTAATCTGATAAACCTGTGAGGCAATAAAATAAGCTGGAAATAACGGTAAATAGTGCTGTTCAAAAAAAGCTTTGCTGATACCGACATTCAGGATTCGCGTCGCACCAAAATCATAAAAGCTTTGATGGTAAGAACCGAGTGGAATAAAAACAAAACTTCCTCTTTCCAGCAGCACGCGTTTACCGTTGATTTCCTGGTAATAACGCCCTGTCAGCACTACCGTAAATTCGTAGTAATCATGCTGGTGCAGCCCGGAGACACTTTCAACTTTGTTGTGGATGAACATGTGGAAATGTTGACCATCAAAAAGTTGGCTCTCACGTGCCGTGTTGATTTCCATACTGATTACCGGTGGCTGCATAAGGGACTCCAACTTATTTTATTTTTTCGTGAAGCTCAATAAGTTCTGTCACCAACTCACGTGCCAGCATCGAGGTCATCAGGTGGTCCTGCGCATGAACCAGTACAAGACTCACTTTGGTTTTGCCTTCACCCTGGTCACCTTCAATCAGTTTGGTTTGCACCAGGTGGGCTTCGTTCAGTGCTTCACGAGACTGCCCCATCAACTCCCAGGCTTTTTCGAAATCACCCGTTTTAGCGATTTTCAGTGCTGCATACGCCAGGCTTCGCGCCTGACCGGAATTGATGATTAAGCCCATCACCACTTCTTCAAGATCGTTAGTATCGACTTCGTTATCTACTGCGTTATCTAAGTTAAACATCAAAATCTCTCCCGGTACTTTTAAAGTGGTTGGGGACGCAGGGGCCATCCCCAACCAAAACTATTCAGAATTTAAGATTAGAATTTCAGTGCGTTAGCAATATCTTCTTCGCTTTCTTCTTCTTCAATCACCGCCTGCGCTTTGTTCGACAGGATAACGAATGGCATGTAGACACATGTCGCGACACCCAGGTTAAACAGAGCCACTAACAGTGCTGCGATACTACCGTTACTGTTGAAGAAGGCACCCAAACCGGTAGGCATGGTCCACGGAGCCAGGTTAGTGACCGGTGGAATGATTCCCAGTGAGTAAGCCGCAAGTGTAATTGCTGCCAGAATCGGCTGAACCAGGACAAACGGGATAAACATAACCGGGTTCATGATGATTGGCAGACCGAACAGAATAGGTTCGTTAATCTGGAAGATGCCTGATGGCAGTGCCAGTTTCGCTACCTGACGGTGATCTGCACGGCGCGAAACCATGAAGATGGCGATAATCAGACCCAGTGTCGCACCAGAACCACCCAACAGGATGTAGGAGTCGAGCATTGGTTTCGCCCAGAAGTGGAACTGTTTGCCTGCATCAATCGCAGCCTGTACAGAACCGTACTGGTTGTAGAGAGCGATGTTTTCCAGAGCCCACGGAGTCATGATTCCGTTGTCCAGCGCGGTCAGCGCCAGTGAACCATGCACACCGAAGAACCACAGCAGGGAGTTGAAGATAACGTACGCCCAGCCCACTACCGCACCCATCGACGCCAGCGGCGTAGAGATGGAATCCATAATGATCTGGTGGAAGTTGCTACCGTGATTCGCCAGCAGCCAGGAAATAATCCCGAAAATAGACAGGATCAGGAAACCTGGAATTAATGCTGAGAATGACCTCGATACCGAAGTCGGTACGCTATCAGGCAAAGTAATAACCCAATTGCGGCGGATAACAAAAGTAAATAGCTCCGCGACGACCAGGCCAATAACAATACCGGAAATAATATTCTGACCACCTAACCAGTTAGCCCCTACCGCATAAGCTTCGCCTACGCTATATGGAGTCACAGTCATAAATGCCGCTACGGATAATAAACCGGCTGCAAGTGGATCAACTTTACGTTCTTCAGCAAGTGCCATACCAATGAAAAAAGGAGCCATTAGCGACATAATACCTAACGTACCGTTATATACGTTGCCGCCAATGGCTTTTAACCCATTAAGGGTTTCAATGGTCGAGGGGTCTAAACGAATACCTAAGGAATAGAAAAAGGAACCGGCACCAAAACTCAGAAACACGTTATTGATTAATACAAACATGGCCCCGGCAAGGGTCAATGGCATTAATTTGATGAAACCATTTTTAATTGCGTTGACGTGCGGTTGCTTCCCAATTTTCACTGCGAAAGGAAGCAATATCTTTTCAAGTGAATCAATGACTTTACTCATTTGGAATTTCCTTTATTGCCGCAAGTTTCTTGCGGCCAGGTTGTGTAAGGTCGTTCTTTGACGGAAAAATAAAACAAAAGGTAAAAAATTAACTATTAGCTGCTGCTTTCTTGATTGATGCGACGGCTGCTTTCAGCACGCCTAATCCATCAATTTTGCCGTACATTGCCGAATCAATAACTTCGACAGTTTTACCAGGTAATACTTTTTGAATTTCTGGAAGCATATAAGCGATTTGTGGTCCAAGTAATACCAAATCTGCATCCTTGCCTTTTTCCGCCGCCAGAGTTTCAGGCCAGGCTTCAATAACAACGGGTACTTCGTACTTCTCTGCCTGCGCCTTCATTTTTGATACCAGTAATGAAGTGGACATTCCAGCAGAACAAAATAGGTAGATACGTTTTTTAGTCATAATAGTTTCCTCACGTTGCAATGGCCTGCATGTCGGATATCAGCACACCCCACACCTGCAAAAGCAAATCATCATTGGTAAGTTCTGATTGTGTCTGGTTGTAAGGAGTATACGGCAACATTCTGGCGGGGAATAATTTTGAGGAGCCTATAATTGTCTCTCCTTGACCATCCATTTTGATACCCTTCACATTTTGGGCAAATAATTCGCGCAAAGAAAAAAGCCCAAACAGAGTTTGGGCTTTACGAATCTATCACACCAGAAATCAGTCGTAGGCATTCAACGTGCGCTGGCAAAGGGCTGAGCGCACACAATCTTGTTTGCCAAATCGGACGACACCGATCATTTCATCTTCTTCAAAACGTGCCAACGCATCACTCAGGCCGGACTGAACACCACGTGGTAAATCACATTGCGTGATATCGCCATTGACGATCACCGTCACGTTTTCCCCAAGGCGCGTTAAGAACATCTTCATTTGCGCTGCGGTGACGTTCTGCGCCTCATCCAGAATAACCACCGCATTTTCGAAGGTACGTCCGCGCATATAGGCGAACGGCGCGATTTCTACTTTACCGATTTCGGGACGCAGACAGTACTGCATGAAAGACGACCCTAAACGTCGCACCAGGATGTCATACACCGGGCGGAAATAAGGGGCGAATTTTTCCGAAATATCCCCGGGTAAGAAGCCGAGATCTTCGTCAGCTTGCAGGACCGGGCGGGTAACAATAATCCTGTCGACATCCTTATGTATCAGGGCCTCAGCGGCTTTTGCCGCACTGATATACGTCTTGCCGCATCCCGCTTCGCCGGTGGCGAATATCAGCTGTTTTTTCTCGATGGCATTAAGATAGTGCTGTTGAGCCTCATTTCGCGCCGCTATTGGTGAATTATCACGGCAATCCCTGGCCATGCCGATAGATTCAACGCCGCTCATCTGCACAAGCGATGTGACCGATTCCTCTTCGCGTTGTTTGTGGCTACGCGAATCCCGTCTCAGCACACGTTTTGCTTCACGACGAGCTTTGATCACTGCTTTCTGTCTTCCCATGGATGGCACCTTACAGTTGGTTTCATTTCCCGCGTCACTTTCAGTCACGCGATTATGCTTACTAACGGATGAGGTTTGGCTTCCTTTTAAGCCATGAACTGCCGGTTGAGAGGATGCACCAGTTAGACGAAATACGCCGCTTAGCGCATCGTTGACACTTTGAGTTGTTAAGGAGTTTGGGTTTTTAGCGGTGAAGACAGCGAAGCCGGAGGAGAAGCCTCCGCGCTGGATGGTGCGGGTAAGATGTCTCGTTAATCGTCCAGTACAGGACCCTACCATGCGCTGTCTCCATTGTGATTAAAATTCACAGCCGGGAACTACCGCTCGTGCTTTAAGTACATCAAATTTTATCTTAAATGCAACACTTATTTTACTTTAATTCAACATTAGCGTTTCGTCATGCGCTGAGTCAATTTATGCCACAGAAATATTACACTTTTATATCAGCCGCATAGTCATAGGAAATAACTTTGAGGGGCAGTTCCTGCCAATTCGGAGAAGGTTCCGTTCACCAGGCGACAGAGTATTTATGTCGCCACGGAACCGGTGAACGTCTTAGGGTGGCCACCGTCGCCCCCCTAAGAACCCGGACTCCCGGCAAATAAATCGCCGCAAGCGGTAAACCTCCATTTTGCCTCCGTGTCAGGGTCGGTTGCGATTCGTTTATTCGGCACATCCGTGTGCCGAACCACTTCGTGGCCAACGCAAGCGTTGTTCAAAAATGTTCCTGACATTTTTGTCGGACGATCGCGCCCTCCAGCCGTTCCCGACGGCTGGACCCTGCCACCTGGAGTCAAAATGGAGGCGATTTAAGCCGGACCCGAAATTCAAAGTCAAAAGCCAGAGCGGTTTTGACCTTGTCCCCGGCTTCAATCGCACCGTTTTTTACCCTTCAGTTGGGGTCACGTGGTCGGGAACCACGTGAGAGAGCGATCGTCGGGAACGAATCGCGAACGACCCCGAATGTTGGGTGAAAAACGGTGTTTACCGCTTTAGCGGCGATTGATTTGCCGGGCGCCTGGATTATCAAGGGGTTGGCGTTAACCCCTTGATACGTTCACCGTTTGCGGGAATTAAAGAGATAACTGAACGCACGGGGGAACGGAAAACCTGCGGGGCTAACAGATTTCGCCCTGACAAGATTACCAGGGCGAGTTGTGTATAAGAGACAGCCCCCGAGAGGGAATGCACCAGACAGTCCCTTCTCCCTCAGGGAGAAGGTTAGGATGAGGGTGGTTTCAACATCACCAAACTATGCCTCCAACAACCCCTGCCCTAAATAATGCTGACTATCCTTAACGCCAGGCAAAACAAAGAAGTAACCGCCGCCAATCGGCTTCACATACTCCTCCAGCGCCTCGCCATTCAGACGTTGTTGCACCGCCAGAAAACCTTTCTCAAGGTCGTGCTGGAAGCAGACAAACAACAATCCCATATCCAGCTGGCCTGATTTGGAAACGCCCAACGAATAACTGTAACCGCGACGCATCATCAGGTTTGATTGGGTTTCTTTGGTGCGCGGATTTGCCAGACGAATATGTGCATCCAGCGCAATCACGTTACCGTCAGGGTCGGCGGCATAGTCAGGCTCGTCATGCTCGTTTTTCATACCGAGCGGTGCACCACTGTGTTTATCGCGACCAAAAATAGTTTGCTGCTCTTTAAGCGGCGTTCTGTCCCAGAACTCAACATGGAACTGAATGATGCGTACCGCCTGATAGCTGCCGCCCACCGCCCATGCTGGTTCCTGCTGGTTGCCCGTCACCCAAACAACTTCATCCATCAGCGGTTTATTGCCGCTGTCTGGATTGGCGGTTCCATCTTTAAATCCCAGCAAGTTGATCGGCGTTTCTTTACCGCGGCTACGCGCGGCGTGACTGGAGATAAACCCTTCACGCTTCCAGCGCACGCTGAGCAAATCTGGCGTGTGCTTGATGATGTCGCGCAATGCGTGGATAACCGTATCTGCGGTATTCGCGCAAATCTGGATAAGCAAATCACCATGACACAAGCTGGCGTCCAGCGAGTCGTTAGCAAAGCGTTCCATTTTTTGCAGTTTTGTTGGCTTCAGCCCTTTCAGGCCAAAGCGTTCATCAAACAGTGACGTCCCCGCCGACAACGTGAAAGTCAGGTTGTCAGGGTAAATTTCGGCACCGAGGATCCCGGAGTCCATGGGTGGCATCCGCGGATTCGGGGTGTCCGGTGCCGGGCCGCCAGTGGTCAGGAAATCGAAACGCGCAGACAGCAATTTGAACAAACGTTCAAGCTCAGCTTTATCACTTGCCAGCACATCAAAAGCCACCAGCATCATCGCCGCTTGCTGTGGCGTCAGCACGCCTGCCTGATGCACTCCGTAGAACGGTTGTTTTTCCATGCGCGCATCAGGCGGCAGCGTGCCGGGAGAAGTTTCCGGTTTTGCCGCATGTGCCACAGGGCAACCACCCGCAACGGCAAGGGCGCCACCAAGCGCGCCCAAACCTTTCAGTAACCGACGGCGCGCCGGAAGGTGGCCGCCGTGTTTGCTATTTTCATCCATAAAACTTAATCCAGACCCAGTACGCCACGCAGTTGTGACAAATCTTCAGCCAGCGCCGTGACCGGCCCTTTCAGTGCATTACGGTCAGCGTCGGTCAACTTGTCGTAAGTCTCAAAACCGTCTTTGGTGCGATATTTCGCCAGGATAGTGTCAACTTTCTTGAAGTTGGCATCCACTTTCGCCAGCAACGGTGCGTTATCTTTCACCAGTAAAGGACGCAGCAAGTTGACGATTTTCTGTGCACCATCGACGTTAGCCTGGAAATCCCACAGATCAGTGTGGCTGTAACGGTCTTCTTCTCCACTGATTTTGCTGGCAGCGACTTCTTCAATCAGGCCCGCTGCACCACCAACCACTTTACCTGGTGGGAAGGCCAGTTCAGAAATGCGGGTTTGCAGATCCAGCACGTCGCTATTGAGCTGATCGGCATATTTTTCCATGCCTTTGGTGGAGTTATCACCAAACAGTGCTTTTTCCAGACGGTGGAAACCGGTGAATTTCGGGTCGTTAGCTTTCTGCTCATAATCGTCTTCACGGGCATCGATGCTGCCGTCCAGATCGGAGAACAGTTCGGCAATCGGTTCGATACGTTCGTAATACTGACGGGTTGGTGCATACAAGGATTTAGCTTTTTCTATGTCACCGGCTTTCACTGCGTCAGTAAAGGCTTTGGTACCTTTAACCAGCTCGGCCACTTGCGCAGTGACGTAGGTTTTATATTCGGTAATCGGGCCGGATAACGCCATCAGGTCGTTTTTCGGTGCGGCCTGGTCGCCAGCAGCTTTAACAATAAGTTTGCCTTTCGGGTTGCTGAGCAGGCCGCAAGTCATGTCGTACTCACCGGCTTGCAGGTTGGCCGTCATTTTCTGAGAGAAGCCCGGCGCGATGTTCTCACGCTCTTCGACTACCATCACCCCTTTGAGGATTTCCCACTCCAGCGCTTTCTGGCTGTTGTTCTGAATAATGAACTGGGTTTTACCGGCGTTAACCGTAATGTTCATCGGTTCGCACTGTTTATCAGTAACGGTGACTTTTACCTGAGGAACATCGGCGGCTTGCACCGCAAAGGCTGAAGAGGCAAGCGCAAACAACGCAGCATGCAGGGCTTTTCGACGAAAATGTGTAGTCATGGCCAATCCCTTTAAAACATCAGTATGTTGTAACTAAGAGGCGATTTCTCGCCACAATATTATTAACGAACGCTATTTGTCGCCTGGCTACCCAGACGTGGGGGAATGAAGAACAGCACCAGCGCGGGAATCAGGTAAATAAAGTACATCGCCACTTCGCTGACGCTCGGCGCTTCCTGATAACCAAAAATGCCCTCAAGCAGCGTGCCGGTCAGGGAATGCGTTGAAAGAACATTACTCAGGTCGAAAGCGATATCCTGGAAATGGTTCCAAAGCCCGGCTTCATGGAATGCACGAACCGCACCCGCAGCAAGACCGGCGGCGACCAGTAAAATAAACAAG
Organism: Buttiauxella ferragutiae; assembly: GCF_022637515.1. Lineage (NCBI taxonomy): Bacteria > Pseudomonadati > Pseudomonadota > Gammaproteobacteria > Enterobacterales > Enterobacteriaceae > Buttiauxella > Buttiauxella ferragutiae. The sequence goes on from NZ_CP093332.1 coordinate 3,475,358, forward strand.
CTGGTCCATTTGAAGAAAACGGCAAGATTCAGGCGTATGCCGCCCCAATAAAGCAAGAAGCCCAGCACGATGGCGGTGCCAAGACCGAGCATCGCACCAAGTGGCGGCATAATGCCGACGTCCTGCTGGAATGCCGCCAGCAGAAAGAACACCGATTCCAGCCCTTCGCGGGCGACGGCGAAGAACACCATCATAATCAACGCCCAGCCGTGGCTGCCTTTGCTATGCAGCGCTTCATCGACCTTCTGCTCCAGCTGCCCTTTGACGTTGCGCGATACTTTGCGCATCCAGAACACCATCCAGGTCAGGATGAATACGGCGATGACGGCGACAATGCCTTCAAACATCTCTTGTTCTTTTTGCGGGAATTCGCCGGTCGTTTCGTTGATGAAGATGCCTAAGCCTAAGCAAAGCGCTGCGGCTGCAACCACCCCAATCCACATGACGCCAATCCACTGGCCGCGTTGTGTGCGCTTCAGATAGCTGGCTATCAAACTGACAATCAACGCGGCTTCCAGCCCTTCGCGTAACATAATGAGAAACGGAACGAACATTCCTGATACTCCAACTGTGAACTCAGGTCAAAAGACGTAAAGAAAAGTAAAACCAGAACGATTGTGATTATCATTACCATAAAAATAAACACAAGCAGAGAATTTGAATTTTTGTGTATAGCTGTAAAAAAGGCCGCTATTAGCGGCCTTCAGATTGCTGGCAAAGGGTGATAAACGTGTTTTGTAGGGTGGATAAGCGTTAGCGTCATCCACCGTTTGCGCGCGTTGTGTCGGATGACGCTGCGCTTATCCAACCTACGAAGAGGTTTGTCAGCAGAATTACTCGACCTGTAACTTTGACGGTGGAGCGGTGTGGTAAATCTCATCCGCTTGTGCAAAGCGTTTTTGCATCGATGTACTTGGCGCTTTGCCAAGTAGGCTAACAACCATAATACCGATGCTGCCGAAGATGAAACCAGGAATGATTTCGTACAGACCCAACCAGCCAAACTGTTTCCAGACGATGACGGTCAAGGCACCGATGATCATCCCCGCAAGCGCGCCATTGCGCGTCATGCGTGACCACATGACCGAGAACAGCACAACCGGGCCAAACGCGGCACCGAAGCCTGCCCAGGCGTAACTCACCAGACCAAGAACGCGGTTTTCAGGGTTAGCCGCCAGTGCGATGGCAATCAGAGCAACCAGTAGCACCATGAAACGCCCTACCCACACCAGCTCTTTCTGCCCGGCATCTTTACGGAAGAAGGCTTTATACAAGTCTTCAGTAATGGCGCTGGAACATACCAACAACTGGCAGCTCAGCGTAGACATCACCGCCGCTAAAATCGCTGACAACAAGATGCCTGCAATCCATGGGTTAAACAGTAATTGCGCCAGCTCGATGAACACACGCTCGCCGTTCTGGTTAACAGAGCCTGCCAATGACGGGTTGTTATTGAAGTAAGCGATACCGAAGAAGCCCACCGCACACGCACCCGCCAGGCACAGCACCATCCACGTCATACTGATGCGACGCGCTTTGACGATGGTGTGATGTGAATCTGCCGCCATGAAACGCGCCAGAATATGTGGCTGGCCGAAGTAACCCAGGCCCCAGCCCATCAGCGAGATAATCGCCACAAAGTTCAGGCCTTTGAGCATATCGACGTTTTCAATACTTTTTTGCTTGATAACCGCCATTGAATCGTCAAAGCCGCCCACTGCGATAACCACCATCACCGGTGTCAGGATCAGCGCAAAAATCATCAGGCTAGCCTGCACGGTATCGGTCCAGCTCACTGCCAGGAACCCGCCCACGAAGGTATAAATGATGGTTGCCGCTGCACCCGCCCACAGTGCGGTTTCATAGCTCATGCCAAAGGTGCTTTCGAACAGACGAGCCCCCGCCACGATGCCAGATGCACAATAGATAGTGAAGAACAGCAGGATAACCAACGCTGAGATAATACGCAGGATGCGGCTTTTATCTTCAAAACGTCCGGTGAAATAATCAGGCAGCGTCAGTGCGTTGTTGTTCACCTCGGTGTGAACACGTAAACGTCCGGCGACCAGTTTCCAGTTGATATACGCGCCAACCGTCAGGCCGATGGCAATCCAGCTTTCTGAAATACCAGAAAGGAAGATGGCGCCAGGCAGCCCCATCAACAACCAACCGCTCATATCGGATGCGCCCGCTGACAACGCCGTGACCACGCTTCCCAGGCTACGACCGCCCAGAATGTAGTCGTCAAAATTCTTGGTAGAACGCCAGGCGATAAACCCTATCAATATCATGCCAAAGATATAGATAAAGAAAGTCACCAGCATTGGTGTGCTCATGGTCATGCAGATCTCCAAATTTTTATCCATGCCGGAACGCAGCACGGGGATATAGTCATTTTTATTCGCAAGCGTTTTAACACACTATTCACAATAAATTCACCGTACAAAAAATAGCTTTTTGCAGGAGGTTGCACTCGCTCACGCTTTTTACGGTTGCACCTATGGAAAGTGTTAACTATGTCGGTAATTTCGCCCTGTCAGCAAATGATTAGCCAGACAACTTCCTTATTTCTTATTTAACAATTCACTCTTTTTTCAGCTTGCTATCTGGCTCACATTTAACAAGGTTGCACAAAGTTGCAACATGATAGATATTGCCGGATAACTTTTATCAACCCTATATGTACTCACCCGATTAATAACGGGTAAACAGGAGCACTAATGGCCACCACCATGGGCGTCAAACTCGACGACGCAACCCGCGAGCGCATCAAAGAAGCCGCATCACGTATTGACCGCACACCGCACTGGCTAATTAAACAGGCGATTTTTAATTATCTGGAACGTCTCGAAAATAATGACGAATTACCAGAACTGCCGGCCCTGTTAGCGGGTGCAGCAAACGAAAGTGATGAAGCCGCTCCGCACGTTGACGAGGCGCACCAACCGTTCCTCGATTTCGCTGAACAAATTCTGCCGCAATCGGTTACCCGTGCCGCCATTACTGCCGCATGGCGTCGTCCAGAAACCGACGCGGTGCCGATGATTCTGGAACAGGCTCGCCTGCCGCAAGCTATCGCCGAACAAACTCATAAACTGGCTTATCAACTGGCCGAAAAACTGCGCAATCAGAAGAGCGCCTCTGGTCGGGCGGGCATGGTACAAGGTTTGCTGCAAGAATTCTCGCTTTCCTCGCAAGAAGGTGTGGCGCTAATGTGTCTGGCCGAAGCGTTGCTGCGTATCCCGGATAAAGCCACGCGTGATGCGTTAATTCGCGACAAAATCAGCAACGGCAACTGGCATTCGCATATTGGCCGTAGCCCGTCGCTATTTGTCAACGCCGCCACCTGGGGTTTGCTGTTTACCGGCAAACTGGTGTCCACCCACAATGAAGCCAGTCTGTCGACCTCCCTGAACCGCATCATCGGGAAAAGCGGTGAACCGCTGATCCGTAAAGGTGTGGACATGGCGATGCGTTTAATGGGCGAGCAGTTTGTCACCGGCGAAACCATTGCCGAGGCGCTCGCCAACGCCCGCAAACTGGAAGAAAAAGGTTTCCGCTACTCCTACGATATGTTGGGCGAAGCGGCATTAACCGCCGCCGATGCGCAGGCTTACATGGTTTCTTACCAGCAAGCGATTCACGCGATTGGTAAAGCTTCTAATGGCCGTGGCATTTATGAAGGCCCGGGCATCTCAATCAAACTTTCTGCGCTGCATCCGCGCTACAGCCGCGCGCAGTATGACCGCGTGATGGAAGAGTTATACCCACGTCTGAAATCTCTGACGCTGCTGGCTCGCCAGTATGACGTGGGGATTAACATCGATGCGGAAGAAGCCGACCGTCTGGAGATCTCCCTCGACCTGTTGGAAAAACTCTGTTTCGAACCGGAACTGGCAGGCTGGAACGGCATCGGCTTCGTCATTCAGGCCTACCAAAAGCGCTGCCCGTTTGTCATTGACTACCTGGTTGACCTCGCTTCCCGTAGCCGTCGCCGCCTGATGATCCGCCTGGTGAAAGGCGCATATTGGGACAGCGAAATCAAACGCGCACAAATGGACGGGCTGGAAGGCTATCCGGTATATACGCGTAAGGTTTACACCGATATTTCCTACCTCGCCTGCGCCAAAAAGCTGTTGGCAGTGCCGAATCTGATTTACCCGCAGTTCGCCACACACAACGCGCACACCCTGGCGGCAATCTACAACCTGGCCGGGCAAAACTATTACCCAGGCCAATATGAATTCCAGTGCCTGCACGGCATGGGCGAACCGCTTTATGATCAAGTGGTCGGCAAAGTTGCCGATGGCAAACTGAACCGCCCTTGCCGCATTTATGCACCGGTCGGCACCCATGAAACGCTGCTGGCTTACCTGGTGCGCCGCCTGTTAGAAAACGGTGCCAACACCTCGTTTGTTAACCGTATTGCCGACAACACCTTGCCGCTCGACGAACTGGTTGCCGACCCGGTAACCGCTATCGAAGCTATCGCGGCAAAAGAAGGTCAGCTTGGCTTGCCACATCCAAAAATTGCCACGCCAAAAGAGTTGTATGGCGCGGGTCGCACCAACTCCAGCGGCCTGGACCTGGCGAACGAACATCGTCTGGCGTCACTCTCCTCTGCCCTGCTCAATAGCGCAGCCCAGAAGTGGCAAGCGCTGCCAATGTTAGAACATGCCGTTGCGGCGGGCGACATGGTGGCCGTGAAGAACCCGGCAGAGCCGACTGACATCGTCGGTTTCACTCGCGAAGCCACGCCAGAAGAAGTTTCTCAGGCGCTGGAAAGTGCGGTGAACAACGCGCCAATCTGGTTCGCCACCCCGCCACAAGAACGCGCCGCGATTCTTGAACGTGCAGCCGTGATGATGGAAGGCCAGATGCAGCAATTGATTGGCATTCTGGTGCGCGAAGCTGGCAAAACCTTCAGCAACGCGATTGCTGAAGTGCGCGAAGCGGTGGATTTCCTGCACTATTACGCCGGTCAGGTGCGCGATGATTTCGATAACGAAACCCACCGTCCGCTCGGCCCGGTGGTCTGTATCAGCCCATGGAACTTCCCACTGGCCATCTTTAGCGGCCAGATTGCTGCCGCCCTTGCCGCGGGTAACAGCGTGCTGGCAAAACCGGCTGAACAAACTCCTCTGATTGCTGCGCAAGGCGTTGCCATTCTGCTGGAAGCTGGTGTGCCTGCGGGCGTGCTGCAATTGCTGCCAGGCCGTGGTGAAACGGTTGGCGCACAGTTGACAGGCGATCCTCGTGTACGTGGCGTGATGTTTACCGGTTCCACCGAAGTCGCGACACTGCTGCAACGCAACATTGCTGACCGTCTGGACCCGCAAGGCCGCCCAACACCGCTGATTGCTGAAACTGGTGGTCTCAACGCGATGATCGTCGATTCTTCGGCGCTCACCGAGCAAGTCGTGGTTGATGTGCTGGCCTCGGCATTTGATAGCGCCGGACAGCGTTGTTCTGCATTGCGCGTGTTGTGTATTCAGGAGGATGTTGCCGAGCACACGCTGCAAATGCTGCGCGGTGCGATGGCGGAATGCCGCATGGGCAACCCAGGCCGCCTGACGACCGACATCGGCCCGGTTATCGACGCCGAAGCGAAAGAGAATATCGAGCAGCATATCCAGACGCTGCGCAGCAAAGGCCGCAAAGTATTCCAGGCGGTGCGTGATAACAACGTGGATGCGAAAGAGTGGCAAAGCGGTACGTTCGTTGCGCCAACATTGATTGAGCTGGAAAGCTTCGACGAGATGCAAAAAGAAGTGTTTGGCCCGGTGTTGCACGTGGTGCGTTACAACCGCAGCAACCTCGAAGCATTGATTAAGCAAATCAATGCTGCCGGATATGGCCTGACGCTGGGCGTGCATACCCGTATCGATGAAACCATCGCTCAGGTGACCGGTTCAGCGCATGTCGGCAATATGTATGTGAACCGCAATATGGTCGGTGCGGTGGTCGGCGTGCAGCCATTCGGCGGCGAAGGTTTATCGGGGACTGGACCGAAAGCCGGTGGCCCGCTGTATCTGTACCGCCTGCTGGCGAACCGCCCGGACAATGCGCTGCAAACGACGTTTAATCGCCAGGATGCTGAATTGCCGGTGGATACCACGCTGAAGGCCAGCTTGCAGGAATCCCATCAGGTACTGACGCAATGGGCGGCCAACAAAGGTGAATTGCCAGCCGTGTGCGAACGTTTCGCGCAACTTGCGCAAAGCGGCACGCTGCGCCAATTGCCGGGGCCAACCGGTGAGCGCAACACCTACGCCTTAATGCCACGTGAGCGCGTATTGTGTATCGCCGATAACGAGCAAGATGCGCTGGTGCAACTGGCGGCGGTGACTAGTGTTGGTAGCCGTGCACTATGGGCCGATGACAAGCTGCATCGTGAACTGGCAAAAGCCCTGCCTGCGCGGGTGCAAAAGCACATCGATTTTGCCAAAGAAGATGCCCTGCTCGGCCAGCTGTTTGATGCGGTGATTTACCACGGTGATTCCGACCAGTTGCGTGCGCTATGCGAAAAAGTCGCGGCCCGCAATGGGGCGATTGTTTCGGTGCAAGGCTTTGCGCGCGGAGAAACCAATCTGTTGCTGGAACGTTTGTACGTTGAGCGTTCGCTGAGCGTGAACACCGCAGCCGCCGGTGGTAATGCCAGTCTGATGACAATCGGCTAAGGTTTCACTAAGCTTTCGGGAATAATTTGTATGGCCTTGTAGGGTGGAAAAGCGATAGCGCCATCCATCCTATAAAGGCCTTTTTCTTCGAGGAATGATGATGAAACGCGTTTGTTTACTGATTACGGGATTGCTGCTGAGCGCTAACGTACTGGCTGACAGTTGCGATAACGAAACATCTCAGGCCGGGCTGAATGAGTGTTATGGCAAAGAATTTAAGAAGCAGGATGATTTGCTCAACCACACTTATCAGCAGGCGATGAAACTCGCCACCGACACCCAGAAAACACAGTTAAAAGCAGCGCAAAATGCGTGGATTGCTTTTCGCGATGCCGATTGCGCGTTTTTAACTTCAGGGGCTGATGGCGCATCTGTCGCGCCAATGGTGCACGCCCAGTGTATGACGGACAAAACCCGCGAGCGCACTGAACTGCTGAAAAGCACGCTGCAATGCGAAGAAGGTGATGTCAGCTGTGTTTTCCATTCAAGCCCGAATTAACGCACCCGAATCCCTTCAATAATCATCCGCTGCACGTTCTCGACCGTGCGGCGGAAAAATTCTTCGTCTTGTAAATTGCTCCCTGCCACCGCTTCAACCTGGCTGGCAAAGTCGGCGTAGTGTTGCGTCGTCGCCCACAGCATAAAAATCAGATGGTGTGGATCAACCGCCGCCAGTTTCCCGCTTTCTACCCAACCGGCAATGATCGCCGATTTATCATCGACCAGCGACTTCAAATCGCCGCTCAACTCTGCTTTCAACAACGGCGCACCTTGCAACATTTCCAGGCAGAACAAGCGTGAGGCTTGCGGATAATCACGGGAAACTTCCAGCTTCAAACGGATATATTCGCCGATCGCCACCAGCGGCTGTAAATCTTCACGAAAGGCGCGCAACGGGGCGAGCCAGATATCCAGAATCTGTTTAAGCACCGCAACATAGAGCGCTTCTTTTGAGGGGTAATAATAGAGAAGGTTAGTTTTAGAAACTTCAGCTCGTTCCGCCACCTGTTCAATACTGGTGCCGTGAATGCCGTATTGTGAGAAAAACTCCAGCCCTGCCGCCAGAATAGCCTGCTTTTTCGCCGCTACTGCGCGAACACGCCGCCCGGTCTCTTTCGTTGCTGCCGCACCTTGTGCCATGCGCTCTCTCCATGCCGTTTTGCCCGACAGCATAACAAAACCTACCTGCGACAACGATCAGTTTGCACGTCATTTGCACCCTGAAAGCGCAATGGCGCCTGTTTTTTGTGCACTCATTTTGACCAAACAGTCTGATTTTAACGCATCAAAAATAGAAACCTATATTCAACATTATGATAACAAACCAATTTACCAACCTGGCATCCGGCTTGCAAAGACACAAATGACAAATCAATACCCATTAGCATTCGAGTTGCAGCAAGGCGGCAAGGACGATTGTCCCCAGGAGCTTACTTGAGTTAGTGACTGGGGCTAGCGTCTGCAGCCAACGCCGCTGCGGCTTGAAGGATGATGGGTATACCACCTGTGATGAGAGGCCTGAGATGAAAATTGGTGTATTCGTCCCTATCGGTAACAACGGCTGGTTAATATCCACTACCGCGCCGCAATACATGCCCACTTTTGAGCTGAACAAAGCGATTGTACAACAGGCGGAGTACTACGATTTCGACTTTGCCCTCTCAATGATCAAGCTGCGCGGTTTTGGCGGCAAAACAGAATTCTGGGATCACAACCTGGAGTCGTTCAGCCTGATGGCTGGTCTTGCTGCCGTCACCTCACGCATTCAAATCTATGCTACCGCCGCCACGCTGGCGTTGCCCCCCGCCATTGTGGCGCGAATGGCATCGACCATTGACTCCATTGCCCCAGGGCGTTTTGGCGTCAATCTGGTGACCGGCTGGCAAAAACCGGAATACGAGCAAATGGGGATCTGGCCGGGTGACGAATACTTCGCACGTCGCTACGACTACCTTGCCGAATACGCTACGGTGCTGCGTGATTTGTGGGGAACCGGACACAGCGATTTAAAAGGCGAGTTCTTCACTATGAATGACTGCCGTTTAAGCCCGCGCCCGGCCAAAGCGGTAAAAATGATCTGTGCCGGACAAAGTGACGCCGGAATGGCGTTCTCTGCCGAATACGCTGACTACAACTTCTGCTTTGGCAAAGGTGTCAATACGCCGACCGCTTTCGCCCCCACCGCCGCACGCATGGTTGAAGCCGCCGAAAAAACCGGTCGCGAAGTCGGTTCCTACGTGCTGTTTATGATTATTGCCGATGAAACCGACGAAGCCGCACGCGCCAGGTGGGAACACTACAAAGCCGGGGCTGACGAAGAAGCGCTGGCGTGGTTGACCGAACAAAGCCAGAAAGACACCCGTTCTGGTGCTGACACCAACGTGCGCCAGATGGCGGATCCCACCTCGGCGGTGAATATCAATATGGGCACCTTAGTGGGTTCTTACGCCACCGTTGCCCGTCTGCTGGATGAAGTGGCCACCGTACCAGGCGCAGAAGGAGTCTTACTGACTTTCGATGATTTTTTAGTGGGCATCGAAGCGTTTGGTGAAAAAATCCAGCCGCTAATGCAGTCGCGCGCTCACCTTTCACCTTCAACGCGTGAGGTGGCGTGATGAGGAAAATAACGCTCGAGGCGCGCCCCGAAGCGATGAGTTTCAGCGTTGAACAAACCGCGCTGATCGTCGTCGATATGCAAAACGCCTATGCCAGCAAAGGCGGTTATCTCGACTTAGCCGGATTTGATGTTTCGGCTACCCAACCGGTGATTGAAAATATCAAAACCGCCGTGGCCGCCGCGCGCCAGGCGGGCATGCTGATTGTCTGGTTCCAGAACGGCTGGGACAGCGAATACGTTGAAGCGGGCGGGTCTGGCTCGCCTAACTTCCATAAATCTAACGCCCTGAAAACCATGCGTAAGCAACCAGAACTACAGGGAACACTGCTGGCAAAAGGCAGCTGGGATTACCAACTGGTGGATGAACTGGTGCCGCTGGCGGGCGACATTGTGTTACCCAAACCTCGTTACAGCGGTTTCTTTAACACGCCATTGGATAGCCTGCTGCGCTCACGCGGCATTCGCCACCTGGTCTTTACTGGTATCGCCACCAATGTCTGCGTGGAATCGACGCTACGCGACGGCTTTTTCCTTGAATATTTTGGTGTGGTACTCGCCGATGCCACCCACCAGGCGGGGCCAGCTTTTGCGCAGCAGGCCGCATTATTCAATATCGAAACGTTCTTTGGATGGGTCAGCGACGTAGGCACATTTTGCCAGGCATTGCAGCCACAATCCCTTGCCCGAATTGCCTGAACAGGAGAAAAACGATGCCGAAATCAGTGATTATCCCCCCAGCAACCAGCACGCCTATCGCCCCGTTTGTACCCGGTACGCTGGCTGATGGTGTGGTGTATGTTTCCGGCACCCTGCCGTTCGATAAGCAGAATAATGTGGTGTATGTCGGTGATGCCAAAGCCCAGACCCGCCATGTGCTGGAAACCATTAAGTCAGTGATTGAAACCGCTGGCGGCACCATGGATGACGTGACGTTTAATTCGATTTTTATTACTGACTGGACGAATTACGCCGCCATCAACGAAGTGTATGCCGAGTTTTTCCCCGGCGACAAACCAGCACGATTTTGTATCCAGTGTGGTCTGGTCAAACCGGACGCACTGGTCGAAATCGCCACCGTCGCCCATGTAGGGAAATAGCCTATGCAGATTGAACTGGCTCGCGCGCCCTTCCCTGGCGCGCCTGTATTACTGCTGATTGCCGGGCTGGGAGGCAGCGGCAGTTACTGGCTGCCACAACGTGCGGCACTGGCCGAGCACTACCAACTGGTGGTGTATGACCAGCGCGGTACGGGGGCCAATCAGCAACCGCTACCTGCTGATTACTCGCTTGCGGATATGGCGCAGGAGATCCACAGCGCCATGTTGCATCACGGCATCGAACATTACTGCGTACTCGGGCATGCATTGGGCGGGCTGGTTGCCATGCAGCTGGCACTGGATTACCCGACTGCCATTGATGCACTGGCGGTGATCAACGGCTGGTTGCAGCTCAACGCCCACACGCGGCGCTGTTTTGCAGTGCGTGAAACGCTGCTGCGCGATAGCGGCCCCGCCGCCTATTTGCAGGCTCAACCGCTGTTTCTCTATCCGGCAGACTGGATGGCCGCCCATCAACCACAACTGGAAGCTGAAGAAGCCCTGCACAACGCACATTTTCAGGGGCAAGAGAACCTCACCCGCCGCCTGAATGCGTTAAAAACCGCCGATTTTTACACCACCGCCGCCAACATCCGTCAGCCAGTGCTGGTGATTTGTTCCCGCGACGACTTGCTGGTGCCGTGGAATTGCTCGCAGCAGTTGCATCATGCGCTGCCGCATAGCGTGCTGGAAATCCTGCCGTGGGGCGGGCATGCCTGCAACGTCACCGCCGCCAGTGAATTTAACCCGATGCTGATTGCGGCACTTGCCGCGCTGCTCACCACCGAATCCGCTTCGCATAAGGAAATTGTATGACTCAAGCCATCACATCCGAAGCACTGGAAACCTTGTTCACTGGCGCACGAACCCACAGCGCGTGGCTCGATAAACCGGTGAGCGATACCCAACTTAGCGAAATTTACCATCTGCTGCGGCTTGGCCCGACGTCCGCCAACTGCTCGCCCGCGCGCTTTTTGTTTGTGCGCAGCAGTGATGCCAAAGCCCGCCTGAAACCGGCGTTGTCATCAGGCAATATCGACAAAACCATGAGTGCACCCGTTACCGCCATCGTGGCGTGGGACCCGGCATTCTATGAGCAGTTGCCCACACTGTTCCCTTACGCTGATGCTCGCGCGTGGTTTACCTCAAGCCCGGAACTGGCTGAAGAAACCGCCTTTCGTAACAGCTCGATGCAGGCGGCGTACCTGATTGCCGCCTGTCGTGCGCTCGGTTTAGACACCGGGCCGATGTCTGGCTTTGAGCGTGAAAAGGTCGATGCGGAATTTTTTAGCGCGAACGGCTGGAAAAGCAATTTGCTGATTAACATCGGTTATGGCGACCCGGCAAAAGCCCATACCCGCTTGCCACGTTTAGCCTTTGACACGGCCTGTAGCCTGGCCTGAGGAGTGAATATGGTCGAAAAACAAGTCTTTCGCGATGCGATGTCTTGCCTGGGGGCAGCGGTGAATATCGTCACCACCGATGGCCCGGCGGGACGCGCCGGATTTACCGCCTCGGCGGTGTGCAGCGTTACCGACGACCCGCCGACGCTGCTGGTTTGTCTTAACCGTAGCGCCTCCGTGTGGCCCATTTTCAGCCGCAACCAGGCGTTGTGCGTCAACACATTAGCCGCCGGACATGAAGCCCTCTCAAATTTATTTGGCGGCAAAACGGCCATGACCGAGCGTTTCTCCGCTGCTCGCTGGCACCACGGTGCCACTGGCTGCCCGCAGTTGGAAGGGGCCATTGTCTCGTTCGACTGCCGCATCAGCCAGGTGGTGGGGGTAGGCACTCATGACATTTTATTTTGCGAATTAGTAGCTCTTGAACGTAACGACGATACCCATGGCCTGGTGTGGTTTGACCGTGGCTACCACCAACTGATGCGGCCTGCCTGTTAGCCGAAACAACACTCTGCTGGAGAGACTTATGGCGAATACCTGGTTTCCAAAATGGCATAAAAAATCTGCGGTAACGGAAGGCGGTGTCATAGCCCCCGATGAAACTCTGCCGCTCGGCCAGACGCTGGTGATGGGCGTGCAGCACGCGGTGGCGATGTTTGGTGCCACGGTGTTAATGCCACTGTTAATGGGGCTTGATCCTAATTTGTCGATTTTGATGTCGGGCGTCGGTACCCTACTGTTCTTCCTGGTGACCGGTGGACGGGTGCCGAGTTATTTAGGTTCAAGTGCCGCGTTTGTCGGCGTGGTAATTGCGGTCACCGGGTTTAATGGCCAGGGGCTGAACCCACATTTGAGCGTGGCACTCGGCGGTATTATCGCCTGTGGACTGGTGTACACCTTAATTGGTTTTGTGGTGATGAAAGCCGGAACACGCTGGATTGAACGGTTAATGCCGCCAGTGGTGACCGGTGCAGTAGTGATGGCAATCGGCCTGAATCTGGCGCCAATTGCCGTGCGCGGCGTGTCGGCCAGCAGTTTTGATAGCTGGATGGCGGTCATGACCGTGCTGTGCATCGGCCTGGTGGCGGTGTTTACGCGCGGCATGATTCAGCGCCTGCTGATACTGATTGGCTTGATCCTCGCTTGCGTCATTTACGCGGTGCTGGCAAATGGTTTTGGCTTCGGCAAACCGGTGGATTTTGCGTTGCTCAGTCGTGCGGCCTGGTTTGGCATACCGCAAATCACCACACCAACATTTAACGCGCAGGCGATGATGTTGATTGCGCCCGTGGCGGTGATTTTGGTCGCAGAAAACCTCGGCCATTTAAAAGCCGTCGCCGGAATGACGGGGAAAAATATGGACCCGTATATTGGCAAAGCGTTTGTTGGCGATGGCCTGGCGACTATGCTTTCAGGTTCGGTGGGTGGTAGCGGCGTGACCACCTACGCGGAGAATATCGGCGTGATGGCGGTGACCAAAGTCTACTCAACACTGGTGTTTGTCGCCGCCTCGGGCATCGCCATGTTACTGGGTTTCTCGCCAAAGTTTGGCGCGTTGATTCACACCATTCCCGCAGCAGTTATCGGTGGGGCATCCATCGTGGTGTTTGGTTTGATTGCCGTGGCGGGTGCCAGAATTTGGGTACAGCATCACGTTGATTTAAGCCAGAACGGCAACTTGATTATGGTGGCAGTGACACTGGTTTTAGGCGCGGGCGATTTTGCCTTAACGCTGGGAGGCTTCACGTTAGGTGGCATCGGGACGGCGACGTTTGGCGCCATTATTCTTAATGCCATTTTGAGCCGCCGGCCACAGATTGTCAGCGACAGCGCCGCACTGCCTCAGGATTCCTGACGTTGTCATTCATTCTCAGGCACCGCCAGCGGTGCCGCTTTCTTACGCTGAAGCTTGCGCTTGAGTTTCAGCTCACTAACCAGAACGCCCAGCACAATCAACGCGCCGCCCAGTAACGCCAGCACCGGTAATCGCTCTCCGGCTAAGCGCCCAAAAATCCCCGCCCATACTGGCTCGCCGGTATAAATAACCGTGGCGCGAGTCGGCGAAACGCTGCGCTGTGCCCAGTTCATTGTCACCTGAATAATGGCGCTGAATATCCCCAGCCCTAACGCAATCACCAGCAGACCAGGCGTGAAGGCAGGCACGCTTTCGCCCGCCGGGATCATGGTGGCAAACGCAACAATGGAGGCAGTGGCAAGCTGCACAATAGTTACGCGTTTTATGTCGACTTTACCGGCCCAGGCGCTAATCAGGATAATTTCAGCGGCAATCGCCAGCGCGCTGATTAGCGTGATGATTTCACCGGCTCCCAGCGTGAGCGATGTGCCGTCTGGCCCGGCGAGGAAAATCAGGCCGATAAAGGCAAGCCCAACACCAATCCAGGACATCATTCCCGGCATTTTACCCAGACAAATCCATTGCAACACCGGCACTAACGGAACATACATCGCAGTGATAAAGGCCGATTTGCTGCTGGGTATGCTCTGCAGACCCCAGGTCTGCATGCTGTAACCGATAGCAATTGAAATACCAATAAACACCCCAGCTTTCACTTCAAGCCAGGTCAGTCCGCGTAACGTTTTCAACGACAGTAGCGCCACTGCCAGCGCTGCGGTGGCAAAGCGTAGACCGACAAAGAAGAACGGCCCACTCAGCGTCATGGCGTATTGCACCGCAAGAAACGTCCCACCCCAGAACATGGTGATGAGGATCAAAATGGCTTCTTGAGGTTTGATAGCAAGCGAGTAACGGCGCAATAAAGCAGACATGGAAATACCAGGAAATTCGAGCGTGACAAAGAAGGCCACTAGTTTGCGTGCAGGCGTTATGTGCTGCAATGGGAGTGAGAAAATAAAAACCGCCGGTCATAACCGGCGGTGGGGATGGCAATCAGCTATCTAAGAGGGAAAACAGATAACTTAGCGAATTGCGAAAGCCTGGCAGATTTACTTGCTGCTGCCTTTGCCGTGACTATTTTTGCCCCCTTTTTGGCCTGCTTCTGAGGCGCGTTGCGGGTCATTCTTGAAGTTCCCGCCACTATGCTGGCCACCTTTACGACCTGCTTCTGATGCTCTTTCACGGTCTTCAGCGAAATTACCTGAACCACCACGATGGTTTGCCATTTCTAACCTCCAGATTGGTGAAATAGTTAAGTCATCATATTGCATTCAGTCAAAGAGTAATCTTTCACCGCGCGGCTTCAAATGGACAACGTATTACCTGCCGCGTGGGGATAAGCTTAGTGCAGACTGGGTAATTCACCAGTTAACCGTAATATTTTGCAACATGTCATCGCCGGAATGGGTGATTTTTTTGCCGCTCAATCCATAAGATATTCTTATTTTTAATGAAATAGTCACCATATGAAAATGTGACGTAATGCGACATTCCTCCCGTTTGCATCGCAGATTGTTAAAGATCAACTAATTGGCACTCCGGTTTGCAGTTCCTGCCACAGCACATATCTTTAATTCAGTGCAGCAAACGCTGCGTCAAGACAGGAGTGATGCGAAATGGCTAAAGTTCTGGTGCTTTATTATTCAATGTATGGACACATCGAAACCATGGCACAAGCAGTGGCAGAGGGTGCGCAGAAAGTTGATGGTGCGGAAGTGACGGTAAAACGCGTCCCGGAAACCATGTCAGGAGAGGCTTTCTTAAAGGCTGGGGGTAAAACACAACATGCTCCGCAAGCCACCCCACAAGAGCTTGCCGATTACGATGCTATCATTTTTGGTACCCCTACCCGCTTTGGCAATATGTCCGGCCAGATGCGCACCTTCCTCGATCAGACCGGCGGCCTTTGGGCATCAGGGGGTCTGCACGGCAAGCTTGCCAGCGTATTTAGCTCGACTGGCACCGGCGGCGGCCAGGAACACACCATTTCATCCACATGGACAACTCTTGCGCATCACGGGATGGTGATTGTCCCAATCGGTTACGCTGCGCAAGAATTGTTTGATGTTTCGCAGGTTCGCGGCGGTACGCCATATGGTGCCACAACGATTGCCGGTGCTGACGGTTCGCGCCAGCCAAGCCAGGAAGAGCTGTCGATTGCGCGTTACCAGGGCGAATACGTGGCAGGTTTAGCAGTTAAATTAAATGGTTAATGGAGGAGAACATGCAGAATCAACAATCCAAAGTTCATCATGTAGGTGAATGGGCCAGTTTGAGAAACACATCTCCTGAAATAGCAGAGGCTATTTTCGAAGTGGCAAAATACGACGAAAAAATGGCTGAGAAAATTTGGGAAAATGGTAGCGACGAGGTGCTGTCGCTGGCATTTGAAAGAACAGATAAAGACTCGCTGTTTTGGGGCGAGCAAACCATCGAGCGCAAGAACGTGTAGCCAGATTCCCCCGCTAGTGCGGGGGAGTTTATCCCTGATCTATTTCACCTGATTGACACTCTGCGCCAACACCTCAGTAAATTTATCCCACGGGCAAAAACCATTCGCATCCGTCGGGCAACCACTGAGTTGCAGCGTCACACGCTGTGGCGGTTGTTGCAGGCTTAACACCTCGGCTTTGCGTAATTGCTCGCTACTTTGATACACGTATTCCACCTTCATCAAATCACGATTGGTGTTGGCATCGTGCCAACGCTGGAACATGATTTTCCCACCAATAGGCGTGCGTTCATATTGTCCAGGCAATTGATAAGGTTTGAAATCCAGTGCCGTTAGCATGGAGGCAATATTAGAGTCATGCCCCACCAGCAAGGTGATTTTTGGCCCTTTTGCCGCCGAACCGGTGAAGGCTTTCTCGATATATTTAATCAACGGTGCCGCCACGTTGCGCGCGACTTGTGGTGAGGTAAACAAAGTATCCTGATAGCCATTTTTCAGCTGTGATAATACTCGCCATTGTTCAGCCGTTTTAATTTGCCCCCAGGCAACGTTATCCAGCGGGAAGCCTTCGTAATATTGCAGGGTAAAGGCATCAACTAGTGAATTACCCACTTTTAGCGGGCCACTCACACCCGGCTCTTCCTTCACATTGGCGCTAAATTTATCTTTCTCGGCGGTCAAATCGCACTGCTGTTTTTCTTTACAAGCCGGAGAGTCTTTGAAGCCGACGATCTGCTCAAGAAGCTGATAGCTGTCGTTAAGTTTGTAGTGCTCGCGTTGGGTTTCCATCGCCTGCAAGGCGGCTTGTTTAAATTCCGGCGAATCATTGGTAATGACAGGATTAAAGGTCGGGTCCATGGTGCCCATTTTTTCCTGATGATGGACAGGAATATCACAACCAGGAAACGCCCCCGTGATAAAGAACTGCGCAGTAGCAACGGTACGCTGCAAGCTGTTAGCGTAAGCGTAGACGCTTTGTGGCGTTGGGCATTCGCCGCTTTTCACGAGTTCCTGCTCCGCCAGCCACTCGCGCATGTAATGCCCCATATACACTTCCAGCACGCCGCCTTTGGTGGTCAGCTGGCCGCCAGGAACATCCCATTGCGGCCAGGATTGCGCGGTGGACTGCTCCAGTACGCTGCCATTATTCGCCAGCGGTGCCCGCAAGTTATGGCGGCTCATTAATAACACTTGCTGGAGTTGGTAACCCTGCGGGGGAGTTTCGGCTTGCGCCAACGCAGGAGCGAAATAAGCCATTGCCAGTAAAACCGCTATCGTTTTTTTATTCATCCCTTAATCCTCAAGATGTTATTACACAAAAGCGCAGCATTCATTTTGGCAGAAAAAACCCAAGTCGCCTTATGAACCGATCGCAAAATGGGCAATGAAGAAAGGAAAAACTACTCAGCCCAGAAAATAGGTTTTATAATAAAACTATCTGGCTGTTTGCCAATGGAGGATTTATGAAACGCAAAAGTATGGAAGGCAGTATCTGTCCGGTTGCCCGCTCGCTGGATATTATTGGCGACTGGTGGTCGCTGCTTATCGTGCGCGATGCTTTAAATGGCCTGACACGTTTTGGTGAGTTCCAGAAAAACCTCGGTATCGCCAAAAATATGCTCACCCAACGGCTTAAACAACTCGTGGAGCAGGATATTTTGACCGTGCGCCCGGCCGCTGACGGCAGCGCGTGGCATGAATATGTGTTGACGGAAAAGGGCCGTGCGCTGCAAACCGTGCTGGTCGCTCTGGCGCAATGGGGTGGCGATTATCTGTTTGATAGCCACGAAAAATGCAGTGTGCTGGTTGATGATGAACTCCATCAACCGCTGCGCAAATTGATGCTGCAAGCGCAGGATGGCCGTGTGCTGACACCCGCCGAGGTGGTTGCCCAGCGCCCGGATGTTGCGGTAGAGCCAACATAATGTCGAAAGACGCGGCATTTATCCGACCTGCCTGGGATGGATTAGCGTAAGCGACATCCACCCCTTCCCTTTTATTATCAATCTCTTAATCCTCCTGTAAGCATTCAATCTAATGCAGAAATAAAAAAAGACACGTAATTTGGTTGCATTATGAAACCACTCAAACTATTTTTAATGTAGTTTCATTATGAAACCAACTTACTTTCACCGACGAGGATTTACCATGAGCACTTCACCTTCTGTTGCAGTTATTACCGGCGCATCTTCTGGCATTGGCGCGGTTTATGCAGAGCGCTTCGCCGCTCGCGGATACGATCTGTTGTTGGTTGCGCGCCGCGAAGATCGCTTGCGTGAACTGGCCAGCAAACTGGAAGCCTTGCATGGGATTTCCGTTCAAACACTCCCCGCAGACCTTGCAGATGAAAGCGGTATTCAGGCAGTGGAAGAAGCGTTACGCAGTAACGAACGCATAGAAATATTGGTTAATAATGCCGGAACCGCGCATATCGCGCCGTTTACCGCCGGCAGCGCCGAGTTACATCAGGCGGACATTATGTTGAATATCACCGCGTTGACCCGCCTGAGCCTCGCCGCACTCGCCCGTTTTCAGGCACAAGATAGCGGCACCATTATTAACGTCGCGTCGGTGGTTTCATTGCATGCTCGCGCGGGTAGCGCGGTGTATAGCGGCACCAAAGGTTATGTGTTGAATTTCACCCGTGCTTTGCAAGAAGAAGTCGCTGGAAGTAACGTGCGTGTTCAGGCCATGTTGCCAGCAATAACCGCAACGGAAATTTGGGATGTCTCTGGTGTATCAATGGAAGACCTGCCACCTGCTGCCATCATGACCGGCGAAAACCTGGTTGATGCTGCGTTAGTGGGGCTGGATAAAGGTGAAGCGGTGACGATCCCTGCGCTACACGATTTAACTCTTTGGGAAACTTACGAAAAAGCTCGTCTGGCTATTTTCGAAAGCTGTCTGACCGGCGTTCCCGCTCCGCGTTATCAGGAAAAATAAGCCCAAACGGCGGGATTCGTCCCGCTGTTTTGCCTACCTGATGTTTTGAATAATTGTGTAAAAGTCAGCTCGTTTAATTGAGGTTCAACAGCGATTGATATAATTAGTAACAACATTCACTGTTGCCAAAAAATGTCATGAAAATGTTTAATTACTCTGCTATCGCTGCACTGACGCTGATCCTGATGTTTTGGGGCGCACTCCTGCTTGATACCAACAACATTCTCCATCACCTTTCAGACACTATGCACATGATTGAGAACATGCTGAAAGTAGACTTCGATTAATCCCCCTCGACGTAAACGTTTTACTTCAGCATCTTGCTAACCCCCTTCTGGCTTTTCTCAATTCAATGGCTATTACGTTTTTTATTAAATGAATTAGTTGCAGCAAGCGGCTCTCTTTTTGATGAAAATACCTCCCTGCCAAAACGGAAATATCAATTTTTGCATTTTGAATCCCCGTACTGGCGCGATTCACCGATATTGAGGATTTACCATGAAAAAATCTCTATGGATGCTGCTTGCGTGTACCACTCTGATGACCGCTATTCCTGCACAGGCAACCGAGCAGGCCGGCCAACGCCGTGACGCGCGTGATTTGCGCCAGGACGTTCGCCAGGAATCACGCGAAGTTAAACAAGATTGCCGTAATGGTGTGTTCGGTAATGCCGATTGCCGCCAGGACCACCGCGAGAATAAGCAAGACGGTCGTGACGCCGCTCGCGATGTGAAGTACTGATTTCCTACCCGCACCGATTGAGTATTTATCGCAATGGCTAAGGTTTAGCCATTGCGAAGTCCATACGTTATTCACCATCAAATTGCTTGTATGTCCCCCTTCTCAAACATCCTTTCCCCCGCTGATTTAGCCACAGAAAATTAACCACATAAAAATCATAGAAGCCTTTAAATCAACAGGTTAAACCTGCTAAAACTCACATTCAAAAAAAATGTTATCTCTTAGGCTGTGCAGTAAAACTAACGCAGTTATCGCTCACTAAGAGGTGCCGATACCATGATTAAAACACAGGTGGAAAAACACGGAGTCACGCTGGAAGATCTGCTTGAAGCTAAGGAACGCAGGGGGCGGCGGCAGCAAGACTGGCTGGCGAGATACCAACAACCGGTTATCTCGCTAACACTTGTGACACCCGGCCCTGTAAAAGACAACATCCGTTACCGTAACTGTATGGCAGTGGCATTACAGGCTTGCGATCAACTTTTGTGGCAGCGCCGCTGGCACGTGTTGAACCGCCAGGTGCTTTGGATGCCGACGGGGGCGGAAGCATTATGGGCTGTAGCGCATCCGGCGTCAGAACTGAAAGCATTGATGGTGAATCTGGAGCAGAGCCATTTGCTCGGGCGATTGTGGGATGTTGACGTCATCTGTCCCGAACAGGGTCCGGTAGGACGGCACGCCCTAGCACTCGCTGGGCGAAGCTGTTTAGTTTGCGACGAGCCAGCCCATGTGTGTGCACGCGCGCAAAACCATCCTTTAGTTGAAGTCACGCAACGTGTAGAGGAGCTGCTTGATGGCTGGTTTGCCAGGGATTGAGGCTCCAGAAGTTACCGTATTACCTCAAGTCGATATTTGCCGATTAGCACAGCAGGCACTATGGGACGAAGTTTGGCTAACACCAAAACCCGGCCTGGTGGATAGCGCCAATAATGGTTCACATCGCGATATGGATCTGGCTCTGTTTCTCAAGAGCATCACCGCCATTGCGCCATGGTTCAGCGCCTTTCGCACATTAGGGATTGAGCATTCTGGCCGCCCAGCAAAAGAATTACTAAACCTGATTCGCCCAACGGGCATCGCCTGTGAACAAGCAATGTACCAGGCTACTTGGGGAGTGAATACTCATAAAGGCGGCGTCTTTTCGCTCGGCCTATTGTGTACTGCTGCCGGGCGGCTGGAAGGTAAAAAAGCGGCAATCACCGCGTCGTCATTATGCGAAACAGTCAGTGAGATATGCGCGGGTCTGGTGGAGCGTGAACTGATTAACTCCTGCAAATCGGCGACTGTTGGCGAACGTTTATATCAGCAATTTGGTTTAACTGGCGCACGCGGTGAAGCTGAAAGTGGTTTTATGACCGTACGCGAGCATGTCTTGCCTTACTGGTTTGAAGAGTCCAATTTACCGCGTCGTTTGCTGAATGCATTACTGCGGCTGATGGCACATAACCCTGACACCAATCTTGTCTCGCGTGGTGGTCTTGCCGGGTTGCAGTATGTGCAGCGTTACGCCATGCGTTTACTGCATCAGGGATGGACAATTGAGGATATTCGCGAGATGGATGCAAACTTGATTGCGCGTAACCTTAGCCCTGGGGGCAGCGCAGATTTACTGGCGGTAAGCTACATACTGGCAAACGTCAGTACCTAATCGATGATGTCATTATGATGTGGCAGGCTACAACGCATTATCTCATGCCGCAGTGGCCTGCAGTATCCTTCTTCTCCATCTAGTTTATAAATATTGGGCCAGCCGGAAACTGACTCAGAAACCAAGTCACTGCCAGTAAATCCGCACTGCCAAGGGGGCTCAGGTTGCGTTCGATCAACTCATCATCCAACTTTTGCAGCTCTTCAATTCCACCTTCAGCCAGCACACCACCTCGCCAAAGTAAGTATTGCGCCTGCTGTTGCACAAAGTACAAGCCCTCCAGCCCACCACGAGAAACCAGGTGAGAATCGTCGTTCCACGCCATAAGATGCAGCAGGGTTTGTAAGAGCGCCAGTTGAGTATCACCCGTCTGGTGAATCACTCGCTGAAAAGTCGGCAACGCCAGTGTGCGTACCGTGCGAAAACCGCTTTCTGCCTCACCACGCGCACCGGTAAACCCATAACGCAAAAACTGAGTTTCACTTTTTCCAGGTTTCCCTGTTTTTGAGGCCAGTTCCCGCTCGACCAGGTTACGGCATAATCTTGCGACCTGATGACATAAGCGAGTGTGTTCAATTGGCTGGTTTTGCGCCGTCAATCGCCCAATCGCCGCGCTTAATAAACCAAATGCAAATACCGCTCCGCGATGAGTATTCACTTCACCGCTCACCTGAAGAATATCCGTTTCACAGGCGATACCCACGGGCCGTAGCATCATTAATACTTGCTGCGGTTTAAGGGCTGCGCTATCGTGTCCCATCACGAAAAATTTCTTTATCCATGGCATCATCATCTGGACTCCGGCTTTATAGCTCGTCAGATTGACCTCCTGATGTGACCCCGTATTACGAATGTCCAACAGCCCTGGCTTAGGGGTTAAATGCGCGCTTTTAAGTAGCGCTTGTCTGACTAAATTCACCACTTCTTCGGCTCGCATGTTTTCACTGGCGTACTGGCATATTTCAACGTGGCTGGCTTCACTCATCACTTCAATTCTCCTTTGCGGGGATGTAGATCGCCGTCAACATCAGGTCTGACAGCGATCTACACGGTTTATCAGTCCTGAATCTGACGGATCACATCCACTACCGAACCATCGCGATAGCGCACCACCGCGACAATACGGTCGGTAAACTCGATGGCTTGAGGTTTACCCGTCAGCAACTCTGCCCGTTGTTGCAATTGCTCAATGGTGGTTAGTGAAATGCCCGCAGCCCGGAGGTTATCAATCAGATCCTGGCGTGCCGGATTGACGGCTATACCATGATCGGTAATCAGGACATCGACACTGGCACCAGGGGTAACGGTGGTAATGACCTTTTCCACCACGCAAGGAATACGCCCGCGTACCAGTGGCGCGGTGATGATTGTCAAATCTGCGCCCGCCGCAGTATCACTATGGCCACCGGATGCACCACGCAACACCCCGTTTGAACCGGTCATTACGTTGACGTTGTAGTTAACGTCAATTTCCAGTGCACTGAGCATCACCACATTCAGACGTTCACAAGCCGCCCCTTTGGAGCTGGGGTTAGCGTACTGATTGGCTGAAATCTCAATGTGATTGGGGTTTTGTGCCAGCGAACGCGTGGCATCGCCGTCGAAGGATTGCGTATCCAGAAGGGCTTTAATTAGCCCCTTTTCATGTAGGTCGACCATCGTGCCGGTGATCCCACCCAGGCCAAATCCAGCGGTAATATTGTGACGGCGCATTTTGTCTTCCAGAAAACGCGTAACCGCCAATGAAGCACCACCCGTACCGGTTTGCAGTGAAAAACCGTCGTTGAAATAGCCAGAATGCTCAATGACATTTGCCGCCTGCCTGGCAATAAGCAACTCCCTTGGATTACTGGACAAGCGAATTGCTCCCGCAGTAATTTTGTCCGGGTCACCAACTTCATCCACCTGCACAATTAAATCAACTCGATCTTGGGCGATGCTGGCAGGATAATTCGGGTAAGCCACCCACTCTTCTGTCAGCAAAATCACGCATTTGGCATGGTCCGCATCCACTCTCGCATAACCCAAGGATCCACAACGCGACTTACCGCTAAACCCGTTAGCGTTGCCAAATTCGTCACAACAAGGCACACCCAAGAACGTGACATCAATATTCAGTTCACCACTGGTGATCAGATGTACACGCCCACCGTGAGAGTGGATTTGTACCGGGTTTTCCATTAAACCTGCTGAAATTTCCTCCCCTAATTTGCCACGCAAACCAGAGGTATAAATTTGTCGTATGACGCCATTTTTGATGTGTTCGATCAGCGGCCAGTGAGCGTCGATTAACGAACTGGAAGCGAGGGTCAAATCGCGAAAGCCCATTTCCGCCAACTTCGCCACCACCATATTGACGACTTTGTCCCCCCCGCGAAATGCGTGATGGAATGAGATGGTCATTCCATTTTGCAATCCGGAGCGGCGAATGACCTCTTCCAGCGAAGCGCACACTTTACGGCCGCGCTTTTCACTTTCACAGGACAACCATGGGCTACGAGCTGTCACGCCACTGAAGGGTTGCAGATCTTTCTCATCCCGATACTGGGTCTTAAGTACTTCGATTGTCTTTTTCATCTTCTCTTCCTTAATCCCGAATACCTGACGCCGACAGCGTCACGATTTTTCTGGCGTGATCAATAATCGGCCCATCCACCATTTTTCCATGCAGTGAAACCACACCCAGACCGCGTGATTCCGCCTCTTTGGCTGCGGCAATCACTTCGAATGCGTGTTCAACTTCTTTACGCGTTGGCGCATAGGCCTGGTGGAGAAGTTCTATCTGACGCGGATTCACCAGCGATTTACCGTTGAAGCCCAACCCGCGAGCCAGTTTCACCTCTTTCAGGAAACCTTCTTCATTATTAATATCCGACCACACCACATCGTAGGCCGCGATTCCCGCCACTCTAGCCGCATGCAGCACCGCACAACGGGCGTAAAACAATTCAGTACCATCCCCGCGACACGTCCCCATATCCATCACGTAATCAAACGCTGCCAGGGCAATCGCCACCATTCGGGGGCTGGAAGTTGCAATTCCAACCGCGTTCACCACCCCCATAGCCGATTCGACTGCCGCCATGATTTTCGTGCTGCCCACTTCCCGGCCACACTCCTGCTCGATGCGTTCAATCTGTTTTTCTAACTCATGCACATCCTCTTTACTGTCTGTTTTCGGCAAGCGAACAATATTGACACCACCGCGAACCGCAGCTTCTAAATCGTCAAGCCCGAAGGGAGTATTCAGAGGGTTTATACGTACGACTTTTTCCACATCCTGATAAAAAGGATGCTGAAGAGCCTGATGAACCAGTAAGCGGGCGGTATCTTTTTCCCTTAGCGCTACCGCATCTTCCAGGTCAAACATCACCGCATCGGCGCCATAAACAAAGGAGGTACTTAACATTGCGGCGTTTGCACCTGGGATAAACAACATACTGCGACGGGGTTTCATAGCTGGCTCCATTGAATTTGGGATTGTCCGGCTGCGCGCAATACTGCGGCCTGAATACGGGCGCAAAGTACGCATTCCAGCGCCCCTTTGTCATCCACAGCTACCCTTGCACGAGTCACGCCCATACGGATGAGGGTTTCCCGTGTCACCTGCTCAATGGCTGCGCCAAATTGTTTTTTCACCAGACTTTCAATTTCAAGCTGAATACCTGGCTCATCTGATGGCCCAACCCTGACCATCGCATCACTGGATTCCAGCGTGCCGGCCAGCGCATCTTTTATTATTTCCATTAGTTCTATTCCTTAGTTTCAAAGTAGCGTCAGGCAGTTTGTTTGTTGCTTGCCGCCAAACGTGTCAGAAATGTGAGGGTTGCAGGAGGCACCAGAGGTGCAACGGCCTGCCAGTCGCCTGCCAGGTAAAGCTTGCGGACGCGCGAGGCAGAAACTGGCGCGCCGCGTAATTCCATACGTTCCAGTTCCACCACCTTTATGGCTGGCCAGTGCGTAATTTCTGCACTTAGCGATATTTTCATGCGCTGGTTGTAGGCGTGGGTAAGTGGGCATAACGGTTCACTGCCAACAAAACGGTGAGTAAGACCCAGTGCGGGAGCGAGATGCTGACGAAAGAGTTGCAGATCGATCTGGCTGTGGCAGTCATCGACCACACCCTGTTCCTTCAAGAAGTAACCGGGGAAAGTTGCCCGAGAAATCAGATAGGCAGAACCGGGATGCAGCGTGACATGAGGGATGCCGGCAATGCCCTGTTCAATTAACTTCCAGCGATCGTTGTAGCTGAAATACGAAGCATCCTCTTTCACCACAAACAGATGCAGCCAGTCACACTGACGTGCCGCCTGCTCCACCAGCCAGCGGTGCCCGAGCGTAAAGGGATTGGCATTCATTACAATGGCACCAATCTTTTTCCCTGGCTGGCGATACATCGCCAACTGCCGGCAATAACGGCTCAGACGTTCACTGCTGTTTTCCAGTAGCACCGCCTGATGGCCAGCATGGGCGATAACGGAGAATCCCGCCGCGGTAAACAGTGCGCTATTTTCAGGTTTTGTGAATAAAAACAACTCACTGCGCCCAAGCTCATAAGCCAGCGTCAGCAGTTCTGTGAGTAATTTCAGACTCACCCCTTCCCCTTGCAACTGCGGGTCAACGGCAATGCACTTCAGAACATTACCGGCCAGCGTTCCACAGCCGACAAGGCGTCCGTGTTGCTCGGCAATAACAAAAATTTCGCAATCACCGTCTGGGGTTAAACCTGCGGTTTGTAAAAAGGCCAGAATGGCACTCATGCGCAGTGCATCTCGCTGTGGATAAATCCGTTTAAATGTCAGATTCATTATTTTAGGTTCTCAGAAAATAATAATGGCTATTGCGCCACGGTTGTGAAAAACGTTCTTCTATTCAGCTCACAATTTACTCTGCCTTTTTATTGGCTTTATGACTTTTATGTTGTTAATTATTTAAGTGTCATAAAAATAATTAAAGCCATTAAAAATACAATGGCAAAGTGAAGAGTGTCACATCAAGTCGCACCTTCCTTTTATTAACATGCGATGGCCTCGAAACTATTTCATATACTTAATAACAGGATGTCTCATGACAAACATTAGCCAACTCCCGGCCTCGAAAAAAAAGGGGTTTAGCGAATTGCTGGAGTTTAAAATCTTCGGCATGCCGTTACCGCTCTATGCGTTCACGCTTATTACGCTTTTACTTTCACATTACAACGATGCATTACCTACTGATTTGGTAGGTGGTTTATCACTGATGTTTATCATAGGTGCTATTTTTGGAGAAATAGGTAAACGCCTTCCGATATTCAATAAATATATCGGTGGTGCGCCAATTATGATTTTCTTGGTCACGGCTTGGTTTGTTTATGCTGGGGTATTCACGCAAAAGGAAATTGATGCCATCACCAATGTGATGGACAAGAGTAATTTCCTGAATTTATTTATTGCGGTATTAATTACCGGGGCCATTCTTTCAGTTAATAGAAAGTTACTGCTGAAATCTCTGCTGGGATATATTCCAACCATTCTGTTAGGCATTCTCGGAGCATCCGTTTTTGGCATTGTCATCGGCCTGTGTTTTGGTATTCCCATTGACCGTATCATGATGCTCTATGTATTACCGATCATGGGCGGAGGCAACGGTGCCGGTGCCGTTCCGTTGTCAGAGATTTACCATTCTGTGACGGGGCGTTCCCGTGAAGAGTATTACTCTACCGCCATCGCCATTCTGACTATTGCCAATATATTTGCCATCGTCATTGCAGCCGTTCTGGATATTATCGGCAAAAAATATCCAGTGCTCAGTGGTGAAGGTGAACTCGTCCGTAAGACCTCTTTTAAAGTTGAGGAAGATGAAAAGGCCGGTAATGTTACCCATCGCGAAACCGCTGTCGGTTTAGTGCTTTCCACTACTTGTTTCTTGCTGGCCTATGTGATTGCCAAAAAAATCCTGCCAAGTATTGGTGGCGTTGAGATCCACACCTTTGCATGGATGGTGCTGATTATTGCCGCACTGAACGCTTCGGGTCTTTGCTCTCCGGAAATTAAAGCAGGGGCCAAACGCCTTTCTGATTTCTTCTCCAAACAATTGCTCTGGGTGCTGATGGTCGGTGTCGGGGTTTGTTATACCGATTTACAGGAAATTATCGATGCGTTGACCCTGGTCAACGTCATCATCGCGGGCTTCATCGTTATCGGTGCGGTATTAGGTGCAGCGATTGGTGGTTGGTTGATGGGCTTCTACCCTATTGAATCCTCTATTACCGCTGGCCTGTGTATGGCTAACCGCGGCGGTTCAGGTGACCTGGAAGTGCTCTCTGCCTGTAACCGTATGAATCTTATCTCTTATGCGCAAATATCCTCTCGTCTTGGCGGCGGTATTGTGCTGGTCATCGCCAGTATTGTGTTTGGCATGTTTATCTAAATCATTGCGCGGTAGCCCTGTTTGCTACCGTGCCTCCCTTTGAGGTGTAGTCCATGACCGATGCCCAACTGTTGAGCGAAGGTTTTACGCTCATGTTTGCTGGAATGGGATTTGTTGTGCTGTTTTTACTGCTGCTTATTCTGGCTATCCGTCTGATGTCGACCGCCATTAATCGCTTTTTCCCGGAACCTGCTGCTCCGACATGTACGAACCGTACTGCGCATGCCGCCGTGGATACCCGCGCCCATTTAATGCCGGTGATTGCCGCCACTATTCATCATCATCGCCGAATTAACCCCGATTTACGGAGCCACTCATGACCGTTGCTATTACCGATGTCGTCCTGCGCGACGCTCACCAGTCCCTGTTCGCTACCCGTCTGCGTCTTGACGATATGCTGCCCATTGCCTCCGCTCTTGATGAGATGGGTTATTGGTCACTTGAATGCTGGGGTGGTGCAACATTTGATTCCTGTATTCGTTTTCTCGGGGAAGACCCATGGTTGCGTTTACGAGAGTTGAAAAAAGCGATACCAAAAACTCCGCTGCAAATGCTGCTACGTGGGCAGAATCTGTTGGGTTATCGTCATTATGCGGATGACGTCGTGGAACGCTTTGTCGAACGAGCAGTGAAAAATGGCATGGATGTGTTTCGCGTATTTGACGCGATGAACGATCCGCGCAATATGCGTGCTGCTCTGCAGGCTGTGCGTAGCCACGGTGCGCACGCCCAAGGGACGCTTTCCTATACCACCAGTCCAGTGCATACCTTACAAACCTGGCTTGATCTGACGGAACAACTGCTGGAAACCGGCGTTGATTCTATTGTCATTAAAGATATGTCCGGCATCCTCACCCCCACTGCGGCCTATGAACTGGTACGGGAAATTAAAAGTCGCTACGACGTGCGTCTGCACCTGCATTGTCATGCGACAACCGGCATGGCAGAAATGACGTTGCTAAAGGCAATTGAAGCAGGCATTGATGGTGTGGATACCGCGATTTCTTCAATGAGTGCGACTTACGGTCATCCTGCCACCGAAGCGCTGGCAGCCACCCTCGCAGGTACCCCCTACGACACGGGATTAAATATCGAAAAACTGGAGAAGATCGCAGCATATTTCCGCGATGTTCGTAAGAAGTACCACGCTTTTGAAGGACAACTGAAAGGTTACGATAGCCGTATTTTGGTCGCACAGGTGCCAGGAGGGATGCTCACTAACCTGGAAAGCCAACTCAAACAGCAAAATGCGACGGATAAACTCGATGCGGTACTGCTGGAGATTCCTCGTGTCCGTGAAGATCTCGGTTTTATTCCGCTGGTGACACCCACTTCGCAAATCGTCGGGACTCAGGCAGTACTGAATGTTCTGAGTGGCGAGCGATACAAAACCATTGCCAAAGAAACGGCAGGGATCCTGAAAGGAGAATATGGCCGTACGCCAGCCCCAGTAGATACCCAACTTCAGGCACGAGTACTGGAAAATAATACTCCCGTCACCTGCCGGCCGGCTGATTTGCTTCTCCCTGAACTGACGCAACTGGAAACGGATGTGAAACGCCAGGCCGAGGAGAAAAGCATTCAGCTTGCGGCTAACGTCATTGATGACGTTCTGACGGTTGCGCTGTTCCCACAAATTGGGATGAAGTTTCTTGAGAATCGCGGCAATCTGGCAGCATTCGAACCGGTCCCGCAACGGGAGCAGGCAAAAATGCCATCTGCATCTGCAACACCTTCTCAACCGGTTTTGGGGCCAAGTGTTTATACCCTCGAAGTTGAAGGTAAAGCCTTTGTTGTGAAGGTCAGCGAAGGGGGTGATTTGACTCACGTGGT
Organism: Buttiauxella ferragutiae; assembly: GCF_022637515.1. Lineage (NCBI taxonomy): Bacteria > Pseudomonadati > Pseudomonadota > Gammaproteobacteria > Enterobacterales > Enterobacteriaceae > Buttiauxella > Buttiauxella ferragutiae. Next base: position 3,505,095 of record NZ_CP093332.1, read on the forward strand.
TCCGGTTAACTCCCCTGCTACACCTGCTGTAACCACTGCTATTACAACCGGTACGCCTGTCAGCGCCCCACTTTCTGGCACTATCTGGAAGGTCATCGTCACAGAAGGCCAGCAAGTTTCCGAAGGAGAAGTGTTACTGATTCTGGAAGCCATGAAGATGGAAACTGAAATCCGCGCAGCCCAGGCAGGTGTTGTTCGCGGAATTACAGTGAAATCTGGCGATGCGGTGGCGGTAGGCGATTCCCTGCTGACACTGGCATAACGGGGGTTGCATGGAAAGTTTGAATACGCTGCTACAAGGGTTGGGCTTTATGCATTTACAGGCAGGCCAGGGTGTAATGCTGCTGGTCAGTCTGATGTTGCTTTGGCTGGCAATCGCCAGGAAATTCGAGCCATTATTACTATTACCGATCGGTTTTGGTGGCCTGCTGGCGAACATTCCTGAAGCAGGACTGGCGTTAACTGCGCTAGAAAACCTGCTGACTCACCACGACGCCATCGCTCTTGGAGTGATTGCTGAAAAGTTGAATTGCTCAGCGGATGTTCACGCGATCAAAGAAGCATTAGCGCTGGCATTGCCATCAGTGCAAAACCAGATGGAAACCCTGGCAACGGACCTGGGCTACAGTACTGGTGTCCTGGCCATATTCTATAAAGTTGCCATCGGTTCTGGTGTTGCACCGCTGGTGATCTTTATGGGCGTCGGTGCCATGACGGACTTTGGCCCTTTACTTGCCAACCCGCGTACTTTGTTGCTGGGAGCAGCGGCACAATTCGGCATTTTCGCGACGGTACTCGGAGCATTAGGGCTGAACTATTTTGGCTTTATTCACTTCACCCTGCCTCAGGCGGCATCGATTGGCATTATCGGTGGTGCTGACGGTCCAACAGCGATTTATCTCTCCAGCAAACTGGCACCGGAACTGCTCGGTGCCATTGCGGTAGCCGCCTACTCGTACATGGCGCTGGTGCCACTGATCCAGCCGCCGATCATGAAAGCATTGACCACCGAATCGGAGCGCAAAATTCGCATGGTGCAATTGCGCAATGTCAGTAAGCGGGAAAAAATCCTCTTCCCGGCGGTGCTTCTGCTTCTGGTAGCTTTGCTGCTACCTGATGCGGCACCGCTGTTGGGGATGTTCTGCTTTGGCAATCTGATGCGCGAAAGTGGTGTGGTCGAACGCCTGAGTGATACGGTGCAAAATGGGCTAATTAATATTGTGACCATTTTCCTCGGCTTGTCCGTAGGGGCAAAACTGGTCGCCGATAAGTTCCTGCAACCGCAGACGCTGGGGATTTTGCTACTCGGTATGATTGCGTTTGGTATCGGCACTGCAACCGGTGTGCTGATGGCAAAGATACTGAATAAATTTGGCAATAACCCTATCAACCCGCTTATAGGTTCCGCAGGCGTTTCTGCAGTCCCGATGGCGGCGCGTGTTTCCAATAAAATCGGCCTCGAAGCAGACCCACAAAACTTCCTGCTGATGCACGCCATGGGGCCGAACGTCGCCGGAGTGATTGGTTCAGCAATCGCCGCAGGCGTCATGCTCAAATACGTGCTTGGAATGTAGCCACAAAATGCGGAGTACGCTCCGCATTTATTTAAAATAATACAAAAAAAAAACTGAAAATCAGAGCCATAGCAATCTATAGAGCCCTTAAACAACGGAAAATACTTTTTATTTACTAATCCTTTATGTCAATCAGCCAAACTACTCACTGGTTCGCCAGACGCTCATTTCAGAATCGCATTTTCCTGCTGATTCTTTTCACTTCTACGGTGGTGATGCTTGCCATTTATTGGTATCTGACCAGCATCAGCAAAGATCGTTTGCACTATCAAGTTGGACAACGTGCACTGATTCAGGCGATGCAGATATCTGCCATGCCGGAACTCGTTGAAGCGGTGCAAGCGGAAGATATTAAACGCATCAAAGAGCTAATTGACCCCATGCGATCGTTCTCTGACGCCGTTTATATTACCGTCGGTGATTCCATGGGGCGTCGCCTTTATCACGTGAATTCGAGTGAGATCGGCAAATTTATGGAAGGAGGTGACAGCCAGGAGGCCCTGGCTCAGGCCAAAAGTTATATCTCAGTGCGTAAAGGTTCACTGGGTACTTCTTTGCGGGGTAAATCCCCGATTCAGGACATTACCGGTAAAGTTATTGGCATTGTCTCCGTGGGTTATACCCTTGAGCAGTTAAATAACTGGCTCAATTTGCAACTCAGTTCCGTAATACCACCGATGGTTATCATGCTGTTTTTATTATTGCTTTGCGCCAGAGTTTTTTCTCTGCATATTAAAAAGCAAATGTTCAATATGGAGCCTCAACAACTAGCCCAATTGGTTATCCAGCAAAGTGTATTGTTTGAATCAGTATTTGAAGGGCTGATTGCCATTAATTCAGATTATCGCATTACCGCCATTAACCAGACTGCACGGCGGATGTTGAACCTGGTTCAGCCGGAACAGAACCTGATAGGCAAAATCATTAGCCATGTGGTGTCGCCCGATAATTTTTTCTATCACCAGCCAGAGAAAAATAAGAAAGATGAGATCGTCGTTTTTAACGATATTAGAGTGATCGCCAGCCGCATGGCGGTTATTTTACACGGTGCGCCTCGTGGTTGGGTGATTAGTTTTCGCAGCAAAGACGATATCAATACTCTTAGCCTGCAACTTAGTCAGATCCAGCAATATGCGGATAACCTTCGCGCCGTACAACATGAACACCGTAATCTCATTTCAACCATTGCCGGACTACTATTTTTGAAGCGCTATGACAATGCGCTCGAACTGATTCAACTGCAGTCGGAAAGCCACCAAAAAGTCGTCGATTTCATTGCCACGAATTTTAAAAATAATCACCTTGCTGGGTTATTAATCGGGAAATATTACCGCGCCAAGGAATTGGGTCTGGAGCTGGTTTTTGACCCAGGCTGTTACGTGGAGATGCTACCTGAAACTTTAACCCAAAATGAGTGGATTTCTATTGTCGGCAATTTATTGGATAACGCCTACAACGCCACCCTTCATCAACCTGGAGGCTCACCTCGCATTGAGTGCTTGATCAACAGTGAAGGTACTGAAGTGATCATTGAAGTTGCCGATCAAGGGTGCGGAATTGATGAGAGTATCCGCGATAGCATTTTTGAACGCGGAATTACCAGCAGCAAAAGCGCAGAGCATGGCATCGGATTATGGCTGGTGAGAAGTTATGTCCAGCAGGCGGGAGGCTCCATCGTCGTTGAAAACAACATTCCATCCGGCACCATTTTTACCCTGTACATTCCACAAACAAGAGAAGAACATCATGGACTGTATCACTACACTGGTCATTGAAGACGAACCCTTACTCGCTGAGATTCTGGTCGATACCATCAAGCTCTTTCCACAATTCAATGTGATTGGCGTGGCGGATAAGCTAGAAACAGCGAAAAAATATATTCGCCTTTATCAGCCCGAATTAATCCTGCTGGATAATTTTTTGCCTGATGGAAAAGGTATCGAATTAATTAAGCACACAGTAAGTATCAATTATTCCGGGCGGATTATTTTTATTACCGCTGATAACCATATGGATACCATCAGCGAGGCCATCCGACTCGGCGTCTTCGACTATCTCATTAAGCCGGTGCATTACCAGCGCCTGCAACATACTCTGGAACGTTTTTCCCGTTACCGCAGTTCGTTGCGTTCCAACGAGCAAGCCAACCAAATGCATGTTGATGCTCTTTTTAATATTCAGGCCAAAGAGCAACTGATACCAGCAGCCTCTACCCTACGTGGAATTGACGAGTCGACATTAAGTCGCGTACGCCAGTTGTTTACCGAGAAGCATATCGTCCACACCGCTGATTCCCTCGCCCACCTGCTGGGTTGCAGTAAAACCACAGCAAGGCGCTATCTGGAACAAGGTGTAAAAGACGATTTCCTTGAAGCAGAAATCAACTATGGGAAAGTCGGCAGGCCGGAGCGTATTTACCACGGAAAGTAGTCAGGCTTTTATCTCTGCCATCGGGGGTTTTATCGTGCGTTAAAACCCCAGAGACTCTTGCGAGTTCACAACTCCATAACACTCCGATTACCCTCCCAATTTCACCATGCTAGTCTGCGCCGATGTGCCTCTTTTATCGGACTCCGCAGCAAATTGTATGAAACGCAGATTACCTTTTCAGGTGAAACTCTTTTTATCTCTGGTGGGGTTTTCATGCCTGCTGTTAGCCATTTTGGGCGCCATCTTATTTCATGTTATTGACCGCCAACAGCATCGCGATCTCGGGCAGCGCGCCCGCGTTCAGGCCAGCGAAATTGCGTTAATGCCAGGGCTTGCGGATAAAGTTGCCGTTCGTGATGTCGCAGGCATTGCGCGTTTGATTCAGCCGTTACGCAATCAAAGTGATGCCAGTTATATCGTGATTGGCGATGTCCGTGAGAACCATCTGTATCACTCAGAATCACCGGAGCGCCTGCATCTGCCGATGATTGGCGGTGATAACGCCGAGGTTTTACAGGGGAAAACCATTATTTCGATGCGCAAGGGCGGCATCGGTGTCTCTTTGCGCAGTAAAGCCCCGATTCTGGATGCCAATAATCAAGTAATTGGCATTGTTTCAGTCGGCTATCTCACCTCTTATATTGCCAATATTAATGCGCGACTGCTGTGGCAAGCGGGGTTATATGGCCTGTTGCTGTTAATCCTGTTGTTTATTTTTTCATGGATATTTAGCCGCAATGTGAAGCGGCAAATGTTCTGGCTTGAACCGAAAGATATTGCACAACTGGTGCTACAACAAAAAGCCCTGCTGGAAGCAATGTATGAAGGAATATTTGCGGTTAACGCCGAGAAACAGCTGATCTTAATTAACCGTGCCGCCAGGGAATTACTGGATATTCGCCAGCCGGAAAAAGATCTTATCGGCAAACCGCTTGAAGACATTTTGCAAACGCCGCCCACCTTTTTCGCACAAAGCGACAGGGCAGGAAACGGCAGTTTCCATGACCAAATCATCGTGTTAAATCAGCGCCAGGTGATAGTCAACCGGGTGCCTATTGAACTGGAACCCGGTACTGAAAGTGGTTGGGTGTTTAGTTTTCGCGACAAAAACGACATCAATACGTTAAGCAGCCAGTTGAGTCAGGTAAAGCGTTACGCCGACAACCTGCGCATCATGCGCCATGAACAACTGAACTGGACCGCAACACTGGCGGGTCTGTTGCAAATGCAGCGTTATGACGATGCGATGCGCTACATTCAGGCGCAATCGGAAGGCGCACAAGCAGTGCTGGATTTTGTCTCGGCACGCTTCACCTCCCCGGCTTTGTGTGGCCTGTTATTGGGCAAATTCGTCAGCGCGCGGGAAAAAGGGATTGAGCTGGCGTTTGACCCGGCTTGCCAGTTAAGCCGCATTCCTGCCAGCATTAACGAAACGGCATTGATGTCAGTGATTGGCAATTTGCTGGATAACGCCGTGGATGCCACGTTGAAAGCACAAAACAATTCCGCGCCGGTAGAGCTTTATATTTCGGACCGTAATCAGGAATTAGTGATTGAAGTGGCCGATCAGGGCGTCGGCGTGGATGACGCGCTCAAGCCGCATATCTTTGAGCAAGGTGTTTCCAGCAAACCGTCCAATCTGCATGAAATGGCAGGTTCCGATCATGGCATCGGTTTGTATCTGGTGGCGGGATACGTTCACCAGGCCTGCGGCAGTATCGAAGTCACAGACAATTCACCGCAAGGTACGATATTTTCAGTGTTTATCCCGTTCCCGGCTACTGTTTCCCCAGGACAGCACCATGAATAACCACAGCGCGTTTGATGTCGTGATTGTCGAAGACGAACCGTATCTCGCCGGTTTGCATCGTGATTTTATCGAGCAAAACTTTCGGCTGAGCGTAGTGGGAATCGCCGCGACGCTTGAGCAAGCACGCAGTCTGTTGGAGTTACATCAACCACGATTAGTGCTTCTCGATAACTATTTGCCCGATGGCCAGGCCGTGGAGTTAATGGATAGCCCGCTGCTGAAAAGTTTCGATTGTTCAGTAATTTTCATCACCGCCGCCAGCGATATGCAGACCTGTAGCCACGCGATGCGCAGCGGTGCGTTTGACTACATTATCAAGCCGGTTTCATTTCACCGTTTGCGCAGTTCGCTCGAGCGTTTTATGCAGCTGGTCGAGACACTGCGCCATGTGAAAGTCGTGGATCAAACCGCGCTGGACAGGCTTTTTAACCTGCCCACCATCAATACCCCGTCGGCTCCGTCAACCAAAGGGATTGAGCCAAGTACACTGGAGCGGGTGCAGCGTATTTTTACCGCAAAGCCGGATATGACATGGGCTGTAGAACAGGTGGTGGAAGAAGTGGGGATCAGCAAGACAACCTGCCGCCGTTATCTGGAGTATTGCGTGGAGATGGGGTTTATCGAGGTTGAGATGCAGTACGGGAATATCGGCCATCCACGGCGGTTGTACCGCAAGGCGTAAACCCTGTTTCGTGGTTTTAATGGTGTTAATTGCCTAAAAAAAGCCCCGAATCACAATTCGGTAAGATAAAAAAATCCCCCTATTGCCTGTGATTTGCTTTGCGATATGTTGGCCTCTAGTTTCTCAAATGTAACTAGAAGGTTAAAAATAATGTCGAATAAATTACGCATCTCTCTGATTACTGCCGCTGTACTCATGTCTTCCTCTGCCATGTCTGCGTTACCTCAAGGCTACCCGGCTGACTACCAAAAAGTGGTCGATGCGGCGACTAAAGAAGGGAAAGTGGTTATCTATTCCACCACTGATACGAAAGCCGCAGGTCCGCTGATTCAGGGGTTTGAAGCCGCTTATCCAGGGATTAAAGTTGAATATAACGATATGAACAGTACTGAACTGTACAACCGTTATATCAGTGAACAGGCTGCGGGTGGCACCAGTGGTGACGTGGTCTGGAGCTCTTCGATGGATACCGCGCTGAAACTGGCAGTCGACTACGCGCAGGAATATAAATCCCCTGAGCAGGGCCAGTTGCCGAAATGGGCCATGTGGAAAGACAAAGCCTACGGCACCACTTATGAGCCGGTGGTATTTATCTATAACAAACGCCAGATCCCGGCAAATGAAGTTCCAGATTCCCATACCGCACTGGCAAAACTGATTGCCAGCCAGCCCGACAAGTTCAGCAAAAAAGTCACCACCTACGATATCGAGAAGTCTGGCCTCGGCTTTATGCTTTCGGTTCAGGATTCCAAAGCCGATGCGAATTATTTCAAAACGCTGGCTGATGTCGCCAAAGGTGGCTTAGCGGTTCAGTCATCTACCGGCACCATGATGGAACGCGTGTCTTCCGGCGAAAACTTGATTGGTTTTAACATCCTCGGTTCTTATGCCGAAGCCCGCGCTAAAACCGACCCATCGCTGGGTATCTCTTATCCAAAGGATTACACCCTGGTACTGTCGCGCGTTTCGTTCATCAGCCAGCAGGCGCAAAACAGCAATGCCGCGAAACTGTGGCTGGACTATGTGCTGTCTGAGAAAGGACAGAGCATTCTGGCAAACCAGGCTGACATCCCGTCAATTCGCAATGATATCGAAGGCAAAAACGACATTGATGGTATGACCAAAATGTTAGGTAAAGCGCTCAAACCCATCCCGGTTGACGAAAGCCTGCTTGAGTATCTGCAACCTAAAAAACGCCTGGATTACATCAAAGAGTGGCGTACCGCAGCGGCCAAATAATAGACAAGTGGTGGATGGCGCTTAGCTTATCCACCCTACAACGGCCAGTCGTAGGTCGGATTAGCGTTAGCGACATCCGACATTCATGCTAAGGGAAGTCATATGAGTGCATTGCTCAGAAAATGGCAGAGCCTGCCGCGCGGTGTTGTCGTGTTGCTAACCGCGCTGGTTATCTACATTCCGCTGTCGTTTATCGTTATCCAGAGCTTTCTTTCCGCGCCGTTCTTTGCGCCATCTAAAGAGTGGAGCCTCGAATCCTTCGGCTTTATTTTTACCGATCCGGATTTCTATAAAGCGCTAAAAAGCGGTTTTATTCTGGCATTCGGACTGGTGATTATTGCCATTCCGCTGGGCGGTATTCTGGCGTTCCTGATGGTGCGTACCGATTTACCCGGCAGACGCTTGATTGAGCCACTGATCCTGGTGCCGATTTTTGTCTCGCCGATGGTGCTGGGATTTGGCTATGTCGTTGCCGCCGGTCCGGTGGGTTTCTTTTCGCTGTGGGCGCAGTCGATTCTCGGTTTCGTGCCGTGGAATATCTACGATATGTCGAGCATCGTGGTTATCGCGGGCCTGACGCACGTTCCGCACGCCTATTTATATATCTCCTCGGCACTGCGCAGTGTGGGTTCAGATGTGGAAGAAGCCGCACGCATAGCAGGCGCATCGCCATTGCAGGTGATGACGGCAGTCAGCTTGCCGATGGTGCGCCCTTCTATTCTCTATGCTTCGGTGTTGCTGTTCTTCCTCGGTCTGGAAGTGTTCGGCCTGATGCTGGTGCTGGGCGACCCGGAAGGCAATATGGTGCTGGCGACCTATCTGTACCAGTTGACCAATAAACTTGGCACCCCGTCATATCACTTGATGGCCGCCGTTGCGGTGGTGCTGATTTGCATCACCATCCCGCTGGTGATGTTGCAACGCCGCCTGATGCGCACCGCCAACCGTTTCGTCACCGTGAAAGGTAAAGCGTCCCAGGCTCGGGCATTGCCGTTGGGTAAATGGCGCTGGGTGGCGGGTGCGGTGGTGGCATTCTGGCTGACCGTCACCATTGGCGTTCCGTTGCTTGGCGTAGTACTGCGCGCCTTTATATCTAACTGGGGCGTCGGTGTTTCCATTTGGGATGAGCTGTCACTCAACACGTTCCGCAGTATCTGGGAGCAACCGAATCTGCTGCGAGCCATCGTCAACTCGATGGCGATTGGTGTGATCGGCGGCGCGTTAGCGGTGGGATGTTATCTGTTTATCGGCATCGCCATGCACCGCAAACCAGACAACATCACACGTTTTCTGGATTACAGCGTGCTGGTGCCACGTGCGGTTCCGGGGTTGTTGGCAGGGCTGGCATTCCTGTGGGTGTTCCTGTTCTTGCCGATGTGGCTCGATAACGCGCTGAAATCTGGCTGGCTTTCCGGCATGCCGTGGTCGCAATGGCTGCGCGATAACCTGGTAGTTTGGTTACGTTCCTTGCGCAGCACCATTTTCAGCGTCTGGCTGGCGTACACCGTGGTGTGGATGGCTTACGGCTTGCGCTTGATTTCCTCAACACTGCTGCAAGTTGGGCCAGAGCTTGAAGAAGCGGCGCGTAGTACCGGGGCCACACGTGGGCAAATTACACGCCACGTGACGATTCCGTTATCGCGCTATGGCCTGATTGGTTCATGGCTGCTGATGTTCCTGATTTTCGAGCGCGAATATTCAACCGGTGTGTACCTGCTTTCGCCAGGGACTGAAACCATCGGCTCGATGCTGGTTTCCCTGTGGGCAGCCGGTGCCATTGATATTGTCGCCGCACTTTCGTTTATTAACATCCTGCTGGTGGTAGTAGGTCTGGGGATTGCCCTTCGCTTTGGAGTCAAATTACATGATTGAATTATCGGTCGACAATCTGCATTTAACCTACGGCGACAACCCGGTGCTGAAAGGCGTTTCGATGAATTTGCAACGTGGCGAAGTGGTTTCTTTGCTCGGCCCTTCTGGCAGCGGAAAAACGACTTTGTTGCGTGCCGTCGCGGGGCTGGAAAAGCCCACCCAGGGCGCTATTGTCATTGGCAACAACAAAGTCTACGACGGCACACCGCGCAGTGAGATCCCTGCCGAAGAACGTAATCTCGGGCTGGTGTTTCAATCTTACGCGTTGTGGCCGCACAAAACCGTGTTTGAGAACGTGGCTTATCCGTTGAAACTGCGCAAAGTGGCGTCCGCTGAAATAACCCAGCGTGTGCAGGCGGTGCTGGATCAACTCGGCCTGGGTCATTTGGGTAAACGCCATCCGTATCAGCTTTCCGGTGGGCAGCAACAGCGTGTGGCGATTGGCCGGGCGCTGGTGTATAACCCGCCGGTTATTCTGCTGGATGAGCCGCTTTCCAACCTGGATGCCAAATTACGCGAGGAAGCCCGCGTATTCCTGCGCGAGCTGATTATCAAACTCGGCTTGTCGGCGCTGATGGTGACCCACGATCAGAACGAAGCGATGGCGATTTCCGACCGTATTTTGCTGCTTAACAACGGCAAAATCGAACAGCAAGGTACGCCACAGGAGATGTACGGCTCACCGAAAACGCTGTTTACCGCAGAATTCATGGGCAGCAATAACCGCCTGCACGGCAAAGTCACTGAAGTCCGCGATGGGAAAGCACGTATTGAAGGCAGCGGTTGGGCGTTGTGGGGGCTGGCTGGGGCTGGTGTACAAACCGGCCAGGAAGGCACTGCGGTTATCCGTGTGGAACGAGTAGAGCTGGTGAGCGGGCCGGGTGAAAACCAACTCGAGTTACCGTTGTTAACCAGCATGTATCTCGGCGACCGTTGGGAATATCTGTTCCGTACTTCAGGCGACGATTTTGTTATCCGCGCCTATGGCAATGAGGTCCGCGATCCGCAGTATTGCCATCTGGCCTTGCCTGAAAAGCATGTCTGGATTTTCCCTAAATCCTAAAGTCGCGACAAGCGCCCTTCGCGGCGCTTTTTTTTGCTGTTAATCTGCGTCATCGAGAATAAAGGAGTTCACAACTCCTGACCTTAGGTGGCCTACATGAAAACAATTACCCTCAGCGATATGCAGCAGCAAAGTGAAGCGGCAGCAAAATCCCCCCGCTTGCGTGCGCACCGTAATTTTCACCCTGAATTAACTGACCCGGTGCAGCGCCTTGCCGTGGCTATGGAGCCTGGCACTTACGTTCGTCCGCATCGTCACCCACACACTTTTGAGCTGTTGTTCGCTTTAAGTGGACGCTTCCTGGTGTTGAATTTTGATGACCACGGGACTGTGACTCATCGCGTTGTTTTGGGTGAGAAGTGTAAGGCGCTGGAGATGAGTGCCGGAACCTGGCATGCCGTGCTGTCTTTGGATAGTGGCGGAGTGATTTTTGAAGTTAAGCAGGGTGGCTATCAACCCGTTGCGGAACAAGATGCAGCCAGCTGGGCGCCTGCTGAAGGTGAAGAAGGAACAGCCGAGTTGATGCAGTGGTACGCACTGGCGCAGGTTGGCGATCGTCGTTTTAGCGTGTAAGACAAAAGCAGTGCGCAGAGTGAATTGCTCTGCTCCGCTTTCATGTGCGGGCTATGAGCAATACTGTGCAGGTGATAAAATATTGAATATCTGACAAATCATAACGAACCCAATATGAGTACTTCAAACCAGACTGACAAAAAGGTCCTTTCCGTTTTTGATTTTGACGGAACGCTTACCCGGCATGACAGCTTTATCCCCTTCCTGCGTTTTGCCTTTGGCAATCGATTTTTTACCCGCAGGCTGATCAAGCTCGCCATGCCCTCTATTCAGTGCCTGAGGCGTAAACTGACGCGTGACGAACTCAAAGAAATCCTGATTTCAACGTTCCTCACCGGCATTGAAGAAAAGTGGGTCCAGGAGAAAGCCGAGCTCTACTGCAATCTTTACTGGGAACGCCTGATGAGAGCCTCTGGCTTACTGGCCGTTGCGTCTGAAGTGTCTTCTGGTGTCGAAGTGACGTTATGTTCAGCCTCGCCGAAACTCGTGCTTCAACCGTTTGCTGAACGACTCGGGGTTAAGCTTATTGGCACCGAACTGGAAAGCGAGAAGGGTATTCTGACGGGTCGTATTACCGGGCACAATTGTCGCTGTATACAGAAAATCAACCGGCTGGAAGCGATATACGGCTCATTGGATCAATATCATCTTCGTGCCTGGGGAGATACCCGTGGGGATTATGAATTGTTGGCGGCGGCAAAAGATGCACACTGGCGTCACTTCCATCCCAATTGGGACAGGAAGAGGGCTGCGATAACACGACTTAAAGCGACCTCTTTCAAGGGTTAAAAAACGCCCCGCAGGACGTTTTTAATCAGCTTAGCCGCGTCAAAGAAGCTTCAGTGCCTTCGCCTGTTCGTGCCAGGTTCTGAACTCTTCCAGCAACTGGTCAAAGAGTTTATCGTCGGCCACTGATGCAAAATCGTCCATCGCAAAGAAATGTGTATTGTCGATTCTACGGTCGGTAAAATCATCCAGGTTTTTCAAGATGCCGTAGTTAGTTCCGCCAAGGCCCACGAATTTCCAGAAAATGGGATAGTTTGCCGAACGACGAATGGCATCTTTGATAGCCCGGGTTTTACTGATGCCGCCATCAGTGATGAAGACAATATAAACGGGGATTTTGCTGTCGCGGTAGTAATCAACAATTTCTTCCATGACAGGCGGCTCGTTGTTAGTCCCGCCAAGCCCGGGCAATATTTCCCACGATGAGCGCTTACCGGGATGCTGGATGGCGCAAATGTAACCGTCCAGGTTATCCAGTGTCACATCCGGGTACTTACGATGCCGCTCAGCAAAGCCCCAGAGATCCATATCTCCGTCATCATCGAACTGAGCGGCCAGTACCGCGATACGATCAAGAACAGACTGGACATGCCCTCGTTTAAACTGGCCAGTCATCGAACCTGAGGCATCCAGAACGAATGCAACACTTGCCTCGATAGTATCCAGTTTATGCTTAGCCAGGCTGACGGTTGCCTCTTTCGCAAGGCTAACCAGCCTCGGCGCTCTGGATTCCAGCTTCTTCTCCAGACTGATTTTGCCAGATTTAACCGGTAGCGCTGCTGGTTCTGAGGGAGCTGCAACATCAACCCCAAAGCTCACGGCCAGCGGTTCAAGGCCACCATTAAATCCCTGCCCCAGAGCGCGAATTTTCCAGCCACCTTGATATCGGTAGACTTCAGCAAGAATTATCGCTTTCTCACGGCGTCCAGGGGTATCGACCTCAAAGGATGCCACACCGTCCACATTCAGCGTCAACTGGCGTAGCCCATTTATCGTGTCACTCCCGTCTATTACTACAGTGACAGCAATTTTATGGATGTTCGACGGAACGCTTGTCAGTTCGATGCGTATTGATGACTGTTGAGTTGCTGGTGTTAGCGAAACCGCGCCTTCTGGCGATTTCAGGTTATTAAAAAAAATAAAGTCTGAATCACCGTTGATCTTGCCCTGCTCATTTAGCAAAAACAGGCAGGTGTCCGGTTCCCCCGAAAACCCAGTGGAGGCGGGGTAATCCAGATTAAGGACGAGGATCGAGGTTTGCAGTAGTGTATTTTGTCCTGGTTGCAATTTCATCGTCATTCCTTGCATAAAAAAAAACCCCGGATAACCGGGGTTAAGATCATTTCTACTTATCAGACGTTCACGCCGTGCTGGGATGCAAGTGCGGACAAACCACCCGCAAAGCCCTGGCCTACAGCTTTGAACTTCCACTCTGCCCCATGGCGATACAGCTCACCGAAAACCATAGCCGTTTCAGTAGAGGCATCTTCAGACAGGTCGAAACGGGCAATTTCCGTGCCGTTGTCGTTATTGTAAACGCGCATGAAGCTGTTGCTCACCATGCCGAAGTTCTGCTTACGGGCATCTGCATCATAGATGGTGACGGCAAAAATCATTTTTTTCACATCGGCAGAAACTTTAGCCAGCTCGATTTTAACCTGCTCATCATCACCGTCGCCTTCACCAGTACGGTTGTCACCCTGGTGTTCAACGGCACCGTCGGTGCTGACTTTGTTGTTGAAGAAAATGAAATGTGAGTCAGACAGCACTTTACCGTCTTCGCCTACCAGGAATACCGATGCATCGAGGTCAAATGCCTGACCGTCAGTGACACGCGCATCCCAGCCCAGACCAACCATAGCCACATTCATGGTTGGTGCTTCTTTAGTCAGAGAAACGTTACCGCCTTTTACGAGAGAAACTGCCATTTTAAACTCCTGTTCATCATTTTAGTTTGGGCCAGTTTGCTGGCCCATCTATGTAAAAAGTTACTTTTCTCAGGAAGCATTAATGCCGTACTGAGCACAAACGGATGACAAACCACCAGCATAACCCTGGCCTACCGCACGGAATTTCCACTCACCCGCGTTACGGTACAGTTCGCCAAATAACATTGCCGTTTCGGTAGATGCATCTTCTGACAAATCGTAGCGAGCCACTTCAGTCTGGTTATCATCGTTAACCAGGCGAATGAATGCCCCTGCAACCTGCCCGAAGCTCTGGCGACGAGCCTGTGCATCGTGAATAGTGACAACGAAGACGATTTTGTCGACATCAGCCGGGATCAAATCCAGTTTGATCTTCAGTGATTCATCATCGCCGTCACCTTCACCAGTGCGGTTATCACCGGTATGTGTTACTGAACCATCGGTAGATTTCAGGTTGTTATAGAAAATAAAATCAGTGTCACCGCGTACTTTGCCATTCTGTGACAAAAGGAAAGCGGAAGCATCCAGGTCAAAGTCCTGACCATCAGTCGAACGCGCATCCCAGCCAAGGCCAACCAGGACATTTTTCATCGTAGGTGCTGCTTTACTTAGAGATACGTTTCCACCTTTGGAAAGAGAAACACTCATAAATTAACCCTCTTACGTTTTATTGAATTTGTCGGATGATATCAGGAGATTAACTCTCCTTTTTCTCTACTTCTGGTTTGCCTGGAAACATAATACTCAGAACAATACCCACTGCCAGTACGCCAAGGACAACATACAGGCTGGTGGTGGCCGAAATACTGTAACCGTGGTTCCAAATGTGATCTGTCGCATTCAGCCCCAGTTTTACAGCGATAAAGAACAGCAGCACGATGACCGCTTTTTCCAGGTGGACCAGGTACTGTTTCAGTGCTTCGAGAACAAAATAAAGTGTACGCAGGCCAAGGATGGCAAACATCATGGCACTGTAGACAATCAGTGGTTCGCGGCTGACGGCAATGATTGCCGGTACGGAGTCAAAGGCAAACATCACGTCTGAAAGCTCAACAACGGCCACACACAAAAATAACGGAGTGGCGTACATTGCGGCTTTCTTACCGCGACCAATAGTCACATCTTTGTTTTCTGGCCTTGCCAGTTCAGCATCAACTTCTTTCTGCGAGAGCAGGAAAGCATGCCCTCTCAGCTTCGGCCAGATTGGGAAGAAGCGTTTAACCATGCGGTAGGCAAGGTGCTGGGAATAATCCTCAACTTCGTCCTCATCATCGCCACTTTTGAGCATCATGACTGCTGTCCAGGCCACAATGATCGCGAAGACCACTTCCACATAGGGCCCAAGGCTCAGGAGGCTGGTACCGATGGCAACGAAGATACCCCGGAATACGATGGCTCCGATAATGCCCCAGTAAAGCACACGGTGACGATAACGATCCGGCACCGAGAACCACGAGAAGATAGCCATCATAACGAACAGGTTATCTACGGAGAGGACTTTCTCCAGCGCATAACCGGTAACAAAGAGACTTGCGACTTCTGCACCGTGGTGAATATAGAGGAATCCGGCAAAAGCCATCGCCACTACGACCCAGAATACAGACCACAGGGCGGCGCTTTTCAACGAAATTGGCTTGTCGTCACGGTGCATAAACAAGTCAATGAAGATGGCCCCGACTGACAGTGCAATGAAAACAATGACTGTTTCCGCCGGAAAACCGATGTGTGTTGAAACCATAACTACCTCTTAAAGAACGAGACTTAAAGACCAAATTCAGCCGGATCAAAACCCAGCGCAGTGGCAATCTCACGGACCGCCTGTTGTTCATCCTGATCGAAGTTACCGTCGCTTTTAGCGACCGCAATACCGACACGCAAAGCCAGCTGTGCTGCTTCAGGCTGATCTTTGAGTGCAAGGATGTGTTTCATGGTTTCACCTTTTCCGATTTCCATATCGAAATCGAAACTGGTCACCAGCTTGTTAAAGAATTCGATGACCTCAGTGGTGTCGAATACCTTCAATTCTTCAGAAGAGCGAAGAAAACCGATCATTTTCTGTTTTTCTTCAGCACTCACGCCATCGCTCGATACCGCAATACGTGCACATACCGCGACGGTACCCTGCATGAATTTTTTATTTTTAAAACGACCCACCTGACGGGTCAGCTCTTCACGGCCTGAATTAAGAGCACCTTTTACTTTGTCAAAAAAGCTCATTGTTGAATCCTTAGTTGCTGTGTTATTTAGAACCCGCACTCCAGCGAAAACCCCAGCCAAACGCACGGTCCATCTCGGACTGGCCTTTAAAGTACTGGTTAATTCGCTCGACTTTGATGGAACCACTTTCGTTAACGAGACGTGCAATTGCACACAGTGTGCGTTTGTTTTCACCCTCGGTCAGACGGGTTTCAATCGGTGGCTGCTCCGGTACATGGAGTGTCACGACACCATCCGTTTTATCCCAGCTGGCAGCGCCTTCGTAGATAAAGGCATAAATCAGCACCTGGCGGATGTTTTTCCATTCTTTACCGTTAATATGTAGCCATTCGCCTTCTGAAACAGCCCCGGTCCGGTCATCACCCTGAAGTTGTACGTAAGGTTCATCCCGGTAATCACCAAAGGCGTTACCCAAAGCCTGAATAACAGATTTATGCCCGTCCTGAAGCTCAACAAATGCCCCAAGATCCAGATCCACACCTTTGGACCCAAAGATACCACGCAGCCCTGAGGAAGCACTGTTACTGCGATTCCAGTTCAGGTTGATGCGGATTTCCCCGAAGTTATCGCGTTTGGCAAGGCTGATGGCCGGTTTTTCTTTAGTCAAAGAGACCTTGCTCAGACTGATTTTATTGGCTGCCGGAGCGGGAGGTGGAGTAACAACGGCTGGTGCGGGCGTCGGGGCTGGGGTATCGGCAATATTAACGCCGAAATGTTCCGCCAGTGGTTTAAGACCGCCATTAAAGCCCTGAGCCACAAAACGGAACTTCCAGTCATTATTTCGAAGGTAAAGTTCCCCCAAAATCAGAGCCGCTTCCTGGCGACCAGTCAGTTCAACTGTGCCGGCAATCAGGACTTCTGTGCCCTTTTCAACCTGAATTGACAAGTTGCGCAGACCAGACACGACCTGCCCCCCATCGCAGGTGACAGTAAATGCGACTTTCTGTACATCGGCTTTCAGGCGATTAAGTGCCACGGTAAAGGTAGAGTGGTTGCCTTCACTGACCAGGCTGATGGTTGCGTCGTCATTACGGGGCTGACCATAAAAGACCATATCCGCATCACCCTGCACTTTCCCGTTGGTAAACAAACGGAAAGCGGATGCATCAACCGGTCCACCGGAGAGAATGCGAACGCGAAGTTCTTCTGAAGGTACGGGGGCATTTCCCCCGGGCATTAAGTTCATTATCGGACCACCGTTGCCACGATATCAGCATGCATGTCGTCAATGGTGCGACCACGGCATGCATGACCATGAGCAGTAAAGTCCCAGTTACCGTTATTACGTTGCAGTGATGCGATAACGATACCGGTATGAGAGCCTTGCTCAGTCAGTTTGTAGCGAGCCAATTCTGTATTGGACTGGTCGACAACACGGCAAAAGGCATTGTCAACATCATTGAATGACTGACCACGGAAACTGTTAACCGTAAAGGCCAGGTATTCAACATTCGCGGGTAACTTACTGAGATAGACATTGATGACTTCATCATCGCCGTCACCTTCTCCAGTAAGGTTATCGCCGCTGTGTACTACTGAACCGCAAGTTGATTTCAGTTTGCGGAACCAGACGGTGTCAATTGCTTTCCCGGTGCTATCCATTAAGACGCAACCGGCATCCAGATCAATAGAATCGCTGCCACCGAACATGCCGCCGAGGAACCCTTTTTTCTTGATAGGATCCCAACCAAGCCCGAACTTAAGCTGGCTGAGCGCAGTAGATTGCTTGCTGAGTGATACCGTCTGGTTCTTGCTTAATGAAACCATATTCTTTTCCTTAAAATGGTATTGACTGAAACAACGAGGGTTGAAGATATTCTGGCTGCGAAAAAAATCATATCATGATGTAGTTCTCTGGCAAGCCAATTTTAAAATAGTTTTGTACTTCCTTCAGACTACAAGTTGAAAACTAAAACAGTTAATTCATTTAATAGCATTGATTTATAAGGATAATTACTTATGTTGACACAACAAATACATCTCTATTTCACGTAATCATTGTAAATCATAATATGATTGACAAGTGTATTATACCTTTTTAGACTCGGATCACTATCTTAAAAGGCTGCTAACTTCAGGTAAATTTGCAAACATGAGTAATAAAATTTGGCTAATGGAAGGTTTATCGTCGCAAAGAGACATCATCCAGGGAATGAAGTCTTTCGCGGGAAAAATGCGGACTGACATCACTGTTTACGCCTCACATCGCAATGAACGGAATGAAATTCTTTCCGTCGCCGACTTTTCTCTGGCAGAGCCTAAAGATGCCGAAATGCGCCTGCCTTTCATCCTCTCCACGGTTGCAGAATGGGATATTAATGCCATTCATACGGGCCGTAATTGCCTGTGGTTTGAAAACCACCGGAAAGAGATTGAGGAATCAGGTGTTTCACTGACTACCGGTGCATCCGGCCCACAGTGGCTAGAGATGGCCGATGACAAAGTGACTTTTGCACAAGTGATGGAGGAGAATCACCTCCCGGCAGTGCCATCTTTGCGCATCAACTCAATAGAAGAATTGCAGCATTCCCTTAGTCATTCTCCATTTGAAGGCCAACAGCTTTGCGTAAAACCTGTTACAGGAATTTATGGCATGGGTTTTTGGCGTTTTGATGACAATGCGTCTTCCATGGACGTTTTTAATTATCCTGAGAAACGTATCGTCCACCCAGGACAGTACATCGAAGCACTTGCCGGAACACCGGCGTTTACTTCTCTGGTTCTAATGCCTTATCTTCCCGGCCCTGAATATTCCGTTGATATCCTGGCAGACAAAGGTGAAGTGCTTGCCGCGGTTGCCCGTCGTAAAGAAGGGGCGCTTCAGCACCTTGAAAACAGCGGTGAAGCGTTTGAGTTAGCCTGTGCCTGTGCCAGAGCGATGAAGGTAGATGGTCTGGTTAATGTGCAAACCCGCAATAACAACTCCGGAAGGCCGGTTCTGCTGGAAACTAACATGCGGCCATCTGGCGGCATTGGCTATACACAACACAGTGGTGTCAATTTACCCGGCCTGTTTGCATTCCATAAACTGGGTCTGATGTCTAAAACGGAAGTGATTGAGATGGCAAAGAACGATTTCGTTCCAGCAACGGTGAGATCTGTAACAGATGTTATCGGTTATTCAACTCATTTAACTAACCGACTGAACTGAAGGATTAATGATGTCTTTAGTGAATAATGATGCTGTTTATCGCCGTACGCTTTCCTGCGGCACAATTCAGGTCACCAGCGGGCAGCAGGATGTTGTGTTGGATGATTTGTTTGATATTGCTGAAAGACGCAACCCGAAACGAGCATTCCTGTTTGTCAGTAAAGTGCTTGGTCGCCATATCCCGGTGTCACCCTCCATTATGCGTCAGGTGTATCGCCAGTTAGCTGAGCAGTTTCCTGATGGCATGACCGGTCCCGTTCTCGTCATCGGTATGGCTGAAACCGCCGTGGGTCTGGGGGCCGGGGTATTTGATGAACTCCGTCACCGCTTCAGTGAGTCCGTTTATCTGACATCCACACGTCACCCGGTCGACGGCGAACTGTTATGCGAATTTAAAGAAGAGCACAGCCACGCGACAGACCATCTCATTTATTTACCGGATGACCCGGAAATGCGCCGCAGAGTCTGCGAGGCTCGCACCATCGTTCTGATTGATGATGAAGCGACAACCGGCAATACCTTTATCAACCTGCTGGCCGCATTGCGTGACACCAACCGCCTGGCTCACCTGAAGCAGGTTGTGACCGTGACACTCACTGACTGGAGCGGTGATGCCCTCACTAAGCGCTGCCCTCTTCCGGTCAACACCGTTTCACTGGTCAGCGGGCAGTGGCACTGGGAGCCGCTCCCGGATGCGCCAGTTCCTGTGATGCCGCTGGTTAATGTCACCTCACGTGGTGCGGTTCCGGTTACCGGAAAGCAGTCCTGGGGCAGGCTCGGCATGACGATCCCCGCCCGGGATTTAGGCCGCCATGTTGTGACATTTTCGGGTGAACGTGTCCTGGTGCTGGGAACCGGAGAGTTTGTCTGGGAGCCATTCCTGCTGTCAGAGCGTCTTGAAGCGCAGGGAGCCACGGTTCACTACAGCTCCACAACCCGATCCCCCATCGCGACCGGCTTTGCTATCCAGTCGGCGATTGCGTTCACGGATAACTATGGTCTGGGGATCCCTAACTTTGTGTATAACGTGGCCCACCAGAAGTTTGACCGCGTTCTGCTATGTACCGAGACGCCAGCAGAAAGTGTAGATCAGCAGCTGTTAACCGCATTGTCTAACGTTGCCCCTGTTGTGGAGATTGTGACCTATGAATAAACCTGTTGTATTGAGCGATCTCGATGACACGCTTTTCCAGACCCGCCGTAAAATGGTGGATGAACTGGCGCTTGAGCCCTTCCGTACCGGTGCGCTGGACCGCAGTCTTACCCCCCGCAGTTACATGACGGAAGAACAGTCTATGCTGGTGGACTGGCTGCTGGAACAGGCTGAACTGATCCCGGTGACGGCCCGTGGCACGGAAGAAATCAGTCGTGTGCAAATTCCCTTTAGCTCCTGGGCTGTCACCACTCACGGTGCGGTCATCCTTACTCCTCAGGGGCAACCGGATGAAGAATGGAAAGCGCATATACTTCAAAGTCTGGCCCCGTATTACGAAAGACTGACGGGAATGCAAAGGCAAATCACGGAACTGATGGATGCCCGAGGGATTAATGCCTGGGCGCGCCTTAACTACGAGTACGACGGCGTACCGATTTATCTGGTGATGAAACACCGCGACAGCACACGCCTTGATGAACTCAATGCGATTGCCGATGAAATAGAACAATTGTTCCCAACCGATGGTTTTTATATCCACCGCAACAGTAACAATGTTGCCTGGCTACCTCATCCGGTTGAAAAAGGCCTGGCCGTGACCTGGCTTCTTGAAAAACTGCGATCTGAACGGGGTATTTTCCCGGTGATTGGCCTCGGCGACAGCCTGAGCGACCACCGGTTCATGAAGCTATGTAGCTGGTATGGTCTGCCTCGTCAGAGCCAGTTTGCTGAAGCCATTTCACACCGTATTTTTGGAGAAAAATAAATGCAGCCTGAATTATCGACCTTCTCGGGCTCCTACTCGCCTGATGATGTGCAGTTTTTACTCCAGCCGGTGGCCATGGAAATGACGCCTGTTGATCTGAAAGAAGAGCTGATCCAGTCCGGTAAAAAACATTACTCCGATATGCTGAGTCAGGAGCCTGCCCCTACACAGTGGCATCTTGACCTGTTTTCACGCGCCCTTGATATGGGCGCAGCACGGCTGGCAAAAGAGGTATCGCAGCTTGCACGGGAACTCGTTAAGCGATTTGGTGATGAGCCCATTATCCTTGCCAGCCTTGTCAGAGCCGGTGTGCCGTTGGGTGTGATGTTACAGCAGGCACTCCGGGCCATGGGGAAAAGTTCCTTTCATTACGGGATAAGTATCATCCGTGACAGGGGAATTGATACCGCTGCACTGGAATTGATCGAAGCCCGACACGGTACGCACGGCATTGTTTTTGTCGATGGCTGGACCGGTAAAGGCGCGATTACCGGCGAGCTGGTCCGTTCGCTGAAAGGTCGGAACGGGTATCCTGAACAACCGCGCCTTGTCGTGCTGGCCGATCCCTGCGGATGCTCATGGCTTGCCGCAAGCGCAGATGACTGGCTTATCCCCTTTGGCATTATGGGTGCCCCCGTCTCAGGGCTTATCTCCCGCTCAGTCTGGACCGATAAAGGGCTGCACGGGTGTGTCGTCTGCGACCATCTCACTGATTATGAATGCAGCCGGATGCTGGTAGAAACCGTGGCGCGTTTCCGTGAACAGCTTGATGGTCAGGAATTACCAGCACTGGTCTGGGAGACTGAGGAAAACACCGGGTTATGGCAGCAAAGCCGAGAAGTTATTTCCAGCCTGGCAAATAATTATTCGGTAGACAGCATCAATCGAATCAAGCCGGGGATTGCAGAGGCCACAAGAGCCGTTTTACGCCGAGTGCCTGATCATGTCTTTGTCCGCTCGGTGGATGATCCCGATGTTGCACTGCTGGTTGGGCTGGCCTGGGATAAAGGTATCCCGGTGACAGAGATGGGTAACGCTATCGGCCAGTACAGGGCCGTCACAATCATTAAAAAGGTGCTCTGATGGACAAACGTCTTTCGCCCTGGAATCTGGGGGCCACGCTTTATATGCCTGCCACCCGACTGGATATTGCCGATGCTGTCCTGCACGGAAAAATTCCGGGTCTGCGCTCTCTGGTTATCTGTCTGGAAGATGCCGTCAGCGAGGGTGACATTCCTCAGGCACTGCAAAATCTCAAACGATTACTCCAGCAACTGAATGCCGCAAAAATTAACAGTGGCAATAATGAATGGCCGCTGGTATTCATCCGCCCCCGCCATCCTGATATGGGTCAATGGCTGGTTGAGAACCTTGACCTCAGTGCGATAGATGGCTTTGTGTTGCCGAAATTCACACTCTCCTCTTTGCCTGTTTGGTGGGACATCATGGCGGATACGCATTTGTGCCTGATGCCAACGCTTGAGACAGAAGAAGTTTTTGATGTCGTTCAGATGCGCGAACTGGCCACTACGCTGTTGTCCCACCCCTGCCACGCGCGAATTATTGCGTTACGCATTGGCGGGAATGACCTGATGAATGTCGTTTCACTCAGACGCCCGCGTAACCTGACGCTTTACGACAGCCCTATGGGTTATGTCATAAAAATGCTGGTTTCTGTTTTTGCCCCACGTGATTTTGCGCTGACCGCTCCGGTCTGTGAGCATATTGACGACCACGCAGTGATGGCCCGTGAGCTGTCGCTGGATATGGCTCATGGTCTGGTAGGAAAAACAGCGATCCATCCGGGGCAGATTGACGTTATTGAACAAGCGTTAATGGTTTCCCCAGGCGAACACTCAGATGCCCTGCGTATTCTTAATTCGACCCAGGCGGTTTTTAAATCCCAGGGGGCAATGTGTGAACCAGCAACCCATCGACGCTGGGCCGCAGGTATTCTGGAACGTGCCCGGGTGTATGGGCTGACATCCGAGAAAAATCCGGACGGTATCAGACTGATGCCTGTGTCTCAGCATAATTAAGGTTGTCATCATGGGATTCAGATTTCGAAAATCGATCAGCATTATTCCGGGTGTCCGGGTTAATTTGAGCAACGGCACCCCCAGCCTGAGTGTGGGTCCTCGTGGTGCGTCTGTTTCTTTTGGTAGCCGTGGAACGTATGCAAACCTGGGTGTGCCTGGGACGGGGCTCAGTTACCGTACCCGTCTGGACCGTTCTGCTCGTTCACGAAGCGGAGGGAGCACTCAATCTGATCCGGCGTTGCATCACGCCCTCGAAGAGGAAGTGCTGGCTTTAATGTCAGCCGTACACGCGATAACCAATATCCATGAGCTGACGCCAGACATATCCACGGGCACAACACTGGCCGAACTGGAGTCTCTCTATCTGCGAAGCCTTATGGAACCCTTTCAGATACCGGCCCCGGTTCGCCCGGTTAAACCTGAAAGCCAGGCGATGCCTGCACAGCCTGAGAAAAACGAGGGGGTAGGTTTTCTTGGCAAGTTATTTGAATCTGAATCAGCTCGTACAGCTCGTCATGCTGAAAATCTTCTGCGCTGGGAGCTGGAACTGGCGGACACGGTGCGCGAAAATGCATTGCAGCTACAACGATATCAACAGCAACGAGCTGCGTGGGCAGAGCAATATGCCAACTGGCAGCATGAGGCGAATGAACACGCAGTAAAGCTGGAATCATCCCAGGCAAATGCACAGCAACAATTTTTGAGTGACAGTGCCTGGTTTGAGTCGGTTCTATCCGAAGTACTGTCACAGACTGAATGGCCGCGTGAAACTCTGGTGGCATTCGAAGTCAAACCTGAGCAATCCGTAGTCATGCTTGATGTCGATTTACCCGAGATTGAAGATATGCCTGATAAAATTTACAGCGTGAATGCCCGGGGGACCGAAATTACAGAGAAAGCCATGAGCCAGAAGGCACAGAGAGAAAATTATGCACGTCATGTGCATGGATGCCTGATGCGTCTGGCCGGTATCGCCTTCTATGCATTACCCTTCGATACGGTGATTATTTCTGGATTTACTCAACGGATCAGTAAACGCACGGGGTATCTGGAGGATGAATACATTACTTCCTGCCGGTGCAATCGTCAGGTGATGGAAAAACTTAATTTTATGGGAATACAAAATGTGGACCCCGTAGAGACACTGAACAGCCACACTGTTATCAGAAAGATGAGCTCAACATTCATTTTTCAGCCAATTGAACCACTGACTTTGAATGCAGGCTTTAACTGAATATGCAACTTAACACCAGACAGGCACGGCTTTTTACTCTTGCCAACCTACTCGGCTCAGGAAAGCAGATCCCTGCGCACGATATCATTAACAGTCTTGATTGTTCTGAGCCGACGCTCACCCGTGCACTCAAAGAGCTCAGAGACTCCTATTCAGCTGAAATTAAATACAGTAAAGCTAACCATACTTATCAGCTGGTCAATTCGGGTCAACTGGATAAAAAAACGTTGCGTCGTATGAATGAAGTCCTCACTTTAAATGCCGAACTGAAAACCAGTAAATCGAGCGGAAGAGTGGTGCTGGACAAGGATAAGAAAACGGCTGTTTCGCTATCTTTGCGTATGAGAATTCTTCGAAAAATAGATAAACTTGCTGAACTTTCAGGGGTATCACGCAGTGAAGCTGTGGAACAAATAGCAGAAAAGGTTGTAGATGATCTTTTAAAAGAATTTATGGATAAAAAGCGTAGAGAGCATAAATAACATCTCAAAAAACAATACCTGGCCAGGAATTCTTAAACATAAGCCACGATAGCTCAGATAAATTCAACTAAATACCCCCCATTATTTGGGGGGGGTTACGATGAATTAGATTATTACAATGAGCCGCGAAAGCAGGGAATAAAAAACCACTCTTCAGGTCTCATCCCCCTATCAGAGTTATTGCGCTTCAGTGACATAAATCAAAATTAACTCGTAATCATTCCCTTCCATTTAAAGAAAACTCTCCGTCGCTTGACACTTCACAGCCAGTGTTGAGATAACTCTCTGCTCAAGAATTGAGTACATCAGTTGATACTACTTAAAATTAAAGCAGGTAAATCATATGAGAAGACTACCCGTCTACCTATTGCTCGATACTTCGGGATCGATGATGGGAGAACCTATTGAAGCTGTGAAAAATGGCGTACAAACACTGCTCACAACTCTCCGGCAAGATCCGTATGCTCTTGAAACAGCATTTATATCTGTAATTACTTTTGATTCTACTGCCCGGCAAGTTACCCCTCTCACCGACTTATTAAACTTTAAAGCTCCCAATCTCGTCGCCAATGGCACGACCGCACTGGGAGAGGCCCTTTCCCTCGCAGCAACCTGCATTGCTAATGAAGTGCAAAAAACCACTGCCGAAACCAAGGGTGACTGGCGTCCCCTGGTCTTCATCATGACAGACGGTTCCCCAACGGATGACTGGCGTAAAGGCGTTAGCGACTTTAAAACAGCAAGAACGGGTGTTGTCGTGGCTTGTGCTGCTGGTCATGGCGCTGAATCAAAAGTTCTGCAAGAAGTTACGGAAATAGTTCTTCAGCTAGACACGGCTGATTCGACATCAATTAAAGCCTTTTTCAAATGGGTTTCAGCCAGCATTTCGGTAGGCAGTCAAAAAGTGGAATCAGGTAAAAAAGAGGTCATTGGTCTTGATGACTTACCGCCACCACCGCCTGAAGTTAACGTTGTTCTCTAAAAATAATTAGGAGGGATCTATGAGCGTTAGTTTGAGTAAGGGACAAGGCGTCAGCCTGAAAAAAAATGAATTCGATTTATCCTCTGTCACTATTGGTTTGGGCTGGGATATTCACGAAGAGAAAAAAGGTTTTCTTGGCAGTCTTCTTGGCAAAAAAGAAGAAGAATACGATCTGGATGTTGTCGCGTTTCTTTGCAACGCTGAGGGGAAAGTAACCGACCTGGGAGGCATGCAAAATGGCAAACCGACTCTGGTTGGCGGCGACATTATTTTCTTTAACAGCATGAAACACCCTTCCGGGCAAATCTGGCTCACAGGTGATAACAGGACCGGAGCTGGTGACGGCGACGATGAGCAAATTATTGTTAAACTGAACACCCTCGATCCGAAATACCACAAAATTGTATTCATCGTACAAATTTATAATGGCGTTAAGCTGAACCAGCACTTTGGCAAAGTAGACAATGCCTTTATTCGTGCTGTAGATGCTCGTCATGTCGAAATGGCACGCTTTGACCTTTCTGGGGGAGCCTCGTTTACAGGCAGGCGCTCAATGCTGTTTGCGGAACTGGTGCGTGAAAGCACCGGCTGGAAGCTGACAGCCATTGGTGAGCCTTCGGACTCTGACACCTTCGTGACTCATCTGAAAGGCTATCTATGATATGAGAAGGCTACCCGTTTACCTGCTGATCGATACCTCAGGGTCAATGCGTGGTGAGTCCATTCATGCGGTTAATGTTGGCATACAGGCCATGCTCAGTGCGCTACGTCAGGATCCTTACGCGCTTGAGAGTGCACATATTGCGATCATTACTTATGACAATGAAGCCCGTGAGTTTATTCCACTGACAGCTCTTGAAGACTTCCAGTTCTCTGACATCAACGTGCCAAATGCAGGTGGCACTTTCACTGGGGCAGCACTGGAATGTTTGATCCAGTGTGTCGACCGCGATATCAGGCGCTCAGATGGCGACCAGAAAGGTGACTGGCGTCCGCTGGTGTTCCTGATGACGGACGGCGTACCTTCAGATACATACGCTTATGGCGAAGCCATCAAAGAATTAAAAAAACGCTCGTTTGGTTCAATCATTGCGTGCGCCGTCGGGCCAAAAGCTAAACATGAACCGCTGAAGCAACTGACATCCCAGATAGTGGCACTCGAAACACTGGACTCAACAGCATTTGCTGGCTTCTTTAAATGGGTGTCTGCCAGTGTCGCCTCAGGAAGCTCGAGTGCGGGTGTCACCGTCAGTCAGGATAACCTCCCTCCCCCACCTCCTGAAATTCAGCTGGTTTTGTAAATTGATGGTAAGACACTTTCGGTGTTTTGCTTTTTTTATTGCTTCAATGCGCGCAGGTTTATTACACGTAGTTTGCGCCATATAGGGTGTGATTATGAGAAGACTGCCCATCTTCTTCGTCCTCGACTGCTCAGAGTCCATGGTCGGAGAAAATTTGAAGAAAATGAATGATGGTCTGCAATTGATCGTCAACGATGTGAAAAAAGATCCCCACGCACTGGAAACCGCATGGATTTCCGTGATTGCGTTCGCCGGTGTGGCCAGAACTATTGTTCCCCTTGTTGAAGCAGCCTCTTTCTATCCTCCCCGATTACCCATCGGTGGCGGAACGAGCCTTGCAGGCGCTTTGCGGGAGTTAACCCGTCAGATTGATACTCAAGTCCGGAAAACAACAGAAGAACGTAAAGGAGACTGGAAGCCGGTGGCTTATCTCCTCACTGACGGGCGGCCCACGGACGATGTCACTGCTGAGATTAAACGCTGGAAAGAACAATACGCCCGTAAAGTTAATCTTATCGCCATTGGACTTGGGCCTTCTGCTGACCTCAATGTTCTGCGACAGCTGACGGAGAATGTTCTGTTGTTCACGGACACCCGCGAAGGTGACTTTACTCAGTTTATTAAATGGATCACTGCATCGGTTTCTGCTCACAGTCGTAGCGTCGGTGAAGAAGCCCCTCCTTTGGTTAATGCCACTGACTATATTGTTCGTCTGGCCAAAGATGAGGTTGCGCGTGCCTATGATGAGAATTGCGTTACGCTAACAGGGCGATGCAGCCGCTCCAAACGCCCTTATCTGATGAAATATGAACGCCCGGCAGTCAATCTTTCGACGCTGGATTTCAAGCTCAATATTAATAGCTTCAACCTCGCCGGATGTTTTCCGATAGATGAGGACTATTTTTCCTGGACTGACGAATCGGCATCTTCCCTTCAGGTCAATACCAGCGAACTTAACGGCGTACCCGGCTGCCCTCACTGTGGTAATGCCAGTGCATTTGCTCTGTGTACTTGTGGAAAGTTGCTCTGCGTAAACGGGCCTGACGACGTCATTTGTCCATGGTGTGATAAAGGACTGTCGTTTAATAACGAAGGCGATCATTCAGATTTTGATGTCAACCGGGGAAGAGGCTGATGGAAAGGAATGCTAACTTATATCAGAAAGTATTATCACAGGTTCTAGAGTTTCATTCGCTTGAAACAACCGATTCAGGCCGTGTTCAATTATGCTCAGACACAGAACTTCAGGATATTTTCGATGACCTGGTCGCCCGTATTGAGAATAAAGCGGCGACTTATAAACCGGAAAATAAAGCAGAATCTGCATCCGTGGAACAACAGCTTGATGAGCCAGTGAGTCCGGATAGTCCTTCCGAAAAAGAGCGAGAACCAAATGCAGACAGCGATAAAGACTGGCAGCCTGTGCAATTCCTCTCTCTTGAATCCACGAATATTCCCCGGACGCCTTTGCCAGAGAATTCCATTTTAAAGCCAGGACAAATCCCCAGCGTAGCTGCCTTTTTTTCTGTAGAAACTTTTAAGCCTTTACCTCCGGTTGCAAAGATTAATATCGCTAATGCCCGGGCAGGGACACATTTTCATTCAGAAATAGATATTTCACTCGATAATGGCGAAGTGGCGAGTATTCAGTGCGTGGATTTTGCTAAAGAGATCGGCGTCACCTTCGACCTGACAACCTCTGCATTGACAGGAACGCCTTTAGAAAGTGGCGATATTGAAATGACCGTTACCTGGAGTCGCAGTAATGGTCAAATCCACTCTGATAAGGTGATATTTATTGTGAACCCCGATCCCCGTAGCCTTTGGAAAATAATCGATCCTCCCGCTGAGGATAAATACTTCAAAGAGAACATCGACCACAAATTGCTTCATGAACGAGATATAAGGATCGCTGCTGCCAGCCGCAGGGGGCGTTCGCATGAACATGTCGGCTCCTTCAGAGATGATGATTTTTACATATCTCATTGCCCAGACACTGGCTGGAGCATCATGCTGGTGGCCGATGGTGCCGGAAGCGCCAAAAACTCTCGACAAGGTTCCCTCATAGTCACCGACACAGTGGGTCAGTATCTGACTAAGTATTTAGGTGGCGATCGCGGGCGTGAGCTAAGTGAAATAGTCAAACGTTGGGAACAGGCAGATCAACAAAACATTGGTGCCGCGTTAACACACCAATTCCATCAGGCCTCAATCATGGCCGTCAATAATATTAAAAATGAGTCCATCGCTGCCGAAGAGTCGGTGAAATCCTATTCCACCACACTGCTCGTTGCCGTGACTTACCGCAGTGGAGATGACCTTTTCGCAGCCTCTTTCTGGATGGGCGACGGGGCGATTGCTGCCTACGGACCCACGGGGAAAGTCCGTGTGCTTGGTACTCCTGACAGCGGAGAGTATGCAGGGCAGACACGTTTCCTGGACGCCGATGCAGTTCAGGACGCTGAATTCAGTAAGCGCGTAAGCATCGGAAAGTGGAAAGACATCTCACATTTAATCCTGATGACTGACGGTGTTTCTGACCCCTTCTTCGAGACTGATAACGGTTTGTTGAAGGCCGAAAAATGGGATGTGTTGGTGAGTGAGCTATCTCCTGCTTTGAACGATATAGACAAAACGTCAGAGCAACTGGCCGAATGGCTTAATTTCTTTATTCCCGGCAATCATGACGATCGGACTATTGTCGTTTATTGGTAGCGGAACGAACCTCATCGCTGGTGGTTATTAATGGCAAATATTATTACTTGTGTGACAAAGGATGGTGAAACCGTCCAGTTTGTCGATGAAATTATTGGATCCGGTGGGATGAAGGACGTGTACTTCTCCCCAGACAAGTCATATGTCGTCGCCTTTTACAAAAAATCGCAAATCGGGCAGGCCAGAGAACGTATCGATATGATTACTGGCCGGTATCGACAAAGTATTTTTGAACAATCAGGAGGAGACTACTGGAAAGAGTTATTCTGCTGGCCAACCCATGTTGTGGAACACGAAGGTAAAATTGGTGTCGTGGTGCCGACTTATCGAAACCATTTTTTCTTTAAGTTTGGTTCAAAAAATAACGATTTCCTTGGCATCAAGGGGCGTGAAAAAGAAGGCAAATGGTTCGCAAGTGCAAATAATCAGAACAAATTTTTAGATCCTCGTGAACGCGGTAATTTGCTCAGCTACCTAAAAGTGTGCCTTTTACTGACAAGAGCCGTCAGGAGAATGCATGCGGCCGGACTCTGCCACAGTGATCTGAGCTATAAAAATGTTCTGATTGACCCGGAACAGGGACATGCCTGCATTATTGATATTGATGGTCTCGTGGTGCCCGGTAAATATCCACCTGATGTGGTCGGCACACCGGATTTTATCGCGCCGGAAGTGGTAAAAACGAGCCATTTACAGAAAGACGATCCAGCAAGGTTTCTGCCGAGTATTTCAACCGATCGCCATGCTCTGTCAGTGCTGATCTACATGTATTTGTTTTATCGACACCCTCTGCGTGGTGGGAAAATCCACGACATGGATGACGAGATGCGCGATGAGTCACTTTCAATGGGTGAGAAAGCCCTATTTATTGAGCATCCTACCGATAAAAGTAACAGCGTAAAACTCAATCAAGTGAGTCCTTTTTCATTACCCTGGGCTGATCCCCAAAAGATCCCTTACAACATTATGGGACCTTATCTGACGCCGCTATTCGAGAAAGCATTCATTGATGGGCTGCATACCCCTTCTGCTCGTCCTACTGCTGATGAGTGGGAAACTGCATTGGTGAAGACTGTTGATCTCATCCAACCCTGTCAGAACAAAAGCTGCGAACAAAAATGGTATGTTTTCTCCGGTAAAACAAAACCGGTATGTCCGTATTGCGGCACTGCCTATAAGGGGAAATTACCGATTTTGAATTTGTACTCTTCCCGGAAAGCGGGCAGTTATCGCCCGGACGATCATCGTTTAATGGTTTGGGATGGACAGTCACTTTTCGCATGGCACGTGAACAGACTTGTTGCCCCTAACGAACGCACGACCGAAGCTCAGAAAAAGCGTGTAGGCTATTTCGTTTTTCATAATCAGCAGTGGTGGTTGGTAAACGAAGGAATTTCCGGGCTATTGTCGTTGCCAGATAAAAAGGTTGTGGCGATTGGGGATAAACTTGAATTAACAGACGGTAAGCAATTTGTTCTTAGCCAGGAAGAAGGTGGCCGACTTATCGTTGTCCAGTTAGTTGAAAACTAATGTTGTTGTGATCACCGACGGGTAAAACAATATAAAAGCAAAAAGGGGTCGCCTTTCGGCAACCCCTTCGAATGTTGGTGGAAGCGTAGAGATTCGAACTCTAGAACCCTTTCGGATCGCCGGTTTTCAAGACCGGTGCCTTCAACCACTCGGCCACGCTTCCAACGAGGCGAACTATAAACATCCCGATACTTTCTGTAAAGTGCGATTTTGTTCGTTCGCCTGAAAAATCATCAAATCTGGTTTATTTGCGTGAAACATCGACAACCAGAAGCAAACAAGCAGAAACGAAAAAGCCCCAGCTTATTTCTAAGCTAGGGCTTGAATGTTGGTGGAAGCGTAGAGATTCGAACTCTAGAACCCTTTCGGATCGCCGGTTTTCAAGACCGGTGCCTTCAACCACTCGGCCACGCTTCCAACGAGGCGAACTATAAACATCCCGATACTTCCTGTAAAGCACGATTTTGTTCGTTCGCCTGATAAATCACCAAACCTGTGTTGTTTGAGTGAAACTCCAACAATTTGATTAGTTTAACATCACAAATCATTGCGAGATCGGCGTCCCGCAATGAAATGGGTTTTAGTGTTTTTTGATGTACATATCTTTGGTGTAGTACACACCGCGGTTGTTTGGCGCGTATCCGCCGACAAACGGTTTCACTAGCTGGGCTAAGACATAGTGATAAACCGGAATGGCTGGCACATCTTCCGCCAGTTTGTCCTCAGCTTGCTGATAGAACTTACCCCGTTCCTCAACGGTGCTAGCTTTTGCCGCGTTTAGCAGTGCTTCATCGTACTGCGCGTTGCTGTATTTCGAGTTGTTCTCACTATTACCTGTACGGAAGGTATTGAGGAAGGTAGAGGCATCATCGTAATCAGCTACCCACGCATAGCGCACAACGTCGAAAGTCCCGTTGTGCATAGTATCAAGCATGGTTTTCCATTCCTGGTTTTGCAGCTTCGCTTCTACGCCCAGATTTTTGCTCCACATTGAACTGACGGCGATGGCAATCCGTTTGTGGTTTTCTGAAGTGTTGTAGAGCAAGTTAAAGCTCAGCGGATGTGAAGCATTGAATCCCGCCTCTTCCAGTAGTTTTTTGGCTTCAGCGACGCGCTTCTCGTGGCTCCAACTCGCATATTCAGGAGATTTTATCTCCACCCCGCCGATGTTCTTCTGGCTGACAACCCACGCAGGCGTTTGCCCCTGCCCTAAAACTTTCTCGGCGATGATGTCTTTATCGAGCGCCATGTTCAGCGCACGACGTACACGTGGGTCATTGAACGGGGCTTTAGTGGTGTTGAACTCGTAATAGTAGGTCGCCAGTTTCGGCGTAACATGAACCTGGTCTGGAATGGATTTTTTGAGCGAGCCAAATTGCGTTTGCGATAAGGTATAAACAATATCAATCTCACCTGCTTTATAACGATTGATGTCTGCCGTTTCTGAAGCGATAGGCAAATAAGTCACTTTATTAATAACTGTGTGGCTGTCGTCCCAGTATTGTTTGTTACGCTCGCCGATCACTTTCTCGTTCACTACCCATTGCGCCAGTGTATAAGCACCGCTGCTGACGAAATTACCCGGCTGCGTCCATTTATCACCAATCTTCTCAACCACTGCTTTGTCGACAGGCACCATAGACGGGTGCGCCAGCATGGCAAGAAACGCAGCTGTGGGTTGAGTCAGCGTAACTTGTATCGTGGTGGCATCAAGAGCCTTAACCCCCAGCGTATCAGGTGACTGCTTTCCAAGTGCGATATCCGCAGCGTTGGCGATGTGCATCCCACCGGGATAACTGGCATAAGGTGATGCTGTTTTCGGGTCAACCAAACGCTGCCAACTCCAGACCACATCTTCAGCGGTTATCGGCTCACCGTTAGACCACTTAAGGCCGGGACGAAGATGGAACGTCCAGATAGTGTTGTCCTTCTCCTCCCATCGTTCAGCTAGTCTCGGCTCAATCGAACCGTCGTTACGCACAGACACCAGCCCATCAAAAAAATCGCTAATGATGTTAAATTCAACGTCACTTTCGACTTTATGAGGATCAAGCGAGGCAGGTTCACTGCCATTGTTACGCACCAATTCTTGTTTTGCAGCCAGTTCCGTACCCGCGGGTACGTTCGCGGCCCACGCCCCAGAAACTGCGCTAGCCAATCCAATAGCGATAATCGATTTTATAAAAATGTTGTGGTTATTAGCTTTCATTACACACGCCTTATTTGAGTTATTAACGACGGTACGGTTAACACTCTTAGCAACAGTATTAATTTAAGCAATAATTTTCAGCCACATATAAGTGAATTTTATGACGCATGTCCGGTCTGTTATGCAAATAAGGCAAGGTAAAGATGGGTAAAAGGGCTTTCTTGCAATAAAGGAGACT
Organism: Buttiauxella ferragutiae; assembly: GCF_022637515.1. Lineage (NCBI taxonomy): Bacteria > Pseudomonadati > Pseudomonadota > Gammaproteobacteria > Enterobacterales > Enterobacteriaceae > Buttiauxella > Buttiauxella ferragutiae. Next base: position 3,539,009 of record NZ_CP093332.1, read on the forward strand.
ATTATTCTCAGCCACTATAACCACCTGCCATAAGAGAGAGTTTCTGAATGGATCGCATAATTACTTCCTCGCGTGACCGTTCGTCACTGCTGAGTACCCACAAGGTACTGCGTAATACCTATTTCCTGCTCAGCCTGACGCTGGCATTTTCTGCGATTACCGCAACCGCCAGCACCGTGTTGATGCTGCCATCTCCGGGCCTGATTTTGACGCTGGTCGGCATGTATGGTCTGATGTTTTTAACCTACCGTCTGGCTGATAAACCAACGGGCATTCTGGCAGCATTCGCGTTCACAGGCTTCCTGGGTTATATCCTCGGGCCGATGCTTAACTCATATATTTCCGCCGGTATGGGCGATGTGATTGGCATGGCGTTGGGTGGTACCGCGTTGGTATTCTTCAGCTGTTCGGCGTATGTGCTGACCACCCGTAAGGATATGTCCTTCCTCGGCGGCATGCTGATGGCGGGTGTCGTCGTTGTGTTGGTCGGTATGGTTGCGAATATCTTCCTGCAATTACCTGCCCTGCACCTGGCAATTAGCGCGGTGTTCATCCTGATCTCATCCGGCGCCATTTTGTTTGAGACCAGCAACATCATTCGTGGTGGCGAAACTAACTATATTCGCGCAACAGTGAGCTTGTATGTTTCTCTGTACAACATCTTTATCAGCCTGTTGAGCATTCTGGGCTTCGCAAGCCGCGATTAATCATCGGTTGTGGTGCCAATAAAGCCTCGCTTAATCGCGGGGCTTTATTTTTTCTGACACCTTAAAATTTGCTACACTGCGGCCAGTTTGTCTGGAGCAAAGAATAATTATGTTGATGTTTGAAGGCCGAGAAATCGAAACCGATGCCGATGGTTATCTGAAAAATAGCCACGAGTGGAGCGAGCCGCTTGCCGAAGTGATTGCGGCAAACGAAGGCATTACGCTGGCAGTAGAGCACTGGGAAGTAGTGCGCTTCGTACGTGAGTTTTACCTGGAATTTAATACTTCTCCGGCTATTCGTATGCTGGTCAAAGCGATGGCGAATAAATTCGGCGAAGAGAAAGGTAATAGCCGCTATCTATACCGTTTGTTCCCGAAAGGGCCGGCCAAACAGGCGACAAAAATTGCCGGTCTGCCAAAGCCGGTGAAGTGTATTTAGTAGCGAATACTAAAGTCTGTCCATTGGCGGTCGGGTTGGTGAGGCTCAGTCAGCACTTTATCAACCCGGGCACTGCGCGGCCCTCCTGCTTTTAGCCACGCGACAAGTTTTTCAACCTGTGGTGCATCACCGCAGGCTAATACCTCAACGCTACCATCATCCATGTTACGGGCATAACCGGTTAAACCCAGTTTTAGTGCCTCACGTTGTGTGCTGTAGCGAAAACCAACCCCCTGAACCAGGCCGTGGACCCAGGCAAGTGTGCATACTGTGGTCATAACTTCCTCCGTTTCGGGTTCTTACGTTGCATTTAGCCGGTGTTAACCGGAAAATGACGCCCAAATCTTAGCAAGAAAGCATAGCAAATTATGAGTGTACGTTTAGTGTTAACCAAAGGGCGCGAAAAATCGTTATTGCGCCGTCATCCGTGGGTGTTTTCTGGTGCCGTCGCACGTATGGAAGGCAAAGCTAATCTCGGCGAAACAATTGATGTTGTCGACAGCCAGGGAAAATGGTTGGCACGTGCCGCCTATTCTCCTTCTTCGCAAATCCGTGCGCGCGTCTGGACTTTTGATGCCAACGAAAACATTGATATTGCCTTCTTCACTCGCCGTTTGCAGCAAGCGCAGCAGTGGCGCGAATGGCTGGCGACTCGCGATGGGTTAGACAGCTATCGTTTGATTGCCGGCGAATCTGATGGCCTGCCAGGTGTGACGATTGACCGCTTCGGTAATTTCCTTGTACTGCAATTGCTGTCCGCTGGCGCAGAATACCAACGCCCTGCTCTGGTCGCTGCACTGCAAAATCTCTATCCAGAATGCGCTATCTATGACCGCTCAGATGTTGCGGTGCGTAAGAAAGAAGGCATGGAATTGACGCAAGGCCCAGTGAGCGGTGAATTGCCACCTGACTTGTTGCCAATCGAAGAACATGGCATGAAGCTGCTGGTTGATATTAAAGGTGGCCATAAAACTGGTTACTACCTTGATCAGCGCGACAGCCGCTTTGCGACTCGCCAGTATGTGAAAGATAAGCGTGTGTTGAACTGCTTCTCTTATACCGGTGGTTTTGCAGTTTCCGCACTGATGGGCGGATGTCAGCAGGTTGTCAGTGTTGATACCTCTCAGGATGCTCTGGATGTTGCAAAGCAAAACGTTGAGCTGAACAAACTCGACCTGAGCAAAGCCGAATTCGTGCGTGATGATGTGTTCAAACTGCTGCGCAAATACCGCGATCTGGGTGAGAAGTTCGACGTTATTATTATGGACCCACCTAAGTTTGTCGAAAACAAGAACCAGCTGATGGGCGCTTGCCGGGGTTATAAAGATATCAACATGCTGGCAATCCAGTTGTTGAATCCGGGTGGCATTCTGATGACGTTCTCCTGCTCAGGTTTAATGACGACAGATTTATTCCAGAAAATCATTGCCGATGCCGCCGTAGACGCCGGGCGTGATGTACAATTTATAGAGCAGTTCCGTCAGGCCGCCGATCACCCCGTGATCGCCACCTATCCGGAAGGGTTGTATCTGAAAGGGTTTGCCTGTCGCGTCATGTAACTTGAAAAGCAGGAAGTTGCCCGCACATTAATTGCAGGTAATGTTTCTCAGGAGGTGACTATGATTGCCAGCAAATTCGGCATTGGCCAGCAAGTAAGACATTCTTTGCTGGGATATCTGGGAGTGGTGGTCGATATCGACCCAGAATACTCTCTGGATGAACCCGCAGAAGATGATCTGGCCGACAATGATGCCCTCCGTCGTGCACCCTGGTATCATGTAGTAATGGAAGATGATGATGGCCAGGCAGTGCACACCTATCTTGCTGAAGCCCAGTTAAGTGGGGAGTCACAAGACGAGCATCCCGAACAACCGTCAATGGATGAATTGGCGGCTTCGATACGGCAACAGCTTCAGGCACCTCGCCTGCGTAATTAGCAAAAACCCCGCAATTGCGGGGTTTTTTAATTATTTAGCCAGGCCTAAGCGAGGAATTTCAATTGCCGGGCATTTGTCCATCACCACGTTTAAACCGGCATCCTGTGCCAGCACGGCAGCCTGCTCATTGATGACGCCTAACTGCATCCACAACGTTTTTGCACCGATAGCAATAGCTTCTCTCGCAACTTCCCACGCAGCCTCTGAATTTCTAAAGACATCGACCATATCCACTTTCTGTGGAATATCTGCAAGAGATCCATAGCCTTGCTGCCCCAACAGCGTTTTACCGGCCACTTTTGGTGACACGGGAATCACTTCGTATCCTTGATCCAGCAAATATGCCATCACCCGATAGCTTGGGCGATCTGGTTTATCACTGGCTCCCACCAGTGCAATTGTTCGGGTGCTTTTTAAAATAGTTTCGATATCTGCCTGTTTCATCACACTCTCCGCTGGGACTTCGTTATCAAAAGTGTATGCCATCCGCTACTGACTCACCATCTTTCCCATACACAGGTAGTAGAGCAATTTTGGAAAATATGTCTATATGTTAATGAACTATCCTTATGAAAAATTTTGATACATTCAGTAAGGGATAGTCCCATTTACCCATGGCAGGAGAAATTGATGAGAACGGTGTTCTTTATCGCAATATGTTGGATCTCTCTTTTGCCGCTTGAATTGCGGGCAACAACATTACGTTTGTCCACAGATGTAGATTTGCTGGTGCTTGATGGGAAAAAGGTTTCAAGCTCTTTGTTAAGAGGGGCTGATAGTCTTGAGCTGGATAACGGGCCGCACCAACTGGTATTCCGCGTTGAGAAGAATATTCGTACCAACACACGTGAACAACGTCTTTATATATCCCCACCTTTAGTTGTAAGTTTCGACACTAAGGAGGTCAGCCAGGTCAATTTTAATTTACCCCGTATTGAAAATGATAAAGAAAGTGATGAGTTTGACCGTACTCCGCATCTCCAGTTACTGGATGGTGGTGCCACAGTCATCCCTCTGAAAGTTGATATCCTGCCAGTAAAAGTGACGCCACAAGGGATTGATTACGAGCAAGATACCCAGTTTTACAACAAATCTGGGAAGGTCGCGTCAATAAAAGGATTCGCCACGATGATGGCTGATGATAGTACATTGCTGTCGCGCACATCCGAACTTGATACACCGCCGCCTCAGTCAGAAACATTAACCGAACAGCGTCTCAAGTACTGGTTTTTACAAGCAGACAAACCCACTCGTGACCGTTTCTTACAATGGGTGAAAGATAAGCCTGAGCAATAATTACCTTTCTGTTCCCGCATTTTTACCACCCTTCTCTTGCAGCATCAGTGGCTTCCAGTAAGCTGTAGGCATTATTAATTACTCAGGATTAACCAATGGAATTAACGAGCCGCACCCTGGCGGAAAAGAAGCATGTCGCGCTGGTCGCGCACGATCACTGCAAAGATGCGTTGTTAAAATGGGTTGAACGCCACAAGGCAGTACTTGCCCAGCATGTACTGTACGCAACCGGTACCACCGGGAATCTGATCCAACGCGGCAGCGGTCTGGATGTCAATGCCATGCTAAGCGGCCCAATGGGCGGCGATCAACAGGTGGGCGCATTGATTTCCGAAGGGAAAATTGATGTGCTAATTTTCTTCTGGGACCCGTTGAATGCCGTTCCACACGACCCGGATGTTAAAGCATTACTGCGTCTGGCGACGGTGTGGAACATTCCTGTGGCTACCAACTTATCCACCGCCGATTTTATTATTCAATCGCCGGGGTTTAATCAGTCAGTAGAAATTTTGATCCCTGACTATGCACGTTATTTGGCTGAGCGACTGAAGTAACTACGGCCGATTGGCAGCGGGCACGCCAAGATGTTTCAGGATATCAACAAAACTGGATGGTTCTTTTTTGTTGAATAACAGCCAGACACGATGACGGGCCCGCGTCATCGCCACATACAGTAACCGCCGCTCTTCAGCATCCGGATAATCTTCTGGTTGTGGCAGTAACGCCTCTTCCATGACCGATTCGCGCGCCACAGCCGGGAAGCCATCTTTCCCCTGCTGTAATCCCAGTATCACAACATAATCAGCTTGTTGCCCTTTACTGGCGTGAATAGTCATGAAATCAATGGCCAGTTTTGGCCAACGCGTCGCAGCCTTTTCCAGAATTACCGGACGTAAATGATGGTAACGCGCCAGCACCAGAATGCGCTGTTGGGGCTGTACATATCCGCTCATCTTATCGAGTAACGCTTCAAGCTGGTCATCGGCTAATAATGTGACAGCTTTTTTATCACCTTTAGATAAGCTGTTTAATGGTTTAGCAAGTTGATGCGGGTTCTGCTGCACGAATCGATTCGCGATTTCACCGATGCGGTCATTGAAGCGGTAAGTGGTATCCAGTGCACACTGGTCCGCCTCACCAAAATGTTGAGTAAAGGCGGTCGTCAGCGACATTTCTGCACCGCTGAAACGATAAATCGCTTGCCAGTCATCGCCCACGGCATACAAAGAAGTATGCGAGTTTTGTTTTCTCAGTGCCGCCAGCAATGCAGCTCGCTGAGGCGAGATGTCCTGAAATTCATCAACTAAAATATGCTTCCATGGGCTAATAAAACGCCCTTTTTCCAGCACATTCACAGCCTGATGAATCAGACCTGAAAAATCGACCGCTTCTTCGGACTTCAGCGCCGTTTTCCAGGCTTTTAATAGCGTAGCCATGAGCTTGATGCGTTTAGCGAACACATCACGAATATCCTCAGGCGCAGAGGCAATCATTTCAGCCTGAGAGCCCCCATGCATACGCATTAATCCCAGCCATCTGTCTAAGCGGCTGGCGAGGCGTTTTGCTAAACGTTCATCCTTCCAGTATTCACCTTCCGGCACATGCCATTGCAACTCGTCACTCAGCCACTCGCGCCAGCCTTTAGCCTGCGCTTTTTTCTCACGGCATTGTTGCTGCCAGCTTTCAATCAGCAATTGATGGCGTGCATCGGTATCAGATTCCAGTTCGCTAACACGTGGCACCTTTTTGCTGCCTTGCTGAATAATATGCAGCGCTAATGCGTGGAATGTACGGGCTGAAATCGCATCGGTTTGGAGGCGTTCAGCGATACGCTCGTCCATCTCCTGCGCGGCTTTGCGGCCAAATGCCAGCAATAAAATTTGATCTTCACTGGCCTCGCCACGTTGCAACAACCAACCTGCACGAGCAACCAGAACAGAGGTTTTTCCACTTCCCGCTCCTGCCAGAACTAATAACGAATCTTCGCCATTAACCACGGCGCGAGCCTGAGAGGGATTCAGTGGCGAGCTTTCTATTTTCTGGAAGAAATCAGCATACTTTTCAAGCATGTGATTGGTGAAAGAGGTATTGCGTTGATGTCGGCGTTGCTCGCCTTGTTCAAGCCAGGCTTTGCACTGCAGCCAAATTTCACGACAATTTTCGAAATCTTCCAGCCGGGCTTGCGGCATAGGTAATGCAGAAAACGCAGCACGCACGTTTTGTTGTAATGCCTGCATGTCGCTGCGCCTGAACCATTTTTCCTGCTGAATCCTGCGCGTAATCTCAGCGTGCTGCTGGCGTAAAACCTGAGCCGCAACTTCGCTCATTTCGGCACTCCAGTTTTGCCAAAGCTCATTGAGATGATGATAAAAGCGCTGCGTTTCGCTCCATTCAGTCCCATGCAGACGCACCACTTTGTCATCAGGCAGGACAAACTCAAGTTCCCCCCACACCAAGCCGCGCTTGCAATTAATGGCTATTAACTGATTGAATGGAATAAGATATTCATGGCGTTCGCCCTTTACCTCGACACCAGCAGCCAGCAATCTCACACGATTATAGGGATGTTGTGCTAAATGTTTGCCCAGGGAGGTTGCTTTCAGTTCCATTACGCTTTGCCTGATCCAAAATAGAGGTTGTGGTTAAGTTTACTCGCCGAAGGAATGACGCTCCAGGGTAAAAACGCGTTACAATTGTTGTGGTTATTCATTTGTCTACATTCATATCAACGAAGAGTGATTATGCGTACAGTCCTTAACATCTTGAACTTTGTACTGGGCGGTTTTTTGACCACCCTATCCTGGTTGCTGGCCACTCTTGTCAGTATCATTTTTATTTTCACGCTTCCGCTGACTCGTTCCTGCTGGGAGATAACCAAACTCTCTTTCGTACCGTACGGTAACGAAGCCATTCATGTTGATGAGCTCGAGCCGCAGAGCAAAAGTGCCATCATGAATACCGGTGGTACCTTGCTGAACATTGTTTGGCTGGTATTTTTCGGATGGTGGCTCTGTGTGCTGCATATCTGCACCGGGATTGCACAATGCGTCACTATTATCGGCATTCCTGTGGGAATCGCTAATTTCAAAATTGCTGCTATCGCGCTTTGGCCGGTTGGCCGCCGTGTGGTTTCCGTTGAAACTGCGCAGGCTGCACGTGAAGCAAACGCCCGTCGTCGTTTCCAGTAAATCAGACAAGGATAGTGAGTATTAATGCTTAGTCCAATTCTGCGCCGCTATACCTGGAACAGTACCTGGCTCTATAACCTGCGTATTTTCATCGCACTGACGGGCACTGCTGCCCTCCCCTGGTGGCTGGGTGACGTTAAGCTGACTATCCCCTTAACGCTCGGCGTAGTTGCCGCCGCACTCGCAGACCTGGATGACCGGCTCACCGGGCGTTTGCGTAATCTTCTGATTACTTTGATTAGTTTCTTTATTGCTTCAGCATCAGTTGAGTTGTTGTACCCGTGGCCAATCTTTTTTGGCATCGGGCTAATGGTTTCCACTAGCGGGTTCATTCTGTTGGGCGGACTGGGCCAGCGTTACGCCACCATTGCCTTCGGGGCGCTACTTATCGCCATTTATACCATGCTCGGTATTTCTTTATACGAGCACTGGTATCAACAACCAATACTGCTGTTGGCTGGCGCTATCTGGTACAACGTGCTGACACTTGCCGGGCATCTAATCTTCCCTATTCGGCCTCTTCAAGATAACCTGGCGCGGTGCTATGAAAGTCTCGCACGTTATCTCGAGGTCAAAGCCATGCTGTTCGACCCCGACATTGAAGAAGAAAACCAGGCCCCCATGCTTGAGCTTGCGATGGCCAACAGTCAACTGGTCACGATGCTCAATCAGACCAAAGGCTCACTCTTGACTCGTTTACGCGGAGATCGCGGACAACGCGGCACACGTCGTACATTGCATTACTATTTTGTTGCGCAGGACATTCACGAGCGCGCGAGCTCTTCGCATATCCAGTACCAGGCACTACGCGATAAATTCCGCTACAGCGATATTATGTTCCGCTTTCAACGACTGCTAACTATGCAGTCCCAGGCTTGCTTGCAACTTTCGCGCTCAATTTTATTACGCGAGAAATACCAACACGACCCACGTTTTGAACGTGCGTTTACGCATCTTGATGCGGCGATTGAAAGACTGAATGCCGACCAATATCTGGCTGGTGAATTAAAAGCGCTTGGCTTCCTGGTGAGTAATTTGCGTGCCATTGATGCGCAATTAGCGACAATTGAATCCGAGCAAGCTCTTGCCGCACCACACAGTGATATCGAAAACCGCCTTGCGGATGATCGCATTACCGGCTTTGGCGATGTCTGGCAGCGTCTGAAACGCAACTTAACACCGGAGTCAGCGTTATTTCGCCATGCGGTTCGTATGTCGGTAGTGCTTTGCGTCGGCTACGCATTCATACAGTTTACCGGGCTAAAACATGGATATTGGATCCTGCTGACCAGCCTGTTTGTCTGCCAGCCTAACTACAATGCCACTCGTCGACGTTTAGCATTGCGTATCATCGGTACTTTAGTGGGTGTGGCGATAGGGCTACCGGTGTTGTACTTTGTACCGTCAATTGAAGGCCAGCTTGTCTTAATCGTGATTACTGGCGTGCTCTTTTTTGCCTTTCGAAATGTGCAATATGCACATGCCACCATGTTTATCACGTTACTGGTGTTGTTGTGTTTCAACTTGCTGGGTGAAGGGTTTGAAGTCGCTATGCCTCGTATCTTCGATACGCTGCTGGGATGTGCTATCGCCTGGGCTGCGGTGAGTTTCATCTGGCCGGACTGGCGTTTCCGTCGACTACCATTGGTTGTTGAGCGCGCATTTAATGCGAACTGCCGCTATCTGGATGCGATTCTTGAGCAATACCATCAAGGCCGGGATAATCGTGTTGAATATCGAATCGCGCGCCGGGATGCACATAACAAAGATGCAGAACTGGCATCTGTGGTGTCCAACATGTCATCTGAGCCGCGCGTTTCGCGAGAGATGCAAGAGACTGCATTTCGTTTGCTATGCCTAAATCACACATTTAACAGCTATATTTCAGCGTTAGGTGCGCACCGCGAACAACTGACCAACGAAGATATTTTACTGCTGCTTGATGATGCGGTGTGTTATGTCGATGATGCCCTTCATCATTTGCCTGCCGATGAAGCACGGGTGCACAAGGCGCTGCATGGGCTTACTGAGCGTATAACCTCGCTTGAGCCACAGTCGGATAGCAAAGAGCCGTTAGTGCTTCAACAAATTGGCCTGCTGGTTGCGCTGTTACCAGAAATATCACGTCTCCAACAACTTGTGTCGCAGCAACATACTTAACGGGTGTGTCGTTGCGCGTAAAGATGCCCCCACTCGACCAACTCCCGGCGCGTTGCCGCCGGGAGTGCGGCTTCATGAACACCACAAATAGCCCCCGCTAAAGCCAACAAGACTTGTACCCCTAGCCCTTTCTTCAAATGTCTCAGTTTTATCCACGACCGTTTTGCACCATAAGCATGAAGGGTGCGCACGTCAGCAATCCCGACTTCCCACAACATCATTTCCAGGCTGTGAGTTAAATTAGGTAAATCTTTGAGACGTTGTTGCGCCTTCAGGCGAGATTTCTCACGGCGAGCGCTAAACAATGCATCGGTTGAAAGCTGCAACAGCTTTTGCCGATCACGCCACAGTCCTTCATCGACATGATAATAATTGAGCGCAATGGCTCGTCCACGTTTGTTATAAACCAGAGACTCTGACGCTCTTGCAACAAAGTAAACTTCCGATTGTTCGCAGGCACGTAGATACAATTCTCCCTCAGAAACCATGGCAAACACCACATTTTCGACGGTTAAACTATAGCCACCAAATAGCGAGCGATAATTTATATCACCTAATGGCGCTAGATATTCTTTTGATTGATGAATCCTTGCATAAGACCGGCTCTTCATGAATATATCCTTAAATATCAATCCATAACATATCATCACAATGTGTAACTGCATCCAGTAATATGAAAATAGGTAACATGATGAGCGACGGCAATCACATTCTTACTTTCCGCAGATTTACATGTCGAAATTGCGATATGCTTTCCGAAATTTAGATTGATCTTTGTCCGAACTGGCATTACTGTATATTCATACAGTAACCCATCAGGCGGGATTAACTATGCAATCACATAACGTTCTAACTCACGTTGCCACTGTTCCAGGTTCTGCGTCTTCATTGGCTCAGTCATCAGCAGGTAACAACATTAAAGGGTTGATCAGTGAAGTGATCTACAGCGAAGATCAGCCCTGGATTACACAGTTAGTGTTGCTGCCCTTGCTGCAACAGCTTGGTCAGCAATCTCGCTGGCAGTTGTGGTTAACGCCACAACAGAAATTGAGTCGTCAGTGGGTGCAGTCAGCTGGTCTTCCGCTGACAAAAGTGATGCAGGTAAGCCAGTTAGATCCACTTTTTACCGTAGATGCTATGGTAAAAGCATTGCAGACAGGAAATTACAGTGTTGTTATTGGTTGGTTACCGGAAGAATTGACCGACGAAGAGCATTTTCAGCTATCATCTGCAGCTGAAATGGGTAAGGCAATTGGCTTTATTATGCGTCCAACTCGTACCTCAAAAACAGGATGTCGACCACGAAGTGGTCTAAAAATTCATTCTAGTTTGTATCATTAAGTAAATTTAAGAGAAATCCTGGAACTTTTTCTTCTCTGCTGACAATTCATTGTGAATTATGAAGAATCCCCGCTGCAAGCCGCTCCAGGCGGCATTCCGCCAGTTTTAAGAAGCCTATTTTTCGCGCAAAGTTGTTAAAAAGTGTGTACTCAAATCGTTTTTTTTCATATGCCTGAGGGACTTCACACTTGTAAGTTTTCAACTACGTTGTAGACTTTAGCTCGCCAGGGTTGCTCTTCCATAACACCGATTGATCGGTAGAGTAACAAGTGAGCATAAACTCGGGCGAAGGATTTAACCCTGGGCTTTAGAGCGATTTTAAAGCTCATGGCCTTTTTGGATGATAATGAGGCGCAAAAAATGAAAAAGACAGCTATCGCGATTGCAGTGGCACTGGCTGGCTTCGCTACCGTAGCGCAGGCCGCACCGAAAGATAACACCTGGTATGCAGGTGGTAAGTTGGGTTGGTCCCAGTTCCACGACACCGGTTTCTACGGAAACGGTTTCCAGAACAACAATGGCCCAACTCACAGCAGCCAACTGGGTGCTGGTGCATTCGGTGGTTACCAGGTTAACCCGTACGTTGGTTTCGAAATGGGTTACGACTGGTTAGGTCGTATGCCTTACAAGGGCAGCGTTGATAACGGTGCTTTCAAAGCGCAAGGCGTTCAACTGGCTGCTAAACTGAGCTACCCAATCAACGACGATCTGGATATCTACACTCGTCTGGGTGGTATGGTATGGCGTGCAGACGCTAAAGGTAACTACGCTTCTACTGGCGTTACCCGCAGCGAACACGACACTGGCGTTTCCCCGCTGGCAGCAGTTGGTCTTGAGTACGCAATCACCCGTGATATCGCAACTCGCCTGGATTACCAGTGGGTTAGCAACATCGGTGATGCGCAAACCGTTGGTACTCGTCCAGACAACGGCATGCTGAGCCTGGGTGTTTCTTACCGTTTCGGCCAGTATGATGCAGCTCCAGTTGTAGCTCCGGCTCCAGCTCCAGCTCCAGAAGTACAGACTAAGCACTTCACTCTGAAGTCTGATGTTCTGTTCAACTTCAACAAAGCAACTCTGAAACCAGAAGGTCAGCAGGCACTGGATCAACTGTATACTCAGTTGAGCAACCTCGACCCGAAAGATGGTTCTGTTGTAGTTCTGGGCTTCACCGACCGTATCGGTTCAGACCAGTACAACCAGAAACTGTCTGACAAACGTGCACAGTCTGTTGTTGATTACCTGATCTCTAAAGGTATCCCAGCTAACAAGATCTCCCCACGCGGTATGGGCGAATCTAACCCAGTTACTGGCAGCACCTGTGATAACGTAGCTCCTAAAGCTAAACTGATTGATTGCCTGGCTCCAGATCGTCGCGTAGAGATCGAAGTTAAAGGTATCAAAGACGTTGTAACTCAGCCTGCGGCATAAGTTACCGTTATAAAAAAACCCCGCTTCGGCGGGGTTTTTTGTTTTTAATGTTCTGGAACAGAAAAGCAAAATGAATCACTGCATCAACTCAACTGCGCTCTATTATTTGCCGAGCATTGCCTGAAGATCTTGTTTCAAAGAAGACATCTGATTGGCGTATTGTTCTTTACGCTCAGCATCTTCAATCAATTGCACAATAGTTTCTGAGAGAGTGCACCCTCGCCGATGAGCAAGCCCTGCTAACCGCTGCCAGACCAGATACTCAAGGTCGATGGACTTTTTACGCGTATGTTGATGTTCGGCATTAAAGTGCCGTTTACGACGTGCGCGGATAGTTTGTTTCATGCGGTTGCGGAGTTCTGGATTCATATGCTGCTCTATCCAGCTCAACACGTGCACAGGCTCATTTTCTAAGCGTAGCAGTTCATCAACGGCTTCTTTCGCAGCACTCGCCTCGATATAACGCGTGATAAGCTCGCCTTCACGGTGTTTTTTAACCAGATACTTCCACTTCCAGCCGCTCTCGAGATTTTCCAACTGTTGATATTTCATTGTTGTCTCAGTGTGACCGTGTAACTCATTTCAGAATAACAGTTTTTTTTATTTTCGCTTACCTGAAAAATGAAAGCTGTGAGCTAAGTAAACTTGCCGCTCCGCATAAACCGTGTGCTGCTTCGCCTATTCTTGTATAATCGCGCCTTTGACATCTAATTAATAAATAGCGACTTTGACGACTAATCGACTTGAATGGCGTGCTCTTGTACCTGATACCGAAAGTTATCAGGAAATTTTCGCACAGCCTTATGATTCCGAAACTGCCCCTTTCTCCGCTGTGCAACCTCGTCTGACTTATGGACTGATGCAGCTCAGCCAACCGGTAGCCTCGGCCGATCTGATGCTGGTAAAAGCCGCTGAAGAAGCCGAATACCTTAATCTTATTGCTAACGCAGCGCGCGAATGCTGGTCTCCGGATGTCACACTGACCGGCGGACATTATCTGATCGAAGGCTCGCGTATCACGTTACGCCCGGCTGAATCTGCTGAAGACAATTTTGCTGGTCAATCCGAGGTCGTCGTAGCTGACTGGATTGAAGCTGAGCAATTATTTGGCTGTGTTCGCCAGTTTGCCGGGGAAATCACACTGACTCCGGGTTTAGTTCACCAGGCAAACGGTGGCATTCTGGTGCTGTCGTTGCGTAGTGTGTTAGCACAACCGTTGCTATGGCTACGTCTGAAGCAGATGGTCATTCAGGGCCGCTTTGACTGGATTTCACCTGACGAAACACGGCCGTTGCCTGTTAGCATCCCGTCGTTACCCTTGAGCCTGAAATTGGTCCTGGTGGGTGAACGTGAATCTCTGGCTGACTTCCAGGATATGGAACCAGAGCTGGCGACCTGCGCAATCTACAGCGAATTTGAAGAAAACCTGCAAATTACTTCCGCCGATGATATGGCATTGTGGTGTCAGTGGATTTACGCCGTTGCGAAATCTAAATCGCTACCCGCACCTGCTACGGATGCCTGGACTACATTTATCCGTGAAGCTGTACGCTACACGGGTGACCAGGAAACACTGCCGCTATGTCCATCGTGGATAGGCCGCCAACTGCGCGAAGTCGCCTCATTTACTGAAGACGAAACCTTCGGCGCAGCTGAACTGACACAAATGCTGGCGCAGCGTGAATGGCGTGAAGGTTATCTGGCTGAGCGCATGCAGGATGAAATTCTGCTTGAGCAAATCCTGATTGAAACCGAAGGTGAGATGGTTGGCCAAATTAACGCATTGTCAGTGATAGAATTCCCGGGTCATCCACGCGCATTCGGTGAGCCTTCTCGAATTAGTTGCGTCGTTCATGTGGGTGATGGTGAATTCACTGACGTTGAGCGCAAAGCGGAATTGGGTGGCAATATTCATGCGAAAGGCATGATGATCATGCAGGCATTTTTGATGTCTGAATTGCAGCTCGATCAGCAAATCCCCTTCTCTGCATCTCTGACTTTTGAACAGTCATATAGTGAAGTTGATGGTGACAGCGCCTCAATGGCGGAACTGTGCGCATTAATCAGTGCGCTGGCGAATGTGCCAATTTATCAGCACATCGCAGTAACCGGTTCAGTCGACCAGTTCGGGCGCGTACAACCGGTTGGAGGCCTAAATGAGAAGATTGAAGGTTTCTTCCGCATCTGCCAGGAACGTGAGTTCACCGGCAAGCAAGGCGTGATAATCCCACTGTCCAACATTCGTCACCTGTGCCTGCACCAGGATGTTCTGGATGCTGTGGAGCAAGGACAATTCACGATTTGGGCCATCGACGATGTCACTGATGCGCTACCATTATTAACAAATCTGCCCTGGGATGGTGAGGGGCAAAATACGCTCATGCGTGCGGTACAAGAGCGGATAGCTCAGGCATCGGCGCAAGATATTCGGCACCGTTATCCATGGCCACTGCGTTGGCTCAACTGGTTCACACCAAACTGATCGGACTTGTTGAGCGTACACGTGTTAGCTAACATGCGTGCTTCATTATAAAAAGGCTTACTGTAAACATGGTAGATAAACGCGAATCCTATACAAAAGAAGATCTTCTTGCCTCTGGTCGTGGAGAACTGTTTGGCGCTGAAGGCCCACGGTTACCTGCGCCATCCATGCTGATGATGGACCGCGTGGTCAAGATGACCGAAGACGGTGGTAACTTCGATAAAGGTTACGTTGAAGCAGAATTAGATATTAATCCTGATCTGTGGTTCTTTGGCTGCCACTTTATCGGCGATCCGGTAATGCCTGGTTGTCTGGGCCTTGATGCGATGTGGCAGCTGGTCGGTTTCTACCTGGGCTGGCTCGGTGGTGAAGGTAAAGGTCGTGCTCTGGGTGTGGGTGAAGTTAAACTCGCGGGTCAGATTCTGCCAACTGCGAAGAAAGTTACCTATCGTATTCATTTCAAACGCGTCATCAATCGCCGCCTGATCATGGGCCTGGCAGATGGTGAAGTACTGGTTGATGGCCGTGTCATTTACACCGCTACCGATCTGAAAGTGGGTCTGTTCAAAGATACCACTGCTTTCTAGCCCTCTATACCCGTTAGCATTCAAGTTGCAGCCAACACCCCTGCGGCTTGAAAGATGACGGGTATAAACGCGAAACCTCCGCTGTGCGGAGGTTTCTTTTTCTAAAGAGACAGTGATTACGCGGTAACCGCCCTGTCTTCCATGGCTTCTCGCCAGCCTCCCATCCAGTACGACCTCTGATTCAGTGTCTGATAAGGACACATCTCTTTGGAGCGTCCGACGATACCTGCTTGATAACCACGCTGATGAGCCCGTTCCAGGCGATCTCGTTTTTGTCTCTTCATGCCTCGTTTCCCTCATTTCTTTAATCTGGTGGAAAGAAAACAGTGGCCACAAAACGTGCAACCACATATAACGAATACCTCCAAAACACGCCACCGTCAATGCGCAAAATTCACGCCAATGTCATATTTGTGAGCTACATGTGATGCGATTTGAGAAAAAAGTGTGAACAATGACTGGTAACGAGCTCATGCCAAAAGAAAAGCTGCGCCCGCGTTGATAGCGAATGGCGCAGCTTTTTTGTGCTACTGAAGTGATTAATTAATGCGTGTTAACTGGCCGGCAATACTTTGCGCTTCTTGTTGCCAGGCCTGAGCTAAAGTTTTCACCATCGCATCATAACCATCAGCTTGCTGTTTTAACTCAAGATGAAATGGCCGTTTAGTCAACTGCCCTTCGTGGTTAAGCAACCATTCACCGCTCACAATGACCTTGCCATCATAACGACCGTGGAAACCCGTCACGTTGACACTCAACGTATCCTGAACGCTACCGAGCGGTTGTGAAGCCACCACCCAACCTGGCAATGCGCTGCTCAGATTACTGACCAGAGTATTACGTAGTTGCTGGTCTAACGGGCTTGCCCACAAATTGTTGGTCGCAATCACGTATTGCACATCGCTGGTCTGATAAACCACGCCGTTACCGGCGAGGTAGTCAGGAACCGCAACTTGCTCCACCCATAATAAACGGCTGCCAGACTGGCTCACAGCCTGCATAGCAGGCGTTGAGCTTTGAGGTAGCTGATAATACGTCTTTCCCGGATCGCTGCTACAGGCCGTCAAAACAAGAGCTGCAACTATCGGAAGCCATTTTTTCATTATTGTGCCCTCTTCGGCTGGGGATCTTTTTTATCCTTCGCTTCAAAGATCAGCGAATTGCTCTTATCGTTCAACGTGCGCAACACAGGTTGCAGTTCGCGCAGCACCTGATCAAGACGCTGCATATCGGCCACCATCTTGTTGTAAGCCGCAGAACCTGGCTGGAAGCCCTGCATGCTGCGATTGAGCTCACGTAGCGTTGTCTGCATATCTTCAGGCAACGATTGCATTGATTTATTCGACGTAATCTTATTCAGATTATCCAGCGTCTGCTGCAAGCGCTTCATGGTTCGTTGGCTTTCAGCAAGCGAGTTGGTTGTCTCTTCAATCATTGGATTCAATGGCAAGTTATTAATCTTATCCAGTGTCTCCAGCAAACGTTGTTGAATTTGCGCCAAACCACCGCTCATCGTTGGAATGATTGGATACCCATCAAAGGTCGGCAAATCGGTCACCGGCGGAGCTTTAGGGTTGAAATCAAGATCGATAAACAGAGCGCCAGTCACCAGGCTGCCGGTTTTCATCGTGGCCCGCAAACCGCGTTTAATCAGCGATGCCATATTGTCCTCAATTCGGACATCATCACCGACGAGATTTTGTAAACGTTCAGGCTCAAGGCGGATTAATACCGGAATACGGAAGTCATCATTAATTTTCTGACGCATACCTGCGGTAAAGAATGGCACCTTCGCCACGGTTCCCAGACGAATGCCACGGAACTCAACAGGTGCACCTGGCTGTAAGCCACGGACGGAATCTTTGAAGAACATCAGGTAATCAATGTGATCGGTATACAAGGAATCCTGGGTGCTTTTCTGGTCGTCAAATAGCTTGTATTCGCTACCAGGTGCGGCGGCCTTGCCAAGCTCCCAACCTTCTGGCACATCAAAACTCACACCGCCGCTAAACAGCGTGGTAAGCGAGCCCATTTCCACACGCATCCCCTGGGAAGACATATCAACGGCAATACCGCTGTCTTTCCAGAAACGCACATTGGTGGTGACCAGGCGATCGTTAGGCGCACTAATAAAGAGTTGATATTTGATGCTACGTTTTGCCGCATCAAAAGTACTGGTTTCCACTGACCCAACGCGATAACCGCGGAACAGTACCGGATCGCCCGGTGCAAGCTGCCCTGCCTTATTACTCTCAAGCGTAATGCGGATACCCTTCGCATCAGGTGGGGCCAGAGGCGGGGCATCCAGCAAGTCATACTTACTGCTTTTTCCCCCTTTAGTACCCGGTTGCAGCTCGATATAAGCGCCGGAAAGCAAAGTTCCAAGCCCTGAAATACCTTCACGCCCGACCTGCGGTTTCACCACCCAAAACGCCGAATCTTTATGCAGCAGTTTTTCCATCCCGGAATTCAGACGTGCAGTGATTTCGACGTGCAGTAAGTCATCTGACAACACCGCACTTTCCACCACGCCAACATTCACGCTTCGGCTTTTGATGGTAGTTTTCCCGCCTTCAATACCCTCGGCATTGGTGGTAATTAGCGTAACGACCGGTCCCTGATGGCTATAGTGATAGAACAAGATCCATGCGCCAATAAGTACGGTGACGATAGGGAAAATCCACACTGGGGACCAGTTTTTGACCTTGGTAACTTTTGCTTCCCCGCTTTTATTTTCCATGCTCAGAAGACTCCTCGTAAGTTGAATCCGGTGCGCGATCCCAGGACAAGCGAGGGTCAAAGGTCATCGCTGCAAACATTGTCAAAATAACTACTAATGCAAACATAACGGCACCAATTGCCGGGTAGATACTCATCAATCCTCCCATGCGCACCAGCGCCGATAAAACTGCAATGACGAATACGTCTATCATTGACCAGCGTCCAACAAACTCGACCACTTCGTAGATCAAGTGCATTCTTTCACTGTCACGCTGCCCGTGACCTTTTGCATCCCAACATAGCCATGCAATGGCTAACATTTTGAGTGTTGGAACCAAAATACTGGCGATGAAAATCACCGCGGCCACCGGATAAGAACCTTCACTCCACAACAAAATTACCCCGGCAATAATCGTTGAGGGAATTTTGCTGCCCAGTACTTCGGTAATCATGATGGGTAATATGTTCGCAGGTAGATAAAGCATAATTGAAGTCAGCAACAGAGCGACTGTCCATTGCAAACTATGGCGACGACGCACATAACCCTTGGTTTCACAACGCGGGCAAATTTCCTGATCTTCAGGGACGATTGCGGTACAGCACGGGCATGAGCGCAGCCCCTGGCGAATGCCTGATACACCGACTTTCAGCGGTGCCGCAATGACCGGTTCAGGGGCAATATCATCCCATAGCCAGCGCCGGTCCACGCACTGGAAAGCGCGTAACTGCAACACACAAAACAAACACCAGGGAATAAAGCTGCTTCCTACGCCAATGTCACCATAAGCCATCAGTTTGACGAAACTCACCAGGATGCCAGCAAGAAAGATTTCCGCCATTCCCCAGGATTTTAAATGAAAGAAGAATCGAGCCAGCCACTTTTTAAGCGCAAGGGGCATCGCCACCTGGTTAACCAGTAACAAAATGGTGATCAGACAGAGCACGGGCACCGCTTGCACAAAAGCCATGAAGAACATGCCAAGGCTTGCGTAATCTTCATTAAATAACACGCCAGGAATTTCAAGCAGCGACACTTCGCTGCTGATACCGGCAACTTTCATGCTAATAAAGGGAAATAGATTCGCCAGTAGCAACATAAACAGAGCTGCCAGCGAATAAGCTGTAGGGCGTTGTCGCGCTGAGGACCACTGAGTCTGCAACGTGGTTCCACAACGAGGACAGACGGCCTTATGGCCGTCGTCTAATTCAGGCAGAGCGACCAGTAAGTCGCATTGCGAACACAATATGTGTGAACGATGGTGATGCGTGGCACACATATCGTGTCTCCTTGAGTTACGCGCCGTTTTTCAGAGCTTCAAGATATTCCCAGCGTTCAAAAGCCTCTTCCAGTGCTTTTTCTGCTGTAGAAAGGTCGCTCAAGGTTTTTTGCGTGACGTCATGCGGCTGATTAAAAAACTCAGGGTCTCCGACCTTCGCTTGAATCGCTTCCAGTTCGGCCTCAAGTTGTTCAAGACGTTGTGGTAATTGCTCTAGTTCACGCTGCAGGTTATAGCTTAGCTTGCTACTTGCGCGTTTAACAACTTCCACTTTCGCAGCTACGGTGTTTTGCGCTTTATCTGCCACAGACTGGCGCAAAGAATGAGCAGAAGCCTGTTGGCCCTTCGCATCATGGTAGCCCCCAACATAGCGACCAATTTTTCCTTCGCCTTCGAAAATCCAGCATTCGGTCACGGTGTTGTCGACGAATTGACGATCGTGGCTGACCAACATCACGGTGCCTTGATAGCCGTCAATCAACTCTTCGAGCAATTCGAGCGTTTCGACATCCAGATCGTTGGTCGGTTCATCGAGAATCAATAAGTTACTTGGTTTCAGGAATAAACGAGCCAGCAATAAGCGGTTACGCTCACCGCCAGATAACGCACGCACTGGCGTCATTGCACGTTTTGGATGGAACAAGAAGTCCTGCAAATAACCCAGCACATGGCGCGGTTTACCGTTCACCATCACTTCTTGCTTACCTTCCGCGAGGTTATCCATCACGGTGCGGTCCGGATCAAGCTCAGCACGGTGCTGGTCGAAGTAGGCCACTTCCAGCTTGGTACCGCAATGTACGCGACCGCTGTCCGCTTGCAACTGATCTAACATCAGTTTCAGCAGTGTGGTTTTACCGCAGCCGTTTGGCCCCACCAGCGCGATTTTATCGCTACGTTGAACCTGAGCAGAGAAGTCTTTAACCAGAGCACGTTCAGCAATCGCGTAGCAAACATCTTCCATCTCAAAGACGATTTTGCCGGAGCGAGCGGCTTCTTCGACCTGCATTTTGGCGCTGCCCAGCACTTCACGACGTGCGCTGCGTTCGTTACGCATCGCTTTCAAGGCACGAACACGGCCTTCGTTACGGGTACGGCGCGCTTTAATGCCCTGACGAATCCAGACCTCTTCCTGCGCCAGTTTGCGATCGAACTCAGCGTTTTGCAGATCTTCAACGCGCAACGCTTCTTCTTTTGCCAGCAAATACTGATCGTAATCGCCAGGATAGGAAACCAGTTTGCCACGATCAAGATCGACAATACGGGTAGCCATATTGCGGATGAATGAACGGTCGTGGGAGATAAACACGATGCTGCCCTGGAACTCTTTCAGGAAGCCTTCCAGCCAGTCAATCGCTTCAATATCCAGGTGGTTAGTCGGTTCATCAAGCAGCAGCACGCGCGGAGAACTCACCAATGCGCGGCCCAATGCGGCTTTACGCAACCAGCCGCCAGACAAGGCAGACAGTTCGGTATCGGCATCCAGGCCTAATTGCAGCAGCACTTCATTGATACGGCTTTCAAGCTGCCAGAGATTCTGGTTATCGAGGATTTCCTGAATGCGCGCCATCTCATTGAGATTTTTGTCGCTTGGATCGGTCATCACTTTATGAGAAATATCGTGATAAGCCTTAAGATGCACGGCCTGCTCTTCGACGCCTTCAGCAACGAAATCGTAAACCGTTCCCGCGACATTACGCGGCGGATCTTGCTGCAAACGCGCCACGATCAGATCTTGTTCGTAAATCATGCGCCCGTCATCCAACGGAACTTCACGATTCAGGATCTTCATCAGCGTGGATTTGCCTGCGCCGTTACGGCCAACCAGACAGACGCGTTCGTTTTCTTCAATATGGAGTTCGGTGTTATCTAATAACGGTGCGTCGCTAAACGACAACCAGGCACCGTGCATACTAATTAATGACATGACAATTAATCCTTGGCTACGTGAGTCACGAGCCAGCAGTTATGAATTTGGCGATTACGGGCAAAGTCTTGCGACTGGGTTTTCTGCGTGATTTCCTGAGCGTTCAGACCCAGGTTCGCTAGCCCATCAAAGTCCATTTTGAAGCCACGTTTATTGTTGGAGAACATAATGGTGCCGCCCTGGCGCAACAGGCGCTTAAGGTCTTTCATCAGCACCAGATGATCACGCTGGACATCAAAAGATTCTTCCATACGTTTTGAGTTTGAGAACGTTGGTGGATCGATAAAAATCAGATCAAACTGTTCATCGGTTTCACGCAACCAGCCCAGGCAATCAGCCTGAATCAGGCGGTGAGCGCGACCGCTCAAACCATTGAGACGTAAGTTACGCTCAGCCCACTCCAGATAAGTACGCGACATATCTACGGTAGTCGTGGTTTTAGCGCCGCCTAAGCCTGCGTGAACCGTTGCACTGCCGGTATAAGCAAAGAGGTTAAGGAAGTCTTTCCCTTTGCTCATTTTACCCAACATATGGCGTGCAATACGGTGGTCGAGGAATAAACCAGTATCGAGATAGTCAGTCAGGTTAACCCACAGGCGAGCGTTATATTCACTCACTTCCATGAAGTCACCCTTCTCATCCATTTTCTGATATTGGCTTTTCCCTTTCTGACGTTCACGGGTTTTCAGAATCAGACGATTAGATGGTAATTCCAGCACCGCGAGCGTTGCTGCAATGACGTCAAACAGACGCTGGCGCGCTTTATTCGCATCAACGGTTTTCGGTGGCGCATATTCCTGCACCACCACCCACTCGCCATAACGGTCAACGGCGACATTATATTCCGGCAGGTCAGCATCGTAAATTCGGTAGCATTCAATGCCTTCCTGACGCGCCCATTTATCAAGTTTTTTGACGTTTTTGCGCAGACGGTTCGCGTAATCATCAGCAATCTGGCCTGATGCCGCACCTGTGCTGTTTTCCGATAACTGGTAATTTTTCTGCACACAGTCCAGCGGGCCATTCTTCGCTTTAAACTGGCGTTCAGCACGCAATTGCAGGCAGCTGAGCAAATCTGGGGAAGCACTGAACAGTGATAAATTCCAGCCACCGAAATGGTTCTTCATGTTACGGCCCAGCAGGCTGTGCAAGGCAATCAGCGCAGGCTCGCTATCCAGACGTTCGCCGTAAGGCGGGTTGCTGATCACCGTCCCCACAGGCCCTTCCGGCAGCGGGTTAGTCAGTTTAGCGACGTCTTTCACTTCGTAGCTGATGATATCGGCCAGACCTGCACGACGGGAGTTAGCGCGAGCGCGTTCAATCACCCTTGAGTCGTTATCTGAACCGAAGAAACGTGATGTGTATTCGCCAAGGCCTTTACGCGCACGAACCTGTGCTTCGGTGGTAATTTCTTTCCACAGCTCCACATCGTGATTTGCCCAGCCGAGGAAGCCCCAATGTTTGCGATGCAAACCAGGTGCACGATCGGTGGCGATCATTGCCGCTTCAATCAGCAACGTACCGGAACCACACATTGGATCGAGCAGCGGCGTACCCGGCTGCCAACCTGAGCGCATCACAATGGCGGATGCCAACGTTTCTTTAATAGGAGCAGCACCGGTGCTGTCGCGGTAACCGCGCTGATGCAGGCCTTCACCGCTCAAATCCAGCGCGATGCTGGCGGTGTCTTTATTCAGCCAGACGTTAATGCGCAAGTCAGGTTGCTCGCGTTCGACATTCGGACGCGGCAAGTTTTTGCGGGTAAAGGAGTCGACGATGGCATCCTTCACTTTTAACGCGCCGTACTGGCTATTACGGATAACCTCGTTCAGGCCGCTGAAATGCACCGCGAAGGTCGCATCCGGGCCAAACAGCGCAGGCCAGTCGATGGTCTGTACGCCAAGATACAAATCGAGATCGCTGTAAACACTGCATTCGTTTAAAGGCAGCAAAATGCGGGACGCAAGGCGGCTCCACATCAAGCTTTGATAGAGCAGACGTGAGTCCCCCTGGTAATGTACGCCGCCCTGAACCACCTGGCATGCTTGCGCACCAAGG
Source organism: Buttiauxella ferragutiae (assembly GCF_022637515.1). Lineage (NCBI taxonomy): Bacteria > Pseudomonadati > Pseudomonadota > Gammaproteobacteria > Enterobacterales > Enterobacteriaceae > Buttiauxella > Buttiauxella ferragutiae. The sequence goes on from NZ_CP093332.1 coordinate 3,562,557, forward strand.
CCCTCCAGTTCAGTTTTTAATAGCTCTTCAAGCCCACGCGCCGTACTGGCAAACAGAGAATTCATATCGTCACTTAATCAGGTATAAAAAGAAAATTGTGGCGCATTATAGCCAATCTGCCACGCATGTCATAAAGTTGGCCTCTTATATTGTTTATTTATTCGTTTATGCCGAGGGAGCGCAATGATCACCCTATCCCAACTCTATATTCACCCGGTGAAATCGATGCGCGGTCTTGCCCTCTCGCATGCTCAGGCAAGCAGCAGCGGTTTAGCCTTTGACCGCATTTTTATGGTCACCGAATCTGACGGCACTTTTATTACCGCGCGTCAGTTCCCGCAAATGGTGCTTTTCACCCCGGCCATTACCCACGATGGCTTATTTCTGAGCGCACCCGACGGCAGTTCTGCCAGCGTGCGTTTTGCTGATTTTCAACCTCAGGCCGAACCGACCGAAGTGTGGGGTAATCATTTCACAGCACGGATAGCGCCGGATGAAATTAACCAGTGGTTGAGCGGATTCTTTTCGCGCCCGGTGCAGTTGCGCTGGCTGGGCGAAACGTTGACCCGTCGCGTGAAACGTCATCAAGAGGTGCCACTGTCATTTGCCGACGGTTATCCATTCCTGCTGGTTAACGAAGCTTCGTTACGTGATTTACAAAACCGCTGCCGGGCAAGCGTTAAAATGGCGCAATTCCGCCCAAATATCGTGGTCACTGGCGCACAAGCCTGGGCTGAAGATAGCTGGAAAGTGGTGCGTATTGGTGGTGTGACGTTTGATGTCGCGAAACCTTGTAGCCGTTGTATTTTCACCACCGTCAGTCCAGAGCGTGGCCGTAAACATCCGAGCGGCGAACCCCTGGTAACGCTGCAACAATTCCGCACCGCTCAAGATAATGGCGACGTCGATTTCGGCCAGAATTTAATTGCCCGCAACAGTGGCATTATTCGAGTGGGCGATGAGCTGGAAGTGCTGGCGACCAAACCAGCAAAAGCTTATGGCGCAGGGGCCACCGAAGAAGAGCCAGAACCTTTTGAGCAGCAAGAAAGCAATGTGGCAATTGACTGGCAGGGCCAACAATTCCGCGGCAACAATCAGCAAGTGTTACTTGAGCAGCTAGAACAACAAGGTATCCGTGTGCCCTATTCTTGCCGGGCCGGAATTTGCGGCAGTTGCCGAATTAAATTAGTCAGCGGGGAAGTCAAGGCGTTGAAGAAAAGCGCAATCAATGACGATGGCACAATCCTGTGTTGTAGTTGTATTCCTGCGGGCGATGTGGAATTAGCGGGAAATTAAACAGCTTGATCGAGACTGAGGTCGTTGCCCAAAGGTTGCGGCCTTAATCTGTCATTCATCACTTTAATCGCATCGCCAAGTTGCATAGTGCGGCCTGCCAGTTGTAAACCCGGTTGGGCGAGTAAACAGAGTGCAGCATTGTTGCCCGTTTCGACCACCAGCAGATTCACTTGCTGCATATCATCACTCAAACAGACACAAGCCGCGTCGCCAGGGGCCGGCTGCCAGCATTCGCCATGAGAGATAAAGTGCCAGCTTTTTGGCATTTGTGGTTTCAAATAACGAATCGCTACCAGCGCATTTAATACCAGTTCAGCACGCTGATCTTTACTTAAAATAAGGTCGCGACATTTTTCTTCGAAGGTGAAGAAAAGAGCGGCATCATCTACGCAAAAGCCTGTATTTTCAAAGGCATCTGGTGTGAGCATTTTACGAGGGAACCGTGAACGGAATAGCATACCATTGGCTAAATCGAGCATCATACGATCATGCTCTTCATCAAAATACCAACGCCAATTATCGTCCGGTTTTATCCGCATAACTATTTGCCCTTTCGTTTATTCCCACGATTTAAAACATCCTTATCGCCGCTTCGTTAATGAACACATTTAATAAAAGACCAATATGTATAATTTAGCAACAGTGGTGGAATATAAAACAACCAGGGCTGAAAATAAAGCCCCGGTTGTCTGAAAGGAAAAATGTTTACAGCCCAGTGATGATTTCTTTAATCAGCGGTGGGCCTTTAAATATGAATCCAGAATATATTTGCACCAGTGAGGCACCCGCCGCCATCTTCTCGCGAGCAGCAATCAGCGAATCAATACCGCCAACACCAATAATAGGTAAGCGACCATTTAATTCTTGCGACAAGCGGCGAATAATTTCTGTGCTTTTAAGTTGCACCGGACGGCCACTTAATCCACCCATTTCGTCACAATATTTCATACCCTGAACCAGGCTACGATCCAATGTGGTATTGGTCGCAATGACTCCATCAATATTATGGCGAACTAAACTATCAGCCACCTGGATCAATTCTTCCTCAGAAAGATCCGGCGCGATCTTCACGGCAACTGGCACATATTTATGATGCAATTCCTGAAGCGCTTGTTGCTTATTTTTAATCGCCACTAACAGATCATCTAACGCTTCACCATATTGCAGCGTGCGTAATCCAGGGGTATTTGGCGAGGAAATATTGATCGCGATATAACCCGCATACGGATAAATTTTATCCATACAGATCAAATAATCATCTTTTCCCTGCTCTACTGGCGTGTCTTTATTCTTGCCAATATTGATACCCAATACCCCATCAAAATGGGATTTTTTAACGTTCTCAACCAGGTTATCTACGCCGTGGTTATTGAAACCCATGCGGTTGATCAAGCCTTCTGCTTCTACCAGACGGAAGATACGCGGCTTGTCATTTCCTGGTTGTGGGCGAGGCGTGACGGTACCAATTTCGATGGAGCCAAAGCCCATGGCACCCAGTGCATCAATACACTCACCGTTTTTATCTAAACCGGCAGCAAGACCCAGTGGGTTCTTAAAGGTCAGACCCATACAGGTCACCGGTTTAGAGGGCACATTTTGCCGCACCAGCCATTCGAGAGGTGTACCTGTTACACGACGCAATTGCTGAAATGTCACTTCATGAGCGCGCTCGGGATCGAGCTTGAAAAGGGCTTTACGAACGAAGGGGTAGTACATGAACACTCCAGAATTCCCAGTATGCAAACTGGGGCAGTATTATTAACGATAACGGACGTGAATGGAATTGACCTGCAACAAAAAAGACCGAATCAGCGCAAACGTTTTCTTCCCTGCATTTTGTTATTCAGTTTTTGGCAAATGATTCCCGGATAAATCATTTAGTGGATTACCACTTCTGCGCGACTATCACACTCAATTGTTATCAATGTTACCTAAAAGCAAACAATTAGTTATAAGGAAACAATATGCGTGTGATCACCCTTGCCGGAAGCCCGCGCTTCCCTTCTCGTTCAAGTGCTCTACTGGAATATGCCCGCGAAAAATTAAGCGCTCTGGATATCGAGGTGTGTCACTGGCATCTACAGAATTTCGCGCCAGAAGATTTGCTGTACGCCCGTTTTGATAGCCCTGCGCTGCTCGCTTTAAATGAACAATTACAGCAGGCCGATGGCGTGATCATCGCGACTCCTGTTTATAAGGCTTCCTTTTCTGGCGCGCTGAAAACCCTGCTCGACCTGCTGCCTGAACGTGCGCTGGATAAAAAGGTCGTGCTGCCATTAGCTACCGGCGGAACAGTGGCACATATGCTGGCGGTCGATTACGCGCTGAAACCCGTCCTTAATGCGCTGAAAGCGCAGGAAATTCTACATGGCGTGTTTGCTGATGACAGCCAGATAGCGGATTACCAGCACAAACCGGTATTCAGCAACAACTTACAACAACGTCTCGATAACGCGCTGGAAACCTTCTGGCAGGCTCTGCACCGCCGGGATTTTATTGTCTCCTCCCCTTTTAAGACGCAAGGAGTTGCCCATGTTTAATTTTCTGAAACGAACCGCGCCGTGGCTTGCACTCGCAGGAACGTTAAGCCTGAGCGCCACGCTTCACGCGGCAGATACGGGGCCAGAGCAGTTGCGCATTGGTTATCAAAAAGGCTCGGTCAGCATGGTACTGGCGAAAAGCCACCAGCTTCTGGAAAAAGAGTATCCAAATACTAAGTTCCAGTGGATTGAATTTCCGGCAGGCCCACAAATGCTCGAAGCCCTGAACATCGGTAGTATCGATCTCGGTAGCACGGGAGATATTCCGCCAATCTTCGCGCAGGCTGCGGGCGCGGACCTGGTGTACGTCGGTTCTGAACCGGCAAAACCAAAAGCCGAAGTGATTCTGGTGCCGGAGAATAGCCCACTGAAAACCGTGGCGGATCTTAAAGGGCATAAAATCGCTTTCCAGAAAGGTTCCAGCTCCCACAACCTGGTGTTACGAGCGCTGCAAAAAGCCGGGCTGAAATTTACTGATGTCCAGCCTGCTTATTTAACGCCAGCTGATGCGCGCGCCGCATTCCAGCAGGGCAACGTTGATGCCTGGGCAATTTGGGACCCGTACTATTCAGCTGCACTGTTGAATGGCGGCGTGCGTGTCCTGACCGACGGCAGCGAGCTAAATCAAACCGGTTCCTTCTACCTCGCTTCACGCCCTTACGCGGAACAAAACGGTCCGTTCCTGCAACACGTTCTGAAAACCTTTAGTGATGCCGACGCGTTAACTCGCACCCAGCGTGACGCAAGCGTTGCGCTACTGGCAAAAACCATGGGGTTGCCGGAAAACGTGATTGCTACCTATTTCGACCATCGCCCACCAACGGTGATTACCCCGGTCAGCGCCGAGACTGCCGCCAAACAACAGCAAACCGCAGATCTGTTTTATGACAACCACTTAGTGCCTAAGAAAGTCGATATTCGCACCCGCATCTGGCAACCCGCTAAAGGAGATAAATCATGAGCTTAAACTTATTCTGGTTCCTGCCGACTCACGGTGACGGCCACTACTTAGGCAGTAACGATGCAGCACGTCCGGTTGACCATGCCTACTTGCAACAAATTGCTCAGGCGGCAGACAGAATCGGTTTTACTGGTGTACTGATCCCGACAGGCCGTTCTTGCGAAGACGCCTGGCTGGTTGCGGCATCGATGATTCCGGTAACGCAGCGTTTGAAATTTCTGGTCGCACTGCGCCCAAGCGTGACGTCGCCAACCGTGGCTGCACGCCAGGCCGCGACGCTGGACAGGCTTTCCAACGGGCGTGCTTTATTTAACCTGGTGACCGGTAGCGACCCGGAAGAGTTAGCCGCAGATGGCGTGTTCCTCAATCATCAGGAACGTTATGAAGCTTCAGCTGAATTTACCCACATCTGGCGTCGCCTGCTGGAAGGCGAAACGGTGGATCACGAAGGCAAACATATTCAGGTCAAAGGGGCAAAACTGTTATTCCCGCCTGTGCAGCAGCCTCGCCCACCGCTCTACTTTGGCGGTTCTTCGGATGTGGCACAGGATTTGGCTGCTGAACAGGTGGATCTCTACCTGACCTGGGGCGAACCGCCGCATTTAGTGAAAGAAAAAATTGAGCAAGTCCGTGCGAAAGCCGCGGCTCATGGCCGCACGGTACGTTTCGGTATTCGCTTACATGTGATTGTGCGTGAAACCAATGAAGAAGCGTGGGATGCCGCCAATCGCCTGATTTCGCAATTGGATGATGAAACCATCGCCAAAGCACAGGCCGCTTTTGCCCGCACTGATTCTGTCGGCCAGCACCGCATGGCGGCGTTGCACGGCGGCAAGCGCGACAACCTGGAGATCAGCCCAAACTTGTGGGCAGGCGTCGGCCTGGTGCGTGGCGGCGCAGGCACTGCGCTGGTAGGTGATGGCCCTACCGTGGCGGCGCGGATTAATGAATACGCCGCACTGGGTATCGACAGCTTTATTTTCTCCGGTTACCCGCACCTGGAAGAAGCTTATCGCGTCGGCGAACTGCTGTTCCCGCACCTTGACGTCACGATTCCACAAATCCCACAACCGCGCCAGATTCATGAAAAAGGCGAAGTCGTGGCGAATGACTTTATCCCGCGCAAAGTCGCGCAAAGCTAAGGAGCCGTCAATGACCCCTTCAACGCACAAACTGTTGCTGAGAGTGGCACCGTGGGTCTTGCCGGTGGCGGTTATCGCCATCTGGCAACTATCCTCAAGCGCAGGCTGGCTCTCGTCGCGCATCCTCCCCTCTCCGGAAGGGGTGGTGGTTGCATTCTGGAACCTCTCAGCCAGCGGTGAATTGTGGCAACACCTGGCGATCAGTTCATGGCGTGCGGTGATTGGTTTCAGTATTGGTGGCTCATTAGGCCTGGTTCTCGGCCTGATTAGCGGGCTTTCGCGTTGGGGGGAGCGTTTGCTGGACAGCTCGATTCAGATGCTGCGTAACGTTCCGCACCTGGCGCTAATCCCGCTGGTCATTTTGTGGTTCGGCATTGATGAATCAGCGAAGATTTTCCTCGTGGCTCTCGGCACGCTGTTCCCGATTTACATCAACACCTGGCACGGCATCCGTAATATTGACCAGGGCTTGCTGGAGATGGCCCGCAGTTATGGGTTGTCAGGCTTTAGCCTGTTTGCCCAGGTGATTCTACCAGGGGCTTTGCCTTCGATTATGGTCGGCATTCGTTTCGCACTTGGCCTGATGTGGCTAACGTTAATCGTTGCCGAGACGATTTCGGCAAACTCCGGAATTGGCTATCTGGCAATGAACGCCCGTGAATTCCTGCAAACCGATGTGGTTGTCGTCGCCATTATTTTGTATGCCCTGCTCGGCAAACTCGCTGACATCAGCGCGCAATTACTCGAACGAGTCTGGCTGCGCTGGCACCCTGCTTACCAGTTACAGGAGGAGAACGCATGAATACCGCACGTTTAAACCAGGGGACTCCCCTACTCCTTAACGGCGTGACCAAACGCTACGGCAATAAAACAATTCTTGATGAGCTGGAATTACATATTCCTGCCGGGCAATTTGTTGCGGTGGTCGGGCGCAGTGGCGGCGGTAAAAGTACATTGTTACGACTACTGGCAGGGTTGGAAAATCCCAACGGCGGGTCACTGATTGCCGGAAATGCCCCACTGCGCGAAAGCCAGGATGAAACACGTTTAATGTTCCAGGATGCGCGTTTGTTGCCGTGGAAATCAGTGATAAATAATGTCGGTCTGGGGCTGAAAGGAAACTGGAAAGACGCGGCGACGAAAGCGCTGGAAGCGGTTGGGCTTGCCAATCGCGCTACCGAGTGGCCGGCCGCCCTGTCCGGCGGCCAGAAGCAGCGTGTGGCGCTGGCTCGGGCGCTGATTCATCGCCCACGGCTGTTATTGCTGGACGAACCTTTGGGCGCGCTGGATGCCCTGACGCGTATCGAAATGCAGGAGTTAATTGTCTCTTTGTGGCAGGAACATGGCTTTACGGTGTTGCTGGTGACGCACGATGTCAGCGAAGCCGTTGCGATGGCGGATAGAGTTTTGTTGATTGAAGAAGGAAAAATTGGGCTCGATTTGACAATTGATTTACCGCGTCCACGTAAGCTCGGCTCTGTGCGGCTGGCTGAACTGGAAGCGCAGGTGTTAGAACGTGTAATGAAGCGGCAGGTTGTGGAGGAACCGGAGCGCGTGGTGCGCACCGGTTAAGTTTGTTCGCCCTCACCCCGACCCTCTCCCCCAGGAGAGGGAGAACACCAGGTAATCCCCCTCGCCATCAGAGGGAGAACTCCAGGTAATCCCCTCGCCCTCTGGGAAAGGGAGAACACCGGGTAATCCCTCGCCCTCAGAGGGAGAACACCGGGTAATCCCCTCGCCCTCAGAGGGAGAACACCGGGTAATCCCTCGCCCTCAGAGGGAGAACTCCAGGTAATCCCCTCGCCCTCAGAGGGAGAACACCGGGTAATCCCCTCTCCCTCAGGGAGAGGGTTAGGGTGAGGGTGGTTTTTAAGCTAACGCCTTGCTGATCTTCTCGAACAAATCGCCCGACAAGTTTTCCAGCCCTTTCAGCTGTTCCAGCGCTGCACGCATCATCTCCTGTCGTTTTTCATCATAACGTTTCAGTCGAATTAACGGCTCAATCAGACGTGACGCCACTTGCGGGTTACGGTGGTTCAGCTCGCTGAGCATTTCCACCATAAACTGATAGCCGCTGCCGTCGAGTGCGTGGAACGCTGACGGGTTAGCCGCCGCGAATGCACCAATCAGCGAGCGAACACGGTTCGGGTTACCGAGGCTAAACGAACGGTGGTTCAGCAATTCACGCACTTTACTCAATGTGTCTGCCGCCGGACTAGTGGCTTGCAACACAAACCATTTGTCCATCACCAGACCGTCCTGATGCCATTTCTCATCAAACGCAGCCAGTAGTTCTGTGCGGCACGGCAATTGTGCAGCTACAGAAGCAGACAATGCGGCGATAGAGTCCGTCATGTTGTCTGCACTTTCATACTGCTTACGCACCAGTTGCTCGGCAAGCTGTTGATCGCCAAACGCCAGATAACGCAGGCAAGTATTACGCAGCGCACGTTTGCCGATATCCGCATGTTCTACGCGATAAGCATCGAGCTTGTTGGCGTTATAAACTGCCAGGAATTCATCGCCCAGTTCGTTTGCCAGCGTGCGCGTTAACGCTTCATGCACGGCAGCAATCGCCTGCGGGTCAATTTTCTGGAACAGCTCGGCAATTTCGTTTTGCGATGGCAGCGTCAGAATTTCTGCCGCCAGTGCCGGGTCAATTTTCTCATCCAGCAAAATAGCGCGGAAAGCATCGGCAACATGCAGTGGCAGCGACAATGGCTGGCCCTGTTGGCTGCGGTTGACGTTCAACTTGATGTACGTCGCCAGCAGACTTTGCGCGGCATCCCAACGGGAAAAATCGTTGCGTGCATGGCGCATCAGGAACGTCAGCTGCTGGTCACTCCATTTGTATTCCAGTTTCACCGGTGCTGAGAATTCACGCAGCAATGACGGAACCGGCTGGAAATAAACGTTATCAAAGACAAACGTCTGCTCTGCCTGAGTCACATTCAGCACGTGATGAATCGGGTGGCCATTTTTCTGTAACGGAATAACTTTGCCTTCGTTGTCATACAGTTCGATGTCGAACGGAATATGCAACGGCTGCTTTTCCTGCTGTTCAGCGGTTGGCGGCGTGGTTTGGCTGATGGTAAGCCGGTACAGCTCATTTTCCGGGTCGTAGTCATCACGCACGGTGACCACTGGCGTCCCCGCCTGGCTGTACCAGCGGCGGAAATGCGACAGGTCAACGTTTGACGCATCTTCCATTGCCTGCACGAAATCATCACAGGTCGCCGCACTGCCGTCATGGCGCTCAAAGTAAAGTTGCATGCCTTTCTGGAAATTCTCTTCACCCAGCAAGGTGTGCAGCATACGGATAACTTCAGAACCCTTTTCGTACACGGTCAGGGTGTAGAAGTTATTCATTTCGATAACTTTGTCCGGGCGAATCGGGTGCGCCATCGGGCTTGCGTCTTCAGCAAACTGCGCGGCACGCATGGTGCGCACGTTCTGAATACGGTTTACTGCACGTGAGCCGAGATCCGAGCTAAATTCCTGATCGCGGAACACGGTCAGCCCTTCTTTCAGGCTTAACTGGAACCAGTCGCGACAAGTCACACGGTTGCCGGTCCAGTTATGGAAATATTCGTGACCGATAACACGTTCGATGTCGAGATAGTCTTTATCTGTCGCAGTTTCAGCACGGGCCAGCACATATTTGGAGTTAAAGACGTTCAGTCCTTTATTCTCCATCGCACCCATGTTGAAGAAGTCCACGGCGACAATCATATAGATGTCGAGGTCATACTCGAGGCCGAAACGGGTTTCATCCCATTTCATGGATGCTTTCAAAGAAGTCATCGCCCAGCTTGCACGGTCAAGATTGCCACGGTCAACGAACAGCTCCAGCGCTACATCACGGCCAGATCGCGTTTTGAAGGTATCGCGTAATACATCGAAATCACCTGCCACCAGCGCAAACAGGTAACACGGTTTTGGGAACGGATCTTGCCATTGTACCCAGTGACGGCCGTTTTCCAGTTCACCTTCAGCGATACGGTTGCCATTAGATAAAAGGAAAGGATATTGCTTTTTATCCGCAATGATTTTGGTGGTGAAACGCGCCAGAACGTCTGGTCGGTCGAGATACCAGGTAATGTGGCGGAAACCTTCAGCCTCACACTGAGTGCAAAGTGCATCGCCAGAAAGATAAAGTCCTTCCAGCGCAGTATTCGTGGCAGGGCTAATTTCATTAACGATAGTCAGCGTGAAGGTTTCTGGCAGTGACTCGATGATCAATGCACCCTCGTCCTGGCGATAATCTTCCCAGGTAGTGCCGTTTACAGCAACAGACACCAGCGTCAGGTCTTCGCCATCAAGACGCAGAGGCGCGCCTGCTGCACCCTGGCGGGTGATCTGGCTAATAGCTGTGACCAGGGTTTTTGCGGCATCAAGGTCAAAGGTCAAATCGATATCGGTAATCGTGTAATCCGGCGCACGGTAGTCGTGGCGATATTTGGCTTGTGGCTGTTGTGTCATAAAAAACCTTATACATCATCCGTAAGTTTGCGGAGTTCAGTCTATTCCTGTTGCCCGAATGTTGCCACGCAGAATCTTCAACTTTTCTGGGCTTCTCACGCGAATTGCTACATTTATATAACAAGCGGCACAAATTGCTATCGACCAGAAAATGTCCGTGTGTTGTGATCCAGGTTTAATAAACAGATAATCAGGGTATACTCCTGCGTCTTTTATCTGCTTAGCCCTTGATGGAAACGCTCCTGTGAGAGGATGCTGCAACGCGCCATGACACGACACGCTTCCCCGATTTTGCAAACGCTACTGGATACTGACGCCTATAAGCTTCATATGCAGCAGGCCGTTTTCCACCGTTATCACGACGTGAACGTCGCGGCCGAGTTCCGTTGCCGCGGTGATGATCTGCTGGGCATTTACGCAGACGCCATTCGTGAGCAGGTTGATTTAATGCAACACCTCGCGTTAAGTGACGAGGAGTTCGCGTTTCTGGAAACTCTGCCATTCTTCCAGGCCGATTACCTCTGCTGGCTGCGTACTTTCCGCTACGACCCCACTCAGGTGCACATCAGCAATAACAACGGCCATTTAGATATTCGTCTAACCGGTTCGTGGCTGGAAGTGATTATGTGGGAAGTGCCATTGCTGGCGGTGATCAGCGAAGTGGTGCATCAACACCGCTCGCCAGGCGTGACCACGCAAATGGCGCTAGAGAGTCTGGAAAGCAAACTGGTTCAGTTCAAAGAATTGACGGCAGATATCGATCTTTCTGCTTTCCGCCTGATGGATTTTGGCACTCGTCGCCGCTTCTCGCGTGAAGTTCAGGAAGCTATTGTAAGCCGCCTGCAACAAGAATCATGGTTTGTTGGCACCAGCAATTACGACCTCGCGCGCCGTCTGAATTTAACCCCGATGGGCACTCAGGCTCACGAATGGTTCCAGGCACATCAGCAAATCAGCCCGACTCTCGCAAACAGCCAGCGCGCAGCGCTCCAGGCCTGGCTTGATGAGTACCCGGATAAACTTGGCATCGCGCTGACCGACTGCATCACAATGGATGCCTTCTTACGCGACTTTGATCTTTCATTCGCCAGCCGGTATCAGGGGCTGCGCCACGATTCAGGTGACCCGTTTGAATGGGGCGAAAAAGCTATCGCGCATTACGAAAAACTCGGCATTGATCCAAAAACCAAAGTATTGGTATTTTCGGACAATCTCGATTTGCCAAAAGCCATCGAGCTTTATCGCCATTTCTGCACTCGCGTGAATCTCAGCTTCGGTATTGGCACGCGCCTGACATGCGATATTCCGCAGGTGAAGCCACTTAATATTGTCATCAAGTTGGTTGAGTGTAACGGCAAGCCGGTCGCTAAACTGTCCGACAGCCCAGGCAAAACGATTTGCCACGATAAAGCTTTTGTCCGCGCACTGCGTAAAGCTTTCGATTTACCACTAGTCAAGAAAGCCAGTTGAGCCAATAAACCTGTGGGTGATATTCATCGCACTCATAGGTTTCTTTCTTTATATCTGTGACTCCCCTCTTTATGTATTTCTTCGTTTCCTTTGATTTTTCTGCTTGTCTGAAAGCTGGCTACAGGTAACATAGATAACCCCCGAATGTGGGTTATTTTTTATTGTCACTGACCATTTAATAGAGAGAAAAATATGAGCGTTGTGCCTGTAGCCGACGTACTCCAGGGCCGCGTAGCCGTTGACCAAGAAGTCACCGTGCGCGGATGGGTGCGTACTCGTAGAGATTCAAAAGCTGGTATCTCCTTCCTCGCCGTCTATGACGGTTCCTGCTTCTCTCCTGTACAGGCCGTCATTAATAATTCTCTGCCTAATTACAATGATGACGTACTGCGCCTGACAACCGGTTGCTCCGTTGTCGTGACTGGTAAAGTTGTAGAGTCTCTTGGTCAGGGCCAGAGCTTTGAAATCCAGGCAAGTGAAGTTGAAGTGACTGGCTGGGTTGATGATCCTGATACTTATCCGATGGCGGCAAAACGTCACAGCATTGAGTATCTGCGTGAAGTAGCTCACCTGCGCCCACGCACCAACATGATTGGCGCCGTTGCCCGTGTGCGTCATACCCTTGCTCAAGCCTTACACCGTTTCTTCCATGAAAATGGTTATTTCTGGGTATCCACACCGCTGATTACTGCATCTGATACCGAAGGCGCTGGCGAAATGTTCCGTGTATCTACGCTGGACATGGAAAACCTGCCGCGTACCGAAGCGGGCAAAGTTGATTTCGATAAAGACTTCTTTGGTAAAGAAGCGTTCCTGACCGTATCCGGTCAGCTGAACGGCGAAACCTACGCGTGTGCGTTATCAAAGGTTTATACCTTCGGCCCAACCTTCCGTGCAGAAAACTCCAACACCAGTCGTCACCTGGCTGAATTCTGGATGCTGGAGCCAGAAGTGGCTTTCGCCAATCTGGACGACGTCGCGGGCCTGGCTGAAGCCATGCTGAAGTATGTCTTCAAAGCGGTGCTTGACGAGCGTATGGATGACATGGAGTTCTTCGCTGAACGCGTTGACAAAGATGCAGTGGATCGTTTACAGCGTTTCATCGATGCCGATTTTGCGCAGGTTGATTACACCGATGCGGTTACAATTCTCGAGAATTGTGGTCAGAAATTCGAGAATCCAGTGTACTGGGGTGTAGACCTTTCTTCCGAGCATGAGCGTTATCTTGCTGAGCAACACTTCAAAGCGCCGGTAGTCGTGAAAAACTATCCAAAAGATATTAAGGCCTTCTATATGCGCCTTAACGAAGACGGTAAAACCGTTGCCGCAATGGACGTGTTAGCGCCAGGTATTGGTGAAATCATCGGTGGTTCTCAGCGTGAAGAACGTCTGGATGTACTGGATGCGCGCATGGCTGAGATGGGTCTGAATAAAGAAGACTACTGGTGGTATCGCGATCTGCGTCGTTACGGCACCGTTCCACACTCCGGTTTCGGTCTTGGCTTTGAGCGCCTGATTGCCTATGTAACAGGTGTGCAGAACGTTCGTGACGTGATTCCATTCCCACGTACACCACGTAACGCTAGCTTCTAAAACCGCTATTTTTCTAAGGCCAGCATTGCTGGCCTTTTTTACATCTACTGTCTGAACGTCTTTTTTCTTCAACGAAAGTTAAACAAACGTCAATTTCAACCCCATTCCACAACTACCCCGTTACTAAGTGTGTCTATGACACAGACAAACACAAAATAACCACACTTACCGCTAGCACTCTCTCTACCAGCATTGACTTAGCATATTCGGATAAAACTTGCTCAGAAGTCTGGATGTCCAGAAGTCACTCAAATAATGTACAAATGTAAGCAAAATATACACAATATTTTTCTTATTCTAAATTAAACATAAGTAATTCATATATATAGATATAAATAGGTGTTTTTTTAGGCGAAGCGGCAAGGAAGTTTGAGATAGTTCACAAAGTTCCACAAAATACACATTTAGTTACATATAGTTTCTTTTTGTAACCAAGTCTCGATGTTTGTAGCACTTTCTGGCTAGCGAAACGGTTTCATGGATGGAAAGATGCCTGACAGATACAGAAAGACACCAAACTCTCATCAATAGTTCCGTACAGAATTATTGACGGCAGTGGCAGGTGTTACAAAAAAACCTAATGAGGGTAATAAATAATGATGAAGCGCAATATTCTGGCAGTGGTAATCCCTGCTCTGCTGGTAGCCGGTGCAGCAAACGCTGCAGAAATCTATAACAAAAACGGCAACAAACTGGATTTCTACGGTAAAGCTGTAGGCGAGCACGTATGGACCACTACTGGTGACACTTCTAGCAATGACACCACATATGCTCGTATCGGTTTCAAAGGAGAAACTCAGATCAATGACCAACTGACCGGTTACGGCCAGTGGGAATACAACATGAATGCCTCCAACGCGGAAGGCACTCAGCCTACTAACACCCGTCTGGCATTTGCTGGTCTGAAATTTGGTGATGCAGGTTCCCTGGATTACGGCCGTAACTACGGCGCAATCTACGACGTAGCGGCTTATACCGATATGCTGGTTGAGTGGGGCGGCGATTCTTGGGCTGCTACCGACAACTTCATGAACGGCCGTACTACTGGCGTTCTGACTTACCGTAACAACAACTTCTTCGGTCTGGTTGATGGCCTGGCGTTTGCTCTGCAATACCAGGGTAAAAACGAGCGTAGCAACGTAGTTGCTCCAAGCCTGGACGAAAACGGCGTGCCTACTTTAGGTCGTGCTGGTAACGGCGCTAAAGCTAACGGCGACGGCTACAGCACCGCTGTAACTTATGACATCGGCGAAGGCTTCAGCGTTGCAGCTGGTTATGAGTCTGCAAACCGTACTTTCGAACAACGTGAAGCAGCAACTAATGCCAACTGGGCAAGTGCTGGTGGCGACCGCGCTGAAGCATGGTCTACTGCTGCTAAGTACGATGCAAACAACGTCTACGCTGCAATCATGTATGCTGAAACTACTAACATGACTCGCGAACCAGACAATAACTTCGCAAACAAAACTCAGAACTTCGAAGCTGTAGCTCAATACCAGTTCGACTTCGGTCTGCGTCCATCCATCGCTTACGTGCAGTCTAAAGGTAAAGACCTGAAGGCTCGTGGCACCTTCTCCGGTGGCGATGCTGACCTGGTTAAATACATCGAAGTGGGTACCTGGTACTACTTCAACAAAAACATGAACGTGTATGCTGCATACCAGTTCAACATGCTGGACGACAACGAGTATAGCGAATCTGCTAAACAAGCAACTGGCGACCAGGCTGCTGTTGGTATCGTTTATCAGTTCTAATTATCCAGCAACATTGTTGCCAGGATGATTTAAAAACAGGGCTTCGGCCCTGTTTTTTTATGCCCGGAGAGGTGAAAAAAATAACTTGTGACGAGAGCAGTTTCTTTTTGTTGCAAACGGTTGGCATTTACTAAAACAGCAGTTAACCTGAGTGCGTTACTCCCCTCGATATCACAATGGAAACTCGTCATGTTTGAGAACATTACCGCTGCTCCTGCTGATCCAATTCTTGGTTTGGCCGATCTGTTTCGCGCCGATGACCGTCCGACTAAAATTAACCTTGGTATTGGTGTTTATAAGGATGAAACGGGTAAAACTCCGGTTTTAACCTGCGTTAAGAAAGCGGAGCTGTATCTGCTGGAAAATGAGAACACCAAGAACTACCTCGGTATTGACGGTATTCCAGAATTTGGTAGCTGTACCCAGGAATTGCTGTTCGGGAAAAATAATGCTCTGAGTGCAAACAAACGTGCTCGTACGGCTCAAACCCCTGGTGGTACTGGTGCACTGCGTGTTGCCGCTGATTTCCTCGCTAAAAATACCACCACCCAACGTGTGTGGGTGAGCAATCCAAGCTGGCCAAACCACAAAAGCGTCTTTAACTCTGCTGGGCTGGAAGTGTGCGAATATGATTACTATGACGCGCAGAACCACTCTCTGAATTTCGATGGCCTGATTAACAGCCTGCAAGCTGCACAAGCAGGTGACGTGGTGTTGTTCCACGGTTGCTGCCATAACCCAACCGGTATTGATCCAACGGCTGAGCAGTGGAAAACTCTGGCAGAAATGTCACTGGCTAAAGGCTGGTTGCCGCTGTTTGACTTCGCCTATCAGGGCTTTGCCCGTGGTCTGGAAGAAGATGCCGAAGGTCTGCGTATCTTTGCTGCAAGCCACAAAGAACTGATTGTTGCCAGCTCTTACTCTAAGAACTTTGGCCTCTACAACGAGCGCGTAGGTGCTTGTACTCTGGTTGCTGCTGATGCGGATACCGTGGATCGTGCGTTCAGCCAGATGAAGGCTGTGATTCGTGCTAACTACTCTAACCCGCCAGCACACGGCGCCTCCGTTGTTGCTACCATTCTGAGCAATGACGCGCTGCGTACAATTTGGGAACAAGAGCTGTCAGACATGCGTCAGCGTATTCACCGTATGCGCCAGTTGTTCGTCAATACCCTGCAAGAGAAAGGCGCTAACCGCGACTTTAGCTTCATCATCAACCAGAACGGTATGTTCTCGTTCAGCGGCCTGACTAAAGAGCAGGTGCTGCGTTTACGTGAAGAGTTTGGTGTGTATGCGGTTGCTTCAGGGCGTGTGAACGTTGCAGGCATGACGCCAGACAATATGGCTCCGCTGTGCGAAGCGATTGTTGCTGTGCTGTAAGCCATCAGCAGATATGAAAAGAGCCGCTCAAAGCGGCTCTTTTTATTTAGCTTAACAAACTTACCAGACCGGTAATTCGTCTTGCAGGAAGGGATTGTGCAGGCGTTCATAACCCAAAGTGGACAACGGCCCGTGACCTGGAATAAACGTCACATCATCACCTAATGGCAACAGTTTACGTTTAATCGAGTCAATCAGCGCCGCATGGTCGCCACGCGGGAAGTCGCTACGCCCTACTCCGCCTTTGAAAATCACATCGCCGGAAATCAGTAACTGAGATTGCGCATCAAAGAAAACGACGTGACCAGGAGTATGGCCCGGGCAATGCAGCACCTGTAAGGCTACATTTCCCACTGACACACTATCACCCTCGTTCAGCCAACAGTCTGGCGTCAGCGGCAAACACTCCTCAAGCCCAAACATTTGGCTTTGCGCGGGTAAACCCTGCAACCAAAATTCGTCTTCTTTTTCCGGCCCAACAACAGGAACACCGTAATGTTCGGCCAGTTCAGCAGCAGCCCCAACATGATCAAGATGACCATGCGTTAACAGGATTTGCGTAATAGTCACGCCCTGCGCCGCCACTTGCTGCTTGATCTTTTCGGCTTCGCCACCGGGATCAACCAGTGCTGCCTGTTGAGTTACTTCACACCAAATCAGCGAACAGTTTTGTCCGAATGCGGTGACCGGAATTATGTGATAGTTCATGACACTCCAATACCGGCAACCATCGCCGGATTCCGTTGTTTTACCAGCGCCTTAATGGCCCGGTATCAATATGCACAAAGTTGCTGCTGGGGTAGTATCCTACACCACCTGCGCGCATAGATAATGCTGCTTTGCGAACATTGCTCAACGAAATCCCTTCAATATGGAAATCCATGGCCTGGCCTTTGGTGTGGTAGCTTTTTTTCGCAACCCCACGACTGTGAGCACGAAGCTCATTATTGGTGTCCAGAGAGCGATAGCCAGAGACCAGTTGCACCGGTTTGTTGGTCCCCAACAAGCCTTGCAGGCGATATAGCTGGTCGAATAATTTGGGGTCGATGGATTTAATTTTATTCGCGCGATAATCGCGGAAGAAATGATTAAGCCTTGCTAATTCATCCTGAATATAGCCTTTACCATCGAAAAATTCAGCCTTCAATGACTCCCCTGTATGCAGGTTATTCAGAGTCAGAACGCGTGGGCGCGGTGTTGATAGCATGGCAAACGCTTGTGTTGGTAACAGCGAGGCACCTAAAGCCACGCCACCCAACGCCAGCAGCTTGCGGCGGTTTGCGTCAAATTTGTCCATGATGTCCAGGTCTACAGGTAAAAAACGATCGAATAATATGCACTTCAGCGCACTGCCTGGCACCTTAACTGCCAAAACAAAGCGAGTCAAGGTGTGCAAAACCCAGCAAAATCGGGCCCTGTAGAGGACCCGGCTGGGTATCGCAATTATTACGACCGCTAATTCATTAGAATTACTGCATTTAGCGAATCAATAGTTCAGCTTTTGGAAGAATTTGTGCGCCAGATCGCGCGGTAAGATCGTAATTGTAAATATCGGTTCGGTACTGTGTACGTCCATCTTCACCGACAAACGCCGTCAAATAGTAAAGATTGACCGGAATGGTCTGGCGAATATTGACATACTTGGTGCTGCCGTCTTTCAGTTGACTTGAAATCCGGGCATCGTTCCAGCCAGCATCCTGCAATAACATATTTGCCAGTTCAGACGCTTTATTCACGCGTACGCAGCCAGAACTCAGCGCTCGTGCATCTTTCTGGAACAGGGTGTGGTTTGGCGTGTCATGCAAATAGATAGCGTCAGAACTCGGCATATTAAACTTGTAACGCCCTAACGAGTTCTGCACCCCTGGTTTTTGCTGGAAACGGAATGGCAGATTGCTGGCTGTGATAGTTTCCCAATCCACACGCCACGGGTCGATAGCTTCAGCATTGTTGCTCCAGCCGCGTAAAACGCTGTAACCATGGCGATCAAGATAACCCGGGTCCTGACGGACTTTTGGCAGGATATCGTTGCGTGCAAGCGTTGGCGGCACATTCCATGGCGGGTTCACCACCACGTTATTAAGCGCACTGCTCATCATTGGCGTTTTACGGTCAGGACGCCCGACAATCACCCGCGAAGCCAATACTTCACTGCCGTTGAGGTAATAGCTCAGCGAATAGTCAGGGATGTTCACCATAATACCGGTGTCGAGTTTCTTCGGCAGCAATCGCAAACGTTGGATATTTAATGCTACTAACGACGCACGCTGCTGTGGCGTGACATTCAGCCAGTTACGCGTTAATTGCCCAATGGAGCCATCCACACCCAAACCCTGCCATTTCTGGAAACGTTTCACCCCTTCCACCAGTTCGTTGCTGTAAACGCTTCGCACAGCAGGCGCTGATTTCTTTTTCTTCCCGGCAACCGCTTCAGGAGTCTGTTGCGCCACCTGCTCACTGTCTAGTTGAATGGCCGATGGACTGATTGCAACGACAGTATTAGATACACTATCCCGTTCTTTAAGCGGTATTGCAGGTTCAGCTTGCAGCATGCCGGTACGGGCCAGAATTTCTCTCAGTGCTGGCGTATCGTTGCTCCACTGGCCAGGACGGAGCGTTTCACTGCCGGTCAGTTGCGGCCACGGACGTGAGTCACTTAACAAATGCACCAGTGATTGATGCAATTTGGCGTATTGCGGATGCTGAGGCGCAAGTGTTTCGATAAAACTCACCAGCGTTCCCTGGTCAACCGCCACCTGCCATTGGTTAATCACGGAAATAGGCGGAGTTTGCAGCTTGTATGGCTTAGTGCTGTACAACCAGCGGTTACCTTCCGTTGGGATACCATACACAAATTGCAGATATCCCATCATCGCATCTGACAAAACGATGTCTCGCGCCAGACCCGTGACGGCAGGGTCGGTGAGCAGCTCAACCCAAGTGGTAAATTGCGGCTGAATACCGGCAATGGCCAGTTCCGCAAGCTGTTGTTGGAAAGCTTTCACCGCATCGCGATTTCCCCACATCGGTTTCATTTCACGGGCGGCATAGAACGCTGAAAGCGCATTGAGGTAAACCGGCGTATAACCCGCAGGCATTTGAGCCACCAGCTGCGTGCGACTTTGTGCGGCAGACATGCCGGTTGAGTTGAGCGGCAACACTCCCACCATATTAGCGGTCGCAGTAGATTGTGGTAATGGCTGGTCAGGTGAGCTTGCGGGTTCAATGCTCACCGCAGAGCTATCTGATGGAACAACCTCTGGCTCATCGGCCTGCGCCATAAACAGTGGAGCGAAACTGAGTGCCAGTCCCAACGTAAGCGCTGACACTCGAAAACTGTGCAATTTTTTAAGCAACATCCCTTGCCCCCTGTTTTTAAAACTTTCTAATTAACCCAAATTATCTCACTGGGCTTAAATATCAGTATATAAACAGCAAAAACTATTTGCCCGCATAAATGTAAATAAAATTAAAGAATAAGAACTTTCGAGCCAAAGAAAACGCGGGCCGTAGCCCGCGTTAATTATGACGCTTCAGTCATGTCAGCCGACGGTTCAGGAAGCGGAGGCGCAAAGCCCCGCAGCCCAACGACATGAACGTGTTCATGGTTCTGAACAACCTTACGCACCAGCTTATAGGTAGTGCCTTTTTCTGGGCTAATGTTCTCCGGCGCTGCAATGATCAGTTGCATTTCAAGACGTTCGCATAGCTCAAACAACGTGGCAATCGACTTCGCATCCAGACGTGCAGCCTCATCGAGGAACAGCAAACGGCATGGGGAAATGTCTTTCCCACGTAGTCGACGAGACTCTTCTTCCCAGCTCTGAACCACCATGACCAGAATCGACATCCCGGTACCGATCGCTTCACCGGTTGACAGCGCGCCACTTTCCGCACGAAGCCAGCCATCTGAACCACGGTTAACTTCCACTTCCATTTCGAGGTAATTACGATAATCGAGCAACTCTTCACCGATGGTCTGTGGTGTGCGCTGGCCCATATCAATTTGTGGATTCAGGCGTTGGTACAGTTTCGCTAATGCTTCAGAGAAACTCAGACGGTTGCTGTTGAACAGATCCTGATGCTGCTCATGTTGTTCTGAAAGGACATTCAGCAACATGGCGTGAGTTTCACGCACGTTCACGTTCAAACGCACGCTATTCACCTGGCCGAAGGAGACACTTTGCAGACCCTGGTTCAGCATGCGGATACGGTTTTGTTCACGCTGAATAGTCTTACGGATGATATTCGCCACGCTGCGAGAACTGATCGCCAGTTTTTGCTCGCGTGAAGTGAGTTCCTCCGTCAGACGACTCAGTTCAATCTCCATCTGCTCGATGGCTTCAACCGGGTCATCAGTACGGATAATGTCCTGGCGAATACGTTCGCGAAGATGCTGATAAACCGCCACAAAGAACTGAATCTTACGTTCAGGGCGTTTTGGATCTTCAGACATACGCAGTACATCGCGCAGATGTTCGTTGTCCGCAACCGCCAAACGCAGCGCACCCAACGCTTTATCCGAGATAGAACGCAGTTCATCACCGGTGACATAAGCCAATTCGCGGCGATTCAGACGGCGCTCAACGCCATTGTCTTTCACCATCCGCATCACCGCACACCAGCCTGCTTTCGCGGTGACAACCTGTTCACGCATTTCAAAATAGCTGCGTTCCAGCTGTTTCAGTTTGCGGGTTAAGTTGCTCATTTCCGCTTCGCAATAAGTCAGCGCTTTTTCGAGCTGATTACGACGGCTACGGTTGGTGCTCAGTGCGGTATGTAATTCATCACGACGTGAGCGCGCACGCTCTTCAGCGCCAATATCAGCGCGAACGCCGATGTCCTGTAGTTCTTTGTGCAGATCGGTTAACAGCTCTTTTTTAGTATCAAAGGAGCTTTTCAGCGATGCCATTAACTGGCTGAACTGACTTAATTGCTGTGCATGCTGACGCAAGGCTTCGCGTGAACGGGTACGTTCCGCTTCTGCTTGCTCCAGACGGCTACGCAATTTTTCATTTAAATCGCTATTGCCATCGAGCATCGCGGCAGAATCAGAGTAGCTAAAGTGCGCCCGACGCTGCACCACTTCAGTCAAGGCAAATGCCTGCTGACGGGCATCGCGTTGTACTTGTTGCGCGTACTGATAATCTTCTTTTAACTGCTCAAACTGCTCAGGGTCACTTTGCAGTGCCGATGCCACGGCTTCGAGTTTGGCAAGTTGGTTACCAAACTGATGCAGGAAGCGCGCGGCTTCTTGCGCTTCGTCGAGGCGTTCACGGATTTCATCGCAACGGTCAGCCAGCGTTTCATCATTGAGTAAGTTGATACGCGGCAATAAGCGGTTAAGTTGATCAACCCCTTCTTTCGCCTGATCGTATTGCTGACGCTGTTGCTGATTGTCGTTTTCATGGTTGCTGATAGCACGTTCAACTTCACCACGACGGGTGTTGAGTTGACGAATTTCTGCTTCCGGGTCGTCATCAAATGCCACACCCAAATGCTGACCGATGAAACGACTAAATGCCTGGTGTAAACGCTGTGATTTCTGAACATCGAACGACAGTGTCGCGAAACGCTCTGCCAGGGTTTCGCGTTCAGCATGCAGGTTCTCAAGGCGATTCTCACGTGCGGCACGGCCAAATATTGGCAGCTCAGGCAAGCGAGAGTAACGCCACTGACGCTCTGCGGTTTTCACCAGAACGGCTGCGTTTAATTCTTCAACGGTAAAGACGTTGTCATCAAAGGAAGATGGGTCACCTTCAATTAAATAGAGGTCTTCAGGACAATCTTCCAGGTTGTCTAACTGCTCGCGCACCAGCGATAAATCGGGTACCACAATGGCGTGACGCGATGGGCCATACAATGCCGAGAAGTAAGGAGCATCGTCGATGCTGATATCGTCATAAATTTCAGATAACAGCACGCCGCCAAAACGTTCAGCCAGCGCATTTAAACGTGGATCTTCGGCACCGCCGGGTTGGCTCAGGCGTTCGATTTCTTCGTCAATGGCACGTTTACGCGCGCCGACTTCGTCACGTTCAACGGTGACGTCACGCTCACGCTCAAGCAGTTGCTGCATGTATTCGGTAACTTGCTGGCTGCTTTCAAACTGCTCGTTGCTCTGCTCACAAAGCTGATTGAGGCTGGTTTGTGCCGCCACCCAAATTGGGGCTCGCAGCAGCAAACGCTTAGTGCGAGCCTGAATCTGCTCTTGTTCCTGGCGCAGGTTTGCACGCTGATCGCTGGCATCAGAAACACGCTGCTGCAAGGTTTCGATACGTTCAGAGAGTTCTTCGTGCAACACTTCCAAATCTTCAGGATCAAAGTGTTTGCCCTGACGTTTGCAGAACTCAGCGAGCATGCGCTCAGCTTCTTGCTGTTCGCGCAGACGTTGTTCGAGTTCGTTAAGGCGCGCTCTGAGCGGCTGAACTTGTTCCATCAAATGGCGCTGGTTATTGCTGTCGCGTAGTAATTCACGCGCCACGTTCCAGGCGTCGCTACGACTCACTGGGCCATTGATCGCGGTAACAAGCTGATAAGCGTGCTCAAACTGGCTATGCGCCGTTTGTGCCACACTCATTTTCTGTTCCAGCGTCAGCAGTTTTTCAGTGGTTTCCTGCTCTTTTGCCTGGAATGTTTCTAACCATTCTTCCGCGCTATCGGTAGTCAGGTCAGGCAAATGGCACAGCGAACGTGCACGCTCCAGTGCCTGTAATGCTTGTTGATACTGAATCGCACGCGTCTGCTGCACATCAAGCGCTTGCTGGTAATCGGCAAGCTGGCTTTTCAGCTCATCGACTTCCAGTTCAGCGGCTTCGGCGCGAGCTTCGTTTTCTTCTTGCTGCTCAGAGGCTTCGGCAACAATTTCATTTTGTTCTTCGAGGCGCATTTGCAGTTCGTCGAGGTCAGCTTCGTAACGCTCGATTTTTTCCTGCTGGCGAATTGCCGTCTGCACCAGGTTCAGGTGGTCACTCGCCGCCTGATAATCTGTTTCCAGATCCCCTTCCGCACCGCTGTGTTCAG
This sequence comes from Buttiauxella ferragutiae, assembly GCF_022637515.1. Classification (NCBI taxonomy): domain Bacteria; kingdom Pseudomonadati; phylum Pseudomonadota; class Gammaproteobacteria; order Enterobacterales; family Enterobacteriaceae; genus Buttiauxella; species Buttiauxella ferragutiae. The sequence goes on from NZ_CP093332.1 coordinate 3,586,198, forward strand.
CCAGTTCACGCGCCATTTCGACATGTTTGTATTGCTCTGCAGCCAGTTGCTTACGGCTGGTCAATAACTCACGACGGAACTCGAGCGCTTTATCCAGGTGGATGCGGCGTTCGTTGGCGTGACGCATGTAATCCGCTGCCACGTAGTTAGTGGCTTCAGAAATCAGATGCTTAAACAGGTCACGGTCCGACTGGGTGACGCGAATGGCTTCCAGCGTCATGCGGTTTTCGCGCAGTGCCGCTTCCATATCCTGGAACGCTTTGCGCACACCGCCGTTTTCTGGCAACAAGTAGTCGCGCAGTGAACGGGTAATGGCGCTGGAAATCCCGCCGTACAGCGAGGCTTCGATAAGACGGTAGTACTTGCTACGATCCGATGCACTGCGCAGGCGACGCGCAACAATGCCCAAATCGAACATCAGCGAGTGGTAATCGGTAATTGAGTTGAACTGTTTAAACTGAACGCCTTCGATGGCTTCCACTTTATCTTTCAGTTCTTGCAGGCTCAGAACACGTGCCTGGCGCTCGTTAATGGTCTCTGTCAGTAACTGTGTTGGCTGAATAGACTCTGGTAAACCCTGAATCGCAAACGGTTTGATGTCGACTTTACGGTCACGACCGGCTACTTGTTGCAGACGCACACCAACAACAACGCGCTGGTGACGTGAGTTAACCACATCCAGCAGTGAGTAACAGACCCCTGCTTTCAACTTACCGTGCAGACCTTTGTCGCGTGAACCTGAAGTGGCCCCCGCTTCGGTGGTATTTCGGAAGTGCAACAGCGTTAAATCGGGGATTAATGCAGTAACAAAAGCCGCCATGGTGGTGGATTTACCGGCACCATTACCACCAGAAAGCGTGGTGACCAGTTCATCCAAATCAAACGTACGCGCGAAGAAACCATTCCAGTTAATCAGCGTAAGTGAGCGAAATTTCCCGCGTTCAATCATTCCTGTTCATCCTCCGCGTTATCCTGAACAATTTGCGACTCTTCCGTTTCATCATTGAGTTGCAAACGAGTTTCGACCGGCATCGCTTCACCATCGCGGATCATGCGTAATTGCGCTTCGCGCGCATCATCGCCGGCGCGCACATCGGCGCCAAAGCGGAATACAGATTCGGTAATGCGGAATTTGCTGCTGTCGTGGCCCATAAACCAGATCATGCCGAGGCGGCGTAGACGGGTTAACGAAGCACGGACTTTTTCTTGCAGTTTTTGCCTGTCCACATCCGAGCCGGTAGAACGGTTATTCACAAGTTTGAGTAACTTGTTTTCATCCGCCAGCGTCAACAGCTCGTCATAGAGTTCGGCCTGCGTGAAGATACCTTCGTTTGCCAGTCGTTCCGGGCTGAGATAGAGGTAACAAAGAATTTTACCGACCATCATATCCAGTTCGGACAATACAGAGCGCGGAATCAGCGTGGTGGATCGCGGACGCAAATAGAAGAAACCTTCCGGGGCGCGAATCAACTCCACGTTATAGCGGGTGTAAAACTCTTCCAGTTCATCCTGGAAATCCATCAAATAGGCATGATTATCCAGCTCATCGAGCCCAATGTGCCGTCCGGAACGTAATTGGCTGTCGAGTGCCGGAAATAACGGATTGGCCAACGCCTGTGCCAGTTTTACTGGCATCACTTTTTCAATATTTGTTGATGACATGCGCCTGTACCTTGGCTCCGTAATCGTTAATTGCCTGCCACTGTGGCGGCAAGCCAGTAAAATCTGCTTCAGCCACACCCAGACGTACTGCCTGGTCGACTACGATTCTCGCCACATCAAAATGGCGGGCGCGTGGGTATTGCGCCAGATAGTCCCGCATTACTACGCCTAAATCTAGCGGCACTTGTCTGGTTTTGTAGACCTGCAGTGCGGCTTCGATGAGGGCTGCGAGTTGTTCGCGGATTTCATTGAATTCTTCGAATTCCAGATCGCTTGGCAGTTCACCGGTCACTTCTTCATCACGCAGCGCCATTTCTTCATCGCGCATATCCAGCAGACGGTCGGCGTTGGCATAGGTGAGCGCCCACGGTGCATCGAAATAGTTCTGTACCGAAACGCGCAGACGTTGGGCAAAGACACGGTTTTTATCCATGTCGATGGCGGTACGAATGAATTTATGAACGTGGCGGTCGTAGCCTATCCACAAGTCGATAGCCTGCTGACCCCAACTGACGATACGGTCAAGTTTGCTTTGCAGATCAAACACCAGACGATCAACAAAATGCAGATCGTCACGCCCCAGAATCGCATCCTGAATACGTAACAAGTTAGCCTGGAGTTTGTCGCCTGCGGCTTCGAGCGTATCTTGCAGCTCACGTAACGTACCGGAGGTTTCTGACAGCAACATTTCACAGCTGGAAATCGCCGCACGCCAGTCTTTGTTCAGCAGTTGCGCGATGTCATCTTTAACCTGTTGCTGGTGCTCATCCATGATCCGTTGGGTGAGATCAATGCTGTCAAAAATCTCGGCCACCGAGTATTTCAGCGGGGCGAAGACATTGCGATGCCAGTGGAACTCGTCGCCACCTTCATCTGCCGAATCAGCGGCACGCTTCAGTTCACCGGCTACAATCGACAACTGCATAGATAAACGCAGCGTTGAAAACTCACGCTGACGGATGTAGTAATCGGTAATACCAATGCCGAGTGGCGTCAGGCGATAAATTGCATTGCCTTCATTGATTTCACTGACAAAACGGTTGATCAAACGCTGGCGCACCATGTCATTGATGGCGTTATTGGCACGAACGTTAATGGTTTCACTGGTCTGCTCAAAACCGTCACTCACGTGGCGGAAAGCATCAATCAGTTCACCTTCACTCATTTCACCGTCAAGCCGCTCGCCATTCAACGTGGCGATCGCCAGCAGAAACGTCAAACGCTCTGTCGGTAGCGAAATCGAATAGTCATTTTTCCTGGCCCAGGCAACCAGTTCCGGCACTGTCTGGGAAACATCACTCATAATTTTTCCTTGGCTCAAGCGGCTTGATGGCTGTCACGTGGATATAGCGGCCGAGGCTCACAAAAGGCTCCTGACGGCAATAACGCGTTTCCAGTTCAAGCAAATTCTCAAAACCATCGCGTTGTTTATGCTTATCGCGCAAGTAATCGTGGAATACTCGCACACCGGTTTTACCGGTAATCTGCCAGCCAATTTGCTCCAGCCAGTGATAAACCTGTTCTGGCTGCAGCGGATTGTCAGGCGAAAGTGTTTTTCTCTTATTCTTTTTCATACCCTGGAGAACATATTCGAAGTTGCCGACAAACATGTTACGCATCAGCAAACCGTTAGCATTGTAGAACATCAGGGATAAAGCACCGCCTGGTGCAAGGCAATCCCATAGGGTTTTAAGCACGGCCTGCGGGTCGACGACCCATTCCAGCACAGCGTGAAACAATATCAGATCAACCGGCTTTTCCAAATGTTGACCAATATCCTGGGCCGAGGAATGTATGAAATTCATATTGTCGCTCACACCTTTTTCACTGGCCTGAGCCTGGGCGCGGGAGATCATCTCAGCAGAAACATCGCAAAGCAGGACATCATGACCACGTTCAGCAAGGCCGCACGCGGTTTGCCCTTCGCCACCACCCGCATCCAACACACGTAGTTTTTCAGGCAGCGTGGAAAGTAAGGCATCAAGATCTTGCCATAAAATGGCCTGGCGGAGCTGTCCTTTGGTTGTACCGTAAATGTTGCGTGAGAACTTCTCAGCAATGTCGTCAAAATTGCGATCACGCACGGGTACGGCTCCATAGGGGGGAAAGAGCGTATTTTGGCACAGCCGAGCCAAGAATGAACCCGTCTGGTGTAATATCACCCCTGTTTACCTGCTGTATGGCTAAAAAAGGACCCATAATTCATGCTTTTTATCCTGAAAAAATATATCGGCGGGCTGCTGCTCCCCTTACCTTTTTTGTTATTGATGATGGGTTTTGCGCTTTGCTTACTGTGGTTCAGCCGCTGGCAAAAAAGCGCAAAAGCCTTATTAAGCGTGAGTTGGTTAGTTTTACTACTGATTAGCCTGCAACCGGTGGCTGACAAAATGCTCAAACCCATCGAAGATACCTACCCAACCTGGCGCGGTAGTGAAAAAGTGGATTACATTGTGGTGCTCGGTGGCGGCTATACATGGAACCCGGAATGGGCACCAAGTTCCAATCTCATCAGCAATAGTTTGCCACGAGTGACTGAAGCGGTGCGTTTGTGGCAGGCAAACCCAGGTGCGAAGATGATCTTTACCGGTGCGCGAGCGCTGACAAATCCGGTTAGTACCGCAGAGGCTGGTGCTCGGGTGGCAGAAAGCCTGGGGATTCCGCGCTCACAAATCATCACGCTGGAAGAACCGAAAGATACTGAGGAAGAAGCGGCAGCCGTCGCGAAAACTCTTGGCCACCAGCCATTTTTACTGGTGAGTTCCGCGTCACATCTGCCACGTGCGATGATTTTTTTCCGTCATGCTGGATTAAATCCACTCCCGGCACCAGCCAATCAACTGGCCATTGCATCGCCACTTAATCCATGGGAGCGAATTATCCCGGCTCCGGTTTGGTTAATGCACAGCGATCGTGCCATTTATGAAACGGTAGGACGCGTCTGGCAATGGCTCAAGGGGGCGTCAGGAGATCCAGGGCAGTAAATTTTTCGACGCGACATCAAAGGCGGGTCGGTTTAGTCGGCCTGACTGCAACAGTTGCGCTATGCAATCCCATAAGACGTATAACCAGCGCCGCCACACAAACGACTCAGCAACGGGTGCGCGTTGCAAGTAATGCCACAGCAGGCTTTCCGACTGCCCTTGTTCATACAGGCGGAATATTTCATATTCGCGCGGTGCCCAAAGCGTCATTCCAGGATTTACCATCGCCAGTAACTGGTCGCTACGCCCGTCTTTCAACATGCTACTGAGCGAAAAGTTGCCGTGCACCAGCACGCAGTTATCGTTGAAATCTTCGAATAAGCGCGGTAAACATTCGCGGGTACGGAACAGGATGCGACGGTCCTGCATGGTCAGGCCATTGTTGGGATATTGATTGAGGGTTGCCCACAGTGTTTCGACGTGTTGCCGATACCATGATGGCCAGATATTTTCTTGTGTGCTGTCGACGTTCCCGACGCAGCCGCGGCTATCAACGCGGTGCCAGGCTAGCAGCCCTTCCACAATTTGGTCTTTCAGATGTTCCCAACGGTCTGGAGTGCGGGTTGGCGCTTCCACTGGTACGCCACGCAAGCGTTCCATTAAAAGCACGTCTGGCCCTGGCGTATCATCATGCGTTACCACCCCGTAAACCACGGGTAAACGCACCGTGCCGGAGCGAGCGAGCATGGACATTTTCCAGGCTAGCTGAGCAGCCACGCCTCGGGAACTAAAGCTTTTTGCCAGCAAAGACATCGCATTACCCTCGCTGTCATACAGCGACCATAGCGCGGTGTTTGGCTGTTCGTTGATACATTCTATCCGGCTTAGTTTTTCACCCAGCAGATGACTCAATTCCTTGCGTAGCAACTCCATGACTCATTACCCCTTGCAACACTGGTGTTTTTATAATGAGCTTGCCAGCGCAGGATGTCATCACCTGAGATCAATATGCCTTTAGATAATAAAAAAACCGGCGTTCTATGCCGGTTTTTTTATACATGGGGTAAGTTCCACACTGCGACTCAAAACGTTAGCGCATCGCCTGGCGCACCCGTTCCAAATCTTCAGGCGTATCAACCCCAATACTCGGAATCTCTTTCGCGACGGCGACATGGATCTTTTCGCCATTCCACAGCACACGCAATTGTTCGAGCATTTCGATTTGTTCGAGCTGGCTTGGTTCCCAGGTCACGTACCGACGAATAAAACCTGCACGATAACCATAGATACCAATATGGCGCAGCAGAGTATCGCCAATGGTTTCGCGAGACTGTGCAAAACGGTCTCTGTCCCATGGAATCGTCGCACGGGAGAAATAAAGCGCGTAGCCCTGCGCATCCATGACCACTTTTACTGCGTTCGGGTTGAATGCTTCTTCCGCAGAGTCGATTGGCACCGCAAGTGTGGCCATGCCCGCCTGGCTATTTGCCAGATTGCTGGCAACCTGGCTAATGATCGCCGGAGGGATCATTGGCTCATCACCCTGCACATTCACAATCACGGTATCATCACTGAAACCATATTTTTCAATGACTTCGGCAAGGCGTTCGGTGCCAGATTGGTGATCGGCGCGGGTCATACAAACTTCACCACCCGCCGCTTCAACGGCACGAGCAACGTCTTCATGATCGGTTGCAACGATGATACGCTCGGCACCCGATTCGCGGGCGCGCTCCATCACATGAACGACCATCGGTTTGCCGTTGATGTCTTTAAGCGGTTTGCCCGGCAAGCGTGTAGAGGCGAAGCGAGCAGGAATTATGGCCACAAAACTCATGGGTTTTTCTCGTCAGAATTCAGAACTCGAGCTTCAGTCTCCAGCAGCACTGGAATACCATCGCGCAGAGGAAACGCCAGGTGGTCAGGTTTGCAGATAAGCTCCTGCTTTTCCTGATTAAAGTAGAGCTTGCCGTTACAAACCGGGCAAGCGATGATTTCAAGTAATCGATGATCCATGGTTACTCCAGAATGACCGCCATCAAAGGCGAAAGGATAACATAACTCACGCGTTCTCAGGGTTAATTTCCCAACCTTCGCCCCATGATGAAGCGAATAACGCAGGGATATTACCCAGGCGAATCTGTGTCGCGCCCTGCCAATGAGCAAAGTCTGTGAATGCTGTATGCAGACCTTTGATTAAGGACTGGTTCGGCTTAACGCCATCCTCAAGATATAAGCTGATAATTTCCAGCACTGCGGATTTGCGGTGCATTTTTGCATCGACTCGCCCCACAATCTCCCCCTGATGCAGCAGCGGCAGAACAAAATATCCATACCTGCGTTTTTCGGCTGGGGTATAGCATTCAAGGCGATAGGAGAAGTTAAACAGAGCTTCGGCACGCTTGCGATCCCAGACCACAGGATCAAACGGTGATAACACCGCGGTGTGGGTGGCGCGCAAAGTGTTTTGTTCAGCTTTAGTCAGTAAAGGGAACAGATCACTGTGCAGCCACATTTCGCCAATACCCTCAACGCTAACCGGAATGGCGCTACCCTTGTCCTGCCATTGGGTTAACAACGGTTTGAGAGAGATCTTCTTCAATCGGTAATAATCTGCCAGCCATTCAGGGCGGAAAATACCAAGGCTGCGCGCGCTGTTTTCCAGCATCTGCAGTTCAGCATCCTGCTGTTGTATAAGATGCAAATCGTCATTCCAGTGCGGCATCACGCGAGAGGTCAAGTCATAAACACGCTGAAAATTGCGTCGCTCAATCACCATGACCTTCCCAGCGGTGAATAACCCCTCAAGATGTTTCTTGTGAGGTTTCCATTCCCACCACCCGCTCGAGCCTTTACGGGGATGTTCAAAGTCAGCAGATCGTACCGGGCCGTTGTTTTCAATGTGAACCAGGAGTTTTTCAATCTCTTCGGCGTGCTCGACCATCCATTCAGGGCGGTACTTCCAGCCCATTTTTTCGGGATTCAGCATCCGATGACGTATTAGCGAAAAGTCTTTTCTCGGTAAAAAGCAGGCTTCATGCGCCCAATACTCCATTAAATCGCCGTTAAGTAGAGCATCATCAAGCCACGTTTGCGGGAAATGACCTAAGCGACTGAATAACACCAGATACGGGCTTCGAGCCACGATATTAATAGTATCAATCTGGAGCAACGACATACGGTCGATGGCTGCAATAACATCGGCAGGTTTTGGACGGCGGCGAGGCTTAACCAGTAAGCCTTGCGCGGCAAGATGAAGATTGCGGGCTGCACGTAAAGTCAGTTGCGGTACAGACATGAATGAACCTTGTCGTCAGCAAACTCGAATTCCGATGCGGTAACTTACAATTATCGCACCAGCGCCAATAGTGACTGCAATAACTCGTCGGACTGCGGTTGTGCTAAATGTGCGTCGACCGGCAAATACCACCAGTTAGTGTGGCCGGATACAAATAAGCGGCATTTGACAGCGTCTTTTTCAGTCATTATCAGGGTTTCCCCTGGCTGAACTAATTTTATGACGTCACTTTCGTTTAACGCCTGATGGTCGGAAAGACTGACAGTCCGAATCGGAGTGACACCACATTGCTGTAAGGTGGCAAAAAAGCGTGGCGGATGGCCAATTCCAGCCATAGCGACAACGCTTTCAAGCGTTTGTACCGGGCGACGTTCACCAGTCAGCAGATTAACGGCGTCACTGGGTTGCAACGTCATCGCTATTTCACCTGGTTTAGGTTCACCCCCGTTGGTAATGACGGCATCGACCGAAGCCAGGCGCCCGATTCGTTCGCGCATTGGCCCGGCTGGAAGCCACCATCCGTTACCGAAACGCCTAACACCATCGACCACTACGATCTCTTTATCGCGCCCCAACGCATAATGCTGCAAACCATCATCGGTAATGATTAACTGTGGTTGGATTTTTTCCACCAGCATTTTCACCGCTTCACTACGGCGCGGCGCGACTGCCACGGCAGCCCCCGTGCGCTGATAGATAAGCACTGGCTCATCACCTGCTTGTGACGTTGTGGTGTGTTGATCAAGCAACAACGGGTAGTGTTCGGATTTACCACCATAACCGCGAGAGACAACTCCAACACGGATACCACGCTGCTGGAGTTGTTCAACCAGCCAAATCACAACGGGTGTTTTACCATTGCCACCGGCTGTCAGATTACCAACAACGACCACCGGTACCGAAGCACGCCAGGTTTTTTTGATCCCTAAGCGGTAGCAAAGACGTATAGCACCGCTCACCAGGCCATAAAGCCAGGAGAGCGGTAATAGCAAAAGGTAGAGGGGAGATTTTCCCGACCAGATGCGTTCTATCATGAACCGAATTGCATTCTATGCAGCTGGGCATAAACCCCACGATGCTCAATCAACTCTGCATGAGGACCGCGCTCAACGATACGACCGTCTTCCACCACCACAATTTCATCAGCCTGTTCAATGGTTGATAAGCGGTGAGCAATGACTAATGAGGTACGGTTTTTCTGCAGTTCATCTAACGCTGCCTGAATGGCACGCTCAGACTCGGTATCCAGAGCAGAAGTCGCTTCATCGAGAATTAATATTGGGCTATCGCGCAATAGTGCACGCGCAATGGCGATACGCTGACGCTGACCACCTGAAAGCAAGACACCATTTTCACCAATGACGGTATCCAGGCCATTATCCATCTTGCTGATAAAGTCCATGGCATATGCCATACGCGCCGCTTTTTCAATGTCGTCGCGGCTGTACTGTTCAGTACGCGCATAAGCAATATTGTTAGCAACAGTGTCGTTGAATAAGTGAACATTTTGCGAGACTAGAGCGACCTGATTACGCAACGAAGATAAGGTGTATTCACGAATATCCACCCCATCAATCGTGATGCTGCCTTCCTGGATATCGTAAAAACGCGTCATTAAGCTTGCGATAGTAGACTTACCTGAGCCAGAACGCCCCACCAACGCCACGGTCTTACCCGCTGGGATCGACAGGTCAATCTTGCGCAGAGCTGGCACTTCACGACCCGGATAGGTAAAGGTCACATCACGGAATTCAACATCACCTTTAGCGCGCTCAATAACACGTTTCCCTTCGTCTTTCTCTTGCTCAGAATCGAGAATAGAGAACAACGTTTGGCAAGCAGCCATACCGCGCTGGAACTGAGCGTTGACGTTTGTCAAGGATTTCAATGGGCGCATCAGAGCGATCATTGAAGAGAAGACCACGGTGATGGTACCGGCTGTCAGCGTTTCCATCACACTCGGGAAGCTTGCTGCGTAAATCACAAAAGCCAGAGCTAAAGAGGCAATCAACTGAATGATAGGGTCAGAAATAGATGAGGCCGAAACCAGTTTCATACCCTGGCGGCGCATACGGTTACTGACTTTATTAAAACGTTCTGTTTCCACTTCCTGGCCGCCGAAGATCAGCACTTCTTTATGGCCTTTCAGCATTTGCTCCGCACTGGTGGTGACCTGCCCCATCGTGTTCTGCATGTTTTTGCTGATATTACGGAAACGTTTGGAAACCATACGAATCGCGAAGGAAACGATAGGAGCCAGTACAATCAGAATCAAAGAAAGCTGCCAGCTATACCAAAACATCAGCACAAACAGGCCAATGATAGATGCGCCTTCACGCACGACCGTTATCAATGCGCTAGATGAAGAGGAAGCAACTTGTTCGGAATCGTAAGTAATGCGCGAGAGCAGCGTACCAGTGGACTGCTGGTCAAAAAACGAAACCGGCATGCCCATCATGTGGCTGAACAAGCGACGACGCATGTTCATAACTACCTGCCCAGAGACCCACGAGATGCAATAGCTGGAGACGTAACTCGTCGCACCACGCAGCACCATCAGCCCGATAACAACCAGCGGCATCCATAGCAGCACTGATTTATCAGTTTTTCCAAAACCATCATCCAGTAACGGTTTAAGCAAAGACAGCATATAGGTATCACTGGCAGCGTTTAGGATTAACGCAATACCAGCCACAATCAGACCCGGCTTGAAAGGAGCAATCATCGGCCAAAGGCGGCGGAAGGTCTGCCATGTGGAAAGATCTTTATCGTTATGCATTCAGTAAACCAGCATTAGATGAAATAGCCGCATATTCTACCCATTATCCCGGGATACACCAAACCACTGATGATACCAACGGGGTGAAATTTGTTCTCTGAAGCCATTGATTTGCCATTTATCACTATTTATATCGATAGTCAGCTGGCCTGATTGCGCCGTGTCATACCATTTATATCCTTGCGCCTGGTAGCGTTTAACCACTTTCCCGGAAGGTAAATGCCAGGCGTTATAACGCGATGTAGAGGCAAGTGCAGCACCTCCAGAAACTGCACGCAGCAGCGGTGCAACCGAAGATGTGCGACTACCATGATGAGGAACCTGAATAATATCAGCATGTAAGATATCCCATCGTCTCTTGAGCATAGCTAATTCAGCTTCAACTTCCACATCACCGGTTAACAAGATACGAAAGTTCCCGTCGCTGACCATCACCACACAAGAGCCATTATTACCCGTCTTTACTGGCTGATCTGGAGGCCACAACGCAGTAAACTTCAAACCCCGCCATTGCCATTCCTCCCCTTGAAAACAAGGGTGATGCCCTGCCCAACGCAGTGGACTGTGAATTTTTAACGCTGGCCATTCGCGCTGCAAACTGATTAAACCACCGCGATGATCAAGGTGCTCGTGGCTAATGACGACTTGCTCTGGGGTTAGATTATGCCAACGCAGCCATGGAATAATAACTTGCTGAGCCGCATCACCACCGGGCCAGGCGTTCCCGGTATCGTATAGAAAGACCTTTCCTTGCCGGATAATCGCAATCGCCAGACCGTGCCCGACATCTAACATGGTGATTTGCCACGAGCCGTCTTTTTTCTCAGGCCGCATTGTGGAAACAACCAGGGACAGGATCAGCGCTATCACCGAAAACGACGAGCTGCGCCATAACGCCAACCTATGGATAATAATCGCCAGCCAGCCACACAAACTCAAAAGCTGAAAACGGTCATCCACTTCCAGCCAGCCGTCAGGTAATAGCGACAACGATGTAAAAAGTAGCGCCAGCAGACGATCTACACCCCACCACAAATGTTCTCCTATCCACGGGATACTGGTAAGCACTAATCCCGCTAATAACAATGGCACGACGATAAAAGTAATCAGCGGTACTGCGAGTAAGTTCGCTATTAACGCGCTAAGGCTAATACCGTGGAAAATGAAAATTTGTAGTGGCATCAGCAAAACCATGATGCCAACCTGCAGGTGCATTAAAGCGAGTGGATAACGATAAAACCATTTCGTCGTTAGTACACTTTGTGGCAGTGGCATCCATTGATACCAGAAAATGAGTGAGGCAACAGCCAGTGCCGATAGCCAAAAACTGTCTGACAAAACAGTAAGAGGGTCATAAATCAGAATGCCCGTGATGCAGCAAAGCCAGACCTCCCACCCGGACCAGCATCGCCCCTGTAGCCGTAGAAAAAGCCAGATAATGACCCCAATCAGCGCTCTGACAGCCGGAGGGTTTCCCCCTGCAAGCCAGGTATAAGCAGCGGCGGCTATGACACTGGCTAAGAGTGGCATTCTGAAATGAACTCGATGTGCAGGAAAACTCAGTTGTATTAAACGAGCGATTAACCAACCCACCATCGCAGCCAGTGAGATGTGCATCCCTGAGATGGCCATAAGGTGTGCCGTGCCGCTCTGGCGAAGCAGGTTTTTCTGCTCATCATTCACTGCCGAGCGGTCACCAAATGCTAATGCCAAAATCACGCCCTGATTGGGGAGTGATTGAGTCGAAAATTGAACAGCGGATAACCATTGAGCCCGTAAACTGCAGCGCTGCGTAATGGGATCAGCCGAAATAATACGTGCACTCAATGGTTGATGTTGTGCAAGAGCATATCTTTGGCTATCAAAACCGCCTTCGTTCAGTTGCCCATGTACTGGCCGCAGTTGCAGTTTCATGCGCCAGCGTTGCCCTGCGCAAACGCTAGCCGGTAAGTAGCCACCACGACTTCTGATACCAACAGGTGGAAAAATTACCTTTCCTTCTACCGATACCATTTCCCAATCGTGATTTTGCTTTCCATCAGTTCGGGTCATCACCGCTTCAACCGTAATAGGTTTGCCGGACCATTGTTCGACAGGCATAAGACTAGCTCTGGCGTTCAGTAACGCCCAGCAAAAGCACAACAAACCAAAAGCGATATAGCGCGCAGACAGATGCGGGATGAGTCCAGTGCATACTGCCGCAAAGAGGATGACTGCGATAATTGGCATATCAGGAATATTGGCCAGCCACACCAGAGGCAGAATGCCAATAATTGCACTGCAACATAATCCGATTGAATTCCTCACGACTACCTCCTTGTTAAAGGCAGTGTGAAGTATTAAAAAATGACGTCAGCTATGGATAATCAGTTCTTCGAGAAGGGTTCCAGGCTTTCGGAGCTGCATGAAAATACAGCCGAATAATTTGCGAGCGGAATCGAAAACTGTGATTTTTGGCATAAAAAAACGGCACCCGAAGGTGCCGTTCTTGAGAATTAAATCCTAAGACTTAATTACCGTAAATGTTGGCGCGGTCACGTAATTCTTTACCTGGTTTAAAGTGCGGAACGTACTTACCTTCCAGATCCACTTTATCGCCAGTTTTTGGGTTACGTCCGGTGCGAGGTGCGCGATAGTGTAAGGAAAAACTGCCGAAACCCCGGATTTCAATACGCTCACCTTGGGCGAGAGTAGAGGCCATATGCTCCAGCATCTCTTTCACTGCATCTTCTACAGCTTTCGCCGGGATGTGAGATTGCTGAGTTGCAAGTCTTTCTATCAATTCTGACTTGGTCATGATTCCTCCGGTTTCCTTTCAGGAAAATTAACTTACACCTATCAATCGAACAAGGGCGGCCGTAGCCGCCCTGATTTAAGTGCTCAGACGATTACTCGCCTTTAGCTGCTTTGAATGCTTCAGCCATAGCGTTAGAGAAGTTTGGTGCATCTTCCTGTTTGTTGTTAACAGTAGCGATTGCATCTTTCTCGTCAGCTTCGTCCTTAGCACGAACAGACAGGCTTACAACACGGTTTTTACGGTCAACGCCAGTGAATTTAGCTTCAACGTCGTCGCCTACGCTCAGAACCAGAGTTGCATCTTCAACGCGGTCACGGGAAGCTTCAGAAGCACGCAGGTAGCCTTCTACGCCATCTGCTAATTCAACTGTAGCACCTTTCGCGTCAACTGCTGTTACTTTACCAGTAACGATAGTACCTTTCTTGTTCAGTGCAACGTAGTTGTTGAACGGATCTTCTGCGAGTTGTTTAACACCCAGGGAGATACGCTCACGTTCTGCGTCAACTTGCAGAACCACAGCCGCGATTTCGTCGCCTTTCTTGTATTCACGAACTGCTTCTTCGCCTGCAACGTTCCAGGAGATATCAGACAGGTGAACCAGGCCGTCGATGCCACCGTCCAGGCCGATGAAGATACCGAAGTCAGTGATAGACTTGATTTTACCTTCAACGCGGTCGCCCTTGTTGTGGGTTTCAGCGAACAGCTGCCATGGGTTAGATTTGCACTGCTTCAGACCCAGGGAGATACGACGACGTTCTTCGTCGATATCCAGAACCATAACTTCCACTACATCACCAACGTTAACAACTTTGGATGGGTGGATGTTTTTGTTGGTCCAATCCATTTCGGAAACGTGAACCAGACCTTCAACGCCTTCTTCGATTTCTACGAAGCAGCCGTAATCAGTCAGGTTAGTCACGCGACCAGTCAGTTTGGTACCTTCTGGATAACGCTTAGCGATTGCGACCCATGGATCTTCGCCCAGTTGCTTCAGACCCAGAGACACACGAGTACGCTCACGGTCGAACTTCAGTACTTTAACGGTAATTTCATCGCCAACATTCACGATTTCGCTTGGATGCTTAACGCGTTTCCATGCCATATCAGTGATGTGCAGCAGGCCGTCAACGCCGCCCAGATCAACGAATGCACCGTAGTCAGTAAGGTTCTTAACGATACCTTTAACTTCCATGCCTTCTTGCAGGTTTTCCAGCAGTTGATCACGTTCTGCGCTGTTTTCTGATTCGATAACTGCACGACGAGAAACAACAACGTTGTTACGCTTCTGGTCCAGCTTGATGACTTTGAACTCAAGCTCTTTGCCTTCCAGGTGCAGAGTGTCACGTACCGGACGAACATCTACCAGTGAACCTGGCAGGAACGCACGAATACCGTTCAGCTCTACAGTGAAGCCACCCTTAACTTTGCCGTTGATGATACCGACCACAGTTTCAGCTTCTTCGTAAGCTTTTTCCAGCGTGATCCAAGCTTCGTGACGCTTAGCTTTTTCACGGGACAGCAGAGTTTCGCCAAAGCCATCTTCAACAGCGTCCAGAGCAACATCAACTTCGTCACCAACCTGGATTTCCAGTTCGCCAGCAGCATTTTTGAACTGCTCTACAGGAATTGCAGACTCAGATTTCAGACCAGCGTCAACCAGTACGATATCTTTGTCGATAGCAACTACTACGCCACGAACGATGGAACCCGGACGGGTTTCGATTGTTTTCAGGGATTCTTCAAAGAGTTGAGCGAAAGATTCAGTCATGTTGTTAATCTTCAAGGTTCTTTAGTTTAACGTCCATTTAGCGTCCCGCCGAATGGGGTTGTTTCACATACCCCGCCATTGGCTCCATGCCGACAGGGTTTAGGTTACAGGGGTAAAAAACTACCCGATATGTCAGGATACCACTATGGCAATATCATGACAAATATGACAAAACTTACACCAGCGCAATATTCACTATTGAGCTGGTGTTAAAATTTTTTGCGCATAAGTAAGCGCTTGTTTGATGACGTCGTCAATGGACATGCTGGTTGAATCCAGCACCAGCGCATCTGCGGCGGGCACTAACGGTGCTATTGCACGATTACGGTCACGGTCATCACGTTCTTTTATTTCTGCCAAAAGGCGCTCAAAGTTAACACTAAAGCCCTTCTCCTGCAACTGTAGCATACGTCTACGCGCACGCTCTTCAGAAGATGCGTCAAGGAAGATTTTTACTGGTGCATCAGGGAAAACCACGGTGCCCATATCACGGCCATCAGCAATCAGTCCCGGCGCTTCTCTGAATGCGCGCTGACGGCGTAGCAATGCTTCACGAACACGTGGGAAAGCAGCTATCTGAGAGGCTGCATTCGCAACTTCCTGAGTACGAATTTCTGCGCTGACGTCTTCTCCTTCAAGGATGACTTCCAGGTTGCCTTCATTGGCAACAAAACGCACATCAAGGTGGGCAGCAAGTGGGACTAGCGTATCTTCGGAGGTTACATCAACCTGGTGATGTAAGGCCGCCAATGCCAGAACTCGATAAATTGCTCCAGAATCAAGCAGATGCCACTGTAACGCTTCCGCCATGGCTTTACACAGCGTGCCTTTACCTGCGCCGCTTGGACCATCAATTGTTATTACTGGGGCGGGTGCCGTCATCGTACTCTCCTCTTGCTGGAATTACGGACCTAAAATAGAAACGCCGCATATTATACGCTGCCAGAATCCTGACCGTTATCTTTCCTGCCAATTATCGTCTTTAATGAGGTTGAGTGTAGAAGAATTGCGCAACTTGAGGTGGGGCTGGAAAAAACCAGCCCCAAATTCAGAGAGGTAGTTTATTTTTTATCTGCTGCTATGCGGTCACGGACATGTTGTGCACGTTCAACTGATGGCGGATGTGAATCAAACATAGACTTCGATGCACCACCATCAAGCGTTGCAAGCTTATCAAAACTGCTTGCCAGTCCTTGAGTATTTATTTTGCGTTTTTTGAGGAGATCATATGAGAAATCATCCGCTTCTGACTCTTCACTGCGCGAGAACGTCGCATTAATCGCCGCTTCTGCTAAATCACCAAGTTGTGACTGAGATAACTGTGATGCCACTCCGCTGGTTGCAGAAACTGCATCCCTGGCCGCCATAGTGGCATAGGCTGTTTGCAGTTTTTCCTTTGAATGACCCAAGGCTACGTGACCCATTTCATGACCAAGAACACCTTCAACTTCGTTATCGGTCATCATGTCCATTAAGCCGCTGTAGACACGTACACAGCCGTTGGCCATCGCCCAGGCATTGATATCGCTGGTCAAATAAACTTTGTAATTCACTGGTGTTCCGTCGATCTGATTCCCAAGGGCCTTGGCAATTTTGTTCAAGCGTTTGGCATATTTGCTGGATTTACCCGCGAGTTGGTTTTCACTATCTGCCTGCTTACAGGACTGGTTTGCCACTGCCTTAACATCCGCATCGCTGAGTGTTGCGGCTTTGAAGGCCGACATTCCGGACGATGCCAGTTTATCGCCATTCATGTTCTTACACGCGACCAGAGACCCCGCCATTAACACTGCCAATACTACCTTTTTGAAAGTCTTCATAGTTATCTTCCGTTGATGAGCTATACATGAAATAAATCATCGATTTGTTGATCAAATCGGACGTGAGATTAACAGTGGTACAAGCGGGTGCAATGAAAGCGGAGGTACGAAAACGGAGTTGATCTTATGCAGGATATTGAGAATTTACTCCGGCACTCAACGTTACCGGAGCAAGTGGTGGTGCATTACTTGAGGGTGCTAATACGCGCTAACTGTTCGAAATAGTCCGGGAAAGTTTTTGCCGTACATTTCGGATCAAGGATGGTCACTGGAGTATCTGACAACGCCACCAGCGAGAAGCACATAGCCATACGGTGATCGTTATAAGTTCCAATTTCAGCAACTTGCAGCTGAGCTGGTGGAGTCACGGTAATGTAATCCTCCCCCTCTTCCACTATTGCGCCCACTTTACGCAGTTCAGTTGCCATAGCGCTCAAACGGTCAGTTTCTTTTACACGCCAGTTATAAATATTACGTAGAGTGGTCGTACCTTTGGCAAATAAAGCCGCAGTAGCGATAGTCATTGCTGCGTCTGGGATATGGTTCATATCCATATCAATGGCGTTTAATTCGCCGCGCTCGCAGGAGATGAAATCATCACCCCAGGTGACTTTCGCACCCATTTTTTCCAGCACATCGGCAAAACGGATATCGCCTTGAACGCTATTACGACCGATGCCCGTCACTTTTACCGTACCGCCTTTGATTGCACCAGCCGCAAGGAAGTAAGAAGCAGAAGAGGCATCGCCTTCCACCAAATAAGCCCCTGGAGAGGAGTACTGCTGGCTACCACGAATCACAAAACAGCGGTAGTCGCGGTTTTCTACATCCACACCAAAGGTTTTCATCAGATGTAAGGTGATGTCGATATACGGTTTCGATACCAGGTCACCTTTGATAGTGATTTCAGTGTCGTTTTCCGCCAACGGTGCCGTCATTAAAAGCGCGGTCAAAAACTGGCTGGAAACGCTGCCATCGACGGCAACCTGGCCACCGCTAAAACCACCACGCAAACGCAATGGCGGATAATTTTCTTGTTCCAGATAATCAATCTGAGCGCCGCCCTGACGTAAAGCATCAACCAAATGGCCAATCGGACGTTCTTTCATGCGTGGTTCACCGGTCAGCACGATGTTATTGCTACCCAGACACAGTGCCGCCGCCAGTGGGCGCATCGCCGTACCCGCATTCCCTAAGAACAGTTCCAGCTCGCCCGCGGCTTGCAATGGACCCCCCATGCCGGTCACTTCACAACGTGTACGATCGGCTGAAAGTGTATAACTTACTCCCAATGCTTTCAGTGCGTTGAGCATATGACGAACGTCATCGCTATCCAGCAAATTAGTCAGTTCAGTCGTGCCATGCGCCAGTGCTGCAAGCAGCAGAGCGCGATTAGAGACACTTTTTGAACCAGGAAGATTAATCGTGCCGTCGACCAATGCGATGGGTTGTAACGTCAGGGATTCCAGCATGGGGTAAATACTCTCAACTCAAACAGAATAAAAACCCCGCGAACCATGCCGCGGGGAGAATAACAACGAGCAGCAATTAACCGTGGCGACGCTCAAAGTCGATCATGAAGTTAGTTAACGCTTTAACACCTTCGAGTGGCATCGCATTGTAGATAGAAGCACGCATTCCGCCTACAACACGGTGGCCTTTCAATGCGTGTAGACCTGCAGCAAACGACTCTTCGAGGAAGAGTTTATCAAGCGCGCTATCAGCCAACTGGAATGGGACATTCATGCGCGAACGGTTGGCCGGAGCAACATCGTTACGATAAAAATCGCTTTTATCAATCACACCGTATAACAGGCTCGCTTTCTCACGGTTAATTTTGTCCATGACTTCCACACCACCTTGTTCCTTCAGCCATTTAAAGACCAGACCGGAAAGATACCAGGCGAATGTTGGTGGGGTATTAAACATGGAGTCGTTTTCATTAAGCACGGTGTAGTCAAGAATTGACGGGCACGCTTTATGCGCCTTGCCGAGCAAATCTTCACGCACGATAACCAACGTCAAACCGGCTGGACCGATGTTTTTCTGAGCACCAGCGTAAATTACGCCGAAACGGCTAATGTCGAGCGAGTGCGACAAAATCGAGGATGAGAAATCGGCAACCACAACCTTATCGCCAAAGTCTGGCGTTTCGTGAGTTGCGATACCGTCGATGGTTTCATTCGGGCAATAGTGCAAGTAGGCACTATCTTCAGAAACCTGCCACTCGCTCATCGGTTTGAGCGCACGCAGGCCATCAACGGTCACTTTCGCATCAATAACATTTGGCGTGCAGTATTTGTGCGCTTCTTTTACTGCACTACTCGCCCAATAGCCGCCATCAACATAGTCAGCGCTAGTTTTGTCACCCAGCAGGTTTAAAGGTACACCAGCGAATTGGCCGCGACCGCCACCGTGACAGAACAAAACTTTGTAGTTCGAGGGGATTTGCAGCAGAAAGCGAAAATCTTTTTCAGCTTCTTCAGCTACCTGAATAAACTCTTTACCACGGTGGCTAATCTCCATTACGGAGGTGCCTAAGCCTTGCCAGTCGCAGAGTTCACTTTGCGCACGACGAAGCACTTCAGCCGGTAGCATCGCCGGGCCGGAACTAAAATTGTATACCTGAGTCATTTCCCCTCACCACGCTAAGAGCACTAAGATTTTTTCACGGTATCGGTTTTATCATTCACTCGCGGAGGCTGCAATGGTTAATCAGGTGCGCTGCGGGAATGTGCGCAAAATCACACAACAGATTCATCTAATCGATGAATTAAACACCCGATAAATGCCCGTCAGGTCACTCGCGTGGCGGTACTGGCCTTAACCCACACTTTATGAGCACAGCGCGGGCAAGCAATTTCATCATTTGCATTCAACGCCACGACTTCACTGCAATGGATACAGGCATAATCCGCATCTTCCGGCATTTTAATAAACCGTTCGCAGCAGTGCTCAGGCAAAATCGGTAAACCCGGTCTGACGAGTTTATCAGGAAAGAAATAGACGCTTATCTGGCCGTTGGTTTCAAGTATCGCCAGACGAACTTGCCCGAGATGCTCTACGCCCAGCAAGCGTAGCTCCATAAAAAACTCAAATTCAGTCATGTTTTGCGACTTCATTTTTTCCCAGGAAAACTCCCCCTCTTCGATAATGACGGAAGGTTTTCCTTCAAACAGGTTTTCAAGTTTTTCACTGTGGCTCATCAGCCACATCACCAGACGATAAAGCAGCCCCAATGTGACGAAAACAATCAACACAGGTAGCATCGGTACGTCATGATAAAACGCCACATCGCCTGCCGCCGAGCCAAGCGTTAAGATTATCAACACTTCAAACAACGACATCTGCCGAACGCCACGCCGCCCCGTTATCTTTAAAAACAGGAACACTAATATAAAGGTATAGAGGCTACGAAAAGCGACCTCCCAGAGAAAATCCAGTGGGACGTCGTTTAATGCCATACGTTGAAGATCAAAGCTCTTCATTTTTACCGCCATTACAGTGGGTTACTGACAGTAAGCATAGCCTGTTATGCTATCGCCGCCTGCTGGCTGCTGACAATGGTGTCAGTCGGCTAAAACCCGTATCATTGCGCGCTTTGCGTACGACAAAAGTGAAACCTCATGACTCAAACCTTTATTCCTGGCAAAGATGCCGCACTGGAAGATTCCATCGCTCGCTTCCAGACCAAGCTCGCCGATCTTGGCTTTAATATAGAAGAAGCTTCCTGGTTAAACCCTGTGCCAAACGTCTGGTCAGTGCATATCCGTGATAAAGACAGCGCGCTGTGCTTTACCAATGGTAAAGGCGCGACTAAAAAAGCCGCTTTGGCTTCAGCGCTGGGCGAATATTTCGAGCGTTTGTCGACTAACTATTTCTTTGCTGATTTCTGGTTAGGTGAAACCATCGCCAATGGCCCGTTTGTGCATTATCCAAACGAGAAGTGGTTCCCAATTCCTGAAGATGAGCAACTGCCGGAAGGCATTCTCGACGATCGTTTGCGCGCGTTTTACGATCCTGAGAACGAAGTCACCGCAGGTATGCTGATTGATCTGCAATCCGGCAATGAAGAGCGCGGCATCTGCGCACTGCCGTTTACCCGTCAATCCGATCAAGAAACCGTCTATATTCCGATGAACATCATCGGGAACTTGTATGTTTCTAATGGGATGTCTGCAGGGAACACCGCAAACGAAGCCCGTGTTCAGGGACTTTCAGAAGTTTTTGAGCGTTACATTAAAAATCGCATTATCGCGGAAAGCATTAGCCTGCCGGAAATCCCGCAGGAAGTGCTGGCTCGCTATCCTGGCGTGGTCGAATCAATCGCCACTCTGGAAGCTGAAGGATTCCCAATCTTCGCGTATGACGGTTCATTAGGCGGCAAATATCCGGTTATTTGCGTGGTGTTATTCAACCCAGCAAACGGCACGTGTTTTGCGTCGTTCGGTGCCCACCCTGATTTTGGTGTTGCGCTGGAACGTACCGTGACTGAACTGCTGCAGGGGCGTGGCCTTAAAGATCTGGATGTCTTCACGCCTCCGACCTTTGATGACGAAGAAGTTGCCGAGCATGCCAATCTCGAAACTCACTTTATCGACTCCAGCGGTCTGATCTCCTGGGATATGTTCAAGCAAGATGCCGACTATCCATTTGTTGACTGGAGCTTCTCTGGAACCACAGAAGAAGAATTTGCCACATTGATGGCAATCTTTAATGCAGAAGACCAGGAAGTTTATATCGCTGACTACCAGCATCTTGATGTTTACGCTTGCCGCATCATCGTTCCTGGTATGTCCGATATTTATCCTGCCGAAGATCTGCTGCTGGCTAACAACAGTATGGGCTATCACTTGCGTGACACCATTCTGTCATTACCAGGCAGTGAGTGGGAGAAGCAAGATTATCTCGATCTGATTTCTCAGTTAGATGAAGAAGGCCACGATGATTTCACCCGTGTCCGCGAGCTGCTTGGTCTGGCGACAGGTAAAGACAATGGCTGGTATACGCTGCGTATTGGTGAATTGAAAGCCATGCTGGCACTGGCTGGCGGTGACACCGAACAAGCGCTTATCTGGACGGAATGGACGATGGAATTCAACGCGTCTATTTTCAGCCCTGAGCGTGCGAACTACTATCGCTGCCTGCAAACCCTGCTGCTACTGGCGATGGAAGAAGACCGCCAACCGCTGCAATATCTGAATGCCTTCGTGCGTATGTACGGCGCAGAAACAGTAGAAGCGGCAAGTGCTGCTCTGAGTGGTGAAGCGCCATTCTATGGCCTGCAAGCTGTAGATAGCGATTTGAAAGCGTTCCCTGCCCATCAGGCGTTGTTAGCGGCGTATGAAAAACTGCAACGCGCAAAAGCGGCTTTCTGGAAATAAAGTAACAAAACTAAACTCAAAGGTGCGTAAACCATAATGTTTACGCTATATTACGGGGCGATTTTTATTGCCCCGTGTTTTTATTGGCAGCGTAATAATTTCATTTGTGACTCAATAGTTAAATATTGGTGAAATATTATTATATTAAACTACAAATAATGTTGCCAAATTATAGAAATACTCCATTCTAATTACCCCGACACAGGAGCGTTGAGGCTAAATATCAAATTACATTATAAATTTTAAACTTTATTTTTATTAAAAATATCAATAACTTAAACTGAAAATCAGGTAAACACCTGCTTTTATCAGGCCTATAAGCTTGGCGAGATATGATCCATATCAAATTTTACTCTATAATGCTTTGTTAGTATCTCGTCGCCGAATTAAATAAGAGAGAGTTAGTGTGAAAGCTGACAACCCTTTTGATCTATTGCTCCCAGCCGCTATGGCGAAAGTCGCCGAAGACGCTGGCGTCTATAAAGCAACAAAGCACCCGCTGACCACGTTTTATTTAGCGATCACGGCGGGGATGTTCATCTCGATTGCCTTTGTCTTTTACATCACTGCGACCACCGGTACTTCGACCATTCCGTTTGGGATTGCGAAGCTGATTGGCGGTACTTGCTTCTCCTTAGGGCTTATCCTGTGCGTTGTCTGCGGTGCCGACCTCTTCACTTCTACCGTGTTGATTGTTGTTGCTAAAGCCAGTGGCCGTATCACCTGGGGTCAACTCGCGAAGAACTGGGTCAACGTTTACATCGGTAACCTGTTCGGTGCTTTGATGTTCGTGGTGTTGATTTGGTTGTCAGGTATGTACATGACAGCAAACGGTGCGTGGGGTCTGAATGTGCTTCAAACCGCAGACCATAAAATGCACCACACCTTTATTGAAGCTGTGTGCCTGGGTATTTTGGCTAACCTGATGGTCTGTCTGGCTGTCTGGATGAGCTACTCGGGTCGCAGTTTGATGGACAAGATGTTTGCTATGATTCTCCCGGTCGCCATGTTTGTTGCTAGTGGTTTTGAGCACAGTATCGCAAACATGTTCTTGATCCCTTTGGGTATCGTAGTACGCAACTTTGCAAGCCCGGAATTCTGGACCGCAGTTGGGTCGTCTCCGGACAATTTCACTCACTTGACCGTATTGAACTTCATCACAGATAACCTGATCCCAGTGACTATTGGGAACATTATCGGTGGCGGCGTACTGGTTGGGTTGACGTACTGGGTAATTTATCTACGCGGTGGTGATAAGCACTAAGTGCTAGCCGTCGTGTAGGGAATAAGAAATCCACATTAGAAGGTAGGTGTTAAATGTCCGAGCTTAATGAGAAGTTAGCCACAGCCTGGGAAGGTTTTGCCAAAGGTGACTGGCAGAATGAAGTCAACGTGCGTGACTTTATTCAGAAAAACTACACCCCTTACGAGGGTGACGAGTCCTTCCTGGCAGGTGCTACTGAAGCAACTACCACATTGTGGGACAACGTCATGGAAGGCGTTAAACAGGAAAACCGCACTCACGCGCCTGTTGACTTCGATACTGACCTCGCTTCCACCATCACCTCTCATGATGCTGGTTACATCAACAAGTCCCTCGAAACTATCGTTGGCCTGCAGACTGATGCTCCACTGAAACGTGCAATTATTCCGTTTGGTGGCATCAAAATGGTTGAAGGTTCTTGCAAAGTATATGGTCGTGAACTTGACCCAATGCTTAAAAAGATCTTCACCGAATACCGCAAAACCCACAACCAGGGTGTGTTTGACGTTTATACCAAAGACATCCTGAACTGCCGTAAATCAGGCGTAATCACCGGTCTGCCGGATGCTTATGGCCGTGGTCGTATCATCGGTGATTACCGTCGCGTAGCACTGTACGGCATCGACTTCCTGATGAAAGACAAATTCGCTCAGTTCAACTCTCTGCAGAGCAAACTGGAAAACGGCGAAGACCTGGAAGCAACAATTCGTCTGCGTGAAGAAATCTCCGAGCAACACCGTGCTCTGGGCCAGATCAAAGAAATGGCTGCTAAATATGGCTGCGATATCTCTGGTCCTGCTAAAAATGCTCAAGAAGCTATTCAGTGGACTTACTTCGGCTACCTGGCTGCGGTTAAATCTCAGAACGGCGCTGCAATGTCCTTCGGTCGTGTATCCACCTTCCTGGATGCCTTCATCGAACGTGACCTGAAAGCTGGTAAAATCACCGAGCTTGAAGCACAGGAAATGATTGACCACCTGGTCATGAAACTGCGTATGGTTCGCTTCCTGCGTACCCCTGAGTATGATGAGCTGTTCTCTGGTGACCCAATCTGGGCGACCGAATCTATCGCCGGTATGGGTGTAGATGGTCGTACTCTGGTTACTAAATCTAGCTTCCGTTTCCTGAACACCCTGTACACCATGGGGCCGTCTCCGGAGCCGAACATCACTATTCTGTGGTCTGAAAAACTGCCACTGAACTTCAAGAAATTCGCCGCTAAAGTTTCCATTGATACTTCTTCTCTGCAATACGAGAACGATGATCTGATGCGCCCTGACTTTAACAACGATGACTACGCAATCGCATGCTGCGTGAGCCCAATGATCGTTGGTAAGCAAATGCAGTTCTTCGGTGCTCGTGCTAACCTCGCGAAAACCATGCTGTATGCAATCAACGGTGGCGTTGATGAAAAACTGAAAATTCAGATCGGTCCTAAAGAAGCGCCAATCATGGCTGACGTTCTGGACTACGATAACGTTCTGGATCGTCTTGACCACTTCATGGACTGGTTGGCTAAACAGTACGTCACTGCGCTGAACATCATTCACTACATGCATGATAAGTACAGCTACGAAGCGTCTCTGATGGCTCTGCATGACCGTGACGTTGTTCGCACTATGGCTTGTGGTATCGCGGGTCTGTCTGTTGCAGCTGACTCCCTGTCTGCAATCAAATATGCGAAAGTTAAACCTGTTCGTGACGAAGACGGCCTGGCTGTAGACTTCGAAATCGAAGGCGAATACCCAATGTTCGGTAACAACGATTCTCGCGTAGATGACATCGCTGTTGACCTGGTAGAACGTTTCATGAAGAAAATTCAGAAACTGACTACTTACCGTAACGCTATCCCGACTCAGTCTGTTCTGACCATCACCTCTAACGTGGTTTATGGTAAGAAAACCGGTAACACCCCAGACGGTCGTCGTGCAGGCGCTCCATTCGGTCCAGGTGCTAACCCAATGCACGGTCGTGATCAGAAAGGTGCTGTTGCCTCTCTGACTTCCGTTGCTAAACTGCCGTTTGCTTACGCTAAAGATGGTATTTCTTATACCTTCTCTATCGTTCCTAACGCACTGGGTAAAGACGACGAAGTTCGTAAAACTAACCTCGCGGGTCTGATGGATGGTTACTTCCACCACGAATCGTCCATCGAAGGTGGTCAACACCTGAACGTGAACGTAATGAACCGTGAAATGCTGCTGGATGCGATGGAACACCCTGAGAAATATCCTCAGCTGACCATTCGTGTATCTGGTTACGCTGTACGTTTTAACTCCCTGACTAAAGAACAACAGCAGGACGTTATTACCCGTACCTTCACTCAAACCATGTAATTCACGGTTTGTCTGAAAAGGCGTAGAATAAAGGCTCCACCTCGGTGGGGCCTTTTCTTATGTCAGAACCTATTTTGCAAGATAACTGCTACGTTTAGGTTATCTTGCAAAATTGATTCGACGCGGCAATCTGTTTAAAGACCGCGCTCAACCTGGTTGATGCCATTGAGCATCAGCCAATACTGGAGAGAACACCGCAATGTCAGTAATTGGCCGAATTCATTCCTTTGAATCCTGCGGTACCGTGGATGGTCCCGGTATTCGTTTTATCACCTTTTTCCAGGGCTGCCTTATGCGCTGCCTGTATTGCCATAACCGTGACACATGGGATACACACGGCGGCAAAGAGGTTACCGTTGAAGAACTGATGAAAGAAGTGGTGACCTATCGACACTTCATGAATGCCTCTGGCGGCGGGGTCACAGCATCGGGTGGTGAAGCTATTTTGCAAGCCGAGTTTGTTCGTGACTGGTTCCGTGCCTGCCGTAAAGAAGGCATTCATACCTGTCTGGATACCAACGGTTTTGTACGCCGCTACGATCCAGTCATCGATGAATTGCTTGAAGTGACTGACCTGGTGATGCTTGATTTGAAACAGATGAACGACGAGATTCACCAGAATCTGGTTGGCGTTTCAAACCATCGTACTCTCGAGTTTGCGCGCTATTTGTCTGATAAAAATATTAACGTCTGGATTCGCTACGTTGTTGTTCCTGGCTGGTCAGACGATGACGATTCTGCGCATCGTCTTGGTGAGTTCACGCGAGATATGGGCAATGTAGAGAAAATTGAATTGTTGCCGTACCACGAGCTGGGCAAGCACAAATGGGTGGCAATGGGCGAAGAGTATAAACTCGACGGCGTGCATCCACCGAAGAAAGAGACCATGGAACGCGTTAAAGGCATTCTGGAACAGTACGGTCACAAAGTGATGTACTAGAAAATAGACCCTCGCATGAGGGTCTATTTTTATCAGGCATGAGCGACAGGCGTAGTGTGGTGCCCCGCTTTGCGCAGCAGCATCAATAAGTAAACAAATGCCACACCAGCAATCATCACAAACAATAAACTGTCCGAATAGCTTTGCATCAGCATCGATGTAAACGTTGGGCCAAGCAAGCTGCCTACGGTGTAACTCAACAGTAAGGCCTGATTCATTGCGACCAACTGATGGTGTTCAACTTTCTCGCAAGCCCAGGCCATTGCCACCGGGTAGAGTGTGAATCCAGCCGCCCCAAGAACAAATAACGTTGGCCCCATTGCGGCGTGACTCAGCATTGCCATGCAACCCAGAATCACAATAAACACCTGGACACGAAGCACTAATAAACGACCAAATCGATCGGCCAGACGACCAACCGGCCATTGCCCAACAATCCCCGCGCTGACCATTACCGCCATCCAGAAACCAATCCCGGCATCACTGACACCCTGATGGTTTAAATACAGCGGCATTAACCCATACAGAGAACCGAGAACAATCCCTGAAATAATACAGCCGTTCACCCCAAGGCGCGCATGACGCAAACGCAGCATTGGCCATACGGGAGTCGCCTCTTGATTTTCGCTGCGATCGTTTACAATGCGGGCGAAGAGCAGCGGAAGAATCGCGGCCAGTGTTAATGCAGTTATCCACGGCAAAACGCTGGCTATATCTGTCGGCATTTTGCTTATCATCAATTGGCCAAGTACCGTACCGACGTAATAAACCATCATGTAAGCCGCCAGCAGGCGTCCACGGTTACGCGACGTCCCGCTGCACATCAGCGCACTCTCGACAACCACCCAAATCATCGCGCAGCCAATTCCTGCGATGAAACGCCACATCATCCAGCTCCAGAACCCGGTCATTAACCCAAGTCCTGCACAACCCGCCGCGAAAATCAGCGATGCAAGATAGTAGCTACGGTTGAATCCCTGGCGCTTTATCAGCCAGCCAGTCATCAGCGTACCCACCAGATTCCCGGTAAAATACGACGACCCGACCATCCCGACTTGCCATGTTGGAAGATTTTCGTGAGCTAACCAGAGTGGAACCAGCGTATTTAAAACCGCGATTGCCAGGGTCAAAAGCATCAGACCGCAGAGCAAAAGCATGACTGGCCGGGTATAGATGGACATGTAAAAACCGCGAGGAAGAGAATAAATTTGTGCGCATCATGCCACCAGCAAAATGATTGTCAATCCAGTGCTGACGGGGCCTGACCCGATTCACAGTCTGTCGATTTGAAAAACTTATTCAACTTGTGAACTAAGCGTTGAGTGAAAAAGCTATCTCTCTGTTTTTGATGAGATCAGGGATTATGAATCGAAGCGGATTGGATGAAAAATTTCATGGTGAGTTGGATGATATTTTCTTATGCGAAAATAAAAAATGCGCCCGCAGGCGCATTTCATTGTGATAGCTGGTTAGCTGGCTATCGCCATGCCAACAGTCATATGCAGACCGTAGAAAACACCGCGGCCAATCAGTTCGCCTGCGATGACCAACACAAAAGCGAATGCCAACACTGCGGGGCTCGCCTGCCCACCTTTGAGCTGTGGAACAATCCAGCAAACCAAAGCCGCAGCTAACACCAGCAGTCTCCAGGACATCAACGCGCCGTATTCCGGTACCAATGCTGAAGCCTGCGCAATCGAGCTTTGAATCGTTGCCAGTTCCATGCCCTGCAGCATCACCACCGCGGTACTGATCACAACAGCCAGCAGGGAAACTGCGGGAAGAATGCGCATCCCCCAGCCGGTTACACCCGCGACACGCAGCAATAAGTAACCCAATAGTGGCCCGCCGATAAACATCGTCAGGAAGAAACTGAGCGGTGTATACGCGCTATACCACGTTGGAACGGTATCAATCAGGTAAACCTTGCACATCATCCAGACAAAAACCACGCCAAGAATCATGGTCAGGATCATCCACATTTTCCCGATCGCCTGCGGCATTTTACCCACGACGGTAACCAGCCACCAAAACCCGCCGATCGCGAAGAAGACTGAACCGCTGGCAATTTCATTGCTCAACGCTGAATCACCTATGCGATTGAGTGAGTTGAAGGCGCGCAGCGGTGAACCGAGGTGAAGCACAGAGGCCATAAAGCCAATGCCCATGAGCACCCACAATACGATCATTGTCCATTGCACACGCTTTTGCTGTGCGCGATCGGAAACCCCTGTCAGCAACGCCAGCGCCATGACGATAAAACCACCCGCCACGCACTGCCCCAAAACTGTAAAGACCATTAACGGCCATTCATGCCATCCGTTACCCATCTCACACCTCCTTCGGGTTTGCCAGATAGCCGGTTTTATCCCCACAAGGACGGCTGTTGGCGTTGGGTTTAATGACAATATTTGGCTTCGTGAAATGTGCTGATGGCAGTGGAGCAATGGCTGCTTGCTCACCATATTTTTCACGCAGCTCTGCAATCGGCGCCATATCCAGCGCACGCAACGGGCAAGACTCCACACAAATTGGTTTCTTCCCTTCTGCAATGCGTGAATAACAGCCATCGCATTTGGTCATGTGCCCTTTTTCTGCGTTGTATTGCGGTGCACCGTACGGGCAAGCCATATGGCAGTAGCGGCAGCCAATACAAATGTCTTCGTTTACCACCACAAAACCGTCTTCTCGTTTATGCATCGCACCGCTTGGGCAAACTTTAGTGCAAGCGGGGTCTTCACAATGGTTGCAGGCAATCGACAGATAATAGGCAAACACGTTTTGCTGCCAGACACCGTTGTCTTCTTGCCAGTCACCGCCCGCATATTCATAAATTCGGCGGAAGCTGACGTCCGGGCCTAAGTTTTTGTAGTCTTTACAGGCCAGCTCGCAAGTCTTGCAACCAGTGCAACGGCTGGAATCGATATAAAATCCGTATTGGGTTGTCATCAGCTATTCCTTACGCCTTTTCGACCTGGACGAGGTTACTGTGGGATGGGTTACCTTTCGCCAGTGGCGATGGTCGCTGAGTGGTTAGCACGTTGATACAGCCAGCGTGGTCCACTTTATTAGCATCCGGGTTATACCAGGCTCCTTCCCCCATCGCGACGACACCTGGAATAATGCGCGGTGTCACTTTGGCGTTGATATTCACTTCGCCGCGACCATTAAAAATGCGCACCATATCGCCGTTCTTAATCCCACGTTTCTGGGCATCAATCGGGTTAATCCACATTTCCTGGCGACAGGCAGCTTTCAATACTTCGACGTTGCCGTAAGTGGAGTGAGTGCGCGCTTTGTAGTGGAACCCGGTCATCTGCAATGGCCATTTTTCGGCCAGTGGATCGCCAAAGTTTTCGAAGCCTGCACTGTAAACCGGCAGCGGATCGATAACGTCCCCTTCGTTGAGTTGCCACGTCGCAGCAATCTCGGCCAATTGCTCAGAGTAAATTTCAATTTTCCCTGACGGCGTGGTCAGTGGATTTGCCGCTGGATCTTCACGGAAGGCTTTATAGGCGACGTGGTGCCCTTCAGGATCACGTTGCTTGAAGATGCCTTGCTGGCGGAATTCATCAAAACTCGGCAGATCAGGGATAGCTTCCTGAGACTGTTTGTACAAATGACGCATCCAACCTTCTTGTGTGCGTCCTTCAGTGAACTGCGACTCCACGCCCATGCGTTTTGCCAGCTCGGTGGTCATCTCATAAATGGTTTTGCACTCAAAGCGAGGTTTAATGACCTGATCAGCAAAAATCACATACGACATGTTGCCGCATGACGCATCGAGACAAAAATCCATTTGCTCAGAAGCGGTACAGTCCGGCAGCAGAATATCGGCATATTTGGCTGATGAAGTCATGTGGTTATCAATCACCACAATCATCTCGCATTTTTTGTCATCCTGGAGGATGTCATGGGTACGGTTGATTTCTGAATGCTGGTTAATCAGACAGTTACTGGCGTAGTTCCAGACCATTTTGATTGGAACATCCAGTTTTTCTTTCCCACGCACGCCATCTCGGGTCGCCGTCATTTCTGGACCACGCTCGATAGCATCAGTCCACAGGAACATCGAGATGCTGGTTTGTACCGGGTTTTCCAGCGTCGGCATACGAACAAACGGCAAGTCGTAAGATCCTTCGCGCGCCCCGCTGTTGCCACCGTTTATGCCAACGTTACCTGTCAGAATTGACAGCATGGCGATGGCACGAGAAACCAGTTCACCGTTTGAGTGGCGCTGTGGTCCCCAGCCCTGGCTAATAAATGCCGGTTTGGCCGTCGCAATTTCACGTGCCAGTTGTGTGATGCGCTCGGCAGGAATACCGGTGATTTTGGAAGCCCATTGTGGAGTTTTCGCCACGCCGTCTGCCCCCGCACCGAGAATATAGGCCTTGTAATGGCCGTTCGCTGGAGCAGTTTTGGGGAGCGTTTTTTCGTCGTAACCAACGCAGTATTTATCGAGGAAAGGCTGATCAACCAAATTTTCAGTAATCATGACCCATGCCAGTGCGGAGATCAGTGCAGTATCAGTACCTGGACGAATAGGGATCCATTCATCTTCACGCCCTGCACCGGTATCGGTATAACGCGGATCGATGATAATCATGCGCGCATTGGATTTCTCACGCGCTTGTTCGAGGTAATAAGTCACCCCGCCGCCACTCATCCGCGTTTCGCCGGGGTTATTACCAAACAGAACCACTAACTTACTGTTTTCAATGTCTGAAGGACTATTACCATCAGCCCAGCCACCGTAGGTGTAGTTCAGGCCAGCGGCAATTTGCGCGGTTGAATAGTCGCCATAATGGTTCAGATAACCGCCGCAGCAGTTCATCAAACGGGCGATTAAGGTTGATCCTGGTGGCCAGGAGCGAGTCAGTGTGCCGCCCAGCGTACCGGTACCATAATTCAAATAAATAGCTTCATTGCCGTACTCTTTGATGATGCCTTTCATGCTGTTGGCGATGGTGTCAAAAGCTTCGTTCCAGCTAATTTGCTCGAATTTCCCTTCACCACGCGCACCGACACGTTTCATCGGGTACTTCAGTCGGTCAGCATTGTAAACGCGGCGACGCATTGAACGACCACGCAAACAAGCACGAACCTGATGTAGGCCGTCATAATTATCATCGCCGGTATTATCAGTCTCAACGTATTTGATTTCGCCATCCACCACATGCATACGTAGTGGGCAACGACTACCGCAGTTAACCGTACAAGCGCTCCAAATGATTTTTTCTGCCGCCGTTACGGTGTTATCGGGGGTTTGCGCGAAAGCCATTCGGGCAAAGGGTAAGGAAAAGGCACTACTTGCAGCAGCTAAGCCACCGATTGCGGTAGTTTTGACCAGCTTACGACGGCTGACCTCTGCCGCGAGGATCGCGTTAGGGGTTTTCTCAGTCATAATGACCTACTTATTTTGCTCACAGTTAAAAAAAACTGGCAGCGGTAAAGCAGACATTGAACGGCCTGCTGCTCCATTGCACAGCCAAAAAGAGAAAGGAGTGTCGAGAAAATTAGAGTTATGCAGATTGGTTTTGCCGCGTCACATCATGTAAACCATGGCAACCAAATGATAAATGACTTTAATGAATATTTATAAATATCATCACTCGCTTTCTTCGGGCAATAATACTTATTAATAGGTATTTGTTATTGTTTGGAGTCAATAAAGGCGGATTATCCGCATATTTTCGGATTTTTTAAGACATAAAAAAAGCGCCCTAAGGCGCTTTTTTAGAATGTTTTGACATCAATACATTAGCCGATGTACTCAAGCCCTTTCATGTACGGGCGCAACACTTCAGGCACTTCAATACGGCCATCTGCCTGTTGGTAGTTTTCCAATACAGCAACCAGTGTACGACCCACAGCCAAACCAGAACCGTTCAGTGTATGCACCAGACGGGTTTTCTTATCTGCTTTGCTGCGGCAACGAGCCTGCATGCGACGCGCCTGGAAATCCCCACAGTTGGAGCAAGAAGAGATTTCACGATAGGTGTCCTGCGCGGGCAACCACACTTCCAGGTCGTAAGTTTTCATCGCGCCAAAGCCTATATCACCAGAGCAAAGCAGCACTTTACGGTACGGCAGATTCAACAGTTGCAGCACTTTCTCTGCATGACCAGTCAACTCTTCCAACGCATCCATGGAATCTTCTGGGCGCACGATCTGAACCATTTCGACTTTGTCGAACTGGTGCATACGAATCAAACCACGCGTATCACGGCCATATGAACCGGCTTCAGAACGGAAGCATGGGGTATGAGCAGTCATTTTCAGTGGCAAAGATTCGTCATCGAGAATTTCGTCACGCACCAGGTTAGTCAACGGCACTTCCGCCGTTGGAATCAACGCGTAGTTGCTGGCACCTGCTTCTTCTTCCAGTGGACGAGTATGGAACAGATCGCCTGCAAATTTAGGCAGTTGGCCAGTACCGTACAGCGTGTCATGGTTCACCAGATACGGAACATAGTTTTCAATGTAACCATGTTGTTCGGTGTGTAAATCGAGCATGAACTGGCTCAGCGCACGATGCATACGAGCAATCTGCCCTTGCATCACAACGAAGCGAGAACCGGTCAGTTTAACCGCAGAGGCAAAATCCAGGCCTTTAGCCATTTCACCCAGCGTAACGTGGTCACGCACTTCAAAATCAAATTTACGTGGCTCACCCCAGCGGCTGATTTCAACGTTTTCGCTGTCGTCTTTACCCATCGGCACACAATCGTCCGGGATGTTAGGCAGCGTCAACGCGATATCGCGGATTTCTGCCAGTAAGACATCAAGCTCATTTTTCGCTGCATCCAGCTCTTCACCCAACTGGTTGACTTGCAAACGCAACGGCTCAATATCTTCCCCGCGCGCTTTCGCCTGGCCAATGGATTTCGATCGCGAGTTACGTTCAGCCTGCAGATTTTCAGTGTTGACCTGCAATACTTTACGACGCTCTTCTAAAGAGCGCAGCGTTTCTACATCCAGCTTAAAGCCTCGGCGTGCCAGTTTTTCAGCGACTGCGTCTGGCTCTGTACGCAGCAGATTGGGATCGAGCATGCTTATCCTGTGCTTATCGAATTAATGGAGGGGTGCGGTTACAGCCTGCAACCGCATTGATATTCTTGCTAACCTTACCGCAACGCCTGCATTAGCGGTAGCGTTTTGTCGGGCTATTTTGATCCTGTTCAGCAAGCCAGGCGAGCTTTTCACCAATCTTGCCCTCAAGACCTCTGTTTGTCGGCTGATAATAGCGTGTTTGTGCCATTTCCTGCGGGAAGTAGACCTCACCAGATGCGTAGGCATTGGGTTCGTCATGAGCATATCGATACTCCTGACCATATCCCATTTCTTTCATCAGTTTAGTTGGCGCATTACGAAGATGAACCGGAACGTCGTAATCCGGGCGTTCACGTGCATCGGCCATTGCCGCTTTGAATGCCGTGTAGACCGCATTACTTTTTGGGGCACATGCGAGATAAACGATAGCCTGTGCAATCGCGCGCTCGCCTTCTGCTGGGCCTACGCGGGTAAAACAATCCCACGCAGAAATAGCGACCTGCATGCCACGCGGATCGGCATTACCGACATCTTCGGAGGCAATAGCCAGCAAACGGCGTGCAACATACAGCGGATCGCCGCCCGCGGTAATAATGCGTGCATACCAATACAGTGCAGCGTCAGGTGATGAACCGCGAACTGACTTATGCAATGCAGAAATTAAATCGTAGAAACGGTCACCTTTGTTATCAAAGCGCGCGCTGCGTTCCCCTGCAATTTCTGTCAAAAGCGCAATTTGTAGAACACGGTTGCCACTCGCATCGGTTTCAGCCATATCCGCCATCATTTCGAGCGTATTCAACGCGCGACGGGCATCACCGTTTACCAGTTCTGCAATTGCAAGACGAGTCTCATCCGGCAGAACAATATTTTGCCCGCCATACCCGCGTGCAGCATCGTTCATCGCCTGGTCGAGTACTTTTTCAATATCTTCCGTGGTGAGCGATTTGAGCAAATAAACGCGCGCACGTGACAATAGCGCTGAATTCAGCTCGAACGAGGGGTTTTCAGTGGTGGCACCAATAAACGTGATGGTGCCATCTTCAATGTGCGGCAAAAAAGCGTCTTGTTGGCTTTTGTTGAAGCGATGGACTTCATCGACAAACAGGATAGTGCGGCGCCCCGCGTTGCGGTTCTGTCGCGCGCGCTCTATGGCTTCGCGGATTTCTTTCACCCCGGAAGTCACAGCTGAAATACGTTCAACATCTGCGTCAGCATAGTGAGCAATCACTTCTGCAAGCGTGGTTTTACCCGTACCCGGTGGTCCCCATAAAATCATCGAATGGAGATGTCCCGCTTCGATAGCTTTTGGAAGCGGTTTGCCAGCGGCGAGCAGATGTTGTTGACCGATGTATTGTGCGAGGTTCTCCGGCCGCATACGCGCGGCCAGAGGCTGGAAGGTATTCTCAGAAAAATCGAGCGACAGGTTGCTCACTCATACCTCTACTTACGTTGATCGTCCACCGTCACGCCTTTAGGCGGGGTAAACGTAAACTTGCTCATATCCACTGCGCCATTTTGCTGAGTTTTCAGCGCATAGCTGCTGCGTTGATCATCTTGCTCAATGGCACTGAACTGGTGGATAGTCCCGTCGCGCCCAACATTTATGGTGAACTGCTTGAGATTGCCAGCGCTGGTTTTTGGCGTCAGCATGAAATCATCACCACTTTGCTTGATGTTGTACTGCTGCCAGTCGCTGCTTTGGTTACGTGCAATCAACATAAACGGCGTATTACCGGTCGCATCTTTCAACCAGGTCGCACTGACTTGCTCAACAAACGGGTTATAGAACCACAGTGTTTTACCATCTGAAACCAGAATGCTTTCATCGGGCTGAGTCATATGCCAGTTGAACAGATTAGGACGCTTAACCCACAAATCACCCTGACCTTCCTGGACTGCTGCACCACTGCCGTCGGTCACTTTTTGGGTGAAGCTGGCGTGGAAACTGCTGACTTTGTCCAGACGCATTTTCAGGTCACCTGCGGCATCAGCCCAGACAGATGTAGCTGTTAGAGCAGTCATCAAAGCACAAGTAATAGCGATTTTTTTCATTATGATCCCTTAAAATTCATGCACCACAAAGCGACTGCACTGTGGCATTTCTGCTGCCCACTCTAGTTGAGAGATATTCAGGTGCAACAGAAGAAAAAACTGATTTTCCGGTAATTTACCCTTCTTTGCACAAGCGCCGCAACAACGACACTTGTGCTCAGGGTTACTCAAATGGAGGTGGAGCAAGTACTTCGCGGTTACCGTTATGACCTTGCGGGCTCACGATTCCCTGAGCTTCCATCTGCTCAACGATTCGAGCGGCACGGTTATAACCGATACGGAACTGACGCTGAACACCAGAAATAGACGCTTTACGTTTTTCGACCACAAAAGCAACAGCCTGGTCAAACAACGGATCGAGCTCTTCATCACCGTCAAGACCGCCACCCGCGCCACCTTCACTTTCGTTATCTGAAGTAATACCGGTGATATATTGTGGGCGACCACGTGCCTTCCAGTCCTGAACGACTGCATGCACTTCCTGATCTCGGACAAACGCGCCATGCACACGCACTGGCAATGTAGAGTTTGGCCCGGAATAAAGCATATCCCCCATTCCCAGCAGTGACTCAGCACCGGCCTGGTCAAGAATGGTACGGGAGTCAATTTTGCTCGACACCGTAAACGCCACACGCGTCGGGATGTTGGCTTTAATCAGGCCGGTAATCACATCAACCGACGGGCGCTGGGTCGCCAGCACAAGGTGAATACCCGCCGCACGAGCTTTCTGAGCCAGACGAGCAATCAACTCTTCGACTTTCTTGCCTACCGTCATCATCAGGTCAGCAAATTCATCCACCAGAACGACGATATACGGCAGTTTTTCAAGCATTGGATGGGCAACTTCCATGCTATCGCCCGGCTTCCAGAATGGGTCTGGAATTGGACGGCCCATGCGCTCGGCTTCCAGCACGCGTTCGTTGTAACCTGCCAGATTTCGCACGCCCAACGCTGACATCAGTTTGTAGCGGCGTTCCATTTCATTAACGCTCCAACGCAATGCATTAGCGGCGTCTTTCATATCTGTAACGACTTCAGTCAACAGATGTGGAATACCTTCATAAACTGAGAGCTCAAGCATTTTCGGGTCGATCATGATAAAGCGGACTTCTTCAGGCGTCGCTTTATACAACATGCTGAGGATCATGGCGTTTACGCCAACAGATTTACCGGAACCCGTGGTACCGGCAACCAGCAAGTGTGGCATCTTCGCCAGATCGGCAATCACTGGCTCACCACCGATATCTTTACCCAGCACCACGGTTAACGGTGAAGCACTTTCACGGAACTTGGCGCAATCCAGCACTTCGCGCAGGTAAACGGTCTGGCGTTTCTTGTTCGGTAACTCCAGACCAACATAAGGTTTACCCGGAATAACCTCAACTACACGCACCGCGACGGTTGACAGTGAACGCGCCAGATCTCGAGACAAATTGGAAATACGGGCGGCTTTTACACCAGGTGCTAAATCAAGCTCAAAGCGTGTGATGACGGGACCTGGAGAGTAATCCACAACATCGGCTTTAATCCGGTAATCCGCAAGACGAGCTTCCACCAGACGCGCCATTTGCTCGAGTGCAAAGGTATCCACTGGTTCAACTTCTGCTGGCGGAGATGTCAACAAGTCCAGGGATGGTAAAGGTGTGGTAGGACGCTGCAACGGACGATCATCACCATTTCTCATTAAGAAAGGATGGATCAAGCTTTCATGTACCGATGGTGCAGCAACCGGTGCGGGTTGTTGCTGTTGTTGCTGTGGCGCACTTTGCGGTTGCACAGCCTGCCAGCTTTGCTGAGGCTGAGTACGAACAGGTTCTTCAACCGGGCTCGGCGTAAACAATGGCTCGCTTGGCCCATCGTTGACTAACGTTTTCATTGGTGAGAAATCAAAATCATCCAGTGAGAACGGCACATTATTCGGCTCTTGCTGCTGGGATTGCTGCTGTGTAGCTGAATAGCGTTGCTGCTGTTGCGCCGCAAACTGACGTGCTAACTCAGCCTGCTCGGCTTCATCCTCATCTTGCTGCAAAGAGTCGTCTTCATGCTCTTCACCGTAACGCTGGTGTTGTTGAGCGGCGAACTGGCGAGCAAGTTCATGCTGCTGAAGTTCTTCGGCTTCGTCAGCATAGTCATCTTCGATGTCCATGCCATTCTGACGACGAGCTTCCTCTTCAGCCATTCGCTGTGAAGGCAACTTAATTCCGTATGACGCAAGCTCACGGCGAGTAGGAACACGCACACGATTTGGCCGAGGTAATTGCGGGCCAATACCTTCTTTGGTTTGTGGACGAGGCGCGTCACTGGCGATGCTAAATACCGGGCTGAAGGCCGCAGCGACGCCGACCACTTTTGCCACATCCTTTACATCCTGTGGAACAGAGGCACCAGGGGTTGGCACCGCGGGTGACGTATCGAAGCCACCTTGCGGAATTGTCGGAGTACTGCTTTGAGGCATTTGAACAGGCGTTGTCTGCGCAAACGCAGGGTTTTGATCATAACCATATGGGTCAGGCTTAGGTTCATTAACTGGCTGATACCAGGCAGCCAGTTGTTCACGCTCACGCGCGCGTCGCTCTTCGATTTCTTCAAAATGGTAAAGCGGCGGGCGGGCTGCCGGTTTTATTTCTTCAACAGGCTCTGGCTGGGCGACAGGCTCTACCGGAGATGGTTCAAAATAAGCAGGTTCCGCATGCGGAGGTTCAACAGCAGGTGGCTCACTAACAGGTTCTGCCCAATGACTGGCTTCCTGTTGCGGAACGTACTGGTCCGCAGCGTACGGCGAAGTGTAATTCTCTGGTGCAGGCGCAATCACCGGTTCTGGTGTCACTGTGGTTGGAGCAGGCTCCCAGGCTATTGCAGGCGAAAACTCAACTTCTGGAGCTGGGGCCGTAACCGGTGGCACGGTTGCCGTTGGCATAACTGGAGCCGCATATGCCGTATTAGCCATCGCCGCGGCGGCTGTAGCAGCCACAGGCGCAACAATTGACTGGCCGTGTAGAAGCGGATCGTACTCTTCGCTTTCCGGCAGTGTGGCTTTGTTACCAGAAAACAGGACGTCATCTTCCGGAAGCGTCGCTTTGTTATTTGAGAACAAAACGTCATCGTCAGCGTCGTCCATACGCTTACCAGAAAACAGCGCAGAATCTGTTTTACGTGCGTTTGGATTGGCAAATTTTTCAGAGATACGCTGTTTACGGGCTAATGCGCCACGCAAAATACGCGCACGACGAGACTCACGCTTTTCAACATCTGGCGCATGCTCTTCGTCGTGTTTTTCATCTTCATAGTCGTAGTCATCATCCTGCCAGGTGTTATCCCGACGAGTACGATTACTGGCAAAAGTGAGCACGCTCAGGGTCGCGCTACCAATTTTTTCAGCAATGCTGACCCAGGACCAACCGGTAAACAGCGTTAACCCTGCCGCCCATACACACAACAACGCAATAGTGCCGCCGCTGCTGTTGAGAAGGGGCATCATTGCAGTGCTGAGCAAACTACCGATAACCCCGCCCGAGGCGAAATACCAGATGTCATCGGCGTTAATTGCCGCAAGGCCGCAAGCGGTGAGCACCATCGCCAGTACACCAATCAGGCGCATAGAAACGGCGAAATAATCGATGAACTCTTCGCTATCTCTGTTGCGGAAAGTGAACCAACACGCACCGATAATGATGACCGGAATGGTGTAGGCCATTACGCCAAAGATGAACAGCAAAGTGTCAGCCATCCACGCCCCCGGCATTCCACCTAAATTATGAATAGGTTCGTGCCATGCGGTTTGTGACCAACTAGGATCGGAAGGATTGAAACTAAGCAACGCCGCCATCAAATAGACGGCAAAAATGGCAACAAGGAGCAGTAACGCCTCTAATGCCCGACGCCCGCTGCTGAGTTTCCTCAATGTAACTTCTTTTTCTTCGGTGTATTCCTGGCTCAAGTAAGACTCTCCAGGTCCTTAATAAATATGGAGAGCAACAGTGCCGGGCATTCCCGGCACTGTTGCTGTATGAATTACCAGGAGTGTAACCAAAATACGCAGATTTTGCACCTGGCCCGTGTTAACGGGTCTTAATAACCAGACGATTACTCTGTTTGACCTCTTCCATGACTACATAGGTACGGGTATCGTTCACACCTGGCAGTCGTAACAAGGTTTCGCCTAGTAATTTGCGGTACGCAGACATATCCGGTACACGGGTTTTCAACAGATAGTCAAAATCACCGGATACCAAATGACACTCTTGAATTTCTTCAAGTTTTTGAACTGCGGCATTAAATTGCTCAAACACATCCGGGGCGCCACGATTCAGAGTAATCTCAACAAAAACCAGAAGTGATGCATCCAGATAATGCGGGTTCAGCAGAGCGGTATAGCCCTGGATGAAACCCTGTCGTTCCAGACGACGCACGCGCTCAAGGCACGGAGTCGGTGAAAGCCCTACTCGTTTAGAAAGCTCGACGTTAGAAATACGCCCATCCTTCTGTAGTTCATTAAGGATGTTACGATCGATGCGGTCGAGATCTTTGCCAGGGCGCTTCTTGCTATCTACCATTATTATAGTCTCTCTGTGTTCCTTCCTTCACCTGCCATAACCCTGGTAACGTCACTGTTCCGGGAGTACGTGAGAAGACCGGTGCCCAACGGCTGCTAGCGACATCACTCATGGCGTCTGTCCACGCCATGAGTAGATTTCAATAACCCGGTAAATTTGCATCAGGTATGCGTGAATATTTCAAAACGCCACACCAAATGTTTTTCTTCCTCGAATGTTTTCGCAAATGCTTAGCGGATTGTCAAAGCAAAACATCTAAAATTAGTGGAACGTGCCATATATCTGGGCTACTTGACGATTATTCATCACTTTAGCAACCTGAGTATTTAGCCTGTTTAGGTGGATTTTTATGCGCTTTCGCGATATTCACCGCGGCTGATTGAACACAGCTATTGCACATATAGTTAACATAATCGCCAACACCAACCGTTCACCCTTTTTTTAACCCGCCAAATTCCCTACAATCCCTCGATTGTCTGCCAACGAACAATGAGGATCTCATGGGCACCGCTAAACACAGTAAATTGCTAATTCTTGGCTCCGGCCCTGCGGGCTACACCGCAGCAGTCTACGCGGCTCGCGCCAACCTCAAGCCCGTTTTGATTACCGGGATGGAAAAAGGTGGTCAGTTGACCACGACCACCGAAGTTGAGAACTGGCCGGGTGATCCTAACGACCTGACAGGCCCTGCGTTAATGGAGCGCATGCACGAACACGCAACCAAGTTCGAAACAGAGATCCTGTTCGACCACATCTCTAAAGTGGATCTGCAAAACCGTCCATTCCGTCTGACGGGTGACAGCGGCGAATATACTTGCGATGCGTTGATCATCGCGACCGGAGCTTCTGCCCGATACCTGGGTCTGCCTTCTGAGGAAGCGTTTAAAGGTCGTGGCGTTTCAGCCTGCGCAACGTGTGATGGCTTCTTCTATCGCAATCAAAAAGTTGCGGTAATTGGTGGCGGTAACACCGCTGTTGAAGAAGCGCTTTATCTGGCAAATATTGCCTCAGAAGTGCATCTGATTCACCGCCGTGACAGCTTCCGAGCCGAAAAAATCCTCATCAACCGTCTGATGGAAAAGGTGAAGAACGGCAACATCGTGCTGCACACCAACCGGACTTTAGATGAAGTTACTGGTGATCAAATGGGTGTCAGTGGTCTGCGTCTGCGTGACGTTCACAACACCGATACCACTGAAGAGTTAGAAGTTGCAGGTTTGTTCGTGGCGATCGGACATAGTCCGAATACGTCAATCTTTGCCGATCAGCTCGAACTGGAAAATGGCTACATCAAAGTGCAGTCTGGTATTCACGGTAATGCCACACAAACCAGCATTCCTGGTGTGTTCGCGGCAGGCGACGTAATGGACCATATCTACCGTCAGGCGATTACCTCTGCGGGCACCGGTTGTATGGCTGCACTGGATGCCGAACGCTACCTGGACGGACTTGCCGAACAGAATAAGTAACTCTCCCCGCCTTAACCGGCAGTTTGAAGATACGTAAAGGCGACTGAATAGGTCGCCTTTCTTTCGCCTGCGTTGTAACATTGCCCGCAAATTTTGCCTGATAATTAATTAGCTACCTGCACTGGCATCCATGAATAAAACCCGTCAACAAGAACTTAGCCGCTGGCTAAAAAAACAAAGCATTATCTCTCGCCGCTGGTTGGGGCTTTCCCGTTTTTTAGGGCTGGTCAGTGGGTTATTGATTGTTGCTCAAGCCTGGCTGCTTGCCCGGATGCTGCAACACATGATCATGGAAAACATTCCCCGGGAAGCTCTGCTGTTGCTTTTCGTTATCCTGATACTGATTTTTGTATTGCGCGCCTGGGTCGTGTGGCTACGTGAAAAAGTCGGTTTTTACGCTGGGTTGCACATTCGTCAGGAGATTCGCCGGCAAGTACTCGATCGCGTCCATCAAGCAGGGCCAGCCTGGATCCACGGGAAACCGGTCGGCAGTTGGGCAACCCTGGTGCTGGAACAAATCGAAGATATGCACGATTACTACGCACGTTATCTGCCGCAAATGTCGCTTGCGGTCATGGTACCCGTGTTGATTTTAATCGCCATTTTCCCATCTAACTGGGTTGCAGCCCTGATTCTGCTTTGCACCGCGCCGCTGATCCCGTTGTTCATGGCGATGGTAGGTATGGGTGCCGCAGATGCTAACCGCCGTAACTTCCAGGCGCTTGCGAGGCTGAGCGGGCATTTTCTTGACCGCCTGCGAGGTATGGAAACCTTGCGTTTGTTTAACCGTGGCAATGCCGAAACGGAGAATATCCGCACGGCATCTCAGGACTTCCGTCAGCGCACGATGGAAGTATTACGCCTGGCATTTCTGTCTTCTGGCGTGCTGGAATTTTTCGCTTCTCTGTCCATCGCACTGGTCGCGGTTTACTTCGGTTTTTCGTATCTCGGCGAACTGAACTTTGGTCATTACAGTACTGGCGTAACATTATTTGCCGGTTTCCTGGCGTTGATTTTAGCCCCGGAGTTTTTCCAACCGCTACGCGATCTGGGCACTTTTTATCATGCTAAAGCACAAGCGGTGGGAGCGGCCGACAGCCTGATGACCTTCCTTGATGCGCCATTGCAGCAACGCAAACAAGGCACAGCAAAATTCAATAATAACGAGCCAATCAGCATTGAAGCTCGTGATTTGGTCATTCTATCAACTGAAGATAAAACTCTCGCAGGACCACTGAATTTCACCCTTTCAGCCGGACAACGTGTGGTGCTGGTCGGGCAAAGCGGTGCAGGTAAAAGTTCACTGCTCAACGTGTTGTCTGGCTTTTTGCCCTATCAAGGCCAATTGCTGATTAATGGTGTAGATCTTTCGGCCCTTGACCAGAAATGGTGGCGTGAACAACTCAGTTGGGTTGGACAAAACCCGCAGCTTCCGGCTCCTACTATCCGCGAAAATGTGCTGTTAGCGGCACCCAGTGCCAGTGCTGAGCAGCTAACTGCTGCCCTGGACAAAGCCTCTGTCAGTGAGTTCCTCCCGTTGCTACCACAAGGGGTTGATACACCGCTGGGTGAAGCAGCTGCGCGTTTGTCTGTTGGGCAAGCCCAGCGGGTCGCCGTCGCGCGCGCATTGCTGATGCCATGTGGATTGCTGTTGCTGGATGAACCGGCTGCAAGTCTGGACGCCCACAGTGAGCAGCGTGTGATGGACGCGTTAAGTAGCGCTTCCCGTCAGCAAACCACATTGATGGTGACTCACCAGTTGGATTACATCAACGACTGGGACGAGGTTTGGGTGATGCGCGAAGGTCGTATCGTACAACAAGGGGATTTCGCCACGCTTGCCGCACAGGAAGGCCCGTTTACGACGTTACTAGCTCATCGCCAGGAGGAAATCTAATGCGAGCTTTACTCCCCTATTTAGCGCTGTACGGCCGTCATAAATGGCTACTGATGCTTGGCGTGGTGTTAGCGATTGTCACTCTTCTGGCCAGCATTGGGCTGCTGACTTTGTCAGGCTGGTTCCTCTCGGCCTCGGCGGTTGTCGGTGTCGCGGGGATTTATAGTTTTAACTATATGCTACCTGCAGCAGGCGTTCGGGGCGGTGCAATTACCCGTACTGCGGGGCGTTATTTTGAGCGTCTTGTCAGCCATGATGCGACATTCCGCGTACTTCAGCATTTGCGTGTTTCCACATTTAGCAAATTGCTCCCACTCTCCCCTGCTGGGCTGGCGCGTTTTCGCCAGGGTGAATTACTCAATCGCTTAGTTGCAGACGTCGATACCCTGGATCACCTTTACCTGCGTGTGATTTCACCAATGGTCGGTGCGTTTGTGGTGATCGTAGTGGTGACCTTTGGTTTGAGCTGGCTGGACGTACAATTAGCCCTCACCTTAGGCGCGATTTTACTGGCAACCTTAGTTTTGCTTCCGCCAATATTTTATTACGCAGGGAAAGCCACCGGCGAGGCGATTACCG
Source organism: Buttiauxella ferragutiae (assembly GCF_022637515.1). Lineage (NCBI taxonomy): Bacteria > Pseudomonadati > Pseudomonadota > Gammaproteobacteria > Enterobacterales > Enterobacteriaceae > Buttiauxella > Buttiauxella ferragutiae. The sequence goes on from NZ_CP093332.1 coordinate 3,630,773, forward strand.
CGCAACGCGGGCAATATCGCCAGCAACTCACCGCCTGGTTACAAGGCCATGCTGAACTAACCATTTTTGGTGCCTCCCAACGTTATCGTGAGCAACTGGATAAAACGGAGGATCACTGGCAAGAAGGGCAACGCCGCCAGGCCGAGCTTACAGCACTGTCACAAGCCATCATGCTGCTAATCAGCGGTATCGCCGTCATCTTGATGCTGTGGATGGCAGCCGAGGGCGTGGGTGGAAATACCACACCAGGCGCACTTATCGCGCTGTTTGTGTTCTGCGCGCTGGCTGCATTCGAAGCGCTGGCACCGGTCACCGGAGCTTTTCAGCATCTTGGCCAGGTTATCGCCTCCGCACTGCGCGTGACTGAAATTACCAGTCAAAAACCCGAAGTGATTTTTACCGAACAACCTCATGCAATTCCTGAGCGCGTGGCTCTGGAGATTAACAATCTGAGTTTTGCCTGGCCCGAACAGTCTCAAATGGCACTTCGGGGTATCTCGCTCAAGGTTGAGGCAGGCCAACACATAGCTATTTTGGGGCGTACCGGTTGCGGTAAATCGACACTGCTGCAATTGCTGACGCGCGCCTGGGAATGTCAGCAAGGCGAGATCCGCCTGAATGGTGAAGCGCTGAGCCAGTTTGATGAAACGGCATTACGCGCGTCCACCAGTGTCGTATCGCAACGCGTTCATTTGTTTAGTGCCACACTGCGCGACAACTTGCTGCTTGCTGCACCACAGGCCAGCGATGAAGATTTAAGTCGAGTCCTGACTTGCGTTGGCCTTGAGAAGTTACTGGACGATGCAGGCCTCAATAGCTGGCTGGGTGAAGGCGGTCGCCAGCTTTCGGGTGGCGAATTGCGCCGCTTAGCCATTGCGCGTGCTTTACTGCACGATGCCCCGCTGTTCTTACTTGACGAACCAACCGAGGGTTTAGATGCGGAAACTGAACGCCAGGTTCTTGATTTGCTGGCTGAAGTCACCAAAGATAAAACAGTATTGATGGTCACCCATCGCCTGCGTGGATTGGCAGATTTCGACAGTGTAATTGTGATGGACAACGGGCAAATTATTGAGCAAGGTACTCACGCCGAATTAATGGCGAGCGGTGGACGTTATTATCATTTCCACCAGCGTTTGTAGACCCGGTAGTTAGTCTATTATCAATAATTATTGCTCCCTGGAGTTTGGACGTCATGCGCCTTATTCAGCTTTCCCGTGACTCAATCGCCTTCCCCTCACCGGAAGGCGCGTTGCGTGAACCTAATGGGTTACTGGCGCTCGGGGGCGATTTAAGCCCGGCTCGTTTGTTGATGGCTTATCAGCGCGGCATCTTTCCGTGGTTCTCGCCTGGCGACCCTATTTTATGGTGGTCGCCCGATCCACGTGCGGTGCTTTTTCCTGAACAATTTCATCTCAGCCGCAGCATGAAGCGATTCCACAGAAACTCCCCATACCGCGTCACGCTTAACCATGCTTTCGAACGCGTGATTAGCGAATGTGCCGACGACCGCGATGAAGGCACCTGGATAACTCCTGATATCATTGACGCCTATAAACGGCTGCATGAGTTGGGGCATGCGCATTCGGTTGAAGTTTGGGAAGATAATGAGCTAGTCGGTGGCATGTACGGCGTGGCACAAGGTGCGTTGTTCTGTGGCGAATCCATGTTTAGCCGTCGGGAAAATGCCTCAAAAACGGCTCTGCTGGTATTCTGCCAGCACTTTATGAGTTATGGCGGCAAGCTTATTGATTGCCAGGTGCTTAATGCTCATACCGCATCGCTTGGGGCGATAGAAATTCCTCGCCGCGAATATCTGGAGCAGCTGTCCATATTTCGCCCACATCAGCTTGCATCTTATTGCTGGGTACCACAAATCCTGTCGTAACGATAATGTTTACGGCACATTACTGTTAAGAGTGTTATAATTAGCCCCGCAGAGTGAGCTCTGCTCATTACCCCGCCGCCGTATGGGATTAGCTTTAACAGGGACAGCCCATCGTTTATCTCTTCGCAGCCCTCATCGTAAGCGCCTATAGTGCAGCTTTTGAGTGGGTTTTGGGTAATGCGCAAATTGCACTTTCGCTGGTGATTTCACCAACAATTCTTTACATGATACGTGAACTTGGGCATTATCTTGCCGGTTCAAAACTATGGTAGTGATACCCTCGAGGATTAGATGGCCAAAGAAGACAATATTGAAATGCAGGGTACCGTTCTTGATACGTTACCTAACACCATGTTCCGCGTTGAGCTGGAAAACGGGCACGTGGTAACCGCTCATATCTCCGGTAAAATGCGTAAAAACTATATCCGCATCCTGACGGGTGACAAAGTCACTGTAGAGCTGACCCCGTACGACCTGAGCAAAGGCCGCATTGTCTTCCGTAGTCGCTGATAGTTTTATTTAGCGCTGCGGAAACAACGGGCGGCGTAAAAAATTAGTTTTAGAAATTCAATAATAGAAAGGCCAGGTGATTAACCTGGCCTTTTTTTATATCTGCGTACTTTGGATTAATGAGCCGTTTCCGGTTTATGTTTCTGCGCACCATGGAAATTATAAATCAGTTTCTGATTCTCTTTATCCAGAGCTACCGTCACTTGCCCACCATCCACCAGGGAACCAAACAACAGTTCGTTCGCCAGCGGTTTCTTCAGATTGTCCTGAATAACACGCGTCATTGGACGTGCGCCCATTGCGCGGTCATAGCCTTTTTCTGCCAGCCAATCACGGGCTTCCTGGCTCACTTCCAGCGACACACCTTTCTGATCCAACTGCACCTGAAGCTCAACAATAAACTTGTCGACTACCTGGTGAATCACATCTGTAGACAGATGGTTGAACCAAATAATGTTGTCCAGACGGTTACGGAATTCTGGGGTAAAGATCTTCTTGATCTCTTCCATCGCGTCAGTGCTGTTGTCCTGACGAATCAAGCCAATAGACTTACGCTCAGTTTCACGTACACCGGCGTTAGTGGTCATCACCAGAATCACGTTACGGAAATCCGCTTTACGCCCGTTGTTATCGGTCAGCGTACCGTTATCCATCACCTGCAATAACAGGTTAAAGACATCGGGGTGCGCTTTTTCGATTTCATCGAGCAGCAACACAGAGTGAGGATGTTTAATGACCGCATCCGTCAACAAGCCGCCCTGGTCGAAACCAACGTAACCCGGAGGTGCGCCAATCAAACGGCTCACCGTATGGCGTTCCATGTATTCCGACATATCAAAGCGCAGCAATTCGATGCCCAGTGATTTCGCCAGCTGCACGGTGACTTCCGTTTTACCGACACCTGTTGGCCCGGCAAACAGGAATGAACCGACAGGCTTGTGATCGTGCCCCAATCCGGCACGGCTCATTTTGATGGCTTCGGTTAACGCCTCAATGGCTTTATCCTGGCCAAACACCAGCATTTTCAGGCGGTCATCAAGGCTACGCAGCGTATCGCGGTCGCTCGCTGATACGCTTTTCTCAGGGATACGGGCAATACGTGCGACCACGGTTTCAATGTCTGAGACATTGACCGTTTTCTTACGTTTACTCACCGGCATCAGGCGGCTGCGAGCCCCGGCTTCGTCGATAACGTCAATCGCTTTATCGGGAAGATGGCGATCGTTAATATATTTCACCGCCAGTTCCACCGCCGCACGAATCGCTTTCGCGGTATAACGCACGTCGTGGTGCGCTTCGTATTTCGGTTTCAGGCCGTTAATAATCTGCACGGTTTCTTCAACGCTTGGCTCAGTAATATCAATTTTCTGGAAGCGACGCGCCAGAGCACGGTCTTTTTCGAAGATATTGCTGAATTCCTGGTAAGTGGTTGAACCGATAACCCGGATCTTGCCACTCGACAGCAGCGGCTTAATCAAGTTTGCGGCATCAACTTGCCCACCGGACGCGGCACCCGCACCGATAATGGTATGAATTTCATCGATAAACAGGATGCTATTTTGATCCTGTTCGAGCTGTTTTAGCAGCGCTTTGAAACGTTTTTCAAAGTCACCACGATATTTGGTACCCGCCAGCAGCGAACCGATATCCAGCGAATAAATGGTGCAATCGGCAATCACTTCCGGAACATCGCCCTGCACAATACGCCAGGCAAGACCTTCAGCAATCGCCGTTTTACCTACGCCTGATTCACCCACTAACAGCGGGTTGTTTTTACGGCGACGGCACAGAACCTGAATGGCGCGCTCTAACTCTTTCTCGCGGCCAATCAGCGGATCGATCCCTCCCACACGTGCAAGCTGGTTGAGATTGGTGGTGAAGTTTTCCATACGTTCCTCCCCGCCTGCTTGCTCTTCATTGACCGGATTATCTGCACCCGGTGCCTGATTAGGTTCGTCTTTACGTGTACCGTGAGAGATAAAGTTCACCACATCAAGGCGGCTGACTTCATGTTTACGCAGCAGATACGCTGCCTGGGATTCCTGTTCGCTGAAAATAGCCACCAGCACGTTTGCGCCAGTGACTTCACTGCGACCAGAAGACTGGACGTGGAACACCGCACGTTGCAGCACACGCTGGAAGCTAAGCGTAGGTTGAGTATCACGCTCTTCTTCACTGGCTGGCAGAACCGGTGTGGTTTGTTCGATGAAGGCCTCGAGTTCCTGTCGTAGCGCCACCAGATCTACGCTACACGCTTCCAGCGCTTCGCGAGCTGACGGGTTGCTGAGCAAAGCCAGCAACAGGTGCTCGACAGTCATAAACTCATGTCGGTGCTCGCGCGCTCTGGCGAAAGCCATATTTAAACTGAGTTCCAGTTCTTGATTGAGCATAGGCACCTCCCCCAAATTTTGCCTTCTTCAGGCTTTTTCTAGCGTACACAGCAGCGGATGCTCATGCTCCCTTGCGTACTGGTTCACTAACGCGACTTTGGTTTCCGCTACTTCTGCAGTAAAAATGCCACAGATAGCTTTACCCTGATAGTGCACAGTGAGCATCAATTGCGTTGCACGTTCTACATCATAAGAAAAGAACTTTTGCAGCACGTCAATAACAAATTCCATCGGCGTGTAGTCATCGTTCATTAACATCACTTTATACATCGACGGTGGCTTTAGCGCTTCGCGCAGTTTGTCACCCACCAGCTGGTCGAAATCCAACCAATCGTTCGTCTTACCCATTGCAAATCGTCATCATGTTAAATCGCCCATTGTCATTAAGGCGAAGCCCATAGGTTGAGTGTAATACGCTTTCAGTGAACGCGAGTCATCGTGTTAAAAAGGCACAGTCACTAACAATAGAGAGTTCTGTCACATTAATCACAATAGCGTTAACTGCTTCAAATTTTTGACTCATTTTCATTCTTACCCCCCCGTGCAACGCTTGACGACATGGTTAAATTATCTACATTGTACAAGCGTGAGGTGGCGAGGTTTTGAACAGCCCGCCCTCACCCCACCGGTTCATTCCATCTCACTTATAAGATTTACGAAGGATGTAGAAGCATGGAGACGGGTACTGTTAAATGGTTCAATAACGCTAAAGGGTTCGGTTTTATCTGCCCAGAAGGCGGCGGCGAAGATATCTTCGCGCATTACTCCACCATTCAGATGGATGGTTACAGAACGCTTAAAGCCGGACAAACTGTCAGGTTTGATGTACATCAGGGGCCAAAAGGCAATCACGCTAGTTTGATTGTGCCTCTGGAACTCGAGGCAGCAGCGGTCGCCTGACCCTTTTGTTTCATTGTGTACATCCCCAGTTCAAAATGCCAGCCCACGAGCTGGCATTTTTATTTCGGGTCTATAACCAATCGTCATAACTCAGATGAAAATTATTCACGCGCCAGAGCATCAATTGGGTTCAATCTCGCCGCATTTCTCGCCGGTAACCAACCAAAAATAATTCCTGTTGCGGTCGAACAAGCAAATGCGGTGAACAACGCCATCGGTGAGAAACCAATTTCCCAGCCCGGCAAAACCAGTTGCAACGTGAAGGCAATCAGCAGAGATAACGAAATCCCCAACGCACCACCCACCAGACACACCAGCACAGCTTCAATCAAAAACTGCTGCAACACATCACTAGCGCGAGCGCCCACTGCCATGCGGATACCAATCTCTTTGGTACGCTCAGTTACCGACACCAGCATGATATTCATCACGCCAATCCCGCCCACCAGCAATGAGATGACCGCCACCAATGTCAGGAACATCTGTAGAGTACGTGTGGTCTTTTCCGCCGTTTTCAACAGGCCATCCATATTGTAGGTGAAGAAATCTTTCTTACCGTGACGTAGCTGCAACAAACGATTGAGCTGCAGCTCGGCTTCGTGGCTGTTATAGCCCTCATTCACCCGCACCGTTATCGAGTTCAGCCAACTTTGCCCCATCACACGACCCGCCATGGTGTTATACGGCAACCAGACACGCAGAATCTTGCTGCTGCCAAACATTGACTGCTTCTCTTGCGCCACGCCGATAACCGTCGCAGGCATATTCCCCACCAGCACGATTTCGCCAACCACTTTGGCTTTATCAGGGAACAACTGCCGTTTGGTATTGCTGTCCAGCACCACCACCTGCGCACGGCCTGTGAGTTGTTCATCGTTGAAGGTATTGCCTTCGCTAAACGTCATGCCGTAGACATTAAAATATTGGCTGCTGACACCATTGACGCTGGCGGCGGCATCAACGTTGCCATAGCGCACGCGTAAATTGCTCGACAACGAAGGCGTGGCTGAACTAACCCACGGTTGCTGGCTGATGGCCGCCAGGTCGTCGTATTTCAGCGCTTGCTGGTATTGCGGGTCGTCATCACCAAAATCTTTGCCGGGATAGACATCAATGGTGTTAGTGCCGATGGAGCGAATATCCTGCAACACCAGCTGTTTAGCCGCATCACCGACAATCACAATCGACACCACTGACGCGATACCAATAATAATCCCCAGCATCGTCAGCAGCGTGCGCATTTTATTCGCCGCCAGCGCCAGCCAGGCCATGGTCAGAGCTTCACGGAAGCTGCTGATGGTCTGCTGAAATGGCGAGTTAACCGGTTGGGTTTTCAGCTCTTTCTGGGCCGCGGGTGGTTGAGAGACCGACGGCGGGTTACTGATAATTTCCCCGTCACGTATTTCAATGACTCGCTGTGCCTGCGCGGCAATCGTCGGGTCGTGCGTCACAATAATAACCGTATGGCCCAACTCGCGCAGTTGCTTGAGTGTGGCCATCACTTCTTCACCGGAATGGCTATCCAGCGCGCCTGTCGGTTCATCGGCAAGAATCACCTGCCCGCCATTCATCAGCGCGCGAGCGATACTGACACGTTGCTGCTGGCCACCAGAAAGCTGTGACGGCAGATAATCGACGCGATCCGCAAGCCCCAGACGCATCAGCAAAGCGCGCGCCCGTTGTTGACGATAAACTCGCGCCGTTCCGGCATACACTGCCGGGACTTCGACGTTTTGCGTAGCATTCAAATGCGAGAGCAAGTGATAGCGCTGGAAGATAAAACCGAAATGTTCACGCCGCAGCGTGGCGAGCGCATCACTATCAAGCAACGCGACATCTTGCCCGGCCACTTTGTAACTGCCGCTGCTGGGTTTATCGAGGCAGCCGAGGATATTCATCAGCGTTGATTTGCCAGAACCCGATGCCCCGACAATCGCCACCATTTCACCCGCTTCAATGGTGATATTAACGCCTTTTAGCACCTCAACTTGTTCGTCACCCGACGGATAGCTACGGCGAATATCACGCAGCTCAAGCAGTGCTGTCATGGGGCGCTCCCGGCGGTGCTTTTGCCAATCACCACTTCTTCGCCTTCAGTCAAACCCGTAGCAACCTGTACCTGGGTGTCATTGCGCATACCGATGGTAATTTCACGATCGCGAGTTTCACCATTACGTAGCACTGACACTTTGTAACGGTTATCCCCTACCGGCTCGCCCAGTGCTGCAAGCGGAATGGTTAGCACCTCTTTCACGCCACCGAGTTGAATATGCACTTGCGCGGTCATTTCCAGGCGCAATACCCCTTGCGGATTCGGGACTTCAAAACGTGCATTATAGAAAATCGCATCGTTCACTTTCACCGGCGTTGGCAGAATATCGATTAACAAACCTTCATAGCGTGTTAGAGGGTCGCCCAGCACGGTGAACCAGGCTTTTTGGCCTGGTTTAAGATGAATCACGTCAGCTTCAGAAACCTGTGCTTTCACCAGCATGGTACCCAGATCGGCAAGCGTCAGAATGTTTGGCGCTTGCTGCGCGGCAATCACTGTCTGGCCTTGTTTGGTGGTGATTTCGGTCACTTCACCCGCCATAGGTGCAACAATCTGCGTGTAATCGAGGTTGGTTTTCGCGGTGTCTAAAGAGGCCTGATTGCGTTTGATTTGCGCGTCAATGGTGCCAATTTGTGCTTGCCTCACTTCAAGATCGGTCACTGCGGTATCGAGATCTTGTTGTGATACAGCCTGAGTTTTGGCCAGTGCTCTCTGGCGATTCAGCGTCACTTGCGCAAGTTTTGCCTGCGCCACAGCCTGCCGCCGCTGCGCGCGCAACTCCATTAACGTTGCCTCAACTTCCTTGATCTGGTTTTGTGCCTGTTCGGGATCGATAACCCCCAACAGCTGATCCTTTTTCACTTTATCGCCGATGTTCACCGACAGCGTTTTCAACTGCCCACTGACCTGCGCACCGACATCAACTTTGCGCAATGCATCCAGCTTCCCCGTTGCCAGCACGCTTTGCTGCAACTCGCCTTTGCGCACAATCATCGTCTGATAAACCGGCGTCGGCGCGTTCAGAAACTTCCACAGCCAGACGCCCAACAACAGAACTAACAGGCCCAGAAGCCAATAGCGTTTTTTTATTTTTCCCTTGAATCTCATAGGTATCCTGCAAAAAGACTGGCTAATTAAATGAAGTATCAACAAAAGTTGTAAACCCGTATCGGCGTTACGGTGATTGAACCTACGTTGAATTCACAAATGGTGAAATAACCCCAATGTTTCTCAACCAGGTTTCAATCATGTCGTCAATTGCCGAAAACGAATTCCGATCAACAGCTCAACTCAATGGCTGGCGGTTGTTTCTTTCTTTAGCAAAGGGACAATGGACGCCGGGGATTGCGTGGCAGAACCCAGCCTATCGTCGAAAATTCGTCCTGCGTTCACTGACCAGCCCACTTTCTACCGCTCGCTTGTTGAACGATTTATCGCATCAACCTTTGCTGGAAAAATTGCTGGCGGTGCAACCAGGGTTACCTTGTCGTCTTCATCGCCCTTATTTATCGGTGAATTTTAACCGTAAGGCGGCGGCAAGCGCATTGTCTTTCCACTACCGCGTACTGAACGCAGCACTGCCGAAACGCTTGTTACTACAACACTACTCAACTGACGGAGCACGTTTGGCAACAATAACGGGTAAAGATGAGAACTTCTACCATCTTGATTTCCGCGCCGACCCCTTTGTCGATAAAGAAGGTGAAGCCACACTAACACTGACCCGCCACGATGGCGTTGTTTTAGCAGGCTTGACCTTCACCCTATGCTGTCACCAGCAGAAATCGACGCTGTTTATTGGTGGCTTGCAGGGTGCCAAAAGTGATATCCCACATGAATATATCCAGGTCGCGACCAAAGCGTGTCACGGATTATTCCCGAAACGCCTGGTGCTGGAAGCGGCTTGCTTGTTAGCTCGTCATTTAGGGGTGAACCAGATTCTGGCCGTGAGTAACCGCGCACATATCTATCGCTCGTGGCGTTATGCAAAAAAGAAGCAGGACAAAATTCATGCCGATTACGATAGTTTCTGGGAATCGATGAGCGGCGAATTAACCCCAGAAGGCTACTTTGAGCTGCCACTGGGAGTGGCCCGCAAACCTGTTGAAGAGATTGCCAGCAAAAAGCGCGCGGAGTACCGCCGCCGCTACAGTTTACTAGATGAGATGATGGAGCAAATCGAGCAGCGGCTATGAATTAACCGCCGGGCTAATCAGCCCGGCCACGCGCCAGCCATAACACTCGCGAGAACATTTTTCGCAACAGTGACGGCACGGCATCGACTCCACGCCTCCCCGCTTCCATCGCCACTTCTATCGCTAAGTCGGGCTTGGAAGAGCGATGAATAGCTTTCACAATAACGCGGCGCATATTCATCGGTACGTTTTCGGGGATTTGCGCCACGCGATGGAACACATCGGAAAATCCCTGACGATACATGAAGTGTTCCATGTCCATCGCCGGGAGCGCGGTAAGATGCTCACGTTCCTGGTCACGATCATTTTCCAAAATACCACGCACCACTGACGCATATTTTTTCCCCGCTTCATCGCCATCCACCAGCACATGCCATTCAATGCCCATGCGCCGTGCAAACTTGATCAATGGGCGCAGACCCGACTGCGCAAATTCGATAACTTTCACCCCTTCGGCATCGAAATGGTGCCCGCACTGACGTGCCAGTTCGTTCATCACCCACACCTCCGTTTCCCCTTCAACCAACAGCCAGCAGCGGGCAAACAATGAAGAAGCGCGATTAAAGCGGATATGAAAGGCAATACGACGGCTGTCTTCTGCATTCATGCCGCCAGGGCCGAGCCTCCAGGCCGCAACCCTTGACGATTCACGCACCAGGCGGCAAACGTTCTCGACAGGCGTGAGCGATAGCAATTCGCCCGAATTGGTAGTGGTGATTTTTTGCAGCGGCAGCAGATTGAGCAAATGCCAGGCCACCGACAACATAATCGGGTGCAGTCGGGTTTCAGGATCTTCCACCAGCAGCAATGGCCGCGCGTCTTTATCCAGAACCACGTTGCCTTTAGCCTGCAGCAAGGTTGAAAACATCCCCAGTAAAATCATTCGATGAGTGCGGCTGTTGGGTTTGTCGATCATGCGGTTGATGATGTCCAGATAACGCCAGCTGCGTTGTTCATCGTGCGAGCGGCGACGTAACAAGCGTTGATGCGCGGTAGCACCTTGCTCAGCAAAATAGTGCTCAAGCAATTGCACCATCGCCGACAAACCTTGCCGCAGCTGGGCATCGGTAAGATTTTGTGGACTCGAAACCAGTTCACGCGCCAGAAAATCAAGCTGGCGGGCGGTCATTTCGGTGTCTGGCATGGCGGGAATGCTGTCATTGCGTAAACGCCGCATAAAACGCGCATCACGCAAACGTAATACTGGATTGAGGCGGATGATTTGCTGGGCAAAAATGTCAATGTCATCAAGTTCGATAGCATGGCCTTTCTCATCGAGGAAACTGCGCAGCGTCAGAATAGAACCATCTTCCGCGAGCTCCCCCACCAGCCGATACATAATGCGATGAAAACCTTCCTCACCTGCCACCCATACCGGCGCAAGCGAACGATAACGTCGGCCAAGATGATGGCCGGGCGCGGTTTCCCGAAAGGTCAGTACAATATGTAAATGATGTTCCCGGCCCTGTACGTCCCCGGGCGGGAAATAGAAATCATCGCGATTGAAGTGATAGAGCGTTTGATGCGGCGACAATAATAGCGTTAATGCGTCCAGCAGGCTGGATTTACCCCAGGCGTTTTCACCGATCAGCACGTTATTTTGTTCAAGCATTAACGAAAGGCGGTTAATCCCCCGGAATCCGACAATCTCTACACGCTCAAGAAACATAACCCCTCCAGATTGGTTGTTGCGCTTTCCTTTACCTGACCGGCTGCATAGTTCGAGTATAGCGACAGATTATGCGTACATCTCGGCCAAACTTTATACAATAAAAAACAGCCGATTTTTCCATTATTACCTACGCTTTATCTGACTGTTGTAAAACATTTTCATTCCAAGATGATTCTTATTTATTAATAAACTTTGTACACAATAAACGCGTATGTTGTTGAAAAGAATGACATCGCATTGCCCCACGTCAATTTATGAGGATTTAATAGACTAGTTATGACATAGCGAACTCATTAATATCACTGCTCTTTTATTATTAACGTTACATCTTTCATGGTTGTAACAAACAATAATCGGGTAGGTGCCATTATATACCTCGCCCGGAATTCAATTTTTTGAAATGCAGAGGTGGTTATGTTTAGGAAATTAGCGGCAGAATTTTTTGGTACGTTTTGGTTAGTATTTGGTGGCTGTGGGAGTGCGGTACTGGCGGCGGCTTATCCGCAATTAGGAATAGGTTTTGCTGGGGTTGCATTAGCTTTTGGCTTAACCGTATTAACGATGGCTTATGCTGTCGGTCATATTTCCGGCGGTCACTTTAACCCTGCTGTTACTCTGGGTTTATGGGCCGGCGGTCGTTTCCCTGCCAAAGAAGTCATTGGCTATCTTGTTGCGCAAGTTATTGGCGGCATCGTGGCTGCCGGTATTCTCTATTTAATTGCCAGCGGTAAAAGTGGTTTTGATGCGGCGGCTAGTGGCTTTGCTTCAAATGGCTATGGCGAACATTCGCCAGACCATTATTCCATGCTGTCAGCAATCATTATTGAAATCGTATTAACCTGCGGCTTCTTGATTGTTATTCATGGCGCAACAGATAAATTTGCTCCCGCCGGTTTTGCACCGATTGCTATCGGCCTGGCACTGACGTTGATTCACTTGATCAGCATTCCAGTGACTAATACTTCTGTGAACCCAGCGCGTAGTACTGCGGTGGCTATCTTCCAGGGGGGTTGGGCCTTACAACAGCTGTGGTTATTCTGGGTGATGCCAATTATTGGCGGTATCCTGGGCGGCGTTATCTACCGCACATTGCTGGAAAAACGTCACTAATTGACTCGCGTAGGGCGGATTCTTCTGCCCTACGCCAAAAGCTTTATCCCGCCGCATGTAATCTGCATAAAAAACCTCTTTTTTCGTAGCTTTACTCATTCCCTTTCTTTGGGTAGTGTGACATACGCCGTTACTTTTTTTGCAAGGATTGTCCGCACCATGTTTTCGGGATTGTTAATTATCTTAGTACCGCTGATCGTCGGTTATCTCATTCCATTAAAACAAACCAGTCTGCTCAAGCTTATTAATCGCCTGCTGAGCTGGATTGTTTATGTCATTCTATTTTTCATGGGCATCAGCCTCGCATTTCTCGATAACCTGGCCAGTAACCTGCTGGCGATATTTCAATATGCCGCGGTTAGCGTTGTGGTGTTATTGCTTTGCAATGCGGCAGCGTTGCTGTGGCTTGAGCGCTCTATGCCATGGCGACACAATCATGAACAAGAAAAGCTTCCTTCGCGCATAGCGATGGCGCTGGAATCTCTCAAACTGTGCGGCGTGGTGATTGCAGGATTTGCACTCGGTCTAACGGCATGGCCGATTCTGCAACACGCTACAGACGCCAGTGAATACACGCTAATCTTCCTGTTATTACTGGTGGGGATTCAACTGCGTAATAGCGGCATGACCTTAAAGCAGATCGTATTAAATCGCCGCGGCATGATTGTCGCCGTTGTTGTGGTGCTCAGCTCAATGGCGGGCGGCGTCATCAACGCCTTTATTCTCGACCTGCCAATCAAAACCGGCTTAGCCATGGCGTCAGGCTTCGGCTGGTATTCACTTTCCGGTATTTTGATGACGGAATCTTATGGCCCGGTGATCGGCAGCGCGGCGTTCTTCAACGACCTGGCGCGGGAACTGATTGCCATCATGTTGATTCCCGGTCTGGTGCGCCGCAGTCGTTCAACCGCTCTCGGGTTGTCCGGCGCAACATCAATGGATTTCACACTCCCGGTACTGCAACGCAGTGGCGGTCTGGAAATTGTCCCGGCGGCGATTGTTCACGGCTTTATCCTCAGCTTACTGACTCCGCTATTAATGGCTTTTTTCGCCTCCTGATACCTCATTGGCGGTAGGTTCCTGCCGCCAAAATTGCGCTAAATCAATCTCCTTTTAAGTTGCATTAAAAATACCTTTTCCCGGTGCAGTACTGAGCATAACCTTAAAGATGTATATCAAATATAACTTTAAAAGGTACGATTATGTTTTGTGTGCAATGTGAACAAACAATCCGCACCCCGGCAGGCAACGGCTGCTCTTACGCTCAGGGGATGTGTGGCAAAACGGCTGAAACTTCTGATCTCCAGGATCTGCTGATTGCTGCATTACAGGGGCTGTCTGCATGGGCGATTGCCGCACGTGAAGCCGGCATTATCGACCATGACATCGACAACTTTGCGCCACGCGCTTTCTTCTCAACCCTCACTAACGTTAACTTCGACTCGCCACGCATTGTCGGTTACGCGCAAGAAGCCATCGCGCTGCGCGAAAGCCTGAAAGCACGCACTCTGGCGATTAACCCAAACACCACCGTCACTAACCCAATGGCTGAACTGCAACTGGTCAGCAGCGATTTGGGCGACCTGCAACGCCAGGCGGCAGAATTCGCGCCAAACCGTGATAAAGCAGAAATCGGTGAAGATATTCTTGGTCTGCGCCTGTTATGCCTGTACGGCCTGAAAGGCGCCGCAGCGTACATGGAACACGCCCACGTACTCGGTCAGTACGACAACGACATCTACGCGCAGTACCATAAAATTATGGCGTGGCTCGGCACCTGGCCTGCAGATATGGGCGCACTGCTGGAATGCTCGATGGAAATCGGCCAGATGAACTTCAAAGTGATGAGCATTCTGGATCACGGTGAAACCGAAAAATACGGCCATCCGACCCCATCGCAAGTGAATGTCCGTCCGGTTGCAGGCAAATGTATTTTGATCTCCGGCCACGACCTGAAAGATCTCTACAACCTGCTGGAACAGACTGAAGGCACAGGCGTAAACGTCTACACCCATGGCGAAATGCTGCCAGCACACGGTTATCCGGAACTGCGTAAATTCAAGCATATGGTCGGTAACTACGGCAGCGGCTGGCAGAATCAACAGAGCGAATTTGCCCGTTTCCCTGGCCCAATAGTGATGACTTCCAACTGCATCATTAACCCAGAAGTCGGCTCTTATACCGACCGCATCTGGACACGCAGCATCGTTGGCTGGCCGGGCGTTAGTCACCTTGAAGGCGATGATTTCACCTCAGTGATTACCCAGGCGCAACAAATGGCGGGCTTCCCGTACAGCGAAATCGAACATCTGATCACTGTCGGCTTTGGTCGTCAGACTCTGCTGGGTGCTGCCGATACACTGATTGATTTGGTCAGCCGCGAAAAACTGCGCCACATCTTCCTGGTCGGCGGTTGTGACGGCGAGCGCGGCGAACGTAGCTACTTCACCGACTTCGCCACCAGCGTGCCGAAAGATTGCCTGATTCTGACCCTTGCCTGCGGTAAATATCGTTTTAACAAACTGGACTTCGGTGACATCGAAGGCTTGCCGCGCCTGGTAGATGCCGGTCAATGTAACGATGCTTATTCGGCGATTATTCTTGCTGTCACCCTCGCAGAAAAACTCGGCTGTGGCGTCAACGATTTGCCGTTAAGCCTGGTTCTGTCCTGGTTTGAGCAAAAAGCGATTGTCATCCTTCTTACCCTGCTGTCGCTGGGCGTGACAAACATCGTCACCGGCCCGACCGCTCCAGGCTTCCTGACGCCAAATCTGTTAGCTGTTCTGAACGAGAAGTTTGGCCTGCGTGCCATTACCACCGTTGAGCAAGATATTGAACAGCTGATGAGCGCATAAGGAGCAACCATGACTATGCCAACGCCACTGTGCCCGCATCGTATGCAGGTGCACCATATTCACCAGGAAACGCCGGATGTCTGGACGCTGTCGCTGATTAATCACGACTTTTATCCCTACAAGGCCGGGCAATATGCGCTGGTGAGTATTCGTAATAGTGACGAAACACTACGCGCTTACACGATTTCTTCGACACCAGGAATCAGCCCGTTCATTACGTTGACTATCCGTGGCATCGAGAATGGCGTTGGCTCTCAATGGCTGACAAAACAAGTGAAGGTCGGTGATTACCTGTGGCTGTCAGAAGGCCAGGGGGAATTTACCTGCGAAGAGCTGGCTGCCGAACGTTTCCTGTTATTAGCGGCAGGTTGTGGCGTAACGCCAATTATGGCGATGCGCCGCTGGTTAGCAAAACATCGCCCACAAGCCGATGTACAGGTTATTTATAACGTCCGCTCACCGGAAGACGTCATCTTTGCGCAGGAGTGGCGTAATTATCAGGTGACGCTGGTTGCTGAGAATAATGCGACGCATGGTTTTATCGCTGGACGCCTGACGCATAACATTCTGGCTAGCGTTCCGGACATTGCCTCGCGTACTGTCATGACCTGCGGCCCTGCGCCTTATATGGAAATGGTTGAGAAAGAAGTCAAAGCATTGGGCGTGAGTGAATTTTATTCGGAGAAATTCTTCACCCCCGTCGCAGCACCCGTCGATAACGGTTTGAAGTTCACCACTTTAAAGCCGCTGCGTGAGTTCTACGCACCAGTCGGCAGCACCTTGCTGGCCGCGCTGGAAAGCAACAGTGTTCCGGTCAATGCCGCGTGCCGTGCAGGAGTTTGTGGAAGTTGCAAAACCCGAGTCGAATCCGGTGATTACACGGTCAGCAGCACGATGACGCTGACCGACACTGACATTGCTAATGGTTATGTGCTGGCCTGCTGTTGCCATCCGCAAGGTGATTTAGTTCTCGCTTGAACCCACTAGTGCCACTCTGATTTTGAGTGGCACTTTCTGCTCCGTATCTTCTGTTTCCTTGACTAAGCTTGTTTACGTTAACTGAATCGTGACAAGGAGCAGTAATGAAACAGACAGTAGCCGCTTATCTGGCAAAAACTCTCGAAAGCGCAGGTGTTAAACGTATCTGGGGTGTCACTGGCGATTCCCTCAATGGCCTGAGTGACAGCCTGAACCGCATGGGCACTATCCAGTGGATGCCCACCCGCCATGAAGAAGTCGCGGCGTTTGCCGCAGGCGCGGAAGCGCATCTTTCCGGCGAACTGGCGGTTTGTGCTGGTTCGTGCGGGCCTGGTAACTTGCATTTAATCAATGGCCTGTTTGACTGCCACCGCAACCGCGTTCCAGTGCTGGCGATTGCCGCACATATTCCGTCGAGTGAAATTGGCAGCGGTTATTTCCAGGAAACCCATCCCGAAGAGTTGTTCCGCGAATGCAGCCACTATTGCGAGCTGGTGTCATCCCCGGAACAAATTCCCCAGGTACTGGCGATTGCGATGCGCAAAGCGGTGCTTAATCGTGGCGTGTCAGTCATAGTTTTACCGGGCGACGTGGCGTTAAAACCCGCGCCAGAAACCGCCAGCACGCACTGGTATTCCGCGCCACAACCGGTCGTCATTCCGGCACACGAAGAGCTTAAAAAGCTTGCTCAATTACTGCGCTATAACGACAACATCGCTCTGATGTGCGGTAGCGGTTGTGCCGGTGCGCATGAAGAATTAGTGCAGTTTGCCGCCACCCTTAAAGCGCCGATTGTTCACGCGCTACGCGGCAAGGAGCATGTTGAGTATGACAACCCTTATGATGTCGGTATGACCGGCTTAATCGGCTTCTCGTCCGGGTTCCATACCATGATGAATGCCGACACGCTGATCTTGCTTGGCACCCAATTCCCGTATCGCGCGTTCTACCCGACGGACGCGAAAATTATTCAAATAGACATCAACCCTGGCAGTATCGGCGCTCACAGTAAAGTGGACATGGCGTTAATTGGCGATGTTAAAGCGACGCTTGCGGCACTGCTTCCACTTCTGGAAGAAAAAACCGACCGCAGCTTCCTCGATAAAGCGCTGGATAACTATCGCGAAGCCCGTGAAAGCCTCGATGAACTGGCACAAGCTGGCGATGGCAACGTTATCCATCCGCAATATGTCGCCCAGCAAATCAGCCACTTTGCCGACGAAGACGCCATTTTTACTTGTGATGTTGGCACGCCAACGGTCTGGGCTGCGCGCTATCTGAAAATGAACGGCCAACGCCGCCTGTTAGGTTCTTTCACTCACGGTTCAATGGCCAACGCCATGCCGCAAGCGCTTGGCGCAAAAGCCACTGCACCAAACCGACAGGTTGTCGCGATGTGTGGCGACGGCGGTTTCAGCATGTTGATGGGCGATTTTCTCTCGGTCGTGCAAATGAAGTTGCCGATCAAAATTGTGGTGTTTAACAACAGCGTGCTGGGTTTTGTGGCGATGGAAATGAAAGCAGGCGGCTATCTGACTGACGGAACCGAGCTGCATGCCACTAATTTTGCCAATATCGCCAACGCCTGCGGAATCACGGGTATTCGGGTTGAAAAAGCCGAGGAGCTGGATAACGCGTTGCAGCGTGCTTTTAGCATTGACGGCCCCGTTCTGGTGGACGTGGTAGTGGCGAAAGAGGAGCTGGCGATCCCACCGCAAATCAAGCTTGAGCAGGCCAAAGGATTCAGCCTTTACATGCTGCGTGCGATTATCAGCGGACGCGGTGATGAAGTTATCGAACTGGCGAAAACCAACTGGTTCCGGTAAAACATTCCTTTAATTGAGGATAATAATAAGGATCGACCGTGATTGACTTGCGCAGCGACACCGTAACCCGCCCGAGCGAAGAAATGCTCAAACGTATGATGGCAGCCCCAACGGGCGATGACGTTTATGGTGATGACCCTACGGTCAACGAACTACAAGATTACGCCGCCAAACTTAGCGGCAAAGAAGCGGCGCTATTTCTGCCAACCGGCACCCAGGCAAACCTGGTGGCGCTGTTGAGCCATTGCGAACGTGGCGAAGAGTATATTGTTGGGCAACTGGCGCACAATTACCTCTACGAAGCCGGTGGCGCTGCGGTGTTAGGCAGTATTCAGCCGCAGCCTATTGATGCTAATCCAGATGGTTCACTGCCGCTTGATAAAGTCGCCGCGAAGATTAAACCAGACGATATCCACTTTGCGCGCACCAAACTGCTCAGCCTCGAAAATACCCATAACGGCAAAGTTCTGCCGCGTGAGTATCTGAAGCAGGCCTGGGAATTTAGCCGCAACCATAATCTGGCTTTGCACGTTGACGGCGCGCGTATCTTTAACGCCGTGGTGGAATATGGCTGCACGCTGGAAGAAGTGGTGCGCTACTGCGACACCTTCACGATTTGCCTCTCAAAAGGCCTCGCCACGCCGGTTGGTTCTTTGTTAGTCGGCAGCCACGAATACATCAAACGTGCGACGCGCTGGCGCAAAATGGTCGGCGGCGGTATGCGTCAGGCCGGTATTCTGGCAGCCGCAGGTTTGTACGCTCTTGAGAATAACGTGCAGCGCCTGAAAGAAGACCACGACAACGCGCACTGGCTGGCGGGTGAATTACGTGAAATTGGCGTCGATGTGACCCGTCAGGACACCAATATGGTGTTTGCGCGTGTTCCGGTTGAGCAGGCTGAAAGCCTTGGCAAGTTCATGAAAGAACGCGGTGTTCTGATGAGCGCAGGGCCAATCACTCGTCTGGTCGTGCACCTTGATGTGAATCGCCAACAACTGGCTGAAGTGGTTGCCCACTGGCAGGCATTTTTACAGCGCTAAGTGAGGGTTCAGGGACGATGACACAGCCACAAAATATTCTGGTGCTCGGCGCAAGCGGCTATATAGGGCAGCATTTGGTGCCGCAACTTGCCCTGGCAGGGCATCATGTTACCGCCGCCGCAAGGCGGGTTGAGTGGCTGGAAAAACAACCCTGGGATTCGGTCGTCTGCCGCCATGTCGATTTGCAATGGCCGGAGACCCTCCCCGCGCTGCTGGAAGATGTCGATACGCTCTATTATCTGGTGCATAGCATGGGTGACGGAGCGGATTTCGTGGCCCATGAACGCCAGACAGCGCTCAACTTGCGCGATGCACTGCGCGCGCATCCGGTAAAACAGCTGATATTTCTCAGCTCGCTGCAAGCTCCGGAAGGTGATGGTGATTCTGAGCACCTGCGTGCTCGCCAGCTTACCGCCGATATTTTACGTGATGCTGGCGTACCGGTAACTGAAGTCCGTGCGGGGATCATTGTCGGCGCGGGTTCCGCCGCTTTTGAAGTGATGCGCGATATGGTTTACAACCTACCGGTGCTCACTCCGCCACGCTGGGTTCGCTCACGTACTACGCCTATCGCTCTTGAGAATTTACTGCATTATTTAGTCGAACTACTGAAGCATCCTTCACAGGAAAACCGTGTCTTTGAAGCCGCTGGCCCTGAAGTATTGAGCTACCAACAACAATTCGAGCGCTTTATGGCGATTAGCGGCAAACGCCGCCCGTTGATCCCGATTCCACTGCCGACCAGTTGGATCTCAGTGTGGTTCCTGAACATGATCACCTCCGTGCCGCCGACCATTGCCAAGGCGCTGATCCAGGGGTTAAAACACGATCTTCTGGCGGACGATCGCGAATTACGCGCGTTGATCCCGCAACAACTCCTGAATTTTGATGATGCAGTGCGCATCACGCTTGAAGACGAAAATAAACTCGCGAATTCACAAGACTGGGGATACGACGCACAGGCCTTTGCCCGCTGGCGTCCCGAGTATGGCTACTTCCCGAAGCAAGCAGGTTGTACGCTAAATACCACGGCTGAACTGGCAGATTTATGGCAAGTAGTGAATCAGATTGGCGGCAAAGAGGGTTATTTCTTCGGCAATATTCTGTGGAAAACCCGCGGCTACATGGATTTGTTAGTCGGGCATAAACTGGCAAAAGGCCGTCCGCCACGCGACATGCTCGAAGTCGGTGATCAAGTTGATAGCTGGAAAGTGATTATTGTTGAGCCGCAAAAAGAGCTGACGCTGTTATTTGGGATGAAAGCGCCAGGGCTTGGGAGGCTTTCATTCACCTTACGCGACCACGGCAAGCATCGTTCGCTTGATGTGCGCGCATGGTGGCATCCGCACGGAACAGCCGGTTTGTTCTACTGGTTGGTGATGATCCCCGCGCATCTGTTTATTTTCCGTGGTATGGCCAGACGGATTTGTCAACTTTCCGAACAATTGTCACATAAAGTCCGTTAAGTTCTCCTAATCTTTGGTATTCCCATTGCAAGCGCTGCCATTTCACGGAAAAATGCGCAGCGTAAATCTCAATTATCATGAGTTGGTTGACATGAAGGTACTGGTAACGGGCGCCACCAGCGGCTTAGGCCGAAACGCGGTCGAGTTTCTTTGCGCTAAAGGCATCAGCGTTCGGGCTACCGGGCGCAATGAAGCCATGGGTAAACTGCTGGAAAAAATGGGTGCAGAGTTTATTCACGCTGACCTTACCGAATTGGTTTCCTCGCAGGCCAAGGTAATGCTGGCTGATGTCGATACGCTTTGGCATTGCTCGAGCTTCACCTCACCGTGGGGGACTCAGCAAGCGTTCGATCTGGCTAACGTCCGTGCCACTCGTCGCTTAGGTGAATGGGCCGTTGCCTGGGGTGTACGTAACTTCGTGCATATTTCCTCGCCGTCGCTCTACTTTGATTACCACCACCATCGCAATATCAGCGAAGAATTTCGCCCTGTCCGCTTTGCTAACGAATTTGCCCGCAGTAAAGCCGCCAGTGAAGAAGTGATTCAGCTGTTAGCGCAATCAAACCCGCACACACGCTTCACCATTTTGCGCCCACAAAGTTTGTTTGGCCCGCATGACAAAGTCTTTTTCCCACGCCTGGTGCATATGATGCGCCACTACGGCAGCGTTTTGTTGCCACGCGGCGGCGATGCGATGGTGGATATGACTTATCTTGAGAATGCGGTGCATGCGATGTGGCTCGCCTCTCAGCGTTGCGAATCGTTACCCTCGGGGCGCGCGTATAACATCACCAATATGGAAGCTCGCCCGTTGCGCGTTATCGTGCAAAAGCTGATTGATGACTTAGAGATTAAGTGCCGCATTCGCTCTGTTCCGTATCCAATGCTGGATATTATCGCTCGCAGCATGGAGCGTTTTGGCGACAAATCCGCCAAGGAACCTGCACTAACGCATTATGGTGTATCGAAACTTAATTTTGATTTAACGCTGGATACCACACGTGCAGAAACAGAATTGGGTTATCAGCCGATTGTGACGTTAGATGAAGGCATTCGGCGTACCGCGCTGTGGTTACGCGATCACGGTCAAATATCAAAAAAATAAGTAATATCAAAGAAAATTGATTTAAGGATTTAGCATGGATTGTAGTCGCATAACACTAAGCATTATAATTCCATGCTATAACTCATCTGAGTATATTTCCGAATGCTTGCTTTCTGTCCTACCGTTTATTGATGAAAACATTGAAGTCATCGTGATAAACGACGGTTCTACAGATAATAGTCTGGATATCATTACAGACACTGTTCAACAATATCCTGGTAAAAACATTAAAGTTATAACCCAGGAAAATGCGGGACTTTCTGCATCAAGAAATAAAGGGATACATGTAGCGCAAGGCAAATACATATCCCTGTTAGACTCAGATGATTTTTACCATAGTGACTTCTGGTCAGAGATTTTACCCGTCCTCAACGATTCTACAGTTGATATTATTGAGTTTAATGCAGAGCAGTTTGAGCATGAAACCAGCAATATTGTCGAGCATATCGACTGTGCAGTTTTTACCAGGAAAAATCAGATATGTTCAATCAATCAGCTCAAGCCAGCATTTCAGCGTTGTAAGTGGTATCCATGGGCCAGGGTTTACAAAACCTCGCTGTTTTTGGATAACAACGTGGAGTTCCCGACTGGAAGACTATATGAAGACATGAGTACTATCCCTGCTCTATATTTAAACAGTAAATGTATTTATGGTATTAGCAAATCCCTCATCTGGTATCGTTTCCATAAAAAAAGCATTACACAAACCTTCAGACAAAAAGATCTTTTAGATTTAGTATATGTTGTCTGCGCCCTTGCAAAAATGGCGCAAGACAAACCTGATACATTAGAGATTTTATTCCCTACTGTTCAACGCGTTTTCAATTTTATAAAATATACCATTATAAAAAATAAAAACTCAAAACTCCCCGTTAAAGAACAGTTGAAGTTAAGAACCGCTCTAATGACGTTTATAGGTGAGTTCAGGCTTTCCAGAAAAATGCAGATAATTATTCTGCCGCTATATCTGAGTACAATTGTGAGAATGAGGAAAAAATAAATTACCGCTGCGAAAACTTTTGCATCGGTAATTAGACTCGCTAATTCAAGTGGTAGAAAGGCAGGTTTACCCCTGCCCGTACTTCTCAAGTAACGCTTCTGCAATTGCCTCCGTTTGCGCATCCGGCTGGCCAGAATATTCTTTTGGACGGAAGTGCATCTGGAAAGCCTGAATCACTCTCTTTTGCTGCTCCGACGTCATTTCAGGCGTCACCTGATAACCATAACGCGATAGCAAATCAAGCAAACCTCGTTTATCCACCGGTTGGTACGGACCACGGCCATTCAGATAAAAGGCAACTCTGTTAGCATCCGGCCAGGCACCCACACCCTGCTGTGCCAGTTGCTGCCACGGGAATAACGGGCCAGGATCAACTTTACGCTGCGGGGCAATATCCGCATGTGCGACCACGTTTTGCGGCTGGATTTGATAGCGAGCGATAATCACTTTCGCCAGTTTCTCCAGCACCGAGATCTGCGGCGCATTGAACGGATAGAACTGCTTTGCGCGGCCCTGGCGCGTGAAACCTTTATTCTCCAGTTCAATACCAATCGAGGTGTCATTAATGCGGGTGGCACCACGCCAGAAACTTACCCCGGCATGCCACGCCAGTTCACTTTCAGGCACCAGTTGCCAGATAACCGGTTTGCCGCCGGATGTCGGTGGCGTATCGGGTATCAAGTAGTGAGAACTGACATTTTGGTCAGTCAACGTGGATAACGAACCGGCAAAATCATCGGCGGTGTAGTGAATAACCAACACTTTCACACGTGGATAAGCTGCCCGCGCAGTGTGGCTGGTGTCGACTTTAAAATCGCCTTTATCAACAACGGTTTTATCGGCAACTTGAGGTTTGCTGGCACACCCCGCCAGCAAAATCGCGATTAAAAATGTGGCTAGACGGCCTTTCATCGTTGCGTTTTCACCGCAGTACCGGTGACGCTCACCATCAGCATGCTCCCTTCTTTTCCCACGGTTTCGTAGTCAATATCGATACCGACCACGGCATTAGCGCCCAAACTTTCTGCTTGTTCCTGCAATTCTCTAAACGCGATTTCACGCGCTTTACGCAACTCTTTTTCGTATGCACCGGAACGGCCACCGACGATATCGCGGACTCCAGCGAAAAAGTCGCGAAAAATATTGGCGCCCAGAATCGCCTCCCCTGTCACCACGCCACAATACTCTGTGATGCTCTGCCCTTCGAGCGTAGGGGTCGTTGTAAACTGCATAAGCTTCTCCTCTCTTTGGATCAATATCTTAGCGTAGAACCTGCCACGCATTTTGACAGCGATACGCTATGCTAAGTTAGTCCTCCTGAGAAAATAAGGAAATAAAAATGCGCAGCTCAGTTTTGGTTCTTCTTCCGTGCGCGATGTTCCTCACGGCCTGTACTACCCCCGTAACACCCGCGTTTAAAGATATTGGTACCCGCAACGGCCCTTGTATTGAAGGTGGCCCGGATAGCGTGGCACAGAAATTTTACGACTATCAAATAAGCCATAAAACTCAGGGCAGCAGCGCCATTACCGGCTTGCGTCCGTATCTGAGTGATGACCTTGCTGCACAAATGCAAAAAGCCAGCGCTTCGCCAAATGCACAAAATGAGTTTATGCGCAGCAACATGTTTACCAGCAACGCAGATGGCGCAGACAGTGCAACAGTGGCTTCTTCGTCAACTATTCCTAACACCGATGCGCGCAATATCCCGCTACGAGTGGACCTCACAAAAGGCAGTCAAAGCTGGCAAGATGAGGTGCTGATGATTCGTGCAGGCCAGTGCTGGGCGGTCGATGACGTGCGTTATCTCGGGATAAACAGCCATGCGCCTTCTGGCAGCCTGCGTCAGGCAATAGAAACCGAGTAATTTTCCCTGCGGGAGAGGTAAGGTAACCCATGTAAATAGTCTGGAATTTTCTGATAACTCCGACATTTATTCTTGCCCCCCTCCCGCCCCGCTATATTGTGCTACCTTTAAGGCGTGGGAGTAGTTATTTTTAGGTTTTAACGCACAAAGATTGCATAACTATTCTGTTAAAGGTACCCTTTGCGGCTTCAATTGCTATTCAAGTTATGCGCATGAGTATTCAACTAAACGGCATTAATTGTTTTTACGGCGCACATCAAGCGCTGTTCGATATCACCCTTAGTTGCCCACAGGGCGAAACGCTGGTGCTGCTTGGTCCAAGCGGCGCAGGCAAAAGCTCGCTTTTGCGCGTACTCAACCTGCTTGAGATGCCGCGCTCCGGGCAACTCACCATTGCAGACAACCATTTCGACTTTACAAAAGCGCCTGGCGATAAAGCCATTCGTGAGTTACGTCGCAATGTGGGCATGGTGTTCCAGCAATACAATCTTTGGCCTCACCTCACTGTGCTGCAAAACCTGATGGAAGCGCCTTGCCGCGTCCTTGGGATCAGCAAAGATGAAGCCCGCCTTCGTGCAGATAAACTGCTTGAGCGTTTACGCCTGAAACCTTACATGGACCGCTATCCTCTCCACCTTTCCGGTGGCCAGCAGCAGCGTGTCGCGATTGCCCGAGCATTGATGATGGAACCACAGATTCTGCTGTTTGATGAACCAACCGCAGCGCTGGACCCAGAAATCACCGCACAAATCGTCAGCATTATTCGTGAGTTGGCTGAAACCAACATCACTCAGGTCATCGTGACCCACGAAGTGGAAGTTGCGCGTAAAACCGCAAGCCGCGTGGTTTACATGGAAAATGGCCACATCGTTGAACAAGGTGATGCGAGTTGTTTCGCAAAACCACAGACCGAAGCGTTTAAATTCTATCTGTCACACTGATGTATCCGGGAAAATAACCATGAAAAAAGTTCTGCTTGCCACATTATTAGCCAGCCTGAGCCTTTCCGCGACGGCTGCACAAACGATTCGTTTTGCTACGGAAGCGTCTTACCCTCCGTTTGAATCTATGGATGCCAGCAATAAAATCGTTGGTTTTGATGTCGATTTAGCAAACGCACTGTGTAAAGAAATTGATGCAACCTGCACTTTCTCAAACCAGTCTTTTGACAGCCTGATCCCAAGCCTGAAATTCCGTCGTATCGACGCGGTTATGGCCGGTATGGACATCACTCCAGAGCGTGAAAAACAAGTTCTGTTCAGCACCCCTTACTACGATAACTCTGCATTGTTTATCGGCCAGAAAAGCAAAGTTGCTGATATTGCGGCGCTGAAAGGCAAGAAAGTTGGCGTACAGAACGGCACCACGCACCAGAAATTCATCATGGATAAACATCCGGAAATCACTACCGTTCCTTACGATAGCTACCAGAACGCGAAACTGGATCTGCAAAATGGCCGTATCGACGCGGTATTTGGTGACACAGCTGTCGTGACCGAATGGCTGAAAGCTGAACCAAAACTGGCCGCTATTGGCGATAAAGTAACAGACAAAGGTTACTTCGGTACCGGTCTGGGCATCGCGGTTCGTCAGGGCAACACTGATTTACAGGCTAAGTTCAACACGGCGCTGGAAAAAGTGAAGAAAGATGGGACTTATCAGACCATCTACGAAAAATGGTTCCAGAAGTAATCTGAATGAACGAAATGTTTCCTTTAGCGAGCGCCGCCGGGATGACCGTCGGCCTTGCCGTTTGTGCGCTGGCAATCGGCCTGGCTCTGGCGATGGTTTTCGCCGTATGGGAGTCTGCGAAATGGCGCCCAATTGCCTGGCTGGGTTCAGCTCTGGTAACGGTGCTGCGCGGCCTGCCTGAAATTCTGGTGGTGCTGTTTATTTATTTCGGCTCCTCACAGCTACTGCTGATCCTCTCGGATGGTTTTGTCCTCAACCTCGGTTTTGTACAAATCCCCATCCAATTACAAATTGAGAATTTCGATGTCAGCCCGTTCTTGTGCGGCGTGATTGCGCTTTCCCTGCTCTATTCGGCTTATGCTTCGCAGACTTTGCGTGGTGCACTCAAAGCCGTGCCAATTGGGCAATGGGAATCCGGTCAGGCTTTAGGTCTGTCGAAAGCTGCAATTTTCTTCCGTCTGGTGATGCCGCAAATGTGGCGTCATGCGTTACCGGGTTTAGGTAATCAGTGGTTAGTTTTACTGAAAGATACCGCACTGGTTTCGCTGATTAGCGTTAATGATTTGATGCTACAAACTAAAAGCATCGCCACCCGTACTCAGGAGCCATTTACCTGGTATGTAGTAGCGGCAGCCATCTACCTCGTGATCACACTCATTAGCCAGTACGTTCTCAAGCGTATTGACCAGCGAGCGACACGTTTTGAACGGAGGCCTGGCTGATGCTTGAGTATTTACCAGAATTGTTTAAAGGCCTGCACACCAGCCTGACTCTCACCGTGGCATCGATTGTCGTCGCACTGATTTTATCGCTGTTTTTCACCATCGTTCTGACGCTGAAAACACCAGTGCTGGTTCACTTTGTGCGTGTCTACATTACTCTGTTTACCGGTACGCCTTTGCTGGTGCAAATCTTCCTGATTTACTACGGCCCAGGTCAATTTCCGGCGATTCAGAATTACCCAGTTTTGTGGCACCTGCTTTCTGAACCGTGGTTGTGCGCATTGATTGCGCTGTCGTTGAACAGTGCAGCCTATACAACACAACTATTTTACGGTGCGATCCGCGCTATCCCTGATGGGCAGTGGCAGTCATGCGGTGCTTTGGGTATGAGCAAGAAAGACACCCTGGCGATTTTGCTGCCTTATGCATTTAAACGCGCACTTTCTTCTTACTCGAACGAAGTGGTTTTAGTGTTTAAAAGTACTTCTCTGGCGTACACCATTACGCTAATGGAAGTGATGGGGCACGGGCAACTGCTGTACGGACGCACTTACGATGTGATGGTATTCGGGGCTGCTGGTCTGGTTTATCTGGTCGTTAACGGATTACTGACGCTGCTAATGCGAGTGATAGAGCGCCGCGCATTGGCGTTCGAACGCCGTAACTAAGAGATCGTTAATGAATCATAAAGGCGGGGACTCCCCGCCTTTTTTGCACCCATATAAATATAATTATACGTTTTATTTGCATATAAATTCATTTACTGGCATGATTTTTTGACGCCGGGAAACGGTGAAAACAATAAAACACGACAGACGGGAGCAACACACATGAAGAAGTTTATTTTGGCCGCTATGTTCGCTACAGCCGCATTTAGCGTGGCCGCAGCAGATAAAATCAACTTTGGCTCTTCGGCCACTTATCCGCCATTTGAATCGCTTGATGCCAACAATCAGATTGTCGGTTTTGATATCGATTTGGCGAAAGCTTTATGCAAACAAATGCAGGCTGAATGCACATTCACAAACCACGCGTTTGACAGCCTGATCCCGTCGCTTAAATTCCGCAAATATGACGCGGTGATTTCAGGCATGGACATTACGCCTGAGCGTAGCAAACAAGTTTCCTTCACCACGCCGTACTACGCCAACTCGGCGGTTGTGATTGCCAAAAAAGGTGCGTTTAAATCTTTTGACGAACTGAAAGGCAAACGTATCGGGATGGAAAATGGCACCACACACCAGAAATATCTCCAGGAAAAACATCCTGAAATTAAAACGGTTTCTTACGATAGCTACCAGAATGCGATTATCGACCTGAAGAATGGCCGTATTGATGGGGTGTTTGGTGACACAGCAGTGGTAAATGAGTGGCTGAAAACTAACCCGCAGCTAGGCACCGTCGGTGAGCATGTGACCGACGCAGAATACTTCGGTACTGGGCTGGGTATTGCGGTGCGTCCGGATAACCAGGCGCTGTTAACTAAACTGAATACGGCACTGGCGGCAATTAAAGCTGACGGGACGTATCAGAAGATTAGTGAGCAGTGGTTCCCGCAGTAATTATTGCCCTCACCCTGCCCTCTCCCACAGGAGCTGTCTCTTATACACAACTTTGAGGGACGGTTCCTGCCAAGCCGGAGAAGGTTCCGTTCACCAGGCGACAGCGTGTTTATGTCGCGACTGAACCGGTGAACGTCTTAGGGTGGCCACCGTCGCCACCCTAAGAACCCTGACTCCCGGCAAATAAATCGCCGCAAGCGGTAAACCTCCATTTTGCCTCCGTGTCAGGGTCGGTTGCGATTCGTTCCAGACGATCGCGCCCTCCAGCCGTTCCCGACGGCTGGACCCTGCCACCTGGAGTCAAAATGGAGGCGATTTAAGCCGGACCCGAAATTCAAGGTCAAAGTCAAAAGCCAGACCGGTTTTGACCTTGTTCCCGGCTTCAGTCGCACCGTTTGCGGGAATTACAGAGATAACTGAACGCACGGGTGAACGGAAAACCTGCGAGGCTAACAGATCTTACCCTGACAAAATTGCCAGGGTGAGTTGTGTATAAGAGACATCCCACCGGAGAGGGAGAAACCAGCCAGTCCCCTCGCCTTGTGGGAGAGGGTTAGGGTGAGGGGAAAACTACCCGCGCACCAGCAGCGCTAACACCTCGTAATGTGCGGTGTGCGGGAACATATCGAACAATTGCACGCGTTCTACCCGATATCCCGCCAGCGACGCTATATCCCGCGCCATCGTCTGCGCATTGCAGCTTGAATAGATAATGTATTGCGGGGCCATGTTATTAAGGAAATAACACAACGCCTGGCCAATGCCACGCCGTGGCGGATTCACTAATACCAGGTCAGGAACATCTTGCTGTTCAGTGGCAAATTTCGTTGAATCCAGCGCCTGGAAGTGAATATCGGTTAATCCTAGTTTTTCCGCCGACTGACGTGCACAGGCAATAGCCTCAGGGGAAATTTCAATTCCGGTCAGTTTCATCTCCGGCGTTGCGCAATGCAGGCCAAACCCACCTACCCCGCAGAACAAATCCCACATATGTTTGACTGGCAACCCGTGTACCCATTCGCGTGCCGTGGCATACAAAGATGCCGCGACCGTCGGGTTTGTCTGGAAGAAACTTTGCGGGCGGATATACAGTGGCACACCGTTAAACTGCTCTTCCAGTGCCTGCTGTTCGGTTAACGGGATTTCCTGCTCGCCTTCCATAATCGCCATATGCACTGGCTGAATATTGGCGGAGATAACCTTTAATTGTGGGAGCTGTTGTTGCAACCAGGGTAATGCGGCGCGTAACTGTTCTAGTTTGGCATCGCTTCGCAGTACAAAACGCAGCATCATGCCACCGTCTAGCTGGCTTTCAGTGATAAGCAGATACTTCAGTTCACCGCGTTTACGCGCCACGTTATACGGCGTCAGCCCCGCACGCGCGATAAACGGTTTAAGTGCGGTAAACACAGCCTGGAATGAAGCCGGATAAAGCGGGCATTCGGTCAAGTCTTCAGATGTACCGTCGCGATGGAGCATTCCCAGCAACGGTTTTTCTACGCTACCGCTGACCACCATTTTGGCTTTATTGCGGAATGCGTGCTCAGGGCCGCTGACTGGTGCACACCACTTTTTCACCGCAATACCCTCCAGCAATTGCTGAAGCTCATTCATTTTGGCGGTGAGTTGCTCGGAAATCGGCTGTTCTATCCACGTACAAGAACGGCAACGATTAGCCTGATATAGCGCGCAGTACATAATTAAGCCCTAAAGAATTTGGACGCAGATTGTAACACTACGCAGTCATTGAAGTTTGAAAAAAAGCCGACTTCGCGAAGGGATAAATAACAAGAATAGCACCAAAATGTCGGGCAGTTTTTGCGTCATTAGTGAACGTAAAATCTCTCGTTTTGACTCACCTGGAATGCTAAACAACTCGGGATAGCCCCAACCGAGTGACGCCGCCCATAAATAGCTAACGGAAATAACCTGTGTGGCAAGAAATACCCAGCGTCCCCAATTACGCCCTTTCATAATGACAAATGCACAGCGTAATTCGACACACAGCATCACCAGGCTGGCGAGGAAAATCAGCGTCAGGCTCCAGGTTTGCACGCTGCGGTGAATAAAATCAAGCGCGCCACTGACCCCGAGCAAGTTGAAAACCAACATCAGATCGAGGATGCGTGTCGTTAGAATAGCAATGGCCGCCACCAGCACTAATGTGGGAGCGTTCAATTTTGCCTGTGTTTGAGTTCGTTTCCTGAAAATTTCCGCAAACCTCGTGTTCCATACGATACAGTGCCGCGTCTTCCGCGGCACTGTGGGTTTTATCAGATTTTAAGACTTTCAGCTACGCCTTGCACGTTGGATGTCGCGCAGACGCTGCTTTTCTGCTCGCGACATCAGCCACCAGGCGATTAACCCAATAAAACCAACAACGCCCAAAATGATGGATGCCAGCGCGTTGATTTCCGGGTTAACCCCCATTCTGACGCTTGAGAATACCAGCATCGGCAAGGTTGTCGCACCTGGGCCGGAAACAAAGCTCGCAATCACCAAATCATCAAGCGATAAGGTAAATGCCAACAGCCAGCCAGAAACAATCGCCGGAGCGATCATCGGAACGGTGATCACGAAGAAAACCTTCAGCGGTGTCGCGCCCAGGTCCATGGCAGCTTCTTCAATTGAGTGGTCCAGTTCCCGCAAACGGGAACTAATTACCACAGAAACATAGGCGGTACAGAACGTGACGTGTGCCAACCAAATAGTCAGCATGCCGCGGTCATTCGGCCAGCCAATGGCGTGCCCTAATGCCACAAACAGCAACAACAACGAAAGGCCGGTGATGACGTCCGGCATAACCAGCGGCGCGGTGAGCATAAAGGCAAAGCCCGTGGAGCCACGAAACTTGCCAAAGCGCACCATCACCACTGCGGCGATAGTCCCAAGGATCACCGCAGCCGTAGCGGCTGCGGCTGCAATGGTCAGGCTCAGCCCCACGGCACTCATCATTGCTGAGTCATGGAACAGCTCGACATACCAGCGCGTCGACCATCCCGCCCAGACTGTTACCAGCCTGGAGCTGTTAAAGGAGTACACCACCAGCATTAACATTGGCGCGTAGAGGAAGGTGAAGCCGATCACCAAAATCAAAATGCGCCACGGTGAGCGCACTACCGGTAGGTTGTTCATGCGTGGTCCCCCGCAGTTTTGTTCTGGTATTTGTAGAACCACATAATCGGCACAATCAGCAAGATAAGCATGGTTATCGCCACCGCTGATGCCACCGGCCAGTCGCGGTTATTAAAGAATTCTTGCCACAATACGCGGCCAATCATAATGCTATCAGGCCCGCCAAGCAGTTCAGGGATAACAAACTCGCCCACTGCCGGGATAAATACCAGCATCGAACCGGCAATAATGCCGCCTTTAGTCAGCGGCACGATTACGCTAAAGAAGGTTTTCAGCGGACGCGCGCCCAAATCTAAGGAGGCTTCAACGAGCGAGTAATCTAGCCGCGTCAGTGCGGTGTAAATCGGCAGCACCATAAATGGCAAGTAGGCATAAACGATACCGATATACACCGCAAGATTGGTATGCAGAATCACCAATGGTTGGTCGATAACGCCCAGCCACATCAGTACGTTATTGAGCACGCCGTTATTTTTCAGGATCCCCATCCACGCATACACGCGGATCAAGAACGATGTCCACGATGGCAAAATGACCAACAACAACAGAATATTACGCGTCGATGATTTGCTGTGCGCCACCGCCCATGCCAATGGGTAACCTAACAGCAGACAGAAAATGGTGGACACCCCAGCCACTTGCAACGACTGTAAATAGGCTTCCGCATATAGCGGATCATCGGTTAACTGGAGATAGTTCGCCAGATTCAGCGCGAAGGTAATCTGATCGTCAGCCCAGGTGATCAAATCGGTATACGGCGGAATCGAACGCGCTATTTCAGCAAAGCTTATCTTGAAGACAATCAAGAATGGCAGCATGAATAGCAGAATCAGCCACAAATACGGTAATGCAATCACCAGTTTGCGGCCATGGCGCATTTGCATTTTAGCCAGCCACAATTTGAAACCGCTTGCCGGTGGCTCAGCCGGGCGTTCAGTCATCGTGCTCATTTCGCCCCCTTAAACTGTCAGAACCACACAACTTTCAGCATCCCAACACAGACGCACTTCGTCGCCCCATGTTGGCATTCCTTTACGATTACGATGTTCGTTCTGCAACTGTGCACTGATCATCTGGCCGCTTTTCAGGCGAACATGATAAATAGACAGGTCGCCAAGATAGGCGATATGCACTACTTCGCCGACTGCAAAGTTGTAGCCGTCAGCAGGAGGTTCTTCACACAACATCACTTTTTCCGGACGCAACGCGACATACACCGGCACGCCATCGACCACGGAAATATCAGCATCAACTTTGAGTGGATGGACAAGCCCTGGGCTGTCAATCACCAATCCGTCTTCCTGGCGTTCTTTCAGCAAGCCTTCAAAGACATTCACCGAGCCGATAAATTCAGCGCTGTAGCGTGTCGTCGGATATTCGTACACTTCTTCCGGTTCACCGATTTGCTCGAATTTACCGCGATTCATGATGGCGATACGCCCCGCCATGGTCATCGCTTCTTCCTGGTCATGTGTCACCATCACGCAAGTTGCGCCGACACGCTCAAGAATATCGACCACTTCAAGCTGCATGCGGTCGCGTAATTTCTTATCCAGCGCCCCCATTGGCTCATCAAGCAGTAACAGTTTTGGCCGTTTCGCCAGGCTCCTGGCCAACGCGACACGCTGGCGTTGCCCACCAGAAAGCTGATGCGGTTTACGTTTGGCAAACTCTTGCATATGCACCAGCGTCAGCATTTCCTGCACCCGCTGCGTAATTTCATTTTTCGGCAACTTGTCTTGCTTGAGG
This sequence comes from Buttiauxella ferragutiae, assembly GCF_022637515.1. Taxonomy (NCBI): domain Bacteria; kingdom Pseudomonadati; phylum Pseudomonadota; class Gammaproteobacteria; order Enterobacterales; family Enterobacteriaceae; genus Buttiauxella; species Buttiauxella ferragutiae. Next base: position 3,664,488 of record NZ_CP093332.1, read on the forward strand.
CCAAACGCAATGTTCTGCTCCACCGTCATATGCGGGAAAAGCGCATACGACTGGAACATCATATTGATCGGGCGCTGGTACGGCGGCACATGCGACAGATCGACGCCATCAAGCACGATCTGCCCTGCACTCGGTTGCTCAAAGCCTGCCAACATGCGTAAAAGTGTTGATTTACCGCAGCCGGACGGCCCGAGCAGCGCAAAAATTTCGCCTTTATAAATAGTGAGATTCACATCATCAACGGCGTGTTGCCCGTCGAAGGATTTTGTGAGGTTGCGTACTTCAAGCAGCGGGGTGAGCGCTTTGCGAGTTTTCGCGTGTGGACGAGGTGTTGCGTCGTTCAATATGTTGCTCTCCGGCAATTCTTTCGAGATGTTGTAGGGTGGATAAGCGACAGCGCCATCCACCTTTTGTCGGTTGACGCTGCGCTTAACCGACCTACAACTAAAAAATAGGTCTATTTCCCAGTTTTAACTTTAGTCCACGCCCGGGTAATCACGCGGTCCACTTTTGGCGATTGCACACCCTGAGTGAACAACTTGGCACGCACGTCAGCCGGTGGATAAATTCCTGGGTTATCACGGATCTCTGCATTCAACAGCGGAGTAGACTCTTTATTCGCGTTAGCGTAATAAACGTGATTACTGATATTCGCTACCACATCCGGGCGCATCAGGTAATTCAGGAACTGGTACGCTTCGTCTTTATTTTTCGCGTCATTAGTCATAGCGAACATATCGAAGTACACCATCGCGCCTTCTTTAGGAATGGTATAAGCAATATTCACGCCATTTTTTGCTTCTTTGGCACGGTTAGCTGCCTGCAGAATATCGCCAGACCAACCAATCGCGACGCAAATATCGCCGTTGGCTAAATCGTTGATATATTGGGAAGAGTGGAAGTAACGAATTGACGGACGTAATTTCAACAGCAAATCATTCGCCGCACCGGTGTAATCTTTTGGATCGGTGCTGTTAGGATCTTTGCCCAGATAGTGCAGCACGCTAGCATAAACCTCACTTGGCGCATCAAGGAACGAAACACCACAGCTTTTCAGCTTCTCAAGGTTTTCTGGTTTCAGAATAAGATCCCAGCTATCAACTGGCGCGTCTTTACCTAACGCCGCTTTAACTTTTTCGACGTTATAACCAATACCGGTAGTGACCATCATGTACGGAATACCGTATTTATTGTCGTGGTCATTATGCGCCACCAACTTAAGCATTTCCGGATCGAGGTTTTTGTAGTTCGGCAGTTTGCTCTTATCAAGTGGCTGGAAAATACCGGCCTGAGCCTGTCGCTCAAGGAATTGCGAAGAAGGCACGACGAGATCGTAACCTGTGCTGCCCGCCATCAACTTCCCTTCCAGAACCTCATTGGAGTCGAAGACGTCGTACACCACTTTAATACCGGTTTCTTTGGTGAAGTTTGCCAACGTATCTGGAGCGATATAATCAGACCAGTTATAAACGTGCAGCGTCTTCTGTTCAGCGGCAAACGCGGTGGCAGACACGGTCATCAACAAACCCGCCACCATACCCGATAGCAATTTTTTACGTTGGGCGAACATAGTCTATTCCTTCTGAATAAAGGGCAATTCTCGCTTTCGCGAGCATAATTTACGCAATCAAGCTTTTACGCATTTTTTCTCGCCGTTGGGACATGCAAGAATCATGCATCTCTATTCAAACTGCCGTGAAAAAAGGCTGACGCCTTCCCAGCAGACATTGCACGCTTTAAGCGCTCCGCAAGAATAACTGTAGCCAGACTTAGTGACTATAGCCCAGTCAGAAAAGTGACTTTTATCAATTTTTTAACCATAAAACATCTATGGTATGGCCCCAAATTGGCCATAGTGGCGAGAGTCATGCTGGTTGTGGTTAATAAAGCAGAATAAAAATATGTGGAGAGCAGCGGACATGGCAGCCGCTGCGGTCAGGAAAGGAACGATTAGTGCAGGAAATGGGTTTGAATAACGGTGCTGTCTTGCTCTTCTTCGTCGGAAATAAAGAGCAACTGGTTCGCGCAAGCTTCCAGAATTACCATCGAGATTTGCTCTTCACTCTGTTTTACAAAGGCAGCAAACTGCTCGCGAGTAATTCCAACTTCGGCCTGTAACGACTGGCAAACCACGAGTTTAGGTAAATTGTCGTCCTGGATATCCAAAAAGGCTTTCACCGTCAGCGAACTGGCGTTAATAGACGAGAGATCGGATGCCAGGGGCAGCAACGCAGAGGGTTTTACCTCAGCCAGGGCTGAAAACAAGATGATATTATCGACCAGATCGATTTTCGCATCGTAGACACCATCAAAATTCTGCATGTGTGGCAGATGGAGCGCCTGGCAGGTATCGCACTCGAAAATGGTCACGCCGATTTCATCGAGCCAGCGGCGTAAGATGTCCAGAGTAGGGACAACGAGTGAATCCATAAATGCCGTAGCCTCTTTTAAAGGGGGTAATTTAGAGCCTGACTAAACAGGCTCGAAGTCGCGCCATAGCTTACGCAAAAACAGCGCTTCATACTATGATTATGCGCCCATGGGTGCCGATGCTGGAATTTAGCCACCCGTTTTCAGGCAATAACCGGGTTGCGCTTGTTGCTCAATCCACTTGATCATTAAGGTCGCAATATCGATACCGCTGGTCTTTTCAATACCTTCAAGACCCGGTGACGCATTCACTTCCATCACCAGCGGGCCGCGTTTGGCACGTAAAATATCGACACCAGCCACATCCAACCCCAAAGTTGCAGCAGCATGCAGGGCAATTTCGCGTTCACGCTCTGTAATAGTAACCTGATGCGCAACCCCCCCACGGTGCAAATTGGAGCGGAAATCCCCTGGTTTTGCCTGGCGTTCGATAGCTGCCACTACTTTGTTGCCGACCACCAGACAGCGAATATCCCTGCCCTTGGCTTCTTTTATGTATTCTTGCACCAGAATGTGAGCATTCAGACCGCGAAATGCGTCGATCACACTTTCGGCCGCTTGCCGCGTTTCCGCAAGCACCACGCCAATTCCTTGCGTCCCTTCCACCAGCTTCACCACCAGCGGCGCACCACCAACCATGTCGATTAAATCACTGGTGTCATCTGGCGAGTGGGCAAAACCTGTCACCGGTAAATCAATCCCCTGACGTGCCATCAACTGTAACGATCGCAGTTTGTCACGTGCACGAGTGATCGCCACCGATTCATTGAGCGGATAACTGCCCAACATTTCAAACTGGCGTAACACGGCGGTGCCGTAGAACGTAATAGCAGAACCGATACGCGGGATCACCGCATCATAATGAGGAAGCTGACGTCCCTTATAGTGCACTGAGGGGGCCGCCGGATTGATGTTCATGTAGCAAGAAAGGGGATCGATGATTTCGACGACGTGACCACGGCGAGAGGCCGCCTCACGTAGACGTTTGCAAGAATAAAGCGTTCCATCCCGGGATAAAATGGCGATTTTCACCCTGTACCTCAGCGTTTCCAGTCCAATAATGAAAGCGGGGTTATCATAGCACTGCCATGACATTTCAACGAATGGGCAATGTGCCTGGCGATTGTTTTAATACGTCAATTAAATGGCGCGTCGTGGAAGCCAGATGATGCGGATCGTACACCACGTAAAGATCGGCGGGGATCGCCTGAGCCAGTGGGCGGAAAGTGACACCCGGCCAGTTCATTTGCGCATAGCTGTCGGCCATGATGGTCAACCCCATTCCAATACTGACAAGCGCCAGTACGGTTTGCGGTTCCACCGCTTCCCTGACCACATGTGGGACAAACCCAGCCTCGCGGCAAACACCCTGCAAAAAAGTCCAGTCAGAATGCACTGCCGTCATGGTGACAAAGGCTTCACGGCGCAATTGTTCAATATTAATGGCGGATTGTTTTGCCAGAGGATGCTTTTCCGGCAACGCGACCAAAAACGTAGCGTCGTGAAGTTTTTCGCTGCGTAAACCCGGAGGCGGATTGGTTTCCATGCGCCAGATTCCGGCGTCAATGTCGTGACGGTCAATCAAAGCAAGCTGGTCACCTGGTGACTTTTCACGGAACAAAATATCGATAGCGGGATAATCGGCGATAAATTGCTGTAACCGCAGACGCAGACCACCCCAAATAGCCGTACCGACAATGCCCAGATGAATTCGCCCACCTTCCCCACGGCCGATTTGTTCCACGCGAGCCAGGGCCTGGTTTGCACTATCGAGCAGCAGCCGGGTTTCTTCCAGCAACACTTCACCGGCATACGTCAAGGCGACGCTACGGGAATGGCGTATAAACAGAACGGTGCCGAGCTGGGATTCTAATTCTTTGATATGGAAGCTTAGCGGCGGTTGCGACATGTTGAGCCGCGCGGCAGCTTTTCCAAAATGCAGCTCTTCCGCTACCGCCTGAAAATAGCGCAGTAGTTTTAAATCGGTACGATATGTTCGCTGTGAAGTACTCATGAGGCTCCCTATGCTCTGGCAGCCCCATAAGTTATCACTCCTGCCACGCGCTGTAATCCAGCCGACGCTTAATGTGCGAGCGGTGCCGAAGCCTTAAGCGAAGGCGTGTGGCGATACTGGAAACTAAAGTGAAAAATAATCGCCAGCACCAACGCATATCCGGCGAAGACTAGCCAAATGGTCGTCCAGTCTTTCACACCGTCCACGCTGAAGTAATCCACCACGTAGCCGCTAAGAATCGCGCCCACGTATGCGCCAATCCCGTTAACCATCGTCATGAACAGCCCTTGAGCACTGGCGCGAATGCGCGAATCCACTTCTTGTTCCACAAAGACCGAACCGGAAATATTGAAGAAATCGAAGGCACAACCGTATACCACCATCGAGAGCAGCAGTAACACAAAGCCAAACGCTGATGGGTCGCCCCAGGCAAAAAGTGCAAAGCGCAACACCCATGCCACCATACTCATCAGCATCACTTGTTTGATACCAAAGCGACGTAGGAAAAATGGGATGGTGAGGATAAACGCCACTTCGGACATTTGAGAAACAGACAGCAGAATCGATGGATATTGCACCACAAAGCTATTGGCAAATTCAGGCTGGCGAGCAAAATCATGCAGGAACGGATTGCCAAAGGTATTGGTTATTTGCAAAACCGCACCTAACAACATGGCAAATAGGAAGAAAACGGCCATGCGCGGGTTTTTGAACAACACAAACGCATCTAACCCCAGGCGGCTCACCCACGTGCGAGATACGCCGCCCTTTACCACTGGAATAGTTGGCAAAGTCAGTGAATACAAAGCCAGCGCCAGAGAAGCGCCCGCAGCAATATATAACTGGAGATTACTGAGCTCGAAGCGCATCAGGCTGACAGTCCACATCGCGGCAATAAAACCGATGGTGCCAAATACGCGGATCGGCGGGAAATGGCTGACGGTATCCAGCCCTGCCTTTTCGAGACTGGCATAAGAGATGGTATTCGACAGTGCAATCGTTGGCATAAATGCCATCGCATTACCCAGCATCACCCAAAACATCAGCCCCGGCTGGTTAATGCTGGCCGCCCAGGCCAACATTGCCGCACACACCAGGTGGCAGAGAGCATACACACGATTCGCAGGCAGCCATTTATCGGCAATAATGCCGACAATCCCCGGCATTAACAGTGCAGCAATACCTTTGGTACTGTAGACCATGCCCACATCAGCGCCCCGGAACCCGAGGGTGTTAATCATGTATGAACCCAGCGTGACCAGCCAGGCTCCCCAAATGAAATACTGCAAAAACAACATGATTTTCAAGCGAGGTTTTATCGCCATAGAGTTAATCGCCATGTGTTTTACCCGGTGTGTTGGAATGGCCTCAGGCGAGCTTGCCCAGGAAACCGCAGATCAGATTGATAAAGTTCTGACGCGAAAGTGCTGCCGCCGCCAAAGTCTGCGCGTGGGAAAGCTGCACGCTGCCGAGGCCTTCAGCCAAGTTAGTGATTGCCGAAACCGCCACCACTTTTAGGCCACAATGGCGAGCACTGATCACTTCAGGCACCACTGACATCCCCACCACATCACCGCCAATGATTTGCATCATGCGAATTTCGGCTGCTGTTTCAAAGTTTGGGCCTGGATAAGAAACAAATACCCCTTCAGTGAGTGGGAAGCCCTGCTCTTTAGCCACATGCTGCAAAATGCCACGGTAATCAGCGTCGTAAGCGTTCGCCAGAGAGAAGAAACGCTCACCGAAACGGTCATCGTTAGGGCCAACGGTCGGCGTACCCGGCATGGTATTAATGTGGTCGTTAAGCGCAACCAGTTGACCTGGGCCAACTTCAGGGCGCAGTGAACCCGCCGCGTTAGTCGAGAAGAGGATTTCACAACCGAGCAATTTGAAGGTACGGATCGCATTGGTCATCACAGACATGCCACGTCCTTCGTAAAAGTGACCCCGCCCTTTCATACAAGCGACGGGAACACCGGCGAGAGTACCAACCACTAATTCGCCAGCATGACCGTGTACCGTGCTAACCGGGAATCCAGGCAATTCGTCGTATGGGAATACCACTGGTTGTTCGATTTTCTCAGCCAATTCGCCAAGCCCGGATCCCAGAATGAAAGCCACGCGTGGCACCAGGCCATTAATACGTGAACGGATAATATCTGCGGCGTAAAACGAGGAGTTATCAAGAGTCGTCATCGGCATCGGGTGTTCCTTGTCATCGTGTCGAAATAATCACAGAAAGTGTGGCTAGCTCTGTTATACCGACTCGCGACTACGCACCACCAATACCGTTTAGGCGGGTGATTGATAGTAAAAATGTATTGATTGGCGGTGGCGGGAGCCACCGCTTAATGATCTAGCGCGTTGCCCAACCCTGCTTATGCAAATAATCGAGGATGAAAGGACGGTTTTCTTTAATGATGGTGCGACGAATGTGGTCACTCCATGTGTCACGGCGAGCATTGCTACCGCGAGAAAGATAGTACTGCGCCATCTCTTCGTCATACTGCGCCAATACCTCGGCGTCGACGGGCTTATAACTATTCTCATGCACTACCATCGCAGCAGGCATACGAGGCTTGATGTCGTGATCTTCATCAGGCCAACCCAGACACAAACCAAACAATGGCAGAACATGTTTTGGCAAAGCTAATAGCTCGGTCACCGTCTCGATACTGTTACGAATACCGCCGATATAGACACCGCCTAAACCCAGAGACTCCGCCGCAGTAAAAGCGTTTTGCGCAAGTAGCGCGGTATCCACCACTCCCAGCAGTAATTGCTCAGCCAGACCGAGCTGTGCCTCAGGGCAGATTTGCAAATGGCGGTTAAAGTCGGCGCAAAATATCCAGAATTCTGCGGCTTGAGCCACATGTTTTTGCCCCCCCGTCAGCGCAACAAGCTGTTCACGCAGTGATTTATCGGTAATGCGAATAATCGAACTGCATTGCAAAAAACTAGAACTTGAAGCCGCCTGGGCGCTGGCAATAATGGCTGCACGCTGTTCGTCTGTAATGGGAGCGTCGGTAAAACGACGAATGGAACGGTGTGAACGCAGCAGATCAATGGTCGGCGTCATTGCGTTTATCCTTTGGCTTTTCTGAAAGAGATTTATCGACGGGTAGCTGGCCTTTAGTCAGCAGCGGTGCCACATTTTGCGCCATCGCCCACACCATAAATGCTGCTGCTGGAATCATCAACGCAATGCCGACGAAAACCATGACTATGGCCGCAGTGGCACTGCCTATGGGAGCGGGCAACACGACGTAACCATTCAAGGAAAGATATGAAAGCAGTAAAAAAGCGATACCAATAACTTCAAGGACTAACACCGGTTTCGGCAAAGCACCAAGTGAGCGCATCCGCTTGTCTCCATAGGCAATAATCGATTGAGTATACCCTGGCCGGTAGCAGTTTTGTCCGCGCAATATAGGTGCTGAGTATCAGACTAACAGGCAAGACCTTCTTCCCATTCATCACAGTTAGCGGCATTATAGATGCCATACGCCGCTTCGTTCGGCCATAAAAAATGAAGGAGATACCATGTTTGCAGTAATTTTTGGCCGCCCAGGCTGCCCATATTGCGTTCGTGCTAAAGAGTTGGCTGAGAAACTGACCGCTGAGCGTGACGACTTCAACTTCCGTTATGTTGATATCCATGCAGAAGGCATCAGCAAAGCCGATCTGGAAAAAACTGTCGGTAAACCGGTTGAAACCGTTCCACAGATCTTCCTCGACCAGAAACACATTGGTGGTTGCACTGATTTCGAAGCTTACGCGAAAGAACATCTGAGTTTGTTCCAGAACGCAGAATAAGCCTCAAACTAAAAAAAACGGCTCGGTTTAAGCAACCGAGCCGTTTTTTTTATCGCCGCTGACGGCGGAGAAGTCTACGTAAAAACAAGTAGCACAAAGCTCCAAGAGCACACCAAAACACAGCACTAAACATCCAGGCCATTTCTTGCCAGAACGTTCGCGTTGGCGACAACCAAAATTGAATGATTAGCAGACAAAGCGGTGAAGCCAGTACTGCGCCCATCAGCGGTTTGATCACTCTGCCATGGCGGGAAAACACGCTAGCGATAACACCAGGCAGGATAAAAAATAACATTCCCCACTCTGAGTGCTTATCACCCGGGTAGCTGTTGGCGGCCATTAATTTCTGAGAAAGAAACACGCCAACAAACAACACGAAGCAGCAAATGACCCCAAACCAACGTTGTCCACGCATGAACAAACATCCTCCTGACGCTCGCCTATATACCGTCATCTTTCAAGCTGCATGGGTGTTGGCTGCAACTCGAATGCTAACGGGTATAGAACTTAAAATTACAGTTCTGCACGCAGAATCTGCCCGAGTCAGATAAGTTTCAGCAATCCTTGCTAAAAAAATACATCGCGCAATTAGCATAATATTCTTACTAGCCGTTAATCTTTATAAAGATTAAACTACTGGCCATTATCAGGTCTGCGCACTGGATATTTTAATGCAAAGAAAATACATCAAATTGCGTCGTCATTAGTAGAAACCTTAAACCAAAAAACCATCTCTTTCAACAAGTTACTAGTAAACAAGAAGTTAGCCTTCGTGAATATAAACGTCGCAGATTTGTTAAGCGGGAATTACATCCTGTTATTATTTGTTGTTCTGACCCTGGGCTTATGCCTGGGGAAATTACGCCTTGGCTCTATCCAACTGGGTAATTCCATTGGTGTTTTAGTGGTCTCTTTAATACTCGGCCAGCAACATTTTTCGATTAACACTGACGCCCTAAATTTGGGTTTCATGCTGTTCATTTTCTGTGTCGGCGTGGAAGCTGGGCCAAACTTTTTTTCAATTTTCTTCCGCGATGGCAAAAATTATCTGATGTTGGCCCTGGTGATGGTCGGCAGCGCCATGCTGCTGGCGTTAGGTTTGGGGAAACTCTTTGGCTGGGATATCGGCCTGACCGCCGGGATGCTTGCAGGTTCGATGACCTCCACGCCGGTGCTGGTTGGTGCAGGTGATACTTTGCGCCATTCGGGTGTTGCCGGAGCCCAGTTAGCCACGTCACTGGATAACCTGAGCCTCGGATACGCCCTGACTTATCTGATAGGCCTGGTTAGCCTGATTGTTGGCGCTCGTTATTTACCAAAACTTCAGCACCAGGATTTGCAAACCAGCGCGCAGCAAATCGCTCGCGAACGCGGGTTAGATACAGATGCCGCCCGCAAAGTTTATCTGCCCGTTATTCGAGCCTACCGCGTGGGTTCTGAACTGGTCGCCTGGGCTGATGGTAAAAATCTGCGTGAACTTGGTATCTATCGCCAGACCGGTTGCTACATTGAACGTATTCGTCGTAATGGCATTCTGGCAAACCCGGATGGTGACGCAGTACTACAAAAAGGCGATGAAATTTCGCTTGTAGGCTATCCGGATGCGCATTCCCGCCTCGACCCAAGTTTCCGTAACGGTAAAGAAGTTTTCGACCGCGACCTGCTGGACATGCGCATCGTCACCGAAGAAATTGTGGTGAAAAACCACAATGCCGTTGGCCGCCGACTGGCCCAATTAAAGCTGACCGATCATGGCTGCTTCCTCAACCGCGTTATCCGTAGCCAAATTGAAATGCCGATTGACGACAATATCGTGCTCAACAAAGGCGACGTTTTACAGGTCAGCGGTGACGCCCGACGCGTAAAAACTGTGGCAGAACGTATCGGCTTTATCTCAATTCACAGCCAAATTACCGACCTGCTCGCTTTCTGTGCCTTCTTCATTATTGGTTTGATGATCGGCATGATCACCTTCCAGTTCAGCTCCTTTAGCTTTGGCATAGGTAATGCAGCAGGCTTACTGTTCGCCGGAATTATGCTGGGCTTCCTGCGAGCCAACCACCCTACTTTCGGCTACATCCCGCAAGGGGCGCTGAATATGGTGAAAGAATTCGGCTTGATGGTATTTATGGCGGGTGTAGGTTTAAGCGCAGGCAGCGGCATTGGCAACGGTTTAGGTGCGATTGGCGGGCAAATGCTGGTTGCCGGGCTGATCGTCAGCCTTGTTCCGGTAGTGATCTGCTTCTTGTTTGGAGCATACGTTTTACGTATGAACCGCGCATTGCTGTTTGGCGCAATGATGGGGGCACGTACCTGTGCACCGGCAATGGAAATCATCAGCGACACCGCGCGCAGCAACATCCCGGCACTGGGTTACGCCGGAACCTACGCTATCGCTAACGTGTTGTTAACCCTGGCCGGGACGCTTATCGTAATCATATGGCCTGGTTTGTGATCTGTGCCGCAGACAAAGAAAAAAGATTTTTTTAAGACATTGCGAACTTTTTACCTTGGGCAAAGTCTTAATTAGTGCCACTGCTTTTCTTTGATGTCCCCAATTTGTGGAGCCCATCAACCCCGCCTCTTTGGTTCAAGGTTGATGGGTTTTTTATTGCCTGAAATCCGTGTCCGCAGACTCCCTCCGCTTGCAACCTATCACTTAACACCCATACTTTTGAGTCATACTGGTGGGCTAAATGGGGTTGCGCGATGTTAGTTGAAGGCAAAGTAGCGGTGATCTTCGGTGGAAGTGGTGCTATCGGTAGCGCCGTTGCGCATGCTCTGGCACGCGAGGGCGCACAGGTGTATTTGGGTGCACGCAACCAGGATAAATTGAGCAGTGTTGCTGATGAGATTCGCGCAGCGGGTGGAAAGACCGAAACATTCCTCATCGACGTCCTCGACGAGCAGTCCACCAGCGAGCACGTTGCACAGCTTGCACTACAGACTGGTGGTTTTGACGTGGTGATAAACGCCACCGGTTTTGTCCATAATCAAGGCAAAGGAATTACGGAGTTATCCCTCACAGAATTCAGGCAAGGAATAGACCCGTTCCTGGCAGCACAATTCAACCTATGCAAGGCAGTCATTCCCTATATGGGCGGTGACCGCGCAGGCGTCATCCTCTCGGTGGTCGCACCCGCAGGGCCAATGGCAATTCCAGGCCACCTGGGTCATGTTGTCGGCAGCGCAGGTATGGAAGCCTTCACAAGGGCTCTGGCCTGCGAACTAGCGCCAAAGAATATTCGAGTCATCTGTGTGCGTTCACATGCGCTAGACGGCGCTATTCAGGCGGGTTCCTATACCGGCGAAGTGTTTGCACCAAAGGCACAAGCAGCGGGTTTGACGGTGGAACAGTGGGTGGCGGGTGCTGCGCAAAGCACCATGCTGAAACGTCTGCCAACACTCTCGCAAATTGCCGAGCTCATGGCATTTTTGGCATCGGATCATGCAGGCGCAATGACGGCAACGGTGGTCAATATGACTGCTGGTACAACTCTCGACTAAAAATAGGCGGTAAAGGTTGGCACTCCCCGCTCCTTACCGCCTGACTAAAACCTGTTGCGACTACCGGGAATTAGCCACTATTTTTAAGATTCAAAGCCGTTCCCTCTCTTCGCCCAGCTAAATGATTCGTGGCGAGTACACAAATCAGCACCACAAACCCACCGCCAGAGCTGAGGTACAGCACCCACGCAGGGTCGAAAGTGTCAGCTGCCAAGCCTGCTATTACCGGAAGAATCAAGGTGATAATCAGTTGTACGCGCCAGGCCTTCGCCATCGCCCTGCCGGTGACAGAGGCAGGAAACGATTGCATGATGTTTAGCGTCGCCAGCACATAGACAATGTTGGTGAAGATGTGCGCCATAACTATCAGCAACATAGCCAGCCATTGCTTATCGGTGATCGAAACCAGTGCGTAGCAGCAGATAAACAACGCGAGCGAAATGATCAGTACATTGAGTTTCCCCGAGTGGCGTTGCAGCTGTGCTTCAGACAACAGCAACGGGCCGATAAGCTGCCCTGTACTGCGAGCCAGTAACAACATCAACCCCGTGTCAGTGGATGAGCCGCTAAAGTTTGTCGCCAGTGCCGGTAACAGTGCCATTGCTGGAGCACCGACAAGCGCAATCGCCGGGAGAAAAAGCAGACTTCGGCGTTGTAATTGTGTGAGTCTTCGCCAGCTGAGGTTGCCTATAACCTCACCATTTTCCGGCACACACACTGGCCGAAATGCCCGGTGTGTAGCGAACAGCAGCACGATACCCAGAACAAAACTCAGCGCATCCAGAGCGAGAATAGCCACTGCAGGCAGGTGCCCATAAAGCAAGGTACCAATGCCGATGCCAAGGATGACGTTTGCCGCAAAGATAAAGGTTTCCAGGCCCGATGCAGCGGGGAGTTCCGTGGGTTTAAGGCCGCTCTTTAACGTCTGGCTTAAAACCGGCACCATCATGCCCCCCGCAAAGGCCGCCACCGCCTGGCTTGAAAGCAGCAGGATCAGGTTATCGCTATATAACGACCACGCCGGCAGAGACAATCCCAACAGCCCGATGATTTCAGACAAAATCATGACCGGAATAGGTGCCATTTTGGTGAGCAATTTTTCTGCCAGATAACTCCCCGGGAAGCCGGGTGCTAGCGCGAGAATATAGGCAAGCGTCAGTACTGAAGGTTTTGCTTCGAGTGCGAGGAGCTTCCCAAAAACAATGACATAAGTCAGGCCATTCCCGACAGAAGAAAGCAGTAATGCCGCCCCAAGCAGGGCAAACCAGCGGTGCTGGCGAAGCGTACGCAGAATGAGAAAAAACATGTGTTATCCCTTATCAACAAGCACAAAGAAGTCGCCGACGATTTCGTCGGCTTTAAAGCTGTGTTTATCGTTAAGGGGACAACTACATTGGTAAGGGACTCACATTAGGAAACTGCTTCAAACTCTAGCTAACAACAGGCAAAAAATCACCTGCCAAATTTATCCGACAATTTTTGCCAGCATTCTGCTGAGATCTGCCCGGCTCAACGGATGCCGATCCGTCACGTAATGCAGTGTCATGCCTTCGATAAAAGCATCCAGGGTTCGGGCGGTAATCGGGTCAAAAAAGGCTTCCAGCACTTGTTGGCTGCGGCACATCCAGTCCTGCATAATGATTTTTAGCTGTGGATTACGATTAGCGTAAGCATACAGTTGATACATCACTTGCAAGTTATAAGAGGTGGCAATTTTCTCGCCACAGATCATGTCGACAATCGCTTCGCAGGCCTCATTGCGATTACTGGCTTGCGCCAGACGGTTACGGTAATCGTCTGACATCTGGTGGGCGAACTGCGTGAATGCCTCACTGAGCAATGATTCGATACCGTCGAAATAATAGGTCATCGACCCTAACGAAACGCCTGCTGCTTCGGCAATTTTACGGTGTGTGATATGGCTAATACCGTGTTCCACCAGCATATCCAGCGTAGCTTGCACAATTCTTTCACGTCGGTCTGGATCGTTACGGCGCGGGGCTTTGCTCATGATTTATACTCGGTTAAGCCGGACTAAAAAGAGTTTACCAGGCAATGTGTACAAATGTACACATTCTTGCTAGTGTCATTCTCATTCACCGCCAACCGGTATTTCCATGTCTGCCGCTATTAGCCAACGTAAAGCAACCCAACGTCGCACCTGGGCATTGTTCGCCTTCTTCTTCCTGCCTGGTCTTGTTATGGCCTCCTGGGCTACACGTACTCCAGCCATTCGGGACACGCTCAGTGTGTCGACCGCCGGTATGGGTATTGTGCTGTTTGGTCTGTCGGTTGGTTCGATGAGCGGCATTCTCTTTTCCGGCTGGCTGGTTAAGCGTTTTGGTACGCGTAATATTATCCGTAGCGGTATGACGCTAATGGTCACCGGCATGTTGGTGATGGGCGTTGCACTGTTCTTTTCTTCCCCGTGGCTGTTTGCGCTGGGGCTGGCGATTTTAGGTGCAGGTCTTGGTTCATCTGAAGTGGCGATGAACGTAGAAGGCGCCATAGTTGAAGGGCTGCTGAAAAAGACAGTGTTACCGATGATGCACGGTTTTTACAGCCTTGGCACGCTGGCAGGCGCAGGTATTGGCATGAGCCTGACAGCCTTTAACGTCACGGCTTATGGGCATTTGTTGGTGATTGGCTTAATCGTGATTACCCCCATTATTATCGCGATTACCGCCATCCCGCATGGTGTAGGCAAAGACAATGCCGACGCGAATTCCGCTGATACCCACGAGCCACACCCTCCTTTTTATAAAGATCTACAACTGATATTGATTGGTACTATTGTGCTGGCGATGGCATTTGCAGAAGGCTCCGCCAATGACTGGTTGCCATTGCTGATGGTCGATGGTCATGGTTTTAGCCCAACGTCTGGTTCAATGATTTATGTCGGCTTTACGCTGGGTATGACCGTGGGCCGTTTCACTGGCGGCTGGTTTATCGACCGCTACAGCCGGGTAACCGTGGTTCGCGCCTGTGCAGTGATGGGGATTTTGGGCATCGGCTTAATCATCTTTGTCGATAATGCCTTTGTCGCTGGCATTTCCGTGATTTTGTGGGGCCTGGGCACCTCGCTCGGCTTCCCGCTCACCATTTCTGCCGCGGGCGATACCGGCCCAGACCCGGCAACTCGCGTCAGTGTCGTTGCCGCTTCTGGCTATATTGCATTCCTTGTGGGGCCGCCGCTATTGGGCTTCCTCGGCGAACATTACGGCCTGCGTCTGGCTATGCTGGTAGTACTGAGTTTGATGGTTGTTGCAGCGCTAGTTGCGAAAGCCGTCGCAAAACCTACAGACCTTGTACCCGAATTAATTCAACGGAGAAATCGATGAGTGTGAAACTAATTGCCGTCGACATGGATGGGACCTTCCTCGACGATAATAAAGAGTACAACCGCACGCGTTTTGCAGACCTTTATGCACAAATGAAAGAACAAGGGATTCGCTTCGTGGTCGCCAGCGGCAACCAGTATTACCAGCTAATTTCATTTTTCCCGGAAATTGCCCACGAGATTTCGTTCGTAGCCGATAACGGGGGTTGGGTGGTCAGTGAAGAAAAGGACACCTTTAACGGTGAACTGACAAAACAGCAGTTCAACACCGTTATCGACCATCTGCTGACGCTGCCTCACGTAGATATTATCGCTTGTGGTAAGCACCACGGTTATACATTGAATAGCTACGATGATGCGTTCATCCAACTGGCGCGCATGTACTACCATCGCCTTGAATTAGTAGATAATTTCTCAAATCTGGATGATGTATTCTTTAAGTTTGCGCTGAATCTGCCAGACAGTATGTTAGACGACACCATGAGCGCTCTGACAGACATTCTCGACGGTATTATGGTGC
Organism: Buttiauxella ferragutiae; assembly: GCF_022637515.1. NCBI lineage: Bacteria > Pseudomonadati > Pseudomonadota > Gammaproteobacteria > Enterobacterales > Enterobacteriaceae > Buttiauxella > Buttiauxella ferragutiae. The sequence continues at coordinate 3,680,115 of NZ_CP093332.1, forward strand.
CAGTTACCAGTGGCCATGGCTCGATTGACCTGATCATTCCCGGTATTCATAAAGCTAACGGCTTGCGGATCCTGCAGGAAAAATGGGGCATTGCTGACAGCGAAGTCGTGACGTTTGGCGATGGTGGCAATGATATTGAAATGCTGCGTCAGGCCAGGTACGGATTTGCCATGGCCAATGCCCCTGAAAAAATTAAGCAAGTTGCGACTTATCAGGCAGGACATTGCAATCAGCAAGCGGTGCTGGATGTGATTGAAAAGGTACTGAAAAAAGAAGCGCCGTTTAACGTGTGATTTTAAGTAAAGTGGTGGATGACGCGCTCCTACAACGACCCTTCGTAGGTCGGATAAGCGCAGCGTCATCCGACATTTATCTCAAATACAGCAGACCGTAACCCACCGCAGCCGCCCATAACAACATCGGCAATGAATAGTAGTGGAAACGCACCCAAATACGGCGATCGTTAGCCATACGTAAAGCAATCAAATTTGCCAGCGAACCGGGCAGCAGACCGAAACCGCCAATGTTCACTGCAAAGGCTAGCAGCATCGAAGCGGGGACGTAATTCAGTAATAAAATGGTCGATGGAACATTACTAATCAACTGCGACAAACCGATTCCCAATGCAAATAATCCTGTGGCTGAAAGCTGATTAATGCCCGCTAACGCGTGCTGTAACACCGGAAGTTGCGTGATCAGCCAGACGTCGATAAACATCACCATAAATACCAGCAACAGACTCCAGTCGATACTGAGCAATACTCTTCGAGCCAGCAGCAAGAAACCCATGGCCACAACCACCAGCCCCCAGATGTCTTGTTTTAGCTCCAGCGCGACAATAAATACCACGTACAGAGCCACACAACTCAGCACCAGCCGTGGCTGCCAGTCGTGCTTTTTATCATGGATTTGGTAGACGAGTTTTTTGTTGGGAAAACAGAACCAACAAAGCGCCAGCAGGCTGAGCATGATAGCGAACGCTATTGGTGCCATTTGCCAGCTAAACTCCCCGAACGATAAACCCGAGCGCCCCCACAATAAAATGTTCTGCGGATTACCAATCGGCGTGAGCATTGAGCCAGCATTGACCGCCAACGCTTCAAAGATGATGATCCGATTAATCGGGATGGCGCACAGTTTTTTCAGCGTGATGGTCAACGGCACGATAATAAACAGGGCCACGTCGTTGGTCAGAAATGTGGCGAGCAATGCCGCCGCGCTGACTAAAAACATCGCCAGCGTTCGCTCGTTATCAAAGCGTTTCACCATGCGACGGCCCAGCACATCGAAATAGCCGCTTAACTCGACGCCTTTGGTCAGCATCATTAAGCCCGCAAGCGTAATAATGGTGTGCCAATCAATGGCATGAACCCAAAGTGTTGGATGAAATGGCGCGATGAAACTTAATACCACACCGCACAGAAGCAATAGATGAAGGAATCGATCGCGAGCAAACGGGCGAACCAGGCTTAACAGCATCGCTACTTAAATCCTCGCTGCTCACTAAACAAACGAAATGCCGCCAGGGTTTCTTCGCTGACGTGATGCTCCACCCCTTCGGCATCAATCCTTGCGGTTTCCGGGCTAATTCCCAACGCGAGGAAAAAGTTTTCCACAATCTGATGACGTTCGCGGCTGATTTGCGCCAGCTTTTCACCTTCAGCAGTTAAAAACACACCGCGCCACGGAATTTGCTCAATCAGCCCAACCGAGGCGAGTCTCTTTAACATTTTCGCAACGGTTGGTTGAGAAACACCGAGTCGCGCCGCCATATCAACCTGACGGACTTCCCCCACTTCGCGAATCAAATCTGAAATCAACTCAACGTAGTCATCAATCAATTCACGACGGTGCGCTTCCCGCACCTGCCGAAAGCCTTCGACATGCTCTTCAACGTTTACCAACTGCGTCACTTTCTGTTTATTTTTTTGGCCAGGCGTACGGCTCATGATGCTTCCTCTTGCAGTGGCGCGGCATCGTCCAATGACGACGTTCGGCCCCATTGTAAACCAGCATCACGGAAGCACAAAAATTTAACGAATTAGCAATAGCTATACAATATAGCCTGTGCTATATCTGTATGTAATGCAGACAGCCTTAAAGGGAAACAAGGGCAGCAGAAGTGAACAGGAGGGTTATATGAACGAATTTAAGAGGTGCATGAGCGTGTTTACACATTCCCCGTTTCAAGTGCGGCTAATGCTGCTCAACATGTTGTGTGATTTGGTTTCCGGGAAACCACAACAGGGCGAAAAACCTAAGTCATAGGCAGTCGCCCTGCCTTTTCGGGTTTAGTCATTCTGAACGGCTCATCTATTTGTAACTTTTCATTTCATGATGATTCAGTGAATACCTCACGCAACAGCGCTTTAACCTTACCATTTGTTGGATTTGCTACCTGCTTCGCAAAACACATTTCTCTTATCAGTTGATCTTCTTATCGTACCGCTCTATCTTCTTGCAGCCCTGCACATGAAGCGGCTCGCAGATGCGGTCCAGTATCCCTTCTTTTCCGTCTGTCAGGCAGGTTCTTACCCTCGTCGCCAGGGTTTTCGCATGGCGTTTAGTAGATCTCGATAAACATGAATTTAACGCTTAAAGATTCCCTGACGATCCGCGCAGTGGCGCTTAATCCGTGGACTGGCTTTTATTTCCTGCAGTCTTTACTGATTAACTTTGCGCTCGGTTATGAATTTAGCATTCTGTATGCAGTGGCATTTAGTTGCGTATTACTGCTGCTATGGCGCAGTGCGCCCAAATTCCAAAAAGGCTTGCTGGCGATTTGCAGCCTGATTGCAGCAATGTATTTCCCTTTTGGCCAGGCCTACGGCTCGCCGAACTTTAATACCCTGCTTGCCCTACACTCAACTAACTTCGAAGAATCCACGGAACTGATGACTATCTTCCCGTGGTACAGCTATTTGGTGTCGATCTTTATTCTGGTGCTTGGCGTTATTGCGCTGCGCCGCAAAGTTGCACCTAAAAAACGCCTGTGGTGCCATTTTGATAGCTTATGCCTGGTTGTCAGCGTGGTCTGTTTCTTTGTCGCTCCGGTACAAAACCTGGCGTATGGCGGCGTATTTAAAATCAAAGACTCTGGTTACCCGGTATTCCGCTTCGTAAAAGATGTTGTGGTCAATAACCAGGAAGTGATTGATGAGCAAACGCGCATGAAGGCCTTCGCACAGATGAAGGACACCTGGAATGTGCTGGCGGTTAAACCTAAATATCAAACTTACGTGGTGGTGATTGGTGAAAGTGCGCGCCGTGACGCATTAGGCGCATTCGGTGGCCATTGGGATAACACCCCGTTTGCCAGCCAGGTGAATGGCAATATATTCATGGATTATGTGGCGGCCAGCGGCTCAACGCAGAAATCGCTGGGCATGACGCTTAACCGTGTCATTGACGGCAAACCGCAATATCAAGACAGCATTATCACGCTTGCCAACCGGGCAGGCTTCCAGACCTGGTGGTTCTCGAACCAGGGGCAAATTGGTGAATACGATACCGCCATTGCCAGCATCGCCAAACGTGCCGATGAAGTGCAGTTCCTGAAAAACGGTGATTTTGAAGCCGACAAAAATACCCGTGACGAAGCGTTGTTGAAAATGACCGCTCAGGTATTCGCGACACAACGAACCACGCCACAATTAATTGTGCTGCATTTGATGGGTTCACACCCGCAAGCATGCGACCGCACGCAGGGTAAATACAAAGATTTCGTCCAGTCGAAAGAAACGTCCTGCTATCTCTACACCATGACGCAAACCGACGATTTGCTGAAGCAGCTCTACCAACAGCTACAAAATACCGGGCAGAGTTTCTCGATGGTCTACTTCTCCGATCACGGTCTGGCAATTAAAGAGCGCGGCACTGAGGTGCAATATCTGGCGCATGGTGACGAGTTCCAACAAAACTTCCAGGTCCCATTTATGGTGCTGTCCAGCGACGATAAAGTGCATCGCCAGATAAAAGCGCGCCGTTCAGCGAATGATTTCCTGAATTTCTTCTCAGCGTGGACAGGGATTAAAACCAAAGAGTTAACGCCGAAGTACAAGTTCATTTCTGAGCAAAAAGCGGGGCCAATCTACATCACCAACTTTAAGCTCAAGAAGGTGGACTATACTCATCTGCAGACGGATGTGTTTGATACCAAGACTCGTTAAGCTAATCCCCTAATCAGGGAATTCAGAAATAAAAAAATCCGCCTCAAGGGGCGGATTTTTATTTTCACTCGATAAAAGAGTGAAATTAGAAGCGGTAACCTACGCCTGCGATCCAGGTGCCAACGTCAACGTTACGGATGCGGCTCTGCTCGTAGGAAACGTCCAGTGCAACGTTTTCGATTGGGTTGAACTGCATACCCGCGCCGTAAGAGAAGCCGTAATCGCTGGTGTCAGCTTTGTTCGGGAAAGAGGTGCTCTGGAATTTACCGTAACCAACACCGACTACACCGTAGATGCTTGCCCAATCGTTGATGCGGTAAGCAGGACCAGCAGTAATACCGTAGTATTGGCCTTTGGTGTAAACGCCTGACTCAGAACGGTCTTTCTCGGTGTAAGTGAAAGAACCGATGTAGCCCAGTGGGGTGTCGTTTTCGTAACGGTATTTCAGGTTGAAACCGCCAGCTTTGTTAGCAACGCCCTGCATATCGCTTTGTGCGTAGCCGCCAGTTACGGTGCTAGTTGCAGCAGATGCGGTACCAACGGAAACGGCCAGAACACAAGCCAGTGCTGAAAGACATGCAATTTTTTTCATAATCCACCTCAATATGCTTCAAGTAACTTCTAAGTTTTTAATATATCAAAATTGTATCGGAAACTCTTCGATATTTACGTTGTCTAATGAATCCTTTCCTGTAACAGATCATTTCCATTACACCCTACTCCCTTAAATTTATAGCCTTTTTATCAAAAAACGACCTAATTGTTGTCATGAATTGCAACATAGTCATCCAGATAATTCTTAAACACTTTTGAACAAATCTTACGCAATCACACAGTTATGTTACTGCATCCGGCCATGATTTTTTTCAATGAAATCTCAACCAGCCATAACTTAATCATTTACACTGGGTCACTTTTTATTTTCTTTACTTAAATATACCCATTAGCATTCGAGTTTCAGGTAGGAGGCAAGGACGAGAGTCCCCAGGAGCTTACTTGAGTAAGTGACTGGGGCGAGCGTCTGCGGCCAACACCCCTGCAACTTGAAGGATGATGGTATAGACACTGACTGACAGGATGCTGGATGCCCTTATCGCCACGTAAAACCCCCTTATGGTTACCCATTGTTGTTCTTTTGATTGCCATGACCTCGATTCAAAGTGGCGCATCACTTGCAAAATCACTCTTCCCGTTAGTCGGAGCACCAGGAGTGACCGCTTTGCGCCTGTTCCTGGGGACATTCATCCTGGTGGTTGTCTTTAAGCCGTGGCGTTTGCGCTTCAAAGCGGAGCAGCGCATCCCTTTGCTGATGTACGGGCTGGCGCTCGGCGGCATGAACTACCTGTTCTATTTATCGATTCAGACGGTTCCCCTGGGGATTGCCGTCGCCCTTGAGTTCACCGGCCCACTGGCCGTGGCACTGTTTTCATCACGTCGAGCGGTGGATTTTATCTGGGTGATTCTGGCGGTATTGGGTCTCTGGTTCTTATTACCGCTGGGGCAGTCAATTTCGCATGTCGATTTAGCCGGTGCCGCCTATGCACTGGGAGCCGGGGCATGTTGGGCGATATACATCCTGTTTGGACAAAAAGCCGGTGTCGATCATGGGCCAGCAACCGTGGCATTCGGTTCGCTGATAGCAGCAATAATCTTTGTACCGATTGGCGCATGGCAAGCGGGTGATGTTTTTTGGCACTGGTCACTTTTACCGTTAGGTCTCGGTGTTGCGGTATTATCGACAGCACTGCCCTACTCGCTGGAAATGATCGCCCTGACGCGTTTACCGACCCGCACCTTTGGCACGCTGATGAGTATGGAGCCTGGGCTCGCTGCACTGTCGGGAATGCTGTTCCTTGGTGAGCATCTGACTCTGGTGCAATGGCTGGCATTGCTTTCCATTATTGCCGCATCCATCGGGTCAACGCTGACTCTCAAGCGTGAAACGCAGATTACTCAGGTCGATGTAAAGTAGCCCACTCTAATATTATTTACCGTGGTTACGATTCCCACGGTAAATAACCTCTGCGTTCAACCACTTATATTTCCCTCTCTTACCTTCACAAAATAATAATTATTCCCATTCAACAATCACTCTTTGTTTAATTCAATTACCACTCGAAATACAAAATTGAAACTTATTGACTAACAATGAGTTACTAAATTCTATCCTTTCATTGCTATTAATCTGATAGGTACAACCTGCTCCTTCGAATACGAAATCAGGTGCTATACTTATTTCCGGTAATTCATTGGACATAACATCAAGAGGACGAAAGATTATGACTACCGCTAAACTGGTAAAAACCAAATCTACCAACCTACTGCATACCCGTAATGATGTTTCAGACAGCGAAAAGAAAGCCACCGTTGAGCTGCTGAATCGCCAGGTCATCCAGTTCATTGATTTGTCGTTAATTACCAAGCAAGCGCACTGGAATATGCGTGGTGCAAACTTTATTGCCGTTCATGAAATGCTTGACGGTTTCCGCACCGCCCTGACTGACCATCTCGACACCATGGCAGAACGCGCCGTTCAACTTGGCGGTGTCGCACTGGGTACAACGCAAGTCATTAACAGTAAAACACCACTGAAAAGCTATCCGTTGGATATTCACAGTGTTCAGGATCACCTTAAAGAGTTGGCCGACCGTTACGCGATTGTGGCGAACGATGTGCGTAAGGCAATCAGTGAAACGAAAGACGAAGATACCGCCGATATTCTGACTGCGGCTTCGCGAGACTTGGACAAGTTCCTGTGGTTCATTGAGTCAAATATCGATTAATTGCTAGCAGATTGTTACTTCATCCTCCCATTTCCGGGAGGATGGATGCACTGTTTTAGCGCATAAAAATGGTTATCCCTGCCGCAAAAGTTACTCATTTGTAATAATCACTTCACACAATCGTTAACAGCCGATTGTTTTACCGCCTTAATCTGCGGTAAAACTAGACTTCATCGTTCCTCAATACTTAACGCACCAAAACTGGGCACCATTAGAGTGCGCTGTAACTCACTTGCAACCATTATTGTGCAATGTTACATATTCACATCCTTGCAAAAACAGTAAGTTGAAAACCTGGCATGATTTTTCCATGTTGCCGCTTACTGATGCAGGGGATTGCCCCATGGATAAACAAGGAAATGCTATGAAGTCGATTTTAAAAGTTTCACTGGCTGCACTCACTCTGGCTTTTGCGGTTTCTTCCCACGCCGCTGATAAGAAACTGGTCGTTGCGACCGACACCGCATTCGTTCCTTTTGAATTTAAACAAGGCGACAAATACGTCGGTTTTGATATCGATTTATGGGATGCCGTAGCAAAAGAATTAAAACTGGATTACACCCTCAAGCCAATGGATTTCAGCGGCATCATTCCTGCGCTGCAAACCAAAAATATCGACCTGGCGCTGGCGGGTATCACCATCACCGAAGAACGTAAAAAAGCTATCGAATTCTCTGACGGCTACTACAAAAGCGGCCTGTTGGTGATGGTTAAAGCCGACAACGATTCCGTTAAAAGCGTGAAAGATCTCGACGGTAAAGTAGTTGCAGTGAAGAGCGGCACCGGTTCTGTTGATTACGCGAAAGCCAACATCAAAACTAAAGACCTGCGTCAGTTCCCGAACATCGATAACGCCTACATGGAACTGGGCACCAACCGTGCTGACGCGGTACTGCACGATACGCCGAACATTCTTTACTTCATCAAAACGGCTGGCCAGGGCAAGTTCAAAGCAGTTGGCGACTCTCTCGAAGCACAGCAATACGGTATCGCCTTCCCTAAAGGTAGCGATGACCTGCGTGTGAAAGTGAACGGCGCGCTGAAAACCCTGAAAGAGAACGGCAAGTACAACGAAATCTACAAAAAATGGTTCGGCACTGAGCCAAAATAATAAATCTAAAATGATGTAAGCAAGACCTAAGGGGCGGCTTTCGCCCCTGATATTTTTGAACCACGGTATAAGTAAAATAGGAACACATTATGGAGTTTGACTGGAGCGTCATTTGGCCTGCCATTCCAATATTGCTGGAAGGCGCCAAAATGACTCTGTGGATTTCGGTCCTTGGATTGGCAGGTGGTATCATTATCGGTCTGGTGGCAGGTTTGGCCCGCACTTACGGCGGCTGGATAGCCAACCACATAGCCCTCGTTTTCATCGAAGTGGTCCGCGGCACGCCTATCGTTGTACAGGTCATGTATATCTACTTCGCATTGCCAATGGCATTCCCTGATATTCGCATCGACACTTTCACAGCCGCGGTGATCACCATAATGATTAACTCTGGCGCCTATATTGCGGAAATTACCCGCGGGGCGGTACTGTCGATACATAAAGGCTTCAGCGAAGCGGGTCTCGCTCTCGGTCTATCCAGACGTGAAGCCGTTTGTCATGTGATTATGCCACTGGCACTGCGCCGTATGTTGCCGTCACTCGGTAACCAGTTAATTATCAGTATCAAGGACACCTCGCTGTTTATTGTTATCGGCGCAGCCGAACTGACTCGTAGCGGCCAGGAAATTATTGCAGGCAACTTCCGCGCCCTGGAAATCTGGACTGCCGTTGGTGTTATCTATCTCATCATCACCCAGGTCTTGAACATAGTGCTCCGCATTCTTGAAAGAAGGATGAAAATCCTGTGATTGAATTTAAAAACGTTTCTAAGCACTTTGGCAAAACCCAGGTGCTGCACAACATCGACCTCAACATTAAACAAGGTGAAGTGGTGGTGATTATCGGGCCGTCAGGCTCCGGTAAATCGACGCTGCTGCGCTGCATCAACAAACTGGAAGACATCACTAGTGGTGACCTGTTTGTCGACAGTCTGAAAGTTAACGACCCGAAAGTCGATGAGCGCCTGATTCGTCAGGAAGCCGGCATGGTGTTCCAACAGTTTTATCTGTTCCCGCACCTGACCGCGCTGGAAAACGTCGCCTTTGGCCCGATTCGTGTACGTGGTCTGAAAAAAGACGCCGCCGATAAACTGGCTAAAGAGCTGTTAGCGAAAGTGGGCCTTGCGGAACGTGCGCATCACTACCCATCAGAGCTTTCTGGCGGCCAGCAACAGCGTGTGGCAATCGCCCGGGCGTTAGCGGTTAAACCGAAAATGATGCTGTTTGATGAGCCAACCTCGGCACTTGACCCGGAACTGCGTCACGAAGTGTTGAAGGTTATGCAGGATCTGGCTGAAGAAGGCATGACGATGGTTATTGTGACGCACGAAGTCGGATTCGCCGCCAAAGTCGCCTCGCGCCTCATCTTCATTGATAAAGGGCGCATTGCTGAAGATGGTAACCCGCAAGAACTGATTGAGAACCCACCAAGCCCGCGTTTGCAGGAATTCTTGCAGCACGTTTCCTGAGTTCTCGACCTCACCCTCTCCTTTTGGAGAGGGTCGGGGTGAAGGGAATGCTATTTATAACGTGTGGCAGCCCAACGAACGCGCTGCGCATCGTTCATAAAGGTCCAGGCAATGAAGCGGCTCTGCTTCTGCCCCTGGGCCATCTCTTTCTTCACCACTTTTTCGACGCCAGCTTCTTGCAACGCGCGATAAATCAACGGCAGGTTCTCACCACGAGAAACCAGCGAGGTGAACCACTGCACCTGGCGGGCAAACGCCTTGCTTTCGTTGACCATCTGGTTAATAAACGCCACTTCGCCACCTTCACACCACAACTCTTGCTCACGTCCGCCAAAGTTCAGTGCGCCGTCTTTCGCCTGGCCAAGGTTTACACGTTTACGCTCGCTACCGCTGCGGGCCGCCTGTGCAGAATCGTGGAACGGTGGATTGCACAACGTGGCATCGAACATTTCGTTTTTATGAATCACACCCGGCAAAATTGCGGTTGCCGTTTTCTGGCGACGCAAACGAATCAGGCGTGACAGGCCTGGATTAGCATCAATAATCGCCGTTGCGTTACGCAAAGCCTCGCCATCCACATCGGTGCCGGTAAAACGCCAGCCGTATTCATGTTGGCCAATAAGCGGATAAATACAGTTGGCACCCACACCCACATCCAGTACTGAAGCCTGCGAAGGCACCACGCCGCCGTTACCTTCTGCCAGTAAATCTGCCAGATGGTGAATATAATCGGCACGCCCAGGCACCGGAGGGCAAAGAAAGTCTTCAGGAATATCCCACTGTTTCACACCGTAGAAATGCGCCAATAGCGCCTGATTCAGCGCTTTCACTGCCAGCGGGTCAGCAAAATCAACCGTCGTTTCGCCATGCGGGCCAGGGCGTAAAAATGCGCCGAGTGCTGGGCTGCTTTGTGTCAGCGCCTGGAAATCATAACGGTTACGATGACGATTACGTGGGTGCAGACCCGGTTTGGTAGTGGCAGGGGTTTTCATTGCGGCTTCTCCTTGTGTGGTCGCGTAAGATACTCTGTGAAGCCAGCGGGGTAAACAACGCCGCGCCAATTTCATCACTGAAGCAGAGGTTTTATGTCCGCGAAACGTTATTACTACGAACCTGCCGACGGCCATGGTTTACCGCACGACCCGCTCAATGCCATTATCGGCCCGCGCCCAATAGGCTGGATTTCCTCATACGATCAACAAGGTAACCGTAATCTGGCGCCGTACAGTTTCTTTAACTGTTTTAATTATCGGCCACCTATTATTGGTTTCGCCAGCAGTGGCTGGAAAGACAGCGTACAAAATATCGTTGAAACAAAAGAGTTCGTCTGGAACCTCGCCACGCGTGAACTGGCTGAGCAAATGAATGAAACCTCAGCCTCCATACCACGCGGTGAAGATGAGTTCGTTCGCGCGGGGTTAACTGCCGTTGTCGGGCAAAAAGTCAAAGCCAGCCTCGTTGCCGAAAGCCCGGTTAATTTTGAATGCCGCCTGTCGCAGTGCATTCAACTCACGACTGCCGACGGTGCGGCGATTGATAGCTGGCTGGTGTTGGGCGAAGTGGTCGCCGTTCATATTGACGAGTCACTACTAAAAGACGGTATTTACCAGACCGCGCTGGCAAAACCGGTGCTGCGTGCGGGTGGCCCATCGGCTTATTACACTATCGATGAAAGCCATCGTTTTGACTTAACTCGCCCCGACGCCCGATAAAATCAGCAAAATCATACACCTGTATCTATATGATTTGTAAGAATTTCGTCAAGTTATGTCGTTCAAAAAATGAGCATAAGTCCATCAGTTTTTTGCGTCTATGGTTTGGCGCATTGCACCTACACTGTAGGTGCTGATGATTTTTTAATCGGTTCCCAAAAGCGATGAGGATGTGATTATGAAAAAATTGCTGTATTTTTCTGCGGTTGTCACCCTTGCGGCATTACCGTTTGCCACCATGGCAGCTCAAGAAACGAATGACATCAATAACAGCCAACTCCGCCCTGCGGGGACGGTTTCGGTCTCAGGCGCGGCGAATCTTGACGATCTGGAAGCCAAACTTGGAGAAAAAGCGAAAGAAGAAGGTGCAAAAGGTTTTGTTGTTAACTCAGCCAGCGGTGAAAACAAGATGTTCGGCACCGCAACTATTTATAAATAGTCTTAATAGTTATCCCCGGGGTGACTTTCAATAACGGTTTCCATAACAGGATACCGTTATTTATTGTTAAGTTTGTTGGTTCATCCGTTCCAAATTAAATCAAAAACAATAAATACCCTTCGTAAATACTGCCTAATACCTCGGTAACTCCTTACATTCATTTTCTCAACTTAGAATAAATTCACGAGAGAAACAAAAGACATTTCCAATCATATTAAATTGAGTGAGCAACAACACAAAAAATAGCAAAACCACTCCTGATTAATAAAAAATGTGAAGTCTATACAAGTTGGTTATCGGACAAATGCAATAAGCTGTCATACAGCAATAACGGCCTCCATTCGAAACTTCACCTTTTCTTTTATGCAGGAAGCATTTTATATGAAATTTTTGACACTACCACGCAAACTACTTTGTGCCTCGCTGATTACGTTGTGTGCCACAGGTGCAAATGCCGCTGACAAAATAACTTTAAAACTCGCGCATAACCTGGAACGCAGCCATGTTGTGCATCAAGCCTATGAACAATTAGCCAAAGAGGTACAACAACTTTCTGATGGCAGTATGCGTATTCGTATTTATCCAAGTAGCCAAATGGGTAGCGCCCGTGAAACATTAGAACTATTACAAAATGGCGCACTGGATATGACCAAAGGTTCTGCCAGTGATTTGGAATCTTTCGACAATACTTACGCTATTTATAATTTGCCGTATTTATTCAAAGACCAACAACATTTTAATCGCGTGGTATTTGGTGAAATCGGCAAAGAAATTATGGAATCAACCAAAGATAAAGGTTTCTTTGCTATTTCAGCATATGTTGCAGGCACCCGCAGTTTTTATGCGAAAAAACCGATCACCAAACCAGAAGATTTAAAAGGACTTAAAATTCGCGTTCAGGCCAGCCCAACCACCTTGAAAATGGTTGAATTAATGGGCGGTTCACCAACCCCTATTTCTTTCGGCGAAGTGTATACCGCAATGCAGCAAGGCGTTGTTGATGGCGCGGAAAATAACGTTCCATCATGGGTGCAGACTCGCCATATCGAAATCGCCAAAGTGTTCTCGGAAGATGAACATACCTCTATTCCCGACTTCCTCGTCATCTCAACCAAAACCTGGGACAAACTATCCCCTGAACAGCAGCAAATCCTGATGACAGCGGCGAAAAACTCCGAAACGTATCAACAAAAGCTTTGGGACAAAGTCGATTCTGATTCACGTGCTCAAGCTAAAGCGATGGGGGCCACTATCCTCAGCGTTGATAAAGCCCCGTTCCGCGCAGCCGTAAAACCACTGTATGACGACTTCGCCAAAGATCCAAAACAAGCGGCTCTGCTGGCTAAATTCGAAGCCGCTACCGAGTGATTTAGGGTTGCAGGTTTCAGCGGGTGAGCTCCTCACCCGCTCGTCCAAAGTTAATTTTCAGGTATACAAACATGATACTAAAGCCCATAAAGCTTGCGGTAGACCGGACTATTGCCACTTTTTCCGTACTGGTAATGGTCGCGCTGGTCATCTGCGTGGTGTGGCAAGTGTTTAGCCGCTATGTACTCAACCAGCCCAGTACATTGACCGATGAACTGGCGCGTTTTCTGATGATCTGGGTGGGTCTATTGGGCGCGTCATACACAGTGGGTGCACAGCGCCATCTGTCCATCGATTTTCTTGCCATGATGATGCCAGACAATAAAAAACCCCTGCTCGGCATGCTAATCAACACACTGGTGCTGCTATTTTCTGGCGGGGTTATCGTCAATGGCGGCCTAAAACTCATTGAAAAGACACTTGCCACTTCGCAACTCTCGGCGGCGCTGCAAATCCCTATGGGCTACGTCTACATAGTGCTGCCGTTAAGCGGGGCGATCATGATGTTTTATTCGCTCTACTTTATCTTGACCGATGCTCAAACTTTAGTCCGTCACGAGGGTAAATAATGGAAACTTACATCGCCCTTACCTTATTCGGTGCGTTCTTCGTGCTGGTGTTTCTCGGGGTTCCTATCTCATTCGCCATTGGGATCGCCACCGTTTCATCGATGCTTATCATGTTCCCATGGGACGTTGCCATTATCACGGTTTCACAACGCCTGGCGAACGGGTTGGATAACTTTGCTCTGCTGGCGATTCCGTTCTTCATTTTTGCCGGAACGCTGATGAACAGCGGCGGGATAGCCATCAGGCTAATTAACCTGGCGCAAATTATGGTAGGACGGGTACCGGGTTCACTGGGCCACGTTAACGTACTGGCGAACATGATGTTTGGTTCGATTTCCGGTTCAGCAGTCGCGGCGGCTGCTGCCGTGGGTGGCACACTTTCGCCGATTCAAAACAAAGAGGGTTACGATCCGGCGTTCTCGACAGCGGTCAACGTTTCGTCTTGTATTACCGGTTTACTGATCCCACCTTCTAACGTGTTGATCGTCTTCTCGCTGACTGCTGGCGGGGTTTCGGTCGCTTCGCTGTTTATGGCCGGGTACTTACCTGGCATCCTGATGGGTCTGTCCATCATGCTGGTGTGCGGGATTATCTCCAAACGCCGCGGCTATCCAGTATCCGCTCGTCCAACGTGTGCACAGGCGGCCAAAGCGTTTCTCGATGCCTTGCCAAGTTTGTTGCTGGTGATCATCGTGATGGGTGGAATTCTGGGCGGCGTATTTACCGCAACGGAAGCCTCGGCTATCGCGGTAGTTTATACCTTCGTGCTCTCGGTGCTTATCTACCGCGAAGTGAAATGGCGCGATTTACCGAAACTAATCCTCGATTCCGTGGTAACCACCTCCATTGTTCTGCTACTGATTGGCTTCTCAGTTGGCATGTCGTGGGCGATGACCAATGCTGATATTCCATACATTATTAGCGACACGCTGATGGGGATTTCAGACAACCCACTGATTATTCTGCTGCTGATTAACATCGTGTTGCTGATTGTCGGCATCTTTATGGATATGACGCCTGCGGTGCTGATCTTCACGCCAATCTTCCTGCCGATTGCGCAAGAGTTGGGTATGGACCCGGTGCATTTCGGCATCATGATGGTAGCGAACCTGTGCGTCGGGTTGCTGACACCTCCGGTGGGAAGTGCGCTGTTCGTGGGCTGCTCGATTACCGGCGTGAAAATCCAGCACCTGATCAAACCGCTGCTACCGTTCTATGCCGCATTATTTGTTTCACTGATGATGATTACCTACATTCCTGAGATTTCGCTGTTCATTCCTCGATTGCTGGGACTGATGTAATTCCTGCCTGCTTGAGACTGATGACAAATCACACACATGGTGGATAAGCGCTAGCGTCATCCACCCTACAAAACCTTCTGGAACGGAGTAGGTTGGATAAGCGCCAGCGTCATCCGACAGCTGACCTTATCATAAGCAATCATGTGATACTTTTGTGAATCCACTCACTTTATTCGCCGCTAACAATCCCTACTGTATACAACACAAGAATTGTCTCTTGTGATTACTTACGGAGCGGTAAGAATGAAAAACCTGATGGCCGCAATAGAAGCAAAGCTGATGCCGCTGGCCGCGAAAATGGCGCAACAACGCCACCTCGGAGCCATTCGCGATGCCTATATCTCATTTATGCCGTTTATCATTGTCGGTTCAATCCTGCTGGTTATCTCCTCTTTCCCAAGTACCGCCTATCAGCAGTTTATGGCGTCGATTTTTGGTGAGGGCTGGTCTGCAACTGTCGAAATCCCGTTTACTGCCATCTTCTCCACCATGGCGGTATTTATTAGTTTTCTGGTCGCCTACCGTCTTGCCGAACGTTATGACATCGACAAAATGTCATCCGGGATTTTGTCTCTTTCCTGCTTCTTGATTCTCACCCCTTTCGCGAAAACTCAGGAAATCGGCAACCTGATCCCCATGGAATGGCTCGGCTCCAAAGGCTTGTTTGTGGCGATGCTCGGGGCAATTGCCAGTACCGAATTGTTTGCCTGGATGCTGCGCCAGAACTGGGTGATTCGCATGCCGGATGGCGTGCCACCCGCAGTGCAAAAATCCTTTGCCGCGCTGATCCCGTCATTGCTGGTTCTGGTGCTTGCGCTGGCGGTTCGCGTGTTGTTTGCCAAAACCGAGTACCACACCATTCACCAGTTTGTGTACGAAGTGCTGGCCACGCCAATCCGCCACTTTGGCACCTCGTATGTCGGCGCGTTGTTTACCTGCTTTAGCATCACCGGCTTGTGGTCTGTCGGGATCAACTCCGGCTCGATGGTGAACGGCATCCTGCGTCCTTTCTGGATGGAAAACCAAATGGAGAACCTGGCGGCTACGCAGGCCGGTTTACTCCCACCGCACGTTGTCACTGAGCAGTTCTACGACATGATTTGGATGGGTGGCGCGGGCGCAACTTTGTCTCTGGTGATTGCTATGCTGCTATTTGCCCGCAGCCAGCACATTAAGAACGTTTCGCGTCTGGCCATCGGTTCTTCCATCTTCAACATTAACGAACCGGTGCTGTTTGGCCTGCCGGTTATCATGAACCCGATAATGCTAATCCCATTCAACCTGGTGCCGCTGGTACTGGTCACCGTGCAATACATCACCATGTCGCTGGGTTGGGTCGCGACCACCACGGGCGTGTATATCCCCTGGACGCTGCCGCCGGTGTTGAGCGGGTTTATCGTGACCGGGCATCTTAGCGGTGCGGTGATTCAGTTAACCAACCTGTTGATTGGCGCCATTATTTATCTGCCATTCCTCAAAGTTGTGGATAAGCAATATCGGGCCAATGAAGCGCCGGAGCTTTCTGCATCCACCAAACCCGCCACGGAGTAACTAAAACATGACGTTATCGACAAACTGGGGCGTGATTGCGACCTGGCGTATGGCCTGGGAAGGCGTTGGCGAAGCCGCGCAAATGTTGCAAGGGAACAGCGACGCCAGTGGCGCAGCAGTTCGCGCCGTCACTTGCGTGGAAGATTATCCATTCTATAAATCTGTCGGCTACGGCGGTTTGCCCAACGAGCAAGGCGTGGTTGAGCTCGACGCGGCCTTTATGGATGGATCAACGCTTGCCATTGGCGCGGTCGCCAGTCTTCGCGATATCGCCAATCCTGTCCTTGTGGCACAGGCGTTAAGCCGTGAGCGCTTCAACAGTTTTATGGTTGGTGAAGGAGCGCAAGCCTGGGCTTTAGCACAGGGCTTTGAGCGCAAAAACATGCTGACGGATCGTGCGCATCAACATTACCTGAAGCGCAAACGTGAAACCCTGGATCGCGGCCTCAGCCCGTATACCGGGCACGATACCGTGGGTGTAATTACCCTCGACCATAACCAGCAAATGTGTGTCGCCACCTCCACCAGCGGCTTGTTTATGAAGCGCCCAGGACGCGTGGGCGACTCCCCGGTTTCCGGTTCAGGTTTTTATGCCGATAGCCAAATTGGTGCTGCCACCGCTACAGGCCTTGGCGAAGATCTGATGAAAGGCTGTATTAGCTATGAAATTGTCTGCCGGATGGGGCGTGGCATTTCACCCCAACAGGCTGCTGAATCGGCGGTTTACGATCTCGAAAGCCAGCTGATTGCCCGTTTTGGTCGCGCCGGTGATTTATCAGTGGTGTGTATGAATAACCGTGGTGAATATGGTGCGGCAACAACCATCGATAACTTCTCGTTTTCCGTCGCCACTCCCGCACAAAAACCCACGGTCTTTTTGACGACCCGCGAAGGTAAGCACACGCTGATTCGCCCGGCAGACCAGGCCTGGCTTGATGCTTATCTGCAACGCGTAACCGCAGAGGTGATTATATGAAATGCCAGTTAGCCGCTTTTACACCATGCCCACCAGACGCGCATTTGGTGTTGTGGAAAAATCACACCGATGCGTGGCCGCAGCCATTGCACTCTTTGCTTGATGAAATGGCGCAACATGATGAAGCGCAGTCCACCACTTTCGGCTTGCATGGTGTTTGCCAGCAGTTGTCTCTTTTGCCATCCAGCCAACTGGATAGCCCCGTGGTGTTACGCCAGCTAACGGAAAGTTTGACCAACCTGCTGCCCAGCCCCGTTTCGCATCCGATTGCCATCGATATTTCTGGTTTTGACCTGGCAAACCCTGGCGTTTTTGCTCGCCTGCGCACGTTGCTGGTCGCGCTGATGAACCGCTTTTATCAGTTACCACAGTTGGGTTATCGCCAGCAGCAGAAAGAGAGTAACGGGCAACTTTGGTTGTTAATCCGCGAAGCAAACATACAGGCGCATGAACTCGCCTGGCAAACTCAGGCCATCGCGCAAGGCATGCTGCTTTCCCGCCGCCTTGCCGACACGCCAGCTAATGATTGCCGCCCCCAAGACGTTGCTCAACAAGCCGCAGCCTGGGCCGCTACCCATCCGCAAACACACTGTGAAATTCTTGATGAACACGCGATTCGTGAACTCGGCATGGGTTGTCTTGATGCCACAGGAAAAGGCAGCAAAAATCCGCCCCGGTTGGTGACAATGCGCTGGCAGGGTGCGGCGGAAAATGCCCCAACTTATGCGTTTGTCGGTAAAGGGATAACCTTTGATACTGGCGGCCTGTGGCTGAAAGAAGGCGAAGGGATGCGCACCATGAAATACGATATGTGTGGTGCCGCCGTGGTCTTCGGGCTGATGGAGATTGTTAGAACACTGCAATTGCCACTGAATGTCGTGGCAGTAATGGCGCTGGCCGAAAATATGCCGGGCGAAAACGCCATGCTGCCAGGCGATGTAGTGAAATCTCACGCGGGGCTAAGCGTGGAAATTATTAATACCGACGCCGAAGGCCGTCTGGTGCTGGCAGATGCGTTGAGTTATGCCGCCACGCGCTTTAATCCGGCAGCATTAATTGATGTCGCCACCCTGACCGGAGCGGTAGTGAAAGCACTGGGTTATGACATTTCTGGCCTGATGAGTAACCATGTACAACTCAGCCAGCAACTACAGCAAGCTGCCGACTTAACGCAAGACCGAGTCTGGCCGTTACCGCTGGACGAAAGCTTTGATCCGCAAGTCAAAAGCCATATTGCCGATCTCACCAATACACCGCCGAACAATGCAGCAATTGCAGTCTCTGCCGCCCATTTTTTAAGTCAGTTTTGCCACCAAAAACCCTGGGCGCATTTAGATGTCAGCGGTACCGCGCTGAGTCGTGGTAAATTTACCCAGGCCAGCGGCCGCCCTGCTTTACTATTGACGCAGTTCTTACTCGGTCTTTGCGAAGGGAAAACGAAGGATCTGTAGACAGGTTATAAGCGGGATTTTAACCACGCAACCGGTGAGAGGTTTTTCAGCCGGTTGCGGATAATTCGTTTATTCAGCAAATCCTCGAACTCCAGCAATACCGCACCAAATCCCAGGCGTTTGTCATAACGTTCACCGTTAAGTAGTTGTTCCAGAGTCTGCGCCCACTCACCGTTTGCTGCGCGAATTTGCCACTCTTCCTGCTGCGCTTCATGCAGTGGAACCTGTAACTTGTACGTCAGTTGACGAGCAAGTTCGCTCGGGCAGGCCATTATCGACTGCACCTGCAACGGTAAACCTTGCTGCAAAAAACCCACCAGCGCCTCCAGCGTTTGCTCACTTCCCCGCTCACGCAGTGCCACCGCCAGGAAACCTGAAACCGGGCAGCTAAATGCCAGTAGCGCGCCGTGTTTGTGGCTAATGGTTTCCGGTAGTGGGAAAACATCCAGGCGCAGATGACCCACAGGTTGTTTTAAATCGGGTTTCGTCAAACGGGATTGCTGCCAGTTTTGCAGCGTTCTACTGACACTTGCGCGGGAAATGCCTTGCTGAACCAGTAATTGCGCGGCTTCTAACAGTTCATCAAGCGACAAAGCCAGACGCACACGCAGGAAAATCAGCAGCGCCTCTTGTTCAGGGCTAAGTGCACGATGAATGGTATTTGGCCGATGAGATTTGTCGTAACAGTCATCTCGCTTACGCCAGCGTCTGACGGTATCCACAGAAATATTCAGCTCTTCCGCCAGTTCACTGTCGGATTTGTCAGAGCTTTGAATATATTTGCGGGTACGCGGCGTCGTGGTGGCATTGGTGTGGAGCTTAATCTCCATCAGACCTCATCAGGCATACGGTTAAGTAAAGCCCTCATTATAAAAGCAACTTTACGAGCGAAAAGAGCAAATCGACAGATTATCGAAAAATAAGCGCGCAAGCGATTGC
This sequence comes from Buttiauxella ferragutiae, assembly GCF_022637515.1. Taxonomy (NCBI): domain Bacteria; kingdom Pseudomonadati; phylum Pseudomonadota; class Gammaproteobacteria; order Enterobacterales; family Enterobacteriaceae; genus Buttiauxella; species Buttiauxella ferragutiae. The sequence continues at coordinate 3,699,952 of NZ_CP093332.1, forward strand.
AGGCCACAGCAGCCCTGCTGCTGACAGAAAAATTAGCAAAAGGTGCGCTAAACCAAGTAGTTGTAAAGATATATAAATCACAATGATAATTCGCACGCTAATCATTTTTAATTTCAATGATTTAGCGATCGTTCAATTTTTTTGAATAAGGAGGTCAATTCTATTCGATTTATTATTCTGCTAAAAAGTGTGACCATAATCACATCGACGGAACATCGTCACCTTAAACAGAATAACCTGCGAGATATTAACTATGAAAACCATCAAATATGCTGTAGCCGCCATCGCCCTTTCTACTCTTTCTTTCGGCGCGTTCGCTGTACAATCAATCAATCCGGCTGAAGCTCAGAACTTAAACAAAGTCGGCGTGGTTTCAGCAGACGGCGCAACCACTCTGGACGGCCTGGAAGCAAAACTGGCAGATAAAGCACAAGCCGCCGGCGCAAAAGCGTATTCCATCACTTCGGCTAACACCAACGGCAAAATGAGCGGTACTGCGGTTATCTACAAATAATCTTCAGTATTGCCCTGATTTACCCTCATATTTTTGGAGCTTTGCTCCACACTGCATGACACTGTTATTACCCTTGTTGCCCGCGATTTTTTCGCGGGCTTTTTTTTGCTCTTTTTCTGCTCATCAGAATGTCTGATTAACGCGCATTAAACCGTCTTCAAGCGTGGCCACTTCTCCTGTAGCCACCAGACAGCAAGCCATTTGTATTTTTAATGACTGCGGTACAGGTTCCAACCCTGCAACACAACGTTCAATCCAACGGGCGGTAACTTCCGGATCTTTTCCGGCAGGTAGCACCACTTCCTCGTCGCTGATTTCAGTCTGGCGTTCACTCACAATGCGTGAACCCTGGCTGTCGATAAGTGTTATTTGCGGGCAACGCTGTGGATTGGCATACACTTCCCCTTCCGTACCGTGCATCAGCAAGCCACGCCCGCCAATGTCAGCAAAGAATTTCGCCACTTTCGGGACATATTCAGGATGCGAAACGCTGGCCAGGCGCAGCGCAGCATCTTCTGCAAACGGAGTTGCCAGTTTGGCGAGCGTGTGGGCACTATTACGCACCCCCATCCGCCAGCGCATTGCCAGCTGATCTTCCATTGGCGTGCAAAGCGCACTGATGGGGATATATACCGGATGATGAGAATCCAGTTTGGCCTGAGCCTGGCCGGCATGCAGCGTCGGCTCAATCCCCATCAGCTTAAAAATGGTTTCGGTTATGACACGCGTTGGATCATGGCTTACGCCATGCACCACCACCGGAAAACCGAGACGGTTAAGTAACATCGCGAGCAAGGGAGTTAAGTTTGCTAGTTTGCGCGCGCCATTATAAGAAGGGATGACAATGGGCATCGGCTTGTTCACTGGTGGCGTCAGCGAGATGAGGTGGTGCTTCATCGCATCATAGAAGCCAAGCATTTCCGCCTCACCTTCGCCTTTGATACGCAGCGCAATCAGCACGCCGCCTAACTCCAGCTCCGGCACTTCGCCTCTGAGCATATGGGCGTATAAGCCGCGAGCGGTGTCAAAATCCAGATCGCGTGCGTGGTTCTTACCACGCCCGACTTCTTTAATGATCTTACGGTAATCCACTCCGACTCTCCTTTTTATTTCTTGCTCACACGTTTGCGTCGCACCGTCTTTTTCGGTGGGGTATCAATCAGTTTAGCCGCTGGCGCTTCAGGCTGGCTTATTGGAAACACTGGCAGTGCACCCAGTAAACGCTGCCCATAATTTTTGGTCAACAAGCGGCGGTCGTAAATCACCACTTCACCATAACAGCCGTGGCTACGAATTAAACGCCCGACTTGTTGAATAAGATTAAATGACGCGCTCGGTAAACTCTGTACTTCAAAAGGATAGCGTTTCAGGGTTTTTAACCATTCGCCTTCGGTGACCACCACCGGGCTGTCAATTGGCGGGAAGGCAATTTTGTGGATGTGCACCTGGCTGAGTAAATCCCCTTTTAAATCCAGACCTTCGGCAAAAGATTGCAGGCCGATCAGCACACTGGTTTCACCTTGTTCAACACGTTTACGGTGCAGCTCCACCAGCCGATAACGTGGCATGTCGCCTTGCACCAGCAGTGTTAGTCGTAAATCGGTCACATGCGTCAGGAACACCTGCATCGCACGGTTGCTGGCGAACAGCACCAGCATCCCTTTGTGCTCGCCTTTTGCCAGTTCAGCACGGAAGAACGCTGCCATTTCAGCCAGATGCTGGGCTTCGTTTTCCATCGTCGGCTCAACGGTTAACTGCGGGATCACCAGCTTGCCCTGCTCGACGTGGTTAAACGGTGAATCCAGCGCGATAAACCGGTCACCTGCGTCTTCGTCCAGCCCACTCATTTCTTGTAAGCGATCGAATTTATTCAGTGAACGCAACGTTGCTGAAGTCACGATAACGTGCGGCACATTACGCCAGACCAGTTTTTCTAGCTGATCGCACACGCGGATCCCTACGCAATGGAAGAACAGATGCGGCTGACCTTCACGAACGTCGCGAGTTACCCATTTCGACACCGGCGCACCCGATGCCTGCTCCATCGCCGAAAGCCGCCACAGTTTGCTCTGCGTTTCGAAATACCCCAATGCGCGGTTCATATGCAGTAACGCGCGGTGCAGACGCACAATATCGTGCGTTCCGGTTTTTTCGCCCAAATCGTTAAGCAGCGCTTCAGCCAGGCTGCGCAACCCTTCCATTAGCTTCGCCAGGCGTTTGCAAATCACCATGATTTCTTCGGGCAAAACGCCCATTTCAAAACGGTGCACCGCTTCCTGTTCGCCCGGTAACCACAATGAAACGATGCTGTTAAACGAACTCAGCAGTTCATAAATTTCATCACAATGATTGGTCAGACGTTCGGGTGATGTCAGCGGTGGCGGGCTTTTCGGGCGGAACTGCGCCATGCAGGTTTCGACCAGTTTAGTGAAGAGATCGAACTGCAAACGGCTGTAACCGGGCGTGACTTCGGCGCTCATTTCCAGCGCGTCTCGGGCCACATCCGGCAAATGATGTCCTTCGTCTAAAATCAGCAGCAGGTTTTTTGCCTCAGGCAACACCGCGTCGCTTTCCATAGCCGCCATCACCAGCGAATGGTTTGCTACTACCACTTCCGCATCGTCAATCTCACGCCGTGCCACAAAGAACGGGCATTCGCGATACCAGTGGCAATTGCGCCCCAGACAGCTGGCTTTGTCGGTGCTTAAACGCCGCCAGAGATCGTCTTCAATATTTTGCGAAGTATGGTCGCGCAGTCCGTCCCATTTATAGGCATCAAGATCGGTTTTCAGTTTGGCGCAACGTTGTTGTTCATCTTTGCTGGTCGGTGCCATTTCATCTTCCAGAAAAGCCAGCAAATCACCTTGTGAAGCGTTGTCCGTCGCCAGGGCTGACAGGTTGCGCGGGCAAACGTAACGCCCACGACCAAAGGCGGCGGTAAATTTGAGATCGGGGATAATTTTGCGCAGCAGCGGCAAGTCTTTGCTGAAGATTTGATCCTGAAGGGCGACGTTGGCGGTGCTGACTACTAACGTTTTTTGCTCACCACGGGCGATGGCGATCCCGGGGATCAGGTAAGAAAGAGTTTTCCCCACACCTGTGGGTGCCTCAATCGCCAGATGACGACCCGCTTCGCCCGCTAGCGTTTTCGCCACTTCGGCAATCATTTGCCGTTGCGGTGGGCGCGGAATAAAGTCCGGGATCTGCTGCTGCAGCGCCTTATACCAGGCGGCGATTTGCTCTTTTTGAGCTGAGGACAAAGCCATGGAAACCACTTTTACTGTATAAACAACCACTATTGTCCCACTTTTTGCAGTCTTACAGCAAGGCTTGACGCATGACAAAGTGGCCAGGGGCGGTTCCTCTCTATAATCGAGCCTGTTTATCTTCCCACTGGTATCAAAAAATGGATTATCAACTCAATTTAGACTGGCCTGAGTTTATGGCGAAATACTGGCAGAAAAAGCCGGTTATTTTGAAAAATGCGTTTCCGAATTTTGTCGATCCGATTACGCCGGATGAGTTAGCTGGTCTTGCTATGGAAGCAGAAGTGGATAGCCGCCTGGTAAGCCACACCAACGGTCAGTGGCAGGCTGCCAACGGGCCTTTCGAAGATTTTGATAATCTGGGGGAAACCGGTTGGTCGCTGTTGGCACAGGCCGTTAACCACTGGCATGCACCCGCGGCTGAACTGGTACGTCCATTCCGTGTGTTACCGGACTGGCGTCTGGATGACCTGATGATCTCCTACTCGGTTCCTGGCGGCGGCGTTGGCCCACATATCGACCAATATGACGTGTTTATTATTCAGGGCATGGGCAGCCGTCGTTGGCGTGTCGGTGACAAACTGCCGATGCGCCAGTTCTGCCCGCATCCAGCGTTGCTGCACGTTGACCCGTTTGAACCGATCATTGATGAAGATCTGGAACCTGGTGACATTCTGTATATTCCACCAGGTTTCCCACACGATGGTTTCACTCATGAAACCGCACTCAACTACTCCGTCGGTTTCCGTGGGCCAAATGGCCGCGATTTGATCAGCAGCTTTGCTGATTACGCGCTGGAAAACGATCTCGGTGGCGAGCATTACAGCGATCCTGATTTAACCTGCCGCGAGCATCCGGGCAAAGTTGAAGGCTATGAGCTGGCTCGTCTGCGCGACATGATGATGGAAGTGATTAGCCAGCCTGAAGATTTCAAGCAGTGGTTTGGCCGCTTTATTACCACTCCGCGCCATGAGCTGGACATTGCGCCAGCGGAGCCGCCATATCAGCCTGGGGAAATCCTTGATGCGTTGCTCGGCGGCGAATGCCTGACGCGGTTGAGCGGTTTGCGCGTGCTGAATGTCGAGGGCGAGTTCTTCGTCAACAGCGAACCGATGGAAGAGCCGGTTCCGCATGCCGCTGATGCTTTGTGCCGTTACACCCTGTTGAGCCAGGCCGAACTGGGCGATGCTTTGCAGAACCCAGAATTTGTAAGCGTCTTAACTGAGTTAGTTAATCAAGGATATTGGTATTTCGACGATTAACAGATTTAGTTGCACCATGTAACTAAAAATTACCCAGAGTCTTTGTAACTGACTACAGTTATACGGGGGGTTTCCCGGGTAGACTTTGGGGATAACATGGCGCTTTATACAATCGGTGAAGTGGCTCTGCTTTGTGATATCAACCCCGTAACGTTGCGTGCCTGGCAACGGCGTTACGGGCTTTTGAAACCGCAGCGTACCGATGGCGGCCATCGATTATTTGACGATGCCGACCTCGAACGTATCCGTGAAATCAAACGCTGGATTGAAAACGGTGTTCAAGTCAGCAAGGTGAAAGCCTTACTGAGTGGGGAACTTCAGGATCGAGAAAGCGGCTGGCGTGAACGCCAGGAGCTATTGCTTCACCATTTACAAGCTGGCAGTCCGAACCGGTTACGAAACTGGATGGCTGACATTGGCCGCGACTATCCGGCAGAAACCCTCGTCAACCAGCTCTACATCCCTCTTCGTCGCCGTCTGCAATGCCAACAAGTCACACTCAACACGTTACTCAGTCTGCTGGATGGCGCCTTGATCAATTACATTGCACTGTGTCTCGCCTCCGCGCGCAAACGCAGCGGTAAAGATGCGCTATTAATTGGATGGGATACACCGGATACCACCCGTTTATGGATGGCGGCGTGGATGGCAATCCAACAAGGCTGGCGTGTGGATGTGTTAGCGCATCCGTTGCACCAGTTGCGCCCTGAGCTGTTCGCCCAACAAACATTGCTGGTGTGGTGTGGCGATACGCCGACCCACAGTCAACTTGACCAGCTGGAACTTTGGCGCTGCTCGGGGTTACAAATTTACCCGCTGATGAGCAACGGGCAATCGACCGAACACGCATAAGAAAAATTTAAAGGTTCATTAACAACCCTGCTTCATCTTATAATCGCAGACGTTATGTATGGAGCGAATATAAAGATGAAACTGAGTAAAATTGCCCTGGTGGGCGGTATGCTGGTGATGGCTATCGGTGGGATTGGCGGCGTAATGCTGGTTGGCTATATCGTCATCCTTCATGGCGCGTGATGTAACGTAATAAGCGTTCAAACAGGCGGTCGATAACCACGGCGGCCAACGCGACCAACAAAGCGCCTTGAATCACATAGGCGGTGTTAAAGCCGCTCAGCCCGATAATTATCGGCGAACCCAGGGTGCTGGCACCAACCGTTGAGGCAATCGCTGCGGTGCCGATATTAATGATCACCGAAGTGCGGATCCCCGCCAGAATCACAGGTGCTGCAAGGGGTAATTCGACTTTTCTCAGCATTTGCCAGCGGCTCATTCCGGCCCCCAGGGCAATCTCTTTTGTGGCTTCTGGTACCGCGCCAATCCCTGCTAACGTTCCCTGTAAAATCGGCAGCAAACCGTATAACACCAGCGCGATAATTGCCGGTTGCTGACCAAACCCCATTACCGGAACGGCAATCGCCAGTACCGCGACGGGCGGGAAAGTTTGCCCAGCCGCGGTGATAGTTTCAACCAGAGAGCGAAACTCAAGTCCTGCCGGGCGTGTCACCGCGATACCCAGCCCCATGCCAATCACAATCGCCACCAAACTGGAAATCCCGACCAGCATAAAATGTTTGAGCGCCAGGGCGATAAAACTATCTTGTTGGTACAAAGGCCTTTCGAGTTCAGGGAAAAGCCAGCTGAACACGGGGCCGCTGTAAGGTAATACCGCTAACAATGCGATAAACAGCGCAATAAACCACAGCAGCGGGTCACGAAGCAGGCGCATTTTCACCCCGCATCTTTTCCCCCTGAACCAGGTCGCTAAAATGCAGCACGCCGCAAGGTTCACCACGCTGGTTCACCACCGGTAATTGCTGGCATTGGCGGTCAACAAACAGCGATAATGCCTCGCGCAAACTTAACGTTTCGCTGATTGGATCGCCTGCGATGCGCTCTTCCGTTCGCACCCGCTCAGCCACATGACAAAGTGACAACAGGCGTACACCAAGCTCACTGCGACCAAAGAAATCACGCACAAAATCTGTTGCCGGCCGCGTTAATAATTCCAGCGGTGTACCTTGCTGAACCACCTGCCCGCCATCCATCAGCACAATTCTGTCGGCCAGTGTTAGCGCTTCATCAATGTCGTGCGTCACCAGCACAATGGTGCGCCCAAGCAGTTGATGGATGCGGATAATTTCTTGTTGCAGCGCACCGCGTGTCACCGGATCAAGCGCGCCAAAAGGCTCATCCATCAACAACACTTCCGGGTCAGCCGCCAGCGCGCGCGCCACGCCAACACGCTGTTGCTGCCCACCCGAAAGCTGATGCGGATAACGGTCACGAAATTGCGCTGCTTCCAGGCCCAGTAAATCCAGTAATTCGTCAATCCGCGCACTGATTCGCGCTTTCGGCCATTTCAGCAATTGCGGCACGGTGGCTATATTCTGGGCCACATTCCAGTGGGGAAACAGGCCAATCGACTGAATCGCATACCCCATGCGGCGGCGCAGAACTTTGGCGTCAAAATTACGGATTTCTTCACCTGCAAAGCGGATACGCCCGCTATCGTGTTCGACCAGGCGGTTGATCATTTTCAGAGTGGTGGATTTTCCAGAACCTGAGGTGCCAATCAGCACCGTGAACTCCCCTTCCTTGATATGCAGCGACAAGTCGCTGACGGCTATCTCGCCCTGGAAGGATTTGCTGACATTTTCGAATTCGATCATGGCTGTTTTTCCTCAAGCAATGAGATAAACAGTTTAAAAAATGCGTCGAGGACAACCGCCAGCGCGATAACCGGAATTACACCGAGCAACACCAAATCCAGCGCGCTACTGAGTAACCCCTGGAAGATAATCGCCCCAAAACCACCGGCACCAATCAGCGCGGCAATCACCGTCATACCGATGGTCTGAACGCAGACAACACGCAGGCTGCGTAATAATACGGGTAGCGCCAGTGGTACTTCAGCCTGCCAAAAAATCTGCCAGCGCGACATGCCCATGCCTTCAGCACTTTCAATGATATTGCGTGGAACTTGCTGTAACCCTGCTACCACGCCGCGTACTAACGGTAGCAGCGCGTACAGCACCAGCGCGATTAATGCTGGTGCGACGCCAATCCCGCTCACGCCCAGCGAACCCAGCCAGGGAAAAATCTTGACCAGCCCCGCCAGCGGCGCAATTAACAAACCGAACAACGCCACCGAAGGCACCGTTTGAATAACATTGAGCACCGAAAAGACCGAGGATTGCCAGCCTGGACGGTTGTAACACAGCACGCCCAACGGCACGCCAATCAACAGCGCTGGCAGCAACGTCCCCAATAACAGAGCCAGATGGCGCGACAGTGCATCATCAAAAACATCCTGACGGTTGGCATACTCTTTTAGCAGGGAAAGGTCGGAAAAAAATCCACTCAGCAGCAGTGCGAGAGGCACAACCCAGATCTGTATATTCAGCAGCAAACGCCAGAGTGCTTTGGGCGTCAGACGGTTGATGGCGTCAGTGCACAGCAGCAGGCACAAAGTTAGCGACAACCATAATCCGCTGCCCGGTGAGGAGCGCGCAAGCGTGCTTCCCTGCTGCGAAAACTGCGTTGCCGTGTTTCCCATCGCCCACAAAATAGCGATAAACGTCAGCTCGCCCACCAGGAGTGTCAATAGCAATGCAGGTGGCCGACAAGGTAACAGCGCCAGACAGGCCAGGATGAAAACCGCAACACAGAGAACCAGCCAGACGTGCGCCGGGAGTTGGCTAAGCGCGATAGGCTCCCCGGAAACCAGGCGATTGGGTGCGAAATTGATAAACGGTAAAGCCGCGCCTGCCACCACCAGCAAAGTCACCAGTAGCAACAGGACACGATTATGAATTTTGAACAAACAGACATCCTGTTATTTCACGAAACCTTTCTGCTTCAGATAGTCAGCAGCCACTTTTTTAGCGTCCAGTCCTTCCACCGCAATGCTGGCGTTCAGCTGTTGCAGCGTTTTCTCATCCAGCGAAGCAAATACCGGTTTTAACCAGTCGTCCAATTCCGGATACGCTTTCAGCACCGCTTCGCGCACCACTGGCGTAGGGGCATAAATAGGCTGCACGCCTTTTGGGTCGCTCAACGTTTGCAGGCCAAGTGCCGCCACCGGGCCATCCGTTCCGTAGGCCATTGCGGCATTTACGCCCGACGTTTGCTGTGCAGCAGCTTTAATGGTGACCGCCGTGTCACCACCCGCCAGAGACAACAATTGCGGCTGCTCGAGTTTAAAACCATAGGCTTTTTCAAACGCCGGGAGCGCATCAGAGCGTTCAATAAATTCAGCAGAAGCCGCAAGTTTGAATTCACCACCCTTTTTCAGGTAAGCGCTGAGATCGTCAAGCGAAGTCAGTTTGTTTTTCTCAGCCAGATCTTTGCGAACCGCGATGGTCCAGGTGTTATTGGCGGGAGCGGGAGTCAGCCATACCAGATGATTTTTCTCGGCATCAAGTTTTTTAACTTTCTCATAACCCTGTTGCGCATTTTTCCATGCCGGATCTTTTTCATCTTTGAAGAAAAATGCCCCGTTGCCGGTGTATTCCGGGTAAATATCCAGCTCGCCTGCGGTAATGGCCCCGCGCACGACTGGTGTGGTTCCCAACTGGACTTTATTGACGGTTTTGACACCGTGGCTGTCCAGCACCTGCAAAATAATATTACCGAGCAGTGACCCTTCGGTATCAATTTTAGAACCCACTTTCACCGGTTCTGCGGCTTGAGCGCCTACCGCCAGTAACACTAATCCTGTCATACCCCAACGCGCTGATAAGTTCATCGTACTTCCTCGTTGTTGTTCTTTGCTTAAAAATCATGGAGTCGCAAAAGTTTAGTCGAGAATTGAGGAATGGGAAAACTGGTGCTGGAAGTGAGAAATCTATCTGGCTCTATGAGAGTGTGCGTTTAATTCACGTCACTTATCTTCCCTTGCCGGATATACACAAAACAAATTAAACAACTGATATACAAGTCATATATTTTTAATGCCATCGATTTCCCTTCCGTAATTCAGCTCGCCGTCACAGTTCCAGGCCCGCACACGATTATGCTCTTGCAGACATCACACCGTGTTCCCCGGCGACGTTTTTTTGCCTCAGGGAGAGTGCTGTGTCGTTGAGCCGGACATGCGGCAGTTCTGAACGGCAGCCCCGCGTAACCATCAATTTTCAGTTCATGTAAACAGAAGGATTTGTATATGACCGGTAAACCCGCGGCACGGATGGGTGACATGACGGCGATGGGCGGCCCGATAGTTCAGGGCTCCGCAGGGGTGATGATTGGCGCGCCAACCGGGGTGGCCTGCTCGGTGTGCCCGGGCGGCAGAACCTCCGGCAACCCGGTGAACCCGCTGCTGGGGGCCAAGGTGCTGCCCGGCGAAACCGACCTTGCCCTGCCGGGGCCGCTGCCGCTGGTGCTTTCCCGTACCTACAGCAGTTATCAGACCCGGACGCCGGCGCCGGTGGGCGTGTTTGGCCCCGGCTGGAAAGCGCCTTTTGATGTGCATCTGCAGATACGCGATAACGCCCTGATACTCAATGACAACGGCGGCAGAAGCCTGCACTTTACTCCGTTGTTTCCGGGGGAGGTGGCACTCAGCCGCAGTGAATCCCTCTGGCTGGCGCGGGGGGGCGTGGCCGCCCTGCAGGATAACCACCCGCTGTATGCCCTCTGGCGGGCACTCCCGGAAGACCTTCGCCTGAGCCCCCATCGCTACCTCGCCACCAGCAGCCCGCAGGGGCCGTGGTGGGTGCTCGGCGGGTGTGAGCGCATCCCCGGCGTCGACGAGGTGCTGCCCGCGCCGCTGCCGCCGTACCGGATACTGACCGGACTGGTGGATAATGTCGGGCGCAGGATGACCTTTCACCGCGAGGTTGCCGGTGAATTCAGCGGTGACATCACCGGTGTCACCGATGGCGCAGGCCGCCGCTTCCGGCTGGTGCTGACCACGCAGGCACAGCGTGCAGAACAGGCCCGGAAACAAAAACAGCCACCTTTCCCGGAGGCGTTGCCCGCCACCGGTTACGGCACCGACACCGGCGTGCGCCTGGCGGAAGTGTGGCTCACCCGAGACCCGCTTTACCCGGATAACCTGCCGGCTGAGCCGCTGGTGCGCTATCACTATTCCCCGCGGGGCGAGCTGGCCGGGGTGGACGACCGCAGCGGCACCGCCGTGCGCGGCTTCACGTATGATGCGCGGCATTCCGGAAGGATGGTGGCGCACCGTTACGCTGGTCGCCCGGAGATGCGTTATGTTTATGACGCTGACGGGCGGGTGACGGAACAGCGCAACCCCGCAGGGCTAAGCTACACCTACCGCTATGAGCAGAATCGCGTCACCACCACCGACAGCCTGAACCGCCGCGAGGTGCTGCACACCGACGGTGAAGGCGGCATGAAACGGGTGGTCAAACAGGAGTTTGCCGACGGCAGCCTCACCCGCAGCGAGTTCGATCCGGCCGGCAGACTGGTGGCGCAGACGGATGCGGCGGGACGCACAACGCAGTACCGGCTGAGCCCCGGCAGCGGCCAGCTGACGGAGACCGTCGCCCCGGATGGCCGCCGCACGGCGTTTTACTACAACCGCCAGCAGCAGCTGACCAGCACGGTTCACCCGGACGGCCTGAAAAGCCGGCGTGACTATGATGAGCACGGCAGGCTGACCGGCGAAGTGCAGCGGGACGGCACTCAGACGCGTTATGGTTATGATGATCCGCACAGCGAATATCCGACCACCCGCGACGATGCCACCGGCAGCCGCCAGATGAGCTGGAGCCGCTACGGCCAGCTTCTGACGTACACCGACTGCTCGGGCTATGAAACCCGCTATGAATATGACCGGTTCGGGCAACTGAGTGCCGTGCATCAGGAAGAAGACCTCAGCCGCTACCGGGCTTACGATGCGCGCGGCCGGCTGGTCAGTCAGCAGGATGCACAGGGCAGGCAGACACGCCGGATGGAGCACGACCTGGCCGGGCGTGTCACGGCACTGATAAACGAGAACGGTGCCACCACCACCTTTGGGTACGATGTGCGGGACCGGCTGACGCAGGAAAGCGGCTTTGACGGCAGAACGCAGCGTTACCACTACGGCCCCACCGGGCAGCTCATCCGCAGCGAAGATACACAGCTTGTCACGCACTGGCATTACGATGAGGCAGACCGCCTGACACACCGCACGGTGAATGACGAACCGGCAGAACAGTGGGGCTACAACGAACGGGGCTGGCTGGCGGATATCAGCCATCTCAGCGCCGGACAGCAGGTGGCGGTTCACTACGGTTACGACAGCCGGGGGCGGCTTATCAGTGAGCGCCAGACGGTGCATGATCCGGCAACGCAGGCGCTGCTCTGGCAGCACGAGACAAAACAGGCCTACAGTGAGCAGGGGCTGATGAACCGGTTTAAGCCGGATAACCTGCCGCCGGTGGCGTGGCTGACCTACGGCAGCGGGTATCTGGCGGGCATGAAGTTCGGTGACACACCGCTGATGGACTTCACCCGTGACCGCCTGCACCGCGAGACACAGCGCACCTTCGGGGATTATGCGCTGACGACGGCCTGGACGCCCGCCGGGCAGTTACAGCACCATCACCTGAGCCTCCCTCAGCTTAACCGCGATTACGGCTGGAATGCAGACGGGCAGCTGACCGGTATCCGCGGGCCGCATGAGCAGCGCGATTACCGGTATGACGGAGCCGGACGGTTACTCAGCACCCAGATAACCTCCGCGCAGCATACGCTGTCGCAACTGAGCCTGAGTGACCCGGCGGGCAACCGGGTGGCGGACAGGAAGGCCTTCCCGGCACTGCCGCAGAGCTGGCCGGCTAACCGCATCAGCGAAGATGCGCACTGTTTTTACCATTACGACGGGCACGGCAGGCTGACTGAAAAAGACGAACGGCGCATTCACCCGCACGGCAGCATCACGCACCACTATAGCTATGACCACCAGCACCGGCTGACGCATTACCGGCGGATGCAGAGCGGCAACATGCTGACGGAGAGCCGTTATGCTTATGATCCGCTGGGCCGCCGCATCCGCAAACAGGTGTGGCAGGGTGAGGCGTATGATGGCGGCTGGTACGTGCCGACAGAGCCGGCGGAAAGCGTGTGGTACGGCCAGGAGGGCGACCGGCTGACCACCACGCAGACGGATAAGTCACGTATCCAGACGGTGTACCTGCCGGGAAGTTTCACGCCCCTGCTGCGGGTGGAGACGGTAACAGCTGCGCTGGAAAAAACCGTACGCCGCACGCTGGCGGAGAAACTGCAGCAGGACGCGGGGCTGGTGCTGATGCCGGAACTGGTGACGCTGCTGGATAACCTGGAGCGGGAGCTGCGCAGCGGCCAGCTCAGTGACCAGAGCCGCCAGTGGCTGACGCAGTGCGGGCTGAGCGTGGAGCAGATGGAAAACCAGCTGGAGCCGGAACACACCCCGGAGAGAAAAATCCATCTTTACCACTGCGACCACCGGGGACTGCCGCTGACACTGATTGATGAAGCAGGAGCGATAGCCTGGCAGGCCGAATACGATGAATGGGGCAACCAGCTGGCAGAGGAGAACCCGCATCATCTGCAACAGCTCATTCGTCTGCCGGGTCAGCAGGTGGATGAAGAGACGGGATTGTATTACAACCGCCACCGTTATTACGACCCGCAGCAGGGGCGGTATATTACCCAGGATCCGATTGGGTTGGCGGGTGGGTGGAATGTTTATGTTTATCCGCTAGATCCTGTGCAACATTCTGATCCATTGGGACTAGAAACTTTCAAGTGTATAAAACCACTCCATTCACTAGGCGGAATTGGTGAAAAAAGTGGTCCAGATATATGGGGTAATCCATTCTATCATCAATACCTTTGTGTTTCAGATGGTAAAGGTGGCTATATTTGTGGAGGTCAAGACCAAAGAGGGGAATTTAAAACGGACGGTTTGTGGGGGCCAGGAAAAGCAAGTAATGATACAAAAGATGGGGCTGGGCGATGTGATTCCGTTGAAACGGACAATAGTTGCATTGAGGATTGCTTAAAAGGGAAATTCAAAGGAATGAGGCCGCGTTATACTGTATTACCAGATGGTTTCTATCCAATAAAACTTGGGCTGTTTAAAAATTGTCAAGATTGGAGTGATGATGCATTGGATTCATGTAAAATGAAATGCGCTGGTAATGATTTTGGACGTCTTATTAGGTTTGTGCTAATAGGGGTAATATGATGAGATACATTATTCTTGCTACCAGAGTTGTATGGTTTGGTTTGTCTATGTTGATATTATATTTTTCATCATATCGTCTTTCTCAATTGGATTCCATGCGTGATATAAGCGAGATAATAAGTATAATGTCATATGTGATGATATTAATATCATTCCCAACTGGTGTAATGTTTTCCATTGTATTATTTTTCTTTGGTTTTATTTTAAGCACCATGCATTTTGATATTGAAAATAAGTATATTACAATATTCTTGATATGGTTTTTTTTCTTCATGGGTGGGTATATCCAATGGGTTATTTTAATAGATAGAATTGTTAAAAAATCGATGCTATTAACGAAATAAAAAGCAAATTAGTAGTGAAATACTCCGACAACAATGAGGGCTGTGGAACTAAGGTAGAGCAAGAGCAAGATCATGAAATTTATGAAATGCATCACGTTATCACCCTAAAGACCAATTCAGTGAAAAGATCCGCCAGTGGCTGACGCGGTGCGGGCTGAGCGTGGAGCAACTGGAGTCGGAACACACATCGAAGAGAAAAATCCATCTTTACCACTGCGACCACCGGGGACTACCGCTGGCTCTGATTGACGAAACCGGAGCGATAGCCTGGCGGGCCGAATACGATGAATGGGGCAATCAGTTGTCGGAGGAGAACCCGTATCATCTGCAACAACTCATTCGTCTGCCGGCCAGCAGGCTGATGAAGAGACGGGGTTACACTACAACCGCCACCGTTATTATGATCCGCAACAGGGGCGGTATATTACCCAGAATCCGATTGGGTTGGCGGGAGGATGGAATGGGTACGGGTATCCGCTAAATCCGGTGCAGGGAATGGATCCGCCAGGGTTATTTGCACTTCCGTTGCCCTTGCCAGGTCCGGGAGTAGGTAACTCTGCGCAAAAGGAACTGAATGATAATGCTGCAAAAGCATTAACCCGATGGTGGAGTAACACTTTTAACAGAAGCGAAAAAAATGCTTACCTGCTACGCCGCAAAATATAAAAATGTTACATGACACAATAACCAGAAAAGCACCGACGATACGATCGTACAGTGCTTTACTGTTCCACCTAAATATCCGTTCAGTTTTAAGCCACATGAGGCTTAAGTGAACGGCATTAACTCTTCACGGTGGCCTTAAAAGTAATAATCGCTCAATATTTATTTCAGTTCAAACTCGCTCTGTTTCACACGGGCAGAATCCAGCCCGATGAACACATTGAATTTGCCAGGTTCAGCAACGTGCTTCATCTGTGCGTTCCAGAACTTCAGCGCCTCAACGTCAATCGGGAAGCTCACGGTCTGGGTTTCGCCTGGTTTGAGCGTCACTTTCTTAAAGCCTTTCAGCTCTTTAACCGGGCGGCTCATTGATGCGGTGACATCCTGCAAATACAGCTGAACAACGGTTTCGCCTTCACGGTCGCCGGTGTTTTTCACTTCAACAGAGGCTTCGACTTTGCCATCGGCTTTCATTGATGGCGCTGACATTTTCACATCAGAAACCGTGAACGTGGTGTAGCTCAGGCCATAACCGAATGGGAACAGCGGGCCATTTGCTTCATCAAAGTAACGAGAAGTGTATTTGTTTGGTTTTTCCGGATTGTACGGACGGCCAGTATTCAGGTGGCTGTAGTAAACCGGGATCTGCCCGACAGAGCGCGGGAAGGACATCGGCAATTTGCCTGACGGGTTGTAATCGCCAAACAAAATATCGGCAACCGCGTTCCCGCCTTCGGTGCCGCTATACCACGCTTCCAACAGCGCATCGGCTTGTTGGTTTTCTTTGACCAACGCCAGCGGGCGACCGTTCATCAACACCAGCACCAACGGTTTGCCAGTCGCTTTCAGCGCGGCAATTAAATCGCGCTGGCTTTGCGGCAGAACAAGGTCGGTACGGCTAGAGGCTTCGTGTGCCATACCTTGCGCTTCGCCAACAACCGCCACCACCACATCGGCAGATTTCGCGGTGTTAACCGCTTCGTCGATCATCTCTTTAGCTGAACGAGGATCAACGCTCACCGCAGGTTCGTACTGGTTCAGGAAGGCAACGATGTCTTTTTCATCAGTGACGTTAGCACCTTTAGCGACCACGATTTTGGCGTTATCGCCCACCGCATTTTTAATACCCTGCAACACAGTGATGGTCTGATCGGCCACACCCGCCGCAGACCAGCTACCCATCACGTCGCGCTTGCTGTCAGCCAGTGGGCCAACCACGGCAATGGTGCCTGATTTTTTCAGCGGCAAGGTTTGCAGGCGGTTTTTCAGCAGCACCATGCTTTCGCGGGCGACTTCGCGTGCTTCTTTACGATGCAGGCGGCTTTCGGCGTTGGTATCTGCCGGGTCAGATTCTTTCGGCCCTAAGTGGCTGTATGGGTCGTTAAACAGCCCCATGTCATACTTCACGTTCAGCACGTGGCGCGCGGCATCATCCAGTTCTGCCATCGGTACCTCACCGCTTTTCACCAGCTCTGGCAAGTATTTGCTGTAGTACTCATCGCTCATACTCATGTTGATGCCGGAGTTCAGTGCGACACGCACCGCATCTTTCGGGTCACTCGCCACACCGTGCTTGATCAGTTCTTTAATCGCACCATGGTCAGAAATAGTGATGCCTTTGAATTTCCACTCATCGCGCAGCAAGTCTTTGAGCAGCCAGCTGTCAGACGATGCAGGCGTACCGTTTAATGAATTCAGCGCAACCATTACGCCACCGCTGCCCGCATCCAGCGCGGCTTTGTACGGTGGCATATAGTCGTTGAACAAGCGCTGGGTGCTCATATCAACCGTGTTGTATTCCTTGCCACCTTCTACTGCGCCATAAGCGGCGAAGTGTTTGACGCTGGTCATTACCGAATAACGGTCTGCCGGGCTTTTGCCCTGCATCGCTTCAACCATGGTGCGGCCCATGATCGAGGTCAGGTAAGTATCTTCACCAAAGCCTTCAGAAACACGGCCCCAACGTGGGTCGCGTGACACATCGACCATCGGTGCCCATGTCATGTTCAGGCCATCATCAGCCGCTTCATAGGCAGAAACTCGGCCCACTGTTTTCACCGCTTCCAGATTAAAGGAAGAGGCTAAACCGAGGCTGATTGGGAACACGGTACGTTGGCCATGCACCACATCATAGGCAAAGAATAAGGGAATTTTCAGACGGCTGAGATCCATCACCTGATCCTGCATGGTGCGGATATCGTGACGGGTTACGGTGTTGAAAATCGCCCCAACCTGCCCGTCTTTGATCATCTCACGAATGGCTTCTTTCGGGTTATCCGGCCCGACGCTGATTAACCGCAACTGGCCGATTTTTTCGTCAGTGGTCATTTTTTTCAGCAAATCGGTGACGAAAGCGTCACGGGCTTCAGGCGTTAATGGGTGCGGGCCAAACATTTCATTAGCCAGCGCAGGTTGCAGCGCAAGGCTAACTGCCAAACTTACAGAACAGAGCCATTTCATCGACATTACTCTCTTGCTCAAGCCGCCACGCGGGGCAGCACGAAGTGTTAAGAGGTGCAGTGTGCCACAACGACACAGTGGTAAGAAGAGCGGTTCCGATGTTATGTGCTGATTTTCCGAGCGTTTCGGAAGAATCATTAGTGAATTGCAAGCTATGCTTGAAGGCGTCACTATTTTCACAAGGAGTGGATAAATGTCTAACCCGTTTATTAATGAACTCAATCGCCTGGTTGGCAACCAACATGTATTAACCGATGCAGCCAAAACGGCACGTTACCGTACAGGTTTCCGTTCCGGCCAGGGCGAGGCGCTGGCGGTGGTTTTCCCCGGCACGTTGCTGGAGTTATGGCGTGTGCTGAGTGCTTGTGTCAGCACGGACAAAATCATCCTGATGCAGGCCGCCAATACCGGTTTGACCGAAGGCTCAACCCCAAATGGCAACGATTACGATCGTGAAATTGTCATTATCAGTACGCTACGTCTGGATAAATTGCAGTTGTTGGACGGCGGAAAACAGGTGCTGGCATTCCCTGGCAGCACGCTATATCAACTAGAAAAAGCGCTTAAACCGTTGGGGCGTGAACCGCATTCGGTGATCGGTTCGTCGTGTATTGGCGCATCGGTGATTGGCGGAATTTGTAATAACTCCGGTGGTTCGCTGGTGAAACGCGGGCCGGCCTATACCGAAATGGCGCTGTATGCGCGTATCGACGAGCAAGGCAAATTAACGCTGGTCAACCATCTGGGTATCGACCTCGGCGTGACGCCCGAACAAATCCTCGGCAAGCTCGATGACGAGCGTGTGAAGCCAGAGAATGTGCTTCACGACCAGCGCCAGGCCTCTGATAAAGATTACGCCGAGCGCGTGCGAGATGTGGATGCCGACACGCCATCTCGCTTTAACGCTGACCCAAGCCGTCTTTTTGAAGCTTCAGGCTGCGCCGGGAAACTTGCCGTTTTTGCGGTACGCCTCGATACCTTTGTTGCCGAAAAGCAAAACGAAGTGTTCTACATCGGCACCAACAAACCAGAAGTGCTGACGGAAATCCGCCGCCATATTCTGGCTAATTTTGAAAACCTGCCGGTGGCGGGCGAATACATGCACCGCGATATTTACGATATCGCCGAGGTATATGGCAAAGACACGTTCATGATGATCGACAAGCTCGGCACCGACAAAATGCCGCTGTTCTTTACCCTGAAAGGCCGCACCGACGCATGGATTGAAAAAGTCCCGTTCCTTAAGCCGCACTTCACCGACCGTGTGTTACAGCGTCTGAGCAACTGGAGCCCGAACCATTTACCGCCGCGCATGAAAGAGTGGCGTGGAAAATACGAACATCATTTGTTGTTGAAGATGTCGGGCGAAGGGATTGCCGAGGCGCGCACCTGGCTGGAGAGTTATTTCCAGCAGGCTGAGGGGGGCTTTTTCGTCTGTACGCCATCCGAAGGGGCGAAAGCGTTTTTACATCGCTTTGCCGCTGCCGGTGCTGCGGTGCGTTATCACGCGGTTCACGCCAGTGAAGTGGAAGATATTCTGGCGCTGGATATCGCTCTGCGCCGTAACGACCAGCAGTGGTTTGAGCAACTACCACCAGAGATCAGCAGCCAAATCAGCCACAGCCTGTATTACGGCCACTTCATGTGCCATGTCTTCCACCAGGATTACATTGTCAAAAAAGGGGTTGATGTCCATGCGCTGAAAGAGCAAATGCTCGAGCTGCTACGCACGCGTGGTGCACAGTATCCGGCTGAGCATAACGTCGGGCATCTCTATGAAGCGCCTGATAGCTTAAAGCAGTTTTATCAGGCAAATGACCCGACTAACAGCATGAACCCAGGCATTGGTAAAACTACGAAGCATAAATGGTGGGAGGAAGCATCCTGTAGCCATACGCACCACCACAACCCTCGTTAACTGTTGCCGTCAACCACCAGACCAGGGGCTATTTTTCGTTGGTTTTTCGTACTAAATTAAAATTCCAAAAAGTGGTGTGACCTTACGCCACTTAAATTTTTTTGCGTACAGGAGCCGGAGATGTCAGTGCTCGAAACAGTACCGAGTGTAGGATTACATGTTCGCGACGCCAGCGCCGATGATATTCCGGCCATCACCGCCATTTATGAATGGCATGTTCTGCATGGGCGCGGCTCTTTCGAAGAAGAGCCGCCAACACGTAGCCAAATGGCTGAACGTCTTAACGCAGTTCATGCCCTACAACTCCCGTGGTTGGTCGCGGTATATTGCGGAATTGTGGTGGGTTATAGCTACGCGACAGCTTATCGCCCACGCCCGGGGTATCGTTTTACCATTGAAGACTCGGTTTATATTGACGCCAGTATGACGGGCAAAGGTGTGGGTCGTGAGCTGTTAAGCCAGCTGATTACCCGTTGCGAGCAGGGTCCATGGCGGCAAATGGTGGCGATTATTGGCGATGGTGAAAACAATTCAGGTTCATGCCGTTTGCACAAAAAACTCGGTTTCGAAGTGGTTGGGCAACTACGTAATGTGGGATTCAAGCTTGGCGGCTGGCGTGATACGTTGATTATGCAGCGCCCGCTTAATGATGGGGACCGGACGCTGCCATTAAATTAGGGTATTGCTTTAATCGTCCTGAGCATTGCCCGCAGCCGTATTGCTCGCCATTTGAGCAGACTTCTGCTTTTTATATGCCAGCGCTGATGAAGGCACAGGCGTCACTTTGCCCGTTTCCATCCAGTTGCGTAAACGGTTTGCATCGGCAAAGTGGGTATATTTGCCGAAGGCATCCAACACCACCAGCGCCACCGGGCGGTTATTAATCATAGTGCGCATCACCAGGCAATGTCCGGCATTGTTGGTAAAGCCAGTTTTAGTGAGCTGAATGTTCCATTTGTTGTTGTAAACCAAATGGTTGGTATTACGGAACGGCAGCGTATAAGCCGGATTGGCAAACGTCGCCATATCTTCTTTGGTGGTGCTCAACTGGCCAAGCAGTGGATATTGCTTTGATGCAATCAGCAGTTTGGACAAGTCACGCGCCGTGGAAACGTTTTGAATCGACAATCCAGTCGGTTCAACGTAACGGGTGTGCGTCATACCCAGGGATTTGGCTTTCGCATTCATCGCGCGAATAAACGCGTTATAACCGCCAGGATAATGATGTGCCAGACTCGCCGCCGCGCGGTTTTCTGAAGACATTAAAGCCAACAACATCATGTCTTTACGGTTAATTTCACTTTTCAGACGTACGCGAGAATAAATCCCTTTCATTTCAGTCGTTTGGCTGATGTCGACGCTGAGCATTTCATCCATCGGCAGCTTCGCATCCAGAACCACCATCGCCGTCATCAGTTTGGTGATCGAGGCAATCGGGCGCACCAGATCGGGATGGCTGGAATACAAAATTTTATTGGTTTGCAGATCGACGATCATAGCACTGCCAGAGGCTATTTCCTGTGTGGAACTCACCTGTTGTACGGTGGCTTTAGTCGCAGCCTGAGAAGCGAGTGGTACGGCAATCATCAGCGCAAGGCTGAGCAACGATAGTCGAATTTTTGTCGGCATGGTGGCACTTCTGTAATTATTCAAGAATGTGATGTGTCCATCGAATCTGTTCACAGAACGTATGAATAGATGAGGCGTCAGCATAATACTCTGACGCCCCGGAAAACTGCCACAATTGATTCGTAATAAAATAGTTACCCACCGTTTAGAACAAACGGTATCCGTAACCCCACAAGATAACACTCAGCGCTAACAGGACTTCAAGCACCAGTACACCAATGGCGAGCGTTGAGCTAGAGAAGCTCATCCCCTCTTCTTTATTGATGCCAAGGAACTCGGGCACACCGACATACAGCAGGTAACCGGTGTAAACCAGCGCGGCAGCACCCACCAGAACACACAACCACACCAGCGGATACAGCGCCACAAGGCCACTTAAAAACAGTGGGGTCGCCACATATCCAGCAAACACCATGCAACGAGCCAGTGACGGGCGATGTGGATAGTTACGAGCCATCCACCACATGACACGCCCCATCACGGCGACACCAGCCAACATCAGTGCATAAAACAGTACGCCTAAATAGAATCCGGTAAACATCGACAATTGAACGAAGGTGCCGTCACCAAAATTCCAGCCAATTTGGGTTGTGCCGATAAACGCACAGATAACCGGAATGGCCGCCATGATTAACACATGGTGAGTGTAGTGATGCGATACCGTTTCGTTCTCGCGTTTTATATTCTGCATTTCACGATTAGGATGGGAAAAAAGCCCCCAGACATGACTCATAACACCTCCTGACATGCCAAAAAAAATCGATTAAGCACAGTCAAAGTATAATGCACAGCGGCTTGATTGTTTTTTAATCAGATAAAAATAACTGGGGAAACGGAACAACATCTCCAACGGTCACAACCGCTATACTGAGGCTGTACAAAAACAAGGAATGACATTTAACACTGTGGATATTACTCAACTGATTGCGCATTACGGCTACGCCGCTTTGATTTTGGGCAGCATGGCTGAAGGGGAAACGGTAACTCTGCTGGGGGGGATTGCAGCACACCAGGGGTTGCTGAAATTTCCGCTAGTGGTTCTGTCCGTGGCGCTCGGCGGCATGATTGGCGACCAACTGCTGTATCTGGTTGGCAGGCGTTTTCGCGGTTCCATTCCTGCACGATTTCAAAAACACAAAAAGAAAATCATTAAAGCGCAGGATCTTATCAACCGTCACCCTTATTGGTTTGTCATCGGATCGCGCTTTATGTATGGCTTCCGGGTGATCGGGCCGATTTTGATAGGTGCCAGTCACCTACCTCCGCGGATCTTTTTGCCGCTCAATATCGTGGGCGCATTAATTTGGGCAACGCTTTTTACCACTCTGGGGTATATGGGCGGCGAAGTTGTTGGCCCGTGGCTGCAAAACCTGGACCAACATATAAAGCACTGGATTTGGTTGGTCGGCGTAGTTGCGGTGGTGTGGCTGGTGCGTTACTGGTTCAAACGCCGCGAGAACAATAAGTCAGGTTAACTTTTCGGTTTGAAATGAGGGTTAGCGAACATAAATCCGCCGTCGACGATAAACGATTGTCCGGTAGTGTAGCTGGCGCTGTCAGAGCACAACCATGCGACAAGACTGGCAATTTCTTCGGTTTCGCCAGCTCGCCCTAATGGGATCTCAGGAATTTTGCTTTTGACTCCGTCACCTTCTCCCATGTTGTTCATCGGCGTGGCAATAGCGCCGGGTGCAACAGCGTTGACCAGAATTTTATAATGCACCAGTTCCATCGCCATGGATTTGGTTAACCCGCCCAGCGCATGTTTTGCTGCCGTGTAAGCGCAGGCTTCAGGAAGCGGTGTGTGCTCGTGAACTGAGGTAATATTCACAATCCGCCCGCCATTGCCCTGGGCTATCATGGCGCGCACCACTTTCTGCGAGCAGATAAATGCGCCGTCTACATCCACAGTGAACAGCCCGCGCCATTCCTCCAGGGTGACATCCAGGAAAGGGTTTTTACTCATCGCCCCGGCATTATTCACCAGCGCGTCCACACGCCCGAAACGCTCAATCAGCTCATCAATTCCGGCTGCGCCATCGGGAAGATGGGCTAAATCAAGCTGAACAGTTTCCGCTCGCCGCCCAAAACCGTTGACCTGACGCGCCGTGTCTTGTGCGCCCTGCTCGTCTGAATGCCAGGTGATGCCGATATCATAGCCCTGCTGTGCCAGCATAAGCGCACATTTTTTGCCAATACCGGAATCCGCTGCTGTGACAATAGCCACTTTGTTAGCCGCGCTCATCACCACCTCCAGACTATCTTTTAACCAGGATGTAAGTATAGGAGACGGTGGATAACGCTGACGCTTATCCGCCCTACAAAACCGAAACCGGTCAGGCAAGCGCAGCGCCCACGACATAACCCAGTGGCTATGCTTTCCCTGCCTGATACCCCCCGCCTAAAGCAGAGATCAACTGAACATCGGCGTTAAGCCACTGGCCGTGCAGTTGGATGGCTTTTGCCTGTTCAGACAAATCCGGCAAGGTCGCTGCGCTCATCCGCGCACCAGAAATGATCCCCGCTTTGTAACGAGCCTGCGCCAGAGCTTTGAGTTTTTGCGTGCCTTGCAAAATGGTGCGCTGATGCTCGTTTTCCGCCGCAACCGCATTCAGTTGGCTGGCGGCTTTTTCAACATCATTTACCGCACCAACCACCGCTTTGTTGTAGCTGGCAATGGATAAGTTACTTTCTGCGCGCACAATATCGAGGTTGGCGTTCAAGCGGCCACTGTCAAAAATAGGCAGAGTAAAGCCGCCAATCACGCCCATTTGCTGGGCTGAACCACGGAACAAATCACTCAAATGAAGCGCATCATTTTGCAGGAAGGCACTGAGGTTGACGTCAGGATAAAACGCAGCTTTGGCAGCATCGACACTGCTGAGCGAAGATTCGATGTACCAGTGCGCTTCCTGAAGGTCAGGGCGGCGAGCCAGCAGCTCATAACCCATATGGTCCGGCACACGGCTACTGACGTTAGGCAACGGGACAGGTTTAATATTTGCAGCAGCATGCGCATCACCGGTTATCGCGGCGAGTTGTGATTTGGCGATATTAATGCGCCCGTCGATGTCATCAATCTGCTGCTGGGTTTTCACGAAATCGATACTGGATTCAACATCGTCAACTGACGAGTTAATCCCATGAGCGTACAGATTGGTTTCGACATTAACGATATTCTTCTGCGCCGCCAGCGTTTGTTGTTTGACATCTTTTAACGCCAGCAGGGTTTGCATATCCCAATATAAGCGCACAACATTGGCAGAAATCACCTGTTTGGCCTGGGCAAGTTCAGCCTGTTTCGCTCTCATGACGCCCACTTTCGCTTCCACTTCCGAGCGATTTTTGCCCCACAAATCCAGATCCCAACTAGCCGTCAGCCCAAAGTTACCGTTGGTGTAATAAGGCCCGGTGGTGCCGGCCGCCGGGTCAGTCAGAGCAAATGGCCCCATCACCCCTTCCTGGGACATTTTCTGACGCTCGATATTGGCGGAGAAATCCATTTGCGGGCCGTCACTCGCTTCCTGCATTTGCGTCTGGGCCTGCGCCAGCCTGATGCGCTGCTGCACAACGGCCAAATCCGGCGAGTCTTTCAGCGAACGTTCAACCAGCGTATTAATCTGGCTGTCATGATAATCACGCCACCAGTCACTGCCCGGCCAACCGTGCGCCAGCTCAGGAGGAAGTTTGGTATCCAACTGTTGTGGAGGTGTTTTTTGAGCGAGGGGTGCATCGTCATTGTGCATTGGCGCGCAGCCGGACAAAACGAGCATTAGCGCAACGCCAGTCGCCGCGAGAGGGAAACGTGAGGAAGTCATAATTAGCCACAGAGTAAAAGAAAGCGCTCAGGTTACGCATTCCAAAAGGCAAAAGTTTAGGTATCAGTGGCAATACATTGATGGTTAAAAAGGGATACAATTTGAAACTAGTTTCCATGATGACTATGTTTCGACTATAAATAACTAAAGTTATCAAAATCCATCTCCTGGCGGCTGCACGCTAAAATCTTTCCCCAGGCTAATAACTTCATTAGACTTCTTCTGCCAATCACGGCTTTGCGAACAGGAGTTGCAATGACACAAAATATCTATGATAACCCGGCATTTTTTGAAGGATACGCCACTCTCGACCGTTCCATTAAAGGGTTAGATGGCGCACCGGAATGGGCAACCATGAAAACATTTTTACCACCGTTACAAGGTAAAACGGTGGTGGACTTAGGCTGCGGATACGGTTGGTTTTGCCGCTACGCACGTGACCAGGGTGCCGCGCAAGTTGTCGGGCTGGATGTCTCGCTGAAAATGCTGGAAAAAGCCCAACAGATGACGTCAGACACAGGGATTGTTTATCGCCGTGAAGATCTCGAGAAGTTGCAGTTAGCAGCGCAAAACATCGACCTGTTTTACAGCTCGCTGGCGCTGCATTATCTGGAAAACATTCCGGCACTTTTCGCCACGCTTTATCAGGCGCTGGTTCCCGGTGGTATGCTGGTGTTTTCGGCAGAGCATCCGATTTATACCGCCGCGTTGCAACAAGGCTGGATGACCGATCAGACCGGGCAAAAATCCTGGCCGGTGAATCATTATCAGCAGGAAGGTGTGCGGATCAGTAACTGGTTTGCCGACGGTGTGAAGAAACAGCATCGCAAACTTTCGAGCTGGATTAACGCGCTTATTGCCAGCGGTTTTGTTATCGAAAAGCTTGATGAATGGGGACCAGACGCTGAACAAATCGCGCAGAACCCGGCGCTTGATGAAGAAAAAGAACGCCCGATGATTTTCCTGCTTGCGGCACGGAAACCGCTTATCTAAAGATCTTCGATTTGTCTCAATTTCCGTTTACCGGGAGGCGACTTCCCTCAGTGGCCAGCATCCTTGCCTATACTGTTTAGACACTAGCCATAAGATGGGGTGTTGAGATGAAAATTATTCTATGGGCCATTTTGATTATTTTTATTATTGGTTTACTGGTCGTAACGGGCGTGTTTAAAATGATTTTTTGATGACAATGGGTGCCATTTATTGGTGCCCTTTTCTTTTTTCAGCTTGCGGGCAGCACTGTCGAAGTTTTATTATCACTCCAATTGATTGGAGAAAGAATGACTATCAAAGAAAGTGATTTCCGCAAAATAGACCTAAACTTGTTGATTGCCTTTGCGGTTTTATTCCGTGAGCAAAGCGTGTCTCTGGCGGCGGATAAACTCCATCTCGGCCAACCTGCGGTAAGTGGTTCACTTGCTCGTCTGCGTGAAATGTTTGACGACCCGTTGTTTATTCGCAGCGGTCACCGTATGCAGCCCACGGCCCGTGCCACTGAACTGCACAGCGAGCTGATGCCACTGCTTGAACAGTTGCAAAGTGCGTTGTTCCAGCAGGCAGAATTCAACCCGGCTCACGCCAAAGCGACGGTCACCATCGGTATGTCTGACTGGATGGAGATGTGGCTGATGCCGCAACTGGTGCCAGTATTGCGTGAACAGGCTCCTGGTGTGCGTCTGAATGTGGTGGCCAGCGACCCGTTTACCGATGCACAACGCCTTGAAGGTGGCGAACTGGATATGGTTATCAGCGTGGCGAATCAATCTGCCCGTTGGATGGAGCGTGAACTGCTGACCAAAATGGAGTTTGTCGCGCTCTGGCATCCTGCTCAGTTACAACCCGAAGCTCCGATGTCTGTGCAAACCTATGCCGCACAACCGCACGTCCAGCTGAGTTACCGTGAAGCCATCAGCAGCCATATTGATATGCTGTTAGCCAGGCAAGGACTGAAGCGAGAAATTAGTTACACCACACCGCATTTTTCCGCGTTGCTGGGTTTGTTAAGCATGATGCCAATGCTTGCGACGGTGCCGCAGGGTTTGTGTGAAAACTGGCAGCAAGTTTGGGGATTACACAGCAGCCCCGTCCCGCTGGAAATGGCACCGTTTGAAGTGGCATTGTTGTGGCATCAGCGCCATAACAGTGATGCGGCGCTGATGTGGGTACGCGGGTTTATTAAGCGGATGGTCGGGTAGAATGGCCCTCACCCCGGCCCTCTCCCTCTGGGAGAGGGAGGAAATACTCGATCTGTTCCCTCTCCTGAGGGAGAGGGTTAGGGTGAGGGTGCCGTCAAATCACGCATTCAGGCTGGCCCCATTTGTCGCAATCACTTCTTTATACCAGCTAAAACTTTTCTTGCGTGAACGGGCAAGCGTGCCATTCCCTTGATCGTCACGATCCACGTAGATAAAGCCGTAACGCTTAGAAAGTTCGGCTTTCGAGGCGCTCACCAGATCAATCGGCCCCCAACAGGTGTAGCCCAACACCTCAACGCCATCTTCAATAGCTTCGCGCACTTGCACTAAGTGGTCGTTGAGATAGCTGATGCGGTAGTCGTCATGTACCGTGCCGTCTGCTTCAAGTTTGTCTTTAGCACCTAAACCGTTTTCAACAATAAACAACGGCTTTTGATAACGATCCCACAGCTTATTGAGCAGAATACGCAGGCCGATTGGGTCAATTTGCCAGCCCCATTCGGAACTCGCCAGGTGCGGGTTTGGCACCATATTCAGAATGTTGCCGCGTGCCCTGGCATTCAGTTCTTCATCCGCAGTGACGCAACCGGTCATGTAATAGCTGAACGAGATGAAGTCGACGGTCGCTTTCAGCGCTTCGCGGTCGCTGTCAGAGATTTCCAGCTTGATGCCGTTGTCACGGAAATAGCGCAGCATATAACTCGGATATTCACCGCGACATTGCACGTCGCCAAAGAACAACCAGTTGCGGTTTTCCTGCATGGTTTCCAGCACGTCTTCTGGCTTGCAGCTCAACGGATACACCAGGCCGCCCAGCAGCATGTTGCCGATACGCGCATCAGGAATGATTTCGTGGCAGGCTTTTACTGCCAGCGCACTAGCGACTAACTGGTGATGAATGGCCTGGTAAATCTCTGCTTTAGTGCTCTCTTCAGGTAACCCGACACCGGTCATTGGCGCGTGAAGTGCCATGTTAATTTCATTGAACGTCAGCCACAATTTCACTTTGTTTTTAAAACGAGTGAAAACACTGCGGGCGTAGCGGTCAAAGAAGGTGATCACATCACGGTTGCCCCATCCACCATAGTTTTTCACCAGACCCCACGGCATTTCGTAGTGAGACAGCGTCACCATTGGCGTGATGTTGTGTTTCGCTAGTTCATCAAACAGACGGTCATAGTATGCAAGACCCGCTTCATTAGGCTGAGTTTCGTCCCCGTTCGGGAAGATTCTTGTCCAGGCAATGGACACGCGCAGGCAGCTAAACCCCATCTCCGCAAACAACGCAATGTCTTCCGGGTAGCGGTGGTAGAAATCGATGGCGACGTCTTTAATGCCAAAATCTCCAGGCTGGCGATCAACCGTTGGGCTTAACACCCCATTCGGCTGAACGTCGGAAGTGGAAACCCCCTTCCCGTCTTCACGCCATGCACCTTCAACCTGGTTTGCGGCAATCGCTCCACCCCACAAAAATGTCTCAGGAAATGCTTTCATCTGGTTCTCCTTTTTTACAAAAATTAATGGGTTAGCGGCTTACCGTCAGGAATGGCATACCTGATTCAATGGAAAGTTCATTGGTGAAACGCGTAACCGCAGTGTATTCGTCGCTATTGCTGATAATCACTGGCGTGGACAGATCGTAGCCCGCATCCAGAATGGCCTGGCGGTCGAACTCAATTAGCAGGTCGCCGGGCTTAATTTTGTCACCGACTTTCACATGAGCAGTGAAGTGCTGCCCATCGAGTTTTACGGTATCAATGCCGATATGAATCAACATTTCGATGCCGCTATCGCTGAGTAAACCAATGGCGTGGCGCGTCTGGAACAGCGAGGCGACTTCGCCGTGGAACGGGGCGATGACCCTACCAGTCAGCGGAATTATCGCCGCCCCCTCACCGAGTAAACCGCTGGCGAAAGTGGAATCAGGCACCTGATCCATCGCCAGTACCGTGCCACTCATCGGTGCAAGAATGTCGTTTTCTGTTGGCTGGACAATAACGGTTTCTGTCGCCACTTCACTGCGCGGCAGCCCTGCGATAAAGGTCGTAACACACGCCAGGGTAAATGCCAGTCCGGTCCCCAGAATCGCCCCCCACACCGACATATCGACCCCAGTTGTCGGAATAATCTGCGAAAAAGTGAACACGCTAACCAGGCCGAATGAAAATACGCTGGTCTGGCAGTAACCGACAATCACACCACCCACCGCGCCCGCAACGCAGCCAAAGATGAATGGACGACGGTTTGGCAGCGTCACCCCGTAGACCGCAGGTTCGGTGATGCCGAAGATCCCCGCGGTGACCGCCGATCCCGCCAGCACTTTCAGCTTCTTATCACGAGTACGCAGTAACACACCCAGCGTCGCGCCCACCTGCCCCATCACCGCAGGCAGTAACAAAGGCACCATCGTGTCGTATCCCAGTACGCTCAAATTGTTGATCATCAGTGGGACTAAACCCCAGTGCAGGCCGAAGATGACGCAAATCTGCCAGACAGCCCCCATGAATCCGCCCGCCAGCCACGGTGCAAAGGTATAAATTGCCTGATAACCATGGGCCAGACTCTGGCTCAGCCAGGTCGCCGCCGGGCCAATCAGCAAAAATGTAAGTGGAACGGTGATGGCAAGGCAAAACAACGGCGTAAAGAAATTACGCACTGCAGATGGCAGCCGTTTGTTGAACTGCTTCTCCAGCCAGCAACTCACCCACGCGGCAAAAATAATCGGGATAACTGATGAACTGTAGTTAATAAAGGTTATCGGTATGCCAAGGAAATTCTCGTGAACCGCACCAACCTGGCTGGTTGCCTCAAACGCTTGCAGCACCACCGGATGCGTCAGAGCGCCACCAATCGCCATGGTAAGAAACGGATTGCCGCCGAATTTCTTACCGGCGGTGTAACCCAGCACCAGCGGGAAGAAGTAGAACAGCGCATCACTCGCCGCAAACCAAAGCTTATAAGTGCCGCTATCCGTCGAAAGCCAGCCGCAAACTACCGCCAGCGCCAGCACACCTTTCAAAATACCGGAGGCTGCCATCACACCGAGGAACGGGGTAAATATCGCCGAGACAATATCAATCAATTTCCCGAAGATACTGGCTTTATCCCCCGTGACTTGCGGCGAGGGTTCGCTCTCATCTGTGAGCCCTGCGGCGGCGCGAACCGCGTTGTACACATCGTGTACATGGTTGCCAATCACCACCTGGAACTGACCACCGCTTTCCACCACCATGATCACGCCAGGATTTTTTTTCAGCGCTTCGGCATCAGCATTTTTATGGTTTTTGAGCTTAAAACGCAGCCGCGTGGCGCAATGCACCAGGCTCGCAATATTCTCGCGCCCACCGACATGGGCCAGAATATCCTTCGCAACTTCTTGATACGCCATGATTCTTCCTTCCACTTTTCGCCCTCAGGCGACGTGCGACATGAGTAAATTTCAAAAAAAAACCTGAGACTCGCTTCCCGTTAAGGAAACCAGTGCTCAGGTTTTGCCTGCCGCAATCGCGGCAGTAACAATCCATTTTTTAATTGCACGCCTTGCGACGCGTGATACTTAAACTTTAAGACTCTCTTTACGGACTCGCTCAATGTGAATGGCGAGAAACATAATTTCCTCGGTCGTCAGCTCACGCTGATATTCCGTCACCAAATGGTGGCTAATCTTTTCAGCACATTTCCAGGCGCGAGGATAATTATCTTTCACCGCAGCATGCAGAGTTGCATCATCATCGGCCACCACGTTGCGGCTCAGCATACGTTGGGCGAAAAATTTCAAGTGTGTGACAAAGCGCTGATAACTCAAGCTATCTTCATCGTACTCAAAGCGTAGCTGGTACTTCACGATCTGCAATATTTCCTGCATCACGCGGGTGACATGCATCACCTCAGGCATTTCACTGTTCAGTTGCGCCGTAACCAAATGCAGCGCAATAAACCCGGCTTCATCTTCCGCCAGTTGAACATTAAGGCGTTTATCGATGATTGCCAGTGCTTCCTGACCGAGCAAAAACTCTTTGGGATAGAGACGTTTTATCTCCCACAACAGCACATTGCGAATCGCCATCCCTTTCTTTTGCCGCTCAATAGCAAAGTGGCAGTGATCGGTCAGCGTGATATACAAACTGTCTTGCAACTTGCCTAAACGCTGGCGCGAAAGCTCGATAATACGGTCGCAGGTGGTCATCACTTCCAGCGGGATTTGGCTTAACAGTTCGCCTAAACGCGC
Source organism: Buttiauxella ferragutiae (assembly GCF_022637515.1). NCBI lineage: Bacteria > Pseudomonadati > Pseudomonadota > Gammaproteobacteria > Enterobacterales > Enterobacteriaceae > Buttiauxella > Buttiauxella ferragutiae. Next base: position 3,731,454 of record NZ_CP093332.1, read on the forward strand.
CACCAGCTCATCGCTTTGCAGGGCAAAAACCTTCTCGATTTTCTCCTTTTCAAGCGGTTCACCCACCTGTTTCTGGAAGCCAAGACCGCGGCCCATCACCACTTGTTCACGTCCGTGTTCGTCCAGAATCACCACTACGTTGTTATTGAGTATTTTGGCGATCTTCATAGAAACCCCAGAAACAAAAAAACCTGACCTCCGGCACAGGCCAGAAAATCAGGTTTTGCCTGCAAAAGCAGTAACAATCCAGTCCGGCCACTGTACCAGTTTCGTTTCGCCTCTCAATGCCACAAACAGCAAAGCGTGACGGCTGTCGCGAGTTTACCGCTGCGGGGTAACAAATAGCTGCTGCACAAATTCCGCATACGCAGGCCGCCAGACGTCCATCTCGTGCCCCAGCCCAGGATATTGTTTATAAGTAAACTTTACCCCTTGCTGTTCAAGCTGGCTTTTCAAACCGGCGATATCTTTGCCCGTTACCCCGTCTTTTTCACCGACCACTAAGGTGAAGTTATGTAACTGCTTGTTGATAGCCTGCGGTTGGGCAAGTTGACGTGAAACAGCCTCGTTTGGCACGGTTGTGGTGCTAACACCGCTAAACGTTGCCAGCCAGCCAAAGCTATCCAGATGGCTCATTCCTGAAACCAGTGCCTGGTAACCGCCTTGCGATAAACCCGCTAACGCCCTGCCCGCCGCGTCTTTGCGCGTAGTAAAGCGGCTGTCGATAAGCGGAATAATGTCCTCCATCAACTCTTTGTCCGCAGCAGCGGCATTGAGCGGGTAGAAACTTTTGCGGCGTTCAACTGGCGGGAAGTTTTCCGCCACCGCCAGCTGGATGTCGGTTTCGGTATCCGGCACCACGACCAGCATGGGCTTGATTTTGCCTTCAGCCAGCAGGTTATCCATGATTTGTGGAATGCGCCCCTGCGTAATAGCCGACAGGCCGGTATCGCCAAAACCATGGTAGAAATAGAGCACTGGCAGCGGCTCACCACCTGGCTTGTAGCCCGGTGGCGTCCAGACATAGACCTGGCGTTCGGCCTGCAATACCTTCGAGTGGTAAGCCAGCGTTCTCAGTTCCCCGTGCGGAACCGCGCGCTCATCTAAAATACTGCCTGGAACAAGAATCAAGCTAGTGTTTACCTGGCGTTGAGGCTTGGTGAAGCGACTGCCGGTATCGATGCTACGAAAGCCATCCACATCAAAATAGTATTCGTAGAGGTTTGGCTTAAGCTGCGCGCTACTCCACGACCAAATACCACTTTCGTCGCGCGTCATCTCGTGGGATTGCTGGCTTTCTGGTGTGCTCCCGGTAACGACCGAAACGCGTTTTGCGCCAGGTGCAAACAGGCGAAACGTTACCGAGTTATCATTATTCAGGCCAGTGATGTATTGACTAACGGGCACGGTTGCCGCAGGCGAAGAAGGTAACGTGGCCGCCTGAGTTGCGGGTATGCCCAGCAGACTCACGATAACTAACGATAAATAATGCAGTTTAATTTTCATCATATTCCCTTATTACCACCACACTTCAGCCTGAGCGCCAATCGCCAGCTGATCATTTTTCTCATCTGCAAAACTAAAATTATCCAGTTCATTATTCAGTGAATGAATATAAGTAGCATAGAATCGTATTTCTGGACGAGAAGTTAACATGCTGGTGTTCACTTTTAATGCGTGATAGAGCGTAGTTTTATAACCTGACTCAGTAAATTCATTGCCCATCTGGTCAGTATTCTTCTGGTTGAAATAGCCTAATTCGATACCCGTCTGATTATATTTACTCCAGATATACGCTGGGCGAATCACGGCACGGACACTTTCAAAATCTGTATGTGCTCCAGTTTCATAGCTATAAACATCCTCACCCCGAGAATAAACCAGTGCATTAGCCAGAATAATATCGTCACGTAAATAAGTTTCACCCTGTGAGACAAGTCTTAATGCGGTGCCACCGGTATGCTCACCATAATAACGCCCATTAAATGAGGTGTAAGGGCTGGAACCTGAGTAACGGGCAAAACTGCTGGCTAAAGAGTTATTTGCCACAAGGAAGCTAAATTCGTTAAAGCCACCGTTGTCGAAATTTTGTTTCAGCGCAGTGCCGACCATCCAGGTATCTTTCCAGCGATAATAGCCATTTTTGTCTTCGTTATTATTCTGCATGTCACTCTGGTTCGCCATCGCATAGCGGCCATTGACCATAAGCTCAGCTTTATCCCACAGCGGGATCGACTTATAACGAGCATCAATAGTATTAACATTCAGTTTCTGTGATTTGCTGAGATCCTGGTTATAACCGTCAATATCTTCACGTATTAAGGCAATATCCAGTTTGCCGCTACCCAGTTTCATGTCCTGAATCCCCAGCCCGCCACCGCCATCGGTGCGCTGAGTTTTCCAGTCCAGCATCTGGATTTCATACATCGGTAACTGGTGCTTACCGACCCAGAAATCAGCTTCAGGCGCAAAGGGTAAAAAGCCTTTAGTGTTAACATAAAGATCTGAAAACTGGAGGTAGTTTTCGTTATTAGCGTTATCGCCAAACCAGCCGGCGGAATATTGCTGGCCGACGTTACCATCCAGCTGCACTACCGCATGAACCGTTTTACCCCCTTCGTTGTAGACCCGTTGTGACACTTTTAAATCAAACCAGCTGCTGTATTCGTTCCCTAAGCGGCCTAATGAACCAATGGCCCAGGATTTTGGTGCGCCTTCCGTAGTGGTTCCCCAGCCAGAGCGGAAATAGCCGTTATAGCTAAAGCCAATATCCTCCTTAACAAATTTGCTCAGGTCACTCATGGTCATTGCCGAAATTTGTGGCGTGGTTTTCTCAGATTCCAGCGAGGTTGATGGTGAAGTTGTTGCTACTAATACCTGGTCCGGTCGCGTCGTTTGCTTAGCAAATACATTCATATCAGAAATGTTTTTACGATTAATTTGTTCTTGTGACTTATAATATTGCAGTTCTTTTTTAGTTTCCTGTAAATCCTTTTCCAGCATTTCCAGACGCTGTTCAACGGATAGCTTTGCGCTACTTTGCGCATAAAAAGGAAATACTAACGGCGCCAGCAACACCGTGGTGAGTACATAGTGCGATTTAATATCCATATAAGAGTCCCAGAGGTAATGCAATCAGTAACTTAATTGCGAATTGCCTTCTGACAAAAACAAAAAAACCCGACTCTCCTTAAATAAGGAGAATCAGGTTTTGCCTGCTTGAGCAGTAACAATCCAATAATCTATTACGCTGACGATAATAAACGCCAGCGAATGTATGGCAATGTTTATTTAAATAGTCTGTGACCGCACTCTAATTTTTTAACCAATTAGCGGCACCTCTAATTATAAACTGTTAATTGCCTGGCTAATTGTCGCAGAAGTTTTATAGCTGCGAATTTCAGTAAATAATTCGGTGGCTTCAATATATTCTTTACGTAAATACCCCAACCACTGTTTTATACGTGCAACGTGATACATCCCGGTATCGCCCTGCTTTTCTAGTTGGCTATATTTTTGCAGTAATTTTACCACGTCCGGCCACGGCATACGCGGCTCGTTATATTTAATCACGCGGCTTAGATTGGGTACATTAAGCGCCCCACGGCCAATCATTACCGAATCGCAGCCGGTTGCTGCCATGCAGTCTTGCGCACTTTGCCAGTCCCAGATTTCACCGTTAGCAATCACCGGAATCGACAAGCGCTTGCGTATTTCACCAATCGCCGCCCAGTTGATGCGTTCGGCTTTGTATCCGTCTTCTTTAGTGCGCCCGTGAACGGTAAGTTCCGTGGCTCCAGCCTGTTGCACCGCATCAGCAATTTCAAACTGACGCGCATCGCTGTCCCAACCGAGGCGGATTTTGACCGTCACCGGCAAGTGTGCAGGCACCGCTTCACGCATTGCTTTTGCACCACGGTAAATCAGATCGGGGTCTTTGAGCAGTGTGGCTCCACCGCCGCTGCCGTTGACCAGTTTAGACGGGCAACCGCAGTTGAGATCGACGCCCCAGGAACCCAGTTCCACAGCGCGCGCGGCGTTTTCAGCTAACCATTGCGGATGCTGCCCCAGCAACTGGACTCGTACTAGCGTACCCGAAGTGGTGCGGCTGGCATGATGAAGTTCAGGGCAAAGTTTATGGAACGATTTTACCGGCAAAAGCTGGTCGACCACGCGCAAGAACTCGGTGATACACAAGTCGTAGTCATTCACCTCGGTAAGCAGTTCCCGAACCAGCGAGTCGAGAACCCCTTCCATTGGCGCAAGCAGTACACGCATAGCGTTTTTCCGGTAAAAAAAAGAGGCGCTATGTTAGCACCTCTTGAATGGGTCTTAAAACCACCCTCACCCCGACCCTCTCCCTGAGGGAGAGGGAGGAATCCAGTCCCCTCAGGGAGAGGGCGTTATAAATTAATTACGCGGAAGCAGGCTTACGCGCTGGACGACGACGACCATTCGCACCAGCAGGTTTCCCGGCACCATCACCCTGTGGGCGTGATGGACGACGTGGAGCACTGCTGCGATCGGAGGATGCACCGCCACTATTACCGCCACGACGTTGACCCTGGCCTTGAGCGCCGCCGTTTCCACGACCGCCACCGCCACGCTGCTGTTGACGACCGTTCACAATCGGCTCAGCAGGAATAGATGGGTCAACTTCATAACCAGGGATCGCCATACGCGGAACTTCACGCTTCAGCACACGTTCGATGTCACGCAACAGTTTGTGTTCATCGACACACACCAAAGACAGCGCTTCACCCGTTGCCGCCGCACGGCCAGTACGGCCAATACGGTGAACGTAATCTTCCGGTACGTTCGGCAGCTCGTAGTTCACAACATGTGGCAGCTCTTCGATATCAAGACCACGTGCCGCGATGTCGGTCGCAACCAACACACGAATGCCGCCGTTTTTGAAATCAGCCAATGCACGAGTACGCGCGCCCTGGCTCTTGTTACCGTGGATTGCCGCTGCGGTAATGCCATCTTTGCCGAGCTGTTCAGCCAGGTGGTTGGCACCATGTTTGGTACGGGTAAACACCAGCACTTGCTGCCAGTTACCTTCGCCAATCATCTGTGACAGCAGTTCTCTTTTACGTTTCTTATCAACGAAGTGAACGTGCTGAGTCACTTGCTCTGACGCGGTGTTACGACGCGCAACAGAGACTTCTTCCGGGTTATGCAACAGCTTTTCAGCCAGCCCTTTAATGTCATCAGAGAAGGTCGCAGAGAACAGCAAGTTCTGGCGACGCGCAGGCAGTTTAGCCAGCACGCGACGAATATCGTGAATGAAGCCCATGTCCAGCATGCGGTCGGCTTCGTCCAGCACCAGGATTTCTACCTGGTCGAGTTTCACGGCGTTCTGGTGTTCCAGATCTAACAGACGGCCAGGTGTTGCCACCAGCACATCAACGCCGCTACGCAGTTTCATCATCTGCGGGTTAATGCTCACGCCGCCGAAAACCACCAGCGAACGGATATCTAAATATTTGCTGTAGTCACGCACGTTTTCGCCAATCTGAGCGGCAAGCTCACGGGTTGGCGTCAGGATCAGCGCGCGCACCGGGCGACGGCCTTTCGCATGCGGCTGTTTGTCTACCAGGCGCTGCAACAGCGGCAGGGTAAAGCCTGCGGTTTTGCCGGTACCGGTTTGGGCACTGGCCATCAGGTCGCGACCAGCTAAAACAACCGGAATCGCCTGACGTTGAATAGGGGTAGGCTCACGATAGCCTTGCTCTTCCACTGCACGCAGAATATCGGCGTTCAGGCCGAGAGAATCAAAAGACATAGGTACTCCAGAATCGCCCTGACCGCGAGGTGCGGTGTAGTTTCCAGGGGTTCATATGACGCCAGTCATTCTGGCGCGAGAGAGGGGCACAAACCACGGTGCCGTAAGCCGCGCAGTGTAACAGGTTTTGTGATTTTGCGCACAAATTCTATTTTCTTACGCATTCACAAGATAAATATATCGGACTAGACAGGTAATCACATCGAGCCTACTCTTAATCAATCGATTGATTAACTTTTTAAGAGGTCGGTATGAACGCAACACCGACGCCTGTCACAACCCGCGGTGAGCAGGCAAAAAAGACCCTGATTGCTGCGGCTCTCGCGCAATTTGGTGAATACGGCTTACACGCTACTACGCGCGATATCGCCGCACTAGCCGGGCAAAACATTGCCGCCATCACCTACTATTTTGGCTCAAAGGAAGAGCTGTATATGGCCTGTGCGCAATCAATAGCTGACTTCATCACGCTTAATTTCAAGCCGCACGTCGAACGCGCCGAGGCCCTTTTACGCCTGCCGCAAACGGATAAATCACAGATTCGCCAGCTGATACATACTGCCTGCAATCACATGATTATCCTGCTGACTGCCGATGAAACGCTGAATCTCAGCAAGTTTATCTCCCGCGAGCAGCTCTCACCCACACCGGCTTATCAGCTCATTCACCAGCAGGTGATTGCTCCGATGCACACCCATCTGACCAGCCTCGTCGGGCGTTATACCGATAGAAGCCCCAATGACACCGAAACGATTCTCCATACTCATGCGCTGCTTGGGCAGATTCTGGCTTTCCGGCTGGGGCGAGAAACCATTCTGCTGCGTGCCGGATGGTCGACATTTGATAGCGAAAACGTGAAGAAAATCAGCGATGTGGTCGGCAGCCATATCGATTTCATTTTGCAAGGGTTAGCGAATCAACGAGGGAAAACCGGCAATGAAAAGTAAAAAGCCGATCATTATCGTGTCAATTGTGGTGCTTATCGCCGCAGGGATTGCAGGCTGGATGTGGTACAAAAGCCAACAGGATCAAGGGTTAACGTTGTACGGCAACGTGGATATCCGCACCGTCAATATGAGCTTCCGCGTCGGCGGGCGTTTGGCCGCGTTACAGGTGGATGAAGGCGATGCGATTAAAGCAGGTGAAACGCTGGGTGAACTGGACCAGGGGCCATATCAAAACGCCCTGCTTCAGGCGCAAGCCAATGTCGCTGCAGCGCAGGCCAAGTTTGACCTGATTATCGCCGGTTATCGTGACGAAGAAATCGCCCAGGTTGCCGCTCAGGTGAATCAGGCGCAGGCGGCATTCGATTACGCGCAGAACTTTTATCAACGCCAGCAAGGTTTGTGGGCGCGCCGGGTAATTTCAGCCAACGATCTGGAAAATGCCCGTTCATCCAGCGAGCAGGCCAAAGCAACGCTGAAAGCAGCACGCGATAAATTAAGCCAGTACCGCACCGGTAACCGCCCGCAGGAAATTGCCCAGGCGCAGGCCAGCTTGCAACAAGCAAAAGCCCAGCTCGCCCAGGCACAACTGGATTTGCAAGACACCACGCTGGTTTCCCCATCAGATGGCACTTTGCTGACCCGCGCCGTTGAACCCGGCAGCATGCTCAATGCCGGAAGTACCGTATTAACCCTCTCCCTCACCCGCCCGGTTTGGGTGCGTGCTTACGTTAACGAAGTGAGTCTGAACCAGGCGAAACCCGGCACCGAGTTATTGGTGTATACCGATGGCCGCCCGGATAAGCCGTATCACGGCAAAATTGGTTTTGTCTCTCCCACCGCTGAATTCACGCCGAAAACCGTCGAAACGCCGGACTTGCGTACCGACCTGGTGTATCGCCTGCGGATTATTGTCACCGATGCTGACGACTCGCTGCGCCAGGGCATGCCGGTTACCGTGAAATTCAACGACGAGAAAGCGCATGAGTAGCCAGGAGGGCATCATCCGCCTGCAAGGGTTGATGAAACAGTTTCCCGGCCAGCAAAAGCCTGCGGTGGCGAGCCTTGAATGCGAGATTCATACCGGCTCGGTCACTGGTCTGGTCGGCCCGGATGGCGCGGGGAAAACCACTTTAATGCGTATGCTGGCAGGTTTGCTGAAACCGACCGAAGGAACTGCAAGCGTCATTGGCCTGGATCCTATCGAAGACGACCGCGCCCTGCATGCGGTTCTGGGATACATGCCGCAAAAATTTGGCTTGTATGAAGATTTAACGGTGATGGAAAACCTGACGCTGTACGCCGATTTACGCAGCGTCACCGGGCAAGAACGTGAAGAGACGTTTAAGCGGCTGCTGGAGTTTACCGCCCTTGGCCCGTTTACCACCCGTCTCGCCGGGAAGCTATCCGGCGGCATGAAGCAGAAACTCGGCCTCGCCTGTACGTTAGTCGGCCAGCCTAAAGTGCTGTTGCTTGATGAACCCGGTGTCGGCGTTGACCCGATTTCACGCCGCGAGTTGTGGCAAATGGTGCACGAACTGGCCGGTGACGGCATGTTGATTCTGTGGAGCACCTCGTACCTCGACGAAGCCGAACAGTGCCGCGACGTGTTGCTGATGAACGAAGGCGAGCTGTTGTATCACGGTGCGCCGAAGGAATTAACCCAACAAATGGCGGGGCGCTCGCTGCTGGTTAGCCACAGCGAGGAGAATAACCGCAAGTTGCTACAACGCGCGCTCAAATTGCCGCAGGTCAGCGACGGCGTGATTCAGGGGCGTTCGGTGCGCCTGATCCTCGCAAAAGGGTCGACCGTTGACGAACTCACCCAGGCGCTGAATGTGCCGCCTGAAAGTGTTTCGCAAACCGAGCCGCGTTTTGAAGATGCGTTTATCGACCTGCTCGGTGGTGCGGCGACACAAGAATCTCCGCTGGGGAAAATCCTCCATACTGTGGAAGGCACCCGGGGTGAAACAGTGATCAAAGCCGAAGCGCTGACCAAAAAGTTCGGTGATTTCGCTGCCACCGATAACGTGGATTTCACCGTCCAGCGTGGTGAAATTTTCGGCCTGCTGGGGCCAAACGGAGCCGGGAAATCCACCACCTTTAAAATGATGTGCGGCTTGCTGGTGCCCACTTCCGGCAAAGCGCTGGTGCTGGATATGGATTTAAAAACCAGTTCCGGCAAAGCTCGCCAGCACCTGGGTTATATGGCACAGAAATTTTCGCTATATGGCAACCTCACCGTGGCGCAAAACCTGCGTTTTTTCTCCGGCGTGTATGGCCTGCGCGGCAAAGCCCAGGAGGAGAAAATTAACCGCATGAGTGACGCGTTCAACCTGCAACCGATTATGAACAGCGCCACGGATGCCCTGCCCCTCGGCTTTAAACAGCGCCTGGCACTGGCCTGCTCGCTGATGCACGAACCGGATATTTTGTTTCTTGATGAACCGACCTCGGGCGTTGACCCGATTACGCGCCGAGAATTTTGGTTGCACATCAACAGCATGGTGGAAAAAGGCGTCACGGTGATGGTGACCACCCACTTTATGGATGAAGCCGAATACTGTGACCGTATTGGGCTGGTGTATCGCGGCAAGCTGATTGCCAGCGGCACGCCAGATGCTCTGAAAGAACAAGCCGCCAACAACGAGCAAACTGACCCGACCATGGAACAAGCGTTTATTACGCTTATCCATCAATGGGATAAGGAGCACGAAAATGAGCGAGCATAACCAGGCCGTTTCCTGGCGAAGGGTGCGAGCACTGTGCGTGAAAGAAACGCGCCAGATAGTACGTGACCCCAGTAGTTGGTTGATTGCGGTGGTGATCCCACTGTTGTTGCTGTTTATTTTTGGCTATGGCATCAACCTCGATTCCAGCCGTCTGCGGGTCGGGGTGTTACTGGAGCAGCAAAGCGAAGAAGCGCTGGATTTCGCCCACACCATTACCGCATCCCCCTATATCGACCCGACGGTGAGCGATAATCGCCAGCACCTGATTCAGTTAATGCAGGCGGGAAAAATTCGCGGGCTGGTGGTGATCCCAACCGATTTTGCGCAAAACATGGCGCGAGCTGGTGCCAGCGCGCCGATACAGGTGATTACCGATGGCAGCGAGCCGAACACCGCCAATTTCGTGCAGGGGTATATGGAGGGGATTTGGCAAATCTGGCAGCAACAGCGAGCGGAAGATCGCGGGGAAAAGTTTGAACCGTTGATCGATGTGCAGTTGCGTTACTGGTTCAACCCAGCGGCCATCAGCCAACATTTTATCATCCCAGGTGCTGTGACCATCATCATGACGGTGATTGGCGCGATTCTGACTTCGCTGGTAGTGGCACGGGAATGGGAGCGCGGCACCATGGAAGCCTTGCTCTCAACGCAAGTCACGCGCACCGAACTACTGCTGTGCAAACTGCTGCCCTATTACGTGTTAGGGATGCTGGCAATGCTGCTGTGTATGCTGGTGTCGGTGTTTATTCTCGACGTGCCCTATCGCGGTTCATTGCTTATTTTATTCTTCATCACCAGTCTGTTTTTGCTCAGCACACTCGGTATGGGGCTGCTGATTTCGACGATTACCCGTAACCAGTTTAATGCCGCCCAGGTGGCGTTAAATGCTGCCTTCTTGCCATCGATTATGTTGTCTGGGTTTATCTTCCAGATTGACAGCATGCCAGCGATTATCCGCGCGGTGACCTATGTCATTCCGGCGCGTTATTTCGTCAGCACGCTGCAAAGCCTGTTTCTGGCGGGGAATATTACGACCGTGTTGGTTATCAACGTGCTGTTTTTAATTGCCTCGGCGGTGATGTTTATCGGCCTGACGGCCATCAAAACCAAGCGCCGTCTTGATTAGGGAAAAGCGATGTTATATCGACTCTGGACTTTGATTCGCAAAGAGCTGCAATCCCTGTTGCGCGAGCCACAAACGCGGGCAATTTTGATTCTGCCGGTGGTGTTGCAAGTGGTGCTGTTTCCGTTCGCCGCCACGCTTGAAGTGACTAACGCCACTATCGCGATTTACAACGAAGATAACGGCAGCCATTCGGTTGAGCTGACACAGCGTTTTGCCCGCGCCAAAGCATTCAGCCATGTGCTGTTGCTGAAAAGCCCGCAAGAGATCCAGCCAACTATCGATAACCAAAAAGCGCTGCTGCTGATTCGCTTCCCGGCAGAGTTCTCGCGTGATATTGCCAGCCAACAGCAGGCAAAACTGCAAATCATTCTTGATGGGCGTAACTCGAACAGTGCGCAGATTGCCGCCAATTACCTCCAGCAAATTGTGAAGAATTACCAACAGGAACTGGTGTCCGGGCAGCCAAAACCGAACAACAGCGAGCTGGTGGTGCGCAACTGGTATAACCCGAATCTGGATTATAAATGGTTTGTGGTGCCATCGTTGATTGCGATGATTACCACGATTGGCGTGATGATTGTCACCTCACTTTCCGTGGCGCGCGAACGTGAGCAAGGCACGCTCGATCAGCTGTTGGTTTCGCCACTCGCCACCTGGCAGATTTTTGTTGGTAAAGCCGTACCCGCGCAAATCGTGGCGATTGGCCAGGCAACCATTGTGCTGGGCGTCGGGATTTGGGGTTATCACATTCCGTTTTCCGGCTCGCTGTTGCTGTTTTACTTCACGATGCTGATTTACGGTTTGTCACTGGTGGGCTTTGGTTTGCTGATTTCGTCATTGTGTTCGACGCAACAGCAGGCATTTATTGGCGTGTTTGTCTTTATGATGCCGGCGATTTTGCTGTCGGGTTATGTTTCACCGGTCGAGAACATGCCGGTGTGGCTGCAAAACCTGACGTGGGTAAACCCGATTCGGCATTTCACTGACATCACTAAGCAGATTTATTTGAAGAACGCGAGTTTTGACATTGTCTGGGGAAGTGTGTGGCCGCTATTGGTAATAGCAGCCACTACGGGGTCAGCGGCGTACTGGATGTTTCGGCGCAAAATCGCCTGAGGTTTTATCTTTGGCGAACAGCGAATAAATAATCGGCCCGGCAATCATCGCCAGCCCGGCTCCTGCCAGCAGGAATTTATTCTCGACCACGCGTGACAACAGCCACAGCACAATCATCGCGTTGCCGAAATACCAGGTGGTAGTCAGCTCTTCAAGAAAATCACCAATATCACGTAAGCGCCCTGTACGAACACGTTGCAGGGCGAACATCAGGATAACTGTCGCGACATACAGCAAACATAACCCAATGCCGACCGGTATGAGGGAGGCAGTTTTCCAGCCAACGAGCAGCACACAAAGCACTGAAAGATGCAGCATTATTTGCCAGCAGCTTAGGCCTGTAGTCACTTGTACACGTTGTTGCCATTTCATTAATTTCTCTCCTGGCCACTAATTCCTGTCATTCAGAGTACCGCAGTATGCGGAAAATTCTGTAACCCGACACCTATTTGTGACAGAGACTACACTTTATTTTCAACGCGATGATAACAATGCCGGGAGAAGCATGGGTAACAAGACTCAGCACTTTTCCTTTAAAGTGCTCACAATTAATACACATAAAGGTTTTACCGCACTCAACAGGCGCTTCATTTTGCCGGAGTTGCGCGACGCGGTACGCGCCGTTTCTGCCGATATTGTCTGCTTGCAGGAGGTGATGGGCGCTCACGAAGCCCACTCCCTGCGGGTCGAAAATTGGCCGGAAACCAGCCATTACGAATTCCTCGCCGATAGCACGTGGAGCGAATTTGCTTATGGGCGCAATGCGGTTTATCCCGAAGGCCATCACGGCAATGCCGTGTTATCACGTTTCCCCATCAGCCATTTTGATAACCGCGACATCTCGGTCGAAGGCCACGAAAAACGCGGCATGCTGCACTGCCAGATAAACCTTCCCAGCGCGAATATTCGAGCCCATGTCATTTGCGTGCATCTCGGTTTACGTGACGCGCACCGCCAGGCCCAGCTCAACATGCTTTGCCAACTGGTGAATGAACTCCCTGAAGGCGAGCCAGTGGTGGTGGCCGGTGATTTCAATGACTGGCAACAACGCGCCAATCAGCAACTCAGGCAAACCGGCCTGGATGAAGTCTTCACCCGCGCATCGGGCCGCCCGGCACGCACTTTCCCTGCCCGCTTTCCCGTTCTGCGCCTGGACAGGATTTATGTAAAAAATGCCTCTGCCAGCGCCCCTACTGCACTGCCGTTGCAACAGTGGCGGCATCTTTCTGACCATGCGCCATTAGCAGTGGAGATTCATCTATGAAAAATAGCTGGCGTGACGGCAACTGTATTTCGTTACTCGAAAATGGCGACCAGTTTTTCCCGGCGGTGTTTACCGCCATCAGCCAGGCGCGTAGCAAAGTGCTGCTCGAAACATTTATCTGGTTTGAAGATGATGTCGGTAAGCAGTTACATGCCGTACTACTGAACGCTGCTCAGCGTGGCGTTAGGGTGGAAGTTCTGCTGGATGGCTACGGTTCACCGGATTTAAGCGATGAGTTTGTGAGTGAACTGACAAGCGCTGGCGTGATGTTCCGCTATTATGACCCGCGCCCGCCGCTGTTCGGTATACGCACTAATTTGTTCCGCCGTATGCACCGCAAAATCGTGGTGGTCGACAGCGCGGTGGCGTTTGTCGGCGGCATTAATTACTCCGCCGAACAGATGAGTGATTATGGCCCTGAAGCCAAACAGGATTATTCGGTCAAAGTTGAAGGGCCAGTGGTACACGATATTTATCAGTACGTGGTTTCCAACTTGCCGGGTCACGATACCAAACGCCACTGGTGGCATCGCCGCCGCAATCCCGCACAAGAAAACCTCAAACCCGGAGAGGCGCAAGCGCTGTTTGTCTGGCGCGACAATAACCGGCATCGCGATGATATCGAACGTTATTACCTGAAAATGCTCGGCAAAGCGAAGCGTGAAGTGATCATTGCTAACGCCTATTTTTTCCCCGGTTACCGGCTGCTTCATGCGATGCGCAATGCCTCACGACGCGGTGTCTCAGTGAAGTTAATCGTGCAAGGCGAGCCGGATATGCCGATTGTCAAAGTGGGTGCTCGCCTGCTGTACAATTATTTAGTGCGCTCGGGCGTGAAGATTTACGAGTACCAGCGCCGCCCGCTGCACGGCAAAGTCGCGCTGATGGACGACCACTGGGCAACCGTCGGCTCCAGCAATCTTGATCCGCTGAGTTTGTCGCTCAACCTTGAAGCCAACCTGATTATTTACGATCGTACCTTTAACGAAACTCTGCGCCAAAACCTGAGCTGCCTGATAGCCCAGGATTGCCAGCCCGTCGACGAGTCCATGCTACCAAAACGAACCTGGTGGAATCTGGGGAAAAGCGTGCTGGCGTTCCACTTTTTGCGCCACTTCCCGGCGATGGTTGGCTGGTTACCCGCACACACCCAAAAACTTGCCCAGGTGATGCCGCCAGCACAGCCGCAACTGGAAACCCAGGACCGAATAGACACAGAAGTTGAGGCTGAAAACCCGGGGGTAAAATATTGATGTCGCACTCGCACCCAAAATGGCGCAAAGCGAAGAAAATCCTCACCTGGCTATTTTTTATTGCCGTTATCGTGCTGTTGGTGGTGTATGCCACAAAAGTGGACTGGCCGGAAGTTTGGGAAGTGATCCGCAATTACAACCGTCTGGCGCTGTTTAGCGCGGTCGGTCTGGTGATTCTGAGTTATCTGATTTATGGCTGCTACGACCTGCTTGCGCGGGCGTATTGCGGGCATAAACTGGCAAAGCGGCAGGTCATGCTGGTGTCGTTTATCTGTTACGCCTTTAACCTGACATTGAGCACCTGGGTTGGCGGCATTGGTATGCGTTACCGGCTTTATTCGCGCCTTGGCCTGCCGAGCGCCACGATTACGCGCATTTTCTCGTTAAGTATCTCCACTAACTGGCTGGGTTACATCCTGTTGGCAGGGGTGATTTTTACCGTTGGCGTGGTGCAATTACCGGCTCACTGGTACATAGACGAAACCACGCTGCGCATTTTAGGCGGCGTGCTACTGGCGATCATCGCGGTTTATCTGTGGTTTTGTGCCTTTGCGAAGCATCGCCATATGACGATCAAAGGCCAGCGTCTGGTGTTGCCATCGTTTAAATTCGCACTGATGCAGATGGCGATTTCAAGCTGTAACTGGATGGTGATGGGGGCGATTATCTGGTTGTTGCTGGGCCAGGGGAGCAACTATTTCTTTGTTTTAGGCGTACTTTTAGTAAGCAGTATTGCGGGCGTCATTGTGCATATTCCTGCGGGGATTGGCGTGCTGGAGGCGGTGTTCATTGCGTTGCTGGCGGGTGAACATGTCAGTAATGGGACGATTATTGCCGCGTTGCTGGCGTATCGCATGCTTTACTTTATTGCCCCACTGCTGCTGGCGATTGTTTGCTATTTAGTGCTGGAGAGCCGGGCGAAGACGATGCGGGTGAAAAATGAGAAGAGCCTGGAAGAAAACAACCCTCACCCCAGCCCTCTCCCTGCGGGAGAGGGGGAAAAGAAAGGGTAGGATGAGGGTGACAGGACTTAGCGGCGGTTACCGAAAATACGCAACAGCATCAGGAACAAGTTGATGAAGTCGAGATACAGCGTCAGTGCGCCAAGAATCGAGTACTTACGCATGGTTTGCGTATCGCGAGTATCAATTTGCTCACCAATGTTTTTCAGCTTTTGCGTGTCATAAGCCGTCAGGCCGACAAACACGATGACGCCGATATAGGTTATCGCCCACATCATCGCCGTGCTTTCCAGCCAAATGTTCACCAGCGATGCCAGCACAATGCCGATCAGTGCCATAAACAGCATGTTGCCAAAACCGCTTAAATCACGCTTGGTGGTGTAACCGTACAGGCTCATCGCACCGAACATGCCTGCAGTAACAATAAATGTGCTTGTTATGGATGAGGCGGTATAGACGATAAAGATGAAAGATAGAGTCAATCCTGTCAAAGCGGAGTAGAGCATAAACAAACTAGTGGCAGCCCCTGCACTCAACTTATGGATCATACCCGACAGAACAAAGACCAACCCTAGTTGCACAACAAACAGCCCAATCAGAGCAATTTTATTAGAGTAAATATAAAAGATTAGATCTTGATTGCCAGACACATACCAGGCGACAAATGCCGTCAGTAACAGGCCGCAGGTCATCCAGCCATAAACTTGTGCCATATATGCCTGCAAGCCAGTACGGGCCTGCTGGACAATAGTGTCATTGGAACGTGGGAATCGATCCATGATGCTTCCTTAAGTTAATTACGTTGACCGAATTTCAGGCTCGAAGGCCTGTACTTTAAGATTAACACAACTGTATGAAGGTGCTTGTTACCAGCGTTTGGCCGCTTGCTTATCAGTTTCGCGAGCTTCTACCCAGCGCTCCCCTTCAGACGTGGCTTCGCGCTTCCAGAACGGCGCGCGCGTTTTCAGATAATCCATAATGAATTGTGCGGATTCGAACGCTGAACTGCGATGCGCACCCGTCACGCCAACAAACACGATCTCGTCACCAGGCCACAATTCACCAATGCGGTGAATCACACTAACGCGCTGTAACGGCCAACGAAGACGTGCTTCTTCAATAATGTCCGCCAGCGCCTTTTCGGTCATGCCCGGATAATGTTCCAGCGTCAATGCGCTCACGCTATCGCCAAGATTGTGATTGCGTACTTTGCCGGTAAACGTCACCACCGCGCCGTCTTCATCGCACTGCGCGAGCCACTGGTATTCGTCGCCGACGTTGAAATTCTCGTGGCTGACACGGATTCGAGTGTTTTCCATTTTAACCGCCTGTGACCGGAGGGAAAAAGGCGACTTCATCACCGTCGCTTAGCGGGTGATCGAAACTTACCAGTGTCTGGTTGACGGCAGCCAGTAGTTTGCCTGACTCGAGCGCCAGCGCCCAGCGCTCGCTTTTCGCAGCCAGATTCTGGCGCAGTTGTTCGACATTGCTAAAACTCGCGTCCAGTTTCAGGTTGTCGCAATCAACCAGTTCACGTACCTGGGCAAAAAACAGCACGTTAATCATGTTCTGCCACCTTGCTATCCGCCTTAAAGTCGCCAGATTTACCGCCGCTTTTCGCCAGCAGGCGAACCGGGCCGATCACCATATCTTTCTGCACCGCTTTGCACATGTCGTAGATGGTCAACGCGGCAACCGACGCAGCAGTTAACGCTTCCATTTCCACGCCGGTTTTACCGGTCAAACGGCAGACAGATTCGATGCGCACACGGTTATGTTCAGGTTCAGCCGCTAAATTGACTTCGACTTTACTGAGCATTAGCGGGTGGCAAAGAGGAATCAAATCCCAGGTGCGTTTTGCGGCCTGGATCCCGGCGATTCGCGCCGTGGCAAAGACATCACCTTTATGATGGCTGCCTTCAATAATCATCGCTAATGTTGCGGCTTCCATGGTGATAAACGCTTCGGCACGCGCTTCACGCACGGTTTCTGCTTTGGCGGAAACATCAACCATGTGCGCTTCGCCAGCGGCATTAATATGAGTCAGTTGCGACATAATTTATTTCTTGAGATGTGGATGGAAATTACAAGGGCGCACGCGAGCATCCAGTTGAGGCTGGATGATATTTTCCCACGCGGTATGGCACGCTTTCGTGGAACCTGGCATGGCAAAAATAAGCGTGCGATTCGCAATACCGGCCAGGGCACGAGATTGCAGCGTCGAGGTGCCGATTTCTTCAAAAGAGAGCATGCGGAAAACTTCACCAAAACCTTCGATTTCACGGTCAAACAACGGCAGTAACGCTTCGGGCGCCTGGTCGCCATCGGTAAAACCTGTGCCACCGTTGATTAGCACCACCTGGACTTCATCCTCAGCAATCCATTGAGAAACCTGCGCGCGAATGGCGTAGCGGTTTTCTTTAACAATCGCTTTGGCAACCACTTTGTGGCCCGCGTCAGTGGCAGCCTCACGCAGATAATGCCCTGAAGTGTCGTCGTCTTCACCGCGGCGGCTTGAAACAGTCAGAATGGCAATATGTAGCGGGATAAATTCACTACTCGTCTGGCTCATTGAGATTTCCCTATGTATATGATTTTAACCGCCGATGTAGGACAGGTTTTGGGTAATGCCGGTTTCACCGTCATGCAGGAAATGGGTCTGTTTTTTGTGGGTCAGGGCTTCAGCGATACGCGCTTCAAGCTCCGTGATTTGCTCGTCGCTCGCCAGCAAATCACGCAATGAAATGCCCTGCTCGCCAAATAAGCATAGATGCAGGTTGCCGACGGATGAGACGCGCAGGCGGTTACAACTGGCACAGAAGTCTTTTTCGTAAGGCATGATCAGGCCAATTTCGCCCTGATAATCTGGATGGCAAAAGACCTGCGCCGGGCCGTCACTACGGCTGCGGAGTTGGTGTACCCAGCCGCGAGCCAACAACTGGTCGCGAATGATTTTGCCCGAGATGTGGTGTTTGCGGAACAATTCGCCGCCATCGCCGGTTTCCATCAATTCGATGAAACGCAACTGGATAGGACGCGGTTTGATCCAGGCAAGGAAGGTATCGAGTTCGTGGTGGTTCACATCACGCATTAGCACAGTGTTGACTTTTACGCGCTCAAAACCGGCAGAGAACGCGGCGTCAATGCCGTCCATCACCTGACGGAATTTATCCTGTCCGGTAATCGCGTGAAACTGACGAGCATCAAGACTATCTACGCTAACGTTCACTGCCGTCAGCCCGGCATCACGCCATTGCTGGATGTCGCGCGCAAGGCGATAACCGTTGGTTGTTACGGCAATCTGGCGAATGCTGGCGTTTTCATGTACCGCAGCGATGATGTCAGTGAAGTCTTTACGTAAAGAGGGTTCACCACCCGTCAGGCGTACTTTTTCAGTACCCAGGGCGGCGAAAGCGCGCGTAACGCGGCGAATTTCATCGACGTTGAGGAAACTTTTATTTGCCACACCGTGAGGCTTGTAGCCATCCGGCAGGCAATAGTTGCAACGAAAATTGCAAACGTCGGTAATAGACAGACGCAGGTAAAAAAACTTACGAGCGAATGCGTCGGTAAGTTGAGTAGCCATGTACACCTTCCAAATACGGGAGATGCAGGCATTTCTTTCTGCACCCTGGTGACTCAAGGTCACGGCCAAAGCACCGTATCTTTCGACTTAGGTCCAGAGGCTTAGTGTGTGTTAGAGCGATAGTAGCGCGTGATGGAGTTCAACGCCATAACAGCTTTCGCTATATAAATATATACATAGCGAGACAATCGCTCAATTTCGCTACAGACTACGCCAAAAGCGATCTTTTGCTTTGATATACATCATTATCGCCCTAGCCAGGATCGTATTTTGAGATCTTTTACGCTACCTTATTTCGATAGTTCGTCATAAGGAAAAGTTATGCGCAATCGTACGCTTGCGGATTTGGATAGAGTGGTTGCACTGGGCGGTGGACACGGCCTGGGCAGGGTTATGTCCTCTCTCTCCTCTTTAGGTTCCCGTTTAACCGGCATTGTTACCACCACTGATAACGGCGGTTCTACCGGGAGAATCCGGCGCTCTGAAGGTGGCATTGCCTGGGGCGATATGCGTAACTGTTTAAATCAGTTAATTACTGAACAGAGCGTTGCTTCGGCCATGTTTGAGTACCGTTTTGGCGGTAATGGCGAACTTTCAGGGCATAACCTTGGAAACTTGATGTTAAAGGCGCTTGACCACCTGAGCGTGCGGCCTCTGGAAGCCATCAATCTGATTCGTAACCTTCTCAAAGTGGATGCGTTTCTGATTCCGATGTCTGAACAGCCAGTGGATTTGATGGCGACGGATGCAGATGGCCATTTTATTTACGGTGAAGTGAATATTGACCAGCTTTCCTCACCGCCGCAGGAGTTGTCGTTATACCCGCAAGCCCGCGCCACACGCGAAGCGTTGCAGGCCATTGGTGAAGCCGATTTGATTCTGATTGGCCCGGGTAGTTTTTATACCAGCCTGATGCCGTTACTGCTGCTGGAAGATATGGATCAGGCGCTGCGTCGCACACCTGCGCCGGTGGTGTTTATCGGTAATTTAGGCAAGGAATTAAGCACCGCTGCGGCAAGCCTGTCGCTTGGGCAAACTCTGGACATCATGGAACAGCGTGTTGGTAAGCGCATTATTGATGCCGTGGTGGTTGGCCCGCAGGTAGATGTTGCTGAAATCACCGACCGTGTGGTGATTCAGGAGCCTCTGGAAGCCTGTGATATTCGCTATCGTCACGACCGTCAATTGCTACGTCAGGCGCTGGAAAAAGCTGTTCAGCAACTGGGATAGGATGAGCGATTGCTGTCGGATGACGCTGCGCTTATCCGACCTACAAGTGCATGATTTCGTGAGTCGTTGTAGGGTGGATAAGCGATTGCGTCATCCACCGTTTGCGTCAGTTTTGTCGGATGACGCTGCGCTTATCCGACCTACAAGTGCATGATTTCGTGAGTCGTTGTAGGGTGAATAAGCGATTGCGTCATCCACCGTTTGCATCAGTTTTGTCGGATGGCGCTGCGCATATCCGACCTACAAGTGCATGATTTCGTGAGTCGTTGTAGGGTGGATAAGCCATAGCGTCATCCACCGTTTGCATCAGTATTGTCGGATGACGCTGCGCTTATCCGACCTACAAGTGCATGATTTCGTGAGTCGTTGTAGGGTGGATAAGCGATTGCGTCATCCACCGTTTGCATCAGTTTTGTCGGATGACGCTGCGCATATCCGACCTACAAGTGCATGATTTCATTTCGTGAGTCATTGTAGGGTGGATAAGCGATTGCATCATCCACCGTTTGCGTCAGTTTTGTCGGATGGCGCTGCGCTTATCCGACCTACAAGTGCATGATTTCGTGAGTCATTGTAGGGTGGATAAGCGATTGCGTCATCCACCGTTTGCATCAGTTTTGTCGGATGGCGCTGCGCTTATCCGACCTACAAGTGCATGATTTCGTGAGTCGTTGTAGGGTGAATAAGCGATTGCGTCATCCACCGTTTGCGTCAGTTTTGTCGGATGACGCTGCGCATATCCGACCTACAAGTGCATGATTTCGTGAGTCGTTGTAGGGTGGATAAGCGATTGCGTCATCCACCGTTTGCATCAGTTTTGTCGGATGACGCTGCGCTTATTCGACCTACAAGTGCATGATTTCGTGAGGTGGATTAGCGTTAGCTACAGCCACCCGTTACGACGCAGCGATAAACAATTGCCGTAACTCGTGCAACTGGTCACGGAGTTGTGCAGCTTCTTCAAATTCCAGATTCTGCGCATGCTCCAGCATCTTCGCTTCCAGTTGATGAATTTTCTGTTGCAGGGCTTTCGGCGTCAGGATGATTTCATCATCTTCAATAACACTGCGCGCTTTGCTCTTCATCCGGCCTTTAGTTTTCGCCATGCCTTCGCCAAGCTGCAGCACATCCACCACTTTCTTGTTCAGCCCCTGCGGCGTAATGCCATTTTCTTCGTTGTATCGTTGCTGTTTCTCACGGCGACGCTCCGTTTCACTAATCGCTTTTGCCATGGACGGAGTGATTTTGTCACCATACAGAATGGCTTTACCGTTGATGTTACGTGCCGCACGACCAATGGTCTGAATGAGCGAACGCTCAGAACGCAGGAAACCTTCTTTATCGGCATCCAGAATGGCCACCAGCGACACTTCAGGCATATCCAACCCCTCACGTAGCAAGTTGATGCCTACCAGCACGTCGAACTCGCCAAGGCGCAAATCACGAATGATCTCCATACGCTCGACGGTATCGATATCTGAGTGCAGATAACGCACCCGCTCGCCATGCTCTTCCAGATACTCTGTCAAATCTTCGGCCATACGTTTGGTCAGCGTGGTGACCAAAACACGTTCGTTGATTTCAACACGTTTACGAATCTCGGAAAGCAAGTCGTCAACCTGAGTGCCAACCGGACGCACTTCGATAATCGGGTCCAGCAAACCCGTTGGCCTGACAACCTGATCGACAACATCACCACCTGATTTTTCCAGCTCGTAATTGCTGGGCGTTGCCGAAACATAGATGGTTTGCGGAGCCAGCGCTTCAAACTCTTCAAATCTCAGCGGGCGGTTATCGAGTGCTGATGGCAGACGGAAGCCGTATTCCACCAGGGTTTCTTTACGCGCCCGGTCACCTTTGTACATGCCGCCGATTTGCGGAATAGTCACGTGGGATTCGTCGACCACCAGCAGGCCATCAGCAGGCAAATAATCGAAAAGCGTTGGTGGTGGCTCGCCAGGGCCACGCCCCGACAGGAAGCGCGAATAGTTTTCTACCCCAGAGCAGTAGCCCAGTTCGTTCATCATCTCTAAATCGAATTGAGTACGTTGCGACAGGCGCTGCTCTTCAAGCAGTTTGTTGTTCGCCAGCAAGACCTTTTTACGGTCAGCCAGTTCCACCTTAATTTCTTCCATGGCTTGCACAATACGTTCACGCGGGGTGACGTAATGTGATTTAGGGTAAATGGTGAAGCGCTGAATCACCTGGTCTATTTGCCCGGTAAGGGGGTCGAATAGTGAAAGCCGTTCCACTTCTTCATCAAACAATTCGACCCGTAACGCTAAATCGTCTGACTCTGCCGGGAAGATGTCGATGACTTCCCCACGCACACGGAAAGTCGCGCGCTGGAAAGCCTGGTCATTACGGGTGTATTGCAGTTCGGTCAAACGGCGCAAAATAGAGCGCTGATCGATGATCATCCCTTTGGTGAGATGCAGCATCATTTTCAGGTAGAGATCCGGATCGCCCAGGCCGTATATCGCCGACACCGAAGCCACCACAATCACATCACGCCTTTCGAGTAACGCTTTGGTGGCTGACAGGCGCATCTGCTCGATATGTTCATTCACCGAGGAATCTTTTTCGATAAAAGTATCGGAGCTCGGGACGTAGGCTTCAGGCTGGTAGTAATCGTAGTAGGAAACAAAGAACTCAACCGCGTTATCCGGAAAGAACTCTTTCATCTCGCCATACAACTGCGCCGCAAGGGTTTTGTTCGGTGCCAGCACCATGGTGGGGCGTTGCAAATCTGCAATCACGTTCGCCACGGTAAAGGTCTTACCGGAGCCTGTCACACCCAACAGTGTCTGATGGGCAAGCCCGTCTTGTAGCCCCTCTTCAAGGCGGCGAATGGCCTCTGGCTGATCGCCAGAAGGTTTGAATGCTGAATTTAATTTGAATGCTTTACTCATGAAGAGGCTACCTGATGAAGAAACGAGCGGGCCGGAGGATAATTTTACTCAGCACAGGAAATTTTGCCAGAAAAAGATACTGGATGAAAAACCAGTTCCTTGCACAAAAGTTTATGATACGGCCTCTTTTTGCCGTTTGGTTTACCGGTAAAACATTCCTCCCTCAGATATTTCAGCTGACTAAAATGGTTATCCCCAGATTTTTTTACCTTTTAACATTTGTCAAGCAGTGTCATAAAAGCGCAAGGAACATCTGTGGCACTTTTATTGCAGCGATTGATTTTATTCAACTCATTAATTTTAAACAGCTATTTGATAAAGTCTGGTTTAGCGCCAATTCATGTGCAAGCCGCGCCAGTCCTCGCTTACCGCAAGTTCTCTAACTCTAATGCACATGGTTATCCACAGGAATAGTGGATAACTGCTCTCAGCCCTTTTGCAGCGCAGACCGCAAAAAACCCTAAAATCTCTGTGAGTGGCATCAAAAATATTTTTCATCATTATTTTTGTCTTATTTTTGCTTAAAGATGAGCCACCTTTTCTTATGATCCTGCTCACGAATTGCGCATTTTCATGGCGCAACTCTACTCTCTTGCACCATCCCTGGCAGTAACCAGCACTGACAGAGTGCATTCGTCTTTTCGAGTCGTAGGCGACGAAGGTTTCTTCAACCTTTTTCATGAGCCTTTTCTCAAAGTTGCCATGTTCTGCCGCGCAAAAAGGTTCATGGCAAGGGAATTGCACAGTTTTACTTGTCCTGGTTTGAGTGGTGGACGCCACGCTGCGCTGTTAACCCAATCCGAAGGAGAATATCGATGTTGAGTCTGCGAGCTGTTAATCAGTTTTATGGTGAGAGCCATATTCTGTGGAACCTGGATCTTGAGCTGACTCCAGGCGAATGTACCTGTGTGTTAGGTGCGCCAGGAATGGGCAAAACAACGCTGGTTAACTGCATCACTGGTTACCTGCCCGTACAAAGTGGCAGTATGACCTGGCTTGAGGCAGGGCATCCTCCACAAGATTTGCTGACCCAACCTATTGAAGGCCGGGCGGCTCTTGGGATGAGTTATGTCGCCCAGGACAGACGCATCTTTTCCCAACTGAGCGTTGAGGAGAACCTGCAAATTGCGCTGTTAGCTGCCCGTGTGCGGACGCGGGCGATCCCATCGATGATCTATGAACTGTTCCCTGAACTTTATAGCTTGCGCCATGTGCGCGGTGGCGAGCTGTCAGGCGATCTTCAGCAGCAACTGGCATTAGCAAGGGCGCTGGTGACCGAGCCGAAACTGTTGATTCTGGATGAACCGACTTTTGGCAGCGGCCAGCGGTTTATTCATGATCTCAGCAATATCATCCGACGTTTAAGCCGTGACTTTGGATTAACTATCCTGTTAGTAGAACAGCGGTTGCCGTTTATTCGTCGTGTAGCAGACCGTTTCTGTTTGCTCCACCGTGGACGAAACGTCGCTCAGGGTCATGTCGCAATGCTGGACGACAAACTGGTTTCTAGTTGGATTGACCCATGATGGTGTATCAATCGACGGCATGATGGGTTAATCCGGTTCTGCCGTCACAACTGCCCGAGTTGCTTCTGTAAATCATCATCGAGATCGGCGAGTTCCCGTTGTAAATTGCATTGCCGTGTCACGGCTGAAAGCTCTACTAACGGCAAAGGGACTTTTGACACCCCAGCTTCACGCATCCAGCGCAACACCGGTTCCAGATGCCAAATAGCGGTTTTACCGTCGTGCACTGGTTGAGGGAACGCGTTCCGGCTGACCATCACTTTACGCATGTACTGGCGCGAAAACCCCAGCAGTTCGGCAATATCGGTTAGTCCAACCAGGTCAGGCATCACTTCGACCAACACCGCACCTGGAATAATACGTTTCACGTCTTTAATGGCGGAAACAACGGCCTGCTTTGCCTCTTGCGCTTCACGCATAAAATTCAATGCAATGCGCCCGGTCACCCCCACGCCAACCAGTGCGTCATCGCAGCCTTGTGCGCCTAACGCCTCTACCCACTCAGCAGGATCCTGGCTTTTTTCTGGCAAGGTAAAAATCAATGTGAAACTAAATTCTGACATGTTCTGCTCCTTGAAACTTAATGTCTGATAATGGCCGGCGTACTTTGCTGACTACAGTTATCAACGACAAGACGTATTTGCCTGGCATGGTTGTACGCACTGCGCGGCGTACTCCATATACAACTAATACAAAACTCACCGCACCGGCAGGCTTTGTCATTCCACGGACAATACATCTTCCCCCAGCAATGCGAACCACCAGGCTGGACCTGCCAGCCCTGACACTCCGCATAACTCAATGCTGCTTCAATATCCTTATTCGGGTGCAAACGCCGCTTCATAAAAACCTCCTGGCTATACTCTCAAAAAAGTTGTCACGTGACAACATGGAATTGAAAAGTAATTTACTCGCACTCAGCGTTTCTTCAAGGAGATGTTTTGGGCAACAACGGATTCAGGAATAGCGCCCGAAAAATTTATCGGGCGTTGCAGAAAGGATCACAAGATTTGCGAGTTATGCAGAAAGAAGTGAAATATCCAGATGGCTGCCGAGAGGGCTTTGCTCATTAAGTTGCGGGTAAAACGGAATTTCACCCAACATCGGGGCGTTTAAAACGTCACGTAACGTCGCGATGTATTCTGCGTGACGTTTGCCTGTTGGCTGAACGTCGTTGGCAATCCACCCCGCCAGATGCAGCCCTGCACTCCGCACCGCATGTGCCGTTAGCATGGCGTGGTTAATACATCCCAATTTCACCCCAACAACCAGGATCACCGGCAGTTGCTGCTGGATAACCCAATCAGCAAAAGTAGCGGTCTGCGAAAGTGGCGTAAACCAGCCTCCCGCTCCTTCAACCTGTAACCAGTCAGCTTGCGAAGCCAGCGCTTCCAGCCCCAGAGATAGCTGTGAAAATTCAATAGGCCGCTTTTCCAACGCACTGACAATGTGTGGTGACGTCGGTTCCAAAAAAGCAAAAGGGTTCACCTGGTCATAGTCTACTTTGACGCTGCTATTGCGCTGCAATGCCAGTGCATCGCTATTGCGGATACCCGCAGCCGTCATTTCGCTTCCCGACGCTACCGGCTTATAACCTGCCGTACGATAACCCGCCTGTGTGGCGGCTTGCAGCAAGGCGCAACTGGCGACTGTTTTACCGACTTCAGTATCGGTTCCGGTCACAAACCATCGTTTAATCACGTTCTATTACTCCACAAACGAGCTGCCATGTCAGAGGGAATTGCCCCTCTTTTTGCGGCCAGGCGAGACTTAATTTTTGCAATTGCTGACGGGTCATCAATGACGCTTTTCGTCCGTCATGAAGGTGTGTTGCGCCAATGCCTTTTAGCGAGTGCATGGCACTCATTACGCTGGGGTAAAATTGGCTAATCTCATGAATTTGTAGAGAACAACGCCAGCCTTCACAAGCCTGCTGAATCTGCTCAATCGAGAGGAATTGATTGGCATGTGAACGTTCGTCTACCGCGTGCCATGCGGTATGTAGCTCACTTAATGAGTTCGCCGCAAGCGTAGTAAATGCCACACATCCTCCCGAGCGGGTGATGCGATAAAGCTCACTCAATCCACTGTGTAAATCGCTGCACCATTGCACCGCCAGGTTGCTCCAGGCTAAATCGACTTGCCCGTCAGGAAGTGCGATGGCTTCGATGTCACCTTCGAGATAACAATCTGCCGACTCAAGTTGTGCCGCATAATTCAGCATTGCAGCAGAGAGATCTAACGCCGTCACATGGCAGCCTTTGTCACGCCATACGCGGCTGTACCAGCCGGTACCACACCCGGCGTCCAGCATCGTGGAGATACGTCGGCCTTCAAGCATGTCGGTAAGAAATCCGCCGCTGATGCGCTGTAGCTCGGCGTGGCTGTCATAGGTGGGTGCCGCGCGTCCAAAAGCGGCAGCGACAGCGGCTTTGTTAACGAGTTGCGTCATACAGCGCCTCCAGAAGCTTGTCGATATCATCAGCGGTGTGGCTGGCGGTCAGCGTCACACGCAGCCTGGCGGTGCCCGGTGGAACCGTTGGCGGGCGAATCGCCGTCATCCAAAATCCGCGCTCACGCATGGTGGAAGCGAGGTTCAGCGCAGCCTGATTTTCACCCACAATTAATGGCTGGATCGCGGTTTGCGAAGCCATTAATTTCAACGGCAGCTGTGCTGCCCCAGATCGGAAATGGACAATATTGGCGCGTAATTGCGCACGTCTGGACTCATCGTGACGAATAACATTCAATGCCGCCGATAACGCGCACGCCTGTGCGGGCGGCATGGCGGTGCTGTAAATCAGATGACGGGCAAATTGCAGCAAATAATCAGCCAGTGATTCACTGCACAGTACCGCGGCCCCGCTGGCACCAAAAGCTTTGCCAAAAGTGACGACTAATAAATCCGGTTTGATCTGTTGCTGGTCACAACTTCCGCGCCCTTCTTCGCCCATAACCCCGATGCCATGCGCATCATCGACCATCAGCAAAGCCCCTGCATTACGGCTTATCTGCGCGATTTCAGCCAACGGTGCGGCATCGCCATCCATGCTGAAGACCCCTTCGGTTACCACCAGTTGTTGGCCTTCATGGGGATGCGCCAGCAAAGCTTGCAACGATGGCACATCATTATGTGTAAAGCGCCGCAACTGTGCAGGGCTGTTCATTGCCGCTTCCAGCAGCGAGGCGTGGCTGAGTTTATCGGCAATAATTCGATCCGATTTTTCCGTTAGCGCGGCAATCAGCGCCTGGTTCGCCGCAAAACCGGAAATAAACAGCAGCGCACGGGGAAACCCAAGCCAGTCGGCAAGCTGTTGTTCAAATTGCTGGTGCGTCTCGTGGTAGCCCGTGACATGCCCGGAACCGCCGCTGCCGACACCGTAAGTCTCGGCTCCCTGCTGCCAGGCCTGAATCACCTGCGCATGGTGGCTCATTCCCAGATAGTCATTGCTGGAAAAATTCAGATAGCGGGTTTGGTTTTGCACAAGGTAGCGCCCGCTACCTTGTTGATTAACCTGGCGGATTCGGAAACTGTCATTTGCCCGCCGTTGCTCAAGCGCACTGTCGATACGTTGCTGCCAGGTCATACAGCCGCCGCATTGTAGTAATTCTCCGTATCTGCGGTGAGCAACTGTTCGGCCAGTTGTTGTTGCTGTTCGTTATCGCCCGCGTGGGTGGTGGTTTGCTGCGGGTTTAGGCCCAGCTTGCGGAACAATTGCAGGTCTTTGTCTTCTTCCGGATTTGGCGTGGTCAGCAGTTTGCAGCCGTAGAAAATGGAATTGACACCCGCCATGAAACACATGGCCTGAGTTTGTTCACTCATCTGCTCACGCCCGGCAGAAAGGCGCACGAAAGACCCTGGCATCATGATGCGCGCCACCGCGATAGTGCGAATAAAATCAAACGCATCGACGTCTTCGTTATCGGCCATCGGTGTGCCCTTCACCTTCACCAGCATGTTGATTGGCACGCTCTCAGGCGGCGTCGGAAGATTGGCGAGTTGCAGCAACAGCCCTGCGCGGTCGGTTACGGTTTCACCCAGCCCAACAATGCCGCCGGAGCAGACTTTAATCCCGGCATCGCGCACTTTGTCGAGCGTGTCGAGGCGTTCCTGGTAAGTGCGCGTGGTAATAATATTGCCGTAAAATTCTGGCGAGGTATCGAGGTTGTGGTTGTAGTAATCCAGCCCTGCGGCGGCCAGGCGATCTGCTTGCGCACCGGTTAAGGTGCCCAGCGTCATACAGGTTTCCAGCCCCATTTCGCGCACGCCTTGCACCATTTTCTCAAGGTACGGCATGTCGCGATCGTTAGGGTTTTTCCAGGCAGCACCCATGCAGAAACGGGTAGAACCGGCGTTCAACGCTTTACGCGCCGAGTCGAGAACTTGCTCAACTTCCATCAAGCGTTCGGATGCCAGCCCAGTTTTGTATCGCGCACTTTGAGGGCAATATTTGCAATCTTCCGGGCATGCGCCGGTTTTAATCGACAGCAAAGTACTGACCTGAACATGGCGGGGATCGAAGTGCTGACGGTGAACTTGTTGTGCTTCAAACATCAGTTCGAGGAAAGGTTTTTCAAATAAAGCAGTGACCTGCGACATTGACCAGCGTGCGTGGTGAGCCATTGGGCGTCTCCAAAAAGGGTGTTGTTAGCCGTTGATTGACGTTATACTTGTAAACCTAAATCTTTTTTAAATGGTTTACAAGTCACCCTATGACCCCTGCTGATTTAGCGTTCGACCAACAACATATCTGGCACCCGTACACGTCTATGACCCAACCGTTACCGGTTTATCCGGTGGTGGCGGCTACGGGCTGCGAACTGCAACTTGCTGATGGTAAAGCCCTTGTTGACGGGATGTCGTCCTGGTGGGCGGCGATTCATGGCTACAATCACCCGCGTTTAAACCAGGCGATGAAAGACCAGATTGACCAGATGTCACACGTGATGTTCGGCGGTATCACCCACCCACCCGCGGTGGCACTGTGTCGTAAACTGGTCGCCATGACGCCGGAAAATCTTGAATGCGTTTTCCTTGCCGACTCCGGCTCTGTCGCCGTTGAAGTGGCGATGAAAATGGCGTTGCAGTACTGGCACGCAAAAGGTGAACCACGCCAGCGTTTCCTGACTTTCCGTCATGGTTATCATGGCGATACCTTTGGTGCGATGTCAGTGTGTGACCCGGATAACTCGATGCACAGCCTGTGGCAAGGTTATCTCCCTGAACATTTATTTGCCCCTGCACCAGATTGCCGTTTTGACGACGAATGGAATGAAATGGACATCGTGCCGTTCGCCCGTTTGATGGCCGCTCATCGCCATGAAATTGCCGCCGTTATCCTCGAACCCATCGTCCAGGGCGCGGGCGGCATGCGCTTTTATCACCCTGAATGGCTGCGTCGAATCCGCCGCATGTGCGACCGCGAAGGCATATTGCTGATTGCCGATGAGATAGCGACCGGCTTTGGTCGTACAGGCAAATTGTTTGCCTGCGAACATGCAGGGATTTCAGCGGATATTCTGTGCCTTGGTAAAGCGCTGACCGGCGGCACGATGACGCTTTCCGCCACGCTCACCACGCGCCAGGTTGCCGATACCATTAGCGACGGCGAAGCCGGATGCTTTATGCACGGCCCGACGTTTATGGGCAATCCGCTGGCCTGTGCGGTCGCGACCGAAAGCCTCACCTTGCTGGAAGAAGGCCACTGGCAACAGCAAGTTAATGCTCTGGAACAGCAGTTACTGGAAGGGCTTAAACCCTTGCAGAATTGTCAGCAAGTAGCCGATGTGCGCGTGCTTGGGGCCATTGGCGTGGTGGAAACGCATCATCCGGTGGATATGGCTGCACTTCAGGCGTTCTTTGTTGAGCAAGGCGTGTGGATCCGTCCATTTGGCCGCCTGATTTATCTGATGCCACCTTACGTCATCACGCATGAACAGCTAGCAAAATTGATCACCGCCGTAACGAATGCGGTAGAAAACCCGGCCTTCTTCAAAAGCTGAGCACCAGCAAGCCGCTCACAGATGCACTACACTTCGAGGATCTTTTCATGCGCCCAACCGGGAGAGTCAAATGAAAATCCTCATGGTTTTAACCTCGCACAATCAACTGGGCAATACCGGCAAACCCACAGGCTTTTGGCTTGAGGAGTTTGCCGCGCCGTATTATGTCTTTCGTGACGCAGGTCTGAATATTACTCTCGCTTCACCACAAGGTGGCCAACCGCCGCTTGATCCCAAAAGTGATGAGCCGGATGCACAAACCGACGACACTCGCCGTTTCCGTCATGATACTGACGCACAAAAGCGGTTAGCTAATACTGAAAAGCTTGCCACCATCCGCGCTGAAGATTTTGATGCGGTGTTTTACCCTGGCGGCCACGGGCCATTGTGGGATTTGGCAGAAGATGAACACTCGATCACATTGATTGAACAGTTTTGGGCGGCGGGTAAGCCTGTGGCCGCGGTTTGTCATGCGCCAGGCGTGTTACGCAAGGTGAAAAAACCGGATGGGTCACCGCTGGTGAAAGGCAAACGGGTGACCGGTTTTACCAATAGCGAAGAGGATGGCGTTGGTTTAACCGCCATCGTGCCATTCCTGGTGGAAGATGAGCTGAAAAAAGCCGGTGGGCTATTCGAGCGCACTGATGACTGGGGCGAGTACGCGGTGGTCGACGGGCATCTGGTGACCGGGCAAAACCCGGCGTCGTCAGCTGTAGCGGCCGAAGAACTGCTTAAACTATTGAAACTCTAGTAAGGAAGGTTCGGCTATGAAACTCTTTAGTCAGGATATTAAGGAAGGCGACAAACTTCCCGCACGCCACGTTTTTAACGGCATGGGTTACCAGGGCGACAACATTTCCCCGCATCTTGCGTGGGATGAAGTCCCGAGCGGAACCAAAAGTTTTGTCGTCACCTGTTATGACCCGGACGCGCCGACGGGCTCCGGCTGGTGGCACTGGGTAGTGGTGAATCTTCCTGCTGATACCCGCGTATTGCCGCAAGGTTCTGGCTCAAATTTAGTGGAGTTACCCGAACCTGCGATTCAGACACGCACCGATTTCGGCAAAGCGGGATACGGTGGAGCAGCACCGCCGAAAGGCGAAACTCATCGCTATATCTTTACCGTGTATGCCCTCGACGTGGAACAGCTTGAGGTTGATGAAAATGCATCCGGCGCCATGGTCGGCTTTAACGTCCATTTCCACTCTTTAGCCAGTGCCTCTATCACCGCAATGTTCAGATAGTCCGCTTTTTATGAAGCCGATTTGCACAATCGGCTTCCTGTTTCACTCAACTTAGTATAAAAAAGCAGGCTTTAAGACCCCATTTTATAATTGCATTGCAAGGAGCAAGCCTTGAACACATTTTCGGTTTCTCGTCGGGCAGCTGTGCTCGCTTTTGCTGTGGCTTTGTCGGCCTGTAGCTCAACACCGTCGGCAGAACGCCCTTCTACACAAGCAGCACCAGGCACTCAATCTCGCCCGATTTTATCGTCCGATGAAGCGCAGAACTTTGTTCAGGCGCGCTACTTCTCATCTAAGAATAAAGATGAAGCTCCATGGACTCCTTCCTCGATTCGCCTTCCTCAGCAGCCTGACTTTGTTGTCGGTGCCGCGGGTGGCGCAGGTGTAACGCATACGTCTATTCAGGCCGCCGTTGATGCCGCCATGATGAAACACAGCAACAATCGCCTGTACATTGCGATTCAGCCGGGCGAGTACGCCGGTACCGTTTATATTCCTGCGGGTTCTGGCAGCGTGACGCTGTACGGCACCACTGATAACGCTGCTGATGTCAAAATCACCATGCCACTGGATTCTGAAATCGACGTGAATACCTGGCGCCGTGCCGTTAACCCAGCAGGCAAATATATGCCGGGTAAACCAGCCTGGTACATGTTTGATAGCTGCCAGAGCAAGCGCACTGCAACCGTCGGTATCATGTGTTCTGCCGCAGTCTGGTCACAGAACAATGGTTTGCAGATGCAGAACCTGACTATCGCCAACACCCTGGGTGACAGCGTTGATGCGTCTAATCATCAGGCCGTCGCGCTGCGTACTGATGGCGACAAAGTGCAGTTGAACAATGTTCACCTGCTGGGCCGTCAGAACACCTTCTTCGTCACCAACAGCGACGTGCAAAACCGCCTGTTGACTGACCGTCAACCGCGCACCCTGGTAACTAACAGCTACATTGAAGGCGATGTGGATGTGGTTGCCGGCCGAGGTGCAGTGGTGTTTGATAACACCGATTTCCGCCTGGTAAACAGCCGTACGCAAGAAGGCTCGGTATTTGCTCCGGCAACTCAGCCAAACATTTATTACGGCTTCCTGGCAATTAACAGCCGCTTCTCAGCTGCTGGCGAGAACGTTGCACAACTGGGCCGCGCCTGGGATGTTGAAGCCACTGAAAACGGTTATGCCGCAGGCCAGACTTCAAACGGCCAGGTGGTTATCCGTGACAGCGTGATCAACGAAGGTTTCAACAACGCGAAACCGTGGGGCGATGCCGTAGGTTCTAAACGTCCGTTCACCGGTAACATCGGTACTAAAGGCGAGAAAGGCGAAATCCAGCGCGACCTGAACGACGCTAACGCAAACCGCCTGTGGGAGTTCAACAACCGTGGCGTAGGTAGCCAAGTCGTTACCCACTAATATTAAGCCCATGGCTTAAAACAAAAAACCTCGCAATTGCGAGGTTTTTTGTCAGCATAATCAAATGGTTATACTGCGTTAACCACCACCCACATCGGCCCCTGCCCTACAGCATAGCGGCCTTTCTCTTCAAGCAAACCTTGCTCACCCGTGATTTGATAAACCGCGATATGGTGCGATTTCTGGCCTGCAGCAATCAGATATTTACCTGAGTGATCAACGTTGAAGCCACGCGGTTGGCTCTCAGTCGGCTGGTAGCCTTCCACTGCCAGAACGCTGCCATCTTCAGAAACACTAAATACCGTGATAATGCTGGCGGTGCGGTCGCAAGTGTAGAGATGACGACCATCAGGCGTGATATGGATATCAGCCGCCCAACGGGTATCAGAGAAACCTGGAGGCATGATATCCAGCGTCTGCACGCACTCAATTTTTCCCAGGGTATTTTTCAGTTCCCACACATCCACAGAACCGTTCAATTCGTTAACGCAATAACCGTATTGCTGATTCGGGTGGAACGCCATATGACGTGGCCCAGCACCTTCAACGGTGGTCACTTCTGCCGGGGTTTGCGCGACCAGATGGCCGTCGTCAGACAGAGTAAACTGGCAGATGCGATCTTGCTTCAATGCAGGAACCCACAAGGTGCGGTTGTCCGGGGAAATATTGGCGGAGTGGCAACCTTCTAAACCTTCCACCACATCGACAACCTCGCCAGGCAGACCGTCGTTAGCCAGGCTCACCACACTGACGCTGCCCGCATTGTAAGATGCGCTGAACAGGAAACGGCCTTGATGGTCGGTCGAAATGTGCGTTGGGCTGCCCGGAATTGACGTGACACCGGCTTCGGTAAGCATGCCGTCATCTGGCGCAATGCGGAAGGCAATCACACGAAACTCGGGGCGCACTCCCACATACAGATAACGTTTGTCAGGGCTTATCACCATCGGCTGAACCTGTCCTGGCACGTCCACTACCTGAACCAGCGTAAGCTCGCCACCAGAATTAAGTTGCCAAACGTGGATTTGCTGGCTTTCCGGGCTGGCGGTATAAACGGTTTGTTTCATGAATTATCTCTCCTCCCAACGTCTTGAGTAATAGTCACAAGGGTAGTGCGTTTTGCCGCTTCGTGTTGTCATTTTGAACAACGCCGCAAGCGGTGTAACATCGGCACAGGCCTTATGATTCTGAATTTGACTGGAACCCTAAATGACTTATCGCGTAATCGCCCTTGATCTTGACGGCACGTTACTCACGCCGCAAAAAACCATTCTTCCTGAATCACTGACAGCTTTACAACGCGCGCGTGACGCTGGCGTGAAAGTTGTCATTGTGACGGGCCGCCATCACGTTGCCATCCATCCTTTTTATCAGGCACTGGCTCTGGAAACACCTGCAATTTGCTGTAATGGGACTTATTTGTATGATTATCATGCAAAAAAGGTGCTTTCATCCGATCCTTTGCAGCCTCAACAAGCTAACCAGTTGATTGACCTACTGGATACCCATAACGTTCATGGGTTGATGTATGTCGATGATGCGATGCTGTATCAGGAACCAACAGGTCATGTTTTGCGTACCGAGAACTGGGCTAAATCCTTGCCAGAATCTCAGCGCCCGGTGTTCCGCCATGTGAATTCTCTGCGTGAAGCCGCACATGAAGTGGATGCTATCTGGAAGTTTGCGCTGACTGATGAAGACACTGTGAAATTGCAAAACTTCACACAGGTTGTGGAGCAAGAACTTGGTCTGTCGTGTGAGTGGTCATGGCATGATCAGGTTGATGTGGCACAACGTGGCAACAGCAAAGGCAATCGCTTAGCGCAATGGGTTGAATCTCAAGGTTTATCAATGAGCCAGGTCATTGCCTTTGGCGATAATTTTAACGATTTGAGTATGCTGGAAACTGCCGGACTCGGTGTCGCAATGGGCAATGCCGATGAGGCAATTAAAGCCCGTGCCGATTTGGTGATTGGCACCAATCTGGAAACCGGTATCGCCGAGACGATTTATAAGCATTTGTTGTAATGAATTTTATTGGCGGGCAGCGAAACACGCCCGCCAGTAATTCACGCGGTTATCGAAACACTCTTAATTTGCGCATACAACCATTGCCCCGGTTTTATCATTAGCTCGTCCCGCGCCCACGGGCTAATCCGCGCCCACAACGTTCTCGACCCGACTTCCAGTTGCACTTCCACCTGCCCTTCATCGTCATAACATTGCGCGACTTTCGCCCGCAACACGTTACGAATGCTGCTGTTGACTGGCGGCTGGAGAATCAATGAAACGTCTGAGGCCTGGATGCGAATGCGTAACGACGCCTGCAACGGTTTATCCAGTTTATTGACCCACAAATGCTGATCGCCCAGCGCCAGTGCAGTCATCGCGTAATGCGGATGATGTTCCAGTACGGTCACTTTGAGCACGCTACTTTGCTGCTCTTTCGGTAACCACGGGTGCATCACGCTACTGCCCCACACTTCTTCCAGATTGCCAAAGGCTTTCACTTTACCCGCATCCAGCACCAGCACTTTATCTGCCAGGTGGAGAATTTCCTCCAGCGAGTGGCTGACGTAAAGCATCGGGATGTTAATTTCTCGCGCCAGCCGCTGCAAATATGGCAGTAATTCACGCTTACGCGGAATATCCAGCGAGGCGAGCGGCTCATCAAGCAACAACAGTTCTGGAGATGTCAGCAAGGCACGGCCAATCGCCACACGCTGTTTTTCACCGCCCGAAAGGCTCCACGGGAAGCGCTCAAGCAACGGTTCAATACCGAGTAACGCGACCATTTTGTCGAACTGCCCTGCGGCGGATCTGTGCATACCGTATTTCAGATTGCCACGCACGCGGTAATGCGGGAACAGGCGTGCGTCCTGGAATACATAACCAATACGACGTTTTTCCGGGGCCAGAAAATGCTTCTTTTCTGCGTCGCTCAACACCCGATCATTAAGCACGATCCGGCCTTGTTGCGGATGTGTCAGACCACTAATCGCATTAATCAGCGAGGTTTTCCCGGCACCTGAAACGCCAAATACTGCCGTAATGCCCATGCCGGGTAAGGTTTCGTTTATCTCAAGACGATGTTCGCCCAGCGTCTGAACAAAATTGAGTTCCAGCATCAGACTGCCCCTATCCGCTTACGGCTCTGTCGTGCCAGCCATTCCGCCACCAGCAAAGACACCAGCGCTAATACAATCGAAATCACGCACAAACGTGCTGCCGCATTTTCGCCGCCAGGGGTTTGAATCAGGGTGTACATCGCCGAAGGAATAGTGCGGGTTTCGCCGGGAATATTTGAAACGAAGGTAATAGTTGCGCCGAATTCGCCAAGTGAACGGGCAAACGCCAGCACCGTTCCGGCAATAATGCCCGGTAGGGTCAACGGTAGCGTGATGGTGCAAAATACCCGCCAGCGCCCGGCTCCCAATGTGCGAGCAGCCTGTTCGAGTTTCATATCTACGCCTTCCAGCGCCAGGCGAATCGCTCGTACCATCAGCGGGAAGGACATCACCGCGGCAGCCAGTACCGCTCCACGCCAACTGAAAGCAAAAGTGATACCAAAAACATCGTAAATCCAGGCGCCAATCACGCCACGTCGCCCCATTGCAATCAGCAATAAGTAACCGACCACCACGGGCGGGAGCACTAAGGGAAGATGGATAATGCTGTCGAGCAGGGCTTTGCCAGGGAACCGGCAACGCACCAGCACCCAGGCAAAGAAGATCCCAAAAGGAAGACTAAACAACACCGCAAGGGTTGAGACTTTCAGGCTCAGCAGTACCGCCTGCCATTCGGGATCGGTCAATATCATTATTTGGTCGTAAATCCGTAACGTTGGAAGATAGCAGCCGCTTCCGGTCCTTTCAGATAAGTGTAAAACGCACTTACCGTTGGGTTGTCGTGGCCTTTCACAATGGCAATCGGGTATTCCACTTTTTTGTGGGAATCTTCAGGGAATGTGCCAACCACTTTCACACCTTTACTGGCTACGGCATCGGAACCATACACGATACCTATAGGTGCTTCGTCACGTTCAACCAATGCCAGGGCGCCGCGGACATCTTCTGCCGGAGCTAATTGTGGTGATAGCGTATCCCAGGTACCTAATTTTTGCAGCGCTTCTTTGGCATAAATGCCTGCCGGAACGTGGTCTGGATCACCCACAGCAAGACGGCCACCTTTCAGCAACGCAGCCCAGTCAGTTTTAGCATTAATCGCAACATCGCCAATATTGCTGGCTTTAGGTGCCACCACTACCAGACTGTTGCCGAGCAGTGTTTCACGGGAATCGGCTTTAATCACATCTTTACTGACCACGTAATCCATCCATTTCTGGTCGGCAGAAATGAATAAATCAGCAGGTGCGCCAGCTTCAATTTGGCGCGCCAGCGTTGAAGATGAAGCGAAAGAAGAGGCAATTTCGACCGTCTTCCCTTTCTGATATTGGGTCGCAATATCCTGCATCGCGTTAGTTAACGATGCGGCAGCAAAAACGGTAATTTTGTTGTTATCGGCGAATGCTTGCGCGGCCATTGTGACACTCAGTGCCGCGCCGAATGCCAGACGTACCCACTGCTTAGCCATGTTTTACTCCATTGAGTTTCGTTATGTAGCGCATAATATAACGATGCTAAGAAGGAATTTACAGAACTTATCGGTAAGAAGGCCGGAAACTTGATCCAAATCCTGGTTGCCTGTTACATGAGCATGAAGCCAGACAAGTTTCATTCAATACCAATATGGCACCTGAATTATATTCAGATAATATATAAATCAATGCTAAATATATTTTTAAATTACCATTAAATTTATTTTTAGATATTAGAGCTAAAAATAAAAAAAATAAAAAAATGCCACATAACATTATGTTTATATTGATATATCATAAATATCTTTAATTATTACATGACCAACAATAATGTCTTCGCATAAAATCCCTCTCCAGCAAAATGTGTTACAGGCGTCCCTTGAACGTATTCTCTGGACATTCACTAACTTCGACCGCATTTGCATCTCATTTTCCGGCGGAAAAGATTCCACGTTAATGTTTCATTTAACCGCTATGGTCGCACGCCAACTCAAGCGGAAAATCAGCATTCTGTTTGTCGACTGGGAAGCACAATTTAGCCACACCATTTCGGTTATCGAAAAGATGCGTGAACAGTACAAAGATGTAGTCGATGACTTTTACTGGGTTGCCCTTCCCCTTACTACGCCGAATTCAGTTTCACAATTTCAACCAGAATGGACGTGCTGGCAGGAGGGCGTTTCCTGGGTTCGCCAACCCCCATCAGATGCCATTACTGATGGTAACTTTTTCCCCTTTTATAAGTATGCAATGAGCTTTGAAGCCTTTGTCGGTGCATTTTCTGAATGGTTTTCCGCATCAAACCCAGCGGCTGTGATGATTGGTATTCGTGCGGATGAGTCCTATCACCGTTTCCTGAGCATCGCCTCAAACAAAAAATTACGTTATGCCGACGACAAGCCCTGGACGACCGCCACCGCAAAGGGACACGCTTATAATGTTTATCCCATCTATGATTGGAAAACTGCCGATATCTGGACGTGGTTTTCCCAGACAAATGAAACCTGCAACACACTGTATTCTCTGATGTATCAGGCTGGGGTTCCCATGCGCCATATGCGAATTTGCGAACCATTTGGCATGGATCAGCGGCAAGGTTTATGGCTTTACCACGTACTCGAGCCGGAAAAATGGGCGTTGATGTGCACACGCGTCAGCGGGGCAAATAGCGGCTGTTTATACGCCTCACAAAAAGGGGATTTCTACGCCCGTCGGCAGATTAATAAACCAGAACACCTCACCTGGCGTGAGTACGCCATGGCGCTGCTCGACAGTATTCCCGACACCACCGCCGAGCATTATCGCAATAAAATAGCAGTTTACTTGCGCTGGTATCAGACACGAGGCTTCCCCGACGATATTCCTGATACCCAAGAAAAAGATACCGGAAGCAAGGATATGCCCTCATGGCGGCGTATCTGCAAAGTGTTATTAAACAACGATTACTGGTGCCGAACACTTTCATTCAGCCCTAATAAATCAAGTAGTTACAAACGTTACATCCAACGTATTCAGGAGAAACGTCAGATATGGAAAATAATATGACAGTTGAAGAAATTACCGCTTCATTACGCACTCTTCTAACTGCAATGCCGGAAGCTCAGCGCATCACGTCGATCAATCAAGTGAAAGTCGCATTGCATGAATGTAGCCCTTTCAAAAATGAGCCAGTTGATTGCGTTATCTGGATGAAAACACAAGAAATAAAAGCGAATGATTACAACCCGAATAACGTGGCACCTGCGGAGAAAGCGCTGTTAAATACCTCGCTGATACAGGACGGGTTTACTCACCCGATTGTCGCGACATGCGATGAGAGTACCGATCAATTCATTATCATTGATGGTTTTCATCGTTTTGAAATCAGCAGCAAAGCCGGTGAATTGAACAAACGACTCAAGGGGTATGTTCCAGTTGTTCTGATGCCTCAGGTAAATAATGACAAGAACCGCCGCATGGCAGCCACTATTCGTCATAACCGTGCTCGCGGGCGTCATCAAATTAATGCGATGGCTGAAATCGTGCGCGAGTTGTCACAACTGGGTTGGGATGACTCGAAAATCGGTATTGAGTTGGGAATGGATACGGACGAAGTGTTGCGACTCAAGCAGGTTTGCGGCCTGTTCGAACTGTTTAGCCATCGCCAGTTCTCACAAGCCTGGACGGTAAAATAACCGCGTTTAAAGTAGAAAGATTGTCGCAAGCCCAAGGAAAATAAAGAAGCCTCCGGTGTCGGTGATAGCGGTAATCAACACACTCGAACCGACTGCCGGATCTTTTCCCAACCGCATCATAATCATCGGGATCAGCACGCCCATCAGCGATGCCACCAATAAATTGAGCACCATCGCCAGCGTCATCACGCCGCCTAACGCGAGGTCGTCGTAGAGTAGCCAGGTGACACAACCCATCACGCCACCCCAGATGATACCGTTGAACAGCGCAACGCCCAGTTCACGCAGCACCAGGAACGAAAAGTTACCCGGCTGAATATGTTGTAGCGCTAATGCGCGCACAATCATGGTGATAGTCTGGTTTCCGGTATTCCCGCCGATACCCGCGACAATCGGCATTAGTGATGCCAGTGCCACCAGTTGCGAGATAGTATGTTCAAACAGGCCGATAACGCGTGAAGCAACAAACGCGGTGCACAAGTTAATCGCAAGCCACGCCCAACGTGCTTTGACTGCTTTGCTGACTGGAGCAAAAACATCTTCTTCAGCACTCAAGCCACCCATGCGGCGCAAATCGTTATCGGTTTCTTCATAAACCACATCAACGATTTCATCGATGGTCAAACGGCCAATCAGTTTACCGCTGCTGTCGATAACTGCCGCACTGATTAAGTCATCACGTTCGAAGGTTCGCGCCGCAGCCTCATCATCATCCTCGGGGGCAAAACAGGTGGGATTATCGTCCATCACGTTAAGCACCAACGTTTGCGGCGCGTGCAGCAAAATGGTGGTTAGCCCCAATTCCCCGAGCAGCGTTTTATCACGCGTGGTAACAAAAACTTTATCGGTGTTTTGCGGCACTTTTCCGCGTAGGCGTAGAAAGCGTTGCACCACCGCCAGCGTGACATCAGCACGCACGGTGATCACTTCGAAATCCATGATCGCGCCAACACTGTGTTTTTCGTAGTGCAGGACTTGCCTGACGCGAGCCCGTTCCTCTTGCGGTAGAGTGGCCAGCAAGCGCCCCATCAGATCACGAGGCAAATATTGTGCAAGATAGATTTGGTCGTCGATATCCAGTGGGCGAATAATATTCAATAAAGCTTTATCGCTCATGCCTTCGATCAGGTCGTCCCAGACGGTTTCGGAGGCTTCGATCAGTACTTTGCCGCGTTCATCATCTTTGACCAGGCTCCACAACGCATGGCGCTCTTCGCTGGGAAGTGCTTCCAGTACGTCGGCCAGATCGGCGGCGGGCAGTCTTGCTACCAGCTTGACGATTTCGGCAATATCTTGCTCTGGGGTATGGACATCTGGTTGCGGAAACTTGCCGAGAATACCGGTGGCAACCGCTTTGTTGGTTAACAGAATCTGGAGGATTCGCGCTCGATCTTGCGCACGCTGTTTAGTGCTGTACTTGTTAGTGCTGAGCTTACGAGTGACAGACATCTGGCGGTTTTCCCTAATTGCGACGTGCTAAGTTATAGTCCTTTCAGGCGCATAAAACAAAAAACCAGCCGATTAAGGCTGGTTTTATTGATCAAATCTCGGTTCGGGCGACCGCATCTCGCGAAGCATGCTCGCGTTCATGTCCGGTTAATTCACTGAGTTGCCCCTGGCGCATTTCCAGCAACCGGTCAGCATGAACAAAGTAGTGATCGTCATGGCTTATGGCAAAAATGGTTTTCCCCATTTGCTGCATTAGCGGCAACAGCACCTGATAAAACTCACGGCGGAAATGCGGATCCTGGTCGGCTGCCCATTCATCCAGCAAAATGATATCGCGTTCTTCTGCCAGCGCCAGCAGCAACGCGACACGTTTGCGCTGCCCTTTCGAGAGTTTCAGATTCAGGATGGTGCCGTTTTCCAGCTCGAGCTTTTCACTCATTTTCAGGCGTTCAAGCCAGCTTGAAACTAATGCTGAGTTGGCTTGCTTACCCTGCGGGCCAAGCAGGCGGTCAAACAGCCAGACATCGGTAAACACCGCAGAAAACAGTTTGCGGTAGTCGTCCTGATTACTGGCATCAATCTTTTTGCCATCCAGATAGATTGCGCCGGACACCGGCTGATAAAGCCCGGTCAGCAGCATTGCCAGCGTCGATTTCCCACTACCGTTTCCGCCAATCAGGAACAGCAGTTCGCCACGTTTAATGGTGAGATTGAGCGGCCCAACGCAGAAGGTGTTATCGGCATACTGGAACACAACATCACGCATCTCAAGGGTTTGCCAGTCTGCCGGTTCTTTGCTGCGCGGGAATTTAGCATCGTATGGCGCAAGCTTGAATTGGTTCAGTTTGTTGAACGCTACCTGCGCGGTCAGCAAGGTGGGTAAAGCACCAATCGCCGACAACATTGGCGTGCGCAGAAACAGCAGAGTAAGAGAAAAAGTGGCCGCAATATTGGTGTCAGACCAGCCAAGGCTATTTGCCATCCAGAACACCAGGCCAATGACACCGAGCATCATAATGTTCGACCAGTTTACCGCGCTTAAATGGAAGGTATCCGCGCGAATAATATGGCGACGGTAGTCGCTGGCATGAGGAATATAGGTATCCTCAAAGACACGCTCTGCACGTTCACGGTTTAACGCCAACTCCTTGCGGCCTTCGATAACGGTCTGGTAATCGTTGTACAACTGGTCTTCAATTTCACGCAGTTGCGCCAAATGTTTGTAAACCCGCGCCACCAGCACATAGCCGCCATAGACGGTTATCGCGACCCAAATAGCGGTCACACCAAGCATTTTTGGCGACAGCCACGCCAGATAAGCCGCTGAACCCAGAGTCAAAATAATGCCCTGCACCAGCTCAGGTAAGCGCACAAAAGCAATGGTAATATTACGCACATCGCTGGTTAATCCGGCTAGTAGCGCGGCGCTGCCGAGTTTTTCGATACGTTCAACATGGGTGTCCATCAGGCGCTTAATAAACTCGCTACGCAGACGGAAGACAAAGTGGTGGCCAAGTGTGGTGAGTGCCCATTGTGAGCCGAGCGTCACCGCCATTAACAGCAGTAACAGGCCAAGAAATTCGGGTAATACCGAAAGAGAAATATCCGGCGTTTCAATCAGCCGCAGATTGATAAAAGCGATCAAACCAATACCTAACGCCGCGCTGAGCAGGCTTAATGCCATTACCATCAAAAAAGGCCAGCGATACTGCCGGTAAACCACACGCAAAAGTTCCATCACTCACTACCCAAAATCGAAAACAGCGAGCAGTTTAAACGGCAATTTCGCTACAGCAAGAATAATTCTTATTTATATTCGTGTTAACGAGTGTGGCGGAAGGTCAGATTGAAGCGGTACTCGCCGGTGGCTGGATGATGCGCAGGTTTGAGCGGTAAAATTCCGTGATAAAACAGCCGTGAAGGCCCGCCCCACACCACCACATCACCGTGTTCGAGCATCACTCTGGTCAGCGGGTCATTGCGTTTAAGGCCGCCAAACTGAAACACCGCGGGCAACCCAAGCGATACCGAGACTATCGGTTGTTGCAGGTTAAGTTCGTCTTTGTCCTGATGCAGCGACAGTTTTGCGCCCGGCGCATAACGGTTAATCAAACAGGCATCGGGCGCAAAGTCGTGATATCCGGCAGCCTTAGACGCCGCATCAGATAACTGACGAAATAGATTCGGCATTGCCGGCCAAGGTTGTGACGTCAGCGGGTCAACCGGCGAGTAAAGATAACCGTGAGCGTCGGTTGTCCAGCCGACTTCCCCGCAGTTGGTCATCGCTACCGACATCGTGTAACCGCCGGGTGTGACCATCTGGCGAAAAAGTGAAATCGCGGCGAGCGCCGATATTTGCGCGATAAGTAACTGCGCGTCTGCACAGGCAAAGCGGCGCAAAATCACCGCGCCTTCCGCCAGCGGCTCCTGCCAGGGCGCTTCATCGGCAAATAAATCGAGCATCACTCCTCCTGCTGTTCGGCTTCAATTTCAAGCAACTGGCGTTTACGCTCCACACCCCAGCGGTAGCCCGAAAGCGCACCGTCGTTTCGCACCACACGGTGGCAGGGAATAACCACCGCCAATTTGTTTGCGGCGCAAGCGCCTGCCACGGCACGAATGGCCTGCGGTTTGCCAATACGCTGGGCTATATCGCGATAGCTCGCCGTCTGCCCGACGGGAATGTCGCGCAGCGCCTGCCAGACCAGCTGCTGGAAGGCGGTTCCCTGAATATCGAGCGGCAGGGAAATGGGTTGGCCGGGATGCTCCAGCAAGTTGACGACCTGTGCCACCCGCGCCGCAAAGTACGCGTCACCCACCATTAAAGAAGAATGCGGGAACAACGTTTCCAGTTCCTGAATCAAACGTTGCGCATCGCTACCTAACAGTATGGCGCAAATCCCCCGCTCACTTTGTGCCACGAGGAATTCCCCTAACCGGCAAGTCCCGACCACAAACTGGATTTCTGCGCGTTCCCCGCCCTGACGAAACTGCTTCGCGGTCATCCCCAACACCTCGTCAGCTTGCTGATAATAGTTACTGCCCGATTGATAACCGGCATCGAAAACGGCCCGCGTAACAGGCTCACCTTGCGTGAGTTGTTCGCGCAGGCGTTTGGCACGTAGCGCTTTTTGCCAGCCATGGGGCGTTAACCCAGTGACTTGTTTGAATAGCCGATGAAAATGAAATGGGCTCATGGCAACACGGCTAGCCAGTTCAGCCAGCGCTAT
This sequence comes from Buttiauxella ferragutiae, assembly GCF_022637515.1. Lineage (NCBI taxonomy): Bacteria > Pseudomonadati > Pseudomonadota > Gammaproteobacteria > Enterobacterales > Enterobacteriaceae > Buttiauxella > Buttiauxella ferragutiae. Next base: position 3,776,000 of record NZ_CP093332.1, read on the forward strand.
GGGTTGATTGATGGTTTCCAGGATGCGGCAAGCCTGGGTGATGCGGTCAATTCGTTGTTGCTCAGGGGCAAGTTTGTCTGGCTGGCAGCGTTTGCACGGGCGAAAACCGGCGTTTACCGCTTGCCCGACATTTTCAAAAAATACGACATTTTTGCGTAACGCATGGCGGGCGCTGCATGAAGGACGGCAACAAACCCCGGTAGTTTTTACCGCAAAAACAAACTGCCCGTCAGCACGGTGATCACGGGTTTCCACAGCCTGCCAGCGGCTTTCATCATTGGCATTGTCAAAAAATGGTTTCATGACTGGCTCCTGTCTTTTGCTGTCATGAAATGATTCTGACAGCGTTACCGGAATGAAAAACCCGCAATCTTGCTTTCTATTATAAAGACCCAGTGAACAGCGCATAACTCTCAAAAAAAGAATTTAAGACTAAGATATTTATTCTGCAAAGTTATACTTTCGACAGAGTAAAATCATTCATTAGCCATCCGTAACAAAGGTAAACCGTTACACATGTCCACATCACCGTATTCCCCTCCACTTCAGGCGCTAAGGATTATAGCCACTGGAGTTGCGCTGCCGCCTGGTAAGGTGGAGTCCTCAGCCCTCGATCACAAGCTCGGTAAAACTGCGGGATATGTTGAGCAGCGTTCGGGCATAAAATACCGATTCCATGCCAGTGAAAATGCCAGCCAGGCCGAACTCGCCGCGGCGGCATTACACGATGCGCTGGAGCGCCACGCCATTGCTCCTCTCTCCATTGACCTCTTAATTTCAGCTTCCGCAGTCGCCTACCAGGCCTTGCCATGTACCGCAATACATATCCTGAAAGCCGCCAGACTGGCACCAGGAACGGCGGGATTTGATATTAACAGTAGCTGCGTCAGCTTTATTTCTGCCCTGCAGGTCGCCAGCGGTTTACTGAATACTGGCAGCTATAAACGCATTGCCATCGTCAGCGCCGATATTGCGTCACGCGGTATCGACTGGGACCATGAAGAGTCCTCGCTAATTTTCGGTGACGGCGCGGCCTGTGCCATCGTTGAACGCGGTGATGGCAGCAGCCGTATTCTTGGCAGTCTGGTGGAAATGTATCCATCCGGCAGCGAACTATGCGAAATACGTGCCGGGGGAACACGGTGTAACCCGCGAGCAGGTATGGAAGATGCCGACTTCCTGTTCCATATGCAGGGGAAAAAACTGTTTCGTCACGCCTCTTCTATTATTGAAGGTTATTTTCAACGCCTTCTGGATCAAAGCAAGTTAACGCTGAGCGACATCGCCACTGTGGTTCCCCACCAGGCCAGCCATTTATCACTGGAACATATGCGCAAGCGCCTTCATGTCTCGAATGACGTGCTGATTGATATTTACTGCCATCATGGCAATCAGGTCTCCGCCTCTATTCCAAGCGCATTGCATGAAGCGATGATTACTGGTCGTTTTAACGCCGGTGAACCGGTGATGCTGATTGGTACTGCGGCAGGGTTGACGCTGGCGGGAATGATTATTCTGCCATGAAAATTCTGGTCACCGGAGCCACCAGCGGGCTGGGGCGGAACGCGGCGCAATGGCTGCTGGAAGCCGGGCATCAAGTTATTGCCGTCGGGCGCAATCAGCAGGCGGGTGCGGAATTACAATCCCTCGGAGCCACGTTTATCGCCCAGGATTTAACCCACTGTTCGGATGAAGTATTTGCTCATCTGGTGCAAGGATGCGACGCCGTCTGGCATTGTGCAGCAAAATCATCTCCCTGGGGCGACGCGCAAGATTTCTTCAATGCCAATGTGGTTGTCACCGAAAAACTGGCATTCGCCGCAGGGTGTGAAGGGGTAAAACGCTTTGTGCATATCTCATCACCCGCCGTCTATTTCGATTTTCACCATCACCACAATCTGGCGGAAACCTGCCGCGCACCCCGTTTTTCAAGCCATTACGCCAGTAGCAAGTATGCGGCTGAACAGGCGCTACAAAAGTCGATTGAGCGTTTTCCGGACACCATCTATGTGCTCCTGCGCCCACGCGGGTTATTTGGCCCTCACGACCGCGTGATTGTGCCTCGCCTGCTGCAACAAATCAGCGCCAAACGCAACGTTCTGCATTTGCCTGGTGGAGGGATGGCTCTGCTTGATCTCACTTTTGTGCTGAATGTGGTTCACGCCATGGACTTAGCGACACAGCATCAAAGCCTGCGCTCCGGTTCGGTTTATAACATCACAAACCACCAGCCGCAGCGGTTAGCTGACATGCTGGATGCACTATTAAATCAGCAACTTAATTATAATCTTACGGTGCGAGCACTGCCCTGGTGGCTGCTGTATGTCGCGGCTTTAGGTATGGAACTGGTGGCGAAAGTGACCGGCAAAGAGCCTTTACTGACACGATACAGTGTTGGTGCAGTCTATTTTGATATGACACTGAATTCCCAACTTGCCATAGATGAGCTGGGTTACCACCCTCTTTACTCTCTGGAAAAAGGCATTGCGCTAACCGGTGAGTGGTGGCGGGCACAAGGAAAAGGCCGCCATGGCTAATATCACGACGTTTGAAGTGGGTTACTGCACCCATGTGGGATGTATGGCGTTGAAAGGGGCGGGTTTTCGGGTCTGTAAATTTCCGGCTCGCGCTTATTTAATTGAAGCGGGAGATAAGCGCTGGCTGTGGGATACCGGCTACGCAACCTGGTTTGAACACTACACCCGTTCGGGTATTTTCCGGCTGTATCGCCAGGTGACGCCGGTTTATTTTGACCCACGCGAATCGCTGGCTGCCCAGTTGCGCGAGCAAGGCTACGCCCGTGGAGATATTCATGGAGTGATCCTTTCCCATTTTCATGCCGACCACGTTGCCGGGCTGCGCGATTTTGCCGAACTCACTTTTATTTGCTCCGGTGAAGGCTGGCAAAAGACCCGTGGTTTACGGGGGATTACGGCATTGCGACAGGCATTTATTCCGGGGCTGATCCCCGAGTCGTTTGAGGATTCAGTACAATTTTTTGAAGGTTTCGCAAGCGTTGCATTGCCCGCAGAATTAGCCCCCTTTGAACAGGGCTTTGAGTTGCCGGGTAGCCAGGGGCAAGTGATTTTGGTGCCGCTGCCTGGTCACGCAGTCGGCCACACAGGGGCGTTTGTGCAAACCGATGATGGCTGGGTGTTGCTTGCCAGTGATGCGGCCTGGTCGCCAGTGAGTTACCAGACGCTGCGTGGCCCATCCCGTATCGCCAATATCGTGATGGACAATTCAGTTGCGTATTACCAGACGTTAGAAAAACTCAACCAACTCTGGCGGGGTGGAAAGTGCGACATTCGGTTATGTCATGAGGGGGATTTATGATCCCGTTTCGTACCCTCTGGCACTATTTCCGCATCCGCCACCGGCGTTTTTCCAATCGCGAGGCGCTGGAAAAATACCAGCAGCTACAGCTCAGGCGCTTTTCCCGTCGTCTCCAGGCAAAAAGCCTGTGGTTTAGCCGCTTTGTTTCGCAACCTATCAGCAGCTGGCCTTTGATGGATAAGGCGCTGATGATGAATAACTTTGACGAAATGAACACCCAGGGGCTGCGCTGCAGAAAACTGCTGGCGTGTGCGCTGGAATGCGAAAAGGATCGAGATTTTTCCCGCAAGAGTGGCAGATTCAGCGTGGGGCTTTCATCAGGAACATCGGGCCAGCGTGGGGTGTTTGTCGTCAGCCCAGAGGAACAACAACTTTGGGCGGGAGGCATGCTGGCGAAAATGCTGCCGGACGGTTTGTTTGCGGGTGAACGGGTGGCGCTGTTTCTGCGCGCCAATAACAACCTTTACCAGAGCGTGAATAACCGCTGGTTGAGCCTGGCTTTTTACGATCTGTTTCAGCCGATGCGCTCTCATTACGCCCCACTTGAGCAACAGTCCCCGACGATTATTGTCGCACCCGCACAGGTGTTGCGCGAACTGGCATTGAACGTAAAACGCGGTGAACTGAAGTTGCAGGTGAAAAAAGTGATTTCTGTAGCGGAAGTGCTGGAGCAACAAGACCGCCTGCTGCTTAACGAAGTCTTTGCTGACGTGGGCGAAGTCTACCAGGCCACAGAAGGATTTTTGGCTGCCACCTGCGCCCACGGAACGCTGCATCTCAATGAAGAATTCCTGCACATAGAGCCACAGTGGATTGACGAGCGGCGCTTCACACCGATTATCACGGATTTCACCCGCCAGACTCAGCCCATCGTGCGTTATCGGCTAGATGATGTGCTGGTTGCCAGCAACGAAATTTGCCCGTGCGGTAACCCCGCGCGGGCTATCAGCCATATTGAAGGCCGTTGGGACGATCAGCTCCAGTTGGTGAATTGCCAGGGGGATTTACAAATCGTCTTCGCCGATCTCTGTAGCCGGGTTCTGGCGATTTCGCTGCCTGTGACCGCGGATTACCGGCTGATTCAGCACGGTGAAGCCACGCTGCATTTGATAGCCGATTGTTCTGCGGCTGAGCTTGAACAGTGCAAAACTGCTTTACTGGCGATGCTGCAACAACAAGGCATTGAGACACAAAAGCTCAGCTGGAAGCTGGAAACCACCACGCTAATCCCACAGTTCGATAGCAAACGGCGGCGTATCACCCGCAAGGAAGCGGCATGAAAATCGCGAGGGTCGTTATATGAAACACCAGATTTGCCTGGGATACTACTGGCTGAGCCGACAACAACCATGACAAAAATCCTGATAACCGGCGCCTCTGGCTTTATAGGCAATGCCTTCCTGCGGCATTTTGCAGATGTTGATGGCCTGGAACTGTATGGCGTGGGAAGACGTGAAGTGCACAACCTTCCCGACACGGTTCGCTACTCGCGGCTCGATTTAGCCAGGCTTGACGATCTCGATTTTGCTCCCGATGTGGTGATTCATGCGGCAGGCAGAACCAGCCCGTGGGGAACGCCCGAAGATTACTGGCGCGATAATGTGTTAACCACTGAGGACACGATAAAGTTTTGCCGTCATCGGGGAAATCCCCGGCTGATATATCTTTCATCCGCCGCTGTTTATTACCGTTATCAACATCAGTTGGGGCTCACGGAACAAAGCGAAATTGGGCCTGATTTCGCCAATGAATATGCGCGAACGAAATTCTGCGGCGAGGAGCGCGTGCAGACTTATCGGGGAGAGAAAACTATTTTACGCCCCTGTGCGGTATTTGGGCCTGGAGACAAATTACTCTTTCCGCCATTACTGAATGCCGCCCGCAAAAAAATGCTGCCATTAATCACCGCTGACGCAACGCCTGCTTGCAGCGATATTATGTACATTGACGTGCTGTGTGAATATTTGCTGCGCGCTGCAACATTGCCGCAGCTGCGCCCGATTTATAATCTTTCAAATAGCGAGCCGGTTGAGATAAATACCTTTTTGCAACAGGTCCTCAAGCGTTTCGACTTGCCTGCCCCCACAAAACATCTGTCGGTTAATCACGCCATGCTTATTGCAAACGTGGTTGAAGGTGTCTGGCGATTGTTAAAAATCACTAAAGAACCACCCATTACGCGCTTTGGCGTTGGCGTATTCGGCTATAGCAAAACCCTGGATATTCGCGCGGCGCTGGAAGATTTTGGTGCCCCTTGTTGTTCGTTATCCGCAGGGCTTAATGCTTTTATTCAGCAATACTCAAAGGCTATCCGATGATTATTCTCGCCACAGCCTGGCTGCTCATCTTGCTTGTGAAAACGGTATTAACACTCAACGTTATTCGGCGAGAACGGCGGCAGAAATATCAACCTTTGTTTGAAAAAGTGACTATTATTCAGCCCATTTTGAGCGGTGATCCGACATTAGCCAGCGTTCTGGAAACCAATGTGATTGCTCTCGAACAAGCGAGTTTTATGTGGCTCATTGATGATAATGACGCGGTTGCCAAAAATATCGTCAATCATATTCAGCAGTGCTATCCAGATAAAAAAATCACGGTGCGCTCTTTCCCCCAGGCTCCTGAGGGCATCAATCCTAAAGCCTTTAAACTCGAGCACGCCTGGCGCGAGGCCGATAATGAGGTCATTCTGGTGCTGGACGACGATGCCATGCTGTCGGCGGCTGCCCTGGCGCAATTACTGGCAGAAATGGGTGAAGATACCCTGGTCACCGCACTCCCTTATTACACACAAACAGGAAGCCGTTACTCGGCATTATTGGCTCAATTTGTAAACGATAATTCCGCACTAACCTACTTACCCCTGTTACCCTGGTTGCCGCCATTAACCATTAATGGCATGTGTTATGCGTTAACAACCAAAACGCTGGCAAGCGTGGGCGGGTTTGCCCCTATTCAACACCATCTGACCGATGACCTGGCAATGGCCTCTTTATTGAATCAGCATCAGATTCGCCTGATTCAATCTACAGCGCTGGTTAAGATCCAGACCCATTTATCCAACGGTAAAAAATACATTCAGCAAATGCACCGCTGGTTCTTGTTCGCCACGTTACTGCTGCGCGAAAAACCACTGAAAATAAATGTTCTCATTTTCTTGCTGCAAGGTTTACATCCCCTGCTGCTATGGCTGATGTTATTGAATGCTTTTTCTCATCCATTGATTTTTATTGGTTGCCTGGCAATACGGCAATTTGCTATTGCTAAAGTTCAGCAAGAAATGACGGCAGATATTCGCGCGCGGCCTGTTCTTTCCTTACTTTCTGAGTTGCTTCAGCCGCTGCATTTGTTTCATGCCTTATGTAATCGAACCATCGTATGGCGCACCCGACGCTACCGAGTGTTAGACAACAAAAGATTTATCTCCGATGAATAAACCTCCGTTACAGATAGCCTATATTACCGGGCGGAGTTTTCCCGGACGCGCTGATTTAAGCCCGGTACAGACGGCATTTATTAACCGACTGGCAAAGCCTGGGCGCACGCTTGCTCAGTTGAATTTCCCTTATTTCACAGGCGCAAGCGATTCAACTACCTTCGAAGCAGTGGGTTTATTCACAGCGAGCCTCAATAACAGCCGCGACTATTTAGCTTCTCGCCGTCCGGTATTTGAAAAAAATTATCAAATGCCGGTAGCTGGGTTGTTGGCGCGCGCGCAGCATACTGTTTTCCTTGCGGGGAGTTGTGGCCTGGAGTTATTCAACAACCTTAATTTGCCTGCTACGTTGTTAAAAACCACCAGCGTCTTTGCCTATGGGCCGGTTGCCCGAAAGCGGCCGGTCTGTCACCATTTTCTGGTGCAGGGAGATAACGATAGGATTTCCCAAATATGGTTCCGCAACGTTGACAGCAAAGTTCGTAGCGGGCACATGAACTATCTGGTGAACCCTGAGTTACTCACGCTGTGCGAGCACTTTATTTCAAGTATTGAATCAAACCAGGCGATGCCATGAATACCTTATTGTCGATAATCCCTCCCGCAACACGAAGAATCGATCTACTGGCACCGCCATTCTCAGGGCATTTGCATCCTGTGCTCGCACTTGGGCGTGTGCTCGCCACTCATTATGACGTGCGTATTATCAGCACTCAGGGAGCTCAGGAACGTATCACTGGAGCAGGTTTACGGGGTATCGCTTTACCGGGGGATTTCGACCGCCCGCTGTTGGCGATCGCTAATCCAGATTACGCCGTGAAAAATAACCCTCTCAAGCTGTATCGGCAGTTCAAAGAGGCAGTCGGATTGCTGGTTGATTTTGCCTCCCAACTGGAAGATTTGTACCGCAAGGGAGATGCCCCCGATCTGGTTATTGCTGACTTTACGTTACCTGGAGTGGGCAAAGTGGCAGAAACATTGGGGATTGAATGGTGGACGAGTTTGCCGTCACCTTGTGTGCTGGAAACGCCAGATGGACCGCCAGCCTACTGTGGCGGGTTAATGCCTGCCACAAATCGTTTTCAGCGGCTGAAGCATTTGATTGCCCGTAAAAAAGTACGCTGGTTTAAAAGCACTATTTTCTGGCTGTTCCGCAAGACGATAATGCAGACCGGAATCACCCAATTGTATCGCCATGACGGCACAGAAAGTGCCTACTCTGCGCAATGTATTCTGGCGCTGGGTGACAAATCTATTGAGTTTGATCGTAGCTGGCCTGCCAGCGTGCACTTTATTGGCCCCGCGTTATATACCCCGCCGGATTCAGGTATCGAACCTCATTTTGCAGCGGGTCGTCGCCATGTATTAGTCACACTTGGCACGCATCTGGCCTGGCATAAGGATGAAGTGGCGAATGCCATTTTCCAGTTAGCCCGTACCATGCCTGACACCATTTTTCATTTCACCGATGGTGACCCAGTAGCAAATACATTTAAGCAGGCTGAGAACTTCATTCGTGTCCCGTGGATAAACTATGAAACGAGTATTCGGCATTACGACGTGGTGATTCATCATGGCGGGGCGGGCATCATGTATTACTGCCTGGAAAATCACATCCCAGCGCTGGTTTATCCGGTTGATTTTGATCAGTTTGACCATGCTGCCCGGCTGGATGCATCGGGTAAAGGTATCTGGATAAAAGGTGGGCTGCGTTCGCTTGTGCAGGCGAAGCCAGAAATTGAGCGACTTTTGGGTCTGGAGTCACCCAGTCACTGACGCCAGTGAGTGACTGGGTGAACGAGGATTACTCGCTGAGTAAGAACGTCTTAAATTGCGGCGACATCCACGTCGTAAAACTATCGCCTTCTTTAGTAATCAAATAGACCGCCAATCCCTCTTTCTGAGCGACCTGTTTGGCTTTTTCAGTGCCGAGAACCATCAGGCCAGTATCCCAACCATCAGCTTCCATAGCCGTGGGTGCTATCACGGTTGCGGAGACTAATTTGTGTTGAATCGGTTGCCCGGTTTGCGGATCTATAACATGCGAAAGGCGTTTGCCATCCAGTTCGTAGTAATTACGATAACTACCTGAGGTGCTTATGCCATGACCATTGAGATCAACCACAGCCTGCACGGCATTTTCACGATCGGTGGGTTTCTGAATCGCCACGCGCCAGGCTTTACCGTCAGCATTAGTCCCCCGCGTCACAACGGCCCCACCAACGGAAACCAGATAGCGGCTGATGCCGTTTTGTTCCATTAAGCGGGCCAGATGATCGGCCGCGTAACCTTCGCCCATTGTTGAAAGATCAACATACAAACCGGGAAGATCTTTTTGTAACCACTGTTTCCCCGCCTGGTTGATCACCGTCAGATGGTGTAAACCGGTCAATGCTTTGGCAGCATCAATTTGCGCCTGGTTGGGAGTTTTGACCGGCTGTTTATCCGGGCCAAATCCCCACAGGTTGACCAGCGGCCCAACGGTAATGTCCATCGCACCGTTAGTTTTCGCACCAATGCGTAGAGCCAGCGTCACGATATCGCTCATTGCTTCATCTACAGCATACGGCTCAGTCGAGCGGGATTGGTTGAAGCGCGATAATGCAGAATCTGACTTATAGGTCGACATCAAACGATCGTCGCCGTCTAGTTGTGCCTGAATTTTTTCACGCAGCTCTACCTGCCGTGCATCGTCCACACCAGCAAGGCTTGCACGCCAATACGTGCCCATGGTTTTACCTTCCAGCACCATGCCGCTGTTGCCTTTTGCCGTTGGGTTATCACAACCCGCTAACGCGCCCAAAACTATGGCAAACAGGCCATAGCGTAATAAACGTAAATCCATTGTTTCTCTCTCCTGTTTGAGCGCAAAAGGGTACACCAACTGGCAAACAATGTGGTGAAAAGTGCAGAGTTGTTGAGAGTCCAGACGTAAAAAAGGCGCCCTAAGGCGCCTTTTAGCACTAACACTGCAAAAGCAGGAATTAGAACTGGTAAACCAGACCAACACCTACGATGTCATCGGTACCGATGCCAGCGTCACGTGTGAAGTTGTTTTCGTCCAGCAGGTTGATTTTGTAATCAACGTAGGTGGACATGTTTTTGTTGAAGTAGTAAGTCGCGCCAATATCAACGTATTTAACCAGATCCTGGTCGCCGTAACCTTCGAGGTCCTTACCTTTAGACTGCAGGTAAGCGATGGATGGACGCAGACCGAAGTCGAACTGGTACTGAGCGACAACTTCAAAGTTCTGTGCTTTGTTAGCAAAACCGATATCACCCGCGCGAGTTGCGTTGTAAGTCTGGGTGTACTGAGTTGCCAGGTACAGGTTGTTAGCGTCATATTTCAGGCCGCCGGTGTAAGTTTCAGCGCGATCGCCTTCACCTAACCACTCACCGTTGTTCTGATCAGAAGTACGCTTGGAGCTAGAGATAGCTGAACCCATGCTGAAACCTTCGCCCAGATCATAAGTCAGGGAGCCGCCGAAACCGTCACCGTTCTGTTTCAGAACTTTACGACCGTTTTGGGTGAAGTTATCGCTTTCACCGTCTGGGCTGCCGTTTTTGCCTTGATATTGCAGAGCAAAGTTCAGGCCATCAACCAGACCGAAGAAGTCAGTGTTACGGTAAGTTGCAACACCGTTAGCACGAGACTGCAGGAAGTTATCGGAACCGTAGGTGTCACCGCCAAATTCTGGCAGAACGTCGGTCCAGGATGTTACGTCGTAAACGACGCCGTAGTTACGACCGTAGTCGAATGAACCGTATTCACCAAAACGCAGACCAGCGAACGCCAGACGAGTCCATGCGTTGTTTTCACTTTCAGAAGTGTTGCCCTGAATCTGGTATTCCCACTGGCCGTAACCGGTCAGTTGGTCATTAATCTGAGTTTCGCCTTTGATACCCAGACGCATATAGGTCTGGTCACCGTCTTGGTTTTTGTCGTCAGAAAAGTAATGTAAGCCATCTACTTTGCCGTACAGATCTAATTTGTTGCCGTCTTTGTTGTAAATTTCAGCCGCCTGAGCGGTGCCTGCTACCAGCAATGCTGGAATCAGGAGGGACAGTGCTTTAACTTTCATGTTATTAACCCTCTGTTATAGGTGTTATATGCCTTTTTATATGCCACTGCTTACTGATTAATTTACTAATCAGTCGGCTAACCCATTGTGTAAAACAAATACAGATTAATCCAATCCGAATATGATACTAAAACCCTATAGATGTTTCATTTATCCACATAGGTGTTGCAAAATGTAAATATGAGGGAACTTTTTTTCGCACAAAAAGACAATGATATAAGCACTAATTATCAAAAAAAATAAAATACACATAAAAAATCAACAACATAAACAACAAATACGTTCTTAGCACTGAATGTTAAAACATAGCCATGATTTATATATAAAATACATCCCGCTATCATCATTAACTTTATTTATTACCGTCATTCAGCTTTGAATGTCTGTTTAATACCTATTTTGGACCGGGTGCTTGCATCCGGTTTTTTTTACGCTTCTTTACGTAACTTTAATCATTCTGTGCTACCCCCTTCAAAAAGTAACAACTATTAATAAATCCTTCATTTTTTGGCCTAAAATCATACAAGCGAAGCGGGAATATTCTTCTAAAAATAATCCCGACAAAAAATCGTTTCAGAAAAAATAGTTGTACCACCTAAATTACTTTGTACAAAAATAGCCCACCTTGTTGCTTAAAATATCTACCTTTTAATGTCGTTATTTTGGCGAATTATCAACAACCTGGAAATGCGGCGATTTCGAATTATACTCGTTGAGTTTTGACAGACAGACGATGACGCCAACGCTGGTTGCAGGTATTCTTATCCAGGGCGCGTTGGTTATCTTACTAACAGCTTTTAACGCCTGCCTGCTAGCCTTGCAGAGCAGAGGATATTTTTAAGTGGCGAATGCTCGCCGGGTTGCGCGCTAACAATGAGTCAGTCAGACAGTATGATCCCTAATAAATTTTCGCTTATCCCCGGCAATATCACGCGCTTCTTTCTGCTATTGATTGTCGTGCTGCTGGTCACCATGGGTGTCATGGTGCAAAGCGCCGTCAACACCTGGCTGAAAGATAAGAGCTATCAGATTGTCGATATCACCCATGCGCTACATAAAAGGGTTGATGTTTACCGTTACGCGACCTGGCAAATTTACGACAACATTGCGGTCTCCACTTCCCCTGCCAGTGACGGTCTGCAAGAAACCCGCCTGCGCCAGGATGTTTACTATTTAGATAAGCCGCGCAGTAAAACTGAAGCCCTGATTTTTGGCTCTCACGACAGTACAACACTGGATACGACACAACGTATCTCGACTTACCTCGATACGTTATGGGGTGCCGAAACCAGCCCCTGGTCGATGTACTATTTAAACGGCCAGGATAACAGCATGATTCTGGTCTCAACCTTGCCACTAAAAGACCTCTCCACAGGCCTTAAAGACAGTGGCGTCAGTTCCATTGTTGATTCCCGCCGCGCTGAAATGCTCCAGCAGGCAAACGCCCTGGACGAACGCGAAAGCTTTTCTCTGCTGCGTACTTTGGCCTGGCAAAACGGACACTACTTTACGCTGCGTACTACCTTTAATCAGCCGGGCCATCTGGCCACTGTCGTGGCATTTGATTTACCGATTAATGATTTGATTCCGCCGACTTTGCCGTTGGATAACTTCCGTCTGGAAAATAACGATGCGCAGAAGCCGATTAACAGCGCGCAGAAAGATGGCCCGGATAGCGTCACCATTAATTTTAATGGTGCCAAAATTGACATAGCCTCCCCTCTCGCCACCACTAATCTGCGCCTGGTTTGGCAAGTATCGCTCGGCACTTTGCTGATGGACACTTTGCAAAATATTTTATTCCCGCTGCTGCTCAATATTGGTCTGCTGGCGCTGGCGCTGTTCGGTTTCACTACCTTCCGCCAACATACGGCGCGCCCTGCCGAAGTTCAAAGTGGCAATGCCGAATTACAAACTTTGCGTGCATTAAATGAAGAGATTGTCGCGCAGTTGCCGCTTGGCCTGTTGGTGCATGACCTGGACTCAAACCGCACCGTTATCAGCAATAAAATTGCTGACCACCTGCTGCCGCATCTGAATCTGCAAAATATTATTGCGATGGCCGATCAGCATCAGGGCGTGATTCAGGCAACCATCAATAATGAACTGTATGAAATACGCCAGTTCCGCAGCCAGATTGCCCCACGCACGCAAATCTTTGTGATTCGCGATCAGGATCGTGAAATCCTCGTCAATAAAAAGCTTAAACAAGCTCAACGTCTGTATGAGAAAAATCAGCAGGGACGGATAACGTTCATGCAGCATATTGGCGAAGCGCTACAGCAACCGGTGAAGCATATCGCCGAGCAAGTGAGTGTACTAAATGCGCCAGAAGCGGGTGGTATCGCCAATGAAGCGCAAAGTATTGTGCGTCTGGTCGATGAGATTCAGCTGCTTAATACGCTGGAGTCTGACGCCTGGAAAACCCATGCGACACAATTCGCCATTCAGCCATTGATTGATGAAGTCGCGTTGGAAATGCTGCCGATTATCAAACGCAAAGGCCTGCAGTTGCTTATCAACAACCAGTTAGCTGCAGATGAAGAGCGCCACGGTGACCGGGAAGCACTGCGCAAAGTGCTACTCCTGTTGCTGCACTATTCTGTCACCACGACGCAGATTGGCAAAATTACTCTCGATATCACGCAAGAAGAGTCCGGCACTGACCGTTTGTTATTCCGTATTCTGGATACCGGCGAAGGGATTAGCAGCGGTGAAGTCGACAATCTCCACTTCCCGTTCCTGAACGAAACCAGTGAAGATCGTTACGGGCGCGCGAATGGGTTAACCTTCTATTTGTGCGATCAACTGTCACGCAAATTGGGCGGGCATTTGAATATCAAAACCCGCGAAGAGATTGGTACCCGCTACAATCTGCATATAAAGATGACCGCAGAACCGCAGCATGAAGAGCAAGAAGAGAAATTGCTTGATGATGTGGTGGCGATGATCGATATCACCTCAAATGAAGTACGGAATATCGTCACGCGTCTGCTGGAAAACTGGGGTGCACAATGCGTCACCCCAGATGAAAGACTAGCAAGTCAAGAGTTTGATATATTCCTGACAGATAATCCGTCTAATCTTACATCTTCGGGTTTGCTTTTAAGCGATGATGAGAACGGAATGCGTAAACTCGGCCCAGGTCAGTTCCGGGTTAATTTTAATATCAGCAATGCGATGCAGGATGCAGTGCTACAACTGATAGAAGAACAACTGGCGCAGGAAGGCATTTCTGAGTCACCGTTAGGCGGCGATGAAAATGCGCAGCTTCACGCCAGCGGTTATTACGCGCTGTTTGTTGACACAGTACCGGAAGATGTTAGGAGATTGTATACTGAATCTGCAGCGCACGATTTTGTGGCGTTAGCGCAGACAGCTCACCGCTTGAAAGGGGTGTTTGCAATGCTCAACCTGGTACACGGCAAACAGTTATGTGAAACGTTAGAGCATCACATTCGTGAAAGTGATGCTGCCAACATACAAAAATACACCAGCGATATTGACGCTTACGTCAAGAGTTTGCTGTAGCAAGGTAGCCTATTACATGAACAGTATGAACGTAATTATTGCCGACGACCATCCGATTGTCCTGTTCGGCATTCGTAAATCTCTCGAGCAGATCGAGTGGGTGAATGTTGTCGGTGAGTTTGAAGATTCCACAGCGCTTATCAATAACCTGCCAAAACTTGATGCCCATGTTTTGATAACCGATCTCTCAATGCCTGGCGACAAATACGGCGACGGCATTACGCTTATCAAATACATCAAGCGTCACTTCCCTCATCTGTCGATCATCGTGTTGACGATGAATAACAACCCTGCCATTTTGAGTGCAGTGTTAGAACTTGATATCGAAGGGATTGTACTCAAGCAAGGCGCGCCAACTGACTTACCAAAAGCGCTGGCCGCATTGCAGAAAGGCAAAAAATTCACCCCAGAGAGCGTTTCTCGCCTGCTGGAAAAAATCAGCGCTGGCGGTTACGGCGACAAACGTTTGTCTCCGAAAGAGAGCGAAGTGCTGCGCCTGTTCGCTGAAGGTTTCCTGGTCACCGAAATTGCCCGCAAACTGAACCGCAGCATTAAAACCATCAGTAGCCAGAAAAAATCAGCCATGATGAAACTGGGCGTAGAAAACGATATCGCCCTGCTGAATTATCTTTCTTCCGTTAGCCTGTCTCCGGCCGACAAAGAATAAATCAATGTCGGATGACGCTGCTGTATGACCGGTCACATAGGTTACAGATCAGACCGGCCACATAGGTAACACATTCTGCCTAATCTATCCGGATGATACTTTGCTTACGTCTGTCGTAGTAAGCAAGGTCCATCTGGTTAAATATTATCGCTTCAAGTCCATCATCACGCTCCTCCAGCATCACATATTCCCCTCTCAGGGCCTGATTCAGGAACAACCGTTTGCCGATGTAGATGTCACCTTTGGTTCGCACCCTGTAAAGCCGTGCCCCTTCCGGATAGCTCACCTCCGGCGTTTTTCCATCCCATCGCCTCGGCGACGGTACCCAGATACCGCCCGGCGTCAGGCCGCCCAGCGCTTCGTGCGGCCGCTCCTGATTAAACTCCCGGCGATAACTGTCGAACCAGGTCTGTTGTGCTTCGAGCGAAGCCCTCCGGTTACCGAAGCTCAGGCTGTGTTTCAGGGAGCGGTGCATGCGCTCATGGCGACCGTTCTCTTCAGGATGACCCTTACGGATGCGTTCCGGCCGGATACCGAGCTTAATCAGCCAGACTGCGAGGCGACTCAGCCCGGCGATACCGGTGCCGGCAAATGGCTGCCCGTTATCGGTTTTCAGTACCTCCGGCAGGCCGTATTCAAGGAACGCCCGCTCCAGGCAGCCCCGGACAAAGGACTCGCTTTCCCGGAACGTTCCCTCGCAGGACAGCAGGTACCGGCTGTGGTTATCGGTCAGGGTGAAAGGGTGACAGTACTGCTGGCTGAGCAGGCGGAACTTGCCCTTGAAGTCGGCACTCCAGACCTGATTGACCTCGCTGATGGTCGTCAGTGGCTGCCGGTTTCCGGGCGTACGGCGACGATGAGTACGGGGGATGACAAGCCCCTCACGCTTCAGGGTATCGCCGATAGTGCTGGCGGCTGGCACATCAAACGGCACCTGGTGATTAATCAGCCAGGCGCGGACTTTTTTAGGTCCCCAGTAGGGGTGTTTTACGCGAACATCGATAAGCTGCTGAACAATCCCGGGCGGCAGGCGTTCAGGATGTGTGAGCCGGGTACGGGGCTGGTCAAAAAGAGAGGCGGGGTCATCAGGGTTAAAGCGCTGCAGCCATTTATAGCCAGTTTTGCGGCTGATGCCGAAGCGGCGGCACAGAGTGGAGAAAGGCTCCGTGCCAGTCTGGCTGGCACGGATGAAATCAAGACGTTGCATGGGTCGGGTCTCAGTCCAGGGCATAGTGAGTCTCCTCTGCTATACCGTTTATAACTGTTACCCATGTGTCCGGTCTAAAGTGTTACCCATGTGCCCGGTTTGTACCCTGCGCTTATCCGACCTTGTATCTTGAACCGGTAGCTGGTTAGCTACCGGTTACATGAAACGGAGGAAGCTTGTATCCGACCTGAAGACCTCGATCTTCCGACGTAGCTTAAGCCCTCCGTTTCACCTTTCACGCCACTCAAAATCCGAACGGTAACCAGAAGCTCTGACTTCGCATGTACAAGGCTGGAATGGCGTGTTGGTTCACGTGGAAGGAGATGAAATATGGCTTTTCTCGGTGCTGATATCAGCAAAAATAAAATAGATGTCTGTCTGCTTGTTGCCGGTATTAAGGGTAAGAAAAAGCAGAAAGTCTTCACCAATGAACCCTGTGTGGCCCGCAAAATCATCGACTGGCTGGAGGCCCAAAAATGCGCCTCTGATAATATGACAGTCGTGATGGAAGCCACGGGTATCTACCATGAGAATCTGGCGTATGGGCTTCATGATGCGGGGATTTCTGTCTGCATGGCCAATCCATACCGTGTCCGTGAGTTTGCCTGCGGAATGGATATCCTCACGAAAAATGACACAGTGGACGCATTTGTGCTGGCCTGTTATGGCGAGCTGAAGCATCCCGATGCCTGGGTCCCACCGTCAGTTGAAGTCCGTAAACTCAGGGCGTTGTTGCGTCAGCGCGACGCGCTGAAAGAGGATGTGCAGAGGACGGCCAACCGGCTTGAAAAAGCGCATTCAACCTCGACACCACGGGAGGTCATAGCCTCACTGGAGCGGACACACGGCTGGCTGAGTGATGAACTGGAACGGATAGAAAAGCTCATTACTGACCACACAGATAACGACCCGGGACTGAAGGCCGATCTGGAGCTGCTGAAATCGATAAAATGTGTGAAGGAGCAGGTGGGACGGGAGATGCTGGCACTACTGAAAGACGGGACGTTCAAAAGTGCCTCGCAGGTGGCAGCGTATCTGGGAATAACACCGGTGGAGAGAGTGTCCGGCAGTTCGGTACGCGGGCGGGCACATATGTCAAAAACAGGCCCCTCAATAGTCAGAGCCAAACTGTATGTAGCAGCCCTGAGTGCAATCCGGTGGAATAAACCCGCGAAGGCGATATATGAAAGGCTGGTAGCGAAAGGTAAGGCGAAAAAAGCGGCCCTGGGTGCAGTGATGCGTAAGCTGGTGCATATGTGCTTCGGCGTACTGAAAACCCGATTACCATGGGATGAAAATTATGCAGCTACCGCTTGACGTCCAAGACGGTAGCTACAAGAAAGCATTTGTAAGGTGGATTAGCGTAAGCGACATCCACCATTTTTTTATCTGCCGCTACGCACGCGTGCCGCATAAAGATCGACTGTCTGTTTAAGAATATCCAGCGTCACCGGTTTTGACAGGCAACTATCCATTCCCGACTCCAGACAACGTTGTCTTTCTTCAGCCAACGCATTGGCTGTCACGCCCACGACTGGCAGTGTCAAACCTAGCTGACGAATGCGTTGCGTCAGACGATAACCATCCATATTCGGCATGTTGACGTCGCTGAGCACAATATCAATGTGATTTTTACTCAACACATTCAATGCATCGACGCCGTCATTCGCTGTTTTACACTGATAGCCCAATGATCCCAACTGATCTGCCAGCAAGCGCCGGTTGATTGGATGATCGTCGACGACGAGTATCATCATGTCATCGTTGTGTTCATTGCTACCCGATGGCGCAGGTGATTCAGAATCAACGCCTGGCTGGTTAACCGTCACGCTGTAAATGCGCCCCAGTAACAACAGTAAATCATGAGGAGCAGCCAGGCTGTGCAGCCAACAACCAGGGGAGATTTCAATCGGGATACCGATATGACGACGACAGAAAATAATCGCTGCGCGCCCTTCCCAGACTTTTTCCAGTTCATCATCGGTGATTAAAATATCATCGTTATCAGGTATCTGGCCCTGATACTGCAAAACTTCAAAGTGGTTTCTTGCCAGTATCGACTCGAGGAATTTACTCAGCGAAGCATTCCGAACCGCCAGCCAACAACGCTTATTCAGTAAACCTTCAACCTGTGCTGGCTCGGCGTAATTTGCACTGTATAAAGGAATGCGAATCGTAAACTGGCTACCCATTCCCACTTCGGTATCAACCGAAATATCGCCATCCATCATACTGATAAGCTTTTCACAGATAGCCAGACCGAGACCGGTGCCCTGGAAATTGTGCTGCACGCCGGTACCAGCCTGGAAGAACGGATCAAATAACCGCGTGACTTCTTTTGCGGGAATCCCCACGCCGGTATCGCGCACACGCAAAGAAAGATAATCCCCCGCTACGCTGACATGCAGGACAATACAGCCAACATCCGTGAATTTGATCGCGTTACTGAGCAAGTTGGAAATCACTTGCTGCAAGCGCATCGGGTCGCCTTGCAGCGTCAGTGGCACGTCGGGTTCGATAAAACAGTACAAGCCGAGTTGTTTACGCACCACCAGCGGTAAATAGTTGGCGGTGATGTGACTCATCACTTCACGTGGTGAGAACTCTCGCGGCTCAATTTTCAACTGCTCGGATTCAATTTTTGAGAAGTCGAGAATATCGCTGATGATTTTCAGCAACAGACTGGAAGAGTTGTTCATCGCCGTCACCAGGCGATCCACCCCTTTCGGCAACTCTTTGGTTTGCAATAAATCCAGGTTGCCGATGATGCCGTAAAGCGGTGTGCGCAGTTCATGACTGACCGTGGCAAGGAACATGGATTTTGACTGGCTCGCCTGCTCGGAGGCTTGCGCCATTTCCTGGAGCGACTCTTCCATTTTGACGCGCGCGCTGACATCCACCAGCACGCAAATCGCCACGTTTTCGTTGCGGTAACGAGAATGCACGAAGCTAATCTGCAAGTTGGTATGGCTGCTGGTCAGCACATCGACAAAGTTAACCTGCTGGCCACAGATGATTTGCGTCAGCCGTTGCCGGTCTTCGTGAGTCAACATGTTGAGATAATTGTGCGCCAGCTCGTTACTCAGAATATTTGTTCCGTCCTGAGTACGCAGAATACAGATGCCGACCGGCGCTGAAGCGACAATTTTACGGTTGAACTGCTCGTGTTCTTCCAGGCGCTGGGCGTCATTTTCTGCCGGGATAAATATCCGCTTTTCGTACATCCTCGCCAGGGTAAACAGCACTGCGCCCACCAGAATATTGAGCAGTACAGCGTTGAGGATCAGCATGCGGATGCGTTCCAGAACCATATCCACCGGTACTGAATACACCACGCTCATGGATGAAGGCGGTAAATTTTTCTTGAGAATGAATTGCTTAAAGCCCGAGGTATAACCAAACCACGAGCGCTCCTGAAGCCATTTTTCTTCCGGCTGAATACGCGTTTCGGGGCCAGTAAGGGAGATCAGCGGACGGCTATTTTCATCCAGAATCGTCACACCAATCGGCATAGAACCCGGCGACAGGAAGTTTTCCATGCGGATGGTTTGCTCAACACCCAGCAGAGCTTGCAGGCGGTTAGCCAAATAAACAGGTGTCAGTGTATAGAAGTAACCGACTCCAGGGCGCGCGCCAGGGCCAATCCAGTAAATGCTATTGCTGTGCTCATCCTGCGGGGCGCTGCGATATTTCATGATGCGTTCATGCAGATTTTTCAGCGCTTTTTCGCGCTCGAGCGGCATTTCACGCAGGCCGAAATCCGCCATACACAGGTTATCGCCACCAATCAAAAAGACGCGATTGAGATCGTAGGCGGCAGAGAAATTGTCACGCCAGTAACGTAAAAACCACGCCAGAGATTGCAGCGAAGTACGCCAGGAAGCACTGACGGCTGAACAGTCAGAATCCGGGAATAACGGCATGAAATTGGGCGGATCGATTTTGTTGTCATCATTTTCCATGGCAGGCAACACACCATTGGTCGCAGAAAGCCGATTTTCCGCAATGTACTTAAGCTCTTTCACCACATCAGACGTACGTTGTATGTAACGCTGCGCCTGGTCAAAGCTGATATTAAATTCCTGACGAATTTCAGACTCTTTTTCATGCAGTGCATTTACGATGTAGAACACGGAAAAGAGTGCAATCAACAGCCAAAGCAATAAAGCCAGTGCCCGAAACAGGTAGCGGGAGACTTTTAGTGTGGTGCGAAAAGAGACAAGATATTTCAAATTGAGCCTGGTCGTGAAAATTGCAAAACTTTGGATGCCGTTAAGGTAGCCGCAAAAATGGCAGCCCGCAACGGCAAACCGGTAAGGTTTATCGCGATAAAACTAGAACTTTTCGATAACCTTAAAATGCATCAGTACTAACGTCATATCTGGTGAGAACAGATCGTACTCTTCAAAAAAGCGTTTATGCTCGTTGCGCCAGTATGCCAGCGTCCGGTCACCTTCCCCTTCTGCCAGAGCATGGGCTTCGTTTACCTGTTCAAAAGTGGTCATCTCTGTGGTGGTCAGTTCAATCGCACAAACCGGCTTATTTTTGCCATCCACCACCACAAAAACATCGCCAACCTGAGCAATACCTTCACCATCGAGGTTAGCGCAGGTCGCCGTTTTCACGCCATCGAGCACTAATTTAACCAGTTCATCAGCCTGTTTTTCTGTATCACCAAACGCCCAGCGTTCTACATCTTCATACTTCTCAGGAATTGCCATTGTTTTACCTTTATGAGTTAAACCAAGCCTAACTTGATATTAAAATAAAAAACGCCCGATGCAATAAATGCACCGGGCGTTATGAGCTATTTCAAACAACAAAATTCAGATTATTCGTCTGCTTCATCGTCTGCTTCATCGGAAGCGTTGTCATCTACGTCTGCTTCTGGTGCGATTTCATCATCACCTTCAGCAACGGTGCCATCAATAGCATCCAGTTCTTCTTCATCAACCGGCTCTGCAACACGTTGCAGGCCCACCACGTTTTCATCATCCGCAGTACGGATAAGGATAACGCCCTGGGTGTTACGGCCAACGACACTCACTTCGGAAACGCGAGTACGGACCAGAGTACCGGCATCGGTAATCATCATGATCTGGTCGGTATCTTCAACTTGAACCGCGCCAACGACGCTGCCGTTACGCTCGGTTACTTTGATGGAGATAACGCCCTGAGTTGCACGAGACTTAGTCGGATACTCATCAGCCGCAGTACGTTTACCATAACCATTCTGCGTCACGGTCAGGATAGAACCTTCACCGCGTGGAATGATCAGGGAAACGACTTTGTCTTCACCCGCCAGTTTGATACCGCGAACACCTGTTGCAGTACGGCCCATGGTACGAACGGCGTCTTCTTTGAAGCGCACCACTTTACCCGCAGCCGAGAACAACATGGCTTCGTTGCTACCGTCGGTCAAATCAACGCCAATCAGTTCGTCACCTTCGTTCAGGTTAACGGCGATGATGCCCGCTGAACGTGGGCGGCTGAAGTCGGTCAACGCCGTTTTCTTCACGGTACCGCTGGCGGTAGCCATGAATACGTTAACACCTTCGGCATATTCACGAACCGGCAGGATCGCGGTAATACGTTCGTTCGCTTCCAGTGGCAGCAAGTTAACAATTGGACGTCCACGCGCACCACGGCTCGCTTCCGGCAATTGATAAACCTTCATCCAGTACAGACGGCCACGGCTGGAGAACAGCAGAATGGTGTCATGAGTATTGGCAACCAACAGGCGGTCGATGAAATCTTCTTCTTTAATACGTGCTGCGGATTTACCTTTACCACCACGACGTTGTGCTTCGTAGTCGGTCAGCGGCTGATATTTCACATAGCCCTGATGCGAGAGCGTCACAACCACATCTTCGCGGTTGATCAGATCTTCAATGTTGATATCAGAGGTATTTGCGGTGATCTCAGTGCGGCGTTTGTCGCCGAACTGATCGCGCATCGCAACCAGCTCTTCGGTGATCACTTCCATCAGACGTTCAGCGCTGCCCAAAATGTGCAGCAATTCAGCGATCTGCTCCAGCAGCTCTTTGTATTCGTCGAGCAGTTTTTCGTGCTCAAGGCCAGTCAGTTTCTGCAAACGCAGATCCAGAATTGCCTGTGCTTGTTGCTCGGTCAGGAAATATTGACCGTCGCGAATACCGAACTCTGGCTCCAGCCACTCAGGACGCGCAGCGTCATCGCCCGCACGTTCCAGCATGGCGGAAACGTTGCCCAGATCCCATGAACGGGCGATCAGGCCTGCTTTCGCTTCTGCCGCATTTGGTGAGTGACGAATCAGTTCGATGATTGGGTCGATGTTCGCCAGGGCGATCGCCAGACCTTCAAGGATGTGTGCACGGTCACGGGCTTTACGCAGTTCGAAAATAGTACGACGCGTAACCACTTCACGACGGTGACGCACGAACGCAGAAAGAATGTCTTTCAGGTTCATGATCTTCGGTTGGCCCTGATGCAGCGCAACCATGTTGATACCGAAGGAAGTCTGAAGCTGAGTCTGAGAATAAAGATTATTCAGGACAACTTCGCCCACTGCATCGCGTTTGATTTCGATAACAATGCGCATGCCGTCTTTATCGGACTCGTCACGCAGAGCGCTAATGCCCTCAACGCGTTTGTCTTTCACCAGCTCAGCGATTTTCTCAATCAGGCGTGCTTTGTTAACCTGGTATGGAATTTCGTGAACGATGATAGTTTCGCGGCCTGTTTTGGCATCAGCTTCTACTTCTGCGCGCGCGCGGATGTAAATTTTGCCACGGCCAGTACGGTACGCTTCTTCAATGCCACGACGGCCATTGATGATTGCCGCTGTCGGGAAGTCAGGACCTGGGATGTGTTCCATTAGCCCTTCAACGGTGATGTCCTCGTCTTCAATAAATGCGAGGCAGCCGTTGATCACTTCTGTGATGTTATGAGGCGGGATGTTAGTTGCCATACCGACTGCGATACCGGACGAACCGTTCACCAGCAGGTTAGGTATTTTGGTTGGCATTACATCGGGAATACGCTCGGTTCCGTCGTAGTTATCGACGAAATCTACTGTGTCTTTTTCGAGATCGGCCATCAGTTCGTGAGCGATTTTCGACATACGGATTTCCGTATAACGCATCGCCGCGGCGGAGTCACCGTCCACAGAACCAAAGTTACCCTGGCCATCTACCAACATGTAACGCAATGAGAATGGCTGCGCCATACGCACGATAGTGTCATAGACAGCGGTATCACCGTGAGGGTGATACTTACCGATTACGTCACCAACAACACGGGCGGATTTTTTGTACGCTTTATTCCAGTCATTGCCCAATACGTTCATGGCGTAAAGTACGCGACGGTGTACCGGCTTGAGTCCATCGCGGACATCTGGCAGTGCGCGGCCGACAATAACCGACATCGCGTAATCCAGATATGAGCTCTTAAGCTCTTCCTCAATGTTGACCGGTGTAATTTCTCTGGCAAGGTCGCTCATGTATCCGCTATCCCTCTACTGTGTCCCGGATTCAAAGGTCGCAAATTATAACACAATCGCCCGACAGTGGGGAAACCAGAACACATTCGCCAGCAGAGAATTGACTGATATACTCCCGCCACGAAATGAGTAAGGAGTAACTAGCCCCATGAATGCCGAAAACCAACCGGTAATCCACAACGTTGACCATGATGAAATCGCCAAATTCGAAGCCGTTGCCTCACGCTGGTGGGACTTAGAAGGCGAATTTAAGCCACTGCACCGTATTAACCCGCTGCGTTTGGGTTATATCAACCAACGTGCGGATGGGTTATTTGGTAAAACGGTGCTTGATGTCGGCTGCGGCGGCGGGATTCTGGCTGAAAGCATGGCGCGCGAAGGCGCTAATGTAACCGGGCTGGATATGGGTTTTGAGCCGTTACAAGTCGCGAAACTTCACGCGCTGGAAAGTGGCATTCAGGTCGATTACGTGCAAGAAACCGTGGAACAGCACGCGGATAAATTTGCCGGAAAGTATGACGTCGTCACTTGTATGGAAATGCTCGAGCACGTGCCGGACCCGCAATCAGTGGTTCACGCCTGTGCAAAACTGGTGAAACCTGGCGGTCACGTCTTTTTCTCCACGCTTAACCGTAACGGTAAATCCTGGCTGATGGCCGTGGTTGGCGCGGAATACATCCTGCGCATGGTGCCAAAAGGCACACATGACATTAAGAAGTTCATCAAACCGGCAGAATTACTCTCCTGGGTTGATGAGACGCCACTGCGCGAGCGCCACATGACAGGCCTGCATTTCAACCCGCTGACCAACGTGTTCAAACTGGCACCGGGCGTTGACGTTAACTATATGCTGCATACCGTTTGTGCTGACTAATACTCAATGTCAGACTTTTCCCTGGTCGGATAAGCGCAGCGTCAGCCGACACTTTTATCGGTAACAACAGGCGAAAATGGTGGATGACGCTAACGCTTATCCACCCTACGGCACTGTTTTCGCAGAATAATCGCATGTTTACCACGTCAGGCTAAAGCCGACACTTCCCGCCATCTGTTGATAACCCTCTGAGCCTTTTTGGCCGGTAAATTTCCCCCACAGGCTGGCGTTTTTACTTAACTTGCTGGTCACGCCCACGCTGACTTCACCCACGTTTTTTGCCGTGTTATCGCTAAAATTGACGCCATCAATACTCATAGTGGTGTTTTCGCTATTGTGCAGATAGTTCAGGTCAACAAATGGTGAGATCTCATAAGTTTTGCCAAACGTTAGCTGGTTATGCAAACCCAGTCGGCTCTGAATATTGTGTGGCGATTGCTGTTCGACCCGCGAATGATTAGCGGCAGTAAAGGCGTCTTGTTGAACGCCCTGATAAACCAGTTGCGCCTGCGGTTCAATCTCCCAACGCAGCGCGTCGGTGTTGATTGCCTGCCAGTTGTAACCAGCTTCTACCGATGCCAGTAAACCTGACGAACGGTAGTTATCGTCACCGCTGTCTTTTTCGCTCACGTGGTTATCGAACCACACATATTGCGCCCAACTGTCGATCCAGGCTCCGCCGTTGCCCGCACCGTGTTGATACCAGGTTGAAGTCAGCCCCACGCTGTAGCCCTGGCTGTCGTTATCGGCTTTGCGTCCGGTCACGCTTGAATGGCTATCGCCGCTGTTATTGCTGTAACCCGCCACCGCCCCCAGTAACCACTCACTATCATTTCCGTATGCCAAATCCGCCAGCGTACCGCTGAGTTGCACCACGTTCTGGTCTTGGCTTTGATCAAGCTGATCGGCAAACGTTGAGGTGGTACGGTTGCTCAGTAAACGTAGGTGTAACTTCTGTTGATCTTGCCCGCCCGCATGGTCGCTCAGCCGCATAACAAAAGCATCGTTGGCGCTATGAATATTATTAAAGTAGCCGCCTGTTTTCGGATTAAGTACCGGCTGTGAAGCAGGCTGCGGGGCTGGCGCAGGCTCTGGTGTCGGAACAGGGTCTGGTGTCGGAACAGGGTCTGGTGTTGGTTCCGGCGCAGGTTCTGGCGCTGGTGTTGGTTCCGGTGCTGGAGTGGGATCTGGGGTCGGTTCAGGATCTGGAGTCGGCTCTGGCTCCGGTGTCGGTTCTGGCTTGAGCACCTCAGAGCGCAAATACCAATCCTGGTCGTCCTTCACCAGCGTGTAGTCATACGCCCCCATATTTAAATAGCCATCGCCTGCCATAGTAAATTGGGCATCGTTGGAAAACTGTGCCGAATCTGCGGTGAAATCCACTACTTTAATCCCGGCCTGGGTTGGCTGGCCGATACCGGTTATCGGGTTAAACTGCACTGTCGTCGTGCCAGAAGTATTGCCATTTAGCACCAGCTCATCAGTTGCCGAGTCATCACCGTCAAACTCGGTGTCCATCACTAGCGTGCCACCGCCGGTGTAATCACCGTTCACCGTGAAAGTGTCACCCGCATAACCATTCGCCATGCTGATGGTTCCGCTGCTGTTGGTGACGTTGCCGTTCACCGTTACGCCAGCCAGATTCGTTTCGCTGTCGGTAGTCAGATTGGTGTTCAACGTGCCGGTCAGCGTTAATCCTGCCGTCTCATTCACCAACGTACCGTCACCGCTGAACAGCGAAGCATCCAGCGCTTGCTGAGTATCCTGGTTAGTGAGCGTTAACGACGTCTGGTCGCTAATCACAATATCGCCCTGCGACGAGGCATCTATTGACTGAATGTGTTGGTCCGCACCGGTTTCGAAAGTGCCTTCACTACCAATCCATAAAGAAGAAGCATACGGGAAGATATCCACCGCGCCGCCTTTCAGCGTACCTTGCTCGACGCGCACCGCTGAATGGGTTGTGCCGCTGGCAGTGAGTTCCAGCGTGCCGCCGCCAGTTTTGCTGAAGGTACTGTTGACGTCCCCCGCGTTGCCCGTGGAGTCTTCCATCAACGCGCCCCACTGAGTGGTCACGCCGTCATCAACGCTCACGTCCCCATCGGCACGCATTTCTAAATCGCGCGCATGGCCGCTTTCATCGGTCCAGGTATTCACATCATCGGTCACATTCAGCACGCTGGCCTGTGATGGATCGGTGAAAATAACCGCGCGGTTGTAGGTGGTGTCGCCGAGTTGAGAATTGTTACTAAGCTGCAAGGTTCCGGAGGCAATCTGCGTATCCCCCAGATAGTGGTTATCGTCAGCAAGCGAGACGCTTCCGCTACCCGCATCCACCACCACATACACACCGTTCTGGTCGGCTGCCGTAGGGGAATCGCCACCAATTTGCATATCAGTGCCGCCCGTCAAATGCGCCACATCGTCGTTACCAATTACCGTGCCGCCCGCGCCGGAGATATTCAGCGCAGGGTCGCTCGTTGCGCCCGGAGCCATCGCCATATCTGACAAATCCAGCACGCCGTCGTTAAGCACGATGGACTGCGGGTCAGCTTCCAGCGCCTGCAAATCATCCACATCACCGGATAAACTCAGCAACGCGTTTTCTTCAACAATAATGTCACCGCTTAACGCCATTGAGTCGGCACCGCTCAGGCTGTAGCTTCCATTGGCAGCCACGGTAAAATCGCCCGCGCCTTGAATGGTGCCGTCAAAACTTCCGCTATTCACCGTAACATTACCGCCCGCATCAATATTCAGCGTGCCGTTGGTATAACCGGTCAGCGAGTTAACGAATGTCTGCTGTGTACTGCCCACATTCAGCAGCGCCGCGTTACCCGGCATATCTTCTTTGCCCACAAACAGGCCATAGCAGTTTTGCGGATCGTTCTGACATTGGGTTTCGCCGACGTTCATCAGCGAGTTATCGCGCCCGATAGTCAGCGTGCCATCCGCCACGTTCATCTCACCGGTAAAGCTATTGTTATCAGCATTAAGCACCACTTCCCCGTCGCCATTTTTGATAATTTCGCCGGTACCGGCCATGGAGTCCATTGCGCCAGGATTGTCCAGATCGCCAATCACCAGCTTTTTATCTGCGGCGACGTCAAACGTTACCAGACTGTGGCCGATATACATGAAGCCCCCTGCGGCGGAAGACGCTGAATCTCCGTAACCCATAGCCTGATTGCCTTCATAGAGAATCACGCCATTGTTTGCTGTGTAGTTCGCATCAATATCAATGTTCAAAAGATACGGAGCACTTTCGCTGGAGGTATAGATTGCTCCGCCATATCCGTCTGCGGTGTTATCAGTAAACTCAACATCATGGAGTGTTGTCGCCCCCGCAAAGGTATCGCTTTGCACACTACTGGTAATATCCAGCGCACCACCGTCACCATCACTGCTTGAGGAAGTCAGAGCTTGATTGCCCTCGAAGAGGCTATCAGAAATTAACACATTGGAATTTAGAGCATAAATAGCGCCACCGCGTCCATTACTGGCAATGTTATTGAAGAATAGAGTGTCATCTAAAACTAAATCGAACTGCAGAGGATCATTTTTACCATTAATATAAATAGCACCACCGTAATTTCCCGCAGTGTTATTAGTGAACTGTGAATTACTTATATTAATAGTAGAGTTTTCTTTTGCGAATATTGCCCCACCATTGTTATTCCCGGTGACGTAATTACCATCAAAAATAGTCATGCCGGTGCTGGTTTCAGCTTGAATGGTTAACGATGCACCACCTGAAAGAAAAATTGCACCACCACTAGCAGGATCCGTTAAGTTTTTAAAAGAGAGTATCGCTTCATCGGCCACAGTGAATGCGTCACTATTTCCATCAACAACTTGTCGCCCTGCATCACAAGACTCCGTGATAACCTCGGTTCCACAGGATACCTCGCCAGCAAATGCGCCAGAACTAAATATAAGAGAAAGTACGACAAAGAATCTATTAAGTCTGAATTTCATGAAACCACCAGAAAGTAAAATGATGCCCTCACTTCCTGTTGAGAGTATAAGCAATATGACTATTGAGAAATCATACTGCATCATTGCAAGAAACAATCTGGCCAAATGTAATTAGAATTATTTCGTACTTATCCCTTCCAAATAAAAACCCCCTCAGCTATTTATAATAATTTAAATTATCATTTAGACATGTTTAATGCCCACCCCCTTCAAAACTATTGACAACATGAATATATCTACATCTGAGGCTCAGATTTTTCACATCATCAAAACACTGTTCATCATTTAAGCGATAGCTGACACCATAACGTTACGATCGAAACCATTAACATTCGCACACATTTAGTGATGTGATTATTGATAAAAAAACTATCAATGCGCACCACTGATACGCAAAACGTTCGGTTTTTAATAAGTAAAATCTATGAAAATTGTGCGATATCAAACCAGGTGATTATGGATGACGTTTAAGAAATCAGCGTCCGATCAAAAATATCATTTTTTTTGCATCCCATTGACAATTGTCACAAGCCTTACGTGACGTGGACTTAGCGAAATCTGCCCTGTCACAACCTCATTTCCTCCTCGAAATCAATACTTGTTCTCAAGCGATTAGTTACTAGAATACTCACCATATAGTGATCAAGTAATCCACCACCCCCTACATGTAGTATTTATCCACAAGGTTAGCCACAAGAGGCCAACTGTGGATAAATGGGGCATTTTTCATTTCACGGACAGGTACAAACGCACATGAATCAGAGTCTGCTGGTTACAAAACGTGACGGTCGCACTGAGCGCATCGATCTGGATAAAATCCACCGAGTTCTGGATTGGGCCGCCGAAGGCTTAAATAACGTATCCGTATCACAGGTTGAACTGCGCTCGCACATTCAGTTTTATGACGGCATCAAAACTTCTGACATTCATGAAACCATCATCAAAGCCGCGGCAGATTTAATCTCCCGTGAAGCACCGGATTATCAGTATCTGGCTGCACGCCTGGCCGTTTTCCATCTGCGCAAAAAAGCCTACGGTGAGTTCGAGCCACCTAAGCTGTACAACCATGTCGTCAAAATGGTTGAGATGGGCAAATACGATAGACATCTGCTGGAAGACTACACGGAAGAAGAGTTCAAGCAGATGGACGATTATCTCGACCATGACCGTGATATGAGCTTCTCCTACGCCGCTGTTAAACAGCTCGAAGGCAAGTACCTGGTGCAAAACCGTGTTACCGGTGAAATCTACGAAAGCGCCCAGTTCCTCTATATTCTGGTTGCCGCGTGCCTGTTCTCAGGCTATCCGCGTGAAACTCGTCTGAGCTACGTGAAGCGTTTTTACGATGCGGTTTCTACTTTCAAAATTTCTCTGCCTACGCCAATTATGTCTGGCGTGCGTACCCCAACTCGCCAGTTCAGCTCTTGCGTACTGATCGAGTGTGGCGACAGCCTGGACTCCATCAACGCCACTTCCAGCGCAATTGTGAAGTATGTTTCCCAACGTGCTGGTATCGGCATCAACGCCGGTCGTATCCGTGCGCTGGGCAGCCCAATTCGCGGCGGTGAAGCATTCCATACTGGTTGTATTCCGTTCTACAAACACTTCCAGACCGCAGTGAAATCCTGCTCTCAAGGCGGAGTGCGTGGCGGTGCGGCAACGTTGTTCTATCCAATGTGGCATCTGGAAGTAGAAAGCCTGTTGGTACTGAAAAACAACCGTGGTGTTGAAGGTAACCGTGTGCGCCATATGGATTACGGTGTGCAAATCAACAAACTGATGTACACCCGTTTGTTGAAAGGTGAAGACATCACCCTGTTCAGCCCGTCTGACGTTCCAGGCCTGTACGATGCCTTCTTTGCCGATCAGGAAAAGTTTGAGCAGCTGTACACCAAATACGAAAAAGACGACAGCATTCGCAAGCAACGTGTGAAAGCCGTTGAGCTGTTCTCGCTGATGATGCAGGAACGTGCTTCTACTGGCCGTATCTATATTCAGAACGTTGACCACTGCAACACCCATAGCCCATTTGATCCGGCTATCGCACCAGTTCGCCAGTCTAACCTGTGCCTGGAAATCGCACTGCCGACCAAACCGATGAATGACATCAACGACGAAGACGGTGAAATCGCACTGTGTACGTTGTCTGCATTCAACCTTGGCGCTATCGAAAGCCTGGATGAGCTGGAAGAGCTGGCGATTCTGGCGGTACGTGCTCTGGATGCGCTGCTGGATTACCAGGATTACCCAATCGTTGCCGCGAAACGTGGCGCAATGGGTCGTCGTACTCTGGGTGTCGGCGTGATTAACTTCGCTTACTACCTGGCGAAAAATGGTGTGCGTTACTCTGATGGCAGTGCCAACAACCTGACGCATAAAACCTTCGAAGCGATTCAGTACTATCTGCTGAAAGCGTCGAACGAGCTGGCGAAAGAGCAAGGCCCTTGCCTGTGGTTCAACGAAACTACATACGCAAAAGGCATTTTGCCGATCGACACCTACAAGAAAGATCTGGATGTGATCAGCAACGAGCCGCTGCATCTGGACTGGGAAACCCTGCGTGAGTCGATTAAAACGCACGGCCTGCGTAACTCCACGCTTTCTGCGTTGATGCCGTCTGAAACCTCGTCGCAGATTTCTAACGCCACCAACGGTATCGAGCCACCGCGCGGCCATATCAGCATTAAAGCGTCAAAAGACGGTATCCTGCGCCAGGTTGTGCCAGATTATGAATTACTGAAAGACAACTATGAGCTGCTGTGGGAACTGCCGAATAACGACGGTTATCTGCAATTGGTTGGTTTAATGCAGAAATTTATCGACCAGTCGATCTCTGCCAACACCAACTACGACCCAACGCGCTTCCCATCAGGTAAAGTGCCGATGCAGCAGTTGCTCAAAGATTTGCTCACCGCCTATAAATTCGGTGTCAAAACGCTTTACTATCAGAACACCCGCGACGGTGCGGAAGATGCGCAAGACGACCTGGCGCCTTCAATCCAGGACGATGGCTGCGAAAGCGGCGCATGTAAAATCTAATTCGGATTTCCCTTTATCACCTTTCTGTCCCTCTCCCTCAGGGAGAGGGTTAGGGTGAGGGGAAATTCAGTCCACAGGACTCACATTTAATGGCTTACACCACTTTTTCACAGACGAAAAACGATCAACTCGCTGAGCCAATGTTCTTTGGTCAGCCAGTGAACGTGGCACGCTACGATCAGCAAAAATATGACATCTTCGAAAAGCTGATCGAAAAGCAACTTTCCTTCTTCTGGCGTCCGGAAGAAGTTGACGTTTCACGCGATCGTATCGACTACCAGGCGCTGCCGGATCACGAAAAACACATTTTCATCAGCAACCTGAAATATCAGACTCTGTTGGACTCCATTCAGGGTCGTAGCCCGAACGTGGCGCTGCTGCCGCTGATTTCCATCCCTGAGCTGGAAACCTGGGTTGAAACGTGGGCGTTCTCCGAAACCATCCACTCGCGTTCTTATACGCATATCATCCGTAACATCGTGAACGATCCGGCGATTGTGTTTGACGATATCGTCACCAACCAGGAAATCTTAAAGCGTGCGAAAGATATCTCCGGTTACTACGACCGTCTGATTGAGATGACCAGCTACTGGCATCTGCTGGGTGAAGGCACGCACAATGTCAACGGTAAAACCGTGACCGTGAATCTGCGCGCCCTGAAACGCCAGCTCTATCTGTGCCTGATGAGTGTGAACGCGCTGGAAGCGATTCGCTTCTATGTCAGCTTCGCCTGCTCCTTCGCTTTCGCCGAGCGCGAATTGATGGAAGGCAACGCGAAAATCATCAAACTGATTGCCCGCGACGAAGCCCTGCACCTGACCGGGACTCAGCACATGCTGAACCTGATGCGTTCCGGCGAAGACGATCCTGAAATGGCAGAAATCGCTCTGGAATGCCGCCAGGAATGTTACGACCTGTTCGTGCTGGCCGCCGAGCAAGAAAAAGAGTGGGCAAGCTACCTGTTCCGCGACGGTTCGATGATCGGTCTGAACAAAGACATTCTGTGCCAGTATGTTGATTACATTACCAACATCCGTATGCAGGCTGTGGGTCTGGATCTGCCATTTAAAACACGTTCAAACCCAATCCCGTGGATCAACGCATGGCTGGTGTCTGACAACGTGCAGGTTGCGCCGCAAGAAGTCGAAGTCAGCTCTTATCTGGTCGGCCAGATTGATTCTAATGTCGATGCTGACGATCTGAGCAATTTCCAGCTGTAAGTTATGGCACGTATTACGCTACTGAACACCGGAACGCAGCTCAATTCTGAAGAGGAATACCCTTCCCTGCTGGCGACACTGGAATCTCACCAGGTCGCCGTGGAATATCAGTGCCGGGAAGGTTATTGCGGTTCCTGCAGGATTAAACTTGTGGCAGGTGAAGTGAAATGGCTGAGCGAGCCGCTGGCGTTTATCCAGCCCGGTGAAATTCTCCCCTGCTGCTGCAAAGCGCACGGCGATATCGAAATCGAGATGTAAAAAAGGGCCGTTTAACGGCCCTTTTCTTTTGTTTACTGCTTCTGCTGCTGCAAGAATTTCACGCCCTTGTCCGGGAAGTCGGTGAACACCCCGTCCACACCCGCCTTGTTATACAGCACGTCAAACAACTGATCGACGTTACTGACATAGTCAGGTAACGCGTCCGCTCGTACCGTATAAGGATGCACTGTCAGGTGGTTCACATGCGCCTGGGTGACCATATCGGTTAGCTTAACATTACCTTTGCTGGAGCCTTCCGCCACCAGCATGTGATAGTCAGGCCCGATACCGTCCGCATACTCGGCTATCTGCTTCATGGCTCCTGGTTTGAACATCCAGTCATAGCTGTAGTTGACCCACTTGCCGTCAGCCTGCTTCTCTTGCGTTTCGTTCCAGTCCGTATAAGCAATCAACTGAACCAGCTTAAGATTCATACCCAGCGTCGGCTCAAGCGAGTTTTTAATACGCTTGAGTTCAGCGGCATCAAAGCATTGCAGGTAGACCTTATCCTGCTTGCTGGTGTAGCCGTAACGCTTCAACACCTCAAGCGTTTTCGCCGCGATATCTTTTCCTTCCTGATGATGGAACCAGGGGGCTTTTATCTCTGGGTAAATACCAATATTTTTCCCTGTGGAGTGATTCAAGCCCTGGATAAACTCGATCTCCTCTTCAAAGGTATGCACGCGGAAATCAGATTTCCCCATCGGGAAACGACCAGGGAAGGTTTGCACCTGCTTGCCGTCTACCACATCAAAACCTTCGGTAAATTTCAGCGACTTGATTTCGTCGAGGGTAAAATCGATGGCGTAGTAGCGACCGTCTTTACGCGCCCGATTTGGGAAGCGCTGCGCAACGTCGGTGACCCGATCAAGATAGTGGTCGTGCAGCACCACTAATCTGTCGTCTTTGGTCATCACCAGATCCTGCTCAAGGTAGTCAGCCCCTTGAGCATAGGCCAGGGCTTTGGCAGGTAAAGTGTGCTCCGGCAGATAGCCGCTCGCACCGCGATGGGCTATCACCACTTTGTCCGTTGTCTGGGCAAAGGAGCTGGCGGAAGCAAACATTACCGCCCCCACCAGGATAGATTTGGTCAGGATTTTCATTATGCTTTCCCTGTCAGTTTTTTATGGTGTTGTTTGTTCTCACCCACCATCACCACCAACAACAGAATCACGGCCATAATGCTGCCGCCGATCATCACCATAAAGCCGCCGTCCCAGCCGAAGAAATCTACGGTATAGCCAACGATGGCACTCGCGGCCACCGAACCACCGAGATAGCCAAACAAGCCAGTAAAGCCTGCTGCCGTTCCCGCGGCCTTTTTCGGTGCCAGTTCCAGCGCGTGCAGGCCAATCAGCATCACCGGCCCGTAGATCAGGAAGCCAATCACAATCATACACGCCATATCCACACCCGGATTTCCCGGCGGGTTCAGCCAGTAAACAATGGTCGCAATCGTCACCAGAATCATAAAGAACACGCCGGTAGCACCGCGGTTGCCTCTGAACACTTTGTCCGACATCCAGCCACACAGCAGCGTGCCAGGTATTCCGGCGTATTCATAAAGGAAATAGGCCCAGGAGGATTTATCCAGCGCGAAGTGTTTCACTTCTTTCAGATAGGTTGGCGACCAGTCGAGAATGCCGTAACGCAGCAAATAAACGAAAACGTTAGCAATGGCGATGTACCACAGCAGGCGGTTGGGGAAAACGTACTGCATGAAGATCTGTTTTGCCGTTAGCTCCTCTTCCGTTTTTTCGTTGTAGTCGTCCGGGTAATCATTTTTGTATTCTTCGATTGGCGGCAAACCGCATGATTGCGGCGTATCGCGCATTAACGCAAAAGCAATTAACGCCACAAAAATCGCCGCAAAGGCTGGCATATAAAGTGCCGCATGCCAGTCGTTAAACCACGCCATCCCGAGTAAGAACAGCAGCGGCGGCAAGCCACCGCCGACGTTATGCGCGCAGTTCCAGATGGAAACAATTCCCCCACGCTCTTTTTTAGACCACCAGTGCACCATGGTACGCCCGCACGGCGGCCAGCCCATTCCCTGGAACCAACCGCATAAAAACAGCAGGACAAACATCACCGCAATACTGGATGTCGCCCACGGCACAAAGCCCATAAATAACATTACGGCGGCGGCCAGAATCAAACCGGCAGGTAAGAAAACACGCGGATTCGAGCGGTCAGAAACCGCCCCCATAATAAATTTCGAGAAGCCGTAAGCAATAGAAATACCGGAAAGCGCAAATCCGAGGTCACCGCGCGAGAAGCCCTGCTCCACCAGATACGGCATCGCCAGAGTAAAGTTTTTACGTACCAGGTAGTAAGCGGCGTAACCGAAGAAAATGCCCATGAATATCTGCCAGCGCAGACGACGATAAGTCGGATCGACATGCTCACTTTTCAGCCGTGGCTGGTGTGGGCTAGGTTTGAAAATGCTCAGCATAAATGCCTCCGTGGCAGGTTTTTTATCAAGCAATGTTCTTTTGCGAGCGCATGTTAAGGATTATCCCACCAGGTTAGTGTGAAACACCCCACAACATATTACATTTTTATTACAAACTATCGAAAAGGTGCATCACGTCACACTTTGCTTTCGTTTTATTTTCGAATTTGCTCGATATCAAACATTCGCATCTCGATCTGTGGCTGAATAGTCCCCAGATAATTTTTCAGGAGCGGAACATGGCGATGGGATGCAAAGAACAGGATGTGATTATTATTGGCGGAGGCGCTACGGGCGCGGGTATTGCCCGCGACTGCGCACGGCGTGGGTTACAAACCCTGCTGCTGGAAAGGCACGACATTGCAACCGGCGCGACAGGTCGTAATCATGGCTTGCTGCACAGCGGCGCACGGTACGCCATGACGGACAGCGAATCGGCCAGGGAATGTATTGAAGAAAACCGCATCCTGAAACGCATTGCTCGCCACTGTATCGAACGCACGGACGGCCTGTTTATCACCCTTCCTGAAGATGATTTAACCTTGCAGAGCGTGTTTATTGCCGCCTGCCAGGATGCCGGAATCAATGCACAGCAACTCAGTCCTCAAGAAGCATTACGCATAGAACCCGCGGTAAACCCTGAACTAATTGGCGCAGTAAGGGTGCCAGATGGCACAGTTGACCCATTCCGTCTGACCGCCGCCAATATGCTGGATGCCAGAGAACACGGTGCCGAAATTCTCACCGGCCAGGAAGTCACCGGCCTTATCCGCAACGGCGATCGGGTTTGTGGAGTGCGGGCTTACAACCATCAAACCCGCGAACATCACGATTTTTACGCCAGCGTAGTGGTAAACGCCGCCGGGATCTGGGGGCAACACATTGCTGAATATGCCGATTTACGTGTGCGAATGCTGCCTGCCAAAGGTTCGTTGCTGATCCTCGGCCATCGCATCAATAACATGGTGATCAACCGCTGCCGCAAACCTGCCGACGCCGATATTTTGGTTCCCGGCGATACCATTTCGCTGATTGGCACCACCTCAACGCCTGTCGAATATGAGCAAATCGACAATATGCAGGTCACCCCGCAAGAGGTCGACATCCTGATTCGTGAAGGTTCAAAGCTGTCACCCAAACTTGCCGCAACCCGTATTTTGCGTGCCTACGCTGGCGTGCGCCCGCTGGTTGCCAGCGACGACGACCCAACCGGACGAAATGCCAGCCGCGGAATTGTGCTGCTTGATCACGCAAAGCGTGACGGCATGGAAGGGTTCATCACCATTACTGGCGGCAAGCTGATGACCTATCGCCTGATGGCGGAATGGGCCACCAACGCGGTGTGTGAAAAAATCGGCAATATTCAGCCTTGCACCACGGCAACAACGCCACTTCCAGGTTCCGAAAGCTCATCAGAAGAGACGCTCAGAAAAGTCATTTCATTACCGCCGACTATTCGGCGTTCTGCCGTTTGGCGTCACGGTGACCGCGCCGGGAAACTTTTGGCAGGTGACCGCCTGAGCAACAGCCTGGTTTGCGAATGTGAAGCGGTGACCGCAGGTGAAGTTCACTATGCGGTTAACCATCTGTCCGTCAACAATCTTGGCGATTTACGCCGTCGCACCCGCGTGGGAATGGGCACTTGCCAGGGCGAATTGTGCGCCTGCCGTGCCGCCGGATTACTACAACGCTTTGGCAGTTCAACGCCTGCGCAATCGCTTGATCAACTTTCTCTTTTTCTTAACGAACGCTGGAAAGGTATCCGCCCAATAGCCTGGGATGATGCGCTGCGGGAAAGTGAATTCACCGCCTGGGTTTACCAGGGATTGTGCGGCTTGAAAAATGGATCGAAAAAAGGAACACCACAATGAGATTCGATAGCCTGATTATTGGCGGTGGCTTAGCCGGGCTGGTCTGCGGTATTCGCCTCGCAGAAGCGGGGTTGCGTTGTGCCATCATCAGCCGTGGGCAAAGTGCATTGCATTTTTCATCTGGCTCGCTGGATTTGCTGGCCGAACTGCCCGATGGCAGCCCGGTGAATTCGCCGTTAAACGCGTTGGATGCTCTGAAACAACAAGCGCCAGAACACCCGTACAGCTTAATGGGCGCGGAAAACGTTCGCCGTTTCGCAGCAGAAAGTGAGGCGCTACTCGCGCGCTGCCATATCCCGCTGCAAGGCAGTTATCAGCACAACCATCAGCGTGTTACGCCGCTGGGAATGCAACGCGCTACGTGGCTCAGCCCCGAAGAAATCCCCACCGCGCCACTGGCGTGGCAACGAATCACCGTGGTGGGCATTGCCGGTTTTCTCGATTTTCAACCCGAACTGGTCGCGGCTTCTCTCGCCCAGAATAATATCGAGGTACGAACCGCCGAGCTGACCCTTTCTGCGCTGGACACATTGCGTAATAACCCCAGTGAATTTCGCGCCGCCAACATTGCCCGCGTGCTGGATATGCCAGAGCAACAACGTTTACTGATTACCGAGCTTAAAACGCTGGCCATCAACACCGATGCGCTGTTTTTACCCGCCTGCCTTGGCAGCGAAGACTCGCAGGCCTGGCAGACCATCAGTCGCCAGTTGCCCTGCGCACTTCGCCTGTTACCCACGCTGCCGCCTTCGGTGCTCGGTATGAGGATGCACCAACAACTACGCCGCCGCTTCCAGCAACTTGGCGGGATAATGATGCCGGGCGATGCGGTGCTGAACGCTGAATTTGAGCAGCAAAAAGTCAGCGCGGTTTTCACGCGTAATCATGCGGAAGTCCCGCTGCGGGCCAACAATGTGATTCTTGCCAGCGGCAGTTTTTTCAGCAACGGTCTTGAAGCTAAATTTAGCGGGATTCGCGAGCCGATCTTCGGGCTGGATATTCGCGCTCCGGATAGGCGCGAACAGTGGTGTCACGAAGACTTTTTCAGCCCCCAACCCTGGTTACAGGCCGGTGTTGCCGTTGATGAAAATTTCCAGCCAACACTTCGCGGCCAGCGTGTCGAAAACCTGTATGCCATCGGTTCAATACTCGCCGGATACGACCCAATTCAACAAGGTTGCGGGGCTGGCGTGTCGATGACGGGCGCATTATATGTTGCCCAGAAAATCCTTGATGCTCAGGGAGGCAACGTATGAGCCTGCTCGATGAAACCAGTTTTGAAAACTGCATTAAATGCACCGTTTGCACCACCGTTTGTCCGGTTAGCCGGGTAAATCCTGATTATCCTGGCCCAAAACAATCTGGCCCGGATGGCGAACGCCTGCGCCTCAAAGATGCCGCGCTTTATGATGACGCACTGCAATATTGTACCAACTGCAAACGCTGCGAAGTGGCCTGCCCGTCTGATGTAAAAATTGGCGATATTATTCAGCGTGCCAAAGCCCGCTACGGTAAATCCACCTTCAATTTACGAGATGCCATTCTCAGCCATACCGACTTGCTGGGCACGCTGTCCACCCCCTTTGCGCCGCTGGTTAACACCGCCACGTCACTCAAGCCGGTGCGTACTCTGCTGGATAAAACGCTGGGCATCGACGGCCATCGCGAATTACCGAAATATTCTTCCGGTACGTTTCGGCGCTGGTATCACAAACAAGCGGCAGCGCAAAAAGCCTTTGCTGAGCAAGTGGTTTTTTTCCATGGTTGTTACGTGAATTACAACCACTCCCAGCTTGGAAAAGATCTGCTGCGCGTGATGAACGCGATGGGATTTGGCGTGCAATTACTGGATCGCGAAAAATGCTGTGGCGTGCCACTAATTGCCAATGGTTTTATCGATAAGGCCAAAAAGCAGGCAGCCATTAACGCCGCGTCTTTAAGTAAAGCGGTGCTTGAACAAGGGCTTCCGGTTATCGCCACCTCTTCCACTTGCACGTTTACCTTGCGTGACGAATACCCGCAGGTGCTGGATGTCGACACGCGCCCAATGCGTGACCATATCGAACTGGCGACAAGGTTTATCTGGAAACAACTGGAAAAAGGACGTGAGTTAAACCTGAAAGCGTTACCGCTACGCATTGCTTACCACACACCGTGCCATATGGAGAAAATGGGCTGGTCGTTGTACACCCTCGATTTGCTGCGTAGTTTGCCTGGCGTAGAGCTGGTGATGCTCGAATCCCAGTGCTGTGGTATTGCCGGAACTTATGGATTTAAAAAGGAAAACTATCAAACGTCGCAAAGTATCGGTGCGCCGTTATTTCAGCAAATTGAAGAAAGTGGCGTCGATTTGGTGGTGACCGATTGTGAAACGTGCAAATGGCAGATTGAGATGTCCACCAGTAAGAAATGCGAGCACCCGATTACACTGTTAGCCCGGGCGCTCGCTTAGCTTTAAAGCTCTATGACATCGACGACATTCACCCAACCATGCTCCGCTGCGACATCCCAGCCATTGAGCCAGCGGCGCAGCATGTTTAATGCCATCATCGCGCACACTTCCTGGCGGGTGCGCAGGTCGTGGCGAGTCACGCTGAATTTCACCTGCAAGCCGTAGGTGCCGCCAGGGGTATGTAGCGCAAAGTTAAGCTGCTCGTCTTCAAGGCTGCCGACCACCAGCGCCACGGTACTTCCGGCGGTGTGAGCGAATATTTTTGCGCGCTCGGCCACTTGCACCAGCGTTTCAGGGCGCGATGAAAGGACTTCATTGTTACCCAGCGGCGCTTGTGCACTGGAAAGTTGCAAACACAGCAAACCCGCGGTGAATTGTTCGCTCAGCGCAATATTGAGGGACTGCTCGCGCAGGCGTTTTGCCAGTTGCGCAGGCAGCCCTTCTGTCCCTTCAAAAATCGTGCTTTCACCGGCAACATGCTGCACTTGCGGCCAGACGGCTTCCATCTCCGGGCGCAGGCTGGCAGGGCCGGTCAATTTCAGCTCAATAATCGGCATGGATGAGCGATAGCCCATTACCGCACCTTCCGGCAGGGGAATCGGTTCAAGGCTTTGGGCTAATTCGCTTTCAGAGCGCCCAAAGGTGGTAAGGCGCAGGCAAACTGGCGGTTCCGGCAACTCAAAGCGTGCGCGCAAGCGCGGCAGGATTTGCTCAGCAACCATCACTTTAAATTCAGAAGGGACGCCAGGGGTGAAAAACATCAGGCAGCGGTTAAGCTTTAGGGCAAATCCACAAGCGGTACCTACGGGGTTATCGACCATTTCACTGGTGGCGGGGATTAAAGCTTGCTTGCGATTGCTGGGAGCCATTTCGCGCCCGCGCTCAGCAAAGAAACGCTCCATTTGTTCGAGCCATGGCTGGTGCATCACCAGTTCCACGCCTGCGGCGGTGGCGGCGGCCAGCGCACTCAGATCGTCGCTGGTTGGCCCAAGCCCACCATTGACGATCAACACATCAGCCTGTTCGCTGCGCTCTTTGAGCACCGCAATCAAATCGTCAAGACTGTCGCCCACCGTATTGCGGCGCGACATTGGCAAACCCTGGTTAAAAAGATAATCGGCAAGCCAGGCTGCGTTGGTATCAATAATTTGACCATGCAGCACTTCGTCGCCGGTAGACAGCATTTCCACTTTTATCATTGTTGTGCTCCGCGGGAAAAAAACGATTCACTATAACTCAAGCAGACAGAAAATTAATTGGCAGAAATAAAACAGGCAGGTCAAATGAATGTCGGATGTCGCTGCGCTAATCCGACCTACGAAAGCAAAAGCAGTTGTAGGGTGGATAAGCTCAAGCGTCATCCACCATTTAATCCGATCTACAAAATGACAGGGATTTTAGAAAGCAGCGCTCACGCCAACATATGGCCCATCGGCGATCGAGTTATCACGCTCGCCATTTTTGTTTTCCATACCGATGTAGCGATAGCCTGCTTCAATGGTAATTGGGCGCATGATTGTCCAACGTGCGCCTGCACTGGCTTCCTGGTAGTTTTCAACACCGCTGGAAAGGGAGTCTGGGGAATAATAGTAATCACCGAATACCGCGAAGCTATCGAAAATCTTCCAGCTCAAACCACCGCCAACGGCCAGCGCGTAACCTTCATCACCATCGTTAGGATTGAGGTAAACCGCACGGCCACCCACGGTACCC
Organism: Buttiauxella ferragutiae; assembly: GCF_022637515.1. NCBI lineage: Bacteria > Pseudomonadati > Pseudomonadota > Gammaproteobacteria > Enterobacterales > Enterobacteriaceae > Buttiauxella > Buttiauxella ferragutiae. The sequence continues at coordinate 3,817,599 of NZ_CP093332.1, forward strand.
ATAAATGGGCCTAATGGCACATTCAGGCCTAAGCCCAGACCCGCAGTATCACCGTCGTCATCGTTATGTGCGTAGTTACCGGTGAACGCCAGACCAGGGGAATCAGTACCGAAACCCACGACCACGTTAGTGTATTTTTCGCCTGCTTCACCGCCGATGCTGATAGCACTTGCGGATGCAGAAATGAGCGCCAGGCTGGCAGCGCCAGCCAGTAATAATTTGTTCATGTTTCGATCCTTAATAACAAAAAAAGGAGGTCCCTGAAAAAGGATGTCCTTAAAAAAAACCGATTCTACAGCCACGATTGATGTAATCAACGTGTTAGAAATTCTTTTCGCTATTCGTTTGTAAGAAATTAAAACAGCGGGGATTGCCTGACAGGATTAATGAATAGCAACGATAGAAAATGCCAAATTGCCAGCGGTGCATAATTCCCATAATACTATAGGGGTTATTCTTACTATGATGATTCACCCTTACATTGATAAATGGAGACAACAATGAGCAAAAAAGGATTAACGACTGCATCCGGGGCTCCCGTAGCCCACAATAACAACGTTGCAACCGCTGGCCCCCGTGGCCCAATGCTTTTACAGGATGTTTGGTTTCTGGAGAAACTAGCCCATTTCGATCGCGAAGTTATCCCCGAGCGTCGCATGCACGCCAAAGGGTCTGGCGCATTTGGTACCTTTACCGTAACCCACGATATTACGCAGTTCACCCGCGCGAAAATTTTCTCAGACATTGGCAAAAAAACCGATCTGTTCCTGCGTTTCTCGACTGTAGCAGGCGAGCGCGGCGCCGCTGATGCCGAGCGTGATATTCGCGGCTTCTCAATCAAGTTTTACACCGAAGAAGGTAACTGGGATTTAGTCGGTAATAACACCCCAATCTTCTATTTACGCGACCCGCTGAAATTCCCTGATTTAAACCACGTAGTGAAACGCGACCCGCGTACTAACCTGCGCAACCCCACTTATAAGTGGGATTTTTTCTCGCAAATGCCTGAAACGCTGCACCAGTTAACCATCGATTTTAGCGATCGCGGCCTGCCACGTTCTTATCGTCATATTCACGGATTTGGTAGCCATGCGTTCAGTTTCATCAACAGCGACAATCAGCGTTTCTGGGTGAAATTCCACCTGAAAACCCAGCAACAAATTGCCAATCTGATGGACGATGAAGCCGCAGCCATCATTGCTAATGACCGCGAAAGCGCACAGCGTGATTTATTTGAGGCGATTGAAGGCGGTGATTTCCCACGCTGGAAATTCTATGTGCAAATTATGCCGGAAGCAGACGCGTCACAAACGCCATATAACCCGTTTGATCTGACCAAAATCTGGCCGCACGGCGATTATCCGCTGATGGAAGTGGGTGAGCTGGAATTGAACCGTAACCCGGATAACTACTTTGCTGATGTCGAGCAAGTGGCAATGTCTCCGGCAAACGTGGTGCCTGGCATTGGTTTCTCTCCAGACCGCATGCTGCAAGGCCGCCTGTTCTCTTACGGCGATGCCCACCGCTACCGTTTAGGAGTTAACCATCACCAAATCCCGGTTAACGCACCGAAATGTCCGTTCCACAATTATCATCGCGATGGCGCGATGCGTATTGATGGCAACAGCAGCAATGGCGCAACTTATGAGCCAAATAGCTTCAATGTGTTCCAGGAGCAGCCTGATTTCAGCGAACCACCGTTAAGTATTGAAGGGGCAGCAGACCACTGGAATCATCGCGAAGATAACGACTATTTCAGCCAGCCACGCGCCTTGTATAACCTGCTGAGCGCAGAAGAACATCAGCGCATGTTTAAACGTATCGCCGGTGATATGAAAGATGTTCCCGAGTTTATTCAGGAGCGCCAGATTGCCCTGTTTAGCGAGGTGCATCCGGAATATGGCGCGGGCATTGCCGCCGCGTTGAAAGCTTTGAAATAGCGTTGTAATAGGAAACCGAGTTCGTAGGTCGGGCAAGCGTAGCGCCCCCGACATGAAAGCGAGTGGCTGAAATTAAATTTTAGCCACTCGCTTCACCCATAATTTTAATTGCACCCGCGAAATCTTAATCCCGCCCTGCTTAAGTTCATCAGGCAAACGCAACCAACGCACTGGCTGCTGAAAACGCGCCACTTTTCCCTGTAACCATTCCGTCAGCAGCGACAAATCAAAATCGTCTGCGGCGTCCACCACGGCAACCGGGCGCTGACCAAATTCCACGTCATCAATAGGCACCACAAATGCCTGCTTCACCGCCGGGTGCTGCGCAATAATGCTTTCCACTTCTTCAGGCTGTATCCCTTCGCCGCCGCTGAAAAACAGATTGTCGAGGCGGCCAATAAGAGTCAGGCGATGCTCATTTAACCTGCCGCGATCGCGAGTAGCAAACCAGCCATCGGCATTCACCAGCGGCAGCACTGCGCCCCCTTTCCAGTAACCTGAAGCCAGGCTGTTGGCGCGGATCCACACTTCTTCATCGACTATTTTCACTTCGCGCCCAGGTAGCGCTTCGCCCACGTCGGGCAACCCGTCAGCGCGTTTCGCACATACCGTCGAGGCCAGCTCCGTCAAACCATAACCACACCAGCAGTTGATACCTTTGGCTAAAGCAGCTTGCGTTAGTTCCACGGGAATGGCGGCACCACCCAGCAACACCTCACGCAGCGCCTGCGGTGGCGATTGTTCCAGCAAACGCCAGAGTTGTGTTGGCACTAGCGAGGCATGAGTACAACCCTGCAATGCCTCGTTCAACGGATGTAAGTCACGCACTACCAGGCAGCCACCGGCCAGTAACCAGCGCCAGAAAATCCCCTGCCCTGAAACATGGAACAACGGTAGCGACAGCAACCAGCTATCCCGCGCTGTATAGTCCATCACCGCCAGCACACCGGCAGCACTGGCAAGATGCGCGTCTGCGGTATGAACGGCGGCTTTGGGCAAACCGGTTGAACCCGAGGTCAGCGTCATTGATGCGAAGCGCGACGGCTGCCAGTCAGCCTGGTAGCATTCGCCTTCGTTCATCGTTAACGGGTTTATGTCGACCACGAATTGCGCAGCGTCAAAACTCACCGCATGGCTGATCGTCAGGTCAGGCAGTAACTGTTCGAGCAACGCGTTGGGCAACTGCGGATTGAGCGGCAGAACGCGCGCGCCACATTGCAGTAACGCCAGAAACGCTAACAGCATTTCCGGGCTGTTTTTGGAACGCAATGCAACGCCCTGTCCCTCTTGCACACCTTGCTGATGAAAGCCGCCAGCCAGCGCATCAACACGCTGGCCTAGCTCGCACCAGTTGAGAGTTTCATTGCCCAGAGTTAACGCGGCTTCGCTGCCGCGTTTTTGTGCCCAATGTTGCCAGGGAAAATCTTCGAAAATCATTCTTTAAAACTCATAGCACTCGCTCAAGAGATTCCAGAGACCAGCACGGTAACGGGCTGTTTGGCCATTCACGCACCAATTGTGCCTGCATTAATGACAAGGTATCTAAACCCGGTAGCGTTTGTGGTGTTAACCACGCGGCAATGCGCGCCAGTTGAGTCAGCCCGAGGCTTGATTCAATCGACGAACTGATCACCGCAGTCAATCCCAGGGCATGAGCCTGTTCGACCTGCTGGCGAACTTTTGCCAGGCTGCCGGTGAGCGTGGGCTTGATAACCAGCGCCGTTAAGCCAGGTTCGGCGGCAAACGCAAAGTCAGGCTCGCGCAGACTTTCATCCCACGCGATGGCGATCCCCGTTTCACGGGCAAACTCACGGGATTGCTCGCGGGTTTTGCACGGTTCTTCAATAAACGCAATACGCGGGCGGAAGTCCGGGTTGACGTATTTGGCGAACTGCTGCGCTTTAAGCGGCGTCCATCCACGGTTGGCATCAAGGCGCAGACGCAAGTCAGGCATCGCTTCCAGTAGCAGATTAACCACCATGCCGTCGCGCACGGCTTCGTACAAGCCCACTTTCACCTTGGCGATTTTTTCGCCAGGGATGGCGGCTAACATCTCAAACAGTTCATCCGGGTCGCCGGTACACAGCGGTGCTGCGCGGTAATCTGCCGCTTGTGGCAATTCACCGCTGATTTCTGCCAGCGCGCAGCTCAGGCCAAAGGCCACAGAGGGCATTTCGGGCAATTCAGTCTCACCGCCCGCTTGCCACGCTTGCAGCCAGGCCAGCGCCACGCTTTGCGCTTCGTCGACGGTTTCAGCGCTAAAACCCGGCAATGGCGAAATTTCGCCAAAGCCTTGTTTGTCGCCTTCCGTCAGGCGCACCAGCAGCCCGTCGCGTGTTTTCAGGCGCCGCTCGCGCAGCACCACTCCCGCATCCATCGGCACCTGAAAGCGCCACAGTTCGACGCGACGCATTACGGGTTCCGTTTAAATTTGCTGAAGTCCGGCTGGCGTTTTTGGTTAAACGCGTTGCGGCCTTCCTGACCTTCTTCAGTCATGTAGAACAGCATGGTGGCGTTACCCGCCAGTTCTTGCAGACCTGCCTGACCATCGCAGTCAGCGTTCAGCGCGGCTTTCAGACAACGCAGCGCCATTGGGCTGTTTTGCAGCATTTCACGGCACCAGCGCACGGTCTCTTTTTCCAGTTCGGCATTCGGTACCACGGTGTTCACCAGCCCCATATCCAGTGCTTCTTTGGCATCGTACTGGCGGCACAGGAACCAGATTTCACGGGCTTTTTTCTGACCGACGATACGCGCCATATAAGAAGCACCCCAACCGCCGTCGAACGAGCCAACTTTCGGGCCTGTCTGGCCGAATACCGCGTTTTCAGCGGCAATAGTCAGGTCACACATCATGTGCAGCACGTGGCCGCCACCGATGGAATAACCCGCGACCATCGCGACAACTGGTTTTGGACAAGTACGGATCTGGCGCTGGAAATCCAGCACGTTCAGATGATGAGTACCACTGGCATCCTGATAGCCGCCGTAATCACCACGGACTTTTTGGTCGCCGCCTGCGCAGAAGGCTTTTTCACCTTCGCCAGTCAGGATGATGGTACCGATGTTGTCGTCATAACGTGCATCGGCCAGCGCATTAATCATCTCTTTGACGGTCAACGGGCGGAATGCGTTGCGCACTTCAGGGCGGTTGATGGTGATTTTGGCGATGCCGTCAGCCGATTTGTGGTAACGAATATCGCTGTAACCTTCCGAGCAATCCTGCCATTCAATCGGGGCATAGAGCATTTGTTCATCTGGATAAATCATGGTGTTTCCTCGCCAGGTTTTCGTAATAAGTTGAGCAGACAGGCGCTAAAAGCGGCGGGATTTTCCCGATGCGCGTTGTGGCCTGCGGCAGTAATAAGATGCGGTGCCTGGCCTAAGCTGTTTGCCACGGTGCGGAATTTTTCATCCCGCTCACCACACAGGTAGTAAAAAGGCTGCGGCAGTTGTTTGAGCGCCGCGCGTAAATCGGGTTGCTTGCCGAGCGATGTTGCCTCAAGCATTGCCGCAAGACTTGCACCGTTATTCTGGCTACGCAGCATGACAAGTGCTGAGCGCTGTGGGTCGTTAAGCGACTGAAAAACTGCTTGTTGATACCAGTCGTTAAGTACCTCTTTGAGCGGTTCATTGCACAAACGTTGCCCCCAAAGATGGTCGTTGGTTTGCCTTTCCAGGCGGGCATTTTCATCCTCAAGGCCCGGATGGCCCCCTTCGACAACCAGCCCACATAAGCCGGGATTATCCCCCTGGCAAGCATGGACCATCGCCACACGTCCGCCAAGGGAATAGCCAATAAGCCAGTATTTTAGGATGTTGTAACTAAGAAGCGTTTTTCGCAGCAGTTGGTCAACCTGATGAAAGTCGTTCACCGTGATATCGGCCGATTTCCCGTGACCGGGCAAATCAATTCGCAGTTGCGGCCAGTCGATAAAGTTCTCGCTCACCGCTTCCCACTCACGCTGGCAACCTAAGAAACCGTGCAGCCAGACAAGACACGGCAAGGTCGCATCACGCCCTTCGCGATAAACCGTATGCAGGGTCATGCCTGGCTAACCTGCGCCAGTAGATTCTGCAAGGTTTGCGCGCCATCCGTTTCGGGCACGGTCGCTTCAATGATGGTAGTTTGCGGGCTGTGCCAGGCGCGGTTAACCGCATCCTGCAATTCGTCCCAGCTTGTCGGGTTGTGATAGCTAAGGTTAAACATCGCCGCCGCGTGGGCAAAATTAACGTTCTGCGGCATGCAGTAGAAGCGTTCACGTTCGGCCGCAGGCGTTGGCAATAACGAGAATATTTGCCCGCCATTATTATTCACGATCAGCAAAACAAACGGCGCGGAAACCTGGCGTAGTAGCGCCAGAGAATTGAGATCATAGAGCGCAGAGAGATCGCCGACGATCGCCAGCGTTGAGCGGGCTGTGGCACGTTGCACACCGGCGGCAGTCGAGAGCAGGCCATCGATACCACTTGCGCCACGGTTGCTGTAGACCGGATAACTGGCAGGAAGTTGGGCAAAGGCGTCCACCAGCCGCACCACCAGGCTGTTGCCAACAAATAGCTGCCCGGCTTCCGGCAATAGTTCAGGCAAACGCGCGGCGATTTGCGCCTCGCCAAATTCAGCTGTGCCCTTTTTCACCGTCTGCTGCGCGAGTTTTGCCAGGGTGGTTAATTTCTCGTCCCATGCGAGGCGCTTTTCAGCCGGATGAAGCTCCAGCCATTGCGCGATATCGCAAGATATTCGGCGACCGCGATGATTCGCCGGATCAAGCCGGTTGGGTAAGTTATCTACCAGCCAATACTCTTCCGGCTCGCAGGTAGCCTGCCATTGCAGGACACGTTTACCGGTCAAGCTGCTGCCAAACTGGATAATAATTTGCGCTTCGGCAAGCTCGGTGACGGCCTGACTGTTGCTCAGCCATAAATCCGCACAAGGCAGCGGCTGCCCGGTTTGCGATAAAACATCGCTAATCAGCGGCCAACCCAATGTTTTCGCCCATAAGGCCACCTGTTTGCCTTCATCGGCATTCAAACGCCCGGCCACCACCACGCCACGTTTTTGCCGCCAGAAGAACCAGTCGCGCTGTTTCATCACTTCCTGAGCCGCGGCCATGCGCAGCCAGGGTTTATCACTTTGCCACCAGTCGCCAAGCGCCTGTTGCCAGTTGATACCGGTTTCATCAAGCTCACCGTATAGTGGCTCGGCAAACGGACAATTGATATGAACTGCTCCGCCCACCAATTGCCCCATCGCGTTATCAATGGTCGAAACCAGCCAGCGCGCGGGAATATCCTGCGTGGGCCGTGGCAAATTAATCGCTTGAGTCGGATGGGAGCTAAAAATTCCGGGCTGGCGAATCGCCTGATTAGCACCGCAATCAATAAGTTCAGGTGGACGATCGGCGGTCAAAACCACCAGTTTTTCACCCGTCAAACCGGCTTCAATAATCGCCGGATAGAGGTTGGCGACAGCCGTTCCGGAGGTGACGATGATAGCGACAGGAGCCTGGCTGGCTTTTGCCAGGCCAAGTGCCAGATGGCCTAAACCACGTTCGTCAAAGTGCGTATGACAAATAAAAGCCCTATTTTCAGCCGCGCCAAGGGTCAGCGGAGTAGAACGCGAACCCGGTGCCACGCACACATGGCGGACTCCGTGACGAGTTAGCGCTTCAAGAATTACCGTAGCCCAACGGCGGTTAAACGAGCTTATCGACATGATTAAGTCCTGAGTCAATTTTGCTGACTCATTATAATTATAGATGGAATAGTTATTTTGATATGGGTCGGTAATAGTATTTAGAACATCGTTTTCGTCAGCAATGTTCGCAACCCGGCGGCTTTATTTTCTATTTCTTGCCATTCTTCTGCCGCGTCAGAACCCGCAACAATGCCAGCTCCGGCATACAGACGGACAATATGATTAGTGACTTTTGCCGAGCGCAAGGCAACGCAGAACTCAGACTGACGTTGTGACAAATACCCCGCTGACCCCGCGTACCATTCGCGCTCGAATGGTTCATTTTTGTCGATGAAATCTCGCGCCACATCTCGCGGTAAGCCTGCAACAGCGGCAGTCGGTTGCAGCATCGTCAGGCAGGCGGCGTCGTCCGGTTGCGCCAGAACAGTCCAAATGCAGCGACGTAAATGCTGCACTTTTCGCAGGCGCACAATTTGCGGCGGCAGTACGTCGATCGTTCCCACCGTTTTATGCAAACGCTGGCAGATGTCTTCAACAACCAACATATTTTCACGTTGGTTTTTATCATCTTTTAGCAACCACTGCCCCAACGACCAGGCCCGGTGATCATCAGGGTGATTCGCCACCGTTCCGGCTAATGCTTCAGTGCGTAATGCCGTGTCGATGCGCCGCCATAAGCGCTCCGGGCTTGAGCCGAGGAACGCATTGCTGGCGTCAAACACCATAAGAAAATGATAGCAATTCAGGTTGACCCGACGGCTGGCCGCCATAAAACCCGCCGCAGAAACCGCCGTAGTAAATTGCAGATCGGTGGCTCTAGCCAGCACCACTTTGTCGAGTTCATGCTGTTCAATAGCGCTTGTCGCGAGATCGATAAGTTTCAGCCATTCACTCTGTGGCGGAATATGTTGCTCGCCCACACAATTCAGGTGCTGTAGCGGTAATTGTTTGGCTGGCAGGAGTTGTTCAAGGAAAGCCTGCGCGGCGCGCGCGTCTTCCTTTAAGGATGTTTCGCTATACAGATGGAGATGAAGCTGCGCATCGCCACCCGTGCGTCGCCATTCGAGTCTTGGGAGAAATAAAAAACTGGTCGCGGGGTCGAACGCATTGACGCCAGCGATACGAATAGCGGGCTGACCGGCATAATCATCAAGAAACTCTCTCGCCGCTTCTAATGTGTTGAACTGGTGTACCAGGCCAAGTGCGGCAATTTCGTCATCGCCATTACGCTGTTGCCAGTAGAATTGAGGATAAAGCCGTTGAGTAGTCAACCATGCGAGAGCATCTGAGGCATCACTCAAGGTTACGGCAAACGATATTTGCTGTAGTCCTGGCGCATCCGCAAATTCTGCGTTCAATGCAAGTTGTAACTGTTGCAGCGCGACGACAACTGAATTCACGTTTACCTCACCTTCCCTGAAAACCCTTGATTATACGTGGTCATGGCGGCAAAAAAAAATCCCACCCAATAGGTAAGATTTTCTTTAACCGGCACACAACGTATCTATGTGCCGGAATAGCCCTAGCGTCTGGCTAGCAATAGCCCCAACACTAAACCAGCTGCCGCGCCGACACCAATGCCTTGCCACGGTTTGTCATGAACATAATCATCGGCACGATAAACAGCTTTTTTGGCACGATAATAATAATTATCTGACGCATTACTGACGCGCGCTTTGACATCACTTAGTGCCTTTTCAGCGCGTTCTTTCAGTTCAATGTACTTTTGGTCAGCGGGGTCACCTGAGGAACGCAGCACTTCTTCTAACGTTTCGCTCAGCAGAGATAAATCATCATCAAGACGAGATTCATACGGTTGCATCACTGTTCTCCGTTTATAAAAAAAACTCGTCCGCTAACTATAGACAAGATGAATGCTTTTAGCGATTCGCCATCCCAAGGTGTGGGATACCATCTTCGTCATACACATCCGTAACCGGGGAAAAACCAAAGTGAGCATAGAACGCTTGCAGATGCGCCTGCGCGCCTAAATACACAGTAGTTTCCGGCCAGAATTGCTGGCAAGAGGCCATCGCTTGCTCCATCAATTGATAGCCCAGTTTTTCGCCACGCACGCTTTTGTCGATAATCACACGACCAATCACCACCGGTTCAAATTCGCTGTCGCTTTTCAGAATGCGCGCATAAGCCACCAGCTTACCGTCCTGCCAGCCGAGAATATGGCGGTTTTCGCCCAGCAAATCGTCGCCATCAATGTCCTGATAAGGGCAGTTTTGCTCGACAATAAACACTTCGTTGCGTAATGCCAAAAGAGTGTAGAGATCGGTGACGCTCAGTTCTGAATGATGCAAATCTTGCCAAATCAACATGCTGCTGCCCTCACGTAGTTTATTGAGCCTATCTTCACGCATAAAAAAACCGCCATCAAGTGGCGATTCAGGATGGAGCATCTGCAAGGCTTCAGACTGATGACAAACCTCTTCCCAGGTCGGATAAGCGCAGCGTCATCCGACACTTTTATCTGCAACAACAGGCGAAAATGGTGGATGGCGCTATCGCTTATCCCCCCTACAACACTGAGGCTGTGTTAAAGGACGTGTTACCACTGCGTTTCACCGGCAAATTGATCAGTTGGCTAGTCTCTCCTTGCGGCTGTTTATAACGCAGCTTAACCCAGAGTAATTCGTTGGTTTTACTCCCCTCAGTCGTGGCTGTTTTTTTAGCATAACGCAGGCTATCAACAGATTGTTTTTGGCCTGCCAGCGTGAGTTCAAATAATACCGTGACATGTTTACCGGCACCTATATCACCGGCATCTACCGCATCGTTATTAAAATCTTCATCACGCAGTTGACGTTTTTCATAGCCTATTTTGCGATACTCAATAACATTATTCGGATTAAATTCGATCTGCGCTTTAACATCTTTTTCTACGGTAACGAATGTCTGACGCATTTCATTATTCAATACTTTCTGCGCTTCGGATAATGAATCGAGGTAACTGTAATTTCCATTACCCACATCCGCAATTTTCACCATCATCGCATCATTAAAATTATCGTCGCCTACACCAAGAGTGGAAAGCGTCACGCCAGATTCACGCTCTTTTTTTACTATGGCTTCAATGTCTTTAGGATCGTCAATTCCGACGTTAAAATCCCCATCGGTGGCTAATAAAATACGGTTAACACCTCCTTTGATAAACCCTTTTTCGGCCTGTTGATAAGCCATTTTCAAGCCCGCGCCACCGTTGGTTGAACCACCCGCATCAAGGCTATCAAGCGCATTAAGAATGGTTTTTTTATCAGCTCCGGAAGTGGACGCTAAAAGCACTTCTGAAGAGCCAGAATAGGTCACAATGGCAATGCGATCTTGTTCGCGCAGGTCATTCACAAGGAGCGTGTGCTGCTCATTCCTCGGCGCGGGGGATAATTCGTAGCTGATGGTAAATGGCGTGGCATGATCGGAACGGGTTTCACTGCTGGAGGCTCGCGCATTCAGTGGAAAATAGTTCACCATTTCTTCCGCACGCACCGCATCTGCATTGGGCAATGTCCCCTATCCCTTTTTAAGCATATTTTTTTGAGACATCAAAATATACTTATCGAAATAATTATCCTAACAAAAAAGGGCATATGCAATAATAAACAGATAAAACTTATCCGGCATAAATTTTAGATGTGATTTTATATATTTCATTTATTATATAAATAATACAAAAACCTCACAACTCTATAAAAAAAATGACAAACACTGTTCAATAAATATAAAAACCATCCAGCCCAAAAAAAAGCACCGCCGATTTAATCGTGCGGTGCTTTTTTTAACTATAAGCAGTTTTATCTCAGTAAAAATCAGCGGCAGCCGCTTCAGCCTGCGCCATCCAAACCGGTTTTTCACTGGTTTTAGACCAGACGCGATGCAGGTAGCTGTAGAAACGGGAACGATCTTTCCAGAACAACATGACCGGCAGAGCCAGGACGCCTGCTACAACAACAAATGTGCGACGCAGGATGACCTGATGCATTGGATAGTCTTTATATAGAGTCATAGGCTTCTCCCTTTTTTGTGACCGGCATCTAACGCCGGGAAATTGGAACTTGTTATCTGGCGAAAATAGTATCGCATTGTTTGAAAGTTTACTACTCATCCGACCACTCAATGACACTTTTTGCCATTAATTTACATTCATCGGCGTAATTAAGTTACAAAATAGTTAAATAAATACTAACCATTAGTTAATTAATGGCTTTTGTCATTTTTATACTTTTTTTACACTCCACCCCCAGACTTTTACGACATCTTTGCATCCAGAGTTTCAAAATCACTCCAATTCCTTATAGGACTGGAGGTGGATTGTGAGTGCAGGCGTAATCGCAGGTGTGGTGCTGGTGTTTTTGCTGTTGGGATATCTGATTTATGCGCTGATTAATGCGGAGGCATTCTGATGGCCGCGTCCGGATTTTTATTAATTGCCAGTTTCCTGCTGGTGCTTTTCGCGTTAGCCAAACCGTTAGGTAGTGTTTTGGCTCGCTTAATTGAAGGCGAACCGTTGCCCGTTGTCGGGAAAGTGGATTCGCTGTTCTGGAAACTTCTCGGCAGTGATGCCACCCGCGAAATGAGCTGGAAGCATTACCTGGGCGCAATTCTGGCGTTTAACGCGTTAGGTTTGCTGGCGCTGTTTGTCATTCTGATGACACAAGGCAACCTGCCGCTCAACCCGCAGCAGTTGCCTGGCCTTTCCTGGCATCTGGCGCTGAATACGGCAGTGAGTTTTGTTTCCAATACCAACTGGCAGTCTTACAGCGGTGAAACCACGCTGAGCTATTTCAGCCAGATGGTCGGCCTGACGGTGCAAAACTTTTTGTCAGCCGCAACGGGGATTGCCGTAGTGTTTGCGCTGATCCGCGCTTTTTCACGCCAGAGCGCCAGCACATTAGGCAACGCGTGGGCCGATTTAACCCGCATCACGCTGTATATCTTGCTGCCGATTTCACTGTTGATTGCGCTGTTCTTTGTTGGCCAGGGAACCTTGCAGAACGTTGCCGCGTATCAGCCATTTACCTCACTTGAAGGTGTGCAGCATGTCTTGCCTATGGGCCCGGTGGCCTCGCAAGAAGCGATCAAGATGCTTGGCACCAATGGCGGTGGTTTCTTTAATGCTAATTCCTCACACCCGTTCGAGAACCCCACGGCGCTGACCAACTTTGTACAGATGCTGGCGATCTTCTTGATCCCGGCGGCACTCTGTTTTGCGTTTGGTGAAGCGGTAGGTGACCGTCGTCAGGGACGCGCCATTTTATGGGCAATGGCGGTAATTTTTGTTATCTGCGTTGTGGTGGTTATGTGGGCCGAAACCAACGGTAACCCGCATTTCATGCAGCTCGGCGCTGACAGTAATTTCAATATGGAAGGCAAAGAGAGCCGCTTTGGCATTCTGGCCAGTAGCCTGTTTTCGGTGATTACCACTGCCGCGTCTTGCGGGGCGGTCAACGCCATGCACGACTCCTTCACGGCGTTAGGCGGCATGATCCCAATGTGGCTGATGCAGATTGGTGAAGTGGTGTTCGGCGGCGTCGGCTCTGGGCTGTACGGCATGTTGTTGTTCGTGTTGCTGACGGTGTTTATCGCCGGGTTGATGATTGGCCGCACCCCGGAATATCTCGGTAAAAAGATCGACGTCGCAGAGATGAAAATGACCGCGATGGCGATTCTGGTAACGCCGACTCTGGTGCTGCTCGGTACCGCGCTGGCGATGATGACCGACGCAGGCCGCGCCGGCATGTTCAACCCAGGCATTCACGGTTTTAGCGAAGTGCTGTATGCGGTTTCGTCCGCTGCCAATAACAACGGCAGCGCGTTTGCCGGTTTAAGTGCTAACACCCCATTCTGGAACGTTCTTCTGGCGGTGTGCATGTGGTTCGGTCGCTTCGCGGTGATTGTGCCGGTGATGGCGATTGCCGGTTCGCTGGTCACCAAAAAATCGCAATCCGCAGGTATCGGCACCCTACCGACTCACGGCCCGCTGTTTATCGGGTTGCTGATTGGCACTGTGTTGTTAGTCGGCGCATTAACCTTTATTCCCGCCCTCGCATTAGGCCCGGTTGCGGAACACCTTTCCTTTGTGAATTTGTGATTAAGAGGCATCCATGAGTCGCAAGCAACAGGCGCTATTTGAACCATCGCTGATTCGTCAGGCGTTAATTGATTCCTTTAAAAAACTCACGCCGCAGGTGCAGTGGCGTAACCCGGTGATGTTTATCGTTTGGGTCGGCAGCGTGATGACCACCGTTCTGGCGATTGCCATGTTCGCCGGGAAAGTTCAGGGCGAAGCGTCGTTTACTGCCGCCATCAGTGTCTGGTTGTGGTTTACCGTGCTGTTTGCCAACTTTGCCGAAGCGCTGGCAGAAGGCCGCAGTAAAGCGCAAGCCAACAGCCTGAAAGGGGTGAAGAAAACCAGTTGGGCGCGTAAATTGCGTGCGCCGCAACATGACGCACCGATGGACAACGTCCCTGCCGCCGACTTACGCAAAGGCGACATCGTGCTGGTTGAAGCGGGCGATATTATTCCTTGCGATGGCGAGGTGTTAGAAGGTGGTGCATCGGTGGATGAAAGCGCGATTACCGGTGAATCCGCGCCGGTTATTCGTGAGTCTGGCGGCGACTTCGCTTCGGTCACCGGTGGCACGCGCATTCTTTCCGACTGGCTGGTGATTCAGTGCAGCGTGAACCCAGGCGAAACCTTCCTCGACCGCATGATTGCGATGGTCGAAAGCGCGCAACGCCGTAAAACACCAAACGAAATTGCACTGACGATTTTACTGGTGGCACTGACAATCGTCTTTTTACTGGCAACTGCCACGTTGTGGCCGTTCTCGCAATATGGTGGTGTCGCGGTTAGCGTTACCGTGCTGATTGCTCTGCTGGTGTGTTTGATACCAACCACCATCGGCGGGCTGTTGTCGGCGATTGGTGTTGCCGGAATGAGCCGCATGTTAGGTGCGAATGTGATTGCCACCAGCGGGCGTGCTGTTGAAGCGGCGGGCGATGTTGACGTGCTGCTGCTGGATAAAACCGGCACCATCACGCTGGGTAACCGTCAGGCTTCTGATTTCCTGCCTGCACCAGGCATAGATGAAAAAACGCTGGCGGATGCCGCGCAGCTTTCGTCACTGGCTGACGAAACACCTGAAGGCCGCAGTATTGTGGTGCTGGCAAAACAGCGCTTTAACCTGCGCGAACGCGATGTGCAAAACCTGCATGCCACCTTTGTGCCGTTTACCGCACAAACCCGCATGAGTGGGATCAACATCCAGGATCGCATGATTCGCAAAGGTTCGGTGGACGCCATTCGTCGCCACGTTGAAGCCAACGGCGGCCACTTCCCGCCGCAGGTGGATACGCTGGTGGAAGGCGTTGCCCGCACCGGCGGCACACCGCTGGTGGTGGCGGAAGGTGCGAACGTGCTCGGTGTGATTGCGCTGAAAGACATCGTCAAAGGCGGCATTAAAGAGCGTTTTGCGCAGTTACGCCAGATGGGCATCAAAACCGTGATGATTACCGGTGATAACCGTCTGACCGCCGCCGCGATTGCCGCCGAAGCAGGGGTTGATGATTTTCTTTCCGAAGCGACACCGGAAGCCAAACTGGCGTTGATTCGCCAGTATCAGGCTGAAGGCCGTTTAGTAGCAATGACAGGTGATGGCACCAACGATGCGCCAGCGCTGGCGCAAGCGGATGTCGCGGTTGCCATGAACTCGGGTACCCAGGCAGCAAAAGAAGCGGGCAACATGGTGGATTTAGACTCCAACCCCACCAAATTGATTGAAGTGGTACATATCGGTAAACAGATGCTGATGACCCGTGGTTCGCTGACCACCTTCAGTATTGCCAACGACGTGGCGAAATACTTCGCGATTATTCCTGCGGCGTTTGCCGCCACTTATCCGCAGCTCAACGCGCTGAACGTGATGCACCTGCACTCCCCGGCTTCGGCGATTTTGAGCGCGGTGATTTTTAACGCATTGATCATCATCTTCCTGATTCCACTGGCCTTGCGCGGGGTGAGCTACAAACCGCTGAGTGCCGCAGCCATGTTGCGTCGCAATCTGTGGATTTACGGTCTGGGCGGTTTAATTGTGCCGTTTATTGGCATCAAGATTATCGATGTGCTGCTGACCGTTTGTGGCCTGGTTTAAGAGGAAAAACAAATGACTACCTTACGTCCCGCTATACTATTACTGATTTTATTGACCCTGGTTACCGGTGGACTTTACCCGTTACTGACCACGCTGCTCGCTCAATGGTGGTTCCCGACGCAAGCCAACGGGTCGTTGATTATTGATACTCAAGTGGTGCGAGGCTCAAGCCTGATTGGGCAAAACTTTACCCAGGCGAAGTATTTACAAGGCCGCCCTTCTGCTACGGCAGAAACGCCATATAATCCAATGGCCTCTGGCGGCAGTAATCTGGCAGGCAGTAATCCTGAGCTAGATAAGCAAGTTACCGAGCGTGTGGCAGCGTTACGTGCGGCAAATCCGCAGGCAAACCCAGCGGTTCCGGTTGAATTGGTGACGGCTTCAGCGAGTGGTCTGGACGGGCAGATTTCGCCGCAGGCGGCGGCCTGGCAGATCCCGCGTATCGCCAAAGCGCGCAATTTGCCGGTTGAACAAGTTGAGCGTTTGATTGCCGAGAACACCACGCAGCCATTGGTCGGTTTTATCGGTAAACCGGTGGTGAATGTGTTGTTGGTTAACGTGGCACTGGATGCCCTTCAAACTCCATAAGATAAAACTGTCGGATGACGCTGGCGCTTATCCGACCTACGAATTACGGCCGTTGTAGGGTGGATAAGCGCAGCGTCATCCACCAAAAAATAAGGAGCTGTTATGACGCAGGAACCGCTGCGCCCTAATCCAGATAAGTTA
Source organism: Buttiauxella ferragutiae (assembly GCF_022637515.1). NCBI lineage: Bacteria > Pseudomonadati > Pseudomonadota > Gammaproteobacteria > Enterobacterales > Enterobacteriaceae > Buttiauxella > Buttiauxella ferragutiae. The sequence continues at coordinate 3,834,125 of NZ_CP093332.1, forward strand.
CTGGAGCAGGTCAATCGCAAACCTCGCGGTAAGCTGAAAATATTCTTCGGTGCTTGTGCGGGCGTGGGGAAAACCTACGCCATGCTTCAGGAAGCACAGCGGCTGCGGGGGCAAGGACTGGATATTCTGATTGGCGTGGTGGAAACCCACGGTCGTAAAGAGACTGCCGCCTTGCTCGACAGGCTCGATCTACTACCAGCAAAGCGGATACACCACCGTGGGCGATGGGTTCAGGAGTTTGACCTTGACGCCGCCCTCGCCCGTAATCCTGCGCTGATCCTGATGGATGAACTGGCGCACAGCAACGCGCCCGGCTCGCGCCACCCTAAACGCTGGCAAGACGTAGAAGAGTTACTGGACGCCGGGATCGACGTTTTTACTACCGTCAACGTGCAGCATCTCGAAAGCCTGAACGACATCGTCGGCGGCGTAACCGGCATTCAGGTCCGCGAAACGGTACCCGACCCTATCTTTGATGCCGCCGATGAAATCGTGCTGGTCGATTTACCGCCTGACGATTTACGCCAGCGTCTGCATGAAGGCAAGGTATACATCTCCGGCCAGGCTGAACGCGCCATCGAACACTTTTTCCGTAAGGGGAATTTGATTGCCCTGCGCGAACTGGCGTTACGCCGCACCGCCGATCGCGTTGACGACCAAATGCGCGCCTGGCGGGATAATCAAGGCGAAGAAAAAGTCTGGCACACGCGCGATGCGATTTTGCTGTGTATCGGGCACAGTTCCGGTAATGAAAAACTGGTGCGCACCGCGGCAAGACTGGCGGCGAAATTAGGCAGCATTTGGCATGCGGTTTATGTCGAGACGCCACAGCTTCACCGTTTACCTGAACATCAACGACGCGCTATTTTGGCTTCATTACGCTTAGCGCAAGAACTGGGTGCGGAAACCACCACCACGCTTGCCGATCCCGCCGAAGACAAAGCTATTTTGCGTTACGCCCGGGAGCATAATCTCGGGAAAATAATTATTGGCCGACGCAAGACCCGCCGTTGGTGGAGCCGTGAATCTTTCGCCGATAAACTCGCTCGACGCGCACCCGACCTCGATTTAGTGATTGTAGCGCTGGATAACAAACCTTTTGTCGCCTCTCCTACCACGCAAGATATGCGCAACTTTAGCGAAAAATGGCGTATGCAGTTGCGAGGCTGCGGCGTGGCAGTTGGGCTTTGCGCCATCACTACCTTTATCGCCAATCAATGGTTGATGGGCTTTGATGCCGCCAACCTGGTGATGCTGTATCTGCTAGGCGTGGTCGTTGTGGCGCTGTTTTACGGGCGCTGGCCTTCAGTGCTGGCGACAGTGATAAGTGTACTGAGTTTCGATTTATTCTTTATTGCGCCGCACGGCACGCTGGCAGTTTCCGATATTCAATACTTGTTAACCTTCGCGGTGATGCTCACCGTTGGTCTGGTTATCGGCAATCTCACCGCTGGGGTGCGCTATCAGGCGCGGATTGCCCGTTATCGCGAACAACGCACACGCTACCTGTATGAGATGTCGAAGGCCCTCGCCGCCGAGCGCACGCCACAGGATATTGCCGCCACCAGCGAACTGTTTATCAATAACAGTTTTCATGCCCGCGCCCAGTTATTACTCCCCAATGAAAATGGTGTGCTGGAACGAGCCAATGCAAAGGGTGAACCGCACAACTGGGATGAAGCCATCGCCCGCTGGAGTTTTGATAAAGGCCAGCCTGCCGGCGCTGGCACCGATACGTTACCTGGTGTGCCGTATCAAATTTTGCCGCTGAAAACGTCGGAAAGAACCCTCGGGTTATTGATTGTCGAGCCGAGTAATTTGCGTCAGTTGATGATCCCGGAACAACAACGCCTGCTGGAAACGTTCACGTTACTGGCGGCCACGGCACTGGATCGCTTATTGCTGACCGCCAGTGAAGAGCAAGCCAGGATTTCCAGCGAACGCGAGCAAGTGCGTAATTCGTTGCTGGCTGCGTTGTCTCACGATTTGCGTACTCCGTTGACGGTGCTGTTCGGCCAGGCAGAAATACTGACGCTGGATTTGGCCTCTGAAGGCTCGAAACACGCCCCGCAAGCCAACGACATTCGCCAGCATGTGCTGAATACCACGCGTCTGGTGAACAATTTATTGGATATGGCGCGCATTCAGTCTGGCGGATTTAATCTGCGCAAAGAGTGGTTAACGCTTGAGGAAGTGGTCGGTAGCGCGTTGAAGATGCTGGAACTGAGTTTGGGCGGTCGGCATATTGTGCTTTCGTTACCTGACCCGTTAATGCTTATCCATGTTGATGGCCCGCTGTTTGAACGCGTGCTGATAAATCTGCTGGAGAACGCGGTGAAGTACGCCGGGTACCACGCCAATATAGGTATTCGCGCTCAGACCGAGGCTTCCCAACTGGATCTTGAGGTCTGGGACAGCGGTCCAGGTATCCCTGCTGGCAAAGAACAGCTAATCTTTGATAAGTTTTCCCGTGGTAACAAAGAGTCCGCCATCCCCGGTGTCGGTTTAGGGCTAGCGATTTGCCAGGCGATTGTTGAAGTGCACGATGGAAAAATTTATGCCGAAAATCGCCCGGAGGGAGGGGCGAGTTTTCATGTTATTTTACCGCTTCCCCCACCGCCTGAACTGGCTGAGATGAACGAGGCTTTGTGATATCAGTTCTGATTATTGAAGACGAAAAAGAGATCCGCCGTTTTCTGCGCACCGCGCTGGAAGCAGAATCGCTACGCGTTCATGAAGCCGAAACATTGCAGCGTGGTTTGCTGGAAGCCGCCACGCGCAAGCCTGATTTAGTGATTCTTGATCTCGGTTTACCCGATGGTGACGGTCTGGATTTTATCCGCGATTTCCGCCAGTGGAGCCAGACGCCGATTGTGGTGCTATCTGCTCGCAGCGATGAACAAGTGAAGATAGATGCGCTAGACGCGGGCGCGGATGATTATCTCAGCAAACCGTTTGGTATTGGCGAGCTGCAAGCACGTTTGCGAGTAGTATTGCGCCGCCATGCCAGTGTGGCACAGCCCGATCCGGTTTATCAGTTTTCAGGCATTAGTGTGGACCTTGCTACCCGCCGTATTACGCGGGATGGCGCTGAAATCCATCTCACACCGATTGAGTTTCGTTTGCTCGCCACGCTGCTCAATAACCACGGTAAGGTGCTGACTCAGCGCCAGTTGCTCAATCAGGTTTGGGGGCCGAATGCCGTGGAGCATAGCCATTATTTGCGGATTTATATGGGACATTTGCGCCAGAAGCTGGAAAGCGATCCCGCGCGTCCGGCGCATTTGCTGACCGAAACTGGGATTGGTTATCGGTTTATGCTGTAGTTCCGGCAGACAAAAAAGGCGCCTTGCGGCGCCTTTTCCAATTCAACATCTTACTTCGCGTTTTTCAGCACTTCGCTGACAATCTCTACCGCTTCTTTCTCAATTTGCAGACGGTGTTCTGCACCTAAGAAACTTTCACAGTAAATTTTGTACGCATCTTCAGTACCCGAAGGGCGTGCCGCAAACCAGCCGTTGTCGGTCATCACTTTCAGGCCGCCGATAGAAGCGCCGTTGCCAGGGGCCGCCGTTAAACGTGCGGTGATCGGGTCACCTGCCAGGGTGCTGGCGCTGACCATTTCCGGAGAAAGTTTGGATAATGCCGCTTTCTGCGCAGTTGTCGCGGAGGCTTGCAGACGGTTGTAGCTTGGCGCGCCGAAACGGGCAGCCAGTTCGTCATAATGCTGTTGCGGGTTCTTACCGGTGACGGCGGTTATTTCTGCCGCCAGCAGACACATGATGATGCCGTCTTTGTCGGTAGACCACGGTGTGCCATCAAAGCGCAGGAACGATGCCCCGGCACTTTCTTCGCCACCAAAACCAAAGCTGCCGTCGAACAGGCCATCAACAAACCATTTGAAACCCACTGGCACTTCAACCAGTTTACGGCCCAGGTCGTTAACCACGCGGTCAATCATCGCGGATGACACCAGAGTTTTACCGACGGCCACATCTTTACCCCACTGCGGGCGATGCTGGAACAGGTAGTTAATCGCAACCGCCAGATAATGGTTTGGGTTCATCAGCCCTGCTGGCGTGACGATACCGTGGCGGTCGTAATCCGGGTCATTGGCGAAGGCCAGATCGAATTTGTCACGCAACGCCAGCAAACCTTCCATCGCACACTCGGACGAGCAATCCATACGGATAGCGCCGTCTTTATCGAGGTGCATAAAGCGGAAGGTTTGATCGACGTGATCGTTAACAATCGTCAGATCCAGGTTGTAGTGTTTGGCGATGCGCTGCCAGTATTCGATACCGGACCCACCGAGCGGATCAACGCCCAGTTTCAGACCCGATTTCTGGATGGCGGCCATATCAACGATATCCACCAGCCCTTCGATAAACGGCTGCACCAGATCTTGTTCTTGTACGTGACCGCTTGCCCAGGCTCTCTCCAGAGAGATGCGTTTTACATCTTTCAGATCCGCCGCCAAAAGCGCGTTGGCACGATCTTCAACCACCTTGGTGACGTTGGTATCAGCCGGGCCACCATTAGGCGGATTGTATTTGATACCACCGTCTTCCGGTGGGTTGTGCGAAGGCGTAATGACGATGCCGTCAGCCTGCGCACCAGCGTTTTTGTTATGCGTCAGAATGGCATGTGAAATGGCAGGCGTTGGCGTGTAGCCGTTTGCCTGCTGCACAATGACATCCACACCGTTTGCAGCCAGCACTTCCAGCACGGAAATAAACGCAGGTTCAGATAGCGCGTGGGTATCTTTACCCACGTAGCACGGCCCGGTAATGCCATTTTTTGCACGATCTTCAGCAATCGCCTGAGCAATCGCCAGAATGTGAGGTTCGTTGAAACTATGACGTGCCGCACTACCACGATGGCCGGAGGTACCGAATTTCACCGCGTGTTCGCTATTCCCCACTTCAGGCTTCAGCACGTAATACTGGGCCGTCAGTTGGGCTACGTTAATCAAATCGCTCTGTTGTGCCGGTTGTCCTGCACGAGGGTGGTTAGCCATTGGCCTTTCCTTCTGACGCGAGGTGTTAGATTGTGCCGCAAACCTTTTCAATCAATTCCGCAGGGAACTGCATTGATTGCATGATGTGTTCAATCATGCTGCATTTACGACCCGTATTGGTGTTAGTGATAACCCAGTATGGCGTGCCCGGAACATGCTTTGGTTTGGTCTGGTTGCCATTTTGCAGCAGCGTTTGCTCATTACCTGCAAAATAGACGCGCGTCCGGCCATGCAGCGACTCGGTCGCTTCACCAAAAGCATGTGCGTCGAGGGTATACAGAGTAGAAAGCACCATCATGAAACGATTGACGGCTTTCTTTTGCTCGGCATATTCATCTGACAACAGTAATTCACGAACCGCACGTACGCGATCGCGAGCTTTGTTTACGGGTTTGGCTTCCGGAGCAGCAGCTGCTGCCGTCTGGCCGGTAGTTACTGGTGTAGCAGGAGATTGACCGGCGGTAAATTTCAACATGCGCCGTAAAATATCGGACGCGCTTTCACCAATGTGCTGCGTGTGGCTGGCAATATAGCGATAGAGCTCGTCATCAACTTCAATTGTTTTCATCTTAATCCGGTGCGGTATCTTTTCTGAATTCAAGTTGTTGGGATTATATGTACATATTCGCACAAATCCCAACCTCGGGTAGCGCCAAACTTATGTCACACCACAAAGTCAGACTAAACTGGAAATTTGCGGCACTGCGGCAGGATGCCGTTATGATACCCTAACCTCACGAAGTAAAAAAAAAGAACTTTGCCATGAAATTGAATGCTCGCCTGCAAACTGCGCAACAATCGACTAGTAATTCCCCCATCGTCCTAATCCACGGCCTTTTTGGTAGCCTTGATAACCTGGGCGTGTTGGCCCGCGACCTCGGGCAAAATCATACGTTGCTGCAAATCGATCTGCGCAACCATGGTTTATCGCCCCGTAGCTCTGAAATGAACTATGCCGCGATGGCGCAGGATGTGGTTGAAACGCTCGAAGAATATGGCTTTGAAAAAGCAATCATTATCGGCCATTCCATGGGCGGTAAAGTTGCGATGGCTCTGACAGCTATTGCACCTGAGCGCATTGATAAACTGGTGCTGATTGACATTGCACCGGTGGATTATCAGGTACGCCGTCACGATGAAATTTTCGCGGCTATTAATGCAGTCAGTAGTAGTGGAGCGAAAACACGTCAACAAGCCGCTATGGTGATGCGTGAGCATCTGAACGAAGAAGGTGTGATTCAATTCTTGCTGAAGTCATTTGCTGACGGCGAGTGGAAGTTTAATGTTCCGGTATTGTGGGAACAGTACGAGAATATTGTCGGCTGGCAAGCTATCCCAACCTGGAATGAACCGGCACTGTTTATCCGTGGTGGTGCATCCCCTTATGTTGACGAATCACACCGCGAAACGCTGCTTGCGCAATTCCCTCAGGCGCGCGCTCATGTGGTTGCCGGTGCCGGACACTGGGTTCACGCCGAAAAACCTGATGCTGTTTTGCGCGCAATCCACCGTTTTATCGACGCAAGTGCCGCAAACTGATTAAAAACAAACCGACTGGCTGTTAGATGCAGCTAACGCGTTGGCGCGCAAGCCATGCTGATGTATGATTGCGCGCTAAAATGCGCCAGAGCACCCCGCTCCGTGCCACCTGAATTCCCTGTCAGTAGTCTAATCATGGCAAAAGAACAAACGGACCGTACTACATTAGATCTGTTCGCGGACGAGCGTCGCCCCGGGCGGCCAAAAACTAATCCGCTGACGCGTGATGAGCAACTGCGTATCAACAAACGCAACCAGCTCAAGCGCGATAAAGTACGCGGCCTGAAGCGAGTGGAACTGAAGCTCAATAACGATGCAGTAGATGCACTAAATCATCTGGCTGAAGCGCGCAATATCAGTCGTAGTGAGTTGATTGAAGAGATTCTACTCGCGCAACTGAAGCAGCATCTCAGTTAGTTGAAAGGCTATATGCACGGAATACGATGTTGCAGTCTGTGCACAACAGGCTGATAGCAGTTTCCGCACCGCAATGTGTTCTGCTATGATTGCCCTATCTGTGGCCAATTAGCAGCCACCATACCATTAAGTATCAAGAGGTTATTTTACTCATGGCAATCGTAGGCATTTTTTTCGGCAGCGACACTGGTAACACCGAAAATATCGCGAAGATGATTCAAAAACAGCTCGGTAAAGACGTTGCTGAGGTGCATGACATTGCTAAGAGCAGCAAAGAAGACCTGGAAGGCTTCGACATTCTGCTTCTCGGCATTCCAACGTGGTATTACGGTGAAGCGCAATGCGACTGGGATGACTTCTTCCCGACTCTGGAAGAAGTTGATTTCAACGGCAAACTGGTCGCCCTGTTCGGCTGTGGTGACCAGGAAGACTATGCAGAATACTTCTGTGACGCATTGGGCACTATCCGTGACATCATTGAGCCACGCGGTGCTGCTATCGTCGGTCACTGGCCAACGGCGGGCTACCATTTTGAAGCCTCTAAAGGTCTGGCTGACGACGATCACTTTGTCGGTCTGGCTATCGATGAAGATCGTCAACCAGAACTGACTGCTGAACGCGTTCAGAAATGGGTCAAACAAGTTTCTGACGAGCTGAACCTGGCAGATATCATCAACGCCTGATTCTGGATGTGACGCAGCTTTTAAACGGGTTGCGTCACATTGATAGATTATTCCGATTAAAATAATCGCTACAAATTTTTAACTTTTCGGTTTGTCCCTGTACAATGACCCCCTGGCTAAATAGCTAACAAGGCAATTAAATCGCGACTCAGCCGCCATTTTTTAGCTTGATTATGAATAATACTTGCGGTTTCCATTTAGAATCTGCAGTTCTATAATGAGACGCATTCATCTTAACGCTCACCCTGAGTCCGAGCGATCCGTTAAGCAACAGGACAATTTCCGCATGACTGACAATAATACCGCATTGAAGAAGGCCGGCCTGAAAGTCACGCTTCCGCGATTAAAAATCCTTGAAGTGCTACAGGGTCCGGTGAACCATCATGTCAGTGCGGAAGACTTATACAAACGTCTGATTGATATGGGCGAAGAAATTGGTCTCGCCACAGTTTATCGTGTACTAAACCAGTTTGATGATGCAGGCATTGTCACTCGTCACAACTTCGAAGGCGGCAAATCCGTATTCGAGTTAACTCAACAACATCACCACGACCACCTGATTTGCCTGGACTGCGGCAAAGTTATTGAGTTCAGTGATGATTCAATTGAATCTCGTCAGCGTGAAATCGCATCACGCCATGGCATCCGTCTGACCAACCACAGCCTGTACCTTTACGGTCACTGCGCTGAAGGTGATTGCCGTACCGACGAGAATGCACACGAAATCAGCGAAAAGTAATCCGCATATCTGACATTCTGAACCAGATGTCAGGTATAAAAAAACCGGTGAGGAAGCTCACCGGTTTTTTTATTGCCTGAATTCACAGATTACTTGTTGTTCGCACGAATCTCTTGCCAGATTTTATCGCACTTGGCTTTTACCGCCTGGTCGTTACCAGTACGAGTGGCCTGAATACAGTTTTGATAATCCAGGGTGCGCACCGTTTCTTTCTTCGCAAATTCCTGGTGTTCCTTTTCCTGACCCAGCACGTTTAACACGCTCTGACAGGCCTGAATTTTATCAGGATTCCCTTCTGCGGTATTGATACAGGCGCTATAGGCTTGTTTCAGTTTTGTATCTTCCGGTGCCGTTTTAGAGGGTTGTGCGCAGGCGCTCAAACCTAAAGCCATGACCGTAACCAAAATGATTTTTTTCATGCTCGATATCCTTTATAAAACCGGGCGCTTTCACGCCCGGAATCGAATCAGAAGATGGTGAACGGTGCGATGACGATGAATTTCACGTCACGCTCATCCTGGAAGATGTTGCCGTAACCACCGCCCCAGCTTGGGATGTCGGAGTGGTTGTCGTATTGAGTGAAGTGCAGTTTGAACAGAGTGCCTTTCGCGCGCCCATCCTGAATGGTGTACAACGCATCAAGGCTGTACGCCGATTCTTTCAGGCGATTGTCAGCATCGTAGTAACCGTCAGTGGTTGGTTTAGAGCTTGGTTTTGCATCCCATGCGTAAACATACGAAGCACCTACAGCCCAACCAGCCAGATCCCAATTGCTCAGGTCATACATGGCACCCGCGAAGATGGCTTTTTCACCATTGGCGTTGAAGTCAGAACGGTTATCCCACCAGATATCCAGACGACCGTTTGACGATGCGTAAGTTGGGGTCATACGTTGCAGGAAGTAGCCCTGCTGGCCATCAGCCTTGACCATGGTACCTTCGAGGCGCAGGTCAACCTGGCCCACTTTGTAGCCGAATGTCAGAGCCTGCAACCATGCCGTGCCGTCATACAGATCGTTAACGCTGCCATCAGAGACTTTGTCACGCGAACCGTAGAACTGGTAGCTGGTAGACAATGGGCTGCCAGCTACATCAAATTTGTAGCTTGCTTTAGTGAAGTATTGGTCGATATACCCTTCTGCCTGACCGAATGCCGCTTCAAGAATCAGATCATTTTTGAAGTCATACTTCGCGCCCAGCGAGTGCAGATACTCAACTTTGGTGTTCTTATCGTTCTGATAGAACTTGTCCATCTCCAGGTGCCACGGAGCTTTATACTCATTGGTCCACATGTAGGAGAAGCTCAGAGCACCGGCATCGGCATAATCAAAGTTTGCCCCGGCTTCAGCGCCCTGGTAAGTACCAGGCATGAAACTCCAGTGTGGTGCTAATAAAGATTGCCCTGTTGGCTGGATGTAACCCGCACGGGCCCAAACCGGGCCGTATTTGAATTTAGCTGCGGCTTTATAAAGGCTTATACCGCTCTTATCGCCGGAATAATCTTCATCGTAAGCTTTGTTTGAAGAGGAAAATGCGATTTCGTTCGGGTGGCCGCTGTCGCCATTTTCTGCCATTTCGATAGCAGTAAAGGCGGCGATATCCAGACCAAACATGTCAGCAGCATAACCGGACTGGAAGTCCAGATTGGCGTTCCAGGTAGCGTGAGAAAGGTTAGTTTCATATTTATCTGTCGTAACATCTTTACGGTCACGTTCACGCTGCCAGTAATAAACACCACCGGTCAGTGTTGAATCATCAAAAAAACCTGCTGCACTTGCCTGAGGGATAACAACCAGTCCAGAAAGAGCCGTGACGCCTGCAATAGCAAGGGCCAGCGCACTACGTTTGCCACTAAACGTACGCATATAAAATTCCTCTTTGACGTATAAATAATCGCCGGACGTTAAAAGACGTCAGATAGCGAAAAAAGTAAAAATGCCTAACGGCTAAAGCGGTTATAAATATTTTCCCGCATTTACTGCTCCCCATAAGACTATTTTTCGCGACGCGAATTATCAACGACTTTGTAAGAGTTCATTCCGATATTATGACAGAGAGCACATAATTCATGAGTATTTGTAACAAAAATCAACTGTGGAATTTTATGTTTATAAATCAACAAATATTGATATAAACCACCATATGAGAGCGCTCACATGATAAAAGAAAGGATTTATTATGTTCCGAGATTGACCAGCCAGAGAATTCCCAGGGAAATATAAATAACATTAATTCGCATCGCGAATGTAAGTAAATATTTAATCCTGTGATTATTAAGCAAAAAAAAACGCCGCGATTTGCGGCGTCTTTGTTACATATTGACTGCGTGTATAACTAATTACTCGCCTATTTTGGCCCAGGTATCACGCAAACCAACGGTGCGGTTAAACACCAGTTTTTCCGCAGTTGCCAGACGGCTATCAAGGCAGAAATAACCTTCACGCTCGAACTGATACGCTTTGCCTTTCTCAGCATTTTGCAGGCTTGGTTCGACGAAACCTTGCTTAATCACCAGAGACTCTGGGTTGATCGTTGCCAGTAAATCTTCCGCCGCACCTGGGTTAGCCACGCTGAACAGACGGTCGTAAAGGCGAATTTCAACTGGCAAGGCGTGTTCAGCACTTACCCAATGAATAACGCCTTTTACTTTACGGCCATCAGCCGGGTCTTTGCTTAATGTGTCCGGATCGTAGGAACAATGCAGCACGGTGATATTCCCGGCTTCATCTTTCTCAACACGATCGGCTTTAATCACATAAGCATTACGCAGGCGGACTTCTTTGCCCAACACCAGACGCTTGTACTGCTTATTCGCTTCTTCGCGGAAGTCAGCACGATCAATGTAAATCTCACGGCTGAACGGCACCTGGCGGCTACCCATTTCTGGCTTGTTCGGATGGTTTGGCATGGTGACCATTTCCACTTCGCCCTGCGGGAAGTTTTCAATAATCACTTTCACCGGATCGAGCACTGCCATCGCGCGCGGGGCGTTTTCGTTCAGGTCATCACGAATACATGATTCCAAAGCAGCCATTTCAACGGTGTTGTCTTGTTTGGTCACGCCAATACGCTTACAGAACTCACGAATAGAACCGGCAGTGTAACCACGACGACGCAGGCCAGAAATGGTTGGCATACGTGGGTCATCCCACCCTTCCACTACTTTCTCAGTCACCAGCAGGTTCAGCTTACGCTTAGACATGATGGAGTATTCGAGATTCAGGCGAGAGAACTCGTACTGACGCGGGTGCACAGGAATAGTGATGTTATCCAGCACCCAATCGTACAGACGACGGTTGTCCTGGAACTCCAGCGTACATAAAGAGTGAGTAATACCTTCCAGCGCATCGGAAATGCAGTGCGTGAAGTCGTACATCGGATAGATGCACCACTTGGTACCAGTCTGATGGTGTTCAGCAAATTTGATGCGATAAATAACCGGATCGCGCATCACGATAAATGGTGATGCCATGTCGATTTTCGCACGCAGGCACGCAGTGCCTTCAGCAAATTCACCGTTACGCATTTTCTCGAACAGCGCGAGGTTTTCCTCGACGCTACGATCGCGGTATGGGCTATTTTTCCCAGGTGCGGTCAATGAGCCGCGATATTCACGGATCTGCTCTGGAGTCAGTTCGTCAACATACGCCAGACCTTTATTGACAAGCTCTACAGCATAGTTGAACAACTGATCGAAATAATCGGAGGAGTAGCGCACATTGCCTGACCAGTGAAAACCAAGCCATTCAACATCGTGCTTAATTGAATCTACGAATTCGATGTCTTCTTTTGCTGGGTTAGTGTCATCGAAACGCAGGTTGCACTGCCCTTGATAATCTTGTGCGATACCAAAGTTCAGGCAGATGGATTTTGCATGGCCGATATGCAGATAGCCATTTGGCTCTGGCGGAAAACGGGTGCAAATGCTGGTGTGCTTACCATTAGCCAAATCTTCATCAATAATCTGGCGAATAAAGTTAGTTGGGCGGGCTTCTGCCTCACTCATCGCGGGTTCCTCTGTGCAAAAACTTCAGTTATCGGCACATGATCTTATAAGCAAGCGTCGGAAACAACCTTTTGTTGAATAAATAAGGGGATCGGGAAGGGTCAAGCTGGAGCAATAAAAAAGCGGCTGGAGAAAATACTCTCCAGCCGCTAAAGGCACAATCTATGACTCAGGAGCGATTATTTGCCTTTAATTTCGTACAGAGGCGTTTGCCCCGCAACCACTGAACCTTGCGCCTGAATAACCAGACCGCTGTAGTCATCAATGTTGCTGCAAACAACCGGGCTAATCATGGAGCGAGCATTTGCGTTCAGGAAATCAAGGTCCATTTCCAGAATCGGCTGGCCTGCAACCACTTCAGCACCCTCTTCTACCAGACGAGTAAAGCCCTGGCCGTTCAGTGCGACAGTATCAATGCCCATATGGACAACGATTTCTGCACCTTTTTCGGTTTCCAGACAGAACGCGTGGTTGGTATTAAAGATCTTAACGATAGTACCGGCAGCTGGCGCGACAACCATTTTCTCGGTTGGCTTAACAGCAACACCATCACCTACTGCTTTGCTGGCGAAGGCTTCATCTGGAACTTGTTCCAGAGCAACCACATCACCCGTTACTGGAGAAACCAGAGCGGCGATGGTGACAGCGTTTGGTACAGCCTGTGGTTTTGCAGTAGCTGCGGCAACCGGTGCAGCTGTAGCGCTAACTGGAGCCGCTGCAACATCACCTACCGTTTTCATTGCGTTAGCAATTTTCTCAGCGACGAAGCCGACGATGATTTGCACGCTGGTTTTGTTCAGACGGATAACACCGGTTGCACCCAGGCGTTTAGCCAAAGATTCGTTAACCAATGAAGAGTCTTTTACGTTCAGGCGCAGACGAGTGATACACGCGTCGATGCCTGTCAGGTTAGCTGAGCCACCCACAGCAGCGATGTACTGACGAGCCAGCTCAGAAACATCTTGATTGCTATTGGCGCTAACATTCACGTCCTGACCATCAGTTTCATCACCTGCAACAGCCAGTTCACGCCCTGGGGTCAACAGATTGAATTTGGTGATAGTGAAACGGAACACAACGTAGTAGATAGCGAAGAACACCAGGCCTTGCGGGATCAGCATGTACCAGTGTGTCGCCAGTGGGTTACGGGAAGAAAGCACCATATCCACCAGACCCGCACTGAAGCCGAAACCAGCAATCCAATGCATGCTTGCTGCGATAAATACGGAGATACCCGTCAGCACTGCGTGAATCAGATACAGAACTGGGGCCACGAACATGAAGGAGAATTCCAACGGTTCGGTGATACCAGTAAAGAAGGCAGCAAACGCACCCGCCATCATGATACCCATGACTTTGGCTTTGTTTTCAGGACGCGCACACTGGTAAATTGCCAGCGCAGCACCTGGAAGACCGAACATCATGATTGGGAAGAAACCAGCCTGGTAACGACCTGTGATACCCACAATACCGGTACCTTCAGCGATAGATTTAGCACCGCCAAGGAACTTAGGAATATCGTTGATACCCGCAACGTCGAACCAGAATACGGAGTTCAGCGCGTGGTGCAGACCCACTGGAATCAGCAGACGGTTGAAGAACGCATAAACACCTGCGCCAACAGAACCCAACTTCTGAATGTGCTCACCAAAGTTTACCAGGCCGCTAAACACGATTGGCCAGATGAACATCATGATAAAGGCAACAGCAATCATCACGAAGGAGGTGAGGATTGGAACCAGGCGGCGGCCGCTGAAGAAGGACAACGCTCTTGGCAGTTCGACACTGCTGAAGCGGTTGTACAACTCTGCGGAGATAATCCCCACCATGATACCAACAAATTGGTTCTGAATTTTAGAGAACGCAAACGGAACCTGATCCAGCGGAATATGCTTGATCATGGAAACAGCCGCTGGCGAACAAAGTGTGGTCAGAACCAGGAAACCGACAAAGCCGGTTAGTGCAGCAGCACCATCTTTATCTTTGGACATACCGTAAGCCACACCAATGGCAAACAGCACACCCATGTTATCAATAATTGCAGCACCAGATTTGATGAACAACGCGGCTAATGCGTTATCACCGCCCCAGCTCGTTGGGTCAATCCAGTAGCCAACACCCATTAATATGGCTGCGGCTGGTAATGTGGCAACCGGCACCATAAGTGCGCGGCCAACCTTTTGCATGTAACCAAGAATACTCACGTTAATTCCCCCTATGAGACCCCGTTAAGGCTCGTTCAAAGCAGTTTTATTATTGTTTAACAAACCTTGAAAGCATGGCGAAGATTCACCAACCTTCTGAGTGTGTGAAAAATTAATTCGTATCGCAAATTAAACACCCTTTTTTTGTGATTAAAATCACCAAATATTGTTATTGCACTCCCCTTTGGCTAGCTATCGACTAAAACTTATTTTATCATCCGAAAAATCAAGACGGATTGATGCCGTTATGACCAGGAAGAAACTGGTTTACCCTTAGAGGGTTCGGATAATCAATCTGGCGACATCCGTATTTCTATTAACTTATGAGGTGAATGATGAGACTGATTCCCCTGGCTACCCCGGCTCAAGTAGGCAAATGGGCAGCACGCCATATCGTTAAGCGTATCAATGCGTTTAATCCGACAGCAGATCGTCCTTTCTTGCTGGGTCTGCCAACCGGCGGCACGCCTCTTGAAGCGTACAAAGCGCTGGTAGAGATGCACAAAGCGGGCCAGGTTAGCTTTAAAAACGTCGTCACCTTTAACATGGATGAATACGTTGGTCTGCCAAAAGAGCACCCGGAAAGCTATCATACGTTCATGCACCGCAATTTCTTTGATCACGTTGATATCCCAGCGGAAAACATCAACCTGCTGAATGGTAACGCCGAAGATGTTGACGCCGAGTGCCGTCGCTATGAAGAAAAAATTCGTTCTTACGGCAAAATTCACCTGTTTATGGGTGGCGTAGGCAACGATGGTCATATCGCGTTCAACGAACCGGCATCTTCTTTGGCATCCCGTACTCGTATCAAAACGCTGACTCATGACACCCGTGTTGCAAACTCCCGTTTCTTTGGTGGCGATGTCTCTCAAGTGCCAAAATATGCGCTGACTGTTGGCGTGGGCACGCTGCTTGATGCAGAAGAAGTGATGATTTTGGTTCTTGGTCATTTGAAAGCGCAAGCGCTGCAAGCGGCTGTGGAAGGCAACGTGAATCACATGTGGACCATTAGCTGTCTGCAACTGCATCCTAAAGCAGTGGTAGTTTGTGATGAGCCGTCCACCATGGAACTGAAAGTGAAGACGCTGAAGTACTTCAATGAACTTGAAGCAGAAAATATCAAAGATCTTTAAGTAATAGTCATTACCGGGGGTACCTATGTTTGCATTAACTCACGGTCGGATTTATACCGGCCATGAAATTCTTGATGATCACGCGGTAATTATCGCGAACGGCCTGATTGAACGCGTTTGCCCGCGCTCAGATCTCCCAGCGGGTATTGAGACTCGCGATGTGGGCGGTGCAATCATCGCCCCCGGTTTTATTGATGTGCAGTTGAATGGTTGTGGTGGTGTGCAGTTCAACGATTCAGCCGATGCGGTGACCGTTGAAACGCTGGAAATCATGCAGAAAGCCAATGAGCGTTCTGGCTGCACCAGCTATTTACCAACACTGATTACCAGCAGCGATGAGCTGATGAAGCAAGGCGTGAAAGTGATGCGCGAATACCTGGCGAAATATCAGCACCAGGCACTCGGTCTGCATCTTGAAGGCCCATGGCTGAATATGGTGAAAAAGGGTACGCACAACCCAAGTTTCGTGCGTAAACCTGACTCCGAACTGGTCGATTTCCTGTGCCAAAACGCAGATGTGATCACCAAAGTCACTTTAGCGCCAGAAATGGTGGCACCAGAAGTCATTAGCAAATTGGTCGCTTCTGGCATTGTCGTTTCTGCCGGGCACTCCAATGCAACCGTAAAAGAAGCCAAAATTGGTTTCCGTGCGGGAATTACCTTCGCAACCCACCTTTTCAATGCGATGCCATATATCACTGGCCGTGAACCGGGTCTTGCAGGCGCAATTTTTGATGAACCCGATGTTTACTGCGGTATCATTGCCGATGGCTTGCATGTGGACTATGCCAATATTCGTACGGCGAAAAAGGTTAAGGGCGATAAGCTTTGCCTGGTCACCGATGCAACTGCTCCGGCGGGTGCGAATATCGACGAGTTCATTTTCGCAGGAAAAACAATATACTACCGTGATGGTTTATGTGTAGATGAGAACGGTACGCTGAGCGGTTCTGCCCTGACGATGATTGAAGGGGTACGTAACCTGGTTGAGCATGCAGGTATCGCTTTGGACGAAGTCTTACGTATGGCCACTCTCTACCCTGCCCGAGCGATGGGTGTTGAGCAGCAAATAGGGACTATCGAAGCTGGGAAAGTCGCCAACCTGACGGCATTTACCCGCGATTTTAAAATCACCAAGACATTCGTTAATGGTAACGAGGTCGTAACTGAGTAATTAAGGCATGACGACTGGCGGACAGGCTCAAATTGGTAATGTCGATCTGGTAAAACAGCTGAATAGCGCGGCGGTATACCGCCTGATCGACCAACACGGGCCAATCTCCCGCATTCAGATTGCCGAGCAAAGCCAGCTTGCACCGGCCAGCGTCACGAAAATTACTCGTCAGCTCATTGAGCGCGGCTTGATCAAAGAAGTTGATCAACAGGCTTCCACCGGAGGCCGCCGCGCTATCTCAATTATTACTGAAACCCGCAATTTCCACGCCATTGGCGTGCGTCTTGGCCGCCATGACGCCACCATCACGCTGTTTGATCTCAGCGCTAAACCGCTTGCCGAAGAACATTACTCCCTTCCTGAACGTACTCAGGAAACGCTTGAGCACGCATTACTCAATGCTATATCGCAGTTCATCGAGCAAAATTTACGCAAGATGCGTGAGCTGATCGCTATCTCAGTGATCTTGCCTGGTCTGGTTGACCCTGAAAGCGGCGTGATTCGTTACATGCCACATATCCAGGTGAACAACTGGTCGCTGGTCGATAGCCTTGAAAAACAGTTCAAAGTGACCTGCTATGTGGGGCATGACATCCGTAGCCTGGCACTTGCTGAGCACTACTTTGGTGCAACTCATGACTGTGATGACTCCATTTTGGTGCGCGTTCACCGCGGCACGGGGGCGGGGATTTTATCCAACGGGCGAATTTTTATTGGCCGTAACGGTAATGTCGGAGAGATTGGTCACATTCAGGTGGATCCTTTAGGCGAGCGTTGCCACTGCGGAAACTTTGGTTGTCTGGAAACGATTGCGGCTAATGCCGCTATTGAACATCGTGTGCGTCACTTACTTGAACAAGGTTACAACAGCCGCCTGACACTCGAAGATTGCGATATTACTACCATCTGCAAAGCCGCCAATAAAGGCGATGCGCTAGCCTGCGAAGTCATTGAACATGTTGGCCGCCATCTTGGTAAAGCCATCGCCATTGCCATTAACTTGTTTAACCCGCAAAAAGTCGTGATTGCCGGGGAAATCATTGAAGCCGAAAAAGTGCTTCTGCCCGCGATTGAAAGCTGTATCAACACTCAGGTACTGAAAGCGTTCCGCAAAAACCTGCCTGTCGTGCGTTCAAAACTCGATGACCGTTCCGCTATTGGCGCGTTTGCTTTGGTAAAACGCTCGATGTTGAATGGCGTTCTGCTGCAACGTTTGCTGGAAAGTTAACTCAGCCGTAAGCCTTTTTACGATATAGTTACGCCTTCCTGAAATGTGAGCCAAGGTAATCAATGACCATTCAGAATGTAATTTGTGATATTGACGGCGTGCTGATGCACGACAACATCGCCGTACCAGGTGCTAATGAATTCTTAGCGCGCATCATGGAAAAGGGCATGCCGTTAGTTCTGCTGACTAACTACCCTTCGCAGACAGGCCAGGATCTGGCGAACCGTTTTGCATCCGCCGGTATTGATGTGCCGGACAGCGTCTTCTATACCTCCGCAATGGCTACTGCCGATTTCCTGCGCCGTCAGGAAGGGAAGAAAGCCTATGTTGTCGGTGAAGGTGCATTGATTCACGAGCTGTATAAAGCCGGTTTCACAATCACTGACATCAACCCAGACTTTGTTATCGTCGGGGAAACACGTTCCTATAACTGGGAAATGATGCACAAGGCCGCCTATTTTGTGGCTAACGGCGCTCGCTTTATTGCGACTAACCCTGATACACATGGCCGTGGTTACTATCCAGCCTGTGGTGCGCTTTGCGCAGGGATCGAGAAAATTTCGGGTCGTAAACCGTTCTGTGTCGGCAAGCCTAGCCCGTGGATTATCCGTGCCGCACTCAACAAGATGCAGGCGCATTCCGAGCATACGGTGATTGTTGGCGATAACTTGCGTACCGATATTCTTGCAGGCTTCCAGGCGGGTTTAGAAACCATTCTGGTGCTGTCGGGTGTTTCGACGTTAAACGATATTGATGCCATGCCGTTCCGCCCTTCGTGGATTTACCCGTCGGTCGCTGAAGTCGATATTATCTAAACGTTTAAGTGGTGGATAATGCATTCGCTAATCCACCCTATCAATCTGCAACCATCATTTAACGATCCTTTCATTAAATTGCCGATCCGCTAATTATTCCGTCTATTCCCTCATCATTTTTCAATAATCAACAATCGCAATTGAACTATTTACCCCTGAAAGACTAAAGGGCTTGCATTCCCGTCAATGATTGCGCATTTTCATAGTCATGCAACGCAACTATACCCAAAATAATTCGAGTTTCAGGTAGGCGGCAAGGGAGCAAATCCCCAGGAGCTTACTTGAGTAAGTGACAGGGGTTTGTGACAAATCTGCCCGGAGCAGATTTGAACGCCGCTTGCGGCAGCCCCAAAGGGGTGAGGCTCATGGATGAGCCGAATAGTGCAGCCAACACCCCTGCAACTTGAAGTATGACGGGTATAAACAATTTAATGGCTCACAGAAGCATTACGGAGAGAGTTCTATGTGTTCAATTTTTGGTGTTCTGGATATCAAGACCGATGCGGTCGAATTGCGTAAAAAAGCGCTTGAGTTGTCTCGTCTGATGCGCCACCGCGGCCCGGACTGGTCTGGTGTTTACGCAAATGATAAAGCCATTCTTTCCCATGAACGCCTCTCTATTGTTGACGTCAACGCTGGCGCACAGCCGCTGTATAACAAAGAAAAAACTCACGCACTGGCAGTTAACGGTGAAATCTACAACCACCAGGCGCTGCGCGCAGAATACGGTGACCGTTACGAATTCCAGACAGGTTCTGACTGCGAAGTCATCCTGGCGCTGTATCAGGAAAAAGGCCCAGAGTTCCTCGATGACCTGCAGGGAATGTTTGCCTTCATTCTGTATGACGAAACACAAGACGCTTACCTGATTGGCCGCGACCATATCGGCATCATCCCTTTGTATATGGGTTATGACGAACACGGCAACATGTATGTCGCTTCCGAAATGAAAGCGCTGGTTCCAGTTTGCCGCACCATTAAAGAATTCCCGGCGGGTAGTTACCTGTGGAGCAAAGATGGTGAAATCCGTAGTTACTACCAGCGTGACTGGTTCGAATACGATGCAGTAAAAGATAACGTCACCGACAAAAACGAATTGCGCCAGGCGCTGGAAGATTCCGTAAAAAGCCACCTGATGTCTGACGTACCGTACGGTGTGCTGCTGTCCGGCGGTCTGGATTCCTCGGTTATTTCAGCGATTACCAAGAAATTTGCCGCCCGTCGTGTAGAAGATGAAGAGCGCTCAGAAGCCTGGTGGCCTCAGTTGCACTCCTTTGCGGTCGGCCTGGTCGGTTCCCCTGACCTGATTGCGGCGCAAGAAGTGGCAAACCACTTAGGCACCGTGCACCACGAAATTCATTTCACGGTGCAAGAAGGCCTGGATGCGATTCGCGATGTTATCTATCACATTGAAACTTACGATGTGACCACCATTCGCGCCTCAACCCCAATGTATTTGATGTCACGCAAAATCAAAGCCATGGGCATCAAGATGGTGCTGTCTGGTGAAGGTTCTGATGAAGTGTTTGGCGGCTACTTGTACTTCCATAAAGCGCCAAACGATAAAGAGCTGCACGAAGAAACCGTTCGCAAGCTGCAAGCACTGCATATGTTTGACTGTGCGCGTGCTAACAAAGCGATGTCGGCCTGGGGTGTTGAAGCTCGCGTACCGTTCCTGGACAAAAAATTCCTCGATGTCGCGATGCGTATCAACCCGAAAGACAAAATGTGCGGCAACGGCAAGATGGAAAAACATATCCTTCGTGAATGTTTTGAATCCTATCTGCCAGCAAGTGTGGCATGGCGTCAGAAAGAGCAGTTCTCCGATGGTGTAGGTTACAGCTGGATTGACACGCTGAAAGAAGTTGCTGCGGGTCAGGTCACCGACCAACAACTGGAAACCGCAAGCTATCGCTTCCCGTACAACACACCAGGCTCTAAAGAAGCTTATTTGTACCGTGAAATCTTCGAAGAATTGTTCCCACTGCCAAGTGCTGCGCAATGTGTTCCTGGCGGCCCATCCGTTGCCTGTTCGTCCGCTAAGGCCATTGAATGGGATGAAGCCTTCAAAACAATGAATGATCCATCAGGCCGTGCAGTAGGCGTTCACCAGTCCGCTTACAAATAAGCGAGCAAAATTAGACACACGGGTCTACGGGCCCGTTTTTGTTTCTGCAATATCCCCAGCCCTTATTCGGGGTTTTTCATCAAATAAAACCACGAAATAACCGATAATTGACGAATATTGCATCAAGCTGTTCGTAAGCTAGTCAAACAGACAATTTCCGCGACTTTTCGGGAAAAAATTTGTTGACGCTAGAAGTCCAACTACGCATAATGCGCCCCGCAACGCCGATAAGGTTACGCAGAAAAAAAGAAGGCTACTTAGCTCAGCTGGTTAGAGCACATCACTCATAATGATGGGGTCACAGGTTCGATTCCCGTAGTAGCCACCATTATTCTTTTTTTTAGCGCGGGAGTGGCGAAATTGGTAGACGCACCAGATTTAGGTTCTGGCGCCGCAAGGTGTGCGAGTTCAAGTCTCGCCTCCCGCACCATTTAACGCGTTGCACGGATGGGGTATCGCCAAGCGGTAAGGCACCGGTTTTTGATACCGGCATTCCCTGGTTCGAATCCAGGTACCCCAGCCAATTTTTTTGATATAGCAGTTTTCGACATAGCACGTTAGTTTTGTGCGCCCTAAGTTGGGGTATCGCCAAGCGGTAAGGCACCGGTTTTTGATACCGGCATTCCCTGGTTCGAATCCAGGTACCCCAGCCAGTCGAAGAAATAGTTTTAAAATTAGGCTACTTAGCTCAGCTGGTTAGAGCACATCACTCATAATGATGGGGTCACAGGTTCGATTCCCGTAGTAGCCACCATATTTTTGGGGTATCGCCAAGCGGTAAGGCTCTGGTTTCTGATACCAGCATTCCGAGGTTCGAATCCTCGTACCCCAGCCAAAAATGAAAAGCTCGCTTCGGCGAGCTTTTTGCTTTTCTGCGTTTGAATAATCTCGTCTGAATTGAAGTCGGATGTTGCTAACGCTAATCCGACCTACGAAAAACTATCGACTCATAACCCTAACGCATACTTCAACGCCTGGCGTTTCAGTACACCGCCGCGTTCTGCTGCCATCAGCCCCAGATTTCTAATGACTCGCAGCGGCCCTAAGTTGTTACTGAAACCGGCGTAGAACAGATCCATGCCGCTTTGCATCAGGAAATTATCCGCTTGCCTGCGCGTCTGGTAGCGTTTTAACACTCGCGCATCCGCCCAATTCTCCCCATAACTACGCGCATTGATCATCACATCAAGCAGCGCTTCGACATCGCGATAACCGAGATTCACACCCTGCCCGGCTAACGGGTGAATGGTATGCGCAGCGTCACCAATCAGCGCCAAACCTTGTTGCGTGTATTGCAACGCATGGCGACGCGTCAGCGGGAATGCGCCACTGGCGACGGGAGTGACTTTGCCTAAGCGTTCAGGAAAATTCGCTTGAATGGCTTTTTGCAGCTGCGGCATCGACATATTTTGCAACTGGCGAATTCGAGCCGGTGAGTCGTACCACACCAGAGATGCCCAATTATCGAACAACGGTAAAAACGCATGCGGCCCTGCTGGTGTGAAATGCTGCCAGGTACTGTCGCCAGGCTGAGACTCGCACTTCACGGTAATTAACATGCAAGACTGGCGATATTGCCAGGCATGAATACCAATGCCCGCCCAGCGGCGCACCTGTGAATTCGCACCATCAGCACCAATCACCATCGGCACCGTTAAGGTCTGCTCATCCGCAAAGTGCAGCGTCCACTTCCCTGCTTGCCCGTGCATACGGTCAATTTGGGCCGGGCAGAGCAACGTAACGTTCGGATGGACTTCCAGCGCCTGCCATAAAGCCAGCTGCAAAACCTGGTTTTCAACCATATAACCCAGTTCTGGCAGTCCAAGCTCCTGGGCATTAAAGCTCACGTGTGCGCTTTCCCACTCCCAGGTTTCAAGCTGGCGATACGCATGTGTACGCATTGCCCGAATCGCCTGCCAGACACCTAGCGATTTCAGTAAACCCACTGACGCGCTGCTGATGGCCGAAATACGCACATCGGGTTGGCTTGTGGCGTCAAAGGCAGCAGGCGCCTGATGCTCAATCACTGCCACTTGAAAACCATTTTGCGCGAGACCAAGAGCGGCAGCCGCGCCGACCATCCCCCCGCCGACTACCGCAACATCTATTGGCTGGTTCAACATGATGATTTTGTCCTTAAATTGTCTATCCTGATTCTACCGGATTTTTACGCCGGTTTCGTAGGCTGGTCACATCAAGGCCAAAGCATTACAATACGCGGCCTGAATTCCTGGCTTTAACTGAGCAATGGCAAGTCGATGACAAAAAAACTCCATATCAAAACCTGGGGCTGTCAGATGAACGAATACGATTCATCGAAGATGGCCGATCTGCTGAACAGCACGCATGGCTATATCCTCACGGATAACCCAAAAGAAGCGGACGTATTGCTGCTCAATACCTGCTCTATCCGTGAAAAGGCCCAGGAAAAAGTATTCCATCTGCTTGGCCGTTGGAAACTCTTAAAGCGCAAAAATCCCGATATCATTATCGGCGTTGGCGGCTGCGTTGCTTCCCAGGAAGGCAAGCTGATCCGCAGTCGCGCGCACTATGTTGATATCGTTTTCGGACCGCAAACCCTGCATCGCTTACCGGAAATGATCAACAAAGTTAGTGGTAACCGTAGCCCAATCGTTGACGTCAGTTTCCCGGAAATCGAAAAGTTTGACCGTCTGCCAGAGCCAAAAGCCGATGGCCCGACCGCTTTCGTTTCTATTATGGAAGGCTGTAACAAGTATTGTACTTACTGCGTGGTGCCTTATACCCGCGGTGAGGAAGTGAACCGCCCGTGTGATGATGTGCTGTTTGAAATCGCACAGCTCGCAGCGCAAGGCGTGCGTGAAGTGAATCTGCTTGGCCAAAACGTGAATGCTTACCGCGGGCCGACTTTCGATGGTGGTATCTGTTCATTCGCAGAACTGCTGCGCCTGGTGGCGGCAATTGACGGTATTGACCGTATTCGTTTTACCACCAGCCACCCGATTGAATTCACCGACGATATCATCGAGGTTTATCGTGATACGCCTGAGCTGGTGAGTTTCCTGCATCTGCCGATTCAAAGTGGTTCAGACCGTGTGTTGAACCTGATGGGTCGTACCCATACCGCTCTTGAATACAAATCGACGATTCGCAAGCTGCGCGCAGCCCGTCCAGATATCCAGATTAGCTCTGACTTTATCGTTGGCTTCCCTGGTGAAACCCAGCAGGACTTCGAGCAAACCATGAAAGTGATTGCCGACGTGAATTTTGACGTCAGCTACAGCTTCATCTTCTCCTCACGCCCTGGCACCCCCGCCGCCGATATGGTTGACGACGTGCCAGAAGAAGAGAAAAAACAGCGTCTGTATATTCTGCAAGACCGCATCAACCAGCAAGCAATGGAGTTGAGCCGGAAAATGGTTGGCACCACACAACGCATTCTGGTTGAAGGCACGTCACGCAGAAACATTATGGAGCTGACCGGTCGTTCCGAACACAACCGTGGCGTCAACTTTGCGGGCACCCCGGACATGGTCGGTAAATTTGTCGATGTCGAAATTACTGAAGTGGCGACTAACAACTCACTGCGCGGAAAAGTCGTGCGCACCGAAGACCAGATGGGCCTGCGTATTGCCGAGTCTCCGGAGTCAGTTATTGCCCGCACTCGTAAAGAAAATGAAATCGGCGTTGGAATTTATCAGCCTTAATTCCTCCCTGCTTTGCCCGTCGGTTCACTAACGCCGTGAACCGACGGGCATTTTCAGTATTTGCACTTGCATTCTGAATCAGCCACCCAAATATCAAAAACCAGGCTTGCACCATCTTCACTCGCCGTAAATAATCTTTTTATGGCCTGCGTTAATGCAGCAACTCCTTCAACTGGCCCAGAGTGACCCCGAGGATAAGTTTGAATATCGAAACACGTGAAATTACGCTAGAACCCGCAGACAATGCGCGTCTGCTAAGCCTGTGTGGCCCATTTGATGACAACATCAAGCAGCTTGAACGTCGGCTGGGGATCGAAATCAACCGTCGCGACTATCACTTCAAGCTCACGGGTCGCCCGATTTTAGTAAACGCCGCGGCAGATATTCTGCGCAATCTGTACGTTGATACCGCACCGATGCGCGGCGAGACTCAGGATATAACCCCTGAAAAAATCCATCTCGCCATCAAAGAAATTCGCGTCCTGGAACAGTCTGCCGAAAGTGTTCCTGAGTACGGCAAAGCGGTCAATATCAAGACCAAACGTGGCGTTATCAAGCCACGCACGCCAAATCAGGCGCAATACATCGCCAATATTCTCGACCATGACATCACCTTTGGCGTCGGCCCTGCTGGTACCGGTAAAACGTACCTCGCAGTTGCTGCGGCAGTGGATGCGCTGGAACGTCAAGATATCCGTCGTATTCTGCTGACGCGCCCAGCCGTCGAAGCCGGTGAAAAACTGGGCTTCCTGCCTGGCGATTTAAGCCAAAAAGTCGACCCTTACTTGCGTCCGCTTTACGACGCCCTGTTTGAGATGCTCGGTTTTGAGCGCGTTGAAAAGCTAATGGAGCGCAATGTTATTGAAGTCGCACCATTGGCCTACATGCGTGGGCGTACATTAAACGATGCTTTCATCATTCTTGATGAAAGCCAGAACACCACCATCGAACAGATGAAGATGTTCCTGACGCGCATTGGCTTCAACTCCAAAGCAGTAATTACTGGTGATGTCACCCAAATCGATTTGCCAAAAAATCTGAAATCCGGCCTGCGCCACGCCATTGAGGTGCTGGCCGAAGTCGATGAAATCAGTTTTAACTTCCTTAACAGCGAAGACGTAGTACGCCACCCGGTGGTGGCACGCATTGTGAATGCCTATGAAGCGTGGGAAAACGCCGAACAGGTTCGTAAAGATGAACTCGCAGCAGAGCGCAAGCGAGAAGCGATGGCAATCAATGCTGCCGCTCAGGAGAGTAAATGAGTCAGGTAATACTGGATTTACAGGTCGCGTGTGAAGACGCAAGCGGCCTGCCAACGGAAGAACAATTTCAGACCTGGCTTGATGCGGTCATTCCACAGTTTCAGGAAGAATCAGAAGTTACGATTCGCCTGGTGGATGATGCAGAGAGCCACGATCTGAACCTCACTTACCGTGGGAAAGATAAATCCACCAACGTGCTTTCGTTCCCGTTTGAAGCCCCGCCAGGCATTGAACTTCCATTACTGGGCGACCTGATTATTTGCCGTCAGGTGGTGGAACAAGAAGCAAAAGAGCAGCAAAAACCGCTGGATGCACATTGGGCACATATGGTCATCCACGGTAGTTTGCATCTGCTTGGCTATGATCATATTGAAGATGAGGAAGCCGAAGAGATGGAATCCCTGGAAACAGAGATAATGCTTGCTCTTGGGTATGCTGATCCGTACATTGCCGAGAAAGAATAGTCTCTGTAGGGTTAACCCTTCTGAGCGCAGAACCGCAGGCAGTGCACGATTAAACTGCCTGTTATCAATTCATTATCGAGAGGCCTCAAACCAAACGCCATGAGCGACGACAACTCACAAAACAGTGACACGCCTGCCAGTAAGAAGGGATTCTTTTCCCTGATTCTCAACCAGCTATTCCACGGTGAACCTAAAAACCGTGACGATCTGCTGACACTCATCCGTGATTCTGAGCAAAACGATCTGATCGATCAGGATACCCGCGACATGCTCGAAGGCGTGATGGACATCGCCGACCAACGCGTCCGCGACATCATGATCCCTCGCTCGCAAATGGTAACGCTCAAACACAACCAGACGCTGGACGAATGCCTCGATGTGATCATCGAATCAGCACACTCCCGCTTCCCGGTGATCAGTGAAGACAAAGATCATATCGAAGGGATTCTGATGGCCAAAGATCTGCTGCCGTTTATGCGCAGCGATACTGAGCCATTTAGCATGGAAAAAGTGTTACGTCAGGCCGTTGTTGTGCCAGAAAGTAAGCGTGTTGACCGCATGCTGAAAGAGTTTCGTCAGCAGCGCTACCACATGGCGATTGTGATTGATGAGTTTGGCGGGGTTTCCGGCCTTGTGACTATCGAAGATATTCTCGAACTGATTGTCGGGGAAATTGAAGATGAGTACGACGACGAAGAAGATAGCGATTTCCGCCAGCTAAGCCGCCATACATGGACGGTCCGTGCTTTGGCCTCAATCGAAGATTTCAACGACACCTTCGCTACCCATTTCAATGATGACGAAGTGGATACCATTGGTGGATTAGTGATGCAGGCCTTTGGCCACTTACCTGCCCGTGGCGAAACCATTGAAATTGATGGTTATCAGTTTAAAGTCGCGATGGCAGATAGCCGCCGTGTGATTCAGGTTCATGTCAGAATTCCGGACGACTCGCCACAACCGAAACTGGAAGATTAATTTAAAGATGGC
Organism: Buttiauxella ferragutiae; assembly: GCF_022637515.1. Classification (NCBI taxonomy): domain Bacteria; kingdom Pseudomonadati; phylum Pseudomonadota; class Gammaproteobacteria; order Enterobacterales; family Enterobacteriaceae; genus Buttiauxella; species Buttiauxella ferragutiae. The sequence goes on from NZ_CP093332.1 coordinate 3,861,615, forward strand.
TATAGCCCTACTCCTTCGACGCCAGCGCGTTCGTCTATTGCTGGCGCTGCTTTTTGGTGCCTGCGGAACGCTGGCTTTCTCCCCTTACGATTTCTGGCCTGCCGCCATTCTTTCTTTGGCTGGGCTTCAGGGGCTGACTCTCAATCGCCGTCCTATTCAAAGTGCCTGGATTGGTTTCTTCTGGGGGCTGGGGCTATTTGGCTCAGGCATAAACTGGGTGTATGTCAGTATCGCGCAATTTGGTGGTATGCCTGGCCCGGTGAATATCTTTTTGGTGGTTTTGCTTGCCGCTTACTTGTCGTTATATACCGGCTTATTTGGCGGTTTCCTCAGTAAACTCTGCCCGAAAACGACGTGGTGGCGTGTGGCTATTGCAGCACCCATGCTATGGCAACTCACTGAATTCCTGCGCGGCTGGGTATTAACCGGTTTCCCGTGGCTGCAATTTGGTTATAGCCAGATTGATGGTCCGCTAAAAGGCATTGCGCCAATTCTTGGCGTCGAAAGCATCACCTTCCTGCTGATGGTTATCAGCGGCTTGTTGGTTTATGCACTGCATGAACGCAACTGGCGTCCTGCGGTCATTGCCGCTGCGTTGTTGCTGCTACCGTGGCCATTACGTTCAATTCAGTGGTATCAACCGCAGCCTGAACGCACCGTCGATGTCGCGATGGTTCAGGGCGATATTCCGCAATCCCTGAAATGGGATGAAAACCAGTTGCTGAATACGCTGAAGATTTACCTCGATAAAACACAGCCGCAGATGGGTAAATCCCAGCTGATTATCTGGCCTGAATCGGCAATCCCGGATCTGGAGATAAACCAGCAGCAATTCCTGACGATGATGGACGACCTGCTGCGCTCTAAACACAGCTCGCTGATTACCGGTATTGTTGACGCGCGTTTGAATAAACAAAACCGCTACGACACCTACAACACCATTATCACGCTGGGTGAAGGTAACCAGTACAGCTACAACAGCGCCGATCGGTACAACAAAAACCACCTGGTACCGTTTGGTGAGTTTGTGCCGCTGGAATCCATTCTGCGCCCGCTGGCCCCGTTCTTTGATTTGCCGATGTCATCATTTAGCCGTGGCCCGTATTTACAGCCACAGCTTGCAGCCAACGGTATCAAGCTCACGCCTGCTATCTGTTATGAAATCATCCTTGGCGAACAAGTGCGTGATAACTTCCGTCCGGACACAGACTTCCTGCTGACCATTTCCAACGATGCGTGGTTCGGTAAGTCGATTGGCCCGTGGCAGCATTTCCAGATGGCACGCATGCGCTCGCTGGAATTGGGTCGTCCACTGCTGCGCAGCACTAACAACGGCATCACTGCTGTGGTGAATGCTGATGGCGATGTCGATGCAGTCATCCCGCAGTTTACGCGCGAAGTGCTGGAAGCGAAGGTCACGCCAACGCGCGGTATTACGCCGTATGCGCGCTTCGGTGACTGGCCGCTATGGGGGCTGACATTGATATTTGGCTTTGCCTCAGTTCTGCTGGCTCTTCGTTCTCGTCGCAAGTTTTAACCCCGCATCATCCTAAAAATGGCCAGCTACTGCTGGCCTTTTTTATTTCTGGCACAACCTTTGCAAATATTTACTCATTAGAAACAAACAAAATGCTGAAACCAAACCCTATGGGTAGCAGGAAGCATTGAGCTGCACCAAACAATGACATTACGAGCACTAAAGTAGTGCAAGGAGATATTTTTGCCTTTAAACGGTGCGGCGCACTTCGCAAAAATAAACATCTGGATAGCAAATTCTTTACATCAAGCTATGTTAAATGTTAACAAAAGAACAAGTTTCACCCTGTTTTAGTAACACACAACAACAAAATAACATTCACATCAGGTATCAATGCCCTGTGGCATTAGGACAAAGGAGTTGGTCATGCAATTACGTAAACTAGCCTCAGCTTTGCTGGTTATGGGTTTAGGCGCGGGTATCGCGCACGCTGAAGATGCGAAACCTGCTGCTCAACAAAGCACTCTGGATAAGATTGCCGCTAATGGCGTTATTGTGGTCGGTCACCGTGAATCTTCCGTTCCTTTCTCTTACTACGATAATCAACAGAAAGTGGTCGGCTATTCACAGGCTTATTCCAATGCCATCGTTGAAGCGGTAAAGAAAAAACTCAACAAACCTGACCTGCAAGTTAAGTTGATCCCGATTACCTCTCAGAACCGTATTCCATTGCTGCAAAACGGGACTTTCGATTTTGAGTGCGGTTCAACCACCAATAACCTGGAACGCCAGAAACAAGCCTCGTTCTCCAACACTATCTTCGTGGTAGGTACTCGTTTGCTGGTTAAGAAAGGCGGCGAGATTAAAGACTTTGCCGATCTGAAAGGCAAAGCGGTGGTTGTGACCTCCGGTACCACTTCTGAAGTTCTGCTTAACAAGCTGAATGAAGAGAAGAAAATGGACATGCGCATTATCAGCGCCAAAGACCACGGTGACTCGTTCCGCACCCTGGAAAGTGGCCGTGCTGTCGCCTTTATGATGGATGATGCCCTGTTAGCCGGTGAGCGTGCAAAAGCGAAGAAACAGGATAACTGGGAAATCGTTGGCACTCCGCAATCACACGAAGCGTACGGCTGTATGTTGCGTAAAGACGATGCTGATTTTAAAAAGCTGATGGATGACACCATTGCTCAGACACAAACGTCCGGTGAAGCAGCTAAATGGTTCGATAAGTGGTTCATGAACCCAATCCCACCGAAAAACATCAACATGAACTTCGCGCTGTCTGACGACATGAAAGCCTTGTTCAAAACACCAAACGATAAAGCAGTTAATTAATCATACCCGTTAGCATTCGAGTTGCAGCCAACACCCCTGCAGCTTGAAGGATGACGGGTATAGAACCAGGGGCCGGGATGACCTTGCCCTCTCGATTGACGAACTGAAGCTCGGACAGACTATGCGTTGGATGGCCGTTCCCCATCCGACGTGAAAGTACCCAAAAATCTCAGGCTATGACCTGAAATACGGGTACAAGCTTCTCATCAATCTTCGAGGGTAGCGTGACTGCTACCCTCAATTTTTTCATGGAGTACGTTATGTCTATAGACTGGAACTGGGGAATATTTCTACAGCCCGCCCCGTTCGGCAACACCACTTATCTGGGCTGGATCTGGAATGGCTTCCAGGTCACCGTCGCCTTGTCCATCTGCGCATGGATAATCGCTTTCTTTGTCGGCTCACTGTTCGGTATTTTGCGTACCGTCCCGAATAAATGGCTTTCGGGTATGGGCACACTGTATGTCGAGTTATTCCGTAATGTGCCGCTTATCGTGCAGTTTTTTACCTGGTACTTAGTGGTGCCGGAATTACTGCCCGAAAACCTCGGCATGTGGTTTAAGTCTGAGCTTGACCCGAATATACAATTCTTCCTCTCGTCGATGATTTGCCTCGGTCTGTTTACCGCCGCTCGTGTCTGCGAACAAGTTCGTGCTGCTATTCAATCGCTACCTCGCGGGCAGAAAAACGCGGCACTCGCGATGGGGCTGACCCTGCCGCAAGCCTATCGTTATGTTTTGCTACCGAATGCCTACCGCGTGATTGTGCCGCCAATGACCTCTGAGATGATGAACCTGGTGAAGAACTCGGCCATCGCATCAACCATTGGCCTGGTCGATATGGCCGCGCAAGCCGGTAAATTGCTCGACTACTCTGCTCACGCCTACGAATCATTTACCGCCATCACACTCGCTTATGTGCTGATTAACGCCGTGATTATGCTGGTGATGTATGTGGTTGAACGTAAAATTCGCCTGCCTGGCAACATGGGAGGCAAATAATGTACGATTTTGACTGGACTTCAATTTTACCCGCTATGCCATACCTGATTCAGGGGTTAATTATCACCCTGAAAATCACGGTCACTGCGGTGGTCATCGGTATCGTGTGGGGAACCTTGCTGGCAGTGATGCGCCTGTCGCCAATCAAGCCAATCGCCTGGTTTGCCAGCGCCTACGTCAACGTTTTCCGTTCTATCCCGCTGGTGATGGTGCTGCTGTGGTTCTATCTGGTGGTGCCGGGGTTCTTACAGAAAGTGTTGGGGCTTTCGCCACAGACGGACATCCGCCTGATTTCGGCGATGGTCGCCTTCTCGATGTTTGAAGCCGCCTACTATTCCGAAATTATTCGTGCCGGTATTCAGAGCATTTCACGCGGGCAGTCTCATGCCGCGCTGGCGCTCGGGATGACACACTGGCAGTCAATGAAACTGATTATCCTGCCACAAGCCTTCCGCGCGATGGTGCCGTTACTGTTAACCCAGGGCATCGTCTTATTCCAGGATACGTCGTTGGTATATGTATTAAGCCTGGCTGATTTCTTCCGTACCGCGACCACCATTGGCGAGCGCGACGGAACCCAGGTTGAGATGATTCTGTTTGCCGGTTTGGTGTATTTCGTCATCAGTTTGAGTGCTTCGCTGTTGGTTACCTACTTGAAGAAAAGGACAGTGTAATGATTTCCCTGAAAAATGTTTCTAAATGGTACGGTCACTTTCAGGTGCTAACCGACTGCTCAACGAGCGTTAAAAAAGGCGAAGTGGTGGTAGTTTGTGGGCCGTCTGGTTCCGGTAAATCAACACTGATCAAAACCGTCAACGGTCTGGAACCGGTGCAAAAAGGCGAGATCGTGGTAAACGGCACGCAGGTAAACCACAAGAAAACCAATCTGGCTGAATTGCGTTCGCACGTTGGCATGGTGTTCCAACACTTTGAGCTTTTCCCGCATCTGTCGATTATTGAAAACCTGACGCTGGCACAAGTGAAAGTGCTGAAGCGCAACAAAGAAGAGTCGCGTAAAAAAGGGCTTAAGTTGCTCGAGCGCGTTGGGCTGACGGCGCATGCCGATAAGTTCCCGGCGCAGCTTTCCGGCGGCCAGCAGCAACGTGTGGCGATTGCGCGCGCGTTGTGTATGGACCCGGTTGCCATGCTGTTTGACGAACCAACTTCCGCACTTGATCCCGAGATGATCAACGAAGTGCTGGACGTGATGGTCGAACTGGCAAACGAAGGCATGACCATGATGGTGGTGACACACGAAATGGGCTTTGCCCGTAAAGTGGCGAACCGCGTGATCTTTATGGATGAAGGGAAGATTGTCGAAGATTCCAATAAAGAAGACTTCTTCAACAATCCGCAGTCTGAGCGAGCGAAAGACTTCCTGGCGAAAATCCTGCACTAAAAGCCTAAAAAAAGGGTGGATGCTATATGGCATCCACCCTTTTCAGTTAAAAGCCGCGTCTACCCCTGATATTCCTCGCTATTTACCCAGGCATGATCCTGCTCCCAGGTAAACATCCACTTGCGAACCGGCCCAGCCATCACGTTCAAATAATAGCTGTCATAACCCGCCATAGTGGCCACCGGATGATATCCCTTCGGCACCTTCACCACGTCTTTGTCATAGACCGCCATGCACTCGTCCAGTGAACGGTCATCGGTATACACACGCTGCATACAGAAACCCTGCGACGGGTTGAGGCGATGGTAATACGTCTCCTCAAGATAGGTTTCGTTGGGCGGGTTATCCGTGTCGTGCTTATGGCTGGGATAAGAGCTGGTGCAGCCTTCATTGGTATACACCTCGACAACCAACAAGCTGTCGGCGGCTTTATCTTCCGGCAGAATATTATGCACATAGCGCTGGTTATGGCCTTTACCCCGCGCCTCGGCAGCAATATCTTGCGGCGCGATAAGCCGTGTTTTGTGCGTGCCTTTACCCGGTGCCGAACATACCGCCAGTTCAAGCTGGGTCAGCGCTTCGACTTGCACCGTTTCGCCGCTTGTGACATACACCGCCCACGGTTTACGCCGCTCAAACGGGCTCATACGGCCACCAATTTCCGGGAAACGTGCATAAGGCGTGTCGATGGTGGCGCGTCCTGCCACCAACACCAGGCAACGCTCGTCATCCACTGCGGGCAATTCCAGGCGCTGCCCTTCACGCAGTTGATAAACGTCAAAACCGACATATCCCCAGCCTGCCGTATGCGGCGTAATGTGTTGCGTACGCCCCTGCTCGTCTGGCTGTTGCCAGCGCGAAAGTAATCTGGACATCGGTACTCCTTAAATCAGCACAGTTAAATCAGCCCGGCATCCCGCGCCAGTTTGCTGAGGTTGTTGTAGCCCAGGCGTGCGTAAGTCAGCGGATGGGCGATCGCCGGATCTTGCTCCGCTTCCACCACCAGCCAGCCGCTGTAACCTTGTTTTTTCAGCAGCGCCATAATCGGCGGGTAATCCACGCAACCGTCGCCCGGTACGGTGAAAACGCCACTCAACACGGCATCGAGGAAACTGGTCTTGCGGTTTTTAACATCCGCCAGCACGTCAGCGCGCACGTCTTTGCAGTGCACATGATTGATGCGCTCAATCCAGCGCTCGGCGACTTTCAGCGGCGAAGCCCCGGCAAAAGTCAGGTGACCGGTATCGAGCAACAAACCGACTTCTGGCCCGGTGTGAGTCATCAGGTTATCCACATCCTGAGCGCTCTCAATCACTGTTCCCATATGGTGATGGTAGGCAATTTGTACGCCCTGTTGTTGGGTGTAGCGCGCAAAAGCCGTCAGCTTTTCGCCATATTCTGCCCAACGTTCAGCAGGGAAACGCGGGCGCAGGTGAACCGGCGTTTGCTGCTCACCGTGAATACAACCAGAGACTTCAGCAAACACCAGCACCTTTGCCCCCAGTTCGCGCAGCAGAGTTAAATGGGGCTGCACCGCCTCAATTTCTTCTTCAACGGAACGTTCCAGCAGGCGGCCCGAGTACCAGCCGGAGACCAGTTTCAGCTGATGCTTATCCAGAATTGGCCCCAGAACACGCGCCTCACGCGGGAATTTATTCCCCAGTTCAAAGCCTGCAAAACCGGCTTCTTTCCCTTCGCTCAGGCAAGTTTCCAGCGAAGTGTCAGCACCCAGTGAAGGCAGGTCGTCATTGGTCCAGGTCAGTGGGTTAATGCCTAAATGTACAGTCATGATCTTCTCCTTAGAATTGTGTCTGCCCGCGTGCACGCCATAAGGCTATCAACCGCAGGTAGTTGTCCCGGATGCGGGCAATCAGTTGCGCATCATCAATCTCGCGTTTTAACCAGGCCTGCGACGCTTCACCAAACAAGGTGCGCCCTACCGCAAAGCCTTTCACAATCGGATAATCTGCCGCCGCATTAAATCCGGCGCGCAGCACTTCCACTGCCGCATCCAGTCCAAGAATGACGACGCCACGGCAATGCGGATCGCGTTTTTCTACCAGCTCGCTCAAGGCTTCCCATCCCTGGCTGCTAAGCGGCGGCAATTTCCACCAGTCCGGATAAATACCGAGGTTGTAAAAGCGCGAGATCGCTCGCAAATAAAGGTCATCGCTGCGCGGCATGTCGGCGGGCAAAATCACTTCCAGCAGTAATTCATGGCCGGACTGGCAGCAGGCGCGATACACCTCCGCCACCTTTTGCTCTTGCTCAAGGCGCAAAGCGTGAGCGTCTTCCGGATGGAAGAACACCAGACATTTGACGATGTGTTCCTGCGGCCAGCTAATCAGCTGCGAGCCAATATTGCCGTGTTCCATCTCCAGCGGGCGCGAACCGGGTAGCTCGATTGGGCGGCCAATCCACCACCCTTCGCCAGTAATGGCATTCAGTGCATCCTGGCCGAAAGTCCCGTCGCACAACAGACCAGCTTTCCCTTCCAGTTCGGCATACTTTGCCGCCTCACGGCTAGCCTGCAAAATCAGCTGTTTAAGCGCCGGAATACGCTTTAAATCTGCCCCGCAGCTCAATGCCATATCTTCAAGCTGACTGCGATGATCAAAGGCCATTACGCACAGTTCCGGCCACTGCCGGCGGCGAGTGGTTACGCGATGCAGATGATTCAGACGCGCGTCAAGATCGGGGCGTGGCACTTGCTGTTCGCGGGCTAAATAGTCATCAAGCTCCACTTTGCTCGGCATGGCTGGCGCACAACCGTGGCGTGAAACCACCAGTGCGCCACAGGCGTTCGCGTAACGACACGCCTGCTCCCAGCCTTCATCATTGAGATAACCACGCATCAGGCCGGACATAAACGCATCGCCCGCCCCCAGCACATTCAGCACTTCAACCCGCACGCCCGTGACATTAATGCCGCCGTCCAGCGAGTCCGGGATCTGGCCGGTAAACACTGAACAGCCTTGTGCACCACGCTTACACACCAGTGTTGCGCCGCTCACTTCACGCACCTGTTTCAGGGCAGTAAGTGTGTCCGTCGAGCCGCCAGCAATGTGGAACTCTTCCTCCGTGCCGACAATCACATCAAACAGATGCAGCACCGATTGCAGTTGCTGTGTGACTTGCTGGGCGGCGATAAAACGCGTTTCCCCATCGCCCAGCGCCGTCAGCCCCCAGAGCACCGGACGGTAGTCAATATCCAGTGCGGTGCGCACTTCGTTGCGCCGCGCATAGTTCAGCGCGGTCAGCACCGCCTCGCGGGTCGCGGGATGGGAAAGATGGGTTCCGGTGATGGCAAGACAACGCGCCGAAGCAATGTACTCCTCGCTAAAATCACTGGCGGTAATCGCCATATCCGCGCAGTTATCGCGGTAAAAAATCAGCGGAAAGGTGTCCCGGTCTTTGATGCCGAGCAGCACCAGCGCGGTGAGCCGTTCGGTATCGGTAATCAGATGGCTGGTATCACAACCGACTTGCGTCAGTTCCTCACGCAGAAAACGCCCCATATGCTCGTCGCCAACGCGAGCCAGCATCGACGACTTCAGCCCCTGTCGTGCCGTTCCGTAAGCGACATTCCCCGATGAACCGCCCAAATAGCGGGCGAAACTGCTGGCATCCTCGAGGCGTGCGCCAATCTGCTGGCTGTAGAGATCAACCGCGACTCGCCCCATGCAAATCAGATCTAACTGCTTTTGTTTCATGCTCCGTCCTCAAACAATTTCAGATACGTTTACCCAGCGGCCACTCTGGTGAGACAGGGCGATAGCATCGAGGATGCGCGACACCTTCCAGCCCTCTTCAAAGTCCGGCCACATTGGCGCGTCAGCGGCGATCCCGTCGATCAAATCACGCACTTCGACGGTTTTCTGATCGTTAAAACCAATGCCATGACCCGCGCCCATACAGAACGCGCCGTAGTCAGGATGCGCCGGGCCGACGAGCAGCGTGCGGAACCCCTGGCGGCCTTCAGGATCGCTTTGCAGATACAGCTTCAGCTCTGCCATGCGCTCCTGGGTAAAAGTGATCGCGCCTTTGGTTCCCGTTACCGTCCAGGTCAGTCCCATTTTGCGCCCACAAGCCACGCGGGAGGTTTCAATCACACCCTGCGCCCCGCCCTCAAAACGCACCATGGCGTGTGCCTGATCTTCGTTTTCCACGGAGACCATCTCGCTGCTGCCTGCCTGTGCCGGGCGCTGTGGCACCACGGTTTTCAGGTCGCCACAAACTTGCTGGATATCCCCCACCAGGTACTGCGCCATATTGACGATATGCGCCGCGAGATCGCCAAGCGCCCCAAGGCCAGCCGTCTCTTTGAAGCAGTGCCAGTGAATCGGCGCGAGCGGGTCAGACATATAGTCTTCGTTATGGGTGCCGTAAAAGTGGATAACCTCGCCAATTTCCCCGCGCTCGATAATCTGTTTTGCCAGCTGCGCGGTGGGGTTTTTCATGTAATTGAAGCCGACGAGAGTTTTCACTCCGGCACAATGCGCCGCATCGACCATCAATCGGGCATCACGGGCGTTAAGCGCCAGCGGCTTTTCCGAGTAAACGTGTTTGCCGTGGCGAATCGCCTCCAGCGCCATCTCTTTATGCAGATGGTTCGGTGAGCAAATATCCACCACGTCAATATTTGGATCCGCCACCAGCTCGCGCCAGTTGCCGGTTGAGCGGTTAAATCCAAAAGCGGCGGCACGTGTGGCGGCCAGTTCAGGCGTCACTTCTGCCACCATTTCGCGCACCAACTCGCCGCGCAAATCAAATACGGTCGGTGCCTGGGCGTAAGCAATCGCATGGGCTTTGCCGATATAACCGGTGCCGATTAAACCAATCCTGACTTTTTTCATAGTGTGTTCCTGGATTAAATCGCGCCACGACGGCTCTTGGCGTAGGTATCAAACGCTACCGCCAGTACGATGATCAGACCGGTAATAATTTGCTGGTAGTAAGCCGAGACGTTCATCAGCACCAGCCCGTTAATCAGAATGCCCATGATGATGGCACCGATAATCGTGCCGCTGATGCGCCCGTAGCCGCCCATCAACGAGGTGCCGCCAATCACCACCGAGGCAATCACGCGCAGCTCAAACGAGATACCCGCCACCGCTTCGGCACTGCCCAGACGCGCACTGAGCACAAACCCGGCAAGCCCCGCCAGACAACCAATCACCACATAAACGCTGACCAGTACCCGTTTGACGTTGACTCCAGCCAGGCGCGCCGCTTCGGGGTTGCCGCCAATCGCATAGACAAAGCGGCCCCAGCGGGTTTTATGCAGCGCCAGATAGCCAAGAATAGAAACGATGGCGAAAATCCAGATCGGCACAGATATGCCGAGAATATCCCCGCGCCCCCACCAGCGATAACCAGCGTCAAAGCCCGCGATAGGCGCACCATCGTTAATCACCAGCGTCAGGCCGCGCCAAATCGTCATACCACCGAGCGTGACGATAAACGGCGGCAGACGCAGACGCGTGACGCCAAGGCCATGCAGAAAACCGATAAACGTGCCGATCGCGAGGCAAATCCCCAGCCCCAGCAACCAGCTAAAACCACCCCATGCGTCGGCATCCACGGTGGTAAAGTTGTCGCCTTTAATCACATAAGCGGCAGTCATGGCGCACACCGCCAGAATCGACCCCACCGAGAGATCGATACCCGCCGTGAGGATCACAAAGGTCATGCCGACGGCAATGATCCCGTAGATCGACACTTCAGTCAGGATGTTGAAAATATTACGTTCGCTAAGGAAGTTGCTGTTTTGCAACTGGAAGAACACCAGCAGCAGAATCATAAATATCAGCACACCAAAGCGTTCAAAGAAGGCAATCGGATCAAAGCGCGATGCGCCCTTCGCCGGAGCCTGAGTTTTGGAAATCATCTGTGTCATGGGCTCCCCCGTTATGCGGCGTTTAAAGCGTGGTGGTTGATAGCCATCAGGGTCATCAGCCGTTCTTCGTTAGCGTCGTCACCGTGTAATTCGCCGGTCACCCGCCCTTCGCTGAGGGTGATGATCCGGTCGGAAACCGCAAGGATTTCAGGTAAGTCTGAGGAGATAACAATCACCGCGACGCCTTGTTTAGCCATATCAAACAGCACCTGGTGGACTTCAGATTTAGTGCCGACGTCGATACCGCGCGTCGGTTCATCGACAATCAGCACTTTTGGGTTGAGCGCCATGCAGCGCGCCAGAATCACTTTTTGCTGATTGCCGCCGGACAACTTGCGCACTTCCTGTTCGGCGTTGACCATCTTGATTTGCAGCGCCTTTTGGTAGGCTTCAATCAGCGCATCTTCTTTGCGCGGGCTGACGAAATAGCGCCAGGTCAGCAGCGAGGACAGGCTTGATAGCGTGAGGTTTTCGCGAATCGATAACCCCAGCACCGCGCCCTCTTTTTTGCGGTCTTCCGGTACCAGGGCAATGCCACACTCCAGCGCGTACATTGGGTTTTGCGGCTGGTAAGGTTTGCCGTCTAACTCGAAAGTTCCCTGGGTGAATTTGTCCGCGCCGAACAGGCAACGCGCCACCTCGGTACGGCCTGCACCCACCAGCCCGGCAATCCCCAGAACTTCGCCACTGTGCACGTGAAAACTGATGTCTTTAAGCGCGATGCCGTGCGGATCAAGCGGCGGTTTCTCACGGCTTAACCCCTTCACGGACAGGCGAATGGGTTTATCTTCATGATGGGTCAGGCTCGAGTCACGGCGGTCAAACACCACATCGCGCCCCACCATCAGACGAATAATTTGTTCAACACTGGTGCCTGCGACTTCGCCGGAGCCGGTGTAGCGCCCGTCCTGGAACACGGTAAAACGGTCGCAAAGCTGGAAAACTTCATGCAGGCGGTGGGTGACGTAAATAATGCTGACGCCGCGGCCTTTTAGTTCGCGCACCACGCGGTGCAGGCTTTCGACTTCACTGTCACTCAGCGCCGCCGAAGGTTCGTCCATAATGATCAGTTTGGCGTTAAGGGTTAACGCACGGGCAATTTCCACCATCTGTTGCTGGGCGACGCTCAGGCGCGCCACCGCTGTGGTCGGTGCCACATTGAGTTGCAGATAATCAAGAATCACCTGCGCTTCCTGGTTTACCGCTTTGGCATCGACGATTAAATTGCGACGGCGTGGTTCGCGCCCAAGAAACATATTTTCCGCCACCGTCATATTCGGCAGCAGGTTAAATTCCTGATAAATCGTGATAATGCCTTTTTGCTGACGGGCCACCGGCGACTCGTCCACCGCCAGCGTTTCACCGTTAAACCAGATTTCACCACGAGTTTGCGGCTGTGCGCCCGCCAGCGCCTTCAACAGCGTGGATTTACCCGCGCCATTTTCACCGAGCAGCGCATGGATTTCCCCCTGCCCGACGGTGAGCTGTGCATTGCTCAGCGCCCAAACGCCGGAAAAGCTTTTCGCCAGTTCGCTGACTTTCAATAAGGATTGCGACATCAGACTGCTCCTCTTTCCGCAGGTATCCTTTAGATTTCAAGCTGCAGCACGGCGGCAACTGAGCGCATCCCCAGGAACATAGCGAACTATGTGACTGGGGTGCGGGAAGGCAGCCAACACAGCTGCAGCTTGAAAGATGACGGATACTATTTGCCGGCTTCGCCGATACGTTCAGCTTTATCCAGATTCTCTTTGGTGATCATGGTTGGTGCGTAATCGGCACCGGTGATCTCTTTTTTCTCGCGGATGTTGGCAACCAGTTGGCTCATTGCGGTAGTCACCGCGTAGCCCGGACGCTGATCGGCGGTGACTTGCAGCCAACCGTCGCGCACACGCGCCAGCGCTTCTGGTACCGCATCAAAACCGGTGACCATGATTTCGCCCGGTTTCACGCCTTGTTCCTGAAGGGCTTCGATGGCACCCAGCGCCATATCGTCGTTAGCAGAAAGAATGACTTGTGGTTTTTTCGGCAGTGACGGCAGCACGCTTTCTACAATGCGCATCCCTTCGGAACGCATCCAGTTACCGGTCTGATCGGCGACGATTTTGTATTTATCGCCACCGGCTTTCAGGCTGTCGCGAATGCCTTTGGTACGTTCAATGTTGGAAGAAGAACCTGGCTGGCCAGTCAGCAGAATAATCTCCGCGCCATTGGGGAATTTCGACTTCACGTAGTCAGCCACCGCCTGGCCGCCTTTATAGTTATTGGCACCAAAGTGCGGCACTTTTTTCTCGGTGGTGACCGTACGGTCGAGCGTGACGACAGGAAGTTTGGCATCCTGAATTTCACTGACTGCGCTGGAGACCGCGTTAACGTCGTTGGGTGAAACGATAAACCCCTGAGCGCCGCGCGTAATGGCGTTTTCAAGATCGGCCACTTGTTTAGGTGAGCTGCCCTGGCTGTCCAGCACCTGTAACTGCACGCCCATTTCTTTAGCGGCTTTTACCGCAGTGCGCTGCATATGCACTTCAAACGGCATCGCCAGGTTTGGCGTACTAAAGACAATTTGCTCGTTTTCGGCGAAAGCCGGAGCGGTAGCGAGTGCGATGAGGGCAGCAAGAATAATTTTTTTCATTGTTATCTCTCTTTGTGTGTAGGGTTCGGGAGTTACAACGCTATTTCACGCTGGCAACGCAGGGATTCCAGTGCCTTGTCGGCCAGATACAGCGCGCGTTCACCGTCGTCACCGCTGCACTCTGGCTTCGCTTCACCACGTAAAATGGCGACAAAATGCAGCCACTCTGCGGCATAAGCCTCTTTGTATCGTTGCAGGAAGAAGTGCTCAGGCAGTGCGCTGTTGCAGCCGTTGGCACCGAAATGCTGCACCTGGTTTTCCAGAATGTTGCCCGCGCATAACAAGCCGTTTGAACCGTGCAATTCCAGGCGCTGATCGTAGCCATAAGCCGAACGGCGGCTATTGACGATGGTGGCAAGCGCGCCGGATGCGTACTTCAGCACGATGAAAGCGGTGTCAATGTCACCCGCTTCGCCAATCGCCGGGTCAACCAGATTGCTGCCCTGGGCATAAATCGCCACTGGCTCTTCACCCATGATGAAACGCGCCATGTCGAAATCGTGGATGGTCATATCGCGGAACATACCACCGGAAACGCGCACGTATTCCGCAGGCGGTGGCGACGGGTCGCGGGAAATAATCATCAGCGATTCAGGTTTGCCAATCAGCCCTTGCTGGGCCTGGGTTTTGACGCGACGAAACTGAGGATCAAAGCGGCGGTTAAAACCGATGAATAGCGGCACATCGCGTTCTTTGACCACTTTCAGGCAGTCACGCACGCGGGCCAAATCGAGGTGGACAGGTTTTTCACAGAAGATGGCTTTGCCGTGGAAAGCGGCAAGTTCAATTAAATCGGCGTGCGTGTCGGTGGCGGAGGCAATCAGCACCGCGTGGACGTTTGGGTCGGCCATCGCTTCGCTTACGCTCTGCTGGCGAGCCTGATACAGCGTGGCAATGCGGCTGGCGTTTTCCTGGTTCGGATCAACAACTGACCAAAGGGTGGTCTCTTTGTGGGCTGCAATATTGGCGGCGTGGATCTGGCCGATGCGACCTGCGCCCAGTAAGGCAATGTTAAACATAGCGGCTCCCGATATTGGCATAGCTTTAGAGTCAAGTACCGGGGTGACCCCGGCAATGCGTACAGTTGATTTAACGACCCTTTAAATAAAACATTTATTTCATTTTAATGAATAGTGAAAATTCTATTTTTGAGTCAGGGTTAACATTTTGTCTATTTTATGGGTCTGATTTGTTATCAAAGTCACAACGTCGCACAATATTGCATCACTTAAGGGAGAGGGTTTCAGCTTGATTGCAGGGAGTGGAGCAGAAAAGGAGCAAAACGTGGCAAAACGTGGCAAAAAATGAAATGAACATTCCGCTTACAATACCAGCGGAATGTTCAGGGGTGAGGATTGAGATTAATACTGACGGGCGCGTTTAAGCATCGCTAACGTTTTGGCGGCAGCATCCGTCACTGAGCCAGAAGATGCCGTTTGCGCATCGCCTGTACGCCACCAGGCTTCGTAATCATGAGTCATGGTTTTTGGCAGCACTTTGATGTCCAGTAGTGTCGGACCTGGATGCAAAGCTGAAGCTTCCAGCGCGGCCAGCAAACTTTGTTCGTCGTTGACTCGCCAGGCGCGGCAGCCGTAACTTTCGGCATTCTTCGCAAAATCGACTTTAACCAGCGGCCCGTCAAGTTGCCCGGTTTCGGGGTTACGCCTGCGGTTCTCTGTGCCGAAACTGCCCATTCCATGACCCATTTGCAGGTTGTTGATACAGCCGAATCCTGCGTTATCAAACAGCAAGATGGTGATTTTGATGCCTTCCTGTACCGCGGTTTGCAGTTCCGAATGCAGCATCAAATACGAGCCGTCCCCAACCATGGCGTACACCGGCTGCTTCGGTTTCGCAAGCTTCGCCCCGACTGCCGCGGCAATCTCGTAACCCATGCAGGAGTAGCCGTATTCCAGGTGGTAGCTATCCGCTGTTTTAACCTGCCACAGACGCTGTAAATCGCCAGGCAATGAACCTGCTGCACCAACGACTATCGCGTTTTCCTCGATGTGCTGGTTAACCAGACCGAGTACGCGCGTTTGTGTCAGACATGTTCCGAGAACCTCGCTGTATTCGGCAAGCTGCGCATCCAGATGCCCGGAGACTTCCGGCTTGTCATGCGGCTGCCAGCGCCGTGTCCATAACCGCTGGCACTCTTCATGCCACGCGGCTTTGGCTTTAACAGGCTCATCGCGCCATGCCGACTGATAATCCAGCGTGCGTAGCCCGACGGTTAAACGCTCCAGCCCGACTTGTGCATCCGCCACCAGCGGCGTGGCATCCAGTTTCAGAGCATCAAACTCGGCCACATTTAGCAGCAAGAATTCGACGTCAGGATGGCAAAACAGCGATTTTGAGCCGGTGGTGAAATCGGTCAAACGTGTACCGACGCCAATCACTAAATCTGCCTGCGCTGCCAGTTGGTTAGCCGCCAGACCACCGGTGACGCCCACCCCACCGAGGTTAAGTGGGTGTTCACTGACAATCGCTCCTTTGCCTGCCTGCGTTTCGACAAACGGCAACTGAACGCTGTCGATAAACTGGTTAAATACCGCGTGAGCCCCCGAATAGCGCACACCGCCACCGCAGATAACCAACGGGCGGCGTTTGCGGGTAATCAGTTCGAGCGCGGCTTGCAGGCGAGTTTCATCCGGTGGACGACGCTCAATAAGATGAACCCGTCGCGCGAAGAAACTTTCCGGATAATCCCAGACTTCGCCCTGCACATCTTGCGGCAGGCAGATGGTGACCGCACCGGTTTCCGCCGGATGAGTGAGCACTCGCATCGCGCTTAACATCGCACTCATCAATTGCTCAGGGCGATTGATCCGATCCCAGTAGCGAGACACCGGACGGAAGCAGTCATTGGTACTCAGGCTCAGGTCATGGAACTGTTCTATTTGTTGCAATACCGGATCGGGCTGGCGGCTGGCGTAAATATCCCCCGGCAGCAACAGCAACGGAATACGGTTGGCGGTTGCGGTGGCCGCTGCGGTCACCATATTCGCAGCCCCTGGCCCGACCGATGAAGTCACCGCATAGATTCGCCTGCGACAATGTTGTTTCGCAAAGCCGGTGGCAATATGCGCCATGCCTTGTTCGTTACAACCCTGATGGACTTTCAGATGGCCAGGGTTTTCTTCCAGTGCCTGACCTATCCCCAGCACGTTGCCGTGCCCGAAGATGGTCATCACCCCAGCAACAAACGGCGTTTCTTCACCATCAATGTTGACGTATTGCTGGTTCAAAAACCTGACCAGGGCCTGCGCCATGGTCATGCGTTGTGTCGTCATGCTTCCCCCTGTTAGCCCAGCGTCGGCATAGAAAACGCAGCGCCTTGCTGATGGCTGGTTTCAGGCCAGCGAGCCGTGATGGTTTTCATGCGGGTGTAGAAACGAACGCCATCACTGCCGTGAACATTCAGCGGCCCGAAAATCGAACGCTTCCATCCACCAAAGCTGTGGAATGCCATCGGTACCGGAATCGGCACGTTAACGCCGACCATACCCACCTGCACCTCTTCACAGAAGCGGCGCGCCGTGCCGCCATCGCCGGTGAAAATCGCCGTGCCGTTGCCGTACTCATGATGATTAATCAGGTCGATGGCGCTGCGGTAATCCGCGGCACGCACCACACACAGCACTGGGCCAAAGATTTCTTCTTTATAGATAGTCATTTCTGGGGTGACATTATCGAACAACGTCGGCCCAACGAAATATCCACCTTCGTTGCCTGCAAGCTTCAGACCGCGCCCATCGACACGTAACGTCGCCCCTTGTGATTCGCCACTATCAATGTAGCCAAGCACTTTGGCGCGGTGCGGCGCTGAAATCAGCGGACCCATTTCGTTTTCTGGCCCTGATGTCAGCCCTGGCCCAACCCGCAGCTTAGCGATTTGTTGCTCAAGCCTTACGCAGAGATCGTCTGCGGTTTGGTCGCCCACCGCGACGACCACGGAGAGTGCCATACAGCGTTCACCCGCCGCACCGTAAGCCGCGCCCATAATCGCGTTTGTTGCCATTTCCATGTCCGCATCAGGCATCAGGATGCAGTGGTTTTTCGCCCCACCCAATGCCTGGCAACGCTTGCCGTGAGCGGAAGCCGTCTGGTAGATATATTCAGCAATCGGCGTCGAACCAACAAAACTCACCGCCTGCACGCGCGGGTCGGTCAGCAGGACATCTACCGCTTCTTTATCACCTTGCACCACATTGAAGACGCCGTCCGGCAGACCAGCCTCTTTGAGCAATTGCGCCAGGCGTAACGCTAACGACGGGTCTTTTTCAGAAGGTTTGAGCACGAAGGTATTGCCGGTCGCCAGGGCAATAGGGAACATCCACATCGGCACCATCGCCGGGAAGTTGAAAGGGGTGATGCCCGCACAGACGCCGAGCGGTTGCATCAGCGAGTGGCTATCGACACCGGTGCCGACGTTTGCCGAGTGCTCACCTTTTTGCAGATGTGGAATACCACAGGCGAACTCCACCACCTCAAGGCCACGGGTCAATTCGCCCACTGCATCGGAATAAACTTTGCCGTGTTCTTCGCTGATAAGCTTCGCCAGGCTGTCCATATGCTGTTCAAGCAGGCTTTTAAAACGGAACATGACACGCGCACGTTTCAGCGGAGCCTGTCGCGCCCAACCGGCAAATGCCTGTTGGGCGGCAGCGATCGCCTGTTCGGTCTGTTGCGCGGTGCTCATTGCCACCTGGCGGATTTGTGCGCCAGTGGCCGGGTTGAAGATCGCCTGAACGCGTGAGCTGTTGCCCATGACGCATTCACCGTGAATGAAATTCGCTACCGTCTCCATCTGTACCCTCTCACATTTATGGTCGATTCCTGAACACTGTATATGAAATAAACATTCCATTTAATGGTTAAATAAAACAAATGTTGATTATTGTGATCAGAAATCAGTTTTTGTGTTAAGCGCAGCGGCGGGGGAACGGGATAGAGACTACTATGATTTCATATCGGATCTGTTTTGGTATATTTGTTTCATTTTCACCGTTGCTGGGGTTAAATATGTTTCAGCAACCATTTCTTTGAGGAAGGTAATTTGACCACCGCGACCAACCTGAGCGAGTTACAGCAGCAGATTCGCGACCGCTACGACAGCCTGAGTAAACGGTTGCAGCAAGTTTCCCGTTACGTGCTGGATAACACCAACAGCGTGGCGTTTGATACCGTAGCCGCCATTGCCGA
This sequence comes from Buttiauxella ferragutiae, assembly GCF_022637515.1. NCBI lineage: Bacteria > Pseudomonadati > Pseudomonadota > Gammaproteobacteria > Enterobacterales > Enterobacteriaceae > Buttiauxella > Buttiauxella ferragutiae. Next base: position 3,880,569 of record NZ_CP093332.1, read on the forward strand.
ACGCGCAGAAGTGCCGCCCTCAACGCTGATCCGCTTTGCCAATGCTTTTGATTTCAGCGGCTTCAACGAAATGAAACAGCTGTTTCGCATGAATCTGGTGGAGGAAACCGCCAGCTATACCGACCGCGCACGGTTGTTCCGCGAAATGGAAAGCGAGGCGGTGCCTGAAACGCCACTCGATATTTTGCAGGAGTTTGCCCGTTCCAATGCACAAGCTTTGCAGCAACTGGCCGCACGCACTGAGCCGGAAATGTTACAGCGAGCGGTGACTTTGCTGGCAGAAGCAGAAACAATTTATATCGTCGGCCTGCGCCGTTCGTTTAGCGTGGCAGCGTATCTAAGTTATGCGCTGAGCCACCTGGAGTGCCGCCCGATTCTGCTCGACGGTCTCGGCGGGATGCTGCGTGAGCAAGTGAATCGAGTGAAAGCGCAGGATGTGGTGGTGCTAATTAGCTTCTCGCCGTATGCCCAGGAAACGTTGATGGTCAGTGAAAAAGCGGCAAGCACTGGCGCACGGCAAATCGTGATTACGGACAGCCAGATTAGCCCGCTGGCCACGTTCAGCGATTTGTGTTTTGTGGTTAAAGAAGCGCAAGTTGATGCTTTCCGCTCCCAGTCTGCCACGCTGTGTCTGGTGCAATCGTTGATGGTGGCGCTGGCCTATTATCAGGGAACGCCGCACAGTAGTTTATCGCCCGAAGCTTAGCCCCATGAAACCATGTGGCTGGTGACAATTTAAGGTTCGAAAGGTCTGCGGCCAAACTGGTTGTGTCCGCATTTCGGGCAGACGGGCAGCACGTCCGGGGTGTAAACGGCAAGGTGGAAGTGACAGTTCTCGCAAACCAAATTGCCAAGCCCAACCACTTCACCGCTGTGATAGACACCGTGATGGTTGAGATCCTGAAAGACTTCGCGCCACTCGAGCTGCGTTTTGTCAGTGATGTCAGCCAGTTCCTGCCAGAGACTTTCTTTAATGACGCGCATGAAAACGCTGTCGGTAAATTCGTCCTGGCTTTCATTGTAGCTGCGGGCAAACTCTTCCAGATCACGCCGCACTGCACGCGTCACTTCATCAACTTCGGTACGCGTTAGCTCCCCAGTTTCGTTCATGCGTTTACGCGCGCTGGCGACCAGTTCGTCTATATCGCGCTCGCCATTACGTAACCGTTCGGTGAGCGAGGCCACCAGTTCACGGTAAAATTGAGCAACCTTGTTCATCGTCTGCTTACCTCCTTGAAGAGATTCCTGCATTCAGTGTCGGCTAACCTGCTCTAATAGTAGACGTTAATCGGCTATCACTTTGTTAGTTTGCCCACAAGCAAGGTAAAAAAGTGCAAATGAGAAATGCAGACTCCAGCTTTCTAAAGGCTGTTTTGCGGCACTCTTATCGGCTATGCTATGCCGATCTGAAATTAATAGTTAAAGCTACAACCTGTAGCTGTCTTTCATCACAGGACCACTGGCTGCCATGCAAGAGCAATATCGCCCGGAAGAGATAGAATCCAACGTACAGCTTCACTGGCAAGAGAAGCGTACTTTTGAAGTAACCGAAGACGAAGGCAAAGAGAAGTATTACTGCCTCTCGATGCTACCCTATCCTTCTGGCCGACTACACATGGGCCACGTTCGTAACTACACCATCGGTGACGTTATCGCGCGCTACCAGCGCATGCTGGGCAAAAACGTGCTGCAGCCAATCGGCTGGGATGCGTTCGGTTTGCCTGCTGAAGGGGCGGCGGTAAAGAATAACACCGCGCCTGCACCGTGGACTTACGACAACATCAATTACATGAAGAACCAGCTCAAAACGCTGGGCTTTGGCTATGACTGGAGCCGCGAGCTGGCGACCTGTACCCCGGAATATTACCGTTGGGAACAGCAGTTCTTCACTCAGCTGTATAACAAAGGCCTGGTTTACAAAAAAACCTCCGCGGTTAACTGGTGCCCGAATGACCAGACTGTGCTGGCAAACGAACAGGTTATCGACGGTTGCTGCTGGCGCTGTGACTCCAAAGTTGAGCGCAAAGAAATCCCACAGTGGTTTATCAAAATCACCGCTTACGCAGATGAGTTGTTAAACGATCTGGATACGCTGGACCATTGGCCTGATCAGGTCAAAACCATGCAGCGTAACTGGATTGGCCGTTCTGAAGGCGTTGAGATTACTTTCGACGTTGAAAACAGCGCTGAGAAACTGACGGTTTACACCACCCGCCCGGACACCTTTATGGGTGTGACTTACCTGGCAGTTGCTGCTGGCCACCCTATCGCTCAACAAGCGGCAGTGAACAACCCTGAACTGGCTGCATTCGTCGATGAATGCCGTAACACCAAAGTTGCCGAAGCTGAAATGGCAACCATGGAAAAGAAAGGCGTTGCCACTGGCGTGAACGCCATTCACCCACTGACTGGCGAAGCTGTTCCAGTTTGGGTAGCAAACTTTGTCCTGATGGAATACGGCACCGGTGCGGTGATGGCGGTTCCTGGCCACGACCAGCGCGACTGGGAATTTGCGACGAAATACGGTTTGCAAATCAAACCTGTGATTCTCAATGCCGATGGTAGCGAACCTGATTTATCAGCCGCCGCGATGACCGAAAAAGGCGCACTGTTCAATTCAGGCGAGTTCGACGGCCTGGACTTCCAGAATGCGTTCAACGCCATTGCCGACAAACTGGCAGCGAAAGGCGTGGGCGAACGTAAAATTAATTATCGTCTGCGCGACTGGGGTGTTTCCCGTCAGCGTTACTGGGGTGCGCCAATTCCAATGGTGACTCTGGAAGACGGCACGGTCATGCCAACGCCAGAAGATCAACTGCCGGTTATTCTGCCAGAAGATGTCGTCATGGACGGTATCACCAGTCCAATTAAAGCCGATCCTGAGTGGGCTAAAACCACTGTTGATGGCAAACCAGCGCTGCGTGAAACCGACACCTTCGATACCTTTATGGAATCGTCCTGGTACTACGCGCGTTACACCAGCCCGCAGTACGACAAAGGGATGCTGGACTCCAAAGCCGCCAACTACTGGCTGCCGGTAGATATCTATATTGGTGGCATCGAACACGCCATCATGCACCTGCTGTACTTCCGCTTCTTCCACAAACTGATGCGCGACGCAGGCATGGTGACCTCTAACGAGCCAGCCAAACAGTTGCTGTGTCAGGGCATGGTTCTGGCAGACGCGTTCTATTACACCGGCGTTAACGGTGAGCGTAACTGGGTTTCCCCAGCGGATGCGATTGTCGAGCGTGACGAGAAAGGCCGTATTATCAAAGCCTGCGACGCACAGGGCAATGAACTGGTCTATGCTGGCATGAGCAAAATGTCGAAGTCGAAAAACAACGGCATCGACCCGCAAGTGATGGTTCAACGCTACGGCGCAGATACCGTTCGTTTGTTTATGATGTTTGCGTCCCCGGCTGATATGACGCTGGAATGGCAAGAGTCTGGCGTTGAAGGGGCAAACCGCTTCCTGAAACGTGTCTGGAGACTGGCCTACGAGCACACCAGCCGTGGTGCGGCACCTGCACTTGATATTGCCGCGCTGAACGAAGATCAAAAAGCATTACGCCGTGATGTTCACAAAACCATCGCGAAAGTGACCGATGATATTGGCCGTCGTCAGACCTTTAACACCGCGATTGCTGCCATCATGGAATTGATGAACAAACTGGCAAAAGCACCGCAGGATAGCGAGCAAGACCGCGCTCTGCTGAACGAAGCGCTGTTGGCAGTGGTTCGTATGCTGTATCCGTTCACCCCGCACGTTTGCTTCGATATGTGGCAGTCATTGGGCGGTGAAGGTGATATCGACAACGCGCCATGGCCACAGGCTGATGAGTCAGCGATGGTTGAGGATTCGCTGTTGGTCGTGGTGCAGGTGAACGGTAAAGTTCGCGGCAAAATCACTGTTCCAGCTGATGCGACGCAAGAACAAGTGCAAGAACGCGCAGGTCAGGAACATCTGGTTGCGAAATATCTTGAGGGTGTGACCGTGCGTAAAGTGATTTACGTGCCGGGCAAACTGCTCAATCTGGTTGTGGGCTAAGCGCAGGAGGAACCGTGCGACATCCCTTTGTCAGCTTGTTAGTTATGTTGGCGGTGCTTGTCACCGCCGGGTGTGGTTTTCACCTGCGTGGCAGCACGCAGGTTCCGGATCAGATGAAAACGATGATCCTGAACTCTGGTGATCCCAACGGCCCGTTGGCACGTGAAGTTCGTTCTCAGTTGCGTCTTAACGGCGTCACGCTTGTGGAAGACACCGGAACGGGTGTTCGCAAGGATATTCCATCGCTGCGCTTGTTGGGCAGTTCAATCGGCCAGGATACCGCCTCGATCTTCCAGGATGGGCGTACCGCGGAATATCAAATGGTGATGACGGTTTCGGCACAAGTGCTGATTCCTGGTCACGACATTTATCCGATTAGCGCCAGAGTGTATAAATCATTCTTTGATAACCCACTGAGTGCTTTGGCAAAAGATGCCGAGCAAGAATTGCTTGTCAAAGAAATGTACACCACTGCGGCACAACAGCTGATTCGTAAGCTGATGACGGTACAAGTCGAGGACGTTGCTGAGACTAAAGCTGCCGAGAAACCGGTGACGAGCACGACACCAGCGGCATCAACAAGCCGTACGTCGACCACGCTTTCGGCCGCTCCTGGTAGCAAATGATTCGGTTGTACCCTGAACAACTCCGCGCGCAGCTCAATGAAGGGCTGCGCGCGGCGTATCTGTTACTCGGAAACGATCCGCTGTTACTTCAGGAAAGCCAGGATGCGATTCGCCAGACGGCGAGTACCCAGGGCTTTGAAGAACATCATACCGTGCAGATTGATGCCAGCACTGACTGGCAAGATCTGTTCTCAATTTGCCAGGCGCTAAGCCTGTTCGCCAGCCGCCAGACTCTGCTGTTGTTGTTACCAGAAAATGGGCCGAACGCGGCGATTAACGCGCAGTTCGAAACGCTGGTGTCCTTGCTGCATGACGATATTCTGCTGCTGGTGCGTGGCAACAAGTTAACCAAGGCTCAGGAAAATGCTTCGTGGCTGGCGAAACTGGCCGACCGCAGCGTGACTGTGACCTGCCAGACGCCTGAACAGGCTCAACTTCCACGCTGGGTTTCTCAACGTGCGAAACAGATGAACCTCCAGCTTGATGACGCGGCCAATCAATTGCTGTGTTATTGCTACGAAGGCAACCTGTTGGCGCTTTCGCAGGCACTGGAGCGTTTGTCGCTGATATGGCCAGATGGAAAGCTTACGCTGCCACGGGTCGAGCAAGCGGTGAATGATGCCGCACACTTCACCCCTTTCCATTGGGTTGATGCGATTTTGGCAGGCAAAAGTAAACGCGCGCTGCATATCCTTCAGCAGTTAAGGCTGGAGGCCAGCGAGCCGGTGATTTTACTGCGTACGCTGCAACGCGAATTACTGCAACTGGTTAACCTTAAACGCCAGTCGGTAAGCACTCCGCTACGCACTTTATTTGACCAGCAACGCGTGTGGCAAAACCGTCGCGCACTGGTCACTGAAGCGCTTAATCGCTTATCGGCGGACCAGCTTTATCAGGCGGTGCGTCTGCTTTGCCAGGTAGAACTGACGCTAAAGCAAGATTATGGACAATCGGTGTGGGCTGAGCTGGAAGGGCTTTCTCTGCTGTTATGTCATAAAGCTCTGGTGGAAATTTTCACTCATGGCTAACAGCGTTTCGCGTTTAACTGCCCTGTATGGCGGGACATTCGACCCTATCCATTACGGGCATTTAAAACCGGTCGAAGCGTTGGCAAAACAGGTGGCACTGCAACAAGTCACTATCATGCCCAACAACGTGCCTCCCCATCGCCCCCAACCGCTGGCGAACAGCCAACAACGTAAAGCTATGGTCGAGCTCGCCATTGCGGGAAAACCACTATTTCGTCTGGATGACCGCGAACTGCAACGTGAAACCCCGTCGTACACGGTTGAAACACTGGAACAGTTGCGTGCAGAGATTGGCGCGAAGCAACCTCTGGCATTTATCGTGGGCCAGGATTCGTTGCTGAACCTACAACGCTGGCACCGTTGGGAAACATTGCTGACGTTATGCCATCTGCTGGTTTGCCAGCGCCCCGGGTATGCTCTGTCGATGGATACGCCAGAAGAACAGCAGTGGCTTGATAAGCATCAAACCACTTCGGTTGATGAACTTCACAGCCTGCCTGCGGGGAGAATTTACCTCGCACCAACGCCACTGTACGACATCTCCGCCACCGCCATTCGCCAGCGTTTAGAGCAACACTTGGCTTGCGATGATCTGCTCCCCCCTGCCGTGGCTGAATTTATTCGCCAGCACCAGCTTTATTGCTAAACACGCGCCGCAACGCATCCAGTAATCTGTCGTTATCCGCCGGGCTTTTGATCGCTACGCGATAATAACGCGCATCAAGCCCCGGGTAGTTTGCACAATGGCGAATCAAGATGTTCTCTTTCAACAACGCCTTTTGTAACTCCAGATCCGCAATGTCACAGCGCAGGAAAATATAGTTCGCGCGCGGCGGCCAAACCGTTATTCCTGGCAATGCGTTCAGAGTATTAAAAAGTCGGGGTTGTTCGGTGTTCAGCCAACGATAACTCGCCTCGATATAAGCGCTATCGTTAAGAATAATCTCGCCCGCCAGCGCAGCAAACGCGTTTATCGTCCAGGGTTCCCGGTGTTCGCGAATGCCCCCAACGGTGGCTGTATCTGCGCTGACCAAATAACCCAGGCGCAGTCCGGCAATAGCAAAAAATTTGGTCAGGGAGCGCAAAACATAAATATTGGGGAAACTCGAAAGCTCAGGGATCAAGCCCGGCTCAGTGGGGATAAAATCGAGAAAAGCTTCATCGACGATGAAAGCAATATTGTTTTCGCGGCAACGCTGCGCAACCGCTAATAACAAAGATCTCTCGAGCAAAAGCCCTGTCGGGTTATTTGGAGTACACAAAAACAGGCAATCCAGCTCAGGGGTTAAAGCTTGCAATAATGATTCATCAGGTTGCCAGCCTTGTGCTTCGGACAAGTGGAAATCCGTTATTTCGCAGCCAATACGGGTTAATGCACGACGATATTCAGCAAAGCCAGGCGTCAGTAATAAAGCCTTTTGTGGGGCAAGTTGCTGAACCAGATTAAAGATCAGTTCTGTTTCGCCATTCCCCGCCAACACCCACTCCTGCGGGACTTGATGATGTTTTGCCAGCGCCTGGTGTAACGCACGGTATTCAACATCAGGGTAGCGTTCTGCCAACGCCAGGTTTGCAACGATTGCGCGCTTTAATGAATCCGGCATACCGAGCGGATTAATATTGGCACTAAAATCGATCAGCGACTCTGCATCCACGCCCATCACCGCTGCCGCTTCAATAATATTGCCACCATGCTGGCTACTGAACGCCATAATTCCCCCAATAAAACTGACTTCGTCACATGAGGCACAATGATACACTGATGCCAGTGTAGCCACAGCCAACGTTTAGGTGAGGAACAGATGAAATTATGGTTAGTTCGCCATGGGCAATCCCAGGCCAATGTAGACGGGTTGTACAGCGGTATTTCTGAAACGCCCCTCACCGAACACGGCGTAAAGCAGGCGCAAGCCATTGGGGATTTACTCAATCAAGTCGCGTTTGAGAAAGTGCTTTGCAGTGAACTGGGGCGTGCCCAACACACGATGCAGCTCATTGTTCAGCAACGCAACATTCCGGTGGTGACTGAGCCGCGTCTTAATGAGATGAATTTTGGTGACTGGGAAATGCAGCATCACCGTGATTTGCAACGCATGGATTCGGAAAACTATGCGGCCTGGTGTAATGACTGGCAGAACGTGGTGCCGAAGAATGGCGAAGGTTTCCAGCTTTTTTCTCAGCGCGTCAGTGAGTTTGCAGCGACGCTCTCCTCACAGCCTAAAGAAAAGAATATTCTGATTGTTAGCCATCAAGGTGTGTTGAGTTTACTGATTTCCACCCTCCTCAATATGCCTCCCGCCTCGATGTGGCATTTCGTTATTGAACAAGGTGCATGGAGCTGCGTTGAACTTCGCGATGGCTTCACCACGCTGAGAACCCTTAATAATCGCGCGATTTACAGCCCGGCATCGTAAGTTGTCTGCGTTACAGTTATCGTCAACCATTGACACTACAGTCCAGGCTGTTATGCTCCGCTGCCATAATTTCCTGCCCGCAAGCATGACTTTCCAAAATAGTTTTACAAAAATGGCGATGCAAACCAGGTCACTCGGTGGGATGATACCCCGCTTTGAGCGCCGCATTGCTGATTTGCCAGTAAGACAGTCCCAGCCAATGGGTTAAATGCGGGCGACATCGAACACACTCTACTTTTCCCAGGGGGAACACTTGCAGGGTAAAGAATTTCAAGATTTCATCGTCGATAAAATTGACGACCTCAAAGGCCAGGACATCGTTGCTTTGGATGTTCAGGGTAAATCAAGCATCACTGACTGCATGATTATCTGTACCGGCACCTCTAACCGTCACGTTATGTCTATCGCTGAACACGTCGTAGAATCATCCCGCAAAGCCGGTTTTGATGCGCTGGGTGTGAAAGGCATTAACGCGACTGACTGGGTAGTTGTTGATCTTGGCGAAGTTATCGTCCATGTGATGCAAGAAGAAAGCCGTCAACTGTACGAACTGGAAAAGCTCTGGGGTTAATGCGTGAAGCTGCAACTAGTCGCAGTCGGCACTAAAATGCCTGACTGGGTACAAACCGGCTTTACCGAGTACCTGCGTCGTTTCCCAAAGGATATGCCTTTTGAACTGGTAGAAATCCCTGCGGGAAAACGCAGCAAAAATGCCGATATCAAACGCATTCTCGAAAAAGAAGGCGAAATGATGTTAGCAGCGGCCGGCAAGGGCAACCGAATTGTCACGCTGGATATCCCGGGGCAACCATGGGATACGCCGCACCTTGCCGTGCAGCTTGAACGCTGGAAACAGGATGGTCGAGATGTCAGCCTGCTGATTGGCGGACCGGAAGGCCTCGCCCCTGCGTGCAAAGCTGCCGCAGAGCAAAGCTGGTCGCTGTCGAATCTGACTATGCCCCACCCTTTAGTGCGAGTTCTGGTGGCAGAAAGCCTGTACCGCGCGTGGAGCATCACGACAAACCATCCTTATCACCGTGAGTAAATATCGTCAGGTAGAACAAAGCTGCGGATGAAATTACAGAATTCTTTTCGTGACTATACAGCTGAGTCTGCGCTTTTTGTGCGCCGGGCGCTGGTCGCGTTTCTTGGTATTTTGGTGTTAAGCGGTGTGCTTGTCGCCAACCTTTATAATTTGCAAATCGTCCGTTTCACCGACTACCAAACTCGTTCTAATGAAAACCGCATAAAACTGGTTCCAATCCCTCCTAGCCGCGGCATCATCTATGACCGCAACGGCACCCCACTGGCACTTAACCGCACCATTTATCAGGTTGAAATGATGCCAGAGAAAGTGGATGACGTGCAGGCAACACTGGAGGCTTTACGCTCAGTGGTGGATTTAACCGATGATGATATTGCCAACTTTAAGAAAGAGCGCTCGCGCTCGCATCGCTTTACATCAATTCCGGTCAAAACCAACCTCACCGAAGTACAGGTTGCGCGTTTTGCCGTGAATCAGTACCGCTTCCAGGGCGTGGAAGTGAAAGGCTATAAACGCCGCTTCTACCCGTACGGCTCAGCGTTGACGCACGTCATTGGCTATGTTTCTAAAATCAACGATAAAGACGTTGAGCGCCTCGATAAAGACGGCAAACTGGCAAACTACGCCTCAACGCATGACATCGGTAAGCTGGGCATCGAACGCTATTACGAAGATGTTCTGCATGGCCAAACTGGTTATGAAGAAGTTGAAGTGAACAACCGTGGCCGTGTGATTCGCCAGCTCAAAGAAGTACCACCGCAGGCCGGGCACGATATTTATCTGACTATCGACCTTAAACTACAGAATTACATTGAAACCTTGCTGGCGGGAAGCCGTGCCGCAGTGGTGGTCACCGACCCGCGCACTGGCGGTATTCTGGCGCTGGTTTCCATGCCAAGTTATAACCCGAACCTGTTTGTCGATGGCATTTCAAGCAAAGACTATTCCGGTTTATTGAATGACCCGAATACACCGCTGATCAATCGCGCCACACAAGGGGTTTACCCTCCTGCTTCTACGGTAAAACCGTATATGGCGGTGTCCGCATTAAGCGCTGGGGTGATCACCCGCAATACTACGTTATTTGACCCAGGCTGGTGGCAGTTGCCAGGTTCTGAAAAACGCTATCGTGACTGGAAAAAATGGGGCCACGGCCGCCTGAATATCACCAAAGCACTGGAAGAATCTGCTGATACCTATTTCTACCAGGTTGCCTATGACATGGGCATCGACCGCATGGGTGAGTGGATGCGCAAGTTTGGCTATGGGCATTACACGGGTATCGATCTGTCTGAAGAACGAGCCGGTAACATGCCAACCCGTGAATGGAAACAGAAGCGGTTTAAGAAACCGTGGTATCAGGGTGACACCATTCCTGTCGGTATCGGCCAGGGTTACTGGACGGCAACGCCAATCCAGATGAGTAAAGCGATGATGATTCTGATTAACGATGGCATCGTCCGCGTACCTCATTTCTTGATGAGCACCGTTGAAAACGGCAAGCAAGTGCCGTGGCAGCAGCCGGTACAACCGCCGGTCGGCGACATCCACTCTGGTTTCTGGGAAATCGCCAAAGACGGGATGTATGGCGTTGCGAACCGTCCTAACGGTACCGCTCATAAATATTTCGCCAATGCCCCGTATAAAGTGGCGGCGAAGTCAGGGACCGCGCAGGTGTTTGGCCTGAAAGCTAACGAAACCTATAACGCGCACAAAATTGCTGAACGCTTACGCGACCATAAATTAATGACGGCGTTTGCGCCTTACGACAATCCAAAAGTTTCCGTCACCATGATTCTGGAAAACGGCGGTGCAGGCCCCGCTGTAGGCACCATCATGCGCCAGATTCTCGACCATATCATGCTCGGGGATGACAACACGGTACTGCCTGATGAAGCACCCGCGCCAGCAGGTGCAGAGGATCAATAACCATGACTGATAATCCAAACAAAAAGTCGTTCTGGGATAAAATCCATATCGATCCGCTCTTTCTGGTGACCATTCTGGCGCTGCTTATTTTTAGTGCGCTGGTTATCTGGAGTGCCAGTGGCCAGGATATGGACATGATGGAGCGTAAAATCGGCCAGATCCTGATGGGACTGGTGGTGATGATCGTGATGGCTCAAATCCCGCCCCGTGTTTACGAGGGCTGGGCTCCGTACTTGTACATCGTCTGTATCATCTTGCTGGTCGCGGTGGATGCGTTTGGGGCAATATCCAAAGGTGCTCAACGCTGGCTAGACCTCGGTGTCGTGCGCTTCCAGCCATCCGAAATAGCCAAAATTGCTGTCCCCTTGATGGTCGCTCGCTTTATCAACCGTGACGTTTGTCCACCTACGCTTAAAAACACCGGTATCGCGCTGATATTAATTTTCATGCCGACGCTGTTGGTTGCTGCTCAGCCCGATCTCGGGACCTCGATTCTGATCGCCGCATCCGGCCTGTTCGTTCTGTTCTTATCGGGTATGAGCTGGAAACTTATCGGTATTGCCGTACTGTTGGTTGCCGCATTTATTCCAATTTTGTGGTTCTTCCTGATGCACGATTATCAACGCGCTCGCGTAATGATGCTGCTTGATCCGGAAACTGACCCTCTCGGCGCGGGCTATCACATTATTCAGTCTAAAATTGCTATTGGCTCTGGTGGGCTGCGCGGCAAAGGCTGGTTGCACGGAACACAGTCACAGCTTGAATTTTTACCCGAACGCCACACTGACTTTATCTTCGCGGTTCTTGCCGAAGAGTTAGGTCTGGTCGGTGTTTTAGTCTTGCTGGCGCTCTACCTGCTACTCATCATGCGTGGCCTTGTGATCGCCGCTCGCGCGCAAACAACATTTGGCAGAGTTATGGCTGGTGGCCTAATGTTGATTTTATTCGTATATGTGTTTGTTAACATTGGTATGGTTAGTGGTATCTTACCGGTGGTCGGAGTACCTTTGCCGCTGGTGAGTTACGGGGGCTCGGCACTCATTGTTCTGATGGCCGGGTTTGGTATCGTGATGTCGATACATACCCACAGAAAAATGTTATCAAAAAGCGTGTAAGTTGATGAGGTGGGTAATGGTAAAGCGTTGGCTTGGGATCTGTGTAGTGGCTGCATTACTGGCTGGCTGCTCGTCTGATGACGGCGACCAACAGCAAGTGAACCAGCAACCGCAACCCGCGGTGTGTAATGGCCCGGTGGTTGAAATCAGCGGCGCAGACCCGCGTTTCGAACCGTTGAATCCTTCGGTAAACCAGGATTACGAAAATAACGGTAAGAAATACAAAATCGTGCAAAACCCGGCCAACTTCAGCCAGGCCGGTCTTGCTGCCATTTATGACGCAGAACCAGGCAGCAATTTGACTGCATCTGGCGAAACCTTTGATCCCTCAGCGTTGACGGCAGCACACCCGACACTGCCTGTTCCGAGTTATGCGCGAATCACTAACCTCGCAAATGGCCGAATGGTTATTGTGCGCATTAATGACCGTGGCCCATACGGCAATGACCGTGTGATTTCATTGTCTCGCGCCGCAGCTGACCGCCTGAACACCTCGAACAATACTAAAGTCCGTATCGACCCGATTCTGGTGGCGCAAGATGGCACCATGTCAGGCCCGGGTACGGTCTGTACGACCGTTGCCAAACAAACCTATGCCCTACCCGCTCGACCGGATTTAAACACCGGTATGGGGGGAGCAACTTCTGCGCCTGTTGATGCGCCTCAGGGTGATGTTCGCGCCATTAGTAATTCTACATTACAGAGTGAAGATACCACTGGAGCTCCTGTGAGCAACAGTGGTTTTCTCGGCGCGGCAACCCCACTCGCAGCAGGTGTCATTGAAAGCGATCAGCCTGCGCCCGCAGTATCAGTCACACCAGTTCAGCCCGTTACTGTTCAACAAAGCGCACCGGTTACCGCCCCAGGTTCCGTTCAGGGTAGCGCACAGGCTGCTGTTCCTGCTGCCACCGGCCACTACGTAGTTCAGGTGGGTGCGGTCAGTGACCAGACTCGTGCTAACCAATGGCAGCAAAAACTTAGCCAGCAGTTTGGCGTACCGGGTAAGGTTTCCAGTAATGGGGCGATGTTCCGTGTACAACTTGGGCCATTTAATAGCAAAGGCGAAGCTGCCGCACTGCAACAACGCCTGATGAGCGAAGCCCAACAACAATCTTTCATCACTAACGCACCCGCTATGTAAGTGATTATGTCTGGCATCCGCTGTGCGTCAGTTAGTGTAAATTCCATTAACAAATGATGCGCAAAGACGGATGCCAGCAAAAATCGCTTTTGCTATAGTAAGGCACTTTTTTTATTCCTATCATGGATGTCGTTGTTCTAATCATGAATACAGCCCCTTCTTTTCGTTTTGTTAAACGCCTGGCGCTAACAACTGCCCTCACTCTTTCGGGGATGGCTGTTGCACACGCTGACGACCTGAACATTAAAACCATGATCCCGGGCGTGCCGCAGATTGATGCTGAAGCGTACATCCTGATCGATTACAACTCAGGCAAAGTCCTCGCAGAATCCAATGCTGACGCGCGCCGTGATCCTGCTAGTTTGACCAAAATGATGACCAGCTACGTCATCGGTCAGGCGATGAAAGCCGGTAAATTTAACGAAAGCTCCATTGTGACCGTTGGACAAGATGCATGGGCAACCGGTAACCCGGTATTTAAAGGCTCATCATTGATGTTCCTGAAACCAGGCATGCAAGTTCCCGTTTCCAAACTGATTCGCGGTATCAACCTGCAATCCGGTAACGATGCTTCCGTGGCAATGGCTGATTTCGTGGCGGGTAGCCAGGAATCGTTCGTCGGTCTGATGAACAGCTATGTTTCTGCTCTTGGCCTGAAAAACACCCATTTCGGGACAGTACACGGCCTCGATGCTGAAGGTCAGTACAGCTCTGCGCGTGATATGGCGTTGATCGGCCAGGCACTGATTCGTGACGTACCAAACGAATACGCTATCTACAAAGAAAAAGAGTTCACCTTCAATAATATCCGCCAGACTAACCGTAACGGTTTACTGTGGGATACCAGCCTGCAAGTTGACGGCATCAAAACCGGTCATACTGATGCTGCGGGTTATAATCTGGTCGCTTCTGCCACCGAAGGCCAGATGCGCCTGATTTCGGCAGTGCTCGGTGGGCGCACCTACAAAGGTCGCGAAACAGAAAGCAAGAAACTGCTGACCTGGGGTTTCCGCTTCTTTGAGACAGTTTCTCCATTGAAAGCCGGCAAAGAGTTTGCCTCAGAACCTGCCTGGTTCGGCGATAACGACCGTGCATCGTTAGGGGTTGATAAAGACGTCTATCTGACAATCCCACGTGGCCGTATGAAAGACCTGAAAGCCAGTTATGTGCTGAACACCACCGAACTGCACGCGCCGCTGCAAAAGAACCAGGTTGTCGGAACCATCAATTTCCAACTGGATGGCAAGACTATCGAACAGCGTCCGCTGGTCGTACTTCAGGAAATGCCGGAAGGTAACTTCTTCAGTCGAATCATTGATTACATCAAACTGATGTTCCACCATTGGTTTGGTTAATAATTGAACACTTGAAAGTGTAGAAGTCATCCCCATATACTATGAATCAAAGCAACTCCCGCCCCTGCTGGCGGGAGTTATCATTTTTAATGCCGTAACGCTGGAGCTACCATGAAAACCAATCTGAAAGAATTGCTCGAATTCCCGACTTCATTTACTTACAAAGTAATGGGTCTGGCGAAACCTGAGCTGGTTGATTTGGTCGTTGAGGTGGTGCAGCGCCACGCACCTGGTGACTACACCCCGCAGGTTAAACCGAGCAGCAAAGGTAATTACCATTCTGTCTCGATTACCATTAATGCGACCCACATTGAGCAAGTTGAAACGCTGTACGCAGAACTGGGTAATATTGAAATCGTTCGTATGGTATTGTGATTTGCCACCCGGCCTGCTGGCCGGGTACTGCTTTTCCCGCTGTGATATACTCCCACAACTTTCTAACCTGCCGGAGACGATGTTTTGTCTCAAGATACTATTCAAATCCGCCAACTAGGCCTACAGCCCTACGAGCCTATCTCACAGGCGATGCATGACTTTACCAATACCCGTGATGAAACCACCGCCGATGAAATTTGGCTGGTAGAACACGAGCGCGTATTTACACAAGGCCAGGCAGGGAAAGCGGAACATGTACTGGTTCCCGGAGATATCCCTGTCATCCAAAGTGATCGCGGTGGCCAGGTGACGTATCACGGGCCAGGGCAGCAAGTGATGTATGTGCTGCTTAATTTGAAACGCCGCAAACTGGGCGTGCGGGAACTGGTCACTATCCTTGAGCAAACGGTAGTTAACACACTCGCAGAATTGGGAATAGAAGCCTATCCTCGCGCCGATGCGCCTGGCGTCTATGTTGATGGGCGTAAGATTTGCTCGCTGGGTCTACGCATCCGCAAAGGATGCTCTTTCCACGGGTTAGCATTGAATATTGATATGGATCTGAGTCCTTTTTTACGAATCAATCCATGTGGTTACGCTGGTCTTGAAATGACCCAAGTGAGTTCATTACGTCCAGGAGCATCACTGGAAGATGTTCAACCATTGCTGATCAATAACTTTATTGCCCTGCTCAATAATCCACCAGTTAAATATCTAACTGTATGATATTAATTATTATGACGACTGCATCTTAAACCGGTGCAGTTTTCACTGTGACATTATTCAGCATCGCTTTACTTTATGATTAGTTTTGTATAACTTCCCCTGACTAAATAACCACCTTACCTTTTATATTCATATATAAATATATCGACCATTAATATATAACAGCAATCACTTAAGACATTGATTTGGTAAATGTATAATTCCATTTATAATTAATTTTTAATATGGTTCACACCTAAT
The DNA here is from genome assembly GCF_022637515.1 of Buttiauxella ferragutiae. Taxonomy (NCBI): domain Bacteria; kingdom Pseudomonadati; phylum Pseudomonadota; class Gammaproteobacteria; order Enterobacterales; family Enterobacteriaceae; genus Buttiauxella; species Buttiauxella ferragutiae. Next base: position 3,896,614 of record NZ_CP093332.1, read on the forward strand.
ACATCACTGTCATTAATGCATAATTATTTAAATAATATAATCTGAATGGAATTAAGAGTTAGTTCACCAAAGAGAAACATTTCATGGACAGATATGAAAAAAATCATCACCCAACTTTCAAAGCATTACGAAATATTGATCTTAATTTATTAACAATTTTCGAAGCAGTCTACATTCATAAAGGGATCGTCAATGCAGCTAAAGTGTTAAATTTAACACCTTCGGCTATCAGTCAATCCATCCAAAAATTGAGGTCAACATTCCCTGACCCACTGTTTATCCGTAAGGGGCAAGGTGTCACACCTACAGCCTATGCTGCACATTTGCATGAATATATTAGCCAGGGATTTGAATCGATCCTGTGCGCCTTAGATATCAACAATAATTACGAAAAAGAGCGCATTATCACCGTCGCGTGCTCACCCACATCAGGCGCACTATTGATGCCACGAATCTATTCGGCCATTCAGAAAGTGAATCCGAAATTATCTGTTCGCAATGTGCCAGTGGCAGAACGCCAGTTATCACAATTTCAGGCTGATATTGCTATCGATAATCGTCACCATCATGGCCCCGGAATCAATAGCCACAAATTGTTTGATGACCGCCTGGTTGCGGTATGTCGCCACGATCACCCTAATGCAGAATCAATTTTCTCCGCCAATGATATTCACGGAATCAATTATACATTTTTGATTATGCAGGAAGAGTTGTTGGCCGATACTCGCCAACTGATTAATGAGCTCTTACCAAACCGCCAAATCACATTTAGCAGCTATAACCTCTTAGCCATCGTTTCAATGCTCAGCACCAGCGATCTCATTGGCTTTATGCCATACAAAATATTTGAAATGTTTTCTCACCAATTCGGACTTAAAACGGTTGAATGTGAGAGATTATCGGCCATTCCTCTGGGCACTACCATGCACTTCAACAAACTCAGCTCGCGCGATGCAATACTGCAAGAAGTCATCGACGCGATCATTCACGAATTTGAGAAAGTGTAGACATCCCGGCCTCGCGGCTTTCGCTGCGGGGTCAGCTTGCCAATTGTTAACGTAAAAAAGCGCACAATCCAACAAACCATTTACAATTCTTTCCCCATTTACTGCTCTGCCAGGCTGATTTATTCCCCCCAGTGATGGTATACTGCGCGCGCTATTAAAAAATAGTTGATAAATAAAACACTCGATTAGCCTGATTTTTTTTCAGCAACTGGAACACGTACGATATGAGTAAACCCATTGTAATGGAACGCGGCGTCAAGTACCGCGACGCCGATAAAATGGCTCTGATCCCGGTTAAAAACGTGGTGACCGAGCGCCAGGAGCTGTTAAGAAAACCAGAATGGATGAAGATCAAACTTCCATCTGATTCGACCCGAATTCAGGGTATCAAAGCGGCAATGCGTAAAAATGGTCTGCACTCGGTGTGTGAAGAAGCTTCCTGTCCTAACCTGGCAGAATGTTTCAACCACGGAACGGCAACCTTTATGATCCTGGGCGCAATTTGTACACGCCGCTGCCCGTTCTGCGATGTTGCTCATGGCCGCCCTGTCGCGCCAGACGCCAACGAACCCGCTAAACTTGCCCAAACCATTGCTGACATGGCGTTGCGCTATGTAGTTATCACGTCTGTAGACCGTGATGACCTGCGCGATGGAGGTGCCCAGCATTTCGCCGATTGCATCAGTGCAATTCGCGAGAAAAACCCAACGATCAAAATTGAAACGTTGGTACCGGATTTCCGCGGACGCATGGACAAAGCGTTAGAGATCCTCACCGCCACACCACCAGATGTGTTCAACCACAACCTGGAAAACGTACCGCGTATTTATCGTAAAGTACGCCCTGGTGCTGACTACAACTGGTCTCTGAAACTGCTTGAGCGTTTTAAAGAAGCGCACCCGGATATCCCAACTAAATCTGGATTAATGGTAGGTTTAGGCGAAACGAATGAAGAGATTGTGGAAGTGATGCGCGATCTCCGTCGTCACGGCGTCACGATGTTGACCCTTGGTCAATATTTGCAGCCAAGCCGCCATCACTTACCTGTGCAGCGTTATGTTAGCCCGGATGAGTTCGAAGAGATGAAAGCGGAAGCGCTGGCGATGGGCTTTACCCATGCAGCTTGCGGCCCATTTGTACGTTCTTCTTACCATGCAGACCTGCAGGCTAAAGGCATGGAAGTCAAATAACGATGTAACAAATCGTTACTTATGATTTGCAGATGACAAAAAAACCGGCTCATAAAAGGCCGGTTTTTTTATATCTGTCCGTGAAAGCTGAGTCTTGCTCAGTCTTTGTGCGTAATACGGTCCGCTGCTGCATCTGTATTGTTGGCAGACTTCGCGCCGGTCTCGTCTTCATTCATGGCTTTCTTGAAGCCTTTGATTGCCGCGCCGAGGTCGCCACCGAGTGTACGCAACTTCTTGGTGCCAAATAACAAAACAATCAGCGCACCAACCACCAACAACTTAGTAATACTAATCTCACCCATAGCAACCTTCTTTAATCATGCATGCCGTGAATACGGCGAATCATACACTGAGACAATTAACGGTCATTTTCTCGTGCTATACAATAGCAACCTGTAACAAGTTGAATCAAGAGCTGGTCAAAAAATAATCACAGCAGTTGTGGATAAGCAAAACGTCGGTTTTTCAACACCGGTAACATGGCTCGCACATTGGCAAGATGCTGCCTTTCCAGTTCAGCATATATCAACGTCGGCTGCAGATTTGCAGCCGCAATCACAACGCCAAGCGGATCAACAACCTGGCTGTGGCCAATGTTTTTATTACCACACTCACCAGCAGCAACAACATAGCAAGTAGTATCAAGCGCTCGAGCGGCAAGAAGAGTGGACCAGTGCATTTCTTTGTTTGGGCCACGCAACCAGGCAGCTGGCAGAACTAACACTTCCGCCCCCGCTAATGCCAGACTTAAAGCCATCTCTGGAAAGCGTACATCGTAACAGGTCATTAAGCCTACTTTAAAGCCAGCGATCTCAATCACTGGCGGCAAACTTTCTCCCGCATCAACCAGCCGGGATTCTTGCACGTTAAACGCATCGTAAAGATGAAGCTTCTTATAACGGGCTATCACCTCACCACCGCGAATCGCCAGCAAAGTATTGGCCGCTCGCCCAGGCGTGGTTTTGATGTGCAGTGTCAGGATTGTGGTGAGTTGGTCATCACGGCTTTGCTCACAAAGCTGCTCAATAAACGCTTCGTTCATCGTTTGTGCCGATTTGACCGACAAATCGGGGTCGTTGTCATCTCGTGCCAGCACCGCCTCGGGCAACACCAGCAATTGTGCTCCCGCGCCTTTGGCCTGAGCCATAAACCCAAGACAGGTTTGTACGTTCTCCTGCCAGTCTTTACTCACTGCAAACTGCCCTACGGCAACTTTCATTGTGGTTTCCCAAAAGGTCGCGAATATTTTCAGTATACCCGGTGTGAAACGTCCCGTACTGACGTTACACTCATTCTCTTGCGCATTAGATCGAACAGGAAAACATCGTGTTACAGATGCTATTAGCCGTGTTTATTGGCGGCGGGACGGGCAGCGTTGCGCGCTGGTTGCTCAGTATGAGATTCAACCCGGTGCATGCCGCTATTCCAGTTGGAACATTGGTCGCTAACCTGGTAGGCGCATTTATTATCGGCCTCGGCCTGGCCTTGTTCACCAGAATGACTCATCTCGACCCAGTGTGGAAATTGTTGATCACCACCGGTTTTTGCGGTGGCCTGACGACATTTTCAACCTTTTCGGCTGAAGTGGTATTCCTGCTACAGGACGGGCGTCTGGCATGGGCAGGATTAAACATGCTACTGAACCTCGCCGGTTCATTGACGATGACCGCCATCGCATTTTGGTTAGTTTCATTGGCATACGGCCACTAATTAGTAGCACGTTAAGGTTAGCTTAATTTTCGTCTGCCACTCTGTTTGAAAAATAGCGTGGGGCAAATAATGACGAAACAACGTGTTGCTGAGTGGACTGCGGTGCTGATAAGCACGCTAATTGTGGTGAGCTTTGTGAAAGTTTATCTATTTTACTGAATTTAAAGCAAAAAAAACCCGCCTTAGCGGGTTTTTATATTCTACTGGTAATGCCTTAGATAGGCATTACGTTTGCAGCAGATGGGCCTTTGGCACCGTTAGTGATTTCAAACTCAACGCGCTGACCTTCAGCCAGGGTTTTGAAACCATTGCTCTGGATTGCAGAGAAGTGTACGAACACGTCTTTGCTACCATCTTCCGGAGTAATGAAGCCAAAGCCTTTTGACTCGTTAAACCACTTAACGTTACCTTTAATCTTAGACATCTAAATTACCTTTACATGAAAAACGACACAAATGCTGTGTCGAACACCAGTACACCAATTGTGATGGATTTTGTCCAGCCCAGATTAGCTAAAAAGTGAGAAAAATTGCTACCTCTTTTAAAAAGTGTGCAGCAGCCCGTATTTTCAAACAATAGATAGAAAACATATGGGTTTGGATTGATTCTGGCATATACCGCCGCTCAGAATTGGAAGCGTAGCCAGGCGAAGTAAACGTTACCGTTGTTGTAAGTTCCAGGGATATAGGTCATCTGGAAGGTCGCCGGGCCATATCCTACAGATGCCAAAGGCAGGATCACCGGCAGTGGAATGTAGTTCCAGTTATCACGAGCGGTAACACCGAGTGTATAGCCTAGCCCTATGTGGAAATTATCATCCGTCAGCGGGCGCCAGGTTTTCTCCCATCCGTAACCACCAATTGGCTCCCATTTGTTAAAGGAATCTTTAAACACCATCAAATACAAGCCATGCCAGTTCCCGCTGTCATCCCATCGCGTTTGTCCGAACCCAAGGCCCCATGGTCGTTCGTTATATTTCTCTATTTTTTCCTCGTCGTATGCGAAGCGCGCATGCCAGGTTATCGCCGGAATAAACAAATCATAGTGTTGTGGTTCATTCCACGTCTGTGAAACGTTATCAGTCAATGTATTCCAGGCATTGCCCAGCAGACTAGTTTGATTTGCCATTGCAGCTGGTACTTCCCTTATTGGAACCAGCAGAATAATAAAAAGAATCACTCGTTTATTTGTTAAAGCCACGTTAATTTCCGCATCAAAACTCAATAGCTAATTTAACAAATTTTATGTTAACTACAGCTAAATAAGCTGCGGGTAAAATCCGAAAACACGGGCCTGGTTATCGGTTATTAATAGAACAATTGCTTCGACAAATAGATAACGCATATCAATAAGTAAATGTCATAATTGCAGCTCGGCCAACAAAAGCACCATGGCAGTGGAATCAAGCTCGCTAAATTTTGATGCTTATCAGAACTCGTCGCCTGTGATTCAGGCAGATTGACACCGCTTTCGCAGACGGCTTTAAAGCCGTTATTTTTTATTTTTCTGGCATGGCGTTACGTTCAGGTACGGCCAACAGATGCCGACGACCAAACGCAACAGGGGGCTTTAATGCTAACTACGATTGAATTACTTATTGGGGTGATAGTGATTGTTGGTGTAGCTCGCTACATCATCAAAGGCTACTCCGCGACCGGCGTATTATTTGTCGGTGGTTTAATATTACTGATTATTAGTGCCTTAATGGGCCACAAAGTTTTACCTGCCAGTGCTGAAAGTACCGGTTACACCGCAACCGATATTGTCGAATATGTCAAAATCTTGCTGATGAGCCGTGGTGGCGATCTCGGCATGATGATCATGATGCTGTGTGGTTTTGCCGCATATATGACCCATATTGGTGCTAACGACATGGTCGTTAAGCTCGCATCAAAACCATTGAAATTAATTAACTCACCTTACATTCTGATGATCGCTGCGTATTTCGTGGCTTGTCTGATGTCACTGGCGGTCTCTTCTGCGACTGGCCTGGGTGTATTGCTGATGGCAACATTGTTCCCGGTAATGGTGAACGTCGGGATTAGCCGTGGCGCTGCGGCGGCAATTTGTGCCTCCCCTGCTGCAATCATTCTCTCTCCAACCTCTGGCGATGTGGTGCTGGCGGCGAAAGCTGCGGAAATGACATTGGTTGATTTTGCCTTTAAAACTACCGTGCCAATTTCTATTGCCGCAATTATTGCCATGGCGATTGCCCACTTCTTCTGGCAACGCTACCTGGATAAAAAAGAGAACATCAGCCATGAAATGCTCGATGTCAGCGAAATCCAGACTACTGCTCCTTCTTTCTATGCCATTCTGCCATTTACGCCAATTATTGGTGTGTTGATTTTCGACGGTAAATGGGGCCCACAACTACACATCATTACCATTTTGGTTATCTGTATTCTGATTGCGGCAATCATTGAATTCTTCCGTGGTTTCAACACACAGAACGTCTTCTCTGGGCTGGAGGTTTGCTATCGCGGTATGGCTGATGCCTTCGCCAACGTGGTGATGTTGTTGGTGGCGGCAGGTGTATTCGCCCAGGGTCTCAGCACCATCGGCTTTATCCAGAGCCTGATATCTATTGCCACCTCGTTTGGCTCGGCAAGTATCATTCTGATGCTGGTGTTAGTCGTTCTCACCATGTTAGCTGCCATGACTACCGGTTCAGGTAACGCCCCGTTCTATGCCTTTGTTGAGATGATCCCTAAACTGGCTCACTCCTCTGGCATCAACCCTGCGTATCTGGCGATCCCAATGCTGCAAGCATCCAACCTGGGCCGTACCATTTCTCCGGTTTCCGGCGTGGTTGTGGCCGTTGCAGGTATGGCAAAAATTTCCCCATTTGAAGTCGTTAAACGTACCTCAGTACCGATTGCGGTAGGTCTGGTGGTGGTCATTATTGCCACTGAAATCCTCGTGCCTTCTGCTGCCGTTGTTGTTGGCGGCTAAAAGCACTTCGCTCACAGTGCCCGATAGGTGCGCTGTGGGCGTCCTACCTTGCCATAAACTATTTCGGCCATAATTTGCTGGCGGCTGGCACAAAACTCCAGATAACGTCGCGCCGTGGTACGGCTCAGTTTTAACGCTTCGGCCACGGTTTCCGCAGTGTGGCGAGCTTCCGGGTCAGTAAACAGCAGCTGCACTTTCTCCAGCGTCAGCTCATCAATCCCCACCGGCAACACCTCTTTTTGCTCCCCGCGCGCATAGGCATTGAACATATCGTCAATCTGCCGCTGGCTGGCACTGGCACTGTTCGCCAGCATCTGCATTCGCTGCTGATAGCGCTCCAGTGTTTGCTCAAGGCGTTCGTAGGCAATAGGCTTAACCAGATAATCAAACACCCCGCCGCGCACCGCATCGGATACGGTATCCATATCACTTGCAGCCGTCGTAAAGACCACTCCGCCAGGGAAGCGCGCCTGAGCCAGTTCTTGCAGAAGCGTAATTCCGCGGCCATCGGGCAAATAGTTATCCAGCAAAATCAAATCAGGCTTAAATCGCTCAATCATCATTCTGGTTTGCGCCAGATTCCCCGCCAGCCACACTTGCCCGCAATGGGGCATTTGACGAATAAACTCCGCATGCATTTCCGCCAGCGCTGTTTCGTCTTCAACAATCAGAATCGTAATAGGTTGCGTCATTGCTCTTTTTCACTTTCGGTATAAAAACAGAAAATAAAGAACCGCTGGGTTGGTTGTCTTCCAGCGTAATTACCCCGCCACAGCGACTGACATAACTGACTATCAGATATAACCCAATGCCGTGTGCGTCCTTGTTATCAGTTTTGGTGCTGACACCTTGCTCAAAAATAGCTTCACGTAACGTCTCGGGCACGCCACAGCCCTGGTCGGCCACTTCAATTATCACCTCCGATCCTTCATTGCTCAGATAGAGTTCGACAATGTTATTGCTGCGTGAATTTTTCAGGCTGGCATCAAAAGCGTTATCCAGTAAATTGCCGACAATAGCCGAAAATTCAGTGCTATCCAGCCCTTCCGGAAGCGCCGATAACTGGCTGCCAGGCACAATATTTAATACCAGCCCCAGTTCACGCGCCCGCTGAGACTTACCAAACAACAGGCCAGCCACCTGGCGGTCATTTATCTCACTGCGCAGATAATCGATAAGCTCTTGCTGCGCCTGAGACTCCCCTTTCACCATCTCAAGCACCCGGTCATATTCCTTCATTTGCAGCAGGCCGCTGAGCGTCGACATCCAGTTTAAATGTTCATGACGCAGCGTTCGCAGGCTCTCCACATACTGTTTAATTTGGGTGAGCTGCGCATTCAGCGTGCTGATTTCGTCTTTGCTGCGGAAGCTGACAATCGCGCCTGCGGGTGCCGCATGGCCGGAATGAATTACCCCGCGATTGGCAATCACACTTAACCCGTTAAAAGTACAAATCACGTCCTGGCGTGCTTCGGCAATCTTTTCAGTGAAAAAACTCGCCGGATGCACCACATCAGATATTGGTTTCCCCAGCCACTGGCGGCCTGGTGAACGCAACCCGAGCATTTTACGGGCATTGCGATTAATCGCCGTGATAAGCCCATCGCTATCGACGGCGATCAAGCCTTCAAATACCGAGCCAAACAGCGCCTCTTGTTGGCGCACCACGCGCGCAATCTGGCGTGGCTCCATCCCCAGCATCTGCCTGCGGATATGGGAAGAAAACAACCAGGAGAGCAGCATCAGAACAATCAGGATAACCACAAAAACACCGGCGAGCGGCAGCAGGAAATCCAGACGCCAGCTATCAATTTTACTGACCAGATAACCGAGCGACACCACACCAATCACTTTGCCGTGCTCGTCAAAGATTGGCGTCTTGGCGCGCATCGCCATGCCAATCGAACCTTCGCCAGTAATAAAGTAGCTCTCACCTTTTTCCAGCGCACCAGGCTTGGTCCACTGCATCGGGTAGCCAATTTTTTCTGGATTCGGGTGAAAAAGACGAATGGAATGGCTGTCGCCAATCACGACATAATCAAAATCAGAACCGGTGGATAATTTGCCAACAATCACGGCGAGGTGTGCACTGTCTCTGTTTTTGACCGCCGTAATAAGACTGTCGTTCGAGGCGATAATCCGCGCCTGATTCATCGCCATATCGCGCACATGTTCGAGGAGATAATCTTCAAAACTTGCTGTTAAATACTTGCCCAGTGCAGCAATCAATAAAGTCGATACCAGTAACAGCAGTAAAAAGATTCTTAATGGGAAAGCAATTTTTTGAAAAAATCGCAATACGCCAATCTTTTCTGTTCCCGGCATTGATTTTCCTTTTTCTGGCGTTCGACAAATGTAATGAAATTGTTTCTAAAACCGCGAAATTAATAAAATCGATCGTCACAGATTCAGAACATTAAATCAATTAAACAAATAAAAACCACGTCACAACTTGCGAAGAAATTAATTAAATAAATAAAAACCATTAAGTCTATTTAAATCAGGTAACCCTTTGTGAAACAGTTCAAAACCTGGCGAACAAATACCCCTTACGATCTTCCCCACAGCAGCAAAAATGCTGAAAAGCTCAATTGAAAATAAAACGTTATAAGTTGCAACAAATATACTCAAACAAGGAAGTCACCACTCATGTTTGGCAATACCGTGTTCGCCCAGGTTAAACGCGCCGAAAATATAAAAATGTCCGCTATCACGCACTTCCTGCGTGAAAATGACCTGAGCATTGATACGACGGTAGAAGTCTTTATTACGGTCACTCGCGACGATAAACTCATCGCCTGCGGAGGCATTGCTGGAAATATAATTAAATGCGTGGCAATCGACGAATCTGTTCGCGGTGAAGGGCTGGCGCTCACCCTGGCAACAGAATTAATTAATCTCGCCTACGAACGGCAATGCCCACACCTGTTTATCTACACCAAAACACAGAACGAAGCGTTATTTAAGCAATGTGGTTTTTACACCATCACCAGCGTGCCAGGCATGATGGTACTGATGGAAAATAGCGCCACACGCCTGCAACGTTACGCCAGTTATTTAACCACACTGCGCCAGGCTGGCAGCAAAATTGGCTGCATCGTGATGAATGCCAATCCCTTTACTCACGGCCATCGTTATTTAATTCAGAAAGCCGCAGAACAGTGCGACTGGCTGCATGTTTTCCTGGTTAAAGAGGATACCTCGCGCTTCCCGTACGAAGACCGTCTGGCGCTGGTGCGTTCCGGCACCGCCGAAATTAAAAAACTCACCGTCCATCGCGGCTCAGAGTACATCATTTCCCGCGCGACATTCCCTTGTTACTTCATCAAAGAACAGGGCGTGCTCAACCATTGCCACACCGAAATCGACCTGAAAATTTTCCGTCAGTATCTGGCCCCAGCACTCGGTATTACCCACCGTTTCGTCGGTACCGAACCGTATTGCGAAGTCACCGCCACCTACAACAAAGACATGCGCCACTGGCTGGAAACTCCATCGCTCCCCGCTCCGCCGATTGAACTGGTGGAAATTGAACGTCTGCAATATCACGGCATGGCGATTTCCGCCTCGTGGGTACGCAAGCTACTGGTGAAAAAAGACTTTGCCGCCATCGACATTCTGGTTCCCGAAGTCACTCGCGACTACTTAGAACGCATGCTCGCTGCCCGCCCGCAAAACAGCGTGGGCGGGCAACTGGAATCCACATTAACAGGTGAAAAATGAACATTACTCATGCAGCCGTTGCCGGCACCCTGGAATCTGGCGATGTGATGATCCGCATCGCACCACTCGATACACAAGAGATCGACCTGCAAATCAGCAGCAACGTTGAAAAACAGTTTGGCGAAGCCATACGCGCCACGGTGCTGGAGATCCTCGCTCGCCATCAGGTTAAAGGCGTGCAACTGATTCTTGACGACAAAGGCGCGCTGGACTGCATTCTGCGCGCCCGTCTGGAAACCCTGCTGGTTCGCGCAAGCGATATCACCGCCCTGCCATGGGAGAAAAACCTATGACGCCGGAACAAAAGAACCGCACCCGCCGCAGCATGTTATTTGTGCCGGGTGCCAATGCGGCGATGGTCAGCAACGCCTTTATTTATCAGGCCGATGCGCTGATGTTCGATCTGGAAGACTCAGTTATCCTGCGCGAAAAAGACGCCGCCCGCCGTCTGGTTTTCCACGCATTGCAACATCCGCTGTATCAGGATGTGGAAACCATCGTGCGCGTGAATCCACTTGATTCCGAATATGGCGTGGCCGACCTGGAAGCCGTGGTGCGCGGCGGTGCCGACATTGTGCGCCTGCCAAAAACCGACACCGCACAAGACGTCATTGATACCGAAAGTGAAATCGCGCGCATTGAAGCCGCATGTGGCCGCGAACCCGGTAGCACCGGAATTCTGGCCGCCATTGAATCCCCGCAAGGCATCACTCAGGCAGTGGCAATTGCCCATTCATCCACACGCTTGATTGGTATCGCGCTGGGTGCGGAAGATTATGTGCGCAACCTGCGCACCGAACGTTCCCCCGAAGGTATCGAACTGTTATTTGCCCGTTGTTCCATTCTGCAAGCCGCCCGCGCGGCGGGGATTCAGGCCTTCGACACCGTCTATTCCGATGCCAATAACGAAGCCGGATTTTTGCACGAAGCGGCGCATATCAAACAACTGGGTTTCGACGGCAAATCGCTGATCAACCCGCGCCAGATTGAGCTGTTACACAACCTCTACGCCCCGACGCAAAAAGAAGTCGATCACGCCAACGCAGTGGTGGAAGCCGCCGAAGCCTCCGCCCGTGAAGGCCGTGGCGTGGTGTCACTGAACGGAAAAATGGTCGACAGCCCGGTTATCGAACGTGCTCGTCTGGTGTTATCTCGCGCCGCACTTTCCGGCATTCGTGAAGAATAAGGCAAAAAAATGACGCAGAAACAAGAACGTATTTCCGCCTGGAGTCGCCGCAGTGAAAGCGATTTACCGGCTTATAAGAATGTCTCGAAACTGAATTTGCAGGCGCAAAAACCGCGCACCAAAAAGCTGTGTAATTCGCTGGAAGAGGCGATTCGCCGCTCAGGCCTGCACGACGGTATGACGATTTCCTTCCACCACGCGTTTCGTGGCGGTGACCTGACGCTGAACAGCGTAATGGCGACCATCGCCAGCATGGGCTTTAAAAACCTGACGCTGGCCTCAAGTTCACTGAGCGATTGCCATGCGCCATTAATCGAGCATATCCGCAATAACGTGGTGACGCGTATTTACACCTCTGGTTTGCGCGGCCCGCTGGCAGAAGAAATCTCACGTGGCCTGCTGGCAGAACCGGTGCAAATCCACTCCCATGGCGGACGTGTACAACTGGTGAAAAGCGGCGAGCTAAAAATCGATGTCGCTTTCCTTGGCGTTCCATCGTGCGATGAATTCGGCAATGCTAATGGCTACACCGGCAAAGCCTGCTGCGGTTCGCTGGGCTACGCCAAAGTCGATGCCGAAAACGCCCGTCAGGTGGTGTTGCTAAGCGAAGCGCTGCTACCCTACCCGCACAACCCCGCCAGTATCATGCAGGATCAGGTCGATTTGATCGTACAGGTTGAGCAAGTGGGCGATGCCGACAAAATCGGTGCCGATGCCACACGCATGACCTCCAACCCGCGTGAATTGCTCATCGCGCGTACTGCGGCAGATGTTGTCGTCAATTCCGGCTACTTCAAAGAAGGTTTTTCCCTGCAAACCGGGACCGGGGGCGCTTCACTGGCGGTGACCCGTTTTCTGGAAGACAAAATGCGCAGCCGCAACATTCATGCAGGCTTTGCCCTTGGTGGCATCACCGCAACGATTGTCGATCTGCATGAAAAGGGGCTGATTAAAAAACTGCTCGATGTGCAGAGTTTTGACCGCACCGCCGCCGAATCGCTGGCTCGTAACCCTAATCACATTGAAATCAGCGCCAATCAGTACGCCAACTGGGGCTCGAAAGGCGCATCAGTCGACCGCCTGGATGTGGTGGTGTTGAGCGCGCTGGAAGTCGATACCCAATTTAACGTCAATGTGCTGACCGGTTCCGACGGCGTGTTGCGCGGCGCTTCCGGCGGGCATTGCGATACCGCCGTTGCCGCCGCCCTTTCCATTATTGTCGCCCCGCTGGTGCGTGGCCGAATCCCTACGCTGGTCGATAACGTCCTGACCTGTATCACACCGGGTTCCAGCGTCGATATTCTGGTTACCGATCACGGTATTGCCGTCAACCCTGCGCGCCCTGAACTGGCAGAACGCCTGAAAGAAGCCGGCATGAAAATCGTCACCATCGAGTGGTTGCGCGAGCGGGCGCAAATCCTCACCGGCTTCCCCAAAGCGATTGAATTTACCGACCGCGTAATCGCCGTGGTGCGTTACCGCGATGGCTCGGTGATTGATGTTGTGCATCAGGTGAAGGGGTAAATCATGCCGATGTATCTCTCATCTGCGACGCACGCCAAAGTCACTGTGCCAGAGCTACTTGCCAGCCGGGATGCGCGCCAAAAAAGGCAACAGGAGTGGCTGGCACGCCACGCCGTCACCCTGGTTTCTTTCACCGTTGTCGCCCCTGGTTCAGTCAAAGACAGCGAACTGACGCGGCGTATTTTTAACCACGGCCTCCGGACGTTTCGCCAGTTAGCAGAACGCTCAGGCTGGGAAATCAAAAAACAGAGCTGCCTGGCGCTGGCGACTGGCCCGGAAGCTCTGCTGGCAATCGCCGCCCAGCCTGCCGCGGTGAAACAAGCCGCCATTGAGCTTGAGCAAAACCATCCTCTTGGCCGCCTGTGGGACTTCGACGTGCTGACACCGCAAGGGCAAATTCTCTCGCGCCGTGACTTTTCGCTCCCCGCCCGCCGCTGCCTGTTGTGCGAACAAACCGCCGCTGTTTGCGCCCGTGAACAAGCGCATCCGCTTGCTGAACTGCTCGCTCGTATGGAGACGCTGCTCAATGATGCAGATGACGCAGCCCCGCGCTGAAGTGTCGGAAACGATTGTTGCGCATTACAGCGAACTGGCTTTCCGCGCGTTACTCGCAGAGGTGAACTTAACGCCCAAACCAGGCCTGGTCGACCGCAATAACTGTGGCGCGCATAAAGATATGGCGCTGGAGGATTTTCAGCAAAGTGCGGCGGCGATGCGCCCGTATTTCCCGCGCTTCATTCAACTGGGTGCCAGCACCGCAGCATTGCCTGAATGCGAGGTTCTGCAAAATTTACGCCCTATCGGCATCGCCTGTGAAGCCGCAATGTTTCGCGCAACAGAAGGTGTTAACACCCATAAAGGCAGCATTTTTTCACTCGGCTTACTGTGCGCCGCGATTGGTCGCCTGCATCAGCAACAACGCGCCGTTACGCCGATGGCAATTTGCCAGACCGTAGCCGCTTTTTGCCATGGGATAACCGAGCGGGAATTGCACCACAACAACCACCAGCAAACCGCCGGGCAACGGCTTTTCCGGCTACTCGGCTTAACCGGTGCGCGCGGTGAAGCCGAAGCGGGTTATCCGTTGGTGATAAATATGGCGCTGCCGCATTACCACGCGCTTCTTACGCAGGCAACCGATCCGGAACTGGCGCTGCTCGACACTTTACTGCTGCTGATGGCACACAACGGCGATACCAATGTGGCCTCTCGCGGCGGTATGGCTGGACTGAGCTGGTTGCAGGAATACGCCCGCACCTTGCTCGCTAACGGCGGTATCCGTAAGCCCGCAGATCTTCGCCATCTGCAAGAGTTCGACCACGCCTGTATTGCACGCAACCTCAGCCCCGGCGGTAGCGCCGACCTGCTGATTATCACCTGGTTGTTAGCCCAAATTTCGCAATATCACCCTTAGCATCAATCGGAATAATCCTTACTGGAGAATCAGTTATGTCTGTTTCAAAAGATAAAATATGGAAGTTGCTGGCACCGCTGGTCGTCATGGCCATCATGCTGCTCATTCCAGTGCCCGATGGCATGCCTCCGCAGGCATGGCATTACTTTGCGGTATTTGTCGCGATGATCGTCGGCATGATCCTCGAACCGATCCCGGCGACCGCGATCAGCTTTATCGCCGTGACAATTTGCGTGATCGGCAGCGATTACCTGCTGTTTGACGCCAAAGAGTTAGCCGACCCGGCTTTTGACGCCGGTAAGCAAGCGTTGAAATGGGGGCTGGCAGGTTTTTCCAGTACCACCGTCTGGCTGGTATTCGGCGCGTTTATCTTCGCGCTGGGCTATGAAGTCACCGGCCTGGGTCGCCGTATCGCGCTGATTATGGTGAAATTCATGGGCAAGCGCACGCTGACTCTCGGCTACGCCATCGTGATTATTGATATTCTGCTGGCACCATTTACCCCGTCAAACACCGCCCGTACCGGCGGCACCGTGTTCCCGGTAATCAAAAACCTGCCGCCATTATTCCAGTCATTCCCTAACGACCCTTCTTCGCGCCGCATCGGTAGCTACCTGATGTGGATGATGGTGATCAGTACCAGCCTCAGTTCGTCGATGTTCATCACCGGTGCGGCTCCCAACGTGCTCGGCCTTGAGTTCGTCAGCAAAATTGCCGGTATTCAAATTAGCTGGATGCAGTGGTTTTTGAGCTTCCTGCCGGTGGGCATTATTCTGCTGATCGTCGCGCCATGGCTGTCTTACGTCCTCTATAAACCTGAAATCACCCACAGCGAGGAAGTCTCCGGCTGGGCGAAAGACGCGCTGCAAGAGATGGGCAAACTCAGCCGCAAAGAGATCACCCTGATTGGCCTGGTGCTGTTAAGCCTGGGGTTGTGGGTGTTTGGCGGCGAGGTGATTGATGCAACAGCGGTAGGTTTGCTGGCGGTATCGCTGATGCTGGCGCTGCACGTGGTGCCGTGGAAAGACATCACCAAATATAACAGTGCGTGGAACACCTTAGTTAACCTGGCAACTCTGGTAGTGATGGCAAGCGGCCTGACCCGTTCCGGTTTTATCGACTGGTTCGCCAATACCATGAGTAGCCATCTGGAGGGTTTCTCCGCCAATACTACGGTTATCGTGCTGGTATTGGTGTTCTACTTCGCGCATTACCTGTTTGCCAGCCTGTCGGCGCACACCGCGACTATGCTGCCGGTGATTCTGGCGGTGGGTAAAGGAATTCCCGGCGTGCCAATGGAACACTTGTGTATTTTGCTGGTGCTGTCGATTGGTATCATGGGCTGCCTGACACCTTACGCCACCGGCCCTGGCGTGATTATTTACGGCTGCGGCTATGTGAAGTCGAAAGACTACTGGCGCCTGGGTGCGATTTTCGGCGTGATTTATATCACCATGTTGCTATGTGTCGGCTGGCCGATTCTGGCGCTGTGGAGTTAACGGCTTTCATATTGCGGACAAAGCGTCTCTCTGAGGCGCTTTTTTTATGATTAAATAAGGAATTATCATCTAACTGAATGAGAAAGGCATGAAATTCCTTTACCAGACCGCCCTGTTAACCCTCGCTTGCGCCACTCACTCCGCCGCCCTGGCAGAAGATCTGCAACCCAAACAATATGGCGATTTCGAGCGCTACGTGCTGGCCCTTTCCTGGCAAACCGGTTTTTGTCAGAGCATGCACGAGCGCAATCGCAACGAACCTGCTGAATGTAAAACCCAGCAGGAACAGGACGACAAACGTGCATTTTTGACGGTCCACGGGCTGTGGCCTGGATTGCCGAAATCTGTAGCCTCACGCGGTGTGGATGAAAAACGCTGGATGCGTTACGGCTGCTCAACCCGCCCGGTGCCAAACATGGCGGAAGCTCGCGGTTCGCAAAAATGCCAGGCACCTGCGCCTGAGTTATCCGCAGACATCGCCAGCAAACTCGCAGGCGTGATGCCCGGTGCTGGCGGCCAGTCTTGCCTTGAGCGCTATGAATTCGCTAAACACGGCGCGTGCTTTGGTTTTAATCCCAACGCCTACTTCGGCACCATGGTTCGTCTGAATAACGAGTTTAAACAGAGTGCATTTGGCACCTTCCTTGCGGAAAATTACGGTAAAGACGTCACCCGTAAAGCGTTCAATAAAGCGCTGGAAAAAAGCTGGGGAAGTGAAGCGGTGAAAGCGGTCAAACTGACCTGTAACGGTAATCCGGCTTATCTGACAGAAATGCAAATCTCGCTGGATGCCGGGAAAATTAACAGCCCGATAAATGAAGGGTCATTCGCCCCACAAAGAAATTCAGGCAACTGTGCAAAACAGTTCCGTCTGGATGCCGTTGGGTATTAGAGGATTAAACGGCCATAAACACTGAAGACAAAAAATAATCAGTTCACTATTAGTTCCGTATTTTCCACCATATGATTTGCGTATCAAATACGGAGGTCATTATGAACACCACGAAACGCTTTTTAATGCAGTTGAAAGACCACTTTGAGCGCGAAGGCCGGGCGCAAAAATTGTTAGGTTTGATTTGGCTTTCCCCGCAACAGCGCTACGAAATCTTAAAAGAGATTATGTTGCCGGTTGCCAGGAAATGAGGTTGTTAAATTGGCGGGTGACGCAGGGTTCACCCGCCTGAAGGTTACCCTTTCAAGAACTCCAGTAAATCTGCATTTACCCGGTCTTTCTCGGTGGTACAAATGCCGTGCGATCCACCCTGGTATACTTTGAATGTCGAATCCGGCAACGTTGCCGCCGTGACTTTACCGCAGGTTTCAAACGGGACAATCTGGTCATCATCGCCATGAATAACTAGCGTTGGAATAGTCATTTTCTTCAGGTCTTCTCGCAGGTCGGTTTCAGAAAACGCTTTAATACAATCGTAGAGCGCCTTAATTCCCCCCTGCATCCCCTGTTCAACAAAACTCTCCCTGACGCCTTCCGAGATTTTCGCCCCAGGACGGTTATAGCCATAAAACGCCATGGTCAGCTCTTTGAAAAAATCTGCCCGGTTGACGCGCACACCTTCACGAATTCCATCAAACACATCAATGGGTACGCCATCAGGGTTGAAATCCGTTTTCACCATGATCGGCGGCACTGCGCTAATCAGTACGGCTTTTGCCACTCGGCTAGTACCGTGGCGGCCAATGTAACGCGCCACTTCACCTCCGCCAGTGGAATGACCGACATGAATCGCATCTTTGAGATTTAAATGCGCAGTCAATTCCTCCAGATCGTCAGCATATTGATCCATATGATTGCCTTCCCAGGATTGTGATGAGCGACCATGCCCACGCCGGTCGTGAGCGATCACCCGGAATCCTTTTTGCCCGAGGAAAAACATCTGATCTTCAAACGCATCTGCGGTTAACGGCCAGCCATGGCTGAAAACTACCGGTTGTCCTTCCCCCCAATCCTTAAAATAAAGAGAACTACCGTCCTTTAACTTGAGTTTGTCGTAATGGCTCATGATATCTCCTGGTCAGGTGATGGTCGTGCGAGTTGCCCAATTGAAAGGTGCATATACAGCGTAATTCAATTTTCTCACCAGGCAGGTTTATTTACGGTCAGCAATTGTTCCATCAGACTTAGTAAGGGTTTATTTGGAATGTTTGAGCTTGCTCCCAAAATGCCAATAAACATCAGGCAGCCCATTCCCGAACAGCTAATGTTACCAGTATCATGTTACCGGTATCAGAAATCTGGTGAATTATGTTTGTCGCATTTTTCACCTATAAATTCGGCGCAGAGGAACAAACAAATGACCGAAATAACAACACATCTCGGTGCAGGAAGCCTGCTAGGGATCGCAGCCTGTGCAGTTGTACTCCTACTTATTCTTATCATGCGTTTCAAAGTGCATGCTTTCTTAGCTTTAACCCTTGTGAGTGTCGTTGTCGCGCTGGTTACCGGTGTGCCGTTCGATAAAATTGTCCCAACTATTTTGGGCGGTTTTGGTAGCACACTGGCAGGTGTTGCACTGCTGGTTGGTCTCGGCGCAATGATTGGCCGCTTGCTTGAAATCTCCGGCGGGGCAAAAGTGCTTGCCGACACGCTGGTCGGTAAGTTTGGCTCTCATCGTGCTCCACTGGCGCTCGGTGTGGCATCGTTACTGTTCGGCTTCCCAATCTTCTTTGATGCGGGCCTGGTCGTCATGCTGCCGATTATCTTCAGCGTGGCAAAACAATTCGGTGGTTCTACGCTGAAATATGCGTTACCTGCTGCCGGTGCGTTTGCAGTCATGCACGCCCTGCTGCCGCCTCATCCAGGCCCGGTTGCTGCCAGTGAATTACTGGGTGCAAACATCGGCCTGCTGGTGATTGTAGGCCTGGTTATCGCCATTCCGACCTGGTATCTCGGCGCGTATCTGTTTGGTCAGTACGCTGGTAAAAAATTCGAAGTTCCACTGCCTTCTTCTTTCCTCGGCAGCGTTGAAGCGGATCCAAACCACCAGCCACCGGCATTTAGCACTGTATTATCGATTCTGCTGTTGCCGCTGGTACTGATTTTCCTCGATACCGGCCTGAACACCGCGACCGTACTCGGTTGGGTTAGTGGCGATAACACCGTGGTTCAACTGCTGCGAATGTTGGGTAAAACACCTATCGCACTGTTGATTACCGTCTTCTTCTCACTTGCCGTGTTTAGTGGCCGCCATAGCCGCCAGCATCTGGAAAAAGTGTGTGACGGTGCCCTCGGCCCAATCTGTGGCATCATTTTGGTGACCGGTGCGGGTGGTATGTTCGGTGGCGTTCTGCGTGCCAGCGGCATTGGTGATGCGTTGGCGGGTGTTTTGTCCGATACAGGCATGCCAGTAATTGTTGCCGCGTTCGTTATCTCTACCGCTCTGCGTGTGGCGCAAGGTTCTGCAACGGTTGCTCTGACCACGACCGCCGCACTGATTTCCCCAATGGTTGCCGTTACACCAGGCCTGAGCCAGTTCGACCTGTGCTTCATCGTGGTGGCTATTGCGGGTGGTGCGACCGTACTGTCTCACGTGAACGACTCTGGCTTCTGGTTGGTTGGTCGTTTCCTGGAAATGGACGAGAAAACCACCCTGAAAACCTGGACCGTGATGGAAACGTTGATCGGAACTATCGCCTTCCTGTTCGCTCTGGTAGGCAGCATTATTCTGTAAACTGTGCTGTTATTAAAATGTGACTGAAGTCGCTTTAAACTAAGTGTTAAGCTCAGTATCATCATCACAGACCAAACCCTCACTCATTGAGTGAGGGTTTTCTTTTGTAAGGTCCGCCATCAGACACAAGAGTGCCTGTTTTTTTACATGGAGAGAAATATGTCCAGACCAGCCATTATCATTAATGAACTTGATGCCGAGCGTATCGACCGATTGCTGGAGCAACCACAGTTTGCCAACCAGCCTGTCGCTCAGGCGTTGAACACCGAACTGGACAGAGCAGAAATGCGTAAACCTGAAGATATCCCGGCAGACGTCGTGACCATGAACAGCCGCGTGAAATTCCGCGATCTGGCCTCAAAAGAGGAGCATGTGCGCACGCTGGTGTATCCGGTCAACCTGACAGATAGCGATAACCAACTTTCGGTGATGGCACCGGTTGGCGCAGCACTGCTGGGTTTGCGTGTCGGTGCAACGATTAACTGGACGTTACCAAACGGTAACCAAACGCATCTGGAAGTGCTGGAGTTGCAGTACCAGCCTGAAGCTGCGGGCGAGTTTCACCGCTAATGATTTGCCCCCTTCGCAAAGAAGGGGGAATTGGTCTTTCCAGGGAATCAGCGAAAATTTTTACGCATCACAAATAACAAAAACGCCATCAACAAACCGGGTAACCAAACCCATTGCAGCTCTGACCAAATCACCGCCTGCCCGCGTGGTTCGAGATAACGAGAAAGTGCAAACGGGGCAACGCGAATCACCTGCCAGGGTGCGAAAAAGCGTTCGTCTGACCACGGCCATAACCAACCAACACCTTTGCCTCCGGTCGTCACGGAGTCCAGAAGACTATGTGAAAGCAATGACACCGTCAGAAATAGCCAGACGCGGATGATACCTGCCCGGAACCAGCGATAGCCGAACAAACACAGCAGCGGCACCACAAAAGCAAACAGCAAAGAGTGCGTGAAACCGCGATGCCCGAACGCATTGCCATACGCCACACCAAATTTGAAAGCCAGCACATCAGCATCCGGTAGCATTGCCAGAACAATACCGCCCAATAACAGGCGTGGAGGAATGATTTTTTTGCCCAGCCCCAATCCTAAACAAATGGGTACCGCTGCATGAGTGATGATAGTTGGCATAGGATGTGAAAATTTGTGAGTGAACAAAAAGAAACGGCCCGTTATGGGCCGTGTTCGGTATGCAATTAAGCTTGAACCGTGATGCTCAGACTTTCAAAAACAACAGTCTGGCCTGCAACGATTTTGCAGCGTTTGCGGGTTTCCACTTCGCCGTCTACTTGCACCAGCCCTTCTGCAATCACCGCTTTCGCCTGTGCGCCGCTTTCACACCAGCCTTCCAGCTTCAGCAGATCGCATAATTCAACGTGTGGGTGTTTACCTAATGAGAAGGTCGCCATTTTACTCTCCATCGACATCATGATATTCCTCGCAAGCCTGCAAGGTATTCTGGATAAGAGTGGCGACGGTCATTGGGCCAACGCCACCCGGAACCGGCGTAATATACGAGGCTTTGACTGCGGCTTCATCATAATTTACGTCACCGACGACTTTACCGCTCTCCAGACGGTTAATCCCCACGTCCACCACAATCGCCCCTTCCTTGATCCACTCGCCCGGGATAAAGCCAGGTTTGCCGACCGCAACAATCACCAGATCGGCGTTCTCGACATGTTGGCGTAAGTTTTTAGTGAAGCGATGCGTCACTGTGGTGGTACACCCTGCCAGCAGCAGTTCCATGCTCATTGGGCGGCCAACAATGTTGGATGCGCCAATCACCACGGCGTTCAGGCCGTAGGTATCAATACCGTAACGCTCAAGCAGCGTCACGATACCACGCGGTGTACAAGGACGCAGACGCGGCGCACGCTGGCACAGGCGGCCCACATTATAGGGATGGAAACCATCAACGTCTTTATCCGGGTCAATACGTTCCAGAACTTTCACGTTATCAATGCCCGCAGGCAGCGGTAACTGAACCAGAATGCCATCGATTTCTTTATCTGCGTTGAGCGTATCAATCAGCTCCAGCAGTTCTGCTTCGGAGGTGGTGTCAGGCAAATCGTAGGAGCGAGAAATAAAGCCAACTTCTTCACATGCTTTACGTTTACTACCGACATAAATCTGCGATGCAGGGTTCTCGCCAACCAGCACAACTGCAAGTCCAGGGGCGCGTTTTCCTGCGGCAATTCGGGCTTTCACTTTTTCAGCAACTTCAAGCCGTACCTGCTGCGCAATCGTTTTACCGTCAATAATCTTTGCTGCCATCAGTCAGATGATTCCGTCTGTAATCGAAAAGGGAGGGGATTGTTTCTATTTTGTCAGAAGCGCGGCTCGCTGTCAGGCATTGTTAAGTGTTTATGCTCAATTGTCGCGCAGGCAGTTGAAAAGCCATTGACTCGTAAGGTACTGACCGTATAATCCGAGTCCGCAATGCTTCCGAAAGGAATACAGTGCGCCCTTAGCTCAGTTGGATAGAGCAACGGCCTTCTAAGCCGTAGGTCACAGGTTCGAGCCCTGTAGGGCGTACCATTTAAAACAATGAGTTACGCAAAGCCCCTCACTAAAAACCACGCACCCAAAAAGTTTATGTAACGGCTGGTGTAAGTAAAATTTCTCAACGCCCATCAACATTAGCGTGGCTTAGCCGGCATTCCCGGATAGTACTTAGCGATGATGTCATTCATCCTTTCAATCAGATCGTACCGCTTTAAAGTGATGTGTGCTGTTCCCTTCTGAAAGTAGCGAATGCTGAAGAACTCATCCTCGTAAACTTCCTTAGTCGGATTATCCCGAATATGCTCCATCAATCGGGTAGAGATATCACTACGGTTGTCAGGTATCGGTTTGCCATCAAGTAAAAACAGCATCCGCTCCAAATCTGTCAATTGATCCCGCCTCCAGCCCCAGTTCAGACTAAATCCCCAGCGGTTATGTGTCACCAGACTGTTAATGATAATCTTCTTACCGAAACTGCAAGGACTATTAGTTTTGTAATCCCAACTAAGTCCCTTAAATACATTGATAATACCTCGCTCAAAAACATCCATTTTGTTCAGATGTAACTGCTCAAAGGTACTGAGGATATTCACCTCGCTGATAGCAGGAAGATCGCCCTCCTCCAGGTTCTTATGCCACTGTTCACGGGCCTGAGCATCCATCAAGGCCATCATGCCAGACTTCATCATCAAGTCTCGCCAGATACTACGGTCAATATTGCGGGTAGTTGTTCTATCTGTTTCAGTGCGGCATCTCGACCAGTGACCACTCGTTCAATACTGGTAGAGCAAATAATATCAGTGTGATCGGACATTATGTCCTGGTCTGTAATCTGTCATAAATTTTCTCCTTAATATAAAAACAAATGCCAGCCCTTTCCGGCTGGCATTGATGTCCGACTGATGTTCAGGTGAAGTGTAGTTTTCCTGGTTATCACATGAAAGAGTGACTGTAAGCCGAATATTTTAGACAAAAAATAATGTCGATATCACGAGAGGGAGAATGCCAGACCATAAAGGGAGGGAAAGCACCTCTATGATTAATCTGATTTTTGCATAAAGAGTGCTGTTTTGAGGGATTAGTCACCAGATGGCTTGCCTACGCTAAATAAGTCATAGAAAATTCATGGCTAATCTGCTGATTGTATTCAGGATTGAACCATGACGCTTTCATTCTATGCCCTTGATATCAACGACAGCCCTGTAAAACCCGATGTGTTGCGCTTTCGGGGGACTGAGGCATTAAGCAAACCTTTCTCTTGGTGTATTGAATTCACCACCCCGCAGAGCAATATTCTCCCCGAACAGGTGTTGATGAAATACGCCAGCTTCACCATGCGAAACAGCAAGGTGGTGCATGGCATCATTACCCGCCTGGAGTGGCTTTCTACCAGTGCCGATGAATCCCACTACAGCATTGTCCTCGAATCCCGCCTCGCCCTTTTATCCCGCTCCCGCCGCTGTGCCCTTTACCAGAACCTTTCTGTACCCGAGGTGGTGGAGCAGGTGCTGCGTAAACATGGTCTGGAAGGTGCTGACTTCGAGTTTCGTCTGTCACGGCAGTATCCTGTCCGTGAGCTGATAACACAGTGGCGTGAAACTGACCTTGAATTTATTCAGCGTATCCTTTCTGAAGTCGGTATCTGGTTTCGTCAGACGATGAACGACGTCACTGAAATGGATGTGACGGTGTTTGGCGACAGTCAGCTTCATTATCTGTTTAACGGTGCCCTGCCGTATCACGAGCCTTCAGGTCTTTATGACGGCGCAGAGCTGTGTTGCTGGGGGATTCGCACCTGGCATAATACGGTGACGGGGGCGGTCAGTACCCGTGATTACAATCCCCGAGCCGCATCAGAGCCAATGGATACCACTGTTTCTGCCCGTTCTCCTGCCGTGACCACAGGCGAGCATTACCGTTACGCTGAACCGTATCGTGATGCCGGAGACGACACCACCTCTGAGCCGGAAACCGAAAGTGGTGCGTTCTACGCCCGCCTTCACCATGAACGTGAGCTGAATAAATCTGCCCGCGTGCATCTGTTCAGCAATGCGTACGGGGTTTGCCCGGGGACGGTGATTGAGCCGCAAGGCGTTAACCTTCGTGACCTGCACGACGGTGTGATTATCACTTTTACATCATTTATTGGCTCCCGCGACTCCCGGCTGCACGTTTCTGTGTGGGGAATGCCGTACCGTGAAGAATACTGCTTCCGCCCGGCTGAAATTTCCCGCCCGGAAATTCACGGCACCCTTCCGGGGCGGGTGGAAAGCCGCGAAAAGAGCGACACTTACGCTCATCTTGATGACTGCGGGCGCTACCGGGTGCGGCTGGATTTCAATCTGGACGACTGCGAGCCGGGCTACGCACACCCCTGGCTTCGGATGGCAAAACCCTATACCGGCGATAGCTACGGCTGGCACACGCCTCTTATCGACGGGACAGAAGTGGCGATTGCTTACAGCAACGGTGATATCGACCTGCCGTATATCTCACACGCCTTCCACGACTCAGAACACCGCGATGTGGTTAATCGCGATAATCGTAGCCAGAACATCCTGCGCACCGCTGCCCGTAATGAATTTCGCATGGAAGACCAGCGCGGCGAGGAGCATATCGCTCTCTCCACTGAGTTCGCTAAAAGCCAGCAAAACCTGGGGCATATCACCGATGCGCAGGACAAACCGCGTGGTCAGGGCTTTGAACTCAGGACTGATGAACGGGGCGTTATTCGTGTCGCAAAGGGTCTGTTTATCAGCGCCGACGGGCAAAAAAAAGCCGCCGGAGACGTGCTGGATATGGACACCGCGCTGCGGGAAATCGACCTCTGTCTGCAACAGCTCCAGCAACTGGAAATGGCGGCAGAACAGGCGCAGGCCCTGAAAGCTGACGTGGACAGCCAGATCCGCATGTTCAATGAACGCCTCAAGCCCCTCAATGAAACGCTGCTCTTCTCCGCCCCGGAAGGTATAGCGTTCACCTCCGGTGAACATATGCAACTTGCCGCCAGTAAAAACGTCGCTATCAATGCCGGAGGCGATATCAGCATGGGCGTGATGGGCAATATGACGGCGCTGGCGGGTGACAAAATCGGTATGTTCGCCCGTACCGGTCAACTGAGCCTGAAAGCCAGTGAAGGTGCGATAGAGATGCAGGCCCAGAACGGCAACATGCGTCTGTTTGCTGAGAAAAAGCTCACCCTGACGTCTGAAGATGATATCTCGTTTACCGGCAAGAAACGCATCACGCTGATTGGTGGCGGAAGTTATCTGAAGCTGGAAGCGGGGAAAGTGGAATACGGCACCACCGGAACGTATTTGCGGCGGGTAAAGCGAACGATGGCGGCGGCTGCACTGAGTATGCCGATGAAAATGCCCCGTATGGGAACGGCATATATTTACTCGGCAATTTATCAGTTGCAGGATAAACACGGCAATATTCTGGTCAATACACCCTACCGTCTCACCACGCCATCAGGCCATACGGCAACGGGGTACAGCGATGACGAAGGTCGTTCCGTACCCATTTATACCCGCCAGCAGGAAAATGTTGAACTGCATGTTCTGACGAAAGCGGCACAGCCTGAAGAAGCAATGTGGTTTATTGGTGAAACCGATACCCAGCAACTAGAAACCGAACTCAGGGAGGTAAAATCATAATGGAACTACCCGATTTACCGACAGGTACACCTGATACGCCCACCAGGGCGACTAACCAGCCGTGGGACTGCACCACGACGGGCGTCGAAATGGTCGAGAAGCAGTCTCGTCTGCCAACCACTGAAAACCGTCAGTACCTGCATCTCAAAGTGGAATACGCCATGCGGTTCCCCAGGCTGTCGGCAATGATCCGCCGTAAGGGTCGCACATATCAAATGAGCCTCAAGCAATTAATGATGAGCGGCCTGATCCGTGCCGATGAAATCGCCCGCGATTACAAATGGTATTACAAGGCCGAAGTGTCATTTGATATGCGCACCACGCCACCCCGTCCTTTTATGAGCAGTACGCTGCTGAAAAAAGACGGCGCAGGCAGGCGCCATACCACCAATCCCTTCCCGGTGACTGGCAGGGGAATTTACCGCCGTCCTGACATCATTATTGTGAAAGACAAACAGGATCGCTGGCCGGGACTGGCAGGGCCGGATAGTGAAGACAATATGCACGGTGACAATCTGGCCCGCCTGGTTGAGGTGAAGTTTCCGGGCGATACGCTGTATGAAGATCAATATAAAGAATATATGAAAATTGTCGGGGGATTTGGTCACGAAGATCGCATGACCATTCTGGAGATCCACGACTGCCGTCCGGAAGAACAGCAGTGGGTTGACCAGATGGTCAACGTGACGATGAAAGCCTGGCAGACCAGCGGCGCGAAATACTGGCCGCTGGTTCTTTACCCGCCAATCTTTATGCCCCGTCCACCATCCACACCCGTTGCTGCCAGAATAGAGCCCTGGACTTATGCCGGTAAAGCCGTGGCCGACCTCAGTGAGGGTGCGGTGCGTGGCGTAGCTGAAGGCTGGAACGCATTATCAAAAGAGACACAGCAGGCCCTGAATTCAGCGGCAGGCTGGCTTAACGACGGCGGTGAGTGGGTTTACTATCAGGGAAGCGAGGCCTGGGTCTGGGCCAGCAAAACCGGTAAGTCGGTGAAGTCCTGGACCAACGCCCAGATTAAAGCCGCATGGGCAGAAATACAGTACGCCACCGATATGACGCTCGATATGCTCAAACAGGTGGACTGGGTACAGGTTTTAACCAATGTGGCTAAAACGGTCGGCGTTATTCTGGTTGCCGTGGGTATCGGCGTTCTGGTGGTGACGCTGGGTATCCCGGAAGCCATTATTGGGGCATTTTTACTGATTGTTCGTCTGGCAATAAGTGCCTGGGGAACACTGGCGGCTATTCTCGGTACGGGGACGGCGGCACTGGCAGCCGGTTAAACAGGAGCAGGTATGGAATTGCAGGATTTTGAGCTGAACTACATTGAGAAATGGCTACCGGAAGCCTCCGTGAAGTACAAAGACGGCAGCCCGGCGGTCAATCTCGGTCTGATTATCACCGTCTTTTTTAAAGACGGGCATACACCAGAAGTCCGCCGCAGGATGGTGGAGTGCGTGGATCGCTTCTATGGCGAGTTTAAGCCCTGGCTGAAAAAAACGATCACCAAAAACTGGGTGGGTATTACTGAAAAGAATTACGCCAAAAAGCGGCAGGAGATCCTCGACTCAACACCCGAAGAGATTTTTTCCTGGTATCTGGGTAGCGCGGAGAAGGATTTTTTGGCCCCTGATTACAGTATTTTGATACTGGGGGAACGAGTTTTTCATAATGACAATGATCGCTCCGTCATTAAGTTAACTCTCCCGTTCTCATTGCTGAAAGAACCTGATGGAAAGCAGCGTTATGAAGCCTGGCTGATGTGGCTCTGTGACACCTTTTCGGTGGAAAGTGGTTATGCAGGGTTGTCGTTTGCACTCCCTTATGCTCGTGAGCGAATGTTCCCGTATGAATATGCCCTGGCGCAGCGTTTTTCCGGCGTGATGGTGGACTCCATCGGCACGCTTGAAGGTGGTGGAGCCCTCATAGGCCTGAAAGGTGCCTGCTGGTATACCATTCTGGGCACACCGTGGCTGGAAAAACTGGGTGGCGCGGAAAAGTTAACGCATCGTTTGGCCAGAACACCTGAAATCAGCCTGTTGCCATACAACAATGGGGTCGTACTTAAAGCTGGTGAACTTCCCCCGCCACTGGGCGAGATGAAAACCGAAGGCCTGTCGCCCCTGCTGGTGAAGGTGAACCAGATTATTCGTCCTGTCCGGTTTAATGGTTCGAGATCCCTTCATTTCTATTCGGAATATGAAGGGCTTCAATTTAACAAAGAATCCACCATGAAGTGGTACAGGCGTTTCGACGAAGCCAGCGCCCTGCTGGATCAAGACGATATCGGTAAATCCTACGAACCGGTACGCATCACCCGCTGGACCGATGAAACCGCGCCCTATGCCGGACAATGGGCATCGATTGTTAACGGCACAACCGAGTATATCCAGACTCGTGAAGGGCAGAAGATGCCACCCTTTGAGGATAAATACGGTAAGCAGCATCGCGCGTGCTGGAAGCTGTTGAAACGTGATGATAAAGGTAGCGTCTATACACTTCCTGAGTAACGTCATGTGCTAAATCATTCTCATAGAGGGTGCCGGCATCAAAGTATTCTTAGGTTGCATGCAGGAAATATCTGGCGCTTTCACGAGGAAAAGAATGATCGACTTAACCGCAGAGCAGCAACAGTTGGCGAAGATAGTTCATGACTACGCCAGCCAATTTCCTCCGACAGAGAATGGTGACGCTCAGCTATTGCAGGGCTGCTATGACTATATGGAAGCCTTTAAACGGGTGATGGACAGCGCTTCAAAAGTCCAGATGGACTATATCTGCCTGCAATACCCTGGATATTTGCGCTTTGCAAAGTGGATGGAACGACTGGCTCAGGGTATTGCTGATGGAGTTATTGATGTACCGAAAGATCACTAACAACATCATATGTCAGGAATTTTCTGGGTTTTGACACTCCACTTGGCTAATAATTATCTATAGCGTGCGGTTTGGCTTCATGGGTCGAAGTCAAATGTCGTCAAATCGCAGCTTCGCTCCCACTGGGCCTATTCGCGTGGATGAAATCGCGCGAAACTACTGCTGGTACTACAAGGCGGAGGTGGCGTTTGACATGCGCACCACGCCGCCCCGTCCTTTTATGAGCAGTACATTGCTGGGCAAATACGGCGCAAAAAGGCGTCATACCACCAACCCATTCCCTGTGACGGGAAAGGGTATCTATCGTCGCCCAGATGTCATTATCGTTAAGGACAAGGATGATCGCTGGGCGTGACTGGCGGGGCCAGATACCGAAGGGAATATGCACAGTGACAATCTGGCCCGTCTGGTGGAAGTGAAATTTCCGGGGGATGATTTGGGTGAAGGTCAATATAGGGATTACATGAAAATTGTCGGGGGATTTGGTCACGAAGATCGCATGACCATTCTGGAGATCCACGACTGCCGCCCGGAAGAGCAGCAGTGGGTTGACCAGGTGGTCAACGTGACGATGAAAGCCTGGCAGACCAGCGGCGCGAAATACTGGCCGCTGGTTCTTTACCCGCCAATCTTTATGCCCCGTCCACCATCCACACCCGTTGCTGCCAGAATAGACCCCTGGACTTATGCCGGTAAAGCCGTGGCCGACCTCAGTGAGGGTGCGGTGCGTGGCGTAGCTGAAGGCTGGAACGCATTATCAAAAGAGACACAGCAGGCCCTGAATTCAGCGGCAGACTGGCTTAACGACGGCGGTGAGTGGGTTTACTATCAGGGAAGCGAGGCCTGGGTCTGGGCCAGCAAAACCGGTAAGTCGGTGAAGTCCTGGACCAACGCCCAGATTAAAGCCGCATGGGCAGAAATACAGTACGCCACCGATATGACGCTCGATATGCTCAAACAGGTGGACTGGGTACAGGTTTTAACCAATGTGGCTAAAACGGTCGGCGTTATTCTGGTTGCCGTGGGTATCGGCGTTCTGGTGGTGACGCTGGGTATACCGGAAGCCATTATTGGGGCATTTTTACTGATTGTTCGTCTGGCAATAAGCGCCTGGGGAACACTGGCGGCTATTCTCGGTACGGGTACAGCGGCACTGGCAGCCGGTTAAACAGGAGCAGGTATGGAATTGCAGGATTTTGAGCTGAGCTACATTGAGAAATGGCTACCGGAAGCCTCCGTGAAGTACAAAGACGGCAGCCCGGCGGTCAATCTCGGTCTGATTATCACCGTCTTTTTTAAAGACGGGCATACACCAGAAGTCCGCCGCAGGATGGTGGAGTGCGTGGATCGCTTCTATGGCGAGTTTAAGCCCTGGCTGAAAAAAACGATCACCAAAAACTGGGTGGGTATTACTGAAAAGAATTACGCCAAAAAGCGGCAGGAGATCCTCGACTCAACACCCGAAGAGATTTTTTCCTGGTATCTGGGTAGCGCGGAGAAGGATTTTTTGGCCCCTGATTACAGTATTTTGATACTGGGGGAACGAGTTTTTCATAATGACAATGATCGCTCCGTCATTAAGTTAACACTCCCGTTCTCATTGCTGAAAGAACCTGATGGAAAGCAGCGTTATGAAGCCTGGCTGATGTGGCTCTGTGACTCCTTTGCGGTAGAAAGCGGTTATGCCGGGCTGTCGTTTGCACTCCCTTATGCCCGTGAACGGATGTTCCCGTATGAATATGCGCTGGCGCAGCGTTTTTCCGGCGTGATGGTGGATTCTCTTGGGACGCTTGAAGGCGGGGAAGCCATTGAGGGGCTGAAAGGTGCCTGCTGGTATACCATTCTGGGCACACCGTGGCTGGAAAAACTGGGCGGAGCAGAAAAATTAAAGCACCGTTTAGCCAAAATCCCCGAAATCAACTTGCTGCCCTATAACAATGGTGTCGTACTTAAAGCCGGTGAACTTCCCCCGCCACTGGGCGAGATGAAAACAGAAGGTTTATCGCCGCTGCTGGTGAAGGTGAACCAGATTATTCGTCCCATTCGCTATGATGGACACAATGGTCTGCATTTTTACTCAGAATATGAAGGACTTCAGTTTGAAGAAGCGTCTTCAATGAAATGGTTTGCCCGTTTCGACGAAGCCAGCGCCCTGCTGGATAAAGACGATCTCGGTAAATCCTACGAACCGGTGCGTATTACCCGCTGGACTGATGAAATTGCGCCCCACGCCGGGCAGTGGGCATCGATTGTTAACGGAACAACCGAGTATATCCAGACGCGCGAAGGACAGAAAATGCCAGCGTTTGAGGATAAATACGGTAAGAAACACCATGCCTGTTGGAAGCTGCTCAAGCGTGACGATAAAGGCAGTGTGTTTCTCTCATCTGACGACTAACAAAAGGGAATATTAAATGGAACAGATAAAAAATTTGATCACCGCCTTACAGCAATGTATTCCAGAACTGGAAACAGCACCACTGTATGCAAACTTACCTGTAAATATTGAACAATATTCTGTACTGGAGTGGTTGTATGAACATCTCGCAGAACAGAATCTGATGGTCTATGAGGAATGGACAGAATATAGCGGTTATATTCCTGAATTAAAGCCTCTGGATAACGTATTCCTCTCTGAGGAACCAGCAGATTTTATTTTCACTCTTATAGAAAAGATTGACTGGTCAACAGCCAGTATTGACCCCTACGAGTTGCCCTATATTATGCCGTGGTTTGAGCATATTAATTTTTATCTGAAGCCTCATGGCGTGAGATTGGTCGATCTTACGCCTTTTGAAAATGCCTATATTCTCTGTCTGCGTGATGATAAAGAATCACTGGAAAAATTACTTTCAAGCCTGGCAACATTTGGTATCGGCATCAATGAACGCCACGTGATGGAT
Organism: Buttiauxella ferragutiae; assembly: GCF_022637515.1. Classification (NCBI taxonomy): domain Bacteria; kingdom Pseudomonadati; phylum Pseudomonadota; class Gammaproteobacteria; order Enterobacterales; family Enterobacteriaceae; genus Buttiauxella; species Buttiauxella ferragutiae. The sequence goes on from NZ_CP093332.1 coordinate 3,928,472, forward strand.
CAACAACAAGTTTCAGATAACATCGAATCCATGATTTCAGAATGACGGGTATCAGTGGGAATGAACCTGAACGCTTCGTTTCTGGCCAGCCCAGACAGGTCCATCCTACGCACATCACAAATATTAAAAAAAAATGCTTATCCTGAGCAGAGGTGACTTTTATCTCATATGGTTAGCTGATAGATATCAATGTATACAAAGGCTTGTTTTTTACATGGTTAATTTTAAGGATAAGAATATGCCAGCAGTCGTTGATAAAGCATTGGACTACATTGGCGGTATGAACACATCAGTGTCAGTGCCACATTCCATGGACGAAAGCACAGCTAAGGGGATGTTTAAATATCTGAAGGAGTTGGGGGTACCGGCAAGCGCTGCTGATGTTACCGCACGAGGCGATCAGGAGGGATGGAATAGTGACTTCACGAAAAAAATGGCTGGTTGGGCTGAGAAGATAGAGTCTGGCAACCGTGTGATTATTAAAAACCCTGAATACTTTACTTCATATATGCGGGAGCAACTCCGAGAGCTAGTGTGAGTATCCCCTTCGCAAACAGATTAATTTTTCCGGACGCTCACCTTCAAAATATGTGAGCGTCCGTTCTTCCTGAGTGTTAAGCACTATCTCCCGCCAGGATCTCTCTAAGCCGACTAGCTTTCAATCACACTGAGCGCCATATGGCGGTTTTTGCCGCGTTAGCATAACTTCAAAACTCCCCCCTGGATGCCAATCTACATCTCATATCTTCCGCTATAAAATCTGTAAAAGTGGACATTTCTCGACTTTTCATCTAAAAGTTCTGCGGTTGGCATTAGACAAATCCAGCTATCTAATAATAATTGCTGAATGTTAAAGAGCGGCAAGTCAGCTAGCCGCCGGGCATTTCGCCACTCATAAAAACAACGACGCACCTTCTTTGGAGAATTTATGCAATCCTCGGTTAACCACAACGAGAGCCGAACCTTCTTCGGTCACCCTTACCCACTAGGCTCACTGTTTTTCACTGAAATGTGGGAGCGATTCTCGTTTTACGGGATCCGTCCCTTACTCATTCTGTTTATGGCGGCGACGGTTTACGACGGCGGTATGGGGCTTGCGCGTGAAAACGCGTCAGCCATCGTCGGTATCTTTGCTGGCTGTATGTATCTGGCAGCACTGCCTGGTGGGTGGCTTGCCGATAACTGGCTCGGGCAGCAGAAAGCGGTCTGGTATGGCTCGATTCTCATTGCCCTCGGCCACCTGTCGATAGCCTTGTCTGCTGTGTTCGGCGACAACCTGTTCTTCATCGGCCTGATGTTTATCGTTCTTGGCTCTGGCCTGTTCAAAACATGCATCTCGGTCATGGTTGGGACGCTGTATAAAAAAGGTGATGCGCGTCGGGACGGCGGTTTCTCGTTGTTCTATATGGGCATCAACATGGGTTCGTTTATCGCACCACTGATTTCCGGCTGGCTGATAAAAACCCACGGCTGGCACTGGGGCTTCGGCATCGGTGGTATCGGAATGCTGGTTGCGCTGGTTATTTTCCGCGTGTTCGCCGTTCCGGCAATGAAACGTTACGACAGTGAAGTGGGCCTGGATTCAACCTGGAACAGCCCTGTTGCTAAGAAAAAAGGTGTCGGTGGCTGGTTGCTGGTACTGGCTGCCGGCACGGCGGTTATCGTTACACTGATTGCACAAGGTGTGATCGTCATTAACCCCGTGGCGGTTGCCAGTGTGCTGGTATACGTGATTGCGGCGTCGGTAGCGCTCTATTTTATCTATCTGTTCATGTTCGCCGGGCTTAACCGCAAAGAGCGCGCCAGGCTGCTGGTTTGCTTTATTCTGCTGGTTTCTGCGGCCTTCTTCTGGTCTGCGTTTGAGCAAAAACCCACTTCGTTCAACCTGTTTGCGAACGACTATACCGACCGCATGATCGGCGATTTTGAGATCCCTGCCGTGTGGTTCCAGTCAATCAATGCGCTGTTTATCATTTTACTGGCACCGGTGTTTAGCTGGGCGTGGCCGCGCCTTGCACGAAATAACATCCGCCCAAGCAGTATCACCAAGTTTATCATCGGTATTTTATGCGCCGCTGCGGGCTTTGGTTTGATGATGCTGGCGGCACAAAATGTCTTGAACAGCGGCGGAGCGGGTGTATCGCCACTTTGGCTGGTGGGAAGCATCCTGATGCTGACACTAGGCGAGCTGTGCCTGAGCCCAATTGGGCTTGCGACCATGACATTGCTGGCACCAGAAAGAATGCGTGGCCAGATGATGGGACTTTGGTTCTGCGCCAGTGCGCTGGGTAACCTGGCGGCAGGCCTGATTGGCGGCCATGTGAAAGCCGACCAGTTGGATATGCTGCCTGATCTGTTCGCACGTTGTTCTATTGCGTTACTGATTTGTGCGGCGGTGCTGTTCGTCCTGATTATTCCAGTACGCAGAATGCTGGAAAATGCCCAACAAAAACCGGCGACCCATGCCTGATTTGTAATATCTTCACCCGCAATTAATGAAAGAGGCCGGTCAGACGACTGGCCTTTTTCATTGCCAGACATAGCGTGATAACGCCACCAGCACCACGATATTCACCATCACACTAATGATGAACCAGGTTTTAAACGGCTGCTTTTGCGTTTTATGGCGGAAAACCTGCTGACCGACAATCGCGCCAGGCCATCCGCCAACCAAACCAAACATCAGCAGAGTGGACTCAGGCACTCTGCGCCAGGCTTTACGAGCCGCCATTTTATCCGCACCGTAAATCACTACCGTCAGCAGGTTAGCAAACAGGAACCACATCACCACAGGGTGAGGCAAGAATGCGCTGCCCATAGCCGCTAAGGCCAAAAGCAAAAAACAGAAACGATTGAGATTCATACCATTAATCACAGAGCTTTTAGCAAAAAAAGTGCACAATTATATCCGATTCAGAAACATTAAATAATTCAATGGATGCACTATGACTAAATGGAAATACACGCCCAACGTTTTTAGTAAGCACAGCGCCCGTATTTGTATCGCGGGTCTGGTATTAGCCATATCTCAGAGCGCTGGCGCAGCTTCTTCATCGGATGCGTTAAGTTTCACACATAAAGACTGGGATTTGGTGTGTGATAACACGCTGACCTGCCGTGCAGCTGGCTATTCAGCAAACGATGTCGATCCTGCATCAACCGTCTTGATAACCCGCAAAGCGGGGCCATCGACCACTGTTATCAACCAGGTTATGCTTGCCGACTATGACAGTGAAGCCGCCAGCAAAACACCAGGGCAACCCCTGCTGCTAATAGATAACCAATCGCTGGGCAAACTTTCCACAGCGGATGGCGATGTCTGGACAATGAGTGAAACGCAGTTCACAGCTTTTAAGCAGGCTTTGCGTCGCGACAGCAAAATCAGCTTTAAAAACAATCTTCATGAATACGTTTTCTCCGGTGCAGGTTCCAGTGCAGTACTGCTGAAAATGGATGATGTTCAGGGCCGCGTGGGTACCACCGGTGCGCTGATAAAGAAAGGGAACAACAACGAATCGGCGGTCAAAATGCCCGTCCCGGAACCGGTGATAGTGAAAGCCCCGGTGCGCGATAAACAAAGCCGTGACATGACACCGCAGGAAACTGCGCTGATTAAACCTTCTATCATCAAGTTTACCGGTGCAGATAGTGACTGCGATGAAGAGCGAATCAATGGCACCTGGCAAATTGCCAGCCTCAATGAAAACCAGTCACTGGTGATTGCGCCATGCTGGATGGCTGCCTACAACTCCGGGGATATGTATTTTGTGATTAGCAACGATATGTCCAGCCCACCAGAAATAGTGACCGACAGCGCAACCTCCTGGGACGATGGCATCGTTGAATTTTTCATGAAAGGCCGTGGTCTGGGTGACTGCCTGAGTGTGGAACAATGGGTATGGGATGGTAAACATTTTGTGCACAGTGCAGCCCGGAGCACCGGGCGTTGTCAGATGATCCGGCCAGGCGGTGCCTGGGAGATACCGACACTGACAACCAAAGTCGTCACACACTAATGCACCACAAAAAAGCCCCCTCACCTGTCTGAGCGAGGGGGCCTTATCTTTATAGCAAGTTACTTCTGCGGACGCATCGCAGGGAACAAGATAACGTCGCGAATGGTGTGGCTGTTAGTAAACAGCATCACCATCCGGTCGATACCGATGCCCAGGCCAGCGGTTGGCGGCAGGCCATATTCCAGCGCGGTCACGTAGTCTTCGTCATAGAACATTGCTTCGTCGTCACCGGTTGCTTTCGCGTTCACCTGCTCGAGGAAGCGCTCAGCCTGGTCTTCAGCGTCGTTGAGCTCGCTAAAGCCATTACCGATTTCACGTCCGCCGATGAAGAACTCAAAGCGGTCAGTCACTTCCGGGTTCACGTCGTTACGGCGCGCCAGCGGAGAAACTTCGGCCGGATACTCAGTGATGAAAGTCGGCTGAATCAGGTGTGCTTCTGCCACTTCGTCAAAGATTTCAGTAACAATGCGGCCCAGGCCCCAGCTCTTCTCAACCTTGATACCAATAGACTCGGCGATAGCTTTTGCCGAATCGAAGTTATCCAAATCCGCCATATCCGTTTCCGGGCGATGCTTTTTGATAGCTTCACGCATCGTCAGTTTTTCAAACGGTTTGCCGAAGTCGAAAGTCTGTTCGCCATATGGCACTTCCGTTTTACCCAACACAGTCAGCGCCAGAGTACGGAACAACGATTCGGTCAGTTCGATCAGATCTTTGTAATCCGCATACGCCATATAGAGTTCCATCATGGTGAACTCTGGGTTGTGGCGCACGGAGATCCCTTCGTTACGGAAGTTACGGTTGATCTCAAATACCCGTTCGAAGCCGCCAACCACCAGACGTTTCAGGTACAGTTCCGGCGCGATACGCAGGTACATGTCCATGTCTAAAGCGTTGTGATGGGTGATGAACGGCCGTGCAGATGCGCCGCCAGGGATCACCTGCATCATTGGGGTTTCGACTTCCATAAAGCCGCGAGCCACCATGAACTCGCGCATAGTGGCGAGGATCTGCGAACGGACTTTAAAATTGTGACGCGATTTGTCGTTGGCGATCAGATCCAGGTAGCGCTGGCGATAGCGGGCTTCCTGATCCTGCAAACCGTGGAATTTGTCCGGCAGCGGGCGCAGCGATTTGGTCAGCAAACGCAGCTCGGTACAATGGATAGACAGCTCGCCAGTTTGGGTTTTGAACAGCGTACCGCGAGCGGCAATAATGTCGCCAAGGTCCCATTTTTTAAACTGTTCGTTATAGACACCTTCAGGCAAAGCATCACGTGCAACGTATAACTGAATACGACCGCCCATATCCTGCAAAGTCACGAAGGAAGCTTTCCCCATGATGCGGCGAGTCATCATTCGCCCAGCAACAGAAACTTCAACGTTCAAGGAGGTCAGTTCTTCGTTATCCTTGCCATCGAATTGCGCATGCAATTGGTCAGAAGTATGGTCACGACGAAAATCATTCGGGAAAGGAATACCCTGCTCACGCAGCGCAGCCAGCTTTTCACGACGAGTTTTCAGTTCATTATTAAGGTCAATTGCCTCATCGGCACATTGTGCTTGTTGTTCAGACATGTTGGTTCCTCATTTCAGGCATCATTGCCAAAAAATTGCACGATATAATAATGGCGCTCTTAGATTCATTTCAGGCTGATTTCACTCAGCAATAGCCAAACTTAAGTTATTTAATCGCTGGCTTACACCACCACCAGAACATCCTCCTCCTAACAGCCAAACGGTGCAAGGAGCAGGTTTACACCTGCTCCTTGTATGGATAAAAATCAATCACTGTGAGGTTCATGCAGGCAAGGCACCGGTGGGGAAAACAGCAATCGGGCACCAACAGCCAGCAGCACAATCACCGCCACACAGCCAATCGTCCACTCACCCATTTGTGAGAAGAAGTGCTGGTAAGCGGCAATTGCCGTTTCACTGATACTGGATTCAGTGGTCTGTTGCGCCACCAACCCCGCCAGCCAGTTCGCCACCGCACCCGTTGCCAGCATGTAGATGCCAGTCAACATTCCGGTTACGCCAGGCATATTCAGACGTGTGATCTGCGCCATGGCGACCGGGTCGATAAACAGTTCGGCAAAACCCATCAGCGCCAGTCCACCCACCATCAGCCCCATCGAGGCCTGGCCATCAACCGTGCCGTGACGGGCGTTGAGGGCCAGCATCATAAATCCGCAGCCCATCATCAGCAGGCCGAAGGCGAATTTCAGCCACACACGGAACACGGAACGCGTTTTTCCATCTGGGCGAATCAGCCAGGCCAGGACTACGCCTCCGGTCATCACCGCAACAGCATTGACCGACTGGAACAGCGCCGTTGGCACTTCAATATTGAACAAGCGGCGGTTAACAAAGTTATCGATAAACAGACTGATAGAGCTGCCGCCCTGCTGTGCCAGAACCCAGAACAGTGTGCCAGTCAGCATCAGCAGGACGATTTGCCACAACGCGCGCCGGTGATGCGGGGATGAAATCATGATCCGCGCCACCATCTGAGCGGCAAAGACACAAACGATCGCCAGCAGATATCCTGACCAGTTATTTTCCAGCAGCAACGTGAAAAAAACCGGAGCCACGCATAACATCACCACCAGCCAGCCCCAGGTTGGCAGCACAAACTTCACCGCGCACAGCCCCTGCTTGTCGACGCCACGGGTATTGCTGAAATGGCGATGGCCGCTTAAAAAAATCAGCAGACCGATAAACATGCCGATCCCCGCCAGCGCAAAACCGATGTGCCAACCGTACCACTGTGCCGTCAACCCGCAGGCGATGGGTGCGGCGATTGAGCCCACATTTCCCGCCGCATAAAGCAGCGAAAAACCGCCGTCGCGACGATGATCGTCCGCGGCGTACAGTTCGCCCAGCAGGCAGCTGATATTGGATTTGAACAGACCATAGCCACAAATAATGATCGCCAGCGCGAGATAGAGGCTCCAGGTTGAGTCTGATTCGAAGCCCAGCACTACGTGGCCGAGCGTCATCAACAGTGCACCGGCAATCACAGCCGTGCGATTGCCGAGCAGGCGGTCGGCAAGCCAGCCGCCGAGAATGGGTGTGACATAAACCAGAGAAGCGTACGCGCTGAATAGACTGATGGCATGGCTGTCATCAAAGCCAAGCTGATGGGTGAGATAGAGGATAAGTAAGGCACGCATGCCGTAAAAGCTGAAGTATTCCCAGATTTGAATCGCGACGATGTAATAGATCGCGCGCGGCTGTGAGGGTGTTTTCATGAAGTCTCCCTGGTGCAGGTAAAGAGGGAAATGGTTGATAGCAAACCTTTATGCGTAGGTCGGATAAGCGCAGCGTCATCCGACACTTTTATCTGTAACAACAGGCGAAAATGGTGGATGGCGCTATCGCTTATCCACCCTACAACACCTGTTTAGTGACCTTTGTCCGCAATCTAAAGGGAAGTGGCAAGCCACTTCCCCTGGAACTTCAATTACTTGTTGTTTTCTTCTTTCAGCACTTTAACGGTGTAACGACCATCCGCCTGGCGATATGCGCCATGGATGTCGGTTTCGAAGCCCGGATAGTGAGCGCCGATTTCACACAGCATCTGCAAGAATTCCAGTACCGGACGGCTTTCCTCGGTGATCATCTCACCAGGCATAACCAGCGGAACACCAGGAGGATACGGAAGGATCATGTTGGCGTTGACGCGGCCCACCATCTCTTCGAGATACACTTCTTCGGTTTGACCGTGCAGCTCTTTCTGGAATGCCACGTACGGAGTCATCATCATGGCTGGCAGCACTTCGAATGCACGGAACATCAGGTCCGGCAAGTTATGATGCGCGACCAGTTTGTGAATATTTTGCGCCAGATCCTGAACACGCATGTTTTCATAGAATTCAGGATCTTCACGGTACAGAGACGGCAGCATGTTTTTCACGCGCAGGTTCAGGTCGAACTCACGTTTGAAGTCGGTCAGCGCACGCAGCAGGCTCAGAGCTTTGGTCTTGTCGATACCGATGCTGAACAGGAACAGCAGATTGTACGGGCCGGTTTTCTCAACAATGATGCCGTGCTCATCGAGATATTTCGCTACGATGCTGGCCGGAATACCGAACTCATCCATGGTGCCATCTTTCTTCATCCCCGGCGTCAACATGGTGACTTTGATCGGGTCAAGATACATGTGTTCGTTGTCGATGTTTTTGAAACCGTGCCATGCGCTGTCAGAGCGCAGCGGCCAGCATTCCGCACCATCGATATGTTCTGGCTGCCAGACGTCGAAGAACCAGCCTTCAGACTCGCCTTTCAGGCGTTTGATCTCTTTACGGAACTTGATAGAACGCTCAATTGAGCCATCAATCAGACGCTTACCAGAGTTGCCTTTCATCATCGCCGCAGCGGTTTCTGTCGACGCAACCACACCATAATGCGGAGAAGTGGTGGTGTGCATCATGTAGGTTTCGTTGAAGGTCTCTTCGTTGACATCACCTTTCACGTGAATCATTGAAGCCTGAGAGAACGCCGCCAGCAGTTTGTGCGTGGACTGAGTTTCATAAATCACTTTCCCTTCCACACGGCCACCGCTCATACCGCATTTGCCAGCATAAATTGGTGAGAAGTTGGTGTATGGCACCCATGCTGAGTCAAAGTGGATTGACTTAACATCGAGGGTTTTCTTGATGAAATCAGTGTTGTACAGCAGGCCATCATAGGTGGAGTTAGTGATAACCGCGTGCACCGGCCAGCTCGCGTTCGGGGTCTCTTTCACACGTTTGGCGATAGTGGCGCGCTGGAATTCACTCTGCGGAATACCACCCAAAATACCGTAAGCATTACGAGTCGGACGGAAATAAATCGGCGTAATATCGCTCATCATCATCAGATGGGTCAGCGATTTGTGGCAGTTACGGTCAATCAGCACGGTGCTACCGGCAGGTGCCGAATACATGCCAACAATTTTGTTAGCCGTTGAAGTCCCGTTAGTCACCATGTAGCTGCGTTCAGCGTTAAACACACGAGCGATATACTCTTCTGCTTCTTTATGCGGGCCGCTGTGATCCAGCAAAGAACCCAGTTCAGAAACTGAAATTGAGATATCTGATTTCATGGTATTGGAACCAAAGAAATCATAGAAGATGCTGCCTACCGGGCTTTTCTGGAAAGCGGTGCCGCCCATATGGCCTGGAGTACAGAAAGTGTATTTACCTTCACGGACATATTTGAACAGTGCTTTGGTCAGTGGCGGCAGAATAGTGTCGATGTATTCATCGGTGTTCTGTTTGATTTTATTCGCGATATCTTCAGCAGCACCCAGCGCGTATTCGAAGAAGCGAACCTGCAAACGCAGATCGTTCAGGCTAACGTCCAGCGTAGAGTAGGTGTTCGCAAATGCGTATAACGGCATGTATTCATTGCATTTGCTGATTTCTTCGCACAGCTCGAGATTGTATTTATCCCAGTCGAAAATCACACCGCACAGGCGGGCGTTGTTTTCGATAAGCTTCAATAAGTCTTCGCGGTCATTCGGATAGACAATACGGAAGTCCAGGCGTTCAAGGGCGCGATGCAGTTCACGGATAGGCTCTTCTTTAAAGTAGACGCCCATGTGATTCATGATTGCGATAACGTTCATAGTAGAATCTCCAGGTATGGGGAGCCCCTCCCATCACGAAGTGACAGGTCAGGAAGGTGCTCCAGGAAAAGGGGTTAGCGATTAAAGCGCGTCAGCGGTAGAGCTGTCGGTTGCGTCGTTAGCATGTTGACGCTGGTGCATTTTGCGGCCGTAGAACATCAGGATGATCAGGCTGACGATAAAGGTGCCGGCCAGTTCGAAGGAGCTTGCACCCATCAGCGCGATGAAGCAGAACGCACAACCCAGTACCGAGCAAATCAGGCTCACGAAGTTGCGAATGTTGAAGCCTTCGAAACGAATCAGGTCAACGCAGGAGTAGAAGTAAGGCAGCATGGTCAGCAGTACCGCGATACCAGTCAGCTCGCCAAACAGGTCAGAAGCTTTACCACCGCTGGAGTTCATCAAGGTGATCAGCACCATCAGCGCAGTCATTTTCACGGCAGCCAGCAACAGACCTTTCTTAGGAATACCGTTGTTATCCACTTCACCGTAAATTTTCGGGAAGTTACCGTCACTTGCTGCACGAACACCGGCTTGACCCACCAGCATCATCCAGGAACCGAGAGAAGTCAGACACGCAAAGGCGGTGAATGCGGAAACCATTGGAGCCGCCCAGCTGCCCATAATCGTTGAAGCACTGATAGCGAACGGCGCACCGGATGCCGCCATCTGAGCCGCAGGATACATACCGGCGATAACCTGAGTGGCTGCGATATAAACCACACCCGCCATCGCTGTTCCCAGCATGGTTGCTAGTGGAACAGTACGCTTAGGATTTTTCACCATACCGGTACTGACCGCAGCGGATTCAACACCCACGAAGGCCCACAGGCAGAGCAGGATACTTTTGATGACCGCGTGGCTATCAGTGGTGTTGGAAGTGTTCCAGTTCGCCTGATAGGTTGCCGCGTCAAACCAATGCCAACCGACAATCGCAGTAATCAGCACCGGAATTAATACCAGCACCAGACCAATAGTGGTCAAACGGCTCACCCAGGTACCACCGAGCATATTCACGAAGGTAAATATCCAGACGATAGCAATACAGGCGATGCCAGCCGGAATGGGGTCATTCAGAATTGGGAAGAATGTAGAGAGATAAGAAACAGCGGTAATACCGATTGCCAGATTACCAATCCAGTTTGCGTGATAATAAAGTACACCAGTCTGGAAACCGAATGCTGGAGATATTTCCCCGGCATAAGCAATTGGGCCACCTTGCTGTGGATTCTTGGTTGCCAGTCGGGCATAAACATAAGCCAGAGACATTGCACCAATAATAGAAATAACCCAACCCCAAATAGCAATACCACCGATGCCAGCGAGGTTGGCAGGTAATAATGCAATACCGCTCCCCATCATATTACCAGCGACAACGCCGGTACATGCAAATAGCCCTATTTTCTTGGCAGAACCCATGTTGCTTATCTCCTAAGTTTATTTGGGCGGTACAGGTCATGATATTGAAACTGGTATTGACCCGACCTACTGCCAACAAGATTAAAGATTCATAAAAGATAAGTCCTAAAGATAAAGTGAAATAACAGCAAACATCAGACAAATGACATCTTGACCTTTTTTAATTAACATATAAGGATGACATGTTGATATCATAAAAAGATAAACATAGTTTATTTACAGCAACTTACATACACCTTACAGTGTTAGAATTGTGTTGTATGCAGGTGTTAAAATGCCAAATACAGGTAACATTCAGAGTGCTGGTGAGAAACATAAGTTTAACCTCATCATACTCAAAACCATGAGCATGATGAGGGTTTACTTATTCTGAAGCGAGGAAGTTGTCTAAATAAGGAACAACACTGGTCACTGAGGTCTGGAATACCGCATTTTGAATCCAGTAAAATGTATTATCACCTGGGCGTAAATTGAAAGCGGTCAGATAAGCATCCGCAGCTTCACGGTTCTTTCCTTTCATTTCGTAGACTTTGCCAAGCAGCACATAATTCATCCATGACATTTCCAGGTCGATACCGCTATTAATAGCCGCATAGGCTTCATCTATTTTTCCCTGACCTAGCAGATAGACGGTTTTGATTTGATAGTAAACCGCCAGTTCTTTAGCGCCGGGCATCTCGCCTAATTTGGCGACCTCTGTATAAAGCGTTTTGAGTTGTTCTTTATCCAGCGTTTGTTGCGAATGACGTAATACATCCACCAGCATTTTTTCTGCAAAGGCGTAAGAAAAGTCAGGAGAATCTGCCAGCACATCGTCCAGTAGCGCACTGGCTTTATCTAATGAATCGACATCGCCATTCATTAATAACTGATGCGCCTGGTAGAAGTGTATTAACGCCGAGCCATGCGACGGTTGGTAAAGTTTGAGCATCGTCAACATGCGGTCCGGCCACGGCTGCTTCAATGCTTCCGATAAGCTGCTCAACAAGTCGCTCTGAATCGATAACTGATTGTCGCTGGTGATGAAATAACGCTTATCCATCATCGTTGAACCGTCAGCATTATCCACCAATTGCACAGACATAAAGCACTGCTGCGCACGATAGTGCCGCTGATTAACGAACTCAATGGTCAGCGTTTTACCTGAACTACTTGGCTCATTGGCGTTGTAGTTGGTTTTATCATGCACCATAAAAGTGGAGAAGGTGTTCAGCGAAGTGGTCATCAGGCTGCCCAGTCCTACCGCATAGGCATCTTGTGAGGCCCGGTTAACACATGAATTACCTTTGAGCAGATGGATATCAATATCGCGCGGATTCAAAAGCAAACGCGCTTTGGTACGCGGCAGTTGCGAGTCCATCGTCGATAGTGCAACCAGCGCCACACAAGTGCCTAACGCCAGTAAAAACAGCAGCCAGACCCAGATGGTGGCGATACGTTTCGGCTTCACCGGTTTCACGCGAGGCGGTTGATCTTGCGTTATTGCTGCTGCGGACTTTGGGGCAGGAAGATCCACTGCTGACGCAGACGCCGCGGGTGTAATCACAGGCGCTGGCGCTTCACCCTCTTCGGTACACCAGACTACCGGTACCGTTAGCTTATAGCCGCGTTTTGGCACCGTCGCAATGTATTCCAGGCTGCCGTCCTCGCCATCTTTCAGCGATTTACGAAGCTCAGAAATACTCTGCGTGACGACGTGGCTGGTGACCACGTTACGCGTCCAGACGTTATCGATAAGCTCGTCCCTGCTGAGCACTTCATCAGGGTGGCGGGCAAAGAAAACCAGGAGATCAATAAGACGCGGTTCTAGCGTAAGCTGGCGTCCCTTCCGGCTGATTTGGTTATCAGAAGGTGTAACCAGCCACTGCCCCACGCGAACAACAGGTTGCTGCATAAAAAAGAGCCCAAAAGGAAAAGGCGCGATGATAGCACAATTCCACCCCCTAACTTTGATAGGGGTCATCACCCTTTACACGTTATGTCCTTCTGGATTTATTTCAATAAGGCAGTTTTTGATCCTTAAAACAAACTGAAACACAATATTAACAACTATGACAATTTGATGGATGACACAACATCACCAGCCCCGTAGGTCGGAAAAGCTCCAGCGTCATCCGACACAACATCACCAAGCTCGTAGGTCGAATAAGCGCCAGCGTCATCCGACACAACATCACCAGGCCTGTAGGTCGGCTAAGCGCCAGCGTCATCCGACACAACATCACCAAGCTCGTAGGTCGGATAAGCGCCAGCGTCATCCGACAAAATCAGTTTCTTCCGCGAGCCGCTCACCGGTCTGGGCATCGAACAAATGAATCGCTTCGCTGTTGGCTTCCAGATACAAAGGTTGTTCGGTACTGGCGCGCGCGCGTCCGGCGAACTGCACATGTAGCGGGAAACCACTCCAGTCAATGTGCAGCAAACTGCTCTCTCCGGTCACTTCCAGCAAGCGCAGCGTGGCGGCGGGTTGCTCACTGTGCGCGACGGGTTTCAGATCATGCGGGCGCAAGCCAAGCGTCACCGGTTTGCCCGCACAATCCATGGCCTGGCGCGCCCATTTTTCCGGCAGCCCAAACCACAGCTGATTGCAGCTCACGCCCGCTTTACCGCCGATATTCTGGAACACGCCGCTCAACAGGTTCATCGGTGGCGAGCCAATAAACCGCGCCACAAAGGTGTTCACCGGCTTGTCGTAAATCGACAACGGGTCGCCCTGCTGAACGATCAAACCGTCTTTCATCACCACGATGTTATCCGCCAGCGTCATTGCCTCAATCTGATCGTGTGTCACATACACCGTGGTGGTACGAAACTGCTGATGCAGCGATTTAATTTCAGCACGCAATTCCATGCGCAACTGCGCATCAAGGTTGGACAGCGGCTCGTCGAACAGAAACACTTTCGGGTTACGCACCAGCGCCCTGCCCATCGCCACACGCTGGCGTTGGCCGCCGGACAAATCTTTCGGCAACCGTTTGAGCAGATGATCAATGCCCAGCACTTTCGCTGCCTGCTGCACCTTCGCCTGTTGCTCGGCCTTGGGCACTTTCTTCACCTGCATATGGAAGGCCATATTTTCAGCCACGGTCAGGTGTGGATAGAGCGCATAACTTTGGAACACCATCGCAATATCGCGGTCGGCCGGGTCAAAATTATTGATTTGCTGCTTATCGAGCAGAATGTCACCGTCAGATAACGACTCCAGCCCTGCCAGCAGGCGCAGTAAAGTGGATTTTCCACACCCCGACGGGCCGACCAGCACGGTGAAACTGCCATCCGGAATAGTCAGATTCAGCGGTTTTAGCACCTGCACTTTGCCGTAATTCTTCGCGACTTTTACCAGTTCAACCTGAGCCATTCAGTTTTTCTCCACAAGGCCAAAAAGCGATTGCCAATCGGGATAACGGCGCGGGGAACTGCTAATCGCACAACCCGCGACGCGACCCCCCCAGTGCAGCGCCGTGGCAGGCGGCAGGCCATAAATCAGCGCGGATAAAAAGCCAGCATTAAAACTGTCTCCGGCACCGATGGTGTCCACCACCGCAACCGGCTCGGCTGACTGAGTCAGCGCCAGGTTCGCCGCCCATAAACGCGCGCCATCAGGGCCACATTTTGCAATGCAAAAGGCATTTTCTGACATGTTAGCCAACAGGCTACGCGCGGCTTCATCAAGCGTTGGCTTATCCGCCAGCCCTAACGTTTCAACTTCATTAAGCAGCAACGCATCGCAGAACGGCAGCCATGTGGCGGTTTGCTCACGCAACGTATTATTCCAGCCCTGCGGCGGCCAACCGCTATCAACGGCGACCCGATAACCACGCTGTTTGAGCGTGGCCAGCAGTTGCGGATACTCGGCATACAGCGCGGTACAAAGCCAGGTGCCGCACAGCAAAACCCAATCGCCAGGCTGGGCGGCTTCCGGGATTTGCGCCAGAACATCCTGCATCGAAAGACGGACAATATGTCCCTGGTTACTGAAAAAGGTACGTTCGTGGTCGGGATGAGTGACGCCAAAGGTCAGTGACGTTTCGCACTCACAGGTTGGCCAGTGCGGTGCACTCTCCGGAAACAGGCTCGCCAGCCAACCGGTGAACTGATCGTTGCCCTGATTGGCGACTAAACGATAGGGCGATTCCAGTGCCGCCAACGCCAGCGCACAGTTTCCGGCAGAACCACCGGGGCGCAGCGAGCTGCTTTCGAGCATTGCTTCGGTGCCCTTTTTCGGCCACTCGTGCAGCGTGCTCATGATCAAATCCACATTGATATTGCCCACCACATACAGCGTGGCGCGGGTGTCAGGTTTTGCTTTCATGGGTGAGGATTCTCCGTGTCCATCATCAGCCTTTGCTGCCACCGGCAGTTAATCCGCTGACCAGTGTTTTTTGCAGCCAAAGCGCAATAAAGAGCGGCGGTATAGCCGCAAGAATACCAACGGCGGCAATTAACCCGTCGTCGGTAGCACGCCCGGCGGTGAAACCGGCAATGGTGACCGGCAGCGTCTGGGCGTTGATATTGTTGGTAAACAGCAGCGCGTAAAAGAATTCATCCCACGCCAGCAGCCAGCCAAACATTGCCGAGGCGCCGAGTGCCGGTTTTGCCAGCGGTAACGTAATCCGCAGCAACACTTGCCAGTAACGCAAACCGTCCAGACGCGCGGCTTGCTCAATATCAATCGGCAGCGCATCAAACTGGTTTTTCAGCATCCAGGTGAGGAACGGAATAATCATCGAGCAATACACCAGAATCAGCCCAAGGTGTGTATTAAGTAGCGTCAGCTTTTCGAGGATGAAATAGAGCGGCAGCACGAACGCCACGGGTGGCACCATGTAAATCGCCAGCCCGCCAAACAGCCAGATGTCGCGCCCCGGATAGCGTGAAAAGCTGTACGCCGCCGGAATTGCCAGCAGCAGCGAAATCACTGTCGAACCGCAAGCCACCAGCAAACTGTTGCCCAGCGCATGCAGGAACAGCGCGCCTGGTTTGCCCTCCTCTAACGTCAGCAGGCTGGCATAGCGGCTGAAATCCCACTGGCGTGGCAGCCATTCCAGCGGAACTCGGGTCAAGTCGGCAGCCGAACTGACGCTCATCAGGAACATCCATAACAACGGCGCAAGAATCGACACAGCTAACACCAGCGCGGCCAGATAACGCAGAATAAGGCGGATTTTCTGTTTCATTCGACGCTCCCTGAACGGCGCTGGCGCAATAACATCAGCATATAAATCAGAATCAGCACAGCACAAATCAGCGTCATCAGAATCGCGTAAGCCGCGCCGCTACCGGCACGCAAATAGCTGAACGATTCCTGGTAGACAAAGAAGCTGACGGTTTTGGTGCTGTCGAGCGGCCCGCCACGGGTCATCACGTAGATAATGTCGAACACTTTAAAGGCGTCGATGGTGCGTAAAATCAGCGCCACTGCCAACGGTGCGGCAATCGCCGGCAAGGTAATTTTGCGAAAACGCCGGAAGGCCGATGCGCCGTCCAGTCGTGCTGCTTCAAAGAGGTCGTCCGGGATAGTCTGCAATGCTGCCAGTACCAGTAACGTGACCAGCGGATAGTTCTTCCAGATGTCGGCAAACATCACCGCGTTAATGGCGGATGACGGGTCGCCAAGCCAGCTACGGTAGTTATCAATCAGCCCGAGCTGGGTTAGCAAGGCGTTGATGCTGCCGTAATCCGGATTGAAGTTCAGCCGCCACATCGTGGCATTGACGATAGTCGGCAGCGCCCACGGTAAAATAACCAGCACGCGCAGAATGCTACGCCCCCAAAACTGCTGGTTGAGCAACAGCGCCGTCAGCACGCCAAGAATCCCTTCGAAAATCACGGAGACAGCGGTGAAATAGAGCGTTCGCCACAGTGCTTCGCGAAAGTCGGGGTCAGTCAGCGCATAGAGAAAGTTATCACTGCCCACCCAGCCCGGTGCGCTGCCATCGCCAATTAATCCGGCATCGGTAAAGCTGAGCCACAACGTGCGAGCCAGTGGCCAGGCGGTGAGCAAGAACATCATCAGAAGCATAGGGGCCAGAAGTAACCAGGCCTGGCGTTTCTCGCGTTGCGGTAATGTGAGCATTCAGTGTTCCCGGCCCGCCATAGCCAGACTATGGCGGGCGTGTTGGTGAATAATTAACGCAAACGATCGGCGGCGGCGGTTGCCGCTTCCATCCCCTCTTTCGCCGGGGTTTTACCCTGCAATACTGCCTGGATGTTTTGCTGCAAAATGTTCGACAAACGCGAGTAATCCGCGGTGACCGGACGAGACAACATCACGTTGAGCGAGGTTTTCGCGGCAGCAATCAGTGTCTCCTGGCCTTTCTGTACCGCCGGATCATCGTAAGACGATTTCCAGATAGGCAGGCTCAATTTGGCGTATTTGTCCTGTACCGGCTGCGAAGTCATGTAACTGATGTATTCCCACGCCTGATCCGGATGCGCACTGGCTTTGGCGATACCCAGCCCCATCGAACCATTCACACCAGCCGCACCGCCTGCGGTTTCACCCGGTGCCGGAACCACGCCAACATCACCCGCGACTTTGCTCTGTTTCGGGTCGTTCGCCATGTTGTACATATACGTCCAGTTCAGGGCGAAAGCGGCATCACCGTTGGAGAAGGACTTACGCACATCTTCTTCCAGATATTCACGGGAATTCGGGTTGGTCAGCCCTTTATCCAGCGTTTGTTTCATGTAATCGATAGCTTTCATGGCTCCGGCATTGGTGAAGTTCAGCTTGCCGTCTTTATAAAACTCACCTTTAAACGCCGACACCAGCGTGGTGTAGTCGCACAGCAGCGCTTCGGACTGCGACCAGCTCCAGACCAGCGGGTATTTCACAATGCCTTTTTCTTTCAGGATCGCCGACTGCTTCTCAACATCAGCCCAGGTGACGGGCGGCGTGGTGATCCCCGCTTTTGCCAGCATCGCTTTGTTGTAATACAGATATTTGGTATCGAGGATCCACGGCATGCCCCAGCGTTTGTCTTTGTAGGTCACGGTGGAAATCGCGCCATCAAAAATTTTGCTGCTGACGTCTGCCGGAATACGGGTGGTCACGTCCTGCAATAGCCCAAATTTGTTGAATTCAGCAGGCCAGATGGCATCGAAAAGCACCACGTCATAACCTTTATCACCGGCACCGCGAGCGGCAACAATCTTGTCGTGCAGCGCTTCGTAAGGGACAAATTCGAGGTTCACTTTGATGTCAGGATGCTGCTTAGTGAAATCTGCGGTCATCGCGCGGATATCGGCTTCACTGTACGCCGCCTGGGTCATAAACAGCGCACTGAGCGTGGTTTCAGCCAGCGCACTGGCGCTGTATCCCAGAGTGAATAAAGAGAGGGCGCACAGGGTGGCCGCAGGGGTAAATCGTAGGCTCATCGTCATTCTCCGAAACAGGGTTAAGTTGATTAAATCAATTTGATTGCTTTAATTGACTAAAAAAAATGGCATGGCGTTAGCCAGCCCTGCGTCCCTGCCGGATGATGCTTTGCTACTGGGCATTAAAAATCGAAGCATGTTAAAAACAAATAATTACTGACGAATATCATTAACACGTCAATAACATTCAAAGCTGTGATGCGACCGTCAAATTCATATCGCCGTATTAATAAAATCAAATTGATTGCTGTATTCACACTCCGCATACTGCCGGTAAGGTTTTCCGTGGGGAGAGTGATGTGATAACAACTTCTGGCACCAATCTCGAACACGCTCGCGCCCACAATCGGCGGGTGGTTATTGAAGTGATTCGCCTTAATGGCGAACTTACCCGCGCTGAAATTGCCCGTCTGACCTCGTTAACACCGCAAACCGTTTCTAACATCGCCACGGAACTTGAACAGGTGGGGATTATCTCCGCTCATCTGCCGCGCCGTGCCGGCGGGCGGGGTCAACCAGCAACGCCACTGACACTCAATCCCGATAGCGCCTATTCCATCGGCATCCATCTTGATCATCAATCGCTGCTGGTTGTACTGGTGGATCTTGCGGGCCAGGTTCGCTTTCGCAAACTGGTCCATGTGCAAAAACCCCAGCCGGAACCCACTCTGGCCCTGATTGATCAAATACAGCAAGAAATGCGCCAACAAGTGAAAATCGACTGGCGAAAAATGTTAGGCATCGGCGTGGTGATGCCAGGCCCTTTTGGTGTTGAAGGTATTTCCTCACAAGGGCCAACCACGCTGCACGGCTGGGATAATGTGGATATTGAGGCACGTTTGAGTGCGCTAACCGGCTGGCCTGTCACCCTCGAAAATGACGCCACGGTCGCCGCTATTGGTGAGCGTTTTCACGGGGTCGCCAGGCAATTATCCTCATTCGTGTACCTGTATATTGGCACGGGGCTGGGGGCCGGGATCTTTACCGATGGGCGAATTTACACCGGGCATGCACACAATGCGGGCGAAATCGGCCACATGGTGGTGCAACCGGGCGGCCGCGACTGTTATTGCGGAAACAAGGGCTGCCTCGAACGCTATGTGTCGTTACAGTCGGCATACGAAGCCTGCGGGCTGGATCCCATGTCGGCGATGCCTGAAGACCTATTAGGCGTCGATGAAGCGTTGTTCGATAGCTGGCTGGATACTGCCGTAGAGCCTGCCTGCCAGGCCATCAATATTATGGAATGTGTGTTCGACGCGCAGTGCGTGATTATTGGTGGGATGATGCCGCAACCGCTGGTTGAAAAACTGATTAACCGCCTGACACCGCTGTACAATTCCGTGCGTAGCCGTTATCCGAAAAGTGCCAGAATTCGTATTGGAATGTCCGGCAGCGACACGCCTGCTTTAGGTGCCGCCGCATTACCGATCTTCGATGAATTTAACCCGCAGTATGAAGTTTTGTTGAAATAGCCGCCCCACAAGAGGGGCGGTACAAATTATCGAACCAAATGCAGGAAATGCAGGTGTTTCTCGTACTGGTCGAGAATATCGTGAATGATCTGTTCTTGCGTCCAGCCCATTACGTCGTAATCCTGCCCGCCCTCTTTCAAATGCACTTCGCCGCGATAATATTTCAGCTCTTCTACGCGCTCATCATCGCTTAATCCGGACATCGCAAAAGCGGGCTGGATATAAGCTCGCAGGCGCACTTCATAAACAAAATTCAAATCCTCACCAAAGTCGACTTCGAAACGAATACGGTCATCGTCCGACTCATCGATGGTGGCAACCGAGCCTTGTTTTGCCAGCTCAGCTTCTACCAGCGACATAGCCGGTTGCACGACTTCACCGACAAAGCGCTTTACCTGAGAACGTTTCGGGAAGTAGGCGATATTACGCAAACGGCGCTGCCACGAGATAGGGTTGCGTGCCGCCGTTGGCGCAATGGTGGTCATCATCTGGCTGTCTTGTTTATAAGCGTCGATGCGCAACGCTTTCAATAAACCGTAAATCGACACCAGCAGGATGACCGAGAACGGCAACGCACTGGCGATGGTCACGGTTTGCAACGCCCCCAGGCCACCGGCAATCAACAAAGCAATAGCCACCGCGCCCATCATGGCCGCCCAGAAAATCCGCTGCCAGATAGGGGTTTGGTCCGAACCGCCGGAAGCCAGAGAATCGACAACCAACGCGCCAGAATCCGCAGAGGTGACAAAGAACACCACCACCATAGCCATCGCAATGCACGACAAAATATTCGAGAACGGGAAGTGTTCGAGGAAGTTAAACAACGCCAGCGAAACGTCGCTTTGCACCGTGGTTGCCAGATCCGTTGCGCCCTCATTCATGATCAGGTGAATGGCGCTATTGCCGAACACGGTCATCCACAGCAGCGTGAAGCCCGCCGGGACGAACAGCACGCCAGTCACGAATTCACGGATGGTCCGCCCGCGCGAAACACGGGCGATAAACATCCCCACAAACGGTGACCAGGACAGCCACCAGCCCCAATACAGCAGCGTCCAGCCACCCAGCCAGTTGCTGGATTTCGGCTCGTAGGCATATAAATTAAAGGTTTTGCTAACTATCTCAGAAAGATAGCCGCCGGTGTTTTCGACAAACGATTTCAGCAGCAACACTGTCGGGCCAAGAATCATCACCAGCGCCAGCAACAACACCGCCAGGCCAAGGTTTAATTCGGACAAAATACGGATGCCTTTATCCAGTCCCGAAACCACCGACAGCGTAGCCAGCCCGGTTATCGTCACAATCAACACCACCTGCACGGTTTCGTTAATTGGCAGACCGAACAGATGATTCAGACCCGCGTTAACCTGCAACACGCCATAACCCAACGAGGTTGCCACGCCGAACACGGTGCCAATCACGGCAAAAATATCGACCGCATGGCCAATCGGCCCATAAATACGATTGCCGATAAGCGGATACAGTGCTGAGCGTAACGTCAGCGGCAAATTGTGGCGATAGCTAAAGAACGCCAGAATCAATGCCACGATGGCGTAAATCGCCCAGGCGTGCAGGCCCCAGTGGAAGAAGGTCAAGCGCATAGCTTGTTTGGCCGCTTCCACTGTTTCCGGCGTACCGACCGGCGGAGAAAGGTAGTGCATCACAGGTTCCGCGACGCCAAAGAACATCAGGCCGATGCCCATTCCCGCAGAGAACAACATCGCAAACCACGAAACGTAGCTGAAGTCAGGTTGCGAGTGATCCAGCCCCAGTTTGATATTGCCGTAACGCGATAGTCCCAAAAACGTCACAGCCATCAGGATCAGCGCCACCGCCAGAATGTAGAACCAACTGGCGTTAGCGAAAATGCCCTGTTGCAGCGCTTTGAATTTGCGATCGGCAAGTTCCGGATACAGTGAGGAAAATGCCACAAGGGCGACGATAAGAGCAGAAGAGATAAAAAATACCGGGGGATTGATATGACTACGACGGGCCACGTTTTCCGTGTCGTTTTGACTCATAAAATACCTTTTGATTATTTCGTTTAGAGCATTCGATAACTGGTAAAAAATTAAACAACAATATGGACAATCAGTCGCCAGATGAATTTAGCGAGCGCAGTATACCTGAAAAGTGAATTAATTTACATTCCAGCCACAGGACCAGTGTGGTTATTTAAAGAAAACTCAATATCTGCTTTAAAATATCAAAAATAAAAAACAGAAAAATAAACAATAAATATCAATGAGTTACACAACAAAAAAGGTATGAAACTCGACATTCAATTAATCGTTATAATTTCAATAAATAAGGGGTGAGGAAGCGGGGGTTTTATTGCAGATATCGATGAAGATGTTCTCTTCATCGATATTGTTTTTCAAAGCGAAACGTCGATAATTAAATTATGCAGAGTGCCCAAATTGCTTGCGAATATGATGCTGTAAAACCGCCAACATACTGGCACCAGACAAACCAATCATCAGCGCACCATTTACCGCTTCCAGTGGGCCTAACAACTTCCATTCCGCGCTCATCACGATGTCACCATATCCCAGCGTGGCGAAGTTAACGCCCGAATGGTAAACGGCTTCTTGCAGGGTGGAAAACTCCCCCAGCCACAGGAACAACATTCCCCAGAGCATGATTTGCAGCAGGTTGCCGATCAGGACAATCATAATGATGCCGAACAGCGCCAGCACCCCAGCCACCATCCCCTCGCGCTGGTGAAAGTGTTTGATATAAAAGCGAATACAACCGATAGACACCCACGACTGCAACAACATATTCAGCAGGATGACAGGCATCCCGGTCAGTAAAACCAGTAACATATTAATCTCCAGGGGTGGCTTCCACCGCAGGCCGGCCACTCGGGTGCCAGCGCTCAAGAATCACAACACATGCCCAACCGTAGAGGGCAACCGCAACATACAAAGAACAACGCATGGCCGATGCCAGCCAGACATCTTTGCCGGAAGCGCTATCCTGAATGGCCGGGCCAAACAGGATGAGACAGGTTATCCAGGCGTTACTCCAGAAAGATGGCGTGAACCGGTTAGCCACCAGCCGCACCATGCGGCGTGCAACCCACAGGCTGACCAGCGCCAGCCAAAGCACCAACATCAACAGCGATGGCCAAATACTCAGCCCGAACCACAACACCACCGCCAACACCGCCCCCATCAGAGTCGAAAACACCAACTCTCTCCCCACCTGTTTGGCGGACAGCGTGTTGGTTTGCTGTGCCAGCATCACGGTTTTCATGACTGCCGGGATATAGAAAGCAGGATTGCTCAGGGCCAGAAGCCAGACGGGCATGACAATCAGCACCGCGCGAAAGGCCAACTGGTGCGGCGACTCAGGAGGCAGCACCACTTTCGCAGCCGCAGCCGGAGTGGGATGCGGCGGAAAGAGTGCCAGCGCAAAGCGGTTTACCACGGTGCCAATAATGATGCCCAGCCCCATCATCTGGGCTATGCCAATGGCTAGCGACTGTTCAATCAGACCGGCGATCGGAATGACGGTAAGTGCGGTAGTCAGTAACATTGCCTGCGTGCTTTTGCCCGCCAGCCCCATCAGCATCAGCAGATAAAGCAGCAAGGCGGTGAACAGCAGTGCAGGCATCGGATAGTGCGTCAGCAAAGGCACCATCAATACCCCACCAATCATGGTCGCCATTAGCACCACGCCAACGACAATCCCCTTTTTGATCGGTAACGGTTTGCCCTGGCACAGCACAATCCACGCCATGATGACCCCAAGATGGGGCATCGGTAGCGCCAGCCCATAACAGACCAGCGCCGCAACGGCGGTTCCGCTGCTAATTCTCAGTACCGCGCGATCTCCGTTATGCATGGTGCAGCACCTTAGTAGATATACGAGAAGAGGCTCATAAACCGTATGTAGATGCTACCTAAGAAGCTCATCAGGCCACTGCCATTGGCGTACACCAGCACATCGACTTGCCCACCCACCCGCAAACCTTCAACCGGTGGCAGGTCATCTTTAGAGAAGGCAATCTTCACCGGGAAACGCTGCGCCTGACGCAACCAATCGCGGTTATTGTCGACAGTTGGCAGCACGCCCGCAGGCTGGCTTTGCGCCGCACTAACGCCATAACCGATACTGCGTACCTGCCCTTTGAAGATATGCCCTGGCATACTGTCGAGCAGGATCGCCACTTCAGCACCCGGCTTCACATTGCCAATGTTGTTCTCCGTCATGTCGGCGCTAATCCAGACATCGTTAATCGCCACCAGCGTCATCACTGGTGCACCTGCACCAAGGAACTGGCCGATGTCAGTGCGCAGATCTGTCACCAGACCTGGGTTGGTGGCAATGACTACGGTATTTTTGCGATCCAACTCGGCTTTGCGCACCGCAGAGCGAGCACTCAGAAGTTGTGAGTTGTTTTCACCGGCAATACCTGCGGCTTCAGTGGCACGGCGTAAATCGGCAGCCGCAGCCGCCATCTGGCTACGCGCGGTTTCACGAGTGGCTTGTGCGACTTCAAGACGGCGCACTGAAATCGTGCCGGGGTCTTCGCGGTACAGTCGTTCCTGGCGCTCAGCATCTTTGGCAGCATTCTGATAAGCCGCTGTCGCCGCTTGCAAACCCGCTTTGGCGGCGGCAATCGTTTCATTGTTAGCCTTGACCGAACTGAGCACGGTTTCATAGTCCGAGCGCGCTTTTGCCAGCGCGATGTCGTAAGGCTCAGGATCAAGTTCAAACAGCGGATCGCCTGGTGCCACCCGCTGGTTGTCCTTCACATACACTTTCTGGATCTGGCCGGAAACCTCGGCAGAGATTGGGATCACAAACGCCTGAATTCTGGCCTGCGAGGTATAGGGCGTGAGCCTGTCCGCCGCTAAATACCAGCAAAGCAGTAAAACGATCACGCCGAGCAGAGTGAAGACTCCGCGACGACTGGCTTTTCCCGCCGGGGATGAGGGTTCGGTCATTGCTGTTTACCTTCTTTAGAATCAGTTGCTGCAGGCAGAGGGGCATCAAGCAGAGGAACCCAGTCATCACGCTCACGTAAGTGGGCGTCAGTGGCTGAGTCAACCAATGGACGCTGACGCCCTTTTTCCCAACCGCCACCCAGTGCTTTGTAGAGGGTGATCAGATCACGCATCAGAGCACCCCGGCTGTTCACCAGACGTTCCTGTTGATTGAACAAGGCTCTTTGCGAATCCAGCACGCGCTGGAAGTCGGCCATCCCCTCACGATATTGCGTATTGGCGATATCCAGAGAACGGTTCGCCGCCTCCCCCGTTTGGGTCAGCAACTCGATTTCATCTTTGTCATTGGCATAGGCGACGGCGGCATCGTCAACTTCACGCGCGGCCTGGAATACGGTATCGCGATAGCGTTCGTGCAGTTGCAGGAAGCGGGCATCTTGCACCAGTACCTGGTTGCCCAGCCGCCCCTGGTCCAGCAGGTTCCAGCTGAACGTTGGCCCCGCAGCCCAGGACAGCGTGCTGCTGTCGCCATTACGCCCGTTAATCCCGACACTACCGATAAGCGAAATGGAAGGATAAAGTTCGCTTTCTGCCACACCGATTAGCGCCGACTGCGCAGCCAGTTGATTTTCGGCAACTCGCACATCAGGACGACGGCGTAACAAGTCGGCAGGTAGTTCGGAAACCAGCGCCAGATTGCCTTGCGGCAGCTCGCCAGTGTTGGTCGCCATTTCTGGTAGCGGGCCTGGTTTGCGCGCCAGCAATACGCTCAAGGCGTTCTGGCTTTGACGCAGGCTAGTTTCAAGTTGCGGAATGCTGGAAAGAGTCGACAAGTATTGAGTTTTCGCTTGTTGCACATCCAGCTCGGCACTGTTACCGCTGAGGAATAGCTTTTCGGTAATCTCGAGGCTACGCCGCTGAATTTTGGCGTTGCTCTGCGTGATATCTAACCGCGCTTCAAGCGTACGGATGTTCACATAAATCTGTGCCACCTGTGCGGCCATCAGCACTTGAATGTCATCGTACTGCGCAAGGGTTGCGAAGTAGCTCGCATCGGCAGATTCAACGCCGCGCTGGAACTTACCCCAAAAATCAATTTCCCAGCCCAGGTTGAAACCTGCGCCATAGGTGGTGCTGGAAATGTAGCGGTTATCACGACGCTGGCCGCCAGTAATCACCTCGCCAGTACCAATGGTCGCCTGCGGGCCAAGTAAGCTCTCGGCAATCCCTAGTTGGGCGCGGGATTCTAACAGCCGCAGCCCGGCGATTTTCACGTCAGGGTTCTTGCGTAAAGCTTCGTTAATCAGCGCCGTCAGCGTCGGATCGTTGAGTTGGATCCACCACTGGTCGTAGTTCTGCGAGGATGTCCTGGAAGACATGCCTTTAGTTGTAGGTTGCCATTGGTTCATTTCCGGAACCTGTGGGGTTTTATAATCAGGCCCCAAAACAGTACACGCGGACAAGACCAGGCAGGCGCCCCCTGCTAACAGGGAGCGCCCAAAGCGACAATCATCGAGCATCTGTTCCGCTCACCGCCGCGCCATCTGGACCCTGGTTGACCCAGGCCATAAAGATACGATAACCAATGGACAGCAAGGTCGCACCAACGAACATGCCGAGGATCCCACTGGCTGCCATGCCTCCCAACGCACCCAACAGCACCACTGGCATCGGCGCATCTACACCGCGTCCCAGCAATAATGGTTTGAGCACGTTATCTGCCATACCCGCAATCACCAGCAGCACGGAGAAGATGATATTCATCACCGTACCGTTATCGCCGGTCATCCACATAATGGCGATAGCCGGAGCCGTCACCAGGATGACAGGAACCTGAGCGATACCCAGAATCAGCGCCAGGACAAAGAAGATCCCCACTGCAGGAATACCGGCAATCGCCATCACGACACCTGCCAGCAATGCCTGAATGAAGGCCACACCAATAACCCCCATCGCAACGGCACGAATGGTACTGGTACACAGTTTGGTCAACGCCATGCCGCGGCGTTCATCGGTGATACGCATAGCAATGCGTTCAGCACTCCTTGCACCCGGCGCACCCCAGGCCATCATGATACCGGCCACGATGAAGGAGAAGACAAAACCGATTAACCCACCACCCATGCTAGCCAGCACACCAACAACCTGCTTGGTGATATCCCCTAACTGCGGGCGATAGTTGTTGATAAGGCCAGGTAAATCCGTCGAGGCTTTGCTCCACAATGCGTGAACTTTGCCACCGACCACAGGAATAGAAGCGACGTCAGCGGAAGGTGCCGGGATAACCAGGCTATCGCTGGTGGCTTTATCCACAACGCTACTTACGCTATCACCCAAAGAGCTGACCATGGCAACGGTTGGTGCCACGATCAACAACACGCCCAGTAATACCAGTACCGTTGCAGCCCTGCCTTGTTTTTCCCCCATTCGAGCTGCAAAACGCTGATGCAGCGGATACAGCGTGACCGCCAAAATTAGCGCCCACAGCAACATATTCATGAAAGGTGAAATGATAGTAAAACAGAAGGAACCTAGTGCCAGGATAAGACCGAGCTTGATGAACATATCCAGAAATCTGGCAACCAGTCTTTTCTCGACGACGGTGGATAGTTCGTTATTTTCCATGATGAGGTTATTCCAATTAATAGTGACCACGTAGTTATCCTGGCCGGACACAATAAAGGCAGGCCAGCCGATAACTGGTATTGCAATAAAATAGGTGAGTGTTATTACAGTAATAAGAATCAACTCAATAATGATTGAATTCATTCCACTATTTCCATGATAGAACAATCAGGCATTCTTGCAAAGAATGGAGCAGCAAGGATGAATGAACAGTTTAATATCTAATAACAAAGATAAAAAACCATTCAATATAATCGTATTTTCATTTCCCAGCAGCATTAACAACGAGACTTAAAACAATAATGCAGCGTTAAATCCTGTATGTAACCACTTGTTTAATGGTATGTGTTATGTAAGCAGTTGTAATACTCCCAAATCCGATAAAAATACTACTAAAGAATTAGCCCGATAGCATTTACCGCCCAACATACATAAGCGTTATATGGCATGTAATAGCTAATAAATTTGCCTTAAGGATAGATAAAAAGTGGCATTGAGCAGGCAAACCCAAACAATAGAATTACTTACCTCATTCCATTAGCAGGGTAATTAAAATTACCACCAGTAGCACATAACAATGCAATTTGTTTTTTATTTTTAATTAAACATTAATTATCTGGATTAAAATAAATTTATTATTTAGGAATTTTCATGGTGCCAACAATAAACACTGGCTCGCCAACTCTACAGTAAATCTAATGCACTGCCGCAGGTTGCTGATGAACATATTCTTCTGGAAACTTTAAAAAGTGCATTCTAATGCTGCTGGCGCTCATCCTCCCTATAACTGCTCTTCGCAGGTCGCGTTAGCGCTAGCAACACCCGACAAGACCAGCATAAATGATTGTAGGTTTCTATTTTTACACCAAAATATCCGCTTTTCGGGGTGGCGAAATACGAAATCCTCGACCATAGTCTTAGGGTAGGGATTGCATTTTTTACTCTAAATAGACAACGCTGCAGGCAAACCTGCAACGGGAGCTATCAAGAGTCTATCTACCATTATCAAAGATGAGGTTTTTCATGAAGATAGCTAAGGGTATTTTGGTAGCATTAACTTTGGGTGCAGTATCATTCGGTGCAGTTTCAGCAGAGTTGCTGACGAAAGAAGCTTATAACGACCACAAAGATCAGTATGTGAAAGTCGGGACAATCACCACCAGTGGTGAAATGTCACCGAGCGACGCTAAAGACGAGTTGTCTAAGAAAGCGGATGCTCTGGGCGGCAAGTTCTATGTTGTCACCTCTGCGGACACCGAGAATAAAATTCACGGTACTGCGGACGTGTATAACAAGAAGTAATCACCGCTTCAGCTAATTAAGAATGGGCAACCACCGTGTTGCTCATTCTGTCCCACCCCAGTCCTTCTGCACAATAAACAACCATACGAATGCTCTCGTTAGCCATTCATTTCAAACTTCCGAATCTGCTTTGTCGCCAGATTCCCCCAAAATACCCTATACTTTGCCATCCGTACCTGATTGATATACCTGAATAACACAGGTATTTGGGTTTATCTGATGTATATATCAACCCGTTTTAGAATTGTGATCCACCTCTGCGCTTTTTTGGTGGTGCTCTACAGTTTGACCATGATTCCCCCCATGTTGCTGGCATTGATTGAGAAAGATCGCAGCCTGTTTGGTTTTCTTTATACGTTTATCATCACTTTTACGCTGGGAAGCATTGGCTGGGGATTAACCGGGCGCACAAATATACAGCTCGAAACACGTGATGGATTTATCATCATCGTGTTGTTTTGGCTGCTTTTTTCTCTTATCAGTGCAATGCCGCTATGGCTTGATGACAGCTACAATGTGTCGCTTGCCGATGCCATCTTTGAAGGTGTTTCGGGGATTACCACCACCGGAGCCTCTGTTTTTCACGATGTCTCAAGTTTGCCGAAATCGATTCTCTATTATCGCGCACAGCTCAATTTCGTTGGCGGTTTAGGGGTTATCGTGCTGGCCGTTGCGGTGCTGCCGCTGCTCGGTATTGGGGGGATGAAACTTTATCAGTCCGAAATGCCAGGGCCATTTAAAGAAGAACGCCTCACCCCTCGCCTTGCTGATACCGCGAAAAGCCTGTGGCTGACTTACTTGCTATTGGGCGGTACTTGTACCCTTGCCTTCTGGCTGGCGGGAATGCCTTTATTTGATTCGCTTTGTCACGGCCTTTCTACCGTGTCACTTGGCGGATTCTCGACCCAAACAGACAGTATTGGTTTCTACAACAGCTACGCCATTGAACTGGTTGCTGGCGGGTTTTCGTTACTTTCGGCGATAAACTTTACGCTCTATTTTGTGGCGCTATCCCGCCGCAGCATTACCCCATTTATCAAGAGTGCTGAGCTGCGATTCTTCCTGATGATCGCCAGTATTGTCATTCTGATTATTACCCTGGAAGTGTGGCGAGCAGGTATGTACTCCTTGCCTGCGTCCTTCGTACACGCCTTTTTCCTCACCAGTTCGATGATTACCGACAACGGCCTGGCGACGGCGGATTACGCGTCCTGGCCGGTACACACCATCGTTTTGCTGTTGTCAGCCAGTTTTTTTGGCGGCTGTGTGGGGTCTACCTGCGGTGGGATTAAAGCGCTGCGTTTCCTGGTGCTATTTAAGCAAAGCCGCCATGAAGTCCATCAACTGGCACACCCGCGCGCCATTATGAGTATTCGTGTCGGGAACTCACCGGTGAACGACCGGGTATTGCGCTCGGTCTGGAGCTTTTTCTTCCTTTATGTGGTGTGCACCTGCTTCTTTATTTGGATGCTCAACTTACAGGGATATGACCTGTTAACCTCTTTCGCCACTGTTGCGGCCTGTATTAACAACATGGGATTAGGTTTTGGCGAGACCGCGGCAGGTTTTGGGACGCTAAGCGATAGCGCTAAATATTTGATGTGCGCCGCGATGTTATTGGGCCGACTTGAGATTTACCCGGTGCTGATTTTGTTCTCGAGGACGTTCTGGAGGAGTTAATTATCAGACAGAACGGGCGCTTATCCACCCTACAAACCCCATTCTGGGGTAGGTTGGATAAGCGCCAGCGTCATCCGACAAAATTACACGCTAAGCTCACCCCACACCAAATTGCCTTTATGGAATGTGGCTGTGCGTGGCGAGATACGTGCGACGGCTTCAGCGGAACACGAGGCGTCCACGAGCACGAAGCTGGCTTCATCTTGCGCTTTCGGCCACACGCGTTCGCCCCTGTCGTTTAGCGGCAGCACGTTGCCGGTGGCAATCGCCAGTGAACGGGAAAGATTCACTTCACTCACGCGCATATAGAGCTGTGCATACAGGTTGGCTTTTTCCAGCATGTCGCCCAGGCCATACGGCGACCAGTGGTCGATAACACTGTCAGTGCCGGTCATCACAAACACGCCCTTTTCTTGTAACTTTTTGAGCGGCATGTGCATAGTGCCAATCGGCACCGTTGAAGCGATGGTGATTTGCTGTGCGGCCATGCGCGTGGCAATTGCATCCACTTCTTGTTCGTTCATCACCGCCAGTGCAAACGCATGGCTGATGGTCAGCTTGCCTTTCAGCTCTGGGGTTTTCTCCACCGTTTCCACCATGTATTTCACCGCCGCAATGCCCGCAGGGCTGGTTTCATGCAGGTGAATATCAACGCCTTTTTTGTAGTCGATGGCTATCTGGAACATGGTATCTAACGATTTTTCCATCGCGCCGTCGACGTTGGTCGGGTCAAGCCCACCAACGTAGTGCGCGCCCGCTTGCATTGCGTCACGCATCAGTTGAACGGAGTTGGAATGCAGCAAACCGTGCTGCGGAAACGCAACGATTTCACAGCTAAAACCCGCTTTGCGACGCTCCAGAACCGCTTGCAGATTCTCCAGGTTCTTTAACCCGGAAACCGGCTCGACGTTGCAATGGCTACGCGCAATGGTCGAGCCTTTCGACTGAATCAAATCAATCAGCTTTTCTGCCCGTTCCTGAGTGACCGGTTGCAGTTCCGGCAGCAGTTTTTGCTCAAGGGCAATCATATCGAGGATGGTGGTGCCCGCCGGGCGGTTATGCACACGCCACGGGCCGCCGTAAAAGGTCTTATCAAGGTGGATGTGCATGTCGCGCATCGCAGGCAGCAGCAATTTTCCCGAAGCATCATAGTGCGCAAGCGTGGCGTCCGGATGTTGTTTATTTGCGAGCAATGCCGCAATAACGCCGTCTTTGATTTCGAGTGTTTTTAGCTCAGTTTCGGTGCCCACCACATTCTGCCCGTCGCGGCGGAACCCGGCTTCCAGCAGAACGTTGTCGAGGTAATAGTGCGATTCTTTAATGGCGCTCATGCGATTGCCCGTCTCACAGGTTGTGGATGCTGGTTTTGCAGCATACGCCATGGAGCCCGTCGCGCCAAAGAGTGCGCAGGCGGCGGCAACTTTGCCGCTGCTGCTTAAAAATTCACGACGACTTTTTTCTGCATTATTCATCGAATTCTCCCGCTATTAAGCATTAACAATATGAGTCCCGGTTTCGCCACGCAGAGCTGCGGGTAATTTTTCAGGAGTGGTGATAATCACCCGTTTGCCGCCATTGCGCAGGAACGCCAGGCTTGCGGTAATTTTCGGTAGCATACTTCCCGGAGGGAAATGCCCTTCTTCGCTAAAACGCGCCATCTGCTCAACCGTCACTTCGTCTAATGCACGCTGTTCCGGTTTGCCGAAGTGAATGCACACTTTCGCAACACCGGTGGTGATGACTAAGATGTCAGCCTTCACTTCGCGTGCCAGTAGAGCCGTAGAGAGATCTTTGTCGATGACTGCATCCACGCTCTGGTAATCGCCCTGTGCGGTGCGAATCACCGGAATACCGCCGCCGCCCGCACCAATCACCACAAACCCTTGTTTAATCAGCGCACTGATGGCATCCGCTTCGACAATGCGCAGCGGTTCAGGTGACGCCACCACGCGACGGTATCCGCGCCCGGAATCCTCCACAAATTGCCAGTCAGGATGCGCAACTTTCAGCGCTTCGCACTGCGGTTCGCTAAAGAACGCGCCAATTGGTTTGGTTGGATGAGTGAAATTAGGATCATTGGGATCGACTTCCACCTGAGTGATCACGGTGACCGCTTTCTTGTCGCCGTGTTTCCCCAACTGGTTATTCAACGCTTGCTGAATCAAATAGCCGATGCCGCCTTGGGTATCCGCCACGCAGTTAGCCAGCGGCGTGAGCGGCAAGCCTTCTTTCTCATGGGCAATCTCTGCGCGGCGCAGATCCAGCCCCACCTGCGGGCCATTGCCGTGGGTCAGCACAATATCGTAGTCCGATGAGAGCATTTCCAGCACGGTTTGCGCGACTTCTTTGACGGCGATTTGCTGATGTTCAACCGACTGGCTGGCATTGTCTTTGATGATGCTGTTGCCGCCAATCGCCACTACCACGAGTTGTTTCATTATTTTTATCCTTTAGGGTACGGACGCCCTCACCCCGGCCCTCTCCCCCTGGAGAGGGAGAAAACCGGACAATTCCCTCTCCAGGGGGAGAGGGCTAGGGTGAGGGGGAGTATTAAACGGAAGTCGCAACCTCAGACGCCGCTTCACGCCTGTCCAGCACATGCTTCACCACAAACATTGCGCCCATCATCAAATATGCGGTGACAAACATCAGCGAACTGCCCTGTGCAAAGCCGACAATCGGTGCGTGAATCACACCAAACAACGCCAGCAATGCGCCGACGGCTGCCGCAATTGCGCCGCGTAACGGCTTGTTGATAATGGCGAAGATAGCCACGCAACCCCACAACATACTGGCGAGCGGTGCGCCGTTGCCCAAATGTACCAGGCCTTGATAAAACACGCCTTTATGCGCCAGGGTCTCAAAGCCGATTTTTGCCGCCGACGTCCCTGCCGCCGCCATCACGCTATTCACCATGGTCAGCGCCCAGTTGGCTATCCACGGGAACAGGCAGATGAAGATAACCGGCACCTCTATTTTCGGCGTTTCGCGCACCACCTGGTTGGCCGTCACTACACCGATAAACACCAGAATCGGTACAATCGCGGTCATCGGAATAATGGCGAGCATGAACGCGCCGAGGCCAAACAACGGCACGATAAACATCGTCACACCGGACGCCAGCGTATAGCCAATGCTCGCACCCATCGCTTTCCAGCCAGCATGGCCGACGTATACCGTGACCGGGAACGGATTCCCCATCAGGCAGCCAAGCGTGGAGGCCAGGCCGTTGGTCAGCATCACTTTGCGGGTGTTATATTCATCACCTGCCGCGTGGGCGCTCTCGATGTTTTCCAGGTCAAAAATGTAGTTCGCCAGCCCCAACGGAACCGCCGACGCCAGATAAGGCAACGCGTGCGGCAATCCTTGCAGGAAGCTATCAACATGAATCGACGGTGGGTTAAAGCCGAATGATGACATCGATGCTTTGATGGCTTCCGGACTTTGCAGGCCAGAAACCCACGCCAGCGCAGTACCAGCAATCAGCAGTAATAAACCCGTTGGAATGCGGGCAAAAATCGGTTTTTTGCCAAACCAGTTGATGAAGATAAGCAGCAGTACGATGAAGGAAACCGTTGGCGCTTCAAATGCCTGCAGCATTGGGTTCATGGCCAGCAGCAACAAACCTAAGCCCGACAAACACGACAGCAGCACGGTACGCGGGATCATCTTGCGGATGGTTTCGCCGAGGAACGAACCGCCCACCAGAATCATCGCTTCAACAAAGCACCACACCAGGCCAATCTGAATGGCAAATTCGGCATCGCCGGTTTGCTGATAGACCGGCATCAGCACCAAAAATGTCACGGTAAAAATCGACGGCGCACTTGGCCCGGAAGGCAGCGCGGTCACGTCTTTACGCCCTGTCTCCTTCGCCAGTTGCAAACCAAACCACGCATAACACACGCTGGCGACTAGTACCGCCATCCCGAAGGCTGGCGCAATACGCCCATAAACAATTTCAGTAGGAATACCGACGACAAAAATCAGTAACCCCATCATGGTCAGCAAGTTGGTCAGGTTGTTGGTCATTAACCCGAAGTAAGCTGCCCAGTCACCACGTTTCCACTCCAGCTTTATGCTTTTCATCGCTGTTTCCCTCAGAAAGAGTAACGCTCGCTAAAGGCGAGCAGAGCCTTCTCAAAACATTCAAACGGCGGATGCACAATCCCGGCGCCAATCATGCCAATACCCGCGTCTTTGTGGGCAATGGCGGTGTTGATCACCGGCAGAATGCCGCTGTCGCCCACCCGCGTAATATCAATGGCAGTCGGGATACCCATAAACGACAACAACGGGATCGTGACATTAGGGTTTTCACCGAGCGTTATCTCGCGCATCTGGCGCGAGAAATCGATGGCTTCATCCACCGTGCCACCCACCAGTGCAACAATGGCCGGAGCCGTTGCCATAGCAAATCCACCAATGCCGTAGGTTTCAGTAATTGCGCTGTCGCCAATATCGAGGCCAGAATCGGCAGGCTTATAACCGGCAAACATCGGGCCGATCACTTGCTGTGCCGGGCCGGTAAACCAGTGCCCAGGCAGGCCGCTGACGCGCAGGCCAAACTCAAAACCGTTACGCGCCATGGTGGTGACCACGGTGCTGTATTCGATGCCGTGTGCCGCGTCCATTGCCGCCTTGCACATCGCCATCCACGTAGGGCCGGAGAAGTAGTCACTGCTGGCGACAAAATCGAACACCTCTTTTTGCTGCGTCACAGTGAAGTTGGTTTGAATAATCCACGGCGTCAGCGCCTGAATCAGCAACGTGGTGCCCGCGTTGTTGCGGTTGTGGCACTCGTCGCCCATATGCAGCGCTTGCGCCAGCATCAAACGCAGGTCGATTTCACCGGCGAGCTTCATCGCATCACGCAGCATTGGGCCAAGTACATCGCGCATCCAGTTCAGACGGTCGATTACGCTCTGGTCGTTGGCCCCCATGCGCAAGATCTTCGCCATCTGCTCGCTGAGGTTGGTATACGCGCGATTGCCGTAAGTTTTGTTCTCAACGACGTGCATAAACATTGAGGCAGACGTCACGCCCGCCATCGAGCCCACGCAGTCGTGTTCGTGGCAAGGCGAGAAGATGATTTCACCGGAAGCGGCGAGTGTCGCGGCTTCATCGAGGTTTGCCGCCAGCCCTTCAAATACCAGTGCGCCAGTAACCGCGCCTTTCATCGCGCCACACATATCTTCCCAGGCGACAGGCGGCCCGGCGTGCAAAATGGTGTTGCGTGTCATGCCGGGAACAACGTTAATCGCCTGGTCATAACCGACCAAAACAGGCTGCGACTGAATAATGCGTTCAACGGCCAGCTTGTTGGCCGCCGCTACTTTTTCCGCAAGCCCTGGCGCGGCAATAGCATCCAGCGCCTTCACCACGGCGAGATTGCCCTGCCCCGGCGGTGTCCAGTCCAGTTGCGTGACGGGGACGTTCTGCTTTTTCAAATCGTCGCTAAACATCGCAATGCCGACGTTAATCACGTTCAGCGGTTGGTTGAACAGACTCATTGTGCTTTCTCCTTGCAGACAAACTCACGCGCCAGCAGACCGGTGTTGGTGCTGCTGCTTGCCCAGATAACACCTGCATCGGTCAGCATCTGGCACTGCTGTGCAAGCGAAGGGGTATCTAAATCGGTGCCCAGCACGTAGCCGAGAATTTCCAGATGCCGCCCGTCGCGTGCGGCAATGGCTTTCGCTTCTTTGATTGCATCGAGCATCACGCCGACCGGGTTTTCATGCGAGCCGTAACCGAGCACGAAATCCATCGCAATCACGCCCACCTGCGGGTCACGCGCTTCCTGCAACAGGCGGCTGATGCGGTTGGTTGGGTCAATCATCGGGTGCGGTTTGCCGTTGGTGAAATCGTCATCGCCGAAATCGAGGAAGGTGTGAGCAACGCTGACATTCACGTCTTTAAGGCGATATTCCGGGTTGGGCTGAATATTGCTGTAAACGTCCGGGTATTTTTCCAGTGCCGCGAACATCGCTTCGTCGCACAAGGTGCCGCCGCAGAACAGCGCACGAATGTATTTCTGCTCGGGCTTCAGGCGTGCGCGCACTTCTTCAATCAGCGGCCAGTTGAGCGGATGTAAATCGAGTGACTCTTTTTTGATACCGGTCAGCAGAACGGCTTTCAGCGCCGCCTCTTTGGTGGCGCGAGCAAACTGTAAACCGGGTTCATCTTCACGGGCGTCTTTGGTGCCAAGGAAGCAGACCACTACTGGCTTGCGGCACGCTTTCGCCCGCTCCAGCACTTTACGCGCCACGGATTCAGCAGGCGGCTTAGAAACCAGCACAATCACTTCCGTTTGCGTGTCATCTTCCAGCATCCCTATCGCATCGAGCATCATGATGCCGCCGATTTTCTCGCTTAAGTCACGCCCGCCGGTGCCAATAAGCTGGGAAACACCGCCGCCAAACTCATGAATACGCACGCTTAATTCCTGGCTGCCGGTACCAGATGCGCCAACAATACCAATCGAGCCACGGCGCACCGCGTTGCCAAAGCACAACGCCGCGCCATTGATAATCGCCGTACCGCAATCCGGCCCCATCATCAGCAGACCTTTGCTATGAGCGAGTTGTTTCAGTGCCAGTTCGTCATCTAAAGAAACGTTATCGGAAAACAGCATCACGTTGAGATTGTTTTCCAGTGCCTGGCGCGCTTCACGGGCGGCAAATGCACCGTTGACGGAAATTACCGCGAGGTTACTTTCAGGGACGTTGTTATGTGCGCTGGCAATCGTGGCATAGCGTGCTTCGTGACGAGAACCGCCGCTGTCTTTGCGGGTGAACAACTCTTCGATGGCTTCAAGCGTGGCAACGTTCGCCGCATCGCTCGCCCCTTTGATAACGATCATCAGGTCGCCATTTTTGGCCTGTTCCAGTTCATCATTTAACAAGCCGAGGTTTTTCAGCACCCCTTTGTTCATCTCGGTGGCCATCGCTACAAACGCCTGTTCAACCCCGTCAAGCTGGTTAGCTTTGGTTGAAATAGACATCAGTGAGACAGAATCAAAATAGGTATTCTTTTTAATCACAATCCTGGTTGACATGATTTCCTCCGTCAGGTCGGGTCATCGCGAAGGCGTCCGCCATGCCGCAAAGCATGTCGCATCCTGAACTTGACCCTATTTTTTTAATTTCATTAATAAACTGCTGAATAGGTTTTTGCTCACCATTAATTACGTGATAAAGAAACTCGTGAATACTTTCACGGAAACGTTGTTCAATGGCTTCGCGCAGCGTAATAACACTGAGCAATGTTGTTTTATTTTTTCTTCGTGCTAATACAGAAATAAATAGCGCGCGATAATGTTGCGCCGGATGCCCGTCAATAAATAACACCGCACTTAACCCCGCGAGATAATCATCTCCGGACGGCGTCAACCCAACTCCCAACCCCAGCAATGCGGTCATTTCATTTTCAATCGCGGAACAGTTTCCTTCCTGTAGCGCTAAAATAAGTTTCGCCCGATGCAATTGCAGTAAACGGCTCATTTCCTGATAAAAAATATTATCGCTGCGAAAATAAAATAACGACGAACTGTGTTTCACACTGGCCTGGATGATTTGTGCAACAGTTTGCCAGTCTATTTCCTGTATTCGTTGTGGGTTTAAATAAAGTGCATCGGGTTGCCAGCGTGTGCAGCGTGATAAATCGATGCGTTTATCGTCGCCAATATCAATGCCACTACGGTGAAAATTGACCCGTTCACCGGGCTGGAAGAAAGGCTGGCAATGCTTAAGTGCTAAACGGCAGCTGTTTGGCGCGTTATCACAATCGATGCTCAACAAGGTGAACATCTGTTGCTGTTCTGGGAAGTGAATATTCACCGCCCTGGAGAACACCTGCTCAACATATCCATTTGTCAGAACAGAGTTTAGAAACGCGCTATCTGCCGTTTGAGCAAAGAAACACTGCCGCTGAATATAGCCTGCGATAGTGCATCTCCTGTGTTTTATGCTCCGGCTTTCACCAGCAGTTCGGCAATCTCGTGGTAACCTTTTTCACGCGCCAGCGTCAGTGGGGATTTGCCGTATTTATCGGTCATGTGCGGGTTAGCGCCATGCTCAAGAAGTAGCTTGACGATCTCTTGCTGTTTAGCACCGCCGTCATTCAGCACAATGGCTTCGAGCAACGGTGTCCAGCCAACAAAGTTAGTGTGGTTGACATTAATTTCAGTGCGCGTCACTAATTCACGGACAATTTCAACATGACCTTTTTCACTGGCCGGGGTAATACCCACACCACCAAAGCGAGATAAACAGTTCAGGTCTGGATTAGCCGGTAAAATTAAACGCAGCAACGTTAAGTCATTATTCAGGCAACTTAACAGGAAGGGGTTAAAACAGGTTTGGTCTTGCTTATTAACATCCGCACCCGCTGAGATTAAATACTCAACGCAATCATATTTCTTATGCAAGCTGGCGAGTGTAATTGCGGTGCGCCCCTGACGGTTTGTGGCATTAATATCCACCCCATCATTAAGACATTGTTTTATATTTTCCAGCTGGCCATGTTCGGCGGCATTTAGAAATTCGGCAATCAGTTCTTTCTGAGACATATCCATACTCCGATACTTTGCTATTGCTGATGAACTGAGAATAGCAACACTCAAGTCGCTTTAACATCCGTTTAAAAATCATTCATCGTTAATGACAACATTATTGAATTAAACTCAACAATGTGAGAAAAATGTGGGTTAGCGCAATCTTTTACCTATGATAAAACCTGTTTCTGATGGCTTTAGTCCCCACTGGCGAGTGTGCCACGAGGCCTTGCCGAACGCGGGAAAAATGGGATTGAAGAAGTGTGATACTCTTCAAATCAGTTGTAACGGCAGTGTTAAATATGGTTCAAGACTGGGGTGCGGATCATAAGGATTACAAATACATTCAACAATAGAGTTGGGTGGGTGTTGGATGACGCTTCGCTTATCCGATCTACGAAATGGGTTGTTGTAGGGTGGATAAGCACAGCGTCATCCACCAAAAGGACACAGCGGAGCGGCACATGAATTCCATTTTTACCGAAGAGAACCTGCTTGCCTTCACCACCGCAGCGCGGCTTTCAAGCTTTAGCAAGGCGGCCGTAGAGTTAGATGTCACCACGTCGGCCATCAGTTACACCATTAAAAGAATCGAGACTTACCTGGACGTGGTGCTGTTTGTGCGTAACACGCGCAGCATCGAATTAACCGAATCCGGGTACTATTTCTATCGCAAAGCCACCGAGTTGCTGAATGACTTTCATGCCATCAAGCGCGGCGTCGATACCATTTCTCAAGGGATTGAGGTCAAGGTTCGTATCTGTATTAATCAGTTACTCTACACCCCACGCCACACCGCAAAGCTGCTGCAAATCCTCAAAAAACAGTTCCCGACCTGCCTGATTACTATTACCACCGAGGTGTACAACGGCGTCTGGGACGCGATTATTAATAACCAGGCTAATATCGCGATTGGCGCACCAGATACGCTGTTGGATGGCGGCGGTATCGACTACACCGAAATTGGCGCGATCCGCTGGGAGTTCGCCATCGCCCCGACTCACCCGCTGGCGTTTATGCCGGAGCCGATTGCTGAAAGCCAGTTGCGCCTGTATCCGAATATCATGGTGGAAGACACCGCGCTGACGCTGAATAAAAAAGTGGGCTGGCTCCTGCACGGCCAGGAAGCGATTCTGGTGCCGGACTTTAATACCAAATGCCAGTGCCAAATTCTGGGTGAAGGTGTGGGTTTTTTGCCTGATTATATGGTGCGTGAAGCACAGGAAAGTGGCCTGTTAGTCACCAAGCAGATAAGCAACCCGCGCCAGGATTCGCGAATGCTGCTCGCCACTCAGCACGCGGCAACCGGCCAGGTGACACGGTGGATTAAAAAACAGTTTGCGCCAGGTGGGTTGCTGACGGAGATTTATCGCGACTTGTTGTATCGGGAATGAACAAAGGGCGATTTGAAACAGCGGTAATTTTCCCGGACAATGTGTTTTTGCCTGTGTTTTTAACCCCCCGGCGTAACCATGACATGAAACACCCTCTTGAAGCCCTGATGAGTGCTGGCGGCATCTTACTGCTGGCCTTTTTGTCTTGCCTGCTGCTACCTGCTCCAGCGCTGACTATCGAGTTGGCACAAAAACTTATCAAGATGTTCCATTTGCTGGATATGAACCAACTCTACACCATCATCTTTTGCCTGTGGTTTCTGGCGTTAGGTGCGGTTGAGTATTTCGTGATTCGCTTTATCTGGCGACGTTGGTTTTCGATTGACCGGGAAGCGTAGCGCCATCTGGCATTTTTTTGGTGGATGACGCTATCGCTTATCCACCCTACGAAATAGATTAGCTTTTCATCACCGTGACAATCGAACGAATATCGTTACCGGTCGGTGCCTGATGTATCCGCAAACCGAACTGATCAACCACAGCAAATATATGCTCAAAAATATCAGCCTGAATGGATTCATATTCCAGCCATGCGACAGTGTTAGTAAAAGCATAAATCTCTATTGGCAGACCTTCTGCACCCGGCGCTAACTGGCGCACCATTAATGTCATGTCTTTGCGAATGCGCGGGTGGTTTTGCAGATATTCGGTCAGATAAACCCGGAATGTCCCGACGTTAGTCATGCTGCGCGCATTCAGTACTGAAACCCCATCACTATTATGCGTACGGTTATAGTCTGCAATTTCCTTACTCCGCGAATCGATATAAGGCTTTAATAGTCTCGCCTTCATTAAATGTTCTATTTCATCGGTAGAAAGAAAATGAATACTGGTGGTATCGATATTAATACTACGCTTAATACGACGGCCACCTGATTGCGACATACCGCTCCAGTTTTTAAAAGCATCAGAAACCAAAGCATAGGTGGGAATAGTGGTAATTGTATTATCCCAGTTACGGACTTTCACGGTGGTCAGGCCGATATCAGTTACCGCGCCATCGGCACCATACTTGGGCATTTCCAGCCAGTCGCCGAGCTTTAACATGCGGTTGGCTGAAAGCTGAATACCGGCAACCAGGCCCAGAATCGGGTCTTTAAACACCAACATCAGTACCGCCGCCATGGCACCCAGGCCGCTGATTAAGATGGCGGGTGACTGCCCAATAATACGCGAGACAATCATGATACCAATGATAATCGAGGCGATCAGTTTCACCCCCTGGAATATTCCCTTCAGCGGAATATCTGAGGTAATAGTAAATTTCTGTGAGAAATTATAAATCACATCCAGCAAGGAGAATAATGACAGCAACGAGTAGAGCATAATCCACAGTTGCGCACAGATAATCAGTATCTGGCTAACATCACTGCCTTTCTGCAACCACAATACCGCCTGAATATTGACAATAATCCCTTGCAAGGTGAGTGCAAGCCGATGAAATAATTTGTTTTCGGTGATAAGTTGCAGCCATAAATGCTGGCTGGAGTTTGCACGTCGTTCAAACGTCCGCAGAACAATTCTATGGAGAATAAAATGCACCGCTAATGAAAATATAAAGATAATTCCCAGAACCACTAATATCGAAGTGGTCGGATCAAGGGCAATACCAAAAGTACTTAAAAATGAAACCAAATCTTTCATAATAACTCCTTCATAAACGACACATATAATGCGGGGTCATAAATTCATCTGCAACCATTATTGCAGTTTTAACGCACTGAATATTCTTTACAATATTTTCATTGCATTGATATGAAAGATAATTCTTAAGCTAAAATAATAGCGACATATACCCACATAAATTTAGAGGGTGAAGACCAAACGGCTGACTATACTAAACGCACGAATGCACTCAGTGCGGGTGCCAAAAACGAGATGACCGTATGCCGCTAAGTGATTTTGTCCATTCTGAGCCATACACCCTTGGTATTGAGCTGGAATTGCAAATAATCAATCCGCCAACCAACGACCTCAGCCAGGATTCTTCGCTGCTGATTGACTCGCTAAAAGGCGTGGTGACCGAAGGCGAAGTCAAACATGACATCACCGAAAGCATGCTGGAAATTGCCACCGGAGTCTGCGCTGATATCGGCGAGGCATTTTCCCAGTTATCTGGTTTGCGCCAACACGTCCTGCACTCTGCCAGCCAACATCATCTGACTATTTGCGGCGGCGGCACACATCCGTTTCAAAAATGGCAGCGCCAGGAAGTATGTCAAAGCGAACGCTATAACCAGACGCTGGAGCTATTCGGTTATTTAATGAAACAGGCCACAGTTTTTGGCCAACACGTGCATGTCGGCTGCGAAAATGAAGAAGACGCTATCTATTTATTGCATGGTTTATCGCGCTTTGTTCCTCATGTTATCGCCCTTTCCGCCTCGTCACCCTATATTCAGGGCGGGGATACGACTTATGCTTCATCACGGCTGAATATTTTCTCGGCGTTTCCGGACAACGGCCCGGCCCCGTTTGTTAGCGACTGGCAAGAGTTTAAATGGATGTACCAACGACTCGAGTCCAGCGGCATCGTTCAGTCGATGAAAGACCTGCACTGGGATATTCGCCCCAGCCCAAATTTTGGCACCATAGAAGTACGCGTGATGGATACACCTTTGACTATGACTCGTGCGGTCAACATTGCCGGTTTTATTCAGGCGCTGGCGCATTGGCTGCTGAGCGAACGTCCTTTCGTTCCGCGTTCCGAAGATTATCTGCTGTACCGTTTCAACCGTTTTCAGGCCAGCCGCTTTGGCTTTGAAGGGAAACTGACTGATGTGCGCTGCGGTGAGCAACGCACGCTGGCAGAAGATATTTTGCCTCTGCTTGATACTCTCGCCCCCTATGCAGCACAACTTCAGGCGACCTCTGCTTTAGAAGCGATAGAAGGTTATGTACGCATAAATGACAGTGACACCCGTCGTATCCGCCAATTTATTAGCGAAGGTGGACTGTTAACTGAGTTGATACGCAAGCATTGTGAAATTTGGGCAACTGATTAATTTTTTTCTGATTTAATACTTTGCAGCATTATTATTATGCGCAAAGTTATTGAGATATAAATAAATTCAGCGCCCATTAATTATTACTTAATTAATGCTTACTATTTCCGGCAATTTACTTCATGAATAGACATGCTAAAGTCGTTCTCAATAACGCCCCTACCATTTAGAACGGAAAGTAATAACTTACCGTGATAGTGCCAAGTATTTGTTAAAAGGATTTACAGCATGAACAACTCAGCAAATTGCGTAATGAAAAACATTTATATTCTGAGTGATAATTGTTTTTTACTACCTGGTGTGAAGCATCTATTGTCAACCCTTGACCAACAAGACGTTACGTTCAGCGTTAATCACATTGCGAACAATAATCTCCACTGCTTTTTTGAAGCGTTAAAAGAGCAGGAGGATGATGCTAATACGGTTAACTATTTTATCGCTGAAAAGCAGGTATTTTATATTTTGAAGTCTAATAATAAATCTCCGGCGGGCATCATCATCCCACCGACAGTTAATTTGGATGAACTGTGTAAGATCCTGCTGAAATGTAATGAAAAAGAGACACTCCTGAATTCTGATTTTTACTATCGTAATACGCATTCACACCGTGAAGTTGAAGTGGTATCGATGTTGCTGGAAGGTATTCAACCTAAAAATATCGCAAACAAGTTAGGGATCTCGATTAAAACGGTGAGCCATCACAAGCAAATCGCGATTAAGAAAAGTGGTTTCTCAAACTTTAATGAGTACTACCTGCGTAATTTGACTATTAATCCTTTCATTCCGCATCACTGATCGTTTCCTCTTCCCTACCCTCCTCCACCTTTGGGGGAGGAACGGCCTCACTCTCCATTCATGAATCCAGCTCATAGTGCCATTCTTATTTAGCAGGCTAATCTACAAATTCCCGCAGTGTTAGAGTTTCATTTTCGGATAACACGGCAAGCCTGAACGAGTTTCCTATACTTCAGAGTCATGTTGTCCATTTAACCTCGGCAGCACATG
This sequence comes from Buttiauxella ferragutiae, assembly GCF_022637515.1. Taxonomy (NCBI): domain Bacteria; kingdom Pseudomonadati; phylum Pseudomonadota; class Gammaproteobacteria; order Enterobacterales; family Enterobacteriaceae; genus Buttiauxella; species Buttiauxella ferragutiae. The sequence goes on from NZ_CP093332.1 coordinate 3,972,901, forward strand.
CCGAAGTGGAGGAGAAAATGGAAGAAAAATTGAAAATCACCCCAGCGGGATCTCAGCCATCACAATCTGGTCCGGAAAGTTACTTCACAGGAAGAGTCCGTATTGATGCCCCTTTCCAGACCACACCGCCCGCGCGTACCGGCGGAGCAACCGTCACTTTTGAACCCGGCGCTCGTACTGCCTGGCACACCCATCCACTGGGCCAAACCCTGATCATCACGCACGGTCATGGCTGGCTACAGGAATGGGGTGCTGGAATTCGTGAAATAAACCAGGGTGATGTTGTCTGGATCCCGGAAGGCATCAAACACTGGCACGGCGCAACGCCTGATAACGCCATGACCCACATCGCGATTGCTGAGTCGCTCAATGGCAGCCCCGTTGAGTGGATGGAACACGTTAGCGACGATCAGTACAAAAAGTAAAACGGCGAATTTCGTCAACTCCCTCACCGCCCGCCGCATGGCGGGTCGCGACATTTCACCCGGAGAAATACCATGACGATGAAAGTGCTCGGTTATGCGGCGCAGTCCGCAGAGGTTCCCCTTGCTCCATTCGAATTTATCCGACGCTCACCGCGTCCTGATGATGTAGTCATTGAAGTGATGTATTGCGGCGTGTGCCACTCAGACCTCCACCAGGCGCGCAACGACTGGGGTTTCAGCCAGTATCCGTTAGTGCCAGGCCATGAAGTCGTCGGTCGCGTGGCTTCGGTGGGCAGCAACGTGACGAAATTCAAGCCGGGCGATTACGCCGGAATCGGCTGCATGGTGGATTCTTGTCGCACCTGCCATCCCTGTCAGGAAGGGCTGGAGCAGTATTGCGAAGAAGGTAACATACAGACTTACAATGGTGTAGACCGCCATGACCACCAGCCCACGTATGGCGGCTATTCACAAGCCATTGTCGCCTCTGAAGATTTTGTGCTGAAAATGCCGCAAGGGATGGACCTGAAAGGCGCGGCACCGTTGCTGTGTGCCGGTATCACTACCTGGTCGCCGCTGCGCCACTGGAATGTGGGTAAAGGGAGTAAGGTCGCGGTGGTTGGGCTGGGCGGCCTGGGTCACATGGCGTTGAAACTGGCTAACGCGATGGGTGCGGAAGTCACCCTGTTCACCCGTTCGGCCAGCAAAGAGGCGGATGCTCGCCGCTTAGGGGCGCACCACATTGTACTTTCTACCGATGACGCGCAGATGGCGTCAGTCCACAACCAGTTCGATTTGATTATCGACACGGTGTCTTACGCCCACGACATCAACCCCTATATGCCAACGCTGACGCTGGACGGAACCCTGGTGTATGTCGGGTTGTTGGGCAGTATTGAGCCACCCGTGAGCACCTTGCCGCTGATTCTGGGGCGTCGTTCCGTTGCCGGTTCCTGCATTGGCGGCATCAAAGAAACCCAGGAGATGCTGGATTTCTGCGGCGAACACGGAATCGTGTCGGATATCGAAATGGTCAACATTGCGGATATTAACGAAGCCTATGAGCGAATGCTGAAAAGCGATGTGAAGTACCGTTTTGTGATTGATATGGCGTCGCTGAAAGCCTGATATTCGCGCCCTCTCTGGCTACTGAGAGGGCGTCTTAATCTTTATTTTCCCCATCATCTATATTTTTAACAATTCATCCATTCCATGTACAATCGCGCAACAATAATCAGCTTTGGTAGATTGCCCGCTTGCCGTCACTTTTCACTCTTTCACGCCATAAATGGCTATCAGCGCTCGCATTACTGGCGATGCTGATGCTTTTTATCGCCCCGGTGATTTCAAAATCACTGGAGCAACAGCGTGCAGTGCAAGGCGGCGAGCATAAAATGATGAGTCACACGGCTGGCATGATGATGGACATGGGGGCGATGAAAATGCCCGCCTCATCACATCTGATGCCGGGTGCGGGCGCTTCATTGATGGACGATATTGCCTGTGGATACTGCCAGTTGCTGCTGCATATCCCGCTCATCGTCTGGCTGTTTATTCCTTTTATCTGGCTGGCATGGCGAATTTCGCGTACGCCTCCCTCGCCGGTTATCGCCCCGCTTCTGGCTCAGCATGACGATGCCGAAGCCCTGCCCCGCGCCCCTCCTGTCGCACTGTTTCGTTAATACAAACATCATTTAACGTCACAATTCGACAAAGGATTATCATGCCTGCAAATCAATCGCAGCTCGCCTGTCGTGGCGCGCTGCTGACGCTGTTGCGTCGCCTGCATTTCTATATTGGCCTGTTCGTCGGCCCGTTTATTTTCGTCGCAGCCCTGACGGGCACACTCTATGTGCTGACACCACAAATTGAGAACGCGCTTTATCACCAGGCATTGCGCACTCAAGACACAGGTGAAAACCAGCCGCTTTCGCAGCAAATTGCCGCAGCACGCAAGTTTATCGGCGAAGATGCCACGATTTACGCAGTGCGCCCGGCTCCTGAAACTGGCGATACTACGCGCGTGCAGTTTGTTGATTCTGCATTAGGGGAATCGGAGTCAAGAGCTATTTTTGTCTCACCGGTAACCCTGGCCATTCAGGGGGATTTGACGGTTTATGGCACCAGCGGCGTGCTCCCGCTACGCACCTGGATTGACCAGCTTCATCGCAGTTTATTGCTCGGGGATATAGGGCGAATTTACAGCGAGCTGGCGGCTTCGTGGCTGTGGATTGCGGCATTAGGTGGCGTTGTTTTGTGGCTGACTTCACGGCCAAAAAGAAAGCTGAAAGTGCGGAAAACCCCGCAAAGAAGCGCACGCCACTGGCATATTACGCTGGGTGCCACGTTACTGCTCGGGCTACTCTTTTTCTCTGCTACGGGGCTAACATGGTCACAGTGGGCAGGCGGGAATATCGACAAAATGCGCAGCTCGCTGGGGTGGATGACACCGCAAGTGAATACCGCGCTGACCCCGCAAACGGGTCACCCGCACATCGATTCGCATGCAGAACATCACGCCATGATGAAAGGGATGGTGATGCCTGAAACCGAGGATAGCAACTGGGACGAGGTGCTTCGCGCCGCACGTGCGGCGGGAATTGAATCCAACAAGGTCGAGATCCGCGCGCCGCGTTCGGCAGATAAAGCCTGGACGGTGACTGAAATTGACCGTGCATGGCCGACTCATGTCGATAGCGCGGCGATCGACCCAAATGGCTTCAAGGTCATCGACCGGACGTATTTCGCTGATTTCCCAATGGTCGCCAAACTCACGCGCTGGGGGATTGATGCTCATATGGGAGTGCTTTTCGGGTTGCCGAACCAACTCTTGCTGGCGGCGTTTGGTTTTGGCCTGTGCGGCATGATCGTTCTGGGTTACCGCATGTGGTGGCTCAGACGCCCGGTAATATCTGCAAGTAATCCCGCACAAACACTGAGCGCGTCATGGCTGGCTTTGCCAATCATCTGGCGTAGCGCCGTGTTGTTGATTGCCCTGCTATTCAGCTTTGCCTTGCCGGTTATGGGGGTGAGTTTGCTGCTGTTTGTCGCCACTGATATTGCCCGCTGGTGGAGGCATTCGTTGAAATTGCAGGTTTCGTAAACCACCCTCACCCTGATGGCCGTCTCTTATACACAGGGCGCTTCCTGCCAAGCCGCAGAAGGTTCCGTTCACCAGGCGACAGCGTGTTTATGTCGCGACTGAACCGGTGAACGTCTTAGGGTGGCCACCGTCGCCACCCTAAGAACCCGGACTCCCGGCAAATAAATCGCCGCAAGCGGTAAACCTCCATTTTGCCTCCGTGTCAGGGTCATGTGGTCGGGAGCCACGTGTGAGAGCGATAATCCGCTTTGCTCCCTCCCCTACCCCACAATATTGGTCCTACCAATCCTACCAAAAACGTGACTGATTTACCCATAATGACAAAATCAGTTACACACTCATTGCCATTAGTTAACAAAAGATTAACCTTTATCCATAACGCGCCCTACATCGCCAAATTGGTCCTACCAATAACGCGAAAAATAATAAGCACATCACGTTCTGGAGAGTCCTGCATGCAAGCATGGCAACAAGTCTACGACCCGGCAGGGAACATATGGCTATCAAGCCTCATCGCCGCTATTCCGATTATTTTCTTCTTCTTCGCACTCATTAAATTGCGCATGAAAGGCTACACCGCCGCCACCATCACTGTGGGCCTGGCGTTGCTCGTTGCGCTATTTTTCTACCGCATGCCCGTTGACCGCGCATTATCGTCAGTGATCTACGGCTTCTTCTACGGATTGTGGCCGATTGCGTGGATTATTATCGCCGCAGTATTCGTCTATAAAATCTCGGTGAAAACCGGGCAGTTTGACATTATCCGCTCGTCGATACTTTCCATCACGCCTGACCAACGCCTGCAAATGCTGATCGTTGGCTTCTCCTTCGGCGCATTTCTTGAAGGGGCTGCCGGATTCGGTGCACCAGTGGCGATTACCGCAGCACTACTGGTTGGCCTCGGCTTTAACCCGCTGTACGCCGCCGGTCTGTGCCTGATTGTGAACACCGCGCCGGTCGCGTTTGGTGCGATGGGCATTCCCATTATCGTTGCGGGCCAGGTCACCGGCCTCGACAGCTTTGAAATCGGCCAAATGGTTGGCCGCCAGTTACCGTTCCTGACGATTATCGTGCTGTTCTGGATCATGGCGATTATGGACGGCTGGCGCGGTATTAAAGAAACATGGCCTGCGGTGATGGTGGCTGGTGGCTCGTTTGCTATCGCGCAATATCTCAGCTCGAACTTCCTCGGCCCGGAACTGCCTGACATTATTTCTTCCCTGGTTTCTCTGGTGTGTTTGACCGCGTTCTTGCGCGTCTGGAAGCCCGTTCGCATTTTCCGCTTTGGCGATATTGGAGCCTCCGTTACCGACCAGACACTGGCGCGCCAAAACTACACATTAGGCCAGGTGGTACGCGCCTGGATGCCATTTATCTTCCTGACGGCTACCGTGACGCTTTGGAGTATCCCGCCGTTTAAAGCGTTATTCGCACCTGGCGGTGCTATGGCTGACTGGGTATTTAACATCTCCGTACCGTTCCTCGACAAAATGGTTGAGAAGATGCCGCCTGTCGTAGCACAGAGCATGGCCTATGCCGCGGTCTATAAGTTTGACTGGTTCTCGGCAACCGGCACCGCGATTCTGGTCGCCGCGCTTATCTCGATTGTTTACCTGCGCATGAAGCCGAAAGCCGCTATCGAAACCTTTGGTGAAACTCTCAAAGAACTGGCTTTGCCGATTTACTCCATCGGCATGGTGTTGGCATTCGCGTTTATCTCAAACTATTCCGGCCTTTCGGCAACGCTTGCTCTGGCACTGGCTCATACCGGCCACGCATTTACTTTCTTCTCTCCGTTCCTTGGCTGGCTGGGAGTATTCCTGACCGGTTCTGATACCTCGTCCAACGCCCTGTTTGCGGCATTGCAGGCGACGACCGCACAACAAATTGGCGTGTCCGATCTGTTGCTGGTAGCGGCTAACACTACCGGTGGCGTCACTGGAAAGATGATTTCGCCACAGTCCATCGCCATCGCCTGTGCCGCTGTAGGGCTGGTGGGTCGGGAATCTGACCTGTTCCGCTTTACTGTTAAACACAGCCTGATATTTACCTGCATGGTCGGCGTTATCACCACGCTTCAGGCCTATGTTCTGACCTGGATGATCCCTTGATGAGCACACAACCGCGCCTGGCTGACCATCTGGTTGAGCGCGTAAAAGCATTAATTAGCGAACGTAAACTGGAGGCGGGCATGCGGTTGCCCGCCGAACGCCAGTTAGCGGCAGAAATGGGCGTATCGCGCTCATCGATTCGTGAAGCTATTCAAAAACTGATTAGCGAGGGTGTATTAATTAGCCGCCGCGGTGGCGGCACGTTTGTTCGTTACGAAGTTCAGGCCTGGTCCGAGCAACGTATTGTACAGCCACTCAAAACGTTAGTTGAGAACGACCCAAACTATCGCTACGACATTCTGGAAGCGCGGCATGCCATCGAAGCCAGCACCGCCTGGTACGCCGCGATGCGCGCCACTCCGGCCGACAAAGAGAAGTTAATTGCCTGTTTTGACGCCACGCTAAAATTCAAAGAGAGCGATGACCCGGACCTGGCGGCCCAGGCCGATGTGCGCTTTCATCTGGCAATTGCCGAAGCCTCGCACAACATTGTGTTACTTCAGACGATGCGCGGTTTTTTCGACCTGCTGCAATCCTCCGTAATGCATAGCCGCCAGCGCATGTACACCGTACCCGCTATTTTTGCGGGACTCACCGAACAACATAACGAACTGTTGCAGGCTATTTTGGCAGGTGACCCGGAACGCGCGCGTTTAGCGGCAAAAACTCACCTCGGGTTTGTCCATACCACCATCAAAACCCTGCATGAAGACGAAGCCCGGCAGGCGCGAATCAGCCGCCTGCCCGATGAAGATACCGACGTAATAAGGGACGAAAATCCATGATTATTTCTGCTGCTACTGATTATCGTGCCGCTGCGAAGCGCATTCTGCCGCCATTCCTGTTCCATTACATTGACGGTGGGGCGTATGCCGAACATACGCTGCGTCGTAATGTTGACGACCTGGCGCAAGTGGCGTTAAAGCAGCGCGTGCTGAAAAATATGTCCGCTCTGAGCCTGGAAACCAAACTGTTTAATGAAACGCTGTCGATGCCCGTCGCGCTGGCTCCGGTGGGATTGTGCGGAATGTACGCACGCCGTGGCGAAGTTCAGGCAGCAAAAGCCGCCGCCGCCAAAGGTATTCCGTTTACGCTTTCCACAGTTTCCGTCTGCCCAATTGAAGAAGTCGCACCGACGATTGACCGCCCAATGTGGTTCCAGCTTTATGTGCTCAAAGACCGTGGCTTTATGCGTAATGCTCTGGAACGTGCCAAAGCTGCGGGTTGTTCAACGCTGGTGTTTACCGTTGATATGCCGACACCTGGCGCGCGTTACCGCGATGCGCACTCCGGCATGAGTGGGCAACACGCAGCACTTCGCCGCTACTGGCAAGCGGTGACGCATCCGCAATGGGCATGGGATGTGGGTCTGAAGGGACGCCCGCACGATCTCGGTAATATCTCCACCTATCTTGGTAAACCAACAGGTCTTGAAGATTACATTGGCTGGCTGGCGAATAACTTCGATCCATCCATTTCGTGGAGCGATCTGGAGTGGATCCGCGAGTTCTGGGATGGCCCGATGATCATCAAAGGGATTCTCGACCCGCAAGATGCCAAAGATGCCGTGCGTTTCGGGGCTGACGGGATTGTGGTTTCCAACCACGGCGGCCGCCAACTCGACGGTGTGTTGTCGTCTTGCCGCGCCCTGCCAGCCATTGCCGATGCGGTAAAAGGCGATATCGCCATTCTTGCCGATAGCGGTATTCGCAGCGGCCTGGATGTGGTGCGAATGATTGCGCTCGGCGCTGACACCGTATTGCTAGGCCGCGCTTATTTGTACGCGTTGGCCACCCACGGCCAGGCAGGCGTTGCCAATCTGCTCAACCTGATTGAAAAAGAGATGCGGGTTGCAATGACGCTGACCGGAGCAAAATCTATCGCCGAAATCAGCCCTGATTTGCTGGTGCGCGAAGGCGTGAAAGACATTCTGTCGCCACAAGATATGGCGGTGGGGTTTTAGGTAAACTGATGCTCGCCAGGTGATAAATGGCGAGCATTTTCACTCAACTCGTCAGCTCCGCAAAACTGATACCCGCCGCATTGATAATCTTTTTAGTTGTGCTGATGGTTGGGTTCCCACGTTCTGAAAGGGTTCTGTAGAGCGTTTCGCGATTCAGTTTTGCCTGTGCTGCTATTTTGCTAAACCCGCCTCGAGCTTCAACGAGGCGACGTAATGCCAGCAGAAACAGCACTTCTCCATTTTCTTCATCCAGACCCGCAAATGCCTCTTTCATATATTCCACGGCAAATGCGTGATCTTCCTGAAGCATTTCGATGACTGTTTGGTCGAACTCATTAAATTGCATTTTTTAACTCCTGATGTTCTTGCCACCATGTCACAGCCTGCTCGATATCCGCTTGTTGTTTGCGTTTATCGCCACCGAGCAAGAGCAAATAGGTATCCTTACCTTCATACGCATAATAAATCCTGTAACCAGGCCCTTCATCTATGCGCATTTCCCAAACGCCATGTCGGCATGGCTTATGGTCGCCAGGGTTGTTAAGCGCTAACTGGTCAATACGCCGAACAATTTTCGTTTTAGCCCGTGGATCCCGTAATACTTTTAACCACTCATTAAAAGGCACCCTGCCGTTTTGCAGTTTGAAGTACTTAATCATATTCATCCTTGAAACTCCTTAATTGTAGCTTTTAAACCACATCAGTCAATGTATTTATTTTGAGCACAATTATTTCGTGCCACAGCAGGCTAGCCCAGGGTGAAGGAAGAGAGCGAGAGGTATTCGGGGTGAAAGTTTAGCTTTGCGGCATGCCTTCCAGCATGAAGATAAAAGGCGCAGCGCTGCCGCCGGGCTTCACCGGAAGCAGCGCTTGCTGGGCATTAATTGAGTTTGTAGTCGAGGGTGATTTCAGCTTTCATCAGTTGCGATACCGGGCAACCAGCTTTGGCTTTCTGGATAATTTTATCGAACACCGCGCTATCCGCATTCGGCACTTTGACGTTACTGGTTAGCGCAATTTTGGTAATGGCAAAGCCACCGTCGGTTTTATCCAGCGAGACATCCGCTGTGGTGTCGATGCTTTCTGCCGTGTAGCCCTCTTCGCCAAGCATTAGCGAAAGCGCCATCGAAAAACAGGCTGCGTGTGCCGCACCGATTAACTCTTCCGGATTGGTCCCGGCAACCCCTTCAAAACGTGTATTAAAACCATAGGGCTGTTCTTTTAACGCGCCGCTCTCGGTGGAAACAGTCCCTTTGCCGCGTTTAATGTCACCTTCCCAGTGAGCCTGCCCTTTCTTATGAATGGTCATGTAATCGCTCCTATTTTATTAACACGAACATCAAGTATAGAAGTTGAATACGGGCTTGCCCGGCATCTCAGAACAATCCTTGCGGCGCAGAAAGATAAAACGAATAAATTCGTGATCCCAGGTGTTTACTCCATACCGAACACCACGAGGCTATTATCATGAAGCGTTTTTACCGCCAGTTTGTTCCCGCAGTTGTCACCAGTTTGATGTTGTTTTCCGGCTACGTTCAGGCCATGGGCGGCAGCAACGACGAACCCGTTCCGCCAACCTGCCCTAAGGGGCAAATTTATGACTCAAAAACCAAAACTTGTATGGTCGATAAAGGGGGGATGATAGGCGACGAATCCCGCACCGACTACGCTTACGCGCTGGCAAAAGCGGGCCGCTACCAGGAAGCGCTGGATATGCTCAATACGTTGAAAGACCAAAACACCGCCGAAGCGCTCAATTATCGAGGTTATGCCACTCGCAAACTGGGCCGTACCGATGAAGGGATCGGCTATTATTTGAAATCTGTCGCCCTCGATCCGAAATATCCAAAAGTTCGCGAGTATCTCGGGGAAGCGTACATGATCAAAAACCGTCCGGAGCTTGCTCGTGAACAGCTCGCTGCCATCAAAACTCTGTGCGGTACCAGCTGCGAGGAGTATCGCGATTTGTCCGCAGCCATCGACGGCCATCCCGAATCCTAATCGGAGGTGAAAATTAGTAGCGAAGCGATACGCCGCGATCTCGCGCAATATCTTTCACGCCTGTGGCGCTACGGCCTGGTGCTTTCTCATCAGCGGGATATTGCCGATGATTTGGTGCAGGCAACCTGTGTGCGCGCCATTGAACGCGCCGCACAATTTGAGGCGGGCAGCAGGATGGATAGCTGGCTCTTTTCCATCCTGCACTCCATTTGGCTCAATGAAGTTCGGGCGCAGCAAATTCGTCGCGGACAGGGATTTGTGGATATCGATACGCTCACGGAAAGCGGGAACTGCGATGATCCCATCTGGACAAACGATGTGATGAAACGCGTGGCTCGTTTACCCGAAGCCCAGCGGGACACCGTTTTTCTGGTTTATGTCGAAGAGTTGTCGTATCGCGAGGCGGCGAAAATTCTCAATGTCCCGGTGGGAACGGTGATGAGCAGGCTTGCCACCGCGCGGCTGACGCTGGCTCAGGACCGCGCGCTTCAGCCTGATTCGCCATCATTAAAAGGAGAAAGTTCATGACACTTACTGCCAATACAGATGAGCTGCTGGTGGCGTATCTGGACAATGAACTCAGCGCCACGCAGCGCCAGCAACTGGAAGAACGCCTCAGTCATGATGCGTATCTGGCTGAACGGCTGTTGCTGTTAGAGCGTAGCAGTTTACCTTTTAAGTCTGCTTTCGAACCTTTGCTGGAAGCGGCACCGCAATCTCGCTTACAGGCTTATCTCACTCCCGCAACAGCTGCCGTATCCCGACGTCATCTCATCGCCGCTGCGGTAAGTTTTCTGGCATTGGGTGTGATTGGCGACCGCGCTTTGTTACTTTTATCTCAACCTGAAGAAAGCTGGCGTGAATTAGTGGCGCAATATATGGCGCTTTATACGCCACAGACGCTGGCTGAAACACCAACACGCCAGGCGCTGGAAGCGCAATTGAAAACCACGGGGACACAACTCGGTTTAGCGCTGAATCCAGAAAGCCTTGCCCTGCAAGATGCCACGCTGAAAAACGCACGCGTACTGTCTTACGATGAACAGTCCATCGCGCAAATTACCTGGCTTGATACCGCCCACGGCCCCTTGGCGTTGTGTATCACCGGCTATTCAGGGAAACCGATAACGGCGAAAAACGAGCAACGGCTGGGCATGAATATTGTTTATTGGGCGAGTACAAACCACCAGTTTATGGTGATTGGACACGGCCCAATGGCACAAATGAACCAGATTGCACAACAGTTGCAAAGCAGTCTTACTGGAGCGAGCTAGCGCGTCCAGTCCTCAACGCGTAAACGCCCGACCATGGTAAAAGCACGATCGCTGGTGACCACCGTCGCGTTTCGGCTCAGGGCGTGAGCGGCAATTAACTGGTCAAGATGACCCAATACTTTGCCTTTCTTTTCCATCGCCGCTCGTAACTGACCGTAGCTTTTTGCCGCTTCGCTGTCCCACGCGTAGACCGATACTGTTTCCAGAAAACCCTGCACCGCCGCAGCCAGATTTTTACTCTGGCGCTTAGCCACGCCATATAACAGCTCAGCTTCCGTTACACTAGAAATGCACACTTCTACAGGGCGCGTTTGAGCCAGCTTTTCTATCACTTTAGGATGCTGACGGAAAAGATAGCTCACCGTGTTGGTATCCAGCATGTACATGGTCAGTCCATCCCTGCAAAGGGATCTCTGTCGGCAATACTCTGGTTACGCTCCTGCTCATCAAGGAAGTTATCAGGCACTTTTGCTTTCTTCACTAAAGCAAAAACGTTACCCCATCCTTCTGGTTTGGCTGGATTTTTTGAAAGAATCACGTTTCCCTCCTTGTCTTTGCGGATATATACCCTGTCGGTATCAAACTCAAATTCCACCGGTAACCTCACCGCCTGGTTTCTGCCGTTTTTAAAAAGCTTCGCGACGCGCTCCATGGTAACTCCTGGCACTTAATGACCTATGCCATAGCATATGCCACAGAAACGCATTCGCCAAGCTCACTTTTTATACGATTAACGTTTACGTGGGCAATCTACCCTGGATTTATGCAATCAGGTTGGCTTTATTGCGACGGGATTATTGTTTTGCGAGAAGCTTCCAGAATGGTGAAAATAACGAAGCGGAGTTGCAGTGCAGAATGATGAATCGTGCAAAATTGGGTGGATAAACTTACCGTTTACCCACCCTGAAATGCTATTGAACCAGTGCGGTTAGCTTACCAAAAATGCCCGCACCGTCTGCATCGCGCCTGATTTGTACCACATCTTCAAGTTTATCGATTTGGCTAATCATCTGCTCAAGACGCTGGTCATCCGCCACTTGTAGCCAGATACGGCTCTGGTCGCCCTGTGGTAACGGCAGACAGAGAATACCTTCGACGTTAAAGGCGCGGCGAGCGAACAGGCCGCAAATGTGAGACATCACACCCGGATGGTTGCTCACCGTAAGTTCCAGAATAACGGTTAGTTGTTGCATGGCTTACTCTCCAATCATCTCAATGTTGGCAGCGCCTGGCGGCACCATCGGGAATACTTTTTCACTGGCATCAATGCGCACGTGAATCAGGCAAGGGCCAGGGCGTGAAATCGCCTCCTGCAATGCCGCTTGCGGGTCTGCTGCTGCATTCAAATCACAGGTTGCCAGGCCAAAACCTTCGGCAATTTTCAGGAAGTTAGTTTGTCCGGAATAGGTCGCCGCAAAGACATTTTGTTGATAGAACAACGTTTGTTGTTGGTGTACCAGTCCCAGCGCCTGGTTGTTCAACAGGATGATCTTCACGTCCAGATTATGATCGGCAGCGGTCGCCATTTCCTGAATATTCATCATGATGCTGCCATCACCGGTAAAGCACAGCACTTTGCGGTTTGGCTCAGCTAATGCCGCACCTACCGCAGCGGGCAGGCCAAATCCCATCGTTCCTAAACCACCGGAAGTCAGCCACTGGCGTGGACGGTTCAGCGGATACGCCTGCGCTACCCACATTTGGTGCTGGCCGACATCGGTGGTAATCACTGCGTTGTCATCCACGCAAGCCGCAGCGGCGTTAATCAGGCCGTATGGCGTCAACGGGTTATCAGCACCAGGCATATTGAACGGGAATTCTTGCTGCAAACCTGCGACTTGTTGCAGCCACTGCTGGCGCGGCTTGGCGTCAATTTTTGGCAGTAATTGTTCCAGCACTTCACCGACATCCGCGCGAATCGCCACGTGTGCCTGCTTAATTTTACCCAGCTCGGCGCGGTCGATATCAACATGAATGATTTTTGCGTTCGGACAGAACTCTTCCGTTTTACCAATCGCGCGGTCATCAAAGCGTGCGCCTAAAACAATCAGCAAATCTGCTTCCTGCAAAATGTAGTTGGTGCTGCGAGCGCCGTGCATCCCCAGCATGCCAAGCGATAACGGATGCTTCGCCGGAATAGTACCGAGCGCCATCAGCGTCATGGTGGTTGGCAGGTTAGCTTTTTCCGCCAGTGCACGGGCGTTGGCATGCGCATTGATGACTCCGCCGCCAAGATAAAGAACCGGGCGCTGCGCCTGGTTAATCATTGCCGCGGCATCAGCAAGTTGCTGTGCTTCAAACTGCGGTGCAGGAGTATGGGCAGAAACGGGCGGCAGCTCGCTGATGTCAATTTCTGCGGTTTGCACGTCTTTTGGAATATCAATCCAGACCGGGCCTGGGCGGCCAGATTCAGCAATGCGGAACGCGTCGCAAATCACCTGTGGCAGTTCGCTAATATCGCGAACCAGATAGTTGTGTTTGGTGATGGGAATGGAGATGCCGTAAGTGTCGACTTCCTGGAAGGCGTCGGTGCCAATCATTGATTTTGGCACCTGGCCGGTAATACAAACCAACGGGATGGAGTCGAGTCGCGCATCGGCAATCGCGGTGACCAGGTTTGTCGCACCAGGGCCGCTACAGGCGATACACACCGCCGCTTTACCCTGTGTGCGGGCCATGCCTTGCGCCATAAAGCCCGCCCCCTGTTCGTGGCGTGCCAGAATATGGCGAATTTTTTTGCTTTGGCTGAGCGCGTTATAGAGCGGCAGGACGGTGCCACCGGGAATACCGCTGATGGTGGTAATGCCATGGTGCTCAAGCATTTGCACAATTAATTGTGCGCCCGTAATACGGTGTGCTTGCGGTGGGTTTTCCGAAATTGCCATGCTCCAGTCCTTCTTCTCGTGCCGTTGCGCTTCTGGCCGGGGGACTAAAACAAGAAACCCCGCCCGGTTTGCGCCGGCGGGGTTTTGGAATCGATGCGTTGATTCAGACCCTACGGCGCATTGCCGACGACCACCACCACACGCACGACGACCACCGCGGCTGGTAGCGCGGTTAGTAGTAGGCCAGTGTTGCGAGTGAATGTAGTCATTTGGGTCCTGAATAGTGTTTACGCGATTTAACGTCGAAATTTATACAACCACACTGCTTCGTTTCACACAACAGCTTTATTCGGCAGAGCTGAAAATCGTGTTTGAGATCACATCTCTGGTTTCATACCTAAATCGAAGTTGCAGCAAATTCCCGACGCATCTCCTCAATCGGTAAATAACGCCCGATGATGACTAAGCGTGAGACGCGCGATTCGCTCGGGTGCCATGTTGAGCCGTAGTCAAAGCCCACCACTTTATGTACCCCTTGCACGATAAGGCGTTGCGGATGGCCATCAATCGCCAGTACGCCTTTGTAACGCAGCATGTCGTTACCAAAACGCGCGATGCAACTTTCCATAAACGCGCCAATTTTCTTCACATCCAACAACCCGGCATCAAAAACGTGGGCCTGGATGGCATCATCCCAGGACTTTTTTGCCGCCGTTTTACGAAACGGTTTGAAGCTCACGGGGTGATCATCGTCAGCGCGAATCACGCGAAATCCCGAGGCTAATTCAATGGTATCCGTGAGTTCGAACGCGTTGAGATCGAGCCACATTTCCGCCGGGCATTCGCCGTTTACGATCTCAAAAATATCAGCTTTATTGTTGATCCGATGGATCCGCTCCAGCGCCTGTTGTTTGGTTTCGTCATCAACACGATCGGCTTTAGTCAGCAAAATTCGGTCGGCAAAACCGAGCTGGGCGGCAGCAACCGCATGCTCATCCAACTGGCGTGAAATATGTTCTGCATCTGCCAGCGCAATGACCGCATCAAGACGCAATGCGTCACGCAGATATTCATCCACAAAGAAGGTTTGCACGATGGGAGCTGGGTCAGCAAGACCTGTGGTTTCAACAATCAACCGCTCAAATTTCAACTGACCCGACGCGCGTTTTGCCAGCATTTCTCTGAGTGCGGCGGTGAATTCTCCGCGCACGCTGCAACACACGCAACCGTTACTGAGCTCCACGACGTTGACGTTTTCACCGCCTCTGAGCAAAGCTCCATCGATATTTACCGCACCAAATTCGTTTTCCAGAATGGCGACGGGTTCGTTGCCGTTATGGGCGAGAAAATAGTTGAGAAGTGTGGTTTTCCCGGAACCAAGAAAGCCCGTTAACAGAGTGACAGATACCGCTTGATTCATGTCCAATTCCTTAGATTAACAGCAGCGAGCGCCGCCTTTGCCGCCGTATCGCGCATCCTGACGCTCGCGGAAAAACTCTTCGTAAGTCATCGGCGTCTGTTCCGGATGAGTCAGACGGATGTGTTGCACATAGTTGTCGTAATCAGGTACGCCAACCATCAGTTTAGCGGCCTGGCCGAGGTATTTTCCGGCTTTAGCGAGAGTGTCGAACATAGTGGCTCCTGTATTATTGGACTGCCCTCACCCCGGCCCTCTCCCACAGGAGAGGGGGAAAAGCTAATTCCCTCTCCCTCAGGGAGAGGGTTAGGGTGAGGGTTGTTCTAAATTAATGCGCACTCTTCGCCTGAGCCACAATCTGCTCAGCATCTTCTGGCATCTTCTCGTAAGGCGTTTCCCTTGCGGTAGGAAGGTCAGATTTCAGCGCCTGGCGCGCAGTTTTAATCGCGAACAGACCAATCACCACCACAACCACCATAAAGAAGATAGTCAGCCCGGCATCCAGACGGTTGTTAAACACCAACTGGGAAAGCTGTGACTCGGTGTATTGCGCAGGGATTTTGCCGCTGTCGAGAGTTGCCTGGAACTTGTTAGCGATAGCCAGGAAGCCCACTTTCGGGTTGTCGCTAAAGGCTTTTTGCCAGCCTGCCGTCAACGTACAAATCAACAGCCATGCGGTTGGGACCAAAGCCACCCAGGCATATTTCTGCTTCTTCATCTTAAACAGTACGACTGCACACAGCATCAACGCCATACCTGCCAGCATCTGGTTGGCAATACCAAACAGCGGCCACAAGGTGTTGATACCGCCGAGTGGATCGACCACGCCCTGGTGCAGGAAGTAACCCCATGCCAGCACGCAAAGTGCCGTAGCCAGTAAGTTTGCTGGCAGCGAGTCGGTACGCTTAAGACCCGGAGAGATTACGCCCAGTAAATCTTGCAGCATAAAGCGCGCCGCACGGGTACCGGCATCTACCGCAGTCAGAATAAACAGAGCTTCAAACAGAATAGCGAAGTGATACCAGAACGAGACATCCATCAGGCCGCCCAGCGCGCCATGCAGAATGTAAGCCATCCCCACCGCAAGCGTTGGTGCGCCACCCGCGCGGGAAATAATGCTCTGCTCACCCACTTCATTAGCAATGTTGGTCAGGGTGTCCGGAGTGATATGGAAGCCCCAACTGCTCACCACGCTGGCAGCAGAAGCGACTACATCTACAGTTCCTGCCGGAGCCAGTACCGCCATCGGGCTGTTCATCGCGAAGTACACGCCCGGGTCGATAACACAGGCGGCAACCAGCGCCATGATTGCCACAAACGATTCCATCAACATGCCACCGTAACCGATGAAGCAAGCCTGGTTTTCGTTAGCCAGCATTTTCGGCGTGGTGCCAGAAGCGATCAGGGCGTGGAAGCCAGAAACTGCGCCACAAGCAATGGTGATGAACAGGAACGGGAACAGGTCACCTGTCCAAACCGGGCCGGTGCCATCAATAAACTTGGTCAAAGAAGGCATTTGCAGCGTTGGGCGCATAATCAAAATGCCAATTGCCAAGCCAATAATGGTGCCGATTTTCAGGAAGGTTGAGAGGTAATCACGCGGTGCCAGCAGCAGCCAAACCGGTAGTACCGCGGCGACAAAGCCATAACCCACCAGCATCCACGTCAACTGCACGCCGGTAAAGTCAAAGTATGGCGCCCATGTTGGGCTTTCAGCCACCCAACCGCCGGAAATAATAGCGAAGATCAGCATCACCAGGCCAATCACCGAGACTTCACCAATACGGCCTGGACGCAGATAGCGAATATAGACGCCCATAAACAATGCCAGTGGAATGGTGAACGCTACGGTGTAGGTTCCCCACGGGCTGTGAGTCAGCGCTTTCACCACGATCATCGCCAGCACCGCAAGGATGATGACCATAATCATGAAACAGGCGACCAAAGCAATGACGCCTGCGGTGTTGCCCATCTCTTCTTTCACCAGTTCACCCAGCGAACGCCCGTCACGACGGGTTGAGACAAACAGCACCATAAAATCTTGTACCGCACCAGCCAACACCACACCGGCCAGCAGCCAGAGCATGCCCGGCAAGTAGCCCATTTGCGCGGCAAGCACCGGTCCGACAAGCGGCCCCGCACCGGCAATGGCGGCAAAATGGTGACCGAACAGGACTTTTTTGTCCGTCGGGACATAGTCCAGCCCATCGTTATGGCGCACGGCTGGCGTCATACGAGTGGCATCAACGGTTAAGACGCGTTTAGCGATAAACAGGCCGTAATAACGATAAGCGATGAGGTAAACGCAGATTGCAGCAACCACAATCCACAATGCGTTTATCTGTTCGCCGCGATTGAGTGCGATATAGCCGAGCGCGAAGGCACCGATTAGTGCAAGCACGCCCCAGATAAGGTGTTTCCCTGGATTATTCATCTTTGTTTTCCATGTGTAGGGCCAGAGGCGACGGTATTACCGTTTTGTTCTAGATCAAGCACATGAATTTAACAATATGAAAACAACAGAATACAGATGTTTGACCAGGTCTTTACATCAGCTTGTTAAGGAGATCACTTTGCGGGGAATTTGTTGGAGCGCCCTCACCCCGGCCCTCTCCCCAGAAGAGGGCGAAAACAGAGCTGTCTCCTCTCCATCAGGGTTAGGTTTGTGTTAACCCAGCGTCGCCGTCGTCAAACGGCTAGTACAACAACGCTTGCCGCGCCCATCAAAAATGGCAATTTCCCACACCTGAGAAGACTTCCCTAAATGCAGCGGTTTGCACACGCCGCGCACCGTACCTGATGCCACCGCGCGATGATGGCTGGCGTTGATTTCCGTTCCCACCACGCACTGCCCTTCACTCGTTGTCAGAAATCCGGCCATTGAACCCAGGGTTTCTGCCAGCACTACAGACGCGCCGCCATGCAGCAAACCAAACGGCTGCTGGGTGCGGTTATCGACCGGCATTTGCGCTTCCAGGCTTTCCTCGTCCATGTACGTATAAACGATACCGAGATGCTCAACCATTGTGCCGACGCTGGTTTTGTTTAACGCCTCAAGAGTGAGCTCTCGTTTCCAGATACTCATTCAGGCTCCAAGCGTTGCGCCGCCATCAATCACAATATCCTGCAAAGTGATGTGGCTGGCGTGAGTGGAAGCGAGGAACAAAATCGTGCTGGCGATTTCCTGCGGGCGGGCGATTTTGCCCAGCGGAATGCCCAGTTTGAACTGTTCCGGGAAGCCCTGTATACGCTGCTGTTCGGCGTCTGCCGTTTTCCACAACGTGCGTTGCATATCGGTGTCCGTCGACCCCGGCGACACCACATTGCAGCGCACGCCAAACGGTGCCAGTTCCAGGCCAACGGTTAACGCCAGGCTTTTGAGCGCCGCTTTCGACGCGCCATAGGCCGACATTCCGGTGCGCGGCGTGTGCGCGGCATCGGATGCAACGGTCACAATCGCCCCGCTACGCTGCTCACGCATATGTGGCATCACGGCGCGGAACATATTGAACGCGCCGCCGACGTTGACCGCAAACGTGTCCTGCCAGTCTTGCAGCGCTAACGCATCCGTAGCACCCATGCGCAAAATTCCCGCCGCATTCACCAGCACATCCAGTTGCCGTTCGTCGCTGAGTATTCGCTGAGTCACGCTGGCAACCCGGTCGGCATCCGCCACGTTTAACACTTGGGTGGCAAACGGATAAATCTCCAATGGGAACGCCAGATCAAAGCCGATAACCGTCGCACCAGCTTCGCTAAACGCCCGCGCGGTGTGGTAACCGATGCCCTTGCCTGCGCCCGTTACCCAGACGGTTTTGCCGCTAAAATCGATGTTCATGCCGCCACTTCCCGAGACAGTAGTACCCACCAGGCGTCGATGCTCGGGTTTTTCGCCAGCATCACGAAATCGATGTCAGCGTGAATTTTGCGCCAGCGTGCCGCCAGCGCCATCATGCGCACCGAATCGAGGCCGTAATCAATCAGGTTTTCGTCATCTTCCGGGATGTCGGATTCATCCAGCAACGGCAGGACGATTTCACGTAGTTGCTGTTTGTTTTGCGGCGCACATTCGGGCAGCAAATCGCGGGTCATCACCACGCGCCCGGAACGGCCTGCGGTGTATTTCAGCGCCATGATGTGTTCTTCGCGGCTGAAATCAGCCAGCGCATCAGCGACCATAAACGGTTTGATGTCACGCATAAACGCATCAGTTGCCGTGGTCATGCAGCCAATGTGCGCGTAAACACCGCAAATAATCAGCTGGTTACGGCCGGTTTCTTTTAACGCCTGTTCCAGCGGCGAGCGGATAAACGCGCTGTAACGCCATTTGGTCAGCACCGTGTCGTGTTCGTCTGGCGCAAGTTCTGCCACCACTTTCTGGCGCTCAGGGTGTTTATTTAAGCCCGGCCCCCACATGTCGTTAAGCAGCGCACGGTCTTCATCACTTTGCGCATTCGGCTGCGCGGTGTAATAGACCGGAATATTGTGGCGTTTGCAGTAAGCGCGCAGCGCGGCAATATTGGCAATAACCTGCTGGATCATTGGGCAATCATCGCCCCAGAAATCGATGAAATATTCCTGCATATCGTGAATCAGCAGTGCCGCACGCTCGGGTTCAAACGCCCAGTTCACTTTGTTTTCCGGGATGTCGGCAGCCGTCGGTAAGCTGTACGCGTTCAATTTTGGAATAGCCATAAATTCTCCGTCAGTCAGGAAACCAGTTGCCTGTCAGCAATCAACTGGCGCAAACGTTTTTTGTCCACTTTACCCACCGCGGTCAGCGGCAGGTTTTCAACAATTTCAATGCGATCCGGTAGCTTGAAGTCGGCAATGCCCAACTCACGCAAATAACGGCGAATTTCTACCGCGCGGAACAGGCGACTGCCGACGATAAACGCGCAGCTTTTCTCGCCCAATAAACTGTCTTCCATCGAAACCAGCGCGGCATGGACGATCTCTTCATGGCGCAGCAGCAGGTTTTCGATCTCCTCGGCGGCGATCTTCTCGCCACCGCGATTGATCTGATCTTTCTCGCGCCCCTGCACGGTGATGTAGCCGTCTTCAGCAATCGAAATCAGGTCGCCGGAGCAGTAAAAACCGTTGGCATCGAAGGCGCTGGCGTTGTGTTCCGGGCTGCGGTAATAGCCCCGGAAGGTGTACGGCCCGCGCGTCATCAGGCGGCCCACTTCGCCATGCGGTAATGGGTTGCCATTTTCATCGGCCACCCACACTTCGTCGTCCGGGCACATCGGCTTACCCTGGGTTTTGAAGATATGTTCATCTGAATCATCAAGGCGCGTGTAGTTCACCAGCCCTTCGGCCATGCCGAAAACCTGCTGTAACTGGCAGCCAATTTCAGCGGGAATGCGGGCGGCAAGCGCTTCGCTTAAACGCGCACCGCCGACCTGCAACAGCTTTAGCGACTCAAGCGATTTATTGCTGCCCCATTCGCCAATGGCTTGTAACCACAGACTGACCGCAGGCGGCACCAGTGCGGTGACGTTGATTTGATGGCGTTCAATCAGCGGGAAACAGAGCGTGGCGCTCGGGTCGTTTGCCAG
This sequence comes from Buttiauxella ferragutiae, assembly GCF_022637515.1. Classification (NCBI taxonomy): domain Bacteria; kingdom Pseudomonadati; phylum Pseudomonadota; class Gammaproteobacteria; order Enterobacterales; family Enterobacteriaceae; genus Buttiauxella; species Buttiauxella ferragutiae. The sequence goes on from NZ_CP093332.1 coordinate 3,993,581, forward strand.
CACCACACGCCCGCCGCCGTAAAAAACGCCCAGCGAACCTGGTGAACTCAGCGCGTAGTTATGCGCCGCCGGAATGGCGCACAAGAAGCGCGTGTGGGTATCAAAACGGCAGATTTCGACGCTGCGGCGAATGCTGTAGTAGTAATCGTTATGGGTGCGCGGGATCAGTTTCGGCGTGCCGGTGCTGCCGCCGGAAAGCTGGAAAAATGCCACTTCGTCCGCCGCCGATGGCGAAGCGACAAAGTTGTCTTCCGCTTCGTTGATGAAGGCACTTAGCGAACGTTCGCGGTCGCTTTCATTGAGCAAAACAGCCATGCGTAGCGACGGGTTTTGCTGGCACAGCGCATCAAGGAAATCATCATGAACGAACAAATTGTGTTTGCGGTCGGCAATCAGCACCACCGGCTCAATTTGCTGCGCGTAGGCTTCCATCTCGGTGCGTTGATGGCTGAACAGCGCGTTAACCGGTGCTACGCCAATTTTCAGCAGCGCGAATAGCGTGATGTACAGTTCCGACACATTACCGAGCTGCACCAACGCAGTTTCGCCGTTGTTCAGGCCACGGCGTTTAAGGGCTGAAGCCAGGCGCGTCGCCGCTTGTTCTAATTCGCGATAGCTGAAATGGCGTTCGCCATCAACCAGCGCAATTGCGTCATTGTGCGCGTGGCGGTTGAGAATATCGGTCAGCGGCAAATCCGCCCAGTAACCTTTTTCGCGGTAGCGGGCCGCTAAATCGTCCGGCCAGCGCGTGAATTGAATCGCCATTTAGTTGAGTCCAAATACGTGGAGCATGGTGGAAAGTTTGACGCCAGTTTCGCGCCACTCCGATTCCGGCGACGAAGCAGGCACGATGCCCGCCCCAGCGAACAGGCGCACCTGGTTTGCAGCGACACGGGCGCAGCGGATTGTCACCACCCACTCACCGTTGCCTTCAGCGTCACACCAGCCGACGATGCCGCCGAACAGCTCGCGGTCAAATGGCTCAAGTTCTGCAATCAATTTGCGCGCCACATCGTGTGGGAAGCCACTCAACGCCGGCGTCGGGTGCAGCAGGCAGGCGAGGGATAACGCATTGTCCTGCGGGTCTTTTACCTGGCCGTAAATCGGCGTGGCGAGGTGCCATAAGGTCGGCGTGGTAATCAGTTCTGGCGTGTCAGAGAGCGTCAAAGTCTGGCTGTGCGGCTGCAAAACATCGCGCATCGCTTGCGTCACCAGACCGTGTTCGTGGCGGTCTTTCTTTGAGTGCAGTAACTGCGTGCCAATTTCGCTATCACGCGGGATATTTTCCCGGTCGCGCCGTGCCGATCCCGCCAGCGGCAGCGAGCTGAAATTCTTGCCGGATTTACGTAACAGCAATTCCGGGCTGGCACCCACTAGCGAGCTGCCATCCGGCAACGGGACGTGGAAGTTGTAGCTGGTGGGGTTTTGGCTAATCAGGCGATTGAGCAGCCCATCGAGATCAATTGGCATTTGGGTTTCGATATCAATCAGGCGCGAGAGCACCACTTTGTCGATATCCGGCTGCGCCGTTGCAGCGGCGGCATGAGCCACCATTTCCATAAATTTGTCTTGTTCCGGAATCGCTTTACGCGCGGCAATGTTGAGCGGTTTCGCCACAGCCGTTTGGCGGGCGTCATCCTGGCGTTGGGCGCGTGAAAACGGCTGCCAGCTTTCAGGGATAAACAGCGCTGAAGGTTGGCGGGGATCAAACGGAATGGCACCGACGACAACCGGCTTCTCGATGCCATGTTTTTTGGCATTTTCGAACGCTTCACGCAACGAAGTTTGCAGGTGACCATGGGAATTTGCGCCATCAATCGCCGGGCAATCCAGGCGAGCAAAGCAGCCGCTTGTTGAAAAACTGCGATATGGCGACATAAAGAAAAAACTATCTGCACAAGGTGTTAGCCGTTTTTCTTGTCGTTCCTCAGCCAGTAACGTTTCCATGAACTCTCCGTAAAAACATGACAAAAGATAGTAATAATGATTATCATTTGCTTTTCGGGGTCGTAACCTAAAGAGAAAAGACAGCACTGTCAATAGTTGCTCAGTCTTGTCGGATGGCGCTAATGCTTATCCGATCTACGCGAAACGGTTTTGTAGGGTGGGTAAGCGCCAGCGCCATCCACCGCCATCAGGCAAATTTCAACAGGATGTCATTGAGTGAAAATCAGATTCTCCGCATTCATCTTTCTATGCTTAAGCAGCCTCGCCCACGCCGCCGACTGGCCGCGAACGATCACCGACAGCCATGGCACACATACGCTGACACAAGCACCGCTGCGCATTGTTTCCACTAGCGTCACGCTAACCGGCTCGCTGCTGGCAATTGATGCCCCCGTGGTGGCAAGCGGTGCCACCACACCTGGCAATCGAATGGGAGATGCGCAAGGTTTCCTGCGCCAGTGGGGTGATATCGCAAAAGCGCGCAACGTGCAGCGTTTATATATTGGCGAAGCCAGCGCCGAAGCCGTGGCTGCGCAAATGCCAGATTTGATTTTGATTAGTGCCACCGGAGGCGATTCCGCCCTCGCCCTTTATGACCAGCTTTCCACTATCGCCCCGACGTTAGTTATCAATTACGACGACAAAAGCTGGCAGCAATTGCTGACGCAACTCGGCGAGATTACCGGGCATGAAACCCAGGCGGCGGCACGCATTGCCAGTTTTGATAAGCAGCTCAACGAGGCAAAACAGCGTATGACGCTGCCGCCACAGCCGGTCACCGCGCTGGTTTACACCCCGGCATCACGTTCGGCAAACCTGTGGACGGCAGAATCCGCGCAGGGGAAATTGTTCCAGCAGTTAGGTTTTACTTTGTCGTCTTTGCCTGCGGCGGTGAATGCCAGCAAGAGCATGGGAAAACGCCACGACATCGTGCAATTGGGTGGCGAGAATCTTGCTGCGGGTTTGAATGGTGAGAGTTTGTTCCTGTTCGCCAGCGATGAGAAAGATGCCACGGCGCTGGAAACCAACCCATTGCTTTCGCACCTGGGCGCCGTGCAGAAAAAACAGGTTTATGCGCTGGGCACCGAAACATTCCGTCTGGATTATTACAGTGCCACGCATGTTCTGGAGCGGATGAGTCAGTTGTTTGGTAGCAAGTGATTTTTTGTAATGTGGTGGATGACGCTTGCGCTTATCCACCCTACGAAAACCTACGCCGGAACGCTCTGCTGATAACCACGCAGCTGCACCAACACCATCGCCAATACTATGCCGCATAGTGTTAATGCCAGGCCGCTCGCACTCGCCGCAGCGACCGGCGTCATCGCTACCGTCAGGCCGCCTAAAATGGCGGCACCAATCGCATCGCCAGTGACGTTTTGCGCCGTCCACAAACCGTTAATACGACCTAACATACCGTCCGGTGTTAGCGTCTGAATTAAGGTGTATTGCAGCAAAGAGCTGATCGCACTGAGATAACCAAATAGCGCCAGACACGCCAGCCCAAGCCCCCAAACCGGCATCAGGCTGAAAACGCCGATTGAGATAAACGAAACAATTCCCGTCGCCAGCATAATACGGCCTGGGCGTGCGTGATGAGCAATACGCCCGCTGGTCAACGCGCCAATGGCAGCACCCAACGGAACGGCAGCGTACATCAGGCCGATTTGCGCCGCGCTCATTTGCCAGTGTCCGGCGAGTGCGGGATAAAGAACGCGCACCGCGCTCGCCATCGTCAGCAACGCGCCAACTAACGCAATGCCGCCAATAATCGGGTTACCGACCAAAAAACGGAACCCATTGAGCAGCGAAAGCAGCGGGTTTTCACGCACCTGCGGCGGTGGCGCCAGCTTCGGTAAACTCAACAGCGGCAGTAAAGTGACGAAAGTGCCGACAGACGCCAGCGCGTAGTTCCACACCACGCCGCCGGAGGCCAACAACAGCCCGCCGAGCATCGGTGAAATCACTGAGCCGAGGCGCACCGTCAGCATGGTAATCGCACTCGCCTGCATTAAGTTTTCACGCCCGACTAACGCGGGTGTGGCGGCTAACAACGCGGTCACGCCAAGTGCGCCAAAGAAACCATCCCACACGCCAAGCAGATAAATCGCCGCCAGCGACGGTTCCGGCAAGGCGGCGTTAATCGTCAGGCCAATAAAGCCAGCGCCACAGGTAGATCGCGCCAGCAAAATCAAACGGCGGCGTTCGTGCCGGTCGGCCAGCACACCGCCCATCATCAGGCCGATAAACATCGCGCTGCCGGTTAACGTCACTGCCAGCCCGACTTGCAAGGAGGAACCGGTCAGCGTCTGGATTTGTACCGGCACGGCAACGCCCAGTAACCCAAGCGAGACAATCGAGATAAAACGGGCAAGGAAGACGGCGCGAAAAGCAGGATGAGTTTTGAGCAAACTGAGGTTGAGCAACAAAGAATTGCGGTTCATTACATGGCCTTAAAACGAATTTTTCTTTCCAGATGCGAGGCGGCTCATGCTAGCATAAACAAATAAGAGTGATAATGATAATAACTATCATTTAATTTTACATGGTTTTTGTAAGGCTACGAAGTGAAGGATATACAACGTATGTCACGCTGGTTCATCCTGCTGAGTTTGTTGTTTTTACTGCTTTTAATGGCAGCGCTCAGTCTGCTGTTAGGTGCCAAATCACTCCCCGCAGAAGTTGTTATGGATGCGCTCAGCGGCCAGTGCCAAAGTGCGGATTGCACTATCGTGCTTGATGCACGCCTCCCGCGCACGCTAGCGGGTATTCTTGCCGGAGGCGCACTTGGCCTTGCCGGTGCGTTGATGCAAACCCTGACGCGCAATCCGCTTGCTGACCCCGGTCTGCTTGGTGTTAATGCCGGAGCGAGTTTTGCCATTGTGCTGGGTGCCGCCGTGTGGAGCCTTTCGTCGCCGATAGCGCTGCTCGGGCTGGCGTTTGCTGGTGCATTATCTGCCGCTTTAGTGGTGGCGTTTACCGGAAGCCAGGGCGGTGGGCAGCTCAGCCCGGTGCGCTTGACGCTGGCAGGCGTGGCGCTCGGCGCGGTGCTTGAAGGCTTGAGCAACGGTATCGCGCTGTTAAATCCAGTGGTCTATGACCAGTTACGTTTCTGGCAGGCCGGAACGCTGGATATTCGCACCCTCACCACTTTGAAAATTATCGTGCTGCCGGTACTGACGGGCTGTGCGATTGCGCTGCTGATCAGCCGTTCGCTTAACAGCCTGAGCATGGGCACCGACACCGCAACCGCACTCGGCAGTAAAGTGGCGCGCACCCAATTGCTGGGTTTAGTGGCAATAACGTTATTGTGTGGCAGCGCCACCGCCGCCGTGGGGCCGATTGCCTTTATCGGCCTGATGATGCCGCATCTGGCGCGTTGGCTGGTGGGGGCCGACCACCGCTGGTCGCTTCCCGTCACCTTGATTGCCACCCCTGCCCTGTTGCTGTTCGCCGATATTATTGGCCGCATGCTGGTGCCTGGCGAGCTGCGCGTTTCAGTGGTGAGCGCGTTTATTGGCGCGCCGATGCTCATTTACCTGGTGCGCCGTAGCCGCAAAGGAGCCAGGCAATGAACCGCGCCTCCCCACGCCTGTTTATCAGTTGCTGGTGCTTGCTGTTGCTCGGTATCTCGCTCGGATTATGGAGCCTGGGCAGCGGCGTGTTGCCGCTCTCGGTCAGCCAGGTGATTGACGCTCTGCTTGGTACCGCACCACGAAATATCTCACTGGTGGTCGTCGAATGGCGTTTGCCACGCGTTGTCATGGCGCTGCTGATTGGCGCGGCGCTGGGCGTGAGCGGGGCCATTTTCCAGTCGCTAATGCGCAACCCGCTCGGCAGCCCGGATGTGATGGGTTTTAACACCGGAGCCTGGAGCGGAGTATTAGTGGCGATGGTGCTGTTTGGTCAACATCAAACGGCGATTGCCGGTGCAGCCATGGCAGGCGGCATCATCACCGCGCTGGTGGTGTGGTTGCTGGCCTGGCGTAACGGTATCGAAACTTTCCGCTTAATCATTATTGGAATCGGCGTGCGCGCCATGCTGGTGGCGTTTAACACCTGGCTGTTACTGCACGCCTCGCTGGAAACCGCTCTCTCCGCCGGGTTGTGGAATGCAGGCTCGCTCAACGGTTTGACGTGGGCGAAAATTTCCCCTGCCGCCCCGTTGATGTTGCTAGCGCTAATTGCGGGCGCATTACTGGTTCGCCGTATGCGGCTGCTGGAAATGGGCGATGACAGCGCCTGCGCATTGGGTGTTTCCGTTGAGCGCTCGCGCCTGATGTTGATGTTAACCGGCGTGATTCTGACTGCCGCCGCAACCGCACTTGCCGGGCCGATTTCGTTTATCGCCCTCGTCGCCCCGCACATTGCCCACCGCCTGAGCGGCAGCTCGCGCTGGGGTTTGCTGCAATCCGCCTTATGCGGTGCAACGTTGCTGCTGGCCGCCGACCTTTGCGCCCAGCAACTGTTCATGCCGTATCAGTTACCGGTCGGCGTGGTGACGGTCAGCCTTGGCGGTATCTATTTAATTGCGTTGTTGATTCAGGAGTCCCGTAAGAAATGAGTCAGATTTCCTCCCCCTCACGCCTGCATGGCGAAAAACTGACGCTGGGATATGGCAATCATGTGGTGGCAGATGGCCTGACCGTCGCCATTCCTGACGGGAAATTTACCGCGATTATCGGCCCCAACGGCTGCGGGAAATCCACGCTGCTGCGCACGCTAAGCCGCCTGATGAAACCGATGCACGGCGAGGTGTGGTTAGACGGTAATGAAATCCATCGCTTCGCCACTAAAGAAGTGGCGCGGCGCATCGGGTTGCTGGCGCAAAACTCCAGCGCACCAGGCGATATTAGCGTGGCTGAACTGGTAGCGCGTGGGCGTTATCCGCATCAGCCGATGTTTACCCGCTGGCGCGAAGAAGACCGCCAGGCGGTGGCGCGGGCAATGCAGGCGACCAACATTGAAGATTTAGCCGAGCAGCCAGTGGATACGCTATCGGGCGGCCAGCGCCAGCGCGCATGGATTGCGATGGTTCTGGCGCAGGAAACCTCCATTCTGCTACTGGATGAACCGACCACCTGGCTGGATATCAGCCATCAAATTGATTTACTGGAACTGCTGCGCGATCTGAACCAAAAGCAGGGCTACACGCTGGCTGCCGTGCTGCACGATTTGAACCAGGCTTGCCGTTATGCAACTCATTTAATTGCACTGCGAGACGGGAAAATTGTTGCCGAAGGCGCACCGGCAGACATTGTCACACCGGAGCTTATCGAGGCCATTTATGGCCTACGCTGCATGATTATTGAAGATCCGGTGGCGCATACACCGCTGGTGGTGCCGCTCGGGCGTGGCTAAAAACTCGCTGATTAAAAAGTTTGCGTAACGTCTCGCAAAGATGCACACTCACACAGTGCAAGGATGCAAGGTGTGCTCTACTGCCCATCCGGTCACTCAGATGGAACCAGCATCATGGAGAAGTACTCCTCTATAAGAGTGAACAACCAGTTCCGGCTAATCTTCATCTGGCGTAACGGCAAAGCGCACAATATTTACCTTGATGATCATGGCTATCGAAAACATAACTGATTCGCCCAGTAACCACGCAATGAGGATGAATTATGGTCCAGGCACAGCGTAAACCGACCACCGTTGGTGACGTGCTGCTTTATGAATACCTCGAACCGACTGGCTTGCGTATTAACGATCTGGCCGAAATGCTTCAGGTACATCGAAATACGGTGAGCAAATTGCTCAATAACAACAGTAAACTCACCACTGATATGGCCTTCAGACTGGCAAAAGCATTTGATACTTCTGTAGATTTTTGGCTGAATCTACAAACCAATCTCGATGTCTGGGAAATCCAAAACGACCCACGTACCCAGGTAGAAATTAGCCGTATCATCACGCTCAAAGAGATGCTTGAGCGTAAAACTCGGGCGGCATAAGCGACACGGCGGATAGCACAAACCATCCGCCGCTTTTATTTAGCTCAGCGCTAACACCCGCTGCAACACCGGCCCTATTTCCTCAAAGGCTTTTGGCGAAATAATATCGACGTGCGCGCAGTCCAGGCGGAAGACTTCAAGCTCGCTAATCCACGGTACCCAGGCTTTTTGCGGCTCCATTCCTTCGGGCAGCGTTCGCTCGGCCACAAACAACGTGGCTTTCCCACCAAACGGCACGCTTTGCGCGCTGGTTAACAACCGCACCGCATCACCATAGTTACCTTCTATGGCCTGGAATAAGGCGTCGGAAGCTTGACCGGCTTGTGCGGCAACAAAGGCTTCGCGTTCACGGTTAATCTCTTCAAGTACCAGAGGATCGAGTTCGTTTGCCCCCTTCTCCGCCCAGTTTTGTGTTTCTGGCGGCCAGGTATCCAGCAGGCCTAAAAACGCCACTTCCTCGCCTGCCGCTTCAAGCCGTGCAGCAATACCTTGCGCGAGTGTGCCACCCAACGAATATCCCATCAGGTAATACGGGCCATGCGGCTGGAGTTCGCGCAGGGTTTGCAGATGCGATTCGCAAACCTGTGCCAGATTTTCCGCTTGCTGCATCGGGCCATCCGGGCGCGGTGACTGAATACCGGTAATCGACCAGCGCGGGTCGAGATAACGCCGCAACACACTAAATTGCCAGGCAAAACCCGACGCCGGATGGAAGCAGTACAGCGTCGGCCCGTGGCTTTTACGCAACGGCAGAACCGCAGCAAAACCTGCGCGGCTGGCCTCTTCTTCGCCCTGCCCTTGTGCCAGAGCTTCCGCTAGTTGGCCGACGGTGGACGCCACCATTACCTGGCCGACGGTCACCGGCCTTGCGAGGGTTCGGCGTAATTCAGCCGCGAGGCGCATCGCCAGTAATGAATGGCCGCCGAGGGCAAAGAAGTCGTCATCCACGGACTGAATTTCACAACCCAGCAGGCTGGCAAAAGATCCAGCGATGGTGATTTCCAGAGCCGATTCGGGCGCACGACCGCTGCTGCGTAACGCCAGTTCAGGCAACGGCAATGCTTTTCTGTCCAGCTTACCGTTGGCGCTCAGCGGGAATTCATCCAGCTGGATTAACGCCACCGGCACCATATGCGCAGGCAGGACCGCGCTAAGCTGTTCACGCATTGGCTCAAGGGGCAAAGCCTGACCAGAAGCCGAAACCAGATAACCGACTAACTGGCGAGCATCACCGCCGCCAACGGCTTCTTTATTGAGCACGCAAGCGTGTGTCACGGCCTGTGCCACATCGGGCAAAGCCTGCAACGCACGGTCAATATCCCCTAGCTCAATGCGCTGGCCGCGGATTTTTAGCTGATCGTCGCTGCGCCCGAGATATTCCACCGCACCGTCATCCAGCCAGCGTGCGACGTCACCGGTGCGGTACATCCGCTCACCTGCGGCAAAAGGGTCGGCAACAAAACGGCTGGCGGTGAGATCCGGGCGGGATAAGTAACCTTGCGCAAGTTGAATGCCGGTGAGGTAAAGATCGCCTGCAATACCCGGCGGTACCGGGCGCATTGCCGAGTCCAGAATGCGCAAGCCCGTGTTCCAAACCGGCCAGCCAATCGGTACGCTGCTACCCGACACCTGCGCCAGTTCGTCACCAAATGCCGGATACCAGCTCACGTCCACAGCGGCTTCCGTTGGCCCATAAAGGTTATGTAGCGGCGCGTGAGTTAGCTGTTCCCACTGGCGGCACAGTTCGGTTGGCAGCGCTTCACCACTACAGAACACGCGGCGTAATGTGGTGCAGCTGGCAATCGCGGCTTCATCGCCAAGTGCTGCAACAAACGCGCTCAACATCGAGGGAACAAAGTGCGTGGTAGTAACGCGATAACGGGCAAAGAGCTGCTGTAGCGCTTGTGGATCGCGGTGCGCCTCCGGCGGTGCCATCACCAGTTGTGCGCCAACCAGATACGGCCAGAAAAACTCCCAAACCGAAACATCAAAACTGCATGGGGTTTTCTGCAAAACCACATCTTCAGCGTTTAATGGATAGTGATTTTGCATCCATAACAGGCGGTTAACGATGGCCTGTTGCCCGACCATCACCCCTTTCGGGCGGCCTGTTGAACCAGAGGTGAAAATCACATACGCGGTGTGTTCGGGGCGCGAAAGTGCTTGCCGCTCCGGTAAGTTATCGGTTTCCAGCAACGCCTGATAACTAAAGGTTTGCAAACCATTGATGCCACTAAATCGCGGGAGCTGATCTTGCGCGGTCAGCAGCAAACGCGGAGCCGCATCTTCCAGCATCATATGCAGGCGTTCGTCGGGATAACCAGTATCCAGCGGCAACCACGCTGCGCCCACTTCAACAATCGCCTGCAACGCCAGTGATAAAAAGACCGAACGCGGTAGCGCCACCGCCACCACATCGCCAGGTTTCACGCCACGGGCAATCAGTTCACTGGCCAAAGCACGCACCTGTTGGTGCATTTCACGATAAGTAAACTGATGGTTTTCATCAGCCAGCGCCGGAGCATTTGGCGTGCGCAGAACCTGTTCGCCAATCAACTGGCTTAAGGTTGTCGCGGGAACTACCGTTTGCGTGGCGTTGACACCATCCAACAGTTCTATTTCAGATTCATGTAGCAGTTGGGCATCCACACAGCGTAAGTCGGGATTGGCCGCAAACTGGCGCAAAAGTCGCGGTAAACGAGCGAGATGTTGCTGCAATGTGCCGGCATCATAACGCTCGGCGTTCGCCAGAATTTCCAGCGAGAAGTCGCCCTGTTCGCTGATATACAGCGCAATTTCCAGATCCCGTACTGGCCCTGATGCCAGTTGATGCGTAACCCCTTCAATGCCGTTGAAATCCAGGCGGTAATCAAACATTTTCAGGTTCAATACCGGGCCATATAACGGCTCACCGCTGGAAACCTGCCCTAAATCACGCTGGATTTGCTCGGCATCGTAGCGCTGGTAACGACGCAGGCCTTTTAACTCTTTCGCCAGATTTGCGGCGAGTGCCGCAAGGGTAAAGTCCGGCTCGATACGCACGCCAAACGGCAGCACGTTTAACACCGGGCCGGTTGCGCAAAGCGCTGCGGAACCCATGCGGCGCATGAAGATAAAGCCCGCCGAATAATCAGCACGCCCGCTTAAGCGCCCGAGCCACAAGGCCACCAGCCCTAACGCCATATCGGCGGCGGTCAGGTTATGGGAGCGAGCGCAGTTCACCAGCTCCATGAACTCAGTGCTGTCAAAATGCAGCGACTGGCGAATCAATTGCGTAGTGGACCCCTGGCCTGTCAGCGGTTTAGCCGAAAGCGTGGCGGGAGGCGGCAGCTGTTTGGTTTTACTTGCCCAAAATGCCGCATCGCGTTGCCAGACGTCGCTTTCTCGGTAATGTTCATACTCAGCCACCACTTCGCTAAACGGGGTAAACGGGCTGGGTTCAGGTTGCACACTCTGACAGTAGGCACTGTAAATATTGGCAATACGGCGGGTAATGGCGGTGAAGCTGAAGCCATCTACCACTAAATGATGGAAACGTTGATACCAGAACCAGCGAGTTTCGCTGACTCGTAAAATCTGATGGTGGTAAAGCGGTTTGCCGCTACTGATGCGTAAATCCTGTTCGAGATCGTCACGCATCATGGTCAACGCCGCCGCTTCTGGGTCGGCGCTTTTACGGAGATCGTGGCACAGCGGCAGAGTGAACGACGCGTCAGGATCAACCCACTGGCGCGCTTCGCCATCCACTTCGCTAAAGCGCATGCCAAGGGTATCGGCCTCTTTCATTCCGGCGACGATAGCCTTGCACAGCAGCTCTTCATTAAGTTCGCCTTTTAATTCAACGTAATGGGCCACGCTCCACGCATTGGCCTGTGGCGAAAGTTGATCCGCCATCCAGATGCCGGGCTGCGCCGCCACTAACGGCAAGGTCATTATATTTTTACTCACCGATCACCCCAGTTTTTGCAAAAGATGAAGGTTGCAGTTGCGTCCAGTTGGCAAGCAGCCAACGGTTGCACTCATCGTTTGATGCCGGTTCACAAACCACCTGCCAGCCACCGGGCAATGCACAGTGTTCAGGCCATAAACTGAACTGTTGCTGGCGGTTTTCAAGGATGAAAAAACGGCTCTGCACTGAGTCGAAGGGATTACTAAATTCCATGCCTTACTCCTGTTTAAAAGACGCTTTCCACAGCCAGGTCAGACCGTCGAGCAACCCGCCTCGCCAGCAAAGCGCATCATGCCCACCGTCAACCTGACGGTAGAAAATCGGCTGCTGTGTCTGTTGTAGTAAGGGATAAATTCGTTGATTAACTTGATGAATGAGCGGTTCTCTGACCCCTGCTTCAAGATAGATGCGTAACGGTTTTTCGCAGCGCAAGCCGCTTTCCAGTTGCTGGATTAACTGCCCGCCGTGCGCCGCGGTTTCGCGCTTTGGCCACCAGTACGAACCGGACTGGCTAAGCACGCAGCCAAATTGTTCCGGCCAGTGGAGTGCGGCATAAAGCGATGAAAGCCCACCATAGCTTTGCCCCGCCACCACGGTGGTTTCAGGGTTTTCATTCCAGCGGATTTGCGCACGAAGCTGCGGCAAAAGTTCTTCTTGTACCGCACACCAGAACTGCGCATTACACGGCAGCTCATCGCTACGCGTCGCATCGTCGATGACATCAATCAGCACGTAAACAGCGGGCGGCAGCTCACCGCTGTCCGTTTGTGCCTGCAACGCGGACCATACCGGCATCCCTTCCGCCCAGAATTGCCCGTCGAGCAAAATCGCCAACGGGCGCTGCTCCGGTGATTCATCGCCGGTGGTGAATATCCACACCCTGCGCTGGTTGTGCAGACGCGGGCTATTCCAGGTGATGCACTGCGGCTCGCGGTAGGGTATTTCCAGTGCTTGCCAACCGGGCTGCGGTGGCGCATCAGGCAGATGAAGTGCTGACATGGGATGCCCGCGTCCGCCGTGCCAGCTTTCAGGATTCAGAGGGTCGGCAATCGCACATGGCAATAATTTTCGCCACCCTTCGCGCAGCGCCATAGGTTCCGGCACGATGCCTTCGAAGGCTGCCGCCGGGAAATCCTCTTCGCAAGATGACGGAATAAAACAGTAACTGCCGCGCCAGGTGCTGCTGAGCTGCGTTTCCCACAGCCAGACATCCGTCCCCGCCACGCGTTCAAGGGTTTGTGGACGAGCGCGTTGGTGATGGTCAGTAACGCCAGTGATGTAAATCCAGACTCGTTTGATCGCTGAGGTTTGCTCACTGCCTTGTGGGTCACGCCACAGGAATGTCACCGTACATTGGCCGTCTTTCTCACCGCTAACGGTAGGTATCCCATGCGCCAGCCTTTGCTGCCACCAGCCTTCACTTCCTGTCAGAATATTTCTCACTAGAACATAACCATTTGAAATTATTGATAACGATCAATAAGGCTGAAATATATTGATAATACTATTGATAATTATTTGCATTTGCAATAGCGTATTTCCGCGCTTTGAGCTACCAGCTTCCTGGTGCAAAAACAATAAATTGCCGGACTTGACCGCACAATTTCCTCATTTCATGGGGGTTGGCGGGGAGATCTTGGTATCACTATGTGAAATCCATGCTGCACCCGATCCCTCTGGGAATGGAATGACAACGGGTTCAGCGGAAAAGCAGGCCGCCATAATGACTATAAAAATTAACTATTCCCTCGCGATGCTGATTAATCTGGGAATCTACGGTGCCACACTCCCCGCTTACGCGGCAGAGCAAGCGGCATCAGCAACGGCTCAAACCGCTGCGACAAGCAACGACAACACGCCGATCCCCGCCGACGAAGACACCATGGTGGTTACCGCTGCCGAGCAGAACTTGCAGGCTCCAGGGGTTTCGACCATCACCGCTGAAGAACTCAAGAAGCGCCCACCCGCGCGTGATATCTCCGAGATCGTCCGTACCATGCCTGGCGTGAACCTCACCGGTAACTCCACCAGCGGCCAGCGCGGTAACGGCCGCCAGATTGATATTCGCGGTATGGGCCCGGAAAACACCCTGATTCTGATCGACGGCAAACCTGTCACCAGCCGTAACTCTGTTCGTTTGGGCTGGCGTGGCGAGCGTGATACCCGCGGCGATGCAAGCTGGGTGCCACCAGAAATGGTTGAACGCATTGAAGTGATTCGTGGCCCTGCGGCCGCGCGTTACGGTAACGGTGCAGCAGGCGGCGTGGTGAATATCATCACCAAAAAAGGCAGCGGCGAGTGGCACGGTTCGTGGAACACTTATCTCAATGCGCCTGAGCACAATGATGAAGGCTCAACCAAACGTACTAACTTCAGTCTGAACGGCCCGCTGGGCGGGGATTTCAGCTTCCGTCTGTACGGTAATCTGGATAAAACTCAGGCCGATGCCTGGGACATTAACCAGGGCCACCAGTCTGAACGTACCGGGATTTACGCGGATACGCTGCCCGCAGGCCGCGAAGGTGTCACCAACAAAGACGTCAACGGTGTAGTGCGTTGGGACTTTGCGCCCATGCAATCACTGGAACTGGAAGCGGGCTACAGCCGCCAGGGCAACCTGTATTCCGGCGATACGCAGAACACCAATACCAACCAAATCGTTAAAGATAACTATGGTAACGAGACTAACCGTCTGTATCGCCAGAGTTACTCACTGACCTGGAACGGCGGCTGGGATAGCGGCCTGACCACAAGTAACTGGGTGCAGTATGAGCACACGCGCAACTCGCGTATGCAGGAAGGCCTGGCCGGTGGTACCGAAGGGATTTTCTCCAGCGATAAATTCAGTGATATCGACCTGAGCGACGTGCTGTTGCACAGCGAAGTGAATATCCCGATTGATTTCGTGGTGAATCAGAACCTGACGTTGGGTACCGAATGGAACCAACAGAAGATGAAAGATTTATCGTCAAACAGCCAGACGTTTATGGGCGGACCGATCCCTGGCTCAAGCAGCACCGACCGTAGCCCGTACTCGGAGGCAAAGATCTTCTCGTTGTTTGCTGAAGACAACATGGAAGTGACCGACAGCACCATGCTGACGCCAGGTCTGCGTTTTGATCACCACAGTATTGTGGGCAACAACTGGAGTCCGTCACTGAATCTGTCTCAAGGTTCAGGCGATGACTTCACGTTGAAAATGGGCATCGCCCGCGCCTATAAAGCGCCAAGCCTGTATCAAACCAACCCGAACTACATTCTGTACAGCAAAGGCCAGGGTTGCTACGCCAGCGGCACCGGCGTGGGTTGCTATATGATGGGCAATGACGATCTCAAAGCGGAAACCAGCATTAACAAAGAGATCGGTCTTGAGTTCAAACGTGATGGCTGGCTTGCCGGTGTGACCTGGTTCCGCAACGACTACCGCAACAAAATTGAAGCGGGTTATGCCCCTATCGGCCAGACGGCATCAGGCAAAACCAAAACAGATATTTACCAGTGGGATAATATTGCTGAGGCACTGGTAGAAGGCCTGGAAGGTGCGTTAAACGTGCCGGTCTCCAATTCTGTGAACTGGACGAATAACATCACTTATATGCTGGAAAGCAAGAATAAAGAGACTGGCGAGCGCCTGTCTGTTATTCCGGAATATACCTTGAATTCCACGCTAAGCTGGCAGGTTCGCCAGGACATTTCACTGCAATCGACCTTTACCTGGTACGGCAAGCAACAGCCGAAGAAGTACAACTATAAAGGTCAGCCAGCAACAGGAACGGAAACCAACGAAGTGAGCCCTTATAGCATTTTGGGCCTGAGCGGAACCTGGGATGCGACGAAAAACGTTAGTCTGACGGCGGGCATCGATAACCTGTTTGACGAACGTCACTGGCGTGCGGGTAATGCCCAGACGACAGGCGGTACGACCGGTTATATGTATGGTGCGGGTGCCGCAACGTATAACGAATCCGGTCGTACTTATTATGTGAGTCTGAATACGCACTTCTAAGTTTTTGGCTATTCGGCGGATGACGCCTGCGCTTATCCGCCCTACGAGCAACCCGTTGTAAGGTGGATTAGCGTGAGCGACATCCACCGTTTTTAAGCGATCGCGATGCAATATCAACTATCCCATTTCGACTTCTTCCCTGGTCAGCGGGTTTTCCGCGTCGATTTTGACGCCACAACCTTTCAGCCCGACGATCTGTTATGGCTGCCGCATCATCAACGTTTATCCAGTGCGGTAAAAAAACGCCAGGCCGAACATCTCGCGGGAAGAATTGCCGCCGCTGAAGCGCTGCGTTTTCATGGCGTAGCCGATTATGTTCCCGGAATCGGTTTGCATCGCGAACCTTGCTGGCCACCAGGGTTTAGCGGCAGCATTTCGCACAGCGGTAATATCGCGCTGGCAACAGTCATGGCTGACGACCCACTTTTACGAGTGGGAGTAGGCATCGACTATGAAGAAATTATTGCGCCAAATGTCGCGCTGGATATATACAACGGCATTATTGAAAACGCGGAGAAAGAACCGATCGCTGCATCGCCATTTCCCTTTAATTACGCTTTAACTTTGGTGTTTTCAGCGAAAGAAAGTTTATTTAAAGCCTTGTTTCGTCACGTCGGGCGCTACTTTGATTTTTCGGCTGCATCCATAAGTAAAATTGATGATCAACAGCTAATTCTGGTTTTGAATCATTCACTTGGCCCATACAAAAAAGGTTGTGAATTCAAAGTAATATGGAAAGGTAACGCAACGCAATTAATAACGCTAATACGGCTTGGCTGAGAATAAAGAGAAATCGCTTGCGGTTCGGTAATAAGTGAATGTTATATTCGAAAGACACAACACAAATACAACATGACTTATAAAAAGGACTTCCAGAACTATGGAAAACACGCTTTCTCTCGAATCATTCCTCACCTCTGTTCAACAACGTGATCCGCACCAGCCTGAATTTGCGCAGGCAGTACGTGAAGTGATGACCACCCTGTGGCCATTCCTCGAACAAAACCCGCAATATCGCCGTTCCGCGTTACTGGAGCGTTTAGTCGAGCCTGAGCGCGTCATTCAATTCCGCGTGACCTGGGTGGATGACAAAAATCAGGTGCAGGTTAACCGCGCCTGGCGCGTGCAATTTAGCTCCGCAATCGGGCCATTCAAAGGCGGGATGCGTTTCCACCCCTCTGTGAATTTGTCGATTCTGAAATTCTTAGGTTTTGAGCAGACCTTCAAAAACGCGCTGACGACATTGCCAATGGGCGGGGGTAAAGGCGGCAGCGACTTTAACCCAAAAGGCAAAAGTGAAGGCGAGATTATGCGTTTTTGCCAGGCACTGATGATGGAGTTGTATCGCCATTTAGGGCCAGACACTGACGTTCCGGCAGGCGATATTGGCGTGGGTGGCCGTGAAGTGGGCTTTATGGCCGGGATGATGAAAAAGCTCTCCAACAATACGTCTTGCGTATTCACCGGCAAGGGTTTGTCGTTTGGCGGTAGTCTGATTCGCCCGGAAGCTACCGGTTACGGCCTGATCTACTTCACCGATGCCATGCTACAACGCCACGGCCAGGGTTTTGAAGGCAAGCGCGTCGCCGTTTCGGGTTCCGGTAACGTGGCGCAATACGCTATCGAAAAAGCGTTATCGCTGGGGGCTCGCGTGGTGACGGCTTCCGATTCCAACGGCACCGTGGTGGATGAAGCGGGCTTCACAACCGAGAAGCTGGCGCGTTTAACTGAGATCAAATCCAGCCGCGACGGGCGCGTAGCTGATTACGCGAAAGAGTTTGGTCTGGTTTACCTTGAAGGCCAGCAACCGTGGAGCGTACCAGTCGACATCGCGCTGCCTTGCGCTACGCAGAACGAACTGGATACCGAAGCGGCACGCACGCTGATCGCCAATGGCGTAATAGCCGTCGCCGAAGGCGCGAACATGCCGACCACCATTGAAGCCACCAATCTGTTCCTGGAAGCTGGAGTGTTGTTCGCACCGGGCAAAGCGGCAAACGCGGGCGGCGTGGCCACTTCAGGCCTGGAGATGGCACAGAATGCGGCGCGCCTGAGCTGGAAGTCTGAAAAAGTGGATATTCGTTTGCATCACATCATGCTGGATATTCACGAAGCCTGCGTCAATTACGGCGGCGAAGATAAGCAAACGCATTATGTGCGCGGTGCCAATATTGCTGGTTTCGTCAAAGTGGCCGATGCAATGTTGGGCCAGGGAATTCTGTAAATATTTGATGTAAACGGTGGATGGCGCTAAGCGCTTATCCACCCTACAAAACCGTACGTCGGATTAGCGCTAGCGACATCCGACAACTTCATTCGCCAACTAAATCGCCGGAACCACCTTAATATCCCCCATCCCAATCCCCAGCTTGCGCGGTTCATGGCCAAGAATATTCCCTTCATTAGATAACTGCGGCTGTGGCGGAATAATTTCCAGCAAGTTACTGCGCTCAGGGTTATCAAAATGCAGCGTAGTGGTAGTCAATTCTTCACCGAGCGTTAATGTCTGCTGCTGGCTACCGATTTTTACCGGCATCGGCTGACCAACATTTGGACCAAACGCTTTAGCGGTGATCACCAGATCAAATTTCTCCGGTAACGGTTCGGCATATTCAATTTTCACTTCGGGAGCCAGATTGGCATTTGACCAGCGCCCCCACTCTTCCGGACGTGAAATTCCGGAATACGCTTTCACCTCAAGCGGAGCACCTGGCACGTTGAAAATAAAACTATCGGCCTGGTAACGAATGGCATTTTCATCCAGTTTTAATAGCGCAACAGTGTTTTTATAACGCGCCTTGTCGATCTCTTGTTTTGCGAACTCCACCGCATGCTGTTCCTGCGGCTGTTCAATTAAACGCACCGACGGTTGGCCGCCCATTTGCCCCTGAGCAACACACAGGCCGGTGGAAAGTGCCAGTTTCGGCTCCCACAAACGCGCCATTTTGAAACAGCGATCGGCCCAAATGAACTTATCTTTTTCACTGAAATCAGCCAGTTGATAACGCAACGGGGCAGAATATTCGCTTTCCGGTAATGGCTCGATTTTCTTATCCAGAATACGCAGCAGCAGTGGCATTTTGAAATGCGCCCCAGAATAACTAAAAGTATTTTTCTGCTGGTCTATCTCATATTGAGTAATAGTTTTCGGGAAATTCCACAGATCGATGACGTCCGGTTTCCACTCCATCACCTTTTCTTTCACGTTAAGAAACACCGCGGCAATTGACTGCCCCGACAAACTACTGCGCCCCAGGCCAAGGTAATTATCGCCACCCAGAACATCCAGCACCGTCGCCCCGTTATCCAGAGTGCTGCGTTTTACCGGCACCACATCTGCCTGTGGTTGATCACCACGAATAATAAAGAACAGGTTATTTCTATCGTGCTGATTGAGATATTTGTAGGCGGTATTATTCATCGCCAGATGGTCAGAGGAAACGACAATCACGGTATTTTTAAAATACGCTGAGGCTTTTATTTTCTCAATAAGCGCAGCAATATGTTCCTGGCTACAGGCAACGGCACTGAAAGATTGGTTTTCTTTACCTTCAAAGCTATAACTGCGGCGTTTGCAGGTTTTCGAAATAAAGCCGTCCGGGTGATGCGTATCGACCGTTAAAGTGAACAGTGAAAAACGTTTGTTCGCTTTCGAAAGCTCGAGATATTTTTCGAACACTTCATCCAGCACGGTATCGTCGTAGAAGCCCCAGTTATTGCGGTAAGCCGGGTCAGCAACCATCGACTTCAGTTCTTGCGCCCCGTACATATGGTCGAAGCCATGGGATTGTAAAAAAATATCTTTCCCTGCAAAACGTAAGTCTGCGCCCTGCATAAAGTAGTTTTCGTAACCCGATGCTTTCAGGATATCGCCCAAACAGATATTTTTCGGGAAGAAACTCGACATCGAGGCTGATGAATTCCCCTCAAATGGGGCGAATAACGGTATACCACATTGTGAAGCAACCATTCCGGCGATGGTATAATCGGTGCCAGGCAATTGAACGGTATGACTAAAATCTATGCCTCCATTCTTCAGCCCGGTTAATTCCGGTGCTAACTCAGGAAAGTATTCCGGTTCTAAATAAGTGCGCTCCAGACTTTCGCCATAAATATAAACGAGATTAAGCTTTGGGTTATTAATTGTACCTTGCGGGACTTTGTAATAAACATCGAAATCAGAATCACCTGAGCGAGTTTGTGATTTAACCAGTTCTGTCACCTGGCGAAACGCGGGTGATGCATCGACCGAGGCCATCGCCAACACGATTGCTAACAGGCTATAACCCAAATGATGGGGATACCCTTTGCGGCGACGCAGAATCCAGGTCAAACCACCGAACACCGCGACCAGTGCAACAAATACCCCAACACCGGGAAGAATATATTTGCCAATCCCGGCACCCGTCATGCTGCTCGTCAGGGTATACAGCACAGCATCATTAATGCCTTCGCCGGTGAAGTAGTTACTGGCGACAAACGTCACGTTCAGGACAATATACAAACCCAAAATAAGCAGGATGACGCTAAACCACCAGAGATTACGTCCGGCTTTAAAGGCGTACACGGCAATGGCTGTGACAAACAATACAAGTGAAAGCAATTCCGACAACGCCTAACCCTCGAGATGAATGTGCGCACTGGCGCAAAAGGTACTCATAGCTGGTGCTGGCTAAATCTAGCCGTGTTGTCACACTCCTGCAATTTCTCTGACATGAAAGTGTGCTGCTTTCGGAATTGTACGCATTATGGACAACCATGATGGGCATGATACATAGATGGTGGCTATCAGAACCATCGTTAATATAACGATTGAGTGGATTGACCCATCTGGCGCAACAGTGATTTAATCCCGCCGCTGTTATGATTTTTTAAAGTGGAATTGTAACGCGCAACAAGCAACAAACTGAGACCACCCGGCAACGGGTGGTTTTTTTTGCCTGTGACTTAAGTTGTTAGGTAAAACTTATCAATTCGATACAGCCTACCCATTAGAGTCTGGCACGAATATTCGGTACCTTTCTCCCATCGCAAAACGGAGAAAATACAGATGTCTTTAATTAATACAAAAATCAAACCATTCAAAAACAGCGCTTTTAAAAACGGTGAATTTATTGAAGTTACCGAGCAAGACGTAGAAGGCCGCTGGAGCGTTTTCTTCTTCTATCCTGCTGACTTCACTTTTGTATGCCCGACTGAACTGGGCGATGTGGCTGACCATTACGACGAGTTCCAGAAACTGGGCGTAGATATTTATTCTGTTTCTACCGATACCCATTTCACCCACAAAGCGTGGCACAGCAGTTCTGAAACCATCGCAAAAATCAAATACGCGATGATTGGTGACCCAACTGGCGCACTGACCCGTAACTTCGAAAACATGCGCGAAGATCAGGGCCTTGCTGACCGCGGTACCTTTATTGTTGACCCACAGGGCATCATTCAGGCTATCGAAGTAACTGCTGAAGGCATTGGCCGTGACGCGTCTGACCTGCTGCGTAAAGTGAAAGCTGCTCAGTATGTGGCTTCTCACCCAGGTGAAGTTTGCCCGGCTAAATGGAGAGAAGGCGAAGCTACGCTGGCTCCATCATTAGACCTGGTCGGCAAAATCTAATCACTTTTCTTTTCGCAGGGCGGGTGAGCCGTAGCGCGACACCCGCCACTTTGCCACTTTAGGCTTTGCCACCAGGGAGATTTACCCATGCTCGACAACAACATGAAAACCCAACTCAAAGCTTACCTTGAGAGATTAACCAAACCTGTTGAGTTGATTGCCACGCTGGACGACGGCGCAAAATCAACCGAGATAAAGGAACTGCTGGCAGAGATTGCTGAGTTATCTGACAAAGTTACTTTCACGATTAATAACGATTTACCGGTACGCAAACCGTCGTTTCTGATTACCAATCCAGGTTCCGATAAAGGCCCGCGCTTTGCAGGTTCTCCACTCGGCCACGAATTTACTTCTCTGGTTTTAGCTTTGCTACAAACCGGGGGACATCCGTCGAAAGAGTCACAAGATTTGCTTGAGCAAATCCGCGAAATTGACGGCGATTTCCATTTTGAAACTTTTTATTCGCTCTCCTGCCACAACTGCCCGGACGTGGTGCAGGCGCTGAACCTGATGAGCGTGTTAAACCCGCGCATCAGCCATATCGCCATTGACGGCGGCGTATTCCAGAATGAAATTCAGGAGCGCAACGTGATGGGTGTGCCTGCGGTGTTCCTGAACGGCAAAGAGTTCGGTCAAGGCCGGATGACGCTCGCGGAAATTGTCAGCAAAATTGATACTGGTGCCGAAAAGCGCGCAGCCGAAGCCCTGAACAAACGGGAAGCTTACGATGTATTAATTGTCGGTAGCGGTCCGGCGGGCGCTGCGGCTGCGGTTTACTCGGCACGTAAAGGCATTCGCACCGGCCTGATGGGCGAACGTTTTGGCGGCCAGGTGTTAGATACCGTTGATATCGAAAACTACATTTCGGTACCGAAAACCGAAGGGCAGAAACTGGCTGGCGCACTGAAAGCCCACGTTGATGATTACGATGTGGATGTTATCGACACGCAAAGTGCCAGCAAATTAATACCGGCTAAAACCGCAGGCGGTTTGCACCAGATTCAAACGGCTTCCGGCGCAACACTTTGCGCTCGCAGCATTATCATTGCGACGGGAGCGAAGTGGCGCAATATGAACGTGCCAGGCGAAGAACAGTATCGCACCAAAGGCGTGACTTACTGCCCACACTGCGACGGCCCACTGTTTAAAGGCAAACGCGTGGCGGTGATCGGCGGTGGTAACTCTGGTGTTGAAGCAGCAATTGATCTGGCGGGTATCGTCGAACACGTTACGCTGCTTGAGTTCGCCCCTGAAATGAAAGCCGACCAGGTGTTGCAGAATAAAGTCCGCAGCCTGAAAAACGTCGACATTATTTTGAATGCGCAAACGCTGGAAGTGAAAGGCGATGGCAGCAAAGTCACTGGTTTACAGTACAAAGATCGCCTGACCGAAAATGTACATGAGATTGAACTGGCGGGGATTTTCGTGCAAATCGGTCTGTTGCCAAACACCAACTGGCTGGAAGGCAGCGTAGAGCGCAACCGCATGGGTGAAATCATCATTGATGCGAAATGTGAAACCACTGTGAAGGGTGTTTTTGCTGCTGGCGACTGCACTACCGTGCCCTATAAACAAATTATTATCGCCACTGGCGAAGGTGCGAAAGCTTCACTGAGCGCATTTGATTACCTGATTCGTACCCCAAATAACTCATAAGACAATAAGTCACCTGCAAAAACTAAAAAGCTCTGGCCTTACAGCCAGAGCTTTTTTTAATATTCTTTCGGCAAATGGTTCACTGCCACCAGCCTGCCGCGTTTAATCTCAATGTAATCTCCGCGCCGTAGCTCTCCGAGTATTGCCATAATCGTGCTGCGAGCGAGCTGCGTACGCTGCTGAATATAATCCGCTACATTCATATCACGGCGAAAGTCTTCGGGTTGTGCCTGTAATTCAAGCAATTTAGTGCGGATCATCACGTAAGCCGGGACGCCAACCAGGTGCTCTTCACGTGAGGTAAATATCTGCAAATACCACGCAAAAATATTAGCGACAGATTCCCAAAGTTGCTTTTGGGTAATTATTTCAAAGGCTTTTTCCGCTGGAACAACCCAACAGTCGCAGGGTTCTTCTATTCTTAAAGACCAGCCACCGCGAGGACGAATACACTCAGCGATACCGTAGATTAATTCGCCTCTTGCCGACGAAATCACTAAACCATCACTGGAACGCAAAAACGTATATTCCCCGCCCTCGAAGAGATAAAGATGTTTTCCTTCTTCCCCAATGGCATTAATGATGTCCTCAGCAAGGAAAGACTGCTTTATCCCAGAGCCAGAAAGCGCTTTTCTCAAAGCAACGATATCAGTGACCGGTCTGATCAAGTAAAGAGGTGGATTCAGTGATTCACCGTCTTTTTTATTTGTGTTACCCATGAATTGGCCTATTTTCATTCTTGTCACCAATATCATAGCTGATAAAAAAGCGGCCTAAGCCGCTTTATGTTTTATCTAACTGAATAAATGTTACTTTCGGCGCCAGGTCGTCCCTTGCGGGCCATCTTCCAGCACGATCCCCATCTCATTAAGACGGTCACGAGCCTGATCCGCCAGCGCCCAGTCTTTCGATTGACGGGCATCGTTACGTTGTTTGATCAACGCTTCGATTTCAGCCACTTCACCATCGTCAGCCTGCACACTGCTTTGCAGGAAAGCTTCAGGTTCTTGCTCAAGCAAACCCAGCACACCAGAAAGCTTGCGTAACGCCGCAGCCAGGCCATTTGCTGCCGCCAAATCTTCGGTTTTCAGGCGGTTCACTTCACGAGCCATATCAAACAGTACAGAGTACGCTTCCGGGGTATTGAAATCGTCATCCATCGCTTCACGGAAGCGCGCTTCAAATGCTTCGCCACCCGCAGGTTGAACGCTCGAATCCGTGCCACGCAGAGCGGTATATAAACGCTCAAGCGAAGTACGTGCCTGTTTCAGGTTTTCTTCGCTGTAGTTCAGCTGGCTGCGATAGTGGCCGGACATCAGAAAGTAGCGAATGGTTTCGGCATCGTAATATTTCAGCACGTCACGCACAGTGAAGAAGTTGCCCAGCGATTTGGACATTTTTTCACGGTCAACCATCACCATCCCGGAGTGCATCCAGGTGTTAACGTACTCGCCGCCGTGTGCACAAGTTGACTGCGCGATTTCGTTTTCGTGGTGCGGGAACATTAAGTCTGAACCGCCGCCATGAATATCAAAATGGTTGCCGAGCTGTTTGCAGTTCATCGCCGAACATTCGATGTGCCAGCCAGGACGGCCCTCGCCCCACGGAGATGACCAGCTCGGCTCGCCCGGCTTGGACATTTTCCACAGCACGAAATCCATCGGATTACGTTTAACGTTCGCTTCTACTTCAACACGAGCGCCAGCTTGCAGTTGATCCAGATCCTGACGCGAAAGCTTGCCGTAATCCGCGTCGGTTTCCACGGAGAACATCACATCGCCATTGCTGGCAACATAGGCGTGATTACGCGCAATAAGCTGTTCAACAATTTCGATGATATCTGGGATGTGTTTGGTGGCGCGCGGCTCGCTGTCCGGGCGCAAAATATTCAGCGCGTCGAAATCGGTGTGCATTTCAGCCACCATACGGTCAACCAGCGCGACAAAATCTTCGCCATTTTCATTGGCGCGTTTAATAATTTTATCGTCGATATCGGTAATGTTGCGCACATACTTAAGCTTATAGCCGAGAAAACGCAGGTAACGTGCAACCACGTCGAAAGCGACAAAAGTGCGGCCATGTCCGATATGACACAAATCGTAAACGGTGATACCACACACGTACATGCCAACTTCTGGGGCATGAATAGGTTTGAATTCCTCTTTTTGGCGACTCATTGTATTAAAGATTTTTAACATCAGGGGATTCCATATCAGCGTGTGTAATCGAAATTAGGTTATATGTTACCTCAAAATTCCACACGGAAGCAGCACGCTTTGCAAGGTGATGATCATCAGCAGTTATGCTATAACAACCACCTTGTGTCGCGGCACCGTCTGCCCGAACACTGTCTGACTAATATAGGATACACAGCATGGTTACTTTTCAAACTAATCACGGCGATATCGTCATCAAAACTTTTGATGATAAAGCGCCGGAAACTGTTAAAAACTTCCTCGATTACTGCCGCGAAGGTTTCTACAACAACACCATTTTCCACCGTGTGATCAATGGCTTTATGATCCAGGGCGGCGGTTTTGAACCGGGTATGAAGCAGAAAGAAACCAAAGACACCATCCAGAACGAAGCGAATAACGGCCTGAAAAACACCAAAGGTACGCTGGCAATGGCGCGTACTCAGGCACCACATTCTGCAAGCTCTCAGTTCTTCATTAACGTGGCTGACAACGATTTCCTGAACTTCAGCAGCGAAAGCATGCAAGGTTGGGGATACTGCGTATTTGCCGAAGTTGTAGAAGGCATGGACGTTGTTGAAAAAATCAAAGGCGTGTCCACTGGCCGCAGCGGTATGCACCAGGACGTTCCTAAAGAAGACGTGGTTATCACTAGCGTAACCGTAAGCGAATAACTCGCCCGATGGCGATGACGCTTTTTATCGCAGATTTACATCTGTGTTCAGAAGAACCGGCGATCACCGCCGGTTTTCTGCGTTTTCTGGCGGGTCAAGCACGGGAAGCAGACGCGCTTTATATTCTTGGCGATCTGTTTGAAGCCTGGATTGGCGACGACGACCCCGAACCGCTGCACCGCCAAATTGCAGTAGCGATCAAAGAGCTGGTTGATTCCGGCGTCCCCTGCTTCTTTATTCATGGCAACCGCGATTTCTTAGTCGGTAAACGTTTTGCCCGTTTGAGCGGCATGACATTACTGCCAGAAGAACAAGTCCTCAACTTATACGACCGCAAAATGCTGGCGCTGCACGGCGACACGTTATGCACTGACGACCACGGTTATCAGGCGTTTCGCAAAAAAGTCCACCAGCCGTGGCTGCAATGGTTATTCCTCGCCCTACCGCTGTTTATTCGCAAGCGCGTCGCCGCCAAAATGCGTGCCGGCAGCAAAGCCTCAAATAGCAGCAAATCCATGGCGATTATGGATGTGAATCCACACGCGGTGATCGACGCCCTCAGCCGCCATCAGGTGCAGTGGATGATTCATGGTCATACCCATCGCCCGGAAATTCACGCTCTTTCTGCAAACGGAAAACCCGCGTTTCGCTGCGTGCTTGGCGCATGGCATACGCAAGGGTCAATGATTAAAGTGACCGCCCAGGACGTCGAGTTAATTCCCTTCGAGTTTTAATTCATAACCCAGAAAAATATAAACTGCGAATATATAGGCAGCATAATTAACATTGCATTTATATATCAGGGGTAGACAATCTTTTTTTCATCTAAAAGGATTACCCGTGAAAAACTTAGCGCGATGCTTCTGGATTGGATTTGTTATCAACTTATTCGCCGTAATGATATTTAGCGCCATTTTTAATTACCTGGCATATGAAATGTTGATGGTAATGACCGATCGCGACCTGATGATTATTTTATATCTCATGCAAAACCTATTTTGGGGTGCGCTGGCCGTTGTATTCATCTCTGCCTTTCTTTTTTCACGTTGGCGGCTGCTATCTGTATGGCTGATATCCATAGCCACCCTTGCTCTTCTGCCTATCGGGGCTTTTCTGCTCCACGGTATTTTACGCAGTAACAGCCTGGCTACTTTTAGTAAACTCGCTTCTTTATCGAAAAAAGAAAATATGGAATGGGAACAGGTTTATTTATTCAATTCCGATAAGGTTTTGATCACCGGTGCCATTCTTATGGGGCCGGGTTTAGGGCTAGTCTTTAGCTCTGGCTCACTACTCGGCATCATGCTTGCATCAATAGCAGCAGTCTTCCTGTATAACGGGTTCCGTTTGCATAAGCGCCCGGCAATAGCCTGGACGACAGAAACAGTAGTCATTACCCCTGGTTTATTTTCCGATCCCTTACTTATTCCACCGGCCCTCATCAAAGAAATAGGCATTAATGAAATCGAAATCGTGATTGATATAGAATATGGCAATCGCACAGAGGAAATTCGCCTGAAAAAATCAAATATAAAAAATGTAGACCTCAACGTGCTGGAACAGCAATTTTCACAGTACTTACAAAGGGTCAATCAAGTCGAAAATGAATTTGCTCGAAGCGAATAATTTTCATTAATGACCTGGTATACAAAGCGATAACCGGATGACCTGAGCTTTATTTTGTGGCAGTCAGGCATCCCCCGTCATACTTCAATTCGCAGGTATAGAAAGTTGTCTCATCTGGCCTGCCGTGATTATGTGATAAAAAACAGGGAAAATACGTCAGGCCGCGTCACCTCCTTTGAATACACTGTAGCAGAACCATAGTGATATGGCCAGACAGGCGCTATCAGTGAGTATCCCGTGGTTCACATTTGTGAATGTCAGTTTTGCGCTGATCATTTTGTTCCGCAATGTTCTCATCAGTAACTTTGACCGCTCGATCGGCGCACACCTGGAAATATTGCCGTTTATAGACGAAATTACGGGCGGTATTATTGCTTTGTCGCTTCTGTTGGTACTTTTCATCTATCGTCTCCCTGCCAGCTTCACACCTCTTTGTATGGCAATGCTGATGACTATCAGCTTGATGTGGAAACACGGCTGATCGGCATCTTATTTTTCTTTTTCTCCTGCTGGAGGGGCAAACCAGTTCGACTTGGTCACGAGTACCGGCTGATCGGGCTGGCTGATGAAATTAGGTGACATGATCTGCACGCCGAATTCATTAAACACATCCTGTATATGGCCATGTAGAGTACTTCTGACACCAGCCAGTGACTCACCCGCCTTAAGCCGAACCTGAAGCTCATACGCCACATACCAGTCCTGCAGCGCCAACTGCCGCACCAACGGAGGAATGTCGCGGTTAATTCCAGGTGTACGGCTTGCGGCAAGTTCCAGCATAGCTTCAACCTGCCGCCACGGCGTGTCATAACCAATGGTGACACTGGTCGTCATGTTGACACCTTCGCCTTTGAGCGTTGCACTTAAGTTAACTATTCTGCCGCTAACGACCACCGCGTTGGGAACCGTCACCTCGTAGTTCTCTCGTGTCAGAATTTTAGTTGCCAGCATGCCCACCTCACTGACAACCCCCTCATGATCTGCAATTCTGATGACTTCACCTTTACGCAGTGCACGGGAATAGGTCAGAACCAGCCCGCTCATGGCATGGTTCATCAATCCAGCAGATCCCAGCGTCAGCATCAGGCCGAAGAAAACGCTTATCCCTTTGAAGGCGAGTGAATTAGCGCCCGGCAGAAATGGATATGCCGCTGACAAAGCGAATAACCAGATGACTACGCTGATAAGCTTGCGGGTCACGCCAACCGTATCCGGATGTAACCCCGGCAGATGTAATTGTCCGGTTTCGACTCGCCTTAACACCAGTCTCAACAAACGCGTTACCAGCGCTGTGATGATAAAAATTACGATAACAATGACCAGACCCGGTAGAGCGGAAAGTGCCGCCAGCCCCATCAGTTGCAATAGCCCTATCGCATAACTTCCCAGCTCCATGCCCCAAATCCGCGTCCAGGGAAACAGCCGCAATACCCAGCTTACCCAGATGTAAAATGCTACGAGGATGGTGGTGGTAAGAACAACAGCATACAGCCGCACCTCAATCGGACCGAGAAACGCGCGAAGCTCGCCAGGAATGATACTTTTCCGCTGAGCGCGCCGCACGGTATATACCCGTTTTAGCCAGGCATAGGATCGCAGGGAAAACCAAATCAATGCGACTATCACCAGTGCCCCAGCCAGACTTTTTACCGAGGAGGATAAGAGGTAACGCGAAGAGTACTGTTCAGACAATGAGAGACGAAGCGTATCGAGACGCAACCTGACGCGTTCCGCCGACTCCGCAAGCGTCAGGTCATCCCCTTCATCAAGGTCTCCCTGAGCCAGTAACATAAAGGGTTTGCCGTTGACAGAAAAAAGCACGGCAGGCTGTCGGTATCGCGTTACATTATGAGTCACAACCGGTTGGGCCAGATCATTATCATTGAGCGAGCGCAAGATCGTAACGATACGCTTAACCCGTTCTTCTGGCGTGGTAAGCCCAAATTTTGCCTGTAGCATCACAACGGGTTGATTAAGCAGAGACAAGGTACGCGCCTGTTCCTGCGGGGAAGGTGCCTGACGTGGCTCAGCACTGATTGCGTCTTGTAAAGTGAATAGCAACAGACAAATGCATAGACCCATTAAAGCTTTGCTCATCCTTCCTCCCGAAAATCCGTTACTGCCTGGTGGTAATCAGTCCGTAAGGCAACCGTCAAACCATCCTTTTAAAATTGCCAAGTATACGTAATCAGAAAGCGTGTATCGGGATCGTCCAGTTAGAGCTAGCACACATGAACGAGTTAACGCCACCCGAAGGGCTGCGGTAATGTAAATCGTTGACAAGCATGTCCCACAAACGGATTAATCCAGGAACTGAAGGTTTAACCCGAAGAAAATCTGCCAGCGCGGCTGTCCTGGGCCGTGGTCTGCAACCGAACCCTGAGGCTCCACAAAGAAGTTGTAAACGGTTTTATCCTGCTTGATAACCTGTCCAACCCCTAACCCCATCGGCACACTGTAACTGTCATTCTGGAAGTTGTAGACCCAGATAGGTGCCGCTCGCAGGTAAGTGCCGCCACCCAACTGATAGAATAAAAATGGCTGGAAAGTACCGAGATTCACGTCGCTGCGGTTGTCTTCTCCGGCAAAGCTATGCTGCCATGAGGCCAGATAACCGTACTGGAATTTTGGCGAACTGGCATCGAAGAGCACGTTGACCAGACCCGCAGACCATTTTTCTGTTCCCAGAGCATCTTCAGTAGCCGTCGGCGCCGTGATTTGTGGACCGAACCCAAAACTCACTGCCGGATTGCCGGTATCAATAAGCCATGACGCAAATAAGTTCAGGTCACCTAAACCTGTTTTATGACCCCCGGTCGGCGCAACAGGATAGGTATTAATCGGTAGTGAACCACGCAACAGCCATTTGCTGTCACCCAATGAAAAAGGCTGCGCATAACGGAACCAGAACTGATTGGCATCCTGATCCGTACCGCTGACATCCCCGATGTAATAGTTCTGCATATTAAATGCAGTCATATTCGCCAGAGGGTTGTTTGCCTGCGCCGCATCCGGGGAATGCTCTTCAACAGCATAGGCATAAGATGAGGCAAGGCATAAAAGTGAAGGCAAAATCGAGTATGAAAGACGCATAGGATTACCTGAAGTAAATCCCCTGCAGCCGTGACGCCGCAGGGGAGTTATTTATGGTGTAACGATGTTGAACCAGAACTCAAACTTGTCCATGTAGCCCAGCATCTCATCGAGCTTCGCACCGTTACCGGTTACTTTCACTTCGCCTTTATCTTCAGCCTGCTTCAGGGTTTCTTCTTTCAGGATGATTTTATTGAGCGTTTCACGGTTAAGCGCAATGGTCGCATCCGCGTCTTTCGCTTCCGCACCTGCAGTATGGTTCAGTACGCCATTTTCCAGCTCCAGCTTGTACTTACCGCCGTCGCTGCCGAGATCGATATTAAATACCGCTTTGGCGTTTGCCGCTTTTTCACCGTTGATATGCACACCGAGGTAGTCGAAGAACATCTCAGGTGACATGGCTTTCACCGTATCCGGACTTGCGGTATTTGGTGTAGGCAGTTTCTGAACGCCATTGCGCAGCTCCTGCGCGCCGGTCAGGTAGAAGTTACGCCATGGGCCTGATTCAGCCTGGTATCCCAGTTGTTCCAGTGCGTCTGCTTCCAGATTACGTGCCGCCTCGTTATTTGGATCGGCAAATACGACTTTACTGACAACCTGCGCAACCCAACGGTAGTTACCCTGTTCGTAATCCGTTTTCGCTTTTTGCAGGATGTTATCGGCACCGCCCATGTACTCTACAAATTTCTTTGCAGCTTCTTCTGGTGGCAATTCATCGAGTGTTGCCGGGTTGCCATCGAACCAGCCGAGGTACAGCACGTAGGTCGCTTTAACATCGTGACTCACCGAACCGTAATAGCCACGACTTGCCCAGGTTTTTGCCAGGCCGTCTGGAAGTTTAAAGTTGGCAGCAATTTCATCACGTGTCAGGCCGGTGTTAGCAAGACGTAAGGTCTGGTCGTTGATATAGCGGTACATATCACGCTGACCTTTCATCAGGTTAATGACGTTTTCATTGCCCCACGTTGGCCAGTGGTGTTGAGCCATAATGATTTCGGCCTTATCACCCCAGCGGTTAATGGCATCGTTGATATATTTCGACCATGCCAGCGGGTCTCGAATCTTCGCTCCGCGCAGTGAATAGGTGTTGTGCAGGGTATGGGTCACATCTTCCGCGGCTTCGATGAGTTTTTTCTCTTCGATGTACCACAGCATTTCGGACGGTGCTTCAGAGCCTGGCGCCATCATGAAATCGTAGGTCAGGCCGTCAATCGTTTCTTTCTGTCCGGTTTTAGTGATGTAGTTAGTCGGAGCGATTAATGTTACCGTCCCGGCAGAAGTCGTGGTACCCAGACCCGCACCCACCTGGCCTTTAGCATCAGGCTTCAGCAGGTTGCCGTACATGTAACTGGCGCGGCGGCTCATGACGTTCCCTGCCATAATGTTCTCGGACACGGCTTCGTCCATAAAGCCCGCCGGGGCGTAAATCTTCACTTTGCCTGATTTAACATCAGCTTCGTCAACAACCCCGCGCACACCACCGTAATGGTCAACGTGACTGTGGGTGTAAATCACCGCGACAACCGGTTTATTGCCACGATTTTTGAAGTACAAATCCATGCCAACTTTTGCTGTTTCAGCAGAAACCAGTGGATCAACAACGGTAATACCCTCTTTACCCTCAATAATGGTCATATTGGATAAGTCGAGATTACGGATCTGGTATACACCCTCGGTCACTTCAAAAAGGCCGCTGATATTGATTAGTTGAGACTGACGCCACAGGCTAGGGTTGACACTATCCGGCGATTTATCACCTTCTTTAATAAAGGCATATTTCTGAGGATCCCAGACCACATTACCCTGCGCACCTTTTATGACATCAGTGGGGATTGCGGCGATAAAGCCTTTATGCGCGTTGGTAAAATCAGTGTTATCAGAGAAAGGAAGTTGGTTATAGAGTGCGTCGTTAGCTTGTTTTGTTGAAGCCGTTGCCTCTTTGGGAACTTCCTGTGCAAATAACGGAGTCAGTGCTGTGGATGAAAGCAGCCCTGCCAGTGCAAGACTTTTGACTATTAATTTAAGTCTCATTTCTTTTCCTCATATGTATTCCCTCAAACCACTCAGATTATCCGAGTAGTTACATCGAGTAATAATTCATTGAATCAAATAACAATAATGTTCATGGAGTATTATCGTTTTTAAATATAACCAAAGAGTTACATTTCGCCATATTGGAATACAAAATATTAATAATTTAACTTTTGCTGGTTCGAAGTTGTCTGGAGAAGAGTCGTTTGCTGGTTGCATGAGGACAGCATCGCGTAACCAGAAGCAGACATGACTCATATCGTCAGCCAGTATCCATAAAATACTGATAATGGCCTTTCAACAATCAGAACTGATAACTGTAATTGACGCTGGTAAACCACAGATAAGGATTATCGTAATTGCCCGCCAAAACCGCCGGAGACTGGATTTTTGAAGACTGCATATGCAGATATTCCACTGCTATACCAATATTGCTTGCCTGGCTCAGTTGGTACTGCGCACCGGTGGCAAAACGCCATTCGTCGCCAGTTGGCAGGGTTAATGCCGCATCACTCTGATCTTTGTATACAGTACTATCAAATGCCACGCCGGCATTGAGACGCCACTCTTCAGCTGGACGGTATTGCACACCCAATGCGGTATGCCAGGTATCTTTAAGGCGGCTGGTTTTGTCGATCGCCTCGCCTGCCACGGTAATCTGTGGCGCACCAAACTGGCTCCAGTCCTGCCAGCCAAGATCGCCCATCACAGACCACTGTTTATCGATATCGTGTACCAGGCTTAGCATGATTTGCTGTGGCGCCCGGACTTGCGCACCGATGGGTAAGGTGAAATCGACATTTGGCAGTTTGGGGAACCGCGCCTGAGCATCAATATTAAAGTCGTAATCGGTTTTACTGTTCCAGGTTATCCCCGCGCGGGTTTGGTCAGTCAGATCCATCAACAAACCGAGACGATAGCTCATCGCCCAGTCGTGGTCTTTTTGCGTTTTATCATCCCCCTCAACGTTGCGCGTCAGCGACAAGAAGCCATAGTTGGCATTGACTGACCCCCCGATGGAAACACGATCGCTCAGTTTCCAGGCCAGAGAGGGGCTCAGGGTCATGGCAACCATGGTGCTCTTTTTGATTAACCGGTCTCCAGCCCAGTCGCCAAAATCTATCCCCAGACCATAGTTTCCATACAGACCAATGCCCGCGTACACATCTTCACTGACTTTTTGGCTATAGAAGCTACTGGCATTAGGGAAAAGATTCATGACATTCCCCGGGCTCTGTCTGGCGTTATCTAACTGATAATTGATATCTCCCCCCATGACCTGTAGACCACCGGTGAACATATGATCCGGTAGACGGGTCATACCCGCCGGATTGGTAACAATGGTAGAAGCATCCTGAGCGCGTGCAGCCTGCCCGGCACCGGCCAGTGCCGTATCTTCTGTACCCATCTCATAAAAATAAAGGCCACTCGCATGAGAAAATGAGGCTAACAGCAGTCCTGAACACGCCACGATGCTCTTTTTCATGTGCCACCTGTTTCTTAAAATAACCGCTAAAAGGCCTGGGATAGCCTGCGGCTCGAAGCGAGCCGCAGTATCATCAGAAGCGAATTTTCATCCCAACAGACGCTGAAATATCAGAGGATACGGACGTGTCGCCACCGTTATCCCAGCTTTTGCCCACCTCGGTATAGGCCTGCACATCGGTGGTTACCGCCCATGTCGTACCGAGAGCCACTTCAGTTGCCTGGAAGCGCTGGTTGGCGTTGATTTCCGTCGCACCGGCCTGGTTGGCCGTATTGCGATACGTCACGCTGTCCTGGCCGTCAGACAGTTCCTGCCAGTAGTTTGCGCGAACATAAGGCTTAACTTTGCCATAGTCGGTGTCGTAATCGGCAGTCAGACGGACCCCAAGGCGGCCAATCACAGAACCGTCAGCGTCCACCGAAACTTTGGTTTTCGACCGATCGGCAAGTGTGACATCATCAAAATTACTGTACTGATAAATAAGTTGCGCCTGCGGTTCGAGCTGCCAGTTGCTATCGCCTAATTGCCACGGTTTTCCGACTTCAACCGACGCCACCACCGAGCTACCGTCCGGGCTGTACGATTCATGACTGCTCAAGTTCTTCAAATCGACAGAGTGATAACCGTACTGCAGGACGTTATCGACGTACAAACCGTCGGTGTCAGTCCATGTGGCGTAACCCCCCAGGTATGAGGAGAAGGTCGAGTTGTAGGCGGCCCCGCCGCTCATCCCGGTATCACCATTGATCGAGCTGTCGATATCCATAAAGGTGGTGTACAAACCTGCACGCCATTTATCGTTTTGCCACAGGTCCAACCCCATCTGCATCCCGTTGAAGTTGGAACTGCTTTGCGAGCCGGTTGGATCGTCGTGTTTTTGGTCGACCGATTTGACGATGTAACGTGCCCAAAAACGGCTTTCCTGATCGGCCGCAACATCCGCACGCCAGGGTTGTTCATCGCCCACACGCTGGTGAAGTGTCCCAAGAACCGCTAAATCGGCCTGGCGGATAATCGCGGCCAGCGTATCGAAGCCCGGTACATCAGGACGATAACCGGCGCGTAAGAACCAGTCTTCACCCGCCCCTTGCGCGTTACCAGCAAATAGCTGGTATTGCCATGCGCCCGCGGTAAGCACGCCATCGCCAATGGTAAAGGCATCTTTGGTGGTCTGAGCGGTGGTGGTCGCCCCATTAATGGCTTCAACCACCATAATGCCGTCACCGGTGGTCGGTTCGCCGAGTTGGCTAACATCAATATTCAGGTTCGTCAGGCCAGTAGCACTGCCGCCATTTATCACCAGACGGTCAGCGACACCTGGGCTATGTTGCTGGGCAGCAATGTTCAACGTACCGTTCAGGCCGACGTAATCACCGTTGACCGTCAGGGTTGATCCGACATCACCGCCACGCAAATTAATGGTGCCCTGGTTCACCAGATTGGCGACCGACTGGCTGTAGCCACCGGTATCCAGTAACGCACCTCGGCTCACAATATGGCTGGATGGCTGGCTAAAGCGATTCTCACCTGAAGCCAGCAAGGTGCCTTTTTCCACCAGCGTAATTCCGCTCCAGCTATTGTTGCCATTGAGAATGGTGGTGCCGCTGCCCTGCTGCCAGACCTGTCCGTTGCCGGAAATATTCCCGTTAAGCGTCAACGTATCGCTGCGGTTAATCGCAAGGGTCGCGTTATCGACAATATTCCCGCCGATGTTGCCCGCCGTCCCCCCGTTCCCCAACTGCAATGTGCCTTTGCTGATGGTGGTTTGCCCGTTGAATGTGCTGTCTTTTGTGAGCGTCAACGCGCCTTCGCCCAGTTTGGTGAAATCGCCATTGCCGGTAACCGCCGTTAACAGCGAAACCGCATGACCGTTGGTGTCAATTGCCCCACCGACGCCCGAAAGCGTCACCTGGCGGGCAGTATCAAACGCCGCGCCATAGCGCAACGTGCCGCCACTCAGGCCAATTCCGGTTCCCGCTGCACCGAGATTATTATCCGCAGAAACTTGCAGTATCCCGCCGCTAACCTGCGTGCCGCCCTGGTATTGGTTATTGCCGTTCAGAATCAAGGTGCCGAGATCGGCTTTATTAATTCCGCCTTCACCGTCAATAACCGAGTTGATGGTGGCGGTATAACCCGCACTCGGTGCCGTACCATCACCGACGCGAATAATTGTATTAGCGGTATGGGTGGTTAGATTATTCCCGCCGATGACATAACCGTCAGTGGCAAACTGCGCGCCACTGATCGCCACTTCACCGAGGCTGGTGTCGATAGTCACATTACCGGCGGTACCACCAAATACGGCAAAGGAACCATTGCTGAACGGTGTATTAAAGCGCCCTTCAGGATCGGTGACATCCGTGGTCCAGTTGTCATTGCCGCTGCTGTTTTGCCAGATACCGTTGCCGCCATCGATCTGGTCGTTATTTTTCAACGCCCCGCCCGTACCGCCGAAACCGTCCCAGAAGCGCATGACATAACCACTGCGGTTGACGAGGTTCACCTGGCCTGCGATAGAGGTCTGAACGTAGAGATCGTCTGCCGCCGCAGGCGCGGTGCCAATATCGAGAATGTTGTTGGTTAACGCACCGGAATAATTAAAGACGCGATAGATCCCGACATCAAAACTGCCGCCCGGTGTCTGGGTGATATTCAGTTTGCCGTTAAGATTGAGGTCGCCATTAATGTTGACAAGATCGTTAAGCGTGCCGCCGACGGTGTAAGGCTGGCCAAACTGGAAATCGACTTGCGAATCCTGATTAAGGGTTAGCGCGCCCATCGTCAGCACACCGACACTTGACAGATCCTGCCCAGCCGCCAGGTGCCCGCCGTTGTCTATCACCACGCTGCCACCGAGCAGGCCCGCAC
The DNA here is from genome assembly GCF_022637515.1 of Buttiauxella ferragutiae. Classification (NCBI taxonomy): domain Bacteria; kingdom Pseudomonadati; phylum Pseudomonadota; class Gammaproteobacteria; order Enterobacterales; family Enterobacteriaceae; genus Buttiauxella; species Buttiauxella ferragutiae. The sequence goes on from NZ_CP093332.1 coordinate 4,030,683, forward strand.
CGCCAAGTGTTGCACCGCTATTTACCGTGGTTTGCCCGGTTGCCGCCACTTGATTACCGTTAATCAGTAATACGCCTTGCTGTGCATCGGTGGTTCCGGTCCAGGTGTTGGCGGCGGTGAGGTTTAGCGTTCCGCTTCCGGTTTTCACCAGATTTCCGTCACCGCTGATAATGCCGCTGATGGCGTCGTTGCGCCCTAAGGCGCCTTCAACCAGAGTTGCCGCACCCAGCATCACGTTACCTGCACCTGATAATGAACCTATCGAGGTGCCCGACAGCGCAGAACTGATATCCACCAGGCCGCCCACGAGGTTAGAAATCACCGCGCCTGCGCCCTGAGCGTTGTCAGCAAAGGTCACACGTCCGCTGTTATTGACCGTCGATGAACCCGCATCGGCACTGCCGTTGAGCGCAAGCAGGGAACTGGCATCAACCGACACATTCGCATTATCACCCTGGCTCGTATCGCTGAAAGTCGCGTTACCGCCGTTAGTCAGATTGATAGTGCTTTGCCCGGCTCCGGCGTTGTCGTGGAACGCCAGTGATGCGTTGTCGACGGCAAAGACGTGCGTTTCACCCGAAGCGGCGTTATTGAGATTTAACAGCGCCAGAGAGCTTAATGAAACCAGGCTATCTGACGCACCTAATGCCCCACTGGTATTCGCATTAACGGTCAGTTGCCCGGTACCATTTTTGCCGATAATCGTGGTGTCGCCCTGATAGGTATTCGCGGTGCCCAACTCAAGCACGCCATTATTGGTGCCCGTGGAGCTATCTTTAATAGTCAGCGGACCATCACCGCCAATCACGCCTGTTGGGGTAAAGGTATGGCCGAATACATCCAGCGCAGCGCCCGCAACGCCATCGACAAAGAATAAGCGTGATGTCGTGAGATCGGCCCCCGCCTGGAAGGTGGCGCCATTTTTCAACAACACTGAGTTACTGGTCGCACCAAGCGCGTTGTCGTTGGTGATATTCAGCGTGCCGTTCCAGACTTCCACGCCACCGGTAAACACATTATTGCCGGTTAAAATCAGGCGACCTGGATCGGTTTTCAGCAAACGGATATTGCCAGCGGACAAATCGTTCTGCACCAGGTTGACGTTGATAAGCGTCGTGATGTCGGCTCCCGCCGCACCATTCCCCACACGAATCGCAAAATAGCTGTCGGCATGGGTCGCGCCTTGCGCTTCGTAGCTGTTATCCGGCGGGAAATTACCCGGCGGGTTAGTCGCATCAAAGAACAGTTGCGAATCCGGGCGTGCAGGGTCGGCATTCAGGATGTAGCCATTACTGGCGAACTGCATCCCGGAAGTGAGCACGTCACCAAAGGCATTGCTGACCCGTACCACGTCACCTTGCCCCTGGAAGACAGCGAAAGCATCCTGCGCCCACGGCGCATTACCGACCCCATCAACTTGCGTCCAGTTGTTGCTGACGCCTGAAATCAGGCTGGTCCAGTAACCGAAGCCACCGTCAACTCTGCCATTGCCTGTCGTACCATCCCCGTGGTTGCCAGGGATCACATCAAGGTCACCATCCCAGAACTGCAACTGATTTGTCGGGTCAATAAAGTTAAGCGCGAGGTTAACTTCCTTGTCGATGTTGGTCTGGATGGCGTAATTACTGGCGTCGTTGGGTGGCAGCGACGCGATATCCATGGTGTTGTCGGTGAGCGAACCGCCATAGTTAAACAGGCGATACACACCCGGCAGGAAGGCTCCGCCTGCGGTCAGCGCCACATTGAGTGAACCATCAAGTATTAAGTCACCTTTCACATCCACCAGGTCATTGAGTGAGCCACCCGGTGTATAAACTTCCCCCAACTGGAACTGGCTGTTGGTGTCACTGGCAAGTGTCAGATCGCCCTGAACGGTCAGCGTCCCGGTGCGATTGCCACGGCTGTCATCACCGGGGCGCAATGTGGTCCCGCTCTCGAACAGCACATCACCGCCGATGGTGCCGTAACCGCCAAGCGTAGTGCCGCTCTTGACGGTGGTCAGCCCTGTTCCGCTCTGCACACCGTTAATCAGCAAGGTACCCTGCTCAACGGTAGTGCTTCCCGCATAGCTGTTATTGCCACCGAGGCGAGTGACGCCGCTACCAATCTGGCGGAACGCACCACTTCCTGAAATAACACCATTGATCGCCACTGCATCAGAGTGGTTAACCGTCAGGATACCGTTATCAGTAATGTTGGTTTGCTCTGATAGTTTGCCGGTTGTATTACCATCGCCGAGAGTCAGCTCCGATCCTGCGCCTATCAAAGTATTCCCGGTGTAGGTGTTATCGCCCAGCAGAATAGTATTACCGCTATTGATGCGCTCCATGCCGCCGGTGCCGCTGATCACGCCACTGTAGACTTGGTCGCCCGCCCCATCGAATGACAGCAAGCTTGTCGCCCCCGAGGTGGCGACGTTGTAGTTATGGATGGTGGCCTCGCCCGCAGTCGGGGCGCTGTCGCCGCTACGCAGCGTGGCACCATTGTTGATATTGATCGCTTGCACACCAGAGAGCGTTAAATTATCCACCACGCGTGCATCAGTCGGAACGCCATTTAAGCTATCTAAGGTCAGCGTGCTCCAGCCCGACCCAATATTGGTGCCTTTCGCCAGGTCGTCCGCGCTAAAGGATCCCAGTAATGCAGGCGTTGCCCCCTCATTCGTACCATTAAGAGTCAACGTATTATTGGTGCCGCCTTCACTGAGAATATGCGTCACGTCCGCCATCGACACATCACCCAGCGTGGCGCGGTCGTTGCCGTCAGCACCCGTGAATGTCACGCCACCAGTGTAATCACCTGCCGTCCAGCTGAACCGATCGCTGCCGCTACCCAGCACAATTTCACCGAGAGTGTTGGCCGTCGTCCCGCTTAACGCCACATTATCATTGCCTGTTCCGGTCAAAATAGCCTGCGCCGTGGCATTCGCAGCCAACAAGGTGCCACTGTTATTCACCGTGGTATTGCCGCTGCCCGAAGCATTAATCACTGGTGCACCCGCCCCGAGGCTGGTGATAACTCCCGAGTTGGTGATGGTACGACTGCTACCGCTCAAACCATCGGTTGCCACAATCGCGGAACCCGCATTGGCGGCCATGTTGATAACCGCGCCAGAACTGACATTGTTGGAGGTTCTCGCCAGAATGCCGACGCTCCCCGCCCCGTTGCCATTTATGGTGTAGCCGCTGCCGATAGTGAGATCGCCCGTGGTAACCGAACCATCGGCCTTCATGAAAGCAAAACCTTCGCCATTTCCGGAAACATTTAATGTGTTACTGGTGCCTGCAGCGCTAAAGGTGACGGCAGTGCGAATCGCCGGGCCATCGGAGGCGTTAATCGTGACGTTACTAAGATTGATGTTGGAGGTATCGGCGTTGTTATTAATCCCCGCGCCGCTGTCGGAAATGTCGATAACCGTATCCGAGGCGTTAAAGGAGGTGGCACCGGCATCCATTCTTACACCATCGGCTCCACCAGAGGCCGTAATCTGGTTGCCTGTACCGTTAACCGTTAAATTCGCGCCTGCTCCAATGAGCTGGACTGCCGCTAAACCGCCTGAGGCATTTACTGTGCCGAGGCGGTTAACCACCGCATTCGCTCCACCCACACGAACCCCGACGTTGCCGCTATTCGCGGCACCGCTGACGCTAATAATGCCGTTATTCGTCAGCACGCCATTATTTTGAATATCGACACCAATATTATTGGTGCCAGAAACATTCACCGGCGCACCGACCGTTGCGGTACCGTTGTCATGCAGAATGATCCCGGTACTGTTGGTGCCATTTAATGAAATGCCAGGGCCGCTGAGATTGAGCACACCCGCATGAGCCACGTTGTAGCCAACAATGCCACTTTGTCCTGGGCTGCTGGTAATCGAGGCATTGGATGTCACGTCAGTCTGCACTTCATCGGAATCAATGGTGCCGTCGATATTGTAATTACGTCCATCAATCAGGACAGCGGTGGTGTTGTCATGCTGCAGGACAATACCGCCGTCACTAATATTGCCGACTGCCCCGCCAGTCACTTTTACCCCAACCGCTTTTTCGCCATTGACGAATATCTGTGCGGTTCCGGTGGTGAGTGAGGTTTTAGTTCCGGTCGTTTCATCGACGCCATTGGCAATAATCCCGGTTCCATTGTTACCTGATACCGTCAGTTGATATCCCGCTGCAGCACCGCTATTACCGGCAAAAGTCGCCCCGTGATCCACAGCAAACAAAATAGAATCGGCCTGGCCGTTATCATTGATATTCGCATTGCCGAGATTAATCTGCGCCTTATTACCCCAGGCGTAGTAACCCATCTGTTTGACGTTTTCGAAAGAAAGCGTCGAAGCTGAATCAATATCGATGCGCGCATCGCCACGCGCATGTACACCAATCGCCCCGGCAGATAACAAGCGAATGGTAGAATTCAGGTTAACCTGGGCGTGTTGGGTGTTTAGCCCTTCCGCATAAACCGCATAGTTACGGTAGGTGTAGGGTTGGCCGTCGCTACCGCCGGTATCCCCCGCTTTCCCGACAGTAATCGCGCTGCCTGTTGTGGTGGTAACTTCCGCCCCCGCGTCTTGCGCCAGCACGTTGATGGCAATGTTGTTATCACCGTCCACCTTGATAAGGCCGCTGTGCGTCACGGTGCCGACATTGTCAACCACGTTTAAACCATAGTTTGCTGCAGCCGAACCGTTAGTCAGTTTACCTAATACATTGATCGTGCCGGAGTTAGTTACCGCCCCTGACGCCCCTTCGATGGAGATCCCGGCGGCATTACGGGTATTTTCAGCAATGGTTATCGTACCGGTGTTGTTCACCGCGCCGGTGCTTTGCGTGCGAATCCCCGCCGACAGATCGCCACCGGTCATCGGAACAGGTATTGGCGCGGTGGAATTTAAGACAGGATTGACGCCAAGGTAGATATTACCGGCATTATTGAATGTGGCGCTTTGATCAAGCCAGACGCCGTAACCGCCGGCTTTGCCGAACTGATTATTACTGTTGCCAACCAGTGCGATGGTACCTGCTAACGTATTCGAAACCGTGGTGGTGCCTGACGCGCGAATGCCCACGGCACCGTTGGTGGTGGAGTCAGTAATCGCCGCATTGATATGACCGTTGTTGGTCAGCGTACTGTTACCGCTGCCCTGCATGCCTGTGCTGCCCGCATTAGAAACGTTCTGGTTGCTGCCATCCTTTTCAATAAACAGACCCGCGTTGAGCGTGCCATTGTTGATGGCCGTGGCGTCCGTCGTCAGCATACCAACAGAGTCTGGGCTACTGCCGCTGCTGCGCCAGGCGTTGATCGCCCCGTCGTTTGTGATGATGGCATCATTGTCCGCGCGCATCACCGCCGATGCCCCGTCAACCGCCAGGCTCCCGTCGCTGGTGACCAAACCAGACGCATTCGCACCTGTGGCATATATAACGTTTAAATCCCCGGTTGAAACCGTGGCGTTGTTGTTGTGTACTCCTTTGTCATCCCAGACATGGTAGGTCAGGTTGATACTGGTATTTTCCTCTTGTGCCAACATGCCGCTAATAATCGCGTCGTAGGTGTTTTGCGCTTCAACAGAGGAGTCAATCACCTCACCATTTACTGTTGCACCCGCCGTCAGCCAGTACTGGATCTGCGGTTTTCCAGCATAAGCCCCCTGGCCTGTCAGGAAATCATTAACATCTGCAATGTCAGTGGATGAATGAATAACGAAGTCTTTATTCCCCAATAGCAGGGCCTTATTCCCGACCTGCTCGTAGTGGGGCAGCGTGATGGTGAAATCGTATTTCGCACTTTGCGCTTCAAGATTTTGGGTATCAGATGAGAGCACGATCGCCGGGCGGAAATGGATAAAGTTATCAGAACGCCATTCGGTACGGCTGGTCGCACTCCCGCTGCCGTCCGCTTTTGCCAGTACAGAATTTTTAGTCAACAGGTCGATGGTATTTGCAGCTGCTGCAATCGGCGTGTTCGCATCGCTTGAACCTACATTGATATTGGCCTGCCCGCCGGTTGCCGCCACCGACGCGATCCCGAAATTATTAAAGATACGAATCGAGTTTGGGTCGTAAACAGGCAACAGCATGTCGCTGACGGCCGTGTCATCGGCAGCAATAAACGTCGAGGAATCATAAATGCTGATGACCTGATAACTGCCGTCAAGACCTGGCACTTCGACGTTCAGTTCCTGGCTTTCCTGAGGTCTGGCCGGAGAAGGCGAATACGTGTACTGATCAATGTTTGCCGCTGTTATTGGCGTAGCAGCCCCGGTTGAATCCGTGGCTTCGATAGTGATGATGCGGTTTGGATCGGTCCCCGTCCCGGTTCCACCGGAGTCAGGAAGCGCATTCAGTACCGTGACCCCCGTACTGCTGCCGTTCGTCCCCGTGGCAATGTTGGGTATCGCGCCAGTAATATTCAGTTCGGTGCCTGGGGCGTAATGATTTGCCAGTGGCTGACCATCAATGGTAAACGCGTAACCCGTCTCTTTAACCGCATCGTAAACCGGTAGAAACAGGTAGTTTGGATAAGCCGCGCTCCACGTCACATCAACAGCGCTGGCTGTCGGGCCATAAACACCGGCAACAATCAGCGCAGTAGTTAATAATTTTCGGCCTCCACGCCCGGTCTTCGATCCTTTTTTCCCTGTTCGGGATGTTTCTGCAACGGCAATAAAACTGTTCGCCACATGGCTCCATACCAAACGATAAATATTATTCATAAGTCATCTCTGCAAGGCCGCATAATGAAATAGCGCGTTGACACAAATAAACAACAAGAAACACTTGTCGAAACACTTTGAGTAACATTAGTACAAGGTTGAGTTTTGAGATGGCGAAAGAGTAAATAAGTCTTATTTAACGGATGCTTTTATATAATGTGCAGGTTCAGTGAAGAAACTCATGATGAGCTCTGTTTATTATTGCAACGGTATGATGGTTACGTCTGCTCATCGCTCACAGCGGACCTGACAGGCAGCTGGCTGGTCCGCTGCGTGCCAAAAACAGGCATTGCCAGCTCTAGCATTTTTAGGTTTGTATAGTCGGGCTAACGACCCTACGTGCTGGGGGCAGGTCACATACGCTATGCAGCAGCTCAGCAAAGAGAAGAGCGAACTTGGTTACGGGAAACCGTTATGATGAATAAGGCTCCCATTGAAGGAGCCTTACTTTTTGATAGGGATGATGAATATTATCCGAGGCTTACTGGCTTTACACCTTTCTTCGGCCCGACCATATCCATGTCTTTTTCCTTCTGACCAACTTTGGCAAGTTTGTTGCCGTCGATGGAAGCCCAGAAGTCGAGAGAGCGTCTTGCACCAGCCATAGCTTTATCAGAAGTGATTTTTCTATGTTGTTTGATCATGTTTAACCTCTTTGGCTATAGATCTTATGGATAATTTTATAACAAATGCGTTCATTAAACAAACAGCCCATCGACTGCTGATTGAGATTGTCATTCTTCATCTGGGTCAATGCCATTCACTTTCAATCGTATGGTATTGAGGATGTCGCGCACATCTGCAGACATCTTACTGTGGTCATCCCATACCTGGGCAAATCCGTAGCTCCTATAACGCGGTTGTGCATATTCAGTAGGATCTTGAATATAGACGTCGTCAAGCTCCGCGATCTGGCAGAAGGTAGTCGCGTAAATAAGTGCGATGATCAATACGTTGCCTGTTAGGTCGGTATCTTCATCTGAAATGAAGTTTTCTAACATGCAAATTGAGAATTGCTCACGGCGCCAGTCGTATTTACAAATGATAACCGCATGAAGCTGTTCCGGCTCATCACGGTCGATCAGCTTTAAAGTTATATCCAGTATTCCGTCTTCAGAGTTACCGCTATAGGTCTGCATCGCCCATCGCCAGTCCAAGGGGCTTTGTAAATTTGCGTCTTCAAGCTGGCGTCTCTCTTCGTCGCTCAAAACGCCTACTGAGATATTAGTCCATCCAAGTATTTCAATAGCTTCTTGTGTTGTTGCCAGGCAATGATCATGTATTTGCTGAGTAGATAGGAAGCTCACTTCATGTCGTCCTTTTCTTCTATCCCATGGCTAATATATCGTTCAGGTGTGAAAGTAGGCGAGTTATTCTGACCTGCCCCCCCGCTATACGTGGTTTTAGAGGGCTGACGTGACCTGTTCCCAGTTGATTGACACACGGCATGTTAGCAAGATTCATGGTGACTCAATTACGAACGTCTGCTGATCGCTAAAAGCAGCCCGAACACCTGGTTTAATATCCCCTGCAATTCCAAAATTCAATTTTCACTATATAGTGATTTGCGCCGAAGACTTTCAGTTTCCAATAATTAAGCAAGGTTTTACTGTTGACTTATCCAGTACTTTTAGCAGAAGGTAGAGAGGTAAAAAGATTCGCCCCCGAATGGTGCACGAACACCAAAAGAGGGCTAACCACAAACGTTAACTTATAAGGAGTAACGCTATGGCTGTTGCCAATAGTAACACATTCGCTCGCCCTGAAATCACTGCTGCTCAATCCGTTATTGCGGGGAACATCGCAGCTTTATTAAAAATACCGTTGAGTGCCACGCATGATTTATTCCACGTTGTGGATATTTGCCAACGTTATGCTGATGAGTTAATCGAAGTTAATAATCACGCTGAATATATGGCGTTATGCGGGCGTTTACTGGCGGGGTTGAATGTACTGAAAGTGGTTTTAAAATCACCGTTGCCAAAACATCTTATTGAGCAATTAACGGTGAATGACAATAATTACGATGAATATCACAGTCCACTTTCAACAGATTCAGAGACAACCTGTGAATATTGTTCCGCATTAACCATGGTGTTACTGAACCAACAGATCACGCTGGATCAGCAGGAACACATCAGCGAATTATTATTTGAATTACTGAGCATGCTGGCAGAGGATTTGAAAGCGCCGCGTTTTATCCGCACCACGACAGGGCTGGCAATGATAGAGGGTGAGGCCGTGCCGGGCATTCATTAAACAACGCTAAGGGGCGGTACCTGGTGACAGGTATCGCTGGTGTATCTGCCTTATCCCCCCCTTAAATAACTGACCAAAATAGCGGAATATATTACCGATCAGCATCGTCAATATTAGTTCAAAAAAAAACCATGGTGCACCTGGCTCCCTGGCATTTATGTGATACTGAGCTCGTCGATATTTTATATTTCGCCACATTTATCCCTATTTGGTTAATGATGGCACTCAACAGAAGGACGGTTCTTTAATTTAACGTTATAAACGGGATGGTTATATTCATGCATTACCAACCCATAATCAACAACCAGAAACCATAACTAAGGAGGCATTAATTGAACCATAAATTAGGATCTTTATAAAACAATCTATTACATGGAGTAATAATTTATGTCCATCATTAAACAGACTAATCCCTGGTATATTGGCACTGTATCAGGGATGGCATCCTATATCGACTCGGCCGCGATTGTATCAAGCGGAACCGCTCTGGTTATCTATTCAAAAACGATTGGCGTCACAGCAGGGCAAATCGGTATTTTCTCCGGTGTATTAACACTCTGTATTGCCCTGGGGGCTTTTTTCGGTGGCCGTCTGGGCGACATGTTCGGCAGAAAAAAAGTATTCATCACCACAATGGCAATGATTGTCGTTGGCGCATTGCTAATGGCATTCGGTCGAACATTTCCCCTCTTACTTCTCGGCACCCTTTTATTGGGTCTGGCGACAGGTGCAGATTTACCGGTTTCTCTGGCGACCATCTCGGAGGCGGCAACGGATAAAAATCGCGGTAAAATTATTGGACTGTCTAATCTTTTGTGGGCTGGCGGCGTAAGCGTATCAATGGCCATCGCTTCAGTAGTAGGCAGTTGGGGCATTTTAGGCGCGCAAATTCTTTACTTCCATATTGGAATTACTGGTATCGCATTATTAATTCTGCGCTCGCTTATCCCTGAATCTCCCCTATGGTTGGCCGCACACCATGAACGTCTCTGCGGAGTAAAAACGATTCGCGCCCAAACAGCCTCATTCAAAGATTTATTTAACAGAAAATATCTCACTCCGTTTATCGCACTTTGTCTTTTCTATATGTTGACTAACCTGGCGGCTAACACCAGTGGGCAATTTGGTGCATATATTGCCGTTAATATCGTCGGTATACCGATTGAAACCCACTCATTTTGGAGCTTATTAATGCTTCCGGTATGTATTGTCTCTGGGGTTGCCTTTATGAAACTGGTTGATACACCCAAAAGAATGACCGGATTTATTGTTGGCGCATTTTTCTATACCGCAGGGTTTGTCATGCCGGTTTTATTTAACTTTGCACCCTTCTCCTGGTTCTGCGCCATGTTATTTACCAGCACAGGGGCCGGGCTGGCATTTGAAGGCATTATGAAAGTATGGTCGCAGGAATCATTTCCCACGATGTTACGCTCAACGGCGCAGGGCATCATCGTTGCGGTATCCAGGCTGACCTGCGGGCTACTGGCATTTGTGACCCCCTTATTACTCGAAATGGGAACAACTTTTTTATATACCGTCCTCTCATGTATGGCCGGCGTCGGTATGGTTATCGGTTGGCTCTGCTTTCATGGCAACCAGCGCAATGAGTTTAATTCCGAGGCAGATATTATTCAAAACCATCATTAATACGTAAAAGGACTGACGATAATGCAAAGAAAATATGAAGTGGCTGCATATTATTTCCCAAATTTCCACTGTGATCCCAAAGTAGAGCAATGGCACGGCAAAGGTTGGACCGAATGGGAACTGGTGAAAAATGCTACGCCACGGTTTGTCGGCCATATGCAACCTAAAGTGCCGCTATGGGGTTATGAAGATGAAGCTGACCCGGTGGTTATGGAAAAGAAAATTAACGCAGCCGCCGGGCACGGGATCTCTGCCTTTATCTTTGACTGGTACTGGCACCAGGAGGGGCCATTTCTTGAACGCTGTCTTGACGAAGGCTATTTAAACGCCGCCAACAATAGTGATGTTAAATTTGCCATTATGTGGGCCAACCATGACTGGCTGGAGATTCATCCGGCTACCCGTTATCAGCCTTACCCTACCCGCCTCACGGGGGCTGTCTCCGAGCGGGTATTTATAGAAGCAACCGAGCATATTATTGAACGCTATTTCACTCATCCTTCTTACTGGAAGATAGACGGGAAATTTTATTTTTCGATTTACGAGATGATGAGCCTGGTTAAAGGCCTGGGTGGACTGAGCAATACCAAAAGAGTGCTGGAGGATTTTCGAGCAAAAATTCGCGCGCGCGGGCTGGGCGAATTGCATCTCAATGCCGTGGTATGGGGTATAGAAACCTTACCAACCGAAAATACGCTTACCGATCCTGATAAGGTGATTGAGTATCTGGGAATTGACAGCGTGACCAGCTACGTGTGGGTTCATCATATTACACCGGGTCATTTTCCTGATTGCCCCTACAGCGAGATCCGCGAATGCGCCAAAGACGAACATGCACGCTTGAGCAGCCAACACGCGCTCCCTTATATCCCCAACGTAACAGTGGGCTGGGATTCTTCCCCCAGAACGGTGCAAACCGACTGCTTCGATGACATTGGCTATCCCTGGTTCCCGGTGTATACGGATAATTCCCCTGCGGAATTCGAAAAGGCGCTGCAGGACGTTAAGAACTTTATGGATACAGAAAAATCGGTATTTCCCGTTTGTACGATCAACGCGTGGAACGAATGGACGGAAGGGAGCTATCTCGAGCCAGACACCGTTAATGGTTTTAGCTACTTAGCAGCCGGCAAAAAAGTATTTGGCTAAAGTAATGTATCCAGAGGCGCTTCCCGGTGCGGAATTTTATCTCCGCATCGTTCTCACTTTTATCATGTCAGGAAACAGGACAATCTGGCATTAACAATCGCCACGCAACCGTTTTCCTTGCTGCATGTTCATGCTATTCTCTGAGCCCTTCTGACCGACCGAGCCACGTTCGGTGATGTTTGCATACCCACAGGAGTTTTGAGACGCATGTCCTCCAACCAGACCCCGGCGCGTATCGCCATTGTCATGGGTTCCAAAAGTGACTGGGCCACCATGCAGTTTGCCGCAGAAATCCTCACCGCCCTTGATGTCCCACACCACGTTGAAGTGGTTTCCGCACACCGCACTCCCGATAAACTCTTCAGCTTTGCCGAACAGGCGAGCAGCAACGGTTATCAGGTGATTATTGCAGGTGCAGGCGGTGCGGCGCATTTACCGGGTATGATCGCGGCGAAAACCCTGGTTCCGGTGCTGGGTGTGCCAGTCCAGAGCGCGGCTTTAAGCGGCGTCGACAGTCTCTACTCTATTGTACAAATGCCACGCGGTATTCCGGTCGGCACGCTGGCAATCGGCAAAGCCGGTGCGGCCAACGCTGCTTTACTGGCGGCGCAAATTCTCGCTCTGCACGATAAAGGTCTCAGTCAGCGCCTGGCAGACTGGCGTCAAAGCCAGACCGACGAAGTGCTGGAAAACCCGGACCCACGGGGTGAAGCATGAAACGCGTTTGCGTGTTGGGTAACGGTCAGTTAGGCAGAATGCTGCGCCAGGCGGGCGAACCGCTGGGCATCGCGGTTTATCCGGTGGGTCTTGACGCTGAACCTGAAGCCGTACCATTTGCGCAAAGTGTTATCACCGCAGAAATTGAGCGCTGGCCTGAAACCGCCCTCACCCGCGAACTGGCGCGCCACAATGCGTTTGTGAACCGCGATGTTTTCCCGATTATTGCCGACCGCCTGACGCAAAAACAGCTGTTCGATAAACTCGAACTGGCGACCGCGCCGTGGCAGTTGCTTTCCAGCCGCGACCAATGGGCTGACGTGTTCCACAACCTTGGCGAACTGGCGATTGTGAAGCGTCGCGTTGGCGGTTACGACGGACGCGGACAGTGGCGTTTGCGCAGCGATGAAACCAGCCAATTGCCCGATGAGTGCTACGGCGAGTGTATCGTTGAGCAAGGCATTAACTTTTCCGGCGAAGTTTCACTGGTTGGCGCACGCGGGCATGATGGCAGCACGGTGTTTTATCCGCTAACTCACAACCTGCATCAGGACGGTATTCTGCGCACCAGCGTAGTTTTCCCGCAGGCAAACATTGAGCAACAGCAGCAAGCGGAAGCGATGCTTTCGGCAATTCTGCATGAGCTGAACTATGTCGGCGTGATGGCGATGGAGTGCTTCGTCACGCCTGCCGGGTTGCTGATTAACGAACTGGCACCGCGCGTGCACAACAGCGGCCACTGGACACAAAACGGCGCATCTATCAGCCAGTTTGAGCTGCATCTGCGCGCCATTGTTGATCTGCCGTTGCCGCAACCTGTCGTTAATTCACCGTCAGTAATGATCAACCTTATCGGTACCGATTTAAATTACGACTGGCTGAAACTGCCGTTGGTGCATTTACACTGGTACGACAAAGACGTGCGTGAAGGTCGTAAAGTCGGCCATCTCAATCTCAATGACAGCGATAACGACAGACTGGGTGCAACGCTTGAAGCGCTGGTGCCGTTGTTACCCGTGGAATACGCCAGCGGGATTGCCTGGGCGCAGAGCAAACTCTAATCACAGCGGCGGGTAGCGTTAATCGCTTACCCGCCCTGCCATTCCAGCCCCTTCCTTTCTTTTTTGCATGCAAAAGCGCACAATCCCCAGCGTTTCTGGCCTCACTCGCTTTAAGGTTATCCATGCAAAACGCTCGTCCCAATACTCAACATTATGAACATCTGCTGCGCGCCGATATTCCGCTTATCGACGTGCGTGCGCCGGTTGAATTCGCTCAGGGAACAATGCCTGCCGCAGTAAATTTACCGTTGATGTCAGACGACGAACGTGTCGCGGTAGGCACTTGTTACAAGCAACACGGTCAACAAGCCGCGATTGAATTGGGCCACAGTCTGGTGCATGGCGATATCCGCGAAGCCCGTTTAGAGAAGTGGCTGGAACAATGCCGCCAAAACCCACAAGGATACCTGTGTTGTGCCAGAGGCGGCCTGCGTTCCCACCTGGTTCAACAGTGGTTGCATGAAGCGGGTGTCGACTATCCGCTGGTTGAAGGTGGTTATAAAGCGCTGCGCCATTATGCGATGGGCGTGATTGAATCCCGCTCGCGCTGGCCGATGGTGCTGGTCAGTGGCAACACTGGCGGCGGCAAAACGATCCTTATCCGTTCGCTGCCAACCGGCGTCGATCTTGAAGGGCTGGCACACCATCGTGGTTCGTCATTTGGCCGCACCATTGTCGAACAACCTTCGCAAACCAATTTCGAAAATAGCCTCGCAGTGACGTTACTCAAAAAAAGTGATGGCGCGGAAGTGACGTGGGTTGTCGAAGATGAAGGCCGAATGATTGGCTCGCGCCACATCCCGGAGTGTTTCAGAGAGCAGATGCAACGCTCACCGATTGTGGTGATTGAAGATCCCTTCGAGCAGCGTTTAGAGCGTCTAAAAACCGAATATTTCCTGCAAATGAGCGAAGCATTTTTGTCGGTGAGCTATGAAGAAACCGCATGGCTTAACTACGGCGAATATCTGCATCACGGCCTGTTTGCCATTCGCCGCCGTTTAGGGATGGAACGTTTTGCGCAGTTCAGCGCACTGCTGGATGACGCGCTAGAATTGCAACGAAAAACCGGTTCGGTGGAGGGGCATCTGGCCTGGCTTTCGCCGCTGCTCGAAGAGTATTACGACCCGATGTACCGCTACCAGCTCAGCAAAAAAGCCGACAATATTGTGTTTCGTGGTGACTATCAGCAGGTAGAAGCCTGGCTTAACAACAATATTTAAATCAAACAGGCTAATGCCAAACACAACATTAGCCCGTGAATAACCCGCTACGAAGCGACAAACTGGCGGAATAACGCCTTACCTTTCAGTAAGCGCACACCTAACCAGCCGCCGCACAGTGACAGCAGCACCGCGCCGCTCACTGGCAGAATGACCCATAGCCGCCAGTCAGGCTCCCATGGGAAATCAAACACCCGCGTCTGCAACAGCCCCAGCGCGGTTTCAGCCCCCATGGCGGCAACCAGCCCGGAGACAAACCCCAGCACCGCAAACTCACACCACAACGTGGTGCGCAGTAGGCGTTTTCCGGCTCCCAGCGTGCGATACACCACCAGTTCTTGATGGCGCTGGCGCATTCCAACCTGAACCTGTGCCAGCAACAGCAACACGCCGCAAGCGGTAACCAGCACGACCATCACTTCCAGCGCCCGGCTAACCTGCTCCAGCACCTGCCCAACCTGGCGTAATATCGCGCCAATATCCAGCAAGCTAACCGTTGGGAATTCACGGTTCAGCTGCGTCAACATGCCGTTCTTTCCTTCCAGACGGAAACTGGTTAACCAACTTTGTGGCTGATTATCCAAAGCGCCTGGCGGGAAGATAAAGTAGAAATTAGGCCGCAGGCTCTCCCAGTCAACTTTGCGCAAACTGGTCACTTTGGCGGAAAAATCCTGAGTATCGCCCATAAACGTGACGGTATCGCCAAGCCCGATACTCAACCGTTTTGCCACACCTTCATCCATGGAAACTTCGCCCGCTTTTGGCGGCCAGCTCCCCGCAAGAATCGGGTTATGCGTCGGCTTCTGGCTTTGCCATGTCAGGTTTAGCTCGCGGTTAAGGGCTTCATCCGGGTTACCTTCCGTAGATTTACCGTTTATCGCCGTCATACGCACGCGCACAATCGGGTAGAACGACTCGGGGATAATCTGGTGTTCAGCCAAAAACTCTTTCACCGGCTGTACCTGTTCAGTAGCTATGTTTAGCAGGAAATAGTTCGGGCTTTCTGGCGGTAATTGTTGCTGCCAACGGTCGAGTAAATCGCCACGCAGCACCAGCAATAATGCCAGTAACATAAACGACAGCGAGAACGCAGCCAGTTGGCTCAACGTTGCCCAGGGCTGGCGCAACAAGCGGTTCACGGCCAGACGCAACGCGAGGTTTTTTAGCGTCAGTTTTTTCAATAACCGTAATACGCCCCAACCAACAATGCCGCACAACGCGGCCAGAACCACGGTTCCCGCCAGCACCGCCCACAGCAACGTGCTTCCGCCCATCAGTAACGCTAACAGGGCCACCACCACGATAGTAATAATCGGCAAGTAGATTTTCAGCGGCCAGACGTTTGCCACCGCATCACGGCGTAACACCCGCAACGGTTGTGTTGCCAGCAATAAACGATACGGGCGCAGACCCACCAGCAGCGAAATCACCACCATCGAACCAATAGCCCAGATCCAGGGCCACAGACTTGCAGGCGGAAGTGCCGCTGGCAAAACCGGTTTTAGCAGGCGCATTAACACGGCTTCAAACACCAGGCCAGCCGCACCACCGGTAATTGCAGCGAGTGCTAAAACCATCAGCCACTGGCCGATAATCAACTTACGTAGTGCCGCGCGCCCTGCCCCAAGGGTTTTCAGAATAGCCACTAAATCGTAGCGGCTGCGGCAGTAATGGTTCATCGCTACAGCAACGGCGGCCACCGCCAACAGCAGCGTCAGCAGTGCGGAAAGCAGCAAAAATTGCTGTGACCGTTCGAGGGATTTGCCGAGCGCGCCGTCATCTTGCTCCATGCCGTACCAGCGTTGTTCAGGCTTCAGTTTCGGTAGCAGGTAGTTTTCAAATTTATCGAGCTGTTGCGGTGTGCCACCAAATTTGTAGCGCCAGGTGATGCGGCTTCCCGGCTGTACCGCGCCGGTTTTTTCCACATCAGCCAGGTTCATCATTAAACGTGGTGCCATCTGGAAGGGATTAAAACCAGAATCAGGTTCCTGAATCACTTCGCCCGCAATACGCAAAGTGGTGTCGCCAACATCCAGCGAATCCCCGACTTTGAGATTGAGCAGTGCCATTAAACGCGGTGCCAGCAACACACTGCCTGGCTCAGGTTTCAGCCCTGGCGGGTTGGTATCGAGCTGACCATACATCGGGTAGACACCATCGACCGCCTTTACCGATGCCAGTTGTGGCGTATCGCCAGCAAATGTCATGGTCGCGAAGGTCAGTTGCTTGCCGACTTTCAGACCCGTTTTTTGTGCCTGGTCCAGCCATTCTTGCGGCACCTCCCGGGCGCTTCTCAGGGCGCGGTCGCCTGCCATAAAGTCGCGGCTTTGCTGATTTAACCCTTGTTCCATGCGATCGCTGATATTGCCCAGCGCCAGCACACACGCCACCGCCAGGCTCAATGCCAGCCAGACAATCAATAACGAAGGCGAGCGCCATTCACGCCAGAACCAGCGGGCAATCATGCTTCCTCCCACAATTGACCTTCGCGCAGGCGCAAGCGGCGGTCGCAGCGGGCAGCTAGTTGTTCATCGTGTGTCACGAGGATTAGCGTAGTGGCGAAATCACGGTTTAACGAAAAGAGTAAATCGGCAATGCGGTCGCCCGTGTGGCGGTCGAGATTGCCGGTCGGTTCATCGGCAAACAGCACGGCAGGGCGCCCATTAAATGCACGAGCCAGCGCCACGCGCTGCTGTTCACCACCTGAAAGCTGAGCCGGAAGGTGATCGAGGCGTTTGCCCAGGCCAAGTTGTTCGAGCAACGCTTTTGCCTGGGCACGGCTTGAAGCATCGTTTTCACCGCGTAACAAAGCAGGAAGCTCGACGTTTTCCAGCGCGTTTAGCGTTGGCACTAACATGAATGACTGGAACACAAAGCCGACGTTTTTCGCCCGCAGTGCCGCTCGGGCTTCTTCATCCATTGAGTGTAACGGCTGGCCGCACAGGTGAACTTCCCCGTCACTACCATCATCCAGCCCCGCCAGAATCGCCAGTAGTGTAGACTTCCCGGAGCCTGATTCACCGATTAACGCGATGGTCTGCGCCGGTTTGACAACCAGCTCAACTCCGGTAAGGATGGAGAGCTGATGTTCCCCAGTTCCTACGGACTTACTAAGATGATGAACTTCAACAATGTTTTCCGCTGGCATTTGCCCTTCCTGTTTCTGGCTTTCTTGACCATTCGCGCCGCACACGCGGACACGTTGTTGATTCTGGGTGATAGCCTGAGCGCCGGTTACAGAATGTCGGCAACCGCGGCCTGGCCTGCGCTACTGGATACAAAATGGCAGCAGCAAAATACCAAAGTCGTGAACGCCAGTATTAGTGGCGACACCGCGCCACAAGGGCTGGCACGGCTACCGGCGCTGCTGAAACAGCATCAGCCTCGCTGGGTATTAATTGAACTTGGCGGCAACGATGGTCTGCGTGGTTTCCAGCCGCAAGCCATCGAAAAAAGTCTGCGCCAGATAATCACCGATGTGAAAACGGCAAAGGCACAACCCTTGCTGATGCAAATACGTCTGCCCGCAAACTATGGCCGTCGTTATAATGAGGCGTTTAGCGCTATTTATCCGCAACTTGCCAAAGAGTTTTCGATTCCTCTGCTGCCATTTTTTATGGAAGAGATTTATTTGAAACCGCAATGGATGCAGGATGACGGTATCCATCCTAATAGTGATGCTCAACCGTTTATCGCCGACTGGATGTCTTCCCGTCTGGCTCCTTTAGTAAAACACGACTCATGAACAAGCGGAGCTTCGCGCGGGTAAAGTTATGCAAAAATCAGTTTTAATTACAGGTTGTTCCAGCGGTATTGGCCTGGCCTGCGCACAAGATTTAAAACAACAGGGTTACCGCGTTCTGGCGGCCTGCCGCAAGAGCGAAGATGTTGAACGCATGAATCAAGCCGGATTTACCGGTATCCTGCTCGATCTCGATTCGCCTGAAAGCGTGCAAGCGGCGGCGGCAGAAGTCATCAAACTGACGGGGAATCGCCTATTTGGGCTGTTTAATAATGGTGGGTTTGGTGTCTATGGGCCGCTACAAACGCTTTCCCGCGAACAGCTTGAGCAACAGTTTTCCACCAATTTATTCGGCACTCACCAACTGACAATGTTGTTGCTTCCCGCTATGTTGCCGCACCGCGAAGGGCGCATTGTGATGACCAGCTCGGTAATGGGGCTGGTTTCAACACCTGGCCGTGGCGCGTATGCCGCCAGTAAATACGCGCTGGAGGCATGGTCGGATGCGCTGCGCATGGAGCTGCATCACAGCGGCATCAAAGTCAGTTTGATAGAGCCTGGTCCTATCCGCACGCAGTTCACGCAAAACGTCAACCAGACTCAGGCCGACCATCCGGTAGAAAATCCGGGGATCGCCGCACGCTTTACGCTTGGCCCAGAAGCGGTAGTGGAAAAAGTGCGCCATGCTTTTGCAAGCCCGAACCCAAAATTACGCTATCCGGTGACGCTGGTCGCCCATGCTTTAACGTGGTTACGCCGCCTGTTACCAGGCCGTATGTTGGATAAAATTTTACGTGGTTAGTTGAAGCGCCTGCAGCCAACCCCCATGTAAATATTAAATATTTAAAAGAGAGTTAAGCCATGTCTGCACCGTACAATATTGATATCACCGAAGCGAACCTACACCAGACGCTGGAACAATCCGTGACCACACCGATTCTGTTCTACTTCTGGTCGGCGCGCAGCCAGCATTGCGAACAGTTAACACCGGTTCTGGATAAGCTTGCCGCGCAGTATCAGGGCCAGTTTATTCTCGCCAAAGTGGATTGTGATGCCGAGCAAATGGTCGCGTCACAATTTGGCTTACGCAGCATTCCTACCGTTTACCTGTTCCAGAATGGCCAACCGGTAGACGGTTTCCAGGGGCCACAGCCCGAAGAAGCGATTCGCGCTCTGTTGGAAAAAGTGCTGCCACGCGAAGAAGAGTTGAAAGCGCAAGAAGCGATGCTGCTGATGCAGGAAGGCAAACATGCTGAAGCGCTGCCGTTGCTTAAAGATGCGTGGCAACTGTCAAACCAAAACAGCGAAATCGGCCTGATGCTGGCGGAAGTGCAGATTGCGCTGAACCGCAGCGAAGAGGCTGAAGCGGTGCTGAAAACCGTTCCTTTGCAGGACCAGGACAGCCGCTATCAAGGCCTCGTTGCCCAGATTGATTTGCTCAAACAAGCTGCTGACACCCCAGAGATTCAATTGCTACAACAACAAGTTGAGCAAGATCCTGAAAATGCGCTGTTAGCCAGCCAACTGGCGCTGCAACTGCATCAGGTTGGGCGGAATGAAGAAGCACTGGAATTGCTGTATACCCACCTGAAGAAAGATCTCGGGGCTGCAGACGGCCAGGTGCGCAAAATGATGATGGAAATCCTCGCAGCCCTGGGGACAGGTGATGCGTTGGCATCGAAGTATCGCCGCCAGATTTATTCACTGCTGTATTAAGTGCTTATTGAGTAAATTCCCTCTTCGCTATACCCGTTAGCATTCGAGTTGCAGCCAACACCCCTGCAGCTTGAAGGATGACGGGTATAGCAGGAAGTCACAGAATGTTTCCGCGTTAAGGGTTAGACTTACATCAAATAAACAATGGAGGTTTTTTTGATGCTAATCGTCATTCCTGTACTAATCCTCGTCGCGCTGATCATCGTCGGCGCCGGGGTAAAAATCGTGCCACAAGGCTACCAATGGACCGTGGAGCGCTTCGGCCGTTACACCAAAACTCTGATGCCGGGCTTAAGCCTTGTGGTGCCATTTATGGACCGCGTTGGCCGCAAAATCAATATGATGGAGCAAGTGCTCGACATCCCGTCCCAGGAAATCATTTCTAAAGATAACGCCAACGTCGCTATCGACGCCGTGTGTTTTATCCAGGTCGTTGACGCCCCACGTGCAGCGTATGAAGTCAGCAATCTTGAGCTGGCGATCATGAACCTCACCATGACAAATATTCGTACTGTGTTGGGTTCGATGGAGCTGGACGAAATGCTGTCGCAGCGTGACAACATCAATACTCGCCTGCTGCATATCGTCGATGAAGCGACCAATCCTTGGGGCATCAAAATCACCCGTATCGAGATTCGGGACGTGCGCCCACCGGCTGAACTGATTGATGCGATGAATGCGCAGATGAAAGCCGAGCGAACCAAACGCGCCTACATTCTGGAAGCCGAAGGGATCCGTCAGGCTGAAATTGTGAAAGCTGAGGGTGACAAGCAATCGAAAATCCTGAAAGCCGAAGGTGAACGCCAGTCAGCATTCCTGCAAGCTGAAGCCCGTGAGCGTAGTGCTGAAGCGGAAGCCCGTGCCACGCAAATGGTCTCTGAAGCGATCGCCAAAGGCGATATTCAGGCAATTAACTACTTTGTTGCCCAGAAATATACCGATGCGCTGCAACAGATTGGTTCTGCCAATAACAGCAAAGTGGTGCTAATGCCGCTGGATGCCACCAGCCTGATGGGCTCGATTGCCGGGATCAGCGAACTTATCGCGCAAAGCGGTACTGAGCGTAAAAAATGATAGCCCTGCTGTTTTCCCACGCGCACATCTTCTGGCTGACGCTAGGCGGTTTACTGTTGGCGGCTGAAATGCTCGGTGCCAGCGGTTATCTACTGTGGTGTGGCGTGGCGGCGGTATTAACCGGTTTGCTGGTTTGGGTCGTGCCGTTGGGCTGGGAATGGCAAGGCGTTTGCTTTGCTGTTTTAACGATGGTCGCCGCATTTTTGTGGTGGCGCTGGCTGTCGACGCGTAAACAGCAGGAACCCGGCGAAGTGCTCAATCAGCGTGGTCACCAACTTATTGGTCGGCATCTGCGTCTGGAAACTGATTTGGTCAACGGACGCGGTCATGTGCGCGTCGCGGATAGCTCATGGCCGGTAATGGCCGACAGCGATTTAGTGGCCGGTACAGAGATCGTCGTGATAGCAGTTGAAGGGATTACCTTGAAGGTTCAGGCGGTATAATTTCGGTACCAGATTTACTTTTCAAAAAACGTGTAACTTGTTATGCCGCTTGCGTAAAAACAAGCGGCATTTATCTTTCTATGGCTCCCGCTTTACCCATCCTGCCAAGCGACAGAAACTGCGAATCATGCACATTTAATTCATGTTACTAATCTATTTCCCTCACTCATACACAAAATAGATTAAACAACTGATATATAAGTCATATTTTTTCTTTTCTGTTGATTTTTCTTCCGCGAAGTTGCGCCACGTCACAGTACAAGACCCGCATACGATTATGCTTCCGCAGACATCATGTCGGGTTCCCCGGCAACGTTTTTTTGCCTCAGGGAGAGAGCCGTGTCGTTAAAAGGACTGCGTTTTACACTGGAAGTGGAAGGGCTGGAGCCGGACACCTTTGCGGTGGTGAGCTTTCGCCTGCTGCAGCACAACTCCGCTGCATTTGTCCTCGATGCTGACGTCGCCAGCCAGTCTTTCCGCCAGACGGCTGACCCGTTGCTGGAGAAAAACGTCACCCTGACGCTCTGGCAGGGGCAGAAAGTCCTGCGCCATGTCAGCGGCATTATTGCCACCTTCGGCATGAGCGAGCACAACGGCTGGCAGATGCAGTACACCCTGCGTATTCATCCTCCCCTGTGGCGCTGCGGTCTGCGCCAGAACTTCCGCATCTTCCAGCAGCAGGATATTCAGACCATCACCGCCACGTTGCTGGCAGAAAACGGCGTCACCAACTGGACGTCGGTGTTTTATGAATCCCATCCGGCCCGCGAGTTCTGCGCCCAGTACGGGGAAAGTGACTTCGCTTTTTTATCCAGACTGTGGGCCGAAGAAGGCATTTTCTTCTTTGACGACGTCTCCCCGGACGGGGTGCAGCGGCTGATGCTGACTGATGATGTGACCGGCCTGCGCAGGCGCCAGGATGCCTTTCCCTTTAATCCGAATGTATCGACTGGAACCACCACGGAGCACATCAGTGTGTTTCGTCACGAAGCGGGCATTGCGCCATCATCGGTCACCAGCCTGGATTACACCTTTAAGATGCCGGACTGGCCGGGGGTCTATCGCCATAAAGCACAGAGCCTGAATGGCCAGCGCACACAGTATGAAGTGCTGGATTATCCAGGGCGTTTTAAGGATGAACAGCACGGCGAAGATTTCACCCGCTATAAACTGGACGCCTGGCGTAACCAGGCCGAAACCGCCACTGGCACCAGCAACTCTCCGGCGCTGTCGCCTGGCGTGCGTTTCCCCCTTGCCGGCCACCCGATAAAAAGCCACAACCGGCAATGGCAGGTCATCAGCAGTGCGATGACCGGTGAGCAGTCGCAGGCCCTGCACGGCAGTCGCGGCGAGGGCACCACCCTCACCAACCGGTTTGTGGCCATACCGGGAGACCGCACCTGGCGCCCGAATCGCCCGCAGAAACCAAAGGTCGACGGCCCGCAGAGCGCGGTGGTCACCGGTCCGCCGGGGGAGGAAATTTTCTGCGACGAACACGGGCGGGTGCGGGTGAAATTCCGCTGGGACCGTTATCACGGCGAAACAGAAGACAGCTCGTGCTGGATACGGGTGTCGCAGGCGTGGGCCGGTGCCGGCTTCGGTCACCTGGCGATACCGCGTGTCGGCCAGGAAGTGATAGTCGATTTCCTCAACGGCGACCCGGACCAGCCCATCGTCATGGGGCGTACGTATCATGAAGATAACCGCTCACCAGGTAGCCTGCCGGGGACGAAAACCCAGATGACCCTGCGATCGAAAACCTACCAGGGCAGTGGGTTTAATGAACTGAAGTTCGACGATGCGACAGCCAATGAGCAGGTGTATCTCCATGCGCAGAAAAACATGGACACCGAGGTGCTCAATAACCGCACCACTGATGTGAAAGTCAACCACACCGAGACTATTGGTAATAACCAGAGCATCACCGTCGGGCTGGGGCAGACGGTGAAGGTCGGCAAAGAGAATGCCGGCGGGCATGACCAGAACATCACCGTGGCGCACGACCGCAGTATCACGGTACACAATGACCAGACCCTGAAAGTCACCCGTGACCACACCGTGAATACCGGTCGTGATGACGCGCTGACTGTGGCAAATGACCGCAAAGTGACGGTGGAAGGCAGCCAGGCGCACAAAACCACGAAAGACCACCTCAGCCTGGTGGAAGGTAACCACAGCCTGGAGGTCAAAGGTGACCTGGCCCAGAAAGTGGCCGGTGCGCTGGGCACGGATGCACAGGGCGATATCGTGCTGCGGAGCAATACGAAAATCACCCTGAAAATGGGCAGCTCATTTATCGTCATCCATCCCGGCGGTGTGGATATCAGCGGGCTGAAAATCAACCTTAACAGCGGCGGCAGTCCGGGGACACCGGTGCAGACGCAGCTTCCGGCGGTGCTGAGTGCGCTGGCGGATGAGGATGATAATTCACCGAATGAGCCGGAAGATGAGGATGAATCTGACCAGTACAATATCCAGTTTCATTTTGCGAATGATGATGACACTCCTTATCGCCATACCAGATATATCGCTAAGTTTTCTGACGGAACGCAGCAGGAGGGAGTAACTGACAACGAAGGAAATACCAAAAACTTTAATACTGAGGATCAAGCTCAGGTAATTGAAGTCAGGTTGTTAAGCCAGAATATTGATATGATTTTAGGAGGAGTTCATGAGTAAAGAAAAAGGAAGTTCGAAAGGTACGAGTGAGAAAAAGAAACAGTGTATTAAAGAAGTTAAGGTTACTAATCAATTCAAAAAAATGATGAGTGAAGCTCTTGAAGCTACCAGAAAAGTTCTGGATCAGAGACAAAATGATCTAAGCGAAAAAGGATGGAGTAATGAAAAGCAGGAGGAGTTTTATCAAATATTTGGCGTGAAAGATAGTGCAGTGATAACCATCGATAGCGAGGAAGAAAAGAAAAAGGCTAAGGCTGCTGACCCAATTAACCCTATGGATCCCTACATTGAAAAACGGAATATTACAGCCTATATATTTATGCAGGAGAGTGTGGATAGATTAATCAATATATGTGACAGAATATCTGTCGAAAGCGACACTGAAAACAATGATTCAATTCTTCACGGAAATTTTTTAAACACCACCAACCTAAATAAGGGCTCTGCTAGTGTGCCAGCAAATCAGACTCTAGGCCTTAATATTGACCGGTATAATAAAATATTAAGAATAAATATCTATCAGAATTTTATAGGTAAGCCTTTGATGGGTTTTGAGTCCCAAACTTCTACACTTTGCCACGAACTCTCTCATTTTTACCGAAGTGGTGATAATGGCATATTCGGTGGGATGGGAACGATCGATATGTCAAAGAAAGGTAGAGAAAGACTATATTATGAATACGCAAATGAATTAATAGACACTAGTAGTCAATATGTTTTTAAAAACTCATACAATATTGAAAAATATTTTGAATTAGTATTGTAAACACTAAGAAATGAAATCAGAGCGGTAATTTTTCTATTATCTATTACTATACTGTGTAGCATTACTTTGCCAGAGGGTAAAGGTATGAAGTGTTTTCCTGACAAGACTAATACTATGAAAACAAGTTTACTTTGGGTGAGAATAGTATCAACACTATTTGTTTTTATGACTCCTCTGTTTTATGTGTCTGCAAGTGAGGATATGGTTCTTCAAAAATATGTCTATGGATTACGTCAAGTAAAAGAGGAAAAATACTTCCCTCCACTACTTGAACCAGTAAGCAATATAGAATTAAATGAAAACGGGACGATTAAAAAGGTATATTCTTTTTACAACATTAGTGATAACGAAAGTGAATTAGTGCAAGAAAAACATCTGATCAATATTCATTTGGGAGTACGCCAGGAAAACAATCACGCTTTAGCTACAGTCAGTTTTTATAACAGAAGTCAACAATCGTATTTTGTGCATAGAAGCAGACTTGATGAACCCAAAAGCTCACCTTTTTATCCGTTGTGTAGCCATACATTTTCGATAGCTACCGATAATATCCGATTGATTTATCTGGCAAAACGATGTCAGTTTGAAGACGAGAGTAATGATAAAGAATCAAACTGGTTGGAACTTCCAGCAGGTAAAACATTTTCTTATACGGTGATACTTAATGATGCTTATTTATTCCCCCCAGGAAATCGCCGTTACAATATCGGTTCAATGGAGTTCCTTCTGGCAAGTGATATATTTTTCCATGAAAAAAGAGTCAACAAATTTCTTTTTTCTATTCTTGACTGGAAATATTACTCATGTATTACACTAAAAAACGCCAACTATTTAAGAGGAGTTAACGGGTTATGCAAGGTACAATATAGATGGAAAAAAGACACTATTGAAGGATTAATGTATAAATTTTATTATTATGGTTTGAATTCTGACAGTTATTTTGAAATCAGGTCTAATCAGGTTATTGTTGAAATAAATGGGAACAAACTCACATCACCTTATGATATGAAAACAACTCAATTTACAGATTAAAAATATTATTTTAATGGGAATGCACCTGGTCCTTTAAAAGGGAATAAAACTATTTATGATCACTCCATCCTAAAATCGAGACAATGTATCAACATTATGTTAGCTCTTGAACAAAGTGATATATCAGCAGTTATAAATAACCTTACCAGAACAACCTGCGCCCTACCCCTTCTTACAACACCCCGCTAGATTATCAATTATCGGGCAATCCGCGCTATCGTCACCAGGGCAGGATTCGGCAAGCGCCAGCAATTGTTGGCGCATTGCCTGAAGTTCGCTGATGTGTTTTTCAATATCAGCCACTTTTTGCAGTGTTCTGGTTTTCACATCCGCACTGTGCCGTGCCGGGTCGTTGAATAAATTGACCAGTTCACGGCACTCTTCAAGATTAAAGCCCACCTGGCGAGCCTGTCGCAATAAGGTCAGTTCATCAAGATGCTTTTGCGTGTAGCTCCGGTAGCCATTTTCGGCACGAAACGGCGCGGTCACCAGCCCTTTTTCTTCGTAAAAACGAATCGCTTTGCTGGTTAAACCGGTCTTTTTCGCTACATCACTAATATTCATTTTTCCTCCTTGACCTTCCCCTTGATGGAAGGTTTAACCTTTATCATAAGTCAACGAAGTCAGTCTGACGGTCAATATTTAACCTCACGATCATACAGGAATCTTATGATGTCTCATATTATCGATCTTAACCTGGATGGCCTGACCTGCGGCCATTGTGTCAAACGCGTTAAAGAGAGCCTGGAAAACCGCCCGGATGTTGAGCAGGCAGAAGTGACGCAAACTCACGCCAGCGTAACGGGTACGGCTTCCGTTGAAGCGTTAATCGACACGGTGAAACAAGCCGGATACGAGGCGAGCGCAGCCAGCCACCCAAAGTCTGATCCGCTGGCAGAGTCATCAAACCCGTCGGAAGCACTGACAGCGGCATCCCCTTCGCTTCCGACAGCCACCGTTGATGACGACGAGAGCCAACAGTTGTTGATTAACGGCATGAGCTGCGCCAGTTGTGTGACCCGGGTACAAAGTGCGTTGCAAAACGTGCCCGGCGTCAGCATGGCGCGGGTAAATCTTGCCGAGCGCAGCGCCCTGATAATGGGCACTGCCTCCGCCGAATCTTTAGTCAAAGCCGTTGAAGGCGTCGGATATGGCGCTGAAGCTATCGAAGACGATGCGAAACGCCGCGAGCGCCAGCAAGAAACCGCCAACGCCGCCGTGAAGCGCTTCCGCTGGCAGGCTATTCTGGCGCTGGCCGTGGGTATTCCGGTGATGGTGTGGGGAATGATCGGCGACAACATGATGGTCTCCGATGACAACCGCTCATTGTGGCTGGTTATCGGGATAGTCACCCTCGGCGTGATGGTGTTTGCCGGTGGGCATTTCTATCGCAGCGCCTGGCGCAGTTTGCTCAACAAAACTGCCACCATGGATACTCTGGTGGCACTTGGTACTGGTGCGGCATGGATTTATTCCATCACCGTCAACATCTGGCCGCAGCACTTCCCAATGGAAGCACGCCACCTTTACTACGAAGCCAGTGCGATGATTATCGGCCTGATAAACCTCGGGCATATGCTGGAGCAACGCGCCCGCCAGCGTTCTTCTAAAGCACTTGAACGCCTGCTGGATTTAACTCCACCAACGGCGCGTGTGGTAACCGAAGAAGGTGAGAAAAGTGTCCCACTGGCCGAAGTTACCGCGGGCATGATTTTGCGCCTGACTACCGGCGACCGTGTACCGGTCGATGGGGAAATTACCCAGGGTGAAGCCTGGTTTGATGAAGCAATGCTGACAGGTGAGCCGGTGCCGCAGCAAAAATCGACCGACGAGTCGATTCATGCCGGGACGGTAGTGCAAGACGGCAGCGTACTGTTCCGCGCGACAGCAACGGGTAACCACACCACGCTGTCACGCATTATTCGCATGGTGCGCCAGGCACAAAGCAGTAAGCCGGAAATCGGCCAACTGGCAGATAAAATCTCGGCGGTATTTGTTCCGGTGGTCGTGCTGATTGCGCTGTTTAGCGCCGCGATTTGGTACTTCTTCGGCCCGGCACCGCAAATCGTTTATACGCTGGTGATCGCTACCACCGTGCTGATTATTGCCTGCCCTTGTGCTCT
This sequence comes from Buttiauxella ferragutiae, assembly GCF_022637515.1. Classification (NCBI taxonomy): domain Bacteria; kingdom Pseudomonadati; phylum Pseudomonadota; class Gammaproteobacteria; order Enterobacterales; family Enterobacteriaceae; genus Buttiauxella; species Buttiauxella ferragutiae. Next base: position 4,059,032 of record NZ_CP093332.1, read on the forward strand.
GGGCCTGGCAACGCCGATGTCGATTATTTCCGGTGTCGGTCGTGCTGCTGAATTTGGTGTGTTAGTCCGTGATGCCGACGCGCTGCAACGCGCCAGTACGCTCGATACCATCGTGTTTGATAAAACCGGCACGCTGACCGAGGGCAAACCGCAGGTCGTTGCCGTCGTCACGTATAACGGCAGCACTGAAGCCGACGCGTCGCGATTTGCCGCCGCACTGGAACAAGGTTCAAGCCACCCGCTGGCACGTGCCATTCTCGATAAAGTGAACGGTACCGAACTGCCACAGGTCAATGGCTTCCGCACCTTGCGTGGGTTAGGCGTCAGCGGCGAAACCGAGGGCAGACAATTGTTGCTCGGCAACAAAGCGCTGATGGATGAGCAGAAAGTAGATACCACCCCAATGGCGGCAGAAATTGAAGCGCAGGCCAGCCGTGGTGCAACGCCGGTGCTGCTGGCCGTCGACGGCAAACTGGTCGCATTATTTGCCATCCGCGATCCCCTGCGAGCTGACAGCATCAGCGCCCTGCAACGTTTGCATCGTAACGGCTACCGCCTGGTGATGTTGACCGGCGATAACCCAACGACCGCCAACGCCATTGCCAAAGAAGCCGGAATTGATGAAGTGATCGCCGGGGTGCTGCCGGATGGTAAAGCCGAAGCGATTAAAAATCTGCAACAGCAGGGCCGCCAGGTCGCTATGGTGGGTGATGGCATTAACGATGCACCAGCCTTAGCGCAGGCTGAAGTCGGGATTGCGATGGGCGGTGGCAGTGATGTCGCCATCGAAACTGCCGCCATCACGCTGATGCGCCACAGTCTGGTGGGAGTGGCGGACGCGCTGGCGATTTCCAAAGCCACACTGAGTAACATGAAGCAGAACCTGGTAGGGGCGTTTATTTACAACACGCTGGGCATCCCAATTGCCGCAGGGATTTTGTATCCGCTAACCGGAACGTTGCTTAACCCGGTGGTTGCCGGTGCGGCAATGGCGCTGTCATCGATTACCGTAGTCAGCAACGCCAACCGTTTGTTGCGCTTTAAACCGAAGGACTAGCTGTCGGATGACGCTACGCTTTTCCGACCTACGGCTCGAGTGTTTACTGTTGTGAAATTTGCACCGGGCCAATCGCAGCGGTAGCATGACTTTTTTGCCAGGGAATCTGCCAATGGGTCTGCTATCGCGAATTAGCGCATTGTTTTCAAACCTTTCTAACACCCGCTATCCCTGGCCTGCTCTGGATATTGTGCTGCCCGGCCAGCGCCATCTGCACCTGGTCGGCAGTATTCATATGGGGACATGCGACATGTCCCCGCTGTCCGACAAGCTGCTTAATAAACTCAGGGACGCTGACGCACTGATTGTTGAGGCGGACATTTCCGAGAATAGCTCCCCCTTCCCCGATATTGCCGATGAACTGCCACTGGAGCAGCGCTTGTCTGCCGAAAACTGGGCACAAGTGGTGTCGTTAACCCAGGAAATGGGTATCCCGATGAGCCAAATAGATAACCAACCGGCGTGGCAAATTGCGCTAGTGTTGCAGGCTCACCAGGCGCAGCGTCTGGGTTTACGCGCCAATTACGGGATTGATTTTCAGTTACTGGAAGCGGCAAAAACCATGGCGGTTCCGGTTATTGAACTGGAAGGTGCGCAGCATCAAATTGATATTCTTACCCGTTTACCCGATGGCGGTATGCCGCTGTTAACCGACACGCTCACGCACTGGCATACCAATGCTCGCCTGATGCAAATGATGATCATCTGGTGGCTAGAAGCACCGCCACAAGGTGGCAATGTGCAATTGCCAAACACTTTTGGCGATGAGTTATACGATGTACTTATGGGTCAACGTAATCTGGCCTGGCAGCATTTCCTGCAACAATTGCCCGCCGGGCGCTATGTGGTTGCCGTCGGTGCACTGCATTTGTACGGGAAGGGAAATTTACCTGAGCTATTGAAAAATATCCCCAAATAATTCGAGTTGCATTGCGGCGGCAAGAGAATGAGTTCCTATGAGCTTACTCTAGTAAGTGATTAGGGCGACTGAACGCAGCCAACAAAGAGGCAACTTGAAGTATGACGGGGAGATAAAAAAACGGCCAATATCGCTATTGGCCCGTCAAAGAGGAATTTGTATATTGTTGTAGTTATTCTGGTCGAATTAACGACCAGATAGAGAATTGTCGCTCAATGTGACGATTAACGCCATCACTATTCAGTGACATTATAATATTTGGAAAACATATCACGCTGCTTACTAATACGTGCGCTTTTAAGGCAAAAGCGCTAAGAAGGACAGATGACTCCCGCCGTAAAATTGCTCGAAAAAAACCGCGTTTCATTTCAATTACATGCTTACGACCACGATCCAGGTGAAACCAATTTTGGTGACGAAGTGGTGCGCAAACTGGGCCTGAATGCCGAACAAGTCTACAAAACGCTGCTGGTCGCCATCAACGGCGACATGAAACAATTAGCGGTTGCCGTGACGCCCGTTTCCGGACAACTGGATTTAAAGAAGGTGGCGAAAGCGTTAGGCGCTAAAAAAGTTGATATGGCCGATCCGCTGGTCGCACAGCGCATTACCGGTTATTTGGTGGGCGGCATTAGCCCTCTGGGGCAGAAAAAACGCCTGCCGACGGTGATTGATGCTCCGGCACAAACTTTCCCATCTATTTACGTTTCGGGCGGTAAACGCGGGCTGGATATTGAACTGGCAGCCAGTGATTTGGCGAAGCTGCTGAATGCGACTTTCGCTGAGATTGCCCGTCGCGACTGACGGATATGCCCACGCAATCCTCCCAAAAGAGCAATTTCAGTCAGGACGCAGCGACGTGCTGCAGGCAAAGTAAGCGTCTTGAGGGAGGAACAATGAATAGCGATAGACTCAATCTGTATACCCGGCGTTTTGAACAGGTTTTTGCCTATGTCGAACAGCATCTGGACAGCCCGTTAACGGTTGAGCAACTCAGTGAAGTTGCCTGTTTTTCTCGTTTTCACTTTCATCGCCAGTTCAGCCTATTTTGTGGTATCAGTATCAGTCGCTACATCACGCTAATGCGCTTGAAAAGAGCTTCTTTGCGGTTAGTGAACCATCCGCAGGAGAAAGTGATAAACATTGCCCTGGATGCCGGATTTGAGAATCCTGAATCATTTTCCCGTGCCTTCAAAAACACCTTCGGCCTGACGCCCAGCGAATTTCGCAAAGATCCCATTTGGGTCGACTGGCAGGTACATTTTCAATTTCCCGGACGGGAAAATCAGCAGAGGCTAGAGAATATGGATGTGAAAATCATCACCGTTGAGCCAATGAAAGTCGCGGTACTGGAACATCTTGGCGACCCGTTACGGGTGAATAATACCGTTGCGACGTTTATTGAATGGCGTAAAGCATCAGGGCTTTCAGACTACATCACTCATGGGACTTACGGCGTGCCGTATAGTGACCCAGCCACGACACCCGGCGATGAGTTCCGCTTTGATGTGTGTGGGGAGCTGAGCAAAGAAGCAAATGGCCAGGTTCCAGAAAACCCGCAAGGCGTTATCTGCAAAACCTTGCCTGGAGGACGTTGTGCGGTAGTTCGGCATGTCGGCGCGTACGAGCGTATCAGCGAAAGCGTTTACTATCTTTACCGCCAGTGGTTGCCACAAAGTGGTGAGGAGTTGCGCGATTTCCCGGTCTATTTCCGCTATCTGGAGCTGGATAAAAACCACCCTGAGCATGCGCAGCAGACTGATATTTTATTGCCGCTGAAATAGCGCCCTCACCCCGGCCCTCTCCCCCAGGAGAGGGAGAAAACCATACCGAACAGTCCCCTCTCCTTTGGGAGAGGGTTAGGGTGAGGGGAAAAATCCTTACTGCCAGATCACTTCGCCCTTCGGCTCGTAAGCATTCACATCAAGCGGAGAATTTTGCTCGATGTACTGTTTCAACACTTCCGCATCCACAAACCCGGTATTCACAAAACCTGGTTTTTTGTCGATTTCCGGATAACTATCACCACCGGAAGCGTTAAAGTTCAGCGTCGCCATGCGGTATGTTTTCGCAGGGTCTACTGGCTCACCTTTGATTTTTAAATCTTGCAGACCGGCGGCCGTTGCCACAAAGCTGACATTCGAGAACTGCGGATAGGCTCCGGAATCGGGTTTCTTCTGCGCAACCGCGCTCAGATACTCAACCACATCTTTGCCCGTCATATCGATATAGGTCACGGTGTTGCCAAACGGCTGCACTTTCAGCACATCTTTATAAGTGATGTCACCTGCTTCAATCGAATCACGGATACCACCACCGCTCATGACGGCGAAGTCGGCACTGGTACGCGCCATTTGTGCCGCCAGTAACAGACGTGCGAGGTTAGTTTGCACAAAACGAACCTTGCTGCGATCGCCTTCCAGATGCCCGTTCACACTACCCACTTTGACATTAAGCTGCGCCTGACCTTTATTCTGGAATGGCGTCAACAGTGAGAGCATCTGTTGGTTTTCAGGGATTTGCGGCGTATAGAGCACGCGCTCACTTTCACCGTTATCGTAGGTGATCTTTTTCTTCAGGTTGATGGGGATTAACTGGTAATTCACCAGTTTCATCTCGCCGTTGCGGAACTCGAAATCGGCACGGCCAACGTATTTGCCCCACTCGTGAGCCTGAACAATCCAGATACCATTTTGTTTGTCTGGCGCGCACGGTGTACCCGGTACGTAATCAACCTGCTTTTTATTTTCCGCAGCCATACACACTGGGTTTTGTGAGTGGCCGCCAACAATCATGGTCAGCGCCCCGGCAGGCAAGCTGCGAGCCATTTCCACATCGCCTGGCGCGTTGGAACCGTGCTGGCCGTTATCGTAATGGCCCATATGGGTTGCAGCGATCAGCACATCTGGTTTTTCAGTGGTTTGCAGTTCCTGAATCACCAGTTTTGCTTCATCGGCAGGTTTGCGGAATTCGATATCGGTGAAGTATTCAGGGTTACCAATTTTCGCCGTATCGTCGGTGGTTAAACCGATCACCGCAATTTTAATACCCTGAGGCTTAAAGATGGCCCACGGTTTAAACAGTCGCTCGCCGGTACTTTTCTGGTAAATATTGGCCGAAAGTAGCGGGAATTTCGCCCACTTTTCTTGTTGGCGTAACACCGTGAGCGGGTTGTCGAATTCATGGTTGCCGATAGCCATCGCATCGTAGCCAATCAGGTTCATGCCACGGAAATCGGGTTCCGCATCCTGCAAGTCGGATTCGGGAACACCAGTGTTGATGTCACCACCAGACAGCAGCAGCACACTACCTCCCTGCTCTGCCACCTCTTTACGAATACTATCCACCAGAGTTTTTTGCGCAGCCAGGCCGTACTCGGCGTGTTCGTTACGCCAAAAATGACCGTGGTGATCGTTGGTGTGCAGAATGGTGATGTTGTAGGTTTTATCTTTTTCCCATGCCAGTGCCGATGCACTGGTCAGACTGACTGCCATCAGCAATGCCGTGGTCACCCCTTTCACTACGAACCTCATCGCAAATCTCCATATTTAATTAGTAAGCCTGGGTTTAGCATAGATTAATCATTTTTATGATTGTGACTTTATTCAGCTCACGCCTGCAGGTATGTTAGCTGAGTAATGATTTCCTACGGTTCCATCAGTGAACCGGATAATAATAAATCACTCAATATATGACAGGTACTTATGGCAATCTCGGAACAAACTCTCGCACCGCCTGAGCCTAAGAAGGCTCGCACCGCGTTCGGAATTTTAGGAGCAATCAGCCTTTCTCATTTGCTCAACGATATGATTCAGTCGCTCATTCTGGCGCTCTACCCGCTGCTACAGAGTGAGTTCTCGCTGAGTTTTGTGCAGATAGGGATGATCACGCTGACCTTCCAGGTCACCTCATCGCTTCTTCAGCCGGTGGTAGGATACTACACAGATAAATACCCGATGCCATGGTCATTGCCGATTGGCATGTGCTTCACACTTTGCGGATTGGTCATTCTGGCCCTGGCGGGTAGCTTCCCGATGGTACTACTGGCAGCAGGCCTGGTGGGCACCGGTTCTTCAGTATTCCACCCGGAATCCTCCCGTGTGGCGCGTATGGCATCCGGCGGTCGCCATGGTCTTGCGCAGTCGCTGTTCCAGGTTGGTGGCAACTTCGGTAGTTCATTAGGTCCGTTGTTGGCCGCGCTGATTATTGCTCCGTATGGTAAAGGTAACGTCGGCTGGTTTGTACTGGCTGCGCTGTTGGCGATTATTGTCTTGCTGCAAATTAGCCGCTGGTATGCCGCGCAACATCGTATGGCGAAAGGTAAGACTGCGGCTCCCGTAGTCAACCCACTGCCACGCAAAAAAGTGATTCAGGCGGTGAGTGTGTTGCTGGTGCTGATTTTCTCTAAGTACTTTTATATGGCGAGTATCAGCAGCTATTACACCTTCTATCTGATGCACAAATTTGGTTTGTCAGTACAAAACGCCCAGTTCCATCTGTTCGCCTTCTTGTTTGCGGTAGCCGCTGGAACTGTGATTGGCGGGCCTGTTGGCGATAAAATTGGCCGTAAGTATGTCATCTGGGGTTCGATTCTGGGTGTCGCGCCATTCACGCTATTCCTGCCGTACGTTTCGCTGTACTGGACAGGCATACTGACAGTAATTATCGGCTTTATTCTGGCCTCGGCATTTTCCGCTATTCTGGTTTACGCGCAAGAACTGATGCCTGGACGTATCGGTATGGTTTCCGGGCTGTTCTTCGGTTTTGCCTTTGGCATGGGCGGGCTGGGCGCTGCGATATTGGGCTTAGTGGCTGACCACACAAGTATCGAGTTAGTCTATAAAATATGTGCTTTCCTGCCACTTCTTGGCATATTGACCATATTCCTGCCTGACAATCGCCATAAGTCTTAGTTATAAGGGCCAGATAGTTTCTCTGGCCCTGCACTTCCCGCATGTTCCTCAATGTCTTTTAGAGATTAACCTTGTAAAACCCCCTTCCTGCACCCATTTTTGTCTAAATGCGCCTTTTCTTAAAAAATCACTTATTTAACACCCACACCGATTAAAAAATTGTCATAAACTAAAAGTAGAGTATTGGATCTTATTTGTTACGAAAGGAGACTGAATGCATCATGCCACCCCGCTTATCACCACCATTGTCGGAGGCCTTGTCCTGGCCTTTTTACTCGGTATGCTCGCCAACAAACTGCGAATATCGCCACTGGTGGGCTATTTGTTAGCTGGGGTATTAGCTGGCCCTTTTACGCCAGGTTTTGTCGCAGACACTAAACTGGCCCCGGAACTGGCCGAACTGGGCGTTATCTTGCTGATGTTTGGCGTTGGTTTGCATTTCTCTTTAAAGGATTTGATGGCGGTAAAGGCCATCGCCATCCCCGGAGCTATCGCCCAGATTGGTGTGGCGACGCTGCTGGGTATGGCGCTTTCATCGCTGATGGGCTGGTCATTGATGACCGGTATCGTGTTCGGCCTGTGTCTTTCCACCGCCAGTACCGTGGTGCTGTTACGGGCGCTGGAAGAGCGGCAATTAATTGACAGCCAGCGCGGGCAAATCGCGATTGGCTGGTTGATTGTTGAAGATCTGGTGATGGTGTTAACGCTGGTTCTGCTGCCCGCAGTTGCCGGAATGATGGAAAAAGGCGACGTAGGCCTGGCTTCGTTGTCACTGGATATGGGTTTGACGATAGGCAAAGTGGTCGCGTTTATCGCCATTATGCTGATTGTTGGCCGCCGTCTGGTGCCGTGGATTCTGGCACGTAGTGCTGCGACCGGTTCACGCGAGCTGTTTACGCTGGCGGTTCTCGCGCTGGCGCTGGGTATCGCTTTTGGTGCCGTCGAGCTGTTTGATGTGTCGTTTGCGCTCGGTGCGTTCTTTGCCGGGATGGTGCTCAACGAATCTGAGCTGAGCCATCGCGCCGCCCACGACACCCTGCCGCTACGCGACGCGTTCGCGGTGCTGTTTTTTGTTTCGGTCGGCATGTTATTCGACCCAATGATTCTGATTCAGGAACCGCTTGCGGTGCTGGGTACTGTCGCCATCATCGTGTTTGGTAAATCCCTGGCGGCCTTCTTCCTGGTGCGCCTGTTCGGCCACTCGCAACGCACCGCATTAACCATTGCAACAAGCCTTGCGCAGATTGGTGAGTTTGCCTTTATCCTGGCTGGGCTGGGAATGGCGCTGAATCTGTTGCCGCAGACCGGGCAAAATCTGGTGCTGGCCGGGGCGATTTTGTCGATTATGCTCAATCCAATTTTGTTTGCCATCCTTGAGCGTTATCTCGCCAAAACCGAAACGCTGGAAGAGCAGACGCTGGAAGAAGTGATTGAGGACGAGAAGCAAGTCCCGGTCGATATTTGCAATCACGCCTTGTTGGTTGGGTTTGGGCGCGTAGGGAGTTTGCTGGGCGAGAAATTAATAGCGCAAGGTATTCCACTGGTGGTGATTGAAACTTCACGTAGCCGGGTTGATGAACTGCGCGAGCGTGGGATCAGTGCGGTGTTGGGGAATGCTGCCAATGAAGAGATCATGAATCTCGCCCATCTTGATTGCGCGCGTTGGTTGTTGTTGACCATCCCGAACGGTTACGAAGCCGGTGAAATTGTCGCGACAGCGCGAGCGAAATGCCCGGACATCGAGATTATTGCCCGCGCTCATTATGACGATGAGGTGAATTACATCACCGAACGTGGTGCCAATCAGGTCGTTATGGGTGAGCGTGAAATTGCTAATACTATGATGGGAATGCTGGATAAAGCGGTGGTGTGATTAGCGCCCTCATCCCGGCCTTCTCCCCCAGGAGAAGGAGAAAACCGGATAGTCCCCTCTCCTGGGGGAGAGGGTGAGGGCGTTTGATTAGCGATCCCAGTAAGACTCTTCGAGGCTGTCTTCACGCTCGGGCAACCCACGAGTCAGACGCGGAGAATGCTGGTTCAGCACCTGATAGCTGACGCGATTGGCGTATTTACACACCTGTGCCAAAGACGAATAGGTCAGCCAGGTGAACTGGTGTTTGCTGGAATTTGGCACGTTAGAACGGTGGTAATTATTCGCTGTAATATCGTGCAGCAGTGCCGCCAGCGCACCATCACCCGCGCCATTGGTATTCATGATTTTCTCAGGCCCACCCATATATGGCGCAATGTGCGAGAAAATACGCTTCGGGTTCTGGCAATCTTTATGGCGCATCGCACGGCTAAATTCGTACTGGTTAAATTCAGCAATCGCCCCTGGCAATAGCGGATGCTGCGTAGTGCGTTTAGCAGATTCTTCAGTAAAGGCCGCCATGTACAACCCAACCGGCCCCGCGGTACATAAGACTAAATCGACCCAATCCAGCGCCTTATCGGCCGCCAACAGCGGATCGTTTTCACCAGTCAGCGCCAGCCCTTCTTCTTCGTTCATCGCCAGAATCGAGACATGCTCTTTCAGGAACGCCTGCCACCATTCTGGGTTTTCAGCGATAACGTATTTGGTGCCGAGTGTGAGTACCACCGGTACGTTGTACTTTTTCGCGTAAGCGATAGCCTGCATGGTCGCTTCCGGCATCGGCTCGCCGTCTTTGCAACGCACCAGATAGGAAGTCAGCACCAGCGCGGAGGCACCGGCAATCACCTCTTCGGGAATGCTGTCGGCGCGAAGCTGGTTCATGTGGCCAGGGCTGATGGCAAAGGTGCGTTCGCCCTGCTCGCCAATCAGCGTAAAGCAGCGGCCAATCGCGCCATTCACGCCTTGCAGGTAGTTGAGGTCGGTACGGCTGGAGGTGTTGCACAGATAGCGGTAGGCGTAGCTACCAATTTCGATATTGCTGCACATCACGCCCAGTAACACCGAGCGGTCATCGGCTAATACCGAATAGTTATGCATGGTGTTACCAATGGTGCCACCGGCAAACTGATGAGTAATCAGATCTTTTTTCACCAGATCCTGATATAAGGCTTCGGCCACATCATCTTCAATCACCAGCGAATGGCCAAAACTCAAACCGTAACGACGAACAAACTCGTCATCCACTTTTGCTTCAATATCCACCAGCGTTTGGTCAATCCCGACAATCCAGGAGGTGCCAGTTTCATGTTCAGGCTGAACCTGTTGCAGAAGAGGGTCGCGCGCACTAACAGGGAAGTAGTGTTTGGATTTTCGTTTGCCGGGAAATTTCATGATGTTGTTCGAAAGGTTGCTAATCAGGCCGGAAATGGTAGCACATTAACGGCCATAAGCGGGATTAGCGATATTTATCTACCAGATTCATCATCATGGCGATGTGTGCCGGATCATCGTTAAGCGCAGGAATATATTCATATTTGGTGCCACCCGCTTCAATGAAAACTTCACGGTTTTGTACCGCCATTTCTTCAAGCGTTTCCAGGCAATCGGCTGAAAAACCTGGGCACATCACCTGGATGTGTTTCACCCCTTTTTCCGCCAGCATCTTTAGCGTTTCGTCGGTGTACGGCATTAGCCACGGCTCGCGCCCAAAGCGTGACTGGTAAGTCATCATCACTTTTTCAGGTGGCAGTTCGAGTGCTGAAAGCAGCTCACGCGTGGTGTCGCGGCAGCGCTGCGGATAATCATCGCCTTCATTGGCATAACGCTGCGGAATGCCATGGTAGGAAAGCAGCAAAACATCCGGCTCACCGTGTTGGGCGAAAGAGTGCCTGACCGAAGCCACCAGCGCATTTATGTAGGAGGTATCTTCAGCGTAGTCGCGGATCAGCGAGATCGACGGCAGCGAGCGGTAGTCGGCAAAAATGCGCCCTAATTCATCCCACACTGCGGCGACAGTTGAGCAGGAAAATTGTGGGTATAGCGGCAACACAACGATGTGGTCGACGTGGTGGGACAAAAGTTCATCCACGGCACTTTTCAGCGATGGCGAGCCATAGCTCATGCCGAGTGCGACGGGGGTATCAGGCAGTTGTGCTGCCAGGGCAGCTTGCTGGCGACGGCTATACACCAGCAGCGGTGAGCCTTCGTCCATCCAGACAGACTGATAAAGTTTGGCTACGCGGGCAGAACGCAGCGGCAGAATCACGCCACGTAATAGCGGCCACCAGATTAAACGCGGGGTATCCACGACACGTTTGTCGCTGAGAAACTGGCGCAAGTAGCGTTTCACCGCCGCCGGAGTGGGGGCATCAGGTGTGCCGAGGTTTGCCAGTAAGATGCCCACTTTTTCCTGATTCATTTCCACTCCTTATCAACAAATTACTGATAATTGTAACGTAAAAGTGCTTCAGGAAAACCGATTACAGCGAAAGGGCAAAATTTGGGCAAAAAAATACCAGGAACACGTCCCGGTATGTTTTGTATCAGCAATGAATTAGCCGAGGATTTTAGCCAGCTCTGCGCTAACTTCGGTCACTTTACGAGTGCCGTCGATTTTCGCATATTTGGTGTTACCGGCAGCCGCTTCTTTGCTGTAGTAAGAGATCAGCGGAGCAGTCATCTGATGGTATTCCACCAGACGCTTACGCACGGTTTCTTCTTGATCGTCTTTACGGGTGGTCAGCTCTTCGCCAGTCGCATCGTCTTTGCCTTCCACTTTTGGTGGATTGAAAGTGACGTGGTAAACGCGGCCAGATGGCGCGTGTACGCGACGGCCAACAATACGCTCAACAATCAGTTCGTCCGGTACGGCGAATTCCAGAACCACGTCCACATTGATGCCAGCTTCTTTCATCGCATCAGCTTGTGGAATAGTGCGTGGGAAACCATCAAGCAGGAAACCGTTACGGCAATCTTCCTGGGTAATACGTTCTTTAACCAGAGCGATAACCAGTTCATCTGTAACCAGTTTCCCGGCGTCCATGATGTCTTTTGCTTGTTTACCCAGCTCTGAGCCAGATTTTACTGCGGCACGCAGCATGTCACCGGTGGAGATTTGCGGAATGCCGTATTTCTCCATGATGAACTGAGCCTGAGTTCCTTTACCTGCGCCCGGAGCGCCAAGCAGAATAATACGCATTGCGTAATTCCCCATTCGTTTGGATTTTTGATTTTTTAAAGCAGAAGTTGAGACCTTACCATTAAAGGCGTATTCAGCTCAAGAATGGCGGGTATTTCGGAGTGGTTAGTTGATTAGGACGCCCTCACCCCGACCCTCTCCCCCAGGAGAGGGGGAATAATGGCGATTCCCTCTCCCTTTGGGAGAGGGTTAGGGTGAGGGGAAGAACTTAGGAAGCCAGCAGCTGGTTCATCCGACGGATAAACTGGTTTGGATCTTCCAGCGTACCGCGTTCAGCTAACAGCGCCTGGTCAAGCAGCAACTCAACCCATTCAGCAAACTGGGTTTCGTCCTGGGTATCCGCGACGCGTTTCACCAGCCCGTGATCCGGGTTCAGCTCGAAGATGTACTTCACTTCCGGCACTTCCTGGCCCGCCGCAGCAAACAGTTTTGCCATTTGCGTGCTCATGTCGTTGCTGTCGGTGGTCACAATAGCTGGCGTGTCGGTCAAACGGTGCGTCAGACGCACTTCTTTCACACGCTCGCCCAACAGGTTTTTCACACGATCAACAAACGGCTCAAGGGCTTTTTCAGCTTCTTTCGCTTCCGGAGTTTCTTCGTCGGCCATTTTTTCCAGCGACTCGTCAGTTTTGCTGACTGACTGGAACATTTTGCCGTCGAATTCGGTCAGGTAGCTCATCATCCACTCGTCGATGCGGTCAGAAAGCAGCAAGACTTCGATGCCTTTCTTACGCAGCAATTCCAGATGCGGGCTGCTTTTCGCGGCTGCATAGCTGTCGGCGGTGATGTAGTAAATCTTCTCCTGCCCTTCTTTCATGCGTGACACGTACTCTTCCAGCGACACGGTTTGTGCAGCGGAATCGGTATGCGTGGTCGCAAAGCGCAGCAGTTTAGCGATAGCTTCCTGGTTGGCGTTGTCTTCAGCAGGGCCTTCTTTCAGCACCAGGCCGAAGTTTTTCCAGAAGGTCTGGTATTTTTCGCTGTCGTCTTTCGCCAGTTTTTCCAGCATCTGCAATACGCGTTTGGTCAGCGCGCTACGCAGGTTTTGCGTTACGCGGCTGTCTTGCAGAATTTCACGCGATACGTTCAGCGGCAGGTCGTTGGAATCTATCAGACCGCGCACGAAACGCAGGTAGTTCGGCATGAACTGTTCAGCATCGTCCATGATGAATACGCGCTGCACGTACAGTTTCAGGCCGTGTTTATGGTCACGGTTCCACATGTCCCACGGAGCCTGGGATGGGATGTACAGCAGGCTGGTGTACTCTTGTTTCCCTTCCACACGGTTGTGGCTGTATGCCAGCGGGTCGGTGAAGTCATGCGCTACATGCTTGTAGAACTCGTTGTACTCTTCGTCTTTAATTTCAGACTTGCTACGAGTCCACAAAGCCTGAGCTTTGTTGATTTTTTCCCAGCCGAGAATGGTTTCGCCGTCTTTTTCTTCACGGGTTTCAATCTCAACCGGTAAGGCGATGTGGTCGGAATATTTGCTGATAACATTGCGCACACGCCAGTCGTCGAGGAACTCGTCTTCACCTTCGCGCAGGTGCAGGGTAATTTCAGTCCCGCGATCGGCTTTAGTGATATCCGCGACGGTATATTCACCCGCACCTTCAGATTCCCAGAACACCGCTTGATCGGCTGGAACACCAGCCGCACGGGTGCGCACGGTGACTTTATCAGCCACGATAAACGCAGAGTAGAAGCCGACACCAAACTGGCCAATCAGTTGGCTATCTTTCGCCTGGTCAGAACCCATAGATTCCAGGAACGCTTTGGTCCCGGATTTTGCGATGGTCCCGAGGTGATCAATGGCTTCGTCACGTGTCATACCGATGCCGTTATCGGCAATCGTCAGGGTGCGTTTTTCTTTATCGAAAGAGACACGCACGCGCAGTTCGCCGTCACCTTCATACAAGTCAGCATGAGACAGCGCGCGGAAACGCAATTTGTCTGCCGCATCAGAGGCGTTGGAGATCAGCTCACGCAGGAAAATTTCTTTATTTGAATAGAGGGAGTGGATCATCAGGTGCAGAAGTTGTTTCACTTCGGACTGGAAGCCACGAGTCTCTTGTCCTTTCATGGTCATTGATACCTCAACAAAATACATAGGGGTGATGAAAACGTTGAGGGTGATATGAGGATAGAAACGGAGGTTTTCAAGCGGGGAGCCTAATAAACTCCCCACAAGTGATTAAAAAACAATCTTGTGGCGGCCCGCTAAAGAATGTGAAAGCGTGGTGCCATCGACCATTTCCAGCTCGCCACCAACCGGCACCCCATGCGCGATTCGGCTGGCATCAACACCATATTGCCCACACAATTCAGCAATGTAGTTTGCAGTGGCTTCACCTTCAACCGTTGGGTTGGTCGCGAGGATCAGCTCTTTGATAGTCTCGCGCTCAAGGCGCTGTTCCAGCCTGTCGAGGCCGATGTCTTGCGGGCCGATACCGTCGAGCGGGGACAGATGCCCCATCAGCACAAAATAGCGCCCGGAAAACTGGCCGGTCGCTTCAATAGCGTGAATATCCGCCGGGGTTTCCACCACGCAAATCTGGCCATTTTCCTGGCGGCGTGGGTTGGCGCAAATGGCGCAGATTTCTTGTTCGGTAAAGGTACGGCAATCCGCACAGTGCCCAATTTCGGACATTGCGCGCGTTAATGCTTGAGCCAGACGCATCCCACCACTGCGGTCACGTTGCAGTAGCGCAAACGCCATACGTTGGGCAGACTTCGGGCCAACACCTGGCAGGCAGCGCAGGGATTCCATAAGGGCAGTAAGTAAAGGACTGGTTTGCATCGCTCAGACTTCTGAAAAAAGAGTGGGACATAGCCTAACATTAGCCCGGAGCAAGGGGATAGAAAAAGATATTCCCCCTGCGCGATGTCTCGCAAAGGGGGAAATATATTAAGCGCGCTGGGAGTCGAGTTGCTCTTGATTACTCACCACATCTTGCGCTTTCTGGTAGCTTTCCATCAGCAAGCCGTACTCAATGAATACGCCGCCCCACAGATTTGCCCAGTCCATCGCATCGTCGCGATTCCAGGTATGCTGGATTTCAGCAACAACCGCTGCGGTATCCATCGGCACCACTCCAGCCTGAACCACTCGCGCCAAAGTCACTTCCTGCGCCATTTTGGAATAAGTGCCTGAAGCATCAATCACCGCAAAGACTTTGAAACCTTCCGCCACAGCACTGATGGCCGGGAACGCCATGCACACGCTGGTCACGGTACCGGCAATAATCAGAGTTTTGCGACCTGTCGCTTTAACAGCGGCGACGAAATCCGGGTTGTCCCAGGCGTTGATTTCGCCTTTACGCGGCACATATTGCGCATGGGGAGCGTACTGGTGAATCTCAGGAATCAGCGGGCCGTTCGGGCCTTGTGGTACGGAAGCGGTGGTGATGACCGGAATATTGGCCAGTGTCGCAACTTTGGCCAGCACCGTGGCGTGAGTGCGTAAAGTCGGCATTGGCATATCGTGGACCAACTGGAACAAACCGCTCTGGTGGTCGATGAGCAGCATGACCGCGTCGTTGGCATCGATGGTCGGGATTTGTCCGTTAAAATTTGCAGGTGCCATGTTTGTATCCTCTTTGCTATCTGAATAAACTGCTGAAAATTAACGGCTACCGGAGCGATAGCCGTTTGAGTTTGTTAAACTTTCTGACCAAATTTGCCCTGATTAAAATCGTCAATGGCCTCTTTGATTTCCTCGCGGGTGTTCATCACAAACGGCCCGTAACCGACCACTGGCTCGTTTAGTGGCTCACCGCTCAACACCAACACGACGGCGTCGTTATTGGCTTCCAGGGTGACGGTTTCGCCTTTCGCGTCCAGCACCACCAGTTGCGCTTCACGTGCCACTTCCTGACCATTGACCTGTACGGTGCCTTTAAGCACCACCAGTGCGGTGTTCCAGCCATCAGGCAGCGTCAGTTGGGTGGTGCTGTGCGCATTGAGCCGCATATCCAGCACACGTAATGGTGAAAAGGTGTGTGCCGGGCCTTTTGCACCATCCATTTCACCCGCGATAACCCGCACCTGGCCGGCGTTATCCGGCAATGTCACCACCGGAATGTCCGCATCGGTAATCGACTGGTAGTTCGGTGGCGTTGATTTGTCTTTGGCTGGCAAATTGACCCACAGCTGAACCATTTCCAGCGTACCGCCCTGCTCGCTGAATGCCGGCGAGTGAAACTCTTCATGCAGAATGCCGCTACCGGCGGTCATCCACTGCACGTCGCCTGGGCCAATTACCCCGCCGCTGCCGGTGGAGTCGCGGTGTGCCACTTCGCCTTTGTAAACGATGGTGACGGTTTCAAAACCGCGATGCGGGTGGACGTCTACACCGCGTTGCCCTTTATTGCTCGGTTTAAAGTCTGCCGGACCTGCGTAATCCAACAGCAAGAATGGGCTGAGCTGTTTTTCGAATTTTGAGTAAGAAAACAGTGAGCGAACCGGGAAGCCATCACCCACCCAGTGGGACGCCGGTGCTGAATAAACGCCAAGAATTGATTTCATCGTTATCTCCATTGAGTGTCGATTTCTGTTGAGATAAAGCTTACTCATAAGACGAAAGCCGCGGTAGACTCTGAAAATGAACTCAGTGTTCCAAATACAGGACAATAGCCATGCAGGACCTCAACGATCTGTGGTACTTCGTGCAAGTGGTGGATAACGGCGGTTTTTCTCCGGCGAGCCGCGTTATCGGTATTCCCAAATCGCGCCTGAGTCGGCGTATTGCTTTGCTGGAAGAAAGCCTGGAAACCCGCCTGATTCAGCGTTCAACGCGCAGTTTCACGGTGACCGAAGCCGGGCAGATTTTTTATCGCCATTGCAAAGCGATGATTATTGAAGCCGAAGCGGCACAGGAAGCCATCAACACACTGCGTGCCGAGCCGCGCGGGCTGATTCGCCTGACATGCCCGGTTGCTTTGCTGCATGTGCATATCGGCGACATGCTGGCGCGATTTATGACGCTGTATCCGCAGGTAACGGTGCAGCTTGAAGAGACTAATCGCCAGGTTGATGTGCTGAATGAGAATGTCGATTTAGCGGTGCGGGTGCGCCCGTTGCCGCTGGATGACAGCGATCTGGTGATGCGTAAATTGGCCGATCGCGGCATGTGCCTGGTCGCCAGCCCCGAGTTAGTCGCGCGTTTTTCCCAGCCGAAGTCGCCGGCCGATCTTCAACACTGGCCGAGCCTGGCGTTATCCAAACCACAGCAGGTTTACCGCTGGTGTCTGTTTGGCCCGGATAATCAGGAAGTGACGCTGCACCATACTCCGCGTTTTGTGACCACCGATATGATTGCGTTACGCGCCGCCGCGCTGGCGGGTGTGGGAATTGTTCAGTTGCCGATGTTGATGATTCACAAGCAAATCGCAGAGGGAACTTTGGTGCATTTGTTACCGGACTGGCGGGCAAGACGGGAGGTGATACATTTGGTGTTTCCTTCACGGCGCGGTCAGTTACCGGCGGTCAGGGCATTGATTGATTTTCTGGTGGAGAGTTATGCGGCGTTTGAGGAGGAGTGAGAATGTCATGTCGGGTGACGCTGCGCTTACCCGACCTACAAAAGACAAACAGTGTCAATCGTAGGGCGGATAAGCGCATGCGTCATCCGCCAAACTGATCAGAATGGCATTTTGAAGCCTGGTGGCAACTGCATCCCGCTGGAAACACCCGCCATTTTCTCTTTCTGCGCTTCGCCAATACGACGTGCGGCATCGTTGAAGGCTGCAGCAACCAGGTCTTCAACCATTTCTTTGTCATCTTCCATCAGGCTTGGATCAATTTCCACGCGACGGCAGTTGTGAGCACCGTTGATGGTCACTTTCACCAGACCCGCGCCAGATTCGCCAGTGACTTCCATTTGGGCGATTTCTTCCTGAACCTGGGCCATTTTTTCCTGCATCTGCTGGGCTTGCTTCATGATGTTGCCCAGACCGCCTTTTCCAAACATAGTCTTCTCTCTTTTGCTCGGGCCGTTAATCGTACGTAACGATTAACGGCTATCAGGGTTTACAACAAACCGGCATGACCAGTCTGTCAAATAGGTCGAATACTGTCTTCATCCAGTTCTGCATCAAAAAAACGACGCAGCGTTTGGATATTGTTGTCAGTAGTCATAGATTCCCGCGCTTGTGCCAGCTTCTCTTCGTAGATAGCCTGGCGCCACTCCAGCGGGGTGCGTTGTGCAAGATTATCATCTTCAATAATAGTCAGCTCAACAGTTTCGCCGCTAAAAGTACTCATTGCGTCAGACAGTGTTTGCTGTGCCGACGGTGAGTTCAAATGGCGTAATGCAGGGCGCAAGTGCAAACAAACGCGGCTGCCATCCTGCTCTTTCCAGGCGTTTAGCGCCAATTGTTGCACCAGTTTTGGTAGCACCAGTTGGCTAATTTCCGCCGCCCAACTGTCGCGTTCAATGGCTTCCTGCGCCAGCTTCAATGCGAGCTCTGGTGTTTTCTCATGCTCCATCGCGCGCTTTAATGCTTTTGGCGTGGCAACCGGCTCTTCGACAACCTCAGAAACGTTCTGCGACTTCCAGCGATACGCCTCCGGCTTCTCGACTTTCTCTTCGGTTACCGCAACGGGCCGGGACTGGATACGATCGGTGACTGATGCCAGACGTTCCAGGGCAGTACTCTTTGCCGGCCGCGCTTGATTTGGCGCTGCCGGCTCACTCTTTTTTGCTTTGTTGGCTCCCTGCTGGCGCATTAACTGTGTTCGCGCTTGCAGCACCTGGCTTGTGGTGTCCGGCAACGGGGTTTCATTTTGCCGTGGCGGAGGTGACGCTTGTTGCCGAACCGGAACCGGGTTGATGACCGGAATACTCGGAGCCTGACGCGGTTGTTCTGGTTCCGGTAAAGGTTTTCTCGGATGGAATGCCAGCGCGCGCAGCAGTGTCATCTCAATGCCCATGCGGCGGTCGGGAGCCCAGGAAAGCTCTTTGCGGCCAATCAGCAAGGTTTGGTAATAAAGTTGTACTTCAGCAGGCGGCACCACGCGCGCCAGCTCACGCATACGCTGTTCGATGGCCGCCATGTCGCTGCCCAATGCGGCAGGAGACAATTGCACCATCGCCACACGGTGCAGCAAACCGAGCATTTCCACCAGCAACGCTTCCCACTCAATTCCGCGACTTGCGGCATCGTTAAGCAAGCTCATCACGCGCTCGCCATCTGCCTGCACCATCGCTTCTATCAGCGCCAGAGCCTGGTCGTCGTCCAGCGTGCCGAGCATGGTGCTAACAGCCGCAGTGGTCACTTGCCCATCGCCGCTGGCAATTGCCTGGTCGGTAAGACTTAGCGCATCACGCAGGCTGCCATCTGCGGCACGGGCCAACAGTTGCAAAGCGCGAGTTTCGCTGGGGACTTTTTCTTCGCCAAGAATGTATTCCAGCTGATGGCGGATTTGTTCGACATCCAGCGCTTTCAGGTGGAATTGCAGGCAGCGAGAAAGAATAGTGACCGGCAGTTTTTGTGGATCGGTGGTCGCCAGCAAGAATTTGACATGCGAAGGTGGCTCTTCCAGCGTCTTCAACAGGGCGTTGAAGCTGTGGCGAGAGAGCATGTGGACTTCATCAATTAAATAGACTTTGAAGCGGCCACGCGCCGGTGCGTACTGAACGTTGTCCAGCAAGTCACGGGTGTCTTCGACTTTGGTACGCGAGGCGGCGTCAATCTCAATGAGATCAACAAAGCGCCCCTGCTCAATTTCGCGGCAGTTATCGCAAACACCACAAGGCGTGGCGGTAATGCCTGTTTCACAATTTAACCCTTTCGCCAGCAAGCGAGCGATGGACGTTTTCCCCACGCCGCGCGTCCCTGAAAAGAGATAGGCGTGGTGGATTCGGCCCATGGATAAGCCATTAGCCAGCGCAGTCAACACGTGTTGCTGGCCGACAACATCAGCAAAAGTTTGTGGCCGCCATTTGCGGGCTAAGACCTGGTAGCTCATTCGAGATAGGCTCTACATCGCGGGTGTGAATTCAGGGGGTAATGCTAACATAAGCCTCACCCATCGGGCGAGGCTTCTATACCCATCCTCCTTCAAGCTGCAGGGGTGTTGGCTGCATACGCTCATCCCAGTCACTTACTCAAGTAAGCTCCATGGGATTAATGAGAGACTCCTGTCTCTCACCGGAGGCCAGCCTTCGGCTGGTCAAATTCGTTCCCGACGAATTTGTCTCGTCCTTACCGCCTACCTGCAACTCGAATGCTAACGGGTATAATTTGGGGAATACGGAGGCAGGACTCAGTGGCCAGGGAACAGTACGAGGCTGTAGCTTTTCACGCCCATTTTTTCCAGACGTTGCTCACCACCAATATCAAACAGATTGATGATAAACGCAGCGTCGGTCACTTCACCACCCAGACGACGGATCAGCTTAACGGTCGCTTCAATGGTGCCACCGGTTGCCAGCAGATCGTCAACCACCAGAACTTTGTCACCAGGCTGGATCGCATCAACGTGGATTTCAAGTTGATCGGTGCCGTATTCCAGTTCGTAGTTTTCAGCGATGGTTTCACGCGGCAGTTTACCTGGCTTGCGTACTGGCACAAAACCCACGCCTAATTCCAGCGCAACCGGTGCGCCGAACAGAAAACCACGCGCTTCAGTGCCCACCACTTTGGTGATACCGGCATCTTTAAAGCGTGAAACTAAGAGTTCAATGCTGGTGGCGTAGGCTTTCGGATCTTCAAGCAAGCTGGTAACGTCACGGAATAAGATCCCAGGCTTTGGGTAGTCTGGAATGCTTTTGATGCTGTTTTTCAGATATTCAAGCTGCTGCGCAGTCGCGGTCATAATTAATGCCTGCTAAAAACATGGTTCTAACAAAGCACGAGACTACTTATTAAACAGTCATACCGTGCTCGAAAACGGTCGAATTTACTGGCTGGCATCAACAATTGCAACCACTGCAAATGCGGATTATGGCTTTTGTTGCTTTTCGTCAATGACCGGCATGCGCCACATAAAGAACAGCAGTGCGCACATCATCATCAGTAAGAGTAGTCTGACCCAAAGAATGTTGACCAGATAAAGGGAGACAGCAAAGGTGATAACAATAAAAATCAATGCTCTGGGTTTCGCTCCCGGTGGTAGCGCACGATGTTCTTGCCAGTGACGAATGTAACTACCAAACCACGAACGATACAGCAGCCAGTGATGAAAGCGCGGCGAAGAACGGGCGAAGCACCAGGCCGCCAGCAGTAAAAATGGGGTGGTAGGCAGCAAAGGCAACACCACACCCAGCGTCGCAAGGACTACCGCCAGCCAACCGATGATGATTAAAATGGTCCGTTTCATTCATTCCTTAAATTTAAACACCTGCAACACTGGAGAGCCATTTTGTGAAAACCGCTTCGCTGTTACAAGCCCTGGATGTTCGCGTCGCGGATCTCGCCCAAGCCATTGCGCCCATTTCGTTGCAACGCGCCTCTCAGGCCCGCTTCGATCGTAATTTATTTTCCACTCACAGCACACAACTTAAAGATTATCTGAGCGAAGTTCAGGCTAATCTCGCACAATTACAGCTTAGTGTGAAAGTCGGAAAAGCAGATCAAGTGGCGTATCTTGCCGAAAAACTGGTGGCGCAAATTGCCGCTTTGCAGCGTGAACTGGCGACGTTGCAGATGCGCAAAAACGATCCCCAACCGCCAGTGGTTGAAAACCTGTATGAGAAACTCTCCACTCATCAGGATTATGAACGCCGTCTGCAAACGATGATTAGCGATCGTGACAGCCAACTTGCGATTCAAACGACGCTCGTTGGGCAACAAAAGATCCAGAAAGAAATCGCGGCTCTTGAAGGTCGCCTGCAACGCTGCCGCCAGGCGATTACGCGAATTGAACGTGCGATTGAACGGCGGGAACGTGGGCTAAGCTAATCACAGCCACTAAATTGGTGTTGTAGGGTGGATAAGCGATAGCGTCATCCACCACCTGCGCTGGTTGCGTCGGATGGCGCTGCGCTTAGCCGACCTACGAAAAAGGTTTCGTCAGCCGTCTCTTTTTATTTCGCAAATTACGGGTTAATACAATGTCGCTGGAAAATGCACCAGATGAAGTGAAACTGGCTGTCGATTTGATAATGCTGCTGGAAGAACATGAAGTCCCGACGGAAACCGCGCTTGCTGCGTTAGAGATTGTCCGTCAGGATTTTTTGCGTAAGCGGGAAGAAAGCACCTCCCGCTAATTTTTACTGCACCGGGACGATGCCGCCGTTCGATTTACCGTTGTTATCGCGTTTCACTTCTGTCAGTTCATCGCCTTTGTCATTACGCAGATGCACTTCTAGTTGGTTGAAGGCGATGTTAATGCCATTTTCACGGCACAGACGATCGATGGTCCGATTCAGTTCATCAACCGTATAACTACGATCGCGCAGTTCGCGCACATACAGGCGCAATTCATGATCCAGCGTGCTGGCCCCGAAGGTAGTGAAGAACACGGTCGGTTCAGGATCGTGCATCACTTTCGGATGTTCATGAGCAGCTTTCAGTAAGATTTCACGCACTTTATCCAGATCCGATCCGTAAGCTACGCCAAGGCGGATAACCACGCGCGTGATGGTGTCGGACAGCGACCAGTTGATCAAACGTTCGGTCACAAAGGCTTTGTTCGGGATGATCACTTCTTTCCTGTCGAAGTCAGTGATGGTGGTGGCACGAATACGAATCTTGCTGACGCTGCCCGAGAAGGTGCCGATGGTTACGGTATCGCCGATACGCACCGGGCGCTCAAACAGGATAATCAAACCGGAAACAAAGTTACCGAATATCTCCTGCAAACCGAAGCCCAGGCCGACTGATAACGCCGCTGCCAGCCATTGCAATTTATCCCACGACACACCGAGCGAACCAAAGATGGTCATCGCACCAGCGCCAATAATCACATAATTAAGAATGGTAGTGATGGCGTAAGAAGCGCCCTGGCGCATCTTCAGACGCGAGAGCACCAACACTTCCAGCAAACCCGGTAAGTTGCGTATCAGTACCCAGGCAATGGCGAAGGCAATCACCGCAAATAACAAGCTGCCCATGGTGACGTTTTTCACCACCGCGGCCCCCGCTTCAGTGCCGTTGTAGCTCCAAAGCTGGATGCTGTCGAGATAACCGAATACCCCAAACAAGTCTGACCAAATGGTGTAGAAGAAGATGGCAAATAGCGCAAACAGCGCAATGATCGCCAGGCGCATGGTTTGCTGGTTGATTTGATCCAGAGCCAACGGCGGTTCTTCTACCGGCTCGCCCCCTTCAGCCCCCTCTCTCACCAGGTTTTCACGGCGCAACACGGCGCGACGATAAGCCATACGGCGCGCCGTCACACTTAGCCCACGCAGTACGGTCTGGTAAACCAGATTCCAGATAAGCACCAGGTAGATGGTTTCAATCCAGCGGCCGGCAAGGCGCAACGTGGTATAGAAGTACCCCATCGCCGTCAGCACAATTAACACCGCAGGCACCACCCCCATCACCGTAACGGTAAAGAGCTGCATAGTATGGTTATTTTTGTTGCGCCAGTTTTCACGGCACATTGGGAAGACAAATGCGGTGATCAGCAACAGGTTGAAGAAGATTAGCAACTGACCAAACGCATCTTCCACGAGGTGCAGCGGCGAACGCTCGCCCAACACCGACCAAAACAGCAACGGCATGAGTGCAAAGCCAATGCGCACTAATTGGCGGCGATAATGGCTACACAGTTGTGGGGGCATATTAAAGTGGCGAACCGCAACACCATCGCTCGACAACACTTTGTAGGTCAGGCCAAAAACAATCCAGAACAGGGAAAGCTTTTTACAAAACGCCAGTATCGATTCGCTGATATTCAGGTCAATGCCAGCAAATACTAAGCCGATGGCATAGATGATAAGCGCCCCCGGTAAGACTTTCACCAGGGTCAACGCAATGGCTTTCGGGGTCAGCATTTGGCTGTCGTTACGCAG
Organism: Buttiauxella ferragutiae; assembly: GCF_022637515.1. Classification (NCBI taxonomy): domain Bacteria; kingdom Pseudomonadati; phylum Pseudomonadota; class Gammaproteobacteria; order Enterobacterales; family Enterobacteriaceae; genus Buttiauxella; species Buttiauxella ferragutiae. The sequence goes on from NZ_CP093332.1 coordinate 4,082,958, forward strand.
TTGCCCCACTCGACTTGCCTGCTTCTCCAGATAGCGGTCGATTGCTTTAAAGCGCCAGCGAATCACCCCTGCCAACAGCAATGCGGGAATCATCAACAAGAGAATCGCGAGAATTTTAAACGAGCTTTCCGCTCCATTAAAATTGATATGGCTGTTTTTAAACTGATCGCGTAACGAAGAAGGCAACGATTTCAGCCAGTCCCAGTCCATCGGTTTATTACTGGTGACCCAAAAAATCTGCTCGGTCAGAATTTGGTCGAGGGATTTGGTCACGTTTTGCAATTGCTGTTTATTATTCTGCAGGTTGATTGCCAGCATTAGCTGCATGCCGAGCTGTTTATTCAACTGGTCGAGTAATTCGCGGCGCGTATCCAGAACCTGTAACAGTGCATCGTGAACGTCAGGCGTGACTTCAGCGCTGTGCCCTTCTTCAATTTTCGCCACCATTTCGTCAGGCTGGAATAGCGCGTCACGCTGCTGATTGATATCAAACTGCTCGAGGCGAATATCCGCAATACGGTTGGTCAGGTCTTCTGTGTCTTCCGCTGAAGGCATGTTCTGTTGTTGCTGCTGATACAAAATGCGCGATAACAGCAAGCTGCCTTTCAGGACGGCGATTTGCTCTTTCAGATTGCGTTCCGATTGCACCGCACGATCCAGCGTGTTTTTGATGCGGATACTCGGCGGCACCATCTCATTGGCTCGCTCGGTGGCATCGATCAACCGCTGACTTAATTGGTGGTTAATATCCAGCTCTTGTTTCACCAACGGGTTTTGCTGAATTTTAACCGTGTCTTCGGAGTCGATGGCTTCTTGCGCGGTCTGCTGGGTTAGCGTCAGACGCTTGCTGCTGACTGCCTTTTGTAACAGCTGCAGCGTGTGTTCCATCTGGTTGATATGGGCGTTGGTGTAATCACGTTGTTTTTGCAGGGTATCTTGCAACAGCGTGTTGCCTTTCAGGCTGTCACGTTGCTGGTCGAGTTGCGCATTCAGTAACGCCTGCTGCGCCAGTAATAAGGTTTGCTGGCTGGGGCGTAATTCTGCTGCACCGGGTGCGACACCATTCAGCCGGTTCCGGATGGTTTCGAGTTGCGCCGACGCGGCCATCATCGCATTCTGCACACGTTCTGGCTGCGTTTGCAGCGAAATCAGTTGGCTGTTCCAGGTGGCTAAATCGCTCTGTGAATTCTGTAAATCCGTCATCAAATCATTCAGGCGAGATTCGAGCTGGCGTAAGTTCAGCGCTTCAATTTCGGCCTCTTCATTAGCCTGGTTATCTCGCTGATTCTTTATCTCATTTAAAGCATCGGTGGCTTTGCGCAGCGTTTTTGGTGCTTCAGTGATCTGCTGATGCAGTTTTGCCGCTTCATCCTTGACCCGGTCAATTTTGTCCAACACCTCAAGTGTTTCATTGAGATCTTGCTGGGTGAGTTTGTCATTAGGTGACAGCGTCTTTTGCTTATTAAGCGCAGTTAGCTGGTTTTGAATTTCATCGCGGCTCGGGAGATCGCTGCTGTTATTTTTCGCCCAAACTGGCTGCGCCAGCAGGCAAAACAGGCTCATAAAAGCGATAAGTAAAAACCGTGCAGATAAGCGACGCGAATACAGTGAACACAAGAGTTGCGGCATAGTTTGACAGTGTTTGAGAACAGGCCGAAAGGATGGCGAGTTAAAGACGAAATACGAGCGCTCAGATTAGCACGTCTTGTCAAAAAATCCTTGGTCAACTCGCTTCGGAATTGCCCTAATAAGCATATTTTTAGTGTGGAGTATTTCTCAGGGTTGGGCAGGTCTGAAACATTTCTATCAAAATAGCGATGTAGTCTTCGGCCTGGCCGTGGAGATCAAAGCTATCTGGCGCAACCAGCCAATTTTCGATGAGGCCAGTGATATAACTGCGCATCAGAATAACCGCGACAGGGATACGTAAACCCTTTGGCAACATTTCTGCATCAATACAACGCTGCAAACTGCTCTCGATTCTTTCGTTTCCTTCGAGATGAAGTTTGCGTCTGGCCTGTTGTAATACCGCAAGTTCTCCAACAAATTCACATTTATGGAAGATGATTTCCGTCATTAAACGACGACGTTCTTCAGTGACAGTTGCTTGTAATATGTAAATTAATAACTCTCTTACAACAGAAAGTGGATCGTCAGGAAATTTTGCCTGATACTCAGTCTCTAAATCACCAATACTGGATTCAGTTAGCTCCCAGATTTCATTAAACAAATCCGACTTATTTTTGAAATGCCAATAAATTGCACCACGGGTGACGCCTGCCGCTTTAGCAATATCTGCCAGCGAAGTTGATGAAACACCGTGTTGAGAAAACAAGCGGATTGCCACATCAAGAAGATGCTGACGAGTCTCAAGAGCTTGTTGTTTGGTTTTTCGTGCCATAAGTGGGTGAAAGTAAGGTGGTTAGATTTACATACATTTGTGAATGTATGTACCATAGCACGACGATAATATAAACGCAGCAATGGGTTTGTGGACATTTGATCCATTGAACAACTTTGAAATCGGACACTCGAGGTTTACATATGAACAAAAACAGAGGGTTTACGCCTCTGGCGGCCGTTCTGATGCTTTCAGGCAGCTTAGTGCTTACAGGATGTAATGACAAAGATACACAAAAGAGTGCGCCGCATACCCCTGAAGTGGGTGTCGTCACGCTAAAAAGTGCTCCTTTGCAGATAACCACAGAGCTTCCAGGCCGTACAAGTGCTTATCGTATTGCAGAAGTTCGCCCGCAAGTCAGTGGCATCATTCTGAAACGTAACTTCGTAGAGGGAAGTGAAATTCAGGCTGGTGTGTCGCTGTACCAAATTGACCCGGCCACCTATCAGGCCGCATATGACAGCGCCAAAGGCGACCTCGCGAAAGCACAGGCGAGTGCAAATATTGCTCAGCTGACGCTGAAACGTTATGCGAAGCTTTTGGGTACTAAGTACATCAGTCAACAAGACTACGACACCGCTCTTGCCGATTCTCAACAGGCAAATGCGGCAGTTGTTGCTGCTAAAGCCGCTGTTGAATCTGCACGCATTAACCTGGCTTATACCAAAGTGACTTCACCAATTAGTGGTCGCATCGGTAAGTCTTCTGTTACTGAAGGCGCGCTGGTAACGGGAGCCCAGGCCACCGCTATGGCGACCGTCCAACAGCTTGATCCTATCTACGTGGATGTCACCCAGTCCAGCAACGATTTCTTGCGCCTTAAGCAAGAGTTAGCTGACGGCAAACTGAAACAAGAAAACGGTAAAGCGAAAGTCAAATTAGTCACTAACGACGGTATTACATTCCCGCAAGAAGGCTCTTTAGAGTTTTCTGATGTGACAGTTGACCAGAGCACCGGCTCTATCACTCTGCGTGCCATCTTCCCTAACCCAGATAAAACGCTGCTTCCGGGCATGTTTGTCCGCGCACAACTGGAAGAAGGTACTAATCCAAACGCACTGCTCGTTCCGCAACAAGGTGTCACTCGTACACCGCGTGGTGATGCTTCCGCCCTGGTCATTGGCAAAGATGACAAAGTAGAAGTTCGCGATATCACAGCAGCTCAGGCTATCGGCGATAAATGGCTGGTTACCAGTGGGTTGAAGGATGGCGATCGCGTAATTGTGACCGGTTTGCAAAAAGTGAAACCCGGTGTTCAGGTGAAAGCGCAGGAAGTAGCGGCAGATGATAAAGGTCAGAATCAAGCAGCCGCTGGCACTCAGTCTGAACAAACGAAGTCTTAACTTAAACAGGAGACGTTAAGACATGGCTAAGTTTTTTATCGATCGCCCGATTTTTGCCTGGGTAATCGCCATCATTATTATGTTGGCGGGCGGGCTTGCGATCATGAAATTGCCTATCGCGCAATATCCAACCATTGCGCCACCGGCGATTTCGATCTCAGCAAACTATCCAGGTGCAGATGCGAAGACGGTACAGGATACCGTGACACAGGTTATCGAACAGAACATGAACGGTATCGACAACCTGCTGTACATGTCCTCTTCCAGTGATTCCTCTGGTTCTGTCACCATCACCATTACCTTTGATTCTGGTACTGACGCGGATATCGCCCAGGTACAGGTTCAGAACAAACTGCAACTTGCGATGCCGCTACTTCCTCAAGAAGTACAGCAACAAGGTGTTAGCGTTGAGAAGTCTTCCAGTAACTTCCTGATGGTTCTCGGTTTGATCAACACCGATGGCTCCATGACCCAGGAAGATATTTCGGACTACGTTGGCGCAACCATTAAAGACCCTATCAGCCGTACTCGTGGTGTCGGTGATGTTCAGCTGTTTGGTGCTCAGTACGCGATGCGTATCTGGATGGATCCGAACAAACTGAACAACTACCAACTCACGCCGGTCGATATTATCAATGCTATTAAAGCGCAGAACGCCCAGGTAGCAGCAGGTCAGTTAGGTGGTACGCCACCGGTTAAAGGTCAGCAACTTAACGCCTCTATCATTGCTCAGACCCGTTTGAAATCTGCCGATGAGTTCAGCAAAATTCTGCTGAAAGTGAATCAAGATGGCTCACGAGTTCTGCTCAAAGATGTGGCAAAAGTTGAGTTGGGCGGCGAGAACTATAACGTTGTTGCACGTTACAACGGCCAACCGGCTTCTGGTTTAGGTATCAAACTGGCAACCGGTGCTAACGCACTGGATACAGCTGATGCGGTACGTGCCACTGTGGCAAAACTGCAGCCATTTTTCCCGGCTGGCCTAAAAGTGGTTTATCCGTATGACACCACGCCATTCGTTAAAATCTCTATCAAAGAGGTAGTCAAAACTCTCGTTGAAGCCATCGTGCTGGTGTTCCTGGTAATGTATCTGTTCTTACAGAACTTCCGCGCCACATTGATTCCAACGATTGCCGTGCCGGTGGTACTGCTGGGGACGTTCGCTATCCTTTCCATCTTTGGCTATTCGATAAACACCCTAACGATGTTCGGGATGGTGCTTGCGATAGGCCTGTTGGTTGATGACGCCATCGTGGTAGTAGAAAACGTTGAGCGTGTGATGGTGGAAGAAGGGTTGCCACCGAAAGAAGCCACACGCAAATCGATGGAGCAGATTCAGGGCGCTCTGGTCGGGATCGCGATGGTTCTGTCAGCGGTATTTATACCGATGGCATTCTTCGGCGGTTCTACAGGGGCAATCTATCGTCAGTTCTCCATTACCATCGTATCGGCAATGGTGCTTTCTGTACTGGTAGCACTGATTCTGACACCAGCACTCTGCGCCACTTTGCTCAAGCCGGTCGCTAAAGGTGAAAGCCATGCGAAGAAAGGCTTCTTCGGCTGGTTTAACAACATGTTCGATAAGAGCACGCATCATTATACCGACAGTGTCGGTAACATCTTGCGTAGCACCGGTCGTTACCTGGTGTTGTATCTGCTGATTGTGGTGGGTATGGCGTTCCTGTTTGTTCGTCTGCCAAGTTCCTTCTTGCCAGAAGAAGACCAGGGCGTATTCCTGACTATGGCTCAGTTGCCTGCAGGTGCGACACAAGAACGTACCCAAGCCGTTCTTGATGAGGTGAGCAAGTATTACCTCGAAAAAGAGAAAGACAACGTTAACTCGGTATTTACCGTTAACGGCTTTGGCTTCTCAGGCCAGGGGCAGAACACCGGTCTGGCATTCGTTTCCTTGAAAGATTGGGATGAGCGCCCTGGTGAAGAGAACAAGGTTCCGGCGATTGCTGCTCGCGCCAGTGCCCAATTCTCGAAAATCAAAGATGCCATCGTGTTCGCATTTAACCTGCCAGCGATCGTAGAACTGGGTACCGCAACGGGCTTCGACTTCCAGTTGATTGACCAGGCGAACCTTGGACACGAAAAACTGACTCAGGCGCGTAACCAGTTGTTTGGTGAAGTCGCTAAACACTCAGACCTGTTAGTGGGCGTGCGTCCAAACGGTCTGGAAGATACGCCGCAGTTTAAAGTCGATATCGACCAGGAAAAAGCGCAAGCATTGGGCGTTTCTATCAGCGACATCAACACCACTCTGGGTGCTGCATGGGGCGGTAGTTACGTAAACGACTTCATCGACCGTGGTCGTGTGAAGAAAGTTTACCTGATGGCTGATGCTCCATTCCGTATGCTACCAAGCGATATCAACGACTGGTATGTGCGCGGTTCTACCGGCCAGATGGTACCGTTCTCTGCGTTCTCTACCGCGCACTGGGAATACGGTTCACCACGTCTGGAACGTTACAATGGCTTGCCTTCCATGGAAATCCTTGGTCAGGCGGCGCCAGGTAAGAGTACCGGTGAAGCGATGAACATGATGGAAGAACTGGCGAGCAAATTGCCAACCGGTATCGGCTACGACTGGACGGGTATGTCTTATCAGGAGCGTTTGTCTGGTAACCAGGCCCCTGCCCTGTATGCGATTTCCTTGATAGTGGTATTCCTGTGTCTGGCAGCACTGTATGAGAGCTGGTCAATTCCGTTCTCGGTCATGCTGGTTGTTCCATTGGGTGTTGTCGGTGCACTGCTGGCCGCCACATTACGTGGGCTGACTAACGACGTATACTTCCAGGTAGGCCTGCTGACAACCATTGGTTTGTCGGCGAAGAACGCGATACTTATCGTAGAATTCGCCAAAGACTTGATGGAGAAAGAAGGCAAAGGCTTGATTGAAGCTACGCTTGAAGCGGTGCGTATGCGTCTGCGTCCAATTCTGATGACATCACTGGCGTTTATCCTCGGGGTAATGCCGCTGGTCATCAGCTCCGGTGCAGGTTCCGGTGCGCAGAACGCCGTAGGTACTGGTGTAATGGGCGGGATGGTGACTGCAACTGTTCTGGCTATCTTCTTCGTACCTGTGTTCTTCGTGGTAGTACGCCGTCGCTTCAGCCGTAAGACTGAAGACCTCGAGCACGCTCACCCGGTTGAGCACCACAAGTAAGTCTTAGACTGCAAGTACAAGGCCGCGCAAGCGGCCTTTTTTATATCTGTGCCCCATCCTCATTTGCTATATTATTAAATATCGAAAATGCTGACTCTGGCCCTGAGTAGGTTTCAAAGTGTTGCCGTTCAGGAGATGTTTCATTCGAATATCATGACAAAATATTTCCCAAACTGACTGGTGAATTTGTAAATACGGATTCATACTTATTTATTAGGAACATTCCTAGTCGATTTTTTATTTACACCTGCCCGCGAGCTATTACAGCAACAGGAGATTAACCTGTTGAAAGCAAACTGTTTTCTTAAGTACCCTTTTAGGATAATTTATAAGACATTGCTTTTAAAAAACGTGAAACTCTTTATAAACATTACGTTAGGGTAAACACATTTGCTACAAATGTAATTTTTCGTAATAGTGAAAGGAAATCTACTGCAGATTGATTTATAGTGAAAGTATATGGAATAATCGTTGTTATTGATCCCCACCTCATCCAGGTGTGTCCACCCCAACGCGTAGTGTTTATCAATTTTCTTCGATAAAAGGGGCTGCATTATGGACGAATACTCACCAAAACGGCATGATATTGCGCAGCTTAAATTTCTCTGCGAAAACCTGTATCATGACTGCCTTACCAACCTTGGCGAGAGTAATCATGGTTGGGTTAATGATCCTACTTCGGCCATTAACTTGCAGTTGAATGAATTGATTGAGCACATAGCTGCCTTCGCACTTAATTACAAAATTAAGTATGATGATGAGAGTAAATTGATTGAACAAATTGACGAATATTTGGACGATACCTTTATGCTGTTCAGCAACTACGGCATCAATGCACACGATTTGCAGAAATGGCGTAAGTCCGGGAATCGATTATTCCGATGTTTCGTCACAGAGAGCCGCGCTAACCCTGTAAGCCTCTCCTTTTAAAAATATTACAAGATGTATAAGGTGATTTCATGACTACTAAACCATTAACTAAGACTGATTATTTGATGCGTCTGCGACGCTGCCAAACAATTGAGACCTTAGAACGTGTAATTGAAAAAAATAAATACGAATTATCAGATAATGAATTGGCGGTATTTTATTCAGCTGCCGACCACCGACTTGCTGAACTCACCATGAATAAGCTTTACGATAAAATACCACCCTCTGTATGGACATTTATCCGCTAATACCTCGTAATTGTTATTAGGTTCATGGTTTAAACAGTTAACTGCTGAATGCGTCAGTCGCGGTTCATTGTTAGTGATTGTTGATTACCAGCTTTGCAATGTGATTAAAATCACAAAAAGAAACAACATTTTCATCAATAACAACCTCATCGCTTACGGTAACCGCTGTTCTGTCTATTTAATTGAGGCATCGCGATGAGTGAAGAGAAACAGAAAATGATTGCCGGCGAGCTTTATCGCCCTGGTGACCCACAACTTCGTGACGATAGTATTAAAGCGCGTCATTTGATTTACCGTTTTAATCACACCGAACCCGATGAACAAGCTGTGCGTGCACAATTGCTTGAACAACTGTTGGGCCAAAGTCTGAATGCTTATATTGAGCCAACGTTTCGCTGTGACTATGGTTACAATATTTTTCTCGGCAAAAACTTCTACGCCAATTTTGACTGCGTCATTCTCGATGTTTGCCCGGTTCACATTGGCGAAAACTGCATGTTGGCGCCAGGCGTTCATATCTATACTGCAACACACCCGCTGGATGCTGAAACACGCAACAGTGGCGTTGAGTTTGGCAAACCCGTTACGATTGGTGATAACGTCTGGATTGGCGGACGTGCGGTCATCAATCCCGGTGTCACCATCGGTGATAACGTGGTGATTGGCTCGGGTTCTGTCGTCACGAAAGACATTCCAGCCAACTCAGTGGTTGCAGGAAACCCGGCACGAGTGATTAAAACGGTTCCCGTCATCGGCCACTAACTGTTATGGTTTTTTTTGGCATAACTGTTACTTTTTTACCCGTACAGGGCTTCTTAAAATAACAGTTCTCTGCCCGTAACGTTTCCGTTCAGAAGGCTCATCATGACCGAAATTCAGCGCCTGCTCACCGATACTATCGAGCAACTTAATGCCGAAGAAAAACGCGATAACCGTCCGCGTTTTAGCATCAGCTTCATTCGCAAACACCCGGGGTTGTTTATCGGCATGTGGATAGGCTGGTTTGCCACACTGTGGGTGATGCTGGAATCAGATACTCTGGCAGGCTCGGTCTGGTTACTGGTGGTGCTATTTGCGCTACTTAATGGTTTCTTCTTTTTTGATGTGAACCCCCGTTATCGCTACGACGATATCGATGTACTGGATTTACGCGTTTGTTACAACGGCGAGTGGTACAACACGCGCAATGTCCCGTCGACATTGATTGATAAAATCCTGCATTCCCCTGGTGTTGACGAACAACAAAAATCTTTACTGCATAAAATGGTTGCCACAAAAGGCGAACTCTCTTTTTACGATATCTTCTCTCTTGGGCGTTCGTAACCCTCTCATTAAGAAAGAAAGGGGCCAAAGCCCCTTGTTTTAACGCCGTTTTTTCCCGCCCTGCACCGCTTTAAAACGCGGATTACTTTTGCAAATCACATACAGCCGTCCTTTGCGTTTCACAATCTGGCAATCCGGATGACGCTGCTTTGCGCTGCGTAATGAATTCAAAACCTGCATAAATCTACGCCTAATAAATTATGTTATAACATAACAATAAATGACGAATAAAAAGAATGCAACTCTGTTTTGTTGGCATTGCTGAATTTCGCAAAAGCTTAGAACCCGGCACAGCCATAACTTAGAAGATAACAATATTGGGCGGCACGACGCGCTTACGGCAATGTAATTTCCATGTACTCCACCTCAGTCAGAAGGGTTAAACCATGAATCAGCGCTGTCGTTGTGAAAATTATTGTTGGGACAAAAAATCAGAGTTTGTCGGGAAAACATTTGTCTTACGCGGAGTTCATTATGAGCAACACAACGACCCAGGCCTTGCCAATACTCGATCTCCTGGCCCTTAACGGCACCGCGACAGATCGAGCCGCATTTCTTGAACAACTGCGCCATGCCGCGCGTGACATCGGTTTCTTCTACCTGATCAATCACGGCATCAGCCCAGAATTGCAACAGGCTGTCCAGGATGAAGCGCAGCAGTTTTTCGCTTTGCCCGCAGCTGAAAAACAAAAAGTGGCGATGATCCACTCCCCTCATTTTCGTGGTTACAACCGTGCTGCCAGCGAATTAACTCGTGGCAAACCGGACTGGCGCGAACAGTTTGATATCGGCGCAGAACGCCCGGCGCTGGCAATTCATGAAGATCAGCCAGGCTGGCTGCGCTTACAAGGCCCAAATTTGTGGCCAGAATCGTTGCCTTCTCTAAAACCTACCCTGTTGCAATTTCAGCGTGAAATGACGGCGGTGGCACTCAAGCTGCTGCGTACTTTTGCGCAGGCGTTACAACTGCCGGCCAACAGTTTCGATAACCTGTACGGCCATCAACCCAACGAACACATCAAACTGATTCGTTATCCAGGCCAACAAGCAACGGAAGGCAATCAGGGTGTCGGTGCGCATAAAGATTCAGGCTTCCTGAGCTTCCTGTTGCAGGACCAGCAGCAAGGTTTGCAGGTCGAAGTCTCACCAGATAACTGGATAGATGCCGCCCCATTGCCAGGCAGTTTTGTGGTGAACATCGGCGAGTTGCTGGAACTGGCAACCAACGGCTATTTACGCGCCACGGTTCATCGGGTGGTTTCCCCATTACCTGGGCTGGAACGTCAGTCGATTGCCTTTTTCCTCGGCGCGCAGTTAGACGCTGTCGTGCCCGTTTATGCTCTGCCACCCGAACTCGCTCAACAAGCTCATGGGCCAGAAAGTGACCCAGACAACCCGTTGCTGCGCGATGTCGGCTGGAATTATCTCAAAGGTCGCCTGCGGTCGCATCCCGACGTGGCGGAACGTTATTACCCGGATGTCTTGCGTAACAGCAGTGAACTCATCGCTTAAACCTTAAAGGAAAACACCATGAAAAATGCCTCTTTTAAACTGGCAGGGATCGCGCTGTCTTTGACTCTGGCCTTCAGCGCTCACGCAGCAGAAACTTTGCGCATCGCCGCTGACGCAGTACCGCATGCCGAGATCCTCGCTTTTGTGCAGAAGCTCGATCCGAATTTAAAACTCAAAGTGGTTGAGTTGAGTAACGGTGTGAATGCCAACGAATTGCTGGCAAACGGGGATGTGGATGCCAACTATTTCCAGCACGTTCCTTATTTGCGCGATCAGGAAAAAGCGCTGGGTAAAAAATTCACCGTCGCCGCAACCGTGCATATCGAGCCGCTCGGTATCTATTCACACAAATATAAAGACCTGAAGTCGGTGCCGGAAAACGCCACCATTGCCCTGCCGAACAACGTCACCAACTTGAGTCGCGCACTCTATTTGTTACAGGACAAAGGGCTGATTACGCTGAAGCCGGAATTTAAAGATGCCGCGCAAAACCAGGCCACACCGCGTGATATCGCCAGTAATCCGAAGAAGCTGAAGATCGTCGAGATCGAAGCCCCGCAACTGCCGCGTTCGCTCGATGATGTTGATCTGGCGGTGATTAATGGCAACTACGCGCTGGAAGCCGGGTTAACGCCGTCGAAAGACGCACTGGGTCTGGAAAGCGCCACGCATAATCCTTACGCCAATATTCTGGTTACCAACCCAAATCTGGCTAACGATCCGCGCATCAAAGAGCTGGCGAAAGATCTGCAATCCCCACAAGTTGCTGACTTTATTCGCAAACAGTTCAATGGCTCAGTCATCCCTGTCGCTACTCCGCAATCATGATTACCGTTGAGCGGCTGAGCAAAGTGTATGCCGGAGGAGGCCAACCGGCACTGGATGATGTCTCGCTGACTGTGCCAGACGGTGCAATCTACGGCATTCTCGGGCGCAGTGGCGCGGGGAAAAGCACCTTGATCCGCTGTCTCAATTTACTGGAGCGGCCCACTTCGGGCCGTATTCTGATGCAGGGCGTGGACATTACCACGCTCAATAACCGCGAATTGCGCACCCATCGCCAGCGTACCGGAATGGTATTCCAGCACTTCAACCTGATTCATGCGCGTAATGTCGCGGACAACATTGCCGTACCGCTGGAAATCGCCGGGCAACCGCGTGAGGTGCGCCAGAAACGCATTATCGAGTTGCTTGAATTAGTTGGGCTGAGCGATAAAGCCCAGGCTTTTCCGTCGCAGCTTTCCGGCGGGCAGAAGCAGCGCGTAGGCATCGCTCGTGCCCTGGCCGCGCATCCTGATGTGCTGCTTTGTGATGAAGCCACCAGCGCATTAGATAGCGAAACCACCACTTCCGTACTGGCGCTGCTGATGGATATCAACCGTAAACTGGGCGTCACGATTGTGCTGATTACCCATCAACTGGAAGTGGTGAAAGCAATATGCGATCACGCGGCACTACTGGAAAACGGCAAATTAGTGGAAAGCGGTTCGTTATCTGAATTGCTGGCAACCCCCTATTCCCGCCTGCGCCAGGCGCTATTACCTGGCGACGCTGCGGAACAAGCATTTTTACGCCGTATTGGAGTGTCAGGGAGAGTGTTATGCGAAGTCGCCTAGCCTGGGAAGATTTGTGGCCTTTATTGCTCGATGGCACGCTCGATACGTTATATATGGTCGGCCTTGCCGCGCTTTTCACCGTGATTATCGGTTTGCCGCTGGGCGTGTTGCTGTTTCTCACCCGTCGTGACGGCGTGCTACCGGCACCGGTTTTGAATCAGGTTATTGGCAGCGTGGTGAATGTTGGGCGTTCACTGCCGTTCATTGTGCTGTTGATTGCCTTAATCCCATTCACCCGCATTATCATCGGCACTACGTTGGGCAGCACGGCAGCGGTGGTTCCCATCACCATTGGTGCGTTTCCATTTTTTGCCCGAGTAGTGGAAAACGCCCTGGATGAAGTCGATAAAGGCCGTATTGAAGCCATTTTGTCGATGGGTGGAAATGTCTGGCATATCGTCGGCAAAGTGCTGCTACCCGAAGCGCTACCGGCCATTCTGGCGGGGATTACGCTCACCGTGGTGATGCTGATTGGCTTTTCCTCGATGGCAGGTGTGATTGGCGGTGGCGGTCTGGGAGATCTGGCGATTCGTTACGGTTACCAGCGTTTTAACGACCAGGTGATGGTCGGCACGGTGGTGATTTTAGTGGTGATGGTACAGCTTGTACAAAGTATTGGTGACCGCCTGGTGCGCCGTCTCGCGCACCGGCGGTAAAGCGTCGGATGACGCTAACGCTTATCCGACCGACAAGACACATAGGTCGGATAAGCGCCTGTTTTCAGTTCTTCTCGCGCACCAGTAAAGTTGTCAGCGTAAACGACAGTCCCAATGCCAGCGCCACGCCCATCAACGCAAAGATAAAGTACGGGCCGATGTACGCCGGCAAACTGAAAATGCTCGACAAAATATAGCCATACAAACGCACACCGAAGAAAGCAATGAATGCCGAAGCGAGGGAGCTGGCAACCGTGGCGGCAATAAACGCTTTCTTGTAGCGAGTCAGTACACCAAACAGTGCCGGTTCAGTGATACCCAGCAGCGCGGAAATTGCCGCTGGCAGAACCACTGCACGTTCTTCACGGGATTTGCTCTGCTTCCAGATGGCAAACGTGGAACCGGCAATCGCCATATTGGCCATGAACATCATTGGCATCAGCATGTCGTAGCCGCGATCGGTAAAGTTTTGCAGTGCGATTGGCGTCATGGCGTGGTGCATACCGGTCAGAATAGCCACCGGACGAATCGCCCCTACGACTAATCCGGCAAAGCTCGCCGACACCCCAAATAGCCCTTCAATAAACCACGCCAACCCTTTGCCAAGATAAATCCCCAGCGGCCCAATCACCACCAGCGCCACTAACGCCGCAAGGAACAGGGTGAGCGTCGGGGTAAACACCGTTTTCAGCACATCCGGCATGATTTTATCCACCCAGCGATGGATGTAACTTAATGCCAGAACCGAAAAAATCACCGGAATCACGCTTGAGGCGTAGTTGAACACCGAAACGGGGATCACATTCAGGAAGTAAAACGCACCGACCGCATCAGGTGCGTGGCCCGCCAGTGCTTTGGCGGCTTCAATCAGCGATGGATACATAAAGCATGCCGCGACAGCCGCAGCCAGGTATTCATTGGTCTTGAAGATTCGCGCCGCGGAGATGGCCAAAAAGAACGGTAAAAAGTAGAACACGCCACTGGCGATTAAATCGATAACGATCACCGTGTCGCTTTTCGCCGAAACCACTTTCAAGGCAATCAAACCCGCCAGCAGGCCTTTAATCATCCCGGCACCGGCAATGGCGGGAACAATCGGGCCAAACACGCCCGACACGGTATCCATAAACATTGACACCAGGCTTTTTCGCGCTTTCTTCGCGTGGGTTGGTGAAGTTTGTTCAGGAGTGGAGCCAAGCTCGTGGGTCAGTTGTTCATACCAACTGTTGACCTGCGGGCCAATAATTATCTGGAATTGATCGCTCTGAATCTGCGCCCCTAAAACACCAGGGATTTTTTTAATCCCGGACTGATCAATTTTATTCTCGTCAATCAGAGAGAAGCGCAAGCGCGTCATACAGTGCCAGGCTTTACTAATATTATCCGCCCCACCAATCAGGTGAATAATATTATTAATGGCATCACGGGTCCCCATCTGTCACTCCCCAAAAAATTGCTTATTGTTATGTGTTGAATGCCCATGATGGTAGGGAATCGCAACCACTAAAACAAACCAATAAACTTTGAACAACATCACAATTAGCCTATACAAAAGCCATGAAACCACCTAAAGAGACAAATTGGTACGGTTTTTATGTTCACCTGACACCTTTTCCTGACCAATAAAAATAAGCAAAAAAAATGATTTACCCGCAGTCAAAAATAGGGTGATAGTAAAAAGCAGAAGCCTTAAACCTGAAAAGCCAATGTACGTATTTAAAACGCATTGCGGAGTCATCTTGTGCAGCCAACCATTATTGAAAATATCGAATGTTTTATTACCCGCCCCGACCGTCACAACCTGGTCACAGTGCGAGTTACCACCAATAAGGGTGTGACCGGCCACGGCTGTGCCACCTTCCAGCAACGCCCGCTGGCCGTGAAAACCATGGTCGATGAATACCTCAAACCACTGCTTATCGGGCGCGATGCCAATAATATCGAAGACTTATGGCAGATGATGACCGTCAACGCTTACTGGCGTAACGGCCCGGTCATCAACAACGCTATTGCCGGTGTGGATATGGCACTTTGGGATATCAAAGGCCAGCTTGCCGGAATGCCGCTATACCAATTGCTGGGCGGAAAATCGAAAGACGCTATCGCCGCTTACAGCCACGCCGCCAGTGAAACCCTGGAAGGGTTGTATCTGGAAGTGGACAAACTGCTGGCGCAAGGTTACCGCTACATTCGCTGCCAGTTAGGTTTCTACGGTGGCACGCCGCAAGGTTTGCATGCCACTCGTGAGCCAACGCCTGGCGCCTATTACGATCAGGACGAATACATGGCGAATACCGTGGCGATGTTCAAAGCGCTGCGCGAGAAGTACGGCAACCAGTTCCATATTCTTCACGATGTGCATGAACGTTTATTCCCGCAGCAAGCGGTGCAGCTGGCAAAAGCGCTTGAGCCTTATCAACCGTGGTTTATCGAAGATATTCTGCCACCGCAACAAAGTGCCTGGTTAGAGCAAGTCCGCGCGCATTCATCAGTGCCGCTGGCAATGGGCGAATTGTTTAATAACCCGGCTGAATGGCATGATTTGATTGTGAATCGGCGCAT
This sequence comes from Buttiauxella ferragutiae, assembly GCF_022637515.1. Lineage (NCBI taxonomy): Bacteria > Pseudomonadati > Pseudomonadota > Gammaproteobacteria > Enterobacterales > Enterobacteriaceae > Buttiauxella > Buttiauxella ferragutiae. Next base: position 4,098,721 of record NZ_CP093332.1, read on the forward strand.
CGATTTTATTCGCTGCCACGTTTCACAAATTGGCGGGATAACTCCAGCGTTGAAACTCGCCATTCTTTGCCAGGCATTTGGTGTGCGTCTGGCCTGGCATGGCCCATCTGACATGACGCCAATCGGCGTGGCGGTGAATACCCATTTAAATATTCACCTGCACAATGCGGCGATTCAGGAATTTATTCCGAATAAACCGAATACCGAAGCGGTGTTCCCCGGCGCGCCAGTTGCAGAGCGCGGTTATATTTATCCGCTTGAAAAGCCGGGCATTGGCGTCGGTTTCGATCAACAAAAAGCGGAAGCCTTCCCGGTGGAATATCGCCCACACGAGTGGACGCAAAGTCGCTTGCCTAATGGGGCGATTCACACGCCTTGAGTGCCCTGCCGATACGCTAAATTGTCATGGTTATAGGGGATGACGTAGGTGCAGGAATAGTTGATGTCGATGATGTCGCTGATTTCAAAAACGCACCCCCCTTCCAGAATGCCCCGGTTGATGATGTGCATCGCCGGGATACCTTTTTTACATTCCAGTAAGGCCGCCTGTTCTTTGCTAACCGCCACCGCCTGATAACTGGTTAGCAGGTGAGAAATTCGCAACCCCTTGCTCAGCACATATTGTTGAATCGAGCGTTCAATCACTTGCTGGTTTAAATCAGGGAAATCCTGTACCGGCATACGCGAAATCTCGATTTGTACCTTTTGATTATCGACATATCGCAAGCGGCAAAACTGCCAGATGTAGTCATTTTCACCCACACCAAAAACTTGCTGCTCTTCGCGATTAGGTAATTTCTTATGCAGATTCACCATGCGAAACGCCATCTGATCAAAACGCTTTTCGGTGATGGAGTTATAGACCAGCGGGTTATTACGGGCCTGTGGGTTAATCCAAATTCCAGATCCCTGGACAATTTCCACGACCCCAATACTCACCAGTTTTTCCAGCGCTTTGCGAATAGTAAAACGCGAAACATCATATTCCATGGCAAGCTGGCGTTCAGGGGGTAATTTGCGTCGCTGTGAATCATTATGTTGATAAATCTTGCTCAACAAATCCTGAATAACAAACTCTTTTTTCTTCATTTTATGCTCACCAGATGCTCGCATCTCAAGACTCCATGCCCACTCAGCATGAAAACATAACATCCCTCATTCATGTGAGATAGACTAACCTCTTCTATGAAAAACCATTATAAAAACGAAATTTCTCACGGGGTCTAAAAGAATGACATCCCGAAAGCTTATTAGCCTGGTCAGTGGCATACTTATTTTGGCGGTTTTGCTGCCTATTTTGTTAAGCATTTATCTTGCTCATCGTAATGCCGAGCAAGTTTTTCATAACGAACTGGGAGAGTTTGCCGATCACGCCTTGTACCGCACCGGCAATGTTATCGAGCAGGCTGTTGCTGCTGTTGATGATATTAACCTCAATAAAGACAATACCTGCTCTCCGGCTCATGCGGAGGCCATGCATCGCATCGCCCTTGAATATCGCTATGTGCAAGAAGTGATATTTCAAAAGGATGACCATCTTCTGTGTAGTTCGCTGGAGTTATTCAGCCACGGTGAAACCCTGGGTAAACCCGAACATTCTGGTAGTTATGGCTTTAATGCATGGTATACCACGCCACCGCTGCCAGGCTTTAAACGCAAGATGATCTATATTGGCAAGTTCTCTCATGTTGCCTTAGTTGACCCGATGTCCTTTATTGACGTACTACCATTTGGTAAATACACGCTAAATATTGCCATGGTCGGTCTGGCTAAACAGAGAATAATTGCCAGCAATAGTCACTATATTCCAGACGCGTGGCGTGAACCGCTGAAACAAGGTGTAGAGGAATTTCAAAGCGAGAACGATTTTTATGTTATCCGTCGCAATCCAGAAACTGGCCTGGCCATGGTGGCCTGGGCTTCACTGGAGCCGCTGAATACGGTTTGGTATGAGCAACTATTGATTTGGCTACCCGTCGGTTTAGTGATTAGTCTTCTTGCGGGTACATTCTTAATTCGTGTTCTGCGCCGGTTATTATCACCACGTAACCGCTTGATGGACGCCATTAAAAACCGTGAAATTAGCGTGGTATATCAACCTATTGTCCATCTTCAAAGCGGTGAAAGCGTTGGTGCTGAAGCATTAATTCGCTGGAAGCAGCAAGATGGTTCAATGCTGAATCCTGATGCGTTTATTCCGCTGGCGGAACAAACCGGGCTGGTCACGCAATTAACTGAACAAGTCATTGAGCTTATTTTCCTCGAGCTTGGCGAGTGGCTTAGCCAAAACCCAGACCACCATATTTCGGTTAATCTGGGCGTGCGCGACGCAAGAAGTCTACATATTCTTGAAGTCATTACCCCTTATCTAAGTCGTTATTCCGTTAAACCAGAGCAAATTGCACTTGAAATTACCGAGCGGGGTTTTGCCGATCCGAAAGTGACAGCACCGATTCTTGCGCAATATCGCAAAGCGGGCCATGCCATTTATATTGATGATTTCGGTACTGGTTACTCGAGTCTCAGTTATTTGCAGGATCTCGATGTCGATATCATTAAAATAGATAAGTCGTTTGTCGATGCGCTGGAATATAAAAACGTCACGCCACATATCATTGAAATGGCCAATACTCTGGGGGTTTTAATGGTGGCCGAAGGTATTGAAACCCCCGCTCAGGCCTCGTGGTTACGCCAGCAGGGTGTGCAGTACGGGCAAGGTTGGTTGTACAGTAGAGCGCTGCCGAAAGAGGAGTTTATTGCCTGGGTGGCGAACTATCACGCCAGGGCAACGAAGCGCTCTTGACGCCAGATCAGGCTACCTGGCCTGGCGTCATCCACCCTTTTTTACTCGTCAAGCAGTGGTGCAAAGCCACCATATATCATGCGCTTGCCATCAAATGGCATTGACTCACCAAACTCTTTCATCCGTGGGTCAGACATCATTTTGGCATTTGCTTGATCGCGAACTTCTTTGGAAGGATATTCAATCCAGCTGAAAACCACTTCTTCTTTCTCTTCAGCTTTCACCGCCATACGAAAATCAGTGAGTTTGCCATCGGGCACATCGTCAGCCCAACATTCTACTACGCGTAACGCACCAAACTCTTTGAATAGCGGCGCCGCTTTCGCGGCCATTTGCTTATACGCATCTTTATTTGCTGCCGGTACAGCAACAACGAAACCATCAACATAATGCATGGTGAACCTCCACGGTGTGGTGAAGACGGGTAGATGTTTTCCACCCGTGATGATTGCGATTGATAAGTTTAGTCGTTGAGAATGAAAACTGCTTACTCAGAGTTTGAGTAGCATTTCATATTGCGTAATGGGGTCTTGACGGTAGCCGCAGCTCAGGAAAAGAGGAGACATTTGTTCAGGGATAGCCGCTGCAGTTGCAATACCTGGGAAGCGCTCACGCAATAACATCAGCAGCTTTTTCGCCAGCCCTTTGCCTCGCGCAGCCGGATCAACATACAGCATTCGTAACCTGAGGTATGGCGCCGTCACTACCATGGCGTAAGCGGCATCTTGCAGCGAAAATGCCTGGCCGGGTAATTTAAACAGCGTCTCCCCCCCGCTTAACCACGGCAAACGCAGGTGCGTATCGGCCATCATTTTTTTGGCAACCATCAGAGGATCGACTTCAGTTAATTCGTTGGTGGCAATAAAGCGCGCCGGGCTTGTAGCGTAAAATCCGACGAACGTATTCTGACGCACAAATCCCATACGCTCATACAGTGCCAGCCCACTGTCGTTACCGACGATGACTTCCAGCCACATGTTGCGGTCGCCACGCGCTTTCGCTTCATCAATTAATTGCTGCATGAATTGCCTGCCAAACCCCTGCCCACGCAGTTCAGGGCGAATAGCAAATGCGGCGAGGCGACAGGATTGGCCACGGCGACTGATGATCGCCAACGCTTTCGGCTCATCGTTTTGCATCCACACACGGCTATCATTGAGGCTCATATCTTCAGCGGCAAAACGCGAGGCAAAGGCCTTGCCGTCAATGGTGAAAGGGACTAAATACCCTTCAAAACAGTGAGATAAAATTTCTGCTAACTGATAGCTACTAAAATGTGCCGCCGCTTTGCTAATGACCGTGTTGTGCATCGTGACCTCAAACTGTCGGTTTTAGGTTTCAACATTAGGGTACTATTGTCGGTTCAACCAGTTTTTTCTCCCGTTGAATATGAATACGAAACCACGGCAAACAGAGTTGAATTAATGGGCCAATCGCCAGCGCGTATAACACCGTCCCGACGCCAAATGTGCCGCCCATCAACCATCCCGCCAGTAAAACCGTCAATTCGATGGCGGTGCGTACACTGCGCACCGACCAACCCGTTCGCGCGTTAATCCCGGTCATTAAGCCATCTCGTGGCCCTGAACCAAACCCAGCGCCGATGTACATCCCCGTGGCAATCGCATTCACCAGTATCGCTACCAACAGCAAAATACTGCGCGCCACCAGCGATTCAAGCGGCGGCATTAAGGCTAACGCGGCGTCAGCGGCCAACCCCAACACAATCACGTTGCTGATGGTCCCAAGCCCAGGTTTTTGGCGCAACGGGATCCACAGCAGCAGCACCAACGCGCCGACCACAATCATCACCATGCCAATATTAAGAGAGAAGATCCGCGCCACACCAAGGTGGAACACATTCCATGGATCGGCCCCTAAATTGGCTCGCACAAACATGGCGGTAGAAACACCGTATAGCACCAGGCCGGTATACAGTTGCAGCAAGCGACGAGCGATCATTATCTTCTCCTCAGAAATCTTTTGTGGCTTTACTTTCACGCAAAATGGATCTGATATTAAGGTCCAGTTAATACAAAGTGGATTGCTATGACACAGCGCAGAACCGGTTCATCATCGCTGACAAAATTGCTGGGAAACTGGCAACAGGATTTACCGCGCTCCCCGGTTTATCGCCAACTGGCGGATGGGCTACGGTTGCTGATTCTGGATGGACGCTTGCCGCTCGATTGCCGCCTGCCTGGCGAGCGAGAACTGGCAGCCGCACTCGGTATTAGCCGCACCACGGTCGCCACCGCGCTGGCTCAGTTGCGGGATGAAGGTTATCTGGCAAGCCGACAAGGTTCAGGTTCTGTCACCATGCTGCCGGAAGGGCGGCAAACCGTCTCTCCTCTTCCTGGCCGGGCGACCACATTAGATCTTTCCACTGCAGCACTCACTGCCGGGCCAGAAATTCATCAGGCCTATGCTCAGGCACTGATTGCCTTGCCAGAACATTTAGCGACGACCGGTTATAACCAGCAGGGTTTGCCTGAACTGCGTGAGATTATCGCGCAACGCTATGCCGCCCGCGGGCTGCCAACTGACGCCGATCAGATTATGATCGTCAACGGTGCGCTGAGTGGTTTTGGCTTGATCTTACGTTTGTTAACCGGCCCTGGCGACCGCGTGGTCATCGACCAGCCTACTTACCCGATGGCACTCGCCGCCATTAAAGGAGCGTCATGCCGTGCTGTTCCCGTTAGCCTGACACAACAAGGTTGGGACACTGAAGGAATGGCAGCCACCATTGCACAAACTTCGCCACGGCTGGCCTACTTGCTGGCCGATTTTCATAATCCTGTCGGCTGCTGTATGGATGCCACAACTCGTGCAACCATCGCTGATATTGCCGCCCGAACACGCACCACAATAGTGGTCGATGAAACCATGGCCGACCTGTGGTACGACGCCCCACCACCGCCACCACTGGCCGCTTTTGATGATGCCGACCGGGTGATTACGCTAGGTTCCGCCGGAAAAAGCTTCTGGGGTGGTTTGCGCCTCGGCTGGATACGCGCCAGTACACGCATCATTGCTTCGCTGATACAAATCCGCGATTCGCTGGATTTAGGCTCGCCAATCCTTGAGCAACTTGCCGCGATTAACCTGTTTAACGACGCTGAAAACTTTTTACCCCAACGCCGTGAAATTTTACGCCAGCGCAGAGATGCCTGCGGTGCAGCCATTAAAGAACTGTTTCCCGACTGGAAACTGACCGTGGTGCCACAAGGGGGATTATCGTGGTGGATTGAGTTGCCAAAACCATTGGCGACGGTGTTTGCCGCAAGTGCAGAATCGCAAGGCATCCGCATTGGCGCAGGGCCACGTTTTGGCATTGATGGCGCATTTGAACGCTATTTAAGAATGCCGTTTACGTTAGAAACCACGGAAATGCGCATCGCGCTGGAACGATTAAAACCGATTTGGGAGAGTGTTGCGCAAACAGGTAGTGAATATCTAAGAAGAACGGTGGTTTAGCAGACCCCAGAATTGGGTGGGGGCCCTGCCAGCTACATCCCGGCACACACGTCATCTGCTGCGGCTGCTTCCTTCCGGACCTGACCGAATTCACAAATTAGTGTTGCGGGAGAACCAACAGGGCCCCCATTGAGAGCGCTAGTTACCTAACGCGCTGGCGCATTATCCATGTTGCCCCCGGCAATTGCAAGCAAGGAGCGGTCAGGTGTTGCTTTCTTGCGCACCCCCAGTTTTTCTTTCTAGTTTAGTACACGACGATTATCCTTACCGGCATCCTGATTTGGAGTTTGCTATGGATAACAACGATTCATTCCCGCAGCGTGTTTATCAGATTATTGCCGCTATTCCTGAAGGTTGCGTCACCACATATGGCGATGTGGCGCGCCTGGCGGGTTCACCGCGTGCCGCACGACAAGTCGGAGGTGTTCTCAAGCGCTTACCTGAAGGCAGTAAATTACCGTGGCATCGCGTCGTGAATCGTCATGGCACGATTTCGCTGACCGGCCCGGATCTACAGCGCCAGCGGCAAGCTTTGCTATCAGAAGGGATTATGGTGTCTGGGGACGGGAAAATTGAGATGGAACGTTATCGCTGGAATTATTAATTAGCGCCTCCGTGAGGGGATTAGCCAGTTGTGTCGGATGACGCTGCGCTTATCCGACCTACGATATCAGCGTCAAGCGCCTCCGCAGAGGCGCTTATGTGCTTAGTATCAGTACTGCGTTGGCGCAGGAACGGTCGATACCGCACCACCGTTATCCTGGACTGGAACCGCCGTTTGCTGAACGGGCACCAGGGTCAGGTCTGCTTTGGTCCCACCGTTGTTAATGACCGGCTGAATGGTATCGGTGATAAACATCAGCTGATTGTTTACGGTGATCGCCGCACTCAAGATGATGCGAGCGTTAGGCTGAATATCCGCTGGGTTAAACGGCAACACAAAACTGAAAGGTGATTGCTTCCCTTCAGTACGGACCGCTCTTTGCGACAGCACTCTTGACGGAGCATCTGCCAAAGATGCGTCAGACAATGTCACCGTTAGCACCGCATCCGGCGGAAGCGCAATACGCTGACGAATCCAGACTGTCCCCGATACATTCGGCTGTTGAATATCAGATTGTGCTAATGCCGCCGCTGACGAAGTCGTCGCAGCTGGGGCTGGCGTTGGGATGTCAGCACTTTTGTTATGCGCGCATCCCGTCAACGCAACTGCCATGGCTAAACCACTTAACGTGTGCACAAGTTTCATTGATTTGTTCTCCTTTTATCAACGCACCAGCAGGCTTCAGGCCCACGAGTAATGAGTGGTTAAATATACTTATCATGCTAAGTGTGGCACAAACTTCTGACTTTTTCTGAAAACTAAGACATTTCGTCAGGTCGGGCCACTGAGTGGCGATTACAGGAAACCTGTTATAATCAGGCCAATTGCGCGATTTTTGTTAATTCCATTGAGGACCTTTTATGAGTCAGGCGCTCAGCAATTTGTTGGCATTACTCAATCTGGAAAAGATTGAAGAAGGTATTTTTCGTGGCCAGAGCGAGGACTTAGGTTTACGTCAGGTATTCGGTGGGCAAGTTGTTGGCCAGGCGTTGTATGCCGCCAAAGAAACCGTGCCAGCTGAACGTCTGGTGCATTCATTCCACAGTTATTTTCTGCGTCCCGGCGATAGCCAAAAGCCGATTGTTTATGACGTCGAAACCCTGCGTGATGGCAATAGTTTCAGAGCTCGTCGCGTGGCGGCGATTCAAAATGGCAAACCCATTTTCTATATGACCGCCTCTTTCCAGGCGCCAGAACCCGGTTTTGAACATCAAAAAGCTATGCCTGGAGCCCCTGCGCCGGAAAACCTGAAGTCAGAAACAGAAATCGCCATGGCGTTTGAAAAGCTGCTGCCTCAGAGCCTGAAAGAGAAGTTTCTCTGTGAAAAACCGCTGGAGATCCGCCCGGTAGTGTTCCACAACCCGATGCAAGGGCATGTCGATGAGCCGGTACGCCAGGTGTGGATGCGTGCCAACGGGAAAATGCCAACCGAGTTACACGTCCATCAGTACTTGCTGGGTTACGCCTCTGATTTTAACTTCCTGCCCGTCGCCCTTCAGCCTCACGGCGTCGGTTTCCTGGAGCCGGGCATGCAGGTGGCGACAATCGATCATTCGATGTGGTTCCACCGCCCGTTCGATATGAATGACTGGCTGCTCTACAGCGTTGAGAGTACTTCGGCTTCTAGTGCGCGCGGTTTTGTTAGAGGCGAATTCTATTCACGCGATGGCGTGCTGGTGGCGTCTACGGTGCAAGAGGGGGTTATGCGTAAGCGAGGTTAAGATTGGCTCGCCCTCACCCCGACCCTCTCCCCCAGGAGAGGGAGAAGGTCAGAGAAAACACCGGTTATCCCCTCTCTCTGAGGAGAGGGAGAAAGTCAGAGAAAACATCGGTTATCCCCTCTCTCTGAGGAGAGGGAGAAAGTCAGAGAAAACACCGGTTATCCCCTCTCCCTGGGGAGAGGGCCAGGGTGAGGGGGAAATCATTTATGCGTTGTAAGCATTCTCGCCGTGGCTGTTCACATCCAGGCCTTCACGCTCATGTTCTTCTGGTACACGCAGACCAACTGTCAGGTCAGCCACTTTGAAGCCAATGAACGCGACTACCGCAGACCAGACAATCGTCACACCGATACTTTCCAGTTGCACCAGGATTTGATGGCCCATGGTCACGCCTTGTGCATAGCCCACACCACCCAGTGAAGTTGCGGCAAAGATACCGGTCATGATGCAACCTACGATACCGCACACGCCGTGGACACCGAACACATCACAAGGGTCATCGACACGCAGCCATTTTTTCAGCAGCGTCACACCCCACAAACCGGCCAGACCCGCTACGATACCGATAATCAGTGCACCGCCGACGCCAACATAACCACACGCTGGAGTGATACCGACCAGACCTGCAATGGCACCGGAACACGCGCCCAGCAGAGAAGGTTTGCCACGCAATGCCCACTCACCAAATACCCAGCCGAGGACGGCAGCGGCAGTTGCAACAACCGTATTCACAAAGGCCAGAGCGGCGATTTCGTTTGCAGCACTTGCCGAACCGGCGTTGAAGCCAAACCAGCCGAAGTAGAGGATCGCAGTACCGGTAAACACCATCGGTAAGTTGTGCGGTTTGAACGCTTCTTTACCGTAGCCAACACGTTTGCCAATCAGGTAAGCACCTACCAGGCCCGCAACCGCGGCATTGATATGGACGACAGTACCACCCGCGAAGTCCATTGCACCGTGTGTTGCCAGTAAGCCACCACCCCACACCATATGGGCAATCGGCACATAAGAGAGCGTCAGCCAAATCACGACGAAAATCAGCACCGCTGAGAAGCGAATACGTTCAGCCAGCGCGCCAACAATTAGGCCCACGGTGATACAGGCGAAGGAACCCTGGAACGCCACATGAATATATTGGTAGAAAGAGCCCATCAACGCGGTGAGCTGAATATTCTTCAGCAATACCCAGTCGAAGTTACCAAAGAAGCTGCCACCGGAGCCAAAGGCCAGGGTATAGCCATAAACCACCCACAGCACACAAACCAGCGCAAACGTGACCGTTATCTGAGTCAGCATCGACAGCACGTTTTTGGAGCGAATCAGGCCACCGTAAAACAGCGCCAGCCCAGGTATTGTCATAAACAGCACCAATGCGGTGCTAATCATCATAAAGGCGTTGTCTGCTTTATCGGCCACAGCGGGTGCCGCAAGCGCGATTGATGGCGCAAGTGCCAGGGCTACAACGCCTAAGATAGAGGCTAATTTCTTCATTTTTTCCATCCCTTTCACGAGTGGCAAGACGATTACAGTGCAGCTTCGTCGGCTTCGCCGGTACGAATGCGGATGACGCGTTGCAGTTCAGCAACAAAAATTTTGCCATCGCCAATCTTGCCGGTGTAGGCAGCTTTGCTAATGACATCAATCACTTCATCAAGTTGATCATCGGCAATTGCCACATCAATTTTCACTTTAGGCAGGAAATTGACGCTGTACTCAGCACCGCGGTACAACTCTGCGTGACCTTTCTGGCGGCCAAAGCCTTTAACCTCGGTAACAGTCAGCCCTTGAATACCGATTGAAGACAGCGCTTCGCGTACATCTTCGAGTTTGAACGGTTTGATCACCACGGTAACCAGCTTCATAGATCCCCTCCAGTCAGAATTGGGTAATTGCCCTTGCAACACTGATTACATAAAGCAAAGGCCATGCCAAAAATGAAACACAGGTTTTTTCAGCGCGTTAAGCCGCGCCGAATAAGGGTTGATGGGGAAGGAATAACGATGACTGGGATTAAGAAAGTTCTTAGGTAATAAAAACGCACCATTTCAGTGCATGGTGCGTTTCGCTTCTGCACCAATGGAGATGCCCATTGGATTTATGCGTGCTTTTGGTGCATCAAGCGGTGGCAGGCTCTTCGCGAGTTGCCGCGGCTAATTCTTCACCTGCCAGTTGCAGCTGGTACATCTGCCAGTAACGGCCCTGTGCTGCCAGCAATTCACTGTGCGTACCACGTTCAACAGCCTGCCCACGGTGCAACACCAGAATGGTATCGGCATCGGTAATGGTCGATAAACGGTGAGCAATCACCACCAGCGTGGTGTGCTCACGCACCGCGGCCAGCGCATGTTGAATGGCCTGCTCGGTGCCGGAGTCGATATTTGCTGTTGCTTCATCGAGGATCAAAATCTGCGGTGCATCCACCAGCACGCGTGCCAGAGCCAGTAATTGCTTCTGACCAACAGACAAGTTATTGCCCTGCTCGCCCAACCGCGTGTAGATGCCATCACTCATGGTGCGAGCCAGTTCTGCCAGTTGCACCGTTTCCAGCGCTTGCCAGACCGCCGCTTCGCTGATGTCGCGCCCTAGCGTGACGTTAGCAAAGAAAGAGTCCGCCAGTACCACCGGATCTTGTTGCACCATCGCTACACCCTGGCGCAGCACACTATGGCTCAGCGTATCCAGAGGGCGGCCATCAAGACGAATTTCACCGTTGGTCAGCGGGTAATAGCCCATCAACAAGTTTGCGAGGGTACTTTTCCCACTTCCGGTATGTCCCACCAGCGCCACAAAACTACGCGCCGGGACATCAAGGTGAATATCCTGCAATACCAGACGGTCACCGCGATAGGCGAAAGAGACGTTATCCACCTCGATATGGCCGCTTTCCAGCGGGCGAGTATCGTTGCCGTAATCCTGGCGCTTACCGTCCATTAATTCGAACACGCGTTCACCTGCCACCACTGCCTGTTGCAGCATCGATTGTTGCGTGGTGAGTTCAATCAGCGGCTCGTTAAGACGCCCCAAATAGTTGATAAACGCGTATAACACGCCAACTTCAATGGTGCCAACTGAGGTGAAACCGAACAGCATCAGCAAGCCGCACAGCACCATTGCGGAAAACAGGCTCAACAACGGTCGTAATAAAAAACCATCGAGGCGCAAGGTTTGCATCCGCGCTAAATAGTGCGAACGGCTCGCCGCCCCCATCCGCTCGCCAAATCTTGCCTGTTGGCGGAACTGCTGGATGACGCTCATCCCGTTAATCACTTCGTTAAAGCCATCGTTGATATCCGCCAGATAGCTACGCACCCGGCGCACAATCGGTGTGCTGTAACGCTGGTAGATAAACATCACGATGATCACCGCCGGGAAGATGCAGACCGCCACCGACGCCATGCGCCAGTCGAGGCTGAACATCGCCACCAGCATCGCGCCAATCAGTGCGGCACTGCGCAATACTGTCGCAACGACCGTCACGTAGAGATCGCGAATGACTTCGGTGTCGTTGGTAACACGGGAAATTAATTGCCCAACCGGCTGGGTATCAAAGGTACTCAGTGGCTGGCGCAATGCGGCATCCATCACGTCAGTACGCAGCTTTTGTACTACGCCAACAGCGGCCTGGTTAAATAATAAAGCCTGCCAGTAATGCAGCGTCGCCGCCGAAATTGACAGCAACAGGTAGGCTGTTCCTAGCCCCGCTGCCGCCGCAATCGGCATGCGATGCTCAGACACCATGTTATCAATAAAATAACTCACTAAAATCGGGCCGCTGACTTCGGCAGCCGCCGCAATCCACAACATCACTACCGCCCCTGCGAGCGGTTTACGCCACGGTGAGCCATATGCCAGCAGGCGTTTGATGGTTGGCCATTGCTGTATGGATTTACGCATTGGCAGGTTCCTCGTCTACCGTCGTTTCTGGCGCATCATCCAGCGCCGCTTCCAGTTGTTGATAACGATACATGTCGCGATACCAACCAGACTTCCCTACCAGCACATCGTGATTGCCGCGTTGGGCAACATGCCCGTGCTGCATCACGAGGATTTCACTGGCTTCGGTCAAAGCCGACAGACGGTGCGCGCTAATAATAACGGTGCGGTTTTCGCCCCACTGGCGCAGGTTATGCAGGATTTGGTGCTCGGTACGCCCGTCAACGGCAGAAAGCGCGTCGTCGAGGATCAAGATTTCTGCATCAAGCAATAATGCACGAGCGATAGAAATACGCTGTTTCTGGCCGCCGGATAGCATCACGCCACGCTCACCGACTTCAGTTTCGTAACCTTGTGGTAAACGCAGAATATCGTCATGAACGCTGGCAAGCCTGGCAACATGTTCAATTTCCTGCTGCGTGGCGCCCGGTTTGCCCAAAGCAATATTGCTGGCCACCGTGTCAGAGAACAAGAATGGTGTCTGATTGACCACCGCCAGACGGCTACGCCAGGAGTCGAGCTGCATCTGCACCAGCGGAATACCATGGAAACAAATCTCACCCTGGTCGATCTCAAAATGACGCTGGAGCAAGGACAGAATGGTACTTTTCCCGGCGCCCGTTGGGCCACATAACCCCAACATTTCGCCTGGTTTTAAGGTGAAGGAGACATTTTCAAGTGTCGGGCGTGCGGTTTGCGGATAGTGGAACGCCTGAATATTCGCTTCAACTGTACCGCGACCGGCTGGCGCTTCTTTGGCGCCATCGGTGACTGACGGCGCTTCGGAGAGCATGCTGCGAATTCGGCTGTACGCCGCACTGCCGCGCTCAACAATATTGAACATCCACGCCAGCGCCAGCATCGGCCAAATCATCAGGCCGAGGTACATCACAAAGCTGGTGAGTTGCCCAAGGGTGAGCGAACCCTGAATCACCATCCAACTGCCGCCGCCGATCGCCAGCAGGTTTGCGGTGCCGATGGTGATATAAATCGTCGGATCAAAGCGCGCATCCACCCGCGCCACTTTCATGTTTTTCTCGCCAGCATCTTTGGCTTCAGCGGCAAACAGCGCGGATTGGCGGTCTTCAAGACCAAAGGCTTTAATCATGCGGATGCTGGATAAACTTTCCTGCGTGCGGTCATTTAGCGTTGAGAATGCGGCCTGGGCGAGTTTGAAGCGTTGATGTAATTGGTCGCCATAACGTTTGATGACCAGCGCCATAACTGGCATAGGTAACAGCGCGAGCAGCGTCAACTCCCAGCTGATTTGCGTCGACATCACGATTAATACCGCGCAGCCCATCACCAGCGAATCCACCAGCGTTAACACGCCTTCACCTGCAGCAAAAACCACGCGATCAACATCGTTTGTCGCGCGTGCCATTAAGTCACCGGTGCGGTGACGTAGATAAAACTCGGGATGATGGCGGCTCAACTGGCGGTAATAATCTTCGCGCAATTCAACGGCAAGCTGGTAGCTTGCCCCGAACAACAGCACGCGCCAGACGTAACGTAGGATGTAGACGATCACCGCGATAACCAGTATCACGCCAATCCACATCAGCACGTCGCTGCCAGAAAGGCGCTGTTGAGTCACACCATCGACAATTACGCCCACCAGTTTTGGCGGCACAAGTTGCAAGATAGCAATGATAATAAGCAAGGCGACAGCCCCGAGATAGCGTCGCCATTCGCGGGTGAAGTACCAGCTTAATTGAGCAAATAATCGCACGCAGTCAAATTCCTGAGAAATACTAGTGAAATGCTATTGAGGCCGGAGAACCTAACTTAGCGTTCCAGTGGCAAGGCCGTGGTGTATTTTATCTGTTCCATGGCAAAACTCGAAGTCACGTCGGTTAAACCAGGAATACCATTCACCAGCCGTTTGTAAAAATCATCGTACCGTTTCATGTCTTCTACCTGTACACGCATCAGGTAGTCGTACTCCCCCGCCATGCGCCAGAAACCGAGCACTTCAGGCATCTGCTCCACGACAGAAACAAATTTGCAGTACCACTCACTGCTGTGGTGTTGGGTTTTTATCAACACAAATGCTGTCAGACCGAGGCCGAGTTTTTCCGGGTCTAATAACGCAACTTTGGCGCGGATGATGCCGTCGTCTTCCAGCCGTTTCAGGCGTTTCCAGCAGGGTGTGGTAGTCAGATTAACGGCATCAGCGAGTGCCTGCAAAGAGAGGGTGCAGTCTTTTTGCAGCAAGGATAGCAGCTTGCGGTCAATTTTATCTAACATGGCGACCTCCGGGAGAAATTTTTTCTCCATTGAACGTTCCTGACAGGCTAAAAGGCAACTTTTTTATCTCATTTTTGCATTACTCTAGGCACAAATAGACAAACGAAAATTCATACGGACAACAACATGACCAGCATCTGGGTAAACCACGCAATAAGCGAAATTAACGCCGATTACCAACGTTCCGCCGATACACATTTAATTCGCCTGGCGCTGCCTGGTTTTCCCGGTATTCAGCTGTATCTGAAAGATGAAAGTACGCATCCAACAGGTAGCCTGAAACATCGTCTTGCCCGTTCGCTGTTTTTATATGGTTTGTGTAACGGCTGGATTAAAGAAGGCACCACCATCATTGAGGCGTCTTCCGGTTCTACCGCTGTTTCAGAGGCCTATTTTGCCCGTTTGTTAGGGCTGCCTTTTATCGCCGTGATGCCCGCCTACACGGCGAAACGTAAGGTTGAACAAATTGAGTTTTATGGTGGCCGCTGCCATTTCGTGGAAAACGCCTGCGAAATTTACGCGGCTTCTGAAACGCTGGCTCGCGAACTGAACGGCCATTATATGGATCAGTTTACTTACGCCGAACGCGCCACCGACTGGCGTGGCAATAACAACATTGCCGACAGTGTTTTCCGCCAGATGGAACATGAGCCTAATCCAGTGCCTGAGTATATTGTGATGAGCGCCGGTACCGGCGGCACTTCCGCAACGATTGGCCGTTATTTGCGCTACCTGGGGTATCCGACGCAACTGGCGGTTGTCGACCCGCAAAATTCAGTGTTCATGGATTATTGGCAGAACCGCGATTGCAGCCTGCGCAGTGCTATCGGCAGTAAAATTGAAGGGATTGGCCGCCCACGCTGCGAGCCATCGTTCATCCCGGATGTTATCGACGAAATGATGCGTGTCCCTGATGCGGCCAGTATTGCCACGATGCAATGGCTGGAAACGATACTGGGCCGTAAAGTCGGCGCATCGACCGGCACCAATATGTGGGGTGTGTTGCAGCTTGCCGCACGGATGCGTGATGAAGGGCGCACCGGTTCTATTGTGACGTTGCTTTGTGACAGCGGTGAACGTTATCTGGAAACCTATTACAACGCGGATTGGGTGAAGGCGAACATCGGCGATGTTGCGCCGTGGATGGCTGAAATTCACAAACAGGTGGCTGCACAATAGAATCCACAGGCGAGAAGTGAGGTATTATTGTTCTCCCCAAAAAGGACACTGAAAGGAACTCACTGTGCATATTCACGCTTCTCTTCGCTTTCCACGCCGGTTAGTTGACCGGCGTTTGTTACTGAGTCTCAGCCTGGCAGGCTTCTTCGTGGTTCATTCAACACATGCGGCCTCGTTCGATTGCAGCAAAGCGACAACGGACATCGAACACGCTATTTGTGATAACGAAACACTGAGCCAGCTCGACAGTACTCTCAATGAAAAATACCAAACGGCAATGGCGAACCTGTCTGATGAAGGGGCAAGTGAGTTACGCAAAAACCAGCGTAGCTGGCTAAAAGAACGCGATGCGTGTAACGCCGATGCGGCTTGCCTGGAAAACCTGTTTAACCAGCGTAAATCCAGTCTACAAGCAACAACGCAACAGGCGGAAACTCAACTCGACGCGATTATTGCCAGTATTCCTGCCGATCCGGCAAATGCCGCTTATCAGTTGAAGCAGTATCGTGGCCCGCTTGCCTCCGCATGGCTGGTCTACCTCAATCGTTTTGAACCCACCAGTGGCGTCACGGCGGAAGAAGCGAAACAACGCCACCAGGTTGCGGTCACCGCGTTAAATAAACAGAACGACTTTGCAGCCTCATTGCTGAAAGATATTGAGAACGATCCTAAAACCAGCAAGAACGTTGCCGTACTGACCTTTCTGCGCATGACCATTGAGCAGGGCAGGTATGATGAAGTCCCTCCCCGCCCTGATGTTCATTGCTTTGTTTTTAGCCGCCAGGGCGATGCGGCTTATCGCGCTTTTGGGGCATTATGGGGTTCCTCTCGCGATAGCCAGGCCCCTATCTGCCCACCGCAAGGCAATCTTTTTGAACTACCTGCGTGGAAGCAGCTTAATAAAATCCTCGATCCAGTCATGAGTGCTGCGTACCCAAATTCGGGTACCATTCGTTATGCCAGCTATGCGGATTGGGCGATACTCCGGCTGCGTGCAACGCTCTCACCCACCGATTTCCTTAAGCCAATTGAAGGTCAATCGCAGGAATCCCCTGAGAAGAGAATTAGCGAATGGGATGACAAAAGCTGGCCAAAGGTGCAACGTGAACAGCTACTTATCGCGATAGATCCGGCACGTAAAGCGACGATGGAGTGGCTACAAACAGAGCGAAAATTCACCGCCAGCGATGCCAGTAAAGCCTCAACAGCTATCGTTAATGCGTGGTTAAATGAGCAACTGGATTATCTCAGCGAGAATTTGTCGACAGGGGATCAGTGACGAATTATTCAGGCAATAACGAAAAAAAAGCCGGGCTAATGCCCGGCTGGCTTAATGCCTTATCATTCGGGGGAATAAGTGAGGTTTGGTGTATCAAGCCAATGAGTCAAATAATGAGAAACGGCCTGTTTTTGGCAATGACCAATAACAGGTAAATGCGGTAAATCTGCTTTCAGTTGTGCCATCGCGTTGCCCATGATTAATCCATGACCCACGCTTGAGAGCATTTCGCGGTCGTTCATCGCGTCGCCAAATGCCATACAATCTTTCATCGTCAGGCCAAGATGCTGACTTAATACCTTCAGCGCCGAGCCTTTGTTGCAGCCCACCGGTAACACTTCTAAGCAATCTACCGCCGAGAAACAGAGAAACGCGCGGTCACCCAGCGCCTCTTCCAGTTGAACTTTCAGCCGTAGCAGGTCATCGTGCGGGCCACAGAAACAGGTCTTCGTCACTTCATCAGAAGGGATGCGTTTTACATCAACAATTTTCGGGCTAAAGCCGCTGTAAACGTGGGCGTTGAGCATTTCCCCAACTGCATATTCCGTTAACCAGCCGGTGTCATTAAACACGTGCAGGCTAGCCTGGGTTTCCCACTGCCCGTGAATCACGGTTTCCGCTGCCTCTGCTGCAAGATCCTGGCGGTGCAGAAGTTCGCCTTCCGTTGAGTGAATGCGTGTCCCGTTGCCGGTTATCAAAAACGCTTCCAGTGAGAGTTTGTTCAGGACATGGCGCATTTCCAGCACATGGCGACCCGTGGCAAATGCGAGTGTCATCTGGCGTTCATCGCGCAACCGGTTTAGGGTACGCACCGTTTCTTCGCCCAAAAGATGATTGGGCATTAACAACGTACCATCCATATCAAATGCAGCCAGACGAGCCATGTTTACCCCGATTTGTGACGACTAAAACACAGCTGGCAGTATCACCTGGTATATACGGAACTAATAGTGAATACTTTTTTAAAATTGTTCCGGGTTTAACTATGCGACTACTCAATCGACTCAACCAATTTCAACGTTTGTGGCAACCCTCGGCGGGGGAAATTCAACACGTCACCGTAGCGGATTTGGCCGCTCGCTGTTTTTGCAGTGAACGCCATGTGCGAACGTTGCTCAATCAGCTACAGGATGCGGGGTGGTTAACCTGGGAGGCGAAGTCCGGGCGCGGGAAACGCGGCACCCTGACATTTTTGGTGACGCCGGAAAGCGTTCGTTCAGGAATGATGGAACAGGTGTTGCACAAAGGACAGCATCAGAATGCGCTCGAACTGGCGCAGATCGCACCGGAACAACTGCGCCATTTGCTGCAACCATTTTTAGGTGGGCAGTGGCAAAATGATACGCCGACGCTACGTATTCCCTATTATCGTCCGCTAGAACCTTTGCAGCCGGGTTTTCTGCCAGGTCGTGCCGAGCAGCATTTAGCTGGGCAAATCTTTGCTGGCCTCACCCGATTCACCTCCTCTGGCACGCTCCCACAACCTGACCTTGCTCATCATTGGGAAGTCTCCGAAGACGGCCTGAACTGGAACTTTTTTATTCGCTCCACACTTCACTGGCACAACGGCGAGCCAGTGGAAAGCACGCAATTACAGCAACGTTTAATGATGCTGCTGGCACTTCCGACAATGCGGCATCTGTTTGTCAGCGTGAAAAGCATTGAGCTCGCCCATACGCAATGCATCCGTTTTGTGCTGCATAGCCCCGACTACTGGCTGGCTCATCGGCTGGCGAGTTATTGCAGCCGCCTGGCCCACCCAGAAGATGACCAAATCGGCTGCGGGCCATTTCGCATCAGCAGCTATAAAGAGAGTCTGGTACGCATCGAGAGCTTTGAGTCTTACCATCTCGGCCATCCGTTACTCAAAGCAGTGGAATACTGGATTACCCCACAATTGTTCGACACCGAACTAGGCACCAGTTGCCGCCATCCGGTGCAAATTGCCATTGGGCAACAAGATGAACTGGTCCATCTTCGCCCTGTCAGCAATAGCATCAGCCTCGGCTTTTGTTATCTGGCAGTGAAGCAAAACAGCAACTTGTCACCAGAGCAGGCGCGCTTTCTGATGCAGGTAATCCACCAGCAACAGTTGATCGCCAGCCTGCCCGTCGATGAATCGCTGATTATGCCAAGCGTTGAGATGATCCCCGGCTGGAAAATTCCCGAGTGGACTCAGTGCGACGCGGTTGCTCTGCCGCCACAAGTGACGCTGCTTTATCATTTGCCGGTTGAATTGCACGTGATGGCCCAGCAGCTTAAAACATCTCTTGCTGCCTTAGGTTGTGAATTAACGCTAGTCTTCCACGACGCGAAAAACTGGACCGGGTGTGATGCGTTAGCTGAAGCTGATTTAATGATGGGCGACCGGTTAATTGGCGAGGCACCGGTCTACACGCTGGAGCAGTGGTTACGCAGCGATGTGCTGTGGCCTGCGGTTCTGACTGAAAACCAGTACACCCATTTGCAGGCAACACTCGATACCGTGCAAATCCACCCCGACGAAAATGCCCGCAATACAGGTTTGCAAGAAGTGTTCAGCGCATTAATGCGCGATGCCATCGTGTCGCCACTGTTTAATTACCGTTACCAGATTAGTGCGCCGCCAGGTGTAAATGGCATTGAATTGAACGCCTGGGGTTGGTTCGATTTTACTCAGGCGTGGTTACCGCCACCGACCATGGTTTGAAAACAATGGCGTCAAGGAGCTGGGCAGCCATACGCCCACGCGTTACCATATATTTTTAGTTGTTTAACAGGATTACACATGAAACGTGCAGTTGTCGTCTTTAGTGGTGGCCAGGACTCCACAACCTGCCTGATTCAGGCATTACAACAGTATGATGAAGTCCACTGTGTGACGTTTGATTATGGCCAGCGCCACCGTGCTGAGATTGACGTTGCCCGTGAGCTTGCTCTGAAACTGGGCGCGCGTGCGCATAAAGTTCTCGATGTCACTTTGCTGAACGAACTGGCTGTCAGCAGCCTGACGCGTGACAGCATCCCGGTGCCCAATTACGATCCGACAGAAAATGGCATTCCAAGCACTTTCGTACCCGGTCGTAATATTCTGTTCCTGACGCTAACCGCGATTTATGCCTATCAGGTTGAAGCGGAAGCGGTGATTACCGGCGTTTGCGAAACTGATTTCTCAGGTTACCCGGATTGCCGCGATGAATTCGTGAAAGCGCTCAATCATGCAGTCAGCCTCGGTATGGCGCGGGATATTCGTTTTGAAACGCCGCTGATGTGGCTGGATAAAGCAGAAACCTGGGCGCTGGCAGATTACTGGCAGCAACTGGATTTGGTACGCCAGCAAACCCTGACCTGTTACAACGGCATTCAGGGGGATGGCTGCGGTGAGTGTGCGGCCTGCAACCTGCGGGCTAACGGGTTAAACCATTACCTGGCAGATAAATCTGCGGTCATGGCCGCCATGAAGCAGAAAACGGGTCTGAAGTAATTCAGCGGGCGTGGTTTTGCCACGCCCCATCAGTTATTCCATCATCTGCACTAACTTCTCGCGCAGTTCTCCTTCCAGCGGCACCGACTTCTGAGTTTTCAAATCGATACACACGAATGTCAGCAGCGCGTCCGCCACAACCTCGCCTTCAGGCTCAAGTTTAACCACCTGGCTTAAAACACCGCTTTTGCCATTGAGTTGTTGCAGGGAGCTTTCAATGCGTAATACATCACCAAGCACTGCCGGACGGCGGTAGTTAATATTGATGTTTACCACGATGAACGCAATGTTGTGGGCCGTCATCCATTGGAAACCCGCTGCGTTCTCCAGCCCTTCCCAACGGGCTTCTTCAAGGAACTCAAGGTAGCGGGCATTGTTAACATGCTGATAGAAATCAAGATGGTAACCCCGAACTTTGATTTGTGTTTGCATAGCGCTAAAACCCTATTTTTAGTTTTGGTCATCAGGTGAAGTAAACAGGCCACACCAAACTGGTATGACCTGTCATTTAGCATAGCAAACTTTTTAACGTATGCGAGTAACGGGGCTAATCCGTCAGAGCTTAATGCGAGACAGATTGCGTTCGACTAACGCGCTGCCAATCCCTGGCACCTCCTGTAATTGCTCAATCGCCTTAAATGGGCCGTACTCTTCACGATAGCTCACAATCGACTGAGCTTTCTTCAGCCCCACACCATTCATCGCCTGCGCCATAGCTTCTGCACTGGCAGTGTTAATACTTACTACGCCATCGTCGGCATCACCTTGCTTCGCGGTGGTGACAGGTGCGGCTGGGGTTTTATCGCTTTGTTGCTGAGCCGCTTCATTTTTGACGGCAGCCGGTGCTGCTGTAGCCAGAGAGCACGCGCTGGCACCGATAAGAGCTACCGCAATGCAGACTGCTTTCATTCCGCTTTTGATTCCTGTTTTCATGCTGTTCCTCCTTGTGTGTTGACAGCGAATTAACCTTAACGGGAGGGAAAAACAGGGGCAAATGGCAATCTTCAAATGTGGAAAAGGCCGCGAAAGCGGCCTTTGAATGTTGCAGAGCGTTGCACTGGAGTGCGAGCAACGCCGAAGAACGTTACTGCTGTTCGATGCTGTCGCCCATCTTGATTTTGGCTTCTTTGCGCAGATTGGTCATCAACGCTTCGAAAGCAATTTGGGCATTGTTCTGGGTGATACCTTGTACCATTGCTTTTTTCTGCTCAGCTGGCATATCACCGGGTTTAACTTCATCGACCGCTAACAGAACAACGTTACCCTGCATGTCGTTAGCCACGCCGAAGGAAGGCTTGTCTTTAGCTGGTAATGGCAGAGTGAAAGCAGCCTGGCTGATTGGGTCCTGGCCAGTACGCGCCAGCGTTTTTGCGGAACCGAAGCTCAAACCTGCAACTTTCATCGCTTCGTCGCCTTTACCCAGTTTCAGTTCGTTCAGGATTTTATCTGCATTCAGCTTCGCTTGTTGCTCAGCTTTTTGGTGTTTAACCTGTGCGATAACCTGCTCACGAACTTCAGCTAACGGTTTAATTGCTTCTGCTTTATGTTCTGCTACACGCACCACGAAAGCACGGTCACCCTCAACGGTAATGATGTCAGAGTTGCTTCCTGGCGTACCGTTAGCACCGACCAGAGCACCATTGAAAATAGCATCTGAAACCGGTTTGAAGTTCAGCTCTGCCGGTAAGTTATCGTGACCGAACCAGCCAGTCTCAACCGCTTTAACGCCAGCGACTTTTTCAGCACTTGCCAGAGATTCGTTATCGTTGCTTGCCGCGTCGCTTACTTTCTGTTGCAGCGCGTAGTAAGCATCAACCGCTTTATCTTGCTTCACTTTCGCCGTAATCGCGTCTTTTACTTCAGACAGCGGTTTGGTTTGCGCAGGCTGAACGTCGTCGAGGCGGACAACCAGGAAACCAACAGAAGATTTGATCACACCAGAAAGCTGGCCTTTGTCTTTCAGACCTGCATTTTTCAGCTCGTCCGGTGTAGTGCCTGGCTCCAGCCAACCCATGTCACCACCCTTACGTGCAGAGATGATGTCCGCAGATTTTTCTTTAGCCAGTGCAGCAAAGTCAGCACCTTTGCTCAGCTCATCAAGCACCGCTTTAGCTTCGGCTTCAGTTTTGGTCTGAATCACGCTGTAGCGATTACGCTGAGGCTGAGTGAACTCGTCCTGATGCTGGTCGTAGTACGACTGGATATCAGCATCTGCGACTTCCACTTTCTGAGACGCCGCATCAAGCATGATGTAGCTGACCCGGAATTGCTCAGGAGCGATGTAGTTGTTTTTGTTTTGCTCGTAGCTGGAGTTAATTTCCTGCTCGGTAACTTCTTGCTTTGCAGCCAGTGCGTTCACATCAATTGTGGCTTCACGAACGACACGCTGCTGTGATACCAGGGCTGCCAGCTCATCAGTTTCACCGGTCAGCATGAAATCGGTGCCAACGACGGCGTTAATCAGTTGCTGAGTGGTCAGTTGATTGCGAAGTGCCTGCGCGTATTGATCGGGTGTCATGCCCATGTTGTTGAGGATGGAGGTATAACGCGCGTTATCAAACTTGCCGTTGTTCTGGAATGCCGGCTCTTTAAAGATGGCTTGTTTGATTTGTTCGTCGCTGATACCAAGGCCAAGGTGTTTGGCGTATTGATCCATTAATGCTTCATCAACCATGCGTGACAGCACCTGCTGACGCATCTGCTTAATGTAGCCTTCGTTGCCAGCCAGCACAGAGTACTGTTCGCCCAGTTGCTGCTGTTGACGATTACGTTCGCTAGCAACGGCGTTTTCAAACTGACCACGGCTGATTTCTTGACCATTCACTTTTGCGGCATAGTTGGCACTACCGCCAATCAGGTAGCCACTCACGCCAGTCAAAATGAATGACACGATAATGATGCCGAAAATTATCTTGATTACGAGGCTGTTTGCCGCCGTACGTAAATTGTCCATCATGGTGTAACAACACTCCACTGTAGTGTGAATGGTAAACCCAGCGCAGCCGCTAAATGGGCATCCCTGAATATGCGTACTGCTGTGCCGCTGTGTGCAAGCGGGTATTGTGACAAGAAAATGGGTTCAAATCATCAAACATGCGCAAAATTAGGCATCAGCCATAAAAAAAGGCACATCTAACGATGCGCCCTGACCTAACTTTACTCGACTTGCCCTATATCCCCGTCATCATTCAACCCGAATCACGCAGGTTAGGGCTCGCGATATATCAGTTAACAGCTTCTTTCAGCGCTTTACCAGCACGGAAGCCTGGTACTTTTGCAGCCGCGATGGTGATTTCTTTACCTGTTTGTGGGTTACGGCCAGTACGGGCAGCACGTTCACGAACAGCAAAAGTTCCAAAGCCAACCAGTGCCACGTCTTCCCCGGACTGCAGAGATTCGGTAACAGAAGCAATCACAGCGTCTAATGCACGTCCAGCCGCGGCTTTAGAAATATCAGCACCTGCGGCAATTTTGTCTATCAGTTGAGATTTATTCACTCTTCTCTTCCTCTCTTTATAATTTATATCGCACCAGATATCCTTCAAAGTGCGACCGCGCAGCAGTTATATCAGGCCTGTCATGCCCTTACAACACCCGTTGTTCAGGACATGCCTCACCAGCAGTCTAAAGTAGCGATACAAAAAAAAGCTGGCAAGTGACAATTCACCAGCCAGCTCTGATTTTATTGACCGAATATGCGTCAGGTCACTATTTTGCAGTTACAACCTGCATTCCGTAGGGTTCGTTTTGCAATGCAAGAGCCAAAACTTCCTCGATGCGCTTCACCGGATGGATATCCAGATCGGCGATAACATTGTCAGGAATCTCTTCCAGATCACGTTTATTTTCATCCGGAATCAGAACAGTTTTAATTCCACCACGGTGTGCCGCGAGCAGTTTTTCTTTCAAACCACCGATTGGCAGAACCTGACCACGCAGCGTAATTTCACCGGTCATCGCCACATCTGCACGAACAGGGTTACCTGTCAGGCAAGATACCAGCGCAGTACACATCGCAATACCCGCACTTGGGCCATCTTTCGGTGTTGCACCTTCCGGTACGTGAACGTGGATGTCGCGTTTTTCGTAGAAATCAGCATTAATGCCCAATTTCTCTGCACGCGCACGCACCACGGTCAACGCAGCCTGGATAGATTCCTGCATAACTTCACCCAAAGAACCGGTGTAAGTTAATTTGCCTTTGCCCGGCACACATGCGGTTTCAATGGTCAGTAAATCACCACCTACTTCGGTCCACGCAAGGCCTGTTACCTGCCCTACACGGTTTTCGCTCTCTGCACGGCCATAGTCAAAGCGCTGCACGCCAAGGAAATCTTTCAGGTTATCGCCGTTGATGGTGATGTGCTTGAGCGTTTTATCCAGCAGCAGCTGTTTAACCGCTTTACGGCATAGTTTGGAGATTTCACGTTCCAGACTACGCACACCCGCTTCACGGGTGTAATAACGGATAATGCCGCTAATGGCGCTGTCTTCAACCGTCAGCTCACCTTTCTTCAATGCGTTACGTTCGATTTGCTTGGTCAACAGATGCTGTTTAGCAATGTTCAGTTTTTCGTCTTCGGTGTAACCGGACAGACGAATCACTTCCATACGATCCAGCAGCGGTGCCGGAATGTTCATGGAGTTTGACGTTGCTACAAACATCACGTCGCTCAGATCGTAATCTACTTCCAGATAGTGGTCGTTGAACGCCACGTTCTGTTCTGGATCAAGAACTTCCAGAAGTGCAGATGCCGGATCGCCACGCATGTCTGAGGACATTTTATCGATTTCATCCAACAGGAATAATGGGTTTTTAACGCCCACTTTAGCCATTTTCTGAATCAATTTGCCCGGCATGGAACCGATGTAAGTACGACGATGCCCACGAATTTCAGCTTCGTCACGTACGCCACCCAAAGCCATGCGCACATATTTACGCCCGGTCGCACGAGCGATGGACTGACCCAGTGAGGTTTTACCTACACCTGGAGGCCCAACCAGGCACAAGATTGGCCCTTTGAGCTTGTTAACGCGGCTCTGGACTGCGAGGTATTCCAGGATACGATCTTTCACACGCTCAAGGCCGTAATGATCGGTATCGAGGACTTCCTGCGCCTGACGCAGATCTTTTTTCACTTTGCTGCGCGCATTCCACGGTACCTGCACCATCCAATCGATATAACCACGAACTACGGTTGCTTCCGCAGACATTGGCGACATCATTTTCAGTTTTTGCAGTTCCGCTTCGGTTTTTTCACGCGCCTCTTTCGGCATTTTAGCCGCGTCGATTTTGCGTTTTAGCGCTTCATTTTCGTCAGGAGCGTCGTCCATTTCGCCGAGTTCTTTCTGAATCGCTTTCATTTGCTCATTCAGATAGTACTCACGCTGGCTCTTTTCCATCTGCTTTTTAACACGGTTGCGAATACGTTTCTCAACCTGCAGCAGATCGATTTCTGACTCCATCATGGCCATCAGATATTCAAGACGTTCGTTAATATCAGACATCTCAAGAACGGACTGTTTGTCAGTCAGTTTCAATGGCATGTGGGCCGCGATGGTGTCTGCCAGACGCGCAGGATCGTCAATGCTGTTCAACGATGTCAGCACTTCTGGCGGGATTTTTTTGTTCAGTTTGATATAGCCTTCAAACTGCCCAATTGCGGTGCGTACCAACACTTCCTGTTCGCGCTCTTCGATAGCTGGCGAATTCAGGTACTCAGCCTGGGCTGAGAAATGGTCACCGTTGTCAGAAAGCGTGGTAATACGCGCACGCTGTAACCCTTCAACCAGCACTTTTACCGTGCCGTCTGGCAGTTTCAGCATTTGCAGGATGGATGCCACGGTCCCCACTGAGAACAGGTCATTGATACCTGGCTCATCTGTCGAGGCTTCTTTCTGCGCCACCAGCATGATTTTTTTATCATGATCCATGGCCGCTTCCAGGCAACGAATGGATTTTTCTCGCCCGACAAACAGTGGAATTACCATGTGCGGATAAACCACCACATCGCGCAACGGCAATACGGGGATTTCAATGCGTTCAGAACGCTCAGGATTCATAGAGCTCTCTCTTAGTTAAGGTCCGCCTGGTGATGGGGCGATGCCTCAGTCTATATTCTAAATCATTCAAATTGCAGCAAGGCGACCAGACCACGAATCTCCAGTAGCATAGTTGACTATGTGACTGGAGCGAGTGGGTGCAGTCAACGCACCTGCGGTTTGAAGGATGACGAATATCATGACATCACCAACAAGTAAGTCAGTATATGGGGATGTTTCCAGAGCATTCAATGCCAGGAATGAAGGAAAAGCAAAAGGGGGATATAAATCCCCCTTTTTATACTAACTGACTGGTTATTTTGGCGAATTATTCACCGGATGCTTGTTGTGCTTCCGGCTTACCATAAATTAATAATGGTTTGCTTTGACCGTCGATGACGGACTCGTCAATCACCACTTTCTCGACATCTTCCATAGAAGGAAGGTCGTACATGGTATCCAGCAATGCGCCTTCTACGATGGAACGCAGACCACGAGCACCCGTTTTACGTGCCATTGCTTTCTTAGCAATCGCATCCAGTGCTTCGTCGCGGAATTCCAGATCCACGCCTTCCAGATTGAACAACGCCTGGTACTGCTTGGTCAGGGCGTTTTTCGGCTCTTTCAGGATTTGAATCAGCGCTTCTTCGCTCAGTTCGGTCAGCGTAGCAACCACTGGCAGACGGCCGATAAACTCAGGGATCAGACCAAACTTGATCAAATCTTCTGGCTCAACCTGGCCTAACAACTGGCCTTCGGTCGCCTTCTGAGATTTACCTTTTACGGTCGCACCAAAGCCAATGCCTGAACCGGTTTCAACGCGGTTAGCAATAACTTTATCCAGCCCTGCAAATGCACCGCCACAGATAAACAGAATCTTAGAGGTATCAACCTGCAAGAATTCTTGTTGTGGATGCTTACGGCCACCCTGTGGTGGAACCGCCGCAACAGTACCTTCGATAAGTTTCAGCAACGCCTGCTGCACACCTTCACCAGACACATCACGGGTGATGGACGGGTTATCAGATTTGCGGGAGATTTTGTCGATCTCATCGATATACACGATACCGCGCTGTGCTTTCTGCACATCGTAATCGCACTTCTGTAGCAGTTTCTGGATGATGTTTTCGACATCTTCACCCACGTAACCCGCTTCGGTTAACGTTGTGGCATCAGCCATGGTGAATGGAACATCCAGCAAACGCGCCAGGGTTTCAGCCAGCAGGGTTTTCCCGCTACCGGTCGGCCCGATGAGCAAAATGTTACTTTTGCCCAGTTCGATACCGTTGGTGCTGTCGCCGTTACGCAGACGTTTGTAATGGTTATAAACCGCAACCGCCAGGACTTTCTTAGCCTGTTCCTGACCGATGACGTAATCATCGAGATGGTGACGGATTTCATGCGGAGTCGGCAGCGCACTACGTTCGCGATGCGGCGCGACTTCTTTAATCTCTTCGCGAATAATGTCGTTACATAAATCGACACACTCATCGCAGATATACACTGACGGCCCGGCAATCAGTTTACGCACTTCATGCTGGCTTTTGCCGCAAAAAGAGCAGTACAGTAATTTGCCTGAACCGTCTTTGCGCTTATCTGTCATCGGTAAAACCTCTTTTCTGTTTCTTTGCACCGTACTGGACGGCACAAGTGCCATTCTACGGCGCAGCCAATCGTAAGCGCGCTATGAGCCGCTACTTCAACTATAGTATACGGCTCACTGTTTTCGGGCGTTAGCTACGGTGAGTCAGGATTGAGTCAACTAATCCGTACTCTACCGCCTCGCTTGCCGCGAGGAAACGGTCACGCTCGGTGTCTCTTTCGATTTCTTCCAGAGACTTACCAGTATGTTGCGCCATGAGTTCGTTCATACGAGCTTTCACTTTCAGAATTTCGCGCGCATGGATTTCGATATCCGTTGCCTGGCCCTGATAGCCACCCAGCGGCTGGTGAATCATCACTCGTGAGTTCGGCAAGCAGAAACGCTTACCTTTAGCCCCAGCGGTCAGCAGGAAGGCGCCCATTGAACAGGCTTGTCCCATACAGATAGTGCTGACATCTGGTTTAATAAATTGCATCGTATCGTAGATAGACATACCAGCGGTAATGACACCACCTGGTGAGTTGATGTAGAGATAGATGTCTTTTTCTGGGTTTTCAGCTTCCAAAAACAGCATCTGCGCCACAATCAGATTAGCCATATGGTCTTCGACCTGGCCTGTCATAAAGATGACACGTTCCTTGAGCAGACGGGAATAGATATCGTATGAACGTTCGCCACGCGATGTCTGTTCAACAACCATCGGCACCAGGGCCATATGGGGTGCAAATTGATCTCTTTCGCCACTGTATGACATTTCCGTCTCCTGGAATAATTTTGCCTTCGATACCTGCTGCACTGATTCTACTTGAGGCGCCAAAAGAAGACTACGCTCCTTGCCGCCTATCACCTTATCTGGACGGATTATCAGTCAGGGATCCATGTTTGAGCCATACCCGTATTTATGGGGATGAGCTTACCCTGTTTCAAGCATAACAACCTTTTCTTGTTACGCTAACCCTGAAACTGCGTTTTATTGATGGGTTTTCAGAGAGTCACTGATAAAAAAAGCCCGCCACCAGTAGGTGACGGGCTTGATGCAGCAATATTTTGGCGATGATGCCAAAAATTATGCTTACGCTTGCTGGTTCATCAGTTCGCTAAAGGTAGTCGCTTTTTCAGACACTTTCGCTTTAGACAGTACGGCTTCAACAGCTTGTTCTTCCAGAGCAACATTACGCATGTTGTCCATCAGTTCTTTGTTTTTGCCGTAGAACTCGATAACTTCAGTCGGATCTTCGTAGGCAGAAGCCATTTCTTCGATCAGACCTTTAACGCGTTCTTCGTCAGCTTTCAGCTCATGGGTACGAATCACTTCGCCCAGCAGCAGGCCAACAACTACGCGACGTTTAGCTTGTTCTTCGAACAATTCACGTGGCAGTTCCAGCGCTTGTTTCTCGTTGCCACCAAAACGCTGTGCAGCCTGGCGACGCAGAACGTCGATTTCGCTGTCGATCAGTGCTGCTGGAACGTCGATATTGTTCGCGTCAACCAGACCGTCGATTGCTTGAGACTTGATGCGGTTACGCACAGCGCCTTTCAGCTCACGATCCATGTTTTTACGCACTTCGGTACGCAGGCCTGCAACAGAACCATCTTCAACGCCAAAGCGCTTGATGAATTCTTCAGTAAATTCTGGCAGTTCACGCTCTTCAACTTTCTTCAGAACGATGTCGAACTTAGCCGCTTTACCTTTCAGGTTTTCAGCGTGGTAATCTTCCGGGAAGGTCACTTCGATAGTGAATTCTTCGCCAGCTTTGTGACCAACCAGACCGTCTTCGAAGCCTGGGATCATACGACCCTGGCCCATTGCCAGTACGAAGTCAGATGCTTTGCCGCCTTCGAATACTTCGCCGTCAACAGAACCGGTGAAGTCGATAGTTACGCGGTCTTCTGCAGTTGCAGCAGCTTCTGAATCTTTCCAGGTCGCTTGCTGTTTACGCAGGGTGTCCAGCATTGCATCAACGTCTTCGTCAGTCACTTCAACAACCGGTTTTTCAACTTCGATTGCTTCCAGACCTTGCAGCTCAACTTCTGGGTACACTTCAAACTCAACCGCGTAGGTGAAGTCTTCGCCCAGTTTGTATTCGCCTGGAACGTAGTTCGGTGCACCAGCTGGATTGATTTTTTCTTTGATGATCGCGTCAACGAAGTTGCGGCTCATCAGTTCGCCCAACACGTCCTGGCGAACAGAAGCGCCATAGCGTTGTGCGATAACAGTCATCGGCACTTTTCCTTTACGGAAACCGTCGATACGGGCTTTCTTTGCCACGTTGACCAGCTCGCTTTTTACAGCGGTTTCGATGCTGTCTGCAGCGATAGTAATCGTGAGACGGCGGCCAAGGCCCTGAGTGGTTTCAACTGAAACTTGCATCTTGTTACCTCAAAAAATCACAGTGCTCGGTCAACTCTGGAAACGCTCAATTGCGCTTCACAGAACCGGGATGCCTTCTGAATCAGAATCACATTCCCTGTCGTCAGAATCGTCCCGAAGACATTCCGAAAAATAAGACGCAGCATTATAGCGGCATCACCAAGGTGAGTCGAGAACGGCAACACAGTGTTGCTGCGGCCCTTTTCACAGTTCTTTTGGATTTATTGCCCAAGCCTTGCGTTAACAACGGCTATTTCAGACAAAACAAAACGGCCCGCAGGCCGTTTATAAAACACGATTCATATACCGCAACATAAAGGAAAAGTTCCCTCAGTTGCAAGCCTGAAGGTTAACTTCAGGCGATTGTTCCTGCTCCACGGCAAGGTGGAGAGGCGAAAATCGTATCCTGCAACCCTTCCCATTCCTTAATGGTGTAGGTGTGCAGAGCCAACGCATGAACAGTGGTAGAGAGTTCAGCACTTAAGGTGCCGTAAATCATTCGATGGCGATTTAAAAAACGCTCGCCGGCGAAACGGTCACTCACAAGAACCACTTTGAAATGGCTCTCCGAACCCGCCGGGACATTGTGACGATAGCTTTCATCCACGACTTCCAGGAACACGGGTTCAAACGCTGCCCTTAATTTTGATTCTATTTGCTCGCGTATCATCATGAACTTTCTCCTCGACTGCGTAGAGATGCCACTCATCCCTTTAAATGTTAGCCGCTTTTTGCCGTTTTAATAACAGAATAACAACAATTATTTAGCTTTCGTCTGATTTTCTTACCCAAGCCCCTGTAGCTTAATGTGATTACGGCACTAATCGAGACCAAAATGGTCAGATTGCTTTGCAACCGCTCAGAAAAAGCGCAACGCGATGAAATTACGTGCGTTAACTGCTTCCACTGGGCATCCGCAGTGTTATGATGGCGTGATTTTTTATCTGCCTGCCCCTTGAGTACATTGAGATAGCGAACATGTTAAAAAAATTATTCTTCCCGTTGGTTGCCATTTTTATGCTGGCCAGCTGCGCAACACCACCAACCACCATTGATGTTTCTCCAACTATCAGCCTGCCACAGCAAGATCCAAGCCTGATGGGCGTAACTGTAAGTATCAATGGTGCAGATCAGCGCAAAGACCAGGCTCTGGCAAAAGTCAGCCGCGATAACCAATTAGTGACGTTGACTCCATCACGTGACCTGCGTTTCCTGCTGCAAGAAGTGCTGGAAAAACAGATGACTGCTCGTGGTTATATGGTTGGGCCAAGCAGCCCGGTTGACCTGCAAATCATCGTAAACCAATTGTATGCTGACGTGTCTCAGGGCAGCGTGCGTTACAACATCGCCACCAAAGCTGACATCATGATTATTGCGACGGCGAAAAATGGCAACAAGCTGAACAAAAACTACCGTTCTAATTACAACGTAGAAGGTGCTTTCCAGGCGACCAACAAGAATATCGCCAATGCAGTAAACTCTGTATTGACTGATACCATTGCTGATATGGCCCAGGACACCAGCGTTCATGACTTTATTAAGCAGAACGCTCGTTAATTAATACCCCACCAGCCCGTGTCATGCGGGCTGGCTGCAGAGCAAAGTATGCCCAACCATTATCTTCGTCTTTTTCAGCAGCCTAAATCAGCCATCCTGTTGATTTTAGGCTTTGCTTCTGGCCTCCCTCTCGCTCTCACCTCCGGCACACTTCAGGCATGGATGACGGTTGAGAACATCGATCTTAAAACCATTGGTTTCTTCTCGCTCGTCGGGCAAGCCTATGTGTTTAAGTTCCTGTGGTCGCCAGTGATGGACAGATATACGCCACCGCTGCTCGGTCGGCGGCGTGGTTGGTTGCTGATTACACAGATACTGCTGTTGGTTGCGATTGCCGGTATGGGTTTTCTGGAACCCGGTTCGCAATTGCGGTGGATGGCGGCACTGGCCGTTATTATTGCTTTTTGCTCTGCCTCGCAAGATATCGTCTTTGATGCCTGGAAAACCGATGTTCTCCCGGCCGAAGAACGGGGTACAGGCGCGGCAATCAGCGTGTTGGGCTACCGCCTGGCGATGTTAGTTTCTGGTGGTTTAGCGCTCTGGCTTGCCGACAGATACCTCGGCTGGCAAGGCATGTACTGGCTGATGGCGGCACTGATGTTGCCATGTATCATCGCAACTTTACTGGCCCCAGAACCGACTGACGTGATACCGGTTCCCAGAAGCCTGGAACAAGCAGTCGTCGCCCCGCTGCGTGATTTTTTTGGTCGCAACAATGCGTGGCTCATTCTGCTGCTGATTGTGATGTACAAACTTGGCGATGCATTCGCCATGAGTTTAACCACCACATTTTTGATCCGTGGTGTGGGTTTTGACGCGGGTGAAGTCGGCATGGTGAATAAATCACTGGGTCTGATTGCCACCATTATCGGTGCCTTGTACGGCGGCATTTTGATGCAGCGCCTGTCGCTGTTCCGCGCCCTGCTAATATTTGGCATTTTACAGGGGGTTTCCAACGCGGGTTATTGGCTCCTGTCGATAACCGATAAGCATATGATCAGCATGGCTTCAGCGGTCTTCTTTGAAAATCTCTGTGGCGGTATGGGCACAGCAGCATTTGTCGCGCTGCTGATGACGTTATGTAATAAATCGTTTTCTGCGACCCAATTTGCGCTGCTATCTGCACTCTCCGCCGTAGGGCGAGTTTACGTGGGGCCGATAGCCGGTTGGTTCGTTGAAGCTCAGGGCTGGCCGACGTTTTATTTATTCTCCGTTGTTGCAGCAGTGCCGGGCATCCTGCTCCTGTTGGTTTGCAGAACCACGCTGGAATACACCCAGAATAACGATAGTTTCTTACCGCGAAGCGAGTTTTCTTCAGCCTATCGCATTGCGCTAAGAGCGTTAATGCTAGGTTGTGCACTTCTGGCGGTCTGGCTTGTGGTGTTGATTACCAACGCTACGGGTCTGACTAATTGGGCGTTCAACATTCAGTTCCTGGAGTGGGGAGCGTTGTTTGCTATCGGTGGGATTGTGTTTGGCGGGTTACTTGATTACCTGGCCTTACGGAAAACAGCTTTAATGTAGAAGTCGTAGGTAAAT
The DNA here is from genome assembly GCF_022637515.1 of Buttiauxella ferragutiae. Taxonomy (NCBI): domain Bacteria; kingdom Pseudomonadati; phylum Pseudomonadota; class Gammaproteobacteria; order Enterobacterales; family Enterobacteriaceae; genus Buttiauxella; species Buttiauxella ferragutiae. Next base: position 4,132,545 of record NZ_CP093332.1, read on the forward strand.
AAAAATAATAAGTTTCGGTGTGTAACTATATTGTTCGATTAACACACAACATTGTCTGGGGTGAATTATTTCTCGTCAGCAAAACTCTTTTTTTACATTATTAGCAGGAAAATTATTTCCCCCCTGCCTTTAACCGATTCAGCTTTTGGTTAAATAAATTTGTAGATCATTTCGTTTAGCAATTGATGCTAATTTGTTAAAATTATGTTTATTAAAATGATTGGTTATACCAATTAACCTGTACTATTTGTGACAAAGCAGGTTTTCGTTATAACTCAGCCAGCCTGCGGGCTATCTCGATATTTTACAGTTTGTTGCATTCTATGTGACATTGTTGGCAGAACCCGGTAACACCCTACTGACACTACGCCATTCATGTTTACAGTAATGTAACCTTCCCGTAAAATGCCTTCACACTTTAAACGACAATTAGAGCTCCCCGGAATTGAGGTCGTTAAATGAGACTCAGGAAATACAATAAAAGTTTGGGATGGTTGGCATTAATTACAGGCACTTTTTTACTGAGTGGCTGTGATTCTGCGCTTCTGGACCCCAAAGGACAAATTGGACTGGAACAACGTTCATTGATACTGACAGCTATTGGGCTGATGTTGATAGTCGTTATACCCGCTATCGCAATGGCTATCGGTTTTGCCTGGAAGTATCGTGCTTCAAACAAAAACGCCAAATACAGCCCCAACTGGTCGCACTCGAACAAAGTTGAAGCTGTGGTCTGGACGATTCCTATCCTTATCGTCATCTTCCTCGCGGTACTAACCTGGAAAACCACGCACGCTCTTGAGCCAAGCAAACCGCTTGTTCACGATGCGAAGCCGGTGACCATCGAAGTTATCGCTATGGACTGGAAATGGTTCTTCATCTATCCAGAGCAAGGTATTGCAACGGTTAATGAAATTGCCTTCCCGGCCAACACCCCGGTGGAATTCAAAATCACTTCTAACTCGGTGATGAACTCCTTCTTTATTCCGCAACTGGGTAGCCAGATCTACGCAATGGCAGGTATGCAGACTAAATTGCACCTGATTGCAGACGAAGCAGGCACCTACGACGGTATTTCGTCTAACTACAGCGGTAAAGGTTTCTCCGGTATGAAGTTTAAGGCTATCGCCACACCGGATATGGATACCTTTAACCAATGGGTTGCTAAAGCGAAACAATCTCCAGAAGTCATGAATGACATGGCGACTTACGAGAAGCTTGCAGCACCAAGCGAATACAACAAAGTCGAATACTTCTCCGCTGTTAAACCTGATTTGTTTAAAGACGTTATTAACAAATTCATGGGACACGGGAAGAGCATGGACATGACCCAGCCAGAAGGTGAGCACGCAGCACATGAAGGTATGGAAGGCATGGACATGAGTCACGCGGAAACCTCTCACTAAGGGGCCGAGGAATAATACGATGTTCGGAAAACTTACACTGGATTCAGTCCCATACCATGAACCCATTATCATGGTTACGGTGGCAGCAATTATCGTCGGGGGACTGGCGCTAGTTGCAGCTATCACTTACTTCGGTAAGTGGGAATATTTATGGAAAGAGTGGTTCACCTCGGTTGACCACAAACGCCTCGGCATCATGTATGTGATCGTCGCTATCGTCATGCTGCTGCGTGGCTTTGCCGATGCCATCATGATGCGTAGTCAGCAAGTGCTGGCCTCCGCCGGAGAAGCAGGCTTCCTGCCACCTCATCACTACGACCAGATCTTTACCGCCCACGGCGTAATCATGATCTTCTTCGTAGCGATGCCATTTGTTATCGGCCTGATGAACGTTGTCGTGCCGTTGCAGATTGGTGCGCGTGACGTAGCCTTCCCATTCCTGAACAACCTGAGCTTCTGGTTCACCGTTGTGGGTGTGGTGCTGGTTAACCTGTCTCTTGGGGTAGGTGAATTCGCGCAAACCGGTTGGGTGGCTTATCCACCGCTATCAGGCATTGAATACAGTCCGGGGGTCGGCGTCGACTACTGGATATGGGCACTGCAACTCTCGGGTATTGGTACGACATTAACGGGTATTAACTTCTTCGTTACTATCCTTAATATGCGTACGCCTGGCATGACAATGTTCAAAATGCCGGTGTTTACCTGGGCTTCGCTGTGTACCAACGTACTGATTATCGCGGCATTCCCAATCTTCACCGTGACCGTCGCACTGTTAACCCTTGACCGCTACCTTGGCACCCATTTCTTTACCAATGATATGGGTGGCAACATGATGATGTATATCAACCTCATCTGGGCATGGGGCCATCCGGAAGTTTATATTCTGGTGCTGCCGGTGTTTGGTGTGTTCTCTGAAGTGGTTGCGACATTCTCGAAAAAACGCCTGTTCGGTTACACCTCTCTGGTGTGGGCGACCATCGCGATTACGGTACTGTCGTTCATCGTTTGGCTGCACCACTTCTTCACCATGGGCAGCGGCGCGAACGTTAACGCCTTCTTTGGTATCGCCACCATGATTATCGCCATCCCGACCGGGGTGAAGATCTTCAACTGGCTGTTCACCATGTATCAAGGCCGTATTGAGTTCAACTCCGCAATGCTGTGGACCATTGGTTTCGTCGTCACCTTCTCTATCGGTGGCATGACCGGTGTTCTGTTAGCGGTTCCGGGTGCTGACTTCGTCCTGCATAACAGTCTGTTCCTGATTGCTCACTTCCATAACGTGATTATCGGTGGTGTGGTATTCGGTTGCTTCGCAGGCCTGACTTACTGGTGGCCAAAAGCCTTTGGCTTCACGCTGAATGAAACCTGGGGCAAGCGCGCCTTCTGGTTCTGGATCATCGGTTTCTTCGTAGCATTTATGCCGTTGTACGTGCTGGGCTTCATGGGTATGACCCGTCGTCTGAGCCAGCAGATTGATCCGCAGTTCCACACTCTGCTGGTTGTTGCAGCTTGTGGTGCCGCGCTGATTGCTGTGGGCATCCTGTGCCAGCTGATTCAGTTCTACGTCTCAATTCGTGACCGTGAGCAGAACCGCGACCTGACCGGTGACCCGTGGGGTGGCCGTACGCTGGAGTGGGCAACCTCCTCCCCTCCTCCGTTCTACAACTTTGCCCACTTGCCACACGTTCATGAGCGTGATGCATTCTGGGAAATGAAAGAGAAAGGCGAAGCGTACAAACAGCCAGCGCATTATGAAGAAATTCATATGCCACGTAACAGCGCTGCGGGCATCATTATTGCCGCGTTCGCTACCGTGTTTGGTTTCGCGATGATCTGGCACATCTGGTGGCTGGCGATTGTTGGCTTTGCCGGCATCATCATCACCTGGATTGCGAAAAGCTTCGACGAAGATGTGGATTACTACGTTCCGGTTGCGGAAGTCGAAAAACTGGAAAACCAGCATTTCGATGAAATTACCAAAGCAGGGCTGAAAAATGTCAACTGAAACTCTCACTCACGCTAACGCCCACGCCGCTGAGCATGGGCATCACGATGCAGGAACCAATAAGGTCTTTGGTTTCTGGATCTACCTGATGAGCGACTGCATTCTGTTCTGTTGCTTGTTTGCTACTTATGCTGTTCTGGTGAACGGCACTGCCGGCGGCCCGGCAGGGAAAGACATTTTCGAACTGCCGTTTGTGCTGGTCGAAACTGCCCTGCTGTTGTTCAGCTCCATCACTTACGGCATGGCGATCATCGCCATGAACAAAGACAACAAGAGCCAGGTTATCTCCTGGCTGGCGCTGACTTTCCTGTTTGGTGCGGGCTTCGTCGGGATGGAAATCTATGAATTCCATCACCTGATTAAAGAAGGTTTCGGGCCGGATCGTAGCGGCTTCCTGTCAGGCTTCTTTGCCCTGGTCGGAACGCACGGTCTGCACGTGACTTCTGGTCTGGTCTGGATGGCGTTGATGATGTTCCACGTCTACCGTCGCGGCCTGACCAGCGCTAACCGTACTCGCCTGATGTGCCTGAGCTTGTTCTGGCACTTCCTGGACGTAGTATGGATCTGCGTATTCTCTGTTGTTTATCTGATGGGGGCGATGTAATGAGTCATTCAACTGAACACGCAGGCGCCCACCACGGTAGCGTTAAAACGTATCTGACCGGCTTTATCCTGTCGATAATCCTAACGGCAATCCCGTTCTGGATGGTGATGTCAGGAACAGCCTCCCATGCCGTGATTCTCGGCACGGTACTCGTTAGTGCCGTGGTACAGATTTTGGTTCACCTGGTGTGCTTCCTGCACATGAATACCTCTTCTGAAGAGCGTTGGAACCTGGTGGCCTTTGTCTTTACCGCACTGATAATAGCCATTCTGGTGGTCGGCTCTATCTGGATTATGTGGAACCTCAACCAGAACATGATGGTTCACTAAGAGCAGCCTATATGATGAAGCGGTACCTACAAGTCACTAAACCAGGAATTATTTTCGGCAATTTAATTTCTGTCATTGGGGGATTTTTACTGGCCTCAAAGGGCAGCATTGATTATTCCCTGTTCATCTCCACTCTTGTTGGGGTGTCGTTGGTCGTGGCGTCGGGTTGTGTATATAACAACTTCATCGACCGTGACATCGACCGCAAGATGGAGCGAACCAAGAACAGGGTTCTGGTCAAAGGCCTGATTGCGCCGAAAACCTCGCTGGTATACGCCACCTTGTTGGGTATTGCTGGCTTCATGCTGCTGTGGTTTGGTGCTAATCCGCTAGCCATGTGGTTAGGCGTGATGGGCTTTGTGGTTTATGTCGGCGTTTATAGCCTGTACATGAAGCGCAAATCTGTCTACGGCACACTGATTGGCAGCCTTTCCGGTGCAGCACCGCCAGTGATTGGTTACTGTGCGGTGACCGGCGAGTTTGACACCGGTGCTTTGATCCTGCTGGCTATCTTTAGCCTGTGGCAGATGCCGCATTCCTATGCGATTGCCATCTTCCGCTTTAAAGATTACCAGGCTGCTAACATTCCGGTGTTGCCAGTGGTTAAAGGGATTTCGGTCGCCAAGAACCACATCACGCTGTATATCATTGCGTTCGCTGTTGCCACGCTGATGCTGACTCTGGGTGGTTACGCTGGGTATAAATATCTGGTGGTAGCTGCTGCGGTGAGCGTCTGGTGGTTGGGCATGGCATTACGCGGATATAAAGTGGAAGACGATAAAGTCTGGGCGCGCAAACTGTTCGTCTTTTCCATCGTCGCTATCACTTCACTGAGCGTGATGATGTCGGTCGATTTCATGGTGCCAGATTCACATAATCTGCTGACTTACGTCTGGTAAGTTCTGAACCTGATAAAAGGGCACTTCGGTGCCCTTTTTTATTAGTACTATCAATGTATCCATTTACCCCCCTTTACCCACGCACTACACTAAGGCCTGCATTTTATCTGAGGTGGTAATGAACGATTATAAAATGACGCCCGTCGAGTTACGTGCGACGTGGGGTTTAGGCACGGTCTTTTCACTGCGCATGCTCGGCATGTTTATGGTGCTGCCCGTTCTTACTACTTATGGGATGGCCTTACAGGGCGCAAGCGAAGCACTGATTGGCATCGCCATCGGTATTTATGGCCTGGCGCAAGCTATCTTCCAGATCCCTTTTGGCCTGCTTTCTGACCGCATTGGCCGCAAACCGCTGATTATTGGCGGCTTGCTGATTTTCGTTCTCGGCAGCGTGATTGCCGCACTTTCTGAATCTATCTGGGGCGTGATCCTTGGCCGTGCGTTGCAAGGCTCGGGTGCCATTGCCGCAGCCGTCATGGCACTGCTTTCTGATTTAACCCGTGAGCAAAACCGAACCAAAGCGATGGCGTTTATCGGTGTGAGTTTTGGGGTTACGTTCGCCATTGCGATGGTCCTCGGCCCAATCATTACTCATAGCCTTGGCTTAAATGCTTTGTTCTGGATGATTGCGATTCTGGCAGCCTGCGGCATTCTGATAACTCTATTGGTGGTGCCAAATTCCAAAAATCATGTGCTGAACCGCGAGTCAGGCATGGTCAAAGGCTGCTTTAGCAAAGTGCTGGCAGAGCCGAAATTACTCAAGCTCAACTTTGGCATCATGTGCCTGCACATTATGTTGATGTCGACGTTTGTCGCCCTTCCGGGCCAGCTCGAACAAGCCGGTTTCCCGGCGGCTGAGCACTGGAAAATTTACCTCTGCACCATGCTTATTGCTTTTGCATCGGTGGTGCCTTTTATCATTTATGCAGAAGTAAAACGCCGCATGAAGCGCGTGTTTGTTGGCTGCGTGGCACTGCTGCTGATTGCTGAAATCGTGCTTTGGGGCTCAGGCCCGCACTTCTGGGAACTGGTGTTGGGTGTGCAGTTGTTCTTCCTCGCCTTTAACCTGATGGAAGCGATTTTACCTTCGCTGATCAGTAAAGAATCGCCAGCGGGTTACAAAGGTACGGCGATGGGGATTTACTCCACCAGCCAGTTCCTGGGCGTGGCGATTGGCGGTTCGTTGGGTGGCTGGATTGATGGCTTGTTTGATTCGCAAACCGTCTTCCTGGCGGGAGCATTACTGGCAATGATATGGCTGCTGGTCAGTAGCACCATGACAGAACCACCTTATGTCGCCAGCCTACGAGTTGAGCTGCCTGAAGATGTCGCCGCCGATGAATCTTTGAAGCAGCGTTTGCTGGCTCAAGCGGGCGTAAGTGAAGTGAATATTATTGCGCAGGAGCGCAGCGCTTACGTGAAGATCGACAGTAAGCTGACGAACAGGTTTGAGATTGAGCAGTTGGTAAAACAACCCTCACCCTAACCCTCTCCCTGAGGGAGAGGGAATATTTTTTTCCCCCTCTCCTGCGGGAGAGGGCCGGGGTGAGGGCGAGCTTTAATCGCGGAAGTTCTTAAACTGGAACGGCTGACCCAAATCACCACCACGAACCAGCGCCATTGCGGCCTGTAAATCGTCGCGAGACTTGCCCGTTACGCGCAGTTCTTCACCCTGAATCTGCACCTGAACTTTGGCCTTGCTGTCTTTAATCAGCTTGACGATTTTCTTGGCGATAGCAGATTCAATGCCCTGCTTGAGCTTAGCTTCCACGCTCCAGGTTTTACCGCTGTGCACAAACTCTTCCGGCACATCAATTGAAGCCCCTTCGATACCGCGCTTGAGTAGCTTGGCACGAAGAATATCCAACAGTTGGTTAACCTGGAAATCAGACTCGCTGGCAACTTTAATGGACTGATTTTTCTCATTCAGTTCAAACGTTGCTGGCACATTACGGAAGTCAAAACGAGTTGCAACCTCGCGCTCCGCGTTTTCAATCGCGTTACGTACTTCCTGGATATCAATTTCAGACACGATGTCAAAAGATGGCATGCTTTCTTCTCCCTCTCTTCTTGTTGCGTTGCATAATACCTGCTGAGCCGAGCAAAACAACCCGTTAAAGCAGCCCAGAGCCCTGTATAATAGAGAATATGTACAACATCAGTGGCTAAACGCTGATGGGGAGGCAAAATGAAAATTACCGTGCTGGGTTGCGGTGCGCTCGGCCAACTTTGGCTGGCATCACTTTTTAAACAAGGACATGAAGTTCAGGGATGGTTGCGTGTGCCGCAGCCATTTTGTCATGTCAACGTGATTGAAACCGATGGCAGCGTCTTCAATCAAACGTTTATCGCCAACGATCCTGATTTTCTCGCCAATAGTGATTTACTGCTGGTAACGCTGAAAGCCTGGCAGGTTTCAGGTGCTGTGAAAACCCTGGCCAGTACTCTACCGGTACACTGCCCTATTCTGCTGCTACACAACGGCATGGGTACACTTGAAGAATTGCGCACAATCCCGCAGCCGCTGTTGTCTGGCGTCACCACTCATGCGGCGCGTCGTGACGGAAACCTGATTATTCATGTCGCGAACGGCATCACGCATATTGGGCCAGGAAACGAAGCGGGCAACGATTTTAGTTTCCTTGCCGATATGCTGCACCACGCATTACCTGAAATGGCCTGGCATAACGATATTCAGTTCGCCAACTGGAAAAAGCTAGCGGTAAACTGTGTGATAAACCCACTGACCGCACTCTACAATTGCCCGAATGGTGAGCTGCGCCATCATCAATTTGAAATCACCGAGATTTGCCAGGAAGTGGCGGTGGTGATGGAGCGCGAAGGCCACCATACCTCTGCCGAAGACCTGCTTTATTATGTCAGCAACGTTATCGAAAGTACGGCGGCGAACATCTCATCAATGCTTCAGGACGTGCGAGTCGAACGCCACACCGAGATTGATTACATCACGGGTTATTTACTGCAACGCGCGCGCGCCCATGGCCTGTCTGTGCCAGTGAACAGCCGCTTGTATGAACAGATTAAGCGTAAGGAGAATGAATATGAGCGCTCGAGCACTGGTTTGCCTGGCTCCTGGAACTGAAGAAACAGAAGCGGTCACCACAATTGATCTTCTGGTTCGCGGTGGTATTAGCGTCACCACAGCAAGCGTTGCCAGCGACGGAAACCTGACGATAACCTGTTCACGTGGGGTAAAACTACTGGCGGATGCCCCGCTGGTTGAAGTGGCAGACGGAGAGTTCGACATCATCGTGCTACCCGGCGGATTGAAAGGCGCGGAGTGTTTTCGCGATAGCCCGTTGTTAGTTGAAACCGTGCGCCAGTTCCATCTTTCAGGGCGTATTGTCGCCGCCATTTGTGCCGCAGCCGGTACGGTACTCGTTCCACATGAGCTATTTCCAGTGGCGAATATGACTGGTTTTCCTGGCCTGAAAGAAACCATTCCGGAAGCCCAGTGGCAGGATAAACGAATAGTCTGGGACCCGCGAGTCAACTTGTTAACCAGCCAGGGGCCGGGAACGGCAATTGATTTTGCACTGAAGATTATTGATTTACTGGTGAGCCGTGAGAAAGCTCATGAGGTTTCACAACAGTTGGTGTTGGCGGCAGGGATTTACAGTTACCGGGATTACTAATACTGACGTTTCGGTGGATGACGCTGCGCTTATCCACCCTACAACTTCTTGCTGTAGGTCGGATAAGCGCAGCGTCATCCGACAAATTACGCGCGATAAACCTTCACGTTCTCAAAACCTTGCTCGCGCAGATACAGCGCCTGCAAACGGCTCATCACACCGCGATCGCACCACAGCAAATAATTTTTGCTCTGATCCAAATCACCGAATGCGGTGCTCAGTTTATAGAATGGCAGTGAAGCCACTTCCACGCCTTCTGGCTTAAATGGCTTATCGTCTTGTTCGTCGATAGAACGAATATCCAACAGCACATCATTCGGGCCAAATGCGTCAACGGTTTCAACTTCCGTTACCACTTCTTTGGATTGATTGGCTATCTCACGGATGTCGATATTGGTTGCTTCTTCAACCACGCGGTCAAGAATGGAGAAATCGAAATTGGCTTCTTCTGCTTCAATCTTCGCTTTCACCGCTTTGACGGTTGGGCTTTTCGAAATCACACCGCAGTATTCCGGCATGGTACGCGCAAAGTCAGCGGTACCGATTTCACGTGCCAGATCGATGATGTGCTCTTTATCGTGAGAGATCAGCGGACGCAAAATCAGCGTATCGGAAACGTTGTCGATTAAACGCAGGTTGGTCAGCGTCTGGCTGGAAACCTGGCCCAATGCTTCGCCGGTCACCAGTGCCTGCACGCCATAACGCTCGGCCACTTTGGAAGCCGCGCGCACAAACATACGCTTCAGCACCACGCCCATCTGGCCGTCTTCGACTTTCTCGAGGATTTCGCCAACCACAGGTTCGAAGTTAATCGCCACGAAACGCACGCGGTGCGAACTACCAAAACGGTTCCACAAATAGTGCGCCACTTGTTTCACGCCGATTTCGTGCGCTGCACCACCGAGGTTAAAGAAGCAATAGTGCACACGGCAACCGCGGCGCATCAGCATGTAGCTGGAAACACCGGAGTCGAAACCACCGGAAATCAGCGACAGCACATCTTCTTGCGTGCCAATCGGGAAACCGCCAATGCCTTCATAACGGCCTTTCACCAGCAGCAGGCGGTCGTTTTCAATTTCCAGATTAACGGTCACATCAGGTTTAGTCAGTTTTACACGCGCTGATTCAATGTGTTGATTCAGGCCGCCACCAACATAACGTTCAACTTCAATTGAGCTGAACTCATGCTTACCACGACGTTTCACACGCACACAGAAGGTTTTGCCTTCCAGTTGCTCGCGATAAAGCTCCAGCGCCTGTTCAAAGATATTGTGCAAATCGGTAAACGGCACATCTTCGACTTCCAGAATATGGTGAATCCCAGGAATGCGGGTCAACGCTTCACGAATGGCGATACGCTGATTTTCATCTTTAGCGCGAACTTCAATGTTGTCCCAGTGGCGAACAACCGCCAGATCTTCATCGTAGTGTTTTAAAACGTTGCGAATGTTCCCGGTGAGCATTTTAATAAAGCGTATGCGCACAGATTGACTCTTGATGGTGATTTCCGGGAACAATTTAATGATAAACTTCATGGCGGCTTAGATTCGTTGATGAGCCAGGCATGACTAATCATGCGGGCTGGAAGACTTAAAGAACTGCAACGGCGAGTTGCCGCTGCATCCGAGGCGCGCAAGTATATCACTAACCTCTGCTAACCAACATGCTCATGGTTACTTGCTTGCCAGTTTCCGCTACCATTGCAGAGTCGCAAAAATTATTAGAGTCAGACATTCACTATGCCGAAAAAAACCGAAGTCCCGGCCAGTTTTGAAACTGCGCTTGTGGAGCTTGAGCAGATAGTTACTCGTCTTGAGAGCGGCGATTTAGCACTCGAAGAGGCGTTAAATGAATTTGAACGTGGTGTGCAGCTCGCACGTCAAGGTCAGGTGAAACTGCAGCAAGCAGAACAACGCGTGCAAATCCTGCTAAACGATAGCGAAGACGCTCCACTCAAGCCTTTTACCCCGGATAACGAGTAAATGGATTTTAACCATCAGTTGCAGGCCCACGCCGAGCGGGCCAACGATGCGCTGCTGCGTTTTTTAGCGCCGCTACCGTTTCAGAACACTCCTCTGGTTGAGGCCATGCACTATGGTGCACTATTTGGTGGCAAGAGACTGCGCCCTTTCCTGGTCTACGCGACCGGGGAAATGTTCGGCATAGCGCAAGAAACTCTGGATGCCCCAGCTGCGGCAATCGAATGCATCCACGCTTATTCATTGATCCATGACGATTTACCTGCCATGGATGACGACGATTTGCGTCGTGGCCAACCGACCTGCCACATCAAATTCGGTGAAGCGAGCGCCATTTTAGCCGGAGATGCCCTACAAACCCTGGCGTTTTCTATACTAAGTGATGCGCCAATGGCTGGCGTGGCGATTGCAGACAGACTGGCGATGGTAAAAGAACTGGCAACCGCCAGTGGCGTTGCCGGTATGTGTGGCGGCCAGGCGTTAGATTTGGAAGCCGAAGGCCAGCATGTTGACCTACAAAGTCTTGAGCGTATTCATCGTCATAAAACCGGCGCGTTAATTCGTGCAGCAGTTCGCCTGGGCGCATTAAGCGCAGGTGATGCGGGCCGTAACGCCCTGCCGTTACTCGACCATTATGCCGACAGCATCGGCCTGGCATTCCAGGTGCAGGACGATATTCTCGATGTCATCGGTGATACCGCGACACTGGGTAAACGTCAGGGCGCGGATCAGCAACTGGGTAAGAGCACTTATCCGGCACTGCTAGGGCTAGAAAATGCCAAAACCAAAGCGTGGGATCTCTATCAGGAATCTCTCCGGGCGCTGGAAGGCCTGGCTCGCCAGTCGTTAGACACTACCGCACTTGAAGCGTTAGCGAGCTATATCATCCAACGTGATAAATAAGATGAGTTTCTAATTTAATGAGTTTTGATATTGCCAAATACCCGACCCTCGCACTGGTGGAATCAGCCCCTGAGCTACGCCTGTTGCCAAAAGAGAGTTTACCGAAACTGTGCGACGAACTGCGTCGTTACCTGCTCGATAGCGTAAGCCGTTCCAGCGGGCACTTTGCCTCAGGTCTTGGCACGGTAGAACTGACCGTGGCGCTTCACTATGTGTATAACACGCCGTTCGACCAGTTAATCTGGGACGTCGGACATCAGGCTTATCCGCATAAAATCATTACTGGCCGCCGTGACAAAATTGGCACCATTCGTCAGAAAGGTGGCCTGCATCCTTTCCCATGGCGCGCCGAAAGCGAATATGACGTATTGAGCGTCGGCCATTCGTCGACCTCAATCAGTGCCGGAATTGGCATTGCAGTGGCCGCCGGAAAAGAAGGTAAAGACCGCCGTACCGTCTGTGTGATTGGCGATGGCGCAATCACCGCGGGTATGGCGTTTGAAGCGATGAACCACGCGGGTGACATTCGCCCGAACATGCTCGTTATACTCAACGACAATGAAATGTCGATCTCCGAAAACGTCGGCGCGCTGAATAACCACCTCGCGCAACTGCTTTCCGGGAAACTCTATTCTTCGCTGCGTGAAGGCGGGAAAAAAGTGTTCTCCGGCGTACCGCCGATTAAAGAACTGCTCAAACGCACCGAAGAACACCTGAAAGGCATGGTGGTACCGGGCACGTTGTTTGAAGAGTTAGGCTTTAACTATATTGGCCCGGTTGATGGGCATGACGTTGTCGGCCTGGTCAATACGCTGAAAAACATGCGTGACCTGAACGGCCCGCAATTCCTGCACATCATGACCAAAAAAGGCCGTGGCTACGCGCCTGCTGAAAAAGACCCAATTAGCTTCCACGCGGTGCCTAAGTTTGACCCGCAAAGCGGCACGCTGCCGAAAGCCGCTGGTGGCCTGCCGAGTTATTCGAAAATCTTCGGTAACTGGTTATGCGAAACCGCAGCCAAAGACGACAAACTGATGGCCGTAACGCCTGCGATGCGCGAAGGCTCAGGCATGGTCGAGTTTTCACGCCAGTATCCGTCACAATATTTTGATGTCGCTATCGCAGAACAGCACGCTGTGACGTTCGCCGCTGGTCTTGCGATTGGCGGTTATAAACCGGTTGTCGCCATTTACTCCACCTTCCTGCAACGCGCGTACGATCAGGTGATTCACGACGTCGCTATCCAGAAGCTGCCGGTGTTATTTGCCATCGACCGCGCTGGTATTGTCGGCGCTGACGGGCAAACCCACCAGGGCGCGTTCGACATCTCCTTCCTGCGCTGCATTCCAGAAATGGTCATCATGACACCCAGTGATGAGAACGAATGCCGCCAGATGCTGCACACCGGTTATCACTACAACGACGGCCCATCAGCGGTGCGTTATCCACGTGGCAACGGTACTGGCGCTGAATTACAACCGCTGGAATCGCTGCCAATCGGTAAAGGTGTTAAGAAACGCGCAGGTGAAAAAATTGCGCTGCTGAACTTCGGCACATTGTTGCCAGAAGCCGAAGCCGTTGCTCAATCCCTTAACGCAACGCTGGTCGATATGCGTTTTGTGAAGCCGCTTGATGAAGCGTTGATTCTTGAGTTGGCTGCCAGCCATGAATCGCTGGTCACCATCGAAGAAAATGCGGTAATTGGCGGTGCTGGTAGTGGCGTCAACGAAGTGTTGATGGCCAACCGTAAGGTGGTTCCGGTGCTGAATATCGGTTTGCCTGATTACTTCATCCCGCAAGGCACACAGGAAGAGGCACGCGCCGCCATAGGCCTGGATGCCATCGGTATGGAAAACCGAATCCGCGACTGGCTTAAATAATCCCCTGCTCCACTCCTGCTATGCTTAAAAGATCCTGAATAGCTGGAGTGGAACCATGCAATACAACACGTTAGGAAAAACAGACCTCAAAGTTTCCCGTCTTTGCCTGGGTTGTATGACCTATGGTGAGCCAGACCGTGGCAATCACGCCTGGACGCTTCCTGAAGAGAGCAGCCGTCTCATCATCAAACACGCCATCGATAACGGCATTAATTTCTTTGATACCGCCAATAGCTATTCCGACGGTAGCAGCGAAGAGATTGTCGGGCGCGCCTTGAAAGATTTCATGCGCCGTGAAGATGCCGTCCTCGCCACCAAAGTTTACTTCCCGGTTGGTGATTTGCCAGAAGGACTTTCGCGCGCGCAAATTATGCGTTCGATAGATGACAGCCTGAAACGCCTGGGAACCGATTACGTCGATCTGTTACAAATCCACCGCTGGGATTACAACACGCCAATTGAAGAGACCCTTGAAGCACTCAATGACGTGGTGAAAGCAGGTAAAGCGCGATATATCGGAGCTTCATCGATGCACAGTTCACAACTGGCTCAGGCGCTGGCTTTGCAAGATCAACATGGCTGGGCGCGGTTTGTCACTATGCAGGATCACTACAATCTGATCTATCGTGAAGAAGAACTCGATATGCTACCGCTGTGCTACGAACAAGGGATCGCGGTGATCCCATGGAGCCCGTTGGCCAGAGGCAAATTGACTCGTCCGTGGGGTGACACTACGGCGCGCTCAGTCTCTGATGAAGTCGGTAAAGATCTATACGATGCCAGCCATGAAAACGATGCGCTAATTGCGGAGCGGCTGGCGAATGTTGCAGATGATAAAGGCGTTACGCGCGCGCAAGTAGCACTGGCGTGGTTGCTGAGTAAACCGGGGATTGCTGCACCGATTATTGGCGTTTCTCGTGAACATCAGTTGGATGATTTATTGGCAGCGGTGGATTTAACACTGAAGCCTGAGGAGATTGCGGAGCTGGAAACGGTATATCAACCGCATAAAAGGGTCGGATTTAAGTAACGCCCTCACCCTAGCCCTCTCCCCCAGGAGAGGGAACAGAACCAGGTAAGCGGGGCCGGGTCGCCCACAAAAGCCCCGCTAATTTTGTCACAAGGATGTACGCTACTTTATAAACTTAATCTCAACTCATTCGCTCTTGCGAGGGTATTAAATTGTTATATTACGAAATTAAAGATATACCATACTGATAGTGAGTTCACCATCCAGAATGGCTTCATCGGTAATCCCTAAAGTATCCGTTGGAGCAATAGCCATTGCAACTTCCAGCGGAATAGTCGCGGTTGTAAATGCCACTGGAACTCCATCAATCCCAACAGTCATAGTACGAATGTTCGCTTCCTGGAAATACACCCCGGCACCCGCATCAGTGATCACTGTCCAGGAGCCAGATAAACTTTGTTCGTAAATCATTTGAGCAGAAACACCATCAGCCAGGGCCTGGTCATATTTAACCTTCACCCCATAAGCACCGATTTTAGCCCCTTCGGCAGTGGTACCTAAACCATTAATATAACCCGTATACGACTCACCTGCCTTTTTACCGTTAGCAAACACTACATCCATCGGCACTTTAGTATTTGGGCGATTATCAATTGTTGTAAAACCGACTTTCACTGGAGATTCACAATTAATTTCAAGCGTGACATCTTTTGAGCCCATTTGATTATCTTCTGTAGCTGACAAGTCACCTAAAGTTATATTTCCGTAATCAATCACGCCACCATTGCTGAGAACGGGTGTGCAGGCCCCCATAGTTAACGTGCCATTAACGTTCAGAGTGGCGGTATTAGCTGCATAAGATGAACAAGTAGCGGTAGCAATAAGACTAGCCAGAATGATTTTCTTCATTGTAAAACCTTTATGTAATTAAGTGATTTATTTACTTTATAAATACATGTAACACATACATATAATTTATCTATAATTGCCATGTGTGATTGACAATTACATTCTACTCAGAAAAAAGATTATACATATTTGCTTGCCGCTTGATATATGCACTTACAATAAAAATATAATAAGGTTTGGATTTTTAATGTATTACAACCTGCTCAATCAACCATTCGAATTAATGCCAATAGCCTGGTGTTTTAAATATAGTTAAAAACTTAATTATTACCTGCATCACTACTCTAAAAAAATGTTTTCGTAGATAATGCCTGGTTCGAAAAAAAACAAGACGCAAATATATTTATATTAATCACCTATTACCAGGAATTACTATGAAAAAAATTATTCTGGCAAGCTTGATTGCTGCCGCTTCTTCATCCTCTTATGCTACAGATACAACAGCATTGAAAGTTCAGGGCAAGCTGATTATGGCTGCCTGCACACCAAACATGAGTAACGGCGGGGTAGTTGATTTTGGTTCTCTTTATGTAGGCTCAATGAACTCAACAGAAATTAATGAAGTGGCTGTTCAGCATATGAATTTTACTATTGAGTGTGGTTCTACTGTCAAAGTGGGTTTTACTACAACAGACAATCGTCAGGATAGCGATGCTGGCCTACCAGTAAAATTTAGCGATGGGGTTGTTGTAAGCGATATTCAAAGCCTCTTTGGTTTTGGTAAAACAGCGAGTGGTGTTGATATTGGTTCTTATAGTATTCGAATCGATGAAAATAATGTCACTATTGACGGCGTTATTACACCGATTCTTTCTCGGGATCATCATGCTGCTACTGGATGGGTTCTCAGCGATGGTATTCTGGCAGAGGGTGATCTTCGTACCATAGCCGTTGGTTCTGGTCTGATGCCACAATCCTTTACCACATGTGCTTTCCCTCTAACGTTGGCTGCGACTGTTCAGCCAACAAATATACTGGGCATTACTGATAAAACGGAACTGGATGGAGAAATAACATTTAGCCTGACTTACCTCTAATAACCAGGTTACATGTTGAGTACTTTACTGGGGTGGTGCTTCCCCCGGTAGAGAGACCAGCCAAAATGAAGATTGCTTTTAACCAGCACCAGGATATTCCATTCTTAATAGTGCATAAATCTGATTAACCTATTTTCTACTCTCCTGAAACTTGAACTTTTCTTTAAACTTGAAAAAACTGATTAAAAAAATTCATAACAAGTTGTTTTTAAAGATATTTAAAGGGTCTGTTTATGTTCCCTCTCCCTTAGGGCTGTCTCTTAGTCACATCTGCGTGAGTCGGGAGACAGTTCCGTTCACCCGATGTTCAGTGTTTTACATAGCCACTGAACCGGTGAACGTCTTAGGGTGGCCACCGTCGCCACCCTAAGAACCCGGACTCCCGGCAAATCAAGGGGTTGGCGTTAACCCCTTGATTCGCTCACCGTTTTCTGGAATTAAAGAGATAACTGAACTCACGGGTGAACGGAAAATCAGCGAGGCTTAAAGATCTCACCCTGATAAAATTGCCAGGGCGAGTTGTGTATTAGAGATAGCCCTTAGGGAGAGGGCTGGCGTGAGGGTTGTCCTAAATCAGAACAAGCCAATCGGCCAATGGTGCCCAATCAGATAAATCACGCCCGCAGAAATAACACCCGCGACAATGTCATCTACCATGATCCCCATACCGCCGTGAATATTGCGGTCAAACCAGCGGATTGGCCACGGCTTCCAGATATCAAAGATGCGGAAAATCACAAAGCCTGCAGCCACCCAGCGCCAGTCGTTAATTGGCAGCGCCATCAGGGTTATCCACATGCCGATGAACTCATCCCACACGATGCTGCCGTGGTCATGAACGCCCATATCACGTGCAGTCTGGTGGCAAAGATAAACCCCGATACAAATGCCGAGCATGATAACCATCGAGTAGAGCTGCCACGGCAGCAGGGTCATCAGATACCAGAACGGGATCGCCGCGAGCGACCCCGCTGTACCGGGCATAATCGGGCTTAATCCGCTACCAAACCCGGTGGCGAGCAAGTGCCACGGGTTGCTAAGCTTTAGACGGCTTTTAGCCACATCTTTAGAGCGAGGCAAAGTGGTCGTATCCTTTTAAATCCAGGGTTACCGGTTTGCCATTTTGCAGGAACTGTAGCCCTTCAGAAGCGGGTCCAACCTGGCCGATACAGGTAAACGGAACGCCAAGATTGCCGATGGCGACGTCCAGCGCACCGCGATTAACTTCTGGCACGGTGAAACACAGTTCGTAATCTTCGCCGCCAGAAAGCGCCCATTGCAAAGCTTGATCAGCACTGACATTCGCTTTCAGGGCATCAGAATATGGCAGAGCATCGAGATCAACGCGTGCACCACATTCACTAGCTTTAAGGATATGACCCAAATCGGAAATTAGCCCGTCAGAAAGATCAATTGCGCTGCTCGCCAGATCGCGCAAGGCCTGGCCCTGTAAAATACGAGCTGTTGGGCGTAAATGGCGTTGTTTCAGATAGGCCGCTTGAGCGGGATCTTTGACGGTTAAACGGTCCTGCAAGATAGCCAGGCCCGCGGCGCTATCACCAGGCGTGCCGGTGACATAAATCCAGTCGCCAATGCGCGCACCGCTGCGTTTTAGCGCACGGCCAGCAGGCACCAGGCCATGAATGCCAAGCGTCATGGAAAGTGGCCCACGGGTCGTGTCGCCGCCAATCAGCTGCATATCGTAGTATTCGAGTTGCTCAAACAGGCTGTCGCTGAAGGCTTCAAGCCAGCTTTCATCGACTTCAGGAAGGGTAATAGCCAGCGTTAGCCAGGCAGGATCAGCGCCCATAGCGGCCAGATCGCTTAAATTTACCGCCAGCGCTTTGTAACCCAAATCGCGGGGGTTAATATCAGCCAGGAAATGAATGCCCGAGACAAGTGTATCGGTACTGATCGCGAGGACCTGCTTTTCGGCTACCGTTAGCAACGCACAATCATCGCCAATTCCGGTTTCCACATCGCGGCGGGAACTGCTTACGCGATCAAAATAACGGGCAATTAAGGAAAACTCACCGCATGCCATGCGTTATGCCTATAAATGAAATAGATAAAGAAAGGCCGGAATTAACCGGCCAGAAGATTACTTTTTGCGGGGACGAATTTGCGGAGCAGCTTTATCAAGAACACCATTCACGAACTTGTGGCTATCTTCGGCACCGAAGGTTTTCGCAAGATCGATGGCTTCGTTAATCGCCACTTTGTATGGCACGTCATCACGTTTAGCCAGTTCAAACAGTGCGATACGCAGAACCGCTTTTTCTACCTGACCCAACTCTTCGAGCTGGCGAGACAGGTAAGGCTTCATCAGCCCATCCAGATACGCGCTGTTAGTAGCCACCCCGACCAACAGTTCGCGGAAGTAGTTAACGTCAACGTCTTTGACGTCCTGTTCCGCCAGGAACTGGTATTCGACATCAGCGATGTCATTTCGAGATAACTGCCAGGAGTATAGCGCCTGAACGGCACACTCACGGGCACGGCGACGAGCAGCAGGTTTCACAGATTTCCCCTTACAAAAAATCAGGCCTTGATGGCTTTCAATACATTAATCATTTCAAGCGCGGTCAGTGCAGCTTCTGCACCTTTGTTACCGGCTTTTGTGCCAGCGCGTTCGATGGCTTGTTCAATACTTTCGGTGGTCAGCACGCCAAAGGCGACTGGAATACCACTTTCCTGCGCAACATGTGCCAGGCCATTGCTGGCACCACCAGCAACATATTCAAAGTGAGCTGTGCCGCCACGGATAACCGTACCCAGCGCAATAATCGCGTCGTAACGACCGGTTTTCGCCAGTGCGTCAGCCGCAAGTGGCAGCTCATAAGCACCCGGAACCCAGACCACGGTGATGTTTTCATCTTTAACCTGGCCGATACGTTTCAGGGCGTCAATCGCACCATCCAACAGGCTGTCATTGATGAAGTTGTTAAAACGCGCGATGGTGATGGCGACGCGAGCGTCTGGAGTTGCAACGGCTGCTTCAATAATGTTCATAATCTTCCTTTACGGGTTCTGTTTAGCCCCGCAGGGGGGCGGATTTTATCATAATCTTTTCGCGGCTGCTTACGTTTTACAAGCCGGCGTATCGCGGCGTCAAATGCAGACACAAATCAGGGCCAACCTGACGGACTTCACTAAAGCTAAATTCAGGCGCATCGGCTAATTTTTCAAGCCCTGGCAGGTTACACAAACCCCGCGCGTCATTGCCCAATAATTTCGGCGCAACGTAGACAATCAGCTCATCAACAAGGCCTGCCTGTAGCAGCGCACCGCCAAGCGTTGGGCCAGCTTCCACCCAAACAGAGTTTATCTGACGCTTGCCAAGCAACATCATCATTACCACCAGATCAAGGTGGCCTTTATGTTCTGACACGATAAATTGTTCAACACCCGTAGGCCAGGTTTGCTGATCGGCCTGGCAACGGGCAAGCCAGGTCTCACCTGACTGAGCAATAATTCTGTGCTGTGGCGTCACCCTGTTTTCACGATCGAGAATAATACGCGTTGGCTGACGCAAATTTTCTTCGGCGTAAACCGCCTGAGTCGCACTATCTAATTCATTCCAGCGCACTGTTAAAGAAGGGTTGTCCGCCAGAACGGTAGCGCTGCTGCTAAGAATCGCTGAACTTTGTGCGCGCAGACGCTGCACGTCACGGCGTGATTCAGGCGAGGTAATCCATTGGCTTTCACCGCTAGCCATCGCAGTGCGCCCATCCAGAGAAGCCCCAAGTTTGAGCTGAATAAACGGGAAACCTGTGCGCATGCGCTTGAGGAAACCGCGGTTAATCGCCTCAGCTTCGTTCATCATCAAACCGTGGCTGACTTCAATACCCGCCTGTTGCAGCGCATACAACCCGCGACCAGCCACTTGCGGATTCGGATCCTGCATCGCGGCAACAACACGCGAAACACCAGCAGCAATTAACGCTTCACAACAAGGTGGCGTGCGCCCGTGATGGCTGCAAGGCTCGAGCGTGACATACGCCGTGGCACCGCGAGCTTTTTCTCCAGCCATCCTTAAAGCATGCACTTCCGCGTGGGGTTCACCGGCACGAAAATGAAAGCCCTCACCGACAATTTCACCACCTTTGGCAATCACACAGCCGACATTCGGGTTAGGTGACGTGGTAAAACGGCCATGCTTTGCCAGTTGCATTGCACGAGCCATAAATTTTTCATCAAGCGACATCAGCATTAATCCTGTAAGCGGGCAATTTCTTCGCCAAATTCGCGGATATCTTCAAAGCTGCGATAAACCGAGGCAAAGCGGATATACGCCACTTTATCGAGTTTTTTAAGCTGCTCCATCACCAGATTACCAATCATTTTGCTTGGTACTTCTCGCTCGCCGGTTCCGCGCAACTGGGATTTAATATGGTTGACTGCCATTTCCACGTCGTCGGAACTGACCGGACGTTTCTCCAGCGCTTTTAGAATACCGCTTCGCAGCTTGTCTTCGTTAAATGGCTCGCGAACATCATTACTTTTTACCACGCGTGGCATCACAAGTTCTGCCACTTCAAACGTCGTGAAACGTTCATTACAAACCAGGCACTGACGGCGACGACGCACGGAAGACCCTTCGCCGACAAGCCGGGAATCAATCACTTTGGTGTCAACTGCGAAACAGAATGGGCAATGCATGGCGCGTCCTGAAGGATTATTCAAATGAACAATAGTTTACCGCGAAGTGGCAGGAGTACAAAGGCAACGCCGCCTCATCCCGCGAAATATGACTTTTCAATGGCGAACAGCTACGCTTAAATCAGGACAAAACCTTAAGGAAAAACTATTCATGACAAAGAGTTACCTAAGAATTATCCTGGTTACCAGCCTGGTGAGTCTCAGTGCTTGTGCCCAACAAACTGAAGTGCGCCAGATGAAGAGCGAAGTGGGTTCATTGAATAAAGAGATGACACAACTCACTGACCAAACCGTCAAACTTACGCAGCAAAATGCGCTGAATGCCAAATCAACAACCGGCGTCTATTTATTACCCGGTTCAAAAACGCCAGCGCGCCTGAATAGCCAAATAGGCAATTTGCAAATGTCACTGAGCAGCATCACCCAGGAAGCGAACGGTAGCCGCGTCATGCTGATTATCAAAGGTGAATCCAACGATCCGCTGCCTGCTTTCACCGGCAAAGTCGAATGGGGGCAGATTCAAGGCACCACGGATAACTACCAGGAAGTTAACGTGCAATCGCAGCAATTCAATGCACCTGCGAGTGTATTAGCCCCGAGTGATATCAGTATTCCGTTGCAGCTTTCCGGGCTTTCACCTAATCAACCAGGTTTTGTTCGTATTCATGATATTCAGCCTGTAGACCCTTCACAGGCATTGCCCGCGCAATAATAGCCACAACCCTCACGCTTGTGCCGTCTCTTAGTGACATCTCAGTGAGTTGGGAGACTATTCCGTTCACTCGGTGTTCAGTGTTTTATATAGCCACTGAACCGGTGAACGTCTTAGGGTGACCACCGTCGTCACCCTAAGAACCCAGACTCCCGGCAAATCAATCGCCGCAAGCGGTAAACACCGTTTTTCACCCAACATTCGCGGTCGTTCGCGACTCGTTCCCGACGATCGCTCACTCACGTGGTTCCCGACCACGTGACCCCGATTGAAGGGTGAAAAATGGCGCGATTGAAGCCGGAACCCAGGGTCAACGTCAAAGGCTAAAGACAGCACCGAGCCGGTTTTGACCTTGTTCCCGGTATAAATTGCCCCGGTGTTCCCCATAAATCAGGGTTGAGCTGCCGGAGCAGCGAAAGAGAGCGATCGTCAGACAAAAATGTCAGGAACATTTTTGAACAACGCTTGCGTTGGCCACGAAGTGGTTCGGCACAGGGATGTGCCGAATATAAGAGACAGGTCTTTGCGGGGGGTAACCCACAGTCACATCTACGATTTTTGTTACATCTACCTGGACGCTATGCGTTAAAAACCCTCTCATCACAGCATTAAATCTAGTGATCTTAATCACATAAACTTGTAACCAATTAGCTTCTGTTTGCTTAAATTGGCGATACAGGTAAAATCTCGCCCGTTTTTAATGTGCGCAAACGTGAACGCAATCGATTACGCATGCAGCGATAATGTGAAATGAAGCATATTTTTGTGAGCAGGGATTTCTATAATAGGCGCGTCAATAAGAAACCAGCTGAATGGTTGATGACTTTAGGTGATCACTCGCTCCCTGCCCTCACGGGAATCATGTAAAAAACAGTGGCATATAAAATGAAAAAAATTATTTTGGCGGCTAGCACCGTCCTGGCGCTTTCAAGTTCTTTCACGGCTCACGCCGAAGATACAAAAAATTCCGAATATGTTTCCGACTGGTGGCATCAAAGTGTCAACGTTGTGGGCAGCTACCACACCCGCTTTGGACCACAGATCACTAACGACGTGTATCTGGAATATGAAGCATTTGCCAAAAAAGATTGGTTAGATTTTTATGGCTACATTGATATTCCAAAAACTTTCGGTTGGGGTAACGGCAACGACAAAGGTATCTGGGACGACGGTTCACGTATGTTCATGGAGATCGAACCGCGCTTCTCTATTGATAAGCTGACCGGCACCAGCCTGGCATTTGGCCCATTCAAAGAGTGGTACATCGCCAACAACTATATCTATGATATGGGCGCGCACGGTAACGATGCCAGCAAACAAAACACCTGGTACATGGGTCTGGGCACCGATATCGACACCGGTCTGCCAATGAGCCTGTCTCTGAACGTGTATGCGAAATACCAGTGGCAGAACTATGGCGCATCCAACGAAAACCAGTGGGATGGCTACCGTTTTAAAGTGAAATACTTTGTACCGATTACCAGCCTGTGGGGTGGTAACCTGAGCTACATCGGCTTCACCAACTTTGACTGGGGTTCAGATCTGGGCGATGACAACTTCATCGACAATAACGGCAAACATGCGCGTACCAGCAACTCTATCGCTTCCAGCCATGTCCTGGCTCTAAACTACGATCACTGGCACTACTCAGTTGTTGCCCGTTACTGGCACAACGGTGGTCAGTGGGCAGATAACGCCAGCCTGAACTTCGGTGAAGGTGATTTCAACGTGCGCTCTACCGGTTGGGGTGGTTACTTAGTGGTTGGGTACAACTTCTGATAACCGTCTGAAGCTTTAGAAAAAGCCGATCTGCTCTTAGCCGATCGGCTTTTTTGTTTCCGGCAAACATCCTTCACTTTGCTGCAATTGGATAAAATGGGCCAATGAACGATCTGGCCGCTCTGAAAAGTATCGTCCTGTTGGATCTACCGATGCACAGCGATCGAGTCGAAAACTGCGGTAATCCTCACGCACTTCGCACCAGGCGACTAGCAGCCATACCTCGCCCCAAAATGTCAGCCCAAGTGGATGGACATTCCTGTTCGACGTTCGCCCCTTCTCATCTTCATAACAAACATGAAGCACCTGTAACTCCCCGATTGCACGATGAAAAATATCAAACCAGGTCTTAACCTGCGGGTATTTGTTAAAGTCTGGCGAAATGATGCGGCAACGCTCCGCAACAACTCGCCGCTGCGGCGTCAGTACCCCAAGCAACTTTTCCTCTGCTGTGCCCGCCGCTTGCGCAAGTGTTTCACCACTCCACGTTTGCACTAAACGTATCGCCGCAACTAACGCTTCCACTTCACCAGGGGTGAACATCAACGGCGGCAAATCGTAGCCGGGTAATAAGCGATAACCGCAGCCCGCTTCACCCTCAATGGGAACGCCAGACAGGGACAAATCACGAATATCACGGTAGATAGTACGCTCGGATACTTCGAGGCGTTCGGCAAGCAGAGCCGCCGTCGACAACCGACGTCCACGCAGAATTTGTACTATTTGAAAAAGGCGATCCGCTCTTCGGCTCATAGGTTTCTTTTGTGAACGATGTGATGCCTGCCAGCATAACCGGCAGGCGTTTTCTGTTCAGTATATCCGTACTCAAGACGGTTGATGTAAGCCAACCCGATTCCCTTCGCTGTCGGTGATGAGTGCAAAAGTACCAATGTCATCCGGTAATTCCTGCGGGCCGAACACACATTCGCCTCCGGCCTTGGCCACCCGTTCAAGCATGGCGCTTAAATCAGGCGCATGCAGGTAAACCACCGTGCCTTGCGCAGAAGGTTTAAACGCATCAGATTTTAGTAGTGCTCCACCGGGATTCGGCTTGGTATGTGGGAAGATGGCCATTTCCATTCCAGACATCGTTTCACGATGAAAATCAGTCGCGAAAACAGCCTCATAAAATGCTGTTGCACGTTCCAGATCCTGTACCGGGATTTCAAACCAATTGATGATAGTGCTCATGTTTAACTCCTCAATGATGATGTTCAACATTGAGTCTAACTAGCCCCTCCTGACAGCATACTGTCAGGAGACTTTTACTCAGACGAAAAAAAACCGCAGCACAATGGCTGCGGTTTTAGCTTCCAGCAAAACCCTAAAGGTTAAGGCAGAATCGATGGCTGATCCGCACCTTCTTTTTCCACTTTCTGCTGCAACATGTGCTCGCGCTTCATGCCCAGCTTCAACGCCAGCGCGGACGCGACGTAAATGGAAGAAACAGTACCGATAGAAACACCGATAAGCATCGTCAGGGAGAAGCCTTTCAGCATTGCCCCACCGAAGAGATACAGCATCAGAATCACGACTAAGGTAGTACCAGAAGTGATCAACGTACGATGCAGCGTCTGCGTCAAAGAAACGTTGAAGATTTCATACGGTGTACCGCGACGAATCTTACGGAAGTTCTCACGAATACGGTCCGATACCACGATACTGTCGTTCAGCGAGTAACCGATAACCGACATCAACGATGCGACGATAGTCAGGTCAATCTCAATGTGGAATAGCGACAGCACGCCCAGAGTGATAACGACGTCGTGCATCAACGCAATAACCACACCGGCGGCCAGACGCCACTCAAAACGGAAACCGACGTATACCAGAATGGAGATAAGCGCAGCTAACAACGCCAAAGCACCATTCTGAGCCAGATCCGCACCCACGCTTGGGCCAACGAACTCAATACGTTTTACACCGGCATTCTGACTGGTTGCTTCGTTAATGACCTTAACGACCTGGCTACCCAGCACCTGACCACCGGTTTCCCCTTGGGCAGGTGGCATGCGCACCATGATGTCACGGCTGCTACCAAAATTCTGAACCAACGGATCCTGGAATCCAGCTTTCTCCAGTGCACTACGCATCATGTCCAAATCGGCTGGTTTTTCCAGCGAGATTTCGATGACGGTACCGCCGGTGAAATCCAGACCCCAGTTAAAACCTTTCACCCCGATAATCACGACGGAAAGGATTAACAGGAATCCGGAAATACCGAAAGCCCAGAAATCCCAGCGCATAAAGTCATGGACTCTACGGCCGTAGTTTAATTGTTCAACAGTATATTCCTGTGCCACAACGCACTCCTCAGATAGACAGCTTGTTGATGCGTTTGCCGCCGTACAACAGGTTTACGATGGCACGGGTACCGACAATTGCGGTAAACATGGACGTCGCCACACCAATACCGGTCGTGATCGCAAAGCCTTTAATTGCCCCGGTGCCTACGGCATACAGGATGATGACCTTGATAAGCGTCGTGATGTTAGCATCGAAAATAGAGCTGAACGCGCCCTGATAACCTTCGTGGATAGCCTGTTGCACCGAACGCCCGTTACTAAGTTCTTCCTTAATACGTTCGTTTATCAGTACGTTAGCATCGACGGCTACCGCAAGGGTTAACACGATCCCCGCAATCCCCGGCATGGTCAACGTTGCCCCTGGAAGCAGGGACATAATCCCGACAATCATCACCAGGTTTACCAACAATGCGGAAGTCGCAATCAGACCAAACTTCTTATAGAAGAACAGCATAAAGATGATTGAAACTGCCAGACCTGCCAGACACGCTTCCAGACCTTGCTTGATGTTTTCCATACCAAGGGTTGGACCGATGGTACGTTCTTCAACAATTTGGATTGGTGCGATCAATGCACCCGCACGCAGCAGCAAAGAGAGCTGACGCGCTTCGTTCGGGTTGCTGATACCGGTGATACGGAAGCTGTTACCTAAGCGCGACTGAATGTTTGCCACGTTGATAACTTCTTCTTGTTTCGCCAGAATTGAACGACCAGTTGCATCTTTCTTACCGCTGTCTTTGTACTCCACAAACAGGGTTGCCATCGGTTTACCGATGTTGTCCTTGGTGAAGTTAGACATGATGTTACCGCCAGCACTATCCAGTGAAATATTCACCTGTGCCTGGTTGTATTCATCGGTGCTCGAAGTGGAGTCAGTGATATGGTCACCGGTCAGAATCACACGCTTGTACAGGACAACCGGTTGACCTTCACGGGTATTTTTCACTTCGGAGTCACCCGGCACGCGGCCAGAGGCAGCAGCGGTGGCATCCACGTTGGTGTTAACCAAACGGAACTCAAGTGTTGCTGTCGCGCCGAGAATTTCTTTCGCACGCGCAGTATCCTGAATACCAGGTAATTCAACCACGATACGATCTGCACCCTGGCGTTGTACCAGAGGTTCAGCCACACCCAGTTGGTTTACACGGTTACGCAGGATATTAATGTTCTGCTGAACAGCATACTCACGCGCTTCGCTCAGACGAGCGTCCGTCATTACAGCACGCAATGCGTTGCTGCCCTGAGCGGAAATCACCAGGTCACGATGGCGTGGAGATAAATAAGAGATAGCGTCATCACGCGTTTTGCTGTCACGGAAGACAACATCAGCACCATAGTTATCGGCTTTACGCACGTTGGTGTAAGCGATGCTCTTTTCGCGCAAGTCAGTACGCAGGTTATCAATGGTTTGTTCCTGCAACTTGCTCAGTGCGGTATCCATGTCGACTTCCATCAGGAAGTGCACGCCACCACGCAGATCAAGACCCAGTTTCATTGGTTCTGCGGAAATAGCGGATAACCAGCGAGGAGTAGCCGGAGCAAGGTTAAGTGCGACGACATATTTGTCGCCTAATACGCCCATCAGCGCTTCACGAGCGCGCAGCTGCGTATCAGTGGTGTCAAAGCGTGCAAGAATTGCACCCTCGGATAGCGCCACAGACTTAGCGGTGATTTTATCTGCTTTTAAGGTGTTCTGGACCTGGATCAGCGTTTGTTCACTGGCGGCGACGCCGCGCGCGCCAGTGATCTGAACTGCCGGATCCTCACCATATAGGTTGGGAAGTGCGTATAGCAGACCGACGATAAAGACGACGATCAGCATGATGTACTTCCACAAAGGATAGCGGTTTAGCACGGTAGTTCCCTTAGGGAAAAACGAAAATTACAGCGCCTTCATAGTGCCTTTCGGCAGAACGGCAGCTACGAAATCACGCTTGATAACCACTTCAGTGGTGTCGTTTAGCGCGATTGAGATATAGCCAGTTTCAGCTACTTTCACTACGCGACCAACCAGACCACCAGTAGTCAGCACTTCATCCCCTTTAGAGATAGAGTCCATCAACTTTTTATGCTCTTTGGTACGTTTTTGCTGTGGGCGCAGGATCATGAAATAGAAGATCAGACCAAATACCACCAGCATAAGAATCAAAGAGTACGGGCTACCTTGCGCCGGAGCACCTGTTGCAGCAACCGCATCAGAAATGATAAAGCTCATTCAAAATCCCTCATTATTAAATTAATCAACATTCAAAGGTGGAAC
The DNA here is from genome assembly GCF_022637515.1 of Buttiauxella ferragutiae. Classification (NCBI taxonomy): domain Bacteria; kingdom Pseudomonadati; phylum Pseudomonadota; class Gammaproteobacteria; order Enterobacterales; family Enterobacteriaceae; genus Buttiauxella; species Buttiauxella ferragutiae. Next base: position 4,160,850 of record NZ_CP093332.1, read on the forward strand.
TGGTTTACCGGTTCGCTCGTAAAAATCACTCACGAAGTGCTCTAATTTACCCTCTTCAATGGCCTTGCGTAAACCAGCCATTAAACGCTGGTAATAGCGCAGGTTATGAATCGTGTTGAGTCGTGCGCCGAGTATTTCGTTGCAACGGTCAAGATGATGCAAGTAGGCACGTGAATAATTGCGACATGTATAGCAATCACATTCAGAATCCAACGACGAAGTGTCATCTTTATGCTTCGCATTGCGGATTTTAACCACACCATCGGTGACAAAAAGGTGACCATTACGTGCATTGCGGGTTGGCATCACGCAGTCGAACATATCAATACCGCGACGAACACCTTCAACAAGGTCTTCCGGTTTCCCTACGCCCATCAAGTAACGAGGCTTATCTGCAGGGATTTGCGGGCAAACATGTTCCAGAATCCGGTGCATGTCTTCCTTCGGCTCACCTACAGCCAGGCCGCCGACAGCGTAGCCATCAAAGCCTATCTCTACCAGACCTTTTACCGAGATATCTCGTAAATCTTCGTAAACGCTACCCTGAATAATGCCGAACAGCGCATTTTTATTCTCAAGAGAATCAAAGCGATCGCGGCTACGCTGTGCCCAGCGCAGAGACATTTCCATGGAACGCTTCGCGTAATCCCAGTCAGCAGGATATGGCGTACATTCGTCGAAGATCATCACGATATCGGAACCGAGATCGTATTGAATTTCCATGGATTTTTCTGGATCGAGGAAAATCGCGTCGCCGTTAATTGGGTTGCGGAAATGCACACCGGCTTCGGTGATTTTACGGATATCGCCCAGGCTAAATACCTGGAAACCACCGGAGTCAGTCAGGATTGGACCTTTCCACTGCATGAAATCATGTAAGTCACCGTGCAACTTCATGATTTCCTGACCAGGACGCAGCCACAAGTGGAAGGTGTTGCCCAGAATAATCTGTGCGCCAGTGGCTTCAACTTCTTCTGGCGTCATCCCTTTTACGGTGCCATAAGTGCCAACAGGCATGAAAGCAGGCGTTTCTACAACGCCACGGTCAAAGACCAGGCGGCCACGACGAGCGCGTCCGTCGGTTGTATCTAATTCAAATTTCACATTTCCTCCAGCATCAGAGAAACAGTCTGATGGTTAAGACAAAACGTCGTCGGATTGACCGGCGACGTAGAATTGACTGATTAGGCGCCAGGGCGCTCATTTATCGCCTGCGGATTGTACGTGATGTACATGGCATCCCCGTAACTAAAAAATCGATATTCGGAGTTAACAGCGGCTTTATAGGCGTTCATGGTGTTTTTATAACCAGCAAACGCGGAAACCAGCATGATCAGAGTCGATTCCGGCAGGTGGAAGTTGGTCACCAGTGCATCAATCACTTTGTATTGATATCCTGGATAGATGAAGATTTGGGTATCACCGAAGAACGGTTCGATCAGGTCGTTTTTTGCGGCCTGCGCCGCACTTTCCAATGAGCGAACTGAAGTGGTTCCTACTGCGATAACGCGATTACCACGCGCTTTGCATGCTAGCACCGCGTCAACCACGTCCTGTGGCACTTCCGCATATTCGGAGTGCATGATGTGGTCTTCGATGCTATCCACGCGCACAGGCTGGAATGTTCCGGCTCCTACGTGCAACGTCACAAACGCCTGCTCAATGCCTTTATTGCGCAACGCTTCAAGCAATGGCTCGTCAAAGTGCAAGCCGGCAGTAGGCGCGGCAACCGCACCAGGTTTCTGGCTATAAACGGTTTGATACAGCTCGCGGTCAGAGTCTTCATCCGGGCGGTCGATGTACGGCGGCAGCGGCATATGGCCGATGCTGTTGAGAATATCAAGGACACTTCGCTCGTCTTCAAACTGCACTTCAAACAACGCATCGTGGCGCGCAACCATCGTGGCATGTACGCTTTCATCATCGCCCAGCAACAATTCAGCACCCGGTTTAGGGGCTTTAGAAGCACGGATATGCGCGAGGATACGTTTGTCGTCAAGCATACGTTCGACCAGCACTTCAATCTTGCCGCCGCTGGCTTTACGGCCAAAAAGGCGCGCCGGGATCACGCGGGTATTGTTAAAGACCAGCAGATCTCCGGGGTTGAGCTTATCGAGCAAATCGGTGAAAGTGCCATGCGTTAAATTACCCGAGGGCCCTTCCAGAGACAGCAAACGGCACCCACTGCGCTGTGCTTGTGGATAGTGGGCAATCAAGGATTCAGGTAATTCAAAGGAAAAATCGGCAACACGCATGGTTTAGAGCTCAAGACTTAAAAAGTGGCGCTACAGTCTAGTGCCAGGGGACACTCCCTGCAAGGAAAAGGACGCCCGTTAATGCTGAATCGACAATTAAGGTTACTATGAATTTTCTCGCCCATTTACATCTTGCAAGCCTTGCTGACAGCTCACTTCTGGGGAATTTGCTTGCCGATTTTGTCCGTGGCAACCCGAATGAAAGCTATCCGGGTGACGTCGTGGCGGGTATCCATATGCATCGCCGCGTCGATGTGCTGACCGATAGCTTGCCGGAGGTGGCGATTGCGCGACAATGGTTCCGCCCTGAAACTCGCCGTGTCGCCCCGATAACATTAGATGTGATGTGGGACCATTTCGTTTCACGCCACTGGCAGACACTCTGCCCAAACACGCCGCTGCCAGAATTTGTCGCTTACGCGCGTGCCAATATCGAACCCTTTTTAATCGATACCCCAGAACGCTTTATCAATCTTAATCACTATCTGTGGGACGAGCGCTGGCTCGAGCGTTATAGCGATATGGCATTTATTGCTAATGTTCTCAATGGGATGGCTACGCGTAGACCAAAACTCGATGCTTTGCGAGCTTCCTGGCAAGATCTTGATACCCATTACGCTGCGCTTGAAGAATTGTTCTGGCAGTTCTACCCACGCATGATGGTAATGGCAGAACAAAAAAGTTTGTAACCGATCTCAGCGTGGTTATTTACTTCTTGCCCTTTTATAAAAAAGGGCTACTTTGGATCGCTGCTGTGCGAATATTCATTTTTTGATAGGTAAATCCTATCTGATTAATCGGCACAGTATGCTTGAGTTAGAGGGATTGCCGCCCCTATACTCCCCCCCGTTGCGTTAACACTCACTTTAACAAAATTAACAGGAGTACATATGGTCCTGGTTACTCGTCCAGCCCCTGACTTTACAGCTGCAGCCGTACTCGGCAGTGGCGAAATCGTTGAAAACTTCAACTTCAAAGCACACACCAATGGTAAAACCACCGTTGTGTTCTTCTGGCCAATGGACTTCACTTTCGTATGCCCGTCTGAACTGATTGCGTTCGACAAACGTTACGAAGAATTCCAGAAACGTGGCGTAGAAGTCGTTGGTGTATCTTTTGACTCCGAGTTCGTTCACAACGCATGGCGTAAAACCCCTGTTGATAAAGGCGGCATCGGTGAAGTGAAATATGCGATGGTTGCTGACATTAAGCGTGAAATTCAGAAAGCTTATGGCATCGAACATCCAGACGCAGGCGTTGCTCTGCGCGGTTCTTTCCTGATCGACAAAGCCGGTATCGTGCGTCACCAGGTTGTTAACGACCTGCCGCTGGGCCGTAACGTTGATGAAATGCTGCGTATGGTTGATGCGCTGCAATTCCACGAAGAGCACGGCGAAGTGTGCCCAGCTCAGTGGGAAAAAGGTAAAGAAGGCATGAACGCGTCTCCAGACGGCGTTGCTAAATACCTGAGCGAAAACGTTTCTAGCCTGTAATTGCTAAACGTTTTTGACGAGAAAGGCCGCGCAAGCGGCCTTTTTTAGTTTCTAGAAAGCAAAACAAGAACAGCCCATCACGCCCCAGAATGCGCCTTCATCAGCAACAGGTATCGCTGATTTACGCGCCGTATCATGTTGATGACCATGCACATTACAGCTTCCGCAGCATTGGTGAACTTGCGCCATCATCCCCACTTTCCCAGCCTCTGGCGGTGCCGAACGGTAATGCCCAGGAACGTTCACCACAGGCGACCATTCGGGTAGCACTGGAATCGGTGGTGGAGCAAGCGCGGTAAAGGCACCTGCTGCATAAACCACTTTGCCATCCACCAGCGTTAACAGCGATTCAATGCCTTTGATTTCCTCTTCTGGCACCTTAAAGAAATCTTTTGAAAGCACGACTAAATCGGCAAGTTGCCCGGCTTTAATACGCCCTTTTTTACCCTGTTCACTGGAAAACCACGCGCTGCCAGCCGTCCATAGCTCAAGCGCCACATCACGCGAAAGCCGGTTATTGTCGTCATACATTTGCATCCCGCCTACCGTGCGCCCCGACACCAGCCAGTAAAGCGCCGTCCACGGATTATAACTGGCGACACGCGTCGCATCCGTCCCCAGCCCAACTGGTAATTCAGCGGCGAGCATTTTCGCGATAGGGGGCGTCTGTTTAACAGCTTCGGCACCATAACGTGCCGCGTAATATTCGCCCTGAAAAGCCATGCGATGCTGGACCGCGATACCGCCTCCCAACGCCTTAACGCGCTCAATATTCTTTTCACTGATGGTTTCGGCGTGGTCAAAAAGCCAGTGCAGGCCGTTAAACGGAATCTCACGATTCACCTTCTCAAACACCTCCAGCATACGGCTGATGGATTCGTTATAAGTCGCATGAAGACGGAATGGCCAACGATGTTCCACTAAATGGCGCACCACGCGTTCCAGCTCTTGCTCCATACCGTCTGGTAAATCCGGGCGCGGCTGCAAGAAATCTTCAAAATCAGCGGCTGAAAACACCAACATTTCCCCGGCACCATTGGCACGATAGAAATCAGTGCCCTGCCCCGGTTTCAGCATATCGGTCCATTTTTCAAAATCTTCCAGCTCATGCTGCGGACGCTGGGTAAACAGGTTGTAGGCAATACGCACCGTCATCTGTTTTTGCGCGTGGAGTTGGTCAATGATTTGATAATCTTCGGGATAGTTTTGGAACCCGCCACCGGCATCAATCGCGCTGGTAATCCCTAATCGGTTAAGCTCACGCATAAACTGGCGCGTCGAATTGACCTGTAAATCGAGCGGTAATTTCGGCCCTTTCGCCAGCGTCGAGTACAGAATCATGGCATTCGGTTTGGCGATAAGCATGCCGGTTGGATTGCCATTTCGGTCACGCATAATCTCGCCACCCGCTGGATTGGGCGTGTCTTTGGTGTAACCCACCGCTTTTAGTGCCGCCTGGTTTAACAATGCGCGATCGTAGAGATGCAACACAAAAACCGGCGTATCCGGTGCCGCCTCGTTGAGTTCTTCAAGCGTTGGCATACGGCGCTCGGCAAACTGAAATTCCGTCCACCCCCCGACCACGCGCACCCATTGTGGCGACGGCGTGCGTAATGCCTGCTCTTTGAGCATACGCAAGGCATCGGCCAGAGAAGGCACACCTTCCCAACGCAGCTCCAGGTTGTAGTTCAAGCCGCCACGAATCAAATGCAGATGTGAGTCGTTCAGGCCTGGAATCACCGTATAACCTTTGAGATCAACACGCTGCGTTTCTTCATTGGCAAAACTCATCACCCAGGATTCGCTGCCCACGGCAACAATTTTACCGTCTTTGATCGCCACGGCTTCGGCGAGCGGCGTTTCGCTGTCGAGAGTGTGAAACTGACCGTTAGTGAGAATGAGTGAGGCAATTTGCGACATAACCCGTACTCCTCAGTAAAACGTTATTTTTTCAGCCAACCGGCAAACAGCCGCGTCATGACTGGCATCCACAGCCACACCACCAGTGCGACAACCAGCGCATCATTGATGAGGTGCAACAAAAGCGAGCCGTGCAGCGAAGGAAAAAGCATCGCGGTAACACGCGGCACGACGTTGGTGCTCGGGAAAATGACCGCCAGGGTGATCAGGAATTGCTTCCATTGCGCGGGGCGTTTCAGCGCTGGGGTTTCCGGGGTAAACCAGAAGGCATTTTCGGTGCGAACTTCCAGATGATCGTCAAGGCGCAGCGCGGGTTTTATCTCCTCAACCAGCGTTTCTCGCTCAGCCGATTTAGTCCAGGCGGTGAGATTCTCCAGGGTGTCGAAACGAATCACGATGTTGTAAACATCGTTTCCGGTGGTGGGGCGAATAACGTGCACGCCAAGATGCCCAGGATAACGCGCAGCGGCTGGCATGATTTTCGCCAGCCATTGCTCATAATGCGCAGCCTGGCCTGATTTAAGAGCGTGGGTTATCACCAGCGTGACAGTATTGTTGTCAGCCATAGGCTATTCCTGATGCAAAACAAGCAAAAGGCAGGAGGCTTCCTGCGGCGATAAATCAGGCTTTCCGTTCTGGCGCGCCATGGACCATGGTGTAAGCATAATCGACGCCTATGCCATAGGCACCGCTGTGCTCGCGCACCAGATCCATCACCGCATCGTAAGTGTCGCGGCGCGCCCAGTCGCGTTGGTATTCGAGCAACACCTGCTGCCAGGTCACCGGAACGGCCCCGGCCTGTACCATGCGGTCAATTGAGCGTTCGTGAGCATCGACCGACGTGCCGCCCGAAGTATCAGTCACAACATAAACTTCAAAGCCTTCGTCGAGCGCCATCAAGGCAGGAAACGTCAGGCACACTTCGGTCCACAAAGCAGAAATAATCAGTTTCTTGCGGCCGGTCGCTTTCACCGCCGCAACAAAAGCCGCATCTTCCCAGGAGTTCATTGAAGAGCGTTCGATAGGCGTAATTTCTGGGTGTATCGCCAGCAATTCAGGCCAGATATATCCACTGAAACTCTTCGTTTCTACCGAGGTAAAAATAGTCGGAACGTTAAAGATCTTTCCGGCCTTAGCTAGCGCAACGGTGTTATTTTTCAGCGTCTGGCGGTCGATATTCGCCACGCCAAAAGACATTTGAGGCTGGTGATCGATAAAGATCAGGGTGGAATTGGTGGGGTCGATCAGTTCACGTATAGACATAAATTTTCCTTAAATTTCATCTGAATGATTAAGGAAGCGGCACAAGGTACAGCCTCCCAAATGGTATGAGATCTGGAAATGTCTAACTTAAGCAGAGGTTATTGATGAGAGGGAAAAGTAAGGATAGCACCGGTATTCCCCTTTGCCTGGCAAAAGGGAAACCGGTTGCAGGACTAGAGACTATGCCACAATGAAACGGAGACCGCAGGTAGCGACAGTGCGCAATTTTCTAACGTCGCCTCACCTTCAAGCTGTGTCCACGCTTTGCCGTGCAACAGCGGGTTCCACGGCAGCGTTCTCAGTGTTTCATCACCACGGTTAATCGCCACCAGCACACGTTCGTTTTGCCAGACACGAACGAATACCACCACGTCGCCCTCGGCGTAAATTACCTGGCAACCGCCGTGGCGCAAGGCGCGGCTTTTGTGGCGTAATTTTCCGAGCCGTTGATAAAGTGCCAGCAGCCCCAGATCTTGTTGATCCGGATTCCATGGGAAAGGTTTACGGCAAAACGGATCGTTATTGCCATCTAAACCCACTTCATCACCATAGTAGACGCAAGGCACGCCGGGCCAGCAATACAGCCACACGACGGCCAGAGGTAAGCGTGCCGCATCCTTGCCAAGGATCGACTTGAAGCGTGCGGTGTCGTGGCTGTCGAGCTGGTTAAACATGCGCAGTTGCTGCTGATGAGAAAGCCCCGCACGATATTCATCCATCCACGGCATACAGGTTTGTGCGTCGATATGTTGCGGATCATAGGAAATATCGGTGTTGGCAAGAAATCCCCACAGCGGGAAGGTGAAACCGCGATAGTTCATCGCCGCATCTTCGGCATCTGTCTGCAACCACTGGCGGGCGTCGCCAAAATGTTCACCCAAAATATAGGCATCAGATTTGGTTTCTTTCGCCGCTTTGGTGATACCGGAAACGTGCAGCAGGTTGTTTTTCGCGCCACCCTCTTCGCCTAGCATATGCACCACATCCAACCGCCAGCCGTCTATGCCCCACGGTTCACGCAACCAATGGCGCACCACGCTTTCGTCGCCCTGGTAAATCTCGTCAACCAGGTTGGAGGAGTGGTAATCCAGCTTTGGCAAACTGGAATAGCCGAGCCAGTCGAGTGCTTGCCCCTCCTGGTTATAGCTGTAAAAATCGCGCCAGGGTGATTGCGGGTTGTGGCTCGCACCGCTGCCGTGTGTTTGCTGGCGGTCAAACCATTGGTGAGTATCGCCGCTGTGGTTAAACACACCGTCGAGCATCAGGCGCATACCGTAACGCTGAGTGTTTTTACGCAACCGCAAATAGGCGTGATCGCCACCAAACTGCACGTCGACGTGGCGATAATCCTGAGTATCGTATTTATGGACGCTCGGCGCGGTAAAAATCGGGTTGAGATACAGCGCAGTGACACCCAGCTTCTTCAGATACGAAAGATTTTCACTGATACCGTCAAGATCGCCGCCATAGAAGGTCGATCCGCCTGCGTCCGCTATCAGCGGCTCATCCCAGTCACGCAAGATAATGTCGCGCTTTGCGGCGTGGTGATAATAGATCCGATCCTGTTCCGGAGTACGTTGTTCACTGCGGGCAAAACGATCGGGGAAAATCTGGTAGAAGATCTGATCCTGTACCCATTGTGGGCCATCGTCAGGCAGATCGACCGCAAACTGCTCAAGACGTGCCGGCGGGATCGACCCGATACCTTGTGGCGTTAACCAGCGCTGTTTATCCAGCCACAACATTTTAAAACTGTAGCGGCGTCGCGGTTGCCCTTCCGATAAATCAATCACTCCGCGCCAGGCGACAATACCTTCAGCGGGTGCGGCTTTCTGGCGAGTCATCTGTACCGAGGTTTCTTCGTTATCCTTTTCATAACGGAGTACCACGCGGTGCGGCAAATCATCACCAGAAACCCACAAACTGATGTACAGCTTGTCTTTACGTGTCTGAATAAAAGGGGGCACCGGAAGGTGCCAGGCATTAAACATAATCGCTTTCCCAGAGAATAAATTGACGCCACCTTGCCACAGCGTAAGCGCTTATCACTCATCATTACTATTTTTATTGGGGGAGGAAAGCGGGGGCGGAGAAATAGCGTCGGTTGCTTAATAAGTTAGCGATACCTATAGTGAGAATATTCTTACTCCATCTGCCCTGCATCAAGGAGCTCGCCATGACTATTGCCCGTAGCCTTTCCTTGCTTCTGTTCGTATTCTACTCCGCCAACACGCTGGCTGCCTCGCCTTATGAATCGCTGCAATTTGGGAAGTATAAACAACAGATTACTGCGGATTTAAAAAAGACCTGCCATCCACAAAAGAAAATGACGGATGAAGCCTGGGGGAACAAAATTCTCGCCAACGAAGATAACAAAATGTATATCCGCGACGCGAGAATTGCGCTTGAACGCAACAACGAGAAAAACTACTGGGAAGCAATAAGTAAAGTAGAGTGCCCGGAAATGTAAGTTATAGGGTGGATTTTGCTAACGCTAGTCCACCCTGTAAGACGCTTACGAGTTTGTGGCGAGTATTTGACGACGTTTAAACATCCAGCCAACCAGCAGCAACACAATCCACACGCAGCCGACATACAGCGAGATGCGCGTGTCAGGATGCCAGCCAATCAGCGCGATAATAAACACCAGGAACACCAGGCCCACAATGGTGGTTACCACGCCGCCCGGTACCGGGAATTTGAGCGCCTTAGTTTCTTCAGGGGATAGCTTGCGACGGAACGCGATCTGCGACAGCAGGATCATTATCCAAACCCACACCGTGGCAAAGGTCGCCAGCGAAGCAATCACCAGGAAAACGTTTTCTGGAATCAGGTAGTTGAGCACCACCGCCAGTAACAGTGCGCAGCACATGACCAACACAGTGACCCACGGAATACCGTTGCGTGATGTTTTGGCGAACACTTTCGGGGCGCTGCCCTGCTCTGCCATACCGTGCAACATGCGGCCGACACCGAAGACATCACTGTTAATGGCTGAAAGCGATGCGGTGATCACCACGAAGTTAAGAATCCCTGCCGCAGCCGTAATCCCCATATGCTGGAACGTCAATACAAACGGGCTGCCTTCTGTCCCCACCTGGTTCCACGGATAGATAGACATGATGACAAACAGCGTGCCCACATAGAACACCAGGATACGTAGCGGAACAGAGTTGATGGCGCGAGGAATCGACTTCTGCGGGTCTTTCGCTTCACCTGCAGTGATACCGATAATTTCAATCCCGCCGTAAGCAAACATCACCATCTGCAACGACATAATCATGCCTATCCAGCCATTGCTGAAGAAGCCGCCATTGCTCCACAAATTATGGATACCCGTTGGCTGACCACCGTTACCAATACCCCAAACGATGATGCCAATACCGGCAGCAATCATGATGATGATGGTCGCGACTTTGAAGAAAGAGAACCAAAATTCCAGCTCGCCAAACACTTTGACGCTCATCAGGTTAATGGCGCAGATAATTAGCACTACGCTCAATACCCAGACCCAATGTGGTACCGCCGGGAACCACAGCCCCATATAGATACCAAATGCGGTGACGTCGGCAATTGCGACAATCAGGATCTCAAAACAGTAAGTCCAGCCGGTGATGTAACCTGCCAGCGGGCCGAGGTTATCTTGCGCATAGCGTGAAAATGAACTGGCGGAAGGGTTATGAACCGACATCTCGCCAAGGGCGCGCATAATGATGTAAGCCGCCACCCCACCGATGATGTAGGCCAACAACACACTTGGCCCTGCCATTTTGATAGCGTCTGCCGAGCCATAAAACAGCCCGGTGCCAATTGCCGAACCCAACGCCATAAAGCGTATGTGCCGGGTACTCAAGCCGCGCTTGAGCTTATTAGCGTTTTCCATTAATTCCAACCCTGCTTAACAATAAAAAAAACCACGGAGCAAAGCCCCGTGGTTGTACAAAATTATAATTTTTAGTGGGCGGCGGAGGCCACCTGTCGACCTGCGGCGCGGTCCCATACGATGGTAATCACCACCATGATAATGGTCGGAAGCAACCATGCCAGGCCTTGTTCGGACAGCGGCAAGTGGGAAGTCCACGCGGGCAAAATGTCGCTGATTGCCGAAGCTTTAATCCCATCCATGATGCCAAACAAGGTGCTGATGACCATCGCTGGCGCAATCACGCGGGTTGAGTTATGCCACCACGGACGGGTGAAACTCAGCACCACCAGCGCAATACACGGCGGGTAAATCGCCGTCAGCACCGGAATTGAAACCTGAATCAGATGACTCAACCCGAGGTTAGAAACCACCATCGAGAACAAGCCAAGAATAAACACCAGCGAACGGTAAGACAGTGGCAGATACTGGCTGAAGAACTCAGCACACGCACAAGTCAGGCCAACTGCCGTGACCATGCAGGCAAGGAAAATCAGCGCGGCGAGGAAGAAGCTACCAGCACTACCGAAGGTATGAGCCACATAGGCATGCAGAATCGCAGCACCGTTGGCATTTTGGTCAGCGACCAGCGTAGCGCTATCAGAACCCAGGCGGAACAGCGCAAGGTAAATCAGCGTTAAGCCAACACCAGCAATCAGGCCAGCCAAAATGGTATAGCGTGTCAGCAAGCGGGATTCAGTCACGCCACGGGAACGTGCCGCGTTAACAATCACAATCCCGAACACCAGCGACGCCAGGGTATCCATCGTCAGATAGCCATTCACAAAACCATTAGCAAACGCCGCATTCTGATACGCCTCAGTCGCAGTGCTGATACCGCCTGCTGGCCACAGCATTGCACCCGCCGCCAGCGCCAGAAGCGCAACGATTTTCACCGGAGCCAGCACGTGGCCAACGGTGTCCAGCAATTTACCTGGGTACAGTGAAATTCCGATAACAATCGCGAAGTAAACCAAGCTGTAGATAAACAGTGGCAGTTCACCCGAACCCACCAGTGGTGCAATCCCGACTTCGAAGGAAACAGTAGCCGTACGCGGGGTGGCAAACAATGGGCCAACCGCCAGGTAACAAATAGTCGCTAACAGCACACCGGCACGACGGCCAATCGGTGAGCTCAGGCTATCAATACCCCCACCGACACGAGCAATCGCGACGATAGTTAAAACGGGCAGACCAACCGCGGTCACCAGGAAGCCAAGTGAGGCAATCCAGACGTGTTCGCCAGCTTGTAACCCCACCATTGGTGGAAAAATGATATTGCCTGCGCCGACAAACAGCGCAAAGGTCATAAAGCCTAGCGCGAGGATGTCTCGAGATTTCAGATGATGGGTCATAAAATTTTGGCAGCCTGTGGATGTGTGGTGTTGTAAGTATTCAAATTTTTATGCGTGTATTTGCCAATCCTTAGACAGTCATACATCGGCATAAAAGCGGTGATTGGCAGTAACGACAGCGGAAAATCCTTTCCGGGATCGGTGGCGAAGAATAGTTGTTTGAATTACCACTCAAATCCAGTCGGTCTGCTATTCACAGGGGCGCAATTAAAACGCTTATAGCGTTTGAAGGCAAGAAGGGATCCAAAAACCAGATTGATCTCCTTAAATTAGACTTAAAATCAGTGGATTTGTTTATACATTAGAAAATTGTATGGTTTTTTGTGTGGTTAAAATATCACCAATTAAGCTTTTTTGATTTACATGTGGGCAAAAAAAACACAGGCCAGCAAGCTGACCTGTGGAAAGTTATTTTGACACTATTCAGCGATAAACGGGTTTTGCAGGGTAGATAAGCGATATCGTCATCCACCATTTGCGCCAGTTGTTACAGAGAGAAGTGTCGGATGACGCTTCGCTTATCCGATCTACGAAAAACTTGTCATCAGTGTCATAACTTACGCGGCTTACAGCACTTTATCGTTAACGATTAAACGCTCAGGCAACACAAAGGAAAACGTGGAACCTTTCCCTGGCTGGCTTTCGATATTCAGACGCGCATCGTGATGGCTTAACGCATGTTTCACTATTGCCAGGCCTAACCCACTACCACCTGTTTGCCTTGAACGCGCTTTATCCACTCGATAGAACCGCTCGGTCAGGCGTGGGATATGTTCCGCAGAAATACCAGGACCAGTATCTGCCACGCTAAAGCCCACACCACCCGCGACCCGTTTCCAGCTCACGGTAATTTGCGTCCCTTCCGGCGTATGGTTTACCGCGTTGTACACCAGGTTTGAAATCGCGCTACGTAGCTGTTCTTCATTACCGAAGACTTTGAGTGAGGGATCAATATCGAACTTTAGCGTCTGCCTTTGCTGACTCAGGGTTTGCGCTTCTCGCTCCACCACACGCAGCATCAGTGGCACATCAATCTTTTCATTGAGCACCATTGCCGGTGCCGCTTCAATTTTAGATAGCGTCAAAAGCTGTTTCACCAGACCTTCCATCCGCGAAGTTTGCTCGCGCATGGTGCCCAGAGCCTTGTCGCGCAGAGGCCCTTCAAGCGCCTGATCCTGCATCATCTCCAGATAACCTTGCAGTACCGTCAACGGAGTACGCAGTTCATGGCTAACGTTGGCAAAAAAGTTACGTCGCGCCCCTTCCAGTTGGTGCATCTGCGTGACATCACGTGCCACCATCAGCCACTGCTCGTCGCTGTATGGCATCACACGGAATTCCAGATGACGGCCATTGTTAAGCACCAGCGTCAACGGCCGGGCGAAATCTTTTTGCGTCAAATAGCGGGTAAATTCAGGGTAACGCAGCAAGTTAAGGATGTTCTGCCCGTTATCGTCCGGCCAGCGTAACCCCAGCAACTGTTGGGCCAGCCCGTTACACCAAAAAATGGTCCCTTCTTCGGTAGTCAGCACTACCGCATCGGGCAGTGATTCCGCGCCGCTGCGAAAGCGTTTGATTAAATTGCCTAATTCTTTACGGCGTTTTTTATTACGCAGCTGCATTTGATGAAGACCGTATAACAACGGATCCCAGCTCCCGCGACCAGGGGGCGGTGTCATACTGCGATCAACCCACAACCACCACGACAAACGAAGCAAATTCCAGAAATGCCAAACCAGCAGTCCTGTGACCGCCAGTAATAAAAACCAGGGTAAATAGCCAAAAATAAGGCCCAAGATGACAGCAGGTAAGCAACAGAGCAGCAGCTCCATCACCAACCTTTTCCATGACAGCCGTTCCAGCACGCGTCACTCTCCTGATAAGGAACTAAAAGCGGGTTGAGAACCGATAACCCGTACCGCGTACTGTTTGTACCATTCGATCATGCCCGCTATGCTCGAGCGCTTTACGCAACCGCCTGATATGTACGTCCACTGTTCTGTCTTCGACATACACATTGGTGCCCCATACATGGTTAAGCAACTGTTCACGGCTATATACCCGTTCCGGATGCGTCATAAAGAAGTGTAATAACTTAAATTCAGTTGGGCCCATGTCCAGCGGGTTTTCACCGGTCATCACGCGATGCGATGAAGGGTCAAGGCTCAGCCCGTGCATCTCAATAACCTCTTCCACCGCCATCGGAGAGATTCGGCGCATCACAGCTTTAATGCGCGCCACCAGCTCCTTCGGTGAAAACGGCTTGGTAATATAGTCATCGGCACCAACTTCCAGGCCACGCACGCGATCTTCTTCTTCACCTCGTGCTGTCAGCATCATTACCGGGATTTCCCGCGTCAATGCTTCACGCTTCAGGTGCTTGATAAACTGAATACCCGAGCCGCCTGGCAACATCCAGTCCAGTAAAATCAGGTCCGGGAAGGGTTCGATAAGCAGATTCACTGCACTGTCATAATCTTCCGCTTCTACAGGCTGAAAACCGTTTTGCTCAAGCACAAAGCTCACCATTTCACGGATTGGAGCTTCATCTTCTACGACTAAAATACGCTTCGCCATGATTCGCCCTGCTCAAGGAATAATTATAGTTGTTTCAATGCGGCGCCATTATGCGTCAGATTTATGACAGATTTATGAAAAACATGACTGTTTAGTGACTCATCAATTTGATTTATGACACAGAGACCTATGCCGTTTTCCGCCTCGCCCCCTTATAATCGAGGCCTCGCTTTTAAGCCACCGGACAGGTTATGCGCATAATTCACACATCAGACTGGCACCTTGGTCAAAATTTTTATACCAAAAGCCGCGGGCCGGAGCATCAGGCTTTTCTTGAATGGCTGCTGAAAGCTGCCGTTGAACATGATGTGGATGCAATAATCGTCGCGGGCGATATTTTTGATACTGGCTCGCCACCAAGCTATGCGCGAGAACTGTATAACCGCTTTGTGGTGCAACTCCAGTCTACCGGCTGCTCACTGGTGGTGCTCGCCGGTAACCATGACTCAGTTGCCACATTGAACGAGTCCCGTGAACTGATGGCGTGTCTTAACACTTATGTCGTCGCCAGCGCACGCCACGATACCAGCCAGCAGGCAATTGTGCTGAATACGAAAGATGGCGCGCCTGGCGCTATTCTCTGCCCCATTCCCTTTCTGCGGCCACGCGATATTCAAAACAGTCTGGCGGGTTTATCCGGCCATGAAAAGCAGCGTTCATTAATGGAAGCGATCGGTGAACATTATCAGCAGTGTTTTAGCGCCGCTTGCGTTCTGCGCGCTGACGCGCAGTTGCCAATTATCGCCACCGGGCATTTAACCACCGTCGGCGTGACGAAAAGTGACGCCGTGCGTGACATCTATATTGGCACACTCGACGCTTTCCCGGCGCAGCATTTCCCGGATGCCGATTACATTGCCCTGGGCCATATTCACCGTGCGCAATTAATTGGTGGCACCGAACATATCCGCTACAGCGGCTCACCAATACCGTTAAGTTTTGACGAAACCGGTAAGACCAAAAGTGTTTATCTGGTTGAATTTTCAGAAGGTAAACTTCATGAAGTCACCCCACTTACGGTACCAGTTAGCCAGCCGCTGGCGGTGATCAAAGGTTCGCTGAACGAAATTGAACAGCAGCTTGAACAATGGCGCGATGCACCGACAGAACCCAAAGTGTGGCTGGATATTGAAATCGCCACCGATGAATATCTGCATGATATGCAGCGCCATATTCAACAGCTAACCGAAACGCTGCCTGTTGAAGTGGTTTTGCTGCGCCGTAGCCGTGAGCAGCGCGAGCGTGTTATTGCTCAACAACATAAAGAAACCCTAAGTGAATTGACGGTTGAAGAGGTTTTTGAACGCCGCCTGGTTCAGGAAGAAACCACTGAAGAACGCGCAAAACGCCTGCGCACTCTGTTTGCCCAAACGGTCGCCAGCCTGCATGACGCGGAGGAACAAGCATGAAAATCCTCAGTCTGCGATTGAAAAACCTCAACTCCCTGAAAGGGGAATGGAAAATTGATTTCACCCGCGAGCCTTTCGCCAGCAATGGTTTGTTTGCCATCACCGGGCCAACAGGAGCGGGTAAAACTACGCTACTTGATGCTGTCTGCCTCGCGCTTTATCACAAAACGCCACGTCTCAACACGGTCTCGCAATCACAGAATGACCTGATGACCCGCGACACTGCCGAGTGTCTGGCGGAAGTGGAATTTGAAGTAAAAGGTGTTGCCTACCGCGCATTCTGGAGCCAGAACCGGGCGCGTAATGCGGCCAACGGCAATCTGCAAGCCCCGCGCGTTGAGCTGGCTGAAGTAGAAAGCGGCAAGATCATCGCCGATAAAGTGAAAGATAAGCTCGATATCACCGCCAAATTGACCGGACTCGATTACGACCGCTTCACCCGCTCCATGATGCTTTCTCAGGGGCAGTTTGCGGCGTTTTTAAATGCCGACGCCAATGACCGTGCCTCATTGCTTGAAGAACTCACCGGTACTGAAATTTACGGTACAGTTTCTGCGGCGGTGTTCGAAAATCATAAAAATGTACGCAGCCAATTAGAGAAC
The DNA here is from genome assembly GCF_022637515.1 of Buttiauxella ferragutiae. Taxonomy (NCBI): domain Bacteria; kingdom Pseudomonadati; phylum Pseudomonadota; class Gammaproteobacteria; order Enterobacterales; family Enterobacteriaceae; genus Buttiauxella; species Buttiauxella ferragutiae. Next base: position 4,177,646 of record NZ_CP093332.1, read on the forward strand.
CTGCAAGCGCAGGCAGCAGGTGTAGCACTTCTGGATGAATCCCAGCGCCAGCAGCTTTCAGAGAGTTTGCAGGCACTTACTACAGAAGAAAAAAACCGCCTGGCTGAACAGCAGACACTCCAGCAACACCAGCAATGGCTCAGCCAACTCGACCTGTTGACTCAAAAACACTCGCATGCGGGAACGGCACTGAATGCGGCAACTCGCGCAATCGAAGAAGCAGCGCCGCTTCTCGAAAAACTAACACGAGCCCAGCCCGCAGAAAAACTGCGCCCTGACTGGCAACGCTTGCAGGAATTACAGGCCACGCTGCAAAACACCCGCGTACAAAGCGAAGAAGTGAATACTCGCTTACATCAGGCGACAGTGCGTCGCCAGCAGACCCGGCAGGCCGCCGCAAGCCAGGCAGCAAAACTGGCGCATGAAAACAGCGAGCTGCAAGCCTGGCTGAAAACGCATGACAGGTACCGCCTGTGGGGCGCTGAACTTGCAGGCTGGCGCATGGCATTCAATCAACAACAACGCGATGCCAGCCAGCTACAGACCTTGCAGCGTGATATTGAAACTAGCCAGAAAAAGCTGGAACTGCTGCCAGCCGTTGAGCTTACGCTCACTGCTGATGAAGTGAGTACTCATTTACAAGCAACGATTACCGCGCGCCCTTTGCGCCAGCAGCTTGCTGCTTTACAGCCGCAACTTGCCTCACTTCACAAGCGAAAAATCCAGCAGCAACAAGATATTACTGCGCTTGAAAAACAGATCACTCAAGGCGATGTCGAGCTGGCACTCAAACGCCAGCAATACAAAGAGCGCCGCCAGCATGAAAGTGACCTGGAAAAAGTATGCGAACTGGAAATGCGCATTGTCAGTCTCGAAGCTGAACGCGCCCATTTGCAACCCGATCAACCTTGCCCGCTGTGTGGTTCCACGCAGCATCCGGCAGTGGCGGATTATCAGGCCATACAGCCAGGAGAAAATCAGCAGCGTCTGACGGCACTAAAACGTGAAGTTGCCAGCCTTGCGGAAGCTGGTTTTGCGATGAAAGGCCAACTCGACACGTTGCGTTCACAGCGCGAAAACCTGGTTGTCGCCATCAAAACGCTTGATGAAGAAGAGAAGGCATTACGTCTACGCTGGCAGCAACTGTGCGCCAGCCTGCAACTGGCGCTGAAGCCCGAGGACGACCTCCAGCAGTGGCTGGAAAGCGAAGAAAAACGCGAGCAGCAGCTGCATCAACTCAGCCAACGGATCGTGCTGGAGGAGCAACTCGCTCGGACGCGTCTGCAACACAGCAAACTAGCGGCAGAGGCCGCGGCACAACGAGAAACACTCAATAGCGTGCTCGAAAATGCTGGCCTACAACATCCCGCTCACGGTGAAGAACATAGCTGGCTGGAACAGCGCCAACAGGAATCCCAAAGCTGGCAACAGCGCAATGAACAACTTCCACGTTTACAACAGCAACTAAACGCCCTGGAAAACCTGCTCAATGCGCTGATTGATGATGGCACCACGCCTGCTCCGCTATCCGAAAGCGAACAAATTTCAGCGTTGCAAAACTGGCATAACTTGCACAGCGACTGTATTGCGCTGGAGAGCCAGTGGAAGACGCTGCAACAGCAGTTGCAACAGGAAGAAGCCCGCGTGAGTCAGGCAAATGAGCAGTTCCTGTCCACCCTTGCCGCTAGCCAGTTCGCCGATGCACCGTCATTCCAGGCAGCATTACTCGATGAAAGTGAACGCCAGCAACTTGAGCAGAAAAAACAGCATCTTGAGCAACAGCATCAGCAGCAAACCATTCTTTGCCAGCAAGCTGAGAAAGCGCTCACTGACCATAAAGCGGCTCGCCCAACTACGCTTGCTGACGATGCAGAACTGAGTTTGCTGGACGCACAATTAACGCTGTGTAATCAGCAACTGCGCGAGAACACCACGCAACAAGGACAGATTCAGCAACAGCTTCGCCATGACGCAGAAAATCGCCTACGCCAGCAAGGGCTGATGCAGTCCATCGTCGAGTGCCAGCAGCAAGTTGAAGACTGGGGCTATCTCAATGCGTTAATTGGTTCGAAGGAAGGCGATAAATTCCGTAAGTTTGCCCAGGGGCTAACGCTCGATAATCTGGTGTGGTTGGCGAACAACCAGCTAAACCGTTTGCATGGGCGTTATTTGTTACAACGCAAAGATAGCGAAGCTCTGGAATTGCAGGTGGTCGATACATGGCAGGCCGATGCGGTGCGCGACACTCGCACGCTTTCAGGTGGTGAGAGTTTCCTGGTCAGCCTGGCGCTGGCGCTGGCGTTATCCGACCTGGTGAGCCACAAAACCCGCATCGACTCGCTGTTCCTTGATGAAGGCTTTGGCACGCTGGATGCAGAGACACTGGACACCGCGCTGGATGCGTTAGATACGCTCAATGCCAGCGGCAAAACCATCGGCGTGATAAGCCACGTTGAGGCAATGAAAGAACGTATTCCGGTACAGATTAAGGTGAAGAAGATCAACGGATTGGGTGTTAGCCGCCTGGCTAAGGAGTTTGCTGTCGAGTAATTTTATCGGATGACCCTGCGCTTATCCAACCTACATGTGAGATCTCGTAGGGCAGATAAGCGTAGCGTCATCCGCCAGCTTTTACTTCTCCAGCGGCCACAACCATGCGGCACCGCGCACACCGCTGGAATCGCCGTGCACTGCTTTGCGGATTGGAGTTTCGCATTCGCCACCAAACACCCACGGTTTCACCAACTGTGGCACCGTTTTGTACAAGCGTTCGTTGTTGCTCATGCCGCCGCCTAACACGATCACATCAGGATCGAGAATATTGACGATGTGTGCCAAAGATTTTGCGAGGCGCATTTCATAGCGTGAGATCGCCAGTTCAGCGATCGGATCTTGTTGATCCACCAGATGCATAATCTCATTGCCTTTCAATGAGTTCCCGCTCAGGCGATGGTAGTCGGTGCCGAAACCAGTACCGGAAATAAAGGTTTCGATGCAACCTTGTTTTCCGCAGTAGCAAGGCACTTCTTCACGAAAACGGAGTTCGTCTTCGTCCATCCACGGTAATGGGTTATGGCCCCACTCGCCCGCCGTGCCGTTGCCGCCGATCAGGCTGCGGCCATTAATGGCCACGCCTGCACCACATCCTGTACCAATAATCACGGCAAAAACCATCACCGCACCAGCCGCCGCTCCGTCGATAGCTTCCGAAACCGCCAGGCAGTTGGCATCGTTTGCCAAACGCACTTCGCGCTGGAGCGCATCGCACAAATCTTTATCAAAAGGCTGCCCGTTAAGCCAGGTGGAGTTCGCATTTTTGACCACGCGGGTATAGGGTGAAATCGAACCTGGAATACCCATTCCGACCGTTCCCTTCTCCCCGGTTGCCTCTTCAGCCAGACGCACGAGTTCAACGATAGTTGCGATGGTTTGCTGATAATCATTTTTTGGTGTTGGCAGGCGATGACGAAAAAGTTGCTTTCCGTCGTTCGCCAGAGCGATCACTTCTGTTTTTGTCCCACCCAGGTCGATACCAATGCGCACAGCAACCCCCTCATTTGATTAGTATTATCAATAGAATAGAAGTGTTACGCCGTAAAGACAATGAAACACAGCGCCTGATTCGTTATCATGCCCGCTGCGTTTAACTGACAGTCCGGGAAAAAATCATGCTGTGGTTCAAAAATTTAATGGTTTACCGTTTAAGCCGTGACATCACGCTTTCAGCGGATGACATGGAAAAGCAGTTGGCCGCATTTACTTTTACCCCATGCGGTAGCCAGGACATGGCCAAGACAGGTTGGGTATCGCCAATGGGCTCACACAGCGATTCATTAACCCATGTCGCCAATGGGCAAATTGTGATTTGCGCCCGTAAAGAAGAAAAAATTCTCCCGGCTCCAGTGATTAAACAAGAGCTGGAAGCAAAAATCAGCAGGCTCGAAGCCGAACAAGCTCGCAAGCTGAAAAAGACCGAGAAAGATTCTCTAAAAGATGAAGTGCTGCACTCTTTGCTGCCACGCGCATTCAGCCGTTTTAACCAAACGATGATGTGGATCGATACCGTAAACGGTTTGATCATGGTTGATTGTGCCAGCGCCAAGAAAGCTGAAGATACGTTGGCGCTGCTGCGTAAAAGCCTCGGTTCGCTACCGGTTGTCCCGTTGGCACTGGAAAACCCAATTGAACTGACGCTGACTGAGTGGGTGCGCTCCGGCGATGTTCCTCCAGGCTTTGCGCTGATGGATGAAGCCGAGCTGAAAGCCATTCTCGAAGGTGGTGGTGTGATCCGCTGTAAGCAGCAGGATCTGGTGTGCGATGAAATTGCTGCGCATATCGAAGCCGATAAAGTGGTGACGAAATTAGCTCTGGACTGGCAAGAACGTATTCAGTTCCTGGTTGCCGATGATGGTTCAATTAAGCGTCTGAAGTTTGCCGATACGCTGCGCGACCAAAACGAGGATATTGACCGTGAAGATTTCGGTGCTCGTTTTGATGCAGATTTTATTCTGATGACGGGTGAACTGGCGGCGTTGATTAAGAACCTGGTGGAAGCGTTAGGCGGCGAAGCTCAGCGCTAAAATCTGTTCCCTCTTCCCGACGGGAAGAGGGAAATAAAGACATTATTTATCAGCCAGATAACGGCAAAGATAAGAGGTAGGTTCAGCAACTTGTAAATGGAATTCGCTGTGTCCTGGAACATGGAACACGGTGCCCGCCGCATAGGTTTTCCACTCGGTTTCACCCGGCAGTAACACGTGCAATGCCCCACTAATCACTGTCATTTCTTCTGGTTGGGCGGTCCCGAAAGTGTATTCACCTTCAACCATCACCCCAACACTTGCGCGGCCAGTGCTGCTGCTGGTAAACCCAATAGATTTCACTTTACCGGAAAAGTACTCATTACTTTGAAGCATAACCAGGCCCTTTTTAAAATAGTTGAAAAAACAATATAGAGGGGAACGGAAGAGCCTGTCACGCAAATTATTGACCGTTGTTATGCGAGCAACTCTGACGCTAAGCGCGCAATTAACACGTTCGATAACAATACCGGAACATCGAGTGATTTTTGCAACAAATCACGATGTTTTTGGTGGAAACCCAGACAGTCCAGAACCAGCACATCCGCACCATCTTTAACCAGTTTCTTTCCGGCTTCGATTAAATCCTGCTCGCTTCCATGAATGGGATTCGCCAATTCATACAGCGGCTCGTTTTCCAACAACTGCCATTTTTTATTCTGAAATTTCAGCAATTCAGGAACGGGGATGATGATACCGACTTGATGCCCATCGACAATTGAGGCCACCAGCGGTGGGATAATACGTTCTGGCTCGAGCAAAATACCGTTACGCACGGAGAGATTCGATAAGCGGTGGGTGCTCATCAGCAAAATGACATCGAAGCCCTGATTATCCAGCACTTCAATCACACTCTGCAGCGCCTTCTCAACTTTTTGTTTATCGACATAAACCAGCACGTTGCCGGATAAAAGCGTCAGAAGTGGTTCATTTCCCGGTGTAGGGGAGTATTCAGCCATCACTTCATCGTGAGAGAGGTGGCCCAGTAAACTGAGGTGTCTGATTCTCTCTTCAGAGATGTGATCTGTCAGTAGCGGCAGTATTTCACTGACCGGGACGACGCCGATGGTAATAATTGCCAATGTTTGTTTCATGTTCGTTCCGCCCTTGTCCCATATCAGCCCCTCAATGCTGCGCTGGTACCAATCCTTACAAATGATACTCTGCTGAAGGTCGCTCAATAATTAACCACAAAGCGTAGCAGCATATTTGCAGAGCACCTGCTGGAATATTCAACGAAACGTCAACGACATTGATACAACATCATGGTAATGAATATTTAACAAATGAATTGAGCAAAAGATGTGATTAATCACCAGGTCAATGAATTCACTTAAAAGATGAGGGGATTCTGGCGTCCTTGCCGGGATTTTACGTCTTTCGCGGATCTTCATAACGCTGTTTAGCATCCAGCGCTTCTTGTTCGCTTTCGTGCTCACTAATCAGCGTATCAGGATGGGGATGATCGGCTCGAAGTTGATACCAGGTCACAGTTTTATCTGTCGCACCTTTTTCAACGGCAACTATACGCGCTTCCCGGGGGTATGGAGGATTGCTCGCCATCGCTCTTCCTTTGGAGATGAATGAGCGTTAAGTATAGACAAAAATCAGCTGGCTCGAGCCGTATGCAGTACCGCCAGCACCGCTTCAACAATTTCCGCAGGCGGACGAGTGGCATCAACGACATGGTGTGCAGCCTGGTTGTAAAGCGCTTCACGCGCGGCGAGAACCTCAACGATTTCATCCGTAATAGGTCTGCCAGTGAGCGTTGGACGCTGGCCTTCTTCCGGGAAAGCTTCTAAACGTGATGCCAGGATTTGCGCAGGAGCTCGCAAATAAATGACGACACCATGCTCACGCATAAACTGACGGTTACTTTCGGCCAGAACCATGCCGCCGCCGGTGGCAATAACCGTACCGGGAGCAGTAACACTTTGCAGCGCACCTGATTCACGACGACGAAAACCTTCCCAGCCCTCTTTTTCCACAATATCGGCAACGCTCATTTTGGTGCTGTCTAAAAGGTAATGGTCGGTATCGACAAAGTTACAGCCCAATGCCTGCGCTAATGCAACACCGACGGTTGTTTTGCCACAACCTCGTGCGCCGACTAAATAAATGGGTTGAGTCATCAGTGGCTAATCCTCAGCAGTACGCCAGAGTTGGTAAAAATCTGAGTAGGTAAAAATCCAGAGACTGATGACAAACGTCTTCGTAGGTCGGATAAGCGCAGCGTCATCCGACACAACTGGCGTAAATGGTGGATGACGCTAACGCTTAGCCACCCTACAAAACACATTTATCACCCTTTGTCAGCAATCTGAATCTATAACGTTTTTCGTTACGCGAATCATCATATCAGCAAGCTAGTACGCGGAATAGAATTACATCGGTTTTAGGCGCCTTTTGAACGGCTGGCAACCAGCAGCCACTTTTCCAGTTCGTTGGCAAATAGCTGGCGGTCACGCTGGTTGAGGCTGTCTGGCCCGCCAGTTTGTACACCACTGGCTCGTAAAGTATCCATAAAATCGCGCATCGTCAGGCGTTCCCGGATAGTCGCTGGCGTGTACAGCTCTCCACGAGGGTTCAGTGCAATCGCACCTTTTTCCAGCACGTCAGCGGCCAGAGGAATATCTGCGGTGACGACTAAGTCGCCCTTTTCGCAGCGGCGCACAATTTCGTTATCAGCAACATCAAACCCGCTTGCCACTTGCAGGCTGCGGATATAGCGCGATGGTGGAACTTTTAGCCCCTGGTTGGCAACCAGAGTTACCATCATTTGTGCGCGTTCCGCTGCACGAAACAGTACTTCTTTAATCACTTTTGGACACGCATCAGCATCCACCCAGATTTGCATGACGATTCCTGTGGGTCGGGGTTTATGGTGGCGATCTTGCCGTGCTTTTGCAGAATCGCAAACTTTATCTTTGCTTACGGTTAGCCGAAGCGGCGGAAATCACGTTAAGCTATGCTCATCGTACAACTCAGAAGATGGAGTGAGACTATGGATAAGAAGATTGGTTTTATTGGTTGCGGCAACATGGGGAAAGCCATCCTTGGTGGTCTGATAGCCAGTGGACAGGTGCTTCCTGGTAATATCTGGGTCTACACACCTTCACCCGATAAAGTGCAAGAGTTGCACGATCAATATGGTATTAATGCGGCAGAAAGTGCGCAAGAAGTGGCACAAATTGCAGATATTGTTTTCGGTGCCGTGAAACCAAATGTCATGCTAAAAGTGCTGAGTGAAGTCAATTCCAGCCTGAATAAAGACTCGGTGGTGATTTCCATTGCTGCGGGCGTAACGCTGGATTCTCTGGCTAAAGCACTGGGCCACGATCGCAAAATTATTCGCGCCATGCCCAATACCCCAGCGTTAGTGAATGCGGGTATGACGTCCATCACGCCAAACGCGCTGGCTACTCCCGAAGATATTGCCGATGCGGTTAACATTTTCCGCAGCTTCGGGCTTGCCGAAGTGGTGTCTGAAACCATGATCCATCCGGTTGTGGGGGTTAGCGGCTCTGCACCAGCGTATGTGTTTATGTTTATCGAAGCCATGGCTGATGCCGCTGTGTTAGGGGGGATGCCGCGCAAACAGGCCTATCAATTTGCTGCGCAGGCCGTCATGGGCTCAGCCAAAATGGTACTGGAAACGGGTAAACATCCTGGTGAGTTAAAGGATATGGTGTGCTCGCCAGGCGGCACCACTATTGAAGCCGTGAAGGTTCTGGAAGAAAAAGGGTTCAGAGCTGCAGTGATGGAAGCCATGGTGAAATGTATGGCGAAATCAGAACACTTGGGCAAATCATAATTTTGTTACCCTCTCCTGTTTCCGGGAGGGGGTTTTAAGCTGCAATATCGGCCACTTCAGTACGGCTGCGCCCCAGGTTTTTAGCTTTATACAACGCAACATCTGCCGCTTTCAACCATTCGCGATAGCTCACCATGCTGTGATCAAACTCTGCCACACCGACACTGATACGCAGTGAGATATGCGGTGCATGCGGTAAACGAAACTCATCAAGATAGTCACGTACACGAGCCATGGCCTGTATCGCGCTATCTTGCGCCGTGCCTGACATAATCACGCCAAATTCGTCACCGCCGAAGCGTCCGACAACATCTGTAATGCGCAAAGTGAGCTGCAAATGCTCTGTAATGGCCAGAATCGCCTCATCACCTACATCATGGCCGCATGAATCATTAATTGATTTAAAGTGGTCAATATCAATCAAAATCAAGGTGGCACTGCGATGATAGCGCTGGCAGTTGTCATATTCACCGTGCAGCAGATGTTCCCAGTGACGACGGTTATATACGCCGGTCATGCCATCACGAGTGCTCATGTGCATTAAGCGCCGTTTATGCTCGGAAAGTTTTAGCGCGGTTCGGTAACTGACCAGTCCAAAGTAAGTAGGGTAAATCAACAAAAACGGCAAGCAAATCCAGACCTGAGATGGCATGGTTTCTAGATTAAGGGGTATTAGGAACATACCTAGCGTCAACAGGCAACTCAGCACTATAAAGCCCAAGCCGTTGAAAAACAGTTTCAATCCACCGCAACCGACATTGTTCATGCATATCATCGCGAGGATTAATGCTGATGGGAGTGCATTCATTCCCATCACCCCAATCCATACGCCGCCCATTAACGAATCAATCATTAAATTACGGGTTTCTGCCCGGGCTGGGTCAGGTGCGCGATCGGCCATTTGCCATGCTAAGTGCGGCCAGATATAGCCATAGGCGATAAGTAACAACCACCACCACCCCGATACTGGCTGCATCACCAATACCGAGGCGACACAGAAAAAACCGGTCCCTAACCCAATAGTTCTCGGTATGTAAAGGCGGCGGGCAAACCGCCTTCCCGAACGATGTCGATCCTCATCGAGGTATGTTGAACCGTCCATAAGCCCCCCAGGAATCCATCTACCAGAATTGTGATCATTAATCATGATATTTAGGAATATTCTGAAACATTTGCCGTAATTATAGAAAGCATGCTTTGGGGGAAAGTATGATTTTTAGGGTGAGCCAGCGGAGCGTCTCACCCATTTAGCTTATTTAGGCTGTTTTTTCAGGCAATTATCCATGAAGGTTTTTCGCACATCACCGGATAAGGTTTGTCGCCCCGCTTGCGCATTACACTCTTTCATCTTCTGTTGTTGCGGGGTCAGGCTTTTATCTGCGGGGGGCGACTCGCTATTTTTTAAGCAGTTGCTCATGTAGGTTTTGCGTTCATCCCCTTTTAAGATTTGTGCGGTGGCTTTTTGATTACACGTCGTCATACGCTGTTGCTGCGGCGTCAGCGCTTTGTCTGCCGCCCCCGCAGAACCAACAATACCTGCCAATAAAGCGAACATTAATACCGTTTTCATAGCACCACCCTTTTTAATGTGATGCTTTAATTTTGGTCTGTAGAGTGCGAAAAGGCGAACTGCCGGACGCAGGTATTCTGCCGCTTCGTCCGTTATCGAAACTCTGCTATGAGGAATAATGGAGAAATAAAAACGATGAGTACAACTTAATTACCCTTATTAACTATTAAGGGTATTAATAATAAAAAACCAGACAGAAAAAAGAGTAATACCGAAATTCAAACTGATGGGCGATTCAGAAGTCGGATTAAATATTTCTTCAATAGATCAGTGTCATAAGATGTGACTGTATCACTGGGTTTGACATTGGCTAAAGAGTCTTCAATGCTAGATGTTATTGCCTGCTGATCCTGGTGCCCCATGCGGTGGAGAATGGCAGTAACGACTATTTCAAGGGCTTCTATCTGTGCAACAAACTCTTTTGACTCTTCTTCTTTTTCGGCGAGTCTGGTCAGTAACTCAGAAATGAGGTTTCTCATCATAATTATCCCAAAGGATTTGAAACCTGACGTTATCATTCTGTTTTCATGTTGCCTAGAGGGAGTAGCGACTATTTTTACATGGATTAACAAATTTGTGTTGGAGCGCAAAAACATCTTATAGATGACAACTTAAAAATATCATCATGCAGTTATTTCAGATCTAAAATTAACAACATAGTTTGTGGTTGATGTAATTTTGCTTGGTTTTTGTCCCTTTTAAAAGGGGTAATACCTTGCAGAAACTTTAAAGATTAAGGCAGCATCTGATTTCGCATGGCATCTTGCTGCCTTTTACGCCTTAACATCACGGCCAACTGCCATACATTAAGTAACACCACCAACGCCGTAGCAATAAATACCCAGCGATACCCCGCCATGGCAGATACACCCGCACCAATTAAGGGGCCAATCACATTCCCCAGATACATAAACGACTGGTTATATCCAAAAATCCGCCCGGTCACCTGGTCACTGCAATACTTCACTAACAACGTTTGAACCGCTGGTAGCATCGCGCCATCGGCAAATCCCAGTAAAAAACGTAATACGGCTAATTGCATAGGCGAGGTCACCCATGACATAGCAAAAAATAATAGGACTGAAATAATCAACGTTGCCATTAATACACGGGCAGTGCCAATTCTGTCACCCAACTTACCTAATCGTGGGGCCGAAATAAGAGCCGAGATACCGGGAACTGCCGCAATAAAACCACTGATAAAAGCGATATTGTTACTTTCAGGAGAAAGCTGTTTGATAAACAGAGTGAGTATTGGTCCCACCGAACCATTACAAAGCTGAATGACCATGGTGGTGACAAACAAACTCATCATTAATTTAGGATAAGGAAGTGAAGCAAACACGGCTTTGCCTGACAAACGGTCGGATTTACTTATTACAGGTCGTGCACCTTCTTTAATCAGGAATAATGTCACTAAAAAACTGACCATTAACAACGCCGCGGTGACATAAAAGACCATTCTTAAACCAAGGGTATCGGCCATATATCCACCCAATAATGGGCCAACAATAACCCCACTAATTTGCGCGGTTGAAAGAGTACTTAATGCCCAGCCGCTACGTTCCCGAGGGACTTGAGAGGCCACTAACGCCATCGCATTGGGGATATAGCCAGAGGTGAGCCCCATGATGGCGCGTAGAATAAAAAGTTGCCAGACGTTGGTGGCAAACGCCTGTAATAAAATGGCGACAGCCATCCCCAGTGATGCCCGCAGCAGCATTAATTTCCGCCCCTTGCGATCGGCAAGACTACCCCACATTGGCGATACAATAGCGGAAACCAGAAACGTCACGCTGAAGGTCAGCCCTGACCACATAGACAATGCTTGATGGGACGTTACGCCGAGTTGTTCAACATACAGCGGCAAAAACGGCAGAATTTGGCTAATGGCTAATCCGGTAAAAAAACACCCGAACCATACCGAGATAATATTGACCTTCCAGGATTCCATACCGTGCACATTTTATAAGTGAGATAAAAAAGAATAGCGAAGAATGTGAACTTTATCATACAAATTGATTTTATCGAGCCGAGTTGTTGCCCGGTATTTTCACTGCCAAGCCCTAATAACATGCAATATTGATTACGTAATAATCATTATAGAAATTGCGTTGTTTTAAGCTGCAGGAAGCACATGAATCCTCGCAATGAGCGTGGTATGTTGTCCGCCTTTGCACAGTTTAAGGATGGGTTTAGGCATGGCAAAACTGCGGGTGGGTATCGTGTTTGGTGGCAAGTCAGCAGAACACGAAGTGTCGCTGCAGTCAGCGAAAAATATTGTCGACGCCATTGATAAATCAAAGTTTGAAGTGGTGTTGCTGGGAATTGATAAACAAGGCCAGTGGCATGTCAATGATGCGTCGAACTATCTGTTAAACGCAGAAAATCCGGCATTGATCGCCCTGAATCGCTCCGGAACAAATGTCGCCGTGGTGCCTGGTCAAACCCAGAACCAACTGATTGAATCCTCCTCTGCGCAGTTTTTAGCCCCGGTGGATGTGATTTTCCCAATCGTTCATGGAACGCTGGGCGAAGATGGCTCCCTGCAAGGGATGCTGCGCATGGCTAACTTACCGTTTGTCGGTTCTGGTGTGTTGGGTTCCGCCGTAAGCATGGATAAAGACGTGACGAAACGTCTGCTGCGAGATGCCGGGCTGAACATCGCTCCGTTTATCACACTGACCCGAGCGAACCGTAACAAAACTAGCTTTGCCGAAATCCAGGCTAAACTCGGCCTGCCGCTGTTTATTAAACCTGCTAATCAGGGTTCATCCGTCGGTGTCAGTAAAGTCAGCTCCGCTGAGCAGTACGAAACGGCAGTGGCATTAGCTTTCGAATTTGATAGTAAAGTCGTGGTGGAAACTGGTATTAAAGGCCGCGAGATTGAATGTGCGGTGTTGGGTAACGATGAACCACGAGCCAGCACTTGCGGTGAAGTGGTTGTTAACAGCGATTTCTACTCTTACGACACCAAATATATTGATGATAAAGGCGCGCAAGTTGTGGTACCTGCGGCGATCGAGGCTGATATCAACGATAAAATCCGTGAAATTGCGGTACGTGCTTATCAGACGTTGGAATGCAGTGGGATGGCGCGGGTGGATGTGTTCCTGACCGCTGATAATGAAGTTATTATCAATGAGATCAACACGCTGCCTGGCTTTACCAACATCAGCATGTATCCAAAACTCTGGCAAGCAAGCGGCTTAGATTACCAAACGTTGATTACGCGTTTGATTGAGTTGGCTCTTGAGCGCCACCAGCAAGATAGCGCTCTGAAAAGTTCGATTACAGCTTAAGTTCTACTCTTTCGCTGCCGCCGGTTCTTCTGGTTCTGGACGGCGGCGAATGATTAACCCAGCCAACCAGAAGCAAATTACCCACGTCACCAACCCGACTGCATAGTTCTGCCAGCCTTCGGTTTTAAATCCCAGCAAGCCAATCACACCATTCAAAATAAAGATCATGCCAATCGCTACGGCGTAATAGTGCCAGTCACGGCGCATTTTTAAAGACAATGTTTTCGCAGACATGGTGCAACCCGTCAGGACAAAAAAGAGGACTTATTGTGGCATAGCCTGCGGCGATAAACCGCACGTTGATGCGGGCTAAACAGCATAATGTTACGAAAATTTCACCTAAGTTACGAATATGTGATCTCAGACATATAATCGCAAACCAGGACTATTCCGCCCCCTAAATTACCAACAATCTGATATTGACAAACAATATGACCTGCCAAACTCAGCGCAATTGATTTATCAGGCCGATGCCTGAATCGTTTTACTGTTGCATGGGAGGTCGTGATGACTGATATAAGTTTGTCGAAACAGGTTGTTCCGGTAGGCCTTGTTTCAACAACGAAAACAGAGAGATCTACCCGGAGTAATCTGGCTTATGCCGCATTCATTTTGTTCTGCTTCTGGGTGGGGGCGCAAATCCTGAGTTTGATGGTTCACGCCCCTGGCGTACTTGAACATCTCGCCCAGGGTAATGATGCCTCGCGCCCGCGCATTGAAATGGGTTTTGCAGTTAGCACTGTTTTTGGTCTGGTCCCCTTTCTTGCAGGCTGTGCATTAGTCGGAGTCATTTGCCTGGCGCTGAAATTCCATCAACGCCATTATTTTTAAACCTGTTTTGGCGGATAACATTTTGTTTATCCGCCTGCGAATTCCGACTTACAATTTCATACACGCAGCACGCCGCTCATCCACTCGCTTAGCAAACCAGGCTGTCGTCAAATTACGGGTGATTTTTGGACTTTCGAGCGTAATGCCTGGCAACATTTCTCGTGGCAACTTCTTACCGGTTTTCTTCTCCGCTATCGCATAAACCTGCTGATATAAATCAGTTTTCTCAAAGTCGATGCTGTCGCCTTTTTGCAGTGCACGGTGAATCTGGCTTTCACTCATATCAAGTGTTTTCGCCAGCTTCCTGACAGCCAGTTCGGTGTTGCCTGCTTTATCGGTGTTATACAAAATTAAGTCGCCATCCAGCGCCAGTTTTACACCGCTGGCCTTGCTGACGGCGCTCTGGAATGCGGCGTTGCGACTGGCGTACCATCCGGCGTTGAAATCCGCAAAACGGTAAAGTGGCTGGGTGTAATTCGCTGGGTAATTCAGTAAATGATAAGTGCCAAACCACAAGCCACCACGACGCGTGAACACTTCCTGCCGCACGGTGCCATCCATTTTCCATGGATAGCCGTTGGTGCGCTGTTCAGCAAAAGCGATACTCACCTGCATTGGGCCGCCGGTATGAACCGGGTTCAGATTGCCGAATAATTTCTGCCCCATCGGCACCATATCGATGAAATCATCAAAAATAGCGCTCAACTGCCCTTCCGTTTTCACGTTATCCAGACGTTCACTGTAGCTCTTGCCATTCGGCGATTTGATTAACAGCGCGGTGTGAACCAGGAACACTGGAATATGCATTTTCTCGGCGCGACGGTCGATTTCCTTCCAGGCAATTTTATTCAGATTTGGCACGGTCGGGTCGGCAACCAGATTGGATTCTTGCTGCGCTACCGCCAAAACCGAGCAGATATTTTCCTCGCTTGGCGCAATATCCTGGCTCTTAAAAGTGCTCGCTAAATCTTTCGCCCAGTTGTTACGGTCTTTTACGCTAGCAGGGATTTTCTGCTTTACCACCGTTTCGACATCAACCGGCTTTGCGGTTTCTGAAACAGAAGGCGTGGTTTTAGTGGTACAACCCGCCAGCACCAAAATGGCGCCGAGGCTGAGTGCAAAAAGTCCTTGTTGCCTGCTTAAAGTCACTATAGTCATAACGTTCCGTTGTAATTGTTTTGTAAGGCTGGATAAACAATAACAGTTCTGCAATCTGGCGTTTATCAGAGATTGACTGATAAATGCCAGGGAGCATTCGGCGCGCTGACAAAAAGTGCGCTTATCTTGACACAAACTTGACAGTTAATTGCCTGGTCAGTAATTTCAAATGTAATTACTGACCAGGCAACTATCATGACGAACAATCCGGGTATTATCAATAACAAGCTTCATCTCGGTTTGCTTATCCACCTCGCGAACCAGTTTAAAGATCAGTTGATCAGCCAATATTTCTCTGGTGCGGATATCACCGCAGCGCAATTTAAGGTACTGATTAATATTTATAAAGGCGTGACCAGCCCTGTTGTCATCAGCAAAAACCTGGTGATGGATGCTGGCGCGATGAGCCGTATGGTTGGCCGCATGGTCAAGCGCGAACTGATTGTTCGCCATCCGAATCCACAAGATAAGCGCCAGGTGATTCTGGCTCTGACAGACAAGGGCCAGTTGATTTGCGATCGTTTTCAGAATGAAGCGCTCGCTTCAATTATTGCCTCTCTCACCGCACGCCTGACGCAGGATGAATCTCAACAACTGGTGGCATTAATTACCAAAATGCTGCCGGATGACATCACCGCGCCACATCGCTAACACCGTTTAAAGGCCAAAAGATGGAAACCACTCCAGAAGAACACGTTCAGCAATCCAGTAAGCGCAAACGTAATTTTATTATTTTTATCCTGATTCTTGTGCTGGCCGCCGCCGGCTGTCTCACATGGTATTTCTTGTATGCTCGTTTTTATGAGTCAACAGATGATGCCTACGTGAATGGCAATCAGGTCGCGCTAACCCCGCAAATTAACGGCACAGTGACTCAGGTCACCGCAGACGAAGGGGATTTCGTCGAGAAAGGCCAACCGCTGGTATTACTTGACCCAAGCGATACTCAGATTGCACTACAACAAGCAGAAGCCAGCCTGGCAAACACCGTTCGCCAGGTGCGCGGTTTATACAGCACAGCGGATAATTACCGTGCGCAAGTCGCCGCTAAACAGGTCGCCCTGCAAACGGCTCAAAATGACTATGCGCGCCGCGAGAAAATATTCTCGACTGGTGCGATTGCCGCAGAAGACCTCGCGCATTATCGCGATGCCGTCACCAGCGCACAAAGCGATTTGGCTGCTGCACAACAAGCATTGCGTACCAACCTGGCGATGGTGGATGACACCGTTATCGAAAGCCATCCGGAAATCAAAACGGCTGTTGCAACACTTCGTCAGCGTTATCTGGATAACTCGCGTACCACTATTGTGGCTCCGGTAAGTGGCTATGTCGCCAAACGCGCCGTGCAATTGGGGATGCAGGTCACTTCTGGCACCACTTTGCTGGCCATCGTGCCGCTCAATGAAGTGTGGGTGGATGCTAACTTCAAAGAAAGCCAGATGAAAACCATGCGTCTGGGCCAGAAAGTGACGCTTAACGCCGATCTGTACGGTGATGATGTTGAATACCACGGAACGATTGAAAGCCTTGGGATTGGCACTGGCAGCGCGTTTTCGTTGTTGCCAGCGCAGAATGCCAGCGGTAACTGGATCAAAATCGTTCAGCGTCTGCCAGTACGTATCACGCTCGATGCACATGATATGCGCAAGCACCCGCTGCGCGTTGGGTTGTCGATGAATGCACGTGTGGATATTCGCAATGAAGAGGGTCACCTGCTGCCACAAAAAACTGTCAGCGCCCCTCGCTTTACCACTGATGTCTATCAAGACTCACTGGAAGCGGCAGACAAACTGGTGACGAAAATCCTTCATGACAACAGCAATGCGGTAGCGTCAAGCGCCCATTAAGAGAGAAGTTATGCAAGATAAGGCGGCGTATACGCCACCCAGTCTGCTGCTCGCGACGCTCGCACTGTCGCTGGCAACTTTCATGCAGGTGCTGGACTCAACCATTGCAAACGTCGCATTGCCGACGATTGCCGGCAATCTGGGTGTTAGTGCAGATCAAGGCACGTGGGTTATCACTTCGTTTGCAGTGTGTAACGCTATTGCTTTGCCGCTCACCGGTTGGTTTACCCGACGCTTTGGTCAACTGAAACTTTTTATCGGATCGGTGGTGATGTTTACCCTCACCTCATTCCTGTGCGGTTTTGCCCACAGTATGACCGAACTGATAATCTTCCGCGCCATGCAGGGTTTTTTCGCCGGCCCCATGTTCCCGATGTGCCAGACACTGTTGTTGGTTATCTTCCCGCCGATGAAACGCGGAATGGCACTGGCACTTCTGTCGATGGTGACAGTGGTTGCTCCCATCGTTGGGCCAATTACCGGAGGCTGGATTACTGATAACTACTCCTGGCCATGGATTTTTTACATCAACGTACCAATCGGCATTTTTGCCTCGATTGTCGTTTGGACACAGATGCGTGGGCGCGAAGAGACTACCACTACATCACCGATTGACTATATCGGCATCGGATTGCTGGTAATCGGTGTAGGGCTGTTACAAGTAGTGCTGGATAAGGGCAACGATCTTGATTGGTTTGCCTCACCAGAAATTATCATCATGTCGGTGATTTCGGCGATTGGTCTGGTGGCTTTTGTCATTTGGGAGTTGGGCGAGCGCCACCCCATTGTGAATTTGCGTCTGTTTAAAGAACGCAACTTTGCGATTGGTACCACGGCATTAATGCTGGGATATGCGGCTTTCTTCGCTATCAACATTATCCTGCCGCAGTGGCTGCAAACACAGATGGGCTACACCGCAATCTGGGCCGGACTTGCCGCGGCACCGATGGGTTTCTTGCCACTGTTACTGACGCCGATTGTTGGCCGTTATGCCAGCAAAGTGGATTTACGAATTCTGGCGTCAATGTCGTTCCTGATTATGGGCGCGTCCTGCTTGTTCCGTGCGCAGTTCAATACCAACGTAGATTTCCGCACTATTGCTGAGGTGCAGATGTTTATGGGTATCGGCGTGGCATTCTTCTTTATGCCGTTAACAACGATTGTGTTGTCGAATCTTCATGGCGCTGAAGTGGCGGAAGGTTCTGGCTTAGCCACGTTCTTCCGCGTATTGGGTGGTTCATTCGCTTCGTCACTGACAACCTGGATTTGGTCACGTCGTGAAGTTTTCCATCATGCCAATCTGACCGAAAGCGTGTCGATTTATAACCCGTCTGCGGTGGATTATCTGGATAAAATGGGTGGCGCGACGCAACAGCATCTGGCGTGGGTTGATAAAACTATCGAACAACAGGCCTACATGATGTCGACCATCGACTACTTCTGGATTTTGGGCTGGGGATTTATGGGGCTGATTGTGATTATCTGGTTCGCGCGACCGCCGTTTATCCGCTCTGGCGCACCTGGCGCTCCGGCTGCGGGGCATTAATAGAATCTGGCGGGTTTCCCCGCCAGACTTTTATTCTTAGACTGACTCACCTGCCGCTTCCACTGGAATATCCTGCAACGTGCGCTCAAAACTGCGCAGACGTTTGTAGATAGACATCAGTTCAACGAGTGTGGTCCACGAGCTAATCAAATACTGGAATGAGCCGCGAACCTGACCGAATGCGTTAGTTATCTGCGTCATAAGGCCAAAAGTGATCGCTCCGGCAGCGATTGACGGGAACAGCAGAAATACACCAAATACGCCATCTAGCTGCAAATAGAGAATTCGCACGATGTTGAAATAGGTATAGTGGAAATAGAGACGAAAATAGTTATGCCGTACGCCGGCGAACAACTCTTTCACCGTCGGTGGTGTAGCGCGTGATGCATCATCTTCACCGTAAACCAGCTCTTTACGATAAGCCGCTTCTACTTTTTGATTATTAAACTGTAAGCCCGGCAGCTTAATCCCGACCGCGGCCAGCAGCCCCGTTCCCATAATCGACCAGGCTATAGCCGCATAGACAAGGCCATAAGGGATTTGCCCGACTATTGGCAGTTCTTTAACGTGTGGGGAAAGGGCAACCAATACAGGTAGAAAAGCAATCAACGTCATGATGGATTGCAACAGACTGACGCCCATATCCTCAAGCGTCGCGGCAAAACGCATCGTATCTTCTTGCACACGCTGAGCGGCCCCTTCAATATGGCGCAGCATCTGCCAGTGTTCCATGTAGTATTCGTTCATCGCGGTACGCCAGCGGAAGACATAGTGGCTGATGAAGAATGTATTCAGTACGGATACCGTAACCGCAATCAGGGCGATTGCGAGGAACACACCCGTCTCGCTGTAAAATTGACCAATAGGGACAGTGTTCGGCGGGCTACTCAACGCTTTCTGAATCAGATCGTAGAAAGGGGCATACCAGGCGTTAATAGCCACTCCGACTTCCACCAGGAACCAGGTGACAAAGACGATCAGCGCCGAACCAAGAATTGACCAGTACTGCCAGCGATGTGGACGATAAATAAACCAGAACCCGGCGAACAGTCCTACGCACACGGCGTAATAGGCATAAAAGACTAACGCCTTCGATGTCCAAAAACGGGTGACATTAACAGGGATTTTATCGCTCGCACCAAACAGTTGCTCAAGCCAGTGTCCCCCGCCTACTTGCCAGAAAATGACGGCAAGCAGACCCCAAATAGCCGCCGACAAGAAAAAAGCTCTTGGGCTTGGGAAAAACGATTTAAACATCTACAACACTCCTGAAAACAAACTCTTATTGTTATGACCATCACGACTCAATAAGGCTCACTGAATGTTGTATCAAGAGATGTCAGGTTTACTGCTTTACCACTGTTCGAGAATCTCCGCGGTAGATTTTACCCGCAGCGTGTTTCCCGGAATCGTAAAGTTACGCCAGACATCGTTGTAATGCTCGATCAACACTTCGGCAAGCGCAGCCGGACGATTTGCTGTTGTATGCGCGTCTGCAGCGACAGTCATGGCATAACCGCGACTGGCTCCGTTTTTAATAGTAGCGTCCACGCAATAATCCGTTGCACAACCGCATACCACAAATTCTTTTATTTGGTGGCGATTGAGGACTTCATCAAGCTCAGTACGGTAAAACGCATCGCACGCTGTTTTGGTAACATAAAGCGCATCAATGGGTTGTATTAACTCGGCTAAAAGATCAAACGCCGCAGTCCCCTGCTCCAACCCCTGTTCAGTATGTTGGATGAAAATGACTTTATCAGCGGTGTTAATCAGTTGGTTAATACGTGTCGTGCAGATGTCCCGGTTAATACGAGGGGCTTCAAAGACCCCATTCTGCATATCAATAACCATCAGTACACGTTGGGCAGGCATGATTTAGCTCTCATCAAACGAGGAATTGCGGAGCGTACCACATACCTGTTTTGGCTTTAAACTGTATAAAGTTTAGGCTCACCCTCTGGACGTGTTTTGAATCGACGATGCAGCCATAAGTATTGCTCTGGCGCACGCATGATTTCGCGTTCGATCTTCCGGTTCACGTACTCCGCTGCGGCCTGTTCGTCATCTAATGGATAATCTTCAAACTCGGGCTCAATAACCAGTTGATAACCTGTTCCATCTTGCTTACGGATTAGCACGATGGTCAGAATCGCAGGTTTTGCCAGACGAGCAATGGTGTAAGTTCCGTTGGTTGTCGCAGCCTTTTGCACAGCAAAAAATGGCGCAAATGAACTGCCTTTCGGACCATAATCCTGATCGGGTGCGAACCATACAGCTTCGCCTGCTTTAAGAGCCTTCACCATGCCTTTCAGATTACGACGATCCAGCATCGCTTTATTGGAGCGAGAACGGCCGCGCGTTTGAATAAATTCCATCGCTTTATTGTTGTGTGGGCGGTACATCGCCATCATCGGACGGCAGAGACCCATCACGCGGCCCCCCAATTCCAGCGACATAAAATGCACACCGATAGCCATGACACCTTGCCCTTTATCACAAGCAGCAGTGATATGTTCAAGCCCACGCACTTCGAACCATTTGCGTACCCGTGCATCCGGCCAGAACCAGGCCATACCGGTTTCAATTAAACCCATTCCTAGCGACGAGAAATTCTGTACCACGATGGCGTCAACCTGCTCATCGGTGTAATGCGGGAAACATAATTTAAGGTTCTGGCGAGCAATGGAAACCCGTCGTTTGAGAAAACGCATGGATGCGCGACCAATGAAGTCGCCCATTTTCAGTAGCACAGGGTAAGGCAATTGCACCCACAACCACAAAATAGCCATACCAAACCAGGTCAGCCAGTAGCGAGGGTGGAGGAGTTCAGTTCGAAAGCGCGGTTTACTAGACATTATCAGCTTCTGTATGCGTAATGGGTGTGTATCGCATAAAGAAGTCACTCATTAGCGGTACAGCATAGTGCTCGTACTATGACGCCACTCGGCGGTAATAGTTGCAGCAGTGAAATCAAAGTGACTCCGATAATACGCATTTTCTGATCAAGCCATATATAGATGTTGTCAGTTTTTTTACGTATTTCGCTTCATTGCGTCAGGATTAGGAGTTACGCACCCATTTTAGTTTAAAAAATAGACGATTCAAAACATATTTCGACGATTTACCAGGAGAGAATGTTGCATTTGCCAGTACCTCAATAGACGGTGAAAACACGAAGCTAAAATTGTGATTTCTAACGGATAAATTTTAGTCTTTTCCGCTGTCGAAAATCAATTTCTGGACTAATACTTATTGGGATTTCCCTACAATCTTCAGGAACCTGGCACAATGAAAAAACTAACTTTAGCGTTACTTTCCAGCACTCTTCTATTCGCAAGCGCCGGCGCCTTTGCCGAGAACCCAGCCACCAGCACATCGGGAATGCAGGCAGAAAAGGAACAACTCAGTAACCCTGGTCATATTATTGATGACTGCCGTGCCGCTGGAAATGAAAACAAGAAAGGCTGCGAATCAGGACACGAGATGCGTTCTGAGCATAAAAGTGACGATAAAATGCTTAAGAAAGGCGGGACAACTGACGAAGTAACGCAGAAAGATGTACAAAAGACAAATTAATGCAAATTGCACCGCAGCCTCAAACTGTGGTGCTTTACTAACCGATAATCCCCCTGAAATGCCGCGTTACGCTTTTTCTCATCACAATCCTCATTTTCCGCGTTTGCGTAGCGCCATAGAGTAGTATAAATACGATCAATATCGCTTCACTTCGTTTATGGGTTATCCGCGTTGAAAATTCGTCTCCCACGTCTCGCAGTACTCGTCATTGCTGCACTGCCAATTATGAGTTTTGCTCAAACTTCTCCCGATCCTGTTTTTGCTTCTGAAATAGCAGATCGTTATGCCAATCATATTTTTTATGGCAGCGGTGCTACAGGAATGGCAATGGTCGTGATTGATGGTAACCAGCGCGCTTTCAAAAGTTTTGGTGAGACACGACCAGGTAATAACGTTCGCCCGCAACTTGACTCGGTTATCCGTATTGCTTCGCTAACCAAACTCATGACCAGTGAAATGCTGGTAAAAATGTTGGATCAGGGCAAGGTTCAGCTCAATGATCCATTAAGCAAGTATGCCCCTGGCGGAGTCAGAGTCCCTACTTATAATGGCAAACCCATTACACTGGTGAATCTGGCGACTCACACCAGCGCATTACCTCGTGAGCAACCTGGCGGTGCCGCGCATCGAACTGTGTTTACCTGGCCGACGCGTGATCAACGCTGGAATTGGCTCGCCAATGCAAGTTTAAAAAGCGCACCAGGTACAATTGCCTCTTATTCAAATCTCGCATTTGATCTTCTCGCCGATGCGCTAGCCCGGGCTGCAAACAAACCTTACCCTCAATTGTTCGAAGAACAAATCACCCGCCCATTGGGTATGAAGGACACAACATTTACTCCTTCACCTGACCAGTGCAAGCGCCTGATGGTGGCAGAAAAAGGTGCCAGTCCTTGCGATAATACACTCGCAGCGATTGGCAGTGGCGGCGTTTATTCGACACCTGACGACATGATGCGCTGGATGCAGCAGTTTTTGAGTTCTGATTTTCATCGTCGTAATACTCAAGCTGACAGAATGCAGACGCTTATCTATCAACGCACACAACTCACCAAAGTTATTGGTATGGATGTTCCAGGAAAAGCCGATGCTTTGGGACTGGGCTGGGTGTATATGGCACCAAAGAATGGTCGTCCTGGCATTGTGCAAAAAACAGGTGGCGGTGGCGGATTTATCACGTATATGGCAATGGTTCCGCAAAGCAATGTGGGAGTGTTTGTTGTCATCACACGCTCACCATTAACTCGTTTTGTGAATATGAGTGATGGTGTAAATGATTTAGTTTCTGAACTAAGTGGTTCCACGTCTCAAGCCGGCCCTGCGTCCTGATAGAAAAGCAGGTCGATGTTTCGACCTGCTTTCTCAATAACTGGTCGGCAGACGACCAACAGAAACCAGCTTACCTTTATCCATCTCAATGTAATTACCTTTGCGTAGCGCAGACAATATTTCAGCAATTACAGAGCGTGATATTTTAGTTCTTTTTTGTATAAAACTAATGACCCCAATACGCGCACGTAAATCAAAACTCCATGAGTCCATAATGAGCAACGTCACCCGAATCTGAGAATAGGTTGTTGTACCAATAAAACGAGAATCACGCCTTTCAAGCCCACGAACAACATAGCTTGTCCAGTGACATGCCTGTTGCCACAATCTATTTTTTTCAATAATTTCAGATGCAAGATGTGCGGGAACGGTGAACCCTTGGCAATCAGTTTGCGTAACCAAGCGATATTTAATTGGAGTCGTTTGGAATATATTTGCCAAACCTAGCAGAGTGGGAGCAGATACGAGCTCCATCAAAAGTTCGTCTGTTTCCCTGTGTAAAATAATACTCCCTTCGCTAAAGAACCAGATTAATGGTTCATTATGTTCATTAAACATGCTTAATTCACTGTCTGCTGGCAAGGTGAATTTATTGCCAACCTCCACCAACCTGCTACGAATAGCTTCGAGCGGGGTTAATGGTTTTGTAATCATAATAGATACTCTTTTATCTAATGATAGCTCAATAAAATGCCTGTCTCTATTCGAGACAGGCATCTTTATAATCACTTGATTCACTTTGAAGAGAATACTAAGGGGAGGCAAAAACCTTATATTCAGTGAGTCGTATAATTATTTATTTACCAAGTGTATTTAACACCCACGTTTGCCGACCAATCTTGGTCAACATCACCACCACCAAGGTAGTTAGTGTCAGCATAGGCTGCAAAGTTTTTAGTGAAGCTGAACTGAGTACCAAGTCCTACGCGTACCGCAGAACCTTCCACCCCATTGTCAATATTGTCACCATTCACATCAGCACTATTGCCGTTAGAATCGTCATAGACGTACGCCAGCTTGAAGTAAGGAGTCAGAGCTTGATCACCGTAGTCGAAGGTATACCCAGCGTCCATACCTAACTCATAACGCATGCTGTCATACGACTGGCTACCCACTTTCATATCATTGCTAAGTTGGTAGTTGTCGCCATCCTGGAACAGACCAGAAATAGAAGCATAAGGGGTCAGATAACCTTCCTTGCTGAGCTGCCAGTCGTAACCCAGTTTCAAGCCAAAGCCCCAGGCATCGGATGAAGCATCGCCGCTTACTGCTGCGCCATTGCTCATGGTTGCAGTCAGGTCATTGCTGTAATGGCTATAGCTCAGACTTGAATCAAAGAAGATATTGTTCTGGAAGCGAGCCGAAGAGTAGATACGAGCAGACTGGCTGTCTTGATCTACGCTACCGCTGTTATCATTGATATCGCCTTTTGCAAAGCCTGCTGCTGCACCGACAGTCCACTTAGCACTATTGCCTTCGATCTGTTTATCCAGACCAACCATGATACCACTTACATCCTGGTCATAGTTCAACACGCCATTGTCACCGGAGAAACCGCCACCGATGTAAGTGACCCATGCACCGCCAGTATCACCTTCAGAATGACGGCCATTTGCCAGGCGGGTTGCCAGCGCGTCTTGCTCCAGGTTCCAGATATTGGTATTTGCAGAAGGAATGCTCAACGCCATGTTAGCGTAGTCAGTCAGCTCACCCTGCTTGAGCACAACAGTATTACCATACTGCTCAGCGTGATAGGTGTAAGCACCCAAATCAGCTTTGTTAGCAGCAGAGAAAGTTGCAGTGCTGTTCACATCGTTAACATAGATAATTTCTTTATCTTTATAGTTAGCAACAGAACCTGCACCCGTTGAATTATTGATACGCACTTTGTAGTTACCAGCAGCCGCTACTGTTCCATCGTTGGTATCATCTACACTGAATTCTTGATCAGCATTGTTACTATTACCGTTACCATTAATGGTCAGATGTCCGTCAGAGTTCATAGCAATTACGCCATAACCATAAGTCGCATCTTGAGTATTCGAGGTATTAGTATGACCATTCACTAAGTCAGCATCTAATACATAGTCGCTGCTATTGATGTTGAATACACCACCATTAGTCAGTTCCATTCTATCAGTGCTAAACAGGTTGGCATCGAAATCACCAGCACCAATGCTAAATTCGCCACCGTTAGAAACGGTAACAGTGTTAGCACGCAGGTAGGTGGTTTCATCAGTCAGATCGACTTTACTGTAACTATCAACAGTCAGATGGTCAGTGCCCACTTCACCGCCAGAACTCAGGTTCATCGTAGAACCGTTGGTCAGAGTAATTGAGTCTGACAGCAGAGAAGAATCTTGGGCTACGTTAACCTGAGAACCATTATTCACGGCCAGTGTATCAATATTGGAATTATTGACTGTATCCCATTCTGAACCGTTGTTCAGTGCAACGTTGAACACACCGCTCTGGAAAGTCTGATCATCGACAACATTACCCCAATGATCATAAGTAGAGTTTGGCTCAAGGCTGTTGACTGCAACATCGTACATGCTTGCAGGGCCAATAGCGTCATAGCTGAATACAGCTGCACCAACCCACTTACTACCGTTATCCAGGGTGATATTCAGTTCGTCAACGTTCAGACTATCGTCAGCCCAACCGCCATTGGTATCAAGAACACCATTATCGATAGAATCATGACCACTTGGATAGAAATTAGCATTCCAGGTGCTGGCAAACGCAACATCGCCCATCAGGGTAGAATGGTCGAATCTTACATTGTTTTTCATCGCATAATTTGATGCTGAACTATCAGCAAAAGACATTGCGATGTCGTTTACACTACCATCACCGTTATAGTCACTTGGTTCCTCAGAGTTACCATAGAAACCGTCGCCTTCCAGTGGGGTGTAAGCACCTGAAGTCACTGTAGAGTTAACAACAGAGATGTTGTTGTCCCAGGTGCGATATTCTGTGGCGTAATCTGTATTGCTGGTGTCCCCTTGAGACAGTGCAATACCGGCAACACGAGAGTTATCACTAATGTTGATATTGCTTTCAACATCTAGCGTTACTGCTGCGCCCAAATAGGCATAATCAGCTGTGCGATACTGTTCTGATGCTGCTATAGCATCAGCATTCAAATAACTGTCAGTAAAATAGAAATATTCGTAATCGTCGTCAATTGTAGAATTAGCGATATTCAGAGTGAATACATCACCATCAACCCACTTATAATCAACAGCAGTACCGTTCGTCCAGCCATAACCATCGTGGTCGTAAACTTTTTGAGAGGTAACCATACCGTGAATGACTGAGTTGGAAATGTTCAGCGTATTAGCATCACCATCTGCGTAATCATTATTCAGATAGTAAGTAGAGATAACGCCGTTTACTACATCGTTATTGAAGGTTTGATCATAAGCGCCATCTGCCGCATTGTTATAGATATAACCATCATAAGTAATATAGTTAAGCTTATCGGCATTTTCCCAATCGCTCCAGCTAAAAGCGGTGGTCGCGTCATCGTGATAACCGAAAGTGTTATAAGTAGTAGCATTTGCCTGAGAAGCAATTGCCAAAGTGCAGGCTAATGCTAGTTGTGATACAACGAGTTTCTTTTTCCAAGAGTGCATTTATCATCCCTCCTCAGGGACTAGATCTTATGTTGGTCCATCAATAGTCAATGCAGTAAGCGGTAACCACTAATACATGTAACGTTATTAGTGAGAGGATTATTATGTTCCAATAGCAAATCGTTCAATTAATTTCTGCTGTAAGTACGAAAACAGATTTATACCTAAAAAGTGTTATTTCATACAAAATGGAGAAACATTTTAAACATCAATGACATTCATTAAAAAAAGCACAACACATATAAATAACGCATAAATTTCACAGCTCACTTAAATACAAAGTATCATTCAACAAACAAATAAAAACAGAGGTAACATATAAGACAATGCCATATTAACGATTAACATTAAATTTATTGGAATTAATTAAAACTTATTAAGGCGGATTGTTTTAATAGATCACTTGAGGCTTCAGGGTAATAGTAAATAAAGAAGGGTAGGTAACACGTATAACCTTATAGTTTCCAGAAAGACGTATTACCTTTGGTTCAATTACGCTCGGATTGTATCGTCGCCGAATCCAATCCATTTATAAGTCGTGAGCGCTTCCAGCCCCATAGGGCCACGAGCATGAAGTTTCTGCGTACTTACCGCAACTTCGGCACCAAGGCCAAACTGGCCGCCATCGGTGAAACGTGTTGAAGCATTCACATAGACGGCAGAGGAATCAACTTCATTCACAAAGCGGTTCGCATTACGCAGTGTACGAGTCAAAATCGCGTCAGAGTGTTGTGTGCCATGTTCCCGGATATGGTCAATAGCGTCATCAATATTAGCGACAACTTTCACATTCAAATGCAGTGACAACCACTCGTCATCATAGTCTTCTGCTTTTACAGGCAGTACTTCCGCAGGCCCATTCTGTAACAGTGGCAGAGCCTTTTCGTCAGCATGCAATGTTACGCCAGATTCAGCCATTTGTTGGCTTAGCGCAGGCAAGAAGTTTGCTGCTATTCCTTGATGGACCAGTAAGGTTTCTACTGTATTGCAGGTACTTGGACGCTGAGTTTTGGCATTAACAATAATTCTCAGTGCCGGCTCAAATTCAGCACTGTCATCCACAAAGATATGGCAAACACCAATCCCACCGGTAATAACTGGAATCGTTGATTGCTCGCGACAGAGTTTATGTAGGCCTGCGCCACCACGAGGAATCAGCATGTCTACATAACGATCCATGCGTAGCAGCTCATTCACCAGTGCGCGATCGGGACTTTCTATCGCCTGAACCGCTGCCGCAGGTAGGCCACACTCCGTCAGCGCTTGTTGAATAACCTTGACCGTTGCGGCATTAGTGCGCCAGGTTTCTTTCCCGCCACGCAAAATCGCTGCATTTCCTGTTTTCAGGCACAGTGAAGCAACATCAACCGTAACATTAGGACGAGCTTCATAAATCACACCAACTACACCTAATGGAACACGCCGACGCTCAAGACGTAAACCACTGTCCAGCACACCGCCATCAATGATTTGACCCACTGGATCTGCCAAATTGCATACCTGACGAACATCATTCGCAATGCTACTCAGACGTGAAGGAGTGAGTTGTAATCGGTCTAACATCGCTTCGCTTAGGCCATTGGCCTTTGCTTCGGCCAGGTCTTTTTCGTTGGCTTCCAAAATAGCTGCAGCCTGAGCTTCCAGATTATCTGCGATACATTCCAGCGCGCGGTTTTTTTCGCGGCTGGAGAGCAGAGCCATCTGATAAGAGGCAGCTTTAGCTGCTTTACCCATTTTTTCCAGCATTGCCTGCTCCTTAGTTAACTATCATATCGTCACGATGAACGGCTACTGGGCCATATTCGTAGCCAAGAATTTCACCGATCTGTTGAGAGTGATGACCTGCGATACGACGCAAAGCGTCACTATTGTAGCGACAAACACCATGGGCAATATCGCGGCCTTCAAGGCTGCGAATGCGAATAACTTCACCGCGGGAAAAGTTTCCAGTGACGTTTTTGATACCCTTTGGCAATAAAGAGCTTCCGCGTTCAAGAATCGCCGCAAGCGCGCCATCATCGACCGTGATTTCACCTGCAGGAGGCGCACCAAATATCCAACGTTTGCGGTTTTCTAATGGTGATTGTTGAGCA
This sequence comes from Buttiauxella ferragutiae, assembly GCF_022637515.1. Classification (NCBI taxonomy): domain Bacteria; kingdom Pseudomonadati; phylum Pseudomonadota; class Gammaproteobacteria; order Enterobacterales; family Enterobacteriaceae; genus Buttiauxella; species Buttiauxella ferragutiae. The sequence goes on from NZ_CP093332.1 coordinate 4,206,939, forward strand.
TGGAAACGAGTCCCCACTGGCGTACCCGCCATAACATCACCAATCACCCCGGGTTTGCTGCCAGCCGCAATGACTACGTCGATACCTGCGCGGCAAGCGACATCAGCAGCCTGCAATTTCGTCCCCATGCCGCCAGTTCCCAGGCCAGACACGCTATCACCAGCTATTGCTCGCAGTGCGTCGTCAATGCCGTGAACTTCTTTAATGAGTTCAGCTTCAGGGTTATTACGCGGATCAGCAGTAAATAACCCTTGTTGGTCAGTCAGCAGTAATAGTTTATCTGCACCAGCCAAAATGGCTGCCAGCGCAGACAGGTTGTCATTATCACCAACTTTGATTTCTGCGGTTGCAACGGCATCGTTTTCATTGATTACCGGCACGATGTTGTTATCAAGCAGTGCACGTAAAGTGTCACGAGCATTAAGGAAACGTTCGCGATCCTCCATATCGGCACGCGTCAGCAGCATCTGCCCAACATGAATGCCATAAATAGAAAACAGTTGTTCCCAGAGCTGGATCAATCGACTTTGACCAACGGCTGCCAGTAATTGCTTGGATGCAATGGTTGCGGGCAGTTCGGGATAACCTAAATGCTCGCGACCCGCAGCAATTGCCCCAGAGGTCACAATAACAATGCGATGCCCGGAGGCGTGAAGTTGTGCGCACTGACGCACCAGCTCAACAATATGAGCTCTATTCAGGCGGCGCGAGCCACCGGTTAATACGCTAGTGCCTAGTTTTACCACCAGCGTCTGGCTTTCACTCATGATTCTCTGCCGTTTCAACGAAATTGGAAAATTAAAATACCAGATGACGTTGTAGCAGGAGTGACGCGGCTTGCCAACAGGCTCAGAAGGAAAACAGCGATTTGGATGTAAAGTGATCCATAAACGTAGCGGCCAATTTTGTCATTTTTATGACAAATACAAATAATTACCATTATTTAAACTTTCTCTTACTTTGTCATAAATCTTTCATCTCCAAACGATAAAACTCTCTGCGTTTTTTAACGGAATACTTTCCGATTAAATTTTAGCGCGAATACACTATTGGGATGAAAAATGAAGAAAAGCACATTGGCAGTAATGGTATTGGGTTTTCTGGCATCATCAACATATTCGCATGCAGCGGAAATTTATAATAAAGATGGCAACAAACTCGACCTTTACGGAAAAGTAAAAGCTGAACACTATCTAAGTGATAACAAGTCTGTAGATGGCGATCAGTCTTATGTACGTATCGGTTTTAAAGGTCAGACACAAATTAATGACCAATTAACGGGTTTTGGTCAGTGGGAATATCAAGTTGCTGCTAACAAAATTGAAGGTGATGCGAATACAACCAAAACTCGTCTGGCGTTTGCAGGGTTAAAAGCAGGTGATATTGGTTCCTTCGATTATGGCCGTAACTACGGCGTTCTTTATAACATCGCCTCTTACACCGATATGATGCCTGAGTTTGGTGATGACTCTTACACTAAAACCGATAACTTCATGACGGGCCGTGCAAACGGTGTGGCAACCTATCGTAATAACACCTTCTTTGGTCTGGTTGATGGCCTGAAACTTTCCTTGCAGTACCAGGGGAAAAACGAGAATGACGGGCGTGCGACCAGTAAGCAAAACGGTGACGGTTTTGGTACTTCCTTGTCTTATGACATTGCTGATACTGGCCTGACTATTGGTGCGGGTTACTCTAACTCCAACCGTACTTTGGCACAGAAAAACCTGGCCGTGGGCACTGGTGATAATGCCGAAGCCTGGACCACTGGTTTGAAATACGATGATCACAATGTTTATCTGGCAGCAATGTATGCAGAAACACGTAATATGACACCCATTTCCGGCACTGCATCTATTAATGGTGTAAACAGAAGCATTAGTGGTTTCGCAAATAAAAACCAGGCGTTCGAAGTTATTGCACAATATCAATTTGACTTTGGTCTACGCCCTTCTTTGGGTTATGTCCAGTCTAAAGGTAAGGATATTGAAGGTGTGGGTGATGCGGATTTGGTTAAATATATTGATATTGGTGCCACGTATTACTTCAATAAAAACATGTCAGCTTTTGTTGATTACAAAATTAACCAACTGAGCGACGACAATGCCCTAAATCTGAACAGCGATGATGTTGTCGCATTAGGTTTAGTTTATCAGTTCTAAGATTCGGGTAAAAAAAAAGTCCCCACCTGGCCGGTGGGGACTTTTTTTATGCTGATAACTTTACCGGTTTTTCCGTAAAATCTTGTGCCGGAACTAATCCAAGACCCAATGTACTTAATAACTCACGCAAGCGCTCATGGAAACCACGCAGTGTTTGCTCAAGTCTTTCATCCACTTCTTTATCTTTCGCGGCCGTCGCAGTCCATTTACCGTCTTTGTCGAACAGACCAAACTGCCAGGTATAGGTAAATTGTTTTTCCTGAGCTTCCAACTCCATCCACCAGCCCCAGAATTCACGTTTCTCTGGTGCAGGCTTCACATTGACGCACACAGCCAGGCAATCGAAGAAGAAACGGTTATCTTCACATTGCTCTTCCCGGATATATGGGCCAAGCGAGGCAAATTTTTTAATCAATCTACTTTTCGGGTGTCCACTTGGTAACGTCATTCCGATCTCCTGTTGTGAAGCATCTGTTTTACCAAACCAATGAAATTTAGCAAATCATTAACGTAATCTCTGCTTGATCCATCCGGTAATTTCTTTCAGAGCTTTGTCAAAGTTTTGATACACCGGGTTAAACGGTATAGCTAACAACTTACCATCCGCAGATGACGAAGTAATTAATCGGGAATCGTCTTCCGGGCTGAACGGATCATTCGCCCAGTAACCAGATAACATCGGTGTTGGACAATGACGCCCCAATAGACCCTGTGTTTTTAACGAGTAGCGGTTTAACTCCACACGTAACGCGTTGTCAGATGCATCGTGCATTCCCAGGCGGCTCGCCAGCACATCAATATACATCTCTGGAACCTGAGCCTGGCGTGATGCATCACTCAATAAACTGTGAACAACCGGCCCAAGACATGCGACGGCTTTCAAACGAGGTGCTTCGATATACCCCAAACGCACTGCAACATTTGCACCGAATCGGAAACCGAACGCCGCCACACGGGTGTGGTCAATCCAGGGGATGTTGGGTAGAGCTTTTAAAACATGCTGGTGTAAAAGACTAGAATCCTGAGTCAGTTTCCATTTTGAAGAAAATCCGACCGACGGCATATCGATGGTTAACATCGCGATACCTTCAGGTGCAAAATATTTCTCAAACAACGTGTAATAATCGCTTTGCAGCGCATCCAAACCTCCACAAATTAGCACCGTCGGGAATGGACCGTCACCTTCTTTAGGAACATGGAGGAACCCAGTGATTGCACCACCACCTGGAATAGCAAACTCCAATTCACGCAAGCCGCCGGAAAGACGTGGCGCAGCTTCTTCATAGGCACGGTTTGCCAGAACTTGCGCCTGTTCTGCCAGTTGGTCGCCTTTCAGGTGCGGATAGGCGGCAATGCTGTAAAGATTGGCAGCCTGTAGCCAATATTTTCCACTAAGAACTATATCTGTTTCCTGATTGGCCCGCTGCTGCCAAAGCATTGCTTGCTTCGACCATTCAAAAATCCAGTTGCCGCTGCGATAACCGACCACGGTATCAAACAGACTGTCATTGGTACGTTCTGCTGTATTAACCGTAATGCGAGCTTGCACCTCAAGGATTTCGCGTGGATCGACACCACGCCATACCCACAGCAGGCGGTTAATCATTCGATACCAGTGAGGGACAGATTTACCATCCAGCGCAGACTGGATAACGGGGGCAGTTTGATGTTGAGCACGACGAACTAAAGTCGACGTCTCGGGATGTTTAAATCGGGGTTTAAATAGCGTTTCGCTAAGATTGGCCTGTACCATCGCTTCTGCCTCCATACAAACGTCAGGAATGCAGCTATTGTACTCTGTCGGCAACTAAATAACACAAACGCCCGGCGATGCCGGGCGTAAATCAGTGCATATTCTCAGGCTATTAACGACCAGCCAACGGTGGTACAAACACCACGCCCATATCCCACGGCTGCTCAATCCAGGTGTCCTGAGGGATATCAACGACGTAATCGTCAACCAACGGCTGGCCAGCAGGCTTAGCGAAGATCGTAACGAAATGCGCTTTTGGATACATTTCACGGATAGCCACTGCGGTGCCACCGGTATCAACCAGGTCATCAATAACGATGAAGCCTTCACCGTCACCTTCAGCACGTTTCAGCACGGTCAGTTCACGCTGGTTGTCGTGGTCATAGCTGGAGATGCAAACGGTATCAACATGACGAATCCCCAGTTCACGTGCCAGCAGTGCGCCAGGAACCAGGCCACCACGGCTAACGGCAATAATGCCTTTCCACTGTTCAGCAGGAAGCAGACGGCTTGCCAGCTTACGCGCGTGAATCTGCAACATGTCCCAGGTGACGATGTATTTTTCGCTCATGTGAAATTATCCCAGCCAGTTATTAACGGCTTAAAAATGTTCAAAGGGGTTTTGGTTGCGCGAGATTATAGAGATCTGGCGCACTAAAAACCAGTGCTGTAGGCTCGCCGCTTTCGTTTTTAGGTGCTTTTGATCGTCATAACGTTAGTTAAAGTGGTATTCTCAGGCCAGCACACAATGCTTACTTGTGGTGTATTTCATTTAGATCAATCCTGGTCTCTGTTAACCAATATGGTCTGCAGAGTCGATGTCAAGGAGACTTATCGTGTCTGAATTGTCTCAATTATCTCCGCAACCGCTGTGGGATATTTTTGCCAAAATCTGTTCCATTCCGCACCCTTCTTATCATGAAGAACAACTTGCGGAACATATTCTGTCCTGGGCAAAAGAAAAAGGCCTACATGTAGAGCATGACCAGGTCGGTAATATCCTGATCCGTAAACCTGCGACAGCGGGCATGGAAAACCGTAAAGCGGTGGTCCTGCAGGCTCACCTGGATATGGTGCCGCAGAAAAATAACGACACTGTCCATGATTTCACCAAAGATCCGATTCAACCGTATATTGACGGTGAGTGGATCAAAGCACGCGGTACGACGCTGGGCGCTGATAATGGTATTGGTATGGCGTCCGCACTGGCAGTGCTGGCCGATGATTCGGTATCTCATGGCCCATTAGAAGTTCTGCTGACCATGACCGAAGAAGCGGGAATGGATGGGGCTTTTGGTCTGCAAGCGGGCTGGTTACAAGCTGATATTCTGATTAACACCGATTCTGAAGAAGAAGGTGAGATCTATATGGGCTGTGCAGGTGGGATTGATTTTATCTCCACGCTGCCACTGCAACGCGAAGAGATTCCTGCCGGTTACGAAACATTTAAGTTGACCATCAAAGGCCTGAAAGGCGGTCACTCCGGTGGTGAAATCCATCTGGGTCTGGGCAATGCAAACAAATTGCTGGCTCGCTTCCTGTTTGCTCACACAGCAGAACTGGATGCTCGTCTGATTGATCTGAACGGCGGTACACTGCGTAACGCGATTCCACGTGAAGGCTTTGCTACTCTGGCTGTTCCGGCAAACAAAGCTGCACAGCTGAAGTCGTTGTCAGATGAATTCCTGTCGATTCTGAAAAATGAACTGGCGGCAGTCGAGAAAAACGTCACTGTACTGCTGGATTCAGTCACCACAGACAAGAAAGCACTGACAGCGAAAAGCCGTGACACTTTCCTGAGCCTGCTGAACGCCACGCCAAACGGTGTCATCCGTAATTCCGACGCAGTTAAAGGTGTTGTGGAAACCTCACTGAACGTGGGTGTGGTCACAATGAATGATGAAAGTGCAGAAATCATCTGCCTGATTCGTTCATTGATTGATAGCGGCAAAGACTATGTCGTTGGCATGCTTCACGCTCTGGGTCAGCTTGCTGGCGCACAAACCGTGGCCAAAGGCAGCTATCCTGGCTGGCAGCCGGATGCAAACTCACCGGTAATGCACCTGGTGCGTGAGACTTACCAAAAACTGTTCAACAAGACCCCTAACATCATGGTCATCCATGCGGGTCTGGAATGTGGTCTGTTTAAAAAACCTTACCCGGATATGGATATGGTTTCTATTGGGCCGACCATCACAGGTCCACACTCTCCGGATGAACAAGTTCATATCGAAAGCGTAGGCCAATACTGGATTCTGCTGACAGAATTGCTGAAAGCTATTCCAGTTAAGTAAGTTCTAAACGCCCTCCCCCTAACCCTCTCTCCCAGGAGAGGGAACTTGTTTGGTTTTCTCCTTCTCCTGAGGGAGAACGCCGGGATGAGGGCTTTTTTTATAGCCCCAACACCAATTGGCGCTCCATCTGCGGGTCCAGTAAAGTCACATGTAACCCCACCAGCCTGACTCCCCGCCCTCCTCGCCGTTCTTCCCACGTTTGCTTCGCAATAGCGATTAAATCGGCTTTATTCAGCTGAGGCCAGACATGTTCCTGAGTCGTTTGCTGGAAATCATTAAACTTAAGTTTGATACCCTGGCGGGCAATCAATAAATCAGGTTTTACCTTTTTCAAACGGCGTTCAAGTTCAGGATAGAGTTGCTCAATAATAGCCTCACACTCCTGCCACTGATGAATATCTTCCGCGAGTGTTTTTTCAACTCCGACAGATTTACGTTGCCGCTCATTGTTAATCTCGCGTTCATCTATACCCTGACTACGCTCCCACAGTACACGGCCAAATTTGCCAAACCGCTTGAGTAACGAAGCTAAATCCGTTTTCTGCACATCGGCACAGGTGCGCAACCCAAGGCTTTCCAGTTTGCCCGCTGTAACTTTCCCTACGCCGGGGATTTTTCCAAGCGGTAAGGTTTGCAAAAATGCTGGAATCTCCTCGGGAGTGATCAAGAACTGCCCGTTAGGTTTATTGAGGTCAGAGGCAATTTTGGCGAGGAATTTAACCGGTGCAATACCAGCCGATGCGGTGAGATTAAGTTCATCTGAAATAGTCTGGCGAATTTCCCTGGCCATGAGAGTTGCAGAACCATGGCAGTTCGGGCTATCAGTGACATCCAGATAAGCCTCATCAAGTGACAGCGGTTCGATAAGCGTTGTGTAGCGGCTAAAAATTTCCCGGATATGATTTGAAGCTTCTTTGTAAGCATCAAAACGTCCAGGAAGCAGTGTCAGATGTGGGCATAACTTGAGAGCCATTGCAGTCGACATCGCGCTGTGCACACCAAATTTTCTAGCGGGATAATTTGCCGTACTAATGACACCGCGCCTTTTCGCACTACCTCCAATAGCTATCGGAATATCCCGCAGAGTTGGGTTATCACGCATTTCTACGGCGGCAAAAAAGCAGTCCATATCGACATGAATGATTTTACGCATACTTGTTCGCACCAGTTATATTACTGGATAAGTATACAGTTAAAATAATTAAGGAGGAAAGTCTTCAATGGAAAGAAAACCTCCCGACGATGCGGGAGGTTTTACTGGTTTACAGGATGCGGTTCTGCTGAAGTTTTGCTTGCCGCTCAGCCCTTGCGATACGCTTCTTACGAGCATCACAGGGTTCAGGGCAGTTACAAACTTTCTCCATGCCTAACGCGGCAATACCACCACAGCTACCCTGAAGCGATTTGCGCTTCACAATAACGCCCAGTGACATTCCAAAGATCACCAGTAGAAAAATAACGAAGGTGGCTAAAAATACTGTCAGCATAAACGCTCCTGTCAGCCGCCAAAGTCATCTAGCATGATGTTGTCATCCTCAACACCCAAATCTTTGAGCATTTTGATAACCGCGGCATTCATCATAGGTGGCCCACACATATAGAACTCACAATCTTCTGGTGCCGGATGGCTACGAAGATAGTTTTCAAGCAATACGTTGTGGATGAAGCCGGTGTAACCAGTCCAGTTGTCTTCTGGTTGCGGATCTGAGAGCGCCACATTGAACGTGAAGTTCGGGTTTTCCTGAGCCAGTTTTTCAAACTCTTCTTCGTAGAACATCTCACGCGAAGAGCGAGCACCGTACCAGAAACTCATTTTTCGCGTGCTATGAAGACGTTTAAGCTGGTCAAAAATGTGTGATCGCATTGGTGCCATACCTGCACCACCGCCGATGAACACCATTTCAGCGTCCGTCTCTTTAGCAAAGAACTCACCAAATGGACCGGATATTGTCACTTTGTCGCCCGCTTTTAACGACCATATATATGAGGACATAATCCCCGGAGGCGCATCAGGCACATTCGGCGGCGGAGTAGCGATACGCACGTTCAGCATGATAATGCCTTTCTCATCTGGATAGTTAGCCATTGAGTAAGCGCGAACGCATGGCTCTTTAACCACCGACTTGAAGCGGAACAGATTAAACTTATCCCAGTCGCCACGGTATTCCTGAGGAACATCGAAGTCCTGGTAGTTAACCTCATGCGGTGGACTTTCAATCTGGATATAGCCACCAGCACGGAACGGCACAACATCACCATCAGGGATACGCAGTTTGAGCTCTTTAATGAAGGTGGCTTTGTTATCATTAGAGATAACTTCACACTCCCATTTCTTAACACCAAAGATCTCCTCTGGCAGCTCAATTTTCATGTCCTGCTTAACAGCAACCTGGCAGGCAAGACGGCAACCTTCTTTCGCTTCACGCTTGGTGATATGCGAAAGCTCAGTAGGCAGAATATCACCACCGCCCTCTTTTACGGTCACGCGGCATTGCCCGCAAGAACCACCGCCACCACAAGCCGAGGAGATGAAAATCCCCTGACTTGAGAGTGTGTTGAGCAGCTTATCACCCGCGGGTGCATGAAACTGTTTGTCTGCTTCGTTGTTAATCTCAATCAGCACATCGCCGGAGTTAACGAGCTTTGACTTGGCAAACAAAATCAACAGCGCCAGAGCCAAAACAATTAGCGTGAACATCACCACGCCAAGAATAATTTCCATACGTTTTCGCCCTTATAGCTGCACACCGGAGAATGACATAAAGCCCAGTGCCATCAATCCAGTGGTGATAAAGGTAATTCCTAAGCCACGCAATCCTGCGGGCACATTGGCATATTTCATCTTCTCGCGGATCCCTGCCATCGCGACAATTGCCAGCATCCAACCCACACCTGAGCCGATACCATAAACAATTGATTCACCGAAGCTATAGTCACGCTGCACCATAAACGACACGCCACCAAAGATCGCGCAGTTAACGGTGATGAGCGGCAGGAAGATACCTAACGCGTTGTAGAGAGCCGGGAAGAAACGATCGAGGATCATTTCGAGGATTTGTACCAGAGCGGCGATCACACCAATGAAGGTAATGAAGTTAAGGAAGCTAAGGTCAACACCTTCGACCAGCGCGCCGTCACGAAGAATCAGGTTATAAACAAGATTGTTCGCCGGAACGGCAATCCCTAAAACAACGGTCACCGCTACACCCAAACCGAATGCAGTGGAGACTTTCTTAGACACCGCCAGGAAGGTGCACATACCAAGGAAGAACGCGAGCGCCATGTTCTCAATAAACACTGCGCGAACAAACAGACTAATCATATGTTCCATAATCAGTTAGTCCTTTTCCTGTTGCGCAGGCTTAAGCGTACGCAAGGCCCAGATAAGCAGGCCGATAATAAAGAACGCACTTGGCGCGAGCAGGAACATACCGTTTGGCTGATACCAACCACCGTTCTGCACCGTTTCCAGTACCGTGATACCAAACAATTTTCCACTACCAATGAGTTCACGCAGGAAGCCAACCAGCAGCAATATCACACCATATCCCAAGCCATTACCGATGCCATCCATGAAGCTTGCCAACGGTGGCGACTTCATGGCGTAAGCTTCAGCACGCCCCATAACGATACAGTTAGTGATGATCAGGCCGACGAAGACCGAAAGCTGCTTGGAAATCTCGTAGGCGTAAGCACGCAGAATCTGATCCACAACGATAACCAACGAAGCAATGATCGCCATCTGCACGATGATTCGCACACTGTTTGGGATCAGATTGCGGATCATCGAAATGAACATGCTGGAAAATGCCGTTACCACGGTTACTGCGATGGTCATAACGAATGCAGTTTCCAGTTTCGTGGTCACTGCCAGCGCCGAACAGACCCCGAGTATTTGCAAGGCAATCGGGTTGTTATCCACCAAAGGACTCACCAGTACCCGTTTGACCTCTTTCATGTCTGAAATATCAGCCATTGTTGAGCGCTCCTTCACGAACGTGTTTCAGGAACGGGCCAAAACCAAGTTCACCCATCCAGAAATCAAAAGTGTGTTGTACCCCGTTTGCCGTCAGTGTGGCACCGGATAAACCATCTACCCCATACTCATCCCCCTGACGTGCACCACCTTTCACTAAGCGGATCGCTGGCTGCCCATTGTCATCAAGCAGTTTTTTACCAATCCACTGCGCACGCCAGTTCGGGTTTTCAACCTCACCACCCAGACCTGGGGTCTCACCCTGATCATAGTAAGTAATGCCTTTTACCGTACGGCCATCGGTTTGCAGAGAAACAAAGGCATACATCATCGACCACAAGCCTTTGCCATAAACTGGCAACACGACTTCCTGCACTTTATTTTGCTCATCACGCACCAGATAAATTTCGACGATATTGCTGCGCTGCTTTATCCCGGCACGGTCGTCACTTGAATCAAGCGTGATGCTCTGTGTTGGATCACGGAGTGCTGCAGCCTGGTCAAATTTTGAGGAATTTTTATCCAGTAGTTCACCACTCTTTAGGTCTAACAAGCGCGGTGTAATGCGTGACTCATAGATTGATTTGACATCTTCGCCGGTCATTTTGGGTGTTGCTAAGCCTGCAACATCCAGGATGTTACGTTGCTTATCGAGCGCTTTCTGCTCTTGCTGGCGAGCTTTAAGCCCTACAGCCGAGCCTGCCACCACGACGGAACACACCAGGCAAAGCACCAGCACCACCAGCAGTGTTCTGCCGATGCTATCGTTACTTTTCACTTCAGCCACGCGACTTCCTCCGCTTGATATTGGCCTGCACCACCAGGTAATCGAACAGTGGCGCAAAGAGGTTGGCGAACAAGATCGCCAGCATCATCCCTTCTGGATAGGCTGGGTTGACGACACGAATCAAGACACACATCACCCCGATGAGTGCCCCGTACCACCATTTACCTTTGTTGGTAAACGAGGCAGAAACAGGGTCGGTCGCCATGAACATCATGCCGAAGGCAAAACCACCCAGCACCAGGTGCCAGTACCACGGCATAGCAAACAGCGGGTTAGTTGCAGAACCGATGAAGTTAAACAGGGTGGCTGTCGCAATCATGCCGAGCATTACCCCCGCGACAATGCGCCAGGAAGCCACGCGGCCAAACAGAATAATCGCACCGCCAATCAGAATCATCAGTGTTGAAACTTCACCAATCGAACCAGGAATGTTGCCAAGGAAAGCATCCATCCATGTGACAGGTTGACCGGTTCCTACATTCACCAGGCCTTCGCTACCGCCGTTCGCCCACTGGGAAAGAGGAGTTGCACCTGAGAAACCATCTGCCGCAGTCCACACCAAATCACCTGAAATCTGCGCAGGGTATGCGAAGAACAGGAAGGCGCGGCCAGCTAATGCCGGGTTTAGGAAGTTACGGCCTGTTCCACCGAAGATCTCTTTAGCGATAACCACACCGAAAGTGATACCGAGTGCGGCTTGCCAAAGTGGTAGCGTTGGAGGAACCACCAGCGCAAACAGAATAGAAGTGACAAAAAAGCCTTCGTTAACTTCATGTTTGCGGATGATCGCAAACATGACTTCCCAAAAACCACCCACCAAAAATACAGTGATGTAGATTGGCAGGAAGAAGACCGCCCCGAGGGTCATCATGCTGAGCCAGCCAGCATCCGGCGTAAAGTTCACTCCGAGCCATTGGGCAACAACATAATGCCAGTCAGATGAAATCACCTGTTGGAGATGTTCTGCACCGTACATTTTGTTCAGTGCGGGAATGGTTTGTAGCCCGACGTTGTACATACCCCAGAACATGGCTGGGAATACCGCAAACCACACCAGGATCATCATGCGTTTCAAATCGATAGCATCACGAACATGGGAAGCTCCAGGCGTAACGATGCCTGGTGTATAGAACAATGTCGCCGTAGCTTCAAAGAGTGGGTAGTATTTTTCTAGCTTTCCGCCTTGAGTGAAATGCGGCTCTAGTTTTTCAAATAAATGCTTCAAGCCCATGACTTATCCTTCCTGCTCGATGCGGGTTAACACCTCGCGTAGCACTGGACCGTATTCATACTTCCCAGGGCAAACATAGGTACAAAGCGCTAAATCTTCTTCATCCAGCTCCAGACACCCCAACGCCTGAGCGCTGTCGGTATCCCCCGCCAGTAAATCGCGCAATAACATCGTTGGCAGAATATCCAGCGGCATCACACGTTCATAGTTGCCGATTGGCACCATTGAGCGCTCACCACCATTGGTATCTGTTGAGAAGTTAAAGAGTTTCCGCTTCAGGAAGTGGCCGACGGTGGTACGGGTAATTGAATATTTATCAGCACCCGGCATAACCCAACCAAATAGCTCTTTTTCACGCCCTTCTTTCAGCACGGTAACCTGCAGGTGGAAACGACCAAGCCAGGCTAGCGGACCAGCAGCCATTGTTCCACTTAACACCGAACCCGAAACAACGCGGTTTTCGCCTTCTTCCAGCTCACCCGCCGTAAGCACATCGAGCGAAGCACCCAGGCATGTGCGAATCAGGCGCGGCTTTTTAACCTGCGGGCCAGCTAACGCAATAACGCGTTCGGTCCACACCTCGCCTTCCACGAACAATTTGCCAATGGCAATCACATCCTGGTAATTCAGGTGCCAGACCATTTTTTGCAAACTAACCGGTTCGAGGAAGTGGATGTGTGTGCCCACTAACCCAGCGGGATGAGGGCCAGCAAACTCATTGAAAGTCACTTGCCCAACAGGATGACCACCGAGCTTACCGCCCCCCGCCTGACAGACGTGGACTTTGCCATCTGTCAATCGGGATAGCAGGGTTAAACCGGCGTCAAACATTTCGCGGTGGGCGCGAATAATGGGTTGTGGGTCAGCCGCCAGCGGATTGGTGTCGATAGCGGTGACAAAAATGGCGGCAGGAACGCTTGCGGGTTGTGGGGCTTTGCTGAATGGACGAGTCCGCAGCGCAGTCCACAAACCGGAAGCTAATAATTGCGACTGAACGGTCTCACGCGGCAGTTTGGCAAGGCTGTCTGGTGCAAAACGTTCGAAAACGACCTGCTCATCACCTTGAACCTCAATAACCAGAGATTGCAGCACTCGACGCTCGCCACGGTTAATCGCTTTTACCGTTCCACTTGCAGGTGCAGTAAAGAGTACGCCTGGGTTCTTTTTATCTTCGAAGAGTGGCTGGCCTTTCAATACCTTGTCGCCCTCTTGCACCAGCATAGAAGGACGCATGCCCACATACTCTTCACCGAGCAGGGCCACTAAGGGTATCGCTGGGCCGTCATGAATTTGCTGTTCCGGCAAACCGGCAATAGGCAAATCCAGACCTTTTTTGATTTTTATCATAAGGTTATCACGTTTAAAATTGGCTTAAACATACCGACAAAAACTGTAGCCGACAACGGATGGGTCGAAACAGGGTTCAACCGATGCGACACATAAGGCAGATTAAAAATGGAAACGCATCCGTTCACTATTGCGAGAGGGAGTGCTAAGTCGCCCTTATGATCGGGACAACTGACTTATGGATAGTTTCCGTTCTAATCCGCAGGTCAACATTCGCGGGGGATTTTAGCATCAATAGGGTCTGGAATGGCGAGAAATCGACACTCCGATATGCAGCAATGCGAGCTGTTACGCAAAAAGTTAACTTACAGGGTTTATCTATTATCAGATAAACGTTAGATATGTTGCTAAATGCTTCGTATCAAGCTTGCGAAAATTCATAACGGTGCTAATGTTGAGCGCTCCTAATCCAGAGCATTCTGATTTCGGGTCTCTTATTTTGCCGTCCTGGCATTTGGTATAAGTCTTATCAAGGAATAAAGCAGTATGCGTAAGATCGCACTCATTATTGCGATGCTTCTGATACCGTGCATGTCGTTTGCCAGCTTATTGAGCGGCAATACGTCAACCACGCCTGTCAGCAAAGAATTCAAGCAACAACTTATGGGCTCTCCTGTTTATATTCAGATATTTAAGGAAGAGCGCACACTAGAGCTATACGTAAAGATGGGCGAACAGTTCCAACTGCTCGACAGCTATAGCATCTGTAACTATTCCGGTGGGTTAGGTCCAAAACAGCGTCAGGGTGATTTTAAGAGTCCTGAAGGTTTTTATAACGTGACCCGCAACCAGCTCAAACCTGATAGCCGCTTTTATAAAGCCATTAACATCGGCTTCCCAAATGAGTTTGATCGCTCACATGGTTATCAAGGCCAATATCTGATGATTCACGGTGCTTGCGTGTCTGTTGGCTGCTATGCCATGACTGACAGCAACATTGATGAGATTTTCCAGTTTGTTACCGGGGCACTGGTGTTCGGTCAGCCAAGCGTGCAAGTTAGCATTTATCCGTTCCGCATGACTGACGCCAATATGGAACGCCACAAGTATTCGTACTACATCAACTTCTGGAAACAACTGAAGCCGGGCTATGACTACTTTACGGCAAATCACCAGCCACCAGGCGTTTCTGTTATCAGCGGTAATTACGTGATTAGTAAGCCGGTTGTGCCAACGACACAACCACAGCTGGCATCAAACTACGCGCTCCCCGAGACAAAATAATTCCGACTCACCTGGTGCAATCTTGTGCCAGGTTTCGTTTCCTGTCAGAGGTTGAGTCGCGATGACCGTGACCACATCATTGAGTGTGGTCTCTTCCTGAAAATCGATTTCCACATCCTGGTCCAACAGTTTTGCCACGCCAAAGGGTGCCCGTCGGGTTATCCAGTACAGGTTCGTGGAACAGAACGCCATCACGTAGCGCCCATCCGACAACAACATATTAAACACACCTTTCTCGCGCAATTGCCCCGCAAGTTCGGTGATGTAACGGAACACTGCCTGCATATTGCCAGGCGTTCGTGGATAACGTTGTGTCAGCTTATGCAGCAGCCAGCAAAATGCTTGTTCACTGTCAGTTTCACCGATTGGACGGAACGGCCCGGTATCAAGAGAGCGATGTCCTTTAAGCTGGCCATTGTGGGCATAAGTCCAGTTACGGCCCCATAGTTCACGCGTAAACGGATGGGTATTCTCGAGCGCCACTTTACCGCGGTTTGCCTGACGAATATGTGCGACTACTGAACAGGATTTGATCGGATAATCCTGCACAAGTTTAGCAATGGGTGAATTAAAGCTGGGTTGCGGATCTTTGAACGTGCGGCAACCTTTACCTTCATAAAAGGTAATTCCCCAGCCATCTTTATGTGGCCCTGTTCCACCCCCACGCTGTACCAACCCAGTAAAACTAAAGCAAATATCCGTTGGTACGTTGGCGCTCATCCCGAGCAGTTCGCACATATTAACCTCCCACTACTCATTCTTTTGTTTTCACCTTCTCCCTGGGAAGAAGGCAGGGATGAGGGCGACCCGAACCTGAGGACAAACTCAATATTCAGGTGCCATCTTTTCCCCCTCACCCTAACCCTCTCCCTGATGGAGAGGGAACAAGATCAGGCAGAACTTAAGCTTTAACCATCTCTTTTTCGATAAGCTGGATCAGGATGTGAATCACTTTAATGTGAATTTCCTGAATGCGGTCAGCGTAACCAAAGTGCGGAACGCGAATTTCAACATCCGCAGTGCCATCCATTTTGCCACCGTCTTTCCCGGTCAGGGTAATGACTTTCATGCCTTTCGCACGCGCAGCTTCAATGGCTTTAATCACGTTGCCGGAATTACCTGAAGTGGAGATCCCCAGCAGCACGTCACCTTCACGCCCAACCGCTTCAATGTAACGAGAGAATATATACTCGTAGCCAAAATCGTTGCTCACACAAGAGATGTGGCTGACATCAGAAATAGCGATTGCCGGGTAGCCTGGGCGGTTTTCACGGTAGCGACCTGTCAGTTCTTCAGCAAAGTGCATTGCATCGCAATGTGAGCCGCCGTTACCGCATGACAGCACTTTGCCGCCTGCTTTGAAGCTATCAGCCAGCAGTACTGCTGCACGCTGAATCGCGTGAATGTTAGCGTCATCTTTCAGGAAGTTAGCCAGTGTTTCTGCTGCTTCATTCAATTCGTTACGAATAAGATCCTGGTACATGAGGATGTCCTTCAGCATTTTTCGATTGATTAACCCAAGCAGTTTACCGGATAGCGCGAGAAGCGCCATAACCTCCTTCTTTTGCGGTTCTGTGCGGTAACAATGTGAGCAAGGTTGTAATTATTTTGTGAACATATTGCTAAAAAAAACCACATGAACTAAAACCAATACATCCAAGTGGTCAGACCTCCTACAAGCAAGGGAGTTTCCTATATGTTGATTTTGAGTATTGTTGCAACGGTTGTTCTCCTCGGTGTGCTTTTCTATCACCAGGTCAATTTACTGCTCAGTAGCGCAATTTTGCTGGTGTGGACGGCAGCGCTTGGTTTCGCCGGTATCTGGTCAATCTGGGTGCTCGTTCCGCTGGCGATAATTCTGGTGCCGTTCGTCTTTACACCAATGCGTAAATCTTTAATTTCCGCTCCGGTATTCCGTAGCTTCCGTAAAGTCATGCCGCCAATGTCACGTACCGAAAAAGAGGCTATCGACGCCGGTACAACCTGGTGGGAAGGTGACTTGTTCCGCGGTAAACCAGACTGGGAAAAACTGCATAACTACCCGCAGCCAAAACTGACTGAAGAAGAACAAGCCTTTATCGATGGCCCGGTTGAAGAAGCCTGCCGCCTGGCGAATGACTTCCAAATCACACACGAAATGGCAGATTTACCGCCAGAGTTGTGGGCTTATTTAAAAGAACATCGCTTCTTCGCGATGATCATCAAGAAAGAGTACGGCGGCCTGGAGTTTTCTGCTTACGCGCAATCTCGCGTACTGCAAAAACTGTCTGGTGTTTCCGGCATTCTGGCGATTACCGTAGGTGTGCCTAACTCATTAGGTCCAGGCGAACTGCTGCAACATTACGGTACTGAAGAACAGAAAGATCATTACCTGCCACGCCTGGCTCGCGGGCAAGAAATCCCTTGCTTTGCATTAACCAGCCCAGAAGCCGGTTCTGATGCAGGCGCGATTCCTGATACCGGCGTGGTTTGCATGGGCGAATGGCAAGGTCAGCAAGTTCTCGGCATGCGTCTGACCTGGAACAAGCGCTACATCACGCTGGCACCTATTGCCACTGTTCTGGGGCTGGCATTTAAATTGTCGGATCCGGACCATTTGCTGGGCGATGAAGAAGAACCAGGCATTACCTGTGCGTTAATTCCAACTCACACTCCGGGAGTGGAAATTGGTAAACGCCACTTCCCGCTCAATGTGCCATTCCAGAACGGTCCAACTCGCGGTAAAGACATTTTCGTACCGATTGATTACATCATCGGTGGTCCGAAAATGGCCGGTCAGGGCTGGCGTATGCTGGTGGAATGTCTGTCCGTTGGCCGCGGTATTACACTGCCTTCCAACTCTACCGGTGGTTTGAAATCTGTGGCGATGGCAACGGGTGCTTATGCTCATATCCGCCGTCAGTTCAGAATCTCTATCGGCAAAATGGAAGGGATTGAAGAGCCACTGGCACGTATCGCGGGTAACGCGTATGTGATGGATGCAGCCGCTTCACTGGTGACCTACGGCATCATGCTTGGCGAAAAACCAGCGGTTCTGTCTGCCATCGTGAAGTATCACTGTACCCATCGTGGCCAACGCGCCATTTTGGATGCGATGGATATTGTCGGCGGCAAAGGCATTATGCTGGGCAATTCTAACTTTGTGGCACGAGCTTATCAGGGCGCACCTATCGCCATTACCGTGGAAGGTGCAAACATCCTGACTCGCAGCATGATTATCTTCGGCCAGGGTGCTATTCGTTGCCATCCGTATGTTCTGGATGAAATGACGGCGGCGCAAAACAATGACGTTAACGCGTTCGATAAGTTGTTGTTCAAACATATCGGCCACGTCGGCAGTAACAAAATGCGCAGCCTGTGGCTGGGTCTGACCAACGGCCTGACCAGCGCCACACCGACTAACGATTCAACCAAACGCTACTATCAGTATATGAACCGGCTGAGTGCCAACCTGGCGTTGCTGTCGGATGTATCGATGGCCGTATTAGGCGGTAGCCTGAAGCGCCGTGAACGTATCTCGGCTCGTCTGGGTGATATTCTGAGCCAGCTGTACCTCGCTTCTTCAGTACTGAAACGTTATGACGACGAAGGCCGTAACGAAGCGGATCTGCCGCTGGTTCACTGGGGCGTTCAGGATGCGTTGTATCAGGCAGAACAGGCGATTGACGATCTGCTGCGTAACTTCCCGAATGCGTTCGTGGCTGGCATGTTGCGTGTGGTTATCTTCCCACTTGGCCGCCGTTACGATGCACCATCGGACAAGCTGGATCATAAACTGGCGAAGATCATGCAGATCCCATCAGCGACACGTTCACGCATTGGTCGCGGTCAGTATCTGACGCCAAGCGAGTTCAACCCGGCAGGTCTGCTGGAAGAAGCACTGATGGACGTAATGGCTGCCGAGCCAATCCATCTGCGCATCTGCAAAGAAACCGGGCATAACCTGCCATTCACTCGCCTGGATGAACAAGCGAAACAGTGGCTGGCGGAAGGCAAAATCAACGCAGACGAAGCGGCGATCCTTACCAAAGCCGAAGCAAGCCGTCTGCGCAGTATTAATGTCGATGAGTTCGAACCGGAGGAGCTGGCAACCATGCCAGTAAAGGTGCCGGAAAAGCATCGTAAGATTGAAGCCGCATAACACTCGATAGTTTAAAAAACCCCGTTCGCGGGGTTTTTTATTGCCCAACAAAAGGCAGTTAACTCATGCTAAAGTGAATGAAAGACTGTTTATCATGAGGCTTCCGATTGTGTCTGGTTTGAAAATTACCGTTCTGCAACAACCGCTAGTCTGGATGGATGGCGCAGCCAACTTACGTCAGTTCGATGTGCTGTTAGATGGCATTCATGGCCGTGACCTGATTGTCTTGCCGGAAATGTTCACCACCGGTTTTGCCATGGAAGCCGCCACTCAGTCGCTCGCCGAAGAGGAAGTGATTGACTGGATGCAGTTTAAAGCCCAGCAAACGCAGGCGATGATTGCCGGAAGCGCAGCGCTGCAAACTGAACGCGGACCGGTGAACCGTTTTCTTCTTGTTCAGCCGGACGGCAAAGTCCATTTCTACGATAAACGTCATTTATTCCGCATGGCGGATGAGCATCATCATTATCAGGCGGGTGAAGAGCGCGTTGTGGTCGAATGGCGTGGCTGGCGTATTTTGCCGCAGGTCTGTTATGACTTGCGTTTCCCGGTATGGTCACGCAATCGCAACGATTATGACTTAGCCCTCTATGTCGCAAACTGGCCAGCACCGCGTTCGCTGCACTGGCAAAGTTTGCTGATCGCTCGTGCGATTGAAAACCAGGCGTATGTTGCTGGCTGTAACCGTGTCGGCACTGATGGAAACGGGCATCATTACCGTGGCGACAGCAAAATTATTAACCCGCAAGGCGACATTCTGGCAAATGGTGAAGCCCATAAAGCGATGCGCCTGGATGCCGATTTGTCGCTGATTGCCTTGCAGGAATACCGTGAGAAATTCCCTGCCTGGCAGGATGCCGATCCGTTTATCCTTTAGTATTAGCTTCCCCGATACGTCGACCACGACCACGGGGAAATCAAAAATGGCAGGTGATAATGCCCGCCATTTTGCGTAATCACGAAATCGATTTGCGCGGAGGGATACAACGTTTCTCTGTTCGTCGCCGCAAAATACTGGCCGATTTCTGCAGTCAGACGATAGCGCCCTGCCGCTAATGGCGATTGAGTGAAACCCTTCAAACGCCCATCAACATCCGTAACACCCTGAGCGATAATTACCCAGGTTTCTGCGTCCTGTTGTTCCAGGCGAATCACCACATTGACCGCCGGTTTTCCCAACGCAGTATCCAGAATATGCGTACTCAATTGGCTCATTGTGCAAACACTCCTTCCAGACGCAACAAGGTGATTTGGCGTAGTTGTTCCAGAGCTTCCACTTCTTCTTCCACGGCGGAGTTTTTCAGGCGGCGGTAGAGTTCACCCAGAATTTCTTCACCGCAGCGCCCCTTGGCGCGAATCAAAAACACGCGCCCAAACCGCGCTTCGTATTCGGCATTTCCCTGCGCCAGAGCCACAATTAACGCACTCTTTTGCCCATCAACAGCGGATTGTTCATTTTTTGAAAGCGCCGCTTCTTTGCTGTTGCCTTGCGCCTTTTCGCCAATCCGTGGATGGGCGCTCAGCGCCTGATTCAGCTCAGTCGTTCCCCAGTCATCGGTCAATTGCGCAGCATAATGCTGCAACACGTCGATGGCTGAAAATGGCCGCGCAGCCACTAAATGCTCAGCCCACGCGGGTATCGCAACGCATGGCGTGATAAGGCTAAGCGCTTCATGCTCTGGCGCTTCGTTAAATTCTGCCAAAACATTTTTCGCAGCCAGCGCGATCACCGTTTGCGTATAAGCCTGCACTGCCTGCATCACATCCGCTTCCATCACCGACTCAGCCGGATGGTGGCTGATCCCGCGGTCACAACGCACAAACAACATGCCTGAAGGCCAGCATTCAGCAACCGCAATGGCATCATGCCCTGCCCCACTTGGCAGCGACAAACTGCGCCCTTGCACCGTAGTAATTGCGGAACTTAGCTGCTGCTGTAAATGAACATCACATGGCGTCGCCGGAATCGAATAATAGGTTTCAGCACTGAACGCAACTTCACGCGAGGCGGCGATTTTATCGGCCTCGTTTAAGAGATTTTCCAGCAACGCTTCGAGGTCAGAATCTCGCGGGCTGCGGATATCCAGAGTGAGTTGAACTTCACCGGGGATGACATTCGCCGCACCGGGTAAACATTGTAGCGACCCGATAGTGGCGACAATGTCTGGGGCATAAGCGCGCGCTGCACTTTCAACGAAGGTCATCCAGGCCACCGCCGCCGCAAGCGCATCTTTACGAATCACCATTGGCACCGTGCCTGCATGCCCTGCTTCACCCGTGAAGCGGCACTTTAAACGACGAGCGCCGTTGATGGCTGTTACCACGCCGAGTGCCAGGTTTTCACGCTCCAGCACCGGCCCTTGTTCAATGTGTAACTCAAGATAAGCGCTGAATTCTTCCGGGCGACGTGCCGCACTGTGAATCCGCGACGGATCAATACCTGCATTCACTAACGCCTGAGCAACACTGATTCCCGCGGCATCTTCAGAGGCTAGCCAATTATCCGGCCATGTTCCGGTAATCCCACGGCTCCCCAACAACGTGATACCAAAACGCGTCCCTTCTTCATCAGCAAAGCCGACGATTTCAATCGCCTGCTCAAGCTGGAGATCGTGCTGATACAAGAAGGCGACAACTTCCAGTGCGCTTAACACCCCTAACATGCCATCGTAACGCCCGGCATTGCGCACGGTATCCAGATGTGACCCTAGCAAAATCGCCTGAGCACCTTCTCTTGCACCTTCGTAGCGCCCGCAAATATTCCCTACCGCATCCTGCCAGGTGGTCATTCCGACCTGTTCCATCCAACTGGCGACCAAATGGTTGGCACGTAAATGTTCGGTTGAAAGGTAGACACGCGTTAACTGGCCCGGGGTTTCGCTAATTTGCGCCAGCTCATCTGCTCGCTGCATGACGCGTTTCGCCGCCTGACTTGCCTGTGCGGCATTCATCGCAAGTTTTACCATCAGCGATTTTCCTGAGAATAGACATCCCACGCCGCCTGCATTGCAGCCCCTTGCGTCGTTTTAAAACCGAGGCGATTCAAGACGGCTTCAAGCGCGGTCAGCGTTTGCAGCACGCAATCTTTACGCGCGTTATAACCCATGGTGCCAATGCGCCAGATTTTGCCTTGTAGCGGGCCAAATGAGGTGCCGATTTCGATATGGAAATCATCCAGCAGCATTTTGCGCACTTCTTCGCCGTGGACGACAGATGGGATCACCACGCCCAGTACGTTATTCATTTTATGTTGCAGATCGCCGAAGGTTTCCAGACCCATGCCCTGAATCCCGGCCACCAGCGCACGTCCGTGCAACTCGTGGCGAGCGATGCCCACATCCAGACCTTCTTCGAGAATAATGCGCGCGCATTCACGTGCGGCGAACAGCATGCTGGTGGCTTCAGTATGGTGGTTGAGGCGTTCCGGTCCCCAGTAATCCATCACCATGCCGAGATCGAAATAATTCGAGTAGATCATTTCGTCATCGCCATCCTGGTGTGCAGAGGTGCGGATCCCTTCTTCGATACATTTACGGCGGCGAATCACTTGTTCCATTTGCGGGCTGAGAGTGATGGGAGAACTACCAGATGGGCCGCCAAGGCATTTTTGCAGCCCCGCCGAAACGGCATCTAATCCCCATGCGTCGGTTTCCAGCGCGTTGCCGCCAAACGAAGCGGTCGCATCGGTATAGAACAACACGCCGTGGCGGCGGCAGATTTCGCCCAGTTCAGCCAATGGCTGCAACATAGTCGTAGAAGTGTCGCCCTGAACGGTCAGCAGTAAACGGGGTTTAACACTTTTGATAGCATCTTCGATTTGGTCAGGCGTAAACACTTCGCCCCACGGCACTTCAATGGTGTGAACTTCAGCGCGGCAGCGGCGGGCAATTTCACATAGCAGATGACCAAAACGCCCAAACACCGGCACCAGCACTTTGTCACCAGGCCGAATAGCCGAAAGTAGAATTGCTTCAATGCCGGAACGGGAAGTGCCGTCTACCAGCATCGTCCAGCGGTTTTGGGTACGGAAAAGCTCGCGATACAGCACCATCACTTCATTCATATAGCCGGTCATGACCGGGTCATATTGCCCAATCAACTGGCTCGCCATGGCGCGTAATACACGCGGATCGGCATTAATGGGTCCCGGCCCCATCAATAAACGATGAGGTGGATTAATTTGCGTGAAGTGCTGAATATCGAACATGGCATTTCCTTTTATTCTGCGTGAAACAAAAGATTCTTTATTGAAATATTCTGCAACTAATGTGCCACCAATTTTTGTGAAAGACAAAAGAAGAAAAGAGACAGATGACATACCTCTTCGTAGGTCGGATAAGCAGCAGCGTCATCCGACAAAAGCGGCGAAAATGGTGGATGACGCTGCCGCTTATTCACCCTACAAAAACCCGTTCACTGACTCTTCATCTCTGAACCAGAATGGTTCCCATGATGCGTGCAAACGCACCACTAAAGTGCATTACCGTTGTTCCAGTTCATCAAACTCAGAATACAACTCAGCAATATGATGAATACGCTGGCGACCGGTGGTTAGCGCCTCGTGGAGTACCGCATTAGACAACAAGTTCACCAGGCTCATCGCGCTGCTATAGCTATCAAAAGCTGAAACGCTATCAAGCGGTGCTGCAAAGTGCCAGCGGCAGAATGGCGTAAGACCTGAGCCTTGCGCTTCGCTCATTACCAGCAACGGTATCTGGCGCTTATGCAGGTTTGCCAGCAATGGCTTGATAATTCTCGGCCTTCTGCGAAACGCGATAGCAATAACGCAATCCTGCTCACTGATATCCACCACTTCTTCTGCCAGCGTCTGGCCCGGTTGCGGCAGTAACCAGACATCGTTGCGAGTCTGCAATAACTGTTGGCGCAAATGCGTCGCCACTGGCCATGAATTCCTTAAGCCAATGATGAAGATACGTTTTGAGGTATTAATCGCACTCACGACATCGGCAAATTGCTGCGTATCCAGCAGGCTAACCCACTGCGTCAGGTTGGCCATTTCTTGCTTATAATGTCGTGCTAATAAGGTGTTTCCCTGCACTGCATCACGGTTTTCTGTCAGCGGCATTCCGCTCTGGCGCAAGGTACGTAACTCTTCACGCATATCTTTGTAACGGTCATAGCCCAAACGCTTAAATAAACGGCTAACCGTGGCTTTTGATACGCCAGAAAGGCGAGCAAGTTCCGCGCTGTTGTAGCTAATCAGGTCGTCAAAATGATCGAAAATAAATGTGGCAACACGTTGTTCTTGCGGAGAAAGCTGCTCATATGTCGCTCTTAAACGCTCATCTAATTGTTTCATTATGACCTCTGTAACTTTTGTTTCACTCGAGCCTGGCACAGTGAAATCAACCGCGTCAACCTGGAACATCTTTTGCTTAAAGATAACCCCGTCTTCCATTCTGAGAGATAACACGATGATGCAAAGCAATATGGCACCTTCCGGCATGGCGGTGACTCCGCACCATTTGGCCAGTGAATCCGCATTATCCGTGCTACGCCACGGGGGGGACGCCATCGAAGCGATGGTCGCGGCGGCGGCAACTATCGCCGTAGTTTATCCGCATATGAATGGTATTGGCGGGGATGGCTTTTGGTTGATCGTGCCGCCAGAAGGCGAACCGATTGCCATTGATGCCAGCGGTGCAGCAGGTTCGCTTGCCTCACTGGAGTTTTACGCCGGTGAAAACGCAATCCCACATCGTGGCCCAAAAGCGGCATTAACCGTACCTGGCACGCTAAGTAGTTGGGACGAAGCGCTAAAAATTGCCGGGCAACTCGGTGGCGGGCAATTACCTCTCTCGCGTTTATTGGCTGACGCCATCCGCTATGCGGCAGATGGTATTCCGGTGACCCAATCACAGGCGCTTGCCACTCACAGTAAATATGACGAACTGGTTAACATCACCGGTTTTGCCGAAACCTTTCTGGAACGAGGCGAAATCCCACGCGCGGGCAGCCGGTTTACTCAACCACGGCTGGCCGAAACGCTGACACGCCTGACCGTTGAAGGGCTTGATAGCTTTTATCGCGGGCCATTAGCCACACTGCTTGCCGAAGAACTCGCTGATTTAGGGATGCCGATTAACTTACAGGACCTCGCCGCCCAGCGTGCAAAACGCCGTATTCCTCTGCATCTGCACCACCAGCAGGGTGAGATTTATAATATGACACCGCCAACGCAGGGCCTGGTTTCACTGGCGATTCTGGGGATCACCGACCATTTAGAGATGGCGCAAGCCAACGAAACCCAAACGGTTCACCGTATCGTCGAGGCCACTAAAAAAGCCTTCGCCCTGCGCGACAAATACATCACCGATCCTCGTCATATCACGACATCAATCCAAAGCCTGTTAGATCCCGCGCCACTTGCGGCGCTGGCCGCAGAAATTGATGACGGTAAAGCCGCAAACTGGGGAACCGGAAAAGGCCCTGGCGACACAGTCTGGATGGGCGTGATTGATAGCAGCGGCCTGGCCGTTTCGTTTATTCAAAGCATTTATCACGAGTTCGGAAGCGGCGTGGTTCTGCCAAAAAGCGGTGTGCTGTGGCAAAACCGTGGCGCAGCTTTCAGCCTCAACCCCGATAGCCTGTTAAGTCTTGCGCCCGGTAAACAGCCGTTTCACACCCTGAATCCGGCAGCGGCCCGCCTGGCTGATGGACGGACGATGGTGTATGGCTCGATGGGCGGCGACGGGCAACCGCAAACCCAGGCAGCCATTTTTACCCGCCATGTGATTCAGGGTATGCCGTTACAGGAAGCCGTTAGCGCCCCGCGCTGGTTACTGGGCAGAACCTGGGGGCAAGCCTCAGACAGCCTGAAATTAGAAGCCAGATTTAGCCAGGAGACTTTCGACACCCTGCGCCAGTTAGGGCATGAGGTTGAGTCTCTGCCAGATTTTAGTGAAGCCGTCGGCCATGCGGGTGCAATTGTGCGCCATACCAATGGCATGCTTGAAGGGGCTTACGACCCGCGCAGCAACGGCAGCGCGGCAGGATTTTAAGGAGGTAAAAATGACATTAAATTCTATCGACTGGCCCGCGTACATCAAAGTCATGGAACAACTTCTCAACGTTCCACTCGATGAAGCACGCCGTAAAGAACTTGAAGTACAACTGGCTCGCATGGAGACCCTGGCAGAACCGTTAATGGATTTTCCGCTACCGCAACGCCAGGAAGTCGCCGGAGTCTATAAATTATGAGCGAACTTTCCATTCGCGATATTCAGCAAGGATTAGCCAGCGGCGAGTTTTCAGCTCACGAATTGGCCAGGCTTACACTGGCAAAGATCACACAGGCTAATCCCGAGATTAATGCTTTTACCGAAGTGACCGCGCAGCGTCTGCTACAAGAAGCCGAAGCCATTGATCAACAGTGCGCACGTGGTGAAACACTGCCGCCATTAGCGGGTGTGCCTTATGCGGTAAAAAATCTGTTTGATATTAAAGGGGTGACGACGCTGTCTGGCGCAGAACTGTTTAGCTCGCAACCCCCGGCAAATAGCGATGCATTTGCCATCAAACAGCTGACTACTGCCGGAGCCATGCTTTCAGGCGCACTGAATATGGATGCCTACGCCTACGGTTTCACCACCGAAAATAGCTATTACGGCGCGACCCGCAACCCACATGATCTGGTACGAATTGCCGGAGGATCATCCGGTGGTTCTGCGGCTGCCGTCGCGGCTGGCATGGTGAACTTTACGTTGGGTACCGATACTAACGGATCGATTCGCGTGCCAGCTTCGCTGTGTGGTGTGCTCGGGCTAAAACCGACATTTGGGCGGCTTTCACGCAGCGGCAGCCAGCCGTTTGTTGCCAGCCTCGATCATATTGGCCCGCTGGCGCGTAACGTCGACGATCTGGCTCGCGTGTACGATGCCCTTCAGGGCGCGGATCCAAGCGATCACTTTCAGTCCATACGCAGCATCGATCTGACCAGTGAAAAACTGCAACCGGCTGGAAGTTTGCGTTGCGCGGTTCTGGGCGGTTTTTTTGATGACTGGTGTGACGCCGACGCCAAAGCGGCGGTGGCTCAGGTCGCTCACTCTCTTGCGGCGCTCGAGTCTATTTCAATGCCGGAAGCTGAATTAGCACGCTCGGCGGCATTTTTGCTCTCGGCTGCCGAAGGGGGAAATCATTACTTGCCCGCATTGCGCGAGCACGCTGAACAGTTTGAGCTGAATTCCCGCGAGCGCCTTTTGGCTGGCGCCATGACACCATCAGCCTGGTACACACAGGCACAAAGGTTTCGGGCATGGTTCCGTGATAAAACACTGCCGCTTTTCA
The DNA here is from genome assembly GCF_022637515.1 of Buttiauxella ferragutiae. Classification (NCBI taxonomy): domain Bacteria; kingdom Pseudomonadati; phylum Pseudomonadota; class Gammaproteobacteria; order Enterobacterales; family Enterobacteriaceae; genus Buttiauxella; species Buttiauxella ferragutiae. The sequence goes on from NZ_CP093332.1 coordinate 4,234,161, forward strand.
AGCAATACGATCTGCTCATCGCACCCGCGACACCTTGCAGCGCCACGCTAATAGGCCAGCAAACAATGCGTATCAACGGGGCAGATCTTCCCGTCAAAGCTAATATGGGAATGCTGACACAACCCATTTCCTTCCTTGGCCTGCCGGTTGTAACGGTGCCATTAACGACTGCCCATGGCTGCCCAATTGGTGTGCAACTCATTGCCGCGCCCTGGCGAGAAGATATCTGCCTGAGAGCCGCCCATCAGCTTGAAATAAAGGGTATGCTGATGGGAAAACCCACCAGGTAAGGTAAATACTATGATGCGTGACAATATTGATCGTCCTGCCATCGTCAATGAGGTAAGCGCTGCGTTTTACCGCTACGAACAGGCGTTAATTAGCAACGATGTCGCCGTATTAGATGAATTATTTTGGTCCGATCCCCGCACCGTTCGCTACGGTGCCAGTGAAAATCTGTATGGAATCGACGAGATCAGAGCATTCAGGAATACCCGCTCTACTCAGGGGTTAGAGCGGCTGTTGCAAAACACCACCATCACAACTTACGGTGATGACATGGCGGTGGCCAGCACTGAATTTACTCGCGAAGGCAGTGACAAAATTGGCCGCCAGATGCAGACCTGGGTCAAGTTCCCCTATGGCTGGCGGATAGTCGCCGCACACGTCAGTATCATGAGCTAAGCTGTGGGCGGGTAAACTCGTGTTACCCGCAGCCACTCAAATCAGCCTTTAAACGGATGCGTCTTCACCCAATGCTCGGCAATATCCTGACGGCGGCAAATCCACACATCATCATGCTGCTGCACATAATCCAGAAAACGTTGTAACGCCCTGAATCGCCCCGGACGCCCCAGTAAACGGCAGTGCATGCCGATAGACATCATTTTCGGCGCGGTTTCCCCTTCCTCGTACAACACATCAAAGCTGTCTTTCAGATAGGTATAAAACTGCTCGGCGGTATTAAAACCTTGCGCGGTGGCAAAGCGCATATCATTGGCATCCAGGGTATATGGCACCACCAGATGCGGCTTGATGGAACCGTCGCTACAGGTCACTTCACTCCAGAATGGCAAATCGTCGCCGTAATAATCGCTGTCGTAAAGGAAGCTGCCGTTTTCCGCCACCAGCCTGCGCGTGTTCGGGCTATCGCGGCCGGTATACCAACCCTGCGGCTTGCTGCCGAACAAATCCTCCAGGATTTCGATCGCCTGGTGCATATGCTGGCGTTCAGTCGCTTCATCGAGATTTTGATAGTGGATCCAGCGCCAGCCGTGGCTCACCACGTCGTAATCCGCCGCTTTAATCGCGGCGACGATTTCAGGATTTCGCGCCAGCGCCATTGCGACGCCGAAAATACTCATCGTCAGGCCGCGTTTTTGAAACTCATTGTGGATACGCCAGAAACCCGCGCGGGAACCATATTCGTACAGTGAATCCATCGACATATGGCGGTCGGGGAAGCTGGCGGCACCGATAATATCGGAGAGGAATTGTTCAGATCCGGCATCGCCATGCAGAACATGGTTCTCACCGCCTTCTTCAAAATTCAGCACAAACTGCACGGCGACTCGGGCGTTATTCGGCCATTGCGCATGAGGTGGTTTACCCGCATAACCTTTCATGTCACGCGGGTAGTTCTCGGTAAAGTGATAGCGCTTATTTTTCGCTACTTCATTCATGGTTCGGTTCCTTATGAGCCGAGCCAGAACATCAACTCAGCATGTCAAAACAGCCTGATAACGGCTTTTTATTCGGATACGCGAGATCACCGTGTTTGCTGGTTCCAAGTCCAAGTGCGATGAGGGATTCCACCATTTTCACCGCAGCGGTGACGCCATCAATAACAGGAACACCCAATTCGGCCGTTAGCTCACGGGCAAGATTTGCCATCCCCCCGCAGCCAAGCACAATCGCCCCGCTGTTATCTTCTTTTATGGCCTGGATACAACGCTCGCGTACCTTCATCTGAGCAAGACCCGTGCCATCTTCTAATGCCAGAACCGGCAAATCGATGGCGTGCAGCGCGGCACAATGATGCTCAAACCCATACTGCCGAAGTAAATGACGGGCAATAATCACCGTTCGCGGCAAAGTGGTGACAATAGAAAAGCGCGTGGCAACCATTGTGGCGGTATGCATCGCAGCTTCGGCAATACCTATTACCGGCCCAGTTGCCAGTTCACGCGCGGCCAGCAAACCGGGGTCACCAAAACAGGCAATCACATGGCCGCTGACTCCCTGCTCTTTACCGCGTTTGATTTGCTCAAGAACTCCGATAGCAGCAATCGTTTCATCAAAATGTCCTTCTATCGATTCCACACCCTGTGAGGAGCAGACAGCAATAATCTCGCTGGTGTTTGCGGCTACGCTGCGAGCCGCTTCGGCGATAGTGTGGGTCATCGCCACATTGGTGTTGGGATTGACCACCTGAATCAAATGTTTCTTCACGTTCACTCCTTTTGGTTCCGTTAGCCCAGTGATTAGCACCACTTCTGGGCAAAAAATTAAACATCTGCACCATGAAAAGGCGCGTCATTCCTGGATGCTCTTCATTTTCTGCTTTCGTAGTCCGCGGTTTGCGTCTTGCTGCTAAAAAATCAAACCTGGCCTGGTTCCTGCAACAAAGGTTTCAGACAATCCGTCAGCATCTGTTTTTATTAGGGAGCAGATATCATGCCAGGTATTAAACACAACACGACAGCCATGAACGATAACGCCGGTTATAGCCCACGTTTATGCAATGAAGATTTGGCGCCGACGCGCAACCAGACATGGTCCTGGTACAATATTTTTTCTTTCTGGATGTCCGATGTCCACAGTATGGGCGGCTACGTGGTCGCCGCCAGCTTCTTCACCTTGGGGCTGGCGAGCTGGCAAGTTTTGCTTTGCCTGTTAGTCGGGATTTGCATCGTTCAGCTTTGTGCGAACCTGGTGGCCAAACCAAGCCAAATGGCTGGTGTACCTTACGCAGTGATTTGCCGTCAGGCATTTGGCGTGTTCGGAGCCAATATTCCGGCGGTAATTCGTGGGTTAATCGCCTTCGCCTGGTACGGCATACAAACCTGGCTGGCAGCCAACGCCCTGATGCTGGTTATGCTGAAATTCTGGCCATCACTGGCACCCATGACCACCGGGCACTTCCTCGGGCTTTCACATCTCGGCTGGATTTGTTTCGGCATTATGTGGGTGCTGCAGGCGATGGTGTTCTGGCACGGTATGAACGCGATTAAGCGCTTTATTGATATCGCCGGGCCTGCGGTTTACATCGTGATGATGGCTTTGGCTGGCTGGATTTTGTATCAGACAGGCTTTGATGGCATTTCATTTACGCTTGCCAGCAAACAACTGACTTCTGGTGAGCAAGCGTGGCAGATGTTGACTGCAATCGCTCTGGTGGTTTCGTACTTCTCCGGCCCACTGCTGAACTTCGGTGACTTCTCGCGTTACGGCAAGAGTATGAAAGAGATCCGCCGTGGTAACCGTTGGGGGCTACCATTTAACTTCTTACTGTTCTCTATTGTTACCGTGATCATTGTCTCCGGGACACAATCGCTGTTCGGCAAAATGATTACCGACCCTATCGAAACCGTCAGCCACGTTGGTAACAGCCTCGCAATGGCAATTGGTTTGCTGACCATGATCACCGCCACCATTGGTATTAATATCGTGGCGAATTTCGTGTCACCGGCTTTCGATTTCTCTAACTGCTCACCACAGAAAATCAGCTTCCGTACCGGTGGCATGATTGCGGCAGTAGGCTCAGTACTGCTGACCCCGTGGAATTTGTTCCAGTCGCCAGAACTTATTCACTACACGCTCGATGTGCTGGGATCGTTCATTGGACCGCTGTTCGGCATTTTGTTAACTGATTTCTATATCATTAAACGCAGCAAAATTTATGTCGAGGATCTGTTTGATGACACATCAAAAGGGCGTTACTGGTACAAAAGTGGCTTCAATCCCAAAGCGATTCTGGCACTACTGCCCTCAGTCGCCGTTTGCCTGACCATCAGCTTTATTCCATCGCTGCATGAAGTAGCTAACTTTAGCTGGTTTATCGGTGCATTCCTGAGTGCAGGTTGTTACCGCTGGCTGGCACGTGCGGAAATAGAGAGTGAAGTGGCGGGATATAACGGACAGGTTGTTGCTTCAAAAGATTAGGCTTCAGAAACGACGAAAGCCTGAATCATTTCTGATTCAGGCTTTCTGATTGTGGCGGAACGGACGGGACTCGAACCCGCGACCCCCTGCGTGACAGGCAGGTATTCTAACCGACTGAACTACCGCTCCGCGTTTGTTCCCCGTCGGGAACGAGGCAGATATTACGTATTGCACTCATGAGCGTCAATGTTTTTTCTTATAAATCTAATCGCTTGCCGCTATTTTCACCCAAACGGTTATTTTTAATCCATCAATGCTGTTTTTACATGCGCCACAGACAACTTCCACCCTTCTTTTCTACCAAATCAAGTCTCGACTCATGTGCTTCCAATTCTGCATCGCTGGCCCGAATGATGCGTACGCCCGAACTATGGCGGACAACACGCTGAATACCGTTGTCTCCACTACGCTGTTGAACATCCCCTTCCATAGCAAACTTCAGAGAAGTTTGCCCACCGGTCATCATTAAATAGACATCAGACAGGATTTGGGCATCGAGCAATGCGCCGTGCAGCGTTCGTTTACTGTTGTCTATTTCGTAGCGTGAGCAAAGAGCATCGAGGCTGTTACGCTTGCCAGGGAACATCTTACGTGCGAGTGCAAGGCTGTCCGTGATTTTGCAGAAAGTATTGGTTTTTGGGATATCGCGCTTGAGCTTACTGAACTCGTAGTCCATAAACCCGATATCAAACGATGCGTTATGGATAACCAGTTCTGCACCGCGGATGTAATCCATAAACGAATCAGCAACCTGGTCAAAGGTTGGTTTATCCGCCAGAAACTCATCGGCAATTCCATGGACACCAAATGCTTCCGGGTCCACCAGCCGGTCTGGCTTTAAGTAGACATGGAAGTTATTGCCTGTCAGGCGGCGGTTGATCACTTCAACCGCACCGATTTCAATAATGCGGTGCCCTTCGTAGTGAGCACCGATTTGGTTCATACCGGTGGTTTCAGTATCGAGAACGATCTGTCGTGTAATTGCTGTGCTCATGGCGCTCGTTTATGTCAGACTTGGTTTTTTAATCACAGGAAGTCTACCAGAGATGCGTAAACAGGTAGAAATTTTCACCGATGGATCTTGCCTCGGTAACCCAGGGCCAGGTGGATACGGCGCCATTCTACGGTACAAACAACACGAAAAAATTTTTAGTGTCGGTTATCGTTTGACGACGAATAATCGCATGGAAATGATGGCCGCTATTGTTGCTCTTGAGGCGTTAATCGAGCCTTGTGACATTGTGCTCAGCACCGACAGTCAGTATGTTCGCCAGGGAATTACCCAATGGATCCATAACTGGAAAAAGCGCGGCTGGAAAACTGCCGATAAAAAACCAGTGAAAAATGTCGACCTATGGCAGCGTCTTGATGCGGCTTTGAGCGAGCACAAAATCAGTTGGGAATGGGTGAAAGGGCATGCCGGCCACCCTGAAAACGAACGCTGCGATGAACTGGCACGCGTTGCCGCTTCTAATCCAACTCTTGAGGATGTTGGTTATCAACCAGAGGTGACGAAACTTTAGTCGTTTCCCGAAACTGCCTGGTAGCGCCAACTGCCGAGCGGATTTGCGTTTTCGCTTTTCGGCTTTTCATTGGGTTCAGCGTAAGTGGCAAGGTCCTCTTACGCGCCACTATGACATGCATGCAGCCCAGCGCTGGCAAGTGAGTACTCAGCATTTTTCCGCCTTGTTTACTCCAGGGTAAAACCTGGAAACTTCGCTGGTGCATGACTTCAAAATTCAGCAATGCCAACCAATCGAAAATCCTCATCGGCGTAAACATTCGGCAATGATACGGCGTGCGCTTGCGCATAAATGGCACTGTTTTGCCCAAACCTAACAAACTCATCGGGTTGAAGCTGCTCAGAATTAACCATCCGTCATCAATTAATATCCGATCGGCTTCACGCAGTAATCCGTGAGGATCCTGGCACCAGGGCAATGTATGGGCCAACATACAAGCATCTACAGATTTCGCCGCAAAGGGTAAATGAAGTGGATCGGCATTAACCTGAAGCCTGTCGCCCTGAAGTGCGACATTAACCTGATGTGAAATAGCGCAAGCTTCAGTGTTAATTTCAGCGCTTAGGTTGCCTATCTTCAATAGATGGAAACCAAACATTTTAGCAAGCCAGGGCTGGAGTTGAGTTTCCAGTGCCTCACGGTAGTACTCGCCCCACGGGAGTTCTCCCCAATGATGCGGTGAAATGAAATTTTCAGGTATCCTTGCCGGTTTCATCACTACCTTCTTAGCGCAATTCAAAGAGGTCGAATTATGAATCTTAACAGTATTTCCGCATTCCAGGATAACTACATCTGGGTTCTGAATGATGGGCAGGGTAAATGTATCATTGTGGACCCTGGTGAGGCTCAACCGGTGCTAAAAGCGATTGAAGAGAATCACTGGCAGCCAGAAGCCATTTTACTGACACACCATCACAACGATCATGTAGGTGGTGTAAAAGAACTTCTCAAAAAGTACCCAGGCCTTGTGGTATATGGGCCCGAAGAGACACAAGATAAGGGAACGAACCGGGTAGTCAGAGAGGGCGATAAGGTCAATATTTTGAAGTGTGAATTTAGCGTTATTGCTACACCCGGTCACACTTTAGGACATATCTGTTTCTATAGTAAACCTTATCTTTTTTGCGGCGACACGATGTTTTCCGGGGGGTGCGGCAGACTTTTTGAAGGTACCGCCGAGAATATGTATGATTCTTTTCAAAAGCTTAACAAACTCCCTGCTGATACGTTAATTTGTTGTGCACATGAGTACACGCTTTCAAATATGAAATTTTCCTTATCTATCTTGCCTGACGATGATGAGTTAAACCGTTATTGTCGAAAAGTTAAGGAGTTACGCGCAAAAAACCACTCAACCTTACCCAGTTCCCTGGCAATTGAGCGTAATATAAATTTATTTTTAAAAACAAATGACCTTGATTTAAAAGAAAAAATTTTCAAAGAAACAAACTTGCAACAACCACAGCAAATATTTGCCTGGTTACGGACAAAGAAAGACTCTTTCTGAATTTTCTGGTTGTGTTGTTGGAAAGCTGAAGGTATTCTTGCTCGTCTTTTAAGCAACTATTGACACACACATGAAGGCAAAAGCGATATTACTCGCCTCTGTCCTGCTTGTGGGGTGCCAGGCGTCAAAGTATGACGGCAACATCCAACAGCACGCACAGAGTCTGTCTGCAGCTGGTCAAGGTGAAGCAGGTAAGTACACAAGTACGCGATGGATGGACGATGGGACATATCTCGCAGATAACCAAAACTTGTGGAACTTCATTGGCGACGAGCTAAAGATGGGGATACCGGAAAATACCCGGATCCGCGAACAGAAACAGAAGTACCTTAAGAATAAGAGCTATCTCCACGATGTAACATTACGGGCAGAGCCGTATATGTACTGGATTGCCGGGCAAGTTAAGAAACGCAACATGCCAATGGAACTAGTACTGCTACCCATAGTGGAGAGCGCTTTTGACCCCCACGCTACATCATCTGCGAATGCCGCTGGCATCTGGCAGATTGTACCGAGCACGGGTCGAAATTATGGTTTAAAACAGACCAAAGCATACGATGCACGTCGTGATGTAGTGGCTTCAACCACTGCTGCACTCGATATGATGCAACGTCTGAACAAGATGTTTGACGGCGACTGGTTGTTAACCGTGGCGGCGTACAACAGCGGCGAAGGTCGTGTACTGAAGGCAATGAAAGCGAATAAAGCGCGTGGCTTGCCCACAGATTTTTGGTCGCTTTCACTGCCACGGGAAACCAAGATTTACGTACCTAAAATGCTGGCTTTGAGTGATATTCTCAAGAACAGCCAAAAGTACGGTGTACGCCTGCCGACCACTGACGAAAGCCGTGCATTAGCACGTGTAGAAGTGAGTGATCCGGTTGAGCTTACGCAGGTTGCCGAAATGGCCGGGATATCATTAAGTACGCTGAAAACGTTCAACGCTGGGGTTAAAACTTCGACGATAGGCAAAAATCAGCGTTATGTAATGGTACCTAAAAAGCATGCTGATAAGCTTAAAGCCTCTTTGGCTGCAGGTGAAATTGCAGCAGTGCAACCTACGTTAGTCGCTGATAACAGAGCTAATGCAGGCAGCAACAAATCTTATCGTGTTCGTTCAGGGGATACCTTATCGAGCATTGCTACACGCTTAGGCGTGAGCTCTAAAGATTTGCAAAGCTGGAACGGCATCCGCGGCGCACATATCAAAGTTGGTCAAACACTTAGCGTCAAAAAAGGCGATGAGCGTTTAGCGAAAAACGATAGCATCACTTACAAGGTTCGTAAGGGTGATTCATTGTCGAGTATTGCAAAACGTCACGGCGTGAACATTAAAGATGTATTGCGCTGGAACGATGATACTGACGATCTGAAACCTGGCGATCAGCTAACACTGTACGTTGGCAACAACTCTACACCTGATACGTGATTGTTAATGACTAGTCCTGCTATAGGTTGACACTTTTCGGCCTTACAACGCCCGATGAACTTCATCGGGCGTTTTGTATTTTAGCGACAGATGTGGCCGCCGCGTGTTGTAGATTTCCACCGACTCCCTGACCATCTTTCTTGCCTGTCCGATATCTTCTGGCTTCCCGAGCAGATATTCCATTTTTAATATCCCGTTTACCCGTTCCGCCAGCGCATTCTGATAACAGTCATACCCGTCTGTCATCGAGCAGATGACCCCATGGCGTTGGTGTAGTGCCTGATATTCTGTTGAACAGTACTGCACACCCCGATCTGAGTGATGCACCAGTGGATGTGCTGTACGCCTGCTGACCAGCGCCATTCTGAACGCCTTAGCCACATGATGGGTATGCAGACTTTCATGCACATGATATCCCACGATTTTTCTCGACCAGACGTCTGTTATCAGACTGAGGTACGCCGTTCCCTTACGCAGGGGAATGTACGTGATATCCGCGACCCACACCTGCTCCGGGCGGCTGGCAACAACCTGATTTTCTCCCGCCTTCAATAAGTTAGGATGACGATAAAAGCGATGATGGCTTTGAGTCGTTTTGTGATACGCCCGTTTCGGTATTACCAGTAATCGTGCGCCACGCAGTATCTGGAACAAACGATCCCGACCGACATGGAGTGCCGGCTCTGGTTGCTGTCGCAATAAATAATGCAGTTTACGTGTCCCCAGCCGGGGCTGGTGTAGCCGGATGGTCGTCACCTGTTCAACGATATGCTGCGCCTGTCTTTCTCTTCCGCGCTCACGTTGCAGGGATTGATACCATGCCTGTCGGCTGATCCCCATGAACCGGCAAGCACGCATTACTGTGAGTCCCGGCGTTTGTGCTTGCGTGATAAGGTGGCCAACTGCTTTTTTGTCAGTGTGGCTCCGAACTCGGTATTCATTACCTTCACGACAGCTTCAAAAAACTGGGCTTTTATTTCTGATTCAGCCAGTTGCTGCTCGAGTTCTTTGATCCGTTGTTCGGGAGTAAGAGGTATTTTGGGCATAGTAGCTCCGCACTTTCTTGCGAGAGAGGGGGAGTGCCAGTCGAGTTGACCGTATCTGCGCAACCACGTCATGACGGTGTGGCTACCCTGAATACCGTAGCGGTCTTGCGCCTGACGGTAAGTCATTTCCCCTTTTTCGACCTGTTCGACAACGGCCAGTTTAAAGGATAGAGGGTAATCGCGTTGTGTGCGTTTAACATATTGGTTCATCACATTTTCCTCTGCCTGCGAGTTAAATGTGTCAACGCTATTTAGGACGGGTCATAATCAAAGAAAAAGGCACCTTTTAGGTGCCTTTTTTATTTATCACTTACACTCGTTTAGCTTCAAGCATGATAATGTCGCTTGTGAACGAACCGTCCGTTTGCAATTCAAAGTAGCGCCGCACTTCATCAGATGCACTTTGCTGATACATCCGAATAGCGTCAGCCAGCGTTGCAGGTGTTCTCATCCGCGCAATCCAGCTTGAGAACTCCAGATTCAAGCGGTCGCACAACAGATTTTGTGAGCTCAAACCTGCGTCATTAAACAGGCTCAACCATTCGCCACTAGAATAATTACGCACGTGAGAGGTATCGCGTAATGCTTCAACCGTTTGCAACCAGATGTCTAACACAGGGTGTCCCGGAGACATCACATCCATGAAAATGACAACACCGCCAGGTTTCAATACGCGCCTTACTTCGCGCAACGCTTTACCCACGTCATGCCAGTGGTGGGCTGAATAACGGCTTATCACAACATCAAATGAGCAATCATCGAAAGGTAAGACTTCAGCGTAACCCTGCTGAGTTTCAACATTATTGATCCCACGAGCTTTAGTCGCTTCATTCACCACAGCCAGCATTTGCTCTGAGAGATCATAAGCAACAACTTCCCTCACCTGCGCTGCCGCAATAAAGCTCGCGTGCCCGGCCCCACATCCCATATCGAGTAATCGAGCCTGTGGAAATGCCACCAGGCGTTCACTGAGGCGTTCGAGATCACGACCAGAAGCATGAACCGCACTGGTCAGATAGGCACTAGCCTGTGAGCCAAATTGCTGATCGACTTTGTCATGGTGAGATTGTGTTGTCATTGTCTTGTCCTTGCAGTTGATGATAAGAAAGGGCAGCACATAGGTCTGCCCGATGGCAGACCTGACTAACCTTACTTCAGCTCAGGTTTGCCGGGACGGAATTCGACTAGTAGAGGGTTATGGTCAGATGCGCGAGTCACCAGAACAGAGGCTTCTGTGACGTTCAAACCACGGTAAAACACGAAATCGAGTGGGCGCCCAAATGCACGACGGCGATGATCATCAGTGAAGCGCACTTCGCGTAATGTCATTTCACGAGCGAAGCGGTAAAGCGCATTCATACGTGGGCGGCTCCAGGCATTGAAATCCCCTGCCATGATAACTGGGCCGTTATGGTGACCAATTTGGTCGCCAATTGGACCAAGTTGTTTGCTGTACACATCCACGCCGAGACTAAAGTTCACAGCATGAATATTAACGACCATCAACAGCCGCCCATCAGGTAATGGATAAACTGTCACTAATGCGGATTTAGATAGACGTAAAATCGGTTCTCTTTCGCGTAATGGACAGCAATAAACAGGATGTGCCGCAGATAACGTCATGACGCCTGAAGGATGTTGAGGCAATACAAAAGCCGGTACCTGGTCTGCCGCCAGATAATTACTGGTGGCAAATCTAACCAGTTCAGGCGTAGTTTGCGCTTCTTGCAATAAAACCAGGTGGGCATCTTTCCCGAAATTTTGCAGCACTGAAAGCCATTCTGCGCGCTGTTGCTTGAAGATGTTCCATACCAATACTTTTAATGATGCCTCACTCGGCAGGGGTTCTCCGGGCGGCAATGCCTGACCTATAGTCGCAAATGAGCCTGGAGGCAGAATGCGTTCTGCTGGCTGACCGGCAACATATCTCATGGCATAAGTATTTTTGCGCACGTTTTTACTAATGACTCCTGTAACCAAAGAAGCCTCCACATCGAAGGCTGTCTTTCAGTTATAGGGACTTTAGAGTCGAGTTTCAACGACCAATTCAAACCATTGCTGAACAAGACCGTAAGTAATTGCTAACAATCTGGCTCGCGTAGGTTAACCGATAGCAATTTCACGGCGTGTATCAAGCCGACCACTGAAGTTAATTAACAGTAATGCACCAGCGACAATAACCGCCCCGATCCATGGGGTTTGCTCCAAACCAAAGCTTTGCACTGTTTGTCCGCCAATAATCGATCCTAATACTATCCCAATATTAAATGCGGCAATATTTAGTCCAGAGGCAACATCTACCGCATTTGGGGTATATTCCTCTGCTTTCTGCACTACGTAGACCTGCAAACCAGGCACATTTCCGAAGGCAAAAACCCCCATAATCAGCACTGTGACTAACGATCCAACATGTGAACTCGCGGTAAATTGAAACACTAAAAGTAATACGGCAAGTGAAGCAAAAATAAACTTTAATGCCGGTACTGCACCATGGCGATCTGCAAGTTTACCTCCCCAGATATTGCCAATCGCAACAGAAACGCCGTAGCCCAATAAAATCCAACTTACTGCCGCCGGTGAATAACCTGCAAGGTCTTGCATCATCGGAGCCAGGAAGGTGAATGCGGTAAACACACCGCCATAGCCCAGCGCAGTGATCGCATAAATGATCAGCAAGCGAGGATGGGTCATCACTTTTAATTGATCTTTAAGGCTAGCGACTGCTCGCATCGGGATATCTTTAGGAACCAGAATAGTGCTGCTAATTAAGGCAATAACTCCGATAACAGATACCGCAAGGAAGGTTTCACGCCAGCCGAAATGCTGGCCGATATACGTCCCAAGTGGAACACCTGTCACCAGGGCAACTGTTAAACCACCAAACATAATCGCTATCGCTGAGGCAGCTTTCTCCTTTGGTACGAGGCTTGTTGCAATCGTGGAGCCAATTGAAAAGAACACTCCATGTGTCAAACCCGTCAGCAGACGAGCAACAACCAATGTTTCATAGTTTGGTGACAGCCAGGCTAACAAATTGCCTGCAGTGAAAAGTGCCATTAAACCTACCAACAGCTGTTTGCGTGGGAGTTTTCCTGTCAGAGCAGTTAATACCGGTGCTCCGACGGCAACACCCAATGCGTAAATTGAAACCAGTAACCCAGCAGAAGGTAGTGAAATTGAAAGTTGATCGGCAATTGTTGGCACCAACCCAACAATAACGAATTCGGTAGTACCGATAGCAAATGCACTGATAGTCAGTGCCCATAGTGCCAGTGGCATGATTTACTCCATAGCAGGTGTCTTTTGATGGCACGCAGTATGGCAAGGTGGTTAAATAACAAAAATATGCAAAATCTCAATACAATTTTGTCTCAGGAGCAATAATGAAAGCCACCTCTGAAGAACTGGCAATTTTTGTCGCCGTTGTGGAAAACGGAAGTTTCAGTCGTGCGGCAGTGCAACTCGAACAAGCAAATTCAGCTGTGAGTCGTTCGGTAAAGAAACTAGAGATGAAGTTGGGTGTGACACTTCTTAATCGTACAACGCGCCAGTTGAGCTTGACTGAGGAAGGTGAGCGCTATTTCCGCCGCGTACAGCAGATCTTGCAAGATATGACCACCGCAGAAAATGAGTTGATGGAAACCAGACAAAGCCCGCGTGGTTTACTGCGTATCGATGCTGCCACACCAGTAATGCTACATCTTTTAATGCCGTTGATTAAACCATTCCGTGAACGTTACCCGGATGTGACACTTTCTCTCATTTCATCAGAAACATTCATAAATCTGATTGAGCGCAAAGTAGATGTTGCTATACGCGCAGGTACTTTGACTGACTCAACTCTACGAGCCAGACCGCTTTTTACCAGCCGCCGTAAAATTATCGCATCACCAGAATATTTAGCGCAGCATGGCTTACCACAATGTGCAGAAGATCTTCAGGATCATATTTGCCTGGGTTTTTCTGAGACGGAGAGTTTGAATAAATGGCCTGTCGCACAGTCTGATGGGTTACGGTATGACATAACACCAGGAATAACCTCAAACAGTGGTGAGACTCTCAAGCAACTTTGCCTGAATGGGAATGGGATAGCCTGCCTTTCTGACTATATGATTAACAGGGAAATTGCTGAGGGGAAGTTTGTCGAATTACTGGCTGATAAGTTACTGCCGGTAGAGATGCCATTTAGCGCGGTGTATTACAGTGATCGGGCCGTGAGTAGTCGGATACGAGCGTTCATTGATTTTCTGAGTGAACATGTTCAACAGCCCCCGCAGGGGCTGTAATGGGTAATCAATCCCACTCAGGAGCCAAACCTTCTGGGCTAACCAGCCGGTCATTGCAATCCAGAGCAGCAATAGTAGTCATATCTTCAGTATCGAGAAGCACAGCCTGTGCTTGTAAATTACTTTGCAAATTCTCGCGCTTAGTCGAAGAAGGAATGACTGCGTAACCCAACTGCATTGCCCACGCCAAAATAACCTGGGCCGGAGTCGCATTATGTTTCAGTGCAATCTGGCTAATCACTTCGTCTTTCAGAGCCTTGCCATAGGCAAGCGTCATATATGACGTTATATGAATCCCCTGCTCTTGTGCCCATTCAACTACCTTGCGATTCTGTAAGTAAGGTGAAAGCTCAATCTGGTTAGTTGCAATATTTTCAGCCCCAACGGTATCAATAGCCTTCTGCATCAGATCAATATTGAAGTTAGAAACACCAATATGGCGAGTCAAGCCTTCACTTTTTGCTTCCAACAATGCCTGCATGAATTCTTCTACCGAAACAGCATTATTCGGTGAAGGCCAGTGAATAAGAGTCATATCAACGTATGGCGTACGCAGTTTACGCAAACTTTCCTTCAGACTTGGAATTAATTGGTCTTTGCCAAGATTCTCAATCCAAATTTTGGTGGTGAGAAACAGTTCATCACGCCCCACTCCACTTTCTTCAATCGCCTGGCCGACTGCAGCTTCATTATCATAGATTTGAGCTGTATCTACGGCACGGTATCCCAGTTCAAGAGCAGTTTTTACCGATGCGATAACAACGTCGTCTTTTAAGCGAAAAGTACCTAAACCAAATGCAGGAATTGTCATTTTTTACCTCGTTGGGGGATATATATTTGTTATACGAGGATTATGGAGGTGATTACTTTGCTAAAAAAGAGATCCAAATGCAGAAGATATTTGCGAAATTAACAATAATAAGAAAATTTCCAGTGAATTTTAGACGGCAAAAAGCCCTGAGTCTAAAAGACTCAGGGCTTAATAAGTGGCGGAACGGACGGGACTCGAACCCGCGACCCCCTGCGTGACAGGCAGGTATTCTAACCGACTGAACTACCGCTCCACCGAATTTCTTTACTACCACCAGATGTCACAGTCTGGCTTTTACTGCTTTGAATTTGGAGCCTGGCAGTTCCCTACTCTCGCATGGGGAGACCCCACACTACCATCGGCGCTACGGCGTTTCACTTCTGAGTTCGGCATGGGGTCAGGTGGGACCACCGCGCTAGTGCCGCCAGGCATATTCTGTTTTGTTAACCGTTGTGTTATCCACACAACCATCAACTTAATCTCGGTTCAAGCTGAAAATCAAATGTCATAGTCTCTCAACCAAAACACCTTCGGTGTTGTAAGGTTAAGCCTCACGGATCATTAGTACTGGTTAGCTCAACGTATCGCTACGCTTACACACCCAGCCTATCAACGTCGTAGTCTTCAACGTTCCTTCAGGACCCTTAAAGGGTCAGGGAGAACTCATCTCGGGGCAAGTTTCGCGCTTAGATGCTTTCAGCGCTTATCTTTTCCGCATTTAGCTACCGGGCAATGCCATTGGCATGACAACCCGAACACCAGTGATGCGTCCACTCCGGTCCTCTCGTACTAGGAGCAGCCCCCCTCAATTCTCCAGCGCCCACGGCAGATAGGGACCGAACTGTCTCACGACGTTCTAAACCCAGCTCGCGTACCACTTTAAATGGCGAACAGCCATACCCTTGGGACCTACTTCAGCCCCAGGATGTGATGAGCCGACATCGAGGTGCCAAACACCGCCGTCGATATGAACTCTTGGGCGGTATCAGCCTGTTATCCCCGGAGTACCTTTTATCCGTTGAGCGATGGCCCTTCCATTCAGAACCACCGGATCACTAAGACCTGCTTTCGCACCTGCTCGAGCCGTCACTCTCGCAGTCAAGCTAGCTTATGCCTTTGCACTAACCTCACGATGTCCGACCGTGATTAGCTAACCTTCGTGCTCCTCCGTTACGCTTTAGGAGGAGACCGCCCCAGTCAAACTACCCACCAGACACTGTCCGCAACCCCGATTAGGGGTCTACGTTAGAACACCAGCCATTAAAGGGTGGTATTTCAAGGTTGGCTCCACAAGAACTGGCGTCCTCGCTTCAAAGCCTCCCACCTATCCTACACATCAAGGACCAGTGTTCAGTGTCAAGCTATAGTAAAGGTTCACGGGGTCTTTCCGTCTTGCCGCGGGTACACTGCATCTTCACAGCGATTTCAATTTCACTGAGTCTCGGGTGGAGACAGCCTGGCCATCATTACGCCATTCGTGCAGGTCGGAACTTACCCGACAAGGAATTTCGCTACCTTAGGACCGTTATAGTTACGGCCGCCGTTTACCGGGGCTTCGATCAAGAGCTTCAGCTTGCGCTTAACCCCATCAATTAACCTTCCGGCACCGGGCAGGCGTCACACCGTATACGTCCACTTTCGTGTTTGCACAGTGCTGTGTTTTTAATAAACAGTTGCAGCCAGCTGGTATCTTCGACTGCCTTCAGCTCCATCCGCAAGGGACTTCACCTACCGACAGCGTGCCTTCTCCCGAAGTTACGGCACCATTTTGCCTAGTTCCTTCACCCGAGTTCTCTCAAGCGCCTTGGTATTCTCTACCTGACCACCTGTGTCGGTTTGGGGTACGATTTGATGTTACCTGATGCTTAGAGGCTTTTCCTGGAAGTGCGGCATTTGTTACTTCAGCACCGTAGTGCCTCGTCATCACACCTCAGCGTTGAATAAGAGTCCGGATTTACCTAAACTCTCCGCCTACATGCTTAAACCGGGACAACCGTCGCCCGGCTAACATAGCCCTCTCCGTCCCCCCTTCGCAGTAACACCGAGTACAGGAATATTAACCTGTTTCCCATCGACTACGCCTTTCGGCCTCGCCTTAGGGGTCGACTCACCCTGCCCCGATTAACGTTGGACAGGAACCCTTGGTCTTCCGGCGAGCGGGTTTTTCACCCGCTTTATCGTTACTTATGTCAGCATTCGCACTTCTGATACCTCCACCAGACCTCACAGTCCAGCTTCAACGGCTTACAGAACGCTCCCCTACCCAACAACGCATAAGCGTCGCTGCCGCAGCTTCGGTGCATGGTTTAGCCCCGTTACATCTTCCGCGCAGGCCGACTCGACCAGTGAGCTATTACGCTTTCTTTAAATGATGGCTGCTTCTAAGCCAACATCCTGGCTGTCTGTGCCTTCCCACATCGTTTCCCACTTAACCATGACTTTGGGACCTTAGCTGGCGGTCTGGGTTGTTTCCCTCTTCACGACGGACGTTAGCACCCGCCGTGTGTCTCCCGTGATAACATTCTTCGGTATTCGGAGTTTGCATCGGGTTGGTAAGCCGGGATGGCCCCCTAGCCGAAACAGTGCTCTACCCCCGAAGATGAGTTCACGAGGCGCTACCTAAATAGCTTTCGGGGAGAACCAGCTATCTCCCGGTTTGATTGGCCTTTCACCCCCAGCCACAAGTCATCCGCTAATTTTTCAACATTAGTCGGTTCGGTCCTCCAGTTAGTGTTACCCAACCTTCAACCTGCCCATGGCTAGATCACCGGGTTTCGGGTCTATACCCTGCAACTTAACGCCCAGTTAAGACTCGGTTTCCCTGCGGCTCCCCTATACGGTTAACCTTGCTACAGAATATAAGTCGCTGACCCATTATACAAAAGGTACGCAGTCACCCCATAAAAGAGGCTCCCACTGCTTGTACGTACACGGTTTCAGGTTCTGTTTCACTCCCCTCGCCGGGGTTCTTTTCGCCTTTCCCTCACGGTACTGGTTCACTATCGGTCAGTCAGGAGTATTTAGCCTTGGAGGATGGTCCCCCCATATTCAGACAGGATACCACGTGTCCCGCCCTACTCTTCGAGTTCACAGCATGTGTATTTTTGTGTACGGGAGTATCACCCTGTACCCTGCGACTTTCCAGACGCTTCCACTAATACACAAACTGATTCAGACTCTGGGCTGCTCCCCGTTCGCTCGCCGCTACTGGGGGAATCTCGGTTGATTTCTTTTCCTCGGGGTACTTAGATGTTTCAGTTCCCCCGGTTCGCTTCGTTAAGCTATGTATTCACTTAACGATAGTGCAACGAATTGCACTGGGTTTCCCCATTCGGAAATCGTCGGTTATAACGGTTCATATCACCTTACCGACGCTTATCGCAGATTAGCACGTCCTTCATCGCCTCTGACTGCCAGGGCATCCACCGTGTACGCTTAGTCGCTTAACCTCACAACCCGAAGATGTCTCGTAAGACACAATCGTATGTTGTGAAAATTTGAGAGACTCGAACACACCTCTATTCCTTCCTTATTACGGAGGAAGGAAACAGTGTGTCGTTTCAATTTTCAGCTTGTTCCGGATTTTTAAAGAGCAAATACTTCTCAGCACACTGTTAAACAGTACACTTAGAAGTATTGGGTGAGCATGAAATGATGGTGGAGCTAAGCGGGATCGAACCGCTGACCTCCTGCGTGCAAGGCAGGCGCTCTCCCAGCTGAGCTATAGCCCCATCGATTTCGTAAAACCTTTGATTTACCTTTAACTTCTCATCAGGCAAGGCGCGTCACCGCGAAGCATACTAAAGTATGTGAGCGGGGTCGCAACACAGCATGGAGAGAAGTTTGGTAGGCCTGAGTGGACTTGAACCACCGACCTCACCCTTATCAGGGGTGCGCTCTAACCACCTGAGCTACAAGCCTATAAGGTTTTACTGCTCGTTTTCTATCAGACAATCTGTGTGAGCACTACGCAAGTTCGTATCTATTAGGTAAGGAGGTGATCCAACCGCAGGTTCCCCTACGGTTACCTTGTTACGACTTCACCCCAGTCATGAATCACAAAGTGGTAAGCGCCCTCCCGAAGGTTAAGCTACCTACTTCTTTTGCAACCCACTCCCATGGTGTGACGGGCGGTGTGTACAAGGCCCGGGAACGTATTCACCGTAGCATTCTGATCTACGATTACTAGCGATTCCGACTTCACGGAGTCGAGTTGCAGACTCCGATCCGGACTACGACGCACTTTATGAGGTCCGCTTGCTCTCGCGAGGTCGCTTCTCTTTGTATGCGCCATTGTAGCACGTGTGTAGCCCTACTCGTAAGGGCCATGATGACTTGACGTCATCCCCACCTTCCTCCAGTTTATCACTGGCAGTCTCCTTTGAGTTCCCGGCCGAACCGCTGGCAACAAAGGATAAGGGTTGCGCTCGTTGCGGGACTTAACCCAACATTTCACAACACGAGCTGACGACAGCCATGCAGCACCTGTCTCAGAGTTCCCGAAGGCACTAAGCTATCTCTAGCGAATTCTCTGGATGTCAAGAGTAGGTAAGGTTCTTCGCGTTGCATCGAATTAAACCACATGCTCCACCGCTTGTGCGGGCCCCCGTCAATTCATTTGAGTTTTAACCTTGCGGCCGTACTCCCCAGGCGGTCGACTTAACGCGTTAGCTCCGGAAGCCACTCCTCAAGGGAACAACCTCCAAGTCGACATCGTTTACGGCGTGGACTACCAGGGTATCTAATCCTGTTTGCTCCCCACGCTTTCGCACCTGAGCGTCAGTCTTTGTCCAGGGGGCCGCCTTCGCCACCGGTATTCCTCCAGATCTCTACGCATTTCACCGCTACACCTGGAATTCTACCCCCCTCTACAAGACTCTAGCCTGCCAGTTTCGAATGCAGTTCCCAGGTTGAGCCCGGGGATTTCACATCCGACTTGACAGACCGCCTGCGTGCGCTTTACGCCCAGTAATTCCGATTAACGCTTGCACCCTCCGTATTACCGCGGCTGCTGGCACGGAGTTAGCCGGTGCTTCTTCTGCGAGTAACGTCAATCACTGTGGTTATTAACCACAATGCCTTCCTCCTCGCTGAAAGTACTTTACAACCCGAAGGCCTTCTTCATACACGCGGCATGGCTGCATCAGGCTTGCGCCCATTGTGCAATATTCCCCACTGCTGCCTCCCGTAGGAGTCTGGACCGTGTCTCAGTTCCAGTGTGGCTGGTCATCCTCTCAGACCAGCTAGGGATCGTCGCCTAGGTGAGCCATTACCTCACCTACTAGCTAATCCCATCTGGGCACATCTGATGGCAAGAGGCCCGAAGGTCCCCCTCTTTGGTCCGAAGACGTTATGCGGTATTAGCTACCGTTTCCAGTAGTTATCCCCCTCCATCAGGCAGTTTCCCAGACATTACTCACCCGTCCGCCGCTCGTCACCCAGGAGCAAGCTCCCTGTGCTACCGCTCGACTTGCATGTGTTAGGCCTGCCGCCAGCGTTCAATCTGAGCCATGATCAAACTCTTCAATTAAAAGCTTGATTTGCTTCAACTCGTGAAGCGGTGCTCAAAAATTAACTTTCGTAATAATTCACTTAAATGAATTACTGCTTGGTCACTCTTCAAGACTTGATATTTTTTTGATACCCGAAGGTATCTGAGATATCAATCCTGCGAGTGCCCACACAGATTGTCTGATAAATTGTTAAAGAGCAGTGAGTTACGCGCTTTCGCTTGCTAACTCGAGGTGGCGTATATTACGCTTTCCTCTTTCAGAGTCAAGCGTTTATTTTCGCTTTTCATCTGGCTGACGGGCCGGTTTGTAAGCCGTTGTGCCGTGTCAGTGGAGGCGCAGTATAGGGATTTTCTGGAGGCTGACAACCCCTATTTTCAAAATAATTGCCAACCGTTTAACTTTTGAGCGTAACGTCTATTTTTGACGCGCTTTTATCGCTTTTGGTAGGTCTGCGAGGCTATTAATAACAATATCAGCCGCGGCTTCGCTTTGCTCAGTGACCGGTTTACCTGTACGAACCAATACTTTTGTCCCGACTTGTGCCGCTGAAGCTGCTTGCATGTCTTCTAACTTGTCTCCAACCATATAAGAAGAAGCCATATCTATATGAAGGAACTCTTGAGCTGAGAGCAGCATCCCCGGTTGTGGTTTACGACAATCACAGGTTTGGCGAAACTCTTCTACTATTGCCTCAGGGTGATGTGGGCAATAATAGATACCATCAAGGTCAACACCACGGTCAGCTAAGGACCAGTCCATCCACTCAGTCAGATTTTCAAAATCAGCTTCAGTAAACATGCCACGGGCAATGCCAGACTGGTTAGTGACAAGAACTAACGCATAACCCATTGCTTTTAACTCACGCATTGCGTCAATCACACCATCAATGAACTCAAACTGATCAACTTCATGGACATAACCATGATCAACATTAATGGTGCCATCACGATCGAGAAAAATAGCGGGAACAGACTGTGCCACTTGGAAACTCCTGATACTGGGGATTTGGTGTAGTATCGCATGAATTACTATTTGGGCGAGAACAGACAATCATTCGCTGATTGATTTAGACGTCTGGATGCCTTAACATCCATATCGATAACGGTCATCGCCCGTTATCGGCAGCAGAAAATGCCACGGCTTACACTCATACGATAATAAATAACCTAATGATAAAACTTTCTAATATCACCAAAGTGTTCCAGCAAGGTAACCGCAGCATACAGGCGTTGAATAACGTCAGTCTGCATGTTCCTGCTGGGCAAATTTATGGCGTGATTGGCGCATCTGGTGCAGGGAAAAGCACATTGATCCGTTGTGTGAACCTGCTTGAGCGTCCAACACAAGGTTCTATTCTGGTCGATGGCCAGGAATTGACGACTCTTTCTGAAAGCCAACTAACCAAAGCACGTCGTCAGATTGGCATGATTTTCCAGCACTTTAACTTACTCTCTTCCCGCACTGTGTATGGCAACGTCGCTTTGCCTTTAGAGTTGGACAATACACCGCGCGAAGAAATCAAACGCCGCGTATCTGAATTACTCGATTTGGTCGGTCTGAGCGAAAAGCACGATGCGTACCCAGCCAACCTCTCTGGTGGACAAAAGCAGCGTGTTGCGATTGCTCGAGCGCTGGCAAGCAACCCGAAAGTTCTTCTATGCGATGAAGCCACCAGCGCGCTTGATCCAGCAACAACACGTTCCATTCTCGAACTGTTGAAAGATATTAACCGCCGTCTTGGTCTGACTATTCTATTGATTACCCATGAAATGGATGTTGTAAAACGCATCTGTGATTGTGTCGCGGTGATTAGCGACGGTGAATTAATAGAACAAGATACGGTAAGTGAAGTGTTCTCTCATCCGAAGACACCACTTGCACAACAGTTTATTCAGTCCACTCTGCATCTGGATATTCCTGAGGATTACGCGCAACGCTTAAGTACAGAAAAGAGTGGAGATACCGTTCCATTGCTGCGCCTGGAATTTACCGGCCAATCGGTTGATGCGCCGTTACTTTCCGAAACAGCCCGTCGCTTTAATGTGAATAGCAATATCATCAGCGCGCAGATGGATTACGCCGGTGGTGTGAAGTTCGGCATTATGCTGTGCGAGTTGCATGGAGAACATCAGGATATGGACGCTGCGATCGCATACTTGCAGCAGCAACATGTAAAAGTAGAGGTGCTGGGTTATGTCTGAGCCAATGATGTGGTTACTCCTTAAAGGAGTGTATGAGACGCTGGCAATGACTTTTGTGTCTGGCTTCTTTGGCTTCGTGCTTGGGCTACCTGTTGGTGTGCTCCTCTATATTACACGTCCGGGTCAAATCAGCGAGAACGCCAAGCTTTATAACAGCCTTTCGGCGTTAGTAAATATCTTCCGTTCTATACCGTTCATTATATTGCTGGTATGGATGATTCCGTTTACCCGCACCATTGTCGGCACTTCAATTGGCCTGCAAGCGGCAATCGTTCCATTAACCGTAGGTGCAGCACCGTTCATCGCACGTATGGTGGAAAACGCCCTGTTAGAAATCCCATCGGGTCTGATTGAAGCTTCACGCGCAATGGGTGCAACTCCAATGCAAATCATCCGCAAAGTTCTGCTGCCAGAAGCACTGCCAGGTCTGGTAAATGCAGCCACCATTACACTGATTACTCTCGTAGGTTATTCCGCGATGGGCGGTGCCGTTGGTGCCGGTGGCTTAGGTCAGATTGGTTATCAGTATGGTTATATCGGTTATAACGCTACCGTGATGAATACGGTATTAGTGTTATTGGTAGTATTAGTGTATTTAATTCAATTCTCTGGCGATCGTATCGTCCGGGCTGTAACTCACAAATAATACGTTCAACACAACATCGTTTTTTACACATAGTAAGGAAAGGATATGTCTTTTAAATTTAAAACCTTTGCGGCAGTTGGTGCTCTGATTGGTTCTCTGGCACTAGTGGGTTGTGGTCAGGACGAGAAAGATCCAAACCATATTAAAGTAGGCGTCATTGTTGGTGCTGAGCAGCAGGTTGCCGAAGTTGCGCAGAAAGTCGCAAAAGAGAAATACGGCCTGGATGTTGAGCTGGTTACTTTTAACGACTACGTTCTGCCTAACGAAGCACTGAGCAAGGGCGATATCGATGCTAACGCTTTCCAACACAAACCATACCTGGATCAGCAGATCAAAGACCGTGGCTACAAACTGGTTGGTGTAGGCAATACTTTCGTTTACCCGATTGCTGGCTACTCCAAAAAAATCAAATCTGTAGATGAACTGCAAGCTGGCGCGCAAATCGCTCTGCCAAACGACCCAACTAACCTTGGCCGTTCTTTGCTGCTGCTGCAAAAACAAGGTCTGATTAAACTGAAAGATGGCGTGGGTCTGCTGCCAACCGTTCTGGACGTAACTGAAAACCCTAAAAATCTGAAGCTGGTTGAACTGGAAGCTCCACAGCTGCCACGCTCCCTGGACGATGCTCAGATTGCGCTGGCTATCATCAACACCACTTACGCAAGCCAGATTGGCCTGACTCCAGCGAAAGATGGTATCTTCGTTGAAGACAAAGACTCTCCATACGTGAACCTGATCGTTTCCCGCGAAGACAATAAAGATGCAGAAAACGTGAAGAAATTCGTTCAGGCTTACCAGTCTGACGAAGTTTACGAAGCAGCAAACAAAGTCTTCAACGGCGGCGCAGTAAAAGGCTGGTAAGTTTCCATTCTTTTATTTTTGCGTAAATATACTAAGGCGGGCGAAAGCCCGTCTTGTTATTTGTGCAATAGCTTGATTCAATAATCGCGTTTTATCATTCATTGAGGAAAAATTATGCGTGCTTTACCGATCTGTTTATTAGCAGTCATGCTGAGCGGCTGTACGATGCTAAGCAGATCCCCTGTTGAGCCTATCAAAAGCACCGCAACACCACCGAAACAGGAGCCTGCTAAACCAAAAGTCGTGCGCCCTGCCCCCGTAAAAATCTATACCAATGCTGAAGAGTTAGTGGGTAAACCTTTCCGTGATCTCGGTGAAGTCAGCGGCGATTCATGCCAGGTGAGCAATCAAGATTCTCCACCGAATATCCCAACTGCCCGCAAACGCTTGCAAGTCAACGCCTCAAAAATGAAAGCCAACGCAGTGTTATTGCATAGCTGTGATGTTACCAGCGGCACACCAGGTTGCTACCGGCAGGCCGTTTGTGTAGGTTCGGCATTGAACGTATCGGCAAAATGACAGCGTTTAGCTTTGAGCAGATTGGCGTTATTCGCTCCCCCTATAAAGAGAAGTTTGCCGTTCCCCGTCAGCCCGGTTTAGTGGCTGATGGCGGTGGCGAGTTGCATTTTCTGCCACCGTATAACGTGGCAGATGCGGTTCGTGGCCTCGAAGGCTTTAGTCATTTATGGCTGCTATTTGTTTTTCATCAAACGATGGCTGGCGGCTGGCGGCCCACGGTGCGCCCACCTCGTCTGGGTGGCAATGCCCGAATGGGTGTTTTCGCTACGCGTTCGACATTCCGACCAAATCCCATTGGAATGTCATTAGTTGAACTGAAAGGCATTCGCTGCCAAAAAGATCAGGTCATTTTGCAATTGGGGAGTCTCGATTTGGTCGATGGCACACCGGTGGTTGATATCAAACCTTATTTGCCATTTGCTGAAGCTGTACCAGAAGCCATTGCGGGATACGCGCAAAATGCCCCCGTAGCCGATATGCCGGTTTATTTCACACCTGAAGTACAGCAGCAGTTATTGCTGCTTGAGAAACGTTTTCCCCACATTGAGCGTTTCATCCGTCAGGTACTGGCTCAGGACCCTCGCCCGGCTTATCGCAAAGCTGAAGAGCCAGGTAAAAGCTACGCCGTTTTATTGCTGGATTTTAACGTCCGCTGGCGTGTTACCGAGCTAGGTTCAGAAGTGTTTGCCGTTGAGAACCGTTAATTTATCTCCCTTCTCTTTTGACATTCCTGCCACACTGGTAAACTAAAACACTTATTTTGCATCAGGCTACTCAGGTAGCCAGTTATCTGCCGTTCAAATGGAACCGTAACAACATGCGTACTAGCCAATATCTGCTCTCCACATTGAAGGAGACACCAGCCGACGCCGAGGTCATCAGCCATCAACTGATGCTGCGCGCCGGGATGATCCGTAAACTCGCTTCAGGTTTGTATACCTGGTTGCCGACCGGTCTGCGTGTCCTGAAAAAAGTCGAAAACATCGTGCGTGAAGAGATGAACAACGCCGGTGCCATCGAGATGTGCATGCCCGTGGTTCAGCCCGCAGATTTGTGGCAGGAGAGCGGTCGTTGGGAACAGTATGGCCCGGAGCTGCTGCGTTTTGTTGACCGTGGCGATCGTCCATTTGTCCTCGGCCCAACTCACGAAGAAGTCATCACTGACTTGATTCGTAATGAACTCAGCTCTTACAAACAGCTGCCACTGAACTTCTTCCAGATTCAGACTAAGTTCCGTGACGAAGTTCGCCCACGTTTCGGCGTGATGCGTTCCCGTGAATTCCTGATGAAAGACGCTTACTCTTTCCATACTTCTCAGGAATCCTTGCAGGAAACTTACGATGCGATGTATCAGGCTTACAGCAAAATATTCAGCCGTATGGGTCTGGATTTCCGCGCAGTAGAAGCTGATACCGGTTCTATCGGCGGCAGTGCATCTCACGAATTCCAGGTGCTGGCACAAAGCGGCGAAGATGATGTCATCTTCTCAACCGAGTCTGATTACGCAGCTAACATCGAATTTGCTGAAGCGGTTGCTCCAGTTGGCGGCCGTGCGGCACCGACTGTTGAAATGACGCAGATCGACACCCCGAACGCAAAAACCATCGCTGAGCTGGTTGAGCAGTTCAATCTGCCAGTTGAAAAAACAGTGAAGACTTTGATGGTCAAAGCCACCGAAGGGAGTGCTTATCCTCTGGTTGCTCTGCTGGTTCGTGGCGATCACGAACTGAACGAAGTCAAAGCAGAGAAACTGCCACAGGTTGCCAGCCCACTGACTTTCGCGACCGAAGAAGAAATTCGTGCAGTTGTTAAAGCAGGCCCTGGTTCACTTGGCCCAGTCAATCTGCCTATTCCGGTGGTTGTTGACCGTACTGTTGCGGCGATGAGCGACTTCGCTGCGGGTGCAAACATCGACGGTAAACACCTGGTTGGTATTAACTGGGAACGTGATGTTGCGCTGCCAGAAGTTGCCGACATTCGTAACGTGGTTGAAGGCGACCCAAGCCCTGATGGCAAAGGAACTTTGCTGATTAAACGCGGCATCGAAGTGGGCCATATCTTCCAGCTCGGCACCAAATACTCTGAAGCGATGAAAGCATCTGTTCAGGGTGAAGATGGTCGCAATCAGACTCTGACCATGGGTTGCTACGGTATCGGTGTGACTCGCGTAGTAGCAGCTGCCATTGAGCAGAACTATGACGACCGTGGCATTCTGTGGCCAGATGCGATTGCTCCGTTCCAGGTTGCTATTCTGCCAATGAATATGCACAAATCTTTCCGTGTGAAAGAGTTGGCAGAAGAGCTGTATTCGACTCTGCGTGCCAAAGGCATTGAAGTACTGATGGATGACCGCAAAGAACGCCCAGGCGTAATGTTTGCGGACATGGAACTGATTGGTATTCCGCACACTGTCGTTATCGGCGATCGTAACCTTGATAGCGAAGAAGTCGAATACAAAAACCGTCGTGAAGGCGAGAAGCAGATGATCAAAACCAGCGAAATCATTGATTTCCTGCTGGCGCAGATTAAACGCTAACAACAATTGTGTTCAGCAAAAAGCCCCGCTAATTTCTTAGCGGGGCTTTTTTTATTCATTTGATTAGTCGTGGCAGGTTTTCTTCGGCTCGAACTTAGCGGCCCGGTCTGCAACCACTGTTTTTCTCAATTCGCCGCTATCAGGTGAAGCCTGTAAGGTAAAGTGTGCTTCAACCACCAGCAACACGGGCTGGAAATCCTCGCCACGCGCGGCCGCATAGCCACGCTCAAGTTCAGCATTGCTGGCAACGTCAAAGGTTTTCCCTGTCGCACAATCCTGGAAAATTGCCGCATCAGCCATGTACTTATACATGCCTTTCATGGTCATTGGTGTCGCAGGCAGAGCGTCTTTCATCGGCTGTAGCGTGTAATTGAGCTGTGACTCAATAGGATTGCCTGTCCTATCCAACATTTCCAGGCTATCACCTTTCGGATGGAAGTAGAGCTTTTCACCGTCGCTTGCGGTCAACACTAATTTATCAGCCGTACGCGCCCAGCTACCGTAAGAGGCAAAAACGGCTGGCTCTTGTGTTCCCTGATAACGCTGATTCATTACCCAGGTACCATCTTTTTCCAAAAACAGCGAGGTTTCAATTCCTGAGCAATCCGCACAAGGTAAAACACCACGGTAGCTTTGCTGCATGGGTTGCAGCTCTGCAACTTGCGTCTGCTGCAACGTTTGAACTTCGGCCCGGTTATTACAGCCAAAAAGAGCGAACAAACTGCACACAGCCACAGCTGACAATAGTATTTTTTTCACCATCTATTCCTTCTGCTGGTCAATTTCTTTGCCGTTCGTCATTCAGGGCGACGGACTTTTCCTCGTAGCGACTTAGTCGTAGATTTTTGTGATTTCGATGCCAGACGGCGCTCTTTTGACGCGCGTGTAGGCCGGGTCGCCCGACGGTTTTTCTGCTCAACGGTTAATTCCTGAATCAAGGAAACGAGCCTTGCCACCGCCGCTTCACGATTCATTTCCTGGCTACGATATTCCTGCGCTTTAATCACAACCACACCATCAGGCGTAATCAGATGATGGCTGGCCGCCAATAAGCGTTCTTTATAATACTCTGGCAGGCTGGAGGCTCGAATGTCAAAACGCAAATGGATTGCCGTTGAGGTTTTATTCACATGCTGGCCACCCGCTCCTTGTGCGCGGATAGCCGTAATGGTGACTTCGTTGTCCGGTATGGCTACCGCACGAGAGACGACAATCATCAATGATGCTGCCAGGCCGTGAAGTGAATTTCGAGATTATTCTCAGCATCAGACAGCCAAATCGCACCATCCTGAATCGTGGCCTGCAAGTTCATTGAGCGCGTGCCGAACTCACACAGCTTCGCCAGTTGCTCATCATCCAGGTACCAGATAGACAAGTTTTGGTATTGCTTGAGTTTATTTTGATGCTGCTGCCACCAGATTTCTGCGGCACGGCTGTTATAAGTAAACAGCGCCACTTCTGCAGATTGGCTACAGGCTTTTTTCAGGCGTTTTTCTTCCGGCAGACCGAGTTCAATCCACAAGTCGATGCCCATATGATCGTTGCGCTGCCAGATTTCAGGCTCGTCTTCAGCACTTAATCCGCGAGAAAACTGCAGGCGCTCATTGGCATATTTAATCCACGCCAGCAAACGCAGCATCATGCGTTCTTGAGTTTCCGAAGGATGGCGCGCAAGCGTCAGGTTGCTATCCAGAAACTGATTTCGATCGAGATCGGCAACATTCACCATCGCTTTATAGATTGTCGCTTTTAACGCCATCACACTTCTCCACACTAATTAGGCAGTCATTGTAACGAAAACCTCGCTAAAACGCTGTTATGTATTCACTGATGTAGAGAGTTACGCTGCTGATATCGCTTTCATCACTGTGGTATAGTCACCTTGCTAAACAGAGTTTATCTTCGTAGGCTTAACTTGCATCCCACGATTAAGTCTGAGGTCGGGACTCTGAAAGGAGGGCGTGTGGAAAAGTATTGTGAATTAGTACGAAAGCGCTATGCGGAAATAGCCAGCGGAGATTTGGGTTACATTCCGGATGCACTAGGTTGCGTCTTGAAGGTGCTGAACGAAGTGGCTTCCAACGAAGCACAACCAGAATCTATCAGGGAACAGGCGGCGTATGCTGCCGCGAACTTACTGGTGAGCGATTATGTCAATGAATGATGCCTATCAACCCATCAATTGTGATGATTATGACAATCTCGAGCTCGCCTGCCAGCATCACTTATTATTGACGCTGGAATTAAAGAGCGGAGAAGTTTTCAAGGCGAAAGCCAGTGACCTGGTATCTCGTAAGAACATCGAATATTTGATTGTCGATGATGCCGGTGCCGCTCGCGAAGTTCGTCTCGATAAAATAACCAGTTTCAGCCATCCTGAAATTGGGACTGTCGTAGTTAGCGAGTCCTGATACGCAAAGTATCCGCATGCGCGGGCAGCCTTACTTGGCTGCCCGTTTTTTTTACTACGGTTTCATGGACGCGTAGTAAGCCGCCAGATTGCTAATATCTTCATCAGACAAACCACTGACGTAAGCCTTCATGATTTCCGCTTGTCCGCCACTACGTTCGCCTTTTTTATACGCTTGCAATGAGTGCTCAAGATACGCCTGGTTTTGCCCCGCCAGATTCGGGTACATCGGTACAGAAACTTTCCCGGTTGCGCCATGACAGGCCACACACATCATGGCTTTCTGTTCACCGGCTGCGGCATCACCTTTTGCCCATACAGGCTGAGCGCACACCAACACACCGGCCAAAATAAATATTCTCTTCACTGCTGATTCTCCTTTTGCCAGTCGACATGCCAGCATGATTGTTCTGTTGCCCTTCCCTCCTGGGTGACAAAAACGCCCAGAGCGGCAATTAATTTTTCGCCGTAATATAACAGCGGTGTTCGCTCGCGTAGCCATGGCGGAATGCCAAATTCCTGCCAGATTTTTTTCAGGCTACGGCCACGATCCCGCCCGACAATGTGGAGCTGCCCGGTAGCCTTAAATCGAATACTCACCGGTTCGTTATCCAGCGGTGCACGAATCTCTTGCCCGGTTGCCACAAGTTGAACCACTCCCAAACCGTCGGGCAAGATTAATGGCTCGAAAGGCGCAGCCCAGCGAACCACTTCATCACCTAACCCATGGATTATTGGCAACCAGTACAGCGCCCCCTGAAAACGACGGACTTCATAGCAGCCAAACTTCAGCCGCGGATTGGCATCCTCACGGCTGGTTGCCACTTCATCCCATAAACGCACAAGTGCTGCTCTGGAAGGCATCACCGCTTTCTGTCTGGCAATCCAACGGCGTAACAGCGCGGCACGACGAACCTCGCTCAACGGCTGCATAGGCTCAATTAACAACGATCCATCAGACTGAATGAGTTCATCGAGTTGTTCGGCCAGCAACTCATCAAGTAGTTGTTCTTGTTCAGCGCACAACTCCGCACTGCGCGCCACGCTTTGCGGGAAATGAGGCCAGCGCTGTTGGATTTCAGGAAGCACTCGCAGCCGTAAGAAATTACGGTCGTAGCTGTCGTCCTGATTACTTTCGTCTTCTATCCAGGTTAGCTGGTGTTCATCCGCCCATGCTTGCAACTGCTGACGCGCTTGCCCGAGCAACGGCCTGATTAATTCCGTCTCGCCCAAAGGCAAGCGCACTGGCATTGCGGATAATCCCGCAGGGCCACTTCCACGCTTTAGGGCCAACAAAAACGTTTCGCATTGGTCGTCGAGATGTTGTGCTGTGAGTAGCACCTCTTCAGGAAGTAATGCTTCCGTCAGCGCCTGATAACGTGCTGCCCGGGCGTGAGCTTCAATGCCTAATCCGTCGTCGGCTAACTGCACTCGTCTGACTTCGCATGGCACGTTCCATTGCAAACACACTTTCTGACAATGCTCAGCCCAATCATCAGCGAAAGGGCTTAAGCCGTGATGAATGTGCATTGCACGAATTTTATAATTTGCAGCCTGGCTGTCACGCAGTGTGACCAATTGATGCAGTAAAACCGTGGAATCCAGCCCGCCACTAAACGCCACCAGCAATTGTTGGTGCGGATGCAGTAATGTGAATAGAGGACGAAGTTGCATAATCAGTAGTTTGAATAAGGATTTGCCCAGCACGTTACTGGGCAACGAGATATGAGGCAAGTGTTACTGCTGATAAAGCTCCAGCGGTAAGCCATCTGGGTCACTAAAGAAAGTAAAACGTTTATCCGTGAAAGGATCGATACGCACGGGTTCGCACTTCACGCCATGCTTCTCAAGATGAACAATCGCGCTATCAATGTCATCAACGTTAAACGCCAAATGGCGCAGCCCACAAGCTTCCGGGCGGCTTGGCCTTGCAGGGGGAAAAGGAAACGAGAACAACTCAATGACATATTGCCCGTTCAGCGCCAAATCCCCTTTCCATGAATCTCGCTCTTCACGATAAGCCTCTGCCTGCAGCGTGAAGCCGAGAATGTCACAGTAAAAATGCTTACTGATTGGGTAGTCCGAAGCAATAATCGCGATGTGATGAACTTGTTTTAAACCCAGCATAAGTGCTCCTTTATCTTTTCCGCACGGTAACTATCGCGCCTTGCTAAATCAAGACCCTAAACCGTTTTTAAGACTCGTACACGGTAGATGCCATCGTCACCCAATTTAGCGCCGTGAATATCGGTTTCAAAGCCGGGATAGTGTTCTCCAACCGAGCACAGCATCAGCAAGAAATCGAGCACGGCGCGGCTTTCATCGGTAATCATCTCACCAGGCATCACCACCGGGACACCCGGCGGATACGGCAAGATCATGTTAGCCGAGACACGGTTTAGTAGTTGTTCAATTTCGACCGTTTCAACGTTGCCTTTCACTTGTTGTTGATAGGCTTTGTGCGGTGTCATTTTCATTTCCGGTAACACATCAAAAGCCCGCAGCATCAGATCGGAAAGGTTGTGCTGCTTAATCAGTTTATGAATGCCTTGCGCCAGATCCTGGATACGCATATTGCGGTAAAAATCTGGGTCTTCGGCATACAAATCTGGCAGCATGTTTTTCACCCGCAGATTGAGGTCATAAGAGCGTTTAAACTCCGTCAAACCACGCAGCAAACTTAAAGCTTTGGTTTTGTCGATGCCAATACTGAACAGGAAGAGCAAGTTATACGGCCCGGTTTTTTCAACCACCACACCACGCTCATCAAGGAACTTCGCCACCAATGCCGCAGGGATCCCCTGCTCGGCCATCGTACCTAACTCATCCATGCCCGGCGTCAGAATGGTGACTTTAATCGGGTCGAGGTACATATGGTCGGCATCAGCATCTTTGAAGCCGTGCCAGTCTTCTTCGCCTGGTGAAATAGGCCAACAAGCCGCTTCGTCTATGTGTTCCGGCTGCCAGATATCGAAGAACCAATCCTCAGTCTCTTCACGTAAACGCTGAACTTCACGACGAAAATGCAACGCACGTTCTACTGAACGGTTGATCAACCGCTTACCTGGGTTACCACGCAGCATCGCTGCAGCCGTTTCAATCGACGCCACCAACGGATAACTTGGCGAGGTCGTGGTGTGCATCATGTAGGCTTCGTTGAAAGTCTCCTCGTCGTAATTCCCTTTGATATGAATCAGAGATGCTTGTGAGAACGCTGCCAGTAGCTTGTGTGTGGATTGAGTTTCGTAAATGACTTTTCCCACGACCCGATCGCCGCTCATGCCACTTTTCCCCTGATAAATCGGATGGAAATTGGTGTATGGCACCCAGGCGGAGTCAAAGTGGATAGACGGAACATCCAGGGTTTGTTTGATAAATTCGGTGTTATACAGCAAGCCGTCGTATGTCGAGTTGGTAATGACCGCATGAACTGGCCACTGCGCATTTTCAGTGTTCGCCACCTTTTCTTCGATGCTCGCGCGCATAAACTCACGCTTCGGAATACCGCCTAAAATCCCCAACGCGTTACGAGTCGGCTTGAGCCAGATGGGAACCAAATCCGTCATCATCAACAAATGCGTCAGCGATTTGTGACAATTACGGTCAATCAACACCGTGCTGCCAGAAGGAGCTGCGTACATACCAACGATTTTATTCGACGTCGATGTACCGTTAGTCACCATGTAGCTCTGTTCAGCACCGAAAGTACGGGCGATGTATTCCTCGGCTTCCAGATGCGGCCCTGTGTGATCCAGTAACGATCCCAGTTCTGTCACCGAAATAGAGACATCTGCCTTGAGAGTATTCGCACCAAAAAAATCGTAGAACAGGCAGCCGACCGGGCTTTTCTGGTAGGCAGTGCCCGCCATGTGGCCAGGTGTGCAGAAGGTATATTTTCCTTCGTTAACATAGTTAAACAGCGCTTTAGTTAACGGCGGAGTGATGTTATCCAGATACTCGTTGGTGTACTGACGGATGCGCAGGGCGATGTCGTCGGCGGCACTGAGAGCATATTCAAAAAACCACAGCGCCATGCGCATTTCGTTGACGCTGACATCCAGCGAAGAGTGCGTATTGATAAACGCATACAGCGGCAAATATTCATTCAGCGCATTAATTTCGCTGCATAAGTCCATGCTGTACTCGTCCCAGTCAAAAATGACACCACAAATACGCGGATTATGTTCGATGAGTTTAAGCAGGTCGGTGCTGTTGGTGGGGTAAATGAGCCGGAAACCTTGCACTTCCAGTGCTTTATGTAACTCTTTAATTGGCTCATCTTTGTAGAAAACACCATGCGGGCCCATGATTGCAATAATATTCAACGCTTACCTCCTGGCAAAAAACCTTTAAGTAAGCATAGTTTATTGAAATCAGGCTGAGGACAAGCTCAGTGGTGTAAAGCTTTTTAAAGTCTGGGATTCAGGCAATAAAAAAGGCCAGAATTTCTTCTGACCTTTCCTGGCAATGCTTCATGCTATCACGCGTAGCCGTAGCTCATCAGACGGTGATAACGACGAGCCAACAGCTCTTCGGTATTCAGCACGTCCAGATCGGCTAAATCAGCCAGTAACTGCGCTTTCAGTGATGCTGCCATTACTTCCACGTTACGGTGCGCACCGCCCAGTGGTTCAGGAATGACGGAATCAATCAGCTTCAGCTCTTTCAGGCGCGGAGCAATGATGCCCATCGCTTCTGCGGCGATAGGGGCTTTATCAGCACTTTTCCACAGAATTGACGCACAACCTTCTGGGGAGATTACGGAATAGGTGCTGTACTGCAGCATATTCACTTTATCGCCCACACCAATCGCCAGCGCACCACCAGAACCACCCTCACCAATTACGGTACAGATGACGGGCACTTTCAGGCCAGACATCTCACGCAAGTTGCGAGCGATAGCTTCGGATTGACCGCGCTCTTCCGCACCCACACCAGGGTATGCGCCTGGTGTGTCGATGAAGGTAATGATTGGCATCTTGAAGCGCTCAGCCATTTCCATCAAACGCAGTGCTTTACGATACCCCTCAGGTGCTGGCATACCGAAGTTACGGCGAATCTTCTCTTTGGTTTCACGGCCTTTTTGATGGCCAATAACCATCACCGGACGACCATCTAAGCGCGCAATCCCGCCAACAATAGCTTTATCGTCAGCATACGCACGGTCACCCGCAAGCTCATCAAACTCATCAAAAGCGAGACGCAGGTAATCAAGCGTATACGGGCGCTGCGGATGACGCGCCAGTTGAGCAATCTGCCATGCCCCTAAATCGGCGAAGATTTT
Organism: Buttiauxella ferragutiae; assembly: GCF_022637515.1. NCBI lineage: Bacteria > Pseudomonadati > Pseudomonadota > Gammaproteobacteria > Enterobacterales > Enterobacteriaceae > Buttiauxella > Buttiauxella ferragutiae. Next base: position 4,268,897 of record NZ_CP093332.1, read on the forward strand.
ACGTGTGAGTTCTACGCTTTTTTCACGCAGACGCTGCACTTCTTCGTCGAGATTAATATCTAACTTTTCGTCCTGACGGCTAACTGCAGTCAGGGAATCAATTTTCGCTTCCAGCTCTGCAATCGGCTGTTCAAAATCGAGGAAATTCAGACTCATAATATTCCTGTATTAGTCAAACTCCAGTTCCACCTGCTCCGAGCCTATCAGCGTGCGAAGCTCATTGAGCAAACGATCGCTTGGGGATACACGCCATGCTGCGCCAAAACGCAAACGCGCTCGTGCATCCGCTCTCTGATAGTAGAGATGTACTGGAATGGTCCCCGAACGATGGGGTTCCAGAGACTGACGGAGACGGTTCAAAAGCTGGTCATCAATTTGCCTGTCCGTCAGCGAGATAGCAAGCCCACGCGCATACTTTTCGCGGGCCTCGTCAATGTCCATTACTTCGCGAGCAGTCATTTTAAGGCCACCGCTGAAGTCATCAAAGCTGACCTGTCCTCTGACGATCAGGATACGGTCTTTTTCCAACAGATGCTGGTACTTTTCTAACGCATCTGTGAATAGCATCACTTCCAGGCGACCAGAACGGTCATCCAGAGTACAGATGCCAATGCGATTGCCGCGCTTGGTAACCATCACCCGCGAAGCAATCACCAGACCCGCAGCCGTGGTCATTTTACCACGTTCTGTCGGGTGCATCTCTTTCAGGCGCATGCCACCGACATAGCGCTCAATTTCTTTAAGGTACTGTGTGATGGGGTGGCCAGTAAGATACAAGCCCAGCGTTTCACGCTCACCGTCCAGTACCACTTGCTCAGGCCACGGCATCACGCTGGCATAAGACTGTTCAACCTGCTCTGGTTCATCAGCCAGTACACCGAACATATCAACCTGGCCGATAGCTTCCGCTTTAGCGTGCTGATCGGCCGCTTTTAGCGCATCGGGCAGCGCATTCATAAGTGCAGCCCGATGCGGTCCAAGACGGTCAAAGGCCCCGGACATCACTAATTTTTCAAGGATACGTTTATTGAGTTTTTTAACGTCAGCACGCGCACAGAGGTCGAACAACTCACGGAAATAACCGCCTTCGTTACGCGCCTCAATTATCGCTTCAATTGGGCCTTCACCAACACCTTTAATCGCGCCAATGCCGTAAACAATTTCCCCGTCGTCATTAACGTGGAAATGGTACAGACCCGAGTTAATATCTGGTGGCAGAATTTTCAGCCCCATACGCCAGCATTCGTCGACCAGGCCAACGATTTTCTCGGTGTTATCCATATCCGCAGTCATTACTGCGGCCATAAATTCTGCCGGATAGTGCGCTTTTAACCATAGCGTCTGGTAGGAAACCAGCGCGTAAGCTGCGGAGTGAGATTTGTTAAACCCGTAACCGGCGAATTTCTCTACCAGGTCAAAGATTTTGATCGCCAGTTCGCCGTCAATACCGCGAGATTTCGCGCCATCTTCAAAGCCACCACGCTGCTTCGCCATCTCGGCTGGGTTCTTTTTACCCATCGCACGACGCAACATATCTGCGCCGCCGAGCGAGTAACCCGCCAGAACCTGCGCAATTTGCATAACCTGTTCTTGATACAGGATGATGCCGTAGGTCGGTTCCAGCACCGGTTTCAGGCTTTCATGCTGCCACTGAATATCCGGATAAGAGATAGCTTCACGCCCGTGCTTACGGTCGATAAAGTTATCAACCATGCCTGATTGCAGCGGGCCAGGGCGGAAAAGCGCCACCAGTGCGATCATATCTTCGAAGCAGTCAGGCTGTAGACGCTTAATCAAATCTTTCATGCCGCGGGATTCAAGCTGGAACACCGCAGTGGTTTCCGAGCGTTGCAGCATGTCGAAGCTTTTCTTGTCTTCGAGCGGAATAGCGGCGATATCAATCGGCTCTAAACCTTGCTTTGCCCGACGCGGGTTAATCATCTTCAACGCCCAGTCGATGATGGTCAGCGTACGCAAGCCAAGGAAGTCGAACTTCACCAGACCCGCATATTCCACATCATTTTTATCGAACTGGGTGACCGGGTTCTGCCCCTGGTCATCGCAATACAGCGGAGCAAAGTCGGTAATTTTGGTTGGCGCGATGACAACACCACCGGCGTGTTTGCCAGCGTTTCGCGTCACACCTTCAAGTTTTCGCGCCATATCGATTAGCGCTTTAACTTCTTCGTCAGCCTCGTAGATTTCAGGAAGCTGTGGCTCGACCTCAAACGCTTTGGCAAGCGTCATTCCCGGATCTGGCGGGATCAGTTTAGAAATACGATCGACAAAGCCGTACGGGTGACCCAGTACGCGGCCCACATCGCGGATAACCGCTTTTGCCGCCATGGTACCAAAAGTAATGATCTGCGATACCGCCTCACGCCCATACATTTCGGCCACGTGATCAATAACCCGATCGCGTTTCTCCATGCAGAAGTCGATATCAAAGTCAGGCATCGAAACACGTTCCGGGTTCAGGAAGCGTTCGAACAGCAGATCCAATTCAAGCGGATCGAGGTCAGTGATTTTCAGAGCGTAAGCAACCAGCGAGCCCGCACCAGAACCACGACCTGGGCCGACTGGCACACCGTTATCTTTGGACCACTGGATAAATTCCATTACGATCAGAAAGTACCCAGGAAACCCCATCTGGTTGATAACTTTGAGTTCAATTTCCAGACGCTCATCATACGGTGGCCGTTTTGCTGCCCGCTCTTCAGGATCTTTGAATAAGAATTCCAGACGATCTTCTAGCCCTTCCCGGGATTTCATCACCAGGAAATCTTCGGTCGACATTTCACCGGTTGGGAATTGGGGCAAGAAGTACTCACCCAGGCGCACGGTGACATTACAGCGTTTGGCAATTTCTACGCTATTTTCTAGCGCTTCCGGAATATCTGAAAACAGCTCACACATCTCTTCTTCAGTGCGCAAGTATTGCTGCGAAGAGTAATTGCGTGGGCGTTTTGGGTCATCAAGCGTAAAGCCGTCGTGAATCGCGACACGAATTTCGTGAGCATCAAAATCTGTGGCTTCAATAAACCTGACGTCGTTGGTCGCCACCACCGGCAAACCACGCTCATCGGCCAAAGCCACAGCGGCGTGTAAATAGCTTTCTTCATCGGGACGGCCGGTTCGAATCAGCTCCAGATAGAAGCGATCGGCAAAATACTGCTGGTAGAATTCCAGGCACTGATCAAGCTGTGCCGTATTGCCACGCAACAAGTTTTTGCCAATATCCCCCATCCGCCCGCCAGACAGCAGGATCAGCCCTTCGTTGAGCTCGGCAAGCCAGGTTCGGTCAATAATCGGGCCTGCTGCTCCATAACCACGTTGGTAGGCTTTAGAAATCAACAGGGTAAGGTTCTGGTAACCGTCATTATTGGTGGCGAGAACCGTCAGATGGCTAAGCTCATCCCCCAACAACTCATTGGCAACGTTAAAATCAGCACCGATGATCGGCTTAAGCCCTACGCCATGAGCTGCACCATAGAATTTCACCAACCCGCAAAGGTTAGTAAAATCGGTGATAGCGATCGCCGGCATCCCCATCGCCGCGGCTTTCTTCACCAGCGGAGCAGTTTTTGCCAGGCCATCAACCATAGAGTAGTCGCTGTGCACCCGCAGGTGTACGAAACGTGGTTCAGCCATTTCTCATTCCGTTTAGATGTGTAACGTACGTCCGCAAATCAGGACGCCAGTCCGAGAGCGCGTTTGACCGGAGCAAAACTACGACGATGATGTTCAGTCGCACCATGCTCTGCCAACTTTTCCAGATGAAAAGCGGTAGGGTAACCCTTGTGTTGGGCAAAACCGTATTGCGGAAAACAGAGGTCTAGCTCTGTCATTTCACGATCGCGCGTCACTTTGGCAATTATCGATGCCGCGCTAATTTCTGCAACCCGGCTGTCGCCTTTTACTACCGCCATTGAAGGCATTGGTAGCGCTGGGCAGCGGTTACCATCGATCAGCACATATTCAGGCACCACACTGAGGCCAGCAACTGCACGCTGCATCGCCAGCATAGTGGCATGCAAAATGTTTAACTGGTCGATCTCTTCCGGTTCAGCTCGGCCAAGACTCCAGGACAGCGCTTTTTCGATGATTTCATCGTAAAGCGCGTTGCGACGTTTTTCAGAGAGTTTCTTCGAATCAGCAAGGCCAATAATAGGTTTTGCTGGATCAAGAATCACCGCCGCAGTGACAACTGCGCCAACCAGTGGGCCACGACCCACTTCATCAACACCTGCTACCAGGTGCGTATGAGGGTAAATAAATTCAATCATTGTGCGAGCTCCAGCACGGCGTCTGCGGCCTGTTCATCTGCGTTACAACGAATTTGCTGATGCAGATCGCGGAAGGTGTCATGCATTTGGTGACTCTGCGCACCGTCTTCAAGCAACGGGCCCAGCGCCTTCGCAAGCGCATTGGGCTCACACTCATCCTGCAATAACTCTTTAACCAGTTCACGGCCAGCCAGCAGATTTGGCAATGAAACGTAATCAGTTTTAACCAGGCGCTTCGCAAGCCAGAAAGTGAACGGCTTCATGCGATAACCAACCACCATCGGGCATTTCGCCAACATGCACTCCAGTGCAGCGGTACCCGATGCCAGCAATGCGGCATCGCTCGCCACCATCGCTTCGCGCCCTTGCCCATTGAGCAAGTGCATCGTCAAGTCTGGAGCGACTTCAGCTTTGATTCGTTCGAATTGTTCACGACGTTTGGCATTAACCAGCGGAACAACGATTTCCAGACTCGGAAAACGTTCACGCAGCAAAAGTGCTGTTTTGAGAAAATCTGCGCTGAGCATTTCAACTTCTGCACCGCGGCTACCAGGCAACAGTGCCAGGCATTTAGCCTCAGGGGAAATACCTAAAGTCGCGCGTGCGGCATTTTTATCAGGATCAAGCGGCATAGCATCCGCCATGGTATGACCGATAAACCGACACGGCACATTAAATCTATCGTAAAACGCTTTTTCGAAAGGCAGAAATGCGAGCACTAAATCCGTTGCTCTGCCAATTTTGAAAACACGTTTTTGACGCCATGCCCAAACAGAAGGACTGACGTAATGAATGGTACGAATACCCTGCTTTTTGAGATTACCTTCCAGCGTGATGTTAAAATCAGGCGCATCGATACCGACAAAAACATCTGGCTGTAATTCTGTGAAACGGCGAGTCAAATCAGCACGAATATGAAGTAATCGACGCAGGCGACCCAGCACTTCAACAATGCCCATCACGGCCAACTCTTCCATTTCATACCAGGCTTCACAACCTTCAGCCTGCATCAATGGCCCAGCGACACCCACGAAGCGAGCATCAGGAACACGAGCTTTTAATGCACGAATCAGACCTGCACCAAGAATATCGCCGGAAGTTTCTCCGGCGACCAGGGCAATCGTAAGCGGACGACCAGGCTTCATTTAGCGAATCAGACCACGAGTTGAACGAGCGAAGAATTCAACGAATGCGTTCACTTCTGGATGTTGCTCGGCAATTTGAGCAATCTCAGGCTTAGCTTCTTCGAAGGTTTTCCCGCTGCGGTAGAGAATTTTATACGCATTACGAACTGCGTGGATTGCTTCTCTACTGAAACCGCGGCGTTTAAGCCCTTCGATATTGACGCCAAATGGTGTCGCGTGGTTGCCCTGCGCAATAACATACGGTGGAACATCTTGTGCTACACCAGAGCAGCCACCCACCATCACGTGCGCACCGATAATACAGAACTGGTGCACCGCGGTCATGCCGCCGATGATGGCAAAATCATCAACGCAAACGTGACCAGCAAGTGTTGCGTTATTCGCGAGGATACAACGATTACCAACCGTACAATCATGCGCCACGTGGGCGTTAATCATCAGTAAGTTATCGCTACCCACCTTCGTCAAGCCACCGCCCTGTTCTGTTCCTCGATGGATGGTTACGCTTTCGCGAATGCGGTTGCGGTCGCCAATTTCCACTCGGGTTGGTTCACCAGCATATTTAAGATCCTGGTTCACTTCACCAATGGACGCGAACTGATATATCTCGTTATCGCGACCAATAGTCGTATGACCATTTACCACAACATGAGACTTCAGAACGGTACCGTCACCGATCTCAACATGCGGACCAACAATACAAAACGGACCAATATGAACGTTAGCACCGATGACGGCACCTTCTTCCACAATGGCTGATGGATGAATAAAGGCGGATTTATCAATCACGTATTAACTCTCCCGGCTGCGGGCACACATCATAGTTGCTTCGCAGACAATTTTACCGTCAACAGTTGCCACGCCTTTGAAGCGCGTCAGACCACGGCGGGTTTTCTCGAAAGTAACTTCCATGACCATCTGGTCACCAGGCACGACTGGGCGCTTGAAACGTGCTTCATCAATACCAGCAAAGTAATAAAGCTCACCAGGTTCCAGTTTGCCTACGCTTTTAAACGCAAGAATACCGGTGGCTTGCGCCATCGCTTCAAGAATCAAAACACCTGGGAAAATCGGTTTACCAGGGAAGTGGCCCTGGAAAAACGGCTCGTTTACTGAGACATTTTTTACTGCACGTAAAAAACGGCCTTCTTCAAAATCCAGCACGCGATCTACCAGCAAGAACGGGTAACGGTGCGGCAGAAGTTCTAAAATCTCTTCGATGTGCAGAGTATGAGTGTCGATAGTCAAGATACTCTTCCTGTCTAAATGTACCAAATGACAATAATAACACGGCCTGCGGCTATCTCGGGATAGCTAGCAGGCCGCAAATCAGTAAGCACTAACGCGTCTTGGGCGGGTGACTTTTAGTCTTGTTGATTGATTTTTTTCTCAACTGATTTCAAGCGCTTGCTGATTTCGTCGATATTCATCACCAACGCGGCTGTTTTACGCCACACTTTGTTTGGCTGTAGTGGAATACCTGAGGAGTAAACTCCCGGTTCTGTGATTGGGCGCATTACCATGCCCATTCCAGTCACGGTGACTTTATCGCAGATTTCCATATGACCATTGATAACACTGGCACCGCCAATCATACAGTAGCGCCCAATTTTCAGGCTACCAGCCATGATGACACCACCAGCAACGGCAGTATTGTCGCCAATCACAACGTTATGTGCAATCTGGCATTGATTATCGATGATAACACCATTGCCAATAATCGTGTCGTCCAGTGCACCACGGTCGATTGTTGTACATGCACCAATTTCAACACGATCGCCAATGATCACTCGGCCAAGCTGGGGGATCTTCACCCAGTTTCCACGATCGTTAGCATAACCAAAACCATCAGAACCAATGACTGTACCGGACTGAACCAGGCACTGCTCACCAATCTGGATTTCGTGATAGATCGACACATTCGCCCACAGGCGAGTGCCAGCACCAATATTGGTGTTTTTGCCCACGAAACAGCCAGGGCCAATCACGACATTATCGCCCAGCACTACGCCAGATTCGATAACCGCATTAGCGCCAATGGCAACATTTTTACCCAACGTCGCAGTCGCATCAACCACCGCGCCTGGCGCGATATTTTGAGCAGGTTGCGGCGTGGAATCAAGAATTTGCGCCATACGAGCATAAGTCAGGTAGGGGTTCTTCACTACCAAAGCTGCGCTATGTGCGAAAGGAAGATCGGCTTCAGTCATCACGACGGCAGAAGCCTGGCAAACAGCCAATTGCTCACGATAACGAGGGTTTACCATGAATGTAATTTGGCCTGCTTTTGCCGTTTGCATAGATGCAACGCCGGTGATGACGAGTTCGCCATCACCGTGCAATTCTGCATCCAACTGCTGGGCTAAATCAGCCAGTCGAATTGAAGACATTACTTATTTAACCTGTTTCAGAACATCTGAAGTGATGTCTTTTACACTGCTGCCTGCATAAGCAACGGTGTTAGTATCCAGAACTACGTCGTAGCCTTTGTCGTCAGCAACTTTCTTCACTGCGCTCTGAATACGAGTAACCAGTTTACCACGTTCTTCGTTAGAACGACGGTTACGGTCTTGTTCAAAAGCTTGAGCTTTGGTCTGGAACTGCTGGCGCTGAGCCATCAGATCTTTTTCCATTTTGCTACGGTCAGCAGCTTTCATGGTAGAACCATCACGTTGCAGCTTTTGCATTTTGGATTGCAGATCGCCTTCCATATTCTGCAACTCGCTCGCGCGGCCTTTGAACTCGTTTTCCAAAGTTTTGGACACACCGGTGCTCTGTGCAACCTGTTGGAACAGATTACCCATGTTCACTACAGCAATGCTGTCAGCTGCTTGAACACTGGCTGATGCAGCCATAGCGAGGCCAAGACCTGCGGCAAATAACCACTTTTTCACAATTAACTCCTTACCATCCCGTATGTGTCCTGAGACACTCTTTTTGCGAGTGCCAGTTCTGCATTTAGCGAACTGGCATCAACGCGACACTGCTTACTCGCATTCCTTTGCGCAAAACAATTACCAGGTTTTACCAATGTTAAACTGGAATTGTTCCGCTTTGTCACCTTCATATTTCTTGAACGGTTGGGCATAAGAGAATACCAACGGCCCTAATGGTGACATCCATTGCAATGCTATACCTGCTGACATACGAATATTGCTTGGGTCACTGTAATCAGGAATCCCATCAGCAGAATACTTCTCATTATCCCAGTTTGTATCCCAAACGGTACCCATGTCCATGAACAAGGAAGTACGAACTGAGTTCGCGTACTTATCGCTCAGGAATGGTGTTGGCGTGATAAGTTCTAAACTTGCCACAGCCATTGCGTTACCACCGACTGCATCGTCGGATGAGCAATACCCGTTAGGCTGGTCGCAATTATCATTTCCAGGACCACCAATATAGACCGCTTTCGGACCAATGTTGTTGGACTGGAAGCCACGGACTGTACTGGAACCACCGGCATAGAAGTTTTCATAGAACGGCATTTCTTTGCCGCCCAGGCCATCACCGTAACCAATACGAGCACGGCCTAACATTACCCAGGTATGATCATCATCAATTGGGAAGTAGCTTGCTGTATCAAACGTGACTTTGTAGAACTCGTTGTCAGAACCTGGTACGGTCACTTTACCGTTCAGGTTCACACGTGAACCTTCCGTTGGGAAGTAACCACGGTCAAGTTTGTTATACGTCCAGCCATAGTTCAGCGTGAAGTCATCTGCCGCAAAACCATTATCAGTCGACGTAGTACCCGCTGATTGACCCATTGAATCCAGGTAACGCCACATCGCAACCTGCGGCTGCATGTTGGACAGGTCGTTGTGTACATAACCTACACCAAGACGCAACGTGTTGTTTTCATTAACCGGGAAACCAAGGGTTCCATCCACACCATAACTTTTGTTGGTGTAGTCAGAAAGGTCCGCGTCATCTGCTTTAAAGTCGTTGTAGAAGACACGACCGCCAAGGCTCACACCATCAACTGTAAAGTACGGGTCGGTTAAGGACAATTCCGCATATGTCTGATAATCGTTTTTGGTCCCGTTGATACCGACAGAGTAACCCGTTCCAAGCCAGTTATCCTGCTGGACACCCACCTGGAAGCTGATACCACTTTCAGTACCGTAACCGATACCAAAGTTGAAGCTACCGGTATTACGCTCCTTAACTTTGTAAACCACATCAACCTGGTCAGAGCTACCTGACACACGCTGCGTGTCGACATCTACAGTTTCGAAGTATCCCAGACGGTTCAGACGTTCTTTGCCTGAGTCGACAAGGTCACTACCCAGCCACGTTCCTTCCATTTGGCGCATTTCGCGACGCAGGACAGAATCTTTACTGGTGTCGTTACCTTCAAAGCGAATTTTACGTACGTAGTAACGGTTACCTGAATCAACGTTAACATGCAGTTTAACGGTCTTGTCTGCATCATTGATTTCAGGTTGTGTTTGCACGCGCGGATAGGCGTAACCATAACGACCCAACAATTTCTTGATGTCGTCTTCCATTTTGGTCACTTTAGTGCCGTTATAAAGCTCGCCCGGCTTGAGCTTAGTCAGCGTTTCAATTTCTGCTGAGTGCCCTGCCAGATTACCGCTCACCGTCACGCCAGCAATCTTATACTGATCACCTTCTGTCACGTTGATGGTAACGTAAATGCTTTTCTTATCAGGCGTCAGGCTGACCTGGGTAGAATCGATGTTAAAGCGTGCATAACCACGATCCAGGTAGTAACTGCGCAGTGTTTCGAGATCACCAGCAAGCTTCTGCTTCTGATATTTACGATCGCCCACCACGTTCCACCACGGCACCTCATCACGCAACTGGAAGTGCGAAATGAGCTCGTCAGTAGTAAACGCATGGTTGCCCACGATGTTGATTTGCTGAATTTTGGCGGAAACGCCTTCCTGGAATACCAGTTTCAGGTCAACACGGTTACGCGGCAGTGGCGTAACAACGGCTTTCACGCTGGCACTGTATTTACCAACGCTGTAATAGAAATCTTCCAGCCCTTTTTCAATATCGGCCAGGGTTGTTCTGTCCAGTGACTCACCGACACGCACGCTAGAAGCCTCGAGGTTCTGTTTAAGCATGTCGTCCTTCACGGACTTGTTACCAGAGAAAGTAATACTCGCGATTGTCGGGCGTTCTTTCACCTGTACAACCAACGTTTCACCATCACGCAGCACCCGGACATCTTCGAAGTTCCCGGTAGCAAAAAGTGAACGGATAGTATTACTGATATCCTCGTCAGAGACAGTATCGCCTACGCGAACCGGCATGCTGAGGAGGGCCGCACCGACGGCGACTCGCTGCAGGCCTTCGAAATGAATATCCTTCACCACGAACCCGTCTGCACCGTATACGGTGGCGCTGCTAAACAGCAGCGACGCTATGAGCAACTTTTTCATCGCCATCGTTGTTATGCGTTCTTCCTAACCTAATTCTCTCTAAAACCGAGAGAAATCATTGAAAAGTGCAAGCCCCATCAACAGCACCAGCAATATAGAGCCAATGCGGTAACTAAAGTCTTGAACTCGCTCGGAAACCGGCCCACCTTTCAGTTTCTCAATCGCCAAAAAGAGCAGATGCCCCCCGTCGAGGACGGGTAACGGAAACAGGTTGATAATCCCCAGATTGACGCTAATCAGCGCCAGGAACATCAGATAGTAAATCAACCCAGATTCCGCTGACATACCAGCCCCTTGAGCTATGGAGATTGGCCCACTGAGGTTATTCAGCTTGATGTCACCGGTTATTAATTTTCCCAGCATATTGACCGTAAGCTTCATCAGTTGCCAGGTTTTATCCGTGGCTTCCGCAACAGCCGCAAACGGCCCATACTGGCGTACTGTTTTATACTCATCCGGTAGCGGGATAACCTTTGGAACCACACCCGCAAACCCTTCAGCCTTCGCTTTACCCGGTTTTGTATCCGGTATCAACGTTAAAGACAAGAGCGCCCCTTGTCTTTCTATTTCTAGCTCCAGTGGCTGACCTGGATTGTCACGCACCTGACTAACAAATTCTGTCCACTGAGTCAGTGCCGCACCGTTGACTTTAGCGATCCTGTCTCCAGCTTGCAAACCCGCTTTTTCCGCTGCGGAATTTGGCTGTACTTCCTGTAGTACTGTCTCAATCTGCGGACGACGTGGTTCGATACCTAAAGAAGTGATCGGATTCTGCTTCTCTGGGTCAAATTGCCAGTGGCGCAAATCGAGCGTTTTTTCACTTTTCAGATTCGAGCCCAACGGTGCCGTCGTCATCTTGACGCTGTCATCGCCAATTTTGCCCATTAACGCAAGTTGAACTGATTCCCAATCAGGCGTTTCGATACCATCTATCGCTTTAAGTTCCGTGCCTTGTGCAATTTGTGCTTCGGCCGCTATCGAGTTGGGCATAACTTCGCCAACAATCGGACGAACACCGGGCACACCAATGATAAACACAAGCCAATAAGCAAACACAGCGAAGATAAAGTTAGCAATCGGACCGGCAGCAATAATTGCTGCTCGTTGAGAAACAGTTTTGTTATTGAAAGCCTGATGGCGCAGTTCCGGGCTAACCGGCTCAACACGTTCATCAAGCATTTTGACGTAGCCGCCAAGAGGGATTAGGGCAATGACAAATTCGGTACCATGACGGTCAGTGCGACGCCAGAGCGCTTTACCAAAACCAATGGAAAAACGCTCTACTTTTACGCCGCAGCGACGAGCAATCCAAAAATGGCCGAACTCATGCACGGTAATTAACACACCCAGTGCAACGATAAATGCAGCCAAATTCCAGAGTAAGCTCAGCATATAACCTTCCGTTAAATCGTCCTGAATACCAGCAATAACAGACAGGCAAATACCGGTACTGCTGCTGTAAGGCTATCAATGCGGTCAAGGATACCACCATGACCGGGGATCAGGTGACCGCTATCTTTAATCCCAGCTTCGCGCTTAAACATGCTTTCGGTTAAGTCACCAAGAACTGAAGCCAGAGCCGCAACGACCGAACAGGTCAACAGGATAGCCGGTGACACATCCAGGTTCGCCCACATGCCGAACAGCACTGAGATAATCGCAGAAGTGAACAAGCCACCGAAGAAGCCCTGCCATGTTTTGCCAGGCGATACTTTCGGAGCTAGTTTATGTTTGCCAAACATTTTGCCAAACATATACGCTCCGGAGTCCGCGCCCCAGACCAGTACCATTACATACAACAGCCAGATTGAACCGGTGTAGTGGTTGATATCGTAATGCCAGTTACGCAGTACAATCATGCCCCAGAAAAACGGCACGATCGTCAGCACACCAAATACCAAACGCAGTGTTTTTGAATTACGCCAAATGGATGCAGAGCCCGGATAGAACAACACCAGTAGCAGTGCCGCAAACCACCAGGCAAGCGATGCCCAAAGTGACGCCTCAATGAGCGGAATATGGACCGTACGCTGGTATTCGGGCAATGCAAACAACATCAGCGCCAATAACAGGCCGCACAGCACAGCAAGCCATACTCGTTGAGAGCGTGCTTTAAAGCCTGCCAGTTGCCCCCATTCCCAGGCGGCGAGCATGCAGACCACCAGAGTGGTAATAGCAAATCCTACGGGTGGGAGCCAAAATAGCGCGGCTATAACCACCGGGATTAAAATAAACGCAGAAAGCAGGCGATACTTCAGCAAAGGTGACCCCCAACAGGCTTACTCACTACCAGGTGCCGTGCCGCCAAAACGACGCTCTCGATTTGCAAAAGCATGTAGTGCACCTTCAAAGTCTTGTTCATCGAAATCAGGCCAAAGAACATCAGTGAAATAAAGTTCTGCATAGGCAATCTGCCAAATCAGAAAGTTACTGATACGATGCTCTCCCCCTGTCCTAATTACTAAATCTACGGGAGCCAGTTCATTCATGCAGATTTGCTGACTCAGCATCTCTTCATCAATCTGGTCTGGGCGCAATAAGCCTTCCTGTACCTGTTCGGCAAGATGCCGCACTCCCTGAATAATATCCCAACGTCCGCCATAATTCGCGGCAATGTTGAGAGTTAAACCGGTATTGGCACTGGTGAGGGCTTCGGCTTTGTTAATACGTTCTTGCAGGCGAGCATTGAATCGACTGGTATCACCAATAATCCGCAGACGAACATTGTGTCGATGTAAACTTTTGACTTCACTGTCTAAAGCCCACACGAACAATTCCATCAACGCGCTGACTTCTTGAGCAGGGCGATTCCAGTTTTCACTACTGAAGGCATAAAGTGTTAGCGCATCAATACCGTTATTTGCTGCAAAACTCACAGCCCGCCGTACTGATTTCGCACCCGCTTTATGGCCGGAAATCCTCATCTTCCCCTGTCGTTTAGCCCAACGTCCATTACCGTCCATAATGATGGCAACATGACGTGCGCCATGGTCAGATTGTGATTCGCTTAATTGTTGGTTTGCAGACAACATAAGACGTAATTATTCCCAGATAAGGATTAAGCGGTACTCAGAATGATTTCAGCTTTTACATAAAAAAGCCGTGCTATAACACGGCTTACCTATCTTTCAGTCAATAATTATCGACTGAAAGATAGCGCAGACTATATCACTGAAGCACAGAGCTAACAAATGGAGGCACATCAGCCGGATGAATAATCATCGGGAAGCGATACGTGTCACCAAATTTCGGGCAACTTCACGCGCTTTTGCGTCCACAGTAATCACATCTTCAACGCTCTTCGGTTCCGTCAAATCAACACTTTCCAACACGGCCCGATTCAGGGCTGCAATCTCGGTGAATCGCAGTTGTTCGCGTAAGAAGGCTTCAACAACCACTTCATTAGCCGCATTTAGTACTGTCGTTGCGGCCTGCCCCTGCTCAAACGCGTCCATCGCCAATTTCAGACAAGGATAGCGGTGATAGTCTGGTTCCATGAAGGTGAAAGTGCCAATTTTACAAAAATCGAGCGGCTCAACACCGGATATAACACGCTCCGGGAACGCCATTGCATGCGCGATTGGTGTGCGCATATCTGGCGCGCCCAATTGTGCCAATACACTGCCATCGCGATAGCGAACCATCGAATGGATAACCGACTGCGGATGTATCAGGACTTCCATTTGCTTCGCTGTTGCATTGAATAGCCAGCGAGCTTCAATATATTCGAGACCTTTATTCATCATGGTGGCTGAATCGACAGAGATTTTACGTCCCATCGACCAGTTCGGATGGCTACAAGCCTGGTCTGGCGTCATTGCAGCCAAGTCGCCTAAAGGCGTCTCACGGAACGGGCCACCTGACCCAGTAAGAATAATGGACGAAACGCCATTACTCTCAAGTTCAGCGTACCCGAGGTTTTGCTGGATTGGTTCCGGTAAACTCTGAAAAATTGCGTTGTGTTCACTGTCGATAGGTAGCAACTGGGCTTTACTGCGTTGAACAGCGTCCATAAATAGACGACCACAAGTCACTAACGACTCTTTGTTTGCCAGTAAAACTTGCTTGCCTGCAGCGATAGCTGCAAGTGTTGGTAACAGCCCCGCAGCACCAACAATCGCGGCCATAACCTGATTAACTTCATCCAGCGCGGCCATTTCGCAAGCCGCTTGCTGCCCTGCCAGGACTTCGGTGCGACTCCCATGCTCTTTTAACAGGCGACGTAACTCACCGGCAGACTTCTCATCATCCATCACTGCCCATTTTGGCTGGAACTCCAGGCACTGCTCGGCCATACGCGCGACATTTTTCCCGGCAACTAATGCCGTGACGGAAAACTTCTCAGGATTATGACGAACAACGCTAAGGGTACTGGTACCGATAGACCCGGTAGAGCCAAGAATGGTCAGTTGCTTCATAAGACGCTCTGGAATTTTAGAATTAATAATAGTTTGCCGCGACACAGAGAGATTGCCGACACTTTCGCGTGAAAAACAAAACGCCGTAAACAATGACTGCAACGTTAGCCACAGCCTGTATACGGCGTTTGATCCGTCATCTCAACGGATTAGAACTGCATCAACTCAGCTTCTTTCTCAGCAAGCGCAGCATCTACTTTTTTGATAGCAGCATCAGTCATTTTCTGAACGTCATCCTGTGAACGACGATCGTCATCTTCACTGATTTCTTTATCTTTCAGCAGCGCTTTAACTTTGTCGTTAGCATCACGGCGAACGTTACGAACCGCAACGCGCGCGCCTTCAGCTTCGCCACGTACAATTTTGATCAGGTCTTTACGACGTTCTTCAGTCAGTGCTGGTAGTGGAACACGAATGTCGGTACCGGCAGAGCTTGGGTTCAGACCGAGGTCGGAAGTCATGATCGCTTTCTCAACGGCCTGGCTCAGGGAGCGGTCAAACACGTTGATCTTCAGTGTACGAGAATCTTCAACCGTTACACTTGCCAGTTGGCGCAGTGGAGTTGGTGTTCCGTAATACTCCACAATGATACCGTCCAGCAGAGATGGAGAGGCGCGACCGGTGCGGATTTTACTGATTTGAGTTTTGAATGCTTCTACGCATTTTTCCATACGCACTTCGGCATCTTTTCTGATATCACTTATCACGTTACGAATCCTTGAAAACTGGTTTAGGGCAGACCACACTTCACGCTGCGATGCAGACGCTGCGAGCTAAGTATAGCCCTGTTTATTCATGGCGCCCGTTGGGGTTGCCTGCTACTCAATTAATCAGAGTAAGTGAAATCGAATCTTACCCTGATTTATCATCGACTGAAATTATTCAGTGATTAAAGTGCCTTCTTTTTCGCCCATCACAACACGGCGAAGCGCACCAGGTTTGTTCATGTTGAAAACACGAATCGGGATTTTGTGATCGCGTGCGAGGGTAAACGCCGCCAGGTCCATCACTTTCAGTTCTTTTTCCAGTACTTCGGTATAGGTCAATTGCTCACAAAGCGTAGCGGTAGGATCTTGAACCGGATCTGCGGTAAACACGCCATCAACTTTTGTCGCTTTCAATACGACGTCAGCTTCAATTTCAATACCGCGTAAACACGCTGCAGAGTCAGTGGTAAAGAACGGGTTGCCAGTACCGGCAGCCAGGATAACTACGCGGTTATTACGCAGCAGGCTGATGGCTTCTGCCCAGCTGTAGTTATCACACACGCCATTCAATGGAATAGCGGACATCAAGCGGGCGTTCACATAGGCGCGATGAAGCGCATCACGCATTGCCAGGCCGTTCATGACGGTGGCCAACATGCCCATGTGGTCGCCCACAACACGGTTCATACCGGCTTTTGCCAGGCCCGCACCGCGGAATAAGTTGCCACCACCAATCACCACCCCGACCTGAATGCCCAATTCAACCAGCTCTTTAATTTCCTGAGCCATACGATCAAGGATGCTTGCATCAATACCGAAGCCTTCGGTACCTTGCAGCGCTTCGCCGCTTAGCTTGAGCAGAATGCGTTTGTAGACAGGTTTTGCATTGGTAGCCATGATTCTTTCCTGGGAACAGTCAACGAATGGGGATGGTAAATTCAGGCGACATAGTGTCGCATATCAGTAAGATCTGTATCAGAGCAGACTGATTTTTAAAGGCAGATATAAAGGAGCCGCCAATTGGCGGCTCCTTTAAAAATTAAGACTGCTTAGACATTGCAGCAACTTCTGCTGCGAAGTCAGTCTCAACTTTCTGGATGCCTTCGCCCACTTCAAAGCGGATGAAGCCAGTCACGTCAGCATTGTGCTCTTTCAGCAACTGAGCAACAGTTTTGCTTGGGTCGATTACGAAAGGCTGACCAGTCAGAGAAACTTCGCCGGTGAATTTCTTCATGCGGCCTTCAACCATTTTCTCTGCGATTTCTTTCGGCTTACCAGACTGCATAGCGATGTCCAGCTGAACCTGGTACTCTTTCTCAACCACGTCAGCAGACACATCTTCTGGCTTAACGAATTCTGGCTTGCTTGCAGCAACGTGCATAGCAATTTGCTTAACCAGTTCTTCGTCAGCGCCTTTAGCTGCAACAACAACACCGATGCGAGCACCGTGCAGGTAGCTACCCAGAACGTCGCCTTCCAGAACAGCAACACGACGAACGTTGATGTTCTCACCGATTTTAGCAACCAGTGCAACACGCTCTTCTTCGAATTGTGCTTTCAGCACTTCGATGTCAGTTACTTTGCCTGCAGCAGCAGCGTCCAGCACTTTGTCAGCAAATGCCTGGAAACCACCATCTTTAGCAACGAAGTCAGTCTGGCAGTTAACTTCCAGAATCACAGCATAGCCGTCAGCAATCTTAGTTTTGATCACGCCGTCAGCAGCAACGTTGCCTGCTTTCTTAGCCGCTTTGATCGCACCAGACTTACGCATGTTTTCGATTGCCAGCTCAATGTCGCCATTAGCTTCAGTCAGTGACTTTTTGCAATCCATCATGCCTGCGCCAGTACGCTCACGCAGTTCTTTTACCAGAGCAGCAGTAATATCAGCCATTCTAAAATCCTCGGTTATCTCGTAGAGAGAGATAAGCCCTGGTCCACGGAACAGACGAACCCTGGCTCAAAATAAAAAGGGGGCCTGTGCAGGCCCCCTAACCAAACTATTCAATATACCCATAATCTTTCAAGCCACAGGGGCGTTGGCTGCACTCACTCACCCAGTCACTTACCTAAGTAAGCTCCTGGGGATTCTTGAGTTTGCCGTCTACCTGCAACTCGAAATCTAAAGGGTATACCTGGTTAATAAGAGCTCAAATAAGAGCGAACCTTATTATTCAGCTTCTACGAAGCTTTCTTCTGCCTGAGAAGCCAGATCCTGAGAACGGCCTTCACGAACGGTAGCAGCTACAGCACCCAGGTACAGGGTTACAGCACGGATTGCATCGTCGTTACCAGGGATAACGAAATCAACGCCATCTGGATCAGAGTTAGTATCAACGATAGAGAATACTGGGATACCCAAGTTATTCGCTTCTTTGATTGCAATGTGTTCGTGATCGGCGTCGATTACAAACAGTGCATCCGGCAAGCCGCCCATGTCTTTGATACCGCCGAGGCTGTTTTCTAACTTAATCAGCTCACGGGTACGCATCAGCGCTTCTTTCTTGGTCAGTTTGTCGAAGGTACCGTCCTGAGACTGGATTTCCAGGTCTTTCAGACGTTTGATGGACTGACGAACGGTTTTCCAGTTAGTCAGCATACCGCCCAACCAGCGATGGTTCACGAAGAACTGATCGCAGCTCAGAGCAGCTTCTTTTACTGGTTCGCTTGCTGCGCGCTTAGTACCAACGAAAAGGATTTTGCCTTTACGAGAAGAAATCTTGCTCAGTTCAGCCAAAGCTTCGTTGAACATAGGTACAGTTTTTTCAAGGTTGATGATGTGAACTTTGTTACGAGCGCCGAAGATGAAAGGCTTCATTTTCGGGTTCCAGTAACGGGTTTGGTGACCGAAGTGAACACCAGCCTTGAGCATGTCGCGCATGGAAACAGTTGCCATGATTAAAACCTCTATATAGTGATTGGGGTTAAGCCTCCACGTATCCCATATTACCGACCCCAAAGGGCACCCCGGAATATGTGTCGATACGTGTGTGTTATTTACACAAAGTGAGAGTGTTGGCTGTATCCGAAAAATCGAAATACAAGTCCGGCGCGCTTTATACCATAAAACGCACCAGGACTCCAATAGTTGTTGGCAGATAGTGCGCGCAAGGATTCTCAATTTGGCACCGATCGCCTGCCCTGATAACATTGCTATACACTTGCTCAATTATTGTCGATATTGACGACACCTGCGGATCGAATTAATGGCTATCTCAATTAAAACCCCTGAAGAAATTGCAAAAATGCGCGTTGCGGGCAGGCTTGCCGCTGAAGTGCTGGAAATGATTGAACCTCACGTGCGGCCTGGTGTTAGCACTGGTGAGTTGGATCGTATTTGCAACGATTACATCGTTAACAACCAACAGGCTATTTCAGCGTGTTTGGGTTACCACGGCTTCCCAAAATCCGTGTGCATCTCCATCAACGAAGTGGTATGCCACGGTATCCCTGATGACACTAAAATTTTGAAAGATGGCGACATCGTCAACATCGACGTCACTGTCATCAAAGATGAATACCACGGCGATACCTCAAAAATGTTCCTCGTGGGCAAACCAACCATCCTTGGTGAGCGTCTGTGTCGTATCACGCAAGAAAGCCTGTATTTGTCTCTGCGCATGGTAAAACCAGGCATTCGCCTGCGTACCCTCGGTGCGGCAATTCAGAAGTTCGTTGAAGCAGAAGGTTTTTCTGTAGTACGTGAATACTGTGGACACGGTATTGGTCGCGTATTCCACGAAGAACCACAAGTGCTGCATTATGATGCTGACGACGGCGGCGTAGTACTGCAACCGGGTATGACGTTCACCATCGAGCCGATGGTGAACTCCGGTGATTACCGCATTCGCACCATGAAAGACGGTTGGACGGTGAAAACCAAAGATCGCAGCTTGTCTGCACAATACGAGCATACTATTGTGGTGACAGATAACGGCTGCGAAATTCTCACTTTGCGTAAAGATGACACCATCCCAAGTGTGATTTCGCATAACGAGTGATTCGCCTGACGAAAGTCAGCGATCGAAGCCGGCTTATGCCGGCTTTTTTTATGGATGGCGACATGACCCAGAGTTTACCCGAGCAGTACGCGACCACAGTGCTTCCTGAGATTTCCGGGCAACCTGAATACCCCGTCAGTTGGCCAGATGCAGAGCTTGAATGCAGCCAGATAAAAGCCCGAATCGACCTCTTCCAGCAATGGCTGGGGCGCGCTTTTGATGACGGGATTTCAGCCGAAAAGTTAATGGATGCCCGCACCGAATTTATCGATCAACTGCTACAGCGGTTGTGGCTGAAATATGACTTTGGCGATGTTGCCGAAACGGCTCTGGTCGCGGTTGGGGGATACGGACGCGGGGAGCTACATCCTCTTTCCGACATTGACTTACTGATTCTCAGCCGTAAGCGTCTGACCGAATCTCAAGCCCAGAAAATCGGCGAGCTGCTAACGCTATTGTGGGATGTGAAACTGGAAGTCGGCCACAGCGTGCGTACGCTTGAAGAGTGTTTACTCGAAGGTTTGTCAGATTTAACCGTCGCCACTAACTTGATTGAATCGCGCTTGCTGATTGGCGATGTCGCTCTGTTTCTCGAACTTCAAAAACACATTTTTAGCGATGGTTTTTGGCCATCGGCGAAATTCTTTGCCGCCAAAATTGACGAGCAAAACGAACGTCATCAACGTTATCACGGTACCAGTTATAACCTCGAGCCAGATATCAAAAGTAGCCCCGGTGGCCTGCGCGACATCCATACCCTGCAATGGGTTGCCCGTCGCCACTTTGGCGCAACGTCATTAAGTGAAATGGTCGGCTTTGGCTTTTTAACCGAAGCGGAACGAAATGAACTCGACGAATGTCAGCACCTGTTATGGCGCATCCGTTTTGCGCTGCATCTTGAAGTGAATCGCTATGACAACCGCTTATTGTTCGACCGCCAGCTCAGCGTTGCCCAACGCCTGAATTACACCGGTGAAGGTAATGAGCCAGTCGAGCGCATGATGAAAGATTTTTATCGCGTGACCCGACGTGTGGGTGAGCTTAACCAGATGCTATTGCAGCTTTTTGACGAAGCGATTCTTGCCCTGGACGCCAGCGAAAAACCTCGCCCGCTTGATGATGACTTCCAGCTGCGCGGAACACTGATTGATCTGCGTGACGAAACACTGTTTATGCGCGAGCCACAGGCCATTCTGCGCATGTTTTACACGATGGTACGCAATCGGGACATCACCGGAATTTATTCGACTACCCTGCGCCATTTACGTCATGCACGTCGCCATCTCAAACAGCCTCTTTGCTACATTCCTGAGGCGCGTGAACTGTTTCTGGTTATCCTGCGCCACCCTGGTGCTGTTAGCCGCGCATTATTACCGATGCACCGCCACAGCGTGTTGTGGGCTTATATGCCACAGTGGTCGCATATCGTCGGCCAGATGCAGTTTGACCTATTCCACGCTTATACCGTTGATGAACATACTATTCGTGTGCTGCTAAAACTGGAGAGTTTCGCCAAAGAAGAGACTCGCTCGAAACATCCTTTATGTGTGGATCTGTGGCCACGCCTGGCGCATCCGGAACTTATTCTGATCGCAGCCCTGTTCCATGATATCGCCAAAGGCCGTGGCGGAGATCACTCGGTCCTCGGCGCGCAGGACATTGTAAAATTTGCGGAACTTCACGGGCTGAACTCGCGTGAAACACAGTTAGTCGCATGGCTGGTACGCCAGCATTTGCTGATGTCGGTAACGGCACAACGCCGCGATATTCAGGATCCAGAAGTGATTAAGCAGTTCGCTGAAGAGGTACAGACTGAAAACCGCCTGCGCTATTTGGTTTGCCTGACCGTTGCCGATATTTGCGCGACTAACGAAACCTTGTGGAACAGCTGGAAACAAAGCTTGCTACGTGAACTGTACTTCGCAACCGAAAAACAGCTACGCCGCGGGATGCAGAACAGCCCGGATATGCGCGAACGTGTGCGCCATCATCAATTACAGGCGCTGGCATTGTTGCGTATGGACAACATAAACGAAGAAGCCCTGCATAATATCTGGCGCCGTTGCCGGGCAAACTATTTCGTCCGCCATACACCAAACCAAATTGCCTGGCATGCGCGCCATTTACTGAAACACGATCTCAGCAAGCCGATGATTTTACTCAGCCCGCAGGCAACTCGCGGTGGCACCGAAATTTTCATCTGGAGCCCTGACCGCCCTCACCTGTTTGCTGCGGTTTGCGCGGAGTTAGACCGGCGTAACCTTAGTGTTCACGACGCGCAAATCTTTACCACCCGCGACGGAATGGCGATGGATACCTTTATTGTACTGGAGCCAGACGGCAGCCCGCTTTCCGCCGACAGGCACGAGCTTATTTGCCACAGCCTGGAACAAGCCATCACGCAAGCCAGCTGGCAGCCACCACAACCCCGGCGCCAGTCGGCAAAACTGCGCCATTTTACTGTCGATACTGAGGTGAATTTCCTGCCGACACACACCGACAGACGCACATTCCTGGAGCTGATTGCTTTAGATCAGCCAGGTTTGCTGGCAAGGGTTGGGGAAGTATTTGCCGATCTCGGGATCTCGCTTTATGGCGCAAGAATCACGACAATTGGTGAGCGAGTAGAAGATTTATTTATAATAGCCACTGCCGACCGGCGTGCTCTTAATGATGAGTTACAACAGGAAGTACAGCAACGGTTGACAGCGGCCCTTAATCCCAACGATAAATAACAGTCTTTTTTAATTCAGCTACGATCAGGAAAATTTTAATGCAGCAGCTACAAAATATCATTGAAACCGCTTTCGAGCGCCGCGCCGAAATCACTCCGGCAAATGCAGATACCGTGACTCGTGAAGCGGTAAACCAGGTCATCTCCCTGCTCGACAGCGGTGCGCTGCGCGTTGCCGAAAAAATTGATGGCCAGTGGGTTACCCACCAGTGGCTCAAAAAAGCCGTTCTGCTCTCTTTCCGTATCAATGACAACCAGGTTATTGATGGCGCAGAAAGCCGCTACTTCGACAAAGTGCCGATGAAATTCGCCAACTATGACGAAGCACGCTTCCAGAAAGAAGGTTTCCGCGTTGTGCCACCAGCGGCAGTACGCCAGGGCGCATTCATCGCGCGCAATACCGTTCTGATGCCTTCTTACGTCAACATCGGCGCATACGTTGATGAAGGCTCGATGGTTGATACCTGGGCGACCGTAGGTTCTTGCGCGCAGATTGGTAAAAACGTACACCTGTCTGGTGGCGTGGGAATTGGTGGTGTTCTGGAACCACTGCAGGCTAACCCAACCATTATCGAAGATAACTGCTTTATCGGTGCGCGTTCAGAAGTTGTGGAAGGCGTTATCGTTGAAGAAGGGTCTGTCATTTCCATGGGCGTTTACATCGGTCAAAGCACGCGTATTTATGACCGTGAAACGGGTGAAGTGCATTATGGCCGCGTACCAGCAGGCTCCGTAGTTGTTTCCGGTAACCTGCCATCCAAAGATGGTAAGTACAGCTTGTACTGCGCGGTTATCGTGAAAAAAGTAGACGCCAAAACCCGCGGTAAAGTGGGCATCAACGAACTGCTTCGCACTATCGACTAAATATAAATGTTCAAAAGGCGGGGCGACTCGCCTTTTTTGCATCCGGGACTGGCGGAAAGGGAATTTTCCGTTGATTATCTATAGGTTAATGATATCGAAAAGGTAACACTATGTACGATAACTTGAAAAGTCTGGGTATTACCAATCCTGATGAAATCGATCGTTATAGCCTCCGGCAGGAAGCCAACAACGATATCCTGAAAATCTATTTCCAGAAGGATAAAGGCGAGTTTTTTGCTAAAAGCGTGAAGTTTAAATACCCACGCCAGCGTAAAACTGTCGTTGCCGATGGCGTTGGCCAGGGCTACAAAGAAGTACAGGAAATCAGCCCGAACTTGCGTTATGTGATTGATGAACTGGATCAACTGTGTCAGCGCGATCGCACAGAAGTCGATCTGAAACGCAAAATTCTCGACGATCTCCGCCATCTGGAGTCTGTGGTTGCTCATAAGATCAGTGAAATTGAATCCGATCTCGATAAGCTAACCCGCGGTAAATAAAGTCCTGCGTATGCCACGAGTGGATGACACAACGTCATCCACTCTATTTCATCTCTGTTCATCCAGTTGCAACGCCACATACAGCAACAACCGGTCGTCAAAATTCCCTAAGTCCAAACCCGTTAATTCGGAGATGCGATTTAACCGATATTCAAGCGTATTACGATGAATAAACAACGCTTTAGATGTCGCCAGCGGCTGCACATTATGACGAAACCATGCGCTAAGCGTGCGGCGTAATAATCCATTGTTATCCATTGATTTCAGACGAGCCAACGGACGAGCCAGTTCGTTCGCCTGCCAACCGCCACGCAAACTATCCAACAGCACCGGCAACATCAAATCCTGATAAAAATAGCCACGGCTTTCCGGCATACGCTGTTTACCAACTATCATGGTGGTGCGAGCGGTACGATACGAACGTGCGATACTGCCAGGGCCGGTAAAATAGTTGCCCAATGCAACGCGAAAACGCAGCTGACCGTTTTCTTTCATGCGGCTAATCAACTGTTCAACGCGTTTGCGATGATCTTCTGCATCCCAACGGCCAAACTGGTTGAGTGCCGGTTTCAGCACGACCATTTCGGTTAACGACACAATAGCAATCAGGTTATTTCTCTCAGGTGTCGTCAGCGCAGTTTGCAGTTGTTGCAACTCTTCCATGGCACTGTCCACGCCAAGCTGACCGCTGTCGACTTCCACCACGGCAACCACTCGAGGCTGATTCAGGTCAATCCCCAAACGCTGCGCCCATTCACTCAACGCGGGCGTATGCTCTTCCGCCTGAATCAAATTCATCACCAACTCTTCGCGTAAACGGCTGTCTTGCGCCAGCAGGTGCATCAAACGAGATTGTTCAAGCATCATCTCGGCTGTCATACACACCAACTCACCGTACTTACGCAACGAGCCCGGTTCCCCCGTCAAACCAATTACACCAACGATTTCACCATCGATACGCAAAGGCAGGTTGATGCCCTGACGCACGCCGTGAAGATGCCGGGCTACTGCGTCATCAATATCGACAACACGTCCCTGAGAGAGCACAAGCAACGCACCTTCATGCAGTTCACCAATACGTTCTTTATCACCGCTACCAATAATCCGCCCACGCGCATCCATCACGTTGATGTTGGTATCAATGATGGTCATGGTGCGCGCCACAATGTCCTGCGCCATTTTGGTATCAAGATGCCAGCCAGCCATGCTTCCTCCTGAATCGTGCTAATGGCCTAGCATAGGCGAGATGAATCGCCCCAGCATTGTGCAAATGCACAAAGCACAAAGGAAGAGTATGGAGTTGTGGAAAGGCTCACAAAAAAGGGCCGCATAGCGCGGCCCTGATAGTTTTGAGTGTATCTCAGTGACGATTACTGCATCAGCAGGTAGATAGTGGTATCACCTCGCTGAATGTTCAGCGCCATTACTGACGGTTTAGCGTCAAGAATTTTACGCAATTCAGCAATGTTGTTCACTGCCTGCTGGTTCACACCAATGATGATGTCACCTTTTTTCAGGCCAATACGTGCCGCTGGGGTATTCCCTTTAACGTTGTTAACGATAACCCCTTTTTCGCCTTTACCGCTGCGGTTGCTCATTTCAGCACCTTCAATACCGGTAAAGATGGTTGCTGAGTCAACCTGAGTCTGGCTACTTTGTTGCAACTCCAGATCTACCGATACTGGTTTGCCATCACGCAGCAGGCCAAGAGTCAGTTTGCTACCCACCGGCATAGAACCGACTTCAGCACGCAATGCGGCAAAGCTGGTAATTGCTTTACCGTTCATTGACACCACCACATCACCGGCTTTAATACCCGCTTTTGCAGCAGAAGAGTTTGGCATCACCTGGCTGACAAATGCGCCACGCTGCGCGTCGACTTTCATCGCTTTCGCCAACTCAGAGTTCAGCTCGGTACCCATAATCCCCAGCTCGCCGCGTTTAACCTGGCCGAACTCCACCATCTGAGCAGTCAAGTTTTTCACCATGTTGCTTGGAATGGCAAAGCCGATACCGATGTTGCCGCCGTCCGGTGCCAGAATCGCAGTGTTAATCCCGATCAGTTCGCCATTCAGGTTAACCAGTGCGCCACCCGAGTTACCCCGGTTGATTGCCGCATCTGTCTGGATAAAGTTTTCATAGTTTTCAATGTTAAGACCACTACGACCCAGTGCAGATACAATACCGGAAGTCACGGTTTCACCCAGGCCGTATGGGTTACCAATTGCCACGGTGTAATCACCAACGCGCAATGCGTCTGAATCAGCCATTTTAATGGCAGTCAGATTTTTCGGATCTTGTAATTGCAATAGTGCGATATCAGATCGTGGATCTTTACCCACCACTTTCGCCTCAAACTTGCGACCATCACTCAGTGAGACCTGAATTTTTGTTGCATTATCAACAACGTGGTTGTTGGTCACGACATAGCCTTTCGCTGCGTCAATAATGACACCAGAACCAAGGGCTGCAAATTTCTGTTGCTGTCCACCACCCTGGCCGCCGTTCCCAGGCGCACCTTCCTGGCAGAATGGAGAGCTCTGGAACGGTGAACCTTCCTGGCAGAATGGTGAATTATCACCAAAGAATTGCTGGAAGTTACGTCCCATGCGTGGCGTGTTAACGGTAGTGCTGCCTTCAACATTGATGCTCACCACTGAAGGCATCACTTTTTCCAGCATCGGCGCAAGGCTTGGAAGCGGTTGTGCTGCGGATGCGGAAGATGCGGTTTCTGCTGCAATTGCAGATACAGGGCTCAGCGCTAAACCCAAACTCAGAGCCAGCGCGCTCATTGCTAAAGTTGTTTTTTTCATTGATTTCGATCCAAAGTTAATAAGTCACGCAAAATTGCTGTGTAGGCCAATATAGAGTGACTAATGCGACGCTAAGTTCCGTCTATAAGTCACTGGAAAACGTAAAAGTTTATTGTCCGTCTTTACAAAACTCAGCGACTCCATTACTCCACAGCCATCAGACGACGATATTCATCCCAGGCGAATAAGTCCGTCATTCCACTGATATAATCCTGAATCAGGCGGCAGCGGTAGTAATATTCCCATACCGGAAAATCACTGGCCGACGGCGTCAAATCATTGACTGCCTCTATGTAAGCAAGCCGATGTTTTGTCGATAATTTATGGAATAACCGACTCTCAATCGGCAAACGGCGTAAACTTTCCTTTTCCACCAACTCAGCAAAATCCTCAAGGGATATATTGAGTAAGGGACTGTAAATATCAAGTAAGCCGCTTATTACCCGATAACCCTGTAACTCTAACTGCTCAACCTCCGGGTGGCTAAACACGTGTTTGAACGCCACTTGTTTATATAACTCCAACAGGCGCGCAAATGGGCTGTCATCTTCAAGAAGCGCGTGATTAAACTCCCCACGAAAGATCTCAGCCAGGTTATCGATAAAACGCTGGGCGGCATACGGCACCAGTTGATTTAGCGTGTTGACACGCAGATACATAAAGAACTGATCTTCGGTGCTGCGGCGCATCTGGTTTGAGCGGGATTTCTCCCAGGCTTCATTCACCACGCGTTCGAAAAGATCCCCCTCGCGATGCTCGCCCCAGGCGTCACATAAGTGCTGGTAAAGTTGATCAACACTGAAAATGCGCTTCTCAACGGCATCTTCGAGATCCGCCACGCAATAAGAGATGTCGTCAGCCGCTTCCATTATCCACGTCAGTGAAAAACGGCTGTACTCACCGAGTTCAAGTTCGCTACGCAAACGCACAATGTACGATTCTTCGGAAAGATAAAAACCCGGCTTCTTCATCAGATAGGCGTGGCTTTCTGGAGGCTCACCAACAAACCAGGCGGGACGGGTATATTTGAGGATGCAGCCAACCTGCGCCCAGGTCAGATTCATACGCAGCAGACTGTGTACCAGACGAATGCCCTGAGCATTGCCCTCAAACTGGCAAAGATCCTGGCGGACTTTACGGCGCAAACCGTTCAGTTGATCTTCGCCTTCGTGCAGACGCAACGTCGCCACACGGCAACGATCATCGCTGCGTGGCTGGCTCCCGGCATCAGCAGGAAACAAACGCTGGCGGAACCAGTCATTTATCGCCGATTCCCCAAAATGACCAAACGGCGGGTTACCGATGTCGTGCATCAGGCAGGCCATTTCGACAATACTTTCAAACGGGCCGGTCAGTTCATGCAGCCCGTAGCGCTCAAGCGCTTGCTGCTCTTTCAAGCGGCTCAACACTTCTTTGGCGATATAGCGCCCGACCTGCTGCACTTCCATTGAATGCGTTAAACGCGTGCGCACCGAAGCATTACGCTCCAGGGGAAAGACTTGTGTTTTCTGCTGCAAGCGGCGAATCGCCGGGGAATTCACGATACGCCCGCGATCGCTTTCAAAAATTCGCAGGATCTCATGCTCGCTTTTCTGCCCTTCTGGCGAGCGGAAACGGCGGTGCCAGTTAATTTTCTTGCGGAAATCTATCTCACTCATGCCCTCTCCTGCGCCGTTTTCTCTGCGGTTTGTCATGGTAGACTATGCGACTGATTTATTACTTTAGCGAGTATCACTATGAAAGCAGGCATTATTGGTGCAATGGAAGAAGAAGTTACGTTGCTGCGTGACAAAATTGAAAACCGTCAAACTCTGACGCTGGCTGGATGTGAAATCTACACCGGCACACTGGACGGCGTTGAAGTCGCATTGTTGAAATCAGGCATCGGTAAAGTGGCAGCAGCCATGGGCGCAACGCTTCTGCTTGAGCATTGCAAACCAGATGTTGTGATTAACACCGGCTCTGCAGGTGGCCTCGCATCCACGCTCAAAGTAGGCGATATCGTGGTTTCCGATGAAGTGCGTTACCACGATGCAGACGTTACCGCTTTTGGCTATGAATATGGTCAATTACCTGGCTGCCCGGCAGGTTTCGCCGCCGACGCCAAACTGATTGCCGCGGCTGAAGAGTGCATTGCCGAGCTGAACCTGAATGCAGTACGTGGCCTGGTGGTCAGCGGTGATGCCTTTATTAATGGTTCTGTGGCATTGGCAAAGATCCAACATAACTTCCCGCAGGCTGTAGCCGTTGAAATGGAAGCGACCGCCGTTGCGCACGTTTGCCATAATTTTGGCACACCATTTGTGGTGGTTCGCGCGATTTCCGACGTCGCCGACCAACAATCTCACCTGAGCTTTGACGAGTTCCTCGCCGTAGCGGCGAAGCAGTCCACGCTGATGGTTGAAAAACTGGTACAGAAACTGGCTCGTGCATAATAAAAAAATCTGGCGCGGGCTCACCGCGCTGCTGTGTTGCCTCCCGGCGTTGCTGATTGCAGCGCCGCGGGTTATCTCATTGTCGCCCAGTAATACTGAACTGGCGTACGCTGCGGGAATTACCCCTGTGGCGGTCAGCGCGTGGTCGAATTATCCGGATGCTGCCAAAAAACTTGAGCAAGTCTCTAATTGGCAGGGGATGAACCTCGAACGTATCGTGGCACTTAAACCCGATGTAGTGCTGGCATGGCGTGGCGGTAATGCCGAACGGCAAGTCAATCAAATGCAGGCACTGGGGATTAAAGTCATTTGGCTTGATCCAACAACCGTTGAAGGTGTGGTTGCCGCACTGCGTCAACTTGGCCAATTCAGCCCAACACCACAAACTGCCCAGGACGCCGCAGATCGGCTGGCAAAAGAATTTGCTGAGTTAAAAGCCCAGTACTCTCAACACCCGAAGAAAAAAGTATTCCTGCAATTTGGCCAGCAACCGTTATTTACTTCAGGAAAAGGTTCGATTCAGAACGAAATTCTGGAAGTCTGTGGCGGGCAAAATATCTTTGCGGACAGCCGGGTTCCCTGGCCACAGGTGAGCCGCGAACAAGTGATTAGTCGGCGTCCCCAGGCTATTATTATTACTGGCGATGAGACCCAGATTCCCCCGGTTGAACAATTTTGGAATACCCAGTTAAAAATTCCGGTTATCGCAGTGAATGATGACTGGTTTAGTCGCTCGAGCCCACGTATTATCCTCGCCGCAAAACAGCTCTGTAAGGAGCTGAATAACAATGAACAATGAGGGTAATCTCACATGCTTGTCTATTGGCTGGACATCATAGGCACAGCCGTCTTTGCCATATCCGGCGTATTGTTAGCTGGAAAACTCCGTATGGACCCGTTCGGTGTACTGGTGCTGGGCGTAGTGACAGCTGTGGGCGGTGGGACAATACGCGATATGGCTCTGGATAACGGCCCGGTATTTTGGGTTAAAGACCCGACCGACTTAGTAGTCGCGATGGTGACCTGTTTACTCACTATCCTGTTAATACGCCAGCCGCGTCGCCTGCCAAAATGGATTTTACCGGTACTGGATGCGGTCGGTCTTGCGGTGTTTGTCGGGATTGGGGTAAATAAAGCATTTCTGGCTGGCGCCAGCCCGCTGATTGCTATCTGCATGGGCGTGCTCACTGGCGTTGGTGGCGGGATCATTCGTGACGTTTTAGCGCGTGAAATCCCGATGATTCTGCGCACCGAAATCTACGCGACAGCCTGTATTGCAGGCGGTATCGTTCATGCCACCGCCTATCACACCTTCCACGTCCCGCTAGACCAGGCCAGTATGATTGGCATGGTGGTCACGCTAGGGATTCGTCTGGCTGCCATTCGCTGGCACTTAAAACTGCCGACGTTTGCGCTGGATGACCGGTAATTTAGACATAAAAAAGCCGTGTTAAAAAACACGGCTTCGGATAGCTAAACAGGTTTTGTAGGGTGGATAAGCGTTAGCGTCATCCACCATTTTTGTCGGATGGCGCTTCGCTTATCCGACCTACAAAAGAACGATGTCTTTAAACGCTGAAAGATGAACCACACCCGCAGGTGCTCTTGGCGTTCGGGTTGGTCACCACAAAGCGGGAACCTTCCAGACCTTCGGTGTAATCCACCGCGCCACCTACCAGATATTGCAGGCTCATCGGGTCAACAACCAGTGCAACGCCTTGCTTCTCGATAGTCATATCGCCGTCGTTGATCTGGTCATCAAAAGTAAAACCATACTGGAAGCCGCTGCAACCACCACCGGTGATGTAAACGCGCAGTTTCAGATTCGGGTTTTCTTCATCCGCGATCAGGGTTTTTACTTTATTGGCTGCGGCTTCGGTAAACTGCAACGGCAGCACTGCTACGTCATCACTCATTTTTTGCTCCCAACGAAATAAGAAGTCGGGCAAAGAATAACCCGATCTTTAGCGCCATTATCTAATACCCGAGTAAATCGTTCAAGTATTCTCCCCGACCGGGTTTTGCTGCTCTTTGCTGTGCTTTTCGGCGTCTTGTTTGGCAAGCGTACGCGCAAGGATCGAGGAGTATAGCGGTTTTCCACCCAGGAATTGTGCCAATAGTGTCGCGCCCAGGCAGGTAATAATCATTGGCAGAATGAGCTGATAATTGTCAGTCATTTCCAGAACCAGCACAATTCCCGTCAGTGGTGCACGCACGGAAGCCGCAAATAATGCGCCCATACCAGCAATGGCAAATGTTCCCACTTCAAGATGATAGGCCGGGAACCAGGCGACACTAGCGGCACCGAAAGCCGTACCCAGCAATGTGCCCAGTGCCAACATTGGCGCAAAGATCCCACCCGGCGCACCAGATGCGAAGCACAACAATGTGGTAATCACCCGGGCAATAAAAATAAATAGCAGCATGCCGATGGTGTAGTTACCCGCCGCAGCAATAGGAATCAAGTTAAAACCGCCACCGGCTGCTGCGGGCTGAATGAGACCTAACACACCGCAAACACCGCCCAACAGGCCACCGATGATCACCCATTTTTTGAGGTTGCCGCCATGGATACGCTGGAACATATCCTGAGTGCGAAACACCATCGCATTAAACATGACGCCGACAATGCCAAATACCATGCCGAGCACCAGATATAGCCACAGTGTATTAACCGGCGCGTTAGAAAGTTTCTCGACTTCAATAACCGCATTTTCACCGTTAAAAATACGGAACACGACGCTCGACATAATCACGCCGATAAACACGGCTTTGATCGAAATGAGGTTGTAGCGGAACTGCGGGCGCATCTCTTCGATGATGAACAAAATGCCCGCCAGCGGAGCGTTAAACGCCGCGGATAAACCAGCAGCCGCACCGGTGGCTAACAGTGAATGGCGAGCTTCGGCACCGCGCAGACGGAAAATATCCAGCACCATACGGCCGATATTCCCGCCAAGTTGTACTGTTGGTCCTTCGCGGCCCAGCACCATGCCCGCGCCGAGCGTCCCCATGCCGCCGATGAATTTCACCGGGATGACACGCCACCAGCGAACCGGGCGCAACTCTTCAAGCGCACCTTCAATTTCAGGGATGCCTGAACCGCCTGCTTCCGGCGCAAAACGACGCACCAGATAGTAGCCGATCATCGCCAAAAGCATTGAACTGATGAATGCCAGCGGCCAGACGATCACGCTGTAATCTGCCACATGCGCCAGCATCGCCAGGCGATTTTGTTGAATCCAGGTCACTGATTTTTCAAACGCGACCCCCACTAAACCGGTTAACGTCCCTACTATCGCGGCCATAAAAAGAATAGCGACAGGGGTTTTATCCTGTCGAATCAGGCGACGCACCATGTCGCCCCGGCGTAAGCGCACAACCTGTTGTGCTTCAAAAGAGGGCTGGGAGTGATTCATTAGGCTAATCATTTATTGGTAATACAAATCGAGCGGGCATTCTACTCCCTCGACGCGTTTGGGCAATACTTTCATAACGTCGGCGGTTTCCCTTAGAATAGTGCGTTGCCATTCTTTATACGAATCCAGGAGCCGCTCCATGAGTAAGTCTGAAAACCTGTACGCTGCCGCACGTAAAGTCATCCCGGGTGGGGTGAATTCGCCAGTTCGTGCTTTCACCGGCGTCGGCGGTGTGCCGCTGTTTATCGAACGTGCTGACGGGGCTTACCTGTTTGACGCAGACGGCAAAGCCTATATCGATTACGTAGGTTCATGGGGGCCAATGGTTCTCGGCCATAACCATCCGGCGATTCGCAATGCGGTCATTGAAGCAGTTGAGCGCGGTTTAAGCTTTGGTGCGCCGACGGAGATGGAAGTAAAAATGGCGGAGCTGGTTACCGAACTGGTTCCAACAATGGACATGGTTCGCATGGTGAACTCCGGTACAGAAGCCACCATGAGCGCGATTCGTCTGGCGCGTGGTTTCACCGGGCGCGATAAAATCATCAAATTCGAAGGCTGCTATCACGGTCACGCCGATTGCCTGCTGGTGAAAGCCGGTTCTGGTGCCCTGACCCTTGGCCAGCCAAATTCACCGGGCGTTCCGGCTGATTTCGCCAAACATACCCTCACCTGTACCTATAACGATCTCGCCTCGGTGCGCGCCGCGTTCGAGCAATATCCGCAAGACATCGCTTGTATTATCGTTGAGCCGGTTGCCGGCAACATGAACTGCATTCCGCCAAACGATGATTTCCTGCCAGGCCTGCGCGCGTTGTGCGATGAGTTTGGCGCACTGTTTATTATCGACGAAGTGATGACTGGCTTCCGTGTCGCGCTGGCTGGCGCACAGTCTTACTACGGCGTGGAGCCTGACTTAACCTGTCTGGGCAAAATCATCGGTGGTGGCATGCCTGTCGGAGCATTCGGTGGCCGTCGTGAAATTATGGATGCGCTGGCACCAACCGGACCGGTTTATCAAGCGGGAACACTTTCCGGTAACCCAATTGCCATGGCTGCAGGCTACGCTTGCCTGACAGAAGTCGCACAACCGGGCATTCACCAGACGTTGACCGAACTGACCGAAATGCTGGCTGATGGCTTGTTGAATGCAGCGATTGCCGAAAATATCCCACTGGTGGTGAATAATGTTGGGGGGATGTTTGGTTTGTTCTTCACCGATGCCGAGAGCGTAACGTGCTATCAGGATGTGATGGCGTGTGACGTTGAACGCTTTAAAAAGTTCTTCCACTTAATGCTGGAAGAAGGTGTTTACCTGGCACCGTCTGCGTTTGAAGCAGGCTTTATGTCAGTTGCCCATTCGAAAGAAGATATTCAGAAGACTATCGACGCTGCGCGTCGGGCATTCGCAAAACTGTAACGCTGATTGCAAAATAGGTTCGTAGGGCGAGCTATCGCCCTACGAAAGTGGTTATCCCGTGGTTTCAATGCAGCAATAAATGCAGCAATATCAGAACCCAGTTACCATAAACTCACCAAATTCTTCCTTAAGTTTTGTCGATTGACTGACTGAAGGTTTACCTCCTCCCGCCAGCGCTGAAAAGTGCCTCCTTACTTCGCTAAGTAACGGCAATCGATCCGCATCTTCTGCCTCCTTCAGTCCAATCATTTGCGCCAGACGCATAGAGCTTAGTAGCGTGTTGTTCAGTTCTTTCACATTGCTAAAAGTATGTGACATGCCTTGCTGTAACATAACCTGGATACTGCTGTTGGCTTCTTTCTCGGTCGCATTAAGTGCCTGGAAGACGAGTTTCAAATATTTACGTGTGGCTTTCAGCAATGGGCTTCGATTCATAATCTGCTCAACTTGCTCAATATTTTTGAAATTGATGGCGATATCATTGTTAAACAACCGATCATAAGCCTGCCGCACATAGCTATTTTGATCGCTAATTGCGGTAATGAATTCGTTCATGGTGCACGGTGCTTCACGCGTTTTAGGCTGATCGCTAACAAAACGCAGAAGCGAATCAGAAAGCTGTTCGGTTGCAAGTGTACGTACCACAAAAGCTTTGATTTCGTTGTCTTCAGAAATCACATCGGCATTCTTCTCTTGCTCGTTGTGACCTTCAATAGGTAAGACCAACAAGCGTGAACCACATCCCGCCTGTTTCCGTAAATAGGCAAATTCGCCAATCGTACCCGCCCCAGCGGTAGTAATACCATCAGCGTCGGCAATATAAGCCAGATGCATGGCATTAAAATCACCCGCAGCTCCCGGCCCGCAAAATAAGAATATTATTCTCTGAAAAAGGGGATCATTGGCACACATTCGTTCATTGACACAACGTGCTACTATATTTGTTTTCTTATGTGCATAAACATAAACAATATTTTGGGCATCGCCACCATGCTGCACTAAAGAACCCGCCATCACACCAGAAAAGGGACGATTAGCATCCGCTAATTTTTCTTTAATTTTTTCTGCAGGAAGCGCGTGTGACAATAATAAATCAGCAATTTTTAGCCTGGCAATATATTTGGGTGTTCCACTTAATATACCAAGACGTTCAGTAATATTACTGATACTCACCAGCGTATTACGCCCACCTAAATCAATATGCGAGATTTGCTCACCGTATCCACCTAATACTTTTGATAACAGAGCATATTTAGGCAATATGTTGAGCTGGCTATCATTAAGATTCAGTAAAATTGCATGATTTTGTTGATCCAGGCATCGTTTCCCTGGAACCCCCGCAGCCTGTGCCGCTTTCTGCAAATAGGGGTCCATATCAGTCATAACATAACAACGCTCAGCCATAATTTCACGCCCAAATGTAGCCGCCATGCTATTCATCAGATTCTTTGCTGAAATAATGGGTAAATTCTTACAATCTTCATCAGTTTGGAAAGAAACACATTGCGTAAGTTCTGTGATCGTTTTCTGGCTATCATCCTTTCTGGCGGATTGGGGCGTGACATTGCGTTGAGGAAAGCGCGTGATATGCTGGAGAATGCTGGCATCATCTGATCCCCCCGTCTCTTTATTCAGATATCCATAGATAGATTTATCTGACTCAGCTATCCAGACATTAATTTGGCGATTGATGAGTGTCTTTGCAAGATTTGCGACTAAAGGAGAGCGTGGCGTACCTTCCCAGGGACAGGGGACATGAAACATAACGATGCTATCTTCGGGGATTGATTTTTTTTCTAGCGCCATCGAAATAATATTGAGTAAACGTGCAGTATGCCCACCCCCGGTTGGTGAGTAGCTAACAATAATTAATTTAGCGGAAGGATTGCTTATATATTTTTTTACAGTTGCAGTAATCATGAGTTCCCTTCTAATACATCACTTAATATAAATCCCAACCAATATCATTGACCTAAATGATAGGTTTAACTTAATTCATTGATGGAATAAATTTAACTTTGATATCTATTCTAGGCGGCTGCAGCATTCATCTGTTAGCTACAAATGCTAAAGAGTAGTGATATCAGCCACATTTTTAATCATGATATTTTGCAACGTAAATAAACTCTTCATTATAAGAACCAGGTCGTCATAAAAATTCACCTCTTGGAAGGAAATTAAAATGTATAAAAGATATCTGGATTGTAATGCCTCAGATTTGATGGATCTTTCCCGTACCGATTTACTGTTTTCTCTCAGGGCCTGCGAAGGCCGTATTCTGGTGAGTGAAACCATTGTCACCGTCGCACCGTTACTGACCTCGGTCACCAATGCTGAACTCGCTGCCAGCCAAGGG
The DNA here is from genome assembly GCF_022637515.1 of Buttiauxella ferragutiae. NCBI lineage: Bacteria > Pseudomonadati > Pseudomonadota > Gammaproteobacteria > Enterobacterales > Enterobacteriaceae > Buttiauxella > Buttiauxella ferragutiae. The sequence continues at coordinate 4,305,409 of NZ_CP093332.1, forward strand.
GCAGATCTTTTATTGCTCAACCTGTTCGATATTGAAAATCCAAAAATTGCAGGAATGCCTGCCGATACCCCGCCCGAGGATGTCATCCGCAAATTGCAGCATCTAACCGGGCGGATAATTGGCGTTAATCTGGAAGCAGTAGATAAGGGTTTTTCTGCAACACACGAAGAGCTTTGGATGATGCGTCAGGGGCGTTTTGCTACCGCTGCTAATGCACGCCGGCTCCATGAAATGGGCGTCGGATTTATTGTGCTGACGGGAAACCCGGGCAACGGCATCAGCAATGAAGCGATCGCTGAAAGTTTGCAGGAAATACGTGCTGAATTAGGTGAGGATATGGTGCTGATAGCAGGGAAAATGCACTCTGCGGGGATCTTACCCTCTGGCTCTCAAAAGCTGATAACGCCAGACGATGTAGAGAAATTCATCCAAAAAGGTGCCGATATTATTTTGTTGCCCGCCCCCGGAACTGTACCAGGAATAACGCTCGAGTATGCGCAAAAGCTTATCGATCTGGCACATCAAATGGGCGCGATGACCATGACCGCAATTGGTACCTCGCAAGAAGGTGCGGACGCTGAAACGGTACGTCAAATTGCACTGATGAGTAAAATGGCCGGAACGGACTTACACCACATTGGAGATACCGGTTACACCGGGATAGCCATACCCGAAAATATTCGCACCTACAGCATCGCTATCCGCGGTGTTCGTCATACCTACACGCGTATCGCAAGGTCCGTCAATCGCTGATACAGAAAGGGCCGTTATAGACCCTATCAACGGCTCTGCTTACGCAGCAAATAAACGAAATAAGGCGCGCCGATAAAGGTCGCCAACAACCCCGCCGGAACCTGATCGGGGAACAGAATCATCCTTCCACACCAATCCGCTGCCACCATCAACATACCACCTAACAACGCCGACATGATCAGTTGCGGCATCGCACGGCGGAATCCCAGCATGCGCGCGATATGCGGTGCCATTAAGCCAACAAAACTCAGCGGGCCGACGGTCATGGTTGCTGCTGCCGTCAACGTGGCGGCTAGTAATAACAGCGCAAAGCGTGATGGTGTCAACGCCATACCAATGGCACGCGCGGTTGCCCCACCTAGCGGCAGAATCATCAACCAACGGCGGCACAGCGGCGTCAGGGCAAACAAAATCACCATCAGGATTAACGTTCTGACCGCCTGATCGCCGGTCACGTTATAGGTTGAACCAGAAATCCAGGTGAGAATGCCAGCCATGCGCGGGTCACCACTCGCCATCAGTAACATCAGCAACATGGTAAATGCGGTGCTCAGCGCCATCCCGGCCAGCAACATACGTTGCGGGGAAAAACCGCCACGGCTGGCAGTGACCATAATCACCAGTAATGTGACCGCCGCTCCCAGGCTCCCCGCAGGGAATAACCAACCGAAAGCATTGCCTGGCACGATAAACAGCATCACCACTACGCCAAATGCGGCACCTGAGCTTATCCCTAACACTTCCGGGCTGGCCATCGCATTGCCCGTCAGGCGCTGAATAACGCTACCGGCAACCGCCAACATCATACCCGCCGTCAACGCGGCTAATACTCGCGGCCAACGCCACTGCAACAAATCATGGAATAACGAACCGCTCACCCAGTTCCAGCCATGTACGTCACGCCCCAGCGTCAGCGCAGTGACAATCACCAGCGCTAACACCCCGCTGCCGATTAACGCCCACCAGCCCAAATGCTGGCGTTCAGCCGGAACGTTGTCGCCCTGATTCATCGCAGGCGTGCCGACGGTACGCAGGCGCGGCAGCAACCACAGCAGCAACGGTGCACCAATCAGCGCGGTCACGGTACCGGTCGAAATTTCACGCCACACGCTCGTCAGCCAGATAACCGACTGATCCGACAACCACAAGATCAACGCGCCGATAAGCGGAGCGAGGAACAAACGCGCCACCAGACGACGCGCGCCGAGCATCTTCGCCAGCAACGGCGCGAACAGGCCGATAAACCCAATAATCCCAACCGCATTCACCAGCAGCGCACTGATGGCGATCGCCAGCACTAGTGTGGCGAGGCGCACCATCGAAAGTGCCAGACCAAGATTTCGCGCCACACCATCGTCAAGCCCCATCAGGGTTAGCGGGCGCAACAACAGCAATGTCAGCAATAAACCACCCACCAGGCGCGGCCACAGGCCGTTGACGATGTCCCAGTCTTGCTGGTTCAGCGAACCGGTGCTCCACAGGAACATGTTCTGCAATTGGTCGTGATGGAAAATCGCTAATAGCTGATTTACCGCGCCGCAGTACAGGCTCAGCACCAGACCGGCGAGGATCAGCGTGACCGGCGATAACCGCTTGCCCCAGGCGACACCAAACACCAGCAAACCAACAACGCCTGCCCCGACTAATGCCGCGAACTGTTGGGTAACAAACCCACCCGGCAACGCCCACAACGTAGCAACGGTGACACCTAACTGTGCACCACTGGCCACGCCCAGGGTGGTCGGTTCGGCAAGTGGATTTCGCAGCACTTGCTGGAAAAGCACGCCCACTAACCCCAGCCCCGCGCCCACTAACAGCGAGATAGCAAGGCGTGGAAGCGAGCTGTAGTGGAATAACATCTGGTTGATGTTATCAATGTTGGGCTGCCACCAGGCCGCACTCCACTGGGCAGCAGGCAGTTGTGCGTTGAGGTTGTGTAGTGTTAGCGCGCAGGCAACCACAAACAGCAGCGATAACAGTATCGCCGGGAACAAGGCATAACGATGTTTCACGCGTCGCTCCCTATCGCTTTAGCCAGCGTGTTGGTGAAACTCATCGCAGAGAGTGTCGCCCCGTAAAGCCAGACTGGCGGGACTCGCTGGAAACGCTGCTGGCGCACAAAAGGCATCGCCTTCCATAATGGTGTCGCCATCACACGCTCCGTTTCAGCGTCGTTATTGTGATCAAAGCAGATAACGTCGGCGTCTTTGACTTCAGCGAGACGTTCAAGCCCCACCACCGCGCTGCCCCAGAAATTGGTTTCCCCAGACCAGGCATTTTTCACACCGAGTAAGTCCATCACTTGCTGGAACAGGCTGTTTTTGCCGATCACCAGCGCATGGCGGGAATCTAATAACGTCATCAGCAACACAGGTTTTTCACCACGTGCGGCAAAGCGCGGTTTCATCTGCTCAATAAATTGGTCGAATTTCTGCAAGTGGTCACGAGCCGCTTGCTGCATGCCCAGTTTCTCGCCCAGTTCAATCAGCGACTGGCGCGCTACGGTCAGCGGTTTTCCGGAACCGTCGTTAAAGCTAAAACCTAATCCCGGAGCGATACGCGCCATTTTTTCAGGCTGTGGGCCATAGCCTGCAGAATAGAGAATCAGTGAAGGTTTCAGCTGTGTCAGGAGTTCAAGATTGGGTTCAGTGCGCAGGCCGACTTCAATAATGCCATCCGGCAATTTCGGTTCGCCGACCCACGCCTGGTAATTTTTAATGTCCGCCATGGCGTAAGGCTTGATTCCCAGCGCCAGCATCAGTTCGACGGGCAACCACTCCAGCGCCACAATACGCTGAGGGTCAATGGTTGCCGCCTGTGCATTACCCATTTTGAGCAATAGCGGCGAGAGTGCCAGAGCAGTGAGCAACTGACGACGACTCAACAAAGGATTGATTAGTTCAGGCATCAGTAAACAAAGCTCACCGGAGCGGCACCCGCAGGATGAGGCAGAATGCCCATTGGAATTCCGTAAATCTTCTCCAGCGTTGCGCTTTGCATCAGGTCAGCCGGGCTGCCCTGGGCAATCATTTCACCACCGCGCAGTGCTACCAGGTGGTCGCAATAGCGAGCGGCCATATTGATATCATGCAGCACAGCAATCACCGTCAGACCGCGTTCCTGGCTCAGACGATGGATAAGCGCCAGCACGTCAACCTGATGGGCAATGTCCAGTGCCGACGTGGGTTCATCAAGCAGTAAACAGCGGCTGTCCTGCGCCACTAACATAGCAATCCACGCCCGTTGGCGCTCGCCACCAGAAAGACTATCCACCAGACGATGCGCAAAAGGTTTCAACCCCACCAGCGTAATTGCCTCTTCAACCAATTCACGGTCTGCCGCGCCGAAACGCCCCAGCGCGCCATGCCACGGATAACGACCAATCGCCACCAACTCACGCACCGTCATCCCTTCTGCCGCCGGAAGTTGCTGCGGTAAATACGCGACTTTGCGCGCAAATTCCTTGCTGCTCCAGCTATCTAACGGTTGATTGTTGAGCTGAACTTCCCCATCAGAAGGCTTTTGATGACGGCCAAGCATTTTCAGCAATGTCGATTTCCCCGAGCCATTGTGCCCAATCAGGCCGGTGACTTTGCCAACGGGAAAGGTTATCGAGAGAGGGTGAAGAAGCGTGCGACCGGGTACGCGAAAGGTAACGTCTGAGAGGCTAAACGTGGTATCGGGATGAAGGTGTTTGTCCTGCATGGTAGCCAACTTTGTTGATGGGCACGGCGAACCGTGCCCGAATACACTTAGAAGCGGAATGTAGCAGTCGCAACAACCTGGCGCTCAGCGCCCCAGAAGCAGCCATAAGTGGCGAAGCAGCTGGCAACGTATTCACGATCAAGCAGGTTGTTCACATTCACCGCCACGCTTGAACCATTCATACCGAAACGGCCGAGGTCATATTTAACCACTGCATCCAGAACCGCAGCACTACCCACTTTGAAGCTGTTAGCCGGGTCGCCGTAGCTGGAGCCGATGAAGCGACCACCGGTACCGATAGTCAGACCGGTCAGCGAGCCTTCATTGAAGGTATAATCCCCCCACAGTGAAGCCATGTGCTCTGGCACCTGCTCAGGCGTGTTGCCTTTGTAGTTGGTGTCAGTGGTGTATTCCGCATCGGTGTAGGTGTAAGAAGCCGTCACGTTGATGTTGGCATTCACCGCCGCTTTCGCTTCGAGTTCTACGCCGCGAGAACGAATTTCACCACCCTGAATGGAGGAGAAACCGTGGGAAGTGTCTGGGTCGGACATCAGGTTATCAGACTTAGTCAGTTGATAAATCGCACCAGTAATCACCACCGCCATATCCTTCGGCACATACTTCACGCCCGCTTCGTACTGACGGCCTTTAGACGGTTTGAAGGTGTTGCCGTAGAAATCTGCACCTGAGTTTGGCTCGAAAGATTCGCTGTAGCTGATGTACGGCGACACACCGTTATCGAACAGGTAGTTCAGACCCGCACGGCCAGTGAATTCGCTATCGTCACGCTCGGTGTAGTTATTCGCCTGGTAAGCGAGTGTTGACTGTTTCAGCCAGTCGTAACGGCCACCGACGGTCAGAACAAACTTGTTCCACTCAGCTTGATCCTGAATGTAGATGCCGGTCTGTTTCTGTTTGTTTTGCTGATACGGGTCTGCATCGCCAAAATCGTAGTTTTCGTACACTGGGTTATACAAATCCAGTGGCGGAGCGCTGCCGAAGGTGGCGTTCACATCGTTACGCATCTGCTGGAAATCAACACCAGTCAGCAAGGTATGTGCCACGTCACCGGTCGCAAAATTACTTTGCACTTGAGTATCAACAGCAAAGTTGTGCAGCTTTTCGTTATCCACAACAGTGCCGCGAGTCAGCATATAACCTGAAGAGTCTACGCCAGTGCCGTAAACGCTTTTCTGATTGGTTTTAGACTCAACATAACGCAGGTTCTGACGCACGGTGAAAGTGTCGTTGAACTCATGGTCAAAGGTATAACCGACCATTTTATGGGACAACGAGTAGGTGTTATTTGGAACACCTTCGTTGAAATCAGTCGGCAGATAAGAACCATCTGGCAACGGCTCAACGGTACCTTCTTTCGGCAACCAACCGTAATAACCCGTCTCTGGAGTGTCTTGCAGGTTCGCTAAGAACGTGAAATTAGTTTTATCGTCAGGACGCCAGGTGAATGACGGAGCAATCGCATAACGTTTCTGTTTGGAGAATTGTTGCTGGTCGTCGTTAGAACGCGCCACACCAGTCAGACGATAAGAATAAACGCCTGCATCATCCAGTGAATCACTGAAGTCGAAACCGGTTTGCCACAGATTGTCAGTGCCCATCTTGAACTGAACTTCTTTCAGCGGTTCAGTGGTTGGACGCTTGCTTACCATAGTGATAATACCGCCTGGACTGCTTTTTCCGTACAGCACGGAAGTTGGGCCACGCATTAATTCCACGCGCTCAAGCATGTACGGGTCGATGATCACTTCGTTATAGAAGTCGCCCTGAAGTTTCAGGCCATCTAAATAGTTGTTCTGGTTAACCGAACCGAAACCACGAATTTTCACCGCGTCATAAGTGTCGGATGCACCACGGGTAGAAACGGTGATACCTGGCGTGTAGCCCAACGCTTCTTTCACGGAAGCTGGCTGGTGAGTATCCATCTCTTCACGAGTCACAATCGAAATAGACTGTGGAGTCTTTTCAATTGGCGTATCAGTTTTGGTCGCGGTTGCCGTGCGTTTAGCGGCAATCGTTGGAGACGGGCCCCACGCGCTTTCGTCAGCAACACTGGCGGAAACGGTGATGGTATCTTCTTTAGCTGTTGTGTTGTCTGCTGCAAAACTTGATGCACTGACACCGCTTACAGCGGCGGCAACAAAGAATGCAAGTTTGCGAATTGAGGTATTGACTGGTTGTCCAGTTCTTAAGCGCGCCATTGTATTATCTCTGATGAAGTAACGAATGATAACGAAAACGAGAATTATTATTATGCCGCAGAATAATAGACGAAACGGAAAGTGCATGGCAAGCGGATCACACCCCCTGGGGGACCAGGGGGATAAAAAATAACCATACAAAGTGCAAGGAGTGAAAAAGGACTCACAAACACAGAAAACCAGGCAGGAATGACACATCCCGATCACGCTGTCAGCAACGTGACAGAATGGCTAATGCGAGTGGTTCAGGAAATCGCGCTTCTGTCTATCAATGAATAATGCTGTTTATTTTTTGAAGCGAGTGTTTTCCCAGCAGCGGTTTGCTCAAAAATAATAAATTTACCCACGCGAATACTCTCGCGAGAACATTCATCGTAAAAAGGGTCAAACGTACCTTCGACACATTTCCCCATAAGCCCACGATTGGACCATTTATTCATTTTCATTTTCCATTCGAGGGAGTAATGCGCTATTGGGCAAACGATTTTCGCCCATGGATCACATATTAATGTGTTCTCAATTAATTTCCGACTGCCGCGACGAGGTAGTGTGCCGACTAATACCAGACAGTGATCCACGGGATGTTGAAGGAAAATTTGTAATATAAGGATTGGGCACCCGACCTTCCGTTCAAGCTTGCTAATACGATCGGTGAGATAGCAAAAAGCGATTCGGGCATTTTCCCCACAATTGCCTGCGTTCTGCACTCCATTGCGGTAATCATTTTCAACTTTTTGGTACAGTTGCCTGGAAGATAGCTTGAGTTTGCGCTGTGCAGAAACCGCCGCGCTGCGCATCTTGTCCCCGCCAAGGGTATGCAGCCGATATTTTTGCGGATTCGTCAACATCCACTTTTCAATCATATTTTTATCTGGATAAAACTTATTAGATGATTTTAGAGATAACCTGGAACGGGTAAAAAGCATGGCTTCGGTGAGATGTGGTAATACTATTTTTTGAAATGTTTTGCTGTCCATCTGACTTTCCTGTCTTGTACTGTGAAATTTTAAGCATTCAACAAAACATTAGAGCATTCTTCACAAGAGGCAGACAGGAAATAAATAATTAAGAAAAATATATGCCACCCGTTAGATTATTATTCTAAAAGGTGGCACACAAGGACGTTCAGCAATTAATTCCCGCCGAACATATCCTTAATCCAACCGGCAACACCATCACTGGATTCAGGCTGCTGCTGAGGTTGTTGCTGCTGTTGCTGTTGAGGCTGCTGCTGCTGCGACTGATTAAATGGATTATTGGTCTGCTCGGCCTGCTGGCTTTGCTGGCACAATCCATCCGGATTGGTCGTCCAGACAGGAAGGACGCGATCCCCACCGCCACCACACTGGAAGTAACCCGCGCTATCAACACCCATATCAACAATGTCTTCCGGTGGGTTCAGCACCAGCGGAATTGGCGTCTGGTTAGCCAGATAACGTTGATACAGCGACATCGCCCCGCTCGCACCATATAGTTTGGTTGGCTGGTTGTTGTCACGTCCTACCCAGGTAATCGCCACTTCTTTGCCATCAATACCGGCAAACCAGGTATCCACATTATCGTTGGTGGTACCCGTTTTCCCTGCCAGATGCAGGTTCGGATACTTGCCACCCAACGCACGCCCGGTACCACGAGCCATAACCTGCTGCATGGTAAACAGCGTCATGTAGGCTGCCTGCGGAGGAACTGCCTGTTCCGCCTGCGGGAAGCTTTGATATAGCACGGTGCCGTCTTCAGCAATCACCGAACGCAATGCAGAAAGCGTTGCACGGTTACCGCCGCTGGCGATGGTCTGGAATGCCTGCGCCACTTCGATTGGCGTCAGGTTCAGCGCGCCCAGCAACATAGCCGGAACCGGATGCAATTGGTTCTGCGGCACGCCGAGTTTGACCCAGGTGTCGGTTACGGCTGGCAAGCCCAACGCCATCCCCAGATTTACGGTTGGCACGTTCATCGAACGCGTCAGCGCATCCACTAACATGACCTTACCGCTCTCACTGTAGCGACGGTCATCGTTTTGCGGCGACCACACTTGTCCGTTTGGCTGTTTCAGCGCGATTGGCGCATCGGTAATCCAGGTATTCAGGCGGTACGAATCCGGCTGGCTTAACGCCGTCAGATAAGTCGCTGGTTTTGCCAGAGAACCGATGGAACGACGAGCCTGCATCGCACGGTTAAAGCCGGCAAATTGCGTTTCTGCCCCGCCGACCATGGCACGAACTTCGCCGGTCGAACGGTCAACAATCACCATAGCCGCTTCGAGATCTTTGAGCTTACGAGAGGCACGCAGTACCGGAACCCCTTCGCTTACCGCTTTCTCTGCCGCATCCTGGGAAACGGAATCAAACGTGGTGAAGATCTTCACCCCAGACAGGTCTTTAACTTTGTCACCAAGCTTAGTCTGAAGCTCGTTACGCACCATCTGCATAAAAGCAGGCTGTGGCGAAATCACGCCACCGCGCGGTTGCACACCCAGAGGACGGGCGCTCAGCATGTCGTAAAGTTCCTGGTCGATCACCTTCTGCTCTTGCAGCAAGCGCAATACCAGGTTGCGACGTTCCAGCGCCAGTTTCGGGTTACGCCACGGGTTGTAAATCGACGCCCCTTTCACCATGCCCACCAGCAACGCTTGCTGGTCAAGGCTCAGCTCTTCAACCGGACGACCAAAGTAGTACAGGCTCGCCAGCGGGAAACCGCGAATTTCGTTATCGCCGCTCTGGCCGAGATACACCTCGTTCAGATACAGCTCAAGGATGCGATCTTTGCCGTAACGGGCGTCCATGATCAGCGCCATGTACGCTTCGTTCGCTTTACGCCAGTAAGAGCGCTCGCTCGACAGGAACAGGTTTTTCACCAACTGTTGCGTCAGCGTACTTGCGCCCTGCACGGTGCGACCCGCGGTTAAGTTCGCCAGCATCGCACGACCGATGGAGTACAAACTGATGCCATCGTGTTCATAGAAATGGCGGTCTTCGGTAGCAATCAGCGTATCAACCAACAAATCCGGGAAGCCGGTGCGTGGGACGAAAAGACGCTGCTCACCGTTCGGTGAAGACAACATGGTGATCAAACGTGGATCCAGACGGAAGAAACCGAAGCTGCGGTTACTATCCATGTTCTGAATCGATTCCAAATGATCATTATCAAACACCAGACGTGCGCGGATCTGCCCTTCTTTACTGTCAGGGAAATCAAACGGACGGCGGATCATTTCGATGCTGTTGCCCTGCACTGTAAACTCACCAGGACGCGTCATCTTCGTCACCTGACGGTACTGCGTGGCTTCCAGCAGGTTGACCATCTCTTTTTTGCTGTACGGCATGTCTGGCTCAAGGTTCACCATACGGCCATACACTGCTGCCGGCAGTTGCCAGACCTTGCCATCAATACGGGCACGGATCTTCTGGTCAAGATAGACGCCGTAGATCACGAACAGCACGACAAAGACAACAAACAGTTTGACTAAGAACCACAACCAGCGGCGCTTTTTACGTGGCGGACGGCCATTGCCGCTGCCTTTTCCTTTGCGTGGCGGCATCGGCTCCTCGTCGTCATAATCATCATCGTAATCCGCGTCGTATTCCTCTTCACGGACTCGACGGCGGCTTACTTTCTCTTTTACAGGACGTGAAGGTTTACCTTTACGTCCAATCGGTTCGCGGTCATTCCCCGCCATTGCTTTCTCCACCAAAAATAAGGCGCATCGCCTGATTCTCCTTTCTTCCGCTCTGGTCGGAAGAGGAAATCTCTCAAAGTTATTGGTACTTTTTAGTGCGCCGCGTGGGCTGCGCGTCTGCTGGCGAATCCGGCCAGACGTGTTTTGGATAACGTCCTTTCATCTCTTTTTGCACTTCCCGGTAGGCTCCGTTCCAGAAAGCGGTTAAATCACGCGTTATCTGTAGTGGCCGCTGTGCCGGGGAGAGCAGTTCCAGAACCAGTGGCACTCGGCCTTCAGCAATTACTGGCGTTCGCGCTTCGCCAAACATTTCCTGCATACGAACAGCAAGAACTGGCGGGTTTTCATCATCATAGCGAATGGCTATCTGGCTGCCAGTCGGCACAGTGTAATGAGTTGGCAACGCACTATCCAGACGTGCACGCGCGTTCCAGTCGAGCAAATTGTGTAACGCACGTGTGACATCAATGTTTTTTAATGCCCGCAGCGAGTGTACACCATGCAGTTCAGGTAATAACCAGCTGTCTAAATCACGCAGCAAAGCATCGTCCGAAACATCAGGCCAGGCAAGTTCCGGCAACCATTTTGCCGCACATGCCAGGCGCAAACGAAACTGTTGCGCATGCGCTGACCAGTTCAATACCGACAGCCCTTTTTCGCGAATGCCATTGAGCATCGCTTGATGCAATTCGTCTTCGGAAGGTTTCGCCAGCGGCTGAACTTTCAGAATTAGCTTGCCAATCTGGCTGCGGCGAAACGCTTTTAAAGTGCCTTGCGTTTCGTCCCATTCCACGGAGTCGCTTTGCGTCAGCAACATCGGGCATTGCGCCGTCAGTGCGTCAATATCCAGCGGAATAGCCTGCAAGATTCGCGCATCAGGCGTGTTACTTCCCTGCAATAACAACGGTGCTAACAGCCATTCATAACGCGTTAAAGGATCGTCCTGATTAAGCATCGCCCCCATACCGTTGGCTAACTGGTAGCGACCATCCTGACCACGACGGCGAGCAATACGGTCGGGAAAAGCTTGCGCCAGTAACGGGGCGGCAAGAGCGAAATCCACTTCTCCACCACGGCTATTAAGCCGTTTGAGCAACTGAGCGCTGCGTTGTTGCCAGTTATCCTGGCGGCGGCTAAACGCGTTTCGTAAATCACTGTCCTGGCCACGTGGCGGCTCTTCCAGAATCGCGACAATACGTGCCGCCGTAGCTTGTTCATCAGGCGTTTTGGCGTTGACCAACACCGCAGCGAGGCGTGGATCGTTACCGAGATTCGCCATTTTTTGGCCAATGGGCGTGAGCCGGTGTTGTTCATCCAGCGCATTAAGCTGGCGTAGCAATGTACGCGCAGCGGCAAGATTGACAGCAGGCGGCGTATCAAGCCAGGTCAGTTGCTGAGGGTCCTGACATCCCCATTGCAGCAAATCGAGTAACAAACCGGAGAGATCGCTTTGCAGGATTTCCGGCTCGCTTTGTGCAGCTGCGCGTTCTGCCTGTTCAGCGCTGGTCAGATGCAGGCAGATCCCCGCCTCCAGACGCCCCGCTCGCCCGGCGCGTTGGATCATCGACGCCTGGCTAATGCGCTGTGTGATAAGCCGCGTTAAGCCAGTGCGCACATCAAAGCGCGCCACCCGTTCTTGCGCGGTATCCACCACCAGGCGAATGCCTTCGATGGTGAGACTGGTTTCGGCAATGTTGGTCGCCAGCACCACTTTGCGCATGCCGTTTGCCGCCGGTAAAATCGCTTTACGCTGTTCGCTCAACGGTAATGCGCCGTATAACGGGCAAAGCTGAACGTCGCTCGCCACGCGCTCTTGCAGTTGCTGCCCAACTCGCTGGATTTCCCCCACGCCCGGTAAAAACAGCAGCAGCGATCCAGATTCTTCACGCAGCAAATTCGCCACGGCAATCGCCACCGCTTCATCAACACGAAGGTTTGTGGAAAGCGGGCTGTAACGGCGTTCCACAGGAAATGCGCGCCCTTGAGAACTGATAACCGGCGCGTCAGGCAAACACTGCTGGAGGCGCGAATTATCCAGCGTTGCCGACATAATCAGCAGTTTGAGATCGTCGCGTAGCCCTTGCTGCACATCAAGTAATAATGCCAGCGCCAGGTCGGCTTGCAGGCTGCGTTCGTGAAATTCATCGAGGATCACCAGCGTCACGCCTTCCAGCTCAGGATCGTGCTGGATCATGCGTGTCAGAATGCCCTCGGTGACCACTTCGAGTTGGGTATTTGGCCCGACGCAGGTTTCGGCACGCATTCGGTAACCGACGGTTTCACCCGGTTTTTCGCCTAATAATTCTGCAAGGCGCTGTGCGACGTTCCGTGCCGCCAGGCGGCGTGGCTCCAGCAACAGAATTCGACCGCCTAAATTGGCCTGCTGTAAAATCTGCAACGGCAGCCACGTCGATTTACCGGCACCTGTCGGCGCACTCAGTAAAACCTGCGGCGCGTTTTTCAATGCGCTAAGAATATCGGGCAGCACGGCAGCAACCGGTAATGACGACACAAACGGCTCCAAAAGGGTATGATGCAAAGTTCGCTAGTGTAGCATCACATGAATCTATACCCGAGAATCCACCATTACCGAGAGACCCACAATGGCTGAAACTCGCCGTCTGTTCTTTGCCCTCGAATTACCTGCAGAGGTACAAAAACAGATTATCCAGTGGCGCGCCACGCAGTTTCCTGAAGATGCTGGTCGCCCGGTTGCTGCGGCAAACCTGCACCTGACGCTGGCCTTTTTGGGTGATATCAGCGCTGAAAAGCAAAAAGCACTCAGCCAGTTAGCCGGACGTATTCGCCAGCGCGGTTTTACCCTGACCATTGATGATGCCGGGCAGTGGCTGCGCTCGAATGTGGTGTGGATTGGCCCGCGCCATGCGCCTTTGGGGCTGATTCAACTGGCAAATATGTTACGCTCCCAGGCAGCGCGCAGCGGCTGTTACCAAAGCCCGCAGCCGTTTCATCCACATATCACGATTTATCGTAACACTTCGCGTGCAGTCTCTATTCCGCCCCCTAATTTCCGCTGGCAATATCCGGTTGAAGAATTTGTGTTGTATGAGTCTGTTTTTAAACAAGGGCGAACGCGTTACCTGGAATTACAACGCTGGACATTAAGTAATAAGGAAGAGTGAATGGAATTTTCTCCGCCGTTGCAGCAGGCCACGTTAATCAAACGCTACAAACGTTTTCTGGCTGATGTCATCACACCTTCCGGTGAAGAGCTAACGCTTCATTGCCCAAATACCGGCGCAATGACCGGTTGTGCCACACCTGGCGACACCGTCTGGTATTCCACTTCGGATAACCCGACGCGCAAATACCCTCACACATGGGAAATGACGCAGACACAGAACGGGGAGTTTATTTGCGTAAATACCCTGCGGGCGAATGCCGTGGCTAAAGAAGCGTTAGAAAAAGAAATTATTTCGGAATTAACCGGTTACAGCACAATTAAAAGCGAAGTAAAGTACGGCGCCGAACGCAGCCGTATTGATTTTATGTTGCAGGCAGGTTGCAAAGTTAACTGCTATATTGAAGTGAAATCAGTCACGTTATCACAACAAGGTTGTGGCTATTTCCCGGATGCAGTAAGCCTGCGTGGCCAGAAGCATTTACGGGAATTGATGAACGTGGTTTTGCAGGGCGAACGCGCGGTGCTGCTGTTTACAGTGTTGCATTCGGCTATTACTCAAGTCTCCCCGGCACGCCACATCGATGCAAAATACGCGCAATTGTTATCCGAGGCGCAACAGTGTGGAGTAGAAATTATTGCCTGGAAGGCCGAACTTTCGGACAAAGGCCTGACTCTAACCTCGCCGTTGCCTGTCCTTCTATAATTTTTACTTAATAAAAGAGCAGTTAACGTTTGTCTGTTTTGTATGCTGGTGGCTCGCGTAAATACGCTTTTCTTCACAGGCTTGTCAAGAGAGGAATTTATATAATTGCCATCCTGAAAAGCATCTGCTATTTATAGCGGCCTGATTTTCCCCCTACCAGGGGACCGATAGTGCGTGTTAAGGAGAAACAACATGCAAGAAGGGCAAAAGCGTAAAACATCGTCCCTGAGTATCCTCGCCATCGCTGGGGTGGAGCCATATCAGGAGAAAGCGGGCGAAGAATATATGAACGAAGCCCAGCTGTCGCACTTCAAGCTAATTCTTGAAGCCTGGCGTAGCCAACTTATGGATGAAGTTGATCGCACGGTGACGCATATGCAGGATGAAGCAGCAAACTTCCCGGACCCGGTAGACCGTGCAGCCCAGGAAGAAGAATTCAGCCTCGAACTGCGTAACCGTGACAGGGAACGTAAACTGATCAAGAAAATCGAGAAGACCCTTAAGAAAGTAGAAGACGAAGATTTCGGCTACTGCGAATCTTGTGGCGTTGAAATCGGCATCCGCCGTCTCGAAGCTCGCCCGACAGCTGATTTGTGCATTGACTGTAAAACGTTGGCAGAAATTCGCGAAAAACAAATGGCTGGCTAACAGCCCGCAATTTCAGCACGTACCCAAAATAATTCGCGTTGCAGGAAGGCGACCAGACCGTAAGTCCCCAGGAGCATAGATAGCTATGTGACCGGGGCGAACGGGTGCAGCCAACGCACCTGCAACTTGAAGTATGACGGGTATACTTTCAAAGGCGGGAGACTCTCCCGCCTTATTCATTTCTGACCTGTCACAAAACTGATGACCACATCTCGCTACATTGGCCGCTTTGCCCCTTCGCCTTCAGGTGAACTCCACTTTGGTTCGCTGATTGCCGCACTAGGCAGCTACCTACAAGCACGCGCGCAACGCGGCCTTTGGCTGGTGCGTATTGAAGATATCGACCCGCCTCGTGAAGTTCCTGGCGCTGCCACAACGATATTGCAACAATTAGAACATTACGGTTTGCACTGGGATGGTGAGGTTTTGTGGCAATCCCAACGGCACGAAGCCTATCGTGAAGCACTCTCTTTCTTGCAACAACAAGGTTTGAGTTATTACTGCACTTGCACCCGCAGCCGTATTCAGCAAATTGGCGGTTACTACGATGGCCATTGCCGCACCCTGAATCATGGGCCAGAAAATGCGGCACTACGATTTGTACAGCATCATCCGGTATTAAGCTTTGAAGATAAGCTACGCGGGAAGCTAATTGCCGATGAAAATCTGGCGCGCGAAGATTTTATCATTCACCGCCGCGATGGGTTATTTGCCTATAATCTTGCTGTAGTAGTGGACGATAATTATCAGGGCGTAAGCGAAATTGTCCGCGGTGCAGATTTAATTGAGCCTACGGTGCGACAAATTTCTCTGTATCAACAGTTTGGCTGGACAGTACCTGATTACGTTCATTTACCGCTGGTACTCAACGAAAATGGCGCCAAGTTATCGAAGCAAAATCACGCGCCAGCCCTGGCTCAGGGCGATCCGCGTCCGGTTATTCATGCCGCGCTGACGTTTTTGAACCAACCAATAATTGCTGGCTGGCAAGATTTGAAGCTGAGCGAATTACTCCGTCTGGCGGTGCAAAATTGGTCGCTGCCGGCTGTTGTGCCAGGCTCTTCGTGAATACATCATTCTCAAATGCCGCACACTGAGCTATGATTAGCCGCTGTTTTTTTTGTCCCTATGATTGACACTGCCGAGGTGTACTATTTTTACCCGAGTCGCTAATTTTTGCCGCAAGGTGCTTAACCGCGATGACGTCGTGGTCGAGGAGAATGAAGATCTCCCGCAAATCACGGTGATTCCGCGTGACCAGCACGCTCTGTCCCGCAAAGATATCAGTGAAAATGCCCTCAAGGTACTCTATCGTCTGAACAAAGCAGGCTACGAGGCTTACCTCGTGGGTGGCGGTGTCCGTGACCTGTTGCTCGGCAAACAGCCGAAAGACTTTGATGTCACTACCAGCGCCACACCGGATCAAGTGCGTAAACTGTTCCGCAATTGCCGCCTGGTTGGCCGTCGCTTCCGCTTGGCTCATGTGATGTTTGGGCCGGAAATCATCGAAGTTGCCACTTTCCGTGGTCACCACGAAGAGCAAAAGTCTGATAAACAGACTTCCCAGACTGGCCAGAACGGCATGCTGTTGCGCGATAACATCTTTGGTTCAATCGAAGAAGATGCTCAGCGCCGTGATTTCACCATCAACAGCCTCTATTACAGCGTGGCTGATTTCTCAGTTCGCGATTATGTTGGTGGCCTGCGTGATTTACGCAATGGCGTTATCCGTTTAATCGGCGATCCTGAAACGCGCTATCGCGAAGACCCGGTGCGCATGCTGCGTGCGGTGCGCTTTGCTGCCAAACTGAATATGACGATTAGCCCGGAAACTGGCGAGCCTATTCCGCGTTTAGCCACCTTGATTAATGATGTCCCTCCAGCCCGTTTGTTTGAAGAATCGCTGAAACTTCTGCAAGCCGGCCATGGATATGACACTTACGAATTGCTGCGTGAATATCAGCTGTTCCAGCCGTTATTCCCGACCATCACTCGCTACTTCACCGAACAAGGTGACAGCCCGATGGAGCGCATGATCACTCAGGTGCTGAAGAATACCGATAACCGCATTCATAACGATATGCGCGTTAATCCGGCCTTCTTGTTCTCCGCCATTTTCTGGTATCCGCAACTGGAGATGGCTCAAAAGCTGACTCAGGAAAGCGGCCTTGCCTATATGGACGCCTTCGCATTAGCAATGAACGAAGTGCTTGATGAAGCCTGCCGTGCGCTGGCGATTCCAAAACGCATTACCACGCTGGTTCGTGATATCTGGGGCTTGCAGCTTCGTCTGTCACGCCGCCAGGGCAAACGCGCATGGAAGCTGATGGAGCATCCTAAGTTCCGCGCGGCGTATGATTTGTTGGCACTGCGTGCTGAAGTGGAAAACAACCAGGAATTACAACGCCTGACCAAATGGTGGGGTGAATTCCAGGTGGCTGCTCCACCGGCGCAAAAAGATATGCTTGATGTGTTAGGTGATGAACCTGCGGTACGCCGCCGTCATCGTCGCCCGCGCAAGCGTGCACCACGCAGCGGTGGAAGTGCATGACGCTTGCGTATATCGCGCTAGGCAGCAACCAGGCGTCGCCGCTTGAGCAAGTGACTCATGCGCTCGACGCCATTGCAGCCATCCCGCAAAGCCGGGTGGTTGCCATCTCCTCTTTCTATCGCACCCCGCCGCTCGGCCCGCAAGACCAACCCGATTACCTGAATGCTGCTGTCGCACTGGAAACTGAACTGTCTCCCGAAACATTACTGGCCCATACTCAACGTATAGAGCTGGAACACGGACGAGTGCGCAAAGCTGAACGCTGGGGGCCACGCACGCTTGATCTCGACATGATGCTGTTCGGTAATCTGACTATTGCCACATCAACGCTGACAGTGCCGCATTACGATATGAAAAACCGCGCTTTTATGTTGGTTCCATTGCTGGAAATTGCGCCTGACTGTGCGTTCCCCGAAGGCCTGCCAGTCGCGAAAGTTTTAGAAAACCTCTCCCAGGATGGGATTACTTTTTGGTAACCACGGACGCGTTCATTTAATCAATATCATTCCTCACCGGGACTGCCATGAAACCAATCACTATGTCTCAGTTGCGCCAATGGAAACAGGCTCAACGCAAGTTCGCCACCATCACCGCTTACGATTTCAGCTTTGCCAAACTGTTTGCCGAAGAAGGCATTGGCGTGATGCTGGTTGGCGATTCATTAGGGATGACCGTTCAAGGCCACGACTCCACGCTGCCAGTCACCGTAGAAGATATTGCCTACCACACTCGTGCAGTACGCCGTGGCGCGCCGAATTGCCTGTTGCTGGCAGACCTGCCGTTTATGGCTTATGCCACCCCGGAACAAGCTTTTGCTAACTCCGCTGAAGTGATGCGCGCTGGTGCCAACATGGTCAAAATCGAAGGCGGTCGCTGGCTGGTCGAAACCGTCAAAATGCTGACCGAACGTGCCGTGCCGGTCTGCGGGCATTTGGGCCTGACGCCGCAATCCGTGAACATCTTTGGTGGTTATAAAATCCAGGGCCGTGATGAAGCTGCCGCACAAACGTTGTTTGACGATGCCTTGGCGCTCGAAGCCGCAGGCGCTCAATTGTTAGTACTGGAATGCGTACCGGTTGTGCTGGCAAAACGCATTACCGACGCGCTGACGATCCCGGTTATTGGTATTGGCGCGGGCAATGTCACTGACGGGCAAATTCTGGTGATGCACGATGCCTTCGGTATTACCGGCGGTCACATTCCAAAATTCGCTAAAAACTTCCTCACCGGAACCGGCGACATGCGTGCTGCGGTGCGTCTGTACATCAACGAAGTTGAGTCCGGCACCTATCCAGGTGAAGAACATAGTTTCCACTGACAGGAGAAGGGTTGTGTTGATTATCGAAACGATACCGCTGTTACGTCAGCAGATTCGCCGTTGGCGCCAGGAAGGTAAACGCATCGCATTGGTTCCGACCATGGGCAACCTGCATGACGGGCATATGAAGCTGGTCGACGATGCGAAAAGCCGCGCCGATGTCGTTATCACCACCATTTTTGTGAATCCGATGCAGTTTGACCGCCCGGATGACTTAACGCGCTATCCACGTACGTTGCAGGAAGATTGCGAGAAGCTAAACCGCCGCAAAGTGGATTTGGTATTTGCGCCGGCACCTGGCGATATTTTCCCGAAAGGCCTGGATTCCCAGACCTTCGTCGAAGTGCCTGGGCTGTCAAGCATGCTTGAAGGTGCCAGCCGTCCAGGGCATTTCCGTGGTGTTTCTACCATCGTCAGCAAGCTGTTTAACATGGTGCAACCTGACATCGCCTGCTTTGGTGAGAAAGACTTCCAGCAGCTGGCGTTAATTCGCAAGATGGTGGCGGACATGGGTTACGACATCGAGATAGTTGGCGTGCCAACGGTGCGTGCGAAAGATGGCCTGGCGCTGAGTTCACGCAATGGTTATCTGAGTGCAGAACAACGCAAAATCGCACCGGGTCTGCATAAAGTGATGCAGTCTCTGGCCGATAAGCTGCGTGCTGGCGAGCGTGATACTGAAGAAATGTTAGCGATTGCCGCGACCGAGCTGAATGAAAAAGGTTTCCGTTCAGACGACCTGCAAATCCGCGATGCGGATAGCTTGCTGGAGCTGGATGCTGAGAGCAAACGTGCTGTCGTGTTAATGGCTGCATGGCTTGGCCAGGCGCGTTTAATCGATAATGTTCAGGTCGAGCTCACACAGTAGACAGCCTGGCAAAATCGGGCAATACTGCCCAACTCAATTCCGGCGGCAAGCTCTGAGTTTGCCGCTTAAGCAACCCAATAGTGACGAAGGTTTAAGCTATGATACGCACCATGCTGCAAGGCAAACTTCACCGTGTCAAAGTGACGCAGGCGGATTTGCACTATGAAGGTTCCTGCGCCATCGATCAGGACTTCCTTGAGGCGGCTGGCATTCTGGAATATGAAGCCATTGATATTTATAACGTCACCAACGGTAAGCGTTTTTCAACTTACGCAATTGCTGGCGAACGGGGTTCCAAAATCATTTCCGTTAATGGTGCCGCCGCGCACTGTGCTGATGTTGACGACATTCTGATTATCGCCACTTATGTGACGATGCCAGATGAGCAAGCTCGTAGCTGGCAACCGAAGGTAGCTTATTTCGATGGCGACAACGAAATGAAGCGCCTCGCGAAAGCTGTGCCGGTGCAGGTAGCGTAATCATTAAGGATTTGTAGGTCGGGTAAGCGAAGCGTCACCCGACATAATTGACGCATTTGGTGGATGACGCTTTCGCTTATCCACCCTACAAAACCATTATTCCTTTCAAGACTGCGGCTGGTTACTAATCAACCGCGACATCGTTTCCAGCGAATCCGTCCGCAAAATATATAGCCGTTTTAGCAAAAACGGATTATCCCCCGGCTTCACCTTCCCACGCACCGTTGTCACCGCCATATGGAATCCCGCATCGTTCGCCGCTTTCACAGCCTTATCGTTATATCCACCAAACGGATACGAGAGGTACAAAACATGCGGATTAAACTGCGCAAGGGCGCGTCTTGAGTGTTCAAAATCAAGCAGGATATTACGATAGCTACGACGTAACAGTGTCGGCTGGCGATTAGCGTCAACGCGATGCAGGAAATGGGTATGCGACTGAACATCAAACACATCCTGGCTGGCCTGCAATTCCGAAATACTCATAAATTGCAGTGCCTTCGGGTTCCAGAGTTGCGGGTGCGCTTTAATACGTGACGAAATGATAAATGAGGTTGCCTTAAAACCGTACTGTTTGAGAATTGGGTATGCATAGCGATAAACCGATTTCAGTCCGTCATCAAAGGTAATCACCACCGCACGTGCTGGCATATTCATCCGGTTACGCACATAACCTTCAAGTTGATACATCGTCAGCGTGGTATAGCCCATATCGCGCAGCCAGGTCATCTGGTTGTTGAAGGCCACCACCGAAGTCGTGGTTGAGGTATGACGGAAGCGAGTGTTCTCTTCATCACGCAAAATATGGTGATAAGTCAGCACCGGAATGCCGTTATCGGGCTGCGCATCAAGGCTGCTGACATACCCGAGGCGGTTACCAATGCGGATTTGATACCAAGTTTGATTGAGGTGGTCTTTTAAGCTGGCAATAATCGGGTAACGCAAATTGTCTGCCAGCGTACCGAACTGAGCACTACCGCTGCTCGGTGCGTTATATACCGTGATATCGCGGAAGGTGACCAGATTCTGGTTGCTCAACGGTTTGTGCAAATCACCCAGACGGTCTTCAACACGTTGTTTTCCTGCTACCGATTCAAGGTGTGTTTTATCAATAAACCCGGTGCCAAAACCAAAATTGAACTCGTAATAATCTGCCGCAGTAGGCACTACGGCCAGGATTTGCCCTTCCTGAATGTTACCGACAGAAATGACTTTATCCCCCACCTGTGCCCAAATATCAGCATCTTCTGTGGTTTGCATATATTGCGCGGGAGTGTGATGGCTACTGAGCAGGCTGGCATTGGCGCTACTGCCACCAATCAGCATCAGCACGGTAAAGAAAAGGCGAGTTAGCATAACAAGTTTGATAACACTGGGTGTCTCAATGGCGAGAAGAAGCGGTTATTCTAACAAAAGTCCACTCAATACCAACCTTTCCGCTCAATATTGGTGGAGTAACACAAACGGTGGGTTTTTCTGCTGCTGATGCCAAAGGCTGGTGACGTCGCCCCCGCCATGCTCAACAATAAGTTCACGGAATGCTTCGCCAGTTTGTGTTTCACGGTGCGCACGCATCGCAAACAGCAGCGGCAGTGTGACGCCTGAAATCACTTCACAATGGGGATGCTGGTGGCTAATCAGTGCCGCAGTACGGTAAGGAGCCGCGCCAGTAATATCCGTCAGAAAGATCACGCCATCACCAGAATCACAATTGTACAACGCATCACACATCATACGGCTGAGCATATTGGTGCTAAGCCCTTGCCAGTAATTTACCGCACAGCATTGCGGCTGTGGGCCAAAACGTCGCTCAATCGCATCGAGCATATCCTGAGCATAATAGTCATGACCGGCAATAACCCAACCCAACATGGCCTTCTCCTTTTTGCGGAGCGACAGTGTGCCAGAGCGAAAAATAAGCACCCTGATGCTAATCAAAACTGGGTAAGAAAGAAGGATGTTTACCTCCCCTTGCGGGGAGGTAAGATTGCTGACAAAGGTCACAGAACAGGTTTTGTAGGGTGGATAAGCGATAGCGCCATCCACCATTTACGCCAGTGGTGTCGGATGACGCTATCGCTTATCCGACCTACGAAAGAGCTTTGTCATCAGTCTCTTAGCTACGTAGACCACGGCCACGCTGAATCAGATACCAGCACAGAATGTAGAAGGCCAGAATAAAGCCCACCAGCACGGCTACGGTAAACAGCAACGGGACATCGTTAATGCCGAGGAAACCATAACGGAAGCCGCTGATCATATACACCACCGGGTTAAGGTGAGACAGCGCTTTCCAGAATGGAGGCAGCAATGAAAGAGAGTAAAACACGCCACCTAAATAGGTCAGCGGGGTCAGCACGAAGGTTGGGATCAGACTGATATCGTCAAATGTTTTAGCAAACACCGCGTTCAACAAACCGGCCAGCGAGAACAGAATCGCCGTCAACAGCAGAGTTAACGCAACAAACAGCCATGAATGCACCTGGAACGGCACAAAGAACAGCGACACAGCGGTAACCAGAATACCAACACACAAGCCACGCGCCACACCACCACCAACATAACCGGCGATAATAATATGCGTCGGCACCGGCGCCACCAGTAGTTCTTCAATGTTGCGCTGGAATTTAGCGCTAAAGAAAGAGGAAGCAACGTTGGCATAAGAGTTGGTGATCACCGCCATCATGATCAAACCCGGCACGATGAACTGCATGTAGGTAAAACCATGCATTGAGCCGATTTGCGAGCCAATCAAATTACCAAAAATGATGAAATACAAGGTCATAGTGATGACCGGTGGGACGAGAGTTTGTATCCAGATACGCGTGAAACGGTGGACTTCTTTGGTCCAGATACTTTTTAACGCCACCCAATAGAGATGCATCATGCCTGGTCTCCTTTATGACCGTTAACCAGCGTGACAAACAGCTCTTCAAGACGGTTAGCTTTGTTACGCATACTTAGTACCTGAACCCCTTGAGAACTTAACTGGCTAAACACGCTGTTGATTCCCTGTTCGCGCAGCACTTCTACTTCCAGGGTGGAAGTATCAACCAGGCGATATTGGTAACCATCCAGCTGCGGAAGTGGGCTTTTAGGCGCAAGATCGAGGATAAACGTTTCTGACTTCAGCTTTGAAAGCAGTGATTTCATGGAGGTATTTTCAACCAACTCGCCATTTTGAATAATACCGATGTTGCGGCAGAGCATTTCTGCTTCTTCAAGATAGTGAGTGGTCAAAATGATAGTAGTGCCTTTGTCGTTTAAATCCTTCAGGAAACCCCACATAGAACGGCGCAGCTCGATGTCGACGCCCGCGGTGGGTTCATCAAGGATCAGCAATTTTGGTTCGTGCATTAAGGCACGGGCAATCATTAAACGGCGCTTCATGCCACCAGATAACATACGCGCACGTTCGTTGCGTTTTTCCCACAGATCGAGCTGTTTCAGGTACTTTTCGCTACGTGCGATGGCATCAGCTCGTTCAACACCATAATAGCCCGCCTGATGAACGACAATTTGCTGCACGGTTTCAAACGGGTTGAAGTTAAATTCCTGCGGCACCAACCCGAGCTGACGTTTAGCGTTAACCACGTCTTTTTCCAGGTCGTATCCAAACACACGCACCCGGCCAGAGGTTTTATTTACCAGCGAGCTAATAATCCCGATGGTGGTGGATTTTCCTGCGCCGTTCGGCCCCAGCAGAGCGTAAAAATCCCCTGCTTCAACACGAAGATCTATGCCGCGCAGCGCCTGAACACCGCCGGGATAGGTTTTCGTTAACTGTTCCAGCTCTAATGCAATAGTCATGGATATACGGTTACCTTGTCCGGTACAAAAAAAATTATGCCGTTTAAAAATTATTTCAGTTGCCCTATATTACCTCAACGCACTTCTTCCGTTACAGGTTGTTAACCTCCATGAAAGACATTGATACCCTCATCAGCAATAACCAGGTCTGGTCAAAACTGATGGAGGACGAAGACCCGGGCTTTTTTGAACGTTTGTCTCAGGCCCAAAAACCGCGCTTCTTGTGGATCGGCTGTTCTGATAGTCGCGTACCCGCTGAGCGTCTGACCGGCCTTGAGCCTGGCGAATTATTTGTTCACCGTAACGTGGCAAACCTGGTCATTCATACGGATCTAAATTGCCTTTCTGTAGTGCAGTACGCCGTTGATGTTCTTGAAGTTGAACACATTATTATTTGCGGCCACTACGGATGCGGCGGCGTACAAGCAGCGGTTGAGAACCCAGATTTAGGGCTTATCAACAACTGGCTGCTGCACATCCGCGATATCTGGTTCAAGCATAGTTCGCTGTTGGGAGAACTCCCACCAGAGCAACGTCTGGATACGCTTTGCGAGCTGAATGTCATGGAACAGGTTTATAACCTCGGCCATTCCACCATTATGCAATCAGCATGGAAACGCGGGCAGAAAGTCACAGTACATGGCTGGGCTTACGGGATTCATGATGGTCGCCTGCGCGATTTAGAAGTCACCGCCACTAGCCGTGAATCGCTGGAAAAAGGTTACCGCAGCGGGATTTCGAATCTGCAAAACTCCCATCGCAGCCACAAGAATAGAACACCTTCGCAGTAACTCAGATAGCAAAAAGGGCCTTAAAGGCCCTTTTTATTTATCGGTGATTGGGCGTTTGCTCAACTTATTCGTCTAACAAAACCACTTTACCGACGTATGGCAGATGGCGATAACGCTGAGCGTAGTCAATGCCATAACCCACCACGAACTCGTCAGGAATGGCGAAACCAACCCACTCCACGTTCACGTCCACTTCGCGGCGCTCTGGTTTATCCAGCAGCGTACAAATGGCCAGTGATTTTGGCTCACGCAGGCTCAGAATTTCGCGCACTTTGCTCAGCGTATTACCAGAATCGATAATATCTTCGACGATCAGCACGTCTTTGCCGCGAATATCTTCATCGAGGTCTTTGAGGATTTTCACATCGCGGGTGGTGGACATGCCGCTGCCATAACTGGATGCGGTCATAAAATCGACTTCGTGGGGCACTTGAACTTCACGGCACAAGTCAGCCATAAACATAAATGAGCCACGCAGCAAGCCAACCAGCACCATATCACTACCGCTATCACGATAATGTTCAGTGATCTCACGACCCAATTCAGCGATACGGGCTTTGATCTCCGCTTCGGGGATCATCACTTCAACAGTATGTTTCATAGTTATAACCATATGATTTAAAAATAAATCATTCGATGTCGATTAAATTTCAACCAACACAAAATATTCAGGCCAGCAGTATACCAGCAAAACACATTCGCATGCGCTATCAGTAAAAAAGCCATTTATGTGATGAATATCACGTTTGTTAATAACTATAATGAATTGCTATCAAATTTTTAAGAGCGTGATAATTGTGAAAACAAATAACTCCGGTTCGCGAGTCATCGCAACCTTAACAGTCCTGTTTGCGGTATTAACTGGGCTGTATTTACTCATTGGCGGGATATGGTTAGTGGCAATTGGTGGGTCATGGTATTACCCGATTGCCGGGGTGGTGATGTTAATCACCGCAGTGTTACTTTGGCAACGTAAAGCGCTGGCGCTGGGGATTTACGCCGCATTACTGCTTTGCACCGTGGCGTGGGGTGTCTGGGAAGTAGGTTTCGACTTCTGGGCATTAACACCACGTTTAGACGTACTGTTCTTCTTCGGCGTATGGCTGCTGCTGCCGTTCGTTTATCGTCATCTGACTCTGCCTTCTTCGGGTGCCGCAGCAGCACTTGGCGCTGTGCTGGCGATTACCGTGGTGGTATTGGCCTGGGCCGTGTTTAACGATCCCCAAGAAATCAACGGTACGCTCAGTGCGGATGCGCAGGCTCCTGTGGCAGCAAGTTCCGCAATTCCTGATGCCGACTGGCCTGCATATGGCCGCAATCAGGAAGGACAGCGCTACTCTCCTCTAAAACAGATCAACGATAAAAATGTCGGTCAACTTAAAGAAGCGTGGACTTTCCAGACTGGCGATGTGAAGCGCCCAACCGATCCTGGTGAAATCACTAACGAAGTCACCCCGATTAAAGTCCGCGATACGCTGTACCTGTGTACCGCTCACCAGCAACTGTTCGCGCTGGATGCGGCAACCGGTAAGCAGAAGTGGAAATTCGATCCGCGTCTGGATACCAATCCTTCGTTCCAGCATGTGACCTGCCGTGGTGTTTCTTACCACGAAGCAACGGCTGATAACGCGAGTGCGGATGTGGTTTCTGACTGCCCTCGTCGAATCATTCTTCCAGTGAATGATGGCCGTCTGTTTGCGATTAATGCCGATAACGGCCAGCTTTGCGAAAGCTTTGCTAA
Source organism: Buttiauxella ferragutiae (assembly GCF_022637515.1). Taxonomy (NCBI): domain Bacteria; kingdom Pseudomonadati; phylum Pseudomonadota; class Gammaproteobacteria; order Enterobacterales; family Enterobacteriaceae; genus Buttiauxella; species Buttiauxella ferragutiae. The sequence goes on from NZ_CP093332.1 coordinate 4,331,816, forward strand.
CAAAGGCATTCTGAACCTGCAAACCAACATGCCGGTGACCACTCCAGGGATGTATGAACCGACATCACCACCGATTATCACCGATAAAGTGATCGTGATTGCCGGTGCAGTGACCGATAACTACTCCACTCGCGAGCCGTCTGGCGTGATCCGTGGTTTTGATGTCAACAGCGGCAAACTGCTGTGGGCATTCGATCCGGGAGCCAAAGACCCGAATACAATTCCAGGCGACGAGCACCATTTCAGCCTTAACTCGCCGAACTCCTGGGCACCTGCGGCCTATGACGCGAAGCTGGATTTAGTGTATCTGCCGATGGGTGTCACCACGCCAGATATTTGGGGTGGCAACCGCACACCGGAACAAGAGCGTTTTGCCAGCAGCATCGTGGCGCTGAACGCGACCACCGGCAAACTGGTGTGGTCTTATCAAACGGTGCACCACGACCTGTGGGATATGGACATGCCGTCGCAGCCAACGCTTGCCGATATTACCGTTAAAGGCGAAACCGTTCCGGTTATCTACGCGCCTGCGAAAACCGGCAACATCTTTGTGCTCGACCGTCGTGACGGTAAACTGGTTGTTCCGGCTCCGGAAAAACCAGTTCCACAAGGTGCGGCGAAAGGTGACTACGTGACGCCAACTCAGCCATTCTCGGATTTGAGTTTCCGTCCGAAGAAAGACCTGAGCGGTGCCGATATGTGGGGTGCGACCCTTTACGATCAAATGGTCTGCCGCATTATCTTCCACAACCTACGTTATGAAGGCATCTTCACGCCGCCTTCTGAGCAAGGCACGCTGGTGTTCCCGGGGAACCTGGGGATGTTCGAATGGGGTGGGATTTCAGTCGACCCTAACCGTCAGGTGGCGATTGCCAACCCAATGGCACTGCCGTTTGTTTCTAAACTGATGCCACGCGGGCCAGGTAACCCGATGGAGCCGCCAAAAGATGCTAAAGGCAGTGGTTCTGAATCCGGCATTCAGCCGCAGTACGGCGTACCATTTGGCGTGACGCTGAACCCGTTCCTTTCTCCGTTCGGCTTGCCGTGTAAGCAACCGGCCTGGGGTTACATCTCTGCGGTAGATTTGAAAACCAACGAAGTGGTGTGGAAAAAACGTATCGGGACAGTGCGTGACAGTTCGCCGCTTCCGCTGCCGTTTAAAATGGGGATGCCAATGCTGGGCGGCCCAATTTCTACCGCCGGGAATGTGTTGTTCATTGGCGCAACCGCAGATAACTACCTGCGTGCTTATAACATGAGCAACGGTGAAAAACTGTGGGAAGCGCGTCTGCCAGCCGGTGGCCAGGCAACGCCGATGACCTATGAAGTGAATGGCAAGCAGTACGTGGTGATTTCTGCAGGTGGCCACGGATCCTTCGGGACGAAGATGGGCGATTACATCGTCGCTTACGCTTTGCCGGACGTTAAATAAACCATTATCTCCCGGCAGGCAACCTGCCGGGAGATAATTTTATTCATAGGAGATAGTAAAAACAGCCTGCGAGGTAAAAGAACCCGGTCGGGTAGATTTACCATTTTTCTCTAATTGTGCGGTCAGATTTATAGTCGTTGAGCCAGTCATTGATACACTAAAGGTAGAAGAGCCATCCGGGACGACCGTTGAACTGCCGTTCTTAATTCGTAATGCTACGCCGGTGCTACCACTGGAAGTCGTCGTGGTATTTTTTAATAACTGGCTGCTATCTTCCCTGGAATTAGTATTAAGTTTGACCTTAACTTTTGTACCCACGCACTGAGTCATTTTAAGTGAAAAAGGTACGGGGTCCTTTCTATTCAAGTCATCCATATCATATTCACCAAGCGCTAGTGTATTTCCGCTAACGTTGGTACCCGCGACAACCGCAGTGCTACAGGTAGGAAAACTGTTTAGAAGATTAATACTAATTGCACTATTAGTAAGCACGTCCGTATTAAAATCACTCATTTGTAACGTCGTTAATCTTCCTGCTATTGGATGCGCAACCGTCTGGCCTGGAGCCCATTTGTAGTCAGGAGTTTGATAAATCCTCATGTAAATTCCATAGGTTTGACTATCTCTATCCCATGGGTACGATTCGCTGCCGAGATGCCCCCAGTTATTAGTTGCTCCAAGTGGCAAAGTCTGGTTGTTTCTTATACCGCCATCGCATCCATTACTTTTGTGGGCGCGACATATTATGGCCACCTCATAGACGATACCTGGAATAGTGGTTCTAAAGAAAGTTGAATAATTATTACTACCACCTGAGTCACCGGTATTGGTATCTTTAATGACAACATTCTGCGCATTGCCTGATATTTGATTAAAATACAGATACCCCCTGCCATTATAACAGTCAGTTTTAATAGCACTAGTCTCAGTAAGTGATATCCAACTTGGCGTCAGTCTCACATAGGGCGCATTATTGACACCTGCAAACTGATATACAGAAATAGCCGCCGAAGGTATTGTCACTGAATAAGGCGATTCAAATTGACAAAATGTTGCAGCGATAGCTGGCGTACTGCATAAGATATAAAATGAAGACATTATCAGCAGTAACATTCTACCCACGGGTAGAATTTTCAGACATTGCAGGTTAATCATAAATTACACTCACCATAATATTCGAAGCCACTCTTCCAGCTGAAACGACTCCCGTATTCTGGTAACGGGCATAAAAGAGATAATCTGTTAAATACTCTGAAGATGTTTGATCCTGCACGTCATAAATAACATCGGAACTACCATCGCTCTTCAAGACATTGGTATTTGTCAGCGCAGAGAAAATGACAACACCAACGTTCTCCGCACCGCCTGACGAAGGGGAAGCTTCATTAATAAAGACTTGTTTTGACTGCGCAGGAAATTGTTCCGAAACGGGTTTAAACTGAAAATGAAGGCGGTTTGCCTCACCCTGAACCCAGTCAACGCAGTCATCAACTGTAATTTTAAAAGGTTGCCCACCTGCAGCATCTGTAGGAGACAACGGCGCTGGAGGATTGCCGCGTGGTGAAAAATAATCCCGACTCACCGTCGGCAAATGCACACTGCCATTATTTTCTACCGTCACATTACAGGTATTATTAATTATGTTGGCGTTGATATTCATATCCACACCAGCCTCGCACGCTAAAGAGGTGCCACTTGCTAAAATGAATAGTGCCAGGTACCTAAAAATAGCTCCACGAGACCGGTGGGATATCATAACCAAACCTTATTTGTAAGTGATAACAAAAGTAATCGGGACTTGGAAGGTACCGGCAGTAACCTCGTCAATTGAGCGCTCATTCCCAATCACCATTCTGGCATTCATAGCAACATCAAGCGTACTTCCAGAAATAGCAAGTTCCTGAGGGATGGAACGATCTTTACAGCTAAATTCTGTACCGCTGTCCGGCAGACCGCGCCATATCTCAACGGCAGTTGCTGCCGCAGTGCCCGTATAATTTGGATATGAGGTTCCATCGCCATTTAGGCCAGAGCACCCCCCGCCGCTAATTTGCGTACTCACCATGGCACTCTTGACCCCAGAACAGCCGCTAAACGCTAACTTAAAATTCTCGACACGAGCCTTCGTCTGTAAATCAGATTTAAATACATCGCCGAAAGAAATAGTTGACGTAGCCGCTCCTGCACTATCCTTTATTTGAGCATTGCAAGTCCCCGCTTCTACAGTCGAGGTAAATGTTGCAGTCACACTATCCGTACCCGTAATAGCGTAAGCGGATGATATGGAAAATAGACTTGCAAACAGAGATAAGAAATAGATTTTTAGATTTATATTCTTCATGATCGCACTCCTTGATCTGAGCGAGAAAAATTATTCATAAGTGAAGTTAAATATTGCAGTGGCATTAAAAGCACCCGTTGTGACCTTCGTGGCATCCGTAGGCACAAGCTTTGCTAACAAATTAACTTTCTTAGCAGCTATTTCACTGGTAGTCCAAACCAAACGCTTAGCATCTACCGTTGAGTTAATAGTGAATGCCTCGCCACCTGAAGCTCTCGCTACTGAAACCCCAAGATAATCTGCCTTGTCAGTACTTGTAATACCATTGATGATTAATGTAGGGACAATTCCAGATTGAGTGCCAGTTATAGTGGTTTTTATTACTGCCAGGCTCGATGGGCATGTCACGATATCCAGTGAAAAGGGAACCGAAACGCTGGCGTCACCGGATAATATCTTATCTAAAGATGTTTTCCCTGAATTACCAATGGCAATAGTATTATTTTGATTATTTCCCGTGCCACCGGTAATGCGCATATCACACGTAGTTTCCCGAATATTCGCAGTAAAATTGACAGTCAGATCTGTAGCATAAATGTTACTGGATAATATTCCACATGAAACACATAGTAATTTTGCTATCGATGAATTTAACCTCATTGAACTCCTCCTTGATTATAATAAATAACTACCTATTATTAATTCACATGACAACTTTGGTTAGTTAATACCGTGGTTAAACCGATTGTTTGCGCATTCGCAGGGATCTGATAATTTACTGTGCATTGTTCTTCAGACTTGTTTCCCCAGCGAATCGTTAATCGTCCTGCGTCATTAATACCCCTGACAAACGCACGTCCCGCCTGGCCCACGCTACCTACAACATTATTATTTTCATCATAGACATCAGCCCCCAACGGAATAAAACCTTTATCATTACGAATGAGTTCAAGAAGTACCGAGCGCCCCTCTTCAGTGGCAAAATCAACACGCACGACAGCACCATCACGCGGAATAGCAGTGGTACTGGTGTTCATAATTGCCACATCATTTTCCAGAGTATCAATATTCAGCCCAATGGTATTTTCACGATATGGCGAAAGATAAGGCACCACCGCGTAACCCTGCCCATCGATTTCTCCATCACCGTTGGTCATTTTTGCGCCTTTCGCCCCTTTGGCTTTTACCAAAGCGATCGTACTTGTTGTGCCTATGTTTCCGGGTGAAAAGGTTATTCCACCTGAATGAATAACGACACCACCGCTATTGCCAAATGAAGCTTGTTGTCCACTGTGATCATTGATAGAAGCAGACACGCTTATAGGCCCATAGGCACTATTGTAACTGCCATAACCACCAATCTGAGTTAAATCCTGAGACTCCGACAATGTTGAAGATGCATTCACACTATAGTTATAGCGGTTGTCTGCAGAATTACCCGATGCAGAAACATCAGCCTGAGAATTCCCTTTAAAATCACTGCTGATGGAAGCATTCATGTTATTGAACCCTCCTTTGCGAATATCATGTCCGGGTAGATTACCAAACGGAATACTTAAACCTATATACGCACGGTCATCTTCTTCACCATTGACGTTATAAGCACGCTGCAACGAGAGATTATAGCTCACCCAGCTAAATGAATTGCTATAACCAAATGAATACTGTGACGTTGTTTTACTATTATTCCAGTAATCTTCCCAACTCCCGGTTAAATAAACGGAACCGTAGTTATTATCTCCGGCTTGCAGCAGTTGGTTGATACTCACCTGGACTTGGTTTTTCTGTCGATCAAAATTGTTCCAGCTGTTTTCATTTCCATCAGCATTATTAGTACTATCGATATCATTATTTAAACTACTTGCATCACTTAAACTAAGGTAGTCCGTCGTTGAGAACCGATATGCGGTAACGTTGAATGAGGTATCGGTCATTTCCAGCAGTTTACTAAATGTAAGACGATAGCTCTGCCCCTGCAGTGTTCCAACAGTTTCGATATCCGCCTGCGATTGTGTTACATCTAATGCTATTGCGCCGAAAGAAGTATTTACCGCCACACCGAGTAAAGCAGCGAAATAATCAGTATCCGTGAATTCAATACCGGTGTAGCCGGTTAAAAGATTATTGATCCCATAATATCCGGAAGCCACAACGACTTTAGGTTTGTTACCGGGAGTCTCATCATTGAGTTCACCCAGGCCAAAATCCCAACGCGCAGTACCCGGACGCAACATTTGAGTAACCGAAGAGAAGGGGATAGAAAAGCTACGTTTGCTACCATCGGCCTCTTCAACTGTTACATCAAGATCGCTACCAGAACCCGATGGATTCAGGTCATCGATAGCGAAGGGGCCTGGCGGTACAGTGGTTTCGTAAATGGTATTGCCACTCTGGCGCACGGTAACCTTGGCATTGCTGTTAGCCACCCCGCGTACTACTGGTACATAGCTTTCTTCCCCACCAGGTTGCATACGGGTATCGCTGTATAAACGGATCCCTCGCAAACTCACTGAATCGAAAGTATCCCCGCTGGTAAAGGTATCACCGATAACAAACTGAGATTTCAGTGACGGAATATCACGCTGGACATAAATATCCTGGCTTTCATATCCGCTGCCATTATCTTTCGACCAATTAGCCGAACCACGAGATCGAAAACGCCATGCCCCCAGGTTCACACCATAATTAAGCCCCATATAAGCGCTTTGAGCCATGTCGCCATCATTGTTGGAGGTATATGCATTCAGATCGTAAGAGAGCATGGCCGCGTTGACGCCGCTATCCCACAAAGAAGGATCGATATACCCTTTTGGGCGCTTAAGAACATATATTTGTGGCAACGAAATATCCAGTCGTTGCTCTTCGCTGGCAAAGCTGACATGAGAACCAGAATAAATTGCACTTAAGTCGTAACAGGTCGCCTGCTCGGAGGAAGCATCCTCTTCTTCCGCAACAAACTTAATAGTAGAGGTGTCTATTCCTAACTGAGACAATAGCAACTGAGTAATACAGGGTGAAGCAATATCAGTACCATTGGCTTTGAATGTGATTTTCCCATTATATTTTGCAGCGTTATTAACATATACGACAACACTGTAAACGCCAGGTAATACCGGGTTCCCGTGAGAGAAACGGCTGACATCCACCTTGCCACTGCTGTCTGTGTTAAAGAGAAATTGATCGTTGAACTCAACACCGTCTTCTGAAGAAGATATTTGTTCGTGATTCTCTTCCGCATAAATAGGTACTGATAATAAAGTACCTATTAAAAATAACGGACTATAGTATCTCGTTAAGCCACGCACGATAGCACACATCCATATTATGATAAACCAGGTCCACCTGAAAAGTTAGATATTCACTTCACGCTCAATGCTTCCGCCATAGTCATTTATTGCGCTATATTTTATTTTCCCACCAGAGGCGGTATTACTAAGATCCTTTATCTTAAAGGAAGCACTGCTACCTGGTGCTATAGCACTGGTATCAATGCTATATTTTTTATTGTTATTTAAATATGTAGCATCACTGAATGACACATAATATTGAGAGCTATTTTTTACTTCTGCATATACTCCCTGCGCATCTTTTCTTAATGACCATTGTAATTTCGTGGCCGCTTCTTCAGGAGTACCTTGTAAACCATCAGGACGATAGAACATTTTTATCCGTGTACGGAAAGCAAGTTGGACAATATTCTCACCATCTGTATTTTTAGCTTTAGGCGGTACTTCCAGTACGTTAAACCAAAAGAGACTTTCTTTATCCTTCGGTAACTCAGCCCCAAGAGAAGTAATCCTGATTGTCTGCCCTTTATTTGGATCAATACGTGAAACTGGTGGGGTGACTAAAAAAGGAAGCTTTAACTCCTGCGGATTCACAGAATCACGCCCATCATCCAGCCATGACTGGACAAGCAAAGGCTTTTGCCCACGATTATCGAGTTTAACCGAAACATCTTTCGCAGATTGCTGATAGATAATCCGGGTACCCGAAATAACAATATCGGCATAACAGTTAGAAGCCACAAACCAAGCGCTCAAGAAGACGACTAAAGAATATACTCTCTTGTAATTAATGAAGCTCATAATGATATACCGGTAAAATAAAGAATAATAAACCTGCCTTAATGGCAGGTTTAATAAATAACACTTTAGAATAAAATTTTATTCATAAGCCATCGTGAAGGTAACGTTGGTATTGACTTTACCTGGCACAACGGGATTGCTGGCTACGTTCCAGTCAGCACTGGGTACATAAGCGGCACGATAAGCAAATACACCTCTACCAGCATCGAGGGTGACCACCTGAGAAACATCAGTTGGGTCACCAATCTTAACCTGAGTGACATTACCTGAAGCGTTATTAAACAGCGCCACACTCACGTTTTGAGCAGCGCCAGAAACAGTGGAATCAGGCTTCAGAGTACCATTTGATAGCTCAGCAAATTGCTGTGAAGAGAATGAAATTGTTGCTTTAGTCAAAGACTCTTCACATTCGTTTAGCATCAGTTCAAATTCCTTCGAACCCACACCACCCGCAACAAGAGTTGAGCCTTCTACAGCCGCTTTAGTGACTACCGGCATTGAAATAGTTACGTTACTAGCATCAATTCCGTTGTTGGTCGTAATTTTACAAGTGGTACCTGTAACTGCACCATCGAGAGTAATCAGACCAAGATCTGTTGCATGGGCAGAAAATACCCCCATTGCCAATAGCAACGCAGAAACTTTAAATTTCATATAAACATCCCTTTAATTTAAAATTAATTATCTATTAATAATTCCAGTGACATAGGCATGAACTAATAATCGCAATATGCGTTAAATACATTTAACACAAGCGATCATTAGATATTTTATTGAAAATCTGCAAATGCCAGTAGAAAGATGAAGTATGTAGTCAAGGGAGGGTATACACAACACCTCATTATTGAAATAATATATTAAGTAATCGTTAATACACCATCCAGAGCACAACAAGATGAATAGCATGTGTCGGGTAATGATGTTTTATTTTTAATGAAAAATAAAAAGCCTGCATTTTTTCATGCAAGCTTTTATGAGGCAGAGTTTATTTAGAGAATATGAGAATTTACTTAACAGTAAATCCTAACATCATGCCAGTATCTTCATGTTCCAGTAGATGGCAGTGCGCCATATAGGCATGTTCCTGAGAGGCGGCATGTTCAAAACGTACTAATACTTCACTACGCCCGCCTTCGACACGAACCGTATCTTTCCAGCCCTGACGATGTGGAGCAACGGGCTGACCGTTTTCACTCAGGATGCGGAACTGCGTGCCATGAATGTGGAACGGATGCAGCATCATGTCGCCTTCACCAGAAATCGTCCATTTCTCGAATTTGCCTTTCTCGGCGGCAAACGCTGGGGTGTTCATATCAAATGCTTTGCCGTTAATCTTGTTGGCATTATGGAAGTCGAATCCTGAACCCTGTTTTCCGTGCTTCATGCCACCATGGTTCATCATTCCATCCTTCATATGGCTCATGTTGCCCATATTACCCATATCGCCGTGTCCGGACATGCTCATGCCCGCCATTGCCTGCGGACCATATTTTTCCATCAACGCCTGCATACCCATCATGTCCAGCATCGGGTCCATCATCAGCTGTAGCCAACGCTCGGTAATACCTTCAATTTTCGGCAACGGCGGAACATCTGCTAGCTTGTCTGGCATTTCGCCAGAAGCCGCAATAATTAAAGGCTGGATGTGCACTATCGGCTGCGGTTTATCGAACGGGGCAACCGTCATGCCCATTTGTTTAACAGGCAGCGTGACAATATCAAACGCTTTGCCGTCGCGGGTATCGATCAGTACTTCGAAACGCTCGCCCATCAGCATAGAAAGTTCAGTGACTTTCACAGGCTCCGCTAATAAGCCGCCGTCGCTAGCTATCACGTAAAGCGGACGGTTATCACTAGCGGCAATATTGAGCGAACGCGCGTTACAGCCGTTCAACAGGCGTAAACGCAACCAGCCACGCGGGTTTGCGTGTTGCGGATACATCGCGCCATTACACAATAATGTATCGCCAAACCAGCCTACTGCCGCACTCATCACGTCCAGTTGATAGTCGATTTGCCCGTCAGCAGCGAAACGCTTGTCCTGAATGATCAGCGGCACGTCGTCGATGCCCCACTGTTTCGGTAAACGCAACGCACGGCTTTCGGCATCGTCGATTAACACCAGCCCCGCCAACCCCATCGCCACTTGATGGCCGGTTTTGCCATGCTGATGAGGATGGAACCAACATGTTGCAGCGCGTTGTTGCGGAGTAAATTTCACAGTGCGCTTGCCACCTGCGGCAATCACTCCTTGCGGCCCACCGTCGACATCGCCAGGCACTTCTAATCCATGCCAGTGCAGCGTGGTTTCTTCTGCGAGGTTATTATTAATCTCAACAGTGACTTCTTCGCCCTCACTTAACTGCAATGCTGGCCCCAACAAGTTACCGTTATAACCCCAGGTGGTAGCGGTTTTTCCGTTGAAAGTACTTTTACCCGCTTGCACTGTTAAACGGATGCTATTCTTTGCATCAGGGGCGAGAATTTGCGGGATCGGTAATACGGGTCTGTCAGCCGCCAGCGCAGCTTTACTCCAGAGCGGCAGTGCACTGAATGCACTGATGGCTGCAGAATATTTCAGAAAATCACGGCGATGCATATTCAATTCCTTTCTATTAGCAGGCTTGGGATTGAGCATAAACCTTACCCCAAGGGTAAGGTCAAATTTAAAGCGATGAATAATTCTCGTCGTGCCTCAATTAACTGTGTTAACGTTTCGTATCTAATAAAAAGTGGTAGAAGTGATGAAGATGGGTGTTAGGGCATTAATGCTGGGGTTATTGCTGGCTTTTTCCACCAGCAGTCAGGCACTTAGCGAGTCTGAAGCAGAAGATATGGCCGATCTTACTGCGGTATTTGTGTTCCTGAAAAATGATTGTGGCTACCAAAACCTGCCTAATGGACAAATTCGTCGCGCATTGGTCTTTTTTGCCCAGCAAAACCAGTGGGATTTGAGTAATTACGATACCTTCAATATGAAAGCATTGGGGGAAGATAGTTATCGCGATCTCAGCGGTATCGCCATTCCGACAGCAAACAAATGCAAATCCCTTGCCCGGGATTCATTGAGCTTGCTCGCCTACGTGAAGTAACCCGCCCTTCTCATTCTGGCTACTTTGAATCGAGTGCTCCCAAAAGTCGTTCAGCAAACTTTTGGGACACCGTATTGAAAAACAGGTTTAGCGCTTGTGAGAGATAAATTCCCGATAAGCGTTAACCACCTGCATAAAGTCCTCAACACCGCAAAAAGACAAACTTTCTTCGTCGTAGTAGTTCATCCCGTCTTCCATTTCATCACCAGTAATTTCCAGCTGATTGGCCCGGATAATCACCTCTTCACCGTCGAGCCACAACGTGTATTCGTGCCCGGTGCGTTGCCACTGACGCTCACTGCCTTTAACTGAGTTTGCTGCCTCTTCGACTTCATCAAGCAGGGCGAGATTATCTTTTACTTCTTCATTAAACCAATGACCCACCACTTCGTGACCCATCGACATACGCACTTTCACCAACCCGGTGACATCACGCAAAAATTCATATTCCATGGTGTTTTCCTCTACCCAGCTTGGGGAAATGCAGTACCCCTTAGCGTATAAGGTAATTATCGCAGCAAAACCGGCGAAAAACAGCGTGGTGGGCGCGCGTGAAGGAAATAAAAAGGGAGGCCTAAGCCTCCCCTGTCGCAGAATGGGTAAATGTTATACCGCAGTCTGGAAAATCACGCCGTCTGCTTTCTCGGTGTACTGAGAAAGTTTGTCGAAGTTCAGGTAACGGTAGGTATCCACAGCAGTCTTATCGACTTGTGCCATGAAGGTCTGGTACTCGTCAGGCGTTGGCAGTTTGCCCAGCAGTGAAGCCACTGCGGCCAGTTCTGCGGAAGCCAGGAATACATTCGCACCAGTACCCAAACGGTTCGGGAAGTTACGGGTCGATGTTGAAACCACGGTTGAACCGTCCGCCACACGCGCCTGGTTACCCATGCACAGTGAACAGCCAGGGATTTCAATACGCGCACCGCTCTTACCAAACACGCTGTAGTAGCCTTCCTCAGTTAACTGAGCGGCATCCATACGCGTTGGTGGCGCAACCCACAGGCGAGTTGGCAACTGGCCTTTGTGGCTATCCAGCAGTTTACCTGCCGCACGGAAGTGGCCAATGTTGGTCATGCAAGAACCGATAAACACTTCGTCGATTTTCTCGCCCTGAACATCAGACAGCAGACGCGCATCGTCAGGATCGTTTGGCGCACACAGAATTGGCTCTTTGATATCGTTCAGATCGATTTCGATGATCTCTGCGTATTCCGCATCGGCATCGGCTTCGAGCAACTGAGGATCGGCCAGCCATTTTTCCATGCCCTGGATACGGCGCTCAAGCGTACGACGATCGCCGTAACCTTCGGCGATCATCCACTTCAGCAGCACGATGTTTGAGCTCAGATACTCTTCGATCGGCTCGCGATCAAGCTTGATGGTACAGCCGGCAGCAGAACGTTCAGCGGAAGCATCGGTCAGCTCAAACGCTTGTTCAACTTTAAGCGTAGGCAGGCCTTCGATTTCCAGGATGCGACCAGAGAAGATGTTTTTCTTACCTTTCTTCTCAACGGTCAGCAGACCTTGTTTAATCGCATACAGCGGGATCGCGTGAACCAGGTCGCGCAGAGTGATACCCGGCTGCATTTTGCCTTTGAAGCGCACCAGTACCGACTCAGGCATATCGAGTGGCATCACGCCGGTTGCCGCAGCAAACGCCACCAGACCAGAACCTGCCGGGAAGGAAATCCCGATTGGGAAACGAGTGTGGGAGTCACCGCCAGTCCCGACGGTATCCGGCAACAGCATACGGTTCAGCCAGGAGTGGATAACACCATCGCCAGGACGCAGCGACACGCCGCCACGGTTCATGATGAAGTCCGGCAATGTGTGGTGAGTATTCACATCCACCGGCTTAGGATAAGCAGCAGTGTGGCAGAAAGACTGCATCACCAAATCAGCAGAGAAGCCCAGGCATGCGAGGTCTTTGAGTTCATCACGGGTCATTGGACCGGTGGTGTCCTGGGAACCTACAGAAGTCATTTTTGGTTCGCAGTACTGATTCGGGCGAATACCTTCCACGCCACAAGCACGGCCAACCATTTTCTGCGCCAGAGAGAAGCCGCGGGTGCTGGCTACAACATCTTTCGCCTGCACGAACACTTCGCTGCGTGGCAGATCCAGCGCTTCACGTGCTTTAGTTGTCAGGCCGCGACCAATGATCAGCGGAATACGGCCACCGGCACGAACCTCATCCAGCAGCACGTCAGTTTTCAGCTCGAAGTTTGCGATAACTTCGTTGGTTTCGTGGTTACGCACTTCACCTTTATACGGATAGATGTCGATGACATCGCCCATGTTCAGGTCGTTGACGTCCACTTCGATTGGCAGCGCGCCCGCATCTTCCATAGTGTTGAAGAAAATTGGCGCGATTTTGCCACCCAGCACCACGCCACCGCCGCGCTTGTTTGGCACGTTCGGGATGTCGTCGCCCATAAACCACAGCACGGAGTTGGTTGCAGATTTACGCGAAGAACCCGTGCCCACAACGTCGCCCACATAGGCCAGCGGGAAACCTTTTTTGTTTAACGCTTCGATCTGTTTGATCGGCCCTACGCTACCAGGTTGATCCGGCTCGATACCTTCACGGGCGTTTTTCAGCATCGCTAACGCGTGCAGAGGGATATCCGGGCGTGACCAGGCATCAGGTGCCGGTGACAGGTCATCGGTGTTGGTTTCACCAGTGACTTTAAATACGGTAACGGTGATTTTCTCAGCCAGTTTAGGACGAGACAAGAACCACTCGGCATCAGCCCAGGATTTCAGTACTTGTTGTGCGTGGGTGTTACCGGCTTTTGCTTTCTCTTCTACATCGTAGAAGTTATCAAACATCAGCAGCGTGTGGGACAGCGCTTTGGCTGCAATCGCGGCCAGCTTTTCGTTATCCAGCGCGTCAATCAGCGGATGAATGTTGTAGCCACCTTGCATGGTGCCAAGCAGTTCTACAGCTTTTTCAGGAGAGATTAGCGGGGAAGTGGCTTCGCCTTTAGTCAGGGCAGCCAGAAAACCAGCTTTAACATAGGCGGCTTCATCAACGCCTGGCGGAACACGATTAGTAATAAGATCTAAAAGGAATTCTTCTTCACCCGCTGGCGGGGTTTTCAGCAGCTCGACCAGTGCGGCCATTTGGGATGCTTCTAAAGGTTTTGGAACAATCCCATCTGCAGCACGTTCGGCTACGTGCTTACGGTATTCTTCTAGCACGACGGTTCTCCTCGCTCTCATTGTCATTTCGGTTCCGGCTATTCTCTTCACGCTCCTGTGAGACAGCAGTTTGTAGGGTAAATGCCCGGTACCGCGACGGGCAGCATAGCAGGATTTTCAGGGGGTGTTAATCCGTTTACAAAAAAGCAACATTAAATACTTGCTGAATCGTTAAGGGCAAAATATTACTTTTCGATATGACCTTCGGGCACAAAAAAACCGCCTTTGGATACCTGTTTTGTACAGAATTTGTATAGCCAGAAATAATATTTCACGGTTTCGTACTACATTTACGGCAAGAATCACCGTTTAAGACAAAAATTAAACTATCAGCTCCATATACTCACCCAGACACAGCCGCCTCCCGGCATAGCTCTCTAATTCACGGGTATCCTTCTGAATACCAGGAGAAGTTAAATGAAGTTGCCATTCAAGCCTCATATTTTTGCCCTTGTAGGGAGTGCTGTCATTTTAGCGGCATCCGGCATGCTATTTGTGAAAAGCCAATCCACGGAGGCGGCATCATCTCCGCCAGCTCCGGTTGCACAACCTGCAACGCCTGCTCCTGTGGCTGCACCCGCAGCACCCGTAGCAGGGGCGACAGCACCGCTAACCAATGCACCTACATTTACTACTGCCCAAATCGACCAATGGGTTGCGCCTGTTGCGCTATTCCCTGACCCGCTTCTATCGCAAGTGCTAATGGCGTCAACCTATCCGGCGAACGTCGTTCAGGCGGTGCAATGGTCCCATGACAACCCGAAGCTACAAGGTGATGCCGCCGTTCAGGCTGTCTCAAATCAACCCTGGGATCCGAGTGTAAAATCTCTGGTCGCTTTCCCGCAATTAACAGCGCTGATGGGTGAAAATCCGCAATGGGTGCAAAATCTGGGTGATGCGTTCCTCGCACAACCTAAAGATGTCATGGATTCCGTGCAGAAATTGCGTTTG
Source organism: Buttiauxella ferragutiae (assembly GCF_022637515.1). Lineage (NCBI taxonomy): Bacteria > Pseudomonadati > Pseudomonadota > Gammaproteobacteria > Enterobacterales > Enterobacteriaceae > Buttiauxella > Buttiauxella ferragutiae. The sequence continues at coordinate 4,346,864 of NZ_CP093332.1, forward strand.
ATGGCGGAACAGACGGGTACTCTGAAAACCACTCCGCAACAAACGGTGACCACTACCCCTGTTACGGTAAACCAAAATACGACGGTTCAAGAGCCATCCACTACCAGCGCAGCTCCGGCTCAGGTTATAAAAATCGAACCCACTAATCCGGAGGTCGTTTATGTTCCTACTTACAACCCAACGACCGCGTACGGTACCTGGCCAAATACCGCTTATCCGCCTGTCTATCTTCCACCTCCCGAAGATCAGTTCGGTGACAACTTTGTTGATGGGCTCGGATTTGGCCTTGGTATCGTGACCACTGCGGCTTTATTTGGCAGCATCGACTGGGATGATGACGATTACGATGGTTATCATGGTGGTGGTGGTGGCTATAACCGTAATGGGGACAACAACATTAATATTGACGTTGACCGTTACAACCGCGTTTCCGGGCAGCAACTGGCCAAGGGCAGCAATGTGCGCTTCCAGCATAACCCAGCCTACAGGGATGGGGTTGGCTATCAGTCCAACGCAGTATCTCAACGATATAACCGGACTAATACTGCAGGTGGGCTGAGCGCAACGCCTAATGCCGCAACAGTCAACCGTGATGCCCAGCGGCAAGCGGCCAGGACGCAAATGCAGCAGACTCAACGGAAAGACGCAGGCACAGCAGCACAGCGCACTACCCGCGACGCTCAGCGTCAGGCATCTTCCCAACAAGTGAACAAAATTGCTCAGCGCAATAATTATCGGGGTTACGACAGCCCTAACACTGACGCACGCCGTAACGCCGCGAAGACTCAGGCCAACCGTTCAACGAATCAACAAACACAGCGTCGTCAGGAAGCAGCCAGAACCCAGACGCGAGAAACCCAGAATCGGGCCACGACCAATACCAGGCCACGTCAGCAACAAACGAGGTCTGCATTAAGCGGTAACGACAGCCGTTCCCCTTCCTGGCAGGCGCAGAACCAGCGTGGCCAGCAAAGTCTTAACCGCTCATCAGCTAACCGTGAGCAACGGAGCCCTTCCAGAGAACGTAGTTCTGGGCATCGTGAAGTTAATCGCCGTTAAAAGGAGGCATCATGAAAAATCGTATGAAGTTATGTGCATTAGTAATGCTTATGCTGCCTGCCTTTGTTCAGGCACAGCAGTTGTTCACTACACCTGAACTGGCAGCCACCTCATTTGCCGACGCTGTCATTAGTCAGGATGAAGCCGCACTGACCAAGGTGCTGGGTGATAACTGGCGGCAGTATCTTCCCGATGACAAAGCCGATCCTGAAGCAGTGGCTCGTTTTGTTCGTGACTGGAAAGTGAGCCATAACATTGAGCAGAAAGGTGAAACTGCGCATCTGAATGTTGGGCATGAAAACTGGCAATTGCCTATCCCGATAGTAAAAACCGATGCGGGCTGGCACTTCGATATGCAGCAGGCGGCGGATGAAATTCTCACGCGCACTATTGGTCTTAACGAGCTTTCCGCGATTCAGGCGATAGACGCCTATGTCGCGGCACAGGAAGATTATTATCAGCTCAATCAGCAATATGCCCAGAAATTTGTCAGCAGCGAAGGTAAGAAGGATGGATTGTACTGGCCACTCACACCGGGTGAATCTCCCAGCCCTCTCGGCCCAAGTTTCAGTCCTGAGCATCCTGGCATGGGCTATCACGGATATCACTTCCGCATTCTTACAGCTCAAGGGGCAGACGCTGCGGGTGGTGAGAAAAACTATATTTCAGACGGGAAAATGGCAGCTGGCTTTGCGTTAATTGCCTGGCCTGTGGAGTATGGGGAAACCGGTATCACCACCTTTATGGTCGATAACCAGGGGGTGATTTATCAGAAGGATCTCGGTGAGCAAACGGCTGAAAAAGTGAAAGAGATAAAACAGTTCAACCCGGATAAAAGCTGGGAAGAAGACCAATAGTAACCCAATAAAAAAGCGGCCAAGGCCGCTTTTTTATTACCATCAAGCGCTTACTTCTTTTTCTTCGCTTTCGGGTTTGGCAGGTCGGTAATGCTACCTTCGAAGATCTCGGCAGCCAGACCTACAGACTCGTGTAGAGTCGGGTGCGCGTGGATAGTGAGCGCGATGTCTTCTGCGTCACAACCCATTTCGATAGCCAAACCAATTTCGCCCAACAGCTCGCCGCCGTTAGTCCCGACAATCGCACCACCGATAACACGGTGAGTTTCTTTGTCGAAAATCAGTTTGGTCATACCGTCTGCGCAATCGGAAGCGATAGCACGGCCAGAAGCAGCCCACGGGAAGGTGGCGGTTTCGTAGCTGATGCCTTTTTCTTTCGCTTCTTTCTCGGTCAGACCAACCCATGCAACTTCTGGTTCGGTATAAGCGATTGAAGGAATCACTTTCGGGTCGAAGTAGTGCTTCATACCAGCGATAACTTCAGCGGCAACGTGACCTTCGTGAACACCTTTGTGCGCAAGCATTGGCTGGCCGACGATGTCGCCGATAGCGTAGATGTGCGGCACGTTAGTGCGCATTTGCTTGTCAGTGCGGATGAAGCCACGCTCATCAACTTCAACGCCAGCAGCGCCTGCATCCAGCAGCTTACCGTTAGGTACGCGGCCGATTGCCACCAGAACCGCATCGTAACGCTGTGGTTCAGCTGGGGCTTTTTTGCCTTCCATGGTGACGTAGATGCCATCTTCTTTGGCTTCAACCGCAGTCACTTTGGTTTCCAGCATCAGGTTGAATTGCTTGCTGATACGCTTGGTGAAGACTTTAACCACGTCTTTGTCGGCAGCAGGGATAACCTGGTCGAACATTTCAACCACGTCAATCTCTGAGCCCAGCGCATGGTACACAGTACCCATTTCCAGACCGATGATACCGCCACCCATAACCAGCATGCGTTTTGGTACGGATTTCAGTTCCAGTGCGTCGGTAGAATCCCATACGCGTGGATCTTCATGCGGAATGAATGGCAATTGAATCGGACGAGAACCCGCCGCGATAATTGCGTTATCAAAAGTGATAGTTGTTGGACCATTCTCACCTTCAACAACCAGGGTGTTAGCGCCGGTAAATTTACCCAGGCCATTCACCACTTTAACTTTACGACCTTTTGCCATACCGGACAGGCCACCAGTCAACTGGTTGATAACCTTTTCTTTCCAGGTACGAATTTTGTCGATGTCAGTTTTCGGCTCACCGAAAACAATGCCGTGCTCAGCCAAAGCTTTTGCTTCTTCGATAACTTTAGCAACGTGCAGCAGGGCTTTAGAAGGGATACAGCCAACGTTCAGACAAACACCACCGAGGGTGCTGTAACGCTCTACAATGACGGTCTCCAGACCTAAATCAGCGCAACGGAATGCAGCAGAATAACCTGCCGGGCCTGCCCCAAGTACGACGACCTGAGTTTTGATTTCAGTACTCATCATGACCTCTTAATTTATTTCCGGCGGTCCCTGGTCTTTAACGCCCATCGCCACCGGGACGTTCTATCCGCACGCAGTTTACAAAATTGTTAACAATTTTGAAACAACAAACGGCAAACGAATTGTCCTTTGCATCAGATAATCTCGAACTGCATCACGAGATTACCAGAAAAAAGCCGACCGCAAGGCCGGCTTTTTGGCTTACATCACCAGACGGCGAATGTCGGCCAGCATATTGTTGATGATGGTGATAAAGCGCGCACCATCAGCACCGTCAATCACGCGGTGGTCGAAGGAAAGAGACATCGGCATCATCAGACGCGGCGTGAACTCTTTACCATTCCAGACCGGCTCAATAGCAGACTTGGAGACACCGAGGATTGCCACTTCTGGCGCATTAACGATTGGCGCGAAGTGAGTCGTCCCGATACCACCCAGGCTTGAGATAGTGAAGCAACCGCCCTGCATTTCGCCAGCAGTCAGCTTGCCATCGCGAGCTTTCTTAGAGATAGCCATCAGTTCGCGAGACAGCTCGCTGATGCTCTTCTTGTTCACGTCTTTGAAGACTGGAACAACCAGGCCGTTTGGCGTATCAACCGCAACACCGACGTTGATGTATTTTTTCAGCGTCAGCTTCTGACCGTCTTCGGACAGGGAGCTGTTGAAGCGAGGCATTTGCTCAAGAGCGGCAGCCACGGCTTTCATGATGAACACAACAGGTGTGAACTTCACGTCCAGCTTGCGCTTAGCCGCTTCATCGTTCTGCTGCTTACGGAAAGCTTCCAAATCGGTGATATCAGTTTTGTCGAAGTGCGTAACGTGCGGGATCATTACCCAGTTACGGCTCAGGTTCGCACCAGAGATTTTCTGAATACGGCCCAGTTCAACTTCTTCGATTTCGCCGAACTTGCTGAAATCAATTTTCGGCCATGGCAGCATGCCTGGCAGACCGCCACCAGTTGCAGCTGCTGGTGCTGTTTCAGCACGCTTAACCGCGTCTTTCACGTAAGCCTGAACGTCTTCGCGCAGGATACGACCTTTACGGCCAGTCCCTTTCACTTTCGCCAGGTTCACACCAAACTCACGCGCCAGACGGCGAATCAGTGGGGTGGCGTGAATGTATGCGTCGTTTTCAGCGAATTCAGTTTTGCCGGAAGCCTGAGCTGGTGCAGCAGCCGGTTTCTGAGCCGCAGGAGCCGGAGCAGCTGCTTCTTGCTTAGCGGCAGGAGCTGGTGCAGCGCCTTCCACTTCAAAGACCATAATCAGAGAACCGGTAGACACTTTGTCGCCAGTTTTGATTTTGATTTCTTTAACTACGCCTGCGAACGGAGCCGGGACTTCCATAGAGGCTTTGTCGCCTTCTACGGTGATCAGTGATTGTTCAGCGGCAACTTTATCGCCCACTTTAACCATCACTTCAGTCACTTCAACTTCGTCACCGCCGATGTCTGGCACGTTAACTTCTTTCGAGCCAGATGCCGCTGGTGCTGCTGCCGGAGCCGCTTCAGCTTTGGTTTCTGTGGCAGCAGGTGCAGCACCCGCTACTTCGAAGACCATAATCAGAGAACCGGTAGACACTTTGTCGCCAGTGTTGATTTTGATTTCTTTGACAACGCCTGCGAACGGTGCCGGGACTTCCATAGAAGCTTTGTCACCTTCAACGGTGATAAGAGATTGCTCTGCTTCTACTTTGTCGCCCACTTTAACCATGATCTCGGTAACTTCTACTTCGTCACCGCCGATGTCTGGCACGTTCACTTCTTTAGCTGCAGCTGCTGCCGGAGCGGCTGCTGGCGCTGCTTCTTTCTTCTCTTCAGCCGGAGCTGGTGCAGCTGGCGCTGCACCTTCGGCGGATTCGAAAATCATAACCAGTTTGCCGGTTTCAACTTTGTCACCCACCGCAACTTTGATCTCTTTGACCACGCCTGCTTGCGGAGAAGGGACTTCCATTGAAGCCTTGTCACCTTCCACGGAGATGATGGACTGGTCAACTTCAACCTTGTCGCCCACTTTCACCATGATTTCGGTAACTTCAACTTCGTCTGCACCGATGTCCGGTACCTTGATTTCGATAGCCATTTTATTCTTTACCTCTTATGCCAGACGCGGGTTGACTTTATCTGCATCGATGTTGAATTTGGTGATAGCGTCAGCCACCACTTTCTTATCGATTTCGCCACGTTTAGCCAGTTCGCCAAGTGCTGCAACAACCACATAAGATGCGTCCACTTCGAAGTGGTGACGCAGGTTTTCGCGGCTGTCTGAGCGACCGAAGCCATCAGTACCCAGTACGCGGTAATCGCTTGCCGGGATGAAGTTACGGATCTGTTCAGCGAACAGTTTCATATAGTCAGTAGATGCCACTGCTGGTGCATCGCTCATTACCTGAGCAACGTACGGTACACGTGGTTCAGCAGTTGGGTGCAGCATGTTCCAGCGCTCACAATCCTGGCCATCACGAGCCAGTTCAGTGAAGGAAGTTACGCTGAATACATCAGAGCCAACGCCGTAATCTTTAGCCAGGATCTGTGCCGCTTCACGTACGTGACGCAGGATGGAACCCGAGCCCATCAGCTGAACTTTACCTTTGCTACCTTCAACTGTTTCCAGTTTGTAGATACCTTTACGGATGCCTTCTTCCGCGCCTTCTGGCATGGCTGGCATGTGGTAGTTTTCGTTCAGCGTAGTGATGTAGTAGTAAATGTTCTCTTGCGCTTCACCGTACATACGCACCAGGCCGTCATGCATGATGACTGCAACTTCGTATGCGTAAGATGGATCGTAAGAGATACAGTTAGGGATAGTCAGAGACTGAATATGGCTGTGGCCATCTTCGTGCTGCAGACCTTCACCGTTCAGCGTCGTACGACCAGAAGTACCACCGACCAGGAAGCCACGCGCCTGTTGGTCACCCGCTGCCCAGCACAGGTCGCCAATACGTTGGAAACCGAACATGGAGTAGTAGATGTAGAACGGGATCATTGGCAGATCGTTGGTGCTGTAAGAAGTCGCAGCAGCCAGCCAGGAAGAACCTGCGCCCAGCTCGTTGATACCTTCTTGCAGGATCTGGCCTTTCTCGTCTTCTTTGTAGTATGCAACCTGCTCACGGTCCTGCGGGGTGTACTGCTGGCCGTTCGGGCTGTAAATACCAATCTGACGGAACAGACCTTCCATACCGAAAGTACGCGCTTCATCGGCAATGATTGGAACCAGACGGTCTTTGATAGACGGGTTCTTCAGCATTACGTTCAGGGCACGAACGAAAGCGATAGTGGTGGAGATTTCTTTGTTCTGCTCTTCTAACAGAGAGCTGAAGTCAGCCAGGGTAGGCAGTTCCAGTTTCTCGGTGAATTTTGGCAGACGAGTCGGCAGGTAGCCGTTCAGTTTTTCACGCTGGCCATGCAGATATTTGTACTCTTCGCTGCCTTCTTCGAACTTGATGTATGGCAGTTTTTCAATTTCGGCATCGGTCACTGGCACATTGAAACGGTCGCGAACATAACGCACGCCGTCCATGTTCATTTTCTTAACCTGGTGAGCGATGTTTTTACCTTCGGCAGTTTCACCCATGCCATAACCTTTAACGGTATGAGCCAGGATGACAGTTGCTTTGCCTTTGGTTTCTTGTGCATTTTTCAGTGCAGCGTAGATTTTCTTAGGATCGTGGCCGCCACGGTTCAGTGCCCAAATCTCATCGTCGGACATATCTTTAACCAGTGCAGCAGTTTCAGGATAACGACCGAAGAAGTGCTCACGTACGTAAGCGCCGTTTTTGGATTTGAAGGTCTGGTAGTCACCGTCAACGGTTTCGCCCATCAGCTGCAGCAGTTTACCGCTGGTATCTTTACGCAGCAGAGCATCCCAACGAGAGCCCCAAATCACTTTAATCACGTTCCAGCCAGCACCCGCGAAGATACCTTCCAGTTCGTTAATGATTTTGCCGTTACCGGTTACTGGGCCATCCAGACGCTGGAGGTTACAGTTGATGATGAAGCACAGGTTATCCAGCTTCTCACGGGTTGCGATAGTGATCGCACCTTTGGATTCTGGCTCATCCATTTCACCATCGCCCAGGAACGCGTAAACGCGCTGTGCGGAAGTGTCTTTCAGACCACGGTGTTCCAGGTATTTCTGGAATTTAGCCTGATAGATAGCACCGATTGGACCCAGACCCATAGATACGGTCGGGAACTGCCAGAATTCAGGCATCAATTTCGGGTGCGGATAAGAGGACAGACCATTACCGTGAACTTCCTGACGGAAATTGTTCATCTGGTCTTCAGTCAGACGGCCTTCAAGGAAAGCACGTGCATAGACGCCTGGGGAGATGTGGCCCTGGAAGTACACCAGATCGCCGCCATCTTTCGCATTGCGTGCGCGGAAGAAGTGGTTGAAACACACGTCATACACGGTTGCAGAGGACTGGAAAGAAGACATATGGCCGCCCAGATCGAGGTCTTTTTTAGACGCACGCAGGACGGTCATGATGGCGTTCCAACGGATAGCAGAACGAATACGGCGTTCCAGCTCCAGATTCCCCGGGTATTCCGGTTCATCTTCAACGGCGATGGAGTTTACGTACTGACGGGCAGCAGAACCTTCTGCAACTTTTACTCCGCCTTTACGGGCTTCGCTCAGTAACTGATCGATCAGGTACTGTGCGCGCTCAACACCTTCTTCACGGATGACCGATTCGATCGCCTGTTGCCAGTCGCGAGTTTCGATCGGATCCACGTCATTTGGGAAACGTTCTGACATGGGTGGTATTCCTTATCTGTGTCTAATACGTTGATTATCTGGAACCTGTCCCATTGTGCTTTTTGCCCTTCATATTTCGGGTTGTCTCTTTGTTGGCAGCACTTCCTCACCCCAGTCACATAGTTAGGCTATGCTCCTGGGGATTCGCGCGCTTGCCACCGCGATACACCCCGAACTATTTGGACAACACAAAGCACAATAAGACAGGTTCTGCGTTTAGTTGCCGCGCTCTAAAAATTGGCGCTTATATTTTACCCTTTAACATTCAGGTTGCTGGTAGGCGGCAAAGGAGTGAATCCCGATGAGCTTACTCAAGTAAGTGATTCGGGTGAACTCCTGTAGCCAACACCCCAGCAGCGTGAAGGATGAAGGGTAGAAGACTCTTATTCCTTACGTTGCTGCAAGCGCCGCAGAGAACGTTCTCGACGGCTCTGTTCGCGGTTGCGATCCAGCAATATTTCTTCGATAAATGCCAGGTGACGGTGCGACGCTTCACGCGCCTGCTCCGGCTGGCGAGCCATAATCGCCGCAAAAATACTGGCGCGATGGCTGCTCACTTGCGCCAGCATTTCACGGCGCGCATAGAGCAATTCAAAATTCTGACGAACGTTTTGTTCGAGCATCGGTGACATACAGCGCAACAAGTGTAGTAGCACCACATTGTGGGCGGCTTCGGTTACAGCGATTTGATACTGCATAACCGCATCGGATTCTGCATCCAGATCGCCGGACTCTTGCGCTTTTTGAATGGCTAAATGGCAATCGCCAATACGTTTGAGATCTTCGTCCGTACCACGTAAGGCAGCGTAATACGCAGCAATACCTTCAAGTGCGTGGCGGGTTTCGAGCAGATCAAACTGGGATTCGGGATGGTCAGACAGCAGTTCGACCAGTGGGTCGCTTAAACTTTGCCAAAGACTGTTTTGGACAAAAGTACCACCGCCCTGACGACGTAGCAGGAGCCCTTTCGCTTCAAGGCGTTGAATAGCCTCGCGCAGTGAAGGACGAGAAACGTCGAACTGTTTTGCCAATTCGCGCTCTGGTGGGAGTTTTTCGCCGGGACGCAAGGTTCCCTCGAGGATGAGAAACTCCAACTGCTGCTCAATCACATCGGATAATTTTGGTTGGCGGATTTTGCTGTAGGCCATGTATTCCCTGTCTCTGCCATTAGCGCTTATGCCCTTCAAACTTTAAATCATTCGGGGCAAAGTCAATTGGTATGACCAATTTCACATTCTTGACGCTAAAGTAACAAAGTATTCACCTTCTGTCCATATTGGTTTTGATTGAAATCATTAAACCCGGCACATTTTAACAACATTACAGAAATGACGTTTCATAACTGTAACTTTGCACAAATGTCACATTTACTCACACCCAGACGTATTTAACGTTTACGAAACAGTAAAAAGTGCTTTTTCTTGCAAATTGAAGCGATTCATCAGTTTAAAATATGAATATTAATTCACTGACATCGCTTAACCTGGATGAATAATTGACGAAGTGGAAAATGTGAGCGATATGACAACTGGTTTCTTTTTATTCAACTCGTCACGGCAATAATAGAAAGCAGGTGCAAATGCTGGCACTTACCACTATTCTTTGCGCTGCGGTAGTCTAATGCGCAAAATACTGGAATTAAAAACCGTAAAACAAACACTACACATTACGGAATTACAAACTTACATGTGCCGCTACGAGTACATATATAAGAAAAGACACGAGGGTTAACAATGGAACAAGGCGACACGCTTAAACGCGGCCTTAAAAACCGCCATATCCAGCTCATCGCGCTGGGCGGAGCTATTGGGACAGGCCTGTTTCTGGGCAGTGCATCCGTCATTCAATCCGCCGGACCGGGGATTATTCTTGGTTACGCGATCGCAGGCTTTATTGCCTTTCTGATCATGCGCCAGTTGGGTGAGATGGTGGTTGAAGAGCCTGTAGCAGGTTCATTTAGCCACTTTGCTTACAAATACTGGGGTGGTTTTGCCGGTTTTGCGTCTGGCTGGAACTACTGGGTGCTGTACGTGCTGGTCGCCATGGCAGAACTGACTGCCGTCGGTAAATACATTCAGTTCTGGTACCCGGAGATCCCAACCTGGGCATCTGCTGCGGTGTTCTTTGTGGTTATCAATGCCATTAACCTCACCAACGTGAAAGTGTTCGGTGAAATGGAATTTTGGTTCGCTATCATTAAAGTCATCGCTGTCGTCGCGATGATTCTGTTTGGTGGCTGGTTGCTGTTCAGCGACAATGCAGGCCCACAAGCAACAGTGCGCAACCTTTGGGAACAAGGCGGATTCTTGCCACACGGCTTCACTGGTCTGGTGATGATGATGGCAATTATCATGTTCTCCTTCGGTGGGCTCGAGCTGGTCGGTATTACGGCTGCAGAAGCGGATAACCCACACGTTAGTATTCCGAAAGCGACCAACCAGGTTATCTACCGTATTCTGATTTTCTATGTGGGCTCACTGGCTGTTTTGTTATCTCTGATGCCGTGGACTCGCGTTACTGCTGATACCAGCCCGTTCGTGCTTATCTTCCACGAATTGGGTGACACCTTTGTTGCCAACGCGCTTAACATCGTGGTTCTGACCGCCGCACTGTCTGTTTATAACAGCTGTGTTTACTGCAACAGCCGTATGTTGTTCGGCCTGGCGCAGCAAGGCAACGCGCCAAAAGCATTCCAGAAAGTGGATAAGCGTGGCGTGCCGGTGAATACCATTCTGGTCTCCGCACTGTTCACCGCACTGTGTGTCCTGATTAACTATTTGGCTCCAGCAGAAGCATTCGGCCTGCTGATGGCTCTGGTGGTTTCTGCACTGGTAATCAACTGGGCGATGATCAGCCTCGCACACATCAAGTTCCGTCGTGCGAAGGATAAAGAAGGGATGAAAACCCGTTTCCCTGCCCTGTTCTATCCATTAGGTAACTACATCTGTCTGCTGTTTATGGCGGCGGTGCTGGTTATCATGGCGATGACGCCAGGCATGGCGATCTCCGTATGGTTGATTCCTGTGTGGGTGGTGATTCTTGGTATCGGTTACTTCATCAAACAGAAGAACCTGAAGAGCGTTAAAGCTTAAGACTTTCTTCTTTGAATAAAGCGCCCCGGTGAGCCAACGCTTGCCGGGGCGCTTTGTTATCTACTTCACACTTCCTTTACAATGACAGTATTGTCCATCACTGCGCTGAATTACTGACACGCAATTATTCACCAATAGTTCAATACTCTTGTCCATATACTGGTCAGGAGCATTTCCAATGGAAAGCAGCAAATTATCGATTAAAGAAAAGATTGGCTACGGAATGGGCGACGCCGGGTGCAACATTATCTTTGGCGCCATAATGTTGTTTGTTAACTATTTTTACACTGACATCTTTGGCCTGGCTCCGGCACTCGTCGGCGTGATGCTGCTTTCTATCCGCGTTATTGATGCCGTCACCGACCCCATTATGGGCGCAATTGCTGACAGAACGCAGAGCCGCTGGGGGCGTTTTCGTCCATGGATTTTATGGATGGCTGCGCCATTCGCCTTCTTCAGCTACCTGATGTTTACCACACCAGACTGGGCTTATAGCAGCAAAGTTATCTATGCCTTCGTCACTTACTTCCTGCTGTCTTTAACCTATACCGCCATCAACATTCCTTATTGCTCACTCGGAAGCGTTATCACCAACGACCCGAAAGAACGCGTGGCCTGCCAGGCATATCGCTTTGTGATGGTCGGGATTGCCACGCTGATCCTGTCACTTTCACTGCTACCGATGGTTGACTGGTTTGGCGGCGGCGACAAAGCCAAAGGTTACCAAATGGCGATGGGTGTGTTGGCGGTACTGGGAATGTGTATGTTCCTGTTCTGCTTCACCACCGTTAGAGAACGTGTGCGCCCGGCTGTACCAAGCAACGACGATCTGAAGGCTGACCTGAAAGATGTGTGGAAAAACGACCAGTGGGTGCGCATTCTTCTGCTGACCCTGTGCAACGTCTGTCCTGGATTTATCCGCATGGCAGCCACCATGTACTACGTCACCTGGGTAATGGGGCAAAGTACCAGCTTCGCAACGTTGTTCATCAGCCTGGGCGTGGTAGGCATGATGGGCGGCAGTATGCTGGCGAAAGTACTGACCGACCGCATTTGCAAACTGAAAGTGTTCTTCTGGACCAACATCGTGCTGGCGATTTTCTCCTGTGGTTTTTACTTCCTCGACCCGCACGCCACCACGCTTATTGTAGTGATGTACTTCCTGCTCAACATTCTGCACCAGATTCCGTCACCGCTGCACTGGTCATTAATGGCTGACGTTGATGACTACGGCGAGTGGAAAACCGGTAAACGCATCACCGGTATCAGCTTCTCTGGTAACTTATTCTTCCTGAAACTGGGGTTAGCAATTGCTGGTGCGATGGTTGGTTTCCTGCTTTCCTGGTACGGTTACGATGCGGGCGCAAAACAACAAAGCGCCGACTCAATTAACGGAATCGTGATGCTGTTTACCATTATCCCTGGCGTCGGTTACCTGATTACCGCAGGCGTAGTGCGTCTGCTGAAAGTTGACCGTGAACTGATGCAGCGCATTCAGGCTGACCTTGAAAAACGCCGTATCAACTACCGCGAACTGAATGAATATCACGACAGCAAACCTGTTGAAGCCAAACTTTAAGGAAGCGTTATGAACCAGGAGCAATGGCCAAATCCCTTTATAGAGCAACGCGCTGACCCGTTTATTTTGCAACATGGCGATGGCTACTATTTTATTGCGTCAGTGCCGGAGTACGACAGACTGGAGATCCGCCACGCAGCAACTTTAAGCGAGTTGCCTAATGCACAGCCTTCCGTTGTGTGGCGCAAACCGAACCACGGCCCGATGAACGAGCTTATCTGGGCTCCAGAACTGCATCATATCGACGGCAAGTGGTATATCTACTTTGCCGCCACCCATACACAAGAGCTGGATCAGCTAAATATGTTCCAGCATCGGATGTTTGCGCTGGAATGCGCAGACGCCGATCCGTTAAGCGGAAAATGGAGTGAAAAAGGCCAGGTAAAAACCCAATTCGACAGCTTCTGTCTGGATGCCACAACCTTTAAACATCAGGGCAAGCAATGGTATTTATGGGCGCAAAAAGATCCGAATATTGCCGGTAACTCGAATATCTATCTTGCCGAACTGGAAACGCCGTGGGCCATCAAAGGCACGCCTGTGATGTTAAGCAAGCCTGAACTGGACTGGGAATGCAGAGGTTTTCTGGTTAACGAAGGCCCGGCGGTGGTGGTTCATGGCGACAAACTGTTTGTCAGCTATTCAGCCAGCGCCACCGACGAAAATTACTGTATTGGGCTGTTGTGGATCGACCTGAAAGCGGACCCAACCAACCCGGCGAACTGGCACAAATCTCCGCAGCCGGTGTTTACCACCAGCTACGAGAACAAACAGTTTGGGCCAGGGCATAACAGCTTTACCAAAACCAAAGACGGTAAGGACGTGCTGGTGTACCACGCGCGGAATTATACGGAAATTGAAGGTGACCCGCTGTATGACCCGAACCGCCACACACGTCTGAAAACACTCGAATGGGATGAAAACGGTATGCCAGTGTTTGGCATACCGCCTGCGGATAACCGTTAACCTGAGCGGCGCTCTGGCCTAAACCAGAGTGCCGTAAATAGTCAGCAACGCCACTACCACCAAAATCACCAAAGATGTTTTCTTCGCCAGAGAAACGGCGGCTTTCGGCGTTTTGATTTTATCGAGATGCGGCTCTCGTGCCAGTGAAAACTGGGCGAGTTGAGTCAGCACCTGATACTGCGAAGTATGACGGTCGGCCAGGGATGCAAACCACGCCGGAAGTGCCCTTTCACCGTGCCCCAGAAGCGCGTAAGCCACGCCAACCAGACGCACCGGCACCCAATCCAGCACATGCAGAATGGCATCAATTCCTGAATGCAGACGCTGCTGCGGCGTGTGATGACGAGCAAGCCAGGTCTGCCACGCGCGCAGAAAAGCATAGCCCGCAAGCGTAACCGGCCCCCAAACTCCACCGACGATAAACCAAAAAAGCGGTGCGATATAAAAACGAAAGTTAATCCACAACAGCGCGTTTTGTAGCTCTTTGAGGTACTCACGTTCATCGCAGTCTGGCGGGATGCCATGAATCAGCGTCAGTTCACTCGCCATCGCATCACGCGCGTGGCTGTCGTCGTGGCTCGCTGCCTGCAAATAAGCGTGATAATGCAATCGAACCTGGCCTGCGCCAATACACAGCACGCCGAGCGCAATCCAGAAAACCAGCAACGGGACATTGAAGAACAAACCATGCAACGCACGAATACAGAGGAAAACCACCAGCATGCACAGGGCGGTCATCAGGATAGTGCGCATCAGCGAGAAGCTTTTTACTCGCCGAAAAAGCACTTCAAGGCGGTGATCTAACTGCCAGTGCTCACCCAGCTTAAACAGCCGCTCTGAAATCATCACCAGCAGCAATGTAAATAGCGTCATTTGTTCTCCTTGTTTGACGTGACCTCAACCGCCTGACGAAAACGCGACCAATCAAACGCGGGGCCTGGGTCTGTCTTACGATCCGGTGCAATATCGCAATGCCCCGTCATATTGTCAGCAATTGACGGATACACCTGAATCAATGTTTCAGTGATAGCCGTAAGCTGTTGATATTGCGCATCAGTATAAGGCAGCGTATCGGTACCCTCCAGCTCTATACCAATGGAAAAATCGTTACAGCGCTCACGCCCCTGATACAAAGAAATACCCGCATGCCAGGCACGTTTATCAAAAGAAACATACTGAACGATTTTGCCATCACGGCGAATCAAACAATGCGCCGAAACGCGCAAATGGGCGATTCCGGCAAAATATGGGTGAGCCGTGGCGTCAAGCGTGCCACTAAACAAAGCATCAATCCATGGACCACCAAATTCTCCCGGTGGCAAACTGATGTTATGCACCACCAGCAGCGAAGGGGTTTCATCCTCCGGTCGGCAATCGAAATGTGGGGAAGGAACCTGCTTTACGCCCACTAGCCAGCCGTCTTTTAGCTGCATCCATAGTCTCCTCAGTAGTGGTACTTGACGTCGCATCAATGTAGCATGTTTCGACATTAACTAAGCCATTTCG
This sequence comes from Buttiauxella ferragutiae, assembly GCF_022637515.1. Lineage (NCBI taxonomy): Bacteria > Pseudomonadati > Pseudomonadota > Gammaproteobacteria > Enterobacterales > Enterobacteriaceae > Buttiauxella > Buttiauxella ferragutiae. The sequence goes on from NZ_CP093332.1 coordinate 4,362,159, forward strand.
GAGTTTTATCATGCCGCCTCGCCGTTATAACCCAGACCGCCGACGTGACGAGCTTCTCGAACGTATTAACCTTGATATTCCCCAGGCTGTTTCCCAGGCTTTACGTGAAGATCTGGGTGGTGACGTCAACCCTCAAAATGATATTACCGCGCAATTACTACCTGAAGAACATTGTTCCCATGCGGTGGTCATCACCCGTGAAAACGGCGTATTTTGCGGTAAACGCTGGGTTGAAGAAGTGTTCATCCAACTTGGCGGAGATGTCAAAGTCACATGGCATGTCGAAGATGGCGATCTTGTCGTGGCTGACCAGCCGTTGTTCGAACTGGCCGGCCTTTCGCGCGTATTGTTAACCGGCGAACGGACTGCGCTTAACTTTGTGCAAACGCTGTCTGGCGTCGCCAGTGAAGTTCGCACTTACGTCGACCTGCTGGCAGGGACCAATACGCAACTACTTGATACGCGTAAAACACTGCCAGGCCTGCGCACCGCGCTGAAATACGCAGTATTGTGCGGTGGCGGCAGCAACCACCGCTTAGGCTTGTCTGACGCTTTCCTGATTAAAGAAAACCACATCATCTCCTCGGGTTCGATTCGCCAGGCGATAGAAAAAGCCTTCTGGTACCATCCGGATGTGCCGGTAGAAGTTGAAGTTGAGTCGCTTGAAGAACTGGAACAGGCGCTGCATGCTGGGGCTGATATCGTCATGCTTGATAATTTCAACGTTGAAGATATGCGCCAGGCTGTCGCTATCACCGATGGCAAAGCCCGCCTGGAAGTTTCCGGCAACGTGACGAAAGAAACCATCCGTGAATTTGCCGAAACAGGTGTCGACTTTATCTCTGTGGGTGCGCTAACTAAACATATTCGCGCACTCGATCTCTCTATGCGCTTCCGCTAATGCCTGCCAGGCAGATGAGGTAATATTCATCTGCCTTTTTCTTCTCGTTTCGTCACCGCTCGCATTTTCAATGCTTCCCTATGCAAACCATAAATAAATCCTGGAAGACGCCTTCCTGATACTTCGACTCGCCCTCGTCTGAGCCATTTTTACGGCGCAAAGTGCCCGCAATCATATTCAGGAGCGGCACATGAACAAACAACATGGATTCACACTCATTGAGCTAATGGTGGTCATTGGCATCATTGCGATTCTTAGCGCCATCGGCATACCGGCTTACCAAAACTACCTGCGAAAAGCGGCACTGACAGACATGCTACAAACCTTCATCCCCTACCGTACCGCTATAGAGCTTTGCGCGCTTGAACGAGGTGGAATTAGCGAGTGTGATGCCGGAACTAACGGTATTCCGCCCCCTAAAACGACCCGTTATGTCAGTGGCATGAGCGTTGAAAATGGCACGGTTACTCTGACAGGACAAGAAAGCCTGAATGGGCTTTCCGTTTCGTTAACCCCAAGCTGGAGTGACTCTGAGGGTGTGGAAGGTTGGACACGAACCTGCGCCACGACCGATGGCGGTTCGCTTAAACAGACTTGTGAAGAGGTTTTCCGTTTTGATAATAACCAGGCGGGAAACTAAGCCATGGAAAATCGGCAGATCCTCGCCCTGTGCAACCAATATCAAGCAGTATTACTTTCTGAAACTCCAACACTGCATATCGCCATTGCACCGAATCCGCCCGCGCAGTTTTTTGAGGCATTGCGTTTTATCTGTGATAAACCAGCAAACATTGAATACTGGCCAGTCGAGCAGTTGGAGAAAGCACGCCATTCAGGTGTTTCTGCCAACACAGCTGAAACAGCTGAAAATTTCGCGCCAGTGGTTAAGTTGCTACAAGAAACACTTCATAAAGCAATACAACTACGTGCTTCAGACATTCACTTTGAGCCGATAGAGCAAGGCTACCAGATTCGTTTTCGCGTCGACGGTGTACTACAACTGCAACCCCTTCTACCCGCTCATCTGGCTGCACCATTAACGGCAAGGTTAAAAGTACTGGGAAGTCTGGATATCGCAGAGCGTCGCTTACCCCAGGATGGGCAAATGGAGATTGAAGTCGAACAGCACAAATGTTCATTTCGCATTGCTACGCTACCGGTGTATCACGGTGAAAAGGTCGTTCTACGTTTAATGACCCAAACCAAACAAACTTTTGAGCTTTCAGATTTGGGAATGTCACCGGATGACTGCACCCGTTTTCAGAGTTGTTTAGCCAACCCACAAGGCATGATTCTGGTCACCGGCCCCACCGGCAGCGGTAAAACCATCACACTTTACAGCGCACTAAAGATACTCAACCAGATTTCCAGCAACCTCTGTAGCGTAGAAGACCCGATAGAAATTCCGATGCGGGGGCTCAATCAAACGCAGGTAAACAGTAAAGCAGGGTTGAGTTTCCAGAGTGTATTACGCGCCTTACTGCGCCAGGATCCCGACATCATCATGGTGGGTGAGATTCGGGACGGTGATACCGCTGATATTGCCATTAAAGCAGCGCAAACTGGGCACCTTGTACTTTCAACACTCCATACCAACTCAACGGCTGAAACTGTGGTTCGCCTACAACAAATGGGGGTGGAGCGCTGGATGTTAGCCTCGGCGTTGAACATGGTGGTCGCACAGCGACTGGTTCGCAAACTCTGCCCTCACTGCAAGCAACAGCTTGCGGAAGACATCACGCTTCCGACAACACTCTGGAATCGAGCTTTACCCTACTGGCAGGCAGTCGGTTGTGAACGCTGCTACGGCGGCTTTTATGGGCGAAGCGCCTTGTTTGAAATTTTACTTATCGACCCGCACCTACAAGCTGCGATTATCAAAGGCATGCCCGCTAATGAAATCGAAGCTCTGGCTCGTCAACAAGGTATGGAGACGCTATTCGAAAATGGCTGTCGAGCAGTGGAACAAGGGCTAACCACTCTCGAAGAGTGTTATCGGGTACTGGGTATACCTCATGGCTAAGTTTTTGCTTTGGCGCTGGAAAGCGATCGATCAATTCGGACAAGTACAGAAAGGAGCGGTATTAGCGGAGGATGCCACATCCGTTACCGATCAATTGTTCAATGCCGATCTTCAGCTGTTGCATCTACGTAAAACCTCGCACACCCGTCGTGGCTGCTGGAATATTCAGCAAAAAATTCAAGTATTCCGCCAGCTTGCTACGCTACTTCAGGCAGGAATTTCCTTATCTGATGGATTAGTGCTTATTGCTCAGCAACATCCCTTTGAGGAATGGCGTGCTTTGCTAAAAGACATTGAGCAACGTGTTTCAAACGGTACACCATTTTCAGCCGCATTAAGGCAATGGCCGAAGATTTTCCCTGCGCTATTCATTGCCCTTATTCACATTGGGGAGTTAACGGGGAAGCTGGACGAGTGCTGTAAAAGATTAGCTGACCAACAAGAAAAACTGTATCAGCTGCGTAAAAAGGTCATGAAAGCCTTGCGCTACCCACTGTTTATTATAGTTGTCGCCTTACTTGTCACTATCGGAATGATGAGTTTTGTGCTGCCGGAGTTTGCCAATATCTATCGATCTTTTAACGCCCCACTGCCTGCCATTACGGCGATGGTAATGGCAGTGTCAAATTGGGTCACGACGCAAGGTTTGAGATGGTTATTGGCGTTTGTCATTCTGTTTGCCTGTGGATATTTTCTTCGGCGACGAAAACCTCACTGGCAAGAGTATGAGCAAAATCTTTTGCTGCACATTCCGCTGATTGCCCCACTTTGGCGAGGGCAAATTCTCAGCCAAATCTATACCACACTGTCACTCTCCCAGCAGGCAGGCATTCCTTTATTACAAGGACTTGAGGCGGTGGAAACGACACTCACTCCACTGCTGTGGAAAAAAGTGATCTCGCAAATTAGCGCCAAAGTGATCCAGGGTGTTCCGTTTTGGCATGCGCTCAATGAGAGTGAGCGATTCACAGCGTTGTGTTGTCAGCTGGTACGGGTTGGTGAAGAGTCAGGCTCTTTGGATTTGATGCTGGAGAAACTGGCGAGTTGGCATCACAACAATACTGAGGAACTGGCGGATAACCTGGCCGCAGCGCTGGAGCCAATCATGATGATCGTCGTGGGTATTATAATTGGGACACTAGTGATTGCGATGTATCTACCTATTTTCCAGCTAGGAGATGCGATGAGTGCGGGATGACGGCGCGGCCAAAGCCACGCCGTTTATATCGCTTAGAGGCTATTGAAAACGCGGTTTTCCTGCTCATTCACACGAATGAACGTAGTACGTTTGGTCAACTCTTTCAGGCGAGAAGCACCAACGTAAGTACAGGCAGAACGCAGGCCGCCCATAATGTCACGAGCAGTGTTTTCAACCGGGCCACGCAATGGCAGCTTAACGGTTTTGCCTTCTGCTGCGCGGTATTGCGCAACACCACCAACGTGCCGAGTCATTGCAGACTCGGAGCTCATACCGTAGAACAGCATGAATTTCTCACCGTTTTCTTCAACGATTGTGCCACCGCTTTCGTCATGACCAGCCAGCATACCGCCCAGCATCACGAAATCTGCGCCGCCGCCGAATGCTTTAGCAACATCGCCCGGCATAGTACAACCACCGTCGCTAACAATCTGGCCGCCAAGGCCATGAGCCGCGTCGGCACATTCGATAACAGCTGAAAGCTGTGGGTAACCCACGCCGGTTTTCACACGGGTAGTACAAACTGAACCAGGACCGATACCGACTTTAACGATATCCGCACCAGAGAGAATCAGCTCTTCGCACATTTCGCCAGTCACAACGTTACCCGCACAGATCACTTTATCCGGCCATGCTTCACGCGCTTTAGACACGAACTGAGTGAAGTGTTCAGAGTAACCATTCGCCACATCGATGCAGATAAATTGCAGCGCAGGGTTCAGGTTGAGAATTTGTTTGGTTTTCTGGAAGTCAGCATCAGATGTGCCGGTGGAAACCATCACGAACTTCAGGATGTTTTCTGGAACAGATTTAACGAAGTTGCTCCACTCTTCAACAGAGTAGTGCTTATGGACAGCAGTAAGGATATCAAACGAAGCCAACGCCTCGGCCATACCGAATGTACCCACGGTGTCCATGTTAGCAGCAATGATCGGCACACCTGACCATGCAATACCGGAGTGTTTGAAAGTGAATTGGCGCTCGAGCTCAACATCAGAGCGGCTTTTAAGAGTGGAACGTTTTGGGCGAATAAGAACGTCTTTAAAACCTAACTTCAAATCTTCTTCAATACGCATGTTGCAGATTCCTGGGTCGAATGGCGAAGGACGCGTGAACGCAATTGGCGATTTAGGCACCAATTCCAGTGACGCTATCATACGCACTATTAATGCCGCCGCAAGACTGCGAAAACAGTCTTTTTTGCGCTACAATCGTTAAAATTTACCTTAGAAATATGAAATCGCTTTAGGGTCTGGGTCTTATGGTTTATACGGTGGCATTAACGGGTGGGATTGGCAGTGGTAAAAGTACTGTCGCCGATAACTTTTCCCAATTAGGTATTACCGTAGTAGACGCAGATGTAATTGCTCGTCGGGTGGTTGAGCCAGGGCAACCTGCTCTTAGCATTATTTCTGACCATTTTGGCAAAGAGATTCTTCTTCAGGATGGCACTCTTAACCGCCGGGTTCTTCGCGAAAAGATCTTCTCTTCACCTGAAGAAAAACAATGGCTCAATGCGCTGCTACATCCACTGATCCATCAACGAACCCGAACTGAAATCAATGAGGCTCTTTCCCCCTACGTTTTGTGGGTTGTTCCGTTGTTAGTTGAGAATAATCTACAGCAAATGGCCGATCGCGTGCTGGTTGTTGATGTCTCGCCAGAGGTGCAAATCGCACGTACTATTGCGCGCGATAAAGTCAGTCGTGAACATGTGCAACAAATCCTTACTGCACAGGCGACACGCGAGGCGCGCTTGAGCGCTGCCGATGATGTAATTAATAATGATGGTGCCGCCGAACAGGTGGCCGCACATGTTGACCGTCTGCACCGCCAGTATCTGGAACTGGCGTCCCAGGCCGCACAGCAGGAAAATGAATAATGAGCACCCAGATTCTTTTTGAGCACCCACTGAATGAAAAAATGCGTACCTGGTTGCGTATCGAGTTCTTAATCCAACAACTCGACAGTTCATTACCGGTAGATGGGACTTCCAAAGCCCTTCATTTTTTCCGTAATGTCGGTGACCTGCTAGACGTCTTTGAACGAGGCGAAATTCGCACAGATATCCTCAAAGAGCTTGAGCGTCAGCAGCGTAAATTATTGAACTGGGCTGAGGTTCCTGGTGTAGATATGCAGCTTATCGATTCGCTGCGTAGCCAGCTCAAAGAACGCGGTAGTGTTTTAATGGCAGCGCCACGCCTTGGGCAGTCTTTACGAGAAGACCGTCTGATTGCCCTTGTTCGTCAGCGTCTAAGTATTCCTGGCGGATGCTGCAGTTTCGATTTGCCAACGTTACACATCTGGTTGTATTCGCCACAAGAGCAGCGCAATGCCCAAATTAATACCTGGCTTACGAGTTTGCAGCCGTTGAAGCAGGCATTGGATTTGTTGCTGGATATTATTCGTAATTCGGCTCCATTCCGTAAACAAACCAGCCTGAATGGTTTTTATCAGGATAACGGTGATGATGCTGATTTGCTGCGTTTACAGCTGGATCTCTCGTCCCAGCTCTACCCCCAGGTTTCTGGTCATAAAAGCCGTTTTGCAATCCGTTTCTTACCGCTAGATAGCGAAAATGGAATTATCCCTGAGCGTCTCGATTTTGAGCTGGCATGCTGTTAAGGAGCGAATATGTCTGAACTTACTAAAGTAAACTGCCCTGGTTGTGGCAAAGTCGTTGTCTGGAATGAAGCCAGCCCGTATCGCCCATTTTGCAGTAAACGTTGCCAGCTGATTGACTTAGGTGAATGGGCCGCTGAGGAAAAACGTATTCCAAGCAGCGGCGATTTGTCAGAGAGTGATGACTGGAGTGAAGAAGATTTACGTTAGCTCTGCTGTAATTTTCTGATAATCGGTTCATTTGCTGGTGGGAAATCTGCTGCCACCAGCGCATTCTGTGTAACCCACTGCCCCGGTTGCCCTTCTTTGCCCCACGGCTCGCCTTCCCAGCTCTCCACCATGAAAAACCACAGCGTGATATGCCGGTCCGGGAACTGGTAAGCCAGTTTATCAAACAGCGTAAACCCAGTGACCGTGATGCCTGTTTCTTCATGTAGCTCGCGAACTAATGCTTGCTCTGGCGTTTCATCAACTTCGATTTTCCCACCGGGAAACTCCAGCTTATTTGCCATATGAGCGTCAGCAGCTCGCTGAGTGATAAAAATCTGCCCTTGGGAATTGCGAATGATCCCGACGGCTATTTCTAGTTGTTTCATTTTTGTGCAGGTGCTCCATAGAAAAAAGGCGCAGCAAGCTGCGCCTTCGTCAACAATACAGTTCTTAGCTTAAACGGCCATGACACTGCTTGAATTTTTTACCGGAACCGCATGGGCACGGATCGTTACGACCCACTTTGCGCTCACCCGTCTCTGCTGCCAGTGATTCCGCAGCCAGCGTGTCGTCATCCTGATGGCTCAACTGCTGCATCTGCGCCAAACGCTCAGCTTCATCACGACGCTGTTGTTCCATCGCTTCTACTTCTTCAGGCATACGAACCTGGACTTTGCTCAAGGTACTGATAACTTCATATTTCAGAGCTTCGAGCATAGAAGCAAACATGGCAAAAGATTCACGCTTGTATTCTTGCTTAGGATCTTTCTGCGCATAACCACGCAAGTGGATACCCTGACGCAGATAGTCCATAGCCGCCAGGTGCTCTTTCCACAATGAATCCAGGGTCTGTAGCATCACGCCTTTTTCGAAATGACGCATCATTTCAACGCCAACCACTTCTTCTTTACGCTGATACACTTCCATTGCGTTTTGCAGAATACGCTCGCGCAGCGTTTCTTCATGCAGCTCTGGCTCTTTATCCAGCCACTCTTTAATTGGCAGCTCGAGGTCAAAGTCGTTTTTCAGGCGTTCTTGCAGGCCTTCAACATCCCACATTTCTTCGAGTGATTGCGGTGGGATGTGCGTGTCGATTGTCACTTTAAAGACATCTTCACGGATGCTGTTGATGGTTTCGCTAACGTCGCTCACGTCCAGCAATTCGTTACGCTGGCTGTAGATCGCACGACGTTGGTCGTTCGCCACATCATCATATTCAAGAAGCTGCTTACGGATATCAAAGTTACGGCTTTCAACTTTACGCTGTGCGTTAGCAATTGCCTTAGTGACCCATGGGTGTTCAATCGCTTCGCCCGGCTTCATACCCAGTTTACGCATCATGCCTGAAACACGATCCGATGCGAAAATACGCATCAGTGAATCTTCCATAGACAGGTAGAAACGCGATGAACCCGCATCACCCTGACGACCGGAACGGCCGCGCAACTGGTTATCGATACGGCGAGATTCGTGACGCTCGGTACCGATAATGTGCAAGCCACCGGATGCCAGAACTGCGTCATGGCGAATCTGCCAGTCAGCTTTAATCTGCGCGATTTGCTCAGGCGTTGGGTCTTCAAGCTCAGCGACCTCAGCCTGCCAGCTACCACCCAGTACGATATCCGTACCACGACCAGCCATGTTGGTTGCAATGGTCACTGCGGCAGGATAACCCGCCTGCGCCACGATACCGGCTTCGTTAGCGTGGAACTTGGCGTTCAGAACATTGTGTTTGATACCCGCTTTGGTCAACTCAGCGGAAACCACTTCGGATTTTTCGATAGAAATGGTACCAACAAGAACGGGCTGACCGTTAGTAGTACGCTCTTTAATATCTTCAATGATTGCCATAATCTTGTCTGCTTCAGTCATATAGACCAGATCAGGCATGTCTTTACGGATCATTGGACGGTTAGTCGGCACAACGATAGTATCGAGTTTGTAGATAGAGCTAAATTCGAATGCTTCGGTATCCGCAGTACCCGTCATACCGGCCAGTTTTTCATACAGGCGGAAGTAGTTCTGGAAGGTAATAGATGCCAGCGTCTGGTTTTCGTTCTGAATGTCGACGCCTTCTTTAGCTTCAACAGCCTGGTGCAGGCCATCAGACCAACGGCGGCCTTGCATGGTACGACCGGTGTGTTCATCAACGATGATAACTTCGCCATCTTTAACGATGTAATCAACGTCACGGGCGAACAGCACATGCGCACGCAGTGCTGCAGTCACGTGGTGCATCAGCATAATGTTCGTCGGGGAGTACAGAGACTCACCTTCTTCCATAATGCCTTCCTGTACCAGTAACTCTTCAACCAGTACCAGACCGCGTTCAGTAATGTTTACCTGACGAGATTTTTCGTCTACGGAGAAGTGGCCTTCACCCTGGAAAGTATCAGAATCTTCTTTTTCCTGACGGATCAGGCTCGGGATGATTTTGTTTACTTTACGGTACATCTCGGAGCTGTCTTCAGCAGGACCGGAGATGATTAGCGGCGTACGCGCTTCATCAATAAGAATTGAGTCAACCTCATCCACCAATGCGTAGTGCAGTTTACGCTGTACACGTTCTTCAGGGCTGAACGCCATGTTGTCACGCAGGTAGTCAAAACCGTATTCGTTGTTGGTGCCGTAAGTGATGTCAGCGGCATAAGCTTCACGCTTTGCCGGAGCTGGCATGTTTGGCAAGTTAATGCCAACGCTCAGACCGAGGTATTCGAAAAGCGGACGGTTGTTTTCGGCATCACGCTGGGCCAGGTAATCGTTCACTGTAACCACGTGAACACCACGGCCACTCAGCGCATTCAGGTATGCTGGTAGAGTTGCGGTCAGTGTTTTACCTTCACCTGTACGCATCTCTGCGATACAGCGATCGTTTAGTACCATACCGCCAAGCAGCTGCACGTCGAAGTGACGCATCCCGAATACACGCTTACTAGCTTCACGAACAACCGCAAAAGCTTCTGGGATCAGATTTTCAAGTACTTCACCTTTCGCAAGACGAGCACGGAACTCATTCGTTTTGGCTTTTAATTCATCATCGGAAAGTTTTTCAATTTCCGGTTCCATACTATTGATCAGGGTGACAACTTTACGCATACGACGCAGAGTGCGGTCGTTACGACTACCGAAAACTTTAGTTAATAATTTGATTAGCATGATTAATTCTCAAACGCCTGCCATCAGGGCAGAGCTAAAAATAACGTTATAATTAAAGGAAAGGAATTTAGCTGAGGCGTTGTGGACCGGCGCGGATACCGTGAACCTGGCTAATCCAAATGGCAGGACTGAATGTCTCAACCGCTGGAGATTGCCAAAGCGCGATATGACGCACAATAACAGGGGGTTTGCTTTCCTGGGTAAGAAGCGCTGTGAGCGTGTCCAGCAAAGCGAGTTTGTGTGCCTGAAGTGGCAAACTTTCTTGTGCTACAGGCAATGCTTGAGGTGCCATTGCAAATGAAAGATGACGAATTACTGTACGAATAGCATGTTGATGCCAGTAATCGACACTAAAAGATGGTCGGCGGGTACTTTCCTGCAATAATGCCAGACTATTGAAGCTAACCTTATTCAGGTAGTCGTGGCTACTGGTAGATGTTTCGGCAGGGGCGGTTGGTTCGGTATTTTGGCTGAGCGCAGGCATGCCAAAACTCGCCGCAACCATCCCTAATAAGAGATGCGGCCAGAAATAACGTCTGCCAAACTGTCGCCAACGATTTAGAATACCAATCACTTTATCCGCCGGAGCATTATGTATGCGTGATAGCCGCCCACAATCTTTAGATCATTTGTTCGATGATGCTGGTGCCGAAAGCGTGTTGCAAAACGTGCAACAGCGCGCAACTGCGCTACTTAAGCTCAACAGGGCAGTGAAAGGGATATTACCCGCTCAACTGCATCCCTGGTGCCGGGTAGCAAATTTCCGACAAGGCATTCTCGTACTTGAAACTGCAAATGCTAGCTGGCTGATGCGGTTACGCTATGAACAAGCCACGCTACTGAGTGCATTACGTGCACAAATATTACCATCATTGACATCAATCGACATCAGGATTAATCCATCACTGGCTGCAATTGGACAAGAATCAGTACAAGAAAACAGCACTCAGACAGTGAAAGGGAAAACTGAAGGGGTCAACAGAGTGTTAAGCCAGCAAAGCGCGGAGGCATTAAGAATGGTGGCTGAACGTAGCCCTGAGAAATTGAAGGCAATAATAGAACGACTGGCGTCATTGGCCGGAGAGAGTACCAATGAAACCAGTCGTAATAAATAATTCTGGTGTTATGCCAGAACCATTTTCGGTGCTTTGAACGCTAACGGAAGTTCGGCATCGTCCTGGAAGGTTGCCCATTCCCAGGCTTCTTGCTTCGCCAGAACCGCTTGAAGCAGTTTGTTATTCAGTGCATGACCTGACTTATAGGCGGTAAACGCGCCGATAATGTTATGGCCGCACATGAACAAGTCGCCGATTGCGTCGAGCATTTTGTGACGAACGAATTCATCTTCAAAACGCAGACCGTCTTCGTTCAGTACGCGATAATCGTCAACAACGATGGCACAATCGAAGCTACCGCCCAGGCACAAACCACGGGACTGCAGATATTCGATATCACGCATAAAACCGAAGGTACGAGCACGACTAATCTGGCGCATAAACGCGTCCGCAGAGAAGTTCATACTGTAGCGTTGGGTACTGGCATCAATCGCCGGATGGTTAAAGTCGATGGTGAAATCCAACGAGAAACCATTGTACGGCTTGAATTCAGCCCATTTATCGCCGTCTTCAACGCGAACTGTTTCTTTCACGCGCACAAATTTCTTCGCACAGTTTAATTCGTCAATCCCGGCATCAAGCAGCAGGTAGACGAATGGCGCTGCACTACCGTCCATGATTGGGATTTCTGGGGCATTGACTTCAATAATAATGTTATCAATACCTAATCCCGCAAGGGCGGCATTCAAATGCTCAACGGTAGAAATCCGCACATCGTGCTCGTTCACCAGGCAAGTACAGAGCATGGTATCACGCACAGATTTGGCATCTGCCGGAAAATCTACCGGAGGATTCAAGTCGGTGCGACGATAGATGACCCCGGTATTTGCCGGCGCAGGGCGCAACGTCAGTGTGACTTTCTTGCCGGTATGTAAACCGACGCCAGTCGCCTGAACGATACGTTTAAGTGTCCTTTGTTTGATCATCGTATAATCTCGCCAATTACCTATCCAACCGAAGTGTATATCACAATCGGTGGGCCAGTTTAGCACAAAGAGCGCAGATCCCCAACTTCCGGTTTATTCTTAATCAGCTTGCTTACGCAGAAACGCTGGAATATCCAGATAATCAGGCTCTTTCGTTGTTTGTGGCGTATTGTCATTCACTACTTTTGCAACTGGCTTTTGCTCTTGTTGAAGAGGAGCCATACCGTGTTGCTGGTAGCGATCCATCACTGGCTGCTGAGTCTGCTTGTTGGTCACTAGAGTAATTTCTGGACGTTTGTCCATGCCAATACCAGTTGCAACAACAGTCACACGCAGTTCGTCATTCATCTCTGGATCCAGAGAAGTACCGATAACCACAGTAGCGTTATCAGATGCGAACGCACGAATGGTGTTACCCACAGTTTCGAACTCATCCAGACGCAGGTCAAAGCCAGCGGTGATGTTGACCAGAACGCCACGAGCACCAGACAGATCGATGTCTTCCAACAGTGGGCTAGAAATCGCCATTTCTGCCGCTTCTTCTGCACGATCTTCGCCACTTGCTACACCAGAGCCCATCATGGCATAACCCATTTCGGACATTACGGTGCGCACGTCAGCAAAGTCGACGTTCATCAGACCCGGACGGGTAATCAGTTCAGCGATACCCTGAACTGCACCTTTCAGTACATCGTTTGCTGCGCCAAAAGCGTCCAGCAGAGAAATACCACGGCCCAGAACTTTCAATAATTTGTCGTTTGGAATGGTGATCAGTGAATCAACATGCTTAGACAACTCGGCAATACCCTGCTCCGCGAACGCCATGCGCTTCTTGCCTTCGAAGTTGAAAGGCTTAGTCACAACGGCTACGGTCAGGATGCCCAGATCTTTAGCAACTTCCGCAACTACCGGCGCTGCACCTGTACCAGTACCGCCACCCATGCCAGCGGCGATAAAGACCATGTCTGCGCCTTCAAGGGCTGCACGTAACGCATCGCGGTCTTCTTCCGCAGCGGTACGACCCACTTCAGGGTTAGCTCCAGCACCCAGACCTTTGGTAATACCATTACCAATCTGGATAGTCTGGCCTACCGCAGTTTTACGTAACGCTTGCGCGTCAGTATTCACTGCAAAGAATTCAACACCTTCGATGCGTTCACGCACCATGTGTTCAACGGCATTACCGCCGCCACCACCGACGCCGATGACTTTAATCACCGCGTCGTTGGTCAGTTCCATAGGTTCAAACATAGTTTCTCTCCGTTTTGTGCCTGTCGCCTGAGACCACTAATTTTGTCTGGTCTCTTATAAAAATTAAAACTCTTTTCTCAGCCAGCTGTTGATTCGCTTAATCCATGAGCCGACAGAGGTCCGTTTTTCCACTTCCGCTTCACCACTGAGATGAGTTTCTTTCCCGTAGTGCAGCAAGCCGACCGCTGTGGAGTAATAAGACTCCTGGGCGTAATCAGTCAGGCCGGTAATATTTAACGGTTGTCCGATACGAACTTGCGTATGGAACACGCGTTGCGCACAGGCTGCCAGACCTTCAATTTGTGCAGCGCCACCCGTTAGTACAATCCCCGCCGCCAGGTGGTGCTTCACACCTTGTTGGCGAAGTTGCTCTTGTAATTGCAAAATCTCTTCGTTGACCAGATTCAACAGTTCGGTATAACGAGGCTCGATGACTTCAGCGAGCGTCTGGCGTTGCAGGCTACGCGGTGGACGTCCACCGACACTTGGCACTTCAACGTTTTCATCTTTACCGACAATTGAACCCAACGCGCAACCATGACGGACTTTAATGGCTTCTGCATCACTCGGTGGTGTACCAAAGGCGTAAGCGATATCGCTGGTCACCACGTTCCCCGCATAAGGGATAACCTTTGTGTGGCGCAACGCGCCGCCAGTGTAGACCGCGATGTCCATAGTACCACCACCGACATCCACAACGCAGACCCCTAATTCACGCTCATCTTCGGTCAATACTGCGTAGCTCGCCGCAAGACCTGCAAAGATCAGTTGGTCCACTTTCAAGCCACATCGTTCAACAGCTTTGACGATGTTTTTAGCCATATCGTTATGGCAGGTGATGAGGTGCACTTTAGCCTGCATGCGCACCCCCGATAAACCTACAGGATTTTTGATGCCTTCCTGGTAGTCAATTGCATATTCTTGCGGGATAACGTGCAAAACACGATGTTCGTCACGTACGCGTACTGACTTCGCGGTGTGAACAACGTTCTCAACGTCTTCCTGCGTCACTTCTTCTTCCGAAATTGGCACCATGCCAATCTCGTTTTGACAGCTAATGTGTTTACCTGACAGCGCAAGGTAGACCGAAGAAATCTGGCAATCAGCCATAAGCTCGGCCTGGTCAATCGCGCGCTGAACGCATTTCACGACTGACTCGAGATCGTTTACGCCACCTTTGTCCATACCACGCGATGGGCAACTGCCCACGCCAATAATATTGACCATACCGTCAGGCAGAACTTCCCCTACTAAAGCGGCAACCTTTGCGGTACCGATCTCCAGTCCTACTACCAGTTTTCTGTCCGTCGCCTTGATCATTGTTATTCTGCCTGTGCCTGATTCTGTTGCTGATTAGGATTAGGTTCCTCTACGGGAGCTGGCTGCCAACCCACTGCCGCGCCTGAGTCATAACGCAAGTCGACGTAGCTAATCCTTTTATTGTCGGCTTGCTCTTGCTGCTGCAGAACAGGGTAAAGTTCTACAAAGCGACTCAAGCGTTTCATCGTATCGCCACGGCCCAAGTTGAGCTTGATGCCATTATTCAACGTCAATTGCCAGGAACGACGAGCGGTCATCGCCGCTTCTTTCAAAGTAAATTTATCCTTTGCCAGCACATCGCCCATTGCGCGATAGCCTTGCAAGACTTCACCTTCACTGCCTTCGGGTCCAGATAACATAGGTAAAGTCTGCTTTACCGCGCGTTCTGCTGGAACGCTAAACGCAATTCCTTGCGCATCAATCATATGCTGATCATTCCAGCGCGCTATGGGTACATATTCAACCAGATGAATCTTCAATTCGTCCGGCCACTGCTTTCTGACACTCGCCTGTTTAATCCACGGCAAGCGTTCAATTTGCTGCTGGATGATATTCACATCCTGGGTCATAAAGGTGCCTGGTGGCCCAAGTGCCAGAATTGACTGACGAATATCATCGTTACGGGTGTAATGCCGTTCACCAGTAACTACCAACTTAGACAGTGGCAGACGTTGTGCATCTTCCATCCAGCCGACGACAATCCAGCCGCCGATAAATACCGTAAACAGCACTGCACTGAGGAAAATGATCCCGGCCAGTCGCCCGCCATTACTCCGGCGAGAGCTGGTTTCCTCTTCTTCCTGGCGATTACGTGTATTCAGAGCTGCTTGCGACATATCAGTCTGCCAACTCCAGAATACGCACCACCAGTTGAGAGAACGTCATGCCTGCCTGACGTGCCGCCATCGGCACCAGACTATGGCTGGTCATGCCAGGGGACGTGTTAACTTCCAGCAGATAAAACTGCCCGTCACTATCCAGCATGACATCTACGCGCCCCCAACCACTGCAACCCAAAGCTTGCCAGGCTTGCAGCACTAACGCCTGCAATTCTTGCTCGCGTTGTTCGATTAAACCGCCTGGGCAAAAATACTGTGTTTCATCAGAGAGATACTTCGCCTCATAATCATAGAAAATTCCGGCGGGTTGAATGCGAATTGACGGCAAAATTTCTTCACCCAGGATAGCAACCGTGTACTCAGGGCCACTTAACCATTTCTCAATCAACACTTCTTCATCGTGTTCGAAGGCCAGTTCAAGTGCTGCTGGCAGTGCAGCAACGCTATCAACCTTCGACATCCCCACGCTTGAACCTTCACGGCTTGGTTTCACGATAACTGGCAGCCCCAGGCTGGCAATACGTTCTACCGTTGTTGCGCTGATACCGGCTTCCACATCACGGCGAGTCAATGCAACCCACGGAGCAACGGGTAAACCGGCACCTTTCCATAACAATTTGGTACGCAGCTTATCCATAGAGATAGCCGAAGCCATCACGCCACTACCGGTATATGGCAGTTTCAGGAAATCCAGTAACCCTTGCAGGGTTCCGTCTTCGCCACCACGGCCATGTAAAGCAATAAATACTTTTTCAAAACCCTGCGCTTTCAGTTCAGTCACCGGTGTATTTTTCGGATCGACCTCGTGAGCGTCAATTCCGGCTTCTCTCAGGCCCGCGAGTACCGCTGCACCTGATTGCAATGACACCTCACGTTCAGCAGAAGTTCCGCCGAACAGGACAGCGATTTTCTCAGCCATGTTGGTCGCCCTCCTTAGTGTGGGACTGCAAGCGGAATTCAGCCAGGTTTCTGGCAACTTTCCCAACATTTCCTGCACCTTGCACCAGGATCAGGTCATTTCCTGACAAAACTGGCGCTAAAATGTCCGCAATCTGACTTGCGTCAGGTACAAGAATTGGGTCGACTTTTCCACGGCCACGAATAGTGCGGCATAGCGAACGGCTATCAGCGCCTGGAATTGCCGCTTCACCGGCAGAATAAACATCCAGCATCAGCAAAGAATCGACTTGCGACAATACGTTAGCAAAATCATCGTACAAATCACGAGTACGCGTGAAGCGATGCGGCTGGAAAATCATCACCAGATTTTTATCCGGCCATCCCGCACGTGCAGCTTTAATGGTGGCATCCACTTCTGTCGGATGGTGACCGTAGTCATCAACCAACATCGCGGTACCTTCTTTGCCATTCACTTCGGCAAGCGGATACTCACCCAAGAAATCAAAGCGACGCCCTGTACCCTGGAAGCTTTCCAGCGCACTCAGAATGTCAGCATCATCAATGCCTTCTTCAGTGGCAACGGACACCGCAGCAGCCGCGTTTAACGCGTTGTGGCGGCCAGGAGCATTCAAGGTCACATGCAGAGCAGGCTTACCCTGACGTGCGATGGTGAAATGCCCCTGCGGCCCTTTCTGCTGATAATTTTCAACACGAACGTCAGCGTCTTCACTAAAACCGTAAGTGGTGATCTTGCGGCCCACTCGTGGCAACAGCTCGCGAATAACCGGATCGTCTACACACATCACAGCCAGGCCATAAAACGGCAGGTTGTGCAGGAAGTTAATAAACGTCTGCTTTAAATTCTCGAAGTCGCCCTGGTAGGTATCCATATGGTCAGCTTCTATATTTGTCACCACAGAAACCATCGGTTGCAGATGGAGGAATGACGCATCACTCTCATCGGCTTCAGCAATCAGG
Source organism: Buttiauxella ferragutiae (assembly GCF_022637515.1). Lineage (NCBI taxonomy): Bacteria > Pseudomonadati > Pseudomonadota > Gammaproteobacteria > Enterobacterales > Enterobacteriaceae > Buttiauxella > Buttiauxella ferragutiae. The sequence continues at coordinate 4,379,598 of NZ_CP093332.1, forward strand.
TAACGGCTATGACCCAGACGCGCGTGGGTTCCTGCTGCTTTCACCAGACCACCATTGACAAAAGTCGGGTCGAGACCAGCTTCTGCATAAATACTGGAAACCATCGCTGTGGTGGTGGTTTTCCCGTGTGTTCCTGCAATGGCGATGCCATGACGGAAGCGCATCAGTTCTGCCAGCATTTCAGCGCGACGGATAACCGGAATACGCGCTTCATGCGCCGCAACAATTTCTGGGTTATCCATCGAGATGGCGGTAGAAACCACCACAACACTCGCATCCAGTACGTTCTCTGGACGATGGTTGAAATAAATCGTGGCGCCCAGCGCCGACAACTGCTGAGTGACCGGGTTCGGAGCCAAATCAGACCCGCTGATCTGGTAACCTTCGTTAGCTAAAACTTCGGCAATACCGCCCATACCGGCGCCGCCGATGCCAACAAAGTGAATGTGCCGGACGCGACGCATCTCGGGCACGATAGAACGCAGTTTCGCCAGTTGTTGTGTATTCATTCTCTAACCTGCAGCGTCAAACGCCATTACTTCAAATATTCATGGGCAAAAGAGCCACCCACAATGATTACGCCAGTGCTGCGGCGCTCACTTCATTTGCTACCCGTTCTGTGGCATCAGGAATGGATGCAGCACGCGCACGTTCGGCCATTGCCAGTAACGTCGTTCTGTCCCACCCGGCGAGAGTTTGGGTAACGGCATCCACGGTAAACTGCGGTTGCTCCAGTATTTTTGCCGCTCCAGCTTTTTCCAGCGGCAGCGCATTCCAGTATTGCTGCCGATCTTTATGCTGGAAGGGAACAAACAGTGCAGGTAACCCTGCTGCCGCGATTTCACTGACGGTTAACGCACCGGAGCGACACACCACGACATCGGCCCATGCATAAGCAGCAGCCATATCATCAATAAATTCGGTCACTTTATGCTGAGGCTGTGCGGCTTCAGCATAGGCCTGCTGAACAACGTCCAGCCCACCTTTACCACATTGGTGCCAGATAGTGACAGAATCACCCAGACGGCCTGCAACTTGCGGCATCGTCTGGTTCAGCACGCGAGCCCCTTGAGAGCCACCGACGACTAAAACGCGAACAGGGCCTTCACGTCCGGAAAAACGTTCTTGCGGTAATGGTAGCGCCAGCACATCAGTGCGCACCGGATTGCCCACCACATCAGCATTCGGGAAAGCCCCCGGAAATGCCTGCATCACTTTTTTGGCGATTTTTGACAACCATTTGTTGGTTAAACCAGCAATACCATTTTGCTCATGTAACACCACGGGAATACCGAGCGACCAGGCTGCCAGACCACCAGGGCCAGATACATAACCGCCCATCCCCAGAACCACATCCGGGCGATACGCTTTCATGATGGCTCGCGCCTGACGCCAGGCGTTGAAAATACGCGCGGGCGCCAACAACATGGCTTTCAGGCCTTTACCGCGCAAACCTGAAATACGAATAAAATCGATCTCAATCCCATGTTTAGGAACTAAGTCAGCTTCCATACGATCGGCGGTTCCCAGCCAGCGGACTTGCCAGCCCTGGTCCATTAAGTGATGCGCCACAGCAAGCCCCGGGAACACATGCCCGCCAGTCCCGCCTGCCATCACCATTAACCGCCGGGTTTGATTACTCATCGCACACCCTTCGTGAACGCCTGTGCTTTTGCCAGACGGGTTTCATAATCAATACGCAGCAACATCATGATTGCTGTAGACATAATTATCAGGCTTGAACCACCGTAACTGATCAGGGGTAATGTCAGGCCTTTGGTTGGCAACATGCCCGCTGCCGCCCCAACGTTTACCAGAGCCTGGAAACTAAACCAGATCCCGATTGAGCAGCCTAAAAACCCTGCAAAACGTTGGTCCATTTCTAACGCACGTTTACCGATGGACATCGCACGAAAAGCCACGAAGAATACCATCATTAATGCCAGCACCACACCGATATATCCGAGCTCTTCTCCGATAATGGAGAAGATGAAGTCGGTATGCGCTTCCGGTAAATACTCGAGTTTTTGTACCGAATTCCCTAAGCCCTGCCCCCACAATTCACCGCGGCCAAACGCCATCAGAGATTGTGTTAGCTGGTAGCCACTACCAAACGGGTCTTCCCACGGATTCCAGAAGGACGTTACGCGGCGAATACGATAAGGTTCTGCGAGGATCAGTAGCACCACGGCAGAAATACCCATGCCGATAATCGCGAGGAACTGCCAGAGTTTGGCACCGGCGAGGAACAACATCGCAAGCGTTGTCACAAACAGCACAACCACAGTACCGAGGTCAGGCTGCGCCAGCAACAACACTGCCATCACCAGAATAACGCCCATCGGTTTGAGGAAGCCGCGCAAGTTGTTACGTACTTCATCAACCTTACGAACCAGGTAGTTGGCCAGATAGCAGAACAACGACAGCTTGGTAAACTCAGCAGGCTGAATACGCAGTGGACCGAACGCAATCCAGCGTGATGCCCCGTTAACCGAGCTACCGACGACCAGTACGATCAACAGCATTGCGATGGATAATAGCAGCAGCGCGGTACTGTGACGCTGCCAGAATTCCATCGGTAAACGCAGTGTTACCAACGACAGTGCAAAAGCCAGTGCGATGTACAAACCATCACGTTTGGCAAACAGGAACGGATCATTTGCCAGACGCTGCCCCACCGGCATCGATGCCGATGTGACCATAACAAAGCCTACTGCGGCCAACCCGAAAGTCAGCCAGAGCAAAGTACGGTCGTACAGCACCATGCTATTTGAATCAGCTTCGCGGGAGCCCATCACCCAGCCTTTTACCGCCGACGCCAGCCAACTCAGGATGGCAAATCCTGGCAGTCGTGGCATTCGCAGGCGAGGGAGAGATAAGCGCATCAGCCAAGCTCCTTCGCAAGCAGAGTGAATTGGTCGCCACGTTGCTCGAAGTTTTTGAACTGATCGAGGCTGGCGCAAGCCGGTGAAAGCAGAACCATGTCACCCGGTTGTACGCGGGTTGCGATCAATTTCATCGCCTGTTCCATGGTTTCAGTTTGCTCGGCAACATCCGGGCGCAGTGCCGCAAGTTCAGCACCATCACGGCCAAAACAATAAAGGCGAATTGCTGAACCTTGCAGATATTGGCTAAGCGAGGAGAAATCCGCAGATTTACCGTCACCGCCTAACAGCAGATGCAAAGTCCCGTCGACTTTCAAACCGTTCAACGCCGCTTCAGTACTGCCGACATTGGTCGCTTTAGAATCGTTAATCCAGCGCACACCGTTACGTTCCCAGGAAAGCTGGAAGCGGTGAGCCAGACCCGTAAATGTGGTGAGGGCTTTCAGGCTGCTGGAGCGTGGGAGTTTCACCGCATCAGCCAGTGCCAGTGCAGCAAGCGCGTTGGTGTAGTTATGACGCCCCACCACTTTCATCTCTTTGGTGTTCAGGACTTTCTCGCCCTTCACTCGTAGCCAGGTGTCGCCCTGCTGGTAATTAAGATGATAGTCACCGACATCCACACCAAAGCTCACACAGCGCTCGTCTGCACCACGCACTGGCATCGTCAGCGCGTCATCAGCATTGACGACACAAAGCGCCGCGTTTTCATAAACTCGTAACTTAGCCGCACGGTACTGCTGCAAACCCAACGGATAGCGATCCATATGATCTTCAGTGACGTTGAGAATGGTCGCCGCTGCGGCTTTCAGGCTAAACGTGGTTTCCAACTGGAAGCTGGATAACTCAAGTACATAAAGCTCACAGTTCTGATCGAGTAGCATCAATGCTGGCAACCCGATGTTTCCACCCACGCCAACATTGACGCCAGCGGCTTTCGCCATTTCACCGACTAACGTGGTGACCGTGCTTTTACCGTTAGAACCGGTAATCGCCACAATAGGCGCTTGTGCTTCACGGCAAAACAGTTCGATATCACCAATGATTTCAACACCGGCGTCTGCGGCACGGCTCAACGCAGGATGAGCGACAGCGATACCAGGGCTGGCAATAATCAAGTCAGCCGCTAACAACCAGTCTTCGTTGAGTGAGCCAGTATGTCGTTCCACCGTGTCTGGCAATCTTTCCAACCCCGGTGGTGAGATGCGGGTATCCATTACGCGAGGCGTGACGCCGCGCGCAAGGAAGAAATCCACACAGGACAGGCCAGTGAGGCCCAATCCGATAATAACGACTTTTTTACCCTGGTAATCAGTCATGGTTAGCGCACCTTCAGGGTAGCGAGGCCGATCAGAACCAGCATCAGCGAAATAATCCAGAAGCGCACAATGACTCGCGGCTCAGGCCAGCCTTTCAATTCATAATGGTGATGAATCGGGGCCATGCGGAAAATACGCTGCCCGCGCAATTTGAAGGAACCAACCTGCAAAATAACCGACAGCGTTTCAACCACGAACACGCCACCCATAATCACTAACAGGAATTCCTGGCGCAGTAGTACCGCGATAGTGCCGAGTGCACCGCCCAGAGCCAAAGAGCCGACATCGCCCATAAAGACTTGCGCTGGATAGGTGTTGAACCACAGGAAACCTAACCCGGCACCGACAATCGCCGTACAGACGATAACCAGTTCACCGGAATGGCGCAGATAAGGGATATGCAGATACTCAGCAAACTTAATGTTACCTGTCGCCCACGCCACCAGCGCAAATCCTGCCGCCACCAGCACGGTTGGCATAATCGCCAGGCCATCGAGACCATCGGTCAGGTTTACGGCATTGCCGGTACCGACGATGACAAAGTACGCCAGCAGTACGTAAAACAGGCCAAGTTGCGGCATCACGTCTTTAAAGAACGGCACAACCAGCTCGGTGGCTGGCGTTCCCTTCCCTGCGATGTACATCGTGAAGGCAACAGCCAACGCGATAACCGACATCCAGAAATATTTCCAACGAGCAATCAAACCTTTGGTGTCTTTGCGTACCACTTTGCGGTAGTCATCGACAAAGCCAATCGCCCCGTAACCCACCAGTACGAACAACACGCACCAGACGTATGGATTGGAAGGATACGCCCACATCAACACAGAGATAACGATTGAGGTCAGGATCATAATCCCGCCCATCGTTGGTGTACCGCGCTTGCTAAAATGGGACTCCGGGCCGTCATTACGCACGACCTGGCCGAAAGAGAGTTGCTGCAAACGAGCAATCATACGCGGCCCCATCCATAACGAGATGAACAGAGCAGTCAGCAGGCTGACAATGGCGCGAAACGTCAGATAGGAAAAGACGTTAAAGCCTGAATAATATTTGACCAAGTGTTCGGCCAGCCAAACTAACATGTTCCATTCTCCTGTAATGCGAGTACTACCTGTTCCATGGCAGCACTACGTGAACCCTTCACTAAAATGGTCATCATTGAATGCTCTTCGATAAGCGCCTTCAGACGCACGATTAAAGAAGGCTTATCGGTAAAATGTTCGCCAACTTCAGAGGCTTGGCTGATAATTTCGCTCAGTTTGCCAACACTCAATACACAATCAATACCCACGGCTTTCGCCGCTTCACCCACCTGACGATGGCATTCAACAGACTCGTCGCCCAGTTCAGCCATATCGCCAACAACCATCACGCGGAAACCCGGCATTTCAGACAGCACCTGCGCGGCGGCGGTCATTGAGCCCACATTCGCGTTGTAACTGTCATCGAGCAGAAGTTGGTTTTCGGAAAGTTGAATCGGGAACAAACGCCCAGGAACAGCTTTTAAGTCGGCAAGACCTGCTTTCACAGCTTCCAGTGACGCCCCCACCGCCAACGCCAGCGACGTTGCAGCCAATGCATTAGCAATGTTGTGACGGCCAGGAAGCGGCAAGGTCACATCAACATCGCCGATTGGCGTTTTGATGGTGAACTCAGTGCCATGTACGGTGATGTGGACATTGGTCGCGGTAAAATCACTTCCGGTTGCATTCGGAGAGAAACGCCAGGTTTTGCGCGCACCAATAATTTCTTGCCAGTTCAGCCAGTCATTATTGTCGGCATTGAGAATCGCAATACCATTCTCCGGCAGGCCGGCGAAGATCTCACCTTTCGCTTTCGCAACACCGGCAAGTGAGCCAAAGCCTTCAAGGTGTGCCGCGGCAAGGTTGTTCACCAGTGCGGCTTCCGGGCGCGTCAGATTAACCGTCCAGGCGATTTCACCTTGATGGTTTGCACCCAGCTCAATGACAGCATATTCATATTCTGGCGTCAGGCGTAACAACGTCATTGGCACACCAATGTCGTTATTCAGATTGCCAGCGGTATACAAGGTGTTACCGCATTCGCGCAAAATCGCTGCGGTCATCTCTTTTACAGAGGTTTTTCCGGAAGAACCAGTCAACGCCACAATCCGCGTTGGAACCTGTTGACGGACCCAGGCCGCCAGTTCGCCGAATGCTTGATGTGTATCTGCAACCACAAGTTGCGGAACCTTAACATCCAGCTTGCGAGAAACCAGTAATGCACCTGCCCCGCCGTTTACCGCATCTTGCGCAAAATCGTGTGCATCGAAGCGTTCGCCTTTTAATGCGACAAACAGGCACCCAGGCGTTAATTTGCGCGTGTCAGTGGTGACATCAATGATGTCCGCATCAGCGCCGTGCAATTCGCCATGCAGGATAGTGGCGAGCTGGCCTAATGAAACGCGGATCATGCCACAACTCCCAACAGGCGGGCGGCAGTGACGCGGTCGGAATAGTCCAGACGGCGCACACCAACAATCTGATAGTCCTCATGGCCTTTGCCTGCTACCAGAACGACATCATTTTCTTGCGCCTGCATAATCGCGTTGGTTACCGCTTCGGCACGACCTGAAACCACATGTGCACGCCCGGCGTCCAGCATGCCAACCAGAATATCAGCCACAATTGCGTTCGGCTCTTCAGTACGTGGGTTGTCATCGGTGACAACCACAACATCCGCATATTGCTCGGCGATACCGCCCATAATCGGACGCTTGCCTTTATCACGATCGCCACCGCAACCGAAGACGCACCATAGCTTGCCACTGCAATGCAAACGGGCAGCCTGTAATGCTTTTTCCAGAGCATCCGGCGTGTGGGCATAATCCACCACTACCGTCGGTTTACCCGGCGCGCTGAAAACTTCCATTCGCCCGCAAACCGGTTGCAGACTCGGTGCTGTTTTCAGTAATTCTTCAATTGGGTAATCCAGCACTAACAGAGTCGCCAGCGCTAACAACAAGTTGCTGACGTTAAAGGCTCCCATCAGGCGGCTTTCAATTTCGCCATCGCCCCAGGAGGAGTTGAACTGGATAGTCGCGCCACCATCGTGATAATGCACGTTGGTGGCTTTCAACCAACGGCCACGACAGCCAGGCTGTAAATTATTTTCCATCGTCACGGCAACGGCGTCAGGTAGACGCGCTAACCAGTTGCGCCCGACCTCATCGTCAGCATTGATGATGGCATGGCCATAATCGTGTTCGGAGAACAGCAGCCATTTAGCCGCTTCGTAACCTGCCATATCGCCGTGGTAATCGAGGTGATCACGGCTTAGGTTGGTGAACACGCTGGCGGCAAATTTCAGAGCGGAAACACGATGCTGAACCAGACCGTGGGAGGAAACTTCCATTGCGGCAAAGCTCGCACCTTGCTCTGCAAGGTTAGCAAGCACTTGCTGTACATCAACGGCAGAACCGGTGGTGTTTTCGGTTGGTTTTACGTTACCAAGCAGGCCGTTACCGACAGTCCCCATAACGGCACTGGTTTCGCCTAATAACTGGCTCCACTGCGCAAGCAACTGAGCTGTAGTGGTTTTACCGTTAGTACCCGTCACGCCAACCAGGCGTAATGCACTCGAGGGTTGGTGGTAAAAACGCCCTGCCAGGGCAGAAAGGCGTTGATGCAGCTGGCTCAGATAAATAACCGGCACACCGTGCATTTCACGGACTTCGCCATCCGTTGCTTCGCCTTCAGCTTCAGCCACGACAGCGGCTACGCCTTGCGCTATTGCCTGCGGGATATATCGACGCCCGTCCGCCTGATGGCCGACTACAGCCACAAAAAGGTCGCCCGACGCCGCCACGCGACTATCGAGTGTCATTTCTCGCAGAGCTCTCGCAGGTAGCGCTGGCACCCACGGAGCGAGAAGGTCGCGCAAATTACGATCTGCCACCTGTTCCCTCTTTTTGATTGATTACAAATTCACTTTTTTCACCTGTCGCCAAAGCATCCGGTTCGATATTCATGGTGCGCAGAACGCCGCCCATGATGGCACCGAACACAGGTGCAGAGACGGCACCACCGTAATATTTACCTGCTTGTGGATCGTTAATGACCACAACCAAAGCGAATCGTGGATTACTGGCTGGCGCAACACCTGCGGTGTAAGCGATGTATTTGTTGACGTATTTTCCATCCGGCCCGACTTTTTTCGCAGTACCGGTCTTAATTGCAATGCGGTAACCCTTGATGGCCGCTTTCACGCCACCACCACCGGGTAATGCCACACTTTCCATCATATGAACGACGGTACGAACCAACGGTTCAGGGAAGATACGTTCACCTGGAACCGGTGGATCAACCTTCGTTATCGACAACGGACGATATACGCCGTAGCTGCCGATCGTTGCGTAGACACGCGCTAACTGTAACGGGGTTACCATTAGCCCGTAGCCGAAAGAGAAGGTGGCCCTCTCTATGTCAGACCACCGTTGTTTTTGCGGATATAAGCCACTGCGTTCTCCGACCAGCCCCAAGTTGGTCGCTTTTCCCAATCCAAAACGTGAGTAAGTATCTACCAACGCTGAGGAGGGCATCGCTAACGCCAGTTTTGAAACCCCGACGTTACTCGACTTCTGTAGTACCCCGGTAAGGGTCAATTCGCTGTAGCGCGCCACATCTTTGATCTCATGACCATTAATGCGGTACGGCACGGTATTCAGAACGGTGTTTTCACGTACCACACCACGTTGCAGAGCGGTCATGACAACCATCGGTTTAACTGTCGAACCCGGCTCGAAAACGTCCGTAATAGTACGGTTACGCATAATGTCTTTCGGCGTGCCGGTCAGGTTATTGGGGTTGTAGGAAGGGCTGTTAGCCATCGCCAACACTTCACCTGTATTCACATCCACCAGCACTGCACTACCTGATTCAGCTTTGTTGAAGGCCACAGCGTTGTTGAGCTCGCGATAAACCAGCGCCTGCAGGCGTTCATCAATGCTCAAAGCCAGGTTATGGGCAGCCTGGCTATCGGTTGAGGAGATATCTTCGATGACGCGACCGTAGCGGTCTTTACGCACAACGCGCTCGCCAGGTTGGCCGGTAAGCCATTTATCGAAGCTCTTTTCTACGCCTTCAATCCCCTGACTATCGACGTTGGTGAAGCCAATAAGATGAGCGGTTACTTCGCCAGATGGGTAGTAGCGACGAGACTCTTCACGTAGATGAATCCCTGGAAGTTTGAGTTTTTTGATGTAGTCGCCGATATCGGGGTTTACCTGGCGTGCCAGATAAATAAAGCGACCTTTTGGATTGCTGTTGACGCGAGAAGCAAGCTGATCAAGAGGGATTTTTAGAGCATCTGCCAGTGCTTTCCAGCGGTTATCAAGCGTAATGCCACCCGCATCATGCAACTCTTTAGGGTCTGCCCAAATCGCATTCACCGGCACACTCACTGCCAGTGGACGACCTGCACGGTCGCTAATCATGCCACGAGAAGTCGAGACTTCCTGCACGCGTAGGGAACGCATATCCCCCTGGCGCACTAACATGTCTGGCGCGATGATTTGCAGCCAGGCAACGCGCCCCAACAGGAAAACCAGCGCCAGCAAAATGCAACCGCAAAGCAACGCAAAACGCCAACTTACAAAGTTGGCCTGTTCTTCCTGGCGTTTCGGTTTAAGCGTTTTTGCCGCTGCTCTCATCTGTCACGCGATTCCTTATTGCTGAACTACGATGTTTTCCTGCGATGGGTCGACATGCTGCAATTGCAGCTTTTCCGTCGCGACCCGCTCCACTCGGCTATGATCGCCTAGTGCATTTTCTTCCAAAATCAGATTGCGCCACTCGATATCTAACGCATCACGCTCCACCACCATTTGCTCACGCTGTGCGGTAAGCAGACGGGTATGGTGCGCGGTGGTGACGACAAAAATGGCGGTAACGATAATGGCGGTAAACAAAATCAGTGGCATTTTCCCATGACGCAGCAAGTCACCACCAATCACCGCTGGTAGTGCATGACGCTCGCCACTGCTCAACTGGCCAGTAACTTTATTTAGGGCTTCTGCCACTTTATTGATCATGCGTTCGTCCTTTCAGCGATACGCAGTACCGAACTACGCGCGCGTGGGTTTTCCGCCACTTCTTCGTCACCCGGCATCATTTTGCCGATGGATTTTAAATATCTGCCGCCGAGTTTATTCAACTGAGCTTCAGTCATTGGAATACCAGCCGGAACCTGTGGCCCACGGGTGTTTTCACGCATAAAGCGCTTAACAATCCGGTCTTCCAAAGAGTGGAAACTGATAATCGACAAGCGGCCACCAGGGGACAGTGTTTCAATTGAACCTTTAAGTGCCTGTTCAATCTCTTCAAGTTCACTGTTGATCCAGATACGGATCGCCTGGAACGTACGCGTTGCCGGATGTTTAAACTTATCTTTTACCGGCATTGCCGCAGCCACGACTGTTGCCAGTTCTTTGGTACGAGTCATTGGCTGTTCACGGTTGCGCTCAATAATGGCGCGAGCAATACGCTTACCGAACTTTTCTTCACCAAAGGTTTTAATAACCCAGGCGATATCAGCTTCGTCTGCTGTGAGTAACCACTGAGCAGCGGATTGACCACGAGTTGGGTCCATACGCATATCTAACGGGCCGTCACGCATAAACGAGAAACCGCGTTCAGCATCATCGAGTTGCGGTGAAGAGACGCCAAGATCCAACAGGATGCCGTCAATTTTTCCCAGCAAATCGCGTTCGCGTGCGTATTCAGCTAATTCAGAGAAAGGCCCATGAATAATGGAGAAGCGTGGGTCATCAATTGCCTGAGCCGCTTCAATTGCTTGCGGATCACGGTCGATAGCCAGCAAGCGTCCTTCTGGTCCCAGTTGGGAAAGAATCAAACGAGAATGGCCGCCACGACCAAAGGTGCCATCGATGTAGATGCCATCCTGACGAATGTTGAGACCATTCACGGCCTCATCAAGCAGCACCGAAGTATGTTTAAAATTTTCCATCATTATTTATAGTGACAAGTCCTGCAGCCTATCCGACAACGTAGTCGTCGTGGCCTGCTCAGCGTCGATGTCTTCCTTGACCTGTTGATGCCAGGTCGTTTCATCCCACAGTTCAAATTTATTGAACTGCCCAACCAGCATCACTTCTTTGGTTAGCCCGGCGTGTTGGCGCAAAACTGGGGCCAACAACAAACGCCCGGCGCTATCCATCTGACATTCACTGGCATGGCCCAGTAACAATCGCTGCACGCGACGCTCAACCGGGTTCATGCTCGACAGACGAGCTAGCTTTTGTTCAATAATTTCCCACTCGGGAAGGGTATAAAGCAGCAGGCATGGGTGATGGATGTCGATGGTACAAACCATCTGACCTTCAGAGGTTTCGACAAGCGCATCCCGGTAACGGGTAGGTACGGCGAGCCGCCCTTTGCTGTCGAGATTGACTAATGTTGCCCCACGGAACATGCCAGCCTCACCCTTAAATTCCCCTTTCCACCACTTTGACCCACAAAATCCCACCTAAAGGAGTTTACGGAGCGGAGGAAAACCTTGTCAAGCAAGCTACAACGCAGACGGAAATAATTTTCATCTCCTAAGCGATTGATAAATGACTGGCGTGAAAAGGCGCTACATTCACGATGCAAAATTAACGTTATGAATATTTGAAAGAAAAAGGATCAATAAGCATAAATATCGTTAAATCGACTGAAAACCTGACAGGTAAAATATGAAGTGTCCAGTTTGCGACGCGGTCGGCATTTTAAGGTATTTCTCGGCAGGATAACAGCGTCAGATGTAGGCGAAGCGCGGGCTGGAGGGAAGTTTGATTCTTTTCAGATAGCTATTGTTTAATTATCCGGCATTTTTACACATTGCTATGTAACAAAATAATTCCAAAGCCGTGTTATATCGATTCTGGAATTAAAGATTTAACTATTACCGGTAAAAAATAATTACCTGTATTACTAAGGGAATTAACACGAGAATATTCTTAAATAAGAATGGCAGCCGGAACTGCCATTTCTTGTTAGTGGCGACTTAAACTGCCACGACGGTATAGATTACGGCGAATACGAGTGAGGCCGGCCTTAGGTTTACGTGGCTCATCAAGACTGGCAAGAACTAATTCCAGCACACGCTCCGCAACATCACGGTGGCGCTGAGCTACCGCGAGGACTGGGCATTGCAGGAAATCGAGCAGTTCATGATCCCCAAAGGTAGCAATCGCCAACTCTGTCGGTAATTGCCCCTCACGCCGCAATGTTACATCCATAACACCTTGTAATAACGCAAATGAAGTGGTGTACAGGGCCTGTGGCATTGGATGGGTTTCCAGCCATTTATCAAATAACTGTGCTGCAGCTTCGCGCTCGTAGCTGTTGGCATAGAGGAAATTCACCTCACGCGGATCATCCTTCCATGCAGTGCGAAAACCTTGTTCACGCAGATAGCTGACGGAAAGCTCAGGCAATGCGCCAAGGTAAAGTACAGTTTCAGCAGGAAAAGTACGCAGCTCGCTGGCCAGCATTTCTGCATCTTCCTGGTCAGCACCCACTACGCTGATGAAATTTTCACGGTCTAATGCACGATCGAGTGCAATTATTGGGAAGGGATCGTTCGCCCAACGCTGATAGAACGGATGCTCAGGGGGTAAAGAGGTGGAAACAATGATGGCATCCACCTGACGTTGCAACAGATGTTCGATACAGCGCATTTCGTTATCCGGCTGATCTTCAGAGCAGGCAATTAATAGCTGGTACCCACGCTGACGAGCCTGCCGCTCGAGATAGTTAGCGATACGGGTATAACTCGTGTTCTCAAGATCTGGAATAACCAATCCGATAGAACGCGTACGCCCGGCACGTAATCCCGCCGCCACCGCATTCGGGTGGTAGTTATGTTCGCGAACAACCGCCATAACTTTATCAACAGTCTTATCGCTGACGCGATACTGCTTTGCCTTACCGTTGATGACGTAGCTCGCCGTGGTGCGCGAAACTCCAGCCAGGCGCGCGATTTCATCCAATTTCACAGTAGCCCCTTATTTAGGATTGCCATAACCATGCCCTGGTCATGGTTTCATTTTTATCATCTAAGCGCAGAATAATAACTCGGGCAACCGCTTTTACTGGCAGTTGTTGGGTCATTTGCAAAAAAAAACCCGGCATGAGTAGACCGGGTTACTTTTTATTCGCCATTCACAGGCTAGCGCATGATCTTATCACCACGCGATACGCCCACAATACCCGAGCGTGCCACTTCGACAATTTTTGCCACTTCACGAATCGTATTCAGGAAAGCGTCTAGCTTATCGCTGGTTCCTGCTAACTGAACCGTATACAGCGTTGGGGTTACATCAATGATTTGCCCACGAAAGATCTCAGCGTTGCGCTTCACTTCTTCACGCCCGTAACCACTGGCTTGTACTTTAACCAGCATGATTTCGCGCTCAACGTGGGCCCCTTGTCCCAGTTCACTCACCCGCAGAACATCAACCAGCTTGTGCAATTGCTTTTCAATCTGCTCAAGCACTTTTGCATCACCTACCGTTTGGATAGTCATACGAGACAGTGTCGGATCGTCAGTCGGTGCCACCGTCAGGCTTTCAATGTTGTAACCACGCTGAGCGAACAAGCCAATAACTCGGGACAGCGCCCCGGACTCATTTTCGAGTAATACAGATAATATCCGGCGCATAATCAGGTTCTCTCCGTTTTACTTAACCACATCTCATCCATACCACCGCCACGGATCTGCATTGGGTACACATGCTCAGTGCCATCGACAGTCACATCGACAAATACCAGACGCTGGTTACGCACCGCTTCCAGCGCTTCAATAAGTTTGCTTTCCAGTTCTTCAGGTTTACTGATACCAATCCCAACGTGGCCATAAGCTTCTGCAACGCGTACGAAATCAGGTAAAGACTCCATATAGGATTGGGAGTGCCGACCCGAATAAATCATGTCCTGCCACTGTTTGACCATGCCGAGATAGCGGTTATTAAGATTGAGCACTAACACTGGCAAACCGTATTGCAGCGCAGTAGAAAGCTCCTGGATATTCATCTGAATACTGCCATCGCCGGTGACACAAACTACGGTTTCCTCCGGCAATGCCAGCTTCACACCTAGTGCCGCAGGCAGGCCAAAGCCCATGGTGCCGAGGCCACCAGAGTTAATCCAACGGCGTGGTTTATCAAAGGTGTAATAGAGTGCGGCGAACATCTGGTGCTGGCCGACATCCGAAGTGACATAAGCTTCGCCTTTGGTCAGACGGTAGATAGTTTCAATAACTGCCTGTGGCTTAATTTTATCGCTGGTTCTGTCAAATTCGAGGCACTGACGCGCACGCCATTGCTCAATCTGTTGCCACCAGTCACGAATTTCATCGCAGGATTGTGACGTATCCTCCTGCGCCAGCAATTCCAGCATCTGCTGTAAAACCTGACGCGCATCGCCAACAATTGGAATATCTGCACCGACTGTTTTAGATATCGAAGTTGGGTCGATATCAATATGCAGCACAGTCGCGTTCGGGCAGTACTTCGCCAGATTGTTAGTGGTGCGGTCATCAAAGCGCACTCCGACACCGAAAATCACATCGGAATTGTGCATCACCATGTTGGCTTCGTAGGTTCCGTGCATCCCCAGCATTCCTAATGCCTGACGATGCGTTCCCGGGAATGCACCCAACCCCATTAAGGAGGAAACAACGGGAATATTGAGTTTTTCCGCCAGCTCGTGCAATTCGTCATGGCAAGCAGCAGTGATTGCCCCGCCGCCGACATACATCACCGGTTTTTTCGCCGCCAGCAACGTTTGCAGTGCACGCTTAATCTGCCCTTTGTGACCTTGAGTGGTCGGGTTATAAGAACGCATGCTGACGGATTCAGGGTAGCTATAAGGAAACTTGTTTGCCGGACTCATAATGTCTTTCGGCAAATCCACCACCACCGGCCCTGGGCGACCGCTTGCTGCGAGCCAGAAGGCTTTTTTAATAATGGCCGGAATATCTTCCGCTTGTTTGACTAAGAAACTATGTTTTACGACTGGGCGAGAAATTCCCACCATGTCGCATTCCTGGAAAGCGTCATAGCCAATAAGGGATGTCGCCACCTGGCCCGATAGTACGACCATCGGGATTGAATCCATATAAGCCGTAGCTATACCGGTTATCGCGTTTGTCGCACCCGGACCTGATGTCACAAGTACGACACCCACTTCACCGGTTGCACGTGCAAGGCCATCGGCCATATGCACTGCTGCTTGTTCGTGGCGTACCAGCACATGATCAATGCCGCCAATAGTATGAAGCGCATCGTAAATATCGAGTACTGCGCCTCCGGGGTAACCGAATACATGTTTAACGCCCTGATCGATAAGCGATCGAACGACCATCTCGGCTCCTGACAACATCTCCATGGTTTGCCTCCAGGCTTACGTGTTTGACCGACCGCTGAAATCATTTCGGCTAAGTCGTTGAGACAGGTTGTTGCGCCCTGCATTTATTTTCTTTTTTGATAGTCCGCCTAACATAACCGTTGAAAATCAGGCAATCAATTGCCAATCTTCAGCCGTCGATACAGCGTTTTCTCATCAACACTGCAAAACACTACTCAGACGGAGTTAAGCTCTGAGCATAAGCAAAGATTATGATTGAAAATGTTATGAATGGTGGCTTTGTAGGTTAAATCTAATTACAGCAGGAATTATTGGGATCGAAGGAAGGAAAGAACAAAAACAACTACAGAGAAAAAAACCAGAAAAATGAATAAATGCGGAATAACCGAATAGTTTTTACTATCCGGCTGGATCAAGTGAACAATCGGAACCTATTTACTACATACAGTGGTCAGAAGTTTTTCCATCCACTGATGCCCTTTATCGCGTCCGGCAGCTTCGTGCCAGGATAAATAGCAGGTGGCCTTATTATTTTGCAGCGGCAGTGGGAATGTTTGCAAATGAAGTGATTCAGCAAACTCTTCAGCTAACCAGCGTGGTGCGATAGCGACCAATTGAGTCTGCGAAACAACATTTAAAACACTAGTTAATGCCATTCCTTGATAAGCAATACAGGATTGCTGTTCCAAAGTGTGATACCACGGAGCACTAAATGATGCAAAACGCTCAAGGGAGACCACTGCATGTTTTTCGTTATAAACATCTTCTTCAGTAAGCGGTTTAATTAAACGCGGATGCTTCTGATTGGCTACCAGTACCATTTCATCTTCAAACAATGGGATACAAGTAAACTCAGGACGACGAAATTCACTATAGCTAATAACAAACTCGGTCTCTTGATAACGCAATTGATGTTCAATATCTTTATTTAATGAAGACTTAAACAATAATTGAATACCTGGAGCAAAACGCTTCATATTATTGAAAATCGCAGAGGTTAACATATTGTCCAAAGGACTACTGACGCAGATGTTAAACACTCTTTCACTGCTGCTCGGTTCGAAACCAGCTCCCGGCAACTCATTCTGTATCAATTGCAAAGCCTGACGAATTGAACCAAATAGCTGAAATGCGCGTGCTGTAGGCTGGATACCACGGCCGTAGCGAACAAACAGCTCATCATTGAACATCACTTTAAGCCGGGCTACTGCATTACTCACTGCGGGTTGGGACATTCCCAGAGATTGAGCAGCACGAGTAATATTCTGCACCTGCATAACAGCATCAAATACAGTTAATAAATTTAAATCAACGGAACGCAACTGAGGCTTAAACCCATCATGAGCTGCTGGCTGCTCTACGTAGTTATCAGACATGTTAGTCTCCACTAAGATTTCAATTCCTTATTCACAGATTAGCCCTGTGAACTACTCCTATTATCATTTACTAAGCAGAGCATGCTGATTTATGCATTTAAAAACGTTAATTAAACAATTCAGATATAAATCAATAAATTTACGCTTTCTAATATACCAACACGACTTCAGCTACTGACACCCTGATAAATCTATAAAACTCATATGATTTTACTCTTCGTCAGTTGATTTCTGGATCGTGCTAATCAAATCACAAAATGACTTAACACACAATGATTCGCACAGTGAATAATATATTAAGCATGGATAACATCATCATCACGGAAACAATCTCTCTACTCATATTCAGTTAATAAAGAAAGAGGCCAAATTCCTAAAATAGCATCAAAACATGGATTATTGACCTCAAATCATAACCATGATGAATGAAATAGATAACAAACATTATATTTTTAATTGTTTCTGAGAATTTCAATTTTACAGGGGAACGTAAGTAATCCTTTTCCATACTTTTTAGATATATTATGAAAGTTACATATGTCAGCACAAATGGCTTAGGTCGGTGGTTGTCTTTCAATCCTTAATCGGGGGTTGAGGCAATCGAGTGTTGACACAGCAAAGCAGATCAAGTACCAATAAATGCATAACGAATTCACTTGAGGCTTGAAACATGATTCGCAGCATTCGCCTACTAGACCTACTACTAAACGCAACTTCTTTGCGCGGTAGGCTGGTGGGCGAAATCAAGCGTTGATTCAAGCCATCAGACAGAAAAAACCCGCGCCACTGCGCGGGTTTTTTTATGCTCGTAGCAACGGCCCCTAAGACGAGAAAGGACCACAACATGAGCCAACAAGTCATTATTTTCGATACCACTTTACGTGATGGTGAGCAGGCGTTACAGGCTAGTCTGAGTGTTAAAGAGAAACTGCAAATCGCAATGGCACTGGAGCGTATGGGTGTTGACGTGATGGAGGTTGGTTTCCCTGTTTCCTCCCCTGGTGACTTCGAATCTGTGCAGACCATCGCTCGCAACATCAAAAAAAGCCGTGTGTGTGGCCTCGCTCGTTGTGTAGATAAAGATATTGATGTTGCAGCTGAAGCATTAAGAATTGCCGAGGCCTTCCGTATTCACGTGTTCCTGGCGACATCCACGATGCACATCGAAACGAAACTGCGTAGTACCTTCGATGATGTGTTAGCCCGTGCAGTCAATTCTGTAAAACGCGCCCGTAACTACACCGACGACGTAGAGTTCTCTTGTGAAGATGCAGGCCGGACCCCAATCGATAACCTGTGCCGCATTGTAGAAGCTGCAATTGGCGCTGGCGCTACCACAATTAACATCCCGGACACCGTGGGTTACACCACTCCAGTACAGTTTGGCGGCATTATCCAGACCCTGTATAACCGCGTCCCTAACATTGATAAAGCGATTATCTCCGTTCACTGCCACGATGATTTGGGCATGGCGACAGGCAACTCTATCGCGGCAATTCAGGCAGGCGCTCGCCAGGTTGAAGGCACCCTGAACGGCATCGGTGAACGTGCTGGTAACACCGCGCTGGAAGAAGTGATCATGGCGATTAAAGTACGCGGCCAAATGTTGGGCGTGCATACCAATATCAATCACCATGAAATTTACCGCACCAGCCAGATTGTCAGCCAGTTGTGCAACATGCCAATTCCAGCTAACAAAGCGGTGGTTGGTTCCAATGCTTTCGCGCACTCCTCCGGGATTCATCAGGATGGCGTACTGAAAAACCGCGAAAACTACGAAATCATGACCCCGGAAACTATTGGTTTGAATCAGGTGCAATTGAACCTGACCTCCCGCTCTGGCCGCGCTGCTGTGAAACACCGCATGGAAGAGATGGGTTATAAAGAAGACGATTACAATCTGGATTCGTTGTACGACGCCTTCCTGAAACTGGCTGATAAGAAAGGCCAGGTATTTGATTACGATCTGGAAGCTCTGGCCTTTATCGGTAAGCAACAAGAAGAGCCAGAACATTTCCGCATGGAATACTTCAACGTGCAGTCCGGTTCAAGTGTGATTTCTACCGCTTCCGTCCAGTTGCAATGTGGCGAAGAAACACAATCTGAAGCAGCAACAGGCAACGGCCCGGTCGATGCGGTCTACCAGGCGATTAACCGCATCACCAATTACGATGTGGAACTGGTGAAATACCAGCTGTCTGCGAAAGGCCAGGGTAAAGATGCGCTGGGTCAGGTGGACATAGTCGTCACCCACAAAGGCCGTCGCTTCCATGGCGTAGGTCTGGCGACCGATATCGTCGAATCCTCAGCAAAAGCGATGGTCAACGTGCTGAACAACATCTGGCGCGCGGGAATCGTCGAGAAAGAATTGCAACGCAAAGCTCATAATAAAGAAAATAATCAGGAAACCGTGTGACATGTCAAAAACTCATCATATAGCAGTATTGCCGGGTGACGGCATTGGCCCAGAAGTCATGGCTCAGGCGCTGAAAGTACTGGATGCAGTTCGTACGCGCTTCGATATACGCATAACCACCAGTCAATATGACGTGGGCGGTATTGCCATTGACCGCCACGGCAATCCACTGCCGCCGGTGACCATTGAAGGCTGCGAACAAGCAGATGCCATTCTGTTTGGCTCCGTCGGTGGCCCGAAATGGGAACACCTGCCACCCGCTCAGCAACCTGAGCGTGGCGCGTTACTCCCATTGCGTAAGCACTTCAAATTGTTCAGCAACTTGCGCCCTGCTCGCCTGTATCAAGGCCTGGAAGAGTTTTGCCCGCTGCGTGCTGACATTGCCGCTAACGGTTTCGACATTCTGTGTGTGCGTGAATTAACCGGCGGGATCTACTTCGGTCAACCGAAAGGCCGCGAAGGTTCTGGCATGCACGAAAAAGCGTTTGATACCGAAGTGTATTACCGCTTTGAGATTGAGCGTATTGCCCGCATCGCTTTCGAATCAGCACGCAAACGTCGCAACAAAGTGACGTCGATTGATAAAGCTAACGTGCTGCAATCGTCGGTAATGTGGCGTGAAATCGTCGGCGAAATCGCTAAAGAATATCCGGACGTAGAACTGGCGCACATGTACATCGACAACGCCACCATGCAGTTAATCAAAGACCCATCTCAGTTTGACGTGCTGCTGTGCTCCAACCTGTTCGGCGACATTTTGTCTGACGAATGCGCGATGATCACCGGCTCTATGGGCATGTTGCCTTCCGCAAGCCTGAACGAACAAGGTTTTGGTTTGTACGAACCTGCTGGCGGTTCAGCACCTGATATCGCAGGTAAAAACATTGCTAACCCAATTGCGCAGATCCTGTCTCTGGCTCTATTACTGCGCTACAGCCTGGATGCTGAAGAGGCCGCACAGGCCATCGAAAACGCTATCAACCTTGCGCTGGAAGAAGGTTTCCGTACCGGCGATTTGGCTCGCGATGGCAATGCAATCAGCACCGACGAAATGGGCGATACCATTGCTCGTTTCGTGGCAGAGGGGAAATAATCATGGCGAAGACGTTATATCAAAAATTGTACGATGCCCACGTCGTTTACGAAGCAGTAGATGAAACGCCGCTGCTGTATATCGACCGTCATCTGGTTCACGAAGTGACCTCCCCGCAGGCGTTTGATGGCCTGCGTGCGCATAAGCGCCCGGTGCGTCAGCCAGGCAAAACGTTTGCCACCATGGATCACAACGTTTCTACGCAAACTAAAGACATCAACGCTTCCGGCGAAATGGCCCGCATTCAAATGCAGGAGTTGATGAAAAACTGCCAAGAATTCGGCGTTGAGTTGTATGACCTGAACCACCCATTCCAGGGCATCGTCCATGTCATGGGCCCAGAACAAGGTATCACCTTGCCTGGCATGACCATTGTTTGTGGCGACTCCCACACCGCGACCCACGGCGCATTCGGTGCACTGGCGTTCGGTATCGGCACTTCTGAAGTTGAACACGTTCTGGCGACGCAAACCCTGAAACAGGGTCGTGCTAAAACCATGAAGATTGAAGTCACCGGCACCGCCGCACCAGGCATCACGGCAAAAGACATCGTGCTGGCAATTATCGGTAAAACCGGCAGCGCTGGCGGTACCGGGCATGTGGTGGAATTCTGCGGTAGCGCAATTCAGGCGTTGTCGATGGAAGGCCGCATGACGCTGTGCAACATGGCAATCGAAATGGGTGCTAAAGCTGGCATCGTTGCTCCAGACGAAACTACGTTTAACTACGTGAAAGGCCGCCTGCACGCACCGAAAGATGCCGACTGGGACGATGCAGTAGCGTACTGGAAAACCTTCAGCACCGACGAAGGCGCTAAGTTCGACACCATTGTCACGCTGGACGCCGCTGACATTGCACCGCAAGTCACCTGGGGTACCAACCCAGGCCAGGTGATTTCCGTCACCGAAAACATCCCGAATCCAGAATCCTTCGTGGACCCTGTTGAACGCGCCTCTGCTGAAAAAGCACTGGCTTACATGGGCCTGAAACCAGGCATTCCATTAACCGAAGTGGCTATCGATAAAGTGTTTATCGGTTCATGCACCAACTCACGCATTGAAGATTTGCGTGCTGCGGCTGAAATTGCCAAAGGCCGCAAAGTGGCTCCAGGCGTGCAGGCGTTAGTGGTTCCTGGTTCCGGCCCTGTCAAAGCGCAGGCCGAAGCTGAAGGTCTGGATAAGATCTTTATTGAAGCGGGCTTTGAATGGCGTTTACCAGGCTGCTCGATGTGCCTGGCAATGAACAACGACCGCCTGGAACCCGGTGAGCGTTGTGCTTCCACCAGCAACCGTAACTTCGAAGGCCGTCAGGGCCGTGGTGGCCGCACGCATCTGGTTAGCCCAGCAATGGCAGCCGCCGCTGCGGTATCTGGTCATTTTGCTGACATCCGCACGTTGAAATAAGGGAAAACACCATGGCAGAAAAATTTATCCAACATACCGGCCTGGTCGTTCCGCTGGATGCCGCAAATGTTGATACTGACGCAATCATTCCTAAGCAATTTTTGCAGAAGGTGACACGCACCGGTTTTGGCGCTCATCTGTTTAACGACTGGCGCTTTCTGGATGACGCAGGCCAAAAGCCAAACCCAGAGTTCGTGCTGAACTTCCCGGAGTTTAAAGGCGCTTCAATTTTACTGGCGCGTGAAAACTTCGGCTGTGGTTCTTCGCGTGAACACGCACCGTGGGCCTTAACCGATTACGGTTTTAAAGTGGTTATCGCGCCAAGTTTTGCAGATATTTTCTACGGAAACTCATTCAACAACCAGCTGCTGCCGGTGACGTTGAGCGAAAAAGAAGTGGACGAGCTGTTCAAACTGGTTGCGGCAAATCCGGGGATTAAGTTTGTCGTCGATCTGCAAGCGCAAACCGTAATTGCGGGCGAGAAAAGTTACTCGTTTAATATCGATACTTTCCGCCGCCACTGCATGTTAGAAGGGCTGGATAGTATTGGCCTGACGCTGCAACACGAAGGTTCAATTTCTGCTTACGAGCAAAAACAACCGGCGTTTATGCGTTAACAATAATGGCGGGTGTTTCACCCGCCATTAGACTGATGACACAGCTTTGTTGTAGGTCCGGTAAGCGCAGCGTCACCCGACAAACGGTGGATGACGCTTCGCTTATCCACCCTACAACGGCTAAAACATTACTTTAATGTTTCGACCAGCCCTTTGCGCTGCCCTTCCAGCGTCACCACTTTGCTGCACACATCGCGGCCAAATTGCTCGAAATCTTTTTCCTGATTTTTCCACTCATTCTGAATGGAAGTCTGTAAGCCACCAAGGCTACCCAGCACGCCTTGCAGCGGGTTACCGCCACCTTTCAGAACCGCTTTCGCACCCATTTCGTTGATGCTGTCTTGCAAGATGCCGCCCATCGCCTGGTTTACCAGCTGTTGCCCATCGGCTCGAACCTGGTCAATCGCTTTGTAATGGAAGGTTAAACCGTCCTGACGAGTCTCGATAATACGGTTCATCTGCTCTTTGTGTTGCGCGTCGAGTTTAGTCAGGCGGCCACGCATATTGCTGCTCTCACCCACTTCTTTAGCGATGATTTTATCCAGCGCGACACGGCCTTTTTCTACACGAGCCAAAGCACCGTTATTGATCCATGGCAGGTCTGTACGCAACGCTTGCTGATAATTCACCGCCAATTGGCGCTGCGTTGCATTTAAAGTCTGTGGCTTGCCGTTGAATTGCAGGCTACCGTCTGGGGCAATAACCAGATTTCCATTCTCACCAACAACCTGGACTGATTGCGGGTTGATGACCACGTCATCGCGAGGAGTGACGCTACATTTATAGTCGGCCTGCGCCTGCATCGCGGTGAGCAGCAAAACGCCCATCAGTGCCTTACGAATCATAGTGACTCCTGAACTTCTAAAAATTTAAGAAAAAAAAGGCCGGTTTTCACCGACCTAATTATTCTGCAAATATCAATCCCACCAAACATCAAACAGCTCGCTGGTGCGAACGTCTTCTGCTTTGTGATCTTCAAGCCATTTGCGCACCAGAGCTTGATGCTCTTCGGTGCATTTGCCGATTTCCTGCAGGCAGATTAAGCCTTCCCAGGAAAGGTGGCCGCCGCCATCAAAAGCCAAACCATTTTTATCGATAACTTCGTCAATAAACGCATCAACGATTTTATCAATTTGTTCTTCGGAGGTGCCTTCCGGGAAACGCCATGCAACAGAGAACCCTAGTTCCTGGAATTCGTCGATGTGCATTTTCTTACGCAAACGACGGCTACGATTAATTGCCATTACTTTACCCTCTCGAACATTAAGTCCCATACGCCATGACCAAGACGATGGCCACGTTGTTCAAATTTGGTCACCGGACGTGAATCCGGGCGCGGTACGTAGTCGTTACTCTCTGACTGGTTTTGATAACCATCGATAGAGGACATCACTTCGAGCATGTGTTCTGCATAAGGTTCCCAGTCGGTTGCCATATGGAACACACCACCCAATTTCAGTTTGCTTTTTACCAGCTCGGCAAACGGCACTTGAACGATACGGCGCTTATTATGACGTGCTTTGTGCCACGGATCAGGGAAAAAGAGCTGAACCATGGATAAAGAATTGTCAGGAACCATTTTTTGCAGCACTTCAACCGCGTCGTGACACATCACGCGCAGGTTCTCAACGCCCTCTTCATGAGCTGTCGCGAGGCATGCACCGACGCCTGGTGAGTGCACTTCAATGCCTAAAAAGTTCTGCTGTGGATTAGCCTTTGCCATTGCCACCAGCGACGTACCCATGCCAAAACCAATTTCCAGCGTCACTGGTGCTTCGCGGCCAAACAGCTCGGCAAAATCGACAGGCGCGTCTTGATATTCAACGCCCATCACCGGCCAATAGTTTTCCAGTGCGTACTCCTGCCCTTTAGTCAGGCGACCCTGGCGGCGCACAAAACTACGAATCCGGCGCATTGCGCGGCCTTCTTCATTAAATTCCGGTGAGATGACGTCATTTTTCATGGTGTTCAGGCTTTGAGTTAGTGTTCGGGAAACGGGCATTATCCAAAGTTAATGATGAGAAGCAAGCACCAGAAAGTTCCGGTTTACAGCACGGAGCCGTCTGTGCTGGAATCAGCCCCCTAAATCACACATTTATCGGATGCCAGGCAACAATGATACAAGCGCCGCAATTCGCCAACCAGGTTCTCGACTGGTACCAAAAGTACGGGCGCAAAACCCTGCCATGGCAACTCGAAAAAACGCCATATAAAGTATGGCTGTCGGAGGTAATGTTGCAACAAACGCAAGTTACCACCGTCATTCCTTACTTTGAGCGCTTTATGGAACGCTTCCCGACCGTCACCGATCTCGCTAATGCGCCACTTGATGAAGTGCTACATCTTTGGACTGGCCTCGGTTATTACGCTCGCGCCAGAAATCTGCATAAAGCAGCACAAATGGTGGCTAATCTTCACAATGGCGTGTTCCCGGAAACCTTTGAAGAGGTTTCAGCGCTACCCGGTGTGGGTCGTTCCACCGCAGGTGCAATCCTCTCTCTATCGCTGGGCAAACATTTCCCGATTCTTGATGGCAACGTAAAACGCGTGCTGGCACGTTGTTATGCGGTTTCTGGCTGGCCGGGTAAAAAAGATGTTGAGAAGAAACTCTGGGACATCAGCGAACAAGTCACACCCGCGCAAGGCGTTAGCCAATTTAACCAGGCGATGATGGATCTTGGCGCGATGGTTTGCACGCGTTCGAAACCCAAGTGCGAACTTTGTCCGGTGAATAATATTTGTGTCGCTTATGCCAATAACAGTTGGGCGAACTATCCAGGCAAAAAACCGAAGGTGACGATACCTGAGCGCACTGGCTATTTCCTGATGATGCAGCATCAACAAAGCATCCTGCTTTCCCAGCGCCCTGCTGTTGGATTATGGGGCGGTTTGTACTGCTTCCCACAATTTGCGAGCGAAGAAGAGCTGTACGACTGGCTAGCACAACGCAATATTCCCGCAGATAATCTCACGCAATTAAACGCCTTCCGCCATACATTCAGCCACTTCCATTTGGACATTGTCCCGATGTGGCTGCCGGTGCTTTCGTTTAATGGGTGCATGGATGAAGGAACCGCTCTCTGGTATAACTTAGCGCAGCCACCGTCCGTAGGACTGGCCGCCCCTGTAGAGCGTTTATTACAGCAATTACACGCCGAGCCGGTGGTACTTAAACCCGCACGAGCTGTTGAAGAGGAATAATGATGAGCAGAACTATTTTTTGTACTTACCTACAACGTGACGCGGAAGGCCAGGATTTCCAGTTGTATCCAGGTGAACTCGGCAAACGTATCTATAACGAGATCTCTAAAGAAGCATGGGCTTTGTGGCAGACCAAACAAACCATGCTTATCAATGAACGCAAAATGAGCATGATGAATCCAGAACACCGCAAAGAGCTGGAAGCTGAAATGGTCAACTTCCTGTTCGAAGGCAAAGAAGTCCACATCGAAGGCTACACGCCGCCAGAAAAATAAAAATACAGGGGCCATCGCCCCTTATGCAAACTCCAACAAGCACACGCATACACGGAACGATGAAAAAATTTCTCGCGCTAGCTCTGGTTGTCCCCTTGCTCATCTCATGTTCGAGCAAAAAAGAAGACTCCTATAACGAGGCTTTTGTTAAAGACACCAATGGTTTCGATATTTTGATGGGGCAATTCGCTCATAACATTGAAAATATCTGGGGCATCAAGGAAGTGTTGATTGCGGGTCCTAAAGACTACGTGAAATATACCGACCAATACCTGACCCGTAGCCACATCAACTTTGACGAAGGTACGATTACCATCGAAACCATTGCCGGCACTGAACCTGCTGCGCACTTACGTCAGGCGATCATCAACACGTTACTGATGGGCGACGATCCGGGTTCAATCGACCTTTATTCCGATGCCAACGATGTGGTTATCTCCAAAGAACCGTTCCTGTATGGCCAGGTAGTTGATAACACCGGCCAGCCGATTCGCTGGGAAGGCCGCGCCTCTAAGTTTGCTGATTACCTGCTGCAAACACGCATGAAAAGCCGCAGTACCGGGCTGAAAATTGTTTATAGCGTGACCATCAACCTGGTACCAAACCACCTTGATAAACGTGCGCATAAATACATTGGCATGGTACGCAAAGCGTCGAAGAAATATGGCGTCGATGAATCCCTGATCCTGGCAATCATGCAAACCGAATCGAGCTTTAACCCGTATGCCGTGAGCCACGCTGATGCACTGGGCCTGATGCAGGTTGTGCAGCACAGCGCCGGGGTTGATGTCTTCAAATCGCAAGGGAAATGGGGCAAACCAAGCCGCAGCTTCTTGTTTGACCCGGAAAGCAATATCGATACCGGCACGGCTTATTTGGCGATTCTGCAAGACAGCTATTTGAGCGGAATTGATAACCCAACCTCGCGCCGTTATGCCGTCATCACCGCATATAACGGCGGTGCGGGCAGCGTGCTGCGCGTGTTCAACAACGATAAGAACCGCGCGTTCAATATTATCAATAGTATGGCTCCAGGTGATATCTATCAAACCCTGACAACACGCCACCCGTCTGCGGAATCTCGTAATTATCTGAAAAAAGTGAACACCGCACAGAAGAGCTATCGTCGGCGTTAATCCTCTGTTTGTTGTCTCTCCTGTCATTCATTTTGATGCCAGGAGAGACAACATTGCCCGCGCTTTACCTGCCTCATTCAGCAAAAAATGTAGCCCCGGTCACTATTTTCGAATGTAACTTGAAGATGTTTTCATTTATTTGCTGAATGTACCAAAAATTACTCCGCAGCCCTGCTAATGTTACGATTACAACATATCGAAACAGATATGTGAGAAATGAAACATTCGATAGTTAAATCCTGTGAGGAAATTTCCATGAACCTTAAGCTGCAGCTTAAAGTACTTTCGTTTCTGCAGTTCTGCTTGTGGGGTAGCTGGCTGACTACGCTCGGCTCATACATGTTCGTCACCCTCAAGTTTGATGGCGCGGCCATCGGCGCGGTATACAGTTCATTAGGGATTGCTGCGGTATTTATGCCAACGCTACTGGGTATTATTGCGGACAAATGGATTAGTGCGCGCTGGCTCTACGCTGCCTGTCATCTGGTTGGCGCCGTCACACTGTATTTCGCAGCCCAGGTCACCTCACCGAGTGCGATGTTCGTGGTGATTCTGCTGAACTCACTGGCCTATATGCCAACGCTTGGCCTGGTGAACACCATCTCTTACTATCGCCTGCAATCAGCGGGAATGAATATTGTCACTGACTTCCCGCCAATTCGTATCTGGGGAACCATTGGCTTTATCTTCGCCATGTGGGGCGTGAGCTTCTCAGGCTTCGAATTGAGCCACATGCAGCTTTATATCGGTGCCACACTGTCAGTGGTTTTAGCCTTGTTCACCCTGACACTGCCACATATTCCGGTCGCCAACGCGCAAAAAAACCAAAGCTGGACTTCCATGTTAGGGCTGGATGCCTTCGCTTTATTCAAAAACAAGCGCATGGCGATTTTCTTTATCTTCTCTATGCTGTTAGGTGCCGAGTTACAAATTACCAATATGTTTGGCAACACCTTCCTGCACAGCTTCGATCAAAACCCGCTGTTCGCCAGCAGCTTTATTGTTGAACACGCGTCAGTGCTGATGTCTATTTCGCAGATTTCTGAAACCGTATTTATCCTGACGATTCCGTTCTTCCTGCTGCGTTACGGCATCAAGAACGTGATGCTTATCAGTATTGTGGCGTGGATGCTGCGCTTTGGTCTGTTTGCCTTTGGCGACCCAACGCCGATGGGCACCATGCTGCTGGTAATGTCGATGATCGTCTACGGTTGCGCCTTTGACTTCTTCAACATTTCCGGTTCGGTATTCGTTGAGCAAGAAGTGAAACCAGAAATTCGTGCCAGCGCACAGGGCATGTTCCTGATGATGACCAACGGCTTTGGTTGCATTTTGGGCGGGATTGTCAGCGGGAAAGTGGTGGAAAACTACACGACGGCTGGCATTACTGACTGGCAAAGCGTATGGCTAATTTTCGCCGGATATTCACTGGTACTAGCCTTCGCCTTCGTCGCACTGTTCAAATATAAACACGTCAGAACGCCTGCGGCTATCCAGCCAGTTGCCTGATTGATAACACCTAAAACTACTGGCAAATCTTTTTTCGTAGGTCGGATAAGCGCAGCGTCATCCGACACCACTAATGTAAATTGGTGGATGACGCTAGCGCTTATCCCCCCTACAAAAGCTGAAAAGGGGAGCGTTTTTAGGCTTTTATCATGTAGCCGTACAAACGCTTGATCCCATCCGCATCTGTTTCGCTATACACACCCTGTAATTCTGGCGAGAAGCCCGGCAACATATTCACACCTTCCTCCAGCGCGAGGAAATAACGCAGCGCGGCACTGCCCCAGACTTCGCCCGGTACGACACACAACACGCCCGGCGGATACGGCAACGCACCTTCCGCCGCAATGCGCCCTTCTGATTCGCTTAAACGCACCAGTTCCACATTGCCGCGAATAAACTCGCTGTTGGCATCCTGTGGATTCATAGCAACCGCAGGCAAGCTGGCTTTGCGGAACATCGCTTTTTGCAGATCTTTCACCGCAAAGCTGACGTAAAGATCGTGCATTTCCTGGCACAACTGGCGCAGCGTATAGCCTCTGTAGCGTTGGGAATATTTCTGATAGATCGTCGGCAAAACATCCACCAGCGGTGTATCGTCTTCGATATGCTGCTCAAACCGCGCCAGCATCGCCACCAGATGCGCCAGCTTCTCAGTGCTTTCCGCAGGCGTCAGTAAGAACAGAATCGAATTAAGATCCGATTTCTCAGGGACAATCCCGTTTTCACGCAGATAGTTTGCGAGGATCGCCGCAGGTACACCAAATTCAGTGTATTGCCCGGTTTGTGGATCGATACCCGGTGTCGTCAGCAACAACTTGCAAGGATCAACGAAGTATTCATCCTGCGCATAACCTTCAAAACCATGCCACTTCTCACCCGGCTCAAAACTGAAGAAACGGCGCTCCTGCGCGATTGCCGTAGTGGGATGATCCTGCCACGGCTTACCCGCCACCACCGGTGGGATAAACGGTTTGATCATCTTACAATGGGCGATGATCGCTTTGCGCGCTTCAATGCCCTGCACCACGCACTCGGCCCATAGACGGCGTCCGCTCTCCCCTTCGTGAATTTTCGCGTTCACATCAAGTGCGGCGAACAGCGGATAAAACGGGCTGGTTGAAGCATGCAACATAAACGCGTTATTCAGCCGCTTATGCGGGCAGAATCGTGCTTGCCCACGTAAATGGTTATCTTTTTTGTGGATCTGCGAAGTCTGCGAGAAACCGGCCTGCTGCTTATGCACCGATTGCGTCACAAAGATCCCCGGATCGTTTTCGTTAAGATCCAACAGCAGCGGCGAGCAGTCCGCCATCATCGGGATGAATTGCTCATAACCGACCCATGCTGAATCAAACAAAATGTAATCACAAAGGTGGCCGATGTTATCCACCACCTGGCGCGCGTTATAGACGGTGCCATCGTAAGTCCCGAGTTGGATCACCGCCAGGCGGAACGGACGCTTTTCTTGTGCGCGAGCTGGCGCAACTTCGGCGATCAACTCACGCAGATACTTTTCATCAAAACAGTGCGCATCGATACCGCCGATAAACCCAAATGGATTACGAGCAGCCTCGAGATAAACCGGAGTCGCTCCGGCCTGAATCAATGCACCATGATGGTTTGATTTATGGTTGTTGCGGTCAAACAGAACCAGATCGCCACGGGTCAGCAGCGCATTAGTGACGACTTTATTGGCCGCCGAGGTACCGTTTAGCACGAAGTAAGTTTTATCCGCGTTAAACACTTTGGCGGCAAACTTCTGCGCATGCTTGGCCGATCCTTCATGGATCAGCAAATCACCGAGTTTAACGTCAGCGTTGCACATATCGGCGCGGAATAGATTCTCGCCGAAGAAATCATAGAACTGGCGGCCGGCCGGGTGCTTTTTGAAAAATTCACCGTGTTGGTGGCCAGGGCAGGCAAAAGTGCTGTTTTCCATCGCGACATATTTCGTCAACGTATCGAAAAACGGCGGCAACAGATTGGCTTCGTAGTCACTGGCCGCTTTTTCCAGCTCCAGATAATCCTGCGCTTCGCCGGTTATCAGCCCCGATATCCCTTCTTGCTCGCCAGGCCTTGCATCAGCGGCTAAAAAAACGGGAATCGAAAAACCTGTACGTTTGAGTAGCGCCAGAATACCGCTGCAGCTATCAGCGACAGAAAGGACAACGGCGGCGATATCGGTGAAGTCAGTGCTATCGAGCGTGACCACTTCGCGATGCGTTTCAAGTGTGGCAACCACATCGTGGCTGGCGGCAATTTTCAAAGATTTCATATGCACAAATCCCAGAGGTCAAGGATGAGTGAGTGCCAGATGGCACGGCAAAGGGAGCATTCCCCGGCGAATGTGTCTTGATGGTCTGAAGGATGATTCCCACTCCGACCGCCAGACATCAGTAAAACCAGGCATCACCTGATTTTACTGATGTCCTGCAGTGAGCGTGCGATGCCCTCACCGCATGGTGAGCAAGGGTCTTCGGGATACAACAGAAAGGTGAACGAGCGCCATCGAGAGATGCCGGTGAACATTGACTCTAAACATCAATAAGCGCCCCGTTACGATGTGTGAAATTTCGCGCAATCATGGCACCTTCTGCACGAGGGTTCAAGACGACGCTGCTAGCCGGAGCACAATATTCGCGCAAACGCACGGCTTATTAACACAAAACCATTGACGACAAACGGCCTTTACGGTTTAATGCGCCCCGTTGCCCGGATAGCTCAGTCGGTAGAGCAGGGGATTGAAAATCCCCGTGTCCTTGGTTCGATTCCGAGTCCGGGCACCACTATTTAAAGAAACCAGCCTACGGGCTGGTTTTTTGCTTTTAGAGAAACGCTCACTCCATCAAACCCTATTCGATGACTCATCGCCTCCCCCCACATTCCAGCGCCTGCTACACTTTCAGCAATCCTGATGCGCAGGCATTCTGAAGGGCGAATTCACTTCCTTTCTCCCCATATTCCCCACTGACCTGCCCATTGCGAGACTGCAAAACTGACCCCCATGTTTTTGTCATCCAATCTCGACAGGAGCAGAAAATGCAAATCGATCTCACAGGCAAGAGAGCGCTGGTTACAGGTTCAACGGAAGGCATCGGCTACGCAATTGCTCGCCAACTGTCAAGGGCTGGAGCGGATGTCGTGCTCAATGGCCGCTCAGAGGAAAAGACCACAAAGGCCGCCAAACGGCTAGAAGCCGAAGGCGCAAGAGGTAGCGTTAAACCTGCCACGGCCGACCTGTCAACTGCCGAGGGGTGTGCGGCTCTTGTCGCCCAAATTCCTCAGGTAGACATCCTGATTAACAACGCAGGCATCTTCCAGCCAATTGACTTTTTCGACGCTGACGACGAAGTTTGGGATCGCCACTGGCAGGTCAATGTCATGTCCGCCGTCAGGCTTTCTCGCGCCTATCTTCCAGGCATGCAGAAACTGAACTGGGGCCGCGTGATATTCCTGGCCTCAGAATCCGGTTTTAATATTCCGGTCGAAATGATTCACTACGGCGTCAGCAAGACCGCCGACATCGCTGTCGCCCGCGGTCTCGCTAAGCGCATGGCTGGTACAAATGTCACCGTTAACTCCGTACTCCCGGGTCCTACTCTTTCCGAAGGTGTAGAAGCGATGCTTGCCGATGAGCAAGCGAAAACGGGGTTGCCGCTGGAGGAAATTGCCGCCGCCTTCGTCAAGCAGCATCGTGGCAGTTCGATCATTCAACGTGCCAGCAGCGTCGAGGAAGTCGCAAACTTAGTAACCTATCTTGTGTCGCCGTTTGCTTCCGCGACCACAGGAGCGTCCGTTCGCGTTGACGGTGGGGTCATCGATACTCTCTGACAGCAAACTATTTCACTGACATAACCGGGTTGAACGGCATTTTTATAGATCTCTAACCTGGTTATTAAGCACTATCAATAAACTGGAATCATCACCATTCTACAGTTCGGTTACTTGACCAATAATTTATCAATAAATCGCCTGCTTAATTTGCAATATAAATAAACGCATTTATTCCCACTAATAGTATTAAATAATATTTAATGCTGTCGAAAGTTTTACTTACCACAACGACCCAACCGAAATTATAAGAAAAAACTAGAGCTGAAGTAAGATATTTACTGGCGGAAATAGTAACGTCATGGTAATTAATTTATGTGTGACTAATAATTTCACCTGCGCCCCTCGGAGATAAAAATGAAAAAGCATATTCTCGCCTCACTGATTCTCGCGTTTTCAGGATTAAGTCATACTGCTTTTGCACAGCAGACCCTACGTATTGGTGTCGACCCAACGTTTGCGCCGTTTGAATCTAAAGCTACTGACGGCTCGCTTCAGGGGTTTGATATTGATCTGGGCAATGCCATCTGCGCCCAGGCTAAAGTGACCTGCCAGTGGGTAGAAATTGGCTTTGACGCGACCATTCCTGCGCTTAATGCGCGGAAGTTTGATGCGATTCTGTCTGCTATGGCAATGACCGAGAAGCGCCGTGAGCAGGTCGCATTTAGCGACATGCTTTATAACACTCCAAATGCGCTGATCGCACTGAACAGCAGCACACTGAGCCATGATACGGCTTCACTGCAGGGCAAAAAAATCGGCGTAGCACAGGGGACTATTCAGGAAACCTACGCCAAGAAAAAATGGGAACCACAAGGCGTGGAGGTCATCTCCTACGCCAATCAGATGGAGATTTATCCTGATCTGGTTTCCGGGCGTCTTGATGGCAGCCTGACCAATATTATCTCTGCCGAGCAAGGTTTTCTTGATAAACCGGAGGGTAAAAACTTTGCGATTAAGGCCACTATTACAGACAAAGAAGTATTTGGTGATGGTGTTGGCATCGCATTAAGAAAAGACGATAAAACAAATCTGCAATTAATAAACCTGGCATTGGCCGAAATACATAAAAATGGCACTTACGATCGTCTGGCAAAGAAATACTTTAATTACTCAGTTTATCCATAAGGAAATAAATAATGATGACAGCGGATATTCCATTAGCGGATTATACCACTCAAAGGTCGCGTTTTATTTCCATGGCAGAGACGAAAGGTGGGTTGATTCATTCTTACCCACATCCACTCAGCGGCCCGAAAGGTGAATTACTTTATACCGATGTAGCGCTTTTTGGCAGTGAGACGGCATCTCGCATGATGCTTGTGATTTCTGGCACTCACGGGGTTGAAGGCTATTATGGCTCAGAGAGCCAGATTGCCTGGCTTGCGGAATTTGAGATGAATCAGTTACCTGCTGATACAGCACTGCTGTTTATCCATCTGCTTAACCCCTGGGGAACCGCCCACCTGCGGCGAGTCAACGAAGACAATATTGATCTTAACCGCGGTTTCATCGATTTTTCACAGACCATCCCGAGTAATCAAGACTATCTGCGTTGGCACGATATTTACTCTGGTGAGCGGGAATTTGCCGACAGGCAACTGGCGTCAGCGCTGTCCAGGGAGGGATGGCCTGCGCTAAAACGCGTAGTCGAGGCCGGGCAGTATCAGTTTCCGACAGGCTTGTTCTATGGTGGCAACCAACCCAGTTGGTCCATGCAAACCATGCAAGCCATCATTGAGCGTCATCTCAGTCGCGCACGGACCATCATCAGTTTTGATCTGCATACGGGTGCTGGAGCCTGGGCCCATCCAATGCTGCTTTCTATTGCTGAGCAGCCATTCCCGGCACACGCATGGGGCAAACGGATCTACAAAGAATCACTGACGCTTTTGTTTACCGGTGCGGGTCGAGATAGCGATACCGGCGTCACAGCGACAGCAACGGGTTATTTGTCGCAGTTCCTGCTCAACGCTCTGCCTGATACCCAGATTCTGCCGCTGGTCGTGGAATGTGGCACCTACCCCGCAGAAGAGATGCACCGGCGACTACGGAACGATCACTGGTTACATCTCAAAGGTAATCCTGCCACTGCCGAGGGCCAGGAAATTAAACGTGATTTGGTGGAAGCGTTCTGGCCCGCCGATGAGGACTGGCGGGCACTGGTGGCGTTGCGTACTCAGCAATACTTTGCCCGTGGTTGGCGGGCGCTGCTTAACGAGACTGAAGATTAAAGACGCCCATAAAAGGTCATACGGGCGTTTTCTGATAGTGCGATATCCGGTTTAGTGTTGTAAGCCAGTACGACCAACATTCGCGTCACCTCACCTTCGGTGGGCGTGACGCGATGAAGCGAATTACGGCCCCGAAACAAAACCAGATCGCCCGGGTCAATTGCCAATTGATCGACAGTGCGGCGTTCATCAAGGACTTCTGCCACTCCGTCGTAATTCATCTCACCCGCATCTGCATCGCGCAAATCCTTCACATACTGAAAAATACCGCCCGCTAGCGGTTTTTGTAATAACAGAGTGATGGCAAACGATGAGTTATCAAAATGCCAGCCCAATTCCTTACCGTGCGGAGCATAGTGAATATTAATCGATGAGAGGGAGTCGGCATAAGGATAGAGAGCTTCTTCGCCCAGTACATCGCAAAGAAAAAACTGAAACTCAGCACTATTATAAAGTGTGCGTAGCGGCGAATTAGAGGCAATTAAATCATCAGTGATGCAACCTTTGGTACTGATTACGTCGCGATTGCGGGGATGTTCCGCGCTGAATTCCGGATCGGTTTTCATCAGGTATGCATTATGGTTGCTGACCGTGTGATACGCCTGATGGCGCTGTGCTTCGGCCTCACCGATAATGGTATTCAGTGCTGCTGGTTGCAAAAACTGGCGTAGTACCAGCGCACCGCTGGTGTTTAACTGCTCCCGGCAAGAGCGACGCCAGGCGATATCGTTAATCGGGTGCGCGTCGAGACTAATAATGGATTCAGGCATATATGCAATTCTCATCGTTAGCAGGTGTGATTTTACTGTAATCCCCTGCACGCTGAGTAGATAACGATAAATACTTAATACCTTGAAAAGGAAAAATTAATGCCTGCACCGCAACTGCGATTACCCAAAATCAGCGTGATTAACTCGTTCAAAGCGGCGGCTGAATTGGGCAGCCTTGCAAAAGCGGCAGCTCAGTTAGCGCTCACTCCTGCGGCTGTTAGCCAGCAAATTCGTCAGTTGGAGGAACAGCTAGGCAGTGCACTTTTTGTCCGCACACCAAACGGAGTGATGTTGACCGAAACAGGGAAAGAGTATTTACGTTATGTCACTGAAGCTTTTGATATTTTGCTGCTTGGCCAGCAAAACATTC
The DNA here is from genome assembly GCF_022637515.1 of Buttiauxella ferragutiae. NCBI lineage: Bacteria > Pseudomonadati > Pseudomonadota > Gammaproteobacteria > Enterobacterales > Enterobacteriaceae > Buttiauxella > Buttiauxella ferragutiae. The sequence goes on from NZ_CP093332.1 coordinate 4,415,423, forward strand.
GCTATGCCGCTGCGGCTCCCCGATTAACGCTCTATTCTTTGCCTTCACTGGCAACCAAATGGCTACTTCCCGAGTTACATAACTGGCGTGCCCATTGCCCGGATGTTGACCTGGCGTTGCATGGCACTCATACCCAGGTGGACTTCAACACCATGCATGCCGATTTTGTTATCTGTTTTGGTGAGGAGCGCTATAGCCAACTGGAAAAACAATTTTTATTTCACGATGAGGTGCTGCCAGTCGCCAGCCCGGAACTGGTTGCGCGTTTCCAGGGCCGGGATCTGCTAAACGAAGCACCACTGATTCATCTCGACTGGGGAAATGAAGGGCGTTTTCTACCTGACTGGCGAAGCTGGTTTCAGGCTAAAGAGAGGGAAGAACCTCAACCGCAGCCCTCTTTCATCTTCAATCTCACTTCACTCGCATTAGATGCCGCTGTCGCGGGTACGGGGGTTGTACTTGGGCAACGGCATTTAATTGCCAAAGAACTAGCATTAGGCAGCCTTGTTGTCGTAGATGAGCTCAGCCTGCCGCTGAGTAAACCCTATTTTCTCGCCTGGCCACAACGAACACTGAGCCAACCGGGAAGTAGCCAGTTAATTGCCTGGCTAGGAGGGATTACCGGAACGGATGATTAATAAAAGTGCCGTGCCAGACCAAACATTGTGATATTTCTACTTACCTATTTAATATTACAGAAATATCACCACCACGACCAAAGACTTAATTCACCATCATGATAATCATTCAGATAATCATTTCAGTACAACCCATATATTTCATGAATGTATAATAAAATAAATCCTATTTTGCTGACTACTAGTACAGGTATATAATCACTTCAGATTTCCAGATGAACAATCACAATAATTTTGGCGAAAACAAGGAAGAAAGTAGCATGGATTCCAGGTCAACAGTCTTTTTGTGCGCGGCTGCATTTTTTCTTGCTGGCTGTGCACCACATTCCCCTATTGATGCAAAAAAAACCGGAGCATTTCGTCCAGAAAGTAGTGCCAGTAAAAATGCCCTCGCACAGCAACTGACCGACAAAGACATTTTTGGGAATGAAACGACACTGGCTGTATCTGAAGAAGATATTCAGGCAGCACTGGATGGCGAGAAGTTAAGTGTACCGCTGAATTCTGCCGTTATCCTGGTTCAGTCAGGTAACAAGGCGCCTGAAATGTCCATGCAACAGGAAATGGAAAAATACTATCGGGTATCGACATTCACCGGAATTCCAGACAGACAAAAAGTAGCTGTATGTAATAAAAATGAGAGTGGGGATATTATTGCCAGTGAAAATATGAATTATATGCAGGCGTTACGTTATATTGCAGCGAAGGGGCATCAAAGAGTCATTATCGTTTACCAGGATACATTGCAGTCAGGCAGATATGATTCTGTGACAAAAAACATGGCATGGTCCGATTATAAAAATGAAAAACTCACGGATTCAGCCTCACTGCGTTACCTGATACGTTTTTCTCTGGTGAATGTAGCAACGGGTGAATGGGCTACCTGGTCACCTGTCAATTATGAATACAGTGTGCTCCCGGTTCAGTCAGGAAACATAAATACAACAGAGCAACAGATTATTCAGCTTAAGCAGAAAACGTTTGTAGCTGTGGTTAAAGATCTAGTGAACCGATATCAGTAATATCACCACATCTGCCGCCTGTAATTTATGGCGGCAGGCATTGATAAATATATTACTTTCGTACTTCATGTGAAATACGGTGATATATCAACAACTATCACTCTCTGTTTAATGTCAGTTAAAAAATCTGCCATGTTAATCCCCCTGATAGTCAGTACTATTTATCAACTTTAGTGTCGGTTACCGTCCCCAGAACAGTGGTGTCTTTCAGCAACAACCAGCGGCTTAATACGCCATCCAGCCGCTCATTAATTTGTTTTTCCAGAGCATCAGTATTCAGCTTCTGCTCGTGTGCATCCTGGTATTGCGTCAGCAGGTATTCCAGAGGTGTTTCCTGGTTCAGCGTCCGTTCTGCCTGATAGACCATGGTTTTGATAGAAGAAAGTGTAAAACCTTCTTTCGCTTTTTCACGTTGTACTAACAATTCAGCGAATGCGCGTAAATCCGTGCGCGTCTGCTGCCAGCCCTTAAGTTCGGGGCTGTTTGCTGAGCGGCCTTTTAGCATGTCATTCCACTGCGCCGTCGCTTGCTGTTGTTGCAAACTTTCAGGCCACTGGCTGTCTGCCGTGCGAACCATCCGTTGACCCGTTTCCAGTGGTTTCAACGGTGAAACAGTAAGGAGTTGCTGTAACCGCTGCTGATAATTCGCCTGATCCGGTGATACTAACCACACAGTTGCTGCCCCCTGCGCCGTATCGCGCACTGCACCGATTTGTTGCTGCATAGGGTAAACCTGCCACCACCAGAATGCGACAACCGCAACGGCGCTACAGAACACACCACCTGCAAATCCCTTAACGAGATTTCCCTTCTGGGCTATAGGCTGGCTGGCTGCCACACCATGAACAGCCACTCTCATCTCCGGCAATTCAGGAAGGGGCGGCAGCAAATCGTGTGAGGTTTCTGCACCCTCTGGTGCGTACACCAGCGTCCGGACAGTCGGTTGTACTGGCACGCTGGTTATTAGCTGTGGTTCAAGCCGTTTTCGCGTGTTCTGCACAAAGTACAAAAGATTTTCCACACGCGGATGACGCTTCAACTCCACCTGCTGGAGTTTGTCGCAGATAAGTTGTAATGCCCGCTCAGTGCGATAGAGCAGCGGTAGGTCAGCGTCAGAAAATGACAGCTGTTGGCGCAAGATATTGCCAGTACGAGTGTTAAACCAGTCGAGCATTTCGGTGCGCGCGGGGCCACTCTGCGGCCAGAATTTTTCCCATTCATGGCTTATCATCGCTGCCAGCAATTCAGTCCCTTCACAGAACCCAGGCAACCCTTGGGTACGAGTGCGAGCCAGCGTATAGTAAGCTGCAGTATGCAAATCCACTCCATTGGCTTTGAAAATCGCCAGCGCCAGCGATTCCACCAGTTTCCAGTTCAGTTCCGGTTGCGATGGATTATTGGCTTTATTAATTTCCTCGCGGATGGCACTAAATTCCGGCAATTCGCGCGGGTCGCTACCAGTAACGATGGTCTGCGTCTCTTTCATTTTACTTATTCCTTGGATGTAATTGAGAACAAAATAACCACGTACAGAATAATCTTGTGCTCATTATATATTTCGCATAACTCTTACAAATTCAATGTCGACAGATTAAACATTATTTAATAGAATCTACTTTGCTTTCCTGCTCAGGTGAATATGCTCTTTGTTTGCATATCTCTTTACTCTTAGCATAATAACTACCTGAGGATACGATACTTGTGGAATCACATTTATAGTAATCGGTGCCAAGAGGGTATACAGAAATAATCATGGAAATAATAATACCAACAACAAATGAGGAAATACTATAAACCGTTACTGGAATCATTAATTTCTGCATTACCGAAGCCATTCTTTTTTTCCATGGAAAAATCAAAAGGCAAATAATAAATAAATCAAAAAAAATCATAACCGGAGTGAAAAGGAATAATGGTATTTGTTTCCAGTCATAATAAATATAATCATCTCCTTTAATCAACCCAATCACTGTCTCACTGCCAATAGTGTAAAAAAACAACACACCACTCGTCAGGAGTATAATAAGAAAAACAGCCCCAGCTATACCTTTCAGCCTTACAATATCCATAATATAAACATCTCTTAATCATTAATGGGAATTGATAATCACCTGTGCTTTAAATATCTTCTGGATTTACCTCTGAGTTTCGTCTTCACTGTCTATTGAATATTCTCTCGCCTTGCACATTTCTTTACTCTTAGCGTAATGACTACCTGAAGAGACTATACTTGTGGAATCACATTTATAGTAATCGGTACCAAGCGGATATACAGAAATGACCATAGAGATAATTACACCAATAACAAATGAAAAAATGCCGTAAACTGTTACTGGGATCATTAATTTTTGCATTACCAAAGATATTCTTCTTCTCCATGGAAGTAGTAACATACAAATAATAAATAGATCAAAAAAAACCATAACTGGCAGAAAAAGAAATAACGGCATTTGTTTCCAATCATAGGAAATATAGTCGTAGCCTTTGATTAATTCTATTGTATCCGACCCTGCTTCATTGTAAATAAAAACTATCCCGCTCGTTAGAAACACAATAAGAAAAACAGCCCCAGCTATACCTTTCAGCTTTACCATGTCCATAATATAAACATCTCTTAATCATTAATGTGAATTGATAATCATCTGTGCTTTAAATATCTTCTGGATTTACCTCTGAGTTTCGCCTTCACTGTCTATTGAATATTCTCTCGCCTTGCACATTTCTTTACTCTTAGCATAATGACTACCTGACACAATACTTGGGGCTTTACATTGATAGTAATTAGCACCCAGTGGGTAAATGGATATTATTAAAGAAAGCATAAAACCAAGAACCAATGCAGCAGCGGCATAAATTGTTGCTGGGATTATTAGCTTTAGCAAAGCAGGAGTCGTTTTCAAACTATATGGAAGAAGTACACTCAAACAGAGCACATCGCCATAAATTATTACAGGCAGTGCAAAAAAGGATGGAATACTTCCCCACGTATAAAAAATATAATCCTCACTATTAATCAAACCCATTATAGTTTTGCTGCAAGCATTATAAAGAAAGATTATCATACTTGTCAGAAAGACAACCATAATAAACGCTACAACTTTTTTCTTGGATGTCTCAATATCCATAATGTCAATACTGCCCATTCAACATTGTATACAAATAAGGATTGGCATTTTTGACATTCCATTCAGTCACTTTCTGATGTTCTTCCATCCCTTTATCGATACTCGAGATTAGTTTATTGGATAAATGAAATTCTTCATCCAAATACATCAATCCGGTCGTAACAGCAACCCCTAATAAAATAATAAGCACTATGCCAGCAGAAATTGGGAGAGTGACACTAAACATAATTCCTGCTCCTGCTACTACCATTTTTGTCACAAATATAGTCACCACTACTTTAGCCACATCCATGGTGATATTTCCAATAAATGCGGCAACAGCCTCCCCGCTGTGATCGGAAAAAATAAACTCCACAACACGTTGAGCAGCAGCAAAATAAATGCAGAACCGTGCACCACTCATGATTCCGGCATTAATTCCTGCTTTTCCTATACCCAGTTCAAGGATCTGTGGGTGATTAACCGCATAACGGGTTCCATTCAAAATTCGGCGCAGAGAAGCATAGCCGGTAATTTTAATATAGGTGACACCTTTCTGAATATAAGTTTCTGCCTTAACACCCAACCCTTTAAATCTAAAAACCAGCTTCTCAGCCTCTCTGTAGCTCATCAGTTTAGTAATATTTTTTGCACCAGATATTGTATCTTTTATATTGCCTGCAAAGGTGGTGCCGTAACTATAAAGATCCTTCACAGCATCAAGTGCTTCATCCGTAGTTAACAGCATTATATGCTGCGTGTTTTTTGATAATTGTGCTTCTAAATCGCGGCGACTTTGTCTCCATGCCTCCAGAATGGTATCGTCCCCCCCCCTTATGAAAGCATCCTGAGCATTATTCTCTAACCACTGGGAATAACTTGTCATTTAAACACACCTCCCTAATTCAGAAAATACGATCGCTCCATAAACTATATGCACTGGTTCCCGCAGTACAGTGCTCCCAATTAATTGACTCATATGTCAGTTCAATAGTTTCTTGCGGTTGGCCATCACTATCATCAATAGTATGGGGAACCTGAAGATGAATTCCCGCTATTCTGGCATTAATTAATTTCAGCTTATAATAACATTCATTCATGCCCATACGATTGGTACGATAGAAACTGAAATCACAAGTTAAACATTCATTTTCTGTGATGGCTTTCCCCAATAAAGGGGATGATTTATCTATCGGCTTAACCATCGTTAGCGCCTGGTGATTAACATTCTGCTGCCGAGTTAAGCTGTGAGACAATTCCATCACCATTATTTGATCATAATGAATAACCTGCGCTTTATTACCGATAGAATTCAGAGAAGAACATCCAGCTGAAATTAACCCCTGTAATTCCCCGTTAAGAGACATATATATAAGATTTGCCATAATTATTCCGCACGATAAGTTTAAATATTATGTGATGCCTTCATCAGATAAATAACCTGAGAAGGCATCGATCCTTAGTACAGCGTATCCGTCAGTTTGAACTGGCTGAATAGCCCGCCAACAAATGGGTTATCTTCTGTATCGGTATGTACCCGATATACCATTGCACCGCCATCCACATTAAAGCGCACACTGAAACTACCATCCTGAATGTTGGTTAATTGGCCTGCACCAAATAACCGGAATTGTGCCCACGGCCCACTGAAGCTAATACTTCGTGGCGCATTCCCTCCAGTACCGATCATCGTCAGCTTGCTCTCGTTACCTTCGCGCATATTGTTCGGCCACACCAAATGCGCGGTATAGTTACGCCCCTGGCTATAATCGACAAGCTGGCCATCCAGGTTCAATACGCTGCGCCGTTTGTTACCCGAAAGCTGCACCGGCTCCACCGCAAACTGAGTCCCTAAACCGTTTTGCCGACTGAAAAAGATGTCGCGGATTTTTTGCGCGGTATCTAGTTGCTGGCGGATATCTTCGCGAATAATCACGTTGTTATCGCCATCCACCAGACTCAGATCGTTTTCCATAAACAGCTTCAGGTTCTGCTGATAAAAGCTGTCCAGAATACCGTCTGGTTTAAAGAAGCGTTCAAACGCGTCCAGCGATGCATCCTGCGATGAACGCGGGTTAAACGGATAGTTATTCGCAAGCTGTTCATTGAACGGTTTTACTACGTTTTCGCGCCAGTCCACTTCCATATAGTGAACAGCTTCCACCATCACCACATGCCAGGCCTGGTCAGCTAGCTTGCCTACCCAACGGTTGAGCGGTGCGGGCAATGTTTTCGCCATCTGCCGAGTGGCGAAAATAGGGTCGCTGCTGTTTTGATCCAGCCGTAACTGCACGGCTTTCAGCGCTGATTTACCCGGCACCGGTGCGTTCTGAATAGCCTGTAGATAACGATGCAGCTCTGTCAGTTGTTGGTAAACTGCCTGTAGAGTGCTTTCTTTGTCTTTCTGTACCGTCAGTGTGCTGTTTTCGGTAGCAAACTCATGCCCCAGACGCGTCAGCAACAGGTAATCCGGCTCTGCCAACGCTTCTTCGCGGGCCTTGTCATCCAGTTTTTCGGAAAACACCGCCGGTTGCGTGTTATCCCGCAATGCGGTCAGCGCCCGCTGAAGAGGTTGGTCGCCGCTGATGATTTGCTCCAGCGACCCTGCCAGTTCCGTGATCGACTCATAGTTATGCACGTTCAGGTTGTCCATCCCTGCACGCCAGGTCGCTGTGTAATCGCTGAAATACTGCTCGGTGAGTTGACGTTGGATTTCAGCCCGGTCAGCCTCGCTGTATTTCACACTGCGAGTCAGGTTCAGTACCCAAGAGTCCATCGCCGTCAACTCCACCAGCGCGTCACGCTGTTGCACAAAGTAACTTTGCAGGCCGTAACGGGTAAGAAACTGCGGGACAATTAGTTTGCTGTCATCTGAAGAGGTAAACACCAGATCAAAGGTCGGGCCGACCTGGTCACGCAAATTCAGATCAGCAGGCAACACACCCAACGCCCTTGTTTTCAGGCTCTGGTAGACGCGCTGGTAAACCGGCAGTTTGCTGAGTTCTTTCTGTGCGGCAGCGACTGAATTTTCATACGGTGTCCAGCGATTGATGGCGTCGACATCGCCTGCCACACGCTCTGCCTGCCAGTCTGTATGCTTCAGGCTGTAATCGAGGTGCGCCATCAGTTGCGCTTGCACATCGCGCTGGCCATGAAACTTATCGCTCCAGCGTTTCGCCATATACTGCTTCACCGCAGTCACGTTGCGCCCGCTTTTGTCCTCCAGCATCCTGATCACACGTAGTACAGCAAGTTTCTCTTCACTGCCATCCGGAGCTGCTGCCAGATCCTTCATCAGGCCATTAAACAGAGCTGGGAGATAACGCTGATCCAGCAGTTGCAGATAAGTCTGTTCCACATAGGGACCAATACGCCGCCCTTGATATAACCCCAGTTCAGCCAGGCGGCTACGCTCGCCCCAGTCACCATACGCCAGCGTGGCATCACGTACCGGGTTAAGCAGAGGCAATTGCAGATTGCCGTAGTCATCTGTTCCCTGTGGCGGCGGTACGGCCATAAACGCCCTCGCCTGCTCCAGTACCCTAATCCCTGCGCGCCAGTTGGTGTTGTAGTAATGCTGCCAGCCGCTGATAAGCAGGATGGCCAGAACTGCACCGCATGCCGAAAAAGCCATCATCTGGCGACGGGCATTACCCAGCCAGACGCTATTTTCCCCAGACAAATTAGGCTCTGCCAGCAACGCCTGTGGAAACAGATTGCGGGTGAAATACGGTACGGTGTCTACCAGTGGCCAGGCCACCAGCGGGCTGCTACCCAGCCGATATTGACAGGCAGCGGACTGCATAAAGATGTCATCTACCTGACCACGTTGCAGCGAAGAGGTGAGGTACACCCCGCGCAACATGACATCCATGTTTTCGCCGTCCAGCAAGGCGTCAATCAGCGCAGTCAGGGATTCGCGGCTGCCCTGTATTTGGCGGGCAAAGCTGAACAGGGAACTGCGATTGTGGTTCTGCGCCAGCATCAGATCCGGCAAGCTATGGTTGAGCTGTTCTACCCATTTTTGCCAGAATGTATTCAATTCCGTACGCCAGTCTTCATTCTTATGGGCATGGCGGGTAAAGGTGACGCCGAGAATAGTGTCACGATCTTTTTTGTCCAGCGACTGAAACAGGGCGGCAAAACCATGGAGTAAATCCAGTCGGGTTAGCACCACATAGACCGGTAACTGGCAGTGAAGATGTTGACGTACATCCTGCAGACGGCTGCGCAGCATCTGCAACAGATTCTCACGGCGGCGTTTGTCAGCAGTAAGCAGATCAGTAAAGTCCAGTGTCAGGATCAGGCCATTCAGCGGCTGACGGGCGCGTTTTTCGACTAACCAGCCCAGAATGTGTTCCCAGCGCCGACGGTGTAAGACATCTCCATCTGGCTGGTCGCAGAGCGCACCATCAATATCAAAAATCACCGCCTGCTTCCCGACATGCGGTGTTATGCGTAGATGTTGTTCTGCTCCCCGAACGGCTTCAGGAGTATAAATAATGTCAGATGGAAAACCTTCGCGCAGCAGCGCTGTTTTACCACTCCCTGTTGGGCCTATGACCATATACCACGGCAATTGCCACAGGTAACGACGGCTGTCGAGATGACGTTGCAGACGCAACAACCAGCGATCAAGATAACGCTGCTGTGCATTCAGTTCCGCGCTGAGCGGATCCTGCGTCTCCTCACGCTGCTGACGCTGCTGTTTTTCAAGTTGCTGCAGTCGCTTCATGACCCTGATAGTCAGCCACGCCAGCGCGATCAATCCCCAGGCAGCAGTGGCCAGCCAGCGGTTTGCCAAAGGTTGTAGCCAATACTCGTCATACAGCTTCCACGCGGGGCCTTTCCACCAGATCCATACCAGCAGAAAGATCCACGCCAGCATCAACAACCAGGCAGCGGAAACCTTTAACCGCGGCATCGCCGGCCTGAGCATGGTCTTAAGCCCGCTAAACAGTCGGGGGGTTGGTAATCTGAACACAAAAACTCCTGTAATTTCTTATTGTTCTGCCGTGAATTTGTTTTTCAGTGCTTCCAGCAATGACGGCTCCCAGTCGGCCAGCATCATCCGCCCCCCTGCCTGGAACATCATCCGGTACTGCTGTTGAGCAAGCTGTTCCATCCCTGCTTCTTCCATCAGTTGTGCACCAAGATACTGCCGGTGAAACTGGTCACGGGGCTCCCCTGCAGGAAGTTGCTCCAGATACCGCAGCGCTGCTTCCAATCCGTGATCGCTAAAGCACTGACGGATGGCCTGCGTAGCTTCATCTGTCTGCACGGCATGAGTTGGCTGGCTACCCTGCCCTGCAAGCAGCCACTGTTTCGTTGGTTCAGCCATAAACGGTGTGAGATCGTTAAACTTTAAGTTAGCCAACTGAGGTAACCGGGTGAGAAAGCAGGTAACTTCATCGCGGATAGACTCCGCCACGCGGGAATAGCCAAGATGCTGCGCGATTTGTGCGGAAAGGTAATGGCCGTCAATCCAGTACGGGGCAAGCAATAGACTTTTCTCTGTCTGTTGCCATAACGCCATATCCGCAGTGTTCAGACGGGACTGGTACTCTGCTGCCATATCGGCAGAGACTGCCGCCAGTTGTGTGCGTCCATCGCTTTCAGCCTGAGGAGTGCTGGTGATAGATTGCCATAATGCATGGCGGCGCAAACGGTAGCCCTGCGGCGAGTCCGGTTGGCGTTCACATAAGATGGCTGCAACTTTCAGTAACGTGTCGCGCCAGGTTTTATTGTCATGGCTATCGATATTTACCATTGCCGCAGGCGTTGTTGATACCGGCAAAGCAGCGGTCTGCACCGGGGTAGCGGTGGACTGTGTAGATGCAGGAGAAGAGACTGGCGAGCAGTCCCGGAATGCCCGCTGGTAAAGAGCAAAGAGATCATCTGCGGACTGTGCCAGTTCCGGCGCGTTATGTTCCTGCCAGCGCAGTGCAAGTTTCGCCAATTCCCCCAGTAGCAGGTCGCGCTGTGTGGCATCAGCCTGCCGGGCAAAACCATCAACGCCAGGCTCAAAACGCTTTATCACCTGCCCGGCAAAGCGTTTTTTATGCGCCATATTTTGTGGCGCAGCGACCAACCAGTAGTGTTCCACGTAACGGTCCAACAGGCGCAATGCCAGCAACGGGTTGCCAGCGTGTTGCAAGGTACGCAAAAGATGCGCCAACAGACGGAAGTCTTTGCTCTCTGAGGCCAGGAGTACAAGCCCACGACGCTGTATTTCTGGAATATTCAGTTGACCATGCGCCAGCGAACCAAGCTTGACGATGTCGCCGTCAATATACTCCCAGTCAGGATTGTCATCTTTTAGTGCTGCGGCTGATTTATCTTCTGGCAGATTTTCCAGTAGTTGTGCAAACCACACATCGGGATTATGTAAGTCCATCTATTTATTCCCTCGCCCAGTGACAGGCTTCCTGTAACGGCTTAATCACCTGCGCTAGTCCGTCGATATTAAAGGTCAATTTCCCGGCGGCGCTGTCCGTGCCAGTGTTAATAGTCAGTGTTTTTGCACCCAGGATCTGTCTGATTTCATCAATACCGGATAGCCCCCGGCTGGCCTCCAGCAGCGTACCGTTCTCACGTACAAACCAGTGGCTACTGAAAGTTCTGTTATCTGCATTCAGTTGGACGGTGAGATCGTGTCTGTTCAGCGGTTGCATTAGCGCTACCTGCATCCGGGTGATGTTGTCCACGCAACTGAACATCAGCACCGGGCGAGGCGGCAAGTTGCCAATCGCAGGGGTAGTGATAGTTACCGTCGGGCGCTCGCCAGAAGCCTGTGTGATCAGCAATTCAGTAGTATTGCCGGTACGCTGTTTTTCCTGCTCAATAGCTCGCGTCCACGCCTCCCCAACGTAACTTGCTTTTGCCAGCGCACCGCTGAACCCCTGTGATTGCATCGGAGCGAGTATTTGGTCATAGCAATCGAGACGCTCTAGTGCCGCAGACTCCCGACGGCAGGATTGCATTGCCTGCAACGAGGACAATGCATCCTGCGCCTGCGGTGCAACGTCGGGAAACTCCCCGGCATACACCGGAGAGAACGTCAGAGACGCCATCAGCGACCAGCAGGGAGCTATTCGCATAAAACGTCTTCTTCCTCAGCAATCGTTGCTTCATTCAATTCATCTTCTACTTCTGCCGTAAACACGCCGTTCACTGCGCTCAGGCAAATCCGCGCAATCGCCGTACTGGCGGCCATTTTCTGCAACAGCAGTAGAGAAAGTGGCGGCAGCATCTCGCCGTCAATCACCGACTCAAGCATACGAGCCCCGTTTTCCGCGCGGGTGACTCTCTGCATGATTTCATCCGTCACTTCCGGTTCAATCACCACTTCTGCACTAAAGCGGGTGTGCAAAATGTTCTCAAGGCGGGTTAGCTTCCCGGCGATAATCACGGATAAGGTCTCGCGTGAAAGCGGTAAATAGGGTACGACTTCCATACGCGCCAGTAGCGCAGGTTTGAAAAATTCCGCTAGCAGCGGATACAACGCTTCCTGCATGACTTCAGGATTTTCGGCATGTTCAACAATCACCTGGTAACCAAGGTTGGACGTCAGGAAAAATACAATGTTTTTGCAGTCAATAAGACGACCTTCACCGTCGGCCATCTCACCTTTATCAAATGCCTGGTAGAAGAGGTTGAGCACATCCGGATGAGCTTTTTCCACTTCATCCAACAGGACTACTGAGTAAGGTTTCTGGCGAATGGCTTCGGTCAACACCCCACCTTCGCCGTAGCCAACGTAACCAGGAGGTGAACCAATCAGGCGCGAGACGGTGTGTTTTTCCTGGAACTCCGACATATTAATGGTGGTGAGATACTGGCGACCGCCGTAGAGCAGTTCTGCCAGTTGCAGCACGGTTTCGGTTTTACCCACACCGCTAGGGCCAGCCAGCAGGAAGGCGCCGAGCGGACGCCCTGGCCGGCGCAAATCGGCCCGCGCAGTCAGCAGATGTTTGTGTAGATGTTTGATTGCCAGCTCTTGACCTTTGATGGTATCGCCGAGCCACCGTGGTAACTCAGTAATGACCGACATTTCGTTTTGCGACAGACGGTTAAGTGGGACGCCAGTCCATTCGGCAATCACAGCGGCAATTTGTTTTTTATCAACGTGCGGCGAGACCAGTAACTGAGTATGATGCAGGGCATCCAGTTCGGCGGTCAGTTCCGCCAGACGTGTTACAGGACAAATCCCGGCTTCGTTTTCAGGCTGTTCCATTACAGGTTCATCTGCTGCTTCGGCGGCATCATCGCTGACAACCACCGCTTCCAGCAGCCCTTGTCGCAGCGTGATAATCTCCTGCACCAATGCCTGCTGCTGGTGCCATGCGGCTTCCAGTGTCAATAATTCACTATGCGCTGTTTCATATTGTGCTTGAACCTCGTCCCGTCGCGACGTATCAGAACGCAGGCCAATTCGGATTTCGCGTTCCAGCTGACGGATTTCCGCTTTACATTGGTGGATCAGAGTGGTCAAGGCTGAGATTTGTTTTGGCGGCGACGAGAGGTTAATCGCTACGCGTGCACAAGCGGTATCCAGCACATCAATAGCTTTGTCTGGCAACTGACGGCCAGAAATATAGCGCTCGCTAAGTGACGCCGCCGCCTGTAGAGCCTCATCGTCAATCAGCACACCATGCGACTGTTCATATACCGCCGATAGGCCACGCAGGATAATAGTGGACTCGGCAGCATCCGGTTCGCTGACCTTCACTAGCTGGAAACGACGTGACAACGCAGCATCTTTCTCGAAGTATTTTTTGTATTCGCTCCAGGTCGTAGCAGCGATTGTTTTCAGCTCACCACGAGCCAGGGCGGGTTTGAGCAGGTTGGAGATATCCAGCCCCCCCTGCTGATTGCCGGCACCAATTAGCGTGTGCGCCTCATCAATAAACAAGATGATTGGTTTCGGTGACTGAATCACTTCCGCCATCAGTCCTTTAAAACGTTTTTCAAACTCACCCTTGACTGACGCCCCTGCCTGAAGTGCACCTAAATCCAGGGTCATGATATCGGTATCGCGTAGCTTATCCGGTACTTGGCTTGCGACAACGCGTAACGCCAGTCCTTCAATTAGTGCACTTTTACCCACGCCCGCCTCCCCCACTACCACTGGGTTGTTCTTACGGCGACGGCAGAGAATATCGATCATCAGGTCTATTTCGTTATCGCGGCACAATACCGGATCAAGTCGCCCCTGACGGGCATCTTCGGTCATGTTCTTCGCATAGCGGGCAAGTAAGCTGTCACCTGTATCTGCTGCTGTATTGACGGCCAGTCCCTCTGCATTCAATAGCACTGTTTCCGCTGATTCCTGCGTCCACTGTGCAAAATCCTGTTGCAAACGGTCACGGTTAATACCGCTCAACAGACGAGCTGCAGCGGGAGGTAAATAACGCAACGGTGAATGTAACAGGGCTAGCAGCAGCACACCGCCACGCAATTCGCTCTGTTGCATTTGTGCAGACGCCAGTAGCCAGGCCTCTTTCAGCCATTCAACCAGCATCGGTGAAAAAGATGGGTAACTGTCTGTTGAACGGGAGCTGGCATAATTTTCCACTGTCAGTGCCTGGCGTAGTTCATCCAACCGGATCTCGGCATGTTCGGTGATCACCCGCAGGTCGCTACGAGGAATGGCAAGCATCTGTATTAATATGTGGCTAACAGTAATCTCCACTGCTTGCTGGCTCATGCATTCCGATGCAGCCGTCTCTAACGCCTGCCTGGAAAAGAGGTTAAGGCGTTTTACCAACGTTGATAAATCAATCTGGATCATAGGTGTCCTTACCTGGCGAGCAGCCGGTTTAACTGGTGGAGAATGTCCTGCGTCTGGTTATCCAGGCGCAGCAGGTAAAATAGGAAAAACAGAACCAACACAGTAAAACCACCGAGCAGCACATGTTTAATGGTCAGCCGCTTGATTAACTGATAACGCCCGCCCTGTGTTTTATTATCCTGATGCAGCAGCGGGAACGGCGCATCGCCACGCAGCCCATGCAAAGCATGGTGCAGACGGCGGTAAATCAGCTCAAATTCCCCAGAATCCTGTACCGCAACTTTGTAGCGCCCACGAAAACCCAGAGAAAAACACAGATATAAGAACTCCAGTAAGTCCTGGTAGCGTTTTGGTTCGCGCATCAGTCGCTCGAGCAAAATAAAGACTTTCTCACCACCCCACGCTTCATTATGGAAATGCACCAGTAAAGATTGTTTGATCCACTCATTCTTGTTCGACCAACCATTACCTAGCGCCACCTCGTCTATAAAGGTGCAGAGGATGTAGCGAAATGAAACGATAGCGCCAGGTTCATAACCCTGCTCCTGGAGCAACTGCTCTATTGCCTGCACATCCGTCACCACCTGAGGAAATAGATGTTCCGGCATGGCATGGCTGTTCATCCCAGTGACGCGCATGACCATCCCCAGCATCGGAGTGGCAGCGTCAATCATTGGGTTCAGGCTGCTACCACGCAGGACGAGACGGTAATGGCGCAGAGATATTTCTTCTCCACCTTCAGGTGAAACCATTCTGCTCTGCCCGGGGGAGCCCACGGTGAGCAGAGGGTCATTTTTGTCGGATAGAAGAACGGACTGTTCGCTCATAGACTTAGCCTCTTATCGCCCACAGCTGCATGTCTAGTTCCGGGAAATTACCGGAAATATGCAGTGCCAGCGCACCGGCTTTCACCACGTCCTGCCAGGCCGAAGAACCTTTTTCCAGTTCGAAGTAAACATACCCGTCGTGATACGGAAGCTGGCGCGGGGCAGCGGTCAGTGTACGCAGCGGCACACCCGGTACCTGCACACTGACCACATTGCGAATCTTGTCAGTAGCGGCGATTTTGGACTGCTGAGTAAACTGGAGGATAATCTGGTTGCTCGGCATACGTGCGCGGACCGCCAGTACAAAGGAGCCGGATTGCAGCAGTGCCGGATCGTTTACAGTAGCGAGATAGACACCATCCGAGAAGCTCAATGGCAGGTTCTGCGCACGTGGCATCAGCACAGTGTTAAGCGCACGGCGCAGTTCCGGTATCACCGTTTTAAACGACATAGTGAGGTCGCGATGAATGTAAACCTCCACACTACAGGGTTGACGGCTGTTTTCAGTAAACGTCATCAACTCACCCAGTAGCCGGACCAGATCCAGATAAAAACTTTCGGGGTGCAAAGTATGTAAGTGCGAGCGGTGATTGAAGTGCATCTGACTGCGATTGAGCATCTGCAACATCATAAATTCCGCAACATCAGCAATACCGCTTTGCTCAGGGGAGCCGATACGTTTCGCCAGTTCGCTGGCACGATTGCTGATAAGGCCCTGCACATCACCAGCAAATGCACTCAGCACCGAGCTGACCCGAATGGCCTGACAGGTAGGAATAAAACTGTCATCCAGCACCAGTGCACCATTGGGTTGCAGGCTCCGGATACGGCATAGCGGCAATGTCACCATGGCACTGAGATCGTCCGCGCCGCTGACAATTTTCGGTACTAGCATTCCCAGTTCGATCTGCTGTACGTCGCCACCATCGGAGTGTAAATCACGGACATCGGCACGGGTTAAGCTGTAACGCTCCGTTCCGTTCCCGGTACTCTGATGCCCCTTAATTTCGCAGATAATATCGCTGATCACCGGTATCGCCAGGTAAATATCATGGCTTCCTGGAGCGGACATATCGATGGGTTGAAAAGGCACGGGAAGATGATCCTGCTCAGGAATACTGAACACCGTGCCATCAGGCATACAGCCAGTCGCACTGGAAAGCATAATTTTCCCCTGCGCGAGGAGCTCTGTATTGAGTGACAGCTCAGTAAACCCCCAGGCGAAATCATCCCGGGCATTGATACGCTGGTTCAGCAGGTATTCATGGTTACGCTGCTGTTGCTGAAAATGCTGAGGCACGGCGAACAAACCTTCCTGCCAGATCACTTTATTTTTCATGGTCGCCATTATCAGTTTTCCTCTTTTTTCATTTCGATGCTGTTCTGCCGTACATGTACCAGCAGGCGATACTCATGGTGACCCGCGCCTTCCACTGGTTCGATTTGTTTCCATTCAGTGGTCTGATCGTCAGAAAAATAGGCAATGACACCAATAAACTGTGTTTTTTCATCCAGTTTCACTGGTGGCAGGGTTTTCATAGAGTCAGGCAATAAGCTGAAATCCTGGTGATCGATATAATTTTTCCCAATCACGTCCGGTAACGCGGTTCTGGCAATCTGGTCATAATCCGCAGCCTGTAATTTTGAGTCATCGCTCATGTAAACCAGTTGCACATCCACTGGAGCGGCTTCACCATCTACGTTGGTATTGGTGTCCGGTTCAGTTAGCAGGGTAATCGTGATTTCCGACGGCTGCTCTGCCCGCTTTCCAACCTGAACACTCGGGTCGCTGATCACCTGACCAATTTTTTTCGCTGTCTCGCAACCACTCAGGGTTGCGGCAAGCAACGTTATCCAGATGCAGAAAACGCGTCCTTTCACTCTTCAGGCTCCCGCTGTTTCTCACGCAGCACCCGGTCATAGACCTGGGCGTATACTTCGTTGAACAACATGGAAAAACCCTGCTGGCGATCTGAAGCCAGTTCGTCGTAATAATGGCTGTACATCTGCCAGGAACCTGCATCATCAAGTTGTTGACGCAGTTCATGGCTGCAACGGTATTGAATAAAGCGACGCATCAAACTCTGCGGAGAGAAAGCCTCCAGCATCACGTGTAATGCTTCATTGATAGCTGCCTTGTTTGCTTCGTCATGATGGCGAATGTTACGCAAACTCTCAGCAATGGCCGCAGGGGCCGCAAGATGTACCGGGCTTTTGCCTTCGGCAAACATCACATCCACAGCAGTGGAATAATCCAGATTCAGGCGTAGGGGGTTATCTTCCAGGGGACGCAGATGTTTGTCTGACAGGCTACTTTGCCGTTGTTGTAGGTCGAGCAAGCCCTTTATTGCTGCCTGTAATGAACGCCCTGCTTCTTCGAGAAAATCGTCCGCATCCTGAGAGTTACGTACGGCAAGTGAGCTACCCAACCCGCGGAGAAGCGGGGTAACGGCAAGGTGGCGCTGCGCCATCTGAGCAGGCGAATCGGTATTCTCATTAGTGTCACGATTGTCACGTGCATCGGCATACATAGGAGGAAGATCCATAAAAGGAATATCGATCCCACTATTATTGGCAGGATCGGACAACTGGGCGGAAGACCTACCGCGCCCCATACCAGAAAGCAGATCGCCTGCAGTGGTCAGGTTTTCGGCCTGAAGCACCTGCAATGGGTCGGTGGAAAAACCATTTACAACCGTGTCCGCAAGTTGATGGCGGTGAGGCATTCCTGGATATGCAGGCTGGCCGTCAGTGGTCAGCAGGGCATCAGCTAGTCGATCACGGTTTGTCACTATCGTTTCGGGCGCGGCCATCTGTTCGCCATAACTCACCAGCTTCCCTTCGTGAATAAACACTTTCAATACCAGTGCGCCCAAGCCAATCTCATCGCCCTGACACAAACGCACCAGCCCAGTGTCTACCGATACTGAAGCTTGATTAATCATCAATCCGGGTGTCAGATTGCGTAAACAGAATGTGCCATCATGCAGGACGACCTGGCAGGCACGGCCTGCAACCGAACCAGCCCGGTCCTGTATCGGCCAGTGGCATGCCTGCGTATGACCAATATCCCCACCTCCGGCGGAAAAAAGGCATTTTGCGGCACGTCCACTTTCCAGTTCGTTGCCGTTCATCACCTGTAACGTCAGTGATAATGCGGAAGACTGTGGTATTTCCTCAGCCATATACTGCTCCATAAAATTATTCCCTGATGTGGAGGGTGACAGAAGGCGGTGTTTTCGGCAGACCAATAAACGCAGTACGGCCAATACAGGAGCGGGCACAGTCACCCAGTCGCATTCCCTGGGCCTGTTCTGGTGCCAGATCTAGCCGTAAATCCCAGGAAAACTGATCTCGCAGAAGAAAGGAAATAAATACCGTTAGCGCCTGATGGTTATCACCGCCTGGTAAAAAAGACAGATAACGAGTCATCGATAAACCGCCAATCTTTAGCAAGAATTTTCCACTGCGATCTGGCACTCGCGAACCGAGGGTAAAATTAACGCCAATCACAGAGCGTCCGGGGATATACCCGGCAGTTTTCTTCTTCGAATTACGGACACCCAGACGGTTCTGCTGTGATGGTTCAATCGGTACTTTACGCAACTGCCAGCTTTCAATGGTGACATCCGGCAGATCAAAACAATGGGATACCAAATTGCATACCACATCCGGCGAACGGCCTGGTGTCGCCAGCACTCCGGCATAAGCCAACATCTTGCTATGGTTGATAGCGAGCTTGCCACGCACGCTCTGATTACCTAACCCCACCAGGGCATACATACGCTGCGAGAAAATGTCCGTACCACCATTGCGAAAACAGATGTAATAGCGGTACTTGCGCCAGGCGTGGTAAGCAAACTGTGTCCAGCGGTGACTGAACAGATCGAGAAATGCTTTCAGCCCTTCTTCATGCTGCGCATCTTCCCGGGCCATCTTATCCAGGTAATAACCCGGTAAAGGGGACTGGCTACCTGAGAAACCAAGAAACGTTGTGGTCAGAGAGAACTGGCCAGTATCGTTGCGCCCAAGCGTAGTCAAGTCACTTACCGGAAAGGCGATGCCGGCGTCTGATTTGAACAGTGCCACTTCCCGGCTGGGTTCCGTGCGCAAAGAAGGCTCCTCGCCTGAATCTCCATACAAACGGTACAGCGCATCCATCAGGACATA
The DNA here is from genome assembly GCF_022637515.1 of Buttiauxella ferragutiae. NCBI lineage: Bacteria > Pseudomonadati > Pseudomonadota > Gammaproteobacteria > Enterobacterales > Enterobacteriaceae > Buttiauxella > Buttiauxella ferragutiae. Next base: position 4,434,977 of record NZ_CP093332.1, read on the forward strand.
AAAATTCATCCCGCGCACATCGGTCGGGAATGAGTCCCGTTTCCCTACATCAGGGCGTGCTGACCGGTATGTTGCCATTCCCAGGCCTCCTGACTTTCCGTATTGATGATTTTCAGACAGTGAAATGAATTGATGCTGGCATACAGGGCGAAGAAGTGCGACAGCACGGTTCCCAGCAGGTAGATCTCACCCTCGCAGACAAAGGGAGTGGGGTCGATCCACAGCGTGGTGGATAATCCACGTACTGGTACCCCTTTAAACAAGCGGTCAACTGGGTGGGTATCAAGTTTTTCAATGGCATCCAGTTTTTGGCGTGAGAGCATTGCTTGCTGCGGGTGGTGGATCCCCGGCAGGTCGAATGTACGCATCACCTGAATTAGCGCGTCTCTGTCAAGCAAAGACAGGTAATTCAGGTTCATACAGGAAATCAGCGACCAGTGCATGTCGCCATCTGTGACGGGGTACAATGGACGGGTCGGACGGGTAACATTGCTGAAGGATGCTACCGACGAATTTTTGTCAACCGCAACACTTATATCACCAGTATGTAGCGACGCAGGTAGCATCCGGTTGGTACAGACCAGTGAGGCGGTGATGACTTCATCGTTCAGTCCGGAGTGGTCTGGCTGGCTGCCATCTGCATGTACAAAGGCTATGGAATGTTCCAGACCACGATGGAACAACGAGGTTTTTGTCCGGTGGTGCCAGTAAACGACTTCGCGCTGACGGCTGTATTCTATTTGATGCTGAAAGCCTTCAAATTCAGGCCAGAGGCGGAAGGGTTTACCGTCAGATGAACTGCTCATCTTGCTGGATACAGATTTCACTCGAAAGATATCATAGGCTTCCGGATGCTGATGGCTCGCGCGCAGAGGGTACTGCGGTGTGCTGCTGTCTGGGCTGACAGGTTCGGCATGGTAAGCAAACAGGTTTACCGCTGGCGTACAGTACGGACGCAAAGAATCCTTTCGCAGTTTTATGTCCACAGGCAACGGCTGGTTAAAATGCAGGCGCAGCGTGAAGGTTTGAACCGGAAAATCTTCCGGTAACGGTGCTGCGTCACGCATGCGAAAGAAGAAAAAACTCTCCGGATAGCAGAAGTATTCCTGGAGTACACGGTAACCGGTATGAACATTTTTTGGCCAGGGTAGTAACGCATCGTCCCGTTCAAATCCGGCAGCATCCAGCCACAGTTCCGGTAATGCGAAACGATGTGACCCGGAAACCAGTTCAGCATCCATCAACCGCTCACTGAACCACAGATAAAGTTGGTGACGAGTGTAATCATCCTCGTTACCCAGCCAGAAGGTCAGTTTATTCATATCCAGGGAGCGAGATGGAACATTCCCCTCAGTGAAGAAATCAACCTCAATGACCCCCTCTTTCAAGCTACTGACATTGCGTACATCCCGGATATACAGGGGTTGCAACCAAGTATTGCGTGCAAGAGTAAAATAGCAGGCTGGAGGCGCCGCTTTCTCGTCATCGGTCAGCCCTCCAGGGGCAAGAGACTGTGAGCTGCTACCTGTATCGGTTCTTACCAATTCGTTCCGGCTTACTTCAACCGCGGTCAGTAACTCTTTTTTGGGCTGATATTCAATGACTGTCATGGACGGAACTGGGCGCAGGTAATTAGGCCACAGCATATTAATCAGCCCATGTGTGAATTCAGGAAATTCATCTTCCAGCTTCTGACGCAGACCGCCAGAAAGGAAAGCAAACGCCTCCATCAGGCGCTCGACATCTGGATCTCCTTCCTTTTCAGCCAGAAAACGGGCCAGGTAAGGTTTTTCTTGCGCGAGTAGTTTGCCGAGCTGACGCAAGTAATCCAGCTCCTCCCGGTAGTAGCGTTCTTCGAAAGCCATTTCTACTCCACACACCAGTGCTGGCGGTTATCCAGCAGGATATCAAACTCCAGAACATCCCTGCTTTCGCTGAAATTCATGTACGCCACAATATGGAAACACAGTTCCAATGGCGAATACCCATCCTCTGCAATTGCCGTTACCACCACATCAGACATTCGAGGTTCGTAGCGCAACATACAGTTCCTGATGGCTTTTATTATTTCGCTTCTGAAATCACTGGAGACCAGGGCATCATCATCTAAATCGGTGATACCTAGCTCCGGTGACCCATAACAGCTACCGGAACGGGTGTTGAGTACATTCTGCAGATTGCTCCGAACAGAGCGCAGCAACGCTTCTTTCGGTTTCCTGCGTACAGGCAGATCCACCGCCTCCTGGATGCGTTCAAACAGACTGCCCCCGAACACCCGCTCCTTCATCATAGTTATTCCCTATCCAGACGACCCACCAGGGATAAGTCAAAGCTGGCGCCCATGAACTTGAAATGCGGACGTACAGAGAGGGCAACCTGGTACCAGCCTGGTTCGCCTTCTACATCCAATACCTCAACCTTCGCCTGGCGCAGAGGTTTGCGACTGCGAACCTCAGAAGGTGGGTTCTCCTGATCCGCCACATACTGACGAATCCAGGTATTCAGCTCACGCTCAAGATCGCCACGCTCTTTCCATGAACCAATCTGCTCGCGTTGCAGCACTTTGATGTAATGAGCAAGACGCGTGATGATGAACAGGTAGGGAAGTTGTGAACCCAGTTTGTAATTCGTTTCAGCCGCCTTACCTTCCGGTGTATTTGGGAAGGTTTTAGGTTTTTGTACCGAGTTAGCTGAGAAGAATGCCGCGTTATCACTGCCCTTACGCATGGTCAGAGAGATGAATCCCTCTTCTGCCAGCTCATATTCACGGCGGTCAGTAATAAGTATTTCGGTCGGAATTTTAGCCTGAAGTTGTCCCATCGACTCATACAGGTGCACCGGCAAATCTTTCACCGCTCCGCCACTCTGTGGACCGACGATATTTGGGCACCATCTGCTCAACATGAAACTTTCAGCCATATTAGCCGCCAGTAAGAACGCTGTGTTACCCCACAGGTAATCCTCATGGTTACGGCTGACGTTTTCCCGATAGTTAAAGCTTTTCACCGGGTTTTCATCTGGTGCATACGGATGGCGCAACAGACAGCGAGGCGCTGTCAGCCCCAGATAACGGGAGTCTTCCGATTCGCGCAGGGCACGCCATTTTGTATATGCCGGGCCTTCAAAAATAGCGGACACATCCTTCATACCCGGCAATTCCGTGTACGAATCTAGCCCGAAGAATTCAGGAGATACTGCTGACAAGAATGGGGCATGAGCCATCGCACTTACTGCACTGATATATTTCAGCAGCTTCATATCTGCCGCGGTGTTATCAAATGCGTAGTTACCGATAACGGCGGCTACTGGTTCACCGCCAAACTGGCCAAAACCACTTGAGTAAACATGCTTGTAGTAGCCAGATTGGGTGATCTCAGGGGCAAATTCAAAATCATCCAGCAATTCTTCTTTGGTGGCATGCAGCACGTGAATCTTGATGTTTTCCCGTGTATCTGCACGATCAACCAGTAACTTAAGTGACCGCAGGAACGACTCCAGCTCCTGAAGCTCAGGAGCGTGAAGAATAAGATCCATCTGACGCCCCATACGAGCATCAATATCAGCAATCATGGCATTCACGGCCAGAATATCGACAGGCTCCGCATCTGTATTGCTCTCTAACAAGGCAGCGATAAACGCGGTCACGCCCTGACGGGCAACATCATAGCTCTCCGATGCTGGCTGAAAGCGGGTCTGCGCCATAATTTTATCCAACAGAGATGGTGCAGCCGTTGGCGTGGTCGAAGCGAGTTCTTCTTGTAATGAGGTATCTGACATACTGAAATCCTTGTACAAAGTTATTTCCGACCAACGAGGCCCAGTTCCGCAATCAGCTGTTCGCGGGTTTCTTCGTTATCCAGCAGAGCCTGAATCTGGGCGCGGAAAGCTGGGATATTGCCCATTGGCCCCTTCAGCGCAACAAGCGCCTCACGTAGCTCCAGTAGTTTTTTCATTTCTGGAACCTGCGCGGCAACGTTGTCTGGTGAAAGATCGCTTATCGACTTCACTTTCAGGCTGACATTCATTTGTGCATCAGGGATTTCGCTGAGCGCAGAAGTAACGATGAAACTCCGTTCGATTCCGGACTTTTCTAGCACAGCGTTGAAATTATTCCTGTTAATAGAAACGGGCTGACGCTCATCCAGCGGAGTATCATCTGCAGTACCTTTCAGATTGCCAGTGATCAGCAGATTAAGCGGCAACTCAACTTCGGCCGCCTGACCATCAGTTTTAGGGATATAACGAATATTGATGCGCTCTTTAGGTGCGATACTACCGTCGTTTTTATTGCTGCTCATGAGAATAGTCCATCGGGTTATCGTTCAAGCCATGAATACGGCAAAATCCGTATAACAGAAATACCGATGCAGTGGCCGCTTTATAATATCAGTCCATGTGTTTAAAACGCATTCTACTCTCGCATTAAATAATTTCAAAAGAACTTTTTTTCATTTCAATACGAGAATTTATTTTGCACAAAAAACAATTAAAAAAACAAATTAAATTAAAAATAAAACAAATAAAAACAATGTATTACAAACATAGCCTCAAAAATTAATCGCTAATTAACAATAACTTAAGGCGTACTAAATCACTATTCACAAAGCAGGGCACCCTGCGCATTCATTTTACTGAAATACAGGAACGCCAGAATCTTAAAAGCTCCAAATAATATAAAAACAATTGTTGTGAAAAACACCAATCCCGATATAGCATATTCCATTAGCACTACTAAATATTAATAATTTATATATGTCTCATCCATTTCATATAAATAAATAAGTGGTACTTAAATTTTTATACATTCATCTGGTTTTGTTTTTTTAACAACATACCAGCTACACGAATGATGCGGTTCCCGGTTAAAGCCGTGCCGCCTCTGCCTATCGAGGAATAACGGTAGGCAATCATTAGCAGCAACCAAAAAAGGAGTTAAAACTATGCCTACCCCTTGTTATATATCAATCAATGGTCTGACCCAGGGAAACATCACTGCCGGTGCATTTACCGCCGATTCTGTCGGTAATATTTACGTTCAGGGCCACGAAGATGAAATGCTAGTGCAGGAATTTCTGCATAACGTGACCGTCCCAACTGACCCGCAATCTGGTCAGCCAAGCGGTCAACGGGCGCACAAGCCGTTCATTTTCACCGTAGCACTAAACAAAGCTGTGCCGCTGTTGTACAACGCACTGGCAAGCGGTGAAATGCTACCAACGACTGAACTGCACTGGTGGCGTACGTCGGTTGAAGGCAAGCAAGAGCATTATTTCACTACGCGCCTGACAGATTCGACCATCGTCGATATCAATCTGCATATGCCGCACTGCCAGGATCCGAGCCAGCGAGAATTTACCCAACTGCTCGCAGTGTCACTGGCATACCGCAAGATCGAGTGGGAACACGTCAAGTCAGGCACTTCCGGTGCTGATGACTGGCGCGCACCGCTGGAAGCGTAAGTGTCAAAGTGAACTAACAACATTCTGCCTTATAGGCAGAATGTTGTTTTTGTATCTATCCGTAAGCTGAAAGATCTGTCCTAAAAAAGAAGTTACGTTTTTCACGGGAGCTGGCATAAGCCGTCCCCCCTGCCGGTAGCATGTCTGAATAGAAACGTATCGCTTTACATTCACAGTCACTTTCCTGCGGTTAGTCTGTTTTTCCTGTGAACTCAGGGAGGTTGTTATGTCATTAAAAGGGCTGCGTTTCACACTGGAGGTAGACGGCCAGGCGCCGGATACGTTCGCGGTTGTCAACTTTTTGCTAATGCAAAAATATTCTTTACCATTTGTTCTGGACGTAGATGTTGTCAGTAAGTCATTTGATCGGGAAGCGAAAGTTTTACTGGAAAAGAACGTCACACTGACCATCTGGCAGGGAATGAAGGCACTGCGTTCTGTCAAAGGTGTTATAGCCAGCTTTGGGATGCAAAATAATGACCAATGGCAGATGCAATACCGCTTCAGAATTCACCCAACCCTGTGGCGCTGTGGTTTGCGACAGAACTTTCGTATATTCCAGCAACAAGATATCAAGACAATCTCAAGCACTCTGCTTAATGAAAACGGTGTGACTGATTGGTCTCCATCCTTTTATCAAAAGCATTCTCCGCGAGAATTCTGCGTGCAATACGGCGAATCAGATTTAGATTTTCTGAATCGACTGTGGTCCGAAGAGGGGATTTTCTTTTATGACAAAATGTCCGCAGATGGGCCGAACCAAAAACTGACACTGTGTGATGATGTGGCAGGCCTATCCAAGTTACCGAATCCCATTTCGTTCAACCCGAATACGACAACCGAAGTCACTGATGAATGTATAAGCGTGTTCTGTTACGAAGCGAATGTCCGGCCTTCATCAGTTATGAGCCAGGATTACACCTTTAAAGTTCCAGGGTGGCAAGGGCAATACCAACAGAAAGGTATAAACCTAAATAACCAGTTCTCACAATATGAAATCTTTGACTATCCAGGCAGGTTCAAGGATGAGCAACACGGCCAGGATTTTACTCGCTACCAGATGGACGGGCTGCGTAACGATGCAGAAAAAGGCACCGGAACCACTAACTCACCGAAACTATGGCCTGGAACAAACTTCACGCTGGTGAAGCATCCGCAGGAACCTCTGAACCGTAGTTGGCAGATCGTCAGCAGTATTATCACGGGTGCCCAACCTCAGGCACAACATGGTAATCAGGGACAAGGAACCACACTAAGCAACCAGTTCACCGCAATACCAGCAGACAGAACCTGGCGCATTTCACCTCGATCTAAACCTAAAGTAGATGGCCCCCAAAGCGCAATTGTCACAGGCCCAGCCGGTGAAGAAATTTTTTGTGACGAACATGGCCGGGTACGAGTGAAATTCCACTGGGACAGATACAACCCAAAAACTGAAGACAGTTCCTGCTGGGTTCGGGTATCACAGGCCTGGGCAGGCGCGGGGTTTGGCAACCTGGCTATCCCGCGTATAGGTCAAGAAGTGATCGTGGACTTCCTCAATGGCGACCCGGATCAGCCCATCATTATGGGACGGACTTATCATCAGGATAACCGTTCTCCAGGCGGCCTGCCTGGCACCAAAACTCAGATGACTATTCGTTCGAAAACCTACAAAGGCGATGGTTTTAATGAACTGCGCTTTGAAGATGCAACCGGTAAGGAACAGGTTTACATCCACGCCCAGAAAGACATGCAAACGGAAGTGCTGCATGACAGGACAACGACAGTAAACCACGACCATACCGAAACCGTGAAGAATAACCAGACGGTCACCGTTGTGGTCGGTCAGACCATCAATGTGGGGAGTAAGAAGGAAGGTGGTCATGACCAGAAAGTCACTGTCTCCCATGATCAAAAGATAGCTGTGCAGAATGATCAGACGCTGGATATCACGGAAAATCGCGAGAAAAACGTCGGAGGAGATCAGAAAGCAGTCATCGCCGGTGAAGATAATGAAACGGTAAAAAAGTCTCAAAAAATCAAGGTAGAACAGAACTATGCGCTTGATGTGGACCACGAAACCCAAATTAAATCAGTGGATAAAATCGAACTAATATGCGGTTCCAGCTCCATCACGCTGGAAAACAGCGGGAAGGTCACCATCAAAGGTACCGAGTTTGAATTCACTGCCAGCGGTCCCGTGGAGATCAAGGGTAAAGATGTTCATCTTAATTAAAAGCAGCTCAGCATATTAAAAAATTAGTGAACGTCATGACAGATAAGGAGAACTCATGTCTGTTTTACCTGAACCCAAATTACGTATTCTGGATAATCAGACGGGTTTGACTACTTTTCAGTACGACAAAATGGCTCCGGGAAAGGTGTTTCATGATGTTGTAGTAGTGAAAGCCAGCTTTAATCTGCTACCTGGTGGCCTTTGCCCTATTCCCCAGCCAGCAGTACTGTTTCTTGCTGATAAATACCGCCAGCCTGATAACCCAATGGGTTCTTCTCTGCTTCAGGCAGGGGATCTTGTTTTGGGTAAACCCGGTACCGATATATTGGTTACTGGGTCAGTTTATGCCGATTGCCCCACACAACATTTTCAGACAGGTTTACGCATCAGCAACCGTCACAACACGCTGGTTGATTACACCTGCATAGCCACTGGAAAGCGTTGCTGGCAACACACTGAACGGCTGGGATGGCATATGAGTGAACCCGCCCTGACAGAACACGTTCCGATTGCCTACGAACTAGCCTATGGCGGACGCAACGTAATTCCTGATACCCCACCTGAAGAGTGGGAAATTTATGCCCCTAATCCTTCAGGCAATGGTTTTAGTTTTGCAGGCTACTCAACTGATGACCAGTTCCCCGCCCCGCAGTGGGAACCAAAAGAACATCAAATCGGTACAAAACCGCCACTGACCGGTTTTGGCCCCGTGGCCCGCCATTGGTTAAGTCGTCAAAAATATGCCGGAACGTATGATGAAAAATGGCGGGATCAACTCAAAGATAACCCACCCTATCTGGATTATCCCGATGACTTTGACCTGCGCTTTTTTCAGTGCGCGCATCCTTCACTGCAAAGCTCAACCCCACTAAATGGAAATGAGAAACTTGAATTTTTCCATCTAATTAAAGGCATTCCACATCTTGGAACCTGGCTACCCGCCCTTGGTATTGCAGCGTACTGGCAGGAAGGCATAACCGCTCGACAGTCTATGTTGCCTCTGGATACCGTACATATCGCTACCGACGAAAACACCGGGCAAGGGCGTATCGACCTCGTGTGGCGCTGGAGCAAACCGCATCATCTGAATATCCATGAACTGCTTCTACGGACTGTTCAACTGCCAGAACCAGAACAGCATTCCGCTTAAGGAGAACTGATATGGCTATAAAACATATTGCTGATGCCGAAAATGAGTTCATCGTCGTCAACGTGACACCGGATTTTTGCATAGTCGGATTAACCGTCATTCCCTTCGATATCGTCCAAAAATTATCTTCCGAAAAAATATCTTATTCCAAAACAGTTTTTGCCCGGGGAAAGAAGGTACTGATGATAGATAGCATCATCCAGGGCGTGGAAGGTAACGCAGGGGTTGGTGTCCAGTCAGGTGTATCGCTCAGTAATGGCCACTGCAAAGTGCTAACTGGTGCCACCACGGTCTTCACTGAAGGTCGCCAGACTGCACGACATCTGGATGAAGTTCTGATGAATGGAAAAGTCTGAAACGAAACCCGTCATTCAACAACCTGACGACGGACTATGCCAGTAAGGAGGGCAACCCATGGCCGACTTTAACCCCAACGGAACACTGGGGCGTATCTACACGCTGACCGGTATCTGTAAACCACAGAAGATGCTGACCAAACAACCCGGCATCTGTGAAGCTTATCTGAAGAATATCTTCAAAGAATACGACGAAAAAGACATCCTGAAAAAAATGGCAGATAAAGGCTATCAGGGCAATGTGAACGCTGGTAATTCATTCAGAAACCAGTGCGAAGCTTTACCCAGCCAGATGCCCGAGCAGGACCTTAATGACCTGCAAAAGTTGCTCAACGATTACGTTGACCACAACATGCCACCCGAAGATATCTATCGCATCCGCCACCTTCATAACCTCTATGAAAGAGTTTATCGTCCCGGCCCCAGGCTAGAAGCTCCGATTACGGAAGCTGAGCAGCAATGGCTTCTGCAAAACAGCAATGACATCGTCATGGCTCTCCTTGCCCCTCCGTTCAACCTGCCTGCATTCTTAACAAAGATGGCGGGGGGAACACCGCAACAGGTTTCTGGCGCCCTTGAAACTGGTGCCGTGCTATCTGATATGGCGGGTATGGCTGCTGGCATGAAGCAAAAACCGCCACCGGCACCTCTCTTAGCTAATGAGGGAGTATTTATTCAAGGTAAAGGACTGGGAAATGGTCGGGGGGTGGGGCGGCTCAATACCTCCAGCATCTGCCGGGGTGATCCTGTCGATGTCGGGACGGGTAGCCTTCTCCAGCAACTCAGCGTACTCACGCTACCCGGCTCACTACCATTAACGCTCTCCCGCGTCTATCGCTCCCGCTCCAGCCATGGTGGAATATTTGGCCCAAAATGGACCGATGAATGGTCCCGCTCACTGCATATACAGGGAAATGATCTGCATTTTACCGACCAGGAAGGCGTGGTGCTCTATTACCCCCTGCCTCGTGACGGTATTTTCCAGCAAGCCGCCAACTCCCGGCAACCCCGTTACCGGCTGACCGGGGACATTAGCGCAGAACTCACCGTTTTTGACCGCCACACACAGCAAACTCTACGCTTTGCTCCTTCTGCTCCGGGGACTTTTCTGCTGTCTGCGCTTCACGACCAGTACGGCAACCGCATTGACTTTATCCGCACAGATGATCTGCTGACTGAAATCCGCCACAGCGACGGTTACACGCTCGCCCTTGACTGGCAGAACCGGCAACTGATGAGCATTGACCTGGTCACCCCTCAACGCCAGCGCCTTGTCACCTGCCACTATGACAGCAACGGTTTTCTCGCTGAATGCGACACCTTCCAGTTCACCCATCTGTGGCACGAATACTCTCCTGAAGGGTTTATGACCCGCTGGCGGGATACGGATAAAACCTGTGTCGATATCAGCTATGACGTGCAGGGCCGGGTCATCAGCACACAGTCAACCGAAGGCTATTACAGTGACCACTTTATCTATAACGATGAAGAAAAATGTACCACCTACCAGGATGCTGAAGGGGGAGAAAGTCATTACTGGTATGACGATGAAGGCCTCGTCACCCGCACACTTGACGAGCTGGGCCGTGAAAGTTCGGCTCACTGGGATAATACCCTCCTGCTCTCGCGCACCGATGCCCTTGGGCGCACCACTGAATATCACTATAACGATGAGGGCGATATCCGCCATGTCGCCATCCCCGGAGGCCACAGTCTCTGGTACGAGTACAACGACGCCGGACAGCTCACCCGCCTGACCACACCGGGCGACCAGCAATGGCTGTGGGCTTACGACGAGCTCGGCAGCGTGGTCAGCCTCACTGACCCGCAGGGCCGGAGCCAGCAGTTCAGCTACAGCGAACAGGGCGATTTACTGGCTCATATTCTTCCCGGCGGCGCGACCTGGCGCTGGAGCCATGATGCCCTGCACCAGGTGCGGGAAACCACTGCCCCGAATGGCGGTATCACACACACAGAACAGGATATGCTGGGCCGTCTGCTGAGTGTCAAAGACCCGCAGGGCTTCACCACGCAGTTCCGCCACAGCAAAAAACATGCCGGGCCACAGGGTAGCATCGAGGAAATTAACCGCCCCGACGGTGTGCGCGAACTGATGCGTCAGAACAGTGAAAAACTGCCCGAAAGCTTCACTGACGGGGAAGGAAAAACCACCCGTTATGAATACGGTGCATTCGACCTGCTGACGGCGGTGATACGCCCGGACGGTGAACGGCTGGAATGCCGTTACGATAAACTCACCCGCCTGACTGAAATCACCAACGCCGCCGGTGAGCACTACCGTCTGACCTACGACAAAGCCGGGCAACTTATTGCGGAAACCGACTTTACCGGCAGAACGCTGAATTACCGCTACGACGCCGCAGGCCGCTGTATCTGCACTTCTTTCCCGGATGGCGCCCACCTTAACCGGGTATATAACGTCACCGACCAGGTCGTACGCGAAAACGTCACTCAGGGCGACAGCACCCGCGTACTCAGTGCCACCCTCTTCCGCTATGACACCCTCTGCCGTCTGGTCGAAGCAAAGAATGACGATGCCACTGTCATCTATGAATATGACGAGGCCGGGCGGCTCTGTGCCGAAACTATTAACGGCAGACGTACCGAGTACCGGTTCGATGCACAACAGGATTATGTCACGCAGCGCACCACTGCGGGTATCACCGAATACTTCACCCGTGGATTAATGGGAGAGCTGGAGCAGTGGCAACTGGACAGCCATTCGCCACTGACCTTCACCCACGACCTGCGCGGCCACGAAATCACCCGACAGAATGACACCGGCTTCCTCCAGCAACTGGGTTACACACCAACCGGGATGCTGACGCAGCAGCGCGCCGGCAGTAACACTGAACCGGACGCCCGCAATAAAGACCTGCAACGCCAGTGGCTGTACGACAAGGCTTACAACCTGACAATGATTGCCGACTCACTGCGCGGTACCGCAGTTCACACCCTGACGGCGAACGACCAGATAAGCCACGCCACCTGGACCGGCAGCAGCAGTGTGCCAATGCGCGAAGAGCGCTTCACCTATGACCAGAACCTTAATATCACCCGCCGCCAGACCTGGGTGAATGACGTACTGGAAAGCGAAGCCTACCAGCAACAGCAGCATAGCCGGGTCGCATCGCGGGAGCACAAAGCCTGGCGGCATACCACTTCGCGCATCAACCCCGACAGCGGGAAACCCGAAGACGGAAAATTTGTCCGGGTGGTGAACGAACACAACATCACCTGGAAATATGATGTGAATGGTCGCCTGGTCGAAAAACTGGTGGATAAAGGCGGCTATCGCCCTCTTCAGTGGCGCTACCGCTGGGACGCCAGAAGCCAGCTCACCGCGCTGGAAACCCCGGACGGCGAACGCTGGGAATACCGCTACGACCCGTCTGGCAGGCGCATCAGCAAACGTTGCACTAACCGCCAGAAAACCGGTTACAACTTCCACTGGAATGGCGACCAGCTGACCGAAGAAATCCCGGTGTATGCCGGTGGCACTCCGGCGTATGACGACAGTATCCGCTGGATTTACGAGCCAGGCAGCTTCACACCACTGGCGCGTTATGAGAAAGGACAGTTGCACTATGCGGTAACCGATACGGTCGGTCGTATTCAGGAATTACTGACCGAAGACGGCACCATCGTCTGGCGAGGCAGGCAACAGCTCTGGGGTCGTGAAGAAAGTGCGAATGATGACAAGCTGAGTTGCAGACTGCGCTTTCCGGGGCAATACGAAGACACAGAATCCGGCTTGCACTACAACCGCTTCCGTTACTATGATAGTGAAACGGGACAGTACATTTCGGCAGACCCGATAGGGCTGGCGGGTGGGGTGAATCCGTACGGGTATGTGCATAACCCGTTGAGTTGGGTTGATCCGCTGGGGTTGGCTTGTGTTTGCCCTAAAGATGTTGATGCATTACGCACTGGCGGGAAAAATACTACAATAAATGTTAAAACTAAAGCGGATGCTGATGCGTTGCTCAAAGCGGCTTTCCCTGACTATCAAAAAGTCAATGGCGTTGGTCCAGAGGACGCCGTTGGCCTTAGAAAAAAAAGGAAAATGGATCGTTTTAAAGAAGGAGGGGCATATCACAAAGATTATTCAGTTGATCCTACAACGGGAAGAGTGAGAGGACATGGTCCAAATGACGATCACGGAAACTACCCTCATATAAACATAAAACGTAGAGATGGTGTAAAAGTAGTAATTAACATAACAGGTAATCCATGAACAGAGACAGTTTATTAAACAAGATCTCCAATGGTTTTCAGGTAGGATGCAGATTTTCATTCTTAAATAAAGACAAGGTCTGCTGGTCTTCTGTCGGGTTGCAAAAATGGGAGGGAAAATATAAAGTCTATGTTGATGAAATATTAGAATCCATGATGTCTTCCGAAGAATATCTCAGAGAGGAAATCATTGAATTTAATACCATTGACGATGCATTAATATTTATCGAGCAGAATACAAATGCTAAAATAAACGATCTAGCACCTTGCAAAGGGCAAAGAATATTTAACCCTTCACATAGTTAAATCCATAACTTAAGGTAATCTCAAGAAATAATTATGAATACTATGGCAGCAGATTCTGTTTGACTGACTCGTAGAGTCGTCAACAACAATTCCGCTACAGCGATCGGGATAAATCTGCTGGTGAAAAATGTAACCACGATTGCCGACTCGTTGCGCGGTGCCGCAGTCCACACCCTGACAGCAATCCTGGTTGCATTACAACCGGTTCCGTCACTATGATAACGGGACGGGGCAATACCTGAGCTCGGACCCGATAGGGCTGGCAGGTGGGGTGAACCCTTACGGGTATGTGTCGAATCCACTGAAATGGATTGATCCGCTTGGGTTGTGTAAAGTCAGCAACGGTGCTGATGTAACGCCAGATATAATTCGAAACGCATTAAAAGACGACACAATGTAGACTCTGCAAGGTGACGTTTCTCTTCCAGCTATTCAACGTTATGTAGATCGATTACTTAAAGGTGATGTTGCTCCTCCAATTAAAGTTGATGGTAATGTTGTCGTTGAGGGAAATCACCGATACGTTGCAGGTAAGGTAGCAGGGAAAATGACAGAAATATCACCAGGGACTTTATCACCAGGCCAAGTACCAAATATTAAACCGATGTCATCTACTACAGTAGATGATTTTGACTGGGGAAATCATTAATGATAACCATTAAATTTAAAACAAACGAAACACAAGAATTTAATCTTGAGAGCTTGGATAGAGCCAATTTTGATGGAAATCAATTGCATGCAGCCATTTTTGATGGGCTTTCTTTATATAAAGCTAGCTTTATAAAAGCTAATCTACGAAGTGCAGAACTTTCCCGATGCTATTTAGACGAAGCTATTTTTATTGAGGCGTTGTTAATGAATGCCTATTTTAAATATTCAGTATTAACGAATTCAGATTTTTCTTCCTCGAGGTTATCAGGTGCTTGCTTTTTTAAAGCGGATATGAGGAATGCTAATTTTTCCCAGGCAGATGTATTTAGTGTTGAATTTAATGGTGCTGATTTAAGAGGGGCTAATTTTCTTGGTGTAGAACGATTTGATAATGCAAGTTTTAACGAAGCGCTTTATAACGAAAAAACTCTTTGGCCTGAGAGTTTTTCCCCAGAACATCGGGGTCTGATATTAATTTGAAGAACCGGAAAAAATCTCATATCTTCCCGGTTCTTTTATTCTCTAAACCGCCATCCCCTGGAGCGCCGCCTTAGCGGTGCTCTTTATGTCCCAATTAGCCTGCTTAATATCCCGCAATTGCTGACGCAGCGCTTCCTGCTCATGTTTCAGCGTGTCCACTTCGTCACTGTCTTTAATAATCACAATGCAGCCGTCCGATATTTTAACGGTGAGATGTGCGCCCGTCTCAAACCCCGCCTCTTTCAGCCATTTACCCTTCAAATGAATATTGAGCTTCCCGGACGGTATGCGCGCACCATAGTCGACGGTATAGAGCGTTCAGGTGGTACGCGAGGACGTCCCACAGGGTGACAACAACCGCGTCCTCAGTGCCACCCTCTGCAGCCGGGTGGAAGCGAAGAATGACGTTCTGGAAAGCAAAGAGTACCAGCATGGCCAGGTCGCATCGCGGGAGCACAAAGCCTGGCGGCACACCACCACACGCATCAACCCCGACAGCGGGAAACCGGAAGACGAGAAATTTGTCCAGGTAGTGAACGAACACAACATCACCTGGAAATACGCTGTTAACGGTAGTCTGGTGGAAAAACGGGTGGAGCAACTCATAACTGCTGCTGCCCAGTACCGAAATGAAGCGATGAGCGAGTCGAATAATTGACTCCCCGCTGAGTTATGGAAAACGTGGCGTCCAGGCGCCACGTGCCGTGAAAAACCCTATCTCTAAACCATGAATCACTGACTCAAGCGGCGCAGGTAAGCCACACTTTCTAACAGCGGGTCACCGGTCAGTTCTTCAACAATGATCGGAATATGAGCCAGTTGGCGCTGTTCCAGCACAGCCAACACCTCAACATAATCAATCAGGCCATGTTCCAGGCTCGTCGGAATCTTATCTCGCCCTTGCAAGATGAAATTCTTGAAATGGAACAATCGGATGCGCTCGCCATGCTGGCTAAGAAAATCGACTAAGATCTCACGCCAGTTCCCGGCATTGTCCGCATCCAGCAAGTTGGCCAGATCAAGAGTCACCTTGAAATTATCGCCCAATCGCGTGTTCAGGCTCGCCAGACAATTGGCGTCATAAATAATATGATCTTTGACCGCCTCGACCAGAAAATCACAACCTGCCTGCTCCAGTTCGGGTTTTAACTGCTCAAAGGTCCGCTCCACTTTCTTGAAGGAGGCCGCGCTGTGATTATCCGGATGCCAGGTCCAGTCATTGTCGTTCAGAGAGCCAGTCTCACTGCCCACGACGCCGACATTGCAGCGGCGAGCAAGTTCGATATTAAAACGCACGCGCTCCATCTCACTCTTCAAGAAGTCTGGATCTGAATGAGCAGGGTTGAAGTAACTGGCCAGCAGAAAGATGGAAATACCGGCCTGCTGAAGCTGTTGAATATTGGCGACCATCGTGTCGATATCACGAGCCTGCCAGGCCTCGACCCAGCTCCTGTGTACTGCCAGTTGCAGTCCGTCAATCCCCGCCTGGCGCGCATAAGCAATAATCCCTTCTGGAGTCTGATCGATAAGATCATGTCCGCGTGCGCCTATTTTTAACGTTGTCATATCTTCATCCTGTGAAGTCATAAAATGGCTTGCGAGCCCATCAGGGCTCGCAAATTCAATTAATGAAACGCTTCCAGTCTAATCAGACTGCTGGCACTGGAGTCGTCGTGTCCGGTTGAATGGCCGGGCCTTTATTGTACTCCTGCTCGAAATATTCGCGCACCATTGGAGCGGATAAACCCACCACAACCTGAAGGTTTTTACCTGTACGCATCACACCCAAAGCTCCGGCTTGCTTGAGAGCCTTGTCATCCTGTACCAGGGCCGGGTCTTTCACCACCAGGCGTAAACGCGTCTGACAGTTTCCGATGGTATCGACGTTTTCACACCCACCCACACATTGCAGGATTGCGGCAGCTCTGAGGCGATCTGGCTCTTGACCTGCAACAACCGGTCCAGACTGTTTGCCGCGGTAGTCTTGTTTAGAATAAAGGCGCACATCTTCTTCCTCTTCCTCATCACCACGGCCTGGTGTCAGGAAGTTAAATTTCAGGATCATGTAGCGGAACACGAAGAAGTTGATAGCCGCGAAACCGAGGCCCAGAGCAAGGTGGATCCAGATAAGGTGAGCATGGTTCTTAGCATAGAAGACCCAGTTGAACAGGATGATATCGTTGAGACCACCGCCCATGAAACCCACTACGCCGCACAGATAGAGCGCCACACACAGGGTCGCACCAATAATAGCATTGACCAGATACAGCACCGGCGCCACAAACAGATAGGTAAACTCGATAGGTTCGGTAATACCAACAGCCATTGCCGTGATGATCGCCGGGATCACCAGAGCGGCAATCTTGCGCTTCATCTTCTTCTTAGCAGTAGCATAAATAGCCAGGCCTGAACCGAGTGAGCAGAACACGCTGATGTTGCCATACAAGGAGTAACCGGCAGCGGGGAACTGCTCAACCAGAGGCGTGGTTGATGCTGCATAAGTCGAGACGTTCTCGATCCAGTGGGTGTAAAGACCGCCATCCACTACCGCTGGGCCGAAGAAGAACGGGAAGTAAACGAAACGGTGCAAGCCGGTTGGTACCAGCATACGTTCCACGAACGCCAGCATCCACATACCAAAGGCATCGGCTTCAACATAGAAACTCTGCATGGCATTGATGCCGACTTGTACCTTTGGCCAAAGTTCGCAGGTCAGCCAGGCCATCGGCAACATCACGCAGAAAGAGACGATAAAGACCAGGCTCATCCCCTGGAAAATAGTCAGGTAATCCGGCAGTTTCTTTTCGAAGAAACGGTTGTGGATCCAGGTGACCACTCCGCCGATGATCAGCGAGAAGACGATACTGGTATCCAGCGTTTTGACGCCACCAACCATTGCCAGGCCGCTGGAGCCGCCAACATTCTGATTAAAATCGACCCCAAACTCTGGCCCCCAGAAGGTCAGCATGCTGTTGGTGAAATAGTTGTAAGCCATGTAGGCAAAGAAGGCGACCAGCGCCGCTCGTGCCTGGCCGGTCCTGGCAAGACCCACAGGGAGCGCCATACAGAACAGTAACGGGAAGTTGCGGAATATAGTCCAGCCACCCGACTTGATGATGGTCATCACCTTGTAAAAGTTGGAGTCAGGGTGAGCCAGGCTCCCCATGATATCGGGCATGGTGAGTAGCCCGGTGATAGCGAGCAGCAAACCGGTGAAAGGTAAAAAGGCAATGGGGACAGCCATAGCACCACCAAAAGTCTGGAAGGCCCCCATAAAATTCCGTTTGGACATCTCTTGTTTCTCCAAAAAATAACAAAAAAAATTAAACTGTTATGCCAGCCACTGGCCTTGCTCTAGTTCGAGTAGCAGCAACATGGTCAGTGCCTGTGCATAAGGAACCGGTGCGATGGCAATGTCGCAGTAGTATTGGTGGTCATGCCCTACCATGGTTCCTTTGGAAGCCCCGAGAACGATGCCGTCCTCGTCGATGCGCTGCCACACGGCATGGGCTGCCCGCAGGGCTGGGGCAATGACGCTGTCATCCAGCAGACCCAGCCGCACGCTGCGCAACATGCCGTAGGCGATCCCCGCCGTGGCTGAGGATTCTTGAGGTGAATAAGGGTCATCCAACACCGTGTGCCACATACCGTTCTCAGCCTGCAATGCACACAGAGAACGCACCTGGCGTGACACCACCTGGGTTAAATAGCGTCGTACGCCAGCATCCAGGTGGTCGCCCATCAGATCGATGAATTCGGGGATGGCAACAGTGATCCACGCATTCCCTCTCGCCCATAAAACTCCGGCAAAATGGTGTTTTTCGACGTAGGTCCAGCCGTGATACCAAAGTCCACTTTTGGGTTCGCTCAGGTAACGGGTGTGCAGCAGGAATTGATAGACCGCCTCGTCGATCAAATCCTTTCGCTTGAGCACGATCCCGGCAGTGCCGAGGAACAGGCAGGTCATGAAAAGGGTGTCATCCCAGAGTTGGCCGGTGTTGGGTTGCTCCTTCACTACGTGCTGGAATCCGCCCTCCTCGGTTCTTGGCAGATTAGCCAGCAGATCATCAGCCCAGGCGTTCACCGTTTCGCGTAGATCGTCGCGGCCGCTGTGACCCGCCAGCAGCGCCAGGGTGATCATCGGAGCCGTGGTGTTGATCTGCATCGCAGGCAGCCCTTTGCGGATCTGCCCTTCGTACCAGGCCAGCAGAGAATCCTGAAGTTCGACATCGTCTTTGTGGCTGGCGTAGCGCCAGAAACCATATAGCCCAACGCCAACCTCCCACTCCCACTGCTCAAACTGAATCGCCAGGCCTTTACTGGCCGTCAGTTCACCCATGCCTTTCAACTGGCAGAAACCGTGAACGACTCGCTCCAGGGTTGGGATCAGTGCTTGTTGTTTCATTGTGCTTCTCCACTCCAGGTAACAATGGGATCGCATCCTGCCGCGTCGGGGAAACGGTGTACGACGCCCTCAATCAGGCATTTACCCTGCCAATCGAGGCGCATGAGCTCGCCTTGCGCCGTACTGACAACGGCCTGCTGGTCTTCAATACTGACCACCAGTGTTTCCATGCGCTGGCAGAACGCCGCGAAAGCTGCGTCGTCGCCATGACCGACTTCGGTAAACCAGGCGACGTGATGCGACTGGGCCCGATATTCATTGCCCGCGGTCATTCCAGTGGTGACCGCGTTTAGCGGTGCCGAGCAGCCAATCACAGCAAAGGCATTACCGGCGCGAACCAGACAAGTCCGAGGCAATGTGATCACCTGTTCGAAGGCATCTGCTGGCAGGTAGAGGTGAGTCCAGGGGAAGGCGGTATCTGCGGGCAACTGCCAGAACTGGAGAGCGCGATTCTCCACCTGCATCAGTTGTGGCAGCACGCCGTTGCCAGACCAATATGAAGGGCGCTGCTCGCCACCGGGTTCTGCTTCACCGGGGTGATTGACCCAGAATTTGGCGTCGTGATGAGTGGCAAACTGCACGTCCATCAGATGTTGCTGATGGCCACGCTGGCCGGGATGGTGGTTAATGCAACTTGAGAGGCTAACGCCCGGCTCTTTCCAGACAACAATATTGCCGCCGCCCGCCTGGTAGAAGGCTGAGAGCGAGCCTTGAGACAGCCTTGCGTAGCTGTCGGCGGCGACCGGTGGCTGATAGTCGCTGGCACAAAAAAGCGGCAAGGAAGCACATTTGCGGTTATACCAGCCGCCGCCCCAGGCAACATTTCCGTACGCTGACAACTCAGTGAGCACACCTGCCAACAGCTCTTTTTCGTAGACGCGGCCCATGGTGCCTGCGGCAATCCCATCCTGGTAATGCAGGGAACTTAGCAGCATCAAGCGATCGATCAGTCCCTTAGCACGCTGACGCACCCAGGCATCTTCCGCCAGTTGATAGAGCGCAAACAGGCCAATGTAATCGACCGGATAGTAAGGAGCTGAATTCCACTCGACGAAGCCGTACAGTTCGATGGCATCGAACCACTGCGCCAGACGAAGAGCGGCGATAGCACGCTGCTCTTCGCCACTACGCCCAGACGCCAGGAACAGCTCATTAGGGAACATCTGGCCTGCCAGATATTGGGCGGTATGGAAGCAGAGGGTATGGTTCTCACTCCAGAACCACATGACGTCATTGCCTTGCTCGTCCATCCAGTAGCGATAGCCGAGGATTGAACTGCGCACTCGTCGCCATAAAGCCGCCGGGAAGTGTTCGCCATTGTGCTCGCGCCAGATCCACAATAGCGGAACCAGAGAAAAATCTGAGCAATCTTCGCGGGCGCTGATCCGCTTTAAAGTGTCGAGCAACAGCCGATCGGCTTCGGCTGTTGTTTCACCACATTGCAACATGGCGAGCAGGCGAGAAGTCCGCTCCATGCCATGCCGGGCGGTGTGACGCAACGCTTTCAGTTTGCGCTCATCGAGGCTGGTTGAATGCTCAGCATGGCCAGGCGACGGTATGAGGTTGACACCAAAACTGCGGGTAATCGAAACGCCCGCGCAACTGATGCGCAGCACAATTTGATAGTGAGCGGAACCAATCTCCGCGGGCAGAGACAGAGTCAACAGCTGACCGTCCGGCGTGGCAGTGCCGAAATCCACCTGACGCGGGGTAAAATTGTCATTACCCATGCCGTGGATCTCACCCGACAAACTAACCGGTTGCGTCGGTGCATTTGCGCCGAGCCGAATCCTTACCTGGTTATCCCTGGCCGTGAGTTCCGGGCGCATAGCGCCAGCAAACAGGCTCAATTCATCAAGCACGGCGGCATCAGTTTGCGGCAATGAAACACCAAGCGGTACGCAGCCCTGGTAGATAAAACGCAGCGCAAACACGGTATCGCGTTCAAACAGCTCTTCCAGGTGGATCAGCAGGGTATTTTTACCCGCCTGCAAGGGAAGCATCAGCTCACAACTTTGCATTTTGTTGCGGGAGAAAGGAGTGAACTTGGCGACGGCCTGTTCATTGCACCATAGGCGAGCCCCACCACAAGTCGATAGCTGAAAAGGGTAACTGCCCGCTTCCGTAGCGTGTAGCTCCAACTCCAGCCAACGTTGCACATGGAATGGCACGCGCTGGAAGGAGGAAAAGGAAACCGTGTCGCTTTCACCCGTGTAACTCACATGGGTACGCGCAATGGCCTCACTCAGTTCAACGGTGCGTTCAGCCATCTGCTGGCGAAAAATACGCCGACAAAACGCATCTTCTTGCGGCCCGGAGCCATTCTGGAAGCGGTAATCCATAGCCATATCCATGGCTTCGCCAGCGAAAAATTCAGCGAATCGCTCCTCACGAGGAGGAGAAACACAAAAACGGGTCAGTGCTGTATTTGGCTCAAGCACCCAATTCCCAATGTCCATACAACTGTCCTTGAAGCCATTAGCACCCATCGAGTGCTAGTAGAGTTAAATAACCTGACTTCCCCCTTTCCTGTATTCCAGAAAGGGGGAAGCAGCTTGATGAAGGTGAAAACATGGTTCTCAATAAACTAATAACTTATTTCACCGAGAATTATTGTTATAACCAACACAATTAAACTACGCGCTAAAAAACCATGCGCTAAAAAGCCACGCACTAAAAAATAGATGCACTCCATGCATTCACAAAATCTATTAATAGTGTGATTGATTCATTGTTAGTGAAGCAGAGATAAAATTAGAAGACGTATTCAATCCCGACGCGCCAACGCCACTGCCAGTCATTTGGGTAAGGGCTATTGTCAGAAGGGTCGTTATATGACACATAACCAATTTCGGTATATGGCCGCCAATTTTTATTAATTGGCACACGAATTGTTACGTTATTAAGATAAGAGTACTCTTCACCCTTAAAATCAGGGTAATCAAGTTTCTTATATTCGAAGTCATAGGCGATAGACCATCTTTCCGCATTATAGCCAAGGTAATAGTTCAGCTGGAAATAATGGCCATTATCTTTATTGACATCATCCGTATAGTTTCTCTGCCCAACACGGAAACGAGCGGCAGTATAAAAATTTTCGTTGAACCAATACGTTGGTTTAACATGAACTCGCAAATCCTGCACGGTATCAGTGATCTCGGTATTAAAACCGGCTTCCCACCACCATGTATCATTAGGTTTGGCAAGATAACTCAAATCATATTCAGTACCGGTAGTGTGGAATTCGTCGAAAGCGCCTTCCCCTTCACCACCATTGGTAAATTTGGACTCTACACCAAAGCCCCAACCATTATCGAAACGATGCGAAACAACCAATCGGTCGCTTTGCTGTTCCTGTTTTTCCAGAAACTCGTGGCGATAATTCAGGCTCCATGCGTTAGCATTCATGCTGGTTAACACCGAACAAACGGCAATAGCGGCACATGCGAATTTTAACTTCATACCTTTCGATCACTCTCCTGTGAAACGGCAACTAACAATGACCCACGCCAGAAAACGTGCTCTATGGCACTTAATGTGGAATGGGTTCATGGGGTCGTATTGAGCGCGTAAAATTGCAACGAATGGGTCAGAGGCACAGTAGTGGCATAGATTTAAAGTACCGCCATAACCTATTCAATTAAATCACAATATTTTTTCAAAACAACGGTTTTAATATACTGTCACGTTGTTTCATTTTCAACGATGGGAGTTTGTCGCATTAAAAAAATGAGAGCCAGCTTCAAATTCAATAAAATGATTTTCTTTTTTTTGTTTAATAATAAATTTAATTTTAAATGAAATAATTAGGGGCGGAAATAGAGAGGCGAAAATATCGCCTCTTTTATTATTTCGAACTGATCATCGGCATAACCCGCAGCGTCATTTCAGCAAAGTCATTAGCGTGAATTTTGTGATGGTTAATATCGTAAGGAATGGGTTAATCGCGCAACCAGCTATCATGAATCAACATCACCTTGTCATCATCATTTTTCATCATTTACCTGGCACTTAATGCCAGCATTTCTTCAGCAACTTTTATCGCAACCGAAACGGTTGGGTTGGCTGCCAGTAATGTGGACGCTTGAGTTTTATTTGCCGCATCGCTGATAAAAGCATCGAGATTTTCACCAGCCATTCTGATATCAGCATCGGATTCCATTAGCGCCAGATTAAGGGTGACAAAATCACCGGGGTTTTCCGGCCCGTATAACAATATTGCGTTATCGGGAACAACGGCCAGTTCATAAACTTTCACGTTTCCAGAATCAAAGCGCTGATAATTGACACGAGCTTAACCCTCTCTTTTATCCGTGGCGATGGCAATAATGTAAGGCTCGCAATGCATGGCGAAAGGATCCATCGCTTGGCGACGCCGCTGAGTGATGAGTGAAATGGCTATTTTGCAAGGATGTGAGGACAAATGATAAAAAATGACAGGTTAAACCACAGCCAAAATAGCCATCACACGCTATTTTGGCTGTACTAATAATTAACTACTGCACGACTTGAATTACCTCTTCAGACTCTTTATGGGCGTTCACGTCTGCGCTGTTTAGCCATAATGCTTTTCGGCCAAACGTCTGATACATTTCCAGTTGATCGCGATAGTGCTTCGCAGGCGTTCCGTCTGGAGCGATAAAGCCACTTTGGCCAGGTGCAACCACATCCCACGCTTGCACTTCATCTCCCTTCGCACCAAAAACAATCATGTCGTTTTCAGTACCACGGTTTTGGTATTCCGCCTGATGCACCGCTTCATCGGCGTTGGCCTGCGGCACGCCAAAGAAGTTATTCGCTCTAAAGGTCAGCGGCATCGCCGGAGTTTTCCAGCTATCAACTTGAGTGCCATAACGTTGTGAGAGCTGCTGCCAGCTATCCTGCAACGCATTTCTGATCAGTTCATCCGATGGTTTTCCACCAAAAAGATCAACCGTTTGCGGGATTGGTGAACGCGTTCCTTGCAATGCCTCATACAGAATTTTGGCTCCGACACTGATATTCAGTGAGCCGGTTGGGCCATCCTGTGTGGTTTCATAGCCGCTGGCGCTGTACCACTTATTAAATGGTGCAGGCACAGCGGCAACAAGCGTTTGTTTCAGCATGCTGGTCAGCCACGCGTTCAAAATTGCTGACCCCGGATGCTGATAAGTTTTGCCGTCGGCATTCATTTGATTGTTGCCATCCCAATTTGCGAGGATCTCCGCAAGCTGGCGACGCGGATCGTCAGCTGGTAACGCTTTAACCGCCTGTTCGATAGAAGGCAGGAAGAGGCGCAGATTCAGATCCTGGCGGCTGGTTTTGGCAATAATATCCCATGCCTGCTCATGCGTGAGTTTCGGCTGTGCGTCGATCAATTTTTTTATCTCATCGACACGATCGGCGCTCCCCCACAGGAAAGCAAAAAGATCCGAGGCCGGATAACCTGCTTCTGGCGCATTATTCCAGTTTGCGATGTAACCCGATTTCGGGTTGTAGATTTGCGGATTGCTGGAGAACGGCAAAATCCCATCCCAGTCCCATTCACCGGTTCCAGGAACAGGCAGGCGTGGGTCGTGCCCAGGTTTACGCTGCGGATACGCACCAGTGTGAACATAGCCGATATTCCCCTGTTTATCCGCGTAATACCAGTTGATGGTTAAAGCCTGATTTGCCGCCTGTTTCGTCCATTGCGTCCAGTTTGTCGCCTGCATTTGATGCGTCCACGCCAGCAATGAAGCGACTTCTTTTCCCTCCCAGGCTCGAGATTTTGCGTAAGCCGTTGAGGTTTGCGGGTCGTTTTTGATGACGTTGCCGTGTACCGTGCGATAGATCGTGAACGAAACCGGTGTCCCGCCTTTAACGTTGATCGTTTCACTGCGGCTAAGCATTTTCACCCACTGCCCGTGACGCTGATAATAATCAGGGCGTTGAGGATCAAGTTTTTCCGCAAAGATATCGACGTCATCGCCAAAACCGGCAGTCGATCCCCACGAGATGCTTCCGTTATGCCCAAACACCAGGCCCGGATAGGCAAATGGCGTGTTCCCGACCACATCGTATCCAGCGCCATGCAGGCCGATTCCATAGGTGTAAGCCGGTGCGTACCAGCCAAACTGCGGCCCGTTAACCATAATGGATTTAGCGTCTGCCGCTTTTTTCTGGCCGATCACCCACATGTTACTGGTGGTTGGGTAGCCCGCCAGCCCATTTGCGCCGCTGTGAGCAAACTGTTCGCCAATTACTTGCTGATTTTTCTGATGAGTTAGTGTGAGTAAAGCGCCATCATTGCCTTTTGCCAGGCGCTCGAACATCGGAGGAGTATGGTCGAAACGCGGTAAGTTATAAGCCAGTTGCATGGCCTGGTTTGCCAGTTTGAACGGATAACGATGTTCTTCTGGTTCGATAGTGGTTGAGGCTGAAGGGTTCACTAACCATTTGATTTGGTTAAATACCCCCATCCCCTGCTTGTCACCGTATTTATCTTTCAGCGCGTTAAACAACGCCAGGTTATCAATTTCGCTGGTGCTGTCTGAAAAACGGTTAGCCATCGTGCCGACAAAAATCATCGCGACATCGAAAGGCTGCCAGTGTTGCGGTTTAAAACCCAGTGTCGAAAACTCTTTTGGCAACAACTTTCCAGGCTCGGCGTTAACCTTATCAATCCACGCATTCATACCATCAGCATAACCCTGCAAAACAGCTTTTTCTTCAGCAGGTAAAGCATCAATTTGGGCATGAATGCTGGCAGGCCAATAGTTCAGCCGAATGTCTTTATCAAAATTGAGAAACTTGTCACCCAGCACTTCCGCCACCGTACCCTGAGTACTGCGACGTGCCATTTCCATCTGAAAAAGCCGGTCCTGAGCCACAACATAGCCGTAGCCATAAAACAGGTTGTGGGTGTCGTTGGCATAAATGTGCGCAACACCATACTCGTCGCGAATGATTTTTACGTCTTTGCTTTGTTCCGCAGCCAACACTTTCGCGCTGTACAACACAGCTACTCCTGTCAGAAAGCAACTCACAATAATGGTATTTTTATTTTTCATTGTATCCTCTTACGGGTGAAAGACTCGCAAAAGGATACTAGCAACAGAGCTGGCAATATCCATTTCAACAGAACAGTTTCTGATGAAATCGTGAGCGTGGTAACTAAATTAATCATTCATATTTTTATCTTTAATCAAAAAATATGAATCATTAAATTTGACATAAAGCACAAAGTTATGTCGATTCGCTTCGTATCGCACTTGAGTCTGGTGGGCTATATATTTGGTGGAGCAATTGACGGAAACTTCCCCATGATGCGGCTTACGATGATCCTGCTCGGCATTGATTTTTTGCGTTCCCACTGGCGTGGGTTGCGTCGTTTCGGTTGGATTACGCTTATTGCCGGAATAGTCATTTTTCTTGATGCCCTGGATGGCTCGCTCTATTTCCCTATCGAGCCATTCGCCTGCCTGCTGCTGTTTGAAGGTGCTGCGACATTGATGGTCGCGCATAGCGGTATGGGTGGGCAACGCATTCTGCGCTACGTTAAAGGCGCGGCATTTTCCCTTGCGGCGCTGTTGATTCTGGCCGGTCATCACCACGGTAACTTCGTGTTATCGGTGATCTTTGGCTTGTTGTTTTTCTTCGACGGCACTCTGCAAATCGCTTCAGCTGTGGTGGTGCGTTATCGCCGATGGCGGCCCGCTTTGTGGGGGGGCATTGCCGAAATTGCGCTGGCGATATTTTTCTTCCAGCCCTGGCCGTCAAACTATGAAGGAACGGTTCCTTATTGCCTCGGGTTAGGCCTGGCATTTGCGGGCTGGAACCTGTTTATTCTCGCCATGCGCGTTAAAAATGCCGCTGAGAATCCGGGTCTTAAAGGTTCAGTATTTATGGCAGAAGCCGACCATCTTCCGCCTGACGTTGTGGAGTGGGACGGCCCACCGGACGATGACGAAAGAGCGCTGACGGTTCACGTCTGGACACCCGTCGGATCCGCCGCAGGAGAAGCGATCCCCCGTCCGGTGATCAGCCGTTATATCGCAGCGGTCGATCGCAACGGCGTGATCTCGACTGGTCACGCCGCACTGGAATCTCCCGGCGGGGTTTATATCAGCCTCTATCCTGCTGAGCTTATCGACCAGTCGCCAGATGAGTTTGCCCGCCTGCTGCGGGCTACACCTGAAAACAACGTACCGGGGATTTTCCAGCCGGATTACGCAACGGAATCCGCAAAGTGGTGCCCATCCACAAGAAAAGTACGAATCCGTAATTACAGCGAAGCACGGCTACAAGCGTTTTGGGAAAGCTATCGCCAGAATGAGTCCTACAATTTGACCTATCGAAACTGTTCGAGCAGCGTGGCGCGGGCTTTGGAAGCGGCACTTGAGGGGGCGGTCGGCAGGCTTTGGCAAAAACGTGGTTTCTGGATGGCGATGGGAAAACTGATGTCGACGCCGGAACTTTGGGTCGCACTGCAACTGCGTAAACGGGCTGAAACCATGGCGTGGACGCCAGGCCTGGTGCTGGATTACGCTCGCGCACTGAGTATGCTGGCCGATCCACGTCCAACCGGTTGGTTGAATACCAGCGGACGGGCGCTGAAAAAAATGCTTCAGCGCCGCGTCGCCTGGGGAAAAGGCAAAAGCGGCGAGGAAGTTACCGAGGATTAATGTTAAACATCAGCGACTAATTTCGCCGCCGCCTTGCGGTGCCGGGATATCAGATCCGGCACATCCAACCCGACGATATTGCCGTCGGTCACTCGCCATTTACCGCCAACCATCACGTGTTCTGCCCTTTCTGCACCGCATAACAACAGGGCTGAAATCGCATCGTGGCTGCCACTAAAGCGGAGTTCGTCCTGAGCAAACAGCGCCAAATCGGCCTGCTTCCCGACGGCAATTTCGCCAATATCGCTACGCCCAATCAGTTTTGCCGAGCCACGCGTCGCCCAGCCTAACACTCTGTGCGGAGTAATCGCTTCAGCGCCATAACGCAGGCGCTGTAAATACAATGCTTGCCGCGCCTCGTACATGATGTTTGACGCATCGTTTGAAGCGGAACCATCAACACCGAGGCCAACTGGCGCACCGGCATTTTCCAAATCAACCGTCGGGCACATGCCTGATGCGAGACGCATATTTGAAACCGGACAATGACAGACACCGACTCCCGCTCGCCCCAGGCGCTGAATTTCACTCTCATTAAAATGGATGCCGTGGGCAAGCCAGGTTCGGTCATTTAGCCAGCCAACACTTTCCAGATAATCCACGGTACGCAAGCCAAAACGTTGCAGACAGAAGTTTTCTTCATCTATGGTTTCAGCCAGATGCGTATGCAGCCGCACGTCCTCTTGCTGCCCAAGTTGGGCGCTATCCCGCATAATTTCAGTGGTCACAGAAAACGGCGAACATGGAGCGAGCGCGATTTGTAGCCACGCCCCTTCCCCGCGCTGATGGTAACGTTTAATCAATCTTTCGCTATCACGCAGAATTGTCCCGGCCTGTTGTACTGTGTGGCGAGGAGGCAACCCACCGTCATCTTCACCCAGGCTCATCGAGCCGCGCGTTAATACGGCACGCATGCCAATTTCGTTCACCACATCAACCTGCACATCGATGGCCTCCTCCATGCCCTGCGGGAAAAGGTAGTGATGGTCCGTTGTGGTTGTGCAACCGGAAAGCAGCAGCTCAGCCATCGCCACTTTACTGGCCAGCGCTAAAGCTTCGGCATCAAGCCGCGCCCAAACCGGATAGAGTTGTTTTAACCAGGGAAACAGCGGCACGTTAACCACCGGTGCCCACGCTCGGGTCAGAGTCTGATAGAAATGGTGGTGTGTGTTGATAAGTCCGGGTAACAAGACAAGTTCGCGAGCATCAAACACAGAGTCACATGGAACTGCGGGCTTGCCACCCAGGGGAATTAATTCACGAATGATTGCCCCTTCGATCACTACGCCACCTGCGGCGTCTTGCGAATTGGCGGTAAAAACTGCGCGGGGATTTTTGATCCACAAACGTTGGTCAGACATATCTGGCTCCTGAATATTAAAAAGTGAAGGAAGCCAGCTCAGTTATGGCCTGTCTGCTGATCCAGGCATTGCGGGGGCAATTTTGCCATTCTAACAGGAAACTGACGGGGCATCGTCGTATGGCTGTTATCAGGCAGGTGAAAGTGTTAAGGATTAACGAAAATGGGCTTCGCGGAACACGCAGGCGAAGCCCAATATTTGCGGATAATTATTTGCTAATTACTTTGCTGCTACTGCCGGTTTTGCAGTATCAGCCGCTTTAACCGTGATTTCAGGCACTTTGCCAAAATCCAGTTTGGTTGCATTCAATTTAGTGGTCAGGTCAGCGGTGACATCGAGTTCCGGCGCAACCGAAACTGCAGTCTGCATAGGCATAATGGCAGCAATTTTCTTTTCAGTGCGATAGGCATCAGTTGCCTGTTTTACCGCTGCCAACACAACCTGGCGTGCGGCGCGTTGCTGACCTTGCCATTGCTGAGCAATAATTTTTTTATCTGCCTGGCGCGCGGCCGCGACTTTATCTGCAGGCAGCGTGGCATAATTCTTTTCTGCCAGTTGCAGGCCTTTATGCAGATTTTCATTTACTGCTTTGAGATACGCTTGTTCTTGCTTAACCAGACCTGAATCCAGTGCGACCTTTTCCACATTAATAAATTTCATTTCAACTTCTCCAGCTTGTTTCGCATCGCAACCAACCAGCAAGGTACCAGCAACCATTACAGCGATTACGGCACCCGTCATCTGACGCATTAAATTTCGTTTCATTTGATACTAATCCCTGTAGGAAATTAAAATATAATCACCGGCTAATTCATAAGTCATGAATATACATCGCCATCATTATATTTGCGCACCACATAGTAAAATAACCAATATCTTAAACCAGCCGCTATAATAGTGATTATCAATATAAAATTAAACCCGCAATCCAGAATTGTATTTAACCAACCATGTTTAAACGGCGAGCGGTTTCATAATGTTCAACCCAATAACGGTTCGCCAGAGAAGACATGGTGACACCGACACTGCTTGAGGCGTGGACAAACTGGTTATCGCCAACATAAACACCGACATGGCGCATCCCCGGCGACGTTCTAAAAAAGACTAAATCACCCGGCTCGAGTTTTTCTTTGCTGACAGGCTGCCCATTTTTTATTTGCTGCGTTGTGGTTCTCGGTAATGATTTATGGAATGAATCGCTAAATATATGCTGCATCAGTGCAGAACAATCGACACCTTGATGTGTCGTACCGCCAAGGTGATAACGCGTTCCTTTCCAGTTTGAAAATTGTGCCAATATGGCAGACTTAATACTATTGGTATTACCGTGATCATCATTCTTTATATAGTTCCCTTTTTCAGAGAACACATCTTTCTTGGCAAGCGACTGGCTTGCGATTGATGCAAATTCCTTTGGCATATTAAAAGCAAAGGAATTTGCACTAAAAATAACAGGAATAATAAACAAAGTTGCGGCAATTAATTTTTTTAAACGAGGCATAAGAAATATCTTTCATCTACTGGCAAATACAGCGAAACAAGCCATTGCTGATTTTTAGCAATGGGACGAACAACTCCTTTTGGGTGAGCAAATAATAACCGCTGTATGAAATTTAGCCACGAGAGAATCGGTCTATTTTTAGACTTCTATTTTTTTTATTTTAAAAACAGCCTGATACTGAGTCAGGCTGTTTGGCATGGGGCTTACACGTTATGGAGACTGACTTCCGGCCGCTGGTAATGCGGCCAAACCAGTGCCACCAGCGCTGGGTAAGCATCCTGGCTGAACTCATCAAAACACTGCCGTAAGTTCAGCACTTCGATGTCAGCAAAAGAGACTTTTTCACCCTCAGTGCAACGTTTTCTGAGATTGTCGTAATAGCGATAGATAGCGGAATTTAAATCGCTGCATCGCCGTTGGGCACTAAAGAGTTTGGGATCGGCGCTAAGCATATCGATACTCATACGCTTAATAGTGGCGTGGTTAAAATCTGCATATTCATGGCTTACTCGCCAATAATAATCAGGGGTGATTTTTAAAATTAATTTCGCAAAGTAATCTTCATGTTCATCACTCTGCGAGAAATTTAATTTAGGGGAAGCCTGAGGGATGGGGTTGACGCTGGAATGGGATTTTTCACGCATTAGCATCAATACGCCGCACAGCAACAATAGTATTAATACAATTGAATAAAAGACACTTTGCATGGGGACTCCTGTTTTTTTTATAGTAATTTTGAGGCAAAATGTTGTCAACGCTATTCTTGGTGACTACGCATCTCATTCTATTGATATAACAGGATATTTATATATGTTACCTAAAAACATGGTACCAGGAATGCTTCCTGCTATGCAGGTTGCATTTATACCATTAGCAGAAGATAGCGCTCTAACACTAAATCCCCAGGATAATATTTTATCGCTCGAGAAAACGGTTCTTAGCGCAAATCATTACGCTGGGCAGGCGAAAAATACTCTGCTTGAAGAAAGCGACCGACATTTAAAAGACCGATTATTTTGCGCGCTTAAAATTGAAGCGCTGGTCACCGTATTAAATGAATTAATTGAGCAAGAAAAGATCAGTCCTGCCGACCTGCAAATGCTAATAGAAGATAAAGAATTGCAGATAAGTCACCATTCACAGCAAATCTGGGTCAATCAACTCACCCAGGAAAAAAGCTGGCCGATGTTTTATTCACTGGACGAGTAATCTCAATGTCTGAAGAACTTCCTGAGGTTCTGCACAGTTCCGATTCACCTGTGGGTGCAGAATCCGATAACACCTTATTACGCGAAAATATTGCAGCACTAGTGCAGATTAAAAATGGAAATATTGCGCGCTTTACCCAAAGCCAGCTCAATATCACCTCGGCACTGGTTGAACAGAAATGGCATAACCGCCACCAGATCTTTCCCTGGCGGGTAAAAGAAGAAGTTTACGGAGCGGTGCTCTGTGAAATCATCGCCCACCAGCCGCGGTGGAAAAACGAGATCCTTGCCCGGCTTGAAGTGGTTTATCAGAAACTAAGAGATGAAGAGGCGCAAAGTTTGTCGTGCACGCGTGCGTTGCTGGAAAACAACTACAAAACTCCGCATTTGTAAGGCGTTAAAGTATGCTCGCCTTCACTAATAATTTCGGTCACATCAGCCTGCTCACCGATCCGGACTTCACTCACCCGGTCAAATTTACTCTTGTCGATCAACAGCAAGGACTGTGCTGATCGCTTGAGCAACATCGTTTTATATTCGGCATTCCAGCTGCGCGTGTCCCATAACGTTCCGTCGCTATCCACCCCCTCGCAGGAAAACAGGAACAAGTCGATATCCATCGATTTAAGATGCGCTGCCAGCGGGGCATTGATATAGCAGGCATATTTGCGCTGGAGAAGACCGCCAGTGCTAATCAGCTTAATATGCTCGCGCCTGGATAACGCCTGGCAAATACGTTCACTATTGGTGAAAACAGTGAGAGGAATATCTGGCAGTAATCGCGCCAGATACCAACACGTTGAGCTGGCATCCAGTGCAATCACCATGCCCGGCACAATCCAGGCCAGAGCGCGATGAGCAATATCCGCTTTGCTATTGAGATGGCTTTTCAGGCGGGCGGTGAAAGGATCACCGCTTTCGTCTGCGCCTCGATTAATGCGCTTTGCCCGCCCATGTTGGCGAACAATTTTCCCCTGCTTTTGTAGTACACGCAGATCGCGCCGCACAGTTTCCTGGCTCACGCCTAATAACTGCGCCAGCTGTTGTGTGGTCAGATTGTTGTACTGCTCGACAAGTTGAACCAGTTGCTGGTGGCGTTCGGTTTTCATTAGCGCGTGTCTCCTGGCAATGCCCGAGATTAGCCCAGCAAAACCATTCGTGCCAGGCGAAACACGGAAATCGCCAGCTGTCGCTCATTCGCTTTATGAAAAAGCGGCCTGCTAGTTTAACCAGCAGGCCGCTCTATATATGTGATGCGATGGAGAGAAAGGAAAATTGATGCTTATTGGGTTTTCGTGACTTCTTGCCCAACCAGGCCAATCTTCAAATACCCTGCCTGATGCAGCGTATCCATCACATTCATCATCGTTTCGTAATCAACTGATTTGTCGGCGCGGAAGAAAATCGTGGTGTCTTTCTTGCCTTCTGTCGCAGCAATCAGAGCATTGACCATGCTCTCTTTGGTCACTTCATCGTTGCCGATAAACATCGTGTGATCGGCTTTGACAGACAGGTAGACCGGTTTTTCCGGACGCGGCTGCGGCTGGCTTGAAGACGCGGGAAGGTTAACCTTCACATCGACGGTCGCCAGCGGCGCTGCCACCATGAAGATAATCAGCAATACCAACATGACATCGATAAAAGGTGTCACGTTGATTTCGTGCATTTCACCGTTATCGTCGAGATTTTCGTTAAGACGCAAAGCCATGGGATCAACCTACACGCAGTTTCTGAGCGGTACGAACCGGGCGAGCAAGAGAACTGGCTGCTAAATCGAGGTCACGGCTTTGCAGCAGTAAAACCTGAGCAGCAACGTCGCCCAGAGAAGCTTTGTAACCGCCAATCACCCGAGCAAATACGTTGTAGATAACAACCGCCGGAATCGCTGCCACCAGGCCGATAGCCGTGGCCAGCAAGGCTTCGGCAATACCTGGTGCAACAACAGCAAGGTTAGTAGTTTGTGACTGTGCGATACCAATAAAGCTGTTCATGATGCCCCAGACGGTACCAAACAGACCGACAAATGGGGAAATGGCACCAATAGTCGCCAGGAAGCCATTACCGCGCCCCATGTGGCGACCCACCGCCGCAACTCGACGCTCAAGGCGAAAACCGGTACGCTCTTTAATACCTTCGTTATCTTCGCTACCTGTGGAAAGCTCAAGCTCATTTTGCGCTTCATTGATAAGCATCGTGCTCAGGCTTTTTGCATCAAACGTTTCGGCCATTTCGCTGGCTTCATCCAGAGAGCGGGCATTAGCTAAATGTTGTTGTTCACGCTTCAGACGGCGCTTTTGCGACATCAGCTCAACACTTTTGCTAAAGAAGATTGCCCAGGTGACGACAGAGGCCAGAATCAGGCCGATCATCACAATCTTTACCACGATGTCAGCATGCTGATACATGCCCCAGACAGAGAGATCTGTCTGCATCAAATTATTCGTCACTCTTACTCTCCACCGCGAAATAATACTAAAACTGTGCGCAATAATATCAAAACGACATCGAATTGATAGTAGTTCTCATTAGTATTTAAAGAGTGCCTTAAATTGTCCATGGATTCCTTGCGTTTACGCAGCAAAAGCATGATAAGTTAGTTTTGGACATCCAGATGGTTAAATAGGGCAAAGTGAACATGACTGACAAGCACATTGAAACGGCGCTGGTTAATGCCGGGCGCGATAAAAAATTCACCCAGGGTTCGGTTAACAGCGTCATTCAACGCGCGTCATCATTGGTTTTTGAAACCGTCGAAGCCAAAAAACAGGCCACGGAAAACCGCGCGAAAGGCGAGCTGTTTTATGGTCGCCGTGGCACCCTGACCCACTTCTCGTTGCAAGAAGCCATGTGCGAACTGGAAGGCGGTGCGGGTTGCGCACTTTACCCTTGCGGTGCCGCAGCCGTCGCCAATGCGATTCTGGCCTTTGTCGAACATGGCGATAATGTGCTGATGACCGGCTCCGCCTACGAACCCAGCCAGGATTTCTGCACCAAAATCCTCGCTAAACTCGGCGTCACGACCACCTGGTTTGACCCGATGATTGGCGCAGGCATTGCCCAACTCGTGCAACCCAATACTAAAGTTGTATTTCTGGAATCGCCTGGTTCGATAACAATGGAAGTACATGACGTTCCAGCCATTGTTCAGGCGATACGCAGCGTGGCCCCTGACGCCATCATCATGATCGATAACACCTGGGCGGCGGGCATTTTGTTTAAAGCGCTGGATTTCGGCATTGATATTTCAATTCAGGCGGGAACCAAATACCTGATTGGCCATTCGGATGCGATGGTCGGAACAGCGGTATCAAACGCCCGCTGCTGGGATCAGTTGCGTGAGAACTCGTATCTGATGGGGCAAATGCTGGATGCAGATACTGCTTATATGACCAGCCGTGGTTTGCGCACATTAGGCGTGCGTCTGCGTCAACATCATGAAAGCAGCCTGAAAATTGCCGAATGGCTGGCGCAACATCCGCAGGTTGAGCGCGTCAATCATCCTGCATTGCCCGGCAGCAAAGGCCACGAGTTTTGGAAACGAGACTTTACAGGGAGCAGCGGCTTGTTCTCATTTGTGCTTAAAAAGCGTTTGAATAATGACCAGTATCAAAGCTACCTGGACAATTTCAACTACTTTAGTATGGCCTATTCATGGGGCGGATATGAATCGCTGATTCTGGCCAACCAGCCAGAAGAACTCGCGGAGATTCGCCCTGCCGGGGGAATAGACTTCACCGGAACGCTGGTGCGTGTTCATATCGGGCTGGAGAATGTGGACGACCTGATTGCCGATCTGGACGCAGGTTTCCAGCGTATCGCCTAAAATTGCCAAATGTGGACACCGCAAAGAACAGTTTTTTTGCTTTCATGGTGATTTGTTGAGCCTGTGATCAAGGTGTCGCAGGCCATTTAGCGTTACACTATGTCCCTAAAATTAAGGTGTGCCTAAGCTAATGACTTTAGATTTAGGTACGCCCAATAAAGCGGTTCCACAGGATTTGCCATGGCTGTTATACACAATATTGTTCAGGCGCTTTGGCAACATGATTTTGCTGCACTCGCGGACCCTCATGTTGTTGGAGTGGTTTATTGCGTCATGTTTGCGACGCTGTTTCTCGAAAATGGATTACTACCCGCCTCATTTTTGCCGGGCGACAGTCTGCTGTTACTCGCGGGAGCCTTAGTGGCGAAAGGGGTGATGGGTTTTGTCCCCACCTTATTGATCCTCACCGCGGCGGCGAGCCTTGGCTGCTGGTTGAGCTACGCACAAGGGCGCTGGCTCGGTAATACCAAAATAGTGAAAAGCTGGCTGAAACAACTACCACCGCAATACCACCAGCGGGCGACGGTGATGTTTGACCGGCACGGGTTAGCCGCTTTGTTAGCGGGCCGCTTTTTAGCGTTTGTCCGCACGTTATTGCCTACCATGGCGGGGATTTCTGGGCTCAGCAACCGTCGCTTCCAGGTGTTTAACTGGTTAAGTGGACTGTTATGGGTCGGCAGTGTGACGAGTCTGGGCTTTGCCCTGAGCATGATTCCATTTGTGAAACGCCATGAAGATCAGGTGATGACTTGCCTGATGGTGCTACCGATGGCGCTGCTGGTAGCAGGACTTGTGGGTACTCTGTTTGTGGTCATCAAGAAAAAATTTAACCCGGCATAAGACATTACAGGGTGGATAACGTGACATTATCCACCCCGCTAACGCTGTTCACTTTCCTTTAAATCACCCGCATCCGCGCAGCATCTTCCCCCGGCGTCACACCAAAGTAACGCTTAAACTCGCGGCTAAACTGCGATGCACTTTCGTACCCGACACGAATCGCCGCGGTACTGGCTTTAATCCCATCATGCAAAATCAGCATTCGCGCTTTGTGCAAACGGTAACTCTTGAGATATTGCAGCGGCGAGGTGCTGGTGACCGACTTAAAGTTGTGATGAAACGCCGAAACACTCATGTTCGCTTCTGCGGCGAGTTGGTCCACCGACAGGTTTTCTGTGTACTGCGTTTCAATGCGCCTGAGCACCCGGCTTATCAGGCTGAAATGCGTCTGCCGGCTAACCAGCGCCAGCAGTGCCGCACCGCATGACCCCACCAGAATGTGATAGAGAATCTCGCGGATAATTTGTTTGCCCAAGATACGCGCATCGAGCGGGTGTTCCAGCACGTCCAGCAAGCGCTCGGCAGCACAAAGGATTTCTTCGGATAGCTGGGCGGAGTTAATCCCGGTCGAGCAGGTTTGCGGGTGCGATAAATCATCTTCGCCGATATCCATCAGCAAGTCCTGAAGCTGCAAAATATCAATATTAATGCGCAGCCCGGCCAACGGCACTTCAGGGGTAGCGAAGGTTTCACATTCAAAAGGGAGTGGGACGGTCAATAGCAGGTATTCGTTGGCATCATAGCGAAACACGCGATCATTCAGATAACCCGTTTTATGGCCGGAAAAGAGAATAATGATCCCCGGCTCATACATAACTGGCGTGCGCGCATAGGGTTTCGTGCCATACAGTAAGCTAACGTTTGGCAGAGAACTCAGGCCACTATTTTCTTTTTGTATCAATAAATTAATTTTGTTAGTTAACTGCTGACAAATCGCCTTCCGCTTCATTTTCCTGCGCTCCGCATGGCTTTTCTACCGATGTCAGTGTGCAACTAATTCTTTCATTTCTCCAGCACCCAGGAGAAATAGGCAAGATAAAGGCAGGAATAAGCATTGAGAGATAGCCACCCGAGGCCGACAATGGCTACCATCAAATGCGATAAGCAATCTCTGTTTACCCAAGCAAAGGGAACCAATAATGAACAACTTCAACCTACACACCCCGACTCGCATCCTGTTTGGTAAAGGCGCTGTTTCCGAATTGCGTGCACAAATTCCAGCAGGTGCCCGCGTTCTGATTACCTACGGCGGCGGCAGCGTGAAGAAAAATGGCGTACTGGACCAGGTTTACTCCCAACTTGAAGGGCTGGACGTGCTGGAGTTTAGCGGTATTGAACCGAACCCGACTTACGAAACGCTGATGAAAGCAGTCGAAATCGTTCGCCAGCAGAAAGTCACTTTCCTGTTAGCCGTCGGCGGTGGTTCTGTGCTGGATGGTACTAAGTTCATCGCCGCGGCAGCCAACTACCCGGCTGATATCGACCCATGGAATATTCTGCTGACTCACGGCAATGATGTGAAAAGCGCCATCCCAATGGGCTCTGTTCTGACACTGCCAGCAACCGGTTCTGAATCTAACAAAGGTGCTGTCGTATCTCGCCGTACTACAGGCGACAAACAGGCATTTATGTCTGAACACGTGCAGCCTGTCTTTGCGGTGCTTGATCCGGTTTATACCTACACGCTGCCACCACGTCAGGTCGCAAATGGTGTGGTGGATGCGTTTGTGCATACCGTGGAGCAATACATTACTTATCCGGTAAACGCCAAAGTGCAGGACCGTTTTGCCGAAGGCATTCTGTTAACTCTGGTTGAAGATGGCCCGAAAGCGCTGAAAGAACCTGAAAACTATGACGTTCGTGCCAACGTAATGTGGGCGGCGACCATGGCGTTAAACGGCCTGATTGGTGCTGGCGTACCGCAAGACTGGGCAACTCATATGCTGGGTCACGAACTGACCGCGATGCACGGACTGGATCACGCGCAAACTCTGGCGGTGGTTCTGCCATCGTTGCTGAACGAAAAACGTAACGAGAAACGCGGCAAACTGCTGCAATATGCTGAGCGCGTGTGGAATATCACTGCAGGTTCTGAAGAAGAACGTATTGATGCGGCGATTGCTGCAACGCGCAATTTCTTCGAGCAAATGGGCGCACCAACTCGCCTGTCTGCCTACGGTCTGGATGGCAGCACTATCCCGGCTCTGTTGGTGAAACTGGAAGAAAAAGGCATGACTAAATTGGGTGAGCGCCAGGACATTACTCTGGACGTGAGCCGTCGTATTTACGAAGCTGCACGCTAAGTAATTTAGTCAATTGGTTCTCGTTTTTGAGTATTTGGTCCAGACTTAAACCCTAAATAATTCAGGTTGCAGGATTAGCCAACGCCCCTGCAACTTGAATTATGTGAGTTTAATCATTAAGGAGGAATACATGGCGACTCCAACTGTAATCAAGCTCCAGGATGGAAATGTAATGCCGCAATTGGGCCTCGGTGTCTGGCAAGCCAGCAACGAGCAAGTTCTGATTGCCATCGATAAAGCGCTGGAAGTCGGCTATCGATCGATTGATACCGCCGCCGCGTATAAGAATGAAGACGGCGTGGGCAGTGCGCTAAAACAAGCGGGTATTCCGCGTGAAGAGCTGTTTATCACCACCAAACTGTGGAACGACGATCAACAACGTCCACGCCAGGCGCTGGAAGATAGCCTCGAAAAACTGCAACTGGATTATGTCGACCTCTATTTGATGCACTGGCCGGTGCCGAGCAAAGATCATTATGTTGAAGCCTGGAAAGGGATGATTGAGCTGCAAAAACTAGGCCTGGTTAAAAGCATTGGCGTGTGTAACTTCCAGCTCAACCACCTTCAGCGTTTGATTGATGAAACGGGTGTCTCACCGGTAATCAACCAGATAGAACTCCATCCGTTGCTGCAACAGCGTCAACTTCATGCCTGGAATGCCACACACAAGATTCAGACCGAGTCCTGGAGCCCGCTGGCTCAGGGTGGTGACGGTGTGTTCGATAAGAAAATCATCCGCGACCTGGCCGATAAATACGGCAAAACGCCGGCACAAATTGTGATTCGCTGGCACCTGGATAGCGGCCTGGTGGTTATCCCGAAATCGGTGACGCCAGCGCGTATTGCTGAGAACTTTAACGTGTTTGATTTCCGTCTTGATAAAGACGAGTTAAGCGAGATTGCGAAATTGGATAGCAGCAAGCGTCTGGGACCAGACCCTGATGTGTTTGGGAGTTAAGGTTTAGAACAACCCTCACCCCGACCCTCTCCCTGATGGAGAGGGAGAAAACCGTGGTAATCCTCTTCTGGGGCTGAGGGAGAAAACCGAGCAGTCCCCTCTCCTGTGGGAGAGGGTTAGGGTGAGGGCATTAACTATGCCGGACGCTTTCTGTTCGCAGGCTTCGACGCAGCTTTAGCCGCTGGTTTTGCACCCACGTTAGGTTTCGCGCCCGCAGCAGGCTTAGCACCAACAGCAGGCTTCGCGCCCGCTTGCGGAGTACGACGCTGATGTGTCATTGGCGTATGTTTTGTCAGTGCCGGACGAGCACCACGATTGTAGCGACGCGCTTCACGCATCTCCTCAAGCGTTGGCGAAGGCACCAGACATTCACGACGGCCACCGATCAGGTGCTTTTTACCCATTTCTTCCAGCGCTTCACGAATCATCGGCCAGTTAGCAGGATCGTGATAACGCAGCAGCGCTTTGTGCAGACGACGCTGGCGGTCACCTTTCGGCACCACAACTTCTTCACTCTTGTAACTGATCTTACCCAGCGGGTTCTTGCCGGTGTAATACATGGTGGTGGAGTTCGCCAGCGGTGACGGATAGAAGTTCTGTACCTGATCCAAACGGAAACGGTTTTTCTTCAGCCACAGCGCCAGATTCACCATATCTTCATCGCGCGTACCAGGGTGCGCCGAGATGAAATACGGAATCAGGTACTGCTCTTTTCCAGCTTGTTTAGAGTAGGTGTCAAACAGCTCTTTGAAGCGCTGATAGCTGCCCATACCCGGCTTCATCATCTTAGAAAGCGGCCCTTCTTCGGTATGTTCCGGGGCAATCTTCAGATATCCACCAACGTGGTGCGTCGCCAGTTCTTTGATATAGCGAGGATCTTCTACCGCGATATCGTAACGAACACCGGAAGCGATCAGGATCTTCTTAACACCTTTAATCTCACGGGCGCGGCGATACAAGTTGATCGTCGGCTCATGGTTTGTGTCCATGTGCGGACAAATGTCCGGATAGACGCACGACAGACGGCGGCAGGTTTGTTCCGCACGTGGCGATTTGCAGCGCAGCATATACATGTTAGCTGTTGGGCCACCCAGATCGGAAACCACGCCGGTGAAGCCAGGCACCGTATCGCGCATCGCTTCAATTTCGCTGATGATCGAATCTTCAGAACGGCTCTGAATAATGCGGCCTTCGTGTTCGGTGATGGAACAGAACGAACAGCCACCAAAGCAACCACGCATGATATTCACCGAGAAGCGAATCATCTCATACGCAGGAATACGCGCCTTGCCATACGCAGGATGCGGAACGCGCTTATAAGGTAGAGCAAACACACTGTCCATCTCTTCGGTGGAAAGCGGGATGGCTGGCGGGTTAATCCAGATGTAACGGTCACCGTGTTTTTGCATCAACGCACGAGCACAACCAGGGTTGGTTTCATGGTGCAAAATACGTGAAGCGTGCGCGTAGAGAACTTTGTCGTTTTTAACTTTTTCGTACGACGGCAGCAACACGTAGGTTTTTTCCCACGGTTTCATCGGTGCAGGCTTCACAACAATCGCTTTCGCTTCGTTGATTGGCTTTTCCGGTTTACCGGTTTCTGCACAAGGCAAATCTTCACCGTAAGGGTGTGGAATGGGGTCGATACGACCAGGCATATCCAGACGCGTAGAATCCACGCCAGACCAACCTGGCATCGCTTCTTTACGCATCATCGCGGTGTTACGCACATCGCCGATTTCGTCGATTTTCTCGCCCATTGCCAGGCGATGAGCCACTTCCACCAGCGGACGTTCACCGTTGCCGAAAATCAACATGTCGGCTTTGGCATCCACCAGAATGGAACGACGAACGGTATCAGACCAGTAATCGTAGTGCGCTGTACGGCGCAGGCTCGCTTCAATACCGCCAAGGATAACCGGCACATCACGCCAGGCTTCTTTGCAGCGTTGGGTATAAGCAAGTGAGGCGCGATCCGGGCGTTTACCTGCCACGTTATCAGGCGTATACGCATCGTCATGACGCAGTTTGCGGTCAGCGGTATAGCGGTTGATCATCGAATCCATGTTACCCGCAGTCACCCCGAAGAACAGGTTCGGTTTACCCAGGCGCATGAAGTCTTCTTTACTGTTCCAGTCAGGCTGGGCGATGATCCCCACGCGGAAACCCTGGGCTTCCAGCATACGGCCACAAATCGCCATACCAAAACTTGGATGGTCAACGTAAGCATCTCCGGTAACCAGAATGATGTCACAGCTATCCCAGCCTAAATCGTCCATTTCCTTACGTGACATGGGTAAAAACGGTGCCGGGCCAAGACAGGCTGCCCAGTATTGAGGCCACGAAAAGAGTTCGCGATCGGGCTGGATCAAGCTTATAGAGCTCATAATGCTTCCGAAAAATGAATAAAAAATGATTTAAAAATAACCAAAGCCGGCGATTATACGCTTTTATTGGGTAATAAATGAAGGATTATTGCGGGCGATCAATGTTTTCTTGCCCTCACCCCAACCCTCTCCCTCAGGAGAGGGGGAACACCGAATCTTCCCTCTCCCTCAGTGATCGAGAGCGGATACCGAATCTTCCCTCTCCCTCAGGGAGAGGGCCAGGGTGAGGGTGGTTTACGGCGCAGGCTGCACTAACAACTGCCCAATAGAGCCACGGTCCGCCATTTCCAGCGTTTGGCTGGAATAAAGGAACGGGAAATGTTCCCAGGAAGGTTGGCCAAAGTACACGAGTAGCTCGACTTGCCCATCAACCCAAACCGTATCTTTCCAGCCTCGGTCTTCACCAAACGGTGCCGCACCATTGACGTTTTTAATCAGGAAGCTCACACCTTCGATATGGAAAGATTGCGGCATATCAGCACGCACCGTCCAGCGCTCCCAGGTGCCTTGCTGAGTCTGAATATCAATGCGCTTCATATCCCACAGTTGGCCGTTAATACCAGGGTCATCACCCAGCGCAATATCACGGCTACGTGATGGGTTACCGTTGATAATCTCTTCCGGTAGCAGACGCATTGGTAACGTATCGGTTACCAAAGGCAGCAAACCGGTTGCACGAAGGGTGAGAACCAGCGTGGAGATAAGAATACTTGAGGGTTCAAAGAAGCCACGGATCCTGTCCATGATACCGGCGGCTTCACCGCAGGTTATCGACACCTCTTTGCCGTCGGTCATATCAACCAGAATCTCGCGACGCTCGCCCGGTGCCAGTGAAAGTTGCTTAACAGAAACAGGTGCCGGGAGAAAACCCTGGTCGCTTGAAATCACGTGCATCGCACGGCCATCGCTCATTTGTAGCAAATAGCGGCGCGAGTTCGAGGCGTTAAGCAAACGCAAACGCACCCAACCGCGAGAGACCTC
Organism: Buttiauxella ferragutiae; assembly: GCF_022637515.1. Taxonomy (NCBI): domain Bacteria; kingdom Pseudomonadati; phylum Pseudomonadota; class Gammaproteobacteria; order Enterobacterales; family Enterobacteriaceae; genus Buttiauxella; species Buttiauxella ferragutiae. The sequence continues at coordinate 4,478,266 of NZ_CP093332.1, forward strand.
GACATACGGCCCTTGCACACCATTCACCAGCAGCGTATCCCCCACAAAACCACCACTACCCGGCTCTTCATATTCAGGCGCCCCGAAGTTATCAAGACGCTTATCCTGAATGATTACCGGGAAGTCATCGACGCCATAATGGTTGGGAATAGGTAACGATTTGCTGACTTCATCTTCGATAAGCCACATCCCCGCCAGGCCATTGTAGACCTGTTTCGCGGTGCGGTTTGGGGTGTTAGCGTGATACCACAATGTAGCAGCCTGCTGGCGAATTGGCAGAACAGGAGCCCAGTCTACATTTGGCGACATCATTCGTGCCGCCCCCCCCATTAACGGGCCTGGCACCTGCAAACCGGCAATCGTCATGGCGATGTTTTCTTGCAGACGATTGCTGTAAATCATCTTCACGTCATCGCCGCTCCATACGCGGATGGTCGGCCCAAGATAACGCCCATTCAAGCCCCAAACGGGTGCTTTAGCGCCGCCAGTAAATGACCAATGTGCCCGTTGTAACGTCAGGAATAAAGGCTGACCACGGCGAGACTCCAGTAAAGGAGGAACGGGTAAAGGTTGCTGCATACCTGCCGCATTTGCCCTCAGTGGCACCGAGCCTGCACATAGTGCGACTCCTGATGCCTGTAAAAACTGACGCCGACTGAGTGACATAATAACTCCATGTGAAACTGACTAACGTGGGGCGGCACAACACGTACCGCCAAAATAAAAGCGCTCGGTGAAACGGATGACAAACCTCTTCGTAGGTCGGATAAGCACAGCGCCATCCGACAAAACTGGCGAAAATGGTGGATGGCGCGACCGCTTATCCACCCTACAGCACCGGTTTAGTGACCTTTGTCAACAATCCGGTTCAGTTCGCTTGTTTGCTTTCAACTCGACCGGAGGCTTCTCGCTCCGCGACTTCTTTATTTAGTTCATCGATTTTTGCCATCATAATTTCACGGCAATCGGTGGCAAGTTTACGCACCTGGTCTTTACCGTAATGGCTGATATCAATCGGCTGCAGCATTTCGACAATAACTAAACCATTATTCAAACGGTTCAGTTTAATTTTATTGCTGGTGTTGGAAACACACACCGGAATAATTGGGACGCCAGCAGCAATTGCGGCATGGAATGCACCGGTTTTAAATGGCAGCAGGCCACGGCCACGGCTGCGAGTCCCTTCCGGGAACATCCACACCGACACATTACGTTTCTGAATTTGCGCCACAACCTGGGAAATGGTGCTGAGCGCTTTGGTACGATTATCACGGTCGATAAGCATATTCCCGGTAAGCCAATAAATTTGGCCAAAGAACGGGATCCACAACAGGCTTTTTTTCCCAACGGTCACCGTCGGTGGCTGCACAATACTAGCAGCCGTCACCATGTCGAAATTATTCTGATGGTTACAGATATAAATCGCCGTCGGATGATTTTCTACGCCCTCAGGCAAACGGGTTTCAACTTTCAAACCAAAGACAGGCGCAAGACGCCCAAAAAGATGACCAAACGTAGCAACATGGCGTGGGTTACGTGGGCTGAACAAGCAATAAATGCAGCCAAAAATGCACACCAGCAGGCAATAAATTATTACGATTATAAAACGTACGATGGATAGCATAACAACCTCAAAAGCCAAAACCGCTGACAAGTATACCCTAAATTCCAGGAGGAGCAGTCGCCCCACCTGCACCTGAAATATCGCGGATATATGACCTGCTTTAGCACAAAACACATCGTTCCGGCGGCCTGACGACCGCCAGAATTCGATTACTCTTCGCTGTCGCCCGCACTAGCACGCTGAGGTGAATCAACTTCAACACGATCAATGCGTTGTAGACCACGCATCAGCGTACCGCGACGACCGCGCTCACCGGTGATTTTCTGCAGTTCTTCTGGACGGAGTTTAATTTTGCGTTTGCCAACATGCAGCGTGACCGTGCTTTGTGGCGGCAAGACAAACAAATGTGCCAGTTTGTCATCACCTTTTGCCGCTTCCGCAGAAGGAATCGAGATAATTTTATTCCCTTTGCCTTTGGAAAGTTGCGGCAAATCAGCGACCGGGAACATCAGCATGCGGCCTGCAGCGGTAATCGCCAGCAGCATATCGTCAGTGCTTGAGATTTCCATCGGCGGCATCACTTTCGCATTTTCCGGCAATGAAATCAGCGTTTTACCCGCACGGTTACGCGACACTAAATCGTTGAAGGTACAAACGAAACCGTAGCCCGCATCAGATGCCATCAGCAGTTTTTGGTCGTCTGGCGCCATTAAGACATGCTCGACAACCGCACCCGGTGGTGGCGTGAGTTTACCGGTCAGCGGCTCACCCTGGCCACGTGCCGAGGGTAACGTTATTGGGTCAAGTGCGTAGCTGCGTCCGGTGGAGTCAATAAACGCCACTGGCTGGTTGCTCTTCCCTTTAGCCGAACCAAGGAAGCTATCGCCTGCTTTATAGTTAAGTCCTTGCGCGTCAATGTCATGGCCTTTAGCGCTACGCACCCAGCCCATTTGTGAGAGCACAATGGTGACCGGTTCGGACGGAGTCATATCATGTTCGCTCATGGCTTTCGCTTCACCACGTTCACGCAGCGGTGAACGACGATCGTCGCCATAAGCATCTGAATCGGCCTGCAACTCTTTCTTCAGCAAGGTATTCATTTTGCGTTCGGACGCCAGAATGCCCTGCAATTGGTCACGCTCTTTTTCCAGCTCGCTCTGCTCGCCGCGAATTTTCATCTCTTCGAGTTTTGCGAGGTGGCGCAATTTCAGCTCGAGGATAGATTCAGCCTGCGTTTCGCTTAATTCGAAACGCGACATCAACACGGGCTTGGGTTCGTCCTCGGTACGAATAATGTGAATCACTTCGTCAATATTGAGGAACGCCACCAGCAAACCTTCAAGGATGTGCAGGCGTTTGAGCACTTTCTCCAGACGATAACTCAGGCGACGGCGCACCGTTTCGCGACGATAAACCAGCCACTCAGTCAGGATTTCCAGCAGGTTTTTCACCGATGGACGATTATCCAGTCCGATCATATTGAGGTTGATGCGATAGCTTTTCTCAAGATCGGTAGTAGCAAACAGGTGGTTCATCACCTGTTCGACGTCGATACGGTTGGAACGTGGAACAATCACCAGGCGCGTCGGGTTTTCGTGGTTCGACTCATCGCGCAAGTCTTCAACCATCGGCAGCTTTTTAGCACGCATCTGATTGGCAATTTGCTCCAGCACGCGCGCGCCGGAAACTTGGTGAGGTAACGCGGTAATCACCACATCGCCATCTTCTTTTTTCCAGACTGCGCGCATACGCACAGAACCGCGGCCATTCTGGTAGATTTTACGAATTTCATCACGCGGGGTGATGATTTCGGCTTCGGTTGGGTAGTCCGGCCCCTGCACGATATCCAACAGCTCATCGAGCGTGGTTTTCGGCTGGTCAATCAGGGTGATTGCGGCTTTCGCCACTTCTCGCAAGTTATGTGGCGGGATGTCTGTTGCCATGCCGACTGCAATGCCAGTGGTGCCATTGAGCAGGATATTAGGCAGGCGCGCAGGTAGCATTTTCGGCTCCTGCATGGTGCCGTCAAAGTTCGGCACGTAGTCGACCGTCCCCTGCCCTAACTCACCCAGCAAGACTTCCGCATATTTTGACAGTCGCGACTCGGTATAACGCATCGCAGCGAAGGATTTCGGATCATCCGGAGCCCCCCAGTTCCCCTGCCCGTCAACTAACGGGTAGCGGTAAGAGAACGGCTGCGCCATCAGAACCATCGCTTCGTAACAGGCACTATCGCCGTGCGGATGGTATTTACCCAGAACGTCACCGACGGTACGGGCTGATTTTTTGAATTTAGCGCTGTTGCTTAACCCCAACTCTGACATCGCATAGACGATGCGACGCTGTACCGGCTTTAAGCCATCACCAATGAACGGCAGAGCGCGGTCCATAATGACGTACATGGAATAGTTGAGATACGCATTTTCCGTGAATTCGTGCAGCGCAAGGCGTTCTGCACCATCATGAGTTAAATCACTCATTAATTATTCATCCTCAAACTGACGAGCCGCATGTGGCCACAAACGGCGTAATTGCCGCCGATAGTACCTTATCTGGCAGTCGTAGTCACAGAGGAGTGAGTATCTTTAGGTGAAGCACAGCGATAAGAAATGAGCCGCAAATTGCGGCTCATTACAGAGAATTATTTCACTTTAGTAATTTGTTTCACGTCGATTTCAACGGAGTTCCAGTCTTTGTCCACTTCCCCTTGAATTTCAACATTATCTTGTGGGGTGATGGTCTGGCCGTTCCAGCGTTTCTGGTCGATATCGACGTTAATTGTGCCGGATGTATCGCGGAAGATGTAGTGGTCACCACCGATGCGGGACTCAATCTTACCGCGCAAAGTGACCCAGGTATCATCAGACAATGACTTCGCCTGTGCCGCCGTGGTATTGCTGCCACTTGGACCGACAAAGCCGCCCGCGGCTTGAGTTTGTGTGGCGGCCGGAGCGGCATTCGGATCAGAGAACCCGCCTTGATTTGCAGCTAGTGCAGGTGCTGCGGTGATTGCGAGAATAGTCAAAATAGCGGCTACTTTTTTCATCGTTTATTTTCCTTATATGAATGAATTTCTGAATGCTATTTAACCGGAGAGATCTTAACGCGATCTTAATTTCTCCCTGAGAAATCGTATTTTTTAGAAAATTGCGCAGCTTGCCGAAGCATCGTATTTTTCCCCTGTACACACCTGCGCAAAAGTTATTAACTTCCGCTAAATAGACAGTAAGGGACAACGCATGCGCGTATTACTCATTGAAGACGATAAGCTCATTGGTGATGGATTAAAAGCCGGACTCACCAAAATGGGCTTTACTGTCGACTGGTTCACCGATGGCCAGCAAGGCCAGTCGGCACTTGGTCTGGCTCCTTACGATGCAGCAGTTCTCGATTTAAGCCTGCCAGGAATCGACGGGCTGGATATTCTAAAAACATGGCGTCGTAGTGGCCAAACTGAACCGGTACTCATTCTAACTGCCAGAGACACGCTGGAACAACGGGTTGAGGGGTTGCAGCTCGGTGCCGATGATTACTTGTGTAAACCCTTTGCGTTAATAGAAGTTGCCACCCGGCTGCAGGTTTTAATTCGTCGTAATCATGGGCAAGCACAATCGACGTTATTCCATGCAGGGGTTGAGCTCGACCCGATTAAATTAACCGTCACTCGCGATGGAGGGCCGTTGCAGTTAAAACCCAAAGAGTTTGCCTTGCTGGAATTATTCATGCGTAACGCCGGGCGCGTATTACCACGCACACTTATTGAAGAAAAACTTTATAACTGGGATGACGACGTTTCCCGAAACGCTCTGGAAGTACACATCCATCATTTACGCCGCAAACTCGGTAGCGGCTTTATTCGCACAGTGCACGGAATTGGTTATACGTTGGGCGAAGAATGATAAAAACACTGACTCAAAGTTTACGCGCCAGATTAATTGCCGGGTACATTTTGCTGACCCTTGTAGCATGGGTTGGCGCAAGCATTGCCGCCTGGCATCAAACCAGTAAAACGCTAAACAAACTGTTTGACACTCAGCAGGTGCTGTTTGCTAAACGCCTGAGTGCATTAGAACTGGATGGCGTGCAAGGTGATGCACAATTACCGCGCACTAAAACCATGATTTCCAACCATCGTGGTAAGCAAGACGACGACACGCTGGCCTTCGCCATATATACCGCCGATGGAAAGCTGTTACTCAACGATGGAGACAATGGCCGCAACCTCATCTGGCGCTACCAGCGCGACGGATTTACAGACGGAAAACTAGCTGGCGACGACGATATGTGGCGCATGGTGTGGGTCACCACACCAGATGGGAAATATCGGATTGTGGTGGGACAGGAATGGGAGTATCGGGAAGATCTGGCGCTGGATATTGTATTGTCGCAGATCACCCCATGGCTTATCGCGCTACCGCTGATTTTACTACTACTCGTATGGTTGGTTAGCCGCGCCCTTGCCCCACTTCACAAACTAGCGAATCAGTTACGTACCCGCAAACCTGACGATGAGCGCGAGCTCCCGACCCAAACCTTGCCACAAGAAGTACGGCCACTGGTTATGGCACTCAATCAGCTCTTTTCGCGCACCGGGGAATTGATGCAGCGCGAACGGCGTTTTACCTCCGATGCAGCACACGAGCTGCGCAGCCCTCTTGCCGCATTAAAAGTGCAGGCCGAAGTCGCGCAGCTTGCGCAGCATGACGAGCCAGTACGCGATCATGCCCTCAATAATCTCAGTGCGGGAATCGATCGCGCCACTCGCCTGGTTGATCAGTTGCTGACGCTATCACGCCTGGACTCTTTAGCGAGTTTGGATGATGTGCAGGAAGTCGCCTTTCAACTCTTGCTGCAAAATGCCGTGATGGACGCCTGGCACGAGGCACTACGTGCAGGCATTGATATTCGTCTTGATGTGCAAGACCCGAGCGTGAAACGTCAGGGGCAACCGTTGTTGCTAAGTTTAATGGTCAGAAACTTGCTGGATAACGCTATACGTTACAGCCCGCGCGGTTGCGTGGTAGACGTCGTTCTGCAAAGTCACGAAATAACGATTACTGACAACGGGCCAGGCGTCAGTCCGGAGTTTTTAACTTCATTGGGTGAACGGTTCTTCCGCCCACCAGGACAGGAAAAAACCGGCAGCGGACTGGGGTTATCTATAGTGCGGCGCATTGCTTCTTTGCATGGAATGCAAGCTCTCTTTATGAACACCAGTAGCGGCGGTTTCGAGGTTCGGATACGTTGGTAAAAAGGGTTTCACATTCGAATTATTGCGTTTTTAGCAAAAGTCTTTGCCTGTATGCGGCATTTTACAGTGACATTGATCACGGTACACTCCGCGCCATACGCAATAATTCGAGGACTAACTATGAGCAACATTCTGATTATCAATGGCGCGAAAAAATTCGCCCACTCAAACGGCCAACTTAATGACACCCTGACCGACGTCGCGGAAAGTTTTTTGCGCGACCTCGGGCATGATGTTTTGGTGACGCGTACCGACAGCGAGTACGACGTCAAAGAAGAAGTCGAAAAATATCTGTGGGCCGATACCGTGATTTACCAAATGCCGGGCTGGTGGATGGGCGCGCCGTGGACCATGAAAAAATACATCGATGATGTATTTACTGAGGGTCATGGTTCTCTGTATGCCAGCGATGGCCGTACCCGTTCAGACGCTGAGAAAAAATACGGTTCCGGTGGTCTGATTCAGGGCAAAACTTATATGCTTTCCCTGACCTGGAACGCCCCGTTACAAGCCTTTGAAGACAAAGAGCAGTTCTTCCATGGCGTGGGTGTTGATGGCGTTTATCTGCCATTCCATAAAGCTAACCAGTTCCTCGGTATGGAAGGCCTGCCGACCTTTATCGCTAACGATGTGATGAAAGTCCCTGATGTTCCGCGTTTTATCGCAGAATACCGCGAGCATCTCGGCCAAATTTTTGCTTAACTGTTGCCGTGTTTAAATGAAGGAGTCAGTCATGCTAACAGTAATAGCTGAAATTCGTACCCGTCCAGGCGCCCATCATCGCCAGGCGGTGATAGATGCTTTTGCAAAAATTATTCCTACTGTGCTCGAAGAAGAAGGTTGCTTCGGTTATGCGCCGCTGGTGGATCATAATGCGCAAGTCGCCTTCCAGACAGCCGCACCCGATTCCGTGTTTATGCTGGAAAAATGGGAAACTGTGGCTCACCTTGAAGCCCATCTGCAAACCCCGCATATGAAAGCTCACAGTGCCGCAGTCAAAGACGATGTTCTGGATGTTCATATCCATATTCTGGAAGACGCGATTAAGTAATCAGCTGACGACGAAATAACGGGAGCGGTGTTTACACCTGCTCCTTTTTTTGGCTGCAAGATTCGCATTTCTTAATATCTGCTAAGCTACTTTTTACCCCAAGTTTGTAGCGAGGCAAGAAATGAAAACGAATATGGTTTCCGATAAAGTTCTAAAACTAGCCAGTTTTAATCTTAATCTGTTAACCACTTTTTGTTTGATTTACTCGACACGAAGCATTACTGAAGTCTCTGAAATTCTTGAGGTCACCCCACCGTCTGTTAGCCATGCCTTACGAAAGTTACGTCTTCATTTCGAAGACCCTTTATTTATTCGCCACGGAAACACCATCGCCCCCACTGTATTTGCCGATGACCTTTACACTCAGCTAAAACAAACTTTAGAAATAATGAGTGATTCCATAGCCAGAAGTAAGCAAACCAATAAACGAGAAACATGGGTTATCTATTCTCCATTCTCTGTCGCTGTGCATGACTTGTCATCTGCATTAATTAAAATAAAGCTGGCAAAACTTAACTTTAAAATAAAATACATCGAAACTATTCTCGGCATTCCCGATGCTGTGGGTTTGCTTAATTTGCGTAAAGCTGATTTAGTTTTCTCAGGTGCACCGGTCGTCAGCACCACATTAACCTGCGTCTTATTCTGTGAATTAACACCAGTGCTAGTGTGCCGCCAGGATAATCCTTTTCAAAAAACATCGATTAGCATTGACGATTTAAAAAATATGGATATGGTCACCCATCTCACCGGTGATGAAATGATTTATCAGCGTAAACAATCTTTGCTGGCAACCTTGAAAAATGCCCAGGTTGCCTTTGAAACTAATTCGATATTGATGCTTCTCACCCTACTGTCGGAAACCGATTGTATTGGCTTCATCACCCAGGATGCCTTTACTCGTTATCGGGATATTTTCAAATTAAGGCAATTAACACCCTTATTCCCGGTACAGAAAATTAGCGTCTATCTGGTCTATCGAAAAGAACTGGAGAAGAAAGCCAGCTTCATGCAGTTTTTGGAAGCAATGAAGAATAATTAGGTTATTGAAAGCAATGCCATTAATAAACAACACAACAGCGCAATAATAAAACTAAATCCGCAATTAAACCCGAGTAATCCCATATCTAATTACTGGCCGTATAATGCCTGCGTCCCAGACAGATAAATATCAATCACTTCCATTCCCTGATACGGTTTTATTTCTATTTAATACCGTGCAACTGTCATGCAATGAATTACTGCCGATTTACCGCGGAGAACAATGACATTCCCTTAGCGAGGCCCGGCATATTCAAACCAGACTATCGTAGAGGCACTCGTATGAAAATTATTAAGATATCGCCCGCTAACATCTCCCATAACCGCCACAAAATTGTGCTTAAAACCTCCGCCGGATTAATCGTTGGTGTGCTGAGTTTTGGTTGTGTTGACGTCAGTGCTACCGAAAGGTTGGTGAATACTATTGGTACTGCCGGGATTTGTACCCGGGGTTTATACAATGATGAAACGATAAAAATGAGCGTTGCCAATACCGCAGGCATCAAAATGGGCGACGGCGGGATTGTTTCATTGGCCAGAGGTAGCATCAAGAATAATGCCGTTTCGGCTGCAGGTTCCAAAGACCAAATCGGTGTGCACGTATTTTCTGCAAGCGGTGTCGATTTACTGGAAACCGAGGTATTGCTCGACCCCAAAACGCTGGCAGGTGCAACCATCACCGCCAATGATATGACCGCAATGCTGGTGGAATCAGGGGGGCATCTCAACCTCAAAGACTCGGCAGTCACCGTAGGCGGCGGGGCGAAGGGAAATAATAACCGCGCCGTTGTGGTGTCAGGAGCTGGTTCGCAGGCCGTTCTGGATCATTCCAAAGTACAAACTGCCTCCTGGGGAACGGTGGGCATCACGGTGACACAAGGCGGTGCAGTCAAGCTGACTAATAGCAGTGAAGTCCTGACCACGGGAGCCAGAAGTACAACAACTGGAGGAAGCCACGGTGTGTATGTCAGCGGCACGGATAGCAGGCTAAATGCTGAAAATGCCACCATCAGCACACTTGGAGCCTCAGCCTACGGAATCAAAGCACAAGACAGCAGCCAAATTACTCTCCAAGAAACTGCCATTGATACAGCAGGAGTTTACGGCCACGGCGTACTTTTAGATGGGGCAACAACGCACGGCGACATTGATGGCGGTTCGATTCAAACAGCAGGCAAAGGTGCAGTCGGTGTCTGGGCAAGAACTGGCGCAACGGCTACGCTGCATGATGGCACGGCCATCACCACTGCCGGTGCCGCAGCATCAGCAACCACGCCAGTGGACAATGAAAAGTCCCTCAGTATAAGTCATGTGTTGTTGGCAAGTGACAGCGCGACATCTATCCGCGGAAAGGGTCTACAACTCACCACCACCGCAGCGAGTGCCAGCGCCGCAAGAGCTGAAGACAATGCCCGTATTAGCTTGCAGGATAGTACGATAGAAAGTACCGGCAATGCCTCGAGCACAACCACAACCGCTGCGCTGCATGCGCTTTCTGGCGCAAACATCTCTGGTTCAAATCTGACAATAAACGTTTCTGGCGTAAACCAGGGTGGGAGCCGCGCTGAAGGGGAAAACAGTGCCATCTCCCTTGCTAATAGCACTATCAACGTCAGCGGCCAGGGAAATGCGTTGCACTCAACGGCAGCAGCGCGGGCCCTGGCTGGCGCCTCTGTTTCTGTCATAAACTCGCAAATCAGTACTTCCGGGATGCAAAGCCACGGTATCTCAGTAGAAGGTTCCGGTTCGCATACGCAGGTCAGTGGTACAACGATAGAAACACGCGGCGCACGCAGCTCTGGAATGAATATTGTTGATGGCGCTACAGCCGAGATTAGCGAAAGCAAAATAACCGCCACCGCCGCTCCTAACGCTATCGGGCCGTGGTCTCCAGGGATCTTGCTGCAAGGTGCGGGGTCCTCACTGATTTTAACAGACAGCGAAGTCTTCACCACGCAGAATCCCAGTAGTGGTATTAGCGCCAGTAACGGTAGCCAGCTTGAGGTGAACAGATCACGAATTACCACCTCGGGTAATTACGGCACCGGAATTGGGGTCGCAAATAGCACCGCGTCAATCACCCACACCCATATCAATACTTCGGGTAACGATAATGCGATGGGAATTGTGGCTGATGCTGGCGCAACGGTGAATGTGACGGGAGGAAGTGTGATGACAACAGGCAATGGCTCACCTGTGCAATCCAACCTCACCTTCCCGCATGCCGTGGCTTCCCGTAACGCCGGTTCTTTGCTGACGGTGGATGGCACCACCCTGCAGACAAAAGGTACGCAGGCTTATGGCGCAACGGCAGATGACGGTGGGAATATTATTCTGAAGAATACAACCGTCAAAACTGAGGGTGATAACTCCATCGGTTTGTATGCCGGAATTGGTGCGGCAAAACCCGGTAACGTTAGCCTGACAGCCAGTAATGTCACAATCGAGACACTCGGCAATAATGCGAGCGGCGCATTTGTCGGCCGCAAATATAAAGCAGAAACCGCTGAGATGGCACTGGATAACGTCACGCTAAATACCCACGGCGATAACTCGCGCGGTCTCTGGGCGGAAGCAGGAGCCAATCTACACGCTAAAAATACCGTGGTTCAAACCGAAGGTGCTAGTGCTGCCGGTATTCTCGCCAGCAATGGCGGGTATGTTCAGGGCGATAATATTTCTGTCGCCACCCATGGTGATAGTTCTGCTGCCCTGGCAGCCCAGGGTACAGCCACTAATCCAGGGTTAGCCACCCTCAATAACAGCATTCTGACCAGCGAGCACGGCCATGGTATTGAAACCACGGGTTATGCAGATATTGAAATGCAAAATAGCCGTGTGACGGGAGAAAGCCAGTGGCTGCAGGTAAAAAATGGGGTGATGTTGCCAGGAAATGCCAGCATCAACGCGTCAGGAAGTCTCTTCACGGGGGCTGCACTAACCGAGGCAAATGCGTTTTCTGATGTTTCATTAAACAATACCAGCCTGTGGTTTTTGACAGGCAATTCGGTGCTCAGCCAGTTGACGAATAATCAAAGCCTGATCAACTTCAGTACACCAGAAAATAACCGCTACAAGACGTTGACGGTGAATAACTATCACGGCGACAACGGAACGATTGCGTTAAACACCCATTTGCACAGCGATAATTCACCGTCGGATCAATTAGTTGTCGATGGTGGCCATGCCGACGGCTCCACCAGCCTAAAAATCACCAATACCGATGGCAGTGGCGCTCTCACTCATGGTAACGGTATCAAAGTTGTAGATACCATTAGCGGTGCGACAACGGCAACAGAAGCTTTTAGCCTGCTCAGCAAAGTGAAAGCGGGACCGTATGAATACTCGCTTTACCGTTCAAGTGTTGATGGCAGCAATGAAGAAGCCTGGTATCTGCGCTCGCATAAGCAGTTGCCTGGCATCATTGACGATAGCGAGCTTCCTCTTCCTCTGCCGCCATCACCACCGCCAGCTGATTTCACGCCAGTAGCAGAACCGCCAGTTGATAATCTTAAACCCGAAGCGCCTGCGGCTCCTCAACAGCCGATTGCGGTGCCAGATTATCGGGCAGAAACATCGCTGTATCAGGTCATTCCTCAACAGGCATTACTGTATAGCCGGATGCTGGTCGATAGCCTGCATGAGCGAACTGGCGAACAGTTTGCCAGCGTGGAGAAAATCACTGAGGCAACCGAATCGCCACATATGAGTTGGGGACGGGTGATTTTTAAAAATGGGAAATCCGACTTTGATGGCCCGCAGTCTCGATTCTCATTGAGCGCCATTCAGTTAGGCATTGATTTGTATCGTGAAAGTAAAGATGACGGGAGTTCAAATTTTGCTGGAGTGCTTGGTAATATCGGCAAAATGAGCAGCAAAGTCACTGATACTGACAACGAGTTTGCTGGGCGTAATACCCTGAAATCATGGGGGTTAGGCGGTTACTGGACGCACTTCACACCAAAGGGAAGCTATCTGGATGCCGTCGCCCAATACAACCGACTGTATGTTGAATCCAACCCCACCGATCTCAGCCCAATGAAAACCAAAGGATATGGTTTAAGTGCCTCGCTGGAAGCGGGTTATCCGTGGCAGCCGGACGCTGACGTACAGCGCTTTATTGAGCCTCAGGCCCAGTTGATTTACTCAAAAGTGAAACTGGATAACACCCATGACGAGGCATCTGCGGTTAAATTCGGTAACGCAGATTCCCTGACCGGGCGTCTGAGCCTGCGCGTCCATCAGACCTGGCATCATGATGATAAACAAAAAGTGGAGGAGGAGCGCACCAGAACGACGGCCTGGGTACGTCCGGGGATCCTGCATGAATTCAGAGGAGAAACAAAAACCGCATTTTCTTCTCAACAAGGCGACATTCCATTCGTCACCAACAGCGCCGGAACATGGGGTCAATTAAATGCGGGCGTTGATCATCAGATCAATGAGTCAGTTTCACTCACCGGTTCTTTAAGCGTAGAGAAGTCGTTTGAAGGGGACAGCATCAATTACGGCGGGATTGCGGGTGTAAAAATTAAGTTCTGATAAGGGAAAGAACTGGCGTTTTTATCAGGCGGGGATGTATTGCATCACCCGCCTGATACGATAATTAGACTTCAATATCAGCCATGTCGCCTTTATCTTGCAGCCAATTGCGTCGATCTTCAGAACGCTTTTTAGCTAGCAACATGTCCATAATTGCCATGGTTTTATCGTTATCTTCATCGTCAATCGTAAGCTGCACCAGACGGCGAGTGTTGGGATCGAGCGTCGTTTCACGTAATTGCAGTGGGTTCATCTCGCCCAGCCCTTTAAAGCGCTGCACGTTCGGTTTCCCTTTCTTACGTTTAAGTTGCTCGAGCACGCCGGCTTTCTCTTCTTCGTCCAGCGCGTAGTAAACCTCTTTGCCCAAATCGATGCGGTACAACGGTGGCATCGCCACATAGACGTGACCCCCGCGAACCAGAGAGCGGAAGTGGCGCACGAACAGCGCGCATAACAACGTTGCAATGTGCAGACCATCGGAGTCCGCATCCGCAAGGATACAAACTTTGCCGTAACGCAACTGGCTCAGATCTTCACTGTCCGGATCGATGCCGATCGCTACCGAAATATCGTGCACTTCTTGCGATGCAAGCACTTCATCGGAAGATACTTCCCAGGTATTAAGGATCTTACCTTTCAGCGGCATGATCGCCTGGTATTCGCGGTCACGGGCCTGCTTGGCAGAACCGCCTGCAGAATCCCCTTCCACCAGGAACAATTCAGTACGACTCAAATCTTGCGCGGAGCAATCGGCCAGTTTTCCAGGCAATGCCGGGCCGCTGGTTAGCTTTTTACGCACCACTTTTTTAGCGGCACGCATACGGCGTTGAGCACTGGAAATCGCCAGTTCTGCGAGTTGTTCCGCCACTTGAATATTCTGGTTCAGCCACAAGCTGAAGGCATCTTTAACGACACCGGAAACAAAGGCGGCACACTGGCGTGATGAGAGGCGCTCTTTGGTTTGCCCGGCAAACTGCGGATCCTGCATTTTCACTGACAGCACGTAGGCGCAACGTTCCCAGATATCTTCCGCTGAGAGTTTCACGCCGCGCGGCAGAATGTTGCGGTATTCGCAAAATTCACGCATCGCATCCAACAACCCCTGACGCAGACCGTTGACGTGAGTACCGCCCTGCATGGTTGGGATCAGGTTAACGTAGCTTTCTGTCAGCAGTTCGCCGCCTTCTGGCAGCCATAACAGCGCCCAATCAACCTGTTCAACATCACCGGCATAATTGCCGACAAATGGTGATTCAGGGAGCGTCGGTAAGCCGTTAATCGCTTCGCACAGGTAATCTTTCAGGCCATCCTGATAACACCAACGCTGCTCGGTATTGTTCACTTTGTCAGTAAAAGTGATTTCAACACCAGGGCACAATACTGCTTTGGCTTTCAGCAAATGGCTTAAACGGGAAACGGAAAAACGTGGGCTGTCGAAGAATGAGGCATCTGGCCAGAAGTGAACGCTGGTGCCGGTATTACGTTTGCCGCAGGTCCCGACCACCGCCAGTTCCTCGACTTTATCGCCATTTTCAAAAGCGATACTGTAAACCTGCGCATCACGACGCACCGTGACTTCGACACGTTTTGACAAGGCGTTAACCACCGAAATGCCAACACCGTGCAAACCACCAGAGAACTGGTAGTTTTTATTGGAGAATTTACCGCCCGCGTGCAGACGACAAAGAATGAGTTCTACAGCCGGAACACCCTCT
Source organism: Buttiauxella ferragutiae (assembly GCF_022637515.1). Lineage (NCBI taxonomy): Bacteria > Pseudomonadati > Pseudomonadota > Gammaproteobacteria > Enterobacterales > Enterobacteriaceae > Buttiauxella > Buttiauxella ferragutiae. Next base: position 4,493,430 of record NZ_CP093332.1, read on the forward strand.
TCCGGGTGGATATCTACCGGCATGCCTCGCCCGTCATCAATGACTTCTAATGACTGATCGGCATGGAGAATAACATCAACACGCTTCGCATGGCCTGCCAGCGCTTCATCCACGCTGTTATCAATGACTTCCTGGCCCAAATGGTTTGGACGGGTGGTGTCGGTGTACATCCCGGGACGGCGGCGAACAGGCTCAAGCCCGGTGAGTACCTCAATGGCATCGGCGTTATAACTGGATTGCGTCATGGTTTATTCGTTCAGATTGCGAAACAGGAATTCGACATCAGGCATTAATGCAGGCCCAGGAAGTCGATGATCTGTGAGAAATAATCTTCGAAGCCTACAAAGGCGTGATTGCCACCGGACTCTACCGTCTGTCGACAGGGGGTGTAGTACGCCACCGCCTGGCGGTAATCAAGCACTTCGTCACCCGTTTGCTGTAACAACCAGATGAGATCTGGCGCTTCTAACGGGTCAACTTGCATGACTTTAAGATCGTAAATATGGCGTGACTCTAGCACATATTGCTGCCCGGTGTAGGGGTTCTCGTTGGTGCCCAGATAATCGACAAGCAATTCAAAAGGCCGTACCGCAGGGTTTACCACTACCGCTGGCAGCATAAAACATTGCGCTAACCAGGTGGCGTAATAACCACCTAAAGAGGAGCCAACAACCCCCAGAGGTTCACCGCCATGCTTGAGTACCAGCGACTCCAGCAGCTCTGCCGCATCGGCAGGATACGGAGGGAGCTCTGGGATAATCATATTGATGTGCGGATGGTTCTGCGCCAGCCAGGCCTGCAAGCTGGTAGCCTTAGCGGAACGCGGCGAACTGTTGAAACCGTGTAAGTAAAGTAGCGTTGACATCAATACCCTTCTGAAGCGGTATCTGGGTTGAACACCGCACCTTTCAGGCGGCAAACCTCAGTGGTCACTTCACCGTTTGGATGAAGTTCCAGCCAACGCCAACCTGGTTCAATAGTGTCGAGCGTGAAGTTTGAGCAGTGCGGCTTAAATTGCACACAAGTGGATGGCGTCGCCAGCATTCGTCTGCCGTTCCAGTCCAAATCTAGCTCCTGGTGAATATGACCGCACACCAGAGTTTTCACTTTCGGGAATTTTTGCAGAACGTTATCCAACTCTGCGGCGTTGCGCAGGCTATGTTGGTCAAGCCAGCTACAACCCGCAGGAACAGGATGATGATGCAGCAATAGCAGCGTATGGCGTTCAGGTTCAGCGGCGAGTTTACGCTCCAGCCAGTCGAGCTGATAATCGCTCAGTTCACCATGTGGGACGCCAAATACCTGGCTGTCGAGCAGCAGGATTTGCCAGTTATCACCGAGGAAAACTTGCTTCGCAGGTGAAATCCCTGCTTCCAGCAACGAGCTAAACATGGCTGGCTGGAAATCGTGATTGCCTGGCAGCCAAACGCAGGGCGCAGGAATCTCCGCAATGCCTTCAACAAAATGCTGGTAGGCCTGCGCACTGTGATCCTGGGCTAAATCCCCAGTAGCTACAATTAGGTCATACTGACGCTGCTCGGCGAGGATGGCGGCAATAACAGCCTGATAGCTCATCCAGGTATTGATACCAAGCAGCGTTTCGTTCTTTCCAGAGAACAGGTGGGTATCGGTAATTTGCAAGATCCTGATCTGGCCCCCACCGGCCACAGGAAGATTTAACAGGCTTTCCAAATGGTGTCCTTAGGTTTCACCCTCACTAACAAACCGGAACCGCCATCGCTCCATGCGCTAAACAATACCGCAGCCAATCGGCTAGAAACTGATTAATTTGATGCTTTTCGTCGCGTTGATGCAACTTTTTATTAGGATAATCATACCGTGCTTTGAAACGAAAGATCTGCTGACTTGAACACACTTCCGCGACCATGGCGTCATGATAAAGCCTGACCGACATCGACGGTAAGCTCCAGTAGCTTATCGCCGGAACAGTTTGTTCGATTTGTACTAGTGTCGTGTAACGTGTCGACTCAAGGATAGAGAGTCGATATTGAGCGCTACTTACCTGATAAGTGACTTTTTCACCCACTTCGTCATGACGAGGAAGCAAGCGTCGGAGTTGCGCGAAATTGGTTTCGCACAGGCGCATCATTTCAGGGAAGTCAGGTGTATAGCGCTTCATATTTATCGATTCCACTCTTCTCTTAATTTCTCATGATGCAATTGCAGCCAAAGCAGTGCAATGACTGAAGCCGCGTTGTCGATTTTCCCTTCTTCTACTAACTGATAAGCCTGTTCCCGGCTCACGACATGAACACGGATGTCTTCGTTTTCATCTGCCAGACCATGTATGCCATTCGCGGTGGTAGCGTCGACTTCCCCAACCAGGATCGATAAACGCTCGCTGGTCCCCCCAGGACTTGCCAGGTAGTTGATAACCGGTTTGGTGCGACCGACAATCACTCCAGCTTCTTCAGTTGCTTCACGACGCGCAACGTCCTCGACGCTTTCACCTTCTTCAATCATTCCCGCAACAAGTTCGAGCAGCCACGGGCTTTCACTGGTGTCGTACGCGGCAATCCGAATCTGTTCAATTAAGACAACTTCGTCTCGCACAGGGTCATAGGGTAGCAGTACTGCGGCGTGCCCGCGTTCTAAAATTTCACGGCAAATTTCGCCACTCATTTCGCCATTAAACAAGCGATGGCGGAAGCGATAAAGATCCAGAGAAAAAAAACCGCTATAAAGCGTTTCCCGTGCAATAATTTCAACATCGTTTTTGGCTAATGTGACGAGTTGACTGTTTTGCTTAGTCATGATGGGTTCCTGATTTTGATGGTTATGAAATGAGTAATTTCAAGCCAGTTTGACTGCCGTTTCATTTCCTATGTGATAGATTGATGAAAATTAAGAGTCAATGGCACATTACGCCAAGCACCTGAGCTGGCGGACTCTGCTAAAATCGACGATCATTTCCGGCTCTTGTCAGCGCTTACAAATAATTTTTTGCTTCACAACAAGGAATGCAAATGAAGAAACTGCTCCCAATTCTTATCGGTCTGAGCCTAACGGGTTTCAGTGCCATGAGCCAGGCAGAAAACCTGATGCAGGTTTATCAGCAGGCACGTTTAAGCAACCCGGACTTGCGCAAATCCGCTGCTGACCGTGATGCCGCATTCGAAAAAATTAACGAAGCACGTAGCCCGTTACTGCCACAACTTGGCCTTGGTGCTGATTATGAATACACCAATGGTTTTAGCGATGCGAATGGCATCGACTCCAGGGCAGCGAGTGCCTCTTTGCAATTGACGCAAACCATTTTTGATATGTCGAAATGGCGTGCGCTTACCCTGCAAGAGAAATCAGCCGGTATTCAAGATGTCACTTATCAGACAGACCAACAAACACTGATTCTGAATACTGCAACAGCCTACTTTAATGTATTGAGTGCGATTGATGCACTGTCCTTCACTGAAGCACAGAAACAGGCTATTTATCGTCAGTTGGATCAAACCACTCAGCGCTTTAACGTTGGCCTGGTCGCCATTACCGATGTACAGAACGCCCGTGCGCAATACGATAACGTATTAGCAAACGAAGTCACTGCACGAAACAATCTGGATAACGCGGTAGAAACGCTGCGCCAGGTGACCGGTAATTACTATCCATCTTTGGCATCACTGAATGTAGACGGCTTCAAAACCAACAAACCGGATGGCGTGAATAATCTGCTGAAAGAAGCGGAAAAACGTAACCTGGCATTGTTGCAAGCACGTCTGTCTCAGGACCTGGCTCGCGAGCAAATTCGCTACGCAGAAACCGGCCACATGCCAACCGTGGGTTTGACCGCTTCTACTGGTGTTTCCGATACCAGCTACAGTGGTTCTAAAACCAATAGTTCTCAGTACAACGACAGCGATATGGGCCAGAATAAAATCGGCCTGAACTTCTCCTTGCCACTGTACACTGGCGGTTCTGTTAACTCTCAAGTGAAACAAGCGCAATACAACTTTGTTGGCGCAAGTGAGCAGCTTGAAAGCGCGCATCGTAGCGTAGTGCAAACAGTTCGCTCTTCGTTCAACAACGTTAATGCGTCCATCAGTACCATCAACGCTTATAAACAAGCGGTTGTGTCTGCACAAAGCTCCCTGGATGCCATGGAAGCAGGCTATTCCGTCGGTACTCGTACCATCGTTGATGTGTTAGATGCGACCACGACGCTGTATAACGCCAAGCAACAGCTCTCCAGCGCTCGTTATAACTACCTAATCAACCAGCTGAATATTAAATCAGCACTGGGTACGCTTAACGAACAGGATCTTGTAGCGTTGAATGCAACACTGGGTAAACCAGTACCAACCACGGCTGACAGCGTGGCTCCAGAAACGCCAGACCAAAATGCTCGCGCGGATGGTTATACAGCGGATAGCGAAGCAACGACTGCTACAACACCAGCACAAGCGACTCCAGCTTCTGCGACTAGCAGCAAATCAGCTAACCCATTCGGCAACTGATCAGATATTTTGGGGGTGTGGCAACATGCCCCCATCACAACTTACGCATGCGAACGTAAGGCAGAGTAAAGATCTCCCTTCAAACATCCGTCATCGCTTTAATTTCAACCATTCATCCCCTATCCTAAGCACCATAACCACTGGGCTCAGGACAGATAAATGAAACGGACAAAAATCATAAACCACGCATCGTTCCGCAAAAGCTGGAACGCCCGCCATTTGACGCCAGTCGCATTGGCTGTTACCGCTGTGTTTATGCTAGCCGGTTGCGAACAAAATGACGAAACAGTCTCCATGTATCAAAATGCGGATGACTGTTCGCAAGCCAACCCTGGCAAAAGTGCAGAATGTACGACTTCCTTTAACAACGCACTAAAAGAAGCAGAACGTACAGCGCCAAAATACGCCTCACGTGAAGAATGTATCGCTGAGTTTGGTGAAGGCCAATGCCAGCAAGCACCAGCTCAAGCCAGCGTGGCAGGTGAGCAAGCTCAGGCACAACCACAGCAAAGCGGCAGTTTCTGGATGCCATTGATGGCCGGTTACATGATGGGCCGATTGATGGGCGGCGGGGCGGGCTTTGCGCAGCAACCTCTGTTTACTTCGAAGAACCCTGCAAGCCCTGCTTACGGTAAATATGCCGATGCCAGCGGTAAGAGCTATGGTGCCGCGACACCAGGCCGTACGACAACCGTACCGAAAACGGCAATGGCACCTAAACCTGCCACCACCAGCACTGTGACACGCGGCGGTTTCGGTGACTCAGTGGCTAAACAATCGACTATGCAGCGCAGTAGCAGCGCAACAGGTTCTTCTCGTTCCATGGGTGGCTAAGAAATTATGGAAAGAATCGCGATTACTGAGCGCCCGGACTGGCGCGAGAAAGCCACAGAATACGGTTTCAATTTTCACACCATGTACGGCGAGCCGTACTGGTGTGAAAACGCATATTACAAGCTGACGCTTCCGCAGGTAGAACGCCTGGAAGAGGTCACCGCTGAATTACATCAAATGTGCCTGAAGGTAGTGGAAAAAGTCGTGAGCAGCGATGAACTGCTGGCTAAATTCCGCATTCCTAAACACACCTGGGAATTTGTGCGTCAGTCATGGCGCACGCAACAGCCGTCACTTTACTCACGCCTGGATATCGCGTGGGATGGCGTAGGTGAACCCAAGTTGCTGGAAAACAACGCCGACACGCCGACTTCTTTATACGAAGCGGCGTTCTTCCAGTGGATCTGGCTGGAAGATCAGATCCAGGCCGGTAACCTGCCAGCAGAAAGCGATCAGTTCAACAGCCTGCAAGAGAAGATCATTGAGCGTTTTGCTGAGCTGAAACAGCAACACGGTTTCAATCTGGTTCATTTTGCTTGCTGCCAGGACACAGAAGAAGATCGCGGGACCGTTCAGTATCTACAAGACTGTGCGGCTGAAGCCGAAGTGGCGAGCGAATTCGTCTACATGGAAGATATCGGTCTGGGCGAAAAAGGCCAGTTTACCGATCTGCAGGATCAGGTGATTAGCAACCTGTTCAAACTGTACCCGTGGGAGTTCATGCTGCGTGAGATGTTCTCCACCAAGCTGGAAGATGCGGGTGTACGCTGGCTGGAACCGGCCTGGAAAAGCATTATCTCCAACAAAGCATTGCTCCCAATGCTGTGGGAAATGTTCCCGGATCATCCAAATCTGCTACCTTCATATTTTGCCGAAGATAACTATCCACCGATGGATAAATACGTGGTAAAGCCAATCTTCTCTCGCGAAGGTGCGAATGTGAAGATCATCGAAAACGGCGAAGAAATTGCCCGTGTCGATGGCCCTTACGGTGAAGAAGGGATGATCGTCCAGCAGTTCTATCAGTTACCAAAATTTGGCGACAGTTATGTGCTGATCGGCAGTTGGCTTATCAACGATCAACCTGCAGGTATTGGTATTCGTGAAGATCGCGAGTTAATCACCCAGGATCTTTCACGCTTCTATCCGCATGTGTTCGTAGAATAATTGTTTCTCCCTCTTCCTAAAGGAGAGGGAGAAACATATCAGCCGATTTGTACCGAAAGCATACTCAACGATCCCATCTCTATGCCGTCTACAGGTAACGTAATCGGCTCTTTACCATCCCACGCTCCCAGAACATACAACAACGGCAGGTAGTGATCCGGCGTTGGGTTAGATAACGATCCGCCTTCATGATCTAAGAAGTTCACCAGCGGGTGCTCGTCGACCGGCCCAAGCCATGTGAGGTTGTCTTTAACGTATTGGTTAAACGACTCAGCCCATGGATATGGTGTGTTTTCGCCGTGCCAGCGTGCGGTTCTCAGGTTATGAACCACGTTGCCACTGGCAATCAGCATGATGCCTTGATCGCGCAGTGTTGCCAGTTTTCGACCCATCTCGAAATGCCAGGCTGCTGGTTTCGTGCTGTCGATACTCAGTTGCACCATCGGGATATCAGCATTGGGGTACATCTTGATCAATACACCCCAGGAGCCATGGTCAAACCCCCAGGCTTCTTTATCCTGCATTACTGGGACAGGTGCCAGAAGATCAACTAACTGCTGCGCCAGTTCAGGCGAACCCGGTGCCGGGTAATGCGTGTCATATAACGCTTGTGGGAAACCACCGAAGTCATGAATAGTTTTTGGTGTTTCCATCGCGGTGACACCCGTGCCTTTAGTGAACCAATGCGCTGAGACCACCACAATAGCTTTTGGCCGCGGCAAGGTTTCTCCCAAATGACGCCAGGCTTGGGTATAGTGATTATCTTCCAGCACGTTCATTGGGCTACCGTGTCCGAGGAATAGCGCAGGCATTCGTTGAGTTGTCATGGTGTGTCCTTTAATCAGGTCATTCAGTTTATGAAAACTACAGTACGCGCTTTTACACAATGAAGAACTCAGATAAGCATGATGAAGATCTTCAGGAAATTTGAATGTAAGCGATGTGTAAAGCTTCCCATCTGGCTCTCGATTTTTATCACACCGCCCATTAATATAAATGAGAATCATTATCAAAAGGAGCAATGAATGTCAGTACCCTTGATTCTGACCCTGTTAGCAGGGGGAGCCACTTTTATAGGTGCCTTTCTTGGCGTTATCGGCCAGAAACCTTCAAACCGTGTGCTGGCATTTTCTCTCGGTTTTGCAGCGGGAATTATGCTGCTTATCTCGTTAATGGAGATGTTACCCGCAGCACTTCACACACAAGGAATGTCACCCGTTTTAGGTTACGGCATGTTTATGTTGGGTTTGTTAGGCTATTTCGCTCTTGACCGCGCCCTACCCCATGCACATCCGCAAGATTTAATGGACAGTAAACCGCAGCCTCGCAATTTACGGCGTACCGCGTTGCTACTGACCCTCGGCATTAGTCTGCATAACTTCCCGGAAGGTGTTGCGACATTTGTGACGGCAAGCAGTAACCTGGAGTTAGGAATGGGGATTGCGCTCGCCGTTGCGTTGCACAACATCCCAGAAGGATTAGCGGTTGCAGGCCCGGTGTACGCGGCAACGGGATCGAAACGCAAAGCTATTTTCTGGGCAGGGATTTCGGGTCTTGCCGAAATTCTTGGTGGTGTGCTGGCCTGGCTGATTCTGGGCACAATGGTGTCGCCAGTCATCATGGCGGCTATCATGGCTGCCGTCGCAGGGATTATGGTGGCGTTATCGGTTGATGAACTGATGCCGCTTGCCAAAGAAATTGATCCCCATAACAACCCAAGTTATGGCGTGCTTTGCGGTATGGCGGTGATGGGGTTTAGTCTGACGCTGCTGCAAACCAGCGGCATTGGTTGAGGAGAAGCCCGGTTTAATCACCGGGCTTTTTGCATTTTAGCTGGCTTTGCGTTCGTGAGTCTGACGGTATTCCACCAGATCTTCAATTGTCACCACAGCCATATTGTGTTCACGTGCAAAGGTGATGCATTCAGGCGCGCGCGCCATGGTGCCATCATCGTTGGTCAATTCACACAACACACCTGCAGGTTTGAAGCCTGCCAGTGTCACCAAATCGATAGTGGCTTCTGTGTGGCCACCACGGGTTAACACGCCACCCGGTTGAGCGCGCAACGGGAACACGTGGCCCGGGCGGTTCAGGTCACTTGGTGTTGCGCCATCAGCAATCGCGGCACGCACCGTGGTAATACGGTCTGCGGCAGAAACACCGGTGGTCACGCCTTTTGCGGCTTCGATAGTCACAGTAAACCCTGTGCCATAAGCACTGGTGTTGTTCTCAACCATCATTGGCAATTCGAGTTGTTTACGGCGTTCTTCAGTCAGGCACAGGCAAACAATACCGCTACCGTGGCGAATGGTCAGAGCCATTTGCTCAACGGTCATGGTTTCGGCTGGGAAAATCATGTCGCCTTCGTTCTCGCGATCTTCATCGTCAAGAACCATTACCCCACGACCTTCGCGTAATGCTTCAAGAGCATGTTCCACGCGCTGGGAAGGAGTGCCAAATGCAGAAAGGAGCGTCTGATTCATGGTAAAAAAACCTCATTAAAATTATGGTTACCAGAATCAGGGCAGTCTTAGGAGCTAAAAAAATAACGTGTGCAAGCTTACTAAAGCTTGAGCTTAGTCGTTACTCTCTCCCATCCGGACTATAACCGTCGGCTCCGGAATTACACCGGATCTGCTGACCTCCAGATTGCTCTGGAGCGCTCGCGGGCTTTCAGCGTTCACTGATTTACCGCCGGTGGGGAGTTACACCCCGCCCTGAGAATAAGCAGACTTACTATAACGCCGATGATTTTCTCTGGCAACGCCAAACCTTAGAACATTTCGGGTTTCTAACCGGCCTCACAGGCATTACAATTAGTGTTAATCGCGCAAGACAATCCCGTAAGATTATGGAAGCCACTATGATTGACCCGAAAAAAATTGAACAGATCGCACGCCAGGTCCACGAGTCAATGCCGAAAGGGATTCGTGAGTTCGGGGATGATGTTGAGAAAAAAGTACGCCAGGTTCTGCAATCTCAATTAACCCGTCTGGATCTCGTTAGCCGTGAAGAGTTTGATGTACAGACTCAAGTACTGTTACGCACCAGAGAAAAACTGGCTTTGCTGGAACAACGTTTAACCGAACTGGAAAATCGTAGCGTTCAGGCGCCTGTTGTGACTCCGCCGACAGAATCGCAAGAATAATGAATAACACTACTCTCCTGTTCGCAGGAGAGTCTTAATATATCGCCCTACCTACATATATTAAATAAATATCTTTAGATTTTATTGTCAGATATTTCACCTCCGAATAATCCGAAATAATACTTATTAAAACATACAAAAAAAGCAACGTATTGTTTTAAAAAACAATAACCTCCACATCTGAAATAGCTATTTTCATCACTCATTGATTTAAGGTTTTATTTTTCATACATTTCCACACCTGCATCAACACTTAAATTAGCACACAAAAAAGCATTTCATCATGCCATATTCAGCCCATCTACAGTGGAAGTTAAAATGATAAACCAACTTATTCCTGATTTAAAAAATGGAACTGGCTCGAAAATAAAAATAGTAGGTGGTGCAGTGGCGGCCTTCGTTATTTTAGGCTCACTATTAGGGTCGTGGTACACCATTGATGAAACGGAACGTGGTGTTTTATTACGTAACGGCGCGGTAGTCGAAGCTATTGACCCAGGCTTGTCGTTCAAAATCCCGTTTATTGAAAGCGTAAAAATCATTTCCGTTCAAAGCCAGGTCACCGTTTATGATTCATTACAGGCTTACAGTAAAGACCAGCAATCTGCGACACTTAAAGTTTCCGTTTCCTGGCATGTTCCACCATCGGATGTCACGAAAGTCTATAGCCAGTATCAAAATGTATCTTCTCTCAATGATCGTCTAATCAGCCGCCAGGTCCCTACTCAGGTTGAGAATGTCTTTGGCGGTTATACTGCGGTTGATGCTGTACAGCACCGCTTGCAATTGGTTAACGATATTTCCAACGCTATTAAGAAAAATGTTATTGGTCCGATTATTATTGATAGCGTTCAGGTGGAAAATATCGATTTCAGTGATGTATATGAAAAAGCGGTAGAGGCCAGAATGACGGCTGAAGTTCAGGTTAAAACACGGGAACAAGAATTGGCGACCGAACAGGTTCAGGCCCAAATCCGTGTCACTCAGGCTCAGGCAGAAGCTGATGCCCAATTAGCCAACGCCAAAGCAGAAGCCGAAGCGACTCGTTTGCGCGGCCAGGCAGAAGCCGAAGCAATTAAAGCTCGCGCCGACGCGTTAGCCAGTAATCAAAACCTGATTGAACTGACCAAAGCCGAACGCTGGAACGGTGTATTACCAACAACCGTATTACCTTCTGGCACGTTACCGTTTATTGATACCACGCCAGGTAAATCAGGCCATTAATATTGCAGTTAAAATTGCCAGCCCATGCTCTATGCAAGGCTGGCAATTTATTTAACTATTTTCCTGAATCTTCTTAATAATGTTGGTGGTTGAACACCCATCTTCAAAGTTCAGCACCATCACTTCACCGCCATTGGCCCAGACTTCTTTACTCCCGGCAATATCATCCGGTTTGTAATCACCGCCTTTAACCAACAAATCTGGCAAAATCTGCCCAATTAAGCGTTGTGGTGTGTCTTCTTCAAACAACACTACCCAATCCACGGCTTCCAGTGCACCCAACACGATCATACGTTGATCCTGCGGATTCACCGGACGGGTCTCCCCTTTCAGGCGTTTAGTTGAAGCATCACTATTTACTGCAACAATCAGGCGATCACCCAACTTACGGGCGTTGGCCAGATACGAAACATGGCCGGCGTGAAGAATGTCGAACACACCATTGGTCATGACGACTTTCTCACCACGTTTGCGCGCCGTCGCCACCGCTACTTTCAGTTCAGCTTCGGTCATTACACCAAAACCTGAATCGGCACGGCCACGCACAGCATTTTCCAGTTCAATTGGGGAAACGGTAGAAGTACCCAGTTTACCGACCACCACGCCTGCGGCTGCATTCGCAAAGTAGCACGCTTCTTCCAGGGTGTTGCCTGCGGCAAGGGTTGCCGCCAACACGCCAATTACCGTATCACCAGCACCGGTCACATCGTAAACTTCTTGCGCCTGAGTCGGCAGATGGAATGGCTCGATACCCGGCTGTAACAGCGTCATGCCATGTTCAGAACGGGTGATCAGCAACGCGGAAAAATCGTATTCCGCGATAAGTTTCATGCCGCGCTCCACCAGCTCTTCGTCATTCTTGCACTTACCAACAACCGCTTCAAATTCAGAGAGATTTGGCGTCAGCAGTGTTGCACCACGATAGCGATTAAAGTCAGTACCTTTTGGATCGATAAGCACTGGCACTTTGGCTGCTCGCGCAAGGCTAATCATGTGCTGAACACTTGCCAAGGCACCTTTTGCATAGTCAGACAGCACCAGCGCGCCAATATGCGGCAAAGCCTGGCTAATGCGTTCATGAATCGGTTCTGGGTCAACACCTTCGAAGCCTTCTTCAAAGTCGAGGCGAATCAGTTGCTGGTTACGGGAAAGTACACGCAGTTTGGTGATTGTCGGGTGTGTCGGCACGGAAACAAAATCGCATTTAACGTTCACGCCAGCCAGCGTTTGGCTGAGCGCACGCGCGGCATCATCGATCCCTGTCAGGCCAACCAGGCGAGAATTTGCGCCTAACGAGGCAATGTTCATTGCCACGTTTGCCGCACCACCAGGCCGTTCTTCAATGTTGTCGACTTTCACCACTGGCACCGGAGCTTCCGGGGAAATGCGGCTTGTAGGGCCATACCAGTAGCGATCCAGCATCACATCACCAACTACCATGACGCCTGCACGGCTGTATTCGGGCAGCGTTACTTTCATTCCTGACTCTCCAGAGAGGGATAAAATTTTGTCGCGGATAATATCACAATTAGTGTTAAGCGCATGTTTGCGGCTCACTCAGCCACGTAAGCCAGCTTTGTAGTACCTGCTCGCGTTCTTGAGTGAAAGTATCCATTGCCACATTCCCGGGCAGTTCCTGCAATGCCAGGTGATGGAGTTCATCGCGCAACGTGACATAAGCATGCGTCAGCGCTTTCGCTTCGTCATCACTCATGATGTCGTTTTGCGCCATTAATTCCAGAATGCGCACATTGTCTGACCAACGTGTCAGTTTTGGGGCCTGCGCCGCATAACGTAAAACCAGGTATTGAGTGATAAATTCGATATCGGTGATACCACCTTCATCAGCTTTAATATCAAAGCGTTCGATATTTTTCCCACCCAAATGCGCACGCATTTTTTCACGCATTTCTCGTACTTCAGTTTGTAGTTTTTCGCTTTCACGCCCAAGGCACAAAATATTGCGGCGGATGGCATCAAACTCCCGCTGCAACTGCGGGTCACCATACACAATACGCGCGCGAACCAGAGCCTGATGCTCCCAGGTCCAGGCTTCATTTTGCTGATAATCAGCAAAGGCTTCGGCAGTCGTTACCAGCATGCCAGCCGCACCAGACGGGCGTAAACGCGCATCCACTTCATACAAAATGCCTGATGACGTCCGGGTGCTGAACAAGTGCATCACACGCTGTGCGAGGCGCAAATAGAACTGGCGGCCATCGATTTCACGCTCACCATCCGTCATCACATCCGACGGGCAGTCATGCAGGAATACCAGGTCCAAATCAGAGCTATAACCCAGTTCCCAGCCACCGAGTTTGCCGTAGCCGACGACCGCGAAACCACGCCCTTCACGGTTCTGTAAGTGTTTTGGCTGGCCGTATCGCAAGACCATTTGCGCCCAGGCCTGCTGAACAACCGCGTCAATCATCGCTTCAGCAAGCCAGGTCAGATGGTCACTGACTTTCATCACCGGCAATGTACCGGTAATGTCAGCCGCCGCCACACGTAACAGCTGAGCCTGCTTAAACTGACGCAATGCTTCCAGTTGCTGCTCTTCATCGTCTTCAGGCACGCGCAGTAAATACTGGCGTAGCTCGTCACGATAAGCGTCCGTCGCGGTCGGTTGATAAAGCGTGTTCGGGTCGAGTAGTTCGTCGAGCAGCAACGGATAACGCGCCAGTTGGCTGGCAATCATCGGTGATGCCGCACACAGCGTGATCAAATGCTTCAGTGCTCCAGGATATTCCGTCAGCAGCTCAAGATAGGTGGTACGCGTGACAATGCCGAGCAGCAGCGGCGTCAGGCGTGATAATGGCAGTGGCGCGTCGTGGCGCGAACAAGCTTCACACAGCAAACGCGGCATGAGCTGATCCAGCACCTGGCGGCCACGCGGGCCAATGGTGCGTTTGTCAGTGTCCTGGCGAAAATCACTCACCAGACGTAACACTTCGCTACGCGCTTCCGGCGTTAAATGCTCCAGCACTGGCGTATTGGCATCAGCATCCAGCGCATCCTGCCACAGTTCGCGCCACGCTTCGGCGAGCTTATCTTCACCGGGTTCCGGTTCATCGTCGCCAATCAATTCGTTAAATACCTGCCGCACGGCATTCATATGCTGTTGCAGGGTTTCTTGCAGAGAATCCCAATTCTGCGCGTTCATGCCCCACGCCAGGCGAGCCTGGTTTAAATCATCACCAGGCAAGGTTTGAGTCTGCTCGTCATTGATGCTCTGCAACAGATTTTCGAGGCGACGCAGATATAAATAGGCCGCATTCAATTTAACCGCATCAGATTCGGGCAGCAGATGTAATTGCTGGATAGCTTCAAGGGTCGGCAATAATGAACGGGACTGTAAAGCAGGCTCACGGCCACCGCGAATCAGCTGGAAGACCTGGACGATAAACTCGGTTTCACGAATGCCGCCAGCACCGAGTTTAATGTTATCGGTCAGCCCACGGCGTCGCACTTCGCGGGCGATCATTCCTTTCATATTTCGCAGAGACTGAATAACGCTGAAGTCGATATAGCGACGGAAGATAAACGGCCGCAGCATATTGCGCAGTTCCTGGCTCCATGCGTCGTCGGTATCGCCCATGATTCGGGCTTTGACCATCGCGTAGCGTTCCCAATCGCGGCCCTGTTCCTGGTAATAGTCCTCTAACGCGGCATAGCTCACCACCAACGGGCCACTGTCGCCAAACGGACGCAGGCGCATGTCAACACGGTAAACAAAGCCGTCTTGTGTTGGCTGGTCGAGGACTTTAATCAGCCGCTGACCCAGGCGAGTAAAGAACTGTGCGTTATCGAGTTCCCGCCGTCCGCCCTGTGTCGAGCCGTTTTCTGGCCAGGCAAAAATCAGGTCGATATCGGAGGAAAAATTAAGCTCCCCCCCGCCCAGTTTACCCATGCCGAGAATCATCAGCGGCTGAGCGACTCCCGCCTGATTACAGGGTGTGCCCCACTCGCGGCAGCACGCGGCATACAACCAGTCACGAGCGGCAATAATTAACGTTTCGGCCAATACACTTAATTGCTGGAGAGAGCTTTCGGTAGGGACTTGTTGCAGTGTTTGCGCCCAGGCAATTCTCACCATGATACGGCGGCGGAAAAGACGCAGCGCGGTCATTAGCGTAGGTTCGCTATCAACGTGCTGCAATTCTTCCTGCAGCCAGGCGGCATAGTTCTGCCATTCGTCGGCAAGCGGAGGGGACTGTTCCAGCTCCGCCATCCATGCGGGATAAGCCGCCATGCTGTCACAAACAAAATCACTAAACGCCAACACAGCTTGAGCCTCGTGGCTTAGCGTCTGGCGGTCAATATCCTGTGGCAGACGCGCCAGCGCCGCCTGCATATGCTGCTGTAAAAGTGGCGCTTGCGACATCATGGGTGTGTCCCTTACAAACGATATGCTCTAAATAATGGGTAAAGTTACTTCCCGCTATGCAACCAGAAAGGAGCCTGCGAGATCGCTTCATTACGGTAATGTTCAATTTCGACTTGTTGGCGAGTCACAATGGCATGACGCAACCCTTGCCAGTTATCCAGCCACGGTTGCGTTTTCGCATCGTCATAAACGCCTGCCAGCAGGCGAATGGAGCCAGTTTCACGTGCCAGACGCGGCAACTGATCAGCATAGCTATCGCCCAATGGACGCTGGAAAGTTTCTTTCAGTTCTGCGGCATGACGCGAAAGATGGGTATCCGCAAAGCGCTTAAACGAACCGGCCAGTTTGACATTGGCTTTGTCGTCGCTAAATTTCTGCCACTGACGCCCAACCAGCCATTCAGTTAGCGCCAGTTTGGCCTGGCTGCTTTGTTCGCTGAATGCCAGTTCAGTTGCTTTCAGTTCTTGTGGAAGCATCGCTTCGTAGGTTGCCAGCAATTCACGCAGTTCTGTACTTGCTTTGCGTGGAACGATGCCGCCGAACAGTGCCAGTGCGTGTCGCACAAGGCCAACCGCTTCCAACACCTGAGCTTTCGCTTTGCCGTTGCCACGCAACCACAGTTCTTCGTGGTATTGCCAGTGGGAAAGCGCCAGCTCCAGAGAGCCTTCCAGACCTTGCTCTACTGTTGCTTTCGGTGCCACTCGCAATACGGTTAACGGCTTAATTTCGCGGTCCACATTTCCCTGTGCCAGATGGTATCCACGCGCGGCTTTGCTCAAGCTACCCTGCCGTATACCCGGTTGTGCAACCAGTTGTTTAGCAAAAGCCAGCACATCCGACGTTTCGCCTTCCAGCAGCTCAAGCTCCAGCTCACATAAAGGTTCAACCTGTTCGCCCGCTTTCACTTCACCTAAATCCAGCGCCAGTTCGATACGGCTGTTACCGTGCGTAACGACCCATTTTTCACGGGCAAAATCAGTGCTGAATAAAGGATTAAGCTGTGACTGAATTTCGTCAGGGGAAATACCTTCCGGCCAGACTTCTGCCGGCAACAGCGCAAGTGCCAGTTCCGGTGATGTCAGCTCAACGTTGTATTCCGGGCGTTGATGCAGCCCGCCAATGACACGTCCCGCGATTTTCATCGTCATTTCATAGTGGCCGTTATCGCCACGGATACGCAGCCCCATATCATGACGGCGCAGTTGGTTATCGGCAGTTTCATAGTAGATATTGAGCAACTGGCGAGGTTCGCTGTGCTGGCTTTCCAGCGAATTTAAAGTGTTACGAATGGAATCCAGTTCAGCTGGATTAACAATAAATTTGAGCTCGATTTCTTGGGTCATCGTCTTTTTACTTTTATTTGGGTCACATCGGGTTTACACCCGGCGAACTTAATCTTTAACTGGTGGTCAGTAGATAATATTTTTCACCAAATTACCATGAGTGGCGCGTATTTCGACGGGCCACTAATCGCGAGTAAGTGGTCAAATTAACACCAGGATGATTCTCATTCAGGTTTACGGATTGCACCGTCAGACTGATGCCACTACTATCGTTCCACTATTTATGACAATAACGACGAAATCATGCACAAATTCCGCCTAATTTGCCTTACTTTGCTTTCTCTTAGCGTTTCCGTTGTGGCTCATGCCGAAGAAAAACGTTACGTATCGGACGAACTAAATACCTGGGTACGTAGTGGCCCTGGGGACAATTATCGCTTACTTGGCACCGTCAATGCCGGGGAAGAAGTGACTCTGTTGCAGAGCAATGAAGAAAGCAAATACGGTCAGGTGCGCGATAGCAATGGCCGTACATCCTGGATTCCTCTGGCGCAACTGAGCACCACGCCAAGCCTGCGTATTCGAGTGCCAGACCTGGAAAACCAGGTTAAAACGCTGACGGACAAGTTGACTAATATCGACACCACCTGGAATCAGCGTACTGCTGATATGCAGCAGAAAGTCGCGCAGAGCGACAGCGTTATCACCGGTCTAAAAGATGAAAATCAAGAACTTAAAAACCAATTGATCGTCGCGAAGAAAAAAGTTGAAGCCGCGAATGTTCAATTGGACGACAAGCAACGCGCCATCATCATGCAATGGTTTATGTACGGCGGCGGTGTTGCAGGTTTCGGCTTGCTGCTTGGCCTGTTACTGCCACACATGATTCCAAGCCGGAAGAAGAAAGATCGCTGGATGAACTGATCGCCATCCCTGTATCCTACACTTAGGTATTATCGTAATTGGTTAACAGATGCAGGGGCATTGAAGCGTGAAGATTTATCTGGTCGGTGGTGCAGTACGCGATGGGTTGTTGAGATTACCGGTCAAAGATAAAGATTGGGTGGTTGTGGGGGCAACTCCACAAGAAATGCTCGATGCGGGTTATCAGCAGGTGGGCAAAGATTTCCCGGTGTTTCTGCATCCCCAATCGCGTGAAGAGTACGCATTAGCGCGCACCGAGCGAAAATCAGGCCAGGGTTACACAGGTTTCACCTGCTACGCCGCGCCTGATGTCACGCTTGAGCAAGATTTACTGCGCCGTGATCTCACCATCAATGCCATTGCACAGGACGAACACGGCGAGTTTATCGACCCATATAACGGGCGTGTCGATATCGAAAAACGCCTGCTGCGCCATGTCTCTCCCGCTTTTAATGAAGACCCGCTACGTGTTTTACGCGTCGCGCGTTTTGCTGCACGTTACGCTCACCTAAATTTCCAGATTGCTCCTGAAACCATGGCATTGATGTCGTCGATGGCCGCCAATGGCGAGCTTGAGCATCTGACACCGGAACGCGTCTGGAAAGAAACAGAAAATGCGCTCACCACCCGCAATCCACAAGTGTATTTCGATGTACTGCGCAAATGCGGCGCACTGAAAATTCTGTTTCCAGAAATTGATGCGCTGTTTGGTGTCCCTGCGCCAGAAAAATGGCACCCGGAAATCGACACCGGCATTCACGTTTTGATGACGCTGGCGATTGCCGCGCAACTCAGCCCTGAAGTCGATGTACGCTTTGCCACCTTATGCCACGATCTGGGGAAAGGGCTGACACCAAAAGAGTTCTGGCCGCGTCATCACGGGCATGGCCCGGCGGGGGTAAAACTCGTCGAACGAATGTGCCAGCGAATGCGTGTGCCTAATGAAATTCGCGACCTTGCCAAACTGGTCGCTGAATACCACGACCTGATTCACACCTTCGCTATTTTACAGCCAAAAACCATCATCAAGTTATTCGATGCCATTGATGCCTGGCGCAAACCGCAGCGCATTGAGCAAGTCGCTTTAACCAGCGAAGCGGATGCCCGCGGGCGCACAGGTTTTGAAGCCAATGACTATCCTCAGGGCAGATTGCTGCGTGCGGCCTGGGTTGCAGCACAAAGCGTCACCAACAAAGAGGTCATTGATGCTGGTTTTAGCGGCCCGGCGATCCGCGATGAGTTAACGCGTCGCCGTATTGCCGCTATTCAGGCATGGAAAATGACACTCTAGCGCTAACAGCTTTGAGCCTCGGTGTTCGCCAGGCGTAGCGTCAGATGATCAAAAGCCGTGAGCCTGTCCTTGTTAATCGGTTCTCCCAGTGCGTTACACAACAATGACTTCCAGCATTGCGGAATGTCTATCGGTTGCGCAGCGGGATTACAGAACCGTAGCAGGGTTTTACCGTACAACACGTCTGTTCCACTCCACACCAGCCCTTGAGGAATCTCATCAATCAGGCTCCAGACGGTGACCGGCTTTTGGGTTATTTCCATATCGAAATTATCCAGCCGATGAAGGTGCTTCTCTTCCTCCTGCCACTGCCAGAGCAAAGCATTGAAACTGTACTTTTGCTGGCTGATAACCACCGCAGCGGCACTTCTTTTCCCAAGGCTAAGCGCAAATTCGAAATGTAGCCAACCGGTCAAATTCGCCTCCGGTGCCGCAAGCACATGCCCGGAAGCGCGCCCTGGCCGATATAGCAGATCGTCTTTCCCCACAAAACCCGCCCCTCTGAACAACGTCAATCGCAGATCTGACCCGCTATATTCGTACTCTTTCAGACCACGGGCATACACGTGGTAATCCTCGTGGGCGCTGAGCCAGTGCATAAAAGGCTCCGTATCCACTGGCATTTCTGTATAGCCTGAAGCTGAGGTGATGTTCTGGTTATGCCGCTCAATCCAGCCGAACGGCATGTCGGCTTTCACGGAAGTGATCGCCTTACCGGTGTTAATCAGTACCTGCATACGATGCTCGCGCACCTGATTATCAACCGCCAGCGCAAAGCGTATTACGTCGTCTTCCATTGTCACAACCAGCTCAATGGCGACTGGCCGCTGCTGCGAAACTCTCTCTGTTCGCTGCGAATTGATCGCTTCGGGCAGTTGCAATGTGGCAGATAACCGCAGCTCCTGCTTGCGTTCGCACTGACTGGCACCGAGCCATTCAAACTGGTCAAACAGCCTTTCTTCATCTCCAGCAAGCGGAGAGAAATCATATAAATCGCCATCGTTCGCGATATCCGCCAGCCGTATTAACCGCTCAATGGTGTCGCCGCTGAATTTATCAAGCAGGTCAAGATTTCCTTCCCGCCAGGTGAGTTTGTAGCGACTGTTTTCAATAGCGCTCTGAGCTAGCGGCTGCATAGTGATCATTGAATCCGCCGTGGCGCTCTCCAGTCTGAACTGAGCCATACCCGTTGGCGGGACGGCAACATCAGGAATATCAATGCGATTAAGATAATAAAACTCGTTACTCAAGGTTTCGACTTCACCATCTGGCGTTAACAGCACATGACGTGGGCGATTGATCTTCTGCTGATCCAGCAAGACAAACGGTACGCTGGCACCTTCGTTGTCGAGAATGGAAAATGCGGCGCTGGCCGAGATTAACACCTGGTCGCGGCTGTAAATGCGCGGGCTACTGGTACCATTGGTGAGTAAAAAACGGTAGGTATTCTGGCGATCATGATTTTGCAACAGCAAGCGCGCGCACAAATTATAAAGTGCTTCACCAATCTGCTGCGCCTGGCGGCAACGATGCACAACATCACGATTGGTTTCGTCACTATTACACCCACCCGCACTATCATGGGCATGAGATTCCAGAAGCAACCGCCACGCTTTTTCGAGCATCTCTTCCGGCACGCGAAAACCATTCGCCCGCGCCAGGGCAATCATCGGTTCGACAAGGGTGATTAAACAGGCCTCAGCCTCATAGTTCGCCTTTTTAATGTCATAACGCGAAGAACCGATACTTTTGTGTACCCGAGCCATACGCGGGCTGCGAAACTCGCCCTGGTATATCGACAGTGAATCAGGCTCAATGGCGGCCATAAAAGCCTCGTAGTTACTGACCCGCCAGTCATCCTCCGAGTGACAACCCACCTGCGCCACCAGCTTTTCAAAATCCTTGTCGCAGCTCACCTGATCGCCACCGATCGGGCAAAGCAGATGTTCGCTATCGCTTAGCTGTTTCATGCGTTCCAGCAGCGGGAAGGTTTCAACATGAAAATGGTTAATATCAAAATTGCGGTATCGCGCCCCGCGCTCAGGATGCCCCAGCATGTAACCGTAAGGCATCACGACCGTTTTAACTTGCTCGCCATTGGCGGCCTGCCACATCAACTCTGGCGGCCCCATCAAATCGCGGTCATAACCTCTGCGGATCAAAATATTATTCAGACCAAATGCGCTAGCGAGCTGAGGAATTTGAGCATGTGCGCCAAAAGTGTCAGGCAAATAAAGGACATCCATGCAGTAGCCAGCTTGCTTTGCATGGTAGATACCAATCCGCAAGTTTCGGAACATTGACTCGGTGCTAATAGCAAACAAATCCGGCTGGGTGTACCACGGCCCGACCAGCAAACGCTTGTCTGCCACCAGTTTCCTGACCCGTGCGGTCATCTCCGGTTTGATCTGCAAATAATCAACCAGCAAGGAGCTTTGTGCATCAAGATGGTAGTCAAAGTGCTCGTTCCCCTCTAACGCCTCCACCAGTTCGGTAAATGCTTTTACTGCCAGCACCTGGGTATCGATGGTAGTGAAATACCATTCGCGATCCCAGTGGGTATGCGACACAGCATGAATAACACGGCGATCCTTCTTCATTGGATATTCCTTTTATCTAAGCCAGACAGGGTTGGTAATTAAACGAGCATGACCCTCGCGATTAATACGCAGGAAAACAAAACCTTCCGCTGCACAATCCCCGGACCAGCAGAGATTTCCGTTGTCACTTTCCAGCGTTGTGATGCCCCTGCTGCTATAGAGTAGAATTTCGTTCGCAGGCTCGGTCTTAAGTTTCACCACCAGTTGCTGCCCGGAAGTGGACTCGCCAATCCCTGCCCCGCTGACACTAAACTCTTCGAGCACCATGTCATCGCACTGAAACCAGGCTCGGCCAGCCTGTAATGCACTGAGAATGGCTTCACGTTCGCAACATTCGGCCCGCACCCAGGTATGTGCAAGCGCCAGACCTTTTTCACGGTGGAAATCACTTCCGGCTACCGCAACACAAAATTTCCCGTCACAAAGCTGTTGATACCAGAACTGAAACGCCTGTTCATTTTGCGTACAGCCATCCCATTCACCGTTCCAAATTTCCAGCCAGTCAAACTCTTTGATTTCACTCAGCCACGGACAATGCTGGCAAAAAGGATGATTGATACCAATGCGCGCACCGTTTTGACGCGCTTCGTGGATGCGCGCAAAGACAGCGAATTCACTGTCGCAGGGGATGAAATTCTGAACCGGGCGATCGCAACCTACCAGGTTGACATGCCCGCGAGTGGTCGTCAGTTCCATTCCCGGTATCAGGCAAAGCTCACTGTTGATGGCGCTAATTTCTCGGTTTTGAGAGCACGTATTGTGATCGGTAAAAAACAGGTAGTGATAGCCATACGCCTGCGCTCGCTCAACCAGTTCCCCGACACTCAATTTCCCGTCGCTGTGCAGGGAATGAATGTGTGTATCGCCTTTAAACCAGCGCCAGTGTTTCTTGTGAAAAGTGATATCAACATGAATATCGCAGGTATTGGTTACGTGATGCAGGCCAAGCAGGATGTGCCAGTTTCCTGGCGCAATGGCACTTCGCTGATAACCCGGTGTTGCATAGCATTCGCTAAGTCGCACTGCATCTCTTGCCCCCCCACTCCAGCCATGCACCGTTCCATTCGCCATCATTCCCAGATCAACTGTGTTCCCGGGGCTATAGCGATAGCGAACTTCCAGTCGTTCGATTCCTTCCGGCACACAAAAGGAAATTTGCTGGATCTGCTGCTGATCTTTTGGATATACGGTCAGATGTAACGGCAAGAGTTCGATATATTCTGTGTCGGTGGGTTTCTGAATCGTCATGATATTTTCCCTTAACAATCCAATAATTCTTTACAATCGCCAGCAATCATTACCACCTCAGCGCCATAAATAATCTGGTAGCCCTTATCACCCACGCGGACGACGCCTTTTGCCTGTAATTTTTTCTTCCAGTAATTATCAGCGGCCACTTTTTCGGGATCTTTGACTTCGACCCGTAAGCGAGAAATACAGTTATCAAAAGCAATAATATTTTCCGCACCGCCAAAGGCTTCAATGATTTGATGGGCTAGCATGTCGCCAGGCGTACTTTGCTGCTTATTTTTATAGTCTGCTTTGGTATACAACTTTATTTCTTCTGCTGTATTTTCTTCATCGTCAGGCTCACGACCTGGTGTCATGACATTAAATTTCAAAATGAGAAACCTGAATAGCACGTAATAAATACAAAAGAACAGGGGTATCAGCCAGAGATAGCCCCAACAATTAAGTTTTGAAGGCTGTAGCAGCACCGGTAAAATATCTTTAATACTTCCACCATAAATGGAAACACCTGCCATCTCAGTCAGCACAAAGGCAAGTCCAGTTAATGGCACATGCACCAGGTAAAACAACCACGGTGCGACAAATAAAAAGGTATATTCAATCGGTTCCGTTACGCCAAAAAGAACCATGGCCGTTAATACCGGAATCAGTAAACCCGCCACCGCTTTTTTATGTTTATATTTAGCACACTGATAGATAGCTAAACCTGCGCCGGGTAAAGCACCAAAATGAATCACGGAACGACCAGACTGAAAACCTCTCACTAATAGTTCAGTTGTTTCCTCGCAAGCGAGTTGAGCCATATAAATATTCGTGGTCCCGCTAACCAACTTGCCGCAGATCTCCATTGACCCGCCCAATTCAGTTAAGCGAATCGGCGTGGTGACCAGATGATGTAAACCAATTGGCAGTAACGATTTATCGACCACCGCCCAAAGGAATGTCCCGAACAACCCGGAATTCCAGATCAATTTGCTGAACTGGGCAAGCACACCGCCTATCGGAGGCCAGATAAAGTAAAAAACAATGCCCAACATTGAACCGGTTAACAGCGCCACAATAGGCACGGTGCGTGTTCCGGCAAAAAAAGACAGCACGATGGGCAGCTTCACGTTATAAAGACGGTTATGCAAATAAGAGGTGACTAACCCGATAAGCAGGCCACCAAAAATACTCATTCGATAGGTAAACATGCCAAGCTCGTTGGTATATATCGAAGCCTTTTGGACTGCACTCACCTGCTCAAAACCTACTTGTTGAAAATAACTCGCACTGGTCGTCTGTGGGGATAAACCGTTTAAACCGAGGATGGTGCTTATGACATAGTGCATCGCCATAAACCCAACCACACCGGAAAACGCGGCCCAGCCTTTCTCTTTTTTGGCCAAACCAAAAGAGACACCACAGGCAAAAAAAAGCGGTAAATTAGTGAAAACCACATCGCCCATCGCTTTCATAATTGTGAAACCAATAAATGGCAAAGACCCCTCATAAATAAAGGAGGACAGATGTAGCGCTGCTATCACCTCTTTATTTGTAAAAGCGCTACCAAAACCCATTAACATAGAACCAATCGTGATAATAGAAATAGGGACTAACATAGCCTGCCCGACCATTTGCATCTGCTGCTTCATTGAAGATCCCTCTTATTCATATATATCAGACAGATTCGCTGTGGCACCTGTACTGACTGCACCCAATCAGTTGAATCATGACGGATATAAATAATGCATTGTGTTAAAAAGAAAAAAGACAGGAGTCACAGATTAATTAACCCTGTCATAGTGAAGTTATCTTTGCTCTCATTTAGATTTAGAAACAAACAATATCCATTACTTCCCGTTACATCCAGAAAATAAAACCACTCAATTAATAAAGCCAGGGTAATTACAGTAACCACCCTAGCAAGATTTATTATTTCCTTATGTTATTTACTCTACAAAAAACAGAGATAAATAATCCCATTACACTTCAAAATACATTCATGAAACAAATAGTCTAATGGGACAGGCTCATTTCGCTATAGTCCGTTAAAGTGCCAGTTCAATAGCTAAAAGTTCGGTGATCGCGGCAGCATTCGACAACGTGTGAAGCGGTTCGCGGAATTCGCTGTGCATCAATTTGCGAGCCAGGCGCGAGAAAATCTTCATGTGATTATCTTGTTCCTGTTCGCTCACTGTCAGCATAATGACCAGCTTCACATCAACATCTTCGCCCCAATTCAATGGCGCATTTAACCGCAAAAGCGAAATACTGCTGTGCAATACATGCGCTGATTTGCAATGTGGAATCGCCACTGAAAATCCGAGTGCGGTAGAAAACACGGTTTCGCGATCCCAGATAGCCCTTTCCACTAGTGCTCCGGAAACGACACGCTGCTGCACTTCAAGGTTATCAGTCAGTAATTTGATGGCTTCTTCTTTGCTGGACACACTTTTATCCAGCAACACCAACTCCGCCGCCAGCACCGTTTTTTGCGACTGTGCTCGCATGAATTGCTCAACAAGTTCCAGCACTTGTTCGCCGCTCTCACTGGCAATCGCTGTTTCAAAGAGTTGTTGGCATTGCGCAATATCCAGCGAAGTTAGCGCTTCCTTACACGGCGTGATAGCTCCCACCGCCATGCTTAACTGCGTTAATCCCATTCCAATCAGCAGCGGCAACATTTGCTTATCTGCGGCCATTTCGCCACACAAGCTAATCGCCAGCCCGGCGGCCTGCGCACGTTGCGTAATATCACGCATAAGTGCCAAAAACGTCGGGTTGCGATAATCGTAAAGGTGACGCACCTGTGTATTACCGCGATCGCACGCCAGGAAGTACTGTGTAAGGTCATTGCTACCAATAGAGACAAAATCGAGGTATTTCGCGGCTTTTTCCAGTAAATAAAGCGTAGATGGCACCTCAACCATAATGCCGAGATGCCATTCGCCGACGGAGATATCTTCTTGCTGCAAGGTGTGCGCGACATGGTGGAACTGGCTGTGTAACCACTGAATTTCCTGAAGCGTGGCCACCATCGGTACCATAATATTTAGCGGGCCAACCGCGCTCGATCTGAGTAAAGCTCGCGCTTGTGTGGTGAATATTTCATGAAATTGCGGATACATGCGCACTGCGCGATAGCCGAGGAATGGGTTCTCTTCTTTGGGTAAATCGAGAAAATCACAAGGTTTATCGCCGCCGATATCCAGTGTACGAATGGTGATTTTTTTGCCTTTCGCCGCACGCAACACTTCGCTATACGCCTGATATTGTTCTTCTTCATCAGGTGGCAGACTGCGTTCACAGAAGAGCATTTCGGTGCGGAACAGGCCGACGCCATCCGCGCCTTTGCTAAACACCTCCTGCGCTTCAACAGCCAGGGCAATATTCGCCAGCACGCTCACCGATGTGCCATCCACCGTCGTAACTTGTTGCCCGCACAGCGATGCACTGCGTGCCGTAATCGCCTGCTGCTTTTCGGTTTCCAGCCGATACCAGCTTTCCATTGCGGCATTGGGATTGGCCACCAGCACACCGTGGCGGCTGTCGAGAATCATCATGCTGGCGCTACGCACGAGTGCCTCAGATTGCGTCACTCCGCACAACAACGGCACACCAAATGACCGCGCCAGAATCACGGTGTGGGACGTTTCACCGCCATCGCCCATCACTATGCCTTGCAGATGTGGGTTGCGCAGTCGCAGGAACTGCCCTGGCGTCAGTACGCCGCTACATATCACGATGCTGTCTTCGGTGAGCGTCAGTTGAATTTCAAGTGGCCGCCCCAGCACATTTGCGGCAATGCTCTGGCAAAGATCGCGAATGTCGATCACCCTTTCACGCAAATATTGGCTGCTGCTTTTCAGCAAAGACTCGCTCAGTGTTTGCACCGTCAATGCGATGGCCTGCAACGCATTGCGCGCCGAGGTATGTGACAGCAAGCAGGATTTAAATGCTGGATCGCTCAGCAATTTAAGCTGTGCGGCTAACACCTGCGCAGCACCGCTATCCGACTCGGCTAACATATTCTTCGTTAAAACCCAGGCATCACACAGTTGCTGATGCTGATGTACGAGGTCAGCGGCAGGTTCATGGCGCGACAATTCATGGAGATCGACGCAATTAATATGCACCGGCACACCGCGCCCGATTCCCTTACTCACTCCGTTACCACGCACATACTCCGCGCCCGCATGTTCTATAAATACCGGCAACGGCTGTGAGTGGGTTTCCAGTGAGAAAGCCAGCGGTTCATCGCAATCGGCAAACTCATCACGCATAAAAGCCTGCAACACCTCAAAGGCTGCCTGTTGATCGCCACCTTCAATCAGAAACTGGCACGAGTCGCCGTTAGTAATATCGGCACCAATCATGCCCAGTACGCTTTTCGCATCGGCCTGGGTCTTTTTGCTGAAGTTGATAAGCGTAATCGACGCCGAAAAAGGTTGTGTGCGCTGTTCTATTTCGCTTGCCGGGCGAGCATGGATGCCGTTAGGCAAAGTACAAATAAAGTTGAGGGTTAACATGTGTTTCCCGCCCTAAAATGTGATGACAAAAGTCGCCGGCGCGCACGTTGGCACCGTGTCTGGCTGAGCTTCCAGTGCGGTTTCCGCAAGCGTTGCTGGCATGATTTCGCCGTGGGTTTCAGGCACGCCACGCTGCAGCGGTTGAGCTGAGGGATTCCAGCCACGCACCACCAGCGCATCGCGATGCTGAGCTTTTTTCAGCACGCTGAAATGCAGTTCGGTATCCCAACTTAAGACGCTGAAATGAGGCGGGAAAGTGCGGCCATGAGGATTAGTGCGAAAACGCGACCAGCCAGTAGCCAGCCACGCATGAAGGTTGCCGCGCGCGCGTTCAACGTTGCGCCAGAATGCGTTATCCGCACCGTGATTCATCGCCAGTACACTGAGTTTGAAGTGGTGCATGCCCTGTATTTGCGAATCAGGCGAAGGCAAAACCATACCGGACGCACGCCCTGGACGGTAAGACATATTGGCCTGCCCGAGCCAACCGACGCTGCGCAGCAAGGTCACCGCTATCACATCTTGCCTGTTTTGCGGGATTTGATATTCACGCAACCCTTCAGTCACCGTGCACAATCCCCGCTGAGCGTCATACATCATCACCTGGCTTTGCATCGGGTAGAGCGCCACCGGCGCTTCGGTCCATTGCTCGTCCTGCCAGACCGCCATTTCCGACGGCAAGTTTTGGCGCTCAATCAGGCCAAACGGCTGGTCAGCAAAATGAATATGACTTTGAGCCGCGGTCGGCAGTAGCACTTGCAAGCGGTGGTCGCGCACCGTGTTATTGACGCTAATTGCCACATCCAGCCAGGCGTTGCTGTCGGCAAGCGTGATGGTCATGGTGATATCGAGTACGGCATCCGCACGCTGTTCACGGCGAGCCGCCAGATCCTGCGGCACCGCTATTTTCCAGCTTAGCGTCAGCGCACTTTGCAGCGCCCCTTGTGTGCCGCTGATTGACGCCAGGAAGCCATTACTGTTGATTAGCCAGTCATCAAACGGCGGCGAATAGTTGTAGTTATCGCCTGCATCGCCGCCATCAACCAGTTGCAGAATATTGTGATAGCTCTGCTGACTGCGCTTGTCGGTTAACGTCAAAATGCCTTGCTCGTCCACTTCCAGACGCAGCCAGGCGTTTTCCAGTTTGTTTATCGATTTAGCCTGCTGCTCAAAGCCTGCGTTAATACCCTCTTGCAGATACAACGTTTGATAGCCACAGGCAGGAATATTGGCGACCTCCAGCAACAAACAACATTTGCGATACCAGGTGGTTTCGGTGCTGTTTGATAACTCCTGAACGATAGTCGACATATCCTGGCGGCCTTCTTCGACAATCTGCCAGCGACACTCTTTGCCTTCGCTGTCGACCACGCGGAAATCTTGTTCCGGTGTGAATATTGTCAGCTCGACCAGCCCGGCACTCATCTGCGGGTGCGCATTGAAGATGATGATTTTCTTGCCATCTTGCTGCGCTGTGATCCCTTCAGCCAGCATCTTCATATTCAGGTCAATCAACTGGTTCGCCATTTCCAGACCCGATTCAAGGCGATTTTTGACCATCGCGTTAACCCGATCTGAATTGCAGCCACCGATGCTGTCGTGGGCGTGGGATTTCATCGCTTCACGCCAGATATTATCGACGGCATGTTGCGGATACGGCAGGCCCAGGCGCCAGTTGACTGCCAGCAACGGCTCCAGATGCTGGCTCAGCGTCCGTTCCAGGCGGGCGTTAAGTTGCTTGATGTCGATGCGGGTCGAGAAAATACCGCGATGAATACGCATATATTTCGGGCTGAGAAACTCGCCCTGATAAACCGGCAGAGTCACGTTGGCGCTTTCCAGCGCCTGGAAAAACTGGCTGAAACTACTGCGCACAAAGCGGTAGTCATCCTGCTGTGGGTTAAGCTGCTCGAGCATTGCCGGAACACGATATTCAAACGGCGACTGGTCGTTACCGTTGGGCAGCAAAACGTGGTCGGTGAGGGAGAAACGCGTCTGTTTTTCCAGTATCGGTTCCAGCGTTTTTTGGGCCGTTTGGGGATTGTCAGGCAGCCATTTGGCGCAACCATAGCCCCACGGCAACACGGCGGTGGTGACTTTGCTGCCATCGGCGGCCTGCCAGCTAAATTCGCTATGCGCGACATTGTGTTCGCTCCAGCCGCGCCAGATAACGGCGTAGTCGATCGCAAATTGCTGCAAAAACATCGGCAGTTGTGCACTTTGCCCAAAAGAATCAGGCACATAACCGATTGGCATTGTGCCACCGAAACACTGGCAGTCGGCGTGGCCGAGCAATAAGTTTCGGGTTATTGATTCCGCACCAACCACCAGAAAATCGCTCTGTGTATACCACGGGCCAATCACAATACGCCCCTGCTCTATTAACTGTCGTAACCGGGTTTCCTGATGAGGCGCAACACTCAAGTAATCTTCTATAACCACCGTTTGCCCATCGAGAACAAATGGCCCTAAGGTTTTATCTTCTTCCAGACGCTGAAAAAGATCGTCCATAAAATAATAAAGTACCGCTTTTGAATCGTTCTCAGTGAAATACCACTCGCGATCCCAATGGGTATGTTGTACCAGATGAACAATTTTCATATTTCAACCTCATCATGACAATGACTGCATATTTAACCCAGCTGCCATGACTTTATTTTAAATACAGGAAACCCTGAGACTGATGAGTCTCATTGATATTTATTACTGCGCTATCAGCAAACCATTAAATAAAAGTCTAACGGCTCACTTTAAATTTAGGTGCAGCTGCTTTTTCTACTTTATTGCCCGAAGGTGTCGACTGACTGAACACCAGCAGCGAACCCATTGCGACAATTGCTGAACCTACGGCAATAGACAGGATGTAAACCGGCCAGCCATCAACGGCTAACCAACCGTAAAATCCGGAAATTGGCGCATGGTTTACCGCCCCTAAACCAACCGCCATCGCCGCCCCTGTCGCTGTACCGACCACGTTGATAATGATGATCTTTGGATTGGCTAAGGCGAAAGGGATCGCCCCTTCTGAAACACCAATCAAGCCCATTAACGTTGAGGCTTTGCCCGCTTCTTGCAGAGATTCTGGGAAGCGATGCTTCCAGATAAGAGTTGCGACGCCAAGGCCAATCGGCGGGATAATTATCGCCACTTGTGCCGCGGTGTTGGGGTCGTAAATCCCCGAGGCCAGCAGTGCCATTGCGGTGGTAACTGCGGCTTTATTGACCGGGCCGCCAAGGTCAAAGCCCACCATGCCACCGACCACTGCGGCCAGAATAATTTTGTTAGTGCCGGACATCGCCAGCAGCCACGCTTCCATACCGCGATTGAGCGCCGCCAGTGGCGTGCCAATCACAAACGCCATAATGATGCAGGTCAGCAGCGTGCCGCCAACGGGGAGAATGAAAATCGGCCCAGCAGAGGCCAGCGAGCGTGGCAGTTTTATTTTTGCGGTCAGCATGCGGACCACGTAACCGGCGACAAAACCCGCCGCCAGCGCACCAAGAAAGCCGGTGCCGAGGTTGCTGGCTAACAGGCCGCCGACCATACCTGGTGCAATCCCCGGTTTATTGGCAATCGCAAAGCTGATGTAACCTGCCACAATCGGCAGCATTAATGACAACGCCAGGCCGCCAAAACCATCGAACTTATGCAGCATCTGCACCACCAGGCTTGCGGCCTGTTCGTGGCTGGCATCCCAAATGTTATCAATGCCATACATCGATGCACCGATACGGGCAATACCCATAATGACGGCACCGGCAATGACAAACGGCAGCATGTATGACACACCGGTCATAATGGCGTTTTTCACCTCCGTCCCGGTAGAGGATTTCACCCCGCCACCCTGAAATTTAGCCATTATTGATCTCCTGCTCAATGGCATCAAAGACGGCGTCACCAAACTTAATCGGGTCTGCCACGCTGCATTCCAGCTTTAGCATGCCATCGAAGCGCTCTTTGTTGTTAATGGCCACATCAGCGGCGATGATTACACCA
Source organism: Buttiauxella ferragutiae (assembly GCF_022637515.1). Lineage (NCBI taxonomy): Bacteria > Pseudomonadati > Pseudomonadota > Gammaproteobacteria > Enterobacterales > Enterobacteriaceae > Buttiauxella > Buttiauxella ferragutiae. Next base: position 4,524,518 of record NZ_CP093332.1, read on the forward strand.
TCGGCACGCGCCAGATCCTCCGCGGTAATTTCATTTTCCGACCCCATACTGCCCTGGGTTTCGACTTTAATTTCGTGCCCACGGCTTTTGCCAGTGATTTCCAGAGCTTCGGCGGCCATGAAGGTATGAGCAACGCCAGTCGGACATGCAGCTACACAAACGATGTACATAGTGATTCCTCTCTCAGATGGGCGGGTACAGACAATAAAAAAAGCACAATGGCGATAAGGCGCATTGTGCTTTTTAAGCAGTAAAACAGTCTGTTATGTGAATCTGAATTCGCATCGGACTCGCCACTCAAACGGTGGCACACCAGCAACTGGTGCGCACTGCGAGTGGTGTAGCTAAATGCCAGTTCATGGCGAAGTTGCGCCACTAGTTGGGCCTGAATAGTGGTATTTACAGTGTTGGAAACGAGTGGGGTTTGTGGGCGTTTGGATAAGGTAAACAGGCTCTCGCCAGCACAATCCCACAAGCGTGACCAGCCGCCAGAAAACTCATCTTCGTTATTTTCCTGCGGGTATTCTTCGGCAACACTAAGTGATTGAACGGAGTTGAAACAGCAAAGTCCACTCAGCAATGACCTCACGCTGCTGAATTTCCCCAGCAGGCAGTAAAAGCAGTAACTGATTAATCGGTGGACTATGACGTACATATTTCCTCCAGTCTTGAGCGCATGATAATAGTCATTAACCTGTGGAGTAAATGTGATTGCTCGCACAATTCCCGTTATTCTAATCAACCAAATATTTGGAATAAAAAAGCCACTTAATTAAAGTGGCTTTTGTTATTAGTGGTTAATATTAGAAGAATACGAAATAAACCACTGCTGCGACCGCAAATCGATAAATTGCGAACGGAATGAACGAAATACGTTTAATCAGTTGCAGGAACGTTTTAATGGCAACCAACGCAACTATAAATGCTGTCATAAAACCAACGGCAAACATTGGCAAATCAGCCATGGTTAAGAAACCGATGCTCTTATAAACATCCAGCACGGTCGCACCCATCATCATTGGCACCGCCAGCAGGAACGAGAACTCAGAGGCTGCATAACGGCTGATGCCCATTAACATACCACCTGAAATCGTGGCGCCTGAGCGCGAGAAGCCCGGCCACAGCGCTAAGCATTGGAAACAACCAATCGCAAAAGCCTGACGATAAGTAATGTCATCCACACCTTCGGCACGCGGAACCTTCGGTTTGAACATCTCAGCGGCAATCAGTAGCACACCACCAACCACCAGCGCATACATGACGTTTACCGGGTTAAATAGCGACTTGATCATGTCATGGAAAACCAGCCCCAACACTACTGCAGGCACCATGCCCAGCAGAATGTGAATCAGCGTTAAACGCCCGGTTCCGGTACCTTCGTGAGGTTGGCGACCAAAGTGGATACCGATAAGCCCAAACAGACGGCGCCAGAACATCACCACAACCGCCAGAATCGAACCTAACTGGATAACGACTTCAAACGTTTTCGCCGTGTCACCTTCAAATCCCAGAAGGTGACCAACAATAATCATATGACCGGTGGATGAGACGGGTAAAAACTCCGTTAACCCTTCGACAACCCCAAGAATTGCAGCAATAACTAACGAGTGCAGATCGCTCATTAAAAATCCTCTAACCCCAAAACACACAGAAAAAAAGCGGCGTCTGCCGCGAAAAGATGACAGTTTTGACTAAGCTACGCCTGTTTGGTTTAGCCAATATGAACCTAATGACTTAATTTAAGATTAATGCCACGCTCGATAACTACACCAACATTGGCGGCCTGCGCAACCGCACCTGGTTTACTGACTTTTAAACGTACCCACGGCGAGTTAAAGCGAGTGAGTAGCAGTTGTGCAACCTCTTCAGCCACGCGTTCAACCAATGCAAAACGGCCACCCGAAACATGGCTGATGACTGCATCGCTGACATCGGCATAGCTTAAACAATCTTTTACGTCGTCACTGCTGGCAGCCTGGCGGTTATCCCATGCCATTTCGATATCGAAGACCAGTTTCTGTGAGATCGTTTGTTCCCAGTCGTAAACACCAATTGTGGTGATTACAGTGAGTTGCTCTATAAATACAATATCCATCACGCCCTGCCCGGTTTTTAGTCACGCCAGATACCACTTCCGGCGAAATATGCGTATTATCCACAGATGCAGAGAATACAACGACACTTTCAAAATGGAACAGCGTTATGAGTGCAATCGCGCCAGTCATGATCCTGCTTGCGTATCTTTGCGGCTCAATTTCTAGCGCCATCCTGGTTTGCCGAGTTGCCGGTCTTCCTGATCCACGACAAAACGGTTCTGGCAATCCTGGAGCAACCAATGTCTTACGCATTGGCGGCAAAGGCGCTGCCGTAGCGGTACTGATTTTTGATGTTCTTAAAGGAATGCTACCCGTCTGGGCGGCTTACGCACTAGGCGTGACACCGTTCTGGCTGGGGCTTATCGCTATCGCAGCCTGTATCGGGCATATCTGGCCTGTATTCTTCAATTTCCACGGCGGTAAAGGCGTTGCGACGGCTTTTGGTGCTATCGCTCCCATCGGCTGGGATTTAACCGGCGTAATGGCGGGAACCTGGCTGTTGAGCGTATTACTGAGCGGTTATTCGTCTTTAGGGGCGATTATCAGCGCTCTGATTGCGCCGTTCTATGTCTGGTGGTTCAAACCGCAATTTACCTTCCCGGTTGCCATGCTGTCGTGCCTGATTTTGATGCGCCACCACGACAACATTCAACGTTTATGGCGTGGGCAGGAAGCCAAAATCTGGAAGAAACTGCGCAGAAATAAAGACAAAAAAAAGGAGTGAATTCTCACTCCCTTCTAATGATTCTGGTGAACCTTTACGCAGCAGGTAACTCAGCCAGCGGCCAACGAGGGCGCACAGTCACGCTCAATTCACCCGCTGTTCCGGCTTTCAAACGAATCATGCCAGCATAAGCAATCATTGCGCCGTTATCAGTACAAAATTCTGGGCGCGCGTAGAACACTTCCCCACGGCGTTTTGCCATCATTTCTTCCATACGCGTACGCAGAGTACGATTTGCACTGACGCCACCAGCCATTACCAGGCGTTTAAAGCCAGTATGATCCAACGCACGTTTACACTTAATCGCCAGCGTATCGACAACCGCATCTTCAAATGCGCGAGCGATATCTGCACGGGTTTGTGGATCGGCTTCATTGCCGCGAATAGTGTTCGCCGCGAACGTTTTCAGGCCGGAGAAGCTGAAATCAAGACCTGGGCGGTCAGTCATCGGGCGTGGGAAAGTAAAGCGCCCCGCAGTGCCTTGTGATGCCATTTTTGACAGCATTGGGCCGCCAGGATAATCCAGCCCCAATAGTTTGGCAGTCTTATCAAAGGCTTCACCGGCAGCATCATCAATAGACTCACCTAAAAGCTCATATTGCCCAATTCCCGTCACGCTAATCAATTGTGTATGACCGCCGGAAACCAGCAGGGCGACAAACGGGAACTCAGGTGGATTTTCTTCCAGCATCGGCGCTAATAAATGCCCTTCCATATGATGAACCGGCACAGCAGGAACATCCCAGGCAAACGCCAGCGAGCGACCAATTGTTGCGCCGACTAACAACGCACCGACCAAACCAGGCCCTGCGGTATAGGCGACACCGTCAATATCTTTTGCGGTTAATCCTGCTTCTTTTAATGCTGCCTGAATCAATGGCACTGTTTTGCGAACATGGTCGCGGGAAGCAAGCTCCGGCACCACGCCGCCATAGTCAGCGTGCAGTTTCACCTGACTATACAATTGATTAGCTAATAACCCTTTTTCATCGTCATAAATGGCGATGCCGGTTTCATCACAGGAAGTCTCTATACCCAGTACTCGCATGGCGGTCTCTACCTCAAAGTCTTGGCGCGAAGTTTAAGCTCATGGGGGCTTATTGTAAAACAATGCTCACCTATTGGCCGACGGTGGTGTATAATCCGCACCCCTGGAAGATTCCGGCCTTAAAAGCCAGGTTTCTGGTTGTCCGGTGCTTTACAAAGCAGCAGTAGTTGCAGTAAAATTCCGCACCATTTTGAAATAGCTGACGCCTAAGTCAGCGGCAAACCGAATTTATCAAAGGTGAGAGTTAATGCCGGTAATTAAAGTACGTGAAAACGAGCCATTCGACGTAGCACTGCGTCGCTTCAAGCGTTCTTGTGAGAAAGCAGGTGTTCTGGCGGAAGTTCGTCGTCGTGAGTTCTATGAAAAACCGACTACCGAACGTAAACGCGCTAAAGCTTCTGCTGTGAAACGTCACGCGAAGAAACTGGCTCGCGAAAACGCACGCCGCACTCGTCTGTACTAATTTTCTGGAGGCTCAATCCTCCAAAACAGACTAGTAGTAGTTGTAAAGGCCGTGCTTCCGAAAGGAATGCGCGGCTTATTTTCGTTCATGAACTGACATACTTCCTGCTCTTTCATGTCGCGGTTTTATCGCAATATTGAAAGAAAGCGAGTACCAAACGGGGCCTATGGCTGGACGAATTCCACGTGTATTCATCAATGACTTGCTGGCTCGCACCGACATCATCGATCTGATTGATGCCCGTGTTAAGCTCAAAAAGCAGGGCAAGAACTATCATGCGTGCTGTCCGTTCCATAACGAAAAAACCCCCTCTTTCACCGTAAACGGTGAAAAACAGTTTTACCATTGCTTCGGCTGTGGGGCACATGGCAACGCCATCGATTTTTTAATGAACTATGACAAGCTTGAGTTTGTCGAAAGCGTTGAAGAACTGTCGGCAATGCACAATCTTGAAGTGCCTTACGAAGCAGGTAGCGGACCGAGCCAGATTGAGCGTCATCAACGGCAAAGTCTTTATCAATTAATGGATGGCTTAAACGCCTTTTATCAACAATCCCTGGCTCAACAATCGGCTGAACCTGCTCGTCAGTATCTGGCACAGCGCGGTTTAAGCTCCGAAGTTATTCAACATTTCGCCATCGGCTACGCCCCTCCCGGTTGGGATAACGTTTTAAAACGTTTTGGTGGTAATACCGAAAACCGTCAAGCACTGACGGATGCGGGTATGTTGGTCACTAACGATCAGGGACGTAGTTACGACCGTTTCCGCGAAAGGGTGATGTTCCCCATCCGCGACAAGCGAGGCCGGGTAATTGGTTTTGGTGGCCGAGTGCTGGGCGATGCCCTGCCGAAGTACCTGAACTCCCCGGAAACCGATATTTTCCATAAAGGCCGCCAGTTGTATGGCCTGTATGAAGCTCAACAGAGCCAGCCCGAACCCGCACGTTTGTTAGTTGTGGAAGGCTACATGGATGTGGTGGCGTTGGCGCAATACGGTATTTCTTACGCCGTTGCCTCACTGGGCACCTCAACCACTGCCGACCATATCCAGTTGCTGTTCCGGGTGACTGATACCGTTGTCTGTTGTTATGACGGGGATCGCGCAGGGCGAGATGCCGCATGGCGTGCTCTGGAAACTGCACTACCTTATATGACGGACGGCCGTCAGTTGCGCTTTATGTTCCTGCCTGACGGTGAAGACCCCGACACGCTGGTGCGCAAAGAAGGCAAAGAAGCATTTGAAGCGCGCATGGAACATGCTCAGCCGCTTTCTACGTTTCTTTTTAACAGCCTGATGCCGCAGGTCGATTTGAGCTCACCGGATGGCCGAGCGCGACTGAGTACTCTTGCATTACCCCTGATTAGTCAGGTACCTGGTGAAACTTTGCGCATTTATCTGCGTCAGGAGCTGGGTAACAAACTGGGCATTCTGGACGATAGCCAGCTTGAAAAATTGATGCCAAAGCTTGCGGAAAACAGCACGCCGCGCCCAGCCCCACAGCTAAAACGCACAACCATGCGTATACTGATAGGACTGCTGGTGCAGAATCCAGAGCTGGCACCGAATGTGCCACCGCTAAACGGTCTGGAGCAGGCTAAGTTGCCAGGGCTGACACTGTTTATCAATTTGGTGAACACCTGTCTGGCACAACCGGGTTTAACCACCGGGCAGCTTTTAGAGCTATATCGCGGTACAGAAGAAGCCGCCACCCTTGAAAAACTCTCTTCATGGGACGATATAGCAGATAAGGACATTGCAGAAAAAACATTCAACGACGCACTCGAACACATGTTTGATTCAGTGCTGGAATTGAGGTTTGAAGAATTGATGGCACGTTCCAGAACTACAGGGCTAACGCCTGCGGAGCGTGAGGAAGTCCGTGTGATAACAGAATCACGCGCGAAAAAGTAATTATTATCGGCTTAACTGCCGAACATTGATCGGGTCAAACCCGAACGCCGCAAGGATGGGCAGCGGCAATAAAATAAGTCAGCCCTCGTTACGTTATTGTTGGCGGTTTCGCCGACCGACACCAACCCTAATACTGAAGTGTGGATACCGTCTTATGGAGCAAAACCCGCAGTCACAGCTTAAACTTCTTGTTACCAAGGGCAAGGAGCAAGGCTATCTGACCTATGCCGAGGTCAATGACCATCTGCCGGAAGATATCGTCGACTCTGATCAGATCGAAGACATCATCCAAATGATCAATGACATGGGCATTCAGGTGATGGAAGAAGCACCTGACGCCGATGACCTGTTGCTTGCTGAAAACTCAAACAACACAGACGAAGATGCGGAAGAAGCTGCTGCACAGGTTCTGTCCAGCGTTGAATCCGAAATCGGGCGTACTACTGACCCGGTTCGCATGTACATGCGTGAAATGGGTACCGTTGAGCTGTTAACCCGTGAGGGTGAAATCGATATCGCTAAGCGTATCGAAGACGGTATCAACCAGGTGCAGTGCTCCGTTGCCGAATACCCGGAAGCGATCACTTATCTGCTTGAGCAGTATGACCGCGTCGAAGCAGAAGAAGCACGTCTGTCTGATTTGATCACCGGATTTGTTGACCCGAATGCAGAAGAAGACCTTGCCCCTACCGCCACTCACATTGGCTCAGAACTGACCACCGAAGAAAACAGTGACAGTGACGATGAGGAAGACGACGACGACGACGCGGACGATGACAACAGCATCGACCCTGAACTCGCTCGTGAGAAATTTGGCGAACTGCGCACGCAGTACGAAAGAACTCGCGACACGATTAAAGCGAAAGGCCGTGCTCACGCAGACTCTGCCGCTGAAATCTTGCAATTGTCTGAAGTCTTCAAACAGTTCCGCCTGGTACCGAAGCAATTCGATTACCTGGTAAACAGCATGCGTGTCATGATGGACCGCGTTCGTACGCAAGAACGTCTGATCATGAGATTGTGTGTTGAACAGTGCAAAATGCCGAAGAAAAACTTCATCACACTGTTCACCGGCAACGAAACCAGCGAAACCTGGTTCAAAGCCGCTATCGCAATGAACAAGCCGTGGTCTGAAAAACTGCATGACGTTGCTGACGACGTTCATCGCAGCTTGCAGAAACTGCAACAGATTGAAGAAGAAACCGGCCTGACTATCGAGCAGGTTAAAGACATTAACCGTCGTATGTCCATCGGTGAAGCGAAAGCTCGTCGTGCGAAGAAAGAGATGGTGGAAGCAAACTTACGTCTGGTTATTTCGATCGCCAAGAAATACACCAACCGTGGTCTGCAATTCCTCGACTTGATTCAGGAAGGTAACATCGGCCTGATGAAAGCGGTTGATAAGTTTGAATACCGCCGTGGTTATAAGTTCTCGACTTACGCCACATGGTGGATTCGCCAGGCTATCACTCGCTCTATCGCTGACCAGGCGCGTACCATCCGTATTCCGGTGCATATGATTGAGACTATCAACAAACTCAACCGTATTTCGCGCCAGATGCTGCAAGAGATGGGTCGTGAGCCAACGCCGGAAGAACTGGCTGAACGCATGTTAATGCCGGAAGACAAAATCCGTAAAGTGCTGAAGATCGCCAAAGAGCCTATCTCCATGGAAACGCCAATCGGCGACGATGAAGATTCGCATCTGGGTGATTTCATCGAGGATACCACCCTCGAGCTGCCACTGGACTCTGCAACGTCTGAAAGCCTGCGTAACGCAACTCACGACGTTCTGGCGGGCCTGACAGCGCGTGAAGCGAAAGTTCTGCGTATGCGTTTCGGTATCGACATGAATACCGACCACACGCTGGAAGAAGTGGGCAAACAGTTCGACGTTACCCGCGAACGTATCCGTCAGATCGAAGCGAAGGCACTGCGCAAACTGCGTCACCCAAGCCGCTCTGAAGTACTGCGTAGCTTCCTGGACGACTAATCACATCGCCCTTCTCAAGAGCCCTCCATCGCGAGGGCTTTTTTATTTCTGCCCGCTAACAATAGCTGAGCAAAATATCAGAAGCGGGAAATATAAGAGTTTGATTAGGCTTTGATTATAAAAGCGGCAGATGTCACGCAATCACTGGATTGCAGCCCAGAGTTACATTATAATCCTGCGCCACGGCCCCTTAGCTCAGTTGGTTAGAGCAGGCGACTCATAATCGCTTGGTCACTGGTTCAAGTCCAGTAGGGGCCACCAAATTTTAGCTTTAAAATCATATGATTAAGCCACTTTTAACGAAGTGGCTTTTTTGTTTCTGATTTTCGATGGCGATAGAATGGCGGTAGATTTTTATCGCCATCATAAAAAAGACATAAAAAAACCCGCTCCAAGCGGGTTCTATTACATCCACAGCTGACGCTGACCGGTTGGTAATGGATGTGGCGGCGCAGGATTTACCTTGCCCGGAGTGACGATAAATCGCTCTACGGACTCCATTGTTACAAAAGTGCAACTGCAATTTATGTTAGTGCATTGGTGATAACGCTCTTTAGTATTCTCACTAAGATAGCGGCTTGTACGCGCATGTGCTGCGTGCTGACACTGTGGACAATGAAACATAATCACCCCCAAAACTCCCAATAAGTGAATAAATAGTACACCTTAATTCATTAATTGTGAATTTTGAATTTTGATATTTTCTCAAGATAAGGACGTTTTATGTCACCGATTAAACTTACCCTTCTGGGTTCAATGTTAGTCATCTCCTCCTCTGCCCTAGCCCAGAACGTAAACACTAAAGTCCTGAACAAATACCTCGCCCCATGGCAACCTGTCGAGATTACAGCTGAGAAAGAAGGTGTTTTAGTCGCCCTCCCGAGTCGCAGCATTACCCCTGAGATTTACGATTTAGTTATAAAAACTGGAGTCTGTAATTCAATATGGACTAAAGATGCTCCGTCTTCATATCTGGTCGGAGTAAAATACCTGCATATCACTAATCAATTTAAAGCGACTGGCTACTCTCTCGAGACCCCACTTAATACATGTAAGGAAATGGGGGATCTATCACCAACTGATGCAAAAACACTGATGCTTTCAAAAACCCATTTGTTTACAGGCAGCCTCAAGTAACTACCACAAAACTGACAACCTGCTGCAAAAGCGGGTTGTTTTAGTTAATCTTCATTATCTGCGTCGTAATCAACATCTTTTAACCTCACCTCAAGCTCTAAGGTTGTCGTGAAGCCGCTGTTACTGAGTGAGTGCACCACTTTAGTGATCGTCCATGCCTGCTCGTCGATGACGCGCTTAAAGCCTGACACAATGACTGGTGTTTCCGGGTAAAGATCTGCGCGCCCCATCGCGAGGCTAATCGAAAACTCCGCCACCCCGCGTTGCAGTTTGTCCCATTTGGCCTGAGCCGCACGCATCGCTTGTGCCTTGCTGGCGTAAATGGTGGTGAGCGCAAACACGTTATCCTCCTCACCGGCCATATACTCGCCCTCGCGCGCTTCCTTTTCCTTCGCGGCTTTCTTCGCTTTCACCGGTTTGGCCTTCGGGTGCTGGAGCGCGCGCAGGTTCTGCGGTTTGGCCTTACGCCTGAGTTTGACCTGCTGCTTTTGCTCTTGCGGCTCTTTGGTGTGCAGCCATTTGGCGGTCACGCCGGTATAAGCCCCACGGTCGGCAATCGCAAACTGGTGACGGTCACCGTCGCGGCGCTCGATGCTCATCTGCGGAATAGGTCTGCCGCTGGCGGTAACTCCGGCACCGGCTTTGATAAACAGCAGTTTACCGGCCTTGACTGATACCTCCGCGCCGTTGCGTTCTGCCAGGCGGGTGAGGAATTTCGCGTCGGACTCCTGCGTCTGGTCGATATGCGGGATGGCAATTCCGGCGAACTGCGGGGCAACGCTGGCGGTCAGTTTGTTACGGCTGGCGATAGTGTTGAGCACTTCCCCGAGCGTGGTGTCGTGATAGGACGCCTCGCGGCGTGAGTTGAGCGTGCCGCGAAAATCTGCACTGCGCGCACGAATGGTCAGGGTGTCCGGTGCACCCCGGTGCTCAATTTCATCGACCGTGAACAGGCCTTTCCCCAGCAGCGCCGAACCCTGCCAGCCGAGGAACAGTGACAAGACTGCGCCGCGCACCGGCAACTCAATCAGGCCGTCAGTGTCATCGAGTTCGATATCGAGCTGGTCAGCCTCAAAGCCACGATTGTCCGTCATGCTGAGGCTAATCAACCGGTCGCTGATATTGCGAGTAATGTCCTGCTGGTTGAGGGTGAGCATAAACGCCGGTGCCATGCTTGCCCCGGCATCCAGTGTCATTCCGGTCAGCATTAAAATAACCCTCCGATTTTACTCTGCATGTTCCCGACCAGGCTTTCGGCCTGCTTCTCAATATCACCAAACATTGCCGTCAGCGACTCATCCACGCGGGTCAGGCTGACGGTAAAATCAATTTTCATGGCTGAGCCGTCGGCAAAAAACTCGCTGTGGGTTTCGCTGACTGAATTAATCACAAACATGCCGTAAATGGTGCCGCTGCCATCGAGCAGCGACCAGGCGCGCCCCTCATCCGCCATCAGGTTGAGTGCCAGCAGTGACAGCCTGCCGCCGGTGATTTCCGGCAACAGACTTCCGCTAAGGACAATTTTTTCCTCATTCACGCCGAGGAACTGCATCGCTGGTCGCAGGCCGACGCGGCTGTTCGACGGCCAGCGATAATCCACATCCCGTTGCAGGCTCTGATAAGGCAGCGTCTGTAACTGAAAAACAAACATGCCGAGGGCAAGCATCATGGTGATTCCTCCTTAGTCGTGCATCATGCTGGCGCGTTGTTTCGCCCGCTTCTCGCGCTCGTATTTTTCCAGGCTGTCGCGCAGCTGGCGGTCAAGCTCACCGCCGTTCTGCACGCCGCCACCGATGGCGATGTGATACTCATTGCGGCTCTGGTCGGTGTAGCTTTTGCCACTGCTGGCGGTGACCGGCTGATAACCCCCGGCTCCGCTGGCATAAGCGTTGACCTTTTCGGCCTGCACACTGAGCTGACCGGACTCCTGGTTGATGAGGCCGAGCTTGTCGAGTACCCACTCGATACCGTCGCGCAGGGCGGTAAACGGTGTCATGGCGAGCCGGAAAGCACCGGCCAGTGCCTGACCAAACGCCACGCCGGATTCCTTGCAGCTGTCGAGCGTGTCCTTGCTGGCTTTCACCGGGGCAATCAGCTCTTTGAACCACTGCCAGACCCCCTGAACTTTCTGCCCGATAGCGTCAAACACAGGAGCCAGTGGCGCGAACATCTCAGCCACCGGCGCAAAGGCGGCTTTCAGTCCTTCCACCACACCGCTGAAGAAGGCGCTCAGCGGCTCCCAGTATTGATAGATGAGCAGCGCACCCCCGGCGATGGCGGCACCGATGGCGACAATCGGCCAGCTGAGTGCGCCGAGTACCGTCATCATCGCCCCACCGGCCACGGTAAACGCGGTGCCGAGCAGACCGGCAGCGGCAATCAGGGCATTAACCCCGGCAATCACCGGCCATGCCACCAGACCAATCGCACCGACCAGGCCAATGACCGCCAGTGCCACGCCCCCGACCTTGAGCAGGGTCTGTGTCAGTCCTTTGTTCTGCACAATCCAGTGGTCGAGTTTGAGCACATATTTGGTGGTGGTCTGTGTCAGCTGGCGCAGGGAAGACTCCTGCTGGTCAAACAGGTCGGTGCCGACTGCCTCATACGCCGACTGAAACTCTTTAAAGTCGCCGCCGAGGTTGTCCTGCATCACCTTCACCAGTTCGGCGGTTTTGCCGTCCGAGGCTTTAAAGGTGGCGGTGAGTTTGTCGAGTTTGCCGGTCATGGCATCGGTCATCAGTACCGCAGCCGCCGAACTGGCTTCCTCGCCAAAGATGACTTTCATGTACTCCGCACGCTGCGCCGTACCGAGTTTGTTTTTCTCAAATTTGCCCTGCATTTCTTTCAGGATGGTAAACAGCGGGCGCATGTTGCCCTTGCTGTCGGCGGTGCTGACTTTCAGCTCAGTGAGTGCCGTTTTCGCCTGGCCGACCGGTGCCTGCAAACGGCTGATGACCGCGCGGCTTCCGGTACCGGCCATCGAGCCAGTGATTTTCGCATCGTGCAGCGCACCGGCCATCGCGGCGGTTTCTTCAATGCTGATACCGGCATTTTTCGCCACCGGCGCGATATAGGTCAGGGCATCACTCAGCCCGTTAAAGTCGGCGGCGGTTTTGTTCATCGTGGTCGAAAGCACATCACCAATGTGTGCAACCTTGTCGTCGGAAAGCTGGAACGCCGAGCGCATCCCCATCAGCAGCGCGGCGTTTTCTTCCATGGTGCGCTGGTTGGCGAGCGCCATATTCAGCGTGACCGGTGTCGCCGCCTGAATGGCCGCCGCATCCCCGCCGGATTTGGCGATAATAATCTGCGCACCGGCGGCATCATCTGCTGACGCTGCGGTGTTGTCCCCGAGCTGGCGCGCCTGTTTACGCAGGGCTTCCATTTCCGGTGAGGTTTTTTCCACCCCGAGTACCGCCTGCAACTCGGAATTTTTCTGTGCAAAGTCGTAGCCGGGTTTCAGGATACCGACACCTGCTGCCACACCGGCGGTTGCCATGCCGATACCGGCAGCACCCACGGCACCGGCTGTCCCGGCCAGCTGTTTACCGGCCTGATAACGGTTGTTGACGGCGTTGAGTCTGTCCTGCTGTCGGCTGACCCGCGCCAGAGCTTCCCGCTGGCGATTAAGCTGTGCGGTGGTTTCGCTGAGCGAGTTTCTCAGGCGGCGCTCATCAGCTGACAGGGTGCGGGTATTAATTCCCGCCTGTGCCAGCTCCTGCCGCTGGCGCTGGACCGACTGACGCAGCCCGTTGTATTTGGTCTGCAATTCCGAAGCCGAACGCTTTGCGGCTTCCAGTGCCTGCGCCTGTGCACGCGTCGGGCTGGCGGTATTCCGGAACTGTACCGCCAGCGCGGCGGCTTCCTGTTTTGCTTTTGCCAGTGACTGACCGGTGACCGCAAGCTGCGCGCTGGTTTTACGAAAACCGTCAATACGCGATGCCTGGCCGTTTAAATCCTTGAGGGTTTTCTGCGTGTTGCGGATGTCACCCGCCAGCGCCTTGCTCGCCGTCTGGATGTGTTTAAACGGGCGCGTTGCCTGGTCAACGGCTTTAAGCAGCACTTCGATTCTGACGTTATTACTCATGAGAATTTCCGCTACGTTTAAGCGCCATCTCGCGCCAGCTGATGAGGTCGCTCAGGCTCAGGGCGTAGAGCTCTGATGGCGGCCAGTGGAAGATCACCGCAATATCCGCCATCAGGTCGTCGACCGATAAACCCGACGGGAAGCTTAAGCCGCCGAAGCCGGAGCCAAAAAACCGATCACCTTCGCGGCCAGCGTCATCATGTCCGGCAACTCCAGTGCGGCAACATCCGACTCAGTCAGACTCGGGTAAGTCATGCGCGGCAGCACTTTAATCAGCGCGTTCACATCCGAGCTGGCGACATCAGCGAGACTCACCCCGCGCAGGGTGCCTGCGGTCGGCTTAATCAGGGTGACCGTTTCAATCACAATTTCCCCGCGTTTAACCGGCTTCACCAGGGTCACAATGTTCGGGTTATCAGAGGTGTTCTTGTATTTTTTTGCGTTGCTCATGAGGTTGTTCTCCGTGGATTTCACAAGGGATACCCGGCCAGCCTGGCTGACCGGTCAATACTTTAAGCCAGACCGATATTGCGGCGGCGCTGCTCCAGACGGTCGACGCCGTTCACTTTCTCAATCATGTTGAGGGTGTCGATTTCAATCAGCTCTTTGCCGTTCATCGTCAGCTTGTAATAGGTGCACACCGTGGTGATTTTGGTTTCGGTGTCCTCACCCTGTTTGCTGTCACCGCCGTCAAATTCTTTGTGACGGCCACGCACCACCACCTCGACGGCGGTTTCTTCTTCGGTGTCGTCGCGCTGGTAGGAGCCTGCAAAACGCAGCGGCACACTGGACGCTCCCGGCAGTGCGTACTGCGCCCAGAGTTCTTCATCCGGAAAACCGCCGAGTGTCCACTCAATCGTGAGTGCATCATCGTCGAGACCAAAATCCACCTGCGCGGCACCGTTCATGCCGCCGCCGCGATAATTTTCCAGCTTGCGGGTGAGCTTCGGCAGCGTCACCGAGGACACCACGCCCATATAGCTGAGGCCGTCGTTAAACAGGTTGAGTGATTTAAGCTTGCGGGGCATTGCCATGATTCAGCGTTCCTTATCCGTTGACCGAGGCGATCAGGTTCACCAGATATTTATCGGTGATGCGCTGACGCAGGGTGAGGTTTTCCAGTGGTGGCACCGGCGTGTAGTCGTAATCGAGATAGAGTTTCCCGGCTTTCAGCGATTCTTTATCGTTGGCGGTTTCGTCAAACCAGCAATCTGCATCGACAATGTAACCAGCGGTTTTCAGCTCGCGGAATTTGGCCTTGATGCCGTCAACAATGTCGCGGATGAGCACCGGTGTGATCGGCTTATCCACCGCCCACATATGCCCCTCGGCCATGGTGTCGGCAATGACCTGCGCGGTGCGGGTGTAGTTCTCAAACAGGAATAACGGGTCGTCAGAACAGGTGCGGTTACCCCAGAAGCGGAAACCATCTTTGCGGATAAGGGTCGTGACCCCTGCCTCATTGAGCAGGTCGGCATCGGTGCCGGAGGCCTGCAAATCCCAGAACACCGAAGCACTGATACCGGTGACACCCTGCACCCCGACGTTAGACAGGGTTTTGTGCCAGCCGACGGTCTGGTCAATAAAGGCACGCAAACCGAGTGCACGCGCCGTGGCATACGCCGGAGCACTGGCGTTCGTCTCCGTATCCCAGGCGATAAAGTCCGGCCAGATAACCATCAGCTCACGCTGGCTGAAATTGTCGCGGTACTTGATGGCGTCAGAAATCGTTTTGCAGTTCCACGCACTGACATAGCCAAAGGCGCGCAGGCTGACGCACACCGAGGCCAGCGCAACCGCCACTTCCTGTGAATCCAGCCCCGGCACGCCGAGAATGCGCGGTTTTACACCGGTGACGGCTGAAGCGGTCAGCAGTGCTTTAATGCCAGTGTATTTACCGTTCACATCGGTGCCACCAATGATATTGCTGATGGTCTGCGCGCGGGCGGCGTCCTCATCCTCGTCGTCACCTTCTTCGACGCGCACCACGATGGTTACCGGCTTGCACTGGTCAGCAATCGCCTGGAGGGAAGCAGCAAGGGTGCCTTTGGTGCCAGCTTTGCCAATGGCGGTCTGCACATTAGTAATTAAGACCGGCTCATTAAGGGGAAAGGTCTGCGCGTCGGCATCGCTGGCGGTACACACCATGCCGATGACCGCCGTCGAGACCGTGGAAATAACACGCGTGCCGTCGTTAATTTCAATAACCTGCACGCCGTGGTGATAGTCAGCCATCCGGGTCACTCCGTAGTTTTCAGAAGTGTCTATTTTCAGGTGTTGTGCCGTCAGCGTGCGAGCAATCAGCGCTCGCTCACATAAGGCACAACAAACCGGAAAACAGAGCAAAATCAACGGGGGAATGTGACGGTGATTGATCGGCGAGAGCGATCAATTGACGAGAATTGATCGTTTATATCCATTATCTATAAAGGTGTATTGCCGTTATCGTTTCCGGCATTAAGGGAGATGACGCGATGGAATATGTTTTATGGGGCGTGGCGGCACTGGTCGTCTGGTTACTGGCAGGGTATTTCTGGTGCCTGTGGTTTGTCGATGATGAAGAGGAGGATTATCAGGAATGTCCGTATGACTAGCCCGCTTTGCGCGGGCTTTTTTGTGTCTGTTACTTTGTGTCCGGTGCGACCGGCCATTCAATGGCAGGTGCAAGCGTGGTATCCACACGACTGACCATCACACGGAAGCGTTTCCACTCGGTCAGCAGTTCGGTTTCTTCCCCGGTTGCGATACCAACATCAACCGCATCCTGAAGTGGCGCGATCGCTTTGGTGGCCTGAATCAGCAGTTCGTTTTGGGTGATGCCCGCCAGTTCCTGCGGGGGTAACGTAAACGCGGTAATTTTCCCGTCTTTGAAAACATAGGGCTTGCTCCCGATATCAGCCTGGTAGTCAGCCGCGTTAATTTCGTAAACACTCAGGCCTTCATGAAGCGTCAGGAAATTGGGATTCAGCGCACCGGTAGTGATAAAACCATCTGGTGCAACCGCGATAAATGCCGTTTTACCTGTCCAGGTTTTATCACGCAGTGTGTACCAGTCTCGCCCCTTGTCATCTTCAAAATAGATAAAGGGTAAGGCCATGCCTTTCTCAATCACCCGCTTTGAAATACGGATATTTTTAAACTGGATCATTACGCAATACTCCCGACCTGCCGCCAGCTGCCGCTATAAGTACGCACTACAAGAGCGCGATAATATTTACCCATGTTTCGGCAATCCCCCAGGTCACTACGCATGGATAGTCCAGTCATAAAGCACCCATCCGGGGTTTCCCAGACCTGTTCCTGACCGTGACCGGGATTTGACATCGCCTGCCCGCCGCGTGCCACGTCCATGATGTAACGACCATCGGACTGATTGACCACATCATTGACACGTCCATTGACCCAGTTTTGCACTTCACCTACACGCCCGTTGACCCAGTCCTGAAAAGCGACACTTCTGCCACCCGCCTGGTTGAAATAAGAAATGCCTCCTGATCCGAAATCAAACATCCATCGAGCCCACCGACCATTATCCCCAATAGCCGTAATAACCGGGCAGCCGAACCCATTGTCAGCCGGAATGTATTGACCAAACGAGGTAAAGGTAGGGAAACCGTTATTTTTTTGTGCGCCTCCCGTCATCATGGGGCACCATGTATCGCCATTGCCGACATTTAAATACGAGGCATTAAAGGGTGAGTGAGTCTGGTTACCATATTCCGTATTCCAGGCACCCGCAGCAGCCAGTCCGATATACTTCCCCTGGTTATTAAGGATTGCTCTGCCGCTTCTGCTTTGCAGCAGTAACTGATTATCGGCATCGTTGTAGAGTCTGACGTTAAAATCATCGGTGTCGTTTCTCAGGTGGAAGTCGACAATCGCATTACCACCTGTCAGCTCAATTGCCGGAGTCTGCAATCCGGCATTAGCCAGAAAATATCTGTCGAGTACAAATTTGCTACTGTTCCACCAACCAATATTGGCATTGTCAGCACGAATAAACGTGCTCCCGTCACTATTTGCCAGGAAGCCGGTGTCACTGTCGCCGATGTTAATCGCGCGCGTAGCGGTGAAGTCGCCATTAGCACTGAACCGGAAACTGGCATCCCCCACCAACATTTGAACCTGATTAGCGCCAATGGAGAATGTGCCTCCGTTGACGAGCACGCGCCCGGGAGTGATATCCGCGCTTGAGGTCTGAGCGTCACACAAGGCGGCGGATTTCAGCCCGAGGTTTTCCCGAGCCTGTTCCTTGTTTTCCACATCAGAAAGGTTTTTGTCTTTCTGCAGGGCGTTAACAATACGCGCGTCGTCACCCGCCGCCACCGTTCCCGCCGTGGTGCCGGTATCCATCACCGCCGCACCTTTCAGCCCGAGATGCTGGCGAGCCTGACCAGCATCAGGTAAATCCGACAGGTTGTTTTCTTTGAGCAGGCGGCTGTCGGCATTTTTGTTCGCCTTATCGCCCATATCAAATGCGGCTTTCACCGCTTTCGGCGTGGCGGCCAGCACCTCGCTGTCACTGTCGGTCGCGCTGCTCAGTTGGCTAAAACCCTTAGCTTCCAGCGTGGCATCAGGATGTCGGCGCGAGCGTTCATGTTCCGCGAGTTGATTATCAACGTAGTCCTGGGTCGCCATCACCGTGGTGGTGTCGATGGTCAGGTCAACCGACTCAATGGCACTGACCATAATCACCATACGCACGGTTTGCGCGCGGCCTGAACCCTCAGCCAGTTTCGGCTTGTAGCTTTCGGCCATATTGGCAATGGCGATGAGTGTGCCATCAGCATCAAACAAGCCCATTTCCCGCATCCAGAATCCGCCCCGTTCTGGCGGAATAACCAGCTCGGCCACCACGTAATTATCGTGATTGACATCGATGCTGATTTTATTCAGTTCTGCGCGCCATTTTTCACGGATGAGGGCTGTCTGGCTGACATCCGGCTCCGGCAGCGAGCCGCCGCCATCCCCGACAGCCATGTGTGTCAGGCTAATCAGTGTGCCGCCTGCGGTGGCAGCAGCCAGTTTTGCCGCCCCGGCGGTGGTCAGCAGTGTTTTATATTTCACGGTCATAATTGCCTCTTTTATCCGGGGTACACGGTAATAATGTCGCCGTCATAGCTCATGCCACCGACGTAAAATTCGCCCCTGACATCCTGGGTAATGTTCAGGCCAGTCAGGTGACGGCTGGCGGCTTTTGCATCAGCAATCAGGCGCTCCATTTCGAGGTACATTTCCTCGGTAATGCCGCTTTCCAGCACGCCAATATCAAGACGAAACGTGCCGGGTGCTTCGTTGCTCTGCCACCACTCGGTGACATTAATCAGATAGCCGAGCGGCTCCACCACGCGCCGGATAGCGCCGATGGTGCCTTTGTGTTTGTGAATGTATTTGGCGGTCTGGATAACGTTGCGTTTGGCTTCTTCCGTCCAGTTCTCATCCCAGCGGTCAACCGAAAACGCCCAAGCCAGATACGGCAGCAGTTGTGCGGGGCATTCCAGCGGGTTCCAGAGCTGGCGCAGCGGCACCGGTACGCGCGTCAGTTCGGCACAGGCTTTTTCGGCGGCCAGCTCCAGCTCAGAGGAGCCAACCGGCAGCAGCCGGACGTTATTCATCAGCGCCCCCGATAACGATTTGGTAATCCGCACAGTACGAAGCCTGAGTGTCATCGAGCACGATGTCGGCCAGCGGTTTAGCCAGCTCAACGCGCTGCACACCTTCAACATGTAAAGCGGCATAAATGGCCGACTTGCGAATATCACGGCCGAGGCGGTGCTGCGCGCTGATGTAGGCTTTCAGTTTGGCCTCGGCAGCCTGCCTCACCGGCTCCAGTTCGGGTCCAGGGTAAAGGTAAAGTGTCGCGTCAATTTCATAGTCGACAATGACCGCCGACTGCACCGTCACACGGTCAGCCACCGGGCGCACGTTCTCATCATTCAGGGCAAGGCTGACAATGTTCACCAGCTCATCACTGGCGGTGCCGTTCCCTTCACGCGAGAGCACCGAAATCGTCACGCACGCCGGTGACGGGCTGATCACCGACACATCCGCGACACGCCCGTCGGCACTGCGGCCATGAAACTGATACGCCCCGACCGGCCCCGCCACACTCAGTCCTTCAAAGGACTGCTGAATACGCAGACGGAAATCACTGTCCGATTCCATCACCGCCGCCACCGGTGGGATGGCAGTGTCATCGGCAGGTGTAATGACCAGGCGCGTGACGTTATTGTTTGCACCGAGCACATCAAGGTCGTTTGCCCTGGAAAATGCCAGCATCACGGCCAGCGCCGACTCGTTAACCCGCTGGCGCAGAATCAGCTCACGATACGCGTTCTCCTCCAGCAGCTTGACGATGGGGTCGGATTCCAGCGCCAGCACCCGCGCAACGGCTTCCTGCTCCTCCTCCGGGTAAAGGGAAATCAGCGTCGCTTTACGTTCAGCCAGCAGGGTTTCATAGTCCAGTACCTCGACCACGTCCGGGGGCGGTAACTGGCTCAGGTCAATGGTTGCCATAATCTCAGCTCAGGGGAATGGTTAAAGAAAAAGGCGCTCCGCCGGTGCCGGTTCGCACGCCGGTGATGTCGACGAATAACGTCCCTGCGGTGGTGCTTTCAAAGGTGATGGCGGTCAGCCTGACGCGGGGTTCCCATTTCAGGATGGCCATGTAGCAGGCCGACATAATTTGCAGGCGCAGCGCCGGGTTATCGGGCTGGTCAATCAGTGCTGATAACAGCGAGCCGTAATCGCGGCGCATCACGCGTGAGCCAATGGGGGTGATCAGAATGTCGCGCACGCTCTGACTGATATGTCCGGAATCGGACAAACTCAGACCGGTGGCACGGTTCATGCCGAGATAACGAGCCGTCATTGTGTGCCCTCCGTCAGACTTCCGCCGCGCTCAACGCCGCCATGCTTATGCTTATCCACCTGCACGCCGTTGGATTTAAACGTACCGTCGCTGTGCTCGATGTTGCCGCTCATCTTGCCGCCTTTTTTGACTTCAAGCGTGCCGGTGGTCAGCTTGTTGGTGCAGACCACTTCCGGCGTATCGAGGGTAATGCGGGTCTCGGCTTTGACCAGCACCAGCGGCACGGTGGCGGTAATAGACTCGGTCGCGGTGACATCAGCGGTTTTAATCCCACTCACGGTCAGCGAACCGGTATCCGGCTCGTACTCGATAACGGCACCATCGGGGAAAGAAATGTGCAGCGCATCGGCGGACGCTGACGGTGCGGGATGGTCACCGGAATAAATGCCAGGCAGGACAAAAGCAGTATCCAGCTCACCGCCAATTGCCAGCACCAGAACCTGCTCACCGACAGACGGTGCCCACCAGGCGCGCGAGCGACCGGCGCGGGATGTCAGCCAGTGCAGCCAGTCGGTAGTAATACCGCCGGTTTCCACACGGCATAATGCCTGTGCGGTGTCGACTTCGGTCACGAGGCCGATGCGGATAAGGTTGCGCAGCAGGCGCGCGACTTCCTGGAGTGATGAGAGAGTATTCATGGGGAAAGGATGCCGCCTGAAGGCTCAGGCGGCAATTGATGGTCGTTTGCCTGCTAGTAGTACAACAACTTAAAAACTAAGTATCTTGAATGGATATACCAACACGGCTTTGAAGTACTCAAGATCAGATGCGAATGGTGAAAAGACTGCACCTGATGAGAGGAAATAAAGCGCGTAGCCGAAGACTAAAATTGAAAGCGAGTATCTGAACGCATCATTTGCATTGCGATAAATAACAAAAGCAAAGCTCAAATAGAAATGAAGTAGTATCAACCCAGAGCATGCAATGCTCGACAAAATGATAAATGCTATTGATATAATTTGGGTGTTGGCATAGAAAACACTCTTAATACCGTAACTGGACACATCACTAAATAATTGAAATAACCTTGGGTATAAGTCAGCATGTTGCGATATTAACTGTGCTGCGCAATAGCATACAACGCCTAGAGGAATCGCGAAAAGCAAATAAAGAAAATCACCACCCCGACTAAAACCGTAAAGTCTTATGTTATTTATAACACCAAACAAACAGAATAAAGGGAGAAAAATAGATAGCGAAGAAAGTAGCTGGATAAAAAAACCTGAAAACATATGGAAAAATAAAAAAATAGCGAAGGCGCATGCCTTTACAGAAAAGCGCATCTCTTTTCGCACATTTAACATGTTATTATTGTAAACAATAACATTGTTATCTCCACTTACATTCGGACTCTGCTCGCGCCTCTCAGACCTAATATTAACGTTAGCCTTGCTGATTTTAAAACTAAAAATAGCCCCAACTGAAACTGCAATCAGTGATTCAATATTGACCAAACTTTCAAACATAGCACCTCCTATAATGGATTTTCTTTATAAAACACTTCTCTTTTTTATGGAAGATATTACGTTAACAACAGCCAATCCATAACCTGATATAAACCATCATTAATTTATCGAAATTAATAATATTAAAAATTCAATTATTCAGGTGGTTAATTATTACTTCAGAAACTAGCTGTTCATTTTGTTTACTAACGCCCAACAACGGCCGCTCTTCATACTGCACCCCCGCACTGTAACGGTTTGGCTTGTCTCTCAGCCCCTCCTGATGCACCCGCGCCATACGCTGCACACGCCCGACAAACTCCACGACCGCAGCGTCATTTGTTCCTTTCGTTTTCATGTACCGGTTGGTGCGCAGTTTGGTAAACATCGCACGTTTCACCCGGCCTTTTTTGCCCTTTACCGGCTGACGTTTACGGGCGGCATACGGCGTGCCGTCCGGTGCCTGCTGGCGTTTAATACGCTGCTGCTGCGAGGTTCTCAGTTCCTTCGCAATCTCAGCCGTCATTTTGCGGCGCGCTGTCGGTGATAACGCTGCAATCAGTCCGGCGAGTTTGTCCTCGAAGGGTTTAAATTCATTCATGCCACTGACTCACCAGCTCGCCGTTAGCATAGAGTTCCATCGGGCGGGAGACGTTCTCAGGCAGGGGCGCCTCAGGGACGTGCTTCACGTGCAGCGCTTCACCTTCCTGCCTGACCAGTGTGCGCTCGGTCAGCAACAGGCTGATACTGACATCGACACTCTCGTCGTCGTTAATATCGGCGATATAGGTGAAGCCTCTTTTTTTCCCCTCATCGGTGGTCATGATATCGGGCTGGTTTTCCCGCAGCCAGGCGTTGACCGGTACGATGAGGTAATCCAGATCCCCGTGATAATCGGTGACCACGACATTCAGCGTGTACTGATTTTCAAACGACAGCGAGGCCGCAAGTGTGGAGGCGATTTTCCCGCTGTCGATAAAAATGCGCAGCATGTCCGGATTATTTCGCAGCACCGGCGCTGCATCACAGAGGGCTTTGCGTAAACTGGCGGGCTTGAGCATCGAGTTTCTCCTGGCAGTGTCTGATGGTTTCAGTCTGGGCGGCGCAGCTGACCAGCCCGGCCTCAAGCTGGCGAATGTCCGCGCTTAAATCACCGTTAGTGTGCGGCTGGCTTGCCGGTATCTTGCACAGCGCCACTTTCGGACAGCCACTGTAAATAATCAGCGGTGGTGGTGAATGCGGGGCGAGTGTGCAGCCGGATAATGTCATCAGGCAAATCAGACTCATACCACTCGCGCAGCGCTTTATTTTCATTGAGTAACCTCGTCACGGTATTGCCACGGTTCGCCGCAAGCCGGTTTGCGGTGGCGAGCTGGTTGCGTAAATCGACCTGCGCCTGTTCATTCCGCTGCCGGAGTTTTGCAGCAACATCGAGCTGATTGCGCAGCATGATGATCTGGGTTTTCTGCTCACCGGCGACACGGTTTGCCTTTTCAAACGAGCGGGTCAGCGTGTTGTTTTCGCGCTTCATCCACATCAGACCGGCGACGGCCAGCAACAGCAAAATCATCAGTGTTTTCATTCCATCCCCCTGAGACAGTAAGCCCGCTCACGTGCGCGGCGGTTTTCCAGCCCGGTATTTCTGACGCCATTCACAAACACCCAGCGCGGGAACTGGTCACACACCTGCCACCACTGGTGACGCTTGATGTAGCTCACCATCGTCGAGCGACAGGCCGCACCGGTGCCGACGTTAAACGCAAAGCTCACCACTGCGTCATACACCGGCTGTGGCATATCGACCGGCACGCAAACAGCAAGACGGCGCTCAACATTGAGCACATCGCTGACCAGGTTCTGCGCGGCCTGACGCTCGGTAATATCGCCTTTTGGCGTAACGCCTGCGGTGTGACCGATGCCTGACGTCCAGACACCGGCGCTGCACTGGTACGGTTTCAGGCGACACCCTTCGAGGTCGGCAATCAGTGCCAGCCCGTCGGGTGAGGTTTTCAGTAATGAGAAATCCGGCAGCAGAACGGCAAGCGCCAGCACAGCCGCGACACTGCAACGTTTAACGATTGATGCCACGCACCACCTCCTCATTCAACCCCATTGCGCGCAGATAGCGGAAGGTCTGGCGGCGATACCAGAAATTCACCAGCGCGGTGAAAATCGCGCAGCCTCCGCCGACATACAGCGCCAGTTTTTCCGGCGTCTGCGTACCGAAATACGCCAGCGCCACCGACAGCCAGTAAGTGACAAACGTGGTGATTTTTTCCATTGTCAGTCCCATAAATTCAGGGTCTCCGTGACCGGTGAGGAATCGACATCCGGCAGTTCAACCGCGGTGCCGTGAGGCAGCTCCTCACCGAGTTCTGCAAGACCTGGATTGGCGAGTAACACTGCTTCGACCACACCCTCGGTGCGCCGGTAATGGCGTGCACACAGTGCGTCGAGCGTGTCGCCCTGGAGCGCAAAAACCTTCATCAGATTTGCCCGATGATGCAGCGGGATTTATCCTGGAGGCGGGAGACCGCCCAGCGCATATCCCGCCACATCTCATCAATGGTGCTCTCGATGCTGTCGGCTTTTTTATCCCCTTTAGCGCTCGCATCCACGCCGCGATAGTTCTCATAAAGCTTCGCGGTGGTCATCGCGGTCACGGCTTGCAGGTAGTAAAAACACCGCACACTTTCCCCATCAATCGCGTCAGCCGGTACAGCAGCCAGGCTGTCATACCCGAGCGCCATCTGCTCACGGCGGTAGTCGCGTAACTCGGCGTTGGTTTCCGCCATCCCGTCAATAATCGCCGCACGCAGCCGCACCGGTGTCACGGTGTGCTCAAGGCGCAGCAGTTCGCGAATGCGCAGCGGCTCAACGTCGGGGAAAAAAGCCGTATTGCTAATGGCCGCTTCCGCGACCGGGCGCGGAGGAATAACCACACCCTGACCGACCTGCGGGCTTTCAGGCTTGCTGATAATCACTGTCGTCATGACAACCTCAAAATAGGTGGACGGTGGACGCCGGTATCGATGAGGAATAAATCCATTCTCAACCGGCGTGCCGTCCGGCGCGGGGCGCATTCTTAACCGGTGGTGTTAGCCACTTTGCGGGGGCGACCGCGTTTGCCTGGTGTG
The DNA here is from genome assembly GCF_022637515.1 of Buttiauxella ferragutiae. Taxonomy (NCBI): domain Bacteria; kingdom Pseudomonadati; phylum Pseudomonadota; class Gammaproteobacteria; order Enterobacterales; family Enterobacteriaceae; genus Buttiauxella; species Buttiauxella ferragutiae. Next base: position 4,549,431 of record NZ_CP093332.1, read on the forward strand.
GTCGCAGGTTTACGCGGTCGCGGTTTTGTCTTTGGCTTCTTCACGATGACGGGCTTCGGTTTGAGAGCGGTTTCAAGGCGCTCAATGTCCTTTTTCACACCCGCCTGTGCATCGAGCTGCATTGCTCGCTTCAGCTGTGCGAGTGCATCCGCCAGCAGCCCCACGTCACGCAGTACCAGCCCGGTGATTTTGTGCAGCCTGCCGCGCACCTTGTCGGGCATATCGGCGGTACTGGTCAGGGTCTGGGTCGCCAGCAACAGCCCAACGTCGACCGGCTCACCAGCGGCGTGCGCACGCATGGCGGCCAGCGCCACATCTTCGGCCAGCACATATGGCGTTGTGCGTTTGTGCAGCGCGGGCATGGTGAGGCCGTACTGCATCGCATAGCGGCCAATCTCCAGCGCACCGGCAATATCACCGGCATCGAGCTTCCACAGCATGACGGTCATCACGATGTCATCCTGCGCGCCTTTGCCTTCGGCCAGCACACCGGCGACCCACGGCGCATAGGACGGCAACAGCGCGCGCTTTTTGTCGGCCTTGCGCTCGATGGAATGAATGGTTTTTAAAATGCGCTGGTCGGCGGCCAGTTTGACCAGCATCTGCTCGTAAGCATTTGCATGGCGCAGCGGGTTATCGTCCCGCTGCGCGGTCACAATGGCCGAGACCCGCATCATGTGTCGTGCAGCGGGACTCGTCATGGTTTATGCCTCCGCTGCCGGTTCATCTTTCGGCGGCGCAGGGAACTCACCGAGCTGGATGTTTTCAACCAGGCAACCAGCGGCGTAATCCTCGATCACGTAATCAATGTTCATGGATTCGTAGTTTTCGATACGGTCGAGCTTGCCGTTCTCATCAATGATGCGGCGATGGCTGTCATCCATGTAGTAAATCGACAGGTTCTCGAGGGTGGTCACCATCAGTCCATTCGCCGGGAAGAACGGCACGCGTACCGCTGGCAGGTTGCCGATGCGTTTCTGGCTGACAATCACATCCGCCGCCATGGCTTCGGTGTTGGCCTGCTCCTGATTCACAATCGGGAAGTATTTGTCGGCCAGCAACTGACGACCACAAATCACCACAAGGTCAGGGTCTTCCTGATACCACGGCGCAATCATGGTATTGGTGGCATCCATCACCAGCGCATCGAGGTTGGCGTAATCGCCGTGTTTACCCACGCGGATCACATCCGAAACAGTGCCATCTTCAGCGGTATGTTTGTTCATCACGCGCGCGGGCGCTTCGTTGCGGTATTTCTGCAACCAGCCGACCGCCACGTCCTGCAACAGGGGATTTTTGCTGCGGTCAGAGGTTGCCGCACGCTTAATGCCGTTGAAACCGGCCATCATTAAATCGAGCGACTGACGTTTGATAATGGCGTTACGAATACGCAGCTGGAAGTCCTGGAAACGCGCCCATAAATCGAGGGTACGAAAACGAATATGGAAATCGAAATTGACCTGATCACATTCGTATTTATTGGACTCCAGCGCGGTGAAATCTTCGGTTTTACGCTCATCACCACTGGCGGTATCGGCGGTACTGGCAATCGAGCCGGAGACACCGACACCGATTTTTTCCCCTTTCATTTCCGCGACCGGCACCATGTTGATGCGGGTCAGAAAGTCGGATGACTCCTGCATGGTGTTCATCAGCGTTTGCGTGACGGACGGGTCAACGCTGAATTTTTTGGTCATGTCGCCGGTGTCGACGTTGTTGAGCTTCGCCACCTGGGTGAGGTAGGCGTTAAATTTAAAGCGAGTTTGTGGGCGCATTGTTTTTCCTGATTAATGAGGTTGTTCGGGGTTAACAGTTGGTCAGCACGGAGTCGCCATTGCCGCCGCTTGCCGGTTCGCGACGGCGCTGCGTAAAGCTCTCGGTGTTGTCGAGTGAGGTTTCCAGCGTGGAGAGTTCGCCTTTCAGGGTGTTGAATGACAGCTCCATCGCATTCAGACGCTGCTCAGTGGCGTCGTGGTTGGCCTGCACCTGCTCGGTGACCACCGTTACCGCTTCATGCACATCGTTAAAACGCGCATCGTCATCAGCCTGTTTACGGCTGAAAATGCCTTTGACGGTGTCGGTCAGTTTGTTCAGCAGGGTGTCGGGCTGGTCTTCAAATTCCAGCTCGGCCAGCGTGGCAACCGAGAACAAATCTTCCGGGCGTTCTTTGCGACCCGCGAGCGGATTGGTTTTGGCACGCGAGCAGAACTCCAGATATTCAGTACCGAGGCTTGCCGGGTCATCAGTCACCGCGAGGCCAATCAGATAGCACTTGCCGGAGTTGGAGAAATTCGGGCGGATCTCCATCGAGGTGTAAACCTTCTGGCCTTTGCCGACCATTTCCACCAGGTTCGCCAGCGGGGTGATGCGGGCGAACAAAGCCAGCTTGCCGTTGAGCGCGGAATCATCATCAATGGTTTCGGCTTTCAGCTCGGTGACATCGCCGTAACGGCAAAACGGGCTGTCAGGTAACACACTGGTGATGTGCTCGAGATTTATGCGTGCGCCGTAGACACGCGGGTCGAATGAATCGGCCATTTCCTGAATGTCGCTGCCGCTGATCACGCGACCGTCGCAGGTGTCACCTTCGACGCCGATGCGGAACCATTTAGAAACTTTCTTTGCCATGTTCAGGAGTCCTGAGTGTGGGGTGATTGGGTCAGGCTTAGTTTCCTGACTCTGCACCCGACCTGCCATTCATCCCGGATGGCTTACCCCTGACACAACAGCACCTTAGCGCGCTTCCCCCTTCGGTTCAGTAGCCTTGCCGCTTATCAGATAACGCGAGGCCACCATGACAATCACCACCGATACCTCCATTCTTAAAGATCCACGACGACAGGCGTCATTGCTTTACTGGCAGGGGTTTTCCGTGCCACAGATTGCGGAAATGCTCGGACAGAAACGCCCGACCGTGCAGAGCTGGAAGCAGCGCGACGGCTGGGACAGCATTGCGCCCATTAGCCGTGTTGAAAACAGTCTCGAAGCGCGGCTTATTCAGCTGATTACCAAGCCGAAAAAAGACGGCGGCGACTTCAAAGAAATTGACCTGCTAGGCCGGCAGATTGAGCGGCTGGCGCGGGTCAATCGCTATAACCAGACCGGCAGTGAAGCGGATTTAAATCCCAACGTGGCGAACCGCAATAAAGGTGAGCGTAAGAAGCCGAAAAAGAACTATTTCAGCGACGAGGCTATCGAAAAGCTCGAGGAGATTTTCTTTGCTGAATCCTTCGAGTATCAGCTCGGCTGGCATCAGGCGGGATTGAAGCACCGTATCCGCAATATCCTTAAATCCCGCCAGATTGGGGCAACGTTTTATTTCTCGCGTGAGTCACTGCTGCGCGCGCTGAAAACCGGCCATAACCAGATTTTCCTCTCAGCGTCCAAGACGCAGGCGTATGTGTTCCGCGAGTACATCATCCAGTTTGCGCGCCTGGTCGATGTTGACCTGACAGGCGACCCGATTGTCATCGGCAACAACGGTGCAAAACTGATTTTTCTCGGCACCAATTCCAACACCGCACAGAGCCATAACGGCGACCTGCTGGTCGATGAAATTTTCTGGATCCCCAACTTTCAGAAGCTGCGCAAAGTGGCGTCGGGCATGGCCTCGCAGCAGCACCTGCGCTCGACATATTTTTCCACGCCGTCAACGCTGGCGCATGGCGCGTATCCGTTCTGGTCAGGGGAACTGTTCAACAAAGGCCGGTCAGACAAAAGCGAGTGTGTTGACCTTGATATCAGCCACACGGCGTTAAAAAACGGCATGGCCTGCGCGGACGGTCAGTGGCGACAGATTGTCACCATTGAGGATGCGCTCGCCGGGGGTTGTGACCTGTTTAACCTCGACACGCTGAAGCGAGAAAACAGCGCCGAAGATTTCCGCAATTTATTCATGTGTGAGTTTGTCGACGACAAAGCCTCGGTGTTTCCGTTCGAGGAGCTGCAACGCTGCATGGTCGACAGCATGGAAGCCTGGGCGGATGACTGGCAACCATTCGCCACGCGCCCGTTTGGCTATCGCCCGGTGTGGATTGGTTACGACCCGTCACACACTGGCGACAGTGCCGGGTGTGTGGTGCTGGCTCCGCCAGTGGTTGCCGGTGGCAAATTCCGCATTCTGGAGCGTCACCAGTGGAAGGGGATGGACTTCGCGACGCAGGCCGAATCCATCAAAAAGCTGACCGAAAAATACCACGTCGAATATATCGGTATCGATGCGACCGGCATCGGTCAGGGTGTTTACCAGCTCGTGCGCGCGTTCTATCCCGCAGCGCGTGAAATCCGCTACAGCCCCGAGGTGAAAACCGCGATGGTGCTCAAAGCCAAAGACACGATTGCGCGTGGATGCCTGGAATACGACGTGAGTTATACCGACATCACCGCCTCGTTTATGGCTATTCGTAAAACCATGACCAGCAGCGGGCGCAGTGCCACCTATGACGCCAGCCGCAGCGAAGAAGCCAGCCACGCCGATGTCGCGTGGGCAACCATGCACGCGCTGTTAAATGAGCCACTCACCGCCGGTAGTGGCAACGCATCCACCTCAATTCTGGAATTCAACTGATGGCGAAGAAACGCAAACATCACGCAGCAAAAAACACCATTGCTGCACCGGCTGCGGCACCGCAAAAAATGGAAGCCTTCACCTTTGGTGAGCCGTCACCGGTGCTCGACCGCCGTGACATTCTCGATTACACCGAGTGCGTCGGTAACGGCAAATGGTTTGAGCCGCCGGTGAGTTTTACCGGCCTGGCAAAAACCCTGCGCGCTGCCGTTCACCACAGCTCGCCGATTTACGTGAAGCGCAATATTCTTGCCTCAACCTTTATCCCGCACCCGTTGTTATCGCAGCAGGATTTCAGCCGCTTTGCACTGGATTTTCTGGTGTTCGGCAATGCGTTTCTGGAAAAGCGCATGAGTGTTACCGGCAAGCTGTTACGGCTGGAAACCTCACCGGCCAAATATACCCGCAAGGGTACCAGCGAGGATGCGTACTGGTTTGTGCAGTCGTTTGTCACCCCGCATGAGTTCGCGCCTGGCTCCGTGTTCCACCTGCTGGAACCGGATATCAACCAGGAGCTTTACGGCCTGCCGGAATACCTCAGCGCACTTAACTCGGCCTGGCTGAATGAATCGGCGACCCTGTTCCGCCGCAAGTATTACCAGAACGGCGCGCACGCGGGTTACATCATGTATGTAACCGATGCAGCGCAGAGCAGCACCGACGTGGAATCCCTGCGCGAAGCGATGCGCAGCTCAAAAGGACTGGGGAATTTTAAAAACCTGTTTTTCTACGCACCGAACGGCAAACCAGACGGGATTAAAATCGTGCCACTAAGCGAGGTGGCGACCAAAGACGATTTCTTTAATATCAAGAAAGCCAGTGCCGAGGATTTAATGAGTGCGCACCGTGTACCACCGCAAATGATGGGTGTCATCCCCAACAATACCGGTGGTTTCGGTGACGTAGTGAAGGCTGCACAGGTGTTTGTGCGTAACGAGCTGACGCCGTTGCAGGAAAGGATTAAAGAGGTGAATGAGTGGATTGGTGAGGAGGTGATCCGTTTTAAGGCTTACGAGTTAACACCTGCCGAGTAATTCCCGATTCTAGCCGCTCATGTAGCGGCTTTTTTACGCCCTCGCCTCACGCCCTCAGACACGCCACACAGTGCGAACACCGACAACCACACCCAAGCGAAACGGCACACCCAAAAACGCCATCACGATGTGCTCAGGCGCAAATTAAATAAAATAAATACCACGCCAGCGCGCAATGCTATCCCCGCCACGCCTGCCCGCTTTATGGGTCGGTTTTAATGCAGTTGCATTAAATACAAAAAAGCCCGCCAGTTATGGCGAGCCGGATTAAATACCAACCTTTTACAATAATGCGAATTAATGCAGGAAAGGCATACATAGTTAACAGCCTAAGTCATAGTTGAATAATCTGTTTTCAACTAGCAAATCGCTCTTTGATTTTGTCTATAATTTGAGCTACCGCACTAGCTTTAGATGCATACATTTCAGAAAGAAAATATTCAACAACTTCATAAGCAGGCCCAATATCATTTGTACTCACTGCATCAGCATTGTGGCTACCTGCATTGCCAAGCCACCTTATTGCAGTTAAAGCATCTAAATGTTTTTGAAGATCAGAAGGTAAAATCTCCAAGCGGGCATTGAGGGTTAGTCTGTAAGGTTGACCTTTTTTATTAGTCAATTGTGTTGGTATACCAAGTTCAGTTAGTAAGTTTTCTACTGAAGTACGTATAGCATTTGCCGCAGCGGCAGGATTACTAAGATACAGACTAAATGACTCATTAAGGGCATTTTGAACAGATGCAGGACACGCTTGCGGGATGTTAAAAGGCTTAAGGGTTGGGGTAAAATGTTTAGCTGAAAAAAGGTCGATATGCTCAATTTCGTCTTTATTCCAGTGCTGATAAACACCACCAGAACCACTACATGCGACAACCTGCTTACAACGGCTATTTTCGCAAACCAAAATACTTGAAAAAATATAAGATATACTTTCCGGATCCCAATATTGATCATTACTATTACGATACTGAATTGATTCTAAAGTTTCGTCATAGTTGAAGGTACCATTCTTGATCTTAAGCGTCGCATTTCCGCATGCTGGGCAAGCCCAAGACGGGCATTCATGCTGAGTAAACATTGTGGTTAGCTTATCTGCTGGCATAATTATCCTAAACGGGGCAATTTTAAATTTAGTTAAAATAAAGCACTAAAAATATAAATTCACAATAAAAACCTAAAAAAAACTAGTCAACATTGAAAAATGTTAATCGCAAGATAATAAATTTATCATAGCTTACGACCATTTTACACACCATTAACACCCTTGCATGAATAAAAATAAATTATGGTAATTAATCCCAACCATTAATAATTACAATGAAATACATTTAATAATCACATGCAACCATTTGGTTTCTTAAACGATCTATTTACTAACCATTCACTTTCTTCCCCTACAGTACTGTAGTATTAATTGTAGTCAGTAATGCCCATAAAAAATAATCCCATGCATTCAATCATGGGATTAAATCGCGCAGATTTTTCAGGAATTATCGCCAGCTCTCATCTTCCCAAACTTGCTGAAGAATATTGTCTAGTGCTTCACGGTCAGACTCACTGTCAAAACCTTTCAGCTCCACGCCAGTCATCGAACCTTTCTTAATAGTTATACGTGTCGAAGGAAAAACTGACTGTACACGCCGCGTGAGTTCACATTTAAAAGCATCCACTACCTGCTGTTCGATTTGTTGGTCTTTATCAAGCGTAATGTTTACCCGCACTTCACCACCTTTTTTTAATCGTTCTTCAACAGGTGTTGCGGAGAAAACAACAGAAAACGAGTCGTTTTTCATCAAGTTCCCTCTCGCAATTTCAGCGATTAAATTTAACGCAATTTCACGATCTCTTTCCTGGCAAGCGTTTTCAGTCGTCAGACGGGCAATCATTTCAACCCGTTCAATCATTACATGCTGGTTCAACTCTCTATCCATGTATCCTCCACAACAAGCACTGTACAAAAACACAGTATAATGTATTAACAAAAAGTGTGAAGTAAAAAATGAGATACAAACACATTGTATGTGCATGATATCGATGAATATTAGGAGTTAGCTTTCGCAGTCGAAGCAGCTAAGACTTCAACGCGCCTGAGAATTTTCCTAGCTTTAGCCTTATGCGACGGGGTCGCAGAAAATAATTCACCACTGGCCGAACCTCTGCACCCTTTGTCATTAAAACAACGTTTACCCCCCTTAATTAAATGCAGGGCTTCACCCCGGCTGATGATGACACCAGTGGTTAGATATACCTCGTCGATAGTTCGCTGTATGGCGGGGCTTTGCTCATCCGCTCCGTGGATGAACGTTCGTCTAACAACAGGCTTTTGCTCCCTGAGTCGGTTTGTTAGCCGCCGCCTTTCGCACCGACTTAGTGGTTTTGATAAATCGAGTTCCGGTAGTTCGCCTTCGCTTCCCGTACAGTTATTGACAGAACTCCGAGAGGGCGCAGGAGCACCCTTAACGTCAAAGGCCAATTCAACGGCCAAATCTGAGGTACGTTTTGGGACAATCTTCCATTGTGTAAGGCGGGTTAGAATTGACGAATCAGAGCCGATAGCGGTGTCGTATACGCCACGAATGCAGACCGTTTCCTCTCCGTACTGGTTCAGATCGTCGCGCGCCTCATATAACGTGCGCACCTGCAGCTCATCACGACGAACAAACGGCCCCCCCTGAGCGTTAACATAATCAGCCCAGCGCCCCCAATGCGCAGCATCATGAACCGCTGCAAACTCAACGCTTAGGGCTCGAGCTGTATCCGGGTCAGCCATGCGACGCAATTCACGATAAACGGTTACTGGCGCACCACCGACGAACTGGAACTGACGAATGTGCCAGCGCGCCGCCCAGGCCGAAACAGCAGGGGCGCTTTCTTTTATCAGTTCGCCGCTTTCGTCGTCTTTCTCATCGTCCAGCGCATAACCATCAATATTTTTAGAAATATATTTAGCGATATAGCCTGTCGCGCTGCCTTTCTCCGGGTCGATGGCCTCAGCATGGAAACGTGCCTTTCTGGCCTTTTCGCTTCTCAGCTCGGCAAAATCTTCCTGATAGGCGTAATCCCGAATAATGCCGCGCACACGCTCAACATCTTCCGGCAGCATAAACATGAGCATGTGCCAATGGGGGGTTGCATCATGATGCGGTTCGGCGACGCGGATCCCGAATATACGAATCTCTTCGCGATGCAGCTTGGCACGAATTCGAGCCCATAAGCCGGTTAAATAAGATTGCGTTTCTGCCGGGCTGCAACCGTTCCACTTAGTGTTACGATAGCCCGCTTTGGTTGTAGCGTGGTATTTCGAGGGCGCCGTAATGGTGTAAAACTCGCCCACATAACCGAGCCCCGCGCAGATATCCTCAAAACCACGAATACGAGCCATTAACTCACAGCGACGAATAGCCGGATTAGCAACAGAACCATCATATTTTTCAATCAGGCTGATGCGGTTCCCTTCCTCGTCCTCGAGCTCAAGTCCCTTGAGAAATTCGCGGGTGCGGCGCTTTTGCTCGCGCCAGTCGGTTACACAGTTTTTACTCGCGTACGCGTGCTTTTTCTTGCTTACGACACCGACGGCAATTTGCAGATGCTCACGCCATGAGGCAGCAATACGGCGCAGGCGGCTACGCCACCACGTTTCGGTAAACATGCGAATGACTGCCGGGGCTAAATCGTCCTGATTGACGTATTTTTTTAAGGCGCGATCCCAATGCAGCGGGGTGACATTGAACTGCAAGGCAATTAACCCGGCACGGGTGTACCAAGTATAAAGCGTTTTCAGCTCACCGAATCCGGAATCGTCAATGTTTGCGAGCTCGGCGCGGGTAAAGTTCGCAATATCAGCGGCCAGCAAATCCACATCGGCGCGTGACATATCTGGCAGACAATTATAACGGCTTACCATATTGACCATGCGTGATGCGGTATAGCGAATAATATCGGTATCGAATTGACCACCAAATGCAGCACTGGAAACATCGGCATTAATACCGGTCACCTGGTATTTTTTGGTAACAAGCTCAACGCGGGACAATGCCCTTTTGCAAAAGCTGATTAAAAAGGCATTAGCTCGCAGGCTTCCCTGCTCGCGCTCCAACACTGCAGCGGTGCGGTAAACATCAAAACGCACACACTCAGGCAGAAGCGCCAGGGATTTTCTTGCATGCAACAACGCGGCAAACATACGGTTGCGGCGGTATTCTTCTGCATAGGTGAGATAAGGGCTAGCGATCGCCGCCCGTGAAGCATTCCACGGGTAAGCGTAGGCAATTTTTGTCATTCGCACGCGCCGGTGTAATCGCGACCGACTGCCGGGTCAAAGCCAATCCATAAATATGGCGTAGAGACCGCAATGATTTCCGATGCAGATTTACCCTCACCGGAGACCACTCCCATGCTGCGCCTTGCCGTAATTTGATGGAGTTGGAAATCACGATAAAGATAACGAATCAGCGTGGTGTCACTATTTGACGCAACAACCGAACCTCCATTATTTACATGGTCACATAGCAATGCTGACAGCGTTCCCTGTTCTCTCGCCGTAAAACCAGCAGAGTGATACTGATTAAATGTTTCGTGATAAGGTGGATCGCAGTAAACGACATCACCACTGCGTAGCATTGTGAATGTTTCTTCATAAGTGGCACAAATGAATGTGGCGCGCGCTGCCTTTTCAGCAAATGTCAGAATTTCTGCGTGCGGAAAATAGGGCTTTTTATAATTGCCATATGGAACATTAAACCCGCCACTTTTGTTATATCTGCACAATCCCCTGTAACAATGACGATTGAGATATAGAAATGCAGCGGCGCGCCAAACCTTTCCGTTAGACTCCCCATTATTAAAACCGTGCCGAATGCGTCTGAAATCATCCTCGCTATTTTGCCTAAAAAAACCAGATGCAATCATGATGAAAAATTCAGGGTCTTCCTTAATTTGCTGATACATATTGATCAGATCATCATTTATATCCGCAACAAGATAAGACGGATAATCTGTTGCCATCATTACAGCACAGGAACCAGCGAAAGGTTCAACCAGCCGCGAGCCAGCAGGCAGATGTTTAACAAGTTCCGGCATGATGGCGGTTTTATTTCCCGCCCACTTCAGTATGGTGCCCATTTATACGCCCCTGTAGTGTTTGGATTTAAGCTCAATGATTTCCTGACAGGTCACACAAAAAGCAACGCCCGGAAGTGCGGCACGGCGCGCCCCCGGGATTGGTGCATCACACTCTTCACAGGTAAATCGAGAAGGCGCAGCGGTACGACTGCGAACCTGATTGATGCGGCGCTCGCGATCTGCCTGCCCGCGCTCCTGTACTCCGTCCATTGCGTCGGCCATCAGTGCAGCTCCCTTGCTTCATTTTCGTAACGTGCGGCCTCTTCGCGCAGCAGCTCGGAGGCCTGCTGACAATCCAGCCTTCCAGCCTGAATGTGGCGGGCCAGCTTTGCCAGGCGAGCAGACACCGCAACTGCGCGGCTGCGGCGCTCGTCCAAACGGGCAACAGATAACAGTTCATCCATCGCCGCGTTATCGCCTTGCGGCGTGGAAATAAAAATTGAACGCATAAATAAAACTCCTGAATTTAGGCAAAAGAATGCCCGGCGGGTTTACGCCTTTGTTTTTGAAAGTGGTTAATTAATCAGCCAGATAAATATCGTGCTTGGAAAAACGACGCGGCAGTATATTTCCCCAGCGAGTTAATTCATTCATCGACTCAATAATGAGAAAGCGGCGCGGCTTATCGAAATACTCAAAAGACTTGCCGATTTCATCTGATTTAAATGCTGCTGGCTCTTTGCGGTTCGCCAGCGTCAGGACAACGAATTTAAAATTGTCGTCCAGCTTATTAAAATTACGCTGCGCGGCGTTACTCGTCGCCTTTAATTGCTGTCGAAAACGTGCGAGACATTCGTCGCCTGTCATTTTTAACGGTTCATCAATACACGCGTGCATAAAGTACACATTGTTAAATTCTTTTTTTGCTGCCGGAACGGATGAAGAGAGCACAGCACTTTTCATTTAATCCCCCAACGTTTAATCAGCCAGGTAAACAAAGACGGCTTTTTAGCGCAAAGACCATTTAATAATGCAGACTGGTTGCGGTTAGGGTGCCAGCGCTTACCATCTTTCCCGGTTATCCAACCATGCCCGAAGTGCATAGAGGGGCTTTGGTTTTTCAGCAGTGAAGCAAATGACGGCTCATTCCTCAGCATAGTCACCTCAGATAAGCCCAAGCGATGCGCTAATACCGCTCACGCCATCAACCACGCTCGACATAGCCGGGTTAGCCTGTAAGCGAGCCTGTAACGCCATCGCAGAAAGAGACAGCATTCGGATCCCCGAATTAATGCTCTCGACCATTGAGTTTTTACGCGCCGGGGTAAGGCGTTCTGTTGATACTGCGCCGCTGGCCAGCTCGCCGAGTTTGCTCATTGCGTGCATGACGTAAGACTGCAATTTGTCTTTCGCCAGCTCGTTAACCGGCACGCACGGCAGACAATGAATCTGTGCGAGAAAGCCATCAACCAGGGTGGAATCCTCGGTGATATCGGTCAGCACCCAAATCTCACGCGGGGTGAGTTGGTGAGGCTGTTCCGGATTGAGCTTGTTATACAGCGTATGCGGTTTAATACTGGCCTTGACTGCCAGCTCCTTGACGTTATGCGCCGCCGCAAATTTACGGCAAGCCTCGTCAAAGTGTGCATGTGAGGAAATGCGAAAATCTAACATGCTGATTCCTTATTATTCACATAAAGTGAATTACGCACCAACAATGATTTGAAAACGGGAGTGACCCAAGGCATCACGGACCTGCTTTTCTTTCCACTGCGCATAAAGGATACGAACACGGCCACCTGCACGAACACGTCCAGGCTTGATTACACGGGGTTCGATAGGTAGACAAGGGCTGTTGCCAGTGGTCCAGCGGCGAACAGTGCTAAGAGAAACACCTTCCAGAGAGGCAAATTCTTCTGGATAGACTTTCTCGCGTGGGATTTTGACGATTGTAATTTCACTAGCCATATAGCATGATCCCCTTTTGTTTAAACATTGTCATCAATGCTCAAAGTTTCTCACGCAGTGGCATTGATTTAATACACTTTAAGATGACTTTACTCAACAAATGAGTATCGGTCAACAATTGAGATCACAAATGAAGATTAGAGACTACACATTTGAAGCAGTAGCTATCTTAGATCGCGTATGTGAGATTTATGGTTTCCATCAAAAAATCCAGCTCGCTGATCATTTCCAGATTTCAGCAAGCTCCCTTTCAAACCGCTATACACGCGGCACTATCTCTTATGATTTCGCATCCATTTGTGCGCTGGAAACGGGGGCAAGTCTTCAGTGGATTTTGACCGGGAAAGGCGAGCGCTTCGCAGGAGGTAGAATCCCAGCAGGCGAAAATAATTCCATCGTGGAGATCCAAAAATTCACTTTAAGTGAAGGCAAGTTAAGCGAAGATGGTGTTTTTGGGATAGACCATTCAATTCTTAGGAAAGAAAAGAGTGAAGTGTTTTGTGTTCGCGCTGAGAACAAAATTCATTTCATTGAGCGATCTGAAGCAATCTCTGATGGCATGCGCCTAGTCGATGTTGATGGCTCAATTAGCATCAGAGAGCTTGCTGTGCTACCCGCAAAACAAGTGCATGTAACAGGTGGGAAAGTACCTTTTGAATGTTCTTTCGATGAAATCAAGGTCCTTGGGCGTGTGGCGGGGATTTACAGTGAGGTTAACTGATGGCTATCCGTAAGAACCCTACGGGGGGATGGCTTTGTGAGCTATATCCCAATGGCCCGAAAGGCAAACGCATCAGGAAAAAATTTGCCACAAAAGGTGAGGCGCTGGCTTTCGAACAACACACAATCCAAAAGCCATGGAACGACGCACCTGAAGATCGCCGCTCGCTCAAAGATTTGGTGGATGCCTGGTATAGCGCCCACGGGATTACACTCAAGGATGGCGAAAAGCGAAAAGATGCAATGCATCATGCCTTTGAGTGCATGGGCGAACCTCTGGCGCGAGACTTTGACGCGCAGATGTTTTCACGTTACCGCGAAAAAAGAATAGCGGGTAAATTCGCCCGCTCTAACCGTGTCAAAGAGGTTTCCCCTCGCACCGTAAACTTGGAGTTAGCTTATTTTCGTGCCGTGTTCAATGAACTAAGCCGCCTGGGTGAATGGAAAGGCGAAAATCCTCTAAAAAATATGCGTCCTTTTCGCACTGAAGAAATCGAAATGGCGTGGCTCAATAAGGACCAGATCCATCTGCTGCTTGATGAATGTTGCAGGCATGAGCACCCCGATCTGGAAATGGTTGTGCGAATCTGCCTTTCAACAGGTGCACGATGGTCTGAGGCTGAAGGGCTGCGAAAAAGCCAGCTAACAAAGTATAAAATCACCTACACATACACAAAGGGCCGGAAAAACCGTACCGTTCCGATAAGCAAAGAGCTTTATGACAAGCTCCCGGCAGATAAAAAACCCCGACTGTTCTCTGACTGTTATGGCGCATTTCGTTCTGCCCTGGAGAGAACCGGTATAGAGTTGCCAGCCGGGCAATTGACCCATGTTTTACGCCATACATTCGCCAGCCATTTCATGATGAATGGGGGAAACATACTGGTGCTTCAGCGCGTACTTGGACATACTGATATAAAGATGACGATGCGTTACGCGCACTTTGCACCTGACCATTTAGAGGATGCAGTGAAACTTAATCCTCTGGCATAAGGATATAGGGTTAGCCCCTATATCCTTATTCACAGATCAAATCTTATTATCTATCTTGCTTATGAAGAAATCATAAGGGTTAGCTCCAGGCATTCCCTTCATTACTTCAGCGATAGTGCCAGCAGCTCGCACAAACTCGCCCCTTGCTTTTGCTATCTCACTTTTGTTTGATAACCTTCCTGCCACACCTGGTTTGAGCATTAATATGAATTTGGCAAATAATCTTAACAAACCCTTCCAAAGGATGCAGGCCGCTTCTTTATGGATAGTTGCATTGAATCCAATTTGATATGGGGAAAGTATTTTCCCATTAAGGAGTGTTTCCAGTAATCCACTCATTGCGTGGACAGTCATGAAAGCACTTCCCCTTTCATTCAGGAATGACAACAAGTCTTTATCGTCCTGTTTCAACTGTCCCTGCTTACTATTCTCTTGAAGTTCAGACTTAAGAAGATTTGCAGCTTCATTCAACGAATATACAAACAATACATGTTGTGCGGAAATTGTTTCATTAAATGCCACTTTATAATGGTCATCCTGTTCCCATATCTGCATTTTATTATGGTAACTATCATAAGGGCTACCATGCCAAGCGGTTAAAGCTTGTGCCGCTGTATGCGAATCAATTTTGTTCTTCTTATTAGTAAACACATGCCCACGCAATCCACCATCATACTCAGCAATTTTTAATTTTCTAAAATCATCACGCAATCGTGTTTGGATATTGTCATTAGCCCTAAAGTCAGACTGAATGACTTTATTTTGGCTATTATTGAATTTTGTAATCGATCTTACTGTTTCTTTATTCTCACATTTAATAAATCTGACACCAACTTCGATATTTGACAAATCAACACCCATATCCAACTCACCAAGTGAGCCTGTTGTTTGAGCACCGTTTACGATACCAATCCCAGTAATAGATTTTATAGCTGTTCCATTTTCAATTTCGAAATCATGAACTAATGCGGTAATTCCATTATTGAAAACGAAGAAATCTTGAGGGGAGGATTGCGCGGAAAGCTGTATACCTGCATTTATCACCTTGTCCGAGTCTTTATTGTTTGCCCCCATAAAACCTCGGACATTGGGATTGTAAAGCCCTGCTCCCACATAATCTCTGTAGAGGTTAGCCAGCCACTGACCGTTGACAGTGGTAATGAAGGTTTGCCAAGCAGCATCTTGCATCAAGAATCCTTTGCGGGGTTCCTCAAACTCGAATTTGTCTGCAACGGAAATTGCCTGTGATGATGAGCGATAGAAACTATCCAATGTTTCTAGGCCTACTTCTCTAAACTGCAATGCGATATTTTTAGCTACTTCGCCATACTTATCTAACTGGTTGCGAACGCCTGCTACACACCGTCCCATGTCTGTCTGTATTGTTTTGTTCTCTGGACAATTGTGGACATACCAAACATGTATTGCTCGAATGGCACCTTCGCGGATCGCTTCTCTCGCATCTAAGATGTGAGGCGAAACCCCAGCAGGCAAATCATCCTCATCGGTTGAGAGTAAAACAGCCATTGCATGCCCAAGATCGGTCCCTTTATTACCTTTAGCGCTCACCCGA
Organism: Buttiauxella ferragutiae; assembly: GCF_022637515.1. Lineage (NCBI taxonomy): Bacteria > Pseudomonadati > Pseudomonadota > Gammaproteobacteria > Enterobacterales > Enterobacteriaceae > Buttiauxella > Buttiauxella ferragutiae. The sequence continues at coordinate 4,565,350 of NZ_CP093332.1, forward strand.
AGAGCTTGAGATTGGTACGCTTGGCAAACAACTATGATTCCCATATCCCTGTTGACGTAAAGAATATCAATTTTGGCATCGCCACCTCCGCCAGTTACAGCAGGCATCAAGGTAGCAATAGGATCATCAATTCCAAAACACAGCTCCATTCCAAATGCAGCGATTTTGTTCTCAACAAACGGGTCAAGATCATCTCGCTGCTTTAAGGCTTGCATGAACTGACTATCTTCAAAAGACGTGTATGCCATTCTGTGTGTTATCCTCATAACCATCTGGAAAATAATTGTAATTTTGAATCCAAAACCACTGTCAAAGCAATCTTAAGAAGATGACCGTGTTCACGGATTTTCAGAGTGGCGATAAAATGGCGGTGGAAATGAAGAATCCAGACAATCAGTGATAATTCATGACAACACAATAGACTGATTTTAAACGCAAACTATTGATTTTCGATTGTTCCAACAGGAACTCATAATCGCTTGGTCGCTGGTTCAAGTCCAGCAGGGGCCACCAAATAAAACAAGGAGTTAGATGAGAAATCGTCTGACTCCTTTTTCGTTTTATACGAATCGGGTCAGGTAATGGGTCAGGTAAGGAATTACCTCCCTGCCCTCTTCATCTGGCTACCAGCATCCCCGGATAGTGCTTCGCCACGATATCATTCATCTTTTCTGTCAGATCGTACCGCTTAAAAGTGATGTGCGCTGTTCCCTTCTGAAAGTAACGGATACTGAAGAAATCATCTTCGTAAACATCCTTCGAAGGGTTGTCCCGAATATGCTCCATCAATCGAGTAGTAACATCGCCACGATTGTCGGGTAACCCCGGAACTGCCCGAGCATGGTCTCGGCCATCACCCACAGGGCACGGTTAAGCTTCACATCGCCGTCGATGCCCCGCACGGCCCGGGTATGTGTTCGTCCACCTTTTGCATTACGTCCACTGAGACCGCCTTTTATCAGGTTTTCCTGCAGACGCTGATAGGTAGTCCACAGGTCATCACAGTAATCTTCGTAACGGCGGGGAGTGAGAACCTGAGCTTCGGTTACCGGCTGGTGGTCCTCGCCAAAGCGATAAGTGATAGCGGCTTTTGCCAGCGCCTGACGGGCCGGTGGTGGTAGCATCAGCGACTGCATGGCATCGCGCTTTTCCTCCACCCGGTCAAAAATCCCGAGCACCTCATACGCCCCTTCAATTACCTGACTCACCACGTCTCCTTTATGCGGAACGCGTACCTCGCCAAAGGTCTCACCGCAAATCAGCCCGTTCTGGCAAACCTGCCGAAACAGCCCAGGTAACATCTGGTAAGAGCTGGAACCATCATGTGAATTGAGCAGAATAATTTCCGGCACCTGCTTACCAGTGATTTGCCCGGCACGACGCAGGCGCAACATATGTTTGGTGTGCTCGCGACGGTCCGGATCACGTACACGCGTCTGGCAGGCAAAGAAGAGCTGAAAGCCTTCACGCCGCAGGCTGTCCAGCAAGGTAATGGTCGGGATATAGGTATAACGTGCGCTGCGTGATTCATGTTTTTCCTGACTGAACACGCTGGGCACAAAGCGCATGAGCTCATCATCAGTCAGCGGGCGGTCACGACGAACGAGGTTCGCCGCACCAAAGCGGGAAGCTAAACGGGACATATAACACCTCAGATATCTGGATTAACGACAGGAAGTAAGAAAAGGAAACTCAGAAGAAAAAATCCCATACGGTGCGGGCCACAGAGACTACTGTGTCACGCACGGCACGTATCACCGTGCGTACCGGGGCGGGTATCAGGGGGACATTGCACACCATATCCAGCGCGGCACCGACCGTTTCACCAAAATCACTGCGCGCTTTCTCCTTTACCTGTTCAGTACGAAAGGGGCGCTGCAGTTGCGCCACCATCGGACTGCTGGCCACACGCGGCAGGCTGCGGACCATACGCTCTGCCATAACCCGTAATCCCCACTGCAGACGGACCGACACGGCACACACAGGATGCACGGGGTGGAATAGCACATGCAGGAGGCAGATTTTGCGGCTAATGTTTTGCTTCTGCTCTGTGGATAATCGTTCTCCTCCGCTGGTGGGCTCAGTCTTATCAGACTGGCTGATAACAAACAGCACCTTATGCCGGTATGCCTCACCAATCACCTGTCGGTAAAAATGCTCATCCACCGCCAGCGCCCGGTCATCGGCCTTAATCAGCCACAGCACCAGATCGAGCCGGGGTAGTTGTTCGCGGTACAGCGCAGCATACTCGGTATCGCGATCGCCACTTTCGCCCACACCGGGCAAGTCCACCAGTGTCATATAGTGCTCTCCCACCTGCAGGCGAAAGCGCAGTGGCTCACGGGTACAGGCAGCCACATCGCTGACTGGTGACACTTTTCCGGCAAATAGGGCATTACACAGACTGCTCTTACCTGCTCCGGTTTTTCCCATAATGCCGATCACTGGCTCGTAGTTTTTCAGTTGATGAATTTGCTGCATGACTCGTTCTGAGGCCCACAGTGGCAAGTAAGTAAGTGAGTCGCGAAGTGTTTGTAGACCTTCTTGATTTCTCATGGCATCTCCTGAAATAAAGAAAACAAAAACGGCGAATCCGTTGTGGATTCGCCGTTATGGTGGTGCGTTCAGGATGATGATATATGCTTGAAATTTTTTCGAATGCGTGAGCTTGTTGAAAGGTATAAAATTTGGGGTATCTACCTTTTTATCTCAATTTTTATCCAACGGGAATGATCTATGCTTTGCTTGGGATGAGGTCGTTTTGGGCAAGACGAGACATCCTGGTTGCATAAGCTATTTTAGATTTAATACCGAACGATGAGGCTGTCATGACTTCTGAAAGTGCAAATAATCCTGAAAAGCTCGAAGGATCGCTTATCGATATTGTTATCGAGGGCTGGCGTTTCGCGCGTGTGTTCACTCGCTTGATCAATAAAGTTGATGCAGGTGAGAGCGCTCGCTACATCAATCAAGTCCGCTATTTCCAGAAGAAATTAGAAGAGAATCTTGAGGCGGGGGGACTTAAGCTTGTGAATATAGAAGGACAGGTTTTTGACTCTGGAATGGCAGCATCTGCCCTTAATATTGGGGATTTTGGTCCTGATGATGTTCTGGTTGTCGATCACATGATTGAACCCATCATTATGGGAACAAACGGGCTGCGGAAGCAAGGCACAGTTATGCTCAAGAAGGTACAGCAATGAATTATATCGGCATCGATCTCGGTACTACGAATAGCGCAATTTGTTCTTATAATGGTGAAAAAACAATAAGTTATAAAAGTCCAGATCAAAATGATGTTACGCCTTCTGCGATATTTATTGACCGCCGTGGTAATAAATATCTCGGGAAACGAGCCTATGATAGTGCAGCGAAAAACCCCGACAATGCTGCGACAAAATTCAAGCGGATCATGGGGACAAGTACGCCAGTTAAACTAAGCGCAGTGGATCTCACAATGACACCTGAAGAATGTTCAGCTGAAATTCTCAAGCTTTGTTTTGGTTATCTTCCTGAAGAGATGCGTAATGGCGGGGTGGCTGGAACGGTGATTACTGTTCCCGCTGCGTTCAATCAGATGCAGAAAGATGCCACATTAAAAGCGGCCGAAATGGCTGGCTTAGGTAATGTAGCATTAATGCAGGAGCCTGTTGCTGCCGTAATGTGTGTCATGAAGCACCGTACCGCTGACGGGATCTTTTTAGTGTTTGACCTCGGTGGTGGCACGCTTGATATCGCTATCGCGGAAAGTATTAATTCGCGTGTTAGCTTACTTGCTCACGGCGGTGTGGCGATGTGCGGTGGTACTGACTTTGACCGCTCGATTCTGGATAGTGTAGTAAGGCCCTGGCTTGTCAGTACTTTCGATTTACCCTCGGATTTCTCGACGAACAAAAAATACAAACCGCTAATCAGAATGGGGCTTTGGGCAGCGGAGAAAGCCAAAATCGAGCTTTCGTCTAAAGAAGAGACAGTCATTATTCTGAACGAATCTGAAATTGGGGTGACTGACGAATCCGGCGAAGAGATCTATGTGGATATTCCTTTTACTCGTTCACTGCTTGATAGCCTCATCGCTCCTAAAGTGGCGGAAGCTGTTCAGTCAGCTCGCGAGACAATCGAAAAAGCCCAGCTCAGTTCTCATGATATTGAACGTATTGTATTTGTGGGTGGCCCGACGCAGTACAAGCCCCTACGTGATAATGTTGCCTTTGAGCTAGGTATTAATGCTTCAACAGACGTTAACCCAATGAGCGCAGTCGCTGAAGGTGCGGCTGTTTTTGCAGAGTCAATTGATTGGGCATCGCAAAGCCGTGGGCGTAAAACCTCTCGTGGAGCATTAACCACTGGCGGGGATTTGGCTCTTACCTTCAACTACATCGCAAGAACACCAGACATTCGCGCTAGAGTGGTGGCAAAACTCGACAGTGCTGCAATCGACGGCGCAGAGTTCCAGATTGATAGCCTAGACACAGGCTGGTCATCCGGGCGCTTGGCTCTGAAGAATGGCGCTCAGGTGGAGCTCAATCTGCCTAAGCCTAGTGATAATACTTTTAAGATTTTTGTTTTTGATGCATTGGGTGGCCCTATGGGCCTTAAAGAAGACAAAATCATCATCGTACGAACCGCAGCTAGTATTGATGCTATCCCTGCATCTCATTCCATCAGTATTGAAGCCCGTGATAAGCCTGGCGGTCCATTGGTACCTGTTTATCTGGTACGCGAAGGTGACCAATTACCGAAGAGAGGAACCGTCTCGTTTAAAGCACAAGAAACTTTGCGGGCGGGCAGCGTAAATTCATTAAAATTTAAACTTTGGGAAGGTGAAATTACTGACCCTATCAGCGATAACCGCTTCATTGGTATGTTTGAAATAAAAGGATCGGATGTTGATGAAGATATGATTGGCGCAGGTGCCGAGCTTATTTGTGAATATGAAATTCGTGATTCCGGTAATATCGCCCTTGATGTGTCAATCCCTTCTATCGGTAGCTCGTTCCATAGTGGGCGCAACTTCTATTCGCAACAAGATGCTCAAATAGATTACTCCAGTGCTTCTAAATTAATTACCGAGCAGGCTGCAAGCATTCAACAGCGTCTTGATGAAATGGAGGCGAATGTGGATGATCCAAAGCTAATCCAGGCTCGTGAAAAACTGCAGCAAGCGCAGGCTATTCAGATGGGCGAAACAGATCCTGAGACTGCCAAACAGGCGATGGATGATATTCAAGAGGTGAAGCGCCTCCTTGCGATTGCGAGAAAAAACAATCTGAGTACTATCAGGCAACTAGAGCTAGGTAAAGTGGTATCACTTTTTGATGAGGTGCTGCGTCAATATGCCCGATCTTCTGAAGCATTATCATTTGATAACTTGGCGAAAACCGCTCAGCGCGCAATTGATGCTAAAAATCCTGATTTTGAAGCTTTCCTTAATGAACTGCGCAACAAAAACTTCAGCATTCTTTGGCAGCAGGATTGGTTTATTTCTGATCGCTTTAAATGGCTTTCACAAAACCAATATCTTTTCCCGGATACCCATGAGCATGCGCAACTGTGTGTCGCAGGCGAACAGGCTCTGGCGAATAATGATGCTGAGAGACTCAGAGATGTTGTGGTTCAGTTGGACTCCATCAGGATTATTTCTGGTGACGAAGACGAGTTGATGGCTAGTGCGAATATTCTGCGGGGATAAGCAAAGTGATTGTACCCTGGCTGCCTGTTGGCTTCCGTTTACTCGATGGAAGAACACTTCGTTTTACACTTTTCGAAGGGGAAGGCTGGCAGATTATCGAGACAGTTGAGCGAAGTCGGGCACTGATTGTACTCGACTCACTCGAACATCGTTGGCTTTCTACAGGGATCATTGAAGCGGGACAATTTCAGTGTTTCGAGTATGGCTCGCAACAATTCCATCTAATGCCTGATGTTCAACGTTCAGCTTTGTGTCCCGTCAACCTAAGCAAATCGCCTGACAGTAAAGCTGAAGCACTGGCTTTTGCTCAAGCCTTTAAAGCGACGCGAAACATTGATGCATCATCATCTCTGCATGATGCGTTGTATGTAGAGAAGCTTTGCAGACTGCTTCCCGTTTATAGCTCAGAGGCATTTATCACGGACGACGTGGTTCTTGGGCAATGGCTGACTGGCGGGATGAGAATTTCCATTCGTGCCACTGATCAATTAAAGCAGGCGCTGACTTGGTTGAGCTCGAATCATTTGGCTGATGTTATTGGCTCCGCTGGCTTTAATTCAACGGCTTCACAGAACGCTTTTAAACCAAATAATGGCGAAAGCGATGAGGAACAATGGGGGCTTGAAAAACAATGCGAAGAGCGAAGTATAAAAGCTGCTCAACGTGCTAACAACATAGCCCCTTTTGAACTCGCAGGACGACCAGATCTGAGCACTTTTTTTAACGAACATATCATCGATATATTTCGCAATAGCGAACAGTACGCGATGATGGGGATTGGCTTTCCGGCCCCAGTGATCCTTCATGGGCCGCCTGGTTGTGGCAAAACGTATGCGGTTGAGCGGCTGGTAGAATATCTCGATTGGCCGTGTTTTCAGATAGATGCCTCGAGTGTCGCGAGCCCCTATATCCATGATACCAGCAAAAAAATTGCTGAGATCTTTGATAAAGCAATTGAGCAAGCTCCCGCGGTAATTGTCATTGATGAAATGGATGCTTTTCTTGCCGACCGTCGAGGGGGAAGTGACCAGCATCGCGTGGAAGAAGTGGCTGAGTTTTTACGTCGCATACCGCAAGTGCAGAACCACCAAGTGCTCATTCTGGGGATGACAAACCGCTTAGATATCATCGACCCAGCCATTTTAAGGCGTGGACGCTTTGACCATATAATAAAAGTGGATTACGCCAGCGAATCAGAAGTTCAAGCATTGCTGGAAAATCTGCTATCGGAATTGCCAAAAGATGACGTTCTGGATTTAGTTGCTTTAGCTTCTGCAATGGCGTATCGGCCTCTTTCAGATGTCAGCTTTGTGGTGCGAGAAGGTGCTCGTCTGGCTGTCCGGTCGGGGAAATCCATGGTATCGCAAGAATATTTACAAGCGGCCCTGGACGCCACGACATCACGTAGTGATAAAGATGACTCACAATACCGGATCGGATTTATTTAAGGGGACAAGGTGCAGGACTATCATAAACAAAACAACAATAAGCGCCCAATGGGCTTCGCTGGGCTCGCCTCTATGGTGTCGGATGTAGATGACATAGTAACGCAGGAAATCTGCAATGTGGGAATAACCTCAAAACCGCAATCGGCTGTAGCTACCAGTGCCGTCATCACAACCCCAGTTTCACCGAGTACATCTTCGCCGCAACCTCAGTATCAAAAGCCTGCGGCGCCAGAAAAACCTAACAACAAAGGCCGAAACTGGATCATTGGCCTTGCCGTTATTGCGGGAGTCTATTGGCTGGCAAACCGCCCGGATGATGCTCCGCCGTCTTCTACTTCAGCCAACAATTCTTCGACTTACTTACCCGCTAACGACACCTCGTCTACAGCAAGCAACTCTTCAGCCCCCGAGCCCGAAGCTTCACCGATTGACCAGGTGCCACCTGTAGGGACAAACCTAGTCCTAAGTCGCGCGCAAATACGATACTGCCTTGCGGAGGGTATCCGCCTTGATGCGGCCAGGGGGGCACTCAATCCTCAAAGTAACGCCGACACAAAACTCTTTAATGAATATATTGCCGACTACAATGCGCGTTGTTCGAGCTATCGCTACCATCAAAACGATTATGATAATGCCAATCGCGACGTGCAACAAAGGCAGTATGAATATCAAAATGAAGGACGTGCCAGATTCTAATATAACCAATGGCAATACACCGTAATACCTAACAATGAAACGGCTTTAACCGCCTTTTGTGGCGTCAATTTAGGAAAAACTGCAATGTCTTTTACACCAGATGAGGCGTCTTTAACTACGTCATCCTTGCATAGCAACCCGTTTGCAGTGTTAGGGATCACGGTGAGAAATGATCGAAGAACTATTGTTGAGCAAGCTGAGCAGCAATCTTTACTACATGATGCTGATGAGTGCCAACGAGCCCGAAGCATGCTGACGAATCCGAAAAATCGTGTGGCAGCAGAAATGGCCTGGCTACCTGGCGTTTCGCCCGACCGCGCAAATCGTTTACTGGACAATTTACTGGTAAATACTATGTCAGTTCGGAGAGAAAGAAATCTCCCTTCGCTTGCGCACTGTAATTTGATGGCCGCCGCTTTTGACGCGGTTTCATGTGAATACGCGGCTGACTACCTGGCAGAGTTTATTCTTGAGTTTGCGACACAAGTCGATGAATGCGATTTGGAACAGATAACAGAACAGATCAATGATGATCGCGTCTGGTCCGGGTTCGCAAGCGTCATGAGTGGCGAACTTATTGAGACAGAGTTCTACGAGCGCAAGCGAATTTACAATGGTGTCATTAAAGATGCCTTGAATCGTCTGCCGTCAGAAACCTTACTTGAGACACTGGCAATTACAGTCCGTTACGCAACCGCAGAAGGACATGTGGCTGCGCCAGAGCTGATAAATGAACTACTTGATGCTTATGATATAGAAATTCAGTCGGTACTTGATAAAGAAGATGCCAATATACAACGAGTTATCTCGACAATTCGTGAACAAATCCCGGATGGCGAAGAGTCAGTTTTACCGTTACTCAATGCGTTGGAAAAACTAACTAAAAATTGGGACAGGTTCACTCGACCTATCCAGCTTGGCTCTAAAGCGCGTGGAATCGATCACGAGAAAAGCGTCCAACTCGCTTGGTCACTGCGTAACCTCTCACTCGAATTGTACAATCAGCATGACATGCTCAATGCAGCTACGCGCCTGACAGAAATTGAACGTGAAGTATTCTCTGAACTGCCTCAATTTATTGAGAAAGTGAAAGAAGACGAAGCTGCACTCGCAGAGTTCCATATCGAGCGAGTTGAAGAGCAAAAGAAAAATGATGAATGGAATGAATCCATTACCTTCAGCGCAGTAGTGGGACGAGTTTTCAAAGATAAACTTTCTATTTCACCGTCAGGAATTGACTGGGATGGACGACATTATTCATTGGAAGATATTAACGCTCTGCGCTGGGGTGCAGTTCGTAACTCGGTGAATGGGGTGCCAACGGGTACAACCTACACCATTGGTTTTACCAACTCCTTGTCCTCCGCGTATGGTCTGAATAATTCAGGTGGAGCCGTTATTACACTTAAAGATGAGAAGGTGTTTAATGGATTCCAGAACGCTCTGTGGCGTGCTGTGGGCATAAGATTAATCATCAATATGCTAAAGAATCTCGATGATGGAGAAAAAATTACCATCGGTAGCTTTATCATAGATGATGCTGGTGTTACGTTGCTAAAACATAAATTCTTTGGCTCGACAGAGAGAGTTCGTGTGGGATGGTTCGATGTTGTTGTTTCAAGCAGCAATGGTGAATTCATTATTAGCTCAAAACATGACAAAAAAACCTACAGCTCCGCTTCATACATCAATGATTGGAATACTCATATTATAGAAATGATAATCAGAGGTGCATTCAAGAAAGGTGTTAGAAATCTTAGTGACTATTTGAAAGATTAATGCGTTATTAGCATCAACAGAAATGTGATTTGAATTTCAATGTGTCAGACAGATTCAAGATTTTCATAAATGGAGTACCACCGAGCCCGTAGACAAATCTAGCCTATATTTTGATTATAAGAGGAGTTTACGGGCATACCACTACTCCCCCTTGAATTTAAGAAAGAAGCAGGCCATTTGGCAACCAAAACTGCGAGAAAGCTTTATTGAGAACAGTGGTCAGAGAATTCAGTACAGCCTCGATTGCTGGCAGCGGTTATGCTTCTGCAGGGTCTATAAACTGGCACAGAGTATGAGCCGTCGTGGTAACTGCTGGCATATTGCAGTGGCACAATCATTCTTCAGTTCACTCAAAAAAGAACGTGTCAGAAAGCGAATATATAAATTCAGGGATATATCTTCGATTATATTGATGTGTATTACAACCAGACCCAGCGCCATAGTCATCTCGGAGGCGTCAATTCTGAGACCTTTTCGAAGGCCTTGCCATTAGGACAGAAACTGTCTTACGGGACGGGAGAGCTCCACCGTAACAGTTTTTAGAGCTGAAGATAAGAGAATTATCAGGTAGTAAAGCTTTTCAATCCATAAGAAAGGCCATTGATGTAAAAATAAATCAATTCCGACTACATCCAAAATTACGGTCGCCATCACCAAATACTTTAGTATCGAGTTTGGCCAGGTAATCTAAACGTTCCAGCAGTTTATTATATTCATCGTCAATACAAGAGTTATTGACGTTTAATATATATCTTCCATTATGCGCAAAATGGACCAATCCTGGGTAATCTTCAGGTTCTAAACCAAGTGCACTGTACCAGGCCTTGGTTATCATCACTCTCAGACTGTCTTCGTGTTCATAATCTCCTAAATGGTAATAGGCATCTTTATTGAAAAATAGTCCGAGATGGAAATGACATTTACCTTCTTCTGAAAACTCTCTGGCCCATACGTGACGCACTCGGTTAGGATATATTCTTGAGCCTTTTAATGTCCTGCGGTTTTCATTAGCTTCAAGCATTGCATTTAACGAGCGGTGAAAGCGAGATATAGCTCCAGGCTCTAGGTTAGGGAAACAGCAAACAGTATCACCTCTGTCCAGAATGGGGGGATAGTGCACATAAACACGCAATGCCATTGTCCTAGGAAACTCAGCGACTGCATTATTTATTACTTGCTCAATATGCTTTCTATACGCCAATACATGTTCACCGTGTGATCCATGATATAAATCCATATAATATTCCTTAGTAACTGCCCCTATGGTTATTAGAGGCATGTTCAATAGAGATGGATAGGACTGAATATTCTGTCAGTAGATAATGAACTATCCGTGAATACATTTAATGATATATGAAGAGGTAATGATGATGTGTATAAAAAATATATATTACCTTTCCAACATTAAAAACAGTTAGGAATACAGTTCCAGCAAAGTTCTTTATTAAACAAACACTCTACAATTAATTATAAAAACCACACGGCTTGATGTAAGTCACCTTAGTTGTTTGATCTACTATGATTTTATTTTGATCATAAAGAACGCCTAACAATTCATTCATCTTAAACTTATTTCTAAAGCGGTGAGGTCCATATTGCAAAATCATTGTTTTACTTATATGTGCAGAGAGAGTATTTTTACAATGATTTTTTATCCACGAATATAACTCTTCAGCCTCAGTATCGACTATCGTGAATCCTTTAGAAACAGTGAACAAACGTTTGTACTCCTCGACATACCAAGCACTAATTTTTTTTGCATCTTCCACAGCCTGAGCTGAAATATCACCTTCAGCCCCATCAAAGTAATGCAATAATGCAGCAATCCTTGCCATGTTCTCTGCCATTTTAGAGGCATAGTCTTTAAAGTCTGATAAATAACCAAGCTCGCCCATTTCCCGCTCAGTTTGGTTATAAAAATCGATCCATTTTCTTTCTGCTCCGAGAGAAAGTCTCAAACAAACTCGTTCCTTCTCTCCTTTTCTAAATATGCTCTCTCTCATGAGCTGAATCAATCGTTTATGAAAAACTGGTAGGTGTTCCGTTGATACAATAGGGTTGTTAATCGACCGATAGCCTTGCGTTGATTTTTGCATGCAAATCAAACGCCTAGAGAAAAAACCGATCCCTTTAGCCATATCACCTTTACGACTTCTATAATTTTCAAATACATCTGGTTGAACCATTAATGACATAGTTAACCTAGCATCTTTTATTAATAGCTCAGGTGAACTCTTTCTTTCCACCGAAAATACTGAGCCATCCCACATTTTATTTATAAATGGTAATTCTTTCAAAGAATGCCATTGAATACAACCCCTGCCTCATCGGACATTAGACCAATAGAACGCCATTGGCCACCGAGGAAATTTTTCATTGCAGCAGGTGTTGCATCATTAAGCATTAATTTATATCTCACAGGATCTGTAGGACCAGTTGTTAATAACAGTCGGAGTCGTTCATCTATAGCTGATGTACACTTGTTACGGCTAATATCAGTTTTCATTCTCGATAGAAGTGCTTTTTGTTTAGCCTTAAAAACAACTTCATTATTACGCCAGTCGATTATCTCCTGTGTATACCTCTCAAATAACTCTTCTTCAAGTTGATACAGCGGCCTCATTAAAATTTTGTCCACTGTGCTTTTCCGCTCTCCTGATTCCGTAAGTGTTAGTAAAAAAAGTGAGGTTGGGCTACGAAGATTATTCAGCCTACATACATCAATTCTATTTTGACAAACAAGGGAAACGGCACCCAGTACCGATGCAGCGATTAACGGAAGAGGTGCTTGCGTTTGTTGCTCCACTTCACAAACAGCATTTCTAATTATCGGTGGAAAAGCTTCTACAGGAAAAGGACGACTGATGGACATAAAATACCTCGAATTGAATTAACGATGAGAATAACTTTGCTAGCGTAGCTAATCCGCTATTCTTAGCGGAAATAACAATATGAATACCTAACGATAAAATATTTATCTACTATGCTTAACGCTCATTGATCCAACAAAGTAAATCACTGAGCAACCATCCACAGGACTTCATCCCAATGGATTTACGCAAGGGAAACTGACCGACTTGCTCCAGTTTCTAGGTAGTGGAACGAGATATTGATGTTATGTACTGGCGCTCTTTTTCTCTTACCAGACGGTCATGGGGTTCACCATAGTTACGTAGCGTCTGTAAGCGTTTTTCGGGGGTTGGATAGTTGAATGTTGTTTTCATGTTGCCTCCTTGGTTTCAGTGAAAGCAGCATGTCTCAGTTTACGAGGATGTGAAAGGAACAGACACCTTATTAAGGCCTTAATAAGGTATCGAGGACAACAGGAAAACAACACTCTCATCCTTTTAACACAGCATGTAGGATGAAGAGTTCGGACAAAGTGGACTGAGCTATATCAATTCAATACATTGAGTTATATTGGAATGTTTTTTAACCAACGGCGAATAGTTTCAGGTTTGAATGCGTATTTCCCACCATATTTTGTTTTGTTTAAAGTGGTTAGCACTTCAGCCATTGTTGTAAAATTAACATTACCATTATTTTCCAAACAATACTCATTCAGCAAAATATATAAATCCAAATGCTCTACTTTAGAATAACGTTTTTCATTTTCGTTCTTTTCAATTTTCGATGAATCAGACAATACATACTCTAACTTTTCAATGTCATCAACATTCATACATAGCTCACGTTTATTAACTTCAATTGCTTCTTTAAATATCAAAAAGGCCCCTTCATCATGTCCTATGACTTTCAATAAAGCTGAAACATCGTCATCCGACAACAAAGGATTTGAATTAGATATTTTATAATCACCCTTTATGAACCGTGTAGTTGGTCCAGGCTTAATCCGCCAATATCCATATGCGTAACCATCGTAATAAAACTGATCATCGCCGATGGGAATATAGAAAATACCCGCCCCTTTTTTCATTCGAAACTGTCTTATCTTAGTTAGAGGGGGTTTATCTTTTTGATATAAATCAACTTCGTTAATAATTTCAACCTTGCGGTTTTCAATAAAATATTTATGCTGTTCGATATTATCTAGTGAACTATTAGGCGAACCAATCTCGGTGAAAATATCGTTTAACTCCTCCTTTAAGTGAGACTCATCGTCTTTACGAATAGAACATGATAATTGACACGGATTTCCTTCAAGATGTATATAGAGAGATAGTATTATCACACCAAAGCTCTATTATATTTTCCAACTTAACACTATATTTTATACAGATAGTTTCAACAGTAAGAAATTGAGATTTGTTTTCCATTATATTTGTTCCTCCTCAGAATAAAATCCTCACCGATTTTACGCTTTTGATTGTGCTTTAAAATACTAACCAATGAGATCTATTGTCCAATTCATCCAGTACAACTATAATCCAATTGAATACATCAAGGAACCGCCCCATGCGCAAGCAATCAACATCACCGCAAGTTACAAAAGCCCAGATTTATCGCGCCGTAGCCAGCTCGACCGCGATAGAAACCGGTGCTTCTGTGCAAAAAATTGAGCAGCAACTCAAACAAAATCAGGCACAGGCGAAAGCCGTGGGCCTCGCCCGTTAATCTGGCAAGATGTCGCTCACCAGTTGTATCATGGGACTGTAGTTCCCTGATACGCCTGCCTGTATTGCCTTGAAGTAAAACGCCTTGTGCTCATCCCACATGCTGTAATCAAGTAAGCCCTTCCCTGCCAGAACCGAAAGCACATCGCAAAGTAGCCGCGACAGACGCCCGTTACCTTCTCTGAATGGGTGGATCAAAATAAACTCCACATGGCATTCAGCCAGATAACTAACCAGCTCCGGACGATTCAGGGATTTCAGCGCACCAGACTGAGCGAGAAACTGTTTCTCGAAACCATCGAGAAGAAGTGGAATCCTGTCGGCAGCGGCAAACTGAAAGCCGTCCTTAGTTAAGTTGGCATTACGCAACCTCCCCGCCCAGTCATACACATTCCCCAGCCATTGGCGATGCCACCTGCTGATGTGCTCAAAAGCCAGCGCCTCAGGCGGCTGGTCCTCAATAAATAGCTGCTCATACAGCATCAGCAGTAGGCCCGATTCCAGCGCCTCCATTTCCTGTTCATCAATGATCCCCAGTTTATTAGACAGCACCAAATCACCAGAGCCCGGCTGATACCGCTCTTCTGCTGAATTAAGCTCATATTTTGCCAAGCTCTCACCTCCGCCCAAACAAGTTCACAACGTTGTTTTCCTGCTGTCGTTGATAGTTGTTAATCCGATCTTCCCAGATCTCAAGCGCCCTGCGCTTTTCAGTCAGGTAATCATAACGATCATAGTGTTTCGAGCTAACGTCGTTCAAAGCGTGATTCTGGATACGGTCGCGGATCTCTTTGCTGATCCCCACCTCCCCCATCAACGTTTTACAGGTGCGACGTAAATCTCGCGCCGTGAAAACTTTAAACTCAGGATTAAAAGCTCGGAAATACATGATGGAACGCGCCAGACTATCGGTACGCACTGGTCGTTCGCCGTTGGTCGAGAGCGGGAAGATATAGGGGCTGTTACTTTCTTTAGTCAGTTCTTTCACTGAGGCTAATTCACTTAATGCCGATTCAGTCAGCGGGATCAGGTGCTCCCGTTTGTTTTTCGATACATCGGCAATTACTAGCAGCGTCTTTTGCTGCCAGTCAATCGCGCTCCACTGGCTGGCAATCATTTCAAACGGACGCTGCCCACCAGCATAAACGCAGAAGCGGATTAAATGCTGCATCAGCGGCCCAACGTTGGTGGCCTCTGCGAACTGCTCCATGACAACACGCAGCTCTTCCAGCGTTAACCATGTATCACCCACTTTTTCCGCCGAAGACTGTTTCGGTATGGCCGATACCGGGTTAACTTCAAGGCCGAACGTAATACCCACACTGGTATTCATCGGATCGTTATCAGCTTTCAGACCGTAGTTGAATGCCGCCATCAGGTAGGAACGAATCCGGTTTGCATGCACCACCGCATCACGCTGGATAATGCCTGAGAGAATGGTTTTGATCTGCAGAGGCGTCACGTCCTTCGCTTTGGTATCACGAGGAATAACCGAGTAGCACTCTCTTTCTATGCGCTTCAATACATCAGCCCACGTCCGCTTATTGTCGAGCTTCATCTTATTGACGTAACCATGCACCAGTTCTTCAAACGATCCCTGCGAACGATGCAGCTGCATGATGTGCTGTTCGGCCAGGCGCTGTTGCTCAAGCTCTTGCTGAGGTTCTTTTCCTTCAATAAGCCAGGCACCATACTTTTTCGCCAGTTCATTGGCCGTCACCAGTTTCATCTCAGGCCAGATGCCCAACTGGATGAACTTCTCTTTCTTCCCTTTCTCAACGTAGTAACGGAAATAAAAAACCTTGCTGCCTGAAGGCTGAACCTTAACGCCAAGCCTGCCGGTACCACGCTGAGCACTGTTGCTCCACACGTAGTACGCCGTACTTTTTGTCTTCAATCCACGTATAGCAGTCTCGGTAAGATTAGCGGCCATGAGGTTACCTTTCTGAGGATAAGCGTTACCTGACCCGATACCCATTTCGGGTCAGGTAAGGATAGTACAATGGGGAAATGAGAGAACCAATCAGAAACAAAAATAACTTCATAACCAATTGATTATAGACAATTAAAAATACAAATAGAGACAATGACGAACAATTAAAAACATGCCAATTTTATGACTCATAATCGCTTGGTCACTGGTTCAAGTCCAGTAGGGGCCACCAAATAAAACAAGGACCTGGATAAGAAATTATCCAGGTCCTTTTTGTTTGCTACATTAAATAGATATTCGAATCTTTGCTATTAAGGTACGACAACCGATGACCGCTGGTAGTCTCTGTACATGACTATCAACAAAACCAACCCAATCAACAAAGCATTGTCAGGCTAAAGTGGGATTACAATTACTCATCAACGATTCCATAAATACACGAAGAATCGTCGGTTGTGTTGCTGCGCGTTTTGTGACAGAAGAAAACGGCCATTTAGAGCCAAATTGCTGCGGCACAATCTGGCGCATATGACCGGAATCAACCCATTGGCGGGCGTAATGTATAGGAAGGAATCCGATGTAAGCCCCGGTCAAAATGAGAATGGCCTGCGCCTCAACATTGTCTACAGTCGCCGCTGCACTACCTGATTTGAGCAATTGCAGATCGCGTTGTTGCAGGAAGCCACGCGCCACAATTTGACTATCACGGACCGCTGCAATCAGGCCATCACCCTCTGCCTGGTTGTTGAAAAGCGGATGGTAGCAACTGCAGTACAAGCGATCCTCCTCATCGTATACCTGCGTATAGGCCAACCCCGCCACCTCGAATGGAAAATGTCCTATGGCGACGTGCAGTCGTCCATCCAATACGCGTTCCTCCAACTCGGCTGGTGTACCAATGTAGATATCCAGTTGCACATCATGCCCAAGCGAGACGAACTGTCGCAAAGTGCGTGACAGAACGCTGCCACTATCGGTAACGGTATTGTCGATAATGCCCAGATAGAGTCTGCCCGATATATGCCGCTTGAGCGCTGAGGTATCCATACAAAAGGTGTCTACTGCCAATAACAAGCGTTGTGCTGCCTCGTAAGTCGCCGCGCCATGTTCAGTAAGCCGAAAGCCACTTCGTCCCCGTTCACACAATTTGACACCGAGCCGTGTCTCAAGGCTGGTCATCTGTTCACTAATAGTGGACTGACTGACATTCAGGGCTGCCTGAGCGGCCGAAAAGCCATTGCATTTCACAATTGTCATGAAAATTCTCAGTAGCTTTAGGTCAATATTGTGCAGTTGATTCACTTCTCTTTCCTCTTACGCATTGCTTCGGAAATGCCGATATGAACATCTGATGTTTTCTATTTTTATACTGCAAATTGTTGACCATAGTCATTGTTAAGGCAAATAAACAAGTGCCTGCCGTTCATCAGAAAATCCACAGATGGGGAGAGAAAATGGGGAACAATAACTATGAGACTGGACGATTAAACTTACCGTTTGTCGGGCATTGTACTTTTGCCAAATCGCCGGTATGCCTTAACTGGGAAGAGATTGATGCCGACGTGGCGATTCTTGGAGCCCCAAATGATATGGGGACCCAATGGCGCGCAGGATCCCGTTTTGGGCCACGCGGTATTCGCGAGGCATCTACTTTGTTTTCATTTGGTCATGCCGGTGCTTATGACCATGAAGATGATGCGCTCTACCTGACACAAGATCAGGTACGCATGGTCGATGTGGGTGATGCTGACATCGTGCATACCGACATGGTCAGTAGTAACGCAAACATCGAGCTTGCAGTACGAAAAATTCTTGCCTCCGGCGCCATGCCGGTGGTGCTGGGGGGTGACCATTCGATTCACGCACCTGTCATCAAGGCATATGCAGGACGAGGACCGATTCACATCGTTCACTTTGACGCCCACCTCGACTTTGTCGACGAACGTCACGGCGTGCGCTATGGCCATGGCAGCCCACTACGCCGTGCATCAGAAATGGACCATATCGTCGGCATGACACAGCTTGGCATCAGGAATGTCTCCTCATCCAACCGCAGCGACTACGACGCAGCCCGCGCAGCAGGTTCGAACATCCTGTCAGTGCGTGACGTGCGCCGTTTAGGCACTGAGGCTGTACTAGCGCAAATACCTGAGGGTTGTAACTACTATCTCACTATCGATATCGACGGTTTCGACCCCTCTATTGCACCAGGTACCGGTACGCCGAGCCACGGCGGATTCCAGTACTACGAGGTCCTGGAAATCATTCAGGCATTGGCCAAACGCAGCGGTGGAAACATTATCGGGATGGATTTGGTCGAAGTAGCCCCTGCCTACGATCCCACTGGTGTGACCTCAATTCTGGCCGCCCAACTGCTGATGAACAGCATTGGTTTCATTTTCTACGAGCGTAAGCAGGCGTTGTCTCGCTGAGAACTATAAAGAGAGGATGATCAAATGGATGCAACAGTAAAACACTATCTCGACCAATACGGTATTTCCGAGGCAACGCGACGCTTTTTGGCCAAACCGCAGAAAATGTTTATCGGTGGCCAGTGGGTTGACGGTAGCGAAGGAGAAGTCAGTGCCGTCACTGAGCCGTCCACCCAGGGCCAGTTGACGTCGATTCCGCTCGCAACGACCACTGACCTGGACCGAGCAGTAGCTGCGGCCCGCTACCAGTTCGACCACGGTGAATGGCGTCGCCTGAAGCCACTGGAACGCGAGCGCCTGATGCACCGCCTGGCCGACCTGATAGAAGCCAACGCCGATGAACTGGCTGAGATCGAATCAATTGATATGGGGAAATCGGTATCGCAAGCGCGTGACGTCGATATCCAGGGCACCATCGACACCTTCCGCTATTTCGCTGGCTGGGCCTCTAAGCTGCATGGTCGCACTGTCGAGCCATCCCTGCCGGGCAATTATCTGGCATATACCCGCAAAGAACCGATTGGTGTCGTTGCCGCTATTGTGCCGTGGAACTTCCCACTGCAAACCATGGCATGGAAACTGGCGGCCGCACTAGCGGTAGGCTGTACGGCCGTGATTAAACCCGCTGAACTAACATCATTGTCGACGCTGCGCTTTGCTGAATTAGTACAGGAAGCTGGTATTCCTGACGGCGTTATCAATATCATCACCGGGCATGGCCATGTGATTGGCGCAGCCATGGCCAGCCACCCGGGGATCGACAAGGTAACCTTTACCGGCTCCACCCCTGTTGGTCGTGAAGTCGGGCATACCGCCGTCGAGAACATCAAGCGTGTCACCCTTGAATTGGGAGGCAAATCTCCCGTTCTGGTACTAGAAGATGCCGATATCCCCGCCGCAGCTCAGGCGGTCGCCAACGGCGTGTTCTTTAACTCTGGCCAAGTGTGCGATGCCGGTACCCGAGCCTATATTCACCGCAGTATCTACGATCGCTTTTTGACGGCACTTGCCGACTACACCTCGACGCTGAAGATTGCGCCAGGTCTGGATCGGGAGTGTTTCATCAGCCCACTAGTATCGGCCAGGCAGAAGGACTCGGTACTGTCCTACATTGATGCTGGCGTGCGCGAAGGTGCAACACTTTACTATGGTGGTCGTCCTCAGCAAGAAGAGGGTTTCTTCGTTGAGCCAACCATCTTTGCTCACTGCCGCAACGATATGCGTATCGTACAGGAAGAGATCTTCGGCCCGGTGCTAGTGACCGCCCCGTTCGATACAGTCGAAGAGGCAATTGAGCTCGCCAACGATTCACCGTTTGGCCTGGCTGCCGCTATTTATTCAAACGACCTGGCCCGCGTACACACGCTGATTCCCCAGCTACATGCCGGCTCGGTGTATGTCAATGCGCACAGCACCATCGACCCGGCTCTGCCATTCGGTGGTTTCAAAGATTCTGGTTTTGGTAAAGATCTGGGTCCTGAGCAGCTTGACCACCTGATGGAAACCAAAACGGTGTGGATCACCTTGCCTTCATAGTCCGACTCGCCTGCCACTTCCGAAGCAAGCCGCTGCTGTTCGGAAGTGGCCAGATAGCGCACAACACACTGAACTAGTGAGCCGGTTACTACCTGGCTTAATGAATTCTTATTGCTTCACCCTTATCGAGTACGGGGTATTTTATGCAAACAGAATCAACAGCAGTGAAAGCCACCAGCAACGATCAAAGCCCTATTGAAGGACGCTCGATCGATTTTGTACCAGAACAAGAGCGTACCGATAAACTCTCAAGCCAGGGGCCATTCTGGTTCGTCGGCAACTTTACCTTCTTCACTATGACTATTGGCTTTGTTGGTCCGAGTGTCGGTCTTGATGCACTGTGGACCACGATTGCTGGCACTCTGGGCATCATGTTCGGTACGTTGTTTATGGCTTTCCATGGCTCACAAGGGCCACACCTGGGGCTACCACAGATGATCCAGTCACGCGCACAATTTGGTTATCGTGGCGTGGTGCTGGTCTTGATCGCGACACTGTTTGTGTTCGCGGGTTTTAATATCGTCAACCTGGTGCTGATGATGCAGGGGCTGAAAACACTGTTCAGTTGGGATCCTTTACAGGTTGCGCTGGCAGTGACTGTTCCCGCTACCATTCTGGCCATACTCGGCCACGACTGGATGCACAAAACCTTCAAATGGTCGCTGTATCTATCGTTGCCTTTGTATGGACTGGTCACTCTGGCGGTGCTGATGGGCTGGGTTCATGATGCTCCAGTAGTTGAAGGGGCGGTGCAGGAAGCACCGCTGGGCTTCAACTGGACAGGATTTATTGCACAGTTTGCTGCCGCCGCCAGTTACAACATAGCCTACGCGCCGTATGTGTCCGACTATTCGCGCTATCTGCCTAAAAATACCTCAAGCAGCAAGCTTATCACGGCGGTATTTCTGGGCGCATCGCTATCAGGTGCCTGGATGATCTCAGTAGGTGGCTGGTTGGCTGCCCATCTGCATGCGACTGATGTACTGGTGGCACTCAATACTGTTGGCACCGGCTTTGCTCCACATCTGGGTACCTTTATGGTGGCTATCACCATCCTGGCCTTCCTGCCTGTTATTGCGATGAACATTTACAGCGCCAAACTCACGGCCATAACCAGTGTGGATTCCTTCAGGAAGATTGAACCGACTGCCAAAACCCGCATTGTGGCGATCTTCTTAGTCGTGTTCCTGCAATTGGGTGTAGCAATGAGTATCTACAACTCCGGCTCTGGCTTGTCGGTGCTCAACATCTATCTGGTTGTGATGCTGTACTTCCTTGTTCCATGGACAGCAGTCAACCTCACAGACTATTTCTTTGTGCGCAAAGGACGCTATGCCATCCCACACTTCTTCTTGCCACACGGCAACCTCTATGGCCGCTGGGGAGCTCGTGGTTTGCTCTCCTACATGGTGGGTTTCATGGCGATGGTCCCATTCTTCTGCATCTTTGAAGGGAGTCGCGAGGTGTATGTCGGCCCGATAGCACGTGCAATGGGTAGCGTTGATCTGGCCTGGCTGGTGGGGCTTATCGTATCCAGCATCGTCTACTACCTGTCTTGTCGTTCGCTGAACCTACATCACGAAGAAGCGGTGATCGCGCAAATCGAAATCAATATGCCGGAGTACACCACCGGGAATAAATGACGCGTCTGAGGTTGTTGTCCAGAACATGAATGGAGCAAGAGCAATATGTCTACCAAACAATTTGACTATATCATCGTGGGTGCCGGATCAGCGGGTTGCGTGCTGGCAAATCGTCTGACCGAAGATTCAAGTGTAAGTGTGCTGGTGATTGAGTTCGGCGGCAGCGATAAAAGCATTATCATCCAGATGCCCAGCGCGTTCTCAATACCGATGAACACTAAAAAATATAACTGGCACTACGAAACGGAACCCGAGCCACATCTGGATGGGCGTCGCCTGCACTGCCCACGTGGAAAAGTGCTTGGCGGTTCGTCGTCCATCAATGGCCTGGTCTACATCCGTGGCCATGCGTGCGACTTTGATGAATGGGAGTCGTTAGGTGCCAAAAATTGGGGTTATCGCAACTGCCTGCCCTATTTTCGCAAAGCAGAGAATTTCAAGTTTGGTGGCGACGACTACCGCGGTTCAGAAGGCCCGCTCAGCACTAACAACGGCAACAATATGCAAAACCCACTTTATGGGGCCTGGGTAGAGGCTGGTACACAGGCGGGCTACATAAAGACCGACGATACCAACGGTTACATGCAGGAAGGCTTTGGCGCAATGCATATGACGGTCAAGAATGGTGTGCGATGGTCCACCGCTAATGCCTATTTACGCCCTGCCATGGAACGGCCCAACCTGACCGTTATCACCAATGCAATGACGCGTAAACTAGTACTGGAAGGTAAGCGTGTGGTGGGCGTCGAATATGAACACGGCGGGGAAATACACACCGTGCGCTGCACCCGTGAGGTGTTGGTTTCTTCAGGTCCGATCGGTTCCCCCCATCTCTTGCAGCGTTCAGGCATCGGCCCAGCCGAAGTATTGCGTCAAGCCGGTATTGAAGTGAAACACGACCTACCCGGTGTTGGGGAAAATTTACAAGATCACTCTGAGATTTACATTCAATTTGAATGTAAGGAACCCGTTTCTCTTAACAGCAAAATGGGGTTGATCCCTAAGGCACTGATTGGGTTGCGCTGGTTACTCTTCAAAGATGGTCTGGGTGCGAGCAACCATTTTGAGGCGGGTGGTTTCATCCGCTCAGAGAAAGGATTGCGCTGGCCAGATATCCAGTTCCATTTTTTACCCGCGGCGATGCGTTACGACGGTGACAAGCCGTTCAAGGGACACGGTTTCATGGTACTGACAGGGCCAAATAAGCCGAAAAGTCGTGGTTATGTACGGGTGCGATCTGCCGATCCGTATGAACATCCTGAAATCCGTTTTAACTATTTGGAGCGGGAAGAGGACCGCGAAGGTTTTCGCCGTTGCGTGCGCCTGACACGCGAGATTATCGGTCAGCCTGCCATGGACAAATTTCGTGGCGTGGAACTTGCCCCCGGCCCGAACGTGAAAACTGACGAAGAAATTGATGCTTTTGTGCGTGCCAACATGGAAAGTACAATGCATCCATGTGGTTCTTGCCGGATGGGTGAGGACGATTTGGCTGTCGTCGATTCTGAATTGCGCGTGCACGGCCTACAAGGGCTACGCGTAATTGATTCATCCGTATTCCCAACAGAACCTAACGGCAACCTGAATGCGCCGACTATCATGCTGGCAGAGCGCGCGGCTGATCTGATTCGTGGTCATTCGATGCTTGCGCCGTCCAATGCTCAGGTCGGTCTGGCAGACAAGTGGCAAACGCAGCAACGCACCAGCGAGCCCCGCCGCAAAGTCACCGTCTAGCTCATCCAGTTTAGATAATGTTCGGTTTCCAGTGCTTTGATTAAACCCACCAGCCCAATAAACGGCTGGTGGCCTCGCCCTAAGCTGACAGACTTGCTACCCTCTTTAACAACCTCTTGGCTGGCGTCGATGATTTGTCTCATATTCCGTTAAGATCACTACCGCCGGCGCCCGCTCTATAAGTATTTATAAGGGTTCATCGATAATGGCGACTCAAACACCTAAAACCCCAAGCGCTCCGGTATCGTCAAAAGCACCGTTTAGCCCAGAAAGCCTGCAATTCCTGAATAAGCTCGCACAAAACAATTCACGCGATTGGTTTAAAGACCATCAGGATGAATACGAAAATAACGTCAGAAGCCCTGCTCTACGTTTTATCGAACAGATGCAGCCTGGCATTCTGGCCATATCGTCCAAACTGACCGCCGTGCCGAAAAAAGTGGGGGGTAGTCTGATGCGCCCTCAGCGCGACAGTCGTTTTAGCAAAGACAAAACGCCTTATAAAACCAATGTCGGCATTCAATTTCGTCATTTCCAGGGGAAAGATGTCCATGCTCCTGGGCTCTATGTTCATATTGCCCCGGAAGGTTGTTTTATTGCGGCCGGGATTTGGCACCCAGAATCTAAAGCCCTGAATGCCATTCGCATGTGTATAGATGAAAATCCAAATGCTTATCGGAAGGCGTTGCAGACCTTGCAAAACCAGGGGTTTATAATGGATGGCGATAGCTTAAGTCGCCCGCCAAAGGGTTTTGATAAGACGCATCCCCTGCTAACAGAATTGAAGCGCAAAGATTTTATCGCCGTCAAAAATATCGATTTCGAAGAGTTGTGTAAGCCTGGTGCCATCAGCTTTTGTGCCGAACAGTTTCAGCATTGCGCACCATTGATGGCCTACCTCTGTTTCGCACTTGAGCTCGATTTCTAGAACCCTCGATCAAGTTGCCAAAATGTTAAGTTCGTCACACTAATGGTGCTACACTACGCGGCTTTATCGTAGTAACGACGCCAGGTGACGAAATGAGTGAGCATATTGAAGGAACAATCGAACCGAGGGTCGTCGCGCGGCCTAATTGGTCGGCGGTATTTGCCGTGGCATTCTGCGTCGCATGCCTGATCACCGTGGAGTTTTTACCGGTCAGTTTGCTGACGCCGATGGCGCAGGAATTAGGCATTTCTGAAGGTGTCGCGGGGCAGTCCGTTACCGTTACTGCCTTCGTTGCCATGTTCGCAAGCCTGTTTGTGACCAGTATTATCCGCTCAACCGATCGCCGCTACGTAGTGTTCCTGTTTGCCATTCTGCTTACTCTCTCCTGCCTGCTGGTTTCCTTTGCGAGCAACTTTACGATGCTGCTGATGGGACGAGCCTGTCTGGGCGTTGCGCTGGGTGGTTTCTGGGCGATGTCCGCTTCATTAACCATGCGCCTGGTCCCGGCTCGAACAGTGCCAAAAGCGTTGTCGGTTATCTTTGGCGCAGTGTCTATCGCACTGGTGATTGCCGCACCGTTAGGCAGTTTTTTAGGTGGGATTATTGGCTGGCGCAACGTCTTTAATGGCGCGGCGCTGATGGGCGTGGTGTGCATTATTTGGGTGTGGAAAGCGCTACCATCGCTACCGGGTGAATCAACCCAGCACAAGCAAAACATGTTTGTCCTGCTTAAACGCCCTGGCGTTTTGGCTGGGATGGCTGCGATTTTTACCGCCTTCGCCGGGCAGTTTGCCTTCTTCACTTATATTCGCCCGGTTTATATGACGCTAGCCGGATTCGACGTCGATGGCTTGACACTAGTATTACTGAGCTTTGGGATCGCCAGTTTTGTCGGGACTTCTCTTTCTGCCGTTTTCCTGAAGCGCTCGCTCAAGCTGGCGCTGACCTGCGCCCCGCTGATACTGGCGCTTAGCGCCTTAACACTGGTGTTGTGGGGATCGGATAAGATTGTCGCTTCTGTCGTTGCCATAATTTGGGGCTTTGCCTTCGCGCTTATTCCGGTCGGCTGGTCAACGTGGATCACCCGCTCGCTGGCGGATCAAGCTGAAAAAGCGGGATCTATTCAGGTCGCCGTGATCCAGTTGGCCAACACCTGCGGCGCAGCAATTGGCGGGCTCGCGCTTGATAACCTCGGCATATTCTCGCCGCTGGTGTTGTCTGGCAGTTTGATGCTACTGACTGCGCTATTGGTAGCGGCAAAAGTGCGGGTGAAGTAATTGTGTCGGATGGCGCTAGCGCTTATCCGACCTACAAGCCGACAAATCACTGCAACCCATTAACCCCGCCAGAAAGGTTTGTCCCCCAGAACCGTCGCACGGTGCATAACGCGCCGCGCTGGTAGATAATCCGCGTTAGCATAATGCTGTGTGACGCGGTTATCCCAGAGAGCAATGTCGTTTTCCTGCCAACGCCAGCGCACCTGGAACTCCGGTTTTGTAATATGCGCGAACAGGAATGCGAGCAGTGCATCGCTTTCTTTTTGCGAGATATCGACAATTCGCGTCGTAAACCCCTCATTAACAAACAATGCCTGCTTGCCGCTGACCGGATGGGTGCGAATCACCGGATGCAGCAACGGGGGATTTTTAACGACCGCTTCGCGCCAGCGCTGATGTTCCTCTTCGCTGCTCAAATGTTTATATTCCGGGAATGACTTCCTGAAGTCATGCTCTGCCCGCAGTCTAGACAATAAACGCTTAAACGGTTCTGAAAGCGCCTCGTACGCCGCAATACCGCTGGTCCACAAGGTGTCACCACCCGTTTCAGGAATAAGCTTTGCCGCCAGAATCGCCCCGGCAGGCGGCGTTTCAATAAAGGTCACGTCGGTGTGCCAGTTGTCGTTATCCGGTGGATTATCGTTATGCGTATCCAGCAAAATAATTTCCGCTACACCTTCGGCGTGTGGGTAAACAGGATGAATATGCAGGTCGCCAAACCGCTGTGCCAGTGCACGCTGCTGTGCAGGGGTAATCGGCTGGTCGCGAAGGAACAACACCTGATGGCGGATCAGCGCGTGATAAAGCTGCTCAAACTGGTTATCGGTCAAACCCCGGCTTAGAGTTACGCCACTGACCTGCGCACCAATGTACGGCCCCAACGGCACAACATTCACTTTTTCACTCATTGCCCTTCTCCATGCCATGGGGTTAAGCGGCGCTGCAAGGCGCGTAAACCCAGCTCTAAACAAAATGCAATAACTGCAATCACGCCGATCCCCGCCAGCACCACGTCGGTTGCCAAAAACTCACCGGCTGACTGCACCATAAAACCTAATCCACGCGTGGCGGCGATAAGCTCCGCGGCAACCAGCGTTGACCAGCCAACGCCAAGCCCGATACGAAAGCCGGTGAGGATTTCCGGCAGCGCACCGGGTAAAATCACATGCCATACCACCTGAAGGCGTGATGCCCCCAAAGCCTCGGCAGCACGAATGCGCACCTGTTTCGCGCCGCGTACGCCAGCCATCGTCGACATCGCAACAGGGGCGAATATCGCCAGATAAATCAGCAAGATCTTTGAGGTTTCACCGATGCCGAACCAAATCACCATCAGTGGTAAATAAGCCAGCGGCGGCACCGGGCGATACAATTCAATCAACGGGTCGAGAATGCCGCGCACCGTTGGGCTAAGCCCCATAGCAATACCGACCGGAATGCCAATCAGCACCGCAGCCAAAAGTGCCGTGAGAATGCGTAACAGGCTGGCGGCGAGATGCTGCCAAAGTGTGGCATCCATAAATCCTTGTGGCCCGGCGATGCTAATCAGCTTCATCAATACCTGGCCTGGCGGTGGCAAAAATAGCGGGCTTATCCAAAGCTGTGCCGCCA
Source organism: Buttiauxella ferragutiae (assembly GCF_022637515.1). NCBI lineage: Bacteria > Pseudomonadati > Pseudomonadota > Gammaproteobacteria > Enterobacterales > Enterobacteriaceae > Buttiauxella > Buttiauxella ferragutiae. The sequence continues at coordinate 4,592,633 of NZ_CP093332.1, forward strand.
CCCACCACCACAGCAAAATGATTGCCGTCACCGTTGTGAGGCTGAGCGTTATCTGGCGCGAGAATGGCCAGTGCACCGCCAGCCGTTTGCGACGGGCTTTATCCTGAATAACGATGCTCATAAAAAACCCTCGCGTTGTTCAAACACCCGGCTCAGCACGTACTCGCGCTTAGCGATAAATTCCGGGTCGGATTTGATGTTTCGGCACGGTTCACCTTCAGCAAACCTGCGGCCAAAATCGAGCGGTAAACGCTCCAACACGCGCCCCGGTCCTGGTGAAAGCAACACGAGTTCGGTTGCCAGGAACACGGCTTCTTCAATGTCATGCGTAATCAACAACACCTGGCGACGACTTTCGTGCCATAGCTTTAACAGCAGGGTTTGCATTTGCTCGCGAGTAAATGCATCCAGCGCGCCAAAAGGTTCATCGAGCAGTAACAGTTGCGGACGCGTGGCCAGTGCGCGAGCAATTCCCACACGCTGGCGCTGCCCGCCTGAAAGCTGCCAGATGGCGCGCTTCGCCTTATCTTCCAGCCCGACTTTGCGCAGCATATCGATCGCGATTTCCTCGCGCTCTGGCTTTGGTTGCCCGGCAAGTTGCAGGCCGAACGCGACGTTATCCAGCACGGTTCGCCACGGCAGCAGACCTTCATGCTGAAACACCACACCGCGCTCAGCGCCTGGTCCGGTAACCTGCTTACCCGCAAGCGTGATGCTGCCGGAGTGATAAGGAACAAAGCCAGCTATCAGGTTCAGCAGCGTAGTTTTCCCGCAGCCGGATGGGCCGAGAACCACCAGTAACTCACCTTCATCCACGGTCAGATTGATATCGTTGAGAACGGTTTTACCATCGAAATCTGCGCTTAAATGCGAAACCTGTAACATGGCTAACTCCTTACTGCGCCAGTGTTTTCACGAAGCGGTCGGTGACAAACTGGCTGTAATCCGTCTCTACCGCCGGGACTTTGCCCTGCGCTTTGAGGAACTGAGCGGTGTCGACAATCGCCTTGTTTACCGGGCCGCTGAGTTGCTCAGTTTGCTGGCTGGCGGTGAGATAGGTATTGCCTTTAACCAGCACCGGAACATCGCTTTCGGGCACACCGCTCAGGCGCGAAAGTTTGCTGAGGTTATCCGGCTGTTTCAGCCATTCGTCGGGATTATCGATATAACTTTTCTGCGCGGCGAGAGCGCTTTTGGCAAAGGCTTCAACAACTTCAGGATGGGCCTTAGCAAAGTCTTTACGCACCACCCAGACATCCAGCGTTGGTGCGCCCCATTTACCCACTTGCGCGGAATCGGTCAGCACGGTGCCCTCTTTCTCCAGCTCGTTGACCGCTGGTGCCCAGACATAAGCCCCGTCGATATCACCACGCTGCCAGGCAGCAATAATCGCCGGAGGCTGGAGGTTAAGAATTTCAACCTGGCCCGGTTTGATGCCCCAATGTTTCAGAGCCGCAAGCAGGCTGTAATGTGTAGTGGAGATAAACGGCACGGCAATGCGTTTGCCAATCAGATCTTTCGGGCTGGTGATGCCCTTCTTCACGACCAGCGCTTCAGAGTTACCCAGTTGCGAGGCCAGCAGGAACACTTCGATTGGCACTTTTTGGCTGGCGGCCACCGCAAGCGGGCTTGAGCCGATATTGCCAATCTGCACATCGCCAGACGCCAGCGCACGTACTACACTCGCGCCACTATCGAACTTGCGCCATTCCACTTTTGCGCCACTATCTTTGGCGAAAGCGTTATCGGCCTGCGCGACTTTGGCGGGTTCAGCAGATGTTTGGTACGCGACGGTGACATCCACTGCGAATGCCGGTGCTGCAATAAGGGCCAGAGCGGCCAGCCAGAGAGAATGTCGTTTTGTTACCATGATGAGTGCTCCTGTATCGGGGTTAGGAGCAGTATTTCCAATGGCGAGGATTAGATAAAAGAATTAAAAATTATCGCTAATGCTTTTATATTTTTAGATTAATTTTGGGGAAGGATAGTTGGGAAGTGGGAATGGAGTAAAACGCGTTCTGAAAAAGAAACGGGCCCGATGGCCCGCTGGGATTAATGTTCCAACTCAAGCTCGCGAGCCCGAGTCGCTTGCTGGCAATATTGCTCGTAACGCTTCCGAAACCAGGCCTGCTGATCGGTGCTCATGTTGCCGGTTACAGCCTGAATATCAACCACTTGCCCAAGTGCATACATACGAGCAAAACTACGTGCCAGAAAATCGAAATTGTTTACTGCCTGTAGGTCTCTTTTCATCAGCATATTCCTCTGGTTAGCTCATTTCTGGTGAAAGGCCATATGCTTTATCTGGTCTCAGTATTCGCCAGTTTTTGAATGTTTTTTGAGCTAAATGTGCGTACTTTTACCAGAAAAAGGAATAACACTCGAAGGCTTGAAGCTGCTCACAAAACGGACAAATTGATACGACCTTTCAGCAGCCCGGAGAAAGAATGAAAATATTAAAAAGCAGCATCAGAGATGTGACAGCCAGCGATGATGTCACAGTATGCGAACCGGCAAATCTCTACGAATGTACCCTGCACGATGGTGTATTTGTCGGCCCTTTTGTCGAGATTCAAAGGCACTGTATTATTGGTGCGGGCACACGCATCCAGTCACATTCATTCCTTTGCGAGAAAGTGATAACGGGCAAAAACTGCTTCATCGGTCATAACGTAACGTTCGCCAACGACCTTTTCCGCTCCGGAAGGCTCAACCCAGATCCTGAAAGCTGGGTCAGTATTCAGCTGGGCAATAATGTGATTATCGGCAGCGGTAGTACGATCCTGACTGAACATATCTGTAGCGGTGCGGTGATCGGTGCCGGAAGTGTGGTGACGAAGGATATTGTTAAACCGGGGATTTATGCAGGGAACCCAGCTCGATTGTTGCGAGAGATTTAGAGCCACAAGGGCTTTGCCGTTTTATGATGAATGGGAACGCACTGGCTTCAGGTCCAGTGTGTTCAGTTCGTCAACCACGTATCGCCGCTTCAATAGCTGCAACGTCTATTTTCTTCATCGACATCATCGCCCCAAATGCACGGCTGGCGATATCCCCACCCATGGCGAGGGCTTCGGTTAGTACCCGCGGGGTAATTTGCCAGCTAACACCCCATTTATCTTTGCACCAACCGCATTCGCTTTCCTGGCCGCCGTTACCGACTATAGCATTCCAGTAGCGGTCCGTTTCGGCCTGATCTTCGGTGGATATCTGAAAGGAGAAGGCTTCACTATGTTTGAAATGTGGTCCGCCATTGAGGCCGATACATGACACACCTGCAACGACAAACTCAACAACTATTGTGTCACCAGCCTTACCATCAGGATAATCGCCAGGAGCTGGGATGACGGCACCTACGCTACTGTCTGGAAAGGTCGCAGCATAGAAACGAGCAGCATCTTCCGCATCATGATCGTACCAAATACAGATAGTATTCTTAGCCATAAGATAGCCTGCCTGGCATTGCGCCTTTGGTGTTTTTTCAACCATAAGTATGTACCGAATCGGTTTTTTGTGGGTGTAAGAGGCTTTTTCTGTGGTCTGTATCGCTTAAATAACGAGAAAATTGCATAAATCGCAGACAGCAAAAAGCCCTGTACGTCAGTACAGGGCTTTTTGCTTAATTGGAGCCTGGCAGTTCCCTACTCTCGCATGGGGAGACCCCACACTACCATCGGCGCTACGGCGTTTCACTTCTGAGTTCGGCATGGGGTCAGGTGGGACCACCGCGCTAGTGCCGCCAGGCATATTCTGTTTTGTTAACCGTTGTGTTATCCACACAACCATCAACTTAATCTCGGTTCAAGCTGAAAATCAAATGTCATAGTCTCTCAACCAAAACACCTTCGGTGTTGTAAGGTTAAGCCTCACGGATCATTAGTACTGGTTAGCTCAACGTATCGCTACGCTTACACACCCAGCCTATCAACGTCGTAGTCTTCAACGTTCCTTCAGGACCCTTAAAGGGTCAGGGAGAACTCATCTCGGGGCAAGTTTCGCGCTTAGATGCTTTCAGCGCTTATCTTTTCCGCATTTAGCTACCGGGCAATGCCATTGGCATGACAACCCGAACACCAGTGATGCGTCCACTCCGGTCCTCTCGTACTAGGAGCAGCCCCCCTCAATTCTCCAGCGCCCACGGCAGATAGGGACCGAACTGTCTCACGACGTTCTAAACCCAGCTCGCGTACCACTTTAAATGGCGAACAGCCATACCCTTGGGACCTACTTCAGCCCCAGGATGTGATGAGCCGACATCGAGGTGCCAAACACCGCCGTCGATATGAACTCTTGGGCGGTATCAGCCTGTTATCCCCGGAGTACCTTTTATCCGTTGAGCGATGGCCCTTCCATTCAGAACCACCGGATCACTAAGACCTGCTTTCGCACCTGCTCGAGCCGTCACTCTCGCAGTCAAGCTAGCTTATGCCTTTGCACTAACCTCACGATGTCCGACCGTGATTAGCTAACCTTCGTGCTCCTCCGTTACGCTTTAGGAGGAGACCGCCCCAGTCAAACTACCCACCAGACACTGTCCGCAACCCGGATTACGGGTCTACGTTAGAACACCAGCCATTAAAGGGTGGTATTTCAAGGTTGGCTCCACAAGAACTGGCGTCCTCGCTTCAAAGCCTCCCACCTATCCTACACATCAAGGACCAGTGTTCAGTGTCAAGCTATAGTAAAGGTTCACGGGGTCTTTCCGTCTTGCCGCGGGTACACTGCATCTTCACAGCGATTTCAATTTCACTGAGTCTCGGGTGGAGACAGCCTGGCCATCATTACGCCATTCGTGCAGGTCGGAACTTACCCGACAAGGAATTTCGCTACCTTAGGACCGTTATAGTTACGGCCGCCGTTTACCGGGGCTTCGATCAAGAGCTTCAGCTTGCGCTTAACCCCATCAATTAACCTTCCGGCACCGGGCAGGCGTCACACCGTATACGTCCACTTTCGTGTTTGCACAGTGCTGTGTTTTTAATAAACAGTTGCAGCCAGCTGGTATCTTCGACTGCCTTCAGCTCCATCCGCAAGGGACTTCACCTACCGACAGCGTGCCTTCTCCCGAAGTTACGGCACCATTTTGCCTAGTTCCTTCACCCGAGTTCTCTCAAGCGCCTTGGTATTCTCTACCTGACCACCTGTGTCGGTTTGGGGTACGATTTGATGCTACCTGATGCTTAGAGGCTTTTCCTGGAAGTGCGGCATTTGTTACTTCAGCACCGTAGTGCCTCGTCATCACACCTCAGCGTTGAATAAGAGTCCGGATTTACCTAAACTCTCCGCCTACATGCTTAAACCGGGACAACCGTCGCCCGGCTAACATAGCCCTCTCCGTCCCCCCTTCGCAGTAACACCGAGTACAGGAATATTAACCTGTTTCCCATCGACTACGCCTTTCGGCCTCGCCTTAGGGGTCGACTCACCCTGCCCCGATTAACGTTGGACAGGAACCCTTGGTCTTCCGGCGAGCGGGTTTTTCACCCGCTTTATCGTTACTTATGTCAGCATTCGCACTTCTGATACCTCCACCAGACCTCACAGTCCAGCTTCAACGGCTTACAGAACGCTCCCCTACCCAACAACGCATAAGCGTCGCTGCCGCAGCTTCGGTGCATGGTTTAGCCCCGTTACATCTTCCGCGCAGGCCGACTCGACCAGTGAGCTATTACGCTTTCTTTAAATGATGGCTGCTTCTAAGCCAACATCCTGGCTGTCTGTGCCTTCCCACATCGTTTCCCACTTAACCATGACTTTGGGACCTTAGCTGGCGGTCTGGGTTGTTTCCCTCTTCACGACGGACGTTAGCACCCGCCGTGTGTCTCCCGTGATAACATTCTTCGGTATTCGGAGTTTGCATCGGGTTGGTAAGCCGGGATGGCCCCCTAGCCGAAACAGTGCTCTACCCCCGAAGATGAGTTCACGAGGCGCTACCTAAATAGCTTTCGGGGAGAACCAGCTATCTCCCGGTTTGATTGGCCTTTCACCCCCAGCCACAAGTCATCCGCTAATTTTTCAACATTAGTCGGTTCGGTCCTCCAGTTAGTGTTACCCAACCTTCAACCTGCCCATGGCTAGATCACCGGGTTTCGGGTCTATACCCTGCAACTTAACGCCCAGTTAAGACTCGGTTTCCCTGCGGCTCCCCTATACGGTTAACCTTGCTACAGAATATAAGTCGCTGACCCATTATACAAAAGGTACGCAGTCACCCCATAAAAGAGGCTCCCACTGCTTGTACGTACACGGTTTCAGGTTCTGTTTCACTCCCCTCGCCGGGGTTCTTTTCGCCTTTCCCTCACGGTACTGGTTCACTATCGGTCAGTCAGGAGTATTTAGCCTTGGAGGATGGTCCCCCCATATTCAGACAGGATACCACGTGTCCCGCCCTACTCTTCGAGTTCACAGCATGTGTATTTTTGTGTACGGGAGTATCACCCTGTACCCTGCGACTTTCCAGACGCTTCCACTAATACACAAACTGATTCAGACTCTGGGCTGCTCCCCGTTCGCTCGCCGCTACTGGGGGAATCTCGGTTGATTTCTTTTCCTCGGGGTACTTAGATGTTTCAGTTCCCCCGGTTCGCTTCGTTAAGCTATGTATTCACTTAACGATAGTGCAACGAATTGCACTGGGTTTCCCCATTCGGAAATCGTCGGTTATAACGGTTCATATCACCTTACCGACGCTTATCGCAGATTAGCACGTCCTTCATCGCCTCTGACTGCCAGGGCATCCACCGTGTACGCTTAGTCGCTTAACCTCACAACCCGAAGATGTCTCGTAAGACACAATCGATGTTGTGAAAATTTGAGAGACTCGAACATATCGTATTCCCATTCCTTATTACGGAGGAATGAGACGACATGTCGTTTCAATTTTCAGCTTGTTCCGGATTTTTAAAGAGCAATATCTCAAACGTGACTCGAAAGTCAGTTTTGAGATATTCGGTGATAATGTCTTTCACACATTATCGGAGATGGCGTCCCCAAGGGGATTCGAACCCCTGTTACAGCCGTGAAAGGGCAGTGTCCTGGGCCTCTAGACGATGGGGACACGAATAATCCTTTGCAGGATATCGCTTTTTGCTCATTTACTTTCATCAGACAATCTGTGTGAGCACTACGCAAGTTCGTATCTATTAGGTAAGGAGGTGATCCAACCGCAGGTTCCCCTACGGTTACCTTGTTACGACTTCACCCCAGTCATGAATCACAAAGTGGTAAGCGCCCTCCCGAAGGTTAAGCTACCTACTTCTTTTGCAACCCACTCCCATGGTGTGACGGGCGGTGTGTACAAGGCCCGGGAACGTATTCACCGTAGCATTCTGATCTACGATTACTAGCGATTCCGACTTCACGGAGTCGAGTTGCAGACTCCGATCCGGACTACGACGCACTTTATGAGGTCCGCTTGCTCTCGCGAGGTCGCTTCTCTTTGTATGCGCCATTGTAGCACGTGTGTAGCCCTACTCGTAAGGGCCATGATGACTTGACGTCATCCCCACCTTCCTCCAGTTTATCACTGGCAGTCTCCTTTGAGTTCCCGGCCGAACCGCTGGCAACAAAGGATAAGGGTTGCGCTCGTTGCGGGACTTAACCCAACATTTCACAACACGAGCTGACGACAGCCATGCAGCACCTGTCTCAGAGTTCCCGAAGGCACTAAGCTATCTCTAGCAAATTCTCTGGATGTCAAGAGTAGGTAAGGTTCTTCGCGTTGCATCGAATTAAACCACATGCTCCACCGCTTGTGCGGGCCCCCGTCAATTCATTTGAGTTTTAACCTTGCGGCCGTACTCCCCAGGCGGTCGACTTAACGCGTTAGCTCCGGAAGCCACTCCTCAAGGGAACAACCTCCAAGTCGACATCGTTTACGGCGTGGACTACCAGGGTATCTAATCCTGTTTGCTCCCCACGCTTTCGCACCTGAGCGTCAGTCTTTGTCCAGGGGGCCGCCTTCGCCACCGGTATTCCTCCAGATCTCTACGCATTTCACCGCTACACCTGGAATTCTACCCCCCTCTACAAGACTCTAGCCTGCCAGTTTCGAATGCAGTTCCCAGGTTGAGCCCGGGGATTTCACATCCGACTTGACAGACCGCCTGCGTGCGCTTTACGCCCAGTAATTCCGATTAACGCTTGCACCCTCCGTATTACCGCGGCTGCTGGCACGGAGTTAGCCGGTGCTTCTTCTGCGAGTAACGTCAATCACTGCGGTTATTAACCACAATGCCTTCCTCCTCGCTGAAAGTACTTTACAACCCGAAGGCCTTCTTCATACACGCGGCATGGCTGCATCAGGCTTGCGCCCATTGTGCAATATTCCCCACTGCTGCCTCCCGTAGGAGTCTGGACCGTGTCTCAGTTCCAGTGTGGCTGGTCATCCTCTCAGACCAGCTAGGGATCGTCGCCTAGGTGAGCCATTACCTCACCTACTAGCTAATCCCATCTGGGCACATCTGATGGCAAGAGGCCCGAAGGTCCCCCTCTTTGGTCCGAAGACGTTATGCGGTATTAGCTACCGTTTCCAGTAGTTATCCCCCTCCATCAGGCAGTTTCCCAGACATTACTCACCCGTCCGCCGCTCGTCACCCAGAGAGCAAGCTCTCCTGTGCTACCGCTCGACTTGCATGTGTTAGGCCTGCCGCCAGCGTTCAATCTGAGCCATGATCAAACTCTTCAATTAAAAGCTTGATTTGCTTCAACTCGTGAAGCGGTGCTCAAAAATTAACTTTCGTAATAATTCAACTAAATGAATTACTGCTTGGTCACTCTTCAAGACTTGATATTTTTTTGATACCCGAAGGTATCTGAGATATCAATCCTGCGAGTGCCCACACAGATTGTCTGATAAATTGTTAAAGAGCAGTGAGTTAGGCGCTTTCGCTTGCTAACTCGAGGTGGCGTATATTACGCTTTCCTCTTTCAGAGTCAACCCTTAATTTCAGGATATTTGACTCTCATCGCCGCCGTTACTCTGTGATGTTGTTCACATGTTCCGTGTCGATGGAGGCGCATTATAGGGAGTTCTGCTGAGGCTGCAAGCCTAAATATGCAGTAATTTTACTGACTGCTGCATTCCACAGCAAAACCCCGCCTTATACGCAGTTGTGCACAAAGTTATCCACAAAAATTATCGACTCCCCTTGATAAACTCACCTCAAAGTCAGTAATAACGTCATCAGCAACACCAGAAACGCCCCATGAAGACGAATTTTTCTGCCTCACCGCTCGTTTATATCCTCCGCGAAGCCGAGGTTGGCGTTCCTAACCACGGGATCTGCCTTAAACATGCCATCTCCTGTTCTTCCTTCTATATATAGAAGGCATAAGAAGTTGGCGACATGGAGAGCAAGGCTTTTGATGGCAGCAGCATCGTGCGTGAATGTATCCGGTCTTTCTCAAGTGAACTGTTGTTACTGCCGAGCCACGATGAACCCCGCACGCATCGTTCCTTTATAAGTTGTAGTGGCCAACAAAAATTGGCCACTACATCAGAGCATTTCTAGAACCAAGGAACGTCCGCTTTTGGCTGTGAGTTCAACTGGTCGATGCAACGCTATTCTTAAACAATGAATGGCGCCTCGGAGATTGTCAGGCTGATTGCGCCAATTGCCGCTGCAGGACCTGCAGGCTAGTTCCCGCCCCCGCCCATGCAGCAGCCGAGCCGACCACATATAGGTTTTGCTTGGCGCGTGAGACGGCTACATTGATAATGTTTGGCGGGCTCGCCGCCCACTGACGCGCCCTTTGTTGGCTAGCTTTCGGCGCACCCAGCAGCAGGATGACAGTGTCCGCCTCTCGGCCCTGGAACGTGTGGATCGTGCCTACACGATCACGGCTCCACTCATCTAACTTTACGCCTAACGCCCGCAGCAGATCAGTCTCACTGTCGAGACGCCGACGCATGTTCTGCTCTACGATCTTGAATGGTGTGATGATAAAGACGTCAGGATTTGTAATGCCCGATGCTGCCAGCTCTTTGAGCATTCGTACAACCGCGTCGCCCTCGTCGGGGCACCACTTCGTCTCAGCATCGCCATTGACGTCGATCCAGCGAGCTCGCCCCAATGCCGAGCCGATTGGTCCAGGCCTTTTAGGCCCGACAGCATGGACCATCTGCCCGGCATAGGCGATGGAGTTAGAGACATCGAACATTGGGTTCTGGCAGCGCCTGTGAACGAGGAGTGGCAGCCCGACCTCTCGATCACCTACGTCTGTGACGAAGGTGGATTTGAAGCGCGATGCCTGATCCGCAAGGGTCTGCGTAGATGCAGCGGGGGCAGACCATTCGATCTGGTCAATGTCGAAGAACTTGCAGATTGCGGCGTTCAGCTTCTCAGGAAGCGAAACCACAGGTGGGATCTGCAACGGGTCGCCCACTACGATGGAGCGCTTTGCCCGCATGATCGCTCCAACTGCCGCCTGAGGAACGGCCTGGCCCGCTTCATCCACCAGCAGCCAGCCAATACTCTCTGGTGGCAGATCCCCGAACATCGTCCGGACAGAGGCGAACGTCGTGGACACAGTCGGCACCACCATGAAAAGACTCGACCAAAGATCGGGGAGGAGTTCACGATGAGCGGGAGACTGGAAGGCACCAGCCACCATGCCCGACATCAATAGCCCAAGATTGTGTTGCAAGCGGCTGGCCGAAGCATCGATGAACGCTTTATGCACAGCCAAGGCGGCGGCGAACAGGTCCTCACGCAGGCGATGAACCTCATCGGGAAGCCATGGCGCCGTCAGGTGGATAACCTCGTGCTCGCGCTCGAAGAACAGCTCGTCAACGACTCTGTCGCCCATGCGGTTTCGTGCCTGCGCCGCGGTCGCCTTCAATTCCGAGACTGCCTGCCATCTGCTGGAAATTCCATGGTCGAGTTGCTGTAACTGGGACTGAGCATTGCTCCACTCAGTCCTTGCAAGCTCCAAAGCGCCATCCGCAACCTGCACTAGTAGGGCTGATTGCTGCAAGGTTGCCGAAAGCTTCTGCAGTGTCGATCTCCACGATTTCCAGGCTGCAGTCCCGAATAAGCGGGAGAAGAAACCCGGACGGCCAGCAAGATGGCTATCGAGCAAGGTCTTGTCCCTCTCGACCTGCGACTTTGCCTTCTCCTGATCCCGATGGCAGGATTCCGCAATCTGGCGTGCCTGTTCGACGGCTTCATCCAGGCTCGGACGAAGCTGTTTCAGCTTTTGAAGTTCGATGGTCGCCCCCTTGAGCGCCCGGATATCCCCTCGCATCCCTTCGATGCTGGCGATTTCGGCGTCCACTGTCTCCTTGAGCTTAAGGAATGTGGTTCGCGCTTTGCGCCAAGCTGCAGCAGCGTCCGCTTCGTTGGTGCTGGGCCGCTCATTGACGACCACGCTGGGCATCACGCGATCAATGATTGCGCCAGTTTCTTCGTCCTTGATCTCACGCATGACGTTCATGCCGCGAGCTGCTTTCAGGTAGGTAAGGAAACCGCCGTCCTCATTCCACCAGAAACCCTGCTGGAACGCGCCTCGGTTGCTGCTCTTGCCGAGCGCGGCGGCGATCAATCCCCAGGTTTCGATAGGATCGGAGAGGGTGTCGCCCTCGGCTTCGAAATAGCCAGCGCGTTTGGGGTTCGCAATCAGGTCGCTGATGGACCGGAAGTAGGCGATCTGTTCATGGCGACCATTGGCTTCCTTGAGGGGAAGCTCTTTGCTGACGTTTTCGACCGCTTTGTTATTGGAGGACGCAACGACGATCTCATGGCCCTTCAAGGATGCATGTAACCTGTAGAAGTGCAGGAAGGCATTAGAGCCGAATGCCAGCTTCTCGCCTGTTGTGGAAAAAGCATCCTGCGGTTTGTTGAAGCCGGACATCGCAGTGGCCCGATCAAGAATGCAACCAACGACGATATCCCGGAGAAGAGTGGTCTTTCCGGTTCCCGGCGGCCCATTGACGCCAATGATACCCGGAGCATCAATCAGCTCAGCACGCGCTGCATTCACAGCGGCCTGTTGAAGCAGCACCAATGGATGGCCGCCTTGCGAAGGCCAACGAGCCTGCGGCATGAGCGACGGTGCGACGAACGGTTCGACTGCGGAAACGGGCGATAGCACATCGATTTTCTGGTCAGGCCTGCCAATTCCCATGTAGCGCCGCAAACCGGTTCCGGCTTTGCCCGCCTCGATCAATTCTGCTGCTTCGCCGAGATCTTCAAGATAGAAGGAATTCAGCAACGAAGGCTCAGGCGGCGCCTTGGCCTTGAAATGATGAAACACCTTGAGTACGAATGTGGGTGGTTCAACCAAATGCTCGGGCACACCGAACTGCGACACAAGCCATCTATGAGCGTTAAGAACGACATCCAGATCGATCGGTATGGGTTCTCCATCCTCGTTGTGGCGGCGAACCATCCGATCCAGACGCTCGATAATGCGCAGCTCTACTTTCGGCCAAGCCCCTAAGCTCCCGAGCTTCAGATCGAGTGCCGGCTTGAGCGCCCAGGCAAAACTGGAAACAGCGACGCCGTTGTCCTCAAGCACATAGCCTTCCTTGTCGATCAGGATCGAGCCGATGGCCGCTTTCTTGCCGTCCGGGCGTGAACGTTCCTCGTCCTCGCCAAAAACCTTGACCAGTTCGTCCGTCGCCTTGTCGAGAGCGATGGCGCCGAGGACGACCTCGAAATAAAGCCTATGGCTGGGCTTGCTACGGGCATTTGGTCCCCATGGAATGCCTCGATCCAATAGGGCAACCCTGGAGCGGTCGCCGGTTGCCATATCTTCTGGGCGCTTATAGCCTTGAGGCGACAGTGCTTCGAGGGCTATCCATGCTGCCAGTATCGCGCGCGCATCATTCGCCTTACCTGACGGAGAGAAAGACGGGAGCGGACCTGGGTCGATCTGGTCGTTGCCGAATTGCTGTAGCATGACAGGGCCCGGAGTAGCCTTCTGTCGCAGTTGCACTGCCGTTGCAGGCGCTTCACGGGGCACAACTTGGGAGGATTGCGTGGACGCCGAACCGGGATGACGCGCTGATGGACTGGAACCCGACATGGAGACCACGCTGCGACCGTTAAGTGCGGTTAGGGCTTGCTCGATTTTAGTCGTCAGCGTCCGCGCTTTGGCAGTGTTGCGAAATGTCAGCTCGTTCAACAGCCCTTCAAGTACACTAGCGTTGTTGCGCGACTGCTCGAAGATTGCTTCCAGATCGAAGATTGATTTTTGCGCATACTGCCTTGTCGTCATTTATTTCTGCTGCTCCATACCACTTCAGTTGAGAGATTTTATGCTAATTAGCTTGATTTCTAAAACTGTTAACTTCCGCTCACGGCCGACGTTCAGAACAGTGTCAAGACAGCGAACCTCATCCCTTACATCGTTAATCTCCCCCGCCCTTTCCTCTTCCAACTCAAAGCCATCGCACCTTACTAACCCAGAAGGGGCGCCTGCTCTGCACTAATATCCGCACTGCTCATACTCCATTGATAACAACAACTCTTCAGCACAACAAAGGAATACGATAATCACAACTCAAGGTGAAGGTGCTAAAAACTCGTTTGAGAACAATAAATTCAATAATATGAAAAAACTGTAATTTGCATTGAAAATCTTACTCATGGCGCTTGGCCACAAACACATGCTTGGTAAGATAAGTTATAAAACAGCACACTAGCTATCTAGTAAGCAATGTCACAGTAAAGGAAACTCACGATGGATCTTGTGGATAGTGTCGAAGCAGGCAAGCTGACGATCAGTGAATTGATTGATACCCTGGCGAAAGATAAAAATTACGCAGCTTCAAAGTGGGATCAGCGATACCGCGAATTTACGACCTTGCTACAGCAAACCTCAACTTTTACTGAGCCTGAAACGGATGATTTGGTCAAACGGCTTTGGTATGAACGTGGCAACGGTATTGCCAGTATTCGCCAGGGTGTTCCGTCTTTAGCGGAATATCAGCAAAGCCTGCCACTGCTCAGAGAATTAACCGAACGTATTCGTCAGCAGCCGGATGAAGCAACCTACCAATATGTTGGCGATGCTCTAAAGCAGGCCAAAGAAACCGGACTTCTGAAGCGTATGTATTGGAGTTTGAGAAATCGTGTCTTTGCCGCGTTTTCGCCAGAAACCTGCACCAGTACAGTGGATGAGAATGCGTTTACTAAAGCGGCAGATTTTCTGAATAAGAAATTCCACCTCGGTTTGGCACTGAACGGTAATTGGTTGCAGAAAAACAATGAATTGAAGCAAGCCATACACGCCCAATCTCCCAATGCAGATCCTTATTACGTGAATATGGCTATTTGGCATCTCTATGAATTATTACGCGAACGCGATAATGAACAGAGACAGGAGAAAGTATCCACCACCACATCAACAACCAGTAGTGAGCTCACCGAAATTAAGCCCCTCTCACATTCGCCAAGTAATGTGATCTTCTTTGGGCCCCCGGGCACTGGCAAGACCTTCACCTTGCAGCAAAAGATGAAAGAGTACACATCCCAAGCTGTCCCAGCCGATCTTGATGCCTGGCTGGATTCTCGTCTTGAATCGTTAAACTGGATGCAGGTCATTGTACTGGTACTGTTCGATCTAGGGAAACGAGCCAAAGTTCGCCAAATTATTGAGCATACGTGGTTTCAACGTAAGGCATTATTGAATGGTCGTAATGGTAACTTATCAAATACTGCCTGGGCTGCTTTGCAATCCTACACAGTTCCCGAGTCGTTAACCGTTGATTATAAGAATCGGCGTGAACCTGCTGTATTTAACAAAACAGATAAAAGCGAATGGTTGCTAGTTGATTCACAGCTCGAGCAAGTGGAGGATTTGGTTGAGCTCTACGCCGAACTTAAGCACGGTCCTAAATCTGCCGAAGCCATCCAGCGTTTTGCAGTGGTTACGTTCCACCAATCTTACGGCTATGAAGAATTTATTGAAGGTATCCGCGCTCGCTCTGACGAAAGTGGCAATATCTCTTACCCTATTGAGCCGGGTATCTTTATGCGCCTGTGTCAGCGTGCCAATGCCGATCCAGCACATCGCTACGCCATTTTCATTGATGAGATCAATCGCGGCAACATCTCCAAGATCTTTGGCGAGTTGATTTCGCTCATTGAAGTAGACAAGCGTGCGGGTATGTCCAATGCAATGAGCCTGCAACTGTCTTATAGCGGTGATCACTTCAGTGTACCTGGCAATGTCGACATCATCGGAGCCATGAACACTGCGGATCGTTCTTTAGCTCTAATGGACACGGCTTTGCGCCGTCGCTTTGACTTTGTCGAGATGATGCCTGATCTCTCTTTACTGAGTGGAACTAAGGTGAAAGGCATAGAACTCGAGTCGTTGTTAGAGAAACTCAACAGCCGCATCGAAGCACTTTACGATCGTGAACATACGCTAGGGCATGCGTTCTTTATGCCGGTAAAAAATGCACTCGATGCCGGTGATGAAGAAGCTGCGTTTAAACAATTGAAGATCGCATTCCAGAAAAAGATCATTCCGCTGTTGCAGGAATACTTTTTCGATGACTGGAACAAGATCAGGCTGGTGCTGGCAGACAACCAGAAACAAGACGACAGCCTGCAATTCGTGATTGAGAAAACCGACGATCTGGATACGCTTTTTGGTAACAATCATGCTTTACGACGCCATGATCAGCAATCGACAGCTTACGAGCTCGAAGCATTTGATGAAGAGATCTGGAATATGCCACAGGCTTACCGCGCTATTTATCAGCCACAGCAGACCACTCTTGATGAGCAGGCTTTAAACCATGGGTGAAGTGCTCTCTGTTTTTGAATATGACCTCCTAGGGAGTGGAAAAGCGGCTTCAGTTGGCGCAAAGCTGGTCCCTCAACAGGTCTTTGATTATTTAGAGACACTTAGCCTAACTAGCATTCAAGGAAGCCAGTTTCTCAAACTCACCTCTCGCTCAGGTTTTAAATTGCTTCAGGTGCAAAACTACGCGGGGATGCTTTCTACGCCTCACGGTTTCCAGCTTGAGATACTGCCCAAGATTGGTAAAAACCTCACGGCTGCGAGTGCAAGAGAAACATTCATCACGATGCTAAGCCACCTGCCAGGGTTTCGACATATTCAAACCCAGCAGGCCACTCTTCAGGCACAGCGCATGCCTTTGCTCGAGATTTTTATCAGCCAGTTTTTGCAAAGCGTCAGCCAATTGCTTAAACAAGGTTTGCGCTCCGACTATGTGAGCGAGCAAGGTAATCTGTCTTTTATGAAGGGCAAGCTGATGCTTTCCACACAGTTGCGGCATAACGTGGTGAATCGTCATAAGTTTTGTGTCGATTATGATGACTACATGCCGGATTGTTCAGCCAATCGGCTCTTACATTCAGCGCTGGATAAGCTACTTAGCCTGAAGCTTTCATCTGAGAATCAACGCTGGCTTTACGAACTGCGCTTTGCTTTTGACGGTATTCCACTGAGTCGGGATATTGAAAGCGATATAAACAGCCTACGCATTGAGCGTGGTATGGCTCATTACAGCGAGCCAATGGCCTGGGCACAGTTGATCCTCAGAGGGATGAGCCCAAGTGCCTTGCAGGGAAACACCAAAGCGATATCACTTTTGTTCCCTATGGAAGCGGTATTTGAGTCCTTTGTTGCACAAACCCTCCCCGACGAATTACCCCCTCAACTCAAAGTTAAATCGCAGGCTGCCACTTATTCCTTGGTGAAGCATGGGCCTAACGACTGCTTTAAACTTCGCCCAGACTTGTTGATTCAATCACGCCAACCGGTTCAAACCAAAATGGTGATGGATACAAAATGGAAGCTGGTGAATAACAACTCACAAAAAAAATCACTGTATGGGCTGGCGCAATCCGACTTCTATCAAATGTTTGCCTACGGCCAAAAGTATCTTAATGGGACTGGTGAAATGTACATGATCTACCCTGCGCATGATGACTTTAGCCAGCCGATACAGCAGCACTTTGCTTTCTCTGACACCTTAAGATTGTGGGTTGTGCCATATCGGATAATGGCAAAGCGCGGGGAGAGGATGATGTGGGCGAGTGATGTGTCCTGTACAATGAGACCCAACCCAGATCGGATGGCT
This sequence comes from Buttiauxella ferragutiae, assembly GCF_022637515.1. Taxonomy (NCBI): domain Bacteria; kingdom Pseudomonadati; phylum Pseudomonadota; class Gammaproteobacteria; order Enterobacterales; family Enterobacteriaceae; genus Buttiauxella; species Buttiauxella ferragutiae. The sequence goes on from NZ_CP093332.1 coordinate 4,609,698, forward strand.
GCTTCAGTATCCTATATTGGAGGCATGAGATGACCCATGAATACCAGCGACAAAGCCTGGAACAACTAATGACTCAGCAAACAGCAGCTCCCAGAAGCGCTGCCGTTGTATTTAATGAAAACCAAACTCTCTGGCAAACACTTGGCTTTAGCCAGTCTCAAGTTTCGCTATGGCTTGCCTCATTGCCTCAAAGTAATCATCTAAAAGAGTCCACAACGGCAACGTACCAGGTTACACCTGATGTTGCGGCACATTTAGTATCATTGTTACAACAAGCTGGTGGGCGCATGCCCCTGGCACAAGTACTGAAAAAGCTCCCTGCTGGTATTACGACCAGTGAACAGCAGATACGCAAACTGGCGCAAAAGCACGCGCAGATAGAGATTAAAGGCCCCTTGCTGGTATTGATAAATTAGCCGGCACTTGTAGTAACCATTGGCTGTATTAAAGGAATTTAGAAAACATCATGGCAAAAGAAGCAAAAGCAAAAAAACAAGACCCGCAACAGCAGCTAGAAGTACTGTTCAATAAACTAGTCAAACAGCATACCGAGTTTACTCAACCATTGGTTGAGCTATCCGAACACGAATTCGCCAAAGCAGGACTCCTTCAAGGCTTGGTCGAGGGCAACTTAACGCCACCTGTAATGATACTTGCGCTGGAGGAAGGCCATTGGGAATACGCGGCCGATACCGCAAAGTTTGATGATTTAGCCTATCAGTTCTTAAGTGATATTGAAGGTGACTGGCCGGTATTTGCCGTAGTGGACGATGGTATTAACCAACGCATTTTAGCCTTGTTTGGTGCAGATGGCTCCGACGGTACCCATGGTGTCGATACCCTGCCAAGTCTGGAAGAATTGCGTAGTTTTGACCGCATGGAACGCGACCAAACCTTCCGCTGGTCGATGCGTGTCTATACCCGCTTAATGCAGCGTTTTGATGCGTTTCATGAAAATGTTTATCGCGTCACCAAAGACAAGGTAAACGACAAGAACGACATCATCGAAGAAGTGGCTAAGTTACTGTTTTTAGAAAGCTTCCGAGTCCATCACGATGAAGACCTTACCTTTAAAGACGATGCGGGTAATACCCTGCGTTTTCGTGACGTCTATGATTGGCAATATGTGGCCAAACATGGCGATAAAGCCGTTGAACAAATCAAAGCCGCCTTTGAGGAATTTAAAAGCCACGAAGACTATGTAGTGATTTCGGATGATGGCTCACGTAATGCCATCTTTGGTAAAGAGACACACTTGCGCCTGTCGGTGGCGAAAAACTATCAAGACTTGCTCGAAGCTATCCAAAACTTAGGGCCAGTCAAAACCAACGATGGTAAAACCGCTAAAAAACACGGCACTTTAGGTGATGTGTCGGGTGATTTACTAGGCAGGGTGTTTGATGTCTTCCTACGCGCTAACTTTGAATCCAAAGGTGGCCTTGGTGTTTATTTGACGCCAAACCCAGTAAAACAGGCCATGCTGGAAATTGCCATGCACGACATCGACGATGACGATGAGATGCGGCCGCGTTTAGCCAATGGCGATTTTCGTTTCTGCGACCCAACCTGTGGCTCCTTTGGTTTTGGCTCGGTGGCGTTAAGCCAGATTGATAAATGGATCGACTTTAAACTGGTGCTGGCCGACGATAAAAAAAAGGCATTAAAACAGCTACTGCGTAAAAGTGCTTTTACCGGTGCCGATGCCGCACCGCGTATGGTCATGCTGGCTCGCGTGAATATGGCATTGCAAGGCGCCCCCAAAGCACAGATTTTCTATACCGATAACTCGCTCACCACTAACGCTCTGAAGCCCAATAGCTTTGATCTGATTTGCACCAACCCGCCGTTCGGTACGCCTAAATTTGATAAAGGCAAAAATGGTCAAAACTCAAAAGCCAATTACGAAGCCAATATGGAGCAAGTGCTCGGTGGTTTTCGCCCAGCTGAAAAAGTCGTTGATAGCTACAACGCCTGGTACGACCACGTAAAAATGAAATGGCAAGATATCGGCGATTTAGAGCTGGATGACAACGGCGAGCCTAAATGGGCAGGCTATCGTACCGATTTACGCAAAACGGGCGGTACTGATAAAAAGCCGTTTTACAGCCTGCAGCCTACAACCGGTGGGCTCGCGCTGGGCAGCAAACCCGACAGCAAGGGCAACTGGCAACCAGTAGGTGCCACCATTGATCCGGCCGTACTTTTTATCGACCGCTGCCTGCAACTGCTTAAACCCGGTGGCCGCCTGTTAATAGTGCTGCCCGATGGTATTTTATGTAATTCCGGTGACCGTTATGTCCGTGAGTACATTATGGGCAAAAAAGACGAAAAAACCGGCGAGTTTGTTGGCGGTAAAGCCATCGTCAAAGCAGTGATTTCTCTGCCAAGTGACTGCTTTAAGCTCTCCGGCACAGGCGCCAAAACCTCGATTTTGTATTTACAAAAACGCCATGCTAACCCCAACCAGCCAGAACAATTTTTGCCCGAGCCACAAACCGACGTTTTTATGGCAGTGGCTGAAACCTTGGGCTACGTGGTGAAAAACAACATCGAAGATTATAACGCCGGTGTTGCAAACGATCTGGATAAGATTGTTTCTGCTTATAAGCGTGGTGAATGATGGCGGAATTTAATCGTGTTGATTGTACCAGTTTAGATGTTAGTCGTTTAGATGCTGAATATTACGGCAACGTATATGTGGAAAACGCGGAGCTAATTGAGAAAAGTAGTACTAGCCTTACTTTAGAAGAGATGCGGGAGCGCAGTACACCTATACGACGTGGTATTGATATGCCTCAGTTTGTTGAAAATGAAAGCAGTCCCAAAATGGTAACAATTGCTTCTTTTGATGAGCCAGGCATTCAATTTGACCAACTCAAAAGAGTTTCTTTAGAACAACATAATGCGTTCAAAGGTTCTCATATACAACCCGATGATTTACTTGTCGCTATGGGGGGGTATGCAGGAAAAGCAGCAATTTGCCCTCAAGACACAGAAAATTGCAACATAGGTAGGCACACAGCGAGAATTAAGATCGATCCAACAATCGCAGATGCTAGATATATTTGGGCATTTATCACATGCAGGATTGGCACTTTACAATTTGAACGTTATGTCACGGGGTCCGTTCAAGCAGGCATAAACCTGGAAGACATTAGAAATATTAAGATATCGGTACCATGCCCTGAGGCCCAAAAATACATCGGGGATAAAGTTCGCCAAGCCGAGCTGTTGCGCGCTTGGGCGAAGCGACTGGCGCTTTCTATTGAGGACTTACTGACTTCTAGCGATGATTATTTATCAGCTTGCCGAACGCCTGAAAAGAAAATCACTAGACCGCAATTGATTGATTTATCTAACCGGCTAGATCCTAAGTATTATGGGAACAAAGCAATTGCAGTTCATCGTTTCACACGCAAAACAGGTACGCCGCTGGCGGCTTTAATTAAGTCAGTTGCAAATGGTTTTGAAGAACGCTCATTTATAGAAAATGGCCTAGCTTATATTACTGTTTCAGAGGTTTCATCAGGTCGGCTGGACGCGCAATCTGCACCTAAAATCAGTAAAAGCATTGATGTTCCCCAAAAAGCGGTAATTCATGAAACTTGCGTATTAGTTGTACGCACTGGCTCAATCGGAACAGCCGTTAAAGTACATGCCTTAGATAAAGGCTGCACAATTAGTAGTCATCTAATCCGATTAGAATTCGAAGATGAGGAAACCGCAGCAGCTGTTGCTGTATTCCTAAATTCATCAGCTGGCAAAGTGTTACTGCATAAAATTAGCTATGGTGCTGTGCAACCACAAATAGGGCAAGAAGAGTTGCTAGCTCTGAATATTCCTGAGTATGTACTAAATGAAAAAACACAGTATCTAGCATTACTAAATAGTTATGAGCTCGCTATAAGGGCTTCTAAAAGCCTTACGGTTTCAGCAAAAAATCTCGTCGAATCCCTAATCGAAGGCCAACTGACCGAGCAACAATTAATCCAGGCCCAACAAGCCCTGGAAGATGGCGACAACAGCTTAGACCAGGCGATTTTAAGCAAACTAAGTGCTGAGGGTTATGCCATTGAAGGCGCCACACCGCTATTTAGCGATGTGGATGAGTTATACAGTTTGCTGGAAGATGCGGCACAAGCTGAGGCTGAAGAATAAAGATGGTGACAAGGGGCATAGACAGCAGTACCACCAGGCAAAATAACGACAAGTTATATAGCGAAGCGGCACTTAACCTCTGCCAGCTGCTGTGGCAACAAGGTGGTTTAATCGCCAACAAAGCCGCGTTGTTACTGGCGGCTGTGCCTGCCCTTAGGCCACTGTTACAACCAATAATACAGCCGAAAAAGAACGACGCTGAAACTGATATCGTTAGCGCCTATAGCCTCACTGCGCCATTGCTTGATGCCTTTAACGATTTAAGCCAGTCAGGTGAATGGCAATTAGCGTTGTTAGGCTTAAACCCAGACGTTCGCCAACATTGGATAAATTTAGCCGCCGCTCGCTGCCAGGAAGCAGGCGCGATGAATGACCCAATGGTATTGGTTAAACTCATTCAGCAACTGGGCAATGCCAGTGAATGGGTCTTAGCCCAGTTGGAAAACTCAGACACCACGCCACAAATCATTGCTGGCCCTTTGGCGCAAACCGAACGCGATTTACTCGGCCATAGCCTAAACGACAACGCTGCCATTCCCGCTTTATGTCGTATTTTGCGCGCCTGTCATACCTTGCTGACGCTAAGCGAACAAAATGAACCTTCAGCACCTATTCAAACGGTGGATATCACCGCAAAACAACTGGCAAATAACTGGTGTTGCGGACGTTTGCTAGCACTCCCTATTACCTTGCTTAATGAACATGACCTGAAACCCAATGCCGATTGGTTATTGGTGTCCCACTCAGGTCATGACAAAGTGCCGCTTATCGAGCTATTCGCCCAACAGCCCTGGTTATTTTTACTCAGTCTGATTACCTTTGTGCAAGACGCCTGGGCTGCTGAGCAACGTGGCGGTTTGTTGCTCAACTTACCTGCCGGGCAAAATGCCTTTGCACCCGGCCAAATAAATATGGCGGTACAGGGCATTGAAGGTGATGAAGTGAGCCTGGGCAGTTTGGCTGAGTTTCTTGTGCTTCTGCTCGGTGAGCTCAATATCACCCTCTACCCGGCACTCGATGCGAACACAGAAAGCATCAACCACCTAAACCGCGTCCTAAGCTCATTCATTGCCGAATTGCTGACACAAAAAATCTGGCAATTTACCGAAGTCGGCCGTGGCGAATCCGGCCAATACCGAATTCACACAAGCTTCAGCGATGACTGTTACAGCCTGCCGTTAGCACCGCTTTTTAGCTACAAAAGCCAAACTTTACAACGGGCCATTAAGCAACTGGCGCAAAACTGCTATGCCAATAAAAAACGCGCCACCAATAGAATAAACCTTCAAGGATCTTCGTTATGAGTTTTGAATTAAACGAACAGATGGTTGATAGCCTGGCAAAACAACATCGCTGGGCGGCGACGGGCGTATCAGATTACCCACCTCGCGACCCGTTAGTGGGCCAGAGCCGTTTTTTTAAACGCTTTCAAACCTTTTTGCATACGGTGGATCACGACGATGATCGCTTTGCCCATGTGTTTGCCGTCGAAGCCGAATGGGGCCGGGGTAAATCACGTTTAGGCCATGAATTGGTCGCGCAAATTAACGACTGTTCCAGGGGCTGGTTTGTCCGCGACGAACAAGGCCAACTGCACGATAAGCAGCTGTTTAATCGCGATACGCAAGATAAATACCTCGCGCTCTACATTCGCTATTCGCAAGTGGCATCAGATTATCAAAACTCGGATAACTGGTTTGCTTTTGGTTTATACCAGGCGCTATTACCACTGGCCACCCAAACCTTTGATGGATCGATTCAAAGTGAAATTGCCAAACAAGCCTATGAACGCTTAATGCCATTTGGCTTTAAATCTCAACTGTTAGCAGATGCCTTACAGCTGAACGCCAACCACAGCGAAGAAGACCTCTATACTGACCAAACGCTGGTAGTAAGTTTGGTGCAAGCCGCCTATCAAGTATTAAAGAGCTTTGGCGTGCAGTATATGTTGGTGGTGCTGGACGAGCTGGAAACCGTGGCCGAAGCCGCCACCTTTGGCCTGGAAGACGAACAAGATAAACGCCTCGATGGCCAGGCCATTCGCCTGATAGGTAAAGCAATTAAAGAGGAAGACCCGCGTCGTAAACTTCCATGGTTGCGCTATGTGGCGCTGTGCTCACCACTGCTTGGCCAGCAATTGCGCGAAATTCAATCGGTCGCACGCCGCTTTGAATTAGTGGAACTTGAGCATAACGCCTTTGCCGATGTATCAGACTATGTGGCAAGCCTCTTAAAAGACGGCAAGCTGGGTTTTAATTACCCTGCTGGTTTAGTGGAAGCTGCGTACGCCATGAGTGGTGCCAACTTCGGTTGGTTTAACGTGGTCATGGCTAATGTGGATGCGGTGCTGAGTCAATACCAACAAGCAGGCCGCAGTATCAAGGATGTGGGCGATTTATTTGAAGCTGTGCTGGCAGGTTCTGGCCGCGTGGCCAGGCATGTGCTGGATAAAGGCGCGATAGAAGGCATTCAAACCCGCGACCAGGCACTATTGGCCGAATGCCGTAGTTTGCTCTACGGCCAATTACCCGTGCGCTTAACTGAAGTGAGCCATGCCACTGAATTGCTGGCGCTGAAAAACGAAGATCTGGAACCCATAGCCGCTCATTACCGCAAACTGAGCATTGACCGCCTACAGTGCCGACAAGCCCTGGAGCAAGCCAAATTCCGCCGCGATAAAGATGAATGGTACTACCCGGCCGTAGATCAGGCGCTGAGCTTAGATACCTTGCTGGATAACCTGCGTACTTTTTCGATTAAAGAACAAACCGCAAGCGGCGATAAAGGCGCGATATTACTGCCATTGTCAAAAGGTGAGTTTAAATACTTACTCAGCTTGCTGTATGACCACCCAGCGATTGAATTTGCTGCCGATGCCTTATGGCACAAGTTAGTGGGCGAAACTACCGAGCTGGACGCCAGCGAAGCAACACATATTGGCCCCAGTGTAGCGATGTTACTGCGCCTGGATTTGCGCTATCGCAGTGCCCAGCAAAATTCGCTGATTTTTAAAGATCCCGCCATGGGCGATGGTCATGAACAGGCTATGAGTGAACTTAGCAAACAAAGTAGCCAGAAGCCGCTCATCAAGGCATTAGCCCGTGTAACGGGCTTTGTGAGATTACTGGATAACAACTGGCGCTATGATGAAAACTTGCTGAGTAATAAAACGGGCAGCGACGATGCACCTCTGGCCATTTTAACCGAGCCCCGTGGCCGCCAAAGTGGTTTATTTACCCTAGATAGTTTTAAGCTTCACCCAGACGGCAAAGCCTTGTTTGCTTGGGTCAGTAACCTAATAGAGCTGAACAGTCTTCACACCTTTTCGGCAAACCACAGCCACCAAAATGGTCGCACGCCGGTATTAGCGTTAACCGCTTCTGCACATCTCATGGAGCAATACAGCCGACTGGATGAAAGAAATGAATTGCGTGATGCGATACTGCTGCATTATGTCAACCCAAGCGAAGCAGACCAGTTAGAGCGTATTGGCTTAAGTCTGGCAGCATGCCAGTTGCACAGTGTGAATTTAACTGCCGACAGCTTTACCGCAAAATTCAAAAACAAGCTGCATGCCCTGACTACCTTTGCTACGGATGCCATTCACAAGTGGCGCCAGCGTTTGCAGCAGCGCGGTTTAATTGCCTGGCCGTTAAAGGTAGATGGTAAGTTATCACTGAATGACCGCGACCTGTTGTTTAAAGGCTGGTACCAGCTTGCCATTGCTCACCCTGAGTTAAACGGCATTCTCGATTTACAGCAGCAACACGGCGTGCCAGTGAATGAGCTGAGCAGCTTGTTGGATAAACTTAAAGTGCCGGGCAGCTATATTGCCAAAGGCTACACGGCCGATGAACATGCCGGGCTATTTACTGAACTTAATAATGTGCAGCGAAGCCAGGCGCAGATCCCATTATTTTTAGCCCGTATTGCTCACCCTAATAAAAAGCACAAGTGGGAATTCGGAGGCTTTAAGCAGCAGTTTTATTTCGCCTATGTGGCTGAAACTAGCATTACCGCCAAAGGCGTGTTTAACGACTGGATGTGGTGGTGTGGCGAGCTGAACTTACTCACTTTAACCAATCCAACAGAAAAACAGGCAATTTGGGAGCACTACCCGCGCTCCCGCTTAGAAAATGCCATTACCGAAGCACAAAACTGGTTCAGTGGTAACGGTATGGGCAGCTACGCAGCCAATGTGGAAGTCATAAGACGCGTGTATGGTTATGCACGCATTAATGAAATGTTCGCGCCACTGGGGACAAATAAGCTGGGTTTTGTCACCGTGGAAGCTAAAGAGCAGCTGGAAAAAGCACAATCACTATTTAACGAGCTCAAACAACAAGAAGAACAACTGGCTGATATTGCCGAGGCCAGCGACACACAAGTACTGGCGGGGCTTATCCACAAGCGTGCTGAAGTGTTGGCGTTGGTGGCAAAGGTCAAACCGCTTAATAGCACTAAGCCCATGCTAAAAGACGCCCATATTCTCAGCTTAGAAGATAAAACGGCCTCGCTTTATCAACGGATTGAACAGGCCTGCTTATTTGCCGAATTTGTCGAGCACAGTGCTGAGCGCATCAATAGCCGACTCGCTGATTTAATCATAGATGTTGAAACAGAGTGTGCCCCGCTTACGCATTTCCCGAAACGTCTGTACACCAACACCCTGCGCACCATAGGCCATATTTTAGACGGCGCGTTAAAAGACGATACCAGCAGTGCCACTGGCCAAAAAGAGCAGCAAGCAGACAGCGATACCTTACTGCATTACCTGCGTAAACTCGATTTAGGTAAAGCACAAGACAAGCTTTCAGCCTTAGCGCAAGAAGTGGGTTTAAACCTGCACAGTGAACAACAGCTGCCGATAGCCGAGACCCAGGGACATATTTTGTCTGGCTACCGCAACTGCAAAGAGCGATTTGGGAAGCTGATTAATAACCTCGCAGAGCAAAACCAACGCGCCCAACAGTTGCAACAATGGCTTAGTAGCGCCACGGCTGAGTATGAGTACGCTGATGACATTGCAGAGCTACCAAAACTGATAATGAAGTTACAGCTCATTGAAGACGCTATTGCCGATCTCCCCAGCGATGCAGAGAGTAAGCGTCAAAGTATGCAAAACAGTTTGCGCAATGGGCAGTTTTCATCGTTACGGGATTTACCAGAAGAGCTTTTAAAACCGGCACGCGGTCAAATTACACCGATTCAAGGCCAGCTACTTAAAATTGAAGAGCGTCTAAACCAAGTAAGACGCAGCTCCATCGAGCAAGTAAACAGCTGGTTGCCGTTATTAAAACCGCTATTGGCTTCTCAAAAGCAAGCGGAACCAGCAGCGTTGACTCTTGGGGATGTGAGCAATTTGAGTGTCAGTGAACTTCAATTGGTGTGTGATAGCACCCTGGCCAATTGGCAAAATCAGGGTGAGCAAATATTAAAGGATACAGGCTTAACACTGGCGGATTGGCAACCGATTTATCAAGCTTTGAGCCAAAACCAAGAACCCGCGTTAACACCTGAGCAACAGAAAGGACTTGTAGACAAAGGCATTGTAAAAATGCGCCTTACCTTTGCCACTGGTTTATAGAGGTGACGCGATGAGTCTTTATTTATCTGCGGCACTGGCCAGTAATCGTAAAGGCCGTTTTTTGCAAACTGTTGCAGGGGCAACCCCCTTAACGACGGATTGGATTAGCTCGCCGCCAGCCAGCGGTTTGTTGTTAGTACAAGCAGAAGAGTTGACTGACACTAATACTTTGCAGTGCCTGTATCACTGGGCTATGCAGGCAGGCTGTGCCGCTTTGGTAATAAACCCGAAAGCTGAACAATTTACCTTATTAGCGCAATTGCCCTCCCCACTGGATTGGCAATTAGTACCAGCGACTTTGAGGATGCAGGAACCGGGGCTAAGCGCTTTGCTAACCAGTGAAACAGACCAGGCTATTGCTGGCTTTACTGGCAGTGCAGATCGCCACCAACACCAGGCCGGCGATGTGGTGCATACCCGCTATATACGAAAACACAGCAACAGTGGGCTATTAGCCTTTACCACGTTACCTCTGTGGTCGCTGAATTTACTCGATCATAGTGAGCTTTTAGTGTGCTGGTTGAATTGGTTTGTGGACCACGCAGGCATTGCCGAACAAATCATCGAACATAAAGCACCATCAACTGACTACACACCCGATAAGCACGATCTGGTTGTATTGCTACTACTCTACGCTGGAAGTGGCATGAGCTTACAAGCGCTGTCTGAGCATAATGCGGTTAAGCTGATGTTTGATGTCAACAGCCTTGATATTGTCAAGCGGGGTGAGATGTTGCGGCAGCACGATTTTATCGACGAAGCGGGCATAACAGCAACCGGTAAAACATGCCTACAAGCCTCGCAATATTGGGCTTATGCTCCATTACTTAGCGAGCAGTTACACACAGGAGCGCTATAAGCATGAATGAGAACAAAACGATGAATTTAGCGCAATCTCTCGCCATCGATAGCCAGCTTCGCTTACCGGGAAGTGCGGGACGCTTGCTTAAACAGGTCCGTGATATTGAGCAAGTGGCGCCGCTGTTCCGTGATGCTGGCTTAGTGAAAGCGGTCCCGAAGCCCACAATCGTTAATTTACGCGTAGCTGGTGTTGCGACTAAATCGTGCTTAGACAAAGTATTGGGTGGTTTTATTTATGCCAGTGCAGCAGTGCTCACAGATTTACTCATAGATGATAATAAAGTCAGCACGGTGGGTAGCGACTCGGTATCAGAACTGGACGATATTGATTTTGAAGCACAGCGTAAACGACTTGATTTAATTGAAATTCGTCAGGCGTATCAGTTAGTTGAAAAAAAACTTTTAAGTTATGAGCCTGGCGATTTAATTTTGCTGGATACGCCGTTGTTTTTAGCACGGGATATGGCTCCGCTCGAGCGCAATGTCCGTCATAAACAAGAGTACGAAAAAACCAGGCAAGTGATAGAAGCTTTTTGGCAAAACCATCGCTCTAAACTTTTCCCCTGGAATCAAAATGGTGTAGTGCTTGCAAGCATTTTGGCTGAGCGCTTTAGTGCAATTGTAAGTATCGCCAAACAAGATTTACGTACTGAACAAGGCCGCAAACAAATTTTAGCATCTGATGGGTTTTCTAAAGAGTTGATGCAAAATCTGGCAGGGCTGGATGAAAGTTTGGTGGGCGTGGGGGATTTGCGTTTTATCAATGGCATTTTAGGCAACTATTCGCGCACCATCGCATTTCGTTTGTCTGAACAAGAAAACCGCATTGAACCCAACATTGAAGCTAAGCAAGGGTTAATTGGTTTTCACTTCCGTAGTGCCCGAGTCGGGCAGATAAAAATGGTGCAGTTAGCGGGTGACGAACCAGAATGGAAAAGTGCTGATTTCGATTTAGTTGCCTCTCGCCTGATGGTGCTGGATATGCAAAACAAAGGTCATGCAATGCCGTTGCCACAATTACTTGGCTATCAACAGCTTGGTATTTTACCGAAATTTGCTACGTTTTATCGCCATGGTTTACACCAGGCACTGAAGAATAATGATATTGAGACAGGATGGTTGGCAGGCCTGGATGAGGGATTGAATAATGGCTTATAAAGTTTTAGGTAAATTAGTCGGTAACACCGGTGATGCCAGCCAGTTAACTATGGTTGTGCAAGACTCGTTTTCAGTTCGCCGTGGTGAGTTTGTACGCATTATGCACCAGGAACGCAAAGATGAGGGGCAAGTCGCCGTACTGGGGCGAGTGACCAAGATCAGTCGTACCAATATGCTCTATAACGCCGGCTTTGGCGATGGTCTGACTGAGCTTGAGCTTTTGCCCGGTGCGAATGTAACCGGTGAGAATATGTTTGCTCAGGTCGAATTGGTTGGTTACCGCGATCCTGTGACTCGTCAGATCAAAATTCCACGTCGCCCACTTAACCCTGGTACCGCTGTTGAAACCGTCGATTTTCAGTTTTTAAGTGATTTTTACGAATTTAATGAACACTCCAGTTTGCACTTGGGCAACTTAGTAGGCTACGACAAAGGCGAGAATACGGTTCCGGTTTTTATTGACGTCAACAAATTGGTCACTGAGCACCTGGCTGTTCTGGCGATGACGGGGTCAGGTAAGTCTTATACTGTTGGCCGCATTATAGAACGTTTAGTCGCGGTTAATAACGGCACGGTGGTGGTATTTGACCCACATGGTGAATACGGTAAAGCCCTCGCTGGTGGTAATCTGCAATTCTCAAGCTTCTTAGATGCAACTGACGATAAGCGTGATCAAGAAGCACTGCCACTGATTAAACAGACCTTTGAAAAGCTGCAAGCCGTCGGTGCGGGTATTCAGGTTTACTCACCGCAACACGAGTCTTTTAAACATAAATACGCCAGCAAGAACACACCATTAGCGCTTCAGTTCGACCATTTCGAAATGGACGATATTGCTGAAATATTACCTGGCTTAACGGAACCGCAGCAACGAGTACTCGATGTTGCAATTCGTTATTGGCGCTCTGCTGATAAGACAGAGCCACGAGATATTAACCGCCTGCGCTTCTTATTAGGTGATGGCATTGAAGAGTTAAAAGAGTGGGACGACCTTTCCGAAGCTGAGGCAAAGGCGTTATCGGGCCGTAGTGCCGCCGTCGCCTCGATGAAGCTTTCACGCGTGCTTAATGAAGCCAAAAGTTTTTACAGTGCAACGATGGCTGAACCAACTGATATTTACAAAATGGTGGGGCGCCCGAGCAATCAACAGGGGCGTTTAGTCGTTGTTGACTTACAAGGTTTGAGTGATACCGCTAAGCAAGTCGTTTGTGCACTGTTATCTAGTGAAATATTAAAAGCAGCATCTAGCAAGACGGACCCGCTGCGCCCATGCTTTATCATTTACGAAGAAGGCCATAATTTTGCTCCGGCCGGTGGCAATGCAGTCAGTCACCGCATTATTAAAAAGATTGCCGGTGAAGGTCGTAAATTTGGTGTTGGATTTGGCATTGTGAGCCAGCGTCCATCGAAATTGGACTCGGATGTGACTTCTCAGTGCAACACGCTGATTACAATGCGCTTAAAGAACCCAGATGATCAACGCTTTATAGCTAAAGCATCAGATATGGTGAGTAAAGCCGACCTGGAGGAACTTCCGAGTTTATCAACTGGAGAGGCTCTAGTATGTGGTCGTTCAATCCCCGCTCCACTGCTTGTTAAAGTCGGTAGTAAGGCATTAATTCACGGTGGAGAATCACCGGAAGTCTTGCGCGTTTGGGGCTCTTTCAATGGCTAAGCTGCCTATGCCTGAAGTTGCTTGGGTAAATGAAACTTTTCCACTATTAGCAAGCGGTAAGCTACTGGACCAAGATGTATTGGTCCACAGCTTAGGCTGCAGTGTTTGGAATACATTTGGGCATGAGCAGTCATTTATGGCGGTGGTGGAATGCCCAGCACCAGGCACATTTGGCGCTGATATTCGCTCAGACTCGGGTTGGTTTCATAAAGCTTCAGCATCGCCTCTGTGTTTAATTGAATTTGAACGCTTTGATGGTTCTGCGAAAGGACAGCAAAAGCTAGAAGAAAAATTAAAAAACTTGCTGGAAGCAGCACAGCGCTGGAATCATTCCCCCAAAACCCTGGCCCTCAGTGCCTGGAGTCAAGGCTTAGTAGGTGCACCTGATACCCAAAAACTGAAAGACATTTGCCGCATGGGTTTTACTTCGTCCACTGGTACCCAAGTAAGCGCTGCTCCTGATGTTGAGGTGGTGTTTAGTCGCTTTTTATTTATCAAAAATCTGAGCATGATTGCTTTGGACAGAATTCACTATGAGGTGTTGATGTGAATATAAAATCAGCACATTTTTTGCCAGGGACGAATAAACGCCTTGGTGACAAATACCTGTTACTTGAATGCCTTGGTGATGGCAGTCATGGCTGGGTATGGCGGGCGGAGCGCCTGCAAGATGGAAAAATTGTCGCAGTAAAAATCCCTAAGGATATTACTCGGGAAGACCGCCAGCTTGCCGAAGGTAAAGAACTTTTAGACGTCGAGCCGCACGAGAATATTGTGCAAATTTTTGATATGGGCCGTATAGATAATGAATGGTTCTATATTGAAATGGAGTATTTCCCCAGCCAAACCCTGGCGCAAAAGCTCGATGACAGGCAGCGTAATTTTGGCCAGACATATGAACGGTTGTTCAAAATATATCGTCAAGTGCTCTGTGCTGTGCATTATTTGGCCAAACTCCCGGTACCAATATCCCATGGTGATATTAAGCCGCATAATATTTTGGTTGGTGAACGTGATCTGGTGAAGTTAACAGATTTTGGTAGCTCAGCTTTACCAGAAGAAATTTACGTTCGTACCCGAGAAAATGGCGGGACTGTGTTGTACTCAGCCCCAGAGTTCTCCAACGTTGATAGCCGTAGAGGCAGTCTTGAAGAGCTACTGTTGGGCGATATCTATAGTTTAGGTGTATTGCTTTACCAGCTGCTGACAGGAAAGCTTCCCCATGATACGCCAGCACAAGTTCAGCGCCACGCACCTTTCAAGCTTCCGACAGAGATTAATAGCTCTATTCATACCGACCTAGAGCAAGTGGTTCTTACCTGCTTACAAAAACGAGCAGAGGATCGCTTTTCAACTATTTCCGACTTAATTCATGCATTTGATGCAGCTACCACTAAGCAACTAAAAGTTGGTGCTATTGCTCCCGTTTTTCAGACTAAACCTGATCAAGACTGGTCAAGTGCGGTACTTGAAGCAATGTCCGATCAGTCTTACCAAAAGGCTGCTCAGTTAGCGTCACAGGAGTATAGCCGCAGTAAAGATCTGCAGGCTCTACATCAGCAACTTATTGCCTTGTACCGCGCCAATCGCTTGTTCGACTTTGAAAAAGTTGTAGAAGACAATAAAGCGATCTTGCTCGAGGGTAAATTGACTCAACCAGCGGATTTATTCGAGCTGATAGTTAAGACAAACCTACAGTTGCGCAATATCAGTCAAGCAAAATGCTGGTTGTTACAACGAAAGCAAGCTGAAGCAGAAAACTCGGCGACCATGTATTTAGAATCTTCTATCCTTGGCCTTGAAGCGAAATATCCTGAAGCAAGAGCACTCTTGGAGAAAGTGAACCAAACAACTCCAATGAAGTTCCATGTGTTAAGCCAACTCGTTTTAGTTTGCGAGCAAATGCGTGATTACTCTGGTGCTGCGGCTTATTTGAAAGCGGCATTGCGAGTAGCACCGTTGGATACCAACATGAAAGAGAAAAAAGAACTGTATGCAAAGCTTGGGGTTATTTGATTGAAAAGATGACCATTGTACAAAAAGTATATATTGGATATTTAACACTTCCGTTCACATATCGGACAAAAAAATAAAGTTTTACATAACGATTTCCTTCTTGATTGAGTAAAGACAAAAGCCTCCCCCCCCATTAGGGCGGAGGCTTCTCAGTTATAAGTATTTAATTAGTAAATAATATTCAGATAGTTAGCTATTATTATCGAGAAGGGTTATTAATCTTTGCATAGTCAAATGGGCTTATGGTAGCCATTGTATTCGCATCCAAAAAATCCGCCCACCACTGCAGCATCAGTCTGCGCTCATCAAGATGTTCGGCTTTATGAATGTAAGCCGCACGCACAGAGTTACGCTCCATATGGCTCATTTGCCGCTCAACCGCATCCCTCGACCACAACCCTGATTCAATCAGCGAGCTACATGCCATCGTCCTGAAGCCATGGCCGCAGACTTCAACCTTAGTGTCATAACCCATAACACGCAGCGCTTTGTTCACCGTATTTTCACTCATCGGTTTTCGTGGATTGTGATCACCAATAAATATCAACTCGTGGTCGCCGCTAAATTTCTGTATCTGCTTTATGATCTCTAGTGCTTGTCGGGAAAGTGGAACAAGATGAGGTGTATGCATTTTTGAACCGCGCTGAGAATGCTTAACACCCTCGATAGGTTCTCGCTCTGGAGGGATCGTCCACATAGACGTTTCAAAGTCGATCTCTGACCAACGAGCAAAACGTAACTCGCTTGAACGAATGAAAATTAGCAGTGTAAGTTCGACTGCCAGACGAGTTAACGGTCTTCCAGTATAACTATCAATTCGATGAAGTAGCTCAGAAGTACGTTTTAACTCAAGTGCCGGACGATGCTGTCGATTAGCGGATGCGACAGCCCCTGCCATTTCCTGTGCTGGGTTGTAGTCAATCAAGCCACTTTGTACTGCGTAACGCATAATTGCCGTTGTGCGTTGTTGAAGGCGTGATGCCACTTCGAGATGTCCCGATGCCTCTACCACTTTAATGGGTGCTAATAAATCACGGGTTTTGAGTTCGGCAATATTGCGCTTACCAATCGCCGGAAATAGATTGTCTTGTAGGCTTTTCAAAACACGATTGCTGTGATCTTTAGACCATTTTTTATTGGTCGCATGCCATTCAACAGCGAGCTCTTCGAAAGTGCGCGCTTCTTCCAGCTCAACCTTATCATTTTTCTTTTTGTCTCCCGGATCGATGCTGTTTGCCAAAAGCTTACGAGCTTCATCGCGACGAGCTCTGGCATCGGCAAGAGACACGTCAGGATATACCCCTAAAGCTAGCATCTTTTGCTTCCCGCCAAAGCGGTACTGCAGACGCCAGTATCTTGAACCATTTGGGTGGACGAGAAGATGCATACCGTTGCCATCGGTAAGCTTGTATTGCTTATCCGTTGGCTTGGCTGTTCTGACTTTGATATCTGTTAGAGCCATGCTTATCCCCTCCCTGTTGGTACAAGCATTATCGAACCGGAAATACCATCATCTGTACCAACATGTGTTGGTAGATGTACGTTGAAGTCGGTTGACCTTGAGAGAGTTAATATAGCGAGAAAGGTGGGTAAATACTGGATTTTAGGCATAAAAAAAGACCTCAGTTGAGGTCTATTTACATACATATGGTGCCGAAGGCCGGACTCGAACCGGCACGTCTTTCAACGGTCGTTCGCTTGTCTGGCAAGCTCCTGTAATGCTTTGAATCAACTGCAAAAACAGGTAAAGACTTCGACATTTCACACTATTCAAAATCAAGTGCAAAAGCCCTGACAAAATAGCCGGGGTTTGCATGATTTACAAGAGAGATCGCTACTTAGTTTTAGATCCTTGCGGAAACTATCTGGTGAGGATCGCCATACCAAAGTACATGCGCCATCTGTTCGGAGGGCGGCACAACTATGTGAAGAGCACAGGCACACGCGATGTGCGCGAAGCCCGTCTCTTTCGTGATGCAGTGGCCCTGGAATGGATCAAGATACGTAGCCAGCTAAAGCCAGAGCGTGATAAAGGCTCGAAGGTTGAGCAAATACTGAATGAGCTACGCCGGATCGGGACGTATGCACACGAAGCGCCGGAACCTTTAAGCGCCCCTGTGATGAGTTGCCCTTCCCTGTTGAGGATGCGGGATCAGTACATTCTCCAGTTCAGCGAGAAGCGCAAGCTCACCACACTATCAAAGACCAATAAGGCCGTAGAAGTGCTCTTAGAACATCTGAAAAAGCGCGATGTTCAGCTTCGTGACATTAACCGAACCACTGTTACAGGATGGCTTGATAAGCTCAAGACGGAAAAAGCTCCCCAGACGATACAAAACTACATCAGCGCATTGGCTCAAATATGGGATTTAGCTCGGAACCGCTACCACGATGCGCCACAGGAAAACCCCTGGCGTGGCCACGGTATCGAGGCAAAGGGAAGCAAGGTTAGTTATGAAGTGTTTGAGCCTGGCGAATTGGCGAAGGTGTTCGCGGTGATGGCTGATGATGAAGAGATGCAGAATGTAACGCTGATCGGCATGTATAGCGGTATGCGTCTTAATGAAATCTGTTCACTACGTGCAGCCAACATCAAGGAGATCGAGGGGGTTTTGTGCTTCGAAGTGACGGAGGGTAAGACAAAATCAGCATCGCGTATTATACCTTGCCACAGCCTGATCACTCCGTTGGTGTTGTCGCTTCTTGAGAAGCCCTACAACGGCTTTTTATTCTATCGTGCGTCAATGATTGACCGTGCAGACGGGAAGCGCTCAACGTGGCATTCACAGCGTTTTACAAGGGCTAAACGTAAGGCTTTAGGAGAAGTGGGATCAGAGTTGAAAGTTTTTCACAGCCTACGCCATCAAGTGGCCCAAATTCTGGACAGGGGCGGCATAGGTAAAAAGTTAAAACCTGTACCAGAAGACCGAATTGCTCTTCTGCTCGGTCATGAGCGGGGGGCTACTGAATCTTTCAAGACGTACAGCAAGAATGCCGCCTCTCCTGTAGAACTTAAGCAATACATCGAGTTGCTACGTTATCCAGAGATAGAAAATCTATTGACTATCTAAATTAGCTAATTTATATTTTTTATCTAATTTAGATAAACAAGGTACTCCAATGACCGAAGCACAGATCTACGAGAGCATTAAGCAAGCTATTAGCAAAGCACCGCGCAAAGGCCAAACGGTGGAAATGCATCTCCAGATGATCAAATACGCCGACGAACTAAAAAACGTCACTGCCAAAGAATTCTGCGAATGTGTAGGACTTAAAGCCAGCTTTGGGACGGAATTCAGCAAAATGCGAAATCTCACGGAGCGCCTTAAAGCCGCCGGACTCGATACCAAAAAGTTGTAAGCAACAAAAAAGGGGCGAAAGCCCCTTTTTATCATCCACCTGTAGACGATTGCCCACTACTCACCGAAAGCGTTAGCGCCTGGGTGAAACTTGCTTGTGATGCTTTAGCATTGTAATCAATGTAATCAGACAAGCGAGATACATCACTTTCCAGTGTTAGCCCAACCTGTGGATTCACTTGCAGATTAAATGTTGGTGCCAGGTTGTATTGTGGGGGTGTAGCAGCCAAGGACATTGAAGCAGAATCACGGAGAGAATCACCATTCATGTTGTAATTGTCATATGCACCGCCAGCCATCCCAGGCCCAAACAACCAATCATTTATACCAGGTCCAACACTCTGTGGATCAAATCCTGTTTTCTCACGTACCCATGCAGCAGCATCATTTGCTGTTCCAGTGACACCCTCATACATAGCCTGTGGCGCTGGCTTGTCTTTATCAGTAAACCACTCAGGAAAGCGAGAGCGTAAGCCATTGTTGATATCGCTCACTACGCCGGAAATCTCCCCAACAAAGCCCGTCACTTGTTTAGCCAGATCCCCTAAGCCTTCTCCAAGTAATCCGGCTGATTCAGTGATCACTTTGGTGTTTTTAACGAGGTCATCACCGCCATCAGCGAAGCCTTTCATAAAACCAGTGAACATACTGTTATCAACGCCATTCATCAGATTACCCATTGCCACAGACAGGTCGCCATAAGCGTATGTTTGGCGTATCTGCTCGTCGTTCAGTGTCTGACCACTATCAACGAGGGTTTTTAGCGTCTTGTTGAACTCTGCACCGTTATTCAGGAACATATCGGTGTAGTGCATCAGGTCATCACCTAAACTCTCAATCAGCGTACCAATCTGAGCCTGTGACATACCACGGCGCTGTCCTTCATTGGTAACTGCTTGAAGTAGATCGGCAGGACGATCCTGGAAGGATTTAATCTGCTCTTTACCCCATCCGAACTTGTTCATAATTGAAGTGATACCGCCATCACCGCCTTTCCATTCGCCGTTTTTAAACTGGCTATCGTTCAAGGTCATAGCGATACGTTCACGCACATCTTTGAAGTTGTCCGTCACCTTATCGACATTGGCGCTATCAACTCCGTGTTGCTGCCCCCATGCCACCATCGTTTTAACTACGTTAGGATTAGTCTTAACAAGTTCCGATTTTCTAACTAAGTCCAGATTCTCATTCCCTTTGTCAACAATTCGCTGCCCCACTCCGAGGGAGCCAGCCGTTAACGCAAGGCTTCCTAACACTCCACCACCGACGATAGGAGCACTCCCGCCCTTCTGAGCCTTTAGCTTAGTGGCTGCTGCTGCATACTGGGTACGTTGTGCCTGTGTCACCTTCGCTTGCTGTGCGGCTTCTCTGCGTAACAGGGTTACACGCTCACGAATAGAGGCGTTCATACGGGCGCTGGTCAGATTGCCTTTGGCAAATTCCTCTGTTTGCTGACGTATGAAACGTAACGCTTCATACTGAGACTTAGGATCAAGCCCGTATTTACCTTTAATTCCTGAAACTTGTAGCCCTGCATGGCGAAATTTTAGCTCGGCTGTTTCCTGTCGTTTCTGTAGCTGCGCCTGATCCTTTAAGCGTGCTTTTTCATCTCTCGCTTTCTGCTTCTCTGCTGTACGCTGCGCTTTCATTTCAGCCGTATTCTTAGGAGAGCTATTAAACTTCGCATCATCGGCTTGTTTACGGGCTTTCTGTCTGTTTTTCTTTTGAGCCTGAAAACGAATCTTAGGATCTTTAATCTTAGAAAAATGGCGTTGCAGGTTATCCGCTGCGGCCTTAGCCTCTGCAATACTCGCTTTATCAACGGTGAAAGTTACAGTGTTGACGATCTTACTTGTATTTATTTCAAGCATTACTCACTTCCTTTCTTGCTCACCAGGTAGTTGAGTGCATCAGACACACTGCGTCCACGGTGTAATAACTGACGAAGATGACCGTGATCGATTTCAAGCACACGACAAACCCCCGCCAGATTTAATAATTCTTCTGCTGTATCTGCATTCACTTGTAGATGCACACCAGCGCTTTTTAGTATCACTTGCATAATCTTTCCTCATTCTGGAAATAAAAAAGGGGCAAGGGCTGGCGCATTTGCTTTGCGTGTTCCAGTTCCCTACGCCCCTGATTAAAGCTCTTCTGTTATTTCCAGACGGGAAGAGCTACCGTCCATCGCTCATTATTCTGAGGCTTTGATGTGAACAGAGAAGCCCAACCCGTTATTCACAGGCAGAGAACTGTTCTCAGAAATCACATTCACAACGTCGCCACGTTCGCTCTCGTAGCTCCAGCTATAGGTTTCTGCTGGGGTAGCATCCAGAAGTTCAAAGTTGCTTGATGGAGCACCGTAGATGTTCTGGTATACGTTCGAGCCAGCCGCAAACTGTGGGATAGCGATAGCATCAGCATCACCCATCTGTGCAAGTAACAGTGGATCAGTCACTTTGATCACATCGACATTTGAGCCTGGAATGCTGAAAGTGCTTACACCTGGCAGCAGGTCACGACGTTGGAACACTACATTCCCCTCATCCAGTGGACTGACATAGCGAAAAGCCGCTTCCATTGCAGGACTGAAACGCAGATCGCTATAGAAGCCACCTTTCGCAAATATGATGATCCGCTCTACCTGTGACGCCATTCCCTGAGCCGCTTCGGTGATTTGCGTCACCATATCGTCAATGGCACGTAAGGCGCTGCTATCTGTAGCGGTCAGATCGAGAGTGGTATTCATTGGCGCTACGCCGAAAAGGTCGCCAAAGTCGATCAGCACATCATCAGTTTTCGGAGTGTTCACCGTACCGGAGAACAAGGAGCGAGCAAGGTAGCTCTCACGTGTACGCATAAATGCCACGCTATGGCGCTGGGTATAATCAGCAAACAGATCGGTTAGAGTCTCTTGTACATCCGTCCCTGGTTTACGCTTGCCCTGGATATCTGCCGGAGTGATCTGGTCTTCACGCAGGAAATACGGAAGTTCGATCAGGTATTCCTTACCTGTCTGACGTGCTGTTACGTTATGTTCGCTTGAGAACCTTGCGGTAGGCTGATTGAACAGAGATCTGTTGTCTTCAACAAGGCGGCTCACCGCCACTTTATGAGAAGATACCCCTGTACCATCGAACAAGCCCAAAGAGGCGAGCAGATAGTTACGTGTAGGGTTGAGATTGAAGAGTGGAGAAAGATCCACGTAGTTTTGACCTAAAATAGCCATGTTATTATTTTCCTTCCTTGATTAACTGGTGAAGAACTCACGCACCTGGAAGCCTTGAGCAGCCAGAGCAGCTACAGCGGCATCATGTGCACCATCAGCAGCGGTGAGGTTGTCCGATTTGATACAGACGAGAGAGCCACGCGCCGGAGAGCGTAGGACGTTGACGGCTTTATTAGAGCCAGCAGTGACAAATTCACTCACCACCACAAAGGCATCAGCGCCGGAGGTGTAGAGAGCGCCTGTGCTATCAAGCACGTCCCCGCATTCAACATCAGCAGGAAGAGAGGCAAATGTTTTGCTTTCCACAGAGGCAAAAGTGTCTGTGGCATAACTGACAATATCAGTTAGTGATAGGCGCTGTGGAAACAGCGTATCCAGGTCAATAATCATTGTTTGGTTGATTCCTTTGCTTTACGTGTTATCAAATCATCAATGGTTGGTTTTTGTTGTTGTGATTCATCAGGGAAATACGTTTCCATTGTTTTGATCACCTCGGCAATTGAACAACCTGCATAATGAGCCACCTTTTCAATCATTTCAGGATTGATGGTAAGAACATCATTTTTATATTTGAGTACACGCGATTTATTATTAAGTAGAAACATTGTCGTTTCCTTCGCGTTGTGTCTGCCATTAACTCTTCCATTAATAACGAAAGTGTTACACGCAGACTATTAAAAAGGGGCGATTAAGCCCCTGGAGGAATACCTTGTTAGAGAGGCATTATTTAACGTCATTTTCATTTTGGAGGATTATGATGTTAAAGAATGGCTTCTTAGATAAATGAGGGGGCAACCATTACGAGTAACAGAAGCAGGATCCCCCGTCATAGCTCCTCATTTAAAAGCATATTGCAGCCCTGGAGTAAATGAGGTTTCATTATCTATCTCTGACACTTTCGGTGTTATTAATAGAAGATTTGCCAGCCTGAACGTAAAAACCTCACCTGCTACGGTATCAGCTTTATTCAGTCTGACTGCTTATAATCCCTAACGGAGGTTATAAGGTGTAAAGAGCAAATGCTCTTTCTGAAAAAGTCGGAGATGCGCGGTGATTGCGATGCAATACCAACACACCGAGATATTACATCCCGCGCATTCCTTCGGAACTAAACAATACAAAGAAGAAAACCAACGCTTTCAGAGAGAACATTTTTAAGGGAGAAAATACCGCTATGGGATAACGGTATTCTCAGGGAGTGCGTATTGACATACAAGGGAGAGGAACGTGATTCGATACGTTTGTGGATTCCCTATTTATTAGTATATACCATTTTAGTTACATAGTCAAGCACTTTATGCGTAATCATTCACTATTAGCTAGTTTTTATTCACTCACCACACACCATGTATTCTTCCGCAATTTCTATCGAAAGCTGCCCCAGTTCAGCGATGAGGTATAGAAGTGAATATAAAAGCTCAGCCAGATCGTCACTAACCCGCCAGGCATCTTCCTGTGTAATTGTACTACCGTCACGCTCCACCAGACGCGTTACAACCGTTTGCAGATGTTCAAGTGCTGTAATGGCCTGTTCAGTTTGTTTGATGGCCTCGAGCAGCGCGGGATGTGTACCTTTTAGCTGTGCATTATTCACTAAGGCCAATGATGGAAGATGATAATTATCTTCGAAGCTAAAGAGTAGAGATTGAATGGTGTTGTATGTATTCATTATTCGTTTACATCCTTGTTGTCATCTTGAAATAAAATATCCAGCGCCTGTATGTGTTGTGATAGACCGTTGGTCTGGAAATACCCCACCCAATCAATATAATTTTCTGCGTATAGCTGCCACTTTTTGAGATTGGATGAATCAACCTGGTATTCACGGCGGCGGCGTGGTTTATAGAAGACGTTATCAGAAGAGGCTAAAACATCCTGCAATAGTTCATACTCTGATCCGGTTGGAACCGTTGGAGGGTGTTCTATTATTTCTGTATACCATTCGCCAGGCTCAGATTGCCTCGCCATGTCTTGTAATGTAGTGGTGAATTTGCGTTGATGTGCTCTTGTTGCTTTTTCAATTCTAATCAGATTGCTTTTTTCTTTTCTTCCCATTAAACCCTCGTTTAGAGAAACTTCCGTGTCGTGTCGTAACAAATAATCCGTACAGAATCACTAACCACCATAATGCAGTTATCATAAAAGTTTCCCGATTTAGTTTTAGAAATTGCTGTAGAAGAACTCTACATTGTCACGTTCGATATATTTCAGCGTGAATGATAAATAACTGCTTTCATCATCTATCTCAATTACACCGATATTTGAGAGGGCGCGTAACCAAAATTTAATCCCATTCAAACTACACCCAGATTTATCAGTTAACTCTCCATAGCTTATTTGTGTTTTCCTTCCTTTCCAGAACCATTCGAGTGATCTGTATACTGCCTTTCCTGCATCGTTAATTTGTAGGCGATGAGTACCGCCGTTTGTTGAAATGTATTGAATCAATGTTCCTCCTGTTAAAATTCTATGTCGTCGAAATCGTCTTCCGCTTGCGGTTCAAAAACCACCTCTTTTCCAAGGTATTCAGAAGCCACTCTGGAAATAAGTCGGTATGCTTCTTCTTCATCGCCCTTCGTTTTAGTTAAAGCCCATTCCATTGCAGCATCTTGTGGCTGTCCATTCGTTTTCCCCGGAACCGTACCGCCCCAGGGAAGCTCAGGCTTATCCTGCTGAGTGGGGATCGTTGGAGTTGGTTGCTCTTCTGGCTCATCGCAGGCAAACGGTATGGCATCCAAATCAGGAGCATTCAGTTCCTCTGCGGTAGCTGGCTCAGGGGCTGGCATTGGCTCCGGCTGTTGCCGTACTACATCAGATTCTGGCGCTGCTGATAGCTGATCTGGTGGGATGATGTGAGCATCGGTGAGTGGTAATGCAGTGTAAAGCAGCGATGAAATATTGGGATTTGGGTGTTTGTCTGTTTTCACCAGACCTAATTTTTTCAATTCTTTAATCCGTCTTTGCACCGTCGAAGAGGATGCCTTGCATTTTCTTGCTAATGTGTCGTGGCTCTCGTAGCAATTATTACCATTCGCTTGATAACTCAAAAATCGACAATACAGAGCGACGTGCCAGCCGTCTATCTTTATCCCTTCGGGACAGAGTGTTGAGTAAAGGTATTCAATGTCTTCGAAGAAAGTGAAGTTCTTTATAAATTTTTGTGAAGTTACAATTTTTCCGTCTTTATCTTTACTCTTGTGTTCATGTTTAGCCTGAATCTGGGCGAGTGTTTTTGCCATTGTTGTTTGCTCCTATGTATGCTCAGTAAATTACGAATGCTCATCATGTGGTTTTCTCCGCTTCTCATTCGTGGGATTGTGGTTAATGCTGGATAGTTGTAGTTACGCGCCAGCTTTCGAGTATTTGACCGCCAGAGTTTGGCATTCTTCAAGAAGTAGTGCGCTGACGCTCATTTTTCTACGCTTTGCTTCTCTGAATAGAATCTGGAATGTTTCATCCGGTATCATCAAACTGGTTGATGGCGGTAGTTTGATTTTCTTCTCAATCATTCTGGTTCTCCTGGGTTAGCTGGTCACTGGTGTGAAGTTTGGTGTTGCTCGCCATTCGTCAAAGCGTCGGATCGCTTCCTCGAACATTTCCACTCTCTCCGGTTGTTCACGCTTTCGCGCACAGACGAGGGAACTGTAGATAAGGCCTCGTGTTGTTCGGCCTGTAATCAAATCTGCGTAGATTTGGTCAACGTTGAAGTAACGCATGTTATTTTCTCCTGTTTCAGTTTTCTCCAGACGCAAGAAATCCCCCGCACCAAATACCTGGTGGAGGCTGCAATTTTGCATGATGGAATGTTGGTCGATGTGGGTTAGATAGCAATGATTATCACTATACTTTTCATAGTACAGTAAAACTCACCATTTGTCAAGACATTTATTGATCTTTTTCAATTCGTTATGAAATGTCAAGCGATTACGTTATTTATATCAAATTATAAGCATTGAAGTCAAGATGTTTTTATGGTAGAACTTGCCACCAGAGAAGACAGCCATACACACAACTAAAAACCTCCTGAGAAGCTCTGTGCGACGTTCTGACGCATTAAGGCTACCGGTTTATCCCCTCCCCTCTTAAAATCGCTCACAGCGCGTCTGAGGCACTATGCTTGCATCACTGCCGCCCTCTGGCACTTTCCCCCAACCCCAAGAAACCATTGCACGAGAATGACGGTAGTTATTAGAGGGTTAATAGGTGATTGGTTGGTTGGCTTGGTGAACTGAACCGTAGCAACGGTGAAAGTGAGCCTTAGCCGCTCTACCTTCGAGAATGAGCACGACTACGGACGGTAGGACGTAGGAGGGTTAATTGTCGTTAGGTAGAGTTAGCATGTGGTCAATCATCGTTAGATGGTTGTTACATGGTTACATACCGCGCACAGCGCAAAGGTATTCGCCAACGGCGAAAATGATCTCTTGCCGATGGCAAATAATCATTCGTGCCTGACTCACGTCAGAAACGAAGTTTGCACGAATCCAGAAGGTACAGAGAGACGCTTTGCTTTTTTTCATGAGCGGTACGGGGGTCGAACCGTCAGCCCGTCAAGGATGGCGTAGGTGAGATTTCCCCTTGAGTACCGATAAGGAAAAACAGCAAGAACAATCATACATAAATTATATGCGCGGCATAGCCTGACCTGAGTCAGCGCATAAATCATATTGATATAAGATCTTTAAAAGATAGTCTTAACTTACTCTTATAACTTAGTCTTATTGTGTGTCAGCCTGACCTACCCCCTATGTCACAGAGACCTACCCCCCAGGTCAGCCTGACCTACCCCCTATGTCACAGAGACCTACCCCATCCGGTATAGTGCCTGAGCCTATCATTCTGAGTGTGATAAAATGTCACTTCACCAAACGGTAAATCGTCGCCCTGCTTGCTCCGAATCGTCCATGCAACATAGCCTAAGATTAATCTGAGGTTAACCAGAGGTTATCCCTATCAAACAGGCATCTAATCCGCTGGTAATTAGCATATAAAGATCAGGGGATAATGTAACCTAAGTTAAACTTTAAACTTTCATTTCAGAATCACTTAACTTTGTGGAACCTTACGCAGTGCGGCTCGTAGCTGATCATCGTGACAACCATCACTGTAGATGTATGCCCGTCCTGCTTAACGACTTTTTGTTACAATGTAACAATTGAATTTTCCATGCCAAAACCGCCTTATTGATAATGATTCTCAACAACTCAGATCACATCGCTACGGATGAGAATTATTATCATCTATCGTGCAATTTCGCCCCGCTTCGATACACATTAGAAAAGTGTATTCTGTAACTTGTTGATTTAAATCATTCAGTACACTTTTCCATCACTTCACCGTGCGAACAGGGGTAACACCCCGCCATCGAAAATAAATTTCTTGACATAACCACCGTTTCATGAATTATGAGATCAAATTTATTTTCATTTATTTTCATTTATTTTTCAATCACTTACTGATATTTGCCAAAATCCGCGCCTGGAATTGGGGAAGTGCCTCGAAGGTCGTTAAGCGACTCAGGCAACCGCGCACACCTTTTGATCATTTTGTGCTCTTCTTAAACTCACGTATCGTACAACCTATTGAAAATGATCAATTTATGATCAATGATGATTTCAACGAAACGAACATAAGGAGGGTAAAGATGAAAGGCATTAGCCAGGCGCTAAAGAGTGCAGATGAAATTAAGGCAGTGGCGGCAGAGCTACAGCGCAACACCACCACCAACCTGTTTTATTGCCTGTGGGTGTTTATGTATGAATCAGGCTTGCGTATCTCTGACGTGCTCAAACTCCGGTACGAAGATGTAGAAGGGCAATCTCACCTCAAGGTGAAGCAGGAGAAAACGGGAAACGTAGTAAGGCCAAAGGTGACAGCCGCGATGCTGTCAGTGGTGGCACAACGCAAGGCAGAGCAAGCCGATATGCCAGTGGAGACGGATTTCATCTTTAGCAAGGGCGATCTCCGTAGCAAAGGCAACGCCGTAACCCGTAACACGGTATTCACTGAATTTGGGAAGATGGGACGTAGAGCAGGATTCTCTAACGTGGGATGCCATACACCACGTAAAAGCCGTGGCCGAATTTTATTCGAAAATGGGGTGGCTATAGAGACAATCGCCCATTTCCTGGGGCAGACAGATCCGCGCTCAACCATGTATTACATCGGGTACGGTCAGGACGTGCAGGACGATTTAACAGAGGAGTTTTCTTTAGAATGGTGATCAATATGAAAGGCTTAATTGTGCTGACGCTGGCGTTATTACCAACCCTGGCGAATGCCGGACAAATTACGATGACCAACCCACAGGAGGAGCAGACGGAGAACGGGAAAACGCTATGCACGTATCAGAACAGCATCTACCTGTTCACCTACGTAACTAAGGGGAAATGCCCGTATGCAAAGACATTCGACACTGATGATTCAGAAGAGTGAAGAAGGAGGAAGAGCCGATCATTAGCTTTCAATGGAACGGAGCCACCATGCGTGTGTATACGCAGACAGTGAAACTTGCAGGAACGACACTACAGCGCCACCTGTTACCACCAAACCTAAGAAAAGAAGTGGCGAAGGCTGGCAACTTGCCGGAAGACAGCCCCCGCCGTATCCAACAATCCCAACGGAGATCAGGAAATGCCGAACAGCAGCATTATGGCGTTAGCGCTCGCGCTGTGCAATGTAGAAGCCGGAAGACGGGTTAAAGTGCCAGCCATGACAGGAAGCCAGCTACACCTTTTGATGATGTGGCTACAGGCTTTGAGAGGATGATACGAGGGGGCGCAATGCCCCCTTTTCTCTATGTCCCAAGCTCAGGTAATGCTCTTCGTAACAAAGGTGCAATGAACATTTCAACGTAACCATTTTCATAAGCAGTCGTTGATTCCACCTCTAATTGCTTCAATAACTGAACACTAATGATTTTCAAAGCGCCTAAACAGTCACCACCATTAACCAGAATCTGCCCTTGCCCGCCATACAAGCTAATGAACGTTAGTACCGATTCAACCGCTGCAATTTTTGGATTAAGACGTGAGCCATCCATTTTTGAGAAAACAAAAGAACGAACTTGATACTGTTTCAGCACAATCGCGTGAGCTAAACCTTCTGTATGGTTCTTAAACATAAGTGGGAGACAGTTTATTTCTGTTTGAATCACAGTTTCAACTTTGCTGATGAACCAGCTTTCTTTCAGATCCTCGAACATAATCACCCCTTCTTTTTGTTATTTGCTGTGTTGTAAAAGAAAGGATAGTTGCGGTTATTTTTTGTTCAAGACAGTACATCTGCTGGGAGTCTTACTTTATGGGGCGCTACGCCATTTCCTTTTAAACCCTGTTCAGAAGTGATCAGTTGGCTACGCAAGTCCCGTAGTATTGAGAAGCTAAAATTCCATCGGGATAAACCATACTCCTGGTATGCACCGATTCACCATTAGTCATTACGGTTGTAACTGTAATATTACCAACAGGAGTGGTTTCTATGAAGGCGTTTCCATTTACCCCATTTGGTATAACTGTCACTTCTCCAGAGCCAACATTTCCACTCATGTATGCTTTGTCCGTCTTTGTGTCAATGATGAACAAGAAGACCATAGGATTTTTTGCTACATGAATCCCCTTATTATCACTGTATTTAGGGTAGACGCATTTGAGAGATTGAGTTTCTGCCTCGACTCCGAAAGCAATAGCCCCAAGCATAGACAATGCCAAACACTGGTAAATCCGAAGATTGATCGCCATTCATAACCTCACGAACATCATTAAATGAGTACCTGTAAAAATACTCTTCACGTCGATTTTGGACAATAACAACCAATAAGCCCCGTTGGTGGTAAGACAACAAGCGGAGCCTTTGGGCGACAGCATCAGGGTTATGTCAGACAGCAAGCATTTATCAGGATAACCGTGTACCCATAAGGGAGCGTGGCTGAGACGCTGGCAGAGCCTGCATTTCGTGTGCAGGTACGAACCACCATAGACCTGTTTATTCTCTGCAACGTCATCACGACGTGTAACATAGGAGAACATCGGGCTTAAATGCGCTTGCTGAAAGTTTTTTGGTATAGGATTTTGAGACGGTGGCGCGTCTTCTGGCTTCAAAGGAAAAAGCTGTACAAGGTTGAGCCTGGTAACTACTTGCCACTGCGTGATAACATACCAAAAGCCATTAACAAACCACAGTGGCTTTAGTACTTGATGAGGAATTGACATTTCTTACATGCAAATGAGATAGATTTTTCACACTAACTCATTGTTTTATAAGAAACAAAAGTGAATGGTGCCGAAGGCCGGACTCGAACCGGCACGTCTTTCAACGGTTGATTTTGAATCAACTGCGTCTACCGATTTCGCCACTTCGGCACGAAGAGGTATGCGGAAAACGTTGGGGATTATACCTGTCGTGCTTAACCTTGCAAGCCCCATTCTATCGTTTACGTGCTAAGTGCTGAAAAAATCAGCGCATCTTCAATTCATTACCCTTTCTACTGCTCGGCACAGCCTTTACAGCTCACAAATTCACTAAATCTATCCTTCCTCGGTTTACATCACCTTTCATTTGTTATGTGATCGCGTTACAGGTTTCAGTAACCCAACTCCCCTTCTGCATGACCAAACCGTAACCGGGAAAACGTGAATGGATTTTTATCAGGCTGACCCAACGCTTGAGAATTATTGGCGCGGTGTGATCCTTTTTGGAAGAAACGTCGCATCTTACAAATTTGCCCTCGCGCACGCTTTGTATGATGTGGACAAATCAGGTAGTGATCTGGTCACGCTTGAAGATCTTGCCGTTCCGTTTAGCCGCCATCTTTGCGAGCATCTTTTACATGCTCCAAAGCAAATCACATCCCGAGGCAGTCAGTATCTGGAAGCCTGTGTGCAGTTTAACAATGGTGAGATATCGCAGGATAAATTGACGGAAACCACGGTGCGGCTCGGGTTTAACAATGTGATTGATGCCTTCCATAACGTTAATCAAGGCGAGATCGAGAAACGCTTTTTCCTTGATGAGCGAAAAACGCATAAAGGGATTCGGCTTACCGATAACTTTTATCAGCTAAGCGAACGGCAGCAATATCAGAATCTTGCCTTTGAAACGAACGCGCGATGGAATCTGGTTGAGCAGGCCTGGGCGATGGGCGTTTCCCGAAATCTGGTTGCGGTAGAGTTCGATGAACATAATCAGCTTCTCTTCAGCCGTATTAATGAAAGGCGAGTAGATATCACCAGTTGCCGGGACAGTTTGAATGGTTACCAGAAAGGCCGTTGTTTCTACTGTTTTAAACCCATCAGCCTGATACCCGGCGACGCCGAACTGGCTGACGTTGATCACTTCATTCCCTGGTCTGCGCGTGAAGAGGTCAACAATATCAATGGCGTGTGGAATTTGGTGCTGGCGTGTAAATGCTGCAACCGTGGCGTTGAGGGTAAATCCTCGCATTTGCCGAGCCGCAAACTGTTGCAGCGGCTTCATGCTCGCAATGAGTATTTTATTCAAAGCAAACTGCCACTCCATGAAACTATTGTGAATCAGACTGGAACGCAGCCAGAACGGCGGATAGATTTTCTTGAAAGCCAATGGCATAAAGTCAAAAACAACAGACTGTTCCACACGTGGGAACCGAAAGCAGAAGGCGAGGCCACATTCTGATGACGCTTAATTATTACCAATACAATGCCCAAACCTTTTTCGACGGCACCGTGAATGTTGATATGTCTTCGCTGTACGATTCCTTTACCCGCCATTTACAACCAGGTGCGACGGTGCTGGATGCAGGCTGCGGTTCCGGGCGTGATGCTAAAGCGTTCCATGAAATGGGTTATATCGTTGATGCGTTTGACGCCTCTTCGGAAATGGTGGCGTTGGCAACGCAACATAGCGGTTTGTCCGTTCAACAAATGACATTTGCCGATATCAGTGCAAAGAAAAAGTACGACGGCATCTGGTGTTGCGCTTCTCTGCTCCACGTTCCCAATCAAGAATTACCGGTTGTGATGCACAAACTAACTGATGCGCTGAAATCCGGCGGCACCTGGTATGTCTCGTTTAAGTATGGCGAAAGTGAGCGAGAGAAAGATGGGCGTCGGTTTACGGATATGAATGAAACCAGTCTCAATAAATTACTGGAATCCATTCAGGAAATAGAAATTGAGACGATGTGGACGACGGCAGATAAACGCCCCGAGCGTGACGAGATTTGGCTGAATGCACTTCTCAGAAAACGCTAGCCCAGCACTGGTTTTCCCCACACATCATGATAGTCTTTCAAAGATAATCCCCTTCGGAGATAGCACCCGTTTATGATACGCCTCGCTGTTATTGGAACTAACTGGATCACCCGTCAGTTCGTCGATGCTGCCCACGAAAGTGGCAAATATAAACTCACCGCGGTCTACTCCCGCTCGCTGGAACAGGCGCAAACCTTCGCCAGTGACTATCCGGTGGAACATCTCTTTACCGATCTCGATGCGATGGCGAAGAGCGACGCCATTGATGCAGTTTATATCGCCAGCCCGAACTCTCTGCATTCCCCGCAAACTCTGCTGTTTCTCAGCCATAAAAAACATGTGATTTGCGAGAAGCCGCTGGCGTCTAATTTGCGTGAAGTGGAAGCGGCGATTGCCTGCGCGCGTGAAAACCAGGTGGTGCTGTTCGAAGCGTTCAAAACTGCCAGTCTGCCGAACTTTATCGCGCTGCAACAGGCATTGCCGAAAGTGGGCAAGATCCGCAAAGTGCTGCTCAACTATTGCCAGTATTCCTCGCGCTATCAGCGTTATCTCGATGGCGAGAACCCAAACACCTTTAATCCAGCGTTTTCCAACGGCTCGATTATGGATATCGGTTTTTACACGCTGGCGTCAGCAGTGGCGTTGTGGGGCGAGCCGTATTCGGTTCATGCTACCGCCAGCCTGCTGGAAAGCGGTGTCGATGCGCACGGTTCGGTGCAGATGAATTACGGCGATTTTGACGTGAATCTGTTGCACTCCAAAGTGAGCGATTCCACTATCCCAAGTGAGATTCAGGGCGAAGCCGGCTCTTTGGTTATCGAGAAAATCTCTGAATGCCAGCGCATCACCTTTATCCCTCGTGGTGGCAAACCGCAGGATCTAACGCTCCCACAGCATATCAATACTATGCTTTATGAAGCCGAAGTTTTTGCTCGTTTGGTCACCGAGAATGAAGTTAATCATCCTGGTTTAGTGACGTCACGCTCCACCGCGTTGCTGAGCACCGAGATTCGCGCGCAGACTGGCGTGAAATTTCCGGCAGATGATCTCCCAGTACATTCACCTGCGTGATGCATCGGCGTAAAGCTGTGTAAAACAAAGAGGGAAATGTTGACGAAATGTATGGGAAGTAATATTTTTCTGCCCGCAAAGGGGAGTAACTTCTTCGTCGGTTAATCGTCATTACGGTGTTTAAAAATAAAACACCCGGTTACCGGGCAACATATATATGTAACGTATAGATGTTGTAAGTGAGACCTTGCCGGAAGGCGAGATCCCTGTTGCAAGCATTAGCGGCTGGCGTCTTCCGACGTTGGCCGTTTTTGTTTTGTTTGAAGGAAACCCTTTTATGAATAGTGTCGGCACTCCATTACTGTGGGGCAGTTTTGCTGTCGTGGTCGTTATCATGTTGGCCATCGATCTGCTGCTTCAGGGTCGTAAAGGCTCACACACCATGACCATGAAGCAGGCGGCCGTATGGTCCCTGGTTTGGGTTACGCTTTCGCTGCTGTTTAATGCGGCATTCTGGTGGTATCTCACCGGCACATCGGGCCGTGAAGTAGCGGATGCTCAGGCTCTCGCCTTCCTCACCGGTTATCTGATTGAAAAATCACTCGCAGTGGATAACGTGTTTGTCTGGCTAATGCTGTTTAGCTATTTCGCCGTGCCTGCAGCCTTGCAGCGCCGCGTGCTGGTCTATGGCGTGCTGGGCGCAATTGTGCTGCGTACCATTATGATTTTCGCCGGCAGTTGGCTAATTTCTCAGTTTGAGTGGCTGCTGTATGTGTTCGGCGCCTTCTTGCTGTTCACCGGTTTCAAGATGGCGCTGTCGAAAGAAGATGAAGGCGGTATTGGCGATAAACCGCTGGTACGCTGGATTCGCGGCCACCTGCGCATGACGGATAAAATCGAGGGCGAAAGGTTCTTCACCCGCCAAAATGGGGTGCTGTTCGCCACTCCGTTGCTGCTGGTGCTGATTCTGGTTGAATTGAGCGATGTGATTTTCGCAGTAGACAGTATTCCGGCTATTTTTGCGGTAACAACCGACCCGTTCATCGTGCTGACTTCAAACCTGTTTGCCATCCTCGGTTTGCGTGCAATGTACTTCTTGCTGGCGGGCGTAGCTGAGCGCTTCACCATGCTGAAGTATGGATTGGCGATTATCCTGATATTTATCGGGGTGAAGATGATGATTGTCGATTTCTACCATATCCCAATCGCGATTTCGCTGGGCGTGGTGGGTGGCATTCTGGCGTTAACATTGATCATTAACGCTATTGTTAACTACCGTAACGATCAGAAGAGACTCGCGAAGTAATATTTCGTCGGATGGCACTACGTTTATCCGACCTTCGAAAAACGTCTCTGACCCCGTCTTTGGCGGGGTTTTTCTTTTTACTATATCAGCTGTGCGAAGTGCCGCTAATGTCACACATTTGTTAAAATTTAGTTATAAAAACTAGCTTATACCGAAATAATCAGTGTTTACTACTTACTACCCTGAGACATTTCCTTATACTCAACCAGGCAAACACCAATCTATACATCCGGTCGAAAAGCACCTTAGAGTGCAGGCCAGGATGGGACGACACACTAAACAGGAAGGTTATTCATGGCAACACAATCCCCAGGTATTCTAAATCGCCTGGCAAAGGGCAGTCTGGTAAAACAGATTTTGGTTGGACTGGTGCTCGGTATCGCGCTGGCAGCTATTTCAAAACCTGCGGCAATTGCCGTTGGGTTGCTCGGTACATTATTCGTTGGAGCGTTGAAAGCCGTCGCTCCGGTACTGGTTCTGATGTTGGTTATGGCATCCATTGCTAACCACAAACATGGTCAGAAAACCAGTATCCGTCCGATTCTGGTGCTTTATCTTCTGGGTACCTTCACCGCTGCATTGACCGCTGTGGTGATCAGTTTCGCGTTCCCTTCCACGCTACATCTGGTGACTGGCGCAACGGACATCACCCCGCCATCAGGCATTGTCGAAGTCATGCGCGGTCTGCTGATGAGTATGGTTGCAAACCCAATTCATGCGCTGCTGAACGCCAACTACATCGGGATTCTGGTGTGGGCTGTGGGTCTGGGCTTTGCTCTGCGCCACGGCAATGAAAGCACCAAAAATCTGATTAACGATGTTTCCGACGCAGTGACGTTCATCGTTAGAGTGGTGATTCGCTTTGCCCCAGTCGGTATTTTTGGCCTGGTCGCATCAACACTGGCAACCACTGGCTTTGAAACACTGTGGAGCTATGCGCAACTGCTGTTGGTACTGGTTGGCTGCATGTTCGGTGTGGCGCTGGTCATCAACCCACTGCTGGTGTTCATCAAGATTCGTCGCAACCCGTACCCACTGGTGTTTGCTTGCCTGCGTGAAAGTGGCGTTACCGCCTTCTTTACCCGTAGTTCTGCGGCCAACATTCCCGTGAATATGGCGCTGTGCGAGAAGCTGAATCTGGACCGCGATACCTATTCTGTCTCTATCCCGTTGGGTGCAACCATCAATATGGCGGGTGCGGCAATCACTATTACCGTGCTGACGCTGGCGGCGGTGAATACTCTGGGCGTGCCGGTAGATTTACCTACTGCGCTGCTGCTGAGTGTGGTCGCTTCGCTGTGTGCTTGCGGGGCTTCTGGTGTGGCGGGCGGTTCTTTGCTGCTGATCCCACTGGCCTGCGGCATGTTTGGTATCCCGAATGAGATTGCCATGCAGGTAGTCGCTGTCGGCTTTATCATCGGCGTGTTGCAGGATTCTTGCGAAACCGCACTCAACTCCTCAACAGATGTGTTGTTTACAGCGGCGGCTTGCCAGGCAGAAGATGCACGCCTGGCGGATAAAAACCCGTTACGCAGTTAATGTTTAACGCTCCCTGTCTTACGAGGCAGGGAGTAACATAACTGAGATTTGTCGGGTGGCGCTGCGCTTAACCGACCTACAAAAGAGTCCGATTATCCCTCTTGTTGCTGCACTTCTTTTTCGACCTTAAACGGATCAATTCCTCGCCTTTGCATACGCCAGAAACGAACGATGTTCAGGCCGTTCATCACCAAAAAACTCCCTTCGATTAATGTCCCGCCAATCGATCCCAGCCAGAAGTTATGCGTCACCCAGCAAGCCGTTGAACACCACATCACACAGCGTATCGTCAACCCTTTGCAGCGGAACAACGCCCAGGTACTGGCAACAGTTCCGGCAATCGGCAGCAATTCCATTGCATGATCAAATTTCGCCAGGCCTAACCCCAGGGTTAGTGCAATGAAAATCCCCATTACCCACAAGCTACGCGTACGCAAAGAGATAACCGTGCGGAACGCGTTAAGTTCGGCACTCATGCCTGCCGGGCTTGCGCCCATCAAAAAGAAGTGAATGCCGATGATGGCGCTGTATGCCGCCAGTTGCAGTTTGAAACGCCGTTCATCGCGATTGATGAAGGTGGTAATGCCGACCAAAAAGGCGAGAACGCCGACGCCCTGGGCAACCCAATACGCGGTCATGACTAATCCTTGTGAGTAAAATTAGGCGAAAAAAAACGGCATTTCGAAAATCAAAATGCCGTTTCATGTTATCACCTAAGGGGCTTTTTACAACGTAACGCCGCTTTTAAAGATGGCTAATTCGCGGAAATCATTACGTTCATTACAGGTCTTTTTACCGTTGGCAATATCAACAATGGTGTCGATAAACTCGCTCAGTAAGGTGTTCATATCGCTGCCGTGCAGCAGTTTGCCTGCGTCAAAATCAATCCAGTGCGGCTTTTTGGTCGCCAGTTCACTGTTAGTTGCGATTTTAACAGTTGGCACAAAACCACCGTATGGCGTGCCGCGCCCGGTGCTGAATAACACCATGTGGCAACCTGCTCCAGCCAGTGCGCTGGTTGCAACCGCATCGTTACCTGGTGCGCTTAACAGGTTCAGACCTGGCGTTTTCAGGCGCTCGCCATAACGCAGCACATCAACCACTTCGCTCTCACCGGCTTTTTGCGTGCAGCCGAGGGATTTTTCTTCGAGCGTGGTGATACCGCCAGCTTTGTTCCCTGGTGATGGGTTTTCGTAGATCGGCTGGTTGTGTTCGATGAAGTATTGTTTGAAGTCGTTCACCATGGTGACGGTTTTTTCAAACGTCGCTTCGTCGCGGCAATGGCTCATCAGAATGCGTTCAGCGCCAAACATTTCCGGCACTTCCGTCAGCACAGTCGTGCCACCGTTCGCCACCATATAGTCGGAGAAACGGCCCAGCATTGGGTTTGCCGTAATACCGGACAAACCATCTGAACCACCGCATTCAAGGCCGAATTTCAGTTCGCTGATTTTACCTGGTTCGCGCTTGTCGTGACGCATCACTTCATACAGCTCTTGCAGTTGCTCAAGCCCGGCTTCTACTTCGTCGTCTTGCTGCTGGCAAACCATAAACTTCACGCGCGACGCATCGTATTCGCCCAGCGTTTCGCGGAAGGCACTCACCTGGTTGTTTTCACAACCGAGGCCAATCACCAGTACCGCACCTGCATTCGGATGATGCACCATATTTTGCAGCATGGTGCGGGTGTTGATGTGGTCTTCACCCAACTGAGAGCAACCAAACGGATGGCTGAACAGGAACACGCCGTCGATATCTTCGGCGTCGTTATTCTGCTTCAGGAAACGGTTCTGGATTTGGCGTGCAATGCCGTTGACACAACCGACAGTGGGCAAAATCCATAACTCATTACGCACACCGACTGAGCCGTTCTCACGGCGATAAACGTTGACTTCACGGTCCGCTGCCTGGCTTGCAAGAGACTGGAAATCAGGTTGATAGCGATACTCATCCAGGTCGCTCAGATTAGTACGCGCATTGTGTGAGTGAATGTGCTCACCGGCTTCAATGGTGGCCAACGCGTGGCCAATCGGCAAACCGTACTTAACAACATTCTCACCTTGCGCGATGGTGCCAAGCGCAAATTTGTGGCCGCGCAGTACCGGCTGGCGCAGAGTCACCTCTGCCCCTTCGACGGTAACGACTTCACCTTCAGCCAGGTCCACTAACGCAACGGCGACGTTATCTTGCGTATGGATCTTGATGTATTGCATATCAACCTCAAAGCCTGATTAGTTCAGTTCAATGCCAAAGTAGTCTCGGGCGTTGTTAAAGCAGATGTTTTCTACCATGCTGCCCAGCAGTTTGATGTCTGCTGGCGCTTCGCCCGCTTCCACCCAACGGCCAATCATCTGGCACAGAATGCGACGGAAGTATTCGTGGCGGGTGTATGACAGGAAGCTGCGGCTGTCAGTCAGCATGCCCACAAAGCGGCTTAACAGACCCAGTTGCGCCAGCTGCGTCATTTGACGCTCCATGCCATCTTTCTGGTCGTTGAACCACCAACCGGAACCAAACTGCATTTTTCCTGGCATACCTTCGCCCTGGAAGTTGCCGATCATGGTGCCCAACACTTCGTTATCGCGTGGGTTCAGGCAATACAGAATCGTTTTTGGCAGTTCATTGTTTTCGTTTTGCTTGCTGAGCAGGCGAGAAAGTTCTTCAGCCATTGGGCGGTCGTTGATGGAGTCAAAGCCCACATCAGGCCCCAGCAGTTTGAACTGGCGCAGGTTGTTGTTACGCAGCGCACCGATGTGGTACTGCTGAACCCAGCCGCGGCGGGTGTATTCAGCTGCCAGCCAAACCAGAACCGCAGTTTTGAACTGTGCAGTTTCGTGTTCAGTTGGCGTCGCACCGGAAAGACGACGCGCCAGAATGCCATCCAGAGTCGCTTCGTCTGCTTCAGCAAACAGCACCACATCTAATGCATGGTCAGATACTTTACAGCCATGCTCGGCGAAGTGATCCAGACGCTTGCTCAGTGCGGCTTGCAGGTCGCTGAAA
The DNA here is from genome assembly GCF_022637515.1 of Buttiauxella ferragutiae. NCBI lineage: Bacteria > Pseudomonadati > Pseudomonadota > Gammaproteobacteria > Enterobacterales > Enterobacteriaceae > Buttiauxella > Buttiauxella ferragutiae. The sequence continues at coordinate 4,648,829 of NZ_CP093332.1, forward strand.
CGGCGGATGTCGGTATCAGACACTTCGGCAAGTTTGCCCATGTATTCAACAAAAGTAGCTTGTTCAATGTTGAACGCTTTGTCCGGGCGCCAGCTTGGCAGCACTTTGGTTTCAAACGCGTCAAGCGCGATTTGGCGGTGGAAACGCAAATCGTCAATTGGGTCATCAGTGGTGCCGACCATTTTCACGTTCATCTGCTTCATGATGCCGCGAGCAGAGAAGCTATCCTGGGCCAGCAGCTCGTTACATTCGTTCCAGATTTCATCAGCAGTGGTTGGGGACAACAGTTTGCCAGTGATACCGAACGGACGGCGCAGTTCAAGGTGGGTCCAGTGGTACAGCGGGTTACCGATAGTGTGCGGAACCGTAGCGGCCCAGGCATCGAACTTCTCGCGGTCAGTCGCATCGCCAGTACACAGACGCTCTTCCACACCGTTAGCACGCATGCCACGCCACTTGTAGTGATCACCTTTTAACCAGATGTCATACAGGTTTTTGAAACGGTAATCTTCAGCAACCTGCTGTGGTTGTAAGTGGCAGTGATAGTCGAAAATAGGCTGATCGGCTGCAAATTCATGGTACAAGCGGCGGGCAAATTCTGTATCCAGGAGAAAATCTTCAGTCATAAACTGGGCCATTGTAGGGTTCCTCTGTTCATAGCAGTTCGATGCTTGCGCATAATGCAAATAAAGTTATCACACCAATTTCCAGAGACCGAGTGGATTTTTGTGGTATTCGTCACAAAAACCACACTTTTATTGTTAATATTGTGTTTAAAAAGAACCCGTATCCCGCGCCAGTTCTGGTCTGCAAGCCCCTTCTCCCCTGGAGTGAGCAGATCGACACTTTTGTGATATCACTCAACTTTTGAAGCTGTATGACAAGTTATCTTTCCTGCCGTTGCAATACATCAGTAATGGAAATACATCAGACGCTGGTATCACGAACAGCGCATTGCGGTACGGAAACCGGAATTGCCACAGTTTGTTTATTTTAAGGCAAGGTACGGGTCGTACCGGGTGATACCCCCGGATATGAACCCCTCTAATCGAACACTCGTTCTGGCAGCAATGCCGGACGTGCAACCGCATGACACACGGTTGATTATGAAGACGGGATGAAATTCCAATGGGAAAGATTAAAGGCTTACGCTGGTACATGATTGCCCTGGTAACTATGGGCACCATACTGGGTTATCTAACACGTAATACTATTGCAGCGGCCGCTCCAACATTGATGGAAGAGCTGCATATTTCGACTCAGCAATATTCCTACATTATAGCCGCCTACTCAGCTTGCTATACCATTATGCAGCCCGTTGCGGGCTACGTGCTTGATGTCCTGGGGACTAAAGTAGGCTACGCCTTCTTCGCGGTCGCATGGGCAATTTTCTGTGGTGCAACAGCACTAGCGGGAAGCTGGGGTGGCCTGGCAATTGCTCGTGGTGCCGTGGGTGCTGCAGAAGCCGCCATGATCCCTGCGGGCCTGAAAGCCAGTAGCGAATGGTTCCCGGCTAAAGAGCGTTCTATAGCAGTAGGTTACTTCAACGTCGGTTCTTCTATCGGCGGCATGATTGCTCCACCATTAGTCGTTTGGGCGATTGTCATGCACAGCTGGCAGATGGCATTCATCATCTCTGGTGTGCTGAGCTTTGCCTGGGCAATGGCCTGGTTGATTTTCTACAAACACCCACGCGATCAGAAACGACTTTCTGAAGAAGAACGTGAATACATCATTGGCGGCCAGGAAGCTCATCACCAGACCGGCAACAGCAAGAAAATGAGCGCCTGGAAAATCGTGCAGAACCGCCAGTTCTGGGGTATCGCACTGCCACGTTTCCTGGCAGAACCCGCGTGGGGGACTTTCAACGCCTGGATCCCATTGTTCATGTTCAAAGTGTATGGCTTTGACCTGAAACACATTGCGATGTTTGCCTGGATGCCAATGCTGTTTGCTGACCTGGGCTGTATCGTTGGCGGCTACCTTCCTCCTATTTTCCAGCGCGTATTCGGCGTGAACTTGATTGTTTCCCGTAAAATGGTTGTGACCATGGGCGCGATTCTGATGATTGCTCCAGGCACCATCGGCCTGTTCACCAGCCCATATGTGGCAATCGCCCTGCTGTGTGTTGGCGGCTTTGCTCACCAGTCACTGTCTGGCGCACTGATTACGCTCTCTTCTGACGTATTTGGTCGTAATGAAGTGGCAACCGCGAATGGCCTGACCGGTATGGCGGCATGGACTGCGAGCACCATGTTTGCTCTGGTGGTTGGTGCGTTGGCCGATACCCTTGGCTTCAGCCCACTGTTTGCAGCTCTGGCGGTGTTCGACATCCTCGGTGCTATCGTTATCTGGACCGTGCTGCAAAACAAACCCATCAGTGAGTTGAATGACCAGCAAAAACCGAAACAAGCGTTAGCATAATCGGTGTCTCAGTTTGCACTTAAAGCCGCCTTAATGGCGGCTTTTGTGTATCCAGAATATGGAGCCTATCTTTGAAAAGTGGTATAACAAATAAGGTTAACCGCAGGACCTTTCCCGGAGCTACAGATGGATATTATGGAACCACGTCGTCTTTATCAGCAACTGGCCGCTGAACTTAAACAACGCATCGAAAACGGTGTTTATTTGGTTGGGGAAAAACTCCCGGCGGAGCGCTTTATTGCTGAAGAGAAGAACGTGAGCCGCACTGTGGTTCGTGAAGCAATAATCATGCTGGAAGTGGAAGGATACGTCGAAGTACGCAAAGGCTCCGGCATCCATGTCATCGCCAATCAGGCGAAATACACCAATCTTCCTGATGAACAGTTTGAATTCGCTAGTTTTGGTCCCTTTGAGCTGCTGCAAGCTCGTCAGTTGATTGAGAGCAATATCGCTGAATTTGCGGCGACACAGGTCACTAAGCAAGATATCGTCAAGTTGATGGAAATTCAGGAAATGGCGCGTAATGAGCACAATTTCCAGGATTCAGAGTGGGATCTTCATTTCCACACTCAGGTGGCTCTGGCATCACAAAATACAGCCCTTGCAGCCATCGTGGAAAAAATGTGGAGCCAACGCATCCACAACCCATACTGGAAAAAACTTCACGAGCATATTGATAAGCGTACTGCTGACAACTGGTGCGACGATCACGACCAAATTCTTAAGGCACTGATTCGTAAAGACCCACATGCGGCTAAAGTGGCGATGTGGCAACACCTGGAAAACACTAAACAAATGCTGTTTGATGCAACCAGTGATGATTTCGAGTTCAATGCTGATCGCTATTTGTTTGCGGATAATCCGGTAATTCATCTCGATACCGCAGCAAACGGTCAAAAGTAGTTATTTTCCTCTCGCGAGGGTAAGCAAACCAACAATAGTGTCAGCGTTTGTAAATACCCTCGCCAGCCCCTCGACTAGCAATCAAAATCGTCCCTCAACAAAGCACAAATACTGTGACGCCTTGCACAGAGCTTTGTTACAATTAGATGCAATTTCACTGTAAGAATCAGCTTTGCTTTCACTACCTGTTCGCTTTCATAGGGAAATGTAATACGAACCGGCAAAGAGCAGTGAATGACAATCGGCAACAACACAACACACATAACAAAGCCGTGCTCTACCATCTGACTTTGATCAGCGGTCTTAATCGATGTGCCAGGAACACTGAATGGAACTTTTCACGCAATTGTTGAACGCTTTATGGAACCAGGATTTTGAAACGCTAGCCAATCCAGGAATGATTGGCATGCTTTACTTCGTGTTATTCATGATTTTATTCCTTGAAAATGGTCTGTTACCAGCAGCTTTCCTGCCCGGTGATAGCTTGTTAGTTTTGGTCGGTGTATTGATTGCCAAAGGGGCTATGGGTTTTCCTGAAACCTTGCTTTTATTAACCACCGCCGCAAGTCTCGGCTGTTGGCTCAGTTATATTCAAGGGCGCTGGCTTGGGAATACGCGCATCGTGCAGAATTGGCTTTCGCACCTTCCTGCACACTACCATCAACGCGCGCATAGCTTATTCCACAAACATGGTTTGTCTGCGTTGCTGATTGGCCGTTTTATCGCTTTTGTTCGCACCCTGCTGCCAACTATTGCCGGTTTATCCGGTCTGAATAATGCGCGCTTCCAGTTCTTCAACTGGATGAGCGGGTTATTGTGGGTTCTGATTTTGACCTCGCTGGGTTATCTGCTTGGCAAAACACCAGTATTCCTGAAATATGAAGATGCGTTGATGTCCTGCCTGATGCTGTTACCAGTGGTGTTACTGGTATGCGGCCTGATCGGTTCGTTGATTGTGCTTTGGCGTAAGAAATACGGTAACCGCAGTTAAGAGGGATGACGATGAAAACACACGTTTTTCGTGGCCTGCGGGCCACGATATTGATCGGTGTTGTTGCGGCAGCGTCCATATTGATATGGTCTGGAATGCAGCGCACCGAATCAACGCTGGAAATTCGCTCTAATCAACAAGGTATCAGCATGCCTGACGGCTTTTTTGTCTGGCATCATCTTGATGCTAACGGTATCCGTTTCAAAAGCATTACCCCTGAAAACAACTCCTTGTTGATCAAATTTGATTCAAGTGCGCAAAGCGAAGCCGCAAAAGTCGTGTTGTACAGGACACTGCCGCATGGTTATGTCATCGCTCAACAAGAAGAAGAAGACAGCGCCAGCAGTTGGCTGACACGCATGCTCAACGAAAATATCCGCATCGGTTAACCCTTTCCAGAAATCCTAAATTGTTACCACGGATTGGGTTTATACTCAGTTTCTGACTATGCTTGTTTACTTAAATCGCTACAAATCATCATTTTCGAATAATTTCTGGATTCTTTGTGTGTTTAACCTTACGGCTAAACGTACATCACAATGGAAGGTTTAACATGAACACTCGTACCGTATTGGCTATTGCCTTGTTATCTTTAACTTCTGCGGCACATGCCAACTCGCTGTGCAGTGAGAAAGAGCAGGATATTCAACGTGAAATTGGCTATGCGGAAAAACATCAGAACAAAAGTCGTGTCGATGGGCTTAATAAAGCGTTGAAAGAAGTCCGCGCCAATTGTACTGACAGCAGTTTACGCGCGGCCCATCAGAAGAAAATCAACGAGCAAAAAGCCGAAATTACCGAACGAAAAGCTGACCTCAAAGAAGCTCGCGAAAAAGGCGATGCGGAAAAAATTACCAAGCGGGAGCAGAAGCTGTCTGAAGCAGAACATGAGCTGAAAGCCCTGCAGGCCCGTGATTACTAAGACTCTTTAATAAACCCGTCATTCTTAGAAAATCTGGAGAGAACTATGTCAAAAGATACTACATCAGAACACTTGCGCGCAGAGCTGAAATCCCTGGCTGATACCCTTGAAGAAGTGCTGAGTGCATCGACGGACAAGTCAAAATCCGAACTTGAAAGACTGCGTGGCAAAGCCGAAAAAGCGCTGAAAGAAAGCCGTGTCCGTCTGGGTGATACCGGCGACGTGATTGCCAAACAAACGCGAGAAGCGGCGGCAAAAGCTGACGATTATGTTCGTGAAAATCCATGGACCGGCGTGGGTATTGGGGCGGCGATTGGCGTCGTGCTCGGTGTCCTGCTGACTCGCCGTTAATTATGCCTGAATCCCATCACACTCAAGGGCCGGGCAAAAGCGTCCTCGGCATTGGTCAGCGCATCGTCACCATCATCGTTGGGATGGTGGAAACGCGCCTGCGTCTTGCCGTGGTTGAACTGGAAGAAGAGAAAGCCCATCTGGTTCAGTTGCTGTTAATGCTTGGGTTAACCATGCTATTTGCAGCATTCGGATTAATGAGCCTGGTGGTGCTGATTTTCTGGGCCGTCGAACCGCAGTATCGTCTGAATGCCATGATTGCGACGACCGCAGTCCTGCTGGGGCTTGCGGTGATCGGAGCTATCTGGACGCTGCGTAAATCTCGCCAGTCCACACTGCTGCGCCATACTCGTCGTGAACTCGAAAACGACCGTGCTTTGCTGGAAGATGACTAACCATGAGCAACCGTGAGCTTGATAAGCGCAAGGCCTTTTTACTCAGCCAGATTCAACAACAACGGCTGGATTTAAGTGCCAGCAGGCGCGATTGGCTGGAAGCGACAGGCGCCTATGATCGCGGCTGGAACACCTTACTGAGCTTGCGCAGTTATGCGTTAATCGCCAGCAGCGTGATGGCTATCTGGACTGTGCGCCACCCGAGCTTCCTGATGCGCTGGGCCAGACGCGGTTTCGGTGCCTGGAGCGCCTGGCGCCTGATTCGCAATACGGTGCAACAGCAATCGCAGTAATCCCTAACGCCGCTTAAAATAAGCGGCGTTTTTATTAGCAGGCTTACTCAAGTAATTTGAAAAACATCGACAGTATTCCTTGCTAACAATCCATTAATGCCCCGTCTATTATCCTCCACATCAACCGCAGTTAACGGTAACCACCGGAAATTGCAAAGACAAAAAATCCTGGGCTGATAGCACCCAATAGAATTTCTCTGGAGAGTAAAATGAAAAAATTAGATGATGCTGGTGTACTGTTAGCTCGTATCTTGATGCCAATTCTGTTCATCGTTGCAGGTTGGGGCAAAATTAACGGTTATGCCGGTACTCAACAATATATGGAAGCGATGGGCGTCCCAGGGTTCTTGCTGCCTTTGACCATTCTGCTTGAGTTTGGCGGCGGTCTGGCCATCCTGTTCGGCTTCTTCACACGTACCACGGCGATTATCACTGCGGTATTTACGCTTCTGACGGCATTCCTGTTCCACGCTGATTTCAGCCAGGGCCCGAACTCCATCATGTTTATGAAGAACTTCACCATTGCCGGTGGTTATCTGTTACTGGCTATCTTCGGGCCAGGCGCATACAGCATCGACCGCCTGCTGAAGAAAAACTGGTAAGGTTCTATACTGATTATCAATAAGAGCGAAGGTTAATCCCTTCGCTTTTTTGTTTTTAAAGCTCACCAGGAGAACAGCATGGGACAGTTAATTGATGGCGTCTGGCACGATGTCTGGTATGACACCAAATCTACCGGTGGCAGTTTCAAACGTTCAGAGTCAGTGTTTCGCAATTGGCTGACGGCTGATGGCGAACCCGGTGCGAACGGTAAAGGTGGCTTTGCCGCTGAAAAAGACCGTTACCATCTCTATGTTTCCCTCGCTTGTCCGTGGGCGCATCGCACCCTCATCATGCGAGCTTTGAAAGGCCTCGAATCTTTTATCTCGGTTTCAGTGGTTAACCCGCTGATGTTGCAAGATGGCTGGACGTTCGATGACGACTTCCCGAATGCGACCGGTGATGGCCTATACCAGCACGAATATCTCTATCAACTCTATCTGCAAGCTGACCCAAACTACACCGGCCGCGTTACCGTTCCGGTTTTATGGGATAAGAAAACCCAGACGATTGTCAGTAACGAATCTGCTGAAATCATTCGCATGCTGAATACCGCGTTTGATGCCAAAGGGGCTCGTGCCGGAGATTATTATCCGCCACAGTTACGCAGCCAGATTGATGAACTGAATAGCTGGATTTACGACACCATTAATAACGGCGTGTATAAAGCAGGTTTTGCCACTTCTCAGGAAGCTTATGATGAAGCGGTCAGCAAAGTGTTTGAATCACTGGCGCGCGTCGAGCAAATCCTTGGCCAGCACCGCTATTTAACCGGTGACCAACTGACTGAAGCCGATATTCGCCTGTGGACGACACTGGTACGTTTCGATCCTGTGTACGTCACCCACTTTAAATGCGACAAACACCGCATTAGTGATTACCTGAATATCTACGGATTCTTGCGGGATATCTACCAAATGCCGGGCATTGCCGAGACCGTCGATTTCGCGCATATCCGCAATCACTATTACCGCAGCCATAAAACGATTAACCCAACGGGCATTATTTCCATTGGCCCTGCGCAGGATTTAAATGAGCCACATGGTCGCGATGAACGGTTTAACCACGGTTGATTAAATTCACCCAAGCTATAATTTACGCAAAAATCATTCGCGACTATTCTTGAATTAGATCGTTAGAACTCAAGGTAGGCAAAAAATGGATTGGTATTTCAAAGTACTAAGAAATTACATTGGTTTCAGCGGACGGGCGCGACGTAAAGAATTCTGGATGTTCATTCTGGTGAACCTGGTACTGACCGTCGTGTTAACCATTCTGGATAAGATGTTAGGACTGCGAATTGCGAAGGAAGAAGGTCTGCTGGCTACCATTTATGGCCTGCTGATTTTCCTGCCTTACTGGGCTGTACAGTTCCGTCGTTTGCACGATACCGATCGTTCAGCCTGGTGGTTACTGCTGATATTTATTCCGATTGTCGGCTGGCTGATTATTCTGGCGTTCAACTGCCAGAATGGCACGCCGGGTGAGAATAAATACGGTTCAGATCCAAAAGCGATGGATGCCAGATTAGTCAGTGAATAATGCTTTGCCCCTCACCCTAGCCCTCTCCCTGAGGGAGAGGGAATTGTCCGGTTTTCCCCCTCTCCTGAGGGAGAGGGCATTGTCCGCTTTCCCCCCTCTCCTGAGTGAGAGGGCATTGTCCGCTTTCCCCCTCTCCTGAGGGAGAGGGAATTGTCCGGTTTCCCTCCTCTCCTGAGGGAGAGGGAATTGTCCGGTTTCCCTCCTCTCCTGAGGGAGAGGGAATTGTCCGGTTTCCCTCCTCTCCTGAGGGAGAGGGCATTGTCCGGTTTCCCTCCTCTCCTGAGGGAGAGGGCATTGTCCGGTTTTCCCCCTCTCCTGAGGGAGAGGGCCGGGGTGAGGGCGTAGCCACTACTTCAATAATTTTGGAATTTCACGCAAGCACCAGGCTTTCGCCTCGCCCATGCTATCGCGTCGCCACGCCATAATAATGTCAATTTCGTTGGTGTATTCAGGGCTCACCACGCGCAAACGCCCTTCGGCAATATCCTGTTCGACCAGCGGATAAGGCATCGTCGCCACACCCAAACCGGCCAACAACGCCTGCCGTTTATCTTCCATGCTACTCACCGTCAAACGCGGCTGTTTATCCAGTAATTGCACCGTGATCACCGGGCGTTCCCGCGCAGTATCAGCCACCGCAATACCGCGATACTTCACGCGTGTCACTTCTGAAAGTGGCTCTGGTTCATTGTGAATCGGGTGGTCGGGTGCGGCGACATAAACGCTCATCACCTTGTACAACTTGCGCGAGTTAATCTCCGATGAAGAACGGAAATGCATATCCGGCGCAATCACAATATCCGCTCGCCCCTGCTCTAAACGCTCCCATGAACCCGCCAAAACTTCCGTAATGATCGATAACTGGGTGTCTGCTTTACCTGCAAGTTTTTCGACTAACGGATACAACTTCGCCGTTGGCACCAGCGCTTCAGTCACGATGGTGAGATGCGTTTCCCAGCCACGAGCTAGTGCTTCAGCATCAGTCGTCAGTTTTTCAGCCGCTTCGAGCAAAACTCGCCCGCGCTCCAGCAACATGCGCCCGACATTGGTAAATTTTGTGCGATGGCCCGAACGGTCAAACAGCACCACATCCAGTTCTTCTTCAAGCTTCTGCATGGTGTAACTCAGCGCTGACGGCACACGCCCTAGCTCATCAGCAGCCGCGGCGAAACTCCCGCGCCGGTCAATTGCGTCCATGACCCGCAGTGCTTCCAGCGTCAATGCTCTCTCTTTAGCCATCTCGTTCTCATTCAGGAAATTTGAACATACCGAGCAGATTAACTAGCTAACAATGCGACGTCCAGAGTTTTACCATGGGCCTAGTGTAAAAAGAGGCCATGAAATTATGATTACGCCAAGAACTGCCAAACAATGCGGAAAAGCGGACTACGGATGGCTGCAGGCACGCTATACGTTTTCTTTCGGTCACTATTTTGACCCGAAATTGCTGGGCTATGCATCGTTGCGCGTACTCAATCAGGAAGTCCTGGCACCTGGCGCTTCATTCCAGCCGCGAACTTATCCGAAGGTCGATATCCTCAATTTGATTCTCGAAGGCGAAGCGGAATACCGCGACAGCGAAGGTAACCATGTTCAGGCGAAAGCAGGTGAAGCGTTGCTGCTTTCCACCCAACCTGGGCTGAGTTACAGCGAGCATAACCTCAGTAAAGAGAACTCGCTGACGCGTATGCAGTTGTGGCTGGATGCCTGCCCGGAGCGTGAAAACCCATTGGTGCAAAAAATCAGCCTGACAGACCAGCCGCAGCAATTGCTGGCGTCGCCGGATGGCAGCAAAGAGAGCCTACAATTGCGCCAGCAAGTGTGGGTCCATCAAATTGAACTGGAGAAAGGCCAGCAATTGAGTTTCCAGTTACATGGCCCGCGAGCTTATTTGCAGTCGATTCACGGTGCAGTTCATGCAGTTACATCTGCCGAGCAAAAAGAAGGGCTTACCTGCGGCGATGGCGCTTTTATCCGTGACGAAGCTAACATAACGTTGGTTGCAGATACTCCACTGCGTGCATTGCTGATAGATTTACCGGTCTGACCAGTGCCAAAGTCTGACCAACAGGAGTTATTTGTGAGTAAAAAACTGGCTACCCGGAAGAGTACAAAAAAAGCAGCGCCGTCACCTGTGGCAGCGGTTGCCATTATCACGGCAACCGCTGAACCCGAACTCAGCTACGACGAAATGTTGAACGAGCTGGAAGCCATTGTTATCGAAGCGGACGTCCGCCTGACCGAGATGGCTGAAGAAGAAGCTTAGGGATATCAGGCAACTTTGTTAGCCATAATCGTAATAATCTGACGGTCTGTGTGCTGCATTGCCTGGCTTGCCAGTGCACACAGATTGCTTATCGACTGCTCTACATCATGAGCAACGATACCTTCATTCCCCGTGACCGAAGTATTATCCAGCGCCATCAGTACCGCTTTCCATGCCGAAGCAGCACTGGTCGACACTTTCATCGCACAGCTATTTGATGCGCCATCGCAAATCATCCCACTAACATCACCAATCATATTGCTGATTGCCATCGAGATACTCTGATAACTTCCGTCAATTAACCAGGCTATCCCTGCCGCAGCACCCATCGCGGCCGTCGTTGCTGCGCACAATGCCGACAACGTAGGTAACTGATGGTGAATGTAGATAGCGGTCAGATGCGACAGTATCAACGCACGCGCCAGCCGCTCGCTATCGCAACCAAGGTGCTCGGCTACCACCACAACCGGCATCGTCGCCGTAATCCCCTGGTTACCAGAACCTGAGTTGCTCATTGCAGGCAGACAAGCCCCCCCCATGCGCGCATCAGATGCCGCCGAAGTACGGATCATTATGTCACTTAACAGATCCTTAGCCATTAAACCGCGATCGCGATGGCGGCTTAATGTCGAACCAATATGCAAACCATATTGCGCCCGCAATCCTTCGCGCGACAGTTCACCGTTGAGCAACGCGGCATCAAGAATAAAACCTATATCGTCAAACGGAACGCTCTGGGCAAACTCAACAATCTGCTCGAGGTTAAATCGCTCCAGATGGTACGCCTGCTCATTGTCAACGGGTTTAGCCTCCCCTTGCGCATCGAACAATACCGCTCCGTCCTTTTCGATACGGCTTACCCTGGTATGTTCGCCAGATATCACCACCGTCGCTGACTCTTCTGCGGTATAGACCGTAACGCGGGTATAGAGGATTTCCTCACAAAGTTCCTGAATTGTCACCGTCACTTTGCCACTTGCCAACAGCAACTTCCCGGCGGCAATCGCCTCTACTGGCGCACCTTTGAGAACTTCTAACCCCGCCAGCGGATCGCCCCCCAATGCGCCCACTGCAGCGGCAATAGGTAGACCCACCATTCCCGTTCCAGGAACGGTAACACCCATGCCATTTTTCATCAGATTAGGTGAAACCTTGGCCTCAATTCGAATCACTCTCCCGGCCAAATGCGAGGCAGCCAGTGCACTTGCCAGCGCCAGTGAAACGGGTTCCGTACACCCTACTGCTGGCTTCACATTTTGTTTTACCGCACGGATTAACTCTGCCCACGCAGGGTTCATTTCTGTATTTGTCATTTTTTTAACCTTAATACTGAGAACTACAATACAAACACCTGCGAATCAGGAGAACGCCAGGAATGGAGAAACACATAACAGCAACCCGGTAATAATGATAATCACCAGCGATGCACCTTTATATTTGTGCAGTGCCGGTACTTTATAAACCAGCCATGCAGGAATTAAACAACCAACCATGCCAAATATTGGGCTACAGATTGAGGTAAAACTTAATACTGGTGCGTTAAGGACGATCGCACTCCAGGCCAATAAAATGGCGAACAACATAATTCCGCGCTGCACCCATTTTTGGTTTATTTTTTCTTCTGGCATTCTGCGACGTAAAATATTAATAACGATACCTTGTGTTGCTTCACGGAAACCAAGATAAACACCAAAGAATGCCGTCATGACTGCAAAGATATTGAGCATTACGCTAACGACAGTGACCCACGCGCCCGAAGCGCCATCAATGAATTGGGCAGCGATAGCGAGAGCCGAAATATTTTGCTCATAGGCTTTTACAGCTTCGTCGTGCCCCATTGCCAACGTGAAAGAAACTGCATAAAAGAACACCGTCACGAAAAGAATACCGAAGGCAATATTCATGGCACGCAACGCTTTAAAACGAGCCACTTCCCGGGATTTTTCTGTTGAGCGATACGAAATCACCATCGGGCTTAATGTTTGAATAAACAGAATAGAGGTCAATGTAAATGGCAGGGTAATGATCGCATTCTTAATCAGCATCCCCATTGGCGGCAGCATCCCGGTGTTGTGCAAGTGCCACATGCCAATCATTGAGAAACCCAATGCCGCGACAACCAAAAGCTTTGCCAGCACCATGAAGCTTGAGATTTTAAATAAAAGCTGCTCGCCTCGTGAAGAAATGGCGACCAGAACACAAATTAGTCCCAACCCATAAAAAGGATTATCTGATAACAGCCCTTCGGTCACGCCAAAAGTATGTAAATAAGAGGCGCTATCATTAGTAATGGCAGTAGAATAAACGAACAACCAAATAACCAACATAACAAAATAGAGAGCGCCTAATAATATCCCCCAGTTTTTACCTAAATAACCACTAATCACACTAGGGTAATCTTTACATTCCGGTGATTCCGCTAAGGTATTAATAAAGAGACGCTGGAACAAATACATTGCCGGATATCCTACTATTGAGGAGAGCAGAAATACCCACAACCCCATTAATCCGACTTGTACTGGTAAAAAGACTATTCCGGCACCAATCGCCATCCCGATACTCATAATTACCCAGCCGACATCTTTACTATCGAATTTTGTCGCTGCCTGCCATTCACTTTCTGTCATTCCTGCTCGACCGGATGCTGGAATATTAACCGCAGTAATGCTTCCCGTTTCCATAAAGTGCTCGCTTATATTTGTAGGTTTTAATCGTGAATATTCAATACAGAGTGATGACCAGATACTCGAAAAACGAGATCGGTGTTCTGGACGTGTATTTAGAATGAGAAAAGGATAGCGCGGGTAGCGGAGAAAAAATTTGCTACTCCTCAAGAGGAAGCCAAACAAAAGAGTAAATTTTTCTCCGTTTAGAGGTAAATCTGCATATTTCCTGCAGTATTTTGCTAATTTGGTAGAAAAGAGTTATTGGAAAGGTATCGTTAAAAAACTAACTAATTGTTTTTAAAGTATTTGTTTTGAGTGTTTTGCTTTAAAGGAAATTACCCACCCACCGCGAATGTGAGCTGGCGCAACTCGTGAGGTTAATGCGGTGTGACAATATGGCCACCAGATTTTGACTCACCTCACACTGCAACGGCGATTCAGAATTAATCACTGTTTATTGTATCCATATGGTTAAGGTTTAGATTTTTTATCTACCATTTCGCCATACGGTTACAGCAAATTATCAGGAAAGCCGGTTAACGCGCGTTTCTCCGTTCTCAATCGCCAATTGATACAGCGTAAACGGCGTATGCCTCTCGATAAGCGTCGCCAGTTCTGGCGAGTGGCTGGTTAACCAAATCTGCGTGTAGCGACTCGCTTGTGCGATCAAACGTGCCAGTGCGGGCAACATCTGTGGATGCAGGCTGTTTTCCGGTTCATTGAGGGCAATAAAACGTGGCGGTCGGGGGCTAAGCAACGCGACGGTCAGGCACAAGAATCGTAATGTTCCGTCAGAAAATTCAGCCGACTCCAACGGGCGATTAATCCCCTGTCGGTGCATCATCATCTGGAAACGCCCGTTCCTGTTATCACAGAAAAATGTGCATTCAGGGAACGCTTCATCCAGCACCGCAAACAGTAATTCGCTATCACCTATTTCAACGATGGTCTGGAAAGCCGCGGCCAAATTCAAACCATCACCGCCCAGAACAGGCGAGCGATAACCGACCTGCGGCAAACGCAATCCGGCCCCCTTGGTAATATCGAATTCGTGGTAGAAACGCCAGTTGCGCAGTATTTCCCGTGCGCTGGAAACTTCAGGATAAAGATGCGGCTCGCCTAACTGGCCGAACAAAGATTCGTTTTCGTAGAGTGTGGCGGCATGCGTCACCTTCTCACCGTTCACATCATTGAGAAAAACCGCCTGGTTACGCCGGTGCATAATGGAAGATGAAGGGCGACGGCGGAAACCACTCAGCCAAATTTGTTCTTCTTTAACAATAGGATCGAGATCAAACATGGTTGGATACGGCAGTTTATCAGGGAAGCCGACCTGCACTTCATACTCAAAATCGTCGGTATCTACCGCCAGTGTCATGCGGCGCGGCGCACTGGCATACCCTTTGGCGCGATCGCCCGCCCACATCACTTTCTGAATACCGCCTTCATCCGATAACCAATGCGACAACTGCCCCATCGCCGCCCCGTGAATCAGATGGATTGCTTTATAAATGTTGGATTTACCGCAGCCATTAGGACCAAAAACCACATTCAGCCGTTCGAGATCAATGGAAAGCTTGCGCACGGAACGGTAGTTGTCGATATACAGGGATTTGATCATGGCGGTGTGGAATCCGGTGATGGCGAGGTTCGTATTATGGCAATTGTTTGCCCTCACCCCAACCCTCTCCCACAGGAGAGGGAGAAAAACTCGATCCATCCCCCTCCCTCAGGAGAGGGAGAAAAACTCGATCCATCCCCCTCCCACAGGAGAGGGAGAAAAACTCGATCCATCCCCTCTCCCTCAGGGAGAGGGAGAAAAACTCGATCCATCCCCCTCCCACAGGAGAGGGAGAAAAACTCGATCCATCCCTCTCCCTCAGGAGAGGGAGAAAAACTCGATCCATCCCCTCTCCCTCAGGGAGAGGGCCAGGGTGAGGGTGGTAAAACACACATAGCAAAACGCCCCGCACAATTTACACTGTGCGGGGCGTTCCTGAATGGTTGAAGCTGACCGATAAGCCGGGTTCTGTCGTGGACAGTCATTCATCTAGGCCAGCAATCGCTCACTGGCTCAAGCAGCCTACCCGGGTTCAGTACGGGCCGTACCTTATGAACCCCTATTTGGCCTTGCTCCGGGTGGAGTTTACCGTGCCGCGAACTGTTACCAGACGCGCGGTGCGCTCTTACCGCACCCTTTCACCCTTACCTGATCCCACTTGCGTGGGCCATCGGCGGTTTGCTCTCTGTTGCACTGGTCGTGGGTTACCCCCCCAGGCGTTACCTGGCACCCTGCCCTATGGAGCCCGGACTTTCCTCCCCTCCGCCTGTCTCCTTCCGAAGAAGGACGACGACGAAGCGGCGACTGTCTGGTCAGCTTCGGCGCGAAGTATAGAGGTTTTACCCGCCCCTGTCACCCCTGCTAACGGGTGGTATTGATACCTATCGCCACCGTTGCCGCAATATTGCGCGACGCACGATAAATATTGTCGAATGCGTTTTTCAACGCTTCTTCCAGCGTAACAATACTGTTGAGCACACTGAACACTGCATCGATGCCATGTTGATGGACTATCGCCACATCGCTGGTCAGTGAACCTGCAATACCAATCACCGGTTTACGGTACTTTTTCGCCACGGCTGCCACACCTACCGGGACTTTGCCACGAATACTCTGGCTATCCATACGCCCTTCGCCGGTCACCACCAGCGAGCAGTCATGAATGTGTTCTTCAAGGTGCAGAGCTTCGGTCACAATCTCAACGCCACTGCGTAATTCTGCGCCAAGAAACGCCATTAAAGCCGCGCCCATGCCACCCGCGGCACCCGCGCCTTGCGCATTTTTCACATCAATATGTAAATCTTTTTTAATCACATTGGCGAAGTGGGCAAGGTTGGCATCCAGCTCAACGATCATCGCTTCGTCAGCCCCTTTTTGCGGCCCGAAGACACGTGAAGCGCCGTTATCGCCAATTAAAGGATTCGTCACATCGCAGGCCACGTTAATCACGCAATCTGCCAAACGGGTGTCGAGGCCTGAAATATCAATAGTGTTCAGGCTCATTAAACTGCCACCTCCGTGGCTAATCTCTTTGCCCGTTGCGTCACACAGTTTCGCGCCCAGCGCCTGCACCATGCCCGCGCCACCGTCGTTGGTTGCGCTACCGCCGATGCCGATAATAATGTTGCGCGCACCGTTATCCAGAGCGCGTAAAATCAGCTCGCCAGTACCATGTGATGTAGTAATCAATGGGTTACGGTTTTTGAGCGGTACTAGCGCAAGTCCGCTGGCTTCAGCCATTTCGATAAACGCCGTCTTGCCGTCGCCGGACATTCCCCAAAATGCGCTCACCGGTTCGCCCAACGGCCCGGTCACTGTTGTGGTGATTTTTTTGCCTTGTGTCGCACTGATCATGGCATCGACCGTACCTTCCCCGCCATCTGCAACCGGGACCGATATATATTCTGCATCAGGAAATATCTCACGGAATCCTTTTTCAATGGCCTTCGCCACATCAACAGCTGAGAGGCTTTCTTTATAAGAGTCGGGTGCGATTACGATTTTCATAATGTATCCATGCCAAAAACTTAAGGGCCGAGTTTTGTAGGGTGGATTCATCCACCAATTATTGGCGGGGGCGCATGGCTTGCCCGCCCTACGATTGATTACCTGGCGACTTCTACTTTTGCCAGTTTTTCGTAGTAACACGCGATGGCGCTATGGTCATCGTTACCGTGCCCATCGGCTCGCAGCGCCTGCATCATCTCCATCACTGCCGCAGTCAGTGGCAATTGGGCACCAACGCCGTGGGAGGTATCCAGCGCATTTGCCAGATCTTTAATGTGCAGATCGATGCGGAAACCTGGCTTGAAATTACGATCCAACACCATCGGCGCTTTCGCTTCCAGAACGGTGCTGCCCGCAAGACCGCCACGAATCGCCTGGAAGACTAACTCCGGGTTAACACCTGCTTTGGTCGCCAGTACCAGCGCTTCAGACATCGCCGCAATGTTCAGCGCTACAATCACCTGGTTTGCCAGTTTGGTGACGTTGCCGGCACCGATATCGCCGGTATGCACCACGGAACCGGCCATGGATTTCAGCAGGTCGTAATACTTGTCGAAAATCGCTTTGTCGCCGCCAACCATCACAGACAACGTACCTTCGATAGCTTTTGGCTCGCCACCGCTGACCGGTGCATCCAGCATGTCGATACCTTTGGCTTTCAGCGCTTCGCTGATTTCACGGCTTGCCAGTGGCGCGATAGAACTCATATCGATAACCACAGTGCCCGGTTTTGCCCCTTCAATAATACCGTTCGCACCCAGTGCCACTTCTTTCACATGCGGGGAGTTAGGCAGCATGGTGATGATCACATCACACTGCTCGGCAATATCTTTAGGCGTGGCTGCGGTTTCGGCACCCGCCGCAATAATTTCAGCAATAACCTCTGGATTACGGTCGGCAACCACCAGCGAATAACCAGCTTTGATGAGGTTTTTACTCATTGGTTTGCCCATGATACCCAGGCCAATAAACCCAACTTTCAGTGTCATAATTCAGTCTCTCTCTTTAAATGGTGGTTATTTTTTAAAAGAATCAGCGAGTTTCTGCGTTGCAGAGCGGAAGCAGCCTAAATCGCTGCCAACGGCCACAAAGGTGGCGCCCCATTCCAGATAACGGCGCGCATCCGCTTCAACGGGTGCCAGAATCCCGGCCGGTTTACCGTGCGCTTTAGCACGAGCAAAGATGTGTTGGATGCAATGTTGCACTTCCGGATGCGAGGCATTACCCAAATGGCCCAACGCCGCCGCCAAATCACTTGGCCCGACAAAAATGCCGTCCACGCCGTCAGTCGCGGCAATCGCATCAACGTTATCCACTCCCTGCTGGCTTTCGATTTGCACCAGAATCGTGATGTTCTTGTTGGACTGTGCGAAGTAGTCCGGCACGGTGCCAAACATATTGGCGCGATGCGAAACAGACACGCCGCGAATCCCTTCCGGTGGATAGCGGGTTGAAGACACCGCCAGCGCCGCTTCCGGCTGGGTTTCCACAAACGGAATCAAGAAGTTGTAGAAACCAATATCCAGCAAGCGCTTGATAACCACCGGATCGTTAGTTGGTGCACGAACCACCGCCGCACTTTCGCTACCCTTTAACGCCATCAGTTGCGGGATAAAAGTGGTGATGTCGTTTGGCGCATGTTCGCCATCCAGCACAATCCAGTCGAACCCTGCCAGCCCCAGCACTTCAGTACTGATAGGGTTTGCCAGTGCAGACCAGCAACCGATTTGCGTCTGATGTGCTGCCAGTGCCGCTTTGAATTTGTTGGGGAAAACGTTGTTATTCATCTGTTGCCCTTATTTATTCAGTTATCTGTTGAGAGAATTACTTCTGCAATTCCATACGTTTAATGTCGCCAACTACGAACAGATAACAAACCATTGCCATCAGCGCCGAGCAGCCAACAAAGATCAGCGCCGCATTGAAGGAGTGAAGCTCAGAAACCAGGTAACCAATCACCAGTGGTGTCACGATAGAAGCCACGTTACCGAACACGTTAAAGACCGCACCACACAGACCGACCATCTCTTTTGGAGCCGTGTCGGCAATAACCGGCCAGCCCAGGGCACCAAAACCTTTACCGAAGAAAGCGAATGCCATCAGCGCGATAACCAGCGCGGTACTGTCGGTGTAGTTACAAAGAATGATGGTGGAAGCCAGCAACATTCCGAGCACAATCGGTATCTTACGAGCAACAGTCAGTGAGTAACCGCGTTTGATTAACGAATCTGAGAATACGCCGCCCAACACCCCGCCAGCGAAGCCACACAGAGCCGGAATAGAAGCCACCATCCCCACTTTCAGAATCGACATACCTTTATCTTGCACCAGGTAAATCGGGAACCAGGTCAGGAAGAACCAGGTAATGGTGTTGATAAAGTACTGACCGAAGAACACGCCCAGCATCATGCGGTTAGTCAGTAATTGTTTGATGTAATGAAGTTTTGGCCCCTCAACCACGGCACCTGGTTTTTTGTGGTCCATATCGACCACTGCGCCGCCTTTAGTGATGTAATCCAGTTCTTCTTTTGACATACGCGGGTGGTCAGTCGGGTTATGGATAAACTTCACCCACAGGAAAGTCAGCACAAAACCGATACCGCCCATTACGGTAAACACGTGTTCCCAGCCCCAGGCAAAGGTCAACCAACCGAGTAATGGAGAGAACAACGCCAGCGAGAAATACTGTGCAGAGTTAAAAATCGCAGATGCGGTGCCGCGTTCTTTGGTGGGGAACCAAGCCGCCACAATACGGGCGTTCGCCGGGAAAGACGGTGCTTCAGAGAAACCGAGCATAAAGCGCATGATAAACATGGAGATACCCGCATACGCCAGCGGTACCATGTCGACAAAGCCCTGCATAAAGGTAAACAGCGACCAGAAGAACAGGCTGTAAGTGTAGACTTTCTTCGAACCGTAGCGGTCAAGCAACCAGCCACCAGGGATTTGCATCAGCAGGTAAGCCCAGCCAAATGCTGAGAAAATATAACCCATTGAGATTGCACTGAGTTGTAATTCTTTAGCAACTTCAGTACCTGCAATAGAAAGTGTGGCGCGATCCGCATAGTTAATCGTCGTCACAATAAAGATAATTAATAATATTAGGTATCGCGTATGCTTACCTTTTTTAGACTCAATGGCTGTATCCAAAATCATTTTTCACATCCTCTGTTGCGGGTACTTTATTCAAGGATTTTTATTTAATAAGATATTAATAAATTATATTTCGGGATGGCACTGCTTAATATATGCAACACAGTATAGCCACCAGTAACTCAATGGACATTAGGCATCCGCCCAATTAATGACATTAAAAACAATAAATAGTTAACCCTATGCACATGTTTGTGGGGGGTATTGCACAATTTCATTGATTGCCCACCCCTCCAGATTAGGCGTCACAATATAAAGTGATCTCGCTCACATTTTTATTCCTCACGGACTGACATTCTTTATTTAGCTTGTGAGAAGTCACGATTAGAAAAATTCTGGAGAATAGCGACAATGTCAAATATAGAAATTAAACAACAACCCCCTGGCTCCTTTTATATAAAAGTTCATGAGACAGATAATGTCGCTATTATTGTTAATGATAACGGCCTGAAAGCCGGTACGCGTTTCCCGGATGGTCTGGAATTAATCGAACATATCCCGCAAGGCCATAAAGCTGCACTGATTGATATTCCCGCACACGGTGAAATCGTCCGTTATGGTGAAGTGATCGGTTACGCGGTGCGTGATATTCCACGCGGTAGCTGGATTGACGAATCACTGGTGGAATTACCAAAAGCGCCACCACTCCACACGCTGCCATTAGCGACCAAAGTACCGGAACCTTTGCCGCCGCTGGAAGGTTATACCTTTGAAGGTTATTGCAATGCGGACGGCAGTGTCGGTACCAAGAACCTGCTTGGCATCACCACCAGCGTCCATTGCGTTGCTGGCGTGGTGGATTATGTCATCAAAATTATTGAACGTGATTTGCTACCGCGCTACCCGAATGTTGATGGCGTGGTCGGCCTGAACCACCTTTATGGCTGTGGCGTGGCGATCAACGCCCCTGCGGCAGTCATTCCAATTCGCACCATCCATAACATTTCCCTGAACCCGAACTTTGGCGGCGAAATTATGGTGATTGGCCTCGGCTGCGAGAAATTGCAGCCAGAGCGTCTGCTGGAAGGCACAGATGACGTTCAGTCGATTAATGTCGGCGATGCCAGCATCGTGCGCCTGCAAGACGAACACCACGTCGGCTTTAAATCGATGGTCGACGATATTTTAACAGTCGCCGAGCGCCATCTTGCCAATCTGAACAAACGCCAGCGCGAAACCTGCCCGGCGTCAGATCTGGTTGTCGGTATGCAGTGCGGCGGTAGCGATGCATTCTCAGGCGTGACGGCTAACCCGGCAGTAGGTTTTGCCTCTGACTTGTTAGTACGCTGCGGCGGCACGGTGATGTTCTCTGAAGTCACCGAAGTGCGCGACGCCATTCACCTGTTAACCCCACGCGCCATCAATGAAGAAGTCGGCAAACGCCTGCTTGAAGAGATGGAATGGTACGACAACTATCTCGATATGGGTAAAACCGACCGCAGCGCTAACCCATCGCCGGGCAACAAAAAAGGTGGCCTGGCAAACGTAGTGGAAAAAGCGCTCGGTTCTATTGCCAAATCAGGGCAAAGCGCGATTGTTGAAGTGCTTTCTCCAGGGCAACGCCCAACCAAACGCGGCCTCATTTTCGCGGCAACACCGGCCAGTGATTTCGTCTGCGGCACGCAACAGGTCGCATCGGGCATTACGGTGCAAGTGTTCACCACCGGTCGCGGCACACCATACGGCTTGCTTGCGGTTCCGGTGATTAAAATGGCCACCCGTACCGCCCTGGCAAACCGTTGGTACGACTTAATGGATATCAACGCCGGTACTATCGCCACGGGCGAAGCGACCATTGAGGATGTCGGCTGGGAATTGTTCAAATTTATTCTTGATGTCGCGAGTGGACGCAAGAAAACCTTCTCGGATCAGTGGGGGCTGCACAATGCTTTGGCGGTGTTTAACCCAGCGCCAGTGACCTGATTTTTTGAAAAATGGCGGATGACGCCAACGCTTATCCGCCCTACCGATTTTGTAGGTTGGATAAGCGCAGCGCCATCCAACACCAGCCTCATCCCGGCAATTTCTGGCGACAAACCTTCAACACCAACTGCCGCAACCATTGATGCGCGAGGTCGGCTTCCGAACGTGGATGCCACATCAACGACACCGTAATCTCATTGGTTTTCACCGGCAGCTCAAAAACAAACAATCTCGCTTCCCCTGAGTTCCCATTCAATCCTGGTTGATTTAACAAAAACGTCGCCGGAACCAACGCCACCAAATCAGACGCTTGAGCCACCGCCAGCGCCGCAGGGAAGCCCGGCACCATTGCCACAATCTTGCGTTCTAAATTAAGCTCAGCCAGCAATACATCCACTGGGCCGGTTCCACGTTCATGGCGGGAAACCACCACATGCCCCAACGCGGCATACTTCGCAGCCGTTATTTCCCCATACTGTTCCAGCGAATGCCCTTTCCTGACCACACCAACAAACTTATCGCGATACAGCGTGGTGAGCCGTATTTCCGGCCCCATCTCACCGAGCACGCCGACCTCAAGGTCAATCAAACCTTCACGCAAATACTTCGCTGTTTTCTCCGGTTTGGGCATAAAACGCAGTTGCGCTAAAGGCGCGACAGCAGCAGCCGCGGCAATCAATGCGGCACCAAAAATCTCGATAAACCCGGCGTTCGTTCGCAGAGTAAAACTGCGCTCAAGCGTGGCAAGATTGAGCGCGCTTGAACACGGGCGCAGTATCGCCCGCGCTTCAAACACCGCATTTTGCGTGCGCTCACGGATCTCCTCGGCATAAGGTGTCAGCACCATGTTACGCCCGGCGCGCACCAGCAGAGGGTCACCCGTAGTGGCACGAAGCCGACTTAATGTGCGGCTCATCGCCGAGGCGCTTAACCCCAGACGGCGCGCAGCACTCGCCACACTTCCTTCCGCCAGAAGCACATCTAAAGCAATCAGTAAGTTCAGATCGGGTTCATTCATAAAGTCATAGTAACCAGAGAAGGCGTTTGGTGCAGGTTATTAATGCAAATGCTGCGTCTTCCGCCACATCTCAGGCACCGCTATATTTTCGCCATCAACCTGCGAAAGAGAACTATAACCGATGGCGTTATTTACCGATCAACCCGGCGATGAAGGATTACCAGGCCGCGAGCGCGGCTTAGCAATGGTAGCAGTGATGACTATGGCAGCGATGGTCGTTTTCGATGGCTCGATGATCAACATCGCGCTACCACAAATCGCATGCTCATTAGGCGCATCAGTGTCTGCCACCGTTTGGGTGGTGAACGGCTATTTGTTATCCGCAGCGATGACGCTGGCGATCTTTGCGGCACTTTCCAGCCGTCTTGGGTTCCGTGCCATCTTCACCTTCGGACTCAGCGTTTTTACTCTGGCATCCGTCGGTTGTGCGCTGTCGTCATCACTGGAAATGCTGGTCATTATGCGCGTATTACAAGGTATCGGCGGTGCCGCGACCTTAAGCATTGGCCCGGCAATCCTGCGCTCGGTTTTCCCCAACCGCCTGCTCGGACGCATCCTCGGCCTGAACGCATTACTGATTGGCACCAGCACCGCCATCGCGCCTATTCTGGGTGGAACCTTACTTTCGGCATTGAGTTGGCAATGGCTGTTTGCGATAAATATTCCGTTGGGAATCATGGCTGTGATACTCACTCTGCGCGCGGTTCCCCATAATCCGGCATTAACACGCGAACCGTTTGATTTTGCCGGAGCCGTTTTATCCGCCGTTGCATTAGGTGCGCTGGTGATGGCGGCCGACGCCTTCACACATCAGGGAAATAGCGACCTGATAACCGCATTGATTTACGGTGGCATCGCAATTGTCACCGGAATGGCGTTCATCTGGGTTCAACGCCGCGCCACAAAACCGCTGCTCCCGCTCAAGATGTTTGCCTCTTCCCGATTCTCGCTGGCAGCGCTCACTTCTTTAGCGTCTTTTGTCAGCCAGGGGATAACCTTTATCGCACTGCCCTTCCTGTTCCAGAGCGTCTACGGTTACAGCGCGCTGGTTTCGGCACTGCTTTTCACACCGTGGCCCATCGGCATTATTCTGGCTGCACCCCATGCCGGGCGTCTTGCCGACCGCTATTCAGCGGCGATCATTTCCACCATTGGCTTGAGCATTTTTGCGGTTGGCCTGGTATTGCTGACGATGCTCCCGGAACACGCGCAGGCGTGGGATATCTGCCTGCGTAGCCTGTTATGCGGAATCGGTTTTGGCTGCTTCCAAAGCCCGAACAACCGAGAAATGCTCTCCAATGCCTCACGCGAAAACAGCGGCTACGCTTCAGGCGTGCTGGCAATAATGCGCACCTTCGGCCAGTGCCTCGGAGCGGCATTTGTGGGCGTGTTTATGTCGCTTTATGCGCAGAACAGCGCCGTGCAAATCAGCTTGTGGGTAGCCGTCATCGCCACGGTTTTAGCCATCGCGCTGAGCGTGAGCCGGTTGCGGGGATATAAATTAGCGGCAGGGTAAGAGATATTGAATCGTCTGAAAGGTGTGGTTTGTGCCACACCTCTTTACATCACTTGCCAAAAACCTTTCTTTGTTGCTCCTACCCGCTGAAGCCTTCCTTTGCCCTGTAACGACTTAATGTTTCGTTCGATCGTTCTGCGGCTGCAACC
This sequence comes from Buttiauxella ferragutiae, assembly GCF_022637515.1. Classification (NCBI taxonomy): domain Bacteria; kingdom Pseudomonadati; phylum Pseudomonadota; class Gammaproteobacteria; order Enterobacterales; family Enterobacteriaceae; genus Buttiauxella; species Buttiauxella ferragutiae. The sequence continues at coordinate 4,673,509 of NZ_CP093332.1, forward strand.
CAACACCGCGACCAGTTCAGTAACGGTTGCGGTGGGTTTGTCGGCTAAAATGGCAAGCAGTCGGGATTCACTAGCATTCATTTCTTCCGCCATTTCTTCCGCCATTTCTTCCGCCACTTTGGCGATTATGCCTTGTTGAGTCGCAATACCTTCGGTCAGACCTTCAACTAATGTCTCGAGCATGAAATCAATAAACGCAGTGCAGTCACTAACCCGGTCACATTCACCCAATACCCGGTAATAGCTCTGCTGCTGATGATGAATAATGGTTTCTATGGGCAGCCATGCTAATTCTTCACGCCACTCGCTAAGAATTAACGTTTGCCATAGACGTCCCATTCGCCCATTTCCATCGGCGAAAGGATGTATAAACTCAAATTCATAGTGAAAAATAGAACTGGCGATCAGCGGATGCACTTCTGTTTCACGCAACCAGCGCAGTAAATCAGACACTAAACGTGAAACCTGGTTGGCTGGTGGGGCCATATGGATTAACTGTTCATCCCTGTAGACCCCAACATTTCCGCTTCTGAATTGCCCTGGAATATCCACTAAACCCATCATTAAAATCCGCTGCGCCGCGAGCAGATCCTGGATACTTTCGCTTTTCCATGAAGACATCGCTTCATAAGCAAGAATGGCATTACGGACTTCCTGAATATCTTTTGCCGGTGCCAGTACTCGTTTGCCGTCCATAATCGCAGAAACCTGCTCTGTGGAAAGGCTATTGTGCTCAATGGCTAGCGATGCCTGAATGGTGCGAATACGGTTTTCTTTGCGCAGCATTGGAGAGGCTTGTTCCGCATGAGCCGCCCATCGACCTAGCAACTCACCTATTTCAACCACACGATTAATAATTGATGGCGTGACACTAAAGGGGGGTTGATAACCAGCCATTAAACGCCCTCCCGGCATGCCATAAACTCTTCAATCTCGGCAAGGGTTGACGTGCCTTCCATCGGGCCGCGTTGGGAAATGGCGAGCGAGCCGCTGGCATTGGCGCGGGCTAATGCATTCGGCACGCTATACCCCGCGAGGAACAAACTGACAAACGTGGCACCAAAGCAGTCTCCGGCACCGGTTGGGTCAATCACGTCAACCGGGTAACCAGGCACATGATATTGCTGGTCTTTGCTGTAATAACTTGCGCCGCGCGGGCCGCGTTTAATTACCACATGGCTGATTCCGCGAGCAAATAAACTGGCGACAATTTTGCTTTCATCGCCGGTTTTACTCAGCCCGAAATAGTCCAGTTCGCCATCACTGGGCAGGAAGAAATCGGTGTAATCCAGAATGTATTCAAATGCCTGAGACATCTCGGGAATGTTGAGCATCTCTTTGCGGATATTGGGATCAAACGACACCGTGCCGCCGTGGCTTTTCACGATGCTAATTGCCTTGCGCACCGCATCAATCAAACGAAACGAAAACAACGATGAACCCATAATGTGAAAATGCTGGCACTGCCGCAGCAGCGTTTCATCAAGATGACCGGCACTCAGCAAACCGCAGGCGCTGTGCGGCATATTAAAGATAAAATCACGCTGCGCCTGGCTGCGATAACTGACAAATGCACTGCCCGTCGTGGCGTTGGGCAACACCGAAATACCCTGTACATTTACCCCATCGCGCGCCAGGCGGGCAATGTTCATCTCGCCGAAAGCATCGTTGCCCACGCAGCTAAATAGCAGCGACTGAAAACCCAGCTTCGCCACCTGGTCGGCGAAAATGGCCGGAGCGCCGCTGGGATACGGCCCCCAGAATTCGCCGGGAGTGGAGAAACCTTGATTCTCTTTTTTCGCCAGAAATTCGACGAGCAACTCGCCGAGTGTCGCAATGGTCACGTTCATGAGCACGTCCTTTACCGCGCTGAATGCAGGGCAGGATTAATCCAGGTCAGGCATTCATTGTTGGTGTAGCTGTTAGATAAACCGACGGCAATAAACCGGGAATGGTATTCCGCCGCGACAATCTGCGGCGTCACCACTGCATTTATCTGGTTAAGCTTCCCTACTGCATAGCGCGGCTCTCCATAGACCGGGCGTTTGGTGAGCACCACCACACACTGCGCGCTCAGCTTAATGGCTTCCTGAAGCAGGGCCGCTGCGGATTCGCTACCAACATTGAGCGTCCCGTCATCACTGATATGTTCCACTTCTATCAGGCAACGCGAAGGCTGGTATTGCCTGAGCGACTGGAGTGAAAGCTCACCTTCCAGCGTCTGCCCACTGGCGCCTAATACGCCGCCGAGCAGCACCATTTCACCGTCAACGTAATCCCGCACGGGGGCAACGTGAGCCAGATCGTTTACCACCAGGCACAGTTCGCGGTAGTCCCCGAGAAAAGGGATTGCCTTACGCAGCACGCTACCCGCCCCCAGAAAAACAGTTTCTTCATCGCACACCAGACGCGCCACTTGCTTCGCCAGCTCAAGCCCAATAGCGGTATCCAACGGCTGGCGCACAGGCGCATCGTGTCTTGCTGCCACGGTGACCGGTTGAGCGGTATAAATCGCCCCACCAAAGGATCGTTTCAGATAGCCCTGCTGTTCCAGATAATTGAGATCGTTACGGATCGTCACGCCCGACACCGCTAACATTTCTGCCAAATCGTCGACTTTGATTTCACCGTTTTTACGGACGATCTCTGCGATGTCCAGACGCCTTTTCAGCAGGCTGGTAGAGGGTTTTGCCACAACATGACCTTATTGGCTTATCTTTCGGGAGCAATTCCCGACCATTAACTTTCATTTTTAAACTTCCATGGGGTGATGTCAATTAAGCATCTGGAAAGTGTGCATGAGCTATTGATAATAAAACAATAATTTCAATAAGTTGTCGTCTTCTACTTCGCTCATTAACTTACAAAACAAAACCAACAGTCAAATAATAACTTTCATTAAGTAAAAATTATCGCGTTTATGCGTCATGGATCACAGTGTTGTAGCAGATGGATCGTTACATTACTTTCAAAATGAAGGTTAAGTTTTATAAGTTCTTTAATTTTGAAAGTTAAAACAGTCGGAGAAAGCTATGTTCATCATTTCCAGTAAAAATATGCTCATCAAAGCCCAACACCAGGGTTACGCCGTTCCTGCCTTTAACATCCACAATCTCGAAACGTTACAAGTGGTGGTCGAAACCGCCGCTGAAATGCGATCCCCGCTGATTGTTGCTGGTACGCCGGGCACCTTCAGCTACGCAGGAACCGGCAATATTGTGGCGATCGCCGGCGATCTGGCACGTGAATACAACTTGCCGCTGGCGATTCATCTCGATCACCACGAAACCCTCGCCGATATTGAAGCCAAAGTGCATGCCGGGGTTCGCTCGGTGATGATCGACGGATCGCATTTTCCTTTTGAAGAAAACGTGGCGTTAGTGAAAGAAGTCGTCGATTTTTGCCACCGTTACGATGCCAGCGTTGAAGCGGAACTCGGTCGCCTCGGCGGCGTAGAAGACGATTTAGTGGTCGACAGCAAAGACGCGCTTTATACCAACCCACTACAGGCACGTGAATTTGTGGCACGCACTGGAATCGACTCGCTGGCGGTCGCCATTGGTACCGCTCACGGATTGTATGCCGCAGAGCCTAAGTTAGATTTTGACCGTTTGGCTGAAATCCGCGCCCAGGTTGATATTCCGCTGGTTTTGCACGGTGCATCCGGCCTGCCAGAAAGTGACATTCGCCGCGCAATCAGCCTCGGCGTATGTAAAGTTAACGTGGCAACCGAGTTGAAAATTGCCTTCTCGGACGCGCTAAAACAGTACTTCGCCCAAAACCCGAAAGCGAATGACCCACGCCACTATATGCAACCGGCAAAACAGGCGATGAAAGAAGTGGTGCGCAAAGTGATCCACGTTTGCGGCTGTGAAGGACAACTGTAAGGAGTGAGTGGTGATTTATACTCTGACCCTCAATACCGCTATCGATATGAATATCTTTAGCGACCCTATCAGGCCCGGCGTGGTGAACCGAACGCACCACACCGAATATTGCCCGAATGGAAAAGGTGTTAACGTCGCTCTGGTCTTAAACCATTTTCAACAACCCGCGCATATTCTTGGAATATTTGGTGGTTTTACCGGGCGTTATATTGTTGAAGAGCTACGCACGCGAAAACTCAGCGTGACACCAGCATGGGTAGATGAACCTACACGAATTAATATTTTCATTAATGACGGCGAGCAAGAATATAAGCTAGTCAACCCAGGCTCATTTATTAACGATGAATGCAAACAGCAAATCATTAATGAATTGACGAATTTAACCAATGCAGAATATCTGGTGATCAGCGGAAGTTTACCGCAAGGCATTGAAAGCAATTTCTATGCGGAAATTATGACGCTGTGCCAGAAGAAAAATATCGCGGTGATTCTTGATATTAGCCATCCCGCTTTAAAGCAGCTGCTGGAATTTAAACCATTGTTAATTAAACCTAACGATGAAGAAGTGGCGGCTATTTTTGGCCTGATGGTAAATTCTCATGAAGACGCCAGAGCCGCCCTGGCAGAGTTACATGCGCTGGGTGCACAAAACGTATTGATCACGCTGGGTGCGCGCGGCATGTACTTTTCCAATGGTACCGACAGCTGGTTTTGTCGCGCCCCAGCGATTGAACTGGTTAGTAGCGCCTGTGCCGGAGACGCCGCCCTCGCCGCTTTCCTCAGCGTCTGGCTGGCGGGCGGGGAAATTAAACGCGCACTGGCACTCGCCGCCGCGACAGGTGCTGATGTCGCCGGTTCCGCAGGTTTAGGCAAGCTCAACAACATCGACACTCTGTTATTGCAAATCCAGGTTGAAAAACTGTAGACACAAAACTATTAAAGGTCTGCTTATGAAAAAGATAATTGCGGTCACTGGTTGCCCTACCGGTATTGCTCATACTTTTATGGCGGAAGAAGCCTTAAAGCATGCAGCAAAAAAACTCTCTGTCGACATTAAAGTAGAAACCAACGGTGCCAGCGGCGTGGAGAACGCCATTACACCCGCTGATTTAATTAATATTGCTGGCGTTATTATTGCAGCAGATAAAGACGTGAATGCCGATCGTTTTAATGGCCTACCAGTGATTGAAGTTCCGGTTAAAGAAGCGATTCATCATCCGACAGAGTTAATTAATAAAGTGCTCAACGGTGAAGCAGCGATTCGTAAAGGTGATAAAAACATCACCGCCACCCATAGTGAAAAGGAGTCTTTCGGTCGCCAGGTTTATAAGCATCTGATGAGCGGCGTCTCTAATATGTTGCCGTTTGTGGTAGCGGGCGGGATTTTAATCGCCGTCTCCTTCCTGTGGGGAATTTATTCTGCCGATCCTAAATCAGCCGAATATAACGCCATCGCTGCCATGCTGATGAAGATCGGCCAGCAAGCCTTCTCGATTATGGTGCCGGTATTCACCGCTTATATTGCTTACTCGATTTCCGGCAGACCCGGCATGGTGGCGGGTTTTGTCGGCGGCTTACTGGCGAATGCCACCGGAGCTGGTTTCCTCGGCGGGATTATTGCCGGGTTTGCTGCCGGTTATTTGATGCTGTATGTCAAACACCTGCTGGAAGGTATGCCACGGCAATATGAAGGGCTGAAATCGATATTTATCATGCCATTAGTCGGTGTACTGGCGATTGGTGTGCTGATGGTATTACTCGGCCAGCCGGTCGCAGCCATCAATAACGGCATGATGAACTGGCTCGCGTCATTGCAGGACTCGAACCCTATCCTGCTGGGCATTGTCGTCGGTGCGATGTGTTCCTTTGACTTCGGTGGCCCGGTAAACAAAGCGGCCTATGTAACCGGCACATTATTGTTAGGCCAGGGAAACTACTTCTTTATGGCGGGTGTCTCCGCCGCCTGCATCACACCGCCGCTGGTCATCGCGCTGGCCACCACGTTCTTCCCGAAAGGCTTTACTGAGGACGAACGCGCAGCAGGCATGGTGAACTACATTCTCGGCTGCACACATATCACCGAAGGCGCGATTCCCTTTGCCGCCAAAGATCCGCTACGCGTGATCCCGATGATGATGATCGCTTCGAGTATTTCCGCTGTTCTCAGCTACAGCCTGCATATTCAGGTTCCTGCTCCCCACGGTGGTTTCTTGATCCTGCCACTGGTAAGTAAACCGCTGGCCTGGGTACTGTGTATTCTTGCGGGTTCCGCTTGTGGCGCGGTGATGTTAGGTACATGGCGCTTGTGGTTAAAGCGCACGGATACCGTGACAGTTCAGCAAGGGGGCCAGAATGCAACTCTGTGAGCAGGACATTGTGCTCAGCGAAGAGCGGGTCGATAAGAAAACGGCGTTAAGCCTGGTGGCGGCAAAACTGGTCGAAGCAGGCAACACCACCAACGGCTATCTGAGTGGCATGCTGGCTCGCGAAGCGCAAATTTCGACTTACCTGGGCAATGGCATCGCGATTCCCCACGGCACACCAGAAACCCGCGATGCGGTGCGCCACACAGGCGTAAAAGTCATCGTCTTTCGCCACGGTGTGGAATGGGGAGACGGGAACAGGGCGAACGTAGTGGTGGGTATTGCCGCCCGTTCCAATGAGCACCTGGATATTTTACGCCAGCTAACGCATGCGCTAAGCGACGATTACGTCCCGTCGGCCATAGAAAACGCCCAAACGTCAGCCGATATTTTAACAATTTTGAGCGGCCAGGCTGCCGATAAACCACCTGAATATGAAGAACAAAAAGGTGAGCAAGCGACCTTTGTGATTCATAACCCACACGGTCTGCATGCCCGTCCGAGTGCGATTCTGGTGAAAACCATCAAGCAGTTTGACAGCGCCATTAGGGTCATCAATCTGGATATGCCCGCCCCAGGTGTTGACGCAAAGAATCTTATGCGCGTGGTGTCATTAGGGGCGAAAAGTGGGCACCGGCTGCGTTTTACTGCCAATGGCCCCGATGCCCTGAACGCACTAAACGCCATCGGGGAAGCCATTAGCAGCGGGCTGGGTGAAATCACCACCTTCCCAGTCACGCCGCCACCCCATCCCGCACCGGAAGCAAAACGCAACTGGCTGGCACGTCTGTTTAATTAATGTTTCCTTTCGATTGAAACGTTCAGTAGCTTTCGTCTGCTGAACGTTTTTTTGCATTTAACTTAATGGCAACACATATAAAACACTGAATAATAATCAATAATTTTACATCTGGTGTAAATTTCAGACGCAGATCACGAAAGCGGACAAAGATCTTTGCTCTGAATGCAAAACATAACGAAAATAAACAAAAGAAAACGGAGGTTTAAGATGAAAGAGATTATTGCCCGTCATAAGTCCGGTGAGCACATCGGTGTCTGTTCAGTTTGCTCGGCTCATCCATTAGTGATTGAAGCCGCACTGCGTTTTGATTTGCACAGCGAACGCAAAGTTCTGATTGAAGCGACTTCAAATCAGGTTAACCAGTTCGGCGGTTATACAGGCATGCAGCCCGCTGATTTCCGCGATTTTGTGTATCAGATAGCCAATGAAGTGGGTTTCCCTCACGCACGCATTATCCTCGGTGGCGACCATCTGGGGCCAAACTGTTGGCAGGATCAACCCGCGGCACAAGCTATGGAGAAATCCCTTGAGCTGATCAAAGCGTATGTTGCCGCAGGGTTCAGCAAGATCCACCTCGATGCGTCAATGTCTTGCGCCGACGATCCTGTTCCCCTTGATCCGCAGGTTGTGGCCAACCGCGCCGCCCTGTTGTGCCAGGCCGCAGAACAAACTGCAACCCGCGAGCAGAAAAAACATCTGACCTATGTGATTGGTACCGAAGTCCCGGTTCCGGGCGGCGAATCGAGCGCTATAGAAGGGGTTCATGTCACACGAGAATGCGATGCAGCTAACACGGTTGAAACTCATCGTCTGGCTTTCACCGCGTTAGGGCTGGAACAAGCGCTGGATCGCGTGATTGCAATCGTGGTGCAGCCTGGCGTCGAGTTTGACCATACACAAGTGATTCACTACCAACCGCAGGAAACCGAAGCACTTTGCGCATGGGTCAAGAAAACCCCGCTGGTTTACGAAGCACATTCCACGGATTACCAGTCCCGCAAAGCGTATCGCGAGTTGGTGCAGGATCACTTTGCGATCCTCAAAGTGGGCCCGGCGCTGACTTTCGCGCTGCGTGAAGCGATTTTTGCGCTGGCTAAAATTGAAAGCGAACTGATCGCCCCGGAAAACCGCAGCCAGGTATTACAAGTCATCGATGAAGTGATGCTCAATGAGCCGAACTACTGGAAAAAGTATTACCACCCGACTTTCAGCCAGGCGATGGTCGATATTCACTTCAGCCTTTCCGATCGCATGCGCTACTACTGGCCGCATCCGCGTATCCGCCACAGCGTAGAAAAACTGGTCACCAACCTCGGCGATATCACCATTCCGCTGGGCCTGCTGAGCCAATATCTGCCGATGCAATTTGAGCGCGTCATGACCAGGGAACTTGAGGCTACGCCGCACGCCCTGATCCTCGACAAAATCCAGGATGTGCTGCGCGCCTATCGCTACGGCTGTTCACTTTCTGCTGCCTGAGGAAAAACCATGACGCAAATATTTACCCGCACCGGCATCCATTTCGCCAGCAGCGATGAAGCGTTAAAACACATCGGTGCAGAGATGCTCGCCAAAGGGGTGGTGCACGACAGCTATCCTTTGGCGCTGCTGGAAAGAGAAGCCACATTTCCTACCGGCATTGACCTGGAACATCATGCTGTCGCAATCCCGCACTGCGAGGCACAGCACGCTAAATCTCCGGCGCTTTATTTGATTCGTCCTGACGAACCGGTGCGTTTTCAGCGTGCCGACGACGACGACGATATTCCGGTGACGTTGATTATTGCCCTGATTGTCGAAAACCCTGCGGCGCAGCTGAAGCTGTTGAAGCGCCTGTTTGGTGAACTACAAAATCCGGAAGTGATGGAGGCGTTGCTCACCGCACCGCCGTCGCAACTGGGCGAGTTATTCCGCAACACCCTTCTCGAACCGCAGATGAGTGCGGTTTCGTAAGCATAATAAAACGGAGATACCCTATGAAACGTAAAGTAATTGTTGCCTGTGGCGGTGCCGTTGCGACCTCAACAATGGCAGCGGAAGAAATCAAAGAGTTATGCGAAGCACATAATATCCAGCTTGATTTAGTGCAGTGCCGGGTCACTGAAATCGAAACCTACATGGATGGCGCAGACCTGATTTGCACCACCGCGCGCGTCGACCGTACTTTCGGCGATATTCCGGTGGTTCATGGAATGCCGTTTATATCCGGTGTGGGTATCGAAGCGTTGCAGCAAAAAATCCTGACCATCCTCGCGGAGTAGAGCCATGTTTAGCGAAATCATGCGTTACATCCTCGACCTCGGCCCCACCGTGATGTTGCCGCTGGTTATCATCATCTTCTCAAAACTATTGGGAATGAAACTCGGAGACTGCTTCAAATCCGGCCTGCATATTGGTATTGGGTTTGTCGGTATCGGGTTGGTCATCGGCCTGATGCTGGACTCTATCGGCCCGGCGGCGAAAGCTATGGCGGAGCAATTCCAGATCAACCTGCATGTTGTTGATGTCGGCTGGCCTGGTTCGTCGCCAATGACCTGGGCTTCGCAAATTGCGCTGGTCGCGATTCCAATTGCCATCGCCGTAAACGTCGTGATGCTGGTAACTCGCATGACGCGCGTGGTGAACGTCGATATCTGGAATATCTGGCATATGACCTTTACCGGTGCGCTGGTGCATCTGGCAACCGGTTCTTACTGGCTGGGGATTCTGGGCGTGGTGGTTCACTCAGCATTCGTTTACAAACTGGGCGACTGGTTTGCGAAAGACACGCGCGATTATTTCGAGCTTGATGGGATAGCCATTCCGCACGGCTCCTCAGCGTACCTTGGGCCGATCGCGGTGCTCGTTGATACCATTATTGAAAAAATTCCCGGTCTGAACCGTATTCATTTCAGCGCAGACGATATCCAGAAACGCTTTGGGCCATTCGGTGAACCGGTCACCGTCGGCTTTATTATGGGGATTGTGATTGGCGTGCTGGCAGGCTACGACGCAAAAGGCGTACTCCAGTTAGCGGTGAAAACGGCGGCGGTGATGTTGCTGATGCCACGTGTGATCAAGCCAATCATGGACGGTCTGACGCCTATCGCGAAACATGCCCGTAAACGTCTACAGGCGAAGTTCGGCAGCCAGGAATTCTTGATCGGCCTTGACCCAGCGCTGCTGCTCGGCCATACGTCGGTAGTTTCCGCTAGCCTGATCTTCATCCCGTTAACCATTCTTATCGCCGTGCTGGTACCGGGCAACCAGGTGCTGCCATTTGGTGACCTCGCGACCATCGGTTTCTTTGTTGCAATGGCGGTCGCGGTACACCAGGGCAACCTGTTCCGCACGCTGATTTCCGGTTCCATCATCATGGCTATCACGCTGTGGATTGCGACACAAACCATCGGCCTGCATACGCAACTGGCTGCCAATGCTGGCGCGCTCAAGGCGGGTGGAATGGTGGCATCGATGGACCAGGGCGGCTCACCGATTACCTGGCTGTTAATCCAGCTGCTGACCTGGCAAAACGTGGTCGGGTTCTGCGTGATTGGTGCCATTTATTTCACTGGTGTCCTTCTCACCTGGCGCCGTGCGCGCAACTTTGTGGCGCAGGAAAAAGCCCAACTCGCCGCCAGCCAGCCGGTGAATTCCGCTTCGTAAATCTCAAAGGTGATAAATGTGCTTTGTAGGGTGGATAAGCGTTAGCGTCATCCACCATTTACGCCAGTGGTGTCGGATGACGCTACGCTTATCCGACCTACGAAGAAGTTTGTCATCAGCCTGAGGGGAGCTAAGGCTCCCCGCTTTCTTTCTGGAGTCTGTTATGAAATCAGTGGTCATCTATGCTGAGGGCGATGTTCGCGTTGAAGAACGCCCGATGCCTCAGTTGCAAGCCGACGACGAAGTGCTGGTGCGCATTCATTGTTCTGGGTTATGTGGTTCCGATATTCCCCGCGTTTTCCACGATGGCGCGCATTTTTATCCCATCACTCTTGGCCACGAATTTAGCGGCCTGGTGGAACAATGGGGTCACAGCGTGGACGATTTAAAAGCAGGTGATGCGGTGGCCTGTGTTCCACTTTTGCCCTGCTTCTCATGCCCTGAATGCCAGCGCGGTTTTTTTTCACTGTGTAAAAGTTATTCGTTCGTCGGCTCACGCAGCGACGGTGGCAACGCTGAATATATCGTGATGAAGCGTAAGAATATTTTCAAACTCCCTGACGCCATGCTGCTTGATGATGGGGCGTTCCTGGAGCCAATAACCGTGGGGTTACACGCTTTTCATTTAGTCGGCGGTTGTGAAGGGAAAAACGTGGTGGTGATTGGTGCAGGTACCATTGGCCTGCTGGCGCTACAGTGTGCAGCGGCGCTGGGAGCAAGCTCAGTTACCGCCATCGACATCAACCCTGAAAAGCTGGAGCTGGCTAAAAAATTGGGAGCCACCCAAGTATTCAACAGTAAAGAAATGAGCGGCGCGGAAATTCGCCAGTCGATGTACGAAACACGCTTCGATCAGTTGGTGCTGGAAACCGCTGGAACGCCGCAAACCGTGGCATTGTCGGTCGATATCGCAGGCGCACGGGCGCAACTCGCGCTGATTGGCACACTCCATCACGATCTCAATTTACCCGCCGATCTTTTCGGGCAGATTTTGCGTAAAGAGCTGACTATCACCGGGAGCTGGATGAACTACTCCGCTCCATGGCCTGGGGTTGAATGGCAAACCGCAGCGCGGTTGCTGACTGAGAAAAAAATCCAGCTTGAACCCCTGATTGCCCATTCCGGTAACCCAGAAAGCTATGCTGCCGCCGTGAAAGCGCTGGATGGCAAACCGATGAATGGCAAAATTATGCTTAAACTCAGCTAAACCTCTCAACAGCGGCGGATAGCGTAATGAGTTATCCGCCCTAAGTGTTACTCTCGCCACATCATAGATTCTTTCGAAATTCATCGTTACTCTTTCATATCTCTTTCGTTTACACTGAGTAGAGTTAATTATTAGGCAAATTAAGATGAACTCGTTTGAAAGACGCAACAAAATAGTCGACATGGTCAATTCACAGGGCAGCGTACTGGTACTAGACCTTTCGAATACCTTTGGTATCTCAGAGGTCACTATCCGGGCAGACCTGCGAATGCTGGAAGAAAAGGGATTAGTCACGCGTTTTCATGGTGGGGCGGCGCGTCCCGGCAGCAGCCTGATGGAAGCCGAAAACGTGGAAGTGATGCTTGAAGATCGCTATCAGCTCGCCAAAGATCCTAAAAAGCGCATTGCCGATGCAGCTGCAAGCATGATCAAAGACGGCATGACAGTCATCCTCGACAGTGGCAGCACCACGTTGCTGATCGCTGAAGCGCTGCTCAAGAAAGCCAATATCACCGTGATTACCAACAGCCTACCGGCAGCCTTCGCGTTATCCGACAATAAAGACATTACCCTGGTGGTTTGTGGCGGCACGGTGCGCCACAAAACGCACTCCATGCACGGCACTCTCGCCGAACACTCTTTGCAGGGGATCAGTGCCGATATCATGTTCGTTGGTGCCGATGGCATGGATATGACTAACGGAATCACCACCTTTAACGAAGGTTATTCCATCAGCGCGGTGATGGCATCTGCTGCGCATAAAGTCGTGGCCGTACTGGACGCCAGTAAATTTAACCGCCGTGGCTTTAACCAGGTGCTGCCGATTAAACAAATCAACTGCATCATCACCGATGACAGCATTAGCAGGGAAGATAAAATTGAGTTGGAAAAGAGTGGATTAGAGGTGGTTCTGGTGTAAATGGTGGAGGCGCTTCGCTTATCCACCCTACGGTCGTGTAGGTCGGATTAGCGTAGCGACATCCGACAAAACCTGCTGGCACGCCGAAAATATCGGTAGTCCCAGCCACATCAAATACACGTTCCAAAGCTGAAGGACTATAGCTGCCAGGGATACCTGTAACAAGAAAGTGCGAGGCTTCTCGAAAAACGTTACTTCTCGCTGTTTTCTAACGCATATTTATACAGCGCATTTTTCTTCACGCCGTGAATTTCAGCCGCCAGAGCCGCTGCTTTTTTCAGTGGCAGTTCGGTTTGCAACAGTGCCAACGTGCGCAGTGCATCGGCTGGCAGTGCGTCATCGGCTGGCGCTTTAAAGCCTTCGACGATCAGCACCATTTCACCTTTACGGCGGTTTTCATCTTCTTTAACCCACGCCGCCAGCTCACCAATCGGCGCGCCGTGAATCGATTCCCAGGTCTTGGTCAACTCACGCGCCAGCACCACATAGCGCGATTCACCGAGCACAGCGCAGATATCGTCTAAACTATCGAGCAGGCGATGTGTAGACTCGTAGAAGATAAGCGTACGCGGTTCTTGCTCAATCGCTTTGAGTGCGTCGCGACGGCCTTTAGATTTGGCAGGCAGAAAACCTTCATAGCAGAAGCGGTCGGAAGGTAAACCCGCCGCGCTTAATGCAGCAATGGCGGCACATGGGCCTGGCAACGGAACCACGCGAATACCCGCTTCGCGACAAGTTCGTACCAAATGATAACCAGGGTCGTTAATTAATGGCGTTCCTGCATCAGAAACTAACGCAATGCTTTGCCCTTCTTTTAGCTTAGCCAGCAAAGTTTCTGATTTTTGTTGCTCGTTATGATCGTGCAATGCGAACAATCGCGCATTAATGGCGAAATGTTGCAGCAGTAAACCGGTATGGCGAGTATCTTCAGCGGCAATCAGGTCAACGCTTTGCAACACGGTTAACGCCCGCTGTGTGATATCGCCGAGGTTACCGATGGGTGTCGGAACGATGTAGAGCGTGCTGGCAGAAATAGCCGCCGATTCGAGTTGTTTCATTGTTTCATCCGTATTGCCGATTTAATATTGAACACTGAGATAAAAATTACACTGGATACAGAATGGTACCGTCTAAATTTATTCGTTCTAAAGCCGGGCGCTGTCTGCCGGTTGTGCTGGCCGCGCTGTTCTTTGCCGGCTGTACTACTACTAAAGCACCAGACCAGTCGACCGCGCATATGCAGGGCGAAGCGACTGCCGATTCAGCGTATTACCTGCAGCAAATGCAGCAGAGCGCTGATGATAGCAAGACCACCTGGCAATTACTCGCCATTCATGCGCTGGTAAAAGAAGGCAAAACTCAGCAAGCCGTTGATCTCTACAACCAGCTACCCAAAGAGATGAATGACGAACAGCGTCGTGAACAACAGCTGCTGGTGCCTGAAATCAGAGTCGCGCAGAAAGATTACGCCGCCGCGAACGCCGCGCTCGCCAAAATCAATCCGGCAGAATTGAGTAAAAACCAGCAGGCCCGCTATTACCAGTCTGTTATCGACGCCAGCCAGAATCGTGCGTCGCTGGAGCTGCTGCGTGCTTATATTGCCCAGGAGCCTATCTTGACCGGCCCTGCGCATCAGAAAAATATCGACGGTACCTGGCAGGCATTATCTCAGATGACGCCAGAGCAGATGAATTCACTGGTCATCAATGCTGACGAAAACACGCTGCAAGGTTGGCTGGATCTGCAACGCGTGTGGAATGACAACCGTAACGATCCTGAAATGCTGAAAGCCGGTATTAAAGACTGGCAAACGCGTTACCCGCAGAATCCGGGTGCAAAAACGCTGCCGACTCAGTTAAGCAATATGCAGAACTACAAAGCGGCTTCGACGAACAAAATTGCCCTTCTGCTGCCATTAAGCGGCCAGGCGGCGGTTTTTGGTCGCACGATTCAACAGGGTTTTGAAGCGGCGAAAAACATGGGTTCGGCTCCGGTGGCGCAATCTACGGCCCCAGCCACAACTCCAGATACTAACGCACAACCTGTCGATACCACCCAGGCTGCCTTACCGCAGCCAACTGATGCCAACATGGTGACGAGCCCGTCAGCCGCATCGGTTGATGACTTAACGCAACAGCCAGCGGCAGATGCTGCACAACCAACGCCAGTGCCGCAATCTGCACCACAAGTACAGTCAGCAGCAGCGGCTCCAGCGAATCCATCCGCTGAAATCAAAGTCTACGACACCACCACGCAGCCACTGGCACAGATACTGGCGCAAGCCCAGCACGATGGTGCGACTATCGTTGTCGGCCCGTTGCTGAAAAACAATGTCGATGAGTTAGCAAACAGTACTTCGCCACTGAACATTTTGGCGCTCAACCAGCCAGAGAAAGTACAGAATCGTGCCAATATCTGTTACTTCGCACTGTCGCCAGAAGATGAAGCCCGTGATGCAGCTGGCCATATCTGGCAACAAGGCCATCGTGCACCGCTGTTATTGGTCCCGCGCAATGCGCTGGGTGATCGCGTCACTAAGGCCTTCGCTGAAGAATGGATGAAGTTAGGTGGCGGTACTGTTCTGCAACAGAAATTTGGCTCCGTTGCCGAACTCAAACAAGGCATTAATAGCGGTTCTGGCATCGCATTAACAGGTTCTCCAGTCACCCCAGCATCCGCTCAACCGGAAGGTGTGACCATCGGCGGGCTGACTATCCCACCACCACCAACTGACGCACAAATTACCGCAGGCACCTCCGGCGGCGTTGATGCAGCTTATATCGTGGCAACACCAGATGAAGTCGCGTTGATCAAACCGATGATTGCCATGCGTACCGGAAGCCGCAGTCCAGCGCAACTGTATGCCAGCTCGCGCAGCTCACAGGGCGTGAACGGCCCGGATTTCCGTCTGGAAATGGATGGTTTGCAGTTCAGTGAAATCCCAATGCTTGCCGGTAACAACCCGTCGATGATGCAGCAGGCGCTGAGCAGCGTGCATAACGATTACTCGCTGGCGCGTCTGTACGCGATGGGTGTCGATGCCTGGTCTCTGGCAAATCACTTCTCGCAAATCCGCCAGGTACCGGGTTATCAGGTCAATGGCAACACAGGTACGCTGTCTTCAAATCCAGATTGTGTCATTAACAGGAAGTTAAATTGGCTGCAATTCAGTCAGGGTCAAATCGTTCCCGCGTCCTGACACGTCAACAAACTGGCGCGCGCTACGAATTAGCGGCGCGCCATTTTCTTGAACGCAAAGGACTGCGTTTCATGGCCGCCAACGTGCATTCTCGCGGTGGCGAAATCGACCTCATCATGCGACACGGCACCGTTATCGTCTTTGTGGAAGTACGCTACCGGCGCTCTAACCACTTTGGTGATGCCGCCGCCAGCGTCACACCACGTAAGCAACAAAAGTTATTACAGGCTGCCCGGTATTGGCTGGCCGGCACATCAGGAAGTTTTGATACTGTGGATTGCCGTTTCGATGTGTTAGCCTTCACCGGCAATGAAATAGAGTGGTTAACCAACGCGTTCACCGCAGATTTTTAAAGTAACCAGGTAAATAAACGTGCTCGAAAGAATCAAAGCCTGCTTCACGGAAAGTATTCAAACCCAGATTGCCGCAGCTGAAGCTCTGCCAGATGCTATCTCCCGTGCAGCAATGACACTGGTTCAGTCACTGCTCAATGGCAATAAAATTCTGTGCTGTGGTAACGGCACCTCTGCGGCTAACGCCCAGCACTTTGCCGCCAGTATGATCAACCGCTTTGAAACCGAGCGCCCGAGTTTACCTGCCATTGCACTTAACGCCGATAATGTGGTCTTAACCGCTATCACAAATGATCGTTTACACGATGAAGTGTATGCGAAACAAGTACGTGCGCTTGGTCATACCGGCGACATCCTGCTCGCGATTTCAACCCGCGGCAACAGTCGTGATATCGTCAAAGCGGTAGAAGCCGCCGTGACGCGTGATATGACTATCGTGGCATTGACTGGCTATGACGGCGGGGAGTTGGCTGGTTTATTAGGGCCACAGGATGTTGAAATTCGCATCCCTTCTCATCGCAGCGCGCGCATTCAGGAAATGCACATGTTGACGGTAAACTGCTTGTGCGATCTGATTGATAATACGTTATTCCCTCACCAGGACGATTAAGGAGTACAGATGAAGGCCTATAAGCCACTTGCAGTCCTTATTACTGCGTTACTTCTACAAGGTTGTGTTGCTGCTGCAGTAGTGGGTACCGCTGCTGTCGCCACGAAAACTGCGACAGATCCGCGCACAGTCGGTACTCAGGTTGACGATGGCACGCTGGAGCTGAACGTCAGTAGCGCTCTGAACAAAGACGCACAAATCAAGAAAGAAGCACGAATTAATGTCTCTACCTATCAGGGCAAAGTCCTGTTAGTCGGCCAGGCACCAAATACTGAACTCGCAGCCCGAGCCAAACAAATTGCGCTGGGCGTTGATGGCACCACCGAGGTGTACAACGAAATCCGCCAAATGGCGCCAATCGGCCTGGGTACCGCTTCATCAGATACCTGGATTACCACTAAAGTGCGTTCGCAATTGCTGGCAAGCGACCAGGTGAAATCAACCAGTGTGAAAGTCACGACAGAGAATAGCGAAGTGTTCTTGTTAGGTCTGGTGACCGAGCGGGAAGCCAAGGCTGCGGCAGATATTGCCAGCCGGGTTAGTGACGTTAAGCATGTGACGACTGCGTTTACGATTCTGAAGTAATTTCTGCCCTCACCCTAACCCTCTCCCCCAGGAGAGGGAATTTCCCCGCTAAAACCGGCTCAAACAATCCATCGCCACCGCTTTAAACTCCTCAAAATTCTTGCTATCACGCAGCCTCGGCATCGCCCTTTCACGCAGGAAAGTGACAAAAAGATCGTAAATCGCCATCGCCTCCTCGTACTCGCTTTTACTGATTGCCAGTAAGAAAATGACGTGTGCTGTTTCATCGCCCCAACTGATGCCCTGCGGCGCAAGCACGGTATAGACCACGGTTTTATTCGCCATCAGCCCCAATGAGTGCGGAAGCGCGATGCCCTCACCCAACACGGTACTAACAATCGCTTCGCGTTCGACCACTGACGGATAAAATTCAGCTCCGACAACGCCCTCTTGCTCAAGCTGCTGGCAGAGCGTGCGGAACAACTCCTGCTGTGTCATTGGCTCGTCAATCACCCGGAAATGGCTGGCATCGAAGAATTTATCCAGCATGTACGGGCGCGTTCTGTCCACCAGCACCAGCTTACCCAACTGTTCTAGCTGGTACTCCGTCGGGAACGGGGCGACGACCACGGTAGGCTTTGCTTTATCGGTAACTCTGGCGGTAGAGATAACAAAATCTTCCTCAACGCTTTCGAGCTGTTCGTAGTCGCGTAGCGAAATGATACGTCTGACCTCGATTTGCGGATATTTGCGCAGCAACATCGCCTGAATCATGCGCACCGTGGAATTACCGGTATCGCAAACCAGCAGCACACGCGGGTTACGCTGATAGCCAATGTTGTAGTGGCGCTCCAGCCCGACACCGATATGCAGCACCAGGAAACCAATTTCGTTTTCGCTGATCACAAAAGGCGTGTACTTCCCCCAGCTCGACACCGCCGCCAGCGTCATGTCATACGCCATGGGATAGTGCTGTTTGATGTTGCCAAGCAGCGGGTTAGGGATGTTTATCTGATAACGCACGCGGGTGATCATAGTTTTGATATGCGTGAGCAAATCCGCGTGTAACTGCTTATCACTCAGTAGGTTGTAGTTATAGTTGTTGTTGATAAAACTCAGAATATAGTTCACCAGCGCTTCGTCATCGTCGGCACTAATGGCGCTCGGAGCTACTTCTTGTACCTGACGTGAAGCGATATGCACTTGCAGCCACTGTTCTTCAGCTTCAGAGAGCGGTTTACCGGCCAGCGTCTGTAACAACGCGGTGATTTGCCGCGCGGCTTCACGTACAGCTTCGTCGACATCGTCGGCGCTAAACTCCGGCAATGGGTAGCCTTCGCTAATACGACGCACTGCAACAGCACAGTACAAACGAATAAACTGCTCGCCTTCATCCGTCAGCCGGATTCGACAGCGCGTAAAACAGTTGTGTAGTTCCGCTGCCAGTTGTTCTGGCACCCCAGCATTCAATGCTTCTTCGGTTAACAGCGGGTTGTCGCTGTCTTCCTGGCTCAATTGCCAGAGCAGTTCAGTAAGGCAGGCGCGCACCGACATTTCACTACCAAACAACTTCATACCGTGGCGCGGACGAGTTTCAATTACCAGGTTGTAGCGCGCCAGCCATTCACGCACTTCTGCCATATCACTTTGCAACGTCGCGCGGCTCACAAACCACTCGTCGGCCAGGTCTTCGAGTTTTAAAGAGAATGCAGAGGTCAGGAAGCGCGCCACCAGATAATGCACCCGCTCAGGCGAGTTACGCGGAATACGCAACTGGCGCGAAGGCTGCTGCACCAGCGCCTGATAGAGGGCTGTATCGGCAATATTGAGTTGGTAGCCTGCGCCGCGATTCAGAACAAATTGCGCACCATGCCCGGCCATCAGCGCATTTAAGGCGGTAATGTCAGTGCGCACCGTGCGAGTAGAAACAGATAAGCGCCGCGCCAGTTCATCCTGGGGCAGCGTTTCGTTTTGTAGCATCTCAAACAATTGGGCCAGACGTTGGTTCGGGAATCTCACTGCCGTTTCCTTTCGTTAAAAGATACTTTCCATTATGGCTGAGAGTTAACGAATGTGGCGCCCTAACCCTCTCCCCCAGGAGAGGGGACTGTCCGGTATTCTCCCTCTCCCTCAGGGAGAGGGCCGGGGTGAGGGTGGTGTTAGCCAACCAACTTCTTCGTCATCTCCAGCAAGGTACGCACATCTTGCGGACGCGTATTGCCGCTCGCTTTATCAATAATCGAGCTGTAAATATGCGGAATGATTTTGCGGACACCCGCGTCCAGCGCGATCTTGAGGATCTCCTCGTAGTTTTCGAGATCAATACCGCCGGTTGGTTCGAGCCAGAAATCATGCTTCGCACAAGCAGCAGCAACCGCTACAAACTCCTCGCGGCATTCCAGACCACCCATTGGGAAATATTTGATTGAGTTGCCGCCCATATCTTTCAGCAATTTAATCGCGGTTTCGACAGGCACAATGCCGTCCGGTGCGCCCGAACTCAGCGGGCCGGTGGAGATTTTCACCATGCCAACCGTGCCGGTTGGCGAAACCAGGCCATTGACCACGCTTTCGCTTTGCCCAAGCAGCGCACGAGAAGTGCCAACCCCGGTAAACACCTGGTTTACGTGCTGCGGTTGTACCTGACGGGAGATTTCACTGACCATCGCCGACTGGTTCGGATCGCCCGCGCCAAGGCCAACAGACAGTGCATTTTCAATCAATGCCGCATACTCACGCATGTCCGCAACGGCACTAGCAATATCGGGATAGTTTTTGGAAAGTACCCCGACTAAGACGTGGCCTTCTGCCGCGTCATAAATCTCTTTAGCGTTCTCTTTCGAACCCGCCAGCACATTCAGGCAAACACGATCACGGTAAAAATTCGGGGCTAATTTCATGCCTGTTTCTCCTTGCTGACCAACGCTTTAATGCAGTGATAAACAATTTCTAACTGCTGCGGGCTAACGCTGCGTACATCAGCTTCAATAATGCCTTCGTTGGCTTTGTAGCCACGGAAGAAAATCGCATACTCGCCTTGCTTAAGCGCACTCACCAGTTCACTGGTGCTGGTACCAATCACCGCTTCGTCGAACTTGATTTCCGTACGCGCAATATCACGGCCAGCGGCGTCCCACACCACGCGCGCGCTGATGCCATCAAGGGTGTTGAGGTTGTCGATAAATGGCGACATTTTTTCCACCATTTGCGCCCCGCTCTCTTTAGCCGCCGTTAAATAGTGTTCAATGGCGCAGGTCAAACCGAGGATGCCTTCTTTGCCCACTTTCATGGCACGACCAATGCCGCCGGTTTGCAGTTTCACCCACTCAACATATTGCGCCTTGCCAATCACCAGCCCGCTGGTTGGCCCTTCAATGGCTTTGGCACCGCTATAAATCACCAGATCCGCACCCGCACGGTAGTAGCACTGCAAATCTTCTTCGGCAGCCGCATCAACAATCAGTGGTAAGTTATGTTTGCGGGCTACCACAGCGGCTTGCTCCACACTGAGCATGCTTTTCTGCACTGAGTGGTGCGATTTGATATACAGAATGGCAGCGGTGCGCGGGGAAATCGCCGCAGCGAGTTGATCGGCCGAACATTCGTTGGCGTAACCCGCTTCCACAACTTTGCCACCACCGAGATTGACCATGGTGCCAACCGGTGCGCCGAAGTTCACATTGTGGCCCTTTGGCAGCACGATCTCGTTGTTCTCTAGTGGTGCAGCGTGCAGGTTTTCAATCAGCCAGGCGTTGTCTTTCACCAGTACCGCCGCTACGGACAGTGCGATTCCCGCCGAGGCACAAGAGACAACCGTCGCCCCTTCCACTTCCAGCAGATTTGCGATGTAGTCCCCGGTTTTGTTCACCAGGTCTTTCATCTCAAAATAATGATTCATACCATTAGTGACCGCATCGACCACTTCCGCACGCGGGGTAGAAACACCGAGCGCCGTCATACGGCCAGATGCGTTAATCACTTGTTTTAGATTGTATTTTTCATAAATCGAAGACATGTTCTTCTTCCCCTTGTTCGGTTGTAAACCACTGACCAGCGCGAACGACGGCCAATGCGACCAGCAACTGCTCACCTGCGAGCGTCTGATCTTCGGAATCGGTAAATACTGTCGGCTGGCGGCGTTTGGCAAAGATAGTCAGATCACCATCGAGGCCAACCGTCAAACGCCCTTTATTTGCCAGGCGCAGGCCATCGGCGGCATGAGAGGTAACACAATCAATCACTTGTGGCAGCGACATGCCTATCGAGAGGAATTTTGACATCACCACCGCCAGGCTATGTACCGGGCCATTGATGCGGTTGCGGCAGTAAATATCGGAGCTGATAGTGTGTGGCAAAATCCCTTTGCTGATGGCGATTTTCGCCACTTCAAAGCTGAAACTCGCGGTGCCGTGGCCGACATCCAGACGCACGCCGCGCGCAATCGCACTGGCAATCGAGGCGCGTAATTCGCCTGCTGGCGTCAGAATGCGGTTAGGTTTGCCATTGTAGCAATGGGTGATGATATCGCCCGTGGTCAGTAAATCGGTGATTTCATCGAGATCCGGCGGGTTGTTGCCAATGTGCACCATCAGCGGCAGATCACCGTTTTCACGCTGGATTTCTTTGGCACGTTGCAGTGGTTTAATGCCGTTGGCCCCCACCACGCTGCTGCTCATACGCGCTTTAATGCCGACGATAAAACCTTCATGGCGCTGTAGCGCATCACGCACCGCAGCTTTGTCGATATTCGCCATGTCTGACAGTTCGTTTTGCGCAATCAACCCAACGCGGGAGATGTTCAGTATCGCGTAAACCTCTGTCACCGCCTTGCGCGTTAACGCGTAAAAGTCGTCAATATCGTCAGCGCCAGTACTTCCGGCATCCACCACGGTTGTCACGCCAGTGTTGATGCCGATGCTGTCGGGTTCGTCGTGATAAATCGGGGATTTTTGGTAGCAGTGAACGTGAGAATCAATCCAGCCTGCGCTGACGTAATACTCGCCGTTGAACTGGCGTTCTTCCTTTGCCTCGCCGCTGAATTCACCCAGCGCGGCAATTTTTCCATCCTTCAACGCGATGTCGATAACCGTATCGTCCACCAGACACGCATTGCGCAGGATTAAATCAAACATGGTTTTCTCCTTACTGGCGGATGGCGCGTTGCTTATCCGCCCTACGAATGATGTTGTAGGGTGGATAAGCGCAGCGTCATCCACCACTGGGCTACAAAGCAATCGGGAAGAACGCCCCCAGGAGCATCGCACCCAAAATTGCACCACCGGTGATCGGCTTGTTCCACAAGTAAAACAGCAGAGAACCCACCAGCGAACCGATACCGATTGGAATAGATGCGGTCATCGCACTGAGGATAATCAACGGCCCCAGGAAGCGACCGGAGGCATTACCCGCGCCCATCATCACGTCTGCGCCGTAGGTGGAATTGCTTTGGTTGATGGTGAATTTACGCGCCAGAATAATCACATAACCAATCGCCACGCCAATCGCCAGCCCCGTCACCAGTGATGCGGCAAAGTTGGCTACCGGGAAGACAATCCCCGCGCCCAGCAACAGAGCTGGCACACCTAGCCCGACACCGGTTTGAATCGCGCCGCCGATATCCAGAATACCGACCAGCGAACCTTCAATAATGCGCGCAAACAGGAAGCTGGCACCGAACGCCGCCACCGCGCCATACACGCCGGTATCAATCCCGGCGCGCAGCATGGAAACAAACGCCACTTCGTTAAATGCGCCGATACCGTACAGGTAGTACATGTGTGTCCCGGCGAACACGCCGGAAGAAAGCAGGCCAACAAAAATCGGGAAAGACCAGTCGGCGTACCAAAAACCTTTATTTTCTTCCATCACAGCTTCCTTATTTTCCGCTCAGCGAGTTGTGAATCAGATCGAGCCAGTTCGGCACGGTCAGATGGAAGGATTCGATCATTTTCATATCGAAGCCACGGAAGAAACCGCTCAGCACAAACAACGCAACAATCGCCACCATCATCACTTTGGTGACGTGGTTCCAGCCGCTCTCTTCAACACCTTTACCAATCAAGATGCCCAGCACCAGGCCTGGTACGGCGTTGCCCATAATCAGTTGCGCACAGCCGCCGAAAATCGTCGCCCAGAAGCCCGATTTCTTACCGGCATCAATCGCTGCCAGCCAGAAAATGACCGGCATCACGGTGTTAACCAGCAAGTTAGCCGCCGGAACCAGCACTTTTACCGCCGTCACCTGCAATGCCGCAGGAACCGCAGAGGCTGTGGAGTTAAGGAAAGCGACCACAATCATGCCGATGATGCCGCAAGCGAAAGCCATCTTTTTCGGGTCGTGCAGGGTTTGGGCAACGTTACGGTTTTTCAGCATTAACGCGGCCGCACCCCAGTTAGGGATAATGCGGTGGTCAACATCCTGCGTGAAAGCACCCGCAGCAACGGAAGATGCCCAGGCGTTAAAGAAGAAGCCCAGACCAAAAGAGAAGTGTGAAGCCGGATCACCCTCACAAGAGTTTAGTTCACCGAGCGTACGAAATGCGCCCATCCCTTGAGTGGTCGGCGCATGGAACATACGTGCCGCCCCGGCGCCAACACCTACGCCAACCAGGCCGCCGATGATCAGCGATTTTATTAATATAATTAAGAACATCAGTCTGTCCTTTCTGTGTGATTTTATTGGGGGATGAAGTCTACTTTGTCCATATTAATGGCTGTTACATTGACCGAAACATCCAACTCCACGCTGAACAATTGTTTCTCGCGCTTGAGAAAGAAGAACAAAAAGGCCTCTTTCTTCACCTGGACTCGCGCCTGAACAACCTGCACATCTTGTGGCTCAATGCGCAGCAAAATATGGGGAGAAGATTTCATCACCGAGCCCTGAACATGATTCAGGGCGTCAGCAAAGGCTTTGGCTTTAGTGTCGCCGCGCCCTTTCACTCTCACCTTTTCGGAGAAGTGTTCTTTCATACTCACTTACCGTACTTCTTGGCCCAGGCCTGAACCAGGCGCTCGCCCAGCTCTTCTTTATCCATAAAGCCGAAGCCCAGCACGTTGTTACCTTCGTTGATGGCGGTGACGCCCTCTTCCACTGAGCGCATACCGTACTTGGCTTTGTAGCCGTGTTTGGTTTGTGCCGTGATGGCACCTGCACCGCCACTGCCGCAGAAGGAGATGCCGAATGTGGCGTTCTCCGCTTTCATCACGTCACCCAGTTTCATATCAGCGGCAACGCCTGCAATAACCACGGCGCGGCCACCCGCTTTTTCGATGCCTGCTGCCACTTTTTGGCCTTTACCCAGGCGGTCGCCAATTACTACGGTAATTTGTTCCATCGTTATCTCCTGATTATTCAAAGATTGTCTTTCGCGACTTCGAAATGCACTGACAGCAACCACGCCTCTTCAACCGGCAGATTGCCAAACTGTTCCACTACCTCTTTTGCCATCACCAGAGAATCTTCAGAGATTTCATCAAACAGGCTCTCTTCGACTTCTGGTAGCGGCTCACCGGTCAGTGACCGATGTGCCATGGCACGAACGTGGGACGTCAACATCTGAACTTGCACCGCGTTCGGTGTGATGTTTCTGTTCTTTAGCAGCGTATCGATAAACGCCAGCACCCGTTCCGTAAGCTGCGTTTGCTCGGTACTCCCGGCTTCATTAACCATTACCGCTCCGTTCTTCACACTGCGTACCTCTTCGCTGTTAGGCTTTTAAGGTATCGGCAGAGGTTAAAGGTTTGTAGCGAGTTGTTTTCCACTTCGAAACGGAAATCGCAGCCGCATTAGTGATACGCGCCACAAAAAGTGCCCGATTCGCGATAATTCGCTGGGTTATTGTGATTTCAGTCACGGATTAGTGAGGGTGAATCTATTGGTGGCAGTGATAGTTTTTGAGCAAATTTGTGATGTGTGGGATGTTTTCGGTTAATTATTGGAAAGGCTTATGGGTGGGTTTTGTTTTGGGGAGTGATTGAGATTGAGTGTTGGGTTAGTGGCAGAATCGTACCTTGCTTACATTACATTAAATTATGTTAATAATTAGACTCAGGTCAGCAGACGAATCGCCTCGTCTACCTGGTCATTGATGAAAAGGTCGTTGTCTTTGTCGTTTCAGTTGGGAAAAGAGAACGTTCAGACGTTTATTCAGAAGCTGTAAAATGGGTTCTCTGAATCACGATTGGTACACCATCATCAGAACAATCACAACGCAGCGATGTTACAGCGAGAGGGTAAATAAGAATCTATTCTTCAATATTAAATAATCGATTATGGTTTACCTGATCAAAAAAACAACGATATTAATCGTTTTTGTCTATTTCATGATCAAATTTGTTTTCACCAAAGCATTATCCCACAATAAAACTATTGTTTTCCAAGTCTGATATATAAAGTAAAAACAAGAATAAACATTCAATACAGATAGTGAGAAGATTCTCATTCAACAATTCCAGAGAAATACCCCCCCTCATGTAAATAAACATTTCCACAGAATACTTAAGTCAAATCAACAGACGCTAGATTTTACATCAGGATAACCGCTTGAGTATTAACAGCACCACTTAATGATTACCCTTCAATAACCCATCATTCAAAAACAAATAAAATACATTTAAAATCAATAAATTAAACAATAATAACCATTAAAAAACAATGTCGTTACTTTATATGAAATGGCCAAAAAATTCAGACCGTAATAGCTAATGATTTCTCTTGGCTTCTCGGGAAACTTGAATAATTACACTTAACTCAAATTAATAATAATGGTGCTCAATTCCCACCGCTCTACCTGCAATGATACATTAACGGGTAACGAGTTGTATAAAAACCAAGCAAACAGCGTCTTCACATGCTGGCTTTCGCTCGTTTTTATATAGCCAGAAATTGTATTTATTGCAACCAGAAACATGGGAATGAATCCCAATCTATTAGAGTATTAATAATAGATTCCGAGATAATAAACGCATGAAATATATTTATAAAGCGGTATCCCGCGAAGGGCTGGGCTTATTTATCGCAGCCTCGCTGTGTACGACTACTGCTCACGCTTTAATGATCAATAAAGACGATACCTTTGCTGACCTTCCTGAAAATCCGGACGCCTTATATGTCGGTAGGAACGGAACAGGCTCGCTGATTATCAAACAAGGTGAGACTGTTGTCGCCGGGCAGACGTCTGGTGGAATCACTGGTTCAGTACTGGGCTACGATAATGGCGACAGCGGGACGGTGGATGTCGATGGCGGCACCTGGTACGACAGTGTCACCTCCTCTAATGACCCATCGGGCAAAGGAACAACCACTGTTGGCGGCAGCGGAGATGGCACGCTGAATATTAAAAACGGCGGCAATATGTACGCCATGTTTATTAATATCGGGCAAAACGACAGTGGTAATGGTGTCGTCAATGTCGATGGTGCCGATTCCCATTTATTTGTCACTGCGGATTCGAGCTCGGGGATCACCGTTGGGACCAACGGCAACGGGACACTAAACATCACCAACGGTGGGAAAGTGACCTCCAATTCTGCCTCATCCGTTGGACATGGTAAGAATGCCGACGGCACCGTGAACGTCAGCGGAAAAGGTTCAAACTTCACGATTACCAGTGGCGGATTAAGTGTGGGTGGCAGCGGAACCGGCACCTTAAACGTTACCGATGGTGGCACCATCAACAGTAATGGTGGGGCCATTGCCGCAGCATCCGGATCGACGGGTAGTGCAACCATCAGTGGCGCAGGTTCAAGCTGGGATCTCGGCGCGAATCGCACACTTTCCATTGGTTTTAGCTCCAAAGATGGCACTGAAGCCGAAAGTACCGGAACGTTGGTTGTTGCAGATCAAGGCCGCGTGGTGGCTGGAAATGGCATCAACGTGGCGGGTGATGGCAGCACTATTTACATCGGTGCTGAAGAAGGGTCTGCTGCGACTGCTCCAGGCACACTGGAAACACCAAAAATTGATTTACTCAATGCAAGTAATGCGCTGGTGTTTAACCACTCAGATACCTCAGGAAACTACCTGTTCTCGCCGAAAGTTTCAGGCAAGGGGACGGTCACCAACTTAAACGGCACAACCGTACTGACTGGCGAGAATACCTACACCGGTGGCACCACCATCACCGGCGGCACTCTGCAACTGGGTAATGGCACTACGGCGGGGTCACTGGTTGGTGATGTCCTCAACAACAGCGAATTTGTCATCAATAACCCAGCGGAAACCACACTGTCTGGTGTGATTTCCGGCACCGGATCGATGACTCAACAAGGTGCTGGCACCACCATTTTAACCGCCCAAAATAGCTACACCGGCAAAACTATCGTCAATGCAGGCTCTCTGCGTACTGATGTAGTTAATAGCATTGCTACCAGCAATGAAGTCAACGTCAATGGCGGTGTGCTTGATCTGAACGGCAATAACCAACTGGTGAATCGCCTTGGCGGAACCGGTGGCCAGGTTCAGCTTAACGGCGCAACGCTGACAACCCATAACGCGACGACCGCGGACAATTCCACCTACGCCGGTGACATTGTCGATGGCACCTCAAAAGGCAGCCTGACCAAAACCGGTGACGGTTCCCTGACGCTGACCGGTAAAACAGGCTGGACAGGTGACACCCATATCGATGGCGGCGAGTTGGTGCTTGATGGCAGCAACGGCGGCGCACAGCTAGTCAGTAATATCATCGCCAAAGACAATACTGCGCTTTCTCTGCGTAACGGTGCAAATCTGACCGGCTGGATTGACCCAACCGACGTCAACATCGATAAATCCAGTAGCTGGGATATGACTGCGGATTCGGTAGTCGACGATGTTAACCTCGCCGGGACTATCCGTTATGCCGCGCCAACGACCTCGCCAATGACCAGCGGGCACACCCTGACCGCCAATAACTGGAATGGCCAGGACGGTACTCTGGTGATGAATACCGTACTGGGTGATGACGCTTCCGTAACCGACAAACTGCTGGTCAACGGTAATACCAGCGGCAACACCTTTATGCAGATCAACAATGTCGGTGGGCACGGAGCGAAGACGGTTGAAGGCATCGAAGTGGTTGATGTCAAAGGCCAGTCTGACGGTACCTTCACCAAATCAGGGCGTATTGTTGCCGGCGCGTATGATTACAGCCTGGTGAAAAAAGGCGCTAACTGGTATCTGACAAGTCTGGATACCACACCGCCAACCGAGCCTGCGCCGGGTGTGCCACCAGCACAACCGCCACTGACTTCACCTGACCGGTCAGCACCAGCACCAACGCCAACACCAACGCCGTCAGAATCAGGTCAGCAAGGCACACCGACTGTTCGCCCGGAATCAGCCAGCTATACCGCTAACCTGGCGGCAGCTAACACCATGTTTGTGACCCGACTGCATGACCGTTTAGGGGAAACTCAATATACCGATGCGCTGACCGGCGAGCAGAAAGTCACCAGCCTGTGGTTACGTCAGGTTGGTGGGCATAACAACTGGAGAGACAGCAGCGGTCAGCTCAAAACCCAAAGCAACCGTTACGTGGTGCAACTGGGCGGCGATCTGGCACAGTGGAGCGGCGACGGCCTGCAACGTCTGCACCTTGGGGCGATGGGCGGTTACGGCAACAACAGCAGCAACAGCCACTCCAGTGTTACCGGTTATCATTCCAAAGGTTCTGTGGATGGTTACAGCGCCGGGCTTTACGCCACCTGGTATGAAAATGATGAAACACATCAGGGTACTTATGTGGATAGCTGGGCGCAGTACGGCTGGTTCAACAACGATGTGAAAGGCCAGGATATTCAGGGCGAGTCCTACAAATCAAGCGGCATCACCGCTTCCATTGAGCTGGGTTACACCCACAAACTGGGCGAGTATACCGGCAGCCAGGGTTCGCTGAATGAGTGGTATATCCAGCCTCAGGCACAGGCTATCTGGATGGGTGTTAAGGCAGACGACCACCGTGAAAGTAACGGCACGCGCGTCAACGGTGAAGGTGACGACAATATCCAGACTCGTCTGGGTGTGCGCACTTACCTGAAAGGCCACAGCAAAGTGGATGACGGTAAAAATCGCACCTTCCAGCCGTTTGTGGAAGTTAACTGGATCCATAACACCCAGGACTTCGGCACCCGCATGGATGGCGAGAGTGTTTATCAGAGTGGTGCGCGCGATATCGGGGAAATTAAAACCGGTGTTGAGGGCCAGCTGAATAACAATCTGAATCTGTGGGGTAATGTCGGCGTTCAGGTCGGCGATAAAGGCTATAACGACGCCGCCGCAATGGTTGGGGTAAAGTACAGCTTCTAAATTAAATTTTGAGCGGGGTTTCCCCCGCTCATTTTTTTATTATTTTACCAGACCCATACTCTGTGGCAGCGCCATAGAGATAGCCGGTAAATACGTCACCATCATCAGAACAATCGCAATCACCGCGAAGAACGGCAGCAACGGTTTAATCACGCGCTCAATCTTAATATCCCCGACTTTACAGCCGGTAAATAAGATTGGCCCTACCGGTGGTGTAATCGTGCCGAGCGACAAGTTAAACACCATCATGATACCGAACTGCACCGGGTCCATGCCAAACTGCATGCAGATTGGCAGGAAGATTGGGGTGAAGATTAATACCGCAGGCGTTGGGTCCATAAAGGTACCCACCAGCAGCAATACCACATTCATAATCAGCAGAATAACAACAAAGCTGTCAGTCGCAGAAAGCAGGCCGGAAGCAATCAGCGCAGGGATTTTGGTAAACGCCATCACCCACGACATGATAGAAGACGCCGCCAGCATGAAAATAACAATCGCGGTCATTTTCGCGGTCGCGAGGAATATCTGCGGTAAATCGTCCAGTTTGATGTTGCGATAAATAATGCCGAGCACCAGCGAATAAACCACCGCAATTGCCGACGCTTCAGTCGCGGTAAATACGCCGCCCAGAATGCCGCCGATCACCACAACAATCATCATCAGGCTTGGAATCGCATCAAACAGAATACGCAGCGTCTGGCCTTTGTCAGCTGAACGGTCAGCCACATAACCGCGACGTTTAGCGATTATCCCGGCGACAATCATCACGCCTAAGCCCCAGAGAATACCCGGCACGTAACCGGCCATAAACAGCGCAGAAATCGATACGCTACCCGCAACCGTTGCGTAAACAATCAGTGAGTTGCTTGGCGGGATCAGCATACCGGTTGGTGCAGAAGCGATATTCACCGCGGCACTAAACGCGGGATCGTAGTTCTCTTTTTTCTGAATCGGCGACATGATGCCGCCCACTGCCGCCGCCGAGGCCACGCCAGAACCGCTGATGGAACCAAACAGCATGTTGGCGACCACGTTGGTTTGTGCCAGAGGGCCAGGCAAGAAATTACTGACCATTTTTGCGCAGTTAATTAAACGAATGGCTATCCCGCCATTGTTCATTAAATTCCCCGCCAATATAAAGAAAGGAATGGCTAATAAGGCAAAGGAGTCGAGGCCAACAAAAACACGCTGAGCAGAAGTTAATATCGCACCATCGAACGGCAGAATAAGTAACATCGCTGCAAAAGAAGAAATGCCGATACTGATACTAATTGGCGCACCCGCCATCAGCAAAATTAACACACCGCTAAACATTACTAGCGCAACAACAATCGCAATATCCATGTCGACACCTAATCAATCTTGTTTCGAAGAGAACTTTCTGAACAGCCCATATTGGTTATACAGGCAATAGAACAGCGTCAATGCGCCGCTTAGCGGGATCGCAATGTAGATAATGCCGATAGGAATTTGTAAGGCGGAATCAAGCTGTGCCATCTGGCGGTTCATACCGATATACCCACCAATAGTCAGCACCAGCAATGCAAATACAGAAGTGGCAAGCTCACCCAATATTTCCAGTGAAAGGCGGAATTTACGCGGCATTTTGTCGCGCATAAAAGTAATCGCCATATGCTCGCGCAGGCCAAAAACATAAGCCCCACCAATCAGTACCAGCCAGATAAACAAATAACGCGCCAGCACTTCGCTAACCGCACTCGGGCTATTAAATAAATAACGGGAGGCCACCTGCCAGGTCACCAGCAAGGTCATTAAACCGACAATCAGAATACACAGTGAGGACGCAACTTTATCAACGGCCTGTTTTACTCGCGTCAGCTGCGAATAAAAACCAGATGTGGACACGGGGGCGGGTTGAGCAACTTTCATTTTAATCTCCAAGGGGGATGAAAACATCCCCCTAAACTTCTCTACTCAAGCGACTTCAGGATGGGTAATTACTTGGCCAGCTCACGAATTTTTTCGTACAACGCTTTTTGTTCAGGCGTGGTTAACATCGCAGATTGCAGTGGCTTGCAGCTTTCCTGGAAAGGCTTGATATCCACTTCGGTAAAGGTTGCACCCTTATCTTTTGCAGTTTGACGCGCGCCATCAAGGGCTTTATCCCACAGCTCAAATTGAGTCACGGTGCTCTCTTTGGCTAATTTGCGGAACAGTTCGCGGTCGGCTTCATCCATTTTGGCGAGGAAGCTTTCGTTAGCCACTAACAAGTCAGCCACCATCACGTGACGCGTGTTTGAGAAGTAAGGTGCCACTTCGTATTGTTTGAGGTCAGCGTAAGTAATTTCGTTGTTCTCAGCACCGTCCAGCACGCCCTGTTGGATGGCGGAGTACACTTCACCCTGCCCCATTGGTACGCCTGTGCCGCCCATGCAGCTCAGCATTTTGATCATCGTGTCAGACTGCATCACACGGATTTTCTTGCCCTTCATATCGGCCGGGCTGGTGACTGCGGCACCTTTGGTATAAACGCTACGTGCGCCCGCGGTATACGCGGTGACCACTTCAAAGCCGGTTCCTTTAGTGGAAGCAAACAGGCTGTCGAGCACACCAGAAGTAAACACTTTGCGCTGGTGTTCAGGGTTGTCGTAGACGTATGGCATCGCCAGAACAGAGAAGTTTTTATTGAAGTTTTCGACCAGTGGGTTCGCCACTACGGCCAACTGAATTGCGCCGGACTGCACCAGTTCCAGTGATGCACGCTGGTCGCCTAACAGTTCATTCGGGTGGATTTCGAGTTTGTAACGGCCTTTAGTTTCAGATTCCAGCTTTTCGCTGAAAGAGACTAATGCTTTGTATTGTGGGTTATTTTCGGATTGGTTGAACGCAGTTTTCAGCGTTACGGTGCCTGTTGGGGCAGCGTCATCGCCACATCCGCTCAGCAAAATCGTGGCCGCGACAGCGGTAGCAACTAGCGAAATTTTTGGCAAAACATGTTTCAAATGCAGCATCCCTAAGACTCCCTAATATCCATAGTTTCGATGTGGAACTAATTCGATTCGGAAGTATTTACTCACTGAAAGCCGATAAAATGAAACATTATTTCACTCAAAAAGAAATTTCGATTCATTTTGTAATTAAGATCTCAAAACCACGCCGCCTTAAGATCAAAAAACACACAGTCTTTGTGTCAAAAAACAACAAATGGGTTATGAACCAGTGAAGAAAATGTGGTTTCAGGACACTTTATCGGAAACTTTTAAGGGGGAGGCATTCAGGCAATCAATGAAAAATGGTGATTGCGAGACATGCCGCAGAGTGAAGTTATGACGGTGGGCGGAGGGAGGAAAGTTTGTAAAATGGTTACGACTGTTTGAGGCGAACGGTTTCAGGTGATGACTTTGCCGTAGTTGAATAAGTCCGAATTGTAGCTACAATGAAGCTACTCAAACAAAGGAGGCAATAATGGACTCAGTCATTCGTACTCGCATCGACAGCCAGACAAAACAAAAAGCCACCGAAATCCTCGAAAGTTGTGGTCTGACAATGAGCACCGCACTGCGGCTTTTTGTCGAACAAGTGGTGATTAATGAAGGCCTGCCATTCGACATTAATCGTAAACCCAGTCCTCGCCTGATTCAGGCCATGCGCGAAACGCAAGAGATCCTTCAAAACGGCAAAAGTGGATTTTCCGATGTAAACGAGCAAATGGACGCACTGAATAATGGCCAACAACAAACGGGTGAAGCTGCCGTATCAGACAAAACACACAAAATCATTTAGCAAAGCCTGGGAGCGTTACAACAAAGCTGGCCGCCATGACATGAACGCTGTTTCAGCGGCAATGTGGCTTATTGCTTCACGTAATCCTTTACCGGCTTATTACTTCGACCATGCTCTAACGGGGGAATATAGCGGGTACAGAGAACTGCATATTGGGGGTGATTATTTACTGGTGTATTACGTTGATGAAGCCAGCAGAACTGTTGCCTTTTCTGATTTAGGCACCCATGCCGAACTGTTTGAATGAGTGATTAGCAAGCTGCTGTTATTTCCCCTCTCCCCAAAATCAGAAAGAGGGGTTCAACGCATGGCGAGTTATTTAGCCTGCTGAGCAGTGATTTTAATCGAGTCGGTGTAGGTCACACGGACACTTTGGTTCACTTTCATCTCTTTCAAACGCGCCTGAACTTCTGGGTCTTCAACAGTAATCACTTTCTCCTGCCCTTTAGGGCCGACGAAGGTCACGGTGTTGTTTTTCAGATCGATATGTTTGATTTTAAGCTGAACGTTAACCTGACGGAAAGCTTCGTGCTCCGGGCTTGCTTCGGTGGCTTTCTCCATCCCTTTGGTGGATGAAGCGGTTGGCGCGGCTTTATCAACATTGGTATCAAAAGCGACGGCAACAGAGCGTGTCACGGTGGTGTCGACAACATCACCCGCTTTCAGATTAGCCAGCGTACCGGTTTCTTCTGGCACGTTGAATGAGACTTTATTGCCCTTCTCTCCCTCTAAAACCACGACATGGTTTTTTTGATCAACGGAAACGACTTTCGCAGAAAAATGATCGGCCTGGAAATCTCCCGCGACTGGCAAAATTTGGGCATTGGCGGAAAAAACGCTAAACGCGAGTAACGAAACGGTAGCGGCACTTTTAATAATCGTTTGAATCGGTTTCATAAATCAGATGTCCTTATAAAGATATGCAGATATGTTCAGGCCCTCAATGGAAGGACCAGTATCAGCTTAGCGGTATTTTTTATGGTAGGCATTACGAGTGGTTTTAAACTCTTCCGCCGCCGCTTGTGCTTCTTTCACTTTGCCTTCGTTGGCCAGTTTCAGCGCACCATCGATTTGACCGACCAGTAAATCCAGGCCGTGGCGGTAGTCTTTCATCTCCGCGCTATCCGCGGCTTTGCTTTCAAGTTTAGGGGGAGTGCCTTTTTGCGCATCCAGTGCTGCGGTACGCATATTGTTGAGCGAGGTTTTTAGCTCAGCCGCGTTATCGGTCTTCAACACGGTTTTGTAGTTCTCCGCGATGATATCCATATCATCACCCACATCTTTCGCCATGCTCGTTGCGGAAAATAACACGGTCGATACAGCCAACATTGCAATCAGTTGCTTTCGCATGAATCAATCACCTCTTTATTATAAGAAGGGTGCGGCAGGTCGCACCCTTTGCCAATTTACTGACCGGCGATTTTCATCTCCGGCAACAGCACTGAACCACATTGAATATTACTGCGCTTCTCAATATCGCTACCTACTGTGACAATTTCACGCCACATATCTTTCAAGTTTCCGGCGATAGTGATTTCGCTCACCGGATATTGAATTTCGCCATTCTCAACCCAGAAACCAGACGCACCGCGTGAATAGTCACCAGTGATACCGCTCACGCCTTGCCCCATCAATTCAGTCACCACTAAACCGGTGCCCATTTCTTTGAGCATGCCTGCGAAGTCCAGGCCGCGCCCTTCGATGCGCCAGTTGTGAATGCCACCCGCATGGCCGGTGCTTTTCAGGCCCAGTTTGCGTGCGGAATAGTTGGTCAGCAGCCACTGTTGCAGGATGCCGTCCTTGATGATGTCACGGCGCTCGGTACGTACGCCTTCGCTATCGAACGGCGTAGACGCCAGGCCTTTGAGCAGATGCGGATGCTCTTCAATGGTCAACCATTCCGGCAGGATTTGTTTACCCAAAGAATCCAGCAGGAAAGTAGATTTGCGGTACACCGAACCACCCGCAATCGCGCCCACCAGGTGACCGAACAAACCTGTCGCCGCTTCTGCTGCAAACATCACCGGAGCTTTCATAGTAGACAGTTTACGCGGAGACAAGCGCGCTAAAGTGCGGCGCGCACATTCAATACCCACGGATTCAGGGCTATCCAGGTCTTCCATCGCGCGGCCAATGGTGTAGGCGTAATCACGCTCCATCTCACCGTTCACTTCAGCAATCACGCAGCTGGAAAGTGAGTGGCGTGTGGAGCAATAGCTTTGCAGCATGCCGTGGCTGTTGCCGAAAACTTTGATGCCGTAGTGGCTGTTAAAGCTCCCGCCTTCGGTATTGTTGATGCGCTTATCGACGTTCAGCGAAGCATTTTCAGCACGTGCGGCTAACTCAATAGCGCGGTCAGCGTCCATTTCTGTCGGGTGGAAAAGATCTAAATCTGGCGCTTCAAAGGCCAGTAATTCTTTTTCTGCCACACCGGCGAATGGGTCCGGGGAGGTGTATCTGGCGATATCCAAAGCCGCCTGCACGGTACGCGCAACGGCATCCGGGCTTAAGTCAGTCGTGGAGGCGCTGCCTTTACGGTTTTGATGATAAACGGTGATGCCTAACGCACCATCGCTATTAAATTCGACGTTTTCCACCTCACCGTATCGGGTGCTTACGCTGATACCAGTGGTTTTACTGACGGCGACTTCTGCGCCATCGGACTGAGCGGAAGCCAATTCCAGCGCCTGAGATACCGCTTGTTCCAGAACCTGACGTTGTTGTGCTACTTGCGTGTTTACTTTCATCGCTACTGCCATAATGTAAGGTGAGTGAATTAAGTCTAACCCAGAACAGAACAATTTCGCAGTGAACAGGCTTTACTGGTAGAATTAGCCACTTTTTTTAAGGAGCCTAATATGACTAAGCAGCCCGATGACTGGCTCGACGACGTCCCAGATGACGAAAATGAAGACGAAGATGATGAGATTATCTGGGTCAGTAAAAGCGAAATTAAGCGTGATGCCGAGGAATTAAAACGCCTGGGTATGGAACTGATGGAGTTGGGCAAGAACGCGCTCGACAAAATCCCTCTTGATGAAGATTTGCGTGCCGCGATTGATTTGGCTCAGAAAATCAAAAAAGAAGGCCGTCGCCGTCAGGTTCAGTTAATTGGCAAAATGATGCGTTCGCGCGACATGGACCCAATCCGCGTAGCGCTCGATAAACTGAAAAACCGCCACAACCAGCAAGTTGCCCTGTTCCACAAACTGGAAGCATTGCGCGATCGTCTGGTTGAAGAAGGTGATGACGCGATGACCGAAGTGCTAAGACTTTACCCAGAAGCTGACCGCCAGCAACTGCGCGTATTGATCCGCAACGCCCAGAAAGAGAAGGCCACTAACAAACCGCCAAAATCTTATCGTCAGATTTTCTCTTATCTGCGTGAACTGGCTGAAGCCCAGGGTTAGGACATCAGAATTTGTAGGGTGGATAAGCGCAGCGTCATCCACCAAATAATGTCGGATGGCGCGTTGCTTATCCGACCTACGAATGAATTTTACCGCCTTTAAAAAAACCCGCATTTGCGGGTTTTTCCATTACTGGTTTTCAGCTTTCTTCGCTAACCCATCCAGCAATTTCTGGTGGATACCACCAAAACCGCCGTTGCTCATCACCAGAATATGGTCGCCAGGCAGGGCGGTTTTCACCACCATATCCACCAGCGTGTCGACATCCGCACTCCAGTGCGCTGGTTGAATGCAGGCTTCCGCGACTTCTACCACTTGCCATGGAATATGCGGAGGCTGAAGCAAGAACACTTCATCTGCACGACCTAAAGATGGCGCGAGATCGTCTTTGCTCAGCCCCATTTTCATGGTGTTAGAACGTGGCTCAAGCACCGCCAGAATACGTGCGGTTCCGCCTACTTTGCCGCGCAGTGCCGCAAGCGTTGCCAGAATCGCTGTTGGATGGTGAGCAAAATCGTCGTATACCGTTACGCCGTTTTCTTCACCGCGCAATTCCAGGCGACGACGGGCGTTCACAAAACTATCCAGTGCTTTCGCTGCATCCGCAGGTGTAACACCAACATGACGCGCAGCGGCAATCGCCATCAGCCCATTATGCATATTGTGTTCGCCAACCAACTGCCAGTGCACTTCGCCGACACGCTCGCCATCCAGATACACTTCCCAATGGGAAGCATCAGGGTTGAGTTTCTTCGCCTGCCAGTGGCCTTGCTCACCCACCAGCTCTTGCTCGCTCCAGCAACCCATCGCCAGCGTCTGCTTAATATTGGCGTCGTTTTCCGGCCAGATGATTTTCCCCTGCCCCGGAACGATGCGCACCAGGTGGTGGAACTGTTTCTGAATCGCTTTCAGATCGTCAAAGATGTCCGCGTGATCGAACTCAAGATTATTGAGGATCAACGTGCGCGGGCAGTAATGCACGAATTTGGAACGTTTATCGAAGAACGCACAGTCGTATTCATCTGCTTCAATCACGAAGAATGAGCTTTCGCCCAAACGTGCAGAAACATCGAAATTACCCGGCACGCCGCCGATCACAAAACCAGGCTTGTAGCCGCAGGCTTCCAGAATCCAGGTCGCCATGCCTGCCGTCGTCGTTTTGCCGTGCGTCCCCGCCACCGCAATCACCCAACGGTCGCGCAGCACAAAGTCGTGCAACCACTGTGGGCCTGACATGTAAGGAATACTTTTCTCCAGCACCGCTTCAACACACGGGTTACCGCGAGTCATAGCGTTGCCGATGATCACCAAATCCGGTTGTGAGTCGAGCTGGCTTGGGTCGTAACCCTGGATTAAATCAATACCCTGCTCTTGTAGCAGAGTGCTCATTGGCGGATACACATTAGCGTCCGAGCCAGTAACTTCATGGCCGAGCGAGCGAGCCAGCATTGCCAGACCACCCATGAACGTGCCGCAAATACCCAAAATATGAATGCGCATAAAACTGTCCTTTTATTCTTAGGCACACATTCTAACCGCATGTTGAATGGTGGCAAATCGCATTTCAGGTTATTCCGCATTTAGCTGGCGCGATTCACCTGTACGCTACTATTTGAATATTTGTTAGGATTGTTGCAATCGTTTTACTCAACTGACAGATGCAGGGAAAGGGTTATGAAAACGTTAGGTGAATTTATTGTCGAAAAGCAGCACGAGTTCTCGCACGCAACCGGTGAACTGACTGCCTTGCTGTCGGCGATAAAGCTCGGCGCAAAAATTATCCACCGCGATATCAACAAAGCGGGTCTGGTGGATATTCTGGGTGCCAGCGGAGCTGAAAATATCCAGGGCGAGGTACAGCAAAAACTCGATCTGTTCGCGAACGAAAAACTGAAAGCAGCATTGAAAGCCCGAGGGATTGTGGCCGGTGTTGCTTCCGAAGAAGAAGATGACATTGTTGTTTTCGAAGGCGCGGAACATGCCAAATATGTGGTGCTGATGGACCCGCTCGACGGCTCATCTAACATCGACGTCAACGTGTCAGTCGGGACTATTTTCTCTATCTATCGCCGTATCACGCCAGTCGGCACACCTGTTACCGAAGCTGATTTCCTTCAGCCAGGCAACAGCCAGGTCGCGGCAGGTTATGTCGTTTACGGCTCCTCAACCATGTTGGTTTACACCACCGGTTGTGGTGTACACGCCTTCACTTACGATCCTTCACTGGGCGTGTTCTGCCTGTGCCAGGAACGTATGCGCTTCCCGGAAATTGGCAGCACCTATTCCATCAACGAAGGGAACTACATCCGCTTCCCAACTGGCGTGAAGAAATACATTAAGTTCTGTCAGGAAGAAGACGCCAACACGCAGCGCCCATATACCTCGCGCTACATTGGTTCTCTGGTGGCAGATTTCCACCGTAACCTGCTGAAAGGCGGGATTTATTTGTATCCAAGTACCGCAAGCCACCCACAAGGGAAATTGCGTTTACTGTATGAAGGTAACCCGATGGCGTTCCTTGCGGAACAAGCCGGCGGTAAAGCCAGCGACGGTAAAGAGCGAATTCTGGATATCATCCCTGAAACCCTGCATCAACGCCGCCCGTTCTTTGTCGGTAACGAGCATATGGTTGATGATGTTGAGCGTTTTATTCGTGAGTATCCGGATGCTTAATTCGTTTTAATTTACCCCCTCACCCCGGCCCTCTCCCCCAGGAGAGGGAGAACACCGATCAATCCCCTCTCCCGGGGGAGAGGGTTAGGGTGAGGGCGCGTGAATCAACACCTG
Organism: Buttiauxella ferragutiae; assembly: GCF_022637515.1. Classification (NCBI taxonomy): domain Bacteria; kingdom Pseudomonadati; phylum Pseudomonadota; class Gammaproteobacteria; order Enterobacterales; family Enterobacteriaceae; genus Buttiauxella; species Buttiauxella ferragutiae. The sequence continues at coordinate 4,713,252 of NZ_CP093332.1, forward strand.
AACGTCGCCATTGCCGCCACCAAATGCTGCGACTGCTCCTCCAGTGAACGCGTAGCCGCGGTCGACTCCTGAACCAATGCCGCATTCTGCTGTGCCGCTTCATCCATCTGACTCACCGCAATATTCACCTGTTCGATACCATAACTTTGCTCATTTGACGCATTAGCGATTTCACTCACCAGGCGAGTCATGCGCATCACTTCTTCGGCAATTTCATCCATCGTTTCACCGGCTTGTTGAGCCAGTTCCCGGCCTTCGCCAACATGATTTTGCGACTCAGAAATCAACGAGCGGATCTCTTTTGCTGCATCGGCGCTGCGGCTTGCCAGAGTGCGAACTTCGCCTGCCACCACCGCAAAGCCACGCCCTTGTTCACCGGCTCGCGCCGCTTCAACCGAGGCATTCAGCGCCAGGATATTGGTCTGGAAGGCGATACCGTCGATAACGCTAAGGATGTCGGCAATACGATCGGAACTGCTGGAGATATCACGCATTTTTTCAATCACGTAGCACACCATTTCGCTGCCACGGTCGGCGGTATCGGACACGTCTTTGGCGAGTTTATGCGCTTGCCCGGCGTTGTCGGCGTTCTGTTTCACCGTCGCGGTGATCTGTTCCATGCTGGCAGCGGTTTGCTCAAGAGAAGTGGCGGTCGATTCAGTACGCTGAGCCAGGTTCTGGTTGCCTGCCGCCAGTTCGCGGCTGCCGGTATCAATTTGCGAACTGGCGTCACGCACGCGGCTTACCGATTCCATCAGCGAATCACGCATGATGGTAATTGCCGCGGCCAGACGGCCAAATTCGTTATTACCCGCAGGCGGCAACGGCTGGGTCAAATCACCTTTGGCGACAAACTCCAGTTGCTCAATCGACTGATTCAGCGGTTTAAGCAGTAAGTGACGTAGCGCCAGCCACACCAGCACGATAATCCCGGCGGTGAGCAATGCCGCGATAATAATCAACGTCAGAACAATTTTTTTGTGCAACTGCACTGCTTCAACTTCGCTGTTGCCGCGCGCCTCGCCCCACTGCTTGAAAATATCGACGTCAGTATCAAACTTTTGCGATAGCGGAATCAGCGTCTTTTCCAGCAGGTCGTAGTAATCATCAGGGCTTTGTTTGCTAAGGGCGGCAAGCATTGGGTTAATGCCTTTTGCGAGGTATTCCGCATAACTTTGCGATAAATTCTGCACCAGGCGGTTGCCCTCGTCGTCATTCACGCCGTTGTCGATAAACTCTTTGAGCTGCTGTTGCGCCTGAGTGACATCACTGGCCACGTAATCTGTGGATTTGGCCGCATCCTCCAGCAAACCAATCTCCATCTGCCTGACCGCCTGCCCTGCACCATTACGCGCCCGTAGCAAAGAAACATAGCCATCAGACAAACGCACCATCTGTTCGCCCTGTAAGCGATTGATTTTCTGAAGTGAAGTCGAGCTTTGTTGCAGCGCATAAATGCCCATGCCGCTGACAAATAACAACAGGAAGGTCATGACTGCCAGTAACGTCAGCAGCCCCGTGCGAATAGACAAATTTCTCAACATGCTCTTTTCCCGGTGACAGAACGATGGGTGTGTTATCGGCCATCACCGGGGAAAATTTAATCAAAGCGATTGAGCTTTGTTCGGCTTCACATCAACACGCTTCACTGGCGAGCTCTGGCGGTTTTCCCACAGCACTGTCAGGCCGCGCTGTAGGGCGATGAAAATGAACAGCAAAATGCCGATGGCGATTTTCGTCCACCACGAACTGAGCGTGCCGTCGAAGTTGATATACGTCTGAATCAGCCCCTGAATCGCCACGCCAAACAGCGTGCCAAGAACGGTTCCCACGCCACCACTCAGCAACGTGCCGCCGATAACCACCGAAGCAATCGCATCTAGTTCAACGCCCATCCCAGCCAGCGCGTAACCCGCGGAGGTATAAAGCGAAAAAACAATGCCAGCGAGAGTCGCAAGCCCGGTCGAGAGCATGTAAATGCGGATGGTGGTGCTGCGTGTGGAAATCCCCATCAGGTTTGCTGAAGTGGCGTTGCCGCCAATCGCATAAACCTGGTTACCAAAGCGGGTACGGTGCGCAAGGAAAATGCCGATCACTACTACGGCTAACATCAGCAGCCCCATGGCACTTAAACGGCCGCCACCAGGAATGCGCCAGGCGAGGTTGGAAAGCGTGTCGTAAATCGGGTGATCAATGGGAATGGACTCTTCGGACACCAGGTAGCTAACCCCGCGCAGGAAGAACATTCCAGCGAGCGTAATGATAAAAGCGGGGATTTTCAGCCCATCAATCAGCAGCCCCATAAACGCGCCAAAGGCACAACCCATTGCCAGCACCAGCGGGAAAGCCACCAGTGGCGATAACCCCCAGAAGCCGATCGCTTTGGCGAGGAATACCCCGGTAAAGGCGATCACCGAACCGACCGAAAGATCGATGCCGCCAGAGAGGATCACAAAGGTCATGCCGACGGCAATAATCCCCAGAAACGCGTTATCAGTCAGAATATTGCAAATTACCCGCGTTGAGGCAAAACCGGGGAATTGCGTCAGGCAATACAGATACCCCAGCACAAACACCGCCAGGGTAATCATCAACGGCAAGTTACGTTTGATCATGGCGACGGAGTCCTTTGAGCAAAGCAATAAAACGCGGTGACTGAACAATCAGCACGCACATCACCACCACTGCTTTCACCACCTGGTTAAGCTCAGGCGGGAAACCAGAAAGCAGAATGCCAGTGTTCATCCCCTGGATAATCAGCGCGCCAATCACGGAGAGCGCGATGTTAAAGCGCCCACCCATTAACGAACCGCCACCGATCACCACCGCCAAAATGGCGTCCAGCTCCAGCCACAATCCGGCGTTGTTGGCATCGGCACCGCGAATATCTGCGGTGACGATGATCCCGGCAATTGCAGCGCACAGGCCGCTGAGCACGTAGGTCAGCATCACGACGAGGCGCGTATTCACCCCGGCGTTTTTCGCCGCGCGAATGTTAATCCCAACCGATTCAATAAACAGACCCAGCGCCGTTTTACGGGTGAATAGCCAGAAAACCAGCAGCGTTGCCAGCACGATAATCACCGGCGTCGGGAAGAAGAACAGCGCGCCGCTGCCAAGGTATGAAAGGTTGGGCGAGTTGAAGGTAACAATTTGCCCGGCAGTAATCAGTTGCGCCACACCGCGCCCGGCAACCATCAGGATAAGTGTCGCGACAAACGGCTGAATCTTGAGGATCGCTACCAAAATTCCGTTCCACAAACCCGCCAGAATACCGACACCAAGTGCAGAGAGGATCACCACCGTCAGGCTGTGCCCGTCGACGGTTAACGTTGCCGCCGTGGCACCTGCAATCGCCATCACTGCGCCAACTGAAAGATCGATACCGCCGGTGGCGATCACCAGCGTCATGCCAATGGCTAATAATGCGACCGGTGCCGCACGGTTAAGAATGTCTATCGGGCTGCCAAATAACCGCCCGTTTTGCACCACAATATCGAAGAAATGGTTGGCGACCAGGCTATCAACCAGCAACACCAGCACCAATGCGACCAGTTGCGGAATGCCTGGTGGCCAGCGAAAACTGCGCTTTGGCTTTTCAACTTCGGCCTGCGGCAATGAACGAGGCATCACGTTTAACTCCTTATGCCGCAATGGCATTCATAATTGCCGATACGGAAAGCTCAGCGAGTGGGATCTCCGCCACTTGCTGCCGGTCACGCATGATGATCACGCGATCCGCATACCCCACCAGCTCTTCGAGTTCGGAAGAGATAACCAGCAGCGCCAGTCCATCGGCACACAGCGTTTCGATCAGACGGATAATTTCAGCATGTGCGCCAACGTCGATCCCACGCGTCGGTTCGTCGAGGATCAGGAATTGGGGTTTGGTCAGTAACCAGCGCGACAGCAGGACTTTTTGCTGATTGCCACCGGAGAGAAATTCAATCGGTTGATCCGGGCCGGGCGTGCGAATCCCCAACTGGCGGATAAAGCGTTCCGCTATCTGATACTGCTCGCGTTTTGGGATCGGGCGCAGCCAGCCGCGCTGGGCCTGCAACGCCAGAATGATGTTTTCGCGTACCGAGGCGGCGGCAATAATGCCGTCGGTTTTCCTGTCTTCCGGGCAAAAACCAATCCCGAGCGACGAGGCTTTATGCGGCGATCGCAGCGATTGTTGCTTGCCTTTGATCCACGCATTACCGCTGTCTGCGGGCTTGATCCCAAATATCACTTCGGCGGTTTCGGTGCGACCCGATCCTAATAAGCCCGCCAGGCCGACGATCTCACCGGGGCGGACTTCAAGATTGAACGGATTGATCACCCCTTTCTTGCCGAAATCTTTGAACGCTGCAACGGGCTTATCGCTTAGTAAGGTGCGGCCTGCGCGGTTCAATGCGTTGGTTTCCAGCTCACGACCTAACATCATTTTGACCAGCTCGATCTGCGGTAACTCGGCGGTTTTGCGCGTGCCGACAAACGCGCCGTTGCGCAGAACGGTGATCCTGTCGGTAACTTCATAAACCTGGTCGAGAAAGTGAGTGACAAAGATCAGGCTGACGCCCTGATCGCGCAGCTGGCGCATCAGGGTAAAAAGCATTTCGACCTCTTTGGTATCGAGGCTGGCGGTCGGTTCATCAAGGATCAGCACTTTGGCTGACAGATCAATGGCGCGGCAGATCGCGACGATCTGCTGCATCGCCACGGAATAGCGGTTCAGCGGCTCGGAAACATCCAGCGAAAATCCGTAGGATTCCATCAAGCGGGTGGCGCGCTTTTCCATCTCTTTGCGCTGTAAAAAACCAAAGCGACGCGGCTCGCGGCCAATAAACAGATTGTCTGCCACCGACATGTTCGGCAGCAGGTTAACTTCCTGGTACACCGTGCCGATACCGAGTTGCTGGGCGTGGGCGGTGTTTTTTGGCGAGATAAGCTCACCTTCGAGGTAAATATTGCCGCTATCGCGCTGATAAACGCCGGTAAGGGCTTTGATTAGCGTTGATTTACCTGCTCCGTTTTCACCCAGTAGCGCCATGATTTCGCCGCGATTGAGGCTGAAATCTACTTTGTCGAGCGCCTTAACCCCTGGGAAATGTTTCGATAAGCCTTCCGTGCGCAGAATTTCCTGATTGTTTGTGTTCATTATTAGACCCTCACCCCAACCCTCTCCCTAAAAGAGAGAGGGGGAAAAATCAAACCACACTCGATCCAATCCCCTCTCCCCTTAGGAGAGAGGGCTAGGGTGAGGGGTAAAGCAGCTTAGTAGCCCATCGATTTTTTCTTCTCTAGCTCTTCTTTCGCGGTATCCGGGAGGTACAGCGTTGATTTAGTGATGGTCACTTTTTCCGGCATGGTGCCGTCTTTCTTGAATTTCTCGAGTGCGTCAAACGCTGGGCCTGCCATGTTTGGCGTCAGCTCAACACTGGCGTTAGCTTCGCCATCCATCATCGCTTTGTAGATGTCCGGCACGCCATCGATTGAACCAGTCAGAATATCTTTGCCTGGTTTCAGACCCGCTTCTTTAATCGCCTGAATCGCCCCGATCACCATGTCATCGTTATGCGCGTAAACCATGCAGATGTTTTTGCCGTTGTCCTCAGCTTTGATGAAGCTCTCCATAACTTCTTTACCTTTGCTGCGGGTAAAGTCACCAGACTGAGAACGGATGATTTTCACGTTAGATGCTTTAGAAATGGCGTCCGCAAAACCTTTTTTACGGTCGATTGCTACGCTCGCGCCCACGGTGCCTTGCAGCTCAACCACGTTACACGCTTTGCCGTTCAACTCTTTGAGCAACCATTCACCAATGAGCTGGCCTTCCAGCACGTTGTTGGCGGTGACGACGGTCATATACAGCGATTTATCTTTAACATCGATATTACGGTCGAGCAGGAATACTGGGATTTTTGCCTCTTTTGCTTCTTGTAATACCGGCTCCCAACCCGTGGCGACGATTGGCGCAATGAAGATGGCGTCTACGCCCTGGGCGATAAATGAACGTACAGCTTTAATCTGGTTTTCTTGTTTTTGTTGGCCATCGGCGATTTTCAGCGTGATTCCACGTTTTTGAGCTTCGCTCTTTGCAACGGACGTTTCTGCTGCGCGCCAGCCGGATTCAGAACCTACCTGCGAAAATCCGACCGTTAACGGAGCCGCTATCGCCATAGACGACATGGCTGCGGAGACAGCTGAGACCAAAAGTAAGCGCTTCCACATAGGTACATCCTCGTAGGGTTATTGTTGGTTAAATTGTGGACTTCGAAAAAAACTATAGTCGACGTGCGGCGTAACAGAATGAGTTACATCACAATTCAAACAAGTCACCTGCAAGCTTGTAACCGCTTACACAATTTTATTAATAATACGGCTATGTTTATGGATTTTTCCGGTGTCGGAAGGTTCTGGAAACGGGTGCTGGTGAGAAGTGAAGGCAAAAAGAGGCGAAGACATTTAAATCGAGTTAGCTATAATACGCGGCACTTGAATGACATCAGTTTAAAGGAAAAAGACATGAGCTTACTCAACGTCCCTGCGGGCAAAGATATGCCGGAAGACATCTACGTTGTTATCGAAATCCCAGCGAACGCTGACCCTATCAAATATGAAATTGATAAAGACACCGGCGCGCTGTTTGTTGACCGTTTCATGTCCACTGCAATGTTCTATCCGTGCAACTACGGCTACATCAACCACACCCTGTCTTTAGATGGTGACCCGGTTGACGTTCTGGTTCCAACTCCGTACCCACTGCAACCAGGTTCTGTGATTCGCTGCCGTCCAGTTGGCGTGCTGAAAATGACCGACGAAGCGGGCGAAGATGCCAAGCTGGTTGCGGTTCCGCACACCAAACTGAGCAAAGAATACGATCACATTAAAGATGTGAACGACCTGCCAGAACTGCTGAAAGCGCAGATCTCCCATTTCTTCGAGCAGTACAAAGCTCTCGAGAAAGGCAAATGGGTTAAAGTTGAAGGCTGGGACAACGCAGCAGCGGCTAAAGCAGAAATCATTGCTTCCTTCGAGCGCGCTAAGAAGTAATCATTCTTGTAGCGGAATTTCCGCCAGCAACTCAACAGCACCCAAACCGGGTGCTGTTTTTTTTTGCGAATAATTGATGTAATAAATAACCGACAAGATTAATTAATTATTTTTATCTATTATACCTTCACGTTATTGGTAATATATAACAATACAAATAATTTATATTTCTCCATTTTATTAATCCACAGTGCGTGCCTGTTCACAAAATAGACACTGATATTGTTTACTCTGAAATAGCAATGTGAGCTAATCGATATTAGCTCGCGACATGCCTTATTCACCCGCTGCGAGATTCACAGCTCAAAAGCTTCAATACCGTTATCTATGCCTACCACCCTGTCATTTGATGACGCATTCATCACAGCGACCCGGAAAATTAACCATATAAAATAATTATTAATTTGAGATTCTTATGAATGAAAATAAATTATTAGGTCTTGCCTGGATATCACCTTATATAATCGGATTGTTTGTCTTTACCCTTTTCCCGTTTGTCTCTTCATTCCTGCTTAGCTTCACCGAATATGACTTAATGACCCCCCCCACATTTAACGGGATAGAAAATTACCGTTATATGCTGACCGACGATACGCTGTTCTGGAAATCTGTCGCGGTCACCATCACCTATGTATTTTTAACCGTTCCCTTAAAGCTGGCATTTGCACTAGGCGTCGCGTTTGTCCTGAATTTTAAACTTCGCGGTATTGGCTTTTTCCGCACGGCTTTTTACATCCCTTCGATTCTCGGCAGCTCCATTGCCATCGCGGTGCTGTGGCGGGCGCTTTTTTCCATCGATGGCCTGTTGAACAGTTTTCTCAGCCTGTTTGGCACAACACCGATCAACTGGTTTGGCGAGCCGCCGCTAGCCTTACTCTCTGTGACACTATTACAGGTGTGGCAGTTCGGCTCTTCAATGGTTATCTTCCTCGCAGCGCTGCAGAACGTTCCACAATCGCAATATGAAGCGGCCATGATTGACGGCGCAACCCGCTGGCAGATGTTCACCAAAGTAACGATCCCTCTAATTACCCCGGTGATTTTCTTTAACTTTATTATGCAGACCACTAATACCTTCCAGGAGTTTACCGCGCCATACGTCATTACAGACGGCGGGCCAACGTATTACACCTATCTGTTCTCGCTCTATATCTACGACACCGCATTTAAATACTTTGATATTGGTTACGCTGCGGCGCTGGCCTGGGCGCTGTTTATATTGGTCGCGCTCTTTGCCTGCTGTTTATTCAAGTCGTCGAAATACTGGGTGTTTTATTCCGCCGATAAGGGAGGCAAAAATGGTTAACCGTAGCGTTCGCTATTTTATCTTGCTGTTTATCGGGCTGCTGATGCTCTACCCGCTGGCGTGGATGTTTTCTGCCTCGCTCAAACCCAACAATGAAATATTCACCAACCTGAGCCTGTGGCCCTCAAACCTGACCTGGGACGGCTTTATCAACGGCTGGAAAACCGGCACCGAATATAACTTTGGTCATTACATGCTTAATACCTTTAAGTTCGTGATCCCAAAAGTGATCCTCACCATTATCTCTTCCACGGTGGTGGCCTACGGCTTCGCCCGATTCGAGATCCCGTGGAAGACATTCTGGTTCTCTGCCCTTATCGCCACCATGTTACTGCCAGGCACGGTGTTGCTCATCCCGCAGTACCTGATGTTTCGTGAAATGGGGATGCTTAACAGCTATTTGCCGCTGTATCTGCCTACCGCCTTCGCCACACAAGGCTTTTTTGTGTTCCTGCTCATCCAGTTTTTGCGCGGCGTGCCGCGTGATATGGAAGAGGCGGCGCAAATCGATGGCTGCAACTCAGCACAGGTGCTGTGGTATGTGGTCGTTCCCATTCTTAAACCCGCCATTATCTCCGTCGCACTATTTCAGTTTATGTGGTCGATGAACGACTTCCTGGGGCCATTGATCTACGTCTATAGCGTTGACAAATACCCCATCTCCCTGGCGCTGAAAATGTCGATAGACGTCAGCGAAGGGGCTCCGTGGAACGAAATACTCGCGATGTCGTGTATCGCGCTTATGCCCTCCATCATCGTCTTCTTCCTGGCACAGCGTTACTTCATCCAGGGCGTGTCCAGTAGCGGTATTAAAGGTTAAGGGGAAAATATTGTGGCTGCAGTCACTTTCAAGAACGTGGAAAAAATCTATTCCAACGGGTTCAGAGCCGTCAACGGCATCGACCTGCATATCGCCGACGGCGAATTTATGGTGATTGTCGGGCCGTCCGGCTGCGCGAAATCCACGACTCTGCGAATGCTGGCCGGGTTAGAAACCGTCAGCGGAGGTGAAATTTATATTGGTGAAAAAATCGTCAATAACCTTGCACCTAAAGCGCGGGGTATCGCGATGGTATTCCAGAACTATGCGCTCTACCCGCATATGACGGTGCGCGAGAATCTGGCCTTCGGCCTGAAGCTCGCAAAGCTGCCCAAAGAAAGAATCGCTCAGCAGGTGAATGAAGCGGCGAAAATACTCGAACTGGAAGAGCTGCTCGATAGCCTGCCGCGCCAGCTCTCCGGTGGTCAGGCCCAGCGTGTCGCCGTAGGGCGCGCCATCGTCAAAAAGCCGGATGTGTTTCTGTTCGATGAACCGCTTTCCAATCTTGATGCGAAGTTGCGCGCCTCCATGCGCATCCGAATTTCCGATCTCCACAAACAACTGAAGCTGTCTGGCAGCCCGGCCACCACCGTTTATGTGACTCACGATCAGACGGAAGCGATGACCATGGGCGACAGGATCTGCGTGATGAAACAGGGCCATATCATGCAGGTTGATACCCCGGATAACCTCTATCACGCCCCGCTGAATATCTTTGTGGCGGGCTTTATCGGCGCGCCGGAAATGAACATCAAACCCACCAAAATCATTCGTAAAGAGGGTTTGCTTCACATCACGGTTGGCCAAAACACACTGGCGCTGAATGCCAGCCAACAGGAGAAAGTCGCCCCCTTTGTCGATAAAAACGTCTTTTTCGGTATTCGCCCTGAAGCGGTGATGGTGTCAGCGCAGCCGTTTGCCAGCGAAGGCGCGGAAGGAACGCTTATCCGTACTGAAAATATGGGGCACGAATTCTTTCTCTACCTCGCCGTCGCAGACGTCGAACTCACCGCCCGCGTCACCGCCGAAGAGGCAAAGACGATCATCGAGGGCGGGTTAAACTGTCCGGTTTGGTTCCGCTTCAACATGGAAGAATGCCATCTCTTTGACGCCGAAAGTGAAAAGAATATCTCTTTGTAATACAGGGCAATATCGCATTTTTTCGGGGATAGAGCCGTACGCAGTATTCTGACTAACAGGAGCATCGTATGCATTTTCAATGGACACCATCACAGGCGCAGGCCTGGCAGGAGCAGCACGGCTGGACGTGTGGATTCAACTATCTGCCGCGAACCAGCGTGAACTGGACGGAAATGTGGCAAGCCGACACCTTCGATCCGCAAACTATCGATCAGGAACTGGGCTGGGCGCGGCGTCATGGCTATAACGCCCTGCGCACCAACCTGCCGTTTATCGTCTGGGAACACGATCGAGACGGGCTACTAAATCGCATCGACACTTTCCTCGAACTGGCGGCGAAACACCAGATTCAGGTGATGCTGACGCTGATGGACGATTGCGCCTTTTCCGGCGATGAGCCGTTCCTCGGCCCGCAAAAACCCCCTCGCCCAGGCGTGCATAACAGTCAGGCTGCGGCAAGCCCTGGGCGTGGAATTGTGATGGATCCCAGTCGCTGGCCAGCGGTGGAAGCCTATATCCGTGACGTCATTGAACGCTTTAAACACGATGAACGGGTCGCCATCTGGGATCTGTACAACGAACCGGGCAATCGTGGCATCAACGTGAGCGCCACCGAATCCGGGGAGGCCGACATCAGGATTGAGGAGTTCGCGCTACAACTGATGATTAACGCCTTTCGCTGGGCCCGTGAGGTCGGCCCTTCTCAACCGCTGACGGTTGCCGCGTGGCATCCCGACATTGAAAGCAACACGTTGTTCGGGCATCCGATCGATAGCGCAGCGCTTCAGCTTTCAGACATCATCAGCTATCACGCCTATGTTCCCGCAAACTATCAGCTCACGGCATTGCACCACCTATCACAACTCAATCGTCCTGTGCTTTGTACCGAGTGGCTGGCGCGGCATATGGACTGCACCTTCAGCGAGCAACTGCCGTTGTTCGCCGCTTATGACGCGGGTTGCTACCAGTGGGGATTGGTACAGGGTAAAACCCAAACCTGGATCCCCTGGACCGGCGTCAACAAAACACATCCCGATCCGCAATCGTTATGGTTTCACGATGTTCTAAACGATCAGGGAAATCCGTGGAACGAAGAAGAAATGCGCCTGGTTAGCCACTTAACGGCTTGCCGACATAAGAGAGCTCGCGGTTAATCACATTGAGGATGGAACCATGAAGACAGCACTTCTTTTTTTACTGGTCTGTTGCACGCTCGGCAATGCATCGCTGGCTTTCAGCAGCGAACAAGTGGAACTGCGCTTCTCCTGGTGGGGCGGAAAATCCCGTAACGTCGCCACCCTGGAAGCCCTGAAGGCATTCGAAGTACGCTACCCCAGCATCAAAGTTAAAGCAGAATATACCGGTTGGGACGGCTATTCCTCTCGTGTCACCACGCAGCTCAACAGCGGCACGGAAGCAGATGTTATCCAGACTAACTGGAACTGGCTGACGCTGCTTTCCCGCACCGGAGATGGTTTCTACGATCTCAACAAAGTCAGTAAAGAGATCGGGCTAGAGCACTATTCCCCTGAGTCACTCGCCACCACCACGGTTAACGGCAAAGTGAATGCGATGCCCATTTCCAGCAATGTCATGTTGTTCTATTACAACGCACATACCTGGGAAAAAGCAGGCGTTCCATTCCCTACTACCTGGGATGAATTACGTGCTGCGGGTCAACAGTTTAAAGAGAAACTCGGCGATAACTATTTCCCCCTCGTCTTATCAGAACAAGATGCGCTGATGCTGGTGCGTTCTTACATGTACCAGAAGTACCAGAAAGAGATGATAGACGTTGAGAGTAAAACATTTGCCTGGAGTCATGAGGAGCTGGTTGAAGGGTTAACCTTTTATAAAAGCCTGATGGACGCGCATGTCGCCCCGAACATGAAGCAAATAGCTTCTTTCGGCAAAGGTATCAACTATGAAATGAAGCCCTGGATCAATGGCGAATGGGGTGGTGTTTATAACTGGAATGCGTTGTATACCGCTGAAGCCGGGAACCTGATTCTTCCTGACAAATTGGTCATGGGCCCCTACCCGATGCTCCCTGGCGCGAAAGATGCCGGACAGTTTCGTAAAACCGCGCTGATGTATTCGATAAGTCGTCACACAAAGCATCCAAAAGAAGCCGCGTTGCTGCTCAATTTCCTGCTCAATGAAAAGGAAGGCGTGGTGCCTGTTGGCCTTGAACGTGGGGCACCATTGAGTCAAACCGGGGAAAAAGCACTGCGTGACGCCGGGATCTGGCAGGATAACGATCCTGTTATTCAGGGGCTCGCACAATCGGCAAAACTCCCTAATGCTTCGGCTACATTGCCACAACTGGAAGATGGGCAGTTTGTCACCCTGTTCGACAACGCCAGAGAAGCGATTGATTACGGTAAGAAAACCGTCGATCAAGCCGCGACGGAATTTGAACAGCAGGTGAACAGAATATTAAAACGCATCATGCGCTAAGGTGAAAGTTCACCCTCTTGTCAGCAGAAATCATGCCCGCTGACAGAGGGTGAGAGCGATCGCAGGACGGTTACCGGTCTACCCAGTCTCCGCTTTCAATGCGGGTTAATCCATCCACCTGCCGTTGGTAAACATACATCCATGCACTCCCGTAAGGTGTCTGAATTAGCTGACGTTTATACTCACCACCCTTGGTGCGCAAGGCATCGAGCTCGGAAAGTGTTGAAGCATCTATGCGATACACTTCGCCCACAACTGAACCTTCACCCGGCACAACTCCCGGATAATGGCCAAGATTGTATAAGGCGTAATTTTCGACATGATGATCCCCAAGCCACTGGGCGTTGGTCATCCAGTGGCTGTTACCTTGCTTGCGTCGTAAACTGCCGTAAACAAATATTCGCATTGCTAAAACTCAAACTGATAAAGCAGATCAAGTGCCTGATCGATACCAGACACAGCTTCCAGATACAACTTAGGCATCAGGCGATAGCGCAGTGTTAGTGTCGCCAACGAGTCAAAAATACCCACGCCATATTTTACCTGGAGACCTGGCAGTACGTAGCCACTGACCACCACTTGTGAGGAATCCCCCACCCCTGCGGTGTCCAGCGCCAGATTGCTTACGCCAAACGTCTCGCCGATTTTACCCACAACCTGACCACTTTGTGCAACCCCCAAACCGACAAGCATGGATGTCATGGCGTTGCCATCGTCACCAGAATTGTCTAAACCCTGGCCGCGAAGCAGGTAGGACAAGGCTTCTTGCTGTGACATGGCTGGGTCCGAAAATATTTCAGCTTTCGGTTCATCAGCCGTTCCTGTGACACGAACACCGGCAATAACGTCGTTTTCGGTAGATTCAGGGTTACGAATCGCCTCGATATTCAGCAATGGTTGATCCGGTGGCCCCGAGAACAGCAGGATGCCTTTGCGCACGATCAGATCCTGTCCGTAAGCGTGGAAGCGCCCTTCGGGAATATTGATCTGCCCGTTAAGACCGAGCCCTTGCTTATCCTGAACCATTTTCAAATCGCCGTTCAAACGCGCTTTCAAACCAAACGCATCCAGGCGCACGTTATCACCAACGTGGATAACCAGATTACTGTTGATCGGAATACCCGCGGTTTGCGGTTTAATTGGCTTGAGGTTTTGATCCAGCATCACCTCGTCACTGGAAACGCCGACCGAGCTTTCAGGCACGTCATGCACCACGATACGCGCCCAGGGAATATCGACGCGACCATCGAGTGTGAACAGGCTTGGCGTCGCCACAAACTCAACATCAGGCGAGACATCGAGGCGCACCATCGGTGGCACCGTAATGCGCACCTTATTGCCTTTCGCCGCCACACGCGCCCGCCAGTTGTCGATTTGCGTCCAGTCCGCGTCACCATTAAGCGCGATATCACCCTTTTTGGTGCGCACCGTCCCCACCAGCGTGGAATTGGTGCCGTTAAAGTTCATCGCCACCTGGCTTGGCTGCATATCAAACGGCATAAAGTTACCGTCGACATCGATGCCGTTCAGCTGCAATTGCCCGAACAGTTGCGGACGCTCGGCGTTACCCGCCAGGCGTAAATTCGCATTCAGCTTCCCGGCAGCTTTTTCCCCACGTGAGAAAATCGAGTTGGCGATCGCCAAATCAAAGTTACGCATATTCACGTTACCGCCCAGATTACGGCGGCCTTGTGGATCGGTAATTTGCACCTGGCCATCAAACTGGCCGTTTTGCGCGACGCGGATCATCCAGCCAAGCTGCGCCTGGTTATTTTTCAGTTCCGCATTCAGATTCAGCGTATCAAACGCCACCAGCAGTGGGCTGTCGTTGACCACTTGTGTGACTTTCACGCCGTTGCCTTGCAGCGTGACGTTGCCTTGCGGCAACCCCTTAGATTCACTGTCCCAGCTCACATCCGCGCGGCCACTAAAGGTGCCCACGGCCTGGGTATCTTCCGGCATAAACGGTTTGAGCATCGCCAGATCAAAGCGATTCAGGTTGACGACAGCTCGCCCTTTCGCGCCCGCATCAATCGGTTGCGGCACGCAAAGCTCGGCATTCGGGTTAGTCCAGCAATGCGCACCAATATTGATCTTCTGTTCTTTATTGCGGTAATCGAGTGCCAGAGCGCGGTTGAGCGACCACGGGCCAACCGGCGTTTCAAAGCGCGTGTTGGTCAGGTTGCCGCGCCAGCGTTCTTCTGCACGAGAGAAACTGCCGCTTAAGTCGAGTTGTCCGGAAACCGGCTCGCCCTGAATCCGCAATTGCAACTGATGCTGTTTTTCAGAACCTTTTGCTACCAGCGTGGCGAGGTTGATGTCGACGCCTGGCTGGGAAACACGCTCGACACGCAGATCCAGGTTACCGGCGATTTGATCGGTGGATTTGACGTCACCTTTCAATAGAACCCGCGCAATGGACAGCTCCTGCCAGCGCAGATTATTCGCCGTTACATCCGCCAGCAATTGCGGGGCTTTGACATCACCACGGACTTTAATCGTCCCTTTCGCGGTGCCGCCCAGGCCTGGCAAAGCATTGTCGAGATTCGGCGCATCAATATTGGCATCCAGCGCCAGCTCTTTCGGCCCTAATTCCCCTTTAACATCAGCACTGTTTCGCCCAAGCTCAACATGCAAGCCAGGGATTTTCCACTGCATGTAGCTGTTGCCTTTAAGCTTCCCGGCCACATTCACTTTGTTATTTTTGACGTTACCGGCGAGCTTCAGTTCTGACACATCCACCTGCCAGCTGCCGCCATACAAACTGCCGCTGGTTTTCACCAGGCCGTCAAGCTTTGCAGGCCAGTCAGGGAATTGCTTCGCGGTATTGATACCATCGAGTTTTAGCTCACCGCGCCAGCTAATCGCTTTGCTCCAGTCAAGCACCGCTTTCAGGTCGGTATTGCCTTGCAGCGCCGCAATGCGCAATTTGTCGAGCTTAAGCTGTTGTTCGTTGCCTTTGCTGTCGAGCGTGATAGTGGCGGGCGGGATTTGTTCGCCTTTCACATCGCTACGGAATGACAGCGCGTAATCGGTCATTTTGCCGCTGAATTTCAGTTTGAGATTGTCTGCCTGGTACTCTTTTTTACCGGTAAACGGCCAGTAAAGCTGCTTGCTGACCACTTCCAGATTGAGTGGCAAACCGGCCTCGGCAAGCTGGGTATGCGCGGTAAGTTCCATATCGACCGGGCCTGAAAGATTGACGCCAACTTTCAGCACATCCCGCAGCTCGCCGCCGATCTTCATTTTCACCTTTTCGCCTTTTATCGGATCGATGTTCAGCGTGGTGTTCAGGGTTAAATCTACCGGCCATTTATCGCGCAATTCCGCGCTACCGGTGGCGTTGACCTGGCCTTGCGAAGAGTCGACATCCAGCGCATCGAGCTTCAAAGAACCGTCGATACTGCTGACTTTTAACAACAGGCTGCTGACCAACAAATCGGTGTCGCCAGTCAGGCGCAGCTGCGAGCCACGAAACTCCTGAATATTCAGATTCAGCGGCAAATGCACATCGGTCATTTCAGGTAAAACAGGCTTTTCAAACAGCTGCCTGAGCGTTTCACCCAGCGGTAATTCTTCCGGCTGCGGGTTCTGGATCTTCGGCTCAACTACCTCTTCTTGCGCCACTTTGGCGACTTTCGGCAGCGCAATCAGCAAGCCTTCAAGGTTGGTCGGCGTCAGCGTGACATTACGTTCCTGCCAGTTCAGGCCGGAGGTAAACTCCATCACCGAAACGGTGGTGTTATCAATTTTGAGATTGACGTTATTAAGCGCAAAACGACTCAGGGTGATGGGATACGGCGTGGTGAGATTGAGTGGGCCAGTGTCCTCTTCCTGAACAGGTGCTGACGGCGGCATTTTTTTGCTATCGACCACCACGTCGATATCTTTGAGTGAGAGATTATTCACGCACAAACTGCTGTCGCGCAGGCAGCCAAGTTTAACCGCCAGGTTAATTTCACCCGCCGTGACGTTGACGCCCGGCTGTTGGTAGCGCAGGCCTTTGATAGTCAGATTGCGCCAGCCGCCTGTGACGCTGGCAATATCCAGCCCAGGTACCCAACGGTTGGCGGCGTTAAATAAGACGTGTAGCCCAGTGGTAGTGCCCACCAGGAAGCCCACCGCACCAATCAGCAGCACCACAAAAAATAACACCGCGAGGCTTATCTTCTTCCAACGACTCATAGTTCAGGCCCCAAACCGATGTAAAACTGTAAACCGTGTTCATCTTTATCGCCCACCGGAACGGCTAAATCGAGCTTGATTGGCCCAACCGGTGACTGCCAGCGCACACCGAACCCTGCGCCAGTTTTAAAGTTGCTCTTTTTAATGTCATCGACCGCTTCGCCGGAGTCGACAAACACCGCACCCCACCATTTCCCGGTCACGTTGTATTGATATTCCAGTGAACCGGTGACTAATTTTGAGGCACCCGTCAGTTCACCTTTGTCGTTCTCAGGGGAGATGGATTTGTAGGAATAACCGCGAATACTGCGGTCACCACCGGCAAAGAAGCGCAAGTCAGGTGGGACTTTGTCGAAGTCATTGGTTTCAATCCAACCGACGTTGCCACGCACCACAAAGCGGTGTTTTTCCTGCAAGGTTCGAATCCAGACTTGTTGTGCCTGAATCACCGCGAAGTCGACATCAGAACCCCACATGGTGTCGGAAACGTCTAGCGAATAACGCTGTGAATCACCCCAGGTGGGCATCAGGCCACCACGCGAGCGAGTACGGCTGAGGCTTAAACCCGGATAAAGCAGCATCGTGGTGTTGGTCACGTCTGCCTGAGTAAAGTGGTCGAGGCTCCAGCGCAGGTTGATGGCGTGCTGCCACCCGCTGGATAAATCCCAGAATCGTGAAACCGCAAGGGTGCTGGAATCGGACTTGGTATCGTTTAAATCCGTCGCTTTAAAGCCCCCCTGCACCAGATAATATTGTTCCAGCGGGTTTTTGAGCAATGGCATTTTGTAGCTGAAATCAATGATTTGCTCAGGCGCAGAAAGGCTGATGCTGCTGGTCAGGCTGTGGCCGTAAGAGTTCATCCACGGTTTTTTCCACGACGCTTTGACGCGCGGCCCAACGTCGGTGGAATAACCCACACCGGTTTCAATGGTGTTTTCAGTTCTTGGGGAAACGACGCCCTGCAATGGCAATACTTTGGTTTTGCGAGCTTTGTCGAATTCCGGCGCCACCACCACCGAATTAAACCAGCCTGTCGCCGATAAGCGGCGGTTTAACTCTGCCAAATCACTTGAGGTGTAGTAATCGCCCTCTTTAAAAGGCACCAGATTTTGCAGGTAATCTTCGCGAATTTGTGAGCCCTGGAAAGTCACGTCACCAAAACGGTAGCGCTCACCGCTGTTGTAATCGATGTCCCAGTACGCCCGGCGGCGCTCAAGGGAAACCCCGAGTTGGCTTTTGAGGAATTCACTGTCGAAGTAGCCTTTCCGTACCGCAATATTGGAAAGATCTTTTTTGAAGCTGTCGTAATCGTGGTGATTGAGAACGGTGCCAATTTTCGGGCGGTCGGCCAATAATGCAATGTAATCTTTATCGGTACGCGCACCGCCGCGCAGAATCACGTCAGTGCCGCCAATCAACACTGGCGGGCCGGGATCGACTTTGGCAATCAATACCTGTCGCCCTTTGGCCGGTGGTGGCCGCAGGTCAAATTCAATGGTTGGTTCGTAATATCCGAGCGCTTTCAAACCATTACGGATGGCGTCATCCACACGCGCGCGAAAACGCCGGTCCGGCGTCACTTCATCACTTTGGATGGTAGAAAGTTGCGCACGAACGTTTTTTTGTAGCTCGCCGCTTAACCCATCAACCTGTAAACGTACGTTGGCAGCTCCCGCCCACGTGCTTACCAGGCACAAACAGGCCGAGCAAAATATACGGATTTGTGGCACGTTTTCTCCTGAATATCCTTGTTCCCACCCCTGGAAGGAAACGTTATCGCCGCCTTAGGCTTAACAAAATTACAACAATTAGGGTTGAAAACTGCACAATAACCCAAATAATTCTTATATGTACTGTAGTCTCATAATGCTGGGTTATTGTCTGAAATAACTCGCCGCGTTACAACCGCTTGACGGTTGTTACTAAATTTTACCGATATCGGGAGAGCATGACTGATGAAATTATTTGAGAAAAACCATCCCGTGACCCAGTCTGAAGCGTTGCCAGGCCGCAACACCCCGATGCCGATCGCCGCTTTACATGCAGTTAACGAGCATTCCATGACAAATGTACCAGATGGGATGGAAATCGCTTATTTTGCGATGGGTTGTTTCTGGGGCGTTGAACGTTTGTTCTGGCAACTGCCGGGGGTTTATAGCACCGCCGCAGGTTACGCTGGCGGCTTTACGCCCAATCCAACTTACCGTGAAGTATGTAGCGGGATGACGGGCCACACCGAAGCGGTGCGCGTGGTGTACGACCCACAAGTCATCAGCTATGAGCAATTGCTGCAACTGTTCTGGGAAAATCACGATCCGGCTCAGGGCATGCGCCAGGGCGGTGATGTCGGCACCCAATATCGCTCGGCGATTTACCCCCTCACACCTGAGCAAGATGCTGCCGCCCGCGCCAGTTTTGAGCGTTTCCAGGACGCTATGGCATTGGCTGGTGATGAGCGCCGCGTCACAACTGAAATTGCCAACGCCGGTCCGTTCTACTATGCCGAGGACGACCACCAGCAATATCTGCATAAAAACCCGTATGGCTATTGCGGCATTGGTGGCATTGGTGTCTGTTTACCGCCGCAAGCTTAAGCGTGCTCCCGCGGGATTGAGCGGGTAGTGCGGATCACCGAATCACGCACCAGCAAACGCCCCTGCAGCATCAGGTTGAATACCGGGGTGTGGGGGCGAGTAATACGGTTTTGTAATAAATGCACCGCTTCAATGCCCAATTCACGACAAGGCACCTGAATTGCCGTTAATGCGGGGCTAAAGGGCTCGGAGAGTGTCCAGCTAAAGTCGGTGACCATCAGCGAAACTTCCTGCGCGACAGTAAGGTTACGGCGCTGCAAGACTTGTTGCGCCCCTTTTGCCATAAATACCCCAGCGCAAAGAATGGCCGTCGGCCATTGTTCCTGGGAATGTTGTGAAAACCAGCGTTCCAGCGCCGCTTCTGATTCCACCGCGCCAAATCCTTCCGTCACCACCAAATTGAGAGCTTCATCGAATGGAGCATGGAAGTAACGCGCCGCTTCTTTGACCCCCTCCAGGCGGCTCACCATAGTGTCGCGCCGCAGGCTGGTCAGACACAGCAGGCGCCGATGCCCCTGTTGATAAAGATGACGAGCGGCACTAAAACCGATGGCCCGATGGTCTGGCGAGACGTTATCCAGAAGCATTTCCCGGTCGGTGGTATTAATAAGAATGCAGGGTTTGTTTAGTGTGGCGGCGAGTTTATGAATGGTTGGGTCGTCCACGCCAATAATGATCATCGCGTTAATATTGCTGTCGCTGGCTTTTTTAAGAAACAACTTCAAATCTGCCTGCTGCTCTTCCAGCCCACAATAACGGATATAAATATCATGCGGAGCAATAGCTTCGACGATGCCTTTGATGACTTCATTATAAAATGTGTCATCACGGCTATTAAAAGCACGGTCCGGGGCAAATATAATCACACCGTTAATTAATAAACGCCCACTGATAAGTTCATCTAATACACCAAACTCCTGAGCACTACGCAGTATAGCGCTACGCGCCTGTGGGCTGGTGTTCGATTTCCCGGCTAAAACTCTTGAAACCGTACTGACAGAATATCCTGTCATTACGGCTATTTGTTGCATCTTTAATTTACCTGCCATTTTGTGATCCCTGACACAATGCATCCATGCAAATATTATCACGGATATTCCTTTGTTTTTAAAAGATAAATATTAAAAACAAGACAGATAATTACTTAAGCTGCGAATATTATCACAAAATCCGTTTGCTGAGATTCGGGCAGTTTCTTACTGTAGCGCCAATTAACATCCAGGTGAGAAATGCACAATGAAAAAGACTCTCTTTAAAGGTTCCGTTATTAGCTGTGCCCTCGCTCTTTTGACGAGTTATTCTGCACACGCTATTACGTTAAAAGTCGCAGATAACCATCTCGCTATCGATTCGACCGTTTTAGCGCTCAAATCTATGAACGACGAATTAAAAAAAACCACTAATGGCGAAGTGAAATTACGTATTTTTGCCAACGGTGCGCTGGGCGATGAAACTCAGGTTTTACAGGATGTGCAGAAAGGGACCGTCGATATGGCGCGTGTTTCTGTTTCTAACCTGCAATCGTTCAATGACAAGTTTTCGATTCTTTCCATGCCGTATCTGTTCCCCAGCAACGAAGCTTATCTGAAGTTCAGTCTCAGTCCGTTGGCTGATACTTTCTACGCATACCCAGAATCCAGCGGTATTAAAGGGCTGACGTTCTATACCAGCTCGTTCCGTTCGTTCTATACCCGCGATAAAGGCATCGAAAAACCCGCAGATTTAAAAGGCGTCAAAATTCGCGTCATGGCCGACCCAACCGTACTGAATATGATGAAACGCCTGGGAGCAACCGCCACACCGCTGCCGTACAGCGAAGTCTTCGGTGCCATGCAGCAGGGTGTGGTCGATGGCGCAGAAAATGCCGTTTCGACGCTAACGGATGCCCGCCATGGCGAAATGATGAAAGCCTACTCTTTTGATGAACATACGCTGGTGCCTGACATTGTGGTTATCAGCAGCAAAACGTGGGCAAAACTGACGCCAGATCAACAGGTAAAACTGAAACAAGCCGCACTGAACTCCGCCGTAATGCAGACCGAAGAGCAGGCAAAAGTACAGGCGAAAGCGAAGAAAGATGCCGAAGCGATGGGCGTGAAATTCTACTACCCAGAGAAAAAAGCCTTCCAGGATTTAGTGGAACCGATGTACGCCGAGCTTCCCGCCGACAAAATGCAGCAAGTAACCGAAATCCGTAATTCAATGCAATAAAAGCAATTAGCCTGTAAAGCCAGACGGCTGGCTTTACAGGGCGAGCTTTTCCGGAGTACTTCATGAACCTTCAAACCTTTAAGTCATACCTTGATAAAGGTATCGGGCTGCTGGTGGCGTGCCTGCTCACCGCCTTGTGCCTGATTGCGATGTGGCAGGTTTTTACCCGCTATATCCTTAACGACCCCAGCACTTACACCGAAGAATTACTGCGTTACATTATGATTTGGATGGGTTTTTTAGGGGCAGTTTGCTGCTTCTCTTCCCAGCGCCATTTAGCTCTGACGCTGCTGGAATCGAAACTCAATATCCGCCTGCGTGTAAAGCTAAATACTCTGCATCACGTGATTATTATGGTTTCCATTTTCTTCGTCATGATCCTCGGCGGCTGGCAATTTATGCTCGAAGGCATGGGTCAACGCTCCAGTACGCTGGGCATTCCAATGGGTTGGATCCACGCCATTATTCCTTTGAGCGGCGTGCTTATTATTTTGCTGGAAATCATCAATATCATCAGCAATTGCCAGGGAAAGAATGCCCATGATTGATTCCGAAATTCTCATCGCTTGCAGCATGCTGCTGGGCAGCTTTATTTTCTTTTTAGTGCTCGGATTACCGGTGGCGATTGCCATTATGGTGTCGTCGATTTTCACGCTGATTTTCAGCATGTCGGTGGGGGATATTCTCTATTCCGGCAGCCAGAAAATGTTTACCGGCATCAACAACTTTGGCCTGTTAGCGGCACCGTTCTTTATTCTTTCCGGTAACTTAATGAATAAAGGCGGGATAGCCCGACGGCTGGTTAACTTAGCGATGCTGCTTGGCGGGCGCATTCCTGGCTCGCTGGCGCATGCCAACGTTATCAGTAATATGCTGTTTGGAAGTGTGTGCGGTTCCTCCGTTGCCGCCGCTTCTGCGGTCGGTGGTTTTATGGGGCCGCTGCAAAAAGAGAAAAACTACGATCCGTACTTCTCCGCCGCCGTTAACATTGCTTCAGCACCTACCGGTTTGCTTATTCCCCCAACTGGTTTGTTTATTGTCTTCTCATTAATGACCGGAACTTCGGTAGCAACGTTGTTTGTTGCCGGTTATGTGCCGGGGATTTTAATGGGCCTCGGTGTGATGTTTTATGCGTGGATCTATGCCAAAAAACATAACTATCCGGTAGAGGATAAAGTGCCGTTAAAACAGGCGCTGCGTATTGTTTTTGATGCCATTCCTAGCCTGTTAATGATTGTGGTGGTGATTGGCGGAATTATTGTTGGCATATTCACCGCGACCGAAGGCGGCGTCATCTCGGTTTTCTACGGGCTTATTCTTTCGCTGTGTTATGGCACCATTAAGCCGAAAGATTTACCGGCAATTATGATCGAGTCGGCGATTATTTCCGGCATGATTTTATTCCTGATTGCCGCTTCGTCGTTTATGTCGTGGGCGATGACCTGGCTGTCTATTCCGGATACCGTCAGCGAACTGCTGCTGTCTGTTTCGGAAAACCCGATTATTATCTTGCTGATCATGAACTTACTATTGGTGATTGTCGGCACCTTTATGGATATCAGCCCGGCATTACTGATTTTCACACCGATCTTTTTCCCGATTACACAAAGCATCGGCATGGACCCGATTCACTTCGGCGTGATGCTGGTCTTTAACTTGTGTATCGGCAATATCACACCGCCGGTGGGCAGCGCCTTATTTGTGGGTTGCAGCATCGCCAATGTGCCGATGGAAAAAGTCATTAAACCGTTATTACCGATCTTCGCCATCGAATTTATTTTATTGCTGGTGGTGACTTATATTCCTGAAATTTCATTATTCCTTCCCCATTTATTTGGCATGAGCTAAGAGGTTTATCTGATGCACCAATTTACTTTATCTGCCTTTGCAGATGAGATTTCGCCGTGGCTGGAAACACAAATGGATGTGCTGGATAAATTCAATATCCGCCATATCGAGATGCGCGGCGTGAATGACCGCCCGCTGGTAGAACACACCTTAGATGAAGTGAAATTAATTAAACAACGCCTGGATGAGCGCGGCTTTGCTATTTCCTCTGTCGGTTCGCCCATTGGCAAAATTGGCCTCGATGAAGATTTTGACGCGCATCTTGACCTGTTTCGTCACACCTTAAAAATCGCCCAAATTCTTGAAGCGCCATACATCCGCATGTTCAGCTTCTGGATGCCGAAAGATGAAGATCCGCAGCAATACTGGCCGGAAGTGTTGCACCGCTGGCAGCAACTGGTTGTCGCCGCCGAAGGCTATGACGTCACGCTACTGCACGAAAACGAAAAAGACATTTTCGGTGATACCGCCGAACGTTGCCTGCAACTGCTGGAAGCGCTGAATACGCCGAAAGTCAAAGCGGTTTTCGACCCGGCAAACTTTGTGCAGTGCGGCGTCACTCCATTCCCGGATGCGTTTACGCTGCTGCGCAAACACGTCGTCTATATCCATATTAAAGACGCTCTTTTCGCCACGGGCGATGTCATGCCTGCGGACCTGGGTGACGGGCGCATCGGCGATATGCTGGCAGAACTGGCAGCCTGCGGTTACCAGGGATTCTTGTCCCTTGAGCCCCATCTGGCCGATTTCAGCGGTTTCAAAGCATTAGAAAATAGCGCGATAACCAGTGACAAAATGGACCATGGTGAAGCCGCATTTACCTGCGCGGTGAACGCCCTGAATAGCGTCATTAATGAGCGAGGCCTGTAACATGGAAAAAGTACGCTTTGGCATTATTGGAGTTGGCAATATGGGCACCGTTCACGCCCGTTATTTGCTGGCAGGTACGGTGAAAGAAGCGGTTCTTAGCGCCGTTTGCGATAACAATCCGCAAAAGCATGAGGCGATTCGTCAGGTGGTTGGGGAAAATATCCCGCTGTTTAGTGACGCAGAAGAAATGCTGCAAAGTGGGCTTATCGACGCGGTATTAATCGTCACGCCCCACTACGACCACCCGGCGCTGGCCATGTTGGCGATGCGCAACGGCATTCATACTTTGTGCGAAAAGCCCGCAGGCGTCTACACCGCGCAAGTGCGTGAAATGAATGAATGCGCGCAGCAGTGCGATGTACTTTTCGGCCTGATGTACAACCAGCGCCCTAACCCGCTGTACCAGAAAGTAAAAGACCTTATCGACAGCGGCGAGCTGGGTGAAATCCGCCGCTCAAACTGGATCATTACTAACTGGTATCGCTCGCAAAGCTATTACGATTCCGGAAGCTGGCGCGCCACCTGGAAAGGCGAAGGCGGCGGTGTGCTGCTAAACCAGGACCCGCATCAACTGGATTTGTGGCAGTGGCTGGTGGGGATGCCGGTTCGCCTGCGCGCTTTTTGCCAGTTTGGTAAACATCGCAAGATTGAAGTGGAAGATGAAGTGACCGCTTACGCGGAATACGCCAACGGCGCGACCGGCGTGTTTATTACCACCGTGGCAGAAACCCCCGGCACCAACCGCCTGGAGATTATCGGCGATAAAGGCAAAGTGGTGGTTGAGGAAGGCAAGCTTCGCTACTGGCGTTTGCGGGAATCCGAAACCGAGTTCAACGCCCGCTGGACCGGCGGATTTGGCGAACCGGAGTGCTGGGAAGTGCTGATCTCTACCGCGTCTGAATGCAGTGAACATCATGTGATTACCCGCAACTTCTGCGCCGCCGTGCTGCGTGGCGAGCCGCTCATCGCACCGGGTGAAGAAGGGATTCGCGGGCTGACGATTTCCAACGCCATGCACCTTTCAAGCTGGACCGACGGTTGGGTAACATTGCCACTCGACGAAGAGCTGTACAAGACACTGCTTGACGAGCGGATTACGCAGTCTGTTGAAAAACAGACCGAAAGCAAAACCCTCGACGCCAGCGGTACCTGGTAACACAGTCACCAAACGCGGGTATCCGTTCTGGTTGCCCGCTCATTCCCCCTTCACATCAGACTGTACAAACCGTTACCCGCGTTCCGTTTACGAATAATTGCTGGCCGTGATATGTTATATGGTAACAATAAACCTCAATGACACAGCCCTCCCAAATGACTGAACCCACCAAACGCTCGCCGTTTAGCTCCCAGGCGCGTGACTCTCTCGCCCCCGCGCAAGCCAGGCTGACCGGCAGATTGGTCGGCGGATTAAGCGCCGCGATCTTCCTGATGATTTTAGTGGCGCTGGTTGTCAGTATGTTCGAGTCATCTTCCCGCTGGCCGGTGCTATTAAGCAGCAATGCCGCAGCCCTGATTTTGCTGGCGATCTCTTTATTTAATGCGCAGCGGATTTGCCAGTGGCGCGCCGGGAAGTTCGCCCCCGTGCCAGAACCTGAAGCACAAACCGAACCCGCTCCCCCGCCGACCATTTACCAGCGGCTTGGGGCGCTGATTCCTGTCAATTTCAGCCGTATCAATGCGTTGCTTAAGAGTGATGGCATTTGGCTCGCTTCGATGGCGCTGTTTGTGTTGTTTGTCGCGCAAGTGGGTTTTGCCACGCAATACCTGGCGCTGGATGAAGGCAACTTGCGCTGGGTGGCGGTTGGGATAATTACCACGGCGATGTTTACCACGCTGGTGGCTGAACGCCATCTGGCGGCCACCGTCGATGAAGCCTGGCCGGAAGCAAAATTTATTGCGCCGCTATTACGCCTGGCTCTGGCGGTGCAATGTCTCACCCTGATCGCGCTAATTTTCCCGGCGGCTAACCTCCCGTTACTGGTCGATCTCCCTGCCATGCTGGTGATTCTGGTCGCGCTTGAGTTCCTGCTGCGCGGCCTGTTTTCCCTGTTTACTCCGCCAAAAGAAGCAGATAGCGAACCGGATTTCCTCGCCAAAAGCCAACTGGCCGCGCAGCTCGTTTGGCCGCCTCGCCCGCTGCTTTTTTTACAGCGCGAGCTGCATCAACACTTTGGGATAGATTTGCGCCAGCTGTGGGCGTTTACCGTGTTGCGGCGGGCTTTTTTACCGGTGCTGACGGTGATGCTGATTTGCGGCTGGTTGCTGACCGGCTTGCAGCAAATTTCTGCCACGCAGCGTGGAATTTACGAACGCTTTGGTAAGCCGGTAAAAGTGTTGTCATCCGGCCTGCATTACGGGCTGCCGTGGCCATTCGGGCAAGTGGTGCTGACGGAAAATGGCCAGGTGCACGAGTTAGCCACAGGTGAAGAACCCGGCACCACCGCGGAACCATTGACCAGCGCCGAAGGTGAAGCACCGCAAAGTGCCGATCGCCTGTGGGACGCGGTGCATAGTTTTGATAAAGCACAGATTATTGCCAGCCAAAGTGGTAGCCAGCAGAGCCTGCAAATCATTAATAGCGATGTGCGTTTTATGTGGCGCATCGGCCTGACCGACAACGCGGCGCTGGCAGCCACTTACAACAGTGCCAATCTGCCAGAACTGATTCGCAGCGCTGCCAACCAGGTGCTGGTGCATCAGTTTTCCTCTCAGACGCTTGAGCAGTTATTGGCTGAGCAACGCATCGCCTTAGCCAGCCAGATTAACCGCGCGGTGCAGCAAAAACTCGATAGCCTGCAGTCCGGCGTCGAACTGTTATCGACCGTGGTCGAAGCCATCCATCCACCCGCTGGTGCAGCGGATGCTTTTCATGGCGTACAGGCGGCACAAATTTCTGCCCAGGCGCTGATTTCCCGTGAACGCGGGCACGCGGCGGAACTGGCGGCCAGCGCACAAACCACCGCGACCACCCGCCAAAATCAGGCACAGATGAATGCCAGCGATGTGACCAGCAAAGCACAAGCCACAGCGGTGCGTTTCGCCGCCCAAAAACAGGCGGTGGCGCAGTCGGGTCAGGTGTTTATTGATGAATTATGGTACAGCCAGCTGCACCAGACGCTCGGCCACAGCCCGCTGTTAATTATCGACCAGCGTATTGGCGCGGGCTCGCCACCGACTATCGACCTGCGCGAGTTTCCTTCATTGAACGATGCAGCACGGCGCGACGCGCCATCCAAACCGACACAGGAGTCTTCCCGTTGAGCCATTCACATCATCATGGTTGCGGTTGCCATCACAGCCATCACTCCGATGCACCCAAAACCAAAGCCTGGAAGCGTATTGCGGGTGCGGGATTGCTGGTTGCTTTGCTGGTCGCGGCGGCAAGCCTGGTGCAGGTGCGCTCTGGCGAATCGCTGATCATTACTCGCTTCGGTAACCCGGTGCGCGTGCTGCTCAACCCTGGGCTGGCGTGGCGCTTACCCGCACCGTTTGAGATGGCGACCGCTGTGGATTTACGGCTGCGTACCACATCGAGCGGGTTACAGGATGTTGGTACGCGTGACGGACTGCGGATCATCGTGCAGTCTTATGCGGTCTGGCAGGTTGATAACACGCCGCAACATGTGCAGCGCTTTATGCGCGCGGTGCAAAACCAGCCCGATGAAGCGGCACGGCAAATCCGCGCTTATTTAGGGTCAGCGCTGGAAACCACCGCCAGCGGTTTTAGCCTCGCGCAACTGGTCAATACCGATAGCCAGCAAGTGCAACTGAACCAGTTTGAAAGCCATTTGCAGGCGCAAATCAGCCAGCCGCTGCTCGAAAGTTACGGCATCCGTTTAGTGCAAGTTGGCACTGAACGCCTGACATTACCGGCGGTCACGCTGAACGCCACGGTCGACCGGATGCGTGCCGAACGCGAAACCATTGCCACCGAGCGCACCGCCGAAGGCAAACGCGCTGCCGCAGAAATCCGCTCGGCAGCAGAACGGGATGCTCGCATTGTTGAAGCTCAGGCGCAGGTTCAGGCGGCAGATATTGAAGCGCAGTCTCAGGTGCAAGCCGCTGAAATTTATGGCAAGGCGTATGCCAGCTCGCCTCAGCTTTACAGCCTGTTGCGCCAGCTTGATGCGCTCAGTGGCGTGGTGAATTCCAGCACTCGCCTGGTGTTACGCACCGATGCCGCGCCGTTCCACCTGTTAGTTGAAGGGCCGAAACTGGATAAAACCCATGAGTGAGCATCAGGTTAATAAACCCGCTGGCCCGTGGACGCAATCCATACGCCTTGCCTTTTATGCGCTGTATGCGCTGACGTTGCTGGCTGCGGCGTCGTGGTTGTTCTCGAACATTCGCCAAATCCCCGCCGACAGCCGCGCGGTGGTGCTGCACTTTGGCGCACAACAGCGCGTGGCTGAAGCGGGTTTGTTGTTAACCTGGCCGAAGCCGATTGACGATGTGGTGATGGTTCCCGCGCCCGACCGCGTTATCGAACATCACGTGACCGCACTGTTACGCTCAGCCGATGCGCAGCGCGGCGATGACAGCAGCGATGCGCTGGCGGGTTCCGGTTACTTGTTAACCGGCGATGCGGGCGTGGTGCAACTGGATATCAGCGTGTTTTATCGTGTGGTCACACCAATGGCTTATGTCTTGCAGGGCGAGCATGTGATGCCAGCACTCGACCGCCTGGTACAGCGCGCAGCCATTGCCGTTTGTGCCTCGCGGGATTTGGATACAATTCTGGTGGCGCGGCCAGAAATGGTCAGCGGCGATTCAAATGTCGCCCAACAGCGCGAACGCCTGCGTGCCGATGTGCAGCACAATATCGAACAGAATCTGCAACGCCTGGCGCTGGCGGGCAGCCCACTTGGTATTACGCTTGAGCGCGTAACCGTGCAATCAACTTTGCCGGAAACCACCGTCACCGCCTTCAACGCGGTATTAACCGCCAGCCAGCAAGCGTCACAAGCGATTGCCACCGCAAATACCGACGCTTCGTTAATACGCCAGAAATCGACACAGCTTGCCGACCAGCTACGCCAAACCGCACAAGCACAGGCACAAGAAAAAGTGGCGAAAGCGCAGTCTGACACCGCGATGGTGAACCGCCTGGCCGGTAGCCATAACGATCCGGATTTGTTAGCGCGAGTGTACCGCGAACGCATTGCGGCGATTCTGGCGCAGGCCGAATCGGTGGTCACCGTATCCCCCCAGGATGATGCCAATTTGATCCTGCAAGCGGCCGGGAAAAAGGAACCGTCTAAACCATGATAACTCATTCAGTGAACCCCGGCAGCGCGCTGTCGCATCAAGAACAACGACAAATCACTCGCCAGTTAATCCTCGCGCTGGTCGCCAGCGGCACGCTCATTTTGGGTTTGCTGTGGCGCTGGATGGCACCGGAGCAAATCGCCGTAGCCGACATTTTATTAGGCTGCGCCTCGTTAATGGTCGCCATCCCCGTCTTGCGCCACGCCTTTTACAGCCTGCGTTACCCGAGCTTGCACGGCATCACCGATCAGCTGGTAGCACTCGCGCTGATCGGTTCGTGGGCGACCGGAGATTTACTCACCGCCGCACTGTTACCGCTGATTATGATCGTCGGCCATATTCTTGAGGAGCGCAGCGTAATTGGCTCGCAGGAAGCGATTGAATCACTGAGTAAACTGACGCGCAGCCGGGCGCGACGTTTTGATGCCGAGGGGCATTTGCATGACGTCGATAACCATCAACTGATGGCGGGCGATATTGTAGAAGTGCGCGCGGGCGACCGCTTGCCTGCCGACGGACGCGTGCTGGAAGGCCAGGCGAGCCTCGATACCGCGCCGATTACCGGTGAATCGGTACCGCAGGAAGTGACACCTGGCATGGAGGTATATGGCGGCGCGATAAATCTCGACGGGCGGTTGCGTATCGAAGTCACGCGCACCGGAGAAACCTCAACGCTTGGGCGCGTGATTGCCCTGATGCAAAGTGCCGAGCAAGCCAGCCCGCCAATTACCCGTTTGCTTGAACGCCACGCGGCGCGTTATCTGCTGCTGGTGTTGTTAATCGCTGCCAGCACCTGGTTTTTGACGCAAAACGCTCAGGCGATGTTAGCGGTGTTAGTTGCCGCTTGCCCGTGTGCGCTGGTGCTTTCCGCGCCCGCGACCTCCATTGCTGGGCTTACCGTCGCAGCACGCCACGGTATTTTAATCCGTGGTGCGGCCTTCCTCGAAGAACTCGCCGAACTGAACGCGGTGATCATCGATAAAACCGGCACGCTGACGCACGGCAAACTGCAACTTCATGAGTTACGCCCGCAAGCAGGAGAATCACCGGAAATTATCTCTGCCCTGGCGGCAAGTCTTGGCGCAACCAGCAACCATCCGGTCAGCCGCGCGCTGGTGAATATCGCCCCGCAAAGCGCATGGCCGCAGCTTGAAAATGTTTATGAACATCAAGGATTAGGCGTATCAGCGACGACAAGTTCGGGCGAAGCGTTTCTCGGCAGGCATGAGCTTTTAAAAACGCAGCTGGCTGATTTACCCGAAGAACCGCCACACGATGGGCCGATTGTCGGGCTGGTGCTGGCAGGCCGCTTCCGTGGCTGGATTTTACTGGCAGACAGCCTACGTGACGAAGCGGCCAGCGCGATGGCAGAACTGCGTGAACTGGGTTTGAATCAGCAATTATTATTGACCGGCGACCGCCAGGCTGTGGCAGAACGCATCGCCAAAAAGGTCGGCATCAATGACGTGATCGCCGGAGCGCTGCCCGCCGATAAACTGCAACAAGTCAGCACGCAAATCGACAACGGCTTCCGGCCCATGGTGGTCGGTGATGGCATCAACGATTCACTGGCACTCAAAGCGGGCGTCGTCGGCGTGGCGATGGGCGCTGGCGGCTCGGATATCGCTATGGCATCCGCCGATATCGTGTTGATTGGCGGTGACTTACGCCGCCTGGGAACCTGCGTGCGCTTAAGCCGCCTGTGCCGCCGCACGCTGCAAGTGAACGTGCTGATTGGCCTGGGCTGGACAGTGGTGATTGTTGCCGCCGCCGCTTTCGGCTGGCTCGGCGCATCCGGCGCGGTGATTGCCGCGATACTGCATAACCTGAGCACGCTGCTGGTGCTGGGCAATGCCGGGCGGATATTAAGGTTTGAAGAAAAATTGAGCGGGTGATGGAAATTGGCGTTGGCAAAATTTATACTATTTGTAAGAACAAGTCTTACATGGAGAGATTTTGATGGCACGAACAGTAACGGTCGATCTCGGTGAAGAACTGCGTGATTTTATTGATTCATTAGTCGATTCAGGGGATTACCGAACGCAAAGTGAAGTCTTGCGGGATGCCTTGCGGCTGCTGCGGGAAAAACAGGCGGAGTCCAGATTACAGCAGTTGCGCGACCTGCTTGCTGAAGGCATCAGCAGCGGAGCTCCACAAATCTGGGAACAGGATACTTTTCTAAAACGGATGAAAGAAAAGGTGAAATCAAATGAGGATAAATCGTAGTTGTAGGGTGGATAAGCGACTAGCGTCATCCACCATTTGCACCGGTTCTGGCGGGGGCGCTACGCTTGCCCGCCCTACGAAAGAGGTTATGTGACCTGTATCAGCAATCTTTATTGGGTCACTCCAGGCAACAAGCATCCGCCTTGCGTTCAAGGCCATGCAGCACAGGAATCAGTGAGCTAATCGCCGCAATCCCGTGCCCCACCTGGCAAAGTGTTTCTTGTGAAAACTCCACCACATTGCTATCCGCAAAGGTAACGAATGATTTACCGATAAAGCGCAGCGTGTGGCAAAGCCCTGCAATGCTCTCTTCGCATTGGCTGGCAAGATCCAGAGCTTCTTCGCTGGTTAAAGAATCGAGATTCACTGCGGATATCGCGTTTGCCATATCGGAATAAAGAACATCCGTATCGGCAAGGTGTGGAAACGTGTGGTCGGTTGATTGTGCTGCTGTGTTACTATTAGCGTCAGCCATAGCATTATCCTAAGTAATGGTTGTGGTTAGAGGCCCGGTTAGTGTTAGCGCACTGCTGGGCTTCGTTGTTTTTGTATGACTCATGTCATACACTTGCATGACAAAATCACTTTAAATTGGTGTCAGACACATGTCAATCATAGAATTTAAAAAGAAAGGAAATAAACAGATCGCATTGCGTGTTGAGCCATCTCTCGAAGAAGGGATTCAAAAAGCATTGAAGCTTGATGGGGATGCTTCTGTTTCAGCCTGGATTAAGCGCATCATCAGGAAAGAATTGCAGTCAAAGGGTATCAAAGCTGATCACTGATCTATCAGTTGTAGGGTGGATAAGCGACTAGCGTCATCCACCATTTGCGCCGGTTCCGGCGGGGGCGCTGCGCTTACCCGCCCTACGAAAGCGGTTATGTAACTGGCCTTAGCAGGCTATATTCAGCTGCCAATTTGTTCGCTCCTCTCGGCTTTATTCACATCCGTAAGTAAACCATCCACTATTTTCTCAAGCCGATGCAATAAACAAATTTATTTAAAAAATTAATGAGTTCCTCCACACTGAATTATCTGAATTTGCAGCGATCTAGCGAAACAGAAAATTAAAAGAACAAACTGTTCAACACGAGTAATAATGGGTGTTGTATCCAATATTGAGAGCCTGTCACATGTTAAGCACACATTTTTTTACAAATAGTCACTTTAACTCCACTGCCAATCGGTTGTATTACTTAAATTGCATCTTAGAGGCTAATAAATGTTTTATTAATTTAATGTCAACGCGGGTATTGAGTTATGACTTTTAGTATTTGTGCAGCCGTTATAGTTAAAAATGAAGAGAGGTGTATAAGCCGATGTATAGAAAGTATTCTTCATAAATTTGATGAGTACTTATTTGTCGATAGTGGTTCATCTGATAATACAAACATTATTATCAATGAAAAATTTTCATCCTCACCATTTAAATTCAAACTATTTAATGTTGAATGGGAAGATAGTTTTAGTAAGCTTAGAAATGTTGCAATTAACAACTGCACTAGTGATGCAATTTTTTTTATCGATGCTGATGAAGTTCTTCTATCAAGTAAAATTGATATAATCAAAAATTTTAGATTCATTTTAGAATCAAAAAATAAACATAAAATCACGTTGTGCCCCATAATTAATAACCATGATAATCATAAACTAAAATCTATCCCTCGTGGTTTTTTTTTGAAGCATGGGTTTTACTACTTCGGGTTTGTCCATGAAGATATAAGGAATACTCGAGTAAGCAACATAGTAAAATTCTTTAGCAGTATAATAATCCAACACGATGGATATAAAAATGAGATCCAAGAAAGTAAAAAAAAGCAAGACAGAAATAAAAAACTAAACTTGCTTAACATCTCCATAGAACCCAATAACTTGCGATGGATATTTTTTTATTGCAGGGATTTAATGGGTATGGTTTCATATAATGAAATTTATTTCACCATGTCACATTTAATTGATATAGATAAAGTTATATTAGATGGATATGGTAAGAAAAAAAAGTCTGTCTATAGTTTTTTAATTCTAGATCTTATATCCACCTTAAAATTAGCGGACTTTAGTTATGAAAACTACTCCGAAATATTAGAGGCGATGGATGATATTCACCCAAACAATGGGAACACATTTTACTATAAAAAAATGAGGGAAATATTAAAATGGAAATCACACATCAATAATATATTATTACAAGCAATTGATTACATTAATGAGAATAACAATCATTCATTTTCCATGCATTCAGATGGATATCATATTGATCAACTACTTGCAATTTGCATGTATGAAAATGGGTATATTGAACATGCAGGAAAAATATTTCTTAGTTTGAAAAACAATGATTTTCAAACAAGCATAATGAATAAGTACATGAAACTATTGTCCAAGCATGGAATATGAGGAGATAAAATGGAAGATAGAATTATTAAGGTTTATATTGTTTGTACACCCAGTTTTTCTCGATGTTTTAGCCCATTAATGATGCAAGGGAATCCTTTGTCGCCATTTATTATTAATCCTGACGACTATATCATTGCGCTACAGAACAAAGTTGTTTCTTATCATTTACCATGGGATATAATTAAAGATAATACCCACGCCGATAGCAATGAAATTCTACAACAAAGTCCTGACATAGTTTTAGTCACCCCGGGACTTAAACTTATGTTTGCAAGAGGAGACATACCAAAAAACAAAATAATACACCTTGATTATTTCAATTACAGTACAAAAAATGTAGATGTAGCAATCACAGATATTAAAAAGGTAATTCATAAATGAGTAAAAAACATAGACTAGCAATTAAAGAAATCACAGACGAGTTTCAGTTGTCATTAGTCTCTGGTGGAAGCGCCGAACATGATAATGGACAAGGAAATAATTCTGGTGGAAATAGTGGTAGTTCTGGTAATGGCCATGATGCCTATCATGACGGATGGAGTAATATCATGAATGGGATCGGTGGAATTATTGGGAGAAACTGTAATGATGGAAATTTTGCCGATGGACCTGAGCACATTGGCACCAACAATAATATGGGCTGTGCTGGTTGGTGATCTTTAACATGATCCCCCTCATATTTTGTTGTTGTGAGGTGGGATGATCTTCATTCATAAGCACGTCGTCATTGTAGTTATCCGTCCGGAAAACCTAACCTTAATAGAAATTTGAGTATAGTCTTATGTTCGTAATCGGCTTAATACTGACTTATACGAGAGTCATCACTAAAGGTCTTTTTCTTCCCATGGCACTATATTCAAGTATGAATGCTCTTGCCCTTACCTTCATAAAAATGCCCTTATTCAGAAGTGAAGTCATCGATAACCAAAATAATACAGGGTATGGTAAAATTATTATCCCGGCCTCGTTTGGTCTGTCGTTCAGTGCAACAGCAACGATTGGATTAATTATCTTAATTTTCACTTTCCTCTATTTTGGTCAGTATACCCGTAAAGCCCCACTATCCGGCATTGTGATGCCTTCCACTGGGCTGATAAAAATCACGCCGCAATATAGCGGATATGTCACAAATTTAACGGTTTCAGAAGGCCAACATGTGACTGTCGGTTCCCCGCTTTACCATATCAGTGGTGAACGCTATAACGGGCAAGGAGCTGGTACGCTGGCAGCCATGAGCCTGTCCCTCAAAACTCAGTATTCGATGCTGGTTTCACAGCAAACGCTGGAACAACGCGATAATAGCCAGCTGCAACAGGCCACCCGGCAGCGGATTTCATCACTTCAGCCGCAAATAAAAAGCGCAGAAGAACGCCTCAGTCAGGCTGAACATCAGGCGCAACTGTCAGCCTCCGTCATGAGCCGCTACCAGAAGCTCGTGTCCACCCATTACGTTTCAGATATCGAGTATCAGCAGAAGCAAATCGAGGTCTCCGCAGCACAGGAAAACGTCGAGAACCAGCGTCAGCAGCTTCTGCAACTGCATACCACGCTGGATGCAGCAGAAGATGATCTGAACCATCTCATCACGCAGGGCGAAAGCCGGCAGGCAGAGATAGACAGGCAACTACAGGGCATCAGGCAGCAGCAGGTTGAGCTGGCAGGACAGGAAAATTTCACGCTAGCCTCGCCAGTATCCGGAACCGTGGCCGCAGTACTCGTCAGGCAAGGACAGTCTGTCACAACCGCAGAACCGGTCATGACGCTGGTACCAGATAATGCCCGCCTGCAGATTGAACTCTACGCGACCAGCCAGAACGCAGGCTTTATACAGCCAGGGCAACGGGTTGCTCTGCGGTTTGCCGCTTTCCCTTATCAAAAATTCGGCGTTCAATATGGCACTATCCGCGAAATTAGCCGGACGACGCTGACTTCCTCCGATTTACTCGCCGTTTCCCCTGTTACCTGGAAAGAAAATGAAGGCCACTATCGGGTGATTGTGGAACCTGAACATACTTTTATTCTGGCTTACGGGCGAAAAGAACCGTTGCTCCCCGGCATGACCCTTGAAGGGGATGTCAGTCTTGATACCCGACACCTGTGGGAATGGCTGACCGAGCCACTCTGGATCCTGAAAGGAAAACTGTAATGGAAGCGCTGAAATGGACTGGAAGGAAGCATCTTCCTGTGATCCGTCAGACGGAGTCTGCCGAGTGTGGTTTGGCCTGCCTGGCGATGATGGCCTGCTGGCATGGTTTGCAGACCGATTTACCCACGCTGCGCGAACGCTTCAGTATCAGTACGCAGGGAATAACCCTTCAGCGGCTGATTGAATGTGCGTCGGGTATTCGTTTGTCATCCCGCGCAGTCAGACTAGAACCTGACGATCTGAAGTCGCTGGCACTCCCCTGTATTCTCCACTGGAACATGAACCATTTTGTTGTGCTTCATAAGGTTCGGGGAAACAGGCTGGTGATACACGATCCTGACCGGGGAAAACTCACACTTTCCCTGCAGGAGGTAGGTAAGCACTTTACCGGGATCGCTCTGGAGTTGACTCCTGCTGGCGATTTTTCACCACGTGATGAAAGAAAAAAATTCCGCCTCCGCCAACTCACTGGTAAAACTCCCGGTTTAATTCCGGCCATGATGCGGATCATTATTTTTGCCCTTGCGCTGGAGATCCTAACGCTGGGTAGCCCCCTGCTTAACCAAATGGTGATTGATGAAGTGCTGGTAGCAGCCGACCAGAGTCTGCTAACTACTATCATTATCGCCCTGATACTGCTGTCCTTGACTCAGTTGCTGCTGTCATTGGCCCGTCAGTGGGCCAGTATTACCCTGTCCGTCAATTTTAATATGCAGTGGACCGCACGGGTTTTTCATCATCTGACACGTCTTCCCCTGACCTGGTTTGATGCCAGAAGTAAAGGGAGTATTAGTGCTCGCTTCGGCGCCGTAGATACTATCCAGCAGGCGCTGACCACACAGATACTGGAAGGCATTCTGGATGTACTGCTTGTCG
The DNA here is from genome assembly GCF_022637515.1 of Buttiauxella ferragutiae. NCBI lineage: Bacteria > Pseudomonadati > Pseudomonadota > Gammaproteobacteria > Enterobacterales > Enterobacteriaceae > Buttiauxella > Buttiauxella ferragutiae. The sequence continues at coordinate 4,750,638 of NZ_CP093332.1, forward strand.
TGACGTCATTGAGCATGATGTTGTTATACAGCCCGGAAATGACACTGATAGCCATAGTGGCGTCGGTTGTCTACGCACTGCTGAGAGCGATTTGGTATCCGTCTTTGCGGCAATCCGCAGAAGATACCTGGGATGCAGGAGCGCGGGAGTCCAGCCATTTTATTGAAACTCTGAATGGCATCCTAAGCTTGCGGATCAATGGTGTTATTGCTCAACGTGAAGCAGCCTGGCTTAACCTCAATGTGACCCGCAGAAACACACAGTTACGCCAGAGTCGACTGACCATGTGCTATGACATTGCGCACACACTGACAGGCAGTCTGGTATCAGCCATTATTCTGTGGAAAGGGGCGGGTGAAGTCCTGAACGGAACCTTTACTGTCGGTATGCTCGTTGCTTATCTATCCTATCAGGGGCGCTTTTCTTCCAGTATCAGCAGCCTGACAGACAAGTTTTTTTCGTGGCGCATGTTGGATATTTATAACGAACGGCTGGCCGATATTGTGATGAGCCCTGCTGAAGGGCAGCAACAGGGTGTACCGCCGGATAACAGCATGCAGGACATTACCCCAATGGTTCAGGGGATAGTCTCAAGTGAAACATCTTCCCCGTTATCACTGGAGCACATTACCTTCAGCCATAGAGGTAGCAATACTCAGGTTATCAATGATATATCGCTGACTCTAAACCCAGGTGAGGTCGTGGCCATCACGGGGAAATCCGGCTGTGGGAAATCGACTCTGGTAAAACTTATCCTGGGGATTCATACCCCAGATGAAGGCGTTATCCGGACTTTCGGCATCCCCCATACTCATCCAGATTATTTTCAGGTTCGACAGCGCATAGGAACCGTATTGCAGGAAGACCATCTATTCCGCGGGTCTATCGCCGATAACATCATTTTCTTTAGTGAAGAGCGCAACTCAGAACGCATGATGCTGTGCGCAAGGTTGGCACTGATTGACAGCGATATTATGGCAATGCCGATGGGATACCAGACATTAATTGGCGAAACCGGTGGAGGGCTTTCCGGCGGGCAGAAGCAACGTATTCTACTGGCGAGGGCATTGTACAAGAAACCTGGCTTTTTATTACTGGATGAAGCCACCAGCCATCTGGATGTAGAAAGCGAAATTATTATTAGTCAGACGTTGCGCCAATCCGGTATTCCGGTACTGCTCATTGCTCACCGCCCAGAAACCCTGGCTTCAGCAGATCGCATTCTCATTATGGATAGAGGAGCGCTCTTTGAGGAGATCACCGAGAATTAGGTGACAGGAGAAAAAGTGAAATCAAAGGATGATTAATTCCAGTTCCAGTTATAGAAAGATAAGCGAAGATCGTCATCCACCATTTGCGCCGGTTCCGGCGGGGGCGCTGCGCTTACCCGCCCTACGAAAGCGGTTTTTGTCCTCTGGCAGCCTCACACACCCTTACGCTATACTACCCGTTGAAATTGCTGGCCCAACCTCCACGGACTGGCAGTCAAAATGTACTAACCCTTAGATTTTCAACTTTCCTTCCGAGGCTCTGGCTCTAAAGCCGGATAAACTATGTTAAACAGTATTTTATTAATACTTCTTCTTATCTCCGTCAGTGCGTTCTTCTCTATTTCGGAAATCTCACTGGCTGCATCCCGCAAAATCAAACTCAAGCTGCTGGCTGATGAGGGCAACTTGAACGCACAACGCGTACTGAAAATGCAGGAAAGCCCTGGCATGTTCTTTACCGTGGTGCAGATTGGCCTGAACGCGGTAGCCATTCTCGGCGGTATCGTCGGTGACGCAGCGTTTTCCCCGGCTTTTAAAGTCCTTCTGGAGCGTTTTTTCTCCCCAGAAATGGCTGACCAATTGAGCTTTATTCTTTCCTTCACGCTGGTCACCAGCCTGTTCATTTTGTTTGCAGACCTCACTCCGAAACGCATCGGTATGATTTCGCCTGAATCTGTTGCTTTGCGAATCATCAACCCGATGCGCTTCTGTCTGTTTATCTTCCGTCCGCTGGTGTGGTTCTTCAACGGCCTGGCCAACGTCATTTTCCGCATTTTCAAACTGCCGATGGTGCGCAATGACGACATCACCTCCGATGATGTGTATGCCGTTTTTGAAGCGGGTGCATTGGCGGGAGTGTTGCGTAAGCAAGAGCATGAGTTGATTGAGAACGTGTTCGAGCTGGAATCGCGTACCGTGCCGTCATCCATGACGTCGCGCGAAAATATCATCTGGTTTGATTTGCATACCGACGAGCAGAGTCTGAAGAATAAAATCGCCGAGCATCCTCACTCCAAGTTCCTGGTGTGTAATGGCGATATCGACCATATCGTCGGCTATGTTGATTCAAAAGAGTTGCTGAACCGCGTATTGGGCAACCAAAGCCTTGCGCTCAACAGTGGCGTGCATCTGCGTAATACGCTGATTGTTCCCGATACATTGACGCTGTCCGAAGCGTTGGAAAGCTTCAAAGCTGCGGGTGAAGACTTTGCAGTTATCATGAACGAGTACGCGCTGGTGGTGGGTATCATTACGCTGAACGACGTGATGACCACACTGATGGGCGACCTGGTCGGCCAGGGCATGGAGGAGCAAATTGTTGCTCGTGATGAAAACTCCTGGCTGGTTGAAGGCGGCACACCGATTGATGACGTGATGCGCGTGTTGGATATCGATGAGTTCCCGCAGTCTGGCAACTATGAAACCATTGGCGGCTTCATGATGTTTATGCTGCGTAAAATCCCGAAGCGTACTGATTCAGTGAAGTTTTCTGGCTACAAATTCGAGGTGGTGGATATTGATAACTACCGCATCGACCAGTTGCTGGTGACACGTATCGATAATAAACCAACGCCGTTGACGCCAAAACCGGCGGATGGTGAAGAACAGAACGCAGCTTAATTCTCAAAATCCAGAAACACTAACGGCACCCTCGGGTGCCGTTTTTGGTACTACTTATGGCTTCAAGCCATCTCCGCCTGCATACGCAAAACCTGGCGGTTTACCTCTGACATAACAGATAGATGCTGCTTATCTTTCACTTTTGGGATAAGAATCTTGCCCTTATCAAATTCAAAAGCGCCAACGTCCTTGATGTACAACCGTCCACGAAACAGGATTTTCACGTACTTCGCCACCTGAAGCGGGTTGTACCGTTGGAAAATTTTCATTCTTCTTCTCTCCTGCAGTGTTAACGCCCCTGCGGTTCCACATTTGGCCCGACAAAACGAGGCGGAAAATTTGGTGCCTGGAAACTATAGTCCATATACAAACCGACACCTAGTTTGCACAATCTTATTTACCGTATGATTACAATTTCTCAGAATAATCTTTGCAAATGTAAACAAATCTAAGCTTAAGCCTTCGAATTACAGGGATATGTGCGGCACCCCGCAAACTGGCATTGTTGTTGCGGGACAGAAAGCTATTCAGCACATATGCTTAAAACGTCACGACGAGTGGTCGGATCACCTGCAATCTTTCGCCAATAATAAGATAAGGAGTCATCATGTCCCTACGCACAACCCTTGCGCTTGCCCTGTTGCTGTTACCTCTTGCAGCATCGGCACATAATTTCGAGAAAAATCAGCGTGTCTCACCGATTGGCATTACGGATAAAGGTGAGTTGATGCTCGATAATGATAAGTTTAGCTACAAAAGCTGGAATAGCGCGCAGCTGGTGGGGAAAGTGCGAACGCTGCAACTTATTGCCGGGCGCACCAGTGCGAAAGAGAAAAATGCCGGTGTCGTTGAAGCAATTAAAGCGGCTAAATTCCCCCATGACCGCTATCAAACCACCACGATTGTGAACACCGATGACGCGATTATTGGCACCGGGATGTTTGTGCGCAGCAGCCTGGAGAGCAACAAGACTCAGTATCCGTGGTCGCAATTTATCGTCGACAGCAACGGCGTAGCGCAAAAATCATGGCAGCTCGAAACCGGCAGTTCAGCGATTGTGGTGCTGGATAAACAGGGCCGTGTTCAGTTTGCCAAAGATGGCGCACTGACTCAGGAAGAAGTGCAGCAGGTGATAAGCCTGCTGCGAGAACTGTTGAGTAAATAGCTGCTTAGTAAATCGAGACCCGGAAACCAGGGTTTAAGAATGACTCGCGCGGGGTGTAGTCGAGCGACTTACCCTGCCAGTCATGAACGTGTGCACCAGCCGCTGCCGCAACCGCGTGGCCTGCTGCAGTATCCCAGATGTTGGTTGGCCCAAAACGTGGATAAAGCTGCGCCTGTCCTTCCGCCACCAGGCAAAACTTCAGTGATGAACCAATGGATGTCGTCTGGTGTTCACCCAACTGATGAAGATATTCTTTCAGTTCGTCGTCGCCATGTGAACGGCTGATCACCACCAGCGGCGGGCGGGCATCGCGCACATGGATTTGGTTACGCGCGCCATTTTCTTCCTTCCAGGCTTTGCCTTCTGCCGCGCTATACATCACGTTCAGAACTGGCGCAAACACCACGCCCAACACGGCTTTGCCGTTTTCGATAAGCGCGATATTGACGGTGAATTCGCCGTTACGTTTCAGGAACTCTTTGGTGCCGTCCAGCGGGTCCACCAGCCAATAACGCTGCCAGTGCTGGCGCGTTTCCCAGGTCTGCGGATCTTCTTCAGAAAGTACCGGAATCTCTGGCGTAAGCGCTTGCAGCCCCTTCAGGATAATGGTGTGAGCCGCAATGTCAGCTGCCGTCACGGGTGAGTCATCGGATTTATGGGTCGCCTCCAGCGGCTTTTGCCCCTCATAAACCTGCATGATGGCAACTCCAGCCTCCCGAGCCAGTTGGCAAATTTTATCTAACATTCTCCACCTCATGTTGTGTCACACAAATAACCTGTTGTTTTACTTATACCCTAAATAATTCAAATTGCATCGAGGCGGCAAGAGAACAAGTGCCGATGAGCTTACATCAGTAAGTGATTCGGGCGCGTTCACGCAGCCAACAATGAGGCAATTTGAAGTATGTCGGGTATATATCTCATCGCGTCGGGTTGCGCCATCTGTGAAGCGATTCCGGTTTAACGATTCTGATTTCTGGCACACTTCACAAAATTGTAAGCAACAACGTTTATATACATAGCCTTCTGTGAACTAGCTTTAAAAAAGGACCTTTAACATGATTAAGTTTAGCGCAACGATCCTTGCCATGCTGATTGCCACCAGCGTTAACGCCGCAACCGTTGACCTGCGAATCCTGGAAACCTCCGACCTGCATAGCAATATGATGGATTTCGATTACTACAAAGACACCCCGACAGAGAAATTCGGGCTGGTGCGGACAGCAAGCTTAATCAATGCCGCCCGTAGTGAGACGCTAAACAGCGTACTGGTGGATAACGGAGATCTGATTCAGGGTAGCCCGCTTGGTGATTACATGGCGGCCAAAGGTCTGAAAAAAGGCGATATTCATCCGGTTTATAAAGCGCTGAATACGCTGGATTACGCCGTCGGCAACCTCGGCAACCACGAATTTAACTATGGGCTGGATTACCTGCATATGGCGTTATCCGGGGCGAAATTCCCCTATGTGAATGCCAACATCATTGATGCCAAAACCAATAAACCGCTGTTCACGCCTTACGTCATCAAAGAAACGGTAGTGAAAGATAAAGACGGCAAAGAGCAAACGCTGCGCATTGGCTATATCGGTTTTGTGCCGCCACAAATTATGACGTGGGATAAAACCAATCTGGAAGGCAAAGTGACGGTTAAAGATATTACCGAAACCGCCCGCCAGTATGTGCCTGAGATGCGTAAAAATGGGGCGGATTTAGTGGTGGTTATCGCCCACTCCGGCTTGTCCAGCGACCCATATCATGTGATGGCTGAAAATTCCGTCTATTACCTCAGCGAAGTTCCGGGTGTAGATACCATTCTGTTTGGCCACGCTCATGCTGTTTTCCCTGGCAAAGATTTTGCCAATATCAAAGGTGTTGATCTTGATAAAGGCACGCTGAACGGTATTCCGGCGGTGATGCCGGGAATGTGGGGCGACCATCTTGGCGTGGTTGATTTGGTGCTGAACAACGATAGCGGCTCGTGGAAGGTCACCAGCAGCAAGGCAGAAGCACGCCCAATCTACGACAGCGTAGCGAAGAAAGCGCTGGTGCCAGAAGACGCCAAACTGGTGGAAGTGATGAAGCACGATCACAACGCCACGCGCGAGTTTGTCAGCAAGCCAATCGGCAAATCCTCCGACAATATGTACAGCTATCTGGCATTGGTTCAGGATGACCCTACGGTGCAAGTGGTCAATAACGCGCAGCTCGCCTACGTTGAAAAATACATTCAGGGCGACCCGGATCTGGCGAATTTGCCGGTGCTGTCTGCTGCGGCACCGTTCAAAGTCGGCGGGCGTAAGAATGACCCAGCCAGTTTTGTTGAAGTGGAAAAAGGCCAGCTCACCTTCCGTAATGCCGCCGATTTGTATCTTTACCCGAACACGCTGGTGGTAGTAAAAGCCACGGGCAAAGAGGTGAAGGAATGGCTGGAGTGTTCCGCTGGGCAGTTTAATCAGATTGATGTGAACAGCAGCAAACCACAGTCGCTGATCAACTGGGACGGTTTCCGCACCTATAACTTTGATGTTATCGACGGCGTCGATTACCAGATTGATGTGTCGCAACCGGCGCGTTACGACGGCGAATGCCAGATGGTGAACCCGAAGGCCGAGCGTATTAAAGGGCTGACGTTCAAAGGCAAGCCAATCGACCCGAACGCGACTTTCCTGGTGGCAACCAATAACTATCGCGCTTACGGCGGCAAGTTTGCAGGTACCGGTGATAACCATATCGCTTTCGCCTCGCCGGATGAGAACCGCTCGGTGCTGGCGAACTGGATTACCGCGAGCAAAGAGATTCACCCGGCTGCCGATAACAACTGGCGCCTTGCGCCAATCCACAGTAATCAGAAATTAGATATTCGCTTTGAAACTTCACCGACGGAGAAAGCCACCACCTTTATCAAAGATAAAGGCCAGTATCCGATGAAAAACGTTGGTAACGACGAAATCGGCTTTGCGATTTATCAGTTGGATTTGAGTAAGTAATCACTCACGCGTCCCGCTCACTGTGGGACGCCATTACCCTTGGCAAATTCCCTTCGATCCAATCAGCCAGTTCAGCCACTTTCTCAGCCACTTCACAGCCCAACGGCGTCAAACTGTATTCCACATGCGGCGGTACCACCGGGTAGGATTTGCGATTCACGAAACCGTCGGCCTCCAGCCATTGCAGCGTTTGCGCGAGCATTTTTTCACTCACCCCGCCCATTTTACGGCGCAGGTCGCTAAAGCGATGTGTACCACCCTGCAAGGCCACCAGAATCAGCACGCCCCAACGGCTGGTGACGTGCTTTAACACATCTCGCGACGGGCATTGTTCGGCGAACAAATTGCCATCACGCATTTGCTCGGTTAACGACAACGGGCGGTTCTCAATCTCACTCATTTCATACTTACCTTTTTGTGCGTACTTACTAAAAGTTAGTGCTGGTGATAGTGTGGCACAACTTAAGCAGAACCCCCACAGGAGATTTATCATGATCGCGATTACCGGAGCTTCCGGCCAACTGGGCCAACTCGTTGTTGAGGAATTACTGAAAACTGTTGCTGCTGACCAACTGGTTGCTATTGTGCGTAACCCAGCAAAAATTAAGGCATTTTCTGAGCGTGGCGTTCAGGTTCGTGCGGCCAGTTATGAAGATAAAACCGCGCTGGTGCAAGCGCTGCGTGGCGTTGAAAAACTGCTGCTGATCTCTTCAAGCGAAGTCGGTCAACGTGCGGTTCAGCACCACAACGTGATTGAAGCCGCCAAAGAAGCGGGCGTGAAACTGATTGCTTATACCAGCCTGCTGCATGCCGATTCTTCACCGCTCGGTCTGGCAGATGAACACATCACAACCGAAGAAATGCTTAAACAATCAGGCATTCCATTTGTGCTGCTGCGCAACGGTTGGTACACCGAAAACTACCTCGCCAGCGTGCCGCCAGCACTGCAACATGGTGCATTTATTGGCAGCGCCGGAGAAGGCAAAATCGCCTCGGCCACGCGTGCAGATTATGCGGCTGCTGCCGCAAAAGTGATGACCCTCGACAACCAGGCGGGCAAAGTTTACGAACTGGCTGGCGACCACGGCTGGACGCTATCTGAGCTGACGGCAGAATTGACGAAACAAAGCGGCACAACCGTGGTGTATCAAAACCTGCCAGAAGCTGATTTTAAAGCGGCTTTGCTCGGTGCTGGCCTGCCAGAAGGGTTAGCCGCAATGCTGGCAAACTCCGATGCTGGCGCATCGAAAGGTGGCCTGTTCGAGGATAGCCGCCAGTTGAGTCAGTTGATTGGCCGCCCAACCACCTCACTTGCCGAAAGCGTGCGTTCTGCGCTGTAATTGTTAACTTTCCGTTAAACCAGGACATCCCTATACTTACGGGGTGTCCTGACGGAGATTAATGTGCAAGGCGTTCCTGAACAGTTCAGTGATGAAAAAGACCACGCTCAATTCCGGCATCTGCCACAGCTGCCCGGCGTTGAGCTTTATCACGCGCATATTTCTCGTTACGCCTTTGAACCGCACACTCATGAAGCCTTTGGTGTTGGCACTGTGACTATGGGGGCCGAGCGTTTTCGTTATCGCGGTGTGCAGCATGTCGCCGCCACGGATTCGTTAGTGTTGATGAACCCTGATGAACTGCATACTGGTGAAGCGGCTACCGAAGATGGCTGGCAGTACCGCATGATTTATCTCGAACCGGACATTCTCGAAGCGGTGACGGGTTCGCGTAACTGGTCATTTAATGAAGTGGTCACTTGCGATCCGCTACGGGCGAGCCACGTATCACGCTTGATTAACGGGTTATGGAACGAAAACGATCCGCTGGCTCAGCAAGGATTGTTGCTGAATCTTATCGATACGTTTAAGCCTTATGCTCACCATTTACCCATGACGCGGCAAGAGTCGGCGCATCGTTTTGAGCAAATTCGGGACTATCTGCACGATAATTATATGCACCCAGTAACGCTTGATGAGCTTGCCGCCGTGGTTTCTCTGAGTCCTTATCACTTTCAACGCATGTTTAAAGCCCATTTCCACGCCACGCCGCATCAGATGCTGATGGCGATTCGCCTGTGGCACGCCAAGCGACTCCTGACGAATGGGATGCCCGCCGCTCAAGTTGCCGCTGCTAGCGGACTCACCGATCAGGCCCATCTGACTCGCGCCTTTTCCCAGCGTTATGGCATCACGCCGGTGCGTTATCAAAAGCAGGTCGCCCGTTAGCAATACCGCAAGCTGGTACAATATTTTCCTCCAGTCCACACCTACACTCTATGCAAAGCATTTAAGTGGATGAAGAAAATGTTAACTGGTGTGTTGTACGCCCTGCTGGCTGGGTTGATGTGGGGGCTGATTTTCGTGGGGCCACTGATTGTTCCTGATTACCCTGCTGCAATGCAGTCAACCGGACGCTATCTGGCGCTGGGGCTGATTGCGCTCCCGTTGGCCTGGTTTGGACGCCAGCGTCTGCGCCAGTTGACCCGCACTGACTGGTTCACCGCGCTCAAGCTTTCGACCATCGGCAATCTGATTTATTACGTCTGCCTGGCCAGCGCGATTCAGCGCACCGGGGCGCCCATTTCCACCATGATTATCGGCACGCTGCCGGTCGTTATTCCGGTATTTGCCAACCTGCTTTATAGCAAGCGTGATGGCAAGCTCCCGTGGCACCGGCTGGCACCTGCGCTGGTGATTATCGCGCTGGGCCTGGTAATGGTGAATACCGCCGAATTACGCACCGGCGAGCTCGATTTCAGTTGGTGGCGATATATCAGCGGCATAGGGCTGGCGTTTATTTCTGTCGCCTGCTGGGCGTGGTATGCGCTGCGAAATGCCCGTTGGCTGCGTGAGAATCCGGATAAAAACCCGCTGATGTGGGCGACTGCGCAAGGGCTTTCTATATTGCCGTTTTCATTTATCGGATACATCGCGGTTTGCTTGTGGATGTCTCGCACCGACAGCGACTTTGCCCTGCCCTTTGGTCCACGTCCGGAAGTCTTTTTAACGTTGATGTTAGCCATTGCACTATTTTGTTCGTGGCTGGGCGCGCTGTGCTGGAACATTGCCAGCCAGCGCTTACCGACGGTAATCGTCGGCCCGTTAATCGTCTTTGAAACCCTGGCGGGACTGGCTTACACATTTATGCTGCGCCACAGCTGGCCGCCGTTGATGACATTACTGGGCATCGTCTGTTTGGTTGCGGGCGTGGTGCTGGCCGTGTTGACGAAACCGCAGAAAAGTACAATCGCTGAAGTGGTTATGACGACGGATAAATAGCGTCTTACCTCGAAATAGTCATAGCGCCGACATAAAGATGCATTTAAAATACATCTTATATTATCGACAACGAGGTATTTGCTCATGGCTTTCCGCGACCAGGCTTTAGGTGAACTGGCTTTAACCATTCCACGCGCTTCCGCGCTGTTCCGTAAATTGGATCTCGATTTCTGCTGCGGCGGAAAGCAGACACTTGAACGTGCAGCGACACGTAAAGAGTTGGATCTTGATGCGATTGAAGCAGAACTAGCAACGCTTGCTGAACAACCAGTTGAGAAAGAGTGGCGTGCGGCACCGCTGGCCGAAATCATCGACCATATTCTGGTGCGTTACCACGACCGTCACCGCGAACAACTACCAGAGCTGATTCTTCAGGCAACAAAAGTTGAGCGCGTACATGCAGATAAACCGAATGTACCAAAAGGCCTGGCGAAATATCTCACCATGCTGCATCAGGAACTGAGCAGCCATATGATGAAAGAAGAACAGATCCTGTTCCCGATGATCAAACAAGGTATGGGTTCACAGGCGAACGGCCCAATTAGCGTGATGGAAAGCGAGCATGATGAAGCGGGTGAATTGCTGGAGGTCATCAAACATACCACCAATAATGTGACACCACCGCCAGAAGCCTGCACCACGTGGAAAGCCATGTATAACGGGATTAACGAATTGATTGATGACTTAATGAACCACATTAGTCTTGAGAATAATGTGCTGTTCCCACGGGCGTTAGCTGGGGAATAAATCAGTAAGATAACCCTCACCCCGGCCCTCTCCCTCAGGGAGAGGGGGAAAACCATACCGTTAGGGTGAGGGCTAAAAAATTACTTACGCATTGCCGCAATGCGCTTCTTGCCGATAAACATCCAGCACACACCTAACACCGCAAACCACAATGGCGTCACCATCAGGGCCTGGCGGGTATCCGTTTCCAGCGTCAGCAGCACAATCACAAACGCGAAGAACGCCATACATACCCAGCACATCAGCTTACCGAGCGGCATTTTGTAGATAGATTTCTCATGCAGATGCGGACGCTGTTTACGATACACGAGGTACGAGCACAGAATAATCGTCCAGACGAACATGAACAGAATCGCCGAAACGGTAGTGATCATCGTAAAAGCGGTAATGACGTTCGGATTCACATAAAGCATCACCACGCCACCCAACAAGCAGATGCAGGAGAAGGTTAAACCTTTCGCCGGAACCGCGCGCTTAGACAGTTTCGCAAAAGCCTTCGGCGCTGCACCATCTTGTGCCAGGCCGTATAACATACGGCTGGTGGAGAACACGCCGCTGTTGGCAGAAGAAGCTGCTGAAGTCAGCACCACGAAGTTGATGATGCTCGCCGCAGCTGGCAAGCCGACCAGAACAAACAATTCAACAAACGGACTTTTATCTGCGACCACAGAACGCCATGGTGTCACGGACATAATCACGATCAGCGCCAGGACGTAAAACACGATAATACGCACCGGAATCGAGTTAATCGCACGCGGCAGTGATTTCTCTGGGTCTTTGGTTTCAGCAGCGGTTGTCCCTACCAGTTCAACGCCTACAAACGCGAACACCGCAATCTGGAATCCGGCAAAGAAGCCGCTCAGCCCTTTAGGGAACCAGCCACCGTCATTCCACAGGTTATTGAGGGATGCTTCAACGCCAGACGGAGAGTGGAAATTGGTTAAAATCATCACCCCGCCAAGGACAATCAGCCCAACGATAGCGACAATTTTGATCATCGCAAACCAGAACTCCATTTCACCGAACATTTTAACGGTGGCGAGGTTCAGGCTCAGCAGTATCAGGATGACTGCCACTGACGCAACCCAATCCGATAATCCAGGGAACCAGAATTGCGCATAGGACGTAATGGCCACGACGTCAGCCATACCGGTGACTACCCAACAAAACCAGTATGTCCAGCCGGTGAAGTAGCCTGCCCATGGGCCTAACAAGTCTGCGGCGAAATCACTAAACGACTTGTATTCAAGATTTGATAGCAGCAATTCGCCCATGGCGCGCATGACGAAGAACACCATAAATCCGATGATCATATAAACAAAAATTATCGATGGGCCAGCAAGGCTGATGGTTTTACCCGAGCCCATGAATAAACCTGTGCCGATGGCACCGCCGATGGCGATAAGTTGGATGTGACGGTTAGTTAAGTTGCGCCGTAGCGACTGTTCGGACGGAGCTTCAGCTACGTCAGCTACTTTAATCTGATCTACCATGTTGTATGTTCCTGTCTGTCTGTGGTGTTCAGGCTCTACTGGCCTTTGAAATGTGATGTTGCCGAAATGTTGCACTGCAAGGCAGCGACAATAATAGGGAAGAATTGATGGGGTGAATATCTGAAAAAAACAATATTGTTAATTTTATGTTGTTTTTGTGTACATAATCACCCTAATAGCGAGAATTGCATCACAAAAGCACCTTATGCAGAAGTAAAACCAGAATAAAATAATGCGAACTAATATTCAGGCAAGTGAAAACCCCGCCGAAGCAGGGTTATTTGAACGCTTACAGAATTTCCAGCAGTTCAACTTCAAAAACCAGGGTGCTGTACGGAGGAATGGACGCGCCAGCGCCACGCTCACCATAAGCCAGGTTATGAGGAATAGTCAGTTCCCACTTTGAGCCAACAGGCATCAGAGTCAGCGCTTCAATCCAGCCTGCGATAACGCCGCTTACCGGGAACTCAGCAGGCTCACCACGTTGTACGGAGCTGTCAAACACGGTGCCATCAACCAGTTTGCCGGTATAATGCACACGAACGTGATCTTTACGCGCTGGGATTGGACCAGTGCCTTGAGTCAGAACGCGGAATTGCAGGCCAGATTCAGTGCTGCTCACGCCTTCTTTGGAGATGTTTTCTTCCAGGTATTTCTGACCTTCAACAGCCATTTCTTTCTGGCGTTCCTGGCGAACAGCATCAGCACGCTCGTGGACTTCACGCAGTGCACGATGAACCACGTCAACTGGAACTGCCGGAGCATTCCCTTCCAGAGCATCACGCAAACCCGCTACCAGCGCTTCTGGCAGCAGGCCTTGCAGACCAGATTCACTGAGTTGTTGACCTACCTGTAAACCAATACCGTAACTTGCTTGCGCTTCGACGCTGTCAAAAGAAGGGGTCGTCATGGGTTTTCCTTTAATGTATTTAAAAGCAGGCCAGCAGCATAGCAGCGTCAATCTATTGGGTAAAATGCAAAAGCGGCAAAGGTGACAAATGCAGACGAAACAGGAACAATGGTTTGAATGAATGCTAAATATCAGTGGCAATAGCGAGTTAGATGACGAGTAGAACGTCACATAAACCTGGATTGTGCAATGCATCAAATAGTTAGCGTTCTATAATGGAAGGGATAATGACAGAGCACATTGTGTATATGAGGAGTGTTGCTGATGCGATTCGCTATTAAACCCTGGCTTGCGCGGATTTGGCACGCACCCGATAACATCCGGCTGATGGACCCACTGCCGGCCTTGCATCGCCGCGGCATTATTATTGCGACACTGGTCGTCGTGACAGGATTTCTGTGGCCAATGCCTGATGAGACAGTCCGTCCGGTCACCCGCGATGCGCAGCTCTCCATTGAATCACAATCCCCAATTCGTGCCCACTTAGTCAACCCACCAGCCAATACTGAACCAGCGACGCCTGTCGAACCTTCTCGCGTTGAGGAACAGCCACAAGCGCCAACCCCACAAGCCAATAATGATATAGAGCAGCAATGGCGTTCATACCGTGTAGAGTCCGGGCAAACCATGGCGCAGCTGTTCCGCGATCATAATTTACCGCCCGCTGATGTTTATTCAATGGCGCAGGTAGAGGGCAACAATAAACCGCTGAGTACTTTGCAAACCGGGCAGATGGTGCAGATTCGCCAGAATGCCAGTGGCGTGGTGACAGGGCTGACAATTGATATTGGTAACGATCAGCAAGTGCTGTTTACACGCCAGCCGGATGGCAGCTTTGAGCGTGCTCGTTAACAGCTGATTTGATTTAGCGGATACAGAAATGCAAAACGCCGGCACAAGGCCGGCGTCTTTACGTGTGAATCAGCGAAAATTACGCTTCAGCAACAACGTTTACGATCAGTTTAGCGAATACTTCGCTGTGAACCTGGAAGTCCACTTCATGCTCACCAGCGGTACGCAGAACGCCGTTCGGTAAACGAACTTCGCTCTTAGCCACTTCAACGCCAGCTGCAGTTACAGCGTCAGCGATGTCACGGGTACCGATGGAACCGAACAGTTTACCTTCGTCGCCAGCTTTAGACGCGATAGTAACAGTTTCGAGTGCGTTGATCTTCGCAGCGCGAGCTTCAGCAGCAGCCAGAACGTCAGCTAATTTAGCTTCCAGTTCTGCACGGCGTGCTTCGAAGAATTCAACGTTTTTCTTGGTAGCAGGAACAGCTTTGCCCTGTGGTACCAGGAAGTTACGAGCATAACCCGCTTTAACGTTAACCTGATCACCCAGGCTACCCAGGTTTGCTACTTTATCAAGCAGAATAACTTGCATTACCTTATCCTCTCAAAGTCATTAATGGACAGTGGCCGATTACTGATGACGATCAGTATATGGCAACAAAGAAAGGTAACGAGCGCGCTTGATGCAGCGAGCCAACTGACGCTGGTATTTTGCACGAGTACCGGTAATACGGCTCGGGACAATTTTACCACTTTCAGTGATGTAGTTTTTCAGTGTAGCGATATCTTTATAATCAATCTCTACAACGCCTTCCGCGGTGAAACGGCAGAACTTGCGACGACGGAAATAACGTGCCATTAGGCTAGTCTCCAGAATCTATCAATTCAATCTGCTCGGCATGCAATACCACTTTGTTCAGCCCATTTTTTGCCTGATGGCAACTAATGAAACCATGAACTGTGAGTACCGTGCCGACCGTTATACTTTGAGTAATGGCTGAGTGTGCGTGCCCGCTAATAATAACTGGCATACGGCACCACGCCTGCCGATCTAAACCGGCTTCCTTTTGCACAGAACGGTGCTCAAGCACGAACTGGCAATGAGGAATTCCTGACGGGCTAACCTTGCGAAGGGGCGTCTTGCACACTGTGCCAGACAATACCAGGCGGTTGGCCGTCATTGGAAATTACTCTTCAGAATCCCCAGCATCTGCATCATCAGCAGTTTCGCTAGCGAAGTCATCGCGACGATCACGACGTTCGTCTTTAGCTTTAACCATTGGTGAAGCTTCGGTTACAGCGTGCTTAGTACGCATAACCATGCTACGGATAACGGCGTCGTTGAAGCGGAAGTTAGTTTCCAGCTCATCGATCACTTCCTGCGGAGCTTCAACGTTCAGCAGAACGTAGTGTGCTTTGTGCAGTTTGTTGATCGGGTAAGCCAGTTGACGGCGGCCCCAGTCTTCCAGACGGTGGATCGTACCTTCTGCTGCAGTGATTGCACCAGTGTAACGTTCGATCATACCCGGAACCTGTTCGCTCTGGTCAGGATGGACCATAAAAACGATTTCGTAATGACGCATCGAATTGCTCCTTACGGATTATTCAGCCTCCTGTCAGGGTCAGCCGCGGCCCATGGAAGCAAGGAACGTGTTTATAAAGGCGGCTGAAAAAATTGACGCGTAATCATACAAGTGCAGCCCGCTAAACTCAAGGCAATACAGAAATTAATTCTTTTGCATGAAGGCTAAAATTTAAACTGCGTACTAACTCAGTGAAATCTATAACTTTGACGTAGATCACTTTAAATTTTTGACCAACACCATCAGAAATGGTCGCTTTTTATTCAACATGATGGAGTTACACTTACTGTCATAGGCCGCCACTATTTATTAACAGGAGCGACGACCGCATCTAACACACTAAGTTGTATACCCTGACTGCTTCAGAACGCTGGGCTATGGGTATAGTGGAGCGGAATATGAAAACTATCGCATTAGCCTTTGTCGCTGCACTTTTGCTTTGCGTGAATGCGACAGCCGCTATCAAAATAGACAACCATCAGGCAAAAAATATGGATGATGTGATGAGCTTAGGGGTGATTTACATCAATCATAATTTTGCTACCGAACAAGAGGCCGAAGTCGCGATTAATGGCGACACGGATCAGCACGGAGCAAAGTACTTTCACCCGATATTGATGAGAGAGCCAGATAGCAACGGCAATATGCGTATCAGCGCTGATATCTATCGGTAATAGAATGCAATGAGGTAATGAAGTAACGCGTTAACACCAGGAATACCACAACGACATAGAAAGCCAACGTTTGACTTGCCCCCGCTTGCGGGGGCCTTTTTATTACGCTTTCTCATTCAAAATACAGGGGTGTTGGCTGCGTTCACTCACCCCGGTCACTTACTTTAGTAAGCTCCCGGGGATTCGCTCTCTTGCCACCTAGCTGTATTTCGAATGAGCTCGCGTAATACCTAATAATGCTCAACTAACGCTGTCCGTAATAAGCATTTGCGCCGTGTTTGCGCTGAAAATGCTTGTCCATCAAATAGCTGTCGATTGGTTTTAACTGCGGGTTTATACCCTGTGCAATCCACGCCATTCGCGCGACTTCTTCCATAACCACTGCATTATGAACGGCATCCTCAACGTTTTTTCCCCACGCAAAGGGGCCATGCTGATAGACCACGACACCAGGCGTGTGCAAAGGATTACCGCTGCCCAGCGTTTCAATGATGACATTGCCGGTGTTTAGCTCGTATTCACTTTGCACTTCATCGCAGGTCAACGGACGAGAGCAGGGGATATCACCCAAAAAGTAATCAGCGTGTGTGGTGCCGAGAGCCGGAATACTGAGCCCAGCCTGCGCCCATGCGGTTGCGTGAGTGGAATGGGTATGCACTACGCCGCCGAGTTCGGCGTACTTTTTATAAAGCGCCAGATGGGTAGCAGTGTCCGAAGATGGTCGATACTTCCCTTCAATGACCGTACCGTTCAAATCCACGATGACCATATCGTCCGCAGACATTTGTTCATACGCTACACCACTAGGCTTGATGGCAATGTATTGCCGTTCACGGTCTATCCCGCTGACGTTTCCCCAGGTAAACGTCACCAGACCATGGCGCGGTAATGCCATGTTTGCTTCAAATACCTGTTGTTTAAGCTGCTGCATCACCGGCCTCCTGCAACCCAGCCGCCGCCATTCGCGCCAATACCCAATCGCGAGCGGCAATGACTTCGGCAATCGGATCCGCCGCAGTCTCACTCCACATTTCAATTAAATATGGGCCACGGTAGCCACTGCGTTTTAATGTTTCAAAACAGCGCTCAAACTCCACTACCCCACTGCCGAAGGGAACATTTTTGAATACCCCGGGACGCGTGTCTTTTACATGTACTGCCACGATATGTCCGCGCCCTGCTTCGAGTTCCATCTGAACGTCGTTATCCCAGGCGGATAAATTCCCGATGTCCGGGTAAAGCTGGAACCACGGGTTATTCAGGTAATGTGCATACCCCATCGCTTTGCTGATGGAATTCATCAGCGGGTAGTCCATGATTTCCATCGCCAACGTGACTTGCGCACGGCTCGCCATTTCGACTGCCAGAGTCAAACCTTCACGAAAGCGACGGCGAGTTTCATCGTTAGCTTGCTGGTAATAAACATCGTACCCAGCCAGTTGGATGACGCGGATACCCACATCCTGCGCAAACTTAATGGCTTTGCGCATTATCTCCAGCCCCTGATTACGCACCGCGTCGTCTTCGTTTCCTAGCGGGTAACGGCGATGCGCACTCAAGCACATCGAAGGCACGCGAACGCCGGTTTGTGCTACAGCCTGAACCAGCGCTATTCTCTGCTCGCGGCTCCAGTCCAGACGCGCCAGGCGCTCATCGGTTTCATCAACTGACATTTCGACAAAATCGAACGCCAGGCTGGCGGCAAGCTGCAATCTTTCGAGCCAGCACTCCCCTGCAGGGAGCGCTTTTTCGTAGATACCTAGCGGAACTTGCTTATGTAACATGAGCCGTCCTTAACCCCAGAGCTGGGCGATAGTGCGCTTAAACTGGCGTGCTGCTTCTACCGGAGATTGCGCATCACGAATACTTCGCCCGGCGATAAACACATGGATTGGAATACCTTTAAATAGTGGTAAATCCTCCAGAGCCAGGCCGCCGGTCACCGTCACTTTAAAGCCCATATCGGAAAGGCGTTTGATGGCACTGATATCTGCTTCACTCCATGCCACCCCAGCGGCTTGCGCATCACGACTTCGGTGATAAACCACCTGTTCGATTCCTGCGGTGCGCCATTCCTGTGCCTGTTCCCACGTCCAGAAACCGGTCAATTCGATTTGCACATCTCCGTTAAATTCACGGGCCACTTCCAGTGCACCTTTGGTGGTGTTGATATCGGCACAGCAAATGACGGTCACCCAATCGGCATTGGCTTCAAAACACATCCGCGAAAGTATTTTCCCGGCATCGGCGATTTTGGCATCTGCCAGTACAATTTTATGTGGGTAGAGCGCCTTGAGATCGCGCACAGCTCGCACGCCCTCCCCGACACAAAGAATGGTCCCCACTTCAATAATGTCGACTTCTTCAGCTATCAGGCGCGTAGTTTTGTATGCGTCTGACATGGTTTGGTTATCCAGCGCAACTTGCAGCATCGGTAATGAATGAGACATGAAAAGCTCCTTAAGCAGTTGCCAGCGCCGTAGCGCGGTCAATTAAATCCAGCACTTCCTGTTCGGAACGGCAGGCGCGTAAACGGTCAAAATTGGCTTCATCTTCAAACAGATTCACAATCTGCATGATGCCGATTTCCTGATGGGTGGTGGCATCAACGGCCGCCATAGTGATGAGGATGTCCACTGGGTCGTTATCTTCATGGTTGAACACCAATGGTGTTTTCAGCGTCACCAGTGAAAAACCGGTGCTTTTCACTCCTTCCTCTGGGCGACCATGCGGCATAGCAAGGCCCGGAGCGATAACGAAGTAAGGGCCAAATTGCGCCACACCATCGAGAATCGCCTGGTAATATCGCGGTTCGACGATGTCTGCCTCCACCAGCAAATCGACGCCGATTTTTACCGCGTCCTGCCAGGTTTTGGCTTCAGCCTGTAAACGTACGGAATGATTTTGTGCCAGAGAATCACGTAATTTCATTGGCGTTCCTTACTTCAGATCCTGAGGAAAATGCGCGGTGATCACTTCCATCAACTTTGGTCCGAAATCCGCCGCAGAAAGCATATTGCGAACCCCCACCACATGTTTGTTGCCGGTCACGGTGATTTCACCTGCGATGTGCGTCGAAGCGATAATCACATCGGCACCGCTCAGTTCACTTTTGTATTCCCCCACGGCACAACTGTTTACGGAATGATCAACACCTTGCTGCGTCAAAAACTGATCCACTTTCATTTTCATGATCATGGAACTGCCTTGCCCGTTACCACATACAGCCAGAATTCGTACGGTCATAATCTCAATTCCTTAATTGGCGGAGGATTCCGTCAGTTGTTTTTCAGCATCTTCTTCCTGGCGCAAGGTGCGCCCGGCGAAGAACATGTAAACCAGTGCAATGACTATCACGACCCCCATAAACCACAGGCCCAGTGTTAATCCTTCCATTAGCGGAGGTGCCAGAATCGACCAGTCGGCCATGCCCATCCAGGCACTGAGTCCGGTAAGTTTTACCGCCCAAACGCAACCGAAGATTTCAATCATGCCCATCACCAGGCAGATTTTTAGTGCAGCACGCCAGCCGCCAAAGTGGTTGGCAAACACGCCAATGGTGGCGTTCGAGAAGAACATCGGGATGAAACCAGGAATAATCATGATGGAGGAGCCAGCGGCGATAAGAATACCGACAGCGATAAGCTGGCCGATGGTTCCCCAGATAAAGCCCCACACCACGGCGTTAGGCGCAAAGCTATAGATAGCCGCACAGTCAATGGCAAGCACCGCACCGGG
The DNA here is from genome assembly GCF_022637515.1 of Buttiauxella ferragutiae. Lineage (NCBI taxonomy): Bacteria > Pseudomonadati > Pseudomonadota > Gammaproteobacteria > Enterobacterales > Enterobacteriaceae > Buttiauxella > Buttiauxella ferragutiae. The sequence continues at coordinate 4,770,902 of NZ_CP093332.1, forward strand.
AATCAAGCGCTGCGAAATACCGTTAAACGCTTCGGAGAGTTCAGCAACAAACATCCTGACGCCCTGCACGATAATGAAAATCGCCACGGCGAACTGGAAGCCGGTTTGCAATATGTAGATAGTCCAGTGTGTTTTACCCGCCATAGCCTGCATGACATCAATGCCGAATGAGCAAAGAATCACACCGAAAAACAGCGTCATTACAATGGCAGTTGAAACGATATTGTCATGGAAGATGTTGAGCCAACCGGGCAGTTTGAGGTCTTCAACGCTCTCCTCTTTTTTGCCCAAATACGGCGCAATTTTATAGGCGATCCACGAGGCGAATTGCTGTTGGTGGCCAATGGAAAAACCGCTATTTTCCGTCACAGCTTGCGTAGGTTTGTACATCATGTTTGAGGTGATGCCCCAATAGAGGGAAACCAGAACAGCGGTGCAGATGATGGTCGTCCACATCGGATACCCGAGAATAAAGAAGAACACCGCTATTAAACCGGCTTGCTGGAACATGATGTGCCCAGTCAGCATGATGGTGCGAATCCCCGTCACGCGCCGTAACAGCACATAAGTTATGTTGAGAGCCAGCGCCAGCAACACCGCGTACCCCACCCAACTGTAAGCGTCCCCCATCCTTTCGATAGTGGCCATCATTGAGGCATAGGTATCTGAGATCGCGCCATTAATTCCATAAACCTCAGACATTTTTGCCACTACCGGTTTAAACGTGCCGGTCAAAATGCCAGAGCCTGCTTGTAACAGCATGAAACCAATAATGGTTTTGATGGTGCCTTTGATAATCACACTGGCGCTTTTTCGCAGCAGCAAGTAGCCAAGACAAGTGACAATCCCCAACAACAGCGGGGCGTTGGTCATTAGCTGGTTAAAAAAGATGGTAAAGACGTTGTAGAGGATCTCCATAAAGCTCTCCGTAGGGTAGTCGCTCCCTGTTTTGATGAGAAAACAGGCTGAAGTAATGTTCGCCCTCACTTTATTTGTCAAAAGTAATCACAACAAGATTGAAAATGATTAATTGTGAGATGCCACGCAATTTATTTTCCACAGTTTCACAATGGTTAATGCTTCATAATAAATTCAGACAAATAATCACTAAATATCATGTGAATAGTGAGAGTAAAGCACTGCAGCGATGTCATTAAGTGAGTTTTTTATGGAATCAAACAGCAAACAAGAAAACTAAAAAACACTTCTCAAGTTAATTTTTTGATGTCAATATCAATCAAATTAAATCATTTAATGACCACTGTTGATTTTAAATTCTGAATGGAAAGGAGAGAAATGATGAGCAAGGTTAAGACGATTACCCGCGAATCCTGGATATTGAACACCTTCCCGGAGTGGGGAAGTTGGCTGAATGAAGAAATTGAGCAGGAAGTTGTCGCTCCTGGCACTTTTGCCATGTGGTGGCTGGGCTGCACGGGTATCTGGTTGAAATCTCAGGGTGGTGCGAATATCTGTGTAGATTTTTGGTGCGGAACCGGCAAACAAAGCCACGGTAACCCGCTAATGAAAAAAGGCCATCAAATGCAGCGCATGGCTGGCGTCGAGAAGCTACAACCAAACTTGCGTACCACGCCATTCGTGCTCGATCCTTTCGCCATTTGTCATATTGATGCAGTGCTGTCGACGCATGATCACAACGATCATATCGACGTCAACGTGGCTGCTGCCGTAATGCAAAATTGCGCTGATGATGTGCCGTTTATCGGGCCACAAACCTGCGTTGATTTATGGATTGGCTGGGGAGTTCCACGCGAACGCTGCATTGTGGTGAAGCCTGGCGATATTGTGAAAGTGAAAGATATTGAAATTCATGCGCTGGATGCCTTTGATCGCACTGCACTTATTACACTACCTGCGGATGAAAAAGCACTGGGCGTACTGCCGGATGGCATGGACAAGCGGGCGGTAAATTATCTGTTCAAAACACCAGGCGGCAATCTGTATCACAGTGGCGACTCCCACTATTCCAACTACTACGCCAAACATGGCAATGACCACCAGATTGATGTGGCACTCGGTTCTTATGGCGAGAACCCACGCGGGATCACCGATAAAATGACCAGTGCTGATATTTTACGTATGGCGGAGTCACTGAATACTAAAGTTGTCATCCCGTTCCATCATGATATCTGGTCGAATTTCCAGGCCGATCCACAAGAGATCCGCGTCTTATGGAACATGAAGAAAGATCGCCTGAAATACGGCTTTAAGCCGTTTATCTGGCAAGTTGGCGGCAAGTTTACCTGGCCGTTGGATAAAGATTTATTCGAATATCACTATCCTCGCGGTTTTGATGACTGCTTTACCCTCGAACCAGACTTACCGTTCAAATCCTTCCTGTAATAACATAAAGCCGGGTTTACGCCCGGCATCTTCAGCATAACTTTAGGTGTTTCATTATTTTTCAAATATCATCTTTAAAAATCATCTTTCCTCGGGAATAAGCATGACCGAAGCACAACGCCACCAAATCTTGCTTGATCTGCTCCAGCAGACTGGGTTTGTTACTGTCGAACAAGTTATGGAACGCCTGGCAATCTCTCCCGCTACAGCACGTCGTGATATCAACAAACTGGATGAAAGCGGCAGGTTAAAAAAAGTCCGCAATGGTGCCGAAGCCATTAGCCAGCAGCGCTTACGTTGGACGCCAATGAATATACATCTGGCGCAAAATCATGATGAGAAAAGCCGTATTGCCAGCGCCGCTTCTGCCCTCGTAAAACAGGGAGAAAGTGTGGTGATTAACTGTGGGTCGACCGCTTTTTTACTCGGCCAGCAGATCTGCGGAAAACCCGTGCAGATCATTACTAACTATCTGCCGCTTGCTAATTATCTTATCGATCAAGAACATGAAAGTGTGGTGATCATGGGCGGTCAGTACAATAAAAGCCATTCCATCACCCTTGGGCCTCAAGATAACGATACTTCGCTGTACGCCGGACACTGGATGTTTACCAGCGGTAAGGGTTTGACTGCGGAAGGGCTTTATAAAACTGACATGCTGACGGCAATGGCTGAGCAGAAGATGCTAGGTGTGGTGGGTAAACTGGCAGTACTGGTTGATAGCTCGAAGGTGGGCCAACGTGCAGGTATGCTTTTTAGCCGGGCTGAGCAAATTGATTTAGTCATCACCGGTAAACAAGCAAACCCTGAAGTGGTCAAAAAGCTTGAAGATCAGGGTGTGCAGGTCATTCTTGTGTAATCAAAGATATTCGCTAAAAAAGCGGCTGGTCGCCTCAAGCGCTGAAGGGGTAATACGATGCTTCACTCCCGGTTCACGCAAGCAAAGAAGCTGTTTGTCCAGCCCCTTCTCAATCAGTGCCTGTTGTAAACGCCAGGTTTCTGCCGCCGGAACTACGTCATCTTCTTCGCCGTGCCACAGCATTAGTGGCCGGTTCCCGGCCTTTTCCAGTTGATGGCTGATGTCGTAGTCTGCAAGTTTGTTAAGTGATTCCAGATCTAACACCTGCGGTGGGAACAAACTTTTACCAAGCGATATGAAATATCCCGACCCCATCAGGCATGCCACACAACTCACTTGCGGGTAACGCGCCATAATTCCAAGAGCGGTCATTCCTCCCATCGACGCACCACCTACTGCAACACGATGTTCATCTATGGGATAACGTTCGCACAGTGCCTTGTGAAGCTGAGAAAACTCATCAATATTTTGTTTGAGAATCGACCAGAATTGATACAGCCGCGCCGCATCGTCTCCATTGAAACGGGAACCATGCTGCTCGGCATCAGGCATAATCACGCGCATTCCGGCCTGAGCGAGTGCGACAGCAAAGTAGCTGTACACCAGTTTGGATGACGTAAAACCGTGATAGAAAAAAACTACCGGCAGTTTGCTTTCTTTTTTCCCGGCAGGTACAGCATGCAGAACTTCGATACCGCCTAACTGCTCGGTGTACATTTCTATCATTGGAATCGCTCCGGATCATTGTGCGTCTTCTTTTGTAAGCCAGCATTCACTAGATGGCAAGCCATGTGCTTACATAGATTCTTATTCACTATGAGATCTGCTTAGCGATTTTCATTCGAAAGTGATTAAAAAGCGCGGGGAAGCTAACAGAATGGGAACATTCCCTCTTCCCAGAAAAAAACCGGGGCTACACTATGGCTATTAAGAGACGAGAAACGATCATGCGACTGCTATCAGCTTTGCTACTTGTGACAGCACTCAGTGCCTGTAGCGTGTTACAGGGTACACCGCAACCCGCACCGCCGGTAACCGAAAGTCCTCAGGAAATTCAGCGTTCGCAAACGCAAGGATTAACCAAAATAGGGACAGTGACAGCACTCGAACGCGGCTCACCAATGGACTCTGAGCGAGCGATAAAAGAGAAAGCAATTGCTGCGAAAGCGGATTACTACCAAATCTTGTTAAACGATGAGACGGTGGTTCCGGGACAGTGGTATGCCCAGGCAATTTTGTATCGCAAGTAATGCAGTGCGGTGTTTACCTTTATTAAGATTTACACAGCTTTGCGTCAACTGATCGTTTGTTATGCACAATGAACTTCAGCCAACGGACAGGTCTGGAGTTCAACTAACGCGAAGGAATGCCCTGCTGATTTAGGGTAAGTATTAAAGGAGCTAACTATGAAACGATCGCTTGCCTTAACCTCATTACTGCTGTCCGTGGGGCTAATTACAACATCGGCGCAATCGGCAGAAGATGTTGCCGCAGATTGTGTGACGGGTTTGAATGAAATCGGCATGATTTCAGTAAACGGTATCGCCGGTACCGTGCAAGATGTGGAAAAAGTCATTGCCTTAAAGGCCGATGAGCACGGTGCGTCTTACTATCGTATCGTCAAAATGCAGGAAAACCAGCTTGCTGAAGGCTGGCGTGTACAAGCCATTATTTATGCGTAAATAAGCCAGCAGCCATTTAGCTCAACGCTATAGCGCTGGCTTTTATGTTTCTATCCAGTACGCCCCGTCGCTCGCAGCAGCACATCAATCAATACTTGATTCGGTAATACACTTTCCCCACGCGAATCCAGCATCATACGACACCAGGCCTCGCCCAATGGTGGAGAGAGATGTTGTAAAACTTGTGTGCCGGTTGCCAGTAGCGCCAGCAGCCGTGTCAGTTCCCTGCCCCACTCTTCTTGTGGTTTGTGCAGCCGCTGTTGCAACTGCCGCCAGCTACGATCGAAATGCCGGTTTTGCCCCTTTACCTCATCAAATTCTGCATGCAGCATTTCCATAGCACCCGGCTGTTTAGTCAAAACACGCAGCACATCAAGGCTCATGATATTGCCGGAGCCTTCCCAAATACTGTTCACCGGCATTTCACGATAAATACGAGGTAATTCGCTGTCTTCGCAATAGCCGATTCCCCCGAGTACTTCCATCGCTTCTGCGACAAACGGGATACCTGATTTACAGACGCTAAACTTGGCAGCTGGGGTAAAGAGGCGGCTATAGGCCAATTCATGTGGGTTAGCAGGTGATTCCCAGGCGCGAGCCAGACGGAACAGAAACGCCGTTTGCCCTTCAAGTTGCAATGCCATTCGTCCAAGCACCTGGCGCATAATAGGATGGTCGATCAGCGTCTTGCCGAATGCTTGCCGTTGATGTGCGTGATACAACGCAACCGAGAGCGCACGGCGCATCAGGCCATGGCTACCCAATGCACAATCAAAACGGGTGTAGCCACCCATTTTCAGAATCGAACGAATCCCTTCGCCTTCCTCGCCAATAAGCCATGCTGTTGCATCGAGAAACTCGGCTTCACTGCTGGCGTTTGAACGATTACCAAGCTTATCTTTCAACCGCTCAAAGCGAACCTGATTGCGCTGCCCATCCGGTAAAAAGCGCGGCAGGAAGAAGCAGGACAACCCACCTTTCGCCTGTGCCAGAACTAAATGAGCATCACTTTGTGGAACGGAGAAAAACCACTTATGGCCGACTATGCGATACATTTCGCCAGGGCCGCGTTTGTCGATGGCTTCAGCGCGAGTGGTGTTGCTGAGTACATCCGAGCCACCTTGCTTTTCGGTCATCCCCATGCCAATCAACAGGCCACGTTTTTGCGCACCGGGTGCAAGATGGGCATCGTAACGATCGCTGAGCATCGGCTTCAGCCACGGTTGAAACTCTTTGGGTAGATGCTTAAGCAAGAGAGGGATCGCACCAAATGTCATGGTTATCGGACATAACGTGCCTGCTTCCACTTGTGCGTGCTGAACAAAACGCGCTGCACGGGCAACAAACGAGCCCTGCCTGGCATCTTCCTGCCACGGCAAATTATGAACCCGATTGGCACACAATCCCTGCATCAACAAATGCCAGGCGGGATAAAACCGCACATCATCAAGCCGTTCGCCGCTAGAGTCATAACGAAGTAATTCAGGGGGATTCGCGTTTGCCAGCCGCCCGAGTTCCAGCGATTCAGCCGAGCCGAGTTGTTGGCCAATACTCGCCAGAAGTTCAGCATCCCAGCCAGCACCTTCACGTAAAACAGCTTCGGTTAACGAAATATCAGAAAGAAAAAGGTTACTGTTGTTGAGGGGTATTGGTTGGTTAAAAACGGTATGAGTTTGCCAGCGCATCGTGTTCCCTCCCATTAATGGCATAGCCATTAGTATGGACGGTGACAGCGCTTATGCATGGAGGAGGATCACAAAGCGGGGTGCGAGCGCACCCCACAAGAGATTAACTGCGTTGACGCACAGCTTCGAACAGGCAAATACCGGTCGCAACGGAAACGTTCAATGAAGAAACCGTTCCGGCCATTGGGATGCTAATCAGCTCATCGCAATGTTCACGCGTCAGGCGACGCATACCTTCACCTTCAGCGCCCATCACCAGCGCCATTGGGCCGGTCATTTTGCTCTGGAATAAAGTATGGTCAGCTTCGCCCGCTGTACCGACGATCCAGACGTTCGATTCCTGTAATAAGCGCATAGTGCGAGCCAGGTTGGTCACACTAATAAGCGGAACGTGCTCTGCGGCACCGCAGGCCACTTTCTTGGCAGTCGCGTTCAGCTGGGCAGATCTGTCTTTCGGAACGATAACCGCGTGCACGCCAGCGGCATCTGCACTACGCAGGCAGGCACCGAGGTTGTGGGGATCGGTAACGCCATCCAGAATGAGCAGGAACGGGGTATCGATACTGGCAAGCAGGTCTGGAATATCATTTTCCTGATACTGACGACCCGGTTTCACGCGAGCAATAATGCCCTGGTGCACCGCGCCTTCAGATTTTTCATCCAGCCATTGGCGGTTTGCCATTTGAACCGGCACACCCTGAGCTTCCAGCGCATGAATTAAAGGCATCAGACGTTTGTCTTCACGGCCTTTAAGAATAAAGACTTCCCGAAAACGCTGAGGAGCGTTATCAAGCAGTGCCTGGACGGCGTGAATGCCGTAAATCATTTCACTCATTACTGTTACTCATTTCAGGTGCTGATGCACCGTTGTTAATGCTGATATGGTCACCCTCACCCCGGCCCTCTCCCCAGGGAGAGGGAGAAAACCGATCGGGTTAGGGTGAGAGGTATTATTCGTTAGCTCGGCTGCTTCTTCGCAGCGCGCTTGGCTTTAGTAGCGGCGGCTATTTTACGAGTTTTGTCCGACTGCGTTTTTGGTTTCTTCGCTTTCGGCTCGGCTTTTGTGTCGGCGCTTTTCTCGGCTTTCGCTTTCTTCGGCTTGGCTGGCCCTTTCTCTTTACGGAAAGTGCTGTCTGGCTCGAAGTTCGTGCGTTTACCGCCCTGACGACGTTTTGGCCCGTTGCCGTTTGCGCCTTTTTTCGCTCGGTCTTTCTCAGTTTTACCCGCGCCACGAGGAACACGAGTGCTGGAAATCAGAGCAAAATCAATTTTACGCTCGTCCATGTGGACGGCTTCAACGCGCACTTCGACACGGTCACCCAGGCGATAAGTCTGACCACCGGATTCACCAATCAGGCGCTGCCCGATTTGGTCGAAACGGTAGTAGTCGTTATCGAGAGTGGAAACGTGTACCAGGCCATCGATAAACAGATCCGTCAGGCGTACAAAGAAGCCGAAGCCGGTAACGCTGGCGATGATGCCAGTAAAGGTATTACCGACCTGATCCTGCATAAAGTCGCATTTCAGCCAGTCGGCAACATCGCGCGTCGCTTCATCGGCGCGGCGTTCTGCCATGGAACAATGCTGGCCAAGCTGCAGCATTTCGTCCATCTCATAGTGCCAGCCACCAGACTCGGTGCTGTTGCCTTTATGACCCTGCTCTTTTGCCAGCAGATACTTAATCGCACGGTGCAGCAACAGATCCGGGTAACGACGAATCGGTGAAGTAAAGTGCGCGTAAGATTGCAGCGCCAGGCCGAAGTGACCACGGTTTTCTGGATCGTAAACGGCCTGTTTCATGGAACGCAGCAGCATGGTTTGCAGCATTTCATGATCCGGGCGATCGGCAATCGAGTTCAGCAATTCAGCATAATCACGCGGTTCTGGTTTCTGCCCGCCAGGCAGTTCCAGACCTAGTTCAGCCAGCACCGAACGGAATGACGTGATCGCCTCGTTAGTTGGACGATCGTGGTCACGGAACAGTGACGGTTCGTTGTTTTTCTCGACAAAGCGTGCCGCCGCGATATTCGCGAGGATCATGCACTCTTCGATAAGTTTATGCGCGTCGTTACGAACGGTTTGCTCAACGCGTTCAATACGGCGCTCGGCGTTGAAGATAAACTTCGCTTCTTCGCTTTCAAACGAGATGCCGCCACGCTGCGCACGGGAAACATCCAGCACTTTATACAGGTTATGCAGCTCTTCAATGTGCTTAACCAGCGGCGCATATTGCTCGCGCAGTTCCTGGTCGCCCTGCAACATGTGCCACACTTTGGTGTAGGTCAGACGCGCATGGGAGCTCATTACCGCTTCGTAGAATTTCGAACCGGTCAGACGGCCCGTCGAAGAGATGGTCATTTCACAGACCATACACAGACGGTCAACCTGTGGATTGAGCGAGCACAAGCCGTTGGACAGCACTTCCGGCAGCATCGGGATAACCTGCGATGGGAAGTAAACTGACGTGCCACGGTTACGAGCTTCTTTATCCAGCGCGGTTGGCGGGCGAACGTAATAGCTTACGTCGGCAATAGCGACATATAAACGCCAGCCGCCGCCACGTTTCTTCTCACAGAACACGGCATCATCGAAGTCACGCGCATCTTCACCATCGATGGTGACAAGCGGCAGGTCACGCAAATCCACGCGGCCAATTTTGGCTTCTTCCGGCACCTGTTCTTTAAGTGAAGCGACTTGTGCTTCGACTTCTGGCGGCCAGACGTATGGGATTTCATGGGTGCGCAGCGCCATATCGACAGCCATGCCGGTGCCCATGTTGTCGCCAAGAATCTCAACAATTTTACCTACAGCTTTGGTGCGGCGAGTTGGACGCTGAGTCAGTTCAACTACTACCACAAAGCCCATGCGTGCGCCCATTACCCCTTCTGGTGGGATAAGGATATCGAAGCTCAGGCGGCTGTCGTCTGGCACCACAAAACTAATACCGGCATCGGTAAAGTAGCGGCCAACGATTTGCCCGGTTCTTGGCTCAAGTACGCGCACAATACGCGCTTCGCGACGGCCTTTACGGTCGGCACCCAGCGGCTGCGCCAGCACGATGTCGCCATGCATGCACATTTTCATCTGCTCAGATGAAAGGTAGAGATCGTCTTTACGACCTTCTACGCGCAGGAAACCAAAACCATCGCGATGGCCAATGACTTTGCCTTTTAGCAAATCGAGACGTTCTGGCAGGGCGTAACACTGGCGGCGGGTAAAGACCAACTGTCCATCGCGTTCCATGGCTCGCAAACGGCGACGCAGCGCTTCAAGTTGTTCTTCACCGGTAATATTCAGTTCTTCAGCCAGTTCGTCACGATTGGCTGGTTTTTCACGTTTGGAGAGATGAGCGAGAATAAACTCCCGGCTTGGGATCGGGTTTTCGTATTTTTCGGCTTCTCGTTCCTGAAAAGGATCTTTTGACATTGCGGTTCCTCCGTTGTCATTTGCTGAGGAAATCGTGATTTATTCCACCAGCAATAATTTGTAGAGCGGTTGGTTTTGGTCCACCAAATCGGCCAGGGTGTGCTTATCCAGCTCTGTAAGAAAGCTTTGCACCGCCTGGGCCAGTGCCTGTTTCAGGCGACATGCGGGGGTAATATGACAAAACTCACTGCTACAGTTCACCAAAGAAAGCGGTTCCAGCTCGCGCACCACATCACCGACACGGATAGATACCGCCGGCTTGCCGAGGCGAATGCCACCGTTTTTGCCGCGCACTGCCGTCACATAGCCTGCGCGACTGAGTTGATTGATGATTTTCACCATATGATTACGTGATACACCATACACTTCTGTGACTTCAGAAATGCTCGTCATCTTGCCTTCAGGCAAAGACGCCATGTAAATCAAAGCACGTAAACCGTAATCAGTAAAACTCGTTAACTGCACATCAACCTCTAGGGTGGGAGGGGAAACGCTTTTCGCCATCAGGGCGATATATTGATGATAAACCAGCCATATGGTTGCCAGCTAATTTATTTAACGGGGAAGGTAGATAAAACGGCAGGATAAAGCAGTTGGGGCGTGCTATGCGCACACCCCATCACATCATTATGCGTCGAACGGATCGCGCAGAATCATGGTTTCAGAACGGTCCGGACCGGTAGAAATAATATCTACTGGTACTTCGGTCAGCTCTTCAATGCGTTTGATGTAGTTCAGTGCTGCCTGAGGCAAACCGCTACGCTCTTTCACGCCAAAGGTGGTTTCTGACCAGCCTGGCATGGTTTCGTAGATTGGCTCGATACCTTCCCAGTCGTCAGCAGCCATTGGAGTGGTAGTCACTTCACGGCCATCTGGCATACGGTAGCCTACGCACAGTTTAACTTCTTTCAAGCCGTCCAGTACGTCGAGCTTGGTCAGGCAGAAACCTGACAGGGAGTTAATCTGCACTGCGCGACGCACAGCAACGATGTCCAGCCAACCGGTACGACGACGACGGCCAGTGGTAGCACCATACTCGTTACCTTGTTTGCACAGGAACTCGCCGATATCATCAAACAGTTCTGTTGGGAACGGACCTGCGCCAACGCGAGTAGAGTACGCTTTGATAATACCCAGAACGTAATCAACATAACGTGGACCAATGCCGGAACCTGTTGCCACGCCACCCGCGGTGGTGTTGGAAGAGGTCACGTACGGATAGGTACCGTGGTCGATGTCCAGCAGTGTGCCTTGAGCACCTTCGAACATGATGAAGTCGCCGCGTTTACGTGCGCCGTCCAGCAGGTCGGACACGTCAACTACCATGCTGGTCAGAATGTCAGCAACTGCCATGACATCGTCCAGAACTTTCTGGTAATCAACCGCTTCAACTTTATAGAAGTTAACCAGCTGGAAGTTATGGTATTCCAGAACTTCTTTCAGTTTGTCTGCAAAGGTGGCTTTGTCGAACAAGTCGCCAACGCGCAGGCCACGACGGGCCACTTTGTCTTCATATGCAGGACCGATACCACGACCGGTAGTACCGATAGCTTTCGCACCACGAGCTTTCTCACGAGCCACATCCAGCGCAACGTGATAATCAAGGATCAGTGGACATGCTTCAGATAACAGCAGGCGCTCACGTACCGGAATCCCACGGTCTTCCAGCTCTTTCATCTCTTTCATCAGTGCAGCAGGAGACAGCACAACGCCATTACCGATGATGCTGGTAACGTTATCACGCAGAATACCTGATGGAATAAGATGAAGAACGGTTTTTTCACCGTTGATTACGAGAGTATGGCCTGCGTTGTGACCGCCCTGGTAGCGCACAACATATTTAGCCCGTTCAGTCAGAAGATCTACGATCTTTCCTTTACCTTCGTCACCCCATTGGGTGCCCAGTACGACGACGTTGTTACCCATTTTTCAAAATCACCGTTTGCTTAAAAAAGGATTCTACCATCGGTTTCTTCGATGATCAGCCCTTTTAGTATGCAAAATGGTAATCATCGCCCTCAATGTGACTCAACCACCGCTTCGACTCAACATGTAGTAGATAACAATACCTGCAACCACTAGACCACCACCAAAACGGCGCAGCGTATTGTCGGGAAGCTGAGTTAAAGCGGCAATCATTCGGCGCCACATACGCGGGTAAAGCATTGGCCCGAGTCCTTCGAGCACTAAAACTAACGCTAATGCCATCCAGATAGTCGAATTCATATTTCCCTCAAACACCAATAAAAAAAGAGCCGGTCAGACCGGCTCTTGTATAACTCGCGAAAATTAACGTGAACTGTTCGCTGGCGTTTTCATGTAGCGGAAGAAATCATTCTCCGGACTTAGCACCATCACGTCCTGACCAGAATTGAAGCTGGCCTCGTAAGCACGCAGGCTACGAATAAAGGCATAGAAGTCTGGATCCTGGCTAAATGCGTCTGCAAACAGTTTGGCAGCTTCAGCATCACCTTCACCACGGCTAATACGCCCCTGACGCTCAGCTTCTGCCAGAGTACGAGTGACTTCGTAGTCGGCGGTAGCACGCAGCTTCTCAGCTTCTTCCTGGCCTTGTGAACGGTGACGACGAGCAACGGCTTCACGCTCTGCACGCATACGGTTGTAGATTGCTTCAGAAACCTCTGCTGGCAGGTTGATCTGCTTGATACGCACATCGACCACTTCGATACCCAGAGCCGCCATACTGTTCGTGTTAACCACAGGCACTTTGCCATTGGTTTCTTGAGTCACACGCGCAGCCGCCGATGCAATCGCATCATCCGCAGCAGGCGTTGACACTTCATCGTCAGCCCCCGCAGAACCTGAGTTCAACGCATCACGAACATCCAGAGTCAGGCGACCACGGGAATCGGTCACGATGTCTTTCACATCAAGACGACCAATTTCAGAACGCAGACGGTCACTGAATTTACGTTTTAACAGCACTTCAGCTTGAGAAACATCACCACCACCGGTTGCCAGATAGTAGCGACTGAAATCACTGATACGCCATTTGATATAAGAATCAACGATCAGGTCTTTCTTCTCTTTGGTTACAAAGCGGTCGGCCTGGTTATCCATGGTCTGAATACGCGCATCAAGAGTTTTAACTGACTCGATAAACGGTACTTTGAAATGCAGACCTGGCTCGTAGACCACCGGCTTATTTTCATCATCACGCAACACCTTACCAAAGCGTAACGTAATCCCGCGCTCACCTTCTTGTACCACGAAGACCGAGGTAAACAGCACCACCAGCACGATGATAATTAAAGCAATGACTGACTTACGCATCGTTATTCACTCCCTACGCGCTGGTTATCAGTGCGCTGCGCGTTCACGCGGCGCTGATCCATGATATCGCCCTGACTAGTTGAGGACGGTGTGCTGGCGCTACCGCTGCTAGAGCCGGATGCAGGTGGCAAACGCAACAGATTATTCGCGCCACTGCTGTCACTCTTTGCTGCAGGCTGAGAGCCACCTTTCAGCATCTGATCCAGAGGCAGAACCATCAAGTTGCCGCCTTTGTCGTTAACCAGAACTTTACGAGTATGGCTAAGCACTTTTTCCATGGTTTCGATATACAGACGCTCACGGGTGATTTCCGGTGCGGCTTTGTACTCTGGCAACAGCTTCGCAAAGCGTGCAACTTCACCCTGCGCTTCTAACACTGTCTGTGTTTTATAAGCGCGAGCTTCTTCGAGAATACGCTGCGCCTGGCCGTTAGCACGCGGCTGAACTTCGTTGGTATAAGCTTCAGCTTCACGGATGTATTGCTGTTCGTTTTCACGCGCAGAAATCGCGTCATCAAACGCAGCTTTTACTTCTTCCGGTGGACGAGCTGTCTGGAAGTTAACGTCCAGTAAGGTGATACCCATGTTGTACGGACGAATGGTTTCTTCCAGTTCACGCTGAGTATCATTACGAATAATGGTACGACCCTCGGTGAGGATCTTATCCATGGTGTATTTACCAATAACACCACGCAGTGCGCTGTCGGTTGCCTGACGCAAGCTGTCGTCTGCACTGGTTACGCTATACAGATAGCGACGCGGATCGGTCACGCGATACTGGACGTTCATTTCGACGCGAACCACGTTCTCGTCAGAGGTCAGCATCACACCAGAAGCCGCCAATTCGCGAACTGCTTCAACGTTTACCGCAGTGACTTTATCAATAAATGTTGGTTTCCAGTTCAGACCTGGCTCAACCAAATGGCTGAATTGACCAAAACGAGTCACCACACCACGTTCAGCTTCTTTGATGGTATAGAACCCAGTAGCAGCCCAAATAACCACGGCTACGGCAGCAACAATGCCGACCATACGACCACCGATGTGTGGACGCGGAAGCTGTGAAGAACCGCCGCCGGTACCGCCACCACCACCGCTTTTACCGCCACCAAGGCCGCCGAGTTTTTTGCTTAATTTCCGGAAGATATCATCAAGATCAGGAGGCCCCTGATCCCGCCCTCCTTTATTACCCCCAGAGTCGCCGCCTGGTTTGCTGCTTCCCCACGGGTCGCGGTCCTGTCCGTTATTACCGGGCTGATTCCACGCCATGTTTATGCTCCATATTTGTTGTGCGGTGATATCCCCCTAAGGGGAAAAAGTCTTCAGGACAGTCCCTTGACTTGCTAAACGATGTAGTCAACGAGTGCCGGTTCTTGTTTACAGAGGCGACGCCAGTCAACAATAGGCATACGAATTTGTAAGCCAACACTGCCGTCCTCCTCCATCCACTCTTTTTCGATTGCCTGAAGCTGATAAAAACGGCTTCGCAGTCGCCCAGCCTGGGGGGGCAAGCACAACGTATGCTGTGCAATTTCACCAGATAAACGCTCAGTCAAAGCCTGGAAAAGCAGTGGAACGCCATCACCGGTCTGGGCAGAAAGCCAGACCCGTATCGGCATATTTTCATCATCTCTGTCGATACGAGGAACAAAGTCGTCCAACATATCTATCTTATTCATCACCATTAGCGCAGGAATTTCATTAGCCTCAATCTCTTCGAGAACGGTATCAACCGCGGCAATGTTTTCCTCGATCCTGAGATCACTTGCGTCAATCACATGTAATAACAATGTCGCCTGACGAGTTTCCTGCAGGGTTGCTTTAAATGCTGCCACTAAGTCATGTGGCAGGTGACGAATAAATCCTACTGTATCCGCCAGGATCGTTTCACCCACATCGGCGACGTTAATACGACGCAATGTTGGATCCAGCGTAGCAAACAACTGATCTGCGGCATAAACATCTGCCGCTGTTATTTGGTTAAACAGGGTGGATTTGCCGGCGTTGGTGTAGCCCACCAGAGAAACGGTTGGGACATCAGCCTTGGCACGCGATCTTCGCCCTTGCTCACGCTGTTTTTCGACTCGTTCTAAGCGACCAAGGATCTGCATAATCCGATTGCGCAGTAAACGGCGGTCGGTTTCGAGCTGAGTTTCCCCAGGGCCTCGTGAACCTATCCCCCCTCCCTGACGCTCAAGGTGGGTCCAGCCGCGCACAAGGCGAGTTGCCATGTGACGTAACTGAGCCAGCTCAACCTGCAATTTACCTTCATGGGTACGCGCACGTTGAGCAAAAATATCTAAAATCAGGCCGGTTCTGTCGACGACACGACATTCACACAGCGCTTCGAGGTTACGCTCCTGAGCAGGAGACAACGCATGATCAAATAAAATGACCGATGCCCCAGTGGCTTTCACTGCATCGGCAATTTCAATTGCCTTACCTTCACCAACAAAATACTTCGGGTGAGGAGCTTTGCGGCTACCAGTAACCACCTGTAACGCTTCGACACCAGCTGAAGAGACCAGAGATTCAAACTCATCCAGATCTTCTTTGTTTTTGTCTTGCGTAAAATAGATGTGTACCAGCACCGCCTGCTCACCGGCATCATAACGGTCAAACAAGCGTATAACCTCTCAAAAAGACCAGCGGGGAACCCAGCATCCCTGGTTCCCCGGCTTGGAAAAACAACGTTATGCCTTATTCAGCGTCTTCGTTGTCTTGTTGTGGCGCAGAACCTTGCGCACTTCCACCATGGTGGTAGCTGCCAGAACCGCTAGTACCGGTGTTATTGCTGTGATGAGATACCGGACGAGACGGAACAACAGTTGAAATCGCGTGCTTATAGACCATCTGGCTAACCGTGTTTTTCAACAGGATCACAAACTGATCAAAAGACTCAATCTGACCTTGCAGCTTAATACCATTCACCAAATAAATAGAAACTGGAACACGTTCGCGACGCAGTGCGTTCAAGAACGGATCTTGTAATGATTGCCCCTTAGCCATTCTA
This sequence comes from Buttiauxella ferragutiae, assembly GCF_022637515.1. NCBI lineage: Bacteria > Pseudomonadati > Pseudomonadota > Gammaproteobacteria > Enterobacterales > Enterobacteriaceae > Buttiauxella > Buttiauxella ferragutiae. The sequence continues at coordinate 4,787,224 of NZ_CP093332.1, forward strand.
TCTTTTCCTTATATGCTTGTTGTTTGTAACTCAAGAGCCCTGAGGCTCTGAAAAACTGCGTAAGATACTGCGCACCATAACGATTCAATTGTACACATTCATTGATGCTTCGCACTAACTACCTGTACTACATCGTTGTAAGACTGGGACGGATTATCACTGTCTAACCAGTGAACACCTTCCCAACCTCTCAACCAGGTCATTTGACGCTTAGCCAATTGTCTCGTCGCGCAAATACCACGATAAACCATTTCATCATGAGGAATTTCACCCGCCAGATAAGACCACATCTGCCGGTAACCCACACAACGAATGGAAGGCATGTCCGTATGCAAATCACCACGGGCAAAAAGAGCCCGTACTTCAGCTTCAAATCCCGAAGCTAACATCTGATGAAAACGCTGCTCAATTCTTTGATGGAGCAGTTCACGGCTCGCCGGGGCGATGGCGAACTGATGCACCTGGTAAGGCAGAGCTTCTCCTGACGTTTGTGTCAGTTCCGTTAAAGTTTTACCCGAAATGAAAAAAACTTCCAGTGCCCGGGAAAGCCTTTGTGGATCATTTGGATGAATACGAGCAGCAGCAACCGGATCAACCAGTGCTAATTCACGGTGCAACGCATCCCATCCTTGCTCTGCTGCCTGTTTTTCTATCCGTTCCCGAACTTCAGGAGAGGCGGATGGCAACGGCGATAAACCTTCTAACAATGCCTTGAAGTAGAGCATCGTTCCCCCTACTAATAAGGGGATACGTCCTGCAGCGGTAATTTCCGCCATTTCAGCCAGTGCATCACGCCGGAAATCTGCGGCGGAATAAGCCTGTGCCGGGTCGAGAATATCAAGTAACCGATGCGGAGCCTGGGCGAGTTCTTCTGCCGTTGGCTTCGCGGTACCGATGTCCATCCCTTGATAGATAAGGGCCGAATCGACGCTTATCAACTCTACCGGCAACGTTTTACGCAAATTAATGGCTAACGCTGTCTTACCTGAGGCCGTCGGCCCCATCAAAAAAATTGCCTGTGGCAGGTTTTGCTTAACTTCAGTCATGTTTCAGGGCGTTCATCGCCAATTGTAAATCAACAGGTTGTAACAAACCGCCAGGTGGTGATTTCACCAGTTGCGGACAAAGACGCTCTACGTCAGCCAGCAGGGCAATTGCCTGTGACTGGTTCCATTGTTCATGAAAGCCGTCCATTTGACGAGCAAACCATTGAGCAATCTGTGTTGCGCTAACCTCTGTCTGTTGCGCCAGGTATCCTGGCAGTTCGTGAATCAAGATTTGTAAATTTTGTTTACGCAAAGGTAAAGGTACCGTGCGAATTGTTATCTGACGCGACTCCGCAACAAATTCGATGCCCATTTCCAGTAACAGTGATTGATTTTTCAGCAAAACATCCTGTTCTTCTTTGGTCACCTTCAACCGAACGGGTATCAACAACGGTTGGGCTCGAGCGCCTTCACTACCCGGCACGAGCTGCGCCATTCTCAACCAGCGCTCAGCTACGCTTAGTGAAAGCAGCATCAATTTGCCTTCGCGTTCCAGCAACGCCAGGTCCGGAGGAAGAACCGTCAGTACGCGGCCAAAACTTTGCGCATGTGCATCTAACGCCTCGAAAACTTCAGGCTCAGCAACACGACTCTCCACCGCAGATGCAGGTGTATTCAGTAACTCGCGGTACAACGCACCTTCTTTCTTCTGAAAACCGGGTGCAGCATGGGGCCACAATGGTGCGACTTTATTCACGCCCCCACCGCTATGCCCAGGGATATTTTCCCCAGAACTACGTGGTGCAACGTCACGATATGCCGCTTCGCGATGTGTCGTTGCCGGAGCAGGGGTCGCAAACTGATTCCGCCCCGATGCAACGCGGTTTTCAGGCTGCCAGCGAGGTTGTGGATCTTCCGCAGTCTCTTCCAACGGTAGACGATTTTCGCTCTGCTGTTGCAAAACGCTTAACACGCCCTGGTAGATAAAATCATGTACCAGGCGCGACTGATGAAAACGGACTTCATGCTTAGCGGGATGCACATTCACATCCACCTGATGCGGGTCAATTTCAAGATATAGCACAAATGCGGGTTGTTGCTCGGCCCCAAGCTTATCTTCACAGGCCTGGCGGATCGCATGGTTGATCAGGCGATCGCGCATCATGCGTCCATTCACATAACAGTATTGAATCTCAGCAAGCGCAGACGTGGTGGCAGACGGTTCAGCCACCCAGCCACGCAACGCCAAATCACCATGTTGCCATTCGATGGCCAACGCTTGTTCGAGGAATGCAGTACCGCAGATTGCCCCAAGGCGGCGTTCACGTGGTGCGCCTTCCGCTACAGCACGGTACTGACGTATCACTTTACCGTTATGGGTGAGATTAATTGACACATCGAAGCGCGCCAGCGCAATACGTCTGACGATTTCATCAATGTGATTAAATTCGGTTTTTTCGGTGCGCATAAATTTGCGCCGGGCAGGCGTGTTGTAGAACAGATCCAACACCTCGAGCGTGGTTCCAACAGGATGTGCGGCAGGTTTAACCGTCACATCTTGTTCGCGTCCTTCGGCATAAGCCTGCCACGCCTCGCTTTGTTCAGCAGTACGCGACGTTAACGTCAGCCGCGCAACTGAACTAATACTCGCCAGCGCTTCACCACGAAAACCAAGGCTAATAATGGCTTCAAGGTCATCAAGTGTAGCGATTTTACTGGTGGCATGACGAGCCAGCGCCAGCGCCAGCTCATCTTTTTTAATCCCGCAGCCATTGTCGCGAATGCGAATGAGCTTGGCACCACCACGTTCGATATCAATATCAATCCGCGTAGCACCCGCATCAAGGCTGTTCTCAACCAGTTCTTTCACCACCGACGCGGGGCGCTCTACCACTTCGCCAGCCGCAATCTGGTTGGCAAGTTGCGGCGGCAAAACCTGAATCGGCATGAAATATCCTTATTGAGTAATCGCGACCTGATCGACACCTGAGCCTGAGCGTGCGGTCTGAGAAGAGTCAGGTGCTGATTGTAGCGGATGCGTCAGGAAATAATCCTTTAACCCTTGATAAATAGCTTGGGCAATTTTTTGCTGATAATCATCGCTATCCAGCAGACGCTCTTCCGAATGGTTACTGATAAACCCGGTTTCCACCAACACAGAAGGAATATCTGGGGAACGTAACACCCCAAGGCTCGCATGCTCCGGACGGCGTTTATGTAACGCGCCTACCCGCTGCATCTGCGCCAGAACTTTGGTTGCCACATCATACCCGACGCGCTGAGAATGGCCGAATTGCAAATCCAGCACCGCCTGGCTGAGATAAGGATCCGCCTGGCTGTTGGCCAGCACATCGCCCGCGCCGCCAAGTAACTCGGATTGTTTTTCGTGTTGCTCAAGCCAGCCTGCCATTTCGCTATTTGCCCGGCGATTTGACAACACCCAGACAGAAGCCCCTGTTGCATCGCGATTTGGTGCGGCATCAGCATGAATCGACACCAGAATATTGGCGTTCTGCTTACGGGCGACATCTGAACGCCCCATCACTGAAATAAAATAGTCGCCATCGCGAGTGAGCACACCTTTAAACATGGAGTCGTCATTAAGCAACTCACGAAGTTTACGGGCGATAGAAATAGTGACGTTTTTCTCTTTGGTACCACCGGGGCCAATCGCGCCAGGATCTTGCCCACCGTGACCGGCATCAATGGCGACGACGATAGTATCGGATTGAGTGGTGGTGCGTTTCGCTCGTGCCGGATGCGTGACGGTATTCGAACTCATGGCACCGGTTACGGTTTGAGAACTAAAAGGATTTTTTGCCGGTTCAGCGGGACGTGTTACTGGCAACACTTCAACACGTTTCGCCACTACTGGTGGAGGTGGCGGCGGCGGCGGTGCATCGGCATTAATGGTAAATACCACCGTATAATTAGCGCCGTGCTGCTGTTTCACCGCTCGTGTTTTACCTGGCTGGGTGAGGTCCACCACCAGACGTAAAGAACCGCTATCTTTAGGTTGCCCGGATCGAATGCTTTTCACCAGATTATTGCCACTGAATAGCAGCGGCAAACCTCTAATAACACCGGTTTGCTTGATATCCAGAGCAACGCTTTTTTTATCATCCTGAGAAAAAGCATATTCAGGGTCACCAATAAAACTAAAGGTGATCCGCGCCTGCGAATCACCATTTGATACCTGAATATCTGCTAAATTTGCGGCGTTGACCTGTACAGTCAGTACCAGTAAACACACCGCCATCAACCAACTTTTTACGCGAGAGATCATCCCGTCATCCTTGTTATTTGGCCAACCGCGCCAGTAACGACTCACCAGATGAGGAAACTGCTTTCAGACACGCTTCGCGCCCGCAAGCCTGGTAACTTAGGTGGATTTCGACATCCGGTTCTGGAAGCACACCCTGACCTTGTTGCGGCCACTCCACCAGACTGATTGCATCATTGGTGAAATAGTCACGGATTCCCATAAACTCGAGTTCTTCTGGATCGGCAAGACGGTAAAGATCGAAGTGATACACCATCAAATCGCCGAGGGTGTACGGCTCCACCAACGTATAGGTTGGGCTTTTAACGTTCCCTTTATGGCCTAGCGCCTGTATAAAACCACGGCTAAATGTCGTTTTCCCCGCGCCCAGGTCACCATACAGATGAATAACGGTGGCACCTTCGCAGGCTTTAGCCAGACGGGCACCCAACTCTAATGTCGCAGCTTCATCAGGTAATGCGATAACTCGATTAATCATTTTCTTTGCTATTCAAATCCGGGTTAACAAAAGGGTACAACGTCGTTAATAAGTCGCTCGCTAACATGCCACGCGTGCCGTAGCGATGGGCTAACATGTCAGCAGCAGCACCATGAGCAACACAACCAGCGCAAGCAGCATCATACGGGGTTAACTTCTGTGCCAGCAACGCTCCGATAATTCCGGACAGCACATCCCCCATTCCACCACTGCCCATGCCAGCATTACCCACATCAATCATTGCGCACTCACCACTTTGGCTGGCCACAATCGTACCGGCACCTTTTAAGACCACAATTCCACCATAACGTTTTACCAGGCGGTCCGCGGAAAGTAAGCGGTCACTCTCAATTTGAGATACGGTACAATTTAATAACCTGGCGGCCTCTCCAGGATGTGGCGTAATCACGCGATTCTGACGTTTATCGGGATTGATTGCCAGAAGGTTAAGCGCATCGGCATCCCACAACATCGGTTTCTGACTGTTCTCTGCTTTTTGTAAGGCGCTTTTGCCCCACTCCTGCTGCCCTAAACCTGGGCCAATGACCACCACATCAGCCCACTCAAGAGATTCATCAAGCGTTTGTGCAGTCAGTTCCTGAACCATTAATTCCGGACGAGCAGTGAGCAATGGTACAACGTTCTCGATACGTGTCAGCACTCTGACTAAACCCGCCCCCGCCCGTAATGCGGCTTCACCCGCCATTCTAATCGCTCCGGCAGTACCGTAATCACCACCAATAACCACCAGCCGCCCGTTAGTGCCTTTGTGCGAAGTACGTTTCCGTGGCGGTAGCCAGCCGGATAATTGTGCGCTATCCACGCGAGAAATTGGCGCTGTCTGGCCTTGCAACCACTCTTCAAGACCAAGCGCATGAAAATGCAGTTTACCGACCACATCCCGAGCCTTTCCCGTTAGTAAGCCAGGTTTGAGAGCAATAAACGTCAGGGTATGGGAGGCATGTATCACTGCACCTGGTGTCGCCCCAGTTTCTGCGAGCAGGCCTGAAGGAATATCCAGCGCAATGACCGGTGCCGAATACTGATTACATTGTTCGATAAGCTGTACTGCAGCCTCACGCGGCACGCTATTCAGACCGGTTCCCAACACACCATCAATCACAAGGTCGATATCATCGGGCCAGACAGTATCCGCTGCGTGAATCACACCCGCGGCATTTAGCCAGGCATCGCGCGCTGTAGCAGCTTCTTCCGGTAAGGCTTTATCGCTTTCTAATGCCAGCAATGTCACGCGGATGCCAGCAGCCTGAGCAAGCCGAGCCACCACGTAACCATCGCCGCCGTTATTGCCATGCCCGCATGCAATCAACCAGTGGTGAGTTTGCGGGTACAGTTCACGGGCTAAATTAAACGCCGCCGCTCCCGCTCGTTGCATCAATTCATACAGCGTTAACCCTAAGCCATCCGCCGCCTGCTTTTCAGCGGTGCGCAGCCAGTCTGCTGACCAGACTGAATGTGGTATACTTTTAGCGGTTATTTTTAGGCTCAGGTCCGTCATGTCACAGCCCCTCGATCTCAATCAATTAGCGCAAAATATTAAACAGTGGGGGATCGAACTCGGCTTCCAGCAAGTTGGAATTTCCGATACCGATCTCACCTCCAGCGAGCCTGCGCTCCAGATGTGGCTGGATAAACAATACCACGGTGAGATGGACTGGATGGCTCGTCACGGCATGATGCGTGCCCGGCCTCACGAACTGCTCCCCGGCACTTTGCGTGTGATTAGCGTGCGCATGAACTATCTTCCGGCAAACGCAGCCTTCGCTTCAACGCTCAAAAACCCCAAAATTGGTTATATCAGCCGCTACGCGCTTGGACGTGACTACCACAAACTGCTGCGTAATCGGCTCAAAAAACTGGGTGAAATGATCCAGTCCCACTGTTCCACGCTGAATTTTAGACCTTTTGTGGATTCTGCGCCGATTCTTGAACGCCCGTTGGCAGAAAAAGCCGGTCTGGGTTGGACAGGTAAGCACTCACTTATCCTTAATCAGGAAGCCGGTTCATTCTTTTTCCTCGGCGAGCTGTTGGTCGATATCCCTCTTCCTGTTGATAAAGCTATCGAGGAACAGTGTGGGCGCTGTGTGGCTTGCATGACTATTTGTCCAACCGGCGCGATTGTGGAGCCATACACCGTGGATGCCAGGCGCTGCATCTCCTACCTCACCATTGAGCTTGAAGGCGCCATTCCCGAAGAGTTCAGACCATTAATCGGTAACCGCATCTATGGATGTGACGACTGCCAACTGATTTGCCCGTGGAATCGTTTTTCGCAACTCACCACAGAAGACGACTTTAGCCCGCGCCGTGCGTTACATGCACCACCGCTGGTTGAGTTATTCGCCTGGAGTGAAGAGTATTTCCTGCGGGTAACCGAAGGTTCGGCAATTCGGCGCATTGGACATTTGCGCTGGCTGCGAAATATTGCGGTAGCGATGGGTAATGCGCCATGGGATGAAGCCATTCTGGAAGCACTACAACAACGAAAAGGTGAGCACCCACTTCTTGACGAACACATCGACTGGGCGATTGCGCAACAATTAACCAGACGAAGCGCGAATGCAACGGAAGTCCAGTTACCGCAAAAACAGCGTCTGGTTCGAGTCATTGAAAAGGGGTTAAAACGTGATGCGTGAAATGTCCACAGGATGTGAATAAAAATTTGAAAGCCTTGCCCCACAAGCGATGTAAAATCTGCAAGCGATCGAGTTAACATTTTTAAACATTATAAAAATGAATTAAATCAATTAGTTAAACTAAAGATGTAAAAGTTAATAAATAATTAGCGATCGAAGGGAATAAAACTAAGCTGTGGATAAGTCTGTTCACAATAGTTTTTGAGGAACGTAAAAACCACCACCGACGCGACTTAGCGTTGTGGATAATTTGTACTGGATATTAGAATTTGGAGCGGGAAACGAGACTCGAACTCGCGACCCCGACCTTGGCAAGGTCGTGCTCTACCAACTGAGCTATTCCCGCTTGGGTGGTGCTGGCTGTAAAAGCCAAATCAAATTTTGGAGCGGGAAACGAGACTCGAACTCGCGACCCCGACCTTGGCAAGGTCGTGCTCTACCAACTGAGCTATTCCCGCTTGGGTGGTGCTGGCTGTAAAAAGCCTAATCAAATTTGGAGCGGGAAACGAGACTCGAACTCGCGACCCCGACCTTGGCAAGGTCGTGCTCTACCAACTGAGCTATTCCCGCTCTGTGTAACGCTGCAAATTCTGCATCGGTACGGGAGGCGCATTATACGAGAAATCGTTTTAGTCGCAAGCCCCTCAAAAGGTTTTTTTCACAAAATTAGTTTGAATGGCGATTTAAACGCCAAAATGATTAATATCTCAGCGATGGAGGAGTTTAGCTCCTCCCACACGCCTGTCAAAGCTTAATAAAATTCTCGCGATAGAATGCTAACTCAGCCACTGACTCACGAATATCGTCCATTGCCTGATGAGTGCCCTGCTTTTTGAAATCAGCCAGAATCTCAGGTTTCCAACGGCGCGCCAGCTCTTTGAGCGTACTGACATCCAGATAACGGTAGTGGAAGTAAGCTTCCAGCTCAGGCATATACTTAAACAGGAAACGACGATCCTGGCCGATACTGTTACCACAGATTGGCGAGCTATTCGCTGGCACCCAAAGCTTTAGGAACTCAAGTGTTGCCAGTTCAGCTGCGCGGTCATCCTGGGTACTCGCTTTGACACGCTCAACCAGGCCACTTCCAGTATGAGTACGCACATTCCAGTCATCCATCAGCGCCAGTTGCTCATCAGACTGATGAACAGCAATGGTTGGTCCTTCAGCGAGGATATTCAAATTGGCATCAGTAACCAGAGTGGCGATTTCAATTATGCGATCCCGCTCGGGGTCCAGGCCGGTCATTTCTAAATCAATCCAAATGAGATTGTTTTCATTTCCACTCATGCTATTTTCCACCCTTCTTGTGCGTAGCCCACCCTTGTCGATGGGTTAACTCGTATAAAATAGTGTGTATCATAGAGGTTTTGCCCACTACGGGCGACCAGGAGCCAGTAAGATTGAGCAAAAATAAACTCTCCAAAGGACAGCAGCGCCGGGTTTCAGCAAACCACCAGCGTCGGCTTAAACAGACTGTGGAGAAAGCCGATCCCGACGACTCTCAGTTTGGTGAACCGCGCGATGGCCGCGTGATAAGCCGTTTCGGCCAACATGCCGATGTTGAATCTCTCGGTGGTGAAATTCACCGCTGCAATATTCGTCGCACCATCCGTTCGCTGGTGACTGGCGACAACGTGGTCTGGCGCCCAGCTAAAGAAGCGGCTGCCGGTGTCACGATTAAAGGCATTGTAGATGCAGTACATGAGCGCACTACCGTCCTGACGCGCCCTGATTTCTACGACGGCGTAAAACCTATTGCCGCTAATATCGACCAAATCATCGTGGTTTCCGCGATCTTGCCGGAGCTGTCACTGAATATTATTGACCGTTATCTGGTGGCGTGCGAAACGCTCGATGTCGAACCATTGCTGGTACTGAACAAAACCGACCTGCTGGACGAAGCAGGCCTGAAGTTCGTCAATGAACAAATGGATATCTACCGCAAGATTGGTTATCGCGTTCTGTTCGTTTCCAGCCACAAAGTTGAAGGTCTGAAAGAGCTTGAAGAAGCGTTGATTGGCCGCGTCAGTATTTTTGCCGGGCAATCAGGTGTGGGCAAATCCAGCCTGCTCAACAACCTTCTCGGCTTTAAAGAAGTCCAGATTTTGGTTAATGACGTTTCGGACAACTCCGGTTTAGGTCAACACACCACCACCGCTTCACGTCTGTATCACTTCCCGGGCGGCGGTGATGTTATCGACTCCCCAGGCGTGCGTGAGTTTGGTTTGTGGCACTTAGAGCCGGATCAGGTCACTCATGGGTTTACTGAATTCCACGACTATTTAGGTCGTTGCAAATACCGTGACTGCAGCCACACCAACGATCCAGGCTGCGCACTGCGCGAAGCTGTTGAACGTGGGGAAATCGCAGAAACGCGTTTCGATAACTACCACCGCATACTGGAAAGTATGTCCGAGGTAAAATCGCGTAAAACCTTTTCCGATACTGACCGCTGACAATTAAGCTGGGCATCGCTAAAATCGCGCTCCTTTTTGTGTATGCCCGCTTACATGTGTACTTAGCCAGGAGGCTATCTTGTTAGACAATTTTAAACTTTCACTCCAGTACATCCTGCCTAAACTTTGGCTGACACGCCTGGCAGGCTGGGGTGCAAGCAAACGAGCAGGCTGGTTAACCAAACTGGTTATCGATCTGTTCGTCAAATACTACAAAGTCGACATGAAGGAAGCACAGAAGCCAGACACCGCCAGCTACCGCACCTTCAACGAATTCTTCGTTCGCCCACTGCGTGACGATGTTCGCCCAGTGAACACCGACCCTAATGTGCTGGTGATGCCAGCAGATGGCGTAGTCAGCCAGTTAGGCCCAATTGAAGAAGACAAAATCTTGCAGGCAAAAGGCCATAATTACAGCCTCGAAGCCCTGCTCGCCGGTAACTACTTAATGGCAGATTTGTTCCGTAACGGTAGCTTCGTTACGACTTATCTGTCACCACGTGACTACCACCGCGTTCACATGCCTTGTAACGGTATTTTGCGTGAGATGATTTACGTGCCGGGCGACTTGTTCTCTGTGAACCATTTAACCGCGCAAAACGTGCCGAATCTGTTTGCCCGTAACGAACGCGTTATCTGCCTGTTTGATACCGAATTTGGCCCGATGGCCCAAATTCTGGTGGGTGCCACCATTGTTGGCAGCATCGAAACAGTCTGGGCTGGCACCATCACACCACCGCGTGAAGGCGTTATCAAACGCTGGACATGGCCTGCGGGCGAAAGCGAAGGTTCTGTGGCGCTGTTAAAAGGCCAGGAAATGGGTCGCTTTAAACTAGGTTCAACGGTTATTAACTTGTTCGCACCGGGTAAAGTGAACCTGGTTGAACAGCTGCAAAGCCTGTCTGCGACCAAAATTGGTGAGCCGCTGGCAATCTCGACTGAACCGATGAGTGAACCAGAAATTCCGGTAAGCGAAATTCCCGAACCAGAAGTGGCAGCTGAAGCGGACACACCAGAGAACAAACCAGACATCTAATAACGCTATTATCTCCAGCCCTCACCATGAGGGCTGGTTCATAAATAAGGGACTGACGTGCGCCTGATAATCACATTACTGATCGGTTGCTGCCTCAGCCTCGGTGCCTACGCCGCAACGGCCCCCGACGCCAAACAAATCACCCAGGAACTGGAACAAGCCAAATCTGCGAAGGATAAACCAGGCAGTGCTGAAACTGTGGAAGCTCTACAGGCGGCCCTTAATGCGCTTGATGAACGCAAAGTCTCCCTGGAACGAGCCACACAATATCAACAAGTTATAGATAACTTCCCCAAGCTTTCAGACACCTTGCGTCGACAAATCAATAATCAGCACGATGAACCACAAAAAGTGCCTGATGGCCTGTCGACCGATGCGTTAAATCAGGAAATCCTGCAAGTCAGTAGTCAGTTGCTGGATAAAAGCCGTCTTGCGCAGCAAGAGCAGGAACGCACCCGAGAAATCACCGACTCACTCAGCCAGCTCCCGCAGCAGCAAACTGATGCTCGCCGCCAGTTAAACGACGTTGAGCGTCGGATGGGAACCTTGCCAGCCACCAGCACACCATTAACTCAGGCGCAGAACATCGCTTTGCAGGCTGAAGCTTCACGCCTGAAAGCGTTAGTCGATGAACTGGAACTGGCACAATTGTCAGCCAGTAATCGCCAGGAACTCGCTCGCCTGCGGGCCGAGCTGGCCCAAAAACAGAGCGCACAGCTGGATGCTTATCTTCAGGCATTGCGTAACCAACTGAATAACCAGCGCCAGCGTGAAGCAGAACAAGCGCTGGAAAGCACCGAACTGTTGGCCGAAAGCAGCGCCAACCTGCCGCCAGAGATCGTTGCCCAGTTTAATAATAACCGCCAACTATCTCAGGCATTGAATCAACAAGCTCAGCGTATGGATTTAGTGGCCTCGCAGCAACGCCAGGCCTCCAGCCAGACGGTGCAAGTGCGCCAGGCACTTAATACGCTGCGCGAGCAATCACAATGGCTGGGCGTTTCAAACGTCCTCGGCGAAGCGCTGCGTGCTCAAGTAGCCCGTTTGCCTGAAATGCCAAAACCTCAGCAAGTGGATACCGAACTCGGCCAGTTGCGTGTCCAGCGTTTGCATTACGAAGACCTGCTGAGTAAACAACAACAGCTTATGCAAACTCGCCAAACCAATGGTCAGCCGCTCACCAGCGAGCAAAATCGTATTCTGGAAGCGCAACTACGTACCCAGCGCGAACTGCTCAATTCTTTGCTGCAAGGTGGCGATAACCTCATCCTTGAACTGACCAAGCTGAAAGTGGCGAACAGCCAACTGGAAGATGCACTCAAAGAGGTCAACGTAGCCACACACCGTTACCTGTTCTGGACCTCAGACGTTAGTCCAATAGGATTCGCCTGGCCGGTTGAGTTAGTGCAGGATTTACGCCGTCTGGTTTCAATGGATACCTTCAGCCAACTCGGCAGCGCTACCATGATGATGCTGACCAGCAAGGAAACACTGTTGCCGCTGTTTGGTGCCTTGATCCTCGTCGGTTTCAGTATTAGTTCGCGCCGCCATTTCACCGCTTTCCTGGACCGCTCAAGCGCCAAAGTCGGTAAAGTGACGCAGGATCATTTCAGCTTAACCTTGCGCACCGTGTTCTGGTCGATTCTGGTGGCGCTCCCGCTGCCGGTGCTATGGGCAACGCTCGGTTTCGGGCTTCAGGCTGCGTGGCCGTATCCCCTCGCGGTGGCAATTGGTGATGGTGTAACCGCCACCGTTCCCTTGCTGTGGGCCGTGATGATTTGTGCCACGTTTGCGCGCCCTAACGGTTTGTTCATCGTGCATTTTGGCTGGCCGCAACAACGTGTGGCCCGCGCGATGCGTTACTACCTGATGAGTATCGGCCTGATCGTGCCACTGATTATGGCATTGATTATGTTTGATAATCTTAGCGATCGTGAATTCTCAGGCTCACTTGGGCGGCTGTGCTTTATTTTGATTTGTGGTGCGTTAGCGCTGGTGACCTTAAGCCTGAAACGTGCGGGTATACCGCTGTATCTGGATAAACAAGGCAATAGCGAAAACATCGCGAACACCGTGCTGTGGAACCTGCTGCTTGCCGCTCCATTAGTGGCAATTCTGGCGGCCGTGGTCGGTTACCTCGCGACCGCACAGGCCTTGCTTGCCAGGCTGGAAACCTCAGTCGCTATCTGGTTCCTGCTGCTGGTGGTCTACCATATCATCCGCCGCTGGATGCTGATTCAGCGTCGCCGCCTGGCGTTTGATCGTGCAAAACATCGCCGTGCTGAAATCCTCGCCCAGCGTGCGCGTGGCGAAGAAGAAACCACTCATAGCCTCAGCGCAGAAAGTTCTGCTGAAACCATCGAAGAACAGGAAATCGATCTGGATACCATCAGTGTGCAGTCACTGCGCCTGGTGCGGTCGATTCTGATGCTGATTGCACTGTTGTCGGTCATTGTATTGTGGTCAGAAATCCATTCCGCCTTTGGCTTCCTTGAGAACATCACCTTGTGGGATGTGACCTCAACCGTACAAGGCGTGGAAAGCCTTGAGCCGATTACGCTTGGTGCGGTGTTGATTGCGATTCTGGTGCTGATTATCACCATGCAGTTGGTGCGTAATTTTCCCGCACTGCTTGAACTCGCGCTGCTACAGCATCTGGATTTAGCCCCTGGTACTGGTTATGCGATTACTACCGTCACCAAATATCTGCTGTTACTGGTGGGGACGTTGGTCGGTTTCTCGATGATTGGTATCGAATGGTCGAAATTGCAGTGGCTGGTCGCCGCCCTCGGTGTGGGTTTAGGTTTTGGTTTACAGGAAATTTTTGCCAACTTTATCTCTGGCCTGATTATCTTGTTCGAAAAGCCGATTCGTATTGGCGATACCGTGACGATCCGCGATCTCACCGGTAGCGTCACCAAGATCAATACCCGTGCCACGACGATCAGCGACTGGGATCGTAAAGAGATCATCGTACCGAACAAGGCGTTTATCACCGAGCAGTTCATCAACTGGTCGCTGTCGGATTCGGTAACGCGTGTGGTGTTAACCGTTCCAGCCCCGTCGGATGCGAACAGCGAAGAAGTGACGAGGGTGCTGTTACAGGCAGCTGAGCGTTGTTCACTGGTGATTGATAACCCAGCGCCAGAAGCATTCCTGGTGGATTTACAGGCGGGTATTCAGATTTTTGAGCTGCGTATTTATGCCGCTGAGATGAACCACCGTATGCCACTACGTCACGAGATTCATCAGTTGATTCTGCAAGGGTTCCGCGAACACGGAATCGAGCTACCGTTCCCACCATTCCAGATGCGTCTGGATACTTTAGGCGGGCAACGTAGCAGTAAAACGCTGACATCTTCGGGGAAAGCAGGCAGGACGCCGGGGAGTTTGTAAGCAAGGTCGCCCTCATCCCAGCCTTCTCCCCCAGGAGAAGGAGAAAACCGGTGCATCCCTCAGGGTGAGAACACCAGACTATCCCCTCTCCCTCAGGGAGAGGGCCAGGGTGAGGGTGGTTTAAGCGCGATCTACCGGAAACGCCAGCACATCGGCCAGGCTTTCAGCCTTCAGAGCCAACATAATCAAACGATCCACACCTAACGCCACGCCTGAGCAATCTGGCAAACCTGCCTTCAACGCTTCCAACAAATTCACATCAATTGGTTGCTGCGGCAAGCCGCGAGCGGCACGTTTACGGTTATCCTGCTCGAAACGCTGCTGCTGCTCACGCGCATCGGTTAATTCGTGGAAACCATTCGCCAGCTCAATACCTCGGAAGTAAACCTCAAAGCGCTCAGCTACACGATGGTCTTCGGTGCTGATCTGTGCAAGAGCGGCCTGGCTTGCCGGGAAGTGGTACACAAACGTCGGTTTATCTTTACCAATATGCGGCTCGACACCCATGCTGAAAAGCAGTTGCAGCAAGGTGTCACGGTCTTCTTCCTGATCGGCAATGTTGCTTAAATCGAGTTTTCTCGCCACTTCGCGCAGCTGGGTTTTGTCCGCAGAAAGCGGGTCAATTTCCAGGTGGCGTTGGAAAGCCTGCTGATAAGAGAGCGTTTCTGCCGCATCAGTTTCCAGAACCTGTTGCAGTAAATCATCCACTTCATTCATCAGACGATACATATCGTAGCAAGGGCGGTACCACTCCAGCATGGTGAATTCTGGATTATGGTGGCGACCCATTTCTTCGTTACGGAAACTGCGGCACAACTGGAATACCGGGCCAATGCCCGCCGCCAGCAGGCGTTTCATGTGATATTCCGGGCTGGTCATCAGGTACAAATTGACGCCCTGAGCGTGGCCTGGGCCAACAAAACGGGTTTCAAACGGGAACAGGTTAATATCTGTAACCGTTGCCTGGCTCATGCAGGGTGTTTCCACCTCCAGTACACCGCGATCGGCAAAAAAACGCCGAATAACCGCCATGATCGCGGCGCGTTTCAACAGGTTGGGGATGGATGCGCTCGGCTGCCAAGTGGCCGTTTCGCTCATGGTGGAATCTCCGTATACAAACAAGGCGGAGAAGTCTACTCGCAACACTCCAGGGAGACAAATTTTGCCTGGTAAATTTTCATCAGCCTACGAACCGATTTGGCAGTAAAAATTTGAATTTCGTGACCTGACTCATCATCAAAATTAATTAATTACCGATCTGAACAGCAAAAAAATCGAACACGTCAAATTTCCTTAATATGCCTACGGCTATAATCCGCTACCTACAAAGGAGCAGGGATAACCCTTTCGCGTAGCTAGCGCCGTATTGGTGAACTACCTTTGGTTACATTAGCTATACGAAATCACTAAAATCTGGAGGAATGTCGTGCAAACCTTTCAAGCCGATCTCGCCATAATAGGCGCTGGCGGAGCGGGCTTACGAGCAGCCATTGCGGCAGCACAAGCCAATCCACAAGCCAAAATCGCTCTGATCTCCAAAGTCTACCCAATGCGTAGCCACACCGTGGCCGCTGAAGGGGGTTCTGCCGCCGTTGCGCAGGATCACGACAGTTTCGAATACCATTTTAATGACACCGTAGCCGGTGGTGATTGGTTGTGCGAGCAAGATGTGGTCGACTACTTCGTCCATCAATGCCCAACCGAAATGACACAGCTGGAGCAATGGGGTTGCCCATGGAGCCGCCGTCCGGACGGTTCCGTAAACGTGCGTCGCTTCGGTGGCATGAAGATTGAGCGTACCTGGTTTGCCGCGGATAAAACCGGCTTCCATATGCTCCACACCCTGTTCCAGACCTCATTACAGTTCCCGCAGATCCAGCGTTTTGACGAGCATTTCGTGCTCGATATTCTGGTGGACGACGGCGCAGCACGTGGCCTGGTAGCCATGAATATGATGGAAGGCACGCTGGTGCAAATCCGCGCGAATGCCGTGGTAATGGCAACCGGCGGTGCAGGTCGTGTTTACCGCTACAACACCAACGGCGGCATCGTGACCGGTGATGGTATGGGCATGGCGTTAAGCCACGGCGTACCGCTACGCGATATGGAATTCGTGCAATATCACCCAACTGGCCTGCCAGGCTCCGGCATTCTGATGACAGAAGGCTGCCGTGGTGAAGGCGGTATTCTGGTCAACAAAGATGGCTATCGCTATCTGCAAGATTACGGCATGGGGCCAGAAACTCCGCTTGGCGAGCCACGTAACAAGTACATGGAACTTGGCCCACGCGACAAAGTTTCTCAAGCCTTCTGGCACGAATGGCGCGCAGGCCGCACCGTTCCGACGCCACGTGGCGATGTGGTCTATCTCGACCTGCGTCATCTGGGCGAGAAAAAACTCCTCGAACGCCTGCCGTTTATCTGCGAATTGTCCAAAGCGTATGTTGGCGTCGATCCGGTTAAAGAGCCGATTCCAGTTCGCCCTACCGCGCACTACACCATGGGCGGTATCGAAACGGATAGCCAATGCGAAAGCCGTATCAAAGGGCTGTTTGCCGTCGGCGAATGTTCTTCCGTTGGTCTACATGGTGCAAACCGTCTGGGTTCTAACTCTCTTGCTGAGCTGGTGGTGTTTGGCCGTATGGCGGGCGAAAGTGCCATGAAGCGCGCGAACGAAGCGCAGCCTGCGAATGATGCCGCGCTGAATGCGCAAGCCGCTGATGTCGAAACGCGTCTGAAGAAACTGGTTAATCAGGAAGGCAATGAAAACTGGTCGAAAATCCGCGATGAAATGGGCCTGTCGATGGAAGAAGGCTGCGGTATTTATCGCACCCCAGAGCTGATGCAGAAAACCATCGATAAACTGTCTGAGCTGCAAGAACGCTTCAAACGCGTACGCATCACCGATACCTCCAGCGTGTTTAATACCGATTTGCTCTACACCATCGAGCTGGGCCACGGCCTGAACGTTGCGGAATGTATGGCGCACTCGGCAATGGCGCGTAAAGAGTCTCGCGGCGCACACCAGCGTTTAGACGAAGGTTGTACCGAGCGTGATGACGTTAACTTCCTGAAGCACACTCTCGCTTTCCGTGACGCAGATGGAACGACACGTCTGGAATACAGTGATGTGAAAATCACCACTTTGCCACCGGCTAAACGCGTCTACGGTGCGGAATCCGAAGCAGCCGACAAGAAGAAGGAGACGTCGAATGGCTGATGTGATGAAGACTCTGAAGATTGAAGTGATGCGCTACAACCCGGAAACGGACAGCGAGCCACACAGTGCTATCTACGAAGTGCCTTATGATGAACAAACCTCGCTGCTTGATGCGCTGGGTTACATCAAAGACAATTTGGCACCAGACCTGACCTACCGCTGGTCGTGCCGTATGGCTATCTGCGGCTCTTGCGGCATGATGGTTAACCGTGTACCGAAACTGGCTTGTAAAACCTTCCTGCGTGAATACACGCAAGGTATGAAGGTTGAAGCGCTGGGGAACTTCCCTATCGAGCGCGATTTAGTCGTCGACATGACTCACTTTATCGAAAGCCTGGAAGCGATTAAGCCTTACATCATCGGCAACACGCGTACGCCAGATCAGGGGCCAAACACCCAAACCCCGGCACAGATGGCGAAATACCATCAGTTCTCCGGCTGCATCAACTGTGGCCTGTGCTATGCAGCTTGCCCACAGTTTGGTTTGAATCCTGAGTTCATTGGCCCGGCGGCCATTACGCTTGCTCATCGTTACAACCTGGATAACCGCGACCATGGCAAGAAAGAGCGTATGGCGCAGCTCAACGGCCAGAACGGCGTCTGGAGTTGCACTTTCGTGGGCTACTGCTCCGAGGTGTGCCCGAAACACGTCGATCCGGCAGCTGCCATCCAGCAGGGTAAAGTCGAAAGCTCGAAAGACTTTTTGATTGCCACCCTGAAACCACGCTAAGGAGTGCAAAATGACTACGAAACGTAAGCCATATGTACGGACGATGACTCCGACCTGGTGGCAAAAACTGGGCTTCTACCGTTTCTATATGATTCGCGAAGGAACATCGGTGCCAACCGTGTGGTTCAGTATTCTGCTGATCTGCGGTCTGTTTTCGCTGAAAAGCGGCCCGGAAAGTTGGGCGGGATTTGTCAGTTTTCTGCAAAACCCGATTGTGGTTATCCTCAATCTGATCACCTTAGCGGCGGCTTTACTGCATACCAAAACCTGGTTTGAACTGGCACCGAAGGCCGCCAATATCATCATTAAAGATGAGAAAATGGGGCCAGAGCCGGTGATTAAAGGATTGTGGGCGGTGACCATTGTCGCCACTGTCGTCATTCTGTTTGTTGCACTGTTCTGGTAAGGGGACGTCATGATTAATCCAAATCCAAAACGCTCCGACGAGCCGGTATTCTGGGGTCTGTTTGGCGCAGGCGGCATGTGGGGCGCGATCATCGCTCCGGTAATCGTGTTGCTGGTTGGCATTATGCTGCCGCTGGGTCTGTTCCCGGGCGATGCTTTGGGCTATGAGCGTGTGCTGGCATTTTCGCAAAGCCTGATTGGCCGCCTGTTCATCTTCCTGATGATTGTGCTGCCGTTATGGTGTGGGCTTCACCGTATCCACCACGCGATGCACGACCTGAAAATTCACGTGCCGTCTGGCAAGTGGGTGTTCTACGGTCTTGCTGCCATTCTGACCGTCGTGACCTTTATCGGTGTGATCACTCTCTAATCACATTGATTGTCAACAAGGCCTGCCATTGCGCAGGCCTTTTTATTTGTACCGGCCAGAACTAAAGTGTCGTTTTATGGAGGAATACCAATGATGAACAAAACTCTCAGCTGTGCGCTGCTACTCACGGCCTCTTGCTCGACGTTTGCCGCCCCGAATACGCTGACTGAAAAACAGATTGCCCAGACAGTCGACCGTGTCATCGCACCGCTACTCAAACAGCAGAGTATTCCAGGCATGGCGGTCGCCGTGATTTATCAAGGAAAACCGTATTACTTCACTTATGGCAAAGCTGATATCAGCCAAAATTTACCGGTGACGAAAGAGACATTATTTGAGCTCGGATCAGTCAGTAAGACCTTTACTGGCGTGCTGGGCGGCGATATCGTCGCGCGCGGTGAAATTAAACTAAGCGATCCGGCAATCAAGTACTGGCCTGAATTAACCGGTAAACAATGGAAAGATATAAACCTGCTGCATCTTGCCACCTATACCGCAGGAGGCTTGCCGTTGCAGGTGCCTGATGACGTCACCAGCCCGGCTTCCCTGCTCCACTTTTACCAGACCTGGCAGCCGCAATGGGCACCGGGGACGACTCGTCTGTATGCCAATTCCAGCATCGGCCTTTTCGGTGCGCTGGCAGTGAAACCGTCAGGATTGAGCTTTGAAGAGGCGATGACCGAACGTGTTTTCCAGCCGTTGAACCTGTCACATACCTGGATAAAAGTGCCCGCCTCTGAAGAAAGAAATTACGCCTGGGGTTACCGTGACGGTAAGGCTGTGCACGTTTCACCAGGCATGCTGGATTCTGAAGCCTATGGTGTGAAATCGACGATTACAGACATGGCGAGCTGGATGCAGGCCAATATGCAGCCTGACCAGGTCGGTGATAAAACACTGCGCCAGGGAATTGAACTCGCGCAATCGCGCTACTGGCGAGTGGGCAACATGTATCAGGGCTTAGGTTGGGAAATGCTCAACTGGCCGGTTGAGGCTAAAACCATCATTGATGGCAGCGATAACAAAGTGGCGCTCGCCCCACAAAAAGCCGTAGCCATCGACCCGCCAGCACCTGTTGTTAAGGCATCCTGGGTCCACAAAACTGGCTCAACCGGGGGATTTGGTACTTATGTGGCATTTATCCCTGAGCAACAGCTAGGCATTGTGATGCTGGCAAATAAAAGTTATCCCAACCCCGAGCGCGTAAAAGCTGGGTACACCATCCTCGAAGCATTGCAGTAATATATTCAGGCCTGCACCGCAGGCCGATTTATTTCCGTCCACACGCCGCAATTTTTCCCGCCGCAATCTACACTTAGCAAAAAACAAACAAGGATTTTGCTATGCGCATCTGGCCGATTATCACCACCCTTGCAGTTGCGTTTCTTGTTGTCTCCTGTAGTTCCCCTACTCCACCACCAGGCACCACGGTAGTTAATAACTTTGACGCTAAACGGTATCTCGGTAAGTGGTATGAAATTGCCCGCTTCGACCATAAGTTTGAAAGTGGATTGAATCAAGTGACCGCCACTTACAGCACCATGGATGACGGCGGTATTCGGGTGATAAACAGAGGTTTTAACCCAGACAGGCAAATGTGGCAGCAAAGTGTTGGCAAAGCGTATTTTACGGGTGACCCGAGCCGCGCGGCACTGAAAGTCTCGTTCTTTGGGCCGTTTTACGGTGGCTATAACGTGATTGCGATAGATAAAGATTACCGACACGCACTGGTATGTGGGCCGGATAAAGACTATCTGTGGATATTGTCACGCACGCCAACCATCAGCCCTGAAGTGAAACAGCAAATGCTGAAAATCGCCGCACAACAGGGCTTCCAGGTTGAAAAATTACTGTGGATTAAACAACCCAGTAGTTAATGGGTGCTGAGTTTCAGGCCAATAATCCCGAGAACAATCAACGCCAGGCTCGCGATGCGGGCCAGGCTTGCTGATTCGCCTAACAGTAAAATACCTGTAGTGGCTGCACCCACGGCACCAATTCCCGTCCAGACCGCGTAAGCCGTACCGGTCGGCAGCGTTTTCATTGACCATGACAGCAACGCGACACTTACAACCATTGCCACCACTGTGATAACGCTAGGCCATAAGCGAGTGAACCCGTGGGTATATTTGAGGCCGACAGCCCAGACAACTTCTAATAAACCAGCAATAACAAGAATCAACCAGGCCATAAACAGCTCCAGCAATGGGGCCGTCCCCGGAATCAAGAAGCGCTTATGGGTCGTCCCATAAGGCTGGTGAGGGCGTTATTTTAACAACCCAGCGAGCTTAGAACAGCCAAAAAAACACTTTGTTATCACAAAACCAGTAACGTTTAGTTGCCATGCTGAGTGAGTGCTTGACGCTAAGCCGAGAATTGACTGCTAATTAACCCGCAAATCCGCAATTCATTTCCGATGTTTTCTTCATATTATAATGTTTTCTCGCACATTCAGAAAAGGCTGTAATAGTGAGTCACGCGAACGGTAAGTATGAATAAGATATTGTTAGTGGACCGTTGTCATTATAGTCGACAAGGTTTTAAAAGCTGGCAGAGTCACAATATGGCCTTTTCCATTGCTGAAACGGACAATTTACTTTTAGCTCGTGAAAAAATAATACAGTGGCGACCAAACCTTGTTATTGCTGACTTCACCAGTTTTGCCAGCTCATTACATAATGTCCAGCAACTCTCCTCTATTTATTCAGCTTGCGGCAAGTCAATACGTTTAATGTTGCTGAATAGTATGCGTCACGTGAAGATTGAAGAATATTGCCTGTCGCAAGGCTCACATTCGATATATAGCAAATCTACACCATTACCTGAGCTTTATGCGGCCATTCAAACGCAACTCAGTACCCGGCCACCGTTTCACACTGGGCAGCAGTACACTTCGCCCTTGCTGACACTACGTGAGGAGAGGATATTAAAACTGTGGACCGATGAAGCCAATAATGATTTTATTGCCAGAATGATGGGGATAAGTACCAAGACAGTTTATACCTACAAGCGAAATATCCGCATGAAACTTGGTATTAATAATCGCTTTTCATTGTTTATAGAACAACACCAATAATAAAAATTAACAGCGGTACGGGCTTGATACCGTACCGCCAGCTAATATATTAATTTTGTGCTTTTGTTGCTGCACCAGAAATCGCCTGACCACCATCCTGAATATCTTCACCCATACCTTTAGTCGTATTACACGCAGTCAGTAACGATGAAAGCACTATGAGAGAAAAAAACGCTGCAATAGTTTTCTTAATCATAACCGTATCCTTTTTTGACGATATTGTTTGTGTATAGCAGTTAAAGCATAGTCAAAAAATGGCAGTCTGAGGGAAAAAGCAGGTTTTTAGGAGTGTTGGAAATTACTTGTTTGCTGCACGTTCAATTGAGCCGCCAAGGTGCTTAAGATCTTCACCAAAGCCGCGAGTGGTGTTACAACCGGCGAGAAATGAGGCTAACAACGTGATGAAAAGTAAATGTTTAATCAAACGGTTCATCTTCCCTGCCTTTTGCAAGCAGCGGTGAAGCATGCAATGCCTCACCGCCAACCTTCACGTATTACTTAACGCGAGAAACATATTCGCCAGAGCGAGTGTCAACTTTGATGACTTCGCCAATCTGAACGAACAAAGGTACTTTAACGACAGCACCAGTAGACAGTGTTGCAGGTTTACCGCCGGTACCAGCAGTATCACCTTTCAGACCTGGATCAGTTTCAACGATTTCCAGCTCTACGAAGTTTGGTGGCTGAACAGCGATAGGACGGCCGTTCCACAGGGTCACGATACACTCGGCCTGGTCAAGCATCCATTTAGCGTTATCACCGATAGCCTTCTCATCTGCAGCCAGCTGCTCAAAGGTTTCGTTGTTCATGAAGTGGTAGAACTCACCGTCGTTGTACAGGTAAGTCAGGTTCATATCTACAACGTCTGCGCCTTCAGCGGAGTCGGTAGATTTGAAGGTTTTCTCAACGCGGGTGCCTGTCAGCAGGCGGCGCATTTTAACGCGAGCAAAGGCCTGGCCTTTACCTGGTTTCACGAATTCACTGGATTCGACTGCGTAAGGTTCGCCTTCGAACATGATTTTAAGACCGGCACGAAAATCGTTGCTAGAATAAGTCGCCATAAGGCCCTCTGAAATTGTTAATTGGTAGCTTAGCCAAAAAATGGCACACATTGTAACCCTAAATCCCCCCCGCAGAGAAGATTGGTTAACGCAACTTGCCGATGTTATAACCGATCCTGACGAACTGCTGCATATTTTAGAGCTAGACGCCGACAAAGAGTTGCTGGCGGGACGTGATGCACGTCGACTTTTTGCCTTGCGTGTCCCACGGGCATTTGTCGCTCGCATGGGAAAAGGCAACCCGAACGACCCACTCTTACGCCAGGTGTTAACCGCCAAAGAGGAGTTTATTGCCGCTCCGGGCTTTAGCACCGATCCGCTGGAGGAACAACACAGCGTAGTACCGGGCCTGCTGCACAAATACCGCAACCGTGCGTTGTTGCTGGTAAAAGGCGGTTGTGCGGTCAATTGCCGTTATTGCTTCCGTCGCCATTTCCCCTATTCCGATAACCAGGGAAACAAACGCAACTGGCAGGCGGCTATCGCTTATATCAGCGAGCATCCGGAACTGGACGAGATTATTTTCTCCGGCGGCGACCCGTTGATGGCAAAAGATCACGAGCTGGATTGGTTATTCAGTGAACTGGAAGCAATCCCGCATATTAAGCGCTTACGCATCCACAGCCGCTTGCCGATTGTTATCCCGGCGCGCATCACTGACACGCTGGTCGAACGCATCGCTGGTTCCCGGTTGCAGGTTATTTTGGTTAACCATATCAATCATGCCAATGAGATTGGGGATGAATTTACCGCATCCATGAAGCACCTGCGCCAGGCGGGCGTAACACTGCTTAACCAAAGCGTGCTGTTGCGCGATGTGAACGACAATGCGCAGACACTCGCAGATTTGAGTAATGCGTTGTTCGATTCCGGAGTGATGCCTTATTACCTGCACGTATTGGATAAAGTACAGGGTGCGGCACATTTTATGGTCAGTGACGACCAGGCAAGATTGATTATGCGTGAACTGCTGACGTTGATTTCAGGCTATATGGTGCCGAAACTGGCACGTGAGATTGGCGGTGAGCCGAGCAAAACACCGATAGATTTGCAGTTGCGCCAGAGCTGATCGTTTTCGAGAATTTCGCCCTCACCCTAACCCTCTCCCCGAGGAGAGGGAAATGTACGATTTCTCCCTCGCCCTTTTAGGGAGAGGGTCGGAGTGAGGGTGGTTTCACCCAAAAATCAGTTCGGGCACTTATAAACCTGGCCAGTCATGGTGCTGGCAGTCGGAGCAAAGCTCGACAGCAAGTTTTGAGTCGGGCTGCTCACGCCATACAGCACGTTACCGCCCATCGCCGCTGCGTTATTACGCAGAGCATTTGCTGCGCCACGCATAGAACCGCCTTCACCGCCATGCTGCCCGGAAAACCAGTTACTTTGCTCACCGGTTGCGTTTCCTAATAACTGGCATTCGGTGCCTGGCTTATCCTCAACAAAACGGACGCCTTGCCCACCAGCAGAAAGATCGTTGCTAGTGCTACAGCCTGCCAGCAGCAGCGCTGCTACAGCCATTCCTGCTGAAACTTTAATGCGCATGTTGTTCCCCGTTATCAATGCTGTCTTGAAAAGTAGCGGGCCACCATCGCCCGGTGAGATCTTATACCAGACTGTGACCAAAAAGAAAAAACCCTCAGACATTTCTGACTGAGGGTTTTCTTAACACGGTGTTACAAACACATCAGTGTTTGGGCAATTACATCATGCCGCCCATGCCACCCATACCGCCCATACCTGCGCCACCTAAATCAGGGCCGTCAGATTTTGGCATATCGGTAATCATGCACTCAGTGGTAATCATCAGGCCAGCTACAGAGGCTGCGTACTGCAGAGCAGAACGAGTCACTTTAGTTGGATCCAGAATACCCATGTCGATCATGTTGCCGTATTCTTCAGTTGCTGCGTTGTAACCGTAGTTACCGTCACCCGCTTTCACGTTGTTAGCAACAACAGATGGCTCTTCGCCGCAGTTCAGAACGATTTGACGCAGTGGGGATTCCATTGCGCGCAGCGCAACTTTGATACCCACGTTCTGGTCTTCGTTCTGGCCACGCAGTTCAGACAGTTTAGACGCTACGCGAATCAGCGCAACACCACCACCGGCAACCACGCCTTCTTCAACCGCAGCACGGGTCGCGTGCAGGGCATCTTCAACGCGTGCTTTCTTCTCTTTCATTTCAACTTCGGTAGCAGCACCGACTTTGATGACTGCAACGCCGCCAGCCAGTTTAGCTACGCGCTCTTGCAGTTTTTCACGGTCGTAATCAGAAGTTGCTTCTTCGATCTGCTGACGAATCTGAGACACACGGCCCTGGATTGCAGCTTCTTCGCCATTACCATCGATGATGGTCGTGGTGTCTTTGTTGATAACGATACGCTTAGCAGTACCCAGATCTTCCAGGGTCGCTTTTTCCAGCTCCATACCGATCTCTTCAGAGATGACGGTACCGCCAGTCAGAGTAGCGATATCTTGCAGCATGGCTTTACGACGGTCGCCGAAACCAGGTGCTTTAACCGCAGCAACTTTCACGATGCCACGCATGGTGTTAACCACCAGAGTCGCCAGCGCTTCGCCTTCAACATCTTCAGCGATGATCAGCAGTGGTTTGCCAGCTTTCGCAACGGCTTCCAGAACTGGCAGCATTTCACGGATGTTGGAGATTTTTTTGTCAGCCAGCAGAATGAACGGGCTTTCCAGTTCGATAGAACCGGTTTCTGGCTTGTTGATGAAGTACGGAGACAGGTAGCCACGGTCGAACTGCATACCTTCTACAACGTCCAGCTCGTCTTGCAGGCCGGTGCCTTCTTCAACGGTGATAACGCCTTCTTTGCCTACTTTCTCCATCGCTTCAGCGATAAGTTGACCCACGGTTTCGTCGGAGTTAGCAGAGATAGTACCAACCTGAGCGATTGCTTTAGAGTCAGAGCAAGGAACAGACAGAGCTTTCAGCTCTTCAACAGCAGCGATAACAGCTTTATCGATACCGCGCTTCAGGTCCATTGGGTTCATGCCTGCAGCAACAGCTTTCAGGCCTTCAGTGATGATGGACTGAGCCAGCACGGTTGCAGTGGTAGTACCGTCGCCTGCCGCGTCGTTCGCTTTAGAGGCAACTTCTTTAACCATCTGTGCACCCATGTTCTCGAACTTGTCTTCCAGTTCGATTTCACGCGCTACAGAAACACCATCTTTAGTGATAGTCGGTGCACCGAAAGATTTATCCAGAACCACGTTACGGCCTTTAGGACCGAGGGTAACTTTCACTGCATCTGCCAGTACGTTAACGCCACGCAGCATTTTCACACGAGCGTCATTACCGAATTTTACGTCTTTAGCTGCCATTCTTAACTTTCCTTAAATTCGTTTATGTTCGTTCAGTTTTTGCGCGGATTACGCTTCAACAATTGCCAGGATGTCGCTTTCTGCCATGATCAACACTTCTTCATTGTCGATCTTCTCAGACTTAACACCGTAGCCATCGTTGAAAATCACGATGTCGCCGACTTTTACGTCCAGCGGTTGCACGTTACCGTTTTCCAGAATGCGGCCTTTACCGACAGCGATGATTTCGCCACGAGTTGATTTACCAGCTGCACTGCCAGTCAGAACGATGCCGCCTGCAGATTTAGATTCAACTTCTTTACGCTTGACGATGACACGGTCATGTAATGGACGAATACTCATGTGATAGCTCTCCTTTGAGAAAGTCTGTATCAGTGTTTGGGTAACGCCGGCCCAAAATGGGTTATCGGCTGGTGACCTGAGAGATGGGGATGCGCCTTCCCCCCTTCAAGGGGGGAAAACAAAAAAATTTTCGATTTTTAACGATTGTGACGATCGTCGTTGTCATGATCGTCGAGCTGTTTTGGTGCATCATCTTTACGTTGATACTCACCATCGAACGTTGAACCACCACCAGCGCCCGCACTAAAACCACCACCTGGAGTGCGTGAGAAACGCAAATGAGGCATCAGCTTCAGCGTGAGGTGTTTCTGTACTGGTGGCAGTAACAGCAATAAACCGAGGAAGTCCGTAAAGAAGCCAGGCAACAGTAACAGCAAACCGGCGATGATCAACGAAACACTTTTAATCATCTCTGCCGCCGGGCTTTCACCCACCGCCATTTTCTGCTGCATCAGCATGAAATTCTTAAAGCCCTGGTTGCGAACCAGTGACATACCTATAACTGAGGTGAATATCACCAGCACCAGCGTCAGGAAAACTCCCATCACATGGGCGACTTGAATAAACAACGAGATCTCTATGTAAACATAGAGGAAAACGGCAATTAACGGTATCCAGCGCACCGTGCACTCCTGTCATTGGGAAAGTCTGTAGCAAGCGCCATCAAGCACTTGCGGGAAATTAGTTGGCTATTTAGCCAGATAAAAGAGATGGCGGCGTCTTAGTCAAAAATCAATCTATCTGCCGTATTATTTTTCTGGAAATTTTCAACAATTGATCGGCATCACATATTAATAATTGTTATGTGAGCTGGTGTTTATTAAGTGATCCAGATTACTGCATTTCTCTATCATCAGCATATCATCACTGCGTGGTGACCGAATATGGACATAATCGTCGGTCTATTCATCGCACGACCAAAGATCCTGTTCGTGCAATGATCAATCAATGGCAGCTTTAATTAAGAAGGTTCACATGTTAAATAACATTCGTATCGAAGAAGATTTGTTGGGTACCAGGGAAGTGCCAGCGGATGCCTATTATGGTGTTCATACTCTGAGAGCGATTGAAAACTTCTACATAAGCAACAGCAAAATCAGTGACATACCTGAATTTGTACGTGGTATGGTAATGGTTAAGAAAGCAGCGGCAATGGCGAACAAGGAGTTGCAAACCATTCCGAAAAGCATCGCGAACACCATTATCCAGGCTTGCGATGAAGTTCTGAATAACGGCAAATGTATGGACCAATTCCCGGTGGACGTTTACCAGGGCGGTGCCGGTACTTCCGTTAACATGAATACCAACGAAGTGCTCGCCAACATTGGGCTTGAGCTGATGGGCCACCAGAAAGGTGAGTACCAGTACCTGAACCCGAACGACCATGTCAACAAATGCCAGTCCACCAACGATGCTTACCCAACCGGTTTCCGCATCGCGGTGTACGCCTCTATTGTGAAACTGATTGATGCAATCAATCAATTAGGCGACGGCTTCCAGAACAAAGCGGTTGAGTTCGAAAACGTCCTGAAAATGGGTCGTACCCAGTTGCAGGATGCCGTGCCGATGACGCTGGGCCAGGAATTCCATGCGTTCAACGTCCTGTTGACTGAAGAAACCCGCAATCTGCTGCGTACTGCAGAATTACTGCTGGAAGTTAACCTTGGTGCGACCGCCATCGGGACTCGTCTGAACACCCCAGAAGGTTACCAGCAACTGGCTGTGCAGAAACTGGCTGAAGTCAGCAACCTGGCCTGTGTTCCGGCTGAAGACTTGATTGAAGCGACGTCTGACTGTGGCGCATACGTGATGGTTCACAGCTCGCTGAAACGCCTGGCAGTGAAATTGTCGAAGATCTGTAATGACCTTCGCCTGCTATCTTCCGGCCCGCGCTCTGGTCTGAACGAAATCAACCTGCCAGAACTGCAAGCCGGCTCTTCTATTATGCCTGCGAAAGTAAACCCGGTAATTCCAGAAGTGGTTAACCAGGTTTGCTTCAAAGTCATTGGCAACGACATCACCGTCACCATGGCTTCCGAAGCAGGTCAGTTGCAGTTGAACGTGATGGAGCCAGTGATTGGCCAGGCAATGTTCGAATCTATCCACATTCTGACTAACGCTTGCTACAATCTGCTGGAAAAATGCATCAACGGCATTACCGCGAACAAAGAAGTCTGCGAAAGCTACGTCTACAACTCGATTGGTATCGTGACTTATCTGAACCCGTTCATTGGCCACCATAATGGCGATATCGTAGGGAAGATTTGTGCTGAAACTGGCAAGAGCGTGCGTGAAGTCGTGCTGGAGCGCGGGTTACTCACCGAAGCCGAGCTGGATGATATTTTCTCTATTAACAACCTGATGCACCCAGTTTATAAAGCGAAACGTTATACCGATGAAAATGAACAGTAGTCTTAACAGGTGTTAATAAAAGGCACGTCCATTGGACGTGCCTTTTTCATTTGTACGTTCAACAAAAACACAACATATAATTATCAAATAATCAAACACAAGGAAGGCAGTTATGTTTGGAGCAGAACTCGTTATCGTGCTGTTAGCGATATATCTCGGAGCCAGACTCGGCGGCATAGGCATTGGCTTTGCTGGCGGTTTTGGCGTACTGATTTTAACTCTTGTTTTTCAAGTTAAACCTGGTGCGATTCCGTTCGATGTTATCGAAATTATCATGGCAGTTATTGCCGCAATTGCCGCCATGCAGGTGGCCGGGGGAATGGACTATCTGGTCAGCCTTGCAGAAAAACTACTGCGTCGCCATCCTAAATACATCACCTTCCTCGCCCCGTTGGTCACCTGGTTTATGACCATTCTTGCGGGAACAGGCCACACCGCGTTCTCCACGCTGCCGGTGATTACTGAAGTCGCGAAAGAGCAAGGGATTCGCCCATCGCGTCCACTGTCTATCGCGGTTGTCGCTTCGCAAATTGCCATTACCGCCTCGCCGATTTCTGCAGCGGTGGTGTTCTTCTCTGGCATCCTTGAGCCAATGGGCATCAGCTATCTGACATTGCTCGGCATCTGTATTCCTGTGACGCTGGTTGCCGTCATGCTGACAGCGATTGTTTGTAACTTCCTCGGTTGCGAACTGAAAGACGATCCGGTTTACCAGGAACGCCTCGCCAAAGGTGAAGTGAAACTGCGTGGCAGCAGCGTGTTTGTGCTGAAGCCACACGCTAAACGCTCTGTGCTGCTGTTCCTGATCGGCATTGTCGCCGTGATGTTCTACGCCACTGCCATCAGCGATACCGTTGGCCTGATTCAAAACCCAATCCTGCCGCGTAACGAAGCGATTGTGGTGTTCATGCTGACCATCGCCACGCTTATCTGCGTCACCTGTAAAATTGATACTGGCGAAATCCTTAATGCCAGCACCTTCAAATCGGGTATGAGTGCCTGTATCTGTGTGCTGGGTGTGGCATGGCTGGGTGATACCTTCGTCAAAAACCATATTCAGGATATTCAGGCCGTTGCAGGCGACTTACTACAAAGCTATCCGTGGTTGTTAGCGGTAGTGCTGTTCTTCGCCGCCACATTGCTCTACTCCCAGGCGGCGACCACCAAAGCATTGATGCCAGCGGCGCTGATGCTCGGCGTGAGCCCACTGACCGCTATCGCTTCGTTCGCTGCGGTATCTGCGTTGTTCGTCTTGCCGACCTACCCAACCTTGTTGGCGGCGGTGGAAATGGACGACACCGGCTCAACACGAATTGGTAAGTACGTGTTTAACCACGCGTTCCTGGTTCCTGGCGTTATCGCCATTACGTTGTGCGTCATCCTCGGCTTTATCGTCGGTGGTTTGGTTCTGTAAATCTTTCAAAACACGGGTCGTACAGCGGCCCGTTTAACACCTCCCCCCGCTTCACCGTGCTATAGTCAACCGCTGTTTCCCCCGGATACGAGGTTAGCTATGCCGAACACTCAGGCTGTTGTCATCCTTTGTACTGCCCCAGACGAAGCCACCGCTCAGGAACTCGCAGCCCTAATGCTGGCTGAAAAACTAGCGGCCTGCGTCACAATATTGCCCGGTGCCACTTCGTTGTATTACTGGGAGGGAAAAATGGAACAGGAGTATGAGGTGCAGATGTTGCTTAAAAGCGATATCGAACATCAAGACGCCTTACTCGCGTCTCTCAAATCGCATCACCCATACCAAACCCCTGAATTACTGGTTCTGCCAGTTACCCACGGAGATAGTGATTACCTCTCATGGCTCTACGCATCTTTGCGCTAATCTTTGCGCTATTCAGCACTCACGCTTTTGCAGGTCTGTTCGATAACCAGAGCAAATCCCAATTTGTTCCTGTCGATCAGGCTTTTGCGTTCGATTTTCAGCAGTCTGGAAACCAGCTTAACCTCAACTGGCAGATAAAACCGGGCTACTACCTTTATCGCCAGCAAATCAAACTCAACCCGACTCAGGCCGAACTCACCCCGCTGGAATTACCAAAAGGCAGCTGGCATGAGGACGAGTTCTACGGTAAGACCGAGATTTACACTCAACAGCTCAATCTGCCCGTCATCGTTCAATCTGCGGCCAAAGGCGCGACTATCAGCGTGACTTATCAGGGCTGTGCCGAAGCGGGCTTTTGTTACCCGCCGGAGACACGTGTGGTGCCGCTGAGTGAAGTGGTTGTATCGGCTGAGGGACGCCCTCACCCTAACCCTCTCCCCCAGGAGAGGGGACAAACCAGTGCCGACTCACAACCGTCTTCCTCCCTCTCCCCTGCGCCTACCGCGGAACCGCCTTCCTCCCTCTCCCCTGGGGAGAGGGCCGGGGTGAGGGGTACAGACAACACCGCCCCAACCCAACTGCCCTTCTCCGCACTGTGGGCATTCTTAATCGGTATCGGCATCGCCTTCACGCCTTGCGTGCTGCCGATGTACCCGCTGATTTCCGGCATCGTGCTCGGCGGTAAACAGCGTTTATCCACCACCCGCGCGCTGCTGCTAACCTTTGTCTACGTACAAGGTATGGCGCTGACCTACACCGCATTGGGTCTGGTGGTTGCCGCCGCCGGGCTGCAATTCCAGGCCGCACTTCAACATCCTTATGTGCTGATCGGCCTGTCTGCACTGTTTGTGTTGCTCGCCGCGTCGATGTTCGGGTTATTCACCCTGCAACTGCCGTCCTCGCTGCAAACCCGCCTGACGCTAATGAGTAATCGCCAACAAGGGGGTTCCGCAGGTGGCGTATTTGCGATGGGCGCATTAGCCGGATTAATTTGCTCTCCCTGCACCACCGCGCCGCTGAGCGCCATTCTGCTGTACATCGCCCAAAGCGGGAACCTGTGGCTGGGTGGCGGCACGCTGTATCTCTATGCGCTGGGCATGGGCCTGCCGCTGATGCTGATCACTGTTTTTGGCAACCGCCTGCTGCCAAAAAGCGGCCCGTGGATGGAAACAGTCAAAACGGCTTTTGGTTTTGTGATCCTCGCACTACCAGTATTCCTGCTGGAACGCATACTGGGAGAGACATGGGGGATTCGTTTGTGGGGATTACTCGGCGTAGCGTTCTTTAGCTGGGCGTTTATCACCAGCCTGCAGGCGACCAAATCCTGGATGCGTATCGTGCAGATAATCCTGCTCGGCGCGGCGCTAGTCTGTGCTCGCCCGCTGCAAGACTGGGCATTTGGCACCTCCGTCGCAGCAAACCAGGCACATATCAATTTCACAAAGATTACCAACGTTGAACAGCTCGACGCAGCACTCGCCAATGCCAAAGGCCAACCGGTGATGCTCGATTTGTACGCCGACTGGTGTGTGGCCTGCAAAGAATTTGAGAAATACACTTTTAGCGATCCGAAAGTGCAAAAACACCTGGCAAATACTGTTTTATTGCAGGCTGATGTCACTGCCAATAACGCGCAAGATGTCGCCCTGTTAAAGCATTTACAGGTTTTAGGACTGCCAACGATTTTGTTCTTTGATGGACAAGGCCATGAGCAGACTGGCGCACGCGTTACCGGTTTTATGGATGCAGACACCTTTAGTACGCATTTGCAGAATCTGGCGCCGTAAATAACACTACTTATGGGACAAACCGTTGAATGAACGACGGAGGGGAGGAAAATACCGTGCAACGCGAAACAGTATTAGAGCATGCCCTGGGCGTTCTTGAACGTGAGGGGATTGCCAGCACCACACTTGAGATGGTCGCCAATGAAGCAGACTATCCGATAAAAGAAATCAGTAAATTCTGGCCTGACAGTGAAGCGTTGCTCTATGACGCGCTGCGTTATTTGAGCCAGCAAGTTGACGTCTGGCGACGCCAGCTCACGCTTAACGATGAGCTGTCGCTTGAACAAAAGTTGTTGAAGCGCTACGAAGCGTTGACTGAATGTGTCAACAAACAGCGCTATCCAGGCTGCCTGTTTATCGCGGCCTGCACCTTCTATCCAGACGCCTCACACCCGATTCACCAGTTAGCGGATCAGCAGAAAAAAGCGGCCTGGGAATTCAGCCATCAACTGCTTACGCAGCTGGAAGTGGATGACCCAACGATGGTAGCTCATCAAATGGAGCTGGTGCTGGAAGGTTGCCTGAGCCGTTTACTGGTGAAACGCAGCCAGACAGACATCGAAACCGCTCGCCGTCTTGCTGAAGATATTCTGCGCTTTGCGCAATGCCGACAAGGTGGAGCGTTGACCTGATTTAGATATCCTAATCGTCCACTAAACGCATATAATTTCGGCAACATTCACATGTTAAAGGGAATTATATGCGTCATCTGATCTGGCTGGCCTGCGCTGGCCTGTTTTCAACTCAGCTTTTTGCCGCACCGTTAACCGGATTATCTTTCGAACATAAAGACTGGCAAGTTTCCTGCGACAATACCGGCACCTGTCGGGCGGCAGGATACAGCCGCGATTTGGTAAGCGTCTTATTAACGCGGGTTGCCGGTCGCGAAACCAGCGCAAAAGTTGAAGTCACCTTCGCACAACCCACGGCATCATCCGCCACGCTTTTTATAGATGGTGAACAGAAAGGCGAGTTAACCCCTCTTTCAGACGGAAGTTTTTCCATCCAATTTACCGCCCGGGACGCATTTTTGACCGCGTTGAGCCAGGACAACACCATAGAATTCGAATCTGGCGGAAAGCGCATCCCGCTCTCATCAGCAGGTTCCAATGCCGTGTTGTTGAAAATGGATGAATTCCAAAAAACCACCAATACTTCCAATGCCATGCTTCATCCCGGCAATGAAAATACCGACAATGTATTACTGGCTAAACCTGCCCCGCTTATCATCAGCCAACCCGTTATCCCGGCTCCAGACGCAGTACCTTTGACTACCACGCAATTACAAAAAATAGCGCCTCAGCTAAAACTCACCCCTGAGATGCAATGCCGTGAAATTGCGGATGAACAAACGCGAACGTATTACCGCATTCCTGTCGATAAGAATCATGCACTGATTAAAACCGAATGCTTTGATAGTTCCCGCTTTGCCTTGTGGCTGACCGACAATACCCTTACCGCTCGCCCAGAATTGATCACCCACGATGCCAGTAAATATGAAAATGGCGAAATAGCCCGGCTCAGTGGTCCAATACAAATATGGGTCTGGAACGGTAAGCAGTTTCTTCTGCGGGATCAATACCGTAGCAGTGGCCACAACGGCGCCTGGACTCTACCTACGTTCGTCAGCAGAGTACGTACCCAACACGACGTAGATACCGACAACGCCGCGTTACAGAAGCTTTACCAGGCGGTGACCGACCTGAAAAAAACCGATCCTGAATTAACCCTCACTAAACTTGCCAATCAATTCACATTAACCGGCGAAGTCACCAAATTTGAACTTTCCACTGTTGAAGATGCTACACCGTCAAAAACCAAACCCTCAGCAGAGATAAGTGACGACGAATGGCAGGCATTTTTACGCAGCCCCGTCATGGTGGAGTCGGAAGATGGCAGTATTAGCTTCACGCTGCTTGATATGGATGGCGATGGCAAACGAGATCTCATTATCAACAGCTACGTGGGCGGTACGGGATTATATAGTTACACCGGAGTTTTAAAGCGCGGTGAGAATTCGTTCTACAACCCTCGAGCTGACCGTTCAAGTCACGACGGTTTTGGACCCTTTTTCTCAGAAAACGGGCGCGGAGCGAACCAGTGGAGCGAATGGGTGCGCATCAACGGCCAGGTTTACGCTCTCTGGTTCAACGGGCAGTTTGGTGAAGACAATCTTTACTTGTTGCGCCCGTTTAGCGTTGATGACAAAACCCCTGCTATCACCATCCGCTATCGCTACACACTGGATACCATCAGCTCATCCGAAGAAAATCAACCGAAGACACCTGCGCTAAGTGACAAAGACAAGGCCAGATTATTAAAGTCGCTTGATACCATGCAGGACCATCTTCTGAAGGATATGGCTGCTGACCAGAAAGTCCCGCCAATTTGCCCTATTCCACCCGGCACATCAGCGAAAGAAGCGGAAAGTTACCACCGGGGTGTCCCCCTGCACTACGCTTTTGAGAGCGTCGCCTACATCCCAGTCTGGCTGAATGAAAAATGCTATATCGGCACCGTAGCCAGCCATCACGGTAGCTACAATAAAGGCGTCGGTGCTGAGATCGCGATCAGTTCCCCAAGAGAAGGTGAAGAGAGCGTTAACGGATATTATATTTCAGGTTTACGCCATGTCACTTCAGTGAAAAGCGGCTGGAAGGCACGAGCAGGCGACAACGGCGTGCTGTGATTTTAAGCAAAAAAATGCCCAAAAAGCAGAGTTTGCCGCAAAGTTAAGCAACCGAACGGTAAAATGTGAAATTTGGTTGACGGGGTATGCAGATTACGGTTTAATGCGCCCCGTTGCCCGGATAGCTCAGTCGGTAGAGCAGGGGATTGAAAATCCCCGTGTCCTTGGTTCGATTCCGAGTCCGGGCACCACTATTCAGAAGAACCCGCCTATGGCGGGTTTTTTGCTTTCTGGGGATTAACCACTGCAAGCGCTGTTCAAAAACCTTGCCAACGTTTTTATCCGATCCCATGACACTACAAAAAAAACAGCATCAACCATAAACGGCTGATGCTGTGCTGAAACGTTATTTCTTCTTATAGACCACTGCGTTTCCATGTATTTTATTATTGGTATTCCCTGATGTCAGCACATAAATATCACCGCCTTTCTCATCAGCCTTTTTTGACAACTCAGCTTTCGCATCAGCAGTACTGGTTTCACCCGAAGTAGAGATATTTCCAACTTCGACATACTGATCTTTCACCTTCTCAAAATCTTTTTGCGACATCATTTCTGCAGCAAATGAACTGAACGTGAATGTACAAGCAACCATGCCTAAAATGATTCTTTTCATCTTTATTTCCTTTTGAGTATGTCACTGATAGTCATGAGTAAAAATAATAAAAACAACCAAATTTCTATAAACACATATAGTTTGCATGGATAACTTTATCATGATTCATCACTCACAAGATTGATACATCATTATCGTTTAATGATTATGGGATCTCCGTCATAGCCAGTGAAGATTAGGAAGTTTCATGATTATTTGCCTATTTAAAGAATAGCGATGCCACACCCCCGCTAATCAGGCGCCAATACGTAATATGTACGGTGGATATAAAAGAGGAATTGATTAACAGATGAATTATTTTATAGGGAGTAAATAACTGAGGGTAAATTCTGTGCGGAATTATCCTGCCAGTCTTTTCATCACCGGCAGGCTCAGGGTGCATCCACTCACAACACCAATGTCATAAAGCGGCTATTCGGGTCGAGTTGGTAATCGGCAAAGGGTTGGCAATCGACAAAGCCATGCTTGAGATAGAGTTGGTAGCAGGCGGCAAATCCTGGCTGGGTTCCCGTTTCTAAGCTGATACGTTGCAAGCCCCTTTCGCGCGCGACTTGCAAAATATGTACTAAAAACTGATTCGCCACGCCACGCCGCAAAAACTCAGTCGCAGTGCGCATTGATTTCAGCTCACCGTGGCTGCCATCGAGCATTTTCAACGCGCCAATGCCGGCTAGTTGCTCCCCTTCCCACGCCGACCAGAATGTCACGGCGGGGTCACGGAGTTTTTGCACATCCAGCGCATGGCTGCTTTCCGGTGGCGATTGTTCCAGCATGCCGGAAATATGGTAAGCCACTAATGTCTGTACCGCGTGATGGGACAAATCGTCGATTTTAATGGTGAACATGTTTAACCTTCAAAATGTTACTAACATATTTGCAACATCAAAGCGGACTCGCTGACGTTCGTCCAATAACGATTACTTATGACCTCATTTCTTCATCTGCTGGAGCTGTATCTGGTCAGCGAATTTAGCCTGTTCAGCCAGCTCCGGGAATTGCGAGGGGACATAAAAGGTTTCCGGCGCTTTCAGGCCACGCATATCGCTCCCGGTATGAATTTGCAGTTCCCCAAGCTCGCTCAGCGTAGCGCCCGCGACGGTGACAGGCATCACCAGGCGATAAGGTTCCGCCCTTTCAAACGGGACTGGAGTTGGATAGCGGTTCTCACTCAAATCGTAATTACGGTTAAGCACCAAAAACTTATCCGGCACCCGGCGTTTGCTGTTCCAC
Organism: Buttiauxella ferragutiae; assembly: GCF_022637515.1. Classification (NCBI taxonomy): domain Bacteria; kingdom Pseudomonadati; phylum Pseudomonadota; class Gammaproteobacteria; order Enterobacterales; family Enterobacteriaceae; genus Buttiauxella; species Buttiauxella ferragutiae. Next base: position 4,824,634 of record NZ_CP093332.1, read on the forward strand.
CAACTGCCGTCCACTTCACGAAACTCTCTTTCTGTCTCTGCTTTGGAGACGGCTCCCAACTGCACCAGCGCCTTGTGCAACGCTTTGTCTATTGCGGAGTCGTAGGAGTCAATCGACCCCGCCTGGCCATGCAGAATCACATTAATCGCAAGCCTTGCCCCCAATAGATTGGAGTAGAGATCTTCGGGTGAGAACGCAGATATCTCCTCAGGAAACCCCGGCACAGACTCGAAGCCGTACCACTGGGCAATCTCATGCCATTGCGCGAGCTGAAATGCGAGATGCCCCGCAAGCCACGCAGCAATCGTGTAGCGTTCCGACATCGAGGCCGGTGGAGTAAACGCATGCAGTTGAATGCGCCTGACCCCCAACTCTTCACTGTAGAACAGCCGCCAGTCCTGGCCGAGACGCGAATAAATCTGCGTGAAAAGATAGAAGGTGTTATCGGCGGTATCACGGACGTGGGCGATATCGATAAAACCGCCGTGACGGGTATAAATCAGGCCGCTTTTCTCCTCGCTCAGACCGACGATATTTTTGACTGCCCCTAGTGCACTGTCGTTATAACGATGATTGCCAAGCGTCGAGAGCGTCAGAATATTACCAATCTGGTAGACCGGAATTGGCACACCCACGGCGCGCACTTGCAGGTCATAACCAAACGCACAGCAAGGCCGCAAAGATTCAGGGGCGGTAAGCTCCTGAGCAACAGGCCACACGCGCCGCGCCTGTTCGATGGGTAGAAAATCCGTTGATGCTGCGGCAGCACCTGCGCTCACGCAGGCGGCACCGAGCAACAGAGTAAAAATCCAGGCGCGCATTAAAATGCCTCCGCAACTTGAAAATAAAAACCGGTACTTTCTTTGCCAAATCCCAGATCGAGACGGATATTCATGTCTGGCTTAACTTCAAAACGATAACCCGCGCCAATAGTGGGCAACAGCGGGTTATCTGACAAATTATGCGGGCTATCGCCCAACGCCCCTGCACCGACCCATAAAACATAGCCGTGTCGCCAGTTGAGTTTTTTGCGGTATTCCACTTGTGTGCTGACCACGTCTTTATCGCGATAACGCCCCTGATAGTAACCGCGCATCCGGTTGTCGTCCCCCGCCTGAGATAAACGATCCCACGGCACATCACCACGGGTGAAGCGCCCCCAAAGATCGAACGCCAGAACATCCTGATCGCTAAGCGGAAGATAATAATTGTATTGCAGTTGCAGAGCGGTGAAGTGCGTGTCCGAGCCGAATGCTGGATCAAAAACGCTGTATTCGGCACTGAAAAACTGACCGTGTTGTGGACGAGTGATCACATCGCGCGAATCGTAATTAATGGTCGCCGTCACGCCGGAACTCAGCGTGCTGCCACCCGCGTTGTAACTCGAAAAGTTATCACCTGGATGCGGATCATCAATGTTGTCGGCTTTGTAGTTCGAAAAATCCCAACCCACGCCGGCATACAAGTTATCCACCACCTGACGCATGATCTGGGGATGGAGGCTGAACGACTGCTGGGTGTATTTCTGCTCGTTACCTTGCGCCGCATCGTAGCCAATCCCCCAAAATCCAGTGGGAATTTTTGCCAGCGATCCGTCGATAAACAACCGCCACTCGTCACCGGTGAAAAACGTGTAGTTTTTCATGCCCAGCCCCAGCGCCCCGCTGGTGCTGACAAACCCGGTTAACGATAGCGACGAGTTTTGCGTCACACGGTCATGAGGATCAACGCGGTAAACACCCGCCACCGCCGTCCCGAGGCCAAGCTTCAACTCCGGGGTATAAAACGGCCCTGGCAGCACGCTCCAGTTAATGCCCTTGCTTGGGTCGTATTGATTATCCGCCCCCAACTTACCCAGAAAACCGTCAATCTCTTCGCGCGTCATGGCTTCAGTGGCGGTCGGTATCAACATCAGGCTTAACAACCCCAAAAATAGCGCGCTGCTTGTGTTCATCAGAATCGGTATTCACCTGCCAGGAAGAAGCTATTACGCTCATTAAAACCAATTTCTGTCAGCACATTAAAGTTTTGCGTGATTTCATATTGCGCACCGATCAGCGTGTTCCACGGCGAGGTGAGATGCTGCTTAACATCGAAACGCCCCTGGTTATCCTGGTTCACCGCGCTTATCAGCGGCTGAAGCGAAGCTGGCATATGCAGGTCAGAGAGATTCCCCTTAAACTCCTGCTGCACGTCCTGGTACATCGCCCCAACCCAGATGCTCAAGTGCGACGGCCCGGAAATCTGTGGCATATCAAAGCGATAACCGACGCGTGGTGAAACCGTCAGCGCCGAAATTTTACCATCCAGAATATCGAAATCGGTACGCGTGTAGTTGGTGTCCACCAGCGTAAACCAGTTTTTATAACCACCCGCCAGCGTAAAACCCGTTCCGTAGGTCATGCCTTCGAAATCGAGCGTGAAATCAATATTCTGCAAGTCACCGCTTTGATTCAGGCGATGAACCGAAGCAGCAATAAGGCGATCAATCCCGGTATACAGCGACGGATCCGCATCAACCGAAACGTTGGAAACCGATGAACCTTTGGTGTACCCCACCAGCCCGTAAATATTCAGAAACGGGAATACCCACATATCCATGCGCAGGTTTTCACTGTTACTGCGCTCGCGCGTGTGGCCGACATCGATATTAAACATGTCGCTGGGAATAGCATGCTGGCCCAGTTTAAGGCCGGAGAAAGTAATGCTGTCTACATCCACATTCTGGCGGATGTTCATATAACTGAGATTCACGCCAAACGGCAGCGGGATGGAATATCCGCGCGCTCGGGCTTCATCTCCCCAGATAGGAAATGTGCTGCTATCACTGGTCGTGGTGTCCGTGGATGCGCCAAAGGCTGCACCTGATAAAAACAGCAGCGGAAGCGCAAATACCCGGCACTGCTGTATACCTTTTAATTTTGTTTTCATTGCGTTCTCTTTAAATTTTACTTGGTCAGTCAGGCGGCAAAATCCTTCTACAGCCCCGCCCCCACATTGAAATAGACCGCTTGTTCGTTGTCGCTAAACGCCACATCAATCCCAGTATGCAGACCAAATTCGCGGGCGATGAGATAACGGAACCCACCGCCCCAGGCCACTTCCGCGGTATGGAAAAGATCGTCAGCATCGTTGCTGGCACTGCCGGCCCCGACAAAACCCTGCAATACCCAGCGCGGCGTCATCTGCCATTCGAGTTGCGTTTGCACGGTCCCGACATAATCCCCTTGATAGCGATATTGCGAGATGCCTCGCAATTTGATGTATGGCCGCGCCATAGGTGGCAAATGGCTGTCATGGTTCGAAAGCGATTGATAATTACCCGCCAGCGCGAGGGTAAAATCACGGCTTAGCGGTTGGAAATATTTGCCATCAAGCGTCAGCATGTCGTATCGGTAATCGCCACCGAGAAAGCTGGAGTAAAACTGGTATTCGCCGGTAACCGACAAGCCATTGCGTGGATAAAAGAAGTTATCCGTCGTGTCATATTCCATCAGCAAGCCAACACCGGAAGTGGTGCTTTGCTCACCAAGAACACGTTGAAAGGTACGGTCAATAAGCTTGTTATCGGCCGATATTTCCATATTTGCATAGAATTGCGAACCACCAACGAAAAACGGAGTATCTGCAACGCGGAACAGTAATTTTTGCATACCTCCGTACCCTCTTGTTTGGGTACTAATGCCTTTTCCGTTGTCAAAACCTGCGATATCGCCTGAATAAATGTCAATATTTACATTGGCATAGCCGAGGGCAACCAGATAGCGAATGCCGTCATTGTTCCAGGTGTGGCGATGCCCACCGCCGACAAACCAGGTGCCGTTTTGTGTCGCTCCACCACCGAATGCTGACATCGCTGGCGGGATGGATCGCCCGTCCGGACGGGTATGCCCAGGCTGACCGTCAGCAGAGTCGTGCAGGAAAAGGCCAAATAACCCACCGCCATAACCGACTGCCGGTTCGGTGATCACCACCGGAATCGGCAGAAACCCGTAGCGGTTATCACGCAAGTACTCGCTCATATCGAGCATACCGTCGGTTGGGTCAATTAACCCTGCGGCGTGGGCGTCCGTGGGCTGCCACAACCCGAGCGAGAGCACCGCCGCCAGCGAATACGTGGATTTATTCATAGCAGTTTATCCGGCTGCACGGCGGGTGCCGCAAGCAGGAGGTATACAACGTTGTCCATGCCAGAAGAAACAGCAGCGCCCTGGTCATAACCATCACCTGGTAAAGAGAGAAATTTGTTTTATTTTTCAATTACACGAGAAACCGCACTCTCGCCTAATAACTGATTTGAGCATAGACCAGCATCAAGCATATTCAAGATAAGTGGTGCGAAGTTAAGGGCCTGGAAGCCGCGGATTTCAAGGGTGGCACCGCACTGGAGAGCACGGTATCATTTATTAAACTTATGAAATAAGGCTTATCAATGGATATTAACCACAGCACGGGCGAAAGTGTCATCACCAGCACCAAAGGCTACATGTGGTTTTTATCACTGAATATTATCTTCTGCGCCTGGTTGCTGTTGCGCGGTATTCATCGCAGCGATCTCGATACCCTGCCGCTTCCGTTGCAAATACTTTGCGGTTGTATCATCGCGTTAGCCGCAATAAACCTGATGATTACGCTGAAAATAAAGAAGAATATTAACGACGGTTTTTACCACTACGCCCTGCCCTTTGTGGTGCTGACCTTTGGTTTGTTGTGGTCCGTTTTGTTGTATAACTTCACCCAGTTTTACCAAAACCCGCTTGTCACACTGATGATGACCGTATCATTGTTATTACCCGCAACCATCACCTTCTTTATTTCTGGCCGCTTATTGTTACTGTTCTCCGCCCCGTTAGTTTTGTGTTTGCTGTATGTCGAATTCTTCTTTCAGCGTAAATTCAGCATCGCACAATTCGTCGGTGCGTTGATCATGCTGCTAGTTATCTATTCTGCACGCTACATTTTGCTGGAGTGGTATCAGCGCGTGCAGCGCAGCGAATATGAAAAAAATATCCTGATCAAAAAACTGGTTCAGCAAGCGCACTACGATGCCTTAACCGGTTTGTATAACCGTCTGAGCCTGGCGCGTTACTTTGAAGAGCACGTCAGCACGCTCGCGCAGAGCAAGAAAAAGCTGTTTATGATAGTGCTGGATATTGATTTCTTTAAACAATACAACGATATATATGGGCATGTGGCTGGCGATAAATGCCTGATCAATGTGTCACGCTGCATCGAACAATCCCTGCGCAAAGAGACCGACAGCGCCTTTCGTTTTGGCGGCGAGGAGTTTGTGGTGTTAACTGTCTGCAACGATATTTCCCAGGCGAAAAACATCAGCCAGCGAATCCAGCAGAATATTGCCCATGCCCATATACTGCATAAAGGTTCTGGGGTTTCGGCGGTACTGACTGTCAGCCAGGGAATTGCGCAATGGCGCGAAGGAATGGCACTGGAAATGTTAGTTGAACAAGCCGACCAGCAGCTTTACAAGGCGAAGAAAAACGGCAGGAATCGTGTCTGTTACGAGAAATGAGTTAACGAATAAAACGCCAGAAACGAAAAAACCCGCCGAAGCGGGTTTTTAAATTCTTTAGAGCTTAGTTAACGCTAACCTTACAGGCTAGTTACGTTACCAGCTGCTGGGCCTTTAGCGCCGTTCTCGATGGTGAAGGAAACTTTCTGGCCTTCATCAAGAGATTTGTAACCTTCGTTCTGGATTGCAGAGAAGTGAACGAACAGGTCTTTAGAACCGTCGTCTGGAGTGATGAAGCCGAAACCTTTATCAGCGTTGAACCATTTTACCAGACCAGTCATTTTGTTAGACATGTGTATTACCTTTTGGATTAAGTGTGCCTTACGGCGATTTGGTATGCTTTACAGATTTTATGAAGCGGTAGAAGAGCACACGACAAAGGGTATCCAGGGATGACTCTTGAAGGACTGCTTTACTAAGTTGCTTTAAAGGTCTGTACGTCAAACCGATGGGGCGTATTAACTCATGCTTAGGCGATGAATGACAAGGATTATTTTAGCCGTCCACAGCTCTGGAGCTAAAACACCCCTGTTTTAGCGCTTCGCTTAACAGGGGCACAATGTGAAGCTAATCCATTGTTAATAATCTATTTTCGCCACTCTGCGCAGCGCTTGAGGCGTGACTTCTGGCAGGCCAAAAAATTCCATATAAGCCGGAATCATCTCAAACAACATATCGGTACCAGGTTGAATCTGGCAGTCTCTTTGCATTGCGGCACTCAAAAATGGGGTGATTTCACTTTTCATCACCACTTCGCCAACAAAACTCCCCGGTGTTATCGCATCCACGTCGATGGGCAATTCATCACCTGGATTCATGCCCAGCGGTGTTGCGTTGACGACGATGGAAAACGCCTGCGGGTTGCGCAACCCCGTTAGTACCGTGAGCGCCGGATAATGCCGACGCAGACGAGACGCCAGTTCTTCACTGCTTGCCTGGCGGGTATCAAACAACGCCAGCTTATCAACGCCCGCCGCCGCCAGCGACGCCGCGATAGCCGAACCGACGCCACCACTGCCCACCACCAACGCGCTGGCGCCTTTAACCTGAATCCCTTTGCGCAACACACCGCGCACAAAACCGTCGCCATCAAACATATCGCCGCGCAGGCTGCCATCTGGTTCGCGACGAATAGCATTACAGGCTCCGGCGATTTGTGCCGTCGGACTCAGGCTGTGGACTAACTCGCAGGTCGAGACTTTGTGCGGCATCGTCACCAGCGCCCCAACAATATTGGTCAGGCTGAATAAAGAAGGAATCAGTTGCGCATAATCACCAGGCTTTACCCCCATCGGCACCACTTTGATATCAATGCCTTGTTCTTCAAACCACGGGTTGTAAATCATCGGCGCTTTGAAGGTGGTAGTTGGGTAGCCCAAATGGGCGATTAAACGGGTGTTGCCACTAATTTCCATGATTAATCCGCCAGCTCAATACGTTTGATATCGCCAAGAATAAAGACATAGGCAAACACGCCCAGCAGTGCCGCTCCGCCGATATACACCAACGCGTAGAAGAAGTTACCGGTAGCTGCAACGATAAAACCAACGATTAACGGCGTGATAATCGACGCAAGGTTTGAGCAAAAGTTAAATAAGCCACCCGTCAGCCCCGCAAGGTTCTTCGGTGCCATATCAGAAATCAGCGTCCAGCCAAGTCCCACCATGCCTTGCCCGAAGAACGCCACCGACATCACCGTAATCACCAGCGCGTCAGTCGGCATCCAGTTCGCCGAAATAATCAGGCTCGCCATCAGCAGGCCAGCAATAATCGGCAGTTTGCGGGCAATGTTCACCGAACCGGTGCGTTTCAGAATTTGGTCAGAAACCCAGCCACCAAACATCACGCCTACTGCCGCAGCGAGGAACGGCATAATCGCGAAGAAGCCCACTTTCAGCCACGGCATATGGCGCTCGGTAGCAAGATAAGTCGGGAACCAGGTCAGGAAAAACACTAAGGTGGTATTCCCGGCAAACTGGCCAATCCCCGCGCCAAGGATCTGGCGGCATTTCACCAGCCTTGCGACGTTCGCCCAGCTAAAATTCATCTTCGGCTCAGGTTCAGCCTCTTTGTCATCATGGCCGATGTATTCCAGTTCAAGCGAGTTAGCGGTTTTTGACTCATGCGGCTCGTGATAAAAACGCCACCACACCAGCACAAACAAAATGCCGACCACGCCCACCGTAATAAACAGCGCACGCCAGCCGAAGGTTTCCATAATAAAGAACAACAGCGGAGCAAACGCGGCCAGACCGATATATTCACCAACGGTATACACCGCCGTAGCGCGGGCGCGTTCATGCTGCGGGAACCATTTGCCGACCACCCGGCTGTTGACAGGGAAACACGGCGCTTCACTGATCCCAAGGCCTAAGCGGCAGAGCAACAGCGTTTTCAGCCCGACCGTCAAACCGTGGAATAAAGTAAATGCCGACCAGAAGAACAGTGCCAGCGCGTAAGTGACTTTGTTGCCGAAGCGATCAAGGAAGATGCCGCCGGGGATCTGCATGGCCGCATAAGTCCAGGCAAACGCCGAGAAGACAATCCCCATGGTGGCCGCACCGATGCCGAGATCGGCACTCAGTTGCGGTGCCGCAATACCCAGAACGGTGCGGTCCAGGTAGTTAATCATGGTCCCGATAGCCAAAAGGGTCAGAATCACCATTCGGGTACGGGTTCGTTTTACAACACCAGTTTTCTGGGCGGCGATGTCGCCCTGGCCATAACTCGCCATGGTTGCTTCCTCTATTATTTTATAGGTTACAGGTGTTTTATTGAACCTTAAGGTTCATTTATTGTTATCAATCGAATGACTGCATCTGCATTGCCGCCAGGCGAACAGCCGCGTTAGTGGCACCATATTGTTGATAATCCCCGCGCCGCTCAACCAATTCAAAGAAGAAACGATCCGGGCGGAACGGTGGCGTATAGGCGTGCAAAAATTCCTGCTGGCGTGTATCACGCTCGTAAAGAATATCGAGGCGCTCAAGTCCTTGTAATAACGCGTTGTTTTCGCCGTAACGCGCCAGTAAATCGTCATAATAGTTGGCCGGGATCGTCAGCAATTTCAGCCCTTGCGATTGCAGGCTTTCCACTGTCGCCGGTAAATCATCGCAGGAAAATGCCGCATGTTGCAGGCCGGTTCCCTGATAACTCGCCACTGAACGGGCGATTTGCGTATCGAGGCTGTGCGACATATTCAGCGGCAGGCGAATCGAATGACACGGGCTGTGCATCACCTGGCTTCTGACCAGGCCATACGGGTCCGGTACGCTAAGCTCGTTATCCAGCTCGAAACCAAATACCGCACGGAAGAACATAATCCAGTTATCGCGGCTACCTTCCACCAGGCCTAATGCCAGATGATCAATGCCGCGCAATACGCCAGTATTCACTGAATCAGACAGCGTGAAATCGGTCTGATAAATATCGCTTTCGCCCTGCTCTGGCGCTTCTATTAAATAAATCAGGCTACCGTCTGGCGCGCAAATCGCTGCCAGTGCACGCTCGTCCGGGCCGTGTTCTTCGTGCCAGATCGGGTAACCATAATCTTGTGCGCGTTGCAGCACATTCGCCGCCCCTTTCACCCGCCACGCCATGGCACACAACGACACGCCGTGGCGACGATGAAACTCGTCCGCCCAACTGTGCGCCTGATGGTTGATAATCACGTTCACCCCACCGTTGCGCCACAGCGAAACATCTTTTGAACGATGGGTCCCGGTCTGCGCGAAACCTAGCGGTTGCAGAGCTTCGCCAAGTGCTGTGGCATCTTGCGCGTCGGTGGCGAACTCTAAAAATTCAATCCCCTGGTAGCTGGCTTGCGGCGCGCTATGGAACAGTGGCGCATCACTTTGCGGGTTGCCGTTCCAGGTTTGTTCTTCCAGCCATAGCAGCGAACGATAGCCATCCTTCGCCGTTGGCGCGTTCGGCGTGGCGCGGAAGTTGTCATTGAAAATCTCCAGCGACCACGGGCCGCGGTAGCCTTTTTCGGTCAGCAAACGGGTAAATTCCACCACCGGCAATTCACCTTGCCCTGGGAAGCAGCGGAAATGACGGCTCCACTCCAGCACATCCATTTTCATCAGCGGGGCGTCGGCCAGTTGCAGGAAGGTGATTTTATCAAGCGGAATATCGTCGAGATTAATCAACTGGTCGCCGAGCGACAGCACATGGAAACTGTCCAGAACCAGCCCCAACGCTGGGCTGTTAACCTGTTTTACCCGCTCCCACGCCTGACGGTAACGGTTTACATGGGTGCCCCACGCCAATGCTTCGTAGCCGACGATAATTTCATTTTGTTGTGCAAGTTCAGCAAGATGCGCTAAATCGCTGACTTGTAAATCAAGGCTCGGCGAGCAATCTGGAGCCACATTGCTGCACAGCAACATGGTGTTGCAGCCCAGCTCGTGCATCAGAGCAAATTTACGCCGCGCACGTTCCAGGTTGCTGGCAAACTGTGGGCGAGAGGCTCCTTCAAAATCGCGGAACGGCTGAAACAGCGTGATAGTCAGCCCCAGATCTGCGGCCATTTTGCGCACATCCGCAGGTGAACCGGGGTAGTAAAGCAGGTCATTTTCAAAGATTTCGACGCCGTCAAAACCAGCAGCCGATATTGCGGCCAGTTTTTCAGGCAACGTGCCAGAGATAGATACGGTTGCAATTGAACGCTGCATGATGGCTCCTGGTCGCTCGGGGTAATTGGGCTAATGTTGTATCATTTGGTTCATATTGCAAATTTATAGTTAATTTATTGTTACCCCAGATCACACCTACGGAAGTAAAAAAAAATAGCGGGCGATTACCGAACAAAACAAAGTGGAGTTACACTTTTCAGTCACTCCCTGGCAACCCAAAGGCAGACACAACATGTCAGATAATCAATATCAGCCACCGAAAGTATGGACGTGGAATAAAAGCGACAGCGGCACCTTTGCAAACATCAATCGCCCGATTGCCGGCCCAACACACGAACGCACTCTGCCCATCGGCAAGCATCCATTGCAGCTCTATTCTCTTGGCACACCGAACGGGCAGAAGATCACTATTCTGCTGGAAGAACTGCTGGCGGCAGGTGTCAGCGCGGCCGAATACGACGCACATTTGATTCGCATCGGTGAAGGGGATCAGTTCTCCAGCGGCTTTGTGGATGTGAACCCGAACTCGAAAATCCCGGCGCTAATGGACCATTCGGTCACCCCGCCGATTCGCGTGTTTGAGTCCGGCTCAATCTTGCTGTATCTGGCGGAGAAGTTCGGTCTTTTCCTGCCAAAAGAGCTGGCGGCACGCACCGAAACCCTGAACTGGCTGTTCTGGCTGCAAGGTTCCGCTCCGTATCTTGGCGGTGGATTCGGCCACTTCTATCATTACGCGCCAGTGAAAATTGAGTACGCCATCAACCGCTTTGCCATGGAAACCAAGCGCCAGTTAGATGTGTTGGACCGCCAGTTGGCGACACATCGTTTCATTGCGGGCGATGAGTATACGATTGCGGATATTGCGATATGGCCGTGGTACGGTAGCCTGGCAAAAGGTGGGTTATATGAGTCTGCTGAATTCCTCGACATCAGCTCATACAAAAACTTTGTCCGTTGGGCCGATGAAGTGGCGAATCGCCCGGCAGTGAAACGTGGGCGTATTGTGAACCGCACGTTCGGAGAGCCGTCGCAGCAGCTGCATGAACGCCACGACGCCTCTGACTTTGATTTGCGTACTGAAGACAAACTGGTTAAATAACATCCAGATGGCAGGTTGCAACGGTGGCCTGCCTTTTTTATCGTTCAAATTTAAACAAACTTAATATAGTTTCCGGATAACCGTGCAGGTAAGTTGCCGTCTGAGTTAAATAGTAAGCAACCTGCAAGGAAATATCGTGTTCAAGAAATCCCTGTTTTTATTCGCTTTCGTTTTAGCCGGTTGTGCTCAACCAGGCGATGATAAGGTTGAAGCGTTAAATACTCTCGACTTCCACGCCACCCCGTCACCTTCCGCCCCGGCGAATAGTAACCCTGCGGAATTAGAAAGCCTGCACAAAACCAATCAGCAAGCTATCGCTAGCCTGACGGCTGAAATTAAATCGGCACGAGTGGATGAGCTGAAAAGTGGTGATGTATTTGATAATCGGGATGGCATTGATAACGTGTTTCAGGCGCTGACACGGCTCGAGGAGTTTGGTGAGCTGAACAATATCTATCTGAAAGATAATAATAAGAATGGCTTAGTACAAATTGGTAAGGTATTAAAACCGCTTACCGAGAAAGACTCCTGAGAACATACCTGGTCTGACATTTCTGTCATTAATGGTGGATGACGCTTACGCTTATCCACCCTACAAAATCCTAATCCGGCAGTTCTGCATTATGGTGGATGACGCTTACGCTTATCCACCCTACAAAATCCAAGTCTGGCATTTCTGCATTATGGTGGATGACGCTTACGCTTATCCACCCTACAAAATCCAAGTCTGGCATTTCTGCATTATGGTGGATGACGCTTACGCTTATCCACCCTACAAAATCCCAGTCTGACATTTCTGCATTAATGGTGGATGACGCTTACGCTTATCCACCCTACAAAATCCAAGTCTGACATTTCTGCGTTAATTGGTGGATGACGCTTACGCTTATCCACCCTACAAAATCCTAATCCGGCAGTTCTGCATTATGGTGGATGACGCTTACGCTTATCCACCCTACAAAATCCAAGTCTGGCATTTCTGCATTATGGTGGATGACGCTTACGCTTATCCACCCTACAAAATCCCAGTCTGGCATTTCTGCGTTAATTGGTGGATGACGCTTACGCTTATCCACCCTACAAAATCCCAATCTGGCATTTCTGCGTTAATGGTGGATGACGCTTACGCTTATCCACCCTACAAAATCCCAATCTGGCATTTCTGCATTAATGGTGGATAACGCTTACGCTTATCCACCCTACAAAATCCCAATCTGACATTTCTGCGTTAATTGGTGGATGACGCTTACGCTTATCCACCCTACAAAATCCAAGTCTGGTGTAGGTCGGATAAGCGCTAGCGTCATCCGACATATTCAACGTCAATCAGTAGAGTTGTTTCTCAATCAGCATCTGCTGCAACTGCTGCTTTTGTTCAGTGGTCAGCACGCGGCTAACATTAAACAGATACTTCGCACGCTGGTAACGTACCTGGCCTTGAATATCGCCAATCGCGGTCAGCTGTTTCTTCGCCGCAGTGTCATCCCACACGCCGGTATGGAACATATCAACAATCGCATCCTGAGTTAAAGCATCAGTATTAATCTTACTGATCTCTTTTTGTGCATCTTCGCGCAGTGCCTTCACCGTCTTCATTTGTTCTGGTGTCAGCTTTAATTGCTGTGCCAGGTTATCCTGCGGCAGTGTTTCGGTTGAGTTGGATGCAGAAGCCACACCAGAAAAAGCCAGAACGGTTGCCATCATGGCAATTTTAAACATATTCTTCATTCGATACCCTTAAGAACAATAAGCATTAATACAAATAGTACAGTTCTATTATTAACGCAGCTCGAAGGACATTGAAAACCATTACTCGTTTATTTTTAAATAAATAAATTAACCATATTTTAACAAAAATAATTACAATAGTGCAGATATGTAACCTGGAGCTCACCATGCTCGAAATGGAGTTTTCCACCCTTTATGTTTTCATTTTATTACAATGAATAATAATTAAAAGAATCGGAATCAAAACCTGGATTCCACTCTTAACTCCACTCCCGATAATTAATTTTTTCGCTTATTTATATATATAGCAACCGTGCGCTAGCCAAATGAAAAAGCAAAAAAGTGAACATTCATTTTACGTCATTCACCTGTAACAAAAACCTTTTTAATCTCCTCACGTTAGCAGAAAATCACATAGCAAAAAGCCACACTATGTTGCCATAGTGTGGCCTCGTACTGCTTACTATTTGATGGTTGCTTACATAGCCCACGTCCCTATGAGCTGAAACCAGCATAAGGTTAATGCACCACGTATTCAAAATTCTTTTTATTTAAAAATAAATTTTAATATTTAGATAAAAAAATACCCGCCGGACAGGCGGGTATATTGTATTGGCACAGCAAGATGCACAAACAATATTAAAGGATCGAATCACTCGAATTGACGATATCAATGAGGCTTGATGTATCAACGTGATAATTGTAGTGTGTGACCATTTCGCCAGCAAACTAATTTCCGTACAAAAATAAACTTATCAGAAACTAAAATTAACCCCAGCGTAAGCGCCATCGGCTAAGATATTATCGCTGCGGCCATCTTTCCCTTCCATGCCAACATAACGGTACCCGCCATCAACGGAAAACGTGGAGTTAACATTCCAGCGAAGACCTGCGTTCGCTTCGCCATACTGTGCTACGCCACTTGAGAGCGAATCAGGTGAAAAATAAGCATCGCCAAACAGAGTAAAATTTTCGCCCAGTGGCAGCTGCGCACCACCCCCTACTGCCACGGCATAACCTTCGTCGTTATCATCCGGGTTCAGATACAGCGTTTTACCGCCGAGGGTAATCAGCACCGAACCCAACGGGATATTCCAGCCCAGTCCCAGGCTCGCAACATCACCGTCATTATCGTTATGTGCCCAGTTACCACTAAAGGTAAAACCAGGCTCATTGGCACCAAAACTCATACCCAGGTTGGTCCATTTAGAACCCGCCTCTCCATGAAATGAAACCGCACTTGCCGAACCTGCGCTCAGTGTTGCAACGATCAGACAAGCCATTTTTAAATTTTTCATCGCGTTCCTCTTTATTCTTCAGGGTTTCCGGACCAAAAAAAAAGCCCGATAGGCACTAAGGCATCGGGCAAAACGGACGTTACTGCTATTTTTGTAATTGCATGTTGGGACTTATTGCTGTGGCGCTACACCGGCAATTTCGATAACAACGCGGCGATCTGGTGCCAGGCAGTTAATCAGTTCTTGACGCGCAGTGACTGCATCACAGGTTGTTCCAGTTACTGGCTCACTTGCACCACGGCCTTCGGCCTGGACGTTCTGAGCTGGCATACCTAAACGAACCAGTTCGTTAGCAACGGCTTGCGCACGTTTTGCAGACAGGTTCAGGTTGTAATCTTGTGAACCCAGACGGTCAGTAAAGCCAATCACCATAGTGGATTTGTCTTTAGCTGCCTGAATTTCTGGACGGTTGTAGAGGTCACGTACCGCTGCTTCACCTTCAGCAGAAAGCACTGCTGAGTTGAAGGCAAACATCACGTCTGATTTCAGGTTGAAACGCTGTGGTTCTACTGGCGCTTCTACTGGAGCAGGTGCTGCTGCAACTGGAGCGGCTTCGTTGGCACCAAAGCGGTAAACCACACCGGCAGTCACAGTGCTGACATCAGAACTCACGCCAATTTGGTTGGAGTTACCCACGTTGCCAACCCATTGGTATTCCACGCGGCCAGCCCAGTTGTCATTGAACTCATATTCAGTACCGACAGCGGCAAGTGGGCGCACGCCAGTATCAAACTTAGAATCGCCATTTTGCTCAGCTTCAGCACGGTATGCAAATGCACCGGCACGGCCATAGATATCCCAGTTATCAGTGAAACCGTAGCTAGCTTTCATAGAAAGCTGCAAGCCCTGAGAACCCATTTTGGCACCGGCTACGCCGTTGTTGCCTTGGATCTGCATATTGCCGAGATAGTCGTAGCCGCCTTCAACAGCCAACCACGGATTAATTTGATAACCTGCGAATACGCCACCGCCAACATTGTCGCTGCTGGTTTCAAAGTCGGTCGCGTTGCTTACGTTATCATTGAAATCATTGTCACCATTGCCATCGAAATAATGTGACCAACCTAATTTAGCACCGCCATACCAGGTATCGGTATCGGCTGCGGCATTGGCGTTCGTTACTGCGAAGGCGTTGAGTGCGATTAACGCAATAAGAGTCTTTTTCATCATAATCCTTGAAGTCGCTGCTGGGAGATTGCTCAATGGTATTAATATTTAAGCGACGGATGATATTCATATTCCTTGCAAGAAGGAATTTGAACTTCATTTAATTTTAAATGAAAAAGAACTAGGTTAAATCATTGCATAACACACCCACAAAACCAATATCACAACAATAATTAGCGTGCTTTAGAATTTCTCAGGCAAATTGATGACTTCCAGTAAATAACCTCCACGGCGAATGTCAATGTAACCGCCATTCTTTAAAGCAAACATGACATTCAGAATACTGCTACGTGATAAGTGCGTTCTTTCCTGAATGTAATCAAGAATTGAAGTTCTTAATCGAGATTCTTCCGGCAAGCGGCTCATCTCAATAAGATGACCACGAATAATGGAATAAGTGCGTTGCTGCACGACGACAGAATCGCGGTAGCAGAGGTAGGTGGTGTAGTAAGCAAGAATAATAGCCACATCTTTCCAAAGGTCTTGCTGACTTATTATTTCATGCGCCTGGCTGGCATCCATACGTAGCATGGTGCAATCGGTTTCTGCACGCAGAATATGGCTACGTAAAGGCTGGATACTCTCCGCAATACCGAACAAATTCTGCCCGGAGAGCGTAGCAATAACTAAACCATCCGTTGCGCGCAGCACAGAAATTTCGCCTTTCTTGAAGACGTAGAACTGCGGGACATCTTTATATTCCCAGTTAATCCGCTTACGAGGAATGATCTCCATGGGGGTTCCATAGGGCTCAAGGGCGGTCAGCAGGCGCTGGATGGCGGCTTCGGGTCGTGTGGGAGGAGGTATAATCATTTTTTTTCCTGAGATGACTCACTATACATGCAGGTTCCTTGAAGTATATACCACGCCAAAGATCTAGCGGGGGAGCGCTACTCTGAAGTGTTTGCTGCTTACATACAACCATGTATTGAAAAACTAAAACACCTTTTTGCACATTTTTTACAACTATTTCTATGATGAAAAGAAGTGTAATTTCTTATTTTTCCTCTTGCACATTATTGTGGTTTTGTGCAATTAAAAAATCGCCAAAAATTTAAATTTAAACAAATTAAAAGTGGTGCCGCGCACACCTTCTCATTAGTGTCTCCGGACATTTAATCACGGAGCACCAAACTATGATCCTGGACTACCTTGCCTTAGGCGCTCTTATATTTGTGGGACTGACGCTTTTCTATGGCGTTATTGTTGTGCACGATATTCCTTATGAAATCGCGGTGCATCGCAATCATCCACATCAAGATGCTATTCATGCTGCAGGTTGGGTGAGTTTATTCACACTGCACGCAATCTGGCCGTTTTTGTGGATCTGGGCGATGCTATATCGCGAAGATCGTGGTTGGGGATTTGCGACTAAAAACCATGAGTTAGAGGCGTTACGTGAACGTCTGGCTCAACTGGAAGCTCAGCACAAAAATAATACAGCAAACCACCAGTAACCGAATTATTGAGCAGGATTCATTGTGGATTTATTACTTATTCTTACATATACCGCAATTTGTGTCGGTATATTTAAATTCTTCAAAATTCCATTAAATAAATGGAGCGTTCCTACTGCAGTTTTGGGTGGGATTATTCTTATTGGCTCCTTGCTGTTATTAATGAATTACAACCATCCTTACACTGAACGTGCTCAGATGGTTACCGTGACAGTACCTATTATCCCTGAAGTATCGGGTACGGTGGTCGAAGTGACCGCTAAATCTAATGAGATGCTGAAAAAAGGGGATTTCCTGTTCCGTATTGACCCGACCGCCTACCAGGCCAAAGTCGAGTCAATCAAAGGTGAAATCGAAAGCGCAGAAAAGAACGTTGAAATGCTGCAAGCGCGCCTGGCTTCCGAAAATGCCGATATTGCCCAGGTAAAAGCACAACGCGATTTAGCCATGAAAGATGCTGACCGTTACCGCAATGGCAGCCAGGACAAAATGAAAAGCCCGTTTACTGACCAGGAAGTGGTTCGCGCACAGCAAACCTATCTGGCAGCGCAGGCGCAATGGCGTTCTTCCCTGTCGAAGCGCGACCAAACAGCGGCAGAACTGAGTGCGCTGGTTAACGGCGAAAACGCGACAGTGTACCGCTTGAAGTCCAACCTCAAAGAAGCAGAATACTTCCTTGAGAAAACCGTTATTCGCGCCCCTAGCGATGGCTACGCAACGCAACTGTTCCTGAAACCAGGCATGTTCGTGCGCCCGATACCGCTGCGCCCAGTGATGGTGTTCGTCCCTGACCAGAAAACCAGCGTTTATGCCGTTTTCCGCCAAAACTCTGCCCTGCGTTTAACCGCGGGTGATGAAGCCGAGGTCGTGTTCAACGGCCTGCCAGGCAGTGTCGTGAAAGGGAAAGTGAAACAAATCATGCCGGCGATCGCCAACAGTAGCTATCAGGCACAAGGCTACTTACAAGGTTTAAGTCTGGATCCCAAACTCGACGGCATCTATGCAGAAATTGAGCTTAACAACGTCAAAGATGTAGAACGTTTACCGGCCGGTACCATGGGACAAGTTGCCGTGTATTCGGATTATTTCGAACACGTTTCCATTATCCGCAAAATCTTGCTGCGTATGACCAGCTGGATGCACTACCTGTATATCGATCATTAATTTGAGGTGAAAAAAGGAGCCACCCCATGCAGAAAGCCAAAATGTTGACACTTTTCGCCGTCGTTATTCTGACGTGGGGTAGCACCTGGCTGGCGATGAAATTCGCGCTAGTCAGCATGCCACCGATTTTTGCCACCGGCCTGCGCTTTTTAAGCGCAGCGCCACTCCTCTTGTGGCTATTGAAGATCACTCGTTCATCGCTGTTATTCCCACCAGGCCACCGTATTTTCCAGTTCTGTGTGTTCCTGTTCTGTTACTGCCTGCCCTTCACGCTGGTGCTTTACGGTGAGCAGTACGTCGATGCCAGCAGTGCGGCAATTATCTTTGCCGTGTTGCCGGTTGCCGTTCTGCTGATTTCTATCGTAGTGCTCAACGCCCCTGTCAGCCTGTTACAACTCATGGGTTCGATGCTGGCGCTACTCTCACTGTTTTGCTTGCTGCGAGAAGAAGCCAGGATGAGCCTGAGCAACAACTGGAAAGGGTCATTAGCCGTCGTTCTTGCCGTTTTCATCCATGCTTTCATGTACGTTCAATGCAAGAAGCGCAGTTGCCAGGTTTCGCTTTCCACATTTAACGCGCTGCCGTGCCTTGCCGCAGGGTTAATCCTCACGCTGATTGGTGTGATAGTGGAAAAACCGCTGATTGAAAATATTACCTGGCTGTCTTTTGCCTCGATTATTTACCTTGGCATTGTGGCTGGGGTGTTCGGAATTTTGTGTTATTTCTCGCTGCAAAAACGTATATCGACGTTCAGTACCTCGTTGGTATTTATCTGTTTTCCGGTTATTGCCGTGCTACTCGAATGCCTGGTAATGGACAGCGTCTTTTCACCGACATCCTGGATTCTGCTCGCCGCGATGCTTAGCGGTGTCTTTTTCTCTTTAATACCGGTTGAGAAGAGAAAAAGCGTTTCAACCTCACAACAACAGTGGAACTAGCACGATTTTTTCTGCGCCATATTTACAACTCATTAATAGCTGTTAAAAATGGATATTATTTGAACATAAATATGGTCAATGTCAGAAGAGATCCTCAGGCAACAGATCCAGAACCTCAAAAAGCATAATGCCCGTCTCAAGAGAATTGCGCATGACTCACGCAACAAGCTGAGTGCAACGCTCGACGGGACAGGTTTGTGCTTGTGGCAACTTGATATTAGCAGCGGCAAACTGGTTATTTTCAACCGCCGTTGGGGTTCCATGCTGGGTTATCGGCCCAAAGAACTTAGCGCTCATTTTGATGTGTGGCGTGACCATCTGCACCCTGAAGACAAAGAAATGGTGCTCGCCGCGTTTTATAACCATCTCGAAGGCAAAGCCCCCTGGTACGAAGCGCTGCACCGTATGCAGGCTAAAAATGGCACCATCACCTGGGTGCTAGACCGTGGACGAGTGACCGAATGGAGCGATGACGGTAAGCCATTGAAAGTCACCGGTACCCACATCGACATGACCAAAGAAAAGCAGTACGAGGAACAGCTGGCGAAGCTCGCCAACCACGATCCGCTCACCGGTCTTGCTAACCGCCACTCGCTGCATGCACAGTTTGATTTGTTAAAAAAACTCGGCCCGCTATCAGTGGCTTTTATCGACCTTGATGATTTCAAAAACGTTAACGATACCCTGGGGCATCGCAGCGGCGACGAAGTTCTGTTGCAGCTCAGCCAGCGGTTGTCCGAAGCCTGCCCGCCAGAAGTGACCATTGGGCGAATCGGTGGCGATGAGTTTATCCTGCTGATGCCGTGGACGCTGGAGAGTGCAGCAATCCAAACCACTGCCCAGCGCTGCCTGGATGCCGCTATCACGCCATTTGAGTTGAGCAACGGTTCGGCGACTGTCGGCGCATCAATTGGCATTAATGAGTCCTGGGCCAACGACAATTTTGCCGATGCGGTAATTCGTGCCGACGAGTCGATGTATTTGATTAAGCGCACTGGTAAGAATGGGGTGGTGCTGGGTGCGAGGGTGGTGAGTCAGGCCTAAAACAACCCTCACCCCAACCCTCTCCCTGAGGGCGAGGGAGCCGACCGAGATTGCCTCGGTTTTCCCCCTCTCCTGGGGGAGAGGGCCGGGGTGAGGGTATCCCCTCTAAACCAAATACTGATTAAACCAGGCAATAGTCCGCGTCCACGCAAGATCCGCCGCCGCTTTGTCATAACGCGGGGTCGAATCATTGTGAAAACCGTGATTCACACCCGGATAAATATACGCTTCATAAACTTTCTGATTGGCTTTCAGCGCCGCCTCATAAGCAGGCCATCCTTCGTTAATGCGCGAATCCAGCTCCCCATAATGCAGCAATAATGGCGCTTTGATGCGCGGCACATCTTCCGCTTTTGGCTGGCGTCCGTAGAACGGAACCGCTGCAGCTAATTCCGGATACGCCACCGCCGCAGCATTAGCGACACCGCCGCCGTAACAAAAACCAGTCATCCCGACTTTCCCTGTCACCGCATCGTGGTGCATCAGGAACTCAATCGCGGCGAAGAAATCATTCATCAGTTTGGTGGGATCAACCTGCGATTGCAGCTCGCGCCCCTTTTCATCATTGCCCGGATAACCGCCGACCGAACTTAAACCGTCCGGTGCCAGCGCGATAAATCCTGCCTTGGCAACACGCCGCGCCACATCTTCGATGTAGGGATTAAGCCCACGGTTTTCATGCACCACCACCACGCCAGGCACTTTACCCGCCGCTTTTGCCGGGCGCACCATATACCCCCTCACCTCGCCATGCCCTTGCGGACTGGGGTAGCGAATATATTCAGCCACAATATCCGGGTCGGTAAATTCCACTTGCTGTGCGAAGGCATAATTTGGCGTCAGCAAAGTCCCCAGTGCCGCCGCCGCAAGCCCGCCGACCACAAATTTCCCCGCAATGTCGAGAAACTCACGTTTGCTGATTTTTCCGTGGACGTAGAAATCGAAGTATTCGAGTAATTCAGGAGGGAAATCTTTTGCGGTCAGTCTGGTCATTTGCAGGCCCTTTATCGGTAAAAGATGGATAAATAATGGCCTGCATTTGACGATTTTGTAAACTATCTGCGCGTCACGTTCACTCGCCATATCCCAAAGCACACCAGCACCAGCGCCAGGGCGTAACGCCATTCGAGAATACTTTCTTGCAAGAAGATGGCTGAAAGCACCGCACCCGATACCGGAATCAAGAAGTTAAACGGCGCAATCATTCCCACGCGGTTGTGTTTGAGCAGCAAGCTCCACAACGCAAAGGCCACGGAGGACAGCAACGCCAGATAGCCAAGAATCGCCACCGACTCCAGGCCATGAAACTCAAGCCGCCCGCCGCTTGCGTAGCCGCCAACAGTCAACACCACGCCACCGATGGCCAACTGCCAGCCTGTCATGATAGTCGGGTCGATGGTTTGCGAAATGCGCTTCCCATACAGCGAAGCGGCAGAAAGAATAAACGCTGCCAGCACCACGAAACCGTCACCCATCCAGCTAAAACTGAAGTCCATCAACTGGCTGTTGAAGTTCACCACCATCACACCGGCAAACCCCAGCACACAGCCCACCACTTTGTTAATACTGAGCTTGTCGTTTTGATAGATAAAATGCGCCAGCAGGACACTAAAGAAAGTGCCAGTGGCATTCATAATTGAGCCTTTCACGCCGGTGGTATAGGCGAGGCCAATGTAAAAGAAGATGTATTGAATGGCAGTTTGCGTAACACCGAGCAACGCTAGCTGCGAAAACTGATGGCGGGATAAACGCGCAATCGGCTTGCCTTGCAGCATCGCGAACGCCAGCAATAAAAGCCCCGCGATGACAAAACGATAACCGGCGAAAACAATTTTGCCCGCTAAATCGTCGGTCGCTATCTGAAAAATGTCATAACCATTTTTAATTGCCGGGTAAGCACTTCCCCATAACAAGCAACAAAAAGCGGCTCCCATCCATGCGAATTTCTTATTAGTAAACAGCGAAACGTTATTACTCACGCCCCTTCCCTTACCCAAAAATAAACTGTCGTTTCAGAATCGGCCATTATCCGTTAATAGCGAAAAATAGCGATAGTGCCATCCACACTTTGCGGCAGTGCGAATGGCACGACAGTGACTTTATTTTTCAGGGTAATGCGATGGGCGAGCTTTCGGGTGAACCGCAAAGTGCCCTGCCGGAGCATTTTCCACGGTCACAGGTGTGAGATGTGGAGCCTGTCTTCTCTGCGATTTATCGCGGAACATATAAACGATAAACGGCAGAATAAACACCAGACCGAAGCAGATAATCAGCAGACCGGCATAAATATCATGGGCGCTGCTGCCAGGCAGAGAACTCGGTGGAATAAACGAAACAAAGAACGCCAGCACTGAAACCAGCAGGCCAGAACAGGCGACGACCAACTTAACGGCTTTACCGCCAGGAATCTGGAAGTCACGTGCTCTGTCACGTTGATGAAGCACCAACTGAATGTATCCGAGGAACAGCATCAGGTAGCTACACAGATAAATCACCACCGTCAGCGACAGAGCAATCAGGAATGACATATTGCTGCCGCCACCAGTATTAGTGAGGACAACCAGTGCGAGAGTAGTGATGCATAACTGGGAAATCACCAGCGCTACTGGAACACCATTTTTATTTACTTTGGCAAAACGCGAAGGCAATAAACCATCCCGTGCGGTGACTAACATGCCGCGCGATGGGCCAACAATCCACGAGGCAATCTCGGCCAACACGCCCAGCATCAACAGCGCAGCAATAGCGCGAATCGCCCACTCGTATTCAGGCCCGTAATAACTAATCAGGGTACTAAAAGCCTGCATCACGCCAGCCGAAAGGTTGATTTCATCGTGCGGAATCACGGTGGCGACAGACAACCCACCAATGGAACTCAGCACAATGGCGGCAATGACCAGCAGGAATATCGCCAGCGGGTAATCACGCGCTGGATTATTCATCTCATTGACATGGGTTGCCGAGGCTTCAACACCCATATAACTGAGCACAAACGCCACAAACACCACTAACGTGCCAATCTGCGAAAAATCAGGGAAGAAGGTCTTCTCTGACATCTCAATCGCCAGCGGTTGCCCATGATAAAGCCACGCCACAGCCAGCAGCACCAGGACAATCGCCGGGAACAAAATCCCAAAGAAGAAACCGAATTTGGCAATAATCGCGGTATAGCGTGTCCCTTTAAATTGAGTCAGCGCCAGCCCCCACAAAATAACCACCGCCGCTACAGTTCTCACCAGCGGGTCGGTATTTAACGCAGGCCAACTCAGGATGTAAGAGAGAGCACCGAGCACAAAATAGAGCATCGGGATAAAACCGATGGCGATTTGCAAATAGCTAAAAGAGATCGCCGCAAAACCCCAGCGTTCCCCGAGCGTATTGGAAACCCATGCGTACAAACCACCTTCTTGCCAGCCCTCAACTGTGGCCATTTCAGCGGCACACAGACCAACGGGAATAAACCAGAAAATCCCGCCCATCAGCAGGAAGAAAATCAGGCTAAAACCTGAAGTGGCAAAAGTGGGATATTCATAAACGGCCATCACCATTGAAGCAGTAATGGCAAAAAAACCGAGCAAAGTGAGCGACTTTGCAGGGGCACTCGTCGTTGTACTGGACATAATCCTCTCCACATCAGCAGGTTTGAACCACCTGCCGATGTTCATTCACGATTAAATAAGAGAGCCGTAACAAACAGGCTCTCTGGTTGATTGATAAGAAAGGGGTTTATGCGTGGTTGAAGCCGCCCGCTTCCTCGGCAGTCAGCGAATGCGTGACAGGATTTTTTTCCAGTGCTGCGAGCGTGCGTTTCAGGTCGCTTATCAATAATTCGGCCAAATCGGTACTCATGCCATGGCGCACCAGAATGCGCTGCACCACTAGATCTTCGCGGTGAGTCGGCATGGAATAAGCAGGCACCTGCCAGCCACGGCTCCGTAAACGGTCAGCCAGATCGTACAGCGTGTAGCCACAATTGCGTTGGTCAGCTTTTAGCGTCCAGGTCAGTCCTGGAATGCCATTTTGCTGGTTGCCATCATAGATAACCTCGAATGGGCCGATAGCGGCGATTTCACGCGCCAGATACTGGGCGGTGTGATAACAGGCCATGTGAATTTTGCGATAACCTTCGCAACCCAGGCGCAGGAAGTTGTAATACTGAGCGACAATTTGCCCACCAGGACGTGAGAAGTTCAGCGCAAAGGTCGGCATATTGCCGCCGAGGTAGTTAACGTTAAAAACAAGTTCCTCTGGCAGATCTTGTTTTTCACGCCATACCACCCAACCGGCACCGAGCGGTGCAAGGCCGAATTTATGACCTGACGCGTTGATAGATTTCACACGTGGCAGACGAAAATCCCAGTCGATTTCTGTGGCGCAGAATGGCGCCAGGAAGCCACCGCTGGCGGCATCAACGTGCATCGGAATATCCAGCCCTGTGCGCTCAAACAAATCATCCAGCGCATCGTGAATCTCTTTCACTGGCTCGTACTGGCAGGTGAAGGTAATCCCCAAAGTTGGCACTACGCCAATGGTGTTTTCGTCGATATATTTCAGCGCTTCTTCGGCTGTCATCATCAGACGGTTGCCTTCCAGCGGCACTTCGCGCAGCTCCACGTCAAAATAACGGGCGAATTTATGCCAGCAAATCTGCACCGGGCCGCACACCATATTTGGCTTATCGGTAGATTTTCCTGCCAGTTCACGGTGTTTGCGCCAGCGCCATTTCAGCGCCAGACCGCCCAGCATCGCGGCTTCGGAAGAACCGATAGTGGAACAGCCCATGGTGTCGGTGGCTGACGGAGAATGCCAAAGGTCCGCGAGCATGTTCACGCAACGCTGCTCTATCTCAGCAGTCTGTGGGTACTCATCTTTATCAATCATGTTTTTGTCGATGGAAAGATCCATCAGCTGGCGGATTTCGTCATCCACCCAAGTCTGGCAAAAAGTCGCCAGGTTCTGGCGGGAATTACCATCCAGCATTAATTCATCATGAATAGCATGAAAAACATTGCGTGGATTACTTTCGTTGACCGGAAATGCGTTTTTAGGCAGTGCGGTAGATAACTCTATCGAAGCATAAACATCGTCATTTTCATTTTCGACTGGCTGAATAAGTGTGGTCATAATAAATCCTCTATGGGTATCACTTAAGTTGATAATTCAATTAAGAGTGAATATGGAATTACTTAACGCTTTGGGTCAGCTCACCTAATTTTGCTTTCGGTGTTTTTTGACACTGTTTAAATATCCTGGGTACTGACACGGTTTCAACTTCATGCCAATGGATATAATCGCCACCTTTA
Source organism: Buttiauxella ferragutiae (assembly GCF_022637515.1). Taxonomy (NCBI): domain Bacteria; kingdom Pseudomonadati; phylum Pseudomonadota; class Gammaproteobacteria; order Enterobacterales; family Enterobacteriaceae; genus Buttiauxella; species Buttiauxella ferragutiae. The sequence continues at coordinate 4,850,002 of NZ_CP093332.1, forward strand.
AAATCTGTATTTCTATTCACTACCCAAAAGGCGACTGGGGTCATAGATTTAGGATTCATATCCATAAACTCCTGGCAGGTCATATTTTGTGGTGTCGTTTCCTGAGTAGCGAAAGCACTATTCATAGTGGCTGAAAAAGCGGCAGCAGCAATAATTACCGAGACATAGGCTTTAATATTCATCATTTACTCCACTGTTTTTGGTGTATCGTTAAGGTTCAATTTCTTGTGCTTCGCTGGCGTCAAATTCCTGCGCAGCGCGATAAATCCAGCAGCGCTGAAGATCATCTCCACGCCAATGAAAGCGGTGGTAAATAAATAGGATTGTTCAGGGTTCAAACTGAGCCAGACAACGGCAATCAGCAGGTCTAAAACACCGATAATAATGTTGGTGATCGCCCCCGCGTTACCACGCATAGTGAAGCCGGAAACGATGCGTGAAACCCCGCCAACAATGAAGAAACAGCTAAATACCAGCGACAGTGACGTCATGCCAATCAGAGGATGGATGACAAAACTGAAGCCCAACAACAGCCAGGCTAAGGCAAATATCACGCTGACAAATTTAGAACGCCAGTGGCGTGAACGAAATACCACCAGACTATAAAGAGTATAAAAACCGCAAACCATAAACATCATGCCGATGATATAGCTGAGGTACATCCCGGCCATAAAAGGATAAATAAGACAGCAGGTACCACAAATAAACAGTAGCACCGCCATCACCAGCGCATGTTTTCTATAATGAAGACATGAAGCCTCACTCAGTGCTTTCAGTCGATATTGATTAAATATAAACATTTTATTTCCGCCATATCGTTATTGACCAACTAGTTATTGGTTAAAATAGTAAGGCCAGCTAGCAAACGGAGTAAATAAGAGTGAAGCCCTGTCTTCATACGCTCAATCTGACGTCTGACTCAATAATCTGACAAGTGTCAGACAGCTCCTGCAATATTCATTCCGCGCTCTGATTTTCATTCGTTTTGTTATTTCCTATTCTGTCTGGGTTGGTGATTAACACCCATTTTATTAAGGAGACGATAATGAAAAAATTAATTCTGGCAGGCGTACTGGCAACCATGATGAGTTCTGCACCGGTATTCGCTGCAACAGCAACGACTCCAGCACAAACTGCTGCGGCCACTGCACAAATCCAAAAAGAAGCGGCTGATGTGATGCAGGTTGCCGTTCAGGGCGCGAATGCCATGCGTGATATTCAGCTTGCTCGCCTGGCGCTGTTCCACGGCGAACCGGCCAGTGCTAAAAAACTGACTGATGACGCAGCAACACTGCTAAAAGATGACAGCATCGACTGGAAGAAATTTGTCAAAACCGACGCCAAAGCGAAGATGATTGACGACCAGTACGTCATCATTAACGCCACAGTTGCCCTGTCTGAAGACTATGTTGCGACTCCAGCAAAAGAGAGTGCGATCAAATCTGCCAATGAAAAACTGGCTAAAGGCGATAAAAAAGGTGCGATGGACACTTTACGTCTGGCGGGGATTGGCGTGATGGAAAATCAATATCTTATGCCACTGAACCAGACCCGCAAAGCGGTAGCTCAGGCACAAAAAATGCTGGCAGATGGTAAATACTACGAAGCGAATCTGGTACTGAAGGGTGCTGAGGACGGCATCGTTGTTGATAGCGAAATGTTCGCTGCCAGCAACTAAAATTATCGTGCTGGACGTCGGATGACGCTGCGCTTATCTGACCTACGATTTCGGTTCCAGTTCCGGTTTCGTAGGGGGATAAGCGCCAGCGTCATCCACCATTTTTAGTGGCTTATCAAACTATCAATCTCCACGTCAATTTCCCGCATGACTGCCGTAATTTTTTCTAACGTTTGCTGGCGCTCCTCAAGTGGTAACGAACTATGACGACGTGATTCGAAAGGTTCACACAACGCCTGAAGGGCGGTGATTTCCAGAATCTGTGCCGAACCATGCAAACGATGCAACGCATGCAAAAACATTTGCGGTTCATCCTGCTCTATTGAACGCACTGCGACCTGTAAATCATTGGCTGAAGCTTCGCGGAAGGTTTCCAGAATCTCGTTCATCAACTTCCTGTCACCCCCAGTATTCTCGGTCAGAATGCTCAGCTTCAAATGTCGTGTAGTACACAGCGATGTGCGCCCGCTATCGAGTTTGCTCAACTCGTGAGTCAGCGTCTGAATCGAAACCGGTTTAAACAGGCACTGATTCATACCGCTTTGCAGGCATTGATCGCGTGATTGCGAAAGCGCACTGGCGGTCAGCCCCCAGATTTGCAGCCGCATATTCTGGCGACGCAAAGATGCCGTCAGCGCCAGCCCATCTTTTTTTGGCATGTTCAGGTCAGTTATCAACAAATCGTACGCGTTATTGGCGATTTTCGCTTCCGCCTCCTCACCGTCGCAGGCTTCATCCACGTTGTAACCAATGGCATTCAGCTGGCGTTTTAACAGCAGGCGATTCGTCGGGTTATCGTCCGCAATCAGAATCGACAAACGCGGTAATGGCGACAATGCGGCCGGGGTGTTATGGGTCGGCGTAAGCCTCTTCTGTGCAGTTTCAACCAGCAACGTAATCGTGAAAGTGGTGCCCTGCGACTGCTGGCTACTGAGTTCCAGCGTGCCGCCCATCAGCGTCACCAGCTCTTTGCAGATAACCAGCCCCAGCCCGGAGCCTGTCTGTTTACGCCCCTGGCCTGCCTGAACGTAACGGTGGAATAGTGTCTCCTGCTCTTCGGCACTAATCCCGCATCCGGTGTCGCTGACCGTCACCACCAGAGTCCCATGCTTATCCTCAACTTCTGTCAGACGGGATAAGACCTCAATATGCCCTTTTTCGGTAAACTTCAGCGCGTTGCCGACCAGATTGGTGAGAATTTGCCGCCAGGCTTGTGGATCAATCAGCACCTGAGCGTCCGCCGCCAGATGGCTGATACAACGCAACTCAACACCTTTCTGCCTGGCCAGCGCGTCAAATGAGTGGCACTGTAGATTGATAAGCTGTGATAAATCAGTCCATTGCGGTGCTATCTGGTATTTACCAGACTCAATTTTATCGACATCAAGAATCTTGCCGATCAACCCCAGCAGCGATTGTGCAGTTGCCCCTGCCAGTGCTATCGCTTCTTTGCGTTGACTGGCGTTGAGATCCGAGCTCGACAGCAATTCTAAAAAGCCCACAATCGAACTCACCGGGGTACGCAGCTCATGGCTCATACTCGCCAGGAAACGGCTTTTCGCTTTAGTGGCCTGAATCGCTTTATCTTTCTCGGCCTCCAGCTCATGGGAGAGCGTCTCTTTAAGCTGCAATTCTTCTTCGAGTTGCCGTTGCGACTGTTTTCTTTTGCGCACTTCACGCGACAGCGACAGCCCCCAGCCAAGGCTAATGGCTATCAGCACCATCGCGAAGACCACCAGTTGATAGAACTGCTTGCTGTACAGGTTCCAGGTATCTTTCTGTACGCTGGAAATTTTCGACCACTTTTCCGTCATTTGCAGAATGTCGCGCGGAGGAATCGCTTGCAGCGACTGACTGATAATCGACTTCAGTTCGGGTTCATCGGAGGCTATCGCAAAACTCAGCGAACCGCTCGGCATCCCCGGCAGGCGCATGTAGTACATGTTTTGCGGGTAATAATGGTCAATCATGTAACGGGCGGATAGCTCGGTGGTAATCGCCGCATCGACCTTACCCTCCTCGACCATTTTCATTGCCTCACCGACATTTTCCGTTTCAACCAGAGTCGCCAGCGGGTATCGCTGATGTAAATCAGCAACCAAAACATCCCCCAGCGCTACGGCAATGCGCAGTGGTTTGGTCAGCAAGCGGTCAGCATTTTCGTGATGCGCGGTGACAATAACGAACGAGAGGCTCATCAACTGATCGCTAAGCGAGGTGTTCTGCGGCGTATTATTCAGCGTGGTGGCGGGGATCATGTCCCACTGCTCTGGTGCCTTTTTTGGGTCGGAACTCATCATCACCGGCTGAAATTCAAGACCGGTTTGCAGCTGAATAATATTGAGTAAATCAGCCATGATTCCGCGTAACTCGCCTTCCTTGTCGATCAGCGTAAACGGTGGATAGTTGGGATTAATGAGCACTTTGACAGTGCGGTGCTTCTCCAGCCAGTTTTGCTCTTCCTGGCTAAATGGGCCAGGTGAATTCAGATAGGAAAGATTGCCGCGGTTTAGCCAGTTCTGCATCATCCGCATATGGGTTTCATTGCTGATTGAGGCAATAAAACGTTCAAGGATATTTCGCAACAGCGGCTGACGGTTGCTGGTAATAAAGTAATTGTATTGTTCTTGCTTGTTAAAATAGTGGGTAATCACCAGCGATTGTGAAAAGTATTTAGAAATACAATTCCCGGTAGTCACGTTATTACCAATAAAATATTGGTTTTTACCGGACACCACCGATGACATCGCCTGGTAGTCATTATCGTAATAAGTCATTCTGGCATTCGGGAACGCCACCTTAACAACATCGGCAAACGAGCAATCGCGCACGCAAGCAACAGTCACCTCTTTGCTGGTTTTTAGCGGCAGCAAAGTGTTTTTAAGTGACGTCACCAGTGTCGGCCAGGTTTTGATCAACGCAGACGTTGTCAGCAAAGAACTCGGCGTTTCTTTGTGGGCAGTTAACTGAGTCAGCAGCGTATCGACTTCGTTTTTCGACAGTGCCGCAAGAGCCTCTTTCTCGCTATCATATTGTTTAATAATAATTTTAATATGCAGATTTTTCTGCAGAAGAGCCAGGTAATCGGCATTAACACCCTGATATATCCCCCCAGTACTTTCATAATCAATAGGGGAAACTTCCGGCAACCAGGTGCCGACAGTCAGCGTTTTTTTGCGCTCGAGCCATAACCTGTCTTCTGTACTTAACCGAATATCCAGCACCGCAGGCTGGTAATTACTTTTAAGCTCAATAACCTGTGTGGCGCCAGAAGAAGAAAAACTACTCAGGCAAAAAAACATCATCAAATAAATAAACCAACGAGACTGCATCTTATTAGCCAATTTTATTTCTTTGCGCATAATCATAGAGTTCCATTAATGATGAGCAATCTAACTTTTCCATTAAACGGGTTTTATAAGTACTTACCGTTTTATTACTGATATTCATTTTGTGGGCAATAGTGGTGTAATCAATGCCGTTGAGAATGTAGCGTAAAACCTTCATTTCCTGAGTCGATAAAGTATCCAGTTTATCTTGTTCAGTGAGGGTCACACCGCTAAAACGCTCAACAGAGAAAGGAAAATAGCTATAACCATTTTTTGCCGCTTCAATAGCCGCCAGAATATTATTCATCCCCTCTTTTTTACTAACAAAACCATTCGCGCCGTATTCGGCACTGCGCTTGCCGTAGAACAACTCATTTTTGGCAGAGATGATAATAATAATACCGACGTAGTGGCGTTTGCGGAGTTGCTCCAGCACTTCGATACCGCTAAGACCGGGAATGTCTACATCGATGATCAGCAGTTCCGGTTTGAGTTTCTCTACGGTTTGCACCACATGCTCGCCACTGTCGAGTTCAGTGGTGACGGTGATGCCGTTGGTATCGAGCAAGTTGCGTATAGCAATCCGCGCCAATGGGTGATCGTCAACGATTATCGCGTTCATTGCGTGAGTCAATCCTGATGTAAAAAGGAATAATATTTAAGCCGGAAGAACAGATGTGGTTGTTATATTATTATTTTTCGAGATGAATCTGGAGCGGGTTAAATTCTAACATATCTGATTTGGGTGTTATTAAATATTTACAGTCAGAGTCGATAGTGCCAAAAAATGATTTAGATCATATTTTGACTACATGTGTAGGAATGGGAGTTCAATTATTAAGGCAATATCTTAATGATTTTATAAATACGTTCTTTCTAAATGATGGGGGAATGTTTGACCCAAAACAACTGGCAACACAATTAGGGTTAGCTCAACAGGCCATACCGCATTATGAGAATGAAATCTGAGATTATCAGTTTCATTATTGGCTGATCTATCTGAAGCTTTAGGGGGATCAATCAATGAGTTATTTGGATTAGAGGGATAGTGAAAAAGAAGGCGCAGAAGGACTTTTCGCGGGTCGGAACGCCAGGTTTGAGATGTCATGGTTAGATGCCCGTTTGTACAGGCGCACGTCTAAGTTAGCAGGACGGGTCTGTTGGCAAAATACGGCACTAAATTGACGCTTACGGATAGCAAGGATAAATTTATGTACTAGCTCAAAAGGGAAGCTAGCTCCCCTTTTAAAATATGATTAGATGATTTATTTCTTAAGCAAGCGCGGTAACTGATTATTAAGCTCAAGCAAACAACTGCTCATATACTTTTCTGTCTCGGCAGTGACGCGAGCATAATTATTGGCTCGCCAATCCGATAGCTTCGCTTCTACAGGCGCTGGAGAGCATTCCGCTACAGTAAAGGCGGAAAACATATTGCCATCTTCAGGGCGCTTATAAAAAATCAGTTTGTATTTCAGTTGATAGGCCGGATCGGTCGCCGCCACATCTTTATAAATCAGTGCCCATGTTGCATGACCAATATAAAGCGGATTCTTGTAAGTATACCCATTACCATTGTCCGCCAGCCACTGGCTGATATTCTGCTTCGCTTTCGGCGTAAACCAGGCATCCGTTGGATTGATCAACGCATCGATAGTATTACCTTTGTAGTTCTCTTTATCAAAATCACCGCTATTGATATTTCCCGTAAGCGCCCCTAACACAGCAATTCCCATCCCCATCGTGGCATGCGTCGGCGTGACCTCGCGTAACTTGTTATCGGCAATACGGTTTTTATTAAGATCTGCAAGTGCTGGTACGCTGAGGATAATCAGATTGGTTTCTCGATTAACTAGTCGTTTTCTATAATGTTGTTAAAGAACATGATGCTGTTTCGCTAAGAAGGCCACAGAATCCATATGAGCCGTTTTTACAGACGCCACCCCAGCCTGCACCTGAAGGGCGACTGGCTAAAAGAGGCGGGGTTTGGGACGGATACGCCGGTTATTGTCGCTGTGGAGCAGGGGCAATTGGTTATCCGGCCTGTGGTTGAGTAGCAGATAGAACGATCCCGGCTTGCTGGCCGGGATCTTCTTTGATTAGTAGAAATCTTCTCTTTTAAAAACGACGCCAGTAGGCACGAGATCATCTTTTTCAAAATAAACTGTATTTTCTTTATCATGAAGGATCACTGCGTATCCATAGATAACCCCATCCTCTTCACTGATCCCCAAAACAACACCTTTACGGCCAACATATTTACTGTTTTTCGCATCAGGAACAACCTGAACCTCTTGGTAGAAATCAATTTTCATATTCATCATTTATGTGTAATTTTCCCATCAAGCGAGATATTTAGGTGGGAACCATCACGAGTTGCCCAGCCTAACTGCGCCTTGCCTGTCCGAGATAACTGAACATCCCATTCAAATGCCTGACCAGCTGTGCGGGATGGACCTTTCACCCATTCATTACCAAACTTATCGAAATACCCATTATTTGGCCCTCTTGGTAACGGTTGTGACGCCGAATAATCTTCAGGCGGTACATAACGAATTTTTCCACTCGTTGGAAGCTCAACATATTTTATACGGCCTTTAGTCGACCATGGTTGAGCTGCCCCGCCAGTGCCTGCCGGGTTATAAGGCGGTTCTTCAACATACGAAATTTTATTTCCAGCAGTCGTCCCTTTTGCCGCATCAGGCTTAACGCTGCCCTTACCACCCTGAGCCGACTCATCACCAGCCACTTTGTAGCCCGCAATGATACTCACGATACCGTGCAACTGCATCGCATCGTCATAGGCTTTTTCAACTTCTGCCCACGGTTTACCGGTGCTCTGCGCTATACCGCTAATCGCCGCATCACGCGTGATATTCCCCGCATCCAGCCCTTCCATGATAGCAGCGGCATTCGCGTAGTCTTTCGGGAAAATATCTTTGTACGACAGGTTATATGTCGCTGCACCACCGTAACTGTCCAGCGCCGTCTGCGCCTTTATCACCAGTTGCGTACAGGCTGCGCTGCTTTTATTACCCTGCGTACAGATATCACCGATTAACGCATCACGCGCTTTATCCGTGGCATTGATATCTGCCAGCTCCTGCTGGAGTACCTGTCGTTCTTCCGGGTTCAGCTCGCCGTTTGCTAACTGATGTTCTACCTGCTTTTTGCGCTCAGCTTCTTTATGGTCCAGGTAGTTATAACGCACCGAATCCAGCGCCGTCGCCGCACCCGACATGGCACCGTTACTGCCCCCCGTCACACCGCCAACCGCTGCGCCACCCAGCGCCGCTGCCCACTGGGTTATCGCCGCTTTTTCATTCACACCCAGTTGAGTATTGCTGCTCAGGTAGTCATCAACAAATTGCCCCAGGGCCTCGCTGCCCATTCCCGCCAGGCCACCCGCCAGCGCATTGCCGCCGCCGAAGCTCGCCTGTATCGCACCTATCACTCCATGGATAGCCGCTTTCTCCGGGCCATCTGCCGCCCAGCCCATCGCTGCACCCAGGTCACCGGCATACTGGTTCGCCATCTGCCCGAACACCGCCGCCAGCTCCTGCTGCTCCTCGATTTTTTCCTTATCGAAGATTTTATCGATATGACCATTGGCGTTATCCGTATCGCGGCTCAGGTCCGCCACATCCTGCTGCTGGTGTTCCTTATCACGGATGGTAATAGTGCCTGCCGCAATGGCTGACTGCGTGATGCCCGAAGCATTATCGCTGGCTCCGATACCAATATGAGGGACGCCACCCCCGCTGAACATCTGCCCGCCATGGCTGTCCTGACCTGTCGCTCCGCCCGCGCTGATGCCCTTGCTGCTGGCACTGTATTCAGCGTGGTTGTCGAGGCTGCTCCAGCCCAGCGTCCCGGTGTCGAGGCTGTTTTTGCTGGCTTCCGCCGTGCTGGCAATCACCGCACCATCCAGCTGCGTGTGTTTGCCGACGGTAATATCTAATCCTTTGTCCCCGGCAAATAACCCGCTCTGCTCGCCGACGCTGGCGTATTCACTGTCAGTTTTGCTCTGGTTGATATTCAGGCTGGCCGAGCCGGTCATCGAACCAAAGGTGAAACTGGCTCCGCCGCTCACATCTTTCTGTCGGCTGTGATACTCGTCCGTATCCTGCAGACTGCTGATGGTTAAATCACGCCCCACATCGGCTGTGATTTTGTCGCCCAGAGCCTGCGCACCGGAAATTATCGTGTCCCGCCCGCTGCTCATGCTCAGCTCATTGCTGGCATTCACCCGGCTGTTGATATATTCGGTGGTTTTACCGTCTGCGCTGCCTTTCGACTGAAAACCACTGGCTGACACACCTATCCCGGTTTCCTGTCCCAGCGAGACATGTACCCCGGCATTCCAGCCACTGCTATTATTTTTGCTGGTCTGCTCGCTGTTGTTGGTCGCAGCGTCCAGGGTCAGGTCATTCTGCGCAACCAGCGTGACGTTATGACCCGTCACACCACTGCCGCTGATATGCAGGTCGCCGCTGGTACCTTTCCCGCCGGTCGCCACCATGGTGACATCGCCCCCAGCCGTGAGTGTGCTGCCCCGCACCTGATTCTGTGTCGATTCGGACTCAAATTGACTTTTGCTGGATCCGACGCTGACTTCCACTTTCACTGCGTTCACATTGCCCTGCGCAGCCCCCCCTGCTATTGAGGAAGCGCCAGAGCCTGCGGCCCACGCATTTTCTGCTGTTTTAACTGCATACAACGCTTTAAGGCGGTCATCACTGACCTCTTCACCGCGTTTGAAGGTATCGTTGGCAGCCATCACGGCATCGGTCACGGCCGATGAAACCGACACCGTCACCCCACTTTGCTTCTGTTCATAACGTTCTTTACGGCGCTGCTGGTCATTACCGGCATCGACAATAATCTCGCCTGCTGCCACATTGAGATTTTTACCCGCCACCACATCCGCACCGCTGATATGTGCTGTGTTACCGGCAATAATGCTGACGTTACCGCCTGTGGAGCCAATAGTGCTGACACTCTGGCTCTGGGTGGTACCGTCTTCATTCCGTTCATGGAGGGAAGATTTGCTGCCAATAGTGACACCCAACCCGCCCGTCCCCATCAGACCACTGGTTTTCTTTTCCTTGAAACGATATGTCGACTGTTCATCTGTGGCTGCCAGGATGTTGACATCATTTCCTGCCTGGAGGGTTACCGAGCCATCACCCACGACACCAGAACCTTTCACGTTCAGGTCGTTACCCGCTGAGAACGAGACGTTATTTCCGCTCAGTGCAATGCCTTTTTCGTAGGTGGCGTAATCTTCCTCAATGGTGTGCGTGGTGGTTTTGTTCAGGAACCCTTTTTTGGTTTTGGTCTCTTCTTTGAAGTGGTAATCGCTTTCGGTGGCGGTTTCGAGATTGCTGATGCTGTTCTGGCGGACGAGTGCGGCTATTTATGCGCTGGTCAATACGATGGGAAAACAGCAATGCTACCGCCTGCAGGGATCGTGGAGCTGCAATCGTGGAAGTTTAGCGACTACCAAGTCTGACACATCTATTATTTGTTTTATTTATTAGTCAGTTATTACTCGTTCGCTTAACAATTACATGTAACTGCATCTACCATTTCGCTCGTTAATCCCCTTCAAAAAAAACCATATAGGACTTCATTTTAATACCACATATGGTATTGTTTGGAATGTATTTATGCCTGATAAGAAATCGACGTTAAGATGCGAAAACTAATTTACTACTGAGTATATTAAATGACCTTTGGTAAACGTCTCGCCTCTTTACGTAAGGGCAGAAAGCTGACGCAGGCTGTACTTGCGGACAAAGCAAGTTGTCATATATCGATGATTCGCCGCTATGAATCAGACGATGTTCAGCCCACGCTTGAGGTAATCCGCAATTTATCTCTCGCGTTATCAGTCAGTGCAGATGTGCTGGTTTTTGAGGAAGTTGAACAAAATCCTGATGATGAATTACGTTCGTTATTTCTGGCAGTTAACCAGTTCACTCAGGAGGAAAAGTCAGTGACAAAAGTACTACTGGAAGCACTGATTTTGAAACACGATGTTAATCAACGTGTAAGAAATGCGAAGGATTAGCAATCATAAAGGACGCGATGATCCAGTGTTGGAGCACTGAATCACCGCTAACCATAACCAACTATTACGGAGTTAATCATGGCTGAGCACGATTCTAAGTCAGAAGTTGTCACAACTGAAGCAACAGAACTAAAAACACGCCGTTATACCGTGGGTTACATCCGCGACTGGCAGACCCACGAACCCGCACCGACGATTACCCTGAAGGGCTACTGGCTGGAAGATGCGGGGTTTACAACCGGTACACCACTGAAGATCCGCGTGATGCCCGGTTGCCTGGTGCTCACCGCCCAGGAGCCATTACCGGCCCCGCCGCCAGAGCCGGAGATTATGCAGATGCTGAAGAAGGTCTGTAAGCTCTCAGGCCGCAAGCAACAGCAGATCCTTGATTTTATTGCGGTGATCACGGCTAAAAAGCCGCCAGTCGGGAAGTGGTTCTGACGGCTGACAGATAAAAAAATCCCAACCGCGAGGGTTGGGATTCATTTAAGTCCATAGCTCTCCACCATCGGGGGTTAACCACACTACTCCCGCAGGAGCCTTAACCAAAAACCACATTCCATATTCATCTAAATCGTCGTTTTCATCTTCATTTGGATAGGGTGGCCAAACCGCCTGTAATGTCTGTATTTGTTGCTCAACAGTACCAGATAAAAATATACCATTTGTAGCTAACTTAATTTTCTTCTCATTTAATAATTGAGTTAAAAAAACAAAGAATACTTCCTTTCTGAACAAGTAATTATCAGATAATTCAGCGCATTCAACACTGATATGCTGCCATATAGCCCCCATAGATAATCCATAAGAACTTTTAATAACGGATGAATATATGTCATTGATATTTTTCATCATTTAAATTTAACCTCCACCCTTCTGCCACCATTTATCGATGGAGTCATTAAATCTATAGTCCATTTAGCACCGGTTTGTTGTGCCGATGTTGAAAAGTCCCTCAATGTCAGAGTACTACCGGCAGAAGGCCCTTCTGTGACTTTTACCGAATACACCGTACCTTTACCAGGGATCACCTTAGCTGATGGCATATCCTCTGATCCCGCAAGCTGCTTAAAGTAAGTCATAACATCAGCGTCAGTAGCTCCTTTAAATACAGGAGCACCTAAACTTAACTGTGGATCTGCAACCATTGTTTTTCCATTAATGTTTAACTGGAAGTCCTTCGGATGTACTGCTGGATTATTAAATTGAGTGGCAAGATCATCAATCTTCTTCACTGATTGCTGCTGTAATACCGCTCCAGATGGCTTCACACTTAAATCTGAACTATTTTTCGCATTTTGCCCGATTCTTTCTAGTGCTTCTTTTTCAGCCGATAATTTTCCAGTATCGACAATACTGTCCGGCAGTTTTTTGCCCGGCAACATAATCCCGGCAAGCATCCCACCTGTCGCTTCCAGCGCAAGCTGATTTCCCTCGGATGCCTGTTTAACAGTATCGGCAACCGCTGACCAGGTATCGCTACTCATTAGTGCTTTCAGAGTATCCGCTACCGCTTGATTCTTCCCGGACAGGTCGCTCAAAGCTTTATTACAGTAAGGATCACCAACAGCGCAGGCCGTCAGTGCCATAGCTGCATCTGCACCGTAGTCCGCAGCGCCCAGCACCGCATCGCCGGAATCGGCTGCCGCGCCGATAATACTGTTAGCGACGGCTGAGAGCGTGCCGTTACCCAACGTTTCACGCACTTGGTCTTTCATGCTGGCGGCGGCCTGTTTCACCGTTTCACGGGCTTTATCTCCACTCAGTGAGTTATTCTCAACCGTCGTCTTCCCTGCAATAGCCCCGGTCATCGCATCAGCAGAACTGTCTCCGGTCAGGCCGCCAGCCAGACCTGCGGCTATGCTTGCCAGCGCTGATACCGTCTGCTTTTCGGACTCATTCAGTTTATCGGCATCCCGTCCATACAAGCTGACGGCTATCATACCCGCCAGTTCACCACTCGCCGCACCTGCTGCTCCGGCTGCGGCATTTTTACCCTGGGCTGCAGCCAGAGCAGCGTTGACTACGGCATGCGCGATGACGCGTGACGCATCATCTGTGGTGCTTTTTTTCACCCACTCTGCCAGATATGGTGCCGCCCCACCCGCAATCGCCGCTTTCAGGTCACCGCCTGCCAGCCCCTGCAACGCCATCGTCGCCGCGCTGATACCCTGCTGAATGGCGCTGCCGGTCCCCCATTCTTTCTGTGCAGCTATGTAGCTGTCTGTCTTCGCGAGTTTAGCGTTGTACTCAGCCCATTCTTCTTTCGTCGCACCTGCTTCTGGCTCTTTTACCGGTGGTATCCGCTGCGCCAGTTCGGCCTTACCCGTTTTTATTGCCCAGATATCACCCTCAGTCCGCGCAATATCGCCCGCCTGGCTGCCGATTTCCCCCAGCGTCTGCGCTATCTCCAGCCGCTTTTGCTCTTTCTCTTTATCGAAGATTGGGCTGATGCTGCCGTTTGCATGTGCAGTGTCGCGGCTCAGGTCTGCCACATCCTGTTGCTGTTTGTCTTTGTCGCGAATAGTGATACTGCCATCGGCTATCGCCGATTTCGTGGTGCCTTCCGCATCACCATTGCCGCCAGCCCCCACCAGCAGTGTGTTCGCCATATTGCCTGCGAACTGGCTACCAATACTTCCGCCCGTGCTGAAACTGCCACCGCTGTGGCTGACGTCATATTCCGCTTTGTTACCGATGTCACTGAAGCCCAGTGTCCCGGTGTCGAGGTGGTTTTTACTGCTATCTCCCGTGCTGGCAATAACCGCGCCATCCAGTTGTGTGTGATTGCCGACGGTGATATCAAACCCGCCATCACCCGCAAAAATACCGCTCTGTTCAACCACGGAGTCGTAGTTGCTGTGCATCTTGTCTTTACTGACACTCAGGCTGGCTGAACCACTCATCGAGCCAAAGGAGAAACTGGCCCCGCCGCTGATGCTGTCCTGCTTGCTGTCGTAGCGGTCACTGTCCTGCAGGCTGCTGATGGTCAGGTCACCACCAATATCCGCCACCACTTTTTTACCGCTGACCTGTGCACCGGCAAGTGTCGTGTCTTCACCACTGCGTATCGTCACCTGGCGTCCGGCATCCACCGTGGTTTCGTTCTGCTGCGTGCCGTTGCCGCTCTCTTTACCGTGTGACTTATTGCCGCTGGCGGAGACGTTGATCCCCCAGCCACCCGAACCGACACCAATACCGATGCCCACGTTGCCGCCGCTGCTTTTGTTACTCCCTTCCAGCAACTGGGTGTTCTGCGACGAGACCAGGTTCACATCCCGTGCCGCATCAAGCCAAACGTCCTTACCGGCCTTCATCTGGCTGCCCGCCACACTGATATCACCACCTGTCGCGGTGATCGAAAGGTTATCTCCGGCGTTCAGTGTCGAGCCACTGGCAGTATTCTGTTCGTTGTGCGTTTTCGATTTTGACGACTGTGAACCGTAGGACAGGGTGATGCCGACCGTGTTGGTGTTATCCGTGTCGCTACCTTTGACGGTATCCATCCTGGCGGCCTGGTTTGCCTGTACGCCAGACAATACCGCCTGGGTACCTTTCAGCGCCGCCAGGCGTCCGTCGCTTTCGTCTTTCGCTGACTGGGCAGATGACACTGCACTGTTAACAGCACTGCCCACCATTCCAGACAATGCCAGTGTCAGACCGCTCTGGCTTTGCTCGTATTTTTCATCGCGGGTACGTTTGTCATGACCCGGGTCGATAATCACACTGTCGCCGGTGATTGACAGGTCTTTCCCCGCAATTAAATCGGAGCCACCGATATGCGCCTGGCCACCGGCATTAATGCTGACATTGCCGCCCGTTGACCCCACCGTGCTGGCACTCTGACTCTGGGTGGTACCTTCATCATTCATTTCATGGCGGGATTTGTTGGTTCCGACGGTGATACCAATACCGCCAGTGCCCATCAGGCCGCTCTTCTTCTGCTCCTTCAGGCGATAAGTAGAATCCGTATTCGTCGCTGCCACTATGTCAACATTTTTGCCCGCACTGAGCGATACATCCCCGTCACCCACGACAGCCGAACCCTGTACCAGCAGGTTGTTACCCGCCGAGAGCGACACATTAGTCCCGCTCAACAGGGTGCCTGCTTCACGCGTCGCGCTGTCTTCCTCCACCGTATGCGTGGTGGTTTTCTTCAGGAATCCTTTTTTGGTTTTGGTCTCTTCTTTATAGTGGTAATCGCTTTCTGTCGCGGTTTCCAGATTGATGTCACGACCTGCGCCAATACCGATATCGCCGCTTGCCAGCACCTGCGCTGCTTCACTGTTCACATCACGTCCGGCGACAATCGTGGTGTTACCGCCGCTGGCGATTTCCGTGCGGTCCTGGCGTACCGACTCGTTGATTTCGACCTTTTTCTTCGCTTTATAGCTGCCGCCTTCGGTGGTTTCTGCCGCCATCAAGTTCACATCACGCCCGGCCTGCATCGCCACATTGCCTTCTGCGGCAAGCCCTGCCGCCTGGCTGTTGATGTCCTGGCCTGCAACCAGCGCCAGGTCGCCGCCTGCGGTAATGGTGGTGCGCGCATTGTCGGTGCTATGGCTTTCGCCTTTACCTTTGCTGGCAGACTCGCTGGTTTTCGCCGCATTCAGGTTCAGGTCATTACCCGCTATCAGCGTCACATTGTTGCCCGCGTTGACGGCACTGGCTTCGACGGTTAAGTCCTTGCCCGCCTGAATCCCCAGGTTGCCACCTGCCGAAAGGGTGCTGCCCTGCTGCGTCACGGATTCAGTACTGGTCGCCTCAGTGCCGCGGAAGCCTGACTGGCTATAGCCATGAGTAACCTGGTTTGCCGTTATTGCGATATCGCCCCAGGCATTCATCAGCAGATTGCCACCCGCGGCCACATTCGCCCCGGTAATGTTGATATTCTGTCCAGCACTCAGACTCAGGGCATCGAGTGAGGTAATGGACGCGATGTTGCCCACGGTCGTATCCACTATCCCGACATGGCCATTTTTACCCCCGGCATCAAGACTCCAGGTGCTGGTCTGCGTGATGTTGTTGATGCTGCCGTCGAGGCTTTCAAGCTGGACGGTTTTGCCACTGATGGTTGAGCCGATGTTGTTGATATCGCCCAGCGAGCTCAATCCCAGGTTGCCGCCAGCATGAATCAGGCCGTTGTTGAGGTTGCTGATGCTGTTGCCGCTGTCGATGCTCAGGTTATTTTTCGCGGTGATGCTACTACCGCTGTTGGTGATGTTGCCGCCCGCCAGCTGGACGTTGTTACCGGAAATCACGCTGCCGTTACTGACCGTCACATCTTTTGGCGAGAGATAAACTTTCGGCACCATCACCCTCTGGCCGTTAATGGTCGTCGCTTCCCACCACAGAATACTTTTATCAAGTGAAGCGATTTGCGCCTGGGTAAGCGCGATACCGAATGCCAGCCCCAGCGACTGCTGTGCAAATGCCGCGTTGTCCATCAGATACTGCATCTGCGCAAGATCTGATCCGATACCATTGATGTAGCGATTGCCCGTCTGATTCAGCATGAAGTTGCTGACGTAGCGTGTATCAAACGCCGCATCACCGAGGAAACGGTAGTCGTATTCCGGGTGCAGGTTCAGGCGATCCAGGAAGTAAGACGAACCGAGGAATTTATTCTGATCGGTATAAGTGCTGCTGGTTTCCCGCGGGGCTTCGCCCGGTTTCATACCCATCATGGTGTAGAGATCGCCAAACAACGAAGGATCAAGCTGGCCGAGACCATCGAGTTTCGGGTTGGTGGTGATCAGATACGGGCTGTTAGGATCTGTGGAAACAACGAAGTAGCCATTCTGGCCGCTCGGCAATGGGTAAGCGCTGGTATCAACCGCTTTGCCAGCATGATTGTTCAGGCTACTGCTACCTGGTTTCACCAGCGCAGCATTTTGCATAGCAGGGTCCGCGAGATCGCCTTGTGAACCCAGCCCGGCGTTGCCTTCTGCTGCGTAATCTCTGGAGGAAAGATCGGCCGAACTGTTATCCAGATTACCGCCACCGTTGATTTGCTGGATAGCGTTTTGTAGTTGATCCTGCCACTGCGGCGTACCCGGCGTAAGGTTATCGGCGCTGGCGAGGCTTTGTTTCTGAACACCGCTGTCAATGTTCTGGTTGCTCAGCGTATTCAGGGTTGGCGCAGAAATCGTGTTGCTGATGCCACCCGTATTCGCCGTAGAAAGGGTGTTGCTGATATCGGTGGTGAAGTTGGCTGTGACATTGCCGCCAGCTTGAATGACGGAGCGGTAAATGTCGCCGGGCGTAGATTCGGTTGTTTTGCCTTTAAGGATGAATTCGATTTTGTCGCCGCTGCTGGAGTTCTCATTTTGATAAACCCAGGAGTCGGTATCTGTCCCTGCCTGCCACGACTGGTTTGACAGCGTGGAGCCCGTCAGGTCAATGTTTCCGTCGCCGAGAATGACGCTGGCATTGTTATCCAGTCGGTCAGCGTGAATCGTCAGATTACCGCCTGAGCGTATTCCGGCCACACCTCCACTGGCGGAAACGACTGTTTCCGTCTGGCTGGCTGCAAAGTACTGCGTGGCAAACTCAGGTTTCATGTAATAAGTCGTTTGCGCAGGCACCGTCACGCAATGCGTATTGGCCACCCCGGTACACCTTTCCCACGCAGGAATGGTGATTGCGTAATAACTCCCGACCGGAAGCTGGCTCAACGGGAGCGTAATCGTGGCATTACCCAGCCCGCTGATTTGTGCTGGATTAGGTGTTGTGGTGGTGGATGTTGTCAGGCCGTCGCGCTGATTCAGCAGGTGCGCAGTATTGAGGGTGATATCGCCGTTTGTTGTCTCAATATTCCCGGACGTATTGATGATTTCTGCGCTTACCGCACCACTGGCGTCCTTCTGCATCACCAGGCTGTTGCCCGCCAGAATATCGCCACGTGTATTTTTGATGCTGTTTGCCAGCAGGGTCATATTGTTGCCCGCATACAGCAGCCCGGTGTTAAGCAGGGAGCCGGCGGCTTGCGCGGTCAGGCTACCGCTGGTACCGGTGAAACCGTTGAGGATAATCTCGCTGGCGCTGGTCAGGGCCACGTCGCCACCGGATTGCAGCGTACCCGTGGCATTCATATTGATACGGTTGCCGCTCAGGTTGCTGGCAGCACTGACTGCGGTGAGTTGCCCATTGTTGGTCAGCACGCCACCCGCACCAATGTTCAGCCCCTGGCCCTGCATCACGCTCTGGTTAGTGATGTCACCAATACTGGTCAGCGTCAGCACATTGCCCGCCGCCATCACGTTGCGCGTGGTAAACGCATTTATCAGGTCGACGGTTAAATGACCGAGCGCCACCACCTGGCCAAGCTGATCGAACCCGGTGCTGCTCAGTACCAGATTACCCCCGCTGAAGAGTTTTCCTGCGGCCTGAAGATTGACCTGACTGGCGTTGATATTGAGCTGGTTGTTGCCAAGCAACGTCCCGCTGTTGGTCAACACCTGATAGTCAGAAATCAAGTTCGCGGCCTGCACGGTGCCCTGATTGCTGAGGCTATTCCCCTTCATGCTCATCTGCTGGTCTGCCAGCAACGTCCCACTGTTGGTTGCGTTTGCGGCGTTGAGTAGCAGCGTGGTTGCCTGTAGCCAGCCGTTATTGGTCAGGCTTGCAGTGTTGAACGTCAGGTCGCCTGCGAACAGCAGTTTGCCGTCGTTTTGCGCTGAGCTGGCCGCGTCAATGCGTGAGGAACCCGCCCCCTGCAAAATGCCGTAGTTGATTAAATTCGCCGTGGTGATGGTCAGTTCGTTCTGGCTGAGGAGGGTGCCCGCCGCACGGTTAGTCAGGTTGCCGGTGAGCACAAGCGTGAGCGCATCATTGCCCTGGATACGCCCCTGGTTATCCAGCGAGCCACTGGTGATGTGTGTGTTGTTGCCCTGAATGCGCCCGAGGTTAGTCACCGAAGTGGCATTCAATGCCAGTGCGCCGCCCGTCAACAGGGTTTTGTCTTGCTGCTGCGTAAACGCGCCGTTGAGCGCCACGGTCAACCCGTTAACACCGCTAATCTCGCCGTTGTTATTCAGCGTGGTACCGCGCAGCGTCAGGTTTTGTGCGATCCACTGCCCGCTATTGGCGAGGTTCAGCGCCTGTAATACCGCATTGCCACTGGCGGTGATTTTGCTGCCCGCGCCAGAATTCAGGTCGCCGGCAAGCGTCAGACTCAGGTCGTCGGCACTTTGAATCGCGCCGTTGTTATTCAGATTGCTGGCGTTCAGCAGGATGTATTGCCCCTGCCAGATCCCGCTGTTGACGATATTGCCACCATTAATTTTCAGCACGCCCTGAGTTAATAACTGGCCATTCGTGTCGTTGTTCAGTTCCAGCGCCGCTGCGGAAAACGTCAGTGCATTCAGGCCGATAAGTGTGCCCTGATTGCTGATTTTATTCTGCTGAGCGGTGAGGGTTTTGCCCTGAATCGCGTGGTTGTTATTGAGCGTGCTGCCCGCCAGCGACATATCGCCTTCGCTCAACAGCGACCCGTTGTTGTTCAGGGTTTGCGCCTGAATCGTTGCCTGACCTTTGCTGAGGATGTCGCCGCTGTTAGTCAGCGTGTCATTCACGTTGGCAGTCAGGCCGCTGGTCGCAATGACCGTGCCACCGTTGCGCCAGTTGTTCGCGCTGAACTGGTTTTGTCCGCCCTGCAGCAGACCGTCTGTAGCAAGATTTTGCGCGTTGAAAGTCAGCATGCCACCGGTAAGAACACGGCCATTCGCGCCTGTCGTGATGTCGTCTGCGTTCGCATTCAGCCAGTCGCTGCCCTGCCACAATCCGTCATTCGCCAGGCTTGTCGCATTTAAATCCAGGCTTTGCCCGATGACTTTGCCACTGTTGTTAAAATTGCCAGCGCTAAGTGCGACAGCCTTCTGACTCCAGATTTTGCTGCCGTTAAACATGTCGCCATTTACGTGAGCGGTGAGGCCGTTCACGCCGATGAGCGAACCGGTGCTGGTGAGGTCGTTCAGGGTTAACGAGAGCAAATTCCCCTGCAAAATGCCGCTATTGCTTAACGAGTCGCCGTGAAGCAGCAAATCGTTCGCCGCCACCAGGCCTGCGTTTTCGAGATTACCGTTCAGTGTCGCGTCGTTCTGTGCCAGTAAACGTCCGCCAGCCTGGTTGATAAACGGCCCGCTGAGCGCAAGGTTCATGTTTTTAGCCGCGATATCACCGCTGTTATTCAGTTCATTGCCCGTCAGTGTCAGCAGGTCGTTCACCTGCAACAAACCGGCATTGTTCAGGCTTTGTAAGGCGAGAATGAGTGCCCCGCCGCTCACCAGTTGCCCATTGCTGCGGTTAATCAGGATCGGCGTTTTAAGCTGTAACGTGCTGTTGCCTTGCAGCAGCCCGTTGTTATCGAGGTTTTGTGTTTCAACACTGAGGTTATTTGCCGCCAGTTTGCCACTGTTGACTATGCTGTTTGCGGTCAGGCTGGCATCCTGCTGGCTGACTAAAGTACCGCTATTGATCAGTGCGTGACGGGTTATGGCATCCAGTTTATTTTGCGCCTGCGCAACACCACCGTTTTGCCAGTCTTGCGCATTCAGGGAGATATTTTTTCCCTGCATCAAGCCCTGGTTATTCACCGTCTGTCCATCAATTGCCAGTGCGCCGCCGCTCAGCAGTTGACCGTTGTTTTGATTAGTGAACGTCTCGCCCTTCAGGCTCAAATCAAGATTGCCTTGCAGCAACCCGCTGTTCATCAAATCGCCACGGAAAGCAAGCACGTTTGCCACCAGCATTCCGCTGTTTTCAAGGCTGCCACTGTCGATTGTCAGCCCTTGTTTCCCCAGCATTTTTCCCTGGTTTTTAAAGTCATTCGTCACCCTGATGGTGCCGTCCAGTTCGCTTAACGCATTGCCAGTGTTGATCCACTCGCCGCTCGCCAGATCCAGATTTTTCCCCTGCATCAGGCCCGCATTCGTCAGGCTGCTGGCACGCAACACCAGTTTGCCGTTGCTTAAAAGCACACCCGAATTCTGGTTATCAAGGGTGCGGGTCGTCAGTGTCAGCAGGTTCAGCCCTTGCAACGCGCCGCTGTTGGTCAGCTTCGACAGGTTAATATTCGAATCACTGGCGGTAATCACGCCCGCGTTAGTGAGCTCCTGGGTGGTCAGCGTGAAAGTGGTCGCTGCATTGAACACTCCAGTCTGGGTATTCGTCAGTTGCTTCGCGAGATTCAGCACGATGGCTGTTGCCTGCAATGTTCCGGCGTTCACGAAGGAATCTGAGTCCAGCGAGAAATCACCCGCGGTCAGAATATTGCCCTGGTTGCTGAAGTTTTTTACCATGAGATCCAGCGCCGCATCACCCTGAAGATCGCCGGTGTTAGTGAGCTCATCGCTCTGAATCGTCAGGTTTTTGGCAGCAACTTGCCCGCCGTTTTCAAGGGTTGATCCTTTGAATTGCAGGTGTTCTTGCGCCAGCAGTCGCCCGTTATTGGTCACGCGAGCCGTGCCCGCCGTCATATTCACAGAGTTAATTTCGCCACTGTTGGTGAGCTGATTACCCTTCAGCGTCAACCCGGCGTCGCTCGTGATAAGCCCGGCATTGAACAGTGTCGGAACCGTCAGCACAAAATCCTGTGTACTCCAGACCGTGCCACCCGCCAGGTTATTCAGATTATCAACGGCTAAATCCAGAGCCTGAGTGCCCTGCAACAGTCCACTGTTGGTCAGGGATAGACCCTGCAACGTCAGCGCTGAAGCAATCAACGCGCCGCTGTTATTGAACTGGTTACCGCTCAACGTCAACGCGGAATCGGTTCTGAGCGTACCGGCGTTTGTGAAGGTGGGAATGTTAAACGCCAGGTTTTGCGAACTGTACAAATAGCCGCCAACCTGGTTATCCAGCAGTTGCGCAGAGAGGCTTAATGCCCTGTCGCCCTGCAGCAGGCCGGTATTGACGATAGTCTGGCTGGTGAGGCTGAGTTCCGGTGCCACCAGGGAGCCGCTGTTGTTGACGTTGCCAGCATGAATATTGATAGCAGCGGCATTAGATTTACCGTTATGTGACAGGTTATCTGCGCGGATAGCGAGATTGCCACGGGCAGCTTGTGTGCCATTCAGCGTGGCATCTGTGGTGTTGAGCGTAAGCTGACCATCGCTTTGCAGCTGCGCATTTTGTTGGCTGGTGAGTCGCTGAGCCTGCACCGCAAGGTCGCCCTTCGCGATAACTTCGCCATCAAGATTGGCATCGTCAGCATTCAGGGCAATATTGCCCTGGCTGGTGCTCAACGAGCCGTTTGCGGTGGTCAGGGAATTAGCCTTCACCGTCAGCGCATTTTTGCCCGACAGCGTGCCATTTTGCTGAATATTCCCCGCGATAACCGTTAACGCGTCATCACTGAGGATTTGTCCGCTGGCCGCGTTATTCAGCGTGTTGGTCGCGTTGATACTGGCACGGCCTTTGGCGCTCAGCGTGCCGCTTTGTTCGAGGGTTTGCGTGGCGAGAACCAGCTCACCGCCGCTCAGCATCTGGCCCTGATTGGTCAGAGCACCGGCGTTTATCGCCATGTTTTTCTGGCTTTGTACGGTGCCGGTATTTTTCAGCGTGCTGGCGTTAAGTTGTGCGGCACCATTGGCGGTAATATTGCCGCTGTTGGACAACGCACCGCTGTTTAAAGTGACATTATTTCCGGCAACCAGCTGGCCCTGGTTATCCGTCGACCCGGCGACTTCAGCCGCGATATCACGCGCAGCGTCAGCGCGGCTGCTGCCATCCTGAGTTAAATCATGTGCTTTGAGATTAAGATTGTTTCCGGCAGTCAACGTCGCACTGGATAAGCTCAGCTTGCCATCACTGTTCAGGACAATATTGTTGTCGCTGACAAAGGTGCCACTGTTAAGCGCAACGTCCTGCCCGCTAACATGGATATCGCCGCTGGCTTTGTGTTCTCCGCTCAGTGCAACGCTCTCACCTTTTGCCGTCAGGCTACCGCTGGCGAGGCTGTTTTTAACTGTCAGTTTGCCATTCGCATCAAGGGTAATATCCCCCTGGCGGGCATTCAGGTTGCCAAGGTTCACCCCGACACCTTTGTCGCTGGAAACCAGGTGAATACGGTTGGCGTACATGCCGCCAAGCGCGCCGGTGTCCACCGCAACAGCCGGTGCCGCGCCTTCACCGGCAATTGCCGTTGCGCGTCCATCAGGTGTGACGCGGTTGGCTCCGGCAATGACCGTTAAATCTTTGGCATGAATGTCCGCGTTGATTTCCGTGGCACGCGAGATTATCGACAACGCATCAGACTGACTGGCATCCAGCCCTTTCCCTTCAACGGTGATAGAACCTTTTGTGACATCAAGAGATTGCAGATTACCGCTGGCATCCAGTACCGGTTTCCCGGTGGTCAGTGTCGCGTTCGGCGTGTTGATAAATCCGCAGCCATTACAGGTGATCCCGTAAGGGTTGGCGACCATCACGTTGGCCGCTTTGCCTGCCACTTCGGTGTAGCCCTGAAGCTGCGAGCGGTTCGCGCCCGTCACTTCATTGATGATGCCACGCGCTTCCTGGCCTGCTTTCAGGTTCGGGTTGTTCTGGATAATCCCGCCAAGCTGCGTCTGGTTGAGTTGGCCAGTGGCATTGTTGAGGATTAAGCCCTCTTTGCCGACGTTGTAATCCTGATACTGGTTATGGGATATCCCCGCGCCGTTGGGCGTGGCGATGTTCACCACCGGCACCCCGTTCCCGGCCTGGTCAATTCCGGTGGCACCATTGGCGGGGGTCGGTGCGGCAAATGCCGGGATAACAGGCTGTCCGGCGAGTAAGGCGCAAATCAGGTAGCTCAACAGGCGCTGTGCAAAACAAACGGGTTGCTGATGATTGTCCATAATCTTTGGCCTCACAAAACAATGCTAATGCGGTAATAAATGCTGAGATGATCAGGCGCTAACCAGTCCGGGTATTTGACAGGTGTTCCCACCGTGAACTGGCTGGCGTAATAACGGTTGGTGCTGGATAACCCCACCGCTGTCCCCCACAACGTGCCGGATGCCCACGGGTCGTGTTTATCTTTTTGTAGCCAGCCACCATCAAGGGCAACGACGCTGCTGACCTGGCCAATAAATGGCAACGTGAACAGCACATAGTTGAGTTCATTGCGCAGGTAACCGCCGTTATCACCGGATAAATACTGCTCTTTAAAACCGCGCACCGAGCTTTCACCACCGATAGTCAGGCGTTCGCTGCCATACAGCCGGTCGGGTGACCACTGCCCGTAGAAACTGGTCAGCCACCATAAATCGTTCGCCACCGGGCGCTGGAAGCTGCCGTTGACGCTCCATTTTTTGAACTCAGCTTTTGGCAGAGCGTCGTTTTTACCGTGGTCGTTTTCCGCCCCCAGCCAGGGCACGCCGTGGCTGAATGTGGGGTTCAGCGTGGCAACACCACCGAAGATTTTTTGCGTGTGGTTCAGGCCAAACAACAGGCTGGTCAGCTTGCGGCTGCTGCTGTCGAGCAGTACATCGTTAAGATAGTTACGGCTGATTTGATGTGTCAGGCCAACTGAAGCGCCGGTTTTGATGTCGCCGTCGCGGAACAACACCCGCGAGGCGGTAAAACGGTGTGACTGGCTGTCGCCCGTTGACGCCCAGCCAAAGCCATTGTTATTAATGGTGCTGAGGTAATTGCTCCAGCTGTAGCTGTAATCAAACAGGTTATAGCCGTAAGGTACGCTCAGTCCTGCCTGCACACTTTGTGCATCATGCGAATCAGAAAAATCACTGCTGCGCGCGCCGCTAATAAACCATTTATCGGCAATGCCCAGCAGGTTATTACCCGTCAGCGCCCCGTTAAGCTGGCCAGTACCGGTACTTTTTTGCCCGCTGTTATCAAAGCCCAGCGAGAGGCCGAGGGGAAATTCAGGCGTCGCGGTGAGGTTAACGATGGAATAGCCTGGTTTGCTGCCAGGCAGAATTTCAATCTGCACCGGATTGCTGCGCAGGCGGTTGATTTGTTCCATGCCCTGCTCAATGTCACGCAGGTTGAGGATTTCACCTTCAAGGCCAGGAAAGGCCATATATAACTGGCGGGAAGAACTGCCTTCCAGGCGTATTTTCTCAAGCCGCCCCTCCATCACCGCAATGTTTAATTCACCCTGTGATAAATCCTGCTCAGTGATAAAAGCACGGCTGGTAATATATCCTTTCTGAATATACCAGTCGGAAATATCTCGCGTTAACTGCGTGATCTTATCCATTCCAATACACTGATTGATATAAGATTTTTTAAATTCAGTCTGTTTTTTATCGGAAAGCAGTGTTGCATTATTGATATTGATGGAATGAATATTAAAACAGGGTCCAGCGCGGGTCACCGGTTCAGTTACAGCAGGTTGACGTAATGGAACAGAACGTTGTAATTCTTCCCTTTGCTGCTGATTTTGTTGCAATAAGCCCTGTTGTTCCTGGCGAATAAGGTCGCGATCCGCAGGGCTAAGCGGTGCAGAAAATACCGGGGGAATAAATAGCAAGACACAGAACGTGAAAATACTAAGGGTGCAATTATTTTGAATCCGCAATTATTTCGTCCATGAACAATAATGCCGACGCTAAAAAGACCCCGCATAGACACAATATTTAATAAAAATTCACAATATGATAAATGTGAACACATCCTTTGGTCACATTCAATACAAAATATATATATTTAGGATAATTGCGGTATTCATTTTTTATTTAATCAGAACTTCATCAACCATCGCGCTACCCAAACGCATTGCGGAACATATTCGTGGCATTCCCAATGACACGCCGCGGTGGGTTTGGGTGGTCGCAAAGCTCACGGGTTGCTTTTCGCAGTCCGAATCGTCACCAAGCCATGCCAGCGCTTCTTTGCTTTCCATCATTTCCGGTGTGGACGGAAACATCAGCCATTCATAGTAATAATGACGTGTGCGAACAGACGCATTCACATCGTGCGCTAATTGGCTGATAGCCAGCGCACGCACTTGTTCAATTAGCTCGCTAGCCTGCAATGAATGACCAAAGCGCACCGCATCGCCAAATGCCCCCCAGTACAACTCTTGCAGCGCGACATAACAGCGCCCGGCGGGGGAGAAACTGAGGTAATGTCCGGCCTGCCAACGGGCGAAAACCTGCTCGCAATGCACAATGCCCAAATGTGTCAAATCCGTACCGTGTAATTGCGTTTCCAGTTTACCCACACGCTGCGCAAGCTGCTGCTGCACTTGAGATAATTGCTGGCGGGTGATGGTTGAGTCGTTGGCCAACCGCACTGAGGCTGCCACTAAAGCCGTGACACTGTCATAGACTTTGACCAGCGCGTGGTGCTTTTTCCCCACCCGCTGACAAAGCTGTCCGAGCATCGCCATCGTCACTTCAGGCGTATCCATCAACACCTCGTCCAGCGCCCATTTTTGCAACTGACTCTGGCCGATAAATTCACCAATCAGCCGCTGATAAAATGCTTTGCTTTGCTGGCTGTGCCATGGTTCACGCGTGACACCACTATTCTTTGCAAAATCGACGACAAATTTTTCAGCGACACATTCCAGGGCGCGAGTTGGCGTTCCAGGTAATAAATTGCTCATGGTTGTTCTACCGTAAATAGCGTCTGAATATCATCCCGCAGCAGGCGGGTGTCCTCATGGATATATCGCGTGGTGCGTAAGCACTGCTGGAGCTGTTGGCGCAAGGCCGTGACCGCATCTTCATTTTGCTGGCGTGCTATCAGGCTTTGTTGCAGGTTCAGATGTATGGCGTCCAGTGCTTGAGAAAAATCAGCAAAGAAGGCCGTCATTCCCTCGCTCACGGCATATTCAATTTGCACAGTCATGGTCTGATTGAGCTGCAACAGGAAGCTGGCAATGTGCTCACTCAGCTTGCGCTGCACATCAGGCAGGGAAATCACGTAGCGGCTTTGCATCACGGTATAACCTTCCCAGCCCCATTCGTCGCTATTCAGCCAGCGCGCAACAGTACCACGCATCCCGGCCGGGCGGCGTAACTGTGCGACAGGAATATCCTGCTCTTCAATCAGTTGGTTAAATGCCTGATTGGCATTGAAATTTAATAACCCGACGTGAAACACTGGCAGGCTGATATTGGTGCGAAATCCGGCCTGGGTTAGCCCTTGAGCGACGCGAGCTTCAATCGGTTTTAAGGTATTACGCAGCGTATCCGCCAGTTCGACTTCCAAAAAACTGAACAGATGCATCAGCTCCTCAGTCATCTTTTCCTGCGCCGCGGTGAGGATTACCTCGCATGAAGCACGGATTCTGTGTAGCGCAATTTGCGCCGATTGTTCATCATCAAAACTCAGCGTTTCATTGCGGGCATCAAAATCGATTCCGCGACGCGTACCAAACGACAACGCCTGACGGGTGAGTTTTTCCGGCACCGTACCTTGCAGGAAATAGTCCGCAATATTGGCATTAATTTGCAGCTCATAACGGCGGATGAAATCCTCCATCGTTTGCACAGCCTGGTTTACATTGCTTTGTGCAACTGCACTGGCCGACTGCTGGCTGTCGGTCGCCAGACGCATGTCATCTTCAAGTGCTGCGATATTGCGCTGTAATTGTTCACTGGCAATGCGCAACCCCTGGCAGCGGAAATTCAGGTAATCTTCCGCGCCCTGCGTGTAGACCAGTAATTTCTGGCAGGCAGAACGCAGCGCGTACATCGAGGCGTTAGCATGTGCGGCATGCAGCACTTTTTTGATTGGGCTGGCAAACTGCGAGTCCTCCCACAATAATTCGGCTGACTGGCGCAAACTCTCTGAATCAATGAGATCGGTACTACGCCAACGGCGGCCCAGCGCCGCATCGGCAAAATCTTGCACCCAGCGATGTTCATCGGGATCCGGCAACATACCGTGCAATGCCAGTTCATGACGGGCGCGGTTGGCTAAATATCCCCACATTGAAGAGACGGGGAAAACATGGTTTGGCTCAATCACCCCTTTCATCAAGGTGCCTGAAATCAATGTCTTAACCTGTGCTTCGTCGTCGCCATTGCGGTCTTTTTGATCGAACTTGTTCACCAGCACATACAACGGCACCGAAGAACTAGCACCTAATATCGCTTTTCGCACGTCTTCATCAGAAACCGACTTCAGTTGGGTGTAATCCAGCACCGCCAGCACGGCAGAGGCTTGCGCCAGTTGCTCCTGGAGCATTTTTTGCAGATGCGGTTGCCCGGCTTCATTTGGGCCAGGAGTATCTAATAAAGTCAGTTGTCCATAGCTTTCATTAATTCCAGCTAAATGGACAAATTCCACTTCAATGACCGGAACATGCTCAATTGCGGCATAGGCTTTAAATGGAAATGCGACATCCAGTGCTTTGGATAAGCGCACTAAATCATTCAGGCTTTTCAGGCAATGAAAAATAGGCTGGGCACCAAGATAATGCTTAGCAAAAGATTCCCCCATGGTTATTCTGGTTAATAACCCCGCCATATCCCGATCAATTTCCAGATGCCTGCCCAACGTTTCTCTTTCGGTTTGTTGCAAACGAAGTTGCAAGGCCTGCATTAATTCCTCGATGGGTTGCACGTACGGGAAATGCAGCACCGGTTCACGCTGACCAGGCGTGTGGCGAATCAATGTGGGTAACGCTGTCATCGGGCGATTACGGTTTGGCAGGACTTCTGTGCCAATAATGGCGTTGATGGTAGTCGATTTCCCCGCTTTCACCGTCCCAACGATTGCCAACACCATTTCATGTTGGGTGATTTTGCGTAGCTCATTTTGCAACAACGCCTGCTGCACCTGAATGCCACGCGGACAAAACTTAGGAGGAACAACCGACCCCGTCGGCGATTGCCCAAAATAATTCTCGTCTTGCTGTGTAGTAAAAGAGGTCGTTTTTAAGGTATTGAGATTTTGCAGCGCAAGTTGCAATAACCGCTCAGCCTCCTGACCTAACTCAAATATTGCTTGTGTGTGCATAAAAAATCCTTCCTTAAATCAAATTATCCGGATTTTTATAAAGTCATTTATTTTCTTACCGATTAAGTACCGGCATTTATAATTACACGCAGGAATCATTAATTCGATAATGTTATATTAAAGATGTTTTATTTATATAGATAAAATCTGATCAGACAACCAGAGGAAAATACAATAACGCATTTTGATAAACTAATTGTGTATTTTCATCGCGAATTTAGCAATTGATTGCGCAGTGAAAATATTTCTTTTTGTTTTCCTCCTGGCCCATGCGATAAGGCACAGCGGCAATCATCCACACAAAAACCAGGTTTTAATGTATAATTTCGCCACTTTTGCGGGAAACCGCTATTTTTAAAGCTATGACTCCAGAGATGACGAATATGACACTCCCTCATTGCCCAAAATGCAATTCTGAATACACCTACGAAGACAACGGTATGTTTATCTGCCCTGAATGCGCGCATGAATGGAATGATGCAGAACCCGCCCAAGACAGCGACCAACTCATTGTTAAAGATGCCAATGGCAACCTGCTGGCTGATGGCGATAACGTCACCGTAGTAAAAGATTTGAAAGTGAAAGGCAGCTCTTCAATGCTGAAGATTGGCACTAAAGTGAAGGGTATCCGTCTGGTTGAAGGCGACCATAATATCGATTGTAAAATTGATGGTTTTGGTCCGATGAAGCTGAAGTCAGAGTTTGTGAAGAAGAACTAAGTAAATTCTCCTATCGCCAAGGCGGTCTCTTGTACGCATCTTTGAAGGACGGTTCCTGCTGATTCGGAGAAGGTTCCGTTCACCAGGCGATTGAATGTTTATGTCGCCACAGAACCGGTGAACGTCTTAGGGTGGCCACCGTCGCCACCCTAAGAACCCTGACTCCCGGCAAATAAATCGCCGCAAGCGGTAAACCTCCATTTAGCCTCCGTGTCAGGGTCGGTTGCGATTCGTTCCAGACGATCGCGCCCTCCAGCCGTTCCCGACGGCTGGACCCTGCCACCTGGAGTCAAAATGGAGGCGATTTAAGCCGGACCCGAAATTCAAGGTCAAAGTCATAAGCCAGAGCGGTTTTGACCTTGTTCCCGGCTTCAATCGCGCCGTTTTTTACCCTTCAGTCGGGGTCACGTGGCCGGGAGCCACGTGAGAGAGCGATCGTCAGGAACGAATCGCGAACGACCCCGAATGTTGGGTGAAAAACGGTGTTTACCGCTTTAGCGGCGATTGATTTGCCGGGCGCCTGGATTATCAAGGGGTTGGCGTTAACCCCTTGATACGTTCACCGTTATCGGTAATTAAAGAGGTAACTGAACGCACGGGTGAACGGAAAATCCGCGAGGCTTACAGATCTCCCCCCACAAGAGGCTGAAAAACCACTCCCCCCCGCCTGGCTTGCCCCACTCGCCGCAACTACACTTCTTCTGCACTCCGTGTATAAGAGGAATAAGTTATGTCTGTTGGACCCTACATCTTTTTTGACGGCACCTGCGAAGAAGCGATCGCGTTCTATCAACAAGCGGTGGGTGCTGAACTGCTGTTTAAAATGACGTTTGGCGAAATGCCAAAAGACCAGAATCAGTCGGCTGAAGGATGCAACAGCGGTTTTAACTGGCCAGACGATAAAATCATGCACGCTAACGTCCGCATTGGCGGCGGCGACGTGATGATGAGCGACGGCAATATGATGGATTCCGATAAAGCGAAGCACGCTGGCTATGCGCTGAGTCTTTCCAGTCAAGATGTTGCTGAAGGAAAACGCTGGTTTGATAACCTTTCCGCCGGTGGCGTAGTCACTATGCCGTGGAGCGAAACATTCTGGGCGAAAGGCTTCGGAATGTTTACCGACAAATTTGGCATTCCGTGGATGGTAAACGTCGAAAAACCGATGTAATCAGTTTTAGGGGCGACCGCCTGCGATAACAGGCGCCAGCCCCTTAATCCTAACGTGCAATCGCCCAGCTGATTGGGATTGCGCCCTGCCCGTGCAAATAGTCCTGTAACGGCTGCGGAACGTAAGGCCCTGCCAGCCATTCCCCGGTCACCGCCGACTGCTGCGGCAATTCTGAACCACCCGTCAACCGTTCAATAACCGAATGGTGAACCATCATTGATGAGGTCACTGGCGGAGGAAGCTGGCGCGGCAAAATGCGCAAATAACGGGTTGGCGGATACCAGTCGCAATGCAGCGGCCCGAGCGGGTCAGCCGCGACGTCGCTGGGGGCGAGATTAATCCCCAAATCGTCGAGCGCATCGTGCATCCACAAATACGCGCCATTCGACAAACTACGATCCTCACCAGTATTGTCATACCCCCCGCCGACATCCTGATGAATACCGGGAAACATCACCTGCAAAATACGATCGCGGTTGTCCCACAGCACCGGGGCTAAATCGACGCGCTGTTCATCAATCGCCAACGCCTGTAGGCCATATTTGACCCTTGGATGCAGCTCGGTATTATTAAAGCGGAAAACGTTGTAACGCTTGTCATTGAAATATTTAGGAATGCCCATCTGTCCGACCGTTTCCCACACCGCCACCGCTTCAATGGAAGACGGACGCGTAATGCAGGTTGGGTCGACGCTGTCGCAAAAAAAACCCGGCAACTCGCGTACCACGCTGCCTAACAGACTGGGGCTCATTTCTGGTGAATGGGCCAGATACTGTGCCCACACCGATGAGGCAAAGCGCCAGGCTTCTTCTTTATTGCGCAGGTTTAAATTCAGCTTTTCACGGCTTAATAGCCCACGATCGATGATCATCTCCGCCAGTACCCGCGCGGTATAAGCACCGTGGCTAAACCCCACCAAATAGATCCTGTCGCCCGCTTGCCAGTGGCGGCTGATAAAGGTGTAGCCGCGCAGGATCGGCACGATCAAATTCGCGCCAAATACGCCACTTAACCGTTTTACCAGGCCATTATGCGGATCGCCCATGCCATAAATATACTTCGCCACTTGCACCACATTGCCGCTGTTATCCGTCAGCACTTTTTCTTGCTCATTGGCTAACAACAAACTCTGCTGGTCAACAACGCCTTTCAAATCAATAAATAACTGATAAACATTACTGGCTACAGTCTCATCATCAATTTTTGGTTCTACACCTGGAGCGGTCCATGTGCCATCGGCACAAAAAATAATATTCTTGCTCATCGCTGCCTTCCCAATGACCGACGGGTACTAGTAAGGAAATACAAAAACGAAGCGACTCACAATACGACAAATAGTTGATTAGCCTGATGACTTCCAGGCTGTGACTCACTCTTCATCATATCGAAATATAACGTTAACAAAATCGTCACACTTCATCGGCACCATGAGGCAACTTTTTAAGGAGCCTTGTGATGCAAAACATTATTCGCGTCAACAAACTGAGCAAAACCTTCAACCAGCATCAGGCGCTAAATGCCGTCGATCTTGAAGTCAACGAAGGTGAGATGGTCGCTCTGCTGGGGCCGTCTGGCTCAGGCAAATCCACCCTCTTACGCCATCTTAGCGGCCTGATTACTTCTGATAAATCAGCCGATTGCCATGTTGAATTGCTCGGCCGCACCGTCCAAAAAGCGGGCCGTCTGGCAAGCGACATCCGTAAAAGCCGCGCGCACACCGGCTACATCTTCCAGCAATTCAACCTGGTAAACCGCCTGACAGTACTGGAAAACGTGCTGATTGGCGCACTGGGTTCCACGCCGTTCTGGCGCACCTGTTTTAACTGGTTCACCCGCGAACAAAACCAACGTGCGTTGCAGGCACTGACCCGCGTCGGCATGACTCAGTTTGCTCATCAACGTGTCTCCACCCTGTCCGGTGGGCAACAACAGCGCGTGGCAATTGCCCGCGCTCTGATGCAGCAAGCAAAAGTGATTCTCGCCGATGAGCCGATTGCCTCACTCGACCCGGAATCCGCACGCATCGTGATGGAAACACTGCACGACATTAACCGTCTGGATGGCATCACCGTGGTGGTGACGCTGCACCAGGTGGATTACGCCTTACGCTACTGCGAACGCATTGTCGCGTTGCGCCAGGGCCATGTGTTTTACGACGGAAGCAGTTCGGCGTTCGACAACGAACGGCTGGGAAATCTTTACCGCAGTATGGCTCGCGTTGATGCGGTCGCTGCCTAACAAATTTGTCATCTACCTCAAGGAACAGTCATGAGCTACAAAGCCGTAAAAGCACTAGCCTTTACCAGCCTGCTGAGCGTTAGCGCCCTGTTCAACGCAGCCCATGCGGATGAACAAGAAAAATCCCTGAACTTCGGCATTATCTCCACCGAATCGCAACAAAACCTGAAGCCGCAATGGGAACCGTTCCTGAAGGACATGGAGAAAAAGCTGGGCATGAAAGTGAACGCTTTCTTCGCACCGGATTACGCAGGGATCATTCAGGGCATGCGCTTTAACAAGGTTGATATTGCCTGGTACGGCAACCTTTCGGCGATGGAAGCGGTAGACCGCGCTAACGGCCAGGTGTTTGCGCAGACCGTGGCGGTAGATGGCTCTCCGGGTTACTGGAGCGTGCTAATTGTTAACAAAGACAGCCCAGTCAACAACCTGCAAGACTTGCTGGCAAAACGTAAAGACCTGACGTTTGGTAACGGTGACCCGAACTCAACCTCTGGCTACCTCGTCCCAGGCTACTACGTTTTCGCCAAGAACAACGTTTCGGTGAACGAATTTAAACGTTCGGTGAATGCCAGCCATGAAACCAACGCCCTGGCGGTTGCGAATAAGCAAATCGACGTGGCAACCAACAACACCGAAAACCTCGAAAAACTGAAATCCTCTGCACCAGACAAACTGAAAGAACTGAAGGTCATCTGGAAATCGCCACTGATTCCGGGCGACCCAATCGTATGGCGTAAAAACCTGTCCGAAAACACCAAAGACAAAATCTACGACTTCTTTATGACTTACGGCAAAACGCCGGAAGAGAAAGAAATGTTGAGCCGCCTGGGTTGGGCACCGTTCCGTCCATCCAGCGACCTGCAACTGGTGCCGATTCGCCAGCTGGCGCTGTTTAAACAGATGCAGGGTGTGAAGGACAACAAAGGCATGGATGAGAAAGACAAAACTCTGAAGGTCAGCGAGTTGCAAAACCAACTTAGCGACCTGGATCGTTTGACTGCCGCACTGTCTGCGATGACCAGCGTGAATAAAGCAGTTCAGTAATCGCCTCAGGCCCTCACCCTCTCCCTCAGGAGAGGGTGAGGGCAAAGAAGCACAAACCAACGGAGCACTCCATGCAGCAAACCATTCAAATCGCCGCACCAAAACGTAGCTGGTTCTCGCTACTGAGCTGGGCGATTTTGTTAGCGGTCCTCGTAGCCTCCTGGCAAGGCGCGGAAATGGCACCGCTCACTTTGATTAAAGATTCCGGCAACATGGCCACCTTCGCGGCCGACTTCTTCCCACCTGATTTCAGCCAATGGCGTGATTACCTGGGGGAAATGTTTATCACCCTGCAAATCGCCGTTTGGGGCACCGCGCTGGCTATCGTTATCTCCATTCCCTGCGGCCTGATGTGTGCCGACAACCTGGTGCCATGGTGGGTTTACCAACCAATGCGCCGCTTAATGGACGCTTGCCGTGCCATCAACGAAATGGTGTTTGCGATGCTATTCGTGGTCGCCGTCGGCCTCGGCCCCTTCGCAGGCGTCCTGGCACTGTTCATCCACACCACGGGCGTGCTCTCCAAACTGCTTTCTGAAGCCGTGGAAGCCATCGAACCCGGCCCGGTGGAAGGCATCCGCGCAACCGGCGCTAACAAACTTGAAGAAATCCTCTACGGCGTGCTGCCGCAAGTGATGCCGCTGCTTATCTCCTACTCGCTATACCGCTTTGAGTCGAATGTCCGTTCGGCAACGGTGGTCGGCATGGTGGGCGCAGGCGGGATTGGCGTGACGTTGTGGGAAGCGATTCGTGGATTCCAGTTCCAGCAAACCTGTGCGCTGATGATCATCATCATCGTCACCGTCAGCCTGCTGGATTTCATGTCGCAACGACTGCGTAAGCACTTTATCTAGGTGATGACGATGGCCACTCTTTTCCGTAGGGCGGATAAGCGCAGCGTCATCCGCCGTAAATGCCACACAGAGGATTGACTGAAAATGCACTTATCCAGACATCCGACCAGTTACCCGACGCGTTACCAGGAAATCGCCGCGCTGCTAGAGCAGGAGCTGCGTAAAAATTACCACTGCGGCGATTACCTGCCAGCCGAAAGCCAACTGGCTGCACACTACGCCGTAAACCGCCACACGCTGCGCCGCGCCATCGATCAGTTAGTGGAAAAAGGCTGGGTGCAGCGCCGTCAGGGCATTGGTGTGTTAGTGCTGATGCGCCCGTTTGACTACCCGCTAAATGCGCAAGCCCGCTTTAGCCAGAACCTGCTCGACCAGGGAAGCCACCCCACCAGTGAGCGCTTACTCGCAGTACTGCGCCCGGCTTCCAGCCATGTCGCAGACGCGCTCGGCGTCACTGAGGGTGAAAACATTATTCACCTGCGCACCTTACGCCGCGTCAACGGTATCGCGGTGTGCCTGATTGACCACTACTTTGCTGATCTTTCGTGGTGGCCGGTGCTGCAACAGTTCAACCACGGTTCGCTGCACGACATCATCGAAACCCAGCTCGGCATCAGCCTTAAACGTACCCAAACACGCATCAGCGCACGCCGCGCTCAGGCTAAAGAAAGCCGCCAGTTGGAAATCCCCAACATGGCTCCGCTGCTTTGCGTGCGCACTCTCAACCACCGTGAAGGCGAAATCAACCCGGCGGAATACTCCGTCAGCTTGACCCGCGCCGACATGATCGAATTCACCATGGAGCACTAAATGGACGCACCGCAAATTGACATCGCACAGCGCCAGCAGTGGATGGCCGTGCTCGCCCACAGCCAGCCACAAGAACTGGCCGCACTTTGGGCAGAACTGAAACTAAATCCTGAATATCAAGTAATTCGCAAGTCCGAAACCGGACTTGTACAAATCCAGGCGCGCATGGGCGGCACCGGGCAACGCTTCTTTGCCGGAGACGCCACCCTGACTCGCGCCGTGGTTCAGCTTGCCAATGGTACTTACGGTTACAGCTACCTTTCAGGGCGCGATAAAGCCCACGCCGAACGCTGTGCTGTCATCGATGCGCTGATGCAAGAAAAAGTGCAGTTCCAGACTTTACAAGAAACCTTAATTGCACCGCTAGCCGCCAACCGCGAGCAACGCCTGGCCGCCCGTCGCACCCAAATTAACAGCAGCCGAGTCTACTTCTTCACTCTGGTTCGCGGAGATAACGCATGACCCTGATGACCGCTTTTAACCTGCCCGTGCAGGACGCCCAACAGAGCTTCCGTCGCCTGCTAAAAGCGATGAGCGAGCCAGGCGTTATCGTGGCGCTGCATTCACTGCAACATGGCTGGAAACCGCTAAACATCGCCTCCACCAGCGTGCTGCTGACGCTTGCCGACAACGACACTCCGGTGTGGATTAGCGAAGCGTTAAGCAATGACGTCACGCTGCAAAACGTCCGCTTCCATACCAACACCCCGATTTCCCAGACGCCGGAACACGCACAGTTTGCCGTTGCCGATAGCGCCATTACCGCTGAGCAACTTAACGCTCTGGCGCAGGGAACAGACGTGGCACCCGACACTAGCGCCACGTTGATTTTGCAGGTGTCGAGCCTGAGCGGCGGCCGCATGTTGCGCTTAACCGGCGCGGGCATTCTCGAAGAACGGATGATCGCCCCACAACTGCCCGACTGCGTGATTGACGAACTGACCGAGCGCCCGCACCCGTTCCCGCTGGGCATTGATTTAATCCTCACCTGCGGCGAGCGCCTGCTGGCCATCCCGCGCACCACTCACGTGGAGGTGTGCTGATGTACGTAGCCGTCAAAGGGGGCGAAAAGGCGATTACCGCCGCCCACCAATTGCAGGAACACAATCGCCGTGGCGATCAGAATCTGAGTGAGCTGAGCGTCGCGCAAATCGAGCAACAGCTTGGGCTGGCGGTCGACCGCGTGATGACCGAAGGCGGCATTGCGGATCGCGAACTGGCGGCACTCGCCTTTAAACAAGCCAGCGGTGACATGGTTGAAGCCATCTTTCTGCTGCGCGCTTACCGCACCACGCTGCCACGCCTGGCGGTGAGCGAGCCACTGAACAGCGCGGAGATGCGTCTCGAACGCCGAATTTCCGCGGTCTACAAAGACGTACCTGGCGGCCAGTTACTTGGCCCGACGTACGATTACACCCACCGTCTGCTGGATTTCACTTTGCTGGCAAACGGTGAAACGCCAGAACTGAAAACGACTGATGACAACGCCGAACCTGCACCGCACGTTTTCAGTCTGCTGGCGAAACAGGGGCTGGCAAAAGCGGAAGAAGATAACGGCGAAAAACCCGATGACATCACCCGCCAGCCGCCGGTATACCCGTGCTCACGTTCATCGCGCCTGCAACAACTGGTGCGTGGCGACGAAGGTTATTTGCTGGCTCTCGCCTATTCGACTCAGCGCGGTTACGGCCGCAACCACCCGTTCGCCGCTGAAATTCGCAGTGGTTATGTTGACATGGAAATTGTGCCGGAAGAGCTGGGATTTGCCGTCAACATCGGCGAATTGCTGGTAACCGAATGCGAAATGGTCAACGGTTTTGTAGCACCTGTTGATGAAGACCCGCACTTCACCCGTGGCTACGGGCTGGTGTTCGGCATGAGCGAACGCAAAGCGATGGCCATGGCGCTGGTTGACCGCTCGTTGCAAGCACCGGATTACGACGAAACCGTAGCAGGCCCGGCGCAGGACGAAGAGTTCGTGCTGGCTCACGCCGATAACGTCGAAGCCGCGGGGTTTGTCTCGCACCTGAAACTGCCGCACTACGTCGACTTCCAGGCCGAACTGGAACTGCTTAAACGTCTGCAAAAGGAACGTAATCGTGACTAAGGCACTCTCCGGCTACAACTTTGCTTATCTGGATGAACAAACCAAACGCACACTGCGCCGCGCGATCCTCAAAGCCGTGGCAATCCCCGGTTACCAGGTGCCGTTTGGCGGGCGTGAAATGCCGATGCCGTACGGCTGGGGAACCGGCGGTATTCAAATTACCGCCAGCGTGATTGGCGAAAACGACGTGCTGAAGGTGATTGACCAGGGCGCAGACGACACCACCAACGCGGTATCGATTCGCAACTTCTTCAAGCGTGTGACTAACGTGGCGACCACCGAATCCACTGCCGATGCCACGCTGATTCAGACCCGCCACCGCATCCCGGAAACGCCGTTGACTGAAGATCAGATCCTGATTTTCCAGGTGCCAATCCCTGAACCGCTGCGCTTTATTGAACCGCGCGAAACCGAAACCCGCACCATGCACGCGCTGGAAGAGTACGGCGTGATGCAGGTGAAACTGTATGAAGACATCGCCCGTTTCGGCCATATCGCCACCACTTACGCCTATCCGGTGAAAGTGAATGAGCGCTACGTGATGGACCCGTCGCCAATCCCGAAATTCGACAACCCGAAAATGGACATGATGCCCGCGCTGCAACTGTTTGGTGCCGGGCGCGAAAAACGCATCTACGCGGTGCCGCCGTATACCCGCGTCGAGAGCCTCGATTTTGACGACCATCCGTTTACCGTCCAGCAGTGGGAAGAGCCGTGCGCGATTTGCGGCTCGCAACACAGTTACCTTGACGAAGTGGTGCTCGACGATGCGGGCAACCGCATGTTCGTCTGCTCCGATACCGATTTCTGCCGCCAGAACAGCGAGGCCGCAAGTTCATGACTCAACCCTTACTTTCGGTCAATAACCTGACCCATCTGTACGCGCCGGGCAAAGGCTTCAGCGATGTTTCATTCGAGCTTTACCCGGGTGAAGTGCTGGGCATTGTTGGCGAATCCGGCTCGGGTAAAACCACGCTGCTGAAGTCGATTTCCGCCCGCCTCGCCCCACAAAACGGCGAAGTGGTGTACCTCGATTCTTCTTTATATGACATGAGCGAAGGCGACCGCCGCCGCTTGCTGCGCACCGAATGGGGCGTGGTGCATCAACACGCGATGGACGGCCTGCGCCGCCACGTTTCGGCAGGTGGCAACATCGGTGAGCGTTTAATGGCGACCGGTGCGCGCCACTACGGTGACATTCGCGCTACCGCCGAGCGCTGGTTAGAAGAGGTGGAAATCCCGGCCTCGCGAATCGACGATTTACCGACCACGTTTTCCGGTGGCATGCAGCAACGTCTGCAAATCGCCCGCAACCTGGTGACGCATCCGAAACTGGTATTTATGGATGAGCCAACCGGCGGGCTGGACGTTTCCGTACAAGCGCGCCTGCTCGATTTGCTGCGCGGCCTGGTACGCGAACTGAATCTGGCAGTAGTGATTGTCACCCACGACCTGGGCGTGGCGCGTTTACTGGCAGACCGCCTGCTGGTGATGAAGCAGGGACAAGTGGTGGAAAGCGGCCTGACCGACCGCGTGCTGGACGACCCGCACCACCCGTATACCCAGTTGCTGGTGTCATCAGTGTTGCAAAATTGACATTTGTCGGATGACGACGCTAACGCGTCTTATCCGACCTACGAAAAATACACACTGCACACCTGTAGGTCGGATAAGGCGAAGCCGTCATCCGACGTCATGGCATACGTTTTAAGGAACCAATATGTACAGATTACGGGTTGAAAACCTCAGCAAAACCTTTGTGTTACACCATCAGCACGGTATCCGTTTGCCAGTGCTGGCGAATGCCTCGCTGGAAGTGGAATCCGGCGAATGTGTGGTGCTGCACGGCCATTCCGGCAGCGGAAAATCCACCCTTTTACGCTCGCTGTACGCCAACTATTTGCCTGACCAGGGGCATATTTGGGTCAAACATAACGACGCGTGGCTGGACATTGTGCAGGCTCCAGCGCGTGACGTGCTGGCAGTGCGCCGCCAGACCATTGGCTGGGTGAGCCAGTTTTTGCGCGTCATCCCGCGTATTTCAGCACTTGAAGTGGTGATGCAACCGCTGCTGGATTTGGGTGTTTCACGTGACGTCTGTGAAGACAAAGCGTCAATGCTGCTGACTCGCCTGAATGTGCCAGAACGCTTATGGAACCTGGCACCATCGACGTTTTCCGGCGGCGAACAACAGCGCGTGAACATCGCCCGTGGCTTTATCGTCGACTACCCAATTTTGCTGCTCGATGAACCGACCGCCTCACTGGATGCGAAAAACAGCGCCGCCGTGGTGGATTTGATTCTGGAAGCCAAAGCACGCGGTGCGGCAGTGGTCGGGATTTTCCACGACGAAAGCGTGCGCAACCTGGTCGCAGACCGCCTGCACAATATGGCAACTGTTGAGGCTAAAAATGATCATTAACAACGTCAAACTGGTGCTGGAAAATGAAGTGGTTAACGGCTCGCTGGAAGTGGCCGACGGCGTAATTCGTAATTTTGCCGACAGCCCAAGCCAGCTACCGCAAGCGCAAGATGGCGCAGGCGGCTGGTTGCTGCCGGGGTTAATCGAACTGCATACCGACAACCTCGATAAATTCTTCACCCCGCGCCCGAAAGTGGACTGGCCTGCGCACTCAGCGATGAGCAGCCACGATGCCTTAATGGTGGCAAGCGGTATCACCACGGTGCTGGACGCCGTGGCGCTGGGCGATGTACGCGACGGTGGCGACCGTCTGGATAACCTCGAGAAGATGATTAACGCAGTGATGGACAGCCAGGCGCGTGGTATGAACCGCGCCGAGCACCGCCTGCATCTGCGTTGCGAACTGCCGCACCACACCACACTGCCGCTGTTCCAGCAGTTGATTGAACGTAGCGGCGTGTCGCTGGTGTCGTTGATGGACCACTCACCAGGCCAGCGCCAGTTCGCAAACCTGGTGAAATATCGCGAATATTACCAGGGGAAATATCAGCTTAACGATGCCGACATGGACAGCTACGAAGCTGAACAGTTAGCACTGGCTGAACGCTGGTCACAGCCCAACCGCCTGGCGATTGCCGCCGAGTGCCGCGCGCGCAATATCGCGCTTGCCAGCCACGATGACGCCACCCGCGCTCACGTTGCAGAATCCCACGAGCTGGGCATTGTGATTGCCGAATTCCCCACCACGCTTGAAGCCGCCCAGGCCTCGCATCAGCATGGAATGAGCGTGTTGATGGGTGCCCCGAATATTGTGCGCGGCGGCTCGCATTCCGGTAACGTCGCGGCGCATCAGCTTGCGCAAGCCGGGCTACTGGATATTCTCTCTTCCGACTATTACCCGGCGAGTTTGCTGGATGCTACATTCCGCGTCGCCAGCGACGAATCAAACCGTTTCACCCTGCCACAAGCGGTGGCACTGGTGACGCGCAACCCGGCCAACGCATTGAATCTCGATGACCGTGGCGTGCTGGCAGAAGGCAAACGTGCCGATATGGTACTGGCGCATCTTCACGGTGACCACGTTCACGTCGGCCATGTCTGGCGTCAGGGAATACGGGTGTTCTGATGAGCAAAATTGTCTGGTTGATGGGGCCGTCTGGCTCCGGGAAAGACAGCCTGCTGACGGCACTGCGCCAGCAGGAGAATAATCAACTACTGGTGGCGCACCGTTACATCACCCGCGCTGCCGATGCCGGATGTGAAAACCATATCGCGCTGAGTGAAAAGGAGTTCGCTCAGCGCCAGCAACAGGGTCTGTTTGCCCTGTGCTGGCAGGCCCATCACCAAAGTTACGGCATCGGCATCGAGCTGGATATCTGGCTCGACTCCGGCTTCGACGTGGTGGTGAACGGCTCGCGCGAGCATTTAGCACAGGCGCGAGCGCGTTATGGCGAGGCGTTAGTGCCAATTTGTCTGCATGTTTCAACCGACGTTTTGCGCAAGCGTCTTGAAGCTCGCGGGCGCGAAACTGCACCACAAATCGAGCAACGCCTGCAACGTGCCGCCTTCTACGCACCGGATTTGGACGAATGTCTGATACTTAACAACGATGGCAGTCTGGCAGAGTCTGTCTTATCGTTTATGCGTCTGGTGAATAACCGACGCAACACGAACATCGTCCATTTTCGTCCGAAGGAACCGCGCCATGTCTGATGTCATTGAGGTAAAGCATATCGTCGAATTACGTCCCGCAACCGCTGCTGACAGCGATGCCGTATATAGGCTGATTTGCGAACTCAAACAGGCCCAGTTTGATCGCCAGGCATTTAATAATGGATTTGCGGCAAACCTCGCAGAACGCAATGTGCATTACCATCTGGCGCTGCTCAATGGCGAAGTGGTCGGCATGGTGGGTTTGCAGCTGCAATTTCATCTGCACCATGTGAATTGGGTGGGAGAAATTCAGGAACTGGTGGTGATGCCGCAAGCTCGGGGATACGGCGTGGGCAGCAAGCTGATGGCCTGGGCGGAACAACAGGCGCGCATTGCCGGAGCTGAGCTGACCGAGCTTTCCACCAGCACCAAACGCCTGGACGCCCATCGTTTTTATCTGCGCGAAGGGTATCAGCAGACCCATTTTCGGTTTACCAAGCCAGTGGAGACACTGAATGAGCCTGACACTAACCCTTAGCGGAACGGGCGGTGCACAACTGGTGCCTGCTTTTGGCTGTTTTTGTGCCGCCTGCGAGCGTGCTCGCAATAATCCGCAATATCGCCGTAAGCCTTGCAGCGCAGTGGTGAAGTTTAACGAAGCGGTGACGCTGCTGGATGCCGGGATTCCCGATTTAATGGACCACTGGCAACCTGCGGAATTTCAGCAGTTTTTGCTGACCCATTACCACATGGACCACGTGCAGGGTTTATTTCCGCTGCGCTGGGGCGTGGGCGAGAAAATCCCGGTCTACGGCCCTGCCGATGAACAAGGTTGCGACGATCTGTTTAAACACCCTGGCATTCTCGATTTCAGCCACACGCTTGAACCGTTTGTTGGGTTTACCCTGCAAGCGCTGCGTGTCACGCCCGTGCCGCTCAACCATTCCAAACTGACACTCGGTTATCTGTTTGAAACCCCGCACAGCCGGGTCGCGTGGTTATGCGATACCGCAGGCCTGCCGGAAAAAACGCTGAAGTTTCTGGCCAACAACAAGCCGCAGGTGATGGTGATTGATTGCAGCCATGAGCCGCGCACGCAGACCCCGAAAAACCATTGCGATTTGAATACCGTAATTGAGCTAAATAAACACATCGGCTGCCCGCGTGTGGTCCTCACCCATATCAGCCACCAGTTCGATTGCTGGCTGATGGAGAATGCGTTACCCGAAGGGTGCGAAGCCGGGTTTGACGGGATGGTTATTCGGGTGGATTAGTGTCGGATGACGCTGCGCTTATCCGACCTACGATTGGGTTTGGATTTTTGGTTTTGGTTTTGGTTTTGGTTTTGGTTTTGGTTTTGGTTTTGGTTTTGGTTTTGGTTTTGGTTTTGGTTTTGGTTTTGGGTTTGGGTTTGGGTTTGGGTTTGGGTTTGGGTTTGGGTTTGGGTTTGGGTTTGGGTTTGGGTTTGGGTTTGGGTTTGGGTTTGGGTTTGGGTTTGGGTTTGGGTTTGGGTTTGGGTTTGGGTTTGGGTTTGGGTTTGGGTTTGGGTTTGGGTTTTGTAGGGGGGATAAGCCGCAGGCGTCATCCACCGGCCTTTCGTTCACCGGCACTAAAATCTTCCACTTCCCCCGCCCAATCCGCCGGATAAAGCCCTCGTTTTACATCTCGGTGAAAAGACGAATAAGGCCATTCGCAGGCCGTTTTGACGAAACCATGTTTAACCGGATTGATGTAAACGTAATCGACATGCGCCGCGTAATCGCGATCATCCTTGATGCAGTGTTCCCAAAAGCGTTTTTGCCAGACGGTGGGATTTCCGGGCAGGGATTTCGTGAAGGCTTTTTTGATTGCCCGCCAGCGCTGAGAATAGTTGCTATCGTCGGATGGCAGCGTCCAGATGCAGTGCATATGATCCGGCAGAACAACCCAGGCGTTGATTTCGAAAGGATTGCGTTCTTTGACCTTTCCAAGTGCTTGCCTGAGTTCCTCAATATGTCTGACGAGCAAATCATCTTTGCGGTCATGCAGATTGACGGTGAAAAACCACGTTCCACCGTTGACCCGCATGCGGCGATAGTTGGGCATTTTCGCACCTGTGTTGGAGTCGGATGACGCTGCGCTTATCCGACCTACGATTGGGTTTGAGGTTGGGTTTTGTAGGGGGGATAAGCCGCAGGCGTCATCCACCGAGAATCATCGCAACCTAACACAACAAAATCGAAAAATGCCCGGCAAACACTCATTCCAGAACCCAGCTCGCAGACTACCGGTAATCATCATCCAGGCGGCGTTCGTCTTCTTCGA
The DNA here is from genome assembly GCF_022637515.1 of Buttiauxella ferragutiae. NCBI lineage: Bacteria > Pseudomonadati > Pseudomonadota > Gammaproteobacteria > Enterobacterales > Enterobacteriaceae > Buttiauxella > Buttiauxella ferragutiae. The sequence continues at coordinate 4,894,332 of NZ_CP093332.1, forward strand.
GCTGGCGGCGCTGGTCGTCTAACTGGCGCTGTTGGTTATCGAGTTGACGGCGACGATCTTCTAACTGTCGATGGCGGTCTTCGTACTGGCGTCGGTCGTCATCGTTGCGGCGTTGATTTTCGTCGTCCCAACGCCGATCGTCGTCGTTGTTATTGTTCGGCTTATAAGCATCGTTAATTGCCTGTGAAATAGAGCCGACAATGGAATTATCAAACAGACCATCCAGCGCATCGGCGTGGACAAATGTGGTCATGGTCAGGCTACCGAGCAGCAGCATGGTGGAGTATCGATTCATAAGCCAGCCTGATGGTATGTTAACTCCGAAAACGATAGGGAAAGTCACCGCATCTCAACAGCGGAGTATTCTCAATTTACCCCTCCCCATTCACGATATTTATTAACGCTAATTCCCCCCTCCTTTTTATTAATCATTTCGCTAAATAGCTATTTTTGGACATTTGAAGACGAAAACATGATCGTTACCATATATTTCACATAAATATTAAAACGATATTTCAAAATATGTAAATCGAGTGTTTAATGTTTCCAATTCAAACAAAACCCACAATAACTCAAATGGCATTATTGCTATCTTGAAGTATCAGGGGCATAACTCATAGGGAACTACAATGTCTTACGATTACATTGTAATAGCGGGTTATTTCTTATTAATGGTCGCCATTAGTCTGCTATTCAAAAAAATGGCCAATAACAGTACCAGTGACTACTTCCGCGGCGGTGGCAAGATGCTGTGGTGGATGGTTGGGGCAACCGCGTTTATGACGCAGTTTTCCGCCTGGACCTTCACTGGTGCGGCAGGCAAGGCATTTACGGATGGTTTTGCGGTGCTGGCGGTGTTTATTGGCAACATGGTGGCCTATTTATTTGCGTGGCTTTATTTCGCGCGTCGTTTTCGTCAAATGCGTGTCGATACCCCAACCGAAGCAGTACGTCGCCGCTTTGGCCCGGTCAACGAACAATTCTTTACCTGGGTCATTATTCCTCTGAGCGTAATTAACGCTGGCGTGTGGCTGAACGGCCTCGGTGTTTTCGCCTCCGCAGTATTTAACGCCGACATTGTTACCACTATCTGGATTACTGGCCTGGCGGTACTGGCAATCTCCATGCTGAGTGGTGCCTGGGGCGTGGTGGCATCCGACTTTATTCAAACTCTGGTTATCGCGGTTATTTCCGTGGCTTGCGCCCTTGTGGCTCTGTGGACTGTAGGCGGTCCGGCTAATATCGTGACTGAGTTCCCGTCTGGCTTCTTCACCGGCCCGGACATGAACTACCCGTTACTGATGGTTGGCACCTTCCTGTTCTTCGTAGTCAAACAGCTGCAAAGTATCAACAACATGCAGGAATCCTACCGCTTCCTGAATGCTAAGGACTCCAAAAACGCCAGCAAAGCGGCGCTGATGGCGCTGCTGATGATGCTGATTGGCGCGGTGATTTGGTTTATCCCACCGTGGGCCACCGCGATTATTTACCCTGATGCGGGCGCGCAATACCCTGAGCTGGGCGCGAAAGCCCGTGATGCGGTTTACCTGGTGTTTGCTCGTGAAGCGATGCCGCTGGGAACGGTTGGGCTGCTGATGGCCGGCCTGTTTGCCGCCACCATGTCGTCGATGGACTCTGCGCTGAACCGTAACTCCGGTATCTTCGTGCGTAGCTTCTACGCAACGATTGTGCGCAAAGGCAAAGCGACGGATAAAGAGCAACTGCGTGCCGGGCAAATCGCCTGCCTGGTGAACGGTTTGCTGGTTATCTTCATGGCGCAGTTCTTTAACTCGCTCAAGCACCTCAGCCTGTTCGACCTGATGATGCAGGTTGCCACGCTGCTGCAATCGCCGATTCTGGTGCCATTGTTCTTCGGAATGCTGATTCGCAGAACGCCTTCCTGGGCTCCGTGGGCTACCGTAATCTTTGGTCTGGGCGTTTCCTGGATGGTGGTTGATGTATTCACGCCGCAGTACGTGATGTCATGGTTTGGTGTTGAGAAACTGACTGGCCGTGAAGTGAGCGAGCTGAAAACCATCATTCCTATCGTCGCCCATCTGGTGCTGACGGGTGGCTTCTTCTGCCTGACTGCGCTGCTGTATAAGCCACAAGCCGACAAAAATGTCGCCGCGACTGATGCGTTCTTTAAGGATGTGGAAACCGAGTGTGTAGAAGATGACGCACAAGACATCGTAGACCGCATGCAGCGTAACAAGCTGGGCGACCTGACGATTTACATGGCAGCAGGCTTGTCACTGATGGTGTTAATTCCTAACCCAATGTGGGGCCGCTTACTGTTCCTCGGTTGTGCCACCGTGGTGTTCGCTGTGGGGTATGCGCTAAAACGTAGCGCGAAGATTGACAATCAAAGCGTGGTATTAAAAACCTCGACGCAAAGCCAGTCGTAATCCCTGCTTAGTTTTGTCGGATGACGCTGCGCTTATCCAACCTACAAAAAAACCGTAGGGCGGATAAGCGCCAGTGCCATCCACCGTTTACGCCCTCCGTGATACTTCATTAGCCACACGCAAGTGTTGTCTCTTATTTCGCCAATCTTATGTTTCTTATTCCACCAGCCCACAAAAAATGATCGCTTAATCGATGTTCAACCCTGCGTAATAATCAAGCAACAATAGTAACGGCACGGTTATTTATTATTATCGTAGTCATTAATTTAGCGTTTTATCCTGGCTTAAATATCTTAACCAGCAGTTAAAAACCATATAATAAACATGGCTAATCAATATAAGAATAATCGCAGAAACATTCGTAAATATTATGTAATAAGGACATAGAGCATCTACATATTATGTAACTTGCATGTATCATTGATGTTAATGACGCTGAAGTTGCCAAGAGTAAATGCCATGTCCAGACCTCGAAACGATAATCCCACCCGCCCTCGTCACCACCGTTTCGCTCTTGAGCCACGCCAGTTATTCGACGGTGCGGCAGCCGTTGAAAGCGCTAATCATGCAGATAACCCATTAGATGCCACGCATCATGACAACGCCCCTGACGCCGCAAAAGCGGTGTTTGTGCCACCAGCACCGGTGCCAGCGCCTGCGTCAATAACCGCCCCTGCGCCTACCGATGCCCCTGCCGCACATGAAGTGTATGTGGTCGACAGCCATGTACAGAATTGGCAATCACTGGTAAATCAATTGCCGGAAGGCAGCCGCGTGGTGGTGCTCGACGCACAACATTCCGGGCTGGAACAGATTAATGAAGCGCTTAAGAACGATAAAAATATCACCGCGATTCATATCATCAGCCACGGTGCCAGCGATGAAATCACCCTGGGTAGCGACAAACTTAACGATCAGACCATTACGCAGTACCAGCAGCAATTAGAAAAACTTGGCGAAAAGCTGACGACTGACGGCGATATTTTGCTGTATGGCTGCAACGTCACGGCGCAAGACACCACGCTGATTACGCGTATGGCGGATTACACCCACGCAGATGTTGCCGCATCCAGTGATGAAACCGGCAGCGCGTTAAAAGCCGCCGACTGGACGCTGGAATCCCACACCGGGGTGATTGAAACCCGTTCGCTCGAGCTGGCTTACGACGGCGTTTTGCAGGCACCTGAACTGACCACCCGCGTGCCGGACATGGTGGTTTCCGAACCCAGCGTACTGCACCCAGGTGCGGAAACCGGCAGCTTTAGCGGCTTAACACTGAATGTCAGTGATGAAAAAGTTGCCATCAGTGTCACGCTGACCAACGGTGCCGCAGGCGATCTGGTTAATGGTAGCTCGGCGGGGAAAACGCTGGAGTTCGTCGGTTCGGTGGCGGATGCGCAAGCCTGGCTTAACGCGCTGAAATTTACCGCCAGCGATAGCGAACTCGGCCAGCAATCTGCCACAACCGACGTGCAGTTTTATATCCTGACGCTGTCCGGCAACGACAGCCTGGTAACGCATATCACCGTCACACCTGCCAACGACCCGGTGGTGGTGGATAACAGCACCTTGATCGTGCCAGAAAATAACGGTGCGGGAACCGTGATTACCGAAGCCACGCTCGCAGCGCTGGATCCAGAATTAGCCGCGGGTGCGCAAAGTGCCTCGCAAATTGTCTACAGCCTGACCGAGATGCCGCAATACGGTTATCTGACCTTAAACGGCACGCGACTGGGGGTCGGTTCGGTATTTACCCAGCAAGATGTGCGCGATAACAAGCTGGTGTATGTCCACACTGCAACAGGCAGTGCACAAAACACCGCCGACAGTTTCACCGCCAAAGTGAACGACGGCGCAACGCCAATTAATCTTTCCGACACTGTGAAAGTGACGCTGGAAATCGCCCCTGAAAATCAGCCGCCAACCGTTTCAGGCGGTGGGATTGTCTTTGAAGGGCAGCCTGCCAACGCGGCCAACACCGGCAACGTTGGGCAATATATTGTCGCCGATGGCGGTGGCGATACCCAGGACGGCGAACTCACCTTAACGATTACGGCGCTGCCTACTCACGGCACGCTCTATTTTAATGGTGTGGCGGTGATTCAGGGACAGCAGATCAGTTATAACGACCGCAACTTGCTGACCTATGAAAACAACGGCGAAGAAGGCATTACACAAGACACCTTCGGCGTGCGCGTCACCGACCAGGGCGGCGGCACCGCAACACCTGCCAGCAGCGATGCGCTGATTGCGCTGACTATCCAGCCGGTGGATGACGACCCGGCTCTCAATCCGGATTCCACCCTGCTCGCCGATGTGGCGGATGGGCCGGACAGCGTGGTGCTGATGCCAGAAATGCTCGCCAGCATCGATGAGGACTCCCCACCAGACCGCGTCAGCTTTGTGGTTAACGTTGACGGGCTAACACACGGTTACCTGACGCTGAACGGCGCGCGCATGCAGAACGGCGACACCTTCACCATGGAAGACGTGGTGGAAGGACGGGTGGTTTATACCCAGTATTTGAACGCGCCCATCGATGGCATCGACAAATTTAGTTTCCGCGTCATCGACCACTCCACCGCTCTGCGCTGGAACGCCGACGGCAGCACTTTCACGCGCCAGGGCGGGATTTGGGACAGCGAAAGTCCCGATGCCAAATTGACCCATTTCGACTTCACCATTGGCCTGGTGCCGCTGGCCAACAACCCGCCACCGGATCAAGTCCCGCCGCTGGATACTTCTGGGGACAGTACCAGCTCTGGCTATATTGGCGATGACCCCAATGGCGCGGCGCATGGCATTATTCTGGAAGGCGGCTCACTGACCCTTTCCGGCACCGGTAATATTAGCGATGCCACGCCGGGCATGAGTTACGTGGTTCCGGGTGTTCAGCCCGAGCAAATTGTCTATACCTTCCTGGGCAGCGGCAGCGGGCAAACCGGCCTGTCCATCCTGAAAAGCGATGGCAACGGCGGTTACACGGTGATCAACGCTTTCGGTACCTTTACCCAGGCCGATTTGAACAACGGGTTAATCAGCGTTCGCCATGACGGTGGCGAAAACTTCCACTTCGATGGCAAGTTTTCGGTTTCCGCAGGACAAGTCACGCTCGATAGCACCGGCAACCCAATGGCGGTGACCTGGAACCCGGAACTGAAAGTGTTCGTCACACCGGTGAACGACGCGCCGGTGATTGCTGGTTCTTCCAACACCGTGCTGGCAGAAGGCGAAACGGTGATCATCACCAACTCGCAGCTGCAACTGGGCGACCCAGATGACGCCAACAGCGGCTCACCGTGGGAAGATGGCCCAACGATCAACGGCAACGACAATAACTACGCTTACAATAACGATCTCACAGGCGACAGGGCGCTGAAGTTTGCCTTCCTGACTCTGCCGACCGGCGGCGTGCTGCAATACTTTAACGGCACCAGTTGGGTGACGATCACTGATGCAGATATCGGCACCTTAAAGCTCGATGCCAGTTTGCTGAAAAACGACAGCACCAGCGGCCTGCGCTTTGTCAGCAACGGATCTGAAGTCCGCAGCACCAGCTTTGTGGCTTATGCGGTGGACCGCTGGGGCATGCAGTCGGCGACCAACGCCACGGTGGGCATCACCATCACCAACGTCAACGATGGGCCGAAAATCCCCCAGACGCCGGATAGCCCGGAACTTGTGGTACCGCCAGATTCACCGAACAATCTCGGCGGCCAACCGGCCAACAACCCGGCGACAGTGGTTGAAGGCAGCTATGTGCAAATCAATGGCTCGCAGTTGCAGGCTTACGACCCCGACAGCAGCCCTGAGCAGGTGCAATTTACCGTCACCAACTCACCGGACCACGGGCATCTGGCCTTTTCCCGCGACGGCGTGAATTTTAGCACCATCGGCAATGGCTCAACCTTCACGCAGGCCGACATTAACAACGGTTATATTTATTACCTGAATGACGGCGATGAAATCAGCGGCGACGGCCTCAATGCCGATGGTTTCGACTTCACGCTGTCTGATGGTGACAAAGAACAAGCCGCTAATCATTTCGCGATTAATATTACTCCGGCAAACGACAAACCCACTGTCACCGCCCCTTCCGGGCCAATTGACATCGGTGGCAATTCCCATGCGGTCAGCGGATTTACCGTTGCCGACCCGGATATCACTGGCACCAGCAGCGCGACCAATATTCTCCAGACCACCGTGCGCCTGCTACACAACGATGGCAGTGCGTTCAGCCAAAGCGAATACAACAACATCAGGCTGGCGGCCAATGGTGCAAGTGGCGCACTGATTACCGGCGGCGACGGCGGTTATCTGGTGATCACCGGGACTGTCGCGCAGATCAACAGTGCGCTGAGCGGTTTGACCGTCACCTTCCCTGATGACCGCAACACCGTTTATCAGGTGCAGGTGATTACCGATGACCGCTTGCGTACCGGCAATGGTCAGCTCAATGGCTCAGCCAACGGCGGGCCGGTCAACCAGCCGACTAACCCGGCAACCGGCTCGCTGCCAGGCGCTGTCGATAACGTCAATTACGACTGGTATCAGGATGGCGTCCCCGCCAATAACGGCAATATTTCGGCAAACCAGGTGGCGATTAACGCCTCGGAAGTCAACGACCCTGGCACGCTGGTCGTCACCGATAGCGACAAAAACACCTTTGAAGATCAAGCTACCTGGATTGGCGGTGATTTCGTCATTACTGACGTGGAATCCAGCGCCTTTGGCAAACCGGTGACGGTGACGCTGACGGTCGGCCAGGGGCAACTGGGGATTGGCGGTGCTGCCAATGACAGCAACCTGGAAATTAACGGTGTGACGATTCAGGGCGATAATTCCGGCACCCTGATTTTGACCGGCACCGCCAGCGCAATTCAGGCCTTGCTCAACGACCCGACCAACGGCCTGACCTACAAAAGTGCGTTGAATGCCAACCACGACCAGAACGGCTCGGCAGCAGGCGATGTGACGCTGAATGTTCATCTCGACACCAGCACTGCCAGCGTCGGCGACACCGGTGGCCTGCCGCCTGCCGATGTGCAAATAGCGCTGACGATTACGCCAGTGAACGACCCGCCAACCATCACCGCGCCTTCGGACACCATTCTGCTCGACAACAACGCGCCGGGCGGCAATAACGTCGACGGCTTTGTGATTGGCGACCCGGATGTTGCGGATGCAGGCGGTATTGCGGCAGGTGAAAACGACATCGTACAGGTGACGGTACGCATCACCGATGAAAACGGCAACCCGTTGAGCGTGTCGCAGTATCGCGATCAGCAAAACTCGGCGATTACCATTTCGTCGCTCAACACCACCTCTGGCGTGTTTATCCAGAACACCAGCCAGGACGGCGTGACGCCGCCCTCCAACGGGCAAAACGCGCCGCTGGTGATAACCGGTACCGTCGCGCAAATCAACGCTTACCTCGCGCAACTGCAAGTCACTATGCGCGGGGCGATTCTTGACGATGCTGACCAGTATTTCCGCGTTGAAGTGATTGTTGATGACCGCGTGCGTGATGCCAATGGCAACCTGACCAGCTCCGCAAACGGCGGCGATAACATCGGTCCTGGCGGTGTTGGCACCTCGCAAGTCCCCAACACGGTGATAAGCCCTTACGCCGCGATTCCCGGCGGGCTGGGGCAAAACGTAGCCTCCACTTACCGCACTATTTTCCAGAGCAGCGTTAACGACCCGGCACAAATCAAGCTCGGTGAAAATCCAGTACTGAATACCGATGAAAACAGTGCCACCGTGACGCTGCCGCCGATTACCATCAGTGATTCGGATGCGGGTAGCCAGAGCATGACGGTCACCGTGAAACTGCCGAACGGTTTTGTGTTTGTGGCCCCCACCGGTAGCGGCGGAACATTCACGGGAGCAGGCACCGACACGCTGACGTTCAACGGTTCTTACACGCAAATTAACAGTTATCTGGCGGGGCTGAGAGTCACACTGCCTGACGCAGATGGCAGCGCCACGGCGGCTGACTGGAACGGCAATTTCGGCGTCAAGGTAACGGTTAACGACCACGGCAATTCCGGCTCAAGGCCGGGATCGCTGCCAGGAAGTGGCAACGACCCGCATCAAGACCCAGGACAGGTGGAATACGAAGAAGGCGATGACCCATCTGCGCTTATCACCACGCGTGAATTTACCTTCACGGTCAATGCGGTGAACGATGCGCCAGAGGTGGTCGGCACGCCATCCGTCACCATCCCGACGCTTGAAGAAGATACCCTCGGCAGTTCGCTTGCGGGCAGCAACATTCACGACCTGTTCTTCGATTTCTTTAACGATGAACGCGACACCATCAATAACGACGGCACCGTTGGCGTGGGCGGCGGTAGCAGCGCAGACAGCTTCTATGGTGTGGCGATTACCAGCCACACGCCGAATACCGCGCAGGGCGACTGGCAATATTCGCTTGATGGCGGTACCAGCTGGCAGAACGTTGGGGCGCGTAGCGACAGCAACGCCCTGGTGCTTACCGCCAGCGCCTCGCTGCGTTTTGTTCCGGCAGCCAACTATTTCGGCGATCCGGTAACACTCGGTGTGCGTTTAGTGGAAACCAACGCCAATGGCGATGTTTCCAGCACACCTGCGCTGCCTGACAACGGCGAGCAAATTAATATTGATGCCACAGGCGGGCATGGCGGCACCTCGATCTACAGTGAAACCGTCATCACGCTAAGCACAGAGGTCACCAATATTAATGACCGCCCAACTCTTGGCGACACCACCGTCACCATTGCCGAAGACACCCCGACACCACAAACCATCGGGCAAATTTTCCAGTCAGTTTATGGTGATGCCACAGACAACCAGACCGCTATTGCAGGCGGTGGAAACGCCAGCGGCGCACTGGGGTTTATCGCCATTTATGGTGACGACACTGACGCCAGCAAAGGCCACTGGGAATACAGCACCGATGGTAGCAACTGGCTGACGATCCCGTCAGATGTCAGCGCCAGCAACGCGCTGGTTCTCGCCAGCACCACGCAACTGCGCTTTGTGCCATTAGGCGATTACAACGGCCCGGTGAGTGGCGGCCTGCAACTGCGCGCCTCGGATACCACCGATACTTCGTCGTCAGGCGCAGGGGTGACGAATGGGCGGGTGAATTTCTTCGATTTCGCCAAAGACGGCGACCAGACGTCACATTGGTCGAATACCGCCAGGCTTTCCGTGACGGTGACGCCAGTGACCGACGCCGCCAACGACAGCTTCACCACCCACGCCAATGTGCCACTGGTGAATAACACCAGCGATTTACTGCTCAACGACACCTTCAGCAATAGCGATAAAACCGTGACCGCCGTGACGCAGCCGTCGCACGGCACGCTGACGTTAGTCAACAATGTGCTGACTTACACGCCAGATACCGGGTATGTCGGCTCCGACAGTTACACCTATACCGTGGTCAGCGGCGGCATCACCGAAACCGCGACCGTGACGATTAACGTCACCAACCAGGCTCCAACTGGCGTCACCGATAACCTGTCGATTGACGAAGATAGCCCGTTAACCCTCGGCAACGTGCTCACCAATGACAGCGACCCCGATGGCGCAGTCGATACCTTAACCGTGAAGAATTTCACCGTTGAGGGCAACACTTACGCAGCAGGTACCACCGTGAAACTGACGGGCAGCCACGGCACCTTACTCATCAACGCCGATGGCAGTTACCTCTATACGCCCGGCGGTGACTGGCATGGTGACATTGCCGTCAGTTATGTGGTCAGCGATGGCAATATGGGCGGCGACAGCAGTGCGGTGCTCGGTATCCACGTCGCCGCTGTTGACGATGCGAAAAACGATGTCGAAATCGAGCACACTGGCACGGTGATCACCACCGATGTGCTGGGAAATGACACCTTCAGCAATATCGATCAAGCCGTGACCAGTTTCACTCAGCCACAACACGGTACCGTGACGCTCGGGCAAAACAACAAGCTGATTTATACCCCGGATGCGGGTTTTGTCGGCAGCGACCGCTACAACTACACCGTGACCAGCGGCGGAGTGACGGAAACCGCGACGGTGTTTATCTTTATGACTAACACCCCGCCAGACGCTTCCAACCAATTCGCGGTCACCGATGAAGACACGCCAGCCAGCGGCGATGTTTTACACCTGATTATTGACCCGGACGGCGACCCGCTTCATGTGGTCGATTTCCAGATTGACGGTATCAGCGGGACATTTGCCGCCGGGCAAAAAGTGACTATCGCCGGCAAAGGCGATTTCACGCTAAATACCGATGGCAGTTACCTCTTTACGCCCGTTCCAGACTGGAACGGCAAAGTGCCGACCATCACCTTCCACGTTTCCGATAACACCAGCGTGCCGCCAACCGAAAGCTCGCTGGACATCACCGTGCGCCCGATGGTCGACATTACCCACGATACCGCGACCACCCACGCCGGTACGCCAGTGACCATTGATGTGTTAGCTAACGACCATTTCAGCAACTCCGATGCGGCCATCCAGCAGACCGTATTCTCGGCAGCGCATGGCACCGTCACTCTTGTCGGCAACAAACTGGTCTACACGCCGAATGCCGGATATGTCGGTGACGATGTATTTACTTACACGGTGAAAAGCGGCGGCATTGAAGAAACCGCCTCCGTCACCGTCACCATGACCAACACCTTGCCGGAACCGCGCAACTCGGTAGTGCGAACCCCGGAAGATACAACGATTACTAATGGCGATTTGCTGGATGGCGCGCGCGATGCCGATTCAGACACGCTGACGGTCACCAACTTCACGATTGACGGCGTAGTCTATGCGGCGGATGAGTCCGTCGAGATTGAAGGAAAAGGCACGCTGACCATCCACAGCGACGGGCTTTACACCTTCGTTCCGGTGCCGGACTGGAACGGGCAGGTACCGCCTGTCACCTTTACCGTCAGCGATGGCAACAACGGCGGCCAGGTCACCCGCAACCTGGTGATTATTGTCCAGCCGGTGGCCGATATTCTGCCGGACGACGCCACCACGCATGCCGATAACCCGGTCGCCATCGACGTACTGCATAACGACAGCTTCAGCAACGACACCAAAACCGTGACCGCCAGCAGTGACGGCACCACGCTTGGGCGCGTAGAAGTATTGTCTAATAACACCATTCGCTACACCCCACCGCCAGGATTTGTCGGCACCGATACCTTTAGCTATTCGGTGACCAGCGGCGGAATTACCGAAACCAGCACCGTCACGGTAGTAGTCACCAACACCGCGCCAACCGCCAGAGATATGGAACTGACGATGGATGAAGACGGTACGTCGTTGAGCGGTTTGCTGACTGCCAGCGATGTCGATTCCGACGTAGTGCGGGTGACGTCATTCCATGTCGACGGTATTAGCGATGATTTCCTGATCGGCAATTTTGGCACCACCAGCGCCATTATTCCGGGCGTCGGCACCTTTACGCTGTCGTATGACCGCCACTACACCTTCACGCCGCTGGCGGACTGGAACGGTGACGTGCCAAAAATCACTTACACCGTGACCGATGATAACGGCGGCGCAACCGCCGTCGGGCATGTGGATATTACGGTGAATCCGGTGGTCGACATCGCTGATGACACTGCGACTCTTCACGCCGGAGGCAGTTCGACGATCAACGTGCTCGCCAACGACAATTTTGAGAATGACGATCGCGCTGTCACCCTCGTTGGCGCTGCGCAAAACGGCACCGTCACTATTGGCACGAACGGCAACGTGACATATACGCCGTCGCCGGAATTTGTTGGTACTGACAGCTACACCTACACCGTCACCAGCGGCGGCGTGACAGAAACCGCCACGGTGTTTGTCACCGTCGAGAACACCGCACCCATCGCTAACCCTGATACACAGACGGTGAACGAAGATTCGACAATCACCGGCAACGTGCTGGATAACGACCGCGATCCTGATAACAACACGTCGGTGCAGGACACGTTGCGCGTCACCAGCTTTACCTTACCAGGTGAAAGCGTGGCGCATCTGGCGGGCGAAACCGTCACCATTAGCGGCATTGGCGAGCTGACATTAAACGCTGATGGCAGCTATCAATTTGTGCCGGTTGGCGACTGGAACGGCTCGATTCCGCTCATCACCTATCAGATCAGCGACGGCCACACGGGCGGCACTGCCAGCAGCACGCTGACGCTGGAAATCACAGCGGTCGATGATATTGCGCCGGATTCCGCCAGCACCCACGCGGGGCAGCCGGTCACTATCGACGTGCTGAGCAACGACAGTTTCGAAAATGGCGACCGTGAGATTACCGCCACCAGCAGCGGCGCGCACGGCAGTGCCAGCATTGTCGATGGCAAAATCGTCTACACCCCGGTGGCGGGTTTTGTTGGCAGCGACAGCTTCACCTATACCGTCACCAGCGGCGGCAAGCTGGAAACCACCACGGTGACGGTGCAAATCACCAACAGCGCACCAGTGGCCAACCCGGACATTAACACCACGCTGGAAGACACCGTGGCGCACGGCAACGTGCTGACTAACGACACCGATGCCGACCCTGACGACGCTGCGGCACTTCACGTCACCCGTTTTACTATTGACGGCAACGTGTATGCGCCAGGCAGCGTGGTGACGTTAAGCGGCATGGGCGTACTGACGTTACGCGCCAACGGCAACTGGACTTTCGTTCCGGTCGCTGACTGGAATGGCACCCTGCCGGTGGTGAGTTACGACATGAGTGACGGCAACGACGGCGGGGTTTCCAGTTCCTCGTTAAGCATTACCATCGCGCCAGTTCAGGATGCCTTTAACGACCTGATTTCCGTCAACGGCAACAGCTCGGTGACCAGCGATGTGCTGGCAAACGACACTTTCAGCAACAACGATAACGCTATCGTTAGCATCAGCCAGGGCAACCACGGCACCGTCAGTGTCGAAAACGGAAAAATCACCTACACGCCGAATCTGGGTTATGTCGGCAACGACAGCTACACCTACACCGTGCTAAGCGGCGGCATTCTGGAAACCGCCACTGTGGTAGTGCGCGTCGCCGATCTCGCGCCGATCGTTAACCCGGAAGCGGTGATCACCCAGGAAAACACGCCGATCTCCGGAAATCTGTTAACTAACGACAGCGATCCGAACGGCGACCCGCTGCATATCTCCGTGTTCCAGGTGGGTGGTACGCGCTACAACGCGGGCGAAACCGCGCTGCTGGCGGGCATTGGCAGCCTGACGGTGCAAGCCGATGGCAGCTACACCTTTACGCCGGTAAACAACTGGCATGGCTTCGTGCCTGCGGTTACTTACACCGTCAGTGACGGTTACGCCGTTGGGGAAACCAACGGTACGCTGCGCATTCTGGTAGCACCGTCGGTGGAAATTCAGGTGCGCGAAGATGGCCTGACGCCGCTCGACCCTGGCGCTCAGGAAGTCAGCGGCACGCTTGATTTGCTGTCGCTCGATAAACTGAAAACCTTCACTTTCCAGGGCCGGGTGATCACCGCCGAGCAGCTATTGCAGCTCAATCCGCTGTCGCCAATCACCATCGAAACCGTGACCGGCACCATCACGCTGCTGGCTTACTACAGCGCAGCCGATGGCGAAGGGCATCTGGATTATCGCTTTGTGTTGCGCGAAGCGGTGGCGCAGCCAGGCCAAATCAGCACCCACAACGATTACGCCGTGGAAGTGAACGGCGTCAACGTCGGGCAGTTGCGCATTACGGTGGTGAACGACCAGCCGACCGCCACCGATGACAGCGCGGAAATCTTGCAGGATCAAGGCCAGCAAAACGTCAGCGGTAACCTGTTTAACGACGACCGCATCGGTGCTGACCGGGCCGCAGACAACGGCCCCGTCACGGGTGTGATGTCAGAAAATACTGGCGCGGCCGGGACGATTGGCGGCACCAGCAGCGGCCAGTACGGCACGCTGTTTTTAGATAGCCAGGGCAACTGGCGCTATCAGGTCAACAGTGCCGATCCACGTGTGGCAGCACTGGATGTCAACGCCACTCTGAGCGAAGTGTTTGTCTACACCATCACCGACAGCGATGGCGACACCAGCCAAGCACGCCTGACGATCCGCATTTATGGCGTCACCGCGATGCCCAATGACAACAACGACCGTGATGGCGAGCAAATCTTTGGCCGTGACGACGACGAGTTGCTGACCCCTTACCGCCAAAGCTACCAGCCAGGGCTGTTTATTCTGCCATTAGTGTATGACTTACAAAGTGATGCTACTGGTCTGCAAACTCGCCTCAACAGCCAGTTTGCCGCGATCGGTTACGGCATCGAACAAGCCAGTTCGCCAGTGATGCAGCAGGCCGTGCTGTTCTCGCGCTGGTACAACGACAGCCGTGAACAACGGGACTTGCCTGGTTTAGCAAGCAACGGGCTGGGGCAAAACTCACTGGGGAATTCGTTTGGCCCGTTTGGCATCGGGCAAGACAGTGAACGAAGCGCAACCCCACCCATCGCCATGGCACAAGAAAGACCCGCTCTGGAACGATCAGCAGGTGAACAACCTTCGGTTATCACCCTGGGAGCACAGCCTTTATCGGCACAGCTCGCAGCCCTTGAAAGAAAAACTTTGGCGTCCGGGAAGCACATTACAGTCCCGACAATCACTCGCCGGTAACTGGCTGAGAGCAATTGTTTAAGATGGAAAAAACAACGATGAACGCATACGTGGTGGCGCAATATAAAAAACGTGGCGTACCGTTAATCAAACCCGTGGCCGGTTTGATTGCGGTGCTGGTTTTGGCAGGCTGTGGCACGGTGAAACCGGAGCCGATGACTCAGGATGAAATCACCGCACGCGTGAATCGCGACCGGGCGGAAATGTACCGCGGGCAGGAAGCCCTGCATGGCCCACTGACGTTATCCGACGCGATGGCGCGAGCGTTAAAATATAACCTCGATTACCGCCTGAAAATGATGGAAACCGCACTGTCACGCAGCCTGCTGGATGTCTCGCAACAAGACATGCTGCCAAAACTGATGACGGATGCCGGTTATCGCTGGCGTGATAACGATTCGGGCGGCACCAGCGTGGGCATTGACGATGGCGTGATCAGCCTGCGTCCTTCCACCTCGGAAGAGCGCTCACATTACCTTGCCAGCGCCACGTTCTCCTGGGATGTGCTCGACTTCGGGATGAGCTACTTCCGCGCTAAACAGCAGGCGGATGAAGTGAACATCGCCGAAGAACGCCGCCGCAAAGTGCTGCAAAACATCGTCCAGGAAGTGCGTGATGCCTACTGGCGAGCGCTGGGCGCGCAGCGTTTGCTGGATGAAACCCAACCGCTGGCCGAGCAAATTGCCCAGGCGCTGGATAAAACCCGCGAAGCCGAACAGGCGGGGATTTTGCCACCGGTTGAAGGGCTGGAGTACCAACGCGCCCTGCTGGATGGCATGACGTTGCTCAACCAGAAACGCCAGCAAATGGAGCTGGCGAAAAGCGAGCTGACAGCGCTGATCAACCTGCCGCCAGGCACGCCGCTGGTGTTGCAAGACACCCCAACGCCGCTGGCTCCGGCACCGACTAACATCGATAAGCTCGAGCAAATGGCGCTGGAACGCCGACCTGAATTGCGTGAAGAAGATTACAAAACACGCATCGACAGCTACGAAACCAAGCGGCAAATTGCCTCGTTATTCCCGAACCTGAACCTGTTCGCCGGGATTAACTACGACTCCAACGACTATCTCTACAACAGTAACTGGATTGAGAGTGGCGTGGGGGTTTCGATGAACCTGTTCAAACTGTTGAGCATTCCGTCGATTAGCACCGCCAACGACGCGCGCGCGCAAACCGATGATGCCCGCCGTATGGCGCTGAGCATGGCGGTGCTCACACAGGTGCGTGTCGCCACCGAACGCTACAAACTCGCCTCCTATGACTTCCAGATTGCCGAGCAATCGGCGCAAGTTGACCAGCGCCTGGCGAGTATTTCCCGCGCCGGATCGGACAACTCGCTGACCAGTGATTTGGAAACATTAAGAACCCAGGCGCGTTCGATTGTTTCCCGCTTCCAGGAAGCGTCATCGTATGCCGAAGCGCAGGCCGCTTATGGCCGAGTGCTGAACTCAGTAGGTATTGATTTGCTGCCAGATCAGGTGACAAAAACCGACGTTGCCAGCTTATCGCGACAAATTCAGACCAGTTTGCGCCAGCAAGAAAGTGCGGTATTTGCCCATGCCGCCGGTATTACTGTTGAAAAACACCCGGTGTCGATTCAGGTCACACGCCTGCCCGCAGGCGTTTCGCGTGGCAGCATCGAGCAATCCGTCGGGCGGGTCATTGAAGCGAACCACCTGTCGCTGGAACCGTCTCCGAGCAGTATCCATTTGCAAATGAGCTTTAGCGGCGGCACCAACAATGGCATGCGCAAAGGCGTGTGGACGATGCGTGTCAAAGATGCCACCGGTGCCGAAGTGCTGGCGCGTCAGTACGTGAGTTATCTGCCAAACGAAGCCAGCACGCGTTCTATCAGCGCCCTGGCCGAAGCGGCAACGTTATCGATTACCAGCGATTTACAACGAATTGCCGGGGCGACCCCCGTGTTGACCGCGACGCCATGAGGTATTTATGAAGACAAAAATAATGGTGGATGACGCTAACGCTTATCCACCCTACAAAAACAACAGCGTCATCCGACAAAAATGGATGGTCGGGTTGATCTGCGCACTTTCCTGCATATCCGCGCCCGCGTTTGCCGCGGATGGCTCCGCTGCGGTGCGCTTCCTGGTACTCGCCAATCGTGAAAGCCCGCTTTCCAGCGTGGTTCCTGGGCGGATGGCGAAAATTAACGTCCAGTTGGGCGATACCGTCACGCAAGGCAAACTGCTGGCGAACATGGATTGTAGCGACCTGGTAGCCCGCAAAAATGCCGCTGAAGCGGAGTTTCACGCCGCCCAACTGCGCTATGAAGCCAAAGCCAAACTGCAAGGGTTACAATCGGCTGCGGCACTAGAAGTGGGTTTAGCCGCTTCCGAAGTGAACCGCACCAAAGGCCAGATGGGGATATTTGACGCCCAACTGGCGCAGTGCCGCTTCGTGGCTCCATTCAATGGGCGCGTCGCTAAAATCTATGTCAAAGAAGGCCAGGGGATTGGTGCGGGTGCGCCAGTGATTGATCTGGTCGGTAGCGGGACTTTGCGCGCACGGTTAAACGTGCCGTCAAGCTGGGTGCCGTGGCTAAAAATCGGCTCGCAGCTGAATGCCTCGGTCGGTGAAACCGGCAAACAATACCCGCTCACGGTGACGCACATTAGCGGCAAAGTGGATGCCGTTAGCCAGACCATCGAAATCGAAACCCGCTTCCCGGACAAAACCGACGACGTATTACCCGGCATGAGCGGACAAGCAGTAGCGGTTTGCCCGCCGGATGAAAACCGTTGCCTGAAAAGCGAGACCGCCAATTCGTGACCAGCAGTGTAGCTTTTTACCAACTGGCCGCCCGAGTCGAAACCATCAGCAATGCCGCTGAACTCGGGTTTGCTATCTGTAATGAAACGCGCCAACTGGTGGATTACCGCCAGGCCGCACTGCTGTCGCTTGCGCCCAATAACCGCGCCAAACTGGTGGCCCATTCAGGGCTGAGCGATACCGACAACAACACGCCGTATGCCTTATGGCTGGCGGATGTGGCGCAGGAAATTGCGCCACATTGCCGAGCCTTACCGCCGGAAGCCCGCGTGCTGGCGCTGGCACCCGCACAATTAAGCGAAACGCTGGCTAAGCTGTGGAACGAGTGGTTGCCGCCACAGGTTTGGGTACTGCCGCTCACCGGTGCCGACGGCGAAATACACGCGTTGTGGTTTTTAGGGCGCGACGAACCGTGGCCAACCTCGCTGACTCCAGCATCGCCAGAATTTACCCTGCTGCAACTGAGCGGTTTGTACGGTTACGCCTGGTGGGCGTTAACCGCGCGCCCGTCGCGCTTTAAGCAATTCTGGCAGCGCAACACCGGACGCCGCCTCGCTTATATCCTGCTGGCAGTGCTGCTGGTGCTGTGTATTCCGGTGCGCGAATACACGCTGGTGCCAGCGGAAATTATCTCGCTGCAAAGTGAAGTGATTGCCGCGCCCGATTCCGGGGTGATTAAGCGCATGGTGGTGTTGCCAAACAGCGATGTAGTGAAAGACCAGGTGCTGGCGACTCTCGACGACACCACGCTGCATAACCGGCTGGCGGTGGCACAGGCGGAGCTGGAAACCGCTGAAACCACGCTGCATCAGGCTTCTCAGCAAGCGATTGAAGATCAACAGGCCAAGTCAGAACTGGCGATGGCCGAAGGCAAATGGCGCGAGAAAAAAGTGGAAGTGGAGTCGATAGTCCGTGACATCGATAAACTCACGATTCGCGCCCCAGGCAACGGTGTTTTCGTCTATTCCGACCCGGACGACTGGGCTGGCCGCCCGGTGCAAACGGGTGAGCGTATTGGCCTGCTGGCTGACCCCAATAGCCTCGGCGTACGCGCCTGGGCACCGGTCAGCGAATCCACCAACCTGAATCGCGGCGCACCGATGACGGTATTTTTGAAAGTCGCCCCGCTCGATTCTTTTAGCGCGAAACTGGATTACGCAGGCTATCAAACCGTTGAAGCGCCCAACGGCGTGGCCAGTTATTTGCTGCGCGGCACGCTTGAAGGTAAACCAGAAGTGGCGCGTATTGGCTTACAAGGAACCGCGCGAGTGACCGGTGACTGGGCAATGCTCGGTTACCTGTTGCTGCGCCGCCCTATCGCCACCTTGCGTGCCGGGAGCGGCTGGTGATAAGCGGTGCCGCCACAGCGCCGCCGTGGCCTGCGCTGCGTGATGAACTGCGCCTCAATAGCGCAGGCAGCAACCGCGATGGTTCGCCGGCCTGGCATTTGGCCGATCCGGTGCGCAACCTGTTTTTCCGCCTCGGCTGGCTGGAAATCGAAATTCTCAAACGCTGGCAACTGGCTGATACCGCAAAAATCGCACAGGCGATTAATCAACACACCACGCTGAATGTGGATGAAGAGGACGTCAAAGCGTTTGTGCTGTTTTTGCAGCAGCAACAATTGCTGCGCACTGCGCGTTATCGCCCGGCGTCATCGGTGTGGAAATGGCTGTTGCACAGTTATTTGTTTATTCGTATTCCGTTGATTCACCCTGAAAAAGCCCTGCGTAAAGCGCTGCCGTGGTTGCAGCCGCTGTTCAGCAAAACTTTCTTGTGGCTGACGCTGTTAGTGGCGATGGCCGGCATTGTGCTGGCGGCGCGCCAGTGGGATACCGTGGTTGCCACGCTGCATAATTCGGTGAGCTGGCAAGGTGCGGCGGCCTTTGCTATCGCGCTGGTGTTTTCCAAATGCTGGCATGAAATGGGGCACGCGTTAACCGCCACGCGCCACGGTGTGCGGGTTGGGCATATGGGTGTTGCGTTGCTGGTGATGCTGCCGATGGCCTACACCGACACCGGCGAAAGCTGGAAGCTGTTTCGTTCGCGCGATCGGCTAAAAATCGCCGCCGCCGGGATTGTTTCCGAGCTGGTGCTGGCGGCATGGGCGACGCTGCTGTGGTCATTCGCACCGGAAGGCAGCATCAAAAACGCGCTGTTTTTCCTGGCGACCACCGCCTGGGTGATGACAGTGGTGGTCAACGCCAGCCCGTTTATGCGCTTTGACGGCTACTACATTCTCAGCGATATGCTCGATTTCCCCGGCCTGCACGAACGCGCCGGAAACTGGGCAAAACGAGCGATGCGCTGGCACCTGTTTGGCATTAACGATCCCGCACCCGATAACGTCACTCCGGCCTTTGCGCGCTTTCTGACGCTGTTCGCTTTTGCCACCTGGATTTACCGCCTGCTGCTGTTTATCGGCATTGCGGTGGTGGTGTATCACGCCTTTTTTAAAGCGCTGGGCGTGATTTTATTTTTGGTAGAAATTGTCACTTTTGTGGTGCAACCGATGATCAAAGAGATCAAACACTGTTGGGCCAGGCGCGAGGAAAGCCAGCCGTTTTATCGCCGCAGGTTGCTGCTGATTGCTATTGCCGCGCTGCTGGTTATTTTTGTGCCGTGGTCAAATAAAGTGAGCCTGCCAGGTGTAGTGGAAGCCGGTTTTGTGCAACCGATTTACACGCCCTACAGCGCACGCCTTGAGAAAGTTTTTGTCACCGACGGCCAGCAAGTAAAAGCTGGGCAACCGCTGTTTGAGCTGATTGCGCCGTTGCCAGAAACCTCGCAACGTAAGGCGGAAGAAATGCGCCGCGCCTGGGAATACAGCGCCCGTGGTGCATTAGGGCTGGAGAAAGACGGCCCCGCCAAACAGGTGCTGGCGGATCAAATGGCACGCCAGTATTCACTGCAACAAAGCGCGGGGAATAGCGAATTGCTGCGCCTGCGGTTAGTTGCCGCCTCGAATGGGCGCATTGAAGATCGCGATCTTTCTTTGCAGCCTGGAAGCTGGATCTCAGCATCCACGCATATCGCCACGCTGGTGAATGCCGATCGCTGGCGGGTCAAAGCGCTGGTCGGGGAAGAGGATCTGGCGCGTTTACGGGTAGGTGCAACAGCCAGGATTTATCAACCTGGCGAGTGGCAACCGCTTATCGGACGCGTGGTGTCCATCGACCATAATGTGGTGACGCGCCTGCCTTCGTTGCTTTTAGCGAAAGAGCATGGCGGGCCGGTGGCATTAAACCCGACGGCGCAGGCCAAAGATTTGCACCCGCAAGGGGTTTGGTATCGCGTATCGATTGAAGGTGATGGTAAAGCGGCAGTGTTGAACCGGGAAAATCTCGCGGATATTTCAGTGGCAAGCTCGCGCCAGAGTCTTGCGCATCGTTGGTTTAATAGTGTGTCATTGATGTTGATTCAGCAAACGGGAATGGGCAAAGAGGGGTAATTTCAGCAGCGTCCTGGCATGAATGTCGGATGACGCTGCGTTTATCCGACCTACGAAAACAAATGGTTTCAAACAACGCGCATTAAAATTTGGGGGTTTTGTAGGGGGGATAAGCCGCAGGCGTCATCCACCAAACAGCGACCAAAGTCAGCCCCTCTTTGCAGAGGGGCTTAGTCCTTGCTACAGGATGCTCAATGAGGTGCATATCATTTAATGAGGCGGCTAAGTTACATTCCAAAACCCACCCCTTCCTCCTGGGATACTGGAAGGGGTCGTTCTATTAATGTCCGCTTCTGGACTCAGAGTCAATTGTTTGGAACTGACCTTTTCATTGATTTGCAATTCACCCGTCATACTTCAAGTTGAGTAACACGTCGTAATACTTTTGCCAGTTTTTGCTGATTAAACGGCTTACGCAAAAGCTCGACCGGCGGTAATTGTTGCCCGCTACGCCGCAGGTCCTGCCCGCTGATCAACAGGCAAGTCAGATGTGGATAATGCTCGCGCGCATGCTGCACCACATCGGCTCCGTTCATCGGCCCCGGTAACATCAAATCGCTGATGAGAATCTGAATATCTGGCACCTCTTTGAGAAACTGTAGCGCTTGCTGGCTGTCGCTGGTTTCCAGTGTCAAATAACCCAGTTGATGCAGTTGCTCACACAGCGTCTGGCGCACATCGTGTTCATCTTCCAGCACTAACACCAGTTGGTCCTGAAGCGGATTTTCCACAAGCATTAGCGGCACCGTTTCACTGACGGCCTGCGCAGATGCACGCGGCAGTTGCAAGCGCACTAACGTTCCCTGTCCCGGCGCACTTTCAATTTGCACTCGCCCACCGGACTGGCGCACAAAACCATACACCATCGACAACCCCAGCCCACTGCCGCTGCCAGTCTGTTTGGTGGTGAAGAAGGGTTCAAAAGCTTGCGCTTTGACTTCCGCCGACATGCCATGCCCACGGTCGGTCACTTCCAGCGCCACCATATCTTGTTTGCCACCGCCAGATCGCACCACTCGTTGGTTCCAGGTGCGGATTTTAATCGTGCCGCTTTGCCCTTCCATCGCATCACGCGCATTCATTACCAAATTGATAATCGCATTCTCAAGTTGATTCACATCGATCCACGCCGGCCACGCCGGATGCTGCGCTTCAATTTCCAGCGTCAACGTCGCAGGAAGTGAATGGCGAATCAGCGGGTCGAGGTTTTCCAGCAGGTTTTTCATCGCCACCGCATGAGGATGCAGCGATTGTTTGCGCGAAAAGGCCAGCAGACGCTGAGTGAGTTGCGCACCGCGTTCGGCGGCTTTTAAGGCACGCTGAATGCGCGTGGCATCTGACGAATCCACCGATGTCAGCTCAAGACTACCGATAATCACCGCCAGCAAATTATTGAAATCATGCGCCAGGCCGCCGGTGAGTTGCCCCACTGCTTTCATTTTTTGGCTGTGAACCAGTGCTTCTTCCAGTGCTTTACGCTCGGTGCGCTCCAGCACCACGTTCACCATGCCGCGCCCCGGCACTGGGCTAAAACGCAGCTCGATAGTGCGATTATCGGCAAGCCGTAGTTCTTGTGGTTTGGGTAACGGGCGTGAGAGGTTTTCAAGGATATGTTCCTGGAGCGGCGACACCTGTTTTAACAGATTCATGTAATGCTGCCCGCGCTGCAAACGTTCCGCTGCCAGCCCCAGCAGCAACGGATACTGCGGGTTCCACACCACCAAAATGCCGTCGTTATCGAACAACGCAAAACCATCGCGCATGGCATGGAAAGTGGTTTCCAGTTGAGTGCTTTTTTCTTTCAGTAATTTCGAGGTGTGTTCCAGCGAGGCGGTATTGCGCGCAAACACGTTAAAGGCACGCGCCAGCTCGCCCAGTTCATCACGGCGCTGCAACGCAGGCACGCTGACATCGCGCTCCCCCCGCGCCAGCCGTGTCATGGCGTGGGAAATTGCCGTCAGGTTCGAGCCAAGATTGCGATAGATATACCAGCCCGCAAAGCCGGTAATCACCAGCGCCAGCAAGGCAAACAGGCCAATAAAAGCAATCATCGATTGCAGCTCTTGATGGCTCTGTTCGCTGCGGTTGAGCGACTCCTGTGCCACTTTTTGCACGTACTGGTTGATGTCATCATTCAAAAACGCCACCAGCGCTTTGATGTGATACATAAACCACGAGATGCCCAAATCGCTGTTATCCAGCGCCTGAGAAAGTGGCAGTAATTGCTGCAAATGTGCGGTGAACTCCTGCAATATCTCATCAACTAGCGGTGAATCATCATGCGCCGGAAGCTGCGCCATGACTTCGGTGAGTTGCACCACGGTGGCTTTCGGCGAAGGGGTTTGGATGGCAATCAGAATCAGGCGGTCCATTTCCGTTAACAGCCGCGCTTCGGGCGTCGTCCGTCCGTCACGGGCATTGATGTCCTGAATATGATGCAGATAACTTTGGTTTTGATACAGCGCACTGAGCAGCGCATTACGTTCCAGATGGCGACGATGCCCCAGTTCCAGCATGCGCGTAACACTGCTTTCCAGTTCGTTACTGCGCTCGGTGATGCGCTTGACCAACTGCGGTTCATGGCTGGCGAGCGGCGCGTTCGCCAGGTGATTGAGCGAGTTTTGCAACGCCTGCTGGGTTTGCTGTAAACGCTGCGCTTCGCTCTGATATTCCAGCGCACCAACCACTTGCGTGAGGCGCACCGCCGCCGTCGCCACATTCGCGGTATCCCGCGCCAACTCCATGCTGCCGGACATGTCGCTGAGCGTTTGCCCCTGCACTTGTTCCTGCAAACGGCTGGCATGATTAAAGCCGAGAATTGCCACACCGCACACCATTAAGGTCACCGCCACCACCAGCAAGTTAAAGGACAGCAAGCGTCCGCGAGCGCTGGTGAGGAACGGTGTGCGGGGTGCAGGCATGATTTGGCTCCGGTGATGATTTTCAGTGTGGTTTGCCCTCACCCCAACCCTCTCCCCCAGGAGAGGGAGAAAACCGATTGGTCCCCTCTCCCTCAGGGAGAGGGCTGGGGTGAGGGTGGATATATGACAAATATGAACGACTTCTGACATTTTGCATTTACTTAGACGTGTTCAACTGGCAGCAATCGAAACCTTACCTGCAGGAGCTGCGACATGAGTCACGTTCCCATTCTGGAGATGCGCAATATTGCCAAGTCATTCGGCAAATTTTTTGCGTTGAAAGGGGTCGATTTAACGGTGTTCCCCGGCGAAATACACGCCTTAATGGGGGAAAACGGCGCGGGTAAAAGCACGCTGATGAAAATCCTTGCCGGGGCGTATACCGCCACCAGCGGCGAGATTTTAATTAACGGCGAACCGTACAGCATCAAGGGGCCAAAAGATGCGTTAAACGCCGGCATCACGCTGATTTACCAGGAAATGCAGCTCGCCCCTAACCTCACCGTGGCAGAAAATATTTTCCTCGGCAGCGAGCTTTCACGCGCCGGTTTAGTGAAGCGCAAAGAGATGCTGATGCAGGCGCAGACGGTTATCGACCGCCTCGGCGCACAATTTAAGGCCAGCGATTTAGTCTCGCGCCTGACGATTGCCGAGCAGCAGCAGGTGGAAATCGCCCGCGCATTACACCGTAACAGCCGCATTTTAGTGATGGATGAACCCACCGCCGCACTGTCGTCCCGTGAAACGCACCGCCTGTTCGAGCTGATTATGCGGCTGCGCGATGAAGGGATGGCGATTATCTATATCAGCCACCGCATGGCGGAAGTGTACGAGCTGTCTGACCGCGTCAGCGTGCTGCGCGACGGGCAATACGTCGGCAGTCTGACGCGTGAAAACCTCAACGCTAACGAACTGGTGCGCATGATGGTCGGCCGCCCGCTAAGCGATCTGTTCAATAAAGAACGCGATATTCCGCAGGGGAATGTGCGCCTGAACGTTCACCACCTGACGGATGGCGCAAAAGTGCAGCCGGTCAGTCTGCAAGTGAAATCCGGTGAAATCGTCGGGCTGGCGGGGCTGGTGGGTGCCGGACGTTCCGAGCTGGCACAGCTGATTTTTGGCGTGCGCAAATCGACCGGCGGCAACATCGAAATTGATGGCAAGCCGGTGAAGATTCATTCACCGCGTGAAGCTATTCACTACGGGATCGGTTTCCTGACCGAGAACCGCAAAGAGCAGGGTTTGTTCCTCGAACTCGCCGCACAAGACAACATCACCATGGCGACGCTGGAACGCGACGCACACTACGGCTGGCTGGATCGCAAAAAAGCCCAGACCATTTCTGACGATGCTATCAGCCTGCTGAATATCCGAGTGCCGCACGCGCAAGTGCGGGCTGGCGGGTTATCCGGCGGTAATCAGCAAAAACTGCTGATCTCGCGCTGGGTGGCGATCGGCCCGCGTATTTTGATCCTCGATGAACCGACGCGCGGCGTGGATGTCGGGGCGAAAAGCGAGATCTACCGGATCATGAGCCAGATGGCGAAACAAGGCGTGGCGATCCTGATGATCTCCAGTGAGTTGCCGGAAATCGTCGGCATGAGTGACCGGGTTTATGTGATGCGCGAAGGCAGTATCGCGGGCGAATTGCACCCCGCCGAGATCACTCAAGAGAATATTATGACGCTGGCAACGGGCGTTGAAGATGCCCATAAAAAGGGGATTCACCATGGCTAGCCCAACCACACCACAACAAGTCGCCAAATCTGCCTCGCTGAAAAAAGCGCTGTTCGGCGACTTGATGCAAACCGTCGGCATTTTGCCAATATTGATCCTGATCGTCGCCATTTTTGGGTTTATCACGCCCAACTTTTTTACCGAATCTAACCTGCTGAATATCGCCCGCCAGTCGTCGATCAATATCGTTCTCGCGGCGGGGATGACGTTCATTATTTTGACCGGTGGTATCGACCTTTCCGTTGGCTCTATTTTGGGTACCACGGCGGTGACGGCGATGGTGGTTTCACTCATGCCGGGTTGGGAATCACTGTCGATTCCTGCCGCGCTGATGATGGGCACCGGGCTTGGGTTGTTTAACGGCATGCTGGTGGCCTGGGCTGGATTACCGCCGTTTATTGTCACCCTCGGCACCTATACGGCATTACGCGGTGCGGCCTATTTGCTGGCTGACGGCACCACGGTGATTAACTCGAATATCAATTTTGAATGGATTGGCAATGCGTATCTCGGGCCGATTCCGTGGCTGGTGGTGATTGCGCTGGCGGTGATTGTCGTCTGTTGGTTCATTCTGCGGCGCACCACGCTCGGCGTTCATATTTACGCGGTCGGCGGCAACATGCAGGCCGCCCGTCTGACGGGCATTAAAGTCTGGATGGTGTTGCTGTTCGTGTATGGCATGAGCGGGCTGCTTTCCGGGCTGGGCGGTGTGATGAGCGCCTCGCGGTTGTATAGCGCCAACGGCAATCTTGGCACCGGTTATGAGCTGGATGCTATCGCTGCGGTGATCCTCGGCGGCACTAGCTTCGTCGGCGGGATTGGCACCATTACCGGCACGCTGGTCGGTGCGCTGATTATTGCCACGCTCAACAATGGTATGACGCTAATGGGCGTCTCATATTTCTGGCAACTGGTGATCAAGGGTGCGGTGATCATCATTGCGGTGCTGATCGACAAATACCGTACCCGCCACCATCAAAGTGCATAACGTAAACGGTGGATGACGCTATCGCTTATCCACCCTACCAAACCGATAACCATGCTCTTTCGTAGGTCGGATAAGCGTGAGCGTCATCCGACAAAACCAGACAGGAGATTCACCATGCGTTTGAAGATACTAGCTGCAGCACTCATGATTGCCGCCGTACCGTTTGTTCAGGCAAAAGAGCTGAAATCCATCGGGGTGACGGTGGGTGACCTCGCCAACCCGTTCTTCGTGCAGATAACCAAAGGTGCCGAACTGGAAGCCCGTAAGCTTGCGGGAGATAACGTGAAAGTGACGCTGGTTTCCAGCGGTTACGATCTCGGCCAACAGGTTTCTCAAATTGATAATTTTATCGCCGCCAAAGTCGACATGATCATTTTGAACGCGGCGGATTCCAAAGGGATCGGCCCGGCGGTGAAACGTGCGAAAGACGCGGGGATCGTGGTGGTTGCGGTGGACGTGGCAGCGGAAGGGGCGGATGCGACGATCACCTCGAACAACACTCAGGCGGGTGAAATCGCCTGTAAGTACATTGCGGATCGCCTGAAAAACAAAGGCAACGTGGTGATCATCAACGGGCCGCCGGTTTCCGCCGTGCAGAACCGTGTAGAAGGCTGCGAAACCGAGTTTAAAAAGCATCCTGATATCAAGATCCTTTCTTCTAACCAGAACGCCAAAGGCAGCCGCGAAGGTGGACTTGAAGTGATGACTTCTTTGCTGGCGGCAAATCCGAAGATCGACGGCGTGTTTGCGATCAACGATCCGACAGCGATCGGTGCCGATCTGGCAGCGAAACAAGCCCAACGCAACGAGTTCTTCATCGTTGGTGTGGATGGCAGCCCTGATGCGGAAGAAGCCCTGAAACGCGGCGGAAATACGCTGTTTGTCGCCACACCTGCGCAAGACCCGCAAGTGATGGCTGCCAAAGCGGTTGAGATTGGTTACGACATTCTGCAAGGCAAGCCTGCGCCGAAAGAGCCGGTGCTGATTCCAGTAACCATGATCGATAAAAATAATATCGGGACGTATAAGGGTTGGACGGTGAAATAACTTTTCCCCTCACCCCAACCCTCTCCCAAAGGAGAGGGGAAAACCGACCTGTTCCCTCTCCCTCAGGGTGAGGGCCAGGGTGAGGGTTGTTGAAAGGAGACAAAATGAAACGCTCCGAAATAAACCAGATCCTCGCGCAAACACGCCATTTCTTTATGCAGCACGATGTTCATTTGCCGCCATTCGCCTCGTATAACCTGGCTAAATGGCAGCAGACGGATAAACAAATCTGGCAAGAGGTGTTCAATCTCAAACTGGGATGGGACGTGACCGCTTTTGGCGGCAGCGATTTTTTGGCTCAGGGGCTGACGCTTTTCACCCTGCGTAACGGCTCACCCGATGGCGCACCCTATGCCAAATGCTACGCCGAAAAAATCATCCATGTGCGCGAAGGGCAACTCACGCCGATGCATTTTCACTGGCGCAAACGCGAGGACATTATCAATCGCGGCGGCGGTAATTTGATTGTCGAACTGTGGAATTCCGATCAGTTCGAGCAGACCGAAGACAGCGATGTCACTGTGGTTATCGATGGCTGTCGCCAGACTCACGCCGCAGGCAGCCAGTTGCGCCTGTCACCCGGTGAGAGCATTTGCCTGGTGCCCGGCATTTACCACAGTTTCTGGGGAGAGGCGGGTTACGGCGACGTGCTGGTTGGCGAAGTGTCGATGGTCAATGATGACGACCGCGACAACCGTTTTCTCAAACCGCTTGAGCGCTTTAATTCCATCATTGAAGACGCGCCAATCCAGCAATTGCTGTGCAACGAATATCGCCAATACCTTTAATTTTCAACCATTTTGTCCCAACACCAGGGGAAACTATTATGGCTTTGATATCGCTCGCAGATGGCCTGGCTCATGCCCGCGCAAACGGCTATGCACTCGGCGCTTTTAACGTTCTGGACAGCCATTTTCTGCGCGCCCTTTTTGCCGCTGCAAAACAAGAAAACTCGCCGTTTATCATCAACATTGCCGAAGTGCATTTTAAGTATGTGTCGCTGGAATCACTGGTCGAAGCCGTCAAATTCGAAGCAGCTCGCCACGATATTCCGCTGGTGCTCAATCTCGACCATGGCCTGCATTTTGAAGCGGTAGTGCGCGCTTTACGCCTCGGTTTTAGCTCAGTGATGTTCGATGGTTCTACACTTGAATATGAAGAGAACGTCCGCCAGACCAGAGAAGTGGTGAAAATGTGCCACGCGGTGGGGGTCTCGGTCGAAGCCGAACTGGGCGCAGTGGGCGGTGACGAAGGCGGTGCGCTGTATGGCGAGGCCGACAGCAACAAATTTACCGACCCGGCAGTGGCGCGTGATTTTGTCGACAGAACTGGCATCGACACACTGGCGGTCGCCATTGGCAACGCCCACGGCAAGTATAAAGGCGAGCCAAAACTCGATTTCGACCGTCTGGCGGCGATTCGCCAACAAACCGGCCTGCCGCTGGTATTACATGGCGGTTCAGGCATCAGCGATGAGGATTTTCGCAAAGCGATAACCCTCGGTATTCACAAGATAAATTTCTATACCGGCATGTCGCAAGCGGCCCTCGGTGCCATCGAGCAACGCATGAATCAACGTCACGCCATTTATGACGAGTTCGCCGAGTTATTGCTGGGTATTGAAGAGGCGATTACCGATGTCGTCGCGCAACAAATGCAGATTTTTGGCAGTTCAGGAAAGGCGTAAGGAGAGGTTATGACAGAGCGCAGCGGGATTATCGCCGCCGGAAATATGTTGGTCGACCATGTACATCAAATTGTGCAATGGCCGCAGCGCGGGTGGCTGGCAGAAATCGTTCACAGTGAACGCTCAACTGGCGGCGCGCCGTTAAATGTGTTGCTGACACTGGCAAAAATGCATGTCGGGCTACCGCTGCAAGCTGTGGGATTGGTCGGTGACGATCATGACGGCGACTATATTATGGCCATGTTGGATCAGTATCATGTCAATCGCCAGCATGTGCACCGCACTACTTTCGCGCCAACGTCGATGTCGCAAGTAATGACCGACCCGAGCGGGCAACGCACGTTTTTCCACTCGCCTGGCGCTAATCGTTTGCTTGATTTACCCGCCTTTGACCGCCTTGAAACATCCTTCAAAATCTTCCACCTTGGCTATTTGTTGCTGCTTGATAGTCTTGATATGGAAGATGCGGAATACGGCACACGCAGCGCCCGATTGTTGGCCATGATGTCCCTGCAAGGCTATGAAACCTCGCTGGATTTAGTGTCGCGTCAGGGCGACCCGCGTTACCGCCCGATGGTGCTCCCTGCCCTGCGTTGGCTGGATTACCTGGTGATTAATGAACTGGAAGCCGGTGAGTTTAGCGGGCTGGAAATCCGCCATGCTAACGGTGCACCGCATGTCGAAAATATTGCGCAAGCGGCAACGTTGCTGCTGGAATCGGGTGTGAAGCAAAGAGTAGTGATTCATTGCCCGGAAGGTGCATGGGGCATAGAACGTGGAGGCGAAGGCACATGGGTGCCGTCGTTTATGTTGGCTCAAGAGGAAATTGTCGGCAGCGTTGGTGCGGGTGACGCTTTTTGCGCCGGAATATTATATGGCTGCCATGAAAAATGGCCGCTGGTCGATAGCCTTAAATTAGCTCACGCCTGCGCTCGCGCGAATTTGTTATGTGCAAATGCGATCGATGGCGCAAAAACATTAACGGAATTGCAGAGTTTTATTAGTGAGCGGAGTTGAGATTTATTAAGCCATCCGCTAATAATCACGACATCAATATGATTAAGATTATTTGCGAGGGATATTCCAGAACGATGTAATCATGATAAATGAATTACATTAGCAATTAATATCTAATAAATAAAAACTCAGTAAACTATGCGGCGGGTGCTTAGGGCTTTCTGTCCTGAGCATAAGTGAGGGATATTCTTAAACTTTAAGAATAAGAAAGCCCCGGGCAACTTTAACGTTAACCCGAGGCTGATCCTCAACTCCCAACAAGTTGAGGTTAGCCTCTTACTCGCCGCAAGGCAAGGAGTAAAAAGGCATGAAGCCTACAAAGACTGTTGTCATATGTTTATTAATTGTTTGCTTAACATTAATAGCAATTACCTTATTAACACGCCGTAATTTATGCGAAGTGAAAATAAGGAATGATAAACAGGAGGTAGCGGCCAGGCTGGCCTGCTCCGAATAGTAAAGCTATCCGGGCGGGGTTCGCCCCGCCCAACTTGTGAAGGAATTAAGGGAAAAGTCTTAAGCACCCATTTATTATTTATAATTCAAGCCGCATTATTCTCCGCCTGAATAACATCAGCCGAAAATACATAGCCAATACCGCGAATGGTGCGGATTAAAGCGGGCTGATGCGGGTTTAATTCTATTTTTCGCCGCAGGCGCATAATCAGCACATCAATCGTTCTGTCGAAGACCTCCAGGCTTTCGCTGTGGGTCAACTCCAGCAGTCGTTCACGCGATAACACTTTGCGAGAATTTTGCATTAATGCCAGCAGTAAGCCGTATTCGCCCTGGGTGAGGTCGACTTGTTCATGGGCAGCATTCAATAACTGACAACGTTCGGTGTCCAGCCGCCAACCGTTGAAATGCAGGCCGCTGCTTTTTGTCGTCGTCGTTTCCACCGCCAGTGCGCCAGAACGCCGTAGCACCGCTTTAACGCGCGCCACCACCACGCGCGGGTTGAACGGTTTGGCGATGTAGTCATCGGCGCCCATCTCCAGCCCCACGACTACATCGGATTCGCTGCCAAGGCCAGTTAGCATTACTACCGGTAAATCAGGACGCTGACGCTGAATATGTTGCAGCACCAGTAACCCGTTAATATCCGGCAGGATCATATCCAGCAGCACCAGGGCGATTTCTGGGTGCTGAGCAATCGCCATCAGCGCGTCATTCCCGGAGTGGCAAACCCTCACCTCAAACACGTGCTCATTGAGCACATCGCGCAGCACCTCGCAGATCGCCAAATCGTCATCCACCAGCAAAATGGCAGGCTTCATTATTGAACTCCGGAGGATGAAAAGAGACATGGGGTAAGTGTGGGTGATTGTGGAAGGAGTGCCGCACAAAAGATAAATACCCATGCTGAATTTTCAACCGGTGTCACAAACCGTGTTCCGCTCGACACGTCACTTTTGACGATGTCCTGTTTTTCGTCAGGGTTTTGCTGCTTTTATCACCGTAAGATGCCTGTAATTCCCACTCTTTCTATGTGGCATAGATAATGCATAGAAAGTTGCAAGGTAAGCAATATTGACTGGAGCAACACTGATGAAAAAAGTCGTCACGGTTTGCCCCTATTGTGCCTCGGGTTGCAAAATCAATCTCGTGGTCGATAACGGCAAAGTCGTCAAGGCGGAAGCAGCTCAAGGTAAAACCAACCAGGGCGATCTTTGCCTGAAGGGTTACTACGGCTGGGATTTTATTAACGATACTAAAATCCTCACTCCGCGCCTCAAATCACCAATGATTCGTCGCCAGAAGGGCGGCAAACTCGAAAACGTTTCCTGGGATGAAGCACTGAACTACGTCAGTACTCGTCTGAGTGAAATCAAAGCGAAACACGGCTCCGATGCCATCATGACCACCGGTTCTTCCCGTGGTACTGGCAACGAAACCAACTATGTTATGCAAAAGTTTGCGCGCGCCGTTATTGGTACCAATAACGTTGACTGCTGCGCACGCGTCTGACACGGCCCATCGGTTGCAGGTCTGCACCAATCGGTCGGTAACGGCGCTATGAGCAACTCAATCGTCGAGATTGAGGATACCGATTTAGTGTTTGTGTTCGGGTATAACCCGGCAGATTCACACCCTATCGTTGCTAACCGTGTCATCCGCGCGAAGCAAAAAGGGGCGCAAATCATTGTGGTCGATCCGCGTAAAATTGAAACCGCGCGCATCGCTGACATGCATTTGCAGTTAAAAAATGGTTCTAACATCGCCCTGCTTAACGCAATCGGGCATGTGATTATCGAAGAAAATCTGTATGACCAGTCCTTCGTGGCTTCTCGTACCGAAGGTTTCGACGAGTATCGCAAAATTGTTGCGGGCTACACGCCTGAGTCCGTTGAAGAAATTACCGGCGTGACCGCGGCGGAAATTCGCGGCGCAGCGCGTATGTATGCGAACGCAAAAACGGCCACCATTCTGTGGGGCATGGGTGTCACCCAGTTCTATCAGGGCGTGGAAACTGTGCGCTCGCTGACCAGCCTTGCGCTGATGACCGGTAACCTGGGTAAAGCGAATGTTGGCGTGAACCCGGTTCGCGGCCAGAACAACGTTCAGGGTGCCTGCGATATGGGCGCACTGCCGGATACCTATCCTGGCTACCAGTACGTGAAAGACGAAGTCAGTCGCGAGAAGTTCGCCAAAGCCTGGGGCGTGCCATCGCTACCGGCTCACACGGGCTATCGCATCAGTGAGATACCTCACCGTGTGGCACATGGCGAAGTTCGCGCAGCTTACATTATGGGTGAAGATCCGCTGCAAACGGATGCCGAGCTTTCGGCAGTTCGTCAGGCGTTTGCCGATATGGAACTGGTCATTGTGCAGGACATCTTCATGACCAAAACCGCGGCGGCGGCCGATGTAATTTTGCCGTCTACCTCGTGGGGCGAACATGAAGGCGTTTATACCGCCGCTGACCGTGGTTTCCAGCGCTTCTTTAAAGCGGTAGAGCCGAAGTGGGACCTGAAAACGGACTGGCAGATTATCAGTGAAATTGCCACCCGTATGGGCTACCAGATGCACTACAACAACACCCAGGAAATTTGGGATGAGTTGCGTGGTCTGTGCCCGGATTTCTACGGTGCCACTTACGAGAAAATGGGTGAACTGGGTTATATCCAGTGGCCTTGCCGCGATGTAGCTGAAAGCGACCAGGGAACCTCGTTCCTGTATGACGGTAAGTTTGACCGCGAAAACGGTCTGGGCGAGTTCTTCACTTGCGACTGGGCACCGCCAATCGACAAAGTCACCGAAGAGTACCCAATGGTACTTTCCACGGTGCGTGAAGTGGGCCACTACTCTTGCCGTTCAATGACCGGTAACTGTGCAGCCCTGGCAGCCCTGGCAGATGAACCAGGTTATGCGCAAATCCACATCGACGATGCCGCTCGTTTGGGCATTGAAGATGAAGCGCTGATTTGGGTCAATTCTCGCAAAGGTCGCGTCATCACCCGTGCGAATGTAAGCGAACGCCCTAATAAAGGCGCCGTTTATATGACGTATCAGTGGTGGATTGGTGCCTGTAACGAGCTGGTGACTGAAAACCTCAGCCCGATTACTAAAACGCCGGAGTACAAGTACTGTGCTGTGCGCGTCGAGCCGATTGCCGATCAGAAAGCTGCTGAACAGTATGTGATTGACGAGTACAACAAGCTAAAAGCCAGTTTGCGCGAAAGCGCGGCGGGTTAAAAATGTAGGGTGGATAAGCCGCAGGCGTCATCCACCATTTTCGCAAGTTGTGGCGGTTGACGCTGCGCTTAACCGCCCTACAAAACACGCTAAAGCTGCCTATTCGGCAGCTTTTTTTTTGCCTTTTTCCCCTCTCTGTGCGGGATGTATTGATTAGATTTTCAACAATTTAATTAATGCGTGATCTGTCGCCCAAATAGTAAACAAAGCTCCCCAAGCCCCTACAATTAACGTTTGCTTGACATATTATTAACATCCTACAAGGAGAAAAAAAGCCATGAGCCAAATACATAAACACGCCATTCCCGCCAATATCGCGGACAATTGCCTGATAACACCGGAGCAGTACCAATCCATGTACCAACACTCGGTGCATGACCCCGACGCTTTTTGGGGCGAGCAAGGGAAGATCCTTGATTGGATCAAACCTTATAAAAAGGTGAAAAACACCTCTTTCGCACCTGGAAACGTGTCAATCAAATGGTATGAAGACGGCACGCTGAATCTGGCCGCAAACTGCCTGGATCGTCATCTTAAAGATCGCGGCGATCAGACCGCGATCATCTGGGAAGGCGACGACGCAACCCAGAGCAAAACTATTACCTATCGTGAACTGCATCGTGAAGTGTGCCGTTTTGCCAATACCCTGGTAGAACTCGGCATCAAGAAAGGCGATGTGGTGGCGATTTATATGCCGATGGTGCCGGAAGCCGCCGTTGCGATGCTGGCTTGCGCGCGTATTGGCGCGGTACATTCGGTGATTTTTGGTGGCTTCTCACCAGAAGCGGTCGCCGGGCGCATTATCGATTCCAGCTCTAAGCTGGTGATCACCGCCGACGAAGGCGTTCGTGCAGGACGCTCGATTCCCCTGAAGAAAAACGTTGATGAAGCGCTGAAAAACCCTGGCGTTAAAACTATTGAACACGTGATTGTGCTTAAACGTACTGGCGGGAATATTGAGTGGAAAGAAGGCCGCGACTTGTGGTGGAGCGAATTGGTTGAGAAAGCCAGCACCCACCACCAGCCCGTCGAAGTGAACGCCGAAGATCCGCTGTTTATCCTTTACACCTCCGGTTCAACAGGCAAGCCAAAAGGCGTGCTGCACACCACCGGCGGTTACCTGGTTTATGCCGCAACCACCTTTAAATATGTCTTTGATTACCATCAGGGCGACGTTTACTGGTGTACCGCCGACGTGGGTTGGGTCACCGGCCACAGTTATTTGCTGTACGGCCCACTGGCATGTGGTGCGATCACGCTGATGTTTGAAGGCGTGCCAAACTGGCCTGCACCAAACCGCATGGCGCAAGTCGTTGATAAGCATAAAGTGAATATTCTTTATACCGCGCCAACTGCGATTCGCGCCTTAATGGCCGAAGGTGACAAAGCGATTGAAAATACCGATCGTTCGTCGCTGCGCATTTTGGGTTCCGTGGGCGAGCCTATCAACCCGGAAGCGTGGGAATGGTACTGGAAGAAAATTGGTAACGAGAAATGCCCGGTAGTCGACACCTGGTGGCAGACCGAAACCGGCGGTTTCATGATTACGCCACTGCCTGGTGCCACCGAGCTGAAAGCCGGTTCCGCGACTCGTCCATTCTTTGGCGTGCAACCGGCGCTGGTAGATAACGAAGGCAACCCGCAACAAGGTGCAACCGAAGGTAACCTGGTGATCACCGATTCATGGCCAGGCCAGGCGCGCACGCTGTTTGGCGACCACGAACGTTTCGAGCAGACCTATTTCTCGACCTTCAAAAACATGTATTTCAGCGGTGACGGTGCACGTCGCGACGAAGACGGTTACTACTGGATAACCGGACGTGTGGACGATGTGCTCAACGTTTCCGGTCACCGTCTGGGTACCGCAGAAATCGAGTCCGCGCTGGTGTCGCATCCAAAAGTGGCGGAAGCGGCAGTGGTCGGCATTCCACATAGCATTAAAGGCCAGGCGATTTATGCCTATGTGACGCTAAATCACGGCGAAGAGCCAACGCCTGAGTTGTACACCGAAGTGCGAAACTGGGTGCGTAAAGAGATTGGCCCACTTGCCACACCGGATATTTTGCACTGGACAGATTCACTACCGAAAACCCGCTCTGGCAAGATTATGCGTCGTATTTTGCGCAAAATCGCCGCCGGCGATACCAGCAACTTTGGTGATACTTCAACGCTTGCCGATCCGGGCGTTGTTGAGAAGTTACTGGAAGAAAAACAATCTATTACCATGCCTTAACTGCTCTTCCCCTCTCCTTTTGGGAGAGGGCCGGGGTGAGGGAGTTTCCATGGTGAAATGCCCTCATCCCAACCTTCTCCCCCTGGAGAAGGAGCCAAAACAAAACAATAAAAAACCCAACCCCTACTCTGGAGAGATCTGTGATGAGTGATCAACTTTATCAACGGATAGAAGACAGTGCGCATTTCAGGGAGTTAGTCGCTAAACGGCAACGGTTTGCCACCATTTTGTCCATCATCATGCTGGTGATTTATATCAGCTTTATCCTGCTTATTGCCTTCGCGCCTGGCTGGCTGGGCACACCTTTGCACGCAGGCACCACCGTCACCCGCGGCATACCGATTGGGGTTGGCGTGATTCTGATTTCATTCTTCCTCACGGGCGTTTATGTCTGGCGGGCGAACGGTGAATTTGACCGTCTGAATAACGCTGTGCTGCGCGAGGTGAAGGTATCATGAAACGTCTTCTCGGCCTTGCTGCCGCACCGCTGTTAAGCCTGCCAGCCTCTGCGTTTGCCGCTGATGCTATTACGGGGGCTGTGCAACGCCAGCCTACCAACTGGCAGGCAATTATCATGTTCGTGATTTTCGTCGCCTTTACGTTGGGTATTACTTATTGGGCGTCAAAACGTACCCGCACGCGTAGCGATTATTACACGGCGGGCGGCAATATTACGGGCTTCCAGAATGGCCTGGCGATTGCGGGTGACTATATGTCTGCCGCTTCGTTCCTCGGTATTTCGGCGCTGGTATTTACCTCCGGCTACGACGGCCTGATTTACTCATTGGGCTTTTTGGTCGGCTGGCCAATTATCCTGTTCCTGATTGCTGAACGCCTGCGTAACCTCGGTAAATATACCTTTGCTGACGTGGCTTCCTATCGCCTGAAACAGGGGCCAATCCGTATTCTGTCGGCCTGCGGTTCTCTGGTGGTCGTCGCGTTATACCTGATTGCCCAAATGGTCGGCGCGGGTAAACTTATCCAGTTGCTGTTTGGCCTGAACTACCATGTTGCGGTGGTGCTGGTTGGCGTGTTGATGGTGATGTACGTGTTGTTCGGCGGCATGCTGGCAACCACCTGGGTGCAAATCATCAAAGCGGTGTTGTTGCTGTTCGGCGCAAGTTTCATGGCCTTTATGGTGATGAAACACGTGGGCTTCAGCTTCAACAATCTGTTTGCCGAAGCCATTGCCGTGCACCCGAAAGGTGTGGCGATTATGAGTCCTGGCGGGCTGGTGAAAGACCCAATATCAGCGCTGTCGCTGGGATTAGGTTTGATGTTTGGTACCGCCGGTTTGCCACACATTTTGATGCGTTTCTTCACCGTGAGCGATGCCCGCGAAGCGCGTAAAAGCGTGCTGTTTGCCACCGGCTTTATGGGTTATTTCTACATCCTGACCTTTATCATCGGCTTTGGCGCCATCATGTTGGTTGGGGCAAACCCTGCCTTTAAAGATGCGGCTGGCGCGTTGATTGGTGGTAACAACATGGCTGCCGTTCACCTGGCTAACGCCGTCGGTGGCAGCTTGTTCTTAGGCTTTATCTCGGCGGTTGCCTTCGCCACCATTCTTGCAGTGGTAGCAGGTTTAACGCTGGCAGGCGCGTCTGCGGTTTCGCATGACCTTTACGCTAACGTATTCCGTAAAGGTGCGTCTGAACGTGATGAGCTGAGAGTGTCGAAAATCACCGTTCTGGTGTTGGGCGTGGTGGCAATCTTGTTGGGGATTTTGTTCGAGAAACAAAACATCGCCTTCATGGTCGGACTTGCATTCTCGATTGCCGCGAGCTGTAACTTCCCCATTATTCTGCTGTCAATGTACTGGTCAAAACTGACCACGCGTGGCGCGATGATTGGCGGCTGGCTCGGCCTGATTACGGCGGTGCTGTTGATGATCCTCGGCCCAACCGTTTGGGTGCAGGTTCTGGGTCACGCAACGGCCATCTTCCCGTACGAATACCCGGCACTGTTCTCGATTCTGGTGGCGTTTGTGGGTATCTGGGTGTTCTCAGCCACTGATAACAGCCCGGAAGGCAATCTCGAACGTGAGAAATTCCGTGCTCAGTTCATCCGTTCCCAGACCGGGATTGGTATTGAACAAGGCCGTGCGCACTAATTAGCATTATCCTTTCCCGGCTCGTTTGAGCCGGGCTATGTTTATGGCATCGACACATTTTCGGAATATGTCGATGAAATCATATTTTTTAAACATATTGCCGTGATATGTTTATCGTATCGACATATCGCCGTGACATGTCGATAAAATAGGATTTTTTAAACATATGAATTGGACAGCGGATAAGCCTTACAATCAACTTCCTCTCTTGCCACCAGATATTGAAAATATCGAAACTCGGAATGTGCTTAAGGCCTGCATCAATGCCAGGGCAGCACTAGCTGAACTGAAAACCGCTGGAGAATTACTTCCTGATCAAGGATTGCTGATCAACCTGCTACCTATGCTGGAAGCAAAAGACTCCTCGCGCATTGAAAACATCGTGACGACCAGCGATCAACTTTTCCAGTTTGTTAACCGCGCTGAACACGCCGACCCGGCGACCAAAGAAGCGTTGCGCTACCGCACTGCGCTTTATGAAGGCGTTAACCACCTGATAACCCATCCGCTATGTGCCAATACAGCAGTAGAAATTTGTACGACGTTACGAGCGATTGATACCGATATACGCAAAACGCCTGGCACTGTGCTGCGTGACCAGCATATGAATATTGTCTATACCCCACCAGAAGGCGAGGCTGCAATACGCGATCTGCTGAGCAACTGGGAAAACTTCATTCACGCGCAGGATGAGCTAGACCCACTGGTTAAAATGGCTATTTTGCATTACCAGTTTGAATGCATTCACCCATTCCCGGACGGAAACGGGCGTACAAGCCGCATAGTGAATATCCTGTATTTAATCCAGAGCGGTTTATTATCATTGCCCATTCTCTACCTTTCTCGTTTCATTCTTGAGCGACGTAACGATTATTACTCCTTGCTGCGTAACGTAACTGCTGAGGGGAATTGGGAGCCATGGATTCTCTTTATTTTGGAGGCAGTCGAAAACACCGCTAACTGGACGACAAAGAAAATTGCCGTCGTTCGAGAGCTAATCGAAACAACAACAGCCTGGATTCGCGAAAAACTTCCAAAAATCTATTCATGGGAACTGGTACAAGTGTTATTTGCACAACCGTACTGCCGAATTGAAAACCTGGTCGATGGCGGAATAGCAAAACGCCAAACGGCATCTGTCTATCTCAAACAACTAGTAGATATTGGCGTACTGGAAGAAGTCACGGCAGGGCGCGAGCGGTTGTATTTGAATACACGTTTGTTGCGAGAACTGAATGATTGAGTCTGCTCGATATCGGGGAATTAAGAATACTTCCCCATGTAAATAATCTCTTGCCGATCGACTTCGCATTTCCCCCCGCTCAATACAGCATTGCTCACAGTTTCCCGCCGCCTATACGTGATATGTGTCACAGAGAATTTCTCGATTTTGCGAGACAGATCGCGGGTTTTGCCATTGTTAGCTTAAGCTCCGTGTTGCCCACCTGTTCCCGCACGACAACCCTTCCCCGCCTACTTATGATTATCCCAACAAGCTCACAGCGAATCCGCGTAACCGTTCGGCATTGAGCAGTAATGAAACATAGTGCGGGCTGCCTGAGGGCGGCGAATCCGCCCAGCGTTCAAGCGTATCGGCAAAACGCAGTAACGTTTCGCGATGCTGAACGGCGGTTTTCGCCACCAGAGCACTGCCGCCATAATGCTCACTGATTTGCATATCGCTGACCGCGAAGGCGACATGCGAAAAGAGTTGGCCATACATATCGGCGTTGCGCCAGGCGGCATCGAGGCGCTCCAGCGTGTCGTTGTGGCAGGTGATGCGCAGTTCACGCAGTTGCTGTACGGCGGAGCTTGCAAGGAACCGGGCGCTCTGTTTTTCCAGTTCAATCAACTGGCGCTGTTCAGCACCGAGCGCCGGGTCATCGGTCGGGAAAAGTGGCTGAAACGCCTGCGCCCAGTTGGCGCTGCGAACATCGGTATGCAGCAGTTGTTGCGCCTGGGCATAACTTTCCGGGATTTGGCTTTGGTAGTGCATACGCCGCCCAAGCAGATTCGGCGTTTTGCATAGCCAGTCGTAGCTTGAGGTGTACAAATCGCTGAAACGCTGGCGATCACGCTTGCTGCGGAAAGCGAGTTTTTGATGCTCAATCCAGCTGTCGATAACCGAAGAAGGTGCGGTGTTATTCGCGGCACTCAGGCCGAAAAGATTGATGCCATTGGCGGAATCCATTGTCAGTCCGTCAGACAGCCACTGCCATGAAACGCGCGCGGTAATGGTTTCGATATTGTGGTCGGCGAGGCTGGTCGCCCAGCTCAGGCGTCCCTGGATTTCATCGGCCAGATAACACGGCAGAACAGTCCAGCCGTAGCCAATGCCCCAGAGATCGTATTCGATCCATTTTTTACGCCCGCTGAGCGCAACAATATTCGGATGGTTAGCAAAACCTGGATGGTAATCCAGTTCCGTGGCTTTAATCGAGGCGCGAACATCATCCGGCAGGCCAGATAACACGCGGGAAAGTTGCTGGCGTGGCCAACTGGTATCAATGAAATCGCGCAGGATGAGCTTTTTGCCCTGAGCGCGTAACAGACT
This sequence comes from Buttiauxella ferragutiae, assembly GCF_022637515.1. Taxonomy (NCBI): domain Bacteria; kingdom Pseudomonadati; phylum Pseudomonadota; class Gammaproteobacteria; order Enterobacterales; family Enterobacteriaceae; genus Buttiauxella; species Buttiauxella ferragutiae. Next base: position 4,935,601 of record NZ_CP093332.1, read on the forward strand.
CCAGACGTGATGCAGGCTTTGTTGCCAGCCGTCGGTCTGAAATTGTGGGGTGGTCAGGCTTAATATCACGCCGCTGAGATGCGGTAATAACGGCAATAAGCGGGTCAGGCTCGACGAATAAAACTGTTGCCAGAAATCGGGCGTGCTGCGCTCATCAAATGCAAACTCCGGGAATTTACGTCTGATGATGTCATCGGTCGGCGCGGCTTCGCCTTGCAGCCAGAAGCTGAGATTAAATTCCTGCAAATAAGCACTGACCTTTTTTAAATATTGCAGGGCGTTATTTTGCTGATGAATCAGATTTTCAACGTCGAAGCGGTGACTGAGGGGTGACGGTGTCGCCAGCAGCGAAAGCAGCTCCTGCTGATGAAGAATAATGCCGGTAAAACCATGAACTTTGGCGGCGTTGACACAGGAAACCAACCACGGCCAGTGCCAAATAAACGGGCTGTTTAACTCCATTAATTGATGCGGAACCAGTTTCATAAGCATTACCGGAAATAAAACCAGGCAGGAATTGTAGGGTGGATAAGCGCGAGCGTCATCTACCACTTATTTAAATTGAGGACATTATGAAAAAATATGCGTTGGTAGGAACGGGCGGTCGCGCCGGGTTGTATATCGAAGCGATCGGCGGTAAATGGAAAGACAATGCGCAACTGGTGGCATTTTGCGATACCAATCAGACGCGTATGAATTACGCTAATAAGCTTCTGACCAACACCGGTGCGGCACCCGCGTCAACCTGGAAAGCCGCAGATTTCGAAACCATGATCCGCGAGACACGCCCGGATATCGTCATTGTCACCACCATGGACCGTACGCATGATGATTACATCGTGCGCGCGCTGCACGCCGGTTGTGATGTGATTACCGAAAAACCGATGACCATTGATGAACAGCGTGCCCTGCGTATTCTGGATGCTATTGAGCAAACCGGCCGCGAAGTGCGCGTCGCTTTCAATTATCGTTATGCGCCGCACCACAGCAAAATCCGTGAGTTACTGATGGAAGAAACCATTGGCGAGGTGTTTTCAGTACATTTCGAATGGTTGCTCAACACGGAGCATGGCGCAGATTACTTCCGTCGCTGGCACCGTGAAAAACGTAACAGCGGCGGCCTGCTGGTGCATAAATCGACCCATCACTTTGACCTGATGAACTTCTGGCTGGGCAGTTATCCGGAACGGGTGTATGCGGAAGGCGGTTTGCGTTTTTATGGCAAAGAGAATGCCGAAAAGCGTGGTGTTTCGCAGTTTTATCCACGCGCAAATGGTTTTGCTGCCGCGAAAGATGATCCGTTTGCACTGCACATGGAAGAAAATGCGCAGCTCAAAGCGCTGTATCTGGATGCGGAGCACGAAGATAACTACTTCCGCGATCAGAGCGTATTCAGCGAGGGTATTAACATCGAAGATACGCTGTCAGTGATGGTGAAATACCAAAACCAGGTGCAGATGACTTATTCGCTGAATGCGTATTTGCCGTGGGAAGGGTTGAATGTGGTGTTCAACGGCAGCCGTGGGCGGCTGGAAATGAAACTGGTGGAGATGTCTTACGTCAACGCCGGTGGCGAGCGTGAAAATGAAGGCAGTCTGGAAAGCTGTGATATCACCGTGTTCCCGATGTTTGCCGCACCTTATAAAGCCGATTTCACTGTTGGTGCGGGTGGCCACGGCGGTGGCGATAACGCGATGCTGGCGGATTTGTTTGGCGAACCGGGCCATGATCCACTGCAACGCGCCGCCGATCACCATGACGGAGCGATGTCGATTTTGACCGGGATTGCCGGGAATATTTCGATGCAGCAGCAACGACCAGTGGCGTTTAAAGAGTTTGAGTTGGTTTCACGGTTGAAACGCTAGTTTTTAACTTTTCTGCGGGGATGAGGGCGATGTATCAGATTGAAACAACCCTCACCCCAGCCCTCTCCCTGGGGGAGAGGGGGTCGCCACGCTATCTTCTTCGCTCGCTAAACACTTTGGGAATAGTATGGATATTCGTATGCCGAAATGGCCCCTTTTTGCACTCCGTTAAACACCACGTAATCCAGTTCAACATGACATTTTTTAAAGCGGTTTATTGCCGTAACCAACTCTTTCACAGTGTTAATTTTATAGCGCAGAACAAGCAGTGACAGGCCAATATGTTGAGCCGCTATAGCCGCATCAGTGATGGACAATATCGGCGGTGTATCGACGATCACGTAGTCATATTCACGCTGCGCCCATTGCATTAACTGCGCAAAGTTATCGTGCATTAAAAGCTCGGAGGACAACACCGCTCCCGCTCCACGGGAGATAAAATCGAGGCCTGATTGAGTCGAAGGCTGGACCGCATCTTTAAACTCAATGTTATTCTGTAAAATCTCACTCAGACCATATTGTTCTTTAAGTCCAAGCATTTCATGCAGATAGCCAAGCCGCATATCAGCATCAATGAGTAAAATGCGTTTCCCGGTATCCGCCATTACAGCGGCCAGGTTACCGCATATAAATGTTTTTCCAGCACCCGGTGTCGCACCAGAAATCAGGAAGCTATTTTTATCAGCCTGTTTAAGTGCGATAAAAATAGCCGTTCGCAAACTGCGCATTGCCTCAATAGCCAGGTCATCAGGATGTTCCCGGGCCAGCCAAAAATCTTTGCGTATAGGTTTGGTTTTAATTTTTCGGAAGGTTTGGCTTTGTGGCCGTTTACTCCACGGAACTGAGGCCAGAACCTCCACGCCATAATTTTCAATAGATTGAGTGTCTTCCAGAAGACGGCGGAATAGGGATGCAATTAAGCAATATCCGCTGGAAAAAATGAACCCGAGAAAAGCGCCTAATACCGCACTCACTCCTTTTAATTTACCGACCGGCTTCGGGTCGCTAATAGCTTCATCAACTATCCTGATGTTCGCAACAGTACTGGCTTTTGCAATGCCGAACTCATGCTGCTTTGCCAGCAACTGCATATAAATTTCCTGCCCGGCTTCTACATCACGCTTAATGCTCAATATTTCCTGCTGTTTTTTTGGCATTGTCGAAATTGCCTGAGAGAGTGCGACTTTCTCTTCATTAATCAGCGCTTCCTTTTCCAGCAAGGCACGATAAATTGGGTGGCTTTTGGTGTACAGTTTCGAAAGCTCAGCCTTCGCCAGTTGTAATTCATTTTGCTGTGATTGAATGGTAACCGATGATTCCAGAACCGCTTTCGCTTCCAGAGGGAGATCAATAGATCCATTTTCTTGCTTAAAAACATTGAGTTGCTTGTCAGCCCGGTTAAGACTTTCCTGTGCGACGGGGAGTAATTTGTTCACGAAATCAAGGCTTTTGGATGCCTCCTCAGCCCGTTGCGTCATATTGTCTTCTCGGAAATTCAGGCTGATATTGTTGAGGATTTGCGTAATCTTTTGTTTATTGTCTCCAGTAAGTGAGACATGGATCAGCCCGCTCGTTTTATTCAATTCTTCAGCTGTCAGGCGTTTGAGTAAATCCTGTATCACCGTAAATTTTGAGTAGATGGTGAGAGTAAATTTAGTTCCTGCTGGCGCAGTGATGTTTGCCACATTAATGATAAAACCACTTTGATTTAGGGTTTGATTAACCTTTCCTAAAAAAACACCGTTCTCTCCCAGATTAAGCTGGTAGCTGTCGGGGGAAAGCACTGTCAGCTCCCAATCCATATCTTCACTTTCCGGCGGGACGCTGAACGTTGGGACAATAATGGTGGGAGATTTTTTACTGGAAAATGCAGCCAGGAAATCGCCAATATAAGGGAGACGTTTCTCACGAACAACAAGCTGTAAACCCATTTCCTCAATTGTCATACTGAGAACCCGTCGGGATTTGAGGATACCCATTTCTGTTGCCGAGGAAGGTTCGTCATTGCCCAGTGGGCTCATCAATTTACTGATAAGGTTATTTTTAGGGTTTTTATCTAATTGAATTAATACGCTGGCAATATAGGTTGGCTGTTTCGTCGCCGTATATAAAAAAGTCAGCACAGCAAAAAGCACCGTAGTAATAATTATTTTATACTTATGAGAGAAAAGCATTAGTACAATCTGAATGAGATCAATTTCATCCACATTATCTCTATCAGAAGAATGTTCTTTATTCATTTTCATAGTTATTATTCAGTCCATTTTAAAATAGTAATGCTTTTTTCCATGCTGTTGTCGCATCCATCATCCTCTGAAAAGTCATTCGATAGAGTTCATGACTTTTCCTGTAAGGGTCAGGAATATCAGCTCTTCCATTCCAGTGAGTTAATAGATGGCATTTACCACTGAGTTGTGGGTATTGGTGATTAATAACTTCCGCTTGCTTCGTTTCCATCACCAAAATGAGATCATACTCAAGACCTTTTTCAGGAGTGAATCTCTTCGAACGATGGTCAGTAAGAACAATACCTTTTTCTTCCGCAAGCTCTATCATTACGCTATCTGCCAGCATTCCTTTACTGGCATTTAACCCCGCCGAATGGACAGTAATGCGCGGAAGTAATTGAGCCAATAGCCGTTCAGCAACCGGTGAACGGCAAAGATTTCCCGTACAAATGACCAGGATGGAGGTAATCATTTATTTACCCCAATTATGAATAAAGTTAGCAGACTCAGTAATTTCTTTGACTCCACTAATGGTTGGGATTAACTGACTAATGACGCGATTCCAACGTGCAATGGGTGCGCTAGTGACATAAACAATGTCGTAGGGTTCTAACTGAAAGCTGGTACCCATCACAAGAGCGCTGGCATCGGAGGCATCCAGTTGGTAAATATTGGCAATTTTATGGTCAGATTGATTATTGCTTTGGGCGCGAATGACGAAAATACCTGTCGCATCTGAAGTCATTTGATTAATGCCTTCTGCTCGTCCCAGCGCTTCTGTCAGCGTCATGCCGCTACTGTCCATTTTAAGCATGGTTTGTTTATTGACTTCACCCATCACAAAAACTTTCAGCTCGTCATTGCGTGGGACATAAAGAATATCTCCGGCGAGTAATAACCTGTTTTGCGTCAGGTCTCCTGATTTCAACAATGCTTTTAGCGAGATCATTTCTTTTTGACCTGCCCGGCTTAATACCGCGTGATTCCAGTCAGCAAACTCGGTTAACCCACCGGCGTTATTGAGTGCATCGATAATTGTCAGAGGAACATTGGTAATCGCTTGTTGCCCGGAATTTGTGACTTCACCGGTAATATAGGCTTTTTGAGAACGAAAATTGGCGACGCTAACATCAACCTGCGGGGATTCAATCCACGGTGCGAGTTTTTCCGTTAACGTTTGACGCACATCTTCTAATGTTTTTCCATCGACATGAATTTTCCCCGCATAGGGATAAAAAATCGTCCCATTAGCTTGTACCCAGTTCCCTGTGTCACTGGCGCTACGATATTGCCCGGCAGGGGTCGTTAATTCCGGATGATCCCAGACTGTCACCATCAGTATATCGCCCACACCAATCCGGTAATGGTATTGCTGAATGAGCTTCTCAAGTTCGGGGTTGGCCTGGGCAGTGATTTTTGGCGTCAGCAGCGAAGAGGTAAGCTTTGGCGATATCGGGTAAATATTCACCAATGAGTTGATATCTACCGCAGTGCCGTGCTCTTTAACCATGTTTTTACTGGAAACATCCAGATGAGTGCCAGGAATTATCGTGCAGCCACTCATGAGGGAAAGCAGTGAAAAAATCACTGGTTTAATTAATATTATTTTTTTCATTATATCCACAACAAAGGGAATAGGCATATGACTAACTAAACGACAAAACTTAAATGACATCTAATTACCTTAGATGCCATAAAAATATTCAGTCCGCACACTCATGAATAAACATTAAGACCTGCACTGTCAACATGCCATTTATTAATGATATATTAAACTTTATTAATAACCCGTGACAGTAGTGCCCGATTAATACTTCTGCAGAAGAAATTATTCCCTACGCGTCAGAAAAAAAATAAACAAGAGAATTATCTTTGCTGAGTTAATAGCCAAATAAAATAACGATAAGCAACATGATATTGCATTAGATTGAGAAAGAACTGATGGGGATAACGTTCATACCGCCCTCACCCCGGCCCTCTCCCTGAGGGAGAGGGAGGAAAGAGGTAATGCCCTCTCCCTTAAGCAAAGTGGGGAAAGAGGTAATGCCCTCTCCCTCAAGCAAAGTGGGGAAAGAGGTAATGCCCTCTCCCTCAAGCAAAGTGGGGAAAGTGTTTAAAACATCAGCCAACCGACCAAAGGTGCGATCAACACCATCACTACGCCGGAAAACATCATCACCAGGCTTGCTACCACGCCTTCCTGCGGACCCAATTCGTAGGAGCGAGCGGTACCTGCGCCATGTGACGCTGCACCAAAACCAGCACCCTTTGCCATTCCTTCACGAATAGCAAGGCGCAAAAACAACACGTCTCCCACAGCCATACCAAATACGCCTGTCACCACCACAAATAACGCCACCAGTTCTGGTTGCCCGCCAAGCGGTTTGGCAGCGGCTAATGCAAAAGGCGTGGTAATCGAGCGCACAGCCAGGCTGCGCTGAATTTCGTCGGAAAGGGTAAATAAGCGTGCCAGCCAGACTGAACTAGTGACAGCCACCACCGTTGCGGTGATAACGCCGGCTGTGAGTGACATCCAGTGGCGTTTAATCACCCTGAGATTGTCATAAACCGGCACCGCAAAAGCGATGGTCGCCGGGCCAAGTAGCCACAATAGCCAGTGCGCTTCACCCATGTAATTTTGATAGGAGATGTGGCCAAAAATGAGCATCGCCACCAGCAGTAATGGCGTTAATACCAGCGGCATTAATGGCAACTTTCGGAAACGGCGATAGAGTTTTTTATTCGCAAAATAGAGCCCGAGCGTGATAACCAGACACAGCATGCTTAGCTGGAAATTATTCACCGCGTGCCTGCCTGCGGGCTTCTCGCGCCAGTTCAAAACGATAGACTTTATCCACCACCAGCGCAGTAGTACCGAGTACCAGCGTGGTGCTGATAGCAATCACCAGGAAAATGCGCCAGCCGTCGACCATTAGTAGTTCGGCGTAATTCACCACCGCGACCACGGCGGGGACGAAGAACAACAACATTTCGGCCAGCAACCAGCGAGAACCTGCCCGTACCCATTTCAGGGGCACCACGCGGAAAACGATTAACGCCAGCAGTAACAGCATTCCTACCAGGTTCGCAGGCAGCGGCAAATGCCACCATTCCACCAACTGTTGGGCAAAAATAAACAATCCCGCGTATAGCGCCACTTGTACTGGCACCTGAATACGGCGAAAAAAAACTGGCGTAAATTCACGTAACGCCACGGCCATGAGAGCCACACTCCAAAAAAAGATCAGGTGGCGATTATAGTTAGCCAACTCCATTGAAAGAAATGAATTAAAATCATCAGAGGTATAGTCAACGGGAATAGTTATGGACATCAGGACACTGCGTTATTTTGTTGAGGTGGTTCGCCAGCAAAGTTTTACCCGCGCTGCCCAGAAGATGTTCGTCACTCAGCCGACCATCAGTAAAATGCTGCGCAATCTCGAAGATGAACTGGGCTGCACGCTGCTGATTCGCGATGGCCGCAAGCTGTTACTCACCGACACCGGTGAGGTGGTTTATCAGCACGGTTTGGCAATTTTGGCGGAGTTTCGCCAGTTGGAAGCCGAACTTGGTGATATTAATCATCTCAATAAAGGTGTACTGCGCCTTGGTATTCCCCCGATGGTCGGCATGTTGATGGCAGGGCCAATTAGCCTGTACCGCCAGCGCTACCCTGGCGTCGAGCTGAAGATTTCCGAATTCGGGGGTTTGACGGTGCAACAGGCGGTGCTTAATGGCGAGCTGGATTTAGCCATGACCGCGCTACCCGTTGATGACGAACATACCTTTTCCACGCTGCCGTTGATCCAGAATCCGCTGTGCGTTCTGGTGCCACGATCTGGCCCGTGGACGACGCGCACCAGCATCGACCCTATTGAACTTGCCGCGCATCCGCTGCTTATCTACAACGAAGATTTCGCCCTGAGCCGCCAGCTCATTCAGCTGTTTCAGGAGCATGGATTTACGCCGCGTATCGCGGTGCGTAGCGGGCAATGGGATTTCCTTGCCGCGATGGTACAAGCGGGTGTTGGAATTGCGATTTTGCCAGAAACGATTTGCCAGAAGCTGGATAAAAACACCTTGATGTGGCTGCCGTTAAACAGCGATTTGACGTGGCAACTGGCGATGATTTGGCGTGAAGGGGTTTATATTTCGCAAAGTGCGCAGGCGTGGATTTCGTGTTGTAAGGAGTTTTGGCCGGTTTAGAACAGAGTAAATAGCATCAATTATTTACGGATATAAAATCCAATGTGGATTATATGTCCGTAGTTATATTGTTACAAGAAAGCTCTGATATAGAGATTTTATTGATCCACCTTAAGAAATCGATATTTCAATTACGTAACATCGGCCAAAACACTGAATGACTACAATTCATCGTATAAAAGGAATTAACATGAGAAGTGCTTCCATACAACTGATCTCCCGGACTGGTGGAAAGTATAACCACTATAGTCAAAATGATTATATCGTGAAAAATAAATGGGGACATGCGGACCCCTCTAAAAGACAGGGAGCATGGATTGGTAATAATCATGACAGTAAAGGCTACGTGACTGAATATGGTGTAGAAGGCGGGGTTTGTCTGGGACTGGCGGGAACATACCTGATGGCGGGTAAAATCTGGGAGACATTCAAGCCGTATATCGCAGGCGAAAGGGGGAAAGGCTTAGTCCGTGGCATCGTGAATTACCAGGAGCAATTAAGCAAAGTTGGCAACATGGCGGCGATGAAAACGGTACTTCATACTATTCTCAAGAATAATAATGTGAATTTTATTAATGAGAATAGAGTCTCCCCAACAAATACTGCTGAAGAAATCAGCACTGGAATATTAAATAATATAGAACAAGGGTTTGGTTATCATTTGTCTATTAAAAGAGCTGGGGGTGGACACTCATTAGCAATACGCCAGGAACAGGGCAAAATAAAATTGTTTGACCCTAATTATGGAGAGGTAACTTACCCTTATGAACAAGGGCGTTGTGAGGGAATGGCTACATTTCTGACGCATCTCTTTTCTCAATATTATAATAAGTACTTTCTTATCTCGATTGAGCGCTATGCCTTAAATTAACGCTCTTCATCCTCTCCCCCTGCTGAGGGAGAGGAACCGGGAAAATTATTGCTGCTCGACCAATAGCGCTTCGAGCAAATCGAGATCGTGCAGCAGCTTCATTAAAGTGTCGTTGCTGATTTTCTGCGTCGCGCGTAAATGATAAAGCTCGGCGCGTTCGGAACGTAACGCGGCCAGACGGAAGCGGCGCTCAAGGTTCTCTTCAAGCTCGCTACTTTCCATATCATTTCGCCCATCAGCACGGCGGCGCAAGTTCCCTATCACGCGTGAGCTCACCTCTTTGAGCAACTGATCGTCAATGTTCTCGTTGACATCAGATTGCAGGCGTTCTTCCATTTTCTCAATGGCGGTGATCGCCACTTCAGCCGTGGCGGCACGGGCAATACGCTCTTCCTGGCGCGCCATCGATTTGTCAGGGACTTCGACATTGCGCAGCAGAATCGGCAGCATGATCACCCCGACTAACAGCGAGAATAAAATCACCCCAGCCGACAAGAAAATAAGCTCATAACGTGCCGGGAATGGCGTGCCATTACCGAGTAACAGCGGGATGGAAAGCACACCAGCAAGCGTAATTGCCCCGCGTACACCGGCGAACGAAGCAATACACAGCTCGCGCGTGGAAAAGGAACCGAACTCCAGCGGGCGTTTTTTCATAAAGCGCAAGCTGAGGCGTTTCATGGTCCACAGCCACAAGAAACGTAAGCCGATGAGGGCAAAATAGATAAGCCCGATGTCAACAAATAGCATCCACAATTCGACGTTCGGATCGGCGTTTGCGGCAGCAATCGACGTTTTCATGATGTCTGGTAATTGCAGGCCCAGCAGCAAGAACACCATGCCGTTGAACACAAACTCGAGCATCGCCCAGACGCTATTGGCACGCAGGCGCATCGCCAGTGGAGCACTGCGCAACACACCAGAACGGGTGATCGTCATACCGGCGGCCACGGCGGCCAGGATGCCGGAAACGCCAATGTGTTCAGCAATCAGGTAAGAAGCAAACGGCAGCAGTAACAGCAGCAGGATTTGCGTGGCGGGTTCATCACCGCTCCAGCGGCTCATCAGGCGCAGTGATTTTCCGTACAGCCAACTGACGGCAATCCCCGCCAGCAGGCCGCCAATCGCCACTTTGAAGAACTCGAAGGTCGCTCCGCCGACGCTAAAGACCATCGACCCAACCGCCACCGCGACGGCCATTTTTAACGATACCAGGCCGGATGCGTCGTTCATCAGCGCTTCGCCCTGCAATATCCCCATAATTTTTTTAGGAATGCGCCCTTCTCCGACGATACCGGAAAGCGCCACGGCATCGGTCGGTGAAAGCACCGCCGCCAGAGCAAATGCCGGAAGTAGCGGAATGCCTGGCACCAGGTAGTAAATCAGGAAGCCAATGCCAACCACAGTGACCAGCACCAGAACCAGCGCCAGGCCAATGATTTCCCTCCCGTGACGAAGAAATTCGTTGGTCGGTGTTTTCCAGCCATCGGCAAACAGCAATGGTGGAATAAACAGCACCAGAAAGAGTTCCGGATTGAAATCAACATGCAAACCGAAGTGAGGCCAGGCAAGCACGGCACCTATCGCAATTTGCATTAACGGAAGCGGGATCTGGAACGGCAGCATACGTGTAGCCACACCAGAGAGCGAAACCACAAGGGTCATGATGAGAATAGTAAAGAAGATTTCCATGCTTTCCTTAGTCGCAGTGTTTTGTGAAACCCTTTTTGCAGGATGTTGTTATACCCAATAGTAAAACAACTTTTTACACAGGAAGGAAACAGGAAAAGATTTGATTGGTTTTGAAAGGAGTATTCAGAGTTTTTGCTCTAAATAATTCGAGTTGCAGGTAGGCGGCAAGAGAGCGAATCCCCAGGAGCTTACTAAAGTAAGTGACTGGGGTTCGCGAGTGCAGCCAACAACCCTGCAGCTTGAAGTATGACGAGTAAAATTAAATTGCCCAACCGCCGGCATAGAATGCGACTAAGGCGATTGCGATAGCCACGGTACCGATGTTCAGCTTGCGCCATTCACCAGAAACAACGCGGCCAATGACCAGCGATGCAAAGCCAATCATGATGCCGGTAACGATGTTACAGGTCAGCACGATGAATACCGCAGTGATCAGGCCAGCCATGGCATCAACGAAATCAGCGAAGTCGATTTTTGCCACGTTGCTCAGCATCAGCAGACCCACATACATCAGCGCCGGAGCGGTGGCGTAAGCAGGAACCAGATAAGAGAGCGGAGAAAGGAACAGAATCAGCAGGAACAGCACGCCGACGGTGATGGCTGTCAGACCGGTTTTACCGCCCGCCGCAGTACCTGCCGCAGACTCGATGTAAACGGCCGCTGGCGCTGCACCCACCAGGCCTGAGAACACGGAGCTCAGGGAGTCGGTAGTCAGTGCTTTACCGCCATCAATGATTTGACCGTCTTTATCCAGCAGATTTGCCTGGCCCGCGACAGCACGGATGGTGCCGGTTGCATCGAATACCGCCGTCATCACCAACGCCAGAACGCTCGGTAACACCACTGGATTCAGCGCGCCCATAATATCCAGGCTACCAATCAGTGAATTGCCCGCTTCATCTTTCAGCGATGGCATCGCGAAGATGCCAGAGAAATGCACGGTTGGATCGAAAATCAGGCCAAAAATAGAAATACCGATGATGGTCAGCAGAATGCCGCCAGGGACTTTCAGCTTTTCCAGACCGATGATGACCGCCAGGCCAATCAAAGACATGATGACCGGGAAGCTGGCGAAATGGCCCAGCGCAACGGGCAAGCCATCCAGCGGGTTTTTGATAACCAGGCCGACACCGTTTGCCGCAATCAGCAGCAGGAACAAGCCGATACCAATACCCGTGCCATGCGCAACACCCATCGGTAAGTTACGCAAAATCCAGCTACGAATGCCGGTTGCAGAGATGATAGTAAACAGCACACCCATCAGGAAAACAGCACCCAGAGCAACAGGCACACTGATGTGTTGACCTAATACCAGGCTAAATGCGGTAAAGGCAGTCAGTGAAATAGCGCAACCAATGGCCAGCGGCAGGTTTGCCCACAGGCCCATCACCAAAGAGCCAACACCGGCGACCAGGCAAGTTGCCACAAAGACCGCCGCAGGAGGGAAACCTGCTTTACCGAGCATGCCCGGCACGACGATCACGGAGTACACCATCGCGAGGAAAGTGGTTAAACCCGCCACCACTTCCTGACGAACGGTACTGCCACGTGCAGATATTTTGAACCAGGCATCGAGACCGCCGGTTGCACGCGGAGAATGATTAGACATAGTGAAAAATCCCCTGAGATTTTTATGATTACGTTGGTATGCGTGGTTGGCAGACCGCTGCCAATTAAACGTTCAAATTCTTAAAGAATACGAATTGATCCCTGTGCTGCGTTTGCGACAAAAAAGGGGCGTCACAAAAAAAGCAAACGTTTAACTCCGCGCATACAAACTGAGCGTCAAAATTAAGGCAAACGATTATCCGGCCTTCTTACATGGATTTTCAACCGAACTTTGCCGCTTTTTGCGGAAAAAAGCGTTAGCAGGCGAAATTATCGCCACCTCGTGCGCAAACGTTATCGTCAATGCGCAATTTAGCAACAATGATGCAAGATACTGGTTATATATTTTCCTGACTCATAGGATTTTTCGATAGAAGGAATTAAGGGATTTCGAACGGCCCACCTTGCTGAATTGCTCTCTGCCAGGCAGGGCGCATTTGCACTTTACTGTGCCAATTCTGGAGATTCGGTAAATCGTTGATGCCGCCGCGAGAGAGCAACGCGATAACCGGGAAACTCATCTGTATATCTGCCGCACTAAACGCCTGGCCTGCAAACCACGGATTTTTTTGTAGCGAATCTTCGAGATAACGCGCATGGGTCATAATCTGTTTATTCAGATAGGCCTTTTGCACACCTTGCCCCAGTAGATTACCAACCGGACGCAGTAACCACGGAACAGGCTCTTTTCCCAGGCTGCCGAAAACCAGTTTCATCATTAGCAATGGCATTAACGATCCTTCGGCGTAATGCAGCCAAAAGCGATAACGCAGTTTTTCCTGGCTGGAAATCGGTTTGAAGCGGCTTTCTAAATCGTAGGTTTCTTGCAGATATTCAATGATTGCCCCTGACTCGGCGAGAATATTGCCATTATCTTCCACCACTGGCGACTTCCCTAACGGGTGCACAGATTTTAATGACTCAGGTGCCAGCATGGTCGGTTCGCGCTGATAGCGAACAATCTGGTACGGCACTTGCAGTTCTTCAAGCATCCATAAAATACGCTGCGAGCGGGAGTTATTGAGGTGATGGACGATAAGCATGAGTCAACCTTCTGTTTAACAAGATGAGTTAACTATAGGTAAATGAGCAAAAAGTGAAGTATTAGAACTGTACAAAAAAGATGCAAATCACCTTGAAACCTGGCCGAAGGGATCTACAATTAAGTTGTCAGCGCAATCCGGAACCTCCTGAGAATGTGTGATTGAGGGACGCTGATGTCGGGGGAAACCCTCCTTGCGAAAAGCGGGATAGATCGAAAGACAAAGACCGGGAACAAACTAAAGCGCCGAAGTTGGGCGCTTTAGTTTTGCCTGCCATTCCATCGCTTCACGCCAGTGTTAATCCTCAAGAAGACGCGCGCCCGTCCCCTGCTCACCGAGTTTATCGCCAGGATTGCGCAATGGACAATCGGCACCCGATAAACAGCCGCAACCGATGCAGCCATCCAGTTCATCCCGCAATGCGGTTAATGTATGAATGCGCCGCTCCAGCTCTTCACGCCATTGTGACGACATCTTTTTCCAGTCGTTTTTATTAATTTTATGCCCATCAGGCAGCACACCAAATTCTTCACCAATCGTCGCCAGTGGAATACCAATGCGCTGGGCAATCTTAATAATCGCCACGTTTCGCAGCACATCACGCGTGTAGCGCCGTTGGTTGCCGCTATTTCGTACGCTTTTGATTAACCCTTTGCTCTCATAGAAGTGCAACGCAGACACGGCGACGCCGCTACGCTTCGCCACTTCTCCCGGACTCAGTAATGATTTAAAGCGCGGTGATTTCTTTTCCATTTTGCTCTTTACCTCAAGTTAACTTGAGGAATTATACTCGCTGCCAACAAATCCGGCTATGGGGATGGTTTATGGCACACCAGGATATTATTCAAACATTGACTGAATGGATTGACGATCACATTGATCAGCCGCTGAGCATTGACGCTGTGGCAAAAAAATCTGGTTATTCAAAATGGTATCTACAAAGGATGTTCCGTACCGTGAAACGCCAGACGTTGGGTGAATACATTCGTCAGCGCCGACTACTGATGGCGGCGAAAGAGTTACGCAACACTCAGCGCCCGATTTTCGATATCGCGATGGATTACGGTTACGTGTCTCAGCAGACTTTTTCACGCGTTTTCCGCCGTGAGTTTGACCGCACACCAACCGACTATCGCCATCACGCCTGACGCTGTCCGCTAAATATTTGTACCTGAGTTCATCGAAAAAACGGAACAGAAAATGTGCTGCTCAAGTGGCTATTAAAAGAACGATTGTGATATAGTTCACAAATCCTGTGAAACAGGAATTCTCTTACATTTTCGTTCCGAGGCACAGATTCATGGCGGCAATCACAACCAGCGTTTTGCTAATGCGCTGGCCTTTAGTCAGTGCGGTTTTGATGTTTTTAGCCAGCACGTTGAATATTCAATTTCGCAAATCTGATTACGCGTTTTTAGCCGCGATCAGCAGTGGCCTGGGCATCGCGGCTTCATTGTGGTTTGCGACCGGTTTATTGGGCCTGACATTGGCCGACTTCCCGGTTATCTGGGAATCGTTTAAAGACATTATGATTGAGATCTCAAGCCACACCCCACCTGAATGGCCGATGGTGATGACCTGATCAAATTGAGGGGGCAAAGCCCCCTCAAGTTCATATTGACCACTGCAATCAAACTGTTTTACTGCTTCGACAACCCATCAAACCAGCTTTTCCATTCCGGCACCGCTGTCGCAAACGTACCACGATGATCGGTTTCCCCAGTGGAAATGGCCTTCACCATCGAGTCACCCTTCTGCATTGCATAAGTCATTGCCATACGCGCGTCGTCTACCGGAACGGCTTCATCCGCGTCGCCATAATAATTGCGCACCGCAGAACGGTAATCCCATTTGTAGGCTTCTGTCTGACTGAGCAATTTCCCGAAAGCTGACGCTTTTAAAGCCTGAGGATCGTACATTTCAGGGCGAAGCAGGATATGCAGATCCGTCGGGATCGCACCGGTGTACGGCGTGCGGTCGTAAGCTGCTTTTGACATCGTATAGTACTTATCGGCAATCACGGATCGCGCTAAGTCAGGCGAATCGTAATAGTTTTCGAAGGAGAAGGCGGCAAGGATGAAAATGCTATTCAGCCAGACCGCAGGATGCGCTTGCGGTGTGTAGAGCGCACCACTCACCAGCGCATATAAATCCAGCGGCGCGCTAGCTGTCGCAGTGGCATCGACCTTCACACCCATAACATCAAGTTTTTGCAGCAATGACATCGAAACAAAGCCGCCTTGCGACCAGCCTGCAAGAAAGAGTTTATTGGTCGAAATATTCTTCTGCTTCAGTACGTTCCGACTGGCCATTAGCATGTCATAAGTCGCCTGCTGATGGCTGGCTTTCACCATGTACCCTTCAGGCTCTGTCGACGTGCCAAGCCCAAAGTAATCCGCACCAATCAACACATAACCCTGGCCTGCGAACTGAGCAATCATTAGCTGAGTTTCCGGGGATTGGTCAGGGAATGATGGCACTTGTTGACGCCCGTAGACCGTGCCGTGCTGGTAGGAAACCATCGGCAATGTATGTGTTGTTGCCGCGTTATCCGGTATCGCCAGCAAACCTGATGCTACGGTTGGTTTATTTCCCATGTTGGGAATCACTGAAGCGTAAGTGACCCGGTACAGATTGACGGCATTGCGTGCCGGTGTGTAGGTGGTATGAACACCGAACTGCTGAGGCGTATCGGTTTTCAGGATACGATTCAAACGATCGACATCCCAGCGTTCCAGAAATTCGATTTTTGTTTGTACCGCTGGCGGTGAAGTCTGAGCAGTGGTTTTTGATGGAGTTTCACTTCCACCACACGCGGTCAGTAATAGCGTAACAATACTGGCGAACAGCCAGGAAACAACAACTGGCATGCGGACGGGTCGAGACATAACGGATTATTTCCCTGTTTAAATTAAGCGGCCCGCGTGAATAGTTGTCATCACGGGAGGGTATACCGAATTATTGATTTGGTTTGCTGCCCAGGCTTTTGGGTATTCGTACAGGCGAAAATCGGTGCGCAGATTTTACTCTTTTTGCCGCTTCTCCTGAGTGACGGGAATCCAGGTATTAGGATTTATCTGACATCATTAGAAATGTATTAATGGGTTTTTGAAGTTATTAAATCTAATAACTGTTGATAACGTATTCATCTATAAATAAAAAAACCCCGAAAAGATCGGGGTTTGATAACAGGTTTCTTAACGATGATTTCTAAAATTAATTTTAGAAAGGAATGTCGTCGTCGAAGTCCATTGGTGGTTCATTGTTAGATGGTGCTGGTGCGCTCTGCTGCGGACGAGATTGCGCGCCGCCGCTGAACTGGTTGCCACCCTGCTGCGGTTGCTGAGGCTGACCCCAACCACCTTGCTGCTGACCTGGGTTACCGCCACCTGCTGGAGCACCGCCTGCTGCACGGCCACCCAGCATTTGCATGGTGCCGCCAACGTTAACCACGATTTCGGTGGTGTATTTTTCAACGCCTGCCTGGTCAGTCCATTTACGCGTCTGCAATGCACCTTCGATATAAACCTGGGAGCCTTTACGCAGGTATTCACCCGCGACTTCTGCCAGTTTGCCAAACAGCACTACGCGGTGCCATTCAGTCTTTTCTTTGGTTTCGCCGGTTTGCTTATCGCGCCAGGACTCTGACGTGGCCAGAGTAATGTTGGCAACTGCGCCACCATTTGGCATGTAGCGTACTTCCGGGTCTTGACCCAGATTCCCGACGAGAATCACCTTGTTTACGCCTCTGCTGGCCATGGTCGTGTCTCCTGAAACGTTTAATAAGTAGTGTAAACCCTCGATTCTACCACGCCACCCCTAATCTTTATAGCTGCGGGATGCATTCCAGAATGTCTTCGGGGTATACATTGTTGCATTAAAACACTGGATATTCATTCAGGTTTTATTGTGTCATAATTAGCCGTTTGTGATCGTCGGCGGCCTCCAGTGCGGCCTGGCAAAAAGCGTTTAAACCGGGAAAGGTGAATGGATAAGATCGAAGTTCGGGGCGCCCGCACCCACAATCTCAAAAATATTAACCTCGTTATTCCACGCGACAAGCTGATTGTTGTGACTGGGCTTTCGGGTTCTGGCAAATCCTCACTGGCTTTCGACACCTTATACGCCGAGGGGCAGCGTCGTTACGTTGAGTCCCTTTCCGCCTATGCGCGTCAGTTCCTGTCATTGATGGAAAAGCCGGATGTCGACCACATTGAAGGTTTGTCGCCGGCGATTTCTATCGAGCAGAAATCCACTTCGCACAACCCGCGTTCAACCGTCGGCACCATCACTGAAATTCATGACTACTTGCGCCTGTTGTATGCGCGTGTCGGTGAACCGCGTTGCCCAGACCACAATGTCACGCTGGCAGCACAAACGGTCAGCCAGATGGTCGATAACGTTTTAGCGCAGCCGGAAGGTAAGCGCCTGATGTTGCTTGCGCCGATTATTAAAGACAGAAAAGGCGAGCACACCAAGACGCTGGAAAACCTGGCAAGCCAGGGTTATATCCGCGCGAGGATCGACGGCGAAGTGTGTGATCTCTCCGATCCGCCAAAGCTGGAATTACAGAAAAAACATACCATTGAAGTGGTGGTTGACCGTTTCAAGGTGCGTGAGGATTTAGCACAGCGCCTGGCTGAGTCGTTTGAGACTGCGCTGGATTTGTCCGGTGGGTCTGCGGTTGTCGCCGATATGGACGATGAAAAAGCCGAAGAGTTGCTGTTCTCTGCCAACTTTGCCTGCCCGATTTGCGGCTACAGCATGCGCGAGCTGGAACCACGTCTGTTCTCGTTCAACAATCCGGCCGGTGCCTGCCCAACCTGTGACGGGCTTGGCGTACAGCAGTATTTCGACCCGGAACGCGTGGTGCAAAACGGTGAACTTTCGCTGGCTGGCGGTGCAATTCGCGGCTGGGATCGCCGTAACTTCTATTACTTCACCATGATGCGTTCGCTGGCAGAGCATTATAAGTTTGATGTCGAAACGCCATGGAACGAACTGAGCGCCAGCGTGAAAAACGTGGTGCTGAATGGTTCGGGTAAAGAAAGCATTGAATTCAAATATATAAACGACCGTGGTGATACCTCGGTGCGCCGCCATCCGTTTGAAGGCGTTCTGCATAATATGGAACGTCGCTATAAAGAAACCGAATCTTCCGCGGTGCGTGAAGAACTGGCGAAATTTATCAGCAACCGTTCATGCGCAAGCTGCGAAGGTACGCGTCTGCGCCGTGAAGCACGCCACGTGTTTGTTGAAAACACGCCGCTGCCAACTATCTCTGATATGAGCATTGGTCATGCGATGGAGTTCTTCCACAACATGAAGCTCAGTGGGCAACGTGCGCAAATCGCTGAAAAAATCTTGAAAGAGATTGGCGATCGCCTGAAATTCCTGGTGAATGTCGGCCTAAATTATCTGTCACTTTCCCGTTCCGCAGAGACACTTTCGGGCGGTGAAGCGCAGCGTATTCGTCTGGCAAGCCAGATTGGCGCGGGTCTTGTGGGCGTGATGTACGTGCTCGATGAGCCGTCAATCGGTCTGCATCAGCGCGATAACGAACGTTTACTGGAAACGCTGATTCACCTGCGCGATCTCGGTAATACCGTGATTGTCGTCGAACACGACGAAGATGCGATTCGTGCCGCAGACCATATTATCGATATCGGCCCGGGTGCGGGTGTTCACGGCGGCCATGTCGTTGCCGAAGGCACCATGCAGGATATTATCGATGCGCCGGAATCTCTGACCGGGCAGTTCCTCAGCGGTAAGCGTGAAATTGCGCTGCCGAAACACCGCGTTCCCGCTGACCCAGAGAAGGTGTTGAAGCTGGTTGGTGCGAAGGGCAACAACCTGAAAGATGTGACGTTGACGCTGCCCGTCGGCTTGTTTACCTGCGTGACCGGGGTTTCAGGTTCCGGTAAATCGACGCTGATTAACGATACGCTTTTCCCGATTGCTCAAACCCAATTGAACGGTGCAACGCTTGCAGAACCTGCGCCGTACCGCGAAGTTCATGGTCTGGAGCATTTCGACAAAGTTATTGATATCGACCAAAGCCCGATTGGCCGTACACCACGTTCAAACCCAGCGACTTATACCGGCGTGTTTACACCAGTGCGCGAGCTGTTTGCGGGCGTGCCGGAATCCCGTGCGCGAGGTTATACGCCAGGGCGTTTTAGCTTTAACGTGCGTGGCGGGCGCTGCGAAGCGTGCCAGGGCGATGGCGTGATCAAAGTCGAGATGCACTTCTTGCCGGATATTTACGTGCCATGCGACCAGTGCAAAGGGAAGCGCTATAACCGCGAAACGCTGGAAGTTAAGTACAAAGGCAAAAGCATCCACGAAGTGCTGGATATGACCATTGAAGATGCTCGTGAATTCTTTGATGCCGTACCGGCGCTGGCGCGTAAGCTGCAAACGCTCATCGACGTAGGCTTGTCTTACATTCGGCTTGGGCAGTCAGCAACGACGTTGTCAGGCGGTGAAGCACAGCGTGTGAAACTGGCGCGTGAGCTTTCTAAGCGTGGCACTGGCCAGACGTTGTATATCCTTGATGAGCCAACCACTGGCCTGCATTTTGCCGATATCCAGCAGTTGTTGGAAGTTCTGCATCAGTTGCGCGATCAGGGCAACACCATTGTGGTTATCGAACATAACCTGGACGTGATTAAAACGGCAGACTGGATTGTCGACCTTGGCCCAGAAGGCGGTAGCGGCGGCGGAGAGATTCTGGTTTCCGGTACGCCAGAAACCGTCGCGGAATGCGAAGCTTCACATACCGCTCGTTTCCTCAAACCTTTGCTGAAGTAGTCAGTCAGAGAGCTGCTGCCTGGTTTCCTGTGGCAGCAGCGATAATGCCTGCTGGTAAGAGGCATCCACCAGATAATAAATTTGCGAGTCGGGCAGCGACCCATCCAGATATAACGTGCTCCAGTGTGCTTTGTTCAAATGCGCACTGGGGAACACGTCTTTGTGGCTCTCACGCAGTAAATCAGTCAGCCCCGGACTGGCTTTTAACGAAACAGCCGGGCGTGCTTCGATGTCATGCACCATGGCATACATCACATCCGCTACTTTGATTTGTGTGGCCTTCCAGTCGCTATGAACAGTTTGTTCCGCTCCGGGTTTGTTCATGCAGTACTGCAATAGCTCCGAATTGGTCATTTTTTTCCCCTTTTACCTGCTCCAGTGGATTCAATGTCACGCCCAGTTTATGAAACTGGCACCTCTAAGTGTGCGAGCAACTCACCAAAAGGTAAAACCCGACAGGGGATTTTTGATGAAAAAAACGGCGACTTGCTTGCGCGCATCGCCGTCTAATATCAGTCAATATGATCAATATTCAGAGTTAACAATCACTTCCTCGCCAAAAGCCCCGGCTTTTGGCAGCGGTTGGTAGCTGGAATTCGAAGCGCGTAATAAACGGATGCCACGGGCACCTACATCTTGAGCCGCGGTAATATCACCGTCAGAATCGCCGTAGAACACTTTGATTTTCTTATCTTTCAGCCATTGGGTTTTGGTATTTTGTCCAGGTTGGTCACCGGCAAAAATAACTGGGTTTACATTGGCTTCCGGGATTAAGAAGTCTTTTTGCAGTGTCTGAGTTACGGTTTCGGTTTTAGTTTGGCTGCGGCCAGTCACAAAATAGATGCTGTCACCTCGTTTGAGGTGCATGGCGATAAGACTTTTCGCGACTTCTTTCGGCATGCTGAAG
This sequence comes from Buttiauxella ferragutiae, assembly GCF_022637515.1. Classification (NCBI taxonomy): domain Bacteria; kingdom Pseudomonadati; phylum Pseudomonadota; class Gammaproteobacteria; order Enterobacterales; family Enterobacteriaceae; genus Buttiauxella; species Buttiauxella ferragutiae. The sequence goes on from NZ_CP093332.1 coordinate 4,956,834, forward strand.
TCATCCCAGCCGTTGTTCATTTTTTCCCAGAAAGATGGGTTTTTCAGGTAATCCTGTTTGCCCGGTGAGAATTCTTTTTGCCCACGGTAAAAACCTGGGCTTGAGAACAGCACCGTGTCGTCAATATCGAAACCCACCGCCATCGGCGCACGCCCCATCAGGCTATTTTCAATTTGAGCGACAGAAACCCAGTGAATGGGGACTTGCTGTGCTAACTGCGCAACGGTGACGCCAGGATTCAGAGGAGCGGGTGCAGATTCCTTAGCAACGGCAGACTGGTTCAATCCTAATAACAAACACGCGGCACTTAATGCCAGGGTAATTTTACGCATCATTTTCCCTTTATTTTCATCAGTTTTTATCGTTAGAAAGTGGAACAACTGGTCAAAAACCTACCCGACCATACTCGCGAGAGGCTGATAGTAAAAGGAATTTATCAGGATTTGTCATAGAAAAAGGTGATGATCACAGAATTGAATTTGTGAAGAATCACCCTCATCCCAGCCTTCGCCCTGAGGGCGAAGGAGTAAACCAGAATTAATGTGAGTAAGTACTCACATTACAGCGGCAAACGCCTGCGCCACGCGCTGTACGTTATTGCTGTTTAGCCCCGCGACACACATGCGTCCGCTGGCAATCAGATAGACACCAAACTCATCACGCAGACGATCGACTTGCTCCGCACTCAGGCCGGTATAACTGAACATCCCACGTTGTTGCAGCAGGTAGTCGAAGTTACGTTCCGGCATTTCAGCCCTCAGTACTGAAACCAGTGCCTGGCGCATGTCGAGAATACGGCGACGCATCGTTTCGACTTCTGCCAGCCAGTTGGTTTTCAGCTGTTCGTCGTTCAGAACCGCAGCGATAACCTGCGCACCGAAGTTTGGCGGGCTGGAATAGTTACGGCGCACGGTAGCTTTTAGTTGGCCCAATACACGGCCTGCTGTTTCGGCATCGTCACAGACGACCGATAACCCGCCCACGCGTTCGCCATACATTGAGAAAATCTTGGAAAATGAGTTGCTGATTAAAGCTGGCAGGCCAGCGCTGGCAACTGCGCGAATCGCGTATGCATCCTCTTCCATACCCGCGCCAAAACCCTGATAGGCAATGTCGAGGAACGGAATTAAGTTACGCGCTTTGAGGATTTCAACCACCGCATCCCACTGCGCATCCGTCAGGTCAGAACCTGTCGGGTTATGGCAGCACGGATGGAGCAACACGATACTTTGCGCAGGCAGCGTGTTCAGGGTTTCCAGCAACGCTTCGAAGCGCACACCATTGGTTTCGCTATCAAACCACGGGTAGGTATTCACCTTAAAACCCGCACCACCAAAGATTGCGATGTGGTTTTCCCAGGTCGGATCGCTGACCCATACCTGTGAATCCGGAAAATAGGTTTTCAGGAAGTCCGCACCCACTTTTAACGCACCAGAACCGCCAACGGTTTGAATGGTCGCGATACGTTCTTCAAGCAGCGCAGGATGGTTTGCGCCAAACAGCAGCGGTGCAATCGCGCTGCGATAGCTGCTCAGGCCTTCCATCGGCAGGTAAAGCGATGCGTCATGTGGTTGAGAATTCAGGCGTTCTTCAGCTTCTTCAACAGCCTGCAACTGCGGGATGACCCCATCTTCGTTGTAATAGAGGCCAATGCTGAGGTTTACCTTGTCACTACGCGAGTCAACTTTGAAACGTTCCATTAAGGAAAGGATTGGGTCGCCAGCATAGGCGTCAACTTTTTGAAACACGGTGAGGTTCTCCTGGTTTACAGTGTTGCGGACAACCACTGTAAACCGGAAGTTGGGGCGAGATCGAGGGGTTTGTGCTTAGAAACACCCCTCTCCCTGAGGGCGGTCTCTTATACACAACTCACTCAGGCAATCTTGTCAGGGTGAGATCTTTAAGCCTCGTTGATTTTCCGTTCACCCGTGCGTTCAGTTATCTCTTTCATTCCCGAAAACGGTGAACGTATCAAGGAGAGAACGCCCTCTCCTTGATAATCCTGGCGCCCGGTCATTAAATTGCCGCTACGCGGTAAACCCCAGCTTATCCCCAACATCAGGGTCGTTCGCGACTCGCTCCCGGCGGATCGCTCTCTTTCGCTGCTCCCGGCAGCTCAACCCTGATTTATGGGGAACACTGGGGCAATTTATACCAGGTACAAGGTCAAAACCTGCTCGGTGCTGTCTTTGGGTTTTGACGTTGACCTTCGGTTCCGGCTTCAATCGCGCCGTTTTTCACCCTTCAGTCGGGGTCACGTGGCCGGGAGCCACGTGAGTGAGCGATCGTCTGGAACGAGTCGCGAACGACCCTGAATGTTGGGTGAAAAACGGTGTTTACCGCTTGCGGCGATTGATTTGCCGGGAGTCCGAGTTCTTAGGGTGGCGACGGTGGCCACCCTAAGTCGTTCACCGGTACAGTAGCTATATGAAACACGGAACATCGGGTGAACGGAACAGTCTCCCTACTTAAAAGGAGAGACTAAGAGACAGCCCCGAGGGTGAGGGGGAAGACAAGAAAATTAATCCAGGTATTCCATCGCAACCCTTGAAGTCAGGCGCGTGATAAGTTCGTAAGCACTCACTTTTGTGATTTCAGCGATGCGCTCAACCGGCAAATTGTCACCCCACATCACCACGCTATCGCCCACTTTGTCTTCTGATTGTGGGCCGAGGTCGACACAAATCATGTCCATCGCGACACGCCCGACAATCGGCACTTCCCGGCCATTCACCAGCACAGGTGTACCAGATGGTGCCGCGCGCGGGTAACCGTCGCCATAACCCATCGCTACCACACCCAGACGTGTATCGCGCTCAGCAATCCAGGTGCCGCCGTAACCCACTGCTTCACCGGCTTTATGTTGACGCACGGCAATCAGGCTGGAAGTCAGTGACATCACCGGCTGGAAGCCAAAATCGACGCCCCACGGTTTTTGCTCAAGAGGTGAAACACCATAAAGAATGATACCTGGGCGAACCCAATCCATATGCGAGTCCGGCCACAGCAAAATGCCACCAGACGCGCTAATAGAACGCTGTCCTGGTTTGCCTGCGGTAAACGAATTGAAGATATCAAGCTGGCGCGGTGTGGCGTCGGATTCAGGTTCATCAGCGCGGGCAAAATGGCTGACGATATTCACCGGCTGGCTGACGTTTTTACAGCGGCAAAGACGCTGATAAAACGCTTCGGCTTCTTCAGGCAAGATGCCCAAACGGTGCATGCCGGTATCCAGTTTCATCCACACGGTAATCGGCTGGCTTAACTCGGCCTGCTCCAGCGCTTCAAGCTGCTCGATACAGTGAACGGCAGTCTGGAAATTCTGCTCGGCAATTGTCGGCAGATCGCTTGCATTGAAGAAACCTTCGAGCAGCAGGATGGGCTGAGTAATTCCCCCTGCACGCAACCGAACACCTTCTTCAAGGCGGGCGACACCAAAGGCGTCGGCATCAGCCAGGGTTTGGGCAGTCTCCAGCAGACCATGCCCGTATGCGTTTGCTTTCACCACCGCCACCATACGGCTGGCAGGAGCCAGTTCGCGCAGGCGTTGCAGGTTGTGTCGCAGAGCGCGGCGGTTAATTTTTACGGTTGCCGCTTGCATGTTCGTTCCTTGCTAAAATTTAATATTTGATTACGCAAATCCTCAAAATCATTCGCGTCACAACAAGGCGGCAAGAGAACTCGTCCCGACGAGCTTACGCAAGTAAGTGATTCGGGCGAGTGAGCGCAGCCAACGCAGTTGTGGCACGAAGGATGACGAGGATTTAGTCTTCGTCGTATTGCGGGCCAGCGTAGTTATCAAAGCGTGAGAACTGCCCGTTGAACGTCAGGCGCACGGTGCCGATTGGGCCGTTACGCTGTTTACCGAGGATGATTTGCGCGATGCCTTTCTCGTCACTGTTATCGTTATAAACTTCGTCACGGTAGATGAACATGATTAAGTCGGCATCCTGCTCGATGGAGCCAGATTCACGTAAGTCGGAGTTGACCGGGCGTTTATCGGCACGTTGTTCCAGGGAGCGGTTAAGCTGCGAGAGCGCGACGACCGGCACCTGTAGCTCTTTTGCCAGCGCCTTTAGCGAGCGCGAAATCTCAGCGATTTCCAGAGTACGGTTGTCGGAAAGCGACGGCACGCGCATCAATTGCAGGTAGTCGATCATGATCAGGCTCAGGCCGCCATGTTCGCGGTAGATACGGCGCGCACGTGATCGCACTTCCGTTGGCGTCAGGCCGGATGAGTCATCAATGTACATATTGCGTTTTTCAAGCAAGATGCCCATGGTGCTCGAAATACGCGCCCAGTCTTCATCATCCAACTGGCCGGTACGGATTTTGGTTTGGTCGACGCGTGACAGCGACGCCAGCATACGCATCATGATCTGCTCGCCTGGCATCTCGAGGCTGAAAATCAGCACCGGTTTTTCCTGCAACATCGCGGCGTTTTCACACAGGTTCATCGCAAACGTGGTTTTACCCATCGATGGACGCGCGGCCACGATAATGAGGTCGGAACGCTGTAGACCGGCCGTTTTTTTGTTCAGATCATGGTAGCCAGTATCCACGCCCGTCACACCATCGTGTGGGGTCTGGAAGAGCGTTTCGATACGCGAAACGGTCGCTTCGAGGATTTGGTCGATGCTTTTTGGGCCTTCGTCTTTATTCGCGCGGCTCTCAGCAATCTGGAACACGCGTGACTCGGCCAGATCGAGTAAATCTTCGCTGGTACGCCCTTGCGGGTCATAACCGGCATCGGCGATTTCATTCGCCACGGCAATCATTTCACGAACAACGGCGCGTTCACGCACGATGTCGGCATAAGCACTGATGTTCGCAGCACTTGGCGTATTTTTAGATAATTCGGCCAGATAGGCGAAACCACCAACGCTTTCGAGGTTGCCCTGTAATTCCAGAGACTCAGAAAGCGTGATCAGGTCGATGGGCTTGCTCATTTCGAGCAAACGCTGCATTTCGGTGAAGATCATGCGGTGTGGACGGCTGAAAAAATCGTTAGCCACGACGCGCTCGGAAACGTTATCCCAGCGTTCGTTGTCCAGCATTAAACCGCCCAACACCGATTGCTCCGCTTCCAGAGAATGTGGCGGCATTTTCAGCCCTTCCATCTGACGATCGCGGGGTTCTTTCGGTTTGTTGAAGGGTTTATTTCCTGCCATAGTGAGGGAGTTACCAAAATCAGATAAGAGGAACGAGAGTTTACTCTATCTCCCTCCGAGGAAACAGAAGGAGTTCTCATGGCAACGCGCATTGAATTTAGTCAACATGGCGGCCCTGAAGTCTTAAAAGTTGTTGAATTCACCCCAAACGCCCCAGCAGAAAACGAAGTACAAGTTGAGAACAAAGCGATTGGTATCAACTACATTGATACCTATATTCGCAGTGGTTTATACCCGCCACCGATGCTGCCAAGTGGCCTCGGTACTGAAGCTGCGGGTGTCGTCAGTAAAGTTGGCAGCGCGGTCACGCATCTTAAAGTTGGTGATCGAGTTGTCTACGCGCAATCCGGGCTTGGTGCCTACAGCAGCGTGCATAACGTGCCAGCGGATAAAGCCGCAAAACTGCCCGATGCCATCTCTTTCGAACAAGCCGCCGCGTCATTCCTCAAAGGGCTAACTGTCTATTATCTGTTGCGTAAAACCTACGATATTAAAGCCAACGAAGTTTTCCTGTTCCATGCCGCCGCCGGTGGTGTGGGTCTTATCGCCTGCCAATGGGCCAAAGCGCTGGGTGCCAAACTGATTGGTACGGTGGGTTCGGCGCAAAAAGCAGAAAGCGCCAAAAACGCCGGTGCCTGGCAAACCATTAACTATCGCGAAGAGAATCTTGTCGAACGCGTAAAAGAGATGACAGGCGGCAAGAAAGTCGCGGTTGTTTATGATTCGGTGGGGAAAGATACCTGGGAGGCATCGCTGGATTGCTTACAGCGCCAGGGATTGATGGTGAGTTTTGGTAATTCATCTGGCCCGGTTACAGGGGTGAATCTGGGGATTCTTAACCAGAAAGGCTCGCTGTATGTTACTCGCCCGTCACTGAATGGTTACGTGACCACGCGTGAAGAGCTGGAAGAAGCTTGCAATGAGCTGTTCTCATTGATTGCCAGCGGCGTGATAAAAGTCGATGTGGCTGAAAACCAGAAATTCGCCTTAAGCGATGCCGCTTTGGCACATAAAACGCTGGAGAGCCGTAGCACGCAAGGTTCTAGCCTGCTGATTCCATAAAAGAATTTGGGCCTCCCGAGGGAAGCCCATTCTTTTTTTGTTCGCACGGTATGTAGGGTACAGCGCGATGAATTCGTTTTTCGTGACCCAGTAATATTGTCAGATTTGGTAAATAATTGATACGCCACAGCCTGCAAACTTAGCCAGAAAGATGCGAGGTTGTGATCAACTCCGCAATACCTGAGCAACTAGCCAGGTTATTACCGACAAAAGTTAGCGCTTGTCCGCAACCAATGACAACGCATGTTCCACGACATCAATCCCGGCACCGGCTTTGTGGGCGTTTTCACTCAGATAACGACGCCACTGGCGTGCACCCGGAATCCCCTGGAATAAGCCCAGCATGTGGCGGGTGACATGGCCAAGATAAGTGCCGTTTGCCAGTTCACGCTCTATGTACGGATACATGGCACGAACCGCAGCAACGGTGTCGACTTCCGGCGCATCAATACCAAAAATTTCACGGTCAACCGCGGTCAGCAGGCCTGGGTTCTGATAGGCTTCGCGCCCGACCATGACGCCATCCATATGTTCCAGATGGGCTTTTGCCTCTTCCAGCGTTTTGATACCGCCGTTGATGGCCATCGTCAGGTGTGGGAAATCACGCTTGAGTTGATACACGCGCGGGTAATCCAGCGGCGGAATTTCACGGTTTTCTTTCGGGCTTAGGCCCGAAAGCCACGCTTTACGGGCATGGATAATGAACATCTCACATTCGCCCTTCCCGGCGACTGTACCGATGAAATCACACAGGAATTCGTAGCTGTCCTGGTCATCAATGCCAATACGCGTTTTGACGGTGACGGGAATAGAAACCACGTCGCGCATCGCTTTGATGCAATCGGCAACCCGCTGGGCATCAGCCATCAGACACGCGCCAAACATGCCATTTTGTACACGGTCAGATGGGCAACCTACGTTGAGGTTAATTTCGTCGTAGCCACGTTCTTCAGCCAGTTTCGCGCATTGCGCTAAAGCCGCCGGATCGCTACCCCCCAACTGCAACGCGATAGGATGCTCGTCTTCGCTGTACGCCAGATAGTCCCCTTTGCCATGAATGATCGCACCGGTGGTCACCATTTCGGTGTACAGCAGTGTCTGGCTTGAAAGCTGACGCAAAAAATAGCGGCAGTGGCGGTCAGTCCAGTCAAGCATCGGCGCAATAGAGAAACGATGTGGCTGGAAGAGGGTCTGGTTTGTTTGTGAGGACATAGGCACTGGGCGTTTACGGGCTACGGTTAAAAAAGGGTCGCCACTATAGCATAAAGCAGCGCCGGGACACTCGCTCGTCCCGACGGCTATTTTCATCAGAAGGTCATGCTAAGCTGTGCCCCTGCCCCCCAGGTTTCGTCTTCGCCGTACAGCCCCATTAAATCGATGTGAACGCGATTAAATGGCGCAAAGCCAACCCCACCGGTAAAGACGTTGCTATCGTTTGATTTGACGTCAGCCCGGTAACCGGCGCGCACCGCAAGCCACGGCAGCGGCGTAACTTCAGCGCCCACGCCAACGTACTGTGAATCGTCTTCGCTTTTGAAACCTTTTGTTTCGGTGAGATCGCCGTCGGCGCTAAGGGTGATGAAATCGTTATGCCAGGCTAAGCCCGCCGTCACTAACGGGCGAATCTGATAAGTGTCTTTATAGTTGACGGTTTCGCCCGTCCTGCCATTAGTGATCAAGATATCTTTGGTATCAATGTCATGTGAAATCAGGTTCTGGCCGCTCAGACCGACAGTCCAGTTTTCGCCAAAATCAGCTGCCACACCCGCATCAACGTTAAAGCCAGTGTCGTCGTTACGATAGCGGCTATTTTTCCAGTCGCTGCTGTCGTAGGAATAGATTGATGTGGTGTAGTTGTACAGCCAGGTTTTTTGCAGTTTCGGCGTGATGCCAACAGAGACAGGCACGCCGTTTAGATCAAACTGTTTCGCCAGCGCCACACCATAGTCGGAGACAATTGCGCCGCGCCCAGATGCAGTGGAGTTGAGATTGCTGGTGATAACATCAGAGCCATTAACGGCAGCATCTAGTGCGACTCCCCCGGCAACAACCCTGGAATTCGCGATGCTGTGCAGATAATCAATATCTTGTTGATCAATAGAGGAACTCACATGTGCTCGCGCATAGGCTTTTGCGACAAATGCCATCGACAGCACATCATTTGGAATACTGACTGCGATACTCGCCCCGGCTTTCGCGTTTGCTGTTTTACCTCGCAGATCTTCCAGTTCGCCAGCCAAACTCCCCGCAGCGCCCTGAAGCTGACCAAGTGAACCATTTGGGTTTAAAAGGATATCCTGCAGGGTAAGATCGTCGATAACGTTCTGGTATTGATCGACCGTATCGCTAATGCCATCAATCTGATCCTGCAGGTTATCTTTATCTGTCATTTGCCCGCTCACGGAGGGCAAAATAACTGTCACTGAGTCGTCCTGTTTTGCCTTTGCCAGCAGCGCAGGGTTTGTTAGCACTCCACTTCCATAACTCGCTGAAGCAACGCCCGTACCCCCCATTGCATCACTACGAGCTTCTGACCAGGTACCTGCCGCACTGGCTTGATTTGCCACAAATAAAGAGGCGGCGCTGAACGCCACCAGAGTTTTAATTTTTTTCATTCACCGCTCGCCCGTCTGTTAATCAGATTGCATAACTTGCCCCTGCCAGTTATGACTGAACAGAGGCGGACTATTGCTGTGAATAAAAAGCTAAAAAGGGGGATGTTTATCCCATCGAAATCCCGTTTCTCTCCATCAGGATTATGAGTTCAAAAATTCCCTGTAAACATATTTATAGTTTACCGTTCGGTTTTCGTGAAGGATGGCCGTCATGTGGGCCAAAAAACTGCGGCGGGTGGTCAATCCAGCGATCCTGGCGTTGTGCGGCATAGCTCGCGTTTAGCGGGTAATAAATTCGGTTTTCGGCTTTGTTGGCCTCACCCACAATCAGCAACCGGACTTCATGCTCGGTGTTGTTGATGAAGGTATGGCAGACGCCCGTCCCGGCCGGGAAACCAACACTATCACCCGGTTCAAGTGAGTAAAGGTGGCCGTTAATCCACACCTGTGGATGCCCTTCCAGAACATAAGCAAACTCTTCCTCGCTACTTTCCGCATGCGGATAGGACGTCCGGCGGCCAGGGAGCAGGCGCTCGTGGTGAATCCCCAGGCGTGTTAGCCCAAGTTTGCGAGCCAATGGCGCGCCAATGGAAAATAGTTCAGCACTGTCTGGATAAGTTGAGTCATCTTCACCTTCCAGTTCTTTCCAGTGACGAATGCAATCAGGTTTATTCATAGCAAACTCCGGGATAGTCATCTCAAAAGGCTGTGGCCAGCATGGCGCACCACTCGGCGTTTATTGCGCGTTGTGATAGAGTGTAGGGCTAATCTACAGGGGAATGCTGATGGACATCACGACTTCACAAAACGTGTTAGCGCAGGCTGAAAAACTATGCGAACAGCGTAATGTGCGCCTGACACCACAACGCCTGGAAGTGTTGCGTTTATTGACGCAGCAAGCGGGTGCAATCAGCGCTTATGATTTGCTGGATTTACTTCGCGCCAGTGAACCGCAAGCTAAACCCCCGACGGTGTATCGTGCGCTCGATTTTCTTCTCGAACAAGGCTTTGTCCATCGCGTCGAGTCAACCAACAGCTATGTTTTGTGCCATCTGATTGATCAGCCGACTCACTCATCAGCGATGTTGATTTGCGACAGGTGTGGCGCGGTGAAGGAGCATAGCGCGGAAGGTGTGGAAGATATTATGAATCAACTGGCTGCCCAGTCAGGATTTGCTCTACACCACAATGTCATTGAGGCGCATGGTTTATGCAGCGCGTGTGCGGAAGTTGAAGCCTGTAGCCACCCGGAAGAATGCGGGCATGACCACACCATTCAGAGTAAGAAGAAGTCACGCTAGCCTGAACCCGAAATAATTCGAGTTGCATTGAAGCGGTAAGTGAATGCAGCCAAAAGATGTAGCTTGAAGTATGGAGGGGATCGGTACATCCATGTACCAGGGCAGGTTAGCCTATGAGAGTTAACACATATGAGGGATGAGATTACCAGCGGTAATCGTTACGTTTTTCCCAATCAACGACTTCGTTCTCTGCCTGATCTTTCGCATATCCATAGCGTTCCTGAATTTTACCGACAAGCTGATCGCGTTTCCCTTCGATGACGGTCATGTCATCGTCTGTCAGTTTGCCCCATTTCTCTTTTACTGTGCCTTTGAACTGTTTCCAGTTACCGCCGATTTCGTCTTTATTCATAATAATATCCTCATCGTTCGGTTAAGAACTGCTAATAGTTAACAACGCCCAGGTGCTGCCGTTTGGCTGACACTCACTATCTGCTGGACGTGGAAATAATTGTAGTCAAGGATATGGCTGTGAGGGGAAAACTAAGAACATTGAACCACAGAAGTAACAGAAATGATGCTGACTTGCCCCAAAATCAAGTGGCAAATCAGCATACTGGAGTGCGATTAAAAGCGCGTCAGAAGTTGTAACTAACTATGAGTTGTAACTAACTATGAGTTGTAACTAACTATGAGCTGTAACTAACCAGGAGTTCCAGCCGGAAACCAGCTGTTATCCCGCCAATGGCGACGCCAAATCCATCCCAAAGACAGTCCGCGCAAAGCCAGGAACACAGCCACGGATAACCACAGACCATGATTTCCCAGATAAGGCACGGTGAGCAACGTCAGCCCAAATCCCAATGCCGCAACCGCCATGCTGTTGCGCATTTCCGTACCTCGCGTTGCGCCAATAAACATGCCGTCCAGCAAATAACACCAGACACCAACAACGGGCAAAACAATCTGCCAGTGCAAGTAGCGGTCTGCCTGTAGCTGCAATTCAGGGATAGAGGTAAGAAGCGAAACAATGTGCTCACCAAACAGCGCATACACAGCGGCGAACATAAGAGCGACTAAGCCCGCCTGGCGACATGCAGCGCCCCATACTTCGAGCAATTGACCACGGTTTTTAGCGCCAAACGCCTGCCCGGAATGGGCTTCAACGGCATAGGCGAACCCATCGAGCGCATAGGCGGTGAAGGTTAATAGCGTCATCAACACGGCGTTAACCGCGACGATTTCGCTACCTAACCGCGCGCCAAAGATAGTGACTGAGGCGAAACAGACCTGTAGCAACAGCGAGCGCAGCATGATGTCGCGATTGAGTGCCAGCAGACGCCGCACATTCCCGCGCCAGGACTCTTTGAGCATCTCAAAGCTGATTCCGCGCAAACCCATGACCTTTTTCACCATCAGCAAACCAATGATAAACGTCGCATATTCTGCGGTGACGGTGGCGAGTGCCGCGCCCTGAACATCCATGTGTAGCCCCATAACCAGCCACACATCCAGCACGATATTCAGTACGTTTCCGACAACCAGCAAGATAACTGGCGCACGCGCATACTGAACGCCTAACAACCAGCCCAACAAGACCAGGTTGGCAAGCGAGGCTGGCGCACTAAGCCAACGTATTTCAAGGAATCGCCGGGCCTGCAACAAAACATCTTCATTGCCGCCGACGATATGCAAGGCCAGGGATATCAGCGGTTCACGCAGTAAGACGATCGCCACCCCTGCTCCTAACGCCAATAGCAAGGGCTGAACCAGTGCACGCGCTAAAGCAGAGGGATTATTGGCACCAAATGCCTGGGCAGTTAAACCGGTGGTGCTCATGCGCAAAAACAGCAACAGCATAAATAAGAAGCTGGTTGCCGTCGCACCAATAGCGACACCGCCAAGATAAACAGGGCTATCCAAATGACCAATTACCGCGGTATCAACAAGGCCCAGTAAAGGCACGGTGATGTTGGAAAAAATCATGGGTAAGGCGAGGCGCCAGAGAGCTCTGTCAGCCGTCGAGAAAAATCGCATGGCCAATCCAGGAAGAGATAAGAGAATTAAGACGATGATGCGCATTAAAGCGCATCATCTGGAGAAGTTTACAGCCAGTCGCCGTTGCGAATTACCCCAACCGCCAACCCTTCAATAGAGAAGCTATGTTCGCGCAGGTCAACCACAATAGGTTCAAATTCGCTATTTTCAGGCAGAAGATGAACGGTATTACCCTGCTGCTTTAAGCGCTTAACAGTCACTTCGTCGTCAATACGCGCCACCACAACCTGGCCGTTACGCACATCCTGAGTTTTATGAACTGCAAGCAGGTCGCCGTCCATAATACCGATGTCTTTCATAGACATCCCGCTAACGCGCAACAGGAAATCGGCATTTGGTTTAAACAGTGATGGGTCAACCTGGTAATGGCCTTCGATGTGCTGTTGTGCAAGGAGTGGTTCCCCCGCAGCAACACGCCCAACCAGCGGAATACCGGTAACTTCTTCCACCAGCAAGCGGATACCGCGCGACGCACCAGAGATAATCTCAATGACGCCTTTACGGGCAAGTGCTTTCAGGTGCTCTTCAGCGGCGTTCGGAGAACGGAACCCCAGACGTTGAGCAATCTCGGCACGAGTCGGTGGCATGCCGGTCTGGCTGATATGATCCCGAATAAGATCAAACACCTCTTGCTGCCTGGTAGTTAACGCTTTCATTCCGCCCCCTGGGTGTTTATACAGTTATGCTGTGAGTATATACAGTCAAAGGCGATTTTGGAACCACAAATTGAGCAAAAAACCAGGGACTTAACTATTCTGGAAAGATCATCGCAAATGCGGCCAAAGCAGTGTGACCCAGGTAATAACTGCGAGGATAATGGCGATTAATACGGCAGCAGACCCCATGTCCTTGGCTCGTCCTGAAAGCTCGTGGTAATCGGTACCAACACGGTCAACAAGCGCCTCGATAGCGCTATTGAGAATTTCGACAATCATGACCAGCACAACAGAACCAATCAGTAAAATACGGGTGATAGGGTCAACATCTAACCAGCAAGCGATGGCGATGGCGATGAGCGCGCTAACCCCTTCCTGGCGGAAAGCCGCTTCGTTAATCCAGGCTGCTTTGAGCCCTTTCCATGAGTAGCCTGCGGCTTTGATGATACGGGTAAGTCCAGTGGTACTGCTCGCCATTTTGGGAAACCTTTTCAAATTATTTGGGTCAATGCTTATCTATATTGCAACGCCACAGAAATCTGAGCCAGATTCTGATATTCTTGCGGCGAATTTGCATCATTAACCTGAGGCTTTACATCGTTTATGTCAGGCTGGCCAAGAATCTACTACAAATTACTTAATTTACCATTAGGCGTTCTGGTAAAGAGCAAGTCCATTCCGGCAGATCCACAAGCCGAACTGGGCTTAGATCCCACACGCCCGATTATGTATGTCCTGCCGTATAACTCCAAGGCGGACTTATTAACGCTGCGCGCACAATGTCTCGCGCATAACTTGCCCGACCCTCTCGAGCCGTTAGAAATCGACGGTGCGGTATTGCCGCGCTATGTCTTTATCCATGGCGGCCCGCGTGTTTTCACTTATTACACGCCAAAAGAAGAGTCGATCAAACTGTTCCACGATTACCTCGACTTACACCGCAGCAATCCAAATCTGGATGTGCAGATGGTGCCAGTATCGGTGATGTTTGGCCGCTCCCCTGGGCGCGAAAAAGGCGAAGTGAATCCGCCATTAAAGATGCTGAACGGCGTCCAGAAATTTTTCGCTGTTTCCTGGCTTGGGCGCGACAGCTTTGTGCGTTTCTCCGCTCCGGTTTCGCTGCGCCAGATGGCAACCGACCACGGTACAGACAAAAAAATCGCCCAAAAACTGGCTCGCGTAGCGCGTATGCACTTTGCTCGCCAGCGTTTAGCGACTGTCGGCCCGCGTCTGCCGGTACGCCAGGATCTGTTCAATAAGCTACTGGCCTCAAAAGCTATTGCTCGTGCAGTAGAAGATGAAGCGCGCAGCAAGAAAATCTCCCATGAAAAAGCCCAGCAGAATGCTGTTGCTTTGATGGAAGAGATTGCCGCTAACTTCTCGTATGAAGCCGTGCGTTTGACTGACCGCGTGTTAGGTCTGACGTGGAACCGTTTGTACCAGGGCATCAACGTTCATAACGCTGAACGCGTGCGCCAACTGGCTCATGACGGCCACGAGATTGTCTATGTGCCCTGCCATCGCAGCCACATGGACTACATGCTGTTGTCCTACGTGCTTTATCACCAGGGACTGGTTCCTCCGCACATCGCAGCGGGTATCAACCTGAACTTCTGGCCAGCCGGCCCGATTTTCCGCCGCCTCGGTGCGTTCTTTATCCGCCGTACCTTTAAAGGCAGCAAACTCTACTCCACCGTGTTCCGTGAATATCTGGGCGAGCTGTTTAGCCGTGGCTATTCCGTTGAATACTTTGTGGAAGGTGGCCGTTCTCGTACCGGGCGTTTGCTCGACCCGAAAACCGGTACGCTGTCGATGACCATCCAGGCCATGCTGCGCGGCGGTACTCGCCCTATTACCCTGGTGCCAATTTACATTGGCTACGAGCATGTAATGGAAGTGGGGACTTACGCGAAAGAGCTGCGTGGCGCGACCAAAGAGAAAGAGAGTTTCATGCAGATGGTGCGCGGGCTGAGTAAGCTGCGTAACCTCGGCCAGGGCTATGTTAACTTTGGCGAACCGATGCCGCTGATGACGTTCCTGAACCAGCGTGTTCCAGAGTGGCGCGATTCAATCGACCCGATTGAGGCCATCCGCCCGGCATGGTTGACGCCAACTGTCAATGAAATTGCCGCTGAACTGATGGTGCGTATTAACAATGCCGGTGCGGCAAATGCCATGAACCTGTGCTGTACCGCGCTGTTGGCCTCGCGTCAGCGTTCACTTACCCGTGAGCAACTGACCGAGCAGCTCAACTGCTACCTGAGCCTGTTGCGTAATGTGCCGTATTCACCGGACGCGACCGCACCAGACCAGCCAGCAGAAGCGCTGATTGAACACGCATTGCAGATGAACAAGTTTGAAGTTGAGAAAGACACCATCGGTGACATCATCATTCTGCCGCGCGAGCAGGCGGTTCTGATGACATATTACCGTAACAACATCCTGCATATGCTGGTGTTGCCTTCTCTGCTGGCGGCAATTATTACTCAACATCGCCGTATTGACCGTAACGAACTGCTGCGTCAGGTCGAGCTGCTTTACCCGATGCTGAAGGCTGAGCTGTTCTTGCGCTGGAGCACGACCGAACTTGCTGGTGAAATTGACATCATGCTCAATGAACTGGCTCGTCAGGAACTGGTGACACTGGCAGGCGATGAAGTGCAGATTAATCCTGCTCGTTCACGCACCATGCAGCTGCTGGCAGCAGGTGTTCGCGAAACGCTACAGCGTTATGCGATTACCTTCTGGCTGCTGAGCGCAAATCCGTCGATTAACCGTGGGACACTGGAGCGTGAAAGCCGCACCGTTGCCCAGCGTTTGTCTGTTTTGCATGGCATTAATGCACCGGAGTTCTTTGATAAAGCCGTCTTCACCTCGCTGGTTTTAACCTTGCGTGATGAAGGCTATATCAGCGATACCGGGGATGCAGAGCCTACTGAAACCATGAAGGTCTACCAGATGTTGGCAGAACTGATCATGCCGGATGTGCGTTTGACGATTGAAAGTGCGACGTCGCAGGCTGCGACTGAGTAAAAAATCTGGCGGATGACGCGATTGCTTATCCGCCCTACGGTTCGACTTGTAGGGCGGGTAAACGAAGTGTCATCCGCCATTTAATTTCTGATATTAGAAGTGCACGTAACTCAACACCAGGCCAATAAACAACACCAGCCCAACGTAGTTATTATTCAGGAATGCGCGGAAACAAGCATCGCGATCGCGATTCGCCGTCAAACGCTGCTGATGTATAAACAGTGCCCCCGCCAGCGCAATAGACCAGTAGAATGCCCCGCCTAATCCGTTTAACCAGCCAATCACCGCCAGCAAAACCATCACCGCAATCTGCAAAATCCCGATAATCACATTGTCATAGCGCCCGAACAGTATCGCCGTGGATTTGATGCCAATTTTCAGGTCATCATCGCGATCAACCATCGCATATTGCGTGTCGTAAGCGACCGCCCAGCAAATATTGGTCAAAAACATCAGCCAACAACTTAGCGGTACAGATTCGCTAACCGCAGCAAATGCCATCGGGATGGACCAACCGAACGCCGCACCCAACACCACTTGTGGCAAATGGGTGTAACGTTTCATAAAGGGATAAACCCAGGCTAATGCTAACCCCGCCACCGACAATAAAATTGTCATCGTGTTAAGCGTCAGCACCAGTAAAAACGACAGCAACACCAGTACCACAAACAGGATACGCGCTTCTTTTTCGCTGACTGCTCCGCTCGGTAGCGGACGGTGGGCGGTGCGTTTTACGTGGCCATCAAACTTGCGATCGGCGTAGTCGTTTACCACACAACCCGCGGCGCGCATCATCCAGACTCCGGCGATAAACACACATAAAATGGTCAGTGGTGGGACACCCGGTGTCGCGAGCCATAACGCCCATAAAGTGGGCCATAACAGTAAAAGCGAGCCAATCGGCTTATCCAGCCTCATCAGGCGTTGCCAGGCCTGCCATTTGCCCTGTTTAAGACTCCACTCCATTATTTTTCCTCTGCATACAACGGCGAAGCGGGAAGGAATAGTTCGGTCAGCACCAATGGCTTTCCGGCTAATCTCAGACGGGAACGACGCCCCCACAGCTCCGCACTACGACCAATCTCAATAAAATCCCGTGTCAGGGATGATGCACTAAATAGATAACGCCCGAGTGGCGTGGTGCCGAGCTGTTGCAAAGCCAGCTCCGGCCCTTCAAGAGTGGATTCTGGTACAACGGTGCGCCCCAGCAACCAGGGTTCATCGTCACCGCAGAGCACAACTTCACGCAGCCAGTAGCGTTTGGCTTCAGGCATCATATCAGCTTCCGGAAAATCGACAGGTGAATCGAAAAAACCTTCACGCACAATACGAACAGTGACTCGCGAACAATACTGTTCAAAGCGTTTAGTCATTGAGTCTTCAAGCAACAACCAGTCAAGAAGCGATGCGCTCAGCTCCTCTGGAATCGTAGCCTCAAAACGTAAGGCGCGCAGTGGCGAAAGCGCGTCAGACATGTGAATTTCTCCGAAACAAAACCGGCAGTCATTGTAACGCAGAATGGGTATAGCGGGGGATTCAAAACACCTTCTAAATCATTCGAGTTGAATCAAGGCGGCAAACGAACGAATCCCTATGAGCTTACTAGAGTAAGTGATTAGGGTGAGTGAGAGCAGCCAACGCCGAGGCAGCTCGAAATATGACGGGCAAAAAAAGGTGCGCTCAGTGAGCGCACCAAACCTCAAACATCAGCACTGCGGGGAAACGCTTACCCCTTGCCTTTTACACTGCTGATAAAAGTTTTACGGGCAGTAGTCGAGCCCAGGCGTTCAGCTTCATCCAGTAGTTTCAGGGCTTTATCAACATCACCTGCGGCTACTGCTTGTTTGATTGCCTGGTTGAAATAGGTTTCCGTATCACTCAGCACGGGCTCTTTTTTCGCAGCTGGAGCCACTACTGGCGCAGGTGCCGGAGCTGGAGCCACTACGGCGGTTGTTGCCACTGCCGCAGGTGCAGTGTAAGTGGTGGCTGGTGCGGCGGTATTACCGACCGTTACCGGGCCTGGGCCTGATGAACCAAACAGCGGCCCAACTAAAATACTGGAACTTGAAGAAGTTTTGACCTTCAGTGAAATTTCACCTTCAGTACCATGGCGTGCAATCGGATCAGGAATATCTGGTACCGCATTACCGTTGCCCCTGGCATAGGCTTTTGCAGGGTCAACCATCGTGGTGGTTTGTTGCAGGTCTTTATTGGTGGTGAACACCAACAAATAAAGTTTTTGTTGCCCCAATGCTGGGGTTAATTTCATGACGCCTTCCAGGCGATTTAAAGACAACACTCCCGGTTCCTGATAGGCAAAGAAAGCCGATGGGAAATAAGCAGCAGGCGTCATGTTTTGGTCAAATACCAACACGTTTGGTGCAAATACCGTATCTTTATTCACGATACTTGAGAGCGTAATCGTCAGCTCCCCGATACTTGCCGGTACGCTGTAGGCCGCAACTGGCCCGGTGATATCACCGGCATTCAAGCTCTGGCCGGTGGTTGCGAGATTAGTCTTTTGGGTTTGGGTTTGATCAACCGGGATCCATTGCAACTGTTGCAATGCGGAAGACGGGATAGCAGGTGCAGCAGAAAGATCCTGCGGCACGATATTAACATTGGCCAGGCTTAAGCCAGGCATGCTTGCGAACAACCCTGCGGATAAGCAGAGTGCCAGGAGACTTTTTTTCATTTTCATTGTTATCAACCTCAATGGGAAATCGGTGGAAAGTTAGCCAGGCAATAGCGCTTTCCATCGAAACAGGCATTGGCATACAAGGGTAATAACGAGGGGCTCAGTGGCGAACCCCTCATCGTTTCATAACATTAGGTTAAAGCCGTATTACCACCAGATTTCCATCTGGGCACCGAAGGAGAACTCGTCGTTATCGCCGCGGCTGGTAGAGAAGTTACCGTTACCAGTGTTGTCTGCGATGGCAAAGCGAGTGGCGTCGCCGTTAGCGTCTTTCGCGTAACCCCACTGCTCATCCCAACGGGCATAAGTTGCAAACAGACGCAGTGCCGGACGTGACCAGATGCTGTCACCTGCTTGCCATTGTTGTGCCAGGGTAATTTTGTACTGACCGTTGCGATCGCCAGTTTCCTGGGATTTCACGTTGTCGTAGCCAAGTTCCAGCAAGGTACTCATGATTGGCGTCCATTTGTACATTGGACGAATACCGATGGTGTACCATTCAGTCCCCTGGTTATCATCCATATCCAGGTTCTGGTACATACCGACATACATCAGGTCCCATTTGTCTGCCAGCGTGATTGCGCCGTGGTCGAGGACACGGATCATGCTGCCGTCGTTGTTAACGCTACCGCCCTGCGCCTGGCCTTTGCCCTGCGAAGTCATAGAGTCAGTTGCATACTGCACAACGAATTTGTTAAAGCCTTTCAACATACTTTGCGTATGTTCTGCAGTCAGCATCCAACCATCTTTCGACGCACCTGGTTCCAGGTAGTAATCGTCAGGAATGTTGGTGTGACCGTAATCAACGCCCAGCTCCAGTGTGCCGCCGTCGTTAATTTCTAAACCAGCCCAACGCACGTCAAACACGTCGTTTGGTACTTTATTGTTATATGTACGCTCGCCAGTAGCCGGGTCGAATTCCGCATTCGCAGAAGAACCGCCAGACTCTGTAGAACGAGTGGCCGCGAAGGAAAGTTTGCCTGCGCCGACATCAATGTTTTCCAGACCCGCACCAGGACCAGAAATATCCCAGTAGTAGAAGTCAATCATGTGAACGTCATGACGTTGGTAGAAACGCTTACCTGCCCACATGTTTGCGCCTGGCAGAGAATCGATAAGGTTTTTACCCTGCACGTTGAATTCACGAATGGCTGGAGTGTTATCGTTTTCCCAGTCGTTCAACTGTGATGAGTTGTAGGCAATGTTGGAGTCGAAGTAGAAGCTCTTATCGCCTTCTTTCCACACTTCCTGGCCTAATTTAATTTCTGCGTAAGTATCACATTCGTTACCCAGACGATATTTAGATTGAGCACCAGTTGCCTGGAAGCATTCTTGTGGTCCGCCGCTACCGGTCCAGCCGATACCAGAACGGGCGTAACCGTGGAAGTCCACAGCCAGAGCCTGAACAGACATAACGCCTGCTGCTACGGCAACTGCCAGTGGGAGTTTGCGCAGAGTAATCATCGTTCTATCTCCTGAATCATTGCTTTTCTTTTTTATGGGAATGCTTAAACACCTGGCTCTTGATGCAGCCGACGACATGCAGTGCCATCCTCACGGAACAGATGGCAACGCTCTGGCGGCAAGCCAATAGCGAATGTGGCACCCTCTTTTACCAACACCACGTCATTCTGGCGGTACACCAGGTTCTGACGGATGGCGGGGATTTGGATGTGAATCTGAGTTTCATGACCGAGTTGCTCAACCACCTGAACTTCGCCTTCAAGCGTGACGTCAGCGATATCGCTTGGCAGCAGATGTTCCGGGCGAATGCCCAGAGACATATTGGCGCCGACCTGGACTTCTTTGCTCTCTACCGGCAGCCAAACTTGCTGACGGTTTGGTAATTCAACCTGTACCTGATCAATCGCAGTGGCGGTCACTTTCACTGGCAGGAAGTTCATTTTTGGCGAGCCAATAAAGCCCGCAACAAAACGATCCGCCGGGTAGTGATACAGCTCGAGCGGTTTACCAACTTGCGCCACGCGGCCTGCGTCCAGCACCACAATTTTGTCGGCCAGCGTCATCGCTTCGACCTGATCGTGGGTGACATAAACCATGGTGCGTCCAAGACGCTTGTGCAGTCGGGAGATCTCAATACGCATCTGCACACGCAGTGCCGCATCAAGGTTAGAAAGTGGTTCATCGAGCAGGAAGACACGCGGTTCTGCCACCAGCGTACGGCCAATGGCAACACGCTGACGTTGTCCGCCAGACAGTGCTTTTGGGCGGCGATCTAATAAATGGGCCAGCTGCAACGTTTCTGAAACTTGTGTGACTCGCTGATTAATTTCGCTTTTCTTGGCACCGGCCAACTTCAGCCCAAAGGACATGTTTTCTGCAACAGAAAGATGGGGATACAGGGCATAAGACTGGAACACCATGCCAACACCGCGCTCTGCGGGAGGAATGTCGTTCATGCGAGTTTCACCAATGAACAAATCACCACTGGTGATGGTTTCCAGCCCAGCGATCATGCGCAACAGTGTGGATTTACCGCAGCCTGACGGACCAACAAAAACTACAAACTCACCTTCCTGGATGTCCAGATTGATATCTTTCGATACCACCACATCCCCCCAGGCTTTTGTTACGTTCCGTAGCTGTACGCTTGCCATGTACTTCTCCCTTCATTCATTCCGTCACGATGCTAATGGGCAGGTGATTCAAGATGTGTCGGACTATGACGGATCTATACATTTGGTAACTCCTCCACCCTGATGTTTTTTATGGGGGAGGAGGCGGGAGGATGAGAAGTGAGTTTCTGCAACCGGTTACAGTCGGCACAAGAGATTTTCGTGATCGTGGTTTCAAAAAACCGGGTGGTTTTGTGTGCTCCAGGACACATAACTGCCAGTTATGTAACGGGGATCACAGATAATCGGGGTGGGGCGTAGGGCTAAGGAGGATGAGAAGCACTTGCCATCTGCGCAAACTGGCAACCGTAACGCCACTAGCTTGACCTGATGTATCCACGCGCAAACCACCATTCAAAGGATGGGAACATATGAAAATTAAAACTGGCGCCCGCATCCTCGCTCTGTCTGCCCTGACAACGATGATGTTTTCCGCCTCTGCACTGGCAAAAATAGAAGAAGGCAAACTGGTCATCTGGATTAACGGTGACAAAGGTTATAACGGCCTGGCCGAAGTGGGTAAAAAGTTTGAGAAAGACACGGGCATTAAAGTGACCATCGAGCACCCGGACAAACTGGAAGAGAAATTCCCACAAGTCGCGGCGACCGGCGATGGCCCTGACATTATCTTCTGGGCGCACGACCGTTTCGGTGGTTACGCACAATCTGGCCTGCTGGCCGAAATCACTCCAGACAAAGCTTTCCAGGACAAACTGTATCCGTTTACCTGGGACGCAGTTCGTTACAACGGCAAAATCATTGCTTACCCAGTCGCGGTTGAAGCACTCTCTCTGATTTATAACAAAGACTTAGTCCCTAACCCGCCAAAAACCTGGGAAGAAATCCCGGCGCTGGATAAGCAGCTGAAAGCCAAAGGTAAGAGCGCGTTGATGTTCAACCTGCAAGAACCGTACTTCACCTGGCCGCTGATTGCTGCTGACGGTGGTTACGCGTTCAAACTCGAAAACGGCAAATATGACGTGAAAGATGTCGGCGTGGACAGCCCAGGCGCGAAAGCGGGCCTGACCTTCCTGGTCGACATGATTAAAAACAAACAAATGAATGCGGATACCGATTACTCCATCGCAGAAGCGGCCTTTAACAAAGGCGAAACCGCGATGACGATTAACGGCCCGTGGGCATGGTCCAACATCGATAAGAGCAAAATCAATTACGGCGTAGCGCTGCTGCCAACCTTCAAAGGCAAAGCATCTAAACCGTTCGTTGGTGTGCTGAGTGCCGGTATCAATGCGGCTAGCCCGAACAAAGAACTGGCGAAAGAGTTCCTGGAAAACTACCTGATGACCGACCAGGGCCTGGCTGAAGTCAACAAAGACAAGCCATTGGGCGCAGTTGCTCTGAAATCTTACCAGGATCAACTGGCGAAAGATCCACGTATCGCCGCCACCATGGATAACGCCCAAAAAGGCGAAATCATGCCTAACATCCCGCAAATGGCCGCCTTCTGGTATGCCACACGCACCGCCGTCATCAACGCAGTTAGCGGTCGTCAGACTGTTGATGAAGCGCTGAAAGATGCTCAGGGACGTATTACTAAGTAAGTCATTCCCCCTCACCCCGGCCCTCTCCCCGCTGGGGCGAGGGAGATAACCGAGCAATCCCCTCCAGCTCAGGGGACGGTGAGAACCGCGCAATCCCCTCTCCCTAAGGGAGAGGGTTAGGGTGAGGGTGGTTTCAGATGATAAGTTGTAGAGGTAGAGGAAGACCCCATGGATGTTGTTAAAAAGAGCCACTGGTGGCAAAGCGATGTACTGAAGTGGTCAGTCATCGGCCTGATGGGACTGCTGGTTGGTTATCTTATTGTCATAATGTACGCCCAGGGGGAGTACCTGTTTGCCATCATGACGCTGATTTTAAGCTCAGCTGGCCTCTATATTTTTGCCAACCGTAAGGCTTATGCCTGGCGTTATGTTTACCCTGGAATGGCTGGTATGGGGCTGTTTGTCCTGTTCCCATTGGTTTGTACCATCGCCATCGCCTTCACCAACTACAGCAGCACCAACCAGTTGACCCAGGAACGGGCACAGGAAGTGCTGATGGACCGCCAATATCAGGCGGGCAAAACCTTTAACTTCGGCCTTTATCCGGCGGGCGATGAGTGGCAACTGGCCCTCACCGACGGAGAAACTGGCAAAAATTACCTCTCCGACGCCTTTAAATTTGGCGGCGAGCAGCACCTGAAATTGAAAGAAGCGGATGCGCTGCCAACGGGCGAAAAAGCCAATCTGCGCGTGATCACGCAAAACCGCGCGGCATTGACGCAAATCACCGCGCAAATGCCAGATCAAAGCACGCTGACCATGAGTTCCCTGCGCCAGTTTTCCGGCACCCGTCCACTGTATACGGCGGCGGATAACGGTGAGCTGACCAACAACCAAAGCGGCGTTAAATACCGCCCGAATAACGATATTGGTTTCTATCAGTCTGTTAACGCCGAAGGCAACTGGGGCAACGAGCAATTAAGCCCGGGCTACACAGTGACCATCGGCTGGAAAAACTTCTTACGTGTGTTCCACGATGAAGGCATCCAAAAACCATTTATGGCGATTTTCGTCTGGACGGTGATCTTCTCAATCCTGACGGTGATTCTCACCGTGGCTGTCGGCATGATTCTGGCGTGTGTTGTGCAGTGGGAATCCCTGAAAGGCAAAGCGATTTATCGCGTGATGTTGATCCTGCCATACGCGGTACCGTCGTTTATTTCTATTTTGATTTTCAAAGGGTTGTTCAACCAAAGTTTCGGTGAAATCAACATGATGTTGAGCTCACTGTTTGGTATCAAACCCGCCTGGTTTAGCGACCCAACCACCGCACGTTCCATGATAATTATCGTCAATACCTGGCTCGGTTATCCATACATGATGATTTTGTGCATGGGCTTGTTGAAAGCGATTCCGGACGACTTATACGAAGCTTCGGCAATGGATGGTGCAGGCCCATTCCAGAATTTCTTTAAAATCACGCTGCCGCTGCTGATTAAGCCGCTGACACCACTGATGATTGCCAGCTTTGCCTTTAACTTTAACAACTTCGTGCTGATTCAGCTGTTAACCAATGGCGGGCCAGACAGGCTCGGCACCACAACGCCTGCGGGCTACACGGACTTGCTGGTGAGCTACACCTACCGCATTGCCTTTGAAGGCGGCGGCGGTCAGGACTTTGGTTTAGCGGCGGCTATCGCAACGCTTATCTTCCTGCTGGTTGGGGCATTAGCGATTGTTAACCTGAAAGCCACCCGCATGAAGTTTGATTAAGGAGCGATTCACATGGCAATGGTTCAACCCAAATCTCAAAAGCTGCGTCTGTTTACCACGCATCTGCTACTACTGATATTTATCGCGGCAATTATGTTCCCGCTGCTGATGGTGATTGCGATTTCACTGCGCCCGGGTAACTTCGCCACTGGCAGCCTGATCCCGGATCAAATCTCCTGGGAGCACTGGAAATTAGCACTGGGCTTTAGCGTGCAACATGCCGATGGCAGCGCCACGCCACCGCCGTTCCCGGTGCTGTTGTGGCTGTGGAACTCCATCAAGATTGCGGCGATTACCGCGCTGGGGATTGTCACGCTTTCAACCACTTGTGCTTATGCGTTTGCCCGTATGCGTTTCCCTGGCAAAGCCACGTTGCTCAAAGGGATGCTGATTTTCCAGATGTTCCCGGCGGTATTGTCACTGGTGGCGTTGTATGCCTTGTTTGACCGCCTCGGCCAGTACATTCCGTTTATTGGTTTGAATACGCACGGTGGGGTGATCTTCGCCTATCTTGGCGGTATTGCGCTGCATGTGTGGACGATTAAGGGCTACTTCGAAACTATCGATAACTCGCTGGAAGAAGCGGCAGCGCTGGATGGTGCAACTCCATGGCAAGCCTTCCGCCTGGTGTTGCTGCCGCTGTCTGTGCCAATTCTGGCAGTGGTATTTATTCTGTCGTTTATCGCCGCGATTACCGAAGTGCCAGTCGCGTCATTGTTACTGCGTGACGTCAACAGCTACACCCTGGCGGTAGGTATGCAGCAATATCTCAACCCACAAAACTATTTGTGGGGCGACTTTGCTGCTGCCGCTGTGCTCTCTGCCATCCCGATTACCGTCGTGTTCTTACTGGCGCAACGCTGGCTAGTGAGCGGCCTGACGGCGGGAGGGGTGAAAGGATAAGATTATTGCTTCATCTTATGTCATGCCACTGCAAACCCTCAATTTGACTTAGTCTCATTTCCGGCGGCCTTCGGGCCGCCTTTTTTTATTCTCGTTTTAAGCGACTGCTATTACACAACCACAGCGTGATCACCAGTAACAAAATCGCCCCCGAGTAGATCAATACATCGCGCGGATCTTTATGGTCGATGATGATAAGCCGCACAATGGCGGTGATGCCGATATAGATAAAGTAACGCAGTGGGAAGTGATAACCGGATTGAAAGTACTTCACGATCAACGCGATAAATTCGAAGTAAAGAAAGTAAACCACCAGCCCTTCAATCAGCTGATACTTGCTGGCTTGATCGCTGGGCGCAAACAGCGAGGTGGCTAAGTGCAGCGTTTCTTTACCCAGGAAGATGATGAGGATTACGCCGAGCGCAAGCAACGCCAGATTGAGGACCGTTTGCATAACTTTAGCGATGAGTTCAACGCGGGGGGTGGTTGTCATAAGAACGCCTCATGTTTGGGTATCGAGGTGTTGTTATACGTTAAAACTGTGATCTGAATCTAATTTTTCTGCTTATGTTGCCCCCTCACCCCGGCCCCTCTCCCTGTGGGAGAGGGGCCGGGGTGAGGGCATGATCACCTGAAATTAATATCCCGATCGCTCGTCATCCCATACAACTCAAACTTACGACCCAGCATCTGCCCACCGTCACGCGTCAGCGGTGTCCAGCTCACTTGCGCGCGGCTGCGGGTTGGTGATGATGAGAAAAGATCCAACGGCACATTGACGTAGAAACCTTTGGTGAAATCCCCTTCCCCGTACTCTTCTTTCGACACATTAGTAATGGTCGCGTACGTCCCCACCACCACGCCGCTGTCGAAGCGTTTCGAGATCTCCAGCGTGCCGCCTTTATCTTTTGCCAGATATTGGCCAATGCTGAGTTTAACCAGCACATCTTCGGCAAACGGTGGTGTCCAGTAACCGGTGATATGGCCAGTTGGCGCGCTGTAGTCGGTGAACTTCATCATGTCCAGCGAGCTGGTCCAGTCACGCTGTTTGACGTAGTTGGCATTGGCACCAATTGCCCAGTTACTGTCGACCGGACGATACAACACTTCCGCCCCAACCCCGCCATACATGGTTTCGAGATAACCGCCGTACACCTGTCCATACCAGCTGTTGCCCAAATACTGGAAGTAGTTAGCTTGCAGGTTGTTGACGTAAATATCGTTCTCGACGTAATCACGGACGTGAGTACGTACACGCGGCAACGTCGAATCATTCGGAGGATTGGTGTAGTTAAATTTGTCGTAGTTATTGGCGATGTTGGCAAACAGACTGCCGGTGGTCAGCAAGTGATCCGTCACCCACCAGTCGGCAGTGCCCATCACGCCAACCTGATACATATAGAAGCTTTCTGGCCCGCCGACAGACTGGTTGAGCACCGGGTTAATCGCGAAATTCAGCTTCGATTTATCGATGAAATAACCCTGCTCGGTTTTCTCAGGAATGATCGGCTCAACGCGCTTTTGTACCAGTTGCGTTTCATGCCCCAGCGGCTCACCTTCAAGATGATCGCGCAGACTCGCAACGTCTGTTTCTGTCGTTACCTGCGGCAGATTCAGACGCGTTTCGGTAATTCGAACCGTGCGGATATTCTCCGGCAGGTCGTTCATGATGATACGGTTGGCACGCTCAATCCCTTCGTGGGAGTCGCGGTATTTCACCTGCTCGCCAGTCACATACAAGGTATCGCCTTTTACCTGAATATTCGGGTTCGCCAGACCGGCGTTGTATTTGAGCTGCGTGAGCTGATTCGCCACCACCGTCGGTTGCAAAATTTCATCTTGCGGTTGCGGCTGATATTGCGGGCGGCGATTATCGTTATAACCTGGGCGCAAATCGTTGAAGTTAGTGCGTAACGTGACGCCAAACATCAGGGTATTGCCACGCTCATAGCTGACGTTAACGTCGGCCCAATCGGCGACGCGGTAGATAGCACCGACGTTAAAGTTGCTACGCTGTTCGAGTTTCCCGGCAAAATCTTGCGTGTAATTATTA
Source organism: Buttiauxella ferragutiae (assembly GCF_022637515.1). Taxonomy (NCBI): domain Bacteria; kingdom Pseudomonadati; phylum Pseudomonadota; class Gammaproteobacteria; order Enterobacterales; family Enterobacteriaceae; genus Buttiauxella; species Buttiauxella ferragutiae. The sequence goes on from NZ_CP093332.1 coordinate 4,984,235, forward strand.
CCTTCGTATTCCAGTTTCAGGCGCAGCGGTTGCCACGGAGTCTGGTATTCGATGCCGCCAAACAATGATGCAGGGCCATGGAACATGCCGCTAAAGTTGAACGAACCGGCCTGGTTGTAGCTGTTATCGCGATAGCAAAAACCATTGCTCACTTCGCAGAATGGATTTTTCACGTTACCGCTGGTGCCCATGTAACCCCAGCCCATTCCGAGGGTAAAATCGAACGGCCCCCAGGCTTTGCTCGCCACGATATATTCGCTGTCAAACAGCCCGGTACCGCCTAAGTCACGGAACCCTACCGCCACTTGCGGCAAGTAATACCCTTCCTCCCAAAGACGGACTTTCATGTCGAAGGCTTTATCTTTGTAGGTCTGGTCGCCCGAGAAAGCGTCGACACTACTGTACTGTTTGGTGCGCACATCGGTGTAGCGCAGCGTCGTTTCCAGCCATGGGAACAATTGCACTGAAGCCGAGTAAAAGCGGTACTGATCGTTATCGCGATAGTTGAGGCTAAATTCCCCTTCGCGCGCCATGCGGGCCGTGGGAGTTTGCAGCAAACCGACGCCGCCGAAATCCGATTGCGATGGGCCAACAGGAGCCGGGAAAGTTTCAGCCTGGCAAGCCGATGAAACTGCCAGCGCCAGCAAACTGTAGAGCGTTTTCTTCTTCATCAATCCGGTCTCCGATGCGTCAGAGAGTGAAGGATTTGCTGATTCATTTGTTCAAAATCAGAATTAAGCAGGCGCTCTTTAAAGCCGACAAACAGGATGCTTCCCGGAGTGAGTTCGACGTGGCGGTTATTCCAGTAGGCGACTGGCGCTTTTTGCGTTTTGCCATCTGGATAGATAACCCATGCAAAACTGCGATCGGCACCACTGAGTTTGTCGATGCCATCGAGATATTCATCCGCGCTGCGCCCTGCCACAAAAGGCTTCGCCCCTGGTGAACTCACCAACCCCACCAGCGTGATGGTGGCCGGCTGCACTCCTGCCCACAGGCTGTAATCGCCTTGCAGCGGGACATTGGCCCGCGGATGCACGCGTACCCAGTCGGGGTCGAGATCAACAAACTGGCGTCCGGTAGCGTGAACGGCCTGCATTTGCTGGCGCACACCGTTAATTGCCGCCGCATCATCACCGTCTTCCCCGGCGGCTAATGCGCTCAACGAAGCCAGTAATTTCTGGTGTTGTTGTTCTTCAGCCGCCGAAGCCTGGCGTTCGCTTATCACCGCACCCGGCCACCAGGCGTTCGCCAATGAAGGTTGAGTCACTAAGTCGGCCAGCCGTTCTACGTTTTTAATGGTTTGATTTTGTGGATAAATCGTCACGTTTCCAGCGGCGTAAGCGCTAAATTGAAGGGTGGATAAGCAAAATGCCGCTAAAACCCGTCGGATGACGCTGCGCTTATCCGACCTACAAAACCGTAGGGTGGATAAACGTAGTGTCATCCACCATGTGGTTGAAGAACGCGTCATAGCTTTTATTTTCATTCTTTCGCCGCCTTCAACAGAATCGTGGTGACAGGCCAATAATCAGGGCCAAGATATTGTTTTGACTGGCGTACCTGGCCTGCGCTGTCTATCCAGAAGCGGTTATGCCAGGTTTTATCCAGCGCGGTGATTTCTTCATCAAGAATGCGCACCGGCGTGGTGCTTTCAGCCACGTTCAGCGTGTCGGTGCCGTCCCAGGTAAACGTTGAACGCGCCGAAGCCATGCGTACTTGCTGGTGTTCGGTCCAGGCCATTTGCCGCGTCCAGCTTATGCCATCGACAATTTGATTCGCTTTTGCCAGCGGGTCGCTCGCCATATTGGTCACTTGCTGGAGGTTGTCACCAAGACCGGTGGTTTTTACGATGCGGCCATTTTCAGTGACGACCATCGCCCGGTCTTGCGTGACCCACTTTTGCTGGCCATTTTCGTCATACGCCAGCACGACGAATATTTGCGGGCCGTTATTGAGGCGCATGTACTGGCTGGCGTAGCGCATATTCTGGATTTCGTCATGGGTTAGCTGCACGCCATCCTCACCCACAATGCTGTGCCAAAGCGAGGTACCAAGACCTTGAGTGGTGTCGGAGCAGGCCTGAAGTAACAGGCAGACAAGAAAAGTTGCGAGTCGCTGCACGAGGTTTTCCCGGATTCGAAATAACCACACCGAAGTGTGGTTAGGGTTAAATCACCCGTGAAATTAACGGGTGCTGGTCGTGGTGGTAGTGGTGGTTCCGGTATTGGAGCCATCGCCGCCACCGGTTGCCGCAAGTGCTACACCCACTGCCGACCCGACAGTGCTGGCGCTGGTCGCAGTAGAACTACCTGCGGACACAGAAGTTGCTTGTGCGCCGGCAGCTTCACCCACCGCTACCGGGTCAGCACTCGCCGCGCCAGCAGTTGCCAGCGTGAATATGGCTAAAGCGCCATAAAGAACTTTCTTCATAACTATTTCCCTTCATTGAATGAATGGAGATTTGCCCAAAAGGAATTTCAGGCGGTTTCGAGTATACACAACTAGTAATAGTGTTAGGCCGCAGAGGGGAATATCAGCAGTGCTTTAAGATAAATGGAAATATAACAACAACCAGATATTAATTTTTATTCATATGCATATAAAACAACAAGTTAAAATATTTATAAAAAGCATATCAATCTAATTAATCCGAAAGTAAACCTCCTGAATTATCAGGATATAGTGAATTTTAGGATTAACCTCAGCGGAGAAATAAACAGATATTATGCGGCAAGGGGAATTATCTTATATTCCCCTTTAAATAAATAAGCCAGCATAACGCCGGCTTATATTTGAAGTATGACGGGTATTAGCGCCAGGACTTGTAACGGTTAATCAGACCATTCGTTGAAGAGTCGTGGCTGCTGATTTCTGCATTATCACCCAGCTCCGGCAAAATGCGGTTAGCCAGTTGTTTCCCTAATTCCACGCCCCACTGATCAAACGTGAAGATGTTCAGAATGGCACCCTGAGTGAAGATCTTGTGCTCATACAGCGCAATCAGTGCACCGAGGCTGAACGGTGTGATTTCACGTAGCAGGATGGAGTTAGTTGGGCGGTTACCTTCGAAGACTTTGAACGGTACAACGTGTTCCAGTGTTTTCGGGTCTTTACCCTGGTCGGCATATTCTTGCTCAACCACATCGCGAGCTTTGCCAAACGCCAGCGCTTCTGTCTGCGCGAAGAAGTTAGACAGCAGTTTTGGATGGTGGTCGGAAAGCGGGTTATGGCTGGTTGCTGGTGCGATGAAATCACAAGGAACCATTTTGGTGCCCTGGTGAATCAGCTGGTAGAACGCGTGCTGGCCGTTAGTGCCCGGCTCGCCCCAGATGATTGGGCCAGTCTGGTAATCAACAGCGTTGCCGTTACGGTCAACGTATTTACCGTTGGATTCCATGTTGCCTTGCTGGAAGTAAGCCGCAAAACGGTGCATGTACTGGTCGTATGGCAGAATCGCTTCGGTTTCAGCACCAAAGAAGTTGTTGTACCAGATGCCGATCAGCGCTAACAGCACTGGCAGGTTTTGTTCTGCTGGCGTATTGGCGAAGTGTTTATCCATGGCATGCGCGCCGGACAACAGTTCAACAAAGTTTTCATAGCCGACAGACAGAATGATCGACAGGCCGATCGCCGACCACAGGGAGTAACGGCCACCGACCCAGTCCCAGAACTCAAACATATTGGCAGTATCAATACCAAACTCACCGACAGCTTTCGCGTTGGTCGACAGCGCAGCAAAGTGTTTCGCAACGTGTTTGTTATCGCCAGCAGTTGCCAGGAACCAGTCGCGCGCGCTGTGGGCGTTGGTCATGGTTTCTTGAGTGGTGAAGGTTTTAGAGGCTACCAGGAACAGCGTGGTTTCCGGGTCAACGTTCTTCAGCACTTCAGCGATATGCGTGCCATCAACGTTAGACACAAAGTGCATGTTGAGGTGGTTTTTGTACGGACGCAGCGCTTCGGTCACCATGAATGGGCCAAGATCAGAACCGCCGATACCGATGTTAACCACATCAGTAATCGCTTTACCGGTGTAGCCTTTCCAGTTGCCGCTAATAATGCTTTCGGAGAAGGTTTTCATCTTCTCAAGCACTGCGTTCACTTCTGGCATCACATCTTTGCCATCAACGACGATTGGCGTGTTGCTACGGTTACGCAGCGCTACGTGCAGCACAGCACGGTCTTCAGTACGGTTAATCTTCTCACCAGAGAACATGGACTTAATTGCGCCCTGCAAATCAGTCTCTTTCGCCAAAGCCTGCAGCTTCGACAGGGTTTCTTCGGTGATGCGGTTTTTGGAGTAATCCACCAGCATTGAATCGTCGAAAGTAGCGGAGAACTTAGCAAAACGGTCGGCATCCTGCGCGAAAAGCTCAGCGATGGTGACGTCTTTCATTTCGTCAAAATGCGCCTGCAAAGCCTGCCATGCAGCGGTCTGCGTTGGGTTGATATTTTTCATAGCGATACCCTTTTGATTTGAGAACTGTGACTGCGGTCAATTGTATATCCACAAAACGGGATTTGTGATGATTTTTCTACCCTTGTATCGGGAATACCGTTTCAGATTATGTGCCAGCTAAAAAGTCGTCGCGCCTGGTTCCGCCCACGCAGAGCGCGTCTACACTGAGAAAAACAGTATGGCTTCGTAATCCAGGTAAGGTAAAAAATTTACGGAACTGTCCGTACCTCTTCTATTGGTGATTATCACCATCAGCTCACTGGCGGCACGATGGCTGGCGTGGGCGGCGCAAACTGTGGTGTTCGGTTTAGCCTGCGGCGGGCTGTTTGGATGGTTGCTCGGGAACGCGTGGTCTGAGCATGCGGAAAACCACTTCGATTTAAGCAATATTGCGCAAGTGCTGGTACTTTCGCCCAATCGGCATCAAAACGCACTGGCGGTTTATCATTTCAGCCATATTTTCGGCAGTGAAAATGTTTTTTCCATCCGCTCCGGTTCCGCATTAAAAGGTCGAACCAGCAACGAAAGTGCTCGTTTTCGTCGTCACGAGAAATTTTTTCCTGAAGATGTCACCTGGAGCAGTTTAAGCAGTCAGTTGGCCAAAGGTGCAACCATCAAAGCGACGCGACTAAATGAAAATTTTGGCTGGCTGGATTATTTGGAGAAAAATCGCGGTGTAGTGCCATTATTTTCCCGTCTGGAAGAAGGAAAAACTACTGCTATAAATGGCCCCACTGCTCCGACCTTACCCTGCACCCTGATTGCACTGGTGCAGAATGAAAACTCCTCAACTTCCAGGCGTTGACTTCTGTCGCGTTCCATTTTATTTGTATACGGCTACTTGCTCACTTGTGAGTAAGCCAGAAGAGGTGCGTCGCCCAGGTATCGTGTTTGAGGAGCCAATCCGAAGACGACACAGGAGGGGGAGCGACGCCGAGGTAATGTGCGTATGGCAGCGGATATTATCGACTACAAGGGCTGAATCCCTTGGGTTGTCACCTGAAGCATTCGGCAGTTGGATGCTTATACCCGGAATATTGCGCTGTGATGTACAGACTCTGGGTAGACAAGGTGGGGCGCTTCTGGGTGTATCCGTAGTTCAGTCTTCTTTTCTACGTCTGCCCCTTTCCCGCTCCCCCCTTGTGCCAAGGCTGAAAATTTAATGCCATTACCCCGTAATGATTCGAGTGTATCCAACAAAGATGCAGGCTGAAGAATGACGGATTGGTCCCTGACACGAGGTTGTAATGTCTTACCCACAAACCGTTATTGCCAAATTTGGCGGCACAAGCGTAGCCGATTACGACGCAATGAACCGCAGCGCCGATGTTGTGCTTGCTGATGAAAACGTTCGCGTAGTGGTGCTTTCCGCTTCTGCGGGTATCACCAATTTACTGGTTGCCCTGGCGCAAGGCCTGGAAGCGACCGAGCGTTTCGTTAAGCTCGATGCTATTCGCAAAATTCAATATGACATCGTCGAGCGTTTGGCTAATCCGCAGATTATTCGCGAAGAGATTGAACGCCTGCTGGAAAACATCACCACGCTTGCTGAAGCCGCATCACTGGCGACATCCACCGCGTTAACTGACGAACTGGTCAGCCACGGTGAATTAATGTCTACGCTGCTGTTTGTCGAAATCCTGCGTGAACGAAAAGTGGATGCGCAATGGTTTGATATTCGTAAAATCATGCGTACCAACGACCGTTTTGGCCGTGCTGAACCGGATGTGGCAACCTTAGCAGAACTGGCGACCCAGCAGCTTCAACCGCGTCTGGTACAATCTCTGGTGATTACTCAAGGCTTTATCGGTAGCGAAGCCAAAGGCCGCACCACTACGCTTGGCCGTGGCGGCAGCGACTATACTGCGGCACTGTTGGGTGAAGCGTTGAAAGCAACCCGTGTAGATATCTGGACTGACGTTCCGGGCATTTACACCACCGATCCACGCATGGTGCCAGCGGCAAAACGCATCGATAAAATCGCCTTCGAAGAAGCCGCTGAAATGGCGACATTCGGTGCAAAAGTCCTGCATCCTGCAACATTATTGCCTGCTGTGCGTTGCGATATTCCGGTGTTTGTTGGCTCCAGCAAAGATCCCAAAGCGGGTGGCACCCTGGTGTGCAACCAAACCGATAATCCGCCGTTGTTCCGTGCGCTGGCGGTCCGTCGCAAGCAAACCCTGGTGACACTAAACAGCCTGAGTATGCTGCATGCTCACGGCTTCCTCGCAGAAGTGTTCAATATTCTGGCACACCACAATATTTCCGTAGATTTGATTACCACTTCCGAAGTGAGCATCGCACTGACGCTGGATACCACCGGCTCAACGTCTACCGATGAAAGCCTGCTGACCACTGCATTGCTGACCGAACTTTCTTCGTTATGCCGTGTGGAAGTGGAAGAAAACCTCGCGTTGGTCGCTATCATCGGTAACAACCTGTCCAAAGCTTGTGGCGTGGGTAAAGAGGTCTTCGGCGTACTCGAGCCGTTCAATATCCGCATGATTTGCTACGGCGCATCCAGCTATAACCTGTGCTTCCTGGTGCCGGGAGACGATGTTGAACAAGTGGTGCAAAAACTTCATCACAATCTGTTTGAATAAATTTTAATCTCATGCCATGAATACCAAGTGCCGGGCTCGATCCCGGCATTTTTATAACCATAAAACAACACAACACTTGCAAGGATCTCAATATGCTCGCTGTATTCACCCGGCTGTTTCCGCTCTGGGCGGTTCTGCTGTCTGTACTCGCCTATTACACTCCCGCAACGTTCACGCCCATCGGCCCGTGGGTCAGCACGCTGTTGATGCTGATTATGTTTGGTATGGGTGTGCATCTGCGCATAGATGATTTTAAACGGGTGCTATCACGCCCAGCTCCTGTTGCGGCAGGGACTTTTCTGCACTATTTGATCATGCCGCTGGCAGCATGGGTTCTGGCAAAGCTGTTCCATATGCCACCTGACCTTTCCGCAGGCATGGTTCTGGTAGGAAGTGTGGCAAGTGGCACAGCGTCAAACGTGATGATTTATCTGGCAAAAGGCGATGTGGCGCTCTCAGTAACCATTTCCTCGGTTTCCACACTGGTCGGGGTTTTTGCGACACCTTTGCTGACGCGTTTGTATGTCGATGCGGATATCAAAGTGGATATAGTGGGTATGTTGCTGAGCATCCTGCAAATCGTGGTCATTCCGATTGGCCTTGGATTGATTGTGCATCATCTTTTCCCGCGCCTTGTAAAGCGTGTAGAGCCCTATTTACCGGCGTTTTCGATGCTCTGTATTCTGGCGATTATCAGTGCCGTAGTGGCGGGTTCAGCTTCGCATATCGCGTCTGTTGGCCTGATGGTTATCATCGCTGTGATTTTGCATAACGGTATTGGGTTACTGAGCGGATATTGGGGCGGGAAGCTGTTTGGATTTGATGAATCCACGTGCCGCACACTGGCAATTGAAGTGGGTATGCAGAACTCAGGCCTTGCGGCGACTCTCGGTAAGATCTACTTCTCGCCATTAGCTGCACTACCTGGCGCACTGTTCTCGGTGTGGCACAATCTGTCCGGCTCGATTCTGGCGGGTTACTGGTCTGGCAAACCGATTGATGAAAACAACGGTAAGCATTTGAAAAAACGCCGCGCCTGATTCAACTCTGATTGAGCAAACTGCCCGGGAAACCGGGCTTTTTGCTTTTAACTCAGCGAAACGATGACAATCTTGCCATTGCAACTGAGCATATTTACCAACATTTTAGGGTAACTTTGCGACCAGACGCTGATTTTTACTGAGCTAGCGGGCACTTTGCTTTACACTGGAGGCCACTTCTTAAGAGGCCGCAACAATGTCCACATCAAGACTGACACAACAAGATATGACCGAAGCCGAGCAGCGCGAATTGAAAACGCGGCTAGACCGCGCACGCATCGCCCATGGTCGTCCCCTGACAAACTCAGAAATCAACCACGTTAAAAAAACTTATATCGACCAACTAATGGAAGCGCGTGAACAAGCAGCTAAAAAAGTTCGCCAAATCAAAAAGCAAAAAGCAGCAAAACCAGATACTTCTGCAACCTATTCCTGGTCTGCCAACAGCCATTCACGCGGAAAGCGCTAACTAGCGCCCTTTCTTTTTGCGCCCTGGCTGGGCAAAGCGTTTGCGCGAAGCAAGCTCTGCCGGGGTTTTCGCGCTGCTCTTTGGCCCTGCACTTACCGGTTTTTTGGCAACGGTAGGTTTGGATTTTGGCTTTTTCGCAGGCTTCGCCTCGGAAGAAGAGTTCTCAATCAATTTAAACAGCTCAACCAATTCATCATCGGTTAAATCACGCCATTCACCCAGCGGTACCCCTTTCATGCTGACGTTCATAATGCGAGTCCGCTCAAGCTTCGTCACTTCATAACCAAAATGTTCGCACATACGGCGAATCTGACGGTTAAGCCCTTGTACCAAAGTGATGCGAAACACAAACGGCGCTTCTTTCTTCACTTTGCATTTCTTGGTGACCGTTCCCAGCATAGGCACACCTGCGCCCATGCCACGTATGAACTCGTCGGTGACTGGTTTATTGACCGTGACGACGTACTCTTTTTCATGGTCATTCCCGGCACGCAGGATTTTATTCACCAAATCGCCGTGATTGGTGAGGAAAATCAACCCCTGGGAGTCTTTATCTAAACGGCCAATCGGGAACACGCGTTTACTGTGGTTAACAAAATCGACAATGTTGTCTTTTTCGCCATCTTCGGTGGTACTCACGATACCCACAGGCTTGTTCAGCGCGATAAGCACCAGGTCGTCTTCATCACGGGGTTCAATTAACTGACCGTTGACCTTCACCACATCTCCGGCAAATACCTGGTCGCCAATCGCGGCGCGTTTGCCGTTGATGAAAACATTTCCCTGTTCGATGTAACGATCGGCATCACGACGGGAGCAGATACCGCTCTCGCTAATGTATTTGTTCAGACGTATAGATGAGTTGGTCAGCATGGTTCCTCCGTAAAACCTGGAATATACCTTACCTGAGGGGCGATGCGAACAGACTCGGGCAACAAACGCGAAGTTCATTGCCCGTAGAGGGGTGTTTATTTTGCAGGTGTCGCCGCAACAATGGCTAACCGTTTCTGAATATCTTTATCGAGGTTATTGACCCAATGATTATACGAGCGGTGAATTTCGCCACCAGAGGCCAGTAAATTCACGCTGTTTACATAGTTAATTGAGTAATCTTTCTCGCTGTAGTTAATACGCACAGTGACGCTGTGCTTGCGAATGTTTTGTGTCGCATTAATGACGCCAGGCCCCGCTACCGACATAATCCAGTCGCGCCCTTGTCCGGCGGTGATAATCGCCTCCTTAACCTGCTCAGTCGTGACATGAGAGGTGATTATCGTCCGTGGCGTGCGAACCGGTTCAGTCCTGTCTAACGCCGAACATCCTGCCAATGCTGCAATACACACTACACCTGCCAACATCTGTTTTAGTTTTAGCTTCATCATTAAATTCCATTTTTAATCCATCAACAGAACGGATTATAAGCTGATGATTCATGCAGGAAAATTAGTATTCATCACGATCATCATCGTCGGGTTGTTCCAGAACGCTGTAGGCCACGGCGCAGAATAACGAGTTCAGGCGCTTCATATCGCCGAGCAAGCCCAGATGAAGTGAGCTGGTTTCGATACTCTGCACGTTTTGCTGATGCAGACGATCAACGTGGGCATGCGAGAAGCGGCGGTTCAGAATGCGGAAGCGATGTTTATTACGGCGCAAACGGCGCGCGCTGTTCACATCCGCGGAGAAGAATACCGACAGACTGAGTTTCAGGTTGCTGGTGAGTTGCTGAAGCAGAATATCCAGTTCTTTCAGGCCATCCGGGGAAAATGCCCGGCGCGCAGCTAACGATTTATCGGCGACTTCACTACCCATACGTTCGAGAATATCCGCCGCCTGTTCGAGGTTTAGCGACATCTCGATAATTTCCGCCCAGCGTCGCGATTCGACTTCCGCCAGCTCTTCTTTCTGCATCTGCGCCATATACAGTTTAATCGCGGTATACAGCACATCGACATCGTCAGCGAGTTTGCGCAGCTCTTTTTCCTGGCGCGGTTCGCCGTGCATCACCTTGCTCCAGGTATCCAGCATTTGCTCAAGCACATCCCCCATGCGTAAGGTTTCACGCGCAGCGTTCGATAGCCCAAGCGCCGGAGTATCCAGCGCGGTGACATCCAGATGTTTCGGCTTCATACGCGCATCGACTTCAGGGACTTCGCTAATCACCCTACGGCAAAAACGCGCCATCGCCCCGGCAAACGGCACCATCGCCAGGCAGCGAATCAGGTTGTAGAAGACGTGGAAATAGATAACCAGTTCAGATTCCGGCTGCGACAGTTTCTGCATCGCATCCGCCAGAATATGCACGAACGGCAGCACGATGATACCGCCCACCAGCTTGAACAGCAGGCTCCCTAACGCGACTCGGCGCGCCGCTGCATTCGCGGTGCTGTTGTTGATCATCGCCAACAGGCCAGAACCGAGGTTAGCACCAATCACCAGACACAGCGCGACATCAAACGAGATGATACCGGCAGAGGTCAGCGTGGCGGTCAGCAACACGGCAGCGAGGCTGGAATAACTGATAATCGCAAACATCGCGCCAATCAGTGCATCGAGCATGATGTCGCCTGTTAGCGAGGCGAAAATCACCTGTACACCGGAAGCCTGGGTTATCGGCGTGACGGCGGCAACAATCAATTCCAGCGCCAATAAAATCAACCCAAGGCCGATACCGACGCGCCCGAGTTGGCCCGCCCGCGTCTGTTTACGGCTGAGGAAGAAAATCACGCCAAGGAAGATGAGTAGCGGCGACAGCCAGGAAAGATCGAAAGTCAGGATTCGCGCCATCAGCGCCGTCCCTACATCCGCGCCCAGCACGATGACCAGCGCCGGTGTGAGAGCCACCAAATCCTGGGCAACAAACGATGTCACCAACATGGTGGTGGCGTTGCTGCTTTGCACCAGCGCAGTGACACCAATACCCGCGCAGAAGGCGAACGGTTTTTTTTCAACACTGCGGCTGAGCACGCTACGGAGATTGGCCCCATACACTCGCATGATGCCGGTACGCACAATGTGTGTGCCCCAGACCAGTAGCGCCACCGCAGAAAGCAGATGCAGTAAAGTAAGCACGCGTTCTCCTGGAGGTTTTTACTTAATAAATTCCAGTATATAACGCATGGCGACAATTAAACGATTCGAGATGTAAACCACCCTCACCCTGACCCTCTCCCTGAGGGAGAGGGAATAAGGCGGGAAGCGCCTCTCCACGAGGGGGAGGGAATAAGGTGGTAAGCTCCTCTCCACGAGGGAGAGGGCATAAACGGTGTGCTCCTTCTCCTGGGAGAGAAGGTTGGGATGAAGGCGTGCGAATGTTAGTCCGCGTCGTAGCCCAGGTTCGGAGCTAACCAGCGTTCAACATCGGTCACCGACATCCCTTTGCGACGCGCGTAATCTTCCACCTGGTCACGTTGAATCTGCGCTACAGCGTAGTATTTGCTGTCAGGATGGCTGAAGTACCAACCAGAAACGGAAGCACCAGGCCACATGGCGTAGGACTCGGTAAGTTTCATGCCGATCACGTTTTCTACATCCAGCAATTCCCAGATAGTCGCTTTTTCAGTGTGTTCCGGGCAGGCCGGATAGCCCGGTGCCGGGCGAATCCCCTGGTAGTTTTCGCGGATAAGCTCTTCGTTGCTGAGGTTTTCTGTTGGTGCATAGCCCCAGTAAACTTTACGCACCCGCTCATGCAGATACTCAGCAAACGCTTCAGCCAGACGGTCAGACAACGCTTTCACCATGATTTTGTTGTAATCATCATGCTGCGCTTCATAACCTTCTGCCAGTGCGTCTTCTTCCATACCGCCAGTGACCGCAAACGCGCCGATGTAATCTTCTTTGCCACTATGTTTTGGCGCGACAAAATCAGCCAGACAGTAGTTGGCAAAACCGACTTTCTCGGTCTGCTGACGCAGATGGTGCGCCACAGTTTGTACTTGGGTACGAGATTCATCGCGGTAGATTTCAATGTCATCATCCACGCGGTTTGCCGGGAAAATCCCCACCACGCCACGCGGCGTCAGGAGTTTTTCGGTATGCAGTTTGTCCAGCATATCGTTAGCATCTTTAAACAGGCGCTGTGCCTCTTCACCCACCACTTCATCTTCAAGGATGCGCGGATATTTCCCGGCCAGCGACCAGGTCATAAAGAATGGCGTCCAGTCGATGTAATTGCGCAGCGTTTCGATGCTGGCGGTCACTTCCTGCACACCCGGGCGGTGTGGTACCGGAGGCGTGTAGCTTGACCAATCAAATGCCAGATCGTTTTCACGTGCGGCAGCAAGCGACACCGGTGGAGTGCGCGGTTTTTTACGGCCATGTTGGGTACGCACGGTGACATATTCTTTGCGTGTACGTTCTACGAAATCGTCATGCTGTGTTGGCGAGAGTAGCGCTGAAACCACGCCGACGGTACGCGAGGCGTTCTGCACGTAAACCGTTGGGCCGCTGTAGTTCTGCTCGATTTTTACCGCCGTATGCGCTTTAGAAGTGGTCGCCCCGCCAATCAGCAGCGGCAACGTAAAGCCCTGGCGCTCCATCTCTTTGGCAACGTTAACCATTTCGTCCAGCGACGGCGTAATCAGCCCGGACAGGCCGATAATATCTGCGCCCACTTCACGCGCGGTTTTCAAAATCTTCTCGGTTGGCACCATTACGCCGAGGTCGATGATTTCGTAGTTATTACATTGCAGCACCACGCCAACGATATTTTTGCCGATGTCGTGGACATCGCCTTTCACCGTGGCGAGCACGATTTTGCCGTTGGTTGAGCCTTTTTCTTTGCTAGCTTCAATGTACGGTTCGAGATACGCCACCGCCTGTTTCATCACGCGGGCAGATTTCACCACCTGCGGCAGGAACATTTTCCCTTCGCCAAACAGGTCGCCAACCACGTTCATGCCATCCATCAGCGGGCCCTCAATAACCTGAATCGGGCGTTCAGCCTGCTGACGAGCTTCTTCGGTGTCGAGTTCAATAAACTCAGTGATACCTTTCACGAGTGAGTATTCAAGGCGCTTTTTCACGTCCCAGCTACGCCATTCGGCTTGTTGCGCGGCCGCGCCGTCGTCACTTTTACTACCGCGATATTTCTCGGCCAGATCCAGCAAACGTTCGGTACTGTCATCACGACGGTTGAGGATCACGTCTTCGACGGCATCACGCAACTCCGCAGACAAATCATCGTAAATCGCCAGTTGCCCGGCGTTAACGATGCCCATGTCCATGCCGTTACGGATGGCGTAATAGAGGAATACGGCGTGAATGGCTTCGCGCACCGGGTCGTTGCCACGGAAGGAGAACGACACGTTCGACACGCCGCCGGAAATCATCGCATGCGGCAGTTCGCGTTTAATGTCAGCACACGCGCCGATAAAATCCTGGGCGTAGTTGTTGTGCTCTTCGATTCCGGTCGCGACGGCAAAGATATTCGGGTCGAAAATAATGTCTTCTGGCGGGAAGCCGACTTCTTCAGTCAGAATTTTATAGGCGCGGCGGCAAATTTCGATTTTGCGCTCGCGAGTATCAGCCTGGCCGACTTCGTCAAACGCCATCACCACCATCGCGGCACCGTAGCGGCGCACCAGTTTGGCGTGATGGATAAATGCCTCAACACCTTCTTTCATTGAGATGGAGTTAACGATGCCTTTGCCCTGAATGCACTTCAGGCCTTTTTCGATGACGTCCCATTTCGAGGAGTCAATCATGATTGGCACGCGGGCAATGTCTGGCTCACCGGCAATCAGGTTGAGGAAACGCACCATCGCCGCTTCGGCATCGAGCATCCCTTCATCCATGTTGATGTCGATGATTTGCGCGCCACTTTCGACCTGTTGCAATGCCACTTCTAGCGCTTCGTTATATTTTTCTTCTTTGATCAGGCGCTTAAATTTGGCGGAGCCGGTGACGTTGGTACGTTCACCGACGTTGACGAACAGGCTGTCAGCGCCGATGTTCAGCGGTTCAAGCCCTGCCAGACGGCATGCCACTGGCAGGTCTGGTAGTTTACGTGGGGCAACGCCTTCAACGGCTTTGCTCATCGCCGCGATGTGCGCAGGCGTGGTACCGCAGCAGCCGCCGATGATGTTCAGGAAACCTGCCTGCGCCCATTCGCCAATCTGGCGCGCCATTTCATCGGCATCGAGATCGTATTCACCAAAAGCATTTGGCAGGCCGGCGTTCGGGTGTGCGGTGACGTAGCAGTCAGCAATGCGTGAAAGCTCAGCCACGTACTGACGCAGTTCATCTGGCCCCAACGCACAGTTCAGGCCGAAGGTCAGCGCATCGGCATGGCGTAATGAGTTATAGAAAGCTTCGGTGGTTTGCCCGGAAAGGGTGCGGCCTGAGGCGTCGGTAATGGTGCCGGAAATCATGATTGGCAGGTCGACACCCAGCGCTTCAAATTCGGTTTTCACCGCAAAAATAGCGGCTTTGGCGTTCAGGGTATCGAACACCGTTTCAATCATGATGAGATCTGCACCGCCTTCCACCAGCGCACGTGTGGATTCGCGATAAGCCTCCACCAGCTGATCAAAAGTGACGTTACGGAATGCCGGGTCGTTCACGTCAGGTGAAATAGACGCAGTACGGTTGGTTGGGCCTAATACCCCAGCCACGTAGCGCGGTTTTTCCGGTGTGCGTGCGGTCCATTCATCGGCACAAGCGCGGGCAAGTTTTGCCGCCTCGTAGTTAATTTCCGCCGACAGGGATTCCATTTGGTAATCCGCCATCGCGATGGTTGTTGAGTTGAAGGTGTTGGTTTCGACGATGTCGGCACCGGCTTCAAAGTAGGCGTAGTGAATGGCGGCAATAATTTCCGGTTTGCTCAGCACCAGCAAATCGTTGTTCCCTTTCAGGTCACACGGCCAGTCTGCAAAGCGTTCACCCCGGAAATCGCTCTCATCAAGACGGTAGCTCTGGATCATGGTTCCCATACCACCATCCAGTACCAAAATGCGTTGCTGCAACTGCTGATGCAGTTTTTCTAATTTATTGCTCACTCTCGCTCCCACCTGTTTACCCAAGCCTGTCAGCCTAACCAATCATACTGTCACAAGTTGTAATGGGCGCAAAGCAATGGAACATGAGACATGTTCACCTGACTGATCCGATGAGTTGGATGCAGGTTGCATTATCGCCAAATAAAACGAAAATGATTTCCACGATATGAAAACAGGAGTCAGTTATGGTCGCTGCCGTTCCCGCCAAACGTGGAAAAAAACCACGTACAGCCACAGTGGCTGCACCACAGCCTACCGGACAGGTTCAGTCATTAACTCGCGGTTTGAAACTGCTTGAATGGATTGCCGAATCGCACGGTAGCGTGGCACTCACTGAACTTGCACAGCAAGCTGGCTTACCTAATTCCACTACGCATCGTCTGCTGACTACCATGCAACAGCTTGGCTTTGTTCGCCAGATTGGCGATTTGGGCCACTGGACGATTGGCGCACATGCGTTTGTCGTCGGCAGTAGCTTCCTGCAAAGCCGTAATCTGTTAGCGATTGTTCACCCGATGCTGCGCAAGCTGATGGAAGATTCCGGCGAAACGGTGAATCTGGCGGTGCTTGACCATAGCGACCATCAGGCGATTATTATCGACCAGGTGCAATGCGCTCAACTGATGCGGATGTCGGCACCGATTGGTGGCAAATTGCCGATGCATGCCTCTGGCGCAGGCAAGGTGTTTCTCGCCAATCTGAGTGATGACGAAGTCGTGACGTTGCTGCACCGCAAAGGGCTGCACAGCTATACGCCTGCCACGCTCACTTCCCCGCTGCATCTGAAAGAAGATTTAGCGCAAACCCGCAAACGCGGTTATTCATTTGATGATGAAGAACATGCGCTGGGGCTGCGTTGTGTGGCGGCGTGTATTTATGATGAGCATCATGAAGCGTTTGCGGCGATTTCGATTTCCGGGCCAATTTCTCGCGTGACAGATGATCGCGTAACCGAGTTGGGTGCGTTAGTGATAAAAGCAGCCAAAGAGATTACCCAGGCTTACGGCGGCGGGCGTTAACCCGCCTGCTTCAATTCTCCGAAACGGAGAATAAACCGCTGACGTTTGCGATAAGCAAAAACATCTTCCACATGCCCGTTGCGGATACGCTCCTGCAATGCGCGCCAGTAATCCGCACGGAACAAGTCGCTGTGCATTTCATCAAATATCTGGCGAATACGCGGGTCGGCGCATAAGTAGTGGCGGAATTCTTCAGGGAACACGTCGCCTGGCGCCACGCTGTACCACGGCTCGGCAGAGAGTTCGTCCTCCGGATAACGCGGCGGCGGGACGTCGCGGAAATTCACCTCGGTCATATAGCAAATTTCATCGTAATCGTAGAACACCACCCGCCCGTGGCGTGTCACGCCAAAGTTCTTAAACAGCATGTCACCGGGGAAAATATTCGCCGCCGCAAGCTGGCGAATCGCGTTGCCATATTCCTCAACGGCATCTCGTAATTGCTGGCCTTCGACCTGTTCCAGCCACAAATTCAGCGGCACCATTCGGCGTTCAATATAAAGATGGCTGATGGCGATGCGGTCACCGAGGTCGGTGAGTTTTTCAGGAACTTCCTGCTGTAATAATGCCAACAGCGGCTGGCTAATTTGATGTTTAGACAGCACAAAGTTTTCAAACTCCTGGGTATCGGCCATGCGCCCGACACGATCGTGCTCTTTGACCAGTTGATAGCATTCGCGCACGCGTTCGGCGGTCACCTCTTTTTGCGGCGCAAACTTGTCTTTAATCACCTTAAATACCCGATCAAAACCGGGGAGCGTAAACACCAGCATCACCATGCCACGAATGCCTGGCGCTTCAATAAACTGCTCATCGGTAGCAGAAATGTAGGTCAGATATTCACGATAACTTTCGGTTTTACCGTGTTTCTGGCAGCCAATCGCCATATACAGTTCAGCGGTGGTTTTGCCGGGGAGCAGCTCACGTAACCATTCCACCAGAGCCGCAGGGTGTGGGGCATAAACCATAAAGTAGGAACGGGCGAAACCAAAAACAATGCTGGCTTCGGCGCTGCTGGTTAAGCAGGTATCCACCACTAAATATCCGTCATCGGTGCGATGAATCGGCAGCAAAAACGGCACCTTGCCCGTCGGAAGCACCAGCTTCCCGACCAGCCAGGCGGCTTTGTTGCGATAAAACAGCTCGTTGGCAATGTCGAGGGAAGCCTGCTGCAAAGCCTCAGCACCAAAGGTTTCGTTGAGATGCGCAATGATGTAACCCGCATCACGTGCTAAATCTTGCCACGGCAGGCGCAAAGGTAAATCTCTGAGCAAGGAACGCAAAAGTGGCTGCCATCCTAAAGCCGGGGTAAAGGTTTTTGACAGCGGACGGGGGATAGTACGGAAACGTTTTTCATCCTGAGAGCTGAAGATAAAAAGCCGCTCGGGAGATAACGAGCGGTGATCGAAGAGGCGACAATAAACAGAATTGAAGAAGCTTTCAGCGATTTCGAAACGAGGGTAATCGGGTAACAATTGGGTGTACTGCGCTTTAACACGCAATAAAAACTCGTCGTCAGTATTTTGGCCGCCCGTGATACAGCGCAATTGCTCCACCACCAGGCCAACATGGTGATCATAAAGATGGATGCGGCTTTTCATCGCCCGCTGAACCGCATGCCAGTCAGCCTGCTCGAAGCGCTGCTGCGCTCCGGCAGTTATCTCAAGAAAGCGCCCATACTGCGCGTCAAAACCTTGCAGGATGGTGTGGGCAATTAACAGTTCCAGCCGACGAGTCATGAGTTACTCCGTGGTGTTTTCCACCCTCACCCTGGCCCTCTCCCTGAGGGAGAGGGGATTGATCGTGTTTTTCTCCTTCTCCCTGTGAACTGAGGAAGAAAGGATGGATCGTGTTTTTCTCCTTCTCCCCAGGGAGAAGGTTGGGATGAGGGTTGTTTTAGAACTGTTCTTCTTCCGTCGAACCCGTTAACGCCGTCACCGAAGACGCGCCGCCCTGAATAATCGTCGTCACTCGGTCGAAATAACCCGTGCCCACTTCCTGCTGATGGGAAACGAAGGTGTAGCCTTCAGGTGCTGCGGCAAATTCTGGTTGCTGGACTTTCTCAACGTAATGACGCATCCCCTCTCCCTGCGCGTAAGCGTGCGCCAGGTCGAACATGTTGAACCACATGCTGTGAATGCCTGCCAGTGTAATGAACTGGTATTTGTAACCCATTGCTGACAGCTCCTCCTGGAAGGACGCGATGGTTTTGTCATCAAGATTTTTCTTCCAGTTAAATGATGGCGAGCAGTTGTAGGCCAGTAATTTACCAGGGAAGCGAGCATGAATGGCATCGGCAAAACGGCGCGCCTGCTCAAGGTCTGGCTTTGACGTTTCACACCACACCAAATCGGCGTACGGCGCATAGGCCAGGCCGCGGCTGATTGCTTGTTCGATACCAGCACGAGTGCGGTAGAAGCCTTCTTGTGTGCGCTCACCAGTGACAAATTCGCGGTCGTATTCGTCGCAATCAGAGGTGATCAAATCCGCAGCATCGGCGTCGGTACGGGCAATCACCAGCGTCGATACGCCCATAACGTCAGCAGCAAGACGAGCAGCAACCAGTTTCTGAATGGCTTCCTGAGTCGGTACCAGTACCTTGCCGCCCATGTGTCCGCATTTCTTCACGGATGCCAGTTGGTCTTCAAAGTGAACGGCAGCGGCACCGGCCTGAATCATCGATTTCATCAGCTCGAATGCGTTCAGTACGCCACCAAAACCCGCTTCGGCATCGGCGACGATCGGCAGGTAGTAATCGACATAGCGCGGATCCCCTTCTTCAATGTTCGAGGCCCATTGGATCTGATCGGCGCGGCGGAAAGTATTGTTGATCCGATCGACCACCGCAGGGACTGAGTTTGCCGGGTATAGCGATTGGTCCGGGTACATGCTGGAAGACAGGTTGGCATCTGCCGCCACCTGCCAACCAGAAAGATAGATGGCTTCAATACCTGCTTTTGCCTGTTGTAACGCTTGCCCGCCAGTTAACGCACCCAGGCTATTGATATAACCTTTTTTCGATTCGCCATGTAGCAAACGCCACATCCTGGCCGCGCCATTTTGCGCCAGGGTACATTCCGGATTCACCGAGCCGCGCAGCTTAATGACTTCTTCTGCGCTATACGGGCGCTTAATGCCTTCCCAGCGTGGTTGTGTCCAGTCTTGTTGTAATTGTTGGATTTGTTGGGTGCGTGAGGTTTTCATTGTAGATGCTCCATATTTTTATTTGTGTAGGGTTCAGGCAAGCAGGCGGTAGCCTGGCAGCGTCAGGAAGTCGATTAACGTATCGGAAGTGGTGATTTGCTCCATCAGGCGAGCGGCTTCATCGAAACGCCCCTGGCTGAAACGCTTGTCACCTAATTCTTCCTGAATAACGAACATTTCTTCAGCCAGCATTTGGCTGAACAGCGCCTTAGTGACTGTCTCACCGTTACTCAACGTTTTTTCATGATGAATCCACTGCCAGATAGAAGTACGGGAAATCTCTGCGGTCGCAGCATCTTCCATCAAGCCGTAAATCGGTACGCAACCATTGCCAGAAATCCATGCTTCGATGTACTGCACCGCCACGCGAATATTGGCTCGCATACCCGCTTCTGTGCGCTCACCAGGACAAGGTTCAAGCAGTTGTGCGGCAGTAATCGGTGCGTCTTCTTCACGCAAAACAGGAAGCTGGTTTTTATCGTCGCCCAACGCTTTGCTAAAGACCTCCATCACTGTGTCAGCAAGGCCCGGATGCGCAATCCATGTGCCGTCATGGCCATTGGTCGCTTCCATTTGTTTGTCGGCTTTAACTTTGTTAAGCACCCAGTAGTTACGCTGGCTGTCTTTACTTGGAATAAATGCCGCCATGCCGCCCATGGCGAAAGCACCACGGCGATGACAGGTTTTAATCAGCAAGCGCGAATAAGCATTCAGGAAGGGTTTGTCCATGGTGACGGACTGCCTGTCCGGAAGGACGCGATCCGGATGATTCTTTAGTGTCTTGATGTAGCTGAAAATGTAATCCCAGCGGCCACAATTCAGCCCCACAATGTGATCTCGCAGCGCATGCAGGATCTCGTCCATCTGGAATACCGCAGGGAGCGTTTCAATCAGCAACGTCGCTTTAATGGTGCCACGCGGCAGAGAGAAATGATCTTCAGTAAAACTGAAGACTTCACTCCACCAGGCCGCTTCTTGCCAGGATTGCGTTTTTGGCAGGTAGAAATACGGGCCGCTACCTTTTGCCTGCAAGGCGTCCACGTTATGGAAGAAGTAGAGTGCGAAGTCGAACAAGCTGCCTGGAATAGGCTCATCACGCCAGGTGACATGTTTTTCTGGTAAGTGCAGGCCACGAACACGGCAGACTAATACGGCTGGATCAGGCTTCAACTGGTAGATTTTACCGGCTTCGTTAGTCCAGCTGATCGTCCCGCGAATGGCGTCGCGCAGGTTGATTTGGCCGTCGATCACTTTGCTCCAGCTGGGAGCGAGGGAGTCTTCAAAGTCAGCCATAAAAACTTTGACGTTAGCATTCAGCGCGTTAATCACCATTTTGCGTTCGACAGGCCCGGTGATCTCAACGCGGCGGTCGAGTAAATCGGCCGGAATACCGCGAATAGTCCATTCTGATTCACGAATGGAACTGGTTTCCGAAATAAAATCTGGAAGTTTCCCTGCGTCAATCTCAGCCTGCTGAACGGTGCGTGCCGCCAGTAGCTTATTACGCTGCGGTGTAAAGCGGGTGACGAGCTCACTGAGAAACTCTACTGCATCAGGCGTCAGAATCTGTCGCTCTGGTTCACCAAACGGCTGGCTAAAGGCCAACTCTGCGCTAACTGTCTGTTGTGTCATTGGATTTCTCCCCTCGTCTTATCCCATCGATCATGCCAAATAGATCTGGTACGTCCAGTGTCTGGTTTTCATTCAACAGAGTTAAGACTACTTCATGATTTTTTAAAATCAAAAACAATTTCCATTTTTGAAATGAAAATCATTTATCACATTGATATATATGAAATTAAAATTTATTCATTTGGGGAATGTGTTTTTAGAAAACAAAAAAGGCACCTTAAAGTGCCTTGATCGTAGAGGTGACGGGATGCTGAAACGCTTAGTCGAGCGTTGGATTCATATTGCGCAGATCGAATGGAGTGATCTGGTAGACGTAGTAGTTTAGCCAGTTGGTGAACAGCAAATTCCCGTGGCTACGCCATGTTGCATGTGGCTTCTTCTGCGGATCGTTACCAGGGAAATAGTTATATGGCACTTCAGGGTTCAAGCCTGCTTCTACATCGCGGAAATACTCACCTGACAGTGTGTGCGAATCATATTCCGGATGGCCGGTGACAAATGCGATACGCTTGTCTTTGCTGCCAAATAAGTACGCATCCCCCTCTTCTGATTCAGCCAGAACTTCAAGATCGGTATAGTCACGAATCAATGATGCGGGGAAATCTGCGTAGCGTGAGTGTGGTGCCAGAAAAGTGTCGTCAAAACCGCGAGTTAACAAGGCATGTGGGTAAGTGAGGTTGTGTGCATAAACGCCAGACAGCTTATCATTGCGCGTTTGTTTAGGGATGCCGTAGAGAATATTCAGTGCAGCCTGCACAGCCCAACACACAAAGAGTGTTGAGGTAACATGATCTTTTGCCCAATGAATCACCTGTTCGATCTGTGGCCAATACGCAACATCGTTAAATTCTACCAGGCCAAGTGGGGCTCCTGTGACAATCAGACCATCAAAATTTTCATCCTGAATATCTTCGAAGTTGCAGTAGAAATTGTTGAGATGTTCAGTCGGTGTATTACGGGATTCACGGGAGTCGATGCGTAACAGCTGGACGTCAACCTGCAGGGGAGAGTTAGAAAGCAGACGCAAAAACTGGTTTTCGGTCTCAATCTTTTTCGGCATCAGATTAAGTATGAGCACCTTTAGCGGACGGATCTCCTGGTTGCTTGCGCGCGATGTAGTCATAACAAAGACATTCTCATCCCGCAGGAAATTGACGGCTGGTAACTCATCCTGCACCCGAATTGGCATAACCTTATATCCTCACAACATACGTTTAAACGTTTAGACATCCAGATAGCTGAAGATAACCCGACATATGTCAAATGTCGAGTATTCATAAGATAGTTGAAAATGTTTCACTTAAGCACGGATTTTAGAAATAGTGGATTAAACTGCGTACAGGCATGATCTTCAGAGGATTAGAGGGAGGAGATGAGTGTAATTTTCGTAAATCGCAGACAGCAAAAAGCCCTGTACGTCAGTACAGGGCTTTTTGCTTAATTGGAGCCTGGCAGTTCCCTACTCTCGCATGGGGAGACCCCACACTACCATCGGCGCTACGGCGTTTCACTTCTGAGTTCGGCATGGGGTCAGGTGGGACCACCGCGCTAGTGCCGCCAGGCATATTCTGTTTCATCAACCGTCACAGTCTTATCTGTAACCATCGACTTAAAATCTCGGTTCAAGCTGAAAATCAAATGCTTAGTCTCTCAACCAAAACACCTTCGGTGTTGTAAGGTTAAGCCTCACGGATCATTAGTACTGGTTAGCTCAACGTATCGCTACGCTTACACACCCAGCCTATCAACGTCGTAGTCTTCAACGTTCCTTCAGGACCCTTAAAGGGTCAGGGAGAACTCATCTCGGGGCAAGTTTCGCGCTTAGATGCTTTCAGCGCTTATCTTTTCCGCATTTAGCTACCGGGCAATGCCATTGGCATGACAACCCGAACACCAGTGATGCGTCCACTCCGGTCCTCTCGTACTAGGAGCAGCCCCCCTCAATTCTCCAGCGCCCACGGCAGATAGGGACCGAACTGTCTCACGACGTTCTAAACCCAGCTCGCGTACCACTTTAAATGGCGAACAGCCATACCCTTGGGACCTACTTCAGCCCCAGGATGTGATGAGCCGACATCGAGGTGCCAAACACCGCCGTCGATATGAACTCTTGGGCGGTATCAGCCTGTTATCCCCGGAGTACCTTTTATCCGTTGAGCGATGGCCCTTCCATTCAGAACCACCGGATCACTAAGACCTGCTTTCGCACCTGCTCGAGCCGTCACTCTCGCAGTCAAGCTAGCTTATGCCTTTGCACTAACCTCACGATGTCCGACCGTGATTAGCTAACCTTCGTGCTCCTCCGTTACGCTTTAGGAGGAGACCGCCCCAGTCAAACTACCCACCAGACACTGTCCGCAACCCGGATTACGGGTCTACGTTAGAACACCAGCCATTAAAGGGTGGTATTTCAAGGTTGGCTCCACAAGAACTGGCGTCCTCGCTTCAAAGCCTCCCACCTATCCTACACATCAAGGACCAGTGTTCAGTGTCAAGCTATAGTAAAGGTTCACGGGGTCTTTCCGTCTTGCCGCGGGTACACTGCATCTTCACAGCGATTTCAATTTCACTGAGTCTCGGGTGGAGACAGCCTGGCCATCATTACGCCATTCGTGCAGGTCGGAACTTACCCGACAAGGAATTTCGCTACCTTAGGACCGTTATAGTTACGGCCGCCGTTTACCGGGGCTTCGATCAAGAGCTTCAGCTTGCGCTTAACCCCATCAATTAACCTTCCGGCACCGGGCAGGCGTCACACCGTATACGTCCACTTTCGTGTTTGCACAGTGCTGTGTTTTTAATAAACAGTTGCAGCCAGCTGGTATCTTCGACTGCCTTCAGCTCCACGAGTAAATCGCTTCACCTACCGACAGCGTGCCTTCTCCCGAAGTTACGGCACCATTTTGCCTAGTTCCTTCACCCGAGTTCTCTCAAGCGCCTTGGTATTCTCTACCTGACCACCTGTGTCGGTTTGGGGTACGATTTGATGCTACCTGATGCTTAGAGGCTTTTCCTGGAAGTGCGGCATTTGTTACTTCAGCACCGTAGTGCCTCGTCATCACACCTCAGCGTTGAATAAGAGTCCGGATTTACCTAAACTCTCCGCCTACATGCTTAAACCGGGACAACCGTCGCCCGGCTAACATAGCCCTCTCCGTCCCCCCTTCGCAGTAACACCGAGTACAGGAATATTAACCTGTTTCCCATCGACTACGCCTTTCGGCCTCGCCTTAGGGGTCGACTCACCCTGCCCCGATTAACGTTGGACAGGAACCCTTGGTCTTCCGGCGAGCGGGTTTTTCACCCGCTTTATCGTTACTTATGTCAGCATTCGCACTTCTGATACCTCCACCAGACCTCACAGTCCAGCTTCAACGGCTTACAGAACGCTCCCCTACCCAACAACGCATAAGCGTCGCTGCCGCAGCTTCGGTGCATGGTTTAGCCCCGTTACATCTTCCGCGCAGGCCGACTCGACCAGTGAGCTATTACGCTTTCTTTAAATGATGGCTGCTTCTAAGCCAACATCCTGGCTGTCTGTGCCTTCCCACATCGTTTCCCACTTAACCATGACTTTGGGACCTTAGCTGGCGGTCTGGGTTGTTTCCCTCTTCACGACGGACGTTAGCACCCGCCGTGTGTCTCCCGTGATAACATTCTTCGGTATTCGGAGTTTGCATCGGGTTGGTAAGCCGGGATGGCCCCCTAGCCGAAACAGTGCTCTACCCCCGAAGATGAGTTCACGAGGCGCTACCTAAATAGCTTTCGGGGAGAACCAGCTATCTCCCGGTTTGATTGGCCTTTCACCCCCAGCCACAAGTCATCCGCTAATTTTTCAACATTAGTCGGTTCGGTCCTCCAGTTAGTGTTACCCAACCTTCAACCTGCCCATGGCTAGATCACCGGGTTTCGGGTCTATACCCTGCAACTTAACGCCCAGTTAAGACTCGGTTTCCCTGCGGCTCCCCTATACGGTTAACCTTGCTACAGAATATAAGTCGCTGACCCATTATACAAAAGGTACGCAGTCACCCCATAAAAGAGGCTCCCACTGCTTGTACGTACACGGTTTCAGGTTCTGTTTCACTCCCCTCGCCGGGGTTCTTTTCGCCTTTCCCTCACGGTACTGGTTCACTATCGGTCAGTCAGGAGTATTTAGCCTTGGAGGATGGTCCCCCCATATTCAGACAGGATACCACGTGTCCCGCCCTACTCTTCGAGTTCACAGCATGTGCATTTTTGTGTACGGGAGTATCACCCTGTACCCTGCGACTTTCCAGACGCTTCCACTAATACACAAACTGATTCAGACTCTGGGCTGCTCCCCGTTCGCTCGCCGCTACTGGGGGAATCTCGGTTGATTTCTTTTCCTCGGGGTACTTAGATGTTTCAGTTCCCCCGGTTCGCTTCGTTAAGCTATGTATTCACTTAACGATAGTGTGACGAATCACACTGGGTTTCCCCATTCGGAAATCGTCGGTTATAACGGTTCATATCACCTTACCGACGCTTATCGCAGATTAGCACGTCCTTCATCGCCTCTGACTGCCAGGGCATCCACCGTGTACGCTTAGTCGCTTAACCTCACAACCCGAAGATGTCTCGTAAGACACAATCGTATGTTGTGAAAATTTGAGAGACTCGAACATATCGTATTCCCATTCCTTATTACGGAGGAATGAGACGACATGTCGTTTCAATTTTCAGCTTGTTCCGGATTTTTAAAGAGCAAATACTTCTCAGCACACTGTTAAACAGTACACTTAGAAGTATTGGGTGAGCATGAAATGATGGTGGAGCTAAGCGGGATCGAACCGCTGACCTCCTGCGTGCAAGGCAGGCGCTCTCCCAGCTGAGCTATAGCCCCATCGATTTCGTAAAACCTTTTGATTTACCTTTAACTTCTCATCAGGCAAGGCGCGTCACCGCGAAGCATACTAAAGTATGTGAGCGGGGTCGCAACACAGCATGGAGAGAAGTTTGGTAGGCCTGAGTGGACTTGAACCACCGACCTCACCCTTATCAGGGGTGCGCTCTAACCACCTGAGCTACAAGCCTATAAGGTTTTACTGCTCGTTTTCTATCAGACAATCTGTGTGAGCACTACGCAAGTTCGTATCTATTAGGTAAGGAGGTGATCCAACCGCAGGTTCCCCTACGGTTACCTTGTTACGACTTCACCCCAGTCATGAATCACAAAGTGGTAAGCGCCCTCCCGAAGGTTAAGCTACCTACTTCTTTTGCAACCCACTCCCATGGTGTGACGGGCGGTGTGTACAAGGCCCGGGAACGTATTCACCGTAGCATTCTGATCTACGATTACTAGCGATTCCGACTTCACGGAGTCGAGTTGCAGACTCCGATCCGGACTACGACGCACTTTATGAGGTCCGCTTGCTCTCGCGAGGTCGCTTCTCTTTGTATGCGCCATTGTAGCACGTGTGTAGCCCTACTCGTAAGGGCCATGATGACTTGACGTCATCCCCACCTTCCTCCAGTTTATCACTGGCAGTCTCCTTTGAGTTCCCGGCCGAACCGCTGGCAACAAAGGATAAGGGTTGCGCTCGTTGCGGGACTTAACCCAACATTTCACAACACGAGCTGACGACAGCCATGCAGCACCTGTCTCAGAGTTCCCGAAGGCACTAAGCTATCTCTAGCAAATTCTCTGGATGTCAAGAGTAGGTAAGGTTCTTCGCGTTGCATCGAATTAAACCACATGCTCCACCGCTTGTGCGGGCCCCCGTCAATTCATTTGAGTTTTAACCTTGCGGCCGTACTCCCCAGGCGGTCGACTTAACGCGTTAGCTCCGGAAGCCACTCCTCAAGGGAACAACCTCCAAGTCGACATCGTTTACGGCGTGGACTACCAGGGTATCTAATCCTGTTTGCTCCCCACGCTTTCGCACCTGAGCGTCAGTCTTTGTCCAGGGGGCCGCCTTCGCCACCGGTATTCCTCCAGATCTCTACGCATTTCACCGCTACACCTGGAATTCTACCCCCCTCTACAAGACTCTAGCCTGCCAGTTTCGAATGCAGTTCCCAGGTTGAGCCCGGGGATTTCACATCCGACTTGACAGACCGCCTGCGTGCGCTTTACGCCCAGTAATTCCGATTAACGCTTGCACCCTCCGTATTACCGCGGCTGCTGGCACGGAGTTAGCCGGTGCTTCTTCTGCGAGTAACGTCAATCGCCAAGGTTATTAACCTTAACGCCTTCCTCCTCGCTGAAAGTACTTTACAACCCGAAGGCCTTCTTCATACACGCGGCATGGCTGCATCAGGCTTGCGCCCATTGTGCAATATTCCCCACTGCTGCCTCCCGTAGGAGTCTGGACCGTGTCTCAGTTCCAGTGTGGCTGGTCATCCTCTCAGACCAGCTAGGGATCGTCGCCTAGGTGAGCCATTACCTCACCTACTAGCTAATCCCATCTGGGCACATCTGATGGCAAGAGGCCCGAAGGTCCCCCTCTTTGGTCCGAAGACGTTATGCGGTATTAGCTACCGTTTCCAGTAGTTATCCCCCTCCATCAGGCAGTTTCCCAGACATTACTCACCCGTCCGCCGCTCGTCACCCAGGAGCAAGCTCCCTGTGCTACCGCTCGACTTGCATGTGTTAGGCCTGCCGCCAGCGTTCAATCTGAGCCATGATCAAACTCTTCAATTAAAAGCTTGATTTGCTTCAACTCGTGAAGCGGTGCTCAAAAATTAACTTTCGTAATAATTCAACTAAATGAATTACTGCTTGGTCACTCTTCAAGACTTGATATTTTTTTGATACCCGAAGGTATCTGAGATATCAATCCTGCGAGTGCCCACACAGATTGTCTGATAAATTGTTAAAGAGCAGTGAGTTAGGCGCTTTCGCTTGCTAACTCGAGGTGGCGTATATTACGCTTTCCTCTTTCAGAGTCAACCCTTAATTTCAGGATATTTGACTCTCATCGCCGCCGTTACTCTGTGATGTTGTTCACATGTTCCGTGTCGATGGAGGCGCATTATAGGGAGTTCTGCTGAGGCTGCAAGCCTAAATATGCAGTAATTTGACTGACTGCTGCAATCCCCAGCAAAACCCCGCCTTATACGCAGTTGTGCACAAAGTTATCCACAATTGTGATGAAGTCCCAAATTTTGCGAGCGTGACGCAAACGTTTTCGCTACAATGCCCCCGCATTAAAAGGACACCCCGTTTTGGGGCGTTAGCTGAGTTTTAGGGAAAATAACTAAAATTCAGCTAACGCTCTTCTATATGCGAACCAAAGCTAAGGGATCAAACCATGCAACAACGTCGTCCTGTACGCCGCGCTCTGCTCAGTGTTTCTGACAAAGCCGGTATCGTCGAATTCGCCCAGGCGCTCTCCCAACGTGGCGTGGAGCTGCTGTCCACTGGCGGAACCGCTCATCTGCTGGCTAAAGCTGGCCTGCCGGTAACCGAAGTCTCTGACTACACCGGTTTCCCGGAGATGATGGATGGACGTGTCAAAACCCTGCATCCAAAAGTCCACGGCGGCATTCTGGGTCGTCGCGGCCAGGATGATGCCATCATGGAACAACACGCTATCTCCCCGATTGATATGGTTGTCGTCAACCTCTATCCATTCGCCCAGACTGTTGCCCGCGAAGGTTGCTCTCTGGAAGATGCGGTAGAGAATATTGATATCGGCGGCCCAACCATGGTGCGCTCGGCGGCGAAGAACCATAAAGATGTCGCAATCGTAGTAAAGAGCAGTGACTACGAAGCGATCATTAGCGAGCTGGATGCTAACGAAGGATCCCTGACGCTCGAGACTCGTTTCGATTTGGCGATTAAGGCTTTCGAGCACACCGCCGCTTACGACAGCATGATCGCCAACTACTTCGGTAGCATGGTTCCTGCCTATCATGGCGAAAGCAAAGATCCTTCCGGTCGCTTCCCTCGCACGATGAACCTGAACTTCATTAAGAAGCAGGATATGCGCTACGGTGAAAACAGCCACCAGCAAGCCGCCTTCTATATAGAAGAAGAAATTAAAGAAGCGTCGGTTGCCACCGCGACACAAGTTCAGGGCAAAGCGCTCTCTTATAACAACATTGCTGATACCGATGCAGCACTGGAATGTGTGAAAGAGTTCAGCGAGCCTGCCTGCGTAATCGTGAAGCACGCCAACCCTTGCGGCGTGGCTGTCAGCGATTCCTTATTTGATGCATACGACCGCGCCTATAAAACCGACCCAACTTCCGCATTCGGCGGCATCATCGCGTTCAACCGTGAACTGGATGCCGAAACCGCGCAGGCGATTATCTCTCGCCAGTTTGTCGAAGTGATTATTGCCCCGTCAGCAAGCGTTGAAGCGCTGAAGATTACTTCCGCTAAACAAAACGTTCGCGTTCTGACTTGCGGCCAGTGGCAGCAGCGTGTTCCGGGTCTGGATTTCAAACGCGTTAACGGCGGTGTGTTAGTACAGGATCGCGATCTGGGTATGGTGACGGCCGCAGACCTGCGTGTTGTCAGCAAGCGCCAGCCGACAGAGCAAGAACTACGTGATGCGTTGTTCTGCTGGAAGGTGGCGAAGTTCGTGAAGTCCAACGCGATTGTCTATGCCCGCGAGAATATGACTATCGGTATAGGTGCGGGCCAGATGAGCCGTGTTTACTCCGCCAAAATCGCCGGTATCAAAGCAAGCGATGAAGGCCTGGAAGTGAAAGGTTCAGCAATGGCGTCTGATGCCTTCTTCCCATTCCGTGACGGTATTGATGCCGCAGCGGCAGTTGGCGTGAGCTGTGTTATCCAGCCTGGCGGCTCGATCCGCGATGACGAAGTGATTGCCGCCGCTGACGAACATGGGATCGCGATGATCTTCACAGACATGCGCCACTTCCGCCATTAATCCTGGAGCATCTATAAATGAAAGTATTAGTGATAGGTAATGGTGGGCGCGAACATGCGCTGGCCTGGAAAGCGTCACAGTCGCCATTGGTACGCACGGTATTCGTTGCACCAGGCAATGCCGGTACAGCTCTGGAACCTGCTTTGCAGAACGTGGCGATTAACCCGACGGACATTCCTGCTCTGTTGAGTTTTGCGCAAAATGAAAAAATCGACCTGACGATTGTTGGCCCGGAAGCACCACTGGTGATTGGCGTGGTTGATGCCTTCCGTGCCGCTGGTCTGAAAATCTTTGGCCCAACCCAAGGTGCCGCGCAGTTAGAAGGCTCTAAAGCCTTTACCAAGGATTTCCTGGCTCGCCATAAAATCCCAACTGCTGAATACCAGAACTTCACCGAAGTGGAGCCTGCTCTGGCCTACGTCCGTGAAAAAGGTGCACCGATTGTGATTAAGGCCGATGGCCTGGCCGCAGGTAAAGGCGTGATTGTCGCTATGACGCTGGAAGAAGCAGAAGCCGCCGTTAACGATATGCTGGCGGGTAACGCATTTGGTGATGCCGGCCACCGTATCGTGGTGGAAGAGTTCCTTGATGGCGAAGAAGCCAGCTTCATTGTCATGGTAGACGGCGAAAACGTGTTACCAATGGCCACCAGCCAGGATCATAAGCGTGTTGGCGATGGCGATAGCGGCCCGAATACTGGCGGTATGGGTGCGTACTCCCCGGCTCCGGTCGTGACTGATGAAGTCCACCAGCGTGCTATGGATCTGGTTATCTGGCCGACCGTGCGCGGCATGGCAGCTGAAGGGAATACCTATACCGGTTTCCTGTATGCCGGGCTGATGATCGACAAGCAAGGTAACCCAAAGGTTATCGAGTTTAACTGCCGCTTTGGCGACCCTGAAACCCAGCCTATTATGCTGCGCCTACAATCAGACCTGGTTGAGCTGTGCCTCGCCGCATGTGATGGCAAGCTGGACGTGACAACATCGAAGTGGGACGAGCGCCCATCTCTGGGTGTAGTGATGGCGGCTGGCGGCTACCCTGCCGATTACCGTCACGGTGATGTGATTCACGGTCTGCCACTTGAAGAAGTCGCAGACGGCAAAGTATTCCACGCCGGAACCAAATTGCGTGAAGACGATATGGTGGTGACTAATGGTGGTCGCGTTCTGTGCGTGACCGCATTAGGCGATACCGTCGCACAAGCGCAGCAGCGAGCTTATGAGTTAATGAAGGATATCCACTGGGATGGCAGTTTTAGCCGCTCAGACATTGGTTATCGTGCCATTGAGCGTGAAAACGCGAAATAAGACTCGAAGTGCTCCTGAAAGACCGCCCGCGTGGCGGTTTTTTTATCTAGAATTTCGCAGGCTTCGGTTGCCAGCTACAGAAGTCCTGATTCGCCACCAGTAATAGTTGTGAACCTTCTGGTGCTTCCAGCCACGCAATGCTGACATCCATCGATGAGTGACGTTGTCGATTCGCAATATGGCTTAGCGCCGCGCTATCGAGATTGGGTTCGATTGTCTCGCCTTCACAGGTCGTCACTGTACCATTGCTGTGCCAGCGCCCTTGTCGCAAAACAACACGCCCAGTACGCAATGCTTCACTTGTGGCTTTCATCTGGCTCGCCTGATATTGATACAAGGCGATTTGGTCGTTAGAGAGCTGCTGCTTTTGACCGTCTACTTCGCGCTGCATAAAGCTCAGTTCGCCGTGATCGTCAAAACGCACTTTTACGTGCTCTGACGGCTGACTCAAAATCGTCATTTCAATCGAAATGAGTTGCTCACCCTGCCAACGGTAATCACTGGTGGTGGTTGCACCCTTCTGCCTCGGGCTAAACGCCGTAAGCATGCGGATAGTGTCATCATCACTGTTGTCTTTACGCCAAATGCGCACAACACCTTGATCGGCAATATAGCCGCTCGCGGTAAATGGCGGGAGAGGAGGTTTGCTGCTGCATGCCATTAACAGCAATGTGCCTGTCAGAACGGCCAAAGGACGCCAGACAAACAAAAGGGGCGTAAACGCCCCCCTGCTAAAACTGTTCACTGACACTTGTTAACTTACTTAACAGCGTCTTTCAGTGCTTTG
This sequence comes from Buttiauxella ferragutiae, assembly GCF_022637515.1. Classification (NCBI taxonomy): domain Bacteria; kingdom Pseudomonadati; phylum Pseudomonadota; class Gammaproteobacteria; order Enterobacterales; family Enterobacteriaceae; genus Buttiauxella; species Buttiauxella ferragutiae. The sequence goes on from NZ_CP093332.1 coordinate 5,016,623, forward strand.
CCTGAAACAAATGCCGGCACGTTAGCTGCGGCGATTTTGATTTCATTACCGGTTTGCGGGTTGCGGCCAGTGCGCTCAGCACGGTGGTTTACCTTGAAGGTACCGAAACCAACCAGTTGTACAGCATCACCTTCTTTCAGAGACTCAGTAATTGCAGCCAGAGTGGATTCCAGAGCAGCTTTAGCCTGTACTTTAGACAGGTCAGCCTTGTCAGCAATTACATCAATCAGTTGAGTCTTGTTCATAAGTTATCCTTACAATGTGTTTATCGCTTGCTAAGCATCGAGTGCGACGGAAATGCCAAAAAAGCACTCTCCTGCATACACGCACCGATAGCCACTATTTTTCGCCCCACAAATGTAGACCAGACGGGGGGCTAATTGGAAGCCTTCAGGGGTGACAATTCGGACTGTAAGTCACGTTTTGCTGTCTTACTGCTGAAAAATTATACCAATATTGCTGCTACCCGCCTCGCGCAGGTCCGAGCGAAGCCCTTTGATCAACTCAATATCACGTTCTTCGCAGTCAGCCAACAGACGGAAAATCTCCCACTGAATGTCCCATTCCTCTTCAACAGCAGGGTTTTCTTTCAGTTCTTCGTCGGTCATTTCGCGACCAGCCTGGGTCATTTCTAACATAGCAACAGTCGTAATTGATGCCTTGCTGACTTCAATTGCGTGTTCCAGCGTTTCCCCTGAAAGACGTGAATGAAGTAATTCACTCAGCGCAACGCAAGCATCGATTGCCGGATAAACACCGTAAATATCGTAGTCATCAGCAACTGGAATACCTTCTTCGAATTTCTCGAGTTGGCTATCAAAGTTAACTTTCGCATCTTTGACCGTCAATGTTTCCCAAATCAAATCGAGAATGCGGCGATACAGTTGAGGATCACCAAATTCGGTCTGCTGGCAGAACATGGCGTAATTCGGGTACATACGTTCGCATAAAGAAGCCATGAAAGTGACATGCTGCCAGCTTTCCAGTTTCTCAAGGCGCAGATGGATTGGGTTTTGTAACATAACGATGTCTCAAAGACGGAATATTAGCGGCAGTTTACCTTAATCACCCTTGAATTGCTTGCCACCGAGTGAAAGCCGGACGCCCCGAAGCTACGGCATCCGCCCAGCGAGTCGGCTCGGGTAAACGGTAACCTGCCAGGCAACGATTAACCCATAACAACGCGGTATCAAGGCTGACACGATGGCCTGTTGAGACAAACAGCGGGTTGCAGCGCTTTTTACTGCGCAGCACCCAGGCAAGCGCTTCACCTTTGTCGGTCAGCAACTGGCAAGCGCCAGGTTCTTCAGAGAGCGCGTCAAACTTCCCACACAAGCGTTTCTTGGCAACGCCAATCGTCGGCACATCCACCAGTAGGCCAAAATGGGCAGCAACGCCCAAACGCCGTGGGTGCGAAATGCCGTGGCCATCGACAAACAGCAGGTCAGGTTTTTGCGATAGCATTTCCCACGCGGCAAGCAGTGCGGGATATTCGCGAAACGAAAGGAATCCGGGGATATAAGGCATGGTGGTGGCGACACGCGCCACCTGATATTCAACCAGCTCGAGGGAAGGATATTTCAACAGTACGATTGCGGCTCGTGTCACATCACCACCCTGCTCAAAACCAACGTCAGCCCCGGCGATTAACCGGGGAGGATCTTGATCAAAGCGATCCTCGCGGCAGACCTGTGAAGCGAGTTCGATCTGTTGTGCGCGCAAGCTTGCAAGATCCATCCCCGATCCTTACTGGTGATACGGCTTCGACAAACGGTGCACCGCTTCGACAAATGCACCCGCGTGTTCTGGTGGAACATCCTGGTGAATACCGTGGCCCAGGTTAAAGACATGCCCTTCGCCTTTACCGAACCCAGCCAGAATAGTCGCCACTTCTTCTTCAATGCGAGCCGGTTGCGCATACAGCATGGACGGGTCCATATTACCCTGCAACGCCACTTTATGGCCCACACGACGGCGAGCGTCGGCAATGTCGGTCGTCCAGTCTAACCCCAGCGCATCACAGCCGGTTTCAGCCATTGCTTCCAGCCACTGGCCGCCGCCTTTGGTAAACATCGTCACCGGCACACGACGACCTTCGTTTTCACGCAGCAGGCCATCAATGATCTTATGCATGTAATACAGCGAGAACTGCTGATAATCACGCCCGGTCAACACGCCGCCCCAGGTATCGAAAATCATCACCGACTGCGCACCCGCTTTGATTTGCGCATTCAGATACAGCGTGACGCTTTGCGCCAGCTTGTCGAGCAGAAGATGCAGCGCTTGCGGGTCGGCATACATCATCTTTTTGATAACGGTAAAGGCTTTGCTGCTACCACCTTCAACCATATAAGTCGCCAACGTCCACGGGCTGCCGGTAAAACCAATCAACGGTACTTCGCCTTTTAGCTCACGGCGAATGGTACGCACTGCATTCATCACATAACCCAGTTCATCTTCTGGATCAGGAATGGGCAGTTTTTCAACATCGGCGCGGCTGGTAATCGGTGCGCGAAAACGTGGGCCTTCACCCGCTTCAAAATAGAGACCAAGCCCCATCGCATCAGGCACGGTGAGGATGTCAGAGAAGAGGATCGCTGCATCAAGCTTGTAGCGACGCAGCGGTTGCAGAGTCACTTCGCAAGCCAACTCAGCGTTTTTGCACAGTGACATAAAATCGCCGGCCTGGGCACGCGTCGCTTTATATTCTGGCAAGTAACGACCCGCCTGCCTCATCATCCATACTGGCGTGGTATCTACAGGCTGGCGTTGCAGCGCCCGTAGGTAACGATCGTTCTTCAGTTCAGTCATGTTTAATTTCCTTTGGCTGTATGCCGCCAGTTTATCACTCATATTCCGCGCGACACAGGGCGACAGTATCTTCAATCAAACGGCGCGCCACCGTGCCTGGCGGAGGCAATAATGGCAATTGATCGTAGCGATACCAACCTGCATCAAGTAACTCTTTCGGGTCGATTTCAATCTCACCGCTGTGATATTCCGCCATGAATGCGGTCATCAGCGATTGCGGGAACGGCCACGGCTGCGACGTCACATAGCGTAAATTCTTCACGCGGATACTGCTTTCTTCCATGACTTCCCGTGTCACCGCTTGTTCAAGGGTTTCCCCGACTTCAACAAACCCAGCCAATACCGTGTAAATCCCGTTGCGATGGCGCGTGTGTTGGGCAAGCAGGATATGGTCATCGCGGCGAATAGCCACAATGATGCACGGTGAGATTTGCGGGTAGTAGCGTTCGCGGCAATGGCTGCACAGCATCGCCCATTCGGTTTTGCTGACGTGCATCTCATGGCCGCAATAACCGCAGAATTTGTGCGAGCGATAGAACTCCGCCAGTTGCACACCACGCCCGGCGAGCTGGAACAACCCCACATCCTGGTCAATGACCTGACGAACAGAGCCCATATCCGCACGGCGATTTTGCCGCACCAGCCATACCGGCTCATTTTCCCACTCACCGATGGGCATCCCCATCGCACCATCAAGCTGGAATTCTTGCGCTGCTCCGTGAGGTAGTTCACCTTTTGGTAACCACAATTTTTGCTCATGACTGACGATAAACCAGCCTTGATCTAACTTTTGAATTACACGTTCCATAACCTGGTGCACATCCCCGAGTTCGCTGGTATAAACAAATAGTCATAACTATTTTGGGTACGTTTGCGCTACATTTTACTCACGGAGTCAATCATGCTTAACCAGTTAGAAAATCTGACTGAGCGCGTTGGTGGTAGTAATGCGTTAATCGACCAATGGCTTCATGCCCGCAAACAATTATTGGTGGCTTACTACAATATGGTTGGGATAAAGCCTAACAAGGAATCCCATACTGCGCTCGATGAAAAGGCTCTGGATACTTTTTGCCACAACCTGGTGGATTATCTTTCATCCGGCCATTTCAATATTTATGAACGTATTATCAGTGAAATGGAAGGCAGTAACCCACATTTAGCCGCCACTCACCTCTACTCTCAGATTGAAGCCAATACCCAGCACATCATGGATTTCTACGATTCGCATCTCGAGAGCGCGATCGATGATGATAACTACATTGAGTTCCAGAAAGCGTTGTCCGGTATCGGTGAAGCGCTGGAATCACGTTTTTCGCTGGAAGATAAGCTCATTCTGTTAGCATCCAACCACGATTTAGATAACAGTGCTAATGAGAGCGGCGGGCTGGCACGCCCTGCTTGAGTTCTGCGTTGTTAACGAGTAGTTTACATAGCGACCCGTAGTAATACGGGTTTCTTCTTGTCGGAGTGCCGAGTGCGTCAAGCACCGGCTGAGACCGTTAATTCGGGATCCGCGGAACCTGATCAGGCTAATACCTGCGAAGGGAACAAGAGTAATTCTGCTTTTGGGTTCCCCCGTGTTCGGGCGGTCCACATTCATTACTCCTCCGTTGTTCTGACAAGCCACTTCCTGATAACCACTGGAATGAGCTATGTCTATTACTGAAAAAAAATCAAACCGCCGCGAACAGCGCGCTGCTGCCCAACATTTTATCAATACCCTGGAAGGCACCGCTTTCCCTAACTCTCAGCGTATTTACCTCACTGGTTCGCGTGATGATATTCGCGTGCCAATGCGTGAAATCCAACTAAGCCCAACCACCACGGGTGGCAGCAAAGAAAAGCCGCAATTCATCCCTAACGATGCCATTCCGGTGTATGACACGTCTGGCGCCTACGGCGACCCGGCTATCAACATTGATGTGCTGCGCGGGTTGTCGCCACTACGGGAAAACTGGATTGCCGAACGTAATGATTGCGAAATCCTGACCGACCGCAGCTCTGTCTACACCAAAGAGCGCCTTGCTGATGACGGTCTGGACGAATTGCGTTTTGAAACACAACTCACGCCTCAGCGCGCTAAAGCCGGGAAAACCGTCACGCAACTGCACTATGCACGCCAGGGAATCGTGACGCCGGAAATGGAGTTCATCGCGATCCGTGAAAATATGGGCCGGGAACGCATTCGGGATGAAGTGTTACGCCACCAGCATCCAGGCCAGGGCTTTGGTGCCCGGCTGCCGGAAAATATCACGCCTGAATTTGTGCGCGAAGAAGTCGCGGCTGGCCGCGCCATTATCCCAGCCAACATTAACCATCCTGAATCCGAACCGATGATTATCGGGCGTAATTTCCTCGTTAAAGTGAATGCCAATATCGGTAACTCGGCGGTCACATCGTCCATTGAAGAAGAAGTAGAAAAACTGGTGTGGTCAACGCGTTGGGGCGCAGACACGGTAATGGACCTCTCCACTGGCCGCTATATCCACGAAACCCGCGAATGGATTTTACGTAACAGCCCAGTGCCAATCGGCACCGTGCCTATCTATCAGGCGCTGGAAAAAGTAAATGGCATCGCTGAAGACCTGACCTGGGAAATGTTCCGCGACACACTGCTGGAACAAGCCGAGCAAGGTGTGGACTACTTCACGATTCACGCTGGTGTGCTGCTGCGCTACGTGCCAATGACCGCGAAACGCCTCACTGGCATTGTCTCGCGCGGCGGCTCAATAATGGCGAAATGGTGCCTGTCGCATCATCAGGAAAACTTCCTGTATGAACACTTCCGCGAAATCTGTGAAATCTGCGCGGCTTACGACGTTTCACTCTCTTTAGGCGACGGCCTGCGCCCCGGCTCTATTCAGGATGCCAACGATGAAGCTCAATTCTCTGAACTCCACACGCTGGGCGAGTTAACCAAAATCGCCTGGGAATATGACGTACAGGTGATGATTGAAGGCCCAGGACATGTGCCGATGCAGATGATCCGCCGCAACATGACCGAAGAACTGGAGCATTGCCACGAAGCACCATTCTATACCCTCGGGCCGTTAACCACAGACATCGCACCAGGTTACGACCATTTCACTTCAGGCATTGGTGCTGCGATGATCGGCTGGTTTGGTTGCGCGATGCTGTGTTATGTCACGCCAAAAGAGCATCTCGGCCTGCCAAACAAAGAAGATGTGAAACAAGGGCTGATTACTTACAAGATTGCGGCACATGCCGCAGACCTGGCAAAAGGCCACCCTGGCGCACAAATCCGCGACAACGCCATGTCAAAAGCGCGCTTCGAATTCCGTTGGGAAGACCAGTTTAATCTCGCGTTAGACCCGTTCACCGCGCGCGCTTATCACGATGAAACGTTGCCGCAGGAATCCGGCAAAGTTGCGCACTTCTGTTCGATGTGCGGGCCAAAGTTCTGCTCAATGAAAATCTCCCAGGAAGTCCGCGATTTCGCCGCCAAACAAGCCATTGAAGTTGGTATGGAAGACATGTCGCAATCTTTCCGTGCGAAAGGTGGCGAAATTTATCTGCGTCAGGAGGAAGTGTGATAAATCAATCCGCATTCCCCCCTGTCCCACGACGGCTGGGCTTGTATCCGGTAGTAGATAGCGTTGAATGGATTGCCCGTTTGCTAGAAGCAGGCGTGCGCACTATTCAGTTGCGTATCAAAGATAAGCGTGACGATGAGGTTGAAGCCGATATTGTTGCGGCAATCAAACTCGCCCATAGCTCCAAAGCTCGTCTGTTCATCAACGATTACTGGCAACTGGCAATCAAGCATCGCGCTTACGGCGTACATCTGGGCCAGGAAGATATGGACGTTGCCAATCTGGATGCCATTCGCGATGCGGGCCTGCGCCTCGGGCTTTCCACGCATGACAATATGGAAATGGATCGCGCCCTGTCGGCGCGCCCCTCTTACATTGCGCTGGGGCATGTTTTCCCTACCAACACCAAGCAGATGCCGTCGGCCCCGCAAGGGCTTTCGCAACTCGCAGCGCATATCAAAACGTTGGGCGATTACCCGACTGTCGCCATCGGTGGGATAAGTATTGAACGCGTTCCGGCGGTACTCGCCACGGGCGTTGGAAGTGTCGCGGTGGTGAGCGCAATTACTCTGGCTCCAGACTGGCGAGCGGCAACCGCACAGCTACTGGAGCTTGTGGGAGCCGGCGATGAATGATGCCGATTTCATGCGTTACAGCCGCCAGATGCTGCTGGAAGACATCGCCATTGAAGGGCAGCAAAAACTGCTCGCCAGCAAAGTGTTAATCGTCGGGCTTGGCGGACTAGGTTCGCCAGCCGCGCTGTATCTGGCTGCGGCGGGCGTTGGTACGCTGATTCTGGCTGACGATGACCTTGTGCATATTAGCAATCTTCAGCGCCAGATTTTGTTCACTTCAAACGATCTAGACCAACCAAAATCCCTGGTCGCCCAACGCCATCTACAGCAACTTAATCCTGATATCGAACTTCAGGTTATTAGTGAACGGCTGGCGGGAAAATTACTCAGGCAGACGGTAAAAAACGCCGATTTAGTACTGGATTGCAGCGACAACCTGGCAACGCGTCATGCTATTAACGCGGCGTGCGTTACGCATAGCAAGCCGCTGATTTCCGCCAGCGCAGTCGGTTTTGGCGGGCAACTGATGGTGCTGACACCGCCGTGGGAAAATGGCTGTTATCGCTGTGTGTGGCCGGATGAACACGAGCCGGAACGTAATTGCCGCACCGCAGGAATCATCGGCCCGGTGGTGGGTGTAATGGGAACATTGCAGGCACTGGAAGCGATAAAACTACTGAGCGGAATGCTCCCGGCCAGCGGTTCTTTGCGCCTGTTCGACGGCCGTCAACATAGCTGGCGCACCCTCGCTATGCAGAAAGCGGCGGGCTGCCCGGTATGCGGAGGGCAAGATGCACATTCAGTTTAACGACGAGCCGATACAATGCGTGGAAAACCTGACATTGGCAAAGCTGCTGGAACAATTGCGTTTCTTGCAGCCAGGCGTCGCGCTGGCGATCAACCAGACCATCATTCCGCGTGAGCAATGGGAAACTTATTTGTTGAGTGATGGCGACCAGATCCTGCTTTTTCAGGCTATAGCCGGGGGCTAACATGCTAAAGATTGCTGATAAAACTTTCTCATCACGCTTGTTTACTGGCACCGGGAAATTCTCCTCACCACAGATGATGGTTGAAGCGATTCGCGCTTCTGGCTCACAGTTAGTCACGATGGCGATGAAACGTGTCGATTTGCGTAACCATAACGATGCTATCCTCGCGCCATTACTCGAATCTGGCGTGCAATTGCTGCCTAACACTTCCGGTGCAAAAACAGCTGAAGAAGCGATTTTTGCTGCCCAATTGGCACGTGAAGCGCTCGGCACAAACTGGCTAAAACTGGAAATCCATCCGGATGCTCGCTATTTGTTACCCGACCCGATCGAAACGCTGAAAGCGGCTGAGAAGCTCGTCAAACTGGGGTTTGTGGTACTGCCTTATTGCGGTGCCGATCCAGTTTTATGCAAACGGCTTGAAGAGGCAGGATGCGCGGCGGTAATGCCGTTAGGCGCTCCCATTGGGTCAAATCAGGGCTTACAAACCCGGGCGCTGTTGGAGATTATCATCGAGCAAGCCCGGGTGCCGGTGATAGTTGATGCGGGAATTGGTGCGCCAAGCCACGCCGCGGAAGCGTTAGAAATGGGGGCTTGCGCAGTGCTGGTTAACACCGCCATTGCTGTGGCACGCGACCCAGTTCAGATGGCACACGCTTTTCGTTTGGCCGTGGAAGCTGGTGCAATCGCGGCGCAGTCTGGACTGGGCTCTCGCCACCAGCATGCGCAGGCTTCCAGCCCACTAACGCAATTTCTGCAATTCGGCCAGGAGGATGCGTGATGGCCCGAACTTTCACTGACCGCTGGCGTGAACTGGACTGGGACGACATCCGGCTTAGCATCAACAGCAAAACAGCTGCCGATGTAGAACGGGCATTGAGCAGCAGCAAAATTACTCGCGACGATCTCATGGCACTGCTTTCGCCCGCAGCCAGCCAATATCTGGAACCGCTCGCACAGCAGGCACAGCATTTAACTCGCCAGCGGTTTGGTAACACGGTGAGTTTTTACGTGCCGCTTTATCTCTCGAACCTGTGCGCTAACGACTGCACGTACTGCGGTTTTTCGATGAGCAACAAACTCAAACGTAAAACACTGGACGAGCACGAGATTGAACGGGAATGCGCGGCGATTCGCAAATTAGGCTTTGAGCATTTGCTGTTGGTGACCGGTGAACACCAGAGCAAAGTGGGAATGGATTATTTCCGCCAGCACCTGCCCACGATTCGTCGCCAGTTCAGCTCGCTGCAAATGGAGGTTCAGCCGCTGGATGAACATGAGTATGGCGAACTGAAAACCCTCGGCCTGGATGGCGTCATGGTTTATCAGGAAACCTATCATCAGGCAGTCTATGCGCAACATCATTTGCGCGGTAACAAACAGGACTTCTTTTGGCGGCTGGAAACACCGGACAGGCTTGGTCGTGTGGGGATCGATAAAATTGGCCTCGGTGCGTTAATTGGTTTATCGGATAGCTGGCGTACCGACTGTTTTATGGTGGCAGAGCATTTACTATGGCTTCAGCAAAACTACTGGCAAAGCCGCTATTCGATTTCATTTCCACGATTACGCCCTTGCGCAGGTGGCGTAGAACCGGCATCGGTGATGACAGAAAGCCAGCTGGTGCAGGTGATTTGCGCGTTTCGTCTGCTTTCGCCAGACGTGGAGCTTTCGCTTTCTACCCGTGAATCGCCCTGGTTCCGCGACCATATGATCCCGCTTGCGATTAATAACGTCAGTGCATTCTCCAAAACCCAGCCCGGAGGCTACGCCGATAATCATCCCGAGCTTGAACAGTTTGCGCCACACGACGGACGCACACCTGCAGAAGTTGCAGCCGCCTTAACACATTCCGGTTTACAACCTGTCTGGAAGGATTGGGATAGTTTTTTGGGAAGAGCCTCGCAGTAGCATTGCAAGTTTGCAGGACAAGCAAAATGCTTCCCGAGCCGTGCCGAAGAGTGGTTCATTCACCGTTGTCTTGATGGCTTCAGTAAAATATTGTCGCCCCTGTCGGAATGCAAACCCGGCTGGGGCGGCAACTCATCCCTTCTCATTGCCGCCCCACCTTCCCATTAGTAGACGGTGACTTTCGCGACCTTCGCGACTTTACCATCACGGGAAGGCGTATCAGGCGTGACGCCCAGCTCAATAGCACGGTAAAGCCCAGCCAGTTGTGCGAACACCACATAAATTAACGTAGCCCACGATTCGTGGTAATCCGCCAGTTCCGGAGAGGCAAAATGAAAATAACGATCCCCCGGTTTAGCGCTAGCAGGTAGAGCATCATGACCGATGGCAATAATTTGCGCGGTGGCGCTTCGCTCACGTGTCAGCTCCGCCATCATGTCACTGTCATAGCGGTGGATGTCGGCACGCGCGGCAAGATAACCGATGACGGTGGCATCGCGGTTGATAATAAGCTTTGGCCCATGGCGGAATTCCAGCATTGAATGCCAGGCTGTCATCACCTGGCCGTTACCCATTTCCAGCAGTTTGAGACTGGTTTCACAGGCAACGGCTTTTAGCGACAGGGAACCCACCACCACGACATTGTTGCGAGACTCTGCCGCCCACTGTTCGATATCCGCGGCATAGGTGCCCAGGAAATGGTTCAAACCACGTTGTAAAATCGGCAGGACTTTTTCTGCTTCAGGCCAGCCCGCGGGAGCCACCAGCAACATCAAATACCACAGGGGAACCGTGAATTCGGAAGTGGCGGCAAAGCTACCGTTAGAGGTGCCCTCTGGTACCGGGACAAAAAGCCCTTCGGGATGCTGCTGCGCAAGCTGAGCCAGGCGGCTACTGGCATTATTTGTCACCGCGAGGTGGCGCATTTTCGGATACGTTGCGAGAGCACGCTCCACAACCTTAACGGTTTCTGGTGTGTTACCTGAACTACTCACAGAAACCAACACGGTATTTTCTTGTAAGCTTTCAGGCATGAGTACCAGGTCGGTTGCCGGCACCACATCAATTTGATTTGGTACCACACTACGCAACCAATTCACGCTCGCCTGTGCAGCCAACAAAGATGAACCCGCGCCAGTAATGAGGATACGCATACCGGGATCGCATTTAGCCCAAAATGCTTCAACATCCGACTGACGCGCTTTGATTTGTGCTAGCCCTTCTTCCCACAGACGTGGCTGAGCCACGATGGCTTCAACGGTTAAACTGGCTCCCTTTTGCTGCCAGTACGCTTCATTATGATTTAACATGTTTATTTTCCACCTCTTATGGAACTTGCGCCGCGCCGGAAAATTGCTTTAGCATGCCGACACTCGCACTTTTATTCGTTAACAACCCTATCGGGGGAACCATGAAACCGGTGTACATCCTTATTCGCGATACGCTGAAAAGCGATATTCAGAACCAAAAGTACCCGGTTGGCTCCCTGATCCCTTCTGAACGCGAACTGGCGGAAACCTACCAGGTCACGCGTGCTACGGTGCAAAAAGCCATTGCCCATATGGAACAAGAAGGCCTGGTTAAAAAAGTGGTCGGCAAAGGTACCTACGTAAATCGCGCTTTTGCGCCACCGGTTTATTTGCTCAACCCAGACGGCGAAAGCAGTGCGCTAGGCGTCACGAAAGAACTCAGTGGCAAAGTCACCATCACCAGCCGGCTGATTTACCATGTCCAGCAACCTGCCGGTGAATACCTTGCAAACCAGTTTGGCGTGCCTGAAAACGAGCCTGTACATGCTATCCGCCGCGTTCGCCTGTTTGATGGCACGCCGGTGCTAGTTGAGGACAGCTACATTCCGTTAGCGATTGTCGATGCCATTGACGACGACGTTCTGCAAAACCACTCGCTTTACGCCTTCATCGAAGAGAAGTGCCAGCAAAAAATCGGCGGCACAGACTCAATGGTAGGAGCCAGCTTGTTTGACGATGTAATGGCGGCCCTGCTAGACATCCCCGTTAACTCCCCCATGTTGCACATCAAAGAGAGCACCTGGCTTGAGGACGGCACGGTGTTTAACTACTCGTGGAGTTACAACCGTGGCGACCTCTTCAGAATGCGCAGCCGTAAAAATCTCATTCCTTAAAGAATTGCGGCAGATATTCGCGGTGCGCTTCGAGTAATTCATCAAGCACCACTTTTGCTACTTTTCCCGAAGGAACCAACGGGTTCAGGGTTAACGCTTGCAAAGCTGCACCGTAGTCACCGGTGACAGCGGCTTCGACCGCCATTTCTTCCCAGGCTTTCATCAGAGAAACTAAACCTGAAACAGTGGCAGGCAACGGATCGTTGTTCAGCGGAATCGCACCGTAGCGCCCAATAACGCAGGTCGTTTCAATGGCGACGTTATCCGGCAGTGAACGAATTGCCCCGTTGTTGCGCACGTTAACTGTCATCAGGAGATTTTTATCGTTGTAAATTGCACTGATTAGCTCGCAGGCTGCTTCGGAGTAATAAGCCCCACCGCGCTGCTCAAGCAGTTTTGGTTTTTCATGCAGCTGTGGATTTCTGTACAGCTCAAATAACTCATGCTCAACCGCTTGCACCACTTCGCCACGAGTTCCATGTTCTTCGAATTCCTGAAGCTGCTTTTCCAGCACATCACTGGTGGCGTAGTAATACTGGTGATATGGGCATGGGATCACGCCAAGATGCTGGATTTGCTCCTGAAGCCACGGAATGTCCGGGATATTTTTCGGTTTGTGTTCAGTGTCATATTTAAGGTTTTTCAGCACGTCTGGCATGACATCTTTGCCATCCATGTAGACATGGGTGCCATACAGGAAATGGTTTAAGCCAACGAGTTGCAGCAAGAAGCGAGATTTATCTACACCGAGAATTTCTGCCACCATGCGTTGCATTGACTGGGATAAATTACATAGCCCAACGCATTTAATTTTGCTGTGCTTGATAACCGCTTCAGTGACGATGCCACTCGGATTGGTGAAGTTAATCAGCCACGCGTCCGGACAAAGCTCTTCCATGTCGCGGCAGATATCCAGAATGACCGGAATGGTGCGCAAAGCTTTGGCCAGCCCGCCCGCACCGTTTGTCTCCTGCCCAATTAACCCATGTGACAATGGAATGCGTTCGTCTTTAATACGCGCATCAAGTTGCCCCACACGTAGTTGGGTGGTGACAAAATCAGCATCTTTCAGCGCTTCACGCCTGTCGAGGGTGAGATGTACCTGGCAGTCGATGCCAGCAGCCTCAACCATGCGTTTTGCCAGGTTTCCAACAATCTCGAGCTTTTCGCGTCCGGCTTCTACGTCCACGAGCCAGATTTCTTTAATCGGCATTTCTGCATAGCGTTGGATAAAACCTTCGATAATCTCCGGCGTATATGAACTGCCGCCACCGATGGTCACTATCTTTAATTTATTATTCATTACGTAATCCTTCTTTATATTCCAGGGCTATTTCATCCTGATTAACGATATTTTCTTCCAGCTCGTTTTCTTCTCGCAGATACTGCTTATCCAGCGTCATAACGAACGGATAATAAATTGTCATCGCGACCGCGAGGTTAATGGCCTGGAACAACATACCTTTCCAGCCGCAGATTAAAAAACCGCTGATGAAAATAGGTGTAGTCCAGGGAATTTCCAGACCCGATGTCAATGGCAGCCAGCCAAAAGCCATAGCGCTATAGGTTATGACGCAAAGCACAACCGGAACGATAATAAAGGGGATAAACAACAGTGGATTTAGAGCAATGGGAACGCCAAATATAATGGGCTCATTAATATTAAAAATGGCGGCTGGAGAGGCAAGTTTGGCGATTTCACGCATGCGTTTGCTCTTCGCGCGGAACAACATCACCAACAGCATCGCCAGGGTAAATCCAGTCCCGCCACAAATCAAAAACACATCACGAAACTGTTGAGTAATGATGTTGACCGGTGGTAATCCTTGTTTCATTGCCTGCATGTTTTCAAGCGTTAATGAACGCCAGATTGGCCCCATGATGGCAGTAACGATAGAGTCGCCATGCAGCCCGAAAAACCAGAAGAAGCTGACAAAGAACTCTGCAACCATCTGCGATGGTAGCGTGTTACCAAGATGCATCATCGGTGCTTGCAGCACTTTGAAAATCATCTCCTGGGCCGTACCAAACGGCGTGATTTCAAAGACCAGACGAAGCAGCCAGAAGATAACAACAATCAAAAATGACGGAATGAGCGAGCTGAAGCTATTGGCAACCGCTGGCGGAACGCTGTCCGGCATTGAAATCATCAGCCGTGGATGGTTGAACAACCTGTAGAGCCGAACCGCCACCAGCGTGACAATTAAAGACAGGAAAAGCCCCTGCGCACCAAGCGCAAAGGTCGGAATGACATCCGTGATTGCGCCGCCATTTTCTTGTGGCATTCTGAACGGCGTAACAATTAAAAAAGCCACCAGTGAAATTAACACACAGGATATTTCATTTAACTGCCAGCGCTTTGCGAGGCTGATACTGGTACTGACTACCACCAGCAATGCCATCACAGAATAAGTGGCATCAAGAATATAATTCAGTTGCCCAATAAAATGCTCACCGAAAATTCGAATAATAAATTCGCTATAACCGGGAATAGGTAAATTCGCTATCAGCAAAAAGAAAGAACCAATAATTAAAAATGGCATAATCCGAATGAAGCCATCTTTAATGGCCGAGAGATAATCATTCCCTTCAATCTTCATTGCCAGAGGCAATATTTTCCTTTCCATAAAAGCAGTGAAATTTTGCATGTTGTGGCTCACTGTGCTGGTTTTGATGTAAGTGGTATATACCACTAAATTGAAGACTATGTAGTTCAGGGTTTTCTGTCAATGGAGCACAATGAGGTTTACCAGGATTAAGCTGGTTTTGTGAGCAGCTCCACAATCGCAAGCTACCAGGGAAACGCGATATGTAACCGGTTTCAGCTCATACGAGTTTCTTTTGTGATACCTCACACACAATCATCGCAAAGCGGTTGTTGTATCGAGGCGTCACGGATAATTATCTGTATATCCAACGGACACTGAGAGCAGATCTATGAAGAATATCGTTTTGTGTTGTGCAGCGGGTATGTCGACTAGCATTTTGGTCCAACGCATGAAGGACGCCGCTCAGAAGAAAGGTATTGAAGTCTCTATCAAGGCAGTGCCGGTTGCCGAATTCAAAGACAATATCGACACCGCCGATATTGTGCTGTTAGGCCCACAAGTTAAATATGAACACGCCAAGCTACAGGCGATTGCAGAACCCATGGGTAAAACCGTGGCTGTCATCGATATGATGGATTACGGCATGATGAAAGGCGATGTCGTGCTGGATAAAGCCATGAAAATGATGGAGTCATAAGACGTGGAAGATTTAGAAACGATTATCATGGAATTGTTGGTCAATGCCGGTAGCGCACGTAGCCAGGCACTGACAGCTCTGCAAATGGCACGCAAAGGTGATTTTGCAGCAGCTCAACAAGCGATGGAAGAATCCCGTGAGTTTGTGAAACATGCTCACAAAATCCAGACCCAGCTTATCGGCTTAGACGAAGGTACTGGCAAACTGCCAGTTAACTTGATTACTGTTCATTCGCAGGATCACCTGATGAATGCGATGGTGATTCAGGATTTAGCCGAAGACATGATTGAACTGTATCGTCGCCTGCCTTTAGCTAACTGATTTTTGATTTATTTCAGGCATAAAAAAAACCGCTCTTTCGAGCGGTTTTTGTTTTTGGCGTCTCTAACGATTAATCGTTATCGCTTCCGCCCAGATTACCTGCATTCAACAATTCTGCCAGGCTGGCAGTTGCATCTGCTGCAGTCACCTGAGGTACAACTGGCGCTTCGCCCGCTGCACGACGGCGCATACGATCCTGGTGGTACGCATAACCGGTACCAGCTGGGATCAGACGACCCACGATAACGTTCTCTTTCAGGCCGCGCAGTTCGTCACGTTTACCCGCAACAGCTGCTTCGGTAAGCACACGAGTTGTCTCCTGGAACGATGCCGCGGAGATGAAGGACTCGGTTGCCAGAGAGGCTTTGGTGATACCCAGCAGATCACGCGCAAAGGTCACGTTGATCTTGCCGTTCGCTTCCAGTTCGCGGTTAGCGATCTTGACGCGAGAGTATTCAGCCTGCTCACCTTCCAGGAAGTCAGAACCACCAGCGCTAACGATAGTTGCTTTACGCAACATCTGACGCACGATGACTTCGATGTGTTTATCGTTAATCTTAACGCCTTGCAGACGGTAAACGTCCTGCACTTCGTTGGTGATGTAACGAGTCACAGCATACACGCCACGCAGACGCAGGATGTCATGCGGAGATTCTGGACCATCGGAAACAACGTCACCACGTTCAACACGTTCACCTTCGAACACGTTCAGCTGGCGCCATTTCGGAATCATCTCTTCGTAAGCATCGCTGCCGTCGAGTGGAGAGATAACCAGACGGCGTTTGCCTTTGGTTTCTTTACCGAACGAGATGATACCGCTGATTTCAGCAAGGATCGCAGGCTCTTTCGGACGACGTGCTTCGAACAGATCCGCAACGCGTGGCAGACCACCGGTGATGTCCTTGGTACCACTGGATTCCTGAGGAATACGCGCCAGGGCGTCACCAGAGTGAATCTGAGTACCATCCTCCAACTGAACAATTGCTTTACCTGGCAGGAAGTACTGCGCAGACATATCGGTACCTGGAATCAGTACGTCATTGCCCTGGGCATCAACAATTTTCAGCGCTGGACGCAGATCTTTACCACCGGTGGTACGTTCTGCAGAATCCAGAACAACCAAAGATGAAAGACCTGTCAGTTCGTCGGTCTGACGAGTAATGGACTGGCCGTCGATCATGTCAGTAAAGCGGATGAAACCACTTACTTCGGAAACGACTGGCATGGTGTGCGGATCCCAGTTTGCTACGGTCTCGCCCGCTGCAATCTGCTCGCCATCACCTTTACCCATTACCGCACCATAAGGAACTTTATAGCTCTCTTTAGTACGACCGAATTCGTCAATCAGTTTCAGCTCGGTGTTACGAGAAGTGATGACCAGTTTCCCGGCAGAGTTCACAACCGACTTAGCGTTGCTGAGTTTGAGGCTACCTTTGTTCTTAACCTGAATGCTTGATTCAGCAGCAGAACGAGATGCCGCACCACCGATGTGGAACGTACGCATCGTCAGCTGAGTACCAGGTTCACCGATGGACTGTGCCGCGATAACCCCGATTGCTTCACCTTTGTTGATGATGTGGCCACGCGCAAGGTCACGACCATAGCAGTGTGCACATACGCCGAAGTCAGTTTCACAACCCACAACAGAACGTACTTTCACGCTATCAACAGAGTTAGCTTCTAACAGGTCACACATTTGCTCATGAAGCAGAGTGTTACGTGTAATCAGGATATCAGCAGTACCTGGTTTCAGGACGTCTTCAGCCGTTACACGACCCAGTACGCGATCGCGCAGTGGTTCTTTAACGTCGCCGCCTTCGATAACCGGAGTCATCGTGATACCTTCCAGGGTGCCACAATCGTCTTCGGTAACAACCAGATCCTGTGCAACGTCAACCAGACGACGCGTCAGATAACCGGAGTTCGCAGTTTTCAGTGCGGTATCCGCCAGACCTTTACGAGCACCGTGCGTGGAGATGAAGTACTGGAGTACGTTCAGACCTTCACGGAAGTTCGCGGTGATTGGCGTTTCGATGATGGAGCCATCTGGCTTAGCCATCAGACCACGCATACCTGCCAACTGACGAATCTGTGCCGCAGAACCACGAGCACCGGAGTCAGCCATCATGTAAATGCTGTTGAAGGAAACTTGCTGCTCTTCGACGCCGTCACGGTTAATAACGGATTCGGTTTGCAGGTTGTCCATCATCGCTTTGGATACACGATCGTTCGCCGCAGCCCAGATATCGATAACTTTGTTATAACGCTCGCCCGCTGTTACCAGACCGGACTGGAACTGTTCCTGAATTTCAGCAACTTCAGCTTCCGCTTCAGAGATGATTTCAGTTTTCTTCGCTGGGATGACCATGTCATCGATACCAACAGAAACACCTGAACGTGCCGCATAGGCAAAGCCGGTGTACATGGTTTGGTCAGCAAAGATTACGGTCGGCTTCAGACCCAAAATGCGGTAACAAGTGTTCAGCATTTTGGAGATTGCTTTCTTACCCAACGCCTGGTTGATGATGGAGTAAGGCAGACCTTTCGGTACGATCATCCACAGAATCGCACGACCAACGGTGGTGTCGATAATGCTGGTTTTCGCAACGAACTCTTCGTTTTCGTCTTTTTCGTACTCGGTGATACGCACTTTTACACGCGCATGCAGAGAGGCCAGACCTGCGCGATAGATACGCTCAGCTTCTTTAGGGCCAGTCAGCACCATGCCTTCGCCTTTGGCGTTAACACAGTCACGGGTCATGTAGTACAGACCCAATACAACGTCCTGAGAAGGAACGATGATTGGCTCGCCGTTCGCTGGTGACAGGATGTTGTTGGTAGACATCATCAGCGCACGCGCTTCCAACTGAGCTTCAAGCGTCAGTGGAACGTGTACTGCCATTTGGTCACCATCGAAGTCGGCGTTATATGCCGCACAAACCAGCGGGTGCAGCTGGATAGCTTTACCTTCGATCAGTACTGGCTCAAATGCCTGGATACCCAAACGGTGCAGAGTTGGTGCACGGTTCAGCAGTACCGGGTGTTCGCGGATAACTTCGTCCAGGATATCCCAAACGACAGCTTCTTCGCGCTCAACCATTTTCTTCGCAGCTTTAATGGTGGTAGCAAGACCACGCAGTTCCAGCTTGCCGTAGATGAACGGTTTGAACAGCTCCAGTGCCATTTTCTTAGGCAGACCGCACTGATGCAGACGCAGGTATGGACCTACGGTGATTACAGAACGACCAGAGTAGTCAACACGTTTACCCAACAAGTTCTGACGGAAACGACCCTGCTTACCTTTGATCATATCAGCCAAAGATTTCAGAGGACGCTTGTTAGAACCGGTGATCGCACGACCGCGACGGCCGTTATCCAGCAGGGCATCTACCGCTTCTTGCAACATACGTTTTTCGTTACGTACGATGATGTCAGGAGCAGCCAGATCCAGCAGGCGTTTCAAACGGTTGTTACGGTTGATAACGCGACGATACAGATCGTTCAGATCTGACGTTGCGAAACGACCGCCATCCAGCGGAACTAATGGACGCAGATCTGGCGGCAGAACCGGCAGAACTGTCAGGATCATCCACTCTGGTTTGTTACCAGACTGAACGAACGCTTCCAGCAGTTTGATACGCTTGGTCAGCTTTTTACGTTTGGTTTCGGAGTTGGTTTCGTTCAGCTCTTCGCGCAGAGTTTCACACTCTTGCTCCAGATCCATGTTTTTCAACAAGGCCTGAATAGCTTCCGCACCCATCTTCGCATCGAATTCGTCACCGAACTCTTCCAGCGCATCCAGATACTGCTCTTCAGTCAGGATCTGACGACGCTCGAGGTTGGTCATACCGCCTTCGATAACCACATAAGATTCGAAGTAAAGTACACGTTCGATATCACGCAGTGGCATATCCAGCAGCAAGCCGATACGAGACGGCAGTGACTTCAGGAACCAAATGTGTGCAGTTGGGGAAGCCAGCTCGATGTGACCCATGCGCTCACGGCGCACCTTAGTTTGGGTTACTTCAACGCCGCACTTCTCACAAATTACACCACGGTGTTTCAGGCGCTTGTACTTACCGCACAGGCACTCATAGTCTTTTACTGGCCCAAAAATACGAGCACAGAACAGACCGTCACGTTCTGGTTTGAACGTACGATAGTTAATGGTTTCCGGCTTTTTAACTTCGCCGAACGACCAAGAACGGATCATGTCTGGCGATGCCAGAGCGATTTTGATCGCATCAAACTCTTCGGTCTTAGTTTGCGCTTTCAGAAACTTAAGTAAGTCTTTCACGGATTAGCTCCCGTCGGAGTGAGACTTCTCAGAGACGTCCGGTGTGACCCGGACATCCTGTAACCAGTACAGCAGATGCGAGTAATTACTCGTCTTCCAGCTCGATGTTGATACCCAGCGAACGGATTTCTTTCAACAATACGTTGAAGGATTCCGGCATGCCTGGTTCCATCTGATGGTTACCATCCACGATGTTTTTATACATCTTGGTACGGCCATTAACGTCATCAGATTTAACAGTCAGCATTTCCTGCAGGGTATAAGCAGCACCGTAAGCTTCCAGTGCCCACACTTCCATCTCACCGAAGCGTTGACCACCGAACTGAGCCTTACCACCCAGCGGCTGCTGAGTAACCAGGCTGTAAGAACCGGTAGAACGCGCGTGCATTTTGTCATCAACCAAGTGGTTCAGTTTCAGCATGTACATGTAACCTACGGTTACTGGACGCTCAAACTGCTCACCACTGCGGCCGTCGAACAGTGTGATCTGGCCAGAAGTCGGCAGGTCACCCAGTTTCAGCAGCTCTTTGATTTCCGACTCTTTTGCACCGTCGAAGACAGGAGTAGCAATCGGCATACCTTTTTTCAGGTTCTCAGCCAGACGCAGAACTTCATCATCAGTGAAGGTGTTCAGGTCAACTTTCTGACGAATATCAGAACCCAAATCATAGGCTTTCTGGATGAATTCACGCAGCTTGGAAACTTCTTCCTGCTTCTTCAGCATAGCGTTGATTTTCTCGCCGATGCCTTTAGCAGCCATACCCAAGTGGGTTTCCAGAATCTGACCGATGTTCATACGAGATGGTACGCCCAACGGGTTCAGTACGATGTCTACCGGCGTGCCGTTTTCATCGTAAGGCATATCTTCGATCGGATTGATCTTGGAGATAACACCTTTGTTCCCGTGACGACCTGCCATCTTGTCACCAGGCTGGATCTGACGTTTAACGGCCAGATACACTTTAACGATTTTCAGCACGCCAGGTGCCAGGTCATCGCCCTGAGTGATTTTGCGGCGCTTAGCTTCAAGTTTCTTCTCAAACTCGTGCTTCAGCTCGTCGTACTGCTCTGCCAGCTGTTCCAGCTGGTTTTGCTTCTCTTCGTCAGTCAGACCCAGTTCCAACCAGCGATCGCGTGGCAATTTGTCGAGCTTCTCAGCTTCAACACCGCCAGCAACCAGCACAGCATGGATACGAGCAAACAGACCAGCTTCAAAGATCTGCAGTTCTTCAGTCAGGTCTTTCTTCGCCTGCTTAAGTTGCATCTCTTCGATTTCCAGCGCGCGCTTGTCTTTTTCCACGCCATCGCGGGTAAAGACCTGCACATCGATAACGGTACCGGAAACGCCGTTTGGTACGCGCAGAGAAGAGTCTTTAACGTCAGACGCTTTCTCACCGAAGATTGCACGCAGCAGTTTCTCTTCTGGAGTCAGCTGGGTTTCGCCTTTAGGCGTTACCTTACCAACCAGAATGTCGCCACCGGTCACTTCAGCACCGATATAAACGATACCGGATTCATCCAGTTTAGAGAGAGCTGCTTCACCCACGTTCGGGATGTCAGCGGTGATCTCTTCTGGCCCCAGCTTGGTGTCACGAGACACACATGCCAGTTCCTGGATGTGAATAGTGGTGAAACGATCTTCCTGAACAACACGCTCGGATACGAGGATGGAGTCTTCGAAGTTGTAACCGTTCCACGGCATGAACGCTACGCGCATGTTCTGGCCAAGAGCCAGTTCACCGAGGTCAGTAGACGGACCGTCTGCCAACACATCGCCACGTTCAACAGGTTCGCCCAAAGAAACACATGGCATCTGGTTGATGCAGGTGTTCTGGTTCGAACGGGTGTATTTGGTCAGGTTGTAGATGTCGATACCAGCTTCACCAGCCAGCATTTCGTCTTCGTTAACTTTGATAACGATACGAGACGCATCAACGTACTGAACAGTACCGCCACGTTTAGCAACCGCAGTAACACCGGAGTCAACGGCAACAGCACGTTCCATACCAGTACCAACCAGCGGCTTATCAGCACGCAGAGTTGGAACGGCCTGACGTTGCATGTTCGCACCCATCAATGCACGGTTGGCGTCATCGTGTTCCAGGAACGGAATCAGGGACGCACCGACGGAAACTACCTGTTGGGTGGAAACGTCCATGTAGTCAACCTGGTCGTTGCTGAACAAGCTGGATTCGCCTTTGCTACGGCAAGTTACCAGGTCGTCTACGAAACGGCCTTCTTCGTCCAGATTGGTGTTCGCCTGAGCAATAACGTAGTTACCTTCTTCAATTGCAGAAAGGTAATGGATTTCGTCAGTGACAACACCTTCAACAACGCGACGATACGGAGTTTCTAAGAAACCGTATTCGTTAGTCTGTGCATAAACAGACAGGGAGTTGATCAGACCGATGTTCGGACCTTCAGGGGTTTCGATTGGACATACACGACCGTAGTGGGTTGGGTGTACGTCACGTACTTCGAAGCCTGCACGCTCACGGGTCAAACCACCCGGGCCGAGTGCGGAGATACGACGTTTGTGCGTAATCTCAGACAACGGGTTGTTCTGGTCCATAAACTGAGACAGCTGGCTGGAACCGAAGAACTCTTTAACCGCAGCAGAGATAGGCTTGGCGTTGATCATATCCTGAGGCATCAGGGTATCGAGATCGCCCAGAGACAGACGCTCTTTCACCGCACGCTCAACACGTACCAGGCCAACGCGGAATTGGTTTTCCGCCATTTCGCCTACGGAACGGATACGACGGTTGCCGAGGTGGTCGATATCATCCACTTCGCCTTGACCGTTACGAATGCCGATCAGCTTACGCATTACCTGGATGATGTCGTCTTTGCTCAGGATACCTGAACCTTCGATCTCATCACGCAGCAGGGAACGGTTGAACTTCATACGACCAACCGCTGACAAGTCATAACGGTCTTCGGAGAAGAACAGGTTCTCGAACAGGTTTTCAGCCGCTTCGCGAGTTGGTGGCTCGCCAGGACGCATCATGCGATAGATTTCAACCAGTGCGCTAAGGCGATCGTTGGTTGGGTCGACACGGATGGTCTCAGAAATGTATGCGCCGTGATCCAGGTCGTTGGTAAACAGCGTTTCGATACGCTTATGACCACACTGGCTCAGTTTTGCCAACAGATCCAAAGACAGTTCCATGTTCGCCGGGCAAATCAGTTCGCCAGTCGATGCATCAACGTAGTCTTTAGCCGCGACTTTACCAGCAATGTATTCAACCGGAACTTCGATAAGCTTAATATCGTCTTTTTCCAGTTGGCGAATATGGCGCGCTGTAATACGGCGGCTTTTTTCGACATAGATTTTGCCGTTAGCTTCGATGTCAAAGGATGCAGTCTCACCACGAAGGCGTTCTGGCACCAATTCCATCTGCAGCTTGTTGTCACGGATTTCGAAATAAACTTTCTCAAAGAACAGATCAAGAATCTGCTCAGTGGTGAACTGCAATGCACGCAGAATGATAGTCGCAGGCAGTTTACGGCGACGGTCGATACGCACGAACAGGTTGTCTTTCGGGTCGAATTCGAAATCCAGCCAGGAACCACGGTAAGGGATGATACGTGCGTTATACAGCACCTTCCCGGAAGAGTGGGTTTTACCTTTGTCACTATCGAAGAACACGCCTGGGCTACGGTGTAACTGAGAAACGATAACACGCTCAGTACCGTTGATAACGAAGGTGCCGTTATCAGTCATGAGTGGAATTTCACCCATGTAGACTTCTTGTTCTTTAATATCTTTAACGGTGCCTTCCGGCGCTTCACGCTCGTAGATCACCAGACGCAGTTTTACGCGCAGGGGAGCGGAATACGTCACGCCGCGGATCTGACATTCTTTAACGTCAAATACCGGCTCACCCAGACGATAGCTCACATATTGCAGCTCAGAGTTACCGCTGTAGCTTGCAATAGGGAACACGGAACGGAAAGCCGCTTCCAGACCGTACTGGCCTTCAGGATCTTGCTCGATGAACTTCTGGAACGAGTCAAGCTGGATAGAAAGGAGATAAGGAATGTCCAAAACTTGTGGACGCTTTCCAAAATCCTTACGAATACGTTTTTTCTCGGTATAGGAGTAAACCATTAGGGTTCCTCAGCTCGCTGACAAGTCGACCCATCTGCCCGACAAGGGGACAGTTTGTGCAACACTATTTTGTGGACCGGAAAGTGGAACACTTTCCGCAATACCTGTTTCTATCACTCTTAAACCATTTCGCTACGCTTTACCCCGGAACTCCCGGCGTAGAAAGTCGTAGTATATTAAGGCGTAGATAGAGACAAACATTGAATGGAAACCAGCAGTCAAACAGTGTGAAACGCTACTGGTACCCTACAGCGCAAAAAGGCTGGTGACTAAAAAGTCACCAGCCATCAGCCTAATTTCTCAGGCTGCAACCGGAAAGGTTGGCTTATTTAACTTCAACTTCAGCGCCAGCTTCTTCCAGAGATTTTTTCAGTGCTTCTGCGTCATCTTTGCTCACGCCTTCTTTCAGCGCAGCTGGAGCGGATTCAACCAGGTCTTTAGCTTCTTTCAAGCCCAGACCAGTTGCGCTACGTACTGCTTTGATGACGGCAACTTTGTTAGCGCCAGCAGCTTTCAGAATAACGTCGAACTCAGTTTTCTCTTCTACAGCTTCAGCAGCAGCAGCAGGGCCTGCAACAGCAGCAGCAGCGGAAACACCGAATTTTTCTTCCATTGCAGAAATCAGTTCAACAATGTCCATTACAGACATAGCGGATACTGCTTCAATGATTTGATCTTTAGTGATAGACATAACAATTGTTCCTGAAAATCAGAATAAGTTTATACGTAAGCAAATGCGTGAGAAAGAAAAGTGCTATTAAGCAGCTTCTTTCTGATCGCGTACAGCAGCCAGAGTGCGAACCAGTTTGCCTGCAGAGGCTTCTTTCATGGTTGCCATCAGGCGTGCGATTGCTTCTTCGTAAGTTGGCAGAGTTGCCAGGCGATCGATCTGGGCCGCCGGGATCAGCTCACCTTCAAAGGCTGCAGCTTTAACCTCGAATTTTGCATTCGCTTTAGCGAATTCTTTGAACAGACGAGCAGCAGCGCCCGGGTGTTCCATAGAATATGCAATCAAGGTTGGACCAACAAACGTGTCTTTCAGGCACTCAAACTGAGTACCTTCAACAACGCGGCGCAGCAGGGTGTTACGAACAACACGCATGTAAACGCCAGCTTCACGACCTGCTTTACGCAGTTCAGTCATTTTACCTACGGTCACGCCACGGGAATCCGCAACAACCGCAGACAGCGCACCTTTGGCTACTTCGCTGACTTCAGCAACAATCGCTTGTTTGTCTTGAAGATTTAAAGCCATTAGCTTTGCTCCTGGATATTAGCCGGGGTTTCCCCCGGAACTCACTTCATTCATTACCAAAACGATAATGAACGTCGACATACGGTGAGCAGAAACAAGCCAAAGACTATCAAAAATATTCTTCAGGTTCTGTCACCGTCTACGCAGGGGATTAAGTCTCTTGCGAAACTCCTGCGGTCTTGGACGGAGGCCTGGATAAGGCCAGGCTCCAACCGAAAATTCTGTGTGCCCTGCATTGCAAGGCAACGGGCGTAAGATTTTAGACTAATCGAACGCCCGCGTAAAGCAGTGAATCTTAGTTCACTACTGCGCTCAGACCAGACTGGTCGATCGCAACACCTGCACCCATAGTGGTAGACAGGCTAACTTTCTTAATGAAAACGCCTTTAGCTTGAGATGGTTTAGCTTTTTTCAGCGCAACCAGCAGAGCTTCCAGGTTTTCTTTCAGTTTGTCAGTGTCAAAATCCACTTTACCGATGGTGGTGTGAATGATGCCGTTTTTGTCGTTACGGTAACGAACCTGACCAGCTTTAGCGTTCTTAACCGCTTCAGCAACGTTAGGAGTTACAGTACCAACTTTCGGGTTAGGCATCAGGCCACGTGGACCCAGAACCTGGCCCAGTTGGCCAACAACGCGCATTGCATCTGGAGATGCGATAACAACGTCAAAGTTCATTTCGCCTTTTTTGATCTGGTCAGCCAGATCTTCCATACCTACCAGCTCAGCGCCAGCAGCTTTAGCTGCTTCAGCGTTAGGGCCTTGGGCAAATACGGCTACGCGAACTGAACGGCCAGTACCGTGCGGCAGTACAGTTGCACCACGTACGTTCTGGTCAGATTTACGAGCGTCGATGCCGAGGTTTACAGCAACGTCAACGCTTTCTACGAATTTCGCAGTGGCCAGCTCTTTGAGAAGAGCAACGGCTTCGTTGATGTCATACTGTTTAGTTGCATCAACTTTGTCACGGATCACGCGCATGCGCTTGGTCAGTTTAGCCATTTCTTAATCCTCCACTACCAGGCCCATGGAACGAGCAGTACCTTCGATGGAGCGAGTCATCGCTTCAACGTCAGAACCAGTCATGTCCGCAGCTTTGGTTTCTGCGATTTCACGCACCTGAGCACGGGTCACTTTACCCACTTTGTCTTTGTTCGGCTTGCCAGAACCAGACTTGATACCTGCAGCTTTCTTCAACAGAACAGCAGCTGGTGGAGTTTTAGTAACGAAAGTGAAAGAACGGTCAGCGTAAACGGTAATAACAACCGGAATTGGCAGACCTTTCTCCATGGAATCAGTTTTGGCGTTGAACGCTTTACAGAATTCCATGATGTTCACACCTTGCTGACCCAGAGCTGGACCAACTGGTGGACTTGGGTTCGCCATACCAGCTGCAACTTGCAGCTTGACGTAGGCTTGTACTTTCTTAGCCATCTTAATTTCCTCTAGTGGGTTATAGCGCCTTACACAATGAAGGCTCCCCGTGAATAAATCGTTTCATACGTACAAGACGCATAAAAACAAAAGGCGCGAAATTGTAGTCCAATCTCGCGCCTTGTGCAACGAATAATCGCTGCTTTTACAACCTAATTATTAGGCTTTCTCTACCTGAGCAAAATCCAGCTCAACCGGCGTAGCACGACCAAAGATAGATACAGAAACCTTCAAGCGGCTCTTTTCGTAATCTACTTCTTCAACCACACCGTTAAAGTCGGCAAATGGACCATCACTGACGCGTACCATTTCGCCTGGCTCAAACAGCGTTTTAGGACGCGGCTTGTCACCAACCTGCTGCAGGCGGTTCATAATCGCATCAACTTCTTTATCGCTGATTGGTGCAGGACGGTCAGATGTACCGCCGATGAAACCCATCACTCGAGGCACGCTGCGCACCAGGTGCCAGCTAGCATCGTTCATTACCATCTGGACCAGAACATAGCCCGGGAAGAATTTACGTTCGCTTTTGCGACGTTGGCCACCACGGATTTCGACCACTTCTTCGGTCGGAACCATGACTTCACCAAACAACTCTTCCATGTTGTGCAATTTGATATGCTCACGCAGCGATGTTGCTACGCGGCCTTCAAAACCGGAAAACGCCTGAACGACGTACCAGCGCATTTTAGGGGCTTCAGACATCTCAGAACCTCAGGCCAGTAATAAAAGAAACCAGGCGGACAAGAATACCGTCCAGCCCCCACAAAATCAGTGACATTACAGCTGTAACAGCCGCCACGATTAAGGTGGTGTGTAAAGTCTCCTGCCGAGTTGGCCAAATCACTTTACGAACTTCGGTTCTCGCTTCGCGGGCGAAAGCAACTGTCGCTTTGCCTTTCGTCGTTAACAGCGCGACACCACCCGCTGCAGCAATCAGCACAACCACTGCCAGGGCACGCAGAGGCAGAGACACATCACGATAAATGTAGTTGCCCACGATCGCCACAATAAGCAGAGCAGCAACTGCCAGCCATTTCATCGCTTCCAGGCCGCGCCCGCTTCCTTGAGCTTCGGTATTCGCACTCATAAACCAACCCGTCACAGTAATTCAGACAAACATTTTTGCCCCGCATATGCGAGGCAAAACCAAACCGAACGGCTATTACTCAGGTGCTATTCGGTATAACGCCATCTTCAGAGCCTGTCTCAGCAATGATTATGAGTAAAAAATCACTGATGAGCCAGGTTCTGGGTAGAGAGCGTACAAAAAGGGCATCAAATGATGCCCTTTTCTTGCGCGTTGCGTCAAATGTTATCAGCGATTAAGCGATAACTTTAGCAACAACGCCCGCACCTACAGTACGGCCGCCTTCACGGATTGCGAAACGCAGACCGTCATCCATCGCGATTGGGTGGATCAGGGTAACAACCATTTTGATGTTGTCGCCCGGCATTACCATCTCAACGCCTTCTGGCAGTTCGATGGTGCCAGTCACGTCAGTTGTACGGAAGTAGAACTGTGGACGGTAGCCTTTGAAGAACGGAGTATGACGGCCGCCTTCATCTTTGGACAGAATATAAACTTCAGATTCGAACTGGGTGTGCGGCTTGATTGAGCCTGGCTTAGCCAGTACCTGACCACGTTCGATATCTTCACGTTTAATACCACGCAGCAGAACACCAACGTTCTCACCAGCACGGCCTTCGTCCAGCAGTTTGCGGAACATTTCAACGCCAGTACAGGTTGATTTCACGGTATCTTTGATACCAACGATTTCAACTTCTTCACCAACTTTAACGATACCGCGCTCTACACGACCGGTAACAACGGTACCACGGCCGGAGATGGAGAATACGTCTTCGATTGGCAGCAGGAACGGCTTGTCGATAGCACGTTCTGGTTCTGGGATATAAGTATCCAGGAAGCCAGCCAGTTCGATGATTTTAGCTTCGTAATCCGCGTCGCCTTCCAGTGCTTTCAGCGCTGAACCACGTACGATTGGAGTATCGTCGCCTGGGAAGTCGTACATAGACAGAAGTTCACGAACTTCCATTTCTACCAGTTCCAGCAGCTCTTCATCATCAACCATGTCGCATTTGTTCAGGAACACGATGATGTAAGGAACGCCAACCTGACGACCCAGCAGGATGTGCTCACGAGTCTGTGGCATTGGGCCATCAGTCGCAGCAACAACCAGGATAGCGCCGTCCATCTGAGCAGCACCGGTGATCATGTTTTTAACGTAGTCGGCGTGCCCTGGGCAGTCAACGTGCGCATAGTGGCGAGTCGGGGTGTCATATTCAACGTGGGAAGTGTTGATGGTGATACCACGAGCTTTTTCTTCTGGTGCGTTATCGATCTGGTCGAAAGCACGAGCAGAACCACCGTAGGTTTTAGCCAGAACGGTAGTGATTGCTGCAGTCAGAGTGGTTTTACCATGGTCAACGTGGCCGATAGTACCGACGTTGACGTGCGGTTTTGTACGTTCAAATTTTTCTTTAGACATCGATTGTCCCTCTAAGACACGGATAAATCGGTGATATCACCACATCAACCAGGCGAAAGCCTGAATTTGTTGAATTCATTAACAGAAGAGAAACAGGAAGGATAAAGGAGGTGGTGCTGATAGGCAGATTCGAACTGCCGACCTCACCCTTACCAAGGGTGCGCTCTACCAACTGAGCTATATCAGCACATCTGGAGCGGGCAGTGGGAATCGAACCCACATCATCAGCTTGGAAGGCTGAGGTAATAGCCATTATACGATGCCCGCATCTCTGGAACTCGGCTACCTGCTTGAATTCTGTTTTAACTAAGGAGAGGCTCCTTAGTATTCGAGTCGACTAGTTGGATCTCGTCGCCTCGGGCTACGCATAGCGTTGCCTGAAAATGGTGGTGGGGGAAGGATTCGAACCTTCGAAGTCGATGACGGCAGATTTACAGTCTGCTCCCTTTGGCCGCTCGGGAACCCCACCAAGCACTTGATGGTGCCGACTACCGGAATCGAACTGGTGACCTACTGATTACAAGTCAGTTGCTCTACCTACTGAGCTAAGTCGGCATCAAGTAGCGCGCATTCTAGGAACACCGGCTCCATGATGCAACAAAAAAATTAAAGAAAATGCACTACCGCTTATATTTTGCGCGATAGCTCGTAAAACTGGTGGATTAATCATCATTACAGAGTGATTTTTGTACGCGGGATACGGAGGTGATGTATTCAAACTGCCTTTTTTCACGCTTTAATGCATCTTCGTCATGCATTCCTTTCTTTTCGATGTGCTCTTTTATGTAAATTTCGTGTCCGGTGTCTGGAAACAATGGATATACCCACTACGCGGCGTTTGGAACACTACTTGTTTGAGTGAGGCATGAGTTTGATATGCCCACCAAAGAGAAGGAATGAAGATACCGCTGTTTGGGGTGTTGCCTGACTATACCGGTTCGTCATACGGCTTTTATCTTCCCGCCGTCATCTATTACAAATAGCTTATACGCCGTTAATCAATTTGCGCAGCGCATAGCAAGTTGAAGTCACACCACAACGTGATGCTTTCCTCTGAAAGCATCATCACTTTGTTTTTTTCTTATTATTCTCACTCATCTGGTGTTACCCTCCTGCCCATTGTGAAAAGTAATATACGTTGCACGCCTTTGATTTCCTGAGATGAGTATCCTTTTCTCAGTCCGCGTACTACGTTCATTTTTGTCCTGAATTACAGGCAGAAGCATGCTTATGAGTAATAAAGAGCAAATGTTGACGACTCCTTATATGCAGTTCAACCGCAACCAATGGGCAGCCTTGCGCGACTCAGTACCGATGACCTTGACTGAAGGTGAGATCGCTCAGTTGAAGGGTATCAATGAGGACCTCTCTTTAGAGGAAGTTGCAGAAATTTACCTGCCTCTTTCACGGCTATTGAATTTTTATATCAGTTCAAACCTACGCCGACAGGCAGTGTTAGAGCAATTTCTCGGCACTAATGGGCAACGTATTCCCTACGTCATTAGTATCGCCGGAAGCGTTGCGGTCGGGAAAAGTACAACCGCTCGCGTGCTGCAAGCTCTGCTGAGTCGCTGGCCTGAGCATCGTCGTGTGGAATTGATTACCACTGATGGTTTTCTGCATCCGAATAAAGTGTTGAAAGAACGCAATCTGATGAAGAAAAAAGGATTCCCACAATCCTACGATATGCACCGTTTGGTGAAGTTCGTTTCTGATATTAAATCAGGGGCACCGAATGTGACTGCACCAGTCTATTCTCACCTTATTTATGATGTTATTCCTGATGGTGATAAAACAGTTGCTCAGCCTGATATTTTAATCCTTGAAGGATTAAATGTTTTGCAAAGCGGCATGGATTACCCACACGATCCACATCATGTATTTGTATCAGACTTTGTCGATTTTTCGATTTATGTCGATGCGCCAGAAGATCTGCTACAAGATTGGTATATCACGCGATTCCTGAAGTTCCGTGAAGGTGCATTTACCGACCCTGACTCTTATTTCCACAGCTATGCGAAGCTCTCAGAGGATGAAGCTGTTAATGTCGCATTACAGCTATGGAAAGAGATTAACTGGCGGAACCTAAAAGAAAATATACTACCAACTCGTGAGCGTGCCAGCCTGATCATGACGAAAAGCTCAAATCACGAAGTTGAGTGCGTACGGCTAAGGAAATAAAAAAGCGGGGGGATAAAATCCCCCGTGCGAATTAGTTAACGCCACGCAGTGATATTTCTCCACCCACCCAAGGTTTAACGACTCCGTCCTGCTCTAATAACAATCCACCTTGCTCGTTAATCCCTCTTGAAATGCCGTGTATTTCTCTATCCCCAATTATTAACTTCACCTGGCGATGAATAAAGTTATCCAGTGGCTCCCAACGCGGCAGGAAAGGTACTAAACCTTCATCTTCAAATAACTGTAATGCTTTTCGCAATTCTTTTATGATTCTAATAGCTAACGCATTACGATCTATATTAATTCCGGCTTCCTGAAGATTAATCCAGCTTTGATTAATCACATCCGTCGCTACATTACGCATTGCAAGATTAATACCTGCCCCAATAACAATCTGCGCGGCATCTCCAGTTTTACCAGTCAATTCAACCAGAATACCAGCAAGTTTACGATCGTTGAGATATAGGTCATTTGGCCACTTAACTCTGACATCTTCAGCACCTAGTTCACGTAGTACCTCGGCCATAACAATCCCAATGACAAGACTTAAGCCAACAGCTGCCGCAGGACCTTGCTCGAGTCGCCAGTACATGGACAGGTAAAGATTAGCACCGAAGGGTGAAAACCACTGACGTCCTCGACGACCTCGACCCGCCTGCTGATATTCAGCAATACAGGCATCCCCCGAGTGAAGTGTTTCAAGTCGGTCGAGTAAAAACTGATTGGTGGAGTCAATGACAGGGAGAACCGTAACTGAGCCTGTATCAATCTGCAATTTTATAAGTTCTTCATCAAGCAACTGAATGGGATCGGGTAGGCTATACCCTTTTCCAGGCACGGTAAAAACATCAACACCCCAATCTCTTAAAGTTTGGATGTGTTTATTTATGGCCGCCCGACTCATACCAAGCTGCTCACCTAACTGCTCACCAGAGTGAAACTCGCCATCTGCAAGAATACTAATTAGTGTCAGAGGAATTTTATTATCTTTCATGCAATGGTCTCCACAGCGCTAACTTCGCCACACGTACCTATGAAGCGAACTTCGGGTTCCAACCATACTTTAAATTTATCCCCGACACACTGGCGAACGTGATGAGCCAGACCCACAACATCCAGGCTGGAAGCGCCGTTTTCATTTATTAATACCAGAGCTTGCTGTTGATGCACTGTTGCACCACCAACCTTGTAACCCTTCAACTGGCACTGATCGATTAACCAGCCTGCCGCCAGTTTTATTGACCCATCGGGCTGAGGGTAATGTGGAATGGCGGCGAAAGTAGCAATAAGCACAGATGCCTGTTCGGCAGTAATGACTGGATTCTTGAAAAAGCTTCCCGCATTTCCGTTAACACGCGGATCCGGAAGTTTTGTCATACGCATATGGCAAACTGCATTAAACACTTCCTGCGGCGTGACATTTGCAGCGTCAAGCCGGGTTAAATCACCATAACTTAATACTGGCTGCCATAATTTTGGCAAACGTAATCCCACAGCAATAATTGCATAGTGATTCTGATATTCATGCTTAAAAATACTGTCGCGATAGCCAAACTGGCACTGTGAATTATCCAGGCGATGCATCTCACCGCTGAGCAAATCGACACAATCAACGTAATGACAGACGCTTTTGAGCTCTACACCATAGGCACCGATATTTTGAATAGGTGAAGATCCGGCACATCCTGGAATTAAAGCCAGGTTTTCAAGCCCTGGCATTCCTTGCTGTAAGGTATATTCAACCAGATGATGCCAGTTTTCCCCCGCGCCAACATGTAAATACCAGGCATCTTGCTCTTCTGTAACTTGAATGCCTGAAATTCGGTTAACAATTACGGTACCGGAGTAATCCTCAAGAAAGAGAACGTTACTTCCCTCACCCAAGATCAAAACGGGCATATTTGCTGCCACTGTCTCACTCCAGGCGTCTTTTAATTGCTGTACTGTTTCAGCAATGACAATACGTGAAGCGTTAGCCTGAATACCAAATGTATTGAAAGGTTTAAGAGAAGTGCTCATGTTGGGTATCTTTCCTGAGTTTAAACCCAGTTAGTTTACCTTATATGCCAGGGGTTCGCTTGCGTGACAGGGGTTATACCAGGAGGTTGATAAATTACTCATATCATCCTGGTACTCCCCTCCGGGACCACCGCCAGCGGTGTTCAACATTGTTCACGACTATTTTATTGCAGACAGCAAAAAGCCCTGTACGTCAGTACAGGGCTTTTTGCTTAATTGGAGCCTGGCAGTTCCCTACTCTCGCATGGGGAGACCCCACACTACCATCGGCGCTACGGCGTTTCACTTCTGAGTTCGGCATGGGGTCAGGTGGGACCACCGCGCTAGTGCCGCCAGGCATATTCTGTTTTGTTAACCGTTGCGTTATTCACACAACCATCAACTTAATCTCGGTTCAAGCTGAAAATCAAATGCTTAGTCTCTCAACCAAAACACCTTCGGTGTTGTAAGGTTAAGCCTCACGGATCATTAGTACTGGTTAGCTCAACGTATCGCTACGCTTACACACCCAGCCTATCAACGTCGTAGTCTTCAACGTTCCTTCAGGACCCTTAAAGGGTCAGGGAGAACTCATCTCGGGGCAAGTTTCGCGCTTAGATGCTTTCAGCGCTTATCTTTTCCGCATTTAGCTACCGGGCAATGCCATTGGCATGACAACCCGAACACCAGTGATGCGTCCACTCCGGTCCTCTCGTACTAGGAGCAGCCCCCCTCAATTCTCCAGCGCCCACGGCAGATAGGGACCGAACTGTCTCACGACGTTCTAAACCCAGCTCGCGTACCACTTTAAATGGCGAACAGCCATACCCTTGGGACCTACTTCAGCCCCAGGATGTGATGAGCCGACATCGAGGTGCCAAACACCGCCGTCGATATGAACTCTTGGGCGGTATCAGCCTGTTATCCCCGGAGTACCTTTTATCCGTTGAGCGATGGCCCTTCCATTCAGAACCACCGGATCACTAAGACCTGCTTTCGCACCTGCTCGAGCCGTCACTCTCGCAGTCAAGCTAGCTTATGCCTTTGCACTAACCTCACGATGTCCGACCGTGATTAGCTAACCTTCGTGCTCCTCCGTTACGCTTTAGGAGGAGACCGCCCCAGTCAAACTACCCACCAGACACTGTCCGCAACCCGGATTACGGGTCTACGTTAGAACACCAGCCATTAAAGGGTGGTATTTCAAGGTTGGCTCCACAAGAACTGGCGTCCTCGCTTCAAAGCCTCCCACCTATCCTACACATCAAGGACCAGTGTTCAGTGTCAAGCTATAGTAAAGGTTCACGGGGTCTTTCCGTCTTGCCGCGGGTACACTGCATCTTCACAGCGATTTCAATTTCACTGAGTCTCGGGTGGAGACAGCCTGGCCATCATTACGCCATTCGTGCAGG
The DNA here is from genome assembly GCF_022637515.1 of Buttiauxella ferragutiae. NCBI lineage: Bacteria > Pseudomonadati > Pseudomonadota > Gammaproteobacteria > Enterobacterales > Enterobacteriaceae > Buttiauxella > Buttiauxella ferragutiae. The sequence continues at coordinate 5,051,378 of NZ_CP093332.1, forward strand.
TCGGAACTTACCCGACAAGGAATTTCGCTACCTTAGGACCGTTATAGTTACGGCCGCCGTTTACCGGGGCTTCGATCAAGAGCTTCAGCTTGCGCTTAACCCCATCAATTAACCTTCCGGCACCGGGCAGGCGTCACACCGTATACGTCCACTTTCGTGTTTGCACAGTGCTGTGTTTTTAATAAACAGTTGCAGCCAGCTGGTATCTTCGACTGCCTTCAGCTCCACGAGTAAATCGCTTCACCTACCGACAGCGTGCCTTCTCCCGAAGTTACGGCACCATTTTGCCTAGTTCCTTCACCCGAGTTCTCTCAAGCGCCTTGGTATTCTCTACCTGACCACCTGTGTCGGTTTGGGGTACGATTTGATGTTACCTGATGCTTAGAGGCTTTTCCTGGAAGTGCGGCATTTGTTACTTCAGCACCGTAGTGCCTCGTCATCACACCTCAGCGTTGAATAAGAGTCCGGATTTACCTAAACTCTCCGCCTACATGCTTAAACCGGGACAACCGTCGCCCGGCTAACATAGCCCTCTCCGTCCCCCCTTCGCAGTAACACCGAGTACAGGAATATTAACCTGTTTCCCATCGACTACGCCTTTCGGCCTCGCCTTAGGGGTCGACTCACCCTGCCCCGATTAACGTTGGACAGGAACCCTTGGTCTTCCGGCGAGCGGGTTTTTCACCCGCTTTATCGTTACTTATGTCAGCATTCGCACTTCTGATACCTCCACCAGACCTCACAGTCCAGCTTCAACGGCTTACAGAACGCTCCCCTACCCAACAACGCATAAGCGTCGCTGCCGCAGCTTCGGTGCATGGTTTAGCCCCGTTACATCTTCCGCGCAGGCCGACTCGACCAGTGAGCTATTACGCTTTCTTTAAATGATGGCTGCTTCTAAGCCAACATCCTGGCTGTCTGTGCCTTCCCACATCGTTTCCCACTTAACCATGACTTTGGGACCTTAGCTGGCGGTCTGGGTTGTTTCCCTCTTCACGACGGACGTTAGCACCCGCCGTGTGTCTCCCGTGATAACATTCTTCGGTATTCGGAGTTTGCATCGGGTTGGTAAGCCGGGATGGCCCCCTAGCCGAAACAGTGCTCTACCCCCGAAGATGAGTTCACGAGGCGCTACCTAAATAGCTTTCGGGGAGAACCAGCTATCTCCCGGTTTGATTGGCCTTTCACCCCCAGCCACAAGTCATCCGCTAATTTTTCAACATTAGTCGGTTCGGTCCTCCAGTTAGTGTTACCCAACCTTCAACCTGCCCATGGCTAGATCACCGGGTTTCGGGTCTATACCCTGCAACTTAACGCCCAGTTAAGACTCGGTTTCCCTGCGGCTCCCCTATACGGTTAACCTTGCTACAGAATATAAGTCGCTGACCCATTATACAAAAGGTACGCAGTCACCCCATAAAAGAGGCTCCCACTGCTTGTACGTACACGGTTTCAGGTTCTGTTTCACTCCCCTCGCCGGGGTTCTTTTCGCCTTTCCCTCACGGTACTGGTTCACTATCGGTCAGTCAGGAGTATTTAGCCTTGGAGGATGGTCCCCCCATATTCAGACAGGATACCACGTGTCCCGCCCTACTCTTCGAGTTCACAGCATGTGCATTTTTGTGTACGGGAGTATCACCCTGTACCCTGCGACTTTCCAGACGCTTCCACTAATACACAAACTGATTCAGACTCTGGGCTGCTCCCCGTTCGCTCGCCGCTACTGGGGGAATCTCGGTTGATTTCTTTTCCTCGGGGTACTTAGATGTTTCAGTTCCCCCGGTTCGCTTCGTTAAGCTATGTATTCACTTAACGATAGTGCAACGAATTGCACTGGGTTTCCCCATTCGGAAATCGTCGGTTATAACGGTTCATATCACCTTACCGACGCTTATCGCAGATTAGCACGTCCTTCATCGCCTCTGACTGCCAGGGCATCCACCGTGTACGCTTAGTCGCTTAACCTCACAACCCGAAGATGTCTCGTAAGACACAATCGATGTTGCGAAAATTTGAGAGACTCGAACACACCGCATTTTCCTTTCTTATTACGGAGAAAGGAAACAGTGTGTCGTTTCAATTTTCAGCTTGTTCCGGATTTTTAAAGAGCAATATCTCAAACGTGACTCGAAAGTCAGTTTTGAGATATTCGGTGATAATGTCTTTCACATCATTATCTTAAGATGGCGTCCCCAAGGGGATTCGAACCCCTGTTACAGCCGTGAAAGGGCAGTGTCCTGGGCCTCTAGACGATGGGGACACGAATAATCCTTTGCAGGATATCGCTTTTTGCTCATTTACTTTCATCAGACAATCTGTGTGAGCACTACGCAAGTTCGTATCTATTAGGTAAGGAGGTGATCCAACCGCAGGTTCCCCTACGGTTACCTTGTTACGACTTCACCCCAGTCATGAATCACAAAGTGGTAAGCGCCCTCCCGAAGGTTAAGCTACCTACTTCTTTTGCAACCCACTCCCATGGTGTGACGGGCGGTGTGTACAAGGCCCGGGAACGTATTCACCGTAGCATTCTGATCTACGATTACTAGCGATTCCGACTTCACGGAGTCGAGTTGCAGACTCCGATCCGGACTACGACGCACTTTATGAGGTCCGCTTGCTCTCGCGAGGTCGCTTCTCTTTGTATGCGCCATTGTAGCACGTGTGTAGCCCTACTCGTAAGGGCCATGATGACTTGACGTCATCCCCACCTTCCTCCAGTTTATCACTGGCAGTCTCCTTTGAGTTCCCGGCCGAACCGCTGGCAACAAAGGATAAGGGTTGCGCTCGTTGCGGGACTTAACCCAACATTTCACAACACGAGCTGACGACAGCCATGCAGCACCTGTCTCAGAGTTCCCGAAGGCACTAAGCTATCTCTAGCAAATTCTCTGGATGTCAAGAGTAGGTAAGGTTCTTCGCGTTGCATCGAATTAAACCACATGCTCCACCGCTTGTGCGGGCCCCCGTCAATTCATTTGAGTTTTAACCTTGCGGCCGTACTCCCCAGGCGGTCGACTTAACGCGTTAGCTCCGGAAGCCACTCCTCAAGGGAACAACCTCCAAGTCGACATCGTTTACGGCGTGGACTACCAGGGTATCTAATCCTGTTTGCTCCCCACGCTTTCGCACCTGAGCGTCAGTCTTTGTCCAGGGGGCCGCCTTCGCCACCGGTATTCCTCCAGATCTCTACGCATTTCACCGCTACACCTGGAATTCTACCCCCCTCTACAAGACTCTAGCCTGCCAGTTTCGAATGCAGTTCCCAGGTTGAGCCCGGGGATTTCACATCCGACTTGACAGACCGCCTGCGTGCGCTTTACGCCCAGTAATTCCGATTAACGCTTGCACCCTCCGTATTACCGCGGCTGCTGGCACGGAGTTAGCCGGTGCTTCTTCTGCGAGTAACGTCAATCACTGCGGTTATTAACCACAATGCCTTCCTCCTCGCTGAAAGTACTTTACAACCCGAAGGCCTTCTTCATACACGCGGCATGGCTGCATCAGGCTTGCGCCCATTGTGCAATATTCCCCACTGCTGCCTCCCGTAGGAGTCTGGACCGTGTCTCAGTTCCAGTGTGGCTGGTCATCCTCTCAGACCAGCTAGGGATCGTCGCCTAGGTGAGCCATTACCTCACCTACTAGCTAATCCCATCTGGGCACATCTGATGGCAAGAGGCCCGAAGGTCCCCCTCTTTGGTCCGAAGACGTTATGCGGTATTAGCTACCGTTTCCAGTAGTTATCCCCCTCCATCAGGCAGTTTCCCAGACATTACTCACCCGTCCGCCGCTCGTCACCCAGGAGCAAGCTCCCTGTGCTACCGCTCGACTTGCATGTGTTAGGCCTGCCGCCAGCGTTCAATCTGAGCCATGATCAAACTCTTCAATTAAAAGCTTGATTTTCTTCAACTCGTGAAGCGGTGCTCAAAAATTAACTTTCGTAATAATTCAACTAAATGAATTACTGCTTGGTCACTCTTCAAGACTTGATATTTTTTTGATACCCGAAGGTATCTGAGATATCAATCCTGCGAGTGCCCACACAGATTGTCTGATAAATTGTTAAAGAGCAGTGAGTCAGGCGCTTTCGCTTGCTAACTCGAGGTGGCGTATATTACGCTTTCCTCTTTCAGAGTCAAGCGTTTATTTTCGCTTTTCATCTGGCTGACGGGCCGGTTTGTAAGCCGTTGTGCCGTGTCAGTGGAGGCGCAGTATAGGGATTTTCTGGGAGCTGACAAGTGTTTATTGCAAATAAATGACTGAGCGCATCTTTTTTCATCAAACAGGGTGTTTTGGACACTATTTGCTGTTTAAGTGCGCTATCTCGTGGGCGAAACGCGCCACCTGAGGCCAATCTGTATAAACAACTTCTTTGCTGATATCTGTTTCACCGCCCGTCATCTTCATAATCAAACGAATCATCACGCGATCATACCAGCGATAACGCGGATAACGCAGTGCACCCGCAAACACCGCGCAATGATTTGGCTGCCACGGGGAGGTCAGCAAGAACTTACGCGTATAAGAGTTGGTTTGAGGAGAACGCTTCTCTGGTTTACGGGCGACCAGGTTTACGGAAAAGAAAGCGCTGGGAATCTTATTCAATGCTTGCTGATGCTTTTTCACAAACGCAGCCACTGACGAATGGAAATGCCCATAGCGAATAGAAGCGCCAATAACGACGCGTTCGTAGTTTCCCCAGGCGATCTCGCCACTGCGATGCAGATTAACCACATCACTCTCGGCGCCCAGCTCTTTAAGTTCAGATGCTATATAAGAAGCAATCTCGCGAGTTTGACCATCGCGGGTCGAAAATAGAATCAACGTTCTCACAGCAGGCTCCGATTACTCTCGCCAGAAGGTTGGCGTAAACAGTACAAGTAAAGTAAACACTTCAAGACGACCAAACAGCATATTGGCTATCAATATCCATTTTGCCACAGGATTCATGCTGGCGAAGTTATCAGCCACAACCCCCAAACCTGGGCCGAGATTATTCAGCGTTGCCGCCACTGAAGCAAAGGCGGAGAAATCATCCACGCCGGTGGCGATAATCGCGAGCATGCTGAGGATAAACACCAGCGCATAGGCAGAAAAGAATCCCCATACTGCTTCAAGGATACGTTCGGGCAGGGCTCGATTGCCAAGCTTGATGCTATAGACCGCATTGGGGTGAACAAGTCGCTTCAGTTCGCGGTTGCCTTGTTTGAACAGCAACAGAATACGGATGACCTTCAGACCACCACCGGTCGAACCAGCACACCCCCCTATAAAAGCAGAGCACAACAACAGCACCGGTAAGAATAGAGGCCAGCGAGCAATACTATCAGTCGTAAACCCGGCGGTCGTCGCCATCGAGACCACCTGGAAGAATGCCTGGTTTAGCGTAAGCAGGGCGGTTTGGTAAGTGTTGTGGAACCAGAGTACTAAGGTACAGATAGCCACCAGCGTCAGTTGCACGCCAATAAACATGCGGAACTCAGGGTCACGCCAATAGACTTTTATATTACGCCCGCTTAATAGAGAGAAGTGCAGGCCATAGTTACAACCGGAAATCAGCAAGAAGATGGCGATAATTGTATTAATGGTTGGGCTGTCGAAATAACCGACGCTGGCATCATGAGTAGAAAAACCACCAATCGCGATAGTCGCAAAGCTGTGACCTATTGCATCAAACGCAGGCATCCCTGCAAACCAAAGTGCCAACGCACAAGCGACAGTTAACAGAACATAAATAATCCACAGAGTTTTTGCGGTATCTGCAATACGCGGGCGCATCTTATTATCTTTAAGCGGCCCCGGCATTTCGGCACGGTATAGCTGCATCCCGCCGACGCCCAGAATCGGCAGAATGGCCACTGCCAGCACGATGATCCCCATGCCGCCAAACCACTGCAACATTTGCCGATAAAACAGAATGGCGTGAGGAAGCGTATCCAGCCCGACAAGCGTTGTCGCACCGGTGGTAGTTAAACCCGAGAACGATTCAAAGAATGCATCAGTAATAGTGAGATTCGGTTGTTCCGCGAAGATAAAAGGCAGCGCACCCACGCTCCCCAACACCGTCCAGAACAAGACGACGATCAGGAACCCTTCTCGTGGTTTCAACTCACTTTTTTGCCGCCGGTTAGGCCACCACAAAAAAGAACCAATCAGTAGCGCTGCGAAGAAAGTCTGGGTGAAAGCTCGGCCAGCACCATCGCGATAAATTAAAGCTACCAACCCAGGAATAATCATGGTCACGGAAAATAGAATGACTAACAGACCAACGATTCGGGTTATGGCGCGAAAATGCATTTCAGCCGCTTCCTTAACTATCAATAAAATACGAGTGGGGATTATTGTTCAGCCGGCAATAAATGCAATGCACCGCGGCTAAAATCAGCAAGTCTGACTGAAAAGTCAGCAAGTTTCGCGTGTGGTAACGCGATAAGTAATAAAACAGACGCCTGAAAATCACTTTGCACCACAACGCCGTCACACTGTTTAAGCAACGCCTCGATTCCGGCAAGCTGCGCGTACTCACATTGCAAAGTATATTCGGTTAACGGAGTTTTGAGCACGGTAGGCAATTGATTTAACGCTGCCTGCACCCCGCCGCCATAGGCTTTCACCAGGCCGCCAGTACCTAGTTTGATGCCGCCAGAATAACGTACGACGACTGCGGTAATTTCACCAATACCACTTCCCATAAGCTGGGCAAGCATCGGCTTACCGGCTGTGCCAGCAGGCTCACCATCATCAGAAAAGCCTAACTGCTGCGAGTCATCTGGCGCACCAGCCACCCAGGCCCAGCAATGATGCCGGGCCGTCGGGTGCTCTGAACGTACTTTTTCAAGAAATGCTTTCGCCGCAATTACGCCAGTCGTATGAGCGACCAGAGTAATAAAGCGGCTTTTCTTGATTTCCTCACTGAACGCAACGGTTTCAGCGGGAATCAGCCAACTATCCATTACGCCAGTTTCAGATCGCGCGTCATGTTTTCAATACTATTTTCATGAACAATCACGTTGTCTTCAATGCGAACGCCACCGAAAGGTTTCATTGCCTCAATGCGCTGCCAGTCAAAGTGCTTGCTGTACTGGCCTTCGCGCCACGGTGCGAGCAAAGATTCAATGAAGTAAATGCCCGGTTCAATGGTCAGAACCATACGCGGTTCAAGAATACGCGTGCAACGCAGATACGGATACTGAGAAGGTGCAGCAAGGTGTGTACCGGAATCATCCTGCATAAAGCCTGCAACATCATGCACCTGCAAACCCAGCGGGTGGCCCAGACCATGTGGCATAAATGGCCCAGTGATGCCGGTTTCAACCATCGCTTCTTCGCTAATCCCGGTAACCAATTTATGGCGGCTCAGCAGCTTCGCGATACGTTGATGGAACTGGATGTGGTAATCGGTGTAGCGCACACCTGCTTTCAGGGTATCAATCAGCGCTAGTTGCTCGCTGTTAACGTCTTTAACCAGTTGTGCATAATCGTTATCGCTTTTTGCCGACCAGGTACGCGTTAAATCAGCCGCATAACCGTTATATTCCGCGCCAGCATCCAACAGGAAACTGCGCATTTCGGCAGGTGCGCGGTTCTCAAGTTTGGTGTAATGAAGAACTGCTGCGTGCTCGTTGAGCGCAACAATGTTGCCATAAGGCACATCGGTATCGCGATGTCCGGTTGCGGTCAGATACGCGAGATTAATGTCAAATTCGCTCATTCCAGACAGGAACGCTTCGTGAGCCGCCTGATGACCAACCACTGCGGTTTTCTGCGCTTCACGCATACATGCCAGCTCATAATCAGTTTTATAAGCACGATGATAATGCAGGTAATCAATCACCCCTTTCGGGTTGATGTTAGCGCCCTGGATTTCAAGCTGTACGGCACGCTCTGGAACCGGCCCGATATAACCGATATTGCCACGCGCGGCAGGCAACTGGCTGCCAATGCCATCAGCTTTCGGCAGCGCAATCACTTCAATTTCGTCAGTCCAGAAGGATTCTGGCAGCGGCTCAACGTTGTGCCAGTAATCAACCGGCAGATAGAACCACAGCTTCGGTTTGTTAACACCATCCACCAGCAGCCAGCAGTTTGGCACTTGTGTCACCGGAACCCAGGCTTTGAATTGTGGGTTAACTTTGAACGGATATGGATGATCATCGAGGAAGACGTTGACTAGCTCGCCCGAGTGAATCAACAGCGCGTCAAGATTGAAGCGCGCCAGAACATTGCGGGTGCGCTCCTGCAAAGTTGCCACATGATCTTTATAAAGTGAGGCCAGTGAATCCATGATTTACCCTTCTGGTTTTTTATAAACTGAACGCCACGCATCTTAGCACACCGTAAACAGAGCGAACTTATTTCCAGCGGCTGTGATCATCTTTGCAAATATTTAAAGAGTTATTTGCATTTCATTAACATCAATTCCACACTCACCTTCATCTGGTACGACCAGATTCCATTGCTGGATTCAGGAGACTGACATGCTCTACCAAGGTGAAACCTTACATCTCGACTGGCTGGAAGATGGCATCGCAGAATTGGTATTCGATGCCCCCGGTTCAGTGAACAAACTCGACACCGCGACCGTAGCAAGCCTGGGCCACGCGCTGGATGTACTGGAAAAGCAGCCTGGTCTGAAAGGCCTGCTGCTCAGTTCCAACAAAGCCGCGTTTATCGTTGGTGCGGATATTACTGAATTTCTGTCGCTGTTCCTGGTTCCTGCGGAGCAACTGACTCATTGGCTGCAATTTGCCAACAGCGTCTTCAATCGTCTGGAGGACTTGCCGGTTCCGACCATTGCAGCAGTGAATGGTTACGCCCTTGGCGGCGGTTGTGAATGTGTACTGGCAACCGATTATCGCCTGGCAACACCAGATACCCGTATTGGCCTGCCAGAAACCAAACTCGGCATCATGCCTGGTTTCGGTGGATCTGTACGTTTACCTCGTTTGCTGGGTGCTGATAGCGCGCTGGAAATTATCACCGCCGGTAAAGATGTCGGCGCGGTTGAAGCGCAAAAGCTCGGCTTAGTCGACGGCATCGTTAAAACTGAGAAACTGCGCGACGGCGCACTGGCGGTATTACGCCAGGCGATTAATGGCGATCTGGACTGGAAAGCCAAACGCGCGCCAAAACTGCAGCCGCTGAAGCTGAGCAAAATCGAAGCCACCATGAGCTTCACCATTGCTAAAAGCATGGTGATGCAGATTGCGGGCAAGCACTACCCTGCCCCGATGACGGCAGTCAAAACCATCGAAGCCGCGGCAAGAATGGGCCGTGACGAAGCATTACAACTGGAGACTCAAAGTTTCGTGCCGTTGGCGCGTTCCAATGAGGCCCGTGCGCTGGTCGGGATTTTCCTTAACGACCAATACATAAAAGGTCAGGCGAAGAAGCTGACCAAAAATACCGAAACCCCGAAACAGGCAGCCGTTCTTGGTGCCGGGATCATGGGCGGCGGCATTGCTTACCAGTCTGCCTGGAAAGGCGTACCGGTATTAATGAAGGACATTAACGAGAAGTCGCTGGAGCTGGGTATTAACGAAGCCAGCAAGCTGCTGAACAAACAGCTGGAACGCGGCAAAATTGACGGCATGAAACTGGCGGGTGTGATTGCCACCATTCATCCAACACTCGATTACGCCGGTTTTGAGCGTGTCGATGTGGTAGTTGAAGCAGTGGTAGAAAACCCGAAAGTGAAGAAAGCCGTTCTGGCAGAAGTGGAAGATAAAGTTCGTGCGGATACCGTTTTGGCGTCGAACACCTCCACCATTCCAATTGGCGAACTGGCAAACAGCCTGAAGCGCCCGGAAAACTTCTGCGGCATGCACTTCTTTAACCCTGTGCACCGCATGCCGTTAGTGGAAGTGATTCGCGGCGAGAAAACCTCTGAGCAAACTATCGCGAAGGTTGTTGCGTGGGCCAGCAAAATGGGCAAAACGCCAATCGTAGTGAACGACTGCCCTGGCTTCTTCGTCAACCGTGTGCTGTTCCCGTACTTTGCCGGCTTTAGCCAGCTGATGCGCGACGGTGCCGATTTCCGCCAGATCGACAAAGTAATGGAAAAGCAGTTCGGCTGGCCGATGGGCCCGGCATACCTGCTGGATGTAGTCGGTATTGATACCGCGCACCACGCGCAGGCTGTTATGGCTGCCGGTTTCCCACAGCGTATGCAGAAAGATTATCGCGATGCGGTCGACGCCATGTTTGACGCAGGCCGTTATGGCCAGAAAACCCAGCAGGGTTTCTATCGCTACAAACAAGACAGCAAAGGCAAACCGCGTAAAGAACAAGACGAAGCCACCGATAGCTTGTTGGCTGATGTCAGCAAACCGCGCCAAAACTTTAGCGACGAAGAGATCATCGCTCGCATGATGATCCCAATGGTCAACGAAGTCGTGCGCTGCCTGGAAGAAGGCATTATCGCCAGCCCGGCAGAAGCAGATATGGCACTGGTTTACGGCCTGGGATTCCCTCCGTTCCACGGCGGCGCATTCCGTTGGTTAGACACCATCGGCAGCGCGAAATATCTCGATATGGCGCAACAGTACGAACATCTTGGCCCGCTTTACCAGGTGCCGGACGGTCTGCGTACTAAAGCGTCCCGTAACGAGCCGTACTATCCACCCGTTGAGCCAGCGCGCCCAGCCAGTGACCTGAAAAGTGCCTGAGGAGTGATTATGGAAAAGGTTGTAATTGTTGATGCCATCCGCACCCCGATGGGCCGTTCAAAAGGCGGTGCGTTTCGTAATCTGCGTGCGGAAGATCTTTCTGCCCATCTGATGCGTGGCATTTTGTCACGCAACCCGGCTTTAGAAGCCGCTGCACTGGATGACATTTATTGGGGCTGTGTGCAGCAGACGCTGGAGCAAGGTTTTAATATTGCTCGTAACGCCTCGCTACTGGCAGAAATCCCACATTCAGTACCGGCGGTTACAGTGAACCGCCTGTGTGGTTCTTCGATGCAAGCGCTGCACGATGCTGCTCGTATGATTCAGACCGGTGATGCGCATGCTTGTCTGGTAGGCGGCGTGGAACATATGGGCCACGTGCCGATGAGCCATGGTGTTGATTTCCATCCAGGCCTGAGCCGCAACGTTGCAAAAGCAGCTGGCATGATGGGCTTAACCGCCGAAATGCTGTCTCGTATGCATGGTATCAGCCGTGAAATGCAGGATCAGTTTTCTGCACGTTCACACCAGCGAGCCTGGGCTGCAACCGAAGCGGGTCATTTCAAAAATGAAATTCTGGCAACCAGCGGCCATGACGCAGACGGTGTGCTCAAACGTTTTGATTACGATGAAGTGATTCGCCCGGAAACTACAGTTGAAGGTCTGGCGGCATTGAAACCTGCGTTTGATCCGGTCAATGGCACCGTTACAGCAGGCAGTTCTTCCGCGCTTTCCGATGGTGCCTCAGCGATGTTGCTGATGAGCGAGTCACGCGCCAAAGAGCTGGGCCTGAAGATCCGCGCTTATGTTCGCTCTATGGCAGTCGTTGGCTGCGATCCATCCATTATGGGTTACGGCCCAGTTCCGGCATCACAACTGGCGTTGAAAAAAGCGGGCCTGACTGCCGCCGACATAGACCTGTTTGAGATGAACGAAGCCTTCGCCGCACAGATCCTGCCATGTATTAAAGATCTGGGGCTGATGGATAAGATCGACGAGAAGATTAACCTGAATGGCGGTGCGATTGCACTGGGTCACCCGCTGGGTTGTTCCGGTACACGAATCAGCACCACGCTGCTCAATTTGATGGAACGTCGCGATGCGCAGTTTGGCCTCGCCACCATGTGCATCGGATTGGGTCAGGGGATTGCCACAGTTATTGAACGCGTTTAAGGAATTGATCCAATTTTCAAAGTCATTGATGTTGTAACGCGGCGGCAAATGAGCGAATCCCGATGAGCTTACTAAAGTAAGTGATTCGGGTGAGCGAATGCAGCCAACAAAGTTACAACACCAAGGACGCAGAAAAAAGTTTAGTTGCCGTTTTTCCCGCCTGTCAGGGGCGGGTTTTTTATTGCATTAGATAAACGAAAACGCGTCGCCAAACATGCGGTCGGCCTGCGCACTACGTTCATTGCAGAACAGGTCACGGGCAATTTTCGCCATTTCAAAACGTCCGGCAATATAGATGTCGTGCCCGGCAAGCGTTCCGTAATCCTGCATCACCGCGGTTAACACAGTGCCAGTACGCCCACGCCAGCCTGTTTCCGGTTGCTCAACCACCGCTTCAACACGCAGATTCGGGTGAACCACGGACAGCGCTTCTAACTCAGACAGATCATAAAGATGTTTATCTTCACGGCCGCCCCAGTAAATGGCGATTTCACGCTGCGGGTTACGCGCCAGCGCCGTCAGCAAAATAGAACGCACATAAGAGAAGCCGGTCCCGCCAGCAATCAGAATCAACGGGCGATCTTCATCTTCACGCAGCCAGGCATCGCCGTGTGGAATATCAACAACGATTTCTTTCTCTTTCAGAATGCGATCCATCACCGCCATGGCGTACAGATTGATATCTGATGCGCCAATGTGCAGTTCGATAAACTCCTGGTCGCTCGGCGTGGATGCCATGGAGAACGGGCGTTTATCGCGCTCATCCATCACCACCATCAAATACTGCCCGGCCTGAAAGGAGAATTTCGCTTCCGGCAGTAATCGAACGCGATACACCGTGTCAGTTATCGCTTCTACCGAGGTCACTTTACAGCTTAAGGTTGTCATGCTTCCCCTCTGTCGGGTCAATAATGCAAAACGGTAAAACCCGCCGATCAGGCGTTTTTACTGTCGTCGAAAATAGCCAGTTCATCCCAGATAGCATCAATACGCGCACATACTTCTGCATCTTTCTTAATAGGACGCCCCCACTCACGCTGGGTTTCCCCAGGCCATTTATTGGTGGCATCCAATCCCATTTTTGAGCCAAGGCCGGAAACCGGCGAGGCAAAATCCAGGTAATCAATTGGCGTGTTTTCTACCAGAACGGTATCACGTGCCGGGTCCATCCGCGTGGTGATGGCCCAAATTACATCGTTCCAGTCACGCGCATTAACATCGTCATCGCAGACAATGACAAACTTGGTATACATGAACTGCCGCAAGAAAGACCAGACGCCCATCATCACGCGTTTCGCGTGGCCAGCGTACTGCTTCTTGATAGTGACAACCGCAAGGCGATAAGAACACCCCTCCGGCGGCAAGTAGAAATCGACAATTTCCGGGAACTGCTTTTGCAGAATGGGCACAAACACTTCATTCAATGCCACGCCGAGAACCGCAGGCTCATCTGGCGGGCGACCGGTGTACGTTGAATGATAAATCGCATTCTGGCGCTGGGTTATATGCGTCACGGTAAACACAGGGAAGTCATCTACTTCATTGTAGTAGCCCGTGTGGTCACCATATGGCCCTTCAGGTGCCATTTCGCCAGGCTCGATATACCCTTCCAGCACAATTTCAGCGCTAGCTGGCACTTCAAGATCGTTAGAAATACACTTAACAACTTCGGTTTTTGTACCACGTAGCAAACCAGCAAAAGCATATTCTGACAAAGTATCTGGCACTGGAGTGACCGCGCCAAGAATGGTTGCCGGATCAGCACCCAGTGCAACAGAAACCGGGAACCGCTCACCAGGATGTTCAGCACACCACTCCTGGAAATCCAGCGCGCCGCCGCGATGCGAAAGCCAACGCATGATCAGTTTATTTTTGCCAATCAGTTGTTGGCGATAAATCCCGAGATTCTGCCGTTCTTTATGCGGACCACGCGTTACCGTCAAACCCCAGGTAATCAGCGGCGCGGCATCTTCAGGCCAACACTGCATAATCGGAATACGAGATAAGTCGACTTCATCCCCTTCCCAGATTTGTTCCTGGCATGGGGCATTACGCAGACGCTTAGTCGGCATATTCAGGACTTGTTTAAACTGCGGAAGTTTATCGAATAAATCGCGGAAACCCTTCGGTGGCTCGGGTTCTTTCAGGAAGGCCAGTAATTTCCCGACTTCACGCAGCGCAGAAACATCTTCTTGCCCCATTCCCATCGCGACGCGTTTCGGAGTGCCGAACAGGTTGCACAGCACCGGCATGTCGTACCCTTTTGGATTCTCAAATAACAGAGCCGGGCCATTAGCGCGCAAAGTACGATCGGCAATTTCAGTCATTTCCAGGTACGGATCGACAGGCATTGCGATACGCTTTAGCTCGCCGCGTTGTTCAAGTAGTTCCAGAAAGTCGCGTAGGTCGTGGTATTTCATGCCATTAATCATCGTCAGGATTTGGCGGACATTATACGGGCTTCATGCAGCGCATGCTGTATTTTTGTTAAAAAGGTGTAGATGGTTGCCTGATGACCAAACAGTCATTGGTTATACTTCTGCTGTCTATCTCTCATACCAGCCTTTTGCTATTCTTCCGCGGCTGATTAGGAAAAAGAGACATTATGGAATCCTGGTATCTTTTGTACTGCAAAAGGGGTCAATTACTGCGGGCGCAAGAACATCTTGAGCGTCAGGAAGTGAATTGCCTCACCCCGATGATCAAAATTGAAAAGATCGTGCGAGGAAAACGCACTGCGGTCGACGAACCATTGTTTCCAAATTATATGTTTGTCCGCTTTGATCCTGAGACTATTCACACCACGACAATACATTCAACGCGTGGCGTCAGCCATTTCGTCCGCTTCGGCAGCCTTCCAGCCACTGTACCGAATGATGTGATTGAACAACTTATCCATCATCAGCCAGAAAACGTGACTGACCCAGACACCCCTTATCAGGGCGATCGCGTGGTGATAACTGAAGGGGCATTCGAAGGTTTGGAAGCTATCTTCAGCGAACCGGACGGTGAAGCCCGCTCTATGCTGCTGCTGAATTTGTTGAATAAACAAGTGATGCAGAGTGTGAAGAATACCGATTTCAAAAAGACGTAAAAAAGGCCAGCGATTGCTGGCCTCTTAGTCTGTATTCCGTTCCTAGCGCTGCATTTGCTCGTCGTGCAGCCATTGTGCGACACGCTTCGAGAAGTACGTCAGCACACCATCTGCGCCGGCACGTTTAAAGCACAACAGTGATTCCATAATGGCCGGTTTTTCTGCCAGCCATCCGTTTTGAATCGCCGCCATATGCATCGCATACTCACCAGAAACCTGATAGGCAAATGTCGGCACGCCGAAAGTATCTTTCACGCGGCGAACCACATCCAGATAAGGCATACCCGGTTTCACCATCACCATATCCGCGCCTTCTTGCAAATCCTGCGCAACTTCCTGCAATGCTTCATCGCTATTGGCCGGGTCCATCTGATAGGTCTTTTTATTGCCGCCTTTCAGGTTGCCGGATGAGCCAATTGCGTCGCGGAACGGGCCGTAATAACAGGATGCGTACTTCGCTGCATAAGACATGATTTGGGTGTTCACTAAACCATCCAGCTCAAGCTGATCGCGAATCGCGCCGATGCGCCCATCCATCATATCGCTTGGCGCGATGATTTCGGCTCCGGCTTCTGCATGAGACAGCGCCTGACGTACCAGAATCTCACGAGTAATGTCGTTGATAACGTAACCGTCTGCATCAATCACGCCGTCCTGGCCGTGAGTGGTATACGGATCAAGCGCAACGTCAGTCAGTAAACCCAGTTCTGGCACGGCATCTTTCAGTGCACGAACCGCACGCTGAACCAGGCCGTTCGGGTTATAAGCTTCTTCAGCATGCAGCGACTTTCCTGCGCTCTCGATGACCGGGAACAGGGACAGCACCGGCACACCCAACTTCGCAACGGCCTCCGCTTCTTTGAGCAGCAAATCGATAGTCATGCGGTAAACGCCCGGCATTGACGACACTTCTTCCTGACGGTTTTGACCTTCCATCACGAACACAGGGTAGATCAGGTCGTTAACCGTTAACTGATTTTCTGCAACCAGGCGGCGGCTGAAATCGTGACGACGAACGCGGCGCATACGGCGGCCAGGAAACGTACCGGGAAATGCATAGCTCATTAATTTTCTCCTGATTTAAGCCAGCCGGAAAAGACGGCGGGCATTGTCATCTGTTACTTGCGCAAGCCAGGTGGGGTCTTCTCGACGCCATTCGGCTACCTTGTTCAGGATATGCGGCAAGTAGCAGGGTTCGTTCCGGCGGGAAGCAGGTTTTGGTTTTAGATCCCGCGGTAACAAATAGGGGGCATCAGTTTCCAGCAACAGTTGATGTGCTGGGATTACCGGTAGCAGCTCACGTAATTCAAGGCCGCGGCGCTCATCGCATACCCAGCCAGTGACACCTATAAAAATGCCTCGGGCCAGGCATTCACGAACTTCATTTTCTGTTCCGGTAAAACAGTGCAAAACCACACCCGGTAACTTATCCAGCCACGGGTCCAGCAGAGCAATAAAGCGTTCGTGTGCTTCCCGACAATGTAAAAATACCGGCATCATCAGGTCTGCAGCAAGGGCCAGTTGTGCGGTAAAAGCGCGTTCTTGTTCAGCTGGCGTCGAGAAATTACGGTTGAAATCCAGGCCACACTCACCAATAGCTACCACTTCCGGCGCACCCGCAAGCTCGCAAATCACAGCCGCAGTTTCATCTTGCCATTGGCTGGCATCATGCGGATGAACACCCGCAGTAGACCAGCAGCCCTGATACTGTTGTGCCAGTAACAATGCCTGCTGACTTTCGTGAATATTTGTCCCGGTAAGCAGCATGCCGCTCACGCCGGCATGATGTGCGCGAGCCACAACGTCAGCGTGGTCTTTAGCAAACTGTGAGCTGGTAAGATTTACACCGATATCAAACATAGCGTCTTCCAAACGACGACCGCCCTAATGGGCGGTCTGAAATTATGATTCTTTTTTAGAGTGATCGTCTTCTGCTTCTGGAGCATCTTCCGGGTCTTCCTCTCCACCTCTGCGCCCTTTACCGACGTAGAAACGAGAGAAAAATACACCAACTTCAAACAGGCAGTACATCGGTATTGCCAGCAGCGTTTGCGAGAAAACATCAGGCGGCGTTAACAACATGCCAACAACAAATGCACCAACCAGAATATACGGACGCTTTTTCTTAAGCGCTTCAGGCGTTGTTACACCCATCCAACACAACAGAATAATGGCAACGGGGACTTCAAAAGCCACGCCAAATGCCATAAATAGCGTCATGACAAAATCAAGGTACTTGCTGATGTCAGTCGACACCACCACACCTATCGGGGCGGTTTTTGTCAGAAAACCAAATGCGAGCGGGAACACCACAAAATAAGCAAAAGCGATGCCGATATAAAACAGCATTGAGCTGGAAAACAGTAACGGCATAACCAGCTTGCGCTCGTGCTTATAGAGCGCAGGGGCGATAAACGCCCAAATCTGATAAAGAATGACCGGTGCAGACAAAAATACCGAAACATAAATCGTCAGTTTGATTGGGGTGAAAAACGGTGACGCCACATCAGTCGCAATCATCGTTGAGCCAATAGGCATCTGCTTAATCAGCGGTGAGGCGACAATCTGATAGATGTCATTGGCAAAGTAAACCAGTGCCAGGAAAATCACCAGCACAGCGATAATGCTATTTAACAGTCGCTTGCGCAGCTCTATCAGATGGCTGATAAGCGGTTGGGTATCTTCAACGGCCATGTTTACTGTTTATCACTCGAAGTTGGGGAAGACGCTGGAGTTTTGACGGGCTCTGCTACAGGTTTAATCTGAGGTTGAATCAGCTCTTCAGAAACCTCTGCTGCCGCTGCAGCTGATGCAGGAACAACTGCTTCAGTTTCAACAGCGGGCGCTTTCTCAGGCGCGCTGGCCTGATGCGCAGCAGTAGCTGGAGTCACGCCATCATGGCTGTCCTGGGCATCTTTCACTAGTGGGTTATGGATGGTGTGAGCTTCGTCACTCGCCTTTTCAGGGCCGAGAGTGTACGAGCGCTTCATCGACTCTGCTGCCTGACGCAGCTCATCCATTGATGCCTTTAGTTCCGGAGTGAGGTTATCCATGCTCGCTTTTTCAACCTTCTTCAGGCTGTCTTGTAGCTCCTGGATTTTCAACTCCTGAACCAGTTCGTTTTGTACAGTTGCTGCCAGCGAACGCAAAGCACGGACCCAACCGACGACCGTTTTAACGGCCACAGGCAAACGCTGTGGCCCGAGTACGATCAAGCCAATCACAAAAACCAGTAGCAGCTCACTGAAACCAATATCGAACACGGTTTACACCTGCTCTTTATCGTTGCTCTTTGCTTCGTCTTTTTTCACATCAGCTGGTTGCTTATCGGCCAGTGTTTTTGCTGTGAAATCAGCATCCTGAGCAGATTTATCTTTCTCTTTGTCTTCATCGTCACTCATGGCTTTTTTAAAGCCTTTGATGGATGCGCCCAAATCAGAGCCGATAGAACCCAGTTTCTTAGTACCGAAAAGCAGAACCACGATGACAGCAATGATCAACAATTGCCAAATACTGATACCACCCATAATGTTGCCTCAAATCACTGTGATGAATAGATTACGGTCTGTATTGTACCGCACGTTGTCCGTTAAAAACGATTAAAAACAGCTCAGGATGAGCGCCGCCAGCCAATCAACCAGGCCACGATGCCACCGGCCATTATCCAGGCGGGCATAAATTCCCACTCTGGCTTATTAATCAACAGCAAAGTACCACTGAGCATCAACACCGCACCAATACCAAACAGATAGCGTGACTGCGACTGGCGTACCTGGTTGCGTTGCAAATCGCGCGTTATTTTATCAACACTGTGCTGCAATTGTTTACCCTGACGCAAACTGTCGTACATCAGTTCTGGAAGTTCTGGCATTTTTTCTATCCAGAACGGGGCTTTTTCTTTAAGTGTACGAATAAGAGCCGGAATACCAACCTGATCTTTAATCCAGTCTTCCAGGAAAGGTTTGGCGGTTTTCCACAAATCCAGCTGTGGATAAAGCTGCCTTCCCAGGCCTTCAACGTAAAGCAGTGTCTTTTGTAGCAAAACCAGCTGTGGTTGCACTTCCATATTAAAGCGGCGTGCCGTATTGAACAGGTTCAGCAGCACATGGCCAAAGGAAATTTCCGCTAATGGCTTTTCAAAAATAGGCTCGCAAACGGTGCGAATAGCAAACTCGAAGTCTTCAACATTGGTTTCTGGAGGTACCCAACCTGAATCAACGTGCAGTTCAGCAACTTTGCGATAGTCACGGTTAAAGAAAGCGATAAAGTTTTCAGCCAGGTAGCGTTTGTCTTCTTTATTGAGCGAGCCGACAATGCCGCAGTCGATACCAATGTATTGCGGATCTTCAGGATGCTCGTAGCTGACAAAAATATTTCCAGGGTGCATATCCGCATGGAAGAAGCTGTCGCGGAAAACCTGGGTGAAGAACACTTGCACGCCGCGTTCCGCTAACAGTTTCATGTTGGTGCCTTGCTTGTGAAGCATCGCAATATCTGAAACGGGAATACCGTAAATTCGCTCCATCACCATCATGTCCTGGCTGCAATAGTCAGAGAACACTTCCGGCACATACAGCATCGGGCTGTCTTCAAAATTGCGGCGTAACTGAATGGCGTTTGCCGATTCACGCAACAGATTCAGCTCATCGATCAAGGTTTTTTCATATTCGCGTACCACTTCGAGCGGGCGTAAACGGCGGCCATCCGGCATCAAGCGCGGTACCCAGCGTGCGAGGCGATAGATGAGTTTCATATCCGCTTTAATGATTGGCAGGATGTCCGGGCGAATCACTTTGATGACCACATCTCGGCCATTCTCTTTCAGGCGAGCAGTATGCACTTGCGCGATAGAAGCCGATGCGAGCGGTGTTATGTCGAAATCGTCAAACCAGGTTTCAATGGGAATCCCCCCCATCGCCTCTTCGATTTGTTTCTTAGCCAATGCCCCGTCAAAAGGTGCAACACGGTCTTGCAACATAGCGAGCTGGTCAGCGATTTGTGGTGGGAACAGGTCACGACGGGTAGAGAGCATCTGCCCAAACTTGATCCATACCGGCCCCAGTTCCTGCAATGCCAGACGTAAACGCTCGCCGAGAAGTTTGTCTTTATGGCGGTTTGGCATCCAGAAAAGCATGCGCCGCCAGATGCGTAACGGCAGCGTAATACGAATGCATGGGATCAGCTCATCCAGACCATAACTGAGAAAAGTACGGATAATGAAATAGAGGCGACGAATTTCTCCAGGCGTCATTTGTTCTCCAGTTTGTCCAGTCGCGCAATGAGTGCGTCAACCTTACGTTCGACTGCTGCCGTTTCCTCGGCAAACCATGCGACTTCCAACGACCCCGGTGCCATTCTCCACTCTTCAGTAATGGCTTCTGAAAGGTATTGTTGGTTACGGGCAAATCCTTTTTTCAACAACTTACCGCCACCGCGAATCACTTTGCTGATGCCTTCCGCAGCAATATCACCGATATACGGAGCTAATAATTCAGCAGGGTCGAACTCAGCCAGATCCATCAACGCGACCCAATTCTGGACCACCTGAAGATCGCCTTCCACCTCCAGCTCACCGCTGCGAATGAGCGCGGTAAGCTGCTGTCGGTCACGCAATTTCGGTAATGTGCTCAGCCCAGTTTTCACCAGACAGTCGGCTTCGCCTTCCCACTGCGCTAACACATCAAGTTGTTGCTCGCTGAAGACCAGCACAATCGGCGATGAGAACTCTTTGAGTTCAACACGCAACACCTTACCCACTAAGCGCTGACGCGCGGCTTTCAATCCACGGTCACGCCAGAGAAATGTATTGAGGATATTTTCTATTCCAGCAGTGATTAGCGGCGTACCTGAAGAAAGCAGCAATGGCATCACGAGTTCCCTGTCAGAATTTATAACCACGGTGCAGTGCAACCACGCCAGCGGTCAGATTGAAGTAGGTGGTATTTTCAAAGCCAGCCTCTTCCATCATCGCTTTCAATGTTTCTTGATCCGGGTGCATACGAATAGATTCAGCCAGGTAACGGTAGCTTTCGGCATCTTGTGCAACAATTTCACCGATACGCGGCAAAATATGGAAAGAATAGGCATCGTAGGCTTTGCTCAGGGGTTCGATAATCGGTTTGGAGAATTCCAGAACCAGCAGGCGACCACCTGGTTTTAATACGCGGTACATTGAACGCAGTGCTTTTTCTTTATCGGTCACATTACGCAGGCCGAAAGAGATAGTGATGCAGTCAAAGAAGTTATCCGGGAAAGGCAAGGCTTCAGCGTTAGCCTGAACATAGTTCACATTGCCAACCACACCGATGTTGCGCAGTTTTTCGCGCCCCATTTTCAGCATTGAGTCGTTGATATCCGCCAGAACCACTTCGCCCGTTTCGCCAACCAGACGGGAGAACTTAGCGGTTAAATCACCGGTGCCTCCCGCTAAATCGAGTACACGCTGACCACGACGGACACCACTGCAATCAATGGTGAAACGCTTCCAGATGCGATGGATGCCGAATGACATCAGGTCATTCATGACGTCGTATTTTGCGGCCACAGAGTGGAACACATTAGCGACCATATCGGCCTTTTGTTCTTTCGCTACAGTGCGAAAACCAAAGTGTGTTGTTTCCTGGGATTCTTCAACCATCTCAATGCCTGCTTATCCAAAAAATGTTCATGAAGTGTAACAGAACGAGCCCTAAAGCCCTATGCTTCAAGCTGCAGGGATTAACCTGAACTTAACGCTCACCAACGATACGTCGGTTCTCTAAACTGTTGTCCGTGCTCTTTTCTTCGTCGTTTTCATGCTCGTGGCGAACTGAATTCTCGTCTTCTTCAAATCTGGCCTGCTCGACCAATTCTGGATTAATCTCACGTTTAACCTCAACGCCCAGCCCACGAAACGCATCGGCCTGCACGAGAATATTACCGCGTCCTGAAGAGAGCTTTTTCATCGCCTGCCGGTAGTTGTCCTGGGCTTTATCCAGGCTTTGGCCTATCGCCGACATGTCATCCACAAAGAGGCGCATTTTGTCATACAGGCGACTGGCACGTTCGGCAATTTGTTGCGCATTCCGGCTTTGATGCTCATAACGCCACAAATTGGCAACGGTTCTTAACGCCACCAGCAAGGTCGTCGGGCTAACCAGCATGATGTTATTTTTCAGGGCTTCGCTGATGAGTTCAGGCTGGCGGTCAATCGCCAGTAAAAATGCGGGTTCGACGGGGATAAACATCAAAACATAATCCAGCGAACGCAAACCCGGTAATTGCTGATAATCTTTGCGGCCCAGCATACGAATGTGGTTACGCATCGCTGCAATATGTTCGTTGAGCGCACTTTCTCGCGTTAACTCGTCGTCGCCATTGTAATAACGTTCATAGGCCACTAACGTCATCTTGGCGTCGATCACCACATCTTTACCCTGTGGCAAACGCACGATCACATCAGGCTGCATACGGCTGTTATTTTCGAGCTGAATATTCACCTGTGTTTCGTATTCATAACCTTCGCGTAAACCTGACGCCTCCAACACCCGCGTCAAGATCACTTCGCCCCAATTGCCCTGAGTTTTGTTATCCCCTTTCAGGGCTTTGGTGAGATTCAGTGCCTCTTGCGCCATTTGGGCATTCAGCTGTTGCAGGCTGCGGATTTCATGAGTCAGCGTGTGGCGTTCACGAGCCTCCTGGCCAAAACTTTCCTGGACCTGGCGGCGGAAACCATCCAGTTGCTCACGCAGCGGCGACAGTAACCCGTTCAAACTCTGGCGGTTTTGCTCTTCAACTTTGCGGCCACTTTGCTCAAAAATACGGTTAGCGAGGTTTTCAAATTGCTCGCTCAGGCGTTGTTCGCTGTTGAGCATCTGGCGATGTTTGTCATCGGCATTCAGGCGGGTTTGTTCCAGCAATGTGGAGAGTTCGCGAATATCAGCTTCTTGCGCACTGTTGATTTCGAGCTGGGTGCGTAGCTCGCGATTAAGCTGCTCACACTCCGCTTTCCAGTGCTGATTTTGCTGCAACTCTTGCCGGGCCGCAGTCAGTTCGCCGTAGATTTCTCGTTGTTCTTCATGCAGTGCGGATTGCCGCCCGGCAGCCCGCAAACTTGCCAGCAACCAACCCGTCAAAACCCCCACCAGCGTAACGCCGATGCCGAATAAAATAGAAAGATCCACAGTCACTCCTACAAGCCATGCCAAACCCCAGCAAAATAAAATTCTGCTGTATAAATGTCCAGATGAAAAGGGATTTCCTGCGAGGTGTTACGCAAAGCGTAAAAATTAAGCCGGCTTGCACCGGCTTTGGGGAAACTAGATTAAGCGGCGAGCCGCTTCCACGACGATTTTCACCGCATGGCTTTCGGTTTTCTTCATGGTCTCAGCGTTCGGGATCTCTTGCTGAGTACGGTTTACAATCACACCAGCAACCATACCCGCACGCAAGCCCTGGCTTGCACACATGGTCAGAAGGGTCGCAGATTCCATCTCGTAGTTCATCACGCCCATCTGCTGCCATTCTTCCATGGAGCCTTTGTAGCGGTTAACAACGCGGCCTGAGAAGGTGTCGTAGCGTTCCTGACCCGGGTAGAAGGTATCAGAAGATGCCGTCACGCCAATGTGCGTGGTCGCGCCGATAGATTTCGCGGCTTCAACCAGTGCGGTGGTACAAGCAAAATCTGCAACTGCTGGGAATTCCATTGGTGCAAAGTGCAGGCTGGCACCGTCAAGGCGCACAGACGCGGTGGTCACCAGAACATCACCAACATTAATATGCGGCTGAATAGCGCCTGTCGTCCCGATACGCAGGAAGGTACGAATACCCAGTTGTGCCAGTTCTTCCACAGCGATTGAAGTAGACGGGCCGCCGATACCGGTAGAGCACACGATAACTGGCTTGCCGTCTAATTCCGCACGCCAGGTAGTAAATTCACGGTGGGCAGCCAGTTTGACCGGCTTGTCCATCAGCACAGCGATTTTTTCAACTCGCTCAGGATCACCCGGGACGATGGCAAGTGTTGCCCCCTGCAGATCACTTTTGGTTAGGCCGAGGTGAAAAACATCAGACTTGGACATAACAGAACTCCTGCGTTGAATAGATTGGCTTGCGCCTCAAGAAGGTACTTTACAGAACCCCTGCAAAAAATTTCGTGACGCATTTCACTTTGAATGAAACAAATTACATCAATTTCATATTTTTTGGTGACTCCTGTCACATTTAAGCGTGCTACCTGTTCCTTTTTCAGACAGCGAAAACATTTTAGTCTGGAGATTAGCCTAAATAAATCCTGGCTATAGTTATCGCACTGCGCTAATCAAAAAGGAGAATGCTAATGAAAGAAGAACAAGCCACAGGTCATTTGCCGGGCGGGAATTTTGCGCCAGCGGCCTCCCCACCTGCTTCAACAGTACTGCATACCCCAGATGACGCAATTCAGGCCGGGGAAACCTCGATTCCCACCCGGGGCGAGAATATGCCCGCTTATCACGCCCGCCCAAAAGACGCGGCAAGTTCTTTGCCTATCGTAATTGTGGTGCAGGAAATTTTCGGTGTGCATGAACATATTCGCGACATTTGCCGCCGTCTGGCGCTGGAAGGGTATCTCGCCATCGCGCCAGAGCTTTATTTCCGTCAGGGCGATCCTAATGAGTATGCCGACATTCCAACTTTATTCAGCGGGCTGGTATCCAAAGTACCTGATGCACAAGTGCTGGCCGACCTCGATCATGTCGCCAATTGGGCGGCTCGTAACGGCGGTGATGCTCATCGCCTGATGATGACTGGCTTTTGCTGGGGCGGACGGATTACCTGGCTGTACGCCGCGCATAATCCTCAATTAAAAGCAGCGGTAGCGTGGTACGGCAAGCTGGTCGGCGAAAAGTCGTTAAATTCACCGCATTACCCTGTAGACGTTGCCATTAATTTGAACGCGCCGGTTTTGGGATTGTATGGCGCAGAAGATACCAGTATTCCGCCTGAAACTGTGGAGACCATGCGTCATGCGCTGCGCGCCGCAAATGCCAACGCAGAAATCATTGTTTACCCGGAAGCGGGCCATGCGTTCAATGCTGACTACCGCCCGAGCTATCATGAAGAGTCCGCAAAAGATGGCTGGCTACGCATGTTGCAGTGGTTCGTACGCTATGGTGCGAAGAAGTAACGAATACGACCCTGGCCATGGTCAGGGTATTAACCAAAGGAGGGGTGAAGGAAATAGCGTAAATGAGATAAACAACATGTCACTCTGATTAGAATAATAAATAGAAAACTACATTCCCGCCACAACAATACATACCTTCCACCAATGAATTATCACTTAACCATATAAATATTTCATTGTTGATAATTCATTTATAAAAATGTTGCATCTCAATATTATCGGAAAAAAAATAAAAACATTAAAGCTTGTGGGTGGTATTGCAATTTTGTTAAGTGCACCAATAGTTCTTACAACATTTTTTATTATTGCAATAGGTATCGGTCTAAATGTAGGGTTAAATACGTTAGATAACGAAATGGGTTTATCTGCCAGCCTAAAAGAAAAACTTCGCATTGCACTCGCAACAAGAACAGCGAACAAAGGAGTGGAATAGCCAACATACGTCGCTATTTTTCAATCTATTCTCTAATGCATCGAGCTAAAAAATGAGTAAAGAGACTATTTTACATTGGATTATTATTAAGTTCGCTAATGTAGCATTGCTGCTTTCAGCATCAGCTTATTTGGGGGGGCATTTAGTGTTTTCACATTTCTTATATTTTTAATTATCGCATTCCTGCTCCCTATATGGTTGATGTTCTCACCTTATAGCAACTGCCCTCAGGAAAGACTCGGCGCCTATTATGTTACCGATTTAGAACTCTGTAAGACCATCGACCCGAGAAACTGGAAAATCGAAAAAATAAACCAGGGTTGACGATGGTGATCGGAGCAGGAATATCAATAATTGGCTAAGTCGACGGTATGTACGAATACCCTCTCCCTGAGGGAGAGGGTTAGGGTGAGGGCAAAAAATCAAGCGCTACGCAGGTTCTGTGCCGCTTTTACCATGTTTGCCAACGCCTGGCGGGTTTCCGGCCAGCCGCGGGTTTTCAGCCCGCAGTCCGGGTTCACCCACAAGCGCTCAGCCGGAACAGACTCTGCCGCTTTCTTAAGTAATGCTTCAATCCATTCCACACTTGGCACGTTTGGCGAGTGGATGTCATACACGCCCGGCCCAATTTCGTTCGGGTATTCGAACTCTTTAAACGATTCCAGCAAGTCCATATCGGAACGTGAGGTTTCGATAGTGATCACGTCTGCATCCAGCGCCGCAATGGAATCCATGATGTCGTTGAACTCGCAGTAACACATGTGAGTGTGGATCTGCGTGTCGTCGCGCACTACGGCGGCATTCAGGCGGAAGGCTTCCACGCCCCATTCCAGATACGCCTGCCAGTCGGACTGGCGCAGCGGTAAACCTTCGCGCAGTGCGGGTTCGTCAATCTGGATGATGCCGATACCTGCAGCTTCCAGGTCTGCCACTTCGTCACGCAGCGCTAAGGCGATTTGTTTAGCGATGGTTTCACGGCTCACGTCTTCGCGGGGGAATGACCAGCAAAGAATGGTGACCGGGCCAGTTAGCATGCCTTTCACTGGTTTGTCGGTCAGGGATTGCGCGTACTTCGCCCATTCCACCGTGATAGCTTCCGGGCGGCTGATGTCACCAATAACAACCGGTGGTTTCACGCAGCGAGAACCGTAGCTTTGCACCCAACCGTTTTGGGTAAACACGAAGCCGTCGAGGTGTTCGCCGAAATATTCCACCATGTCGTTACGCTCGGCTTCACCGTGAACCAGCACGTCCAGACCTAAACGTTCCTGCTCAGCAACAGCCTGTTTGATGTGTTCAGCAATACCGGTGCGGTAGTTGTTGGCGTCCAGATTGCCTTTTTTGAAATCGAGGCGCAGGCCACGGATTTCAGTGGTTTGCGGGAACGAACCGATCGTCGTTGTCGGCCAGGCTGGCAGATTGAAGCGCTGACGCTGAGCCTGAGCACGAACGGTGTAGTCGTTCTGGCGTTGGCTGTCTTGCGCAGTGATCGTCGCCAGGCGCTGTTCTACTGCCGCATTATGTACGCGTTGTGAATGACGGCGAGCCTGAATCGGCGCACTCCACTCAACCAGTTTTTCTGTGTTACCGCTGTTCAGCGCGTCAGTCAGCAAAGACAATTCGGCACATTTTTGCAGAGCGAAGGCAAACCAGCTTTTCACTTCTGAATCCAAACGTGTTTCAACGCTCAGGTCGATTGGGCTGTGCAGCAGTGAGCAAGAAGAGGCAACCCACAGATCACGTTTACCAACAAGGTCTTTAAGCTGCGCATATTTCTCAGTCAAATCCGCACGCCAGACGTTGCGGCCATTAATCACGCCGGCTGACAGCAGCCAGCCAGCAGGCAATTGCTGATGCAGCGCGTTGATGTCGTCTTTGCCATGCACGAAGTCAACGTGCAAACCCTGCACAGGCAGCGCGGTGATGGTATTCAGGTTTGGCGTCACGCCTTCAAAATAGGTGGTTAGCAGCAGCTTAACTTTGCCAGCCAGCGCGTCGTAAGCCGGTTTGAAAGCATCCAGCCAAACTTGCGGTAACTCCAGCACCAGCGCTGGTTCGTCAATTTGCACCCATTCGATACCGCGTTTTGCCAGTTCAGCCAGCACCTGCTGGTAAACCGGAAGAATATCTTTCAGCAGGCTCAGGCGGTCGAACTGCTTGCCTTTCACTTTACCCAACCACAGATAAGTGACCGGGCCAAGCAGCACAGGTTTCACGTTGTGGCCGAGTGCCAGCGCTTCGTCGACTTCATCCAGAAGCTGCGTCCAGGTCAGTTTGAACTGCTGGCCTTGGGTGAATTCCGGAACCATGTAGTGGTAGTTGGTGTTAAACCATTTGGTCATTTCAGCGGCTGCGGCAGGTTCACCCGTTGGCGCACGGCCACGGCCCAGGCGGAACAGGGTATCGAGACTGACGCTGCCGTCCGCGTTCTGATGACGAGCCGGCACATTGCCAAGCAGCAAGCTGGTGGTCAGAACGTGATCGTACCAGGCGAAGTCGCCTACAGGCAGTAATTCCACACCCGCTTCTTTTTGTTGTTCCCAGTGGCGGGCACGCAGTTCGCGGCCCACCGCCAGTAATTCTTCCTGAGTGGAGTTGCCCGCCCAGTAACTTTCTTGTGCTTTTTTCAGTTCGCGACGCAGGCCAACACGGGGGAAGCCGAGGGTGTGATTTTTAATAGTCATGTTCTTTCCTCAATATTCATTATTCGACGCATTTAGCCGTCCAGATGTTTACACATCTATAATCAACAGGTACTGTATAATCCTCAAGCGCAATTTGCTCATGCCGAAGTGAAGGACATTCATGATCGAGATCAAACACCTGCGGACGCTACAGGCGTTACGAAATTGCGGCTCTTTAGCCGCCGCCGCCGCCGCGTTGCATCAAACCCAATCGGCGCTTTCTCATCAGTTCAGCGATCTGGAGCAGCGCCTTGGGTTCCGCTTGTTTGTTCGTAAAAGCCAGCCACTGCGCTTTACTCCGCAGGGCGAAGTGCTGTTACAACTGGCTGAACAGGTGCTGCCACAAATAAGCCGTGCCCTTCAGGCTTGTAACGAACCACACCAGACTACGCTGCGAATCGCCATCGAATGCCATAGCTGTATTCAGTGGCTGACACCGGCGCTGGAGAACTTCCACAAGAGCTGGCCGCAGGTGGATTTGGATTTCAAATCAGGCGTGACGTTTGACCCACAGCCTGCTTTGCAGCAGAGCGAACTGGATATCGTTTTAACCTCGGACATTCTGCCGCGCAGTGGCCTGCACTATTCGCCGATGTTTGATTATGAAGTGCGCCTGGTGCTGGCCACGGATCACTCGCTGGCAAACAAAACGCGTATTGAGCCAGAAGATTTGAGCAGCGAAACGTTGTTGATTTACCCGGTGCAGCGCCAACGTCTGGATATCTGGCGCCATTTCTTGCAACCGGCTGGAGTTAGCCCATCGCTGAAGAGTGTCGATAACACATTGTTATTGATCCAGATGGTATCAGCACGCATGGGCATTGCCGCACTGCCGCATTGGGTGGTGGAGAATGTTGAACGCCAGGGTTTGGTGGTGACCAAAACCCTGGGCGAGGGACTGTGGAGCCGGTTGTATGCCGCCGTGCGCGATGGCGAACAGCGGCAACCCGCTACGGAAGCGTTTATTCGCTCGACGCGTTCACACGCGTGCGAGCATCTGCCGTTTGTGCGGAACGCGGAGCGACCCAACGGCGATGCACCCATAGCGAAGCCATTATCACCGTCCCACCAATAATGAAACTCGGCCAGTGGGGTTGCTCTTGCCAGATGGCGAGGTTAACCAGCAGCCCTGCCGGAACATGCACGTTGTTCATGATGCCGAGTGTCCCCGCATCCACTTGAGTCGCGCCATAGTTCCACATGAAGTAACCCAGCCCGGATGCCACCACGCCGAGCCATATCAGGATGCCCCATTGCAGATGGGTCGTTGGGAGCTTTTGTGGGTTCCCCAGCGCAAACCATGCCGTCACCGCCACGATAAAAGCGCCAAGATAAAACCATGAAAATGCGCAGTGCTGCGGCATCGGGCGCGTTTCCATCAGGCGTTTGTAGCCGACCATACCGATGGCGAAACAGATGTTTGCCGCCTGTACCAAAAGCAGGCCAATCCAGAAGTGATCGCTGACTTTATCATAGCGAATAATCGCCGCACCTATCACCGCCAGTCCTGCACTCAATGCATATCCCCAGCGCAATTTATTACCGCTTATCAAATCGTAAATCAGCGTGACATACAGCGGCGTCATCACCGTAAACAGCAGGAATTCCGAAACGGTGAGGTAGAGATAAGCCTGGAAGCTAAACAGGTACATCACACCAAGTTGCAGCGCACCCACCAGCATATAAAGCAGCAGTGTTTTCACGCTGTAGCCTTTAAAACGCAGGAACGGCAAGAACACTAACGCCGCAAGCCCGACGCGCATCAGCACGGAAAAATAGCTGTCGACATGCCCGGCAAGGTATTCGCCAATCAGGCTAAAAGAGAAGGCCCACAGAATGGTGGTGATGATGAGTAACGGCACGATGAAGTCTCTACAACAGGCAATTTATTCACCATTGTAGCGAAGGGTATGACGCGGAGTTGAATTATTTGGTTGACGAGTGGTGATTAATTCACCACTCGTTTTTCACGAATTAATCTTTACCGAGGAACATTTTACGCAGGTAATGTGGAACGGCGTTATCCGCGTTGGTACCAATCACTTCCAGCTCTGGCAACAAGTCTTTCAGGCGCTGGTGAGCGTTGCCCATGATGCAGCCTTTACCCGCCATGCTGAGCATTTCAGCGTCGTTCATGCCGTCGCCAAAAGCGATGCACTCTTTCAAGCTATAACCCATCGCTTTGGATACCGCTTCCAGTGCGTGGCCTTTCGATACGCCACCCGCCATCACTTCCAGGCAAGTCAGGGTTGAGAAACTCACGTTGACGCGGTCACCCCAACGGGCAATTAACGCTTGCTCAAGCGGCAGCAGTTTTTCGTGCGAATCGCAGGTAAAGAACACTTTGCTGACGCCATCGGATTCCAGCAAACCAGGCTCAAACAGGCTGTAATTGAACACCGCTTCTTTAAAATATTTCATCTCTTCCGGGCGGTGGCGGTTCATAAACCACTGGTCACCACGGTAGACGTTGGTCACGATATCTTGATTGGTATGCACCACACCAAACAGATCATGAGCGATGTCGGTATCAAGGTCGTGACTGAACACCAGGTTGCCGTCTGTATCGTGAACGCGCGCACCGTTTGAGGTGATCATGTAGGCTTTGATTTCGAGGTTGTCGCGGATTTGCCCGACATCAATATGGTGACGACCGGTCGCGAAAACGAAGTGAACGCCTTCAGCGGTGAGCAGTTTCAGCGTTTCTTTAGCATACGGGGTCAGAAGGTGGTCGGGGGACAGCAACGTGCCATCTAAGTCAGACGCAACGACATGGTACATAGGATTAGTAAACCTCTGGTGAAGAAAATTAACGATGCCGATCAAAAAACGCGATGATGGCATTCAGCGCTTCGGTTCGCATATCGTCCTTTTCGAACAGGATCTCATGATACGCACCGTTTATGACGTAAGGTGTTTCCCCCTCACAAGGGTTGCCCGCCGCAGCTCGAAGTTCACAGAATTGGTCATGCGCGCGGTTATCAACAACGCGCTCCTCTTCTGCTTGCAGGATAAATATCGGCGTGGTGATAGCAGTGGCTCCCGCTAAAACCTGTTCTCCTGCGAGTATCCCTTCTCTTACCCAGTGATTCGTTGGCCCACCCAACCGCAATGCTGGCTCATCAGCATAAAAACGCAGATTGCGGCGGTAACGTTCACGGCTATGGGTCAGGACATTAACGCTAAATGGTAATGCGCGCCAGCGGCCAGTTCCGATTGCATAACCCTCGCGAATACGTTGATGGCCTTCCGCCCAATCAAGAATATGGCGCACCATCCAGTCAGGCCAGCGCAAGGCGATACCAAACATCGGTGCACACAGCGCAACGGCATCAAAGCATTGTGAATTTTTTTCAAGCCACAGGGTGATGATTGCCCCGCCCATAGAGTGCGCTAAAGCGTAGCGTTTTCTCCACGGGCCATTGGCGACTTCGTGCTGATAAAAGCGGTCAAAGTCGTCAACATAGTCGCTAAACTTCGCCACGTGCCCGCGATGTGAATCCGATAGCATTCGCCCGGATCGCCCTTGGCCACGGTGGTCGATAATTAAAACGTCGAACCCACAGTGGAACAAGTCATAAGCCAGTTCAGCGTATTTTACGTAGCTTTCGATACGCCCAGGGCAAACCACAATCACTCTGTCATGATCCTGCGCGCGAAAGCGTACGTAGCGTACCGGCACTTCATCGACGCCTGAAAATTCACACTCTTCGCGCTGCCGCCAGAAGTCCATCAGTGGACCGGTGGTGAAAGCTGCAAAGGCGCTTTCCCTGTTTGACCATCCATTTTTATGCTGAGTCATATCGCTTTTTTGTGATTCGTAGCACGCTCATCAACAATAGCGTATTGTGGCATAAAAGTGTTCTTTCAGGGAATTTCACATGAGTGTTGAGTGGTGGTTTACCTATCTTGTGACCACAATAATCCTGAGTCTTTCCCCCGGTTCTGGGGCGATTAATACCATGACCACCGCCATCAGCCACGGCTATCGCGGCGCGGCTGCGTCCATTGCCGGGCTGCAAACCGGCCTGGCGATTCATATCGTGTTGGTGGGGATTGGACTGGGCGCTATTTTTTCGCACTCGCTGCTGGCATTTGAAATATTGAAATGGGCGGGTGCCGCTTACCTTGTCTGGTTGGGTATTCAGCAATGGCGTGCCGCAGGGGCGATTGATTTAAATACGCTCGCCACCAGCCAGCCACGTAGCCGCCTGTTTAAACGGGCGATTTTTGTGAATCTCACCAACCCTAAAAGCATTGTCTTTCTCGCGGCACTTTTCCCGCAATTTATCGCACCAAATCAGCCGCAAGCGGCGCAGTATTTAATACTCGGTGTCACCACGGTGGTGGTCGATATTATTGTGATGATTGGCTATGCGGGGCTTGCGACACGCATTGCGGGCTGGATTAAAGGGCCACGTCAGATGAAAGCGTTGAACCGCGTGTTTGGTTCGCTGTTTATGTTGGTTGGCGCACTCCTCACCTCAGCACGCCAGTAATACCCGTCATACTTCAAGTTGCAGGGGTGTTGGCTGCAACTCGAATTATTTTGGGTATACAAGGAAGGATTAGCGGGAAATAATCAGGTGGATGCCGAATCCGGCAAACAATGCACCGGCAACACCATCAATCCACTTCGCAAGGCGCTGATAACCCCGGCGCATTTGCGGCAGTGCGAACAAGCTGGCAACGATGGTAAACCAGGCGAAAGTTTCCAGCGCAATCATCACAAATAATCCCCAACGCTCAGCGCTTCCTACATCATTGCTAACAAACAGCGAGAACACGCTCCCGAAGTAAATAATAGCTTTAGGATTCGACAGGTTGGTGAGCAGACCTTTCAGGAAGCTGCGCCCGCCATGTGCTAATTCGACCGCTGGCAATTCCTGGGTGACCTTTTCTTTCTTCAGTGCGCTACGCAGCATCTGATAGCCCATCCAGCACAAATACAAGCCACCACCAATCATGATGATGTTATGCAGCCAGGCCATTTTTTCGAGGATCAGGTTAAGGCCGAGCAGCGCCACACCTGACCAGACCATCACGCCACCGGTAATACCCAGCACGCCCATCATCGCTTCTTTACGGGAACGGCTCACCGCGGTCTGCGAAACAAAAAAGAAATCCGGGCCGGGAGTGACCAGCGCAACTATATGCAATACCGCTACGGTCAGAAAAAGCGTCAACATAGGAAATAACTCGCTGGATTATTATTTTGGAGAATAACTATACGAGTTGCAGCCAGGGCTGGCTACTACTCATCTTCGCCGTCGACATGGCTACGAATAAGTGCCATAAACTCGCGCCCAAAGCGTTCAAGCTTCCGCGTACCCACACCGTTCACACCCAGCATTTCACCCGGCGAGAGCGGCATTTGCTCGGCCATTTCAATCAATGTGGCATCGTTGAATACCACGTATGGCGGGATGTTTTCTTCATCGGCAATGGCTTTGCGCAGTTTACGCAGCTTGGCAAACAGCTTGCGGTCGTAGTTGCCACCGAACACTTTCGGGCTGGATTTCGATTTGATGGCCACAACGCGAGGCACTGCGAGCATTAAAGGTTCTTCACCGCGTAAAAATGGACGAGCGGCTTCGGTTAACTGCAACGCAGAGTGTTGAGCAATGTTTTGCGTCACCACACCAAGGTGAATCAACTGA
The DNA here is from genome assembly GCF_022637515.1 of Buttiauxella ferragutiae. Lineage (NCBI taxonomy): Bacteria > Pseudomonadati > Pseudomonadota > Gammaproteobacteria > Enterobacterales > Enterobacteriaceae > Buttiauxella > Buttiauxella ferragutiae. Next base: position 5,085,233 of record NZ_CP093332.1, read on the forward strand.
CGAATAACGCTAACCCAGTGCTCGTGCGTATGATCGCGCCCTTCGCCGTAGATCTTGAGTTTGTCGTGCCCATATTCGCGAATACGCTGGTTATTCGCCCCGCGCAGCACTTCGACTACATACCCCATGCCGAAGCGCTGACCGACACGATAGATACAGGATAGTGCTTTTTGCGCGTCCATCAGCCCGTCGTAACGGCGCGGTGGATCGAGGCAAATATCGCAGTTGCTGCAAGACTGCTGGCGACCTTCGCCAAAGTAATTCAGCAGTACCAGGCGGCGGCAGGTTTGCGCTTCAGCAAACGCGCCCATCGCATTCAGTTTATGGCGCTCGATGTCCTGCAATTGCCCGACGGGTTTTTCTTCGAGGCATTTACGCAGCCAGGCCATATCAGCCGGATCGTAAAATAGCATCGCTTCCGCAGGCAGGCCGTCACGCCCGGCGCGGCCCGTTTCCTGATAATAGGATTCAATATTACGTGGTATGTCGAAGTGTGCGACAAAACGGACGTTGGGCTTGTTGATGCCCATACCGAATGCCACGGTAGCTACCACGATTTGCAGATCATCACGCTGGAATTTTTCTTGCACTTCAGCACGCACCTGGTGTTCAAGCCCGGCGTGATACGCACCAGCGCTGATCCCTTTGCTTTGCAGGCGTGCGGCGGTGTCTTCGACTTTTGCGCGGCTATTACAGTAAATAATGCCGGATTTCCCGCGCTGTTCTTGCACGTAACGCATCAGTTGATCGAGAGGCTTAAACTTCTCCATCAGCATGTAGCGAATATTTGGGCGGTCAAAACTGCTAATTTCGATATACGGATCTTGCAGACCTAACAGGCGAACAATATCAGCACGTGTGGTGTCGTCTGCTGTAGCGGTGAGGGCAATAAACGGCACCGTCGGCAGGCGCTGGCGCAATTGGCCCAGTGCCGCATATTCCGGGCGAAAATCGTGGCCCCACTGCGAAATGCAGTGCGCTTCATCGACCGCCACCATCGACAAGTGCCAGTGGCTGATTTGCTCGATGAAGTTATCCATCATCAACCGCTCTGGTGCGATGTAAAGCAGGCGAATCTGCCCGGTGCGGCAACCGGCGAGCACGTCTTGTTGCTGCTCGCGGCTTTGTGTGGAGTTAAGACAGGCCGCCGCAACGCCGTTTGCCAGCAGTTGATCGACCTGATCTTTCATCAGGGAAATCAGCGGGGAAACCACCACGGTCAACCCGCCGAATACCAGGGCCGGGATTTGATAGCACAGTGATTTACCACCGCCAGTCGGCATGACAACCAGGCAATCACGCCCTTCCAGCACCGTTTCGATGATGGTTTCCTGACCCGGGCGGAACTGTTGATAGCCAAAGGTATCTTGCAAAACCTGTCTGGCCAGCACTGCCTGATTAATTACTTCCGCCTGTGTCACGCTTTCCCCACCACAAAAACCGCCAAATTTTTAGAACAGATCGTTAAGCATAACGCCGACACCGAAGCGTGTCTGGTTAAAGTTGTAATCAATTAATGACTCGCCGTAGCCGCTATAAAGTTGGGTATAGAGGCGAACGTGCTTAGTGACCGGATAACTAAAGCCAAATTCCGCGCCGCCGTAACCGGTATTCCAGTTGTACTGGCCTTTCATACTCAGGATCGCATCACCAAATTGATAGCCAACGCGCAACTGGTAGTAGCCCATGTATTTGGTGATATCCGGGTTGTCGTCGGTGTCGCCGATGACATACCACGGTTTCACTTCAACCATCCAGTTACCATTTTCAGCCATCAGGCGCGTGTATAAACGGTTCCAGCTACGGGAAGTCGGGTCAGAGCGACCGTTGGAGTCGTGATTATAACCAAACTCCACGTCACGTAATGTCCAGCCAGCAAAGGACTCATCGGTCGCGAAACCGAGGAAAACCTGCGGTTCGTAGTTAGTTTCGCGGAAAGGTGAAGACTCGCCGCTGTTTGATAACTGCCACCATGATTTCTGGGTATACGACGCACCTAATACCGAGTTTGAGCCGAGAATACCGCGCCAGATAGGGAACGCGAGGCTAAGCTGGAATTTTACTTCATCCTTTCTGGCGTTATCAGACCAGTTGTAACTTTTGATCGCTTCTTTATTGAGGTCATCTGTCACCGTATAAATTAAATAGTTGGTTTCATACGGATACAGTGTGAACGGATTATCGTGTTCCAGCAGCATGTTAGCGATGATACTGCCGCGAACAGCAGGTTTATCATGCACTTCTTTAATCGTGGCTTCCTGTGCGTAAGCCGTCATTGGCAACAGACTGGCAGCCAATAGCCATCCCAGAAACATGCGCATCGGCAATATTCTCCTGAACAAAAAGGTTTCAAATTATTTTCTCGGACACATTCTACATAGATATGGATGCGCAAGCTCTGTCTACATTTCTTAAAGTGGCAATCAACGATTTCGAAGCATAAAATAAACAATTGGTTAACATTATGATTTTGTTTTGATCGAGGATGATCCATGTCTACCGCATTTCTGACCCCTGAAGCCGCCTTGCAACTGGTCGGTGAGATTTTTGTTTATCACATGCCGTTTAACCGCGCGCTGGGTCTGGAGCTTATACGCTATGAGAAAGACTACGCTGAGCTGTGCTTTAATAATCAACCCATGATGGTCGGGAATTGGGCGCAAAGCATCCTGCATGGCGGGGTGATTGCCTCTTCGCTGGATGTCGCGGCAGGCCTGGTTTGCGTCGGTAGTACGCTTACGCGCCACGACAGCATTAACGAAGAAGAGCTGCGCCAACGCCTGTCAAAAATGGGCACTATCGATTTGCGCGTCGATTATTTACGTCCGGGACGTGGGCAACGCTTTACCGCCAGCAGCAGCCTGCTACGTGCCGGGAATAAGGTAGCGGTTGCCCGTGTGGAGTTACACAACGAAGATAAGCTACATATCGCCAGCGCCACGGCGACCTACATGGTGGGGTGAGAAGATAAATCCTGTTACTATTTGCACACTATTTTTCTCAGAGTTTATTTCATGGATGCGAAACAAACCCGCCAGGGCGTGATTCTTGCACTTATCGCGTATTTTATTTGGGGCATTGCACCCGCCTATTTCAAACTGATCCAGGATGTACCGGCTGATGAAATCCTCACTCATCGCATCATCTGGTCTTTCTTCTTTATGGTGGCGCTGATAAGCATTAGCCGCCAGTGGCCGCAGGTGAAAAAATCCTGTCAGAACCGTAAAAAGGTGCTGGCGATGGCGGTTTCTGCGGTGCTAATTGGCGGCAACTGGCTGCTGTATATCTGGGCGGTGAATAATCATCACATGCTGGAAGCCAGCCTCGGCTACTTCATCAACCCGCTGGTTAACGTGGTGCTGGGGATGATTTTCCTTGGTGAGCGTTTCCGTCGCATGCAGTGGGTCGCCGTGGCACTGGCGGCCTGTGGGGTTTTAGTTCAGCTTTGGACGTTTGGCTCGCTGCCGATCATCGCACTTGGTCTGGCGTTCAGCTTCGCATTTTACGGGCTGGTGCGTAAGAAAATTGCCGTGGATGCGCAAACCGGAATGTTGGTGGAAACGCTGTGGTTGCTGCCGATTGCCGCCATCTATTTGTTTGGCATCGCAGACAGTTCGACCAGCCATATGGGGCAAAACTCACTGTCGCTGAACTTACTGCTGATTGCTGCGGGCGTGGTAACAACGATCCCATTGCTGTGTTTCACCGCTGCGGCAACGCGCCTGCGCCTCTCGACGCTGGGTTTCTTCCAGTACATTGGCCCGACGCTAATGTTCCTGCTGGCAGTAACGTTCTACGGTGAAGTAATAGGCAAAGATAAGTTGCTGACCTTTGGGTTTATTTGGGCAGCGCTGGCGTTATTTATTCTTGATGCGGTTTATACCCAGCGTAAGTTGCGCAAAATAGCCTAACGGTGGATGACGCTGTCGCTTATCCACCCTACGATCAAATGGTTTTGTAGGTCGGGTAAGCGCAGCGCCACCCGACAATTTCACAACCAGTTCTTGCGCTTGAAGTAGAGATACGGTGCCAGGCCCGCGAGAATCATCACGATAATCGCCGCCGGGTAACCGAAACTCAGTTTCAACTCAGGCATAAACTCGAAGTTCATCCCGTAGCTGGATGCCACAAGCGTTGGCGGCAGGAAAACGACCGATACCACCGAGAAGATCTTGATGATGCGGTTCTGCTCGATGTTGATAAAGCCCATCGCCGCCTGCATCAGGAAGTTCACCTTCTGGAACAGCGATTCGTTGTGTGGCAGCAGGGATTCGATATCGCGCAGGATTTCACGCGCCTGCTCAAGCTGGCCGCTCGGCAAACGCGCTTTACGCACCAGGAAGTTCAGGGCGCGTTGGGTATCCATCAGACACAAACGGACTTTCCAGCCGATATCTTCCAGCTCTGCGAGTGTGGAAAGTGCGGCGTCGTATTCATCGCCCTGGTGCCCTTCCATAATCACGCGGCTGAGTTTTTCCAGATCGCTATAGATGTTTTCGATTTCGTCTGCCAGCTGTTCGATTTTGGTTTCAAACAGGTCGAGCAGTAGTTCGTAAGCATTGCCGTCCACCATGCTCTGGCTACGGGCGCGCATGCGATAAAGGCGAAACGCCGGTAATTCACGTTCACGCAGCGTAAACAGGCGGCCTTCACGAATGGTAAATGCCACGGTGCTGTTGCCCGCGTGATCGTCGGCATCTTCGTAAAAGAAGAATGAGTGAATGTGCAGGCCGTCTTCGTCTTCAAAGAAACGAGCGGATGCTTCGATGTCTTCCAGTTCCGGGCGGGTTGCCAGGCTTTGACCAAGTTCCGTTTGCACGCGCTGACGCTCGCTCTCTTCAGGCTCGACCAAATCAACCCAAACAGAATTGCTCAGGTTATCGGTCTCATCTAATTCAAGACGGGACAGACGATTGTTTTCCAGTTGAAATGCGCTCAGCATGACCGGTACTCCCAATGCAAAAAATATCAGGGACAGTTCGGTTGGCACACAGACAGAAACTAACGAGGTTTCAGACCATTAAAAAGTCTGACTCATTGCGACGGGATATACGAGATATGAGGTCGCCGACAACCACTAAGGCTATCAGCATACGAGGATAGCCTTAGAAGTTGTACCTGGATGACAGGTTATTGAGCCAGTATTTACTGGGTGTGTCCAAGGCGAGTGTCCTCTTAGCGTAATCGTGCGCGCATGTTACGCCAGCAAAAATATGGCGTCAACACGCAACGGGACACCATAGGCTAATAAACTAAGGTGATATTTATAAGGTAGCAAAAGCGTGAAAAACGATGAGTTATTTCGCTAACTTACACCGTTTCCAGTCGCGCATAAGCGGCGACTAACCACTTAATCCCTTGCCCAGGGAATGCCACCTGGATTCGGCTATGTTCACCACTGCCTTCAAGGTTAACGACCGTCCCTTCACCAAATTTGGCATGGCGCACACGCTGCCCGAGGGTAAAGCCAGAATCATTTTCAGAGATTGGCGTGCCCATGCGTTTATGGCTGACCGGGCGGCTGATGCTGGCTCGCAGGCGGACTTCTTCGACGCAGTTTTCTGGCAGTTCACCAACGAAGCGTGACGGGCGGTGATAAACCTCTTTGCCATACAGGCGGCGGGTTTCAGCGTAGGTCAGTGTGAGTTTTTGCATTGCACGCGTCACGCCAACATACGCCAGGCGGCGTTCTTCTTCCAGGCGGCCACCTTCATCCAGCGACATCTGGCTTGGGAACATGCCTTCTTCCATGCCGACGATAAACACTTGCGGGAATTCCAGCCCTTTCGCCGAGTGCAGCGTCATCAATTGCACCGCATCTTGCCAGGTATCGGCTTGCCCTTCGCCGGCTTCAAGTGCTGCATGAGACAAGAATGCCTGCAACGGCATCAAGTCTTCATCTTCATCCTGATAGCTGAACTGGCGCGTTGCCGTGACCAGTTCTTCTAAGTTTTCGATGCGCGTCTGGCCTTTCTCGCCCTTTTCCTGCTCGTACATCATCATCAAACCCGAGTCTTTAATCACCCGATCGGTTTGGACGTGCAGCGGCATATCGATGGTTTCGTGTGCCAGCGCGTCGATAAGCTCCATAAAGCGTTGCAGAGCAGAAGCAGCACGCCCCGCCAGCGCTTTTTCCTGCAGCAACAAACGGCAGGCTTGCCACATTGTCAGTTGCTGGTCGCGCGACGTTTGGCGCACCACGTCTAATGTGCGGTCACCGATGCCACGCGTTGGCGTGTTAACCACGCGTTCAAACGCCGCATCGTCGTTACGGTTGGCAATCAGGCGCAGATAGGAGAGCGCATCTTTGATTTCCTGGCGTTCGAAGAAGCGCATGCCGCCATAGATACGGTATGGCATACCGACCTGTAATAACGCCTCTTCCAGTACACGCGACTGGGCGTTACTGCGATAGAGAATCGCACAGTGCTCAAGCGCACCGCCGCTTTCCTGCCACGTTTTGATGCGGTTAACCACAAAACGCGCTTCGTCTAATTCGTTAAATGCGCAATACAGTGAGATCGGCTCACCGTCACTGCCATCCGTCCATAGCTCTTTACCCAGACGACCAGAGTTGTTGGCTATCAGGGCGTTGGCAGCATTCAGAATGTTGTTGGTCGAGCGGTAGTTTTGTTCAAGGCGAATGGTTTGTGCGCCAGGAAAGTCGGTCAGAAAACGTTGGATGTTTTCAACTTGCGCGCCGCGCCAGCCGTAGATTGACTGGTCATCGTCACCGACGATCATCACTTTGCCCGTTTCACCCGCCAGCATGCGAATCCACGCATACTGGATGCTGTTGGTATCCTGGAATTCATCCACCAGAATGTTGGTAAAGCGCTCGCGGTAGTGGTTAAGAATGTGTGGTTTGTTCAGCCACAATTCATGCGCGCGCAGCAGCAGCTCGGCAAAATCCAGCAAACCCGCACGATCGCACGCTTCCTGATAAGCCTGGTAAATTTTTTGCCAGGTTTGCTCAACCGGATTGCCGTAACTTTCAATGTGATGAGGGCGTAAACCTTCGTCTTTTTTGCCGTTGATAAACCACATCGCCTGGCGTGCAGGCCACTGTTTGTCATCGAGATTCATGGCTTTGATCAGGCGCTTTAACAAACGCAGCTGATCTTCGCTATCGAGGATTTGGAAATCCTGCGGTAGGTTGGCATCCATGTGATGCGCGCGCAGTAAGCGGTGCGCAAGACCGTGGAAAGTCCCGACCCACATGCCGCCCTGGCTGGTGCCCATCAACTGGCCGATACGGTGGCGCATTTCTGCTGCCGCTTTGTTGGTAAACGTCACCGCCATAATGGAGTACGGCGAGCAGTTTTCCACGCTAATCAACCAGGCGATACGGTGCACCAATACGCGTGTCTTACCACTGCCCGCCCCGGCCAACACTAGCATGTTGCTTCGCGTGGCTGCGACGGCTTCGCGCTGTTTGTCATTGAGGCTGTCGAGCAGGTAAGAAACGTCCATTGGCACCGCCGTTGAGGAGATAAAAATATACTGGAATTTTATACAGACTTGTTGATTATATCAGCGCGGTGAGGGATGCCAACTGCGAAATTTCCAGATGTGGTAATAAGCGGCTGTCATCTATCTGCATCAGGTTGCCATCACGCAGGTTTATCCAGCACGCCTGCATCCCGCAACGAACGGCTCCGGCGACGTCTGTCGTCAGGTCATCGCCAACATGCAGAATATGAGCAAGCGGCACATCCAGCTTCTCTGCCGCCAGGTGATACATGTCGTTAAATGGTTTGGAGCGGCCATGTGGGCCAGCGCGTAACACAAACTTAAAGTAATGATCGAGACCAAAAAGATGCGGTTCGGCGTTACCGTTGGTGATCGCCACCAGCGGCCACTTTTCAGCGAGTTTCGCTAATGTATCGTGCGTTTCTTGCGGTACGTCGATTTGGCTGCGCCAGTGGGCGAAATTCGCCATACAAGCCAGTGCGCCAGCGGCAGCTTCATCTGCTGACAAGCCCGCGTCCAGCATGGCTTGTTCAACTGCACGGCGGCGCCATTCGGTCACATCGTGATAAATATCCGGCTCTGCAAGCCGCAGCGCATGACGGATGCGCAAAAAATCAGGGCGTTGAAGATGGTTAAGCTTTGGATGGTAATTCTGCACAAAGCTCATTGATTCACGTTCGGTACGTTCAATCACCGCGCGGTTGTCGTACAACGTGTCGTCGAGATCAAATGTGAGCGCGGCAATAGTCCCTAACGGGCGATAAAAGTGCATTACGATTTCCCTCGTTTAGCGCGTGGATGCGCAGCATCATACACTGTGGCTAAGTGCTGGAAGTCGAGATGGGTATAGATTTGTGTGGTCGAAAGGTTGGCGTGGCCCAATAATTCCTGCACGCCGCGCAAATCCCCACTGGATTCCAGCATATGCGTGGCGAACGAATGACGCAGTTTGTGCGGATGCACGTGGCTGTTCAGCCCCTGTTTTATTCCCCACTCGCTAAAGCGTTTCTGGACGTTGCGCGTCGAGATACGCTTCCCTTGTTTAGAGAGAAATAGCGCGTCGTCGTCCGGGCCAAAAAGCTCGCGCAGATCGAGCCAGTGCTCAACCCAGCTAACAGCGGATTTCCCCACCGGCACGCGTCGTTCTTTGCTGCCTTTACCAATCACCCAGACTTCGCCCGTGGTGAGGTCGATATGGCGACAATCCATATTAACCAGCTCTGAAAGGCGCAGACCCGCGCCGTACATCACTTCCAGCATGGCGCGGTCACGCACCGCAAGCGGATCGTTGATATCGATATCCAGCAGACGGCTAACGTCATCAACATCGATATTTTTGGGTAGATGGCGGCCAGCTTTCGGCGTGGTTATCCCTTTTGCGGGATTGGCTTTGAGTTCGCCCTGGCTGACACACCAGTCGAAGAAACTGCGCAGTGCGGAAAGACGTAATGCGAGGCTTGATGGGCCGAGGCCAGCCTTGCGGCTGCGAACCGTGATTGAACGCACCGCTGCGGCGTCACACTGTTGCCAGGTACTCATTTTCATCTCGCCCGCCAGAGCGATTATTGCGCTGAGCTGGCGGCCATAATTGAGAAGTGTCAGCGGGCTTAACTGGCGCTCTACTTTCAGGTAGCGCAGGAAACCATCGACTAAAGATTGCAGCGGAGAGGCCGTCATACTCGTTCGACCCAGCGCTCCAGCAAGTCTGGCAACATCAGCGCCAGTTCATGAAGGAGTTGTGTACCTTGTCCATCCTGATAATGTTGAGGATCGCGACTACTGAAAACCAGCACGCCTAAATCCGCATCGCTGCCCATCAAAGAAACAGCAACCGAACCGATAGCTTTAGCCTGCGGTAAAACAACCAGTAATTCAGGGCCATTTAGCGGCCCGAGATAATGTTGCCTGTCGCCCAGACGCTGAATACGCAACGGCTCGAAAGCCTGTCGATTCAGCGCCAGGTGAGTGAAATCAGAAGGGGCACCAATCCGCCAGCGATCGGCAAAAAGACGCACATTTGCGCCCGCGAGGCCCATTTCACGCGCCCAACGGTGCAGACGATTCAACATTTCCTGCAAACTGGTGGCGGAGGCCAGCCGGCCTTGCAACTTCAGTAAGCGGTAAAACAGCCCTTCGTTGGCACTCGCCTGCTCCATCAGCAGGGTCATGTTTTCCTCAAGAAAATTGATGTGGTTACGGCTACGCGCCATATGCCATTCAACCAACGAAACGGTGCCACGAACCGGGTGTGGCACCTGCATTTGTTCTACATGCTGAGCGTTCCGAATAAAGAAATCAGGATGACGCAGCAGATATTCCGCCACCATACGGTCATCCAGTTCCAGTACGGCTTCTTGCTGTTCCTCGGCGTTCTTCATAGATGTATAAATCCATCATAGACGTGGGCCGCCGGACCGGTCATAAACAGCGGAGTTCCCGGCCCTTTCCAGGCGATATCAAGACGGCCACCAGGCAGCTCTACGCGAACCTGTTCCGCAAGTATTCCTTGCAAGATACCCACAGCAACTGCGCCGCAAGCGCCACTGCCACAAGCTTGTGTTTCTCCGGCACCACGTTCATACACACGCAGGCGGATATGTTCTTTGGTGACAACCTGCATAAAACCGATGTTCGCTCGCTCCGGGAAACGTTCATGGTTTTCCATCACTGGCCCCAGAGTTTCCACGGCCGCTGTCGTCACATCATCGACTTGAATAACGCAATGCGGGTTACCCATCGATACGACGCCGCACATAATGGTTTGTTCGGCAGCACGCATAATATAGGTCTTTTCTGCTTTGTTTGCGCGGAACGGTACGGCAGAGGGTTCGAAATTCGGCTCCCCCATATTTACGCACACCAGTTCGTCTTCAGTCACACTGAGAACCATGCGGCCATTGGCGGTGCTGACGCGAATATCGCGTTTGTTAGTCAACCCTTTCAGGCGCACAAATCGCGCGAAACATCGTGCACCATTACCACATTGGGAAACTTCGCTGCCATCGGCATTGAAAATACGGTAATGGAAATCGAGATCAGGATCATAAGGCGGTTCAACCACTAGCAACTGATCAAACCCTACTCCCAAATGCCTGTCAGCCAGACGGCGAATCAGCTCCGGGGAGAAATAGACGTTTTGAGTCACCGCGTCGACGACCATAAAGTCATTACCGAGGCCATGCATCTTCGAAAACTGCATCTTCTGCTCCATATACGCGGCTACTTATCAATAGTTTGCTAGTAGGCAACCTGAGTCGGTGCGTTATCCGTACCACGGTTATTTCGGTCTGGGGTCGCCGGTTGCTGCTGTTTTACAGGAGTGACCTGGCTCGTGGGTTTGGTTGTGCCATCGGCAGGTGGAAAGTACAGAGGACCTTTAAGACCGCAGCCAGAAAGACTGAAAAGTGCCAGCATAAATGCCAGTGGGCAGAAAATTTTCTTCATTATTGAGATGCCTGTAATCCAATATTCTGCCTTCTATCATCGCAGGTGATCCCTGAAAAGCAATACTCTTTTCTCTTCGCGACTGTTGCTATACTGCCGTGAAGACGAACAACTGAGAAACAGATATGAATGACAGTGAATTTCATCGCCTGGCCGACGGTCTGTGGTCAACAATCGAAGAACGCCTGGATGACTGGGATGGTGACAGCGATATTGACTGTGAAATCAACGGTGGCGTACTGAGCCTGAGTTTTGAGAACCGCAGCAAGATTATTATTAATCGCCAGGAGCCTTTGCATCAGGTCTGGCTGGCAACCAAAAACGGCGGTTACCATTTTAATTTGCAGGGCGATAAGTGGATTTGCGATCGCAGCGGCGCTGAGTTTTGGGCGTTGCTGGAAGAAGCTTGCACGCAGCAAGCGGGCGAGCCTGTGAGTTTTAGCTAGCTGTTGCTGTACTGCTGAAGCAGCGGCGTATTGCTGTCGTCATGATTAGCTGGCGTCGCTGCTGTAATAGCCTGGTTACGGAACGGAATAACCTGCGAGCGCCCCTCTACTTTCACAATCTGATAGAACTGCGGCAAGTTGAAGTTGATAAAGCTTGAACCGTAGGTAAAGCGATCGTGTGACGAAGAGTAGAAACGGCTCACGTCACGCACTAAATCTTCTTTGCTTCCTTCGCAGTGGTGGTAAACCTCTGCGCGGTTACTTTCATCAAGAATATAGATATTGAAGCCGTGGTCCTCACTCGCTTCTTCAAAGAAGAACTGAATGATCCCTTCACTGGCAAACCCATCGACCACTGACGGTAGCTGAACCTGGTTGGTTTCAACCTGCACTGACAGGCCATGAAGTTTGTTGTGCGAAATCGCGCCGTAGAATTCGACTGCATTCTCCAGTTTTTGCACTGAAACGCTCAGGCGCTCGAAGAACAGCCCCCACGTTTGGCCAGAAATACGCAGCGCTTTAAAGCGCCCAGGCTCCTGGCGAGTGCTCGATAAACGGAAGTCGATGCATTCCGAAACCAGTTGCTGAACACGCGTGCGAATAAGCCCACGCAGATGCTGGCTATAGCAGAATACTTCCACGCTATCTGGTGGCGCAGCATCCTGGTGCATTTTGCCCAGAATGGTTTTCAGCGCCTCAATCATCGATTGCTCACCGTTAAAATGCAGGGTACGCACTTCATTCCAGGAGTTGCGATAAAGCAAGTCAACGCTGCCCACCAGGCACTGCTGCTGCTGCCCGAAACTGAACACATCCAGCTTACGGAAATCGAAATGCACGACCTGGTTGCGGAATGCCGCCGTCGGGTCGTATTCGAGGTTCACAATAATTGCCAGATGGCGAATTTCACATGGGCTGTACAACGCTTTCGCGCTTGGCGCAGGCAAACGCAACGGGAAGTGGTGCGAAACGTCAGCCACCATCTCCTGAAGTTTTGGCAAATCGCAAATACCGTTGCCCTTAATAAACAGACGGGTGCGGGAAGTCAGCAGGCCATTAAAGTAGGCCCAGGCCACCAGCTTATTAAGATAACGGTTATATTCCAGCGGTTGATGGCTGACGATGGAATCCATGTTTGGTGCACGGTTGTAGAGATACCAGCCTGAACGGTTAGCACGGCCTGGCGGCACATGAATAAAGGTCAGGTTCGGTTCTGACAAATCAGGGGAGATCTGCGGGTTAACCAGCGTGACTTTGCCTGGCAGCGCTTCAAACGCGGCATACAATTTACGGGTCAACACCCCGATATCTTGCGGGCTTGCGCTGACGCTCAGGTTATTACGGCGCGCGAAACGAATCAGGTTGCGATAGCTTTGCATCATCGCATCAAGCAACTCGTTGTGTGCATCCCGAACCTGGTCAATTTTCCAGTTAGCGCGGTTATCCAGCATCGCCAGACGTGGCTCGTCCCAACCCCAGTCTTTGACCAGTTGGCTCAAGACTTCACGACGCCAGCCTACGCAGGCGCGTTCACGGGAAAGTTTTTCGCACACTTTGAGATAGAAGCAACGGCGAACTAAATCCAGACGTGCGGTATCTTCTATTTGCGTGAGGTAGTGAGTCACACGCTCCAGCATCATGCAGTAAGGATCAAGCCCAAAGGAGACTATCTCGCCATCATGCAAACGCTGCTTAATGTCTTTTGCCAATAAACGAGTGTTCGGGTATTCCCAGGAATAAGCTTCCAGCAACAGTGTTTTCAGCACCGCTTTATAAGGGGAGTCGATACTTTTATAAAGCTGCCACAGGCTGGCACCAAAGTACTCTTCGGCCGAAAGGGTGCTTAAACCACCGAGATCGAGCCACTCGTTTGGCGTGAGCACACCCTGCGAGTAGAGGCTCATCACGTAATCGTCGTAATGATCTTCTTCATCACCCGGAACCATACTCCAGAGAATACGTTTCCCGGCCAGGCGCACTGCGGTGCGGTAGAATTCATCAAGCAGCAAGATGTGTTGTGTTGAACCACAGTCTTCGCCGCCCAGGCTACCACTTTCGTTGTGGCGGAAGCGGTTTTCGTCAATCAGGAAGAAGCTGACTTCAACGCCTAAAGAGGCGGCCCAGCTTTCCAGTACGCTACATTTACGTTGCAGCAACTGGCGCTCGTCGTTATCGAGCCATGACTGGTGACAAACCCAAATATCCAGATCGGAAGAACAGCTTTGCCCAACGGACGATGTGCTGCCCATTGAATAGAGGCCAGTGATCGGTAATTCGCCAGATTCGGTTTTCTGCGGCGGCATGCCGCGCATCAATTCGAGTTCGTTGAGGTAGTGGCGTTGGGTTTCATCAGGCGTGTAAATGCAAATGCCGTGTGGAACGTTACCCTCAAGGTAACCTGGCATCAGCGGGTGATGATAATGTAGCAATGTTGGCAGAAGACTGTAGACCTGTTGAAAAGCAGGCCCCATGGCAGCAAGTGCGCGATCTACACGCAGTTGGTTAATGGCATCCAGTCTCTGTTTAAGAGTCTCAATATAGAGGTACAAGACATATCGCCTGATGGTTTCAGTATTTCGAAAAAACCCGTTTCCCGGTTGTTGCCTCTATTATAAACGACAAGGCAAAGAATTGCTGGAAACGTGATCAATTTAACACCTTGCTGGTTGACCGTAAAGAAAGATGCGCTACGCGCCAAGTTCCTTACCGGCTCCCTGCTTTATATTCCATAATACGAAAGACGTCCCTCTTTTCCGCAAAACCGTTGAAACTGACAGTCTTCTGTGAAGAGTGGTAGGATGGTCAGGGACGATAATTACGGTAACTAGCAATGTTAGACAATGTATTAAGAATTGCCACCCGCCAAAGTCCATTAGCACTCTGGCAAGCACATTATGTCAAACAACGCCTCGAGGCGAACCATCCCCAGCTCACGGTTGAACTGGTGCCAATGGTTACGCGTGGCGACATCATTCTTGATACACCGCTAGCGAAAGTAGGTGGCAAGGGATTGTTTGTCAAAGAGTTAGAACTTGCACTCCTTGAAGGGCGCGCGGATATCGCAGTACATTCCATGAAAGATGTGCCAGTCGAGTTTCCTGAAGGCCTGGGTCTGGTGACCATTTGCGAGCGCGATGATCCGCGTGATGCTTTTGTTTCCAATAATTTCACCGACCTCGACTCTCTGCCTGCTGGCAGCGTAGTCGGCACTTCCAGCCTCCGCCGCCAGTGCCAGATTGCTGAGCGCCGCCCAGACCTGGTCATTCGCTCATTACGCGGTAATGTCGGGACTCGTTTGGGCAAGCTCGATAACGGTGACTACGATGCAATTATTCTTGCGGTTGCCGGGCTTAATCGACTGGGGCTGCAATCACGTATTCGCTACGCCTTGCCAGCAGAAGTATCCCTGCCTGCTGTGGGTCAGGGGGCAGTAGGAATCGAGTGCCGTCTTGACGACATACGCACTCAAGAGTTACTTGAGTCGCTGAATCATGAAGAAACCGCGATTCGCGTCAGCGCAGAACGAGCCATGAACATGCGTCTTGAGGGCGGATGCCAGGTGCCAATCGGCAGTTATGCCGAGTTGATTAACGGTGAGCTCTGGCTGCGAGCATTAGTGGGCGCACCAGACGGCTCAATCCTGGTTCGTGGTGAGCGCCGTGGTAAACCAGAAGAGGCCGAAGTGATGGGAATTTCTCTTGCGGAAGAACTCCTTGATAAAGGAGCCCGTGAAATTCTGGCCGCGGTTTATGACGGAGATGCCCCGGCATGACGATCCTTGTCACCCGCCCTTCCCCAGCAGGGGACGAGTTAGTGAGCAGACTGCGCGCACTGGGGCAGGTGGCGTATAGCTTCCCTCTCATCGAGTTTTCCCCTGGTCGGCAGTTGGACAAACTGCCGTCTATGCTAGCGAGCCTGTCCACAGGCGATCCGGTGTTCGTGTTATCACAACACGTCATACAGTACGCCCAGCCGCAATTAAGCCAAAATGGTATGCCATGGCCTGCAAATCTTGCCTGGTTTGCTATTGGGCGCACCACTGCGTTAGCGTTTCATACCGTGAGCCATTTGCCGGTTCGCTATCCGCAAGACAGGGAAACAACGGAAGTCTTGCTACAATTACCTGAATTACAGAATGTTGCTGGTAAACGTGCACTCATTTTACGCGGCAATGGTGGCCGTGAACTGTTAGGCGAAACGCTGACAGCGCGCGGTGCAGAAGTCACTTTCTGCGAATGTTATCAAAGAAATGCCAGAATTTATGACGGAACGGAAGAAGCCTTTCGCTGGCGCGAACGTGGAGTTTCAACGCTGGTCGTGACGAGTGGTGAAATGCTACAACAGCTTTATGCTCTCGTTCCCGAATGGTATCGAAAGAACTGGTTACTACACTGCCAACTATTAGTTGTTAGTGAGCGTCTGGCAGACCTTGCCCGGGATCTGGGCTGGCAGGATATTCGGGTCGCCGATAACGCAGACAATGATGCGCTGCTTCGCGCGTTACAATAAATCAATAACATGGGACGCCACAATGACGGAACAACAGACTAACTCCGCCATGGTTGAAGAGACCAAACCAGGGCTGGAAAGCGCACCGCTTCCAGAACAACCACCACAAAAAAATCGTAGTGGTATTGCCGGAATTGCGCTGGGTGCTATCGCCATTGCTATTGCGCTGGCGTTAGGTGGCGGTCTTTACAGTTATGGCAAGCATCAGTCGGCGGCGCAAACTGCCAATACCGATGCGCTGGCAACACAATTAATCGCCTTGCAAAAGCAGCAAGAACAGCAGCAATCCACGCTGGAAACCACTATCAAGCAGCAAGCGTCTGCTCTCGAAGAGTCGAATCGCCAACAAGCGAATCTGGCGCGTGAGCTTGAGGAAGTGCAGCAAAAAGTGGCGACCATTTCCGGGAGTGATGCGAAAACCTGGTTGCTAGCGCAGTCCGATTTCCTGGTGAAATTGGCAGGGCGAAAACTGTGGAGCGATCAGGATGTCACCACCGCGGCAGCACTTCTGAAAAGTGCAGATGCCAGCCTTGCGGATATGAATGACCCGAGCGTGCTGGCTGCTCGCCGTGCGCTAACGGATGATATTTCTGCGTTGTCCGCGATTACTCAGGTGGATTACGACGGGATTATCCTCAAGCTAAATCAGCTATCTAATCAAGTCGATAACCTGCGTCTTGCGGATAATAATACCGATGACACGCCGATGGACTCTGACGGTAACGAGCTCTCAAGCACTGTCACAGAATGGCGTCAAAACCTGGCAAAAAGCTGGCACAACTTTATGGATAGCTTCATTACTATCCGCCGTCGCGATGAAACGGCGGTGCCACTGCTGGCACCAAATCAGGATGTTTATCTGCGTGAGAATATCCGCTCACGTCTGCTGGTTGCTGCGCAAGCTGTTCCACGTCATCAGGATGAAACCTATAAGCAATCGCTGGAGAATGTCTCCACATGGGTTCGGGCTTATTACGATACCAATGACAGCGTCACCAAGTCGTTCCTTGATGAACTGGATTCTTTGAGCCAGCAAAGCATCAATATGGATGTGCCGCAAACGCTGGAAAGCCAGCCGCTGTTGGAAAAGCTGATGCAGACTCGGGTACGCAATTTACTCGCCCAGCCCGCAGCCAGCACGGCATCCCCTGCCCCAGTTGAACCCGCGCCTGCACCGGTTCCCGCACCCACTCAAGGAGAATAAGCATGATTAAAGTCTTATTACTCTTTCTGCTGTTGATCGCCGGGATCGTGCTCGGGCCAATGCTGGCGGGCCATCAGGGTTATGTGCTGATCCAGACAGATAATTACAACGTGGAAACCAGCGTCACAGGTCTGGTGATCATTCTGATCTTAAGTCTGGTTGTGCTGTTTGCCATTGAATGGGTGCTGCGTCGTGTTTTCCGCACCGGTGCCCGTACTCGTGGCTGGTTCGTAGGGCGTAAAAGCAGCCGTGCGCGTAAGCAAACCAAAGCGGCATTGCTGAAACTGGCAGAAGGCGATTACCAGCAGGTTGAGAAGCTGATGCTGAAAAATGCCGATCATGCGGAACAACCAGTGGTGAACTATTTGCTGGCAGCCGAAGCGGCACAACAGCGCGGTGATGAAGTCCGGGCAAATCAGCATCTAGAACGTGCAGCTGAACTGGCAGACCACGATCAATTACCGGTAGAAATTACTCGCGTGCGCCTGCAACTGGCTCGTAACGAGAATCACGCGGCGCGTCATGGTGTAGATAAATTGCTGGAAACCGCTCCGCGTCATCCGGAAGTTCTGCGTCTGGCTGAAATGGCCTATGTCCGTACCGGAGCATGGGGCTCGCTGCTTGATATTTTACCGGCAATGAACAAAGTTCAGGTGAGTGATGAAGCCCATCGTGCAGAGCTTCAGCGCCAGGCATGGATTGGGTTGATGGATCAGGCAATGGCAGATCAAGGTAACGATGGCCTGAAAAGCTGGTGGAAAAACCAAAGCCGTAAAACGCGCCACGAGACAGTGTTGCAGGTCGCTATGGCAGAGCATCTGATTGAATGTGACGATCATGACGCCGCGCAGGAAATCATTCTCGATGGCCTGAAACGCCAGTTTGACGAACGCCTGGTGTTACTGATGCCGCGTTTGAAATCTGGAAACCCAGAGCAACTCGAGAAAGCCCTTCGCCAGCAGATTAAAACGCAAGGCGATCGTCCGTTGTTGTACAGCACTCTCGGCCAGTTGCTGATGAAGCACGGTGAGTGGCAGCCAGCATGCGAGGCCTTCCGCGAAGCCATTAAACAACGCCCTGATGCGTTTGATTACGCCTGGCTGGCTGATTGCCTGGACAGGCTGCATCAACCTGAGGAAGCCGCGACCATGCGTCGCGATGGCCTGTTGTTAACTCTGCAAAATAATCCTAATCCGTAGATCCCAGGGGCGAAATCTTTCGCCCTTTTCCCTTTCTCGCTTTCCCTTACTGCATGCAAAAAAAAACACCTGCCAATTGGCAGGTGTTAAAACAGGTCTGTATGACAACTAAGTGGTGCTTCACTCAACGTTATGTCCATGGTGTCGGATGAGGTCTGAAAGACGACATCTGTCGGTGGACGATAAGCACCGTAATCGGCTCTGCGTCATTCCTGGGTTTATGAAGCCTAAGCAAACATAAGAAGTGGAATGAGCATCTACCTGTATATTATTGCACGATGTGTGCCAGGTTTGAATCCATAATTGCCATGAACCTATAATCGTTTGGTATTCATGTTGTTATCGTTGATAGCACTGGCAGCTGATGGGTTTTGTCTGGACTTTAGGTTTTCCGCAATAGTGTCTCTGTTTAGAGACACATAAACTCAATCCTGGTATTATTCATTTTTATCAATGAGTTAATAGTCACCAAACGGCGACAACAAAAGCAGGAATGTCGCGAATAAGAGACTGGGATTGAGATGGACTGTTTTCGCAAGGGTGTCGGATGACGCTGCGCTTATCCGACCTACGAAACGGCAAACTACAGACGTAAAAAAGCCCAATCTTTCGATTGGGCTTTCTTGAATTTGGTCGGCGAGAGAGGATTCGAACCTCCGACCCACTGGTCCCAAACCAGTTGCGCTACCAAGCTGCGCTACTCGCCGAAATACTGCTTTTACTTCTTACTGCTTTTAAATTAGAGATGGTGCGAAGAGAGGGACTTGAACCCTCACGTCCGTAAGAACACTAACACCTGAAGCTAGCGCGTCTACCAATTCCGCCACCTTCGCAATATCACTAAATTAATGGGGTGGCTAATGGGACTCGAACCCACGACAACTGGAATCACAATCCAGGGCTCTACCAACTGAGCTATAGCCACCACTGTAAATCTTTTCGCGCGGTCTACCTTCCTAAGAAGAAGTACCGCCGCAGCTCCAGCGCCATTCAATTAATGGTGCGCCCGACAGGATTCGAACCTGAGACCTCTGCCTCCGGAGGGCAGCGCTCTATCCAGCTGAGCTACGGGCGCATAGCGCCGTTGCGGGGTCGGATATTACGGGCTTCATGCCCACCTGTCTAGTGCTTATTTAAATAAAATGCGCATTTGGTTATGCTTTGCACATTCTGATGATTATCCAGCCAAATTCAGCCGTAAAACTCACTTTAACGGTGTGTCGGGTAGCGTTTTATAACCGACCGGTGTAATGCCAGGCCAGATAACGCAGCAACTTTATTTGGCGTGTGATGCGGCTCGGTTGCGACAACAAACGATAAAGCCATTCCAGACCAAGGTTCTGCCATATCTTTGGTGCACGCTTCACATGGCCGGTAAACACATCGTAGGTACCACCCACTCCCATATATAACGCATCAGGATGAACCTTACGGCAATCCCGCATAAAGATTTCCTGCCGCGGCGACCCCATCGCTACCGTCACAATAGCCGCGCCACTGTCCCGAATACGTTCAAACAAAGCCGCTTGCTGTTCCGCTTTGAAGTAACCATCCTGGCAACCGACAATATTAACCTGCCACTGTTCGCGCAGTTTGGCTTCGGTTTGCGCCAGTATTTCTGGTTTGCCGCCAATGAGGAAAACTGGTGTACCTTCTTGCCCCGCACGCTGCATCAAAGCTTCCCATAGGTCAGCACCAGGCACTCGTGACACAACCGCTCCAGGGAATTTTTTGCGAATGGAACGCACCACGCTAATTCCGTCGGCGTATTTGTATTCCGCGGCTTCGATCAGCGTTCGCACTTCCGGCTCACGTTCTGCGGCAAGAATTTTCTCTGCGTTAATCGCCACCAGCGTACCTCTACGCAGTGTTCCTTCTGTGTAGAGGTAATCCAAAGCATGCTGCATATCGCGCCAGCCCAGAAGGTTCAGACCGCGAATGGCATAGGAAGGGGCGGTAGTCAGTCGGTTCATGATATTCCTTGTGATGCTTTTTGGGTGCCTGAGACAGCTTGCGGGGAACGTCTTAACCGTTGATGTATCAGCCCCGCACTATCAAATAACCAGTAGAGCAGTTTAGCCAGCAGCAAGCAGGCACCAAATACCATCAGGAAAAATACAACGCGTGAGACGAAGGAATCCAGGCCCTCTCGTGCCAGAACAATCATGTTAAAGATCGCCCCGAAACAGAAACTATGCAGAATGGCTGCTTTGTACTTGTTGGTTTCCCGATTCCCCAGCTCATACAACCAGTCGAACCATTTGATGATTAGCCCCACTACCACTGCGCCCAACGGGATAAACCACACACCGCCCATCACCACCAGCGAGCCAATTAAGGTTGGTGAAATCGCCAGGCCAGAATGGTTGTTGAGAATTTCCCAGGTAAAGTAGTTCGCACTATTCAGTACAATACCAGGCCTACCGGGCCACAGCCATGTCGGAATAAAGACATAGAAATCACGTACTATCGGTGCCAACCCCTGGAATTCAATTTTGTCGTAATTTTGCAGCAGTAATCCCAGGTTTTCCCACGGAGAGAAGGTATCGCGCGTCAGGTACAAGAAGGTATAAAACGCTTCATCACCACTCACATTGAGACCGTAGCGTTTCAATGCCAGCCAGAACATGCCGACGATACCGAAGACGCCAGCCGCCGCCAGCATCCACAGCGAAATCCAACCGCGAATAATACCGATGAACAAAAAGATGGCGAACGCGATGATGATATTGGCGCGAGTCCCGCCAACAATCATGTAAGTCAGCAAGCCAAACGCTACAGTGCTGACCAGGAAGAACATCCAGGCGCGGCCATCTTGCTTAAGGAAATAGACCACCAGCATGGCGGGGATAAAGAAGTAGAAGAAGCGCTTTAACGCAACGCCCGACACTTCACTGGAGAAAATCTGGCTGTAGGAGTGCAGCTTAAATAACAAAAAACCATTATGCATAAAGAAGATGCCAACACTGACCAGCGCCACCACCATCAACATCACCCACGTCAGATGAGTCTCGACCCGGTTCATGGTAAAGACAGGACGGCGCACCGTTTCAGTTCTCTTCGCACGCAGCCTCGTTTTGTAGGCAACATAGTAGATACCGTAGAAACAGACTGCTGCAAGTTGTGCTTGTAGCAACACATCGGCCGGTACGACCGCCACGCCGAAGCGGAACACCAGCGTGCAGGTAAACGGGAAGCCAAAGAAAAATGTCAGCAGATAAAGCAGCGAGAAGAACACATTAAAATTGAAACGCACCCGGCGAAATTCCTGGTACGTTAACGTGCCAATGAACATCACTGATAAGAACCAGACCACAAACAAACCGCCAAATTGCAGCATACTCATGCGGTTTCTCCCGAAGCGATGTCCAGCGCCCGTTTCCAGCCGTCAATGTAATTAGGGTTGAAGAAGGCAATTTGTTGTTTATCCAGTAAGCGTAGTTGACGCTGCGCTTCGCGGACGATCGACTCATCCAGTGTGTCACCAGCAAAGAGCACGGGAATATGCTGTTCAGCCATATCCTGCCAGAACGGGTTTTTGCGACTCAACACGCACGGAATGCCCGCCTGAATCAGCAAGCAAAGCGTGCCGATTCCTTGCTGGCGGTCAAAAATGAAATATCCCAGCGAGCATTGACGCAACAGCGCCAGATAGTCGTCGAAGTCCATTTTTTCCGTCAGCACTTGTAGGTTCTCTTCGCTGAACAACGCTCGGCCTGCTTGCTGTACCTCATGAATATACGCATCGTTGTTAGCGGGATAGCCCATCGGAACCACCACGCGTACCGTGTCGCCAAACTGGGCATGAATCGCTTTCAACGCCACAATGTGTTGATTACTAAGATCGCCAGAATTGCCCACCAGCAGTGTCATTTTGCCGGTTATCACGTCACCAGGGTCCAAAGTATTCAGCGACGAATCCATGCGCGTCGGGAAATAAATCAGATCGCCAGCTACATTCGGGTGACGTTTATGGAAGTAGTTCAGGTCGCCGCGCGTGGCAAAAACTCGCCCCACCCGCCCCTGCGCAATACGGCGCAGCAGATAAAATACCCGAAACTTGAGGCTCTTCGAGGCCTCGTAAAGATCAGCGCCCCAAATATGCCAGTACATCTGGGTGGGCTTCAAACCACCGGTCAGCAAGGCAATCCATAGCGCACTGTTAAACTGCCCATGGAAGAAAAAGCGTTGTTGGCGATTAGCCCGCGCCTTTTCCACCACGGCCTGCGCCAGCGCTTTTTTAGTTGGGTAAAGCGTTACGGTAAGTGCCGGAAAAGCGGAAAGCAAAGCGTCGTCCTTTGACACCACCATAAACTGGCGGGCATGCAGATTTGAAACAGCCAGTGCGTCATTGAAGAAGCGCAGTACCGTTTGATTATGGTGTGGGATATCCGATCCCAAAACGTGAATCAGTGTCGTCATGCTCGTCTACGATAAATGAGGAAAACGCTGCAACAGAGCGTGAAGTAAATGATGTACGTTGCCATATATGCCTGCGCGGCCCCCAAGGCACCATGCGCAGGTATAAGCCAATGTGAAAAACCGGTCAATAATGTGAACTGGCTGATTTCAGTCAAGATATAGAAGCGAAGCGAGGCTTTGGCTATCACCAGATAACCAAACACATATGAGCCCACTTTCAGCACATCGCCCACCAGTTGCCAGGCAAAAAGATCGCGCATCGCAATGAATTTATGCGAAAAAAGCAGCCAGATAGCAAAGTCGCGTAACAGCCAGACGGTGACGCTTGCCGCCGCAACCGCAGGCAGAACAAACTTCAGAGAACGAACAATCTCGCGGCTGATGTCGGTTTTGTTGGTTAAGCGTGAAAGCGTTGGCAGCAAATAAACGCTAAACGAAGCGGTGATGAATTGCAGGTAGGCATCCGAAATGCTGCTTACGCCCTGCCAAATCCCGACATCTTCCCAACTGTAGTGAGCAGCAAGCAGGTTACGCATCATGACATAAGCCACTGGGAGCGTCACAGAGGTGATCAGCGCCATGATCGTGAATTTACCAAGGCTACTGGCGTAAACTTTATCCCACTGCGGTTTCAGGTAGCCAAATGGTACGTGCTCGCGGCGAACCAGCATGATGCCTGCCGGAATAAGTACCAACGCAGGCACCAACGCAAGCCCCAGCAACGCCCCCTGATATCCGCCCAGGCGATAACAAAGGTAATACGCCATCACGCCAATAAGACTGCCACCAATCAGTGCCAGCGCGTTACCAGGCGCATCACGAAAACCTTTCATGATGGCTAACGACAAGTTCGCCCAGGCGATACCCATCTGCACTAACGCCACCAGACGCACTAATCCCTGGTAATTCTCATGCCCAAATAAACCAAGGCTGATGGGCTTTGCTGCAACCACAAAAATGATGGCTAAAAGTGTTGAGAAACCCAACACCATCGCCGACGACGTGCCGATAACCTTGCGTAATTGCTCGGGCTGATCGTGATACTGCGCGACGTATTTTGTCACGCCGTTGAAGATCCCCGCGCCGGCAAGCACGCCCAATACCGTGACCATCTGGCGGAAGTTTCCCGCCTGACCGACGCCAGCTGGGCCATATGCCACCGCAAGCAGTTTCACCACCAGCAAACCGGCAGCAATTTTTACCAGTGTGGACCCTGCGGTCCACACTGAGGCTTTCGCGAGTGACATATCAGGAGAAGAAGCTTAGCAACGTATTGATAACGGTACGTTGGTTCGCTGGAGACAAGTTGTAGAACAGTGGCAAACGCAGCAGGCGCTCGCTTTCTTGTGTGGTGAAACGGTCTTCGCCGTGGAAGTAACCAAACTTCTCGCCAGCCGGGCAATCATGTAATGGGATGTAATGGAACACCGCCATAATTTCTGCCTCTTTGAGATACGCAATCAGCGCGCTGCGGTCTTCGATATCACGCAGCTTGATATAAAACATGTGCGCATTCTGTACACAGTCTTTTGGAATCGATGGCAATTCGATTCGCCCGGCTTTAGCCAGTGGTGCAAGCGCGTCGTAATAGGCATGCCACAGTTTCAGGCGCTGTTGGTTAATCTTTTCAGCGGCTTCCAGTTGCGCCCAAAGATATGCAGCCTGGAGGTCTGCCATCAGGTAGCTTGAACCAATATCGCGCCAGGTGTATTTGTCGACCTGCCCACGGAAGAACTGGCTGCGGTTGGTGCCTTTTTCGCGAATAATTTCCGCGCGTTCGATAAGTGAAGCGTCGTTTATCAACGTCGCTCCCCCTTCGCCACCGGCAGTGTAGTTTTTGGTTTCATGGAAGCTGAAACAACCAATATGGCCGATTGTCCCTAAGGCGCGGCCTTTGTAGGTCGACATCACACCCTGCGCGGCATCTTCCACCACAAAGAGTTTATGTTTTGTCGCAATCGCCATAATGGTGTCCATTTCGCAGGCAACACCCGCGTAATGAACCGGAACAATGGCTCGCGTTTTCTCGGTGATGGCTGCTTCAATCAGCTTCTCGTCGATGTTCATGGTGTCCGGGCGAATATCAACAAAGACAACTTTGGCGCCACGTAGAACAAAGGCATTCGCTGTAGAAACAAAGGTATAGCTTGGCATAATCACTTCATCGCCGGGCTGAATATTCAGCAGCAACGCGGCCATTTCCAGCGATGCGGTACAAGAAGGTGTCAGCAGCACTTTTTTGCTGCCAAAACGGTGCTCCATCCATTGCTGACAGCGACGGGTGAAACCACCGTCGCCACAGAGCTTGCCGCTACCCATCGCAGCCTGCATGTATTCGATTTCCGTACCTACAACTGGCGGAGCATTAAATGGAATCATTTTTTCACCTGTATAACCAGAAGGCGGTGCTTTCTATGTTGGCACCGCTTTGAATATAACGTCGCAGAGCTGCGGTATTGCTGGTTTGTGTAGCCACGCGCAGCGTTTGTAACCCACGCTGCTGACACCATAAACGCGCGGTATCCATCAATTCGGCACCCACACCACGTCCCGCCAGTAAACCAATACGCGCCTCGCGCTCATTGAGTTGGCGCATGCTGACAAAGCCTTGTATCACATCACCATTTTTCAATATCAGGCACTCGTGGTCAAAAGTACCAAGCACTGCATTTTCAACCCATTGTGCATAGAAATTTCCACTATCAGCTGGTTGATACCAGGGCGCACGAAAACGGCTTTGTGTGAAAATTTTAGCGGCTAAATCCCGTAATACAGGGATATCCGCATCTGTGGCTAGCTGTAGAGAAGATGGAGCATGTTGCGTGCCAACTTTCAGTGCAAGATCGACTTCTCCTTCAACCAGTTTAAAACCGAGTTGCTGCAAACCATCAAGCAAGAGGGTTTGCTGGGTAGCGATTTTTGCCTGCACACGGGTAAACGCCGCAAGGAGTGGTGGAGTCAGCAAGGGCGCGTCATCTTCAAAACGAAGAATTCCGCTATTCACCGCAAAGAATTGGTTCTCCCAGTCGAGAGATTCAATTCTTGCGTGAACGGGTACAGAGTTAGACGTCATCGGCTTCATCTGCGTCTGGCGAGAACTAGCGCCAGACTCCTTTGGTATCAACAATCCAGCGTTGCTGAACTTGTGTACCCGGAATAACTTTGAATGCCAGGTGATCGACTAACATCACCAACACGTCAGCTTGTGAAAGGGCTTCATCCGTAGTGGCTAATTCACAGTGTCCGAGCAGTTTTTTCGGCAGCTGGTGAATATTGGGCTCAACTGCCAGAGTTTTACCACTATGCCAGGTGCTGAGAAGCTCAGCGATTTCCATGGCAGGGCTTTCACGCAGGTCGTCAATGTTAGGTTTAAACGCAAGGCCAAAGCAGGCAATAGTGATTTCACTGGCGCGCTTTCCTGTTTCTGACAGGCAGTCAGCTACGGCGGCTTTCACCTGGTTGACAACCCAGTGCGGCTTGCCATCGTTGACCTCACGCGCGGTACGGATCAACTGTGCTTGCTCTGGGTTCTGCGCGACGATAAACCATGGGTCAACCGCGATGCAATGCCCACCAACACCCGGACCCGGCTGCAAGATATTGACGCGCGGGTGGCGGTTCGCCAGGCGGATTAATTCCCAGACGTTAATCCCTTGTGCGGCACAAATCAGCGACAGCTCGTTGGCGAAGGCAATATTCACATCGCGGAAGCTGTTTTCAGTGAGCTTACACATTTCAGCGGTGCGGGAGTTCGTCACCACACACTCACCTTCCAGGAAGATTTTGTACAGTTCGCTGGCACGAGCCGAGCAGATTGGCGTCATGCCGCCAATAACCCGATCGTTTTTGATAAGTTCAACCATCACCTGGCCTGGCAATACTCGTTCCGGGCAGTAAGCCACGTTAACATCTGCTGCTTCACCAGCCTGCTGAGGGAATGTCAGGTCAGGGCGAAGTTCGGCTAACCATTGCGCCATTTGCTCGGTTGAACCGACCGGAGAAGTGGACTCCAGAATCACCAAAGCCCCTTTCTTGAGGACGGGAGCGATGGACTCGGCGGCAGCTTTAACATAAACCATGTCCGGTTCGTGATCGCCTTTAAATGGCGTTGGCACCGCAATCAAAAAAGCATCAGCTTCAACTGGCCTGGTACTGGCGCGTAAAAAACCACCTTCCACAGCAGTTTTGACCACCTTATCCAGGTCAGGCTCAACGATGTGAATAGCACCACGATTTATGGTGTCTACAGCATGTTGGTTGATATCAACCCCTACGACGTGTTGCTGTTTAGAGGCAAATGCAGCCGCAGTAGGTAATCCGATATAGCCAAGACCAATCACAGAGATGGTTGCAAAACTCATTGTTGTGTCACCTGATTCTTCTTCAATGCAGCCAAAATTTGTTCACAGGCCTTACCGTTGCCGTAAGGATTATGTGCCCGACTCATCACTTCGTATTCGTTTTGGTCTTTCAACAAACGCGTTACCTGGCGGACAATCTCTTGAGTATCCGTACCCACCAAACGAACGGTTCCTGCATCAACCGCTTCCGGGCGCTCTGTAGTATCACGCATCACCAATACGGGTTTTCCCAGCGATGGCGCTTCTTCCTGGATACCACCGGAGTCGGTCAGAATCAGGTAGGCATGGTTCATTAAATAGACAAACGGCAAGTATTCCTGTGGGTCGATCAGCACCACGTTTTTAACATCACCAAGAATACGCGTCACAGGCTCGCTAACATTTGGATTCAAATGCACAGGATAAACAATCTGAACATCGCTGTTTTCTTTAGCAATTTCAGCCAGCGCGTGACAAATACGTTCAAAACCATCGCCAAAGCTTTCGCGGCGGTGACCGGTAACCAGAATCAGTTTTTTGCTGTTATCGAGGAACGGATGACACTCCGCCAAAGAGCTGCGCAAGCTATCATCAGCCAACACGCGATCGCGGACGGAAATCAGCGCATCAATCACCGTATTACCGGTAACGAAGATCTTACTGTCGCTGATATTTTCACGTAAGAGGTTTTGTCGGGAATTCTCTGTTGGCGCGAAGTGATACATCGCCAGATGCCCGGTAATGGTTCTGTTCGCTTCTTCTGGCCACGGGGAGTACAGGTCGCCAGTACGCAGACCCGCTTCAACATGCCCAACGGGAATACGCTGATAAAATGCAGCAAGACTAGTGGCGAGTGTCGTTGTGGTATCGCCATGTACCAGAACCACATCCGGCTTAAATGACTCAAGAATCGGCTTTAGTCCCTCGAGGATGCGGCAGGTGATTTCCGTCAACCCTTGCCCCGGTTTCATGATGTTTAAATCATAATCCGGCTCGATAGAAAATAGATTCAGCACTTGATCCAGCATCTCGCGATGCTGTGCTGTCACGCAGACTTTTGCGTCAAAAAACGGGTCTTTTGCCAACGCATCAACCAGTGGAGCCATTTTAATGGCTTCTGGGCGCGTGCCAAAAACAGTTAACACTTTCACAGCGATTCTCTTTAATTAAAAAAGGTGAAAGCCGTCCATCGAGCTTTCACCGGGTGAGGGCGTTATAACAATTTTGGACGGCGGGCTAATGCCACACCAGCACCAATCAGGGCCCCAACCATACCCCACATAATCAGCAAGAATGCCCGGCGCGGACTATCACGCTTCACAGGTTCCTCAGGGGTACGTAAATAGCGGTAGGTTTGGAAGCGAGCGTCGAGCGTCGGCCCAACATTCAGCGTCGACAGCATGGCTCGATTCTGGTCATAGTCGATGTCATAGTCTGGACCTACCGCTTGCAAGCTTTCAAGGCGTGCTTGCAACATAGGACGTCCTAACATGAACATTTCAGAATCTGGTAACTCGTCGGCAGGAACTTCTGTTTCACTTTTAGAAATATTTTGCTGCTGTGCTATTTTCAGCGCTTGCTCGACACTGTGCACTTTGCGGTCAAAAATTGCCTTCGCTACTGCTTCCTGCCGTTTAACTTGCGCTTTCATCTGAACAGTACGAGCAGCCCAGGCCCCCGTCAGTTCTTCATTGAGATGGCTTGCCGCACGCTGGCTGGCAAAAGCGACATATTGGCGCAGCAAGTTGTTAGCATCAGCGGCAGTTTCAGCAATTAGCTTCACGCTATCGCTAGTGTTACGGGTGGCATCACCAGCAGTAAATTGAATGTTATCAATGACTTCATCCAATAGCGCGGCATCCACTTTACTATTGCCAACCTGACGTTGTTTGTAATAGTCAGTCTGCAGCCAAAAATCACGACGGGTATCGTAAGCAGACAGCTGCATGATGAATTCTTTGTAAGCTTCATCCATCACCGACGGCTGATCGACCGGCAACATGTTAGATCTGAGGTCAAGATTGCGCAGGAATTGCTGCTGAGAATAAAAACCACCCAGCATATTCACGGTTGGACGATCGGTTATCGCGTTAGCACTCCACTCCTGCTTGGCAAAGAAAGTATAGATCAGCGCTACGGCAGCAAACAAAGCTGCCACGCCAATAATCCACAGCTTCCCTTGCCAAAGTGTCCGGAATAAACCACGAATGTCCAACTCGTTGTCTACCATTCCCGGGTTATTTCCTGGCACGTTTTGTTTCATCACTTCCCCAATTACATTCAGAATTAAGAAATGCTACTGCTGTTTCTACGTTGCCGACGCTTATGGCGTCTTATAAAACGAGCCACTTTCCAGGCGCGTTTGATGCAATAATCATATAGGACAAATGCAAGCAAGAATAATGCCAACATTACCCACTCGGGTATGGAATGAATATATTCAGCAGCCACGCCAATACTCGCAAGCAATGCTGCTGCGGCTGTGATAAGCACAAAAGCCTGACGGGAAGTAAACCCAGCACGCATGATTAAATGGTGAATATGCTGGCGGTCTGGGGAGAATGGACTCATGCCTTTGCGTAAACGGCGGTACATAATGGCAATCATGTCCATCAAAGGAATAGCAATAATCCACAAAGCAGTGACTGGACTGATTGGATGAGTTTGACCCTGAGTGGTTTCCAGTAGGATCCAGATAACCGTAAATCCGATGAGCGTGCTACCCGCATCCCCCATAAATACTTTATAGCGACGTCCAAGTATCCCGAGGTTTAAAAGAATATAAGGCAAGATGGCGGCAATCATTGCGAAGCACCACATCGCCAGGCTCAATTGCCCATCGAAATAAAGGATGATTCCCATTGCTGCAAAGGATACGCAAGAAAGCCCACCCAACAGGCCATCAATACCATCAACCATATTGAAGGCGTTTATTGCAGCCCAGACGGCAAACAGGGTTAAAAAATAACCGAATGGGCCGAGAACCATTTCCCAGGAACCAAATATATACCCAAGGCTGACCAGGTATAATTTCCCGACAACCATCATAACAATGCCAATTAATGCCTGAATCGAGGCTCTAATTTTTACACTGATATCAAAGCGATCATCCAGAGCACCGACGAACACCAGTACCCCGGCACAGGTCAAATAAAGCCATGCGTGTGGGATGTAATAATTGGCAATCAGGAAAGTAAAGCAGATCCCGGCATAAACAGAAATGCCTCCGACCAAAGGGATGAGTCCCTGGTGGCGTTTGCGGAAGTTTGGTTTATCTACCAGACCGATTCTTTTTGCCACCTTACGAGCGAAAAAAAGAAAAACGGTAGTGAATAAAAAAATACTTACCAGGTCAGTTCCAGCGGTGATTAAATTCACAGTGCAAGCTCTCTGCAAAATAAAAGGTCAAGGAAAACTCAATCGAAGTCTGCCCCGTCCAATGGTTATATACATCGAATCCCTGAACAACCCGTTTATTATTTAAACAACACTATCCAAGCGTTGCGACTAATAACATCATGGCATCCATTGCCACGGTTGATGCTTAACCGTGATAGTTGATTCTATATCGTATATACCAGAAAAGAAAAACGCCACGACTAAGCGTGGCGTTCCCCGAGTTTTTATGGCTTACGAGCGTTTCATCATATCGAAGAAGTCTTCGTTGGTTTTCGTCATCGCCAGCTTGTTGATGAGGAATTCCATGGCATCAATCTCACCCATTGGGTGGATGATTTTACGCAGGATCCACATTTTCTGCAGTTCTTCCTGGGTAGTCAGCAATTCTTCTTTACGGGTACCAGAACGATTATAGTCGATGGCAGGGAACACACGCTTCTCAGCGATTTTACGCGCCAGATGCAGTTCCATGTTGCCGGTACCTTTAAATTCTTCGTAGATAACTTCATCCATTTTAGAACCGGTATCAACCAGAGCCGTTGCGATGATAGTCAGGCTACCACCCTCTTCCACGTTACGAGCCGCACCGAAGAAGCGTTTTGGACGATGCAGGGCGTTAGCATCCACACCACCGGTCAACACTTTGCCTGATGCCGGTACCACGGTGTTGTAGGCACGAGCCAGACGGGTGATGGAGTCGAGAAGAATAATTACGTCCTTCTTGTGCTCAACCAGACGTTTTGCTTTCTCGATGACCATTTCGGCAACCTGAACGTGGCGCGAGGCTGGCTCATCAAAGGTAGAAGCAATAACTTCACCTTTAACCAGACGCTGCATCTCGGTCACTTCTTCCGGACGCTCGTCAATCAGCAGAACCATCAGTACACAATCAGGATGGTTATACGCAATGCTGGTAGCGATGTTTTGCAGCAGCATGGTTTTACCGGCTTTCGGCGGTGCCACAATCAGGCCACGCTGGCCGCGACCGATTGGCGATGCCAGATCCAGTACGCGTGCGGTTAAGTCTTCGGTAGAACCGTTACCACGTTCCATGCGTAAACGAGAGTTCGCATGCAGCGGGGTTAAGTTTTCGAACAGGATTTTGCTACGCGCATTTTCCGGTTTGTCATAGTTGACTTCGTTTACTTTCAGCAGTGCAAAGTAACGCTCACCTTCTTTCGGCGGGCGAATCTTACCGGAGATGGTATCCCCTGTGCGGAGGTTGAAACGGCGGATTTGGCTGGGAGAAACGTAGATGTCATCAGGACCGGCGAGGTAGGAGCTGTCTGCAGAGCGGAGGAAACCAAATCCGTCCTGCAATATCTCCAGCACACCGTCACCAAAGATATCTTCACCACTCTTAGCATGTTGCTTCAGGATGGAGAAAATAATGTCCTGCTTGCGCATACGGGCTTGGTTTTCCAGCCCCATATTTTCGCCGAGAGTAATCAGCTCAGAAACCGGCGTATTCTTTAATTCGGTAAGATTCATAATGGTGGGTTCTTAAACTCGGGGTAAATCTCGAACATGATCGTGAATGGTATGGCAGGATCATCCATGCCTGTTTAATGGCCACCACCACATGTCTTATCGCTGTCTGGTCATAGGAAAAACGCAGAACTGAAACGACACGACGGAATGGGTGATATGCCCGAAATCGATTTTGCGACCATATGTTCACTGTAAAACAGCGTCTTAGTGAAAGTTAACTGGAAGCATTGGGTAATACAAAGATTCAAACTACAAGACAAGTTCAAAATGCAGTAAAAGTAACTTAGCATGACTGACGCCGGGCGTCCAGCAGCTCACAAAAAATTGCGAACCCGCACGCACCGGCTGAGATTCCATTATGCCAGATTAGCGTCGAGGAACTCTTTTAACTGGCCTTTAGACAGCGCACCAACTTTGGTCGCAGCCACTTCACCATTCTTGAACAGCAACAGAGTTGGGATACCACGGATACCGTATTTCGGTGCGGTGCCCGGGTTCTGATCGATGTTCAGTTTAGCAACGGTCAGATTGCCCTGATATTCATCAGCGATTTCATCAAGAATCGGGGCGATCATCTTGCATGGACCACACCACTCTGCCCAGAAATCAACCAGGATCAACCCATCAGCTTTTAGCACGTCCGTGTCGAAACTGTCGTCAGTCAGGTGAATAATTTTATCGCTCATGTTCTACTCCGCAGGATTATGTCTACCTTGTTGGTGTAGCCTCAACCAACTTGGGGTGACTTTATTTCACCCCGTTTATTTCAACGGATGTGCTTTCGTAAAGCAATAGTAAACTGATATTCTACCACACTATGAGCAAAACACATTTGACCGAACAGAAGTTTTCCGACTTCGCCCTGCACCCTAAGGTGATTGAAGCCCTTGAAAATAAAGGGTTCCATAACTGCACCCCAATTCAGGCACTGGCACTACCGCTGACACTAGCGAATCGTGACGTTGCAGGGCAGGCGCAAACCGGTACTGGCAAAACGATGGCGTTTTTAACGTCAACGTTCCATTATTTACTCTCTCACCCGGTTCCAGAGAATCGCCAGGTGAACCAGCCGCGTGCTTTAATCATGGCACCGACTCGTGAACTGGCAGTACAAATTCACTCTGACGCAGAGCCACTTGCACAATCGACCGGCCTGAAACTCGGCCTGGCTTATGGTGGCGACGGCTACGACAAACAGCTTAAAGTGCTGGAAAGCGGTGTTGATATTCTTATCGGTACCACTGGCCGTTTGATTGATTATGCCAAACAAAACCACATCAACTTAGGTGCAATTCAGGTTGTGGTGCTTGATGAAGCTGACCGTATGTACGATCTCGGCTTTATTAAAGATATTCGTTGGTTGTTCCGCCGCATGCCTCCTGTTACCCAACGCCTGAACATGCTGTTCTCTGCCACCTTATCTTACCGTGTGCGTGAACTGGCGTTCGAACAGATGAACAACGCGGAATACGTGGAAGTTGAACCGGAACAAAAAACCGGTCACCGCATCCAGGAAGAGCTGTTCTACCCTTCTAACGAAGAGAAAATGCGCCTGTTACAGACGCTAATCGAAGAAGAGTGGCCAGACCGTGCCATTATCTTTGCTAACACCAAACACCGTTGTGAAGATATCTGGGGTCATCTGGCTGCTGATGGGCATCGTGTTGGTCTGTTAACCGGCGATGTGGCTCAGAAAAAACGTCTGCGCATTCTTGATGAATTCACTCGTGGCGATCTCGACATCTTAGTTGCAACCGATGTTGCCGCTCGTGGTTTACACATCCCGCTTGTCACTCATGTTTTCAACTACGATTTACCGGATGACTGCGAAGACTACGTTCACCGTATTGGCCGTACCGGTCGTGCTGGCGAAAGTGGCCATTCCATCAGCCTTGCTTGTGAAGACTATGCGTTAAACCTGTCTGCCATTGAAACCTATATCGGTCACTCAATCCCAGTCAGTAAGTACAAAACTGAAGCACTGTTAAGCGAACTTCCTCCACCAAAGCGTCTGACACGTTCCCGTCCGGGTAACGGTCCTCGCCGTAATGGTGGCGCCTCCCGTGGTAATCGTCGTCGCACAGGTTAAAAATTTATGCTCAGCTCCACCTCGCTGTATGCAGCAATTGATTTAGGCTCAAATAGCTTTCATATGTTGGTTGTACGTGAGGTGGCGGGGAGCATACAAACCCTTGCCAGGATTAAACGGAAAGTACGCCTTGCTGCTGGTTTAAGCAGCGACAATACGCTTTCACGCGAAGCGATGGAGCGCGGGTGGCAATGCCTGCGCTTATTTGCTGAACGTCTACAAGATATCCCTCAGTCACAAATTCGAGTTGTCGCCACCGCGACACTACGCCTGGCTACCAACGCCAATGAATTCATCCAGCAGGCTGAAAAAATCCTCGGTTGTCCGGTGCAAATCATCCGCGGCGAAGAAGAAGCACGCCTGATTTATCAGGGTGTTGCCCATACGACGGGCGGTGCCGATCAGCGCTTAGTGGTTGATATCGGTGGTGCCAGCACGGAACTGGTGACAGGCTCGGGGGCGCAAACAACCGCACTCTTTAGCTTATCAATGGGTTGCGTAACCTGGCTTGAACGCTTTTTTAGCGATCGAAATCTGGCAAAAGAAAACTTTGATGCTGCCGAAACCGCTGCAAAAGAGGTTCTCAGGCCGATTTGCGATCGGTTAAAACATCATGGCTGGAAAGTCTGCGTTGGCGCTTCAGGCACCGTACAAGCCTTGCAAGAAATCATGATGGCGCAGGGAATGGACGAACGAATTACGCTTGCAAAGCTTCAGCAGTTAAAGCAGAGAGCCATTCAATGTGGGCGACTCGAAGAGCTGGAAATTGAAGGGCTTACGCTCGAAAGAGCCCTAGTGTTTCCAAGCGGTCTCGCCATTTTAATCGCGATATTCGAAGAGTTATCGATCAATTGTATGACGCTGGCTGGCGGTGCGCTGCGTGAAGGTCTGGTGTACGGAATGCTTCATTTGTCCGTTAACCAGGAAATCCGCAGCCGTACCATACGCAATATTCAGCGTCGTTTTATGGTTGATACCGGGCAAGCAGAACGCGTGCAGCAACTGGCACAGGCACTAGCCAACCAGGTAACGGATTCGTGGAATCTGACGCCACTGAGTGTAGAAATGCTCGACAGCGCGGCCCTGCTGCATGAAATTGGCCTGAGCGTCGACTTTAAGCAAGCGCCCCAGCACGCCGCCTATCTGGTGAAAAATCTCGATCTTCCGGGTTATACACCAGCCCAGAAAAAACTGCTGGCGACACTGATGTTGAACCAGACAAACCCCGTTGATCTCTCGTCTCTCCACCAGCAAAATGCCGTACCACCGCGTATTGCAGAATATCTTTGCCGCCTGTTACGCCTGGCTATTATTTTCGCCAGTCGCCGTCGCGATGACATTCTGCCGGATATTACGCTGAAGGTGGAAGGCGAAACTTTAATTCTTGAGCTTCCCGAAAAGTGGCTGGAATGCCACCCACTCGGAGCTGAATTACTCGAACAAGAAAGCCTGTGGCAAAGCTATGTCCACTGGTCGCTGACTATCAAATAACTCAGCTTTTACGTGCTTTTGCCAGCATTTCACGAATGTTGGCTACATTATTCTGGCCTTTGTGCATCCGTTCTTCAGCTGATACCACTTTACGTTCCGTTTCCCACAGCAAATCATCTTGTGGTAATTCCAGCAAGAAACGGCTGGGTTCTGGGCGAATCAGCTCACCATACTGGCGGCGTTCTTTGCAGAGCGTAAAAGTCAGTTCTTTTTGCGCACGAGTAATTCCCACGTACGCCAGACGGCGCTCTTCTTCAATGTTATCTTCATCGATACTACTCTGATGCGGCAGCAGCCCTTCTTCCATCCCGACTAAAAAGACATACGGGAATTCGAGACCTTTTGAAGCATGAAGCGTCATGAGCTGAACCTGATCGGCTTCTTCATCGCTCTCCCCGCGCTCCATCATATCGCGCAGCGTAAAGCGAGTGACCACCTGAGTTAACGTCATTGGATCATCGATTTCCGACCCCTCAAGCATTTCCGTCATCCAGCTAAACAATGTATTGACGTTTTTCATGCGCATTTCGGCGGCTTTCTGGCTGGGTGAGGTTTCATATAGCCAGCTTTCATAATCAATGCCGTGAATCAAATCGCGCACGGCAGCAATGGGGTCGCGTTCTGACAAAGTCGCCACATCGCGTAACCACTGAGTGAAGCGCTGTAACGACTCCAGACCACGCCCACTCAGCGTCTGGCTCAACCCCATGTCGAAGCTGGCGCTAAACAATCCTTTATTGCGCTGCATCGCCCAGGCACCCAGCTTTTGCAGAGTCGCCGGGCCTATTTCACGCTTCGGTGTATTCACTATCCGCATGAATGCACTGTCGTCATCGGGGTTGGTCAGTACACGCAGATAAGCCAGAAGGTCTTTGATTTCCGGTCGCGAGAAGAACGAGGTGCCACCTGAGATGCGATACGGGATGCGGTTCTGCATCAGCATCTTCTCAAACACGCGCGACTGGAAATTTCCGCGATAGAGAATGGCGTAATCTTTGTAATTAGTCTTATTTATGAAGTGATGGGCAATAAGCTCGCCAGTAACGCGTTCAGCCTCATGATCTTCACTGTTTGCCGTCACTACTTTTAATTCGGTGCCATAACCCAGTTCAGAGAAGAGACGTTTTTCAAACACATGTGGATTATTGGCAATCAGAATGTTTGCCGCTTTCAGAATACGCCCGGAAGAACGGTAATTCTGTTCAAGCTTAATCACCTGAAGTGCCGGGAAATCCTGACTTAGCAAGACGAGGTTTTGCGGCCTTGCGCCGCGCCAGGAGTAAATCGACTGGTCGTCATCACCCACCACGGTAAATCTTGCTCGCGCCCCTACCAGCAACTTCACCAGTTCATACTGGCTGGTGTTGGTATCCTGATACTCATCCACCAGCAAATAGCGGATGCGGTTTTGCCAACGCTCACGAACTTCTTCATTGCTCTGTAAAAGCAGTGTTGGAAGCAAAATCAGATCATCAAAATCCAGAACATTGCAGGATTTCAGATGTGTATCGTACAAGCCATAGCAGTGAGCAAAGATTCGGTCGCGCTCCCCTTTGGCCTGCGCAGCCGCCTGCGAAGGCGTCATCAGATCGTTTTTCCAGTTTGAGATCGTCGAGATCAACTGCTGCAATAAAGTCTTATCGTCCTCGAGCAAACCTTCGGTTAGCTCTTTGAGCAACGCCGTCTGATCGGTGTCATCAAATAGTGAGAAGTTAGCCTTCATCCCCAGCGCTGCGTACTCGCGTTTAATAATCTCAAGACCTAAGGTATGGAAAGTGGAGATCAGCAAACCACGTGCTTCTTTGCGCCCTAACGTTTGCGCCACACGCTCTTTCATCTCGCGGGCCGCTTTGTTAGTAAACGTGACCGCTGCGATGTGACGTGCCTGATAGCCGCATTCGCGAATCAAATGCGCCATTTTATTGGTAATCACACGTGTTTTGCCCGAGCCTGCGCCCGCCAGGACCAGGCAGGGTCCGGTGACAAATTCGACGGCTTGTTGTTGGCCAGGGTTTAAACGCATAAGGTCACTCAGTGAAGTCAGGAAGGTACGAAGGGGAAAAAGAGCGTGGTAGTATAGCGAGCCTAATCCATGCGACTCAAGGCACTATCATGGCAAAAACCGCAGCAGCATTGCATATCCTTGTTAAGGAAGAAAAACTGGCCCAGGAAATTCTGGCGCAGCTTCAGAATGGCGGCGACTTCGAAAAACTGGCTAAAAAGCATTCCACCTGCCCATCAGGCAAAAAAGGCGGTCACTTAGGTGAATTCCGTCAGGGCCAGATGGTTCCTGCGTTCGATAAAGTGGTGTTTTCCTGCCCGCTGCTCGAACCATACGGCCCGCTGCACACGCAGTTTGGTTACCACATCATCAAAGTGCTGTATCGTAATTAACTCAGCTATTTTTGACGTCATCCCAACTCAACCCAAAGCGCACCAGATACTTACGTAACCTGTCTGCGTCATTGGGTTGTTTCTTTTGTTCACGTGACACCGCAAAAAGCCGTCGCCCCGCTTCTGAAAGTGAAGGCGAGTTGCGACACACTTCAATAACAGTTTCCAACTGACGTCTGTCAAAGAGATCGATATGCTCGGGCACGGCGCTAAATACCGTACTTGAACCTCGTTCCTGCCCGTTAGTTTTCAGCCTGACAACCTCTTCATCAACCAGCGCCTTTGTCACGCGCCCTTGTTCTGCAAGCGTTGCCATACGCGCTATTGAGGCGCTCAACTCACGGAAGTTACCGCGCCAGGTGGCTTGCGAAGAACACGCGAAAGCCAGATATTCTTCCTTTGCGCCTTTGTCGAAGCGAACCTGGCTTTTTTGATTACGGGCAAAGCGCTGTAATTCGTATTCAATATTAGGTGCGATATCCTCACAGCGTTCCGCAAGTCCTGGTAATCGAAAAGTCCACATGTTGATACGAGCGTATAAATCCTCACGAAACCGGCCCTGCGCGATCCACTCTTGCATGTTGCGGTGAGTACCAGCAATAAGCTGGAAATCACTACTGACTTCTTTATCAGAGCCAAAGGGAAAGAACTTTTTCTCTTCAATGGCTTTTAGCAACATTGCCTGTTCATCCAGCCCTAGTTCAGCAATCTCATCAAGGAACAGCACACCGTCATTAGCTTCCCTAAGCAACCCGGTTCGTGCTTGCAACGCACCGGTAAAAGCCCCTTTCACATGGCCGAATAAAGTAGACATCGCATTATCGCCGCGCAGCGTGGCACAGTTCACCGCAACAAAACTGCCCTTAACCAGATGCCGGGATTCGCGCAACGCGTAGATTCGCTGCGCCAGAAATGATTTACCGGCACCCGTCGGGCCAGTCAGCAGCATTGGTGCATCAGAGCGCAGCGCCACTCGTTCAATTTGAGCGATAAGTGTGTTGAACGTTTTATTACGGGTTTCAATACCGGATTTCAGGAAAGAGACCGACTGCTGCTGTTCACGCAAGAAACGGCTGGTCAGCGTGGCATAGCGGCTGAGATCCAAATCAATGACAGATGCCGTTCCTTCGGGGCTGTTCGCACGATCGGTTTTTTCCCCCGGTGCCGTTTGCAGCAGTCTTGCCGGGAGATAGCGTGCTTCTGTCAGCAAGAACCAGCAAATCTGCACCACATGCGTACCGGTAGTGATATGTACCAAATACTCTTCTGATTCAGTATCGAAAGGATAACGGCTGGCAAAATCGAGCAACGCATTGTAGACCACTTCAAAATCCCAGGGGTCACTCAGCTCCACTTCGTTTAACACGACCTGAGTCGCGGGTGAAACTTTGCCAATGTCCTCCGCAGCCTGTAAAGCCATACCTTTATCTTTAGGCTGGTGCAATAATTCCAGACGATCGACCGTTAGCCAATCCTGCTGGCACAGCCCTATTGTGGGGCGCCATTTCGTCCACCGATTTTCTCGCTTGCCTCGTTTATCCAGCGTGGTCCCCAATACGCCAATAACAACATTGCGTTTCATTTTATCCCTTCATATAAACCAATATCCTTAAAAATAAAATATCTTACAAAGCGATATTTAACCACAAGCGAAGTAATTATTTTTTATCCTTAAATTTCATATAACTAAAAGTATATTTATGGCTATTTTCGTTATTGGCACAGCTTTCGCTATATCTACAGGGACAACAATCAAAAAGGGACAAGACTATGGAAAGCAAAATATTGAACGATTACCAACTTTTGAATCAAACCAACGGTGCGCCGATAAAAATGTGGACTCAGGGCGTACCTGTGGAACCCAGAGCACAAGAGCAATTGCTGTATACAGCAAAAATGCCTTTTATTTTTAAACACATGGCCGTAATGCCGGATGTACATCTGGGTAAGGGTTCGACTATCGGCAGCGTTATTCCCACCCGTGGTGCAATTATCCCGGCGGCCGTTGGCGTTGATATTGGCTGTGGAATGATTGCCGTGCGGACGTCACTGCTGGCAAGCGACCTGCCGGATAACCTTGCCGGTTTGCGTAGCGCCATCGAACAGGCGGTACCACATGGGCGTACTTCAACCCGTTCGAAAAGGGATCGTGGAGCATGGGAAACCCCTCCGCAAGAAGTAGACAAGCACTGGGCCGAACTGGCACCACGCTTCAAGCACCTGACGGATAAGTACCCGCAGTTGGCGAAAACCAATAACTATCAGCACCTCGGAACACTGGGAACAGGTAACCATTTTATTGAGGTGTGCCTTGATGAAACACAGCAGGTCTGGGTAATGCTGCATAGCGGATCGCGCGGAGTAGGCAACGCCATCGGTTCGTTGTTTATCTCGCTCGCACAGCAAGATATGCAGCAGCACATCGCCAATTTGCCGGATCGTAACCTCGCCTACTTTGAAGAAGGGAGCCAGCATTTTGAGGATTACATGGAGGCAGTCAGTTGGGCGCAGGATTTTGCCCGCCATAACCGTGAAGTGATGATGGCACACACGTTGGCAGCACTTTCGCGCATTGTGACAAAACCCTTCACCACTCAGCAGGAAGCGGTTAACTGCCACCACAACTATGTGCAGCAGGAAACTCATTTTGGTGAATCGGTACTGGTGACACGTAAAGGTGCAGTCTCTGCGCAAAAAGGACAGATGGGGATTATTCCCGGTTCGATGGGGGCAAAAAGCTTTATCGTGCGCGGCCTGGGTAATGAAGAAAGCTTCTGCTCATGCAGCCACGGCGCGGGGCGTACTATGAGCCGCAAAGAGGCAAAAAAGCGCTTTAGCGTAGCGGATCAAATCCGCGCCACGGCCCATGTGGAATGCCGTAAAGACAGCGACGTTATCGACGAAATACCGATGGCTTACAAAGATATTGACGCAGTAATGGCGGCGCAGTCTTCGCTGGTAGAAATTGTTCACACTTTGCGCCAGGTCGTGTGTGTAAAAGGATAAGAGATGAAAACGGGACTGAATAGTGTTGATGCGGTTATGCGTAGCCGTGTGCAACAGGCGCTGCGGGATATCGAAAAACGCCACGACGTGCGCGTGCTGTATGCCTGCGAATCCGGCAGCCGTGGCTGGGGCTTTGCTTCGCCAGACAGCGATTATGACGTGCGATTTCTCTATGTTCATCCACCTGAGTGGTATTTGCGGGTTGAGCCACAGCGTGATGTGATTGAGCTGCCTATAGACAGCGAGCTGGATGTTTGCGGCTGGGAATGGCGTAAAGCGCTGGGGCTGTTAAAAAGCGCCAACCCTACGTTACAAGAGTGGCTTCACTCCCCGCTGGTCTATGAAC
Source organism: Buttiauxella ferragutiae (assembly GCF_022637515.1). Classification (NCBI taxonomy): domain Bacteria; kingdom Pseudomonadati; phylum Pseudomonadota; class Gammaproteobacteria; order Enterobacterales; family Enterobacteriaceae; genus Buttiauxella; species Buttiauxella ferragutiae. Next base: position 5,126,486 of record NZ_CP093332.1, read on the forward strand.
AAGACAATGAATGTATGGATGCGCTACGAGCACAGGTTCCAGATTGGTTTTCGGCACAGCGAGCAAGATGGCATTACTTCTCGATGGCTCGCAAAAACTTTCGCGGCTATCTACAAGAAGATGAAGTTCGCCTCAAAAAATACTTCTATGTGCTGCGGCCTTTACTGGCAGTGCAGTGGCTGGAAGCAGGAAAAGGATTTCCACCCGTGCGTTTCGACCAATTAATGGAAGGAACGGTAACTGACCCCCTGCTTCTTGAGGAAATCCACCAGTTGCTGGAGGTAAAACAGAATGCAGGCGAAGCGAAATATGGCCCACGCAGGCCACGAATCCACGAGTTCATCCTGCAAGAGCTGAATACTGATAAAGATCGAATGCTGCTTCCCGAAAGCCGGATGCAGGGCACAGCGGCATTGGATGCCTTGTTGTTTAAAACAGTGATGGTTTGAGGATTAAATTAATGGCAACGGAATTATTCTTACTGCGCCAGCTTGATGCATTTATGGCTGAGCCAAATAACCGGGATTTTTGGTACTCGCAGAAGCCCGAGCCAGACCTGGCAAAACGTCTTGAGCAATTAACCCGACATCACAACGGCCACGTTCGGGAACGCGCCGTTTTATGCCTGGGTTTGATGGGGACAGTCCCGGCATTACCAGCTCTGATTGAAAGGGTAAATGACTGGGCAATGCAGGTCAGAAGGGCCGCCCGCACGAGCATTTTGCGGTTTATAAAACCAGAAAACGCACAATCACTGGCGAATTGCTTACCCAATTTATTTCGTCTGCTCGACGGCAAGCGTGACGATCATCAGTCGCTGGTGAATCAAATTATTCACTTCCTGGCACTCTCTGAAAACCGGGGTGTGCTATTAGATATATTGGTTTCTCAAGATAAAAATGTTGCCAGAGCAGCCCTGCGAGTACTGCTTGAGCATCAGATCTTCTCTGAAGATGTGCTTTTTCAGCGCGCAAAACAAAGCAACGACGCGGTAGTGAGGTTAGTGGCAACCAACGCATTGTTGATGCGCCCCGCGATGGTGACAACAGAACGAATAGCCAGGCTGCTTAAAGACAGCTACGCACCGATTAAACAAGCGGTGCTGCATTATATTGTTGAGGAAAAACTGCCTGTTTCGCCATCGTTACTCTTACCGTTGTTGCTGGATCGCAACGAGCTAGTAAGAAAACGGGCGGCCAGGCTCCTGACTGCTGGCGATGTATCGCCGATCAAATGTTATATCGCCGCATTTCACGACAATTCCCGCAAAGCCGAAGAAAGAGGCACGGCATTGCTGGGCCTTGATGAGCAGAAATATGAGCACGTCATTGAGCTGGCGTTAAACAGTCTGGATTGCAGCTCAGTGGCAATGTATAAGGCTGCGCTGCTGGTGATAGTGCGAAACTTGCAGGAAGACGCCCGTGAATATCTTTTAAAAGCATTCACTTACCCATCGTATACAATCGCGAGAATGGTGGTTAAAACATTTGTTAAATTAAAGCTCTACCTAACCATGGCAGATATTCAGCAAAGCCTTGAGGCTGCGCCAACGGTGAAACACGCAGAACTTTGTTTTGCACTAGCCCGCCGCTTTAACGAATGGAATCAACTGATTTTGCTGCTCTCTCACACCAACATTAAAGCGAACGAATTCACGCCAGAAGCCGTCGCCCGTTGGACTTTGCAGCTTAATAGATTCACCGCACAACCCTCCGAATCGCAAAAGAGGGAATTACTGCTTTTAATTGAAAAACACCCCGCAATTACCCATAAAGACAGGGGTTGTATAATGCAGTTCATCGGTAGCCAGTAAAGAAAAATCCCCGGTGTTTTCACCAGGGATTTTTTTTAGAGAGAATATTAACCAGCCAACTTAACCCGCTACAGCAATACGCTTCATATCTTTCATATAGCCGCGCAGTTTCTTGCCAACGGTTTCGATTTCGTGGTTACGAATCGCTTCGTTAACGTCACGCAGTTGCGCGTTATCAACCGCACCCGCCGGGATTTCTTTGCCCAAATCACCCGCTTGCAGAGTTGTCATGAACTCTTTCAGCAATGGCACTGCTGCGTAAGAGAACAGGTAGTTGCCGTATTCAGCCGTGTCAGAGATAACCACGTTCATTTCGTACAGGCGCTTACGAGCGATGGTGTTCGCAATCAGCGGCAGTTCGTGCAGTGATTCGTAGTAAGCAGACTCTTCGATAATGCCCGCATCAACCATGGTTTCGAATGCCAGCTCAACGCCCGCTTTCACCATCGCGATCATCAGAACGCCTTTGTCGAAGTATTCCTGCTCGGAAATTTTACCGTCAAACTGTGCAGCGGTTTCAAACGCAGTTTTGCCGGTCTCTTCACGCCAGGTCAGCAGGTTCTTATCGTCATTTGCCCAGTCAGCCATCATGCCGGATGAGAACTCGCCGGAAATGATGTCGTCCATGTGTTTCTGGAACAATGGAGCCATGATGGTTTTCAGTTGTTCAGACAGCGCATAAGCACGGACTTTCGCCGGGTTAGACAAGCGGTCCATCATCAGCGTGATGCCGCCTTGTTTCAGCGCTTCGGTGATGGTTTCCCAGCCGAACTGAATCAGTTTTTCTGCGTATGCCGGGTCAGTGCCTTCTTCCACCAGCTTATCGAAGCACAGCAGGGAACCGGCCTGCAGCATGCCGCACAGAATAGTTTGCTCACCCATCAGGTCAGATTTCACTTCGGCGACGAAGGAAGATTCCAGAACGCCTGCACGGTGACCGCCCGTTGCAGCAGCCCAGGCTTTAGCAATTGCCATGCCTTCGCCTTTCGGATCGTTTTCCGGGTGAACCGCAATCAGAGTCGGTACGCCGAAACCACGTTTGTATTCTTCACGAACTTCAGTGCCCGGGCATTTTGGCGCAACCATCACAACGGTGATGTCTTTACGGATTTGCTCGCCCACTTCAACCACGTTGAAACCGTGGGAATAACCCAGCGCAGCACCATCTTTCATCATTGGCTGAACTGCCTTAACAACCGCAGAGTGCTGTTTGTCTGGCGTCAGGTTAACGACCAGGTCGGCTTGCGGGATCAGTTCTTCGTAAGTGCCAACTTTAAAACCGTTTTCGGTCGCTTTACGCCATGAAGCGCGTTTCTCAGCGATAGCTTCAGCACGCAGAGCATAAGCAACATCCAGACCGGAGTCGCGCATGTTCAGACCCTGGTTCAAGCCTTGTGCGCCACAACCGACGATGACGACTTTTTTGCCTTTGAGGTAGCTTGCTTCATCAGCGAATTCTGCACGCGCCATGAAACGACATTTACCCAGTTGCGCCAACTGCTGACGCAGGTTCAAAGTGTTGAAATAATTAGCCATCGTGGTGGTACTCCGTAGTCGTTGTGTTGTGCTTTTATAAGGTTCGCCAGCCGTGTCTTGCTTGCGATAATGAACTCACTATATGACAGGAAATGCGTTGCTTAAATTGATATATTAACAACGTGACGTTGCAATTTATGCAACGTAGAAACAAGGGCTGATGACCATGGATTTACGCGACCTGAAAATATTTATCCACCTTGCTGAAAGTCGCCATTTCGGCAGGAGCGCACGCGCGATGCACGTCAGCCCGTCGACGCTTTCGCGCCAGATCCAGCGCCTCGAAGAGGATTTAGGTCAACCCTTGTTTTTACGCGATAACCGCACCGTTACGCTGACCGAGGCCGGAGAGCAACTGAAACAGTTCGCCCAGCACACGCTGTTGCAGTATCAGCAAATGCGCCACACCATCGGGCAGGAAGGGCCGTCGCTCACCGGCGAGTTACATCTTTTTTGCTCCGTCACCGCCGCCTACAGTCATTTACCGCCAATTCTCGACAGATTCCGTGCTGAGCATCCCAACGTGGAGATCAAACTGACCACCGGCGATGCAGCCGATGCAGTAGAAAAAGTGGATTCTAACGAAGCCGATATCGCTATTGCGGGTAAACCGGAGACATTGCCGCCAGGCGTTGCCTTTTCGATTCTGGATAATTTATCTGTGGCGCTTATTGCGCCCGCGCTGCCGTGCCCGGTTCGAGCGCAGGTAAATCAACCGGATCCCGACTGGGCAAAAGTGCCATTTATTTTACCGGATCAAGGCCCGGTACGCCGCCGTATTGAGTTGTGGTTCCGCCGTCAGAAAATCAGCAACCCGTTTATTTACGCGACGGTGGCAGGGCATGAGGCAATGGTTTCAATGGTGGCGCTGGGTTGTGGCGTGGCGCTGATTCCTGAAATCGTGCTGGAAAACAGCCCGGAACCGGTACGAAACCGCGTGCAGGTGCTGGAACGAAACGATGAGACCACACCGTTTGAGCTGGGCGTTTGCGTACAAAAAAAGCGGCTCAATGAGCCGCTTGTGCATGCGTTCTGGAAATTACTGCCCGGAAGCCATTAACCTGCAAGGAAGAAACGGAACGCTGGGTTACTGGTTTCATCGTGGCAGTCGTAGCCCAGTTCATTGAGACGGGTTTCGAAATCTGGCTCATTGTCGCCCAGTTCGAACGCCGCCAGCACGCGGCCATAATCCGTGCCGTGGCTGCGGTAATGGAACAGGGAAATATTCCAGTGCGTGCCGAGCGTTTGCAGGAATTTCAGCAAAGCGCCTGGCGACTCAGGGAATTCGAAACTGTACAGACGCTCTCGCAGGGGTTTCGACGGACGCCCGCCCACCATGTAACGCACGTGCAGTTTCGCCATTTCGTCATCAGACAAATCGACAACGCCGTAACCACCTTCGTTAAGCAATTCGATGATTTCATGCCGCTCTTCGAGGCCACGCGTCAAACGAACGCCAACGAAAATGCAGGCTTCCGCCGAACTGGAATAGCGATAGTTAAACTCGGTAACTGAGCGCCCACCCAGTACCTGGCAGAATTTCAGGAAGCTGCCTTTCTCTTCAGGAATGGTGACCGCCAACAGCGCTTCACGTTGTTCACCCAGCTCGCAACGCTCGGAAACATAACGCAGGCCGTGGAAGTTAACGTTCGCACCTGATAATACGTGCGCGAGGCGTTCACCACGAATCTGGTGTTGCTGGATGTATTTTTTCATCCCCGCCAGAGCCAGAGCGCCAGACGGTTCAGCAACTGCACGAACATCTTCGAACAAGTCTTTCATCGCAGCGCAGATAGCATCGCTATCCACCGTGATAATGTCGTCGAGGTATTCCTGGCAAAGACGGAACGTTTCATCGCCGATACGCTTAACCGCGACACCTTCAGCAAACAAACCGACACGCGCCAAATCAACCGGCTTGCCCGCATCCAAAGCCGCTTTCAGGCAGGCTGAATCTTCCGCTTCCACGGCGATGACTTTGATTTGTGGCATCAACTGTTTGATCAGCACTGCCACGCCAGCCGCCAGGCCACCGCCGCCAACCGGTACGAATATGCGGTCGATATGGGCGTCTTGTTGCAGGAGTTCGAGCGCCAGCGTGCCCTGCCCGGCGATGACTGCCGGGTGGTCAAACGGAGGAACGTAAGTGAAACCTTGTTGCTGCGAAAGCTCGATAGCACGCGCTTTCGCTTCATCAAAGTTTGCGCCATGCAAAAGCACTTCACCGCCAAACGCCCTGACGGCATCCACTTTGATATCTGCCGTAGTGACTGGCATGACGATCAACGACTTGATGCCTAAACGCGTTGAGGAAAGCGCGACACCCTGAGCGTGGTTGCCAGCCGAAGCCGTAATCACGCCGCTGGCTTTCTGCTCGCTGTTCAGTCCCGCAATCATGGCGTATGCACCGCGCAGTTTGAAACTGTGCACGGGCTGGCGGTCTTCACGTTTCACCAGAATGACGTTATCCAGACGTGACGACAGTTTTTCCATCTTCTGCAACGGTGTGACCTGCGCGACTTCGTAAACCGGAGCGCGCAGAACGGCTCGCAGATATTCCGCCCCGCAAGGGGCGTCAGGTAGCGGTTGCGATTCGGCCATCATTAGCCTCCAAGCTTACTTTTATCGCGCACCGCGCCCTTATCGGCACTGGTGGCAAGCATTGCGTAAGCGCGCAGAGCGAAGGAGACCTGGCGTTCACGCGCACGTGGCGTCCAGGCTTTGTCACCGCGGGCTTCTTGCGCTTCACGACGAGCGGCCATTTCCTGATCGCTCAATTGCAGTTGGATACCACGATTCGGGATATCAATCGCAATCATATCGCCATCTTCAATCAGCGCAATATTGCCGCCGCTTGCCGCTTCAGGCGAAACGTGACCGATAGAAAGTCCAGAAGTCCCGCCGGAGAAACGACCATCAGTGACCAGCGCACAGGCTTTGCCCAGCCCCATAGATTTCAGGAAGGTCGTTGGGTAGAGCATTTCTTGCATGCCCGGCCCGCCTTTTGGCCCTTCGTAGCGAATAACGACCACGTCGCCCGCGATGACTTTGCCGCCAAGGATAGCCTCAACCGCATCATCCTGGCTTTCGTAGACTTTCGCAGGGCCGCGGAATACCAGGCTTTCATCGTCCACACCCGCAGTTTTCACGATGCAGCCATTTTCGGCGAAGTTGCCGTACAACACCGCCAAACCACCTTCCTGGCTGTAGGCATTTTCTTTGGAACGGATACAACCGTTTTGGCGGTCAACGTCCAGAGAATCCCAACGGCAGGATTGCGAGAAAGCTTTTGTGGTACGAATGCCCGCCGGACCTGCTGAGAACATGCTTTTCACGCTTTCGTCTTTGGTCAGCATGACATCGTACTGTTCCAGCGTTTGCGTCAGAGTCAGACCGAGAACGTTTTTCACATTGCGATGCAATAATCCGCCGCGATCCAGCTCGCCCAAAATACCGATTACGCCACCCGCGCGGTGCACGTCTTCCATATGGTATTTCTGGGTGCTCGGCGCGACTTTACACAGCTGAGGTACTTTGCGAGAAAGCTGGTCGATATCCGTCATGGTGAAATCGAGTTCTGCTTCCTGAGCCGCTGCCAGTAAGTGCAGAACGGTATTCGTTGAGCCACCCATTGCCACATCCAGCGTCATGGCGTTCTCAAACGCTTCTTTGCTGGCGATGCTACGTGGCAATGCACTTTCATCATCCTGCTCGTAATAACGTTTGGTCAGGGCGACGATGCGTTTACCGGCATTCAGGAACAACTCTTTACGATCGGAGTGCGTTGCCAGCAGAGAACCGTTACCCGGCTGAGACAGGCCCAGCGCTTCGGTCAGGCAGTTCATCGAGTTCGCGGTGAACATACCGGAACACGAGCCGCAAGTTGGGCAAGCAGAGCGTTCAACCTGCTCGCTTTGCTCGTCACTCACTTTCGGGTCAGCGCCCTGAATCATCGCATCAACCAGGTCGAGCTTGATGATTTGGTCAGACAGTTTGGTTTTCCCGGCTTCCATCGGGCCGCCGGAAACAAAAATAACCGGAATGTTCAGGCGCAAAGAAGCCATCAACATCCCTGGGGTGATTTTGTCGCAGTTGGAGATACAAACCATCGCGTCAGCGCAGTGCGCGTTCACCATGTATTCCACGGAGTCAGCGATAAGCTCGCGTGACGGCAGAGAATAAAGCATGCCGCCGTGGCCCATGGCTATGCCATCATCAACGGCGATAGTGTTGAATTCTTTAGCCACGCCGCCGGAAGCTTCGATTTGTTCGGCAACCAGCTTGCCCAAATCGCGCAGGTGGACGTGGCCCGGCACGAACTGAGTAAAGGAGTTCACTACCGCGATAATTGGCTTGCCGAAATCATCATCGGTCATCCCGGTTGCGCGCCACAAAGCGCGGGCACCCGCCATATTACGGCCGTGGGTGGTGGTGGCTGAACGGTACTTAGGCATGCTTATTTACTCCAGTCTGTCTGTCGAGCGGACGGTAATCGCCATCCGCCTGGTTATATTTTTACTTAGGGTTGACCTGATCTAACCAGCCCCATTTATCTTCTGTTTCGCCAGTGAACAGGCCAAAGAATGCCTGTTGAATGCGTTTGGTGACCGGGCCACAACGGCCTTCACCCACTTGAATGCGGTCGACACTTCGCACTGGAGTGATTTCTGCGGCAGTGCCCGACATGAACACTTCGTCTGCCAGATACAGGGATTCGCGAGACAGCACTTGCTCACGCACTTCAATACCCAGGTCTTTCGCCAGTGTAATGATGGCGTCACGGGTAATGCCTGGCAGCGCGGAAGAGGTAAATGGCGGGGTAAACAGGATGCCGTCTTTCACTTCAAACAGGTTTTCACCCGCGCCTTCTGACAGGTAGCCGTTCACGTCCAGCGCGATGCCTTCCTGATAACCGTGACGACGTGCTTCACTGCCAACCAGCAAGGAAGAAAGGTAGTTACCGCCCGCTTTCGCCGCCGTTGGAATGGTATTTGGTGCCACACGGTTCCAGGAGGAAACCATCGCGTCGATCCCTTGTTCCAGCGCTTCTGCGCCGAGGTATGCACCCCATGGGAAGGCTGCGATGATCACATCAGTGGTATAGCCGTCTGGCGGGTTCACGCCCATACCGACATCACCAACAAACACTAAAGGGCGGATATACGCGCTGGTCAGGTTGTTTTTACGGATAACTGAACGGCAAGCTTCCATCAGCTCATCAACACTTTGTGATACAGGGAAACGATAGATTTTTGCTGAATCACGCAAACGCTGCATGTGTTCACGATGGCGGAACACCACTGGGCCAATGTGAGACTCATAGCAACGGATACCTTCAAATACCGATGTGCCGTAATGCAGCGCATGGGACATTACATGGACCTTTGCCTCGCCCCACGGCGTCATCTCACCATTGAACCAAATGTAATCAGCTTTCTTCGTTGTCATTGTTCTCTTCCTTCTGCGCTCAGGCGCGGATTTGTTGTGTTGTTTGTTGCTGGATTTCGACGCGACCAACGTCAACCAGTTTGCTTAATTGACTAAACAGTAATTCGACTGGGCGCAGGCTGGCAACGGTCAATTCAATATTAATGTCGTCGGTGTTCCCCACCGTGACCATGTTCATAGAACACACCTGAAAACCACGATGACGCACCACGCGTAACACGCGCTCCAGCGTTTCTGGACGAAAACGAGCCGTTACTGCGAGCTGATGTTGCATCATGATAATTTCTCCAGCATTTGTGAGTTACTGGCACCTGGTGGCACCAACGGCCAGACGTTTTCGTACTCATCAATTGAGACGTGAAGCATGTACGGGCCATCGCTGTTCAACATCGTTTCGATGGCAGCTTCTACCTGGTCTTTACGAGTGATGTGTTGGCCTGGGATACCAAAGGCGCTGGCCAGCATGAGGAAATCAGGGTTATCGGAGAGGTTGGTTTCGCTGTAACGTTCTGAGAAAAACATTTGCTGCCACTGGCGAACCATTCCTAAACGTTGGTTATCCAGCAAAACGATTTTCAACGGCAACTGTTTTCGTTTTACCGTGCCCAGTTCCTGAACGTTCATCATGAATGAGCCGTCACCCGAGATACAGATAACCGTATCGTTCGGGCGGGCAACCTGCGCACCAACCGCTGCCGGCAAACCAAAACCCATCGTCCCCAAACCGCTAGACGTGATGAAGTTTTCAGGGCGAGTGAATGACATATGTTGAGCCGTCCACATTTGATGCTGGCCCACATCAGTGGTTACCACGCACTCCTGCGGCTTGCGATCGGAGATCTGTTTCAGCAATAACGGAGCAAAAATGGCCTCACCGGGGTGATCATATCGCCACGGGTTTTCGGCACGTAAGTTGGCCACTTCTTGCTGCCAGTCCGCGATATTCAGCGGCTGTTGCAGTGCCTGTAATAACTGGACTAAATCCCCCTGCAACCCAACGTGCGCCTGGCGCAATTTGCTTAACTCTGCCGGGTCGATATCCATGTGAATTACTTTCGCGTGCGGAGCAAAGGTATTCAGTTTGCCGGTAACACGGTCGTCAAAACGCGCGCCGACGGCAATCAGCAAGTCGCACTCTTGCACCGCAAGGTTCGCCGCTTTGGTGCCATGCATGCCTAACATGCCGGTGTAAAACGGATGGTCCGCCGGAACCGCACCCAGACCTTTCAGCGTGACGGTAGAAGGCATATTGGTAGCCGCAATAAATTCACGCAGCGCGGGAACGGCCTGTGCCATGCCGACCCCACCACCGACATACAACATCGGCTTGTGGGCATTCGCTATCATTTCACGAGCTTGTTGCAGTTCGGCATGCGGCATTTCGAAATCATCTTCAACAGTCGATAACCACGGCTCCAGATCACCTTGCGCTAACTGAATGTCCTTAGGGATATCCACCAACACAGGGCCTGGGCGACCGGAGTTTGCTATCTCGAAAGCTTCGGCAAGAACGCGAGGTAAATCGTCAAAAGATTCAACGAGGAAACTGTGTTTGGTGCATGCGAGGGACAATCCTAAAACATCCACTTCCTGGAACGCATCAGTGCCGATGAACGGAGCGGCAACCTGGCCTGTGATCGCGACGACTGGAACGGAGTCTAACAGCGCATCGGCAAGGCCAGTTATCAGGTTGGTTGCGCCAGGCCCGGAAGTGGCGATGCAAACCCCTGTTTTTCCTGTAGAACGTGCGTAACCAATGGCTGCCATTGCTGCGCCTTGTTCATGGCGACAGAGTAAATGTTCGACCCCACCGTCATACAACGCATCGTAGACTGGCATTATTGCACCACCTGGATAGCCGAAAACTGTCTCTACCCCCTGCGCTCGCAACGCATGTACCACCCACTGCGCACCATTCATAGTTAGTTCCCCGTCTCATTATCGGAGAAACAGCATTTTATTCTGTAACGCATCATCTGTTTCTCTCCGAATTTCTTTGCCCAACAAAAAACCCCCGGACCTTTCGGTGCGGGGGTTCTTTTCGATTCAGGCTTGATTTTTAAGCCTTTCTTTCTCCAAGTGCAGCCCCGCACGGTGGGATAATAATCACCACCACGCTAATCACGACCAGGCTAATCACTTGTAGAAGGGCTTTCATGTTTGTTTATTCTGTCTACTTGTTCGAAGTAATGTCTACAGAGTTATCACAGGGTCTGGAGGAAGCACAAGATTTTTTTATGATACATATCGTGCTTTAAAAATCAGGATGAGGAAAAACTTTTTGTTTTCAGCAAATAACGAGATAGTGAAAATATTTCATCCAGAATAAATTCGTATCTCCTTTCGCGAAGTAACCATCAGAAATTAAATCTTTTGCGAGATATATCGCAGAATAATTTCCAAAAAAGAAATCCCAGCCGAAAGCCTGGAAGACATCCCGAAGAACCTCGTTTCAGCTCTTTAGACAAAATTCGCAAACTGACAGGATGAAGTTCACTTAGAGGAACTAACTATGTCATTGGCAGTTGTGAATACAAGAGCTGCTTTAGGTATCGCGGCGCCACAAGTAACCGTAGAGGTCCATATCAGCCAGGGATTGCCTGGCTTAACTCTGGTGGGTTTACCGGAAACTACGGTCCGTGAAGCGCGTGACCGGGTGCGGAGTGCCATCATCAATAGCGGCTATACCTTTCCGGCCCGTAAAATCACAATCAATCTTGCGCCAGCGGATCTTCCTAAAGATGGTGGCAGGTATGACTTACCTATCGCTCTGGCGCTGCTGGCAGCGTCTGAGCAACTCTCTATCGATAAGTTGGATCAATATGAGTTCGTAGGTGAGCTGGCGCTTACTGGTGCGCTACGTGGCGTGCCAGGGGCTATTTCATCCGCAATGGAGGCTTTAAAATCAGGGAAGAAGATTATTGTTGCTGATGAGAATGCCGCAGAACTTAGTTTGATTGAGCAGCCCGGCTGCCTTATTGCAAAGCATCTCACTGAAGTTTGCGCATTTCTGGAAGGTAAAGGCGAACTCTCAGCACCAGATAAACTACAACAGCAGTACGTTGAATCCCAGCATGACCTCAATGAAATCTTTGGCCAAGCTCAAGGTAAGCGGGCGCTTGAGATCACCGCTGCTGGTGGACATAACCTACTGCTGATTGGGCCCCCTGGCACGGGTAAAACAATGCTGGTCAGCCGCCTGAATACCATACTTCCACCATTAAGCGACAGCGAAGCCCTGGAGAGTGCAGCCATTATTAGCCTGGTCAATCCACATGCGTTACAGCAAAAGTGGCGCCAGCGTCCGTTCAGAGCGCCTCATCATAGTGCTTCATTGGCTGCGATGGTTGGTGGAGGCTCGATACCCAGACCCGGCGAGATTTCACTGGCACACAACGGTGTGCTGTTTCTCGATGAACTTCCGGAATTTGAACGACGAGTGCTCGATGCATTACGTGAGCCAATAGAATCAGGTGAGATTCACATCTCTCGCACTCGCGCCAAAATTAGTTATCCCGCCCATTTCCAACTACTGGCGGCCATGAATCCCAGCCCGACGGGTCATTATCAAGGCAAACATAATCGCTGCACACCCGAGCAAACGCTGCGCTACCTCAGCCGACTTTCAGGGCCATTTCTCGACCGCTTTGATTTATCAGTCGAGATCCCTCTCCCGCCACCCGGCATGTTAAGTAATCCTGCATTAAGCAGTGAAAGTAGTGCGGATGTAAGAGCTCGGGTCATTTCTACGCAGCAACGGCAATTTGATCGTCAGAAAAAGCTCAATGCAAGGCTCGATAACCATGAGATTCGTAAACATTGTGCCATTGAACATAATGATGCCGTATGGCTGGAAGAAACTCTGATTAAGCTGGGTTTGTCGGTACGTGCATGGCACCGCTTATTGAAGGTCGCTCGAACGATTGCTGATATTGAGGAGTGTGAACAAATAACGAGGGAACATATTTTGGAAGCCCTAAGCTATCGCGCAATTGACCGTTTACTGATTCACTTACAGAAGCTTATAGGATAAAAAATGGGGCTTTAGCCCCATTTTTTTAGTCATCGCTGTCGGTGTAATCTTCGACCGCATCCGCCTGTGGCTTGCCACCAGAGAGAGTATGGAAACGCTTAGGACGCTTGATTCGCGTCATATACTTGCTCCACACACGCTCAGCTTCTGTCACTGGCTCACGTTCACCACGGCATACCGCAACAAATAGAACTTCTTCTTCAGTACCAGGTTCACGCTTGCCAAGATCCAGCTCATTGAACGCGTAACCATGACGTTCTAACAGCTGGGCTTCTTTGATGGTGAAATCACCATGGCGAGCGAACCCACGCGGATAATGTTTATTGTCGAAAAACCGATTAGTCGTCGTAAAGCTTTCCGCCATCCTGCACGCTCCTAATTCTCTTGGTCTAGCTATTTATGGCGCGGAGTATTAGTTACGCTTGACAGAGCGTCAAACAAAACATTTAAATCATAACGACAAATTTTTTTTGGGAGTGGGTCGTGGATACTGAATTACTAAAAACGTTCCTCGAAGTGAGCAGAACGCGGCATTTTGGGCGAGCAGCGGAAGCTCTTTATCTAACGCAATCAGCTGTCAGCTTTAGAATTCGCCAATTAGAGAATCAGCTTGGTGTAAATCTTTTTACTCGCCATCGTAATAATATTCGTCTTACCACGGCGGGTGAACGTTTGCTGCCTTATGCAGAAAATCTCATGAGTATTTGGCTTGCTGCCAAAAAAGAGGTTTCCCACACCTCTCAGCACAATGAGCTCACGATTGGTGCTAGTGCATCGCTTTGGGAATGTATGCTCTCAGAATGGCTAGTGGCGCTCTATCAAGAGCATAAAGACATGCAATTTGAAGCTCGTATTTCCCAACGACAATCGTTGGTTAAACAGTTACATGAACGACAACTTGACCTACTGATCACAACAGAATCACCAAAAATGGACGAATTTTCCAGCCAATTATTGGGACATTTCAGCCTGGCACTATTTTCCGCTTCTGCACAAAACTCTACTGCAGGATTAACATATTTACGTCTGGAATGGGGGCCTGACTTCCAACAGCACGAAACGGGGCTCATCAGTAATGATGATATTCCAGTACTGACGACCAGTTCAGCTCAAATAGCTTATAAGCTATTACCACAGCTCAATGGATGTTCATTTTTACCTGTGGAATGGGCTAAAACTCGCGAAGGGATTTACCAGTTATCCGATACAATTACGCTCTCGCGGCCACTGTATGCGATTTGGTTACAAAATAGCGATAAGCAAAGCATAATCAAAGAGTTATTAAAGACACCACTCACAGCGCAGTAATGCGCTTTTGTAGTTTTGGGGAAGAATTTTGAGGAATTTTAGACAAAAAAAATCCTTTGCCGAAGCAAAGGATCATTATATGGCAGGGGCGGAGAGACTCGAACTCGCGACACCCGGTTTTGGAGACCGGTGCTCTACCAACTGAGCTACGCCCCTAAAGAACGCTTATTATTAAGCCCGCTAATTTAGCAGGCATAATATTTTTAATAAGTGGCGGAACGGACGGGACTCGAACCCGCGACCCCCTGCGTGACAGGCAGGTATTCTAACCGACTGAACTACCGCTCCACCGAATTTCTTTACTACCACCAGATGTCACAGTCTGGCTTTTACTGCTTTGAATTTGGAGCCTGGCAGTTCCCTACTCTCGCATGGGGAGACCCCACACTACCATCGGCGCTACGGCGTTTCACTTCTGAGTTCGGCATGGGGTCAGGTGGGACCACCGCGCTAGTGCCGCCAGGCATATTCTGTTTCATCAACCGTCACAGTCTTATCTGTAACCATCGACTTAAAATCTCGGTTCAAGCTGAAAATCAAATGCTTAGTCTCTCAACCAAAACACCTTCGGTGTTGTAAGGTTAAGCCTCACGGATCATTAGTACTGGTTAGCTCAACGTATCGCTACGCTTACACACCCAGCCTATCAACGTCGTAGTCTTCAACGTTCCTTCAGGACCCTTAAAGGGTCAGGGAGAACTCATCTCGGGGCAAGTTTCGCGCTTAGATGCTTTCAGCGCTTATCTTTTCCGCATTTAGCTACCGGGCAATGCCATTGGCATGACAACCCGAACACCAGTGATGCGTCCACTCCGGTCCTCTCGTACTAGGAGCAGCCCCCCTCAATTCTCCAGCGCCCACGGCAGATAGGGACCGAACTGTCTCACGACGTTCTAAACCCAGCTCGCGTACCACTTTAAATGGCGAACAGCCATACCCTTGGGACCTACTTCAGCCCCAGGATGTGATGAGCCGACATCGAGGTGCCAAACACCGCCGTCGATATGAACTCTTGGGCGGTATCAGCCTGTTATCCCCGGAGTACCTTTTATCCGTTGAGCGATGGCCCTTCCATTCAGAACCACCGGATCACTAAGACCTGCTTTCGCACCTGCTCGAGCCGTCACTCTCGCAGTCAAGCTAGCTTATGCCTTTGCACTAACCTCACGATGTCCGACCGTGATTAGCTAACCTTCGTGCTCCTCCGTTACGCTTTAGGAGGAGACCGCCCCAGTCAAACTACCCACCAGACACTGTCCGCAACCCGGATTACGGGTCTACGTTAGAACACCAGCCATTAAAGGGTGGTATTTCAAGGTTGGCTCCACAAGAACTGGCGTCCTCGCTTCAAAGCCTCCCACCTATCCTACACATCAAGGACCAGTGTTCAGTGTCAAGCTATAGTAAAGGTTCACGGGGTCTTTCCGTCTTGCCGCGGGTACACTGCATCTTCACAGCGATTTCAATTTCACTGAGTCTCGGGTGGAGACAGCCTGGCCATCATTACGCCATTCGTGCAGGTCGGAACTTACCCGACAAGGAATTTCGCTACCTTAGGACCGTTATAGTTACGGCCGCCGTTTACCGGGGCTTCGATCAAGAGCTTCAGCTTGCGCTTAACCCCATCAATTAACCTTCCGGCACCGGGCAGGCGTCACACCGTATACGTCCACTTTCGTGTTTGCACAGTGCTGTGTTTTTAATAAACAGTTGCAGCCAGCTGGTATCTTCGACTGCCTTCAGCTCCACGAGTAAATCGCTTCACCTACCGACAGCGTGCCTTCTCCCGAAGTTACGGCACCATTTTGCCTAGTTCCTTCACCCGAGTTCTCTCAAGCGCCTTGGTATTCTCTACCTGACCACCTGTGTCGGTTTGGGGTACGATTTGATGTTACCTGATGCTTAGAGGCTTTTCCTGGAAGTGCGGCATTTGTTACTTCAGCACCGTAGTGCCTCGTCATCACACCTCAGCGTTGAATAAGAGTCCGGATTTACCTAAACTCTCCGCCTACATGCTTAAACCGGGACAACCGTCGCCCGGCTAACATAGCCCTCTCCGTCCCCCCTTCGCAGTAACACCGAGTACAGGAATATTAACCTGTTTCCCATCGACTACGCCTTTCGGCCTCGCCTTAGGGGTCGACTCACCCTGCCCCGATTAACGTTGGACAGGAACCCTTGGTCTTCCGGCGAGCGGGTTTTTCACCCGCTTTATCGTTACTTATGTCAGCATTCGCACTTCTGATACCTCCACCAGACCTCACAGTCCAGCTTCAACGGCTTACAGAACGCTCCCCTACCCAACAACGCATAAGCGTCGCTGCCGCAGCTTCGGTGCATGGTTTAGCCCCGTTACATCTTCCGCGCAGGCCGACTCGACCAGTGAGCTATTACGCTTTCTTTAAATGATGGCTGCTTCTAAGCCAACATCCTGGCTGTCTGTGCCTTCCCACATCGTTTCCCACTTAACCATGACTTTGGGACCTTAGCTGGCGGTCTGGGTTGTTTCCCTCTTCACGACGGACGTTAGCACCCGCCGTGTGTCTCCCGTGATAACATTCTTCGGTATTCGGAGTTTGCATCGGGTTGGTAAGCCGGGATGGCCCCCTAGCCGAAACAGTGCTCTACCCCCGAAGATGAGTTCACGAGGCGCTACCTAAATAGCTTTCGGGGAGAACCAGCTATCTCCCGGTTTGATTGGCCTTTCACCCCCAGCCACAAGTCATCCGCTAATTTTTCAACATTAGTCGGTTCGGTCCTCCAGTTAGTGTTACCCAACCTTCAACCTGCCCATGGCTAGATCACCGGGTTTCGGGTCTATACCCTGCAACTTAACGCCCAGTTAAGACTCGGTTTCCCTGCGGCTCCCCTATACGGTTAACCTTGCTACAGAATATAAGTCGCTGACCCATTATACAAAAGGTACGCAGTCACCCCATAAAAGAGGCTCCCACTGCTTGTACGTACACGGTTTCAGGTTCTGTTTCACTCCCCTCGCCGGGGTTCTTTTCGCCTTTCCCTCACGGTACTGGTTCACTATCGGTCAGTCAGGAGTATTTAGCCTTGGAGGATGGTCCCCCCATATTCAGACAGGATACCACGTGTCCCGCCCTACTCTTCGAGTTCACAGCATGTGCATTTTTGTGTACGGGAGTATCACCCTGTACCCTGCGACTTTCCAGACGCTTCCACTAATACACAAACTGATTCAGACTCTGGGCTGCTCCCCGTTCGCTCGCCGCTACTGGGGGAATCTCGGTTGATTTCTTTTCCTCGGGGTACTTAGATGTTTCAGTTCCCCCGGTTCGCTTCGTTAAGCTATGTATTCACTTAACGATAGTGCAACGAATTGCACTGGGTTTCCCCATTCGGAAATCGTCGGTTATAACGGTTCATATCACCTTACCGACGCTTATCGCAGATTAGCACGTCCTTCATCGCCTCTGACTGCCAGGGCATCCACCGTGTACGCTTAGTCGCTTAACCTCACAACCCGAAGATGTCTCGTAAGACACAATCGATGTTGCGAAAATTTGAGAGACTCGAACACACCGCATTTTCCTTTCTTATTACGGAGAAAGGAAACAGTGTGTCGTTTCAATTTTCAGCTTGTTCCGGATTTTTAAAGAGCAAATACTTCTCAGCACACTGTTAAACAGTACACTTAGAAGTATTGGGTGAGCATGAAATGATGGTGGAGCTAAGCGGGATCGAACCGCTGACCTCCTGCGTGCAAGGCAGGCGCTCTCCCAGCTGAGCTATAGCCCCATCGATTTCGTAAAACCTTTTGATTTACCTTTAACTTCTCATCAGGCAAGGCGCGTCACCGCGAAGCATACTAAAGTATGTGAGCGGGGTCGCAACACAGCATGGAGAGAAGTTTGGTAGGCCTGAGTGGACTTGAACCACCGACCTCACCCTTATCAGGGGTGCGCTCTAACCACCTGAGCTACAAGCCTATAAGGTTTTACTGCTCGTTTTCTATCAGACAATCTGTGTGAGCACTACGCAAGTTCGTATCTATTAGGTAAGGAGGTGATCCAACCGCAGGTTCCCCTACGGTTACCTTGTTACGACTTCACCCCAGTCATGAATCACAAAGTGGTAAGCGCCCTCCCGAAGGTTAAGCTACCTACTTCTTTTGCAACCCACTCCCATGGTGTGACGGGCGGTGTGTACAAGGCCCGGGAACGTATTCACCGTAGCATTCTGATCTACGATTACTAGCGATTCCGACTTCACGGAGTCGAGTTGCAGACTCCGATCCGGACTACGACGCACTTTATGAGGTCCGCTTGCTCTCGCGAGGTCGCTTCTCTTTGTATGCGCCATTGTAGCACGTGTGTAGCCCTACTCGTAAGGGCCATGATGACTTGACGTCATCCCCACCTTCCTCCAGTTTATCACTGGCAGTCTCCTTTGAGTTCCCGGCCGAACCGCTGGCAACAAAGGATAAGGGTTGCGCTCGTTGCGGGACTTAACCCAACATTTCACAACACGAGCTGACGACAGCCATGCAGCACCTGTCTCAGAGTTCCCGAAGGCACTAAGGCATCTCTGCCGAATTCTCTGGATGTCAAGAGTAGGTAAGGTTCTTCGCGTTGCATCGAATTAAACCACATGCTCCACCGCTTGTGCGGGCCCCCGTCAATTCATTTGAGTTTTAACCTTGCGGCCGTACTCCCCAGGCGGTCGACTTAACGCGTTAGCTCCGGAAGCCACTCCTCAAGGGAACAACCTCCAAGTCGACATCGTTTACGGCGTGGACTACCAGGGTATCTAATCCTGTTTGCTCCCCACGCTTTCGCACCTGAGCGTCAGTCTTTGTCCAGGGGGCCGCCTTCGCCACCGGTATTCCTCCAGATCTCTACGCATTTCACCGCTACACCTGGAATTCTACCCCCCTCTACAAGACTCTAGCCTGCCAGTTTCGAATGCAGTTCCCAGGTTGAGCCCGGGGATTTCACATCCGACTTGACAGACCGCCTGCGTGCGCTTTACGCCCAGTAATTCCGATTAACGCTTGCACCCTCCGTATTACCGCGGCTGCTGGCACGGAGTTAGCCGGTGCTTCTTCTGCGAGTAACGTCAATCGCCAAGGTTATTAACCTTAACGCCTTCCTCCTCGCTGAAAGTACTTTACAACCCGAAGGCCTTCTTCATACACGCGGCATGGCTGCATCAGGCTTGCGCCCATTGTGCAATATTCCCCACTGCTGCCTCCCGTAGGAGTCTGGACCGTGTCTCAGTTCCAGTGTGGCTGGTCATCCTCTCAGACCAGCTAGGGATCGTCGCCTAGGTGAGCCATTACCTCACCTACTAGCTAATCCCATCTGGGCACATCTGATGGCAAGAGGCCCGAAGGTCCCCCTCTTTGGTCCGAAGACGTTATGCGGTATTAGCTACCGTTTCCAGTAGTTATCCCCCTCCATCAGGCAGTTTCCCAGACATTACTCACCCGTCCGCCGCTCGTCACCCAGGAGCAAGCTCCCTGTGCTACCGCTCGACTTGCATGTGTTAGGCCTGCCGCCAGCGTTCAATCTGAGCCATGATCAAACTCTTCAATTAAAAGCTTGATTTGCTTCAACTCGTGAAGCGGTGCTCAAAAATTAACTTTCGTAATAATTCAACTAAATGAATTACTGCTTGGTCACTCTTCAAGACTTGATATTTTTTTGATACCCGAAGGTATCTGAGATATCAATCCTGCGAGTGCCCACACAGATTGTCTGATAAATTGTTAAAGAGCAGTGAGTCAGGCGCTTTCGCTTGCTAACTCGAGGTGGCGTATATTACGCTTTCCTCTTTCAGAGTCAAGCGTTTATTTTCGCTTTTCATCTGGCTGACGGGCCGGTTTGTAAGCCGTTGTGCCGTGTCAGTGGAGGCGCAGTATAGGGATTTTCTGGAGGCTGACAACCCCTATTTTCAATTTTTATTTCAACCGTCGATTTTTTATTCAAAATTGCTACGAACAGCCAGTTTTTCTAGTCTTGGGAAGCCATAACGCTGCAAAACGGGTGTTAATTGTGCAATCTCAGGAGTCAGCCCCATACAGAATGCAATATTCTCATCAGAAGATACTGCATGCGGAGATTCATGCTCTAAAAGCCATACAGTACGGCGAGCAATCGCAGCACCGGAATCTATCAGCCTTGTGCCTTCGGGTAAGACTTGTAGCAACTCTTCTTCTAATAGAGGGAAATGGGTGCAACCTAATACCACGGTATCTGGCGGCTCCTTCATTCGCAGCCATGGACGAAGAATCTTGCGTAGTTCCTCAAGATCTACAGGCTGACCATGCAGCTTGGCTTCCGCTAATTCCACCAGCTCTGCCGAACCGAGCATTTCGATTTTGCATTCCGACGCAAAGCGTGCGACCAGTTCGTGAGTATAGGGGCGGCGAACAGTGCCGCGAGTCGCCAGCAAACCTACAACGCCGTTAGTCGTCAAACGCGCTGCCGGCTTAATAGCAGGAACGACGCCCACCACAGGGAATGCGAATTTCTCACGCAGAGCGGGAAGTGAGACGGTACTTGCCGTATTACAGGCGATGATGGCGAGTGCGAGTGGGTAGCGTTCCTGAACCGCAGTAACAATTTCAACTACGCGTTCAACAATGAACTCTTCGCTTTTCTCGCCGTAGGGGAATGCTACGTTGTCGAAAGCATAAATGTAGTGCAGGTCAGGCAAAAGCTGCCGGACTTCATCATACACAGAAAGCCCACCGACACCGGAGTCAAAAACCAGTACGGTGGGACGTGTATTAGAAGGTATAGCTGCCAGAGAGATAGTATTCCCGTCCTGGGGTTTGATAGCCATAAACCGTCTCGTAATCTTTATCGAACAGGTTGGCGATTCTACCACGAACAGTGAGATGAGAGGTGACCGGATATGAAGCCGCTACATCAACTGTGCTATAACTCGGCAAAATTTGCTGAGTCGGGTTATAAGCAGAGGTGTTGTTGTCGTAGCGTTTGCCGTAATACTGCCACGCTACATCCATATTCACGTTAAACATCACCCAGTCGAGCTGGTACTTAGCCTGGCGCTTAGCGCGGCGAGCCAGCACTTCATCACTCTGGTCATCACGCGGATCCATATACTGCAACGTTAGCTTATGAGTAAAGATGCCAGTATCCACGCTACCGACCCATTCCAGTCCTTTGATAGTCGCAGATTTGATGTTGTCATAAGACCCGTCATAAGTGACCGGATCGGAGTAGTAGGTAATCAGATTTTCAATCATGTAGTGATAAGCAGACAAACGCCAGTCCACAGGACCGGTTAATCCTTCAAGCCCAGCTTCCCATTGCTTGGATTCTTCTGGTTTCAGATTTGGATTGGAGTCGATGCCAAAGCGCGTGGAGCCATATTGTTGCCCGAGGGAAGGTGCAAGGAAACCCGTGCCATAAGAAACTGTCGCACGATACCCTTCAACGAATTCCCATCCAGCCGCGGTTTGCCATGTACCGTGCCAACCGAATTGCTCGTCGTGGTCTTCACGACCTGAAGCTTCCAGGGTCACATCGCCAAACTGCTGCTGACCACTCAAGTAGACGCCCGTGTTATCACGGTTATAACTGTCAGACATGACTGTGTCAGAAGAAGTCAGACGCTGTTGCTGCCAGTCAATACCTGCGCTGATCGAGCCATTCCCGACAACAAAGTTGTTACCCCACTGGACGTTGCGTTGGGTCATATAGTCGAGCGTCGTACCGTCGTTATAGCGGCCATACACGCTGCTATAGTTATAGTCCTTCACTTTTTGATAGCTCGCCAACAGCTGCGAAGAGTAAATCCCGGAATGGAAACGCAGGCCCGCATCGTAGTTCTGGTTATAGAGTTGATGCTCGTCTGCGCTATACGCCGGAGTATAAGGAGGCGCACCTAAATCGTAATCGCTGTTGTTGGAATAGCCATAAGTACGGAAGAAGCCGTCAAACTCCTCGCTAAACTTATGCTCCAGGCCAGCCCAATAGCTTTTGCTACGGTAACCATCTCTATCGTTATCACCGCTATAAGTAGAATGCGGCTGAACGTTAAAACCCTTAGTGGTTTCGTATGAGCCAGACACTGTCGCTACCGTATCGCCAAAACGCTGGCGCCAGGTACCGTCATATTGCTGATAGCTATCCGAACCCACACCCGCATTGATTTGCGACTTTTCTTCATCGCTC
The DNA here is from genome assembly GCF_022637515.1 of Buttiauxella ferragutiae. Lineage (NCBI taxonomy): Bacteria > Pseudomonadati > Pseudomonadota > Gammaproteobacteria > Enterobacterales > Enterobacteriaceae > Buttiauxella > Buttiauxella ferragutiae. Next base: position 5,148,801 of record NZ_CP093332.1, read on the forward strand.
TGCGTGATGATGTTAACCACGCCGCCAATCGCGCCAGAACCGTAAACCGCGGAACGTGGGCCACGAATGTATTCCACGCGCTGCACTAAAGAAATCGGGATTTGGCTAACATCCGAGGAGTTGGAAATGCCAGGGCGGGCAAGCGGAATACCATCCACCAGCACCAATACATGGCTGGCGCTGGTGCCACGGACAGACATTGAAGAACTCTGCCCAAGACCACCATACTGAGCAATATCGACGCCAGGTAAACGACGCATGACATCGTTCATCGATTTTGCCTGCCATTGGTCGATCTCTTCCCGGGTCACAATATCAGTTGGCGCCAGAACGGTATTGACGGGTTGCTGAAAACGGTTGGCCGTTACCACCAGAGTATCGTCAGAATTGCTGTCTTGCGCCCAGCCTGAAAAAGCCGTTACGGACAGAGCCGTAAGCAGCGAAAGTTTTTTTACCATCATTTTAATAAGCATCCGCTTTCCAATAAGGATGCCGCAGACATAACCGATAGCACGCGATAGTTATGCAGATTGCGACGTATACCGGCAGGTCTTCGGGCTTGGAGGTGTGTGACTACTGGATGATGACTTCCCGCTTTGTTTAGCAGTGTCTGCACTTGGCGCTCATCCCACCGTTCCTTACCGCTGCGCGTCAGCCCCAGAGTTGCACTGGGTTCCCTTTTAACTCATGTAAAAAGGCCGGAAGCGCTATGCTACGATTTTGTTAATAAGATTGTCCAGACACATCAAAATGCAACAGCACTGGACATCATCAACCTATTCCCTACAATCGCCGCGTAGTTTGACTTTATTAACAGGTAGCAGCTCATGACTCCCGAACATCTCCCAATTGAACAGTACGACGCGCAACTGGCCGAAAAAGTCGCCCGCTTGCAAAGCATGATGGTCCCTTTTGCAGCACCAGCGCCGGAGGTGTTCCGTTCGCCAACCAGCCACTATCGGATGCGTGCTGAATTTCGTATCTGGCATGATGAAGACGACCTGTACCACATCATGTTTGAAAGCCAGACCAAACAACGTATTCGGGTCAACAGCTTCCCGGCAGCTAGTTCGCTGATCAATGCATTGATGCCTGCGATGCTCGACGGTGTACGTGACATCCCAGCCCTGCGCCACAAACTCTTCCAGATTGATTATCTGACGACGATGAGCAACCAGGCGGTTGTCTCGATGCTTTACCACCGGAAATTGGGTGAAGAGTGGCAGCAACACGCTGAAGCACTGCGCGACAATCTGCGGGCTCAGGGTTTCAATGTTCATTTAATTGGCCGTGCGACCAAAACCAAAATCGAGCTGGATCAGGATTTCATCGATGAGCGTTTGACTGTTGCCGGTAAAGAGATGATTTATCGCCAGGTGGAAAACAGTTTCACGCAACCCAACGCGGCGATGAATGTTCATATGCTGGAATGGGCGCTGGATGCCACGCACGGTTCAAAAGGCGATCTGCTGGAACTGTATTGCGGTAACGGTAACTTCTCGCTGGCACTGGCGCGTAACTTTAATCGCGTGCTGGCAACTGAAATCGCCAAGCCGTCTGTTGCTGCCGCGCAATACAATATTGAAGCGAATGAAATTGAAAACGTGCAAATCATTCGTATGGCCGCGGAAGATTTTACCCAGGCGATGAATGGCGTGCGCGAGTTTAACCGCCTGAAAGGTATCGACCTGAAAAGCTACCAGTGCGAAACCATTTTCGTCGATCCACCGCGCAGCGGCCTGGATGCTGACACCGTGAAGATGGTGCAGGCGTATCCGCGCATCCTTTATATCTCTTGCAACCCGCAAACCCTTTGCGAGAACCTGGAAACATTAAGCGAAACCCATAACGTGTCACGGCTGGCGCTATTTGACCAATTCCCGTACACGCACCATATGGAATGCGGTGTGTGGCTAACACGCAAATAGCAAAACGGACGCCTCGGCGTCCGTTTTTGTTTTAGAGCAGGCTGCTATTCCGTCACCTGGGATTTACGAGCGCGGATTTTAATACCAATCCAGAACAACAATGCGACCGAAAGTACCGCTGGCAAGAAGTTGGAGCCAATAGCTGGATATTCAGCGCGTACCACTGCGCTATACAGCAACACGCCCAACACGAAACAAGCCGCTGCGATACTTGGCAAACCCACCGGCATCGTGCGGTTTTGGTAGCGTTGATGCAAACAGTACACCGTCAGCACCAGCGCGATAATTGGAAAAATGGAAAACGGCACAACCGAGCTGAACACTGCGGCAAACGTTCCGTTGATCGCAAGGCCTGCAATAAACGCTAACCCGAGCGTACCTCTATCTTGTAACTGTTTCATTGCCCTTCCTTCATTCACTCTTCAGATATTTGAGCCAATGCCATTTTTTCTTGCTCCCGGCGATACCAGTAATACGCACCTTTGGAAATCATGCGCAACTGAAGTACCAGACGCTCTTCAAGCTGACGACGCTGATCGGCATCGACGTCTAACGCTTCGGCACCAGCACTAAAAACAATCGTCACCATCGCTTCTGCCTGCGCTTCAGTAAAGCTGCGCGACATACGATTTTCGAGTTCCAGATAATCAGCAAGTTCCGCAATAAAGTGCTGAATTTCACGCGCGACGGCGGCACGAAATGCGGCTGACGTTCCAGAACGCTCACGTAAAAGCAAACGGAACGCGTTGGGATTATTACCGATAAATTCCATAAATGTTGAGACGGAGGTACGAATTACGCTTCCTCCTTTGGCAATTCTTTGGCGGGCCTGGCGCATTAACTGGCGCAGCATCAGTCCACTCTCGTCGACCATTGTCAGCCCAAGCTCATCAACGTCACGGAAATGGCGATAAAACGATGTTGGCGCAATACCAGCCTCACGAGCGACCTCGCGCAAACTCAGGCTGGCAAAACTTCGTTCAGCACTTAACTGGCTAAACGCGGCTTCTACCAGAGAACGCCTGGTTTTTTCTTTTTGTTGCGCTCTTACACCCATCATGTTGCCTGAATCCCTTAAATCGAGCCCGCACTATACCAGAGAATAACTTAACTGCTTTTATACAGGATTGTGAATGATTGTTTACGCGACCCTCCTCGCGTTACGCAGTAAAAAGCACAACGACAATTGGGTTATCCCGGCGTTGATGTTACCATCGTGTTGCTTTTATGTATAAGAACAGGTAAGCCTTACCATGTCACACACCTACGATTATGACGCAATAGTAATTGGTTCCGGTCCTGGCGGCGAAGGCGCTGCAATGGGGCTGGTGAAACTTGGAGCAAGGGTAGCTGTCGTCGAGCGCTACCATAATGTGGGTGGCGGTTGTACCCACTGGGGAACCATCCCCTCGAAAGCTCTCCGCCACGCCGTCAGCCGCATTATCGAATTTAATCAAAACCCTTTATACAGCGACCACACCCATCTTCTCCGTTCTTCCTTCGCCGACATTCTTAATCACGCCGACAGCGTTATTAACCAACAAACTCGCATGCGCCAGAGCTTCTACGAGCGCAACCGCTGCGAGATGCTGCAGGGCGATGCACGTTTTGTAGATGAACACACCATCTCGCTGGAATGCCACGATGGCTCGGTAGAAATGATCACCGCCGATAAATTTATTATCGCCTGTGGTTCACGCCCTTATCGTCCACCAGAAGTCGATTTCAGCCACCCACGCGTGTACGACAGCGATTCCATTCTTAACCTGCACCACGAACCACGCCACGTCATTATTTATGGTGCTGGGGTAATTGGTTGCGAGTATGCGTCGATTTTCCGTGGCATGAACGTTAAGGTTGATTTGATTAACACCCGCGATCGCCTGCTGGCGTTTCTCGATCAAGAGATGTCCGATTCGCTCTCTTATCACTTCTGGAATAGCGGTGTCGTTATTCGCCACAACGAAGAGTTCGAGAAAATCGAAGGTGTGGAAGATGGTGTAATTGTCTCGTTGAAATCAGGCAAAAAAGTGAAAGCTGACTGCCTGCTTTATGCCAACGGACGCACCGGTAATACCGATTCATTGTCACTGGAAAATGTCGGGCTGGAAGCGGATGGCCGTGGTCTGTTGAAGGTCAACAGCATGTACCAGACTGCACAGCCGCATATTTATGCCGTGGGCGATGTGATTGGTTATCCAAGCCTGGCATCTGCGGCCTACGATCAGGGGCGAATTGCCGCGCAAGCGATGGTCAAAGGCGAAGCAACTGCTCATCTGATTGAAGATATTCCGACCGGTATTTATACCATTCCGGAAATCAGCTCCGTCGGCAAAACCGAACAGCAATTGACCTCGATGAAAGTGCCGTACGAAGTAGGACGGGCTCAGTTCAAGCACCTGGCTCGTGCACAAATTGTTGGCATGAACGTGGGTACGCTAAAAATTCTCTTCCATCGCGAGACAAAAGAGATTTTAGGTATTCACTGCTTCGGTGAGCGCGCGGCTGAAATTATTCACATCGGCCAGGCGATTATGGAGCAGAAAGGTGGCGGCAACACGATTGAGTACTTTGTTAACACCACCTTCAACTACCCGACCATGGCGGAAGCCTATCGGGTTGCGGCACTAAACGGCTTGAACCGCTTGTTTTAACGCTGGCTCAAAATGGCCATCCATGTGTGTACGGATGGCCTCTGCGAGTTGCTCATAGCGACCACGCAGCGGAGAACCCGGACGATAAACCAGGCCGATAGTCCGGCGCGGTTCTGGTTTATAACATGGCAGATAGACGACACCATCACGGCAACGCTCATTCGGCACGGCCAGCGCAGGTAATAATGTAATTCCACTGCCTGCCGCAACCATGTTACGCAGCGTTTCAAGGCTAGTTGCACGGAAATGCGTATCTTCGTCTGCACCCGCTTCAAAACAGAAACCCAGCGCCTGATCGCGCAGGCAATGCCCGTCTTCCAGCATCAGCAGCTTTTCACCCGCTAAATCAGACAACGGGACGCGATCGCGATCGGCCCATGGGTGATCCTGATAAATCGCCAGCATCATCGGCTCGTCGAATAACGGTACTTCAATAAACGCTTCGCTCTCTTTCACCAAAGCCAGAATCGCACAATCAAGCTTGCCGCTATCAAGCTGCGCAAGCAGTTGATGGGTTTGCGCTTCGTGAAGATACATTTCTAGTTTGGGGAAAGTTTTATGCAGCATCGGGATAATCTGCGGCAGCAGATAAGGCCCAACGGTTGGGATCAAACCAATGTGTAGCGGCCCGGACATCGCTTCGCCTTGTTGGCTCGCCATCTCTTTCAGGACTTTAACTTCGCGCAGCACAGTACGCGCCTGATCCACCAGCAGTAAACCTGCCTGAGTGAACAATACTTTTCGGCTAGTGCGCTCAAGCAACATTACGCCGAGCTCATCTTCAAGTTTACGAATCTGGCCGCTCAGCGTTGGCTGACTGACGTGGCAGGCATCCGCTGCCCGGCGAAAGTGACGATGTTCAGATAACGCCACCAGGTATTCAAGATCACGAATATTCATTCTCTATCCTCCGGCGCCATGATAGACCATGGCGATAGAAATCATAGCAACGAACGATTATCCCTATCAACCATTGATGTTCAATAATAGCCATCAACAGCACAAACCATCTACGACTCTGGAATGTGTTGTGAGAACTCAGTTCTCCGAATGACCTACTGAAGCCAACGTGAATCATTTAGCGGACATTATGTCCGCTCTTTTTTTATCCCTTATAAACAAACAAGCCCGGCACAAGGCCAGGCTCTTCTTATCTTGCAGATAACGTTAAACCAGACGCTGTTTCGCGTCGACAATCGCCTGTGCTACCTGTTTCGGAGACACGCCGCCTTTGGCTGAACGTTTATCCAGGCAAGATTGCAAAGACAGAATCGGGTAAACATCGTCACCAATCGTCGCACTGAATTTTTGCAAATCGGCGAGCGACAAAGCTTCCAGCGCCTTGCCCTGACGAATCGCTTCCACTACGGCCTCACCCACAATGTGGTGCGCTTCACGGAAAGGAACCCCTTTCGCGACCAGGTAATCAGCCAGTTCAGTTGCGTTGGCATAACCCTGCTCGGCAGCTTCTTTACAACGTGGGCGCTTCACCTGAATGCCATCCAGAACCAACACGGACATATGCAGGCAATCGAGCCAGGTATCAAGCGCGTCAAACAAGCCCTCTTTGTCTTCCTGCATGTCTTTGTTGTACGCCAGCGGCAGACCTTTCAGGGTCATCATCATGCCAGTCAGCGCACCCTGCACACGGCCACATTTGCCACGAATAAGCTCCAGCGCATCTGGGTTTTTCTTCTGCGGCATCAGGGAAGAACCTGATGTCACGCGGTCAGATAACTCAACAAAGCCCGCTTCACCTGTGTTGAAGAAAATCAGGTCTTCAGCAAAACGCGATAAGTGAACCATGCCGATAGACGCGTCAGAAAGCAGTTCCAGGACGTGGTCACGATCGGACACGCTATCGAGGCTGTTACGGGTGGCCGAGGTAAAACCTAACCAGCCCGCCAGTTGATCACGGTCGATTTCATAAGCCGTGCCTGCCAGTGCGCCGCTACCCAAAGGGCTAACGTCCAGGCGTTCGAGCGTGCTCTGTAAACGGCTTTCGTCACGCGCCAGCATTTCAACATAAGCCAGGCACCAGTGCGCAAACGTCACTGGCTGCGCACGTTGCAAGTGCGTGTAACCCGGCATCACGGCATCTTGATTGTTTTCAGCGGTTTCAATCAGCGCCTGTTGCAATTGGCGAGTCGCCCCCAGCAATTCGCTGATTTGCATTTTGCACCACAGTTTAAGGTCGGTGGCGACCTGGTCATTACGGCTACGGCCCGTGTGGAGTTTCTTGCCCAACGCACCAACTTTATCGATGAGCTTCCCTTCCACCCAGCTATGAATATCTTCCGCATCGCTCTCAAGAATGGCTTGCGGATTCGCCTGCACTTCTTCAAGCAGGAAATTAAGCGCTTGCTCAAGCTCCTGTTGTTCAGCAACGGTCAGAACACCAACGGTAACCAGCGCTTTGGACCAGGCAACAGAACCGACAATGTCTTGCTCAGCCAGTCGGTAGTCAAAACGTAATGAGTCATTGAACGATTTGAACCGCTGATCTGCTGCCTGAGTAAAACGTCCACCCCAAAGTGCCATATTGATGCTCCATTAAATTCTTTTGTTCCCTTCTCTGAATGAGAAGAGTTAAACCATTCTGATCCCCTCTCCTAAGGGAGAGGGTTAGGGTGAGGGGAAATTTTGACTACAGACGCCCTCACCCCGGCCCTCTCCCCCAGGAGAGGGAGGCTATTGATTACTTCTTCAGTTCGTTCAGTGCACGAATACGTGACGACAGCGAGAACAGACGGATAAAGCCGCCCGCGTGGCTATGGTCATACACTTCGTCTTCACCAAAGGTCGCGAACTCTTCGCTGTACAGGCTGTCAGGAGATTTTTTCTGCGTCGCGGTAACCTGGCCTTTATACAGCTCCAGCACCACTTCGCCGTTCACTTCTGCTGCCAGCGATTCAGCTGATGCCTGCAAAGATTTACGCAACGGCGCGAACCAACGGCCATCGTAAACCACGTAAGACATTTCCAGGCCCAGTTGCTCACGCCATTTGAAGCTATCGCGATCCAGAACCAACTGCTCAACACCACGCAGTGCCGCCATCATAATGGTGCCTCCTGGGGTTTCGTAGCAGCCACGGGATTTAATCCCCACCAGACGGTTTTCTACGATATCGATACGGCCAATGCCGTGTTTAGAGCCAATCTTATTCAGCGTTTCCAGGCACTGATAAGGCGTCATGGTTTCGCCGTTAACCGCAACCACTTTGCCTTGCTTAACAGTAACCGTCACTTGCTCTGCCTGGTCTGGCGCTTCTTTAGGGTCAACAGTCCACACCCAGCAATCTTTGTTTGGTGCATTCCATGGGCTTTCCAGCACGCCGCCTTCAGTCGAGATGTGCCATGCGTTTTCATCACGGCTGTAGATTTTCTCAAGTGACGCGGTGGTCGGAATATCACGCTCTTTCAGGTAATCCAGCAACGCTTCACGGGAACGCAGATCCCACTCACGCCATGGTGCAACCACTTTCAGATGTGGAGCCAGTGCAGCCCAGGTGGATTCGAAACGGACCTGGTCGTTACCTTTGCCGGTCGCACCGTGGCACAGCGCATCGGCGCCCACTTTAGTGGCGACATCAACCAGTGCTTTCGCAATCAGCGGACGCGCCATAGACGTACCCAGCAGGTAGCTGCCTTCGTACAGTGCGCCAGTCTGCAATACTGGATAGACGTAATCGCTGATGAATTCTTCACGCGCATCAACGACATAACACTCAGTTGCGCCAGAGCGCAGTGCTTTTTGCTCAACACCTTTCAGGTCTTCACGATCCTGGCCGATATCCACCACACAAGCGACCACTTCACAGCCGCCGTAGTTTTCTTTCAGCCATGGAATGATGGCTGAAGTATCAAGGCCGCCAGAATAAGCGAGAACGATTTTTTTGATGCCGTGATTTTGCATTGTCTTATCCTTTCAAAACTAAGCCAGAATACGGGTGCCAATGGCCACGCCGTTAAATAAAGAAGGTAACTGCTCCGCGTGACGCCATGACGCAATATCCACCGGGCGACCCAGCGTACGTGCTGCATCCAGCGCCGCGTTAACCTTAACAATCATGCCGTCGGTAATAATGCCTTGAGCGATCAACTGCTCGGCTTTTGCCGCCGTCATTTCCGCAATACGTTGCCCTTTGCCATCCAGAATACCGCTGACGTCTGACAGCAGAATGAGATCCGCGCCGAGCGTGGCAGCCAGTGCCGTAGCGGCCTGATCGGCATTGACGTTCATCAGCTCGCCTTCAGCGGTAACGCCAATAGAGCTAACAATCGGCAGGAAACCGGAATCCAGCAGCGTGGTAATCAGCTTAGCTGAACCTGGCTTTGCAAGGCCGACATGGCCCAATGCTTCATCGAGTTTGGTCACCGTGACGCTGTCGCCATCGCCGAGGCAAAGACCGACACCATTGATGTCATGTTTTTTGGCCCACGCCAACAACGTTTTGTTCGCCGTACCCGCCAGCGCACCGGTAATAATGTCAATCTGGTCAGCAGGCGTAACACGTAGGCCGTTTTTCTTGGTCACCGGTAAGGAGAGCTTTTTCATCAGCTCATCAACCACACAGCCACCACCGTGAACAATTACCAGCGGACGTTGATGGGCCTGACGATAGTTCACCAGCGCGGTAAACAAGCGCCCCAGCGCTTCTTCGCTATCCAGCAGTACGCCGCCTAATTTGATAATTAATGGATTCATCATTCACCCAGCCGATTAAATAAGAGACTGCGTTTCGGCAAAGCCAAAACGAATATTCAGGCACTGCACAGCCTGGGCCGACGCGCCTTTCAGAAGGTTATCTTCGGTCGCGACGACAATCAGATGCTCGCCCTGCACTGCGAAACCAATATCGCAGAACGGCAGGCCAACCACGTTTTTCAGTGCTGGCACGCCTTTGTCATACAGGCGCACTAACGGTTTATCTTGATAAGCCTGATTAAACACCTCGGCGACTTGCTGCTGGGTCACCCCGGCTTTCAGGCGGCAAGTAATGGTCGCCAAAATCCCGCGCGGGAAATTGCCCAAGTGTGGAGTGAAAATCACTGGAGTCCCGAGATGCGTGACAATTTCTGGATGATGGCGATGATTAAAAATGCCATACGGTTGCAGGCTCACTTCGCAGAAACTGTTAGAGATCGCCGCTTTGCGCCCTGCACCGCTCACACCGCTGGTTGCGTTAATCACCGGCCACTGGTTTAAATCCAGCAAACCCGCTTCAATCAGAGGTTTTAACGCCAGTTGGGAGGCCGTTGGATAGCAGCCTGGCACAGAAATTAAACTGGTTTCTTTTATTCTGTCGCTCTGCCATTCCGCGAGGCCATAAACCGCCTGCTCCAGCAATTCAGGGTGCTGATGCGTAAAGCCGTAATAGAGTTGATAAAACTTAGCATCGTTGACGCGGAATGCACCGGACAAGTCAATGACAACGCAGCCTTTCGCAAGAAACTGCGGTGCCAGGTCATGGCTGACTTCATGGGCTGTGGCAAGAAAAACAACATCCACACCATCGGTAAATTCGCTGATATCCGACATTGGCAGTAACGGCATGTCCACGATACCTTTTAATTGCGGATGCAAATCAGATATCAATTTTCCTGCGTCATTACTTTGCGCTGAAACCGTCAAAGCGGTTATGTTCATATGAGGATGGCGATTCAAATAGGTCACAAGCTCTGCGCCTGCATAACCGCTGGCACCAACAATCAGCGTATTCAACATCTCGGCTGTACACCTTCTTAGGTTGTGTCTGCTAAAGGTGTCAGCTGAAAGCCATCACCCAACGTACAACGACGTGGTTCAATCCACCGGAACCAGGGGTTCCATCGCGGCAGGTAATAATGTATTTTTATTCAATATTACTGCATGATTATGTATACCAACCTGAGCTAAGGCCTGTCAACAGTGAAGATGAAATTACCTCCTTTTATCGAGATTTACCGCGCATTGATCGCCACCCCTTCCATCAGCGCTACCGACAGTGCGTTGGATCAGAGCAATCAGTCTTTAATCAATTTGCTGGCGGGCTGGTTCCGCGATCTTGGCTTTAATGTCGAAATACAACCCGTACCAGGTACACGTAATAAATTCAATATGCTGGCGAGCACCGGTACCGGTGCCGGTGGGTTGTTGCTGGCGGGTCACACGGATACCGTTCCGTTCGACGATGGCCGCTGGACACGCGATCCGTTCACGCTGACCGAACATGAAAATAAACTGTACGGCCTCGGCACTGCCGATATGAAAGGTTTCTTCGCCTTTATTCTCGATGCGCTGCGCGATGTGGATGTGACGACGCTTAAAAAGCCGCTCTATATTCTGGCGACCGCCGATGAAGAAACGACTATGGCGGGCGCACGCTATTTCTCTGAAAACACCAGCATACGCCCGGACTGCGCCATTATTGGTGAGCCGACTTCGTTGCAGCCAGTGCGCGCCCACAAAGGCCATATCTCTAACGCGATTCGCATTCTAGGCCAGTCCGGTCACTCCAGCGATCCCGCTCGGGGCGTGAACGCTATCGAACTGATGCACGACGCAATCGGCCACATCATGTCGCTGAAAAACACGCTGAAAGAGCGTTATCACCACGATGCCTTCACCGTGCCGTATCCAACGCTAAACCTCGGCCATATCAGCGGTGGCGATGCCGCCAACCGTATTTGTGCCTGTTGTGAACTGCATATGGATATTCGCCCGCTTCCGGGCCTTACGTTAAATGATCTTAACGGTTTGCTTAACGAAGCGCTGGAACCGGTAAGCCAGAAATGGCCAGGCCGCCTGACAGTTTCTGAACTTCACCCGCCGATTCCGGGCTATGAGTGCGCCAAAGACCACCAGCTAGTACAAGTGGTCGAAAAATTATTGGGCGCGCAAACAGAAGTGGTGAACTACTGCACCGAAGCGCCATTTATTCAGACCATTTGCCCGACGCTGGTTCTGGGGCCAGGTTCTATAAACCAGGCACACCAGCCGGACGAATACCTCGAAACACGGTTTATCGAGCCAACTCGCAAACTCATTACACAGGTTGTGCATCATTTTTGCTGGCATTGAAAAATAGCGATTCAGGGGGTTTTGCCCCCTTTTTCGGCTGCTTTTTAGCGGATCCTCATAAGAAACGCTTATCCACGAAGTTAGTAATTAAATTTCATGAATTAGCGCCATTTATTCGTTTGCTGAAACGATTTCGTAGCAATTGACGAATGATAACTTACGTGGCTTTATAAAGACGGTGTTGAACCTTCACGGGTGAAATTAAGTTACATAAAAAGATGGGGTGTGTGGGACTACAATGAACGAACAATATTCCGCTTTGCGAAGTAATGTCAGTATGCTCGGCAAGTTGCTCGGGGATACCATCAAAGATGCATTAGGTGAAAACATCCTTGACCGGGTAGAAACAATCCGTAAGTTGTCGAAATCGTCACGAGCGGGCAATGAAGCGAACCGTCAAGAGTTGCTCACCACGTTACAGAACCTGTCTAATGACGAACTACTCCCTGTAGCCCGTGCATTCAGCCAGTTCCTGAACCTGGCCAACACCGCCGAGCAATATCACAGTATTTCCGCTAATGGCGAAGCCGCCAGCAATCCCGAAGTTATCGCTAAGACACTCCAAAAATTAAAAAATCAGCCGGATATTAGCGAAGATGCCGTTCGTGATGCTGTTGAATCGCTGTCATTAGAATTAGTTCTGACCGCACACCCAACCGAAATCACCCGCCGCACCCTGATTCACAAGCTGGTTGAAGTAAACAGCTGCCTGAAACAACTCGACCATAGCGACATTGCCGATTACGAACGTAACCAGATTATGCGCCGTCTGCGCCAACTGGTGGCACAGGCCTGGCACACCGATGAAATCCGTAAATACCGCCCGTCCCCTGTAGATGAAGCGAAATGGGGTTTTGCGGTAGTTGAAAACAGCCTGTGGGAAGGGGTTCCTAACTACCTGCGCGAACTGAACGAGCAACTCGAAGACAATCTGAATTACAAACTGCCGGTCGATTTCGTCCCGGTACGATTCACCTCCTGGATGGGCGGCGACCGCGACGGCAACCCGAACGTGACCGCCGATATTACCCGCCACGTGCTGTTGCTCAGCCGCTGGAAAGCCACCGACCTGTTCCTGCGCGATATTCAGGTGCTGATTTCTGAGCTTTCGATGGTGGAATGCACGCCTGAACTGAGCGAACTTGCAGGCCCGGACGCCGCACAAGAGCCGTACCGTTGCATCATGAAAGGTATTCGTCAGCAATTAATGGTGACTCAAGCCTGGCTGGAAGCACGCCTGAAAGGCCAGCATCTGCCAAAACCAGAAGGTTTACTGACGCAAAACGAACAGCTTTGGGATCCGCTCTACGCGTGTTACCAGTCGCTACAAGCTTGCGGTATGGGCATTATCGCTAACGGTCAGTTACTCGACACCTTGCGCCGCGTGAAATGCTTCGGCGTTCCGTTGGTGCGCATTGATGTCCGCCAGGAAAGTACTCGCCATACCGAAGCGCTGGGCGAGATGACTCGCTACCTGGGCATTGGTGATTACGAAAGCTGGTCCGAGGCGGACAAACAAGCCTTCTTGATCCGTGAATTGAACTCTAAGCGTCCACTTTTGCCGCGCCAGTGGGAACCGAGCGAAGAAACTCGCGAAGTGCTGGATACCTGCAAAGTCATTGCCGAAGCTCCACGTGGTTCAATCGCGGCTTACGTGATTTCGATGGCAAAAACGCCGTCGGACGTGCTGGCGGTTCACCTGTTACTCAAAGAAGCGGGCTGCACTTTCGCGCTGCCTGTGGCTCCACTGTTCGAAACCCTCGACGACCTGAACAACGCCGACGACGTAATGACTCAGTTGCTGAATATCGACTGGTATCGCGGCTTTATTCAGGGCAAACAGATGGTCATGATTGGCTATTCTGACTCGGCAAAAGACGCAGGCGTGATGGCGGCATCCTGGGCGCAGTATCAGGCACAAGATGCGCTGATCAAAACCTGCGAGAAAGCCGGAATTACCCTGACGCTGTTCCACGGACGCGGCGGTTCTATTGGTCGTGGCGGTGCGCCAGCGCATGCAGCTCTGCTTTCTCAACCTCCGGGCAGCCTGAAAGGCGGCCTGCGCGTGACTGAACAAGGCGAGATGATTCGCTTCAAATACGGTCTGCCGGAAATCACTATCAGCAGCCTGTCGCTCTACACCAGTGCGATTCTTGAAGCTAACCTGCTGCCGCCGCCAGAGCCGAAGAAAGAGTGGAAACATATCATGGAGGATCTGTCTGCGACCTCCTGTGATATGTATCGTGGGTATATCCGCGAAAACGAAGACTTCGTGCCGTATTTCCGTTCAGCAACACCAGAGCTGGAACTAGGTAAACTGCCGCTGGGTTCACGCCCTGCGAAACGTAAACCTAACGGTGGCGTTGAGTCTCTGCGAGCCATTCCGTGGATTTTCGCCTGGACGCAGAACCGTCTGATGCTTCCAGCCTGGTTGGGCGCGGGTGCCGCGTTACAAAAAGTTGTCGAAGATGGCAAACAAGATGTGCTGGAAACGATGTGCCGCGACTGGCCATTCTTCTCGACACGCCTTGGGATGCTGGAAATGGTATTTGCCAAAGCTGACTTGTGGTTGGCGGAATACTACGACCAACGTCTGGTGAAACCGGAACTGTGGAAGCTAGGTAAACAGCTACGCGACCAACTGGAAGCGGATATCAAAGTGGTGCTGGATATCGCCAACGATTCCCATCTGATGGCCGACTTGCCGTGGATCGCCGAATCTATCCAGTTACGTAACATCTACACCGATCCGTTGAACGTATTGCAGGCTGAATTGCTGCACCGTTCTCGTCAACTGGAAGAGAAAGGTGAGGAACCAAATGCGCAGGTAGAACAGGCGCTGATGGTGACCATTGCCGGTGTTGCGGCAGGTATGCGTAACACGGGTTAAGCCCGAAATCAGGCAGTTTTCAAACCCCGCGCAAGCGGGGTTTTTGTTTTTACCCCTATGCGGTGCCACCCACGATATTAACTGCCAGTCTGCGAAACGATCACCCTGCCGTTAGATGTAGCTCAACAAATACTCAACACCCCTACGGTAGAGTCAGTAGTAGTGAAGTTCGGGCAAGACTCGACTCACGGACTTGACCCTATCCACTTATAAGGGAAATAAAGTATGGATCGCATCATTCAATCACCGAGTAAATACATCCAGGGTGCCGATGTCATTACAAGACTAGGAGAATATCTGAGCCCACTGGCCGAACGTTGGCTGGTCGTGGGTGATAAATTTGTATTAGGTTTTGCGCAGGAAGCATTAAGCAAAAGCATGAAGGATGCCGGATTAGCGCTAGAAGTCGCGCCATTTGGCGGTGAATGTTCGCAAAATGAAATAAATCGTTTACGCGCCGTGGCAGAAAAAATGCAGTGCAGTGCAATACTGGGTATCGGTGGCGGAAAAACGCTCGATACCGCAAAAGCACTGGCGCACTTTATAGATGTTCCGGTCGCGATAGCTCCGACCATTGCCTCCACAGACGCTCCATGTAGCGCCCTTTCCGTTATTTATACCGATACCGGCGAATTCGACCGTTATCTGCTGCTCCCCAACAACCCAGAAATGGTTATTGTCGACACTAAAATCGTCGCCGGTGCGCCAGCTCGTTTACTGGCTGCAGGGATTGGTGATGCTCTGGCGACCTGGTTTGAAGCCCGCGCCTGTTCCCGCAGCGGTGCCACGACTATGGCGGGTGGCCGTTGCACTCATGCCGCGCTTGCTCTGGCAGAATTGTGCTACAACACACTGCTCGAAGAGGGTGAAAAAGCGATGCTTGCAGCAGAGCAGCATGTTGTTACGCCAGCACTGGAACGCGTCATCGAAGCCAACACCTATTTGAGCGGCGTCGGTTTTGAAAGCGGCGGCCTCGCGGCGGCTCATGCAATTCATAACGGTTTGACCGCAATTCCAGATGCGCATCATTTCTATCATGGCGAAAAAGTGGCTTTCGGTACGCTGACCCAGTTAGTGCTGGAAAACGCCTCGCAAGAAGAGTTCGAAACCGTTGCCGCACTGTGTCACTCGGTGGGTTTACCGCTCACGCTGGCACAGCTGGATATCAAAACTGAAGTTGCAGAAAAAATGCGCATTGTTGCGAGAGCTGCCTGTGCAGAAGGCGAAACTATCCACAATATGCCTGGCGGTGTGACAGTTGATCAAGCCATTGCCGCGCTGTTAGTTGCTGACCAGTACGGTCAGCGCCTGTTAGAAGCCTGGGAATAATACCCATAAAAAATCCCCGCACTTACGCGGGGATTTTCATGTCAGATAGCAGATTATTGCAGGTCAAAGCGATCCAGATTCATCACTTTCACCCAGGCTGCAACAAAGTCTTTCACAAACTTCTCTTTAGCATCGCCACTGGCATACACTTCCGCCAGCGCACGCAGAACCGCATTGGAACCAAAGACCAGGTCTGCACGAGTCGCCAGATGTTTCACCTCACCCGACTGACGATCGCGGCCTTCAAACAACTCAGAAGAGTCATCGGTCGCTTTCCATTCGGTGCGCATATCCAGCAGGTTGACAAAGAAATCGTTACTGAGCACGCCAAGACGATCGGTGAATACACCTTGTTTACCGCCATCAAAATTCGCACCCAGCGCACGCAAACCACCTACCAGCACGGTGAGTTCTGGTGCGGTCAGCGTCAGTTGCTGTGCTTTATCAATCAGCAGGGATTCTGTTGTCGCCGCATCCACGCGAGCACGGTAGTTACGGAACCCGTCTGCCGCTGGCTCAAGCAGGTTGAACATCTCGATATCGGTCTGATCCTGGCTGGCGTCCACACGACCCGGAATAAACGGAACACGTACGCTGATGCCAGCCGCTTCCGCTGCCTGCTCAACACCCACCACACCGGCCAGTACAATGATATCGGCCAAAGATACTTTACCAGAGGCTTTCTGAATCGCTTCCAGCGCTGGCAGAGCACGCGCTGCCGTCGCATTCACATCCCAGCTACGCTGAGGTGCCAGTGCCAGGCGCGCACCATTAGCACCGCCACGTTTATCGCCGCCACGGAAAGTAGAGGCCGATGCCCAGGCGACAGACACCAGTTCACTCACTGACAAACCGGAACGGGCAATTTCTGCTTTCAGGTGGTCGATATCTGCTGGTGTTGGGCTGAATGTCGCTTTCGGCAACGGATCCTGCCAAATCAGTTCTTCTCTTGGCACTTCCGGGCCGATATAACGCGCTACTGGCCCCATATCGCGGTGAGTCAGCTTGAACCATGCGCGGGCAAAGGCTTCATTGAATGCCTGAGGATCATTAAGGAAACGACGTGAAATTTTCTCGAATTCAGGGTCAAAACGCAGCGTCAGGTCGGTAACCAACATTGTTGGCTTACGTTTTTTCGAGGGATCAAAAGGATCAGGAATGATTTCTGGCGCATTTACAGCTTCAAACTGAATGGCACCAGCCGGGCTGCGCGTCTGTACCCATTCAAATTTGAACAGGTTCTCGAAGAAGTAGTTACTCCACTGCGTTGGCGTTTGTGACCAGACGACTTCCAGGCCAGAAGTAATCGCATCAGCACCTGCGCCTGAGCCGTGGCTGCTCGTCCAGCCTAAACCCTGCGCTTCAATTGGCGCGGCTTCCGGATCGACTCCTACATGGGTTGCTTCCGCCGCACCGTGGGTTTTACCCAGCGTATGACCACCCGCGATAAGCGCGACAGTCTCTTCGTCGTTCATCCCCATATTGCCAAAAGTCGCACGAATGGCAGCGGCCGCGGAGAGCGGTTCACCACTGGCATTTGGCCCTTCCGGGTTAACATAAATCAGCCCCATTTCGGTCGCGGCCAATGGGCGTTTGGCGAGCGCTTCAGGATCACGATGCTCAAGCCAGGCTTTTTCATTACCCCAGTTCACATCAAGGTCTGGCTCCCAAACGTCTTCACGTCCAGCGCCAAAACCGAAGGTACGGAAACCGGAGTTTTCCAGCGCCACGTTCCCCGCTAGCACATAAAGATCGGCCCAGGATATTTTCTGACCATATTTCTGTTTGATAGGCCACAGCAGGCGACGGGCTTTATCAAGGCTAACGTTATCCGGCCAGGAATTAAGAGGAGCAAAACGCTGCTGACCACGGCCTGCGCCACCACGACCATCGACTGAGCGATAGGTGCCAGCACCATGCCAGGCCATACGAATGAACAGCCCGGCATAGCTGCCCCAATCAGCAGGCCACCATGGCTGAGAATCGGTTAACAGGGCTTTGAGGTCGCCTTTCAGAGCAGAATAATCAAGTTTGCTGAATTCTTTGCGGTAGTCAAAATCTTCGCCCAGGGGGTTTGAACGGTTAGAGTGCTGATTGAGGAGGTCAACACGGAGTTGTTTTGGCCACCAGTCACGAGTGCTTGTACCCGCTCCTGCGCTTACATCCTGACTGCCCTGATGAAACGGGCACTTTCCTGCTGACAACGTATTATGATCGTTTTCGTTCGTGCTCATCTTCCTGCTCCCTTTCACTGTTGTAGTACCAGGATATACATCTCTGCAGATAAGTTATAGATGAAAAAAACTACAGATTTGATAGTTATTACCTTCTGACCAGAGGCAAGGTAGCAAAAGTTTTTTTAACAAAACGTCGACAACCCCATAAACTTTCAAAATTAAGAATTAAAAGTTCGAAGGAAATCAGGAGAATGGATGTGAGTTTACTGCGGAGAAAGTCATGGCCCTTGCGGGCCATTTTCTTCAATCAGATAGTCGGGCGAACACCCAGCGTGTGGCAAATTGCGTAACTCATCTCTGCGCGGTTTAGCGTATAGAAGTGGAAGTCTTTCACGCCTTCACGGCTGAGAATTTTCACCATATCCATCGCAATATTAGCACCGACCATTTTGCGAGTTTCCGCGTCGTCATCCAGGCCTTCAAACATTTGCGCCATCCAGTGCGGAACGCGCACATTGGTCATGGTGGCAAATTTGTGTGCCTGCTTGTAGTTACTGACCGGCAGAATACCCGGCACGATTTCAACGTCGATACCCGCAGCGGCGCAGCGGTCGCGGAAGCGCAGATAACTTTCTACATCGAAGAAGAACTGAGTAATAGCGCGGTTTGCACCGGCATCAATCTTGCGCTTCAGGTTGATAAGATCAGCCTGCGCACTTTTCGCTTCAGGATGAACTTCCGGGTAAGCTGCGACAGAAATATCAAAGTCACCGACATCTTTAAGTAACGTCACCAGGTCAGAAGCGTACATATCCGGTTTGCCGCCGCCTGGCGGTAAATCACCGCGCAGAGCCACGATATGACGGATACCGTTATTCCAGTAATCCTGCGCGATAGCACGCAGTTCATCGCGCGTTGCATCAATACAAGTCAGGTGCGGTGCCGCTTCCAGACCGGTGCGGTCTTTAATGCCTTTGATGATGCTATGCGTGCGGTCACGTTCGCCCGAGTTTGCGCCGTAAGTCACGGAGACAAATTTTGGCTTCAGGCTGCTGAGTCGATCAATTGAGCTCCACAGGGTTTGTTCCATTTCACTGGTGCGCGGCGGGAAAAATTCAAAGGAAACGTTAATTTGCCCGGCGACTTCGGCCAGACTCTGATTCAGTGCTTCCCGCTGGTTGGCGTGAAAAAAGCTCATACCCTTACCTCATTAATCGCATTTTATTATGTGATGTTGTGTTTTGTTGCTATCCAGACGTTTAGACGTCCAGATAGCAAGATGAAGGAAAAGCGTGACGTCGTCAACAGAAAATTCAACACAAGAAATGAGGATTTCTCACTCAAGTTGAAATTTATTCATGTTCGAGGGGGAGGATGAAAAAAGGCCAGCTAAAGCTGGCCTCGGTATTTCTGTCACTGCACCGTTTACAGCAACTGCGCCAAACGGTTGAGATCCGACTGAATAGCGCCAGCCGTCACATCCCGACCAGCGCCAGGCCCACGAATCACCAGCGGGTTATCGCGATACCAGCGGCTTTCGATGGCGAAGACGTTATCGCACGGCAGCAGCGAAGCCAACGGGTGCTCAGGGCGCACCGCCTCCACGCCGACACGCGCTTTACCATTGGCATCGAAACGCGCCACGTAACGTAACACCAGACCCATTTCCTGAGCCGCTTCAAAACGCTGAACCATCTGTTCGTTCAGCTCATCGCCATTTTCAAAGAAATGGTCAATTGAACCAGTTTCACTACCGTTTGTTACCAGCGATTCAACGCGCACCTGATCTGGCTCGATGTCATAACCTGCTTCACGGGCAAGAATCACCAGCTTGCGCATCACGTCTTTACCGGAAAGATCAACGCGCGGGTCTGGTTCAGTCAACCCTTGCTGCCAGGCCTGGTCCACCAAATCGGTAAACGGCACCGTGCCATCGAATTGCAGGAACAGCCAGGAGAGCGTACCGGAGAAAATACCGCTGATGGCAAGAATTGAGTCGCCGCTTTCACGCAGGTCACGAACGGTATGGTTGACCGGCAAACCTGCACCCACGGTGGCGTTATACAACCAGTGGCGGCCTGTCTTGGTAAAGGCGTTGCGAATTTCACGGTACTTCTGGCTGTTGCTGGCACCGGCCAGTTTATTGGCGCTGATCACGTGGAAACCGTGGCTGGCGAAATCAAGATACTGATCGGCCAATTGCTCACTCGCCGTCACATCCAGAACCACCAAGTCGTCATACGGATGCGAACGCATCCACTGGAACAGGGATTCTTCATCCTGCTCTACCGCTTCGTCGTTAAAGAAAGCGAGCGCGCGGCTGGCATCCAGCCCTTCGTAATTCAGCAAACTGCGGCGGCTATCTACAACACCCGCCAGAACGAATTCAAAACCGGTACGAGCAGAAATAGTTTCTTGCTCGCGGGCGAACAATTCCAGCCAGCGAGAACCAATATTCCCTTTACCGAAAAGCACCAGACCAACACGTTTTTCAGCGCGGAACAGGGACTTATGCAGACCTTTGATGAGATTTTCAGTTGGGCCAACACGCAGTACCGCAACCAAACTAATTCCGTCTTCAGACTGCCAGATAAACTCAACAGGCTGGTCTTTCAACTGCTGCCAGAAGCGGTGGCTATGCAGCGGGTTACGACATACGCCTGCGCCCACCATCGCCACCAGCGCCAGGCTTTCACGCAGACGTAATTCGCCCGGCAGGTTGGCTTTCGTGAGCGTTTCTAACACGCTGCCGGCAACTTCTGAGGTATAGCAAAGTTGCAGCAGGTTACGATCGGGATGAACGCCAACCGACAGCGGGCGAATCTGGGCACGTTTTAACAACGTATCCAGCTCTTTGTGTGCCAGCTTAAAATCTTGCTGCGGGGAAACCTGCAGTTCAATCAGGCAGACATCATCGTGGCTGGTGACGATACGTGCGCCAGTACCGGAAGCCAGCACACGCTCGATACGTGTTGAACCTTGTTCTGGTGAATAGCTGCAACGTAATTGCAGGTCGATATCGCTACCGGAAACAGGCTGCAAGGTACGGGCGTGTAGGACAGGAGCGGCCAGGCGAGCCAGCTCACTCGCTTCATCCAGGCGCAAAAGAGGCAGCAAGCACGCATCTTTCACTTTACGTGGGTCAGCGCTGTAAACCCCGGCAACGTCACTCCAGATGGTCACGCGGGAAACCCCAGCCAATGCACCAATTTGAGTGGCGGAATAGTCAGAACCATTACGGCCAAGCAGCACGGTTTCACCCGCATCATTACGGCAAATAAAGCCGGTAACGACGAGGCGCTTATGCGGATGTTGCGCCATAAGTTCTTGCAGCAAAGGCCAGGATAAGCCTTCGTTAACTTGTGGTTGAGCAGCACGTTCAGCGCGCATAAATTCACGCGCATCCAGCCATGCAGCCGGGTGACCTAACTGATTCAGCACCGCAGACATCAGGCGTGCAGACCAAATTTCACCATGACCTACGACTTCGGCATACACTGCGTCAGTCATTTTGCCATCCAGCAAAGCCGCCAGACGCTCAAGATCCTGAATGAATGCACCGATCAGAGCATCAGCAACCTCAGGAGCCACAAGGCCGCTAATCAACTCGCTCTGATAACGACGCAGCGCTTGTTGAACCTGATGAGCAGAAAGACGATCGCTTTGGCTCAATTTTAGCCAGTTAATCAACTGGTTGGTCGTGCTACCGGCGGCGGAAACCACCATCATGTCGCCAGGATGAGAATACTCGGCCATGATCCCTGCAACGCGCAGGTAACACTTCACATCTGCCAGACTACTGCCACCAAATTTATGCAGTTGGCGAACCGGCGCCGCTGCTGGTGCTGAAACACTCATGCTTACCCCTCGGCTGCAACCCGGAACGCATTTTCCAGGTCAGCAATTAAATCTTCACTATCTTCAATGCCAGTCGAAATACGCAGCAAGGTTTCTGAAATCCCTGCTGCTGCACGCGCTTCTGGCGCCATGCCCGCATGGGTCATCGTCGCCGCGTGTGAAATCAAACTTTCTACTCCACCCAGCGATTCCGCTAACGTGAAGAGAGTCAGGCTACTCAGGAATCGACGCAGCGTTTGCTCGTCGCCATTAAATTCAAAACTCAGCATCGCGCCAAAACCTTTTTGCTGACGAGCAGCAATTTCATGGCCCTGGTTTTCTGGCAGCGAAGGATGATACAGCTTTTTCACCAGCGGTTGCGTTTGCAGGAAATCGACAATCGCCTGGGCATTTCGTTGCGCCACTTCCATACGTGGTGAAAGTGTACGCAGGCCACGCAGCAGCAAGTAGCTATCGAAAGCACTGCCGGTTACGCCAATGTTGTTTGCCCACCAGGCAAGCTCGGTGACGGTTTCCGCGTCTTTCGCAATCACCACACCGGCAACCACATCTGAGTGACCATTCAGGTATTTA
The DNA here is from genome assembly GCF_022637515.1 of Buttiauxella ferragutiae. Taxonomy (NCBI): domain Bacteria; kingdom Pseudomonadati; phylum Pseudomonadota; class Gammaproteobacteria; order Enterobacterales; family Enterobacteriaceae; genus Buttiauxella; species Buttiauxella ferragutiae. Next base: position 5,171,273 of record NZ_CP093332.1, read on the forward strand.
GTACAAGAGTGCAGAACCAGATCTGCGCCCAATGCCAGCGGGTTTTGCAACGCCGGGCTCAGGAAAGTGTTATCCACTACACTGATTGCCCCCGCTTCACGCGCGGCGGCGCAGATTTTCGCAATATCTACCACTCGTAACAAGGGATTACTTGGGCTTTCGACCAGCACGAGTTTTGGGTTTTCGTTAAGTGCTGCCGCTAAAGCAGCTTCATCACCTTGATCGACAAACAAAACACGGTATGCGCCGCGTTTTGCCAGGCTGTCAAACAGACGATAACTGCCGCCGTAACAGTCATGCGGAGCCACCAGCAGATCGCCAGGCTTCAGGTAAACAGTCGTCACCAGATGGATTGCTGACATGCCGGTATTTGTCAGCACTGCGCCCGCACCACCTTCCAGTTCGGCCAGCGCACGCTGTACGACATCACGCGTAGGATTGCCACGGCGCGAGTAATCATGCGCGCGCGGTTCATTAAATCCGGTGAAATTATAAGTACTGGAAAGATGGATAGGGGGTACAACGCAGCCGTATTGCTCGTCATCGTTCAAACCGCTACGTACTGCGATAGTTGCCTGTTTACGCGTCATGGCTCTCGAATCCTTGCTGGTCGAATAAAAGTCAGAGACCAGAGTAAACACTGCCGAGTTAGACGTCAATACATCTGGACATCTAAACTTCTTTGCGTATAGATTGAGCAAACGCGCAATAGCCGTTAAAATTATACGCTTTAGGGTGATAGCGCCGCAGACCGCGGATCAATAAACGCTGTACACTACGTCCAGAAAATCGCTTCTGTCGTGTGTTGTCCGATTGAAGCACATTTATATTGATAAGAGGATTAAGTATCTCATGGCTGAATGGAGCGGCGAATATATCAGCCCTTACGCTGAGCACGGGAAGAAGAGTGAGCAAGTAAAGAAAATTACGGTTTCCATTCCTCTGAAGGTGTTAAAAATCCTCACCGATGAGCGTACCCGTCGCCAGGTGAATAACCTGCGTCACGCAACCAACAGTGAGCTGCTATGTGAAGCATTTCTGCATGCGTTTACTGGCCAACCGCTGCCAAACGATGCGGACCTGCGTAAAGAACGTAGTGATGAGATTCCTGAAGCAGCGAAGGTGATCATGCGCGAGTTGGGGATTGATCCAGAGACCTGGGAATACTAGTTACAGAAATTATCCTTATTCCCTATAGCATTCGAGTCGTAGGTAGGCGGCAAGGGAGCAAATCCCCGGGAGCTTACTGAAGTAAGTGACTGGGGTGAGTGAGTGCAGCCAACACCCCTACGGCTTGAATGATGACGGGAATAACAAAAAAGGCGCCGTTAGGCGCCTTTCTCTTACCGTCGGCGAATTACTTCTTCGCGCCTGGAACGCTGAAACGCTTGTTGAAGCGGTCAACGCGGCCACCGGTAGCAACATCACGCTGCTTGCCAGTGTAGAACGGGTGGCATTCGCCACAGACGTCCAGGTTCAGATCATGACCCACGGTAGAGCGAATCTTGATAGAATTACCACATGAGCAGTTTGCAGTAATTTCTGCGTAGTTCGGGTGAATATTCTTTTTCATGGAAAACCTCTGTATAAGGCCGCGTCGCTCTTCCAGCCCTAACGCCAGACACCACGCGAAGTTGATAAATTAGGTTTTTTGATACCAAAAACTGCGCATCAAAGGCGGCGAATCATACAGAACCCCGCGAATGGATGCAAACTGATCCGCATTTTCTGGAACACACAGTGTACACTATCTCGTCATTTTTATCAGCCTGGATGCATTCATGCCTGTCGCCCACGTCGCTTTGCCGGTTCCCCTTGCCCGTACTTTTGACTATTTCGTTCCTGATGGAATGCAGGTGGAATCAGGCTGTCGCGTCATGGTGCCGTTTGGTAAACGCCAGGCTGTCGGGATTGTTGTCGCCGTTAGTGAACACAGCGAATTGCCGATTAATGAACTAAAACCTGTTGCTGAAGTTCTGGATGGCGCTTCGTTGTTTCCTGTTTCACTGTGGCGCGTTCTGCTGTGGGCTGCTGAGTATTATCACCATCCGCTTGGCGATGTGCTTTTCCACGCGCTGCCCATTTTGCTGCGCCAGGGGAAACCCGCACACCACGCGCCGTTGTGGTACTGGTTTGCCACTGAAGAAGGTAAAGCCACCGATCTTAATAGCCTGAAACGTGCACCTAAGCAGCAACAGGCTTTGGCGGCAGTTCGACAAAATATCATCTGGCGGCATCAGGTGAGCGAGCTGGAAATCAGCGAAACAGGGCTACAAGCGCTGCGCGCTAAAGGTTTATGCGGCCTGAAAAGTGCCGCGCCTTCAACGCAAGACTGGCGCGATAGCTATTCCGTCGAAGGTGAACGTTTACGCCTGAACACCGAGCAAGCCACTGCAATCGGTGCGATTCACAGCTCAGCCGAAAGCTTTGCAGTCTGGCTTCTGGCGGGTATTACCGGTTCAGGCAAAACGGAAGTGTATCTCAGCGTGCTCGAAAATGTGCTGGCACAAGGCAAGCAGGCGCTGGTTCTGGTGCCGGAAATTGGCTTAACGCCACAAACTATTGCCCGTTTCCGTGAGCGTTTTAACGCACCGGTAGAAGTTCTGCACTCCGGGCTTAACGACAGCGAACGTCTTGCCGTGTGGCTAAAAGCGCGCAGTGGCGAGGCCGCGATTGTGATTGGCACACGCTCGTCGCTGTTTACGCCGTTTTGCCGGCTCGGCGTGATCGTGATTGATGAAGAACATGACAGCTCCTACAAACAGCAAGAAGGCTGGCGCTATCACGCACGCGATTTAGCGGTGTATCGCGCACATGCGGAGGATATTCCCATTATCCTTGGCTCCGCGACCCCCGCTCTGGAAACGTTGCACAACGTGCATTTGGGGAAATATCGGCAGTTGCGCCTGACAAAGCGCGCCGGTAATGCACGCCCGGCAACGCAACAAGTGGTGGATTTAAAAGGACAACCGCTGAAATCCGGCCTGGCACCTGCGCTTATCAAGAAAATCGGCCAGCATTTGAAGGCTGATAACCAGGTGATTCTGTTCCTTAACCGTCGTGGATTTGCACCCGCCCTGCTGTGCCATGAATGCGGCTGGATAGCGGAATGCCCACGTTGCGATCACTATTACACCTACCACCAGGGCCAGCGCCATTTGCGCTGCCACCATTGCGACAGCCAAAGACCGGTTCCTCAGCAATGCCCGAGTTGTGGTTCCACTAATCTGGTTCCGGTCGGCATGGGGACGGAGCAACTTGAGCACAGTCTTGCGCCGGAATTCCCGGGCGTGCCGATTTCGCGTATCGACCGCGATACCACCAGCCGTAAAGGGGCGCTTGAACAGCAACTGGCGGAAGTTCATCGTGGCGGCGCACGCATTTTAATTGGTACGCAAATGTTAGCGAAAGGGCATCACTTCCCGGACGTGACGTTGGTGGCTTTGCTGGATGTTGATGGCGCGCTGTTTTCCGCTGATTTCCGCGCAGCAGAACGCTTTGCCCAGCTCTATATTCAGGTTTCCGGGCGCGCTGGACGAGCAGGCAAACCAGGCGAAGTCCTGCTACAAACGCACCATCCAGAGCATCCCTTATTACAAACATTGCTCACCAAAGGTTATGACGATTTCGCCAGCCAGGCTTTGAAAGAGCGCCAGACGGTGTTCTTGCCACCGTTTACCAGCCACATCATGTTCCGTGCGGAAGACCAAAATAACCATCAGGCCCCCCTGTTTTTACAGCAGTTACGAAATCTGCTGGAGTCCAGCCCGTTAAGGGATGACCAACTGTGGATAATGGGGCCAGTGCCTTGTTTACAGCCCAAACGCGGGGGCCGTTTCCGCTGGCAAATTCTGCTGCAACACCCTTCGCGCGCACGCCTGCAACGGCTGGTTAGCCATTCGCTGAAACTGGTTAATACGTTACCTGAATCACGCAAAGTGAAATGGATGCTGGATGTTGACCCGATAGACGGGTAGCACAAAGCGCTACGGATATGCGAAGCGGATCGAAAAATTCAACAACCATCACACTTTTAATGAAATAACTGTAACCAACGGGTCTCAATTTCTGCTAAGAATGTGAGCATGGTCAGACACCAGGGACGTTGTCAGCACCTGTAAAGTGCACGCGAGGAGAAGAAGTTGAAGCTGAAGAATCAGGTTGCCAATGCAACCATGAAAGATGTTGCAGTGCAGGCGAAAGTCTCAACTGCAACAGTGTCCAGGGCGTTAATGAACCCGGATAAAGTATCGCAAAGCACTCGTAATCGTGTGGAACAAGCGGCTATAGCCGTAGGTTATTTACCCCATTCATTGGGGCGAAATTTAAAGCGTAATGAATCACGCACCATTCTGGTTATTGTCCCGGATATCTGCGATCCCTTCTTTAGCGAAATCATTCGCGGTATTGAAGTGACGGCGGCGGAACAAGGCTATTTGGTGTTAATTGGTGATTGCGCTCATCAAAACCAGCAAGAAAAAACGTTCATCAATCTGATTATCACCAAGCAGATTGACGGGATGCTATTGCTCGGCTCGCGCCTTCCTTTTGATGCCAGCATCGAAGAGCAACGCAATTTACCGCCGATGGTGATGGCGAATGAATTTGCGCCTGAACTGGAACTGCCAACCGTTCATATTGATAACCTGACGGCTGCATTCAACGCCGTTTATTATCTGCAACAGCTTGGCCATCAAAAAATTGCCTGTATTGCTGGCCCTGAAGAGATGCCGCTTTGTCACTACCGCTTGCAAGGGTACGTGCAGGCATTGCGCCGCACGGGAACGGTGGTCGATCCACATTACATCGCACGTGGAGACTTCACCTACGAAGCCGGTGCGGCGGCGTTATCGAAATTACTGGCACTACCAAATCCACCAACCGCTGTGTTCTGTCATAGCGACGTTATGGCGCTGGGCGCATTGTCTCAGGCCAAGCGCAGTGGCTTGCGCGTGCCAGAAGACTTATCAATCATGGGCTTTGATGACATCGCTCTGTCACAGTTCTGTGACCCACCTCTCACCACTGTGGCGCAACCCCGTTTCGATATTGGGCGAGAAGCTATGCTGTTGCTATTGGATCAGCTTCACGGGCAAGCCGTGAGTAGTGGTTCGCGTTTGCTGGATTGTGAGCTCATTGAACGAGGCACCACCAGCGCACCTGGCAGTAGAAAATGAACCGCTTTAGGACACTGGATTCTGGTCAAAGGGATGTCCATTAAGTAACATGGCGGGCTGATAAACGTAAAAAATATAGCGAATCGATAGTGGCACAACGAGATTATGTACGCCGCGGGCAATCGGCAGGTACGCGGCGTAAGAAAAGTAGCACCCGCAGCAAGCAACGCAGCCTACCGTCTGTCTCGCCGACAATGGTCGCCATTGCGGCCGCCGTTCTGGTGACCTTTATTGGTGCCCTGTACTTCATTACTCATCATAAGAAAGATGAAAGCGAAACCCTGCCTGGACACAAAGTCACAGGTAACGGCCTGCCACCTAAACCGGAAGAACGCTGGCGTTACATCAAAGAACTGGAAAATCGCCAGACCGGTGTGCGTAGCCCTACTGAGCCGACTGCCGGTGGCGAAGTGCAGAATAAAGATCAGCTCACCAGCGAGCAGCGCCAGTTGTTGGAGCAAATGCAGGCGGATATGCGCCAGCAGCCGACTCAGTTGAATGAAGTGCCATGGAATGAGCAGACGCCAGAACAGCGCCAGCACACACTCCAGCGCCAGAAAGCTATTCAACAGCAACAGTTCACCGCTCAACAAGTTGCACCGCAACCAAGAGCTGTGCAGCCGCAGCCGGTAACGCAGCAGCCACGTCCAGTGCAGCAGCAACCGCGAACGACGACGTCAACGCAGCAGCCGTATCAAGATTTGTTGCAAACCCCGCCGCATACCCAGCAGCGTGCAGCGACAACAACGACACAACCCAAAGCGGCTCAACCGGCAGCACCGATCGAAGCGGTCAAACCCGCTCCGGCACCACAGGAAAAGCCGAAAGACGAAAAACGCTGGATGGTACAGTGTGGTTCCTTTAAAGGCAGTGAGCAGGCGGAAACCGTCCGTGCGCAGTTGGCTTTCGAAGGTTTTGATTCGCGCATTACCACCAATAATGGCTGGAATCGTGTGGTGATTGGGCCAATCAAAGGTAAAGAGAATGCCGATGGTACGATCAACCGTCTGAAGATGGCGGGTCACTCTAACTGTATTCGTCTTGGCTCCGGGGGTTGAAACCCCCAAAATCCCCCCCATCTATAATTGCATTCAGCCCCGAACATATTTTGGGGATCATATTTCTACCCTAAATAATTCGGGTTGAAGGAAGGCGGCAAAAGAAGGAATCCCGATGAGCTTACTCAAGTAAGTGATTCGGGTGACTGAAAGAAGCCAACGCACCTACAACTTGAATTATGAAGGGTACAGCTGATGCAATAAGGGGTCTGCTCGTGACAACAATAGTAAGTGTGCGCCGTAACGGCCATGTCGTAATCGGTGGTGATGGTCAGGCCACGCTCGGCAACACCGTAATGAAAGGCAACGTTAAAAAAGTGCGTCGTTTGTATAACGACAAAGTGATTGCCGGTTTTGCTGGCGGCACTGCGGATGCCTTCACCCTATTCGAACTGTTTGAGCGCAAGCTAGAAATGCACCAGGGCCACCTGGTGAAAGCGGCGGTTGAACTGGCAAAAGACTGGCGTACCGACCGTATGCTGCGCAAGCTCGAAGCGCTATTGGCTGTCGCCGATGAAAATGCCTCGCTGATCATTACCGGTAATGGTGATGTTATCCAGCCAGAAGATGATCTGATTGCGATTGGTTCAGGTGGCCCTTATGCACAGGCCGCAGCGCGTGCACTGCTTGATAACACCGAACTGGGTGCTCGTGACATCGTAGAGAAATCGCTGGGGATCGCCGGTGATATCTGTATCTACACCAACCATTTCCATACTATTGAAGAATTAGCGTCTAAGGCGTAAGGAATCCCCATGTCTGAAATGACCCCACGCGAAATTGTCAGCGAACTGAACAAACACATCATTGGCCAGGACAATGCCAAGCGTTCCGTGGCGATTGCGCTGCGCAACCGCTGGCGCCGTATGCAGCTTGATGAAGAGCTGCGCCATGAAGTTACGCCAAAAAACATTCTGATGATCGGCCCAACCGGTGTCGGTAAAACCGAAATTGCTCGTCGTCTGGCGAAACTCGCCAACGCGCCGTTCATCAAAGTTGAAGCCACCAAATTCACCGAAGTTGGTTATGTTGGTAAAGAAGTGGATTCTATCATCCGCGATCTAACTGATTCTGCGATGAAAATGGTGCGTTTGCAGTCCATTGAAAAGAACCGATTCCGCGCCGAAGAAATGGCCGAAGAGCGCATCCTTGATGTTCTGCTGCCACCAGCTAAAAACAACTGGGGCCAGGCTGAAGCGCCACAAGAACCTTCTGCGGCTCGCCAGTCTTTCCGTAAGAAATTGCGTGAAGGCCAGTTAGACGATAAAGAAATTGAAATCGATCTGGCTGCAGCACCGATGGGTGTTGAGATCATGGCTCCTCCTGGCATGGAAGAAATGACCAACCAGTTGCAGTCTATGTTCCAAAACCTGGGTGGCCAGAAGCAAAAGCCACGCAAGTTGAAAATCAAAGACGCGATGAAACTTCTGATTGAAGAAGAAGCTGCGAAGCTTGTGAATCCAGAAGAGCTGAAGCAAGACGCGATTGATGCGGTTGAGCAACACGGCATCGTGTTTATCGATGAGATCGACAAAATCTGTAAGCGCGGTGGCAACAGCTCCGGCCCGGATGTTTCTCGTGAAGGCGTTCAGCGTGACTTGCTGCCACTGGTTGAAGGCTGCACCGTTTCTACTAAACACGGTATGGTCAAAACTGACCACATTCTGTTTATTGCATCTGGTGCATTCCAGGTGGCAAGCCCGTCAGACCTGATCCCTGAATTGCAGGGGCGTCTGCCAATTCGTGTGGAATTGCAGGCACTGACGGTTGAAGATTTCGAACGCATTCTGACCGAGCCTAACGCGTCTATCACTGTGCAATACAAAGCGCTGATGGGCACTGAAGGCGTGACTATCGACTTTACCGCAGATGGTATTCGCCGTATTGCTGAGGCCGCATGGCAGGTGAACGAATCCACCGAAAACATCGGTGCGCGTCGTCTACACACGGTGCTGGAGCGCCTGGTTGAAGACATCTCTTATGATGCCAGCGATCTGAGCGGCCAATCCATTCTGATCGATGCCGAATATGTTAGTAAACATCTGGATGAGTTGGTAGCAGATGAAGACTTGAGCCGTTTTATCCTATAATCGCGCTCAACGTATTTTCTTCATTACAAATGGAGGGCTTATGCCCTCCATTTTTTATATCTAACAGAGAGAACTATGAGCGAATCGCACTCTGTAAGCACCACTCAGGCCTGGCTTGAAAGCTTGCGCCCCCGCACTTTACCGCTGGCTTTTGCCTCTATCGTTTGTGGTTCTGCGTTGGCTTTTTGGCAAGGCGTGTTTAATCCGGCTATTGCGTTACTGGCGTTGCTGACTGCGGGGCTACTGCAAATCCTCTCGAATCTGGCTAATGACTACGGCGATGCGGTAAAAGGCAGCGATAAAGAAGACCGAATAGGGCCATTGCGCGGAATGCAGAAAGGTGTGATTACCCAGGCGCAAATGAAAAAAGCGCTGATCATTAGCGTGGTATTAATTTGCTTGTCTGGCATGGCATTGGTCGCTGTCGCCTGCCACACACTGGCCGATTTCCTCGGTTTCATGGCGCTGGGTTTGCTGGCAATCATCGCCGCAATTACCTACACCGTAGGTACACGTCCATATGGATACATGGGGCTTGGCGATATTTCAGTGCTGGTCTTTTTTGGCTGGCTGAGTGTCGCGGGAACCTGGTACTTGCAGGCGCATACTCTGGCACCTTTGGTCTTTTTACCCGCCACGGCGTGCGGATTGCTCGCAACAGCGGTGCTCAACATCAATAATTTACGCGATATCGACAGCGACCGGGAAAACGGTAAAAACACGCTGGCGGTGCGATTAGGCCCGGTGCTGGCACGTCGTTATCATGCCTGCCTGTTGATTGGGGCGCTGGTGTGCCTCGCAGTATTCAATCTTGTCTGGCTGCAAAATTTGTGGGGATGGTTGTTTGTCCTGGCCGCGCCGTTGCTCATTAAACAGGCGCTTTATGTGTTAAATGAAATGGAACCTGTCGCCATGCGCCCGATGCTTGTACGCACGGTGAAAGCCGCATTGCTCACTAACTTGTTGTTTGCGGTAGGAGTTGTGCTCAGCACGGTTTCGTTTTAGCTGACAAATATCAATTAACAATTGATGATTTTGCCAACAGTTAATATTAAGCGATATACTGACAACTCGTGCAGCAACAGAATCTTAATCCTATGAAATATGATACTTCCGAGCTTTGCGACATCTATCAGGAAGATGTCAACGTCGTTGAACCGCTGTTTTCCAATTTCGGTGGGCGGTCGTCCTTTGGCGGGCAAATCATCACGGTGAAATGTTTCGAGGACAACGGATTGTTGTATGATCTGCTCGAACAAAATGGCCGTGGACGTGTTTTGGTGATCGATGGCGGCGGCTCTGTACGCCGTGCTTTGATTGACGCAGAACTTGCCCGTCTGGCGGCTCAAAATGAGTGGGAAGGCATTGTGGTATATGGTGCCGTGCGTCAGGTTGATGACCTGGAGGAACTGGATATTGGTATTCAGGCAATTGCCGCCATTCCTGTTGGCTCTGCTGGTGTTGGCGTTGGCGAAAGTGACGTGCGCGTTAACTTTGGCGGCGTGACATTCTTCTCCGGCGACCATCTGTATGCCGATAACACCGGCATTATCCTTTCCGAAGATCCCCTCGATATTGAGTAACAAAATCGAATAACAAAACGGGCGCCCTGGGGCGCCCGTTTTTATTGAAGCTGTGGTCTTACACTTCTTCCATTTTACCCAGCAGGGCGTGCAGACGATCCTGCCACACGTGCTGTTGTTCTTTCAGAGAATTGTTTTCGCGTACTAATTCTTCATGATTGCTCTGAGACTGCTGAACTTGCTGAGACAGGTTGGTGTTGCTCTCTTTCAGTTCTTCGATTTCCATCTGCAGCAGGGTAATGGTATCAATCGCCTGCTGTACTTTTGCTTCCAGTTTCTCAAACACTTCAAATGACATTTCGAACCTCTCCTGAATTGCAAGGCGTTGATGGATGTCTAAATCCCCGTCCCGGATATTCCCCGAAGACACCTTATGAATATATGCGCACCACGCAGCGTGTCTCGATTGTAAGTAGCGTGAGTAGCCGTGTCCAGCGAGTTGAAGCGCTCTTTGCGTAACATAACGTTTTTCGGCATATACCGAATGGCGGCATGTCTTAAAATCACTATTTGTTAACGCATTAATTGCGGTTATGAATGTCGAAGTTATCTTCCCTGGGTGATAATGCGCACAAATTGGCGCGAAATCGCTCATTTTTATGACGTGACACACAAATTTAAAGCTCGATATTTCTCGTTTATGTTCGTTAACGATAAATTAACACAACGCCTACATGGCACCTGCGCGGCAGGGAATGCCCGAACAAACAATAAACATTAATTTTGCCTTCAGGACCCTATTATGAGTCAGACAGCTCCATCAACCTTGAAAGGTCAGTGCATCGCCGAGTTTATGGGTACCGCGTTGTTGATTTTCTTTGGTGTAGGATGTGTAGCCGCCTTAAAAGTGGCGGGCGCAAGCTTCGGGCAGTGGGAAATTAGCGTCATCTGGGGGTTAGGGGTGGCGATGGCTATCTACCTGACCGCAGGGGTTTCCGGCGCGCATCTCAATCCTGCGGTGACCATCGCATTATGGCTTTTCGCCTGTTTTGAAAAACGCAAAGTGGTGCCATTTATTGTGTCGCAGGTTGCAGGTGCGTTCTGTGCCGCAGCTTTGGTGTATGGCCTGTATTACAATTTATTCCTCGATTACGAGCAGACGCATCACATGGTGCGCGGCAGCGTAGAAAGCCTGGATTTGGCGGGGATCTTCTCAACCTATCCAAACCCACACATTAATCTGGTACAGGCGTTTGCCGTAGAGATGGTGATTACCGCCATTTTGATGGGCGTTATCCTGGCGCTGACGGACGATGGCAACGGTGTCCCTCGTGGCCCGTTAGCCCCGCTGCTGATTGGCTTGTTGATTGCGGTTATCGGCGCATCAATGGGACCATTGACCGGTTTTGCCATGAACCCAGCGCGTGACTTTGGCCCGAAACTTTTCGCCTGGTTAGCAGGCTGGGGTGACGTCGCCTTTACCGGTGGCCGTGATATTCCTTACTTCCTGGTACCGGTGTTTGGCCCGATTGTAGGCGCGGCGTTAGGTGCCTTTGGTTACCGTAAGCTGATTGGTCGCCATTTACCTTGTGATGTTTGCGTGGCAGAGGAAGAAAAATCCAGCGCCGCCAAACAACAAAATGCTTCTTTGTAAGACTGACTTCAGGACAAAATTATGACTCACGAAAAAAAATACATTGTCGCACTCGATCAAGGAACCACCAGCTCTCGCGCCGTCGTCCTGGATCACGATGCCAACGTCGTTAGCGTTTCGCAGCGCGAATTTCAGCAAATCTACCCAAAAGCAGGATGGGTAGAACATGACCCGATGGAGATTTGGGCAACTCAAAGCTCCACACTAGTCGAAGTGCTGGCGAAAGCAGACATCAACTCAGACCAAATTGCCGCCATTGGTATCACCAACCAACGTGAAACCGCGATTGTCTGGGAAAAAGAGACCGGTAAACCGATTTACAACGCCATCGTCTGGCAGTGCCGCCGTACCGCAGAAATCTGCGAGCAACTCAAGCGCGACGGCCTGGAAGAGTACATCAAATCGGCAACCGGCCTGGTGGTTGACCCGTACTTCTCCGGTACCAAAGTAAAGTGGATTCTTGATCACGTTGAAGGCTCGCGTGAGCGCGCTCGCCGTGGTGAATTACTGTTTGGTACTGTCGATACCTGGTTAATCTGGAAGATGACTCAGGGACGCGTGCACGTTACTGATTACACCAACGCCTCACGAACCATGCTGTTTAACATCCACGATCTGACCTGGGATGATCGCATGCTGGAAGCGCTGGATATTCCGCGCGCTATGCTGCCAGAAGTGCGTAAATCCTCAGAAGTGTATGGCCAGACCAACATTGGTGGTAAAGGTGGTACGCGTATTCCTATCGCCGGGATCGCCGGTGACCAGCAGGCTGCACTCTTCGGTCAGTTGTGCGTAAAAGAAGGGATGGCGAAAAACACCTACGGTACCGGCTGCTTCATGTTGATGAACACCGGCACGCAGGCCGTTAAATCCACTCACGGTTTGCTGACCACGATTGCTTGCGGCCCACGCGGTGAAGTGAATTATGCGCTGGAAGGTGCAGTATTCATGGGTGGCGCTTCTATCCAGTGGCTGCGCGACGAGATGAAACTGATCAGCGACGCGACGGATTCCGAATACTTTGCCACCAAAGTAAAAGACACCAACGGCGTGTATGTCGTCCCGGCATTTACTGGCCTGGGCGCGCCTTACTGGGACCCGTATGCTCGAGGCGCAATCTTCGGCCTGACTCGCGGCGTGAACGCAAACCACATTATCCGCGCCACACTTGAGTCCATCGCTTACCAAACACGCGATGTGCTGGAAGCGATGCAGGCTGACGCTGATATTCGCTTACACGCTTTGCGTGTTGATGGCGGTGCGGTGGCGAATAACTTCCTGATGCAGTTCCAGGCGGACATTTTGGGGACTCGTGTTGAACGCCCTGAAGTTCGTGAAGTGACAGCATTGGGCGCCGCTTATCTGGCAGGCCTGGCCGTTGGCTTCTGGCAGAACCTGGACGAAGTCAGCGAGAAAGCGGTTATCGAAAAAGAGTTCCGTCCGGGTATCGAAACGACCGAACGTAATTACCGTTACGCTGGCTGGAAAAAAGCCGTTAAGCGTGCGCTGGCCTGGGAAGATCACGAAGAAAGTTAATTGCCCTCACCCACCGGGAGCTGTCTCTTATACACAACTCACCCTGGCAATTTTGTCAGGGTAAGATCTGTAAGCCTCGCAGGTTTTCCGTTCACCCGTGAGTTGTAAGTCCCGCAAACGGTTAACGTATCAAGGGGTTAACGCCAACCCCTTGATAATCCAGGCGCCCGGCAAATCAATCGCGACATAAACATGCTGTCACCTGGTGAACGGAGCCTTCTCCGGCTCGGCAGGAACCAGTCCTCAAAGATGTGACTAAGAGACAGCCCACCAGGAGAGGGGATCACCCTACCCCGCCTGTGCTAAACTCCGTCGCAATTGGGCTTGCTAAATGAGTGTGCAATGAGACGAGAACTGGCGATAGAATTTTCCCGCGTAACTGAAGCCGCAGCGTTGGCTGGTTATAAATGGTTGGGGCGTGGCGACAAAAATACGGCTGACGGTGCTGCCGTTCACGCGATGCGTATTGTGCTTAATCAGGTCAATATTGACGGCCAGATTGTGATTGGCGAAGGGGAAATCGACGAAGCACCCATGTTGTACATTGGTGAAAGAGTCGGTACCGGCCAGGGCGACGCAGTAGATATCGCCGTTGACCCGATTGAAGGCACACGCATGACCGCCATGGGCCAGGCAAACGCGCTGGCAGTATTGGCCGTTGGTGACAAAGGCAGCTTCCTGAACGCTCCCGACATGTACATGGAAAAGCTGATTGTCGGCCCTGGCGCTAAAGGCATTATCGACCTGAATCTTCCGCTGGCAGAAAACCTCTATAACGTCGCCGTAGCGCTCAATAAACCGCTCAGTGAACTCACCGTCACCATTCTTGCTAAACCTCGCCACGATGAAGTCATTGCCGAAATGCAAAAGCTTGGGGTGCGCGTGTTTGCGATTCCTGATGGCGATGTTGCAGCATCTATTTTGACCTGCATGCCGGATAGCGAAGTCGATGTGATGTACGGTATTGGCGGCGCACCTGAAGGCGTGATTTCTGCGGCGGTTATCCGCGCGCTGGACGGCGATATGCATGGCCGCCTGTTGGCTCGTCACCACGTAAAAGGTGACAACGAAGAAAACCGTCGAATCGGTGAGCAAGAGATAGCCCGCTGCACAGCAATGGGCATTGAAGCAGGCCTGGTGTTGAAGCTCGATGACATGGCGCGCAACGACAACGTTATTTTCTCGGCAACTGGTATCACCAAAGGCGATTTGCTGGATGGGATCACCCGTAAAGGGAATATGGCGACCACTGAAACTCTGCTGATTCGTGGTAAATCACGCACCATTCGTCGCATCAAATCTATTCACTACCTTGACCGTAAAGACCAGGAAGTACAGACCCATATTCTGTAAGCCCATCGTTTGTCTGATTGAGCTTTCCAGCTTTAACCAGCTGGAAATCTCTCACTTTTCTGGTGAAGATAGGAAAAACACAACACAGGGGAATGAACATCATGGCGGAATGGGTCAAAGGTAAAGTTGTCCAGATTGAAAACTGGACTGACGCTCTTTTTAGTCTCACTGTTCATGCGCCTGTCGCCCCTTTCACCGCCGGGCAATTCACTAAACTTGGGATGGAAATTGACGGCGACCGCGTACAACGCGCTTATTCCTACGTCAATGCACCCAGCGATCCGAACCTCGAGTTTTATCTGGTCACCGTGCCTGAAGGCAAGCTCAGCCCACGTCTGCATGCTCTGCAGCCTGGGGATGAAATTATGCTGGTGAGCGAAGCGGCTGGATTCTTTGTGCTGGATGAAATCCCTGATTGCCAGACATTATGGATGCTGGCAACGGGAACAGCACTCGGCCCGTATCTTTCGATTTTGCAGGAAGGTAAAGGCCTTGAGCGCTTCGATAACATCGTTTTGCTTCATGCCGTACGTTATGCGCAGGATTTGAGTTATTTGCCATTGATGCAAAAACTCCAGCAGCAATATGAAGGGAAATTACGCATTCAGACGGTCGTTAGTCGGGAATCAATTCCTGGTTCGTTAACCGGCCGCGTGCCTGCACTTATCGAAAGCGGCGAACTGGAAGCGGCTGTTGGCCTGCCAATGAACATTGAGACCAGTCATGTGATGTTATGCGGAAACCCGCAGATGGTACGAGATACACAGCAGTTGCTGAAAGATACCCGGCAGATGACCAAACATTTACGCCGCCGACCGGGCCATATGACTGCAGAACACTATTGGTAACTTTATGGGTAATGCTAGCGGTACTTCACTTCGCTGGTGTCTTTGCCAAAGCGGTTTTCACCCTGGGTGCCAACAAACGCGCCCAGGTCCATAATAACCATCACCAAAATCAGCGTTGGGATAAAACGGCCAAGCCCCCACTGCGCTAACGTTCCGAAAGTTTCCCAGTTACCTGCAAGCAACAACCACGCAGGAATAAACAGCAGCGCCCACCAGCCTTTTTTATTGCGGTCATGAAGACGTTTGACGATCACGGCGGCAGTCGGAATCAACGAACCCGAAAGAAAGAAGCCGGCAGTGGAGTAAGGCATAATTTCAGCACCCGCGAGGGTGAAGAGAATGATCAGCGCAATTAGCCAGACGCCAATCCAAATCCAGAAGTCACGACGTCCAATACGTCCGTTAAAAGAGAACAGCCATTGCTGTATGGTCATGGTAAGGTCCATTTTATTGTTTAGCGCCGTAGTGTACCCCAGCTATGATGGGTTTTGACAAGCCAACGGAATGCCGATTTAATCGGAAAGCAGAATTCACAGGAGAATTTGTCGATGAGACATCTGGTTGCAGGTCTGGCTTTGCTGATACTACCCGTTACGGTGGTGTGGGCTGATCCGCCTTCAGATTCCACCTCAACGCTACAAGTTGCTCCCTATTTATTGGCAGGCGCCCCAACGTTCGACATGAACATTACGCAGTTTCGGGAAAAATTCACGACTGCAAACCCGTCTTTGCCCATCAATGAGTTCCGTGCCATCGACTCCAATTCCGATGAAGTGAACCTGATGCGTGCCGCCAGCAAAATCAACGAAAACCTCTACACATCAACTGCGTTAGAACACGGCACTCTGAAAATAAAATCTATCCAGATAACGTGGTTGCCGATTCAAGGGCCTGAGCAAAAAGTGGCGCGAGCAAAAGCGACAGAGTACATGGCCGCGCTGATTCGTACCTTTACGCCCTCGCTTTCAAAGCCACAAAGCGTAGCAAAACTCACCAGGTTGCTCAGTAACGGAAAGAACAAACGTTACTACACACAAACCGATGGCGCGATCCGCTATGTTGTCGCAGACAACGGTGAAAAGGGGCTGACCTTCGCTGTTGAACCGATTAAGCTAACGCTATCTGAGACACTGAACACCAACTAAACATACCCGTTAGCATTCCAGTCGCAGGTAGGCGGCCAGGGAGCTTATGCCGATGAGCTTACTTCAGTAAGTGATTCGGGTAAGTGAGTGCAGCCAACACCCCTGTGACTTGAATGATGACGGGTATATATGACAAAAAGCAAAGCCTTTCGCTTGCTGAGTCTCTATACTGTTTCACAGACCATGCTGCCCTGACTGGCAGCGATTCTTTTATTAGTTTGACCTTGTGGAGAATTAAGATGCGACATCCTTTGGTGATGGGTAACTGGAAACTGAACGGCAGCAAGCACATGGTACACGAGCTGATTGCTGGCTTACGCAAAGAGCTGGCTGGCGTTGCTGGATGTGGCGTTGCTATCGCTCCTCCAACTATGTATCTGGATCTGGCTAAACACGCTGCATCTGGTAGCCACATCATTCTTGGTGCTCAGAACGTAGACCTGAACCTGTCCGGTGCTTTCACTGGTGAAGTTTCTGCAGAAATGCTGAAAGATGTTGGCGCTAAGTACATCATCATCGGTCACTCCGAGCGTCGTACTTACCACGCAGAGTCTGATGAACTGATTGCTAAAAAATTCGCAATTCTGAAAGAAGTTGGTCTGATCCCAGTTCTTTGCATCGGTGAAACTGAAGCAGAAAACGAAGCTGGCAAAACTGAAGAAGTTTGCGCACGCCAGATTGATGCAGTGCTGAAAACTCAGGGCGCAGCAGCTTTCGAAGGTGTGGTTATCGCTTACGAACCAGTATGGGCAATCGGTACTGGCAAATCAGCCACTCCTGCTCAAGCTCAGGCTGTTCACAAATTCATTCGTGACCACATTGCTAAAGCTGATGCGAAAGTAGCAGAGCAAGTGATCATCCAGTACGGCGGTTCCGTAAACGATAAGAACGCAGCAGAGTTGTTTGCTCAGCCGGACATCGACGGCGCGCTGGTTGGCGGTGCATCTCTGAAAGCAGACGCGTTTGCCGTTATCGTTAAAGCTGCGGCTGAAGCGAAAAAAGCGTAAGTCTCTCGCTTAAACATATACAGGCCCTGCCAGCAATGGCAGGGCTTTTTTATTTCAGTAACCCACAGTCGTGATCTTGTAGTTGCTCAGAAGAAGCCAGATTCAAACGCAGTAAATTCCGCTCCGTCGCCAACGCTACCCATTCCCCATCGGCCAGTTTAGCCATCGCCAGACTATAACGCCCCATATGCTCCCGAGCCTGTGGAACCTGAGTCGCCAACATCATGAATGGGCTACGTTGTGAAAATTCAGCTGCGCCGACTTTTCTGGCGATGTATGAGTTTCCAGCCAGATCTACCGGGAAC
This sequence comes from Buttiauxella ferragutiae, assembly GCF_022637515.1. Taxonomy (NCBI): domain Bacteria; kingdom Pseudomonadati; phylum Pseudomonadota; class Gammaproteobacteria; order Enterobacterales; family Enterobacteriaceae; genus Buttiauxella; species Buttiauxella ferragutiae. The sequence continues at coordinate 5,188,969 of NZ_CP093332.1, forward strand.
GCCTGCCATTCGTTATTTAACGTTTTCGCATACCGATCCAATTCCCCGCGCACATCAGCGCGTAAACAAGAAATGTGGATATGAAGCTGATTTTGCGAGCGACCTGTCGCAGAGTTAATAGTGAGTGAAATAATATCGTCAGGAATCTGAGATCCCCGGCGCAGACTCAAAATAGTGCGCTGTTGCCAGGCTAGCCAGAAGAAATTAGCAGTTTTTGGCTGCAACAATTCCGGGCTTTCCATGCCGCTTATTTTTGCTATTGGCAACAGCAGATATTGCAGCGGGCCATTGATATCTTTTAGCAGCACGTATCCCGATGGCAAATCTACTTTGGCACATGGCTCAGGGTTCTGATTGTCACGCTGATTGGGAACACATTGCTGGCTGACAATACGCCACAGCGCATCAGGATGATGCAGGTATTGCCGGAGACTGAAGCCGATCACCACAGCAATGGCCAACAACAGGAGAAGGAGAACTAACTTGCGTTGACACCACTGCATTGAAACCTCAGAAACCATAAGAGGGTCGCTCAGCGTAACGCAAACTCTGAAATCCCAAAAGCAAAACGGCCCTTTTCAGGGCCGTGAATACGATTAACGCTGACTAATTTGGTCGAAGGTTCCACCGTTCGAGAAGTGTTCTTTCTGCGCTTTTGTCCAGCCGCCAAACTCTTCATCAATAGTGAACAATTTAATTTTCGGGAAGGCATTCTCATACTTCTTCGCGACCGCTGCGTCACGTGGGCGATAGTGGTTTTTCGCCGCAATCTCCTGGCCTTCTGGCGAGTAGAGGTATTTCAGGTAAGCTTCTGAGACTTCCCGAGTCCCTTTCTTGTCGACGACTTTATCCACCACCGATACGGTAGGTTCGGCGAGAATAGATTCACTTGGCGTGACAACCTCAAACTTGTCTTTGCCCAATTCGTTGGTTGCCAGTAACGCTTCGTTTTCCCAGGCAATCAACACGTCGCCAATTCCACGCTCAACGAAAGTACTGGTTGAACCACGCGCGCCAGAATCGAGCACTTCAACGTTCTTATACAACGCCTTCACGAAATCCTGCGCTTTGGCTTGATCGTTGTTGTTGTGATGTAGGGCATAACCCCAGGCCGCCAGATAGTTCCAGCGCGCTCCGCCAGAGCTTTTTGGATTCGGAGTAATAACAGAAACGCCTGGTTTAATCAGGTCATTCCAGTCATGAATTTGTTTCGGGTTGCCTTTACGCACCAGGAAAACGATGGTCGAAGTGTAAGGCGCAGAGTTTTCTGGCAGGCGTTTGATCCAGTTTTTGTCGATACGGCCACGCTCAGCAATCGCATCCACATCGTATGCCAACGCCAGTGTCACCACATCAGCTTCAATGCCGTTGATAACAGAGGTCGCTTGTTTGCCAGAACCACCATGCGACTGCCGAATAACTACGTTGTCGCCGGTTTGTTGCTTCCAGTGAGCGCTGAAGGCTTTGTTGTACTCGTCATAAAGTTCGCGAGTGGGATCATAAGAGACATTAAGTAACTGAATATCTTTCGCCAGCACACTGCCAGACGCCAACAGTAATGTAAGTCCAACTCCCCACTTATTCATTTTTCGCTCTCTTTAATCAGATTTGATAAAAGCAGCCTGCCAGAAAGTTATCCATTCATTAAAGAATAAAAAAAGATTTGCTATAACTATTGAGCATATAACAAACAACAAAAAGCCGGGTTTCCCCGGCTTCAATTTTCACAGAAAGTGAATTAGTACAGTTTCTTAGCGCAATCCAGCCAGTCACCTTTGAACGGACGCTTCATGTTTTCGATAGCGTCGATGATGTCATGGTGAACCAGCTTCTCATTCTGAATACCTACGCAACGACCGCCGTGACCTTGCAGCAGCAGTTCGATGGAGTAAGCGCCCATGCGGGAAGCCAGAATGCGATCGTAAGCAACCGGTGAACCACCACGCTGAATGTGGCCCAGAACCGTTGCGCGGGTTTCGCGTTTGGTTTCCGTCTCGATATATCGGGCCAGTTCGTCGATGTCACAGATGTGCTCAGTGATAGCCACGATAGCGTGCTTTTTACCTTTAGCGATACCCGCTTTGATTTCTTCAACCAGGTCTTCGCGATTAAACTCAACTTCTGGCAAGACAACAAACTCACAGCCACCAGCGATGGATGCAGCTAAGGTCAGATCGCCACAGTAACGGCCCATCACTTCCACGATAGAAATACGCTGGTGGGAGGAAGAGGTGTCACGCAGGCGGTCGATTGCTTCCACGACTGTTTCCAGAGCGGTGAAGAAACCGATAGTGTAATCGGTGCCTTTGATATCGTTATCAATGGTACCTGGCAGGCCGATGCATGGGAAACCCATTTCGGTCAGGCGCTTAGCACCCATATAGGAACCATCACCGCCGATAACAACCAGTGCATCAATACCGCGATTTTTCAAATTCTCGATAGCCACTTCACGGACTTTCTCGTCCCGGAATTCCGGGAAACGAGCTGAGCCCAGGAAAGTACCGCCACGGTTGATCATATCGGACACGCTGTATCGGTCCAGGTTAACCATGCGGTCTTCATACAATCCCAGATAGCCATCATAAATGCCCGCGACTTCCAGACCTTCCGACAATGCCGCCCGCACCACACCACGAATCGCAGCGTTCATGCCCGGAGCATCACCGCCACTCGTCAACACACCAATTTTTTTGATCATGACTACCTCTGAACTTTTGAATGCAAATTAATCCTGTTGCCGGAAACGGCCTTCGGCATGCCGAGGCATCGACTCTGCTACAAATAGTATAACAACCGCTTCTTGCTGAATTGATTCAGGTCAGGCCATTTATCGGTATTCTATCCAAAAAATATCGACTCTGTCTGACTTTACAACGAAATATTAAAGCTCAAAATGCCCTTGCTGCTGCGTCGGGACAACCGAGCAGGGGTCCTGGTGAATAATCACATCTGACCCAGGGAAACGACGCAAAATCGCCTGTTCAACCTGGTCGGCAATCACATGCGCCTGAACCAGTGGCAGGTTGTCTTCCATTTCGATATGGACTTGAATAAAGCGGGTCGGCCCTGACTGCCGCGTTCGTAGATCATGCGCCCCTTTAACGCCGGGCCATGAATTGATGATCTCAATAATTACCTGTCGCTCATCATCTGGTAAAGCACGATCTAAAAGAGATTGCACAGCTTCATAACCCATGCGCAGTGCGCTATACAAAATATAGACGCCAATCCCTAACGCAAATATTGAATCTGCGCGATGCCAGCCATACCAGGACAACGCAAGAGCAACAAGAATTGCTCCATTCATCATAACATCAGACTGATAATGAAGCATATCTGCTCGAACTGCCTGACTTTGCGTTTTCCGCACCACCCAGCGCTGAAAAGTCACCAGAATTAACGTGCTGAACAACGCAATGACCGTAACCACCACACCCACTAAAGGCTGCTTCATTGGTGACGGTTCAGCTAAATGCTGAATGCCAGTCAAAAACAGGAACAGTGCAGAACCGGAAATAAACATACTTTGTGCCAGTGCTGCCAGCGATTCCGCTTTGCCATGACCAAAGGTGTGTTCTTCATCTGCGGGTTGTAGCGAATAACGTACGACAAGAAGGTTAGTTAGCGACGCGGCAATGTCCACTAGCGAATCGACCAATGCAGCCAGAATACTGACCGAACCGGTGTACCACCAGGCGAAAATCTTAATCAAAAGTAACAGTGAGGCCATTACCGTCGCAGCAATTGCTGCGCGGCTAACCAGCTTCCCATATTGTTGATTCATAGGGGCTCCAGCAAATGATTGCTGGCTAGTATAGCGGATTCATCTGAACCATCAGGCAAAAAAAACCCGCCGGTTAAGGCGGGGAAGACAGGGATGGTGTCTATGGCAAGGAAAACAGGGTTTGTTACTGGTTACTACGCTTACTGCTACTACTCAGTGCCTGCAACGAAGACTTCTGTTGCAGATCCGCCAGTTCACGAAATTGATCCATGCGCTGTTGGTGTTTGTCGTTTAAAACGGCCTGCTGTTCAGGGCTTAACAAGCGGTACATTTGGTTGCGTACTTTCGCCATTTCAACCTGGCGAGCCACTTGTTCTTGTGCCATTTTTTCAGCCTGGGCACGCACTGCCGTTTCATCAAAATTTTCAGCGATGACCAGATTATGCATGGTCTCCATTTCGCTTACATTCACGGGTGGGCTATCATGCCGTGCCCGGTGCATTAGATCGCGCATTTGTTGGCGCTGTTGTTCGGTCAGGTTTATCCCTTCGAACATATGGCTCTGAAGGTTATTTCGCTTAACTAAGCCTTCACCGCCTTGGTACCAGTTATCGCTTGCCTGACTGGACAGGGTAATCAGAGTCAATGTAGAGGCCATGACGGCAGCGGTAACATTGCGCATCACTTGCTCCTGAAATCATCTGTGCTGCGATTCAACGAGATTCAGTCTACGATTCCCGCTGCAAACTAGCGTCAGGGGGTGTAAAACAACGTAAAGTCATAGATTAGCGCGCCTTGATGACGTAATTTCTGCCTCGGAGGTAATTTAACAATGAATAAAATTCTGCTAGTTGATGATGACCGAGAGCTTACTTCCCTGTTGAAGGAACTGCTCGACATGGAAGGTTTTAACGTAATTGTCGCCCATGATGGCGAACAAGCGTTGGAGCTTCTTGATGACACCATTGACCTTTTATTGCTCGACGTAATGATGCCAAAGAAAAATGGCATTGATACTTTGAAAGAGTTGCGCCAGTCAAACCAGACTCCAGTCATTATGCTAACAGCACGAGGAAGTGAGCTAGATCGTGTTCTCGGCCTTGAACTGGGTGCAGATGACTATCTACCTAAACCATTCAACGATCGTGAACTGGTGGCCCGTATACGCGCTATTTTGCGTCGTTCACATTGGAGTGAGCAGCAGCAAAACAGCGACAGCGGTTCTCCGACGGTCGAAGTGGACGGTTTGAGCCTGAATCCTGGTCGCCAGGAAGCAAGTTTTGATGGGCAAGCGCTTGATTTGACCGGCACTGAATTCACCCTGCTCTATTTGTTGGCTCAGCATTTGGGACAGGTGGTTTCACGCGAACACTTAAGCCAGGAAGTTCTGGGCAAACGCCTGACACCTTTCGACCGTGCAATCGACATGCATATTTCCAATTTGCGTCGTAAGTTGCCGGACCGTAAAGATGGTCATCCGTGGTTTAAAACATTACGTGGCCGCGGCTACCTGATGGTGTCTGCTTCATGATAAGTAGCCTTACCGCGCGTATTTTTGCCATCTTCTGGTTGACGCTGGCGTTAGTGCTGATGCTAGTGCTGATGCTGCCTAAACTGGATTCGCGTCAAATGACCGAATTGATGGAGAATGAGCAACGTCAAGGCATCATGATTGAACAGCATGTCGAAGCGGAACTTGAAAACGATCCACCAAACGACCTGATGTGGTGGCGTCGTTTGTTCCGGGCCATTGATAAATGGGCACCACCGGGACAGCGTTTGTTGCTCGTGACCAGCGAAGGGCGAGTTATTGGCGCCCAGCGCAATGAAATGCAGATTATTCGTAACTTTATCGGCCAGTCTGATAACTCCGATCATCCGCAAAAGAAAAAGTATGGCCGCGTTGAATTAGTGGGGCCGTTTTCGGTACGCGATGGTGAAGATAATTACCAACTTTACCTGATCCGCCCTGCAAGTAATTCCCAATCTGATTTTATTAACCTGCTGTTTGATAGACCTTTACTATTACTCATTGTCACGATGCTGGTCAGTTCACCGCTGCTGTTATGGCTGGCGTGGAGCCTGGCAAAACCGGCGCGTAAGTTGAAAAATGCTGCTGATGAAGTGGCTCAGGGGAATTTGCGTCAGCACCCTGAACTCGAATCCGGGCCGCAAGAATTCCTCGCAGCCGGTGCCAGTTTTAACCAGATGATTACCGCGCTGGAAAGGATGATGACAACCCAGCAAAGGCTGTTGTCTGACATTTCGCATGAACTGCGTACTCCGCTCACTCGTTTGCAATTAGGCACAGCGTTGCTGCGCCGTAAAACAGGTGAAAGCAAGGAACTGGAGCGCATTGAAACGGAAGCTCAGCGTCTGGACGGTATGATCAACGACCTGTTGGTGATGTCGCGCAACCAGCAAAAAAATGCGCTGGCGAGCGAAACCATGAAAGCCAATCAAATTTGGTCAGAAGTGCTGGATAACGCCGCCTTCGAAGCTGAACAAATGGGCAAATCGCTGGAGGTGACTTATCCACCAGGTCCATGGTTGATGTACGGTAATCCCAACTCACTGGAAAGTGCGCTGGAAAATATTGTCCGTAACGCATTACGCTATTCGCACACAAAAATTGCCGTCAATTTCTCCGTTGATAATCAAGGTATTACTATCACCGTCGATGATGATGGCCCAGGCGTCAGCCCGGATGATCGTGAGCAAATATTCCGTCCTTTCTATCGTACAGACGAAGCGCGCGATCGTGAATCTGGCGGGACTGGGTTGGGGTTAGCGATTGTTGAAACTGCTGTTCAGCAACATCGTGGTTGGGTGAAAGCCGATGACAGCCCGTTGGGCGGATTGCGGTTAGTGCTTTGGCTGCCGCTTTATCATCGTTAATTTTTCGCCATAAAGAACAGGTCCTTCGGGGCCTGTTTTCCTTCCTGCCATAAATTGATATTCTGCGCGCCAGGTCTTATGGGGGCAGTATGCTAAATATCGTTTTGTTTGAACCAGAAATCCCACCCAATACCGGGAATATTATCCGTTTATGCGCCAATACCGGCTTCCGGTTGCACATCATCGAGCCAACAGGTTTTGGCTGGGATGATAAGCGCCTGCGCCGTGCAGGTCTGGATTATCATGAGTTCGCAGCCGTGAATCGCCATCATAACTACGATGCATTTTTGGCGGCTGAAAACCCGCAGCGAATCTTTGCGCTGACCACAAAGGGAACGCCTGCGCACAGCGCAGTGAGCTATCAGGATGGGGATTATTTGGTGTTTGGCCCGGAAACACGTGGCCTGCCAGCAACGATTCTTGATGCTTTGCCTGCTGAGCAAAAAATCCGTATTCCAATGATGCCGGACAGCCGCAGCATGAATTTGTCGAACGCAGTATCGGTGGTGGTATATGAAGCGTGGCGCCAGCTTGGGTACCCCGGCGCCGTGCTGAGAAGCTAGATTCCGTCGCCGTACTCGAAACCATTGTTAGCACCGTTAAAGTGCTGATCCATATCAATGGCAGGCATATCGCTTTCAGGCTTGCCAACAATTCGCGCCGGAACGCCAGCCGCTGTGGTATGAGGCGGCACTGGCTGTAACACTACAGAACCTGCGCCAATTTTTGCCCCACGCCCAATTTCAATGTTGCCGAGGATTTTCGCCCCGGCACCAATCATCACGCCTTCACGAATTTTCGGGTGGCGGTCACCGCTGGTTTTGCCCGTACCGCCCAGGGTAACAGACTGCAAAATCGACACGTCGTTTTCAACGATAGCGGTTTCACCGATCACAATGCCGGTGGCGTGATCGAGCATGATCCCACAGCCAATTTTCGCCGCCGGGTGAATATCTACCTGAAATGAAACCGAAACCTGATTTTGCAGGAATATCGCCAGAGCTCTGCGTCCCTCTTTCCACAGCCAATGGCCGATACGGTAGGACTGCAACGCATGAAAACCTTTCAGGTATAACAGCGGAGTGGAATATTTATCGACTGCCGGGTCACGGGTGCGCACGGCCTGAATATCGCAGGCAGCGGAAGCAATCATTTGTGGTTCTGCCGCGTATGCCTCTTCGACAACTTCACGAATCGCAATGGCAGGCATAATCGGCGAAGCTAGCTTATTGGCGAGCATGTAGCTCAGCGCGCTGCCGAGGTTTTCGTGCTTGAGGAGAGTTGCGTGGTAAAAACTGGCCAACATTGGTTCACAATCGGCAAGCGCTCGTGCTTCGGCTTTAATGTTGTTCCACACCAGATCCAGTTCTTCAGACGACATTGCTCTCTCCAGACAGAAAAACAGCGCCCGGCACAAAGTACCGGAACGCTTCAGTTATTGCGGTTGTGTTGTTCCATCTATTGCAACTGAACTAGTTGCCGCTCCGCTCATCCTTGCGAGTACGACCAAGCAAAGTCAATGCTGCCTCGCGAGCGTTTTTTCCGCAATACAATACCTGATAAATTTCCTCGGTTATTGGCATTTCAACGCCAAAACGCGCCGCCAACTCCCGAACTTCTTTGGTATTACGGTAACCTTCAACCACCTGGCCGATTTTCTGCTGTGCCGAATCCACGTCCGCACCCTGCCCCAGCGCCATGCCGAAGCGACGGTTACGTGATTGGTTATCGGTACACGTCAGTACCAGGTCGCCCAGGCCAGCCATTCCCATAAACGTTTCAGGATCAGCGCCTAAAGCAGTGCCAAGACGTGTCATTTCCGCAAGACCGCGAGTGATTAGCGCCGTACGAGCATTCGCACCGAAGCCAATCCCGTCAGACATGCCCGCGCCAATCGCAATCACGTTTTTCACCGCGCCGCCCAACTGCACGCCGATGAAATCCGGGTTACTGTAAACACGGAAGCTTTTGCCGCAGTGCAGCAATTGCTGGAGATCCTGAGCGAAGGTTTCGTCAGTTGCTGCCAGCGCAATTGCCGTTGGTAAACCAGCGGCCAGCTCTTTGGCAAACGTCGGGCCGGAAATCACCGCCAGAGGAATATCATCCCCTAACGCTTCACGCGCCACGTCTTGCAACAGACGACCGGTTTCCGCTTCCAGACCTTTAGTCGCCCAGACGATACGAGCATCAGCGCGCATCAGCGGTTTAATTTGACGCAGCACTTCGCCAAATACATGGCTCGGCACGACTACCAGAATATTACGACTGGCCGCCAAAGCTTTCGCTAAGTCGCTTTCAAGGTGAAGAGTATCAGGGAAAGGTACGTCAGGAAGAAACGCCGCATTGCAGCGATCGGCCTGCAATACAGCAAGGTGTTTAGGGTCATGGCCCCACAGTACAACGTGGTGACCATTACGCGCCAGTGTGATGGCAAGAGCGGTGCCGTACGAGCCGGCACCGATCACAGTCATTGAAGCATTAAGGCTGTTCATCAGGCATCCTGATGGTTTTCAGCACCTTCGCCTTCGCCAGATTGCTGCTGCAGGTAGCTCATGAACAGCGCATCGAAGTTAACCGGTGCAAGGTTCAGCTGCGGGAAGGTGCCACGAGAAACCAGGCTAGTGATTGCTTCACGTGCATAAGGGAACAGAATGTTCGGGCAGTACGCACCCAGGCAATGTGCCATCTGCGGACCTTCGATCCCACCGATGGAGAAGATACCCGCCTGCTGAACTTCACACAGGAACGCAGTGTCTTCGCCCAGTGTTGCGGTCACGGTTACACGCAACACAACTTCATAAACATCGTCTGCCAGTTGGCTTGAAGCGGTATCGAGATCCAGCTTCACTTCCGGCTGCCAGTCTTTCTGGAATACGTGTGGTGCATTTGGCGCTTCGAAAGAGATGTCCTTGGTGTAGACACGCTGAATCTGGAAAGCCATTTCTGTGTTGTTTTGTTCTGACATTGTTAAACCCTTAAAAAATTAATACGTCCTTTAAACGGCAGTAAGCGACAAAGGAACTGCACTAGCGCAGCAGGGGATCGAGTCCACCACGAGCATCGAGTGCGTACAAGTCATCGCAACCACCAATGTGCTGTGCGTCAATAAAAATCTGCGGCACTGTGGTTCGCCCACTGCGTTTAATCATCTCTTCGCGCTTAACAGCGTCGCCATCAATCGCTAACTCCTGAAACTCGACCCCTTTGCTTTGCAAGAGGTCTTTTGCACGATGGCAAAACGGACAGGTTGCTTTAGTGTAGATTTCAATATTCGCCATGGTTTTACCCCAGTGTGCGTATCAATTTATTTACCGCGAACTAATGGCAGGTTTTCCCCGCTCCAGCCAGCAATCCCTTCTTTCAGTAAGGTCACTTTTTCGAAACCGGCTTTTGTCAGCAGTGCGGCTGAATCTTGAGAGGAAACGCCATTGCCACAAACCACGATTACAGGCTGTGATTTATGTTTTTCCAGCTCACCGAAGTTACCACTTTTAATATCAGCTGGCAGTACATTCAGTGAGTTAGCAATATGGCCCTTGCGGTAATCATCACGAGAACGCACATCAACAACAACGGCATCTTCTTTGTTGATGAGGCGTGTCGCTTCACCACGGGTGATCACCTTAACCTTAGAGGTCAAACCTTTAAAAGTCATGAAAAGTACGGCGGCAAACAAGCCAACCCACGCCAAACTAAGTATGGGATGACGACCAATGAATTGCATAATTTCTTGCATGGGGGGGTGTAGCTCCCGACTAAGTAATATGAAAAAACCAAGTGAGGAGTATACATTTGCGTTGTGCCAAATACAGCCAGTCTGCGTTAGGTTATGTTGATTCTGCGGACTGTTACGAAAAAAATTACCTTAACGACGTAAAACCGATCACAATCCAACCCGTTTCTTTGATCTTCTGCGGCTATTTACCCCGTGGCCTGTAGTAAAATTACGCAAATTTTGTCTTTGACTTAGAGGTTATCGCAATGTCAGTTACTAAAAAACCTATGGTTCTGGTGATTCTGGATGGCTATGGTCACCGCGAAGAGCAGCAGGATAACGCTATTCTGAATGCTAAAACCCCGGTTATGGATAACCTGTGGGCACAGCGTCCACATACTTTAATCAACGCATCAGGTATGGAAGTCGGTCTGCCAGATGGCCAAATGGGTAACTCCGAAGTCGGTCACGTAAACCTTGGTGCTGGCCGCATCGTTTACCAGGATCTGACTCGTCTGGACGTTGAAATTAAAGAACGTACTTTCTTCGCTAACCCAACGCTGACTGCAGCTGTAGACAAAGCTGTTGCTGCTGGCAAAGCAGTGCACATCATGGGCCTGGCTTCAGCCGGTGGCGTTCACAGCCACGAAGAACACATTCTGGCGATGATTGAACTGGCCGCTGAACGAGGTGCTGAAGCCATTTACCTGCACGCGTTCCTTGATGGCCGCGATACACCGCCACGCAGCGCAGAATCTTCTCTGAAGAAATTTGCCGATAAGTTTGCTGCACTGGGCAAAGGACGCGTTGCTTCGCTGATTGGCCGTTACTACGCAATGGATCGCGATAACCGCTGGGATCGCGTTGAACTGGCTTACGATCTGCTGACTCAGGCTAAAGGCGAATACCAGGCAGAAACCGCTGTTGCGGGTCTGGAAGCTGCATATGCTCGTGATGAAAACGATGAATTCGTTAAACCAACTGTGATTCGTGCAGAAGGCGAAGCAGACGCTGCCATGAACGATGGCGACGCGCTGATCTTCATGAACTTCCGTGCAGACCGCGCGCGTCAAATCACCCGTACTTTTGTTAACGCTGACTTCGACGGTTTTGCCCGTAAGAAAGTGGTTAACTTCGGTGATTTCGTGATGCTGACTGAATACGCAGCAGACATTAAAGCCGCTTGCGCTTACCCACCAGCGTCACTGACCAATACCTTTGGTGAGTGGATGGCGAAGCACGACAAAACTCAGTTACGTATCTCCGAAACTGAAAAATATGCTCACGTTACCTTCTTCTATAACGGCGGCGTTGAAGAACCGTTTGCTGGCGAAGACCGTATTCTGATCAACTCCCCGAAAGTTGCTACTTACGATCTGCAACCAGAAATGAGTTCAGTAGAATTGACTGAAAAACTGCTGGCAGCTATCAACAGCGGCAAATACGACACCATCATTTGTAACTATCCAAATGGTGACATGGTCGGGCATACCGGCGTTTTCGAAGCGGCTGTTGCTGCAATCGAAGCACTGGATAACTGTATTGCTCAGGTGGTTTCTGCAGTAGAAAACGTCGGTGGGCAGTTGCTGATCACCGCTGACCACGGTAATGCAGAACAGATGGCTGACCCGGCAACTGGTCAGGCGCATACCGCGCATACCAGCCTGCCAGTTCCATTGATTTATGTAGGTTCCCGTAGTGTGAAAGCGGTTGAAGGCGGCAAGCTTTCTGATATCGCACCAACTATGTTGAACCTCATGGGCATGGAAATCCCGCAAGAGATGACTGGCAAGCCGCTGTTCATCGTGGAATAATCCCTCCCCATGAGGGGAAAGGCGATTTTTTCAATAACATGGGCCGTGAAACCGAAAGCGTTTTCAGTCAGGCCTATGATTTACGCCAGCGTTCTAAGCGCTGGCGTATTGTTATGCCCGTTTCCCAGCCATGCAGACGATCGCGCCGATTTGAAATCTATCCAGCAGGATATTGCAACGAAAGAACGCGCAGTACGCCAGCAACAGCAGCAACGTTCCGCCTTGCTTGCTCAACTTCAGGCACAAGAAAAAGCGATTGCCGAAGCCAGCCGTAAACTGCGCGAAACGCAAAACACGCTTGCCGATCTGAATCGCCAAATTACCACCATGAATGCTTCCCTCGCGAAACTGCAAAAACAGCAGGCATCGCAGGAACGTAATCTGGCCGCTCAACTCGACGCCGCATTCCGCCAGGGGCAACATACTGGCATCCAGCTGATTTTAAGCGGTGAAGAAAGCCAGCGCGGGCAACGCTTGCAGGCATACTTCGGCTACCTGAACGCCGCGCGTCAGGAAACTATTGAACAGCTTAAGCAGACTAAAGCGGAAGTTGATGAGCAAAAAGCCAGTCTGGAGTCTAAGCAAACCGAACAACAGACGCTGCTTTACGAACAGCAAGCTCAACAAAGCAAGCTTGAAGGTGCGCGTAACGAACGTAAAAAAACGCTCTCCACTCTCGAATCCTCTTTGCAACAAGATCAGCAAAAGCTGAGCGAAATGCGCCAGAACCAGGCGCGCCTTCAGGGGCAAATTGCCCGTGCAGAAGCCGCTGCCAAAGCGAGAGCGGAAAAAGAAGCCCGTGAAGCTGAGCAAGTTAAAACTCGCCAAAAGGAAGCAACCAGCAAAGGCAGTACCTATAAACCAACAGAAAGCGAACGTTCTTTGATCTCGCGCACTGGTGGCCTGGGTGCACCGCGTGGACAAGCCTTCTGGCCGGTTCGCGGTTCAATCCTGCATCGCTATGGCGAACAGCTTCAAGGTGAGCTACGTTGGAAAGGGATTGTTATCTCCGCAGGTGAAGGCACTGAAGTTAAAGCTATTGCTGATGGGCGTGTAATCCTTGCCGATTGGCTACAGGGATACGGCCTCGTGGTTGTCGTTGAACACGGTAAAGGCGATATGAGTTTGTATGGTTATAACCAGAGCGCACTGGTTAATGTTGGAACACAAGTTCGCGCCGGCCAGGCTATTGCACTGGTAGGCAACAGTGGCGGTCAGGGCCGCCCGTCACTTTATTTCGAAATTCGTCGCCAGGGCCAGGCCGTCAATCCACAACCGTGGTTGGGAAGATAAGTTTTGCTTCAATTCCGTCGTGTGTTTTTCTCTCTCGTCAGCACACTCATGCTGACAACCCCCGTTTACGCTGGAAAGCTGGCAATTGTAATAGATGACTTCGGTTATCGCCCCGCGCAAGAAAACAAAGTTATCGCCCTGCCTGCCAACATTTCCGTCGCAGTTTTACCCAATGCTCCTCACGCCCGTGAAATGGCCACTAAAGCGCATAATGCCGGGCATGAAGTCCTGATTCATTTGCCGATGGCCCCCCTGAGTAAACAGCCGCTGGAAAAAGACACGTTGCGCCCGGATATGGGCAGCGGCGAAATCGAGCGTATCATCCGCGAAGCTGTCAATGATGTTCCCTATGCCGTGGGGTTGAATAACCATATGGGTAGCGCGATGACATCCAGCCTGTTCGGCATGCAGAAAGTGATGCAGGCATTAGGGCAATACAATCTCTATTTTCTTGACAGTATGACGATAGGAAATAGCCAGTCGATGCGGGCGGCGGCCGGTACTAACGTCAAAGTGATCAAACGTAAAGTGTTCCTGGATGACACGCAAAACGAAGCCGATATTCGTTTTCAGTTTAATCGTGCGGTGGAGTTGGCCCGTCGAAATGGCTCAGCGATTGCCATTGGTCATCCTCATCCGTCGACCGTGCGTGTTCTGCAACAGATGGTCTATAGCTTACCGGCAGATATCACGCTGGTGCGCCCGAGCAGCTTGCTCAATGAGCCTCAGGTGGATACCTCAAGACCAAATAACACGCGTCCTGTAGCGCCAGGCAAACCAGCTGAACAACCGCGTAATCCGTTCAAAGGTGTGAATTTATGTAAGCCTAAACAGCCTTTGCAACCCGTCTACGCAACGACATTCTTTAGCGTGATCGGCGAAAGCATCAGCCAAAGCCAGTTGTTGAAGTACATGCAACACCAGTGGCAAGGCTGGGATAAATCGTTAAAGGCTACTCAATCCTGATTTTGTGGGCGTGCAGAGGAAGGATTTTCTCTGCACGCATTGCTGTTTAATTTTCCGTCCCAATACCAGGCCTTGAAGTATTTTAGAAAACTATAGAAAGTGGCATACAAACCTGTAACAAGCCCCACTCGCCCTTTCCTCCACGCCCCACTGAACAAATACCATTTAAAAAATGCACCGATGGCACTTATTATGCCCCTCAGCAATGAGGGCTTGATTTTTTTATTTATGACCAGGCGAGTCGTATAAGTGTTTAATTTATTGAAAACCTCATGAATAGTATAAAAGGTATCATGGCGAACAAAACCAGGAATAACAGATGAGTTAATAAACCCTTCGGCTTGATCATCTACCGGACGATCGTTAAATCGCGTCTGCCGACGGTTATACAAACGCACCGGGAAGTCCGGTGAGGATATGGGATAAATGGTTCGCACCTGTTCTCCGAGTACATACCAGTAGCGCGAAAAACGCCATGCCTGCCCTTGTTCAGGTTCTTCACCCTGCTTGAGCTTAAGGATAAAAGCGGTTGTCTGCTCATCAAGAATTTCATCACTATCCATACATAACACCCAGTCATAGCTCGCAAGCCCGGTAGCATGGTTCATTTGTTCACCGTGCGTGTTAAATGGGTGATATATAGGTTCAATACCATAACCACGAGAAATATTAATAGTTTCATCACTACTTCCCGAATCCACAATAATGATTTCATCTGCAATTGATATTAATGGCTGCAATACTTCGTGAAGCAGACGTGCAGAGTTATAAGTCAGTAAACAAACTGATATTTTAAACATAGCCATTATGCCATAACAAAAAATCAATTATATCATGGTGAATAATTGTAGCTGCGAATTCGAAATCCGGATTCGAATTTTTATATTATTAATTCCTCCCGTAAAAGAGTCATCAAAAGCGTTAGTTATCACTCAATACTGCCTTTATAATGCCGCGTTGAATAATGCTACAGGAGCTGGTCGACGATGACGCAACAGCGGCATAAGATTCTCTTACTGGATAACGGTAAAGAGTGGGGAGGCGGTACCAATAGTATGTTGGAACTGCTCAAACGTATTGACCGCCAACGGTTTGATATCACGTGCTGCTTTTACTACAACTATGCGCGTGGTGAAGGTGAAACCATTGAGAGCGTGCTGAGCAGCATTCAGATTCCTGTCATTTTCATTCCTCAACGCAAACAACCTGGCTGGGCAAAAATCAGCAAAGAAGTCGCGCGAGCATTTTTGTTTTTCAGCAAGTCTGGGCGTAAAAAGATCACGGCATATATTGATAAACAATGGCGAATCAAACCGAATGCCACGGCTTTGCGCCAGCGATTGCAAAAAGATGGCTACGAAATTCTGTACATGAATAACCAGCCTGGTTCCAATTTGGAAGGTTATTTGGCAGCGGAGCCTCTGGATGTTGCAGTCGTTCAACACTGTCGCATTGAGCCGGTGATGAGTCAGTCGATAACCAGAGTGGTAAACCGTGTCGGCGATGCCGTGATTGCTGTTTCTCATGGCGTAGAGAGTGTGCTGCTCAATCATGGCGTGAAGAAATCACTCTGTGTTACGGTCCCAAACGCCATTGATATTCACCAGCCACTCCCATCAGGTATAGCAATACGTCGGTCACTAGGCATTGAAGATGGCACATTTTTATTTGGTAGTATTGGGTCGTTGATTCCAAGAAAATCCTGCCACCATACGCTTGAAGCATTGCATCGTTTTCAACTGCAACATCCCGAAGCAAAATGGAAATTTGTCCTGGTAGGTGAAGGGAGCGATCGCGAAAAGTTAAAGCGCCAGGCCGCTGACTACGGATTTGCCGATCGCGTCATCTTTACTGGCTTTCGTAATAACCCGCTGGATTATTTGGCCGCATTTGATGCCTTTATTCTTGCATCAAAAAGCGAAGGGTTACCGCGCGTCATTCTCGAATCCATGTTGCTTAAAACGGTAGTTATCGGTTCAAATGTGACGGGGACTGCGGAGTTAATCGACTCAGGCCGCACTGGCCTGCTCTACCCTTATGGCGATACCATTAAGCTCGCTTCACAACTTCAGCAAGTGTGGCAAGATAGCGCGTTACGTGATGCCTTAACTCAGCAGGCCTGGCGGCGCGTGATTAATAATTATGCGATCGAGCACTATGTTGCCGGTGTCGAAGCCGTACTTGGCGCAGTAAAACCAACCCGGAATGAAAATGTTTAAATTTCTGAATCCAAAATATCGCCATATTACGGCGCGACATAATATTCCTTTGGCTCAGGCGGTTAGCGGGGCTAAAACCGTCCCAGTAACCTCCGTTGTGATCCCATGCGTTGGCAAAGATTATATTGAAGAAGGTACGCTTTCTGCGGTTTTTGCTGACCGTTTCGCGCCGCAACTTGAAGAAATTGTCATCGTCTCCGATCAACCAGCCAGTGCCTTTACCGATTTGCCAGGTAAAGCCCGGGTTGTTACGTTGAACGTTCCAGAAAGAGATGACAGCTATCGCTTCAAACAAATTTATCGTAGCCGCCTGATAAAGATTCAGGCTCCGCTATATGCCAGCACAGAAGGCTCGTTGATCATTGATTCCGATCTTAATCTTTTGCAGATGCCGAAGCTTGAAGTCGAAGAAAACACGCTGTATTCCAGTTTTCGCCAGGGGAAAATGATCGCTAAACTGGCAAATGCTCCAGCAGGAAAAGCACCAGCCTATTATCAAGGGACGATTCGCCCCACTCTCCAGGATCACGTAAATAGCGCCTTTCTTGCTGCAACACACAGCACCTGGCACCGGTTATGCCCACTTTGGTTGGCTCTGTTCCAGGATACCTGGGAACTGATGGATGATTCGCAACCCCCAACAGATCAGTTGCCTTTAGCTGCACTTCTCGACTTGCTGGATTTCAAAACCGTAAATTTAGGTGACTGGGTGAACTGGCCTGTCTCAAAACGCATCGGTGGTACCCCGGCGGTGATCCCAAAAGAAGTCATCGGTGCACATGGCGGCTTCCCACTTTCAGAATGGCAAAAGTATCTTGTCTCACCAGAGAGTGAATTGCTGTTTAAAGGGCAAGATTACACGCGAAAAGTGCGTTACCTGACGGATGCAGAAAAGCAGACTGCAAGCGAATAAAGATGTGAAAAAGGCCGGTTTCCCGGCCTTTTCTAACTTATCGTCGCGCGATTAATCCCAGCTAAGAATGACTTTGCCAGACTGCCCGGAACGCATGGCATCAAACCCTTTCTGGAAATCATCGATTCCAAAACGGTGAGTGATAATCGGTGACAAATCCAGGCCAGACTGGATCAGTGCCGCCATTTTGTACCAGGTTTCGAACATTTCACGCCCGTAAATACCTTTGATGAACAAACCTTTGAAGATGACTTTCGTCCAGTCGATAGACATATCTGATGGCGGAATACCCAGCATCGCAATACGACCACCGTGGTTCATAGTATCGAGCATGGTACGGAACGCCGGTGGAGCACCGGACATCTCAAGACCCACATCAAAACCTTCGGTCATGCCCAACTCTTTCATTACGTCGGTCAGATTTTCTTTGCTGACGTTGACCGCACGGGTCACGCCCATTTCACGCGCCAACTCCAGACGGTA
Source organism: Buttiauxella ferragutiae (assembly GCF_022637515.1). Taxonomy (NCBI): domain Bacteria; kingdom Pseudomonadati; phylum Pseudomonadota; class Gammaproteobacteria; order Enterobacterales; family Enterobacteriaceae; genus Buttiauxella; species Buttiauxella ferragutiae. The sequence continues at coordinate 5,206,997 of NZ_CP093332.1, forward strand.
TTCGTTCACATCGGTGATCACGACATTACGCGCACCAACATGTTTAGCGACAGCCGCCGCCATAATACCAATCGGGCCGGCACCAGAAACCAGAACATCTTCACCAACCAGATCGAATGACAGAGCGGTGTGAACAGCGTTACCGAACGGGTCAAAGATAGAAGCCAGATCGTCAGAAATGTTGTCCGGGATTTTGAAAGCATTAAAAGCAGGCAGCACTAAATATTCTGCAAAACATCCAGGGCGGTTTACACCGATGCCAGTCGTATTACGGCACAGGTGCGTACGGCCCGCACGGCAATTACGACAGTGACCACAGGTAATATGGCCTTCACCGGAAACACGATCGCCAATTTTAAAGCCTTTAACTTCCTGGCCGATGCCGACCACTTCACCAACATATTCGTGACCGACAACCATTGGAACCGGAATAGTCTTTTGTGACCATTCATCCCAGTTATAGATATGCACATCGGTGCCGCAAATCGCAGTTTTACGGATTTTGATCAGCAGATCGTTATGACCCATTTCTGGCTTAGGCGCATCTGTCATCCAGATGCCTTCTTCTGCTTTCAGTTTCGCTAATGCTTTCATGACCGCTCCCTCAGGCAATAACGCCCAACTGTTTACCGATACGCGTAAATGCGTCAACCGCACGTTCAATTTGCTCTGTGGTATGAGCCGCAGACATCTGAGTACGGATACGCGCCTGACCTTTTGGTACTACCGGGTAGAAGAACCCAGTGACATAAATGCCTTCTTTTTGCAGCTCACGAGCAAAATTCTGTGCCACAACCGCTTCGCCTAACATCACCGGGATGATGGCGTGATCGGCACCGGCCAAAATAAAACCAGCCGCGGACATTTTCTCGCGGAACAGGCTGGCATTCGCCCATAAGCGATTGCGCATCTCAGCGCCAGTTTCCAGCATTTCCAACACTTTGATGGATGCAGAAACAATAGCTGGAGCCAGAGAGTTGGAGAAAAGATAAGGACGAGAACGCTGACGCAGCCACTCAATCACTTCTTTACGACCCGCAGTGTAACCACCGGAAGCGCCGCCCAGAGCCTTGCCCAACGTGCCGGTGATAATGTCTACACGATCCATCACATCGCAATATTCATGCGTACCACGACCGTTTTCACCCACGAAACCGACCGCATGAGAATCATCAACCATGACCAGCGCGTCATATTTATCGGCTAAATCGCAAACCCCATTCAGGTTAGCAATCACACCATCCATAGAGAACACACCATCGGTGGCGATCATGATATGGCGAGCACCTGCCGCACGCGCTTCTTTCAGGCGAGTTTCAAGTTCCTGCATGTCGTTGTTGGCATAACGATAACGCTGAGCCTTACACAGACGCACACCATCAATAATAGAAGCGTGGTTCAGCGCATCAGAAATAATCGCATCTTCTGGGCCGAGGAGAGTTTCAAACAGACCGCCGTTGGCATCAAAGCAGGAAGAATAAAGAATCGCATCTTCCATTCCCAGGAAGCTGGCAAGCTTGCCTTCTAGCTCTTTGTGGCTGTCTTGTGTTCCACAAATGAAACGAACGGAAGCCATCCCAAAACCATGTTTATCCATGCCCTGCTTCGCGGCATCAATCAGTTGCGGGTGGTTAGCAAGCCCCAGGTAGTTATTGGCGCAGAAGTTAATAACGTGGCTGCCATCAGCAACAGTGATATCAGCCTGCTGGGCTGAAGTAATGATACGTTCTTCTTTAAACAACCCTTCCGCGCGTGCGGTTTCAAGTTGGGATGTTAACTGTTGGTAAAAATCTCCGCGCATTGTGATTCTCCAGGCATGGCTAATTTCGGAACATATTACCCAAACCTATACCAGGAGACGAGATGACGTTTCAATGAAATTGGAATTTTCAGCATAAATCACGAGGTGCTTTCCAGATTCGGGTTATTAGGAAAGACAATTCGGGTGATGGTATGATAGGAGTCATTAACGCGTGAGGTATTGGGCCTCATTGCCCCCTAATTTGTTAAGGTTACGCTTATGATCATTGTCACCGGTGGTGCCGGATTTATCGGCAGCAACATCATCAAATCACTGAATGATATCGGTCTTACGGATATCCTGGTTGTAGACAATCTGAAGGATGGCACTAAGTTCGCTAACCTTGTGGATTTAAATATTGCCGATTACATGGATAAAGAAGACTTCTTAATCCAGATTATGGCCGGCGAAGAATTAGGCGAGATTGAAGCAATCTTCCATGAAGGTGCATGCTCTTCCACCACCGAGTGGGACGGTAAGTACATGATGGATAATAACTATCAGTACTCAAAAGAAGTTCTGCATTACTGCCTGGAGCGCGAAATTCCGTTCCTGTATGCCTCATCCGCTGCAACCTACGGTGGCCGCAACAGCGATTTTATCGAGTCACGTGAATTCGAGCAGCCTCTGAATGTTTACGGTTATTCAAAATTCCTGTTCGATGAATATGTACGTCAAATCTTGCCTGAAGCAAGCTCACAGATTACTGGTTTCCGTTACTTCAACGTCTACGGGCCGCGCGAAGGGCACAAAGGCAGTATGGCAAGCGTTGCGTTCCATCTGAATACCCAGTTGAACAACGGCGAAAATCCAAAACTGTTCGAAGGTAGCGATAGCTTTAAACGCGACTTCATCTATGTAGGCGATGTCGCCGCAGTGAACCTGTGGTTCTGGCAAAACGGCGTATCCGGTATTTATAACTGCGGTACCGGTCGTGCAGAATCATTCCAGGCTATTGCTGATGCCGCTCTCGCTTTCCATAAAAAAGGCAGCATTGAGTACATTCCGTTCCCGGAAAAACTCAAAGGCCGCTATCAGGCGTTTACTCAGGCCGACTTAACCAATCTGCGTGCCGCAGGTTACGACAAGCCATTCAAAACTGTTGCCGAAGGCGTAACAGAATATATGGCCTGGCTGAACCGTGACGCATAAGCAGGTAGCCTGACGCATGAAAATACTGGTGATTGGCCCGTCATGGGTGGGCGACATGATGATGTCGCAAAGTCTCTATCGCACGCTCAAAGCGCGCTATCCCCAGGCAATCATTGATGTGATGGCACCGGCATGGTGCCGTCCATTACTATCACGTATGCCGGAAATTAACGAAGCACTATCAATGCCATTGGGGCATGGTGCTTTGGAAATTGGAGAACGTCGTCGTCTTGGGCACTCCCTGCGTGCTAAACGTTACGATCAGGCGTATGTGCTGCCAAATTCATTTAAGTCAGCACTTGTTCCATTCTTTGCCAACATCCCACACCGCACGGGCTGGCGTGGGGAAATGCGCTATGGGCTACTCAACGACGCCCGCGTTTTGGACAAACAAGCCTGGCCATTAATGGTCGAGCGCTACATTGCGCTGGCTTATGACAAAGGCAAAATGCAGTCCGCGAAAGATCTTCCCCAACCGTTACTGTGGCCTCAACTACAGGTTAACGATGGGGAAAAAATGCAGACTTGTCAGGTCTTTAATCTCGATGCACTTCGGCCGATTATCGGCTTTTGCCCTGGCGCCGAATTTGGCCCAGCTAAACGCTGGCCGCACTATCACTACGCAACCCTGGCAGCCAAACTCATTGATGACGGTTATCAGGTTGTGTTGTTTGGTTCAGCAAAAGATAAAGAAGCCGGAAATGATATCGTCGCCGCGTTAACCACACAGCAGCAGGCTCATTGCCGCAATCTGGCGGGTGACACGGCGCTTGAGCAAGCCGTTATTTTAATTGCGGCTTGTCAGGCTGTGGTGTCCAATGATTCAGGTCTGATGCACGTTGCAGCCGCGCTCAATCGCCCGCTTGTGGCATTATATGGCCCAAGTAGCCCCGACTTTACTCCACCGTTGTCGCATAAAGCGCGAGTTATTCGTCTTATTAGTGGCTATCACAAAGTCCGTAAAGGCGACGCCGCAGAAGGCTATCATCAGAGCTTGATTGATATTACGCCCGAGCGCGTGATGGATGAGCTAACCGCACTGTTACTGGCGGAGAAGGAAACGTAATGCGGGTATTGATCGTCAAAACATCATCAATGGGTGATGTCCTGCATACGTTGCCTGCACTTACGGATGCCATGCAGGCCATTCCCGGCATCCGCTTCGACTGGGTTGTAGAAGAAGGTTTCGCACAAATCCCGGGCTGGCACCCTGCTGTCGATAAAGTTCTCTCAGTCGCAATTCGTCGCTGGCGTAAAAGCTGGTTTTCGGCCCCAGTAAAAACTGAGCGAGCAGCGTTCTACCAGGCACTGCGAACTGAAAACTACGACGCTGTCATTGATGCTCAGGGGCTGATAAAGAGTGCCGCCCTGGTTACCAGAAAAGCCAGAGGGGAAAAACACGGCATGGACTGGAACAGCGCCCGTGAACCGCTGGCCAGCTTGTTCTACAATCGTCGTCACGCCATCGCGAAGCAACAACATGCGGTTGAACGCACACGTGAGTTGTTCGCCAAAAGTCTGGGTTACCAGAAACCAGCTGCTCAGGGCGATTACGCCATCGCGAAGCACTTTCAGGCGACAGCCTCCTCCGATGTGGGGGAATATTTCATTTTCCTTCACGCAACGACTCGCGATGAAAAGCACTGGCCGGAATCACACTGGCGAAATCTTATTCAATTAATGCACAAAAAGGGCTTACGTATTAAACTCCCGTGGGGTGCGGAGCACGAGCACAAACGAGCAATCCGTTTAGCTGACGGATTTGATAATGTTGAGGTGTTGCCGCGCTTATCGCTTGAGCAAGTCGCCAAACAACTTGCCGGAGCCAGAGCTGTTGTTTCAGTTGATACAGGGCTTAGCCACCTGACAGCAGCACTAAATCGGCCGAACATAACGTTGTATGGCCCTACCGATCCGGGTTTGATTGGTGGTTACGGTGAAAATCAGAACGAAATACGAGGCGCAGACAAAAACATGGCTAACATTACCGCTGCAGATACGTTTACCGCACTCCAGAAAATTAGCCACATAGCAGCAGAATAACCATTAATGAGCTATCTATTCCTCTTCATACTCTTTCTCCCGTTCAAGTTGTTCGGGAAACTGTTTTATAAAAAAACAGGCCGAAACTTGCTGATTCAAACGGCAAAAATAGGTGACTTCGTCAATGTCACCCCTGTACTCGCCCACCTGAAACATAGCGATGTTTTAATCAGCAAAACTGTTCTTCCGTTGGCCAAATATGATGAAACTATTAATACTATTTTTCTGATCGAAGAGCATAAAAAGAGTCTGTGGCGCAAATTTCGCCTCGCTGTTAAGTTGTTAAATCGATATGAAAATATCTACTTGCTACAACCTAACAGCACTAATCTTTTCTTCGCTTCAGTCTGTAATGCCGCCAATAAGCAGTTTTTATCTACCTATACCCGCCGTTGGTATCATGCGTTGTTTTATCTGACGGCAAATGGCGTTGTAGAACATCGCAAAGACCAATTAACCGTAGATGATTACCTTAAACTTGCGGATCGTAACCTGACCTGGCGAGACTCTCCGAAGCATGCGACTTTGCCATTAAGAAAACCGCAGACCTACCCTGCATCACTTGATAAACAAAACGTGATCAAAATAGGTCTGAGCATTTCTGCAGGAAACAAATCAAAAACTATCCCTTCAGAAGTCTGGAAGAAAATTTTTGATGCATTACAGGGGCTAAATTGTATTTATTATGTTTTTGGCCCTCAAAGCGAACAAGTCTGGTTAGATGATCTACATCGTGAAGTCGGGATGCGTGAGGATATTGTTAGCCTGGTTGGCGACCTTCCTTTAGAAGATGTCCCTTTCGCTATCAGTAAAATGGATTTCTATATCGCGTCAGACTCGGGAAATGTTTACATAGCCGATGCAGTAGGAGTCCCGATTGTTCTTATTTATGGGCCATGCTGTATTGCGGAGCAACGTCCTCTGGGGAATGTGTTACTGATTGGCAGCAAAGTGTATGAAAAGTCATACATCTTCGAAGCGCCTTATTATTTCGACCGTACAAGAGAAGAGATGTTTGCATTAACTGAGGATAATTTATCTGCCATTTATCAATTTATTGCTAATGATGAAAACAATGGATAATAGGATAAGATGAGCGTCTTATGAGTACTTTGACGAAACAAATATATCGCTATACGCACCCGAGAAGTATGCGTCATAATGAAAATTTATGGCCCTATGTCAAAATCCAACGAGATAAATTTGGTTCCATATCAAAGCTAAACTATAAGAACAACGAAATTCCATTACAAAACTTATCTATACTTAAAGATAGTTTTGATGGCAGCGTACTATTAACCGCAACTGGCCCATCGATAAAAAAAATAGATTTTTCAACCATTCCAAATATAACAGCAATTGGTGTTAATGGAGCATGGCATCTTAATGAACATGTTGATTTCGGTATTTACATTATAGTCGATATGTTATTTATTGATAGCAGAATAGACCTGATTAAAAAAATTGTAAGCAAAGAAGATTTAATCTTATTTACCACCATGCATGGTGTAGTGAAGTTAATTGATAAGCTTGCATTGATAAATATAAAGTGCAAATTAGCTATAATAGAAGATAAATGCTTCCAGGTTTACAAACCAAAAGTCTCATCTAATGCTATTCATTCAACTTTCAAGGCTCAAACTAAAATAATTTTTTCGCAAGAAAAACAAAATATTGCATTTAATTATGACATTAGGAGTGGGGTTTTTGATGCCGGAACTGTAGTCTATTGGTCACTTCAAATCCTTGCTTATTTAGGATTTAATATAATTTATATTGCTGGTTTAGATATGAATAATTTTTCTAGTCCGCGATTTTATGAGAGTCCAGACGATATGTTACCATCATTTCTTGATGATAAGTTACACGACACCATCATCCCAGCATTCCAACTTGCCAGACATGCGCTGGATAATAAAAATGTTGAGGTGATCAACTTATCATTAGACAGTGCAGTCCCTTCTAATATTTTCCCCAAAATGGATTACCGTGATGCTTTTAACTAATCACTTACGCATTGAAAAGACATACTCTCTTTTTTTTGTAGCGTTTATGTTCTTCAGTGCTATATTCTGTAATGTATCAAAAGTAAATCTTCTTTTTCATACATCACTAATTCTTTTTATTTCTACACTTGTGTTATCCCAGGCATCTCGAGAAAAATTTCTACAAGATAAGGCATTCTTGAAGAGTTTGATTCTCCCTCTGCTATTTTTATTTTATTTCTCTCTATCTAACTTATGGTCACAAAACCCTGTAAACATCAGCTCAACCTTAAAGCAAATGCTATACTTATTAATATTCATTTGCCTTTTCCGCCAGGTGGAAACATTAGGTTATAAAAAATATGTTATGGGTGCAGTGTTTCTTGGTATGAGTTTATTGTCTGTACTAACATTAATAATGGTCGATAAAACAATTATTCTACAAAGCAGGCTGGACAATAGCTTCCCATGGGCACCAGATAATGTCATTGATCTGGGTGGTTATATGGCCATTGGAATGTTTTGTGGCATAATATTTATTCGAGAAACAGGGAAGAATTGGCTCTATTTACTTTTCCCTATTTTACTTGCATCACTTCTTTTGACACAAAGTCGTGGCCCGCTAATTGCCTTTACAGCAGCATTTGTGTTGTTATTCATAGTAAATCCTAGCTATAAGATAAAGCATGTCCTTTATGGGGTGGCGATTATTGTTACTATTATGGCGCTGGTATTTCTTACCAGTTTCCATCATATTTTTATCGATCGTTTAGAAAGTACGTATCAACAAAGCTTCATTCGTTTCGGCATATGGGAAAATACTTTAGAAATAGCGAAGGAAAAGCCAATTTTTGGATGGGGCTATGATAAAAGCCTGGTCTTCGTAAACAGCATTGGCCAAAACATTTCCACAACCCATACTATTTACCTGTCTTCATTTTTAAAAGGCGGTATCGTTGGCTTTATATTACTTATGAGTGTCATTGGCTATGGATTGTTGCAACTGCGCAAACATATACGTGTACAGCAAAAAACAGAAGCATCCATCTTTATCTTTGCTTTGATTTACTATATGACTCAAGGAATGTTTATCATAGGGAACCCTCAGGAGTTTTGGTTCCTGTTTTGGTTCCCATTGGCTGTAATTCTAAGTACACCAATAAAATCGACAACTTCATGATAATGTAAAAACAAGAGCAGTTTACTGCTCTTGTTTTTCTTTCAGCTCATAATACTCAGCCAATGTCATTCCCCTGGTTCGCTCTGCGAGCCAGGAAAATAATGTATTCAAATCCTGATATAGCCTTTCAATATCAGCTTCATCTTTGAACGTTGGACTACCACCGGGCATAAATTCTGATGAATGAAGCATAAACTCTACGTAATCGTTGCCTTGGGATAAGGTTTTTTCTGCAACAGTTATCATTTGTGCAGCATTGCCACCTGATGGGCGCAACCAATTTACTGAAGGACTACGATATTTCCCGCGCATCTGGTCATAGCCTTGCTTGAAGCTATTCATCAGATTGCTATGCTTATATTGAATACTCATCGGGACTTCGAGTAATGCGGAGTTACCAGACTGGTCAATATTTTCCAGATCCATAAAATAAGCCTGGGTCGGGAAATGTTGATAATCCGTTCCGCCATTACCAGTAGGAACCCCCTTCGCATTTCGCCAGTTAACTCTCGGCGTCACAGAGCAATCCACCTTATAGCCCAACTCCACCAGTAATTTGGCATAGCGACTATCAAATGACCAACGTCCGGCACGATGACTAATCATTTTTGTGCCAAATGTTTCTTCCAGCAACGTGGTCATATAAACCACTTTCTCCCGCATGATCTCATCACTGTACTCAATGAGATAGGGCTGCCAGCGCCAGTCATCGCCCGTTAAATCGTGATCTGGTGGGCTATTCCATGCGTGTAAGTGCATGCCAACTTCGCCCTGACCACGAGCAATAACATCTTTGGCAAACTCGATAAAAACCGGATCGACAGCCATCTCATAGTTCGTAAGCCAAACCGGCTTAAAACCATATTTTTCACATAAAGACTGAAAACGAGGTAAGAACCGAGCATTCTCAGTTTTGATTTGTCGATGGTTTTGCCAGAGATTATCGCCTTCGGTATCAATGGTGATAATGAATGCAGGTTTGGTCATTTCCGTCTCTGAAATAAAGATGTTCACATCATGTTACTCAGCCTGCCAGATAAGGGCAAACCGCATACGATCAAATTTCTAACTCCTGAGCACAAATGTAGCAACCACACTCAAGGTCTATTAGAATCACCCTTTGGTTAATCTTCTAAAGATGATAATGAGTAACGCTTTGAATGCTCTTGCAGCCATGCCACCTACCCGTATTTTACTGATAAAGTTGCGCCATCATGGTGACATGTTGCTCACCACTCCGGTGATCAATGCATTACATCAAGCCTGGCCACACGCAAAAATCGATGTTCTGCTCTATGAAGAAACGAGAGACATGCTGGCGGCACATCCATTCATTCATCGTATTTATGGAATTGACCGTAAATGGCGCAAACTCGGTACCCGCCAGCATTTATGCAAAGAGTGGCAATTACTTAAAACATTGCGCGAGCAAAAATATAGTCTGGTTATCAATCTGGCCGATCAGTGGCGTAGCGCCGTGGTCACTCGCTTCACTGGTGCTCCTTCGCGTATCGGTTTTGATTTCAATAAGCGCCGCGGCTGGATCTGGCAACATTGCCATACTCAACTTGCTTCAGTGTCAGGTCATCAGACCCTGCACACTGTAGAGCAAAACCTCTCCATTATTGCCCCGTTGAATATTGCTCCAGTCAGGGATGTTACGATGAGCTATCAGCCTGGAGACTGGCAATCCGTGCAAAGTAAGCTGCAAAGCAATGGGGTTGAAGGTTCCTATATTGTGGTGCAGCCCACCTCCCGCTGGTTTTTCAAATGCTGGGATGAGGGCAAAATGGCTGAAACCATCACTGCTTTGCAAAAAGATGGGCATTCCCTGGTATTGACCTCCGGGCCGGATAAAAACGAAAAAGCGATGATTGAAAAAATCCGTGCGTTATGCCCATCAGAGCGAATCCATTCCCTGGCGGGTGAGCTAACTCTGCGCCAATTAGCGGCACTGATCGACCACGCCCAACTGTTTATCGGTGTGGATTCAGTACCGATGCATATGGCTGCTGCATTGAAAACGCCATGTATCGCGCTATTTGGCCCTTCAAAACTAACATTCTGGAGCCCGTGGGACGTTGTCGGTGAAGTCATTTGGGCAGGAAACTATGGTGATTTGCCAGACCCTGACAAAATTGATACCAACACGAAAGAACGTTATCTCGATGCCATCCCGGTCGATATTGTTGTCGCCGCTGCAAGGAAACAGTTGTTATGAAGCGCTGCCGTCTGGCTATTGTCCGCCAAAAATACCGCCCGGATGGAGGCGCTGAACGTTTCGTTTCACGCGCACTTGAGGCGTTAAGCGCCCACGATATGGAACTCAACGTTATCACTCGGCAATGGCAGGGTGAGCGCCAGGATAACTGGCATATTCATATTTGCGATCCGATGAAACTAGGTCGAATCAGCCGTGAAAAAGGTTTTGCCGATGCGGCAAGAACGCTATGGCAACGTGAGAATTTCGATATTGTTCAAAGTCATGAACGTATAGCGGGTTGCGATATTTATCGCGCAGGTGATGGTGTTCACCGCCGTTGGCTGATGCAGCGTGCAAGAATTTTACCCGCCTGGCGCGGAAAGTGGCTATTTCTCGATAGATACCATCGTTATGTGATGCAGGCTGAGAAGGCGATGTATCAGGCTCCCGAACTAAAAGCCGTCATCTGCAATGCCGAAATGGTTAAAAGAGAGATTATCGAAGATTTCTCTATACCTGCTAATAAGATACATGTCATCTATAATGCTATTGACTCTTCCCGCTTCGTTCCGGCAAATGATGAGCTACGCACGAAACTACGAGATGAATTATCTATCCCGCAAAGCGCAGTAACATTGGTCTTTGTCGGTTCCGGATTCGAGCGTAAAGGGTTAGCCAGTGCAATTAAGGCCATTGCTAATACCGACCGCTATCTTGTGATCGTTGGGCAAGATAAAGTCGAGAAAAGTTATCGAGAACTGGCACAATCTCTGGGGTGCCTGAATCGCATACGGTTTATGGGAATGCAGAAAAATACGCTGCCTTTCTATCAGGTAGCTGATGGACTATTACTGCCAACACTATATGATCCATTTCCAAATGTGATTCTTGAAGCAATGGCATGTGGTTTACCGGTTATTACCTCGGCTACCTGTGGTGGAGCTGAGTTTATAACAATCGGACAAAACGGATACGTTTGTGATGCACTCAATATCCCACAACTTTCAGAAGCGGTAATGGCAATATCTTCACGCTTTGTGGATGAGAAAATGGGGGAATATGCTCGCGAGCGAGTCAGGGATGCGACACCGGAAAAACTTTCACAGCAACTTATTTCGCTGTATCAAAATATACTGGATTAGACGATGCGTATCCTAATGATTATTGATGGTTTACCTGGCGGCGGTGCTGAAAAAACCGTGCTTACCTTATCGAAAGGTTTGGTCGCAATGGGTCATCAGGTTTCCGTTTTCTCACTGCGTCGCGTCTGTGATTATGAGATTCCGGAAGACGTTGATTATCAAGTGATTCTGGATACTTGTAAAAAACCGTGGCGTAAGCTGACTGAATTGTCCCGCCGTGCCGCTCTGCTGGATAGCGCAGTAGAACAAGCGCAGAAAAAAGGGAATTTCGACCTCGTTTTATCTCACCTGCATAAAACCGATCGCATTGTTGCCCACACTAAATCCATTGCGCGTGAGAAGCTCTGGTACTGTGTCCACGGCATGTATTCTTATTCATATCTTCAGCATCGTCAGGGTTTCTCACGCTGGATAAAACGTAAGAAAATTCAAAGCGTTTATCAGAATAGTAATGTCGTCGCTGTTTCTCAGGCAGTTTTGCACGATATTACGACAAATTTCGATATTACGCTGTCCGGGGGCACCGTCATTCATAACCCATTCGATATCGACGGAATACATTTAAAAGCAAAAGAGTCGTGTGAAATGGCCGGGCAGGATTATTTAATCCATGTGGGTCGCTTCCATGAACATAAACGCCATGACCGGCTGATCAGCGCTTATGCTCTCAGTGGAATTCAAGCTCCGTTGGTTCTGATGGGTAACGGCAGCAATGAGCGTATTGCCGAGTTAAAAGCGATGGCCACAGCCGCTGGTGTTGGCGAGCGTGTGATTATAAAATCCTTCGCACCAAACCCTTATCCATGGATTGCCAATGCACGTATGCTGCTGCTTAGCTCAGATTGTGAAGGATTTGGCAACGTTCTGGTCGAAGCACTAATTTGCCAGACACCAGCCGTCAGTACAAATTGCCCTGGCGGGCCTGCGGAAATTTTGACCGGAGAACTGTCTCGCGGTCTTTCCGGCATGAGCGCTCAGGAACTTGCTGACACTATGCTGGATATTTACAACACCCCACCGGTTATTGATATCGCAACGATTGAGTCATATAGCATTGGTGCCATCTGCCAGCAGTATTTGTCTCTGGCGACAGAAGAAAGATAACAATATTTTCGGGTAATTTTATGCCACAGAGCCTACGTCCACTCCTTAGCGTTGTTGCTGCTGTTTATAACGGCGAGCTTTTTTTAGCTAAATTCTTTGCCTGTCTTGAAGCTCAGAACATCGACAGCATGGAAGTCATTATGGTTAACGATGGTTCAACCGATGGCTCCATGGCGATTATTAATGCCTGGCGCAGCAAGTTTCCTGGTATGAAAATAATCGAACAGGAAAATCAGGGCGTTTCGATTGCGCGTAATACCGGGCTTGCTGTAGCCACAGGTCAGTACCTCTCCTTCCCGGACATTGATGATGACTTTAAGCCCGGCATGTACCAGCATCTTCTTGATTTAGCCTTAAAAAATGACCTTGATGTAGTGACGTGCAATGGTAATTACGTTTACGAAAACAACAAAAAACCTTCACGGCCAATTTTTCCGCAAGACAAGCTTCAGTCTACCGACGTACTGAGTGGTCCCCAGTGGCTTAAACGTGCGCTCGATTCGCGTAAGTTTCTGCACGTGACCTGGCTAAACCTTTATCGCCACGATTTTATTCGCGAACATGGCTTTACCTTCGAACCCGGCTTACGTCACCAGGATATTCCGTGGACAACGGAGGTGTTACTCGCCGCGCAGCGCGTTCAGTACACTGACGCTCAATACTACGATTACTACATCCATTCGGCCTCGGTATCCCATAAACCAGACACGGATGACACCCTGATCCGCTCAGCACGTCATTATATGAAAATACTGGAAATGTTAGATGCCATTAACCAGCGTTATCCGGAAGCGGTAAAGAATATTCCAGCCTGTAACTGGCAAATCGCGAAAGAAGGTCTGGGGATATTGCATACTTTCAATAACATGAAAGATCCGCACAAGAAGAAGATGATCATTCAGGAGTTTTTTGATCGCGGTATCTGGCGTCTGATTTGGAAAAATGCCCGTGGATTCCGCCTGCGCTGGCGTCTGGGTCGTCGTTATCTAAAATTGAAGAAAGCGACCCGAGTTCCGGGCTGAGGTACTGCCTCTAAGCGGGTGGATGCATGCCGCCCGCGACTTCTGTCCCTCAAGCACTAACCCATCTGAATACTAAGCAATGCCTTCGCGAAGTTACCAAAACAATAGCTTTAAGCTTCCCGAATGCTTAGAATTTGCCCGCCGATAATGAAAATACGGAAAATTCGCTTGGAATCGTTGTATACCGCTCTGTTCTATCTTATTCAGCCTTTTGTGTGGCTGCGACTGTTACTCCGTAGCCGTAAAGCTCCCGCGTATCGCAAACGCTGGGCGGAACGCTACGGCTATTGCCGTGGAAAAGTGGAGCCCGATGGTATTCTTCTGCATTCAGTTTCCGTAGGTGAAACCCTGGCGGCAATTCCGTTAGTTCGCGCCCTGCGCCATCGCTACCCGACGATTCCGATTACCGTCACCACCATGACTCCAACAGGTTCGGAACGTGCGCTGTCGGCTTTTGGGCAAAATGTGCATCATGTTTATTTGCCTTACGATCTCCCTTGCGCCATGAAGCGCTTTTTCAATACCGTGCGTCCCAAACTGGTTATCGTGATGGAAACCGAGTTGTGGCCAAACATGATCAACGAATTACACCAACGCAAAATCCCTTTGGTCATTGCCAATGCCCGTCTTTCTGCCCGCTCGGCAAAAGGGTATAAAAAGCTGGGTAATTTCACGCGCCGCCTGATGAGCAAAATCACCCTGATCGCCGCACAGAATGAAGAAGATGGTGGTCGTTTCATCGAGCTTGGTCTGAAACGCTCTCAATTAACCGTTACCGGTAGCCTGAAATTTGATATTTCAGTGACTCCAGAACTTGCCGCACGCGCAATTACGCTACGCCGCCAATGGGCTCCACATCGTAAAGTGTGGATTGCCACCAGCACCCATGATGGCGAAGAAAGTATTATTCTGGATGCACACCGCCAGTTACTGGCCAAATTCCCTGATTTACTGTTAATTCTTGTCCCGCGCCACCCGGAACGCTTCAAAGATGCGCGTGATATGGCTCAGAAGGCTGGTTTCAGCTACATCATGCGCAGCAGTGGTGAAAAGCCATCCAACAGCACCCAGGTGGTGATTGGCGATACTATGGGCGAGTTGATGATGCTGTACGGAATTGCCGATCTGGCCTTTGTGGGCGGCAGCCTTGTTGAACGAGGAGGCCATAACCCGCTGGAACCTTCCGCTCATGCGATTCCGGTACTGATGGGCCCACACACCTTCAATTTCAAAGATATTTGCGCCAAATTGCAGAGTGCCGACGGGCTGATTACCGTTACGGACGCGGCTTCACTAGTTAACGAAATCACCACCCTGCTAACCGACGAAGACTATCGCCTTTATTACGGTCGCCATGCCGTGGAAGTCCTTCATCAGAATCAGGGCGCATTGCAACGCTTGCTACAATTACTGCAACCGTACCTGCCGCAACGGAGCCATTAATGCCCAATCGCTTGTCTGTGGTGATGATCGCTAAAAATGCAGCGGACGTATTGCCAGAATGTCTGGCTTCAGTGGCCTGGGCTGATGAAATTGTTTTGCTGGATTCAGGCAGTACCGATTCTACTGTCGAGATAGCTCTTCAGACTGGTGCGAAAGTTTTCATTAATGAAGAGTGGCAAGGCTTTGGCAAACAACGCCAGCTCGCACAGAGCTACGCCAGCCACGATTATGTTTTGATGATCGATACCGATGAGCGTGTCACGCCAGAACTGGCCAGTACGCTAAAAGCGGTTTTAGAAAATCCGCAGACAGATGCTGTTTACAGTATCGCGCGCCGCAATCTGTTCCTTGGGCGTTTTATGCGCCACAGCGGTTGGTATCCGGACCGCGTAACCCGCCTATACGCTCGAGCGTTCTACCATTATAATGATAATCAGGTTCATGAGTCTCTCGAAGCTCCAGGGGCGAAAGTTATCCCACTCAAAGGGGATTTGCTCCATCTTACCTGCCGTGATTTCGCCAGCTTCCAGCGTAAACAGTTAAATTATGCGACCGCCTGGGCGCAGGAGCGTCATCAACGTGGCAAGCGAGTCTCGATTGCCGGTATTTTCGGTCACACATTTGGGGCATTCTGTAAAACGCTGTTGCTACGAGCTGGTTTTCTTGATGGGAAACAAGGTTGGCTACTTGCTGTCGTCAACGCACAGTACACGTTTAACAAATACGCTGAACTCTGGGCGCTGAATCAAGGCTATACGGAAAACAAAACTCTATGACCACCCGAGCGATTTATCCTGGCACGTTTGATCCCATTACCAACGGTCATCTGGACATCGTGACGCGTGCTGCGATGATGTTTGATACCCTGATACTGGCGATTGCGAATAGCCCGCACAAGAAGACCTTGTTCACGCTGGAAGAAAGAGTCCAGCTCGCGAAAGGTGTTACTGCACATTTGCCTAATGTTGAGGTTGTCGGTTTTAGTGATTTGATGGCGAATTTTGCTAAAACTCAACAAGCTAACGTTTTAGTCAGAGGGCTACGCACGGCGGCAGATTTTGAGTATGAGATGCAGCTGGCTCATATGAACCGCCACTTAATGCCAGAGCTCGAAAGCGTGTTCCTGATGCCATCAAAAGAGTGGTCTTTTGTCTCTTCATCGCTAGTTAAAGAAGTCGCGCGTCATCATGGCGATGTTGCCCACTTCCTGCCTGAGCCAGTATGCAAAGCGTTACTGGAAAGACTCAAGCAGGAGACAGCTGAATAAAGAGCTAGTGCTGGCAATGGCGGCAATAAAACGTGCTGCGTTGCCCATGCTTGCTGATGAGAATAGGCGCTCCACATACCCGACACGGTTCTTCTGCACGCCCATAAACTTGTAACTCCTGAGCGAAATACCCCGGTTTACCATCCGATTGCAGGAAATCTTTTAGCGTCGTCCCACCTTGTTCAATAGAACGCAGTAGTACCGCTTTAATGGTTTTGACCAGTAATTCACACTCAGTTTGTGATAACGACTGCGCAGTACGATCCGGATGGATGCCCGCAGCAAACAGCGATTCACTGGCATAAATATTACCCACGCCCACCACCAGCTTGTTATCCATCAGCCAGGGTTTAATCGCGAGTTTCTTTTTCGCAGATTTTTCACGCAAATAGTCTGCCGAAAATACGTCGCTCAATGGTTCCGGCCCCAGATGAGCCAGCACATTGCTGCCCTCCAACTCTTTAGCCCATAACCAGGCACCAAAACGGCGCGGATCGGTATAACGCAACACTTTACCGTTACTCATCACCAGGTCGACATGGTCATGCTTTTGGGCAGGATAATCTTCAGGAAGGATACGCAGGCTACCTGACATGCCAAGATGGATAATAATCCAGCCATCAGGGAGTTCGAGCAGCAGATACTTAGCGCGGCGTTGCACGCTTAAAACAGGTTTGTCGCTTAGAGCATGGATTTCATCGGAGACAGGCCAACGCAAGCGACCGTTACGCACCACGGCGTGAAGAATAGTTTCCCCGACCAGATGTGGTTCAATACCACGGCGACTGGTTTCTACTTCCGGCAATTCAGGCATCTCTCCTCCAGACTCAAAAGCCTAAAACGAAAAAACCCCGCCGAAGCGAGGTTTTCATCAAAGACACTAAAATTATTTAATTTTAGCTTCTTTGTACAGTACGTGTTGACGGACAACTGGATCGAATTTTTTCAGTTCCAGTTTTTCCGGCTTAGTACGCTTGTTCTTCGTGGTGGTATAGAAGTGACCAGTACCAGCAGAAGAAACCAGCTTGATCTTCTCGCGAACACCTTTAGCCATGACTTAATTCCTCTTAGTACTTCTCGCCACGGGTACGCATATCGGCCAAGACCGTTTCGATACCCTTCTTATCAATTACACGCATACCTTTAGCAGATACGCGCAGTGTGACAAAACGCTTCTCGCTCTCAACCCAAAAACGGTGAGAGTGCAGGTTCGGCAGGAAACGGCGTTTGGTCGCGTTCATTGCGTGGGAACGGTTATTACCGGTCACCGGACGCTTGCCAGTAACTTGGCAGACTCGGGACATGTCTATTCTCCAAAAATCAAATTAGCTCGAGCTTCGTATAGGGTTATGGCGCCTCGTCAGGCCGCAAGCCTGGTCCCTGGCGGTTCCATGTGAACCACAGTTCCAGGCGCATAATGCCAAAACCCGAGATTCTCAAAGGTGGCGTAGTATACGCTGCCTAACGCATGTGCTCAAGTCCCGAACAGACAAAGATCCCCAAGGATCGCGCAATTCGGCCTAAATCCACCCACGTTCTGCAAAAGAAACGTACTCTCCACGGCCGATAACAAGATGATCGAGCACTCGAATTTCCATAAACAGGCAAGCTTTTACGATGCGTTCGGTAATAACGCGATCGGCTTTACTCGGTTCTGCTCGACCAGACGGGTGATTATGCGCGAGTATTAACGCCGCTGCATTTGATTTCATCGCTTCACGCACAATTTCTCTCGGATGGACCTCTACATGGTTCAATGTTCCAGAAAACATCGGACAATGTTTAATCACCCGATGCTGATTATCCAGAAAAATAACCATGAAAACCTCGCGTTCTTCAGTCGTTAGCTGGCTTTGGATAAATTCCCTGACTGAATCAGGCCCTTTTAAAGTCAATTCTTCAACGCCTCGAGAATAGTAATAACGCCGCGCTAGTTCAGCTATGGCGTTTAACTGCGTGTATTTAGCCTCACCAATACCCTTAACATCGTTGAACTGCGAATAGTCCGCTGACAACAGCCGGCTTAACGAGCCAAACTGATGCAGTAAGGTTTGCGCAAATGTCAGGACATTCATGTTTCTGCTGCCAGTGCGTAAAAAAAGCGCCAGTAACTCCACATCAGATAAAGAACTGGCCCCAAATTTCAGCAGTTTTTCGCGCGGCATACTCGCTTTATCCAGCCCCATGATCACATCCATCAGAACCTCCTTGCCCTTCATTTCCGCTATTGTGCACAACTCGAGAAGCACAAACGACAGGCAGATATTCCGCATGCGGGATGTCTCGCAAACTGCAAAAAAGTCGATACCTAATGAGTGTGGTAAAATAGCCAGATGACTGTGACTTGTGGTGGAAAAATCATGATGGGGCTTTCTGGCAAAAAAATTGTTCTGGGTGTGAGCGGTGGTATCGCTGCCTATAAAACACCAGAACTGGTGCGCCGTCTGCGTGAACGCGGGGCAGAAGTAAGAGTGGTAATGACTGAGGCCGCCAAAGCCTTTATTACGCCACTGAGTTTACAAGCCGTATCAGGTTATCCGGTTTCAGACAGCTTGTTAGATCCCGCAGCAGAAGCCGCAATGGGCCATATAGAATTAGGCAAATGGGCTGATTTAGTTATCCTTGCCCCCGCCACGGCCGACTTAATTGCCCGCATTACTGCAGGCATGGCAAATGACCTTGTGAGCACAATTTGTCTCGCCACACCGGCACCGGTTGCCGTTGTCCCTGCCATGAACCAACAGATGTACCGAGCCACTGCAACTCAACACAACCTTGAAGTTCTCTCTTCACGCGGCTTGTTGATGTGGGGGCCGGATAGCGGCAGCCAAGCCTGTGGCGATGTTGGCCCAGGTCGAATGCTTGACCCGCTAACCATAGTCGAAATGGCGGCACAGCATTTTACTGTCACCAAAGATCTGCAACATCTTAATATCATGATTACCGCTGGCCCAACCCGCGAGCGTCTGGACCCGGTGCGCTATATCACTAACGATAGTTCAGGGAAAATGGGTTATGCCATCGCGGCGGCGGCGGCATCGCGTGGCGCGAATGTGACGTTAATTTCTGGCCCTGTATCTTTGCCAACACCACCATGGGTGAAGCGTATTGATGTCACCACAGCGTTGGAAATGGAAGCTGCTGTTCAGCAACATGTTCAGGAACAGCAAATTTTTGTGGGCTGTGCCGCAGTTGCGGATTATCGTGCAGCCGCTGTAGCTGATGAGAAAATCAAAAAGCAAGGCGATGAAATTACAATAAAAATGATAAAAAACCCGGACATCGTCGCCGGTGTCGCAGCACTTTTGGCGCACCGACCTTATGTTGTTGGGTTTGCCGCCGAAACAAATAATGTGGAAGAATACGCCCGGCAAAAACGTATGAGTAAAAATCTCGATCTGATTTGTGCGAATGATGTCTCACAAGCAGGCCAGGGATTTAATAGCGACAACAATGCACTGCACATTTTCTGGCAGGAAGGAGATAAAGTCTTACCTCTTGAGCGTAAAGAACTCCTTGGCCATCTTTTACTGAACGAGATAGTTACCCGTTATGATGAAAAAAATCGACGTTAAGATTCTGGACCCACGCGTTGGCCAACAGTTCCCCCTGCCGACTTATGCTACTTCCGGCTCTGCGGGTCTTGACCTGCGCGCCTGTCTGGATGAAGCCGTAGAGCTTGCTCCAGGTATCACCAAACTGATTCCAACCGGGCTGGCTATCCATATCGCCGACCCAACTCTTGCGGCTGTCATTCTGCCTCGTTCAGGTCTTGGTCATAAGCATGGCGTTGTTTTAGGCAACCTTGTTGGGCTGATAGACTCCGATTACCAGGGTCAGTTAATGGTTTCCGTCTGGAACCGTGGACAAGATCACTTCACTATCGAACCGGGTGAGCGCATTGCTCAAATGGTGTTTGTGCCAGTCGTTCAGGCCGAATTCAATCTGGTTGAGGATTTCGATTCTAGTGACCGTGGCGAAGGTGGTTTCGGCCATTCAGGACGCCAGTAACTTCATTTAAAAACGTAACCCCACAGCGTAAAAAATGTGAAAAAACCGCAAACTTCAAGTTTGCGAGCGCGGTGTGGTTACCTGCCTGACAAGTGCGTTATTTCAGGGGTATTTTAGAACATGGCAGAAAAGCAAGTTGCGAAACGGAATCGTCGCGAAGAAATACTTCAGTCTTTGGCCCAAATGCTTGAGTCCAGCGATGGCAGCCAACGCATTACGACTGCCAAACTCGCCGCGACTGTTGGTGTTTCCGAAGCTGCACTTTATCGACATTTTCCCAGCAAAACGAAGATGTTCGATAGCCTTATCGAGTTTATTGAAGATAGTCTGATTACCCGTATCAATCTCATCCTGAAAGATGAGAAAGACACCCACGCCCGGTTACGCTTGATTGTTTTACTGATTCTTGGGTTTGGCGAGCGCAACCCTGGCCTAACACGAATTCTCACCGGCCACGCGCTGATGTTTGAACAAGACCGTCTGCAAGGCCGTATCAATCAGCTTTTTGAGCGTATAGAAGTGCAATTGCGCCAGGTCATGCGTGAAAAGAAGATGCGTGAAGGTGAAGGCTACATTACTGATGAATCGTTACTGGCAAGCTTGCTGCTGGCATTTTGTGAAGGGACACTATCGCGTTTTGTGCGTAGCGAATTCCGCTATCTGCCTACCGGTGATTTTGATACCCGTTGGCCGCTGATTGCCGCACAACTTCGTTAAATAGAAAGGGCCTTCAAAAGGCCCTTTTTCTTACACGCCGTACTGAGTACGGTATTCCTGTACAGCCGCTAGATGCACGGCCATTTCAGGTTTTTCTTCCAGGTATTCAACCAGGTCTTTCAGCGTGATGATCGAAATCACCTGGCACTGGTAATCGCACTCAACTTCCTGAATTGCAGAGATTTCACCACGACCACGCTCCTGGCGGTCCAGAGAAATTAACACGCCAGCCAGTGATGCATTGTTGGCAGCAATAATTTCCATTGATTCACGGATTGCGGTACCCGCAGTAATAACGTCATCCACCAACATCACTCGCCCTTGAAGGGCACTACCGACCAGGTTGCCACCTTCACCGTGATCTTTTGCTTCTTTGCGGTTGAAGCAATATGGCACATCACGTTCATGATGCTCTGCCAACGCAACCGCTGTAGTAGTCGCGATAGGAATCCCTTTGTAAGCCGGCCCAAACAGCAAATCAAACTCAATCCCGGAATCCACTAACGCGGCGGCATAAAAACGGCCTAACAGTGCCAGATCACGCCCGGTATTAAACAACCCTGCGTTGAAGAAATAAGGGCTGGTACGCCCGGATTTCAGCGTGAATTCGCCAAACTTAAGTACCTGCTTGTTAAGCGCAAACTCAATAAACTGGCGCTGATACGGTTTCATGGATTTGCTCCTCGATTATTGCGACAAAAAAAAGGCGACTCTCAGAGTCGCCTAAAATTAATTCTCTAACGCCGCCTTCTGCGCCGTTACGATAGATTCAATTCCCCCTCGTGCCAGCGCCAGTAGCGCCAACAACTCTTCATGGGTGAACGGCTCGCCTTCCGCGGTGCCCTGGACCTCAATCATGCGGCCATCTTCCATCATCACGACGTTCATGTCAGTTTCTGCGGCAGAATCTTCAACATATTCAAGATCGCACAGAGCCTCGCCTTTAACGATACCGACAGATACCGCCGCAACCATCCCTTTCATTGGATTGGTTTTCATCTTACCGGCTGCGACCAGTTTGTTCAGCGCATCCGCC
Source organism: Buttiauxella ferragutiae (assembly GCF_022637515.1). Taxonomy (NCBI): domain Bacteria; kingdom Pseudomonadati; phylum Pseudomonadota; class Gammaproteobacteria; order Enterobacterales; family Enterobacteriaceae; genus Buttiauxella; species Buttiauxella ferragutiae. The sequence continues at coordinate 5,229,103 of NZ_CP093332.1, forward strand.
AGCGCAACACATGCGCCAGTAATAGATGCGGTACGAGTGCCGCCGTCTGCCTGCAGAACATCGCAGTCCAGTGTAATGGTGTATTCGCCAAGGACTTTCAAATCAACGGCTGCACGCAGAGAACGCGCAATCAGGCGCTGAATCTCAAGAGTACGGCCACCCTGCTTACCTTTTGCTGCTTCACGAGCATTACGGCTATGGGTCGCACGCGGCAACATACCATATTCAGCGGTGATCCAACCCTGGCCCTGGCCTTTCAGAAAGCGCGGAACACCTTCTTCAACGGTGGCGGTACAAAGTACTTTAGTATCGCCGAACTCGACCAGCACGGAGCCTTCTGCGTGTTTGGTGTAATTACGGGTCAGGGTGACTGGGCGCACTTGATTGGCGCTACGACCTGATGGACGCATGGGGTTATCTCCGGCTAAAACGAATGTGGCTGCGCATTATACGGACTTCGTTCGCTTATTCCTATCCTGCCACGACAGGCATGGCTATAATCCCCCACATCTATTACAGAATACGGTTACGAAATATGATCCGCAGTATGACCGCCTATGCCCGACGTGAAGTAAAAGGCGAATGGGGCAGCGCCACCTGGGAGTTACGTTCGGTAAACCAGCGTTATCTTGAAACCTACATCCGTATGCCAGAGCAGTTCCGTAGCCTCGAACCTGTGGCTCGCGAGCGTATTCGCACCCGCTTAACTCGCGGGAAAATCGAATGTAACCTACGTTTCGAACCTGATACTCGTGCTCAAAGTTCTTTGCTGCTCAATGAAAAACTGGCTAAACAGCTGGTTGAAGCAGCGAATTGGGTAAAAATGCAGAGCGACGAAGGCGAAATCAATCCAGTTGATATTTTACGCTGGCCTGGTGTGATGTCTGCTCAGGAACAAGACCTTGATGCCATCACAGCTGAAATTCTTGCCGCCCTTGATGGTGCGCTGGACGACTTTATTGTTGCCCGTGAAACCGAAGGCCAGGCATTGAAATTACTGCTCGAACAGCGCCTTGAAGGTGTCAGCGCCGAAGTCGTGAAAGTCCGCGCGCACATGCCGGAAGTCCTGAAATGGCAACGTGAGCGCCTGGTTGCCAAACTCGAAGATGCACAAGTTCAGCTTGAAAATAACCGCCTCGAGCAAGAACTGGTACTAATGGCACAACGTGTTGATGTTGCCGAAGAGCTGGATCGCCTGGAAGCTCACGTTAAAGAGACATACAACATTCTGAAGAAAAAAGAAGCGGTTGGCCGTCGTCTCGACTTTATGATGCAGGAGTTCAACCGCGAGTCGAATACCCTGGCATCAAAATCTATTAACTCAGATGTCACCAATTCAGCTATCGAATTGAAAGTGCTGATTGAGCAAATGCGCGAACAGATTCAGAACATCGAGTAATTGTCCGTCATGTGTTCTAAGGCCCGTGTTTTGCGGGCCTTTTCGTACTGGTTGTCATTGAAAGAGGAACGATTCAGTAACTCTCCTGTATCTGGGTTAACACCGTTTGCCAGAGCCCTCAAAATCATTGAAGTACTCATCACTGTGACCCCTTTCAATTATCACCAAATAAATTAATCCTTAATAAAACAACATTGCCATTAGAATCCTTACACATCGTACTTAGAAAAAAATTAAACATTAAAAAAACTAATCCAAATCATTTTGACTTAGAAAAACTCAATCGTGACACCATTCACAAAACGTTACCCTCTCCGCGTTTCCACTGGGGGTTCCAATGCTGCTACATATTCTTTATTTGGTCGGGATTACTGCTGAAGCCATGACTGGCGCGTTAGCGGCAGGCCGCCGCCGCATGGATACTTTCGGTGTGATAATCATTGCAACAGCCACAGCGCTTGGTGGTGGTTCAGTACGCGATATCCTTCTTGGCCACTACCCATTAGGTTGGGTGAAACATCCAGAATATGTCGTGATTGTCGCCATCGCCGCTGTGCTTACCACCGTATTTGCCCCCGTAATGCCTCATCTGCGCCGCCTTTTCTTAGTGCTCGATGCCCTTGGACTTGTGGTGTTTTCTATCATCGGTGCGCAAATAGCGTTGGATATGGGCGAAGGGCCAATTATCGCTATCATTGCCGCCGTTATAACGGGCGTATTTGGCGGTGTTTTACGTGATATGTTTTGTAAGCGTATCCCGCTGGTATTCCAGAAAGAGCTCTATGCTGGCATCGCTTTCGCCTCAGCGGTGCTTTACATCGTTCTGGAACACTATGTTTCGAACCAGGATGTGGTGATTATTTCCACGCTCCTGTTCGGATTCACCACCCGCTTACTCGCGTTACGACTGCGCCTGGGATTACCTGTGTTTCATTACAAACACGCGGATCACTGACCGGTAAATCCCAGGATTCCCTGCTCTGCAAGAAAAACTACTAATGCAGCAATTTGGGGATGATTGACAAACTCCACCAACTTTTTAGCCCGGCCAGCACCAATGCCCGGCAGTTTTTGCCAACTAAGCTCATCTCGCGCAACTAACTGCGACCATTGAGAATCGGGCAGAGTGGTAAACACAGCTCGGGGGAGCGGTAAACCAAAAGCGATTAACCACTGCTTAAAGGGCTGTTGCCTGACTTGCGAGAATTGCTGCCAAAGATGGGCCGCTCTGGCTGAAGAAATCCCGCTAATTTTCAACAGTTCTTCCTGACTGACGGTTACCCAAGAAAATATATGCCTCAGATTAAGATTCTGTTGGATCTGCTGCCAGGTGCGTACGCTCACTCCATTGATGTTCAATACTTCTGGAGAGCTAATCCAGGCCAACCGCGCAATAAACTGCTCGCGACACCAAACTTCAAAAAACAGACAGCTCAATGGAGTAACCATTTTATCTGTTGGCAGCGGCGGTTTATTGCGCTGGCTTACCCGCCATACCACTTCATCGACGCGCGGAATCCCCTGCCCTGCAAGACTCACCATCACCTGATCACCCAAAGCAATATCCAGAGCTTGCCAACGTTTGACTGAACCGATGTTCACTCGTTTGACCTGTTTATCATCTATCTGCAGGGGATTGAGTCTTAGAACAACAGCAACTTTTCCTGTGCGCCCGACCGTAAATTGAATGCCCTTTACCTCTGCAATTTGCTGGGCTGGTGGAAATTTCCATGCCATCACCCACGTTGCTTTGCCTGGTAGCCAATATTGCCCCGCAGGCTCTATTGCCTCACGAACCACAATACCGTCGGTCACAAAGGGAAGAGGGGTCGTAAACAAGGACTCCCGTAACATCGCGATTGTTTCCAGTGAGCTAACAGGCGTTGACCAAATTTTAGTTAGCGGAAAACCAGCCTGTGCGAGCGTGTCTAATTTCAGATTCATATCAGCAGGCCCATCTGGCCACGCCCAAATAAATATCCCCAATTCATTGAGCAAGGCTGAGTCGCTTTGGCTCATCATGGCACCAGCCACTTTTCCTCTGGCATTTATGCCACCCATCGTTTTCTGTATGTGATTATCTCTTTTCCAGAAAACCTCCCCTTGCAACACGCTATTAGCAAGCCGGCCTGAAAGGGTTACGGGGATAGCGGGAATCATTTTGGCCTTCTCTGTCCAGTCTTGCCCTTTCTCTCCGTCCCCGCGGCTAAGGAGTTTAGCCAGGCGTCCTTGCTGATAAACCAGGGTCACCGCCACACCATCGACTTTAGGTTGCACCCAGAGATCGGTTTTGCCTTTGGCCCATTGAGCAACTGCTGCACTATCTGGCAGTTTTTTTAAGCCTGTATGAGCAACCGGGTGCAACGCTTTCCCCTGTGTCGCCAACTGCGGTGGTTGTGGTTTTTCCGAGGGATGAAAGCAGCGCTGCCATTCATTGTATTGCCTGCGTAGACCATCGTATGTCGCATCACTGACCTCACTAACGCCCTGTTGGTAATAAGATTGATCCCACTGACTAAGCTTTTCATTCAATCCAGACATCTCCTGCTGGACTTGCCCCGATGACCAAGCCGGACATGTCGCCGACGCCATTGCGCTCATCAGTCCCAGAAAACCGATAAATTTTGTAATCCACTTCATAATTCCCTCCGTGTAGAAGCAAAGAGAGATATAACGCCAGGAAACAAGCCGTACTAATAGGTTCTAAAAAGGATGCGAGGAGATTTCAGACATATTTAACTTGTTTCAGTAACACGAGGGTTTTTTTGGAAAACATTACGCAAATTGGTAGAAATCTTGCCGGGGAACACGACAAATTCTACGAGACACGGAGACGGCGTGTATAATAGGCCCGTATACGCACTTCTTTTTATGCTTACCGATAAGTTAGAACTCATGGCTCAAGGCACGCTTTATATCGTTTCCGCCCCAAGTGGCGCGGGGAAATCCAGCCTCATCCAGGCTTTGTTGAAGACACAACCGCTGTACGACACGCAGGTTTCTATTTCCCATACCACTCGTGGTATTCGTCCGGGAGAGAACCACGGCGAGCACTATTTCTTTGTGGAAAAGGAAGAGTTTAAGCAGATGATTGCTGAAGACGCATTCCTGGAACACGCTGAAGTGTTTGGCAATTACTACGGCACCTCACGCCATGCCATTGAACAAGTTCTGGCAACCGGCGTGGATGTTTTTCTGGATATTGACTGGCAAGGTGCGCAGCAGATTCGTCAGAAAATGCCGCAAGCCCGCAGTATTTTTATTCTGCCGCCATCAAAAGTAGAACTGGACCGCCGCCTTCGTGGCCGTGGGCAAGACAGTGAAGAAGTTATTACGAAGCGAATGGAGCAGGCTGTTGCAGAAATGAGCCATTATGCCGAGTATGACTATTTAATCGTCAACGACGATTTCGACACTGCACTGTCAGATTTAAAAATTATCATTCGTGCCGAGCGTCTACGAATGGGTCGCCAAAAAGCGCGACATGACGCTTTAATCAGCAAACTATTGGCAGACTGAGCCCAGTTTCAGTATCATGCCCAGTCATTTCTTCATCTGTGGAGCATTTTAATTATGGCACGCGTAACTGTTCAGGACGCTGTTGAGAAAATTGGTAACCGTTTTGACCTGGTTCTGGTCGCCGCACGTCGCGCTCGTCAGATGCAAACTGGTGGTAAAGATCCACTAGTACCTGAAGAAAACGATAAAACGACTGTAATCGCACTGCGCGAAATCGAAGAAGGGTTGATCACCAACCAGATTCTCGATGTTCGTGATCGTCAGGAACAGCAAGAGCAGGAAGCCGCAGAACTGCAGGCCGTAACCGCTATTGCTGAAGGTCGTCGTTAATTAGCCTGCGGGTAGCCCTTGTATCTGTTTGAAAGCCTGAATCAACTGATTCAACAATACTTGCCCGAGGAGCAGATAAAGCGACTTCGGCAAGCATACCTTGTTGCGCGTGATGCTCACGAGGGACAAGCACGTTCAAGTGGTGAACCCTATATCACCCATCCCGTAGCGGTTGCCTGCATTCTGGCCGAGATGAAACTCGACTATGAAACACTGATGGCAGCACTACTGCATGATGTGATCGAAGACACCCCTGCCACCTACCAGGATATGGAACAACTGTTTGGCAAAAGCGTTGCCGAACTGGTGGAAGGGGTATCTAAGCTAGACAAACTGAAATTCCGCGATAAGAAAGAAGCTCAGGCTGAAAACTTCCGCAAAATGATCATGGCGATGGTGCAAGACATTCGCGTCATTCTGATCAAACTCGCCGACCGCACACATAACATGCGCACGCTCGGGTCTTTACGCCCGGATAAGCGCCGCCGCATTGCTCGCGAAACCCTCGAAATTTATAGCCCTCTGGCACACCGTCTTGGTATTCATCACCTGAAAACCGAGTTAGAAGAGCTGGGCTTTGAAGCGCTTTACCCGAACCGCTACCGCGTGATTAAAGAAGTGGTAAAAGCGGCGCGTGGTAACCGCAAAGAGATGATTCAAAAAATCCTCTCTGAAATCGACGGGCGTTTGCAAGAAGCAGGCATTCCTTGCCGTGTCAGTGGTCGCGAAAAACACCTTTACTCCATCTACTGCAAAATGACGCTCAAAGAGCAGCGTTTCCATTCGATTATGGATATCTACGCTTTCCGCGTAATCGTCCATGACATGGATACCTGTTACCGCGTTCTTGGGCAGATGCATAGCCTCTACAAGCCGCGTCCTGGGCGGGTTAAGGACTATATCGCCATTCCAAAGGCCAACGGATATCAGTCCCTGCATACTTCAATGATTGGCCCACACGGTGTGCCGGTTGAAGTGCAAATCCGTACCGAAGATATGGATCAGATGGCAGAGATGGGTGTTGCCGCTCACTGGGCTTATAAAGAGCAGGGTGAAAGTGGCACAACCGCACAAATCCGCGCTCAGCGCTGGATGCAAAGCCTGCTGGAATTACAGCAAAGTGCGGGCAGCTCATTTGAATTTATCGAGAGCGTAAAATCCGATCTGTTCCCGGATGAGATTTACGTTTTCACCCCGGAAGGGCGCATTGTCGAATTGCCTGCGGGCGCGACACCTGTCGATTTCGCCTATGCCGTGCATACCGACATCGGCCATGCTTGCGTCGGTGCTCGTGTCGACAGGCAACCCTATCCGCTGTCTCAGTCGCTAAGCAGCGGCCAGACTATCGAAATCATTACGGCGCCAGGTGCACGCCCGAACGCCGCTTGGCTGAACTTTGTCGTGAGCTCTAAAGCCCGTGCCAAAATCCGCCAGATGCTGAAAAACCTCAAACGTGACGACTCCGTTAGTCTTGGTCGCCGTTTGCTAAACCACGCTTTAGGTGGCAGCCGTAAATTAGCCGAAGTCCCACCAGAAAATATTCAACGTGAGCTTGAGCGCATGAAGCTCGCTACGCTTGATGATTTGCTGGCTGAAATCGGCCTTGGTAACGCCATGAGTGTGGTTGTCGCGAAGAACCTGCAAGGTGAATCGTCAGTGGTACAGCAAGGCCACTCAACGACTCACAGTCATCTGCCGATTAAAGGCGCTGATGGTGTGCTGATTACCTTTGCTAAGTGTTGCCGTCCAATCCCTGGTGACCCAATTATTGCGCACGTAAGCCCAGGCAAAGGGCTGGTTATCCACCATGAATCTTGCCGTAACATCCGAGGCTATCAAAAAGAGCCAGAGAAATTTATGGCAGTGGAATGGGATAAAGAGACAGAACAAGAGTTTACCACCGAGATCAAGGTGGATATGTTTAACCATCAGGGTGCGCTGGCAAACCTGACGGCTGCGCTCAATAATGCAGGCTCCAATATTCAAAGCCTGAACACCGAAGAGAAAGATGGCCGCGTATACAGTGCGTTCATTCGTCTGACTGCACGCGACCGTATCCATCTGGCAAATCTCATGCGTAAAATCCGCGTGATGCCGGATGTGATTAAAGTCACCCGCAACCGAAACTAGTGTTATGAATCCTCAACGTTATGCGCGTATTTGCGAGATGCTCGCCAGGCGTCAGCCTGATCTGACCGTCTGCATGGAGCAGGTCCATAAACCTCATAACGTCTCGGCGATTATTCGCACCGCTGATGCCGTTGGTGTACATGAAGTTCACGCGGTCTGGCCGGGTAACCGCATGCGCACCATGGCCTCTTCCGCCGCGGGAAGCAACTCCTGGGTTGAAGTCAAAACGCACCGCAATATTGGCGATGCCGTTGCCCAGCTAAAAAGCAGCGGAATGCAAATCCTCGCCACCAACCTTTCTGATAAAGCCGTCGATTTCCGTGAAATTGATTACACCCGCCCAACCTGCATTTTGATGGGGCAGGAAAAAACCGGTATTACTCAGGAAGCATTAGCGTTGGCAGACCAGGACATCATTATTCCGATGACCGGAATGGTGCAATCGCTCAACGTTTCCGTGGCCTCCGCGCTCATTCTTTATGAAGCGCAGCGCCAGCGTCAGAACGCCGGAATGTATCAGCGCGAAAACAGCACGCTGCCAGAATCCGAACAACAGCGCCTGCTGTTTGAAGGCGGCTATCCTGTACTGGCGCGCGTTTCCCGCCGTAAAGGTTTGCCCTACCCGCATGTGAATCAGCAAGGTGAGATAGAAGCTGATGCCGCATGGTGGGCCACAATGCAATCTGCGGAGTAGCAGGATGAAAGGCCGTTTGCTGGATGCCATACCGTTAAGTACGCTTGCCGGAGTGGGTGCCAGCCAGAGCGGCAAACTGGCCAAAATTGGCCTGTACACCATTCAAGATCTCCTGCTCCACCTGCCGCTTCGTTACGAAGACCGCACGCATCTCTACCCCATAAATGACCTGATGCCGGGCACTCATGCCACGGTGGAAGGTGAAGTGCTGAACTGCAATATCAGTTTTGGTCGCCGCCGCATGATGACCTGCCAGATTTCTGACGGCACCGGCATCCTGACCATGCGGTTTTTCAACTTCAATGCAGCGATGAAAAACAGCCTCGCAACCGGTAAACGTGTGCTCGCTTATGGCGAAGCAAAGCGCGGGACGCACGGCGCGGAGATGATTCATCCTGAATACCGCGTTCAGGGCGATCTCAGTACCCCTGAATTGCAGGAAACTCTGACGCCGGTTTACCCCACGACGGAAGGCATTCGCCAGGCGACTCTGCGCAAACTGACCGACCAGGCACTGGAGTTGCTGGATACCTGCGCTATCACCGAATTACTCCCGGCGGATTTGAGCAAGGGGATGATGAGCCTCCCGGAAGCATTGCGTACTTTGCATCGCCCGCCACCGACCATGCAGTTAGCCGATCTGGAAACCGGGAAGCACCCTGCTCAGCAGCGCTTAATCCTTGAAGAATTACTGGCGCATAACCTCAGCATGCTCGCACTCCGTGCGGGTGCTCAGCGTTATCATGCATTGCCCCTGCATAATCATGATGAATTAAAAAACCAACTGCTGGCTGCCCTTCCGTTTAAACCAACGGGTGCGCAAGAACGAGTGGTGGCAGAAATTGAACATGATATGGCGCTGGATGTGCCGATGATGCGTCTGGTGCAAGGCGATGTGGGTTCGGGCAAAACGCTGGTTGCAGCACTTGTCGCATTGCGGGCGATTGCGCATGGCAAACAAGTTGGCTTGATGGCACCAACGGAATTGCTCGCCGAGCAGCACGCCAATAATTTCCGCCTGTGGTTTGCGCCATTGGGTATTGAGGTGGGCTGGCTTGCCGGTAAGCAAAAAGGTAAAGCACGAATCGCCCAACAAGATGCCATCGCCAGCGGACAAGTGTCGATGGTGGTGGGAACGCATGCAATTTTCCAGGAACAGGTGCAATTCTCTCAACTCGCACTGGTCATCATTGATGAACAGCATCGCTTTGGCGTCCATCAGCGCCTGGCGCTGTGGGAAAAAGGCCAGATCCAGGGATTCCATCCGCATCAACTCATTATGACTGCGACACCAATCCCACGAACTCTCGCGATGACAGCCTATGCCGATCTGGACACGTCGACAATCGACGAACTGCCACCAGGCCGTACGCCAGTCACCACGGTTGCCATTCCTGACTCGCGCCGCAACGATATTATCGACCGTGTACGTGGGGCATGTAGTGATGAAGGCCGACAGGCATACTGGGTTTGTACGCTGATTGAAGAGTCGGAATTACTGGAAGCACAGGCTGCAGAAGTGACATGGGACGAGCTAAAAACTGCCCTGCCGAATCTGAATATTGGCCTGGTCCATGGGCGCATGAAGCCGCAAGAAAAGCAGGCCGTTATGCAGGCTTTCAAAGAAGGGTCGATTCATCTTTTAGTCGCTACAACGGTCATTGAAGTGGGCGTTGATGTCCCAAATGCCAGCCTGATGATTATCGAAAACCCTGAGCGCCTCGGGCTTGCACAACTCCACCAACTGCGCGGCCGTGTGGGACGTGGGGCCGTTGCATCCCATTGTGTGTTGCTGTACAAATCGCCGCTGTCAAAAACTGCGCAACTGCGTTTACAGGTGCTGCGCGACAGCAACGATGGTTTTGTGATTGCACAAAAAGATTTGGAAATTCGTGGGCCGGGGGAATTACTCGGTACGCGTCAGACAGGGAATGCCGAGTTTAAAGTGGCAGATTTACTGCGCGACCAGGCGATGATTCCTGAAGTGCAGCGCCTTGCACGCCATATCCATGAACGCTATCCGCAACAGGCAACCGCGCTCATCGAACGCTGGATGCCTGAAACGGAACGCTATTCAAACGCCTGATTGCTTAGCCAAAGATTGGCAGCATCAGGTACAGCTTGATGACTATCGCGTTGACGATATCAATAAAGAACGCGCCAACCATCGGAACCACCAGAAACGCCATGTGTGACGGGCCAAAACGCTCGGTAATCGCCTGCATATTGGCGATAGCCGTTGGTGTTGCCCCAAGGCCAAAACCACAATGGCCCGCGGCAAGTACCGCTGCATCATAGTTTTTACCCATCAAGCGATACGTCACGAAAATCGCATATAGCGCCATAAAGATGGTTTGCACCGTCAGAATTGCCAACATTGGCAACGCCAGTGACGCCAGTTCCCACAGCTTCAGGCTCATCAGCGCCATAGCGAGGAACAGAGACAAACAAACGTTCCCCAGCACGGAAACCGCGCGTTCAAATACCCGATAGAAGCCGAGCAGTGAGAGTGTATTGCTTAGGATAACCCCAATAAATAGCACACAAACGAACGTCGGTAATTCAAAGCTGGTGCCTTGAATAAGATGCGCTACAAACTTGCCAGTAGTAAGGCAGATAGCAATCATCGCGATAGTTTCAATCAGCACCATAGAGGTGATCATGCGCCCAACCGCAGGTTTTTCGAAGGCCGTTGGATCTACGCTATCTTCTGGCGTGCCATCAGGTGTGGATGAGTGTTTGACCAGGTAACGCGCCACCGGCCCGCCAATCAAACCACCCAGTACCAAACCAAATGTTGCGCAAGCCATCGCAACTTCGGTGGCGTTCTGGAAACCATAACGCTCGCTAAATAATTTACTCCACGCCGCACCGGTACCGTGGCCACCAGACAGGGTAATGGAACCTGCCAGTAAGCCCATTAACGGGTCAAGACCTAACAGGCTCGCCATACCAATACCGATGGCGTTTTGCATCACCAGCAAACCTACTACCACGATCAGGAAAATACCGACAACTTTGCCGCCTGCACGCAAGCTGGAAAGGTTGGCATTCAGACCGATGGTGGCAAAGAAAGCCAGCATCAATGGGTCTTTCAGACTCATATCAAATTCAAATTCCCAGCCGACGCTTTTTTTGAGCACCAGTAAGGCCAGGGCGATTAACAACCCACCCGCTACAGGTTCAGGGATAGTGTATTTTTTTAATAGCGGTATGGTATGGACCATTTTTCGGCCCAGTAACAACACGAGAGTCGCAGCAACAAGGGTAGAAAGGGTGTCGAGATAAAACATAGAATTGCTCCTGTTTGCGCATATTTCTCACAGACGCTTTAATTTATCCTTCACTGGAATTTCAGGTTCTAGAAAAATCAGTAGCCGGATTTTAACCAAAAAAGAGTCGAAAGTTATATAAAAAGCTCGGTATATGTGATTTTTATCTTAAGAAACATTGTTAGCAAACGTTTGCTTTTACCATCCAGTCCGTTAAAATCACCGTTTTTTCGGCAAGGGATAATTTCTGATGTCTGTTAATGCTGTTGAGTCTGAAGGTGCGCAATCGGTTGCTCAGGCTCGTTCCAGTGAATTGATTTACCGCCTCGAGGACAGACCCCCTCTCCCACAGACTCTTTTTGCTGCCGGTCAGCACTTATTAGCGATGTTTGTTGCGGTGATCACACCGGCGATGTTGATTTGCCAGGCTCTGGGACTTCCAGCCGAAGATACCCAACATATTATCAGTATGTCGTTGTTCGCCTCCGGCGTGGCATCGATTATTCAGATTAAAGCCTGGGGCCCGGTGGGTTCTGGGCTTCTGTCTATTCAGGGCACCAGTTTTAACTTTGTTTCACCGTTAATTATGGGCGGTATGGCATTGAAAAATGGCGGGGCCGATGTTCCGACCATGATGGCCGCCCTGTTTGGCACATTAATGCTCGCAAGCTGCACCGAAATGCTGTTATCGCGCTTCCTGCATCTGGCTCGCCGCATCATCACCCCGCTGGTTTCAGGTGTGGTGGTGATGATTATCGGCCTTTCTCTTATTCAGGTTGGCCTGACGTCTATCGGCGGTGGCTATGCCGCGATGAGCGACCATACCTTTGGCGCACCGAAAAACCTGCTGCTGGCAGGTGCTGTGCTGCTGGTCATCATTCTGCTAAACCGCCAGCGCAACGCTTACTTGCGCGTGGCTTCTCTGGTTATCGCCATGGCAGTGGGTTATGCGCTGGCCTGGGCGATGGGCATGCTGCCGAATGTTGCCCCGTCAACCAACACCGAACTGATTATGGTGCCAACGCCGTTGTATTACGGCCTGGGCATTGACTGGAATCTGCTAATCCCGCTGATGCTGGTCTTTATGGTGACCTCACTGGAAACCATTGGCGATATTACCGCGACTTCTGACGTTTCTGAGCAGCCAGTTTCAGGTCCTCTATATATGAAGCGCCTGAAAGGTGGCGTGTTGGCTAATGGCTTGAACTCCTGTGTTTCTGCGGTATTCAATACCTTCCCTAACTCCTGCTTCGGCCAGAACAACGGCGTGATTCAGCTTACCGGCGTTGCCAGCCGCTACGTCGGTTTTGTCGTCGCACTGATGTTGATCGTTCTCGGCTTGTTCCCGGCAGTAAGCGGGTTTGTCCAGCACATTCCTGAGCCGGTATTAGGCGGCGCGACGATCGTGATGTTTGGCACTATTGCCGCTTCTGGTGTGCGTATTGTTTCCCGCGAACCACTGAATCGCCGTGCGATTATGATTATCGCGCTGTCTCTGGCGGTCGGGATGGGCGTGTCTCAACAACCGTTAATTTTACAATTTGCACCTGACTGGTTGAAAACGCTGCTCTCTTCCGGGATTGCGGCCGGTGGTATCACCGCTATCGTGTTAAACCTCATTTTCCCGCCTGAGAAAAATTGATGTACCTCACGCGCTGGTGATTTGTTGTCACCAGCGCGTGTTACCCCTCCTGACAATCCCATCCTTGAGCTATAACGGTAAATGGGGCATAACACCCATACCGAAACTTCATGGGATGGAAGACAATGAAATTTCTCGGAAAGCTGATCACTGCGTTATTGGTCGTCATATTTGTTGCGCTAATCGCTGCCTATTTTTTGCTGCAAACTCGTTGGGGAGCCACCCAGGTTAGCAGTTGGGTCAATGAAAAGAGCGATTACAATTTCTCTTTTGAAAAGATGAGTCATCGCCTGGCTTCGCCCACGCACCTCACGCTGACGAAAGTGACTTTCGGTCGCAAGGGCCAGCCTGCAACATTAGTGGCGCAAAAGATTGATATCGACCTGAGCTCCCGGCAGTTTTCAGAGCCGATGCACTTCGACAAAATTCTGTTGCAAAACGGAACGCTAAATCTCAGCCCTAATGCTGCGCCGCTGCCTTTCCAGGCCGACATGCTGCAATTAAACGATATGGCGCTCAACAGCCCGAATACGGCATGGGACTTACGTGCGCAGCGCGTCAACGGTGGCGTGACCCCATGGCAGCCGCAGCCTGGCAAAGTCCTGGGTAATACGGCAGATATTCAATTTAGCGCAGGCTCCATGACGCTCAACGGCGTTCCCGCCACTAACGTCCTGTTGCAGGGCGCGATTAATAACCAACAAGTGACGCTCTCAACCATTGGCGCGGATATGGCACGCGGTTCGCTCACGGGTAATGCCCGGCGGCTTGCAGACGGTTCCTGGCAGATTGGTAGCCTGCGTTTGAACGACATTCGCCTGCAAACAGAAAAATCCATTGCCGATTTCCTGGCCCCGCTTTCCACCGTCCCTTCGCTGAAAATTGATAGCCTGGAAGTCACCGATGCGCGGCTGGAAGGTAAAGACTGGGCGGTCACTGATTTAGATCTGAGTTTGCGCAATCTGACGCTGGCAGATGGCGGATGGCAAAGCGACGACGGGCGGTTGTCGATGAATGCCAGCGATTTTATCAATGGCGATCTGCATCTGAATGATCCGATTGTGAATATCGACTTCAGCCCGCAAGCCGCCACGCTACGCCAGTTCACTTCACGCTGGGAAAGAGGCATGGTACGCGCCTCAGGCGTTTGGTTACGCAATGAGAAAAAGCTGGCACTGGATGAGCTGGTTTTTGCCGGGCTTGAATATACGCTGCCGGAAGACTGGAAAGCCCGCTGGATGAAACCGCTGCCGGAATGGGTGCATTCGGTGACCATTAAAAAGCTGTCGGCGAACCGGAATCTGGTCATCGATATCGACCCGGCCTTCCCGTTCCAGTTCACCGCGTTAGACGGCACGGCGAACAATCTTGAAGTTGTGCGCAACAGCCAGTGGGGAATCTGGAGTGGCAACGCCACGCTGAATGCGTCGTCAGCCACTTTCAATCGTGTCGATGTCCGTCGCCCGTCGATTTCGTTGAATGCCACAGATAACCAGATTTCGATTACCGAGCTGAGTGCTTTTGCGGGTGAAGGTATGCTGGAAGCAACAGGGGCAATTTCGCAGGCTCCGCAACGTAATGCTGCGATAAATCTGCGAGGACGTTCGGTGCCGGTAAACGTGTTGCAACAATGGGGATGGCCGGCGTTGCCGCTGGAAGGGAATGGTAATTTACAGCTTTCCGTGACCGGCAGCCTTGCTGCGCAAGCCGCCCTTAAACCGACCGTGAACGGTACCTTGCAAGCCACCAGTTCCGACGGCAAACAAGTACAGCAAACTATGCAGAATGGCGATGTTCCCGGCGCATAAGCGCCGGGTTCTTATTCTTCTTCGTTCCCACCTTCTTCAAGTGGGCCAAAAGGTTTAGCGGGTAGTACCAGATACACTCCTTCAAATACCGCGCCTGGAGTATCATCGCCGTACAGCTCAACTTGCAATGCAACGCGAGCTTTGCGGCCTCGCGCCAGGCGGTCAAGATCACCGCTTAGCGACCCTAAATCGGCAATAGCACCCGGCCTTCCGGTGATCGGGCTGCTATATCGGATATGCGCATCGGCGAGAATAATCGTGCCGCCAAGATGCCGCTCGCGCAACATTAGCCAAATCAGCCCCCAACCCGTCAGCGTGGCGAGAGAAAACAAGCTGCCTGCAAATAAGGTCTGGTGCGGGTTTTGATTGCCTGCTTCCGGCATAGTGGTAATGAATTTCTGCCCGGTGTATTGCAGGATGCGCACGCCCATTTTTTCACTCAATGGAATGTGCTGATACCAGGCTTGTTGTAGCTGCCCACACCAGTCAGCGCGATGAAGAATGTCATCCAGTGAGGCAACCGGTTTAATCATCAAGTAATGGCGAATCGGGGTGGTCGAAGGCGTAGTAATTTCACCTTGATTCTCAAACCCCAGTTTGGCAAAAAATTCGACGGCATCTTCACGCGCGCTACACACCACACGTTTGACCCCTTCCTGACGCGCGACAGACTCAAGCGTCATCGCCACCAGCGTTCCCAGCCCTTTATCTTGCACAGACGGATGAACCGCCATAAAGCGAATAGCCGCTTCGTTATCGGCATTGATATACAAGCGGCCAATGGCAACAATACTTCCTTCTTCGTCCACCACCATTTGGTGATGAGCCATGGCATCCCAGGCGTCGCGCTCGGAGCCTTTGGGTTGATGCAGCGGCTTGCGCAACATCTCCCAACGAAACTGGTAATAGAGCTCAAGCTCTTCTTCGGTTTGCGGTACGCGAAGGTGATACATACATGTACTCTCTCTTGTTACGCGGGACCGGGTTTTGTCGGATGGCGCTTGCGCTTATCCGACCTACAAGTGCTGTGAATTCAGACCTGTAACCAAAACGTCACCGGGCCATCATTGGTCAGGCTCACCTGCATGTCGGCGGCGAAGCGCCCCTTTTCAGCCACGATGCCCTGTTGTCGACAGCGTTCAACAAAGTATTCATATAACTCTTCTGCAAGCTGTGGTGCTGCACCACCCGAGAAGCTCGGACGCATACCGCGTTCGGTATCGGCTGCGAGGGTAAACTGCGAAACCACCAGCACACTGCCACCGGCTTGCTGAACATTCAGGTTCATTTTGTCGTTTTCATCGCCAAAAATACGGTAACCCAAAACCCGCTCGCAAAGGCGATTCGCTTTCTGTTCGTTATCTTCTTTTTCGACACCCAATAACACTAAAAGTCCTGGGCCAATTTCACCCGTCACTTCACCCGCCACAGTGACGCGAGCGTGGGTGACGCGCTGAATTAATGCAATCATGGTTCTTCCAATTCTTCCCGCTGTGATTCAATGCGAAGTTTTCGGTAATCGCCGAGAGTGACAGTAATTTCGGCGCCGAGCAACACGATACACCAGGTCCAATAGACCCAGACAAATAAAATGGGGATCACGGCTAACACACCGTAAATCAACTGGTAAGAGGGAAACATGGTGATGTAGAGGGCAAAGCCTTTTTTCCCCAGCTCGAATAAAACTGCGGCGACCAGCGAGCCGATTAGTGCGTCACGCACAGGGACCCGCGTGGTTGGGACGATGCTGTAGAGCAACCAGAACGACAGCCAGGACAGCAGCAGCGGGAAGATGCGCAACATATCATCAATCACACTGTTAAAGCCCGTAACCCAACGCAGAGACAGCAAATAAGAGCTGATCGCCAGACTCGCCCCGGCCAACAGTGGCCCCAGCGTTAAAATCATCCAGTAAACCGCAAACGAATAGATTTTTGGGCGCGTACGCGTGCTGCGCCAGATGGTGTTCAGCGCACTATCCACGGCGTACATCAGTAATAGTGCGGTGACGATAAGCCCGCAGGCTCCCACCACCGTCATTTTGTTGGAGTTAGCGACAAACTGTTCGATATAGCGCTGAATAATATCGCCAGTAGCGGGCATAAAGTTTGAGAAGACGAAGTGACGCAACTGGACACTGATGTCGGCAAACATAGGGAATGCCGCAAACAACGCAAACACCACCGCAACCAAGGGCACCAGTGAGAGCAATGACACGTAGGCAAGGTTCCCTGCAAGCGTAGTCATATTGTCCTGGTCGATGCGGTGCCAGAGCAACTTTCCCCAGGCGATACACGGCCTGAGGTGTTGGCTCGTTTTACGATGAACGTTTTTTATCATAGGCCTTTTGCGAAATAGCCAGGCACCGTGTCTTTTCCGGTCACCAAAATGCTGGTGATACCCAACTGTTGAGCTCCTTTAATATTATCGGCATTGTCGTCAAAAAAGACCGCCTGATCCGCGCAAAAACCTTCTGTTTCGAGTAATTTTTGATAAATCTCTACCTCGGGTTTTCGCATACCCATTTCCTGGGACAGATAGATTTTATCTGCCGCCTCGGCAATTTGCGGATATTCACCCGGCCAGAAATAAGTGTGTAAGCGGTTGGTATTTGAAAGCACCACGACGCGATGTCCATCTTCGCGAAGTTTGTTCATCACGGTGATAACTTCTGTGCGTAACCCGACAAAGATAGCCTGCCAACCGGCGGAAAATTGATCGAAGCTCAGTGCCATGCCCATTTCTTCACAGACCGCTTCAGCAAACTCTTCATCACTAATTTGCCCACGCTCGTGGCGTTTGAAAGCCTCCCCCATCACAAAGCTTTTTTGCAAATTCGCTAGCGGTATACGGCTGTAATCGCTCCATACCCCCATCACGCGGTTGAAGTCGATATCAACAATGACGTTGCCTAAATCAAAGATATACAGCATAAGCCTCTCCTTTGCGTATGGACAAATAACTGTAGCGGTAAAGGGAGGCTTTGACTATCGGCGGGTTTGCAATGATGCAGGTTCTGCGAGCAACAGTGCAAAAAAAAGCCCCGCCTAAACAGGCAGGGCTTCAATGCTTTGCAGGAAAGAAACTTACGCTTCTTTGCCGCCACGACCCGCGCGTTTGCGGTCGTTTTCAGTCAGGTGACGTTTACGAATACGGACAGAAGTTGGAGTCACTTCTACCAGTTCGTCGTCATCGATGAATTCCAGAGCTTGCTCCAGAGACATCTTCAGTGCTGGGACCAGAGTGGTTGCTTCGTCAGTACCAGAAGCACGCATGTTGGTCAGTTTCTTACCGGTCAGGCAGTTTACAGTCAGGTCGTTAGAACGACTGTGAATACCGATGATCTGGCCTTCGTAAACTTCTGCACCGTGGCCCAGGAACAACTTGCCGCGATCTTGCAGACCGAACAGAGCAAACGCAACCGCTTTACCCTGGCCGTTAGAGATCAGCACGCCGTTCTGACGCTGGCCGATTTCGCCTGGTTTCACGTCGTCGTAATGGCTGAATGTGGAGTACAGCAGACCCGTACCAGAAGTCATGGTCATGAACTCAGTACGGAAGCCAATCAAGCCACGTGCTGGAATCAGGTAATCCAGACGGATACGGCCTTTGCCGTCAGGGATCATGTCTTTGACATCGCCCTTACGCTCGCCCATCGCCTGCATCACAGAACCCTGGTGTTGTTCTTCGATATCCAGAGTCACGTTCTCGAACGGCTCTTGCATACGACCATCGATCATACGGTTGATTACTTTCGGACGGGACACAGCCAGTTCGAAGCCTTCACGACGCATGTTTTCGATAAGAACAGACAGGTGCAGCTCACCACGACCGGATACACGGAATGCATCCGCATCTTCGGTTTCTTCAACACGCAGTGCAACGTTGTGCACCAGCTCTTTGTTCAGGCGGTCAAGGATCTGACGAGAGGTAACAAATTTACCTTCTTTGCCACAGAACGGAGAGGTGTTGACGTTGAAGAACATGGTAACAGTTGGTTCATCAACAGACAGTGCTGGCAGCGCTTCAACATTTTGCGTGTCGCAAAGGGTGTCGGAGATGTTCAGCTCGCCCAGACCGGTAATCGCGATGATGTCGCCGGCTTCCGCTTCGGTGGATTCAATACGCTCCAGGCCGAGGTGGGTCAGTACTTTACCGACTTTACCGTTACGAGTTTTACCTTCGCTGTCGATGATAGTGATTTGCTGGTTAGGCTTCACTTTACCGCGTTTGATGCGACCGATGCCGATAACACCAACGTAGTTGTTGTAATCGAGCTGGGAGATTTGCATCTGGAACGGACCATCAAGGTCAACGCTTGGTGCTTTAACGTGGTCAACAATCGCCTGGTACAGCGGGGTCATGTCTTCCGCCATATCACCGTGATCGTTACCTGCGATACCCATCAACGCTGATGCGTAGATGATTGGGAAATCGAGTTGCTCGTCAGTAGCGTCAAGGTTTACGAACAGGTCGAACACCTGATCAACAACCCAGTCAGGACGCGCGCCAGGACGGTCAACTTTGTTGATAACAACAATTGGCTTCAAACCATGAGCAAATGCCTTCTTGGTTACGAAGCGCGTCTGCGGCATTGGGCCATCCATTGCATCAACGACCAGCAGAACGGAGTCTACCATGGACATTACACGTTCAACTTCACCACCGAAGTCGGCGTGCCCAGGGGTATCAACGATATTGATACGGTAGTCATTCCATTTGATAGCGGTGTTTTTAGCGAGGATGGTAATCCCACGCTCTTTCTCCAAATCGTTGGAGTCCATCACGCGTTCAGTGGCTTCAGCACGGTCGTTACTGAAAGTACCAGATTGCTGCAGCAGCTTATCAACCAGGGTAGTTTTACCATGGTCAACGTGCGCGATGATGGCGATATTACGCAGATTTTCGATCACAACTTTGCCTCAGGCATTAGAAATAGCGCGTTATTGTACACGTATTAATCGAAGGACATAACAGGATCACAAAGAACTTTTACAAACAATGTTGAAAGTAAGGGTTTGTGATCGCTTTCACGGAGCAAAAAAGGGAGCCACAACGAAAATTGCACCAATATGGTGCTCAAATCTCAGACTGAAGCACTACATTGGTGCAAACTATCCATCATGGTGCATCCCTTTTGCACTATGGTGCGCATGATAGCGCCTTTTTAGGGTAATTTAAAAGTTGGCACAGATTTCGCTTTAAACATTTTAGGGCGAATAGCCAAACGAAGAAAGTATTGAACACCTCGTTACCACGACGACAATGACCAATCCGGGAGAGTTAAGTATGTCCGCTGAACACGTTTTGACGATGCTGAATGAACACGAAGTGAAGTTTGTAGATTTGCGCTTCACTGACACCAAAGGTAAAGAACAGCACGTCACTATCCCTGCTCATCAGGTTACTGCTGACTTCTTCGAAGAAGGCAAAATGTTTGATGGTTCTTCAATTGGTGGCTGGAAAGGCATCAATGAATCCGACATGGTTCTGATGCCAGATGCATCTACCGCTGTTATTGACCCATTCTTCGCTGATTCTACGCTGATCATTCGTTGCGACATTCTTGAGCCTGGCACCATGCAGGGTTATGACCGCGATCCACGCTCCATTTCCAAGCGTGCTGAAGACTACCTGCGTTCTACTGGCATCGCCGATACCGTACTGTTCGGGCCAGAACCAGAGTTCTTCTTGTTCGACGACGTTCGTTTCGGTAGCTCCATCTCCGGTTCTCACGTGGCTATCGATGATATCGAAGGCGCATGGAACAGCGGCACCAAATACGAAGGCGGCAACAAAGGCCACCGTCCTGCTGTTAAAGGCGGTTACTTCCCAGTTCCTCCGGTTGACTCCGCACAAGACCTGCGTTCTGCAATGTGTCTGACTATGGAGCAAATGGGCCTGGTTGTTGAAGCTCACCACCACGAAGTAGCAACTGCTGGTCAGAACGAAGTGGCTACCCGCTTCAACACCATGACTAAAAAAGCAGATGAGATTCAGATCTACAAATATGTGGTTCATAACGTTGCTCATGCTTACGGCAAAACAGCGACCTTTATGCCAAAACCAATGTTTGGCGATAACGGTTCTGGTATGCACTGCCATATGTCCCTGGCTAAGAACGGTGTAAACCTGTTCGCTGGTGACAAATATGCTGGCCTGTCTGAGCAAGCGCTGTACTACATCGGCGGTGTTATCAAACACGCTAAAGCCATCAACGCCCTGGCTAACCCAACCACCAACTCCTACAAGCGTCTGGTCCCGGGTTACGAAGCTCCAGTTATGCTGGCTTACTCTGCAGCTAACCGTTCCGCTTCAATCCGTATCCCAGTAGTTGCGTCTCCGAAAGCACGTCGTATCGAAGTGCGCTTCCCGGACCCAGCGGCTAACCCGTACCTGTGCTTCGCAGCACTGCTGATGGCTGGTCTTGATGGTATCAAGAACAAAATCCATCCGGGCGAAGCAATGGACAAAAACCTGTACGACTTGCCTCCAGAAGAAGCAAAAGAGATCCCACAAGTTGCAGGCTCTCTGGAAGAAGCACTGAACTGCCTGAACGAAGACCGCGAGTTCCTGACTGCGGGCGGCGTGTTCACTGATGAAGCTATCGATGCTTACATCGCGCTGCGTATCGAAGAAAACGACCGCGTGCGTATGACTCCGCACCCAGTCGAGTTTGAACTGTATTACAGCGTTTAATGACGTTGAGCAGATTGCTGACAAAATTCACTAAACAGGTGTTGTAGGGCTGCGCTTATCCGACCTACGAAGTGGTTTGTCATCAGTCTCAGAAGATTTTTAGTTGCCGTGGAAACTTTTAGCCCATCTCAGGATGGGCTTTTTTCTCCACAAATAATCTGCTGCAACAATATCTTTTGCTGCCAGGAAACTATAATGCACCATCACAGTGCAAATTATCGGAGACTGCTGTATGGCAACCGGCACGCTGCCCGATGCTGGGCAGATCCTGAATTCTTTAATCAATAGCATTTTACTGGTCGATGACGAACTGGCGGTGCATTACGCCAATCCGGCGGCACAGCAACTTTTGGCGCAAAGTTCACGCAAGCTGTACGGCACACCGTTACCAGAGCTGTTGAGTTACTTTTCACTAAATATTGGCTTGATGCAGGAAAGCCTGACCTCCGGCCAGGGTTTTACCGATAACGAAGTCACGCTGGTTATCGATAGCCGCTCCCACATTCTTTCCCTGACAGCACAACGTTTACCAGAAGGTTTCATCCTGATGGAAATGGCGCCGATGGATAACCAACGACGTTTAAGTCAGGAACAGTTACAGCAGGCACAGCAAATTGCCGCTCGTGACTTAGTACGTGGGCTGGCTCATGAGATTAAAAATCCACTTGGTGGGTTACGTGGTGCCGCGCAATTACTGGCAAAAGCCTTACCCGATCCTTCGCTCACTGAATACACCAAGGTGATTATTGAGCAGGCTGATCGTTTACGTAATCTGGTCGACAGGCTGTTAGGCCCGCAGCAACCTGGCATGCACGTTACTGAAAGTATTCATAAAGTCACCGAACGGGTGATGAAACTGGTGTCGATGGAATTACCTGCCAACGTGTCGCTGGTAAGAGATTACGACCCAAGTTTGCCTGAGTTAGCGCACGACCCAGACCAAATTGAACAGATTTTATTGAATATTGTGCGCAACGCGCTTCAGGCGCTCGGCAGCGATGGTGGTGAGATTGTGTTACGCACGCGTACCGCCTTTCAAATTACGCTGCACGGTACTCGTTACCGACTGGCTGCACGAATTGATGTTGAAGACAACGGTCCGGGTATTCCGGCCCATCTGCAGGACACACTATTCTACCCAATGGTGAGTGGCCGTGAAGGAGGGACAGGATTGGGTCTTTCTATTGCACGCAACTTGATCGATCAGCATTCGGGAAAAATCGAATTTAACAGTTGGCCAGGTCATACCGAGTTTTCGGTTTACCTGCCCATTCGTAAGTAGAGGTCTTTATGCAACGAGGGATAGTTTGGATCGTTGATGACGATAGCTCCATCCGTTGGGTGTTGGAACGCGCACTAACAGGGGCTGGTTTAAGCTGCACCACATTTGAAAGTGGCACTGAAGTCCTGAATGCTCTTGCAACCAAAACCCCGGACGTTTTGTTATCTGATATTCGCATGCCCGGCATGGATGGCCTGGCGCTGCTAAAGCAGATTAAACAACGCCACCCGATGTTGCCGGTCATCATAATGACCGCTCATTCAGACCTTGAGGCGGCCGTGAGTGCCTATCAGCAGGGTGCTTTTGATTACCTGCCTAAACCCTTTGATATTGATGAAGCGGTGGCTCTGGTTGAACGCGCCATCAGCCACTATCAGGAACAGCAGCAACCGCGCAATGTGCAGGTTAATGGGCCAACCACCGATATTATTGGTGAAGCGCCTGCGATGCAGGATGTGTTCAGGATCATTGGCCGCCTCTCCCGGTCATCAATAAGTGTGCTGATTAACGGTGAATCCGGTACGGGTAAAGAGTTAGTCGCCCATGCCTTGCATCGCCACAGCCCACGGGTGAAATCCCCTTTTATTGCGCTGAATATGGCTGCCATCCCAAAGGATTTGATTGAGTCTGAGCTGTTTGGCCATGAGAAAGGGGCTTTTACCGGCGCTAATCAAATTCGGCAAGGCCGTTTCGAGCAGGCTGACGGCGGCACACTGTTCCTCGATGAAATCGGCGATATGCCGCTGGACGTGCAAACTCGTTTGCTGCGCGTGTTGGCTGACGGACAGTTTTATCGTGTTGGCGGTTATGCGCCGGTAAAAGTTGATGTGCGAATTATTGCCGCAACGCACCAGAACCTTGAGTTACGCGTGCAGGAAGGGAAATTCCGTGAGGATTTATTCCATCGCCTGAACGTAATTCGCGTGCATTTGCCACCCCTGCGCGAACGCCGCGAAGATATTCCGCGTCTGACTCGTCATTTCTTGCAAGATGCTGCAAAAGAGTTAGGTGTGGAAGCCAAGCAGCTTCATCCCGAAACCGAAACAGCATTAACGCGTTTGGCCTGGCCTGGAAACGTGCGCCAACTGGAAAATACCTGTCGCTGGTTAACGGTCATGGCGGCAGGCCAGGAAGTATTGATTCAGGACTTGCCTGCCGAGTTGTTCGAGACAACCATTCCCGATAGCCCGGCACATTCTCAATCCGACAGTTGGGCAACTTTACTGGCGCAATGGGCAGATCGCGCATTACGTTCCGGTCATCAGAATTTACTCTCTGAAGCTCAACCAGAAATGGAACGCACACTGCTAACGACGGCACTGCGGCATACGCAAGGCCACAAGCAGGAAGCGGCTCGTTTACTTGGCTGGGGGCGCAATACCCTGACGCGTAAGTTGAAAGAGTTGGGGATGGAATAACAAAAAGGCGGCGTACAAGCCGCCTTTAGTTTTATATCACGCGCGAGAACTGCTGGAGGCGTGCCTTCTGGCGCAAGTAAGTATCAAAGCACATGCAGATATTACGGATTAGCAGACGACCTTTAGCTGTCACCTGAATGTGTTTACCATCAACATCCACCAGCCCATCTTTCGCCAATGGTGCCAGTAATTTCAGATCCTCGGCAAAGTACTCTGCAAAATCTAAATCCCAAAGCTGTTCAATTTCGGCAAATTTAAGCTGGAAATTACAAATCAATGCTTTGATAACATCACGACGGATGCAGTCATCGCGGGTGAGTGCCAGGCCGCGCCACAGCGCATCGCCCTGCTGATCAACCTGCTGATAATAGGTTTTAAGCTCTTTCTGGTTCTGCGCGTAGCAGTCGCCAATCATGCTGATGGCAGAAACGCCCATTCCCAGCAGGTCGGTATCACCCTGAGTGGTGTAGCCCTGGAAGTTACGGTGCAGTTTCCCTTCGCGTTGAGCAATCGCCAGTTCGTCATCTGGCCGCGCAAAGTGGTCCATGCCAATAAACTGATATCCCGCATGGGTCAGCGAACCGATGGTTTCTTGCAGAATGTCGAGTTTTTGCTGGGCGCTCGGTAAGTCTTCGTCTTTAATTTTGCGCTGTGCTGCAAACAACGTCGGCAAGTGCGCGTAGTTAAAAACGCTTAAACGGTGAGGACTAAGTTCTGCAACACGCTTGAGTGTGAAGGCAAAGCTTTCTGGCGTCTGCTTTGGCAGGCCGTAGATCAAGTCAATATTGGTCGAGGTGAAGCCAAGTTCTCGCGCTCGCTGAATCAGCGCGAAGATAAACTCTTCGTCTTGCTCACGGTTAACCAGGCGCTGCACTTCTTTGTTGAAATCCTGCACGCCCATGCTCAGGCGGGTAAACCCTTCCTGGCGCAAATGGTCCAGCACATCGAGTTCGATTTCACGCGGATCGATTTCAATGGACAGCTCAGCATCTTCATCGAAATTGAAATGACCCCGTAGAAGCCCCATCAGACGGCTTATCTGCGCTTTACTGAGGTAAGTTGGTGTACCACCGCCCCAATGCAACTGACTGACGTGACGGCCTTTAAAGAGCGGTGCACGATGGGCTATCTCTTGTTCAAGCGCATCAAGGTATTGATCAGCCTTATGCGTCTGGCGGGTCACAATTTTATTGCAGCCGCAGAAGTAGCAAAGTTTATGGCAGAACGGGATATGAACGTACAGCGAAAGCGGGCGCTCAGGATAACGAGCCACCGCTTCAAGAAATGCCGCCTCACCGAAGCCTTCTGAGAACTCCAGCGCGGTGGGATAAGAGGTATAACGTGGCCCTGAATAATTATATTTCTGGATCAGGGCCAGATCCCAATCGATTAACTGCTCAGACATGCTTACTTCCTCCGGTGATGCCGCATTCGTTGACGGCGCAACGATTTTTGCAATCGCGACAACCGCCGTAGTTTAACGAATAACCACAGCAGATAACACACCAGAGGAATAACCACGATAAGAACAGGTAATTCCATTGCGAAAGACCGTTAATCAGTGCCTTTGAGCAGGCGCATCAAATCATCGCCCTTCTCTTTTTCTTCTTCATCTTCGTCATCTTCATAGGCGATGCCGAGTTCTGCCATTAGCGCATCAATACGATCAAGCTTAGCGTTAACCCACGCCTGCTCTTCTGCATTAAGCGTTTCACCTTCTTCAAGACGTTCCAGCAGCGCGTCCAGGCGCTCATCATTTTCCAGCAAATCCAGTTCAGCCTGTGGTGTGAGCATAGGTTTCTCGATTTTAGGTTTGTGCTGTTTAGGTTTTTTGACCTGGACTTCAGTTACACCCAGGGCGATTGGTTTTTTACTGCCAATGCGCGGATCTTTAGCCTGACTGCTGCCACTTCCACTTTTCGCTTGAACACCGCCAGTTGCACGGCTACCCGCTGCATGCCCGCTGTGTTTTTTATCACGTTTACGGTCACGTGCTTCACGATCGATCTCTTCACGCGTTTTACGACGTGCTTTTGAAGGCTTGGAACCAGGTGCTGCTGAGTTTTGTTGCTTCATAATAAATTATCTTGAGCCATTTTTATTCAGTATAGAATTGCGGCGGAATCTAGCAGAAAGCAAGCAAAGAAAAAAGGCGGCAGGTTAACCTGTCGCCTTTTTCTTGTCTCTGGACCGTTATCTGGTCACACAATCCCTGTTCGCACTCGACGCCCTGTCTATCCTTTGCAAACAACTTCCGTGTAAATCCTTGTCCCTTTTAAACGTCTCCAGACGTTGCCTCCTGGCACTTCCCTGGTTCTTCGCCATCCTGACGATCCTGAACCCTCATCCTGAGTTGCTATCCTTTGTGGCTCTCCTTTGCCTGTGCCGCTTACTTTACTCTTAGCGCCTGGTTCTACAAGGTAGGTATTTGTGTTAAGGCATTGATACAATCAATCCATATCGGTTTAATATGCTGTTTTATAGAGTATTTTAATAATGTCTGCATTTATCAACGCTGCGTTGTCTGCCAGTATGAATGGTCAATGTCTTACAAACTGCAGGCGTATCTCTGTAATCCTGTAAGCCTTGCTGAGAAACACGGCGTTTTCGCCACGTTCAGGTATAATCCCCCACAATGCTCATCCTGAGGGAGACAACCGTTTTGAAAAACTGGAATTATCAACTGACCCACTTCGTGCTTAGCGCACCGGATATTCGCCATTTACCTTCTGATACTGGTATTGAGGTTGCTTTCGCAGGCCGCTCTAACGCAGGGAAATCCAGCGCATTAAATACGCTGACTAATCAGAAAGCACTGGCTCGTACCAGTAAAACACCTGGCCGTACTCAGCTCATCAACTTGTTTGAAGTGGCTGAAGGCTTACGTGTGGTGGATTTACCGGGCTATGGCTACGCCGAAGTACCGGAAGAAGTAAAACTGAAATGGCAGCGCGCGCTTGGTGAATACCTGCAAAAGCGTAATAGCCTGAAAGGCCTAGTGGTGCTGATGGATATCCGTCATCCGCTTAAAGACCTTGATCAGCAAATGATTCACTGGGCCGTTGCGAGCAACATTCCAGTCATGCTGCTGTTAACCAAGGCCGACAAGCTGGCATCTGGCGCTCGTAAAGCGCAGTTAAATATGGTGCGTGAAGCGGTTGTGGACTTTAACGGTGATATTCAGGTAGAAGCGTTTTCGTCGCTGAAGAAAATTGGTGTCGATGTACTGCGTCATAAGCTTGATGGCTGGTACAACGATATTCCACCAGCAACTGAAGAAGACGACGTAGAAGAAGAAGACGACGAAGCAACTGGCGAATAAAAATAGGCATGGGTTCGCCCGTGCTTTTCCTTTCTTTCCTGACTCGCGCCCAATAAAAAACGCCCCAGTCATTACTGACTGGGGCGGCTAAAATATTCAGCCAAATCCGATTACGTGAAGTAAAAGGTCTGAAAGATAGAACATCTTACCTCTGTACCCTACGCGAATAACTCTACTCCTTTTTATTAGGATGAAAAAGTACTTTTTGTAGTTTTTTTTCACCCTTTACACTTCAATCTTGAAGCACCATCACAAAAAGCTATGACTTATGTTCTTTAGTTACATAACCAGCTGCAAATTAGTGCGCTTCATCCCAATTTGCGCCACTGCCAACTTCCACCAATAGCGGCACATCCAGTTTCATGCTGCCTTCCATCAGTTCGTGGACTTTCTTCGATACAGCTTCCAAATCATCCTGATGAACTTCAAAGACCAGTTCATCGTGTACCTGCATGATCATTTTTACGCGTGGCTTCTCTGTTTCAAGCCAGGCATCGACAGCAATCATCGCGCGTTTGATGATATCAGCCGCCGTTCCCTGCATCGGGGCATTGATAGCCGCACGTTCAGCACCAGCACGACGAGCCGCATTACTAGAATTGATGTCCGGTAAATACAGGCGGCGTCCATCCAGAGTTTCGACATAACCCTGCTCTTTCGCCTGCTTGCGGGTGCGTTCCATGTATTCCAGCACACCAGGATAGCGTTCAAAGTAGAGATCCATGTATTTCTGCGACTCTTTACGCGGGATATTGAGCTGGCGTGACAAACCAAATGCGCTCATGCCGTAAATCAGACCGAAGTTAATCGCTTTAGCGCTGCGGCGTTGCTCACCAGAAACACTATCCAACGGAATACCAAATACTTCAGCGGCTGTCGCACGGTGAATATCTTTGCCTTCGGCAAATGCAGTCAGTAAGCCCTTATCACGAGACAAATGCGCCATGATGCGCAGTTCGATTTGCGAGTAGTCGGCAGAAACGATCAGATAATCTTTTGGTGCAATAAAGGCCTGGCGAATGCGACGCCCTTCTTCATTTCGTACCGGAATGTTTTGCAGATTCGGTTCGGTCGAAGACAAACGCCCGGTCGCAGCCACAGCCTGATGATAGGAAGTATGTACGCGGCCCGTTTTCGGGTTAATCATTAACGGCAGCTTATCGGTATAAGTCGATTTCAGCTTCGCCAGGCCACGGTGTTCAAGGATAACTTTAGGCAGCGGGTAATCCAGAGCCAGTTCTTCCAGCACTTCTTCAGAAGTTGACGGGCGCCGCCAGGGGTTTTCTTGAGTGGTTTAATACCCTGTTTTTCAAAAAGAATGGTTTGCAGCTGCTTCGGTGAAGAGAGATTAAATGCTTCGCCTGCAATTTCGTGAGCTGTGATTTCCAGCTCTGCGAGGCGTTTTGTCAGTTGCTCAGAATGGGTATGCAGCACAGCCGGGTCGATCTTCACACCGTTGCGTTCAATACGTGACAACACGGGCACCAGTGGCATTTCGATATTTTTAAAGATGCTTAATGGCCCTTCACGCTTTTCAAGCTTCGGCCACATTTTCAAATGCAGCTGTAAAGTCACGTCTGCATCTTCTGCGGCATAACGCCCGGCCTGCTCCAGATCTATTTGGTTAAAGGTCAGTTGCTTTTTGCCCTTGCCAGCAATCTCTTCGAAGGTGATGGTGGTGTGTTTCAGCCAACGAGCGGACAGGCTGTCCATATCGTGGCGGCCTGCAACGCTATCAAGAATGTAGGATTCAAGCATGGTATCGAACGCAATTCCACGAAGTTCGATATCGTAGTTCTGCATGATGCCACGGTCATACTTCAGGTTCTGGCCAACTTTAAGCACGCTTTCATCTTCAAGTAATGGCTTCAGAAGTTCGAGCGCACGCTCACGAGGAATTTGTACCGGAGCGTCTAAATAGTCATGTGCGACAGGGATGTAGCACGCAACACCCGGTTCAGTGGCAAATGACAGACCAACCAGGTTCGCACTGATGTTATCCAGGCTATCGGTTTCGGTATCAAAGGCGACGACTGGCGCTTTTTTCAGACGGGTAATCCACTCTTCCAGCACGGTTTCGTCAAGAATAGTGACGTAGTTGTCATAAGAAAGCACATTAGCTGGCTCTTCCGGCTCAACGTCAGCTTCAATCTCGACGGTTTTTGGCGATTGTGCAGCCGGTTTCGCGCCCTTAACCTGCATCCACTTGCCTGCTTCAACGTCGGTAATCCAGCGTTTGAATTCGTATTGTTTGAACAGATCCAGAAGCTCTTCATCCGCCGGTTGCTGCACTTCTAATTGCTCGCAGCCCAGCTCAAGTTCCACATCTGTTTTGATGGTGGCCAGTTTATAGGAGAGGTAAGCCAGGTCTTTGCTTTGCTCAAGCTTCGCCGCCATAGTTTTCGCACCACGGAACGTCAGTTCTGCGATTTTCTCTGGATTAGCGTACAGCGTATCCAGACCACCTAAACCCTGGAGTAGTGCCTGTGCTGTTTTCTCGCCAACGCCCGGAACACCAGGAATGTTATCCGACGAGTCGCCCATTAAGGCCAGGAAATCGATAATCAGTTCAGGAGGCACACCATATTTAGTGCGAACTTCATCTGGGCCAAGGATGGTGTTAGTCATGGTGTTGATAAGCGTCACACTCGGTGTAACCAGTTGCGCCATATCTTTATCGCCAGTACTGATAAGTACCGGACGGCCCACACGTTCCGCCTCAAGTGCAAGCGTACCAATAACGTCGTCAGCTTCCACGCCAGAAACCGCCAGTAGTGGTAATCCCATGGCTTTTACCATTGCATGCAGAGGTTCGATTTGTGCTCGCAGATCGTCAGGCATAGGCGGACGATGAGATTTATAGTGTTCAAACAACTCGTCACGGAAGGTTTTACCTTTGGCATCAAACACTACTGCGGCATGAGTCGGCTGGTACTGCAACAGCAAACTACGCAGCATGTTCAGCACGCCGTACATTGCCCCGGTCGGTTCACCCTTGCTATTAGTCAGCGGTGGGAAGGCGTGATAGGCACGATAGAGATAAGAGGAGCCATCAACGAGGATAAGTGGATTTTGCGCGATCTGAACCATAATGTTCCGTTCCGTGACTGGTTTTAGTTTATAGCTAAAGGATGCCATAGCCTGGCTGAAAACATGAACTTTTGAGGAAGATAAGGTGAAAAGTTTTGTTGATCTTCGAGATCTGCCTCAAGATCAACATTGTGGATAAGTTTGTGCATAGTTTTTTAAGCAATTGATTGTTAAGTTCGAAAGAAATTATCTTTCGATTAAATATCATTATTTTTCAATGCACTACATTTAAGGCATTCACTGAGAAGACATTTTGTGCGTAATCGATAAATGTGGATATAAAAATAAATTATGTAATAGACCGAAATTATTCAAAGCCTATGGTATGTATGTTTTTTATTGAGCAGTTTTAGTGTCATCCATGCTGATAAACTTCTGATAAAATTCAGCCCTATTATTCTTCTTCCAGCACCAGACACTCTCTAACCAACTGAAAAATTTATTTATGTCGAGATTATTCGCCGCGATAACTTTGATTCTGAGTGTCGCTCTTACTATCGTGGTCACTGTAGCCTGCTCAGTACCTATTATTATTGCTGGCATCATCAAGCTACTCTTACCCGTTCCCATCATCTGGCGCTCAATCTCGGTATTTGCTGATTTCATGATGTACTGCTGGTGTGAAGGATTGGCTTTTTTGCTCAGGCTAAATCCACATCTAAAGTGGGACGTTGAAGGGCTCGACGATCTCAGCAAAAAAAACTGGTACCTACTAATTTGTAATCACCGAAGCTGGGCGGACATCGTCATTTTGTGCGTCCTGTTTCGCAAACATATCCCAATGAATAAGTACTTTTTAAAGCAACAGCTCGCCTGGGTGCCATTTATGGGTTTGGCTTGTTGGGCTTTGGATATGCCTTTCATGAAACGTTACTCGCGAGGGTATTTATTGCGTCACCCAGAGCAACGCGGCAAAGATGTGGAAACCACTCGCCGCTCTTGCGAAAAATTTCGCTCTCACCCAACGACAATAGTGAATTTTGTCGAAGGGTCGAGATTCACTAAAGAGAAGCGTTTACAGACTCGCTCGGCTTTTCAAAACCTGCTTCCACCTAAAGCAGCTGGAATTGCAATGGCTCTCAACGTGTTGGGGAAACAGTTCGATAAGCTGCTGAATGTGACGATTTGTTATCCTGAAAATGCACAAAGCCCATTTTATGACATGTTAAGCGGGAAGATGACGCGAATTGTGGTGAGGGTGTCGCTGGTGCCAATTGCAGAGGATCTGCATGGCGATTATGTGAATGACAAAGCTTTTAAACGTCGCTTCCAGCAATGGTTGAATGCGTTGTGGCATGAGAAAGATCAACTACTGACAAACATCAAACAATAGAAGAAAGCCGGTCATTGACCGGCTTTCTTTGTTATTTCTTTTCAACCAGGAACTTGGCGACTTCAGCATATTGCTGAATAAACATGTCCATATTGCTGGTGTCCATGCCTTGTGGATTCAACTGATACTTTCCGTTTACAAACATAGCGGGAACGCCTTGCAGTTGCAGATCTGCCGCAGCTTTCTCTTGCTGAGCAACCAATGATTTCACAACAAAACTGTTCCAGGCAGCATCGTACTCTTCTGGTTTAACGCCAGCAGTGATGAATACCTGGCGGATATCAGCAACATTTTGGATAGTCTGAGTTTTCTGCACAGCTTCAAACATTGGAGCGGTAATTTTGTCTTCCACGCCCAATGCCAGTGCAACAGCCCATGCCTGAGTTAAATCCTTGCCCAATGGGCCCAGGAACTCAACATGGTACTTTGTCATCTTAGTGCCTTCTGGCAGCTTTTTCTTCACATTATCAGAGACATGAAGAACTTCTTCAAACTGATAGCAGTGTGGGCAATAGAAGGAGAAAAACTCTAAAACTTGCGGCTCACCGGCGACAGGTTTTTCTAAAGTGATAAACTCTTTTCCATCTTTAAACTGTGCAGCAGACACGCTGAATGCCAGGATCATCCCCGCCAGCGCCAGCCAAATCTTTTTCATCATTGAATCTCTCCTGAATAAATACTGATTAATACATTGGCGTTAATGTTAGTGGTGGTTCACGTAGAACCCGTACCTGCTCTTTAAAAGTCGCAGTTTGTCCCCGCCAGTAATCTTCGTCTGTAATCCAGGGAAAATTTCTGGGGAAAGCAGGGTCATCCCAGCGCCGAATTATCCACGCGAGATAATAAACCATACGCATTGCTCGTAAAGGTTCTATGAGTGCAATTTCGTCTGAATCAAATGAGGCAAACTCTTCATATGCCTCGACAATCATTTCTAGCTGCATTCTCTGTTCGGCTTTGTCACCATTGAGAAGCATCCAGATATCCTGAACTGCCGGGCCATTTCGGGCATCATCCAGATCGACAAACAAAGGACCATCGCGCCAGAGAATATTCCCTGGATGGCAATCACCATGTAGTCGTAATGGCTGAAAATCGGTATGCCAATGAAGTTGAATTTCTGCTATTAACGCATCGGTGGCGTTGAGAAAACTCTTCTTCAGGGCTGATGGAATCAAATGCGTCTGCTCAAATATTTCACGCGGCTCAAATAAGTATTCATTTAAGCCCATATCAGGGCGCGCAGAAAATGGCTTACGACGCCCTGTTTGATGGATACGGCCAAGATAACGGCCAACCCATTCCATCTGATCAAGGTTATCCGTTTCGTACTGCCTTCCCCCCAAACTCGGGAACACAGCATACATAAAGCCATTATGGCGTAGTAAGGTGTTGCCATTGAGATGCAAGGGGGCCGCAACCGGAACCTCATCAGCTTGTAACTCAAGCGCAAACTGATGCTCTTCTTCTATTTGCTCAGGTGACCAACGATAGGGGCGATAAAACTTAACCACATAACGTTTACGATCCTCGTCCTGAAACTGGTAGACGCGGTTTTCAAAACTGTTTAATGGGGTCAAGCCGGAATCCACCCGTATACCTTGTTCGAACAAGGCGTCCATGATGGTATCCGGATGTAGTGTTTGAAAATTGAAAGCGCTGCTGTCTGTCATCCAGGCAACCGACTGTAAATACGGATAGTTGAGGATAACATTTCATCGCTGTCAAAGTGGCGCGGCTTACAAGCTTTTACTCTTTAATTACACCACGGGCACGTAACAATGCGGTCTTAAAGTCTTCTTCATAGTCTTTCTGAATGCCAGGAATAACAGCGTCTTTTGCCGAATCACGCATTTTCAGCTGATAAATAAGCACGTCATCAGTGAGATCGGTTAATTCACCGGTATAACCTGACTCTTTACTGAGTTTCTGCAAAAATTGAATCAAGTTGAGGTCTGGCTCTTTCTGCCATGCTGGCTGAAGTAGCTCGAGCAGTTCGTTAAGACGTTTGCATTTCATGATTGTGCTCCTTTCACATGCGAGATGTCACACGTTAGCAGGCTCAAACCCACATTAAAAGAGGCGATATTAGTGAGATGTTTAACGGAAGTGACTGGTGTGGTGCTGTCCGGAGGAAGAGCCACAAGAATGGGGGGTAACGATAAGGGACTAATATACTTCAATGGCCTACCATTATTTGAGCATGTCACCAGAAAGCTCACCTCTCAAGTCAGCAATGTGGTGATCAGTGCGAATAGAAATATCGAAATATATCAATCTATTGGATTACGCGTTCTCAGTGACACATTACCTGATTACCCAGGGCCATTGGCTGGAATGCTATCGGCAATGCAGAACCTCGATAGCGAGTGGTTTTTGTTTTGTCCTTGCGATACACCCAACATTCCCGACGATCTGGCATGCAAACTTTGGGAGCAGAAAGGGGCTTCCCGTGCCGTGTGGGTAAATGATGGGGAACGTGACCATCCAACCATCGCTCTTATACATAAGAAACTCGCTGTATCCCTGGAAAACTATCTGGCTTCGGGAGAACGACGGGTAATGTTTTTTCTCCGAGAGTCTGGTGGGCACAGCGTTCGATTCCAGGATCAGATGAATAACTTCATCAACGTGAATTCACCTGAAGATCTCGCCCAATGGGAGCATAAATAGATGATTCCTCTACTCGCGATTGCCGCCTGGAGTGGCACAGGTAAAACAACACTTCTTAAGAAACTGATCCCTTTACTCAATGAACGAGGGATCCGCCCTGGGTTAATCAAACATACTCATCATGATGTGGATGTCGATAAACCAGGAAAAGACAGTTACGAATTGCGGAAAGCTGGGGCGGACCAAACGATAGTAGCCAACAAGAATCGTTGGGCATTAATGACTGAAACACCTGAGCAAGAAGAACTGGATTTGCATTGGCTCGCCAGCAGAATGGATTCCAGCTCACTTCATTTGATATTGGTTGAAGGTTTTAAGCATGAAGAGATACCTAAGATCCTGCTTTACAGGGCAGGACTAACGCATAGCGTTGATGAGCTGAAAATAGATAGGAATGTTATTGCCATTTCGAGTGACGTACCGCTACCAAATGTGTCGCTTCCCGTACTGGATATCAACTCACCCATTCAGATTGCTGATTTTATTGCTGACTGGCTTAAGAAGTGAGTATTGCCTACGTTCTCGTGGGTATCTTTCTATAAATTGCAGACAGCAAAAAGCCCTGTACGTCAGTACAGGACTTTTTGCTTAATTGGAGCCTGGCAGTTCCCTACTCTCGCATGGGGAGACCCCACACTACCATCGGCGCTACGGCGTTTCACTTCTGAGTTCGGCATGGGGTCAGGTGGGACCACCGCGCTAGTGCCGCCAGGCATATTCTGTTTTGTTAACCGTTGTGTTATCCACACAACCATCAACTTAATCTCGGTTCAAGCTGAAAATCAAATATCTTAGTCTCTCAACCAAAACACCTTCGGTGTTGTAAGGTTAAGCCTCACGGATCATTAGTACTGGTTAGCTCAACGTATCGCTACGCTTACACACCCAGCCTATCAACGTCGTAGTCTTCAACGTTCCTTCAGGACCCTTAAAGGGTCAGGGAGAACTCATCTCGGGGCAAGTTTCGCGCTTAGATGCTTTCAGCGCTTATCTTTTCCGCATTTAGCTACCGGGCAATGCCATTGGCATGACAACCCGAACACCAGTGATGCGTCCACTCCGGTCCTCTCGTACTAGGAGCAGCCCCCCTCAATTCTCCAGCGCCCACGGCAGATAGGGACCGAACTGTCTCACGACGTTCTAAACCCAGCTCGCGTACCACTTTAAATGGCGAACAGCCATACCCTTGGGACCTACTTCAGCCCCAGGATGTGATGAGCCGACATCGAGGTGCCAAACACCGCCGTCGATATGAACTCTTGGGCGGTATCAGCCTGTTATCCCCGGAGTACCTTTTATCCGTTGAGCGATGGCCCTTCCATTCAGAACCACCGGATCACTAAGACCTGCTTTCGCACCTGCTCGAGCCGTCACTCTCGCAGTCAAGCTAGCTTATGCCTTTGCACTAACCTCACGATGTCCGACCGTGATTAGCTAACCTTCGTGCTCCTCCGTTACGCTTTAGGAGGAGACCGCCCCAGTCAAACTACCCACCAGACACTGTCCGCAACCCGGATTACGGGTCTACGTTAGAACACCAGCCATTAAAGGGTGGTATTTCAAGGTTGGCTCCACAAGAACTGGCGTCCTCGCTTCAAAGCCTCCCACCTATCCTACACATCAAGGACCAGTGTTCAGTGTCAAGCTATAGTAAAGGTTCACGGGGTCTTTCCGTCTTGCCGCGGGTACACTGCATCTTCACAGCGATTTCAATTTCACTGAGTCTCGGGTGGAGACAGCCTGGCCATCATTACGCCATTCGTGCAGGTCGGAACTTACCCGACAAGGAATTTCGCTACCTTAGGACCGTTATAGTTACGGCCGCCGTTTACCGGGGCTTCGATCAAGAGCTTCAGCTTGCGCTTAACCCCATCAATTAACCTTCCGGCACCGGGCAGGCGTCACACCGTATACGTCCACTTTCGTGTTTGCACAGTGCTGTGTTTTTAATAAACAGTTGCAGCCAGCTGGTATCTTCGACTGCCTTCAGCTCCATCCGCAAGGGACTTCACCTACCGACAGCGTGCCTTCTCCCGAAGTTACGGCACCATTTTGCCTAGTTCCTTCACCCGAGTTCTCTCAAGCGCCTTGGTATTCTCTACCTGACCACCTGTGTCGGTTTGGGGTACGATTTGATGTTACCTGATGCTTAGAGGCTTTTCCTGGAAGTGCGGCATTTGTTACTTCAGTACCGTAGTACCTCGTCATCACACCTCAGCGTTGAATAAGAGTCCGGATTTACCTAAACTCTCCGCCTACATGCTTAAACCGGGACAACCGTCGCCCGGCTAACATAGCCCTCTCCGTCCCCCCTTCGCAGTAACACCGAGTACAGGAATATTAACCTGTTTCCCATCGACTACGCCTTTCGGCCTCGCCTTAGGGGTCGACTCACCCTGCCCCGATTAACGTTGGACAGGAACCCTTGGTCTTCCGGCGAGCGGGTTTTTCACCCGCTTTATCGTTACTTATGTCAGCATTCGCACTTCTGATACCTCCACCAGACCTCACAGTCCAGCTTCAACGGCTTACAGAACGCTCCCCTACCCAACAACGCATAAGCGTCGCTGCCGCAGCTTCGGTGCATGGTTTAGCCCCGTTACATCTTCCGCGCAGGCCGACTCGACCAGTGAGCTATTACGCTTTCTTTAAATGATGGCTGCTTCTAAGCCAACATCCTGGCTGTCTGTGCCTTCCCACATCGTTTCCCACTTAACCATGACTTTGGGACCTTAGCTGGCGGTCTGGGTTGTTTCCCTCTTCACGACGGACGTTAGCACCCGCCGTGTGTCTCCCGTGATAACATTCTTCGGTATTCGGAGTTTGCATCGGGTTGGTAAGCCGGGATGGCCCCCTAGCCGAAACAGTGCTCTACCCCCGAAGATGAGTTCACGAGGCGCTACCTAAATAGCTTTCGGGGAGAACCAGCTATCTCCCGGTTTGATTGGCCTTTCACCCCCAGCCACAAGTCATCCGCTAATTTTTCAACATTAGTCGGTTCGGTCCTCCAGTTAGTGTTACCCAACCTTCAACCTGCCCATGGCTAGATCACCGGGTTTCGGGTCTATACCCTGCAACTTAACGCCCAGTTAAGACTCGGTTTCCCTGCGGCTCCCCTATACGGTTAACCTTGCTACAGAATATAAGTCGCTGACCCATTATACAAAAGGTACGCAGTCACCCCATAAAAGAGGCTCCCACTGCTTGTACGTACACGGTTTCAGGTTCTGTTTCACTCCCCTCGCCGGGGTTCTTTTCGCCTTTCCCTCACGGTACTGGTTCACTATCGGTCAGTCAGGAGTATTTAGCCTTGGAGGATGGTCCCCCCATATTCAGACAGGATACCACGTGTCCCGCCCTACTCTTCGAGTTCACAGTATGTGTATTTTTGTGTACGGGAGTATCACCCTGTACCCTGCGACTTTCCAGACGCTTCCACTAATACACAAACTGATTCAGACTCTGGGCTGCTCCCCGTTCGCTCGCCGCTACTGGGGGAATCTCGGTTGATTTCTTTTCCTCGGGGTACTTAGATGTTTCAGTTCCCCCGGTTCGCTTCGTTAAGCTATGTATTCACTTAACGATAGTGCAACGAATTGCACTGGGTTTCCCCATTCGGAAATCGTCGGTTATAACGGTTCATATCACCTTACCGACGCTTATCGCAGATTAGCACGTCCTTCATCGCCTCTGACTGCCAGGGCATCCACCGTGTACGCTTAGTCGCTTAACCTCACAACCCGAAGATGTCTCGTAAGACACAATCGTATGTTGTGAAAATTTGAGAGACTCGAACATATCGTATTCCCATTCCTTATTACGGAGGAATGAGACGACATGTCGTTTCAATTTTCAGCTTGTTCCGGATTTTTAAAGAGCAATATCTCAAACGTGACTCGAAAGTCAGTTTTGAGATATTCGGTGATAATGTCTTTCACACATTATCGGAGATGGCGTCCCCAAGGGGATTCGAACCCCTGTTACAGCCGTGAAAGGGCAGTGTCCTGGGCCTCTAGACGATGGGGACACGAATAATCCTTTGCAGGATATCGCTTTTTGCTCATTTACTTCTATCAGACAATCTGTGTGAGCACTACGCAAGTTCGTATCTATTAGGTAAGGAGGTGATCCAACCGCAGGTTCCCCTACGGTTACCTTGTTACGACTTCACCCCAGTCATGAATCACAAAGTGGTAAGCGCCCTCCCGAAGGTTAAGCTACCTACTTCTTTTGCAACCCACTCCCATGGTGTGACGGGCGGTGTGTACAAGGCCCGGGAACGTATTCACCGTAGCATTCTGATCTACGATTACTAGCGATTCCGACTTCACGGAGTCGAGTTGCAGACTCCGATCCGGACTACGACGCACTTTATGAGGTCCGCTTGCTCTCGCGAGGTCGCTTCTCTTTGTATGCGCCATTGTAGCACGTGTGTAGCCCTACTCGTAAGGGCCATGATGACTTGACGTCATCCCCACCTTCCTCCAGTTTATCACTGGCAGTCTCCTTTGAGTTCCCGGCCGAACCGCTGGCAACAAAGGATAAGGGTTGCGCTCGTTGCGGGACTTAACCCAACATTTCACAACACGAGCTGACGACAGCCATGCAGCACCTGTCTCAGAGTTCCCGAAGGCACTAAGGCATCTCTGCCGA
Source organism: Buttiauxella ferragutiae (assembly GCF_022637515.1). Classification (NCBI taxonomy): domain Bacteria; kingdom Pseudomonadati; phylum Pseudomonadota; class Gammaproteobacteria; order Enterobacterales; family Enterobacteriaceae; genus Buttiauxella; species Buttiauxella ferragutiae. The sequence goes on from NZ_CP093332.1 coordinate 5,268,367, forward strand.
ATTCTCTGGATGTCAAGAGTAGGTAAGGTTCTTCGCGTTGCATCGAATTAAACCACATGCTCCACCGCTTGTGCGGGCCCCCGTCAATTCATTTGAGTTTTAACCTTGCGGCCGTACTCCCCAGGCGGTCGACTTAACGCGTTAGCTCCGGAAGCCACTCCTCAAGGGAACAACCTCCAAGTCGACATCGTTTACGGCGTGGACTACCAGGGTATCTAATCCTGTTTGCTCCCCACGCTTTCGCACCTGAGCGTCAGTCTTTGTCCAGGGGGCCGCCTTCGCCACCGGTATTCCTCCAGATCTCTACGCATTTCACCGCTACACCTGGAATTCTACCCCCCTCTACAAGACTCTAGCCTGCCAGTTTCGAATGCAGTTCCCAGGTTGAGCCCGGGGATTTCACATCCGACTTGACAGACCGCCTGCGTGCGCTTTACGCCCAGTAATTCCGATTAACGCTTGCACCCTCCGTATTACCGCGGCTGCTGGCACGGAGTTAGCCGGTGCTTCTTCTGCGAGTAACGTCAATCGCCAAGGTTATTAACCTTAACGCCTTCCTCCTCGCTGAAAGTACTTTACAACCCGAAGGCCTTCTTCATACACGCGGCATGGCTGCATCAGGCTTGCGCCCATTGTGCAATATTCCCCACTGCTGCCTCCCGTAGGAGTCTGGACCGTGTCTCAGTTCCAGTGTGGCTGGTCATCCTCTCAGACCAGCTAGGGATCGTCGCCTAGGTGAGCCATTACCTCACCTACTAGCTAATCCCATCTGGGCACATCTGATGGCAAGAGGCCCGAAGGTCCCCCTCTTTGGTCCGAAGACGTTATGCGGTATTAGCTACCGTTTCCAGTAGTTATCCCCCTCCATCAGGCAGTTTCCCAGACATTACTCACCCGTCCGCCGCTCGTCACCCAGGAGCAAGCTCCCTGTGCTACCGCTCGACTTGCATGTGTTAGGCCTGCCGCCAGCGTTCAATCTGAGCCATGATCAAACTCTTCAATTAAAAGCTTGATTTGCTTCAACTCGTGAAGCGGTGCTCAAAAATTAACTTTCGTAATAATTCACTTAAATGAATTACTGCTTGGTCACTCTTCAAGACTTGATATTTTTTTGATACCCGAAGGTATCTGAGATATCAATCCTGCGAGTGCCCACACAGATTGTCTGATAAATTGTTAAAGAGCAGTGAGTTAGGCGCTTTCGCTTGCTAACTCGAGGTGGCGTATATTACGCTTTCCTCTTTCAGAGTCAAGCGTTTATTTTCGCTTTTCATCTGGCTGACGGGCCGGTTTGTAAGCCGTTGTGCCGTGTCAGTGGAGGCGCAGTATAGGGATTTTCTGGGAGCTGACAAGTGTTTATTGCAAAAAGATTACCAGACGCCTTTTTTTTCGCCAAAAGAACTACAAAAGCCAGCTAATACGGGATATTTGCTGTTTTAAACATCAGAAATGCAGACCAGATGGCATACTACTAATAGAAACAAAGCTAAAGGAATTGCATTTATGTCTCTCTCTGCACAACAACTCGCCGCTCAAAAGAACCTTTCCTATGTTCTTGCGGAAAAACTAGCACAACGCATTCTCCGGGGTGAGTACGAAGCCGGCAGCATCTTGCCCGGTGAAATCGAATTGGGTGAGCTATTCGGTGTTAGTCGCACAGCGGTACGAGAGGCAGTAAAGACATTAACAGCTAAAGGAATGGTTCTCCCCCGCCCTCGTATTGGCACTCGCGTTATGCCTCGCAGCCACTGGAACTTCCTTGATAAGGAACTGCTCACCTGGTGGATGACAGAAGAGAACTTTAATGATGTGGTGGAATACTTCCTTGTTATGCGTAATAGCCTGGAACCACAAGCTTGTGCCATGGCCGCCATTAATGGAACTGAAGAACAAAAAGCTTTTCTCAACGAAATGATGGCAGAGATGGTTAAATTGAAAGGCGCATTTGATCGTCAACGCTGGATAGAAGTTGATATGGCCTATCACGAGCAAATCTATGCAATGAGTGGTAACCCATTCCTCTGTTCATTCGCTAACTTATTCCGTTCTATTTATTACAATTACTTTACTGCTATAACCGATAAAGAAGTTATCAAGCTCGATTTGCACCAGGCAATCGTTGATGCCATTACCCGGGGTGATAGCCAGGCCGCATTAGTCGCTGGTCAGGATCTATTGAAAGAACCCTTCGAACACGGGTAAAGTCTCACGTTCTCCTGAGTGCCTTAAAACATCAGGACAAAAATGACCAAAACAGCTCGCAGTATGGCCGGGTTACCGTGGATTGCGGCGATGGCTTTCTTTATGCAGGCGCTGGATGCCACAATTCTGAATACCGCGTTACCCGCAATTGCCCATAGCCTTGGCCGTTCGCCGCTGGCAATGCAATCCGCGATAATCAGCTACACCCTTACCGTTGCGATGTTGATTCCCGTCAGCGGTTGGCTGGCCGACCGCTTCGGAACACGACGCGTGTTTATGGTCGCAGTTTCCCTCTTTACTCTAGGCTCGTTCGCCTGCGCGATGTCCAGTTCACTCGGTGAATTGGTTGTCTTCCGTGTAATACAAGGGATTGGTGGTGCGATGATGATGCCGGTTGCCCGTTTAGCATTATTACGCGCCTATCCGCGCAGCGAATTACTGCCCGTTTTAAACTTCGTCACCATGCCAGGGCTTGTTGGCCCAATCCTCGGCCCATTGCTCGGCGGCGTTTTGGTCACATGGGCAAGCTGGCACTGGATTTTCCTCATTAATATACCTATCGGAATTCTCGGGCTTATCTATGCCCGCAAGTACATGCCAAACTTTACGACTCCACGGCGTGGCTTTGATATGACCGGCTTTCTTTTGTTTGGCTTGAGTCTGGTGTGCATTTCTAGCGGGATGGAGTTATTCGGCGAACGCATTGTTGCCAGTTACATCGGTATTCTGACGATATTAAGTGGGCTTGCTCTGCTGGCAGCTTATATCTGGCACGCACGTCGTCACCCAACACCGCTTATCGCTCTGCCGATGTTTCGCACCAGAACTTTCTCTGTAGGGATCATCGGTAATCTCGCGTCACGTCTGGGAACCGGTTGTGTACCGTTCCTGATGCCTTTAATGCTACAGGTCGGTTTTGGCTATTCGGCGTTAATCGCCGGCTGCATGATGGCACCAACGGCAATGGGTTCGCTGCTGGCAAAATCAACCGTAACGCAAGTATTGCGTCGTCTGGGTTATCGGAAAACATTAGTGGGCATCACGCTGATCATTGGCTTACTGATTGGGCAATTCTCATTGCAGTCGCCGGGAATGGAAGTATGGCTGCTCATTTTGCCACTATTTATTCTGGGGATGGCGATGTCCACACAATTCACCGCGATGAATACCATTACGCTTGCCGACCTCACCGATGAAAACGCCAGTAGCGGTAATAGCGTTCTGGCCGTAACACAGCAGTTGGCAATTAGTCTTGGAGTCGCGGTGAGTGCCGCAGTGCTCAGGATCTATGAAGGTATCGACAGCATTAATACCGTCGAGCAGTTCCACTACACATTCCTGACGATGGGTGCTGTAACGTTAGTTTCTGCTCTGGTGTTCTTGCTGTTACGTCCGAAAGATGGGCGCAACATGATCAAACGTTAAACTGAACCGCGTTCCACCAGCTCTGGTGTCAGAAACAGACGTTGTTGTTCCAGGGCGGGTTGCGCCATGCGATGTATCAATACATCAACGGCCAACTCACCCAACTCATCTTTTGGTTGGTGGATAGTCGTGAGCGGTGGCGTCATATATCGGGCAAGTTCGATATCGTCATAACCGACTACCGCCATATCTTGTGGGACTTTAAGCCCTGCCTGATACAACGCGTGATAAGCCCCAACAGCCATTGCATCGTTGCCGGTAAAGACTGCATGCGGTGGCTCTTCCAGTGCAAGAAGTGAATTCATTGCCGTGAAGCCGCCCTGGAATTCAAAGTCGCCAATGATTTCGTAGCCTTCATGGACAGCAAGCCCTGCGCGATTCATAGCCTTTCTATAACCTTCAAGCCGCAACCGCGCTGGCGTTTTATCTTGTGGGCCTGTGATGCAAGCGATGCGGGTATAGCCATTATCGATAAGATGTTGAGTCGCCGTCTCACCGCCAAGCAGCGAGTTGTCCTGAATGACATCGCTTTCGCCTTCAAAAGGCGCCCAGTCCATCATCACAGTCGGAATAGAAGGGTAGCGACTCATAATTTCTGGTGAAGGAAGATGTGTTTCAGTGCACAACAGCAGCAAACCATCGACACGCTTTTGCAGCAGTGTTTCCAGGTTGCGGTTCATGCGCTGCTCATCGCCTTCGGTATTACACAACACCAGGCTGTATCCACGTTCAAAACAGCTCCGTTCAACCCCACGCACCAGCTCAGAATAAAACGGGTTACTACTGGCGGTGATTAACATCCCGATTGTGTGCGTTTGATTGAGCTTGAGGCTACGCGCCAGAGCGGAAGGTGCATAGTTGAGCGTTTTGATTGCAGCATCGACCTTTGCGCGAATGGCATCACTCACGAAACGGTCGTTATTAATGACGTGCGAAACGGTGGAAGTCGAAACCCCGGCCATTTTTGCGACGTCTTTCATGGTGGCCATGATTATCCTTGCTGCTGCAAAAAATCGTCTATTTCATTACGCCACGGCACAGAAGGCTGCGCACCTTTACGCGTCACGGCGATAGCGGCGGCGGCATGAGCAAAACGAATCGCATCAGCCATCGGTTTATCTTCCAGCAATGCGGTGACCAGCGCGCCGTTAAAGGTGTCGCCTGCGGCAATGGTATCCACCGCTTTGACCTTAAAGCCAGCAACGCGCTGCCCTTTACCGTTTTCACTCAGCCAAACACCACGGCTACCGAGCGTAATAATGACGGTTTCAATGCCTTTCGCATGCAGTGCCTGAGCGGCAACCGCAGCGTCGTCGTCATTTTCGACACGAATACCGGTGAGCTTTTCTGCCTCGGTTTCGTTCGGGGTGATCATATCCACCAGCCCGAGCAATTCATCAGATAGCTCACAGGCAGGCGCAGGATTAAGCACAACTTTGGTTTGATGTTGATGGGCAATTTTAGCCGCAGCCAGCACGCTTTGCAGCGGTGACTCAAGCTGCATTAAAAGCACGGAAGCCTCAGCGATTTTCTGATTCTGTTCCGCCACAAGCGCAGGCGTTAATGCCCCATTAGCCCCGGCATGAATGCCAATAACGTTTTCACCAGCGCTATTGACGAAAATTAGCGCAACACCGGTTGAAGCATCTTTAATAGTGCTGATCGGCGAGGTGTCGATGTTGTCACTTGCCAGTTGTTTGCAAACGCGACTGCCCGTGTCGTCGCTACCTACACAGGCAATAAAGGCAATGTCTGCGCCGCTGCGCCCGGCTGCAACAGCCTGGTTCGCACCCTTTCCACCGAACGCCACCTGATACTCTTGCCCGGTCACGGTTTCACCCGGCGTCGGAAAATGTTCGAGGTTAAGGATATGGTCAGCGTTAATGCTGCCCAGGACGACGAGCTTGCCTTTAGTTTTCATATTTATCAGTCCAGTTAAGTGCGCCACCCCAGATTAGTGAGTGGCGCGATGCCCTGCTTTTCTTATGTCGTCTTATTTAGTAACCAGCTTCAGTTCAACCGGGATTTTGGAGTCGACTTTTTCGCCTTTCAATACTTTGTCGGCAGTTTCTACCCCGATAACGCCAATCTGGTCAGCCATCTGTGCAACGGTCGCACCCAGTTTGCCGCTTTCTACTGCTTTCACACCGTCAGCGGTACCGTCGAAGCCCACCACCAGAACGTCGGATTTACCGGCAGTTTGCAGTGCGCGCAATGCGCCCAACGCCATTTCGTCATTCTGAGCAAATACTGCCTGCACGTCTGGATGCGCAGTCAGCAAGTTCTGCATCACGTTCAGGCCTTTAGTTCGGTCGAAGTCAGCAGGCTGGCTCGCCAGAACAGTGAATTTGTGGGCAGCTGTCGCTTGTTTGAAGCCTTCGCCACGTTCACGCGCAGCAGATGCACCCGCGATACCTTGCAGTTCGATAACTTTCGCACCTTCACCCAGTTTCTTAGCAATGAAGTCACCGGCCATTTTGCCACCAGCCACGTTATCAGAAGCAATGTGGCTGACCACGGTGCCCTGGTTTGCCATACGGTCGAGGGTAATCACAGGGATTTTAGCCTGGTTGGCCATTTTCACCGCGTTGCCTACCGCATCGGAATCGGTTGGGTTGATAAGCATCAGTTTGGTACCGCGAACCGTCAGATCCTGCACGTTTGCCAGCTCTTTCGCCGGGTTGTTTTGCGAATCCAGCACGATCAGGTTGTAGCCCAGTTTGTCGGCTTCTTTTTGTGCGCCGTCCTTCAGTGAAACGAAGAACGGGTTATTCAGCGTGGAGACCACCAGCGCGATGGTGTCTTTGGCCATTGCGTTGGCGCTAACGGTGGCACTCAGTGCAACAGCAGAAACCAGGGTAGCCAGCTTTTTCATATTCATATTCAGATGTCCTGTAGGGTTATGATTGTTACTGCTTTTTGTTGTCCACCAGCACCGCCAGTAAAATAACCACTGCTTTGACGATCATCTGGTAATAAGAAGAAACACCTAATAAATTCAGCCCGTTGTTCAGGAAGCCTAAGATCAGCGCACCAATCAGCGTCCCAACAATACGCCCTTTCCCGCCAGCAAGGCTTGTGCCGCCCAGAACCACCGCCGCGATAGCATCCAGCTCATAGCCGGTACCCGCCGTGGGTTGTGCGGAAGAAAGACGCGCCACTTCGATGATCCCGGCCAAAGACGCCAGCAGACCGCAAAGTGAGTAAACGATAATTTTGACTTTGTTAACGCTGATGCCGGACAAACGCGTCGCCGCTTCGTTGCCGCCCAGGGCATAGATATAACGGCCCAAACGCGTGTGGTGCAGCATGTACCACGCCGCGAGGAACACAACGCCCATAATCCACACCGGCGTAGGAATCCCCAGCGGACGGCCAATACCAAACCAGCCAAACACATCAGCGTTGTCAGAGAATCCGGTATTTACTGGGCTACCGTTGGTGTAAACCATGGTGACGCCGCGCAGTAAAAGCATCATCACCAGCGTGGCGATAAACGCCTGAACGCGCCCTTTGGCGACAATCACACCGGTTACTGCACCAATTGCGGCACCGAGTGCCAGCGCACCTGCAACCGCCACCAGTGCATTCACTTCTAAACCGACAATCGAGGCGGCGACCGCACCCGTCAGCGCCAGTAAGGAACCGACGGACAGGTCAATCCCGGAAGTCAGAATAACCAGCGTCATCCCCACCGCCATAATGGCGTTCACTGAGGTTTGTTGCAGGATATTGAACAGGTTATTAACCGTGAAAAAGTTCGGGCTCAGGCTCGAAACAATCGCAATCAGCACCAGCAGAGCGATAAGGGATTTTTGTTCTAACAGCCACGCTTTAGTGAACCAGCGACGGCCAGGAATAGCTTGGGTACTCATTTTACAGACTCCTGATTCACGCGATTTAGCTTGCCGACGGCTGCCGCCATTAAGATTTCCTGAGTCGCCTCTTCACGGGTAAATTCCCCGCCGAGATGCCCCTCGTGCATCACCATGATTCGGTCACTCATGCCGAGCACTTCCGGCATTTCGGACGAAACAAGAATGATGCTCAACCCATCGGCTTTGAACTGATTGATTAACTGATAAATTTCTTTTTTCGCCCCAACGTCTACGCCACGCGTCGGCTCATCAAGAATTAATACTTTCGGGCGCGTCATCAGGCCACGGGCTATGGCGACCTTTTGTTGGTTGCCGCCAGAAAGCAGGCCAATCGGCTGTTCCATTGACGGGGTTTTGACGTTGAACAAACGGATAAAGTCCTGCACCGCTTGCTGTTCATCTTTATGTTTCAGGCTGCCGCCGTTATGGCTGAAATAACGCAATGCGGTGAGTGACATGTTCTCTTTAACCGACATGCCGAGCACCAGCCCGTCACGCTTACGGTCTTCAGAGATATACACAATGCCATTTGCCAGCCCATCCTGCGGCGAACGCGTCACCACTTCGCGGCCTTCAAGTGCCACATAACCGCCAGTACGCGGCAATGCGCCATACAACACTTTCATGAGTTCGGTGCGACCCGCGCCCATCAAACCGGCCACACCGAGAATCTCACCTTTGCGCAAAGTAAAACTGACGTCATGTACGCCAGGTCCGGAAAGGTTATCGACCCGCAAAAGGATTTCGCCAGGTTGTTTATCCAGACGAGGATATTGCTCTTCCAGTTTGCGCCCGACCATCATTTCGATAAGCGAATCTTCGGTCAGCGTTACCACTTCACGCTCGGCAATGAACTGTCCATCGCGGAAGACGGTCACGTCATCGCAAATCTCGAAGATCTCTTTCATGCGGTGGGAAATATAGACAATGCCGCGCCCCTGAGCTTTCAGCTCGCGGATCACGCGGAATAAAGAGTCAGTTTCGGTATCGGTTAGCGCATCGGTCGGTTCATCCATCACGATGACTTTTGACTCGAAGCTCAGCACCTTGGCGATTTCGACCATTTGCTGATCGCCAATCGACAAATCGCCCACCAGCTTCTGGCTGTTAAAGCGCAGGTTGAGCTTAGCGAGTAATTTATCGGCCTCGGCATACATCGTTTTCCAGTCGATTTTGCCGAAGCGGTTAACAAATTCGCGGCCCAGGAAGATGTTTTCCGCAATGCTGAGCTGCGGGATCAGGTTGAGTTCCTGGTGAATAATACCGATGCCCGCTTCCTGTGAGGATTTAGGGCCATTAAAAGTGGTTTCTTTGCCCAGCCATAACAGCGAACCCGCATCACGCTGATAGATGCCAGTCAGCACTTTCATCATGGTGGATTTGCCTGCGCCGTTTTCACCCACCAGCGCCATCACGCGCCCTGTGTACACATTCAGCGCTGCACCAGAAAGGGCTTTTACGCCAGGGAACGATTTATCGATACCTTTTAATTGCAGTAACGGTTCCATGCCGGCCTCAGAAAGTTACGCCAGCACAGAGAATGATATTCGCATACGGGGAACACTCCCCGCTGCGAATAACCGCATGACTATCAGCGGTGTGCTGCTTGAACTGCTCATGACTGATGTAACGAATAGAAATGGTGTTTCCCTGGTGTTGTTGCAGTTGCTCGATGTGCTTGAGCAACGTTTCATGGAGTTGGGGATTATGTTGTTTAATTTCCGAAGCTAAGATCGCAGCTTCAACCTGCATCTCTTGCGTTACGACTTCAACGACCTGCATAAAACCCGGTACGCCGTGAGTCAGTGCCAAATCAATACGCGGTGTATTGCGTGGAATGGGCAACCCGGCATCGGCAATCACCAGCGTGTCGGTGTGGCCAAGACGGGAAATAACGGACGAGATGTCAGCGTTGAGAACAGTACCTTTCTTCATTTTCTTACTCCACTAGCGAAACGTTTCGCTGAGATGAAGTGTAGGAAAAGGTGTGTGGATAAAACAACCATGAAGTTATGAAAATGTGATCGCTATCGAAACGTTTCGCTGACTTGTTTCACGACGAGGCAAATGAGAGCGCGCGCAATCAAACAGGTAAAAAAAAACGCCCCTTCGATTGAAGAGGCGTTAGCTTTATATCTCGACCTGAGTACCCAATTCAATGACCCTGTTTGGCGGGATTTCGAATTGGTCCGGCGCACGCAAGGCGTTGCGTTGCAGCGCGAGGAACAGTTTGCCACGCAGGCGCAGATACCATGGACGTTTACCGATGATCAGTGACTCATGCGACATAAAGAACGATGTCTCCATCATTCGGCAACTTAGCCCTTCCAGGCCACAGCGGTGGAATACCTCTTCCACGTTTGGCGTTTCACGCCAGCCGTAGCTTGCCACCACTCGCCAGAAGGTTGGCGAAAGCTGTTCAATCGAAACACGCTTCACGTTATGAACGTATGGCGCATCTTCGGTTCGCAATGTCAGCAACACTACGCGCTCATGCAACACTTTGTTGTGCTTGAGGTTATGCAGCATCGCAAATGGAATCACGTTCAATGCACGGGACATATAAACCGCAGTCCCAGGCACACGTACCGGCGGTGATTTCTCCAGAGAAGCAATCATCGCTTCCAGTGAATTACCATGTTCATGCATGCGGCGTAGCAGGCGGAAACGCTCGCTTTTCCAGGTCGTCATAATGATAAACATCACCAACGCCAGGCAGAGTGGCAACCAACCACCAGAGAAAATCTTAACGGCATTGGCAGAGAACAGCGGAATGTCGATAAACAGGAACCCAGCGCCCATCAGCAATACCCCAATCTTATTCCAGTGCCAGTTTTTGCGTGCCACGGTACAAGAAAGGATTGAGGTCAACACCATGGTGCCGGTGACCGCAATACCATATGCCGCCGCCAGGTTGCTCGAATGCTCGAAGCTAACAATCACAATCACCACAGAGATATAGAGGAGCCAGTTAATCGCTGGCACATAAATCTGCCCGGATTCCATTTCCGAGGTGTGGATGATGCGCATTGGCGACAAGTAACCGAGACGCACAGCCTGGCGAGTCAACGAGAACACCCCCGAGATCACCGCCTGAGAGGCAATAACCGTCGCCAGTGTTGCCAGAATCATCAGCGGGATCAGCGCCCAGTCTGGTGCTAATAAGAAGAACGGGTTTTTTATCGCTTCAGGCGTTTTCAGCAGCAATGCACCCTGGCCGAAGTAGTTCAGAACCAGTGACGGCAGAACCACGGAGAACCACGCAATACGAATCGGGAACTTACCGAAGTGGCCCATATCCGCGTACAGCGCTTCAACGCCAGTAATAGAAAGAACCACTGCGCCAAGAGCAAAGAACGAAACGGTTTTGTATTCGAGGAAGAAATGCACCGCCCATGCCGGATTCAGTGCCTGAAGCACTTCCGGGTTAGCGATAATGCTGCGCGCACCTAATACCGCCAGCACCAGGAACCACAGCAACATCACGGGAGCAAACAATTTGCCCACCATGCCGGTACCGTGTTTCTGAATCATAAACAGCAGTGTCAGGACAATTATCGACAGCGGAACGATATAGGCGTCAAGCTGCGGCGCGGCTATCTCAAGCCCTTCAATGGCCGACATCACCGATATTGCCGGAGTGATAACCACCTCACCATAGAAGAAGCTGCCACCGATCAATCCCATGATCACCAGCACCGACGTCATTCTTGCCGATGTATTACGGCCAGCCAAAGACATTAGCGTCAAAATACCGCCTTCACCGGCGTTATCTGCACGCATCACAAAGGTCAGGTATTTAACCGAAACGACTAAAATCAGCAGCCAGAAAATCAGAGATAAAAAGCCAAATACGGCGTCACGTTCAACACCAAATCCAAATTGACCAGACAGACATTCTCGAAGGGTATAAAGCGGGCTAGTACCGATATCGCCGTACACTACCCCAATTGCAGCCAGCGTTATCGCAGGCAATGATTGTTTATTATCAGCGCTCATAGACTAATCTTTTGTTGGAATCCCGAAAGCGTGTGCTTAGTCCCTTGGCCCACAAAAAGGCGCACAGTATGCACGATAATCAAGTAAATCGTACCCCTAAATACAACTGGCTTAATTTATGTCAGGGAAAAAAGAGCCGATCATCAATCCATTAACGATAATATATACTCGCTTTCCCAATCAGTGGTCACCGCGTAAGGATGCAATGCTAATTATGGCTCAATCACATTTATTGGCTGAAAGAATTTCACGACTCAGCCAGGCTCTGGAAAAAGGATTGTTTGAACGCCAACACGCAGTGCGCCTTTGCTTACTGGCAGCACTTAGCGGTGAAAGCGTGTTCTTGCTTGGCCCTCCGGGGATTGCCAAAAGTTTAATTGCCCGCCGTTTGAAGTTTGCGTTTCAGCACGCGCGCGCCTTTGAATACCTGATGACTCGCTTTTCCACCCCTGAAGAAGTATTTGGGCCATTATCGATTCAGGCTTTAAAAGATGAAGGCCGCTATGAGCGTTTGACTGCCGGTTATCTGCCAGAAGCGGAAATCGTGTTTCTCGATGAAATCTGGAAAGCCGGCCCCGCCATTCTCAATACCCTGCTAACTGCCATAAACGAACGTCGTTTCCGCAATGGCGCGAGCGAAGACAAAATCCCCATGCGTTTGCTGGTAGCGGCATCCAATGAACTGCCCGAAGCAGACAGCAGCCTGGAAGCATTGTATGACCGTATGCTGATCCGTCTGTGGCTCGACAAAGTGCAAGACAAAGGCAATTTCCGTTCCATGCTCACCAGTCAGCATGATGAGAACCACAACCCGGTTCCGGAAAACCTGCAAATCACCGACGACGAGTATTTCCAGTGGCAGCAAGAAATTGGCACCGTGGCGTTGCCAGATAATGTATTTGAGCTGATATTCACCTTGCGCCAGCAACTCGAGAACGCTGCAGGCGCACCTTATGTTTCTGATCGACGCTGGAAAAAAGCCATTCGCCTGCTGCAAGCCAGCGCCTTCTTTAGTGGCCGCAATGCCGTCGCACCGATTGATTTGATCCTGCTTAAAGATTGCCTGTGGCATGACTCCGCTGCGATGAATTTGATGCAGCAACAGCTTGAAATATTGATGACCGGACACGCATGGCAGCAGAATTCAATGCTGGCTAAATTGGCAGCCATCGTACAGCGCCGCATTCAGTTGCAACAACAGCATAGCGACCGCGAAGCCATCACTGTGACCAAACAAGGTGGGATGTTCACTCGCCGCCCGCAGTACCAGCTACCAGAAAACCTTACCGGCGAAACGCTGACGTTGCTGCTTCAGCAACCGCTAAAACTGCACGACATCGAAGTTGTCCACGTGTCTATTTCCCGTGAAGCCTGTGCGCAATGGCTAATAAAAGGTGGAGAACTGCGTGGCAAACTCAATGGCATCGGTTTTGCCCAGGTACTGAATATGGAAGTCGACTCCAGCCAGCATCTGGTTCTGCGCGACATTAGCCTGCAAGGCACACGGCTGGTGATGCCGGGTAAACAGCAACAAGCGATGCCGGAGGAGATCAAACAACAATTCGAAGCCCTGGAAGCAACCCTCCACCAACAACATGAACGTTTTAACGATCAACAAAAATGCCTGTTTATCAATAATGAATGGCTAGGAAAAATAGAAGCCAGCCTGCAAGAAGTTGCAAAACAAATTAAGCAGGCGCGGCATTAATGCTCAGTGTTGAGACACTGGATCTCATCCTCGCGATTAGCGAGGGAGAATTAATAGAAGAGATCATTATCACGCTGCTGGCTGGACCGCAGTTAGCCATGTTCTTTGAGAAATTCCCACGCCTGAAAAACGCCGTAACCAAAGATATCCCACGCTGGCGCGAGTTATTAAAAGCGCGCTTGCAGGACACTTTAGTGCCCCAAGAACTGGCTCGCGAAGTCATCTGCTATCAGGAAAGCCAATTACTTTCTACCAGCCAGTTATCCGCAAAACTTCCCGAAATTTTACTTCTGCTGAAAAGTGTCGATTCACCATTTTACGGACAGGCACAAACGCTGGTGGAGGAAATGCCGCACCTGACAGCCGCGCAACATACGCTATTTCTGCAACGCTGGCGCTTGAGTCTGGTGGTTCAGACCACATCGTTTAACCAACAGTTGCTGGAAGACGAGCGTGAACAACTGCTCGCGGAAGTGCAACAGCGCCTGGCACTCAGCGGTCAGCTTGAACCTGTTCTGGTCGACAGCGATAACGCTGCGGGCAGGCTTTGGGATATGAGTGCCGGTGCGCTGAAACGCGGGGATTATCAGCTCATCGTCCAGTACGGTGATTTTCTTGCCAGCCAGCCGGAATTACTGAAACTGGCTGAGCAACTTGGGCGCTCTAAAGAAGCGAAAGCGGTGCCGAGAAAAGATGCGCCGACTGAGACCTGGCGCATGCTGGTGCGTGAGCCCGCCACCGTTCCTGAACAGGTTGATGGCCTACAGCGTAGCGATGACATTTTGCGTTTGCTGCCACCGGAGTTAGCCACGCTGGGCATCAGTGAACTGGAATTCGAGTTCTACCGTCGGCTGGTGGAAAAACAATTGCTGACTTACCGATTGCATGGCGACTCATGGCGCGAGAAAGTCGTTGAACGCCCTGTTGTTCACCAGAAATTTGATGAACAGCCGCGCGGACCGTTTATTGTTTGCGTTGATACGTCCGGTTCAATGGGTGGTTTTAACGAACAATGCGCCAAAGCTTTTTGCCTGGCACTGATGCGCGTGGCGCTGGCAGATAACCGCCGCTGTTTCATCATGCTGTTTTCCAGCGAAGTGGTGCGTTATGAAGTGTGTGGCGCAGATGGCATAGAACAGGCGATCCGTTTTCTGAGCCAGCGTTTCCGTGGCGGCACGGATCTCGCCAGCTGTTTCCGGGCGATCGCAGAAAAAATGCAGGGCAGTGAATGGCATGATGCCGATGCGGTGGTCATTTCTGACTTTATCGCGCAACGCCTGCCTGACGAGGTGGTGGCGCAGGTAAAGGATCTCCAGCGTATTCATCAACATCGTTTCCATGCAGTGGCGATGTCGACACACGGCAAACCCGGCATCATGCGCATTTTCGATCATATCTGGCGCTTTGATACCGGGATGCGTAGCCGCCTGCTGCGTCGCTGGCGGCGTTAATCTTTACAGCAGTGACGCAACCTTCGCGTGGATTTCAGAAGGCCATACACCGCACTGAACCTGGCCGATGTGCGGCTGTTGCAGCATCAGCATGACTAAACGAGATTGACCAATACCACCGCCAATAGTTTGCGGCATTTCGCCTTTCAGCAGCGACTGATGCCACTCGAGTTGCAAACGATCATCATCACCGGTGACTGCCAGCTGGCGTTTTAGCGTTTCAGCATCCACACGGATCCCCATAGAAGACAGCTCAAATGCGTCTTCCAGAAGCGGGTTCCACACCATAATGTCGCCGTTCAAGCCTTTGAAATCGCCCAGGCTTGCCGTTGACCAGTCATCATAATCTGGCGCACGAACATCATGACGTTTGCCATCCGCCAGCTTACCGCCAATACCAATCAGGAAAACTGCGCCCAGCTCTTTGGCAATCGCACGTTCGCGGCCTTTGGCATCAAGGCTCGGGAAACGCTGCTGTAATTCTTCGCTATGAACAAAATGGATTTGTTCAGGCAGGAAAGGGGTCAAACCGTACTGTTCGCTCACTGCGGCTTCCGTAGCTTTCATTGCCGCCCAGATGCTTTCTACAGTTTGCTTTAGTGTTCCGAGATGACGCTCTCCTTCGCCCATAACGCGCTCCCAATCCCACTGATCGACATACACAGAGTGGATCGGGGTCAAACGGTCTTCATCGGGACGAAGGGCTTTCATGTGCGTGTAAAGCCCTTCGCCCGCGCTGAAGTCATGCTGGCCGAGTGTTTTTCTTTTCCATTTAGCCAGCGAATGCACCACTTCAAACTGCGCTTCAGGCAAAGTTTTCACTTTGACCTGCACGGCTTTCTCGCAACCAGACAGATTGTCCTGAGTCCCGTCACCCACGCGGCTAAGAATCGGAGCCTGGACTTCCATAAGACCAAGCTTTTCTTCCAGTTGACGGGAGAAGTGGGACTTAACAAAACTAATCTGGCGTTGTTTAGCGATGTAGGCAGTTTTCATGGCTTTCTCTTTATTGTGTTGTTTTACTGACGATGATTAAGCAACAAACACGGCATAACATTCAATAATCAACAATAAAAAAGCCTTACTGGTTTTCAATCGACTAATTTAAGGCTATAAAATCTGAACTATCGTTACTAATCATAGGAAAAAGTGATGGATAATTATCAGATCGACAATCTCGATCGCGGCATTCTTGACGCATTAATGGCAAATGCCCGTACCGCGTATGCAGAACTGGCTAAGCAATTCGGCGTTAGCCCAGGTACAATCCATGTGCGTGTCGAGAAAATGAAACAAGCCGGGATTATTACTGGCGCACGCATTGATATCAGCCCAAAACAGCTGGGTTACGACGTTTGCTGCTTTATCGGCATCATTTTAAAGAGTGCAAAAGATTATCCTTCTGCGCTGGCAAAACTGGAAAGCCTGGAAGAAGTCACTGAGGCGTACTACACAACGGGGCACTACAGCATCTTTATTAAGGTGATGTGTCGATCTATAGATGCCCTTCAACAGGTACTTATCAACAAGATCCAAACAATTGATGAAATTCAGTCCACTGAAACGTTGATCTCCCTCCAGAACCCGATCATGCGTACCATCAAGCCCTAAGCGTTATTTTTAATACCCATATTATCCACAGGTAGATCGCAGGCGTTACACAGCGTACAATGCCCATCGTTTCGAAAAGGTGGACAGCAATGACAGAAGTTACTCTGATTAGCGGCAGTACCCTGGGCAGTGCCGAATATGTGGCTGAACATCTGGCTGAAAAGCTCGATGAAGCGGGTTTTAGTACTCAAACGCTGCATGGGCCATTGTTAGAAGATCTGCAAACCAGTGGAATTTGGCTGATTGTCTCTTCTACTCATGGAGCAGGAGATCTTCCTGATAATCTGCAACCTCTGTTTGACGCTATAAATGAAGAACGCCCGGATCTGAGTGCCCTTCATTATGGTGCAGTCGGGATTGGTAGTCGTGAATACGACACTTTTTGCGGCGCGATCGAGAAACTCGACACCCTTTTGACCGAGTGCGGAGCTAAAAGAATTGGCTCTTTACTGAAAGTGAACATCCTTGATCACGATATTCCTGAAGATCCAGCCGAGATTTGGGTCGGATCATGGAAGAATTTACTCCAGGATTTGTAAAGATCTCACTTTTATCTGTGTATAAGTATGCTTAAAACCTTGGGTTAAGCAGTAGTTATCCCAATAACAACTCCTGTTCACTTTTTGAGTTGTGCATAAGTACCCGTTTTGATCCCAGCTTATACTGCGTAGGATCACCGATCATTCACAGCTAACGATCCTTCTTAATCGCTTGATCTCTTTACCATAAAAGCGCTTATCCACAGAACATGCCGATCCTAATAAGAGATCATAATAAAGAGATCTTTAAATAAAAAAGATCTTCTTTTAATTACCGGGGATCCCAAGGCTTTCTCGAAAGGCTAAAGTTAAGTAGAATCGCCAACCCCGGGAATCAGTCATCCCCCATTTGCAAAACCGTGAGGCAGTACCATGTTTTATCCAGATCCTTTTGACGTCATCATCATTGGCGGGGGTCATGCAGGCACCGAGGCTGCAATGGCCGCTGCACGGATGGGCCAACAAACCCTTCTTTTGACTCACAATATCGACACGTTAGGGCAAATGTCTTGCAACCCAGCGATCGGTGGTATTGGCAAGGGACATCTGGTTAAAGAAGTGGACGCTTTAGGCGGTTTGATGGCAAAAGCTATCGACCATGCAGGCATCCAGTTTAGGATACTAAACGCGAGCAAAGGCCCCGCAGTTCGGGCTACTCGTGCTCAGGCTGACCGTGTGCTGTACCGTCAGGCGGTACGCACTGCGCTGGAAAACCAGCCCAATCTGATGATCTTCCAGCAAGCTGTTGAGGATCTGATTGTCGAGAACGATCGTGTCGTTGGTGCTGTGACGCAAATGGGCCTGAAGTTCCGCGCTAAATCCGTGGTACTGACCGTAGGTACTTTCCTGGATGGCAAAATTCATATCGGACTGGATAACTACAGCGGTGGCCGTGCTGGTGATCCACCGTCCATTTCGCTTTCACGCCGTCTGCGTGAATTACCACTGCGTGTCAGTCGCCTGAAAACAGGCACTCCTCCACGCATCGATGCACGCACCATAGATTTCAGCGTACTTGCGAAACAGCATGGCGATAACCCGATGCCGGTGTTCTCGTTCATGGGGAATGTGAACCAGCATCCTGCGCAAGTACCGTGTTACATCACGCATACCAACGAAAAAACACACGAT